>JABTUV010000001.1:0-1010000 GCA_015075175.1 bacterium
CGCCCACGAGGTCAAGAATCCCCTCGGCGCCATCGCCGGCGCCGTGCAGGTCCTCCAGCAGCAACTCCCCGACGACCAGGGCAGTCGCGAGTTCCTCGGTATGATCGCCGACGAGGTACGCCGCCTGGACCGCATCGTGCGCGACTATCTGCAATTCGCCAGGCCCCGTCCCCCCGAGCCGACTGCGGTTGAGCTGCGCCCGCTCGTGCAAAGAATCCTCGCCGGCATGAAGACGCAGCCCGACTGGGCCGTCCAGGTTGAATGGGACTGGCCGGAGCCGGATCCGCCCGTTCTTGCGGACGCCGAGCAACTGGCCCAGGTCCTCCATAACCTGCTCAACAATGCCTTCGAGGCCATGAGCGGAGGGGGCAGGCTGCGCCTGCTAGGACGCATGGAAAACCTTGATGGAAGACCCGGTTTTCAACTAGAAATGAGCGACAGCGGCCGCGGCATGGATGCGGCGACCCTGGCGCGCGCCTTTGATCCGTTCTTTACGACTCGCGCGCGGGGCAGCGGACTGGGCCTGGCCATCGCCCGCGACCTGGTCGAGGGCATGGGCGGCCGCATCTCCGTTTCATCCACACCTGGGGCGGGCACGACCGTGACGCTGTGGTTGCCCCGACAGGAGCCGGTATGAACGCAAGCCCGCCCACCATCGGGCGCATCCTGGTCGTCGATGACGAGGCCAACATGCGCCGCATTCTCTCCACCCTGCTTTCCCAGGTGGGTTACGAGGTGGACGACGCGCCGTCCGGCGCGGCCGCCCTGGCGCTGGCCGGCCGCCGCCGGTTCGACGTGATCCTCTCGGATCTTTGCATGGAGGGCATGGACGGCCTGGAGTTGATGGAGGCCTTGCGCAAGCGGCGCATCAATGCGCCCTTTGTTTTGATTACCGCGCACGGCACGGTCGAGACTGCCGTCGAGGCGATGAAGAAGGGCTGCCTGGATTTCATTACCAAGCCGTTCGAGCGCGAGGAAATCCTGCGCGTGGTGGAAAAGGGCGTCGCAGAGAGTTGCGCGCAGGTCGAGCGCCCGCCCCTGGCGGAGGATGCGGGCATCGTGGGCAGGAGCACCGCCATGAACGCGCTCTTGGCCGACGCGCGCCGCCTGGCCGACCTTCCCACTACCGTGCTCCTGTGCGGTGAGACGGGCACCGGCAAGGAACTGTTGGCGCGGGCGCTACATTCGCAGGGGCGCCGGGTGGGTGGGCCGTTCGTCGCTGTCAACTGCGCCGCCTTGCCCGAGCACCTGGTCGAGAGCGAGCTCTTCGGTCACGAAAAGGGCGCCTTTACCGGCGCCATCTGCGCCAAGCCGGGGCGCTTCGAGCTGGCCGACAGGGGGACCATCTTTCTGGACGAAGTCGGCGACCTGCCCGGCCCGGTGCAAATCAAGCTCCTGCGTGTGCTTCAAGAGCGCGTGGTGGAGCGCGTTGGGGGTGTCACCTCGCGCAAGGTGGACGTGCGCGTGGTCGCGGCCACCCACGTCGATCTGGCGGAAGCGGTCAAGGGCGGCTCGTTTCGCCAGGACCTCTACTATCGCTTGGCGGTTGTGCCCCTGCGCCTGCCCCCGCTGCGGGAACGTCCCGAGGACATCCTTCCCCTGTGGGAGCACTTCCAGCGTCATCTGTCGGCGCGCCTGGGCCGGCGACCGCTGGGACTGTCACCTGCGGCGGAACGCGCGCTCCTCGCTTACGACTGGCCGGGCAACGTCCGCGAACTGGCCAATCTGGCCGAACGCTGCCTGGCCTTGGCGACGAAAACGGTCCTGGAGCCGGAGGACCTGCCCTTGCCCGGACGACAAACGGATCCGCAACAGGAACCGGGCGGCTCGCTGCTCTCCGCCGCCCATCATCGCGGCCTGGCGGTGCAAAAGGCCATGATCGAGGAGGCGCTGCGCAAGACCGCCGGCAATCGCACCCACGCCGCGCGCATCCTCGAAATCAGCCGCAAGACGTTGCAGAATAAGATCAAGGAGCTGGGCATCGATCTGTAACGGCGACATCTTGTCGCCAGTCCCGGCGGCGTCCCGTCGCCGGGCGCGCTTCGGTTCGCATGGCATCTCGCGCCTTTGCCGGCAATCGGCTGTCGATCAAGATTAAGAGCAAGATTAAGAGCAAGATTAAGAGCAAGATTAAGAGCAAGATTAAGAGCAAGATTAAGATTAAGATTAAGAAACGATTGCATCGGGGTAACTGTGGGGCAGACAACCTAGGCTCGTTTCCATGCACGATTCAGGTTTTTTTCACATTCGTCTGGATGAGCGGCTTTCCCGCCAGGAGCTGGAGGAGATCGTCGCCACGCTCCTGCGCCTGGACCACTTTCTGGGCCGCATCGACGACCTTCCCAGGCTCCTGGAACTGATCATCACTGAGGCGGAGAAGCTCCTGTGCGCGACCGCCAGTTCGCTCCTCTTGATCGATCCGGCGACGGGAGAGTTGTGCTTCGAGGTGGTGCGGGGGCCGGCGGCGGCCAAGCTTTTGGGCACGCGCGTGCCCAGCGGCGAGGGCATCTGCGGGCGCGTCGCGCGCACCCGCCAGTCGGAAATCGTCACCGACGTGGCCCACGATCCCAACTTCTACGCCAAGGCGGACCAGGAAACCAAATTTACGACCCGCTCCATGCTGGCTTCGCCCATGGTCCGCAAGGGCGAGCTGATCGGCGTCCTGGAAGTCATCAACAAGGTCGACCGGGAGCCCTTCAACGCGCACGATCAGCGCATTTTGGAAGCGATCGCCGACCTGGCGGCGATCGCCATCGAGAACGCGCGCCTCTTGGAAGAAAACGTCAGGAAGGAGCGGCTGGCGGCGGTCGGCCAGGCCATGGCCGGCCTGGCCCACTACATCAAGAACATCCTCACCGGCCTGTCCAGCAGCGCCGCCGTCATCGACCATGCGCTGGAGGCGGGCGACCACGAAATGCTCACGCGCGCCTGGAAGACGCTGAAGGCCAGCAACGAAAAGGTCGCCGGCCTGGTCGCCGATCTTCTCTCCTACAGCGCGCCGCGCCGGCCCAAGCTGTCCCCCGTCCGCTTCGACGCGGAAGTCGCGCGCCTTGTGGACTCCATGCAAGCGCGCGCCGCCAAACTCGGCGTCACCCTCTCCTATCATCCTCCCGACAGCCCCATGTGGGTGGTGACGGATCCGGTCCCCCTGGAGCGATGCGTGCTCAACCTGCTCGTCAACGCCTTGGACGCTCTGGAGGAGATGGCCCTCTCCGAGGAACATCCCCGCCCCGGCCGGCTTGAGGTGCGGCTGACCAAGAGCGAAAACAACGCGGCCATCCTGGACGTTGAAGACAACGGGCCGGGCATTCCACCGGCCATTCAGGCCAGAATCTGGGAGATTTTTTACAGTACTAAGGGATCGCGCGGCAGCGGCATCGGACTGGCGGTGACCCAGAAGTTCATGCGTGAACTGGGAGGGCAGGTGCGCCTGGAGCGCACCGGCCCCGAGGGGACCTGTTTTCGTCTCAGCCTGCCGGGCGTCTCCGCGGTCTGTCCCACTCCATTGCAAGAGGCGCAAGCATGAGCTCCCAACCGACCCCGCCCAAAAACCCCGCCGGCAAGTGGGATGTGTGGCGCAAGCCCAAGCGTGGCAAGGAAATCATCCCCTACATGGAAGAGGGGCTGATGCTGCTCAACGAGGACCACGTGGCGGAGGCCATTCCGCTGCTGGAGCGGGCGGTCGCCGAGCGGCCGCGCTACGCCGACTATCACTATCATCTGGCGCGCGCCTATCATCGCGCCGAGCGCATCCCGGAGGCCATCGCTACGCTGCAGAAGGCGCTGGAGATCAATCCCAACTACACCATGGCGCTCAACGACCTGGGGATACTCTACGGCTTGATCGGAGATTACGAGAAGGCGCGCGAGCAGCATCGGCTGGCGGCGCAGTCGTTCAGCTATCGCACCACGGAAAAGAACCCGTTTGCGGCCCAGGATGCGGCGACCGAGCGCTTCAATCAGGGTATCGAGCTGCACAGGCAGGGGCGGACCCAGGAGGCCAAGAAGGCGTTTCTGGAGGCGGCCAACCTGAAACCGGGCAGCTGGGATATCCGCTTCCACCTGGCCCTGGCGGATTACAGCGCGGGGCGGCTGCACGCGGCCGAGGCGCGCGCCCAGGATCTCCTCCTGGAGGACCCCCACAACGTCAAGGTTTTGGCCCTGGCCGCCGACGTGGCCATCGAGAAGCGCAACTTCACCCAGGCCCAGACCTGCCTGGAGCGCGCCATCCAGCACGCCCCCGACTATCCCGACCTGCACCTGCGCATGGGGGTGCTCTTTTTGGAGCAGGAGGTTTACGGCGAGGCGATGTGGTTCCTGGAGCGGGCGGTGGAACTCAACGACAACTACGCCGAGGCGTATTTCTACCTCAGCCAGGCCTATCTGGGACAGAACCTGTACGCCGAGGCGCAGGACGCCCTGGAGCGCTGCATGCAACTGGCCCCAAAGCCGGACCCCTTCCATCATATCTGCCTGGCGGAGATATTCGAGAAGCGGGCCGAACGCGGCAAAGCCATGCACGAATACCAGAAGGTGGTCAACGATCCGGGCTGCGGCGAGTTCGCGCGCGAGAAGCTGAAGGCGCTGGGAGCGTAGATGCGCGGCGCCTGGCCCCGAGTAGGCCCAAGGCCGCATCGAGGGGTGCTGCGCCGGTCCTTATGGAGCGCGGCAGCTTGCTGCCGCCAGCGAGTATCGAGTTGGGAGAATCGTCGTGTCACCTGAGAACGTACAACAACTGCTGGAGGAGTATCGTGAGGCGCTGTCGCAGGCGCTGGGCGACCAGTTGCGCGCAGTGTATCTCTACGGTTCGCGGGCGCGGGGGGAGGCCGCGCCCGACTCCGACGTGGACGTATTGTGCGTGGTGCGCCCTCCCTTGGATTACGGCCGGTTGATCGCCGTCACCTCGCCCTCGACCGCCGCCCTCAGCCTGAAATTCGACGCGGCGCTTTCGCGCGTGTTCGTGGACGAAGCCACCTTCCAGACCGGGGCGACGCCGTTTCTCAGAAACGTCCGGCGCGAGGCGATTGCCCTGTGACCGGCGAGGTCCCGGAACTGCTCGCCAAGGCGCGCGAGAGCCTGGCGGCGGCCGGCCTGCTGCGCCAGGGTGGATTCCATGCGTTCGCGGTCTCGCGCGCTTATTACAGCATGTTTTACGTTGCCGAGGCTCTGCTGGCATCCTTGGGGCAGTCTTATTCGAGCCACGGCGGCGTGCTCTCCGCCTTCGGGAGGGAATTCGCCAAGACGGGCCGCATGGATCCCAAGTTCCATCGTTGGTTGATCGACGCGCAGGATTTCCGCAACATCGGTGACTACGACATTGGAGCCGCCGTGACCCCGGCACAGTCCGGGGAGGTTTGCGCGTGGGCGCGCGACTTCATCGACGGTGCGGAATCCTATCTTCGTACGCAGCAATCGTAATGCGCCGGCGATTCGACGTCCCCCCGCCGTGAACGTTCATCCCCCATCCGGTTGACGGCGTCTCTTCCTGTCTCTATTGTGTCTCACTTGCAGCAAAGACGCGAGGAGTGAACATGATTCGCAGCCACGGCGCACCCGCCGGCATCACCTTCCATCCCAAGTGGTGGCATACCAACTTCGGAACCAACTTCAACAAGCCCTTTTATTACGATCCCAAGTTCCGCATCGAGCAGGACATGACCATGCGCCGGCAGCTGTGGGAGAAGTTCGGCGACCTGGGTATCGGCGAGAAGCACCCCGAGCCGCAGCCCATCATCGGCTCCAAGTTCACCGCCATGGGCTGGATGATCGCCGCCACCCTGGGCGCGCAGATTCGCTACCTGGACGACGCGCCCCCCTGGCCCATCTGCGCCGAGTGGGACGACGACTACGCCGACCACGTCAAGGTCCCCGACATCACCACCGCCCCCTTCATGTCCGACGTGCTGCGGCAGATGGACTGGCTGGAGAAGGAGTACGGTTACATCGACGGCGACATCAACCTGCAAGGGGTGCTGAACGTGGCCATCGAGACGCGCGGGCAGATGATCTTCATCGACATGATCGAGCATCCCGAGCGCGCCCACCACATCTTCGACGTGATCGCCGACACCATCATCGCCTGCGCCGGGGCCATCCGCGAGCGCAGCCGGTCCACCAGCATCGGCGTGACCACCATGGCCATGCTCTACGACCGCGTCAGCGGCTTCGAGCGCGGGGTCACGGTGGTCTCCAACTGCA
Organism: bacterium; assembly: GCA_015075175.1. Taxonomy (GTDB): domain Bacteria; phylum Hinthialibacterota; class Hinthialibacteria; order H5-UNCL2; family H5-UNCL2; genus H5-UNCL2. The sequence continues at coordinate 6,199 of JABTUV010000001.1, forward strand.
CGGTGGAAATGATCTCCAACGAGCACTACGAGGAGTTCATTCTGCCCTACGACACGCGCATCTCCGAGACGCTGCGCCCCTTCGGCGTGCACCACTGCGGCTTCAACCTGGATCACGTGACCAAGGGTTACAGCAAGATTCCGAACCTGGACTTCATCGAGATCGGGTACGGCTCGGGCCTGAAGACCTGCCGGCGGATTTTCGCCGACAAGTACGTGAACGCGCGTTACGGGCCGGTGAAGATGCGCAACAGCACCTGCGAGGAGATCGACTTCGACGTGGCGGAAATCTGCGCCTGCCGGCCGGACAGCATGTCGGTGGTGGCGGTGGACGATCACGTGACCGACGAGCAAGTGCGGGCGTACTTCAACGCGGCGGACAAGTGGTGGAACAACGCGGACCACATCCAGCCGCGCGACGTCATCCCGCCCAAGTGATCCCGTAGGAATTGCGGCTGCTTGCTGCCGCGCGGCATGTGGAGTGCGGCTGCTTGCTGCCGCGCGCATCATCCCCCCCCGCCCCCCCTTGTTAAGGGGGGAGCGGAGGCCGCCTTCGCAACGGCCCTTGTGGCGAGGCGTCCGCCGTCGTAACATGCTCCTCGACTGACGCAGCGAGGCGTGGTCCATGCCCATCTTCACGATCGAGTGCGTATTGCCGGCTTCGGCGGACGAGGCCTTCGCTTGGCACGCGCGTCCCGGCGCCCTGGAGCGTTTGACGCCTCCCTGGGAGCGCGTCCAGGTTCTTTCCCATCGAGGTCTCGGCATCATGGACGGCGCGCGCGTCGAATTGGCCGTCCGGTTCGGTCCCTTCACCCGCCGCTGGCTGGCCCTGCACGAGAATTACGTCGTGGGACGCCAGTTCGGCGACCGGCAACTCTCCGGCCCCTTTCACAAGTGGGTGCATCTGCGCCGCTTCATCCCCATCGACGATCACTCCTGCCGCCACGTGGAGGAGATCGAGTACCAGCTGCCGACCGGGCGGCTGGCGCAACGGCTCCTGGGCGGTTGGGTGGAACGAAGGCTGGCGCGCGCATTTACCTATCGCCACGAGACGCTGGCCCGCGACCTCCGCCGCCACGGCGATTTTCCCGAACCCTCGCGGCTGCGCGTCGCCGTCACGGGCGCGACCGGACTCATCGGCGGCCGGCTGTGCGACTTTCTTTCCACCGGCGGACACGAGGTCCTGCGGATCGTGCGGCGTCCCAGCGGGCGGGCGGACGAGGTGCTCTGGGAGCCGGCGCGCGGCTCCATCGACGCCGACCGGCTGGAGGGCGTGGACGCGGTCGTGCATCTGGCGGGCGAAATCATCGCGGCTGGCCGCTGGACGCCCGAGCGCAAGCGGCGCCTGCGCGACAGCCGCGTGGAAGTCACGCGCCTCCTGTGCGAGACGCTGGCGGGACTGCGCCGCCCGCCGCGCGCGTTGATCGCCGCCTCCGCCATCGGTTACTACGGAGATCGCGGCGAAGATTGGGTGGATGAGGAGAGTCCGCCGGGGGAGGGATTTCTGCCCGAGATGTGCGTGGCGTGGGAGGCGGCGGCGGAGCCGGCGCGCCGCGCCGGCCTGCGCGTGGCGCAGCTGCGCATCGGCGTCGTCCTCTCCGGCGCGGGCGGCGCGCTGGCCGCCCTGCGGCCCCTCTTCCGGCTGGGTCTGGGCGGACGGCTCGGCAGCGGCCGACAGTACTTCAGTTGGATCGAGATCGATGATCTCCTGGGCGCGATTCACTTTCTCCTGGCGCGGGATGATCTGGCGGGCGCATTCAACGCAACCGCGCCGGAGGCGGTCAGCAACGCCGACTTCACGCGCGCTCTGGCGCGCGCGCTGCGGCGGCCTGTAGGACCGCCCGCACCGGGCGTGCTGCTGCGACTGGCGCTGGGCGAACTGGGCGCCGAGCTCTTGCGCGGCGCCCGCGTGCGCCCCGCTCGCCTCACCGCCGCCGGCTTCCGCTTCGACTATCCCGCGCTCGCGCCCGCCCTCCGGCGGCAATTGGGCGCAGCAGAGCAATGAGACCTATGCGACCTATGGGATCCATGCGACGCCAGCGCGGCGTGGCGGGATCGCGCGCGTCCCATAGGTCCCATGGGGCCCATTCGTCCCATTCCCCCCGCGAGAAAAATACTTGCAACCCGAAAAAAAAGTTGCCAGAATCACCAAAGTGGATAATATCCCGCGTCGCCACGGAGATTGTCGGGAGTAGATCGTCCACCGAAATCTGGCAGGGGGCCGATGCGCCCCAGGGTGAATACTGAGTTTATGGTCATCGACATAGCACAACTGGCGCCCACTTGACGCCGCATTTCACACATAGTGTGTAGGATTGGGAGTAATCGAATGAAAAACCTCGGTACTCATCTCATCATGGACGCCTGGCAGTGTCCACCAGACCTTCTCAACGACTCCGAGCTGATCCGGCAGGCCGTCGCGTCGGCGGTCGCGGCCGGCGGCGCCACACTCATCCATTTGCACGTTCATCCGTTCAGTCCTCACGGTGTGACCGCCACGGCCACGCTGGCGGAATCTCACATTGCCGTCCATACCTGGCCGGAATACGGCTACTTTGCGGCCGACGCCTTTTTCTGCGGGCGGGGCGATCCGCGCCGGGCGCTCGAACTCCTGCGCGACGCCCTGCAGGCCGGAACCGTCCGCATCAAGCGCATGACGCGCGGCTTCGATGCCGCCGCCGCGCAACTGCCGGAGCGCCTGCATGAAGTCGCCTGACGCCGCTCCGTCCGCCCCCGCGGGCCTGGAGTGGTATTCCGAATGGGACTTCGACGTCGGAGTCGCCCAGGCCATTTTCGCCCGCAAACTCCACGAAGAAGAGACGCCCTACCAGAAACTGCTGGTCTATGAGCACGCCTTCCTGGGGCGGCTCTTGGTTTTGGACGACATCATCCAGACCACGCAGTACGACGAGTTCATCTATCACGAGATGCTGACGCACGTGCCGCTCCTGGGGCGGCCCGCGGCGGCCGCCCAGACCGACGCCTCCGTCCTGATCGTGGGCGGCGGGGACGGCGGCATGTTGCGCGAGGTGCAAAAGCACGACTGGATCAGCCGCATCGTGATGGTGGAACTGGACGAGGCCGTGATTCGCGTGTGTAAGGAGTACCTGGGCTTTCACGGCGATTACAGCGATCCGAGGCTGGAGCTCCTGATCGCCGACGGGGCTGCCTACATGCGCGATCCGGCGACCCGGGCGCGGCCCTTCGACGTGATCATTCTCGACATCACCGATCCCCGCGGGCCGTCCGAGGCGCTCTATACGGAAGCATTCTGCGCCGACATCCGCGCGTGCTTGAAGCCCGATGGCGCCGTGGTCCGGCACCTGGGCGTCCCCGGCCACCAGACCCCCGAGATTCTCGCCCAGGGCGTCGCAGTGCATCGGGCGGCCTTCGGCAACGCCCAGGTTTATCGCGCCGCCACGCCCGCCTACATCGGCGGGGACATGGCCTTCGTGGTTTCGACCATGGATGGGGCCAGCTGCCGCCATCCGCAACGCCAACTGGAAGCCCGCTATTACAATCCCGATATCCACCAAGCGGCCTTCGCCCTTCCCCGCTGGTGGAAGGAACAAGGCGCATAACCCGCGGCGGATAGGCCCTATAGGGCCCATAAGACCTATACGACGCAGAGGCGCCTTGGCCGGGTCTTATAGGTCTTCTAGGTCCTGTTGGTCCCATTCTTCCGTGCACGAATCGTACATTTTTATGATATGTGACATTTTTTTGTGATTCGCAAGAGCACCATCCGGTTTTGTTGGACTCAAGCACTAAGGGCGTTTAACTTATTTGTTGAGTCGTGCCCATTATCACGGAGGAGGGACCCACCACCATGTCGCAACACCGGGGTTTCACACTCATCGAGCTTCTAATCGTGGTCGCCATTATTGCCATTCTGGCGGCGATCGCCGTGCCCAATTTTCTGCACGCGCAATTGCGTGCGCGCATCGCCCGCGTGGAAGAAGACATGCGCAACCTGGCCATCGCCATCGAGGCCTACCGCGTGGACCACTACGACTACCCCCCGGCCATCGGTTACGCCCGAGTCGAAGAACTGAATTGCGTAACGACTCCGGTACCTTACATCAAGCGACTGCCGTTGGACTTCTTCAAGCCGTGGGATGTCTGCCCGCGCGACGCGGACCGTGACGGCAAGTGCGGCGCCCCAGGAAGCTTCCTGGTTTCGTCGCAGAACGTCTACTATGATTTCATCCGGTTCACCTCGTCATCGAGTCCGGTCGTGCACAACCCCAACTACTGGTTCTTGTTCAGCTTGGGGCCGGACAAGGATGAGGAGCGAGGGTACAGCCCGAGCAACTATCCGTTGACACAGGCCATCATCGCCGAACTGCGCGGCTTCACGTTCGATGTGTCCAACGGACTCGTTTCGAGCGGCGAAATCTATCGCTTCGGACCCGGCGAGCCGCCGGGATACCGGCGACCGTAGTCGCTGGGCTCATTTTCGCGGCAACGCGAGAAGTTTTGCTTCTGGCTTACGTTGCGAACTGTTCTCAATCGCGGCGTGCGCAGAAAAATGGGGGACGAGAAAGAAAATTCCTCTTGACATCTGCCCTATGCGGCGTATAGTGATAAATGTCCGTGCCTCGTGCGACACCTCATTAATTCGCGAGGGGTCGCATCATGTCTACTCTCCTTCGTTTTCCAGCAGTCTGGTCGGGAATTATCGTTTGGGCTTGCCTTTTGTTCGCGCAACAATCCAGCGCGCGTCCAGCGCACGTGCGGGAGCTTGTTACGGAAAGAAGTGCGAACACCCGCGTTTACCAGGTCGTCCATCCCCCAGCGGAAGGCCTTGCCAATGTGGCTGACTGCAGCAGGGCGAGCTACATCTTCGAGAAAGGGACTGGGATCAACCATAGGACACCGAATGGAACGTGGGAAAAAACTGATACCACCTTCACCCCGGCTTCCGACGACGGTTTCCTAGTCGAGGCGTTCCGCCAACGCGCGCCGGTCCGGCTACGCCGTTTCGGTGGTTTCAACGTCGAATACCGAGTGGGCGGTATCAGAATCCTTCTTGGTTTGGAATCCGTCGGGTATTTCTACCGGTCGACAAAGCAATATTCTCCAGTGCACCGGGTAAGGGAGGTTCCGGCCCTAGCGACCGGCGACTGTGTAACATTCCGAGATGCTTTCCCCGGGGCAGACGTGCAATATCGGAACCGCCCCGCGGCATTCAAGCAGGACGTCGTCATCAAGGACGTGACGGCGTTTCTTCCTCTGCCTCCACGCTCTTCTCCCGACGCTGTGTTCGTTGTCGCCACCAGGATCTCGATTGAGGATTCCAGTGGACCGCTGCCGTTCGTGTGCGCGGGTCTCGAATCCGTCATCGTCGGGGGCGCACCTCAGTTCACTTTTGTCGACCGCGACGGTTGGCCCGTGTCGTTCCTGGCTCGCGCCAATGCTTATGACTCTACCGAACCCGTTTCGCAGACTCTTTCTGTTGAAAAGCACGTCGTCCGCGAGGCAGGGGGATACCTCCTTTTGGAGGGTATACCGCTGAATAGGCTGCAAAAAATGCAGCTTCCCCTTGTGCTAGATTACATTCTGCGCCCGTGTACAACGCTCCAATCAACGCCGAAGGATGTCAACGCCAAGGAGGTTTGGAGCAACCGTCACACGTACTGGGTAAGCGCCCCTTTGCAGGTCACCTCGGGTGACGAGTTATGCATCGAACCAGGGACGGTCGTTAAACTCGGCGCACCGAATAACAACGATGACGAATGTATCGAGGCCTTGCCGGTTTCCGACCAAACTTTTGGCCTGAACCTCTATGTCACGGGGCTACGCCAATTACCCATCGTATTCACGTCCTATGCCGACGACGGCTACGGGGAAGACATCGATACCGGTGAAGGCGGAATGCCCCCAGAAACGAGTCCCGCCCGCGGAGATTACGCCGCAGCCATCAAGATAACTTGCTTCACGCATGGCATCTTCTCATCTCCGCATAGCGCACCGGTCAGAGACTGCCGAGTCCGGTACGCTGCCAATGCGATCGTAGACAATTTTCACGTCCAGGTCTCTAATAACGTGGTTCGGGACTGTTCCGTCGCGATTTGGGCCGAGAAAATCGACACGCCACCATTTTCCGAAAACGGCTCCTCATCCGTCTATTTGAATAACTTGATCGTGGATTGCCCGGTTGGCGTAGTCCATGCAAAGACCGAACACTATCTCTTAATGTACATGATCAACAACACCATTGACGGAGCGGTGTTCGGCTTCCTCGGATGGAACGACGGTATCCAGGGAGGCATACTCTTTGCTCGGAATAATCTCCTGACGAATTGCACCGTTTGTGGCTTTTATGATTACCCGTGGGTCCACAACATCTACGACAACCTCCCTCTTTTCACCGTCGAGGAGGAAGAGGGAGGCGGCAACGAAGTCGAATTTAACTCTTTCTACGCCGTCGGAAGCGGCGCCGGCGACGCGTATTGGGGCGAGAAACGCCCGCAGATGAATCCGGTCGACTTGGCACTTTTCGATCAGTATCTCGCGAACAACCCATACGACCTAAACAACACGGACAACGGCGCGCATTATTTGTCTCCGACATATGGACCCCTTGACAACATCGACGTGCAAGAATTCCCCTTTCCATATGCGGAATTTCTCGCACTCAACACCACTCTCGCACCCGTCCCCAAGGCGACAGGCGCAATCTCTTCTAACCAGACTTGGAGCACGACGGTTTCGCTCGATTCGGATGGTTATGTTGACGGCGGGTACCACCATGCGCCTGTCGACTACGTGGTCGGGACCGGCGCCACCTCGCAGAACTACCGCGTTTATCTCGATGCCGACGTCACCATCGACGACGGGGTCATCGTCGCTTTCTACCGGCCTGCCGATGCGTGCGTCAAACCGGAGATTTACGTGCGGGATGGCAGCCTGAACGCGACGTCGGCCGAACCCGATCCCATCGTCTTCGATTCGTCCTACTACCTGGGGACCCACTTCTTTGATTCGACGGATGGTTCCGCCCCGGGCGAGCGGGAGGGCGGGGGCATTTACGTCGAAGCTGGCGGCGGTACGACCCTCGTCGAGTATTGCCACTTCCGCCACATGGACCAGGCCATTTACATCGACGGATGGGACGAATTCACCCTGAAGAACAATATCTTCGAAGACTGCTACAACGGCGTTTACGCGGTCGGGAACGACGAACTGACGATCGTCAACAACGCTATCCTGGGCGGCCACGGCAAGGCGTTGGCCCTGTACGACAGCGTGGTTTCCATGTTTTGCAACACGATCAGGAATTACACCGTGGGCGTGGATATCAAGGATTACGCCGAGGTAACCGCCTTTCTCAACATAGTGGAGGGCTGCAAACAAGCAGGTATTCAGTGCGTAGAAGAAGGCGAATTTTCCCCGGGGTACTTGATTCTGAACCCCCTGGCTTCAGGGGGCGACTCAAACGTCTACTTCAATAACGGTACGGCGGACAACCGCGACGTGGTATCCCAGTCGGGCGGGTGGGTTTCGGGCTACCCTGCCGGTCCTGCCAACCCGTGGTTGGTAGCGAAATCGCCGTTGAGTGGAAACCCCTATTACATGCCCTGGCACTACGCGGACCACGTGGCGTTGGCTCAGAACGCCCCGATCGAGGTGGCGACGTACCAGTCCCGCATTCCTTTCCGTTTCAGCCACCTCAGCACGACCGCGTCGGTGGCCATTTCGGCCGTTGAGAATTGGCCGACGGGTACGTGGGAGGTTTGGATTGCCAGTCTCGACAACCCCGGCGACGCCTCCACGCGCAGCGTGAAAGCCTATGCGAAGTTGATCAATGGTAATTTCAATACGCGCACCGTTTATCCGAACGAAACGGCGGAAGGCGATCTGCTGGTACTTATCAAGCGCTACGACAACGAGACCGTGACTTTCGGCGACGGGCCGACCTTCCTCACCATCGGTTTGCGGAACGGCTCGAACCTGAAAATGCGCATGAGCAAGGCGGAATTCCTGGCGGCGGCCCAGGGGGAGGGATTCGGACGCTGGGTCAGCAGCGACGGCAGCACCTGGCACGCTAACGAGACCGGTCCTCAACCGCCGGGAAGCGAATGGGACTCAGTAGTCGACAACAACGCGCGATACGCGATATGGACCAACAATCACGACACCCTCATCAATCCGTTCATAGCGAGCGTCGGCGACGGCGCGGCCGTCTTCCGCGAGAGCACGGGCCGCATTCACGGCCACGCAGGGTATTACTCGCTCGGGACCACGATGCCGAAGTTCAATTACGACGCCTCGGGTGAACCGACGATGACTCCTGACGCGCTTGAATACGATTTCCAGTTTCCCGACTATTTCCCGCTTGACGCCGGGTACCATCGGGGCGGGAAGATCCTGACGGACTTCATCGCCCCCAGCGGCGTGTCGCTATGGCCTGGTACCGACATGGAAGTCGAGTTCAGCGAGGTTCCGGAGCAGGGATACACGCTTTCCGGCAACAGCATCGGGGATACGGGCGGCAGCGGAATGCACGCTTACGGCATCGCCTTCTTCTGTTGGAGTGACGACGGCGAAGTCTCCTCGGAGGAGGTTGTCTCCTGTGGCGAAATCAGCGGCGGCGCGGTGCAGGCCGTGTGGCATCCATTGGAAGAGGAGGTTGGAACGGGGCGGTCCGGGCGCATCTACCTTGTCGTCCGGGACAACGCCGGCAATTACGGCATTCATCCCAGCGACGGGACGCTCACCATCAACAACTCGGCGAAATAGGGCGGGATTGCGCAACCTGTTCAAGTCGGTACTTGCGCACAGGATTTACCGGAGGGCCGAGACGAGGCGTGCTGGTCCACCTGCAAAGCAGACGCAGTCTCACGTTTGTCCCTGTGCACCCAATCAGGCGCTCAGGATGGTGCTTCCCTCCGAGTTGCACCGATCCAGTAGGGCTCGTCGAGCCGCACTCCCGTTCTTGCGCTACGCTTTGCGGCGTTTCCGACCGCCCCGGCGTCCGCGCTTGCGGGTGGACTTGGCCTGGAGGCTCTCCAGGCGCTTCTTGACTTCGCCGGCGCCCATGCGCTGCACGGCGGCCAGCCGCGCGCGGGCGTCGCCGCGGAACTGCAGCGGGCCGGGCTTGTGCTCCCATTGATAGACCGTCTGCGTGTGCAGGTCCAGGAGGCGGGCCAGGTCGGCCTGGGAGAGGCCCAGTTGCCCGCGCAGGCGGCGGACCGTCTTGCCCGTGATGGGCGCGTCGGAAGCGGCCTCGGCGCGGGGCCGGCCGGGTCCTCGTTTGGCCGCCGGCGCGGGCCCCGCGGCGCGACGGCGACGCCCATTGCCGGTCCCGGGCGCGGGCGTTCCCTTCAACTCCTCCACGCGCCGCCGCGCCTCGCGCACCCCCATGCGCCGCGCGGCCAGCACCGCACTCTTGGCGTTGCCGCGGAACTGCAGGCGCCCCGGCTTCTGCTCCCACTGGTAGACCGTCTGCGCGGTCACCCCGACCAGGCGCGCGAAATCGGCCTGCGAGAGGCCCAGCTTGCCGCGGATGCGGCGGACCATGGCGCCGGTAATGCGCGCGCGGTCCGCCTCCTCGGGCGCCGGCGTGCGGGCCGCCTCCAACTGCGGCTCGACCACCTTCAGCGTCTGCCGGGTGCTGCGCTCCAGCGCCGCGATGCGCTTGCGGTAGTCGGCCACGCTGCGCTTGAGCGCCACGCTGTCCCGATGCAACCCGGCCAGAGCCGCCTTGACGACCTTGCGCGCCAGCCGCTGGATTTCCTCCTTCAGCATCTTGCCGATGTTGGCCATGAGAGCGTCCTTTCTTTGGTTATATAAGTTGGAAATTGTGTCCGAACCATTCCCGACAGGCAGTCTTTCACTGATTATATAAGCATGTCAACGTTAATTATTCAGGTCCATCCATGACTGACATAGGATGCGAACTCCCGCTTCTGCGCCCAGCCGCCGGCTTCGTTTTTTCCAGCTTACCTGCTTGCGGGCGCTTGTGCAGAGAGGAATACGGAGTGCCGGCGGGCGCTGCCGCCCGCAGCAGCAGCCGGTTGGGTTATCGCCCACCCACGAGCGCAGCTGTCATTTCGACCGAAGGGAGAAATCTTGCGTCACGCGCCCCTTCTTGCTATCGTGCAGCTGCCTTCACGCCATCCACGTCGACCGGAGGAACATCATGCCGAAGCGATACAGCCTGGGACTGGACTTTGGTACCGAATCGGGACGCGCCGTGCTGGTGGACATCGAAACCGGCCAGGAGACGGCGACCGCGGTCTGTCCCTACCGGCACGGAGTTCTGGATGAATGCCTGCCGGACGGCACGCGACTGCCTCACGACTGGGCGCTGCAACATCCCGCGGACTGGCTGGAAGTGGTAGCGGAGATCGTGCCCAGCGTGCTGCGCCAGGCGGGCGCCGCGCCCGAGCAGGTCGTCGGCATCGGCAGCGACTTCACCTCGTGCACTGTGCTGCCCATCGACAAGAAGGGCCAGCCGCTCTGCCTGTCGCCCAAGTGGGCCAAGCGTCCCCATGCCTGGCCCAAACTGTGGAAGCATCACGCCGCGCAACCGGAGGCGGACCGCATCAACGCCCTGGCCAAGAAGCGCCGCGAGAAATGGCTGCCCCGCTATGGAGGAAAGATTTCCTCCGAATGGCTCTTTTCCAAGCTGCTGCAAATCCTGGATGAAGACCCCGAGATTTATCACGAAATGGACCGCTTCATCGAGGCCTCGGACTGGATCGTCATGCAGATGACCGGCGCCGAGCGACGCAACTCCTGCTGCGCGGGCTACAAGGCGATGTGGCACGCGCGCGACGGCTATCCCAGCAAGGCCTACTTCCGCGCGCTGCACCCCCAACTGGAGAACGTGGTCGAGGAGAAGCTCTCCAAGGACATCTACCCCTTGGGTTCGGTCGGGGGACGCCTGGTCGGCGAGTTGGCCCGTCACATGGGCCTGGCCACAGCCTCGCCGGTCGCGGTGGGCATGATCGACGCCCACACCGCGGTACCCGCCTGCGGCGTCACGGCTCCCGGCACGCTGGTCATGATCATGGGCACCTCCACCTGCCACATGCTCCTGTCGCGCCGCGAGAAACTGGTCGAGGGCATCTCCGGCGTGGTCAAGGACGGCATCGTGCCCGGCTATTACGGCTACGAAGCCGGCCAGGCGGGCGTCGGCGACATCTTCGCCTGGTGCGTCGGCAACGGCGTGCCCGAGTCGTACTATGACGAGGCCCGAAAGCGCGGCATGAGCATGCACCAGTATCTCACCAGCCTGGTGCAGGACCAGAAGCCGGGCCAGTCGGGTCTCCTGGCGCTCGATTGGTGGAACGGCTGTCGCTCGGTTCTCGTCAACGCCGATCTGACGGGGCTGCTCGTGGGGGCGTCGCTCACCACGCGCCCGGAGGAGATTTACCGCGCCTTGATCGAGGCGACCGCATTTGGAACCCGCAAGATCATCGAGACCTTCGTGTCGCAGGGCGTGCCCATCAAGGAGATTTGCGCCTGCGGCGGACTGGCGGACAAGAATCCCTTGCTGATGCAGATTTACGCGGACGTGACGGGCCGCGAGTTGAAGGTCTCCGCCAGCTCGCAGACGGTCGCGCTGGGCAGCGCGCTCTTCGGAGCGGTCGTCGCCGGCAAGGCGGGCGGCGGCTACGACTCCATCGCCGACGCGGCCAAGAAAATGGCGCGGCTGAAGGACAGGAGCTACGTCCCCAACAAGGAGAATCACAAGATATACAAACAACTCTACGCGGAGTACGAGAAACTGCACGACTACTTCGGCCGCGGCAGGAATCCCGTAATGAAGACGCTGAAGGAGATTCGCGCCCGGGTACTGGCGTCATAGCATCATAACGTGGACTGCGGCAGCTTGCTGCCGCGACTCGCAGTCTTAATCCTAATCGTAATCGATTACGGTCAGGATTACGAACGCGGCGCTAGACCCGCGACAAGAAATCATCCATCACAAATATCGTCCTCACCCGAAACCGCAGCGGACTCTCCGCCAGCGCGATGGCCTTGAAATTCTCGACTCCCGACACGAACCACGGATCGCGGCACGGCGGCGCTTCCAGGAGCCATTCCGGCGGCTCTTCTCCCAGCTCGTCGCACAGCGACTCCGCCGTCGAGGCCAGGATGGCGTCCATGCGCTCATCACCGCGCGGATACGGCTCCGCCAGCGCGCTCATATCTTTATAATAGCGGAAATCATCCACGAAGTTCATCAGGTGAATCAGCCAGTGCTCGCGGTCCTCGTCCATGAGACGACGCGTAATGCGAGTGCTGATCATGGCCGCTTTCGCCGTTCATGGAGATACTTTCGTATCTCCGCCAGCGTGCGCGTGTTGAGCACTCCCTGCTTGCTCCAGCCGCCGCGTCGCGCCGCGTACACTCCATAGCGCGTGTCGGTGCAGGCCGAGGGCGAATGCGCGTCAGGATTGATCGCCGCCAAGACCCCAGGCTCGCGCGCGCGCCCAGCTCCAGTCCAGGTCCAGCCGCTGCGGATGCGCGTTGATCTCGACGACTACCCTGCCTCCCGCACGCCTGCAACACCGCGTCCATGTTGACCGGATAAGCCTCGCGCGAGAGTAACAGCCGTCCGGTCGGATGCCCCAGCATGGTGCAAAACGGGTTTGCACCGCCGCGATGATGCGTTTCGTTTGCTCCGCCTCGCTCAGATTAAACCGGCTGTGCACGCTGGCCGACGAAATCAAACAGCGCCAGCGTATCAGGATCAAGTCCAGCGATCCGTCGGCCAGGATGTCCGATTCGATCCCGGAAAGCAGCGTGCAGCCGAGTTTTTTCGCATTGACGCGCGCCAGCTCCGCTTGTTGCTGCCGCACCCGTTCGGGCGAGAGTCCGCGCGCGTAGGCGGCGCTTTTTGAGTGGTCGGCGACGCCCAAATACTCATAGCCGGCCGCCGCTCCCGCGTGCGCCAGCTCCTCCAGCGTACCCCGTCCGTCGCTGTACTCGCTGTGCACGTGGAATACCCCGCGGATGTCCTTCTCTTCGATCAATTCCGGCAGGTCGCCCGTCTCCGCCAACTCGATTTCGTCTAGACCCTCCCTGAGTTCCGGGGGAATGTACGCCAGGCCCAGCACCTCGAAGATTTCCGGCTCGTCCGCGCACAGGATCAACTTGTCGCCGCGAAACAGGCCGTACTCGCTCATCTTCAACCCCTGCGCCTTGGCGCGGGTGCGCATGAGCACGTTATGCTCCTTGCTGCCGGTGAAGTGGTGCAGCGCGAAGGGATACTCCCGGTCCGAGACCGCGCGCACGTCGATCTGCATCCCCGACTCGGTGCGAATCGAGGTCTTGGTGTCGCCGTGGCCCAGCACCTCGCGGGCGAGGGAGAGGCCGGCCACGTGCGCCATCAGCGCCTTGGCATCGCCGGTCGCGGCGACGATGTCGATGTCGGCCACCGTCTCGCGGCGGCGGCGCAGGCTGCCGGCCACGGCGGCGCGCAAGCACGCCTTGTGTTTCTCGATCAGGGGAAAGACCTCGCCGGCGACCTTCTCGGCCACCGGATAGAGCACGCGCCCGGCGTGCCGGCGCAGGAACTCGATCCCCGCCAGCACTTTGTCCTGCGTCTTCTCTCCGAAGCCGGGCAGGTGCACGAGCCGGTTCTCGCGGCAGGCGTACTCCAGTTCGCCAATGGTTGTAACCCCCAGCTCCTCCCACACCGCCTTGGCCTTCTTGGGGCCGAAGCCTGGGATGGCCAGCATCTCCAGAAGCCCGGAGGGGACCCGGGCGGCCAGCTCGTCGTAGTACGGCAGTTTTCCGGTGCGCGCAAGGGTCGTGATCTTCTCTTCCAGCGCGGCGCCGATGCCTTTCATCCTGCCCAACTGGCCGCTTTCCACCAGTTCTCCCAGCGACTGCGGCGCCGCCGCCAGCATGCGCGCGGCGTTCTGATAAGCGAGACACTTGAACTTGTTCTCGCCCAATATTTCCAGCATCTCGCCGATGCGTTCCAAGACGGCGACGACTTCGGCCTTTTCCATGTCTCCAGAATACCACATGCGCGGGGGACATGCAGCAGGAAGGTGCGGATTCGCCTTGTTCTCAAGCCGTGGCCGGGGATAGAGTGCGGCGATGAAAATCCTGGTCCTAAATTACGAGTGGCCGCCGCTGGGCGGGGGCGCGGCGCCGGTCTCGCGCGCGCTGGCCGTGGAGTATCGCGCCGCGGGCCACGCCGTCCACGTGGCGACCATGCGCTACCGCGGCCAGCCCGCCTTCGCAATCGAGGACGGCCTCTCCATCCGGCGCATCGCCTGCCTGCGCCGCCGCATGGACCTCTGCTCGACTCCCGAGATGCTCTCGTTCGTACTCGCCGCCTTCCCCGTGGTTGCGCGCATGATCCGCCGCGAGCGCTACGACGTGGCGCACTGCCATTTCCTCGTGCCCACGGGACTGTTGGCGGCGGCGCTGGACGCGACCGTGGGCTGCCCCTATCTCGTCACGGTGCACGGCTCGGACCTGCCGGGTTACAACCCGGACCGCTTCCTGGCCATGCATCGGCTGATCTCGCCGTGGCTGCCGCGGGCCGTGGCGCGGCGAGCGAAAGCCATCGTCGCGCCGTCCCGATACCTGGCCGAGCATGTGAGAAGCACGCTCGGTGACCTGCCCGTGGAGATCATTCCGCACGGCATCGACCCGGGCAGGTTCACGCCGGGCCGAAAGCGTCCGTGGATCGTCATGAGCGGGCGGCTGTTGCCGCGCAAGGGTTTTTCGCATGTGCTGGCCGCGCTGGAGGACGTCCGCGGTGATTGGGAAGTGCACGTGGCCGGCGACGGTCCGGCGCGGAGCGAGTTGGAGGCGCTGGCCGCCCGCTGCGCTCTGCCCGTGCATTTCCACGGGTGGCTGCCGCACCACAGCGACCAACTGCGGCGGCTCTACGAAGAGGGCGGCATCTTCTGCCTGCCGTCGGCGGGCGAGAGCTTCGGCATGGCGCTCCTGGAGGCGATGCTGGCGGGCATGGCTGTCGTCACCTCGGATCGCACCGCCTGTCCGGAGACGGTGGGCGAGGCCGGCGTCGTGGTCCCTTACGGCGAGCCGGCGGCGCTACGCACCGCGCTCGCTTCGCTCCTGGCTTCTCCCGAACGCGTGGCCGAACTGGGGCGCGCCGCGCGCGCCCGCGTGCTCTCACACTTCAGCCTCCAAGCCTCCACCCGACGCTACCTGCAACTGCTGGAGGCATGACGCATGTGGACCGCGGCAGCTTGCTGCCGCGCGCCATCCTTCCCTTCTCAAGGGGGGGCGACTGGGAGCACGACGCTTTCCACAACACGCGTGGGCGCATCGCGGAAATCGCGCGACAGGATCACGGGCTGATAGCCCTCGCAAAACAGCGTCAGCGTGTACGCCTCGCGGCCCAGCGGCACGCTGTAGCGGGCGCCGGTCTTGTTGATCAGCCCGCTTTCTTCCAACGGCAGGGTGAAATCCGCCGCGTTGCGCACCGCGATATGCGCGTGCTCGACGGGATGACCCTCGTCATCCACTACGGACAGTTCCAGCACGATGCCCGGCTGCATGGCGATGTCCAGGGTAGTCGTTTCGCCGTCGCGGATGGTCGCAGGGAGCATCTGGGGCGCCAGGCCCATGCCGAGCGCCAGCACCAGCACGTCGCCGGCGGGCAGCCCGTCGATGCGGTATCTGCCGTCCGCCTCGGTCGGGACGATGTTGAGGCCCGGCAGGGCGGGCGATCCGTCGGGCCGGAAGAGCTTGAGCATCTTGCCGGGAAACGGCTCGGCGGCGCCGTCCGCGCGCGCGATGCGTCCCGCCAGAACGCCGCCGCCTCCCAAGTGGAGCACCACGTCTTCTGTAACTTCACCTTCCGCCAGCCTGACTTCGACCTCGTCCTGGCCGTGGCCTTCCGCGCGCGCGGTAACGAGAACCACTCCGCCGGCCAGCTCGCCTTTCTCGAAGCGGCCCTCCGCGTCGCTGCGTACCATACTGGGAAACGCCGGCATTCCGGCCGCGGGGGCGCCGGTCAGTTTGAAGTACACCTCGGCTCCGGCAATCGGCCGTCCGCCCGAGCGAGTGACCACGCGCCCGCGGATCACGCCCTCGGGCCAGGTAAAGTTGAGTTCTTTCTCCTCCTCGCGCCCCAGCGCGACCTCGGAGAAACGCAGGACCGAGAAGCCCATCGCCGTGCCTTGCAGCGTGACGTGGTACTTGCCCGCATCCAGGCCCACGAACTCATAGCGGCCCGCTTCGTCGGTCTGCGCGCTCGCCATGACGGCGTGGTTGTCCACGCCGGTGAGCATGAGGCGCGCGCCGCGCACGGGTTCCATTTCTTCGTAGTTGCGCAGCGTGCTGCGCGCGCGCTTGACAAAGCCCCATAGGCGCGCCCCCTTTTCGTCGAAATTGACTTCGGTAATCATCCCCTCTTCGACCACGGCGGTCTTGGAACCGATACCCGAGCCGCCCCCCAGCATCCCGAAGAGGTTGCGCATCACCACGTAGGTTCCCGCGGGCAGGTGGCCGCGGAAGTAATGACCCTGCCCGTCCGTTTCGACCATGCCCATCTCGGACGGCATCCCGAAACCCGAAGTGTTGGACAGGATGGTGATGCTCTCGCCGGCGATGGGGTTTCCGGCGCGGTCGCGCACGTGGCCCTCCAGGATGCCGCCCGAGAGCATCTCGACGGGAAGCTCGACCGTCCGGCCCTCCTGGACGGTCGTCTCGGCGCGGGTCGGCGCGAACCTGGGATGGAGCACGCGAAAGGCGACCTGCCCGGGAGGCAGGTACGATACGGTAGAGTAGCCCTGCGCGTTGGTGGTGGGCCCGCGCGCGCCCGCGGCGGGATCCCCGCCGGACAGAAACGCCTGCACCAGTTGCCGCATGTCTCCCTCGTCGCGGGTAATGCGGGCGCCCTCGACCGCTCCCCGCCCGCCCGCGTCACGTGGAGTCGCACCGCGCCGCCGCCCGTGAGATGAACGGTCACGTCGCGCGTCACCTGCCCGGACTTCACTTCGATGGGTTCGCTGGTGCGCGGCGCGAAGCCGTCCGCTTCGACCTTGAGTCGATACGAACCGGCCTCCAGGTCCGTGACCTCGAATACGCCCTCGCGGCTGGAAAAGAGCTGCCCCTCGCGCGACTCGAAGGGATTGTACTGCCAGGGGTTGGGTTCATTGGCGAGGGGCGCGAGGCGGAATGAGGCGACCGGCTCGCCGCGAGAACCCACGACTTTTCCCGCGATGCAGCCCCGGGCCTCCAGTGTGATGGTGTAATCCTCCTGCGGCACATCCACGTTCGGGAAACTGCGCCGCTGCCGCTGGCCCTCAAACACCATCACCGTGTACTTGCCCGGCTTGATGTTTCTGATCTCGTAGCGACCGTCCGGCCCGCTGGTAGCGTCGCCCTGCCGCTTGTCCAGATCGGTCAGGTCCACGTTGAAGGGCTGCACCATGCCGGTAGCCAGAATGCGCGTGTTGGGCACGGAACGTCCCTCGCCGTCCACCACGCGGCCTTTCAGATACCCTTCGGCGGGGACCTCGATGGGGAGTTTCAACACCACGTCGGTGGTGTCGGCGTCGGCGGAAAGTTCGACGGTCGTCGCGCCGCCGCCGAACATGAGGCGGAGCGGATTGCGCTCGCGGGCCGCCAGGAGGTCGTAGGTCCCCGGCGGCAGCTTGGCCAGCGTGAAGCGGCCTGCCTCGTCGGTCTCGGCGGAGAGCGACGCCTCCATCTGCTCCATGCGCAGGGCGGAGGCCATGAAGTCGCCGCCGGTGCGTCCCGACACCCAGACCTTGGGCGCGGGCCTGCCTTCACCATCGAGAACCACGCCGGAGATGGAGCGGCCGCGGGACAGGCGAATCTCCACGTCGGTCCGGCTTTGGCCGGGCAGGAGATCGAAAACCTCGCTCTCGCCCAGCGCGTAATCGCGATGCCAGGCCGACAGCTTCAACGCCGATCCGGGCGAGAGGTTCTTGATCAGGAAGGCGCCGTCGGCGTCGCTGGTGGTGGGCCGGGCCTCGATCATGCGCATCACGTCGCCCATGCCCCGGCCCAGGGGACGAATCAAGGCTCCGGCGACGGGAGCGCCGGTCTCGGCATCCACCACGCGCCCCGAGGCGCACGCCCCCGTCCGCAATGCGATGCGATAGTCCGTAACGTCCTGGTCCACGATCTCGACCACGGGCCGGTTCATGGCGCCGGGCAGGAGGTAAACGGGACTCGGATGATCCGGTTCATACTCGAGCCGAATGCGATAGAGGCCGGGCGCCAGGTTGGATACTTTGAACGCGCCGGACTCGTCGCTGCGGCTGTCCGCGGCGGGAATGCCTTGCCCATCCAAGCCCACCAGGAGTCCCTCGATGGGCCTATCGGTTCCTTCCTCGACGATGATGCCTGAGAAGGAATAGCCCGGCGTAAGCACGAGGTCGGGCGCGAGACGCCTGGAGCCATCCTCCACGATCAGGCCCTCCATGAGCTTGGAGATTTCTCCCGTGGCCGTCGCTTGAAGGCCGTAACGGCCGGGGACGAGGTTCTGGAATTGGTAGCGGCCATCTTCATGCGCGGTCGCGGGTGCAGGGCTGCCGAGCTCTCGGGGCGAGCCGGCGCTGGCGAAGTCGCGGCGGTCGGGCGTGAGGACCACGGTCGCGCCGGGCGCGGGCGCGCCGTCGGCGTGGACCACGCGCCCCTCGATGGCCCCGCCACGTCGCAGCGTGATAACAACTTCTCCCGAGGCGATTGAGACATCGCGCGCTTCGCCCGTGGCGTAACCCGGCTTGGCGGCCGTCAGTCGCAATCCGCGCTCCCGGTCCACCTCCAGTTCAAAAAAGCCCGTCGCGCTCGTGACCGTCGAGCATCCTGTGGAATGCGGCTGCTTGCTGCCGCCGAGAATGCGCCGCGCATCATCCGAGCACGTGACGGTCGCGTCCGCGACGCCCGCGCCTTTCGCGTCCACGACCCGCCCGCGCACGACCGGCAGCGGCAAGAGTTGCACGGTCGTGGCCGCGTCGAGCGCGGCGGACGGCGTGAGCGTGACGGCCTTGCTCCGGTATCCGGTCGCTGCGATCACGAGGGCCGCGTCCCACGGCGGCAGCAGTTCCAAGGTCAGGCGTCCGCCGCTGGCGTGATGGACGCGAGGCGACCAGGGCAGGGGTTCGGCCAACTCGAGGTCGGCGTCCAGCATCCGCCGGCTGCGGGCGTCTCTGATCGTGATTTCAACGCTGCGTGCGGGCACGAGCCGCAGGGGCGGCGCCTCCGTCCGGCGCGCGACGCGCACCTGCACTTTTTCAGCCGGCTTCTTTTCCGGGACCCGGCTGTCCGTCCAAGCGACGGGCGCGCCCCAGGAGTTCCCCAGGCCGCCGAGGCGGTACTCTCCCGAGGCATCCGTCACGGCGCGCCTGCCCAGGTACTCCACGGTTGCCGCGGCGATGGGTACGGCATGGCCGGCGGCGACGACTCTTCCCGCCAGCATGCCTTCACGCTGCAGGATCAGGCGCAGCGGCTCTGGACCGGCGGTGAACTTGCCCGAATAGGGCGCAAAGCCGGTCGCCTCGATGGAGAGCGCGTACTCCCCGCCGGGCGCGAGCTCTTCAAAACGGAACACACCCTCCTCGTCGGAAGTCGCCGCGCGCGCCGGTCCGGCGGGCCTGCCGAGGGGCCTCGCGACCAACCTGGCTTCGACTACCGGCTGGCCGGTAATCGTCGCTACCAGGCGCCCCTCCACGCGGGTCGAGAGCGAAGGCGGGGATTGCGCTCCGGCAAACAGCGAGAGACCTACCAGAAGCAGCGAGAGAACGATGCGTAACATGCCCCGACCCCCTGTTGGAGTGCGGCAGCTTGCTGCCGCGTTGCGGCGTGCAGCGGCGCAACATGGATGGCCGCCTTCCCGTTCGCGCCGGCAAGCCGGCGCAGTCCACATCATCACGGTTGCGCCGAAAGGCCGCGGATGGCGTCCAACTGCCGCCAGTATTCCGCCAGCGCCTCCCGACCCGCCATGGTACACCTGTAGACGGTGTGCGGTATCTTTCCGTTGAACCCCTTTTCTATCGCGACGTACCCCGCCTGCTCCAGCTTGTCCATGTGCGCGGAGAGATTGCCGCGCGACAAGCCAAGCGTGGACAGAAGAAAGTTGAAGTCCGCCTCGTCGACGCCGGACAAGACCATCAAGATGCGCAGCCGCGCCGGTTCATGAATCACGCGGTCCAGTTCAGGCATGGTCGCTCCTGGCGGCCTCCTTCAGCCGCCGCAGGGCATGACGGTTGTATAGATGCGCAACCAGTCCGGCTACAAGCCCGTACCCTGCCGTGGGGATGAGCAGGTTGAGTTCGTCCAGTGAGTCGGGCAAGAGAATCGGCGCGCCGGCCACGATCAGTAGCGCGTGCAATCCATATAATAACGGCCAGAGCAGTACCAGGGGATGCACCTGGGCGTGCAGCAGAAAGTAGAGAAACACCAGAAACGGCACGACGTACAAGGCCGAGACGGGCTGCATGTAATCGTTGGGGATGTGGCCGGCGATGCCCAGCACGACCGCGACCAGGTTGCAGAAACCGAAAATGACTGCGGCGGCGAGCCCGAGCAGCTTGCGCGACCCGGCCGGCGGGGCGAATGCGACGTGCCCCTCCGCGCCGTACAACTTCTCCCGCAACACCCGGTCCAACCACCGCCCGCCCCAGCGCGGAACCGACAGGGCCACCGCGCCGATCACGATCGCCAAGGCCAGAATCGCCGCTCCCGCCGCCAGAATCGTCCCCGATAGATAGCGGCCGGTGCGAAACTGCACCCCGGCGAAATGCGACAACGCATACAGTGAAATGAAAATAACAATAAAACCAATCATAAACCAAACGGCGGGCAACGCCCGGGACTGCGCATACCGCCGCGTCCACTTGGGGATGTCGGCTACCGGGTCGGGCTGGCGCTTCTCATGCCTTTGCATTGATTGGAACCTCCGAATTCAATTACAGACTAGTTTGTGATACAGACTAATTGGCATGTCAAGAAAAAATCAGGGACTTGGCTGGATCGTCGCAGCTATGATCGATTTGATATTATTAATATAATAGGTGCCGGAGAAACGTCGTCAGGCGCCCGATCGTCCCAGCAGGCGGGCCAGCGTCCGCCGCCAGCGCGGCGGGCGCCGCGTCCGATCCGAGTAGGCGAAGCGTGTGATGTCCCCTGGCATGGGGCCGTGCAGCCCGAAGATGCGCGGCTCGAACACAAACCGCAGGCCCAATTCCTCTTTGAGCCTGTGTTGGAACTGCTTGGCCTTGTCGAATCCGTAGGCCACGTTGTCGCGCGGCAGCCCGCCGACTGTCAGGGCATGGCGGCGCAGAAGCCCCATCTGCGCCGAATGGACCATGGCGACGGGCAGGTCGTACCGGTTCTCAAGCAGTTGCCGGAGTTTCTCGTTGCGTCCCACGTCGAGTCGATAGTCGTAGGATTCCAACCGCAGGCGGCGCAGGAAGCGGTTGTCCTTCCACCAGCCGCGCACCAAGACGTCCTCGCCGCGCCGCCGCCAGGCCTCCAGCGTCGCCACGAGCCATTCCAACGCATCCGGTTTGAGCAGCATGTCGTCGTCCAAAAAGAAGACGTACTCGCCCGTGGCGTGTTCCAACCCCAGGTTCATGGCCCAGGTCACGCCGTTGACCACGGCCGGTGAGCCGGTCTCCAGGACGACCAGCCGGTAGGGAACCGGCATGGAGCGGAGCATTTCAAGGGCGCCGTCCGTGGACCCGTCGTCACCGACTAGCACCTCGAGACGGTCCAAGGGAAGCGTTTGCCGGGCGAGGAGCCTGAGATTGTATTGCAGCGTCCGCCGGCGGTTGAAGGTGGGAATAATCACGGACAATTTCATGGTGGCAGCATAGCGAGGGCCATCCCGGCGGGCAAGGGGCGTTGAAAACCAGCACGCTTTATGCTAGGCTACAGCCGATTTAGGTGTTGGACCCCACCTGTCTCGCGTGGAGCCCGGTTCCCGGGAATCCTCAACTTTCTCTTGCAGAAGTGATTGGAGTGGCGTAACTTAGGTGGGTAACTTTCACACAAATCGTCAATATCGCGAGATAACTCTCGTGGATCGAGGGGAGTAAGCAGTACATGGAGTCGCATGTCTTGGGTCATTCGGTGGCTGGGTTTATGGAAGAACACGATCTGTACGCGACGGAGCTGCAGAAGTTTCAGCAACTTCTGGCCGAGAAGCCGAACGAGGCTTATCGACGCTATGGGTTGTGCCTGTTTTACGGACTGCCGGACGACGTGCTGGTACGGGAGCGGGCGCGGCTGCAGTTTCCGCCGCGCGATGCCCTGGATCATTACAACCAGGGGGCGCTGGAGAGCGCGGCGGGCAATCATCGCGAGGCGCTGGCCCACTATCGCAAGGCCATGAGCGCCGGCGCCGACCTGCCGGAACTCTACTACAACCTGGCGCTCACCTACCGCGAACTGGGCGAAACACGCGAGGCCAAGAAGAATTTCCAACGCTACCTGGCCATCATCCAGGAATGGGAGGATGAATGGAACCAGGAGGAGTTGGAAACCGCCGAAGAAGTGCGGGCATACTTGGAGAGCAGCTGAGAGAAAAACTCCTGGGAGGTACCACCCGAGGATTGGCGCGGGCCTTCCTGCCCGTGCCCGTCAGGTTGGAAGACCTGACCCACTTCAAGGGATGGCCAGGCAAGGGAGGAAGGTATGAGGCGCGCCGGGCGCGGGCAAGGGCAAAGGGAGCGTCTGGGCGCGCTGACGGTACTGTCGGTCGTGCTGGCGGCGTGGATCGCGCCGGTACACGGCGCGCGCACGCCTCCCGCCGCCCTCTATCGCGCAGGCTATGAAATGGCCCCCGAGGTCACCCGCATCTGGGTGACCGTCAATCGCAGCAACTGGCCGGCCGCGCCTCGCCCCAGCATCTCCGACGGCGCCGTGGTCGTCGTCTTTCCCGGCTTGGAAGTTCACGACCAGCTGGACAACCTGAGCATTCCCAACGACACGCTGGTGCGCGAAGTGCGCTTCTCGCGCGCCTCCGGGGGCGCGGTGATGCGCATCCTGTGCCGGCCCGGCGTGACGCCGCAGGCTACTTACCTGTCGGAACGCGACGCCTTCTTCGTGGAAATCGCCCGCCCCAGCGCCCTGCGTCCCCCGCCTCAGGTCACGGCCGAGGAATTGCGGCGGCTGAAGGAGTCGGGCGTCAAGATCGTGGTCCTGGACCCCGGCCACGGCGGCCGCGATCCGGGTACCCGCGGCCACGGCATGATCGAGAAAACCGAAGTGCTGGAGCTCTGCCGCGTGCTGCAGAAACGCATCGAGGAGATGGGAGCCGGGCGCGTGCGCGTCTTTCTCACCCGCACCGGCGACTACAACCTGGGCAGCCTCTCCGACGACCGCCTGCTTCTGCGCATCAAGAAGGCGGCCGAACTCTCCGGCGACCTCTTTCTCTCCGTGCATCTCAACCAGTTCTCCAAGCCGTCCGTGTCCGGCTGGGAGATTCACGTCCCCCAGAGCTACGCCGACAGCCGGCTGGCGGGTATGCTGCAGCGCGATCCCGCCGCCATCACCGACCACGCGGTCACCGGCGAGATGCAGGGCGACGACGCCGAGCTGAAGCACATCATGCTCAAGCAACTGCAGGACTACAACGAGGCCTACGATCCCTCCGGCCAGTGGGCGGACGTGTTGGCGGGGGAATTGCGCAAGTTGACGGAGATTTCGGCGCGGGGCAAGCGCACCACCAACAAGTTCGTAACCGGCAACCTGGGCATGCCCTCGGTGCTTTTGGAAGTGGCCTACCTGTCCAACGCGGGCGACGCGCGGTTGGTGCGCAACGAGCGCTTCCGACAGCGGTTGGCCACGGCGGTGGGCGCGGCCGTCCTCAAGTATCTTTTCGAGGGGCACGCGCAGCTGGCGCAGGCGCCGCCGCCGGCGGCGGTCAAGGTCAGCGCCGCTGCGTCCTCTTCGGCTCGCCAGAAGCCGTCCCCGCCCGCGCCCGCTCGGCCGGCGTATCACAAGGTCAAGAAGGGGGAGACCATTTCCGAGATCGCCGGCAAGTACGGCGTCAGCGCGACCGCGCTCCTGCGCGCCAATGGCCTGACGCCCCGCAGCGCCCGCCGCCTGCAGGAGGGGCAGAAAGTCAGAATCCCCTGAACCAGCATGGAACCAACCGGCCCCATCGACCTCAGCATGTTCTACAAGACGCCGGCGCAGAACGCGGTGCTGTGGGCGGTGGTGACGATCGGGGTGCTGGTGGTCGGGGGGATCGCCTTGCACCGGTTCTTCCTGTGGTGGCATGCGCGGCGGGAAGAGAAGGTGTTCTTTTCCCGGTTGGCGGCGCGGGGTGTGGACGCCGCCGGCGAGGACGCGCTCGTCGACCTGGTCAATCACAACCTTGACATTTTGGGCCGTCCGACCGAGATTTTTCGATCCCTGCGCGTGTTCGACCGCGCCGCCAGCGAGGAGATCATCCGGCTCTTGTCGTCCCAGCTGCCCCCGGTCGCCAAACAGGAGCAGTTAGACCGTCTCTATCTTCTGCGCCGGCAGATGTTCCCCGCCGAGAGCGGGACGGTTCCCGAGGGGCGGGGAGAGGACGCATGAAAGGCGACGGTCTGACCCTGACGGAGTGGGCCACGCTGTTTATCGCGGTGACGACGGTCCTCCTGGTAGCCGGACTTGGAACCTGGGCCGCGTTGGCGTGGGTGAAGCGGCGCCTCTTGCAGCCGCCCTCCAACCAGGAGAGCCTTGACCCGCTGCAGAGGCTTCTTGAACAGGACCGGGACGTCCTGACCCGCGAGGAGGCGCGCCTCCTGCGACGGAAACTGGCGGAGCGCATGTTGCAGCGACCCGAGGAGGACAAAGGAAAGTAATGTTTGGACGCTTGCGGCGGATTTTTTCCCGAGACATGGGCATCGACCTGGGCACGGCCAACACGCTGGTCTACGTCAAAGGCCAGGGGATCGTGCTGTGCGAACCCTCGGTGGTGGCGATTGTGAAGGGGACCAGCAAGGTCCTGGCGGTGGGAAGCGAGGCCAAGGCGATGCTGGGGCGCACGCCCGGCAACAGCGTGGCCATCCGGCCCATGAAGGACGGGGTGATCGCCGATTTCGAAGTGACGGAGGCGATGCTGCACTATTTCATCACCAAGGTGCATCGGCGCGCGCCGTGGCTGGCGCGTCCCATGGTGGTCATCGGGGTGCCCAGCGGGATTACCAGCGTGGAGCGGCGCGCGGTGCGCGAGTCCGCCGAGCAGGCCGGCGCCGGCGAAGTCCACCTGATCGAGGAACCCATGGCCGCCGGCATCGGCGCGGGCCTGCCGGTCAGCGAGGCCAGCGGCTCCATGATCGTGGACATCGGCGGCGGCACCACCGAGGTCGCCGTCATCTCGCTCTCCGGCATGGTGGTCAAGATGTCCTCGCGCGTCGCCGGCGACGAGCTGGACGAGGCCATCGCCATGCACATCAAGCGCGCCTACAACCTGGCCATCGGCGAAGCCACCGCCGAGCGCATCAAGATCAAGATCGGCTCCGCCGCTCCCACCGATGAGGAATCCACCATGGAGATCAAGGGCCGCGACCTGGTGACCGGCCTGCCCAAGACCATCACCATCACCTCCGAGGAAATCCGCGAGGCGCTGCAGGAGCCGATTTCGACAATTGTGGACGTGGTCAAGTCCACGCTGGAAAACACCCCGCCCGAACTGGCCGCCGACATCATGGAGCGCGGCATCATGATGGCGGGGGGCGGTTCGCTCTTGCGCGGCCTGGACTATCTCATCAGCCGCGAAACCGGCCTGCCGGTGCATCTGGCCGAAGATCCGCTGACCGCCGTCGTGATGGGGGCCGCAAGCCCTGGATGAACCCCAAGCTCTCCGCGGTCGAAGCCTTCGTGGACGAGTATTAAGTAGGCTGCAGGCTGGAGAATGGAGGCAGGGGGATCGACAACGGGAGGAGATACAGTTTCTTGAGACATCTGCCTTGGGCACCATCCTTCACATTTCTGAAGGTTGATACGTGAAAGGCGAGGCAAATGCGATGTGGTAACTTTCACCAGGAGTTGAGAGGATGATGAGCATCTCAAGGAGGCAAGCCCACGCCGGAGGATTGCGTGGCCATCTTGTTTGTTACCCACAGGAAATGAAGTTATTTACGGGGGCGAGGAGCCGCCGCAAGGCACCCTTGCCGACACCAGGGACGGCCCCCTTGCAGAAGGTCAAGGCTCTCCGAAACGGCCAGAACTGCAACGGCTGGACGAACATGTTCATCTTCGGTGATGACCTCCAGGACTGCAACACCCTCTGTCAGATGAAGGAAAAGGCGAAGATCAAGAATGCCGATGAAACGCCAGGGTGTCAAGCAGTACGATCGGCGTTATGCGCCGGCGGGAGCAAAGACTCTGGAATCGCGGAGTGGAATTTCCTTATGGATGACCGGGGCAAAAAGTCCGTCGGGCCGCTGGGTACTCCGAAACACCGGCCGCCTAGAATCAACGAAGCCATGAAGCGAAAACTGCATCCCCTTCGGATGGTACGGAGGAAAATTCTCCCATCTCGCCTGGCTTCTACCATTGCTCCCGAAGTGCCATCACTACTGCGAACCGTTTGCGGGGTCGGGAGCCGTCTTGCTGAACCGCGCTCCCTCCCCGATTGAGACCTACAATGATCTTGACGGCGAAGTCGTCAACTTCTTTCGGGTCTTGCGGGATCAAAGGGACAAATTGATCGAGGCCATCGGTCTAACGCCGTTCTCGCGCGAGGAATTCGCCCTGGCCTGCAAGCTCGATCCCAAAGTCCCTCCTTTAGAACGCGCCCGACGCTTTTACGTCCGCGCCCGACAAGTAAGGACGGGATTGGCGCAAACCGCTTCACTTGGCCGATGGGCCAATTGTAAGAACACATCGCGAGCTGGCATGAGTGGCGTGATTAGTCGATGGCTCGGGGCCATCGACCAGTTGCCAAAGATCGCAGAACGGCTCTTGCGCGTTCAGATCGAAAACCGTCCCGCTATCGACGTGATCCGCTTGTATGACTCGCCCGATACGCTTTTCTATTGTGACCCGCCGTATGTCCACGACACACGGGCGACGCCAACGCATACGGCTACGAGATGACAAATCGGCAGCACGCGGAGCTGGCCGAGCTGCTCAACAAAGTTTGCGGAATGGTCGCGGTATCCAACTATCAGTGCGACTTGATGGACGAACAGTACCCGCGTCCGAAATGGCACAAGACCGTGAGCAGCGCACGCACGAACCACGCTAGAAGGGCACCGTGTGGAAGTCCTGTGGACGAACTATGACCCGCAAGTGGTGGCGATGAAGTCAAATGGTGAAGCATTCCTATTCGGAGATTCTTGAAATAGCTTACCGGACCGCAGCGGCTCACCTAGAGAAGAGCTTCGTTTCGGATGCAGAACTGGCCGACAAGATTGCGTATGCGGCGCTGTGCCCTGGCAGCCGGGGCCGGTGCGCGGTTCCTGTTGGCCGCAACGTTTCAAAGGTCCATAAACCCGCCGTTGACATCCGCAAGCCATTCATCCAAGCATACCCGAACGAGAAAGGCCGATGCCTACGGGGCGCTACTACGACGAGCAATACGTCTTTGACTTCATTACGAGGTGGAAGCTGCCGTGCACTTCCACCACAGCATTCCTGACGCCCGCTTTCGCACAAAACATCGTCCTCGATCTGAATCAACGCCTTCGGGGTCGGCCTGCCGGCTTATACCCGGCGATTTTGGAAATTCTCGACGCCATTCAGTCTGGAAAGGTCTCGGCGACTGCGGTTCTCAACGAATTGCTACGCGTTCTTATCATCGAGCGCGATGACCGCCAAGCGCGCTTGGAGAGTCTCAAGAAAGGGCTCCGAGAGCAGGCCAATGATCTGCCACTGTCGTCGGAAGATACCGTTCAGCTGATCGAGCAGCATCTTGCTCTCAAGCACTCGTCACGGCTCCCGGTCCTGGTTGTCGCCGCAGCGTATCGTGCGGCTTCCGAAAGACTCGGCGAAAAGGTGTTGCGGCTTCATGCCCACACGGCTGCCGACAAGCAAACTGGCGCGATCGGCGATGTGGAAATCACGCTATTGGGCGACAACAAGGTGGTCACGACTTACGAGATGAAGGATAAACCGGTGACCACCGGCGATGTTGACATCGCTATCCAGAAAATCGCGAATTGCGCGGAAGTGCAGAACTACATCTTTGTAACCACTGCGCCGATTGACCCGTCCATCCGGGAATACGCAAACCAACGATACAGAGAACTGGGCGGCGTCGAAGTCGCAGTGCTCGATTGCATCGAGTTCTTGCGCCATTTCCTTCATCTTTTCCATCGCCTTCGCACTAGCTTTCTGGATGAGTACCAGGACTTGGTCCTTTCTCAGGCGGAGAGTGCGGTGAATCAGGCATTGAAGGAGGCGTTTCTTGCGCTTCGGAGGGCTGCGCAAGCGGGTGAGTAGTCGGACAGCGCGCCCAACGAAGCGGCGGGTACCACCCCATGTGTCCTCAAGTAGGTGCACGGCAGCGACATCGACCATGAGCAGTCAGTGCTCACTAATTTCCCCAGGCTGTCTCAAAGGGTCGACACGCGTCACCAGGAAGTGGGACCGTTGAGCGCTACAATATAAACTTCCGCGTGTCGGCGGCCTCGACCACGTCGGAGAGTTTCTCCTTCACCATGTCCGCGTCGACCACGATTCGTTGTCCCGCCAGGTCGGGCGCGTCGAAGGAGACGTCCTCCAGCAGCTTCTCGACCACGGTCTGCAGGCGGCGGGCGCCGATGTCCTCCATCTCCTCGTTCATGCGCCAGGCGACGTGGGCGATGGCGTCGATGGCCTCGTCGGTGAATTCGAGCCGCACGCCTTCGGTCAAGAGCAGCGCCGCCGCCTGCGAGAGGAGCGAGTTCTGCGGCTCGCGCAGAATCCGCCGGAAGTCGTTCTCGTCCAGGCTGGACAGTTCGGTGCGAATGGGGAAGCGGCCCTGCAGGCTCGGGGATGAGGTCCTGGGGGCTGGAGCCGTGAAACGCGCCGGCGGCGATGAAGAGCACGTGATCGCTCCTGACCATGCCGTACTTGGTGAGTACCGTGGAACCCTCGACCAGGGGCAGGATGTCGCGCTGCACGCCCTCGCGCGAGACGTCCGGCCCGGCGCCGCCGTCGCGGCCGATGATCTTGTCGATTTCGTCCAAAAAGACGATGCCCATCTGCTCGACGCGCTCGCGCGCTCCGCCGACCGCGTCCTCATCCACCAGGTTGCCGGCCTCCTCGGCTTCCAGAAGCGGGCGGGCGTCGCTTGACTTTCATGCGGTTCCTTTCTTCTTGCCGGGCATCATCTTCCATCATCTCTTTCAGGCCAGCGTCAGCTCCTCCATGCCCGCGCCGCCGATGGGCATGCCCATAATGGAGACGGCGTTGCCGGGCGCGGTCGTCTCCAACTCGACCTCGTGCTCCTCCAGCTT
This sequence comes from bacterium, assembly GCA_015075175.1. Lineage (GTDB taxonomy): Bacteria > Hinthialibacterota > Hinthialibacteria > H5-UNCL2 > H5-UNCL2 > H5-UNCL2. Next base: position 35,564 of record JABTUV010000001.1, read on the forward strand.
GCCCTCGGCCAGCAATTTGCGGAATTTCTCGCGCGCGGCCGCGCCCCTCGCCCGGCCCTCTCCCGCCGGGAGAGGGTGTCGCTCGTCGCCTTCGGCGAGCGTGTATTCGTAGGGGGGCACGAGCAGGTCCAGGAGCCGCTCCTCCGCCAGGGCGACCGCGCGCTCGCGCCTCCTCCATCTTGCGATGCTTGACCTGGTTGACCGCCTGTTCCATCAGGTCGCGGATCATGCTGTCCACGTCGCGGCCCACGTAACCCACTTCCGTGAACTTCGCCTCCACCTTGATGAACGGCGTCCACCAGCCGCGCCAGCCGCCGCGCAATCTCCGTCTTGCCCACGCCGGTGGAACCGATCATCAGGATGTTCTTGGATAGATTTCCTCCTGCTCCTCGGGGGCAGGGCGCGTCGTCGCGCCCGGTTGCGCAGGGCAATCGCTGCCGCCCGCTTGGCGTCCGCCTGGCCCACGATATACTGGTCCAGATGCTCCACGATCCTGCGCGAGTCAATTCATCCAACAAAGGATTCTCGCTCATTTCAACTTCTTCTCTGTCTTTTTTCATCGTCATCCTAATCGTAACTCGTAATCGATTCTCGATTACGACTTGCGAGCCGGGTTTTTCTCCGGCGCAAGCACCTCGACCTGCAGCGAACGATTGGTGTAGATGCAGATGTCGGCGGCGATGTCCAGCGCCACGCGCACGATGGCCTCGGCGTCCAACTGCGTGTGAGCGAGCAGCGCCTGGGCGGCCGCCTGCGCGTAGGGACCGCCCGAGCCGATGGCCAAGACCCCCTTCTCCGGCTCGATCACGTCCCCGCTGCCGGAGATGATATAGGCGCCCGCCTCGTCGGCCACCACCATCATCGCCTCCAGCCGCCGCAGCATCCGGTCGGTGCGCCAATCCTTCGCCAGTTCCACCGCGCTGCGCGCCAGGTTGCCCTTGTATTCGTCCAGGCCTCAAGTTTCCAAGGCGCAAAAGCGTCCGCCGCCGCGCCCGCGAATCCACCAGCACCCGGTCGTGGTACAGTCGGCGAATCTTGGTCGCCGTATGCTTGACCACCGTCTCTCCGAAGGTCACCTGCCCGTCGCCGCCGATGGCCGTCACCCCGTCGCGACGCACGCAGACGATGGTCGTACTCTGGACCCTCTCCCTGGGGAGAGCGCGCCTTCAACCCTCTCCCCTGGGGAGAGGGCAGTGAGGGGCGTTGCGTACGCCGGCGTGTCATGGTTGTCCTTTCCGCGCGTCCGTGTGGAGATTCGCGCCAAGGCAAACTGAAGTTTGTACCCGGACACATCCTGGGCGCGCGATGCGCCTCTAGACAGGCGCGGCGCAGCCGCTCCGCGTCGACCTGCGTGTATTTCTGCGTGGTGGACAGACTGGAGTGGCCCAGAAGTTCCTGGATCGAGCGCAAATCCGCTCCCGCCGACAGGAGATGCGTGGCGAAGGTATGCCGGAAGGTATGCGGGGTCGTACGCCGCATGCCCCGTCCCATCGTATGCAGGCGCACGCGTCCTGCACCCAGCGAACGGAGACGCGCGCCGCCCGCCGAGGACGAAGGCGCGGCGGGTTCGGGCGAGCTGGGCCGCAGTCCGCGCGCCGGCATGGCCGCGATCTCCCACGCCGAGGATACTCCGACAGCGCGCCGCGCCGCGCCGATGGGCAATACCTGTTCCTTTCCACCTTTCCCGTCACCCGCACCCAGTCGAGCGCGGCGGAAAGATGGTCGAGGATCGATGCCCACCAGCGTGCCCACGCGCATGCCGGTGGGTATAAGGTTCCATGATCGCCCAGTCGCGAGAAAGAGCGGGTGGCGGCGGGGCGCTGATCGAGCAGACTCTTGACATCATCCTCGGCCAGAACGCGGGGCACGCGGCGCGGCACGCCCGCAGGCGGATGCCGTCGGTCGGCGCCGCCTCCGCCCCGTCGCCTTGCAGTAATGCCGATAGAACGCCTTCAGCGCCCCAGCTGCGATTGAGCGAGGGGCGAGAGGAAGCTCCGACAGGGCGGAGGAAGCCGCGCACGTCCAGCCGTTGTACCGCCTCCACTTCCACTTCCGGCCACTCTCCCTCGATATGCGCGGGAATCCGGCCGGCATAGGAACCCGCGTAGTAATTGAAGAACTGCGCCAGGTCGCGGCGATGGGCGGCCAGCGTATGCGGCGAGGCGCCCCGCGTGCGCCATCTGCGCCAGGAAATCTTCACCGCGTTCTCAGCCTTCATCGTAATCGTGCTCGTAATCGTGCTCGTAATCGTAATCGATTACGATTACGAGATCAGGAGCAGACAGGCTGAAGCCTGTACTCCGTTAGGACTTCTCCGCGGCCACGCCGATGGCGCGCCTGTACTGCGCAGCCCTTCGTCGCGCAGGCCAGGTGCGGACCGTCCTTCTTGGTGTTCTTCTCCACCAGATACGGCGCGCCGCAGTCCGGGCACTTCTCCAGTACCGGCTTGTTCCAGGCTACGAAGTCGCAGTCGGGATAACGATTGCAGCCGTAGAACACTTTGCCAAATCGTGATCGCCGCTCCGCCAGCTGTCCCGTACAGCCTTGCTTCGGGCACGGCACGCCGATGCTGATGCCCTTGGTGTTCTTGCACTTGGGATAGGCCGAGCAGGCCAGGAAGCGCCCGCCCTTCCAGGTGCGCACGACCATGGGCGAACCGCACTTGTCGCAGACTTCGTCGCTCGGTTCGACGACGGCGACCGGCGCCGCATGGAACAGCCCCTCCGTCTCCTCGGCGGTGGCCGGCCGGCGGAAGCCGTCCTCGGGACACTCCAGGACGAAGCGATAGCGCTCCCAGCGCCGCACCAGCTTGTGCCCGTCTCTGGGGCAGCGCGCCTCCACCAGCTCCGGCTCCACTTTCACCGGATGCGCGATGTTCCGGGTCTCCTTGCAGTCGGGATAGCCCATGCAAGACAGAAAAAAACCGTTCTTGCCCCACTTGACCTGTAAATGCTTGCCGCAGGAGGGGCAGACCTCGTCGGTGGGCGTCTCCAACTGCGTGACGGCGGCGTGAATCTTCTCGCGCGCCTCCTCGACCGCCTGCTTGAAGTGGCCGTGATAGAACTCGTCCAGCGTCTCCTGCCAGGCGATGCGGCCCTGCTCGACGTCGTCCAGTTCGTCCTCCATGTGGGCGGTGAACTCGACCTGCACGGTCTCGGGAAACGCCTTGCGCAGCACCGCGTCCGTGACTTCTCCCAGATCGGTGCAACGGTAGGCCTTGTTCTCGCGGGTCACGTATTTCTTGTCCAAGAGCGTCTTGATGATGGTGGCGTAGGTGCTGGGGCGGCCGATGTCGCGCTCCTCCAGCTCCTTGATGAGGGAGGCGTCGTTGTAGCGCGCGGGCGGGCGCGTGAAGTGCTGTTTAGGCTCGATGCCCGCGGTCGAAAGCACCTGCCCTTCCGACACTGCCGGCAGGAGGCGATCCTCGCGCTCCATCTCGTATACCCGCGTGAAACCGTCGAACTCGACTACCAATCCGTTGGCCCGCAGCTTCATGCCGTCCATGCTGAAGTCGATGGAGGTCGCCGTCTGCCGGCACTCGGCCATCTGGGTAGCCACGAAGCGCTGCCAGATGAGCGTGTAGAGCGCCAGCTGATCCTTGGTGAGGTGTCGCTTGAGCTTGTCGGGCGTGCGCGACACGTCGGTGGGACGGATGGCCTCGTGCGCGTCCTGGGCGGTGGACTTGACCTTGAAGCGCCGCTCGGAGGGAGAAAGATATTTCTCGCCGTAGGCCTTCTTGACGTGGGCGCGGGCGGCGGCGATGGCCTCCTCCGCCATGCGCACCGAGTCGGTACGCATGTAGGTAATCAGGCCGACGGCCTCCTGGTCCAAGTCCACGCCTTCATACAGCGACTGAGCGACGCGCATGGTCCGATCGCCGGAGAAGCCCAACCGCCGCGCGGCGTCCTGCTGCAGGGTGCTCGTGATATAGGGCGGCAGCGGCTGGCGGCGCTTGGGGGTGGTGGTGATTTTGTCCACCGTGGCGCGGCCGGTGGCCAGGCGGGCCGCCAGCGCGCGCGCCTCGTCCTCGGAGGCGATGACATGATAGCCCTTCTTGCCGACCTCCTCGGCGCGGTCGGCGACCTTGCGCCCGTCCACCTCGACGAGATCGGCGACGACCGTTTCGCCGCCGTCGGTCGCCAGATGCGCCTCCAGCGACCAGTACTCCTCGGGGGTGAACTGCAGGATTTCCTCCTCGCGGTCGCGGATGAGGCGGAGGGCCACGCTCTGCACGCGCCCGGCCGACAGCCCCTGCTTGATGCGGCGCCAGAGAAGCGGGCTGATCTGATAGCCCACCAGCCGGTCCAGGATGCGCCGCGCCTGCTGGGCGTAGACTTTGTTCATGTTGATCTTGCCGGGATGTTGGATTCCGCGCAGGATGGCGTCGCGGGTGATCTCGTTGAACATGATGCGATGCACCGCGCCGCCGTTTCCCCGCGCCGCGGACGACAGCATCTCCGCCAGGTGCCAGCTGATGGCCTCGCCCTCGCGGTCGGGGTCGGTCGCCAGGAAGATGTCGCCGCATTCCCGCGCCGACTTTTTCAGCGCCTCCACGGACTTTTTCTTGTCCGGGCTGACTTCGTAGACCGGCTCGTAGCCGCGCTCCAGGTCGACGCCCAGCTGCCGCGGCGGCAGGTCGCGCACGTGTCCGTTGCAGCTGACGACCTTGTAATCCTTGCCCAGAATGCCGTTGATGGTGTGGGCCTTGGCCTTCGACTCCACGATCACCAGCGACTTTTGCTTGCCTGCAGCCAAAATCTCCTCCGAAAACGTATTTTTCCGTTCCGCCGTACCACGGGCGCGCGCAGCACCCCTCGATACGGTCTCCGACCAACTCGGGGCCGGGTGCTGCGCAACTGCAACCTCAGGCCTGCTTCACCAGTCCTTTTGGACGGGAAAGGCGAAACCCGCGTACAACACGATGGTGATGAGCATCAAGCCCGCCGCCAACGGCAACTCGTTGCCGCCGCGCAAGCGCTGCCCGTTCTCAATAATATTGAAGGCGTCCTTCAACCAGAACCATCGGTTCAGAATCAACGGGAACATGATCAGGTGGAAAATGGTCGACCAGTCGCCATCTTGTAACAGAAGAAGATCCACGAGATCGCTCCCAACGCATACCACCAATGGTGCCCCTGCTCCCAGTAGTAGCCGGTGGCGCGAAAGAAGTTGTCAAAGCCCCACATGATCGAACCTCCCCGGGATCGGTTGCGGGGGATGTATGGCCACTTCTCGGTAGAGCCGACGGAGCAGGGGAGGCGAGAGCGGCTCGATCATCCCCGGTAAAAGCCCGCCCAACGATACCGGACCGTAATCGGTCCGGAGCAAGTCCACCACTTCGTAACCGGCGGCGGCGCAAAGTCGACGAATCTCGCGCTTGCGGCCCTAACAGATGACGATGCGGACGACGGTCGTAGCCGGTTCGTGCCGGAGGACCTCGACCGCCTCGGGGCGGGCGCGGCGCCCGTCGATTTCGACTCCCGCCGTCAAGATGGGCAGCAGCCCGGCGTGGAGAGGGCCGGCCAGCGTCGCTTCGTAAACCCGTCGCACCGCGTAACGCGGATGGGTCAGCCGATGGGTCAGCTCGCCATCGTTGGATAGGAGCAAAAGCCCCCGGCTGTCCCGGTCCAGGCGTCCCACCGGCCGCAGTCCCAACCGGTCGCCCTCCGACCCCCACAGGTCGCGGAGGGTACGGCGGGCGTGTCGATCCTCCAACGTGCAGGTAACGCCGACCGGCTTGTGGAGCTTCCAAACACCGACCGGGGGTGGACTGGGAAGCGGCCGGCCGTCGACCCGGATGTCGTGGCCCGCGGCGTCCAGGCAAAGACCCTGTCGGCGCACGATCTCGCCGTCGACGGAGACGCGCCCGGCGGCGATCCACGCTTCGGCCTTGCGGCGCGAAGTCAAACCCGCCTCGGCCAGAATGACCTGCAGGCGCCTCGGGCGGGATTCAATCTTCGCTGCGGGCGCGTCCATCCTCTTCTTCCCCTTCCAGCACGCCCTCTTCACGCTCCTCGTCGGACGAAAACAGTTCGCCCTCCTCCGCATCCGAGAGTGCCCGCGCCAATTCATCAATTTTCGGCAAATCCAGCAAGCTGTTCAAGCCGAAATACTCCAGGAACTGCCGGGTCGTCCGGTACAGGAACGGCCGGCCAGGCACGTCCTTGCGCCCGGCGATCTTAATCATCCTCTTTTCCAAGAGATTATGCAACACGCCTTCGGAGCTGACCCCCCGGATGGCCTCGATTTCGGCGCGCGAGATGGGCTGCCGATAGGCGACGATGGCCAGCGTCTCCAAGGCTGCGCCGGAGATGGCCGCCTTCTTGCGCTTGTCGATCATACGCCGAACGAATTCGCCATTTTGTGGTTTTGTATAGAATTGATAGCCCCCTGCGACTTCAACCAGCGAGACTCCCCTCCCGGGCTGGGTGCAGTCCTGCAAGAGCTCGGCGAGCGCCGCCGCCACATCCTCACGGGACACGCGGTCGCCGAAGAGCTCGGTCAACCGTGCCAAGGGGAGGGGATCGTCGGAGACGAACAGCACCGCCTCCAGGGCGCTCTTGATCGGGTCCAGATTTTCGCTCATGACTCCAGTTCCGTTTCCGCGTCCAGGCCGCCGTTCCAACGCAAGAGTCGCTCCAGGCGCACCAGCCGAATCTCTCCGCCCGCCGCCGGCTGCCGCGCCGAGACCAGCCGCAGCCGCATCATCTCCAGGATGGCCAGAAAAGTCACGATGATCTCCAATTTGCTTCTCAGTCGCGCCAGGTATTCCGAGAGCACGAGGTGGCTTTGCCGCAAGAGGAACAGCCGCAGCTCCTCGATTTTCTCATCCACGGTGTAATCCTCATCCTCGATGACGGGAATCTCCAAGCCGGGGCCGGGGCCGAGGTCCGCCATCACCTTCTTGAAGGCGTTGTAGAGCGCGTAGATGTCGACTTCGATGTACTCGACTTCCTCCTCGCGCAGTTCGGCGAGTTCACGGGGCGGCTTTTCGCGCGCGTAGAGGTCGGCCATGTCGGCCTCCTTGGTGCGCAGGATGCCGGCGACCTCCTTGAAGACCTGGTACTCCTTCAGGCGCTCCAGGGCGACGCCCGGGTCCACTTCCTCTTCGCCTTCGTCTTCCGTCGGGGACGGCAGGAGGGCGCGGCTCTTCATGCGCACGAGCGTACCCGCCACGACCAGGAACTCGCCCGCCACGTCCAGGTCCAGTTTCTGCATGGCTGCGATGATGGCGCAGAACTGGTCGGCGATGGACGCGATGGACACCTTGAAGATGTCCAGCGAATTTTTGCGCACGAGAAAGAGGAGGAGATCCAAGGGGCCCTCGAACTCGTCCAGCCTGATGGTATAGGGCGACAGGGCGCTCTTGGGACGCTCCTCCTCGGACGGCGGCGCCGGCGGCCCGCCGGCGGCGCGCGCCACCTCCGCCAGCGACGGGTCGGCCGGCAGGTCGTTGAACGTGTTCGACTCAGGCTCGTTCATCTTCCCTTGTTGGCGACTCTCGGAGTACAGGCTTCAGCCTGCAGAAGCAAACTAAAGTTTGTACTCCGCGTCGCTCCTCACTCCCACTCGATCGTGCTGGGCGGTTTGCTCGAAATATCGTACACGACCCGGTTGATCTCGCGCACCTCATTAATGATGCGGTTCGAGATGGCCCGCAGCACCGGCCGCGGCATGTCGAACCAGTCGGCGGTCATGAAATCCACCGTCTCGACCGCGCGCACCGCGCACACGCGCTCGTAGCTGCGGCTGTCGCCCATCACGCCCACCGACTTGACGGGCAGGAGCACGGCGAAGGCTTGGCCGATCCGGTCGTAGAGGCCCGCTTTGCGAATCTCCTCGATCACGATGGCGTCGGCGCGGCGCAGGATCTCCAGGTCCTTGCGCGTGCAGGCGCCGATGAGTCGCACCGCCAGACCGGGGCCGGGGAAGGGATGGCGTCCCACCAGCGCTGCGTCGATGCCCAGCTCATGGCCGAGCGCGCGGATCTCGTCCTTGAAGAGCTCGCGGAACGGCTCGATCAGCTTGAGATTGAGCGTCTGTTTCAGCATCCCGCCCACGTTGTGGTGGGACTTGATGGTCGCGGACGGCCCCTTGACCGAGCGGCTCTCGATCACGTCGGGATAGATGGTCCCCTGCATCAACCAGTCGATCTTGCCGTGTTCGGACAACCGCGCCGCCTCGTCGCGGAAGACTTCGCAGAACACGCGCCCGATGATCTTGCGCTTGCGCTCGGGCGACTTCACGCCCGAAAGGGCGGAGAGAAAGCGATCGGTCGCGTCCACGTAAACCAGCGGGACGCGAAGAATCTCGGCGAAGCGGGCCTGCACCTCGTCCGCTTCGCCCGCGCGCAGGAGGCCGTTGTTGACAAAGACGGGGACCGCCCGCTCGCCGATGGCGTGGTGCAGCAACATCGCGCCCACGGTGCTGTCTACGCCGCCGGAAACCGCACAGAGCACGCGACCGGAAGGGCCGACGGTTTTGCGGATCGCCTCCGTCTGGCGCGCCAGGAAGTTCTGCATGGTCCAATCGCGCCCGCAGCCGCAGACCTTATGGACGAAGTTGGAGAGCATTTCCGCCCCGCGCGGGGTATGGACCACTTCGGGATGGAACTGGATGCCTGCCAGTCGAGGCTCGGACGCGTTCGGTTTCGCCGTCTGTATACTCCCCGCGGCAAATCCTGCCGTAGCGATTGCAGCGTAGGGGGCGTTGGCTGTGTAGGCCACCCTTTTGAATCCTGGGGGCAATTCCGTTATTGCGTCGCCGTGGCTCATCCAGACGTCGGCGGATCCATCGAAACCTTCAAACAGCGCGACCGGTTCGTCTACGGACAGTCGGGCATGGCCATACTCGCGTTTCGAACTTCCTTTGACCTTGCCTCCGAGTTGGTGCGCCATCACCTGCTGGCCGTAGCAGATGCCCAGAATCGGGATGCCCAACTCGTAGATGCCGGCATCCGGCAAGGGGGCGTCAGGCTCGTAAACACTGGCAGGTCCGCCGGAGAGGATGATCCCCCTGGGCTTCCAACGCCTGATCTTGTTGAGGCTAATGTTGTACGGATGCAGTTCGCAGTAGACCTGCGACTCGCGCACGCGCCGGGCGATCAATTGGTTGTACTGGGACCCGAAGTCCAGGATGAGAATCCAGTCGCGCTTGGGCCGACCCACCCGGCTACCCCCCTTCCGGCGGTTGCGTGAAAGCGAAAGAGGATACAACCGGACGGGAGCCTGTCAAGCGGGAAGGCGGGAAGCGGCTCAGGATGGGGAGATTCCGATCAGGTTTTCCATGCGTTCATGTTACCCTGCCGACGATCATGCATGAGAGACTTCACGGCAGGAAAGCGTGCGCGGCGGTGGCGCCGGCGGTAGGGATCATGCTCTGCGCCCTGGCGGCTTGTAACGCCGGTTCCGCCCCGCCGCACTCCACCGCTTCGGAGAAAGCCATGTCCCACGTTTCCGACCCAGCGCAGAAAAACTGGAAGGATACCGACCTGGTCCCTCTCGCCGAGGTCGATCCCACGCTCGTGATCGACCTGCCCCTCAGCCGCGCGGAGAATCCGTGGGGATTTGTCTTCTACCGCGAGAATCAGGCTTATCTGCGCTACGGCACGGCCCGAAAGCTGGCCGCGGCGCAGAAGGACTTCGCCGAACGGGGACTGCGCCTGAAAATCTGGGACGCCTACCGCCCCTTCGCCGTGCAGGTCAAGATGTTCCTGGCGGTCGGCGGCAACGGCGACTGGGTCAGCGATCCGTGGAAGGCCTCGGGCAAGAAGACGCACGTGCGCGGCGTCGCCATCGACTGCACGCTCATCGACCAAGATGGGAACGAGCTGTCCATGCCGACGCCCTATCTCGACTTCCAGCACGGCGCGGAGAAGATGAAGCACGGCTACATGAAACTCCCGCAGGAAGTTCTGGCCCATCGCAAACTCCTGCGCGAGACGATGGAGAAGCATGGGTTGGAAGCTTATCCCGGAGAGTGGTGGCATTATCAGGACAAGAACTGGGAGCGCTATCCGGTCGTGGCCATGAAGGACCAGCCCGAATTGCACCGGCGGATGCTCGTGCCCGAGCTGCTGTCGGAGGAGTTCGACGAAGAGCGGTAGGAGCAGCGCAGCGTACCGGACGCGGCAGCAAGCTGCCGCACTCCCTAGGGCGCGCTCAGCGAGGCGGAGGGGCCAGGTTGCCCTCGAGCGCGGCGCGGGGCTGCAGGTACGGATCGTAGAGATAGAAGCCATCCAGCGCCAGCGGCGGCCCGCCGCCCGGCGCCGTCCACTCGATCAGCACGATGCCGGCCTTGACCGTCCCCACGGGAACCTCGTGGAGGCGCCAGTGCTCCATGCGACTCCCGTCGCCGCCGGTCGATTCAAGAAGCAGCGGGTGCTCGACTTCGCCGCCCGGATGGGTGAGGCGCAGCACGAGATGGGCCGGGCCGGTGGCGTCCAGGGCATAGCGGAGCGCCAACCGCAGGCCGTCGCGGGTCGCCGGGAAACGCAGAGCGGCCAGCGCCAGCGCGCCGGGATGCTGGAAACCCCAGAGACACGCGCCGCGCGAAGTGGTGGACGCGAAGTCGGGCAAACTGAAGTTTGTACTCCAAGTACTCAGGGAAGCGCCCGTCACGTCGGCGCAGTCTTCCGCTTCCATCCAGAGCCAGCCGGGTCCGCGATGCGGCGGCTCCTCCACGCGCGCCAGCTCCTCGCCGGTGGGTCGGCGGCGCGTAGGCACATCCGGGTCCAACGGCGCGGGATCGTCCGAATCGAGCACCCCGTCGCCGTCGCTGTCGGCGAGAAAAGGGTTGGTTCCGCGCAGAAGTTCGAGCGCGGTCGGCCAGGCGTCGCCGTCGTCGCGCTCCGGCCAGTCGGAGGGAGCCGGCGTCTGCCACCAGTGACCGCGTTCGCGCGCCAGCAGAATCGCGCCCGTCGCGCTGCGAACCGCCCGCGGCGCGACGTTGGCCAGCGAAGCCACGCCCAGACTGGCCCGCCCGCGCCCATCGACCGAGACCGAGAGACTTGCGGGTTGGTGGGGGATGAAGGTTATTCCCTCGGTTGAGGAGAGACCGACCAGAAAGGCGGAGACGCCCGAGACAGGGTCCAGGGTCTTGCCGGCAGCCAGAGGTGCGACGTGGACGCCGGGAAGCGCAAATCCCCCCCGGACCCCCTTGTCAAGGGGGGGGAGGACGCCGGCGTCGCCGGGGCCGCCGCCGTGCCAGGTGAGGGTTCTGGGTCCGACCACCCCGACCGCCGTTCCCCAGCGCGCCAGCATCCCATCGTCGCGTCCCAGGTAGGTGTGCGCGTAATGGATGGTCAACCGGCCCTCGCGGTCCAGCGCGATGCGCTGGGCGGAGAGGAACTCGACGTAGGCGGGCCAGCCCGAGCGGGAGAAGCGCCACGAAGTGCGCCAGACGCCGCCGACTTCGGCCGGTTCGTCGATGACCCGTTCGAGTACCGTTTGCGGCGGCTCGGCCTCGCCGAGCTCCAATCCGCGCCCCTCCCTTAACAAGGGGGGATGGGGGGGATGAAAAGCGTCGAACCGGCCGAGCGGCGCGACCTCGAGCGCGGGTCCGAACAGGTTGAGCAGGCCGCCTTCGTACTCGAGGCGGAGCAGTTGGCCGGTGTCGCGATTCAGCGTGAAGGTGACGCCGGCGGCGGAGAGGCGCCATTGATCGCCGACTTGCGCGCGCCGGGGCGGCGGGCGCCGGGATGCGACCGGCCGATCCTGCGAGGAGAGGACGGGAAGCGAACAAGTCCCCACGACTTCGTGAGAGGGATTGCGGATGGTCAGATGCACAAAGGCGGCGTCGGTCGCGTAGTCGTCGCGCGCGCGCAGCGTGAGGCGGGCGCGCCCTCCCGGCGGAGTCGCCGGCAAGGCCAGCGTCTCGCCGCCGATTTCCGCGCCGTCCTTGCCGTCGCGCCAACTTATTTGCAGGTAATAACCCAGAAGGTCCAGGCTATCGTGGCGGTTCTCGATCTCGATGGGTTGTGGAGTGCGGCTGCCGGCCGCCGCGTCGGGAGCGCCGTAAAAGCGCACCGCCTCGTCCAGGATGCGCACGGGGCAGCCGTGCGCGCCCGCCGCGCCGGCAAGCCAACCCACCAGGCTGAGAAGAAGACAGAAAAGCCGCATGGCGGGAGCATAAGCCGACGCCCGCGCCTCCGCAAGCCGGACCGCGGGAATGAGACCCATGCGATGCGCGGGACCCACTTAAAGAAGAAGCCCCCGGCCGTTGGGGGCCAGGGGCTTTCGAACAGGAAGCACGGCAGGTGTTTTCAGGGTAGAGGCGTAGGTAGAGGTCAAGCCGGACGACTTCCTTCGAGTCATCCACGGGCCGGGGTGTGCGTATCGTAACTCTCTCGACGCTTCGCTGATATGAGGTTCGCATCTTCACGTCGTCGACGGCGAATAGCTCTGCAGCGTCTTCATGTAATTAGCGCGCTCGAAGGCGGAAGGCTCGGCGCAGTGCCGCTGCGAGAGGCTGCCGCGCATCTGCGCGACCGACTCGTATTCGTGTTCCACCATCCACTCGTTCATCTCGGCCTGGGGCACCGATTTACGCGGCCCTGGCGCAGCAGGGCGGACGCCATCTGCACCGCGGAGGCGCCCGCCATCACCATCTTGAGGGCGTCCTCGACTGTGTGCACGCCGCCGGTTGCGGCCAGGTCCGCCTGGATGCGCCCGTACATGAGCGCGATCCAGCGCAGCAGCAGCCGCGAGTCGTAACTGGTGGAAAGCACCAGGTGCGGCTTGACTTCCAGCTCCTCCAGGTCGATGTCCGGCTGGTAGAAGCGGTTGAAGAGCACCAGCCCGCGCGCGCCGGCGTCGACCAGGCGCTTGGCCAGGTTCACGGGCGCGGAAAACTGCGATCCGATCTTGACGGCGACCGGAATACCGACGCGTCCCGCCACCGCGGCGACCACGTCCACGTACATCTGCTCGACGACCTGACTGGTCATCATGGGGTCGGTAGGCAGGTAGTAAATATTGAGTTCCAGGGCGTCGGCGCCGGCCTCTTCGATGGACTGGGCGAACGTCACCCAGCCGCCGGCGGAGGCGCCGTTCAGACTGGCGATCACGGGTACGCCCACGGCCGCCTTGGCCTTGCGGATGTGGTCCAGATACTCGTCCGGCCCCGAGAAGAAGCTGTCCGGCTCGGGAAAGTAGGTGACCGCTTCCTGGTAGCTCTCGGCGCCCTGGGTGAGGAAATGGTCCAGCGCCGCCGCCTCGTGGGACAGCTGTTCCTCGAAAAGCGAGGCGAGCACGATGGCCGCCGCGCCGCCGTCCTCCAGCTGCCGGATGCCGCCGATCTCGTGCGACAGCGGCGAAGCCCCCGCGATCAAGGGATGCTTCAGCGTCAGGCCGAGATAGGTGCTTTGCAGGTTGGTCATGGCATGGGGTCCTTGTCGTAATCTTGATCTTAATCGTGATCTTAATCTTGTTCGTGCTGGTAATCGAGCACGAGCAAGCAGCTGTCATTTCGACCGAAGGGAGAAATCCTCCCCCGCGCTTCCAGCAGCGCCCGGCCGGTATCGCAGGATTTCTCCCTTCGGTCGAAATGACATACGATCACGATGACGAATCGTAATCGGTTGCGCCTTGTATCCTATCCCTGCGGCTTGCCGTCGCCGCCGTAGACCATCTGGGCCATCTGCTTGTAGAACTCGACCCGCTGACGCGCATCCTGGCTGGCGGCGGCCAAAAGCGCCTTGGCGGCCGCGGGATCGCTCTTGGCCAGCATCTTGTAGCGCGTCTCCTGGTAGGCGTAGTCCTCGAAGCTGATGGAGGGGTCCTTGCTGTCCATCTGCAGCGGGTTCTTGCCTTCCGCGGCGCGACGCGGGTCGAAGCGATAGATCGGCCAGTGGCCCGATTGCACCGCCGCCTTCTGCTGGTCGAAGCCCTTGCGCATGTTGATGCCGTGGGCGATGCAGTGGCTGTAAGCGATGATGAGAGACGGGCCGTCGTAGGACTCGGCCTCGACGAAGGCCTTGACGGTCTGCAAGTCGTTGGCGCCCATGGCGACCTTGGCGACGTAGACGTTGCCGTAGGCCATGGCCATCAGGCCGAGATCCTTCTTGGCGGAAGGCTTGCCGCCGGAGGCGAACTTGGCGACCGCGCCGCGCGGCGTGGCCTTGGACATCTGCCCGCCGGTGTTCGAGTAGACCTCCGTGTCCAAAACCAGCATGTTGACGTTGCGGCCCGACGCCAGCACGTGATCCAGGCCGCCGTAGCCGATGTCATAGGCCCAGCCGTCGCCGCCCACGATCCAGACGCTCTTCTTGACCAGCGCGTCGGCGATGGCGGCCAGCCGCCCGGCTTCGGGCCTGGGGATGGCCGCCAGGGCGTGCTTGAGCGCAGCCACGCGCCGGCGCTGCGCCGCAATCCCCGCCTCGGTACTCTGGTCGGCGGACAAGAGCGCGTCCACGACCGGGCCGGAGAGCTCCTCGCGCAACTTCTCCAACAACTCGGTTGCATATTCGAGATGCTTGTCCAGCGTGAGCCGGAAGCCGAAGCCGAACTCGGCGTTGTCCTCGAAGAGTGAGTTGGACCAGGCCGGCCCGCGTCCCTCGGCATTGACCGTCCACGGCGTGGTGGGCAGATTGCCGCCGTAGATCGAGGAGCAGCCGGTGGCGTTGGCGATGATGGCGCGGTCGCCGAAGAGCTGGGACAGGAGCTTGACGTAAGGCGTCTCGCCGCAGCCCGCGCACGCGCCCGAGTACTCGAACAGCGGCTGGAGCAGCTGGCTGCCCTTCACCGTGTCCACCTTCAGGGCGGTGCGATCGTAATCGGGAATGGACAGGAAGAACTCGTAGTTCTCGCGTTCCTTCTCGCGCAGGGGAATCTGGTCGGCCATGTTGAGCGACTTGCGCTTGGGGTTGCTCTTGTCCTTGGCGGGGCAGACCTCGACGCACACCGCGCAGCCGGTGCAGTCCTCAGGGGCGACCTGGATGGTGAATTTCTTGCCCGCGAACTCCTTGCCCATGGCGGGCACGAACTTGAAGGTGGCCGGCGCGTCCGCAACCAACGCGGGGTCGTAAATCTTCATGCGGATGGAGGCGTGCGGGCAGACGATCACGCACTTGCCGCACTGAATGCAGAGGTCATCCTCCCAGACGGGGATTTCCAACGCGATGTTGCGCTTCTCCCACTGGGCGGTCGCGGTGGGAAAGCTGCCGTCGACGGGGAAGGCGCTGGTCGGCAGCTCGTCGCCGCGGCCCGCGATGATCTCCGCCAGCACGTTCCTGACGAACTCGGGCGCCTTGGGGGAGACTGTGTCGGGAATGCCGATGGTGCTCGTGGCCCGGTCGGGGACCGGAACCTCGAAAAGATTGGCCAGCGTTTGATCGACCGCGGCGAAGTTCTGCTGGACGATCTGGTCGCCCTTGCGCCCGTAGGTCTTCTTGATGGCGTTCTTGATCTGCGCGATCGCCTCCTCGCGCGGCAAGACCCCCGAGATGGCGAAGAAGCAGGTCTGCATGATGGTGTTGATGCGCACGCCCATGCCCGTCGCCTTGGCGACTTCGTAGGCGTCGATCACGTAGAACCTGCACTTCTTGGCGATCAAGTCCTCCTGCACCTTGCGCGGGAGCTTGTCCCAAACTTCGTCCTTGCCGTAGGGACTGTTGAGGAGGAAGACCGCGCCCGGAGCGGCGTTCTTCAGCATGTCGTATTTCTCAAGGAACACGAACTGGTGGCAGCCGATGAACTGCGCCTGCGTGACCAGATAGGTGGAGTGGATGGGCCGCGGCCCGAAGCGCAGGTGCGAGACGGTCACGCTGCCCGCCTTCTTGCTGTCGTACACGAAGTAGCCCTGGGCGTAGTTGTCCGTCTCTTCGCCGATGATCTTGATGCTGTTCTTGTTGGCGCCCACGGTACCGTCCGAACCCAGGCCGTAGAACATGGCGCGGAACACGTCGGGCGCCTCGGTGGTAAAACCCGAATCGACGGGAAGGCTGGTGTGGGTCACGTCTTCATGGATGCCGACGGTGAAGTGATTCTTGGACTTCCCGGCGCGGGCGTTGTCGAAGACCGCCTTGACCTGAGCGGGAGTGAACTCTTTCGAGGAGAGGCCGTAGCGCCCGCCCAGGACCTTGGGCATGGTGGCAAAGGGCGAAAAACCGCCGGCCTGGGCTTCCGCCAGGGCGGTCACCACGTCCATGTAGAGCGGCTCGCCCGCCGCCCCGGGTTCCTTGGTGCGATCCAGCACGGAAATCGTCCGCACCGTGGCGGGAAGCGCCTGGATGAAATGCTCGACGCTGAAGGGCCGGAACAGGCGCACCTTGACCACGCCGACTTTTTCGCCCTTGTCCACGAGATACTCGACGGTCTCGTGCGCCGTCTCGGCGCCTGAACCCATCAGCACCACGACGTGCTCGGCGTCGGGCGCGCCCACGTAGTCGAAGAGATGGTAATGCCGGCCGACAATGCCGGCGAACTTGTCCATCGCCTTCTGGACGATGCCCGGACAGGCCAGGTAGTAGGGATTGACGGTCTCGCGCGCCTGGAAGAAGACGTCGGGGTTCTGGGCCGTGCCGCGCAGGACGGGACGTTCCGGCGACATGGCGCGGGCACGATGGGCGGAGATGAGTTCGTCCGGCAGCATCGCCAGCATGTCCTCGTTAGTGAGCGCCTCGATTTTCTGCACTTCGTGCGAGGTGCGAAAGCCGTCGAAGAAGTGGACGAAGGGCACGCGCGCCTCCAGCGTGGCCGCCTGCGCGATCAGGGCCAGGTCCATGACTTCCTGCGGGCCGTTGGAGGCGATAAGCCCGTAGCCGGTTGCGCGCACCGCCATGATGTCGGAGTGGTCGCCGAAGATGGAGAGCGCGTGGGTCGCCACGGTGCGGGCGGAGACGTGAAACACGGTCGAGTTGAGCTCGCCGGCGATCTTGTACATGTTGGGAATCATCAAGAGCAGGCCCTGGCTGGCGGTGAAGGTCGTGGTCAGGGCGCCGGTCTGAAGCGCGCCGTGAACCGCGCCGGAGGCGCCCCCCTCGCTCTGCATCTCGACCACGGTGGGGACCGTACCCCAGATGTTCTTCTGTCCCTTGGCCGACCATTCGTCCGCCCATTCCCCCATGTTGGAGGACGGCGTGATCGGATAGATGGCGCAGACCTCGTTGGTGCGATGGGCGACATAGGCGGCGGCTTCGTTGCCGTCAATAGTCAGGATGGGTCGTTTCATCAGGTTCCTTTCTTGCCGACTCCGGCGCGCCTGTCCGTGAATGGGTGGGGGACCCTCCAGGCAGGGCGCGGCGTCCGTTGGCCCACGGACCCGACGGGAGCAGGACGTATCGCAGTGTTACGACCTCTTTATTACAAGAAGCGTGCCAGACCCGGCAGCCGTCGCAAGTGGCCAAACGGCGGCATTTTGAGGCCGGTAGCAGGCGGGCAGTCGTGATCGAGGGGCAAGATTCCACGCCACCTTGGACGCTTTGAGACAGGATGTCCCGACACTCCAAGCCCAGCGGAGCCTTTGTTTCAATTTGTACGTTTGAATTTTAATTAAAAGCATGAGATTCGATCTCGTTAACGATCAGTCTGTTGCGAACGCCTGGAGAAGGTGGCGAAATCGCTATTGACAAAAAGGTCCGGAATTGTAGATTGTACGGCTTCCGGTCGGGAAGAGCCGTCCGGTTGACGATTCCTCGGTAGCTCAATGGTAGAGCAACCGGCTGTTAACCGGTTGGTTGTAGGTTCGAGTCCTACCCGAGGAGCCAGCTAGCATCATTTCTCCGTCACTTGTCTGCCTGATTTCCACTTGACAAACGGATGCTCGCGCAACGCGGGAGGCAGGGCGTCATCGGTCGTCGATGCAGCCGCGTCCAACCACCGCAGCGCTTCGGCCAGGTAGCCGAGCGCGACGGGGTCGGTCTCGCGCGCGGCTGCGGCGCGCAGGGCGGGCTGGGCTTCGGCGATGGCCCCTTTGCCGAGGACATAAGCGGCCAGGGCGCGCGTACGCGCCTCCGTTGCGGAAAGAAGCGGGGTCAACGCGGCCTGTACGGACCCCTGGTGGTCGCGCTTGCACAGACCGACCAGCCCGTGGGCGGCATCCCAGCGCACCGGCCAACTGGGGTCCGAAAGGCGTCCCGAAAGCGGGGCGATCACGCCTTCGTCGCCCCAGGTCCCCAGCGCCAGCGCCGCCCACTTGCGCAACGCCGGAGAAGTCGCCTCCAGCACGGCCAAGAGCGCCGCCTGCGCCTCCGTATCGCCCAGCGTCGCCGCGCCCACGAGTCCCCGCGCCGCCAGCACTCGTAACGTCTCATCCGGGTCGTTCAGGAAGGACAGGAAAACGTCGCGGTCGGTTGCGCTGCCGATTTCGGCAAGAAAACCCATCGCCGTGCGGCGGGTTCGGACGTCCGCGCTCTCCAGGCCCAAGCGCAGGCCGGGACTGGCCTTTTCTTTCATGTCGACGTAGGCGTCGCGCAGCGTGATGGTGACGGTCGTCACTTTGCTGGGCAGATACCTGGCCATGGCGATACCGCCGGCCTCGCCCAGCGCGACCAGCTCCTTGACGGCGGCGCGCTGGCTCGCCTCCAGCACCAGGTTGCCGGAGAGGATGGCGCGGACGCGGTGCTCCATAGTCGGCGTCGCGGAAGACGGCGCCTCCGCTGCGATGGCCGCCGTCGCCACGAGCAGGCACAATGCCGCCATGAGCGCCTTCTTCAACTCTCCCCGTGGGAGAGGTGTTGTCCCCTCTCCCTGAGGGAGAGGGTTAGGGTGAGGGGGCGCGACGCGCAACGGCTTCCCCTCACCCGGCGCTTGCGCCGACCTCCCGTGGAGAGGTGAAGATGCGCGCTTCGCGCCGACCTCTCCCGTGGAGAGGTGTTGTCCCTCTCCTGAGGAGGGTTAGTGAGGGCGCGACGCTGGCAAGCTCCCTCACCGGCGCTTCGGCCGACCTCTCCCGTGGGAGAGGTGAAGATGCGCGCAGCACGCTGCGCAACCGCACTCACTCATCGATGCCCCTCCAGTCGCCGTTGGCCAGACGCGTCGTTGCCGCGCGGATGGCCGTACAGGTCCCGGCCGCCGCCCAAATCGAAAAGAAACCCAGGCCTGCTGCCGCCGCCGCTGGAAGTAATCGCCCCAACCGTGATGAATCATGCGATTGTAGGGTGTTCTTGATCTGATAGGCGTCGTCGCCGCCTGCATCGTAGAAGATGCCGATGCCGTTGGTGTTGCCGCCGCCCAGCGTCAACCACTCGCTGGTGTAGGAGTCGTTGCCGCCGCCGTCATAGAACAGGCCGACGGCCAGATCATGGCCGCAGCCCATGCCCACGCCCCAGGTCTGGTAGCGGTCGTCGCCGGACTGGTCCCACAGCACGGCGTTGGAGAGGTGGATGCCGGCGCCCTGGCTGTAGCGCACGCTGACGTACACGTCGTCGCCGCCGCGATCGCCCAGAATCCCCAGGGCGTACCAGTAACTCGTGCCCTGGCAAAAGTAGCCGCCGTAGTAGATGTCGTTGCCCGCGCGGTCGGCGAGCACTCCCACGCCGCCGGAGGCGTACTGGCGGATGCCGAAGCCGCAGCCCTGGCTCATGCTGATGTAGCCGGGCGGGGTGCGTCCGACGGTGTCGCCGAACTCGGTTCCGGTCTGGTAGAGGTCCATGCCGGTGTGGTCGACGAGCGCGCCGAAACCGGCCACGCCGCCGAAACCCTGGCTGTACACCTGGGCGAGATAGCGGTCGTTGCCGGCGACGTCCAGGAGCAGACCGGCGCCCGCCAGCGCCGCGCCCATGACCAGCGACTTGCCCTCGTAAGTATCATTGCCGGCGGCGTCATAGAGCAACCCCACGCCCAGGCAGGCCGCGCCCAGCCCGTCGTAGTCGGCACGATAGCGGTCGTCGCCGCCGAAATCCAAGAGCATCGAAATCCCATCGCAGGCCCCCGCCAGCGCAAATGGCGCCTTTCCCTCATAAACGTCGTTGCCGCTCAGGTCGACAATGAGCGAAATCGTTCCGCTGGCCGAACCGGCGAGTCGATACGCGTCGTCGCCGCCCGGGTCGAAGATCAGAAGCGGCGCCGCGGTGCAATCGAACACGTCCGGGCCGGTCGTGCCGATCCAGACTTCGCCGGCCGGCGAGCACCAGCGCACGACCTGGGCCGGGCCGGTCGGCTCGGCGATCAGGGGCGCCAGCGCGGGCAGATGCTCGAGTTGCCGGCAGAGTACGCGCGCGCGGTCGAAGTAGGGCTGCAGGTTGGTCTTGAACAGGAGCTCGGTCGTGCGGTCCAGCGCCGGATCGGAGAGGAGCGCGGCCACGTCCGCCGCGGCGGGATTGTCCGTGTCGCGATCTAGGAGCCGGGGCAGGAGGTCGGCCAGTTCGCGCCGTTCAGAGGCGGAGAGATCGACGTTCATGTCGGCGGGCACGGCCCAATGCAGATACATGAGCAGGGTTTCGACCGCCTCGCGGCAGCGCGGGGGAAGCGCCTGTTGCAGGTGGGCGGGCAGCGCCGCACTTTTGAGGTTGAACGAGACGGGCGGCACCGCGCCGGCGCGATAGCCGGTCATGTCCAGCACGCGCGCACCGTGGACGACCAGCTCCGACCAACGCTCCGCCGACCAGAGGGCGTCGCACAGCTCCTGCGCTTCCGTGGCCAGCGAGACGGGCGCGGCGAAGGTGCGCGTGACGATGGGCAGGCGCCACGGGTCGTCGTCCAGACGCCCCGTCTTCATTCGCAGCTCGTCGGTACTCAGGAGAATCATGGCCAGCGCCCGCTCGACGGCTTCCGGCGACACCGACGGAACAGGCCCCATCGCCTGTGCTTGCGAGCGGGTGTTGACGAACGCGAAACCTACGAGGAGGCACAACTGGACCGCGGCGGAAACACGGAAGAGCTGCGGGACGGCGACCACGGTCATGTTTCTCTTGGTCTCAGCGCGGGCATGACGCGCGAAGCCGGGCAAAGAAAAAAAAGGAGCCGCTGGATCATGGACGTTCCCGTCGGCAGCGCACTCCGGCCCTTTTAGACCTTTGCGAAGTTAGTCACGGCCTCTCCGATTGTCAATTGGAATTGCGGTGTGGGAGCGGCTGCAAGCAAACGCGGCCGCGAATGCGGTGGTACGCAAGTCCGTCGCTTGGCGCCTGAGGATGGGCCAAACGTCGCTGTCATTTCGACCGAAGGGAGAAATCTTACCCCGCATCTCTCGATCGCCCGGAGCCAGACCCCGGACTTCTCCCTTCGGTCGGAATGACAGCGTCAGCCCAGTCGCGGAGCATCTGGAAGGTGTAGATGCCCGCGTCGTGGCCGTCGCTCCAGAAGATTTTGATTCCGTAACGGCCCACGGGTGCGGTGCGTTGAACGTGCACCTTTTCGAGAATGGAGGGGGGAATGAAGCGATCCGGCCCCAGTTCCTCGCGTTGCCGGCGGCAGACGGCGCAGGGGCAGGCGCGCCGCAGCGCCGTCTGTTGAAAGACCGTCTCGCGTCCGTCGCTCCAGGTGATCCTCAAGAGCTCGCTGCCGGTGTAGTCCACGCTGCGGGGAGGGGGGGCGGGCATGGCCTCACTCCGGCAAGAGTCCCGCCTGGCGCGCGTAGGCGAAGATGTCGCCGGCGGCGATGATGGCGGCCACGTCGCCGATGGGCCGGAGGGGGTGCTCCGTGCCCTGCGTCCGGTTGACCAGCAGGTTGCGCTCCGCGTCGATCTCGACCCGGTCGCCGGTGCGCACCGTCTCGCACAACCTTTCTTCACATTCAAAGGGGACGAGATAGCCGCCGTTGACGGCGTTGCGGAAGAAGATGCGGGCGTAGGACTCGGCCACCACGGCCAAGACGCCGGCCTCGCGCAGGGCGAAGGGGGCGTGCTCGCGGCTGCTGCCGCAGCCGAAGTTGCGCCCCGCGATGATGATCTGATAGTCCGAAACGTACTCGTTCTCGCGCACGAAGGGGATGTCGCCTTCCGGCAGGCCCGACTGCGTCATGGGCACGGACGACAGGCAGCGCCGCCCGTACTCACGCCGCTCCTCCGGCTTCTCCAGGCTGTAGACCAGGTATTGCGCCGGGATGATCTGGTCGGTGTCAACGTCGTCTCCCAGGACGAAGGCCTTTCCGGGGGTGATCTTCTGCATCGTATCATTCTCCCTCTGCCGCGAAGTCGCGGGCGAAATCGTGCATCGAGCGGGCCAAGCGGGGTAAGGCGGCGAGCAACTGGTGGTCCGAGGTGACCAGAGAAACGCCCAACGGCTCCGCCAAAGCCACAAACTCACAGTCATACGACGTACGGTTGAACGCGCCGCCAGTTCAAGCACGCGGCGGGAATCCACGTCATGCTGCCTGTCGCCGATCAACTCCTCGGCGGCGGCGACAGTTCGAGCCTCGGCAAGCGACCTCAATTGACGGCGGAGAAAAAGGGACGCGGCGCTGCGCAGTTCACTTCTCCAAAGGGGAGGCGCCGTCCAATCCGGATCCGCCTTGTACAGGGATCGAGCGAGGTCTGTATGGACGCCGACCACGAGGAAGTGCACCAGGATATTGGTGTCTCCCACGATCACAAGCGTCCCTCGGGCTTGGCCTCGTTGATCATCTCGTCTTCGACCGGCGGCATTCGGAGACGGGCGCGGAAGCGGTCGGCATGGGCGAGAATCGCCTCCGGGCTGCGCCGCCCCTGCGCCGCCTCGGCGACGCACTGCAGCACTTCAGCGGGCACGGTTCGTCCATGCTCGGCGGCGCGGGCCAGCAGCCGCCGGTACAGGTCCTCGGGAATGTTGGTCAACAGGACCTCCGCCACGAAACGCCCCTCTCTCTTTATGCTTTGATTCTGCCACGCCGTCCCCCCTGGCGTCAATTGCCGCGGGCGTTGTTTCCCTCTTGCCAGGCGCCCTTTGCCGCGCGACAATGGGGTGGTGCCGCAACGCTATCCGCTCGATCAATTCACCCCAAGGAGGAGTGGATCATGGCGACGTTCATGATGTTCGGCAAGTACAGCGCGGAGGGGTTGAAGGAGGCCAGCGCGGACCGCACCAAGAAGGCGGTCAAGCTCGCCAAAAAGTACGACGGCAAAATCACCGCCATGTACGCGCTCTTGGGCGAGCACGACCTTCTGCTCATCACCGACTTCCCCGACGGGGTGGCGGCGATGAAGGCGTCGATTGCGCTGGGCAAGATGACGGGCATCTCGTTTTCCACCCTGCCCGCCGTGCCGGTGGAAGAGTTCGACAAGATGCTGGAAGAAGCGTAGGGTGCGCACCGCGCACCAACGCGCAGTCCCGGCTATTCCGAAGCACAGGCGACCTTAGGTAGCACGGGCATTGCTGCCCGTGTCGGAGAGGGAGGCCCGTGCCGCCACCGGCGCGCGGCAGCAAGCAGCCGCAGTCCATATCAGACGATCAACATGGCGTCGCCGTAGGAGTAGAAGCGATAGCCGGCGGCGATGGCCGCCCGGTAGGCGGCCAGCACGCGCTCGCGGCCCGCGAACGCGGCGACCATGGCCAGGAGCGTGGTGCGCGGCAGATGGAAATTGGTCAGCATCGCGTCGACGCCGCAAAAGCGGCGCCCGGGCAGGATGTAGAGGCGCGTGCGCCCGGCGGAGGGGTGAAAAACGCCCTCTTCATCCACGACTGTCTCCAGGGCGCGCGTGGTAGTCGTGCCGACGGCGACGATGCGCCCGCCGGCCGCCCGCGTCTCCGATAAAGCTGCAACCGCCTCTTCGCTCACTTCGTAGCGTTCGGAATGGATGACGTGATCCTCCATTTCTTCGGTCAGGACGGGCCGGAAGGTGTCCAAACCGACGTGAAGGGTGATCTCGACCAGGCGCACGCCGCGGCGCGTCAGGGCGGAGAGTATCTCGGGCGAGAAGTGGAGTCCCGCCGTGGGCGCGGCGGCGGAGCCGGGCACGCGCGCAAACACCGTCTGGTAGCGCTCACGGTCGCGGGCATGGTCCCGCCCCGCCGGACGCCGGATGTAGGGCGGCAGCGGCACGCGGCCCACGCGCGACAACAGCTCCATCCAGTTGCCGTGAAGCGTGAAGCGTACGGCGAACTGGCCGTCGCCCAGCTCTTCTTCGACCGTGGCCGTCACGTGGGAGTCGATGTCGATCTCTGCGCCGGGCCGCAGGCGGCGCGCGCGCTGCGCCAGCACCTTCCAGCGCTGTTCGCCCAAGTCCTCCAGCAGCAGCATCTCGATGCGCGCCCGTCCGCCGCGCTTGTGTCCGAACAACCGCGCCGGTATCACCTGCGTGTTGTTGAGGACGAGCGCGTCCCCCGGCTGCAATAGTTGCGGCAGGTCGCAAAAGACTCGATGTTGCAGCGAGCCGTCGGCGCGCGACAGGACCAAGAGCCGCGACTGCCCACGGTCGGGCGTCGGCTCCTGCGCGATCGCGCCTTCGGGCAGCTCGTAATCAAAGAGCGAAACCTTCATCGTTCCCCGCGCCCGCCGGTGGAGAAGCTGCACTCCACCCGTTCCTCGACGACGACCGGCTGCGGTCCCAGTTCTCCCGGCTTGAAGCGGATCACGAAGACCTCGCGCTCCAGGTAGATCAGCATGGTCGAGGGGTCCAAGATGCGCTCGCCCCAACCGGTGATTTCCGACTCCTTAACCTGCGTCGGGGGAATGAAGGGAATCTCCCAGGTCGCCGAACGGGGTTCGGGCGTACTGTGATAGAAGAATTCGAGCCGCACGCAGTCGTGGTCGGCGCAGCGGAGTTTTTCCACCAGTTTTGTCGTAATGTGAAAGACCAGCCGGCGGTCGCCGGGCAGAAGGTATTCGTCGGAGACGCGCCAGCTGTCGCCCAGCTTGCCGCGCTTGCCGACCATGCGGCCGTAGCGCTGGTCCCAGGCCTCCCGCCGCTCGCGGCGGTAGTTCTCTTCGCGCACCACCAGCGGCACGCGGGGATCGTCCGGTTGCATGGAACGCGCGCGCACCACCAGCGCCGCCAGGCCGTCGATCTCCCGGAGGCGTCCCACCATGTCCAAGTGGTACTGGAGGGGAACCTGGTTAAACAAGGCCAGCCTCAGATCGAAGGTCGGGGTGCCGTCGCGCGCGGCTTGGTAGGCGACCTGAGTAGCGGCGTAGACGTAGCCCGTAGGTTGGCTGTGATAGGCGACCTCGGTGAGCGTCTCTTTGCGGTCCACGTGGCCGCCCGCGTCGGGCCGCTCCGCCCGCCGATGGGAGATCAGCCGCTCCTGGCGCACCAGCCCGTCGGGCGGGTTCCAGCGGAAGAAGACCTCGTCCTCTCCCCGGGCCGCCAGGCACAGGCACAACCAACATGCGGCCAGGCTGAAGCCTGTACTCCGGAGTACAAACTTCAGTTTGCGTCCGAGCAGGCTGAAGCCTGTACTCCGGAGGCGTTGCGCCGGAGCGCCCGGCCTACGGCGAAAGCATGGTAGCTTCATATTCCCTTCTTTCAACCAGCGTGGCAGGATCGACGGAGAGCGTGCGGGCCGCCAGGCGCGCCCGCCGCTCCTCGCGCTCATGATAGATGAAAAGCGTGTCCGGGTCGATTAGGCGCTCGCCGTGGCCGGTCACCTTGCCCGGCGCCCGTGGCTCGTCGCGCGGGCGAAAGCGCGTCTCGATGCGGTAGCAGGGACGGCCCCGGTACGTCGTATAACCCGCGTAGTGCGTGGAGACGGTGAAGGGAAGCGTGATCTCGGGCGTGGGACGGAAGCGACCGTCCGCCTCCCAGATTTCTCCGGTCTCCACGGTGACTCCGGAAAGGGCGCCGCGCAGGGCCTGCCAGCGGTCGCGGTCGCGCTGTGCGAACTCGCGCATGTCGAACTCGATGGGCTTGCCCATGCGCGCCGCCATGGCCGCCAGTTCCGCGGCGGCTCTTGCGTATCCGACCACTTTGACCGCCTTGCCCTCCGGGTCCAGAATGAAGTCGAGGGCGACCTTGCGCAAGGGTTCGAGTACCGGCGGATCGACCTTGCGTCCGTTGAGCGTGAAGACGTGCGCCAGCGGGGTGCTCGAGACGATCCAACCCGTGGCGGTGCGACGCACGCTGACTTCCGCCGTGGTCTCAGTGATCTCGGTGCGCACCGGTTCTTCCATACGCAGGCGCTGTTTGGTCGCGACCGTGTGCTCCAGCCAGCGCGCGCCGTCGGGGGGATTCCAGTGAAACGTGACGGATTCCTGCGCCCCTGCCCATTGGGAGAGGACGAAAAGGGCGGCGGGCCAGAAACGCGGGGTCACGTCAGAACTCCGGCGGCAGTTCGACCTTCACGCCGCTCCGGGTCGCCTCGCGCGCCAGTTCGTAGGCTCGCAGGTAGTGCCGGACCACCACCTCCCACGAGACCACTTCCTCCAGGTAGCGGCGGAGGTTCTCGCCGAGTTTGAGGCGCAGTTTCTCATCGGTCGCCAACTGGACGACCTTCTGGCGCAGGCCCTCCTTGGTCGTAAAAAGCAGGCCGCCTTCGCTCTCGATGGTTTCGGCGGTGAGCGCCTCCATGGGGGCGATGGTGATGAAGGGCTTGTTAAGGGCGATGATGCGGGAGAGCGTGCCGGACTGGGTTTCATCCACCGAGGGGAGAACGACGAAGTCGCATACGGCCAGCATCTTGTAGTAGACGTCGTCGCGGGGGGTGAACTCATAGTAATGAGCCAAGCCCTTGCGTTCGAGGACTTCGATCTGGCCGCGCCAGGCGCCGTCGGCGTCGTCGGGGGCGTGGCTGGCGGCGGCGCCCGCCGCCAAGAGATCCCAGCGCTGTCCGCTGCGGGCGCGGATGTCCGCCGCGCACTGCTCCCACATCGAGGTGAGGATGTCCCAGCGCTGGTTGGCGCCGGTCCAGCCGATCAGGCCCACCAGGTGCTGGGCGAGGCCGGGAAGCTTGTCCAGGCCCAGTTCGTCGCGCAGCCGCGGCACGTCCTCCACGCTCCAGCGATAGTCGGGCCGCGCCCCGTGCGGCACGACCATGATGTTCTTGGGCGTCGGCCAGCCGAAGCCGCGGCAGGTCCAGTCGAACCGCCAGTGCTGATAGGCCGCCTTCAGGATCACCACGTCCGCGTACTGGCTGGTCTGGTAGATGAAGTCGGCCTCCTCGTCGCGCAGCCGTCCGTGGACCGTGTGCAGCTCGACGACCAGCGGATAGTCGCTGGCCAGTTGCTCCAGGAGCGACAGGAATCCCGCGTTGTTGTCGGAATGGCCGCGCTCGTCGCGATACTCGTAGAGGGGATAATCGTGCTGGAGATGGATGGCTTCAGGGCCCAGTTCCCGAACCTTGGCCACGACCGGCTTCCACCAACCGCGACGGGAGAGGTGGATGAGGGGGAAGACGCCTTCACCCTCGCCCTCGCGATGGCAGATGACGAGAACGTCGCGTTCGGGGAGGGCGCGGGCCAGGAACTCGCGCGCCTCCTCGGTAAAGCCGGCGACCGTGTCGGCGCGGGGAGGATAGGAACTGATGAGCAGAATCGGGGCTTGTGGCAAGAGCGGTTCCTCCAGCGATCGTCACAACCTGTCTTCTCCACCCTCACAGTTGGGGCGCGTCGCGCTGGCGCAGGCGGCGCACCGCCTCGCGCACCTCCTGCGCGCGCGCCTTGGGCGTTACCAGCACGGCGTCGTCGGTGACGATAATCGCCAGCTCCGACACGCCCACGGCGCATACCGCGATACGCTCCCCGGCGTCATTATAGACCAGGCAATCGCGCGCGCCAACCAGCACCGGATCGCCGACCGCCACGTTGCCGTCGGGATCGTGGGCGAAGCTGCGCATGAGGGCGTCCCAGGCGCCCACGTCGTCCCAGGGAAAGGTGCCGCGCACCAGCCGCACGCACTGCGCGCGTTCCATGAGGGCATGGTCGATGGAGATGTCGGGCAGGCGCCGGAAGAGCTCGACCGCCTGGGACTCGTCCCCGCGTGCAAGCGAGGCCGCCAACGCCGCGGCGATTTCCGCCAGCTCGGGCGCCGCGGCCGCCAGCTCGGAAATGAACCGCGACAGCCGCCAGAAGAACATGCCGCTGTTCCACAGGAACCG
Organism: bacterium; assembly: GCA_015075175.1. Classification (GTDB taxonomy): domain Bacteria; phylum Hinthialibacterota; class Hinthialibacteria; order H5-UNCL2; family H5-UNCL2; genus H5-UNCL2. The sequence continues at coordinate 63,448 of JABTUV010000001.1, forward strand.
CCCCGAAGCCACGAACGCCTCGGCGGTCGCCGCATCGGGTTTCTCCCTAAAGCGAACCACGGGCAGGACGGGCAGGCCCTCGCGAACCGCCACGGCGCCTTTCGCTTCGTCCAGCTCCAGGTAGCCGTAGCCGGTCTCGGGACGACTGGGCGGGATGCCGATGACCACGAGCGACTCGCCGGTGGCGGCCTCTGCGAGGCAGGCGGAGAGGGTCGCGGCGAATCGCTCGGGCTGCCCGATGTGGTGGTCGGCGGTGAGGACGGCGAGCACGGGATCGGCGCCTTGGCCCAGGCGGGCGCGCAGGGCGGCGGCGACGAAGATGAGGGCGCCGGCGGTGTTGCGGCGGTCCGGCTCGGCCAGCACGTTTTCAGGCGGCACTCCCAGGCGGGCATCCACGATGGCCGACCGCAGCGCCGCGGTCGTAGCGATGAAGGTGCGCTCGGGAGGAAAGACGCGCCGCGCCCGCGCTACCGCCTGCTCCAAGAGCGAGCCGCCCGATTCCGAGAGCGTCAGGAGTTGCTTGGGGCGATGCCGCCGCGACAGCGGCCAGAAGCGCTCGCCGCTGCCGCCCGCCATGATGACCGCCAGGGCGTCGGTTGTCGCATGTGTCATGCCTACGAGCTAGCATGGAGCCGCGCCGGATGCAAGCGGCAGGATTGCGCGCGTGCCTCCTTTAAGGTTGCGGGCTGCAGAACCCGCGCAACGGCTCCGGGAGGTTGCCGCGGTTCCACGGGAATTGCGCTGTCATGTCGACCGCAGCACGCTGTCATTTCGACCGCAGCACGCTGTCATTTCGACCGCAGCAGGTTGTCATTTCGACCGCAGCACGCTGTCATTTCGACCGAAGGGAGAAATCTCCCCCGCCGTTGCCGCGGGTCGAGCGCGAGGCAGAGGATTTCTCCCTTAGGTCGAACCGACAGTTTCACGGCCCAATGAAGAAACTGCACCTGCCCTCGGTTGCGCGCCGATCCCCCCAACCCCCTTGCTTCAAGGGGCTTTGCCACCGCCCAGCTTTCCCTTTGTCTACCTTCCCGCGAGCTGATAGATTGGGCGCGATGACGACCCCGACAAGCTTTCAACCCGCCACGCGCCTGCGCTTCTGCGTCGAGCGCTCCGACTATCGCGCGGCGGGCGTCGACGATTCGTATCTGGACGCCTGGCCCGCCCACCCGGAGCTGTTTCCGCCGTCGCTGGGGGAGTTGAGTCGGGTGCACGAGGAGCGCCTGGCGTTCTACCAGGCGTCGCCGCGGCGGTCCGCCTTGGTTGAGGCGCTGCGCGCCGCGTATCGACGACTTGGCCTTTCCGGCGACGAGCTGCTTGCCAAGCTCTCCCGACCCGACTGCATGGCCATTCTCTCCGGGCAGCAGGCGGGGCTTCTCATGGGTCCGCTCTACACGCACCTGAAGATCATGGGGACGATCCGTCTCGCCGAGGTTGTGCCTTTTCCCGCCGTGCCCGTCTTCTGGAACGCGGCCGAGGACGCCGACCTCTCCGAAATCGCCGACGTGGTCGTGCCCGGTCGCGGCGGTCCGGCCGTTTACCGGCTGGAGGTCAGCCGGTATCCCGAAGGCACGATGGCGGCGTCCGTTCCCGCGTCGGACTTCGACCTGGAGGAATTCGCCCGTTGGTGGGAGACGGAGCTGCGCCGCACCGACTTTACGGATGGGTTATTCACGCTGCTGCGAAGCACCCAGGCGGCGTCGGCGTCGCTGGGCGACTGGATGACGCGGCTCGTGCATCATTTCTACGGCGACCGGCTTCTGATCGTCGATCCGTCGTGGCCGGAGTTGAAACCGCTGGGACTGGGGCTGGTCGAGTGTGAGTTGGATCGTCCCAATGCTACGGCGGAGGAGGTCAACGGCGCCGGTAAACTGCTGCAAGCCATCGGCCTGCCTCCGCGTATTCATCGCCCGCAGGATAGAACCTCCTTCTTCTTCGTAAGAGACGGCGTGCGGCATCGCATCACGTGGCGCGACGGGCGACTCCATTTCGACAACGAGAGCATGGCGGTCGAGGAGTTCATGCAACTGCTTGGAGACGATCCGCGTGGTTACAGCGCGGGCGCGACGTTCCGCCCCATCCTTCAGGACGCGCTTTTGCCCACGGTGGTGACGTGTCTTGGGCCGGGGGAGTTGGCGTATCATTGCCAGCTGGGAGGCGCGTATCTTCGTTTGGGCGTGCCACGACCGGCGGTCGTGCTGCGGCCCAGCGCCACGCTTTTGGAACCCCAGGCGGCGGCGCGACTGGAGAAGCGGGGGCTGGACTGTCGGGAGCTGGCCCAGCCGGTCGAGCATCTGGGCAAGAGCCTGGCGGCGGACGGCGAGGGCGCCGTCGTCACGCAGGAGCTGGCGGCGCTGCGCGCCCAGACCGGGCGCGTCATGGCCTCCCTGCGCCAAGAGGCGCACGCCATCGACGCGGGCCTACCCGCCGCTCTGGACAAGCAGGAGAAGAATCTCCTTAAAGTCCTCGACCAGGTGGAAGACCTGCTCATGCGCCGGCTGCGCGACCGCAATCAGTCGCGCATGGAGCAACTGGCCGGGCTGGCGGCGCTGCTCTTTCCCGACGGCGGACCGCAGGAACGCCGCCTCAATCTCTTCTATTTTCTCAACAAGTACGGCCCTCTCTTTGTAAAAGGTCTGTGCGCGGCGCTGCCGGCGACCGGTGAGCCTGTGCATGCGCTCGTGCGCTGGAGAGTGGAAGCATGTTGAACGGAAACAACCTCGATCTGCTCGTGTTCGCGCCCCATCCCGACGACGCGGAGATCGCGACCGGCGGGCTTTTGGCCAAGCTGGCGCGGCAAGGCCGGCGCGTGGGGATCGTGGACCTGACGCGCGGCTCGTGGGGAACCAAGGGCGATGCCGATACGCGCGTCCGGGAGGCCGCCGCCGCCGCCAAAGTCCTGGGGCTTTGTGTGCGCGAATGTCTCGCCCTGCCGGATGGTCGCCTGGAGCCGACCATGCAGCAGCGCCGCCTCGTGGCCGAGTGCATCCGCCGCCTGCGCCCGCGCATCGTGCTGGCGCCGCTGGAAGACGATCCCCATCCCGACCATCACGCCGCGCATCATCTGGTGCGCGGAGCGTCCCTGTGGGCGCGGCTGCCCAAGGCGGAGGTCGTGGGCGAGCCGTGGTCGGTGCGCCGGCTGGTCTTCTATCCCTTGCATCGCAGCGACGGGCGGCCGTCGTTTCTCGTGGACATCAATGAGCACCTGGAGACCAAGCTGGCGGCGATGGCGTGCTTTGCAAGTCAATTCATCGACGCCGTGCTGCCGGAGGGCTACACCTACCTGGCCACCTCCGACTATCTGGCGCGGGCGCGGGCGAATGCAGCCTACTACGGCCAGATGGCGGGGACTCTCGCGGCGGAGGCGTACTGGACGGATACGCCGCCGGTCGTTGGGGACGTGATCGAGGAACAATAGGGTCAGCGCCTAATTATGCCGTACGACGATCGATGATCCGCATGTTGCCGTGCATGATTAGGCGCTGACCCATTTTTCCCCGGACTTGCACACACCTCCGTCTGTCTCTACACTCCCGGCGTTACAACCGTAGGGTGGGTTTCACCCACCGTTGCACGCGGCAGCAAGCTGCCACACTCCAGAGGGTCGCCGAGGAGCTTATGAAGTCGTTGCCCGTTCGTCTCATCCTGCTTGCGTCGCTGGCCTTGGCGTTGCCGGGCTTCGCCCAGATGGACTCGCACGTCAAGGCGAGTCTCATTACGCCCACGAAAACCGTCATCCCCGGCAGCACGTGGACGGTCGGACTGCGCTTGCAGCACGACCCCCACTGGCACACCTACTGGGTCAATCCCGGCGACACGGGTTACGTGACGAGCATCGATTGGAGCGGCCTGCCGGCGGGCTTTGTGGTCGGCGAGCCGCTGTGGCCCGCGCCCATCAAGTTCGAGGTCGGCGGCATCGTCGGCTACGGCTACGAGGGCACGGTCGTGCTCCTCTTTCCCGTCAAGGTCCCCGAGACCGCCAAGCCGGGCGAGACGGTCAAATTGGAAGGCGTCGCCCAGTGGCTGGAATGCGAGGAGTCCTGCATCCCGGGCGAGGCGCCCGTCTCGATCACGGCGACCGTGGGAACGGCGGAGGAGCCGACCGAAGACGCCGCGCTCATCCGGCGATTTGAGGCGAGAGTCCCGCAGCCCATCGCCACGCAAGCGGGCGTGACGGTCAACGTGCTGCACACGACCGCCCCAAAGAAAAAGGGCGATGCCTTCGCCGTGAACGTCGAGATTACGGGCGGCGGCGTGGACCCCACGCGCGCGTCGCAGGTGGACTTCTATCCGCTGCCTTCCGAAGCCGCCAGGCTGGACGGCGAACCCGCAACGTTTCGACTCGATGCGGGCTTTGGCATCACGCTCAAGGGCGCCTTGGCCGCGGAGGTCTCCGGGCCGACGGCGGAGGTTGCCGGGGTACTCAAGTATTTCATTTCGGGGCAGGCCGAGCCTCAGCATCACGAGCTGCGCGTGAACGTCTTGAGCGGGACCGCGCCCATAAAGGGCGCGCCGGCCGCGCCGCCGTTCACGCTGCGCGGCCTTCTTGCCGCCGTGCTCTTCGCCCTCATCGGCGGGCTGATCCTGAACATCATGCCCTGCGTTTTGCCCGTGATTTCGCTGAAGGTCTTCAGCCTGGTCAAGCAGTCGCGCGAGTCGCGCGCGCGGCTCCTCTTGCTGGGCGCGGTCTACAGCCTGGGCGTGCTCGTTTCGTTCTGGATTCTGGCGGGGGTGATGATCGCCATCAAGGCCCGCGGCGATGACGCCACCTGGGGCGCGCTCTTTCAATATCCGGTGTTCGTGATCCTGATGACCGCGGTGGTGTATGCGCTGGGGCTGTCCATGTTCGGCGTGTATGAAATCTCCGCGCCGAGCGGAAAGACCGTGCAGGAGCTGGCGGGATTGCAGGAGAAGGAGGGGCCGGTCGGCGCGTTCTTCATGGGGGTGCTGGCCACGGTGCTGGCCACTCCGTGCAGCGCGCCGTTTCTGGGGGCGGCCATCGCCTTCGCCATCCCGCAGCCCTCGCCGGTGATTCTGGCCATCTTCACCACCGTGGGCGCGGGGCTGGCGCTGCCGTTTCTCGTGCTCTCGGCCTTCCCCGCCTGGACGCGCTTCATCCCCAAACCCGGCCTCTGGATGATGCGCTTCAAAGAGGTGATGGGTTTTCTCCTCATGGCCACGGCCATCTGGCTCCTCTACGTGGTGGGAAAACTGTTGGGCGTGGAGGGCGTGGCGTGGACGCTCTCGTTTCTCCTCGCCGTCGGCCTCGGCTGCTGGATGATTGGTTCGTTTATCGACTACACGTCAAGCAGGGCGCGGCGCGTCACGGTCTGGGCGCTGGCGCTCCTGGTCGCGACGGCGGGATACGGGTACTTCGTGCATCTCTACCTGCATCCCCGAGAGCACGACAACGCCATCCAGTGGATCGCCTACAGCCCGGAGAAACTGGCCGAATTGCGCGCCGATAAGAAGCTGGTTTTCGTGGATGCGACCGCCGAGTGGTGCTTGACCTGCAAGGCCAACGAGAAACTGGTGATCGAGACGGACGCGGTGCGCGCCAAGTTCGCCGAGCTGGGCGTGGTGGCGCTGCGGGCGGATTTCACGAGAAAGGACGCGATCGTGGCCGAACTCCTCTCGCAGTTCAACCGCCGCGGCGTGCCGCTCTATGTCATCTATCCCAACAACGGCCGGCCGCCCATCGCCCTGCCGGAGGCGATTACGCCGGGCATGGTGATCGAAACGCTGGAGCAGGCGTCGTAGGGTGCGCACCGCGCACCGCCGCGCAACACGTTCGTAATCTTGCTCGGCGCCCGCACGGGTCGGGAGACCCGTGCCAACCGGAAGAGGCGCAAACGGTGCGCGGTGCGCACCCTACGGCCAGGCGAGGCGATTCAGGAAGATATCCTGGCCCGCGCTCTGATCCTCGAAGACGTTGACCACGCGGCCCAAGGGATCAAAGCGCACCGCCGGCCGCTGCGCGTGGGCGCGGCCCGGATCGGTGTCGACCCGGAAGTCGTCCAGCGTCCGCGCGCCCGCAAGGTCGAATACACAGCCCACGACGTCGTTGTCGCCCTCGCGCGAGTCGGTCCAGGCGAAGTAGATGCGCTCGGCCGGCACGTCCACGGTCACGTCGGGATTGACGGCGTAACCGCTGGGGCCGTCGTTCACCTTGAACTCGTTGGTGTAGGGCTGGCCGTTGCGATTGTAGAGGCGCGCGTAGATGTCGCCGGAATGGTCGCCGGAGTCCTCCCCAGACGACCGCCCAACCGCCGATGGCGTCGTCCATGGCCGCCACGCGCACGTTGCGCCGCTGGCCGCCAGTGAGCTGGCTGATGGGAAATCGTCGCGCAGGATTTCCAGCGCATAACCCGGATCGGTTTTGAGCCGGAACACGAGACCGCAGATCTCCGCGTCGCGCTCCGTCAAGCGATCATGAAGGTGTTACTGGCATCCATGGCGAGGCCCGGCGCGCGGGCGTTGAAGGCGGCCAGGTTGGCCCGCTCGGGCCGCGCCAAAAGCTCCTTCCGTCGGGCGCGAGATGGAAGAACACCGACACGTGCGGGTCGCCCGCGGCTCTCCTCCAGGCGACGAGAAAGTCGTTGGTCGAAAACGTCGCCACCGCCGGGCTGTCGGCCGTGCCCGTCTGGCCCCAGTCGATGCGCACGTCCCCGATGCTGCTGGAGACCGCAGGTCGGGATCAAACAGGCTGAAGATGACCGAGTCTGTGTCGCCGTCCAGGTCGATGTCGGTGGCGTAAACCAGGTCCACTTCGTCGTTCCTGTCTACCGCGACGTCGCCGCGGCTGCCCTCGTTGACCTCGACGATGAAGTCCAGCGGGACGCCGTCGGCCTATGAGTTCAGCCAGGATGCCGTCGGCCTTGCCGCGGTAGTAGCCCGCGCCGCCCACAAGACGATCATCTCCGCGTCGCTCTGGATGGCCAGCCGCGGATTGCGGTTATCATTGATCTCCGCCGGATGGATGCGGTAGTCCTCGAGGTCGTAATAGGGATACACCGGGCCGGTCGGGGTAGGCGTAGGCGTGGCCGTGGGGTCAGGGTACCCGTCGGGCTGGGCGTAGGGGTGGGAGTGTACGTGGCCGTGGGAAGGGAAGACGCCGCCCTGGGCGACCTCGACGAGGCCCACCAGGTCCGTCCCAGCGACTATCCCGTCGCCGTCCAGGTCGGCGATCGAGGTCCCCGTGGTTCCCCACGCCAACGCAAAGAGAAACACGTCCCGATGGTCGATGGTTCCATTGCCGTCAGGTCGCCGATGGCGCCGGGCTCGCGCCCACGCCCAACCAGAGAACAAGTGAAAATAAGAGCCGTCCCGCATGGGCCTTCGCCGCCCCTGCCAGGGACGAAAAACCAACGCGGCCGCGAAGACGGTTTGGGCACATCCAGCCCGTCCTTTCGATACGCGGCCCGAAGCGACCTCGCGCATCAAGGCGAGGATCCGCTACGCGAGGACTCGGTTCTTCTTTTTCTTGCGGCCCCTTCGAGGCCCGGTACCGGAATCGACGTTTCATGGCGCTTGTCCCCAGAATAGAGTCGCCCCGTCTGCTATGACGGGTGCGCTGCGCCCTCTATTCAGACAGGACGTGGGAAACCGACTCGCGGCGCACGGTTAATCGGGTGTTCTTGTCGACCTCGACGGTCAGGAGCACGAGTTTGGGCGCGCGGGGGTTCTTTTCATCGGTCTTTTCCTCGATCTCGCGCACTGTGCCGTAGATGCCCTGGGCGAAGATGACGCGGTCGCCTTTCTTGATGCTGGACAGCATCCGCTCGGTCTCGCGTTGCCGCCGCCGCTGGGGGGCGATCAGGAACACGTAAAACCCCAGAAACATGAGAATCATAATCATGAACGTGGGATCGATGGGCCGCTGGGGCACGGGCGCCTCCTCCGTCTGAGCGATCACGGACAGGAGCGGGATGAGCCAATTCATGCGGGCGTTCTCCTTGTGAGGTTGGAAAGGGCACTATAGCCGCCCATGCGGGGTGCGTCCACTGTCGCGTCACGAGCGTCCAGCTCCCCTGTAATCCGTGCCGCTCCAAGTACTCCAGTCCTGTAATTTTTACAGTCAGGCCGGCTGACGGCGACCGCGTGGGCGCGCCGATGATGAGCAAAATCAAGGAGTTCTCTAGGGTACTCAAGTTGGCACGCGGCTTGCCCTATCCCTCGCTGACGGTAAACCTGCTCTGCTCCTGCCCCGTCAAAAAGCAACCCTGCCGTGCTCCTGCCCGACAACCTGCACTGCTCCTGCCGCGCTGGGGGAGGGGGTTCTCCTCCTCCCCTGGCCACGAGACGGCCGGGCCGGCAGGGTTACTTTAAAACTGGAGAGAAGAAGGATGGCCGCAGTCGCGGACCGAGCGATTGCGGCGCGCCGAAACCAACGCTTTTTACCAACCCTACCTTCAATAGCCCGCTTTCCGCTTCTGTTACGCCTGCCTCGAACAAGTGGTGGTGGGTACGACAAGTTACCACCCCCAACCACTCGCCGGTGCGTTAATGGTGTGGGTGTGGCGCCCCACGGCTCCCCCCCTGATAAGGGGGGGGGAGGGGGGATTGAGTGCGCGCGCGGGCCGCTCGCGTCCATGGCGTCCTCTCGATACGCGGCGCGAAGGCGCCTCTCACATCTCAAAGAGGCCGCCAAGCGCGCCGCTACTCGAGGACTCGGTTTTTCTTTCTCTTGCTACCAGGGGGAAGAAGCGCGCCTCATCGTCGGCGATGAGCTACTCGAGGACTCGGTTTTTCTTTCTCTTGCTACCCTGTCAGGGCCCGTTAAGAAGCGCCTCATCGTCGGCGATGGGCACTCGGGACTCGGTTTTCTTTCTTTGCTACCAGGGAAGAGCGTGCCTCATCGTCGGCGATGACACTCGAGACTCAGTTTTCTTTCTTTTGCTACCAGGGAAGAAGCGTGCCTCATCGTCGGCGATGAAACTACTCGAGGACTCAGTTTTCTTTCTTTTGCTACCAGGGGGAAGAAGCGCGCCTCATCGTCGGCGATGAGCTACTCGAGGACTCGGTTTTTCTTTCTCTTGCTACCCTGTCAGGGCCGTATTACTACCTCGGCCACGAATCTTGTAGACGCCTGCCGCTCACGCGCAGCACGCTGCGCAACTACGCCCCCGGGCGTCTACGTAAATCATGACCCCGGGAGTAAGAACAGGCGCCGATCTTGAAGTGGGAGCTTGCATGGATCGCGGCGCCGGCGCGCCCAATCGGCGCCGGTCCCGCCCTTGCGCAGCCCCAGCTTGGCAATTGACAGGCCGGCGGCTTCATGTATGGTGAGTTTCGTCATCTTCATCCCCCGATGCGCGCATGAGCGTCACGCCCTCGCTGACGGGCGCGGATGCGTTGATTGAGCGTCGCCAATCCCGAACGCATGGAGGAGAACCGCATGGCCGACAAGCCTCCCATTCACGTGCACGGCGTTGACTACGAGAAAGTCGGGGACGAGTATTTCCAGCAGCGGCAGCTCAAGAAGGGCGCGGCGGGCTGGATTCTCCTGGCTGGTTTGGGCGTCGCCTACGTGATCTCCGGCGACTTCGCCGGCTGGAACTTCGGACTGCGCGAGGGCGGCTGGGGCGGCCTCTTCATCGCCACCCTCCTGATGGCGACCATGTATACCTGCATGGTGTTCGCGCTGGCCGAGCTCTCCTCCATGATTCCTACCGCGGGCGGCGGTTACGGCTTTGCGCGTCGCGCCTTCGGTCCCTGGGGCGGCTTTCTTACCGGCGTCGCCATCCTCATCGAGTACGCCATCGCTCCCGCCGCCATCGCCTGTTTCATCGGCGGCTATTGCCAGTCGCTCTTCGGCGTGGACGGCTGGCCCATCTATCTCCTGTTTTACGTGGTGTTCGTGGGCATCCACCTTTACGGAGTGGGCGAAGCCTTGAAGCTGATGTTCGTGATCACCGCGGCGGCGACCGTGGCGCTGATCGTCTTCGTGGTGGGAATGATCCCGCATTTCAGAGTTGAGAATCTGTTTGACATTCCCTCGGGCGAGGCGGTCGGCGCCAGTTCGTTTCTGCCGCGCGGCTATCTGGGCATCTGGGCGGCGCTGCCTTACGCCATCTGGTTCTTTCTGGCCATCGAGGGGGTGCCGCTGGCGGCGGAGGAGACGCGCGATCCCAAGCGGGACCTGCCGCGCGGCCTGATCGGCGGCATGGCGGTACTCTTGCTCTTTGCCGCGTTGATTCTGACCTTCGGGCCGGGAGGCGCCGGCGCCTCCGCCATCATGGCTTCCAACAACCCGCTGCCGGACGCGCTGCGGGCGCCCGGCGCCTACGGCGACTCGGCGCCCTGGCTGACCGGCTTCGTCAACTTCGTGGGCCTGGCGGGCCTCGTGGCCAGCTTCTTCTCCATCATCTACGCCTACTCGCGCCAGGTGTTCGCGCTCTCGCGCGCGGGCTATCTGCCGCGATTCCTGTCGCTTACCGGCAAGCGCAAGACGCCCTTCCCGGCGCTGGTGGTACCCGGCGCGATCGGGTTCGCCCTGTCGCTCACCGGCCAGGGGGATTTGCTCATCCTGGTCGCCGTCTTCGGCGCGACCATCTCCTACGTGATGATGACGTTGTCGCACATCGTTCTGCGGTACAAGGAGCCGGACTTTCCGCGGCCGTATCGTACGCCTGGCGGCGTGTGGACTTCCGGTGTCGCATGTGTACTGGGCGTCGCCGCACTGGTAGCGGGATTCCTGGTCGACGAGCGCGTGCTCGTCGGCGCGGCCGCCGTGTATGCGGTCCATCTTGCCTACTTCGCCTTCTACAGCCGGCATCATCTGGTTGCGCAGGCGCCGGAGGAGGAGTTCGAGGCCATCATCGCCGCGCAGAAAGAGCTGCACTGACGCCTCTGGAGTGCGGCAGCTTGCTGCCGCGCGCAGCACGCTGCGCAACTACGGCCGTAGTATCCTCCCAACCCCCCTTGTTAAGGAGGGAGCCGAGCCGTACTCCAGATGGTGGTAGCGGGGAACGGACCTTTTGGGTAGACTGGGCGCATGATGAAGCGGCTGGGTCCTCTCCTTGCGACCGCGCTGTGGGTCGCGTTGTTTTTACTACCGGCGTGCGGGCAGCTCCTGGACCATCCCGCGACCGCCAATTCGCCCATGATTCGGCTGCTGGGGCGGGAGGGCGACGTGCTCACCCTCGAGTTCGCCGTTCCCGATCCGGACGCCTATCTCTCCCTCCACGGCGGGAGCGACAGCGCCCTCTATTCGGAAGGCCCGCGCGAGGGATTTCTCTTGACCGCCCCCTTCACGGCGCTGCCCTTTCCGGAGATGCTGGAGGTGGATTATCGCTCCATCGACGACGGGACGCCGGTCGCGGAGACGCTGGGTGAGGCGGAGCTGGGACAGCCTTCGCTGCACGGGGGGGCCATCCGGCGGCTGGTCTCGCAGCGCGAGCTGGGCTTCGTACGCGGCGAGCGGCTGGCTCTTTACCAGATACGACCCATGCAGCGCGTCTACGAGGGACAGAGTTACCGGCGATCTTATTACACGCGCGCGCGCTTTCGACTCAACCTAGGCTCGCCGTCGCACGCCCAGCCGGCGCGGCCCCTGCCCGCCGACTGGAAGGCGGTGCTTTCGCGGCTCGTGCTCAATCCCGCGGACCTGGAGCGCGGCGCCGGCCCCGCCGAGCCGGACCTGCGCGTCCCCGCCCCGCTCGCTCTGCCTGACCGCTACTTGAAACTGGCGACCGCGGGCGAAGGCGTCTTCGAGGTCTCCGGCGCAAGTATTCTGAGGCTGGCTTCGAGCGCGCAAGCGGAGGACATCAGTCTCTCCGTCGCCGGGCGGCCCTGGCCGTTTCTCCTGCTCGACTCCTCCGGCGCGCGCAAGTCCACGGGCGTGATCGCCCCCGACGACCGGCTGCTCTTCTACCGGGCCGGTTCCACTTCGCCTTACAGTCGTTACGAGTGCGCGCTGCTCGCCATGTCTGGAGGAGGCGCAGTTTCGAACCGGCTACCTGCCCGCGGCGAGGGACCCGCGACGGATGTTCTCATGGACGCGCGCCGCTACGAAGTGGACCGCGAGTTCGCCAGCGAAACCGAGATGGGCGTCAACCAGGACCGCTACTGGTTCTGGCAGTCGGCGGCGACGGGGCCGGGGGGCGTGTCCGCCAGCATGGAAGTCGAGCTGGACGTGCCGGGCCTCTCAACTTCCGGTACGGCGGAGGCGCGGCTCGAGCTGTGGTCAACGGCGCTCACCGACCTCTCCCTGCGGCGCAACCTGGAACTGACCTGGGGGGGATTTGTACCGGAGGGTGATCCGCGCTACGACACGACGCCCGGTCCGGCGGGACGTCTCGTGCTCACCCAGAGCTTGCGCGCCGCGGACCCGCCGGCGGCGACCGCCTCGCTGTGCATTACGCTGGCGACCGGGCCTGAGTTTTACCTGGACCGCATCGTGCTCCGTTATCCGCGCCGCCTCACCGCCACGGCCGCGGGCGACGCGCAGAGCGGGCCGGAGGCGGACGGCTGGCTGGAATGGTCCGAGCTGCCTGCCGCGGGCGCGTGGCTTCTGGCCACGGCGGCCGGGCGGTGTCGGCCGTCCGGCTTGCGCCCGAGGCGCCGCAAGCCTGCGCGCCCGGGGGCTGTCGCATGGCGCTGGTCGCTTCGTCGGCCGCGCCCGCTTGCGTCACGCTGCGCGCGCGCCCGGAACTCCCGCTCCACGGAACCAGCCTGGACGCGGTCGTGGTCAGCCATCGCGCCTTGCTCGGCGCACTGCGACCCTGGCTGGCCCATCGCGCGCGCGAGGGACGGCGAATCGCCGTCCTGGACGTGGAGGACTTCTACGATGTCTTCGGCGACGGCGCGCTCTCGCCCGAGGCCATCCGCCGGGGCCTCGCCTGGCTCTACCAAGAGACCCAACTGGCGGGCGTGATCCTCTGCGGCGACGCCAGCTGGGACTATTGGGGGCGTTTCCCGGAACCCGTGCCCAACTGGGTTCCCGCCTATCATCTCACGGCGGATTATCCGTCCGACCTGTACTACGCCACGGTAAGCGGCAAGGATCCGCTGCCCGATCTTTTCCTGTCGCGGCTGCCGGTGCAATCGGCCACGGACCTGTCGGCGGCGCTGGGCAAGATCGTCGACTATCCCGCCGCGGCTACGGGCGAGTGGGCGGGCCGGTTTCTCATGCTGGCGGACAACTCGTTCGAGGACTACGTGGAGCGGCTGCTCGGGGCCAGCGTGCCGGCGCACGTGGGCGCACGCGTGCTGCGCTTCGTGGACTTCCCCCTCACCGACAACTTCTATTATCCCGAGGAGATGCTGCGGCTGCCGGAGTTTCGCATCGAGGGCGGCAAGACCAGTCCCGAGTGCACGCGCGCGGTCATCCGCGAAATGGACCGGGGCAACCTGCTGGTGATGTACTACGGGCACGGGGGCGGCAACGTGATGGGGCACGAGCGCTACTTCTTCGGCGGGGCCAGCCCGCACAGCGACGTGCTCAAGCTGCGCGACAACGTGCCGGCCTTCTTTGAGATTTACAGCTGCTGGACGGGCTGGTTCGACTTCGCGCGGCCCAAGTGGAACATCGGGCTGGGCGAGGAGCTGCTGCGCGCGCCGGGCCGCGGGGCGGCCGGGCTTTTTCTCTCGACCGGACGCGGCCTGCCCATCCATCATGAGGTGTTGGCGCGGCACTTTCATCGGATGCTCTTTGAAGAGCGCGGCTGGCACGTGGGGGCGCAGGCGGTGGGGGCGCAGATATTGGCCCATGCCGAGACCGACAGCCGCGAGCCGGTGGAGATGTTCACGGTCTTCGGCGACTTCATGCTGCGCGTGCCCGCGCCGGCGGCGCAGTTGACCGTGGAAGTCGAGCCGGCGGTCGCGCCCGCCACGGCGGAGCGCCGCCTGCATATCGCGGGACTGCCGCCGGATACGACGACGGTCGTGGTACTTGCGGTAGATGCGGAGGGCCAGCCGCTCTCGCACGGCGACGCCGAACTCGCCGGCGACGGGAACCCGGGCTGGGAGGCCGTGCTGCCCGCCTGCGCCACGGCGTCGCCGGGACCCTTGCGCGTAGCCGTGGCCGCCGGAAACCTCTTCGGCGGAACCACCGCCGAGATCACGCCGCTTCGCTCCTATGCCGACAAACCCCTGATTACGACCGGCTCGCCCGACCTGGTGTTGGGACGCGACTCGGTCGTTTTGGTCACGCCCGACCCCAGCGACGGCGAGACCGTGCTTTTCGACGTGACGGTGGAAAATCGCGGGACTGCCAGCGCGCAGAACATCCAGATCGAGGCGTTCAACGGCAAGATCGGCGATCCCGGACGCCGCCTCACCAATCAGGTCATGCTGCCGCCGACCGTGATCGCGCGGCTGGATCCGGGCGAGAAGGCGACGCGCCGGATGCGCTGGGACCCCTGGGACAACGCCGGCGAGCATACCCTCTTTTTCGTCGTCGATCCGCGTTTCCAGATCGAGGAGTCGTCCGAGCGCAACAACGTGGCGACCTTGCCCCTGCGGGTGCGAGGCAAGGCGGACCTGGTCCTGTCGGGGCGGATCGTGCCCGCGACCGACGGCGAGGGATACCTGTTAGCCATCGTGGTCAGGAACGAGGGCGAATCGACGGCCCGCGTGGAAGAGGGAGAACTGCTGGTTCTCTTGCGCTACCTAGGGACTCAGGGACCGCTCAAAGCCATTGAATTGGCGTCGCTTGCGCCGCTTCATGCGGGCGAGGAGCGGCCTCTGCCGCCGGTTCCCATCCCCGCCTACGCTTCCGGCCGATTCGGGGAGGGGGAAGTGGTGGCCTTGGAGGTCGAGGTCGATCCCGTGGGCATTGCCAACGAGGTAACGCACAAGAACAACCGCGTGCGGGTGGACCTGCCGCAGCAGCGCAGCACCCTTCGAGCCGGCTCAGGGCACGGCGCTGCGCAACGACCGGAATAATAATTGACCTCGCGCGCCTCTTCTGTGAAAATATAGCGTGGGTTTTACCCACCATCCGCCGGCCGGCGGTGGGGGGGGCGCACTCTACGGGTTTCGTCGAACGCGCCGTGGGGTGGGTTTCAGCAAGGTGTAGCATACGGCGGAGCTGTGCGGTTCGTCGGAACCTTGCAAAATTGATATAAAGTGCGAAAATGGCGCTTTTCTGCGCCGAAGGGGTTTTCCCCATTTCAACGCCGTGCCCGCACGGCAAGGAGTGACAGGCATGTCCAGAAGGCTTGTGTGCGTCATGTTCGGACTTTTGGCGTTGGCGGTGTTCACGTTCGCCGTGGACAACGCTCCGCAATTCGACAAGGAGATGAAGGCGCACGATCGGTTGGTGCGCGTGTTGGACCAGATTCGCCGCGATTACGTGGATGCCGACAAGACCGACGTGGACAAGTTGATCAACGGCGCCATCCAAGGGATGCTGCAGACGCTGGATCCCCACAGCACCTACTTTACCGCCGACACCTATCGCCGGTTCCGGGAGGAGACCTCCGGGCAGTTCGGAGGCTTGGGCATCAGCATCTCGGTGGAGGGCGGCTGGTTGACGGTGATGTCTACGCTGGACGACACGCCCGCGGCGCGCGCGGGACTGCGCACCGGCGACAAGATCGTCAAGATCGACGGCAAGTCCACCCGCAACAAGACGGTCGAGCAGGCGGTGATGGAGTTGCGCGGCGATCCGGGCACGGACGTGGTGCTGACGGTGTACCGGCAGACCAACGGAGTCGTGGAAAAGACGAACGTGAAGCTGACGCGGGCCATCATTCACGTGAACGCGGTTTCGGGGACGAGCGTGGCGACGGCTTCGGGCGAGTCGGAGCGCGGCGCCATCCTGTTGCGGGATGACATCGGGTTCATCCGCCTGGCGGAATTCTCGCAGGATTCCGCGTCGCAGTTGCGGGGTGCCATCAATGATCTCTTGCAGAAGGGGATGAAGGCGCTGGTGCTGGACCTGCGCATGAACTCGGGCGGGCTTCTGGATCAGGCAGTGAAAATCTGCAGCCTGTTTCTGCCGCCCGGTTCCCCTTGCGTGTCGGTGATTCCCCGCGATCCCGCGCACAAGCAGACCTATTCCGCCGACTATTCGCAGCCTTACACCATGCCCCTGGCGGTGCTCGTCAACCACGGGTCGGCCAGCGCGTCCGAGATCGTGGCGGGGGCCATTCAGGACCATCATCGCGGGGTGATCGTCGGTCCCAAGGGCGTGAACACCTACGGCAAGGGGACGGTGCAAACCGTCAACGATCTGCCCAACGGTGACGGGTTGAAGCTGACCACGGCGCGCTATTACACGCCCAAGGGGGCCTGCATCGACAAGACGGGGATCACGCCGGACATCGGGGTGGAAGGCGCGGACCTCAATCACTGGGTAAAGCTACTGACGGAGAAGCGTATCGGGTTGCTGCCGCCGCCGGTCAGGAACGTGCCCGGCAGCGCCAGCCTGATGGGCGACCTGATCGACGATCTGCCCGGCTCGGCCAGCGAGGAAGGGGACATCGACGTGTCCGACGTGTTCGCGTCGGCGACCGAGGTGAAGGGAGCGACCACCGAGGCGCCGGTGTACGACATCCAATTGGCGGCGGCGGTGGACTTTTTGCGGGCGCAGATGTTCCTGGCCGCGGGGGATCCGCTGAAGACCGCCAAGACCGCCAAGAGCGACTGAGGGCAGGGGTGAGCGGCAGCGCCGGCATCCCTGCCGGCCTCTGTAAAGGGCGTCCCGCCCGCCCGCTGCGTGCGGCTCGCCGACGTTTCTCGAAGCGTGTGGGCAAGATGCCCACACGCAAGCCGGCAAGATGCCGGCGCTTCCACTCTTGCCGCGACTCACGCAGCCCGAGCGTTTTCATTCCCATGATGGTATTTGACCCCTTTCTTGCAGGTTGCGCGTCCTCACAAGCTGGGTTTAAATCGGCGGCATGAACCTCCTCGGCATCGACACCTCCTTTGACGACACGGCGGCGGCGGTCGTCGCCGATGGGCGCACCATCCTGTCCAACGTCGTCTCCAGCCGACTGGAGTTGCACGAACACTTCGGCGGGATCGTGCCCGAGGTCGCGTTTCGAGAGCACGTCCTGCGCATCCAGACGGTCGTCGAGGAGGCGCTGGCGCGGGCCAACACCCCGCTGGACAAGCTCGACGCGGTCGCGGTGACTTACGGGCCGGGGCTTCTGGGCAGCCTCATGGTGGGCGTCTCCTTCGCCCGTGCGCTGGCGGTGGGACGAGGGCTGCCGACTGTGCTCGTCAACCATCTGGAAGGACACCTCTACTCGCCGTTTCTCTCCGACGGAGCCGAGCCGCGCTTTCCCCACTGCGCCATGATCGTTTCCGGCGGACACACCAGCCTCTATCGCGTCGAGGCGTGGGGGAAGTACACAATGCTCGGCAACAGCCGCGACGACGCCGCGGGCGAGGCCTTCGACAAGGTGGCCAAGTTCCTGGGACTGGGCTATCCCGGCGGGCCCATCGTCGATCAGTACGCGCAGCGGGCCAAGGCCGGCTTGCCGGACCTGCCGCGTCCCATGCTCCACTCGGACGATTACGACTTCAGTTTCTCCGGCCTGAAAACCGCCGTGATAGCGCGCCTGGTCAAGGCGGAGAAGGACCGCGAGACGATCCCCGCCGAAGACGTGTGCCGGGGGGTGCTGGAGGCGGTGGTGGAGGTTTTGACAAGCAAGGCGATGGCCGCCGCGCTGGACCATGGCCTCTCGCAGCTCACGCTGTCGGGCGGGGTGGCGGCCAACGCAACGCTCAGAGACGCTCTGGCGCGCGAGGCGGAAAAGCAGGGCATCGAGTTCCTCGCCGCGCCGCGAACGCTGGCCACGGACAACGCCGCCATGATCGCGGGCGTGGGCTGGCATCTCCTGTCGGCGCGCGGACCGTCGCCGCTGGACCAGGACGTGATGGCGCGCCTGCCGCTGGGTCCGCGCGAGTCGCACCCATGAGCCAACCCATCCGCGTGCTCCACTTCACTACCGACTCGCACATCGCAGGGACCGAGCGCATGATCCTGTCGCTCTTTCAACATTTCGACCGGACGGCCTTTGACTTCCAACTGGCGACGCTGTTCGGGCCGGGCGACCTGATCCGCGAGAGCCAGCGGCTCTCCGTGCCCGCGGTGCAGCTGGATTGGAACCGCGCGGTCTCGCCCGGCGCGTTGGTTCGCCTCTTTTCGCTCATGCGGCGATTCCGTCCGCACGTTCTGCAATGCTATCTCTTTCACTCGAACATGATCGGGCGAGTCGCCGGCAGGATCCTGCGCACGCCGGTGATCGTCTCGGGCTTGCGCACGTTCTATGAAGATTCCGCGCAAGGCCGGCGGCAGCGCGCCTGGGACCGCCGCACGTTTTTTCTCACCCACTATTGTCTCGCCAACTCCGAGGCGGGCGCGGACAGCCTGTACGGCCGCGACGAGCGCTCCCGCGCGCGCATCGAGGTCGTGCATAACGGGCTGGCAAGCGCGCCTTACCAGCGCGACGCGGCGGCGCGGCAGCAACTGCGGCGCGAGTGGAGCGTTCCCGAGCACACCTTCCTCTTCGGCATGATCGCGCAATTGAGGAGACACAAGGACCACGCCACGCTTCTGTCCGCGCTGGCGAAGGTTCCCGAGGCGCGGATGGTGCTCGTCGGCTCCGGCGAAACCGAAGGCGAAGTGCGCGCGATGGTCGCCCGGTTGCGCCTGGAGGGGCGCGTGACGCTGGCGGGCTATCGCCGCGACGTGGCGCGCGTGCTTTCCGCATTGGACGCCTTTGTGCTCTCCAGCGAGATCGAGGGGCTGCCGGTCTCGATCATGGAGGCCATGGCGGCCGGCCTGCCCGTGGTCGCCACGCGCATCGGCGGGGTGCCCGAACTGGTGCGCGACGGTGAGACGGGGCTTTTGACATCGCTGGGCGACGCCGACGGCCTGGCGGCCGCCATGCGCCGTCTGACCGGCGATCCCGCCCTCTGCGCGCGGTTGGGCGAAGCGGGAGCGGCCCGCATCCGACGGGATTTTTCCCCGCAGGCCATGACGCGGAAGATCGAGGCCTTCTATCGCCGCGTCGCGGGAGCCGCGCCGTGAAGGTGGTGCTCTACACGCACAACTTCCCGCCGAGGCTGGGCGGCATGGCTACGTTGCACCGGCAGTATGCCGAGGCGCTGGCGGGCGCGGGGCGCCAAGTGTCCGTGCACGTCTTTGGCGCGGCGGCAGAGCAGGCGGCAGCAAGCTGCCGCAGTCCCTATTCGTTTCCGGTCAGGTACCATCGCCGGCTGTCGCAGTTCTTGTTTCGGCCGGAGCGCGCGGACCTCTATTGGTTCAGCTTCGGGGAACCCTTGGCGCTCAAGTGCTGGCTCTGCAACCTGGTGAGCCTTCTGCGGCGGCCGTACGTGGTCTTTGCGGGGGGGCGAATCCTCCTGCACTCGCACTCGGGCGCACGGGCGCGCGCGCGGCAGGCCGTCGTGATGAGGATCCTGCGGCAGGCGCGTGGGATTCTCGCCGACGGGGAGGACATCCGGCGCGAACTGGCCGCCGCGGGCGTGGATGAGAAGCGCATCGCCGTCGTCTATTCGGGCGTGGACGTGGGGCGTTTTTCGCCGCAGGCGACGCCGGAGCGGTTTGCCGCCCGGCTGGCCGAAGGGGGATTGAGCCTGCCCCCGCCGCCGCGGCTGCTTTTCCTCGGGCGCGTGGCGGAGGAAAACGGGCCGCGGCAGTTTCTCTCCGTCCTGCGCGGGTTGTCGCAATGCAGCGGGATCGTGCTGGGCGACGGGCCGCTCCTGCCTGACATTCGGGAGGAGGCGACAAGCCTGGGAGATCGCGTGCTCGTGGCCGGTCGCATCGAGCATGAGCTTCTCCCCAGCGCCCTGTCCGCCGGTGATCTGTGCGTCTTTCCGCTGGGCAGCCTTCACGGCGGCATTCCCCTGTCGGTGATGGAGGCGATGGCGGCGGGACGAGCCTGCGTGGCTTACGAGGTCGGCGATCTGGCGCGACTCATCATGGACGGCAGGAACGGACGGTTGGTCGCTGCGGGCGATCTCCCCGCGTTGATGGGCGCCGCGCGCGCGCTTCTCTCCGACGGCGCGCTGCGGGCGCGCCTGGCCCGCCGCGCCGCGGAGACTGTTTCAGCGGATTGGACGCTTGCGCGCGCGCAGGCCCGCTTCGTGGCGCACGTGGAACGCTGGGCCGCTCCCGGCCCGGAGTGCGAGTTTTAACTTGTCTGAATTCCAAACTGAAGTTTGTACTCCGGGGAGTCTGGAGTACAGGCTTCAGCCTGCGAATGCAAACTGAAGTTTCTACTCCGCACGCGCAAACTGAAGTTTGTACTCCGATCGCCTATTCGGGCCAAGTCAGCCGGTCGGCGCCGCGGGTGGAGGTGGCGACGAAGAGCACCTCCCCAAGCGACGGCCGCTGCGAATGAAGATCGGGCCGCCGGGCGCGCAGGTACTGCCCATAATACTCCTCGGCGATGGCGTCCATGAGTTCTTGCGCGCGCGCAGCGGGCACGAGGCTGATGACGAAGCCGCCGAAGCCCGCGCCGGTCAACCGCGAGCCGAGCGCGCCGTGCCTGCGGCAAAGATCGGAGAGATGCGCCAGCTCGGGGGTGCCGATTTCGTAGAGCTCGTGGCAACTCCGGTCGGATGCGGAGAGCAGCCGCCCGACGGCGGAATAGTCGCCGGCGGCCAGCGCGCGCACGGTGTCGCGGACGCGGCGGCCCTCGGCGAGTACGTGCAGGGCGCGCCGGCGCGGTTGAAGCAGCGGGGTCTCGGGCGAAAGGCCGAACTCGGATACCAGTTGGCGCGCCTGCGACAGCGGCAGCAAGCTGCCGCGCTCCATATCGCTTTCCAGCGTGCTCAGCGAATACCGTGTGTCGGGGATGGCGGCCTGGACCAGGGCCGCGGCCTCTTCGAGCGACATCTGCGACTCCAACCGGCCCAGCCGGTCGATGGGGGGCACGCGCCCCAGCCGGTTGATGAAGGCGACCGCCAACATGCACTCGAGCGGGCGAAGGTTGTAGTCCAAGCGCCGGTCGCCGGTCTTGTGCGCGTGCACCAGGCTGTGGGCGGCGACCACGCAGAGTTCATCGGGAAGGGGTACGCTTTGGGCGCGTAGCGGGAAGAAGTCGATGCACAGCGCGTGCCCCGGTTGGCCCAGAAGCGCGATGGCCTGGTCCATACCGCCGCCGCGCGTGCCGACGTAGTGTTCGGCCTCCGCCAGCCGTTCGGCCCACCGTGTGCGGTCGAACCGGATGCGGTTGACGTGGAGCAGCGCCAGCGCCGCCGAGACGACCAGGGCGGAGGACGAGGAGAGGCCGGCGTTGCCGGGCAGGTTGCCGCCGACCGTCAGGTCGGCGCCGCGGGGCGCACTTCCCGCCGACTCGGCGGCGACCGCCTCGGCCGCCGCCTTGTTGTAATTGCTCCAATCCCCGGGCGGCGACGGCGGGATCCGCGCACTCAACCGGAACTCGGCCGGCGCGTACTCGGCGCGCGCGTTGCGCAGAACCACGCGGTCGTCGCGGCGCGCGCTGTAGGCGATCAGTATGTCGCGTTGCAGCGTCATGGGCAGGACCGGCAGGCCATTATAGTCAGTATGCTCGCCGATCAGGTTGATGCGGCCGGGAGTGCGGATAAAGTTGCAGCGCGCGCCGGTCGCCTGTTCATGCAGCGCAGCCAGTTGCGCCAGGCGGCGTCGGGCGTCCTCCAGCAGGTTTTCATCAGGTCCAAAGTAGGGCACCAGAGCAGCGCGCACACGCGCCGCAGCATCGCTTCGCTCCGACAGCACCTGCCGGCTGGAGAGGAGCCGGGGGCCGGACGCGGTCGAGGTCGCGGGCGGAGGGACAGTCACCGATTTCCAGCTCCTTCTCTCTTATTCAGACTCCGTCCTGAGTAGAGGTCAGTGATTGTCCCTCTACGCTGATTACGATTAAGAGCAAGAGCAAGAGTAAGAGCAAGAGTAAGAGCAAGAGTAAGAGCAAGAGTAAGAGCAAGAGTAAGATTAAGATTAAGATTAAGATTAAGATTAAGATGAGGATTAGGATGACGGGGCGTGCTCATCGTTCTTCCCTCACGACCAGCTGCACCTTGTCCTCGCCGTCCTCCTCGATCAACAGCACCTCGACGTTTTCGTCGCGGCGGGTTTGCACTTCCAGGCCGGTATAATCGGCGCGGATGGGCAGCTCGCGATGGCCGCGATCCACCAGGACCGCCAGCTGGATGGTACGGGTGCGACCGAAATCGGCCAGGGCGTTCAGGGCCGCGCGCGTGGTGCGACCGGTGTTGAGCACGTCATCGACCAGGATGACGTCGCGATCCTCGATGTCGAAGGGCACGTCGGAAATCTGAACCATGGGCTGGGTACTGCGCAGCTCCAGGTCGTCGCGATAGAGGCCGATGTCCAGGGCGCCGACGGGCGGTTCGGCCTTGGCCGTCTCTTTGAGAATCCGGGCGAGTCGTTTCGCCAGGGTATAGCCGCGCGTGCGGATGCCTAGGAGTACCACGTTGTCCAGGCCGCGGTGGCGTTCCAGGATCTGGCTGGCCACGCGTCGCAGGACACGGTCGATGTCGGCTTCTTCCATCAGGACGTTGGGTTTGGGCGGCATCTTATGCAATTTCTCCCCGAGTCTGGACTTTAACCAGATTATTGAACGTTTTCAACAAACTTTCTACGAGGGAATCGGCGTCAACTCCAAAGGCAGCCAAGAGGCGGCGAAAGTCCTCCGGCGGCGGGGCGGTGAAAGACATGCGGCGCGGCTGGGCGGGATGGTCGAAGGCCAGCGCGAAGGCGTGCAGATACGCCCCGCGCCGGCGCGCCATGGCCTCGCGTACGATGCGTCGCACCGCCGCATCCGGGCGATACCCGTACAGCGTATCGCCCAAAACCGGATGCCCGGCGTGCGCCAGATGGACGCGAATCTGATGCGTGCGGCCGGTCAGGGGGCGGGCCAGGACCACCGAGTGGTGTCCCAAGGGCGCCAGCACGCGGACGTGCGTGACCGCCGCCCGCCCGCCTTCCATTACGCCCATTTTCTTGCGGTCGCGGGGATGGCGGCCGATGGGCGCCTCGATCTTCACTTTCTCCACTTTGAATTGCCCTCGCACCACGGCCAGGTAGTGCTTGTCGACCGTGCGGGCGGCGAACTGCGCCGCCAGCGCGCGGTGCGCGGCGTCGGTCCGCGCGACTACCAGGACACCGGAGGTCTCCTGGTCGAGCCGGTGCACGAGGCCGGGCCGCGTCTCTCCGCCCAGCGAGGAAAGGTGATTCTTGAAGTGAAACAGCAGCCGGTTGACCAGCGTGCCGGTACGACGCGGGCCGGCGGGATGCACGGACAACCCGGACGGCTTGTTGAGCACGGCCAGCGCCTCGTCCTGGTAGAGAATCTCCAGCGGTCCCTCCTCCGGCTCGACGTGGGAGGGCCGCGGCGGCGGATAGTCGATGACGATGCGATCTCCGGGAGAGAGTTTGACGCCGGTCTTGGCGGCGACGCCGCCGTTGACCGAGACGCGGCCGGCGCGAATCCAAGCCGCCACGGCGCTACGGGATTGGCCTTGGTGGGTCCGGGCCAGGAACTGGTCGAGGCGTTCGCCCGGCCGGTCGGCCGCGAGCGTTGCGGATGCAGGGTTCATGCGCACAGGATGGAGAAAGCCCGCCCTCATGGGAAGAGGGAAATTTGCCGTAGGGTGCGCATCGCGCACCAACGATTGGCGCATAGCCGTAGGGTGCGCACTGCGCACCAACGATCGGCGCATGGCCGTAGGGTGCGCACCGCGCACCAACGATTGGCGCATTGCGGTAGGGTGCGCACTGCGCACCAACGCTTGGCGCATTGCGGTAGGGTGCGCACCGCGCACCAGCGGCGCATGGCTGCAGGGTGCGCACCGCGCACCAACGCTTGGCGCATGGCCGTAGGGATGCACTGCGCACCAACGCTTGGCGCATGGCCGTAGGGTGCGCACCGCGCACCAACGCTTGCGCGCATGGCCGTAGGGTATGCACTGCGCACCAACGATTGGCGCATTGCGGTAGGGTGCGCACTGCGCACCAACGCTTGGCGCACTGTGGTAGGGTGCGCACTGCGCACCAACGATTGGCGCATGGTGCGCGGTGCGCACCCTACGGAAGATGCGCAGGTGCATGCTTTCAGGCGGGTGAGATTGAGAAGCCCGTAGCGCGAGAGGGCGGCGCCGCGGCCTGTAATCTTCACCGCACCACGGAAGATGCGGGTCCAGGTAGTCGCAGCGGTTCTGTAAACGTTCCGTCTCGATCTCCTCCCCGATGCGTATCGCCCGCTGCCGGTCGCTCGTCCAGATCGAGGCCGTGAGGACCATAGGGGCTGGCTCATTCATCAAGCGGATGGCCTCCTCGTCGCTGTCCACGGCCCGAATGCCCACGGACGGGGCTGAAGCCCTCCTGCATCAGGGAGCAGTCCTGCGGGGCGTCGGCGACGACCGCGGGCGGGCAGAACCAACCCGTCGGCGGCAAGGAGAACTCGTCGGGCCGGACGACCAGCCGGCCTCCCTTGCGCACGGCTTCTTCTGACCTGGCCGGCCAGAAACCTGGCGCGCTGGGACGCCATCGGCCCCAGCGTGGTCTTCGCCCTCTGGGATCGCCCAGCACGTTGTACTCGCGCGTCTTGGCGGCGAAGGCCTCCACGAACTTTTCGTAGATCGAGCGCTCGACGTAGATGCGTTCCACCGCGCAGCAGGACTGGCCGGCGTTGTAGAAGACTCCGTCCACGGTGTTCTCGACGGCGTAGTCGAAGTCGGCGTCGGCGCAGACGTAGGCGGGGTCCTTGCCGCCCAGCCCAGTCCCACGTCGATGAAGCGGTCGGCGGCGGCGCGGTTGATCTGCCGCCCGCCTTCTACTGATTTCCGTGAACGAGACGCGGTCGATGCCGGATGCTGGATCAGCGCCTCGGTGGTCGCGTGGTCCATCACCACCGACTGAACCAGGCCGGGGATGGCGCCGGCGCGCTGGAAGGCGTGGACGAAGAGCCTCCACGCAGCGCGGCGTCTTGCTGGAATGTTTGAGGATGACCGCGTTGCCCTGCAAGGATGGCGGGACGACCACGTTGACGGCGATCAGCAGCGGATAATTCCAGGCGGCGATGTCCAGCACCACGCCCACGGGTTCGTGCCGGATGTAACGGGCGAAGCCGGGCTTCTCGGGCAGCCATTCATCGGCCAGCGTCGCCTCGGCAAGGGCCATCATGCCGCGGGTGCGTTCCAAGAGACCGTTGATCTCGTTGTTGGCCTGGCGCAGGGGCTTGCCCATCTGCGCGGTGATGTCGGCGGCGATGGTGGACCGCATGGACTCGAAAGCCTCGGCGAAGCGCCCGCAGAGGGCGACGCGCTCGGCGACGGGCGTCTTGCGCCAGGCGCGAAAGGCCTGGCGCGCGCGCGCCACTACCGGGTCCAGGTCTCCCCGCGAGAGCATGGGCAGCGTGAAGGCGACCTCTTCGGTGTAAGGATTGATCACTTTCAGTTCCTGGGCGCTCATGAGATGGCTTTCCTTGCTGGGTTTGTGGGTCGCCCGGATTGGGCGACGGCCCACTGTAGCATGGCGGTGGGCACTGTCCAGCGTCTCCGAAGCCCCGTAGCAAGGTGGGCGTGGAGGATGGGACGTGTGGGACCTGCGGGACCTCTGGAGCGCAGGCTGGCTGCCCAGGACAGCCCGGGATGGACACCGCCTGCGACGAACTCGTTGACGAGCAAGCTGACCAGTGCTAGGTTCCAGCGATCCTGTGCCGTCTGGGCTGAAAATTGACAGATTCCCCGCGGAAAGCCATGCGCGTTCTGATCGTCAATTGCGTCGACTA
This sequence comes from bacterium, assembly GCA_015075175.1. GTDB lineage: Bacteria > Hinthialibacterota > Hinthialibacteria > H5-UNCL2 > H5-UNCL2 > H5-UNCL2. Next base: position 89,163 of record JABTUV010000001.1, read on the forward strand.
CACGCGCCACAACTATCCGGAGAGCCATCCGGGGAACTGGTTTGCGCGCGCGGCGGGGGGCGATCCCTCGCGTTTCACGGTTTGGCACGCGGCGCTGGAGGCGCATCCGCCGGCGGGGACTTACCGCGGCGTGATCATCTCCGGTTCGCCCGCCTCCGCCTATGATCCCGAGCCTTGGATTGCGCGGCTGGCGGATTTCATCCGGCAGGTCGTCGAGAAGGACGCGCCCCTCCTGGGCGTCTGCTTCGGCCATCAACTGATTGCGCAAACGCTGGGCGGTCGGGTGGAAAGAAACCCCCGCGGGCGCGAGCTGGGTACACTGCCGGTTTTTCTTAACGAGGCCGGGCGCGCCGATCCGCTGTTTGCCGGCATGCCTGCGAAGTTCCCCTGTTATCACGGCCATCGCGACCACGTGGCCGCAGCGCCGCCCGGCGCGGAGTGCCTGGCAGCCTCGGCCCTCACCCCCATTCAGGCCTTTCGCCTGGGCCGGCGCATCCGCGCCATTCAGTTCCATCCCGAGTTCACCAACGACATCGTCACCTTCATTCTGCAGCGCGACCGGCAGGCGCTGGAGAAGGAGGACATCTCCGACCGGCAGGTCCTCGCCGGTCTTTGCGATTCTCCGGTCGCCCGGCGGATACTCTCGAACTTTGAAAGCAGGTTTCTCCAGAACGGCGCGCTGGAAATACCCTCGTGAAAGGAACCCTTATGATCCCGGATTCCGTCGTGCGATTCTCGTATCCCACCATCATCATCTTCGGGCCGGGGGCGACCCGGCAGCTGCCGCAGGCGCTGGCTGAGGCCGACGTCAGGAAGCCGCTGCTGGTGACCGACTCGGGTCTTGTGAAAACCGACGCTTATGCGGCGGTCGTGGCGGCGCTGAAGGACGGCAAGGTCGCCCATGCCGTGTACGCCGGCGTGCATCCCAACCCCATCGAGGCGGACGTCAACGAGGCGGCGGAGGCGTATCGCCGCGAGGGCTGCGACGGGGTGATCGGGTTGGGCGGAGGCAGCGCGCTGGACGTGGCCAAGCTGGTGCCGGTGCGCGTCACCCATGAAGGGCCGCTGGCGCGCTACGAGGCGCAGCACGGCGGCTGGGAACACATCCACGGACCGCTGCCGCCCGTGGTCGCCCTGCCGACCACGGCGGGGACCGGCAGCGAGATCGGCCGCTCCTCCGTCGTCACCAGCCCCGAGGAGCACCGCAAGATCATCGTCTTCTCGCCGTTGATGATGCCCAAACGGGTGGTCGCCGATCCGGTCCTGACGGTGGGGCTGCCGCCCAAGCTGACCGCGGCCACGGGCATGGACGCGCTGACGCACTGCATCGAGGCGCTGGTCTGCCCGGCGTTCCATCCCATGTCCGACGCGATGGCGGCAGGCGGGATCGAGCTCATCGCCCAGTATCTGGAGCGCGCCGTGCGCGACGGCAAGGACCTGGAGGCGCGCGGCTATATGATGATCGCCGCCATGATGGGGGCGCTGGCCTTCCAGAAGGACCTGGGCGCGACGCACGCGCTGGCCCATCCGCTCTCGACCGAGTTCGATCTGCATCACGGTCTGGCCAACGCCATCTGTCTTCTGCCGGTGATGCGTTATAACAAGCAGGTCGCCGCCGCGAAGTACGCGATCGTGGCGCGCTGTTTCGGCGTCAACACGTTCAACCTGTCCGAAAGCGACGCCGCCGACGCGGCCATCGCCGCCGTCGGGCGCCTTTGTCGCGCCGTCGGCATTCCCCGCAACCTGGCGGAAGTCGGCGTTAAGGAGAGCGACCTGGCCCAGCTGGCGCCCAAGGCCTTTAAGGACAGCTGCCATCTGACCAATCCCCGCCCGTGCCGCGAGGCGGACCTCTTGAATCTGTACCGCGAGGCCCTGGCCCAGTAGTTGCGCAGCGCCTTGCCCCGAGTAGGCCGGAGGTCGTATCGAGGGGTGCTGCGCCGGCGCCCGACTTCCCAAGCCAGGTATTTCCTGGCCGCCGTAGTAAGATTAAGAGCAAGATTAAGATTAAGATTAAGATTGGAGACAGGGGGGACATGAACGGAAAGCTCAGCCTCGACGACTTGAAGAGACTCATCGAAAAGGGCGAAATCGACACGATTCTGCCCGTCTTTCCCGACCACTACGGGCGCCTTTTGGGCAAGCGGCTGACAGCCGAATATTTTCTCTCGGGCGTCGAGAAGGGGATGTTGCACAACTGCAACTATCTGCTCACGGTGGACATGGACATGAATCCCATTCCCGGCTTTGCCATGGCCAGCTGGGACAAGGGCTACGGGGATTTCGTCAGCGTGATGGACATGGGGACGCTGCGACGGATACCGTGGCTGCCCAGAACCGCGCTGGTAGTCTGCGATCTGCACTGGGAGAACGGCGAGCCGGTCGCCCAGGCGCCGCGCAGCATCCTGCGGGAACAGTGCCGCCGGTTGCACGAGGCCGGACTGTACGCCAACATGGGCTCGGAGCTGGAATTCTATCTGTTCAAAGAGAGCGTCTCAGCCGTGCACGAGCGGGATTACAAGAACCTGCATCCGTCGTCGGACTATCGCATCGACTATCACATTCTGCACACGTCTTTGGACGAGCCGATCATCCGCGCGATCCGCAACGGCATGAGCGAAGCGGGCGTGCCCATCGAGTGCAGCAAAGGCGAGTGGGGCGCGGGGCAGCATGAAATCGGCCTCTGGTACTCGGAGGCACTGGAGATGGCCGACCGGCACGTGATTTACAAGAACGGGGTGAAGGAGATCGCGGCGCTTGCGGGCGCCTCGGCCACCTTCATGGCCAAGTACGACGCCGCGCAGGCCGGCTCGGGTTTTCACATCCACACCAGTCTCGTCCACACCAAGTCGGGCAGGAACGCCTTCTGGGACGAAAAGTCCCACCGGCCGACGCCGCTCTTTCGCCAGTTTCTGGGGGGAATGTTGGCGCTGTCGCGCGAGTTCTGTCTTCTCTTCACGCCCAGTCTGAACGCCTACAAGCGCTATACCGAGGATTCGTTCGCGCCCACGCGCATCGCCTGGGCGCACGACAACCGCACCACCGGCTACCGCATCGTGGGCGAGGGGCAGTCGTTTCGCATCGAGAATCGCATGCCCGGCGCGGACGGCAATCCCTACCTGGCCTTCGCCGCGACCCTGGCGGCGGGGCTTTACGGGATCGAGCACCAACTGGACTGCGGCGAACCTTACGAGGGCAACGCCTATACCGCCACCGACCTGCCGAAGCTTCCGGCCACGTTGAAGGAGGCGACCGAACTCTTCGACAAGTCCGAGGCGGCGCGCAAGCTCTTCGGCGACGATGTGGTGGAGCACTACGTCCATGCGGCGCGCACCGAGCAGGCGGCCTTCGAGCGGGCGGTGACCGATTGGGAACTGCGGCAGTATTTTGACAGGATTTGAGCGATTTCAGCGCATGAAGTCCATCAAGCTCGGCGTCAGAATGCGCGAAGCCGCCGAGAGAGCCGCTTGCAGTGAGTTCTCCTGCTGAGTCAGATGGGTGATGATCTCCGCCAGGTCGGTGTCCTCGTTGTCGGAGAGGATTTCGGTCAAGAACACGTCCAGGTCGCGCAGGCGGGACTGGGTCGAGTCGAGGCGATTGATGCGGGCGCCGGCCTCGCTGCGGGCGGAGAGGACGCGCTCGAGGTCCACGTCCAGGTCGCCGAGAAGGCCGGAGAGGGCGGCGATGGCCTCGGGGTCGCCCTTGCGCAGGGCGTCCTCGATGCCCGCCAGGGTGCGGAACATGTCCTTGCCGACCACCTCGTCCAACGCGGCCGCGCCCGCCACGCCCAGGTCGGTGGCGGTGTTGTCATCGGAGGTTTGCAGGATGCCCAGGTCGGCCGCGGACGTGCCCGCGCCCACTTCAGCCACGGCGATGTTCCCCACGTTGGGATTAAGTGCAACCAGATCGATGCCCGTGCCGGCCGCGTTGATGCGCGCCTCCACCCCCGCGGTGGCGTTGTTGATCAGAGCTAGTACTTCCCCGAAGGTCGTGGCGGACGAGAGATCGACCTGGACCACGTCCGTGCCGCTGGTGATCTCGATGGACGTGAGCGGCCCGATGCCCTGGCCGGCCAGCGTGGTCGTCTCGGTGATGCCGGCGCCGACCGCGTCGCCATAGATGCGCCGCAGATTGCTGACGGAGAGAGACCGCGTGCTGGCGGTCGCGGCGATGTCGATGCCTGTTCCCGCGGCGTTGATGTAGGCGACCACGCCCGCGCCCGAGCCATTGATGGCCGCCAGGACGTCGCCCACGGTGTTGATGGCCGGATCGTCGAGATCGATGTCGAAGTGCTGTCCGTCGACCGTAAGGCGCATGGCCTCCAGGTCGATGCCTGCCAAGGTAATATCCGTGGCGGCGGTTATGGGCGAGCCGAGCGCGCCGGTAATATCCGCGCCCGACACGGTCCGGGTCAAGCCGAGCGCGACCAGGACGTTGCTCGTGCCCGAGGCCATCTCGATGTCCGCGCTGCGCCGCGATTCGAGGACCAACCGGCCGTTGTCGATGCGGGCCAGCACGTCGGCGTCGGCGGCGTTGATTTTGTCGCGCAGCGTCTCCAGGCTGTCCAGCGTTACGTCGACGGTGATGGTCTTCCCGTTGAGGGTGAAGTCGCCGCTGGTGGGAAGGGGACTGGTGGGCGACAATTGCGTATCCAGCGCGGCGGTCGTGTCGGCGACGGCGATGCGGCCGGTGATCGACTGGGGCGTGTGGAAGAAGACGTCCATCCCGGTCAGGTTGGTGCGCACCACGATGCCCTGGCCGATTTCGAGATGGCGCCCGCCGGCGTTGCCCACGTAACGCACCACGCCCGCGCCCACCTCCTGGAACGGCGCCCGCAGCGTCTGGGTCCCGCCGAAGATGTAGACGCCCTCCAGGTTGGCGTTGCCGATTTGCACCAACTGGTCGCGGATTTGCGCGATCTCGTCGGCGATGGCGTTGTACTGCGCGGCGTCCAGGGCGCCCGACATGCCCGACAGCGTCAACTCGCGCACCCGCTGCACGAGATCGGTCGCCCCCGAGAGGCTGGCCTCCGCCAGGTTGAGATTGGTCAGTCCGCGGTCGATGTTGCGGTCGAATCTGCGCTCGCGCGCAATCGACTGCCGGTAGCTGAGCGCGGTTGTATAGTCGATGGGGTTGTCGCTGGGACGGGTGAACTTGCGTCCCGTGGAAAGCTGCTGCTGCAAGTCCGCCAGCGTGCGCAGCGACTTCTGCAAGTCCGCCAGCGTGCGCTGGGCGATGAGGTTGTTGGTGATTCGGGCGACCATGGCAGTTTTCTCTTATGTCTTAATTCTTAATCGTGCTCTTACTCTTAATCTCAATCCTGCTGGACAGGCAGAAATGCCGGCAAGTCGTTGGTGGGCAAAACCCACCCTACACGATGCCGACCAGGCCCATGCCGTTGACCACGTTGTCGATCATCTGATCGACGGCGGTGATAAACCGGGCGGAGCCGTTGAAGGCCTGCTGGAAGCGGATGAGGTTGACCGCCTCCTCGTCCAGCGAGACGCCGGCCAGCGACTCCTGGCGGGCCGCAAGTTCCGTGACAAGCGCATCGGTGTTAAGAGCCAATTCACTGACGCGGCGCGACTCGATGCCCAGAATCGACAACGTGGAACGGTTGTAGGCGCGGAAGTCGGCGGTTCCGTTGTCCAGGATGGGCCGGCCGGCCAATTGCGCGATGGCGATGGCGTTGTCCACGTTGCCGGGCGTGCCGTCGGCGGAATGGGCGATACGGCTGGGGTTGGCGACAATGTCGCCGGCGACGGCGATGGTGGTCGCATCCGTGCCGGTGAAGAAGGTATTGAGGCCCAGGGCGCCCAAGACGCCGGAGGTGTCACCCTCGAATCTGAAGGTCAGACCGGAGGCGGAGGAGATCTCCAATTGATTGCCGACCAGTTGCGCGGAGAGCGGCCCGCCGCCCACCACGCCGTCGGCGGCGTCGATGGCCGCCGCCAGGCTGGCCAGCGTATCCACGCCCGGATCCAGCGCGATATTGTACCGGCCCTGCGCGACTCCGTTGGCGTCTTCCACCACGATCTGGAACTGCCCCGCATTGATGGAGGCGGGCAGCCCCGCGTTGGCGAGCGCGACGGAAGCGCTGGAAACGGCGTTCTGGCTGCGTAATAGAGTGAACTTGGACAGCCCGCTGCCGCCCGCGTGCAGGCGGTTGACCTGCTCGATCAGGGCCGCCGCCAGCGTGTCGAGTCGCTCCTGGAAGCGCGGCGTGATGTCGTCGCGCAGGGCCAAGAGCGCCCCCAGTTCGCCGCTCTCAAACAGCGTGTTGAGCACCCGCGAGCGCTCCTTGCTGAAGACCACGCTGTAGAAGGCGTTGGGATCATCGGGCGTGACCACGGCCTCCAGCGTCGTGGTCAGGTTGACGCCGGAGATCACGTTGACGCCCAGGATGGCGACGTTGACGCTGCCGTCGGGATTCTCGGTGGTGCGCAGGGGCGTCATTTGCGACAGGTCGGCGAGCGCCTGGTCGCGCTTGTCGCGCAGATCGTTGGCGTGGCTCTGGCCGTCCACCTCGATGCGCGCGATCTGCCGGTTCAGGTCGGCGATCTCCTGCAACTTGAGGTTGATCTCGTCGATTTTCAGCTTGATGGCGTCGTTGGTGTCGCGGCGCTGCTGCGCCAGCTGCTGGGCCAGGTTATTGAAGGTTTCGGTCGCGGTAATGGCCGTCTGCACGACCGAGGTGCGCGCCGAGGAGCTCTCCGGCGACAGCGACAGCTCGTGGAAGGCGTCGAAAAAGCGCTGCAGGATGGCGTTAAGCCCGGTCGCCTCGGGATTGTCCAGCGCGCCGGCGACGGGATTGAGGGGTTCGGCCAGGATGGTCTCGAGTTGATCGTAACCGCCGGAGGCGGTCGAGAAGAAGCCGAAGAGGGAGAGCTGGGTGCGAATCTGGCCGTCCAGGAAGGCGTCGCGCATGCGCTCGACGCTGACCACCTCGACCCCCGTGCCCAGCGGTCCGGGCCGCTCCAGCAGCGGATAGGCGGAGACCATGTTGACGCGCTGGCGGCTGTAGCCGGGGGTGGTCGCGTTGGCGATGTTGTGGCCGGTCGTATTGAGAGCGCGCTGTTGCGCGAATAGCCCCCGCGCGCCGATGTCGAGGATTCCGAAAAGGGTGACCATGTGTCAGCTCATTGTTTTAATCTTAATCTTACTCTTAATCTTGCTCTTAATCTTGCTCTTAATCTTGCTCTTAATCTTGCTCTTGCTCTTGCTCTTGCTCTTGCTCTTGCTCTTAATCTGTCGTGCTCGCCGTCGCGCGCCTTGACGCGAAAGCGTTGGTGGGTGGAACCCACCCTACGACTGGGCCTGTTCCCCCTTCTTACTATCAGGCGCGCTGGTCCAGGAGGCGGGCGGCGACCAGGGGGCGGGCGGGCGCCGCGCCCATGGGCGTGTAGGCCTCCAGTCCACGTTCTCCCGACTCCGCCAGCGAGAGCACGGCCTCGTTGAGGACGGCCAGGTTCTCGCGCAGGACCATGGCGTTCTGGCGGTTCTGCAGCTCGAGGCGATGCAGGATGTCCGCCAGGCGAGCGGCGGCGGAGAGGAGCGGCTCGCGATAGTAGGCGCCGGTCAGCTCGGCCAGGCGGGAGAGCGTCAACTCCTCGGCGGGAACGCCGTATTCCGCCGCCAGCGCGTGCGTGAGCGCGATGCGGTCGGTTTCCAGCTCGTCGATCTCGCGCGCCACGCGCTCCATGCTGCGGGTTCCCGCCTCGATGGCGAACGTATCACCCGCCGCCAGCGCGGTGCGTTCCGACAGTTTGAGCGCGAACAGGCGGTTGAAGCGCTGTTCTTCCTCGGTCAGCAGATCGAGCAATTCTTCCAGGCGTTTCATGGTCGTATCCGTTTCCCGGAATAGGGGGGTGTGGGAGACGCCGGCGTGGGAAATGGGCGAAAAGCGCCGTCGCTTCCCACACCCCGGGCTATTCCGAATTGGTCTGGCGCGCCTCCCTCACCCTAACCCTCTCCCCGAGGGAGAGGGGACTGCGGAACCCTCTCCCAGGGGAGAGGGATTGCGGCTCCTCCCTGGGGAGGGCATCTTCACCTCTCCCTGGGGAGAGGTCGCCCGTCGCAGCGAAGCGAGGACGGGCGGGTGAAACGCTCTTCACACCCCGCATTACTCATTTTCGACCGGCGGGGCGTGTTCCTTGACTGTGGCATCGCCGAGGGACAGCGGAATCGCCGCCGGCTGGTGCGTGGGCAATGCCAGAGGTCCCTTCGAGCGCAGGAGGAGCGACGGATTTCGTTCCGATTGCAACGAAATCGGCGCGTGTTTCTTTGCTTACTCGGACAGGGGCATTACGTCGCGCGGCGCGTTCTCCTTCTGCTCCAGCCGCGCCCGCGCCTTGTCCGTGTCGTTCACTTCCAGGCGCACGAGGTCGTCGTAAATGATCCGGGCCAGGCCGCCGCGATCGCCCTCGGCGACCTTTTCGGCGACCAGATCGTCGTGCATCTCGCGCACCATTTTGGAGCCGTGCGAGGCGCCCAAGAGGTCCTGACCCAATTCGCCCTGGCGCATGCTCGACAGAAGCTGTCGGATGAAGATGGCCTGGAAGGATTGCGCGACCTTCCAGAAGCGCGCCTCCCGGGCCTTGGGACTCTCGGAGGATGCACGGATGGTACAGGTATCCAGACCTGTGACGCCAGGCAGGAATGCCTGGCCCACCCCTCCAGGGTTGAGAGAATCGATGCCTACCATACCACCAGCTCCGCCTTGAGCGCGCCCGCCGCCTGCATCGCCTGCAGGATGGAAATCAGGTCGCGCGGACTCATGTTGACGGAATTGATGGTCTTGACCAGGTCGTTGATGGTCACGTTTTCACGGAAGATCTGGATGGTGTCGCTGCCGGCGGTAATCTCGCGCGCGGAGAGCAGGGTTTTCTCCTCCGTCACGGCCAGGATGTCGCCGTAATAGGTGGCGCCGATGGCGCCGCGCGTCTCCGTGTTGATCTCGACCACGAAATTGGAGTGCGACACGGCGACGGTACTGATCCTGACGTTCTGGCCCACCACCACGGTCCCCGTACGTTCGTCGACGACCACGCGGGCGGATTCATCGGTGAGGACGGGGATACGCTCGATTTCAGCGATCAGTTCGACCTCGCGGCCGGCGTATTTCTGAGCGACGGGGGCGACGTTGACCTCGATGGTGCGCATGTCCAGGGGGCGCGCCATGGCGGAGACGCCCAGGACCTGGTTGATGGAGTCGGCGGCGTTCTTGGCGGTCGTGAAGTCGGGATCGGAAAGAACGAGCAGGATGCGGCCGTCTTTGGCGACGCTGGTGGGAACCATGTCGCCCTCGACCACGGCCCCGCCGGGGATGCGGCCGACGGTGGGATGGTTCTTGGTGACGCGGGCGCCGCCGCCCTGGGCGTTGAAGCCGCCGATGGAGAGCGGCCCCGCCGCCAGGGCGTGGACCTCTCCGTCGGCCCCCTCCAGAGGGGTGGACAGGAGCGTGCCGCCCTGCAGCGACTTCGCGTTGCCGATGGAACTGACCTGCACGTCGAAGCGGCTGCCCCCGCGCGCAAACGGCGGCAGGTTCGCCGTTACTACAACCGCCGCCACGTTTTTGGCCCGCAGGTCCGCCAGCGGGAACTTCAACTGGCTGTGGCGGGAGAAATCCCACAGCATCTGGTTTAACACCGGGCTGTTGTTGTCGCCGGTATTGTCCAGGCCCACCACCAGGCCGAAGCCCTGCAAGGGGTTGTCGCGCACGCCGTCCACGCGCGCGATGTCCTTGATGCGCGCACTCACCGGCGCCGCGCCGACCATGCCGGCCGACAGCGCCAGAAAGAGGATGGTGTAAAGCAAGCGCCTCATGTTGCTTCCTTCCTGCCGGAGAACAAACTTCAGTTTGTCTTTCGATCAGAACAACAGAGCAAGTTTGTACTCCGAGCGTCAGGCAAACTAAAGTTTGTACTCCCTGACGTTCGTACTCCGACCTCAAAAGAACGGGATCACGTCCAGGATGCGATGAAAAATGGTCGGGTTGCCGGCGTTGTTGACCGGTCCCGTGCCCGAGTACGTGATCTGGGCATCGGCCACGTCCGTGGACAGCACCGTGTTGTCGCGGGTCACGCTGTAGGACGAGACCTCGCCGGTGATGATGATGTCCTTCCTGTCCTTGCCGATGACGATGCTGCGGCGACCCTCCAGCAGCAGGTTGCCGTTAGGCTCGACGCGCTTGACCTTGGCGGCGATGCGCGCGGTGACGCGATTGCTGCGCTCGGTCGAGCCTTCGCCCTCGTAACTGTTGTCGCTCTGGAACTTGAAGATGTCGAAGGGGATGGCCTTGCCCAGGATCTTGGCGCCATCTTCCAGCACGTCGCCGATGGTTCCCGAAATCGAGCTCTTCTTGGAAACGTCGGTGGAAGCGTCGTCGGAGGCGGAGGAGTTCTCGACGATGAGAATAGTGACCCCGTCGCCGACGCGGCGGGGCATGTAGTCTTTGAACTGATAGTAGACGGCGCTGTCGCGGGTCCAGAGGGAGCCGTCGCCGGCCGTGCCCGCGCCGGCCGCCACGAGCACCGCCAAGAGGATCAGCGTGAGGCGGCGGAAGGCGTAGACGGGATGGTGCGGCCCGGCCATCCGCATCTTGTCGAAGCGGAAGCCCGAGGGCGAGGGGCGACGTTCGTCGCGGCGGCGATGATTGCGACGGCGCCAATGACGCAGCCACTTGATGAGAGCATTCATGTCACTTGACCTCCGCGATGACGAGACTCTTGCTGACGACCTGGCCCCACAGGTCGCGGCCGTTGGCGGAGACGGGGATGCGCTCGCCGGCGCGTCCGTTCTTCTCCGCTTCGCCGCGCGTTTTGATGGTGACCGGACCCGAGCGCACCCACACCTCGACGGTGTCGCCGCGCTGGATCAGCATGGGGTTTTCCAGGTCGTCCTGTTTGAGAGGGGAGCCGGCGGTGAGGATGCGGCGGGTCCTTTTGCCCGCCGCCTGCTCGGCGGACGCCAGCAGGCGCGCCTCGTCGGCGGCGGCAAGCAGCAGGACGGGCCGCAGCTCGAGGTCGCCGGGGGCGATGGTCTCGCCCGCCGCCAGGGTACGCGTTACTACCATGGCTGGCAGCGTGCGCGCGATGGTGAATTGCACCGTGCGAAAGCCCTTTTCCACTCCGTCCGCCAGGGCCGAAACCTTCAGTACGGTCGGTCCGTAATAGTCCGCCGACAGGCGTCGCACCGAGAGCTGATAGTCGCCGGGCGGCAGGTAGAGGTCCTGGGGCGAGCGGCCGGGAGTGAGGGCAACCTCGTTTTCGTTCCAGCCGGTGTCGGCGAAGACGAAGGCCCGCGCCGCCTCCTTCAACTGCTGGGAGGTGAACACCGTACCCTCGCCCAGCACCCGGTGGAACGGCTCGGCGATGAACTCGAAGCCGTCGGTGCGGCCCAGGGTCTTGTAGACGTTCTGCTTGACGAAGACGGACTTGAGCAGTTGCACGCGGCCGGGATCGGGGGCGCGCCCCAGGTCCAACCGGTCGAGCCGGGCTTCCTCCTCGGGCGGCCATTCCTCAAGCAGGGCGACTTCGCCCAGTTCGATGCGTTCGCCCTCGGCCAGTTGATAGTCAAGCAGGATGATGCGCGGAGCGGCGGAGGCCAGGAGTGGAAGGATCAGTCCCAACTCAAGCGCCGCCGCTCGGAGTACAAGCTTTAGCTTGTCTGCGCGCAAACTGAAGTTTGTACTCGGGAGTACAAGCTTTAGCTTGTCTGCATACAAACTGAAGTTTGTACTCGAATCCTCGACTTCTTCTTGTGAGCTCTAATCATTACGTCCACTACCTGCGGATGTTATTGGCCGTCTGCGGCATTTCGTCGCTGGTCTGCACGGCGCGGCTGTTCACCTCGTAGGCGCTGGGCGATGATCAGGTTGACCAGTTCCTCGACCACGGAGACGTTGGACATTTCGACGAGCCGTGCGCGATCGTGCCGGCGCCCTGCTCGCCGGGATTGACGTCAATGGGCGCTCGGAGGCGGAGTCTGCACGAACAGGTTGTCGCCGCGCGCCTCCAGCGGCCGGATTCTGGAACATGGTTGGCGTGATCTGTCCCATCCTGCTGGGCGGTCTGGCCCGCTTGCGTGACCGAGGACAGTTCCGTCGGAGCCCACGAAGATGCTGATGGCGTCCTGCGGGATGGTGATGTTGGGTACCAGTTGCAGGCCGTCGGTGTTGACGATGTTGCCGGCCTGATCCAGCGAAAAGCCGCCGTCGCGCGTGAAGGACTCGGTGCCGTCGGGAAGTTGAATCTTGAAGAAGCCTTGGCCCAGGATGGCGAGATCGAGGGGATTCTCGGTCTGGCGCAGGTTGCCCTGAGAGAAGAGGCGGCGGGTGGCGGCCACGCGCGTGCCGTGGCCCACCTGCGTGCCGCTGGGGACTTCACCCCGCCGAGGCCGAGGTGCCCGCCGGCCGTATGGTTTGATACAGGAGATCACGAAAGTCCACGCGCGTCTTCTTGAAACCGGTCGTGTTCACGTTGGACAAATTGTTGGAGATGTTGTCCACGAGGGCTGGTTGCCGGCCATGCCGGAGGCGGCGGTGAAGAGTCCACGCATCATGATACAGTCATCCTCCGAGAGATTCTCGCGTAGTGCGGCTGCTTCTGCCGCGCCTCCTATCCCTATGGACTGCGGCTGCTTGCTGCCGCCGCGGCATCGCGTATTCACGCGGCAGCAAACGCCGCACTCCAGACCTGGACTAGACGTTCCGCAGGACCAGGTCGATGGTGCGGGCGGCGGAATCGTCAAACGCCCGCGCGACCCGTGAGTTGGCCTCGAAATTGCGGAACGAATCAAAAGCACCACCATCTCGCTGATGGGATTGGCGTTGCTGCCTTCCAGGTACCTGCGCCACCTCCAGATGATCGGGTTGCTTGAAAGCGGCGACCGGATCGGCCGCCTCCAGCACAAACTTGCTGCCTGCAAGCGGCCTTAACAGGTTGCGATTGTGAAATCGACGATGTCAGGCTGTCCAGAATGGCGTTGGGATCGTCGCTGGGGTGATGTTGCCCTCGCGGTCGATGGAAAATCCGGTTCACTGATGCGGACGCGCCCGCGCGTGCCCATCACGTAGTCGCCCTCCATGGTCCGCAAGTAGCCGTCTTCATCCAGCATGAAGGCGCCGTTGCGCGTGTAGGCCGTGCCGCCGGTGGCATGGAGTTGCAGGGTGAAAAAACCGTCGCCCATGAGCGCCACGTCGGTCGGCTCCCCGGTGTGCTTCATCTGGCCGTTCTCGTAAACGGTATAAATCCAGTCGAGGCCGGTGCCCGTGCCCACGCGGCCGATGTGGCCGGCGGCGCGCATGGGATCGTCGCCCGCCGCCGCGCCCGGAGAGACCGCCGAGAGGAGGATGTCGGGGAAGGAACGGAAAACCATCCGCTCCTTTTTGAATCCGCCCACTGACGCATTGGCCAGATTCTGGGCGATCACGTCCTGGTTGATACCCTGGGCGATCATCCCGGAAGCCGCACTGTACAACCCGACGTACATTCCCCCGCATCCTCCTCCGGCGTCCGAACCGATAAGCAAGGTAACTCGGGATAGATCAGTGCAACGCATGTGCCAAGGCCCAATCAGGACTTCGGTGGTCACAATCAAGTCTTTATCATTCAATTAGTTACGCTAAGTTCCGGGCATTCTGGACGGCGCCCGTCGCGGGAAAACCAGAATGATGAGTCGGCAAACTTTGCCTATTGCGCTGCAGAGGGAGAGCAAGGCGGCAAATTTTGCCCAGCGTCAATACGAGGTGATGGAGAACGCTTGGCGGGTCCTGTCTACGTCCGGCGAAAGCCCCTCAGCCGGGAGGCGGACGACCAGGGTCGAGCGTCCGTGGCGGCGGCGCTGCTCTTGGAACGACTGCGATGCGAGCGGGACGGCGGTAGCCCGATGAGCCACATCCACCACGGGGACGGAGATGGGCGTGGGAGCGCCGACGGTCACAAAAGCGGGGCGCTGGGGGGAAGGTTCGGGCCGCGGAGCGGGCGCGTCCGCCGGACCGTTGACGACGACCATGATCTCTTCTTCCGGCGGCAGGCATGACAGCATGGGGGCGTAGTGCGAAAGGATGCGGGCGATTACCTGCACCAATTGGTCGCAGCGCTGCGCGTCATAGGGCGTGCCACCATGCTGCTGGTAGAGCACCTGGGTGAAGCGGGCGCTGTTGGCGACGCTGTTGTTGACGATGCGCTGCACTTGGATGTCGGTGCGCTGGTAGGAGACCTCCGAGGAGGCGGGCGCGGCCGGCGATTCGACGCTGGCCGGCCCCACCCAGCGCGCGGCGACGGGCGCGTGCGATGCCGCCGGGATCAGCGGAAAAGCCACTCGGAACTGAATGACCACGCCCTTTCCCGGTATGTACACGCCTTCGCAGGCCTCGCCCCATACCGCCCCCGAGCAGGAGACGTACTGGCCGGGCAGGGCTGATAGAAGCATCTGGTCGGCGCCCATGCAAACCATCTCCAGGTTGTCGGCGATTTGTGCAGGCGCGCCCGACTCGCCCCAGGCCAGGCCCACAGCAAGCACCAAAACAGCGGCGAAGGAACGACGGCGAATACGCATCATGGTGCGGCGACTCGCGCGACTATCGAGCTTCCAGGCTGATGGGCGTGATCTGGCCTCCGTCCACGCTGGGGTAGGCGACGGTGCGGTAGCGCGGGAAGACCAGTTCCTCGAAGCGCTTGTCGGTCTCGCGGCGCAACGCCGCCAGCGCCTTCAAGCTGCCGTCTTGGTAGGTATTGACCGCCGCCAGAATCTGCTCCAGCCGCGGGGCGACCTGGTGGTCGATGCGTTCATCCACCAGCCCGGCCAGCTGCTCCAGGCTGGGAACAGCCTGGCGGTTGGTGGTTTCGAGCTGGGCGAGTCGGGTTTGAAGTTCCTGGAGGGTGGTGGAGGCGGGAGCATTGAGGGCAAAGACGCGATGGCCGCCGATTTCGACCGCGAGGCCCTGCATCCAAACCAGCGCCAGGAGCACGAAGCCGGCGGCGGCGGCCAGCCCGCGCCGCCACAGCGAAAGGGAGACGCGCGGTCGGGGCAGCGGTTGCACGACCGCGGGATACGGCTGCACTTGGGCCAGAATGTCGTCGGCGGTCAGGGGAGCCTCGACCGGCTTCCAGGCGTCCAGGCCGCGCCGCAGCGCGCGTACCTCATCCTGGAAGCGCCGGCTTTCCGGGTGCGCGGCCAAGTGGGCCGCCAACTCCGCCTCCTGCTCGGGCGCCAGTCCCTCGTACTGCGAAATCGCGATCCATTCGCGGTACTTCTCAATGTCCATCGCTCCAGCTCCTCTCACTCACGCCGACGCGGCGAAGGTATCGTCTCATACGCTCCATGGCCTTGTAAAAGCGGCTCTTGAGCGTGCTCTCCGGGACATCCAGGATTTCGCTGATCTCCCGGAAGTTGAGATCCTGATAATGGCGCATCACCAGCACCAGGCGCTCGGCGTCGGGCAATTGCTCCACGCCTTCACGCAAGAGTCGGGCCAACTCGGCTTCCTCCAGGGCGGCGACGGGGCCGGGCACGTCGCTTTCAACCTGCAAGGGGGTGACGTTGAGGTCGGGATCGGGATTCTCGTAGGCGTCCAGCGAGACCACGCGATTGCGTTCCCGGCCCACTTTGCGCATGGCGGTCTGGGCGACACGAAGGGCGATGCGGTAAATCCAGGACGAGAACTTGTCCTGAGCCAAATAGGTCGGCGCCGCCCGCGCCACCCGCACAAACACCTCCTGGCGGAGGTCCTGGGCCAGATGCAAATCCCCGACCAACCGGTACAGGAAATTGAGTATCCGGCTCTGCCAGCGTTCCACCAGCACGCGAAAAGCCTGGCTGTCACCACCTGCATAGGCGGCCAGCAACTGGTCGTCGTCGGGTTCGGCGAGTTTGGCCATGCTCTGCATGCTACTCTAGCAACGGGAAAAATCCAACCTTCGGCGAAAAATTCCTAGCTAGGCGCCGAAGCCGGTGGAGCGGATGTGGAGACTGTGTCTCAAGAAACCCTGTCAGGACGGTGAACGCCACGCCACGGCGGGTTTGGAGTACAAACTTCAGTTTGCATTCAGACAAGCTAAAGCTTGTACTTCGAAGAGGGTAGGATTGGTCAACCCTGCCGCCGGCGAGGTTGTCTTCGGGTTTGCTTTACAGGCCTCTTCCGCCGGAGTATATTTCCATCGTACTCCGATTGAAAGGGGGGCGGATCATGTCGCTGGTCGTCTCGCGCAGTGATCGGGGAAACGTGGCGGTATTCGAGGTAGCCGGCGAGTTCGGGCTTTCTGCGACAGCTTCCGCGAGCTGCAGTCCGGGTGCGCAGCGCGCTGGAGGAAGGGCGCGTGGACCTCGTCTTCGACCTGGGCAAACTGCAGTACGCCGACAGCACCGCCTTGGGCAATCTGGTCGGCATCCACATGGACGTGAAGAAGCACGGCGGGCGGCTGGTCCTCTGCAATCTTCTGCCCAACCTGCGCTCCGTCATCGAAAAGGCCAACCTTTCGCGCTATTTTCACATTCTGGAGGACTTGGGCGAGTCTCTGGACAACCTGGGCGTGAACGCCCTCCCCAAGCAGTGAGCCGGCGATGAATCTGCCCTGTCCTGCCTGTGGAACGGCGTTGCGCGAGGTCGAGGAAAGCGGCGTCCACGTGGACCGCTGCGACAGCTGCTCGGGCGTCTGGCTGGACGGCGCCGAACTCACCAAGCTGATCGAGGCGCGCAACCGCGTCTTTCCCCCCGACGTGGTCCAGCAGTTGAAAGAGAAGCTGGCGGTGGGCCGGCGGGTTATCAGCACGGCCCGCGCGACGCCGGGCCGCAGTGCCCGCGTTGCGACGCCCTCCTGCGTTCCTACAATTACGCCTATTCCACCGGCGTGATCGTGGACCGCTGCCCCGCCTGCAAGGGCATCTGGACCGATTACAGCGAGATCGAGCAGATCGAAATCCTCATGTCGCAGGCCCCGAGTGGAAGCAACTGGTCGACAACACGCTGGACAACTGCCCGTCTTCGCCCCTTCCCGCTCGACAACCAGAGTCCGCTCGCTGGCGGCCTCGGAAGGCGGTATGGGGGCCTCTTCTGGTTCCTCCGGCTGTTCAGTTGAAGCCCCTTAACAAGGGGTTGGGGGATCGAGCGAGGCGCACCCTTCGAGTACAAAGGTGGCACCCGTGGGTATAAAGGTCTTATTCGTCCATAGGTCCTATTCTTCGTCCGCAGGTTTGCGCTTCACTTTCGTCCCGCATGGTTACGATGCTGGTCCCATGAATCCGGTCATTTCCACGCACGTGCTCCATCAGTTGCGGGCGTCCCTGGCGGAAGACGTGGGGCGGGCGACGTAACCTCGCGCGCGCTTTTCGCCCGGAACAACTGCAAAGGCGCGCATCGTGGGCTAAGGAGGCCGGTGTGGTTTGCGGGCTGCCCGTGGTGGAGGCGCTGTTTGCTCGCCGACTCGTCGGTCGACTGCGAGCGCGTGGTAGAAGACGGGACGCGCGTCGCGGCCGGGGACGTGGTTTTCGCGTCGCGGGCGACGCCGCCACGCTCCTGTCGGTGGAACGCACGGCGCTCAATTTCCTCAGGCGGCTGTCCGGCGTCGCCACGTTCACGCGCCGCATGGTCGATCTCTGCGCGGCACGCCGGTCCGCATCAAGGACACGCGCAAGACGACGCCGCTTTGGCGCGCGCTGGAAAGTACGCGGTGCGAATCGGCGGCGGGAGAACCATCGCATGGGCCTGGACGACGCCGTCATGGTCAAGGACACCCATCTGGACGCGCTCGCCGACAGGTCCATCCTCAAGAAGGCCATGGCCGAATGGAAGCGGCAGGGGCTGCGCGTCTCACATGGAGGCGCGCAACCTCTCGGAAGTCGACTTGGCGTTGGAGGTGGGCGCGGACACGGTGATGCTGGACAACCAGCCGCCGGAGATGCTCCGCGCGGCCATCGCCCGCTGCCGCGGTCGGGCCGAGATCGAAATCACCGGCGGAGTCAACGAGACCAACCTCGCCGCGCTGGCCCGTCTCGGCCCCGACGCCGTCTCGCTGGGCGCCTTGACCCACTCGGCGCGGGCTGTGGACTTCTCGATGAAGACGGAAATCGCGCCGGCGTCTTAATCGTATCAGGGAACCTTTACTCTACTTCCCTCTTCCGCGCTGACATAGGCGGCGTAAATCACCGCCACGCAATCGCGCGCCACTTGCCATCCGGAAAGCGGCTGGCGGTCGGGATCGGCGGCGCACTCGATGAAATCCTGCAGCTCGTGATAATAGCCCGTGATCCAGTCCTCGTCGGGCGAGGGGAAGGTCCAGCCGCCGTTGGTTTCGATCTTCTCGACGATATACTCGTCCTTGAAGATGCCCGGCTCGGGGGCGTAGGCCACGATGGCATCGACCGGGTTGATATTGCAGTGGATGCGGGCGTTGCTGGCGTACACGTCCAGATGATTGTGAACGCCGCCCAGCACGGTGTCGCTGGCGGTAATCTGGGCCACGCTGCCGTCCTGGAAGGTGACGAGCATCGAACCCCAGTCCTCCACGTCCTGCCAGCCGGTGCGCATGTAATGCCTCTTTTCCTTCTCGAATTCCTTCATGTGCGTGAGTTGCGCGACCTCGGCGGAGACGGAGACGGGCCGGATGGGGCGGCCGAACTTGCGCAGGCCCTCATCCTGTTTGAGGTAGAGGGCGGCGCCGAGGGGATGGCAGCCCTTGCCCAGGAGCGCGCCGCCGCCGGCCGTGCGCCATTGGTAGCTGTAGCTGGCGTGGCTGCCGGAATGGCTCTCCTCGCCGGTCATGCGCATGATGGTCCCCTCCGCCGCCGACAGAAGCCGCCGCGCCTTCTGGATGGGCGGCGCATAAACCCAGTTCTCGCCGTAAAAGAGCCGCTTGCCGGTCTGGGTGAGGACCTTCTCCAGTTCGGCGACTTCGCCCATGACCGCGTCCAGCATGGCCTGATTCTTGATCCTCCGGCCGATCAGGTCGCCCTCGCCGGCGTCGGGCGGGCCGTAATAGCCGGTGAGGGGCTTCTCGCAGATTACATCCTTGCCCGCCTGGACGGCGCGGATGATGAGCGGCTTGTGCAGGAGATTGGGCACGCACAGATCGACCACGTCGATGTCGGGGTCCGCAAAGAGTTCATCCAGGGCGGCGTAAGCCTTGGGGATGCCCTGGCGCTCGGCGAAGGCGCGTGCGCGGGCAGGGTCTTTGCTGGCCACTCCCAGCACCTCGACCCGCACGCCGTGCACCCGGCGATAGGCTTCCATGTGAAAGCTGCCGGCGAAGCGCGCTCCCACCAGCGCGACGTTGATCTGGGACTTGGGCATAAGACGACCTCGCAGGGTGAAGTTACCCGCATCTTTCACAATCGGCGGGGGGCTGTCAACCGCGAGCCTTGGTGGTAGCATGGTACGCTTGACGGAGGTATCCCATGGCCGCTTGTCGCTTGCTTTTCATCACCGGGTTCTTCTTCGCCGCAACCGCCGCCTTCGCGGAGTCCCTCGAAGTCATGACTTTCAACCTGCGCGTGCCCAACCGTGCGGACGGCCCCGACTACTGGGAGTTGCGCAAGCCGCGCGTCGCGGCCGTGCTCAAAAAGTACGATCCCGATCTCGTGGGTGCGCAGGAAGCCCAGCCTTCCATGCTGGACTACTTGGTTCACGAGGCGCCGCAATACGCCTGGTTTGGCCTGGACCGCGACGGCACGGGCCGCGGCGAGACCAACGGCGTACTGGTCAAGAAGGCCCGTTTTGTCGTCAGGGCCAGCAGTACCGTCTGGCTGTCGGATACGCCGATGCCGCCTCCAAGGCAGGGCAACGTCCTGCCGCGCGTGGTCGTCTCCGTGACGCTGGAGTGCCGTCCCTCCGGCGCGACCCTCCTGTTCATCAATACCCACTTCGACCATCAATCGCAGCCGAGTCGCGAGCGGTCCGCGCTCTTCGTCTGGGCCTTGGTGTCCGCCGCCAGCGGGACGATTCCCACCATCCTGCTCGGGGACTTGAACGCCGGTCCGGACAATCCCGTCATCCGCTTCCTGCGCGGCCAGGCGGAGCTGGGCGGTCGCCGCGCCGGCCTGCCCGACGTCTACTCCGGGCTGGGCATGGACCTGTCGTCGCGCTATAGCTTCACTGCCTTTGCCGAGACCGGCCGCCCGGGCAACGTGATCGACTGGATTTTCTTTACGCCGGACGTGAAGGTCGAGTCGGCGCGCCTCATCGAGGACCGGATCGACGGCCGCTGGCCGTCCGACCACTTGCCCGTGATCGCCACGCTCGTGCTCCCGTAATTGGGTCCACGTTTCGAGCGCAGCGAGAAACCCCATGCGACGAGTTGGGACGCCGGGGCGTGGGGAAGATTTCTCGCTGCGCTCGAAATGACAGTGGCGGCGCTCGAAATGACAGTGGCTGCGTTCGAAATGACAGTGGCGGCGCTCGACGGTTGTCCCTTCCCGCCGGGTTTCGTCCCCCTGGACGGTTGACAACCCCGCGGCCGCCGGCCAAACTGGCGCTATTCCGTCCGGCCCGCGAGGTCCACGCCCATGCGCCCGTTAGCCTGCGCCTTCGTGCTTCTGCTTGCGTCATATCTTGCCGGAGAGGAGAACCTGCTCCGGTCCGATTCCGTGGGTTTCTTTGTGCGCGTCGATTCCAGTTTCGCCGGTTATTCGGCGCAACCCTTGACCGATGGGATCGTCTATCTGGCGACGGAGGAGCGAGGCGACCATCCCTTGGGGGCGCTGGGCGACGCCGCCAACGCCTGGCATTCAGGAGACTCCAGCGGGCCGCACTGGATCGAACTCACGTTTGCAGACGCGAGGCCGCTGGAGCGGATCGACGTCTGGTGGGGGCCGGAGCGGCTCTGGCCGCGGGCCTTTCGATTGGAGGCCTGGGACGGGCAGGCGTGGCGGACGCTGGCGGGCGGCGAAGAGTGGCGGGCCGCCGAGAGCCAGCACACGCGCATCCTCCTGCGCGGGCTGGCCGCGCCGAAATTGCGGCTGGTGCAGCGCGCGGGCGGGGGCGGCCGCGCCCGTCCCACCGCCATGTGCGCCGTCGAGGTCGCCGTCGGCTTCGCGCACGAGAGGCCGGGCGCGCGCTGTTTTGCGGGCACGCTCGACTATCCCGCCCTGTCGCCCGCTCTCTCCGACGAACGCTTGCTTACGACCGCCCCGCTTTCCCTGCGCGACGGCCGGCCACAGGGCCTCCACTTCCTCCTGCCGCAGGCGCAACCGGTGCGCCAAGTCGTTTTTGATTTTCTCGTTTATGACGGCGATGACTTCGCGCCGCAGGGCGAGACGCACTTTTATGTCCACACGGGCGGCGACTGGGTGGAACGTCCCGTCGCGCGCATGGAGAACTGGGTTGAAGCGACCGCGCTGGGGCCGACGCAGCGCATGGGGCGCGTGCGCTGGATTTACGATCTCTCCGGCCAGCCCATCCTGGGCGCGCGGCTGACATTCTCACAGGGGCGCGAGCGTGCCGTCGTGGCCACGGGCATGGCGGCCTTTCGCGAGGCTCCGCTCTCCGCCGCCCCGCGCCCGGCGGAATATGACGTCCTGCCCGCGACCGACGCCAACCTCTTAGAAGTTGCACCCTGGCGGCTCTACCTGGAATTGAAAGGCCAGGCGAGGCCGGTCGCCTGGCCGCCCACGCTCCACCTGGAGCGCCGCCCGCAGCGCCTCTCGGTGCGCTTCGCCCATCCCAAGATGATCTCCCGGCTCGAATTGGCGGCGACTCACGAATACGCGTTCGATTGCACCCCTGAACTCTTTCTGGAGGGCGCGCCGGTGCACGTCCCCCGGATCACGCTGGAGCGGAGCGGCGCCATGCGCGAGTGGTCGCTCTCGCCCTCAAGCGTGGATCGCATCGACTTTGTGCTGGCTTCGCGGACCGCGTCCCCCATCACCTTGGCGGGAATTTTCGCGGGGATGCACGAGGACGGACTCTGGGCGCTGTCCGCCATCGAGGACAGCCCGCGCGACCTGTGGATGAACCGGCTCTTGGCCGCGGGCGAACCCAATTATCTGGACGCGGCCGCGTTGATGTTGCCGCGCCGCGGCCATCGCAGCGTGATCGGCGCCCCCAACGACGGCGACGAGACCGCCGTCAGCTGGAACGGCGTGCACTTTCTCCGGCGGCGCGACGACCCGCGCGCGGAGCAAGTCTCGCGCTTTTTCGCTTTTCGGTTGGACGGAGAAGACTTCGGCGCCCAGCCCGAGCGCCTGACCGGCGGCTGGACCGACGGACAGGAGGAGCTGCGTCCGGGCGCCCTGCCGGAACGTTGGCTGCGCTATGAGAAAGACGGAGTCGCCGCCACCCTGCGCAGCTTCACCGGCATCGCGGACGACGGCCGAGGCAACCATCGGCTGCATCTGGAACTGGCGGTGGAGAACCTGTCGCGGGAGAGTCGTCGCGGAGCCTTGGAGGCCGTGACCGGCGTGGTGCGCTGGGGACAGGTGGCGCGGTTGGGCATTCTCAATCAACTTCCCCTGCCGGACGCGCCGTCCACGCCGGATGGACGGCTGCTCGTGGATGAATACGGCCAACCGGTGTTTCTCACCGATACGCCCTTTGAACTGGCGGGCACGCCCGAAGAACCGGCGGTCCGCTGGAATTACACGCTCAAGCCCGGCGCGCGCACCGCCGTCCATCTGTGCGCCCTGGTGGACGGACCGGTCGCGGACGCGACGCTGGCGGCCCTGCCGCCACTGGGCGAGACGCGGCGCGCCTTTCGAGAATCGTGGACGGCGCGCCTCAATTCGGGCTTGCGTATCACCCTGCCCGAATCGCGGCTGGTTCTCATGGCCGACAAGTTCCTCTCCGACTGCCTCATCATCCCCGACCACGGCCGGCCGCTGTACGGCAGCTATTTTTACGAAGACACCTTCGGCGTGGAGGAAGGCTGGCCGATTGCGGCCCTGGCGCGCTGGGGATTCTTCCCCGAGGCGCAGGAGCAGGTGCAGTACCTGCTTACGCTGGCCGCTGACGACCGCCGCAGCCGCCACAAGCAGTATCGCAAGGGCCTCGCCCCCATGTACGCCTGGAACGTGTACGAACTGTCGCGCGACGCCGACTACCTGGCGCGCATCCTGCCGGCCATGCAGAGTTGCGCGGACGAGATCATCGCCGACTGCCGTACTACCCTGCGAAGGCACGAAGGCCGCCCGGTCGGTTACTACGGATTGTTGCCGCGGCACACTTACGGCGGAGACGTGGCGGAGCCGGCGTACAGCATCTATGCCAACGCCTGCGCCTGGCGCGGGCTGCGCGACACCGGCCTGGCCTGCGGTGCGGCGGGACTGGCCGCCGAGGCCCGCCGGTATCTCGCGCACGCCGAGACCTATCGCGCCCACATTCTCGCCGCCGTCGACCGCATCATGGACGCCTCGGCCGATCCGCCCTTCGTTCCCTTCTCGATGGGTTACAATTCGCCTGACCCCGCCGAGCCGTTCCCCGCGGGAGATCCCACGCCCTCCGTGCTCAGCCAGGACCGGCTGGCGGCGTACTGGGGCCTCTTTGCCGGTCTGATCCTGGAGACGCGCCTTTTTCCGCCGAAGAGCGTGTATACCGAGAGCATCCTGGCGACCATGCTGCAGCGCGGCGGGCTGTGGTGCGGGCAGGCGCGCTTCGCCCTGGACGCCTCCGACTGGGACCCGCACTACGGTTACGGCCTGCATCAGATGTGGTTCGAGCGGGGAGAAAAAGACAGGTTTCTCTCTGCGTTTTACGGTTTCATCGCGCACGACCTGTCGCGCGACACTTGGGTGCACGGCGAAGTCAGCAGCGTTTTTCCGGAGCGGACGGAGAACTTCGCGGAGGCGGCGGCGGCCCGGCGGCGCATCTGGCGCCAGCGCGACTACAAGAACAGCGAACCCATCGGTTCCGGCGCGGGACTGCTCTTGTGCGAGATTCGGGACCTCCTCGTGTGCGAGGGACGGGATGAGAGCGGCGCCTTGGACGGCTCGCTGCAGCTTCTCCGCAACGCGCCGGTCGCCTGGTGGATGGCCGACCGGCAGATGGGCGTGGAGCGCGCTCCCACGGCGTACGGCCGACTCTCGTATCGAGTTCGCCCGCAGTACGCGGGCGGGCGGATCAAGCTGGACCTG
Organism: bacterium; assembly: GCA_015075175.1. Classification (GTDB taxonomy): domain Bacteria; phylum Hinthialibacterota; class Hinthialibacteria; order H5-UNCL2; family H5-UNCL2; genus H5-UNCL2. Next base: position 113,220 of record JABTUV010000001.1, read on the forward strand.
ATGCTGGATGGTGAAACGCCGGTGCGCGTGCGGGTGCATTTTCCGCCGCCGCCAGGCTGCGCTTGACAGCGACCTGGAGAGCCGCGGAGCGATGGAAGGGGACGGATGGTGTGAGGCCATGGTCTCCGGCCGCGCCGCGCTGGAGCTGCGCTCGGTTTCCCCCCAATGAGGGCGTAGGGTGCGCACCGCGCACCGATAATATGCCGGTAGTAGAACGTGCGCCGTAGTTGGGCAGCGTGCTGCGCGCGCCAGCAAGCCGGCGCAGTCCAAAAACTCCCCCCTTAACAAGGGGGGGACGAGGGGGTTCTGCGCGCAGCCGCGGACTTCACGGCAAAGTGAGGAAAACGCCCCATGCGGTTGTGGTACACCCTGTTCGTACTTGCCATGGCGTCGGCGGTCCGCGCCGCCGTCGTCGACGATCCCCTCACGGATCTGGCGGCCTCACCCGGCGGCCGTACGCTGGCACTGGTGGCCCGAGGCGATGTGTGGCTGTGGGATACCTCCAAGACCGCGGCGCGCCGTGTCACGACCGAGGGCGGAGTCTATCCCGCTTTCGACGCAACCGGACGCTGGCTTTATTTCTCCCACCGGGAGCACGACAACACCGACCTCTATCGCGTCCCGACGGGCCAGGGGCGAACCGAGCGCCTGACGAACGCGTCCGCCTCGGAAATCCAGCCGGCGCCCTCGCCCGACGGTCGGAGCCTGGCGTGCGCGCGCTACGATGGCGCCGACTACGCCGTCTTTCTCATCCGCGACGGCAGCGCCGAGCGCATCTCGCCCTCTTCCGAGCCGGCGCGCCGTCCCCGCTGGTCTCCCGACGGGGACCGATTGGTTTATGAGCGCGTCCACAACGGAAGATGGTTCGTCGCCGTCTACGATCCGCGAGCGCGGCAGGAGCGCATCCTCGCGGCGACGGCGGCGGAGCGGCCGGCCTTTCGCGCCGACGGAAGCCTGTGGGCGCTCTGCAACCGGCGGCTCTGTCAGCTGGATGCCATGACGGGCGAGGTCATAGGCGGCGTCGATGGGCGGATGGACGCCTTCGCCTGGGCGGGCGACGAGGCTCTATACTTTCTGCGCGGAGGGCGGCTGTATCGCCTGGAGGGCGTGCGCGAAGTCGCCTGTGCTCCGCAACTCCCGTGGAACGCGGCGGACGAATACCGGCGCGACTGCCGTCGCGTGGCCGAAGAGCACTATCGGCACGAGACGGCGAGGCGCAAGTTATGGGAGCGCTACACCCGCGCGGAGGAGAGGCGCATCCTCGGAGCGACCAGCAGCCGCGACTACGACGCGCGCATGGCGGAACTCTTCTGGCATCGGCCCTCGGCGCGCGCGCCGGTCTCCGGCCGGCAGTACCTCGTGGCGGCCGCCCATCCGCTGGCGGCGCATAGCGGTGAGCGCATTCTGACGCGCGGCGGCAACGTGGTCGACGCGGCGATTGCGACCGGCTTCACTTTGTGCGTGGTCGAACCGGACGGCTCCGGCATCGGCGGCGAGGGCCTCATCAATCTTTATCTGGCAGGCATGTCGGAGCCGGTCGTCATCGACGGCCGGTCGACGGCGCCGCTGCGGGCGCATCCCGACCAGCCCGGCTTGCGCGAGTCCGACGGCGGTTGGGCGCGCTACGGCCCCATGAGCGCCTGCACTCCCGGATTCGTGGCTGCTTATTATCAAGCTTGGGAGCATTACGGGTCGGGGAACGTTACCTGGGCGGAGCTGGTCGCGGACGCCATCCATTATGCGTCGGAGGGGTTCGCCCTTTCGGAGCGGCAGGCGCGCGAGATTGCGGGCCTCTCGGAGCGGTTGGCGCGCGATCCCGGCTGCCGTCGCGTCTTTTTCTTCGCCGACGGCAAGGCGCTGCGCGCGGGCGACCGGCTGCGCAACCCCGAGCTGGCCTGGACGCTTTCGCAGGTCGCCGAGCGCGGGCATGAGGGCTTCTACGCCGGGCCGGTCGCGGCCCGACTGGACGCGCACATGCGCGCGGCGGGCGGGCTTCTGCGCGCCGACGATCTCGCCCTCTATCGGGCATGGCCGCGCCGGCCCGTCGCCATCGCGTGTTTCGGCTGTCGCGTCTACGCCAGCGGTCCGCCCTCGGCCGGTTCCAGGGCGCTGCTCTCGATGCTGGAAGAACTCGAGCGCGGCCCGCGCCTCTCCGCGCCGTACTCGACCGATCCCGAGACCTTTCTCCAGCTGGCGCGCATCATGCAGACCGGCTACCGCCGCATGTCCGGCGTGGCCGATCCGCGCTTCTGGGAACCGCCGTCGGCGCCCGCGCGCGACTCCGGCCACACCACGCATCTGACGGTGATGGACGCGACCGGCAACGCGGTCGCCTTGACGCAGACGTTGGGTTACTTCTTCGGCAGCCGGCACATGGTGGAAGGCACGGGCATCCTGCTCAACAACGAGATCAAGAACTTTCACACCCGCATCGGCGAGCCTGATTGCCTCCTGCCCTTGGCGCGACCGGCGACGACTCCGTGTCCTACGCTCTTCCTTGAGGGCGCTGATGGCGGACCTTTGAGGGCCGCGCTGGCTGTCGGTTCGGCGGGCGGCGCGGCGATTCCCTCGTCGGTTTTTCTTTCGCTCGTGGGAGTACTGGAATACGGCAGGGACGTGCAGAGCGCCCTGGAGGCGCCGCGCTTTCTGGTCAACCGCGGGACCGAGCGCCGGATTTCGCTGGAGCATCTCTTTTCTCCCCAGGTCGAAGCCGCCGTTCGGAGAGAACTGGGCGTGGAAACGTACACGATCTCGCAGCGGGGTCTCATCAACGAGGCGTTCTGCAACATGATTCGCCGCCATCCGCTCACGGGGGAACTGGAGGGAGGCGTGGACAGCCGCCGCGACGGGGCGGTAGTGGGGCGGTAGGGCCGCCGCGGTGCGTCGCTGGATTATCGGAGCAGTCCCTCACGAGGCTTCGATTCACCCGGAACGGATGAAAAACCGAGGCCGCTCCGAGCACGGCCGTGGCGTATCCAGGTCGTCCTCTCGATACGCCGGAGTACCGGCTACTCGAGGACTCGGTTTTTATTTCTTTCGGGACTGCCTTTCAACATCTCTTTCCAGGCCAGAACGCGAAAATGTAAGCCGTGTCCTCGAGTAGGCCCCGCCGACGCACGCCTGTCAGAGCGGAAACGTGACTTCGGGGCCGTATCGAGAGGCACGGCGGCTTGCATCTGCCGATCCCCCGCTCCCATGCCGTCCTCTCGATACGCGGCCCGAAGTCACATCTCGCATTATGGCACGCAGCTGGTCGGGCCGGTACTCGAGGACTCGGTCGTCCCTTCTCTCGCCACCCTGTCCTAGCCCGTTTTCAAGAGCACGCAAGTAAAAAAAGTTACGGTTCAGGGGCGCGGATGCGGTAGAGCGCACAGTCGGGCGCGGGGAAACCGAGCGGGCGGAGCTCGAGGCATCCTGCTTCGTACAGGCGGTCCATCTCGGCGATCAGCGCGGCGCCGTCCTTCCAGCCGAGCGGTTCAAAGGCCGTGCGCAGCCGCGACAGTTCCGGCCCGCTGTAGTAGAGATGGCTCCAACCTCGCCGGCGCAGTCGTCTTGCCAGCGCCGGCCCGTCGGGTGCGAGTCTACCCTCTTCCACCAGGGGATGCCTGTCGAACACGGTCGGAGCGACGGTGGGAACGCGGATTCCGAAGCGTTGCGCCTCACCCACGAAGAGCACGCCTTGCACCTCGGGCGACAGGTTCAGCACCTGCACGACCCGCGGCGCCACCGCTCCCGCGGCGCGATAGAACTCCGTCGGCTCGCCGCCTTTCCACAGGTATCGCCGCGCGGCTTCCGGCGAGCCGGCCATGCTCACGAACAGCGCCGAGTACAGCGCCGACCCGCACAACACCGCTACCAATACCCTGGCGATGAAAGTCGCGGAAGGCTCGCGCAGAGGCGCGGCGGACGCAGAGTCATCATTACGAGGTATATTCATCTCGGCGCCCTTCGCGGCTCCGCGCGAAAGGATGGAAATGCGTTTCATCCCCTCGGCCGCGGCCAGCCCCCAGAGGGGAAAGAGGGGCAGGAGAAAGCGCATCTCGCCCCGCGATCCCCAGGCAAACAGGGCCAGTCCGAGGGCGACGGAGGCAAAGAGCGCGCGACCGCGCCGGCCGGCAACGCCCGCCAAAGCGACCGGCGCCAGGAACAGGAGGCTGATGGATTGCCGCATGTCTTGTCCTTGCGCAAAGGCCCTTGGAAGGATGGCCTCCCACATGCCGGAGAGGCCGGCTCGCGCCGTGATGTAGCGCTCGAACATGGCGACCTGGTCCGGCGTCCAGCTCGCCGCGCCGAGCTGGGAGGCCAGCAAGGGGAAGAACGGATTGCCTTCCAGGACCAGGTTGCGCGCCAAGTAGGGCAGGGGCATGGCGATGAGGCCGGGCAGGAGGAGGACGAGGCGCCGCGCGGCGCGGTTCCAATCGGGTGCATCCAGCGCGGCCAGCGCCAGGAGCGGGACGACTGCGAAGTACATGGAGGAGAACTTGCAGGCCAGGCTTCCGCCCAGAAGCAGGCCGATCGCCAGCCAGGGCGTCCGATCGTCGCGTGATGGGGGAAGATCGAGCATGAGGGTCGCGGCGGCGGCGGACAGGAGGACGGGCGCCATGTCCACGTTGGGAGTGGCGGCGGCCAGCCAGAAGGCGGAGGAGCCGGCGATGGCCAGCGCGCCCGGGGCGGAAAGGCGCGCCGCTTCGGCAGTGCGGGCCAGGAGCGCCCAGACCGCGGCGACAGCCAGGACCAGATGGAACACCGCCGGCGCGGTCGCGCCACCCCAGGCCAAGAGAAGCCCGTAGTGCAGCTCCAGGCCCAGCGGGAAATGGCTGTAGACGTTCTCGGGCAGATCGACCAGTCCCCGCGCGTCGGTCATCAGATCGGGCAGCGCCAGATGGTAGACGAGGGCGTCGTAGGTCAGCGGCGGCAGGAGCGCCAGCATCAGCGCGGCGGCGGCGGAGACGAGCGCGCAGAAGAGCGCCAGCCCGGCGGACGGCGGGAGCTCCGGCCAACAGGGGCCGGCCTTTCGGCGCACGGCGAGCACTCCCGCCGCGAGAACGAGAGTTGGAAAGAGGACGCCGGGATGGTAGCATCCCGCCAGCGCCAGGAGCGAGAGGAAGAAAGAGACGACCGCCAGTCCCGTGGCCAAGGCGACCGGCGCGCGCACGAGATCGGCGGGCAGGATGGGGCGCATGACGACCCGGCCCAGCTCGATCAGCGCCAGCGTCCAGAGGAGCGCCATGGCCACGGGCCGCAGGTGCAAGGCGGTCAGGGCGAGCATGAAGAGGCCGGGCGCCAGCGCCAGGCAGGCGAGTCCCGTCCGCAAGCGGGCGGGGGAAGCGAGCGGATGGGTCATGCGGCGATCATGCGGCACGCCGGCGTCCGCCCGCAAGCACAAAATCCGTCCGAATCCGGCCTGGGTGCGTTAGGGTAGGCGTGGGAATCCGGCGGCAATGAGGCAAAGGAGAGACAAACCATGATGGCCAGAGTGTGGTTGACGGTAGCGGCCCTGGTGTTCGTGCCCGAGTGGGCGTCGGCGCAGCCGGGCGGCGCGTCGGCGACGGTCGGCGCCGCGACCGCCGGCGGGCCGACTTCGCCCGCTTATCCCTCCGATCCGGTCGAGTTCGTGCGCCGCTTCGACCGCAATCGCGACGGCAGGATCACGCGCGGCGAGATCCCTTCTGCCACGGATTTCGCCGAGATGGATCAGAACGATGACGGGGTGCTGGACCGTTGGGAGATCGAGTTGGCCGGCTTGACGACGCGGGAAGAGGTGGAGGCGTTTCTGGGCCGTCGCGACCGGGACGGCAGCGGCGGTTTGTCGGCGACGGAGTTGCCGGTTTCCGCCACGCGCTACGCGATTCTGGACGCCGACGTGGACAAACAGATATCTCCCCGGGAGCTGGAGGGGGTCGTGTATCTGGCCTTGCGCCGGCGGGAGCCGGTCGCGGCGGCGCGCCCGCCGCAGCTCACGGGCGATCCCGAGGATCCCGCAGGGCTTTTCGAGCGCTCCGTCGCCCGCTGGGACGCCGACAAGGACGGCAGGATCACGCGCGGCGAGTTCACCGGCCCCGCGACCATGTGGGAGTTCCTGGACCGCAACGGGGACGGCGAGGTGACGGCGGAGGAAATCCGTGAGGCGCAGGCGGCCTTTCGTACCATGGCTCGGCAGCGCTCGATGGAGCTGGACACCGACCGCGACGGCCGCATCAGCCGGCAGGAGTTCAAGGGCGGCGACGAGGAGTGGAAGCTGATGGATCGCAACCGCGACGGGTATATCGACCAGGCGGACCGGCTGCTGCCGCTGCCGGGACAGGAGAGTCCGCCGGCCCAGGCTCCGCCGCCGGATATCCCCAAGTAGCTCGCCCGCCTACTTGCGCAGCTTGGCCAGCTGCAGGGCGTCCCACACGTACCACGCCGCGCAGCCGGCCACGAACATGGGCCGCGAGAGCGGAACCGTGGCCAGCGTCACGTGCGCGCCTCGCGCTTAAAGCCCCAGTCCGTACACGAGCACCCCGGTCGTAATCACGATTCCGAAGGCCGCCGCCAGCCGCGGATAATTGAGTGAGAGCATCCCCTGGATGGCGAATCCGGCAAGGATCGCAAGTAGTAGAAGCATCCCAGCCTCCCCGCGCGTTCTCGACGTTTGTCTTCATCTTCATCTTCATCTTAATCTTAATCTTGCTCTTAATCTTGCTCTTGCTCTTAATCTTACTCTTGCTGTTTATCTTACTCTTGCTCTTAATCTTACTTGCTATGGCGCCGCCATGAAATACCTGGCTTGGCGGGGTGGGCGCACGCGCAGCACCCCTCGAAACGGCCTCCGGCCTACTCGGGGCAAGGCGCTGCGCAACTACGGCGTCTCGATGCCAGGTCAAACGTGGCCGAGGTAGTCATTGGTAACCGCGGTAGTCATCGTAATCACAAGGGTTCCAGAAGAAGTCGCTGGGTCAGCTCATCGCCCGGCGCCACGTGGATTGAATCGTCGCTCCCAAGCGGCGCAACGCAACCGGAAGCGCGGCCGGCGAAAAGCAGGGTTCCGCGCGGCAGCGGCAGGAGATCGAAGTCGACGGGAGCCGGCGTGATGAAGGACAGTCCGAATTTTCTCTTGTCGGAAAAGAGGTGCATCCACCGCGCGGCGGTTTTGTTGCCGGCGAAGTTGGACGAGGCGCGGCCGGCGGCGTGGACGGCCGCCAGCGCGCCCGGCGGGCCGTCGCGCCACGTGTTTTCCGGTCCCTTGCCCAACCAGAGGGCGCGATCCAACTCGTGCGCGAGGGGGAAGAGGAAGCCCAGGCGCGACAGGTTCGTCTCCGGTCCGCGCCACGTCCACTTGGCGGAAAGCTCGAGGCTGCCGTTGGCGAGGACGGCCCAGGTCTCCTCGCCTTCCATGAGCAAGAGGTCGGGGGCGTCGGCGTCATGATAGCGCGCGCGAAAACGCACCGAGAGGCCGTCGCGGCCGCGCAGGACTTCCATCAGGACGGGTTCCCGCACCAGCTCGCGGCGGGAAGAGTCGGTCGCACTCAGGTCGGCGGGCAGCGCGGGCCGCCAAACGGTCGCGCCGACCGGACCCGTGATGAGGGCGCGCCGACCGCCGGAATACTCGATCAAGGAACCCGCCCGCGCGTCGAAGGTCATGCGCACGTCGCCGGCCTCCAGGCGCGCCTGCCGGTTTTCTTCCTGCAATTTGACTTCCACGGGCGCAAACGGTCGCGCCGGCGGAGGAGGCGAGAGGTGGGCGGAGATGCGTCCCAGCGCGCGCTCGTCGCCGGGGCCGCGCACGATCCACTCGACCGCCGAGGGGGGAAAGGCCAGCGTGGATAGAAACCCCAGCGGCAGCGATGCCTCGCGGCTGCCTCCGGCGGGGAGACTGACCGCCGGTCCCTCCCAACGCTGAAACCACGTCCGTCCCTGGTTGAAGAACTGCACGCGGATTTCGCTGGAGGCCGCGACCAGGTCGGTCGCGTTGGAGTGGTTGGTCAAGAGCAGGTCCCAGCGCAGCGGAGGCGGCGCGAGGGGCGCCAGCTCCTGGATCGAGAGCGGCGCCGTGGCCGGCTGCTCCCACCCGGCGACGCCTGGCATCAGCGAGGGGACCTCGCAGGGAATCAACGGACGGCGGTCCCCGTCCGCATCCATGCACTCCAGGCCGGCGAGCCGACATTCGCCTTCCCCCAGCCAGGCCAGGTCCAGCAGTTGCGGCTCTCTGTCTTGAAAGGGAAGCGGGAAATCCAAGGCGGCGCCGGCGAAGGCCTCGACGTCGGCGATGCGCCGGCCGTTGGTGGCCAGCTCGAAGCGCCCGGGTGGAAGCGTATCGACGGGCAGGAGTCGCAGGCGCGCATTTGGATCCGGCTTGTCCCAGACGACCTGCAAACGACAGGGACCGCTTGCGCCCAGTGTCAGCGGCACGGCCTCCGCGCGCCGGTCGGCTATCCGCCAGGCAACGATCCAAGGCTGCGTCTCCTCGCCTTCGGTCGTCGTTGGCGTGGGGTGAGTCAAGAGGAGAACGGCGACACCCAGTACGACGGACTTCATCGTGTCCCGCCCAGGACGCGCCGGAAGACGACCAGCGCGCGGTCGATGTCGTCCCGCGAGACGTCCAGGTGCGTGACCGCCCGCAACCGCCGCGGCCCAAAGGCGAAAAGCAGCACGCCCTCCCCGGCCAGGCGCTCGACGACCTCGTTCGTGGGCGGCGCTTTGTCGGTGAGGTCGATCATGACGATGTTGGTCTCCACGTCATGGGGACGCAGCGAGACGCCCGGAAGCTCCGCGAGACCTTCCGCCAAGCGCTGGGCGTGGGCGTGGTCCTCGATCAATCGCTCGACGTGATGCTGGAGGGCGTAGAGCGCGGCGGCGGCGAGGATGCCGGCCTGGCGCATGGCGCCGCCCACGCGCTTGCGGGCGCGGCGCGCTTCCCGGATCAAGTCGCGGCTGCCGGCCAATATCGAGCCGACCGGCGCGCCCAGGCCCTTCGAGAAGCAGGTCGAGACCGTGTCCGCCTCGCGCGCCAGCTCCTTGACGGAAACGCCGCAGGCCACGCTCGCATTGTGCAGTCGTGCTCCATCCAGATGTACGGACAGCCTCAATGCGTGCGCCTTGTCACAACAAGCCCACAACTGCTCGGGCGGATAGACGGTTCCGCCGGCGTTGTTGTGGGTGTTTTCCAGCGAAACCAGGGCGGTTCTGGGCAGGTGCACGGCGTCGGCGCGCACGGCGGCCTCGATGAGTTCGGGCGTAAGTTGCCCGCGCGCGCCGGCCACGGGGCGCGCCTGCGCGCCGCAGACGCCGGAAATTCCGCCCGTCTCGGCGTGAATGGGATGCGACTGCGCGTCGAAAATGACTTCGTCTCCGGGCCGCGTTTGTACGAGGAAAGCCAGGAGATTGGCCATCGTCCCCGAGGAGACGAACAGCGCCGCCTCCTTGCCCAGCCGCCGGCAGCAGACTTCCTCCAATCGGTTGACGGTGGGGTCCTCGCCGAACATGTCGTCGCCCACTTCCGCCTCAGCCATGGCGCGCCGCATCTCCGGCGTGGGCTTGGTGACGGTATCGCTGCGCAGATCAACGGGTCGGTTCATAATGGGGCAGGATAGACGAGACGGCCGCGCGCCTCAAGCGGCTCGTCGCCCCGCCGCCGCCATCCCCCCAGCCCCCCTTGTCGAGGGGGGTGATGTGGAGTGCGGCTGCTTGCTGCCGCGCGCAGCACGCTGCGCAACTACGGCGTCTGAGCAGACTCCATCCGCAACAACCACCCCTTGCCCGCCGCCACGGGAATGGGACCGGACGGGTCGAAGTTCGTCGCGGATTGAACCTTCTCGATTTCAGGCGCAATGAGGCGGCACTGCGATGCCGACAAACCGAGGGCGCTCCAATCGATATCGAGCCGGCAATCAACAGGAGCATCGTCCCAGCTGGCCAGGGCAATGAGGGTCCTTCCCGGCTTGACGTAGGCCGTCGCCAGCACTTTCTCGTGATGGGTGCGCACCGGACAGTCAGGCTGCCAATACCCGACCATGTGCGCCTCGGCGATGCCGAAATCATCCCACAGTTTCCAGATGGGACGCGGATCGCCCGACCAGGGCAGGCGGCAGGTCATGCCGTAGAGCATGCCGCGCCAAACATGGTTGGCGTGGAGCATCTCACCCATGAGGCCGAAGGGAATGCCCGACATTTCCACCAGCCAGTAGTCGGGCGGCTCGTCGGCGCGGAAAGACTCGCCGAACCAGATGCTGTCCAGATAAGGGAAAATCTCCAGGTAGAGGTCGGCGCAGTTGGCGTAACCGGCGCGGTCGTTGAAATGGTTCCAGGAGTGGAAATCGATCAGGCTGCCGGGGCGGGTCTCCTCCATGACGCGGCGCATGCGCTGGAAGAGTTCGCGCCCGAAGGCCACGTCGTCGATGTAGAGGCCGTCGATGCCGGTATGGGCCAGGAGCCAGCCCAATCCCTCGACGTAGTAATTCAGCCAGCGCGACATACCTGTGGTCACGATGGCCGCGTCACAGTCGTGCTCGCCGTAGGATGGTACCAGGCTGGGTCGATAGCCCGAGACGAGGTGTTCCTGCAACCAGGAAAAACCTCCGGCCGATCCGTCGGCGATGATCTCGTGCCCGAGGCTGCGCAGCGCCCAGAGTTCGACGGCGTGATTGGATAGCTCGCGCACGGTATAGTAGATTTTCAGCTTGCGCCCCGCCGCGTGCGCCTGGGAGACCGCCTGCGAGAGCGTATCGACGGAAAGAAAGGGATAGTTGATATAGGGATTGCTGGGGGAACCGTGATGCACGTTGACGACGGTGACGCCCGGCAGGAGCGCCTCGTTCAACGATTTCAGCATGTAACGCTGATAGTAGCGGTTGGCCCAGTGGCCGGCGTAGTCGATGGGTTTGACGGGCGTGAGGATCAGATCGAAGTCGAGGCGCACTTTCTCATGCGCGGCCATCCGGCGCGGCCCGCTGTAGGCTTCCAGCATCACGCAGCCGTCGCGCGGCTCGATCCGGCAGCCGCCCCTTCCCTCGTTGAACCAGCCCTCCGGCATGAGCAGCGGCTGCTTCCGATATTCCGTGGTGACGAGCGGGCGGCGATAGTTGGGTCCCTTCAAGCGCACCTGCAAACCCGCATCCCAGTCGCCGAGCCATACGCTGTCCTGATGCCGGGCGGGATTCCACTGCCATTGCCAGGACTGGGGCCGAAGTCCGCCCTTGCGGTTCATCCCCATCATGTACCGGGCCACCTCGACGCGAAGGGGGATCTCCAGGCGGATGTCTTGCGCCTCGATGTCCCGCCGTGCTTGGAGCTCGAGTTGAAAGTGGGCGAAGCCGTCGAACTCCATGGTCGCCTGGCAGGTCAACGTGAAATCCGCGCTGGTGGAGAGGGCGCTCCAGGCTGCCCTGCCGGCGGACTGCCGGGAAAAGGTCACGCCGCGGGAGGACCAGGATACGGGACGGCCGGGCGTCTGGACGACGAAGCGCATGGGCGCGGCGAGGATTTCCCGGGCGGCGGAGGCGCCGGCGGGCAGGCCGTCGGCTCCCAGGCGCAGGCTCCGGCCCAGGCAGCGGAGGGTCGCTCCGTCAATCTCCAGCGGCGTGTAAGGAGCCGTGACCGAATCGCCCGCGCCGAGTCTCGAATCCAGCCAGCGCAACCGCGAGTGCCGCCACGGTTCGCCGTCGCCGCGATCCTCCAGCACGGAATCGACGACCGATAAGCGCAGTTCGAGCGAGGTCTCGGGCACGTCGCGGGCGGCGATGCGAAGCTCTCCCACGTAATCGCCGGGCGTTGCGTCCCGCGGTACGTCCACGCCTATCCACAGCGCCCCCACGCGCCCGAGGGCAACGCAGTATTCATGGCCGATCGGCTGTCCGTCCCAGTCGATTCCGCTCAAGTTAAAACAACGAAGCGCCTCTTTGGGGAGGATGCCGCCGCCGTTCCGGCGCAAGTCCGAGCAAGTGAGCGAAACCTGCGACAGCGGCGCGCGCGCCGCGTACAGGCCGATCTGAAACACGTAATACTCGTTGCGTCGGGCATCTCCGGAGAAGCGCCGGCTCGGACCTTTCTCGATCCAGGCCAGTGGAAGGGCGTCGAACATACGGACCGGGTCGCGCCGGTCTTCAGTGAAAACGAGATAGGGCGCACCGGGATGGCGGCGAAGCAGGTCGTCCAGCTCGATGGGCGTGGCGGGAACTTCCATAGGGCCGAAGCGATGAAACTCGGACTGCGCCTCCAATCGGCAAAATTCGACTCGGGGCAGCGTCCGCCAGTCGTCGTTCTCCGCCGTCAGACCGTGACGCCCGAGCCACTCCGCGTCGGGAGTCGCAGCCGTGGTCAGATAATTCCCATGGTTGAACCCCGGCCTCCGACTCGGCCGAAAGGGCAGGTAATAGACGAAGTACTCCCCCGCTTGCGTGGCCTGGAAGACGACGTCGGCATGATCCTGTGTGTACTCCATCACGCGCGCGTTGCGGACGGGCTCTCTCCCCTTGGCGGAAAAGACGAACATCGGCCCGGGGCCAGACAGGGAAGGCTTCCGGCGCCATGGAAGGCGCAGCCAGACGGCGTCGGCGGGGTTGGCGACCGCGATGCGGGCGCGATGGTTGCCCATCTCGGGCGGCCACGGGCCGGTCCCGTCGACGACTTCGTAGTCTCCCGCGTATAGCATGGCCGCCCCCAGGCTGAAGCAAAGAATCGAAAAACGCTTCATCGCGCGCCTCCAATCGAGGAGAAAGCACATAAACTAGCACGTTTCGGCAGGCGCGGATACGCCCACGAACGCCTCTGCGGCCGGCTTGCGCCGGCGGGCCGGGAGCGGTATGGTTCGCCCATCCCAAGGATGGAGGCGAAGATGATCCTGGACCGGTTCAAGCTGGAGGGCAAGGTCGCCGTGGTGACGGGCGCGTCGCGGGGCATCGGGCAGGCGGGGGCGTTGGCGCTGGCGGAGGCGGGCGCGGACCTGGCCGTCGTCGCCCGCGGCGACCTGTCCGAAACCGTCAGCGAAATCCAACGCCGGGGCCGTCGCGCTCTCCCCATCCACGCCGACCTGACCTGCATGACCAGTGTAGACACCGTCGTTCAGGCGACCCTGGCGGAGCTGGGGCGCATCGACATCCTGGTCAACAACGCCGGCTTCCTGCGTCGCACCGGCGTGCTGGGGACCCGCGAGGACGACTGGGACGGCGTGCTGTCCGTCACGCTCAGGTTCCTCTTTCTTTCCAGGCGTGCGCACGCCTCTGGATCGAAGAGAAGCGCCGCGGCAAGATCATCAACGTCTGCTCGATGCTGTCGTTTCAGGGCGGAGTGCGGGTCGTCTCGTACACCGCGGCCAAGAGCGGGCTGTTGGGTCTGACGCGCATCCTGGCCAACGAACTGGCGCCGCACGGCATCAACGTGAACGCGCTGGCGCCGGGTTATTTCGCTACCGAGAATACGCGCCCGCTCTGGGAGGACCCGGTGCGCAACGCGGCCATCCTGGAGCGCATCCCGGCGGGCCGCTGGGGAGAGCCCGACGATCTGGCGGGCGCCATCGTCTTTCTGGCCTCTCCCGCCTCGGACTACATGCACGGCGGCGTGTTGCCGGTGGACGGCGGCTGGCTGGCGCGGTAAAGGGCTGAGGTCAGGCGGGGGCGCGGAGCCTTTGCGCTGCCGCATCGACAGAACGCAGCATGTCCTGGATGGCTTCGACGGAGGAGGCTTCCCAAAAAGGTTCGCCGCATTGGACGCACACCCACGCGGGAACACCCTCCAGCCGTAAGTGATATCCGGCTCGATCCACGTCAAATGGGGCGGAACCGCGCTCCATCTCTCCACGACAATAAAGGCACTTCATGGCTTCCTCTTTGGTAAGCGGGACCTTCCCCATAGGCGATTACGGTCGCACGATTCGATCATCGTTTACTTTAACGCCAGCAGGCTTTCGATGGAGATGTCTTCGTCCACGTCCTCCCAGCGCACCCCAACGCCCGCGCCGATCAGGCGCCAATGGCGGCGCTGGGCGGGGGTGGGCTGGCGGAATCGCGGAAACCACGCCGGCGGCACGGAAATCCGGCGTCCGTCGACCAGCCGGACGATCAAGAGGTTCCTGGTGCACCTGGCATCAAGCGCCAATGGCTCAAATTGCATGGACTCCAGCATGCCACCTTGTCTATAGCTTGCGGAAATCTTCGAGCGTGAAACCGCATTGCTTCAAGATCTGGCGCAACGTCCCCTGAGGCATGTCGTCCGTGTGCATCGCGACCATGGTTCGCCGGCCATCGGGGTGGCCCAAGAGGATGTGCGAACCTTCCTGCCTGCGAATCTCAGACCCAGCGCGCTTGATTTTGCCAATACGTCGCGGGCCTTAAAGGGCATCGTCAACATCGACAGTCGCGTCAAGAACGTCGGACGAAACCGTTACCGGTTCGCCACTCGCCCGCATTTCCGCGACCCAGAGCCTTATCATTTCCGCGGCGGCCGCACGAGCTCCTTCAACCCCAAGCCCGTGTGTTGTTAGTCCCAGCGCCGGCACATGCGCGTAGTAGTACTCCGGCGGGAGCGAACCGTCCTCGATTCTCTCCAAGACAATCCCGTATTTCATGAGGGTTGACCCTCCTCTCTATTTATCATTGTCCAAGCACTGGGGCACCGGCTCAAGTTTCGTATGATCCCACGTGTCGGCGTCACGCGGACGGCAGGTCGGCCGGCGTGTTGAAGTCGTCCAGGACTTCGGGGCTGGACACTTCCACGTAGCGCACGGTCGTGTTGGGATCGTGCTGGACGCTGTCCAGGGGGGCGTCGGGAGCGAGGCGGAGATAGTTGCTGAAGAAGCGGGCGGGGATGAGGGGGGGATGGCCGTGCACGCCGCCGTGAGTCGGCACGAGGATGGCGTCGCCCGGGGGAAATGCGGCGGCCAGTTCGTGATAGACGCGGCAGGGCACGCGCGGGCAGTCCACCGGGCAGGCGAAAACGCCGTCGGCCCAGTCCAAGACCGCGCGCAGGCCGCGCTGGAAACTGCCCGTCTTGCCCTTGCGCCACTCGCGGTTGATGACGGTCTCCACGTTGCGGGGCAGTTCCGCCTGGCAGGCGGCGGCGTGGCAGCCCAGCACCACCACCACGTCCTCGACCGCGTCGCAGGCGCGCAGATGCTCCAACAGCACCATGATCATGGGCTTGTCGTAGAGGGGGATGAGCGGTTTTTTCCTGCCCTGCATGCGTTCGCCGGCGCCCGCCGCCAGGATGATCGCGGCCAGTTTGGTCTTCACGATGGAACCTCCGCGGGAGCGTCTTTGCCGGCGCGCACCGCCACCAGTTGCGCGGCGATGCTGACGGCGATCTCTTCCACCGTCCGGCTGCCGATGGGCAGCCCGATGGGCGCGTGCACCTGGGACAGGCGCGCCTTCGATACGCCCATCTCGGCGAGATCGCGGAAGGTGAGGGCCACCTTGCGGCGGCTGCCGATCATGCCGATGTACGCCGGGGACTTGTCGATCACGGCGCGCAGCGCCGCTTCGTCGTGCTTGTGGCCGCGCGTCACGAGCACCACGTAATCGCGCGGGGTGAAGTCGACCCTCGCCAGTGTGTCCGCGATGGGGCCGACCAGGATGGTAGTTGCATCCGGGAAACGCTGTCGGTTGGCGAAATCGGGGCGGTCGTCCAGGATGGTGAGGTCAAAATCGAGGCGTGCGGCCAGCCGGCCAGGGCGCATCCCACGTGGCCGGCGCCCACGATCCAGAGCCGCTCGCGCGGTCCCTGCGGTTCCACGTAAAGATGGCGCGCCGTCGCTCTGGAAGTGGGGCAGACCCAGCCCATCCATCCCCGCCAGGCCTCTTCCATGCCCGCGGGCAGGATGGAAGCGGGGAACCGGCGGCCGGTGAACGCGACATCCACACCATCCTCTCGGCCCGGAGTACGACCACTCCGGCTTGTCCCGTAAGGCGGGCCTCCCGCCAGGCTTCAGGCGGGCAGCAGACCGGGTTCCGCGCGGAACGAGAGGACTGCGATGCGCCCCCGCAGATGAGGCCGTCGTCCCAGCCGTAGTCGGCGTCCAGGTTGAAGCGTTCAGCTGCGCGCCGCCGGTGGAGAGCAAGGGGACGGCGCGCTTGCGCACCTCCGCCTCGACGCAGCCGCCGCCCAGCGTGCCCGCCTGGGAGAGATCGGGAAAGAGCGCCATCCATGCGCCCGTCTCCTGCGGTGCGGAGCCGACCGTCTCGACCAGGATCGAGACGACCATGGGTTGGCCCGCCGCGAGCTGCGCGATCATGCGATCCAGAACAGCGGTCTCCATGGAGGCTCCTTGTGGGCGTTGCTTGCCTCGCGCTCCCCCTCACCCAACCCTCTCCCCACGGGAGAGGGCTAAAAGACCTTCTCCGCCGGGGAGAGGGCGGAGAAGTTGTCAGGCGACCGGCGGGCGCGCCGGAACGGCGTCGTTTTCGTAACACGTCCGCGTCGGATTGCAGCAATCGTGGGCGCACACCGGTCCGTCGTCGGGTCCCACCACTTTCAGCGTCCGCAAGCACCAGAACGAGGCCGTGGTACTGGAGAAGTAGTCCGGCTCCTCCATCGGCAGGTACATCATCTTGGTGCGAAGATGGCGGCAGAGCATGAAATTGCGGTTCGGTTTGGGACTGGGGTTCATGCTGGTTCTCCCTTCTCGGCGGCCATGAGCGCGCGCGCGATGAGGACGGTGAAGAGGGGGACCTTGTATTCATTCTGGGCCAGGGGAGCGGCGGCGGCCATCGCCAGGCGGGCCGCCTCCGCGGCGGCGCCCGCATCGATCTTTTTGCCGGAAAGATAACTCTCCGCCGTCGGGCAGCGCCAGGGAATGGGCGCGGCGTGTCCGAGCACCAGCCGCACGCCGTCGGCCGCGCCGTTCTTGACTTCATACACGACCGCCACTTCCGCCAGCGGCCAGTCCGCGGCCAGTCGCTCGCGCTGCTTGTGGTAGGCGCTCTTTTTCCCCTTGGCACTGGGAATCTCAACGGCCTCGATGATCTCGCCCGGCTGGAGCACGTTTTCCCGCGTCACATCGACGGAAGGCAGCGCGAAGAACTGCTCGACCGCCACGGAACGCGACTTCTGGCCGTCGAAGACGAGGATCTGGCCGCCCAGCGCCGCCAGAGCCGTGCCCAGCGCCGAGGGATGCACGATGTGGCAGGGGCCGTCGGCGGCGAAGATGGCGTGATACCGGTTCTCGCCGGTCTCCGCGAAGCACTGGTCCCCGCCCTTCTTGCGGCAGGGGAAGTCTTCGTGGCGATAGTACCAGCAGCGGGGCCGCTGGCAGAGGTTGCCGCCGACGGTAGCCGCGTTGCGAATCTGGGGCGTGGCCGCCTGCCCCGCCGCCGCCGCCAGAATGCGCGCATGTTCCCGGACTTGTTTGTGGGCGGCCACGGTCGCCAGCGTGACCAGGGCGCCGATGCGCAGCTTGCCGTTTTTCACTTCAATCCTGTCCATGCCCTTCAGCGCGGATAGGCGCACGACCTTTTCCGGGGCGACCAGGCCTTCCTTCATCTCGTCCAGGAGGTCGATGCCGCCGGCCTTCAACATCGCCCCCTCTTGGCGGGCAAGGCGGGAGGCGTCGGCCAAGCCGGCGGGTTCCAAGTAGGTGAAAGGCGTGGTCATGAGCGGCCTCCTCTCCTGGCCGCGTCGGCGGCCAACACGCGCCAGGGCGTAATCGGCAGCTCCCGCATGCGCAAGCCGGCGGCGTTATACACTGCGTTGGCGATCGCCGCCGCGGTGGGCGTGACCGGCGGCTCGCCCAGCCCGTTCACGCCCGCGTTGTTATACCCGATGGCCGCGTCGTACATGATCGCCTCGATCTCCGGCATGTCCCAACTGCCGGCGATCTTGTACTGCTCCAGGTTGGGATTGACCATGACGCCGGTAGTCCGGTCCAGAATCCGGTCCTCCAGGAGCGCATAGGAAATGCCCTGGATGACCGCGCCGATCACCTGGCTCTCCGCCGTGAGGCGGTCCAGCACGGTTCCGCAGTCTTGGACCACCACCACTTTGAGCACGCGCACGCGACCGGTCTCGACGTCCACCTCGACCTCGGCGAACTGGACGCCCGCCGCTTCCGCCTGCCAACCGTCGAAGTTGTCGCTGCGGGTGGCCAGCTCGTTGATGGGGGTCGTGCCCAGAAGTCCGCAGGCCCGCTTCCAATCCATCGTCTTGCCGGGATCCGACACGACGGTGATCTTTCCGTCGCGGCATTCCAATTGCTCGGGCTGCGCCTGCAGCGCGGGGGCGACGACTTCAAAGAGGCGGCGCCTGGCCAGCAGGGCGGCCTTGCGCACGGTCGGCGCCAGCCCGGGCGCGGTGGAGCTGCCGCCACTGGCCGGTCCGTACGGATAGGAGGTATGCCCGATTTTCACCGTCAAGGCTTCGACGGGCAGGCCCAGCTCTTCAGCAGCCAGAAGACCGACAATGGTGCGCGTGCCGGTCCCCAGGTCTTGGGCGCCGTTCTCGACTTCGACGCCGCCGTCGGGATGAATGGCGACGCGCACCTGGATGCGCGAGTTGCGGCGCTCGCCGACGTTGCTCCAGCGGCCGCTGGCCACGCCGATGCCGCGATGGAGGGGACCAGGCCCCGCGCCCGGCGTCTGGTTGCGCCGCTCCCAGCCGATGGCTTTCATGCCCAATTCGAATTCCGCGTCGCGGATGGGATGCGAGTTGTTCTTGCGCCGGAACTCGACCGGGTCCATGCCGATCTTGTACGCCAGTTCGTCCATCATGGACTCGACGGCGAAGATGCCCTGGGGATGCCCGGGGGCGCGCATGGGGCAGCCCGGGCCGGCGTTGGTATACACGTCCGCGCTGGTCTTCCGGACCGCGGGGAAATCGTACACGCTGGGATTGGCGACCCCCGCGCCTCCCCCGATGCCCGAGGTTCCGTAGCTGTCCACCTGCCAGGCGGTCACCTTGCCGTCCTTGGTGCAACCGGCTTTCATCACTTGCACCGAGTTGGGGCGGTTGCCGGTGGAGAGATGCTCGAACTTGCGGTCGACCATGAGATGCACGGGGCGTCCGGCTTTCCTGGCCAGCTCCACGGCTGCGGATTCAAAATCGCGCAGGCCCAGCTTGCTGCCGAAGCCGCCGCCCATGTACTCGGTAATCACTTCGACGTTCTCGGCTCCCAGTTCGAAACGTCGCGCCAGGTTGTCGCGCGCGGCGAACGTGCCCTGGGTGGAGGACCAGACCTTGAGTTTGTCCGGCGCCTCCCAGTGGGCGACGAGGCCGTGAGTCTCCATGCAGGCGTGGGTTTGCACCTGGGTCTTGTAGGTCGCCTCGACGACGGCGTCCGCCGCCGCGAAGCCCTCGGCCAGATTGCCGCGCTCCGTGGGGTCGGCGGCACGCACGTTGCTGTCGCGGTTGTCGAAGACCTTGGGGGCGCCGGGTTGACGGGCCTCCTCCAGGTCCACGACGAAGGGCAGCGGCTCGTAATCGACCTTGATGGCGCGGCAGGCGCGCTCGGCCTGTTCCAGCGTTTCCGCTGCGACCGCCGCCACGTACTGGCCGGCGAAGCGCACGTGCTGGTCCGCCGCCGCCACTACGGCCTTCACGCCGGGCATGTTCTCTGCGGCGGATGTGTCCAGCGACTTGACTCGGGCGTGCGGATGCGGGCAGGAGAGGAGCGCGGCATAGAGCATGTCGGGAAGACGGATGTCGTGCGCGTACTTGGCCTGACCGGTGACCTTGGCGAATCCGTCCAGTCGCGGATGCCGGCTGCCGACCACGCTCAACTTGCTGTCGGCGTCATAGGGCTTGGGCTCTCCCTCCGGCAGGGTGACGACTCTCTCTTCGTATTTGCCGGGGATGCCCAGTTTGAGTTTGACCTCGCTCATGGCTTACAACCTCCCTCCTTCCGGCAGGACCCGTGCGGACTTCATGCGCCGGGCGGCGGCGCGCGCGGCCTGGAACACCCGCGGGTAGGTCCCGCAGCGGCAGACGTTGCCGGCGACCGCCTCGCGGATTTCCTCGTCGCTGGGTTCGGGATTGGCGTCCAGGAGGGCTTTCACGGCCATGATCATTCCGGGCGTGCAAAAGCCGCACTGCAAGGCGTCGAACTCGACGAAGGCCGCCTGGATGGGATGCAGCACCTGGCCCTTGGCCAGTCCTTCGATGGTGAGGATGTCCTGGTCGGCGGCGTCGACGGCCAGCATCATGCAGCTGCACATGGGCTTGCCGGAGACGTGGACGGTGCAGGCGCCGCAGGCGCCGCGCCCGCAGGCCGGCTTGGTTCCCGTCAGCTGCAAGTGATCGCGCAGGGCGGAGAGCAGCGTGGTATCGGTATCGACCTTGATGTTGTAGCTCTTGCCGTTGACTTTCAAGCTAATCGGGACGGCGGCGGGGCCGATCACCTTGGCCTTGATGCCGCTTTCGGCCAGGGCCTTCTCCTGTGCAGCGGTCGGTAGGGCCAAAACGCCCACGGCTGCGCCGGAAACGCCCAGAAATCCCCGCCGGGAAAGGCGCAGCCCCTCTTCCTTGCGTTCTCTTTCTTCCGGGTCTCCCATCGAGGCCTCCTTTCGTCAACGAACGCGCTTTTTTCGGTTGCGCACAAAATCGGCGAAAACGAACTCTCCCAGATGGTCGGGCGAGGCGAAGTACGCCTGTCCCTTGCACGCGCGCGACAGCCGCTGGACGAAATCCTGCAGGTACGGATCGCGCGCCACCATGAACGTCGTGATCACGATCCCCTTACGGCGGCATAAAACAGCTTCATTGATCGTTTGCGCCACGATCTTAGGATCGAGACCGAAGCTGTTCAAGTACAATTGGCCGTTGTCGTAGATGGCGGAGGGTTTGCCGTCCGTGATCATAAAGATTTGACGGTTAGCATGTTTTTTTCGGAGGAGCAGGTTGCGTGCCAATTCCAGGCCCGCCTTGGTGTTGGTGTGGTAGGGCCCCGCTCCGATGTAGGGCAACTGCGTCTCCTCCACCGGGATCGCGTCGTCGCCGAACAGGATCACATCCAGGCTGTCCTTGGGATAGCGGGTGCGAATCAGCTCCGACAGGGCCAGCGCCACCTTCTTGGCGGGGGTGATACGATCCTCGCCGTAGAGGATCATCGAGTGGCTGATGTCGACCAGGAGCGCGGTAGCGCAGGAGGCCTGGTGCTCTTTCTGGTAGACCTCCAGGTCCTCTTCGACGACCTCGAAATGCTCCGGATCGCGCTGCAGCGTGTTGCGGATGCTGTCGGTGAAGCTGATGTCGCCGGTCTTGTCGCCGAAGCGAAAGGGGCGGGTCTCCGGCAGGTTGTCGGTTCCCTCGCCGGCGAAAGGCGTGCGATGGTTGCCGGCGATGTCCATCTTGAGTGAAGAAAAGATCTCCTCCAGCGCGGCGGTGCGAATCTTCTGCTCGCCGCGCTCGGTCAGCTCGACCACCTGGCCCGCGCCCTCGCGGATCAGGCCCTGCTCCTTCAGGTATTCCTTAAACTCCTCGAAGCTGATCTCCTGGCCGGGCGGGAATTCGAGTCGATCCCACAGGCGCGCCAGGTAGCGCAGGGCGGTCTCGGCGTCCCCGTTGGCGGACAGGAGCAGCTGGTTCCAGAGCCGCAGGAGCTGCTCCAGGATGTCCTGTTTGAGCAGGTTGGGATCGAACCTGATGTAGCGAAAATCCATGGCATCCTCTGTAGGGTGCGCACCGCGCACCGCGCACCCCGCACCGCGCAGTGTGGCGCTGCGAGTGTGATGACGTGCTCGTCATCGCGCTAGTGCCGTTTCAAGAAAAGTTTTAGCGACCCGGTCGTCCTCTCGATACGCGGAGTACCGCTACTCGAGGACTCGGTTTCTCCTTTCTCGCAACTACTTTTTGAGAAACGGCGCTAGTCCGTCATTTCCTCCCAGTTGTCGCGCAGGGCGTCGCGATAGATGGTCATCTGTCCCAGCACCTTCTTGCCGATCATGAAGTGCTGCACCAGTCCCTCCAGGACGAACCCCATGGCGGCGGGCAGTTGCTCGCGCGGCGGTTTCATGTATTCGCTGGTGGTCTTTTTCAGGCCGGGGATTCTGGCCAGCGCGCCGGCGTACTCGCTTTCGGCCATGTCGTCGTAGATGTCCACGTGGCGGCCCTCCTCGAACCAGGCGACCGTCTCGGCGAAGATCTCGCGCTCGGGTTTCTGGCGCGAGCCGGGACGGAAATTGGGGATGAAGACGTGGTTGAAGGTGGTGCGCACGGCGCTGCCGATGAGCGCCTGCGCCACGTTGGAGACGCCTTCCTGTTCGCCCTTGAAAACAAGTTCGACTTTGCCGGTGATGGCGGAAGCGGAGGAGAAAAGGTCGCTGATGCGCGCGACGGCGCGCTCCTCACCCGCGCGGAACATGCGCCGCTCCACGTTGGAGTAGAGCGTCTCCAGGAGCGCAATCGTCATGCGCGCGGAGACGCCCGACTGCTGGTCGATGTAGTCGCTGGCGCGCGCCTCGAAGGCCACCCGCTCCAGGGACTGCCGGATGTAGTCCGGTACCACGATGGCGCGCCCCGCCCCGCGGTCGATCCAGGCCTCCTGGTCGGTGATGCGTACCGAGTCCTCCAGGCTCTGCGGATAGTGGGTGAGAATCTGCGCCTCGATGCGGTCCTTCAGCGGGGTGATGATGCTGCCGCGGTTGGTGTAGTCCTCCGGGTTGGCGGTGAACACCAGCACGATGTCCAGCGGCAGGCGCACGGGGAAGCCGCGGATCTGAATGTCGCGCTCCTCCAGGATGTTGAGCAGGGCGACCTGGATGCGGGCGGAGAGATCGGGCAGCTCGTTGATGGCGAAGATGCCGCGATTGGCGCGGGGGACCAGCCCGAAGTGGATGGCGTCCTCATCCGACAGGGAGAGTTTGCGCGACATGACTTTCATCGGGTCCACGTCGCCGATGAGGTCGGCCACGTTGACGTCAGGGGTCGCCAGTTTCTCGACGTAGCGCTGCTCGCGCGGCAGCCACTCGATGGGAGTTTCCGGCCCCCGTTCTTCCACCAGCCGGCGCGCGTAGCGGCTCACCGGTGCAAAGGGATCGTCGTTAATCTCGGATCCCGCCACGACCGGGAGGGCCTCGTCCAGGAAGCGCGACAGCAGTCGCAACAGCCGCGTCTTGGCCTGGCCGCGGAGTCCCAGCAGGATGAAGTTGTGCCGCGCCAGGATGGCGTTCTCGATCTGCGGCAGGACGGTGCGCTCGAATCCGATGATGCCCGGAAAGAGAGTCTCACCCGCCCGCATCAGGGCGACCAGGTTCTCGCGCATCTCCTCCTTTACGGACCTGGGGCGATAGCCGCTGCGTAAGAGTTCCCCCAGCGTGGTCGGTCGTTTCACGAAAGCGCTCCCTCGAGGTAGACCTTTACGGGACGCAGCCGGCGTCCCTTGCGCCTCAGTATAGGCGTTCCGACTCCCACGCGCAAGCGCGCACGATTATTTCAACAAATTCTCCCCCGCCGGCGTTAACCTGAACAACCCAATCATTTCTGGAGGATTAACGCGATGTCGAGGAAAACCTTTAGGCGATTAAGTGTTCTGGTCCTGGCGGTCGGCTTCGGGCTGGCGGCCGCCTTCGCTGCGGATGAACCGGCGCAGAAGCCCCAGATCGGCAAACCCGCCCCCGACTTCGAGTTGAAGGACATCGAGGGCAAGACGCACAAGCTGTCCGACTATAAGGGCAAGCCGGTCGTGGTCGAATTCTGGAATTGCGGCTGCCCATGGGTGGTGGGAACCGAGAAGGACCGCAACGCCAACGTCGAGAAGTACAAGGACAAGGCGGTCTTCCTGTCCGTGGATCCCACCAACGGCAATACCGACGAAATCCGCAAGAACTTCCGGAGCAAACACAACTCGAGTTACACGCTGCTGGTGGACGAGGGCAACAAGGTCGCCGACCTTTATAAGGCCAACCAGACGCCGGAGGTCTTCGTCGTGGACAAGGAGGGGACGCTCATCTATCACGGCGCCTTCGACAATCGCAGCCAGCCCAACACCACGGGCGACGTGAACTACATTGCGAGCGCGCTGGATGCGGCGTTGGAGGGCAAGCCGGTGGAGAAGACCGAGACCAAGGCCTTCGGCTGCACCATCAAGCGGGTCCGGTAAGATGCGCCGGGGCGCGTGGTTGTTGGCTCTCGGCCTGGCGGTTGCCGACGTGGGAGCCTGGGGCGACGCGGCGGGGGCGGTGCCGTCCAGTACCGCCCCCCGCCTGGCCTCGCTTTCCGAACTCACAGACGGATTGGTCAAGTCTCATGCGGGCCGCGTACTGATCGTGAACTTCTGGGCGACCTGGTGCGCGCCGTGCGTGGCGGAACTGCCGGAACTTGCGAGATTCCACCGGGAATATCACGCGAAAGGCGTGGAGATGGTGGGCATCTCGCTGGACTTCCTGGACCTGAAAAAGCCGAACGAAGTCCCCGCAACGCTCACGCGCTTTCTGGAGAAGAGACCGCTTGCCTACGGCGTCCTGGTCAAGAACACGACCGATAACGAGGCGCTGATCAACTACTACTCGCGCGAGTGGAGCGGGGCGATACCGGCGACGTTCATCTACGACGCCAGCGGACGGCAGGTGTTCTCGCGGGTCGGCGAAGTGGATTTCGCCACGCTGAGGCAGGCGGTCGAGGCGGTAGTGGAGTAGGGTGCGCATTGCGCACCACCTTGCCCGCATCCGGTCGGCGCCTTGATGGAGCTAATCGGTGCGCGATGCGCACCCTACCGTTGTCTACTTCCTGGCCGCCTTGTAGCGATCCGCCACGTCCTCCCAGTTGACCACGTTCCACCAGGCCTCGATGTAGGCCGGGCGCTTGTTCTGGTACTTGAGATAGTAGGCGTGCTCCCACACGTCCAGACCCAGGATCGGCGTGCAGAGGCAGTCCACCACGCCCTTCATCAGCGGGTTGTCCTGGTTGGCCGTGGAGCACACGCACAGCGAGCCGTCGGTCTTGACGCCCAGCCATGCCCAGCCGGAGCCGAATCGCGTCGTCGCCGCCTTGGCGAACTGCTCCTTGAAGGCGTCGAACGAGCCGAAGTGCTTGTCGATGGCGTGCGCCAGATCGCCCGAGGGCTTGCCGCCTCCGCCTGACGCGGGACTGCTCATGATGGTCCAGAACAGCGAGTGGTTGTAGTGCCCCCCGCCGTTGTTGCGCACCGCGGCGCGAATGGACTCCGGCACGGCGTTCAGGTCGGCGCAGAGCTGCTCAATGGTTTTCGACTCCAGCGCGGCCTGACCCGCGATGGCGTTGTTCAGATTCGTCACGTACGCGTTGTGGTGCTTGCCGTGATGGATCTCCATCGTGCGGGCGTCGATGTGCGGCTCGAGGGCGTTGGAGGGGTACGGCAGGGCGGGAAGCGTGAAGGCCATGAGTCACCTCTCGATGCGGACAGGAATGATGCGGGAAGTCGTGTCTGAAAGACGATAGGGGCGATGCGCCGCGCAGTCCGCGCGGCGGTCGACCCGGACCGAGGCCACCCTACCCTTGGGGTCGATCGCCAGGCGACGGCGGGACCGTCACCCCGGCGGACACGGGAGCGCCACATGACTTCGTTTCTCGAGGAACTGCGCTGGCGGGGCCAGCTTCATCAGACAGCAGGCGAGGGGCTGGAGGAGCATCTGCGATCGCCCTCGCAGGGCGGGGTGATGCGCGTCGCCTACGCCGGGTTCGACCCCACCTCCGACTCCCTCACCATCGGCAACTTCATCCCCGCCAAGGCCCTGATGCACTGGCAGCAGTGCGGACACAAGCCCATCGTGCTGATGGGCGGCGGCACGGGGCTGATCGGCGACCCGTCCGGACGCGAAAGCGAGCGCACGCTCATGTCGCGCGAGCAGGTGGAGGCGAACGTCGCCTCGCAGCGGCGCATCCTGGAGAAGTTCCTCGACTTCGACCGCAAGCGCCCCAACGGGGCCATCATCGTCAACAACGCCGACTGGCTGACAACCCTCGGCTTTCTTGACGTGCTGCGCGACGTGGGCAAGCACTTCTCGGTCAACTGAAGGGATGGTGCGGACGGTATCGACGACCGTCACGGTACTGGTTGCGACGGAGACGTAATCCGCGTCCAGCACGGCCAGCTGACTTCGAAGACCATCGGCGAGGACCCGTTGAAATAGAGCAGGGGCGAGACGGCGGTAGAGTCGTCGAACGCGGCGCCCGGCAGATCGACGAACCACTGATAAAGGAGGCTGTCGCCGTCGGGGTCGGAGGAGGCGGAGCCGTCCAATTGCACCCAGCTGGCGGTTCCGGCGGCCTCGACGGTGTAAGGCCCGCCGGCGTCGGCGACGGGCGGTTGATTGGCGCTCGTAACCAGAGCGTTGTTCCAGACCTGGGCGATGCGCGCCAGGCCGGTGTTGCCTGAAGGAGGATGTCCAGATCGCCGTCGCGGTCGTAGTCGCCCCAGGCCACGCTGCCCTTGGCCACCGCGGGCAGGACCACGGTGGCGTCGTGAATGAACACGCCGCCGCCGTCGTTGCGATAGATGCGCGCGGTCTTGCCCACGTCCGACTCGCCGGAGAGGAGGATGTCCGGATCACCGTCGCGGTCGTAGTCGCCCCAGGCCACGCTGGAAAGTGAGGCGCCCGGCAACGCGGCGCGCGTCTCGCGCGAGAACAACCCGCCGCCGTCATTCCGGTAGATCCAGGAGATCAGGCCCGAACCCATGTTGCCGGTGAGCAGAATGTCAGGATCGCCGTCCCGATCGTAGTCGGCCCAGGCGACGCTGCTGTTGGCCACGCCCAGCATGACGGCGGCCGTTTCCCACGCGAAGAGGCCGCCGCCGTCGTTGCGGTAGATGCGGCTGATGCGACTGGAGCCGAGACTGCCGGTAAGGAGAATATCGGGATCGCCGTCCAGGTCGAAATCGGCCCAGGCCACGCTGCCGGAAATGACGCCGGGCAGGACCGCGCCCAGCTCTTCGGTGAAGACGCCGCCGCCGTCGTTGCGATAGAGGCGGGCGATCTTGGCCAGGTTGACGAGCGCGCCGGTCAGGAGCAGGTCGGGGTCGCCGTCGCCGTCATAGTCGGCCCAGGCGGCGCTGCCGTTGGAGACGCCGGGCAGTACCGCCGCCGCGTCCCACGTGAAGACGCCGCCGCCCTGGTTGCGATAGAGGCGCGTGATCGGCCCCAGCGTGGGCGAAAGTCCCGACAGGAAGACGTCAAGCGTCCATCTAGATCGTAATCGACCCAGGCGGCCGTCCCCAGCGAGATTCCGGGCAGGACGGCGTTGGCCTCAGGATGAAGGCGCCGGCGTCGTTGCGATAGACGCGGGAGAAGACGCCCACCGTGCCCGCGTTGCCGGCGACCAGAGCGTCGAGGTCGCCGTCGCCGTCGCAGTCGCCCCAGGCCACACTGCTGTCCGTGACGCCCAAAAGCCCTGCTTCCACGTCGGTAAAGGTCGGCCCGTCCGCGCGGCAAGTATACGCCGCGGCCAAGCCGATCAGGAGAAGCGCGAGAACCAATGGGTTTGTCGGGGTGAGGCAAGGCGGCTGCGATGGCGCGGGCCACAGGCCGGTGGACGCGCTGGGATGCTCCTGGCATGGTCACTACCTCCTCGGCCACCCCAGTTGGCGCGTGTAAATGGCTGCAACAGGTATTTTACAGCATGGGCGATTCCTTTTCCAATTTGCCAAGAAATATTCTCATAAATGCAACGAAACGAGGCATGAAACAGCCGATTTGACACTTTGGGAGGTAGTTGCGCGCGTGTTGCGTCTTTGGAGTGCGGCTGCTCGCTGCCGCGGGGCGGAATAGGACCCATGGGACCTATGGGACCTATTCTCCGGTTACTACGAATAATCGACCGTGATGTCCCCGCGGATCACGGCAGCACATCAGGCGCTGGTCCGGCTCGGCGTCGAAGTCGGAGAGGGTGCTCTTCTCCTGCTCATTGGGCGGGTCCAGGTTCTCCATGCCCGATACCACGCGCGTCATGCAGGTACTGCACGTGCCATGATGGCATCCGAAGGGCAGCTCGCCGTTGACCGCCTCGACCGCGTTGAGCACGCTGTCGCCGGCGGCGACTTCGTAGACCTTGTGTTCAGGCAGCACGGTGACCTTGGCATGGACGCCTCCTTTTTCGCCTTGTCGCGTTCAAGATAATCGCGGCGAAAACGCAGGTCAAGTCAATGCGTTGGTAGGTGGAACCCACCCTACCCGAGCCATTTCATCAGTTTCTCTCGGAACTGCACATACAAGACGCGACTCGATAAGGCATCCGCCCAGGACCGCCCAGACGATGATCTTGGCGGGCAGGTCCAACTCCCTCGTGTCGAAAAGGGCGATGCGGGCGATCACAAGAGAAACAGGGCCAACCCGTAGCGCCGATAGATGCCCGCGCGGAAGGCGAAACCCAGAGCAGGAGAATGACGGCGGTCGCGCTCCAACCGACGGCGGAGTTCAGGCGCCAGCAGGTCGCTGTGCGCAGTCGTCGACATGCCGACGAGGATCATGGCCAGGATGAGCAGATGGCGCAGGGGAGCGACGACGCGGCGCCACTCTTCTGCCAGCGGCGGGAGGCCCGGCAGTTTCCAGCCGCCGGTCGCCGTGCGCTCGTAGGCTGCGGTCAGGAGTCCGGTCGCCAGCATGGGCAGGATCAGATCGGTGAAGCCGTGGCCCAGCGGCCGGCCCACGCCGTCCCGGCTATAGAAATAAAACGCGGCGTGCGCCAGCGCCAGCAGGGGCAGCGTGGCGGCCGCCAGGCGCGGGGCCGCCGCCGCGCGTGCACCCCACAGGAGCAGCCCGGCGGCCAGTGCCACGCCCGGATAGAGCGCCATCGGATGCACTCGCTGGTGGAGCAGGGCATAGACGATGCCGTAGACGGCCAGCGCCGGCAGAATCCACCACCACGCGGGGCGGTCGCGTTGCGCGCGGTCCGTGAGCGCCGTCAGGATCACGCCCACGATGAAAAGAAAGAGGCTGGTCATCGGCCAGTCGCGGGCCGCCGCAAAGGCGCCCAGGCCGTGATAGTACTGGCCGAGGGCGACCAGCAGCGCGACTCCTGAAGCGTAGGCCATGGGCCGCAGGAGAACGGTTCCGCCGCCCAAGAGCAGCGCGCAGAGCGTGCTTGCCAGGAGCGCGTGGGGCCGCGCGAGGGTGGTCGTCAGGGCCAGTGGGACGATCCAGCCGCCCAGCGCCGCCAGCGTACGGGCCAACGCGCCATGCAGGGGCTCTATGGGATCGCGCGCCTCGCGCGTCATGCGTTGGTACTCCCACGCCAGCGCCGGAAGGAAGAGGCCCGCGACCAAGATGGGCGCGCATCGCAGGAGCGAGGCTGTCGGCGCGCGTGACGTGGACCAGGGCGGTCGCGGAGAGGGTGAGCGCCGCGAGGGCGACGAGCGTCCAGTAGACGGGCTGGCTGCGTTCCAGGGTGGCCCAGGCGTGCCGCAGCGTGCGCGGCGTCAAGAGTCCCGCGGACAGGAGCGTGGCCCCCGCCAGCCACGCCCAACTCCACGAGGGGACGGCTTCACTGGGTCCGGGCCAGGAAGCGGGCAGCGAGGCCACGAACGCAACGTCCCCCAGACGGTCAAGGCCGCCGCCGCCCAGAAGGCGGGGCGCGTCCGCAGCGACAGCCCGCCAGGAGAATCACGAGCGACAGAATGGCCAGGGCGATCATCTCCGCGCGCCCGTCCCAGCGCGCGTGGGACAGCCAGGCGCACAAGACGACCGCCAGGCCCGCGTGCGTCCACGTCAGGACCTGGTTGGCGCGACGCATGAACTCCATCCATTCGCGCCCCCAGTGCGCGGGCGGCGGTTGGCGCTCCTCCAGCATGGACTTGGTGAACAGCACCGCCGCTCCGAAGAGTCCGCCCCAGTAGTCGTTGGGCGCAAAGGGCCGCACGGCGTGATAGTGCAGGAAGTCCAGTACCGCCACGGCCAAGACGCCCTCGGCCGCGTAATAGAACACGGCCATGCGCAGGCGATAACCGGCGATGAGTAAAAGGAGCGCGAAGGCGTAGAGGATGGCGTTGCGGGCCAGGCCGTCCCAGGCGCTGAAGGTCCCCAGCAGCGCCAAGACGACCGCCAGCGCGAAGTAGAAGGCGTCCGCGCCCGAGTCCCGCCGCCGCTCCAGCATTCCCACGCCCACTTGCACCGCCGCCAGCGGGAAGTAGAACCCGAAGAGGACCTCGACCCGGTCCGTCATCAGGTACAGGAACGAGGTGAATACGAAGTAGAAGAGCGCGTTGACGACTCCCACCGTGACGCCGAGGGCGGTTTCCAGGAAACTTTTTTGCGCTTCGCCCCGGCGCAGCAGAAAGAGCAGTTGCGCGCAGATGAAGACGCCGTAAATGGTTGTCAGACAGGTGAGATTGAGCCAGAAGTGAAAGTCGTTGTGCTCGCGTCCCGGATGGGTGAAAAGCCAGGGGGCCAGGGTGAGATAGGAGCTGGCCAGGGCGAAGAGCGAGAGATGCGTCCACCCGCGGCGGAGTTGCAGGTAGAGGGCGGCGGCGGCCAGGATCAGCATGGCCAGGAGCGGCTCGGCGCCGACTTCGCGGGTAGCGACGTAGGCGGCGGCCTGGCCGATGAAGATCGACATGCCCGCGATCACGGGCGCCTGCCAGCGCTCGGAGATGGCCAGCATCGCCGCCACGAAGGCCGCCGACAGGAGCGCGGAGGCGGGGACGGGCAGGCAGTTCATGGCGGGCAGGAAATGCGCGGCGAAGGAGACGAAGAAGCCGATGGCCAACCCGCCGGCGATGAGGCTGCGCCCGAACAGCTCCACGTGCCGGCGATAGTACCAGCCGGCGGCCAGCAACACGGCGGAGAGCGCGTAGCCAAGGAGCACGCGCTGGACGGGACCGGAGCCTTGGCTCAGGTACACGCCCCACATGCCGAGTGCAATCGCCAGCGCCAGTACGCCCAGTCGCACCAGCCAGTAGATGCCCAAGAGCATCTCGATGTTCTCGCCTTCGGGCGGGCGGCCGATGATCTTGAAGAGCCATTCACGGGCGACGTGCCAGGGGGGCGGGCCGGGCGGCGCCGCCGGCGCGCCGCTTTGAAAAAAGGCTTGCAGGCGCCGCTGTGCAGAGGACGGCGGCTCGGGCTGGGGGGTTGAAACCGCGCCCGCCCGGAAGTCGCTGGTCGCTTGGGCCTGCGATGGTGTCGGCGGCGGCGGCGCGACCGCCGGGGGAACCGGCAGACCTTCCGGGACGGCCGGTCTTTCTTGCGCGGCGGACAGCCGCTCGCCGAGTGCGAACGCCGCTTCGCGGCAGGCGGAGAGGTCCTTTTCCACCTCTTTGAGGCGCGCGCGCAGGTGGGTTAACTCCAACTCAAGTTGTTCCAAGGGGTTGGGACGATCTTCCGGCATCGCGCATTCCTCCCGGGGCGGCCCGTCCGGACCGCGTTGTGAAGTGAATGATGCAAAGTGCGGGCCGAAGTGGGCGGCCCGTTCTCTTACCGCGCGACGGGCAGCACGGGCCAGTAGGCGAACGGCCCGTCGCGCCGCGCCCGCTCGCCGCGAATAAACGGAATCGGCTGCTCGAAGATCGGCCCGTCGTAAACGAAGGTGTGAAACTCGCCATTCTCGCCGCAGGGGTCCACGCCAGGCGGAAGGTTGGACAGGAGGTTCTCGTCGTACTCGCGTCCGGCGAAATCCTCCGGCAGCTTGGCGGTATCGACGGAAACCAGCAGGGCGCGATAGCCGCGGGCGAGCAGTTTGCGCGCCAGGTCGTAGCTGCTGCGCTGCCAGAGGGGGAAGTAGGCGGACAGGCTGGCGCGCGCCAGAAGGCGCGTACGGCGGATGCGCAAGTCCTCAAGGAAGAGATCGCCGAAGACGAAGCCCTCCAGTTCGGGCAGCTCCGCCTTCAGGCGTTGGATGGCCTCGCCCATGACCCGCTGGTAGGTCTCCTGATCGCCGTCGCCGGGTACGGGCACGGCGTAGAGCGGCAGGCCGGCGCGCTCCGCCTGCAACGCCGTCAGCGCCGGCGGCGCTCCATGGTGGGTGGTGCAACCGTCGCTTTCCGTTACGGTCGTAAAGAGCCCGATGACGTCGAAGCGGGGGTCGCGGCGCATCTCCTCCAGCGCCAAGGCGCTGTCCTTGCCGCCGCTCCAGGCCAGAAGCATGGGTCGGGTCATCGTGAGGGTCCCTTCGAATGGAACGAGAGGGGATCATACTCCGGGGGGGGCGGCGAGTAAACAGGCGAGACGCGCCCGGGGAATGGGACGGATGGGACCTATGAGACCTGCACTTGACAGGGTGAGCCCTATAGGTTGCATAGGTCCCATAGGTCCCATACGCGGCAGCAAGGAGCCGCGTTCCAAAGGCGCGGCAGCAGGCAGCCGCAGTCCAGAGGCGCTCAGAACTCCATCGTGTCGCCCAGGCCGCGCAGGCGCAGGCTCATGTTCTCGATGATCTCGGCGCGGTTTTTCTCGCGGGTCGCCAGGCGCTCGCGCAGCCGGGCCAGCTCCTCCTCGGCGCGTTTGATCTCGCGCTTGTGGTTTTCGCTGCGCAGGTCGAAGTGCTTGCCCAGGACCTCCTTCAACTGGCCCTCAATCGCCTTTTTCTCCTTCTCGTCGGTCGCGCGTTGGTAGGCCTGGGCCAGTTCATGCTCCTGGCGCTCGAAGTCCAGTTCGCGCTTGCGCAGTTCGAGGGCCTCGGGGTCCTCCTGGCGGAGGCGGTCCATCATGCGTTCGCCCAGGAGGGCCTGGCGCAGCATCATGGTGTAGGCCAGCGGACGCTCGGCCTTCAGGCGCTCGACGCGCTCCATTTCCCAGGGGCGCTGAGTGCGGATGACCTCGAGCGCGCGCGCTTCCTCCTCTGTCGAAAGCGGCTGCTCCAGGCGCTCGCGCACGCGCTCGCGCATGGGCCCGGGCGGCTGATCGGCGGGCGGCTGGGGTCCGCGCGGCCCTTGGGGCCCCTGCGGTCCCGGACCGAGCCGCCGGCGGCCCTCCGGCCGCGGCGCATCCAAGCGTGGCCCGCCCTCCAGCGGCGGCGGCGGATTGTCCGCTTGCACGACCGGCGGCTGCTCCGGCCCCGGTCCTTTTTCCTCCTGTGCGGTCACACTCGCCGGCGCCATCAACGCCAGCGCCAGCACCAACAACCAGAGTCGTGTTGCGTTCATGGGCGTTTACCCCCTATCGATGAATGACGCCGGCCACTCCAACTCGAGGGAGAGGTCGTCGAGCGTCTCTTGAAGCGTCTCCAGGCGCGCGCCGAGCTCGGAGGCGTCGGCGGTCCAAAGGAACGCCGATTCCTCGGCGTTCGGACTGGCATCCAAGAAGGTCAGGCGGTCGTCCACCCAGTCGAGGCCGGCCTCGGATTTCCAAGGCGGCGACGTCGGCCACGGGCGAGGCGCCGCCCGGTTCCCGTGCGGTTCGCTGGGTATAAACAAGGAGCGCCGGAAAAAGCGCGGCGACCGCGACGGCGCCGGTCAGGCGCGGCCAGGCAAAGAAGCGCCGCCAGGCGTCCCAACCGGCGACCGGCGCCGCCTCCTTTCGTGCCGCATGGCGCAAGGCGCGCAGCACGCGGCGCGATGGCCGCTCCGTCGGCAAGTGGCGGGGCTTCTCCAAGAGACAGCGAAAAACCGCCAGCCGCCGCGCCAGCTCGGGATCGGCCTCCAGAGCCGACAACAGGACCGCGCGTCGCGCTTCCGGCAACTCTCCCGAGGCCAAAAGCAGCAACTCCT
Organism: bacterium; assembly: GCA_015075175.1. Classification (GTDB taxonomy): domain Bacteria; phylum Hinthialibacterota; class Hinthialibacteria; order H5-UNCL2; family H5-UNCL2; genus H5-UNCL2. Next base: position 146,728 of record JABTUV010000001.1, read on the forward strand.
CGTCCGTGGCGCGTGGTCTTTTCTCGTCCATCATCTTGCTTGCCTATTCCGTCTCGGCCAGAAGTTCGAGCCATTCATCGCCCAGCCACTGGCGCAACTTACCCAAGGCGTCGTGCATCCTTCCGAGCGCCGTGCCCAGCGGGCAGTCCAGGAGGTCGGCGATCTCGCGGAAGCTGAGCTCGGAGACGGTGCGCAGGAGGAAGACCTGCCGCTGCATCTCCGGCAATCGGGCGACCGCCGCGTCCAGGGCTGAGAGGAATTGCGCCTCCAGCGCCGCGCGGTCCGGACGGGAGCCGGGCGCGGGCAGAACCCCGAGCAGCGATGCCGGCTCTCCTTCGCCGTCCTCACGCTGCAGCGAAACCGCCGGCCGGCGACCCTCGCGGCGGAAAAAGTCGATGCACAGGTTGGTCGCCAACCGGTACAGCCAAGGCTTGAACTGCCCGCGATGCTCGTAGCCGGGCAGCCCCCGCAGGACCCGCAGAAACGTCTCCTGGAAGAGGTCCTCGGCGCTCTCCCTGCGGCCCGTCATGCGCAGCAGGTAGGAGAAGAGCGGTCCCTGGTAACGATCCAGGAGGCGGTCGAAGGCCTGGGGACGACCAGCCTGAAAGGCGGCGATCAGTTCATCGTCGGTCGCCCGGTGCACGATCCGCTCACCTCCTGTAACGTCCCGCGGGCCGGGATATTGGACGGGAAGCCGTTGTTGCTGGGAACCAAGGCCGTTGCCAGGGCCGTTGCAGCGCGCCGACGTCCTCTCGATACGCCCGCAGACGGGCTACTCGAGGACTCGGCTCTCATTTCATGGCCATGAACTTTCCACAAGCTACCTGGGGCGGCGGGGATAGGCGGCCATGTTGGCCAGCGCCTGGTAGGCGCCCGGCCGGCGCTCCCGCAGTTGTCGATACCAGACCAGGCTGGTGTAGATGTAGCTGCCCTTGCCTGCGTCGGCGACCAGCCAGCCGGTGGAGAGCGGCTCGCCGCCCGCGTCGGCCATTGAGACCAGGCGCGTGTAGCGGCTGTCCACCTCGCGCGGGAAGTAGAGGCCCCGTTCCTGGACCCACCCCTGCCAGGCGCCGGCATCCAGCACGTTGGGCCAGGAGAGCAGCGGATGAGTCGGCTCCAGCAAGGTGACGGGCGCATCCTCCAGCGTGACCCGCTCGCGGCCCAGGACCAGGGGGTAGGGCGCCAGCTCGCTCTTCCACTCCTCCGTCTTCTGGTACATCACGACCAGGTTGCCGCCCGCGCGGGCATAGTCCAGAAGAAGAGAGTTGTATTGCGCCAGTTGCGGATGCACGAGATAGGCGCGCAGGTCCACGAAGACGGAGTCGAAGCCGGACAGGTCGACGAAGGGCATGCGCGCGCCGTCCAGCTCGACTACGGCCGCGCCCAGGTTTTCCAACGCCTCCGCGAGCGTATCATCGTAACTGGTGAACACGCCTACGGAGAGGCCCGCCGGCAGAGTCGCGTCCAGGATGGTGATGGGCAGGTCGGCGGCGGCGCTGTGGCGGGCGGAACCTTCCGCCAGGACGAAGACCGAGAAGCGGCCGGTCGGCGTCTCCGAGGTGATGTCGCCGCGCACGCGCCAGACGGCGGAGCGGCCCGGTTGCAGCGCGTATTCGCGGCTGGCGGGGAAGAGTTCGTGGGCCATGCGCGACACGGTCGTGGGAAAAAAGAGGCTGAGGCGGCCGTCGCAGGGGACTTCCGTATTGTTGCGGACCTCGACGAAGAACTCGACCGGCCGGGCCGGATCGCCGGTCGCCGGTCGCACCCAGGTGAGCGCGGGCGGTCGAGCGGATTCCAACTCAGGGACAACGCGCGGGCGTCTCGACCACGCGCGAGAAGAGCGCGCCGTAGGCGCGCGCCGTCACGGTCGCCTTGAGCGGTGAACGCGGCGGGAAGAGGTCGCGTCGCAACTCCTCCAAGGGCGTGGATACCGGCGCCTCGCTGAAGACCTGGTTGCTGAAGCTGAAGCGCGCCGACTCTCCCGGCGCCAGCGGCTCGGGGACGCCGGCGACCAGCCCCTGTGACGGCCACTGGAAGGGCAGGAGCATGGCGGCGGTCACGTCGGTGAGCGTGGCCGGCCCCAGCGCCGTTACCGTGAGCCGGGTCGTAAAGGGCTGCCGTCGCACCAGCGCGGCGTCGTCGCTCTCCAGCATGGCGGACAGACCTGCGCACTCCCACAGGGCCGCCGAGACGTCCTCGCGCCGCTCGTGGAGGTAGCGCGTGACGGCGCGCTCCAACAGGCGCGTCTCCTCCGACGGTTGTGCGCGTTCGAGGGGGACGAGGCCGGAGAGCGCGGGCAGGCCGGAGAGGAAGTTGTGCGCCTCCGCCAGGAGGCGCCCCGTCTCCTCGCGCGAGCGCGGCATGGCCGCCGCCGCCCGCGACAGCGGCGCGTTGCAGGGCGCAAACGCCTCCAACGTGATGGCGGCGCTGGCGTCGTAGAGCGGATAATGTCCGCGCGCGGGCGCGAACCCTTCCGTCAGCCCCTCGAAAAGGTCGTTTGTGACCTGCTCGCCGGGCGGATAAATCTGCGTGAAATACGTGTAGGTCGCCGAGGGCAAAACGTCGTCGACCATTTCCCAGCGGCCCTGACTCTTGTGCTCCTTGAGGGCGGCGGCGGCGATCTCCAGGTACGTTGCGCCGCGCAGGGCGTCCCAAGTTCCCACGGGGACCTTGACGTCGTAATCCTCCTGCCCCGTGCTCCAGGGGAGATTGCGGCGCACGAACACGCGCGAGACCTTCCAGGCGGCCAACCCGCGCGTCTTCATCTCGGGATATTCCTGCCGGTTGGCCGCACCCTCGACGGCGGGCAGAAGCAGCGCCGCGATGGCCTGGTGGTGGCCGTGGCCCTGGCCGGGCTGATGGTTGGTGATGATCACGTCCGGACGCAGGCTGCGAATGACGACGATCATCTGTTCCAGGGTGCGCTCGCGCCCCCACTTCTCCAGCGTCTCCGCCAGGGTTTTGGAGTAGCCGAAGTCCTCCAGGTTCATGCAGACGACCTCTTGGGTTCCCAAGAGCTCGGCGGCGGCGCGGGTCTCGCGGGCGCGCAGCACCGCCAGGTCGCCGTAGAGCTGGCCGCCGATCTCGTTCTGGCCGCCTTCGCCGTAGTTGGCCAGCGCGGTGAAGGTATGCACCCCGCGCGTCAGGCCGTAGTAGGCCAGCGGGGCGCCGTCCTCGTCGTCGGGATGGGCGGCGAAGCAAAGGAGGCGCAGGTCGTTGGAGGCCCGCAGCACGGCGCGCTGGAAGGCGGCCTCGCCGCGGTCCGGATGGACCGGCGGCAGCGCCCAGCCGGAAAGCGGGAGGCAAAGACACAGGGCGAGCATGTCCCGCGTCATGGAGAGGCTCCAGGGTGTTGCAGGAGGACATGCAACATGAGATTTTTCCGCATGGTAGAGAGGCTTTCCGGCACTGTCAAGGCAAGCGGGCGGCTTGCGCGGGGCGGGGTTCTTGGGTAGGATCAACGGCATCATGCCTGCCCCGCCGGCCGGACTCTTGACGCGGACCGAGTTGGAGGCGCGCGAGCGCGCGCTCCTGGCGCCTTACGCCGTACTGGCCGCCGAGAGCCGCGGCCGCGTCCATCCCGAGTCCGAGCATCCCCTGCGCACCGCCTTCCAGCGCGACAAGGATCGCATCGTGCACAGTACCGCCTTCCGGCGGCTGGAGTTGAAGACCCAGGTCTTTGTCACGCACCAATGGGGGCAGTATCGCACGCGCCTCACCCACAGCCTGGAGGTGGCGCAGATTTCGCGCACCATGGCGCGCGCGCTGGCCCTCAACGAGGACCTGACCGAGGCCATCGCGCTGGCCCATGATCTCGGCCACACCCCCTTCGGCCACGCCGGCGAGGAGGTGTTGTGCGAACTCCTCTCGCGTTACGGCCGCCGTTTCGAGCACAACGCCCAGTCGCTGCGCGTGGTGGACCTGTTGGAGAAGAAGTACCTGGATTTTCCCGGTCTCAACCTGACCTACGAAGTGCGCGAGGCGCTGGAGAAGCACAAGAGTCCCTATGACAACGTGGGCGTCGCGGATCAGCCCGCCGGCCATCTGCATCTGGAGGGGCAACTGGTGGACCTGGCGGATCAGATCGCTTATAACAATCACGACGTGGACGACGGCATCGCCCACGGGCTGGTCGAGGCGGAGGAGCTGGAGGCGGTGCCGCTGTGGGCGGAGGTGCTTTCGGAGTTAAGACAGAACTATGAGTCGCGCAGCGTGAAGATGCACATCCGCGAGGCGGTGCGGAGGCTGATCAACCTGCTCGTCACCGACGCCATTCGAGAGACGGCGCGAAACCTGGCGACGCGGGGGATCGCGTCGCTGTCCGAGGTGAGGGCCTGCGAGACGCGGCTGGTGCGGTTTTCTCTTGAAATGGAGGTGAAGAACCGGCAGTTGCGGAGCTTTCTTTTCGAGCGGTTGTATCGCCATCCCACCGTGACCGCCGACATCGAGGCGGGCAAGCGGATCGTCGCCGAGCTGTTCTTGCTGTTCCTGGAGGCTCCCGAGCGCCTGCCCGAGCACATCCGTTACTGGCTGGAAGGACGGGAGGACGACCGGGAGGCGCGGTTGGACGTGGTGACGGACTACGTGGCGGGCATGACCGACCGCTACGCCACGCAGGAACACGCGCGTCTCCTCGGACGACGGGATTGACGGGATGAGTCGGAAGATTGGGATGGGATGGACGGATTGAGGCGACGTGGGCGCCCATAGCGGCGACATCCTGCCGCCGGTCTCGGGGACGTCTCGTCCCCGATTCCACCAACCGCGCCGTCTCGGCTGGACGCCGACACGACCGGCGACAGGATGTCGCCGTTACGCCGTCCGCCTCGCCTGCTTGAGCGTTTCTCCCGCTCGTGCTACGGTTGGGTTGGACGCTACCTGCCTGGAGGCCGGCGTGAAACATATCTTGCTTTTTCTGGCTCTGCTGGTTTCCCTGCCCGCCCTCGCCGCGCCCTGGAAGGACTCGGGCTATCGCGGCATCTGGTATTACAATCAGCCCGTGGATACCGAGTACAAGTACAAGTACAGCGGCGGCATGGCGACGTATTGCGCCAATCATATCCCGCACGCCGTCTACGCGCCGGCGGTCCACAAGACCTTTTTTGTCTACGGCGGGACCGATCCCGGACGCCGGACGCTGTGGGAGACGGTCTCCTATTACGACCACGAGACAGGCACGCTGGCGGTTCCCACCGTGCTCATGGATAAAGAGACGAGCGACGCGCACGACAATCCGGTCCTCTCCATCGACGGCGACGGCCGTCTCTTCGTATTCTGCAGTTCACACGGGACGGGAAGGCCGTCGTACATCTTCCGGAGCAGGACGCCCTACGACATCGAGGAGTGGGACGAGGTACTAAAAACCAATTTCTCCTATCCGCAGCCGTGGTACATCGAGGGTCAGGGGTTCCTGTTTCTGCAGACGCTCTACAAGCAGGGGCGGCGGTTTCTCTTTTCGCAAACCAGCGCCGACGGGATTCACTGGTCCACGCCGGAAGCGTACGCGCAGATCGAGGAGGGGCATTATCAAGTCAGCCGCGCGCACGGGCGGCGCGTGGGGACGTTCTTCAACTATCATCCCACCGCGTTTCAGGGAGACCGACGGAAGAAAGGGCTGAACTGGCGGACCAACCTGTATTACATGGAGACCTCCGATTTGGGCCGGACGTGGCGCAACGTGAAAGGTGAAGTGTTGGACGCGCCGCTCACGGAAGTCGACAATCCCGCGCTGGTGCGCGACTATGAGAAAGACGGCACGCTCATGTACACGTGCGACCTCAACTATGACGCCGAAGGGCGGCCGATTCTGCTCTACGTCACCGGGCGCACGTGGGAACCGGGGCCGGCGGGCGGTCCGCACGAGTGGACGGTCGCGCATTGGACGGGAAATGCGTGGGAGTTTTCGGTCGTCACAACGTCGGACAACAACTATGATTTCGGCAGCCTCTACGTCGAAAGGGACGGGACGTGGCGCGTGATCGGCCCGACGGGCGAAGGACCGCAGCGATACAATCCGGGCGGGGAGATCGCCATGTGGAGCAGTCGTGACGGGGGCAGGAGCTGGAGGAAGGTGCGCGACGTGACCCAGGGCAGCGAGTTCAATCACGGCTTTGTGCGCCGGCCCATCGACGCACATCCCGACTACTATGCCTACTGGGCGGACGGCGACGGCCGCGCGCCGTCCGAGTGCCGGCTGTATTTCGAATCAGAAGGGCGACCGGGTGTGGCGCATGCCGTATGAAATAAGAGCGACGCCGGTCGAGCCGGAGCGCGTGAAGTGATGTGGGTGCGGCAGCGCTGCCGCCGGGGAGGGACCGGCCCGTCGGCGGCACTGCCGCACTCCACGTGAGGAAGGCCCATGGACTTATACAGGAAGGAGCGTCTGCGATGCTGGCGCGAGTGTTTATCATAGTAGCCACGCTGTTCAGCGTGGCCGCACTTGCCACCCAAGGAGATCCCCATGTCCGATCCCTGGAACGATCCGCGCACCGAGTGGTTCCGCGAGGCCAAGTTCGGCCTCTTCATCCACTGGGGCCTCTACGCCATCCCCGCCGGCGAGTGGAAGGACCAGAAGGCGACCTTTTACGCCGAGTGGATCATGAAGCAGGCCAATATTGCCTCCCGTGAGTACGAACCGCTGGCCAAGCAGTGGAATCCCGTCAAGTTCAACGCGCGCGAGTGGGTGGGCGTGGCCAAGGCGGCGGGGATGAAGTATCTCGTGATCACCGCCAAGCATCACGATGGATTCTCGATGTATGACACGAAACTCTCCGACTACAACGTGGTCAAGGCCACGCCCTGGGGCAAGGACCCGATGAAGGACCTGGCGGCGGCGTGCCGGGAGGCGGGCATCACGTTTTGTTTCTATTATTCCGATCCCGACTGGCATCATCCGAGTTTCCTGCGAAGTACTCGCAGGGCGGCTTTCACGGCGATCCAAGTCCGAGCGCCGATCTGGAAAAATACGTCGCGTTCATGCAGGGGCAGGTGCGCGAACCTTGACCAACTACGGTCCCATCGGGATCGTGGTTTGACGGCGGGGAGCGTTCCGCGACGAGCCGATGGCGGAGCTTTTGCACGCGCAGGAGACCATCGATCTGGTCAAGTCGATCCAACCTAACTGTCTCGTCAACAATCGGCTGGGTCTGCCGGCGGATTACGGCACGCCCGAGCAGTACATACCGGGCAGGAAGCCGCAGCATCTCTTTGAAGTCTGCATGACGACCAATGGGCATTGGGGCTACAACAAGTATGACGACAATTGGAAGTCGGCGGAGACGCTGGTGCGCAACCTGGCGGACATCGCGGGCAAGGGCGGCAACTATCTTCTGAACGTGGGGCCGACGGCGGAGGGCGTCTTTCCGCCGGCGGTCGTGCCCATATTAAAAGAGGTCGGCGCATGGCTGGCGGTCAATGGCGAGTCGATCTACGGCACGGGACCGGGGCCGTTCGCCAAACTGCCGTGGGGACGCTGCACGGCCAAGCCGGGCCGGCTCTATCTGCACGTGTTCGACTGGCCGAAGGGCGCTCTGGAGGTGCCCGGGTTAACCAATAAGACGGGCAAGGCGTGGCTCTTGTCCGACCCGGAGAAAAAGCCGCTTGCGGTGGAGCGGAAGAGCGGGGACACGGTCGTCATTACGGTCCCCGAGGCGGCGCCCGACAAGATCGACTCCGTGATCGTCTTGGAGATCGAGGGCGAGCCGAACGTAGTCGCCATGCCGATCCGGGCGGACGGGGACGGCCGGATCGTACTGCTCGCGGGCGACGCGGAGATCGCGGGTGAAACGGCCCGTCTGGAGAGCCGCGGGCGGGAGGAGAACATCGGGTTCTGGACCGATCCCGCGGACCGGGTCGGCTGGAGATTTGAAGTCGGTCGCCCCGGTACGTACCGCGTGGCGATTCGCGTGGCGTGCGCGACCGGCTCGGAGGGGGCGGAATACACGGTCAAGGTCGGCGGCCGGTTGCTTTCCGGCAAGGTCGCCTCGACGGGGGGCTGGGACAAATTCGTGGACGTGTCGCTGGGCGAGTTCACCTTTGAGCAGGCCGGCGTGTACGCGTTGACGGTCGTGCCCAAGAATAATCCCGGCGGCGCGGTGATGAATCTGGCGCGGATCACGCTGACGCCGTAGGTTGTCATTTCGACCGCAGCTGACATTTCGACCGCAGGGAGAAATCTCCCGGCTCGTGCGCCGGCCCGCCGCAGAAAGGCAGGATTTCCCCCGGCGGTCGAAATGACAGCTTTGTCTCTGGAGAAACCGGCTGGGAAGCGTTCTACGGCGGGCCCGGACTTGGCGAGTGGCGTGACCTCGGTTAGGCTCGATGCGTTTAGATAAGAAAGCCTGACGGCAGGGAGGTGGATGGATGGGGAGAAAAAATGGAGGTATGATGCGACTCATTCTCGCGGGGCTGGCGTGTCTGATTCTGTGCGGGCAGGCTGGGGCGGCCGAACCGGCCCCCGCGTCGGTGCTTCCCGCCAGCGTGGACTTGCGGCCCGAGTTCGAAAAGTGGGGGTTGTCGCCGCGGGGGCAGGGCGAGCGCGGGACCTGCTCGGTGTTCGTGACCGTGGAGGCGCTCGAGTTCGTGCTGGCCCGGCAACGGGGACGCGGCCAGCGGCTCTCAGTCGAATACCTCAACTGGGCCGCCAACCAGGGGTGGGGCGTGAGTCGGGCCGACGGCAGCTTCTTTCGCGACTGCCTGCGCGGTTACAAATACTACGGCATCTGCCCGGAAGAGGACCTGCCCTACCGGGACACCTTCGACCCGGACCTGGTCCCCTCCGAGGCGGCCATCGCCAAGGCGACGGAGATTTGGGCGCACGGATTTCAAGTGCGCTGGATCAAGTTCTGGAACCGGCAGAAGGGGCTTTCCGACGGCGATCTTGTCCAGGTCAAGCAGGTCCTGGCCAAGGGTTATCCGGTCGCGGCGGGTTCCGACCACAGCCGGCTGCTGGTCGGCTACCGGGACGATCCGCGGCGGCCGGGGGGCGGGGTTTTTATCGCGCTGGATTCGGCGGCGGTGCGCTACACGCGGCTGGACTACGCGTGGGCCAAGGCCAACTTGAACGATCTTTACTGGATCGAGGGTCCGCCGGCTGGGCCGGAGAAGAGCGCGGAAGGCCGGCGGCCGCGCCGGGGATAAACGGAATGGGACCGATGGGACCGATGGGACCAGCCCGGGTGGGATAGAAGACCGGCAGGGGCGGCTAAAAGCGAGAATGCGCGGCGGGCGCCGCGCATTCTCTTTTTCGGGGTCGTGGGGTTGGGCTGCGCCGTCAGTGGCTGGGCGGCTCCTCGCGCAAGACCCAGCGCGGCTGCAGGACGACCATGCCCTTGTCGATCTTCACTCCCGCGAAGCTTTTCTTTTCGTCGTTGAAGGTGGCCGTCACGTCGTAGCTGCCCGCCGGCAGCTTGGCGTAAAGCCACGGGCCGGAAGTGGTTACGTCCAGGAGCTTGTCGCCGTCGGACCCGCTGATCACGATGTGGACGTTGGCCAGATACTCGCGATTGGTACCCGCGCAGTTGACTTTGAGGGTGAAGCCCTTGGCCTTGGCCTTCTCCTCCATCTTCTGCCGGTCTACCACCCCCACGCCGCCGTGCATGTAGGCGATGCCCGCCTCCGACTTGCCCTTGACGATGCCGTCCTCGTCCATCTTGGCCTCGCCGGCCCAACCTCCTGCGGCGCAGAGAGCGAAAAGCCCACAAACGGCCAGTACGAACAGGGATGCGTTGATTCTGTGACTCAACATCAACTTGCTCCTCCTTTCGGGGGAATCTCGCCCCCACCTGCCATGATCGGTTCACGTCCCCAAGTCGTAACGATCAGGACGCGTGTTCCGGTTGATACCGGATATAACGACGGGGCGGGGGCGTTGGACGGGGAAACCGGCGCAGTCCAGAGGCGGCAGCAGGCAGCCGCAGTCCATACCGGTCAGGGTTGAAGCAGTCGCAGCGGCCAGACGTTCTCAAGGAGGTCGCGGGCGTAAAGACAGGGTTGGCCGGGTCGTGCGACTCAGCCAGGCGGCAGGTCAGGCGGCGGATTTCGAGAAGCAGAGGCAGTCGGGCGGCCGCCTCGACCAGGGCGGGCAGGGCGTCTGGGCCGAGCTTTCCCACGCGCAACCGCGGCAGGAAGGCGTAGGGCAGAGGCTGGCGTAGGTTGGCGTAGACGGACAGGTCTCCGTAGATGTCCAAGTAGGCGGCGGAGTCCATGTCTGCGAGGTTTGCGCCGCTCAGGTCGGACGTCTCGGCGACGTGCTGTGCCCACTCGACTTCGGTGCGAGCTTTCAGGGCTTGGCGCATCCCGGCGGTCCAACCGGTCAGGTCCTCGGGGCGGGCGCGCAGGCGGGGTTCGGCGGCCCGTCCGGCGCTCTCGGGCAGGGCGATTTCGACCGTGGGCGGCTTCGGACCCATGTTCAAGAGACGGTCGCGCAGGCTGGGAAGGTCCGGCGCGGAACCGCGATGCAGGATCAAGCGTGCTCCCAGCTCCAGGTTCGTCTCCATCAGACGCCGCAGCGCCGCCATCTGCCCGGCGAAGGCGCCCGGCCGGCCCACGAACTCGTCGTGCGTTCGCTCCTGCCCGTACCAATTCATGATGACGCCCGCCACCCCCGCTTGGGCGAGGCGAGTGATATGGCCTTCCGGGCAGGACACGAGTCCCTCGCCATTGGTGGTCAGCATGTACGGAACGTCCGGCAGGACGAGGTCGCCGCCCAGGAGCCGCTCTTGCACCTGCACGAAGTCGGGATGGCGGGTTGGCTCGTCCAAAACAGCTGCCACCACGCTTGCGCCCGCCTGGCGCAGGGCGACGGCCTCGCGCAGAACCTTGCCGACCTCGCCGATGGGCATGACGGGCTGGCGCGGTCCGCCGTAGAGATGGCTGACGCCGAACGGGTCGGCGCTGGGCGCGGCGTGGAGGCGAAGATGAACGTATCCGGGTGGGGCCATCTTAATCTCAATCGTAATGGTAACTGTTCATTTTACTCGTAATCGTCGTCAGGCTCGCAATCTCGATGTCCGCAACGGTGCGCGGTGCGCACCCTACGTTTCGAGCATCTCCGCAATGTGGCGCGCCAGCCGGCGATAGGTCCGATCGCGATTGAAGTCGCGGCGCGCGAGGGCGAAGGCGTTCTGGGCCAGGCGCTCGCGCAGAGGGGCGTCCTCGACGAGGCGGCGCAGGGCGGCGGCGAGCGCGGGCGCGTCGCCCGGCGGCACCAGGAGGCCGGTGTCGCCGTCGCGGACGACCTCGGGGATGCCGTAGAGGGGAGTCGTGACGACGGCGGCGCCGTGGGCCATGGCCTCCAGGACGACCACGGGCAGACCCTCGCGCTCGCCGGGCACGGGAAGCAGCGGCAGGGCAAGCACGTGCGCGGCGGCCATTTCCTCCAATACCCGCGGTCGGGGCAACATGCCTAACCAAGCGATGCGGTCGGCGATGTCCTCCCTTTTTGCCTGCGCGTACAAGTCGGAACCGGCCGGGCCGTCGCCCACGATCCGGCACTGGCAGGCGACGCCCTCGCGGGCCAGGTGCGCCAGCGCAGACAGGAGGGTAGGGAAGCCCTTGCCGCGCCGCAGTCGTCCGACCGCCAGGATGCGGAAGTCCGCGCCCTTGGTCGGGAGGCGCTCCGGCGCATCGACTCCGCAGCGGACCAGGTGGAAACGTTGGGCGAGCTCTTCGCCCAGGCGCTCGCGCAGATACAGCCGGCCGGCCTCGCTGACGGTCGTGCAGAAGACGGCGTCGCGGACAATGCGCGACAGCAGGCGCGGATGGGCCTCCAGGTCGAAACCGTGGCCCTCAAGGCCGAAGGGCACGTGCAGGAGCGAGGCGGCCACCCAGGCGGCGGTGGCGGGGGAATTGGCGAAGTGGGCGAAGAAGGCTGCCACCCCGGCGCGCTGCCCGCCAGGCGATCTGACAGGCGCGCAACAGCGCGTACAGGTCGCGGGCCAGCCGGGCGTGCGGCGCCCGTCGCCAGGATGGTCGCCAAGCGGGAGAAGAAGGCGCGCGGGTTGCGCCCCATCGCCCAAGCCACCCGCAGCCAGAAGCGCGGCATGAGCGGATGGATGGGATAACTCAAATGCTCGAACAGGCAGTGCGTATGCGGATGGATGATCTCGGGGCGGGGCGGGCGCAGGCTCCAAATGTAGACCTCCTGTCCGGCTTCTCGACAAGCCAGAAGCGCGTCGGCCACGAAGGTCTCGGAGGCGACTGGAAAAAGCGAGACGAGGTGGCCGACGCGCACGGCGGGCGCCGCGCCGGAAGGCGGTTTACTTTCCACCCCGGGTGCAATTGGGCTTCTTGCCGTGGTTGGCCTTTTTGCTTTTCCACCGCAACTTGCGGATTTCTCTGCGTTTGCCCGATGCCATGGGACTCTCCTTGGGTCTTCTCAAAGGCGGGCAACCTAGCAGAGCGGCCCGGCCATGTAAAGCTAATGCGGAGTGCGGCCAGCTTGCTGCCGCGCCATGTGGAGTGCGGTGCTTGCTCCCTCGGTGGCGGCAAGCAGCCGCAGTCCAGAATCATGCGGCAGCAAGCAGCCGCAGTCCAGAGGCGCGGCACCCGCCGCGGCGGACGCAACTACGGTTTCAGGATGACCACCTGGGCGGCGGAGCGGCGCTCGGTGACCCACTTGTCGTACTCCTTCTCCTGCTTGAAGGAGATCATCCAGGCGCGCAACTTGTCTTTGACTTCGTCCAGCGGGATGACCCGGCCGGAGGCGTCCGTCAACTGGCCGAGAGACTTGCGCTTTTCGTAGAGTTCGGCTACTTCCTCGTCGCTGACCTCGACGGGATTCTGCGCCTTCCACTGCTCGGCCAGTTTGCGCACGGCCAGGTCGTCGGCCAGGCCGCGGCGATACTCCTGCGGGGTGAAGCGCAGGGAGGCGATAACCTTCTGGTGCTCCTCCGGGGAGGCGAAGGTCTTCTCCAGGCGGGCGTAGAAGGCGTCAATCTCGGCGTCGCTGACGGCGATGTTTTGCTTGCGCGCCTCCAGGATTTGCACCTTGCGCTCGACCAGGTCGTCGAGGGCCTGGCGGCGCAGGCCGGTGCGCAGAAGGTCGCGGGGGGTGGTGGTGGCGGATTGGGGTGAGCGGGTCTGTTCGTTGACCAGTTGATCCAGGGCGCGCTCCAGTTCGACCTGGGTGATGGGTTCCCCGTCCACCACTGCGACCAGGTCGGACTCTCCGGCGGGCGTGGGCGCGGCGGGCGCCGGCGCACCCGCCGGCCCCTCGGAACAACCCCACAGCGCCGTCACGGCCAAGAGCAGGGCGGCGAACCCGAGCGTTTGGTACGATGCTAACATGAAGGACTCTCCGGGATGCTTCCACTGCATGAGATGACCTATTTGGAATCAAACTGAAGATACTGTCAAGCTGGTTTGTCGCGTTCGGGCGGCGAGCAGGCCCCTTGCCAAGGGCGACCTCCATCCCGTAGAGTGGCGTCTCAATCCCGGAAAGGACGGCTGATATTCATGCTGCGATCCATGACCGGCTTCGGGCGCGCCGCAGGCGTGTTGGGGCGGCAGACCCTGGAGGTGGAAGTCAAATCGGTCAACCACCGGCATTGCGAGGTGAAGCTGGGGTTTCCGCGTAATTTCGCGGCCTTCGAGCTGCCGGCGACGGCGGCGGTGAGGGAGAAGATCGAGCGCGGGCGCATCGACGTGTACGCGCGGCTGTCGCGCAATCCGGAGACCGCGCCGGCCTTGCGCGTGGACCGCGGCATCGCCGCCGCCATCGTAGCGGAGGCCCGCAAACTCTCCGAGAGCCTTGAATTGCCCGAAGATCTCTCGCTTCTGTCCGTGATGCAGTTTCCTGGAGTACTCGTTTTTGAGGACGAGGCTCTGGATCCCGAGGAGGTGTGGCGCGATCTGCGAGCGGTGCTGGACCGGGCGCTGGATCAGTTGATCGTCAGCAAGTTGGCGGAGGGGGCGGCGCTGGCCGCCGAACTGGGCCGCCGGGTGGCGCGCCTGCGGGAACTGGCCGGTGTGATTGAATCCCACCGCGAGGCCGTGATCGTCGAGTATCGCGACAAGCTGGCCGAGCGCATCCGCCAGCTGTCCGACAACGCCGCCTTGGACGAAAACCGCATCGCCACCGAGGCCGCCTTCTTCGCAGACCGCTGCGATATCACCGAGGAGGTGGTCCGATTTCGCACCCACCTGGCGCGTTTCGAGGAGCTCTTGGCCGGGGGCGGGAAAAAGGGGCGATACGAGTCGGTGGGACGGGCGCTGGACTTCGTGGTGCAGGAGCTCCTGCGCGAGGCCAATACCATGGCCTCCAAGTCCAGCTCCATGCAGATCATCGCGCCGGCGCTGGAGATGAAGGGCGAGATCGAGAAGATCCGCGAGCAGGTTCAGAACGTGGAGTGAAGCGGTGAGGCGATTCGTGCCGGTCCCCGTGGTCATTTCGGGCCCGTCGGGAGTGGGCAAGAACACCGTGCTCGGTCGGATTCTGGCGACCTGCCCGGAGACGGCCTATTGCCTTTCGACCACCTGTCGTCCGCCGCGGGGTGGGGAGCGGGACGGCGTGGATTATCACTTTCTCACCCGCCCGGCGTTCGAGGCGGCGGTGGCGGCGGGGGAGTTCGTCGAGTGGGCGGAGGTGCATGGGCAGCTCTACGGCACGCGGCGGGCGGACCTGGAGGCGCATCTCTCCGCGGGCCGGGACGTGCTCCTGCAGAAGGACGTGCAGGGGGGGATGGCTCTTTCCGCCGCCTATCCCGAGGCGTTGCTCATCTATCTTCTGCCTCCCAGCTGGGAGGAGTTGGAGCGGCGGTTGACCGGACGGGCGACCGACGAGCCGAACGAGATCGCCCGCCGGCTGGAGACCGCCCGCCGCGAGAACGAGATGGCGCGGCATAACACGCACTGGGAGGTCAACGACGCGCTGGAAGAGACGATCACGGCGGTGCAACACATCATCCTGGGCGACCGCTACCGGAAAATTAGGGTCAGCGCCTAATTTTCCCCGGAATGCAGGAAGGACAAGCCAATGCATCGGGAAAATTAGGCGCTGACCCTAATTTTCGGGGGAGGTGCGTCATGGAGCTGGTGGAGATTCTCAAGAAGACGGCGGAAAAGGGGGCGTCGGACCTGCACTTGAAGGTGGGCAGCCCGCCCAACGTGCGCGTGGACGGCGAATTGGAGCCGTTGGACCTGCCCGTGCTCATGCCGGACATGACCGAGGCGCTGGTGCTGGAGATGCTGCCGGCGCGCTTTGAGGGCAAGTTCCCGCACAGCGGCAGCGTGGACTTCGCCTACGGGGTGCCCGGGGTGGCGCGCTTTCGCGTCAACGCCGTCCGCCAGCGCGGCAGCATCTCCGCCGTCCTGCGCCTGGTGCGCTCCGACATCCTGCCCTTCGACCAGTTGGGCCTGCCGCCGATTCTCCAGAAGCTAGCCGAAAAAGAACGCGGCATGGTGCTCATCACGGGCGTGACCGGCTCCGGCAAGTCCACCACCCTGGCCAGCATGATCGATTACATCAACCATAGCCGCTCGGCGCACATCGTCACCATCGAGACCCATCGGTATCTTTATCAGGACGACAAGTGCCTCATCAACCAGCGCAGGCTGGGCATCGACTTCTGAGGACTTCGCCGACGCGCTCAAGCGCGTCCTGCGCCAGGACCCGGATATCATTCTGATCGGGGAGATGCGCGACCGCGAGACCATCCAGGCCGCCATCAAGGCGGCGGAAACCGGGCACCTCGTCTTTTCCACCCTGCACACGGCGGACTCGGTGCAAACGGTGGACCGCATTTTGAAGTACTTCGACGCGACGGAGCAGGAGCTGATCCGCATGCAGTTGTCGCTCAACCTGCAAGGGGTGGTGAGCCAGCGGTTGTTGCGTAAGGCGTCCGGCAAGGGCCGGCTGCCCGCGGTGGAAGTGCTGGTCAACACGCCGATCGTGCAGAAACTGATTTTCGAGGGGCGGACGAAAGACCTTAAGGACGCGGTGAAGAATCGTGAGGACGGGATGCAGACGTTCGACCAGTGCCTCCTGGAGTACGTGCAGAAGAAGCAGGTTACGGCGGAGGAGGCGCTCCTCAATGTGGACAATCGGGCGGCGTTCGTGCGCATGATGAAGGGCGGCTTCTCCGACAGCGACCGCGGGGGGAGCATTTTGCGGTAACGCCGGCGGGCGGATCGTAGTTGCATCCGCCGCGCGGATGCTGCGCCTCTGCGTACCGCCGGCATCCCTGCGGGCATGTGATATGAAGTGCGGCGGCTTGCCGCCGCCGGATAGCTTCCGCGTCCCGTCGCGGCAGCAAGCAGCCGTAGTCCAGAAAAAAGGCGGCAGCAAGCTGCCGCAGTCCAGATACGTCAGGCGGCTTCGGTGGTGGCGGGGACGGGGGTCTTGTCGGGCGTAGGGGCTTCGTCGGGACTCTCCGCGCCCTTCTTACGGGGAATGTGCGGGAACATCGCATACACCTCGTCCGCGTTCATCACTTCTTTGGTCAGGAGCGTGGTCGCCAGCCGGTCCAGGTCGTGCTTGTGCTCGGTGATGACGTCCCGCGCCCGGCTGTAACACTCGTCCACCAGCTTGCGGATTTCCCTGTCGATCTCGTGCGCCGTTTCCTCGGAGTATCCCCGGCTCTTGGTCATGTCCCGCCCCAAAAAGACCTGCTGCTCGTCGCTCTCGTAGACGATAGGCCCCATCTTCTCGTTCATGCCGAAGCGGGAGATGATGAGGTGCGCGACCTTGGTGACGCGCTCCAGGTCGTTGGATGCGCCGTTGGTCCCCTCGCCGAAGACCATCTCCTCGGCCACGCGCCCGCCCAAAAGCACCGTCATCTCGCCCATCAGTTCGGTGCGGGTGGTCAGGTAGCGGTCCTCGGTAGGCAGTTGCATGGTGTAGCCCAGCGCCATGCCGCGGGGCAGGATGGAGACCTTGTGCAGGGGATGCACCTCGGGAATCAGCATCTGCAGAACGGCGTGGCCGGACTCGTGATAGGCGATGACGCGGCGGTCGCGGTCGGTCATGACGCGGCTGCGCTTCTCAGGGCCGGCCATGACGCGGTCGATGGCCTCCTCCAGTTCGATCATACCGACGCAGTCCTTGTTGCGGCGGGCGGCCAAGAGGGCGGCCTCGTTGATGACGTTGGCCAAGTCGGCGCCGGAAAAGCCGGGGGTGCGCCGGGCCAGCACCGCCAGGTCCACTTTCTTGTCCACCACCACCTTTTTGGCGTGGACGCGCAGGATGGCCTCGCGGCCCTTGCAATCGGGCATGTCCACGGCGATGCGCCGGTCGAAGCGGCCGGGGCGCAAGAGCGCCGGGTCCAAAACGTCCGGGCGGTTGGTGGCCGCGATCAGGATGACCTCGTCGTTGGAGTCGAAGCCGTCCATCTCGACCAGAATCTGGTTGAGGGTCTGCTCGCGCTCGTCGTGGCCGCCGCCCAGGCCGGTGAAGCGATGCCGGCCCACGGCGTCGATTTCGTCCATGAAGATAATGCAGGGGGCGCTTTTTTTGCCCTGCTCGAAGAGGTCGCGCACGCGACTGGCCCCCACGCCCACGAACATCTCGACGAAGTCCGATCCCGAGATGCTGAAGAACGGCACCTTGGCCTCGCCGGCAATGGCCTTGGCCAGCAGGGTCTTGCCGGTTCCCGGCGGGCCCACCAGCAGCACGCCGCGCGGGATGCGGCCGCCCAGCTTCTGGAACTTCTGCGGATCCTTGAGGAAGTCGACCAGTTCCTTGACCTCTTCCTTGGCCTCGTCGCAGCCCGCCACGTCCTGGAACGTGGTCGTGTTGTTGGCCTCGTCGAGCATGCGCGCCTTGCTCTTGCCGAAGCTGAAGGCGCCGCCCTTGCCGCCACCCTGCATCTGGCGCATGAAGTAGATCCAGACGCCGATCAGCAGCAGCATCGGACCCCAGCTGACAAGGATGCTCATCAGCAGCGACGGCTCCTCGCGCTGCTTGACGTCGAACTTGACGTTGTTGTTGCGCAAGTCGCCGATCAAGCCGCGATCGAGGTAGGTCGCCGTGCTTCGCAACCGGCGGTCGTCGTTGGTGACGGCCAGGATCTCGGTGCTGCCGCCGGCAGCCTCTTGCAGCGTCACCGACTTGATGCGCTGGGCCGCGACTTCATCGAGGAAGTCGGAGTAGGCGATCTGGTTTCCGCCGACGACCGTGCGGTCGAACTGCTTGAAGACCGTGAACAGCACCAATGCGATCACCAACCAGACTGCGACTTTGGAGAACCATTGATTGTTCACCGACACTCCTTCGAACACGCTTGGGCGGGACGAGGTCGAAGATTCGACCGTACCCGGACCAAAGCAGTTGGGGTCAATTCTAGTGGAGTCAAGCCTCGAGCCGCGGGAAGACGGGTCTGGACAACCACGGTCACGGCCCAACTTCTCCGGCCTTGCGGCTCGATGTCGGGGCCATCAAGTCTTCAGACCGATCCCGACCAGAAAGGTTTCAGCCGATTTGTCGCGCGAGGCCTTGGGCTTGATCGGCTTGGCGACGCGAAACCGGGCTTTGAAGGCCTGCATGAGCTGGCTGTAGCCGCTGCCGTGGAAGACCTTGGTCACGAGCGCGCCGTCCCGGGTGAGGTGGCGACTCGAAAAGTCGATCGCCAGCTCCACCAGATCGGCCATCCGCGCCGCATCGGCCACCGCCACGCCACTGAGGTTGGGGGCCATTTCGACCGAAGGAGAAATCTTCCCGGCCGTTGCCGTCACGCGAGTGCGACACAGAAGATTTATACCTTAGGTCGAAATGTCAGTGGGGGGGCGTAAAGGCAATGCGGCTATCCGTCACCGGCGCGACAGGGTCATCTCGGAGACGGAGACGCGGCCCCAGCGCGTGGCCAGGTGGTCGATGATGACGAGCGTGAGGTTGGCGGAATCGATGGGGCGCAGGTCCCAGTCGACGGGCACGCGGACGGCGTCGTGGTTGCGGCCCCAGGCGCATTGCACCACGTCGCCGTACCGTCCGGCTTTCAGGTCGCGGTAGAGTTGGGCGGGGTCGGCCCGGTCCGGCAGGTCGGCGGCGCCCTCCAGGAGCAGGACTTCGGCCTGGCCGCCGGAGACGTTGAAGGCCAGCCGCAGGTTGCGGTCGTCGCATGGCAGGCGGCGCCAGAGGTATCCCGTCGCCGCATCGCCCTCGTCCGTAAACGTGGTCAAGCGCCGGCCGTCCTCGGCGTCGAGCCACTGCGCGCACTCGGGTGCGCTGCGTTTCCAACTCTTGTCGCCGGGCGCGAGCGTGGCGCGCTTCTCCCGGCCCGGACGCATGGGCAGGGGCCGGCCGATCTCGGATTGCATCAAGACGACCTGGTAGGGATTCCAAGTGGAGAGCGTGTAGTAGAGGGTGCAGCGCTCCGCGTCGCCGCGGGTGAAGCGGTTGATGAGATAGGGGCCGTAAAGGCCGCCGGGGACGGCCTCTTTGCCGGGATCGGAGAAGCCGTCCCAGGGACCCAGCGAATCGGGCACGTGCATCCAGCGGGCCATGCCGCCGTCGGCGATGGGATCGACGATATGCCGGGGTGCGCTCCAGGGGCCCCACGGCGCGGTCGCGCTGCGCATGAGGACCCCCGCCGGCTTGACGGAGTTGTAGAGCACGATCCAGCGCTCTACCGGCGCGATCCAGTCGACCGAGAACTCTCCCACCTGGGGATCGGCGAAGAGGGCGATGGCGTCGCGCTCGTTTTCACTCCACACGGGAGCGCCTTCGCGGAAACCGGAATAGTAGCGCATAGCCGACTTGTCCTCGATTCTCTCCGACGGGATGGCGGCCAGGTAGAGGTGGCTCTTGCGGTACTCTCCCGAGCCCCAGATGAGCACGACCTTGCCGGAGGCGACGGGCAACCGGCCGGGATAGTCCACGGCGTCGACTTCGAGCATGTCCACGACCAGAAAGCGCAGGGTCTTCATGTCGTTGTTTTGGGCCACGGAGAGATCGTAGAGCAGCTTCCAGGTGCGGCCGTCGTCGTCGCTTTTGGCCAGCACGCTTTTGCCGATGATGGGCGGCACGGGCACGAAGCCGGTGGTAAACGAGACGTACATGCGGCCGGAGAGCGAGATGCCGCCGGTCGGCACCTCCATGGCACCGTGGCGGATGCCGGGCACGCGCAGGGGGACGAAGAGGCCGTCGTTCCCGACGGGGAAGTCGAGCGTGAGTCGGCGCGGATCGGTACTGTCGGAGAAGGCGAGGCAGTCGTCCAGAAAGCCGCCGCGTCCCACCGTGTCGCCGAAGAGGAAGCAGAGCCGGCCCCGATGCTCGAAGGAATGGCCGAGGTCGGTGCCGAAGACGCCGGCGGAGAGACCGGAGCGGGAGAGGGTGGGGCGTCGCAGGGGCGCGTCCACGTCGCCGGTTAATTGCAGCACTTTGCGGGTCGTGCCTGGATGATAGACGGGTTCGTCCGCCGCCAGATGGGCGGTGAGGAAAAGAGCGAGAGAGAAGGCGAGGGCGCGCATGGGGGAAGGATAGCGCAAGCGGGCGGCGGCGGGGAGCGAAATCGACCGGTACGTCGCCAGGGGTAGCGCCGGCATCCTGCCGGCTTGCGTGGGCGGCGTCCCGCCCCCACGGTTCGGGGGTTTTCGTGTTATGGCGTTGAAGCGTGTGGGCAAGATGCCCACACGCAAGCCGGCAAGATGCCGGCGCCACGGCGTTGTGGGTCAGCGCAACTCGCGGAGGTAGATGTTCTTGAAGTAGAGCTTGGAGCCGTGGTCCTGCAGTTCGATCTGGCCCGTGGGATAGATCGGCTTGTCGCGTTCCCAGTAGTTCTCCATCACCACGTTGTCGACGACCAGTTGATCGTTCAGATACACGGTGACGCGCTCGCCCACCATCTTGATGTAGAAGTGGTTCCATTCGCCGATCGGCCTGTCGGCGACGACGAGGGGCGTCCGGGGGCCTTGCTGGTTGTTGTAGAGGCCGCCGGAACCTTCGGGATGTTGTGCCGGGTCCCAGATTTGCACCTGTGGACTGCCGCGCAGGTAGATGCCGGAGTCACCGCCCGGCCCGATCTTCCAATCGACCAGGAGCTCGAAATCGGCGTAATCTTTCCGGGTGCAAAGGGCGCGACCCTTGCCGTCGAAGACCAGGACGCCGTTGACCACGCTCCAGTGGGCGGTCATCTCCTCGTCGGCCTTTGCTTGCGCCGCGGCCAGCTCTTGCGGGGTCATGCGGGCGCGTTTGGGGGGACTTTCGACCAGGCCCTTCCAGCCGGAGAGGTCCGCGCCATTGAAGAGGGCGACGAAGCCCCTGGGAGCGACGTTGTCGCGTGGACCGCGCACGGTATGGGCCTGCCGCGTGGCGCAACCCGCCAACAGCAGGGACGCGGTCAAAATCACGGCGATGCCGCGCATGGGGGCCTCCTGATTCTTGCAGGTCCCATAGGTCCCATTGGTCCCATAGGTCCCATTCTCTCTCTCACCGCTTGCCGGCGCGGATGCCGGACACCTTCTCCAGCGGAAAGTAGTGCAGATAGGGCGCGCGGTTGAAGGTCCAGGGAGTCGGATCGGCCTTGGGATGCGGAATCAACTGGTTGATGAGGGCGACCGAGAGCAGCCGGAACCAGCTGGGGAAGAGGGCGCTCTCGTCCGCGTCCGAGCTCATCAGGGCGTGGCCGTACACGTAAGGCTTGCCGCGCATGTAGACGAAGCCGCCGTCGGGATTCTGGTGGGCCAGAATGGTCTCCAGCACCCGGGTCAGCGCGCGCTCGATGTCGGCGCGGCGATGGTCAAGGAGCAGATAGGCGTTGACCAGAATGAAGGCGGCGTCGATGTCCTCGCAGGCGCCGGAACGGCCGTCCAGGGCGAACCCGCCCGATTCAGGGTTCTGCAGGGAGAGGGTGGCGTCGACGGCCGCCTCCAGGTTGGGGATGGGGCGGTCGTCGTACACGTAGAGGATGTATTCGTGATAGGCGCCGCACATGGCGTGCAGCTTGCCGGCGCGGCTCTTGCAGTCGACGCCCAGAAGCCGGTGGCGCGGTCCTGGTGGGCGTCCAGCCAATCGAACAAGCGCACCACCAGGTCGCGGGCGCGGTCTTCGTGGTGGAAATCGCGCGCGTAGAGGAGAAAGGCGCCGAGATTGAGGACCTCGTTGCCGACCGCCCAGGCGACGTTCCAATCGCGCGCCGCCAACCAATCTTCCAGGACGATGCGGCCGGAGTAGAAGTCCTCCAGGAGGCGGATGGGGCGGGCGGCGACGCCGCCCAGGCTGTCCAGGGCGCAGAGGATGTGGTTGGTCATGTGCCACCAGCCCCAACCGGCGATGCCGCCGTCCCAGCCGGCGTCGGGGGCGAACGGGACGCCGGACAAGTCGTCGGGCAGCCCGAAGGCCGGATCGCGGAAAAGACCGTCTTCACATTGGAAGGAATTGAGATAATCGACCCAGGCGCGCTTCTCGGCCTCGGAGGCGAGGGCCAGGTCGCCGGCGAGGTCGCGGGCCATGGCCGCGTAGGCCGAGCAGTACGCCAGCGGCTGGCGCGCTCGTGAAGTGTAGGCGTAGGCGAAGGGAGAAACCTGGGGCCGCGCGCAGGATTGCGTGAACGCCAGCACGCCCGAGGCGGCCGTGGGCGTAGGACAGACGGACTTCGACATTCTCCAATACTCCCGGCATCATGTTGTCCATACCTCTACGCGGAAGCAACAAGTACACGTCATCGGCGATGGACTCCATGAACCAGGCAAAACGAGAGCCACAACGCAAAAATCATCGTAGCGGTTTCCCCCGCCACTGGCAAGTCCCATCTGTGGGCCGGTTGACACTGGGTGCGGCGGTGTTATCATACCGTGAAAACCGGCCGCTGGGAGCCCTGCATGGAAATCCTCTTCGACAACCAGGCGGTGGACCTGGGACCCTTCGCCACTTTCCCGGAGTACGCGGAAGCCCTGGAACGCCGGGCGCAGGAGCGACGCCGGGTGATTACCGGCGTGGTGGTGGACGGACGGAATTACCATGGACTGGACAGCCGCGAGCTGGCCGGCCGGGATCCGGCGCAGGTCGCGCGATTGGAGATCAGTACCGAGAATCCCCGCAAGCTGGGCATCACGATCCTTTATGACACGGCGCGCTACATGCCGCGGTTGGCCAACGGCTTTTCGCGCGTGGCCGAGCAGATTCAGCGCCGCGAGGAACAGTCGGCGATGGAGCTGTTGCAGGAATGTCTGTCGACCTGGATGGAGCTGACGCAGGGCATGAAAGGCTCCATGATTACGCTGGGGCTGGACCTGGAGGAGGTCGAGCTGGGCGAAACCAATCTGGGGGTGATCTACGAGGAGATTCTGGACCTTCTGAGCGACGTGACCGACGCCATGGAGGAGGGGGACTACCTGGACTTGTCGGACCTTCTGGAATACGAGGTGGCGCCGCGGCTCCTGTCCGTGGAGGAGGGTTTGTATCGCATGATCAACCTGGCGGAGCGGAAGCTGCATTAGGCCGTGGACGACCTTGGACGCAGTTGGCTGCATCGCAACCTGGCGGCGCTGGCGCCGCGCCAGCCGCGCCTGGCGGAGATGCTCTCGGCGCTGCCCCCCGATCCCCGCATCCACCTGGAGCCGACGCGCAACGGTCAGTGGACGGGTGTCTACACGCCGGCGGACGGCAGGCCGCAGCGGCTGGCCAGTCGGGGCGATCCGCGCGCGCAAGCGGCCCGCTCGCTGGAGGGCCTCTCGCTGGACTATCATCAGAATCAACTGCATCTGGGACTGGGGCTCGGCTACGCGGCGGAGCTGTTGCGCGAGCGCCTCTGCGGCGGCCATCTGCGGTTGATCCTCTGCGAACGCCGGCCGGAGCTGTTGCGCGCCGTCCTGTCGGTGCGAGACATGCGCCCGCTCCTGTCCGATCCGCGCGTGCACATCTTCACCGGCCCGGAGACCCGCGCGCTTTTCCCGCGCTTCTGGGACGAAGTCGTGGGATTCGCCCTTCACGGCTTGTCGCTCTCGGACAATCCCGCCGCCGTCTCGCTGGCGCCCGAGTGGTATTCCGAGGTGGCCGAGGTGGTACTGGACGCGGTCCGCGCGGCCAAGGTCAGCCTGCATACCAAGTTCATCGACGGCTGCCTCTTTCTGGAGAGCTGCCTGGCCAACGCGCCGCTCTTTGCGACCAGCCCGCCGGCGCGCGACTATGCGGCTCCTGTCCGGCAAGCCCGTGATCGTCGTGGCCGCAGGCCCCAGCCTGGACAAAAACGTGCATCTGCTCGCAGACGCCCGCGACCGCGCCTTCATCCTGTGCGTGGACACGTCCTACCGCAACCTCATCCGGCGCGGCATTGTGCCCCACGCGGTCGTCTCCATCGACGCGCGCGACAACAGCTACAAGCATTTCGCCGGCATCCCGGAGCCGACCGGCGCGCGGCTGATCTTTGATCCCGAGAGCAATCCACTCACCGTCTCGTCGTTTGCCGGGCCGCGGCTGGCGGTGGGACTCTCCAAATCGCACCTGACGCGCTGGCTGGACGAAATCTGCGGCGGCAAGGGGCAGGTCCAGAAGGGCAGCAACGTGATGCTGGCGGCGTTTCACATCGCCCAGGCCGGCGGCGCGGCGCCCATCATCCTGATCGGCTGCGATCTCGCCTATCCGCGCGAGGGCGGCACCACGCACGCGGGAGAGACGGCCTTCAACATGCGCTTCCGCCGGGTCGAGCGCGACGGAAAGGTCTTTTTTCAGAAGCCGCATTTCGACGATCCGGGTAAGATCGACGAGTTCGAGGTGCGCATGGTGGAAGGCGTGGACGGGCAGCCCGTGCCGACCATCCCGCAGCTCTACACGTATCTCTCCATGTTGGAGTCGGAGGTGGCGCAGAGGCGGAGCCGCGTGATCGACGCGACGGAGGGCGGGGCCAGAATCGCGGGCACGGAGATCCTGCCGTTGGCAGAGGCGTTGGAGCGTTATTGCCCGGCCGGGGGCGTGCCGCTGCCGGAGGCCTTGCCGGAGTTCTCATGCCTTGACGGCCGAGCGCGCGTCAAGGCGGAGCTGTCGGCCCTGGCGGAGGCGTTGGAGCGCTCGGGGCGGAGCGCCGAGGAAGGGCTGCGCCTCTGCGCGCGCCTGGAGCGGGCGCTGGCGGCCGGCGAGCGTGAGGACGCGGCGCAACGAGCCGGTCGGCTCCCGGCGCATTTTCACACGCTGCTTTCTCCCAAACCGGTCGAGACGATCATCGAATCCGGCGCGGCGGCGGAGATGTTCCAGTTCCTTCAGAACTCCGGCCGGCGCGCCCGACCGGACGTGACGCCCGAGGAGCTGGCCGCCGATTTCCGCGCCGCCTTCTCCGCCGTGCGCGCGGTTACGGCGCACTTCCATGCGCTGGTGGGCAGGGTGATGCAGGAGCTGTAACGCCGGCGCCTCGCCGGCTCACGTGTAGGCATCTTGCCGACACGTTTCGTTACGATATGCGCCGTGCCGAAGCGTGTGGGCAGGATGCCCCCACGCAAGCCGGCAAGATGCCGGCGCTACGTGCGTTGTCGCTGCGTCTGTTGGCGCCAGGCGAGCCGCATTTGCCGTGCGCTTCTCGCCGTTTTAAAGTACATGCCGAATCCCCTCACGGAGGTCCGTATGCGTCGCCTGGTTGCGTCCCTCGTAGTTGCGTCCATCGCGTATACAGCGTCGGCCGCTCCCGCCGGCGACGTGTTGCGCTTCATTGCCCGGCCGGAGGCGCGCGAGAGCGCGGCCAATCTCTTCGTCTATTACGTCTTCAGTACCCGGGCGTACACCATAGAGGCCGGCGACGCGCTCCAGTATGACATTTACATCGACGGGACGAGTCCGCGCGCGCAGGGCGGCGTCGAGCTGGTGATGGAGAGCGGCGCCTATCTGCGCGACAGCGGACTCCGCGACCGGTCCGGCCTGTCGTCCCACGGCAATACGGAACTGGCCGCCGCGCGCGACGCCTGGACGACCCGCCGCTTCGACCTCTCGGCGTTCGCGGGCCGGACCGTCGCCCAGTGGCTGGTGGTACAGGAAGGCGACCGGCTGGGCAATTACACCCAGTATCTCGACAACGTCGTGATCGTGCGCGGCGAGAAGGTCGTGGCCGTCGGCTATGAAAACGGGCCGCCGGAGAAGAGCCAGGTAGGTTGGCTCTACGGCTATCCGCCGGCGCTCTTGTCGCTGGAGGCGGTTCCCGCGCGGGAGCGGTACGCGGCGGGTTGGGCGGACGACCGGCGCTGGTATCAGGTCAACCTTTCTTCTCTCTGCGACAGTCGCGGCGTGGCGAAGGCGGAGGAGATGGGCCGGGCGGACCTGGACGGCAGCGGGCGCAGCCTGCCGGGCGAGGAGTTTCCCTACGGGAACGTGACCGTCTCGGGTGTGCCGTTTGCGATGCCGGCGGCGGGAGCGGAGCGGGATAACGTGGTCGCGCGCGGGCAGACGCTGGATGTGTCGCAAGCCGGGACGCGCGCCGTTTCGCTTTTCATCCTGGCGACCGGCGCGCCGGAGGGCGCGCCGGCCGAGTTCGTCCTGCGCGACGCGCGCGGGCAGTCGCGCCGCTTTCATTTCGACGTGCCTTACTGGTGCGAGGCCTCGCGCGGACGGCCCGTCGTCGGCATGAGCCGCCGCAACGATCCCACAGACCGCCAGCGACGCCAACCCAAGCTCTGGCTGCTCTCCGCGCACGCCATTCTGGACGCCCCCGTCGCCAAGTTGATCCTGCCTGATAGTCCCCACGTCCACGTCTTCGCCGTCACGCTGGGGCGCATCGATCCCGACCATGCGCCGGACTCATTCAAGGAGGCGCTGGTGGAGAGCGACACACCCGGGGGCGAGGTCGCCCGCTATCTGCTCAACTACAAGTACGCCCGGCTGCTTGCGGACGTGTCCCCTGACGAGCATCGGGCGACGGTGGATCGTCTCTATGCGGCGGCGCGCCGGCGCGACCGGGCGGGCGCGGAGCAGATCGCCCGCGAGGCCAACGCGCGCCTGCTGGATGCGGCGAGAGCGTACCGCGACCGGTCCATCTTTTTCGTCGCCAACTGCCACATCGACCTGGCCTGGCTCTGGCGTTGGCGCGAGACGGTCGAGGTCTGCCGTAACACCTTCTCGCAGATGGTCGCCCTCACCGACGACTATCCGGCCCTTCACCTTCACGCAGGCACGGCCGTATGCCTATGCCTGGATGGGAATACTATCCGGACTGATGGCCGAGATATTGGAACGCTACCGTCGCGGCCAGTGGAGATCGTGGGCGGCAGCTGGGGCGAGTGCGACACCAACCTGCCCTGCGAGGAGTCCCTGATCCGGCAGGTCCTCTACGGCAAGCGCTATTTCCGGGAGACCTTCGGCAAGGACGTCACGGTCGGCTGGCTGCCCGATTCGTTCGGATTCTCGCGCCAGTTGCCGCAGATCTACCGCAAGGCGGGACTCCATGCATTCGTGACGACCAAGATGAACTGGAACAAGGGGACGGAAGTGGCCGAGCGGCTTTTCTGGTGGCAGGCGCCGGACGGCTCGCGCGTGCTGACGCTGATCCCCTATGACGATTACATCGGCAACACCAACGCCGAGCGGCAGCTGCAGAACCTCGACAAGTTCCACGAACGTTACGGAGTGAGTGAATACACCGTGCTTTACGGGGCGGGCGACAAGGGCGGCGGACCCACGCGCCAGCAGATCGAGGAGATCGGCGAGATGAGCCGCGCCGAGGCCTTTCCCGAAGTGCGTCACGCCACCATCGAGTTCGTGATGGACAACTACGAGCGCAAGTACGGCGACCAGCTGCCCGTGTATGACGATGAACTGTACCTGCAATACCACCAGGGGACGTACACGACCCACGGTTGGGTGAAGAAGGCCAATCGGGAGAGCGAGGTGGGCCTCATCAACGCGGAGAAGCTGGCCTCGCTGGCCGCCGGCCTGGGACTCAAGGCGTACCCGGCCAGGGAGTTGGGCGAGACGTGGCGGCTGCTCTGCTTCAACCAGTTTCACGACATTCTGCCCGGCTCCAGCATTCCGGCGGTGTACGCGGACGCCCGGATCGACTTCGATCGGATCAGGCGCGTTCACGAGCGCGTCCGGGACGAGTCGCTCGGGGCTTTGGCGGGACGGATCGACACGGCCGGGCCGCACGCGCCCATCGTGGTCGTCAATACGCTGGGTTGGGCGCGCGATGGCGAGATCTGGTTGGACCTTGCGGAAAAGGGTGCGACGACGGCGGCGGTGTATGGTCCGGACGGGCGGCCGGTTCCCGCCCAGGTGATCGAGCGCGGAGGACGCCCGAAGCTTCTTTTCATCGCGCGAGGAGTGCCGGCGCACGGCTATGCCGTCTATCGCCTCGAGTATGGCAGGAAACCGAAGCGGGGCGGTGAGGTGAAGGCGGGCAGGTTCGAGCTTGAGAACGAGTTCTATCGCGTGGGCGTGGACAAGGCGAGCGGGCTGGTACGTATCTTCGACCGCCGGCTCTCCCGCGAGGTGATCGCGCCGGGAACGGGCGGCAATCAACTGCACGTGTCTGACGACCTGCCGACCGAGTACGACGCCTGGAACATCCGGCCGGTCGACCTCTGCACGGTCGAGACGGCGGAGTCGGTGGAGTTGATCGAGCAGGGCGGGCTGCGCGGCGCGATTCGCGTGGTGCGACGGACGCCGTCCGGCCGCTCGACCATCACCAGTGACATCGTCCTTTATTCCGGATTGCCGCGGATCGATTTCGAGACCACGGTGGATTGGCACGAGCGGCGCAAGGTGCTGAAGGCGGCCTTTCCCATGAACGTGACGACGGACGTGGCGACCTACGAGATTCCCGGCGGGCACGTGGAACGGGCGGCGGTCCCCAAGGTCCCGTCCGACACGGCGGAGATCGAAGTCCCCGCGCAGCGCTGGGCGGACATGTCGGAGCGGGATTTCGGCGTTTCGCTCCTGAACGACGGCAAGTACGGCTACGACGCGCGGGGGAACCTCTTGCGGCTCACGCTTCTGCGCGCGCCCATCCCGCCGGGCGCGACCCGCGACGCGGCCACGGGTCAACTTTCGCCGACCGACCAGGGAATGCACCGCTTCACGTACTCGATCTATTCCCATGCCAGCGACTGGCGCAACGGCTCGGTGCGACAGGGCTACGGGCTGAATTATCCCCTGTTGGTTTATGAGACGGAGAGCCATGCCGGCGAGTTGCCGGCGGTGCAAAGTTTCCTGTCGGCGGAGGGCGCGGAGGTGGTGGTTTCGGCGGTGAAGCAGGCGGAGGAAGGCGACGGGGTAGTCGTGCGCTTTTACGAGACGGCGGGACGCGGGGGCGAGGTCCGGTTGCGCCTCTACCGTCCGCCGCGCGCCGCCTGGCGCTGCAATCTGTTGGAGGAGAACCAGGCGTCGCTCTCGATTGGGGGGGATACGGTTATCGTTCCCACGGGCGCGTACAGCATTGAAACGGTGAAGCTGGAGTTTTGAAGGCAGCGGTCGTAGAAGGCGTTGGGAGTGCGGCAGCTTGCGGCCGCGAGCGGAGGGAGGGTGCGCCCAGATGGCGGCAGCAAGCAGCCGCAGTCGTGATCGTAAAGCCCCGCAGGCGCGATCTGCACGGCGACGTGGCTATTGCTTTTTTCACCGGTACTTCGCTGGAAGCGGCCTTACGCAGTCTCGTGCTGGAGGAGTTGCAGCGCCTCGCGCGTCGCGGCAGAAGGCCAGCTGATGCGGGACGGGTGCGACTCCCGCGCGCCAGGACGCGCCGGTTGCGCGTTGAGGCCCAGGATGATGGCGAAGATTTTCCTTGTCGCGCAGCTGCCGCAAGACCGACTCGAGCGCGACCAGTCCCGTCACATCCATTGCGAGACGTCTTACGTCCAGGATCACCACCAGATGGTGGTCAGGATGTTCTGGAGGGTGGACATGGCCTTTCGGCGGCGCCGAAGAAGAAGCGGGCCGGCGATGCGGTGAGGACCACGTCGCCGGGCAGGGCGACGATGCAGGGCGGATGGCCGGAGGCGACCAGGCGCGTGTCGGCGATTTCCGCCATGCGGCGCATAGAAGAGCATGGCGGCCAGCATGATTCTGACCGACACGGCGACCACCATGTCGAAGATCACCGTGAGGAGAAGCACGTCAAGGCACGACCACGTCGCTGCGGGGCGCGACGCGCACAATGAGCGGAAGTGTTTCAGCCCATGTCCAGGCGACCATGAGGAGCAGGGCGAGCCAAGGCAGCGCTGGCAAGATAGGCCAGCAGCGGGGCCAGCACCAGGACGGCCAGGAGAACGAAGAGGGCGTGAAGGCGGCGGCCAGGGGCTTTTCGCCCCCGCCCGCAGGATGGCGGCGGTGCGCGCGATCGCGGCGGTCGCCGGCAGGCCGCCGAAGAACGGCACGACCACGTTGCCCACGCCCTGCGCCAGGAGTTCGGCGTCGGGATCGTGGCGCGTGCCGGCCATACCGTCGGCGACTACCGCGCAGAGCAGCGACTCGATGGCGCCCAGGATGGCGATGGTGGTCGCGGGCAGGACGAGCGCGCGCAGCAGCGAAAGCGAAAGCGCCAGCGGCTCTCCGTCGGGGCCGGGCAGTGACCAAGGCAGAAGCGGCAGCGGCGGCAGGCTGGGAATGCCGCGATAAACCGTGCCGCCTGACTGGAAGGTGAAGCGATCTCCGATGGTCGCGGCATGGAAGTCCGGCGCCAGCCGGTCCAGCGCGAAGGCCAGTACGGCGGCCAGAAGAGTCGCCAGGAGGGGGGCGGGCAGGCGCCGATTCCAGCGTTTCCAGAAGATCAGGACCGAGAGCGTGAAGGCTCCCACGAGCAGGTCGGGCGGATGCAGCGTGGGCGCGGCAGCAAGCAGCTCGCCCAGCCGCTCGGGCAGGTTCTCGGGCGCGCGCGCCAGCGAAAGCCCCAAAAAGTCCTTCACTTGCAGGGTGGCAATGACCACGGCGATGCCGGAGGTGAAGCCGGTGGTGACCGGGTAGGGGATGAACTGGATCAGGCGGCCCATGCCGCCCAGGCCCATGAAGATCAGGATGCAACCGGCCATGAGGGTCGCCAGGAGGAGGCCGCCCAGGCCGAAGTCGCGGGCGACCGGCGCCAACACGACGACAAAAGCGGCGGTCGGCCCCGAGACCGAGAAGCGGCTGCCGGAAAGGAGCGCGATCACCAGACCGGCGACGATGACGGTGTAGAGGCCGTGCTGGGGTGGAGCGCCGGAGGCGATGGCCAAGGCCATGGCCAAGGGAAGGGCGATGACGCCGACGCTGGCGCCGGCCAACAGGTCGGAGACGAGGTGTTGGGCGGTATAGCCCTCCGCGAGCGCCCCCCGCAGAGCGGGGGCGAGGTGCCGCCGCACTTCTCGCATCCAACGATTCATCCGTGTGTCGGTCCTTGTTGGGGTTACAAAATGCGGGGACGGTACCACGGCTCTCAGGGACGCACAAGCCGCGTATTGCGTCCTATTTTTATTTGGAGTGCGGCCGCTGGCCGCCGCGAGCGGAGGGTAGGCGCGCCGAGGGTGCGGCAGCAAGCAGCCGCAGTCCAGAGAGGGTGCGGCAGCAAGCAGCCGCAGTGCAGAGAGGGGCGAGGTAGCGAGCCGGATTGGGTTGAACCGGAGGAGGCACGGTTCTATACTTGCGCCCATCGGTATCAAGAGATGGTTCTACAGCCTGAGGTTCGGAGCGAACCCCCTCGCCGAAAGGAGAGTTCCGGCCATGCGTCGCTCGGGTTTTACGCTGATCGAACTCTTGATCGTGGTCGCCATCATCGCCATCCTGGCGGCGATCGCCTTGCCCAATTTCCTGCACGCGCAAATCCGCGCCAAAGTCGCCCAAGGCGTGGCCGAGATGCGGTCGATTTGTACCGCTTTGGAGGCCTATCGCGCCGACAACACCGAGTATCCGCCCTTTCTCTCGCAACCGCCCACGGCGGAGTACCATTTCATCCTGCATCCCCTCACGACTCCCATCGCGTACCTGACCCAGGTCCCCCGGGACCTCTTCGCCAAGGAGTCGTCGGAAGATTATCTGCGGGCCAACGGCAGTTATTTCCGAGGGGACGGCGTGGACACGCGCGATTACCTTTACACGTACCTGCGCGAGTCGGCATCGACGAGCTATCTCTCGTTCTATCGCCGGTACGGCCGCTGGGTGCTGTGGGGGCATGGCCCGGACTTGTGCCGGCAGTCGGACCCGGACCTGATCTATGATCCCAGCAACGGGCTGACCAGCTCGGGGGACATCGTGTTCAGCCAGAAAGAGGGCTACCACCGGACCAGTTCGTCGGCGGTAGCGGGGAACGTGCCGTATCCGCGGGGGCGTTGCGGGCCGGGGACGCCGAATCCCTGAGTGGGCTAGCCGGCGCGCGCCCGGCTACGGGCGGGAGGCTTGCGGGCGTAGAGCAGGGCCGGAGGGCGCGGGCGGGGGCTGCGGTTGCGCCAGTGGGGCATCCATTCCGACAGGTCGAACGGTCCCTTCACGTCCAGGCCCGCCCGCTGCAAGGCCGCCAATACGCGCACCATGCCCTGCTCGGTGACTCCGCCGCAGCTGAGAAAGAGGTGGCCGCCGTGCTCGGTGACGCGCGACAACTCTGCGCAGACGACCTCCAGCGGATCGGGGCCGAGGCGCTCCAGGTCGGGCGTGAAGGGGGGACGGCGGGGGAAGAAGCGCACGTCGGAGTCTTGGCCGGCGGGATCGGCGCGGAAGCCGTCGGCCCATAGCGAGGGCAGGGCCAGCGGCGAGACGCGGGTCAAGTGGGAGAGGTCCAGGTAGACGAGGGCGCCGTGCCGGTCGGGCCAATCGGAGAGGTCGAGGCCGGGCTGGCGGCGCAGGACCAGTTGCGCGCGCCCGGCGTGCTGCGACCAATGCGGGGCGAGTCGATGGAGGCGGCGCGCCAGGCGGCGCACGTGCCGGCCAAAGCTTTGCACCACGTTATACTCGACCCGCAGCGGCGGCTCGGCGACTCCGGCGGTCGGGGGATAGAGCTCCAGGAACATGGAGGTGAAGGCCAGAAAGAAGAGATCGCGCAGGCGCCCCTCGCGGGATTCGTTGATGGCCCGGAGCAGCGCGGCCAAGGCCAAGAGCGCGCGCGGCGAGTGCCGCGGGGGAAGGGAGGCCCCGCGCTCCGCGTGGCGTCGATAGAGGGGCGGCGTCCACAGGTTCTCCTGGTCGGCGATGCGCATCCAGAGGCCGGAGAGTCGTTGGAAGAGGAGCGTCTGGCGTTCGTCGCACGACGCGAAGGGTTCCACGTCGCCATGGGCGGGACAGGACAGGCGGGCCGCTTCAGGTCGGCCGTCGCGATAGAGCAGCGCCTCCAGTTCCGCTTCCGCTCCGCAGACAGGGCAGCGCGCGCGGTAAAATGGGCGGGTGCGCGGGCGAAGGCGCTCGACCACCGTCTCGCCGGCGGCCAGAGTCGTTCGATTGGGTTCTCCAGCACGCGGCGGGTGAGAAAATGCGCCAGCGGCTGCTCGATCAGCGCCCCGGAAGGCCGGCCTTCCAAACCGCGGCCAACGACTCGAGGGCATAATCTGAATAGGGAAAGAGGGCGCGGCCGGCTTCGGGCGTGGGCAGGCATAAGCGCACTAGCGGACGCACGCGTTCCGCTCCCGCGCTCGGCCGTCCCAGCTCGGCCAGCGGTAGATCGGTAGGGACGAGGTTGGCCGACGGCGGCATTCCAGGCATCAATCATCCGTAGGGTGGGTTCCACCCACCAACCGTAGGTGGTTTCCACAATCATCGCCGGCAGGGACCTTCGATCCTCTGGCGTGCTCAGGACTCAGGGGAGCTGCCGGCGGTACGGTTACGCCAGCTCTTCTGCAACCGGTAGATGCCCCAGAGTCCGATCATCCGAGCTTGCAGCCCACCACGAATCCCACCAGCGGGTGCGCGACCGACAGGACGATCAGGCCGTACAGCGCCAGAAGCAGCGTGGTTCCCGACACGATCAAGGCCGAGCGCGCGCCCAGCGGCGTGAAATTGAGCAGAAGGATGAACGCGAAGACCGCGGAACAGCCGCAGGTCGCGCAGGTGGGACTCTGTAGAGCGGTTGGCCGGTCGGCCAGGGCCAACGCGAAGCCTCCCAGGACATTCGTGGTTCCCCCCGATCGTGCAAGACGTTGAGGAGGTTCAATGCAACGCTTGTGCCAAACCCGCGGGCAGGCCGGTCGCGACGACTATCTCCTTGCGGTTGGCGCAGTTAAACATAGTTACGGGAATCACGATCGCGTGGTGTGGCGGTTTTTCCGGCAGCAACGTAAAATATCTTTACCAAATGTAACTTCTATGCTCAGAAGAAATGGGACCTAAGGGACGGATGGGACCCAGGGACGGCACCGGCGAAAGAGAAACGCTTGACAGGAAAATTTCCGCTTGACATGGGTTTGGAATCGGGTATGGTTAAGAGTTAAGTTGACCCGCAGCCTCGGTAGGGATGTGCTTCGCGCGGGTCGTGGGTTGTCGGATGAATTGTGGTTGGAAACTCGGGAGGAACATCGGCTTTGCTTATGTTTTCATTCCGCTTCCGTCTTTCCAAGGTAGTAATCCCCGGGGCAGGAGTCTATCCCGGGGCGGGCGATAAGAGGTTGGCAAGTCAAGGTTCGCATTCCTTTAACAGTCATACGTAGGAGGTTGTAATGTCCAGGTTACTTCGTCTCGCGCTTTATGGGGTTTTGGTGGTAGCGCTGGCGGGACCGGCGATGGCGGCGACGTATTACGTCAGTCCCACCGGCAACAACGCCAACCCCGGAACGGCGGCGCTGCCGTTCCAGACGATCCAGCACGGCCTGACGCAACTGGCGGCGCCGGGCGACGTGCTCAACATCGGCGCCGGCACGTACATCGGGAGCGGCACCATCACCATTGCGGTGAGCGGGGCGGCGGGCAACCCGATCATCGTGCAGGCCTCGGACGCGGCCCGGCCGGTGCTGCAGAACATGGCCTTTCTGACCACGGGCAGCTACCTGACTTTCAACAGCCTGATCTTCGACGGGTCGCTGGTGCAGGAGTCGGCCTTCGACCTGACCCGTCCAGGAACCAACATCGTCATCAACGGCTGCGACTTCATGCGCATCGTCGAAAACCCGCTGGTGAACTCGATCAACCTCTCCAACTCGGGCGACGACGTTGCGGACGACTCGCCGGTGCGCATCTGGGGCGCCTCCAGCGTCACCATCAACGACTGCGACTTTTACGCCTACAATTCGCCCGGCGATTATTACTGCATTCAGGTGGTCAACGCCTCGGGGAACCTTTTGGACGCGACCGGCATGGACCTCAACGTCCTGTCGGACCTGACGATCACCAACTGCAATAACTTCGGCCGCAGTTACTTCGTGGGCGTGCGCCGTCCGATGGAGAACATCGTAATTGAGAACTGCGAGTCGAACGGCTCGGAAGCGTTCTTTTACGCGCGCGAGGCCAACCGCATCGGCAGTCGCATTCGCCAGACTTTGTCGGGCGGGGGCGCCGCGCCGGGCTATCCCGGAACCACGCTGCGCAACATTACCATCCGCGACTGCAGCATGACCTGCAACCGTGCGGTCGTGATTGACGATGCGTCGGCGGCGACCTCGGGCAAGGCCGGCAATTACACGTTGCAGAACCTGACCGTCAACGTGACCACGCAGACCACCAGCGGCAGCTCGATCTGCATCCAGTTCGACCACGACACGGAGGGCGGGCTGACCCCCAGCAACAACGGTTGGATGGGCGATTACGAGAACCTGACGCTGAGGAACATCACGATCAACGACCCGGCGGGCGGGCGGGAGTTCAATACCGGCGTGTTCTTCGGCAACGGCAGCAACAACGCCGGTTATTTCGCCAACGTGGTGATTCAGAACTGCTCCTGGGACGTCCTGGACAACGCCATCCGCACCCACGGCTTCGGCGGGCGGAACATCCTGATCGGCGGTTCGGCGGGTACCGGTAACAGCCTCAAGACCCGCACCACCGACGGCATCCAGACCAACTTCCATACCACGATCGCCGGCAGCCGCATCGTGGACATGACGGTGTCGTACAACAACTTCAACGTCAACCGCATCGGCCTGTACCTGTACGGCGGCAACCTGGCGACCGGCATCAAGGCGGGCTTCCAGAATTTCTGGCTGACCAACAACACGATTTTCGCCAACACGCACTCGGGGCTCCTGATCGCCAACGGGGCCAGTGCGCACGCGGTGATGCGCAACATGGTGGTCAGCGGCAACGTGATCGACAGCAGCGACAACAACGGCTCGGGCTACCCGCTCTGGCTGTGGTCGACGCACACGGACGCGGACAACATGAGCCGCGACTGGGTCATCACCGGTAACACGGTGCGCAACAACACGACCAACGGATGGGGGACGATCCGCACGGACGGCGCCGGTTTCGGCGGCAAGTTTGACATCACCAACAACACGCTGCAGTGCGGCTGGTTCGGGATCGTGCTGGTAGGCGGCGCGGGCGCGGGCCTGGGGCACAACAACCTGACCATCTCCGGCAACACGCTGTACAACGGGTATATCCCGCCCGGTTTCACGGCGGCCCAGGTCAACCTGCCCTACGGCGGGGTGGACTTCGCGGCGACCAAGATCATCAACGCCACGGTCGTCAACAATACGATGATCAACCTGCGGCCGGTGCGGCGGGAGGAAGGCGACCGCGACCGCAACGCGCCCATCGCCTATGAGCAGGGCACGTCGCACAGCATCAACAACCTCCTGCAGAACGTGGTCTACAACAACAACACGGCCATCGGCTTGTGGAGCAACGCGCTGCAGATGGACACCGGGTACGTGCAGAACTGCACGGTCGAGAACATCATCTTCCCGCTGGCCACGCTGCACGGGCGGCTGGCGCGCATCAGCAACGTCAGCCTGAACGGGCTGACCGTGCGCAACATCGACCACAAGAACTCGGTGTTCGACCAGGACGCCATCTGGTTCCTGAACACCATCGGGTCGGGTCCGGTGGTTCTGAGCAACCTGATCCTGAACTGCGACGACCAGCCGGATCACGACTGGGCGGGCATCTGGGGGACCAACGACAACGCGGGCACGCAGGACAACGTGACCATCAAGAACCTGGTGATCAAGAATCCGGGCGGGCCGGGCATCCTGTTGACCAACCGCAAGACCAACGTGCGCATCGAGGAGTGCCTGATCATCAACGCGGGCGCCAAGTCGCAGACGGGGCCGGCGGGCAACTCGGGCTGGGGCATCCAGGTTGAGGGACCGGGCAACAGCAACTACACCATCGTCAACAACGCGATCATCAACGCTTCGGCGGGCATCAAGCTGGAGGCCTCCTTCAGCGTGATTTCCGGCAACGTGATCGGCCTGCGCAGCGACACGAACCAGAGCGGCATCGTGGTGGGCGGGCAGGGCAACACGGAAGTCACCGTGCGGCGCAACGGCGTGGCGGGTCCGGGCGTGGCGCCTGGCGGCATCACCGACGGCACGGGCCTGGTCATCCTGGGCGGGTTCGGCGTGATTTCCAGCTCGATCTCGAACAACACCTTCGCCGGCTTCGCCAACGGCTGCGTGGTGCAGGACGGGACGGGCGTGAAACTCTGGAACAACGCCTTCGACAAGCTCTCGGGCACGGGCCTGCGGGTGACGGCCGGTTCGGCCGGCACGGTCGCCAACTTCAACGCCTACAGCGGGGCGGCGACGACCTATTCGGGCATCGCGGCGGGGGCCAACGACGTGGTCTCGGGTAATCTGCGACTGGCGTCGTATGATCCGACTACCATGAACTTCCTCCTGCCCATGTCCAGTCCGCCCAGCCCGCTGATCAACGCGGGTTCGGGCGACGGCGGGTCCACGCCGGACGGCACGACCGACATCGGCTACCGCGAGGGCGGCTCCATCGGGCCGACCGCGCCGGCGGGCTTCTCCGCGCCTTACTGCTTCCTGGATGCGGTCGCCGGCAACGACGCCAACGACGGCTTGACCGTCCCGACGGCGGTCCAGACGTGGGCGGTCGCGCTGACCAAGGTTCCCGGCGGCGGCACCATCTATGTGGTCTCGACTACGCCGGGCGGCGTGTATCCCGCGGGCGTGGTGACGATTACCAACGTGGCCAGCCAGGCCACGCCGCTGGTGATCCGTCCCGCGACGGGCGCGACCCCCGTCGTCAAGGAGCGCTTTGACCTGTGGGGTACGAGCCACGTCATCTTCGACGGGCTGACCTTTGACGCGGCCGCCCGGCACCGCTTCAACATCCTGTCGGGCACGGGCAGTTCCGACCTGACGGTACGCAATTGTATCTTCGACAACGCTCTGGGCGGCGTGGTCCGGACGCCGGGTGGGACGCTGGATCCGCCTATCCATCGCTGGACGTACCGGCCGGGCGTGATCTGAACATGAACATCGCGCTCTTCGCCACGCCCAACACGGTCATCGAGAACTGCACGTTCCGGCGCAACAATGTGCTGTACGGGCAGGGTACGGGCAGCCACTACTCGATCGGACTGGAGTGGTGGAACCAGACGCTTGGCCTGGAGGGCGCGTTCGCCGATCCCAACGTGGGCGTGACGGACGTGCTGCACGGCCTGCGGGTGCTGAGCTGCAACTTTGACCCGACGGGCGCTACGGTCGCCGGCGGCTACGGCGTGGTAGCGCGGCGCGGGATCAATGATTACATCATTGACAATTGCCAGATCACGGAGACGGCCAACCCGCTCATGTACATGCGGACGGCCAACAGCGCGACGGTCCCGCGGGCGGGCGGCTTCGGCCCCTGGACCAACCTGCAGATCACCAACTGCAAGGCCGACAGCTCGGCGGGGTACAACACCCTGGCGCGCATCGAACTGTGCCAGTTGAAGGACGTGTTGATCGCCGACTGCACCGGCAACGCGCGCGGCAACGCGGGCACGGACTGCCCGCTGTACTTCACCGCGACCGGCTTTGAGAACGACTCGCGCATCACCAATTGCGTGATTCGGGACTGCTCGTTCTCCGGCAACGACTATTGCATGATCGTGGACGAGCAGCTCTTCACCAACTTCCTGATGGAGAACTGCAACTTCCACAGCTGGGGCCATCCCACGGGCGGGGGTTCGGTGTGGTACTGGACGTACTCGTTCCAGTCGGGCAACCAGGCGTATGCGGCGTACAATCCGTATGCGTGGCAGAACGTGACGTGGCGCAATTGCGACTTCCGGGTGACGGCCAGGAAGGAGCGTCGCGTCATCAACATGCAGGAGTACAGCCCGAACATCAGGAACTCGACGTTCGAGAACCTGAATATTGACGGGACGAACGCGCGCGAGTCCACCAACACGATCGGCGCGGCGTGGTTCAAGCGTCGCGGGGCGCTCATCAACGTGACGTTCAGGAACATCACGCTCAAGTCCAACGTCGTCTTGGGCAACAACACCAACAGCACCGCCGACCCGGCGACGGGTTGGAACACCGGCCGCGGCATCTTCATGACGCAGCTGGGCGAGCTGGTGTTCGCCGAGCAGCAGCTTGGCTCGATCACCTTCGAGGACTGCAACATGGAGGCCTACTTCGGTTGCCTGGAGTCGGGCGGCGCCAATACCACCAACACGCACGGCGACTTCACCCTGAGCAACTGCACCTTCCAGGGCAACTACTACGAAGGCATCTGGGGCAGCGACGGCCTGCGCGCGGGCAACGTGTTGATCGACGACTGCACGTTCATCTCGCGGCGCTCGCGCCAGGGGATCCTCTGGGGCGGCAACTGGGAGAAGAGCCTGACCGTCCGCAACAGCCGGTTCCTGAGCCTGCCTGATCTGGGTACGGCCAACGCGGATGCGATGCTGCTGTACTTCCGGTCGGCGAAGGGTCCGATTCTGATCGAGAACAACTTCTTCTACACTCGGACTTACGCGGGCTTTGCGCTGTCCAATCACTCGGGTTATATCCCGTCCACGTTCTACGGACCGCTGGTCATTCAGAACAACGAGTTCAACTCGAACGGGTACGGCATCTACACGGGCATTTCGGCGAAGAACGTAACCATCCGCAATACGGACCTGTCCAAGTACGGGTCGCCGGGCGCCTTGGGCGACAGCCAGCATCAGGGTGACGGCGGCATCCTGGTCTTCAACGGCACGGGCGCGTCGGATCAGGTGTACAACCGCGGGGCGCTGTTGATCGAGGACTGCACGATCTGGGCGAAGAACTGGACCAGCGGCAACGCGCACGCCATCCGGGTGTTGCGGGGTCCGTGGACCAGCATCACGGTGCAGCGGTGCAACCTGGAGGCCTTCGAGCGGTCGTGCTTCACGTTCCGCGAGGGCTACCAGTTGCCGATTCCCAACATCACCATCAAGGACAGCGTGCTCAACCAGCCGGACGCCGGCGTAACGGGCGACTGGGGCGCCATCGAGGTGTCCGGGAACCCGAACGTGGCGGCCGGGCTGTACTCGCGGGTCACCAACCTGAATGTGGAGAACAGCACCGTCAATGCGGATGAGTACGGCGTGGCGCTGTTCACCAACTCGTACATCGGCTCGCTGAACATCACGGGCAGCGTGATCAACGCGACCGGCTGGGGCGTCTATGTCACCAACGGAACGATGGAGAACATCAACATGAACCTGAGCTCGATCGTGGCTCAGGATCGGGGCATGTTCATCACCAATCGGGTACCGTTGGGCGGCATGATCCAGAACTCGGTCATCAGCGCGTCCAACGGGGCGGGCATCCGCCTGGTGGGCGGCGGCGTGAACGGGCTGACCATCAAGGACAGCGTGCTGTCCACGTTGGGAACCGACTTCGCCGACGGGGCGGACGCGGTGTTCGTGGTCGAGGGCAACAGCACCAGCCCGACGGCGCCGGTAGTGGTGCAGAACCTGACCATCGACAACAACGTGATGACGGGCGGGACCTCGGCGGTGGCCATCCAGCCCGCCAACTACGGGGTCACGGGCGCCAGTTCGGCGTTGTTGGCGGCCAACAACCTGCAGGTGTCCAACGTGGACATCACCAACAACGTGATGGCGTTCAACGGGGTGTTCGGCGTGGCGATCATCAACGCCACTGCGCGGCGGCGGCGTGGACGTGTCGGGCAACGCGATTTACAATCACGGGTCCGGCCTGGTCTATGCGGCGACGCCGCATGACACGTCGCTGTTCCCGAATCCGGGACCGGCCATCGCGATGAGCGGCGGCCTGAACGGAGTCACCATTACGGGCAACCAGATCGACGGCGCGGGGACCGGCTCGGGTATCGTCCTGGGCACGCTGCCGGCCGGTCCGGGCGCGATGCTGACCAACGTGACGGTGACGGGCAACATCATCGCCAACACGGTCGGCAACACCGGCATCGGGGCGGGCGCGGGCGCGGAGATCCTGGCGGCCACCAACTGCGTGCACGGCTACAATGACGAGGGCGCAGGCCTCCAAGCCGCGGGCGACAACAGCGTGATGCGCAGCAACACCGTCATCAACTTCGCTACCGGCGCGTCGGTGACGGGCGACAACAACGACGTGTACAGCAACATCTTCGCCGACTGCACCACGGGCGTGTATCTGGCGGGCGGAGCCACGGGCAACCTGATCAGCTACAACGGCTTCGTGGGCAACGGCGTGAACGGTGTGGGCTACACGCCGTCCGGCGCCAACGGCGACGTGCAGTCGGCCAGCACGGTTGCGCAGGAGATCGTCTCCGTGGATCCGTACAACCCGACCTTCTGCCTGTTGCAGCCGGGCAGCAACTTCGTGGGCAAGGGTTCCAGCAACGGCTTGACCCTGAACGCGACGCTGGACATGGGCGCCATCCAGACCGGCTACATCAGCGGTGTGGAGAACTGGCGGCAGTTCTAAGCGCAACTGTTCGTGAATCACCCAGGGGGGTGCGGGGTTTCCCGCACCCCCCTTTTTCTTTGCGCCGGACCGTGCGTTTCGTAGCGCCGGCATCCTGGCGGCTTGTGTGTCGGCATCTTGCCGACACGCTTCGTTCGTTTCTCGCCCGGTTGTTCCAAGGGAGCCACGGCGTAGGAACACACGAGGCGGCGAAGCGTGGGGGCGGACGCCCGCCACGCGAGCCGGCAAGATGCCGGCGCTACCCTTCCGGCGGCGGGAGCGCGGGTAACTGCGACTGCGACGCAGTCGCGGCGCGCGCACGATTTTTAGTTGGAAGTCACAAAAGCCGGACGATTTTGCTTGAAGGCACGACCGGAACTGGAATAAGATGCGCAAGCATCGCTGATCGCGATTGTGTGGTTTGTTTGCGCATGTATGAGCGTTCACGGCAGGCGAAGAATTCTCTCCTTTGAGGCGACTTGCGCTGCCAGTCGTCGGGGAGCGTTGTCTGTTTGAATCGGGCCATACCGGCCCCTCGGGGCCGAACCATCAATCCCATGCGGAGGGAGGTCTAATGATCACCAAACATCTCATTTTCGCAACGTTGTTGGCGGGATTGCTCGTGGGCGGGTTCGCATCGGCCGATGTGTACCTGAGCACGGCGGGCGCCGACGCCAACGACGGACTGACGGCGGGCACGCCCAAGCTGACGCTGGGCGCGGCCCTCGGAGTCCTGAACGGGCAAACGGCCCCGACCACGCTGCACATCGCGGCCGGGACCTACACACAAAACGGCATATTCAACGTGACGGTGTCCGGCAGCGCCGGCAATCTCGTCACCATCCAGGGCGAAGGCGGCACGGTCACGCTTCGCCAGTCGGTGCTCAATGTGCAGGGCGCCTTCGTGACCATTCAGAACATCTCGTTTGACGCGCAGGACTTGCATGAGGCGTGCGTCGTGGTGCGGAGCACGGCGGCGGACTGCACCATCAGTAGCTGCAACTTCACGGGCGTCAAAGAGGTCGGCGAGCACTTCAACACCGAGACGTCGGAGGCGGTCGAGGACATCGACGTGGCCCCGGTGCAGGTGATGGCGGCGAACCGTTGCACAATCCAGAACTGCAACTTCAACGGTACGGCGCTGCAGTTGTGGGACTACGCGATCCTCATGCCCAGCGCGACCGGCGGAGCGCAGGACCTGACGGTGACGGGCTGCACGATCGAGGGCGCCACGTCCTGCACGGGCGGGGTGAAAATCCTGCGGCAGTGCTTCAACGTGCAGATTCTCAACACCAACTTCGCCAACATCATGACCGAGGCGTTCAGCCTGGAGTCGAACGGCAGCGCCATCGCCTCGGGCACGTCGGTGGGGATCCTGATCCAGGGCGGAGTCTCCAACGGCGGCTACCGGAAGGACAGCCAGCGCGGGCTGATGGAGCTGTATCGCTGCCAGGCGGACAACGTGCAGTTCAGGAACCTGATCATGTACAGCGTGGGCTCGGACGGAGCGGACGGCATCAAGATTTCGTCGGCCACCTGCACCAACGTGACCATCGATGGTTTCAACTACGCGCAGAACCTGGGCGGCGGCACGCGCGCGATCTCGATCACCAACCACGACGGCAACAGCAACGAGGACGGGTTGGCGGCGGTCTGCTACGTGGGCAACATCCTGATCCAGAACGCGGTGATCAACACAGGCCCCTCGGGGACGGCGATCCAGTTGTGGAACTACCCCGTCGTGGACGGCATCACGTTGCGCAACATCGTGGTCACGCGCCCGGGGAACGGCAACTTCCTTGACTGGAACAGCAACTCGACGGCGTCCAACATCCTGATCGACGGCCTCACGGCCACCAACGGCTCGGACACGATCGCGTGGTACGCGACTTCGCATTTCAGGAACGCGACGATCCGCAATTTCACCCACACGGGGACGAGTTCGGAGCCGATCGTCTTCGAAAGCGGCTCGACGTTCGCCAACATCCTC
Source organism: bacterium (assembly GCA_015075175.1). Taxonomy (GTDB): domain Bacteria; phylum Hinthialibacterota; class Hinthialibacteria; order H5-UNCL2; family H5-UNCL2; genus H5-UNCL2. The sequence goes on from JABTUV010000001.1 coordinate 190,298, forward strand.
ATCGAAGACTGCACCTTCACGCGCCTGGACGGAGAGGTGGGTCCGGGCGGTAACGCCATCAGCATGGCGGGCGGCGTGCAGGTGAACGGATGCACGATGCGTCGGCTCAACGTCAATTGGCTGGACGGCAACGACGCTCTGGCGTTCTGGGGGGCGACCTCGTCGTTCCAGAATTTCACGCTCCAGAACTCGTATATCAACAGCACGCGCGACGCCTTCGTGGTGGCCGACACGCCCATGACGGGTATCGTGATCGAAGACTGCACCATGACGGCGTCGGCGCACGGCGTGGTAGCGCGGCGGGACAACGGGGCGTTCGTAAACGTGACCATGCGGCGCTGCCGGTTCCACATCGGGCAGCTGGACCCGGACATTGCAATTGATACGACGTGGGGCGCGGCCATCTGCGCGCGCATCGGCACGGCGCGCTGGATCGGCGGCGTGATCGAGGACATCCTGTGCACGGGGCATCGCGCGCTGGGCTTCTACGACGTGGGGGTGAAGGAAAACCTCATCATCCGGCGCGTGATCTCCAACACGGATTACGAGGCGGTGCTGACGGGGGTGGGCAACGATTTGCGCACCACCCCCTTCCCGGACTGCAAGTTCGTCTCCAATCTCGGTTACGCGGGGCGCTTCTGGCAGAACCTGACCACGTTCGGCCCCTGCATCTTCGAGAACATCACCATGACTAACTGCATCTGGCAGAGCCTGGCGCTGCACGGCATGGACCTGAACCAGCAGACCACCTGGACGGGGCTGAACGCGAGCAACTGCCTGTTTGAGGGGCGGGGTTCCAGCCTGGGCAGCGGGTCTCTGGGGATCAAGGTGGAGGTCGGCTCGACGATTACCAGCGCGACCTTCAACAACTGCGTGTTCAAGTACGCAGGCCCGATCGACGACGTGACGGACTTCCGCATGGGCGGGTTCCTCTTGGAGGATCCGGGCACGGCGCTGACCAGCGCGGGCTTCCACAACTGCCTGTTTGACGGCGGCAACGCGGGCTTTATCGCGCAGCGCTTCCGCATCAGCGACGGGGCCAGCATCCAGCCGACGGTGACCAGCGTGCTCCTTGACAACTGCTCGTTCGTGAACCAGAAGGATCGGGCGGTTTCGCTGCACTATTCGCAGGGCAGCAACGTGATCATCAAGGACTGCACCGTGAGCGGCGGGCTGCGCGGGCATCGTGTGTACGCGCTGTGGCACGGCAACCGGCTGTCGGTGCAAAACCTGACGGTGGACGGCGGCGGAGTGCAGCGAGGCGTCTTCTTCGGCACCTCGGCCAACACCGAGCCCAACAACTGGAGCATCCTGGGCGGCGCCATGACCAACCTGGCCAACGTCGGCATCCGGTTGGCGGCCGGGGTACGTGACAGCGCGATCTCGGGCGTGACGCTGGCGGGGGCGGCGGGTTCGAGCCACGGCATCTTCGTGGACAACTCGGGCGCCTCAGGGCGGGCGCCAAGTTCGCCACCAACATCAACATCAGCAACACGTCGGTCAGCGGCTTCGGCGGCGACGGCATCCGGCTGCACGGATCATCGCACACGGTCAGCGCCTGCACGGTCGCGGGCGTGGGCGGAGTGGGCATCAACATCCTGGACGATTCGCAGGTTCGCCCGGTTCCCGCCAACGTCCAGTGCACCAACAACACGGTGAGCGATGCGCGGGGGCGGGGGTGCGGCTGGAGGGCCAGGACTGCACGTTTCGGGCAACCGCATCCTGCGCTGCGGCGAGGGCATCCAGGTGCGTTCGGGCCTGTCAGGTGTATTGGCCATGAGTCAATACCACCGGCAACATGATCTCGCACGCAACGCGGTGCGGGGCAGCGTTCCCGCCAGCCCTCATGGGCATCTCAGGCGCTGAATCCCGGCTTCCCGGCGATCCAGGTCCCAACTCGAACGCTTACGTGAACAATACGGTGACGGACTGGGCGCAGGGGACGGAGTTCCGCGGGTTCGGCAACCGCATCTGGAACAACATCTTCTACTTCAACACGCCGGGCACGGACTTCCGGGTGTTGCCGTCGGGTCTCGGCGGACTGCGGGCGGGCTGGAACTGCGCGGGCCGGCAGACCGACACGCGCTTTGACGGCATTTACGTCGACTTCACCAAGGACATCTGGTACGACCCGAGCCTGGTGTCGCGGGATCCCGTCAGTCCGAACTTCTACTATCTGACCGCGGGTACCAGTCCATGCCTGGATCGGGGCACGACCAACGGTCTCGTGCCGGACGGGACGACCGACCTGGGCTGCATTGAGACCGGAACTTCGGAGGTGGCATCATGGCGGCTTTACTGAGAGAGAGTGGAGCGGGGATGACGCCGATGAAGGAGACAACCACGATGGGAGGTGGAACAATGAAACACAAAGGAGGCCTCATGCGCCTGTGGGTGCTGGCCCTCTTGGTTATCAGCCTGGTCGCGGCGGACGCGGCGACCTATTACGTTCGGACCGACGGCAACGACGCCAATCCGGGCACGGCGGACACGCCGGCGGGCGCCTGGAAGACCTTCGGGCGCATCCGGCTGGCGGGACTGGGTCCGGGGGACGTGGTCAACATCGCGGCGGGCACGTATGACGAGGCGCAGACGGCGGCCTACACGTTCTTCGCCGCCGGCGTCACGGTGCGCGGCTCGACGCCCGTTCGTCCCGTGATTCAGCGCATGTCGCTGGAGTTCGACGGGCTGGCGGACAACTGGGTGCTTGAGAACCTGGTGATCGACGCCCAGTTGGTGTTTGAGGACATCATCACGCTGCGGCTGGGCGTGCAGAACTTCACCTTGCGCGGCTGCGATCTCCTGAAGGCTTCCAATGCCAACGCGGACTCGCTGCCGGGCGGCTGCCTGGCCATCGAGGCGGTGTACGGGTTGGTGGTCGAGAGCTGCAACCTGATTCTGGAGCCGGGGGGAACCGCGGCGACCAACGCGGGGCAGTTCACGCTGGCCACGCGCTCGGGGTTCGGCCCCTCGCAGAACTGGAGCATCCTCAACTCGCAGTTCGCTCTGATTCCGCCAACCTCCTCGGCGTCCAACGCGGGCGGAAACATCTCTTTGCGGGACGGGTTGTCCAACGTGCTGATCGAGGGCTGCACGTTTGCGCTTTCGACCCGCGAGCACATCTGGGCGGACGCGCCGCTGGACACGCTGAACTTCACCTATGCCAACTGGACGGTGCGGCGCAACGGGTTCCTGGACACCACCCGCGTGACCCAGGTTTACATCGCCAATCCCAACCTGCTCATCAACTGGGTGTGGGAAAACAACCTGTTCAAGAACTCGCGCAACGCGGCCTTCTGGCTGGCGGGCGGCGTGACGGAGGGCGTGCGCCGGGGCACCATCGTGGACGGCCTGCGCCTGGTCGGCAACGTGTTCGAGAACATCGGCGTGGGCACGGCGTTGCTGACCAATGACAATATTCTTCTGGACGACGTGGAGTTCGCGCCCACCCAGGGCCGGTCCACGGTCATCAGCAACAATCGCTTCATGAACGACCGTGGTCCGACCTACGGCGGCTGGGGCATCTGGATCGCGGCCAACGGGCCGGGGCCGACCATCACTGAGAACGTGTTCGACCGCATTCGTGAGGCCTGCATTCTGGTAGGCGGAAGCCCGTATACCAACACGGGCAGCCCCAGCTCCGGCCTGCAGAACACGGTGATCTCGGGCAACACGGTGATCACCAACACGTATGGCGGGGTGGTGCTGCGGCACAACGTCGCGGGCACCGAGATCGCCTACAATCGCAACACGACGGTGGAGAACAACGTGATCCTGGACGCGGCGCAGTACGGCGTGTCGATTGAGTCGCTGTACTCGGTCAATCCGGTGGTGCGTTTCAACGACATCAGCGGTTGCGGGGCGGGCATCCGCACCTCGGGTCCGGCGACTATCCGGGGCAACGAGGTGATCCAGGCGCTGATCACCGCGCGGGCGGGCATCTGGCTGGCCAACGTGGGCGCGGCGCCCGACGTGTCGGGCTCGATCGTCGCTTACAACGTCACCGCCGGCTGCAACGGCTACGGCATCCGCTGCGCGACCGAGCTGACCGACGACATCGCCACCAACGTGGACGTGTTCAACAACACGGTCGTCTCCAACGTGCTGGGCGGGATTCTCTTGGGCAACAGCGGCATCGACTGCTACAACAACATCGTGGCGTTCCATGCCAGCGCAGGGCTGGTGTACTCCGCATCGTCGCTGGGGCTGGTGGGTTACAACCTGCTTTACAACGTGCCTTCCGGGGGCGTAGACTATCTCGGGTTCCCGGGCGGGACGACGCCGTTCGCGGGCGACATCACGGGCCAGAATCCGCAGTTCCAGAGCCTCTTTGGGCTGGACTTCCACCTGCGGTCCAACAGCCCGGCGATCAACGCGGCGGCGGTGCGCGCGGGCGCCTCGCTGCTTCCCGGCGGCGGCGACATGGGCGCCTTTCCGACCGGCACGGTGTCGGCGGGCGTGTCGCCGGCGGCCTGGGAACTGTACCGCTGAGCAATTCGTCAAAGAGAGGGTTGAAACATGTGTCGCAGGGTCCGACAACACAAGCGGGGCTTCACCTTGATCGAGCTGTTGATCGTGGTCGCGATCATCGCCATCCTGGCGGCGATTGCGGTCCCCAACTTCTTGCATGCGCAGTTGCGCGCGAAGGTCGCCCGCTGCCAGGCCGACTTCCACCAACTGCAACTGGCTATCGAGTCGTATCGCACCGACAACATCACCTATCCCATGACCAGCGGGATGCCGTGGTTCACGGGAACCTCGGGCACGGGCGTGGACATCCGGTTGTGGTGCTTGACGTATCCGATTCCGTACATGAAGACCCTCGCGCTTCGCGTGTTCCCGACCGAGCGGGCGGCGAACCGCGACGGACAACTCGGGACGCCATCTTCATTTGACAAGTATGACTACTACTCGATTTACCACAATGGCGCGCCGCAGCACATCACCGACCTGCATCGCACCAGCGGCGGCGAGTGGCGGGTGTCGCAACCCGGACCGGACCGGTATCACACGTTCGGCGAAATCCAGCCGGAGTATGATCCCAGCAACGGGCTTCTGAGCGACGGGGACATCTGCATCGTCGGGCCTCCGGGACCCAGAATCCCCGGGACCGCGCCGATCAAGTACAATCGGGCCAAGGGTCAGTGGGGCGATCCGCCGTGGAACGTGTGGTAATCGCTTGACCGATGGGATCAGGCAAGGCCCCGGGGAGGCGACTCTCCGGGGCCTTTTTCCTGGGCATTGGACGTATCCAGGAGTGCTGGGAGCGGAAAGGGACAGGCGCCGATTTTCCGCGGAGGTCTTCGCGTTGTTTGTGGGAATTACTTGGAAACTCGGCGATTGTCCCGCATGGCCGGTTTTTTCCCGCGTTGACAGCGCAATCGGGCATTGATACCCTTGGGCGTGCATCCTACAAACAGAGGAGCGTGGCGTACTGTGATGCGATATGGGTCTGTCTGCGTACTCTTGGTCTTATCGGCGGGGATGGGGGCGGCGGCGCCCGAGGAGCTGCAGGAGGCCATCTTCCGCGCGCGCGACGCAGTCCTGCCCGCGCTCGTGCATCTTCAGCCCATCTCCGAGGTGTACGTCTCGGGCGAGCGGCGGCGGGAATCCAGCGTCGGCAGCGGGGTGCTGTTCGACGACCGGGGGCACGTGGTCACCAACTACCACGTGGCCGGCAAGGCGCAGAAACTGATCTGCACGCTGGCCAACAAGGAGCGCATCTCGGGCGAACTGGTGGGCGGCGATCCCTACACCGACATCGCGGTGATCCGGCTGAAGGTGGAGGACGCCAAGATGAAGCTCGTGCCGGCGCGGCTGGGCGACTCGGACCGGCTGGAGGTGGGCCAGTACGTCTTGGCGCTGGGCAGTCCCCTGGCGCTCTCGCGCACGGTCAGTTGCGGGGTCATCAGTTGCCTGGATCGCTACCTGGACGCGGGCGACACGCTGCCGACCGGCGAGCGCACCGGGTTCTTTAACACCTGGATTCAGACCGACGCGGCCATCAATCCGGGCAACAGCGGCGGGCCGCTGGTCAACCTCTCCGGCGAAGTGGTGGGCATCAACGCGCGCGCCTACATGTTCGCCGACAACCTGGGTTTCGCCATCCCCATCAACCTGGTCAAGCGCATCGTGGACGAGATCCTGCGCGAGGGCCGGGTGACGCGCAGCTGGACGGGGCTGTCGCTGCAGCCCTTGCAGGAGCTGGGGTCGCACTTCGGCGTGGATGAGCGCGTCGGGGTGCTGGTGTCGGGCATCGATCCGGGCAGCCCCGCCATCGAGGCCGGCATCGAGACGGGGGACATCATGACCGAGTTCGACGGCCGGCCCACCACGGCGCGCTTTCAGGAAGAAGTCCCCGCCATCGCCGCCGCCATCGCCGATACGTCGGTAGGCAAGGAAGTGGTGGTCAAGCTCCTGCGCGGCGGCCAGGCGCGGGAGGTCAAGCTGACGACCAAGCCGCTGGGACGCGCCGAGGGCGACGAGTTCGCCGCTTCCGGCTGGGGCTTCGCCGTCAAGGGCATCAGCCGCCAGATGATGCTGGATGATGAAACCGCCCTCGCAGGCAGGGGTGCTCGTGAGCGGGGCCGCGACCGGCCGCGAAGTCAGGCGCCGGCGACCTCTGCCCGGCGACGTGATCGTCGAGATCAACCGGCAGAAGGTCGAGGACCTGGCCGGCTTCAAGACCCTGCACAAGCAGTTTTCCGACGCGCGCGAGGCCAAGCTGGTGATGAAGATCGACCGCAGGAACCAGACGCGCCTCGTGCCGGTCACGCCCAATTATGAAGCCGCCGACAAGGACCAAGGGGAGGAGACGCAACCGTGAATACATTGCCGATGCGATGGATGGTGCTGGTATTGTGCGTGTGCGGGGCGTGGGCCGGCTTCGGGCGGGACAAGACGGCCGCGCGCCTGGAAAAGGTCTACCATGCGCTGCGGGAGAGCGTGGTGGAGCTCAAGTACGTGCAGGAGTTCTCCTACGGTTCGCAGACGCACAAGATGGAGGGGAGCGCCTGCGGGCTGGTAGTGGGCAAGGATGGGCTGGTGATGTTCTCGGGCAGCATCGTCTCGCCGCCCGACTTCGGCCGACGCGGCGGCTGGGAACGCGAGAAGCCCAAGGACTACAAGATCGTCCTCTCCGACGACACCGAGCTCTTCGCCGACTACGTGGGCATGGACGAGGACAGCAACATGGCCTTCGTGCGGGTGCGCTACGCGACCGACGCGCGGCAGCTGATCCCGGTCGCCTTCTCGAAGAAGAAGTCGCTGACGCTGGGCGACGAAGTGGTGGTGGTGGGGCTGTTGCCCAAGCGCTACACGCCCAACCGCAAGTTCCAGACGGCGCGCATCAACGCGGAGATCGCCAAGCCGACGCATCTCTACGGCACGACGGTGTCGCTGATCGAGGATCTGGGCGCGCCGGTCGCCACGCTGGAGGGGGACGTGGTGGGTGTGGTGGGAATGGAGTCGGACCTGGACCTGGACGAGAGCAGCCTCATGTCGGCCCTTTCGGGCTCGCGTTCCTCGGGGCTGTCCAGCATGTTGGGGGGATTCGTGATTCCGGCGCACGCCTATGCACCGCTCCTCCTTGCTCCGCCGCGGGACGAGGAGACGCGGCAGGGCTGGCTGGGCGTGACCTTGCAGGCGCTGGACAAGGACACCGCCGACTATCTGGAGGTCCCCGGACGCGCGGGCATCTACATCACGCGCGTGATGAAGGACTCGCCCGCCGCACGCGCCGGCATCGCCGCCGAGGACGTGCTCATCCAGCTGGACGGCCAGCCGCTGGAGGTCAAGAAGCCGGAGGATCTGGTGGTCTTCCAACGCGCCATGCGCCGCAAGAGTCCGGGTGAGAAGGTGACCTTCACCGTCTACCGCGACAAGGCCACGTTGCAGACGACGGTCGTTTTGGGCGACGCGCCCAAGAAAGCGCAGGACGCCGAGAAGTTCAAGAGCGGCCCCTTGGGTTTGACGGTGCGGGAACTGGTCCTGACCGACGTGCTCGACATGAACCTGTCCGACGAGCAAAAGGGCGTGGTGGTACAGATCGTGGAGAGCGGCGGCGCCGCCGAACTGGCCGAGATGGAGCCGATGGACGTGGTCCAGCAGTTGGACGGCAAGCCGGTCGAGTCCATCGCGCACTACAAAGAGGTCTACAACGCGCTGGCCAAGGACAAGAAAGAAGAAGTGCTGCTGCTGGTGCTGCGCGACGGCAACGAGACCAAGTTCATTCGCATCAAGCCGGACTGGAGCGAGAAGGACTGACCCTTCCCGGCCGGGAGGAGCGGGCGTAGCGCCGGCATCCTGCCGGCTCGCGTGTGGGCATCCTGCCCACGCGCTTCGTTTGCGTGCCGGCCGCTTGACGCACAGAGGACAGGAACTCGGGAGGCTTCGAAGGCGGCCTTTATGCGTGGAGGCCGTCCCCTCGATATCCCTCGATACGCCGCTGGGGCTACTCGGGAAACGGCGCGGCCCGATGTAACAGCTCGCATCATTGGACGCAGCTGGTCGGGCCGCTACTCGAGGACTCGGTTCTACATTCTCTCGTAACTCCATCAAGACCCATGATTGAGAGTAGCGCGGCGCAGCCGGTTACACGAGCCGTAGTTGCGCAGCGTGCTGCGCGGGCGCCATGCGGCGGCAAGCGGCCGCAGTCCATATTGACCTTACGGCAGGCAGGAGGCGCGCAAGGCGGCGGGGCGGCGGCGGTCCCAGTCGAAGGTCCCCTTGGTCATGCCGCCGGGCGGACCGGAGACCCACACGAGCAGCCAGGCGCCGGGCGCGGCGTCGATTTCCAGCCCTTTGAAAACCGCGCCGGACTTGCCTGGGAACAGCTGCTTGTCCCGGCTGCGGGAGAAGCTCCACGTCGTGCCGGTCGCGTCGGCGACCACGACCGCGACTTCATCGATGCGAATCCACTCCGGTGCGCGGACTTCGACCTCGACGCGCACCGGCGCGGCGGCCTGGCCGCGCCGCGGTTTGCCCCGCTTCGCCTTAACGGCGATGAAGGGGCCGTTGCTGAGCACGACTTCGCCCGCGGAAAGGGCTGCGACGACGGCGGGGGGACGGATGTCGGCGGGATCGTCAGGGGGCAGGGGAAGATAGACGCGGGGGCTGCCTGAATCCGCGTGGCGCGGGCCCACGGCCCCGCCCGCGCCCAAGAGCGACGTCACCAGCGGCAAGAGCTGACTGGCGGAAAGCGACGCGCCGTCGGCAGGCAGGAGCTGCGACAAAAGCACCCCTTCGCGCGGATGGCGCGACAAGAGCGAGACCAGGCGGGCCTCGCGCGTCAACTCGGGCAAAGAATCGACGACTCGCAACGTCAGCGCGGGCGAGGCGGCAGGCAGCGACGCCAGCGTCGCGTAGGGATCGTGGCTCCACGCCGGCGCGCCGCCGGTCGCCGCCGCGATGGCTTCCGCGTCAAGCGGAAAGGCGACCAGCCTAAAGCCGAGCGGATGCGACAGCTCGATTCCGGGGCAGAGAGAAATGACTTTCTCCAGCCCGGCGCGGGCCAGGGCCGATGCGCCTTCCGGCAGTCGCTCGCGTTCCGCCAGGACCACGAACTCCACGCCGTCCGCCGCCAGCCCCAAGAGTCGATCCGGCGCGGAGACGAGGCTTGTTCCCGAGCGCCGCGTCTGCGCGTACAGGCAGGCCGCAATCCAACCCTCAGTATCCACGACCCGCAACAGCTTGACGCGCTCCGCCCTTTTCTGGCCTTCTTTCAACTCGAAGCGCCTTTCCGCCAGCTCGTATTCCGGCCCGGCGGAAAAGAGGGCGCGATAGCGGCCGGGCGGCAGGAAGAGGCGGAAGCGTCCGTCGGGCGAATCCACCGCCTGCCCGTGCACGGAGAGCTCTTCCTGGAGCGAGAGCGGCGGATCGGGCGTGCCGTCGAGGCCGAACACGCGCGCGCGCGCGGGCAGCGCCCGCCGTCCCGAGACCACGGTGAACTCGATGACGGCCGGCTCGGGTAGAGTGAGATTTTCGCGCCAAACGCGCCCCTCGAAGAGCTCGGCCTCGGCGGAGACGGACGAACAGCCGGGCCGCTCGGCGTAAAGCCGATAGCTGCCCGAGGGAAGTTGCAGGCTGAAATAGCCCAGCGGGCTGCTCCGATCAGAGACCTCCCAGCCGGCTCCGAGCAGCCGCACGGGGACGTCCCTCAGATGCTTGCGGTCGGCGTCGATAAGCGTGAACCAGAGGCCGGAGAGGAAGTCGGCGTGCTCGCGCGCCCAGGTTTGCAGGAGCAGCGCGCTGGAACTCTTGACCACGAGGCGGCGCGACCAGACGAAACCATGCGTGGGCGGGACCGGCCAGGGTTCCGAGCGGCCCTCGAAGCGCAGGCGCGCCCAGGGCATCGCGGGGGTGGCCGGCTCGATGTGGACCGTGCCGCTGGTCGAGTAGACGCCCAAGGCATAGCGGGGCCGCCGCGCCTCGAACATGGCCAGCGGCTGCTCGCCCGTAGCCAGGCAGGTCAGGCCCTCGGAATAGAGACCATCGCAGGGCGTGAACTCGAACGGCTCGGCGCCGCGGTTGATCAACCAGGTGGTCGCATCCAGCGCGTAGCCGTCGGCCTCCAGCGAGAGCTCATGCTCGATGTCCACGGGCAGGAGTTCCCCGGTGCGCGGATCGTAGAGGCGGCCCGAGAGGAGCAGCCACGGCGGCCGGCCCGCCGCAACCGGTGGGGCCGTCGCCGACATGAGCAGCGTCGCGTAGGCTCCCGCTGGTCCTTCCCAGCCGAAGCGATAGGCGATCAGTTGGTCGTGGTCGAAGTGGGTGATGTGAAAGTCGATCAGGTCGCCGCGTTGCATGGGAAATCCGGCCGGGATGCGGCGGTCGGTCGAGGCGCCCAGGACGACGGCCGTGACGGTGCGATTGGAGAGGACCCAGTCGCCCAAGTCCGCGTCCGCTTGCGGTCCGCTGCCGGCCGGCAATTGTCCGGGCGCGGACAGGAGATACACGTCAGGCCAGACGCCACTGCCGGCCAGCGTCCAGGTAAGGCACAACGTAACAAGCCGAAAAGTACGCAACACGTGCGGGAGGTCGCGCAACGGCCGGCGGCTACTGGATGGAGTCAAAGATGCCGGTCTTGTTGCCCGGGCCGCCGATGATCAGATCGCCGCGGCTGCGGATGCCGTTGCTGGGATCATATTCGACCAGGAGGTAGCCGAACTCGATCTTCATGTCCGGTCCACGGCCCGCCAGAATGAAGCTGAGGTCCTGGCCCAGGATGCGCGCGTGCACCGGCGAGAGCGCGTAGTAGCCGTACTGCGCGGCGACCGGATAGGTCAGGGCGATCGCGCCCTGACGCGTCAGAAGCGTCTGGCGCGAGAAGAAGATGTCCTCGGGCACGGTCGGCAGGTAGGTTACCGGAGAAGTCAGGAAGCGCGGATCGATGAAGCGAATGCCCAGTTCTTTTGCGGGCGGCAGCGACTGGTTGTCCACGTCGTAGGACTGCACCGCTTGGCAGAGCGTGCGCAGGTCCACGCGCGAGCGCGACACCTTGGTGCGAATCTGGGCGTTCTGGTAATTGGGGATGGCGATCAGCATCAGGATCGCCAGCACGGTGACCACGATGAGGGCTTCGATCAGGCTGTATCCGCTTCGCAATCCGCGCATACGGCAACGTCCCTTCCCGAAGAAGCTGGCCATGTAGGTCACACCACGTGAATACTATAGACCTGTCCGCGGGCAGGTTCAAGACCCAATAGCGCCGGCGCGAGATAATCCACGGCGCCGAGAAGGCGACGCCGGCGGCCATGCCGGCGGCACGCGTGCGCGGTAAGCGGATGCAGATGCATTTTTTTACACTTGGCGGCTTGGCTGTCATTTCGACCGAAGGGAGAAATCTTCGGCCTCGCACTCGACCCGCGGTAACGGCGGGGGAGAGATTTCTCCCTTCGGTCGAAATGACAGGCGGTTTCGGTCGCAATGACGGGCGGTTTCGGTCGCAATGACGGGCGGTTTCGGTCGAAATGACAGCTCAATTCCAGCGGAACCGCGACGACCGCCTCAAGTAGTTCCGCGCGGGCTGCAACCGTAGCTCGTTACGGCTGCGCCCAAGCAAGCTGGCAGGTGGACAGGCGCAAAAAGCCTGCTATAATGGAGCTGACTCCAAGGGGAAGATTGTGGCGAAGGGCAGTAGTTTTTACAGAATAGCTCTTTTTATTGCTTTGGCCGCCGCCACGGGGGTCTTGGGCCACGGCGTGGTCCACCCCGTGCCTGGCGCGCACGAACATTCCTGCGCTCTGTGCGGGCTGGCGTCGCCCAGCGTAAAGCTCGGCGGATCGTCCGCCTGCGAGGTCCTTCAGTTTGAAATGGCCGCTCGGCTCCCCGTGCCGGATGCGCCGGACATGCCCAACGTCGCTTTCGCCCCGTCGGCCCCGCGACGGGCTCCTCCCGCCTCTCCGACCGCCTGAGTCCCTCATCGACTTTTTGCGCGACAAGGCCGACCGAACCGGACAACGACCGGATCGGAGGCCCATTCACAGGCAGCCGGATACGAACGGAGGAACGCTCATGCAACGCACGCAACGCGCATTTACGCTGATTGAACTGCTCATCGTAGTAGCCATCATTTCCATTCTGGCGGCCATCGCCGTGCCCAATTTCCTGCACGCCCAGCTGCGCGCCCGGATCGCCCGGGCGCAGGCGGACATGCGCACGCTGGCCACGGCGGTGGAAACCTACTGCGTGGACTGTCTGGCCTATCCCCGGGTGGGAGACGAATTCGGGGATCCCATCGCACCCTATCCCTCAGGCGGTCCGGAGATCCTGGAGACGCGCCTGTCGATCCACCTGACCACGCCGGTGCGGTATCTTGCCCAGCGCCTGCCCGAGCCGTTCCCGGCGGAAGGTGACGGCGAGAGCGCCCAATACCATTACTCCACCCGGGACTACGCGGAGGCGAAGCGAGGTGCGGCTGGCGTGGCTGAATTCCTGGACTTCTGCGGGCAGCTGGGCCAGCGCAGTCCTGAGATTCGGTATCTGTTCCTCAGCCACGGGCCTGACCGGGATCACGACGACGCGACGCCCGCGCTGTACGACGCGACCAACGGGCTGGTCTCCAGCGGAGACATCGTCTACTTCGGGCCGGGAGGGGGCCTGGGGCGATGATGGGGGAGTCCGCCCGGGCGGAACCGCGTCCCTTTCAAGAAAGGTCGCAGTGATTCAGCCGTGCTCTCGATACGCTGGAGTACCGGCTGCCCCTCGACGCGTCCGCCGCGGCGGACTACTCGGGGAAGGCCTCGAGCAGTCGGTTTTTCTCTTTTCGCCGGTGCGAATTGCAAGCGGCAGGGGGGGCCCTTCAGGGGCGGCGCCCCAGGTGCCGTTGGAGGTCGGAATTGGCCTCTCGCTGGGCCGGCAGGCGATGGCGATGTCCATATCGCTCCGCCTCCAGAACGAGCCTCCTGGCGGCTCTTTTGGCCCCCAGAGGGCCTCCGTATTCGACGACCACCCCGGAAGCGGATGCCGGTTCGGTTACCAGCGGAAACCGATATTGGGTAGGAGGCAGGGAGGCCGGCTGGAAGACGATGGAGGGACGCTGGGGGTCGTCTGGTAGGCCGAGCAGGTGGGTGAGGGTAGCCGATAGGCGGGCGGCCTCGGGTATGTCTTCGAGGCCCGCCACGGACGCCGAGGCGAGGGTGTCCCAGGCGATGCCACAGGGCGGCGCCAGCGGCTCGCGCCAGCGGGCCGTCAATTCCGGGCTGGCGGACGAGAGCGTCCACTCGCCCGCCAGGTCGATCCAGCCGACGTCGGACTTCCAAGCGACCGGCTCCCCGTTGACGTGGATAGCCTCGGGGTCGGGCAGGGCATCGGCGGGCAGCCGTAACTGGAGTCGCACCGCCGGTCCTGCGCCGTGGGTGAGACTCAATGTCCGCTCCTGCCCTTGTCGTTGCACCCGCAGCGAGATGCGCGCGCCCATGAGCTCGAGGTTGTCCACGGATGCCTCGGGCCATCCCAGCGGCAGGCCGGGCGCCAGCCGCGCGCGGCCCGCCGCATGGTCGGGGACGTAGCCGGTCAAGAGGAGGAGCAGGCTGGCAATGAACTCGCCGTTGGACCACGCCAGGTTGCGCGTCGAGACCGGCTGGCCGGTGATGGCCATCTGCTCGGGCAGATACCAGAGCGCAGCGTCATACGGATAGCCTTGCTTGCGCGCGACGGCGGAGAGATAGAGCAAGGCCGCCGACGGCTCTCCCAGAAGCAGATGGTATTGCGCCATCCAGGCCGTGCTGATGGGCCAGACGGCCCATTGGCCGGTGGGATAGCCGTAACCCCTGCGATTGCCGGTGAAGCGGGAAATGGCGTAATCCGCCTGCTGCAGCTCGCGCTTGATCTGAGCGACCGTCCCCGTCATGGCGGGATCGCCGGGTGTGCACGCGGACACGTGCGGGCGGAACACGCCCAGCCGCGCCAGGTTGAGCATCCCCGAATCGACGCGGTCGTCGGTCCACTTGCCCGAGAGGGGGCGAAAGCGGCCCAGCATCGGATCGTAGGCGGTCTCCCGGATCGCACGGCGCAACTCTACCGCGGCCGAGAGCCAATCGTCCTCGCGCCGCTTGCCGAGCAGCATGGAAATCTCCGCCGCCGCGACCAGGCCGGCGTAAATCTCGGCGTTGGGCCAGGCGGTCTGGGCGGGGATCTGGTTGATCCACTCCTCCGCCGTGTGGACCATGCCCTCCCGCTCGATCCGCCCGCGATAGTAGTCGGCGTATCGTTCGACGTAAGGCCAGGCGTCGGTGAGCAACTGCCTGTCGCCGGTGAGATGATAGTGGTGGAGAAACCCGAGGATGCCGATGGCGGGCTGCTGGCATTCGTTTTCGCCGCCGTAGGAGAAGCCGGCGTCGGCCAGCCAGTAGCGATAGAAGCGCTCGGCCTCGTCGTGCAGGCCGGCCAGGTCCAGGCCCATCGTCGTGTAGCCGCCGTCGCGAATCCAGGCGTGCTTGTACCAGCCGTCGCTGCCGGCGATGAGCACGCCAGTGTCGAAGCTGTTGCCGCGCACGTTCAGCAAGGCGCGAGTGTAGAGACGATTCAGGGACGGTTCGGGAGTGCGCACGCGCGCGGTCCGCGCCAGCCACGCGCGATCGGCGCTTTCCGCCTCGCGCAAGTGGCCGGCGGCGTCCCTCCGGGCGGCTTCATCCATGCGTTGCCGCAGGAGCGCCGGATCGCGTCCGACCGCAATGAAGATGGAGACGGTCTCGCCCGCCCACTCCCCCAGAAGGTCGACGTGCTGCGACTCGGGCGACGCCCTTCGGTCTTTCACGGTAATCTATGCGCCCTTCGCGACGTACTGCAGGGTACGATTGCGCAGCACGACGCCGTGATCCCAGGTTGAGACGATGGGCGCATCCCAATCCTGATACTGGGAAATCCAACGGTAGCGAAAGGGCGTGCCCGTCGCATTCTCGATGTGATATTGCAGGACCAGCAAATCCTCCGGGTGGACCGGGCTTTCCCGCCCGGCAGGCAGACGTGGAGGTCTGTCCCACCCCTCGGGGGGCGGTGGCCAGGGAGAGAATGCGACCAGGCGCAGGTTGCGGTCGCCGAGCTTGCCGGCCATCGCCAGGATGTTGGTGTCGGGCAGCCAACCGTAGTTCCAGCGCATCGTCCGGCTGTCCTGCCAGGCATCATCCTCGAGCAGGCTGAGGTAACCGGAGGCGAGGCAATAGCGGGGCACGCGGGGGGCGTAGAGTCTGCCGCGCGCCCAGTGTTCGCGCACTTCGCCATTGACGCCGAAGTAGACCCACTGGTTGCCGGTGGACAGCACGGCGTGGTAGGGCGAGGGGGCGCGGTCCGGTTGGACCAGGGCGATCTCGACATCCGGCCCCTCCGCGCCGCAGTTCACGTCCGCCAGCGTCTCGTCTCCCTTTTTGAGTTGAATGCGCGAGATCCAAGCGATGGGATCGATGGCGCCGGTCACGGGGCGGACGACCACGTCTAGGCGGCCGTCGCCGTTGTCATCGCGGGCGGGGAAGGGAAGATCGTGGGGCTGCTCCGCCCCCAACTCTCGCGCCACATCGACGCTGCGAGCCGGCCGGCCCTCGATGACGATGTCCACGGGATAGGTAACGGGAACATCGGGCGCGGGTTTGCGCTCGCAGAATCCGAGTATGAGCTCATAAGGCCCGCCGGCCGGAACGACAAACTGGTAGTGCACCTCGCCCATGGCGCTGGCGCGGCGGCTGCGGTAGGCCTCGGGCACGGCGGGGTTCCCGATGTAGCGCGGCTCGGCGGACTCGCCGTCCAGGAGACGGATGGGGAGGGCGTGAGCTGAAGAGAGAATGTCCATCATCAGGAGCAAAGCAAGCGCCCGAGAACACGTAGGTCTCCGGTACGACCAACTAAGCGGGGCGGGGTTCCTGGATTCATGCATCCGTCGGGGAACCGCCTTCGGCGGACAGAATCTTCTCAATGGCCTGAACGAAAGGCGGAAGTTCCTGCGTGATCGTGCTCCAGACGACTTCGTACTTGATGTCAGAATACGCATGGACCATGCGATTCCGCATGCTCATGATCGCGGGCCAGGAGACTTCGGGATGCTTCTCGCGCAATTGAGCGCTAAGCCTGGAGGAGGCTTCCCCGATGATCTCGATACACTTGACCAGACCCAAAGCCCAAACGGGATCCTCGTACAAGTCGCCTTGGCCTTTTGCAGCGGCCGCCTTCGTCGCCTGCTTTGCCGCAACGAACATGTCGTTCAACAAAACGCTGTCATCACGGCGCGACATACTCGGCCTCGTGGAGTACTTGCTCGCAGAAGAATCGACTCAGCTCTTCCGGCAGGCGCATATCGACCTTGCGGCCGAGGAGTTTGGTCAATTCGATCTCCATCCCCGCCAGCCCGATGTAGCCGGGCACGTGTCCCGGCTCGAACTCCACCAGCATGTCGATGTCGCTTTGGTCGGTGAAGTCGTCGCGCAGGATGGAGCCGAACAGCGACAGCCGCCGGATGTGGTTGCGCCGGCAGAAATCGGTGATGGCTTGCCTGGGGATTTCAATGCCGTGGTAGATAATGATTGAATAACCCAGCAGATAGGCCTGCTTGTGGACAAGGGCGAGATGGCAGGGAGCGGCGTGAACTGCCATACGCTTTGCCGCCTAAATGGCGACATTGCCTAGAATCGCGCCAATCGCAAGGGCGAGCAGGGCCGCCAGCGCAGTGGGCCAGCGCCTCCGCCCCGAGTATATGAAAAAGTCCGACCGTCGAAGCTGCTGCCAAGAGGGGAAAACCAGGATTCGCCAAGCCGTAGCCGATGATTGCCGTCGGTGGTCCTGACAGCACCGCCATATACTGCGGTTGCTACGGGATAGAGAAGAAAGAGAGCGCTCGCCCACGGAAATCGTGCATTGGAAACTCCCATAAACTCGCGCATGGCGGGTTGGCCGTAAGCATGCACAACATACGTCATTAGGACCATGTTGAAGAACATAAACAACATTGAATCTTCGAGTAGCATACCAGCACGTCCAAAGAACGCTTTGGCGTCCGTAATGACTTCGTCAAATATAGTGGCCGTGTCAGTTTGCCACAAGGTCTGGTCGTGCGCCCGGGCGTTCCAACGGTCGAAGAACGTTTCACTGTGGGCACGTACATTCTCTGGAAGCGAGGTCACCATTCCATACAATGCGAGCATCCGTTTGTCTTGACTTTGACTCTTGAGATGGTGGGCAACAAGTTCGGAAAAACGGCTCCCTCGAAACTGCGTCCTCAATTCGGTGAAGTTTACAGGATCCATTTGTGCCCCTTTCATCCCAAGAGTTGGACCCGCTGGGGGCGATCTTCCACAGTCAGATACGGCCCGCAACGCAAGACGTGTATCCGCGACGACCCTTAACGATCCGGCCATATTTCGCGCCGCAGTTCTCGAATGTCTTCCTCGGTCGGAACGGGGCCTTGCCCATTACAGCGCCCGATCCACGATGGGCGTGGCTCGCCTGTGTCAACACGCGCGCGAAATCTCCGGCGTTTGAAATCGACTTGGCCATATCGCGCTCTCCGTTCCGCATTCCCACCATAAATTTACCACTTCAGCGCCATCAAGACAACGGCGACGATGGCGTTACGGAGTCACGCAACCACGCCCGCCATGCGGGACGCCGCTTCCCATTCGCCCGAAAGGCCGAGTTCGCCGACCCAGCGGTCCAGATAATCCCGATCGAGTTCCGCCCACCTGATTCTGAGCAGCCCGGCCACGTCCTCAAGTTGCCGTTGTGACTGCCCCAGCTTGGCCCACTCGAGCTTGGACAGGATAACATCCTCCACGCTGGCGATGGAGACTTGGAGTCCGTGTGTATATTCACTGCGGCGACGGTCAAATTCAGTGCGGCTGAAGGGTCTCGATCGGCGGATGATGAAATCCACTTTCCATCCGGTCAAACGATCCACCGCGTTGAACTGCGATTGGTGCTGCTGCGCCTCGATGGCGTCCTCCACGTCCAAGTGAAATTCCGCGCGGGAGAGGTTCTCGGCAAACCTCCGCAACTGCTGTGGGGTCGGGGCGATGACGAGGTCGATGTCCTGCGTGGACCGTGATGCGCCGTGAAATGCGCTGGCAAACGAGCCGGTGAGCATGTAGGGAATGCCAGCCGCTTCCAGCTTTTCGACCACTCGCCGAATCACGTCGGCAAAAGTCACCGTAACCCCTCCGGCAGACGTTTGGGCAGGAAGGCGTACCGCAGCAACTCCCGCTGCAGCTCATGTTCGGTCCACTCCGGGTGCTGTCGGCGAAGGCGGAGAGGACAGTTCGCGCGCAGCCATGCTCATCTGGAACGCAGTTCCAGCCGTTCCTCGCCCGTCATGCGCCGGAGGATTTCGTCCTGCATCGCCTGGATCCTGGGGAGGTGTCCCGCATGGAACCAGGATACCACCGTGGGGCTCCAGAACAATCCGCCCGGTTGCTTCGTGAAAGTCGGGGAGCGACATGGGCGCGTGATGTGGAGTGCGGCTGCTTGCTGCCGCGGGAGAGGGGAAGCGCCTGGCGGCGGCAGCAAACAGCCGCAGTCCACGCAATGGGATTGAGTCCCATGAAAGGACGGAGCCTCCCTGGCGGAGGTGAAGCCGATCGGCGTCGGTACGGGGTAGTTGCGTAGCGCGCTGCGCCTGCCGGCGGGGAGCAGGCTGAGGCCGATGCTCCGCTCGTGGGCCGAGGGGGGCGTGGCGCTTGAGTTCGGCTCAAGTTGTCGTAAAGCAGTTGCGGGGACTGGAAGTTTATGCTATCCCAAGGACGGCGTGGCTGAAAGGCCGCCGGTTGCGGCCTCGGCCGCGACGACCGTGACGCAAACATGGGCGGGGACCGCCCCGCGCCGTGTGGGGGTGTGCCTTGCATCCGGAACAGTTCTACACCCTGTCGTTCCTCGGGGTGTTTGTCGTGGTGGGCCTGCTTTTTGCCCTGGGTCCGCTCATTCTGGCTTATATGCTGGCCCCCTACCGGCCCGGGCGGACCAAGAACGAGACCTATGAATGCGGCCTGGAAGCCAGGGGCGACAGCTGGATCCAGTTCCGCGTGCAGTATTACGTGATCGCGCTCGCCTTCCTGATCTTCGATTTGGAAGCGGTCTTTCTCTTCCCCGCCGCCATGGTTCTGCGCGAGCGCTTCGTGGAGCAGAGCCTCTCGCTGGGCCTATTGGCGGCCGTCGAGATCGTGCTTTTCGTCGCCATCCTCGCCATCGGCCTGGTTTACGCCTGGGCCAAGAAACTCCTGGAGTGGAATTAGCATGGCCGACGAGGGGCTTAAGAGCGAGCTGCAGAAATCCGGCATATTCGTCACCACCATCGAGGAGCTCTATAACTGGGGGCGGAAGAACTCGATCTGGCCGATGCAGTTCGGGTTGGCCTGTTGCGCCATCGAGATGATCGCCACCGCGGCCAGCCGCTTCGATCTGGCGCGGTTTGGGGCCGAGCTTTTCCGGGCCAGCCCGCGCCAGGCCGACCTGATGATCGTCGCGGGGACCGTCACCAAGAAAATGGCCCCGCAAGTCGTGCGGCTGTACAACCAGATGCCGGACCCCAAGTACGTGATCGCGATGGGCGCGTGCGCGATTTCCGGCGGGCCTTTCCGCGACGGCTACAACGTCCTGAAGGGCATTGATCGCTTCATTCCCGTGGACGTGCACATCCCGGGTTGCCCGCCCCGGCCGGAAGCCCTTCTCCAGGGGCTCATCATGCTGCAGGAGAAGATCACCGGCGACAAGCTGGAGGACGCCGAGTGGTACAAAGACCCCGAGCACGGCGAGTTTCCCGTGCCCCAGTACGGGACCAACGGACTGGTACCTCGGTACAACGCTGAAATCTGGAAACCATGGACGCCGCCGAAAGAGTCCGAGAGCGCATCTTAGCCGCCGTGCCCGGCGCCGAGATCGAAGTGGTCGCGGGCGTGCAGCCCTCGCTGCGCGTCGATCCCGCTCATCTCGTCGCGGCCGTCAAGTTCGTCAAG
This sequence comes from bacterium, assembly GCA_015075175.1. Taxonomy (GTDB): domain Bacteria; phylum Hinthialibacterota; class Hinthialibacteria; order H5-UNCL2; family H5-UNCL2; genus H5-UNCL2. Next base: position 210,724 of record JABTUV010000001.1, read on the forward strand.
GACGATCCCGACTACCGCATGGACATGTGCACCTGCGTTTCCGGCGTGGACTATCCCGACAGCGGCGTGATCGAAATCGTCTATCACTTTTACTCGGTGGAAAAAAGGCTCGGGCCCATGATTCTTCGCACCTGCGTGCCGCGCGAGGAGGCCAGGTGCGAGTGCCCGAGCCTGACGCCCCTCTATCGCGGCGCGGAGTTCCAGGAACGCGAGATTTTCGACCTTTTCGGCGTGCGCTTCACCGGGCATCCCGACCTGCGCCGCATCCTGATGTGGGACGGCTTCGTGGGCCATCCCATGCGCAAGGACTACGTCCCCGAGGATCAGGACAGCCTGGAGGACATGGAGGTCGCGGTGCGACCGGAGGATACGATCAACTGATGGCCGCGCGACGCCTTGCCGATCTCAGGACGGAACAGCTTTCGGTCAATATCGGGCCCCAGCATCCCAGTACCCACGGCGTGTTTCGCATGAACGTGACGCTGGACGGCGAGACCATCGTCGCGCTCAAGCCGGTCGTCGGTTACCTGCATCGCAACCACGAGAAGCTGGCCGAAAAGATGACCTACCTGGGGTCGATGCCCTACACCGACCGGTTGGACTATCTGACCAGCATGACCAACAACTGGGCGTATGCCTTGGCGGTCGAGAAGCTGGCGGGGATCGAGGTTCCCGAGCGGGCCGAGTACATCCGGGTCATCATGGCGGAGCTGACGCGGCTCGTAAACCACTGCCTGCTGGTGGGCTTTCTCACCAACGACCTGGGCTGCTTTTTCACGCCGGTGCTTTACGCCTTCCGCGAGCGGGAGAAGATCCTGGACGTGTTCGAGGACGTTTCCGGCTCGCGCATGATGTGCAATTACGTGCGTTTCGGGGGCGTGCGCGTGGACATGAGCGCCGAGGCGCTGGACGAAACGCGCCGCATCGTGGCCGCTTTCCCCGCCTTCCTGGACGAGTTCGAAAAACTCCTGGCCGAAAACGAAATCCTGATCCAGCGCTGCCAGAACGTGGGCATCCTGCCCGCCCCGCTGGCGATCAACGCCAGCATTACCGGCCCCATGCTGCGCGCCTCCGGGGTCAACTACGACATCCGCAAGGTGGACAAGTACGGCGTGTACGATCGCTTCTCCTGGCGGGTTCCGCTGGGCACGGTGGGCGACGTGTACGATCGCTACTACGTGCGCGTCCTGGAGATGCGCGAGTCGGTCAAGATTCTGGAGCAGGCGCTGGCGCAGATTCCCGAGGGGCCGGTCTCCAATCCCAAGGTCAACCGGATGCTGAAGCCGCCGCAGGGCGACGCCTACGCGCGCATCGAGGGGCCCAAGGGGGAGTTGGGCTTCTATCTCGTCTCCGACAAGAGCCGCAATCCCTATCGCTACAAGGTGCGGCCGCCCTCCTTCATCAACCTGACGATCCTCGAAGACATGTGCATCGGCCACAAGGTCGCCGACGCGGTCGTCATCCTGGGCAGCGTGGACATCGTGCTGGGGGAGGTGGACCGATGAGTTTCGGCGCGGGCGTCTTGAAGGGACTCGTGGTCACGTTCAAGAACATGTGGACCAGTTACACCACCCCTCGCTTCCAGAGCGGCGGCGTCACCACGCTGCTCTATCCCGAGGAGAAACCGCAGCTGCGCGAGAACTTCCGGCAGTTTCCGTTTCTCATTTACGACGGCGACGACCCCATGGGCGGCATCCGTTGCACCGCCTGCAAGATCTGCGAGCAGGAGTGCCCGCCGCAGTGCATCTTTATCATTCAGGAAAAAGACGAGCGGGGCAAGCCGGTGCAGCGGCCCAAGGTGTTCGACATCGACATGTCGATCTGCATGTCGTGCCAGATATGCGCGGAGGTCTGCCCCTTCGAGGCCATCCGCATGGATCACGACTTCGAACTGTCGGAGTACGGGCGTTTCTCGGAGCTGTACTACCGCATGGACAGGCTCTTGAAGCCGAACACGTATTATCATTCGATCAAGCCGACGGACGCGACGGCGGATGACGCGGCGGTGCGCGCGCGGGAGGAGAAGAAGCGGGCGGCGGAGGAGAAGCGCAGGGCGGCGGCGGCGGCCAAGGCCGCCGAAGCGAAGGCCGCCGAAGCGACAGCCGCGGCGGATGCGGCGCCCGCACCCGCGGCCTCCGCGGGCGATGCCGTCGTCGCGCCCCGTCCCGCGCCAGCCTCCCAACCGCCTTCGGAATCCTCGCCCGGAGGACTCGGCTAGATGCGCGCCCTGCTTCGCCACGTTCTCTTCTTCCTCATCGCCCTGTTGCGCGTGCTGGACCGCACGCTGGGCCGCGTCCTGGCCCCGGTGCTGGTTCCGCTCTTTCGCGTGTGCGTTTGGGCCTTGCATACGCCGTTGGGCGTGATTCTTCCGCCCGTCCTCATGCTCATGGGCGCGTACCTGTTGGCCGCCCGACCGGCGCTGCGGCAGGAACTGCCGGACACGACCTGGCTGCCCCTCTGGTCGCACATGTGGATCGATATTCTTGTCGCCATCGTCGGCATTGTCCTCTTGGGCCCCATGTGCATGGTGTACATCACCTGGCTGGAGCGGAAACTGCTGGGCCGCTTCCAGAACCGCTACGGCCCCAACCGCGTGGGCAAGTACGGCCTCCTGCAGCCCTTCGCCGACGGCATCAAGATGCTGATCAAAGAAGACATCGTCCCGCGCGGGGCGGATCGCGCGCTGCACTTCATCGCGCCGGTCGTCATCGTGGTACCGCCGCTGGTGATCTTCTCCGTGCTGCCGCTGGGACCGGGCATGTCGGCCCTGCCGATGGAGGTGGGCGTGCTTTTCTTCTTCGCCCTTTCCGGCATCTCGGGCGTGGCCATTTTTCTGGCCGGCTGGGCCAGCCACAACAAGTTCAGCCTCCTGGGCGGCATGAGGGCGGTGGCGCAACTGGTTTCCTACGAAGTGCCGTTGCTGCTCTCCGTGGTGGTCGTCATCATGGTCGCAGGCACGCTCTCGACCGACAAACTGGTCGAGGCGCAGACCGCGGGTCGCTGGTTTGTTTTCACTCCCTGGGGGCTGGTCGGCTTCCTGCTCTTCTTCACGGCGGGGTTGGCTGAGGTCAATCGCACGCCCTTCGATCTGCCCGAGGCCGAGTCGGAGCTGGTGGCCGGTTTTCACACCGAGTACTCCGGTTTCAAGTTCGCGCTGTTTTACCTGGCCGAGTTCATCGCCGCGGTCGCCATCGCGGGTCTGACGGTGACGCTGTTTCTGGGCGGCTGGTCGCTGCCCGGCGCCGACCGCTATCCCATGCTGGCGCCCGTCGTGTTTCTCTCCAAGGCCGCCTTGCTCGTGCTGGTCATGGTCTGGTTCCGCGGCACCTTCCCTCGGCTGCGCATCGACCAGGTGATGACTTTCTCCTGGAAGTTCCTCTTGCCCCTGGCGCTGGTCAACATTATCGTGGCGGGGATTTGGATTTTCCTGGTGCGCGACGGCTCCTGGAGGTCATTTGGCATCGGCTGGGCGGTCGGCGCCATCATCCTGATTGCGTTTTACGTCTGGCTGAATCGCTTCACTGCGCCGAGTACGATCGAGAAGCGCGTTTACCGCTTCGCGGAAGAGTAGGGTGGGTTTCACCCACCGCCGGGTAATCGGGGGGCATACAGCGCGGGTGGTGGGTGGAACCCACCCTACCGCTCCACGGGATGCGCCCGTAATCGACAGCACTGATTACGATTCGTAATCGTCATCGTAATCTTGCTCGTGCTCGTAACCGAGCAAGATCAAGATCAAGATTAAGATTAAAACACGAGCATGGACGAAATCCTCGCAAAATCCGCTCAGAGTAGCGCGCCGGCTTTATGGGTGGGGGCGGCGTTTGCCGTCTCTTTCGGCCTGGTCGTGGCGGGAAGTCTTGGCGCGGCCTTACTGAAGAACCTGCTCCACGCCGTGCTCTTTCTGGCACTGGCGCTTCTGGGAGTCGCCGGACTGTTTCTCATGCTTTCGTCCACATTTCTTTTTGTGGTGCAGATACTCGTGTACGTGGGCGGAGTGGTGATTCTGCTCATCTTCGGCGTGATGTTGACGAGCAAGATGGCGCAGCCTGACATTCCACCGCGCAACCGGCAGACGCTGGCGGCGGCGCTCTTGGCGCTGCTGCTCTTTTGCGCGACGGCTTACGTTCTGACCACGCACCCGTGGATGGTTTCCGCCGAGCCGCCCGCCGTGCCGGTAGCCGAAATCGGGGTGGGGCTCTTGCAGAAATACGTCTTGCCCTTTGAAATCGTCTCGGTCGTGCTCCTGGTCGCCATGGTGGGCGCGATCGTTCTGGCGCGCAGGGAGCCGGAATCCAAATGATCCCGCTGATTCCCCTGCCGTGGTTCCTGGGACTGGCCGCCTTCATGTTCTTCTGCGGCGTGTTCGGGGCTTTGACGCGCCGCAACGCCGTCGGCATCCTGGTAGCCATCGAGTTGATGCTGAACGGCGTGACGCTGACGCTGGCGGCGTTCGCGCGTTTTCTTCCCCCCGGCGCGGACGGCGCGACTCCGCTGGCCGGACAGATGCTCGTGGTCTTCATCATCGCCCTGGCCGCCGCCGCCGCCGCCGTCGGCCTGGCCATCGTGCTGGCCATCTTCCGGACCTTCTCGTCCATCGACTCCCAGCAGATCAACATCATGAGGTGGTAGCGGACCGGCCATGCACGCACTCGTCGCCTACGCTTATCTGATCCCGCTCCTGCCGCTGGCCGCGTTCGTCCTGATTATTTTCTTCGGACACCGCTACTTCTATCGCGGCAGCGCCTGGCTGGCGGTGTTGTGCACGTCGGCCAGCTTCGTGCTCTCACTGGCGGCTTTTCTCCATGTGCTGGGCGGCCACGGCTACGTCGAACCGATCCGGCAGGATTTCACCTGGATCGCCAACTTCGCTCCCGGCGCCGTGGACGCGACCGGCGCGGCGCTGCTCCACTCGTCGATCACCCTCGGCGTTTACATCGACCGCCTGGCCGCCCTCATGCTCATGGTGGTCGCCGGCATTTCCACCCTCACCATCTTCTACTCGATCGGCTACATGCACGAAGACCCGCGCTATCCGCGCTTCTTCGCTTATAAGAGCTTCTTCGCCTTCTCCATGCTGGGCCTCGTGGCCGCGCCCAACTTCTTTCAGATGTTCGTCTTCTGGGAGCTGGTGGGCCTGGCCAGCTATCTGCTGATCGGCTTCTGGTTCGAGAAGACCTCCGCCTCCGACGCGGCCAAGAAGGCGTTCATTACCAATCGCATCGGCGACGTGGGGTTTTTGATCGGCCTCTTGTTGCTCTTCTATTACGTGGGGACGGTGACCTTCAGCGATCTCACTCCCGATCTTCTGCGCGAGAAGGGCTTTGTGGGGGGCATGGCGACGTTCATCGGTCTTGCGCTGTTCTGCGGCGCGGTGGGCAAGAGCGCGCAGTTCCCGCTGCACGTCTGGCTGCCGGACGCGATGGAGGGTCCCACCAGCGTGTCGGCCCTCATCCACAGCGCGACCATGGTGGCCGCCGGCGTGTACATGATCGTGCGCGCCTATCCGGTCTTCGCCGCCTCCGAGACGACGCTGGCGACAATCGCCGCCGTCGGCGCCATTACCGCCCTGGGGGCGGCCTACATCGCGCTCACCCAGACCGACATCAAGCGCATCCTGGCCTATTCGACGCTATCGCAATTGGGTTACATGATCTTCTCCTGCGGATGCCTGGGTCCGGTCGCCGCCTTCTTTCATCTGGTCACGCACGCCTGCTTCAAGTCACTGCTCTTTCTGGGGTCCGGCTCGGTCATCCACGCCTGCCACCACGAGCAGGACATCCGGAGCATGGGCTCGCTGCGACGGTATCTTCCCATCACGCACGGGACGTTTCTCATCGCGTGCCTGGCGCTGGCGGGCGTCTTTCCGCTGGCGGGGTTTTTCTCGAAGGACGAAATTCTGCTTTCCGCGTGGCATCGCTATCCCGCAGTGTTCATCATAGGTGAGATCGTCGCCGCGCTGACGGCGTTCTATATCTTCCGACTGTACTTCGTAGCGTTCGGCGGAGAGCGCTTTCGTGGCACGGGCGTCTCGCCCGTGCAGCATGGGCAGGATGCCCATGTCACGGCGGGAGGGCAGCACGGGCAGGATGCCCATGCCACGCCGCATGAGTCGCCCTGGACCATGACGCTGCCGCTGGTCATCCTGGCGATTCTCGCCGTGGGCGTGGGTTGGATCAACTGGCCCTGGGCGGAACGTCCCTGGCTGGCCGGTTTCGTGCACGTCGAGGGCGGCCAGCACCATCATCTCTCCTATCTGGTGATGGGCGTCTCCACCGCTGCGGCGCTGCTCGGGCTCTTTTTCGCCTGGCGCAAGTACTCCCTGGGGCGCGCCCTGCCGCCCTTGGAATACTCGAAGGTCGGCTTCTGGTATCGCCTCTCCCTGCGCAAGTTCTGGATCGATGAGTTCTACAAGAAGTACATCGTCGATGGTTTCACCTTCGGCTTCTGCGTGGTCGGTATGCACGACGTGTTCGACCGGAGGATCGTGGACGCCTTCGTCAACCTGTGCGGGCGCGCCTACATGCTCATCTCCGCCGTTCACGGCCTGTTCGACAAGTACGTGGTGGACGGCCTCGTGAACTTCTCCGCCTGGTTCCTAGCGCTGTGCAGCACCGTCGCCCGTCGCACCCAGACGGGACTGGCGCAGAGCTCGCTGTTGATCCTGGTCCTGGGCCTGTTGGTGTTGATCGTCTGGTCGGCGATGATGGTATGATGAAGTGAGACACTGTCGCCGGGCCGGCGCGGCAGTGAGTCACGAGTAAGAGTAAGAGTAAGATTAAGAGCAAGAGCAAGATTAAGATTAAGTTTAAGATTGAGAGAAAGTAAGAGAAGCGGGAGACGCCTGAATGCTCGACGCGCGAATACTGCAAGCGTTTGACCAGTCCCTCTTGACCCTTCTGTGGGCCGTACCGGTCCTCGGCGGGATCATCATTCTCTTGTTGCCGCGCGAGGCCAGGGGCGCGATCAAGTGGACGATGATTCTCGCCTCGCTCGCGGCGTGCGCGCTTTCCACATATGTGGCGGTGGAATTGTGGCGGATGCCCCAGGCCACCATCGACAACCGCTGGCTCTTTTCCGTCGCCTGGATTCCCGCCGTCAATGTTCTCTACAAAGTGGGCGTGGACGGCATCTCCGGTCCGATGGTGTTTCTCACCGGCGTCGTCTCGCTGATGGCCGCCATCGCCAGTTGGAACGTGGCCGACCAGCGCGCGAAAGAGTACTGCACGCTCTTTCTCCTGCTCCTGGCGGGCATGATGGGCACCTTCGTGGCGCTGGACCTCTTCGTTTTCTACGTCTTCTGGGAAGTGATGCTCGTCCCCATGTACTTCCTGATCGGCATCTGGGGCGGGCCGCAGCGCGAATACGCGGCCATCAAGTTCTTTCTCTACACGCTGGCCGGCTCGGTGTTCATGCTGATCGGTTTTTTGGTGCTGTATTTCAACCTGAGGAACCCCGACAACACGCTGACCTTCGACATGATTGCGCTGGCCCGGAACGCGCAGGAGGCCAGCATGGAAAACCTGTTTTCCCCGCGCCTGCAGTTCTGGGTCTTTGCGGCCATGGGGGTGGGATTCGCCATCAAGGTTCCCATGTGGCCGTTCCACACGTGGCTTCCTGACGCTCACGTGGAGGCGCCCACGCCCATATCTGTGATCCTGGCGGGCGTGCTGCTGAAGATGGGGACCTACGGCTTCTACCGCATCGGCTATCCGCTGACGCCGCTGGGGGCGGAGGCCTGGCGGCCCATCATCGCCGCCCTGGCGGTGATCGCCATCATCTACGGCGCCTACTGCGCTCTGGCCCAGCAGGACTTCAAGAAACTGGTCGCCTACAGTTCGGTTTCGCACATGGGATTCGTGATGCTGGGCCTGGCCGCATTGACCGTCAACGGCCTGAACGGCGGACTCTTTCAGATGTTCGCGCACGGCTGCATCACCAGCTGCCTGTTTCTTCTGGTGGGCGTGCTGTACGACCGCGCCCACACCCGTGACCTCTACGCTTTCGGCGGCCTGGGCACCCGCCTGCCCAAGTACACCTTCTGCATGATGCTGGCCTTCTTCGCCTCCATGGGCCTGCCGGGCCTGGCGGGATTCGTGGCCGAGTTCATGGTCTTTTCCGGCGCCATGCCGGTTTACATGTGGCTGACGTGCCTGTCCATCATCGGCATCACCATCACCGCCACGTATATTCTCTACACCCTGCAGCGGATCCTCCTGGGCCCGTTCAATCAACGCTGGAGCAATCTCACCGACATCTCCGGCCGCGAGGCGCTCACGCTGGCGCCGCTCCTGGCGTTGACCGTGGTGCTGGGCATCTTCCCGGGACTGCTTTTGAAAATCCAGGAACCGAGCGTGCAGGCGCTGGTGGATACCATGTCGAGGTTTGCGAAGTAGGAGACGGCCGTGGTTGGAGCGAGCGAACTTTGGCAGCAGATGCGATACCTCATGCCCGAGGGGCTGCTCTTGTGCGCGGGGCTGGTGATTCTTCTCTTCGACCTGGTGGTCAAGAAGGGGCGCAGTCTCTATCCGCTGGCCATGCTGGCGACGGCGGGCGCGGCCGCGCTCGCCCTCCTGCCGCTGGAGAGCAGCGAACCGCTCTTCTTCGGCATGATCCAGAGCGACGCCTTCGCCCGCTACTTCAAGGTCTTTTCCGCCCTGGCCGGATTCCTCGTCGTGCTCATGTCGATGGACTACAAGCCCCTGCCGGCGCGTTTCGTCGGCGAGTACCTGGGGATTCTTGTTCTTGCGCTGGCCGCCATCATGCTCCTGGCCGAATCCACCAACCTCCTCATGATCTTTTTGTCGCTGGAGTTTCTCTCGCTGTCCAGTTACATCCTGGTGGGCTTCCTGCGCAACGACAAGAAGAGCAAGGAAGCCTCGCTCAAGTACTTTCTCTTCGGCGCCATGTGCACCGCGGTGATGCTGTACGGCTTTGCGCTGCTCTACGGCGCGTCCGGCTCGCTGGACCTGCCGGCCATCAAGGCGGCCTTCGCCAACCGGCAGAACACGCCCCTGACGTGCCTGGCCATGCTCTTCATTCTGGCCGGTTTCGGTTTCAAGGTAGCCATGGTTCCCTTTCACGCCTGGGTTCCCGACGCTTACGAGGGCGCGCCCACGCCGATCACCGCCTTTCTCTCGGTCGGCAGCAAAGCCGGCGGCTTCGCCGTGCTGTTGCGCGTCTTTTTCACCGTCTTTCCCGGCCTGGACTATCATCCCTACTGGCTGGCGGTGGTCGGCGTCCTGGCGGTGTTCACCATGACCGTCGGCAACGTCATCGCGTGCAGCCAGGACAACCTCAAGCGCCTTCTCGGTTACTCCAGCATCGCGCAGGCCGGTTACGTGCTGCTCGGTTTCGTGGTCATGGACGGGCGCTTCACGCAGCCCGCCGTGATGATCTATCTCTTGGCCTACCTGTTCATGAACCTGGGCGCGTTCGTGGTCGTCATCGTCATCGCCAACACCACGGGTCAGGAGGAGATCGACGATCTGGCCGGGCTGTCCGAGCGCAGTCCGCTCCTGGCCTGGTCGATGTTCATCTTTCTCCTCTCGCTGGCGGGGGTGCCGCCGCTGGGCGGCTGGATCGGCAAGTATTATATTTTCGCCACGCTGGTGAAGGGCTACCTGGAGGGCCTGTCGGGGGGGAACCTGATGCTCTGGTTCGCGGTGGCGCTGGCGGTCAACAGCGTAATCGCCGCGTACTACTATTTCAGGATCGTGAAGGCGATGTTCTTCGAGCACGCGCGCGAGCGCATGGCGCGGCCGGTCGTCGGCGGTCCGCTCTTGACTGCGCTGTACGTGTCCCTCATTCTGACTTTTGCCGTGGGGCTGTGGCCGCAGCCGTTTCTGAATTGGGTGTCGCGGATGGCGCTGCCGTTGTTGTAAAGCCCGTATCGACGGCAAGGGCAGCACCCCTCGATACGGCCTGCGGCCTACTCGGGGCGAGGCGCTGCGCAACTACGGCGCGGCAGCAAGCAGCCGCAGTCCACAAGCGCAGCGCGCTGCGCAACTGCGAGAGCAGACGATCGAGTTGGATGAGACGCTTGAGACGAGTACTGACGATCGTCGTGCTGGTAGGCGGCGTGTTGGGACTGCCGGCGGGCCTGGCCCAGGCGCCCGCGCCGCGCCGACCGGCCGCGCCCGCCGCCCAGAAGCCCGTTCCGCCCTCGCTGGACGCGACCATCCGCGGCATTTTGCAGAAGTACCGCATCCCCGCCGCCTCCGCCGGCATCCTGGCCCAGTCCCCCGACGGCAAGACCACCTATTACTCGCTCAACCCTGACACGCCGTTGATTCCGGCCTCCAACATGAAGCTTTGGACGACCGCCGCCGCGCTGGACGAGCTGGGGCCGGCCTATCGCTTCAGTACCAACCTGACGCTGGTGGGGAGAATCGAGGGCGATACTCTCCACGGCGACCTGTGGGTGACGGGCCGCGGTGATCCCACCATCTCGGGGCGCTTCGAGGGCGGCGACCGCTTCGCGCAGATGAAGCGCTGGGCCGACGAACTCCTCTCGGCCGGCATCCGCCGCGTGACCGGCGGCGTGGTCGGCGACGACGACTTCTTCGACGACGTGTTGCGCCATCCCGACTGGAAGCCGGCGCATTACGCCGAGTGGTACGGCGCGCCGGTCTGCGCGCTCTCTTTCAACGACAACTGCGTGGACATCCACTGGAAGCCCGGCCCCACCCTCAACAGTCCGGCGGCGTATTCCATCGATCCCGACGTGGGCGCCCTGGCGCTCAGAAACAACGTGAAGACCTCCGCCCGCAACTCCAGGGACGGCCGCTATTACCTCGTGTCGGTGGGCAGTCCCACCGCGGAGGCGCTGGGCACGGTCCGGCTGTCGCGCACCATTCCCGTGCAGGACTTTCTGCCCGTGGACAACCCGACGTATTACTTCGTCTCGACCTTCAAGCAAGTACTGGAGAGCCGGGGGATCCAGGTCGCCGGGCCGGCGGTAGACCGGGACGAGGTCCGCAGGGCCGTGCCGCGGGACGTGCCGGTGCGGCGCTTTTCCGTGGCCTGGTCGCCCGACTTGGCGGAGATCGTGAAAGTCATCAATCGCCGCAGCCAGAACTTCTACGCCGAAATGCTCCTGAAGACCATCGGCAAGGAGAGCCGCGGGGAGGGGAGTTTTTCCGGCGGCGAGCGGGCCATACTGGAGTTCATGCGGCGCTCCGAAATTCCCACCGAGGGGTTCCGGCAGGCGGACGGGTCCGGATTGGCCGATACCAACCGGGTGAAGCCCCGCCAGTTCGTTGCCTTGTTGCGGGTGATGGATGCCCATCCCGCGCGCGCCGTCTTCTGGGACTCGCTGCCGGTCGGCGGGCGGGCGGACGGCTCGATGCGCAACCGCTTTCAAGCCGACGCCCGGCAGCGCCGGCTGGCCGGCGCCGTCCAGGCCAAGACGGGCAGCATCAATTCCGTGCGCGCGCTGTCCGGCGCCTGCCGGCCCGACCACGGCAAGCCCTTCTACTTCTCGGTCGTGCTCAACGACATCCCCGGCGCCGGCGCCGCCGGTACGCCCGCCATCGACGAGATTGTGCTGGCCATCCACCAGGCGATCAACGATTGAGATTCCATCTCATGTGGGAATCTGGGGTGGCACGGGCATCTTGCCCGTGCGCGCATGGGCAAGACGCTCATGGCACGATGGGGATTGATTTTGCATCACCACCCGAGTAACACTAGCCGCATGTTTCCGGAGTTTGCCGGACACTCCCTAGCATCGACAGGAAGGAGCCGCCCCTCATGGCCAAAATCGGCGTCATTACTTTCTCGGACGGACGCAAGAACGTGCACGAGAGCACGTTGGAAATGAACCTGAGTTTCCAGAACGGATTGGTGGACCAACTGGAAGGCCGGCCACGGTGGTGGTGGCCGACGAAATCCCTGGACCAACGAGGCTGGCGCGCGGCGGCCAGAAGATGGCCGCCAGTCGCGTGGACATGACCATTTTCAACTATGCCATCTGGTCGTAGCCGCTTCACCGCCATCGCCGCGCAGTTCGCCAGGCCCGTTCTCTGCTTCTCCAACGTCAATCCCTCGTTTCCCGGCCTGGTCGGCATGTTGGCGAGTTCCGGCGCGCTGGACAACATCGGCGTGCCCTACAAACGCATCGTCGGCGACGTGTCCAAGAAGAAGGTGATCGGCAAAGTGCTCAGGTGGGTCAATGCCGCCGGCGCCGTGGCCGCGCTGAAGGGCGAGACCATGGGCGTCTTCGGCGGCCGTCCCATGGGCATGTACACCGCCACTTCGGGGACGGACCAGTGGATGGCGCAGTTCGGCGTCGACGTCGAGCATATCGACCAGTGGGAGATCGTGCGCCGCGCCGGCCTTGTGCCCAAGAAGAAGGTCGAGTCGGCGCTCAAGTGGTGCAAGGAGAACGTCGGCCGGATCCTCTGGGACGAAAAGCAGCTCACCGAGGACCACTTGCGCCGCCAGCTGGCCAGCTACTACGCCGTACGGCAGATGGTGGAGGAGATGCATCTGGACTTCTGCGGCATCAAGGGCCAGCCGGAGCTCACCAACAACTGGTGCACGATGGACGTGCCCGAGGCGTTCCTGAACGATCCTTATGATTTCGACGGCCCCAAGCCGATCATCGTGTGCAGTACCGAGGCCGACATGGACGCGGCGCTGACGATGGAGATTTTCAAGCATCTGGCCAAGACGCCGGTGCTGTTCGCGGACGTGCGGCATTACTTCGAGAAGGAGGGCATCTGGGATTTCGTCAACTCGGGCCAGCACGCGACCTACTTTGCGGCCAGGAGTTTTGATCCGAAGGACAACATGCCGCACGTGACGTTCTATCCCGAGGGCTTCTACTTCCCGGCGGGCGGGGCCAGCGTGCAGCATCTGGCGGCGCCGGGCGACGTGACGCTGGCGCGCCTGGGCCGCAAGAACGGCCGCTACTGATGGCGATTCTGCCCGGCAAGTTCCTGCAATACGACAAGAAGAAGAACGAGAAGTTGATGAAGGAGACGCAGATCGAGTGGCCGCACGCCTTCTTCAAGCCGGACGGCGACAGCGAGGAGATCATCGCGGAGGTTCCCTGCAACCATATTCACGGCGTATACGGCGACTTTGTCGAGGAACTGACCATCGTGTGCGAATTGCTGGACGTGGAGTACGAGGTGTACGCGTAGGGTCGCCGCTGTTGCGACGGGAGAGAGGACGGCAACAAGGGGCGACTGGGAAGTCGCCCCTGTATTTTATGGTCGCGGTTGCCGCGAGCTGCGCGCTGGCGGAAGGCCGTCGCGAGGCACCCTCACCCCAACCCTCTCCTCGGGAGAGGGGTTCCTCCTGGGGAGGCGTTTCACCTCTCGTTAGGGAGAGGTCGCCCCGAAGGGCGGATGAGGGGCCGCTTCGACCACTCAGGCCGCATGTAAGAGGATCGCGGAGGCGCAATTGTGCGACATACATTCCCCAACGCTGTCGAGAAAGGCGCACGGCGGCTTCGTCGCGACTCCACCGATGTCGAGCAGAAAATGTGGCGACTGTTGCGCAGTCGGCAACTCTGCGGCTATAAGTTTCGCCGCCAGCATCCGTTGGGACCGTATATCGTTGATTTCTTCTCTATACAGCGGCGACTGGTGATCGAGCTGGACGGCGGGCAACACGACGAGCAGCGTGAGGTGGACGCGCGGCGCGATGAGTGGATGCAGCTTTCGGGCTATCGCGTGTTGCGGTTTTGGAATCACGACGTGTTGGAGAATTGTCACGGCGTGTTGACGGCGGTTCTTGAGGCATTGGAGGGGAGCGAGAAAGGGAGTCGATGATCGCGGCAGCGCGGTCTTTGCGCGTTCTCACCCAGGCGCTGCGCGCCGACCTCTCCAGGGGAGGGTGGAATGGGCTGCGCGCCGACCTCCCGGGGAGAGGTGGAGAATGGGCTGCGCGCCGACCTCTCCCTGGGGAGAGGTGAAATGCAAGCCTCCGACATCTCGCACGCAATCGAAAGGTGCGGCATTGCACTGTCCCTCTACTTCATTCGCACCAGCCTGCCCGGCCCACAGGCGCATACCGTGCAGGTGGTCGAGAACGCGCGCTGGCGGAGGCGGGCTGCGAGGTGCCTCTTCGCGGGGCGGACGGCGATAAGTGAGGAGGAGGCTGCTCGCCTGGTACGGCTTGGCGCCCTGTCCCAACTGGCATTTTCATCCCGTGCCGCTTCTCTTGAAGAGAGGCTGGCTTCCCAACTCCAGCGGCATGTTGCTCTGGACGTATCGCTTCTCCGGCTTGGCGCGGTCGCTCGATCCGAAATCGACCATCGTCTTCACGCGCCAGACGAAAATCTGCCGGCTGGTCTCGCAGTCGCCCATGCTGCGGCGTTTCACCCACGTGCACGAGGTTCACGACCTTAAGGACGTGTCGGAGCGCGGCCCTGACGGCGTCCCCGGCCATTGGGAATATTACGAAATCGGACGCGCGCACGGAGTCGTCTGTGTGCCGGCCCCCTGCGTGGAAATCCTGCGCAGACGAATCGCCCACGCGCGCCCCATCCTCTGGCTGCCCAACGGCGGCACGCCGGATCCCGATCCGTGGAGCGACTGGGAAAAACGTGAGGGCGTGCTCTACGTCGGCAGCCTCTTTCCCTATGAAGGCTTCGGTACGCTCTTGGACGTGATGCAGCGCCTGCCGGAGGGGCGACTGACGGTCGTGGGCGGGCATCCCGAGTCGGCGCTGGCAGCGGCCAAGGCGCGCGCGGACGAGATGGGCGTGGCGGACAGAGTCAATTTCGTCGGCTTCGTTCCGCCGGGACGAGTACGGGAATATCTCCGCCGGGCGCTGGTGGTGGTGGCGCCGCTGCGCGACAATCCGCACAATCGCTGGACCATGTGTCCCATGAAGCTGATCCAGTACATGGGCAGCGGCGCGGCCATGGTCGTGCCCCGGTTTCCCACTACCGAGCCGCTGCTGGCGCATCCCCATGAGGCGCTGCTCGTGCGTCCGGACGACCCGGCCGCGCTGGCGGCGGCGGTGGGACGGTTGCTTGGCGAGCGCGAATGGTGTAGAAAGATGGCCGAGGCCGCCTGCCGGCGCGCGCTCGCGTACAGTTGGCCGGCCCGCGCGCAAAAACTGGTGCGTTTCTTCGATGCCGTAATTGCGCAGCGTGCTGCGAGGCCGTAGTTGCGCAGCGTGCTGCGCAACTCCAGGGATGGCGCCCATGCGCGGCTATCTATCACGAGGTTGTGACCTGATGGACGCACTCAAGTCTTCACGACTCTCCGTCGCCGATCTCTTTCCCGTCAGGAGCGGCGTCCGGCCGGTCGAGATGGGACCCATGTATGTGGGCTGGAACATCCTCCCGCGCGTGGGAGAGGCGTGCCAGGCCGCGGGACTGGCCGGCCGCGCAGTCGTGGGTATGGACGTCAACACGCAAAAGGCCGCCGGCGACGCGGTCGTCTCATGCCTGCAAGCGGCGGGCTATGCCGTCCGGTCGATTCTCATCGGTCCGGCCGACGGTTCGCGCTTTCTTTCCAACAGCAACCTGTCGCGCTGGATGCTCTCGCAATGCGACCCACTGCCGGATTTTTTCGTCTCCGTCGGCGCGGGCACGCTGACGGATATCGTCAAGTACGCCGCTTATCTTGTGGAGAAACCCTTCGCCGCCGTCGCTACCGCCGCGTCGGTCGACGCTTACACGTCCAACATCGCCGCCATGGTAGATGGCGAAGTGAAGAAATCCCTGCCTTGCCGCGCTCCGGCCATGGTCCTGGCCGACATGGACGTGATCGCGGGGGCGCCGCCGGACCTGACGCTGGCGGGATACGGCGACACCTTGGCCAAGTTCACGTCCTGTGGTGACTGGGTCATGGCGCATGAGCTGTGGGGCGAGGCCTACCAGCGGGAGGTGGCCGTGGCGACGTTTCAGTCGGCGCGCGAACTCCTGGACCGCGCGGAGGCGGTGAGGGCACGCGAGCCAAAGGCGATGGAACTGCTCATGCGCGGGCAATTGGCGCTCGGCATCGCCATGTGGCTGGCCGACAGCAGCCGCCCCGCCTCCGGCGCCGAGCATCTCGTGTCGCATTGCTGGGATATGTTGGCGGTGCGCGAGCATACGCTGCCCGCCTATCACGGCTACCAGGTTGCGGTCGGGACCATGCAGATGGCGCGGCTGTATGAGATCTTCGACCGGGAGCACGTCTGGCGCGACGGCGTCGAGCCGGTCCGCGAGGCCTTCGCGCGGCTGGGGCGCGAGCGGCAGACGGCGCTGGCGCGGCTGGGCGCCGATCCCGCGGAAGTCGGAAAGAACTGGGAGAGCGAAGCGGCCCTCTCGCATTTTCGTCAGTCCGTCTCCCTCGTCTGGCCGCAGCTGCGCGACAAGATCGGCGAATTCCTCGTGCCCGTCTACGAGCTGGAGGGTGCCTATCGCCGCGCCGGATGCCCGGTCGAGGCCGCCGCCGTCGGCATCGACCCTGCAACCGCCGAGCGCACGTTCCTGGACGCGCGCTACCTGCGCTCCCGCTTCACCATTCTTGACCTCTTCGACGCCTTCCGCCCGCTCTCGTCCGCCGTCGCCGAGGTGGTGCGTTGAGGCGCCGCTCGGTGACGCAGGCGTCGACGAGTAGTTGCGGGAAAATGATAAACCGAGTCCTCGAGTAGCGGCCCGACCGGCGCTGAGCATGGAGGCGAGCTGGTGTGTCGGGCCGCGTATCGAGAGGACGGTGAGGATGCTGTTCGTTTCCTTGCAACAACCTCACCCTCCGGTGCTGCCGCCGGTCCTTCCGTACTCGAACCGATTCACCGCCCGGTCCAGCGTGGGCAGCGCCGCGTCACGCTGCGACAGAATCACTTTTGAGATGTCGATGTCCCACTCGATGGCCAGCGCCGGATCGGAAAAGAGTATCCCCGCCTCGTGCTCGGGCGAATACGGCTGGTCGCACTTGTAGAGAACCTCGGCGCTTTCGCTTTGCACGAGAAACCCATGCGCGAATCCCGGCGGAATCCAGAGCTGGCGCCGGTTCCCGGCGGAAAGACGCACGCGATAGTGCCGGCCGTAGGTGGGGGAGCCGCGCCGGATGTCCACGGTGACATCGAGGATTTCGCCCGACAGGACGCGCACCAGTTTGCCCTGCGCCAGGGGCGGATTCTGGTAGTGCAGGCCCCGCAGCACGTTCTTTACCGAGTAGGACTGGTTGTCCTGTACGAACACGCAGTCGATGCCGGCCTCATGTTGAAACATGAGTTGATTATAGCTCTCGAAAAAGTACCCGCGATCGTCGTAATGCACGACAGGCTCGTAGATCAATAGTCCGGGCATGTGGGTGGGCAGAAAGGGCATGGTGCGCGGTCCTCGACTCCTGGCAGTGCGGTGCGGGAGAGGGTAGGGGCGACGCGACCGTCTGTCAAGTGCGGGGCGGGCGCTTGACGCCTCGTTACGGGCAGGTTAGACTACCCTGTAGTTGCGCAGCGTGCTGCGCGCGACCGCCGTGCTTTCCCGGAAGGATGCGATGAAGATACTCGTCACCGGCGGCTGCGGATTCATCGGCAGCAACTTCATCCGCCACACGCTTCGCCGGCATCCCGACGCGCGCATCATCAATCTGGACAAGCTCACCTACGCCGGCAATCCCGAGAACCTGGCGGACGTGGAGACCGACGCCCGCTATGAGTTCGTGCAGGGCGACATCTGTGATCCAGCGACCGTCGAGCGGGTATTCGCGCGCGGCGTGGACCTGGTGTTCAACTTCGCCGCCGAGACCCACGTGGACCGCTCCATCGGCGATCCCGGCAGCTTCGTGATGACCGATACGTACGGCGTCTATGTGCTCTTGGAGGCGCTGCGACGCTTTGGCGGGGCGCGCTTCGTGCAGATTTCCACCGACGAGGTCTACGGCAGCATCGAAGTCGGCGCCTTCCGCGAGAGCGATCCCCTCAACCCACGCAACCCTTACGCGGCCAGCAAGGCCGGCGGCGACCGCCTCGCCTACGCCTACTTTTGCACCCACGGCCTGCCCGTTTTGATCACTCGCGCTTCCAATAACCTCGGTCCCAACCAGTATCCCGAGAAAATCGTGCCGTTGTTTACCACCAACGCGATCGACGATCTCCCCCTGCCGCTTTACGGCGACGGCGGCAATGTGCGCGACTGGCTCTACGTCGAGGACCACTGCGAGGCGCTGTGGGTCATCGCCGAGCGGGGGTGCGTGGGCGAGGTCTACAACGTCGGCGGCGGTGCCGAAATCACCAATCTCGACCTGACCCGGCGGATTCTCGCCATTCTGGGCAAGCCGGAATCACTGATCCAGCCGGTGGTCGACCGGCCCGGCCACGATCGCCGCTACGCGCTCTGCTGCGACAAGCTGCGCGCCCTGGGATGGACGCCGCGGCATGATTTCGACGCGGCCCTGCGCGACACAGTGCAATGGTACGTGAAGAACCAGGCCTGGTGGAGAAAGATCAAGTCCGGCGAGTTCAGGAAATACTATGAGGCGCAGTATAGGGGAAGAGAGGTGTAGGCTGCGCACGGCGCACCGAGCGCCGCTTTTTTGATCGACGTAATCGTGTCACCCGCCCGTAGTTGCGCAGCGTGCTGCGCGCGCCCGTAGGAGCACGATCACGATTACGAATCGTAATCGTGATCGTGCTCGTGCTCGTATTGCGAGATGGAGTCGGTGCGCGGTGCGCACCCTACCGTTCCATCTCCGCCGCCAGGGCGCGGAGATAGTCGTAATAGGGCCCGTCGGGGCCTTGGCGCGCCAGCTGGGCGAAGTCGCGCGCGGAGATGAACCCCATGCGCAGGGCGATTTCCTCCAGGCAGGCGACGGAGAGGCCCTGGCGGCTTTCCACCGCGCCGATGAAGCTCCCCGCTTCCAGGAGACTGCGGGGCGTGCCGGTGTCCAGCCAGGCGATGCCGCGCCGCAGGATCTCGACGTGCAGGCCGCCGCGCCGCAGGTACTCAATGTTGACGTCGGTGATCTCCAGCTCGCCGCGGGCGGAGGGGCGAAGCCGCTCCGCAATCTCGATCACCGTGGTGTCATAGCAGTAAAGACCCACCACGGCGTAAGGGCTTCTCGGACGGGCGGGCTTTTCCTCGATGGAGAGGACGCGGCCGGCGGCGTCGAACTCGACCACTCCGTAACGCTGCGGATCGGCCACGTGATAGCCGAAAATGGAGGCGCCGGTAGTTCGCTGCAGCGCGCGGCGGAGAAAGTCATGGTCGCCGTAAAAGATGTTGTCGCCCAAAACCAGGCAGACGGGGCGGCCGGCGATGAAATCGCGCGCCAGGAGAAACGCCTGCGCGATGCCCTCGGGCCGGGCTGCGCCAGGTAACTGAGCGCACGCCCAATCGCGCGCCGTCGCCCAGGGCTGTTGAAAACGCGGCGGGTCCTCAGGCGTGGAGATGATGAGAATCTCGCGGATGCCCGCCAGCAGCAGCGTGCCGATGGGATAATAGACCATCGGCTTGTCGTAGACGGGCAGGAGATGCTTGTTGGTCGCCAGGGTAGTGGGAAAAAGGCGCGTGCCGGCTCCGCCCGCCAGCACGATTCCCTTCCAGTCGCCTGCACTCGCGCCGTCATGGATCATGGGGAATTCCTCCTGTCGGGGCGAATCGGGTTCGTCGGTGATGATCCCTGGGGCCGCGCAAGGCGAGGTACTCGGACAGCGCCTCGCGCCAGGGGCGCAGCGGCGGCAGCTCTCGCTGGCCAGGGCGGAGTTGGCCGGCACGGGTACGGGACCCTGGCGCTTGATGCCGACTACGGGCGTGTCCGCCATGCCCGCCTGCGAGAGGATTTCGCGCGCGAACTCGAACCAGCTGCACGGCCCCGCGTTGGCGAGATGATAGAGTCCCGGCGCGAGCGAAAAAAGCCGGTCGCGCAGAAAACGCGCCACGTCCAGGCTGAAGGTGGGAGTGCACACGGCATCCTCCACCACTTGGAGCGTCCTGCCGGCTTGGGCCTGTTCGAGAATCTTCTCGACGAAGTTCCCGCCGCCCTTGGTCCGGCATCCCGTGGTTCCAAAGAGGGCCGAAAGGCGAAAGATGAACCACGTTCCAGCCCGCATGGCGAGCGCTTCGCCCGCCAGCTTGGAAACGGCGTAAACGTTCTGCGGGCAGGGCGGATCGTTCTCCACGTAGGCCGCGCCCTTCTCGCCGGAGAAGACGTAGTCGGTGCTGAAGTGGACGAATCGCGCGCCCACCTGCCGGGCCTGTCGCGCCAGGATCGCCACGGCCGCGGCGTTGACGGCGAACGCCGGCAGCGGATTCTCCTCCGCAGCCCCCACGTCGTTGTAGGCGGTCGCATTGATGATCCACTCGGCCTCTCGCGAGGCGAACCGCGACGCCACCGCGCGCGCGTCCGTCACGTCGAGATCGTCCGGACCATAGGCGTCCTGCTCGTGGCCGGAGAGCCCCGCGCCAAGTCGGACCCCAGCTGTCCGGTGGAACCGAAGAGCACGATGCGCGCCATGATAGGGCGATGCTAGGCAAGCGGACCGGGGAATGCAAGTCCGTAGGGTGCGCACCGCGCACCGCCGGCCGGCCCGTTTGCACCGTCCCAACGGTGCGACGCGCACCCTACCGGCCGGCCAGCCAGTCCCAACGGTGCGCGATGCGCACCCTACCGGCCGGCCAGCCAGTCCCAACGGTGCGCGATGCGCACCCTACCGGCCGGCTAGCCAGTTGACGAGGTTGCCCCACAGCGGCGCGTAGCCGGGCCAATCCATGAAGGCCGCCGGGCCCCAGTGTGGCGCGCAGTCGGACGTGAACGCCGCCGACCGCCCTTTCCCGTAATGTCCGACGACCAGCAGCGGGTCCTTCTCGAACATGAGGACCGGCGTGCTGCCCATCTTGGGAATCACCTTGTTGTAACCCAGAAAATACGGCCACTCCTTGGGCAGGCCCTTCAGAATGGGATGCTCGAGATCGACCGGTTGAGGGATGCAGCCTTCGGGCCGCTCCATGCGATCGTCGTAGGGCAGGCATTCGACCGTCAGAGCCTCCTCGAGCGCGGAGCCGTGATACTTGGCGCGTCCGTCCATGCCGGCGAACGACATCCAACCGCCGATCATGGCCATGCCGCCGCCGGCTGCCACGTAGTCCCGGATCAGCGCCAGCCGGTTGGGGTGCCGAATGCCCTGCTTGAGCATCTCGGGATGAAAGTAGAACGTGTTGGAACCCACGTCGGAGACCAGGATCACGTCATACTTCTGCAGGGCGGAAAGCTCTTCGGGAAGTCGAGCGTGACGTTGCAGGTCATGATCCAATCCAACTGGTGTCCCTGCGCCTCCAGGGCGGCGCGGATCCTGCGTCCTCCGGGATGAAAGCCGCCCACGCCGAAATAGTCCGCGCCCTTGAACTCCAGCGTCCAAGTCTGCGCCTGCTCGCCGACGAAAAGAACTTTGCTCACGATGGAAACCTCGCATGGTGGGATAAGGTGCGGACACCATGCCACAAAAAAATGAACTTCCACCATCACGCGCTGAGCAAGTCCCAAGCCTATGCTTTGACGTCCCCGAGCTGCGGCCGACCGCCCAGGCCGATTGTCCTGAGCGAAGGCCGAAGGCCGGAGTCGAAGGGCGGCTGCAGGCCGCTACGTTCCCGCGAAAGCGCGCGCAGCCGCGCAAGATGCTTGGGGACGGCGGCCAGGATGGCGTCGATGTCCTCGTCGGTATTCTCATGCGCGAAAGCGAAAACGCACCGCGCCGAGCGCCTCCTCGGGGCTGCGGCCCATCGCCAGGAGGACGTGACTCGGTTCGGTCCGGCCCGCCTTGCAGGCCGAGCCGCTGCTGGCGCAGATGCCTTCCTCGCCCAGGGCAGAGAAGCGCCTCGCCTTCGATGCCGGGAATGCACGTTGAGCGTATTGGGCAGGCGCTCGGCGTGTTCGCCATTGACGAGGATGCAGGGGTCCAGCGCGCAGAGGCCGGCCTGCAGGCGATCGCGCAAGGCGGCCACGCGCGGCCAATCCCCCAGCCGGCGTTTCGCCAGCTCCGCCGCCGCTCCCATGCCGACGATGCCGGGCACGTTCTCGGTTCCCCGAGCGGCGTCCTCCTGGCCGCCTCCCAGATTCTGCGCCACCAGTCGCGTCCCGCGCCGCACATAGAGCGCGCCGACGCCCTTGGGACCGTGGGAACTTGTGACCCGACAGCGGGCCAGTACAGGTCCGTCGCGATGCGCCCGGAGGTCGATCTTCCCCACGCCTGCACGGCGTCGCAGAAGTACGGCACGCCCGCCTCCGCGGCGACGGCTGCGATCTCACGCACGGGAAAACGCACGCCCGTCTCGTTGTTGGCGGCCATCCCGGCGATGAGGGCCGTGTCGGGCCGCACAGCCCGTCGCACGTCGGCGGGGTCCAGTCGCCCCTGCCCGTCGACGGAAAGCCGCGTGACTTCCCAGCCGCGCCGCGCATAATGCGAAAGCACTTCATAAACGGCCGCGTGCTCGACCGGCGAGGTGATGACGTGCCGGCCCGCGTTGGGCCGCTCCAGCACGCCGCGGATGGCCAGGTTGTTGCTCTCGGTCCCGCCGGAAGTAAAGACGACCTCCTCGGGCCGCGCGCCCATCAGGTCCGCGACGCGCGCCCGCGCGGCGGACACGTCCCGCTCCAATTGCGAACCGAAGGCGTGCACGCTGCTGGGATTGCCGTATCGTTCCGAGAAATACGGCTGCATCGCGGCAAGCACTTCCGGCGCGGTTCGGGTCGTGGCGTTGTTGTCGGCGTAGATGATGCGCATGGCCGGTCCCCTGGGCGAGGAGTACTTGGAGGCTTGGATCGCTGCTACCGTCGATATCCAACACAGCCCGACGATCAACGTTCGCCTTATCATAGCCCATCACCGCCTTGCGCGCAACCCGATGATGGCGTCGGGCGCAGTCGCAGAAAACGGCGGCCGCAGTCCGCGCGACGCCGCAACAGGCGGTCGTCGCGGCGCCGGTGGAATTAAGCTGTCATGTCGACCGAAACTCCCTGTCATTTCGACCGAAGGGAGAAATCTTCCCCGCCGTTACCGCAAGTCGCACGCGAAGCTGGAGAATTCTCGCGTCGGTCGAAATGACAGCAGCGCCGCCAACCGCAACCGCCGAAAGCGGCGCCTCCGGCCAAGAGGTCCCCGCGTGAGCCTCGAAATACGATCCGCCGGGCGCGTTATCATGCCGGTCGGCGTCCCGACGCGCCGTGGGACCGCCATGGCGTCGCGCGCGACGAGGGCCGCGTGCAGTTGATGAAGTTGATGATGCGTTTCCTGACGAGCGTCTGAAACAGGGTGGGGCGGGGACTACCGAGCAGCGTCGGTCCAGCCCCAGTATTGCGCGAAGTCCAGCAGGCGCTGCGTCGGCATTTCGCCCTCTTCAACGAGGCGGGCCAGAATGAGGAGGTCGGTCGCGTCGACCACGCCGTCGCGGTTGAGGTCGGCCCACAGGAGGTCCGGCGTGGCGGTAGGCGTCGGCGTGGTTGTATCCGTGGGCGTGGGCGTGCTGCTTGGCGTCGGCGTGGCGCTGAACGTGGGAGTCGGGGAGAACGTCGGTGTGGGTGTGGGCGGGGCGCCGGCTGGTTCCTGATAGGCGCCCAGCGTGTTCCCCGTCCCCGGAATGCGCGGCGTTCGGAGCAGGTCCTCCAGTACCGGGCTTTCGCCCGCCGCACCCAACAACGGACTGTCCCACGCCGGGCGATAATCGCGATTCCGCGCGTCCACGAACCGCGGATCGAGGTCCATCATGGCCGTTCCCTGTGCTGCGCCCTCTACGAGCGAGTGCGACAGAGACAGGGCCGACGTGGCGGCGAGAAGCAGCGAAGGAGCATCCCCCCACAGGACGCCGTTCAAGAGGGCGCCCTCCGCGCCCCACGCCGTCGCCTTGGGTTCCATGCGAATTCCGGCCTCGCGATTGTCGACCAGAGTATTGTATATCAGCGTTGCGCTGACGCCGTCCTTGAGGTGCAGGGCGTTGCGTGTGTCGTAAACGAGATTATTATAGACCTCGAAAGGTCTGCCGTTTTCAAGCGACAGACCGGAGTCGATCATGCCCGCGACCACGTTGCGCTCGATCACGCCTCCGGCGCGCTCCGAGTCCACGCCGTCGTCCCCGCCGTTGATGATCACGTTATCGGCGATCACGAAGCCGCCGGCGGGATGCTGGTTGAAGTCGACGGCGTCGTGGTCGCCCAGCGTGTCGAAGATGCGGTTGCGCAGGATGCGGGCGGGCGCCTGGTTGCAGTGGATGCCGCCGCGATTGCCGGAGAAATGGCATTCCTCCACGACCAGCGGACAGGCGATGGTCTCGACGGCCTCATACTCGTTGTCCTCGAACGTGCAGGAGACCACGCGCACGGCGCACTGATAGCCCGACAGTGCGCCGCGAAAGGCGTGGCCGCCCGCCTGCGACTCCAGGCCGCGGAGAAACATGCGTGAACTATGATGTTCTCATCAGCGGTCCTATCCAGCATGATGGAACCCCACG
This sequence comes from bacterium, assembly GCA_015075175.1. Classification (GTDB taxonomy): domain Bacteria; phylum Hinthialibacterota; class Hinthialibacteria; order H5-UNCL2; family H5-UNCL2; genus H5-UNCL2. The sequence continues at coordinate 235,118 of JABTUV010000001.1, forward strand.
GCGAACCCCGCCCGTATCCACGAAGCGTACGGGCGCCTCGGCGGTTCCCAGCGCCAGCAGCCGGCCCCGCACCCACAGCGACGCAGCCGGACCAAGGCGAACCTCAACGCCGGGCAGAAGCGTCAGGCTTGCGCCGGGCGCGACCTGGCGCGTGGCCAGAGCGCACATACGGTCCGGCGGCGGCGCTCACGTCGCGTCGGAGGTGATGTCGGCGTCCACCGCGTTCAACGTCTCGCCGGCGGAAACCAGCGCGACGCGCCGGCCGACCGCCCGCCCCTCGGCGTCGCGCGCCTCCACCGTGTACGCGCCGGCATTCAGGAAATCCTGAATGGTCCACTGTCCGCGCGCGGGATCATAGTCGGCGTCGACTCCGTTGACCGCGACGTTCCGCGTCAAAGTACGGGCGCAAATCCGACAGGCGCACGCTGCCCGACGCCGACCGGAGGCAGTGAAGTTCGGGGATGAGGGAGAAATCGCTGGAGGTGCTGGATTGGTTGTGACCCTGAATCGCCATCACGTTGTCACCCTCGACCAGAAGGTGAAGATGGTGTGAAAGGTCGAAAATCTCCGGCGTTCCGGCCTCGTGGTCGGAGGCGCGGGTATTGTATGCCGGAGGAGCGCCCGCCACATGCGCGCGGGCGACTTCGACTCCATTTAGATAGGCGACGAAGCCGTCGTCGTAGTCGATGGATAGGTAAAGCGCCGTAACCTGCTCCCGATTCGGCACGTCAAACACCCGGCGTATATAAAGAGAGACATAGTCGCCCTCCATGTCCTCCAAGAGCGTGTGGTCGTCGCCGTCGCCGTAGCCGAAGCCGGAGCCGCCGGCCTCCCACGCGCTGTCGTCAAAGCCGGGCAGCGTCCACGCGGTGGTCCCGCCGGACGGCTCGGACCTGCCGCGAAAGAACCGCCAGACGTCGCCCTGCGCGACCAGGATCTCCCGCAGCACGTCGCGCTCGGCCGTCCATACCGAGAGATGACGCCGCAATTGCCCGTGAATGCTGCTGTTGCGCTCCAGCCCGTATTCCGCGAGCGAGGCGTGATTGCCGGCGGAAATGCCGGAACCAAAGTTCTCCAGGCGACTGCCCAGCTCCTGGGGCGCGCCCACACTGGCCGCCAGCTCGACCACGTATCGCAGATACCGCGCCGCAAACGCGGGTGAACGCAGAAGCCTCCGTACGGATGCCAGGCTCTGCCGATAAATCACGCCGTAGGGGTCCTGCATGACGCTGTCGAGATCCCATCCGATCAGAATGAACCTTCCGTCGGAGGGCCGACGATAAATAAGATAATCATCACCGGAATAGTTGGAGAGGCCGCCCTCGTCGTCGTTGAGCACGGTCTTGACGGCGAACCAGCGCAACCACTCGTCCAGGTCGATGCGGCGCGGCAGCTCGGATTCAAAATAGGCGTCGTCGGTCGTCGAAAACACGCGCGTCAGGGCGATCAGCGCCTCATGATCGGGCGTCTCCTCGTCGGTCCGCTGAACATAGTATTGCCGGTAATAGGCGAGATTACCGCCATGGTCGCCGAGGTCCGCCTGGTCATTGCAGCGATAGAGAAGTCCGCCGTCGTCATCAGGATAGAGCCGCTCAAGAAAGTCGGCGTCCACGCGTTCGACTTGCGCAAAGAGTCCGGCGGGCTCACCGTTTAGCGACATGCGCGCGTATCGCTCCAGGGGTGCGGGGACGTCGGCGCGGCGAAAGAGATCGGCGCCGAGGACCTGCCGGTAGGGACGATAGGCGTTGAGGTTGAGCTTGCGCACGCCGGCGAGCGGACGGCCGCCGGTAAGGTCGACGCGATAAGACTTATTGGCCTGGCGGCGCGCATTGTCGCCGCGATAGCGGATGCCGCAGAGGTATCGCACCTCGCCGCCGGCGATCACGGTGCACGGCAGAAGCACGTTCGAGGTGACGGGCCGCGTTTCCAACTCCTGTCGGTCGGCGGCCGTCATGATGACGCGAAAGTACGGATGCTCGTCAGTCGGTGGATCTCCCCCGGACAAATAGAGACACGCCGACGCGGGCGCGTCCGGCGGATAAACCGCGCGCGCCGCGGACTGTGACTCTACTATGACGCGAAAACGCACGCGCGTACCATCCGGCTGCGGCGGCAACAAGGCCGCGTAAACGCCGTCGTCGGCCAGGAGGTCGGCGCCCTGGCCGTCGTCCTGCATAGGCGCCAGCAGTTCTTCGGCCACACCGTCGCGCGCGTAGTGGACGACCACGGACTCGATGGGATCGACGGCGGCGATGCGCGCAAGGACGGCGACAGGCTCCTGCGCTTGAGGAAAGAGCGGCGCGTGGCGCACCGCGGTGATGGTGGGCGGCGGCGAGCCGTGATGGGCGCCGTTTCGCGCACCGGGAGTGCCGCCGGGCGGCCCCGCCGCCCACGCTTGCGGGCTGTCGCCGTCCAGCTGGGGGTGCACGCGCTCAAGGGTACGGCCCGTGCCGTCGGCTTCGCGCGTAAATCCCTCTTCCCGGCTGTAGCGGACTTCCTCGATCACGTTCCCCCACGCATCCTCCAAGCGCACGTTTTCACCACGGTTGTCCAACTTGCCGACCCATGGCCCCTCGACGGTAATACTCGCCGGCAGAAGCTGCGGGGACGCAGCCACAACCAGGTAGCCTCCCGCGGGAATCGCAGGTCCGCCGAGAAACAAAAAATCCACGCCGCCCGCCAGCCTCCAGCCATCAAGATCGGCCGGTCCTGCGCCGAAATTGTGAAGTTCGATGAATTCCGTCTCCAGCGTGGCGGAAAGCGGATGAAAGTGGATCTCATTGAAGGCGATGCGCGGCGACGGCAGGACCACGCGGTTTGGCGCTGCCGGCGTGCGGGCGAGCTGCAGGTATTCGCGCGCGGGTCGATACGGATCGCGGATGCGGGTCCAGCCGGCCTCGGGCGGAGCCTGCAGCGCGTCGACCAGGTCTCCGTCCCTGTCGAACAGGTACCAGTTCGCGCCCGCTGCGTCCGCGTTGACTCCCAGCGCGTCCTCGGCAACCATGAGATAGGCATGAGCGTCAACAGAAGCGTCCACGGGAAACATATAGTCGTAAGGCGCGTCCATGCGGCGCGCCAAAGCATAACCGGACAAATCCAGGGCGACAGCATGATAATTGTAAATCTCGACAAACCCCAATACCGTGCCCGATCCGGCGGCGATCTCCGACAGCGCGGGTTTCGGGTACGAACCTCGGCCCGCCCGCAAGCGGGGATGCAGCGAGAAGTCGCTGCTGCCGATGGACTGGTTGTGCCCCTGCACCGCGAGCACGTTGTCGCCGGGTTGCAGAAGGCCGACGTGGGCGGAAATGTCGAAGCTCTCCGGTACGCCCGCCTCATGATCGGAGGCCGTCTGATTGTAGGCGACGAAGGTCCCCGGATCCCCAAGTTGCGAACGCGCGACCTCAACGCCGTTCAGGTAGGCGACGAAACCGTCATCGTAGTCGTTTTCGAGTACCAGCCGCGTGGGCGCCTCGCCGCTCACGACCTGAAAGTGATGGCGGATATACACCGACCGATAACCGTTCTGCATGTCGGACAAAACAGTCGCGTCATCGTTGTCGCCATAGCCGAAGCCGGCAGGACCGACGCTCCAGGTGGACTCCTCGGCAAAGTCGACTTGCCGCCAGGCGTCGACGGGGTCGGAGGGTTCTCGCGTGCCTTTGAAGTAGCGCCATTCCGCGCCCGGAGGAACAAGCCAATTGAGGGGCGCAGGCCCGGGAACGCGATTGGGGCGGCCGGGCGTGCCTCCCGGGGTGAGCGAGGCGCGCCACTGGTCGGGGTAATGATTGTCGCTCTCGCCGGGAGGCAGTTCAAGGGACGCTCCAAGCCCATCGGCCAGCGTGGGCCAGGGCGGCTTGTCGTCATAGTTGACTTCATCCATCAGCGTTCCGTCGCGGTTGCGCAGAACCACGCGCTCGCCGCCATTGTCCAATCTTCCCTGGTACGAACCCACCACGTTGGACAGATGATAATAAGACGCCAGCCAGGCGGCGTTCTCGGCTACTACCACGCTGGAGCCTTCGCGGACGCGCACGCCGGCGGGAAAGGTAAAGGAGACGCCGCCCGAAAGCGTCCATCCGTCCAGTTGAACGGAGCCAGGCCCCAGATTGGTCAGCTCGAGGTATTCCCCCGCCGGATGCTCGGGCGGCGGATGGTACATGATTTCAGAAATGACGACGGCCAGGTCGCGGGCATGAGGGGTCGCCGGAGCGGCGAGTACGCTCAACAACAAAACGAGAGACGCGACCAGTCGATGCGTGTTTGGGAAGGGCCGCATCAGCGGATCAGGCCGACAGGGGAATGACGGGCGAGAGCGTCGCGTTGTCGCCGAGCATGTCGTTGTTGTTCTTATGGTCCTTCTCCATGGGGCGTTCGTTGTGCTTGCGGCGATAATCGAGTTTGTCTTCAATGCTCATCCAGCTGTTGCGCTGGAAGGGGCGCGAGAGTTGATAGGTTTCGACTTCGACGCGGTCGGAAAAGACGAGGAAGCGGCGATAGATGAGCGGCCATTCGACCATGGCGGCGACGGTCGCGTGGGCGCGCCCGTTGTAGCGCGCATAGTGGTTGCGGTGAGTGTGGCCGGCGAGAATGAGCTTCACCTGGGGATTGACCGCGAGGCGCGGCGCCAGTCCCGACGTCAGCCGGGGATTCTCGCCCGGTTCGCCGACCGGCGTGTGCGCGGCGATCACCGTCGGCCGGTCCGGATGCTGCGCCAGATCGGCGTCCAGCCACGCCAGTTGCGGCTCGCGCAAACTGTGACTCTGATTGAGCAGGCAATCCAGCATGATGAAATGCCAGCCCTTGCAGTCAAATGAGTAGTAAACCTTGTCTGAGGGGAAATCGTCCTTCCAGATGGAGAGCCAGTTGGCGTGGTTGTTTCGATAGGTGTCGTGATTGCCGAGGATCGGATAGAGCGGGCGCGGGATGGGCCGCATCACTTCGCGGGCGAAGGCGATGGACTCGGGCGTCTCGCCGTCCACGATGTCGCCGGTGTGCATGACGAAATCGGGGGAGAGCTCCCTGATTTTCGCGGCGACTTCCAGCAGCGCCTCGGGCATGTCGCCGTCGATCTTGCGGTTGAGCCATACGGGATACTGGCCTTTCATGATGTGTGTGTCGGAGAGTTGGACGAATGAGAGGCGCGGACGATCCAGCGGCCGGTTGGTCGGCGTGACGCGCAGCGATTCGAGCGCCTCGCCGCGCTCGAACAGGGTCTCAATCTCGACGGTATGCAGTCCCGCCGTGACGCGATGGGTTCCCAGGTCGCCGTGGGAGAACTGGGGGCGCATGGCGGTGGGATCGGCCTCGTGATCGGTGAGAAAGTAGTTGGTCCCCAGGAGCCGCCGGTCGAGGAGGACGGCGGCGCGGGGAGGGCGCGGAAGCGTATCGCCGCCGTAACGCAACTCGAAGTGATAGTAGCCGTCGCTGGGGAACTGGACCCGGAAGCGCGCCACGTTGTCGGCGCCGAGATCCAGGAACACGCGCCCGCGCGCGCGGCAGGCTTCAGCGGCCGGATGCTCCAGCACAGCCTCGACCAGTCGCAGGTCCAGCGCCCGCCGCCGCGGAACCGTTTCCACCGCCCGCAACGACTCCGGTAGAAACAGCGTCGCCGGCAACACCAGGCTGCTGGACAGAAAACGCCGCCGATCCATGGCCGTCCTTCTCCTGGTCATCCTGGACGTGTCGCGTCCGGGTCGAGCGCAAGACGCAGCGTCCCGTCTCACGACGGCCTGCTGTATCCTACCCGCGACGGATCGAACTCGTCCAGCAGCTTTTCATCCACCACGCGGCTGTCGCCGGCCTCTCGGATGGGCCGTTCCAGAAGCCAGTTGACCACCTCCTCCGCCAGGGAACCCACGCCGCGATAGAATGGATGCCGGCAGCGCCGCTGCAGCGGTTGGTACACCGATTGAACCGCGACCAGAAGATGCGCGCGCGCGAACTCCAATCGCGCCGCGGCCAGCATCCGCAACTTGTCGCGTGGGCCGGAGGCTTCCGCCGTCTCCTCGCTCTGCAACAGAAAGCGCGCAAAACTCCATTGCACCGCCAGGTGGTCAGGGCGGACATGAGGCACGTAGTTGAATCCGAAGGCGCGATAAAACATCTCCAGCGTACGGCAGATGCTCTGCGAGTCGTCGCGCTTGCAGAGATAGTCCGACGCGGTGGGAAGGAGCAGCGGTCGGCGGAAGGCGCCCCTTGAAGGTGGATTGGTAGGCGCTCTCCAGGCGCGCGCGGCTCCAGAGTCCGGCGGGAAAGGCGATCCCCTGCCGCGCCAGCAGTTCCCCCATGCCCGGGACTTCCGCAAACCGCGCCAGCTCCGGCCCGGGCGGCAGAAACGCCTCGGCCAGAAACCCGCACACTTCAGTCAGAAACAACCTCGCCCGCGCCCTCATGGGCCTATGATACGAGCTGGGCGCGCCGCGGGCAAGATGCTGTTTGTGGAGCGCCGCTGCCTGCTGCCGCGTCGTGGGGATTCCCCCTCACCCCAACCCTCTCCCCGAGGGAGAGGGAGTGCGCAGCATCTTGCCTTGCCAAGTGGCGCGGGCGATGCAGAAGTACTTGTGGACCGTGTCGATGCGCGCGGCGTAGTACATCACGTAACCGCCGCGGTCGCGGAGGATGGTCTGGCTGGAAACGTAGGCGCGATCATAGCTGCTGTCACGCACGGGTGTAAAGACGGGGTTGTCCGGGTTCTTCTTCCAAACTATGCCGTCCGGGCTTGTCGCCATGCCCATCGCCGTGGTCAACACTCCCCAACCCGATTTCCAGTAGGCGGCGTAGTACATGATCCACGTCTTGTCCTCCTTCCACACGTAAGGATAGACAAGCGCCGCGGGCGACCGGACTCCATCGGGACCCGGCTCCCATTGCGCCTCCCAGTTGTGTTGGTCCAGTTCCAGCATGGGATTGGCGGGATGCGGCGAGAGCGAATAAAGATCGGGGCCGGTCGCCAGAAAGATACGCCACGGCCGCTGCGAGCCATCGACGTGGTACATGCGGTACTCCCCGCCCACCTTGAGCAAGCAGGGCGCATAGGCGTCGCGATAGATCGGGTTCCGGGCATCCAGCGCCCAGGTGAGACCGTCCGGACTGGTCGCATGTTCGACGTCGTTCCTGCGGTTGCCGTTGAATACGAGGTGCCAGAGACCGTTCTCCTTGTGCAGTTCGGTGTTGGGCTTGCGCAGCAGCGCGGGCGCGGCGTGGAAGTTGGCCCGCTCCGTCAAGGGAAAGATCGGCCCGCCGGTCTTGTGGAAATGCACGCCGTCGTCGGAGAGAGCCAGGCCCAGCTGGTAATTGACGTACTGGCGGCCGCTGCCTTCCGTATCCGGTGCCAGGTCCGGATCCCCCTGCGGGCCGCCCGAGTAGAACATGTAATAACGTCCCTTCACCTTGACCACGCAGGGGGCGAAGATGTTCCAGTGGTCGAAGGCGCCCGCCGGTCCGAGCGACAGCACGGGCCTCTGTGGGTCGCGCACCCAGCCTCTAGGCCCTTGCTTGGCGTGTCCGCGATCGATGAGAGTTCCCGCCAGTCCCAGCGCGGACGTCGCGAGCATCTGGCGGCGCGTGAGTCTTGCGGTCCCTTTCATGGCGCATCTCCCCTTCGGTAGCAGCACGCGGCGCAACCTCCCCCTCACCCCAACCCTCTGCCCGAGGGAGAGGGGGTGCGCAGCATCTTGCCCTGCCAGGTGGCCATGCCGATGGCGTAATACCGATGGATGGTATCGATACGAGCCCCGTAATACATCCGGTAGCCGTCGCCGTCGCGGATGATGCACTGGCTGGAGACGTAGGCGCCGTCATAGTTGCTGCCGCGCGTCGGTTTGAACACGGGATTGTCCGGATGCTTCGTCCAGGCCAGTCCCGTCGCGCTCTTCGCCATGCCCATCGCCGTCGTCTGATGCCCCCAGCCGGATTTCCAATAAGAGGCGTAATACATGATCCACGTCTCGTCTTCCAGCCAGACGTAGGGATAGACGAGCGCGCTCGTGCCGACCTCGTCCGTCGCCTCCCAGTCGTGCTGGTCCAGAATCAGCATGGGATTGTCGGGATGCGGTTTGAGTGAATAGATGTCCGGCCCGGTCGCCAGGTGGATTTCCCACGGACGTACGCCGCCGTAGGTGTAATACATGCGATACTCGTTGCCGACTTTCAAGAGACAGGGCGCATACGCGTTGGGGAAGATGGGATTCCGCTCGTCCAGCGTCCAGTCAAGTCCGTCGGGACTGGTCGCGTGAAAGACCTCGTTCCTGCGATTGGCGCAGAAGATCATGTGCCAGAGCCCGTTTACTTTCAGAAGCCGGGTATCCGGCGTGCGCAGGACGGCGGGGGTGCATTGAAAGTTCATGCGGCTCGTGAGCGGGAAAATGGGTTTGCCGGTCTTCTGAAAGTGCGCGCCGTCGTCGGAGAGCGCGATACCGAGTTGATGGTTCACGTAACCGCCGTCGTCGGGACCGGTCGGCCCGCCGGAGTAATAGAGAAAGTAGCGGCCGTTCTCTTTCACCGCGCAGGGGGAGAAGATGTTGAAGCCGTCAAAGGAGCCTTTGGGTCCGAGCGAGAGCACGGGGCCTTCGGGATTGCGCACCCAGCCGGGGTGCGGTTCTTGGGCGCGGGTGCGTCCCGCAAGCAGCGTACCGGCTACGCCGAGAGCGGTCGTCGCCAGCACGTGGCGGCGGGTGCAGGTGTCGGGATGGATGTCGCGCATGGACGGGTGTTCTCCCATAAGTTTCAGCCGCGAATCGATTCAATTGGCTGTTCTTGATGGTTAACCGGATGGCTGGAGCTTGTCAAGGGCAAGGGCGCTCCCTCTCTGGGGGAGAGGGTTGACGTGAGGGGGGCGCCTACGGATGGCTATCGCAAGAGAAACGCCTCTCCGCCTCGCAACCAATAGCGCAGGTGGCCGCGGTCGCCTGGCTTGTCCTCGTACCGGTGGGGCAGCGTACGCAGGAGTTTGGGATCGCCCAGCTCGCGAAAGAGTGGACTTGTGGGATCGAAGCGATTGAAGGTATAGATGCCCGAGACTCCCGCCTCCCACGCATCCAGCGCCTCCCCGCGCCACAAAGGCAGGTCGTCTCCGCCCTCGGGATTGCTCGACGAGACCAGCCGCGAACCGGACAGGCACGCATAGACGGGAACATCATACCTGCGGCCGAGCTCCGCCCAGTTCCTCCACGGCTCCAGGTGGATGTAACCGCCGCCGACAAGAATGTCGACCAGCCGTTCCTTTAGCCACGTCTCCAGGTCGAGACCAATGGCCAGCGAGTACGACACGCTGTCCGGCACGCGCGCGGCCAAGAGGATCGGGCGCCGCCGTTCGCTTTGCGACCCGATCGCACAGCGCCCGCACGCGCGCAACCAACGCCGTCATGGCCTCGCATTCCTCGTGTGAGGCTCGTCCGCCCAGCATCTGGGACTTGAAGTAGACGGGATGCCGGAAAAAGTCCAACTCGACCCCGTCGATGTCATAGCGTGTAATCACGTCCTCCAGAATGCGATAAACCTTCTCGCGCACTTCCGGCTCGCCATAGTTCACAGCGGACCAGCGGCCGTTGCCGGCGGCGAAGCGCTCGCCCTCGCGCCCCATCAACAGCTCGGGATGGTCCTTCTTCCACTGGGCCATGAGTTCCCGATAGGCGCGGCTGCTGTCGTGGGTGTCGTTCATGCGCATGGACCAGAAAATCTCGATTTCATGTTTGCGACAGAACTCGATCATGATGGTGAGCGGGTCCTTGCCGCAATTCGCGTACAACTCACTCGCGAAGGTGCGGCGTTCTCCGTAGAGATGGTCGCGCATTTCCGTCACGCCGCTGTGATTGGTGTAGACGTTGAATACGCCCGTGCAATAAAAGATGGCGTCTACCTGCGAACCGAGAAGGGGAGTCGTGCGACGCGCCAGCAGCGCCTGGGGCGTGGCGGTGTATTCCTCCGTGGCGAAGTTGACGATGCAGTCGTTGCCGTCGTTGTTCATGATGATGCGGCGGGGCTTGTGCGCAGCCTCGTGGCGGGCGCGGGCCAGATCGAAGCCCCCGTCGCTCCCGGCGCGGTCGAGGGCGTTGCAGGCGCAAAAGAACAGGAGCAGGCCGCCGGCGCACGTCAGACGAAGCGCGCTGTAGAACGGCGGCATGATGGACCTCCGGTGCGTAGTGGGGACCACGGACCCGGGCGGACGCCGCACGAACGGGACGCCCGTGCCCCACCTACAGACTTGATACGGCTTCCACCAGCGCGTCGGCGGTGAGGCCGAAGTGCGCCCAGGTCTCCAGATGTCCTTCCGACGGCGCGATGCGCGGATCCACGATGCCCACGTGCTCCAGCGGCGCGCGCCCCTCGACTGCGCTGCGCACGAGCCCCGCGAAGCCCACGATCCCCGCGCCCGGCCCGCTGATGATGCCGTCCTCGATGGTCGCCAGTCCCTCGGGATAACGTTCCGCCAGCTCCTCCAGTGTTCCTTCCGGCAGGGGGAGTCCATTGACGACGTAGGCGTCGGTCGGCACGCCCTCCTTCGCCAGCGTCTCGACGGCCTGGCCGGCCAGGAACGCGGGCGCGCCGAAGGCCAGGATGGCGCGCCGCGCGCCCGGCGTCACCCGATACTCGGTCACCGGCTCCCATCGCGATTGCGCCGTCCACAGCGGGCCGCCGTCAACCTTGGCCAGGATGGGTAGATTGTCGCGCGGAATGCAGATGATATGGCCTCCGTAGTGCGCCGCCATGTCGCGCACCGCGACAAAGGCCGCCCGCGCATCCGCCGGCGCGTACAACCGATGCAGATACGGCAGATAGCTGATCCCCAGGTTGACCCAGTCCAGGCTCCAGCCGGAAAAATGGTCGCGGCCCGTGCATGCGCCCACGTGCGACAGGTGCATGACCACGTTCAGCCCCTCGTTGACGCCGGTGAGATTGCGCTGATAGCGCCACATCTCGAACCCCTCGCGCGCGATGCCCTCATAAAAAGCCGCGAAGGTGGAGAATACGTTGAGCTGCGGCCTGCGGCTGGAAACGGCCAACCCGTTGGCCATGATGGAGGATGCCTGCTCCTCGATGCTCATCTCGAACTGGTGGTCCCGGGGCAGGAACTTGCGCGCCTTGCCCAGCTTGGTCGAGGGATCAAGGTCGCAGGATACGACGAACATGTCGCTGGGAAAGGCCTTGGCGATGGCGGCGTAGGCGGCCTCGCTGCCGGCGCGGGGCGAGACGCTTTTGCCCACGGGCGGCAGCTCCACTTCGGCCAGCGCAGAATCGGGCAGGATCAGATTGGGCGAGCCGGGCGCCGGACGCGCCGTCGTTACCACCCGCCGCTTGGGCTGACCTTCGAGATGGGCCAGCGCCTCCTTCTGCGCCTTCGATTCCTTGAACATGGGATTGGCGAGGACCGCGCGCAGGTCGCGCCCCTTCATGTGCCCGTCGTGGTGCCCTTCGCCGCCGGGCAGTCCGTTGACGAGGAAGATGCACTCCAGCATGGGCACGACGTCCCGATAGCTCATGAGCGAGCCGGGAATCCAGATTTCCGTCTCGGGATCCACGCCGTGCCTGGCCGCGAACTCTTCGACTTGGCGCGTGATTCTGTACATGCGCCCCAGACGGCGGAGCGTCACTTTCGTGCGGCTCTTCGACTTGAATCCGGTGGGATAGATCAGCGTGGGCTTGCCCTCCTGCGCCAGCCGGTACGCCTCCACATACGCTTGGTAGAGCGAGGCCGTGTCGGTGAAGGTCGGGATTTCAAGGATGGTGACGCCCAGCGAGGCGATGATGGGGCGCGGATCCTTGTCCATGATGGCCTTGTTGGCGCCCGACAATTGGATGCCGTTGCGATGCATGACGAAGGTGATGGGCGCGCGGTGCAAGTGGGCGGCGTTGAAGCCGTTCAGCGCCTGGCCGGAAATCCAACCGGCGTCGCCGCAATGGCAGATCATGAAGGTCCCCTCGCCCAGCCGCGCCTTCATGCCCAGCGCGCATCCGACGGCGGCGGGGATCATCACGCCCAGCCGCCCGCCATTCAGCTCCGTCCCGCCGGGGACCCAGGACACGTGCCCCGGGATGTCCAGCCCGCGCCGGAAACCGTCGATCACCAGCTCCCGATCCAGAAACCCATACGCCGCCAGCGTGGAGAAGTAGCCGATGCTCGTGTGCGCGTGCTCGATGGTATACTGAATCTTGTCGTAGTCCGTCATGGCGACGGTGAGGGTAAAGGCGGGGATGAGATCGAGTCCGCCGCCCAGGTGGTCGAGTTCGCCGATTTTGGCGAGGCTGGCCAGGCTGGCTAGGGCGATGCGCGCCGCCTCGGTTCCCAACCCGTTGGCGATGAGGACTTGTTCCTCCGACAGGGCCTGGTCGCGGCCGGGATGCAGGGTGAAGGGCAGCACCTCGGAGACCACTTCCGGGCGCATGTAGCGGGAGTTCTCGATCAGGTTGCGGTTGCGCTCGGCCTGGCGGTTCCAGGCGGTGCGATGCAGGGACTCTACGGTAGCCATGATACTCAACTTTCGCGTGTGGAGTCGCCCGCCGCGGCGGGCCGCCGCAGGACGGGCGCGGAACAGGCACTATACAAAAAGAAGCGACGGGAGTTCAAATGGTAATTTTGGACGGGCTGCACCGTGAGCGCAAGGGGCGGCGGGCCTGGGGTCACTCGATGGTTACGATGACGTACTCCATGCCGCGCTGTTTGCACCACATTTCCCCCGCCTTGCGCTTGCGTTGCACATCATTGGACTCGACGCGGCTGGGGTCCTTTACTTCGATGACCGCCTTACGGCCATCTTGGTATTCCACCAGGAAGTCCGGCACGTACCGTCGCTGATGTTTCTGGCCGTCAATCCAGGGGATGGTGATGCCGTGACGCTTCATCCACTTGACCACATGCGTGTCTCGCTCCAGGCGATCCATCATGCGCCGCTCGAGGTCGCTCTGGTACTTCTCGAAATTCCAGGGACTTTTCTTCGGATCCTCGTAGATGCCATGAATGCTAATCGCCATGCTCGATGACTCCCGCAATAAGTCCCGGTATGGCCGCTACTTTGTTCCTCATTTGCGGCAGCATTTTCCACGCATAGTCGACATCCGACCGTTCAGCCAAACCGAGCGACGCGCCTCTAAGGAACTTGGCGCGAACGTGATGGAGCAAGGCGCTGTACACCACGTCTTTGAATGCGGCTGCATAGCCCGCCTGGACCGTGAGCTCTTCAGCCATTTGAAGCAAGGTGTCCTTCACGGTGCTACGAGCGGCCTCATCGGAGACGTGAATGGCCGGTGCACCAGCAGTTGTTTCCTCGGGTGCGGAGTGGATCGTCTTCCACCCGCCGGTACCCAATTCGCGCCCCGACACTCCCGAGATCTTTACCTTCGTGATTTCCACCACCGTCGGATCGTACTCGATTGCTCAAGGCGTCCTCAATTCTTAAGCGGCGTGGGGGGTGGGGCGATGGGGCCAACGTCGACCTCGCCTTCATCCGCCACAGACGGATCAACGGGCGGTACATCAATGACCAGGTCCGCCTTCACAAGGTCCTGCTTCGGCGGGGGTGGTGGCAGGTCCTCCGTCTCGTCGAATTCCTGGTCAATCAAGACGCCCGTTCGTTTCCTGGCGTTGAAGATGTCCCAGAGCCATTGATGTTCGAGCTTGGGATGGTCCACGATCGCGCAAATTTGGGGCTCCGTCGCCTCGACACCCTTTGCGCGTACTCGGCGCAGGCCGCGTCCGATCACCTGCTGCCCGTAAACTCTGCTGCCGAACTTGCGCAGAAGCAGGATCACCCCCACTTCCGGCACGTCCCATCCCTCGCGCAACATCAGCACGCTGACGACCGCCCGGTACGGCGCTGATGTCTTCTGTTGCCGCCCCAGTTCGCGAGCTTTCTGCCGGTCAGCTTCATCGCTGTCTTCCGTGACCAAGAGCGTCTTCACCTTGAAATATTTGTTGAGCGTCTGCTCGGCCTTTTCCGCGTCGGCTTTACACACGGCCACGACGAAGAGAATCGGCTGGTAGCGCTTCCTGGCCCGCCGCTCCTGTTCGTCCAGTCGGCGCAACGCTATCGCCATCTGCTGGCGCATCGGCTCATCGTCCGTCACCCATTGCGTGGCGTTCAGGCCCAGGCGGTCAACCTCGTCCCAATCAATCTCCTCCACCTTGCGATGCTCGCCGGTGCGAGCGTCGGTGTACGTCAATTGAACCGTCTTGATGTCGGGCTGGTACACTACCGGCGTCTTGATGATGCCGTCTGCGAGGGCGTCGGTCACGCCGTACTCGTAGATCATGTCGCTGTCGGGGGCCTTGCCGTCGGCGCGGTCGGGCGTCGCCGTCGTATCCACGCGCAACACGACTTTCTCCCGCATGCGCTTAAGCGTGGCCTCGTATTCCGGCGCGGGCGAGTTGTGCGCCTCGTCGTTGAACAGCGCGAAATCCGGGCCGTTCATCAGCGCCGAAAGGTTGCTCTGGCCGCTCTTGTTGCTCAGGTAGAATTGGTGGATGTTGCCCAGGATCACGCTGGCGCTGAACAGGCTCGCCCAGCCCCCTTCTTTTCCGCTGCCCAGCGTCGTCAAAATGAAGTCCTCGGGTCTGTAGTGTGTCCAATCCGGCAGCAGGTCGCGGTCCCTGAAGACTCTACCACCGTCAAAGTCGTCCTCGAGCCGATCGCGGACGATCAGATTCGGACAGTGAAGAACGAACTTCTGAACGCTGTGCGCGATGCGCAGCCACGCAATGACCGCCGCGATGACCGCTGTCTTGCCGCCGCCGGTTACGATGTTGAGCAACAGCCCATCCGCGCCAAGCTCCGCCTTGCCCAGAATTTCATGCGCATAAACCGCGCGCAAAAAAGACTCCCACTGATGTGGCCAGAGCGTCCCGGACCTGGGCGCCTGGTCGTCGTCCGGCGAGCTCAGAAACTCCACATAACGGTACGAGTCGGGTTGCAGGCCCGGCATCCCGTCGCGCCGCCAGTCGCGGAAGGCGTCTTCGTATCTGGCGAATTGATTGAACACTCAGCCGTCCTCCCCGGGCGGGGCATGATCGACGCCCGACCGCTCCAATTGCTCGATCAAGGCTGGAAGGCGGTCCCTGCAGATGCCCCATACCTTCTCGTGCCGTATCTCGCCGTATTCGTGCGCGATGATGTTTCGCAGTCCGATTACGGATGTCCAGGGGATATCCGCAAACATGTTCCTGGCTTTCCCGGAAACATGCCGTGCCGCCTCGCCGATGATCTCGAGATTACGTTCGACCGCGCCGCGCATCATGCGGTTCGATAAGTATTCCTCGAACGTGCGGCCCCGGACGAACTCTTCGATGGCCCTCGCGGCGTCGAGCATGTCCCACAAACGGGCCGCGTCTTTCACCTCAAGCGGCATAGAGCACCTCGCGTGTTCTCAGAATTTCGTACCGGCGCCATGGGTTGCGCAGCGCCTCCTTCTCGACAAGGTCGACGGGGCGCCCGAAGGTTTGCGCCAACTCCTCGCGCATGTCGATCAAGTCAAACAAATCGAGCCGCGCTCCCGGCTCGAAGCTGACCAAAAAATCCAGATCGCTGTCGGGGCTGAAATCGTCCCGCAGCGCGGAACCAAACAGGGACAGCTCGCGTATCCGCCACTTGCGGCAGAACGCCGCCAGCGCCTCGCGATCCAGTTGCACCCTGGCGTTCATACCCTTGCCTCCTCGCGCCATGATACTACTTCACTTCGATCTCGCCCGTCCAGAGTCCTTCGCCGCCCATGTCGTCCTGCACTTTGCAGGCGACGCGCTTCGTGCCGCCGCTCGGGAACTCGTACTGCGCGGTCAACGCCACCTCATTCTTGCCCTTGCGAACGAAGGAGTACCCGGGCGTGCTCGAAAACCGCTTGCTGTAATCAAAGTCCCACTGCACGTTGATGATCCTGGCCCCGGCATTCAGCACGACCGTTTCGCTCACGTCGAATGCGTAGGTGCGGCGGGCGATGCGTTTGTAGCCCACCTCCACCTTGGGCGGTTGGACGAAGGTCAGGAAGTTGGAGTAATCCGCCTTGGTACCCTCCGACAAAACAGCAATATGCTGCCGAAAGCGTGGTTCATCAATGCGGATCATGTCGAGCCGGATGAAGTTAAGGTCGGTTTGCTCCAGCCGCCGCAACCGTTCCGCCGCCTCCATCGCGTCGGGCCGGAACGCCCACGCCAGCATGATCCCGTCGCGCAGGTTATCCTGCTTGTAGCGCAGCGTCTTGCGCATGGCGTTGGCAAATGCCTGTACGTCTGCCGCCGTGACGGCTTTCTTCGGGCTTGGCTCCCCCACCCAGACCGGCAAGGCGCCCTTGTAACCGTGGATGCCCGTTTCCGCTCCCTCGGCGACCGCCCCAAACGCGCGAAGGACGAACGCCCGAAACTGGTCGGCGGGGGCATCGGCCAGTCGCCGCGCCTCGTAAACCCCCCAATGCTCGACCGTAAAGTCCGGCACTGGGAACAACTTGCCCGTCTGCTCCTCGACCTGCCGAGTGAGCCGGTCCGCCGTGATCGCCACCGCGACGCGCGATTGGTCGGATGCGATCCAGCGGCGTCCAAGCCGCTGCGCTACCGCCGCCGTCGTTCCGCCGCCAATAAAGAAGTCCGCAACAACATCCCCCTCCTTCGTGGCAACACGGACAATCCGTTCCACGAGTTCTTCAGACTTCTGGGTGGGGTAGCCGATTTTCTCTGGGTCAGTGGGGCTTGTGATCTTCTTGACATCGGGCCACCAGTCATTGACCGGAGTCCCTTCAGCCCGTAGTCCAGACTCGAAGTACTTGCCCTTCACCTGGGTTCGTCCACGTTGCTGAGTGCCTTCGGAATAGGGGCGATATTGAGTGTTGAACACCCATGAACTGCCTCGTGTATACCACAGGATAGCATCATGCTTCCTCGGAAACTCAGTCTTGGGCACACCGCCACCGCTATAGCACCAAGCGATCTCATTCCGGAATCCCGCCGTTCTCCTGTCGCCGCCGCCTGCGCCGATGCCAAATATCCTGTCCATTTCGATCTTCACGTAGTGCACGGCATGCCAGTCGAGGTGGACGTAGATGCTTCCGGTCTTCTTCAGCAACCGTTTCATCTCGTACAGCCTGGCGTTCAGCCAGATCAGGTAGCCCGGCATGCCGCCTTCCCAGATATCGGAAAAGGAGCGCAGCTCGTTCTGGTCGCCGAAGATCACGTTGTACTGCCGACCGGAGAAGAACGGCGGATCAATGTAGATCAAGTCAATGCTCTCGCTGGACAACTGGCGCATGACGTGCAGGTTGTCGCCCCAGAACAGGCGATTCGGTTCGAGTTCGGGATGGCCGAACGATACGCGCTCAACGACCTGGAACGGCAGCATGACCTGCGGGAAGAGCTTGCGGAAGCCCCTGCGCCGGTCCCAGCCCAGCGGCTCCTTCTCGACAGGCACGCTGCCGAAGCGCGTGGGCGGTCGCCAGAACTCCTCCTGCGCGGGCAGCGCGTCGGGCCGCTCGTCGCGTTCCTCAAGCTCGGGCGGGGGGATGAAATCGCCCTTTTGCGGACCACTCAGGGAGTGTTCTTCATCGGTCCTGCCATGTTTGCTGCGGGTCATAGCGCCTCTCGTCCGTACCGTTCCATGTGCGCGCCGTTACAATCTAATTGGGCCTGCAGCGCCGCACATCCGGGGTGGTATGGCGACATCGTAGGGGGCATACCGACGCTCGTCAAGCATGTCGCAAACATGGGGTGCATCTCGTAACTCAGACAGGAAAGGGACCAACTGAGTGCGCACGATCTCGGGCCTTCGCCGGCGACCGCGCCGCCCACTTGCACAACCCGCTCCGAACGCGCTTACTTGACCGCCTCGTACTGCGCCGGCGACATGGCGCAGCGGAAGCCGAAGCTGGGATGGCGGAAACGCGGCTCCAGGAAATAGCGCGCCGAACAGCGCGCGTAGTAGGCGTCCATGTTCCATCCACCCCCGCGCAGGACACGGTAGGTCTGGCCGAACTCGGCCCGCCGGTAGGTGCTCTCGGGATAGGCGTCGTACCAGGCGTCCACCCACTCCCAGACATTGCCGACGCAGTTATAGAGGCCGAAGGGACTGCGCGCGTCGGGGAAGGCGTCGACGGGCGCGGGTTCGCCGCGGCGGGATTCCCAGGTATTGCAGGAACTGGCGTCGAAGACGTCGCCCCAGCTGTAGATGCGGCCGTCCTGGCCGCGGGCGGCCTTCTCCCACTCGCGCTCGGTGGGCAGGCGCTTGCCCGCCCAGGCCGCGAAGGCCTCCGCGTCCGCGTAACTCACGTTGTTGACGGGATAGTCGTCCGCGCCCTCCGGATAGGCGGCGTTCTTCCAATGCGGCGGAGCGGTTCGCCCCGTAAAGGCCAGGAACTCGGCGTAATCCCGGTTGCTGACTTCGTAAAGGTCGATGTAGTAGCGATCGACAAAGACGTACTGGCGCGGGCGCTCATCCGGCTCGCCGGTGTCGCTGCCCATCACGAAGCGGCCGGCGGGACTTCCACCATCTTGGCGGCGAGGCGCCTGCGAACGGCGGCCAACCGTTCGGCCTCCTCGGGGAGAGCAACGCGACCAGGGTCGCCCAGGCGGGCGCAGCGGTAGCCGCGGCGGCCGCTCCGCGACCGCAGACGGGCGCAGCGACGGCGCCGGCATCCCCGCCAGGAGAATCCCCGCCAGCGAGCGCAGCGGCTCGCCCAACAGGTCCGCGAAGTTGGCCGCGACCACTTCCCGTTGCGCCGTGCACAGCCCGCCCCTCCTCCACGCCCAGGAGGGACAGATGGATGCGATAGCGGTTGTCAGGGCGCTGCGCCAGGCTGCCGACGATCACGTAATCCACCGCCAAGGCCCGCCCGATCTCCACGTAACCCGCCGGCGTCTGCGCTTCGTCGGAGAGACGCCGCTCCCGCAGCACGCGCAAAGTTCGTCTCCCGATATCGACTGGCAGTGGATGAGTCCGGGCAGATGCAGGCGCAGGCGCGCCGTCACTTCCGCGGCGCGATAGGCCCGCACTTCGCCCTCGGCGCGGACCGACAGCACCGCGATGCGGGGCGGCCGCGCCTCCTCCGCTCCCCATGTTCCCCCGGCCAGCAGCCCGAGGAGCGTCGACAGGCTAAGAAGTCTCTTTGCGAATCGCACGGATCACCTCGCCCAGTTTCACCCGCGCCGGCTCATGATTTGGGTCCAGTTGCAGGGCGTATTCCAGTTGGCGCTTGGCGGCGAACAGGTCTCCGCGATCCTCCTCGATGCGCGCCAGCAGATAGTAAATCTCGGCGCACTTGGGGCTGAGCGTGTCGCGCGAGGCGTTGATCTGCTCCGCGCGCGAGAGTTGCTCGAACGCCTGTTCATAAAAGCAATGGTTGTAATACGCGAAGGCGATGCGCGAGTAGATGAGCGTCATGCCGTCCAGGATTTCTCGCGTCATCTGATCGGAGGGGGAGAGGGTGAGCGCGGTCTCGTAATGCGCCAGGGCCTTTTGGAACTGGTCGGCGCGCAGGAAGCGCTCGGCCTCGGCGATGGCCGCCTCGGCCCGCCGCAGCCGCCGGTTGAACTCCACCAGCTCCAGCCGCCCCTGCGCGACCGCGTCCTCCGGCCGTTCCTTCAGCGCCAGCTTGTACGAGCGGATGGCCAGCTCGTCCCGGCCCTTGGAGAGATAGTAATCCCCGTCCTTCAGGTAAAAGTCGAAATCCGTCTCCAGTTCCACGCGGGCGACGTAATCGCGCACGCACGAATAGCGAGCGCCGCCCAGAAGGTCGAATTCCACGCGGTCGCTGCTGTCGGAGATGATCCGTCCGTGCAACATTCCGCCCGACTTGAAGTAAATGATATCGGCGGGGCAGGGGCAGGCTAGGAGGCAGCCAAGGGGGAGAAGCCAGAGCGTCCGCATGTGTCCCACCTCTCGAGTCGAGGGTCCGGCAGACGAGGTTGCAGGCAGATGGACCCGCAGGCTCCACGTTTAACGTGAGGATAAAGGAAAAGCGGAGCGCGCGTCAAGTGCGGCGGACTTAGGTTGCGGCGTTTTCTGGCGGCCGAGCCGCACCGCGTCAGATCAGCCTGAACTGCACCAAGAGGAACTCGCCCGACAGGCCGATCGCGTCCAGGGAGACGCGCAGCCAGTCGCCGTCGGCGATGCCGGCGGGAAACGCCGGCTCCAGGACGTGCTCGGTGAGGATGCGGCCCTTGCCCCCGCACTTCTTGCACTGGAAAAAGCCCGCCTTGCCGTCCCCGTCGCAGGCCTGGCAGGTGCGATAGATGGGGACCTTCAGCGTGAACGAGCCGCCGATTTCGGCCAGGTGGCGTTCCACGTGCACTTCTGCCAAGGTCGCCTTGAACGGTTGCGCAAACGTCTCGGGGGCCGCCGTCGCCTTCGCTTCCCGGCGTTCCGGCTCCAAGAGCAGCTCGTAGGCCTCTTGAATCGCCCGAAACCGCTCGGCGTCCGCTCTCCCGCCGTCGGGATGATGTTCCTTGGCCAATCGGCGGTAGGCGCGCCGAATCTCCTCCGGCCCCGCGCCCACCTCCACGCCCAGCGTCCGGTAGTACCTCTTCATGCCCGCAGCCACTCCACTCTTTTTGCGACGCGATGCCAGTCCACGGTCTACCCATCCCCACCGTCCGGTGGTAGGATGCTCCACAGATGATTATAAGCACGGAGAAGGCGTTCCTGCCAAGTGCGACGTACAGGACTGGATCAAGACATGATGCAGCGAATCGGAGTATTCTTGATCGGGCTGGGTATACTCCTCGTTCTGTTGGGACGGCTGCCCTTCTTGGGCAAGCTGCCAGGGGACATCCTGGTCAAGCGGGACAATTGGACGTTTTATTTTCCCGTGGCGACTTCGGTCGTTTTGAGCGTCGTCTTGAGCCTGATCCTGACGGTCGTGTGGTGGTGGTGGTCGCGGCGAACCTGATTATTTTAGCGCATTTGATATAAGTTAACTTATCCGAGTCAGCTGGCACGGCTATCCCACCCTATGTGCTGATCCCGTGACTGCTTTTTACTTGACACGGATGCAGCGACGGCGTAAGTTTCTGCGTTACTCTGGGCGACCAGAGATTTTTTTTGTCCTTTCGGACAGGAAAAACCCGCGGGAGCAACTCTAAGTCCCGCCCCGCTGTCGGGTGGAATCTTGCCCGCGTGTGCCCAGTCGGTAGAGCGCATCCTTGGTAAGGATGAGGTCGGCAGCTCGATCCCGCCCGCGCCCCAGACCTCATGGGAAATAAACGGCGCCGGCTCGGGCGGCGCCCTCGTCGCAAGACCGCTCAGCTTGAGGGCTAAGATGGCGAAGGCCAAGTTTGATCGCAGCAAGCCGCACGTGAACGTGGGGACGATCGGGCACGTGGATCACGGCAAGACGACGTTGACGGCGGCGATCACGATGCGGCAGGCGCAGCGGGGTTTGTCGGAGGTTCGGAAGTTCGAGAGCATCGACAACGCTCCGGAGGAGCGGGAGCGTGGGATCACGATTGCGACCGCGCACGTGGAGTACGCGACGGCCAACCGGCACTACGCGCACGTGGACTGTCCGGGGCACGCGGACTACATCAAGAACATGATCACGGGTGCGGCGCAGATGGACGGGGCGATCCTGGTGGTGTCGGCGGCGGACGGGCCGATGCCGCAGACGCGGGAGCACGTGTTGTTGGCGCGGCAGGTGAACGTGCCCTACATCGTGGTGTTCATGAACAAGGTGGACATGGTGGACGACCCGGAGTTGTTGGACCTGGTGGAGTTGGAAGTGCGGGACCTGTTGACCAAGTACGATTTTCCGGGGGACGAGATTCCCATCATCAAGGGGAGCGCGCTGAAGGCGATGGAGTCGGAGGGCAAGGACGACGCGGCCTGCAAGTGCATCGACGAGTTGATGGAGGCCATCGACCGGTACATTCCGCAGCCGGTGCGGGACGTGGACAAGGACTTTCTGATGCCGGTGGAGGACGTGTTCTCGATCACGGGGCGGGGGACGGTCGCCACGGGGCGGATCGAGCGGGGCCAGGTGAAGGTGGGGGACAAGGTGCAGATCATCGGGTTGGGCAAGGACAAGGACTCGGTGGTGACGGGAGTGGAGATGTTCCGCAAGAGCCTGGACGCGGGGATTGCGGGGGACAACGCGGGGTTGTTGTTGCGGGGCGTGGAGCGGACGGACGTGGTGCGGGGGCAGGTGGTATGCAAGCCGGGCAGCATCACGCCGCACAAGAAGTTCAAGGCGCAGGCGTACATCCTGTCCAAGGACGAGGGTGGGCGGCACACGCCGTTTTTCTCGGGGTATCGGCCGCAGTTTTATTTTCGCACCACGGACGTGACGGGGGACATCCGGCTGCCGGCGGAGGTGCAGATGGTGATGCCGGGGGACAACGTGGAGATGGAAGTGGAGTTGCACGAGCCGATAGCGATGGAGAAGGAGTTGCGGTTCGCGATCCGAGAGGGGGGCCGCACGGTAGGCGCGGGCGTGGTGGCGGAGATCATCGAATAACGATGGGACGAAGGGGACCATTGGGACCTATGGGACGGGCCGGCGGAGATGCTGATTGCCTGGCGTAGTCGCGCAGCGTGCTGCGCATACCGGACAGGAGCAGGCTGAAGCCTGTCCTCCGGCCGACGGTACGGAGAAGCAGTTTAGGAGACGTTCATGGCGGGACCGATTCGTGAAATCATCACTTTCTCCTGCACCGAGTGCAAGCGCAGGAACTATACCTCCACCAAGAACAAGCGCACCAAGCAGGAGCGGTTGGAGTTCAAGAAATATTGTCCCTTCTGCCGCACCCATACGCTGCATCGGGAAACCAAATAGGCGGGAGGAGAGCGGGGCATGGCGAGTCTGGCGAAACGCGCCTCCGACGGATTGCGCAACACCTGGTTCGAGCAGACCCGGGTGGGCAAGTTCATCGTCAACGTGCTGGTCGAGCTGGATCACGTCACCTGGCCGACCAAGGACGAAGTGGTCAACTCGGCGGTGGTGGTGATCGTGACGACGCTGATCTTCGGGGCGTTCATCGGCGGCGTGGACGTGGTGTTGGCGCAGTTTTTCAAGTGGCTGGCGGGCCTGGGGATGGCAAGTTGAACATGACGGTCGAGAAGCAGAGCGAGCTGAAGTGGTACGTGGTGCACACCTACTCGGGATGCGAGGGGAAGGTGCGCGACAGTCTGGCGGCCGCCCGCCAGGCGGAGGGCCTGGAGGACGAGATCGCGGAAATCCTCGTGCCCACCGAGGAAGTGGCCGAGATCAAGGGCGGCAAGAAGCGCGTCAGCACCAAGAAGATTTATCCCGGCTACATCATCGTCAAGATGGTGATGAACGACCACAACTGGCATCTGATCAAGAACACGCCGGGGGTGACGGGCTTCGTGGGGCCGCGCCGCGAGCCGACCAGCTTGTCGGACAAGGAAGTGGCCAACATCCTCAAGCACATGGAGGAGACGGAGGAGTCCCCGCGCCACAAGATCGTCTTCGAGTCGGGCGAGCGGGTGAAGGTGATCGAAGGACCGTTTTACAATTTCACCGGGTACGTCGCCGAGATTAACCAGGAACGTGGCCGCCTGAAGGTCATGGTGGATATTCTGGGCCGTTCCACTCCGGTAGAACTAGACTTCTTGCAGGTCGAGAAGCTTTAGGAGGAGCAAGTCATGGCGCCCCCCAAGGTCGTGACGGCGGTGGTCAAGTTCCAGGTCCCGGCGGGGCAGGCGACGCCTGCGCCCCCTGTGGGCCCGGCGCTGGCCAGCACGGCGTCAACATCCCCGATTTCGTCCGGCAATTCAACGACCGGACCAAGGACCAGATGGGAATGACCATTCCCGTCGAGGTCACCGTTTACAAGGATCGCAGTTTCAGTTTCATCACCAAGTCGCCGCCCGCGCCGGTCCTCCTCAAGAAGGCGGCGGGGATCGTGAAGGCCTCCGGCGTGCCCAACAAGCAGAAGATGGGCACGGTGACGCGCGCTCAGGTCGAGGAGATCGCCAAGGTCAAGATGGCCGACCTGAACGCCGGCGACCTGGCCCACGCCGTCTCCATGATTCGCGGGACCGCACGCAGCATGGGCTTGGAGGTGGTGGACTGATGCGACACGGCAAGCGTTATCGCAACCTGAGATCCGCTCTCGACCGCAGCCGGAGCTATACGCTGCCGGAAGCGGTGGAACTGGTGAAGAGGAATGCGACCGCCAAGTTCGACGAAACGGTCGAGTTCGTGGCCAACCTGGGCGTGGATCCGCGCAAGGCCGACCAGCAGGTGCGCGGCACGGTGGTGCTGCCGCATGGCACGGGCAAGACCGCGCGGGTGCTGGTGTTCGCGGTGGGTGAACTGGCCAAGGCCGCCGAGGAAGCCGGCGCCGATTACGTCGGCAGCAGCGAGCTGGTGGAGAAGATCCAGGGAGGCTGGACCGACTTCGACGTGGCCATCGCCACCCCCGACCTGATGCGGGAAGTGGGCAAGCTGGGCAAGATCCTAGGCCCGCGCGGGCTTATGCCCAATCCCAAGACAGGTACCGTCACAACGGACGTGGCCAGAGCGGTGGTCGAGTTCAAGGGCGGGAAAATCGAGTATCGCGCCGACAAGGAAGGCGGAGTGGTGCACGCGCCGGTCGGCAAGGCCAGTTTTCAACCGCAGGCGCTGGTCGAGAACACGCGTGCGCTGGTGGACGCCCTGGTGCGCGCCAAGCCCAGCGGCGCCCGCGGCACGTATATCAAGAAGATGTTTCTGTCCTCGACCATGGGTCCCAGCGTGAAGCTGGAGGTCCGGGACGTCGCGCCGTAACCGGCCGCCCCTCGCGCGGCCTCAGAGCCGTCGGGGTGGAGTACCCTAAACTTGAACCGACAGGCCTGAGCAGCGGCCCGACGGTAGCCTGCATTTATGCGGGAGAAGTTCCTTCGGGCCGCGTGTCGAAGGCCGGTTTTAGAGTGCATAGACGATTGAAGACAGCGGGAGCGCTCGCCGCTTAAACCGCAAGGTCCCGCCGAGATCGGCCCAGAGGGTGCAAGTCCGCGCCCCCGGTCCGCTTTCGGCCGGGGGCGTTTTCGTTGTCGGCGGATTGCAGATTCAAAAGAAAGGAGGTAGGGAACATGCCGCTGAATCGTGAGCAGAAATCGGCGGAGGTGCAGGCGCTCTCGGATCTGCTGGCGCGCAGCCGTTCGCTGGTCGTCGTGGACTACAAGGGATTGTCGGTCGCCAAAATGACCGAGTTGCGGCGGCGCTGCCGGAGGCGGGCGTGTCGCTGCGCGTCTCCAAGAACACGCTGGTCATCCGCGCGCTGGCGGGGACGGGCCTGGAAGGTCTGGCCAAGGTCCTGTCCGGCCCGACCGCGGTCGCCTTCGCCCTCGGCGATCCCGCCGCGCCCGCCCGCATTCTCTTCGAGTTCGCCAAGGACCACGAGCAACTCAAGATCAAAGGCGGCGCCATGCAGGGGCAGGTGCTGGGCCTGGACCGCATCCGCTACATGGCGACGCTGGGCACGCGCGAGGAAGTGCTCGCCAAGGTCCTGGGAGGCATCCAGGCGCCGGCGACCAACATCGCCATGAGCCTTCTCGGCGTGCATCGCAGGCTGGCCGGACTTTTGTCAGCCCATCGGGCAAAAACTGGAAGCGGCCGCCTGACCGCGGCCTGAATCAGACAAGAAACGACATTCAAATACACGAAGGAGTCAAGACATCATGGCGAGTGAAAAGTGACGAAGATTCTGGACGAAATCGGCGGACCGACGCTCCTGGAGGCGGCGGGCTGGCGGAGGCGTTCCAGAGAAGTTCGGCGTGACCGCGGCGGTTGCGGTCGCCCCCGCCGCGGGTGGTGGCGGCGCCGCCGCGCTGCGGCCGAGGAAAAGACCGAGTTCGACGTCATCCTCAAGGACGGCGGCGCCCAGAAGATCAAGGTCATCAAGGAAGTCCGCGAGATTACCGGCCTTGGTCTGAAGGAAGCCAAGGCGCTCGTGGACGAGGCCCCAAGCCCGTCAAGACCGGCGTCTCAAGGAAGAGGCGGCCAAGATCAAGGAGAAGATCAAAGCGTCGGCGGCGTGGTCGAGATCGGGCGCAGCTTTGCCCGCGCGCCACGTGAGAGGTCTGTGACAAAGACTGGGACAGTCGCCGATTCTGCGCGCCGAGGCCGCGCTTTGGGCGCAGTCTCGCTTCAGAATCGGCGCCTGCTCTCAAAAAGGGGCTTTGGCAGGTGTGCGAGAAAAAGAAAAACCGAGTCCTCGAGTAGCGGCCCGACGAGCCTGCGTGCATTGATGCGAGATGTAACTTCGGGCCGCGTATCGAGAGGACGGATGGGCGCAGTCAGGCTGCCTTCGGAGCCGACTTGGATTTTCATCCTACGGGCGAGGCGAAGCCTCGTGAGGGACTGTCCCTTACCTCCCCAGATTAGGAGCAAGATTAAGAGCAAGATTAAGATTAAGATTAAGAGCGCGGGTCAGAGCGGCGGCAGGAGAGGATTCTCCGCCGGTACCACCGCCAGCCCCTCGACTCAATCAACCACGCGGGCTGGCAGACCGGCGCCAGGCCCACTACGAGCGGCGCGCGTGGAAGGCGCTCGCGCAAGAGCCTGCGCGCGCTCTTGGTCGGCGGGATCGCGCACATAGGCGATCGAAACGACCAGGTCGTCCAGCGTTGCGCCCGCCCGCGCCAGGAGAGCGGCCACGTTCTCCAGCGTTCGCTCCAACTGACGACCCAGGTCGCCGGCATGAACCACGCGGCCGTCCCGGTCGATGCTGGCGGTCCCGAAATGACCACGTGCCGGCGATCCTGGTAGGAGACGGAGGTTCCGCGCTCGAAGGTCACGCCGTAAAGATGCGTGGGTCCAAGATGGTCGGGTGCGGAGTGGTATGCTCGCTGCCCGCGGCGCAGTCCGCCTACCGCGTTGGCGTCCAGCGCGATGATCCGTCCCGGTCTCTCCGGCATGGCCCCAATGCCGGAACTGGCGATGAAGTGCGTATCGGGCCGAAGCCCCCGCTGCGCGAAGAACTCGCGCCGCGCCGCCACCATGCCGTGATAGTTGGCATCGATGTCGGCGACAAACAGCCACGTGCGCACCACGTGCTCGGACAACGACAGATTCCGAGCGGACAGTTCGCGCTCATAGCGGGAAAAGACGTCCCGCGTTTCGGCGAACGCGCTTGCCTGGCGCGACGAGGCGATGCCGGTCGTCCAATAATGGGTGAGTTGGCCGCGCCGCAGCGTAAGCGTAGGCCCTTCCCGCGTCTTCTCCAGGCCCGCCGGATCCGCGACGTGATACGCCCACAGCGCCAGCTTGGCCGGTGGCCGTGGAGGCTGCCCGGCCCAAGAAACCGCGCACGCTTCATGCACGCTCTCGGGATTGGACCATGGACAATCGCGCAGCGTCGCCGCCTGGTTGACCGGATCGCTGCAGAAGAAGCGGCGAAAGACCGCGGTTTGCAGATCCACCTGAAAAGCCTCGAGCGCGCGCCGGTAGGCTTCCAGCAACCATCCCAATTGCGTGGCCGCGTCGCCGTACTCCGTGGGTTGCACCGTCAGGTGGTATTCATCCACGCCGCTGGCGCCGCGAAAGTGCGCCACGTGGGCGGACGCCGGCAGCGTCCCGCAGTCGAGCGCACAAGTGTCCATCCGAGTCCCTGCTGTCATGGTGCTCTGCTTGCCATCTGTCATTTCGACCGAAGGGAGAAATCCTTTCTCCTGCGCGCAGGGTAGTGGTTGCAGGAGGCGGATTTCTCCCTTCGGTCGAAATGACAGGCATGGCGCGGATGGGGAGGTTTCTCCCTTTGGTCGAAATGACAGGGATGGCGCGGGTCGGGAGATTTCTCCCTTTGGTCGAAATGACAGGGACGCGGAGTCGTAGGCATGTCAGCGTTTCACGATCTCGCAGGGGATGGCCGGCAGGACGCCGAGAGAGACGCGTTGGCCCGGACGCGCGGGTTGGGCGCCCGGACGGGGCGGCGCATTGCTGTAGGCTTCCACGATCAGGTTGTCGGCAAGTCCGACGGGCGCCGACTTGCCGTCCGCCGCCAGCGTGAGGACCAGTCCGCCGGGGACCACGGTCGTCTTCTGCAAGGCGACGCCCGCGGGAGGATCGCTGAGCGCCAGCTGGACGTTTTGCAGCATGGGACCGAGCGGCGCATTCACGCGCACCTGGGCGCTGCCGCCGGCGGGGATGCGGACCGGGTCGGTCGTCGCCAGTTGAACCGGCGGACCGCCCCGCCGCGGCCCGACGACCAGCGCCACAAGTTCGCGCGCGGGCACGAGATGTTGGTAGGCGAACGCCTGCATCATGTCCTCGGCTGGGACCACGGGCCGGCGCAGCGTTTCGGCGCCGATCTTCGCGCGTCCTTCCAGCCGCAACACAATCGGCCCGGCGGGCGCCTCGCGGGGAGCCGTCAGCGTCATGCGCACCCAGTCGCGGCCGGCGGAAATGCGCGCGCCGCCCAGCGTCCAACCGGCCGGAGCGCCCACCAGCGCCACGTCGATGGGGCCGGCATAGCCGTCCCTGCGCAGCGCGTGCACGGTGAAGGGCACGGCGCGGCCGGCGGAAACATTGATGCTGGCGGGCACGGCCCGCAACGCAAAGTCCGGTCTGGGCGGCCCGATGCGCAGGCGATAAGCGTACGCCTCGCCCCCGTGTTTCTGCGCGTCGATCAATTCGAGGCGATAGGCGCCGTCCCGGGGCAGGCGCACGCGCAGATATGAGTCGGCATGGTGCGTCAGGAGGCCCGTCTCCTTGTCGGGCTGGTCGTCGTTCCAGGCGAGAACCTTCCCCGAAGCGTCCAGGAGCCGCAGGCGCGAGTCCAGGGGCGAACCCAGCCGTCGCGCGTGCACCTCGGCTACGATCTCTTCGCCCGCGCGCCCCTCGAACGCGAATACGTCCACGTCGCCGGGCCGCGCCACGCGCCCGTTGACGATGCGCGGCAGGGTTACCTTCTGCGCCTTCCTTTCCGTATCGTTAGGCTCGTTCTCGGTACTCTCCGGCAGGGCATCGACCGCGTACGCGACGGCATTGGAGGTCGCAATGTTCCCACGTAGACGGGCATAACGAATCGCAGGTCCGCCCGCCGACGTGTCCAACGTCAGTTGGCGCGCGGGCAGGTTCCAGCCGTCCAGGGCGGCCGTCGCCGGCTGGCCCTCGCGGCCCCCCAGCGGAAACATGCGCGTGATGAACGGCTGCGGGCCGATTTCGATCCTGTAAACGAAGTCCTCCCGCCCGCGATAGATCGAGTCGCGGACGTCCAGTTGATAGACGCCGTTCCTGGGGACCTTGAAGAACAGCACGGGATCGGGATCGAAGCGGTAGTCGTCGGCGAAGGCGACTTCCCGACCCGACTCGTCGTAAAGCGCCAGCGTGGCCTGGAACCAGCCCGGCACGGCATCGGCCAGGTAGGGAACCAGCCGGCGCGCGGCGACCGCAACGACGAGTTGTTGTCCCGCTCTGGCTTGGAAGCGAAAGCGGTCCACGTCGCCGGGCATGATCTGCCCGTTGATGAGTGCCGGCAGCGACAGCGGAGGCGGAGGCGGGATGGGACTCCACGGACGCGGATCGTTGGGCTCTGATTCGAGCGTCTCGGGAGCCGTGCCCACTTGGAAGAGCATGGGGTTGGTGAGGCCGAGCGGCGTGACCAGGCGCAGCTCGCGCTCACCTGGCTCGGCGCGGGGGTCCAGGGTGAGCTCGAGCAGCGCGGTCTCGTCGATCTGGCTGTTGAGCTGTTTCTTTTGGCGTGGGAAGAAAATCTGAGCCGCGACATGGTAGAGCTCGCGCAAGCTCTTCTTTTCCAGCTGGTCGAGCAGGGGATGCTCGAGCGGCGGAGGTGGTGGGGCAGGGGTGGCGTTGCGCGCGTTGGCCGGCGCCGCGGCGGGCCGCGCGGGCCGCGGCCGCGCCCACTCGGGAACCGTCTCCCACTGCCTGCGTTCCGCCGGCGGCATCGCCGCCAGCCGCGCCTCGCGCAGCTTCCGCAGCCGCTCTTCCAACTCGACTCGCTGTTCCTGCTGGATGTTGCGCACGGGCCGGTAGGTCGCGACCACCTTGCCGCGTACGCCGGAACCCGAGATGTACACGTCCCTGGCGCCGCGCACGAACTGCCCGCCCACGATCACGTGCACCGTCTGCCCCGCCTGCCCGCCGGCGGGATAGAGATAGCCGATCTGCGGCGCGCGCGTGGCATTCTGACACCAACCGGCGGTCGCCATGACGATCGTCAAAAAAAGTAAAGCAGAAAACCGAGTTCTCGAGTAGCGGCCCGCAGGAATTGTGCCGATGAAGCAATATCCCCCTTCGGGCCGCGTATCGAGAGAACGGCTGGGAGCGGTACGACCCACTGAACCACCATACGCGAGGGTCATCATGGTCTACATGATCTCCCGCAAGAGATCGGGCGCGCCGTCGGTTCCGGCCATGACCTTGACCGGCAGGCCGCGCGGATTGGGCAGCTCGCCCGCCGGATCGATGCCCAAGAGCGTGTACATGCTGGAGAGAAGCGCGCTGGGATGGACGGGCCGCTCGGCGACCTCCATGCCCAGCTTGTCCGACGCGCCGACCACGTGGCCGCCTTTGAATCCTCCGCCGGCGACCAGGGCGGCGAAGCACGCCCCGTGATGGCCGCGCCCCCCGTTCCACGGCGCCTCCCATTGCACCTTCGGCGTGCGCCCGAACTCTCCCCCCCACCAAACGATGGTACTGTCCAGGAGTCCGCGCTGCGCAAGCTCGGAGAGTAAAGCCGACATGCCCTGGTCCATTTCCGGCAACTTGCGGCGCATGATCTCGAAGTGCTGCTTGTGCGTATCCCAACCCTTGTAATTGATGGTTACGTACGGGACCCCATGTTCCACCAGCCGCCGCGCCAGAAGGCACGACTGGCCGAACGTATTGCGGCCGTAGGCCTGGCGCACGTCGTCTTTTTCGGTCGAGAGGTCGAAAAGTTTGCGCGCGTCGCCGAACATCATCTCGTAGGCCTTCTCCTCGCAGGCGTCCAAGCCCAGCCCAGGCGGGGAGTTCCGGCATGGTGCGGCTGAGCGTGTCCAGCCGTGCAGCAGTTGGCGGCGCGCGCGCTGCCGCTCGTCGGTCACGCCTTCGGCGACCAGCCCCTCGACGGAGAAGCGCGCCGCATTGGGGTCCCCGCCGGTCGCAAAAGGTTTGTAACGCAGTCCCAGAAACCCCGCCTCCGAGAAGCGCCCCTGCGGTTCCGTCAAGACCACGTAGGGTGGAACCAGGCCGGAATATCCGTGCTCATACCCCTTGAAGAGCGAGACGACCGCGCCCGCGCACGGATAGACCAGCCGGTCGGGCGCGCGCCCCGTCTGCGTAATGTAGGACGCCGTCTCGTGGCCGTTGTTGCCGTGCGTCATGCTGCGGATGATCGAGTACTTGTCGGCCTGTTTGGCCAGAAGCGGCAGGAGTTCGCCGATGCGGATGCCGTCCACATTGGTGGGAATGGGAGCCCTCAGCGGGCCGCAGTAGTCGTAACCGGCGTCGGGTTTCGGATCGAAGGTGTCCAGGTGGCAGGGCCCGCCCCACATCCAGATTTGAATCACGGCTTTCGCCTTGGCCTTGGGGGACGGGGCGGCCAGGGCGCGGGGAAAGCCGAACGTAAGCGCGGCGGCGGACAAAAGCCCCCGCACCAGCATCTCGCGGCGCGTGATGGGGTGTTGTGCTTGAGGACTCACCATGACGATTCCCTCGTTTCTCGGGGAAAAATGAGGTCAGCGCCGGTTTTTCCGGCTGCCTTTCCCTTGAACGCAAGACCACAGGGAGAAACAGGCGCTGACTCCATTTTTCCCTAATGGCGATACAGAAACTCCTTGCTGTTGACAAGCGCCCACACCAGGTCTTCATAAACCTGGCGGGGATTGCCGCCGGATTGCGCGTGTCGTTCGACCGCGGCCAGTTCGGCATCGGTCGGGAAACGCGACAGGATGCCGAGATAGAGCTGGCGGGCCGCCTCGCGGCGATTGCCGCGCGCCGGCTCGACCCAGCGCGAGAGCCGCTGACTGCGGGCCAGCTTGCGCTGCACATCGCTGGAATTGAAGAGATAAAGCCGCTGGCCGTCGCTGGGCTCGTTGTTGCGCTCGGAAAAGAGTCCCGTGTCCCGAGGCGGCCGTCCGAACAGCTCCAGGAACGGGCTGGAAATGCTCCCGTCCGCCAACGCGATGGTGCGTTCCCAGGCCGGCGTGAAGGTGAACGGCTCCGGGATGGGGCTGGAGTACTCCTCACCCACGCCGGAGAGCCACGAGAGCGCGTCGGCGAGAATCTCCGCGTCCAGTCGTCGCACGGGATAGCAGGCGAAATACTTCTCCGCTTCCGCCGGCTCTCCGCGCGGGATGGGTGACTGTTGATACGCGCGCGAGGTGAGAATCAGGCGCAGTACGTGCCGCATGTCGTAGCCGGAAGCGACCAGCTCCTTCTCCAGGTACGCCAGCACTTCCGGATGGACGGGCGGGTTGTCAGGCCGGATGTCGTCCGGTTCGTGGATGAGACCGCGACCCAGCAGCCAGGCCCAGGCGCGATTGACGGCGCACTTGGCGAACCAAGGGTTCTTGGGTGTGATCAGCCAGTCGGCGAAAACCTCGCGAGGGTCTTTCTCGGGCGGAATGACGACCGACTTGCCGTCGGGAAAGGTCGCGCGCAAGGGGCCGGCGGGGGTGGCGTCGCAGAGGACGATCTCCTCCTTCCACTCGGCGGTCTTCTTGAAATCCAACCGCGAGAAGAAGGCGGCCATGCCCTGACGGCGCTCCTCCGGCCAGGCGTCCAGGCGGGTTCCCATGAACGTGAGCGCGACCGCCCCCGCCAGCGCCGTCGGCTCGCGGCCCTGCACGGCGCGATAAAAGTTGACCTGCGGCTGCCGGAAGTTGCTGCCGCTGGTCGTCAAGAGTTCCCGCGCGAACCCGTCGTAGGGCATGTTGTCCCGCATCGCGCCGACCAGCCAGCGATGGTAGGCTTGCACGGCGTTGGGCCACAGGTTGATGGGGAACTCCGCCTTGACCCGCAACAGGTCGCACCACTTCATGGCCCAGTAGTCTGCGAACTCGGGACGGGAGAAGAGCGTCTCGATCAGGGCGGTGCGTTTGTCGGGGCTGGTATCGGACAGAAACCGCCGGACGTCCTGAGGCTCGGGCAGGGTACCGATGACATCCAGGTAGGCGCGGCGGATGAAGACCGCGTCCGAGCAGAGATAGGCGGGGTGGATGCCGCGTTTTTTCAACCCGGCCTCAAGGCGGACATCGATGGGATGGCCGGAGGCGGGAACGGCGGCGATCTCAAAGGGAGCAAGGGGAGGCCGGTCCGCCGCCGGACCGGAAAGCGCGACCGCGCAAAGCGCCAAAACCAGAGAGCTTCTCTTCACGTCGCTGTTCCGTCATCTTCCCGCGCACCCGGGGCGGGGACTGGGCCGGGCGCCGACTCACGTCCTGAAACGTCCCTGGACGCGGCATTATTGGCGGTCGCCGCGAGCGCCGCCGGCCCTTTCCATAATCAACGAGCGAAAGGTTGCCATGGTAACTGCTACCGCCCAAGGGTCGCCTGGAGCACGGCCTGGAGTACGCGCATGGGCGCTATTCTCTTGGACTCGAAAGCGCGCGTGTCGGCAAGGAGCGGCCTAACAGCCTCCCAAAGCCTGTACTCCGGCGAAGCGCGCCGGCAGGGACCCTTTGACCGGTTCAGGGGAGCTGCCGGCGGTACGGCTTACATCCCTACCCCCCTCTTGCTGATGGGGGGGCGGTCGGCTTGCTCCGGCTGGGGTTGCGGCGTGGGAGGCGTCGATTCGGGCGCAGCTTCCGGGGGCGCGGCGGTGTATTGCGACAGGTCGAAACTGCGCGACAAGAGCGTGCACAAGAGGTCGAACTCGGCCTCACGTCGCACCAGTTGCTCGTCCAGTTGCTTGACCTTGGCGGCTTCCGCTTCCGCCAGCCGGGTCAACTCGGCGGCCTTGCGCTGCAAGCGCTCGACGTTGCGGCGAAACTTGATGTAGTCCAGAATCCCGACCGTGATGCCGGCGACGATTCCGACGACCAAAAACACCAGCGGCCACAGCCGGCTGGAGGCCGCCTTGAAGAGAACCCCGTCAAAGGCGCCGCCCAGCAGCAGAATGATCAACGCATTGAACCAGAAGGGCGGCAGGTTGGCGATCTCGCGCTCCACGTGGGTGGCCTTCATGGCGAGTCGGCGCTGCTCGCGCACGGCTACCTCGCGCTGCTTTCTGCTCTGCTCCAAGCTGTCGCGGATGCGCTGCTTGAGCGCCTCAACCTCCGACCCGCCCTCGGTCTCTTCCGCCTTGGCCTCCCCGTTCTCGTCCACCCCGTGATACTTCAATCCCAGCGACTGATAAAGGTTGCGCAAATACTCGTCGCGCACCTCGAGGTATTTCTCCTCGCCCACCAGACGCCGGTACTCTTCATTGAACTCGGGCATGGCGCGCCGGATGGCAGCCTGTTTGCAGCCGGCATTGTACGGCAGGATGCTCCGTGCCACCTTGGCCGCCAGTTGTCGGACTTCGCTGGTAGACATGCGACTGGATAAAGTCTCTGAACCCGCCGGACGCAAAACTTACGATTCTCCCTATTTTGTATCACGAGGAAGGGGTTGGCTCCAGTCGCATTTCGTGTTACCAGTGAAGCCGCCGTGGGAGGGCGACTAACCGGGCCAACCGCAACATGTAGTGGGCCAAGAAGGGCAGCAATACACTCTATTGAGAATTTGGCCTTGACAGCGAGAAACGAGGCTCGTATACCGGAGCCGAACCTACCGCCCACATGGCCAGCGATGGAGTGTACCCAGGCAAGGCTTGAGCCTTGAAGGTGGACTGGCAGATAATTCGAGCAAGGATGCGCGCATGTACCTTAAGAGTATAAATATCAGGGGCTTCAAGTCATTTGCCGACGCCGTGGCGGTGGAAACCGGCTCGGGCATGACCTGCATCGTAGGCCCCAACGGTTGCGGCAAGAGCAACGTCTCCGACGCCGTACGCTGGGTCCTGGGCGAGCAGAACCCGCGCAATCTGCGCGGCGACAAGATGGCGGACATGATCTTCGGAGGAACTGAAAACCGCCCCGCCGAGGGTATGGCGGAGGTCTCGCTGGTTCTGGACAATTCCGACCACTACTTCCCCATCGACTATACCGAACTGGCGGTGACGCGCCGCATCTACGGCTCCGGCGAAACGGAGTACCTGATCAACGAGAACAAGGTCCGGCTCAAGGATATTGCCGAGCTGTTCATGGACACGGGCATCGGCACGCAGACCTACGCCATCATCGAGCAGGGCCGCGTCGAGCAGATTCTGCGCGCGCGTCCGGTCGAGCGCCGGCGCATCATCGAAGAGGCGGCGGGAGTGGTCAAGTACCAAACCCGCAAGGAGGAGTGCCTGCGCCGGCTCAAGCGCACCGACGAGGACCTGGTGCGACTCGCCGACATTCTGGCGGAGAAGGAGCGGCAGACCAAGTATTTGAAGAACCAGGCCGGCCGGGCGCAGCGCTTTGCGGAATATTCGCGCCGGTTGAAAGAGCTGGACCTTTGCCACATCGCGCGGCGTTACGTGACGTTGGAGGAGGAGGCGGAGCGGTTGCGGCGCCGGCTGGCGGAGACCGAGGCGCGGCAGAAAGAGACCGAGCTGTCGCACCGCGAGGCGGAGAGTCGGTTGGAGGCGGCCTACTTGGCGGAGGAGGAGGCGGCGGCTGAACTGCACCGGCAGGAGGAATCCGTGCTGGTGTTGGCGTCGGAGATTCGCAATCTGTCCGAGAAGATGGCCATTTACCGCGAGCGGGAGGGGGACACGGAGGCGCAGGCGGCGCGGCAGCGGGAGGAGACGGAGGCGATGCGGCAGCGGGCGGAGTCGGACCGGCGGCAGCGCGAGGAGACTTTGGCGCGGCTGGCCGAGCTGTCGCGTCGAGAGGCGGAGGCGGAGCAGCGCGTCGCGGAGGTCCAGGCCCAGCTGGAAGCGGCGCAGGCGGAGTTCTCGCGGCGCCAGGCCGAACAGTCCCAGGCCCGCGAGGCGGCGCTGGCGGCGGAGCGCCATTTGGCTCAATTCCGCGCGCAACTGGAGGAGTTGGAGCGCGAGCTGGCGCGCGCCCACCAGCAGCGCGACCGCCAGCGCGGTGAATTGGAGCGCATGAGGGGCGAGGAAGAGGGGCTGGTGGTCCGCCTGGCGGAGATGCAGGCTGAACGCGAGAGCCTGTTTGCGCGCCGCGCCCGGCTGGAAGCCGAGTTGGCCGAGCTGCGTTCGCTGGCGGCGACGCTTTCAGCCGAAGTGGACGCCGCGGAAGCCTCTCGCGCCCGCCTGGAGCAGGAATACCACATCAAGCGCGTGCGTCTGGCTTCGCTCACCGAGCTCCACGACAACCTGGAGGGGCTGCGCGAGGGAACCAAGCGCCTGCTTTTGCAGAAACAGGCTCCCGACTGTCCCTGGCGCGGGATTCTGGGCGCCTTGGCGGATCATCTCACGGTCAAGCGCGGATATGAAACGGCGCTGGAGGCGGCGCTGGGCGAGGCCCTGCAGCACGTGCTGGTCGCGGAGGGCGCGGAAGGCGTGCGCATCCTGGGGGAAGTGATCGAGAATCGCACCGGTCGAGTGTCGCTTCTGGCCCTGGATCTGGCGCAGGCGGACGAGCCGGGCGAGCCGCCGGCGGCCTTGATGGCGCTCGGCGCCGTTCCTGCGCTTTCCCTGGTACAAGTGGAAGCGCCTTACGCGCACTTGGGGCAGGTTCTGCTGGGTCGAACGCTGGTAGTCGATGACGCCGTGGCGCTGGAGGGACGCTTGGGCGGGATTCCGCGCGGCTGGAGGATCGTCACGCGCGCGGGGATGCTCCTGGACGGGCGCGGCGTGCTGTCGGGCGGCGCGGGTGAAGGCGCCGGCATCCTGGAGCGGCGGCGCGAGATGTTGGAGCTGGAAGAGGCGACGCGCGAATTGGAAGGTCGCCTGGCCGTGCACAAGGCCAAGCTGGCGGAAATCTGCCGGCGACGCGACGACAACCAGGAGGCCGTGTCGGCGCGCATCGCCGAAGAGCATCAGTTGGAGATCGAGCTGGCCTCGGCGGGGCAGCAGTTGGGCGGACTGGAGCGGGAGAGCCGCAAGTTGTCGGAGGCCGCGGAGCGGATTCTGGCCGAGATGAACCGGCTGGAGACCGCCTGCCGTACGCTGGCGGACGAAGCGGCGACGCGGCGCGGGCAGCTGGCGGGCCTGGAGGAGGAGCGGCGCGGCAAGGAAGCGGCGGTAGCCGCCGCCGAGGCAGGTTTAGCCGCCGCCAGTGCGAATCGGGATGCGCTGGCGGCCCGGTTCTCGTCCACCCGGTTCGCGCTGGTGGAAATCCGCAAGGACCGCGAGACCGCCGCCCGCGACGCGACCCGGCTGGAGGGCGAAATCGACCAGCTGAACTTCGATCTGGCCCGCCGACAGGAGGAGGAGACCGCCCTCCGCGAGCGTATCCTGCAGATGAAGTCGGCCGTTGCGGAGATGCAGGCGGCGTTTGCAGAATTCCAGGAGAAGAAAGCATCCGCCGAGCGGATCCTGGCGGAGCGCCGGCAGGCGCTGGAGCAGCGGAAGGCGGAGCGCGACGCGATCGCCGCCGAGGTGCGATCCCTGGACCAGGCGCTCAAGCAGCTGGCCGAGGAATGTTTCAACCATCAACGCGATTTCGATCAGCGCAGCTATGAGGAGCAGAGCCTGCGCCGGCGCCTGGAGGAGGAATACCAGCGCGGCATCCAGGAGGTCGTGGCCGAGTTCGGCGGAGACGGACGACCCCCCGAACAGCTGGCCGAAGAGGTCGCCGAACTGCGCGGCAGGATCGAGCGGCTGGGCGTCATCAACCAGGCCGCCGTTGAGGACTATCAGCGCGAGTCGTCCGAGCTGGATTTCTTGCAGAAGCAGGTGGACGACCTCGTGTCGGCCAAGGCGTCGCTGCTGCGCACCATCAACGACATCAAAAAGACGACCGAGCAGGTGTTTCTGGACACGTTCAATCAGGTGAAGGAAAACTTCCATCATACGTTCCGGCGACTGTTCAACGGCGGACGGGCGGACCTGGTGCTGGTTTCGCCGCCGGCGCGGGTCGCGCGCGCCGAAAACGGTCAGGCTCAGCTCCCGGCGGAAGGTTTGCCGACGGCGGAAGGTGAAGCGGCTGTTGAAGGCCAGGAGTCGGCTCCCGCGCAGGATCTGGACGTGATGGAAGCCGGCATCGAGATCATGGTGCAACCGCCGGGCAAGAACCTGCACTCGATCAATCTCATGTCCGGCGGCGAGCGCTGCCTGACGGCGATTGCGCTGCTCTTTGCGCTTTACATGATCAAGCCGTCGCCGTTCTGTTTTCTGGACGAGATCGACGGGCCTTTGGACGATGTCAACATCGGGCGCTTCGGCGTACTCTTATCACAGTTCATTCCGCGCACGCAGTTCATCGTGATCACGCACAACAAGCGGACGATGGAGATGGCGGACCGGATTTACGGGGTGACGATGGAGGAGCGGGGCGTCTCGACGCTGATTTCGATGAACTTCGACGCCGGCAAGCGCAGCCAGCGCGAAACGGCGCTCTTGGAGCGGATGGAAGCGGAGCGGAGCGTGGCGGAGTAGGGGGGGACCCACCGCGCCGTCTGCTCGGGGCACGCCGGCGGGCCGTTGTATGCTCCTGGCGATTCCCAGCGGCGACTCCGCGGCCCATGTCGGCAGGTTTCGGGGGGGGCGCCGCCCCTTGGTACTCAAAGGGGCGGCGCCCAGAGATCCCTGTTACCCCGTATACACCGCGTTGCCTGCCAGGTAAGTCGCCACCGGCCGCAAGGCCATGACCTCTGCCGTGGTCTTGATCGTTCGCAGGTCGTTATTCCACACCACGAAATCGGCGCACTTGCCGGCCTCAAGCGAGCCGAGGTCCTTTTCGTCGAACGCCGCGTAGGCGCTGCTCAGCGTGTGCATTTTCAGCGCCTCCAAAAATGTTACGGCTTCGCTGCGGTCCAAATAACGCCCGCGGCCCGTCCTTCGTTCCATGGCGGAGCGGATGCTGTCCAGCGGCGAATGCGACGGGAAGGCGGGTACGTCTGCACCCAGGGCGACGTGCACCCCTTCATTGGCGAAGGTTTTCAGCGGTAACGTGCTTCCGACCGTCTCGCTCCCGCTCTGTCCCAACTTCTCGGCTATGTCGTCGGCCTTGACTTCGATCCAGTTGGGCTGGGTGCAAACGGGCACGCCCATTTCCGCCGTGCGTCGGATCGAATCCAGTTTGCGAAAACAATAGTGCTCGATGCGGTGTCGGCGTTTGGCGCACTCCGCGGCTGAACCGGCCGCGGCGGCGAAGGCGTCCAGCGTCCAGTCCACGCCCTTGTCGCCCACGGCGTGCACGTCCACCTGCAATCCCTTGTCGTGGATGGCCTTGATAATCTGGTTGAAGAGAGGCTGCGGGTGCATGGGGATGGCGAGATGCGCGTGCTCGGGCGGGACGTGGTACATCATGGCGTAGCCGTCGACGGCCAGCTTGATGCCTTGTAGACGCACGAGCGCGTCTTGGTAGCGCTGCATGCGCTCCAAGTACAGCCGGCAGACTTCCAGATTCTTGACATAGGGGTAGACGCGCACGCGGCAAGGTAGTTTGCCGGCCCGCTCCAGGCGCACGTAAGCCGACGCGTATTGGGGATGGCAGAAGTTGTCGTGGATGCACGTCACGCCCACGCCGGCAAACTGCTGCATGCCCCACGCGGCGCATTCGAACTGTTCGCGTGGATCCAGCTCGGGTTGATACACTGAGTAGATGGCCGGATAATGCAGGAGCACGCCGTCGGGCACGCCGCTGCGACGGTCGCGCAGATACTTGCCGCCGTAAGGGTCTTGCACGTCGGCGCGCAGCAGGTTGGCCTTCTTGAGTGCCAGCGTGTTGGCGGCGCCGAACTGCCCGCTCCAGTGGATGATGAGCAACGGGTGGTTGGGGACGGCTTCATCCAGCAGCGGCGCGGGAAGCGGCCCTCCGCAAACGTGTTGAATCCGCGGGCGACAATCCACTCGCCCTCGGGTTTCCCTTTGGCCCCCTCGGCCAGCGCCTTCTTGAGGGTATCGAACGAGTTGACCTTCGGCGGGCGAATCACGACGAACTTGAGGTTCATTTGTCCGTAGCTGATCACGTGGCTGTGGGCGTCAATGATGCCGGGACTGACGCACTTGCCGGCCAGGTCGAGAATCCGGGTGTTGGTGGAGATGAAAGGTTCCATGCTCAGGTCGGAACCTACCGCCTGGATGCGACCACCGCGCACGGCCATGGCTTCGGCGATCGGGTGTGCGTCGTCCATCGTGAGCAGGACGCCGTTCCTGACGACCAAGTCGGCAGGGCTTTCGGCGGACCAGACGCGAACCGTGGATGCCAGGGACGTTCCCACGACGGTGGTTGCAACGCTTTTCAGAAACGACTTTCGATCCATCCGCTGCATGAGGCTTTCCTCCTGATGCGGCGTTGTACGGGAAGAGGGACGCCGTGGCATTCCAACCCGGCGATTATGGCACAAGTCATCGGGGAATTCCCGCTTGGTTTCGTCGGTTCGTGACGTCCACCGGCGTTAGAGCCAGTCATAGCGGCTTCAAGAGGCTACTGAAGGGCGGTTGACGTGAGGTCCCCCCACGAACCCGATTGCCAGCAGAGCACTCTTCTTGCGCACCCTGGTCAATAATTGTCCCACCTGCACCCATTTGTAACAATTTGTATCACTCCGTTGCGTTGCACCCGCCCAACTTCGGGATATAATAACCTCGGGCAGGGTGGTGGTCCTGGACCGGCTTGGAAGCCTGGGTTTCCCGTAAGCAGCCTTCGCAACCTCCTCCACTGTCCTATGTATCAGGCTTAATTTGTTAAGGTTAGAGAATCCTATGGAGGCCTTAGCCCGCCCCTTGCGGTCCCAGACGACGCGCCTTTTGGGTAAGATCCTGATCGAGGATCGGATCATCACCCCGGCGCAATTGGATGAGTGTCTGGCCGACCACGCCGCAAGCGGTCTGCCTCTCGGCGACATTCTGGTCAAAAAGAAGTACGCCACCGAAGAGCAGATCATCATCGCGCTGGGCAAGCAAAACGGCCTGCCCTATATCCCCCTGGGTGAATACGAGATCGATCCCGAGGTGTGCCAGGCGGTCTCGGAAGAGATGGCCCGGCGTTATAAAATCATCCCAGTGGATCGCACGGGCAACACCTTGACGGTCGCCCTCTCCGACCCCGCCAACATCTTTCTTCTGGATGATATCCGCCTGCGCACGCGTATGGAGATCATCCCGCTGCTCTCCAAGGAGTCGGACATCGAGGCGGCCATCAACAAGTACTACGGCAGCACGGCCGACGCTTTCGAGCAGTTGATCGATTCCGCCGCCGATGACGTGGAGGTCGTCGAGCACAGAAACGACGATGACAACAGCTTGGACGACGCGGAAGCCGCGCCCGTCATCAAGTTGGTGAACTTGATCATCGCCGAGGCCATCCGCAACCGCGTGTCGGACATCCACATCGAGCCGTTGGAGAACGCGGTGCAAGTGAGGTACCGCATCGACGGGCGGCTCAAGCAGATGCCCAGTCCCCCCAAGCGGCTGCAGCCGGCGATGGTCTCGCGGCTCAAGATCATGTGCGGGGCGGACATCGCGGAACGCCGCAAGCCGCAGGACGGCCGCTTCGAGATGAAGACCGGCAACAAGAAGGTGGACTTCCGCGTCAGCTTCCTGCCCACCATCTTCGGCGAGAAGGTCGTGATCCGGCTCCTGGATCCCACCAATCTGATGCTGGACATGACCCGGCTGGGCTTCGAGCCGGAGAGCCTGGCCAAGTTCGAGAAGGCCATCCTGAAGCCCTACGGCATGATCCTCGTCACCGGCCCGACGGGGAGCGGCAAGTCCACCACCCTCTATTCGGCGCTGTCGCGCATCAATGATCCCGAGAAGAACCTCATCACGGTGGAAGACCCGGTGGAGTTCCAAGTGCGCGGGATCAACCAGGTGCAGGCGCATCCGGAGGCGGGGCTGACGTTTGCGGCGGGACTGCGCAGCATCCTGCGCCAGGACCCCGACATCATCATGATCGGGGAAATCCGCGACCTGGAGACGGCGGAGATCGCCGTCAAGGCCGCCCTGACGGGACACCTGCTCCTGTCTACCCTGCACACCAACGACGCGCCCAGCGCCATTCAGCGCCTTACCAACATGGGCATCGAGCCGTTTCTGGTGACCGCCTCGTTGATTCTGGTGGTCGCGCAGCGGCTGGTGCGACGGGTGTGTCCCAACTGCAAGGAGACTTACACGCCGCCGCCCGAGCTCTTGGAGGAGCTGGGACTGCCGGCGGGCCAATACACGTTCGCCAAGGGCCACGGTTGCAGCCAGTGCACCGAGACCGGTTACAAGGGCCGCATCGCGCTGTACGAGGTGATGGAGATGACGGAGGAGTTGTCCGACGGCGTGATCCGGGGGCTTTCCACGCACGAGCTGCGGCAGATCGCGCGCAAGAACGGGATGCTGACGCTGCGCGAGAGCGGCGTGCGCAAAATTTGCGAGGGCTTGACGACTCCCGAGGAGGTGTGTTCGGCCTCGGTAGTGTAGTTGCGCAGCGTGCTGCGCGGCGTCGCTGCGGCAGCCTGGTGAAGCCGGTGCGCGGTGCGCACCCTACAACTATCCCACCCAAGGCGGCTCCAGCTTCCATCCGCGCCCACTTTCCACGGGATACCACCACCCCGCCTCCCGCCAGCCGGGAACGGGAAGTGGGCGCGGATGGTGGCGGGAGACAACGCCAGCGGTATAATGAGAGTGTAAAAACGTGGTGGTAATGTAATTTTACATTACATAGCGACCTGGGGAGGGAGAGACGCCATAATGGCTGCATTCGAGTACAAGGCGCGCAATCGGGAGACCGGGCAACTGGTGACCGGCGTCCTGGAGGTGGCGACGGCGGACGCGGGCATTTCGCTCTTGCGCGACAAGGGGCTGATCGTCACCAACATCGCCCCCACGCGGGCGCGCAAGGCGGCCGCGCCCAAGGGGCGCCGCGGCAAGAAGGTCGGCTTGGACGACCTGGTCGTTTTCACCCGCCAGATGGCCGTGATCGTCAACGCCGGCCTGCCCCTGATCGAGGGCCTCAACATCCTCGGCGAGCAGATGGAAAACGCCACCTTCCGCGAGGTCATCAAGCAGATCGAAAAGGACGTGGAAGGCGGCAGCACCCTTACCGACGCCATGGCCAAGCATCCCCGCATCTTCTCCACCCTTTACGTCAACCTGGTGAAGGCCGGCGAGGCCTCGGGCATGTTGGACGAAATCCTCGTGCAACTGGCCATCTACATCGAGAAGGCCGCCAGCCTGCAGCGCAAGGTCAAGAGCGCCACCATCTATCCCTCCATCGTCATCAGCGTGGCGGTGATCGTGGTGTCGGTCCTCATGGTGGTGGTGATCCCGGTGTTCGAGACGATCTTCGAGGACTTTGGAGCGGACCTGCCGACGCCGACCAAGATTCTGATCACCATCAGCAAGTGGATGCGGGGCAACATCCACTGGTTGATTGGGGGGATCGTCATTGCGGTGTTCACGTTCATCCGCATCCTGCGCACGCGGGCGGGACGAATGAAGTTCGACCATCTCCTGCTGCGGCTGCCGGTCTTCGGCGACTTGTTCCGCAAAGTCGCGGTGGCCAAGGTCTCGCGCACCTTCTCGACGCTCTTGCGCTCGGGCGTCAACATCCTCGTCTCGCTGGAGATCGTGGCCAAGACGGCCGGCAATATGGTGATTGAAGAGGCCATCGACAACATGCGCCTGTCCATCAAGGAGGGCGAATCGATCGCCGGACCGCTGAAGGCGAGCGGAGTCTTCCCCATGGTCGTACGCATGATCGACGTGGGCGAACGCACCGGCTCGCTGGACGAGATGCTGCAGAAGATCGCGGACTTTTATGAGGACCAGGTGGACGTGGCGGTCGGCGGTCTGACGCAACTGCTGGAGCCGGTGATGATCGTTTTTTGGGCGTGGTGGTGGGCGGCATCGTGATTGCGATGTTCATGCCGCTCTTCAAGTTGACGGAGATCATCCGCGGGTAGGGAGATCGGGCCTGCCACGCGGGTGAAATCGGGGCGCGGAGCCGATCGGCTCCGCGCCCTTCTCTCTCCTCTTGGCTGTCATATCGACCGTAGGGAGAAATCCTGGGATCTGCGCCGGACGCGCCGGATGTGCGGAGAGTGATTTCTCCTTCGGTCGAAATGACGGCAGCCTTAATCGTACTCGCGCAATCGTTCTCTTACTCGTAATCCGCACCAAACGCCTGAACATGGGGAGTCAGGGCATCGTGCAGCACCGCGGGCATCCCTGCCGGCACGCCAGACGGAGTACAGGCTTCAGCCTGCTTTCTGCCGGCACGTGCACCCTTTGAGTCC
This sequence comes from bacterium, assembly GCA_015075175.1. Lineage (GTDB taxonomy): Bacteria > Hinthialibacterota > Hinthialibacteria > H5-UNCL2 > H5-UNCL2 > H5-UNCL2. The sequence continues at coordinate 279,356 of JABTUV010000001.1, forward strand.
AAGGGGTGGCGCCCACAGGCGCAGTACCCCTCGATACGACGTGCGGCCTACTCGGGGCAAGGCGCTGCGCAACTACCGATGGAACGCCTCGATCAAGAGCAGGAGATCGTCCACGTCGACCGCGCCGCTGTGATCGAGGTCGGCCTTGCCGGCGCCCGCGTTTGAATCGTGCCAATAGAGCGACAGCTCGAAGAAGTCCAGGGCGTTGATGCGTCCATCGGCCCACACGTCTCCGGGCCGCGGCGGCGTTGGGGTGGGCGTCACCGTCGGCGTTGCCGTGGGAGTCGGCGTTGCCGTGGGCGGTCCCTCCAGCGTGATCCGCGCGATGCGATACTCGGTCCCATCTCGCACGGTCGCATAGACGAACTGCCTGCCGTCGGGAGAGATGACGGCACTGTGGGCAACGGCTTCCTCAGGCGCGGGCGCCAGCGCCCTGGCCAGCGGCCAACTGTCCCAATAGAGGTCGGAAACCCCCAGCCAGCCTGCTCCGTCCGCGCTGGTGGCGGAGCGCACGTTGCCGTTCCTGTCCACCGATAACATGCGATAAAGTCCATCGTCGTCCAATACGGCCAAAAGGCCGCGATCCAAGAGCAACCTTCGCCCGCTCTCGCCCACGCAGGTCCTGATGTCGCTCCAACTGATCCCGTCCTCACTGCGAGCCGTGAAGGCGCCGTCCTCGGGCAGCGTGCTGTGGGAACCGCCGCCGCTGAAAAACAGGCGCAATCCGCCCGCGGGATCGGGCAGCATTCGCTGCACCAAGAGCTTGCGGACCGCGACGCTCTTGACGCCTGCGGTCTGGGTCGTAATCACCGGCCCGCTGTCGGTCCAGTCCAGTCCGTCGGAACTCGTGTAGGCATTGAGATTCCGGCCGGTTGTCATCACGAGGCGGTATGGCTCGCCGATCCGCGCCACGGCAGGCCGACGCACGTCGGCGACGTCCAGAAGCAGGCTCTTGCCGGTCCAGTTTTCTCCGTCCAGGCTCTCGGCGTAGGCAAGTCCACCCGAGACGGCGGCGCCTTCCGTGCCCTTGCGGCCGACGACGTACCACATGCGGTATTTCCCTTGTTCGTACAGGACGCAGGGATCGCCGGCGTGGCCGTTTTCCCACGGTTGGTCGGGGACGATCACGACCTTCCAGGGCAGCGGCGCGTACTGGTAGCGGTCTGCCGGCGCGCGAAACGGCGGTTCCAGCGGGGTGGGATAGGGATCGTGGAACTCGATGGCGCCGACGTCGGGCGCCGGGCCGAACGGACGTGGTTGTTGCATCTGATCGGTGGGGGGCGCGGCGTCGAGAGGCGCCGCGTCGCGGCACGGCGAATCGGCGCGCGGTCGGAGATACTCGTCCAGTCGGGGATGATCGCGGATCGCGCCCGACTCGAAAGCCAGGCCCGAGGCGTCGACGGTATCGTGGGCGAAGTAACAATTGCTGCGGGCGTCCAAGGTTGCGTTCTCAACCACCACGCCGATTCCCAGACCGCGCAACCCGAAGTTGTTCTCGCCTGCCTGGCAGGCGAAGAAGACATTACTGACGATCGCGCCGTTGGAGTGGGGCAGAAGGTGGAGTCCGAAGGCGTGGCCGGGTGCGCCGGGCAGAAGATAGGGATGGAAGTCGTCATAGACGCGGTCGCCGGTGCCGCCGTCGCCCCCCTGCAGGTAAGCGAGGGTGTTGTGGGCGAAGAAGAGGCGGTCGGCGCGGGCGACGAGGCCGAAAGCCGAGCCGCCGGGGCCGGGGGGCGCGCCGCCCGTCAGGCCGAAGGGAACACCGCGCCCGCCGGCGCCCGCCGCGAGCGAACACACGAGGTTGTTCACGAACACGCCGTCGCCGATGGCGCCGTCGGCGCGCACGGCGGCGCAGTCCCCGCCCGCGCCGGCGCGGCCGAAGGAGAGCACGCCCTGAGGCGGGCCGCCCGCGCCCCCCGTGACTTCAAGAAAGACGCACTCATGGACGCTCACGCCGGTCAGCTCGGCCAATCCCCACAACCCCACCGCGTCACCGCCCTTGCCTGCCGGCGTGCTCTCATAGAACCCGATTCCGCCGGCTCGTCCGCCCACTCCGCCCACGATGCGCGTAAGCCGCGAGTGCAGCAAGTGCGGGCCCGATACCGATGTCGTCGCCAGCACGCCGCAGGCCGCGCCGCCTTCACCGGCGTGCGGATTGACGCCCGGCGGCAGCGGTCCGGAAAACGCGCTGAAGCCGTCCCGACCGCGCGAGCCGGTCAGATCGGCGATCAGGCAGTACTTGATGCGTACGTCATCGGCGCCGTCGATGCGTACGCCGACCACGGGTTCGGGCACGGTCGCCGAACCGACCCTGCCTGCGTAATCGCCGATGCGGCAGGCGAACAGCCGCACGCGGTGCGCGTTCTGGAGCCACACGCACGTGGTCGCATTACGGATGGTGACGTTCTCGACGGTGGCATCGGGGGCAGTGATCTTGAGCGCATAGGCGGTTCCGCCGCCGTCGATCACGGGCGGGGCGAAGAAGTCGCCGAGAACGCGCACGGGCTTGTCAAGTTCGACGGGACCGGAAGCGAAGCCGGACGCGAGGCGGACGGTGTCGCCGGCCTTGGCCGCCGCCACGGCCGCAGCCAGATCGGCGTATTCGTCGGGCACTCGGAGGACGCGGGGCGGCTCGGCGGTATGATACTCGATGGCGCCGCGATCCGGCGCGCTTCCCGCCCTCCGGGGACGGCCGAGGTAGTCGGTTTCCACGTCGGCTAAGACCTCGCCCGAGTCGATCGCCGGCGAACCGGGGCGTGGCGCGTTTCCGTCCAGATGGGGATCCGCCACGAGATCCGCGGCGCCCAGCGTCGTCGTGCCCTTGACGGCGTCCGTCTCAATCTGGAAGTAGAGATTGTAATCGGAGGAGACCAAGCTGGAATCGGAGCGCATTCCGATGCCCAGGCCGCGCGCGTAGATGGTGCGCGTGCCGTCCAGGACGTAGCTGAGCAGGCCGCCCGCCACGCCGCTGACGAGGTTGTTGCGCACGTAGGAGCGGGAGTCTTCCGCGATCACGAGGCCATAAGCGTCGCCGGGCAAACCGGCGCCGATGCCTCCGTGGAAGTCTTCCACCAGCGCTCCCGGCCCACCGTTTCCCCCCGAGAGCGAAAGCACGGTGTTGTGCAGGAAGAAGCCCTGACCGCCGCTCTGGTGGAAGGCAAAGGCGGAGCCTCCGGCGCCCGCGTAGCCGATGACGAAGGCGGAATAGGCCGAGCCGCCGCGTCCGCCGGCGATGCGGGCGATAATGTTGTTGCACAGGCGCGAGACCTCCGATTCGAGGACGCCCGCCAGGTGCACGGCGAAGGCGTCGCCGCCCGCTCCGCCGCGCGTGATCCCCGCGCCCACTACGGAACCGCCGCCTCCCCCGCTGATGTCTGTGATGAGATTGCCCCAAAGGGTGGCGTTGACCAGCGTACTGGACGCGAGGAAGCCGAAGGCGCTCCCGCCGGGTCCGCCGTTGACGTTGTTGCCGATCACGGGAGCGTAGCTGGCGCCGCCGGTGACGTTGCGGATGCGATTGGCCGTGAGTTCAAGACCCGCCAGCGGCGAAACGGCCCAGACGCCGATGGCATCGCCGCCCGCGCCGCCCACCGAGAGTTCCAGCGAGCGCGGCGGATTGGCGCCCAGGCTTCCCGTCAACTCCTCGATGTCGCAATCCTGCACGAGGCAATCGGCGGCGTCCTGCAGCTTCACTCCCACCACGGGCTGAGGGGGCTCGGAGGTCGAGTTGGGCTGCCCCGTGTAATGGCCGATGCGGCAGTTCCGGATCTGCACTCCCGCGGCGCCGGCGACCCACACGCACGTGGTGGCGTTATGGATGCGCACATGCTCGACCTGCGCGCCAGAGGCGCTGATCATCAGCGCGCAGGCGGTTCCGACCCCGTCGACGACGGGCGCATCCCGCGCATCGCCGCGCAGTGTGACGGCTTTGTTGACGACCACGGCGCCGGGATAGTGCCCGGGCGCGATGAGGATGACGTCGCCCGTGGTTGCGACGTCGAGGGCAGCGGGGAGGGTGGGATAGTCCTCGGGTACGCGCAGCTCGGCGGCTGCGGCGAGGCTCGCGGCCCAAAGGCCAAGCGCCAATTGAATCTGGAATCGCGACGCCATGATAACATCTCCTTGTGCGAGAGACCGTGTCCGGGCAGGGCAGTGTGTGCCGGGGTCGCGGGCGCCGCGCGAGGTGCTGCGAGGAGACCGGGCGAGGAGGGCCGGCGTTGGCCGCGAAGCCCCTTCGCCTCAAGTTTACGAAAAAGAACGGCAGCATTCCCGGAGAGAATTCGCGCTGGAACGTCGATTGATCGGCGATCACGGCAGGTTTGCATTCTACCGGCATTTTCGATCCGCTGAACCTTGTACTCCCACCCAACCCGTCCAACCAAGAGCAGCCCCGATTACTATGGCGGCCAGGGAATACCCGGCTTGGGAAGACAGGCGCAGGCGCACCACCCCTCGATACGACCTGCGGTCTACTCGGGGCAAGGCGCTGCGCAACTACGGCGTCGAAATGGCCGGTAGAATGGGGCCGATATAGTAACAATTTTTACCAAGTCGATTCTCCCAAGCCACCAAGCACCATTCATTTACGCCGGAAAATATTTCACTTGTATTGTCTGTATGTTTTGATAGAGTGCCTGGGCGGGTGGAGCGTCCCAACGTCGCGCATCCCACTCTGGCCGCGGAATGAGGAGACCTCGCCATGACCTCGCGAGAACGCGTGCTGGCCGCTCTGGCGCACCGGGAACCCGACCGGGTTCCCATCGATTTCTCCGGACATCGCTCTTCCGGCATTGCCGCACTGGTCTATCCCAAGCTGCGGGCGCGCTTGGGACTGCCGCCGCGACCGATTCGCGTCTACGACCTGCCGCAGCAGCTGGCCGTGGTCGACGAGGACGTGTTGGACCGATTCCGGGTCGATACACTCGAACTGGGGCGAGGATTCGCTCTCGGCGAGGAGGATTGGAAGGCGTGGGAGCTTCCGGACGGCTCGCCCTGCCGGATTCCCGCCTGGATTCGCATGGAGAAGAGCGAGGCGGGATGGGTCGTCCGTTCGGAGAAGGGAACCGTGCTGGCGCAGATGCCGCCGGGAGTGCTCTACCTGGAGCAGACCTACTGGCCCTTTCTGGCGGCGGGGGAAGACCTGGATGGGATCGCCCGCGCGTTCGCGGAGTCGATGTGGACGGGCGTGGCTTCGCCGCCGGGACCCGTGAGCGACGAGGCGCTGCGCGCGGGCGCCTTGCGGCTGCGCGCGCACACCGACCGCGCTGTGATCGGCCTTTTCGGCGGCAACCTCCTGGAATGCGGCGAGTTTCTCTATCGCATCGACGAGTTTCTCCTGATGCTGGCCGCCGAGCCCCTGCGCGTCCATGCCTTCCTGGACAAACTGGTCGAACTGCACTTGGCCAACCTGGAACGTTTTCTCCGCTTGGTGGGCGACTGTATCGACGTGATCGTCTTCGGCGACGACCTGGGCATGCAGACCGGTCCCATGATCTCGCCCGCGATGTATCGCGAGTACTTCAAGCCGCGCCACAGCCTCTTATGGAACCGCGCCAAGGAGCTGGCGGGCGTGAAAGTCATGCTGCACTGCTGCGGGGGCGTGCGCGAACTTCTGCCCGACATGATCGAAGCGGGGCTGGACGCCATCAACCCGGTGCAGATCACGTGTCGGGGCATGGACGCGGCGGGGCTGAAGCGCGACTTCGGGCGCGACATCACCTTCTGGGGCGGAGGCTGCGACACGCGCGACGTGCTGTCGCGCGGGACGCCGCAAGAGGTCGCCGACCACGTGCGCCGCCAGATCGAGATCATGGCGCCCGGAGGAGGATTCGTGTTTCAGCAGGTCCACAACATCCTGGCCAACGTGCCGCCGGACAACATCATCGCCATGTTCGACGCGGCGCATCAGGCGGGTGCGTACGCCGGAGTTCCCAATTAGTCGGCGGGAAGAGAAAGCCCGGGTTGTCGAGTAAACCGCGTGGCATCGGACAGGAGGGAAGGGGGGACGCGCGGGTACATGCATGGGCTGCGCGTCCCGGCAAGGCGCTCGCTGCAAGCGGCGTCGCAGTCCGTCGAACAGAAGCTCCGCTGCGGCGCGCACCCCCAGGTTGCTACCGTCCAGGTCCTGGTCCCCATCGCGGTCCGGCGTGGGTGGTGACAGGGGCCAACTCCAGTGCAAGCATGACGAACACGGCGGGACTCGGACGGACTGGCTTCATCCCACCACTCGTCGCATTCAGTATCTCACTGAAGCGGACGGAGAGAATCCGCGCTTCTTCTCTCTCACGCACGAGGCCCACGCCGGTTGCGCTCTACGTCCGCTTGTCTACCTCGAAAGCGGGACCTGCCCATAGGGGGTCTCCAGAAAACCGGTAGGCTCGATCCGAAGACGGCCGATCTGGCCCCCGGAGAGGATTCGGGCGAGGTTGCCGCCGGTCAGCCGGCCGTTCAGGTTGAGCGCCTGCGTCTCGCCCGGCCCGACGTTTCCCAGCGTGGAGGCGGACAGATCGCTCAACTGAATGTCTCCGATCTTGATGGCGTAGCCCAGGTTCTTCAGTCCAAGCGCGAAAACGTTGGGATTGGTGAGATTGGCCTTGACTGCGAGCTGCCCGGTCCCCATGCCGAGCTCCAACACCTTGGCATCGATGTCGGAGAAGCTGGGAAGCCGCAGCACCGGGAAATTGCCGCTGCGTGTGAAGGGAACTTCGACGTTCCTTCTGGAAACGGGGAGAATCAGAGCACCCCGCAGCTCATAGGCGATTTCGCGCGCTTCCTTGAGATTCTCATAAGTTCTCCAGAGATCGCCGTAGCCCATGCGCAGCGGCAAGGTGACGGTGCCCGTGCCACGTTTGGGCAAATCGACGTTGACGGTCTGCTCCGAGGCCAGGAACCGGCTTCCACTCACATCCAGGCTGTACCTGAACCGGGGCGAGCGGATGGGTACGGCGTAGGGATTGGCGACATCCACGTCGAAGGCCAGGTTGACGCCCCCCAGGTCGATGCCCGTGATGCGGGGATGAATCGCGGTGATCTCGGGCTTCACCGCCCCGGAACCCAGGAAACTCCCGGTCCCTCCGCATCCGACCACCCCTGCGACGAGCACCCACGAAGCGCTCAGGAGAAGACATCTGCGCATGGCCTGAATCTCCTTTCTGATTAAGAGCTGCTTGGGACGACGACACCTTCCATTCCGCGTCCGACGGCGGACACGGGGCGACTGGATTCCCGTTCTCCGGCAACGACGGGAGAATGCTAGCACTCAGGCAAGCCCGCGCAACTGAATTGTGGTCATGCCGTAGGCGCTTGGAGAATCAAGAAGCTCCGCACTTACGGACGGAGGCGGCGGTGTCGGCGTGCATCGCGGCGCTTGGTGCAAGACTCACGAAGACACACGAACACGAGTCCCGCAAGGCAGGTGCGAGCTGCTTGCATCAGGGTCTCCCCACCGACGCGCGAAGTCACGGCCCGTCCGTCCCGCCGAGATGTCGCGCAGGTTTGCCGCCAGCGCGCGCAGTTGGGCAGCGTGTCCCGCCCCTGGGTGCACGAGGTGTTTCCCAAAGTTGTGGCGCCCGCCGTAAGATCTCGATTCAGGATGGCGAAGATGCCAGAGCAAGCACCAGTACGCGGGTTGCGGTTTCGGTTCTACGCGCGCGGTCCACGCCGCCAAGGACGAAGAGGAAATGCTCGGAGAGGGCCGCCGCCACGCTGGAGAGGGGCTCCGGCAGTCCGTGGGAAGCCGACTGCCATTCGGAGAGTTGGGAATCGTTGCGGCCGAGCAGCACATCGTCATGCGGAACGCGGTTTTCCCCTCCCAAGACAAGGACCGAGCCTTGGTGCGCGACCACGCCGGCGCCGGCGCGCGAGCCGGGCAGGGCGGAGACGGTCTGCCATGCGGAAATCTCACCGCCACGCCAGTCCGCGCGGAGCACTTCGGCGCGCGCGCGACCCTCCGGAGTGCGTCCGCCCAGCACCAGGATGCCGTTCTCGGTGAAGGCGAGAGCGTGGCCGACCAGCGGCGCAGGCAGTGACGGAGCGCCGCGCCAACGTTGCAGGCATCCCCCGTCGATAAGTTGCGCCGTGTAAACGCGCGCGGAGGGTCCCTTGCAATCGCGACCGCCCGCCAACACGATCCCCGTATCGCCCGCCGCCATCGCGGCGTGCGAGAGTCCCACGGGAAGGCCGGCCTCCAGCCGCCAGGGGCCGAGACGTCCGCCGGGAAGAAAGGGGGCGGAGAAGACCGGAGTTCCGCCGCGGTGGGCCGACGCCGGCGCCACGTACACGCGCTGCCGGCCGGCGCAAAAGGCCGTTCCCGTCGTGGTTCGCGGCATGTCGCCGGAGACGGTTCTCCATTCACCCACTTCGCCTGCCTGGTCGACGGCGGCGGAGTAAGCCGGCTGGCCCGCCGAGAAGGCGTAGAGATGGCCGCCGCGCACGACCGCGAGCGCCCCGCAGAGGGGAACCGGCAGCGGCCGGGCGAGGCGCCAACCGCCCGCGCGCGCGGGCAGGCTGGCCGGGTCGAAGGAGGGCACGTCGGACGGCGTTGTTCCCAGCCGCGCCGGAAACCGCACGGCGCTTCGCCGGTTGGCCCGCATGACGGCGCGCGCCGCGCGCTGGTAGGCGTCCTCGACCTGTTCCGCCATGCGCGCCAATCCTTCCCGGCCGTCGCGCGTTTTCCGGCGACGAAAGAGTTGCAGCAGCAGCGCCAGGAGCAGCGCGGGCGCCAGCCACCGCGCACGGGAAGAGCCGCCCACGTCGCCGCGTTCCAACCGAGGGCATTCGATTGCCGACTGTCCCCTGCTCTCAACCATGGGCCCTGCCAGAGTTGTGAGAGAAAGAAAAGCCGAGTACTCGAGTAGCGGCCCGCCGGGCGCCTGCTTGAGGTGCGAGACGCCCCTTCGCGCCGCATATCGAGAGGACGGCCTTGATGCACCCAGACCATCTTCAGAGCTGCGTCGGTTTACATCCTCCACGGGTGAGGCGACGGCTCGTGAGGGACTGTCCCTCGGAGTCGAAGACTCCAATGCGACGATCCAATGATCGATGGCGGGTCGGTGCGCGGCTCGTCCCCACATCGCCCCGGCCGTCGCAAGCGCCTCTCGTAGTTGCGCAGCGCCTTGCCCCGAGTAGGCCGCAGGTTGTATCGAGGGGTGCTGCGCTTGTCTGCCACCTGCCCGTTGCCGCTGCGCCTGCGGGCCGCTCTCCATGCCTTGGTTCATGCTGCCCGCCGCTGCGCGCAACCCTGCCCGCTGAGTTCGGCGCTCCATGCGCATGGCGGCTACCCCGCTTGTGAACGCGCGAAACATCGCGCGGGCGGCCTCAAACGCCGCCGTTTGCGGCGCGACCCCGGCTGGAGTCGAAACGCCGTTGGGCCGGCCCTCCGCCGATCCCGCGGCGCCCTCGCCGCCATTCGTAAGGTCTGGAGCGTTGCGTGCGGCGGATGCCGGAGCTTGTGCCGCCCCGTTATTGACAACTGCATGAACAATGGATAGCGGATTGTCCTTGATGGCTTCGCCAACTCCGGCGTGGCTACATTCTGCCGGCCCTGCGGGCCTGAGACTATCCCCGCCATCAGGTGTGAGATCGTTTCCGGATGCGGGTCCGGGGCAATGCCATCCATCCGGCGCGACTTCTGCGTAGTTGCTACCCATGCCTTTTCGCTCCGCAGCATCCCGTTCGAGGAATCGTTTTCCACTTTCAGCATCGATCCGCTCTTCACCGTGGTCTGTTCGATAAGTGACGTTGCGGTCAGTGGAATCGCCGGCCACGCCAGGCTCGCCGCTCGCCGCAATAACTCGCAGGGCGACCCAGGCCAGCCGCGCTCCCTCGGGCACGCCGTGGTACACCAGTCGGTAGCGCAACGCCCGCGCCGGCAAGCCGAGGGCGATCGAGCCGGGCGGCGACGGCCCGCTCGCTTCACTCCAACCGGAATCCTCGCGGTAGATGCGATGCCACAGCGACCACTCCCCGTTTCCTTCGGCAAACCAAGCCAGCGTCGCCGGAGTCGCCGTGGTCGGAAAGACGAACTGGTGCACCAGGGTAGCCGCGTCGGGTTCCTTCTCCCAGCGGGCCAAAGGCGCGGGCAGGATCACGCCTCCGACACTGGCGCGCGGGGCAAAGCGCGGCTCCTGCGTCGCAGATTCGCTTTGCCATCGTCCCAATCGCCCCCATGGATCCATGTCTGATCGGTGCACCTGCCACGAACATTCGTCCGTGGTCGACCAGACGGCCAGTCCATGCGCTTCGGCGACCAGGCGCGCCCGGCTGCCGGCAGGGACGGGCGACGGCCGGTCGAAGTCCGGCGCGCGCCGGTCGATGGGCATGGAGACGAGCCGGCCTCGTTGCAACGACCAGAGGCGTGGTCCGACGCGCAGCCAATCCTCGGCGGCGGGCAACCACCCGCGTCCGGCGATGCCGGCCACGTCCACGGGCCAGGCCTCGCCTCTTTCCGGAAGAAACAAATCCGTGGCCGACGACAGCACCGCCCGGTAGTACAAGCCGGGGGCGGGCGCCTCCTGCCATGCCAGTTGGGCGCGGCAGAGGCTGTCCTCCCAATCTAGGCGCGTTTCATGCACGAGTATTCCGGCGGTGGAAAGATCGCAGGCGGCCCATAGCGCCGTGACCAGAAAGGCGAGTTTCCCGCAGCAGCCGCTCAAGTTGGGTTCCAGCCTGTCGATAATCGATAATGAGGGAAAGTACAGATTTTCCAGCTGCAGGTTCCGTGCCACCCTGGGGTTTTTTCTTAACTTAATGTATATTAAGATCTTAGGTTACAGATTCGGCATGGACGAGCCGGTGGGTTGGGCAAATATTACTCGTTTTTCTGGGCGACCGACTTCCTAAATCACCTTCGGAATGTTTCCCTTCGGCGCGTGGCGACCCCGTGGGCGTTACAGTGCGTGGATCGTGGCGCATGGCGCAACCGGCGGAGACATGCCGGTTGACGCTGCGCTTGCCTGCCGCGTAGGATACGCAATTCACGGCCACCCGCACGGATGCCGAAGAAAGGGCCTCTTGCATGTTCGAGATTCTGGCGTCGGTTTTCTATTTCGTGGTTTTGTTGGGCCTCTGCGTCTTGGTGCACGAGTGGGGCCACTATATTGCGGCGGTGCGGGCGGGCGTCCGGGTGGAACGCTTCTCGATCGGGCTGGGCAAGCCGTTCTTCTCGTGGCATCGCCACGGCACGGAGTTCTGCCTGGCGCCCATCCCGTTGGGCGGGTATGTGAAGATGGCCGGCGATAACCCGGAGGAGGCGCATGAGGGGAACCCGTGGGAGTTTTTCTCGGCGGCCATCTGGCGGCGCACGCTGATCGTTTTGGCCGGGCCGGGCATGAATATCGTGACGGCGTTCGTGGTTTTCTTTCTGGTCGCGTTTGCCTACGGAGAGCCGTATAACCCACCGGTCGTGGGACATGTGGCGAGGGGAGGAGCGGCGGAGGCGGCGGGGCTGGCGCCCGGCGACTTGATCGTCAGCGTGGAAGGCGTTCCCGTGCGCACGGATGCGGAACTGGTCGCCGCCCTTCCGCGCCCCAGTCGGGAGCGTTTCGAGATGGTCGTGGAACGGGATGGGGCGCAACGCGCACTGGTGCTGGATTACAGCCGACAGTATCCCGAGGGACCCTTTGTCGTACCATCCGTGTTGGAGGCGCCGGGCCGCGTCACGCCCGCCCAGCGCATCGGTCTCGCAACCGGCGACACCCTTCTGGCGGTGGACGGACGCGAAATCCTCAGCGTGTCGGAGATGGTCCGCGTGCTCTCGCAGCAGGTGGAACGCAAGGTCGTGAAGCGTCGCAAGTACGGCCTAATCGGAGAGGAGGAGGAAGTCGTCGAGTTCTCGCCTCGGATATTCAGTTTGCGCTGGAGAACGGCGGCGGGCGAGGTCCGCGAGGCCAGCGTAGAGCCGCTCCTGCGGCCCGATCCCGACCGGCCGGGGAATTTCGTCTCGCGGCTGGAGGTCATGATCCCGCGCACGACCGACGCGCGGAGCGGCTGGGCCAGCCCCGACCCCAACTCGCGTCACGTCGGCTCCGAAGCCATGTACGTTTTGGGCTTCAGCCTGGCGTTCGAGCCGATCGTGGGGCGGGCGTTCCAGTTTTCGCCGGCCCGCAAGCTGGGTCTGGCGCGCGGCGATCGCATCATCGCCGTGGACGGCGAGCCTATCCATGACAGCCTCCAGTTGCAGGAGACGGTCTCTCGCAAAGTGGATACTTCGCCCAGCGGCGACCCGCTGCCCCGCAAGGTCGAAGTGGAGTGGCTGACGCCCGCCGGTGAGGCCCGCAAGGGCCAGGTCGTGGTCAAGCTGGAGAAGGTCCCCGAGAGCGAGCGCTCCAAGCGCTACATCAAGATCGCCACGCTGGGCATCTCGTTTTATCAGCCCACCCGGCGTTTCGGCGCGTTGGAATCGACCGTGGTCGCCTGGGAGCGCATGGTCGACTCGCTCGAACAGATGCGGCGCATCTTTGGGGGGCTGTTCACCCGCGACGTCTCCTACCGGCACCTGGCCGGCCCGGTCGGGATCGTCACTCTGGCCGGGCAGTTCGGACGGCGGGGGTTGGTCAGTTTCTTTCATCTGATCGCCCTGCTTAACGTCAACCTGGCCATCATCAATCTCCTGCCGATCCCGATCCTGGATGGCGGGCATCTCCTGCTCTTTGCGATCGAGAAGGTGAAGCGGGTTTTCACCCGGCACGGCTTGACGGTGCAGCAATTGCTGTTCGCCCAGAAGGTGGGGATCGCCATTCTTCTGCCGTTGATTGTCTTCGTGTTCTGGAATGATTTTGCTCGCATGGACTTTTTCCAGCGACTGGGCAGGGTGGTTTTCGGATGGTTTTCGTGAGATTATAAAAGGGCGCATTGTGCACAAGTTTTCCACAGGGATTTACAGGCCTTGAGCCTCTTGACAGAGTGGGAGCGTCGAGTCGGAGGTCATGGCGATGGGGGCGGAGAAAGGGTCGCCCGGACCCGTGAGCCAGGCGTTTAAGATGGCTTAACATGGGTCTATTAGCCGTGAATTATTAGAGTTAAGTGCTGTCCTAAGAATCCGGGTCAGTGTGCTGGGCGGGCGCTTGGCCGGGCAGCGTGGAAGTGGACCAAGTCGCGGAATTCCCACGAGGGCAAATTTCGCTCCAATTTTGACGAAAATTATCCACAATGGTGTGGAGGCTTCGGGAGCGGGCGAATTGACGGCGAAGCTCAAGATTCTTTTGGTGTGCACGGGCAATACCTGCCGTTCCGCCATGGCGGAGGCGCTCTTGCGCCGGATTCTGCACGAGCGGGGCTACGATCACGTGGACGTGGCCTCGTCCGGGGTCGCCGCATGCGACGGGGTCGCCGCCAGTCCGGGCGCGCGGGCGGCTATGGCCCAGCTTGGCTTGGACCTCTCCCGGCACGCTTCGCGCGCGCTGACGTGGGAGGCCCTGGTGGACGCCGACTGGGTGCTCGCCATGGAGCACGTACACCTCGGTTATGTCCTGAACCTGGCGCCGGGCGCGGCCTACAAGTGCCGCTTGCTGGGCGAGTACAACTCGTCCGGGGTGGGGGAGGACATTCCAGACCCGTTCGGGCAGCCTCCGGAGGTGTTCGCGCACTGCGCGGACCGATTGGCATCCTGCCTGACGGCCTTTGTGGAACGGGAACTGGTGTCGGGCTCCCGGCCGCAACTGGCGCTGGCCTCCGACCATCACGGCGTCGAGCTGAAGGGGGCGCTGGTGGGCGAAGCTCAGGCGATGGGGTGGCGGTTGGTGGATTGTGGGGCTTCCGGTTCGGAGGCGGTGGATTACCCCGACCTGGCCTGGGAGGTGGCGCGGCTGGTCGTGCGCGGGCGGGTCAATTACGGGATTCTGGTATGCGACAGCGGACTGGGCATGGACATCGCGGCCAACAAGCTGCCGGGGGTGCGCGCGGCGCTCTGCCACGATGTCGGCGCGGCCGAGATGGCCCGCCGCCACGTCGATGCCAACGTGCTCGTGCTCGGCGCCGTCGGTGTCTCGCAAGAGACCGCGCTGGAAATCTTCCGCGTCTGGATGGGCGCGTCGTTCGAGGGCGAGCGCCACGCCGCGCGCCTGGCCAAACTCTCCCGCTACGAGGCCCTGATCCAATCCCTGGCATCCAATTCGAGGTCAAGATCGTGAAGTGTCCCTATTGCGGCGAAGACAACGACAAGGTCGTGGATTCCCGGTCGATGATGGAAGGCAACAGCATCCGGCGCCGCCGCGAGTGCCTCTCCTGCAACAATCGATTCACGACCTACGAGCAGATCGACAGCATCCCGCTGATGGTGATCAAGCGCGACAAGCGCCGCGAGCCTTTCAACCCGCAGAAACTGGCCCACAGTATGCGCATCGCCTGCCAGAAACGCCCCGTCAGCGAGGAGCGCATCGAGGAACTCACGCGCAAGATCGAAATGAAGCTGACCTCGCTGATGAAGAAGGAGATCGAGTCGGAACTGATCGGCGAGATGGTGATGAGCGAACTGCGCGGGCTGGACCAGATCGCCTACGTGCGCTTCGCCTCGGTCTATCGCGATTTCAAGGCGGTGGAGGAGTTCATTGCGGAGGCGTCGGAACTCTTGACCAAGCCGAGTCCGTCATCCTGAAGCATCGTCATCGTACTCGTGCTCGTAATCGGCATTCGTACTCGTGCTCTTACTCGCACTGCACATGAACGATTCCACGCGATCGCTTCATGACTAATCCGCCCGACCGCTATTCGGCTTCCCTCCTGTCCGCGATGGCCGCCATCCGTGGCGCGGACTTGCCGGACGAGCTGGCGCGTGTGGCGGATCCGAGCTACCTGGCGCAACCGCTTTCCCGCCTCTTGGATCACTTCCAGGCCGACAAGGCGGCGCCCGTGCTGGACTTCGGCTGCGGGCTGGCCGCCTCCAGCATCCTTTTGGCGCGATCGGGATTTGTGGACGTGTTGGGCGTGGACGTCCATGCCGAATGGATCGAGGTCGCCCGCCGGCGAGTTGCAGAAGAAGGACTCCAGGAACACGTCTGTCTCGCGGCGATTGGGGCAGAGCCTCCCTATGATCTGCCGGAGGGACATTTCCGCACGATCGTGCTCAACGCGGTACTCGAACACGTCCCGCCGAGTCTGCGGGGCCCGATTCTGGCCGAGTTGTGGCGGAAGCTGGCGCCGGGCGGGCGGCTCTTATTGCGCGAGACGCCCAACGCGCTCTGGCCGATCGACTCTCACTTCACGGGACTGCCGCTGGTGTTTTATCTTCCCGTCAACATGCGCTCGGCGTATGCGAGGCGATGCTGCCGGCGCTGCGCGTGCGACGAGTCGCTGGAGTCGCTGATCAGTCGCGGACTTGCGCCGCCGAGCTATTTTGAGCTGCGACGCGCGCTGCCCGCCGCCGAGGTGCTGAACCGCACACTGGGCGGAGACGTGGAGTTCTACTTTGCGGAGGCGCGGGGACTGCGGCGCGCCTTGGGGGCGGTGTTTCGCCTCATCGAGCCGGTCTCCCGCGCCGTCGGCGTTCCGGTTGCGGCCTTCTTTCCCTATCTGGCGCTGGGTTTTCGCAAACGGCCCTCGTGAAAGCAAGGGGCGCCCGGCACACTCACCCCATGAACGTGCCGTGTTGCAGATAAGCCTGGTGGATACGACTCATGTAGGGCAGGAAGCGGACGCCGAAGAGGCCCTTGGAGGCGGGCGACAGCGCTTCAAGCAGGGCGTCGGTCTGACCCAGGGCGGCCAGGGCCGTGGCGCGCAGCGCGCGGGCAGCCTCGTGGTCGCCGGCAGCCGCCTTGATGGCCGCTTCCAGCTGCAGCTGGCGGGCACGCGCCAGCTTGACGCTGTACCGCAGGAAGTCCAGCCGCAGCGCGCGCGGGTCGTGAAGCCTCCGCTGCTTGCAGGCGCGCAAGAGCAGTCCCAGCTGCTTCTGCGCCGCCTCACCCAGCGCGTGAAGCATCTCCCAGCGCGCGGGATCGGTTCGTTCAGGATACCGCAGCTCGCTGTGAGCGAGCAGCTTGCCCGCCGCGCTCTCCAATTCGCTCCACGTTTGCGCATATTCTCCGACCAGCCGCAGGCGCAGCTCCCCCGGCTCGACCTGGGACGAGCGCGTCCAGAGCGCATACGCCGGGAACGTCGGCGCGTGCGCCAGGATCGAGTAGTCGTCGAAGTAGAGATTGCTGATGCTTCTGACGCCGATACTGTGATAGAAGTTCAGGTCTTCATACAGCGTCTGCAACAGCGGAGCGTACAGCCCTCCAAAGAGTACCGAGTCCATGTGGTACTCGAAAACGTGCACGCGGCCTGAAAAAATGCGCAGATACTCTGTCAGGCCTGCGGCGAGCGGTGCGTTGTAAGCGTCCGGCCCGGCGAGGCCGAAGCGGTAGCTGCGGTCGCGCGGCGCGAACTCCACGGCGACTTTCGGATGCGGAGAAATCGAAAGATTAGGTATGATGGTATCATAGTATGCCAGATAGGCTATTTCCGGAGCGTTGACGCGACGCTCTACGTGTTCGGCGATATAGTTGCATAGCAGCAGGAGTTGATCCTGCGGGGTCAGTCTTTGGCAGTGTTTGCAGTAGCACCAGCCGCCGCCGCGGATGTCGGCGCCCCAGAAGTGCAGCAGTGGCGTCTCGGGGTGGGCGTCGAGCAGCTTGTCGATGCCCGCGAGGATGACTTTGAGCGCGACGGCGCTGTGGGGGCAGCAGTTGCCGTCGGGCGCGCGCTCGCCGTGTTGATTGAGGCGAAAGGCCTCGGGGATGTCGCGAATGCGCTCGCGCGGCAGAAGCGTGGGGAGGATATGGCCGCCGTGCTCGATTCCGATGCCGCGGCGGCGCAGCGCCTCCGCCATGGGGGGAATCTCGTCCCAGGTGTCGCCCGGATGATGAATCCACAAGAAGCGGTTGAGGCCGGAGTCGGCCATCCACTCGACGAACTGCTCGTCGCTTGCGCGCCGCGCCTGCAAAGCCTGGGCGTCGGCGTAGTACCACATCTTGATGTCGCTGCAAAAACAACGTCGCGCGAAGCGGGGGTTGTCGGGAAGCGGGACGGGTACGGGCCAGGGTCGCACGGGGGCCTCCGGGAGTATTGCAGCAGCATAAGCGACGGGAGCGCTTCTTGGCAAGGATGCAGCATGGCGGCCCGCTTGACAACCCGTCGCGTTGCCTTACATTAGCCCATCATGGAGAGTTCCCCCCGCGTCGGCATCGTGGTTCCGCATACCCACTGGGACCGGGCGTGGTACAACCCGTTCGAGGAGTTCCGGGTCGTCCTCGTGGACCGCATCAGGCGCCTCCTCGACCTTCTGGAACGCCGCCCGGAGTATACGTGCTTCGTGTTCGACGGGCAGATGGTTCCCTTCGAGGATTATCTGGAGATTCATCCCGAGGACCGGCCCCGGCTGGAGCGTCAGGTGCGCGCAGGACGGTTGATCGTCGGGCCGTGGTACGTCCTGCCCGACGAGTATCTCGTGTCCGGCGAGTCGCTGGTGCGCAATCTCCTCATCGGCATGAAACGCGCCGACGAGCTGGGACGATGTATGAGGGTCGGCTACATTCCCGATCCCTTCGGACACGTCAGCCAGTTGCCGCAAATCCTCGCCGGTTTCGGCATCGACAGCGCCATCTTCGCGCGCGGACTGGGCAATGACTCGGAGCGGTTGGGAATCGAGTTCGAGTGGCAGTCGGCGTGTCCTGACATCTCCGTCATGGCCGTGCACCAGATCGGGTCGTACATCAACCTTCATGCGTGGGGCGTGCCGCTGCGGGAGCCGCTGGATACGGAGAAACTGAACTATGATGCCGCGTTGCGGCGGTTGATGGAGATCACGCGGCAGATGGAAGCGGCGCGGCCGGCGACGCCGTATCTGCTTTTGTCCAACGGCATGGACCACTATCCGGCGCAGCCCGGTTTGCCCGAGTTGATCGCGGAGATGAATCGCCGGCAGTCGCGCGTGCGACTGAGACACGGAAGTTTCGAGGATTTCGTGCGCGCGGTGCAGTCGGAGAAACCCCGGTTGGAGAAATACCGCGGCGAGTTGCACGACGGCAAGCATCATTTTATTCTTTCAGGCGTGTTTTCATCGCGGATGCCGTTGAAGCAGGAGAACTTCGGCTGCCAGAATCTGTTGGAGAGCGTTACCGAGCCGCTGGCGACGTGGGCGTGGTTGCTTGGGCGCGATTATCCGTCGGGCCTGCTGGATTACGCCTGGCGCACCTTGATGAAAAACCACCCGCACGACGACATCTGCGGCTGCAGCACGGATGAAGTGCACGAGGATATGTGGCCGCGATTCAAACATGTCAGGGAGGTGGGCCGGCGCGTCGCCGACCGGAGCCTGGCCGACATGGGCGGGGAAGCGGGCGAGGGACTGTCGCTGTACGTGTTCAATCCGCACACGGAGACGCGGGATATACCGGTGAGACTTTACCCGCACAACGTCCGCACACGATCCGCGGTCGTTTCTGATGGAGCGTTCGTCGATGGCCGAGGCAATGCGGTTCCGACTTCGGCTGTGTTCGTGAATGAGCGTCGCGCGACATTGCGGCGCGACGAGGAAGACACGTCGGTCAGACTTTACGATGCTCATATTCACCTCCATGCTCCCGCGGTACCCGGCTTGGGCGTTGTGGAGTACCGGTACGACCAACACGCGCATGTCGAGGTTGCGGATGAACTCTCGTATAGAAAGAACAGCATCAGCAATGCCTACCTTAGACTGAGTGCGGCCAAGGACGGCACGTTGAGTCTTCTGGACAAGATCAGCGGAAAATCGCTGCGCGGGTTCGTGTTCGAAGACGAACCGGACATGGGTGACGAGTACGATTTTTCCCCTTTGCCGCCTGAGCGCCATCAAGTCACGACCACCCGTTACTGGAGGCACGATGTCACCACGTATCTGCGGCCGCACGGGGTCGTGGAGCTGTGCATGCAGGGTGGGATGAGCCTGCTCGCCGCGCTAGGGGCCGAGAAGTGGCCACGTGGTTTGCGCACGGCGGAGTGCTTCATCTGGACCATGGCAAGGCTTTATCCCGGCAGTCGGCGCGTGGAATTCGAGACGAGAGTCTTGAACGGTGTGCGAGACCACCGTCTCCGCGCGGTTTTCCCCACCGGGATCAACGTTGACCACACTTATGCCGACAGCGCGTTCGACATCGTGAAGCGCGCGATCGGCGGCGGTCACGGCGAAGGTTGGGCGCAACCCTCACAACCCACGCACCACGCCCACAGTCGCGTGCTGGTGGAGTCAAGGGACTTCGGTGTGGCGTTGTTCCACCGGGGAACTCCAGAATACGAGGCACGGCTCGGCAAGAGGGGCGTGGAGCTCTGCCTCACGCTGTTGCGCTGCGTGGGGAGACTCTCCGGGAACGATTTGCTGACGCGGTCCGGCGGCGCCGGACCGGAATATTCGACGTCGCAGTCTCAGTGTCCCGGATGCCATACCTTCGAATATGCCCTCGAGCTTTACGACGGTCCGTCCCGGCGCGAGGAGGTCCTCTCACACGGACGCGGCTATGCGCTGGGGGGCTATGCGCGTCTCTCCATTCTTCCGAAGAGGCCTGAAATGCCCCCGTCGCTCGTGCAACTGCATGGTAAGGGCGTCGAGTTGTCTGCGCTGAAAAAGTGCGAGACGCGCGACAGCGTCATCCTGCGCTTCTGGAATACCTCGGGCAAGAGGACGAGCGCGCGCATCAGGCCGGCATTTCGAGTTCTCTCAGCGTTTCTCTGCAACCTGCGCGAGGAACGCGGAGTACCTCTCGCCATCGACCGGCGCGGCACAGTGAGAATAGACGTGCGCGCGGGAGAGATTGTCACAGTTGAACTAGTTTCCGATTTGGATGCGCCTTTTGGGTTCCAACGTACGCCGCCGAAGTACGGCGACGTGACCCGGTTGCCGTAACCATGAGTTGTGAACTCACCATCCTCCTTCCTGTGCTTGACGAGGCCATGAACCTGGAAGTGCTCCTGCCGGCTATTCATGATGTGGCGGGCAGGCTGTCGGTCTCCTACGAAATCCTCGTGGTGGATGGAGGCTCACAGGACGGCAGTCGGGAGATTGCGGACCGACGGGGCGCGCGCACGCTGGCGCAGGAGAGTCCGGGTTACGGGGGCGCGCTGCGCGACGGCATCCGGGCCGCGCGCGGCCGCTTCATTCTCACCATGGATAGTGACCTGTCGCACGATCCGATCGTCATCACGCAGCTCTTCGCCGCCCGCCACAAGGCGGACGTCATCGTCGCCAGCCGCTACATGCCCGGAGGCGAGGCGGACATGCCGCGCCTGCGCTACTGGCTTTCGCGCACACTCAACGTGGTCTTTCGCTTCGTCCTGTCCCTGTCGGTGCGCGACGTCTCCAGCGGATTTCGATTGTATCGGGCCGCGATCTTCCGGGAGATCGATATTACGCGGCGGAACTTCGACGCGCTGGAGGAGATTTTGGTCAAGGCGCTGGCGCGCGGCTTCCGGCTGCTGGAACTGCCGTTTCGCTACAAGCCGCGCCATACCGGCGAGACGCACGCGCGCCTGTGGGCGTTCGGCAGGGCGTATCTCGGAACGCTCTTTCAAATGTGGAAGTTGCGGAACTCCATCTCGTCGGCGGACTATGATTATCGCGCGTACTTTTCACGCCACCCCTATCAGCGCTTCTGGCAGCGGCGGCGGTTCTCCATCATCGCCCGCATGTCGCACTGTCCGCCGCGCATCCTTGACGTGGGCTGCGGCAGCAGCTACATGATTACGGCGTTCCCGCAGGCGGTGGTGTGTGACGTGTTGCACCACAAGCTGCGGTTCGTCGGTCGCATGACGAGTCGCCGGACGTGCGCCAGTGTTTTTGCGCTGCCGTTTCCCGACGGACATTTCGACGAGGTGATCTGCTCGCAGGTGATCGAACACGTGCCGCGGGACGAGCGCGTGTTGGACGAACTTGCGCGCGTATTGGCGCCGGGAGGCCGACTGATTATCGGAACGCCCGATTACGGGCGCTGGCAGTGGCGCGTGATCGAGTGGATTTACGCACGGGTCAACCCCGTGGGCTACGCGGACGAGCATATCACGCATTATACGCGGGAAACGCTGACGCGCGAGCTCCTGCGGCGCGGGCTGGTAGTGGAGGAGTTTCGTTACATCCACGGCGCCGAGCTGATCGTGAGGGCGAGGTGGGGTCGGGAAGGAGGGATGCGGCGATGATTTTGGACCGGCGCGAGTTCATTGCGGACGTCAGCGCGGCGGCTCTGGGAAGTGTGATTTGCGGGAAGGTCGGTCGGGCGGAAGAACCTTCGCGCGTTGTCTCGGCGGCAAGTGCGGGTAATCTGCCGCGCTGGCGGGGCTTCAACCTGCTTGCGAAGTTCAACGCCGCCCGCCCGCGCCCCTTTAAGGAGGAGGATTTCGCCGTGATCGCGGAGTGGGGGTTCGACTTTGTTCGACTGCCCCTCAATTATCGCTGCTGGAGCTCGCCCGCCGACTGGAGGCGGATGGACGAGGCGCAGCTGGTTGACATCGACAAGGCGGTCGAATATGGGCGCAAATACGGGGTGCACGTGAACCTCAACTTTCATCGCGCGCCGGGTTACGCAACCAACAGTCCGGACGAGAAGATGTCGCTATGGAAGGACGAGGAGGCGCAGGAGGCGTGCGCCTGGCAATGGGGGCGTTTCGCGGGGCGCTACAAGGGCGTCCCGTCGTCGCGGCTCAGTTTCAATCTTATCAACGAACCGCACGATGTGAGTGAAGAGGTCTGCGCGCGCGTGTGCCAGCGGCTGATTGCGGCGATACGCGAAGTGGACGCCGAGCGCCTCATCATTGCGGACGGCGTCAACTGGGCCACACGGCCTATCTTGACGTTGGCGGATGCCAACGTGGCGCAAAGTATGCACGTATACGACCCGATGCAGGTCACGCACTACCGCGCGTCGTGGGTAGCCGCGTCGATGCATTGGCCCGTGCCGCGCTGGCCGCTGAAGGTTCGTGAAGGCGACGTATGGGACCGGGAACGACTCAGGAAAGAGCGCGTGCCGGCCTGGAAGGCGCTGCAGGCCAAGGGAGTCGGCGTTCACGTGGGCGAGTTCGGTTGCTTCAACCGCACGCCGCACGCGGTCGCGCTAGCGTGGTTGGAGGATGTGCTGTCGATTTTCAGGCAGAACGGATGGGGCTGGGCGTTGTGGAACCTGGAGGGCGGCTTCGGCGTCCTGGAGAGCGGTCGGTCGGATGTGTCGTACGAGGATTGTAAGGGGCGGAAGCTGGATAGGGTGATGCTGGAAACGCTGAGAGGGGGGTAGGAGGGGGAGTAGCTCGCGCAGAGGCGCAGAGGGCGCGGAGGGGAGTCATAAGGGTCGCGCAGAGGCGCAGAAGGCGCGGAGAGAATAGTAATACGAATCAATGAGACAGACGTAATACTTGCCTCATGCCGGGGATTCGGGAAGGCCGTTGACCATCCGAATGATCCCGTCTTTCAGGAGCGATGAACCGAAATTGATGAGAAGGCCGACCTTCTTGTCGGACAAGCGGAGATAGGTCAGGAGCTGTTTCGGATGGACCCTCGCCAATTCCTCGACCGATTTCAACTCCACGATCACGCTATCTTCCACAATCATGTCGGCGCGAAAGCCTTGTTCCATGACGACGCTTTCGTATCGGACGGGGATGGCGACCTCTGTTTGCACGCGAAACCCGCGCTTTCGCAGTTCATGCGCGAGGACCGCAAGATACACCGACTCCAGCAAGCCGGGGCCAAGCTGGCGATGCACGTGAACCGCCGCGTCCACGATCGCTCCCGAGACTTGATTGATCCTGCTCTCCGGTGCTTCACTCGCCACGCCAGGACACCTCGTGTGACAACATTTACTCACTCGGCCATGAATAATCTGTCTTCTGACGGCAGGCGCAACACGCTGCGCAACTACGCCGTATTGCAGCCACTCCGTCCATGGCCACGTTAACACGGATAATCTCCGCGCGCTCTGCGTCTCTGCGCGATTGCTATGACATTTCTCCGCGCGCACTGCGCCTCTGCGCGATTAGTATGATATTTCTCCGCGCCCTCTGCGCCTCTGCGCGATTAGTATGACATTTCTCCGCGCGCACTGCGCCTCTGCGCGCCCTTATCTCTTCTTCCCCGTCGCCGCGAGATAGATGACAAACTCATTCTCTCCATCCAGGCCCAGCAGTTGATTGCAGGCTCCATCGTCGTAGGCGGCGATGGCGCAGCATCCCGCGCCGATGGACTCGCAGGCGAGATAGAGGTTCTGGCAGACGTGGCCGGCGTCCATGCAAAGATAGCGATAGCCGCGGTCGCCGTAGCGCGAGGTCATGCGCTCGGCGACGGCGCTCCAGATGAAACAGCACGCTCCCTCTCCCGCGAAGGGTTGGTCGAGACAGGCGGCGACCAGCGCGGGGGCGAAGGCGTCGTGGGACACTGCGATGTTGTCGTAACGCACCAGCGCGTGTTCGCCCGGCAGGTAGCGATAGACGCCGCGCGCAACGCCTTCAACTGCTGTGACGGAGAGGTAGGTCTCAAAGGCATGGCGCGCGCCCGCCGAGGGGACGGTGCGATACTTGCGCTCCTCGGGATTCACCATTCCCTGGGTGGCGAAGCAGAGCCACGCCAGTTCTTCGAGGCGGTAGGGCGTGTCGGCGTACTGGCGCAGCGAGCGGCGCTGCACGACCAGCCGCCGGAAGTCGCTGTCTTCCAGCGCGACGGCCTCGGGGCGCGGCAGGGCGATGCGAGGGACATGGGAGGCCGGCACGGAGAGCGGCGGCAGCGACGTCGGTCCCTTGGGACGGCTGACCTGCCGGCCGTATTCCGTCTCCTTCCAGAAAAGTTTTCCGATGGACTTGGACGCGGGCATGGACGGCTCCTGGTGGAAGCAGGTGAGACGCGAGGGATGCGCGTCGCAGCATCCTTAGCATACGCGTGTGTTGACTGGCAACATGTAAATGGTTAAGCTGATGGAGAAGGTTGCGACCTGCCGATGCACGAGTGAGGTTGACCGACCATGAGTGAAAACCACGACCGCGCCGCGTGGCTCGCCGGCCCCGGGGCGTCATGCCGGGCTGACGAGCCCTATCCCGAGCGTTCCTACCGCATGATCCTTTTGGGCGCGCCGGGCGCCGGCAAGGGCACGCAGGCGGAATTCCTGTGCGCGCGCCTGGGAACCTGCCATCTTTCCACCGGTGACGTGTTTCGCGCCGCCAAGTGCATGTCGGGCGGGCTGTCGCCCGCCATGCAGACGGCGATGGAGTACATGCAGCGCGGCGACCTCGTGCCCGACGTGATCGTGATCGAGATGGTGCGCGAGCGCGTCAGTTGCCTGCAGTGCAACTACGGGTTCCTCCTGGACGGGTTTCCGCGCACCGTGGCGCAGGCCGAGGCGCTTGACGAAATGCTGGCGTCCAAGGGAGTTAAGTTGGACGCCGTACTCAGTTATGAACTGTCCGTGGAGGAGGTGGTGGCGCGGCTGTCGGGGCGGCGCACGTGCCGCAGCTGCCAGACGACGTTTCACGTGACAAGCAAGCCGTCGCAGCGCGACGGGGTGTGCGACAGGTGCGGGGGGGAGCTCTACCAGCGCGAGGACGACCGGCCGGAGGCGATTCGCGTGCGCATGGCGGCCTATCGCGAGAGTACCGCGCCGCTGGAGGAATACTACAACCGCGAGGGGCTGCTCGTACCCATCTCCGCCGAAGGGACGCCGGAGGAGGTGTTCATGCGCACGGCCGAGGCGCTGAACCAGCGGCTGGGGTAGAATAGGGAGTGCGGCAGCTTGCCGCCGCTGCGAGAGGAGCGTGCGGCGCGGCGGCGTTCCCGCCGCCGAGACCGGCGAACCGATGTCGCCGTTACGGGGCGCTGGCTGAAGCGTGTGGGCAAGATGCCCACACGCGAGCCGGCAAGATGCCGGCGCTACCGAATCTCATCCCCTCTCCAGGCAATCACGTACCAAGAAAAACGCCGGAGGGTTGAAGTAACCCTCCGGCGTTGTCGCCTTCCCGCAAAACCGGGTCGGTGGGATGAACTCAGTCGGCCTTGGAGGTCGTGGTCGGCCCGGACGCCAGCGGCCTGGACTTGTACTGACCGGACGCCGGTTTCGCCAGAGCCTCTTGGATTTCTTCTTCCAGCTTCTTGAAGCCCTCGCCTGAGCCGGGCCGCCCCTCGATGACTCCGCCAAAACCCGTCAGGGCGTGAACCACGGTCCCGTCGCGGTCGATGAGATAGAACTGCGGGATGCCGCCCACGCCATAGGCCGCTTTGACCGACTGGTCCTTGTCGAGCGCGATGGTGTGGGTGGTGCCTTCCTTCTCAAGGAAGGCCGCGATTTTGCCCTCGGTGGCAATATCGTTTCTGTCGGAGTTGATTCCGAGAACGACGAAACCCTGGTCGCGGTACTTCTCGTCCCACTTCTTGATGTCGGGCAGCGACCGCGTGCACCATCCGCACCAAGTCGCCCAGAAGTCCAGGAGGACGACCTTGCCCTCCAACTCCTTGACGCTCTTGACCGGGCCGGAGAAAAACTCCAGCGAGGCCAGCGTGGGATGGGGATTGTTGACCAGATTGGCGCGGGCATCGTCGGCGGCCTTGCGGCGGGCCAGGGCGTCCGCTTGCTGCTTGGCGGCGGCGGCTTTCTGCTCTTCGCTCATCCTGTTGATGTCCGCGTCGGTAAGACCCGGGCGGTAGAAATAACTGACCGCCGTTCGGCCGCCTTCGCCGCGCGTAAAGTCCATGACCCGCCAGCCCTCTTTGGGCTGTATGGTCGCCAGTTCGGGCGAACCCTTGAATTTGAAGTCGGCCTTGACGACCTTGCGCGTGGTCACGAGTCCCGGAGACGGGGGCGCAATCTCCGACGTGACGGCATCCAGGTCCAGAGTGTCGGGCATGAAGCCCACAACCTCGGTGGGATACCAGGCGCCCTGCGGCGACTGCTGGTAGCCGCGATACAGCGTCACGCTGTTGAAAACGCGCCCGCGCATGAGGGGGCTGCTCATGGAGCTGGCCATGAGAACCGGCGCGAATCCCTTGGCGGGGTCCACGATGGCGACGCGCTGACCGGCGGAAATGCGCAACATTCTGTCCGGCGTCTCCACCACCGTGGCATCCTTCATGTTCGCCAGGCTGGGGAAAAGCTGGCCGTAGGACGCGCCCTTGTTTTCACCGCTGCGAATGGAGAGCGTGCCGGTCGCGTCCGCCGCCGCGGGCAGCGATACGACGCGGCTCTCCTTGCCATCCCAGGTGGTGATGCTCCGGGACGTGACTTCCCGATCGCCGCGCTTGGAGATGCTCTCCGATTCGCTGCGCGCCATGCCGCCGAAGAGCATCAGCTTGTCCGTCGACTGGGAGGTCGTCTCCCTGCCCGCCGTGGTGTCCTGCACGCTGACCGACTGCACGACCAGCAAGCAGTTGTCCAGCTTGGCCCGATTCTCGTCGATTTTCCCCAGGACCGTCTCCAAGTCCTTGGCCTGCGCCAGGCCCGCCGCCAAGCACAGCACCATCGCCGCCGCCAGATGTTTCATGTTATGCTCCTTCTTGAATCATGCCGTTTGCCGGCAGCCTTGGCCGCCGAATATGCTTGACCAATGTCGGTTCAGCCTAGACGAACGCAAAGCCATAGTAAAGACGAAGGTTTGTCCAAAGCGTTTCAAGGAAGGAAGAGGATTCGCCGTGTTCTTGATCCCGCCTCAAAACACGCTTTCATAGATATAGCCCATGCGACGTCGCAAGTATCTTCAAACATTGAAGTTGACATCGTAGGTCGGTTGTGTGAGAATGCGTTTACTCCAGCCCGTAGGGGGAACGCCATGGCAACGATCAGGGACATTCTGATGCGGAAGGGGACTTACGTAGCCTCCGTCAGCCCGGAGACGACCGTGCTGGAGGCCGCTAGGCTGATGAACGAGGAGAAGATCGGCGCGGTAGTCGTCGCCGAAGAGGGCAAGATGGCGGGCATCTTTACCGAGCGGGACATCCTGCGGCGCGTGGTGGCGGTAGGGCGCGATCCCAATACCACCACGGTCGCCGAAGTGATGACGGCGCAGGTCGCCTGCGGCCGCATGAACACCAGCCTGGAGGAATGTCGCTCGGTGATGACCAACCGGCGCATCCGGCATCTGCCCGTGATCGACGACGAGCAGCGGCTGGCAGGGATCGTGACCATCGGCGACCTCATGGCCTGGGAACTCTCCGACCATAAAGACACCATTCAGTTTCTACACGCCTATATCATGCATTGAAGTGGTGTGAATGGTCCCCATGGGACCTAGGGGACGTATGCAAACAAGCCGGACACAGGCAGGAAGGTCTGTACCACCCGGTTGGGGAGGGCCAGCCGCTTAAAGCCCGAGTTCACGGACGATCAGGTCGCGGTTCTCTTTGACCCAGAGCACGAGTTTTTCCACGCCGGAGCGGGGATCGACGCGGGGCGCCCAGCCCAGTTCCGCGCGCGCCTTGCGGATGTCGGAGACGTAAACCGGCTGGTCGCCGGGCCGCCAATCGGCGAAGGTCCGCGGAATCGGCTTCCCCAACAGCTCTTCCAGCTCGGCAAGCAGGGCCAAAAGTGAGCGGGTGTGCGACGGCCCGCCGCCGATGTTGTAAATGCGCCCGGATACCTGGTCGATGCGGTCCAGCGCCGCCTGGTAGGCGGCGACCAGGTCCTCGACGTAGAGCACGTCGCGCACCTGCTTGCCGTCGCCGTAGATGGTGATGGGCCGATCCAGCAGCGCCGCGATCGTGAACCAGGCGACCCAGCCCTGATCCTCGATGCCGAATTGCCGCGTGCCGTAAATGCACGACTGCCGAAAGACGACCGTGGAGAGGCCGTAGATGCGCGCGTAGTCGCGCACGTACTGGTCCGCGGCTCCCTTCGAGCAGCCGTAGGGCGAGTGGAAGTCCAATGTCATGGACTCGGAAATCCCCTCAGGATGGTCGCGGTAGCGATAGTGATCCGATTCCTCGACCACGGCGACGTCCTCCATGCCGCCATAGACCTTGTTGGTAGAGGCGAAAAGGACGACGGGAGGGCGGGGCATGGCGCGGGCCGTCTCCAGCACGTTAAATGTCCCGGCGGCGTTGATCTCGAAGTCCTGGCGCGGGTTGGCCACGGAAGTCGTCACGGCGACCTGCGCCGCCAGGTGGATGATGACGTCGATGTCGGGGAACTTTTCGACCAGGTGGGCGAGGTCGCGCGGACGGGTGATGTCGCCGCCCATGAAACGCAGGCCGGGATGGCGTTCGGTCAGCCATTGGATGTTGCTGCGGCTGCCGCGGCGCGAGAGATTGTCGAAGACGACGAGCTCGTGGCCCCGGCGGGCGAAGTGGTCGGCGGTGTGCACGCCGATGAAGCCGGCGCCTCCAATCACGCAGATTCTCATGGAATGAGTGGGACTCCCAAGGGTGCTAGTGTGACGGAAGGCACTATAGTTACGGGACCGAGGCGGGGCAACGGGGATTTGCGAGCGGGACAGTCACCAATTCCGCGGGGAAGTCTTCCGCGCCATGCGAGCATATAGCTTGCGGAATTGGCGCCTGTTCCGAAAATAGAGGCGACCAGGAATACTCCGAAAAAAAGAAAAACCGAGTCCTCGAGTAGCGGCGCGCCGGCGGGTCCACTTGAGAGGCAACCTCCACCTCCGCGCCGCGTATCGGAGGGAGCAGCACGTCCAGGCCGTCCTCTCGATGCGCGCGCAGAAGTTACTTCGCACTTGGCAGGCGATCCGGCGCGCCGCTACTCGAGGACTCGGTTCTGCCTTTCTGGAAAACGTCCTCGGACGGCCTGCGCAGACAGGCGCCCATTGCCCATCATTCCGTTGCTCTTACGCGGGTCTGGGCGCGGGCAATGGGTGACTGTCCCAAGTCGAAAATGGGTGACTGTCCCGGCCCGGATGTGGTAACCTGACCGCGCTTCAGCCGAGGGCCCTCGCGCATGGCTGATCCTGGGAGCGACCATGACGGACACCGCTTTAATTGACGTACAGAAGCCCGCTCGCTACGTGGCGGGCGAACTCAACCGCCCACCGGTCCGGTTGGACGGACGGGTATCGCTCTGCTTCACCTTCCCGGACGTGTACGAAGTAGGCATGTCCAACCAGGGCCTCTTGCTCCTCTACCACAAGATGGCCGAACGGCCCGGCACGCGCGTCGAGCGCTGCTTCTGCCCCTGGCCGGATCGGGAGCGACAACTCAGGGACGCCGGGCGGTCGCTCTGTTCACTGGAGACGGACACGCCTTTGGCCGAGTTCGACCTGCTGGGCTTTTCCATGCCCACGGAACTCATGTGCACCAACATCCTGACCATGCTGAACCTCTCCGGCATTCCGCTGCGCGCCCGCGAGCGGAACGAGGCCCACCCCCTCTGCATCGCGGGCGGCCACGGTGTGGTCAATCCTGAACCCGTCGCCGAGATTCTCGACGCGGTCGTGATCGGGGACGGGGAGGAAGTCCTGTGCGAGATCATGGACGCCTTGGAGCGCGCCAAAGTCGAAGGCGCCTCGCGCGAGGAGAAACTGCTGGCGCTGGCCGCCATCCAGGGAGTGTACGTGCCCCGCTTCTATGCCTGTAGTTGGAACCAGGACGGCACGCTCGCCTCGATCCATCGCATCCGCGAGGACGTGCCCGAGACGGTCGATCGGCGCGTGGTCGATCTGGAGACCAACATCTATCCCACCCGGCCGCTCCTGCCGCACACGCAGACGATCCACGATCGCATCGCCATCGAGGTGCGGCGCGGCTGCACTCAGGGCTGCCGCTACTGCCAGGCGGGCTATATCACGCGCCCGGTGCGCGAGCGCGACCCGGATACCATCGTCAAGCTGGCCTGCGAGACGCTGGCCAACACCGGTCAGGGCGAAGTCTCGCTCCTGTCCCTCTCTTCGGCCGACTACAGCGGCCTGCACGAGACGGTGGAAAAGCTGTTGCCGCACCTGAAAGAGCATAACGTCAACCTGTCCCTGCCGTCGCTGCGCATCGACAGTTTCGCGCCGGAGGTCGCCAAACTTTTGGCCGGCCTTTCCAAGCGCGGTCTGACGTTTGCGCCGGAGTGCGCCAGTCCGCGCCTGCAGCGCGTCATCAATAAGAACATCAGCCGCGACGCCATTCTCTCTACCATCGCTCTCACCGCGCAGGCGGGTTGGGAGCAGGTCAAGCTCTACTACATGATCGGGATGCCGACCGAGACCGACGCGGATATTCTTGAGATTGTCGAGACGGCGCGGGCGGTGCGACGGGAGCTGGTCAAGCACTCGGGGCGGCGCGCGACCGTGCACGTGGGCGTCTCGCCGTTCGTACCCAAGCCGCATACCCCCTTCCAGTGGGAACCCCAGGTTCCGCGCGAGGAGCTGGAGCGGCGCGCGCGCCTCGTCAAGGACGGCCTGCGCGGCAAGGGCTTCAAGGTCAACTGGCACGATACGCACAAGAGTGAGATCGAGGCCTGCCTGGCGACCGGCGACCGGCGGCTGTCGGAAGTCATCATCACGGCCTGGCAGCTGGGATGCAGGTTTGAAGAGTGGACGGAGACCTTCCGCCCCGACCTTTGGGCCGAAGCTTTCCGGCGCAATAACCTCTCCCTTGACTTCTACGCCCATCGCCGCCGCGACAAACGCGAAGTTCTGCCTTGGGATCCTATCTTTACCGGCGTCGAGCGTACGTTCCTTTGGGGCGAGCGCCTGAAGGCGTACAACGAGGCGTTCATCTGGGATTGCACGGAAGGGCGCTGCTACATGTGCGGCGCCTGTCCGGAAGGCGACGGCCACCGCATGGCGGTGCTCGAGAATCATGATGGTGGCTTGGCTCGGGCATTCGTGCCCGAGACGGCAGATCTGGAGACTTGCCCAACCCAGGAGGGGGAGACGGCAGATCTGGAGACCTGCCCTCCCCGATCAACTTCGCTTCGGTTGCGCCTGCGCTATCAGAAGACGGGCGCCTGGGCGTGGATTTCGCATCTGGACACCATCGAGCAGGTGCATCGCGCGCTTCGGCGTGCCGGCCTTCCCCTGTCTTACAGCGAAGGATATACCCCCCGTCCCAAAACCAGTTTCTCCGACCCGCGGCCCATCGGTCAGGAAGGTCTGGGCGAATACGTAGACGTCGAACTGCGCGAGGAACTGCCACCGGAGGAGGTTCTGGCACGCCTGAATCGAGTGTGTCCGGACGAGCTGCGCTTCACCCATGCGCGGCAGTTACCGGAACATGCGCTCGGCCTTGGCAAGCTGAGCGAGGCGCACGAGTATGACGTGGTGGTTTCCGGCTGGCAGGGCGATATAACTGAGATTAGCGAAAAAATCGCTAAAATCAGCGAATCCGACTCGTGCCTGGTCCCCGCCTACAGTCACAAAACCGGCCAGGAGACTCAACTTGACATTGCCGGCGCGCTGGTTACACTGAGCGTTTCGTGCCCGGAACCCGGCGTGCTGGGGGTGAGGCTGGTTCTGCGCAACCACGTCGGGCGCGTTCCCCGACCTGAGAACGTGGTGCTCCACGGGCTGGGTTTGGCGGAGAGCGCCCGGGGGGTGCGCGTGACCCACCGGGACGTCTTGCATCAACGCGACGGGTTCTGGCGGTCGATCCTGGACGCCTGAACGGGACTGGGGTGGTATGCCCGTAATCCATAAAAAGCTCCTGGTCTCGCGCGACGCCTACGAGACTCGGGTCGCAGTTCTGGAAAATTCGTCCCTGGCCGAGTTCTATTACGAGCGCGCCGACCAGGATCGCACGACCGGCAACATCTACAAGGGGCGGGTGATGTCGATCGTGCCGGGCATCGAGGCGGCGTTCGTGGACATCGGGCTGCCGCGCAACGCCTTCCTGTACGTGACCGACGTGGCGCAGGTGCGGGACGAGTTCGAGCTGCTGGCGCACGCCCACGGAAGCGGCCAGGACGAAGAGGAGGCGCACGACGAC
This sequence comes from bacterium, assembly GCA_015075175.1. GTDB lineage: Bacteria > Hinthialibacterota > Hinthialibacteria > H5-UNCL2 > H5-UNCL2 > H5-UNCL2. The sequence goes on from JABTUV010000001.1 coordinate 311,178, forward strand.
GACGAGCGGGTGAGCCTGCCGCCGGTTTCGATCCAGGACGTGCTCAAAGAGGGCCAGGAAATCCTGGTGCAGATGCAGAAGGAGCCGATCGGAGCCAAGGGCTGCCGGGTCAGTACCAACATCACACTGCCGGGGCGATACCTGGTACTGCTGCCGGTGACGCGGCACGTGGGGATTTCACGGCGCATCGAGGACGAGGCGGAGCGGGCGCGGCTGTTGGAGCTGGTTGCGGGGCTGGTACCGGCGGGCATGGGCGCCATCGTTCGGACCGCCGGCGCGGGCATGGCCCGCGACGCATTCGCCTCCGACATCGAGTATCTTTCCGCCGAGTGGGAGAAGATCGTGGCGGTGGGAGAGGCGGCGGGCGCACCCGCCCTCGTCCACCAGGAGGTCGGCCTGGTGCAGCGCATGGTGCGCGACGCCCTCACCGACGAGGTGGGCGAGATCATCGTGGACCATCCCGACACGCATCGGGAACTCTGCGACTATCTCGCGCGCATGATTCCGCGCCTGGCCGCGCGCGTCGTGCTCTACTCCCAGCACCAGCCGCTGTTTCGGCGCATGGGAATTGAGACCGAGATCAGCAACCTGCGCAACCGCAAGGTGTGGCTGAACTGCGGCGGCTACGTGGTGATCGACGAGACGGAGGCCTTGACCGCCATCGACGTGAATACCGGCCGCTACGTGGGCAAGCACAACCTGGAGGAGACGGTCTTCCATACCAACATGGAGGCGGCGGTGGAGATCGCCCGGCAGCTGCGGCTGCGCGACATCGGCGGGATCATCATCATCGACTTCATCGACATGAAGTCGGAGAGCAACCAGCAGATGCTTCTGTCGCGCCTGAAGGAGGAACTGCGGCGCGACCGCGCCCGCACCAACGTGCTGGACATGACGCAACTCGGGCTGGTGCAGATGACCCGCAAGCGCGTGCGCAAGAGTCTCTATAAGTCGATGATGCAACCCTGTCCCTACTGCAAGAAGGAGGGCAGCATCCTCTCGCTGGAGACCATGGTCGTCAAGGTGATGCGGCGCATCGCCGAACTGTGCGCCGAAAGCCCCCTGGAACGCATCCACATGGAGGTGCATCCGCGCGTGGCCTCCAAGATCAACGAGGAGTACAGCCACCAGTTGGCGGAGCTGGAAGAACGCTACAAGGTCGAGGTCAAGGTGCTGGCCAACCCCGAGCTGCACTTCGAGGAGATCGAGCAGCCGCAGGAATCGGGGGCCGAGGCGGCGCGCGACGGCGCCGACCGTTCCTGAAGATAACGATACCCATATCGATGCGTTAAAGGAGACTTGAGATGTACGCGATTGTTCGGACGGGCGGATTTCAGTACCAGGTGGAGCCGGGGGCGGTAGTGGCGTTGCCGCGGATGGAGGCGGACATCGGGGCCATGATCGACCTGCCGGAGGTGCTCCTGGTTTCGGACGAGGGCAAAGTGCAGGTCGGCCGGCCCACGCTGGCGGGCGCCAAGGTCACGGTGAAGGTGCTGAGGCACACGCGCGGGCCGAAGATCGTGGTAGGCCGGCACAAGCGCCGCAAGCATTACGACCGCAAGCTGGGCCATCGGCAGGACTACACGCAGGTGCGGGTTGCCGCGATCAGCCTGCCGTAAGGGCGCGACGTTCTTCCCAGCCGGGACCGGGCAACCGCTCCCGGCTGGTTTGTGTTTTGGGTCGGCGCGTAGCGCTCGCTTCACCTCTCCCTCAGGGAGAGGTGAAGTCCTCTCTCCCTCGGGGAGAGGTCCGGTCCCCTCTCCCTTGGGGAGAGGGTTAGTGAGGGGGCGTGGCGTAGGCGGGCTCCTCACCCGCCTCGGCTGCGCTTCGCTCCGCGGCGCGACCTCCCTCAGGGAGAGGTGGAGTCCCTCCCTCGGGGAGAGGTCCGTCCCCTCTCCCTGGGGAGAGGGTTCAGTGAGGGGCGTGCGCACAGCGGGCTTCCCTCACCCGCTCGGCATCGCTCGGCTCCGCGGCGCGACCTCTCCCTCAGGGGAGAGGTGGAGTCCTCCCTCGGGGAGAGGTCCGGTCCCCTCCCCTGGGAGAGGGCCAGTGAGGGGCGGGCGCAAGGCGGGCTTCCTCACCCGCTCGGCATCGCTCTGCTCCGCCGCGCGACCTCCCCAGGGAGGTGAGGTCCTCCCTCAGGGAGGTGCAGCCCTCCCGGGAGAGGGCCAGTGAGGGGCGGGCGCGGCGGCTTCCCCACCCGCTCGGCATCGCTCCGCTCCGCCGCGCGACCTCCCCCAGGGAGAGGTGGAGTCCCTCTCTCCAGGGAGAGGTGCGGTCCTCTCCCTTGGGGAGAGATTAAATGCAGCTCCCATGAGCGATGAGCGGTTCAGTGCAGGCAGGAGAAGATTGTCAGGTGTTCCTGGATCGGGTGGAAATCATTGTGGAGGCGGGTCGGGGCGGAAACGGCGCGCGCAGTTTCCGGCGGGAGAAGTACGTGCCGCGGGGCGGGCCGGACGGCGGGGACGGCGGGCGTGGCGGGGACGTCGTTCTCGTCGGGCATGAGGGTATGAACACGCTTTATGACCTTACCGCGCGTCCCCACTATCGCGCGGGCCACGGCCGGCACGGCGCGGGCGCGCGCAAGACCGGCGCGGACGGAGCGGACGTGCGCTTGTCGGTTCCCCTGGGTACGGTCGCCATTGACGCCGACACCGGCGACGTGATCGGAGAAGTTCTGGCCCACGGACAGGCGCTGATCGTGGCCGCCGGCGGTCGCGGCGGCCTGGGCAACGTGCACTTCGCGACTTCCACACGGCAGGCGCCGGAGAAGGCGACTCCCGGACAGCCCGGGCAGCGCCGCCGCCTGCGCCTGGAACTGAAGGTGATCGCCCAGGTCGGGCTGGTCGGTTTTCCCAATGCCGGCAAGAGCACGCTGATTTCCGCCCTCACCCGCGCCCGCGCCAAAATCGCCGAGTATCCGTTCACAACCCTCCAGCCCGTATTGGGGACGCTGCCCCTGTCGGACGGGACCTCGCTGGTGATCGCCGACATCCCGGGGCTGATCGAAGGTGCGCACGCGGGCGCAGGCATGGGCGTCGACTTCTTGCGCCACATCGAGCGCACGGAACTGCTGGTGTACGTGCTGGACGCTGCCGGGCGCGACGACGCCGATTGCCCCGCCGCCTGGAGGGTGTTGCGGCGCGAACTGGAGTGCTATGATACGGCCATCCTGGAGCGTCCCTTTCTGGTCGCGCTCAATAAGATGGACCTCCTCGGCGAGTCGGAGCGCGAGGCGGTAGTGGCGCGATTCCTTGACGAAAGCGGCGTGCCGCGCGGGCGTTGCTGGCTGATTTCGGCCTTGCAGCGGACCGGCCTGGACGGGCTGGCCGCCGCCATCGAGGACCTCCATCGCGAGCTATTGGCCGGGCGGATGGCCTTGAAGGATGACGAGGATGAGTGAGCCGGTTGTCCATTATCAGCGCATCGTGGTCAAGCTGGGCACGCGCCTGGTCAATTCCGACGAAACGCACTTCAACACCCCCATGATCTCGGGGCTGGCGCGGGAGATGGTGGAGATGACGGCGCGCGGGCGCGAGTTCATCCTGGTCAGCTCCGGCGCCATCGGCATGGGAATGCGCGTGTTGGGCTGGAAGAAGCGTCCCGCCGCGCTGGCGGAGAAGCAGGCCTGCGCCGCCATCGGCCAGGGCCATCTTATGCACTGCTATCACGGCGTTTTCGGACTCCTCGGCAAACCCGTCGCCCAGGTCCTCCTGACGCGGGACGGATTGGACGTCCGCTCGCGCTACCTGCACGCCCGCAACACGTTGGAGACGCTTCTCTCGCTGGGCGTCGTGCCCATCGTCAACGAAAACGATACCGTCAGCACCGAGGAGCTGGGTTTCTCCGACAACGATCAACTCTCGGCCCTGGTGGCCTGCAAGATGGACGCGGACCTGCTCGTACTGTTGTCCGACGTGGATGGTCTCTACCGGGATCCGCAGGATCCGGCCACGCTGGTCCCCGAGATCACGGCGGTGACGCCGGAGCTGGTCGGCTTGGCGAAGGGCGCGCGCGACCACAACTCGGTCGGCGGCATGTGCACCAAGTTGGAGGCGGCGCGCACGTGCCTGTTGGCCGGTCTTCACGCGGTCATCGCCAATGGACACAGGCCGGGCATTCTGACCGAGCTGGTGGAAGGCGCGGGGCGCGGGACGTGGTTCCGCGGCAACTCCTGTCCTCTCTCCAGCCGCAAACGCTGGATCGCCTTCGGCAAGACCGCCTCGGGCGGGAGAGTTGTGGTCGATGCCGGCGCCTGCCGCGCATTGGTCGAAGAGGGCCGGAGTCTTTTGCCTTCCGGTATCGTGCGCGTCGAGGGGCGCTTTCCTTCCGGGCAACTGGTGGCCGTCTGCGACGAGACGGGCGTCGAGATCGCGCGCGGGCTGGTGAATTACTCCTCCCAGGAGTTGTCGGCGGTCAAGGGCAACAGTACCGCGGCGATTGCGGCTCTTTTGGGCAAGCGCAAGAGCTACGCGGCGATCCATCGCGACAATCTGGTGGTGTGGTGGAGGCGCGGTAGGGTGCGCACCGCGCACCGTGCGAGGCATTTGCTGGATGTCCCGCGCCTTCGAACGGGCGTGCATGGGGCTGCGGTGCGCGGTGCGAACCCTACGCGATCCGGCGGGAATGCCGTCGTAACGGAGACAAGAAGCCATGAGTCAAACCTTTGATCTGGATGCCATGCTCTCCGCGGCGCGGCGGGCGACGCGGATGCTGGCCGACTGCAATCCCGGTGAGAAGAATCGGGCGCTTGCGGCTGTGGCGGATGGTCTGGTTGCGCGTGGCGCGGAAATCATGGCGGAGAACGCGAGGGACATGGCGGAGGGCCAGGCGGCGGGTTTGTCGCCGGCGCTCCTGGATCGGCTGCGGCTGGACGAGACGCGCGTCGCGGCGATGGCGGAGGGCGTGCGGCAGGTCGTGGCGCTGCCGGATCCCGTCGGTCGCATCGACGGCATGACGCGGCGTCCCAACGGGCTTCTGGTGGGCCGCATGCGCGTGCCCATCGGCGTGATCGGCATGATCTACGAAGCGCGGCCCAACGTGACGGTGGACGCGGCGGCCCTGTGCATCAAGGCCGGCGACGCCGTCATCCTGCGCGGCGGTCGCGAGGCGCTCCACTCCAATCTGGTCCTGACCGAGGTCGTGCGCGGCGGCCTCGTGCAAGCGGGCCTTCCCCCCGACGCCGTGCAGTCCATTCCCGATCCCGACCGGCAGCACGTGCTGCGGTTGATCGCCGCCGAGGGCCGGATCGACGCAGTGATTCCACGCGGCGGGCATGAACTCATCCGGGCGATCGTCCAACATGCCCGCGTGCCCGTCATCAAGCACTACCAGGGCATCTGTCACGTTTACGTGGACCGGGCGGCCGATCTGGACATGGCCGAAAGGATCGTTTTCAACGCCAAGGTGCAGCGTCCCGGAGTGTGCAACGCCATGGAGACGCTGCTCGTGCATCGGGACGTGGCGGAGGCGTTTCTGCCGCGCATGTTGAAAAAACTGTCCGAGGCGAAAGTGGAAATCAGAGGCTGCGCGGAGACGTGTCGCCTGTATCCCTCCGCAAAGCCGGCGAAAGACGGGGACTTCGGCTGCGAGTTTCTGGACCTGATTGTGGCGGTGAGAGTCGTGGACGGCTTTGAGGCGGCGCGCGACCACATTCATAGTTACGGCAGCGGCCACACGGAAGCCATCGTGACGCGGGACCATGCCACGGCGCAGCGGTTCGTGCGCGAGATCGACGCCTCGTCGGTGATGGTGAACGCCAGTACGCGTTTCGCGGACGGCTTCGAGTACGGGCTGGGCGCGGAGATCGGCATCTCGACCGACCGGCTGCACGCGCGGGGACCGATGGGCGTGGAGGAACTGACCACGCAGAAGTGGGTGGTATACGGGGAAGGGCAGGTGCGGGAGTAGGCGCGAAGCGCGCTCTCCGCCTCTCCCCTGGGGAGAGGTCGGCCCGAAGGGCCGGGTGAGGGGGAGATCGCGAACGCTGCGGCGTCCCCCTCACCCGTTCGAGTTCGCCTTGCTCCGTCGAGCGACCCTCCCCAAGGGAGAGGTATGAAGGGATGACATGAAAATCGCCGTCGTTGGAGGCACGTTCGATCCTTTCCACAACGGACATCTGGCCGTGTGCGAAGCGGTCTCGGCGCTGGCGGACGTGGACCGGGTGCTGGTCGTGCCGGCGAGGCAGTCCCCGTTGAAGGAGGGCGAGACGGGCGCGCCCGGGCCGGCGCGCCTGGCGATGGCCGCCGCCGCCGTGGCCCACCTGCCCAAGTGTGAGGTGAGCGATCTGGAACTTTCCCGCCCAGGCCCGTCCTTCACCATCGACACGCTGGAGGAGCTTTCGCGCCGGCATCCGGGAGACCAGGTCGCGCTGGTCATCGGCGCGGACCAATGGCCCATCTTTCATACCTGGAAGGATTATGATAAGATAGGGGGCTAAGTATGAACTCCTGGCGACCACGCGGGCCGGGTATGATCTTCCCGCGGAGCTTGCGGCGGGCTATCCGCGCGCGCGGTGCGTGCCGGTCCGACCGGTCGCCGTCACCGCCACCGAGCTGCGCCGGCGGCTGGCGCATGACCTGGCCGTCGAGGAGTGGGTTCCCGCGGCCGTATTGGCGATCATCCGCCGTGAAGGGCTGTACCGACAGACAGGCTCTCGATGACCAACGCCTTGTCCGACACGATTGAGAAGATCAACCGCATGCTCTCCGCGGAATCGGTGCTGTTCCTGGTCGGTTACAAGACCAACGGGGTGGAGCAGAAGGGCAGCACGCTGCGCAGCTATTGTCCCATTCACAGGGAGGAGATGATCCGCAGCCTGGTGATCGATACGGCGCGGAGCACGTTTCGCTGCATGTACTCGGGCTGTCGGGGGCATCGGGGCGGCACGTTTTTTCAGCTTTACCAGCTGGCGAAGGGCCTGGACGAGGCGACGGCGCGCGAACTGGCGGGCGAGGCTGGGATTGAAACTCCGATCCTGGGGTCTGGGAGGACTGCGGGACGGACACGGCGTCGCCGCCGGAAACCACCGGCTAATCCCGGCGGATGTCGAAGCGAATAGCCGATGCGCGGGCGGCTTGAAGATCTGCAGGAACCCTGGCGGCGCGGGAAAGGGATTTTTCCGCCGGTTTGGAGGGCGCCTGGCGGAGGTGCAGGAACGCTTGGGTGAGTTGGAGCGAAACGGGACGGAAGAGCGCGCGCGCCTGGAGCAACTGGCCGAGTCGCTGGCGCGCGAAAGCCAACAGCGGTCGCGCCTCTTCGCGCTGGCAGACGGATGCCCGCGTTGCGCAGCGCTTGAGCGACTGGCCGGGCCTCACCGACGCCGCCGGCCGACGCGCGCTGGAAGAGAGGGCCTGCGATCACGCCCAGGCGCTGGAGGATTGCGGGCCGAGCCTGCTGACCGTGCGCGAGACGCTGGCTACGAGAGCCGTGGAGTACCCTCACGGCGCGTGTGGAGGCGCTGTCGCAGGAGCTCAGTGGGTTGGTCGAGGCGCGCGCCCAGCTGGCGGCGCGCGTGGACGGGCTGGCCGATTCAATGACCTCCATCGCGGGAGCCGGACGCGACGCGCAGCTCGTCTCCGAGAGCCTGGGCGGCGTCATCCGTCGTCTGGAGGAGGTTTGGACGCGCCTGGATCGCCTGGAGGAGCAACTGGCGGCCCTGACGCGGCAGGGCGCGCGCCGCCCCGCTTCGCCCGCCGACGCCGACCGCCCCGCCAACCGGATCGCCTATCTATGAAACCTCTCCCGGCAACGTTGACAGCCCCGGACGGCGGCCCGCACGAGAGCGACCTGTCCCGCCACCTGCTCCTGCTCAATCAGATCAGTCTGACCATGCAGAGCACGCTGGAGCTGTCGCGCCTCATGCATGTCATCCTCTCCGCTTGCACCGCCGGCGACGGCCTCGGCTTCAATCGCGCCTTCCTGGCGCTGGTCTCCGAGAAAGGCGACGAACTGGTGGGCGAGATGGGCGTCGGGCCCATCAACGCCGCCGAGTGCGCCTCCATCTGGGCCGCCATCCGCGACCAGGAACTGACCATCTCCGATTTCATCGAGCGTTTCGATCAGGCGCGGAGTTTCCAGGACAGCGACTTCAACCAGATGATCCGCCGCCTGCGCATCCCCCTGCGGCCCGAAGGCGGCGTGCTGGCCCTGACCGCCCTGGAGAGAAAACCCTTTCTTATCACCCATGCCTCCAGCGACAGTCGCACCGACAAGGCGCTGATCGCCCAGCTGGGCGTGGCGGAGTTAGAGACCGCACCGCTACTGGCGAGAGATTCCGTTTTGGGCGTGATCGTGGTGGACAACCGCTTCAATCAGCGGCCCATCACCCGTCACGACCGCCATCTGCTTTCGATTCTGGCGGGGCAGGCGGCGGTGGCCATCTCCAACTCGCGCCTTTATCAAAAAGTCGAGGAGCTGAATCAGCGACTGGAGCAGCGCGTGGCCGAATCGACGGCCGACCTGCGCGACCGGCTGGCGGAACTCTCGACGCTCTACGAAGTGCAGCAGGCGATCGTGACCACGCTGGACCTGGAGCGGGTGCTGGACCTGATCGTGCGCAAGGCGGTGGAAGTGCTGTCGGTGGAAACGTGCAGCATTCATCTGGTCGACGGGGAGCGACTGGTGCAGGTCGCCAGTTATCGTCCCTTGGAAGCGGAGGAGCGGGGATATCTGCCCAACCTGCCGGCGCTGTTGGCGACGCGGGCGAACATTCTCCCGCCGGTGACGGCGCCGGACGGGCGCGACCACATCTGCCTGCCGCTGCGGGCGCAGGAGCGTTTGATCGGCGTCCTGCATCTGGCCTGCAATCGCTGCGACCTGGACGCGGCGCGGCTGTCGCGGCTGGCGGTGACCATCGCCAACCAGGCGGCCATCACCATCGAGAATGCCCGCCTGTACCAGGACCTGGAGGAGAAGCGGGCGGAAGCCCAGCGCTCGCTGGCCGAGTTGCGACGAACCCAGGCGGAATTGATCCGCAAGGAGCGCCTGGCCAGTTTGGGCGAAATGGCGGCGGTGATGGCGCATGAGATCAGGAATCCTCTCACGTCCATCCGCGGTTTCGCCCAGCGCATCGGGCGCGCCCAGGAGAATCCCAAGTATCGTAACTACACGCGCATCATCATGGAGGAAGTGGACCGGCTCAACGAGGTGATCGCCAACGTGCTGGAGTTCGCCCGTTCGCTGGAGCCGCGCTTCTCCGAGTGCGACTTGCGCGAGACGCTGGCGGAGACGCTGACGCTTCTGGGCGAGGAGCTGCGCGCCGCGGCCATCGCCGTGGAATGTCGCTTTCCCGAGACTTTTTCGCTGCTGCGTTGCGACGCCGGCCAGCTCAAGCAGCTCTTCCTCAACATGCTGCAGAACGCCATTCACGCCATGCCTCACGGCGGAGTGCTGACGGTAGCCCTTACCGACCATCCCGAGCGCGTGGAAATCGAGATCGCCGACACCGGCGTGGGGATTCCCGCCGACAAGCTGGAGCGCATCTTCGAGCCGTTTTTTACCACCAAGGCCCGTGGTACGGGACTGGGATTGCACCTGGCGCGGCGCATCGTGGAGGGCCACGGCGGGCGCATTCGCGTGACCAGCACGGTCGGCCGCGGGACCAGCTTTATCATTGACATCCCCCGCCCGCGGCGACAGTGTCCCATCCCACGACGGAGTTACCGGCATGAAGAGCATCCTTGTGGTGGACGACGAAGAGCATATCCGGCTGCTGTTTCAGGATGAATTGACCGACGAAGGCTACCACGTGCGCACCGCCGCCAGCGCCCGAGAAGGTTGGGACTTGATCGCCGAGCGGGTTCCCGATCTGGTGATCCTGGACATCCGCATGCCCGAGCAGTCGGGCCTGGAGATGCTGGAAGATCTGCGGCAGCGCTTTCCCCATCTTCCCATCATCATGTGCACGGCGTTGCGCGCGCTGGAGGATGATTACACCATCTGGGAGTCGCAGGTCTCCGCGTTCGTGTCCAAGCCGGTAGACTTGGACGATCTGATCGTGAAGGTGAAGGACGCCATCGGCGCCCCGGACTGAAGGGACGGTCACGGATTGCCTCCGGGAACTGGCGGTTAAGCGGAGAGGTTCGATTGGAAATCCGTGCCTGTCCCTTGCCGCACGAGGGACCGGCGCCGGTTTTGGAGCCACAGCTCAGACCTCAAGCAGGTCGGTCAAAATCCGCAACTTTCCTGATCCTCCCCGCGGTTGACATGCAGACCGGTAGCCAGTGAAGCCTCCCTTTGGGGAGTAGGCGAATGGTAAAGCCACCGGTCTTTGGAACCGGAGTTTGAAGGTTCGAGTCCTTCCTCCCCAGCTCCCCCGCTCTTTTTCCTAATCTTAATCTTAATCTTAATCCTTAATCTCGCTCTTAATCTTAATCTTAATCTTGCTCTTAATCTTGCTCTTGCTCTTAATCTTGCTCTTGCTCTTAATGTTGCTCTTGCTCTTAATCTTGATCTCCCGTTCCGGGTGCCTCAGTCATTCCCGTCTGAGACCGGCCCGCGAGATCGACTTGACTTGAAGCTTGCGGCATCGCACAGTGTCCCCGCGGCATTGGCCGGAGATGCGGGGAAGGAGCGTGGATGTGAGAGCCAAGTGGAGGGGAGCGACGGCCGGGCCGTGGCGCGGGATTGATTCTCTTCGTAGTCCTGGCGTTGGCGCTGGGATGCGGCGGCGGATTACGCCTGGGTCGGAACGGGACCGCCCGCGCGAACCGTCGCCCGGCCGGGTCGAGCGGCCCCAGGTACCCGTTGCGCCGCCGGTGGACGCCGTCTATCCCGGCGCGACCTGGGAAAGTTGGCCGCGGCCCGAGGACGCCGGCTGGTCCCTCAGCCGGCCTCGTGGAGGCCCGGAGGTACGCCGAGGAGATCGGCTCGGACGCGGTCTTCGCCGTCTATGCCGGGCGCGTGCTCTGCGACTGGGGAAAGAGCGACGCACCCACCCAGATCCATTCCGTGCGCAAGAGCCTCTTGTCGGCTTTGATCGGGATCGCCGTCTCGAGGCAAGATCAACCTGGATGCGACCATGAAGAGTGGGAATCGACGATAACGAGCCATCCCTGACGGAAGAGGAAGACGGCGACGGTGCGTATGTTGCTGTGCGCGCGCTCGGGGGTCTACCATCCGGCGCTGGCGGAGACGCCGGGCATGAGGGCGCGCCGGCGGGCGCGGCAGCCATCCGCGGAACCTTCTGGTATTAGCAATTGGGACACAATGCTGGGACCATTCTGGAGAACGCGCGCGGGGGGACCAGCCTGTTCGTGGATTTTGCCGAGCGGATCGCCAAGCCTTTGCAGATGGAGGATTTTGCGCTCCGCTACTGCCGCTATCAGCGGGGCGGCGACTCGATCCATCCGGCTTATATTTTCAGGATGTCGGCGCGCGACTTGGCCCGCTTCGGACTGCTTTACTTGCGCCGGGGCGCCTGGAACGGCAGGCAGATCGTTCCCGCCGACTGGGTCGCCGAGAGCTTGGTCAGCTACTCCAACGCGGGGCGCGGCGGCTACGGCTACATGTGGTGGGTGTCGCGCCAGGGCCGCCTGATCGGCAATCTCGAACTGCCCGGCGAACATTTCGCCGCCCAAGGCAACAAGGGGCAGATTATCTTCGTCTACCCTCAGCTGGATCTGGTTGTCGTGCATCGGGTCGACAGCCGGATTCCGGGCAAGGAGATACCCAATTCCCAAATCGGGGAGCTTCTGCGACGGATCATCGCGGCGCGGGCCTCCTGACGGCCTGCCGGGTGGCATGGGCATCTTGACCGTGCACGCCCGCATGGGCAGGGTGCCCAGGCCACGGGCCGCCTCAATTTTGTTTGCGTTTTTTGCTGATACTGGTTAGGCTTTACGATAAAATAGGGGAAGGAACTGTATGACGGGTTTCTTCCCGGAATGATAAATCTAATAATTGCAGGGAGATTCAGCTACTTTTTGCACGCTGAGAGTGAAACACCCCCGCTCACCCCTGTTTGAGCGTTCGGACCCTGCGGGAGGTTGAATTGTCGAAGGTTACGTTGCTTGTGATGGATGATGAGCCGGCCATGGGCCGGCTGATGCAGGAGGTTGTCGGTTACCTCGGATTCGACGTGCGCGTGACGCCCAACGCGGAGGACGGGTTGGCGCTGGCCGAGCGTTTGGCGCCGGACCTGATCCTCCTGTCGCTGCGGATGCCGGGCATGGAACCGGCGCGGGTGTGCGAGCGCCTGCGGACCCTTGAGGCGACGGCGGAGACGCCGGTACTGCTGTTATCCAATCGACCGCACAGCGGCGATCTTTACGAAGAGGCGGCCACGAGCGTCTCAGAAGCCGTTTCTGGCCAACGACTTTGCCGCCGACCTGTACCATCTCAGCCATGCCGGGTTTCGGTTGCCGCCGAGCAGCCAGGAGCTGTTGCGCGTGACGCGCATCCTGCCCGAGCCGGCTCCGGTGGAAGCGCCGGCGGAGGCCGTCGAGGCGCGCGCCGACGGCGGCAACCCCAACGGCAACGGCCGGCAGCCGGAGGCGGTGGAAGCGGTGGAGAGTGGGCCGGAGGCGGAGCGCCAGCCTGAGGAAGCGCCCGGTCGGCGCCATCTGCGCCGCTTCGCCCAACGCGAGGCCGGACCCGGACGTGAACTTGAGGAACTCTTGGCCGAGGTGCGCGCCATCCGCCAGACCTCCGTCGCCAACGCCTATCGCATCAAGGCCGTCGTGGCGGTCCTGGAGGAGGCCGGGCTGGTGACGCGCGGCGCGGTGGATCGCGCCATGCACCAGGCCATGCGTGACGCGCGCAACGGCTCGTAACGCCCAAATGCGCACGTAGCGGCGACATCCTGTCGCCGGTCTCGGCGGCGTCCCGCCGCCGGCTTGCGCGGGTCAGGTGTCAAGAAATGCGTGCGCGTGGGGACAGGAGAATGATCCGAATCGACGCACGAGGGAAGGGTTGAACCCCGCTTCGTAGCTCACGCGTCGTGAAGCCCATCCTGCGTGTTTTTCCGTCGTTTCCGCATTTCCTCCATTTTTCGCAGAGATGCCTCACTTTCGCGGCGAAAGCAGTCGATTTGCTCTTCGGCTGACATGCCCTTGATCGCCTCATCTATGGCTTCCTGAGCCTGGCGCTTCATCGCCACGCAATCAAACTCCTTCATCCGCGATCACCTCCCTCGGCGTGACGAGGCTTGACATCGGGTGTCAGCTTGCCTCAATTCAAATTGAAGTCTGTACTCCGAACCAACTGCATTCTCCTTCGAGATCAGTTACGGGTCAACTCGACTCGCGCCGGCGGGAGCAATCACGGACGCTTCGACTCTTGTCGATGATGAGAAAGGGTTCCTTCAGGCCTCTCCAAAAGGGAGTGGAAACGGCTGCGGCCTGCCCTTACTCTTGCACTCAGCGGGAGGTGAGATGCAAACTTCCAACGTCGTCGCAACTGAGGGGCTGACGGTGCGGCTGGGGTCGCGGGTGGTCCTGTCGGAACTGTCGGTCTGCGTCCCGGCGGGGGCGGTGGGATTGTTGGGGCCGAACGGGGCGGGCAAGACCACGCTGATTCGGGTCCTCTTGGGACTCCTGCCGCCGCAACGCGGGCGCGTCTCGGTGCTGGGCATGTCCAGCCGGCGCGACTTTCGGCGCATCCGCGAGGCGGTCGGCTACATGCCCGAGGACCCGGTAGCCCTGCCGCGGCGCGACGCGGTCGAGAGCGTGGCGCTGCTGGCTGAGATGTCCGGCCTGCCGCGCCAGGCCGCGCTGCAGCGCACCCACGAAGTCCTCTGGTACGTGGGCTTGGGCGAGGCCCGCTACCGTCCCGTCGAGGATTTTTCCACCGGCATGAAGCAGCGTTTCAAACTCGCCGCCGCGCTCGTGCACGATCCGAAACTGCTCATTCTGGATGAACCGACCAACGGGTTGGATCCCGCCGGACGGCGCGAGATGCTCGAACTCCTGGCCGATCTCGCGCGCCATCATGGCAAGAGCCTTCTGCTTTCCACACACCTCTTGGGTGACGTGGAGGAAGTGTGCAGCGAGGTGGTGGTCTTGGACGCGGGGCGGCTGGTGCGACAGGCCAGGGTGCAATCGGGGCGGGCGGACGGCCGGCGCATTTATCGCGTGCGCGTGTCCGGCTCACCGGACGAATACGCGCTGCGGCTGCGGCAGGTGGGGTTGGCGGCGGAGCGAAGCGGCGAGTGGGTGGAGGTGGCGCTGGGCGAGGGGGCGGCGACGGCGCCGCTCTTCTCCGCGGCGCGCGCCGCGGACATGCTCGTGCGCGCGCTGGAGCCGCGTCCGGCCGGCTTCGCCGAGCAGCTGGCCGACTGGTTGGGGGCGCGGTAATGGCCATCTACGCGCAGGTCTATCGCGAGTACGCCGGGAGCCGCCGGGGGCGTCTCTCCCGCTGGTGGGCGTTCGTCTCCGGTGAATTGGGGCTTGTGCTCAGGCATCGCGGCCTCTTCTGGATTTCGCTCTTCGTCGCCGTGCTGTTCTTCGCGCGCCTCACGCAGATGTGGCTGGTCGCCAATCAGAGCGATATTCTCAAATTCGTCACCCAGATGGAGCGCTACCAGCACCACGCCAGCGTTTCCGCGCGGACCTATCTGGGGTTTATGACCAACATGCAGTTTTACGTGTTTCTCCTGGCTGCAGTCGTGGGAGGTAGCCTGATCGCGCGCGACCAGGCGGCGGGGGCGGTGCCGCTCTACTTCTCGCGTCCGCTGTCGCGCTGGGGTTACATTTCCGCGCGCTTCCTGCAACTGGCCGCCGCCCTTTCGCTGGTGTCGCTGGTACCGGGACTTCTGCTCTACTTCGGCTATAGCCTCGTTACCAGCGACTGGGAGCATCTCTGGCGCGACCGGGAGGTGGCCGGCGGCATCGTGGTGGTGTCGGTGATCTACATTACCAGCGCGGCGCTGCCCATGCTGGCGCTCTCCTGCGTGTGCGGCGGGGGGCGGCTGGCGGGCGCGGCCTTTGCCATGTTCTACCTCTTCGGCTGGATGATGGTGGGCTTCTTCCGCGCCGTGCCCTGGCGCGGCGGCGGCGAAATCTGGACCCGCTTCGAGCACTACTGCTCGCTCTTGTCGCTGCCTCTCAATTGGTACCAGATCTCGGAGGCGTTCTTCGGCGAGAAGTACCTCCTCCTGGACACGCCCTGGACCTGGAGCCTCTATGCGCTGGCCGGGCTGTCGGCGCTTTCGTTTCTCGTGCTGTGGACGCGCCTGCGGCCGGTGGAGGTGGTCAGGTGACGGCCACGCTGCGCATGGAGAATCTCACGCGCTGGTACGGGCACGTGTTGGGCGTAAACGCCATCACGGCGGAAATCGGGCCGGGCGTGACGGGACTTCTGGGCCTGAACGGTGCGGGCAAGAGCACGCTCTTGAATCTGTTGGCGGGGCACCTGCGGCCCGATTTCGGGTCGGCCTACGTGTGCGGGCGGCGCGTCGGCGACGATTGGAGCGTCTATTACCGGCTTGGTTACTGCCCGGATGCCGAGAAGGGCTTTGGCAACATGTCGGGGATGCAGTTTCTCACGCATCATCTGCGCGTCTCGGGCTATGGTCGGCGGCAGGCGCGGGCGCGGGCGGAAGAGCTGCTGGCGCGCGTGGGCCTGAGCGAGGCGGCGCAGCGCGCCGCGGCCGGCTACAGCAAGGGCATGAAGCAGCGGCTCAAACTGGCCCTCGCCGACGCCCTGTCGCCCGAAGTGGTGCTCCTGGACGAACCCTTGACCGGACTTGATCCGCAGGGACGCGCCGCCATGAGCCGCCAGATTCGCCAGTGGGGGGAAGAAGGGCGCACCGTGCTCGTGTCCAGCCACATTCTGCACGAAGTGGAAAGCCTGACGCGGCGCGTGCTGCTGCTCCATCGCGGGCGGCTCTTGGCGGAAGGCGACGTGCGCGACATCCGCGACGAAATGGAGGATGTGCCGCGGCGGGTGGTCCTCGAGTCGCCCGACCGGCTGGCCATTCGGCGAACGCTGGCCGCCGATCCCGCCGTGCTCTCGCTGGAGGACGGCGAAGTTGATGGACAACTGACGCTGCGCACGCGCCGGTTGTCGCAGTTTCTTTCCAACTTCAACGAGAGCGTGGCGCGCGAGGGGTGGCGCGTCGTCCGTCTGTCCACTCCGGACGAGAGCATGGAGGCCGTGTTCCGCGATCTACTTGAACGCAAGGGCGGAACGCGGGGTACGGGATGACGGTGGGCGCGGGGGGGGACAGGCGCCGATTCTCAGGAAGGTTATCGCTGAAATGAGGGGTTGCGAGTGGGCGGGGGCGATTGCGTATCGGGAGGCCTGGAAGTGAGAATTGGCGACTGTCCCGAAGTCTCCTGTCCCGAAGTCTCTTCTCTCGCGCGCACGTTTTCCGCCGCGCGGGTGCTCTTGGGGCATTACGCAGGCGCCACGGTCAGAAGCAGGCGCTTTCTCTACATGCTGTTTCTCCTGTGCGTGCCGCTGGCGCCGGTGGTGCTGGTGCGCATCGTCTCGTACCTCCAACCGGGCGCGGCGCTGTGGCGGACCGAGGCGCTGCGCTTCTTCGACATCCTCGCCAGCTACGGCTATCTCAACTTCATGGTCGTGCTGATCGCGCTGTTCTGGGCCACCCCGCTCTACAGTGAGGAGCTTTCCAGCGGTGCGGCGCGGTTTCTCTTTCTCTGTCCTGTCCCGCGGGCGGCGCTTCCCCCGGCCAAGTTTCTCGCCTACAGTTTCGTTTCCTCGATTCTGGCCGGCGTCTCGCTCTTCGCCGCGTACTATCTCCTGGGTTCCGGGCCGGCCTATCCCATGTGGCGCGAGAATCTCCCTGTCTTCTTCATCGACTGGGGATTGATCGCGCTGGCGCTGGCGGCCTACGGCGCCTTCTTTTCGCTCCTGGGCCTCCTGGTGAAGCGGCCGCTTCTCTGGGGCCTCCTCTTCGCCTTCATCTGGGATACCGGCGCCAACGTCCTGCCCGGCTCGACCCACTATCTGACGCTGCGGCATTACTTCCGCTCGCTCTTTCCCAATTACTACGGCAGCGAAAACATGTTTCCGCTGCTTGTGACCGAGCGCCCGCTCTCCGCGCACGTGACGTGCTACGTGGTGTTGGCCGCGTTCATCGTCGTTTCGCTTCTCTGGGCGGGACGGCGGCTGTCGAGGATGGACGTGGTCGTCGGCGGGGAGGAGTGACTCGCCTCTTCCCATTCCCGCTTGCGCGTGCTAATGGATACACCAGGGACAGGCACCGGGTTCCCATGATAGACTGCCGATGGCCGCCGGAATTCGCCTGGAAAACCGGTGACTGTCCCTTACTTCCCGAGGAGACGCATATGAAACCCGACAATCTGCTGGCCTCCGTGCCGGTATTGGACGCGCACATCGACACGCTCACCAAGATGCTCTACTTCAACGAGGGCAAGACCGTGTACGGCATACCCGGCGGACACGTCAACCTGGATCGCATCAGGAAGGGCGGAGTAAATGTCATATTTCAGGTGCACTGGCTGCGCGACCGCAACTCGTTTTATTCGCCGCTGCAGGAGTGCTTCAAACAGTATCGGCTCATGCTGCGCACGGTGGAACGTTACGCCGACCGGCTGGCGGTCACGACCAGTTCGCGCGAGATCACCGCGGCCCACAAGGCCGGCAAGGTGGCCCTCGTTCCCGTGATCGAAAACGGCGTGGTGCTTGAGGGCAACATCGACAACCTGGAAATCCTACATCGCTTGGGGTTCCGCGAGATCGGCCTGGTCTGGCAGGGGCGGAACGAGATCGGCAACGGCAACTTTGAAAAGAACCCCGGGGTGGGCGGGCTGTCGGACTTCGGCATTCGCGTGGTGCGCGAAATGAACCGGCTGCGGATGCTGGTGGACGTGTCGCATCTGAACGAAGACGGCTTCTGGGACGTGGCGGAGCACTGCGAGGGTCCCTTCATCGCCACCCACAGCAACGCGCGCGAGCTGTGCAGGAACAACCGCAACCTGTGGGACGATCAGATCGTTGCGCTGGCCGAGGCGGGCGGGGTAGTGGGCATGAACTTCGCCCCGCATTTCGTGGACGACGATCCGAAGAAGGCGTCGCTGTCGCGCGTGGTCGATCACGTGTGCCACATCGCCAACCTGGTGGGCGCAAGACACATCGGGATCGGGACCGATTACGACGGCACTCGGCGACGCCGCGGGCCTGCTGCACTACGGGGCGTTCCCGAAACTGGCAGCCGAGTTGCAGAAGCGGGACCTCCGACGGGAGATCACGGGATTGTGGGGGAACTCCTGCGCGTGTTCAAACAGGTGTGCGGGTGAATTGACGAATAGGACCTATGGGACCGATGGCGACCTGCCGCGCCCAGGCAGCCCGTGTTCCATTGATCTCATAGGTCCCTAGCCATCCCCGCCTTACGGCGACGAGATCGATGCGGCCGTCCAGCGCCATGCCGAGGGTGGATTGAACGACGAACTCCAGCGTGCCGCCGACCGGCACGCCGCGGGCGATACGGGTGGCGCGCACGCCCAGTGGTTTGAGGAGCTTGGCGAGATAGAGCGCCGTCGCATCGCCCTCCATGTCGGGATCGGTCGCCACGATGACCTCCTTAAAGGCGCCCGACTCCAGCCGCGCCAGCAGGGCGGCGATACGCAGGTCTTCCGGGCCGCGCCCCTCCAGCGGCGCCAGGGCGCCTCCCAGTACGTGATACTGCCCGTGATAGCGTCCCGAGCGCTCGATGGCCAGTACGTCGCGCGTCTCTTCCACCACGCAGATGACGTCGGTCTCGCGGTCGGGATCGGAGCAGACGGGGCAGCCGGACTTCTCGGAGAGCGCGCCGCAGACGGAGCAGGTCTCGACGGCTTGCAGAACGTGCCGGAGCGAGTCGAGCAGCGCCTGGTTCTCCTCGGGAGTGCGGCGCAAGAGGTGAAAGACGATGCGGCGGGCCAGCGAGGGGCCGACCCCCGCCAGCCGCGACAGTTGCGCCACCGCCTTGCGCAAGGCCTCCGGTTCGCCGACGCGCATCAGCGCCTCACGCCGTCAGGCCCGGGATGGGCGGAATCGGCAGGCCGCCGGCGGCGTCCTGCAGCTTGGCCTTGGCTGTCTCCGCCGCCTTCTTCTGCGCTTCGGCTACCGCCAGGACCACCAGGTCCTCCACGACTTCGGGATCGGCGGGATCGATGATCGAGGGATGGATGGTGAGGTCGAGCAACTGGAGTTTTCCGTTGACCTGGGCCTTGACCATGCCGCCGCCGGAGATGCCCTCGACGCGCAGCGCCTCCAGCTCCTCCTGAATGGCGGCCAGGCGCTTCTGCATCTCCTGCACCTGTTTGAGTAATCCACCCATGCCCAACATGACTCTCTCCTAGTGTAGCGCCGGCGTCCCGCCGGCTCGCATGGAGGGCGTCTCGCCCCCACGCTTCCGTGGTCGTGTCCGCGTTCGCCGAAGCGAGCCGGCAGGATGCCTGCACGCGAGCCGGCAGGATGCCGGCGTTAGGCCTTGCGCGATGTCTTGACGATCTTGCCGGAGAAGAGTTCCAGCGTCTTTTGCACCGCGGGGTCCAGGGGCTCCTCGGCCTGGGCGGCGCCGGTTTCGCGCACGGGCGCGGCGGGCGCCTCGCTGCCGAACTCCAGCACCACCGGAATGGAGCGACCCCAGCGCGCGCGCATGGCCTCGTCCAGCGCGCGCCGCGCCTCCGGGCTCTTCAGCGTGTCCATGTAGAAGGCGTAACCCTTGGGAATCTCCAACACCAGCTGCGAGCCCTCGAAGCGAACCGGCTGCGCGTCGGCCAGGCAGCCGGCCACGCGCGAGTTGGCGATGGCAGCGGCCAACGCCGGCCAGGCGTCGCGGATTTCGGAGAGCAGCGGCAACTGCGCCTCGCCGGCGGCGGCGTCGCGTGCAGGCGTCGCGGGTTCTTTCCTGGGCGACGGAGTTGCAGGCTCGGATTGGGCCGGCGGCCGGGTGGGAGGCGGCGTGGGCGCGCCGCCCAGGCGCTGCTCCAGCTCCGCCAGGCGGTCCAGGAGTCGGTCCAGCGAGGCTGACTCCGCAAGTCGCACGGCCTTCAAGAGCGCCACTTCCAGCATCAGGCGCGCCTCCGCGCTCCAGCGCATGCGCGCCTCCAGGTCCCACAGCAGCTCGGAGATGGACAGAAGGCTCCCCACCTCGAAGCGTTTGGCCTGCTGGATCACGCGCTCCGCCAGGTCGGGAGGAAGCTCCAAGAGGTGCGCGGGGCTGGGATGATGCTTGGCCACAAGCAGATTGCGTATGTAATTCTCCAGGTCGCGCACAAGTTGCTGCGCGTCCTTGCCTTCGGAGAGCAGGCGGTCCACAAGGTCGAGGAGCTCATTGGTCTTGCGCTCGGCCACGCAGTCGAAGAGCGCCGCCAAGGCGTCCAGCTCGACCATACCCAACAGCTCTTCCACGTCGCGATAGCGCACCTTGTCGCTCGAGAGGGCCAGCACCTGGTCGAGCGTGCTCTGGGCGTCGCGCAGGGAGCCTTGCGCGCTGCGCGAGACGTAATAGAGCACCTGCTCGGCCTCGTCCGGAGCCAATCGCGAGAGGCCCTCCGGCCCGATCACGCGCTTGAGATTGTCGACCATCTCCGCCAGCGGGATGGGGCGGAAGCGATACTTCTGGCAGCGCGACAGGATGGTTGCGGGGACCTTGTGGAGCTCCGTCGTGGCCATGACGAAGCGGACGTAATCGGGCGGCTCCTCCAGCGTTTTTAACAAGGCATTGAAGGCGCCCATGGAGAGCATGTGGACTTCGTCGTTGATGTAGACCTTGAAGCGGGAGACGCCGGGGGGGAAGCGGACCTGCTCGCACAGGTCGCGGATGTAGTCATTTAGCGTTGTGGCTGGCGGGCGTCGATCTCGATTACGTCGATGTCGGTTCCGCGCAGAGTTTGTTGCAGGTGCATTGGTTGCAGGGTTCGCCGTCGCGGGGTGCGGCGCAATTGAGAACCTTGGCGAGGGATGCGGGCGGTCAGTCTTGCCCGCGCGGAGAAGAGCAGCGCGTGCGCCACCTGGCCGCGGGCGATGGCGTGGCGCGTGACTGTGATGTGCTTCTGGCCACCACGTCGGAGAAGTTCTGCGTACGCCAGGAGCATGATGACTATGAAGGATGTACATCGGTCATCAGCATGATCCTGGGACTACAGGATGGGCGGCGCCGATGGCCCAGGCGACCCGCAGCTTTGATGTCAATCATAGCGCTGCTTCCTTCCGGACCTGGCGCGGTTCGGAAATCGTCGCTGCGCGGGACCGGCCATCAGCGCCGCCCACCTCCGACTTAAGATGCGGACTCACCTTGTTGAGGATTTCGGCCTTGGGCATGGCCCCCACGAGGCGCGCCACCTCCTGGCCCATGCCAGGCGACCAGCGTCAGGTTAAGGCAGATCCAGTTCTGGAGGCCAGGTCCTGGTGCTCGTCCACGTTGCATGGTCACGGTCAGGCAGCCGGCCGTCTCGCCAGGCGATCTCTTCGACCAGGGCGACCATCTTGCAGGGTCCGCACCACTCCGCCCAGAAATCGATCAGAACCAGGTGTCCGATTCTTCAAGCTCTCAGTTTGTTCATCAAGTTCCAATACACCTGTCGCCATAGGCAACTCCTTGTTTGGTCTCAGCGTATTGCCCGGTAAAACGCAGAAGAGGATTCGTCGCCGGAAACGTTCCTCACCACGTGGCGTAACCATGACATAGAGGAAACCAGGAGTCGGCGTAAAGGCGCTTGTTGAGGGACAGTGGAATTTCTTTTTGCGGTATTTCTATTTCTACGACATAGACGTGTGTGTAGGAGAGGGCGTGGGTGTCGGACTGCGCCAGACGGCGCCCCTCGGTGGAGAGCCAGGCGCGGACTTCGGCCTCGCGGCCTGCCCAGAGGGGGACGCGGGCGTCGAAATCGGCCAGGGCGGCGCGGCGGGCGGCGGCGCGCGCCGACTCGGGAACGGCCTGCCGGCTGGAAGGCTCGACGCCCAAGCCCAAGGACTCGGCCAAGGGGGCCAGGGGCAGCTCGTAATCGACCTCCACGCTGCTCTCGGCGCGATCCACGAGTAAAACGATGCGCGCAATGGCCCGCGCCACGCCTGGAAGCAGCGACGCGGTCGGTCGTTGTTCTGCCATGACTTTGCGGCCGTCGGGCAGGGTGAGCGAGATCAGCGCGCGTGCCAGAAGGTCCAGCGATTCGCCGCGGCTGCGCGAGAGCGCGTCGCGCTCGGACTCCTCCCGGCGCATGCCGGTGAGCCAGGCGGTGTGAGCCGTCGTGATGAGCGTCCAGCGACCAGTACTTTCGGAGGAGACTTTCACCGCGGCGGAGCGAGGCCTGATGGCGTGCAGATAACAGCCCGGATCGAGGATTGCGCGATGACAGGTCCAGGCAGCCAGCGCACGAGCAGCAGAGGTCACTTCAGGCCCCATCTTCCAGCACGCTCGTCGGAGATCAGGGCGCAGGCGCGAGCGCATTCGGCCTGGAGGCAGAGGTCAGGACAGCCTTTCAGCCAGGCGCGAGCGTCCCCGCCTCGCCCGCCGGCCTCTTGGTCGAGCGCGCGCTCAGCTCGTTTGGCAGCGCGAGCGCCACGGCGTAGCGTGACTCGTCCGCGCGGCGTCAGCGCGAGAACCAGGTCACGAGGCGCACAAAGTCTCGTAATAGGGCTCCTGCGAGATGGGTGGCAGGGTTAGCAGACCCAGCCGATGGGACGTATGGGACCTATATAGGACGATGGGACCCGGCGGCAGGGCTTTACAAATCAGGGGCTGCCTCGCGCAAAATTGGCGTGAAAGATGGTCACTATTGCATCACGACTCCTGTCGTTATCGTGTGTGTCAGTCTCCTGGCCAGCCCCGGCGGCCGAAGGATCCGCCAAACAGTCGGCTCATTCTGGCCCGCGCCCCTGGCCAGTCGTGCAGGTCTACTCGCAGACCCAGCAGCACTGACCAGTTCGGCAGCTGATGGGGCGGTAATCCACCCTGCGGACGTATGATCGCAAACTATCAAAGATTCCCGACCTCGTTTCGCCTATCCTCACTATCTCGGCAATTTCCACCTGCGCCCTGCCGGCCAACCGGGAAGCTATCGCAGGTCAGGCGCGGCTGGAGGGCTGCGGCGGGCGTCGTTGGAGAAGTTGGGTTACTATCCGCAGCGGCGGTTTCTCACGACCGCGGTTAATCCGGGCGGCGGCGGATCGGGGGCGATTATCGACCCGCGCGGCTACGTGCTGACGGCCGGGCACGTGGTGGCGCGGGCGCAGAACTTCGGGGCGCCCGTGTTGGTGCTCTTGGCCGCGCCGGTCGAGCGCATGCGCCAGGACACCGGCATGGCCCACTCGCATCCCGAGTCCGCCCGCCAGGGGTTGGGACAGGTCGAGTACGAGGCGACCATCATCGCCTACGACCGCGCCAGCGACCTGGCGTTGCTCAAGATTCACTCCGAGACCACCTTTCCCTACATTCCTCTTGCGGCGGAGTCCCGGCCGAAGGAGGGCGACGCGGTTTTCGGCTTCGCCATTCCCGACGGCGCCAGCCATCGCATCCAGAGCTGGACCGGCACGGTGACGGGCCGCAACCATTCGCAGTTTTCGGGCGAGAACGTCTTTTTTGTGGACTATCTGATCAAGCCGGGCTACAGCGGCGGTCCGGTGTGCAACCTGAAGGGCGAAGTGATCGGCCAGTCCTCGGCGCTGGTCGCCATCTCGCATCCCAACATCGACTCGGAGATTCCCGGCCGTACGTCCGTGTGCCTGGCGGACCGGCAACACCCGGTGATGCGGCCCCTGCGCCAGCGACCCACGCTGGAGAGCCGTCCCGGCCTGGAATGGGTGGAAAAGCAGGGCTGGCGCTTTACCGAGACCGTCCCCAAGGCGCTGGCGGACATCGGCGTCGAAGCCGGCGACGTGATCGTCTGGGCGACCCATCGCCGATGCGATCGCTACGGCGTGGAGGATGGACGCATTGTCTGCATCTGGGACGAGAAGAAGACGGGAGTCTGGGATGTCAGCGCCAACAAGGAGGCGCTGGGCAAGGCGATGGAGAACGCCGGCGTGGGCGGCTGGCTGCTCCTGCGGCTGGCGCGCGGCGGGCAATCGCGGGTAGCCCAAGTCAGGATTCAAGGAACCTAGCAGTAACAACCATGAAGAGACAGAAAATCAAGGCGCTCCTGGAGGCGGGCCGACCGCAGGACGATGTGCTGGTGAAGGGTTGGGTGAGAACCCGCCGCGGGTCAAAAAAAGTCGCGTTCATCGAGCTGAACGACGGTTCCACGCTGGACAACCTGCAACTGGTGGTGGACGGAGAAGCGGCGTGCTTCGCCCAAGTGGAGAAGTTGTCGACGGGAGCCGCGATGGCGGCGCGGGGCCGGCTCGTGCCTTCGCAGGGCCGGGGCCAGACACTGGAACTGCAAGTCGCCGAAGTCGTCGTGTACGGCGGCGCGGATGAGAAGTACCCGCTGCAAAAGAAGGGCCACAGCCTGGAGTTTCTGCGCGAGATCGCCCATCTGCGTCCGCGCACCAACACCTTCGGCGCGGTCTTCCGCCTGCGCCACGCGCTCGCCTACGGTATCCACAAGTTCTTTCACGAGCGCGGATTCTATTACGTCCATACGCCCATCATCACCACCAGCGACTGCGAGGGGGCGGGGCAGATGTTTCAAGTCACCACGCTGCCGCTGGCCTCGGGCGCTCCGCCCGACTTCGCAGCCGACTTCTTCGGCAAGCCCGCCTATCTGACCGTCTCAGGGCAACTGGAGGGCGAGCTCTTCGCCCTGGCGCTGGGCGAAATCTATACTTTCGGGCCGACGTTCCGCGCCGAGAACTCCAATACTCCCCGCCACTTGGCCGAATTCTGGATGATCGAACCGGAGATGGCCTTCTATGATCTTGACGACAACATGGACCTGGCGGAGGACTTTCTCAAGTCGATCATCCTCCATTGCATGAGCGAATGTCCGCGCGATCTGGCCTTTCTCAATGACCGCTATCAGAAGGACCTGCTGGACACGCTGAAGAACGTGACGGAGAGCCGGTTTGCGCGCATTACCTACAGCGAGGCCATCGAGATACTGGGAAAAAGCGGTGAGACGTTCGAGTTTCCCACGCACTGGGGCGCGGACTTGCAGACCGAGCATGAGCGCTATCTCACCGAAAAGCACTTCCGGCGGCCCGTGATCGTTTACAACTATCCCAAGGCGATCAAGGCGTTTTACATGCGCCAGAACGACGACGGCCGGACGGTCGCGGCGATGGACGTGCTGTTTCCGCGCATCGGGGAGATGATCGGGGGCAGCCAGCGCGAGGAGCGGTTGGAGGTGCTCAGCTCGCGCATCCGCGAGCTGGGACTGCCGGAGGCATCCTACCAGTGGTATCTGGACACGCGCCGGTTCGGGACGGCGCCGCACTCCGGTTTCGGGCTGGGCTTCGAGCGGACGCTGCAGTTCATCACGGGCATGGGCAACATCCGCGACGTGATCCCGTTCCCCCGCACCCCCGGCAGCGCCGAGTTCTGAGCGAAAAATGGGGTCAGCGCCCATTTTTGTCGCTAGTGCCGTTTCAAGAAAAGTTGTAGCGCCCCGGTCGTCCTCTCGATACGCGGAGTACCGCTACGGCCGGACTCGGTTTCTCCTTTCTCGCAACTACTTTTTGAGAAACGGCACTAGCACGTCGGTTTGACTCGGATTCCCTGCAAAAATGGGCGCTGACCCCATTTTTCGACTAGCGTCGCCGTTCCACCGGGCGCAGCCAGAGGAAATCGCCGGTGATGATGGGCCCCTTGCTGTCCGGATTACGGCTCTTGTAGACCAGCGTCAAGGTATGTTCGCCCGCCGAAAGCTCAATCGGACGCTGGAAGGCGAACTCCCTGAGCTGGACCAGATACGGCTCGAAGAGATCCACCATCCAGTCGCCCTCTTCCCCGCCGAGTGGGGTTCCATCGATGGAGACGCCGAATCTTCCTGCGTCGGGGGACATCTGCATGACCAGATGCAGGCTGTAGCGGCCCGGTTGGGCGACGTTGATCTTGAAGTTGAGGGTATCGCCCTCGCGGCTGGGGACCCACTGTACGGCGCGGGCGCCGGCGAAGAGCTCGCCGCGCACCACGGTTCCCTCGCGGCAGGGCAACGCCTCGCACTGGTATATGATGCCCCGGTCCGCCCCGCCCCGCGCCAAAGGCTCCCAACCCACCGGATACTGCGGCAACTCCAGGTCGGCGTCGGTCATGGGGACGTGCTCGTCGTAGGTCCCCGGTTTACCGTAATAATAACCCATGCGCGCGTAGCTGAAACCCTCCGTGGGCGTGTGGTGCAAGAGTTCCATGAAAAACGCCAGGTTCTGCTTGAAAGGCAGGTCATCCAGTACGTGCCAGCGGCTGTTGACGATGAAACCGCGCGTGCCCGGCCCGTCGCAGCGCGGCTGGGCGAAGTAGGCGTGCTTGAAGATGTCCGGGCTGCTCCAGGCGTAGTTGAAATAATCCTCCGAGCCGGTACCGAAGGTCGAAGGGAAGGCTTCGTTGTCGACGAAAATTTTCTCGTCCCCCTCGCCCCACCAGCCGCCGCCCGGGGTGGGGATGGGCGTGGGGTTCATCAGGTAGACGACCGCGCCCACGAAGCGTCCGGCGCCGTGGGCGACCACGAAGGGCACGTCGAAAGGCCCGCGGGCGGTGGAAAGGCCGTGATTGGCGCGCCAGCGCGCGAAGAGATACATGGACCGGCGGCTCCAGGGGGAGTCGTTCACGATGGCCGCGCCCCGTATTTCCACCGGCCGGCCGGAGCGGTTCTCCAGCCGGATGCGGGCGGATTTCTGGTAGGGCATGACGAAGCGGCAGACCATGGTCCCATCGGTTTCCACTTTCATGGGGATGGAGTCGTAGGGATTGACGCCGGGGCCCGCGCCGAAGAAGTCGCCCACGGGTGAATCCACCTGGGGCAGGCTGTAACCGTCGCAGCTGACGCGCAGGACGGTCTGGCGCAGGGCGCGGTCCATGTCCTGGGCTGAAAGCTGCAGCGTGAGGCGCGCAATGGCGCCGGTTCCCTCCAGGGTGAGCGCGTCCGTCGCCGTTCCCGCCGGCAGGGACAGCCGGAAGTCATGAGTCCGGCCCGCGGGCGCGGGCATGGCGCTGGGATCGGCCAGGTATTTCTGCGCGCGGGCGATTTCGTCCTTGTAGGTAGTCAAGTCCTCGACGCGAAACGTCCGCACGCGCGCGCCCGGCTCATAGCGCCGAATCTGAATCTGATAAAAGTGGGTGCGCGCCAGCCTTCCGATCCACACGATGCGGCACTTGCGCGCGAAGGGCACGGGATAGTAGCCGGCCATGCGCTGCGAGAGCGAGTTGGCGTAACCTTCGGCGGGCAGGCCGTGGGCCTTGGCCAGGGTGGGATAGAGGCGCATGAGGAAGTCTTCGGCGCCGCCGGAATACACCGGCGACTTGGCGCCGTCCAGGTAGAGCTCGATGCGCCCGTCGATCAGGGCGGTCCAGAGCCGCACGATGGCGCCCGGCCCGTCGACTTCCGCGATCACGTAATGGCCCACGCCCTCCGCGTCGGGTTCCTTGAGCGTGGAGAGCACGGCCGGAATCCGTTCGCGTCCGAAGCCGTCGTTATTGGCGAACCAGCCGGGTCCGCCGGCGATCTGACTGGTGCGATCGTAGGACGAGAATTGCACCGTGTCGTAGGCCGGGTCGGGGAACTCCCTCAGGCGGGCCAGGTCGGTCATTTCCGAAAGGAGCGTGCCGGTCGTTACGGTCTCTGCGGCGAGTGCGCCGGCGGTGACGAGGACCGCGAGGATCAACGGGACGATGCGTGCGTGCATGGGGGCAACCTCCGGGAACAGATGCCCCCATCTAAGCACACTTCTTGAGCGAAGTTCAACAAGGACCGTCGCACGCCGTGTCTGTCATTTCGACCGCACTGTCCTTTCGACCGTGTTGTCCTTTCGACCGCACTGTCATTTCGACCGCAGGGAGAAATCTTCTGCCCCGCGGCGGGCCGGCGTATGGATGGGAATAGAACACGGCATTCCGGCAGACACAAACATAGGGGGCGGCTTGGGTCTGAACGTGGCTCTGGAATGCGGCAGCGAGCTGCCGCACTCCAGAGGGTGAGCCGTCAGCTGGGGCGGGCCGCCGCCTGTTTCTCCTCGCGCAACTGGCAGGTCGCGCAGCCGGTGCACGCGCGGATGTGGTCGGTGAGGAGATCCACGGCGATTTCCGCCTCCGCCGTCATGCCCTCCTGGTCGTACTCGACTCCCACCAGCGTGCAGGTCTCCCCCACGCCGGCCGGCTTCTCTCCCAGGATGGCTCCCACGACTGCCTGCAAGCCGAAGAGATGCTTGAGGTTGATGAACTCCTCCAACTCGCTTCGGGGCGGGTAATCCCGATGCAGCCGCTCCGGCGTCAGCCCAAGAATCTCTTCGCACGTCATGCACTTCACTACCGGCAACAGCTTGCAGTAGTTGCCGATCTCGCCTCCGCACGTCTTCTTGGAAAAGACGTACATTTCCAGTCGATCCGAAGGATCAAGTCGCAGGGCCAGGTTTTCCGTCACGTCTGAGCAGGGCATGATCGTTCTCCTTCGCCGTTCAGAGTTTCGGAGGGAGTAGACTGCGCTCTCGTCCCTTCAGTTTATCCTTGCCCCTTACAACGTCAACATGAACTTGCAGCGACGACGAAAACGTTGGAAAAAAGGGAATCATTCCGCGAATCCTGTTGCGACGGATTGAGATAGGTCCGTACATTAACGTTGACACGTGAACGGGAGCGGCAGCTGGGACTTGGGGCAGGACTGAAAAAAGTTCTTGCTCGCGATTGGTTTCTCAATTATATTAGGTCTCATTAGCAGGTATCGCGGTCAAGGACGGGCGGCGGTGGCGACTGAGGCGCCGGCTGTTTGTAACACCTGAATCACCCATGAACAATTCGGATCGGCCTCTGGCACGCACGGCGTGGCGGACGGCGGAGTTTGCGTTTCCGGGCTTGCTCCTTTTCGGCTGCCTTGTGAGCATGCAGGCCCAGACCACCAAGGTCTTCGACCAGGACGCACTCCTGCGCTATATCGAGCACCGCGAGGAACTGGCGGGCGCCTTCGCCTGCACCCCGCGTGCGCCCTACCTCGACCTCTTGTTTCTTTCCACCAAGTGGCAGACCGCTTTCAGCAGCAGCGGCCTTGTTGGTTGCGCCTGCGATCCTGACTTTGATGGTCTGTCCAGTTGTTTCGAGATCGCCCTGACGACCGATCCGCTCGATCCGGACACCGACAACGACTGCATGGGCGACGGCCTGGAAATCCTGTTGGGGACCAATCCCCTGGCGGCGGATACGGTCGGCGACGGCACGCGCGACAACCTGCGCGACATGAACCAGAACGGCATCCCCGACGGCAACGACGACTACGACAAGGACGGGCTGGGCAACTGCGAGGAGGTGCTGGTCCACCACACCAATCCGTTGGAGGCGGACACGGACTTCGACCTGCTTAAAGACGGCGACGAGATCACCAAGGGGACCGATCCACGCGTGGCCGACACCGATCAGGACGGTTTCATCGACGGCGAGGAGGTCGAGTTCAACTCCGATCCGTTGGACAAGAACAGCCTGCCGGTGGATCCCAACGCCACCTACGGCCTCTCAACGGGCTTGGCGTTTTCGGTCGTCAACCAGGCCGATCCGAGCGACCCGCCCTATGGACTTGCGGTCGTGACCGTGCTTTCGGTGGAAAACCGGGCTGATCCGACGGGGCCGGGCTATGGCGAGGCGTTCGGACCGACCTTCGCCCTTGAGAACCGCGTGGACCCGACGGGCGACGGTTACGGCTTGGCGTTTTCCCTGCCCGTGGCCGTCGAGAATCGCGCCGACCCCACAGAGGACGTTTTCGGCGGGACGTTCCGCCGTCCCTTCTCAGTTCAAAACACCGGCGGCGGCAAGGCCGCTTTAAGAACATCGACGGACGAAACAGAGGCGTCGCAGTGAGGCCTCAGGAGGTGGGGATACCATGTTCGGGTCAAGCATGAGAACGAGGCGGGGGTGGTTGGCCGTCCTGGGGGCGGCGGTGCTCGTGGCGATGCCGGCGGGATGGGGGCAGACGTTCAGCAGCACGTCCACGGGCGCGGACGGGGCGCTGGATTACACCGGCACGCCCGCGGGAACGGTCATTATCTTCGATCCCGCCACGCACCAGCCGGCGTTGGACGTGGACGGCGACAACGTCTATCACTTCACCACGATTACCATCCCGGCCAACGTGACGGTGAAGCTGACGGCGCCCAAATTGAACTACGGGCCGGTTTACTGGCTGGCGACGGGGGCGGTACTGATCGACGGGACGCTGGACCTGTCGGGGGAGGACGGCCACGCCGAGGGGGTGAGCGCGACGCGCACCATCTCGCTGCCCGGGCCGGGGGGATTTCCCGGGGGAGTGGGGGGCAGCGCGGATTCGCCGGCCAGCCAGGGCTTCGGTCCAGCGGGCGGTACGAATGGGCTTGGGGGCGGCTACGGGACACCGGCTGCGTTCAGCGGGGCCACGTATGGGAACGTTTTTCTGCTTCCCTTGATTGGAGGTTCGGGCGGGGCCGGCAGCGGTACGGTGGGTCAGTTCGGCAGCGGCGGCGGGGCGGGCGGCGGGGCGATTCTGATCGCCAGCTCCGCCTCGATTCGAGTCAATGGAACCATCCGCGCCGTGGGTGGAAACGGCGGCGACCGGTCCGTGTTGGGGCCGGGCGGCGGAGGCAGCGGCGGCGCGGTACGGCTGCTGGCGCCCCGCATCCTGGGTACCGGTTCCATTACGACCGAGCGTGGTTTTGCGCCGGGCGGTTATTCCAACGGCGGCGGGCAGGGGCGCATCCGCCTGGAGGCCTTTCGGTTTGACTCGGTTCCCGCGCTGACGGGAGTTTCTCGCGTGGTTACGCTCAGCCCGCAAGCCATTTTCCTGCCCACTTCGAACATCCCCTCGGTGCGCGTGGCGACGGTAGACGGAGAGGCCGTGCCGACGGATCCGACGGGAAGTTTTCTCTTGCCCGACGTCGTGATCAACAAGCCCACGCAACTGATCATGACCATCCAGGCCAAGAATATCCCCCTGGGGACGACGGTGCAGTTGCGCATCCTGTCGCAGGGAGGAGCGGACCAGGTGTGGACTACCAATCCGCTGGCCGGGACGGTCGCCAACTCGGTTGCGGATGCCAGCGGGATTCTGCCGCCGGGCTTTTCGCGTTGCTTCGTGCACGCGACGTGGACGCCGCAATAACGGAACGCGGTCAGTGCGCGGGCAGGACGGCCAGGCGATGAGGGCGTGTCGGCGGTGGGAGGGAAACGACCCCGTGGTCCACGATCTCACCCGTCAGTGAGACGACGTGAAAGCGCATCTCGTGGGGGTCGATGTCAAGGACGAGGAGAGCCAGGGCGCGATCGAAGAGACCCTGCGTTCCGGGCAGGGCGAGACCGTCGCCCTCGTTGAGATGGCCGCTACTGCCCATCACGAATTGCAGCAGTCCATCATCGGGTCGGCGCAGTGAATAAACGTGGCTGTGGCCGCAGATTAGGGCGGCGACGCCGGCCGCCTGCATGGCCGGCTCCAGCGAGGCGCGGATGCGCTCGCTGCCGGCGTGATCGGTGGCCACCCGGTAGATGGGGTGGTGCAGGGCCACAAACTTCCAAGGCGCCCGGCTGGCCGCCAGCGCCGCCTTGAACCACTCCGCCTGCTGCGGATCCCCGTTCCAGTCCGGCAACGGTTGAAATCTCTTCATCGGCGTGCTGTCCAGAAAGAAGACTTCCACGAGACCATCCGCGAAGACTTGGGTGTAATAGCGGCGCCCGTTCATGTGAAAGGGCGGATAGTGGACCTGGTTCTCGCGAGTGGGTTGGTCGTGGTTGCCGAGCACGGCGTAGAAAGGGATGCCGGCGGCCAGGAGGGGGGCGTAGGGTTCCTCGAAGACCGCGGACAGGCGGCTGTCGCCGGCGGAGACGTCGGGATAGATATTGTCGCCCAGCAGGAGGACGGCATCGGGAGGCGGGAGCAGGCCGGCCAAGACGCGCGCCAGCCGGTACTGGCCGGGATAGCCGGTTCCGGTATCGCCCAGCGCCGCCAGGCGCAAGGACCCGCGCCGCGGGATCGGAACGTCCGTAGCTGACATCACGGCGGCGCGATAGCCGGCGTTGGGGACGATTCGGCGCAGGCCGAAATCCAGCTCCCAGAAGCCGGCGTCGGCGCCCAGTCCAGCCGCCGAGAGCTTGTTGCGCAGCTTGGCGAAGTTACGCTCGGAACCTACCAGGACCGCCGGTTGGCTGGCCGACAGGACTGCGCGAACGTCCTGCAATCGGTCGGTCTCGATCTCGTTAATGCGACGCGAAAGGCCCCAGAGCAGCGAGGGGCGAATCTGTTCGATGGAATAGACGGGCATTCCCGGGGGCGCCCAGTGAGCCAGAAAATCCGCGAAGGCGTGCTCGGAGGGGTAGATGCGCTCGTCGCGGCTGACCACGCGCAACACGTGCGAGGAAAGGAGCATGGCGCAGGCGGCGGCGGCGGCGACGAAGCGGGTTCCGCCCGCCCGGCGCGCGGAGAAGGTCGAGAGCGAAAGGCCGAGCACGATGGCGCCCAAGGCGGCCAACTCGGGCTCGACCGGCAGGGTACGATGGTAGGCGTCTGACAGCCACCACCAGGCCGCCAGGGCCAGGGCGGCGGCTACGGCGGGCGCCGCCCACCAGCGCGCAGGCGCCGTTGGGCGTCGTCGCGCCCACCACTCGGCCGTCAGCAGCGCCGCCGCCGGAAGCGCGGGCAGAATGTAATGCGGCAGCTTCGAGCCGCCCAGACTGAAAAAGCCGACCACCCCCACCAGCCAGGCCAGCGCGAAGGCGCGCAGCGGTTGCCTCTGCGTCCACGCGCGCACGCCCTGTCTCTTCATTTCCACCAGGCAGTCCCATGCCGCCCAGGCGACGAGGGGCGTCCAGATGAGCAACGCCGCCGGCGCGACTCCCAGATAGTAAAAGGGATTGCCGGCGCGCTTGAACTCGTTGGTGAAATAGCGCCCCAATAGTTCGTCCTGGAAGAAATAACGGAAGGCGTGTTCTCCCAGTTGCCAAGTGACCCAGAGATACCAAGGCAGGGAGAGCGCGGCGGCCAGGCCGAGCAGCCGCAGCCAGGGTGCGGCGCGCCAGGCTGTCCGGGTCTCGCCGCGGAGGACCAGAAAGAGGAGGAAGACGACCACGGGCACGGCCAGCGCTACCGGCCCCTTCAGGTTGACGCCCGCGGCGACGGACAACGCCGCCCAGACGAGCCACCGGACTCGGCTGCGGTTTTCGTTCCAGGCATAGAGGAGGAGGAGGGTCGCGGTCATCGAGAGACAGAGCAGCATATCGACCATGGCCACGCGAGCCATGGCCCAGAAGAGGCCGGAGGAGGCGAGCATGGCGAAACACAGGAAGGCGACCGTCCAGGAGCCGGTGCGGCGGGCGGCGAAGCGGGCTACGAGCACCAGAACGGCGAGCGCGGCCATCAACGAGGAGAGGCGCGCTGAAGCGGCCTTTTGTCCGAATGCGGACATGAAGCCGGCCAGGATCCAGTGATAGGGAGCGGGTTTCTTGATGCGCGGCTCGTAATTGAGAGTCGGGACGTCCCACTGGCCGGTCTCCAGCATCTCGCGCGTCACTTCCAGGTAACGCGCCTCGTCGGGATCGAATGGAGGGATGGAGGGGAGGTTGACGAAGATGGAGAGAAGGAGCGCCGCGGCGACGAACAATCCCCTCCAGCTCCCCCTGTTAAGGGGGGAGCACGGCCCATTCGTCCCATAGGCCCCAATCTTCAACCACGACAACCTCATGGTGTCCTCAAGAGGGGCGCTGGGCGCGCATCTGTTCGAGCACGCGCCGGCGGGCGGAGGCTTTGCGCGGCGAGTCCTTGCCGTCGCGCGGCGCCGGCGCCGCCTTGGCTCCGCAACTGTCCCGGATCACCAGCTCCGCCGGAATGAGAATCTTGGCGACGGGCAGATCCGGATTCTCGATCCGCTCGATCAGCCGCTTGGCGGCCTGGAATCCCATCTCTCGGAAGGGCTGCCGGACGGAGGTGAGAAGGGGATTGCTGGTGGCGGCCATGATGTCGTCGTCGAAACCGATCACCGCCAGGTCGTTGGGGACGGCCATGCCGCGCTTGAGCGCTTCCTGGATGATGACGCTGGCGATGAAGTCGTTGGCGCACACGACGGCGGTGGGAGGGCGGGGGCAGTCCAAGAGCTTGGCGGCGGCGTTGACGCACTCGCCGTGGGAGAAGAAGCGCGCCTGGGCGACGTAGCGCGGATCCCAGGGGAGACCTGCCGCCGTCATGGCCTGCCGCCACCCCTCGACCCGCTGCAAGCCCTCGGGGTGGTTGAACTCCGCCGCAAACCCGATGCGTCGATGCCCCAGCTTGAGCATGTGGTTGGTCGCCACGCTGGCCCAGTACACGTTGTCGATGCCCACGCAGTCGATGTCCTCGCTGAAGAGGTTGCGCACCATGATGATGGGCCGGCCCTTGCGCGTTTGTCGTCCCACCGGTCGATAATAGATGTCCGTCTCCGCGGTGATGAAGCCGTCCACGAAGCCGCTGTCGAACTGGGTGAAATCCAGGCTGCCCTGGCGGTTCTTCTGGCTTACGGCCACGACCAGCGAGTAGCCGTACTGGCGGGTGGCGCTCTCAATGCCTTCCAGGAGCTGCGAGAAATGCAGGCGCATGAAGGCCTCGGCCTCGGTGGAACAGATAAGGGCGACCAAGTGGCTCTGACCCTTGGTGAGACCGCGGGCGAACAGGTTGGGCCGGTAGCCGATCTTCTCGATGGCCTCCAGGATGCGGGCGCGGTTTTCGCGGCTGACCTTCTTAAGGTCCTTGCCTTGGACTACCAGAGAGACCGAGTTGCGGGAAACCCCCGCCAGTCGAGCTACATCCTCAAGCGTCGTCATGTCCGCGTCGACCCCATCCCCGAGCTTGCGAAAGATCGCTTCAAGTCCGTCAAATTTAAGGGTTATCTGCGGCAAATGCAAGTTGTCTTTCAAGCCGAAGAGGGGCGGTGAGGACCTGGGGCGGGGGATCGAGGGGCGGAATTAGGCGTTTTTGCCTTCTTGACATTGCCGGCAGGAGCCGATCCCGCCTAATCCTTTGATTCGGGGGGGGTTACGAATTGTAGTACGGCGGCGAAAAAACTTGACACCGCCCTCCCAAAATTGTTAGGTTGGAGTTGTTCCCAAGAAGAATCCCAGTATCAGAAAACAGCAAGTCAGCCAGTACGAGTTTTAACTAGGAGGACAGTGATGAAAAGATGGCTCTCCCATCTGGTCGTTGCGGGTCTGTTGGCGGCGGCGTGTGCGACCACGGGCTACGCGGAGGATGTATTCGACAGGGGCTTGCGTAACCTGGACGGACAGGTGAGCACGGACGTGCGCAGCAAAGTGAACGACGTGGCTCAGTCGATCGCGGCGCAGGCGGGCCGGGCCTATTTCGACAACGCGGTCTTTCCCACCAACCTGCGCTATGACGCGGCGGGGGAGCCGCTGGGCAACCGCGGCGGGCTTTACAACGAGCCTTTCTGGACGGTGGGCCAGCGCGAGTTTCTCTCCGGCGTCTACTTCTCCCATTGGACGTTCGAGGAGTTCGACGGGGATGATCTGTCGAATGCCTTCAATATCGACGAGCCGTTCACGGTGTTCGCGGATACGCCGATTCCGGGCGTGGACACGCTGCGGCGCACGGCGGTGCGGGGCGGGGCCGACCTGGATTACGACGTGCTCTGGATTTCCGCCGTTTACGGCCTGACCGACCGCATCGACGTGGGCCTGGCCGTGCCCATGATGTGGGTGGAGGCCGACGCCACGCTGGACTACGGCCTGCACCTGCAGCAGGTGGACCGGCGCGTCGCGCCTCCCGTGACCACGGATATTCTCCCTCTCACCTTCGTGTCCAACCGCCGCAGCCGCGATGAGCAGGGGCTGGGGGACATCATCGGGCGGCTGAAGTGGAACGTCTTTGACGAGTTGAAGGACGACACGCCCGTCAGCTGGACGCTGGGGCTGGACGCCAAGTTTCCCAGCGGCGACGAAGAGGACCTTCTGGGCACAGGCAACGGAGCGGTCCGCTTTCGCACCCAGTTGGCCAAGGACTTGGACCGCTTCGTGCCGCAGCTGGAGCTGGCGTACGTGGTCGGCGAGGACGACGTGGCCGACGAGGATTACAACTCCTTCCAGTACAAGGTCAGTCTGCCCTTCCTGGTCTCCGAGTTCGAGAACAGCGGGGGCGAGGCGCCGGGTTCGCTGACGATTGCGCTGGAGCTCTTGGGCGACATGAGCGAGCTGGCGGATCATCACGACGTGGCCGTGTCCGCCCGGCTGGGGTTGGGCCACCGCTTTTCTTTCAACGGCGGAGTGCGCATCCCCTATTCCAGCAGCGACGCGCTCACTCCCGATTGGAGTCCCACGGTCGGAGTGGAGTTCCGCTGGTAACGTCGGGGCCGGAAGACGGACTGGACCGTGGAGGCATTTTGAGTGGTGAAAGACATCCAGAAAGGCGGTGTTGATTTCATGAAAACGGGAAACTTCGTGAGAAGTCTTCTTTGCGCAACCATGCTGCTCGTGCCGGGACTCGGGCGCGCAGCTGCTGAGGTGATCGAGCTCACGTCCGGCGTGCCCGTCGGCGGTTTCGTAACGCCGATATTAGAGGGCGCCGAACTGCACGACACGCAGTATCGCATCACGGTCCCGCAGGGGGCGGTGGCGCTGCAGGTCGTGCTCACCTATGGCGGGACCGAGGTCAACCCGGGCGGGGCGGGGGTCTCCGACAATCTGGATCTCCTGGTGCGGCTCGGCTCCGAGGTCAGCCAGGAGCAGTACGACCATCGCACCAGCGGCGGCGCAATCCCCGACGTGCTGACCATCACGGGCGAGAGCGATCCACCGCTGTCGCCGGGGGTGTATTACATCGGGATCGAGAAGTTCACCGTGATGTCGCTGGGATACGAGTTGACGGCGACGGTGAGCGAGGGTCCCAGCCCCACGCCGAGTCCGTCGCCCAGCCCGTCGCCCACGCCGACGCCGCCGCCCACGGGGCTGCTGGGCGTGGTGTTCCCGCCGCAGGTGGTCGAGGGCGTGCCTCTCAATCCCGTGCGCAGCGTGCAGGCGCGCGCGCGCGGCGACGTCAGTCAGATGATCCCCCTCGCCTTCAAGATGCAGACGCCGCCGCCCACCTACTCGGCGCAGGCCGGCCATGACGTGTACCTGCCCGGCAGCGACGCCCACTTCTACTCGCTGACCTGGCAGAAGAGCGACCGCGTGCCGGGCATTCCCGAGGGCCTGATGCTGGGTGATCCCTATGTGGGCCTGCCGGGTCCGCCGCCCTATGATCCGGGCATCGGCAGCCTGTTCGGCATGTATCCCAACCTGGCGATCCCGAGGATCCCATCGACCCGCGCACGGGCGTGTTCGGAGCGCTGATCTACTCGGATCGCTTCGGCGACAATTACGGGGGCAACGCCGTGCATCACGTGGTGCGGCGGTTCCTCCTGAATCCAGGCATCGAGATTCTTCCCGGCCTGGCGGGCGACAAGCCGGACGCGCTGTCCACGGCGGCCTACGAGTTCGGCGCGTTTACCGCGCCGCTGTCGGTCGCCGACGTGCGCTTCTCGGCGGTGCGGGACTTCGTGGTAGACAACGTGTCGCCGTCGGTCGTGAATGCGTATCTGGACGAGGTTCAGGTGCTGCCCAACGGGTCGCGGCAGGACGCCTTCTTCGTGCGCAGGACGGGCGGCAACGGCAACGAGGGCAACGGGCAGGAGCCGGCCAGCGTGGTGGTGCGTTGGGACGGCAATCCCGGCCGCCTGTGGCAATGGAGGCTGCGCGACGACATCGACATTGACTTCCAGGACGTGCTGGAGCAGTCGACCATCCCGTCGGTGTTCCCGTCGCCGAGTTACGCTCCGCGCGACACGCAATTGAATCAGGAGAGGACGCTGACGATCGCGCCGCCGCCGGCGGTCGTGCCGTCGGGGCGCTACTATCACGAGATCGTTCCGGTGGACGTGGCGGTCGCGGGCAGCCTGGACGGCGCGGGCGATCTTCACGTGGACAGCCTGGGCAACGTGGGCGAGAGCGCGGAAGTCAATCTCGAGGTGGACAACATTCCGCCCGAGTTCGTGTCGGTGCACCTCTTCAACGTGACCATCGGCATCGACACCTGCATCGCCGGCGACGGCCCCGGCCCGTCCCCGAACGACCAGACGGTACGGCTGACGGCCGTCATCGAGGAGCCGCCGATTGACGACGGCGTGCCCGGCGCGGGCATCGATACGAACCGCATCACCGCCGACCTGACGGAGTTCGGCTTCGGCGCGGCGGAGCCGCCCGACAGCATCACGGTGGACACACGCGACCGTTACGGCAATCCCGTGCGGGTGACGGCGGTTTGGACGCGCGCCAACGTCAACGTGCGCGACGCGCTGGACGTGACCGCCCGCGTCACCGCCTACGATCTCGTGGGCAACCACAGCACCGGCTCGGACGACATCATCGGCGACAATACGCTGCCGGTGGTCGAGCGGCCGGTGATCGTGAACACCCGCGATGAAGTGGGCAAGTTCGTCATCAACCTCGACGGCACGGTCGCCAAGGTGGATCCGCGCAACAAGTATCGCACCGACGCCCTGCGCAACGGCGACAACGCCACCGTGATCGCACACATCTCCGACGTGTTGTGCGGCATCGACATCACGGGCATCACGGCCAACCTGACGGAGATTTCCGGCAACGCGGCCGACACGGCGGTGGCGCCGGCGACCTTCGAGAACGGCGTGGCCATCTGGCAACTGGTGTGCGGCAACAACGCCGGCGCCAGTACCGAGGTGTTGGGATTCGTGCCCACGCCCATCGTCATCAACGTGGACATCACGGCCAAGGATCACGTCCTCAACACGCGCGTGGTCAACGACGCGGACCAGGGCCAGTCGGCCTTGGACAACAAGAAGTTCCCGCCGCCCAGCGGCGTGGGCATCTGGCTGGACAACACCTGCCCGACGGTCACCAACGCGGTCATCACGGCGGACAATCCGCCGCATGAGTTCATCGCCAACGGGCAGTTGTACACGGTCACGGCGACCTTCACCGACCTGGCCATGGTCGACGTGGAGCGGACTTTCCTGGGCGTGGCCGAGCTGAATGATCCCGGCGTGACTCCCACTCAGATTCTGGCCAGCCGGGCCATCCAGTCAGCGACCAACCCGCGTCCCTACGAGCAGGTGACGCTGGTCTGGACGACCGACGCCACGACTTTCCTGCGCATCACCCGCAGCGATCCGGTGACGCAGGACGTGTACGTCGATTTCACGCCTACCGACACGCTGGGCAACAGCAAGACGTTCGAGAACGTGGCCAAGATTCGGTTGGACAACCAGGCGCCGACGCTGACGAGCGCCGTCATCACCAACATCACCGACAATCGCACGGACGCCGTCAACAACGGCAAGACGGTTCGCGTCACGGTGGTGTTGACGGATGGCCCGCTGGGCAGCGGGGTGACGCGCGAGCTGATCACGGCGGACCTGTCGCAGTTGCGCGCGCCCGAGGGCTTGGAGCAGTGGAAGGCCGTCATCCCCGACAGCTTTGACGGGACGACGGCCGTCTGGACGTTCGTTCTGACCAACAACGCCACCATTCCCACCACGGTGAACTTCAACCTCACCATGATCGACCGCGTCGGCAACCGGCGCGACGTGCCCAACGCGGATCCCGACGGCATCCTGCTGGACAATCAGGGTCCGACCATCACCAACGTGTTGATCACCAACCAGACGCTGGGGACGGAGCTGTGGATTCGCGCCGGCCAGACGGCGGTCGTGACGGCCGACGGGGGTGACGGCGGGGGCGTGGGAGTGCTGGCGGCGGGTATCTCCGCCGACCTGTCGCAGTTGACGGGCAACGCCGGCGATACGGCGGTCGCGCCGGACAGCTTCACCGGCGGCGTGGCCACCTGGACCCGCCCGGTGGGCAACAACACGACCGGCCCGGTCAACGTCAACGTCTCCGTCAATGCGCGGGATCAACTGGGCAATAACGCGATTGCGCCGGTGGGCGATCCCAACGGCATCCTGTTGGACAACCAAGTTCCGGTAGTGCAAAACGTGTTGATCCGCAACCTGACGCGGGACCGCGAGGACGCGGCCACGCAGAATGACGCGTTGCGCGTCACCGCAACCGTCAACGACGGCACGGGCAGCGGCATCGATCCGTCGGGCATCGTGTTGAACCTGTCGATTCTAATCGGCGGCAAGGCCTCCGGCTTCGCCGCCAGCGAGACCGATTTCGGCGAAACCCAGTTCAGCTACGCCAACGGCGTAGCTACCTGGGACTTCACGGTACTCTCGGCTTCGCCGATGGGCCAGATTCGCGCCGAGGTCGTGGCCACGGACCGCGTCGGCAACCAGAACTCCGGCGCGGACACGATGCTTCTGGACAACCAGGGTCCGAGCATCACCAACGTGGAGATCTTCAACCTGACGCGCAACATCAACACCGAGATTCGGCGTACCGAGCAGGCGCGCATCACCGCGACGTTTGCGGACGCGGGCATCGGGTTGAACTCGGGCAGCATCCGCGCCAACCTGTTCCAGTTGTCGGGCCTGCCGGCGGACGCGACGGTGGTACCCACCTCGTTCAATCCGGCGACAGGGGTCGCCACGTGGCTGGTGACGGTGCTCAACGCGCAACCCGGGCCGCTCACGCTCAACGTGAACGTCTGGGCGCGCGACGACCTGGACAACCTGACCTTGCTGGTCGACGCCGATCCGGACGGCATTTCGCTCAACAACAGCAAGGCGTCGCTGCTGGACGCCAACGGCGACGGAGAGGTCAATTATCTCGACCTGTTGGTGCTGGCGGGGAACTGGGGTCTGGCGACTCCGGCGACCGCCGATCCGGTGGCGGCCTCGACCGCTCCGGGCGATCCCTTGGCCGACTTGAACCTGGACGGCATGGTGGATGAGAGCGACCTCATGATCTTCATGGCCGAGCTTGCGCCGTAGACCGGCTGAAATGTGAAATCAAGAAGGCCCGCGGGGGAAACCTCGCGGGCCTTTTTGCTTCAGGCGGAATGGCCATTGGTCCCATGCTCAAGCGCATGAGAACAGAGCGGATCAGATGCGTTTGCGCTGGGAGGCGCGGAGGATGCCCATCTTGTCGCGGTATTTGGCTACCGTGCGGCGGGCCAGGTTCAGGTTGTGTTTTTCCTTCAAGATGGCGGCGATCTTCTCGTCGGATAGAGGCTTTTTCTTGTCCTCGCGCTCGATCAACTCCTCGATTAGAAGCATGACCGCCTTGGCGGACTGCTCCTCGCCGTCCAGGCTGTCCAGGCCGGTGGAGAAGAAATACTTGAGTTCGAAGAGGCCCTGGGGAGTCTCGACGTACTTGCCGTTGACCACGCGGCCGACGGTGGATTCGTGCACGCCGATGGCGTCGGCCACGTCGCGATAACGCATGGGCCGCAGGGCCGACACCCCGTCCTCCATGAAGTCCTTCTGCATCTCCAGAATCTGTTTGGTCACCTGATAGAGGGTGCGCTTGCGCTGCTCGATGTTGTGGATCAACCAGCGGGCGGCGGAGAGCCGCTCGGAGAGATACTGCTTTTCCGCCGCCGTCAGGTTCTCGGGATTGGCCAGCATCTGCAGATAGCGGCGGCTGACGCGCACCGGCGGCGCCCCGTCGTCGTTGACCCGCACCTGCCATTCCCCCTCGACCTTCTCGATGAAGACGTCGGGCGTGACGTAGGTAGTCTCGACGGGGCCGTACTTGTGGCCGGGGCGCGGCTCGAAGGTCCGCAGTTCATCCGCGATCGCCTGCACCTTCTGTTCGGTGACGCCCAGCGCGCGGGCCACCTGCGCGTAGCGCTTGTGCTCCAGGTCGGGCAGGTATTTTTGAATCGCCAAAAGCAGGGTGGGATCGTTCATGCCGCGCGCGTGGTATTGCAGCGACAGACATTCCGCCAGGTCCCGCGCTCCCACGCCCGCGGGATCGAATCCCTGGATCAGCGCCAGCACCTCGGCGACTTCCTCCACGCCGTAGCCGTAATGCTCCGCCAAGTGCTCGACGGTAGTGGACAGATAGCCGTCGTCGTTGATCCAGTCGATGATGATCTCGCCGATTTCGGTGGTGCGGTCGCTGCGACTGGCCAGGCCCAACTGGCGCAGCAGTTCGTCTTTCAGGGTGGGCTTGGAGGAGAGGGGGGTCTCGAAGTCCTCCTCGGGCGCTTCGTACGTGCGGGGTGGGACGGGGCCCACGTCGCTGGCATCCTCGAAGTAACTCTGCCAGTTGTCGTCCAGGTCCACGGAGCCTTTTTCCAGGACCGCGGCCTGCCCGTCCTCGCTGCCGTTGGACTTTTCGGAGACCCGGATTTCGGGTCGCTCGGCCCCTTCCGGGTTGATCTCCAAGCTGGGGGCCTCCTCCAACATGCAGTTCTGGGCCAGCTCCTGCTGGATCAATTCCGACAGCTCCAGCGTGGGTACCTGCAGGAGGTGCAGGGACTGCTGCATCCGCGGCGTCATGATCAGCCGCTGGCCCAGTTTCAACTGCAATTGCAAACGCTGTTCCATTTCACTGGAAAGAATACCATCGGGTTGCCGGGGAATCAACTCCAAGGGGCGATCGCGGGTTGGAAAACGTTATGAAAATCCGCGAATTCATTAAAGAAAAGCGGTTGGCAGCGGAGGCAGAAATAATTCTTCAGTTGCTCCTAGAGACGGGCCTACAGGCGCCGTACGGGAACGATAAAAACGACATATATATCAAATTAAACGTAACCGTCCGGTGAAGTGCATCTTCCCCGGCTGGGCGGATCTTGTCAGGATGGGCGCCATGGAGGTGGAAACCCATGGCACGAGCAGGCAAGAACGCAGAATCCCGGCCACCGGCGAGCCGGCAGAAGGCCAGGCGTGGAGCCCAAGAGGGGCGTGAAGCGCGCTGGCGGCGTCTCAGCCGTCAGTGGGAAGCCAGCGGGCTGACGCAACGGGAGTTCTGCGAGCAACAGAAGGTTTCCCTGGTGTCCTTGTGTTGGTGGCGGTGTGAATTGGCGCGTCGCGACCGCGAACGAGCTACCGCATCCCATCCCAACCAGTGGGCCGCGCGCAAGCACGCCGGCGCACGGCTGGCCGCGGGCCCGGCAGCACAGGAGGCCGCGCCGTCCGCCGCGGCGATTTCCAAGCGCAAGAGGACCAAGTCGGGAAAGCGGAACGAAGCGAGGCGGGAGGAGGCGCACGTCCTACCCGCCCTGCCTGGGCAAGGCACACAGACAAAAAACCCCTTCATCCCGGTGCAGTTGATTGGCCCTTCGTTCTCCGCGGCCCCATGCCCTCCGGTGGTCGGAGCCCCCGCCGCTCTGGAGGTCGTGCTCGCCTCGGGGCGCTGTATCCGCATTCACGGGGACTTCGCCGCCGCCCTCTTGCAGAAACTGATCGCCGTCTTGGAGGCGTCCCCATGTTGAGTCTGCCGCCCAGCGTGCGCATCTATCTGTGCACCGCGCCGACCGACATGCGGCGCGGCTTCGACGGTCTGGCCGCTCTGGCGCGTGACGTGCTGCAACAGGATCCCCTCTCCGGCCACCTCTTCGTGTTTGGCAACAAGCGCGCGGACCGCGTCAAAATCCTCTACTGGGATCGCTCCGGCTTCTGCCTCTGGTACAAGCGCATCGAAAAGGGCCGCTTCCATTTCCCCGACGGCGCGACCGCCTCCGTGCAGCTCGACGCCGCCGAGTTGGCGCTGCTCTTGGAAGGAATTCAATTGCAACACGCAGTACGCCGCCCCCGCTTCGTCCCTCAATCTCACGTCATCGCCTCCGCATGATTCAACCGTAACCGCACGCCGCAATCACACATCGCCGTCACGGCAAAAAAAATCATCGCAGCAGAACTTTTTGCGAGACTTTTTTCCCGCTCGTGCGTTTTGTAAATGACCATGCGATTCGATCTGAACAACCTACCCCAAGACCCGGCGCTGTTGCAGCAGATGATCCTCGATCTGCTGACGCAGCTGCGCGAGAAGGATCAGCGCATCGAGAAGCTCTCGCACCTGTTGGCGCTGCTGCAGCGCTCCCGGTTCGGGCGCAAGTCGGAGCAGGTACCCCTGGAGCAACTGCTGTTCGCCTTCGCAGAGGCCATGCGCGACGGAGAGGTGGAAACCAATCCGCAGGCAGAGGCCGCGACGGAAGCGGAAG
Source organism: bacterium (assembly GCA_015075175.1). Taxonomy (GTDB): domain Bacteria; phylum Hinthialibacterota; class Hinthialibacteria; order H5-UNCL2; family H5-UNCL2; genus H5-UNCL2. The sequence goes on from JABTUV010000001.1 coordinate 355,256, forward strand.
CCATCAAACAGGACAAACCGGCGAAGTCTTCCGGCAACGGGCACGGTCGTAATCCGCTGCCCGAAAGCCTGCCGCGCGAGCGGGTGGAGTATGCGCTGCCCGAAGAGGCATGCAAGTGCCAGGAGTGCGGCGCGCCGCTGGAGCGCATGGGCGAAGAAGTGACGCGGCAGTTGGAGTACGTCCCCGCCTCCTTCATCGTGCGCGAGCACGTGCGGGTCAAGTATGCCTGCAGGCGCTGCCAGGGCAACGTGGTGGTCAGTGCCATGCCGGCGCAGCCGATTGAGAAGGGTCTGCCCGGTCCGGGTCTCCTGGCGCACGTGTTGGTCAGCAAGTATTGCGACCATCTGCCGTTGCACCGCCAGGAGGCGATCATGCAACGGTATGGCATCGAGTTGTCGCGAGGGACCATGAGCGACTGGGTAAGGGCCGGCGCGCAGTTGCTCCGGCCGCTGTATGACGTGATGCGACGAGAAGTGCTGCAAGGCAGGAAGATCAACACGGACGACTCACCCGTCCCCGTGCAAGAGCCGGGAACCAGCAAGACGCGCCAGGGGCGGCTGTGGGTGTACGTGGGGGACGGGGAGCATGAGCATACGGTGTTTGACTTCACGCCCAACCGAAAACGGGACGGGCCGATGAAGTTTTTGCATGGCTACCGGGGCTACCTGCAGGCGGATGCGTATACGGGTTACGACGAGTTGTACCGGAGCGGGGAGATCGTTGAGGTGGGGTGCTGGGCGCATGCGCGCCGGAAGTTCTATGAGGCGCAGGACAGCGACCGGGAGCGGGCGCTGGTGGCGCTGGCGTATATCGGCCGCCTCTACCAAGTGGAAAAGCGGGGACGTGAAGATGGGCTGTCCCCTGCGGATCTCTGCGCGTTACGCCGACAGGAGAGCGGGCCGATCCTCTCCGACTTGCATGCCTGGCTGAAAGAGCAGGCGCAAGTGGTGCTGCCGCGGAGTCCGATGGGCGAGGCCATCGGCTACGCGCTGGGTCAATGGCGGGCGCTCGGGCGCTACCTGGAGGACGGGGACCTGGAGATCGACAACAACGCGGCGGAACGCGCCTTGCGGCGGGTGGCGCTTGGACGGAAAAATTGGTTGTTTGCGGGCAGTGATGAAGGTGGGCGGCGGGCGGCGATCCTCTACACCATGATCGCCAGTTGCCAGCAACATGGAGTGGAACCCTTCGCCTACCTGCGCGACGTGCTGGGCCGCATACCTTCGCACTTGCAAAGCCGCATTGAAGAGCTCTTGCCGGGCCGCTGGGAGCCTGCGCCGCCACGGGCTCCCGTCGCGGCGCACCCGGCCCAACCCATCGACGGGTGACCATCGACGGCTGACCGCGACGCCAGGACTTCTTTTGCCTCCCTTTTCCTTCAACGATTCCGAATCTTCAACCTGACAGGCTTCCATGACGGCTGGCGCCACGACCGCTCCAGCCCCGTGCCTTCCCCAGGAAGTACTTCACCGGACGCTTACAATTAAACGGCAATTCCGACCTGCTCCGGGTTTGACTGAAGTCTGGACTCCGGGCCGTATTCCCCAGGCGTTCGTGTCTACTTTTCAATGGATGCCACGAGGTTGTTGAGTTCGTCGGTCATGGCCGCCTCCAGTTGTGCCAGCCGGCCGTGGGCGACCTCCCAGGTCTGGTAAGCGGCGGGCAGGCGAGCCTCGATCTCGCGCCGGCGTCCCACCAGTTGGCGCGAGCGATCTCCGTCGTTGTACACCGCCGGATCGCCCAGTTGCGCATCCAGTTCGGCGCGCTCGGCCTCCAGCGCGGCGATCTCCTCTTCTATCGCTTCGGCCTCCTTCTGAATGCGAGCGCGTTCCGCGGAGTACTTCTGTCGCACGGCGGCCTCGGCGCGACGCCGGTCGCGGCGACTCTCCTTCTTGTCTACCGGAGCCTGTGGCGCCGCCTGCGGAGCCTGCGCCTCGACTTGCCGCATATGGAGATAATGGCTGTAGTTGCCGCGAATCCGGCGTACCAGCCCGTCGCGCACTTCCCAGATTTCCTCGACGACCCGGTCCATGAAGTAGCGGTCGTGGCTGACGACTACCAGCGTGCCGGGAAAGTGGTGCATGGCCTCTTCCAGAGACTGGCGCGTGGACAGGTCGAGATGGTTGGTCGGCTCGTCTAGAAAGAGGCAGTTGGCGCCGGCGCAGAGTATCTTGGCCAGGCTGACGCGACTTTTCTCGCCTCCCGACAGCACCGATAAGGGCTTTTCCACCTCGTCGCCGGAAAAGAGAAAGACACCCAAGAGGTCGCGCAGGCGTGGGAGCATGTCGCCGCGCGCGATCGACTCCAGTTCGGCCAGGATGGTGTGGTCGCCGGAGAGGCGGGCCGCCTGGTCCTGGTCGAAGGTGGCCTTGACCACGCGGCTGCCGTCGCGGACGATGCCATGGGTGGGGCGCAATTGGCCGGCCATGATCTTGAGCAAGGTGGTCTTGCCCGAGCCGTTGGGGCCGACCAGGCCCACCTTCGAGCCTGAAACGAGGTCGGCGCTGAAGGGCGCGAACACCGGACCCAGGCCGTAATCGTGGGAAACCTGCGCGAGCGAGACGGCGACCTTGGCGCACGGCGGCGGCTCGGGAAAGCGAAAGTGCACGACCGGCGGCGGGGGGGAGACTTCGATCTTCTCCAACTTCTGCAAGTGCCGGATGCGGCTTTGCACCTGGCGCGCTTTGGTGGCCTTGTAGCGAAAACGCTCAATGAACTTCTGCGTCTTTTCCACCAGCTTGGCCCGCTCGGCGTGCTGCTTCTCCAGCATCTCCTCCTCTTTCTCGCGCGCGGCCTGGAAGTGGGTGAAGTCGCCTTTGTAGCTCCTGATTGCGCCGTTCCAGAGATAGACGATCTCGTGCGCGAGGCGATCCAGGAACCAGCGGTCGTGGGAGACGAGCACAATGGCGCCGGAATAGTCGAGCAGGTAGTTTTCCAGCCATTCGATGGCGGAGAGATCCAGATGGTTGGTAGGTTCGTCCAGGAGCAGGACATCGGGCTGGGAGAGGAGGAGGCGGGCGAGGCCGAGACGGGACTGCCAGCCGCCGGAGAACTCGCCGGCGTCGCGGGCCAGGTCGCGTTCGGAGAAACCGAGGCCGAAGAGCACGGCGCGGGCGCGATGCTCCAGCGCATAACCGGAGGCGTGCTCGAATCTGTCGCGTGCCTGGCTGTAGCGTGCGAGGAGGGCCTCATGCTCGGCGGGCGGGAGTCCCGGTTCAGCCAGCGCGCGCTCCAGATGATGCACTTCTTCGCCCAGCGCGAACACGTCGGCAAAGACCGTCATGGCCTCGGCCAGCACGCTGCGGCCGGACAGGCCCAAGAGTTCCTGGGGAAGATACCCCACGTGCAAGTCGGAGGACAGGATGCGCTGGCCCGAGTCGGCGGCGATCTCGCCCGCCAGGATGCGCAGGAGCGTGGACTTGCCAACCCCATTGGGACCCACCAGTCCGTAGCGCCGCCCCGGATGGATGGACCACGTCACCTCGTCCAGGATGGCGCGATCGCCGAAGCGGAGGGACGCCTTGGCAATCTGCAGCATGGTCTACGGCACGCGTTGCGGCAGGAAGGCGGACGGCTTCCATGAAGGCCTCGGCGCATCCGTGCCCGCCATGTAACCGCGCGCCCGCGCCACCCCCTCGATGAACTGCAGCACGCGCGGCATGACCGGCAACTGGCTCTCCTGCGTGCGCATGGCCGCCAGCTTCTTCTCCAGCGTGCCGGAGATGTCCACCACCGCCGTGGGATGGGAAAAGAGGTCCTGAACTTCGTAATAGTAGAGCTCGGGCGTGTAGTAGAAGTCGCCCAGCAGCGGCAGGATGTGCTCGGCGGCCTTCCAGCGCGCCTCGTCGGAGAGTAGCGAGACGGCGCGATGGTCGCGGTGCTTGTCCTCGTTCCAGTGGGTAAAGATGACATCGGGCCGCACGTCGCGGATGATGCGGATGAAGTCGTGCAGGGCGTCGCGGTCCGTGGGAACTTGTTGAGCGGGGTAGCCGAAGGTTTCGCGGCGATGGTAGCCGAGAATCTGTGCTGCGGCGGCGTTCTCGCGCTCGCGCATCTGTATGATCTTGTCGCGCTCCTGTACGCGGCTGTAGCCGGTTTCCCCGGCGGTGGCCGTAACTACCGTGATCTCCGCCGTCTCCGACAGGCGGGCCAGGGTCCCCCCCGGCCCGATGATTTCGTCGTCCGTGTGGGCGCAGAAAACGAGCACCTTCTTATACGATTCCAGATGCATGGGATTCTCCTCTCGTCGCCGTGGGTGCGGCGAATCAAGATTAGCCGAGAACGCCGGCAAGTCAAGGCGCTGAGAGAATGGGACGTATAGGACGCATGGGACCTATAGGACGGGCGGAGCGGCGGTGGCATCGTCCGATAGGTCGTACCGGTCTGTAGGTCCCATTCCGCCCTCACGATGCCTCTAGACAAGGCCGCGGCGGGCCATTAAGTTAGTTCAAATTTTGAGGTCCGCTTGCCTTTTGGGGACGCGGCGCAATCCGGATGAAATCGGACACCCATCATTCGATCAGCGACGCCCGCCCGGCCGTGCTGGTCGTGGACGACGACCCGGCGGTGGGCGAGTTTCTGCGCGAGGCGCTGGCGCGCTGGGGTTATCACGTGCTGGTCGCCCACAGCGGGCAGGAGGCGCTCTCGCTCCTGGACCACGCCAGCATCGACTTCGCCATCCTGGACGTGCGCATGCCGGGCATGGACGGGGAGAAGGTGCTGCGGGCGGTGCGCGAGCGCTCGCCCGATATCCAGATCATGATGATGACCGGCTACGGCAGCATCGACGATGCGGTTAAGTTCATGCAGCTGGGCGCGGTGGACTACGTGACCAAGCCGCTGATCCTGGAGGAGCTGCGGCTGAAGATTCATCGCGCGCTGGAGGAGCGGCGCACCCGCATGTTGTCGATCACCGACAGCAAGACGGGGCTTTTCAACCACTACTACCTGATGGAACGGCTGGAGGAGGAGATCGGGCGCGCCCGCCGTTACACGCGTCCCCTGTCGGTGCTGATGATCGACGTGGACCACTTCAAGGAATACAACGACAAGTGCGGGCACCTGGCGGGGGACGAGGCGCTGCGGCAGCTGGGGCGCTACTGCGAGGAAATTTCACGCGAGAGCGACATCATCGCGCGCTTCGGGGGCGAGGAGTTCGTGATGATCCTGACCGAGACGGACTTGGCCAGCGCGCGCATCGTGGCGGAGCGCCTGCGCGAGTGCATCGAGGAGGCGCCGTTCTCGTGCGAGGAGCGGCTGGAGGCGGGGCGCTTGACGGTGAGCATCGGCGTGGCCCAGCTGGACGTAGGCTCCGGCGTCAAGTACGAAAGCAGCTCCAGCCTGGTCAACCGGGCCGACCACGCGCTCTACCTGGCCAAGGACCGAGGCCGCAATCGCGTCGAGGCGGCTGATCCGGAGATGGTGGCGTGATTCCCACGCGAACCCTGTGCACAACGGAGGAACGATATGAAGCCTGCCGCTTCCGTGTTGCTGTCGGCGTGGGTCGCCCTGGCGTGGCTGTGCGGGGCGGCCGGCGCGGTTGAATCAGCGACCCCCATGTCGGCCCTCAAGTGTCTTCGCATCGGCCATCGCGGCGCGGCCTCGCTGGCGCCTGAGAACACGCTGGCGGCGGTGCGCGCGGCCGCCGCGGCGGGCGTGGACGGCATCGAGTTCGACGTGCGCCGCACCGCCGACGGCCTGCCCATTGTCATCCATGACGACAACCTCAAGCGCACCACCAACGGCGGCGACCGCCTGGTCTCCTCCGCTTCATTGGAGGAATTGCGCGCGCTGGACGCCGGCAGCTGGGGCGCCTGGAAGCGGGACGGCCGCTTCGCCGGCGAGAAGCTCCCCCTCTTGGACGAGATGATCGCCGAAATCCTCCGCCTCCACGCCTTCCCTGTGGTCGAACTGAAAGTCGGCGGACTGGAGGAGGCGGTCGCCGACTGCCTCTCCCGGCACCAGGCCGTTCAAGACGCCTGGATCATCTCTTTTCAGTATCGTGTTCTGGAGGTCTTCGCCGACCGCTATCCTCAGTTTCGACTGGCCTGGCTGGTCGACCGGAAGAACTTCGAGGAAATGGGCCTGGCGGGAGTCGTGCGTTCCGCCACGCTCATCAAGTGCAAGGCCCTCAATGCGCATTTCGAGGCGATTACTCCCGAGCTGGTCAAGGCCGTGCACGAGGCGGGGATGCTCATGTTGGCCTGGACCGTGGACCGGCCGGCGGACATGCAGCGACTCCTGCGCATGGGCGTGGACGGCATCACTACCAACCGCCCGCAGGACTTGAACGCGGTCCTGAACCCGTAGGGTGGGTTGCGCCCGACGCCGGGGCGACCATCGCCCTCGGCGCTCCGCCGGACACGGGGGTGGGCGGAACCCGCTCGCAGGATCAGACCACTAGGAGCAGCGGCTGTCCTGCCGGTTCACGGCAGGAGGTCGGGCGTCCAATGTTCCACGGCGTCGGTCGGCTCGCCCGCCAAGAGGGCGGCGACGGCGCAAAGGACTTTGCGGGCGTCGCCGATGGGATAGTAGAAGGCGTCCCAGTTTTCGCTGTCCTCGCCATCATGATTGGGCAGGACGTGCTGGAACTGGCAGGCCATGCGTAACTCGCGGTAGGCGCTGCCGGCGCGGCGTTCGATGACTTCCAGGTCCTTCTGCGACAGGAGGCCCTTCTGGCGGACCGTGCGACGCAAGAGTTTGCGGCGCATCACGTCCGTGACCAGCTCGGGCAGGTTGACGCGCAGGGCCGGGTCCTTGAGATACACAATCTCCTCGCGGCTCAAAGGTGAAACGAAGATGGAAATGGTGGTTGCGGCGCGGGCCGGCTCGGAGCTCAACAGTTCGCGCGCGACCAGTGGATTGCCCTCGTAGAAAACGTCCCCCGCCGAGAGCATACGCGCCAGTTGCGACAGATCGACCGCCTGTAGATCCCCGCGGGCGTCGATGACGCGGCAATGGGCGCGCTCCTCCAGCTCCTCGATTTCCTGCCGGGGCCGGAAATGGTAATCGACGCCGTTCTGTTCCCCGGGACGAGGCGCGCGGCTGTTGTAAAGGACCAGCGGTTGCAGCGTTGCCACCCGATGGGGATAGAAGCGCCACAGCGCCGCCTTCAGCGGGCCTTTTCCCACGCACGAAGGTCCAGTGAGAATGACCAGTCGTCCCACGAGCCGCTCTCCCAAGCGAATATGGCGAAGTTGAGTCCTTATTATTGTATCAATCGGGCCACCGATTCACAAGCTGCCGTCTGCCGCCCAGGGGAGAACCGCCGGAGGACGGTGGGGTCACCACGGGGACGCCCGAGCGCAAGACTTTTCTTGACATGGCGCAATGGGCGCATGTATAAGGTCAACGTTTTCCCACCGGCCGTAATTTTTGGGGTCCGTCGCCGGAATCGGTTGGGCGTTCGTGCACCCGGCGCGTGATTGCGCGCTGTGCTTCGCTGCGGGGCGTCTCTAGGTTTGGGGGCTGGCTCGTCGGCTGGGAAGGTAGAGCAGAACGATTAGGAACGGGAGGGGGCCGGCTAATGCATTCCATGCACAGGAGTATCGAATCGAGCCAGGGAGGTTGGCCGGAAGGGAGCGCGCTGGACGCGGTTGCCCTCCAGGCGCCGGCAACCGAACGGGAGGGCGGGTTTGACAACGCTTCCAGCGGCGCGGCCCTACGCCAGATGATCGGCGGTTTCTGGATTTCCCAGGCGATCTACGTTGCGGCGGAACTGGGAATCGCCGATCTTCTGAACGGTGGACCCCGGTGCGTGGAGGAGTTGGCGGCGCAGACGCACGCCCATGCGGGCGCGCTGTATCGGCTGCTGCGGGCGTTGGCAAGCGTGGGCGTGTTTCACGAGGTTGGAGAATCCCGCTTTGCCCTTACGCCGCTGGCCGAAGGACTGAGCAGCGATGTGGAAGGGTCGCAGCGGGCGTTCGCCGTCGTCATGGGCGCGGAAATCTACCAGGCCTGGGGGAACCTCCACTTCTGCGTGGAAACGGGTGGCGAGGCCTTCCAAAAGACCTTCGGCATGGAGTGTTTCCGGTATTTCACCGAGCATCCCGAACGCGGTCGGATTTTCGACGCCGCCATGACCGGTGTGCACGGCGGCGAGACCGAACCCATGCTGGACGCCTATGATTTCTCTCGCTTTGAGAGCGTCGCGGATGTCGGCGGAGGCAACGGCCTGACTTTGGCGGGCATACTCCAGCGACATCCCGGGATGACGGGCGTGTTGTTTGAACTGCCCGGGGTTGCGGAAGGAGCGCGCGAGCTGCTGGCGCGTCTGGGCCTGACGGACCGCTGCCGGATCGTCGAGGGGGACTTCTTCGCCTCGGTCCCGCCGGGTTGCGATGCCTATCTGATGCGCCACGTCATTCATGACTGGGACGATGCGAAGGCGGAGGCGATTCTCTCCAATTGCCGGCGGGCGATGGGGCCGGAGGGCCGCGTGCTGTTGGTCGAGCATGTCATTGCGTCGGGCAACGCGCCGTCGTTCGGCAAGTGGCTGGATCTCATGATGCTCGTGGTAGGCGGCCGGGAACGCACGGAGGAGCAGTACCGGCGGCTCCTGGAAGGGGCGGGGCTGCGGCTGGCGCGCGTGGTTCCCACTGCGGCGGGGGTGAGCGTACTGGAGGCGGTGGGCTGAGGATCAATCCGCCTGGCTGCGATGCCGGCGGTTCATGTCGCGCACGAAGGCGGCGATGGCCGCGTCGTTCCAGACGAGACCGGCGTCCCGGATGATCTGGTCGCGGATGTCGCGGCGCACGCGCGCCTCCGTCTCCTCGTAGAGGTCCAGTTTCTCAATCTGGCTGCGGACTTCCTCAAAGGAGAAAGGCTCTCCGCGCGAGGCGGAGAGAATGTGCACCTTGGCCAGTCCCTCGTTCCACTCGAACGGCGGGTAATTCACGTGCGGGCGGTCCAGGTACTGCTCGATCTTGACGCGGTCGAACATGACCAGCGCGTCGGAGATGGAGAGGAGGCCGTTGTTGGCCTTGGAGGGATGCTGTGAATACTGGGCGACCAGCGCGCTGAAGCTGTCGCCCTTGGCCAGCCGCGACTCGACCTCCGCCATGCGCTCGCGCGCCGACCGCTTGCGCGCCTCCTCCGCTTTCTCGCCCTTGTCGGCGGTGATCTCGTAGGGGATATAGAGGAATTGCAGCTCCAGCGTCGGGGGCTTCATGTACTTGTCGCGCTTGTGCAGCACGTAATACTGGCGCAGCTCTTCTTCGCTGGGCTTGTAGTCCGCCAACATGCGGCGGGTCTTCTTCATTTCCGCCGAGCTGTCGATGAGCGTGCTGTCGATGGTGTTCTGATACACGGCCTGGACGGAGGGGTCCTGCATATAGCCGTTCTCGCGCGCGTACTGCTCCAGCATGCGCCAGACGACCTGCTGCTCGATGAGTGGAAGCGCGCTGGTGCGGCGGGACATGCGCAAGGTGGTGTCGGTGTCGCTGAAGAGGTAGAGCTGCTGCACGCTGCGCCAGTCGTAGTCGCGCCCGTCGATGGTGAAGAGGACCATGTTGTAGCCCATGCGCATGTCCTCGGAGACGCGGTCGAAGTAGCGCTTGACGGCGTATTTCTTTTCCAGTTCTTGCAGCAGTTGGTCCAGCAGGGCCTGCCGATAAGGGGCGCGCAGCTCGGCCACGATGCGGCTGCGCGATTCCTCCAGCGTGAGCGGTCGCTGGGGAATCTTCTCGATCAGCTTGACGACGGCCCATCCCGACTCGGTCTGAAAGGGCTGGCTGAGCTGGCCGGGCGACAGACTCTCCAGTTCGCGCACCAGTCGCGGGGCGGCTTGGGAGAGGACGCGGACGCTTTCCTCGGCGATCTCGCCGGGATTGTCGGTGGGTTGACCGTATTCCTCGGCGATGCGCTGGAAGGGGACGCCCTCGGAGAGCCGCGCGTGGGCCTCGCGCATCTTGGCTTCCGCTTCCAGCGGGGCGTTGCCGGAAAGCCGGATCATGTGCTGGAAGCGAAAGGCCGCGGGACGCACGAACTCGCCGGCGTGCGCCGCGAAGTGCTCCTCGATGGAGGCCTCGGCGATTTCGGGCACGGCGGGATCGATCTCGCGCTCCAGAATCAGGTTGGCGATGCGCTCCAGGCGGGCGCGGTCCGCCTTGACCTGGGCGCGGAAGGTGGGCTTGGAGTACTCCTCATAAGCCTGGGCGCGAAACTTGCGAAAGTAAACCAGCCGCCGCATGGCCTCGCGCGCGTCCTCGCGCGTCAGGGCGCGATCCTCCAGAATGTCCAGGAGCGACGGGTCCTCCACCAGGTCGGCGGAGGTGATGGGGGTGGTGGCGTCGTAGACGGCCAGCGTGGCGTAGCCGCCCGGAGCGGAATCCGGAGTGGCGGAGAACACGACTGGTGTGGGCCGTGGCAGGGGCGTGGGGCGCGGCTGGGGCGCCGCGGAGGCGCCCGCCGCCGTTGCATCGGCGACCACCGGCGCGCCGGTCGTCTCGTGGCGGCGCAACGACTTGGGATCCGGCAACATGGCCGGAATCAGGCAGAACACGCCCAACACGATCGCCGCAGCGACGGCCAGCGTAATCGCCCTCAACACCGTCATAGCTGGGTCACCTTCTCCGACTTGATCTTGTCCATCTCGCGCAACACCTTTTTAACATAGGCCTGCGTCTCCTTGTAGGGTGGAACTCCCTTGTAGAACTTGACCGCGCCCGGTCCGGCGTTGTAAGCCGCCAGAGCCAGCTCGTGGTTGTCGTTGAACTGGTCCAGCATCTGGCGCAGGTAGAGCGTGCCGCCGGCGATGTTTTCCTCGGGATCAAACGAATTCTTGACCCGCAGGTCGCGGGCGGTTCCCGGCATCAACTGCATGAGACCTTCCGCGCCCACGGGAGACACGGCGTCGGCGCGATAGTTGGACTCGGTGCGAATGACCGCTTCCACCAGCGCGGGGTCCAGGCGGCGCTGGCGGGCGTAACGCTCGATCAGGGCGACGAGCGCCTGCCTCTGTTCGTCGGTCATCACAACGGCGGCGGGGCGGGCGGTTTTGGGACGGACGACGACCTCGGGCGGCAGTTCCGGCAGAGGCGGCAGGAGGGGATCGGGACGGCGCTTCTCGCGGTACTGGCGGGCCAGGGCGAACTCGTGGCGGGCCAGGCTGGTACGGCCTTCCTTGGCCTGCAGCATCCCCAGAACCTGGTGGAGGGTGCCGGCGGGGGCCTCGTCCTCGCGCGCCTGCTCCAGGAGGGCGTAGGCCCGGCTGTACTCCAGGTGGTTCATCTCCTCGACCGCCAGGTGGCAGAGGACTTCGCCGCGCAGCGCGCGCAGGCGCGGATGGGTGCCGTGGCCTTGCTCGAAACGGTTGAGCACGGCCAGGGCGGAGTCGCGCTTGCCCTCGCGCAAGAGTTGGGCGGCCCGCCCCAGCTCGCGGTCGAGAATGGACTCCATGGCCAAGTCGCGCTGCGACTTCATCTTGACCAGGAGCGAGCGCACGCGATTTTGATCGTACCCGGCCTCCAGCGCCTCGCGCGCGTACTCCTCGCACAGGGTCCAGCGGTTCTGCCGCAGCGCGTCCTCGGCGTAGCGATACCAGATGGGACCGTTGTTCTCTTTCTCCACGCCCAGAATCTTGTCCCTCTTCAGCGTCATTTCGCTCATGTACTGGCGCAGGACGATCTCGCCGGTACTTTCGCGCACGATCACGCCGCGGATGGACTGGGAGCGGCTTAAATGCACCACGTCGGCGCGGGCGGGCCAGGCCGGCGCCCAAAGCAGGAGACCGAGTACCAGCGCCCTACAGCCGCGCATGCCGGCGGGTCCCCATGCGGTGCGAGAGATAACCGGCCAACGCCTGGTCGAGGGGATCGGCGGTCGACAGGAGCACGTAATCCGCGTGCGCGGACAGGCAACCCTCGCGGTACGTGTCCAGAAACTGCTTCATGCGCCGCTGATACTCGCGCGCCAGGCGGCTGGGATGGGTGAGGACTTCGCGCGCATACTCCAGGTCCACGAAACGCACCCGCCCGGTGAAGGGCAGTCGCACCTCGTCCGGATGCAACACGTGGAAGACGATCACCTCGTGATGCTGGCGATTGAGATGGGTGAGGCTCTTGAGGACGGCGTCGGGCTGGTCGAGAAGATCGGAGACGACCATGACCAGGCCGCGCCGCTTGATGCGCTCGGCGAGGGCGGTGAGGTTGTGCGAGAGGCGGGTCTTGCCCCGCCCCTCAGTGCGCGCCAGGGTCTCGGTAATGGCCTGCAGGTGCGAAGCCGCCGCGCGCGGCGGGATGTGCGTCCGCACTTCCTCGTCGAACAGGATGAGTCCCACGCTGTCGTGCTGTTTCAGCATCAGGTACGCCAGCGAGGCCACCAGGTACTTGCCGTACTCCAGCTTGGAAACCCCGTCGCCGTAGGCCATGCTGGCGCTGCAATCCAAGAGCAGATGCGCGCGCAGGTTGGTATCCTCTTCAAACCGCTTGATGAAGAAGTCGTCGGAACGCGCATAGACCTTCCAGTCGATGTGCTTGAGTTCGTCGCCCGGGCTGTAGGGGCGATGCTCGGCGAACTCGATGTTGTAACCCTGAAAGGGGCTGGAATGCAGGCCGGAGACGAAGCCTTCCACCACGCGGCGGGCGATCACCTCCAGGTGCCCGATGCGCGACAACACCAACGGGTCGAGATAGTTGCGCTTCTCCAGCGGCGTGCTCATGTCGGGCTGATGCTAGCGGTTTTGCGGGCGCGGGTCAAAGGGTTTCGGGGGGAATGAGACCTATGGGACCTATGGGACACATGGGACGCGGACACGGCGCGGGCACTCTGTCCCACAGGTCCCATCTTCCTGTTCAGCGGCGGCGGGCGCGGGCGAGGACGTTTTGCGGATAGAGCGAGGCCAGTCCGGCTTGGCGGTCGAGCGCGAAGAGCAGCGCGTACAGGGCCGCCAGCATCGCTCGCACGGGGCCGCGCGCCAGACGCGAGCCGAGACCCAGCCCGATCAGCGTACTGGGCGCAAAGCCCAGCATGGTCCAGAGGCCGCCGCTGGTCGCGGCGCCTTCCACTTCCCAACCCAGCTCGGAGAGGAGCAGCGACAGGCCATGAACCGTCAGGCGCTGATAGTCGTGCGGCTCGTTGTGCATGTGCGAGATGTGGGGGAGGGAGACGAGCAGGCGGCCGCCGGGCCGGGTGACGCGCGCCAACTCGGCCACGGCGCGCGCGGTCGCGAATCCAGTGTTTCATCGTGCTCCACCCGGCCACAGGCCCTTCTCGCGCGCCAGTTGCGTGTACAGGTTCTCCATGTCCGCGACCAGCCGCTCCGCGCACAGGTGGGGAACGACGCGCGCGCGCCCCGCCGCGCCCATGCGCCGCGCCCGCGCCGGATCGGACAGCACCGCCAACATGCGATCGGCCAACTGCGCCACGTCGCCGGGTTGGCAGAGATATCCGGTCACTCCCTCGTCCACCAGTTCCGGCAGGCCGCCCACGCGCGTGGCGACGACCGGCAGGCCGGCTGCCATCGATTCGATGACGGCTACGGGCAGCCCCTCGTTGTAGGAAGAGAGCACGCACAGGTCGATATCGGCGTAGACGGGGGCCACGTCGGGCCAGAATCCCGCGAAGTGCAGGCGCCCGGAGAGTCCCTCGCGGGCGGCCAGGTCCCGCAGCCGACGCTCCAGTTCGCCCACGCCGACGATGGCGAAATGCACGGGCCGCGGGCACTTTTCGTGCACAAGGCGCGCGGCGCGGATGAAATCGGAGAGACCCTTGATAGGCACGAGGCGGGCGATGTCGCCCACCAGCAGCGCGTCCGTCGGCACGCCCAGCGCCGCGCGAAAGCGTCCCCGCAAGGCCGACAGGTCCGCCAGGCGCGACAGCTCGAGTCCCAGCGGGATGTGCAGGAATCGCTCGGGCGCGCCGATGCCCATCGCTAGAAGTTCCTCCCGCCCATGCGCGGAGACCATGATGAGGCGATCGGTTGTCTTGGCGAGGGCCTTTTCGATCCAACAAAAAAGCGCCGTCTTGACGGGGCCGAAATAGCCGCGCAGCACGTGGCCGTGGTAGGTGTGGACGCGAATGGGGACGCGCGCCAGGAACGCCGCCAGGCGCCCCACCAACCCCGCCTTGGCGGTGTGGGTGTGCACGATGTCGGGCCGTTCCCGCCGCAACAGGCGATAGAGCTGGATGAAACTCCACAGGTCGGCGCCGAAGCGGATGTTGCGCGACAGGGCGTCCACGAACAGCGGATGTACGCCTTCTCCTCAGCCAGGTGCAACATGTTGCCCTCGTGCTCCTCCTCACGGCCGGAGACGAGCAGCGTGCGAAAGCGCGCCGGGTCCATGCCGGCGGAGAAGAATCACGTGGATGGCCGGGCCGCCCACATTGAGGCGCGCGATGATGCGCGCGATTTCAGCGGCCTCGTTTCTCTTTCCCCGTGGAAAGCGGGTCAGCCGGAAGGTTGATTTCTGCATGATTCATCCCCAAAGTATCAGGCAGGGGTGTCTGGGCGGTAGAATGGAAGGAGGCGGCCTGTCAGCGACTACGCGCGGCGGTGTTCACGCCCTGCTGTTGGGGGATGATCCTGGGCACGGGACTGTCCGGCCACGGCGCGGGCTGCGTGGTCGAGCGGGGACTGCCGGCCTCGCAACTGCCGGGCTTTGCCCGCACGCGGGTTGCGGGGCATCCCGGGCGCGTTGAGATGCGTTGTTACGGGGGCGTGCCCGTGCTCACTTTCGCCGGACGCACGCATCTTTACGAGGGATTGGGAGTCGCGCCCGTGCTTGCGTCGGTGCGGCTGGCCGCCGCCTGGGGCGTCGCGCGCCTCCTCGTCGTCAGCGCGGTCGGCGCCGTCAGTCCCGCCGCGCTCGCGCATCCCTTCGTCTTCCTGTCCGACTAGCTGGTTGCAACGCCCGACGCCGAGACAGCCTCGATGCTGGACGGCGGCGTCCGGCATCCGGTGTTCGACCCCGCGCTCACGGCGCAGTGGAGGCTCGTCGCCGACTCGCTGGGACTGGCGCACTGCACCGGCGTTTACGCCTTCTGCCGTGGACCGCAATACGAAACCGCCGCGGAGATCGCCGTGCTCTCGCAATGGGGTGCGGACGTGGTCGGCATGTCGATGGTTCCCGAGGCGACAGCCGCACGAAGCTTGGGAATCTCAGTCGTCGGGTTGGCGGTCGTAACCAACGCGGCCACGGGATTGAGTGAGAAGGCGCACGACCACGCCGACGTGCAGCAGGCTTCCTTCCGGCAGGCGCCGCAGCTGGCACGGCTGATCGCGGCGGCCCTGGAGCGCGGCGGATAGGACCTACGGGACCTATGAGACGGGTATGGATTTTCCCATACGTCCCATAGGTCTCATAGGTCGCATCGCTATCGCTACCCTTTGTCCCTGGCCAGCGGATAGAACATCATCACGCGATGCCCGTTGACTTCCAGGAGGTCCGTGGTTGCGATCAGCCGGCGGTCGGCGGCGGCGTAGATGCGCGCCGAAGTGACGGGAATGAAGCGGTGCCGTTTGCCCGCCGAAAACGACGCGAACTCCTCACCCGGCAGGAGATGCAGGTAACCTTCCACGATCCACTGGTCGATATGCAGCGCGGTTCTGACCTTGCGTTTGGGAATGCGCATGACCTCGATCTCCTATGGAACCAGGAAGGCCATGACAATGACCTCTTTGTTGACCTGCAATTCCGGCAGCGTCTCCTGAAGGCGGCCGGTGTCCGCGGCGTAGATCGAGGCTTCGCGCACCAGCACGAAATCGTTCTGCTCGCCGTTCAGGAAATCGGAGAAGCGGGACTGCTCCAGGAACTCGATCTTGCCCTCGATGCGGAAGTTGGGGATGTAGACGACGATGTCGCGCGGCAGAGGGCGCAGCTGGGTAGGCTTGCGCCGTTCCCCTCGTTCGCGTAACGGGGCCATGTTTCAGTCCTCCCGGCCGGAAGTGTCGCGGTGGAGGGCGCCGCGGCGGTCGAGGGCGCCCTCCAGTTGCAGGAGTTTGCGCTTGAGCGGCAGGCCGCCGGTGAATCCTCCCAGTTTGCCGCCGGCGGCGACGACGCGGTGGCAGGGGATGAGGAGGGGCAGGGGGTTCCGGGCCAGGGCCTGGCCCACGGCGCGGGCGGCGCCGGGCGCGCCGATATGGGCCGCGATCCAGCCGTAGCCTCGCACCTCTCCGTAGGGAATGGCGCGCGTCGCCGCCCATACCCGGCGCTGAAAGGGCGTGCCGCCGCGCGGCTCGCAAGGCACGGCGATCTCGCGCCGCTTGCCTTCCAGATAGGCCCGAATCTCGTTCAGCGCGTGGCGCAGCGCCGGCGATGCCGGCGCGCCCGTCGCTGCGCGACGGCGGCGTTCAAAATGCAGTCCCACCAGGCGGTCACCCTCGAAAGTGCACCGTAAGGAACCCAGCGAAGTATTAAGCCGTGCTTGAAACATCGTCTACTTTCTTTCATGATACGGACGGTCTGCCGCAAGGTCAAGGCTGCATATTGGCCGTGGTGTGGGGTAGACAGGCTGAAGCCTGAACTCCGGAGTACAAACTTTAGTTTGCTTACAGACAAGCTGAAGCCTGAACTTCGGAGTACAAACTTTAGTTTGCTTACAGACAAGCTGAAGCCTGAACTTCGGAAGAGAGCGCAGAGCGTGAGCATGAAGACTGCGGAACAAGACGATCCCGGCGCGGGCTCGCGGCAGCTGTTGGCCGGCATCGCCTTTCTCCTCAGTCTGTTCTCGCTTTTCTGCACGCTTTTCATGGTCGTGGTCTTGTGGGGTGCCATTTACGCGCCGGAGGAGACGCGGACGATACTCGCGCAACAGTTGGGGACGGCGCCGTTTGATCGTTACGCGGGCCTCCTGGCGCTGAAGATGGCGGCGGGCCTGGCCAGTCTTTTCGGGATCGCGCTGTGGAACAGCCGCGGCGCGGGCAAGCTGAGGCTGTTTCGCGCGCTTCTCTTCGGCGACATCGCCGCGGGCTTGGCGCTGCTCGCTTTCGCCCGCATGTACGACGAGGTCGGCCCCATCGGCTATTTCAAGATGCTGACTTACGTGTCGGTGGGATTGATTCTGGTATGGGCGGGAGCAGGGCTGTGGAGCGGCGCCAAGCGGCGGCCCAGCTCCGCCGGCGGGAGCTGATCCATGGTCGGTCGCCCTTACATTGCGACTCACGTGGACCCCCTGGAGGTGGCTCCGCTCCTGGCGCGCGTGTTGCCGAAGGCCGGTCTCTCGGTGGCCGAAACCGCCGTGCGCGACCATCCGGAGCTCTTGCGCGGCGCCGGGCCGCATCCCGCCGCCGAGGTCCTGGTCGCCCAGGCGCTGGGCGGTTCCGATCCCACGGCCGGCGCCGTGCTCTTCGCGCTCCAACATGAACTGCGCCCCGTCATGGAGGAACTGGCCGCCGCCACTCCCGAAGAGCTGGCGGAGGAGCTGTCGGTGTGCGAGCTCATGGAGCGCCGCCAGCCCGCGCACATCGTGCTGGCCCTGCTCCTGGACGGACGCCCGCAGGTGAACTCGCTGGGGACGGCCCTCCTGGACGAATATTCCCGGTTGCGCGAGACGGTCGAGGAGAAGGTCTCAACCTCCGACGACTGGCTGGAGCTGGCGCCGCTGGGAGAGACCGTGCTTGCGTCCGCCACCGACGATCGGGCGCCGTCCCAGCCGCCGGGGGGCGAGGGCGATGTCATGGCGCTCCTCTCACGCGAACTGGAGGCGATGAAGGAAGAGAACCGCGCCCTGCTGACGCGCATTGCGCAGTTGGAGGAGAAGATCGCCGGTCTCCTGGCCGTTGCTCCCGCTTCCGGCCCGCCCGTGGAGGAAGCGGTGGGCGAAGAGCCGGTCGAGGCGCCGACGGCGCCGGAGCCGGTCGTGAGGGAGAATTCCGAGGACGCACTGGAGGACGCGCTGACCCGAGTGGTGCAGGCCCTGGAGACTCCGTCGCCTCCGCCGGCCATGGAGGCGCCGGCGCAGACGGCGGAGCTTCCGCCCCTTCCGGCAGCCGAACCGGAACGCGCGGAGAGACTGCTTTCGGGAGAGCATATCCTGCTTCTGGGCGGCGATCCCTTGCGCAAGCGGGAATACGAGGCGATGCTGCGGGGGATCGGCGCCCGCCCCATGGTCGTACCCGAGGTCGATGCCTGGGACGACTTGCAGATTCGCACTCTGGTCTCCGAGGCCGATTACGTGGTGGCGCTGGGCAACACCATCCTGGACGTGAACGTGGCGCGCATCCTGAGGGCCGCCGACGAACGCGGCGTGCGATGCTTCCGCTATCATTCCACCGCCGTCGCCGGCGCGCGCCACTTCCTCCTCTCGCTGGCCGCGGAAGGGTTGATCTGATGCCCGACGGATTTCGCACCCTGTGGTGGAACAGCGATCGACTCCATCTCCTGGACCAGACGCGCCTGCCGGAGAAGAAGTCGTCTTGGAATGCCGCACCAAGGAGGTGTGGGATGCAATCAAGCGGCTGGCGGTACGAGGAGCTCCCGCGATCGGCGTGGCGGCGGCGTATGGGGTCGTCTTGGGCGTCATGCAGGAGGAAGGCCGGCGCCGGCCCGACGCCGCGCTGGTGAAGGAGGTCTGCGACTATCTGGCGACTTCGCGTCCGACCGCCGTCAATCTCTTCTGGGCCTTGAACCGCATGAGGGCCGTATCCGCGCCGCGGGGCGACTGGAAGGCGGCGCTCCTGGCCGAGGCGCGGAGCATCGAGGCGGAGGATCAGGAAGTCTGTCGTCGCATCGGCCAGCACGGCGCCAAGTTGCTTTCCAGCGGCGACGTGGTTCTCACCCACTGCAACGCCGGCGCCCTGGCGACCGCGGGTATGGGAACCGCGCTGGCGGTGGTGTATGCGGCGGTCGCCGAGGGCAAACAGATCACCGTCTACGCCGACGAGACGCGCCCGCTGCTGCAAGGCTCGCGCCTGACCGCCTGGGAACTGTCGCGCTCCGGCGTGCCGGTCACCGTCATCTGCGACAACGTGGCCGCCAGTGTGATGCGCGACAAGGGCGTGTCGCTGGTCATCACCGGCGCGGATCGCATCGCCGCCAACGGCGACGCCGCCAACAAGATCGGCACTTACGGGTTGGCGATCCTGGCCCGCGAGCACGGCATTCCCTTTTACGTGGCAGCACCCACCTCCACGCTGGACCTTTCGCTGGCGCACGGCGGGCTGATTCCCATCGAGGAGCGGGAGGCGCTTGAGGTTTCGCACGGCTTGGGCCGCCGTACTGCTCCACCGGGAGTGGCGATCTACAATCCTGCCTTTGACGTGACGCCCGCGCGTTATATCACCGGGATCATAACCGAGCATGGAATTGCGGCTCCGCCGTATGAGGTCTCGCTGCGGCGGCTGGCCCAAACTATGTGTTAATCGCAATCTTAATCTTGATCGTGCTCTCAATCGGACTCGTCATTTTGGTGACACCGCCGCTGACGAGCGGGACGCAGGCAGGAAGGCCTGGGCCACCCACAACGGGCGGTAGGTGGAGATCGACGTGAGTGATGGTTTTCAGAAGCCGTTGGTGCGCTGGGAGGCGTGGTTGGCGGGCGCGATCGCCGCACTTGTGACGCTGCCGCGCGTGATGACCAGCGTGCCCTGGGGCGACAGCGCCGAGTTCATCTCAGCCGCCCACGTGCTGGGAATCCCCCATCCCAGCGGCTATCCGCTGTACACCATGATTGCGCACCTTTTCACTTACCTTCCGTTCGGCAGCGTGGCGTTTCGGGTCAATCTTGTGTCGGCGGTATCCTGGATCGCGGCCTGCGGGTTGGCGACGCATTTGGTTCGCCGTCCGCTGGAGGTCATGGGGCTTCGCGTCGCCTGGACTCCCCTTGCCGCGGGAACCCTTCTTGCTCTCTCGCCGACGCTGTCCTCGCAGGCGTGGATCGCGGAGGTTTATACGCTGTACGCGCTGCTTCTGCTGCTCTTGGCCTGGGCGGCGCTGCGATGGGTGGAGCAGCCGACGGCGGCGCGCGCATTCGTGTTGGGATTGCTCACCACGCTGGCCGTCGGCCATCATGCGATGGCCGCGCTGGCGGTTCCGTCGCTCTTTTGGCTGGTCGCGGCGGGCCGGCGCAGGCTCGACTTCACGCTCTCCGTGCTGGCGGCGCTTGTGCTGGGGCTGCTCGTCGGCCTGCTCCCGATTGTCTATCTCTATGTGCGGGGGCGCGCCGAGCCTCTTGTTTCATGGGGAGACCTCTCCAGTTGGCGGGGAGTTTGGGAACACCTCACGCTGGCGGACTTCCGCCGTCGCAGCGCCGCGCTCACCGCGGCCGGTTTGCCCGCCTCCGCGTTGACGAATCCTGTCTCACTGTTGCTCAGGCAACTTTGGCTCGATGTGGGATGGCTGCTTTTGCCGTCGCTGGTCGGCGTCATAGTCCTCAAGCGACGCAGGCACGCGCTTGGTTCCGCGCTTCTCGCGCTCTTCCTGGCGGGATATTTTTTTCATCGCCAGAGCGCCGCGGACTATCCCGTGTTCCTGTCGCCCATGGTCCTGGTCGCGCTGGCGTTGGCCGGGCTGGGCCTGGCCTTTCTGGAGCAGAAATTGCGGGCGCGCGGGCGATACGGGCCGGCCCTTTGCTTGATGCTGTTCTGCGTCGCCTACGCCGCCGGCAAGTACGCTCTTTATACTCCCATGTATCCGCAGGACGACTCGGCGGAAGTCTACGGTCGCAGATTGATCGAGGCGGTTCCCGAGGGCGCAGTGCTCCTGACGGGATTGCGTTATAATACCGCCGACAACGAGTACGGGATGCTGCGCTATCAACAGGTAGTACATGGGCGCGGAGAGGGCGTCACGATCCTGCCCACGAATTTCCTGGTCGAGCCGTGGTTCGTGGCGCGCCTGCGCCGACAAGGGATCGAGTACGGCGGAAGGCCCGAGTTGCAGGTGGTGTACTCAGACTCAATCTATGAGAGGCAACTGGTGCTCTATCTGATTGATCCCTTGCTGGATAGGAGGCGCGTTTTCTCGACCGTGGGACCCATTTCGGATCTGCCGGTGCGCGCCGTGATTGCACCGGAGCCGCTGCCGGAAGAGTGGCGCGGGCATCTTTTGGCGCCCGCGATCCCCCAGGTGAAATTGTATGAGATTCTGCCGCTGGGGAGGAGGCCGTGACGGCAGACGAGGAGATGATTTCTCCCTACGGTCGAAATGACAGGACCGGTCGAAATGACAGGACCGGTCGAAATGACAGCGGCGGTGGGCGTGACGCAGAATCCCCCCTAGCCCCCCTTGTTAAGGGGGGAGGAGAATCCCCTGCGATCCCCCATATAAAGGGGGGAGCGGACGGAGGGATCGCGGCGTTGGATGCGTTGTTGGTAAAGTCAGTGTTGATCGTGCCCATCATAGTTTGGCCCGGGTGCAGGGATGGTTACGTGGCGCCGAAGGAGTCGCTGTTTGCGTGTGTCGCTTGGATTCTGTTGCTGACGTGGTTGTGGCGGCACATGGCGGACGGCGACCTTGGAGCGGGTTGGCGTCGTTTGCGGAGGCGGCCCGTCGCCTTGCCGCTTGCGGCGTATGTCCTTACTTCAGTGGCGTCGCTGGGCTTGGGTTCCGTCGAGTACGTCCCGTTGCGCGCGTGTGTGTTGGGCGCGGCATCGCTGGTCTTTCTGTTTATTCTGCTGGAGCGGCTGGAGGACAACGAGGCGTTGGCCGGCTGGATCGCCGGCGCTTATCTTCTGGCCATGACGATCGCGGCCGGGATCGTCCTGTGGCAGGACCGGCATCCGGATGCGGCGGCGCTTGAAGGGATGCGGGCATCACTGACGGGAGCGCGACCGGACTGGCGCTTCGGGCTTGTGGGAACGGCAGGAAACCCCAACTTCGCGGCGAGCGGCTTCATCATCGCCCTGCCGCTGGCGCTGATGGGCGGGGTGCTGGCGGTGCGTCGACGCTGGGTCTTTGTTATCGTTAGTCTCGTAGTTGCGGCGGCGCTTCTGGCGACCTTTTCGACCGCCGGCATGGCGGGCGCGGCGCTGGCCGTGGTTGCACTGGGCTTCTGGCTCCGACGCGCGCGCGTCCCGTATACGCGCGTTCTGCCCGCCGCGCTCGGGCTGCTTGCGGTCGTCGCCTTTTACCTGGCCCCCAATCCCGCCAACGCGCGCGGCGAGTCGTACCTCTCCGCCGCGATGAGAAGCCCGCTCTGGAAACACGGCTATCAGCCGCGACTCTTCATCTGGCGCACCAGTGCGTTTATGATCGTGGAGCATCCGATATGCGGCGTGGGATACGGCGGATATTTTCCCGAACATCAGAAGTACCAGGGGTTGCACTACCGCTTGCGAGGGACGCCGCATGAGCTGCCGCGCGTGGGGCTGGTGGATTACGCCCACTCCGTACCGATACAGCGAGCCGCCGAGACGGGACTGTTGGGCCTGGTCGCGCTGACTTGGGTGGTGTTGGTCGTGGGGCGGCGATGGGCGGCGACGTGGCGCGCAGATGAGATCAAGCGCGTTTCAGGAGGACGGGCAGGTACGCGCCGTCCTCTCGATACGCGGCCCGAAGTTACAACTCGGTGCAATGCAGGCAACGCCTCGGGCCGCTATTCGAGGACTCGGTTTTTCTCTTTTCGCGATTACTTTCTCGAAGGCGGCAGCAGCTGGTTGCGTGCAGGCGCAGGGTGCGGACTGTTGGCGGCGGGCGTGCAGGCGTTGCCCGACTCGCCATTTTATACGTTGGTGGGCCGGATGGGGATGCTCGTATGCGCGGCGCTCGTGCTGTATGAACCGGAGCGCGCGCCTCGTCGGTTCGCGCCGCAGGCGTGGTCTTTCGGGCTGCGCGCGGCGCTGCTGCTCGTGTGGATCGCCGCCGGCATTGTTGGAACCTATCGACTCGCGTATCCGATTCTGGCGGAACGGGCGGCGGCACGGTTGGATTACGCCGCGGCGGTTCGGTACGCCCGGCAAGAGCCGTTTTTCCGTTACGGGTATGCAGGCGTTCTGGCCGCGCGCGGGCAATGGGCGCGCGCGCGCGGGGAACTGCAGTATGCCTACCGGCTGCTCCCCGACGCGGAGTTCGCCGCCGCCTGGGAGCGCGCCAGCCTGGCGATGGGCGACACGGGCGGCGCCATCGCCGCGCGCCGCGCCATGCTGGCCGTCAATCCGTGCTACGGCCCGTGGTATCTTCCTCTGGCCGAGCTCTTGGAGGCGAGTGGAGACCTCTCCGGCGCAGGGGAGGCCCGCCGACTGGCGCACCGCTTCACCCTGCCGTCGCCTTGACGCGCCGCCCGCGACAGGCTAAGCTTCCGATCCATCGAGAATAAGAAATCCGGGGAGCGTTTCATGCGTCGTCCGTTGATTCACCTCGTTTCAATGCTTGCGTTGAGCTGTCTCTCCGCAACGCCGCAGTCGTTCGGCGAGGACGGCGTGCTGCTCAAGAACCGCTTCTCGCCCGGAGAACGCGCGGAGATGACGCTGGTGTCGGAGGTGACCGGCACACTTTCCGGCCAGCCGATTCACTATGACTTCAATCTCGTGCTCGAGCTATCCACGGAGCGCCTCTTGCCGGACGGAGGTGCGGAGGTCGCGGTTGAACTGAAGTCGCTGTCGATGAAGGGCGAGGCCCAGGGACAGCCCATCGACCAAAACTGGGACGTGGGCCGACTGGAGTCGTTGGGGATGAAGCGTTCCCCCTTGCGCGCGACCGTCTCGGCATCCGGTCGGGTGCTTTCCGTTACCGGCGACGAGCAGATTTCGCAGAAGATTCTGGAGTGGGTGGATTTTAGCAAGTACCTGGTCGAAGGCTAGCTCTTGTTCGCGGCGCTGCCCGAGCGTCCCGTCAAGGTGGGCGAGACCTGGCGCATGGCGGGGGAGGTCGGCATTCCCTTCGCGCGCGGCAAGCTGCCGGCGGAGATCGAGCGGACGCTGGTGGAAGTGAAAGAAATCGGCGGGGCACGGCGGGCGCTGCTGACTTCCATTTCGCGCGCGGAGAGCAATGCGCCGCCCGCTCCCGATCCCAACACTACGGCGGGCGTGCAACTGCGGCGCTGCAAGCAGGAGACGAATACCCAGCTGGTATTCGACGTGGACGCGGGGCGCGTCCTGGAGACGCGCCAGCGCGGAAGCTTCACGGCTACCCTCGTGCCCATCCAGCCGGAGGGCCTCAAACTCGCCCCCTCCGAGACCCACGCCGACATGCAGGTGAGAATAGAAACCAGAACGAACTATGAATAGGGCGCGCCCTGCATCATACTTATGTCGTTCCGAGTAGAGCTCGTAGGGTGGGTTTTACCCACCGCGCGGCGCTGAAAATGGTGGGTAAAACCCACCCTACGAGCTGTACTCCGTCACTTGTCGGGCTCCACGCGGTAAATATCCGGCAGAGCTGCCGGGGCCGCGACCGACACCCCCAGGTCGCGGATGATCCCGTCGGAGAGACGATAAATCCATCCGTGCACGACCAGTTCCCGTCCCGCCTTCCAGGCGTTCTGCACGACCGTGGTATGGCAGACGTTGGCGACCTGCTGCTTGACGGACAATTCGCACAGCCGGTCGGCCCGCTCGGAGAGATCGGGCAGAAAGTCCAGGACGTTGCGATGGCGGAAATAGACGTCCTTGATGTGGCGCAGCCAGTTGTCGATCAGCCCGTGCTCGCGCCCGTCGATGGCCGCCAGCACGCCCCCGCAGCCGTAATGCCCGCAAACGATGATGTGCTCCACGCCCAGCACCTCGACGGCGTACTGGATGACGGACAGGCAGTTGAGGTCCGTGTGTACGACCACGTTGGCCACGTTGCGATGCACGAACAGCTCGCCCGGCGGCAGGTCCACGATCACGTTGGCGGGAACCCGGCTGTCCGAGCAGCCGATCCAGAGGTAATGCGGCTTCTGCTGGCGCACGAGGCGATGAAAGTGTTCGGGGTCCTTTTGAACGAGGCCCTCCGCCCAGCGGCGGTTCTTCTCCAGCAGATGATGCAGCTTGCGCATGGCGCAGATGGTCCTAAACGTAATCGTGCTCGTAATTCTAATCGTGATCTTGCTCGTACTCGTAAACGAGCACGGGCACGAGCAAGATTACGAATCGTCGTCGATTACGATCACGATGACGATTGCGATTGCGAAATCGTGATCGCAACACGCGCGGGCCGCGGCAGTCGGTGGGTGGAAACCACCCTACGGATTAACCACCGTGGCGATCAGCGCGTGCTCGAAGACGTGAATCTTGTTCTTCTGTCGCACCGGCTCCAATTGGCTGAGCTCCTCGTCGATGACGAAGCCCAGCCGGGACAGAAGGAACCGCACTTCGTCGGCGGTGTGCATGCGACAGCGGGTGGGGATGTTGGTCCCGGCTCCGTCGCAGTGGTGCTTGCGGGTCGCCTCGAAGATGGCCCAACCGTCGGGATGCATGAGGTTGTGAAATTGAAAGTAAGCCCGGCCGCCGGGTCGCAGCACGCGCTTGGTCTCCTCCATGTAGCGAAAGCTGTCCTCCTTGTCCATGTGCATGAGGACGGCCTCGAAGAGCACGCCGTCCAGGCTGGCATCGGGGAAGGGGGAGAGATCGCAGCGGGCCAGCACGCAGTAGCGCACGTTGGAGAGATGGGCGAGGGCGCGCTTTTGATGCTCGATCATGGTGGCGGAGATGTCGGCGGCGGTGAAGCTCTTGCACAGGGGGGCGATATGGACGGCCATGGCGCCCATGCCGCCGCCGACTTCCAAAACATCCTTGTCCGGCCCGGCCGCAATGCAGCGCGCCATACTCTCGGCCAGGCCCTTGCAGAGCGCGAATTGATCCGGGTCGCTCATCACGCGCTCGCGCGTGATGAGACAGGCGCCCTGCCGGTCGGCGGCGACCCGGGTCCAGAAGTCTTTATAGGTCTTGCCCCAGGCGACGCTCCACACGTCGCGGCCGTCCGAGGTCTTGGCGGGCGTGCGCAGGTCCATCAGCTTGGGCCAGAAGCGCGAGAAGAAACTCATGCCGCCGCTCCCAGCCTGGTCCGCTCCGACCGCAGCCACCCCGCCACCTCTTCAAACCCGCCTTCCTGGCGCAGCGAGGTCTGGATGATGGTCATACCCGGATGCACCGCTTCGACGTTCTGCTTGAACCGCGCGATGGAAAAATCGGTGTACGGAACCAGGTCGATCTTGGTCAGGACGCACAGGGCGCTGGTCTGGAACACCAGCGGATACTTGAGCGGCTTGTCGTCTCCCTCGGGTACGGACAAGACCACGATCTTGGCGTGTTCACCGATGTCGAACTCCGCCGGGCAGACCAGATTGCCGACGTTCTCAACCAGCAGGTATTTCCTGCCGGAAAGGTCGCATTGCGCGAGCGAACGCTTGATGAGATGGGCGGCGATGTGGCAGGCGTTGCCGGTGGTAATCTGAACCGCCTCGATGCCGCCGGCGGCGATGCGTTCGGCGTCGCGGGTGGTGGCGATGTCGCCCTCCAGCACCAGCATCTCGGAGAGCGGCGCCAGCTTCGGCAGGACGCGCTCCAGGAGCGTGGTCTTGCCCGAGCCGGGCGAGCCGATCAGGTTGACGGCGAAGACTCCCCGCTCGGCCAAGAGGGCGCGAACCTCGGCGGCGACCGAGTCGTTCAGCTTCATGATGTTTTCAACCACTTTGATCTCGGTCATTCCGCCTCCAGTGAAACGAACGTCAGTTCCTTGCCCGCGACGATCTCGGCCGGTCCCATGCACCGGGGGCAGTGGAGCGCCCAGACCTCCGGCGCTTCCGCCACCATGCCGCAGGCGGGGCAGGAGAGCCGGATGGGAACCTCGTCGACCTCCAGCTTCGCCCCGGCGGCGGCGGTTCCCTCCAGGAGCAGGCCGAGAAACATGGAGAGATTCTCGACCACGACGCCGCGCAGGCGCCCGATGCGCAGCCGCACGACCGAGACGCGGCGCAGGCGATGCAGCTCGATCTGTTCCCGAACGCGGTCCGCCAGCGCCGCGGCGATGGAGTACTCGTGCATCCTGGGGCAAGCCTAGAGGTTGCCTTGGGGAGTGTCAAGCGAGCCTGGTTGCGCGGGCCGGGGCGCACCACGCGGCATCCCCCCAGCCCCCCTTATCGAGGGGGGAGCCGATAGCAGGGGACAGTCGCCGATTTTCCGCGCTCGCCCCGCGGTCCATGCGACCGCCGGCTTGAAAATCGGCGCCTGTCCCGTGCCCCCCAGTCCCCCTCTTATCAAGGGGGGAGCGTGGCGGATTTTCTCTTTAAACCATCGTTTTCCCCGCTATGATACGGGCCTGGATCGACTGCCCATGACTGGATGGAGGCGATGGCTTGAAACGCGCCCGGTGGAAACACGTGTGGAGCGCGGCTCTGTGCGCGCTGCTTGCGTCCGGCTGCGGGCCGGGCGGAACGCCGGCCTCAGTTCCCTTAACCACGCCGACGGCGGCGCCGGCGGCCCGGCCCACGCCCACGCGCCCGCCCGATGACGTTCCCGACGATCCCATCGTCGGCCAGGCCGGCGGCCAACTGGTGCGACTCTCGCGCATTCTCGAATTGGAGCGCCAGTTTCAATTCGTCGCTCCGCCCTCCGGGCGCAACTGGCGCGAGGTGGTATTGGAGTTTCGCACCGCCAAGCTGGAGGAGATTCTACTCGGCCAGGCCATCCTGTGGAAAATGGACGAGGCCGGCCTGCGCCCGCGCGTCGAATCCATGGTCGCCCGCATGGTCGCCACCCAGGGTGAAGACGGCTTGAAACAGTCCGGCCTCACGTTGGAAAAGCTCACCATCCAGTTCGCCAAGTCGCTCTTGCAGGAGCCTGAAATCAAGCAGTTGAGCCAGGTCTCCGATAGCGAGATGCGGGCGTTTTACGAAGCGCACAAGACCGACATGTTTCTGACGCCGGAGGCGCTGTCGGTGCGGCGCATCCAGCGCTTTCCCAAGCCCGGCCAGAATAGGGAGGACCTGCGCGGGCAGATGGAACAACTGCGCGCGGAGATCGAGGCGAAGCTGGTGACGACCACGGACGTCGGCGAGCAGGCGCGCATCGTCTCGACCTTCGCCAAGCAGTATCACGAACGCGAGGATCGGGCCAACGGCGGCTGGATTCGCCACTATCGTCCCGCTCCGACCCATGAGAGCCAGGCTTATCTGGACGCGGTGTACGCCGCGGAGCTGTACAAACTGTCGCCCGTGCTGGAGGTGGACGGCGGATTCCTCCTCGTTTATCCCGACTATCACTACGGTCGCCGGCAGAAGCCCTACGAAGAGAGCCGCGCCGAAATCCTGCCCATGCTGGTCAAGAAGCGGCAGGAGACCTACCAGGACGACTGGAAGCGGCGCATCCTGGGGGAGGCGGGGGCGGCGATGTATCTGGAGTACCTGGGAGCGCATCTGCCGCCCGAGCCGCGCACCGAGATTCCCGCGGCGCGTGCCTCGCCCGCGACCCCCGGAGGCGGATGAGCCATGCCCGTGCAACGTGAGATCGACCTTCGCCACGTCCTGGAGACGGTCCTGGCGCAATGGCGCCTGGTCGCCGCCGCGACGCTCCTGGCCATGCTGGCGGCGGGGATCGTCGCCTGGGGACTTCTTAAGTCCCAGTATACGAGCGAAATGCTCCTGCAATTCTCCAAGTCCCGCATGGGCACGCGCACGACCCAGGAGGACCTGACGGGGCTGGCGCCGGACACGTTCATCTACTACATCCTCAACAACACGTCGCTGCAGCGCGCCTTTGACGAATTGGGGCTGGGCGCGGCGCCGCACAACCTGACCTTCGAGCGCTTCCGCAGCTGCCTATCCGCCAGTCACATTCGCAACACCAACCTGATCCGGCTGTCGGTCACGCTGCCGGACCCGGAATTGGCGCAGCGGGTCGCCGGCTTTCTCGGTAGGGAGGGCGTAGAGCGCAACCAGCGGATGATGGAGGAGGAGATCGAGCGTTCCCAGGCGTATCTCAAGAACTCCGTCGCCGACGCCAGCGACCAGTTTTTGCGCGCCTACCATGCCCATCTGAATCAGAAGCTGGCCAACGAACTGGAGCGGCGCGAAAACGAGGTGCGGCAGAACTCCGAGGTCATCAAGCAGATTCAGCTGGACTACACGGAGGCGTTTCATTCCTACCAGGAGAACTTGGCGCGCAAACACGCGCTGGAGTCCTACATGACGGGGGAGGGCGCGCTGGAGAAGATCGACACGGTGACTCAGACCATCGCGCAGAGCTCCGTGCTCAAGGACATCGTGAAAGAGCGGACGGGCGCGCGAGAGAGTCAGGTGCTGCCCATCTCCATGCAGTCGGAGCTGATCAACTACGTCTACAACGACACGCTGACCAAGCTGATCCAGGCCGACTCCGACCTGGCGGGCATGAAGGCCAAAATGGAGGCCAAGCGGGAGGAGCTGGCGCGCATGGAGGAGGCGCAGCGGGTGGCGATGGAGAAGCTGGCGCGGGCGCGCGCCGACGAGGAACGGTTTTACGGCGAGTTCACCATCGCGCGCGACACTCTGGGTAGTTTGCAGCCGCGCCTCCTGGAGGCGGCGGCGCGCGTGATCGAGGAGCGCCAGGACCTTGGGCCGGTGGATAGTCCCCGCCTGCCCGAGCGTCCCTCCGGCCCGCCGCGCCTTCTCTACGTGCTTGTCGCCGGCGTTCTCGGATTCGGCGTTTCCTGCACGCTGCTCGTGTTGCGCCAGATTTATCTCTCGGCCTGACCGCCGTGCGCACCGCCCTGCCCGAGCTCTTTGTTTTTTTTGCGTTGCACAACCTGGTCTTTCTTTCGTTTTACGGGCGGCCGCCGCATTACGACCCGGCGTACCAGGTCACGCTGTCGCTGGATATGGCCGACGTGTTGGCGCAGCGGCCGCCGCCGACGCTGGACCGGATTCTGGACGTCTCGGGATTCTATCCGCCGCTTCTCTATCTTTACACCGCCCCCTTGTACCTGCTGGCGGGCCGGTCGCTTTTCGTGGCGCGCGCCGGCCAACTGGGTTTTCTTTTGATCCTGCTCTGGTCGGTGTACGCGCTGGGACGGCGGCTGGCGGGAGAGAGAGTAGGACTGCTTGCCGCCGCGCTGTGCGGGCTGTATCCCATCGTCTTCGGCACGAGCCGCCTCTTTACCAACGATTTTCCACTCACGGCGCTGGTCGCGCTGGCGCTGGAGCGGCTTTCGGCTTGCGAGGGATTTCGGCGGTTCGGTCCATCCGTGCACTTCGGACTGGCGTGCGCGGCGGGAATGCTCGTCAAGTGGACGTTTGTCTGCTTCCTTCTTCCGCCCGTCGTTTACGTGCTGGTCTGGGAGACCTGCGGCCTTTCGCCGGAGCGCTGGCCGGCGCGGGCCGCGCGCGACGCGACCGCGCGATGGGGACTGTATGCCGCCTTTTTCCTCGCCTGGTGTGCGCTTCTCTATGGAGCGGCGCGCGCGATCGCGATCGACGGGGCGGCCATGTGGGCCTGGACGGTGGTCACAGCGGGCATCGTGCTGGTCATGTCCGCCATCGCGCACCGCATCCGCGATGGCTTCCCGCCTGACCGCCGGCCGCCGGCGCCGCGTCCACGCGAGG
Organism: bacterium; assembly: GCA_015075175.1. Lineage (GTDB taxonomy): Bacteria > Hinthialibacterota > Hinthialibacteria > H5-UNCL2 > H5-UNCL2 > H5-UNCL2. Next base: position 385,628 of record JABTUV010000001.1, read on the forward strand.
CGGTGGGCGTCAACCTGCTCTTCGCGTTTCTGGCGGCATTGATTCCTTGCTGGCCCTGGTACGTCCGCCACTCGGATTACGTACTCGGCGTCGCGGCCACGGTCGTGGAGGACATGTCGGTCCTGCGCGGGATGCCGGCGCTCACGCAACCGGCGGCGTGGAGCTGTTACCTTGAAACGCTCCTGTCGCATCAACTGCATCTACTGTTCTTCATGCTTGCGGGGTGGCGCTGGCCTGGACGCTGTGGCAGGGCGGATGGCCCCGCGTGCTGGCCGCGCTGTTTCTGGCTCAGTACGTAATTGTCTCCGCCATCCGCCACAAGGACCCGCGCTATTTCATGCCCGCTCTGCCGATTCTGGCCGTGCTGTCCGCGTGGTGGATGCTCGGTTGCCTGCCGCGGCGGGCGCGACTGCCGGTTGTGGCGTGCGTCCTCGTTTGCGGCGTCCTGCAACTGGAGGCGATCAGTTGGGGTTCCCCCCTGCCGCGCGAAGTCGTCGTCGGGGGAGTGCAGGTATGGAAAGAGCACGGCTACGGCAGCCACGAGGGGTTGGGAGAGCGCTGGCCGCTGGATGAGATGGTCGCGGTCGCGCGCCGGCACGCTCCCGAGGCCGCGCCGGACCGTCCGGCCGTGATTGCCCTTTTTGCCAACGCCGATTGCCTGCATTACGAGGCCCTCAACGCCGCCGCCAAGCGGGCGCGCCTGCCGGTGCGAACGGAGTTCGTGGGAGAGATCGATCAACGCCGGCGCGCCGACTATTCGCTCTGGTCGGCGATGGCGAAAGACTTCATACTTATGAAAACGGGCTGGCTGGGGCCGGACTACAGCCTGGGGCCGTTGCCGGAGGCGCTGGAGCGACTGGGCGGCGTTGCGGCTCCGCGTCTGCCCATGCACGATTTCGTCCAGCGTTGGCATCTTCCCGACGGCAGCCAGGCGAGCCTTTACCAGCGCCGCGCGGCGCCCGCGCCGCCGGTGCGATTCGGCGACGTGGCCGTCCTGGAACGCGCCGAGTTCGTGCGCGACGCCTCCGGCCCACGCCTGTTGGCGTGGTGGAGGCACGTGGACGAACAACACCTCGACGGCGTACTGGTCTTCGTCCATCTCTTGCGCGAGGACGGCTCGTTCGTCGCGCCCTACAGCTTTTCGTTGCGGCAGGGCGACGGGACGACGGACCTGGGAGGCGGCACGGCGATCGCGTACCCCATCCCGCTGCCTGCGGACTTGCCGTCCGGGCGCTATCGACTCGCCCTCGGCCTCTGGCGGCCCGCGGTGGACGAGCGGCGTATTCCCGCCTCGACGGTAGGCGACAGCGTGGCGGTGGGAGAGGCGTTCGAGGTTCCGTAGGGCGACGATGGCGGGCTACGGCGGAGTACGAACTTCAGTTTGCATTCAGGCAGGCGGAAACCTCTGCTCCGGACGGCGACTGGGTGCAGATGGGGTTTTTGCACTTGACGATGGAGCTGTCATTTCGACCGAAGGGAGAAATCTCCTGCTGCGTACTCAAGCCGCGGCGGCGGGTAGGATTTCTCCCTTCCGTCGAAATGACGGCTCAGACCCGCCGCAACTGCGGCGACCGCTTGGAGCAGTTCCGCGCGATTTGCGGCCGTAAGTTGTTGCGGCTGCACGCCGGTGATTTTTGTCCTACCTCTCGCCGCCCGCCTGACGTATAATCCGAACATTACGGAATTTCCGGGGAGGAGAGAGTCATGCCCCGTGTGTCGCCGGATCAAGTCCGCGAACTGCACGAGATGGTGAAAGACCTGAAGGGACGGCTGATCCGCATCAGTCCCAAGCTGCAGGTCATCAAGGACGGCAAGAAGTTCATCATCCTGGGCGTGGAGGGATGGTTCCTTCCGCACGACATCGTCAAGCTCCATTCGCGCATCAACTCCTACATCGAGCGCAGCGGCGACGAGGAGGAGATCATGATGATGTATGCGGAGATGTTTCCGTCCACGTCGGACGACAAGTAGGCCGCGGCGCGGAATCGATGCGCAACCTGAAGCTGGTGCTGGCTCACGGCGAGCGCGCGCGTCGCCGGCTGGCAGGCGCAAACCGGCCAGCGCACCGTGGCGGGCACGCTGGAGGCGGCGTTGGCGGAGGCTCTTGGCCGGCCGGTTCCGTTCAACTCCGCCGGTCGCACCGATGCGGGCGTCCACGCCGAAGGGCAGGTCCGTCAACTTTCGCACCCCGGACCGCCGCAGCGTCGAGACACTGCGCGCCGAAATCAACGCCCATCTGCCCGTGGACGTGACGGTGCGAAGCGCGCGCGAGGTCGCCATGAACTTCCACGCCCGCCACAGTCCGCTCTCGCGCACCTATCGCTATCAACTGGCGCTCGATTACGATCCCTTTCTGCGCCGATACGCCTGGCGACCGGATGAGCCTCCCGCGCAGTCACGCCTGGCGCCTTGGCGGAAGCCCTTCTGGGCGCGCATGACTTTCGTTCCTTCGCCGACGGCAAGATCCGCGGCGAGAGTCCGGTCGAGAATTCAGAGTGCCGCATCATGCGTGTCGAATGGACCTAGCCGCGCGCCGACCTGTTGTTCTACCACATCACCGCCGATCATTTTCTCTGGAAGCAGGTGCGGCGGCTGGTGGATCGATGGTCGCCGTGGCGACGAGCGTTGAGCGAAGCGAGGAATGGCGGCGCTGGCTGGTGGCGGCGAGCCGCGAGTCGGCGCGTTACACCGCGCCGCCGCACGGGCTTTTTCTGGAGAGCGTGAAGTATCCGGCGGCTCTGGAGGGACTCGCAGGGTCTCTCCGACGTAGTAAGAGATATACGCTTGGGCGCGCTTGACGGACGGATGAATGGGAACGCCCTTCCAGCGTGAACAAATGCGCCGGCTTGCGCGTCCAAAGCCAGGGGAGTCGTTCGCCGCGCGCGGCGTTGTTTCGAGGTTGAAGTCATGACCAGTTTGCGGTGCGTGCTCGTGAGCCTTCTGCTCCTGGGTGGGGCGCTGGGCTGCCGGGCGCAGCCGGCGTCCGAGTTTCTTCCGCCCGTCGAGGAGCTTCATCCGTGACGACGGCGAACGCGAGGACATGTTCACGGACCCGGACTGGGGCAGGCCGTGGACGCCGCCGGCCGCGCTGCGAGGCGCGCCGCAACGGGCTTGCTCTCGTGGATGCGCGAGACCGGCGTGGACGTGGTGTGCGAGGTGGTTCCCAGCGTACGGGGCCTGATCGCTTTGAGATGGTCGCCATCTCGTGGGCGCGTCTGTGGACGGCGACTCGTGGGCGAGGCCGTGCGCAGAACGGGCTCTCGTGGCGCAGCCGGGCACGCCGGTCACGCTTTCGGGCAAGGGCGATCTGCCGGCGACTTTTATCATCAGGGACGCGGAGGGCGGCGCGGGAGTGTTGCAGATTACGCGCCTTCGACGATCCGCCGCGGGGGCTGCGCATTCGCTACAAGCTGTTGGCGACGGCGGAGCCGCAGATCGAGGGGCGCTGGTGGCGGGCTATGATTCCTGCCGCTACGGACGCGGTTTTTCGGCAACTGCGGGACCTTGTCGCTGCGACGGCGGAGCGGACACGCCGGAGGGCGTGCTGGCGGCGGTACACGGCGCGACTGGCGCTGGCGTCGGCGGAGTATCTTGAGGCGCGCTGCCTGTTTGACGAAGGCGCTCACTGTCGTGGAGTAAGGCCGTTCGGCGGCGGAGTGTCGCAGCGAGGCACGCCTGCGCGTGGAGGGAGGCCGCCTTGAGCTGGCGCCGCGTGGGGCGACGTGGCTGCCGCCCGCCGGCGCCTCAGGGAAGCCCGCATCGCCACCGCTGCTCGCGACCGCGTCAGCCTGCTGGAAGAGCCTGCAACGCGCTGCCGGAGTCTGGTCGCCGCAGGAGGCATGACGAGCGAGGAACTGGAGCCGCTGGAAAAGGACCTGGCCGCGGCTGAGAGGCTACTTGAACTGATGCAGGAGATCGCCGCCGTCGCAGCCGCAGGTTGGGGCGGCGGGGAGTTTCGGGGACAGTCACCCATTTCAGTAGAGGATTCCCCTCGCGCGCGGGGCTTTGGCGGCGGAAATCGGTGACTGTCCCGTCCGCCCCTCCCATCCGCGCCGTCCGCACTCTCATCTCCCCATCCCGTCAATCCAGTCCCAATCTGGCGGCATTCGGTGGCTGCACATCCAGTACCGCGATTCGCCCAGGCTCCATGTGGAAGGGATGGCCGGGGAAGAGTTCGCGCTCGACCGGCACGTGGACGATGCGAATCTCCAGCCGCTTCACGCCCTCGGTGTACTCGCGCGGCAGGAGGAACTCCGACTCCCGCCAGCGGCGGTTGCCCTCGATCACGTTATGCTCGGCGGGCTTGAGCTCGTAATCGTCGCCGCGCGGATTGCTGTACACGCAGACGTTGCTGCCCGAGTCGTACCACTCGCCGACGTAGTTCCACTCCGAGGCGCCGTCGGCGCGCACGTACACCTTCGCCTTTTGATTGGGATGGCCGTAGTCGAACTTGCGGCGCAGCATGGCGCCCAGGTTGACCGGGTCCAGCCGCATCTTGAACGTCGATTCGCCCTTCATGGTGCGAGTCTGGTCCTCTTCGGCGGGAAAATACATGCGGGCGGCCTGATGGTCCGGACCGAGTTCATAGCGCGACACCAGCGTGTAGGGCGCGCCCGCGGTCGGCGAGACGTACTCGTGCTCGCGCACTTCGTTGTCGGCGCAGGTGAAGAAGTGATCGCTGAGGACCAGCGACGGACTGTCCACGCCGTACCAGTAGGCCACGCCCGAGTAGTGCTCGGTACTCGAGTTGACGGCGCCGTGCTCCAGTCGAACGACGGCGCGGCGGCCGAAGGGAAAATGATCGGCGATGAGAAAGCGATAGGCCGAATTGACGAGGTCTTTCTCATCCTGGATGCGCCGCCGGTCGGTTCCCACGGGATAGCCGGCGAAGGGCAGCGTCATGTTCACGCCGCCCCAGTAATCGCCGCCGCCGCCCCATTCTTCCGTGCCCGTGCCCCAACCCTGCGGGGTCTTGCTGTCGTCCAGGAGGATGCGCGGATCGCCCTCCAACGTTCCCAGGTAGCCCTCGCGCGAGAATATCCAGCTCATGCCCACGAAGGAGCCGCTCCAGGGGCCGCCGCCTTCGACCTGGCTCGTGTCCAGGAACACGTTGTCCTCACCTTGCACCGGGTAGGGATGGTCCGTGTAGGTAGCATGAAAATAAGCGACGTGATTGATCGGACCCTCAAGCGGAACCGAGCGGATCTCCCACGTGACGCCCGCCAGCTTCCGCGCGCTGCGGTTCTCGATCTCGATCCGCGCGTGCCTGAAGAACGGCATGGGATAGTAGCAGGCCAACTCGACGACCTCGCTGGCGAAGCGGATGTTCATGGGAAAGCCCTTCACCAGCCACTCGCGGTCGTTGTTGTTGTAGAGATGGCCCGCGCCGAAGAAGAGCGCGAGGGGCGCGTCGATGCTGGGATGATAGCGCCGGTCCCAGGTGATGCGCAGGCGGCCTTGGCCGAAGTTGTAGGCGTGTTCCCGCGGTAGGCTGAACTTGAGCGCCCGCAGCGTGGCCGGCGCCGCGTCCAACTCGACCAGGGTCGTCCACTGGCCGGCCTCCAGCGAGAGCGTGCCGGTTTTCTTCGTGACGCCCGGGCCGGACGGCGCGATGTCCTCGCCCGCCCGCGCCAGGAGCGCCAAAACCGCCGGGTCGGGCGGCGTCCGGTCCCAGCTCTTGAGCGGCCGGCTGAGGTTTTTCATCCCCGGCGTGTAGAGATGATAGATGTAATACCCCGTCCCATAATGCGTGCGGCTGTAAGCGATGCGCAGGCTCTTCTCGAATCCCAGCGGGACCCACATCAGGTCCGCGCCCTTGGTCGTGGTCCAGGTCCAGGTGAGCGGATTGGGAAAGAGGTCCTCGGGGATGAAGGTCGTATGCTTGAGGTTCTTCTTGGCGTTCATGGGATCGGCGGTCGCCGTCTCCTTGACGATCGTGTCGCTGCCGTCCACTTCGTAATGCCAGGGCGAGCCGTGCCAATGGTTGGTGCGCTTGAAATAGAGACAGCCGGGGCCGACCACGTCCAGCGTGGTGTTCCAGTCCTCGCGCTCCTGGTAGAGAAAGTGGCTGGCATCGGCGGCGCGGTTGTTGCCCTCGCGGTCGTAGGTGCTGCGCATGTAGGCGCGCACCCCGATGCGCTGGCAGGGCAGCCGATCCCACATGCGATAGGCATCCAGCCCCACGGGGACGATCGGCGGCTCACTGGTCTGCGGCAAGGGTGCCGCGATGAGGGATGCGGTCGACCAAGCCATGATGACGAGGATGCAGGTGATTTGCGACGACACGGCGGCCTCCTGAAAAATAAGTGGTATTACCAGCCTAGGAAAACCGCGCCTTCCGTCAAGTCGAAACGTACCCTGTTCGCCCGGATTCCAAACGACCCCTCTGTACAGGTCGGACGCCGTCGTCCGGGGCTGAGATGTGATACTTGATCTCAATCCCATTTAGAGTAGAATAGACGGCAACGAAGTTCCCCTGCCGGCTCTTCGACCATGGTGCGCGTGTGACTTAACATGGTTGGGCGATAGACTCTTCCAGAACGGTCGTTCCCTCGCAGAATTACGCGCGTCGTTCGCATGAACGGAGGGAATGACGATGAACCGCTGCCTTTCAACCCGAGCCTGCCATGCATGGTATTGCTCCCTTTTGTGGGTTGCTCTGGCATCGCTCCCTTGGGCGTCGCCGCCGGCGACCATCAACCTTCAGGGGAGTCTGGCCGGCAACGTCGGCCCGGTAACGGGCACGCACACCTTTCAGATCGAATTCTACCCCCAGGCGGTCGGCGGCGCTCCCTTGCAGCAAGTGACGGGCACGCTGAACATCTCCACGGACGGCCGTTACTCGCTTGCGATCATGCCCAACGCCGCGCTCTTGGCGGCTCCCGAGGTCTGGTACCAACTGGCGGTCGATACGGACGACAACGGGATTGACACCAACGATGTTTTCCCGCAGCGGGTACGCATCCACTCCGTGCCCTTTGCCTTGCTGGCGCAGGACAGCGCGGCGCTGGGAGGCACGGACGCGGCCGAGTTTACCACGCTTGCGCAGATGAACGCGGCCTTGTCGGGCAAGGCGGCGTTGGACCACGAGCATGGAGACCAGTATTGGAAGGTGGGCGGCAACGTGGTAGGCGCAAGCGAGCCGCAACCGCTCGGCACGCTCGATGACAATCCGTTGCAGTTGTATGCGGGCGGAGTTCCTGTGCTGCAACTGATCCCCGCCGCGACCACGCCCAACCTGGTGGCGGGCTACTTCGCCAACAGCGCCAGCGAAGGCATCCGAGCTGCGGTGGTCGCGGGGGGCGGCGACCCGGAGCTGGGCATCAACCAGGCGGCGGGAGATTTCGCGGTGGTGGGAGGAGGCGTGGGCAACCTCTCGGGCAACATCGCCACGACGGTCGCGGGAGGGCGCGTGAACCTTGCCACGGGCGACCATGCGACGGTCGCGGGCGGCTATGCCAATCGCGCCACGGGCGGCAGCGCCGCGGTGGGCGGCGGCCTCCAGAACTATGCGCGCGGCAATCTTTCCACCATCGGCGGGGGCGCCTTTAACGAGGCGGGAGGCGCGCGCGTCATTGTCAGTTACATCGGGATCGGCTACCCGCGGCCCATCTTTGGAGATGTACCCGGATTTGTAGGTGGTGGGCGTTCCAACAAGGCGCTGGGCGCCGGTTCGGTTGTCGCGGGCGGCTTTCTCAACACGGCCAGCGGCGACTACAGTTTCGCCGCCGGCCGCCGCGCCAAGGCGCTCCGCCGGGGTAGTTTCGTCTGGGCCGACGCGACGGACGAGGATTTCAACGACGAGGGTGAGGATACTTTCAATGTGCGCGCGAATCGAGGCATGAACGTGTATACCGAGAACTACTATGGCGCGCGTTTCAGGAATAGCGCCGGAGGGTCCGCAGGCTATTTCTCGGGTAAAACCGGGACGGGAGTCGGTGGCACGTCGGCGCTCGTCGTGATCAATGACGGGACTGGGGCGGCGCTTTATGCCAGCAATCTCAACCTAGGGCCGGCCGCCCAGTTCAGCGGCAATGTTCACGTTTTCGGATCTCTTTCCAAGGGTGGCGGCAGCTTCAAGATCGACCATCCCCTCGATCCCGAGAACAAGTACTTGTCTCACAGTTTCGTCGAGAGTCCCGACATGATGAACATCTACAACGGCAACGTGATACTGGATGCATCCGGCGAGGCGACAGTCGAGCTTCCCGGGTGGTTCGGCGCGCTCAATCGCGACTTTCGCTATCAACTCACCTGCATCGGCGGTTTTGCGCCGGTCCACGTGGCGGAAGAGATCACGGAAAACCGATTCAAGATCGCGGGTGGGACGGCTGGTTTGAAAGTCTCCTGGCAGGTGACGGGCATCCGCCAGGACGCTTACGCCAACGCGCACCGCGTCGCGGTGGAAGAAAGTAAGCCGCCCGAGGAGCAGGGAAGGTACCTGCATCCCGAGGCGTTCGGCAAGCCGGCCTCGATGGGCATGGCCGCGTTCCATGACGAGCTCGCGGCTCATTAGTCGCAGGTTGCGTCTCTGCATGGAGGAGTAGAAACTGTGACTTGGTCGAGCCGACGCGCTTCAGCGGAATCTCACGTGGTCTCAAGACTGACGGCGGGATTCATGCTGGTGGGGTTGTGCGCGTTGTGCGCGGCGCAGGAGAACGGTCACGGGGTGCGCTGGACTTCCAGCTCCGCGGAGACCTGGTCGAGCGGCGCCGATGTCAACGCGCGCGGCCAGCGTTCGCGCCTGGCGGGCGCCTTCGACGCCAGCTTGGACGCGGTCAGCGGGAATACGGTCAAGGGATACCTGGGCCTTCTGGAGGCGGTGCAAGGCCTACCGCCGACAGCCACTCCCACTCCTACTTACACCGCGACTCCCACGCCGACGCCGACGCTCACTCCAACCACGACTCCCACGTTTACGCCGACACCCACGCCTACGGATACCTCCACGACCCCGCCGACCCCGAGCGCCACGGCCACCGGCACGCCCACCCCGACGGCTACGGCCACGCCGACTCCCACGTGGACGGCGACGCCCACCGCCTCCCCCACGCCGACGTGGACGTCTATCGAAACGCCCACGGAGACGCCGACTGCTACGTCGACGCCGTCACCTTCCGACACTTCAACGCCGACCGAAACGCCGACAGCGACGCCGACCGCGTCCCCGACGCCCCACCCGCACTACCGGAAGTGGTTCGAGGTCGCGTTGCTCTGGCACTCGCAGACGGGTGGCGGGTCGTACGATCTGGTCACGGACGGGCGGATCGACGAGAAGGACCTCTTGATGTTGATGGAGGAGTGGTAGTCAGGCTGGAGAATATCGCATTGGTCGGGCCCGTCGGTCCGCCGCGGCGCACGTATCGAGGGATAGCGAGAGGACGGCTTGGATGCGAGCACGTCGGTGGCAAGCCGCCGTGCCTCTCGATACGGCCCCGATGTTACTTCTTGCCTCTCATGAAAGTACCTCGGCGGGGCCTACTCGAGGACACGGCTTACACTTTCGCGTTCGGGTCCTGAAGAAAAAGTATTCACGTGTAGTTCCGGAAAGAAAAAAACCGAGTCCTCAAGGCGTGCCCCAACTAGCCCAAAGGGCGTATCGAGGGGTAGCGGCGCGCCGGGCAACACGCCTGAGACGCGGGCTCTGACTTCGCGCCGCGCCTTGTCCCGACTGGGCTGAAGGCCGTATCGAGGGATAGCGAGAGGACGACATGGACGCGAGCACGGTGCCTTCCAACTTGCCTCGGTTTTTATCCTCTACGGGTGAGGCGAAGCCTCGTAAGGGACTGTCCCAACCGCAGGTGTTATTGCACCAGGAACCTGTCGAGCACGATTAACAGGTCGTGGGCATCCACCAGGCCGCTGCCGTCCGCGTCCGAGGATGGGGAAAAACCCGTCTCCTTGAGCCAGTCCAGGCTGAAACGGAGAAGCCCATGCCCCCGCGGCGAGGGAACGGGCGTGGGACTGGCCGTCGGCGTCGGCGTGGCCGCAGGTGTGAGCGTTTCCGTGGCTGTCGGCGTGGCCGTGGGCGTGGGTGTCGGCGCAGGCGTGGCGTCCCCCACGATGGCCGCAATGTCGATCAGGTACATCTGCCGCCCGGTTCCGCCGTGCGGAGAGTCGAAGACGACCTTGGTTCCGTCCGGACTGATGCGTGGATGCGTGTCGCAGCGCCACTCGCCGTCATAGCCTGCGGGTGAGGGGAAATGCCCCAGCGGCAACATGCGCCGGGTCGGCACGTGAAACAGATACACGTGCTGAATGCGCCCACTGCCCTGCGGATACGTGTCCGTGACGATCCACTCGCCGTCGCGGAAATACGTCTGATGTCCATTGGGGGCGTTCCAGAGCACTTCGTAGGCGCCGCTGTTGTCGTCGGCGAAAAGTCGATAGCTGCTCGTCCATACGAGGATGTGGGCCGGATCGCGCCAATGGTAATGCGAGGGGTTGTAGCAGATGAAGCGGATGTCCGTGCCGTCGGCTTTGGCGGTCAGCATCCGGCCGGCTCCCCAACCGCGATCCAGAAAGAGAAAGCGCGAGCCGTCCGGACTCCACTGGATGTGGTTGATGTAATGCATGTCGCTGTCGCTCTGCCCGGAGTAAGGAATGGCCGCGATGTCCGCCATCGAAAAGAGCATCTTGAACTCGCCCGTGTCCAGATCGAGGGAGTAGACGCCGAAGTCGTCGGGCGCCTTGATATTACGATTGGGATCGGCGATGCCGTTATAGCCGTAGCCGGCGCGCGCCCAGCCGATGCGGCGGAAATCTGCAGCGAGAGCGGTCTTGCCGTCAGGACTCACGTGGTCGATGGGCCAATCCAGCGTGCGTTCCGCGCCCGTCCAGACGTTCTTGACGCGCGTGATGTAATGCGTCCCATCAGAACTGCGGTCGTTCCAAAGCACCTCGCTGTCCGAACCGGGACGCCATTGCAGCCGGCATCCCTGCTGCCAGCACCACGCGGTCGTTGTGCCCAGCGGAATCCAGGCGTCGCTCGCCAACAAATCGATCATGCCCACGACGACCACGTCGTCGGCGCGGGGGCTGCGGTTCTCGAACTCGACTTCCATGCCCAGCACATAGCGTCCTGAGGGATGGAACTGGGCGATGTCATAGTAAGAGAACCAGTGGTACTTGGGACCACTCGTAATGGCGCGCACAGGTGGGAGCGTCCAATCCGGTGGATACATGGCTTCCTCGAAGGGGATGGGGTCGGGCGGAGGAGCGTCGCCGAGACCGACGCCCTCCGCCCATGCGCGAATCTCCGTGGCATTGAGCACGCGGTCGTAGAAGAGCACGTCGCCGAGGACGGCGTTGGCGTTGGTGCCGCCATCCGAGCGCGCCCCCAGCATGGGGATTTCGCTGCTGTCGGTGATTTTGGCCGGTATCGACGCGCTGCTTGAGAGGACGAGGCCGCCGTTGATGTACACGCTCATGCGCTGCGAGGGCTGAAAGGTCACGGTCAGCGCGTAATCCTTGCCGGCTTGCACCTGGAAGGCCGTGTCCAGTTGCTTGGCGGAGCCGGTAAAGTTGCCGTCGGGACTGACTACCCAGTAGAGAACGCCGGTCGGTTGGACGCCCAGTTCATAGCAGCGCGCGCCGGCGGCGAGGCGATAGCGGGACACGAGCGCCTGCTGGCCGCCGGTAAGCGACTTGACGCGTGCGACCATGCAGATCGTGAGCGGGCCGGTGAAGCGGAAGTCGGTGGTATCGGTAACGCTGCGCAGGTCCAGTCGCGTACTGGACGGGGAAACAAAATCCAGGCCGAAGCCGTCACGGAAGGCAACCACGGCAGGGGCGTGGGCGCCGGTCGGCGGCGATTCCGGCGACCATTGCAGATGGACGACGGGCGAGGCGGGTACGCTCGCCTCGGCCAAGATCGTGCAGATGAGCGTCAACAAGGTCAATATCTGGAGATACCGCATCGAGGGAATTCTCTTTCGTAGTTGTGCAGCGTGCTGCGCCGGCCCCCGGCAATGCCGATGGTACGGGTCATGTTAACGTTATCAGGAACTTCGTCAAGGTGCTTGAACGCTGTCCGCGGAGCGACTCGCTAGCGGATTCCATAACCCGTTTTGGTATATTGGCGGCACTCGGTTAGAAAACGCCCATGACCAAGTCGCTCTTTTCCCCCGACTACGACCGTTTCCGGCGCCTCCTAGTCGACGCCCGCCGGCGGCGCGGCGTCACGCAGGCCGCGCTGGCGGCGGCCATCGGGCGGCATCAATCGTACGTCTCAAAATATGAGCGCGGGGAACGGCGGCTGGATGTCATCGAGTTTCTGGAGGTAGCGAAAGCGCTTGAAGTAGATCCCGCCGATATTCTCAGGCGATTGTAAGCGCCCATGGACGACTCCATCCTAAAGAAATGGCAAATCACCGATGAGGAACTCACGCACGTCGTGGAGTCGAGCCCGAGCCTGAGGGGGATCCTTCTTGGGTACATTGCCGAAAAGAAATTCCAGGACATGTTCCTTTCGCATCCCCGCATCACGGGCGTGCGCAAGGCGGACGATCACGACCGGACGCACAAGGGCGATCGAACCATCGTTTATCAAGGCATCGAAATCGTAACTGAAGTAAAATCGCTGCAAACGAACTCGATTCGACTGTTATCCGACGGCAGTTGGATTGGCAAAGCGCAGGTGGATGCCAGCGACCGGCGCGAAGTTACACTACCCAACGGCGAGCGGCTGACTACCACGTGCCTGGTTGCAGGTGAGTTTGACCTCTTGGCGGTAAACCTTTTTGCCTTCGGCGAGACCTGGAAGTTCGCCTTTGCCCGCAATGACCAGTTGCCGCGGAGTCGGTGGCGGGGATACACGGAGACGCAGCGCAATTACTTGCTGGCCACGCTGGTGGATGTACGGTGGCCGCCGGTTCCTCCTTTCTTCGCTGATCCGTTCCCTCTCTTGGACGCAATGGTACGTGAACGGTAGTTGCGAACGGTCTTGCCGCGCGGAATTTTGACGAAAACAAGAAAATAGCTGTGGTTCTTGCGGGCGTGCACTTGTTGCTTGAGCCGGCTTACGCCGGGGTGGTTGCTGCGAACCAGGACAAACAGATCCTTGGTGTAGAATCCCAGTCGCTCAAACTCGTGGATGATTTCAACGTGCGTTAAACACTGACGGTTGGCGCTTACCTCGTCTTGGCACTTCACGATCAGTACGCCGTTCTCTTTCAGGACGCGATAGGCTTCCCGTCCGGCCTGAAAATACAAGTCCAACACGGCCGCGTGCCATTTCGCGTCGCCGGGGCCTTCATCACCGTTGCTGTAATAGGCTCGAAATGCGTTGTGGGTTCCACTGCCCGCCTTATGCGTCGTGTCGCGCCGGAAAAAGCCCTCCATATAGGGCGGGTCGAGGACCACGGCGTCCAAGGTGTTGTTGGCGTACGGCAGCGACCTGCAGTCGACGCCCGTGGCGATGTCGGATGTCAGCAGCTCGTACTTACTGGTATCCACGTTGCGCCAAAAGACGCCGCTGCCGTAGGTGACGTCTGCAATCTTAGAGCCTTCCGGTACATGAAGGGAGAGAATTTGAGGGAACAGATCGGAATTCGATCCCACGTGCGCCGAAACAATCACGTCGCTGCAAGGTTCTCCTCCCTGAACGCGCCTCCCAAGGGACGGTTCCTGGGCAAACGGAAGAAGCGGCTGTCGCACGGCCATGGTAAAATGAATACTACTCCACCCTGCTCTCGTTGTCCAGCAGCAGCGTGCCGTAGGTGTGCCGTAGGCCGGTGGCGACCGTCAGATCGCCATCCCCGGTTCTTTCTTGATGAAATAATTGCCCGGTCCCAGCATGTAGATGTCGCCGTCGCTGATGATTCCGTTGCTGGGGTCGTAGGTGGGTTCCCGCCACTGAGCCTGGTAGTCCTTGTCGGGACCGTAGCTGTAGGTGCTATGCCAGAAGGTGACTCCGGAAAAGACCTGCCAACGCCGCTGCCAGGTGTAATCGATATAAATTGTACCGTCGTTCTGGGCCCAAACCACCAGGTTCTGCCAGAGATACTCCAGCGCGTCACGACGGATTCGGGTCCCATTGGGGCCCAGGTTGGGATCCTGGGAGAAGGGATCTAAGGGAACGCGGGCGATATAGGCGACGGGGGTGGTGCAAAGATAGAGACGGCGGCCGGCGAAGATGCCGGACGCCGGAGTACCGTCGGGAAGAACGGTCCGGGACGGTGGATAATGGTCGTAGTCGGCCATGTAGGCTTCTACGGCAATGCCCAGGTTGGCCATGTCGGCAAGCACGGAGGCTACGCGGGCGCGTATCTGCGCGTGGAGAAAATTGGGCACGGCGATGGCCGCCAGGATGGCGATTATCGGCACCACGATCAGCAGTTCGATCAGGGTGAAGGCCCTGCGAAGGTCCAGCGAACGGGGGCGCATGAGGGTCTCCTCTCCCGGGGGGATTGGAGTAACGTTAATGCAATGAGGCATAAACAGGTATTGTTAACGTTAGCAGACGTTTCCTACCATGTTCCCGACGGCGCTGTCAAGGACAAAACCGCCCCGAAAACCGTCGGGTTGACGCGGGAGGCGGAGGGTACGACGCGGGTGTGAGGTATGGGCTTTTCGCCGACCACGGGGCCAGCCCTCGGTCGCCCCGCGCCCGCCATCCCGCACGAGCAAGCCGCCCTTGGCGCCGCCAGCGGTTGCGGAACGTCCGCGTCCGGACGGGAGTCGTTCTTTCTCTTGCGCTTTGTGGGGGAAAGTGCCAATCTATTGTCGTCGCGCCGCGTTATAAACAGTGCGACGGAACATTACGTTTGGGGGTGAATGGGTTTCGACGGGGTCTTGGCGACCCGAAAGAGCATGCCGCGGTCCCATGCGTCCGCGTCAACAAAGCGTGGAATCGATAGTTGCCGAACCGCAACTCGCACTGGCTGCTTAATTAAGTGGCCACGTCTCTCCCGGCTGGGCCGCTTCGGCTGGGATGAGGCGCCAAAACGGAGCGGCTGGCCACGTCCGGCGGGCCGGTGGTCGGCGGGCGAGAAAGTAACCGGCGGGTCGCACCGAAGGTCCCGGAACGGGGGATGCGGTACGATGCACCCAAACCCGTTCTAAGCATGTAGCGCTTTCGGCAAACCGGACTTCGGACGGGGGTTCGACTCCCCCCACCTCCACCATTTTTGACACTATTGCCAGTCAGTGTGAGGGCGCGTCTTTTTCTGCCTAACACCGCCTCTTGGCTTGACTTAACTTTATCGCTTGAAACAAGGCTCAAGGCCTCCGAGCGACTTTCGGCGGCTCTTCGGGAAGGGGGATCGCTGCCCGATCCCGAGGTCTCCGAGAGGCCCCAACGCCGGCACTTCTCCGCGGTCTACAAGGCAAAGATCGTCCAGGCCGCCGACGCTTGCACCGAGCCGGGCCAGGTCGGCGTGCTGCTGCGTCGCGAAGGCATCTACTCCTCGCATTTGTCCAGCTGGCGCCGCCTGTACCACGCCGGCGCCCTCGCCTGCCTGCGGGACGACAAACGCGGCCGCAAGCCGTCGCGCCATCCCCTTGAGGAAGAGAACGAGCGTCTGCGCAAGCAACTGGCGCGTACCGAAAGGCGTCTCCAGCAGGCGGAGAACATCATCGACATCCAAAAAAAGTTGCGCAGATGCTGGGCATTCCGCTGAGGAACGTCGAGGACGAAGAGAACGCATGATCGCCGCGACCCAACAGCTCGCACCTACCACCGCCGTTCCGCTCGCACCTGTATGCCAGGCGCTGGCACTCTCGCGTGCCACCGTCTATCGCGTACGGGACGCAGCCGAACACCCCGCGGCGCCCCAGCCACGCCCCATCCCGGACCGGGCGCTCTCGCCCGATGAACGCCAACACGTCTTGGATGTCCTCCACAGCGAGGACTACCGCGACCAAACAACTACGACGGGCTCCTACGCCCCGTCGGCCTATGGGCTGTCTCCTCCTCCATCGCTAAGAGTTCTTTCTACAGACACGCAGACGATTGGGGGCAACCCTTTGTTTTTGTAGAGCGTGAGCAATGCGGCCTAACCCATCCGTAACAGTAAAGCCTCGGTAAATTAACCGCGAACTCATCCTGAATTCATCGGCAAAGCCTACCAACACACCGTCCAATCATACCGGAACATGACACGGCACAAGGAGGTAAGCTTCGTGAAGCTCTTGCAGATCGCTCTCTGGTCCGCTGGAATCGCGGGTGTATTGGCGGGCGCCCAGGCGTCCGCGGCGGAAATCCTCGTGGCGGACGACATCGCCACGTCTACGACCTGGACGGCCGACAACGTCTACAACCTGCAGAAACAGATTTTCGTCCTCCCCGGCGCCACGCTGACGGTCTCAGCCGGCACGCTGGTGCGAAGCACCGCCGGCGTCGGCGGGAGCCTGGCGGTGTGCCGCGGCGCGCGCATCTACGTAAACGGCACCAAGGACAAACCGGTTGTCATGACCTCGTCCGCCGACACCCTGACCGCGTGGCACGAGGGCGCCAACGAGTGGGGCAACCTGACCATCATGGGCAATGCCCTTATCTCGGGTTCGCACTATCAAGGCGTGGCCCAGACCTACCAAGACGGCGCGACCGCGCCGGTCCACACCAACACCAAGCTGCCGGACGGCCTGAACAAGCGGCAGATGGAGGGTTTGGTCGCCGCTTTTCCCGGCGATCCCAAGGTGCTGTACGGCGGCGCCGATGACGACGACGACAGCGGCTCCATCACCTACGTATCGATACGCTACGGAGGCAAGGTCCTCGGCCTCAATAACGAGTTGAACGGTCTAGCGTTGGGCGGGGTCGGCCGGGAGACCGACATTCATCACGTGGAAATCATGAACGGAGTGGACGACGGCATCGAAATCTGGGGCGGCACGGTCAACCTGAAGTACGTCAGCATCTGGAACGTGGGGGACGACAGCTTCGACATCGATCAGGGCTGGCGCGGCAAGGCGCAGTTCGGCCTGATCGTGCAGGGCTACAGCGCGGATGCGCCGCAGGGCTCGGGCGTGGGCGACAACTGCTTTGAGACGGACGGGGCGGAGGATTCCGACGCCCAACCGGTGACGACGGCGACGTTCTACAACTTCACCGTCGTCGGCCAGCCGATCGACGCCGACCATGGCACGGCCTGGCGCGACAACGCGCGAGTGCAATATCGCAACTGCATCTTCATGGAGCTGGGCGAGCGGCTGGTCGGTTTCGACAACTCCGACGGCGACGGCGGGAGCGGCTACGGCTACAACGGAACGCTCTCCTGGGCCGAGACGTGGCGGACCGACTACACCCACACCTCCCCCGTCAACGCGGGGAACTGGACGCCGGGCGCCTTCAACGATCCCGCGCGGATGTACACGGTGCAGACCTCGGGCAAGCTGGCCGAGATTACCGACAGCGTGTTCTACGACAACCGCCACGCGCAGGCCTATACCGAGGCGATCGCGCGCGGAGTCTTGGCGGCCACCGCCCACAACGTCATCGCCGCCACGCGCCCCATCCAGGGGTTGACCCGTGGGGCGCAGGTCACTCGGGGCGGAAAGCGGATGCTGCCCGTCACCTTCCTCAATCCCTGCGCGGCCGGCGAAGCCCTCGTCAGCGTGGGCAAGGCCCCCGACGACGGTTTCTTCACACCCGTCGCCTATCGCGGCGCCTTCAGCCCCCACTACAACTGGCTGGAGGGTTGGACGGCCGTGGATGCCTACGGCATGACCGACACCTCGATGAACGGCGCCAGCCCGGTCGCCGGCCTGACCAGCGACCTCAACGGCGACAGCGCCGTCGACCACGAAGACGCTTTGATCTTCATGAACCACTGGCATCTGGGAAAGTAGGCACGGCGTGACAAGAGGACAAGAGACGCGGCGGCGAAGGAACGATGTGCGCAGGTCGGTCCACGAGCAGGGCGCCTGCGCAAGGACGACAGGTTGAGAGCGTGATTGACATGCGGTGTTTCGTGCCGGTCCTGGCGGTGTTGGCGCCGATGTTTGTGGTCTCCGGCTGCGAACGCCCGGCGGCCCGCGCCGACGTGGCGGCCGGCCGGGCGCTGCCCGAGCGGTCGGTAGCGGCGTTCCGGCTGGAGCTGCTCGAGCTGGCCTTTGAGGCCGCCTCCTCAATTCCGCAGGAGCCGCACGTCAAGGACCGTTCGCGGGTGCAGCAGGGGGTGGTCGAAGCGTACCTCGTGCTCGATCAGCCCAGCCGCGCCCTGGCCGCCGCGGGCCGGATCGAGAATTGGCGCCGCAACCTGTGCTACGCCAGTCTGGCGTGCTATTGGGCCGAGCGGGGCGCCGAGCTGGAGGCGCGGCGCTGCCTGGCGCTGGTCGGCCCGTTGGACCGAGAGGACCAGCAATGGCGGCGCGACCGCGTCTTGGCGCGCATGGCGCAGGCGCGGGCTAGGCTCGACGATGCTGGCCGGACCGGCGAGTCGGCGTCCGCAGACAGTTCCGGGAGAGGGGCGCGAACTCCAATCGAAGGCCCGTTGGACGCGAATCAGGCCGCCTGGGACGCACCGCCCGCCGGCGGCGACTTCGAGCTGCTGAACTCTGCGCTGCGCGGCGCCACGCAGCTCTGCGATCAGGTTTATGATGATCCCGACCGGCGCGCTGCGGTGCAGGAGAGAATCCGGGCGTCGTGGGGGAGGCTCCCCGTGATCATGCGGTTGGAGCTTCTTTTCGAGTTGGCCCGGATCGCGCGGGATCATGGCGACCTGGCGGCCTCGCTGACGCTTATCCATGAAGCTCGCGCCCTATTTGACGGGTGCGCCTGGTCGCTGGAGGACCGCCTGCCGCCGGCGGCGCGGCTGGTCGTTCTGCGGGGCCAAGCGGGCGAGCGCGAGGCGGCGCTGGCGGAGGCCGACGCCCTCTTCAGGCTCTTCGCGCAGAACCGCCGTGAAATCCCGGACATCTACCGCGCGCGGGCGTTGCGGCCGCTGGCCGAGGCGTACTTCTTACTGGGCGCGACCGACGCCGCTCTGCTCGTGTTTCGACACGCGATTGAGGAGGAGCGGCCAATCCAACGCGAGGCCGCGCGCCGAGGACCTGGCGGCCACCTGTACCGCCATGGCGCGGCTCGGCGTCGAACCCGACGGCCGGCTCTGGGCGCGCATCAGGCAAATTCGGAGCGAACTGCGTCAGCCATGGTAGGACGGCGCCGGGCTGTACTTGCGCTTGCCGTGACCGTCTGTTGCACAATAGGTGCGGCATCCGCCCAAGAAGCCGGAGGCATCCGCGGCACGGTTTACGACAAGGACTTCGATGCGCCTTTGCCCGGTGCGGAGGTCGCCATCGTGGAGACAGGGAACAAGGTGAGTGCGAACGACCAGGGTCAGTATAGTTTTGGCGATCTGCCCGCCGGAACCTACACCCTGATCTTCTCCAAAGGGGGTTACACGCGGCAGGTGCGGGCGGGCGTGGTCGTCTCCCCCGGCCGGGTAGCCGAGGTGGACGTGCGGCTGGCCGGCGATATTACCGAGATGGACGAGTTCATCGTGGAGGAGGTCCGATTTGACGGCAGCACCGAAGCGGGCCTCATGCAATTGCGGTTGGACAGCCCGGCCCTCGTGGACTTCATCAGCGCCGACCTCTTGAGCCGGGCGGGCGCCGGCGATGCCGCCGGGGCGCTTCGCCACGTGGCCGGCGCCAGCATCCAGGACGGCAAGTACGCGGTCATCCGGGGGTTGCCCGACCGTTACGTCAACTCCCAGATGAACGGCGTGCGCCTTCCCACCGCGGACGCCGACAAGCGCGCCGTCCAGCTCGACCAGTTCCCCGCCGCCGTCATCGAGAGTATCCGCGTCACCAAAACCTTCACGCCCGACCAGCAGGGCGACGCCTCCGGCGGGGCGGTTGACATCGTCCTGAAGGGCGTTCCCGAAGAGACGGTATTCTCGCTCAGCAGCCAGATCGGCATGAATACCCGCGTGACCGGCAAGAGTGGTTTTCTTTCCTACGACGGGGGAGGCGTGAACTACTGGGGCAGGGAGGAACGCGACATTCCCCACGAGCTCTTGGGCCGGAGCTGGGACGGGGCGGTAGGCGTTGCCGAGGACGACGCGCCCACCGACTACAAGTGGTCGCTGGCGGCGGGCGGCAAGCGCGAGATCGACGGCCTCTTGGGCCGGCTGTTCCGGGTCGGCGGCTTCGCCAGCCTTTTCTACGAGCGCGACAGCTCGTTTTTCGAGGAGGGCATGGACGACCAGTACTGGGTCGAGACGCCCGGCGGCCGCATGACGCCGCAGTATGTTCAGGGCACGCCCAGTTCAGGCGAATTCAAGACGCAGCTCTTCGACGTGACCCAGGGCGGGCAGGAAGTGAAGTGGGGCGGACTGACGACCGTGGGCCTGGAGACCGATCTCCACCGGCTCGCCCTGCTCTACATGTACACGCGCAGCACCGAAGACGTGGCTACGCTCGCCGAGGATACGCGCGGCAAGGCGTTTTACTTCCCCGGCTACAACCCGGCGGACCCCCGTGACCCCGGCAACCAGGAGCGCGACGCCGCCCCCTATCTGCGTACGGAAACGCTGGCCTACTCCGAGCGCACCACCTCCACGCTGCAACTCTCCGGCCGCCACACGCTGCCCGATCCCAAGCTCAAGCTCGGCGCCTTCATCACCTCGAGGGAACCCCAGCTTGAGTGGGTGCTGTCGCACAGCGAGTCCGGGCTTTACCAGCCCGACAAGCGCCAGTTCGGCTCGCTGTGGTGGGCGGAGTCGTACGATCCGGGGTTTCCTCCCCTCCTGCCGCCATCCACCGACCCTGCCGTGCATCGCCCCTTCAAGCCGGCGGCCAACTTCACGCTGGGCAACGTGCAGCGGGTCTGGAAGGACATCTTGGAAAAGAGCGACCAGTTTGCGCTCAATGCCCGGCTCCCCTTCGTCCAGTGGAGCGGCGAGGAGGGATTTCTGAAGTCGGGGTTCTTCCGCGACGAGGTGGTGCGCGCGTACGATCAGGACTCGTTCAGCACCTTCAACGACAACAGCGCGCGCTACGAGGGACCCTGGGAAGACCGCTGGAGCCGCCATTTCCCCGGGGAACACCAGCCCATCACCGCGGCGGAGATCGACGTCGACTACGAGGGGGAACAGACGCTCACCGCCTGGTACGTGATGGGCGACCTGCCGCTCACAAGCAAGCTCAAGCTGATCGGCGGAGTCCGCTTCGAGAAGACGCAACTCGGCATCCTCAACGATCCCGAGAGCGAAGTGATCTGGATTCCACCCGGCGCGGGCGGGCCGGTGAGTCTGCAACCGGGCGACGCCGACGTGGCCTTCGAGCAGTGCGACGCGCTGCCCTCGTTGGCGCTCGTCTTCACGCCCGTCCCGCCGGTGAAACTGCGCGCGTCCTACAGCGAGACGGTCGCGCGCCAGACCTTCAAGGAGCTCTCCCCCATCCAGCAGCAGGAGTTTCTGGGGGGCGACGTGTTCATCGGCAACCCCGAGCTGGGCATGAGCGCGGTGAAAAACTACGACGTGAGGCTCGACTACGCGCCCTTTGACGGCAGCCTGGCGTCGGTTTCGTATTTCCGCAAGGAGATCAGGGGTCCCATCGAGTACGTGCAACGCAACGCCGGCTTTACCTACACCACCCCGGTGAACTATCCGGAGGGCAGGCTGGCAGGCTTTGAGTTCGAGCTGCGGCAGGATTTCGGTCGCCTGTGGGAGACGTTGGACGGGCTATCGCTGGGAGCCAACGCCACGCTGATCGACTCCGAGGTGACGCTTCCGGATGAGGAGGCGGCGCAGTTCGACCAGCCCAACATCCGGGCGCCCATGAAGACGCGCGACATGACCAACGCGCCGGACCATCTCTTCAACTTCTTTGCCACCTGCGACTTGGAGCGCTGGGGGCTCAGGGGCGCGGAGGCCGCCGTGTTCTATTCCATCCGGGGAGACACCCTCGTGGCCGGCGCCGGCCAGTCGGGCGGGCGCTTCGTGCCCAGCGTGTACGAGACCCAGTACGGCACACTCAACGTGAGCCTGACGCAGAAGCTCGGGGACACCTGGAAATTGAAGTTCCAGGCCAAGAACCTGACCGATCCCAAGATCGAGACGGTCTACCGCTCCGAATACGTCGGCGACGACGTGCTCAAGACCTCGCACCGCAAGGGCATGGAGTTCTCGCTGAGTTTCAGCGCGTCGTTTTGAGAGTACGCCGGGGCGCATCCGGTCCCGGCAGGAGGGAGGCGATAAGGAACATGCGACGTGAATCTGTACTGCGAACCGCGGGTGGGGCGGCGCTCTTCTTGGCGCTCTGCCTGTGCGGCATGGTCCGGTCCGAGGAGGCCGGGCCGGGGATCGATGAGGTGCGCGCCGCGCTCCAGCAGTGGGTGGAAACGGAGCGCCTCCTCTCCCGCGAAAAGCGCGATGCGGCGCTCGCCCGGGAGATGCTCAACCAACGGATCACGCTGGTCGAGCGCGAGATCGAAGTCTGGCGGGAGAAAGTCCGCGAGGCGGACAAGAGCATCGCCGAGACCGACAAGGCGCAAACCGGCATGGCGGCGGAGAACCGCAGGCTGAGGGAAGCTTCGGTGCGGTTGGAGGGGATCCTACTGGGACTGGAGGCGCGCACGCGGGCGCTTCTGCCGCGCCTGCCGGCGCCCATTCGGGAGCGCCTCCAGCCGCTCAGTCAGCGGATCCCCGCGGATGCGAGCGCGGAAACCCGGCTCACCTTGGCGGAGCGCTTTCAGAACGTGGTGGGCATCCTCAACGAGCTCAACAAGGCCGACCGCGACGTCCTCGTCTGCAGCGAGGTGCGCGAGCTGCCGGACGGCAGCGCGGTGCAGGCGACGGTCGTCTACCTGGGTCTCGCGCAGGGATATTACGTGGCGGGCGGCGGCGGGATCGCCGGCGTCGGATTCCCCATGCGGGAGGGTTGGCTCTGGAAATCCAAAAACGAGGCCGCCGCCGAGATCGCGCGCGCCATCGCCATCCTCCAGAACGAACAGGTCGCCTCGTTCGTGCATCTTCCGGTCGAGATCCAGTGACGGAGTGACAGCGTGATGAAGTGCATGAGGACGATCCTGGTGGCGGCGGGCGTGCTGATGGGCGCCTTCGTGGCGTACGCGGAGGTCGAATCCGCGACCGGAGCAAGAACCTTCTCCGAGACCTCCCGGTCGATTGACCGGCGGCTGCGCGAGAGCGTGGACGCACTGGGCCGCCTGCGCGAAACGGCGGCGGCGGAGCAGATTCCCCTCAGCCGGCTGCTGAGCGAACGCGAGTCCGAACTGGCCCGCGTGCGGCAGGAATTCCAGGAGAGGTCGCGCTCGCTGGACGGCCGCGCGCTCGAGCTGGCCAACCTCGGCCGGGAGGTCAAGGGACGCGAGAGTGAAATCGCCTATCTCGGCAATCTTCTGGGCGAGTACGTGCGTAACTTTGAGTCGCGGCTCCACGTCGCCGAAAGGCAGCATTACCGAGACGCCCTGGCGGATGCGCGCCTGGCCGCCGAGAACCACGGCCTCTCGGAACAAGAGGTTTTCCAGGCGCAGGCGCGGCTGCTCTTGGTTTCGCTGGATCGGCTCGAGGACAGCCTGGGCGGAAGCCGCTTCCACGGAACCGCGGTGGATCCCGAAGGGGCGGTGAAGCAGGGAACCTTCGTGCGCGTGGGCCCCACGGCGGTTTTCCGCTCGCACGACGGAGAGGCCGTCGGCGCGGTGGAAGAGCGATTGGGCAGCGCCGAGCCGTGCCTTGTCCCCTTCGCGCTGCCGGCGGACGCCAGCGCGGCGGCGCAGCTGATCCTCGACTCCACCGGCCGCCTGCCGTTCGATCCCACGCTCGGCAACGCCCACAAGATCGAGGCGACGCACGACACGTTCCTTACCCACGTTCGCAAGGGTGGAATCGTGATGATCCCCATCTTCGCGCTGGCCGGCGCGGCGTTGCTGGTCGCGTTCTTCAAGTGGCTTTCCCTTGCGCTGATTCGCCTCCCCTCCCAGAAACGCATCCATGCGCTCCTCCGGGCGGTGTCCGAACGCGATGAGGCGGCCGCGCGGCGGCAGGCCGGAGCCATGCGGGGTCCCGTGGGACGTATGCTCCAAGCGGGCGTCGAGCATCTGCGTGAGCCGCGTGAACTGATTGAGGAAGTCATGTACGAGCAGGTGTTGGCGACGCGCCTCGCGCTGGAACGATTCCTTCCCTTCATTCAGATCAGCGCCGCCTCAGCGCCGCTCCTGGGCCTGCTGGGAACGGTGACGGGCATCATCAACACCTTCAAGCTGATCACCGTTTTCGGCTCGGGCGACGTGAAGACGCTTTCGGCCGGCATCTCGGAGGCGTTGATTACCACCGAGTTCGGCCTCGTGGTCGCCATTCCCTCGCTCTTGATCCACGCCTTTCTCTCGCGCAAGGCGCGCGCGGTCGTCAACCGCATGGAGAAGGCGGCCGTCGCGCTTCTCAACCAGGCCGGCAGGACCCCCTGGGGCCGCGCCCCCGCCGCCGCAACGCCGCCCGCGGAACCCTGCGCCCAGGACAGCGCCGGCGGCATGATGGACCGCCGCCTGGTCCGTCTCGACCGCGGCGCCACCGTGGCCGAGGCCCTCAAGCGCCTGCGAGCCGCCGAGATCGACGCCATCTTCATGGTCGATGGCGACGGCAGGTTCCTCGGGCGCGTGCCGGTGCGCCGGCTGGTCGGGCAGGCCGGCGAGACTGACCTTGAATCCCTGATCGACGCCTCGCCCGTGATTGTGCGGGTCGATACGAAACCGGATGAGGTCACCCGCCTCATCCGTCAACACAATCTCGCCAGCGTGCCGGTGCTGGACGACAGCGGGAAGCTGGTGGGACGCATCGTAAGGAACGGACACGGAGGATTAACATGACCTTGACTCAACAATGGATAGCACTCTGGCGGCAGGCGGTGGAACTCTGGTTTTCGGGCGGGTGGGCCATGATCCCCTTGGCGGGGGTCGCGCTGGCCGTCTTCGGGATGGGACTGCACGTCCATCTCAAGCTGGTGGGTAAGGCATTTACGCGCGTTCCCGAGAAGAAATGGCGTCGATGGATCAATCATCCCGATGAACGCAAAGGCCCCGTCGGCCATCTGCTGGATTGCGCCGCCGCCGGCGCGTCTCTCAAGGACAACGCCGTGTCCTTCCAGGAGCTGCGGACGACCGAGGTCGCGCCGTTCGAGCGCGACCTCGGGGTGATGCGAGTCCTCGTCGGCGCCGCTCCCCTGCTGGGTCTTCTGGGTACCGTGACGGGTATGCTGGCCACCTTCTCGGCGCTGGCCTCGGGCGCCGGCGGCGAGAAGACCATGGCCATGATCGCCTCGGGCATCTCCGAGGCCCTGATTACGACTGAAACCGGACTGGTGATCGCGCTGCCGGGTTTGTTTTTCCAGTACCAGCTGACGCGCAGGCTGGCGGCCTTCAAGTCTTTCCTGGCCCACTTGGAGACGGTTTGCACCCAGGAGATTCACCGCAGGATAGGTAAGGCGGCGAAGTTCCGGCAGCCGATTCCCGCCGGTTCGCCGACCGCCGCGGTCTTGACCGAGCGGACGCCTACCCCGCAGTCGGTCGGCGCCGCCAATCGGGAGCCGCAATCATGGCCCGCTTTCGCCAGCTAGGCGCCGACGACGCCGGCCAGGGCGGGATCGACATATCCCCCCTGATCGATTGCGTCTTCATTCTGCTGATCTTCTTCATCGTCACCACCACCTTCGTGGAGGAGACCGGCGTCGAGGTCGACCGGCCGCAGGCGGCCTCGGCGGTGCAACTGGAGAAGACCAGCATTTTGATCGCCCTCACCGACAAGGGCGCGGTGGTCTACGGGGGTCGAGAGATCGGCGTCGCCGGCATTCAACCGCTGGTCAGGCGCATGCTTCAGAAGGACGCAAAAACGCCGGTCATCATCCAGGCCGACGATGCGGCGCAATCGGGTCTTCTGGTCCGGATCATCGATGAGGCGAAGCTGGGGGGCGCGGAGAAGGTCAGCGTGGCCACGCGTCCGTCCCGCTCGTAGCCGGTCCGCCAAAATGGTCAAGGTCAAGGGCAAACCGTTTCGGGTGTTTCGCTGTCTCATCCATCGCGCGCTGGTGGGAGTGGGCGCCGTCGGGTTGTCGCTGGCGTTGTTTCTGGTGCTGCCGCTGATGCAGACGCTGACGAAGCCGCCCGTGCCCGACCTCCTGGTGCGCGAGATCGACCGCGCCCAACTGGAGCCTCCCCCTCCGCCTCCGCCGGAGGAGAAGCCCCGGGAACCCGAGCGGGAGGAACCGCCGCCGCCCCAACTGACGGACGAGGCGCCCCCGCTGGACCTGGCCCAGCTCGAGTTGGCGCTGAATCCGGGCTTCGGCGACGGGCTGCCGGGCGCCGACTTCGGGATCGTGCTGAAGGCGGCCGTCTCCCACTCCGAAGACGTGGACGCGCTCTTCTCGATCTCCGATCTCGATCAGCCGCCGCGCGTCATCTACCAGCCCAGCCCGATGCTCACGCGCGAGGCGCGCAAGAAGGCCCCGGCCACGGTCTACATCATCTTCGCGGTCGATCGGCAGGGGCGAGTCGAGGAGCCGCGCGTACAAAAGTCCACCGATCCCGTGTTTGAACAGCCGGCGCTGGCCGCTGTCAAACAGTGGAAGTTCGAGCCCGGCAGGCGCAATGGAGAACCCGTGCGCTTCCGTATGCGGGTCCCCATCAGCTTTCCCAAAGGAAATTGACGATGCATGACCAACGACGTTCCACTTGTTTTGCGATGCTGCTTTGCGCGGCGGGGATCACTCTCGCGTTACCGGGATTCGCCGACGGCGAGTCCGGGCCGGCGCCGCGTTCCGGCCCGGGCCTGGCGCCGGCGGCGCTTGAGGTCTGGAACGATCCCCTGTTTCAGAAGCGGTTCGCCGAAAGCTACCGCGCCGAGACCGAGATCGAACCCACCGTTACCGCCGACGAGCTCAAGAAGATGCAGGAGGCGCTGGACATGATCCGCGCGGAGAAGCTGGAGCAGGCGGCGGCCTTTCTGCGCAAGGAGCTGGCCCGCAATCCCGCGGCCAGCGCGGTGTTCGACTTCACGCTGGGCAACATCTGCTTTCAGATGGAGAAGCTGGACGAGGCCGCCGCAGCTTACGCAAAAGCGGTTGACAAGTACGACAAGTTCCGCCGCGCCTGGAAGAACCTGGCCATGGTGCACGTGCGCCGGGGAGAGTTCAAGGACGCCCTGCCCGCCCTCACCCGCGTGGTCGAGCTGGGCGGGGGCGACGCGCTCACCTACGGCCTGTTGGGCTTCGCCGGCGCCTCGGTGGGCGATTACTTGGCCGCCGAGAGCGCCTATCGCATGGCCGTCCTCCTGGACCCCAAGACGCTGGACTGGAGAATGGGCCTGGCCCGCAGCTTCTTCAAACAGGAGCGGTTCGCCGAGGCGGCCGCCCTGTGCGGCCAATTGATCCGGGACCATCCGGAACGCGCGGACCTGTGGCTGCTGGAGGCCAATGCCTACATCGGAATGAACCAACCGCAAAGGGCCGTGGAGAACTACGAGCTGGTGGACCAACTGGGCAGGTCCACGCCGGAGAGCCTCTACATGTTGGGGGATATTTACGTCAACGAGGAGTTGTACGGGCGGGCGGTGGAGGCGTACGGCCGGGCCATGGAGAAGTCGCCGGAAGCCGGCCCGGCACGCGCCCTGCGGGCCGCGCGCGTGCTGGCCGCACGCGGCGCGTTGCCGGAACTACGGACGCTCCTGCAGGACATCGACCGGCGCTACGGTAAAGGGCTGTCCGTGCCGGATCGCACACAGCTGCTCAAACTGCGCGCCCGTCTGGCCGTCGCCGAGGGCAGGGCCGGGGAGGACGTCGCCGTGCTGGAGGAGATCGTGGCGCTGGACCCCATGGACGGCGAGGCGCTCATCCTCCTGGGGCAAAGCAGCAGCCGCCGCGGAGACGTCGACAAGGCGATTTTCTACTTCGAGCGCGCCGCCGGCCTGGAGAAGTTCGAGGCGGACGCCCGGCTGCGCCACGCGCAGCTCCTCGTGGCCAGGGGCGACTATGAGGCGGCCCTGCCGCTCCTGCGTCGCGCGCAGCAACTGGAACCGCGTGAAAACGTGGCCCGCTACCTGGAGCAGGTCGAGCGCTTCGCCCGCTCGCGTTGAGCCTCCAGGCGGAAAACCGCGGTCAGCGCCCGATTTTGCAGGGTAGCTTGGCCACTTGTGAATAATTTTGCGGCAAAATTAGGCGCTGACCCGGTTTTCCCACGGTCCCTCGCGGCGCGGTAGAGATGAGACACACTCCGCCCAGGAGAACCAGAAATCCGCAGACCCTGCTCGAGTACCACTGGCGCCCTTGCTCCGCTCGTTCCGATTCGTTCAGGACCGGCTCCGTGAGGAATGTCCGCGGCTTCCGGAGAGGAGTAGACTGGGCAACGGCCATGGTATTCAGGACGCGAGGCGCCACACGACCTGGGTCTCGAAAACACTTATTGACTCGTAGCTTGGCTTGGATTATATGAAGCTAAGCATTTGATCCCTGACGGATGTCAATACCGGTCGCAGTTTTGGTGGGGTTGTTCGTGTGAGCGAACTCCTGCACTTGAGGGTATGTGACTGGGGACTGAACCATGCCCAAGCCACCGAGCCACGGCATGTTGCAAGCCGGTTGCGACAAAGTCCCAATGACCGCAGGATGCCGTTCCGCGCGCGAAGGAGGCTGAATACCATGAACATTCGAGGACGCTTTGGGCGGTCGGCCTCTGCATTCGCGGTCCTCTTGGCGCTAGGACTGTTCCGAGCGGGCAGCAGCGCGCAGGAGAGGGCGCCCGGATACCCCGACTTCGATGGCGACGGGGTTGTTTCCTCGGAAGACTTGGTCCGGTTCATGATGTACTGGCATTTCCAAGTTATCCTGGACCACGACGGCGAGCTGCGAGTGCAGCCTCCCGCCACACCCCCGCCCGGCGTGACTCCCACGCCCACCCCGGTCGTCGAGCGCATCGCCGCCATCCCCATCCACGACGCGACCACGGCGGGCGCCGCTTACGGTCAATGCACCGATTGCCACGGAAGGCGCTACAACGAGATCGCTCCGTTTGTCGGCGACGCCACGACGGGTCGCGTGTGGTCGGCTCATTCGTGGATGCTGCACATCTACCCGGGATCCGAAGGCGGGGTCAACGACGCGGTCTGCAAGAGCTGCCATAAGAACGTGGATCTGCTCAACAACGGGGGCGGCGCGCTGCGCAAGAAAGTCGCCGTCGATCAGCCCGGCTTTCTCGGGCTCTCCTGTTCCAGCGCGCCCTGTCATGGCGCCAGTGGCTCAAAGCCGTTTTACCTGATCAACAAGTGAGGACGGAGGACGAGGCCATGCCGGTCGAATCTGGAGTTCCCGCGGGCGGCATCACGCGCCGCGCGTTTCTGAAGTGGGGGGCGGGCGCGAGCGCGGGACTAGCCGCCGGTTCGCTGTTCTTTGTGCCCAGTCGCAGCCACGCGGCTACTTACGGAAACCCCGTCCCCGT
Organism: bacterium; assembly: GCA_015075175.1. GTDB lineage: Bacteria > Hinthialibacterota > Hinthialibacteria > H5-UNCL2 > H5-UNCL2 > H5-UNCL2. The sequence continues at coordinate 415,011 of JABTUV010000001.1, forward strand.
CGAGACCGACGCGGCGGTCTCCATCAAGTATTCAGTCTGCCTGATGTGCCATTCCAACTGCGGCATCCGCGTCAAGCTCAACGACGTGGGCCGCGTCGTCAAGATCGACGGCAATCCCTACCATCCCAATGGAACCGACTCGCCGCTGCCGTACTCGACGGACCCACACAGCGAGACGGCCCGCCGGGCGGCGGGAAGCGTCTGCGCTAAGTCCCAATCGGCGATCGAGACGCTCTATAACCCGTACCGCCTCAAGCATCCGCTCAAGCGGGTCGGGCGCCGGGGTGAAGGCAAGTGGAAGCGCATCAGCTGGGACGAGGCGATCCGCGAGATCGCCTCGCGGCTGGCGCCCATCCGCGACCTCTCCGCGCCTATCCATCCGCAGGCGCCGGAGCTGGGCCCCAAGGCCAATGGCCTGGTGTTCACGGGAGGCCGCAACCAGCACGGGCAGAAGGAGTTCACCGATCGGTTTTTCGGCAACTGCTTTGGTACCGTCAATAAGCGGCACGACCATACCAGCATCTGTGAAACCAGCCATCACGTGGCCTTCGCCTACATGCTGGACAAAGACAAGAACCATCTCAAACCGGACTTGGAACATTGCGAGTACGTCATCTATTTCGGGACCAATCCCTACGAGGCGGGATTTCCGATGGTTCCCCTTGCGCGCAAGACGCAGAACATGCGCACGCGCGCGGGCAACCCGGGAATCATGGTGGTGGTGGATCCGCGGCTCTCGCGCACGGCGGGCAAGGCGGACGTATGGCTGCCGATCAAGCCCGGTGCGGACGGAGCCTTGGCGCTGGCCCTGGGCCGCCGCATCCTCGAACAGGGGACCTATAATGCGGCTTTTCTCGCCTGGACCTCCACGGCGCACGCCAAGAGCAACGGCGAGACCATCGGTTCGGATGCCACGTGGCTGGTCAACCTGACTACCGGCTCTTTTTTGTCGCCGGCGCAAGCGGGACTGGGAGGACCGGCGGGCGCGCGCGTCGTAATCCGGCAGGGAGGCGCCGTCTCCGGAGACGCCACGGCGGACGCCCGCACCAACGACGTCGAGGCTCGCGGGGAACTTTTCGTCGACGCCGTCGTCAACGGCATTCCCGTCAAGTCCACACTTCAACTCTATCGCGACAGCTGCTTCAGCCACTCGCTTGCGGAATGGGCGGACATCTGTGGATTGGACGAGAGTCGGATCACGAGCGTGGCCGACGGTTTTGCCGCGCACGGCCGGCGCGCCGCCGCCGAGTTCTACCGCGGAGCCTGCCAGCACACCAACGGCACCTACTCCGGCATGGCCATCATCGCCCTCAACGGGCTGGTCGGCAACGTCAACTGGAGGGGCGGCATGGCCGGCGGCGGCAGCCACTACCATGAGATGGGCGAGGCCAAAGCCGGCACGTTCTACGATCTGCGCAGCTCCGTTCGCAACGGCGTCTCTGCCGGCGGCGTCCAGATCACGCGCGTCGGCGCCAGGTATGAAACCAGCAGTGAATACGCGGGCAAACCCGAGGGAGCGAAGTATCCCGCCGCGCGCCCCTGGTTCCCCTTCGCCAAGTATGGAAACTATCAGGAATTGTTCCCCTCCATCGGCGCGCAGTATCCCTATCCCTGCCAGGCGCTGATCCTTTACTGGAACAACGCCGCCTACAGCACCCCCGGCCACCGCGACATTGCACGCCAGGTCCTCACCGACGAAAGCAAGCTGCCCTTCTTCGTCGCCATCGACGTGGAGTTCGGTGAAACCTCGTCGTTGGCCGACATCCTGCTTCCCGACGTCACATTCTTGGAACAGTGGATGACGCCCCACGTGGCGCCGACCATGCTCACCACCATCAGCGGCATCCGGCAGCCGGTGGTGGGAACCATCAATGGCACGCCGGTGCACCAACTGGCGGCCATGCCCGCCCACGCCGTCTATCGCAGTATCTATCCCGACTGCCGCCAAATGATCGACATGCTGATCGAAATCGGCAAGGCCCTGGGACTTCCAGGCGTGGGAGCGGATGCGTTTCCAGAGGAACTCGGCTTTGACGGGACCGACTTCGTGCTCGACAACGCCTGGGATTGGTACAAGCGCATGATCGCCAACGTGGCGGGAGAGGCGGGCGCGCTGGTCCCCGGCGGCGCCCAGTTGGAGAAGATCAATTACGTGCTGGCGCGCGGCGGCGTGTTCGATCCCATCACGAGCGCCTACGACGCCGGCAATCCCAATCTGCTCGCCAAGAAGTTCGACAAGAGCGAGCTGCACTTCTACGTCGAGGATTTCGCAACCGCTCTTGACTCCATGACCGGCGCCGGGCTGTCAGGCACGCCCCGATACGAACCCATCAAGACCGCCGGGGACCGACCCCTCGCACACGATCCGTCTTACCCGCTCACGCTGGTAACTTACAAGCCGGCTTGGCACGCGCAGGCCAGAACCATCGTGAACAGCCACCTGGTAGCCCTGCAGCCTGAGAACTTCATCGAGATGTCGGCTGAGGACGCCGCCGCGCGCGGCATCCGCACCGGAGACCTGGTGCGCGTGCGCTCCGGGAGCAGTCCACGCATGGTAGTCGGCCGGGCCCAGGTGTTGGAAGGGATGCGCCCGGGGGTGGTGGCGATGGCGCACAGCTTCGGACACTGGGAAATGAGTTCCCGGGATCACGTGGTCAACGGGACTCCCACCGGTTACGATCCGGCCCGCGGGCGCGGCGTACAGGCCAACCTGGTGATGGAGAACGATCCCGACCTGGCCTACAGCGTCTGCCTGCAGGACAAGATCGGCGGAAGCGCCTCGTTTTACGACAGCCGCGTCCAAGTCGAGAAAGCCGGTTGACGAAGGAGAGAACATTATGCCGCAAGTGGGTTGGCGCATGGACCTGCGACGTTGCACCGGCTGCCGGGCCTGCACCGTCGCCTGCCAGTTTGAAAACCAGACGGGTTCCCAGGTAGCCTTTCGCTTGGTCGTGGACCGCGAGAAGGGCGCTTACCCGCAGGTGCGGCGAGAGTATATCAGCCTGGCCTGCAACCATTGCGCGCATCCGGCCTGCCGCGCCGCCTGTCCGGTCGGCGCGATCTCCAAGCGCGACGGGGACGGGATCGTCTTGATCGACCGGGAAAAGTGCATCGGCTGCCGCTCCTGCGAGTGGGCCTGTCCCTACGGCGCCCCCCGCTTCGACCCGGAAGCCCAGAAAATGTCCAAGTGCACCTTCTGCTTCCACCGCGTTAACGAGGGGCTGCGGCCCGCCTGTGAAATCACGTGCGTGGGCAGAGCCATCCGCGCATTTACTCCCGCCGACCCGGACGCCCCCGCCTCGTTCTCGGTCAGCGGGGACTTCCCGGATGATTTCAGCGATGCGCGGCTCACCAACCCGTCGGTCGAGTTTGTGCTGGATTCCTAGTGCGCGGCACACCGCGCAACCACGTCCAGGAGCAATCGGCGGAAGGCGCCACGGTACGAGCGATGCGGAGAGACGAACCCCCCGGTTTCCAACCCCGACAGGATGTGGCGGCCGTCAGTCTTGCCCGACGGATGGCCCAAGCGCGCGCCCGCTGGTACAGCCTGGCGGGGACCCTGCTCACTTCTCCTCCCACAAGAGAATCGGTCGAGCAGATGCTTGGCCGAGATTTCCGCCAAGCTGCCGCCGAATGGGCCGGCGCGGACTCTTTGGCGATGCTCGACCAATGGGCGGCGCAGGCGGATTCGCCGGATGCGCTTTGCGAGGCCTTTGATGAACTTTTCACGGTTCCCGGGCCGAAATACCTGACTCCTTACGAGTCGGTGTTTCGGGATTCCCGCGTGCTGGAGGATGGCCGGGAGGTTCGCGGCTTGACCTTCGGTCCTTCCACCGACGAGGTGATGCGCTACTATGGTCTGGCTGGAGCGGAGATTTCGGACCGATACGACGAGCTGCCGGACCACGTCGGCCTGGAGGTCGAGTTTATGCGCCTCCTTTGCGAGCGGGAGGAGGAGGCGCTCAATCGAGGCGATGTCGCATTAGCCCGAAGAATCAGGGAAACGCAAGCGGGCTTCCTCAACCGTCACTTGGCGGCCTGGTTGCCGGACCTGGTTGCCCGGGCGAGGGAGCGACTCGCGCACCCGTTTTACACCTGCCTGTTGGCGCTGCTGCGGGACTTTGCTGACGCCGATCTCCGGTATCTCCAGTCGCTGTGTTCCACGGAGATCGAAGAGGCCGGTCATGGCGCCGTGTAGATCAGCCACACTCCGCCCAAGAGCACCAGCACGCCGCACGCCTGCTTGAGCAGCGTCGCCCCCCGGCTGCGCTCGTTCCAGTTCAAGTAGTGTTGCACTACTTCGGTAAACGTGCCCGCCAAGACGATCACCGAGCAGTGACCCACGCCGTACATCGCCAGGAGCAACACACCGTAGAGGAAGTTACCGGCGCCCAGCTTGAAGGTAACCGCCAGCATGGGCGCCATGTAGGCGAAGGTGCACGGCCCCAGAGCGATCCCGAACACCAAGCCAAGAATGAACGCCGCCAGCATGCCCCGGCGCTTGATGCCGACGTTCCCCGGCCCGGAAAAAGGCATCGGAATCACATCCAGGAGAATCAAACCCACGACAAAGAAGATCACGGCGACGACGTAGTTGCCGTAGGTTCCCACGTCGCCCATCATGCGGCCTGCGGCGGCGGTGAGGACGCCGATGGCCGCAATGGTGAGAAGAATCCCGACGGCAAAGAGCGCACTGATGGAGAACGCGCGTCTGGTCGAAATGCGTCCCTGTTCATCAATGAAACCTACAATCAAGGGAATACTGGCGAGGTGGCAGGGACTTAATAGAATGCTCAATACGCCCCAGATAAAAGCCGCCGAGAGCGCAATCAACGGAGAGCCCTCCACGGCGCGCGTCAGGTTGGTGAACAGTTGCTCCATCGTGTTTCAATCCTCTCATCATATCGTGCCGGCGCTGCGAAGCACAACACTTCTCCCTACCGCCCATGATCTCATGTGCGGGACAAACTCGCCGAACTATGCGCGGCGCCGCTGGGTGGTCTTGACCTTCTTGAGCGTTACTTGTGCCAGTTCTCGATCAACTTCAAGAGGTCCAGACCGTCGACGCACCCATCGCGATGCAGGTCGCACGGACCCGAGTATCCGGTCTTCTGCCAATCCTGGATGAACTCGAACAGCCCCATGTGGTCGTGCGCCAGGGGCGCCGTCGTGGGGGTCGGCGTGGGTGTCGCCGAAGGCGTCGCGGTCGGCGTCATGGTGACGAAATGCGGCTCGTGACACGAGGTGCAGTTCATCTTGCCCAGCGTGTCATTCATGGCGGTGGAGCCGTGGCAGCTCATGCAGGACGAAACCACCGGCGCCGGCTGATGCTGAGCGACAAACTGCTGGCGGAAGTAGTCGTTCAGGAGTGCGGTGGCCATGGCGCCGACGTCCGCGCAGAGCCGCGCGCAGCGCTCCTTGCGCGCCGCCGAGGTCGCCCCCGCCTGCGCCACCGCACACCAGCGGCTGACCGAGGCGTGGCAAAGCGGCGAATCGGAGACGCTGGTGGCGATTGCAGTCTGGCCCGACGGCACGTAAATGGGCAACGCCGTCGCCGAGTACCACGCCACCACTTCGTTGATCAGCTTCTTGGCATCCTCGGTCGGACAGACCAGATTAATGGCGGCGGCGGCGCCGTTCAGCGTTCCGCACACTGATCCCCATCCAGTCACGCCCCCTTCGCCGTAGCGCATCATGTCCATGGGGAAAACCGTATAAGGAAATCCGTGAACCTCCGCCAGGTTGGCAATGATGGCCTTGAAAGTGCCATAGCAGCAGGCGCCTTCGTAAAAGCCGGCATGGCCCAGCTGGGCGGAGCGGGCCGCATCCAATTCCGAGTACGGCCAGGGCCAGGGCGGAAGCGTTTCCTCGTGCGGCTGGTCGGCAGCGGCCCGCAGGCCCGTGCCGGCTACGCCGCCGGTCAGCGCGCTTGCCCCCAACATGCCCAGACTCCGCAGGAAAAGCCGACGCTCTCCCCGCCCCTTGCCTCTCGGTTCGGGTGTGTCACTCATGATTCTCTGTTCCTCCTTGCAGGTATAGTAGATACTACTTCAGTTTCCCCGTGGAGACTGAAGAACTTCTTTCGTCAAGCTCCCCCTCCCCAGCCCTCTCCCCCAGGGAGAGGGAGCGAGAGGCAGCGATGCTCATTAACCCCGGGGCGTTTCACGCCCGCAGCGGAGCCATCTCCCCCTCCTGGCCGCCTCCCTCAGGGAGAGCGAGCGCTCGAAAGCCGTCCTGGGTCAGAACGTGTACCCCAGTTCCGCCCACTTCGACAGGATGTCCTCTTTGGAGTAGAATCCTTCATGACGGAAGATCTCATTGCCGTTCGGATCGAAAAAGATCTGCGTGGGGATCACGCGAATGCCGTAGGTTTCACCAGCGCCGCGGTTTTCCCACACGTCGATGAAGACCACGTCCAAGCGACCGGCATACTCGTGTTTGAGTTCCTCCAAGATGGGGGCCATCATTTTGCAGGGGATGCACTTGCCCGCGCCCAGGTCCACCAACTTGGGGAGGGGCGCCGACGCGGGCGAGGCGTCCGCAGGCGGCGCGGAGGGGACAGCCGCAACGCCCGCCGCACCTCCCTTGCCGGGCGCCTCACCCCCGGCTCTCTCCCCCGACGAGTTCTTCGCATAGATGACGAGTCCAACCACGACCGCGAGAACCACGACGATGATTACCTTCAGCGCTCCGTCGGGCGCCCGTTTCTCTTGCTGCATGATGCCGATCCTCCAATCTCCCAATGTTGCTTAGCTGACTTTGGTTTCTCGCAGCCCACTACGGCCGCAGCTTCTCCCTCAACGCGGTCAGTTTTGCGCGGTAGGCCGCAACTAGCGCGTCTGCTTCTTCCTGCATCGGCTTGACGGGGATGAGGTCCATGACCTCTTCCTGCGACAGGCCGGACTCCCGTATCGTCGCCACGGCGCCCCACAGCATCTTGTCCAAGGCCCGCACAGATTCCTGCGGGCTGAGACCGAACTCCTCCCCCAAGGCCCTCAAGGCATACAACTGGGGCCAGAGTAGGTAGGCCCCATCGCCGCCAGTATCGCGTAAGCCTCCAAATGCTCTTCCGGAACTTCGGGGCAATCGCCGAGCGGAGCCAGCAGGTGCTCCAAGTCCCGCCTCGCGTCACCGGGCAAGCCCGGGCCGAAGGCCACAGGATTGAAGCCTCGCCCGACCAGCGAGGGAGCGTTGGGAATCACGCGTGCGATGCGCGCAAAGCCTCCCAGCATCTCCGTCAGCTTGGCGAGGGTCAACTTGGGCGCCAGGGAGACCAGCGTGGACTCCGGCGCCAGGTGTTGCTTCAAGACAGGCGCTACGTCCTTGATCACCGGCGGATGCACGGCCAGGAACACCACTTCCTGGCGGCAGGCCAGGGACGCTTCAGTACTGGCCTCCAGATGGGCGCAGACGGAGCGCAGGGCCTCGCAGGCCGCCGAGTTGATGTCGCAGGCGACCACGCGCCCGGGCAGGGCGCCCGCCCTCGCCCATCCATTCAGGAGAATGCGGGCGATCCGCCCCGCGCCGACGAGACCCACATTCGGTAACTCCATGATGCTGCTCCTTGATTCTTGAATCTCCGTCGTCACGTCCGGGGGGAAGGTTTCAAGCCAAGAGCGACTTCATCTCGCCGGCATCGGGGATACGCCCGGCGACCTTCACCTTCCCGTCCACCGCCAGCCCGGGCGTCATCATCACGCCGAACTTCATGATCTCCTGGATGTCGGTGATCTTCTCCAGTTCGTACTCGAGTCCGAGTTCCCTGGCGGCGGCCTCCGCAGCCTCCGCCAGCCTCTTGCACTTGGGGCACCCGATGCCCAGAATTTGAATCTTCATTGTCACGATCTCCTTTCGTTGTTCGCGCCTTCTCAGAGGGCTAGAGTGTAGGGTTTGTTTACTCGGGCGACCAATGCCTGCAGGCCGGCCGAGACTTGATCAGCGTCGCCGTCCGACGCGGCAAGTGCCAGGTCGTCGATGGCGCGCGATAGTTCCAGGACGGCGTCGCGGTAGGCTTGGCTTCTCTCGTCACCTTCGGGCCAGGGCGCCGGCGCAAGCAGGACCTCATCGCGCTGCTGCATGAGCGCCGGCATCCACTCGCGGACGCCCGCGATACCGGCGGTCTTCATGACGGATTCGGCGGTCTTGGCGGTCTGACGCAGAGCGAACAGCTTGTCCAGTGCATAGGCCAGCCCGTTCTCCTGGTGCATTTTGACAAACAGACCGCATCCGAATCCACAAGCCTGAAAGGAGCGTCGCGCTTGTCCCTGGGCCAGATTCCGCTCCATGTCGTCCAAGGCGTTGTCGATGTCCTTCAAGCGCGCCTTGAACTGGGGATCGCGGGCGTATTCCGCCGGCGGATCGGCGGCGTATCGCGCCTTGATCTGCTGCCATTCCCGGCTTGCGCTCCCCAGCAACTCGAGCGCATGTTGCTGCCGCGGCTGGTCCAACTCGGGTTGCTTGGTGATCTCCTGCACGATCGCGCAGTAGTCGCGGATCAAGCGGCGACAGCGAGCCACGTCCTCATCGAACTGGGCCAGTGCAGGCGCGGCCTGGACTTGAAGACACCAGGCAAAGCAGAAAACCAGCGCTGCCAGGTAGGCGATCAGTGCCTTCATCCGCATGATGGTAGCACCTCCTTGGATTGAATCTTGCGAGCCGCGATGACGTACAAACACGGCATTAGAAACAGCGCTACAAGCATCTCCATGAGCAGGCCGCCGATGGCGGCCGCCGCCATGGGTTGAAGCATGTCTCCGCCCTCCTCGATGGCGAGCGCGAGTGGAATAAAGCCCACCAGCACGCTGACGGTAGTCATGACGCGGGGACGCAGGCGGATTTTGGCCGCCTGAAGGACGGCATCCGCGGCGGATAATCCCTCACGTTCGCGAAGCTCATTGGCAAAGGTCAGCAGCAGCACGCCGTCGTTGACGGTCGCCGCGACCACGACCAGCACGCCGATCACGACCGTGGCGCCCAGCGGCAGGCCGGTGGTGAGCATGATGAACACGAGGCCGGCAAGACAGAACGGAACGCTTCCGAGGATGAGGGAGGGAAGGCGCAGACTGTTGAATTGAACCGCGAGCACGATGAACGAGAAGAAGATGGCGAAGACCAGAATCGCCAGGACGGTCTGCTTCATCTCCGCCATCATTTGCGCCTGGCCGCCGTAGGTGAAGTCATAGCCCACGGGGCGCTCCATGTTCGCCATGGACGCCTTCAATTCCTCCAAGGCCTGGCCGACGCTTACGCCCGCCGCATCGCCGCGCACGATGACTTCCTTGACCTGATCCTCGCGCACGATCTCGACCGGTCCGACCGCCTGTCGGACCTCCGCCACGTCCTTCATGCGCAGGTATCCGCCCTGCGCGCACTTGAGTGGCAGATTCTCCACGTCACGGCGCGCGATCATCTTGCTTTCGGGGATCATCACGCGGATGTTGTAATACTCGTCTCCATCGCGAAACCGCGTGGCCACCGCCCCGGTGATCAGCGAACGCATGGTGTCGGCGATGTCGCCGATGGAGACGCCCAGTTCCGCCGCCCGCGCACGGTCCACCTGAACCTGGTACTCCGGCTTGGTCATGTCCATCGAGACATAAACATTGGTGAAATGGGCCAACTGGTTCATCGCCCCGGCGGTTTGACGGGCAAGATCGTAGAGACGTTCCATATCCTGTCCCTTGATCTTGACTTCGATGTCGGCGTCGCCCAACTTGCGGATGCCCTTGATTTTCATCTGCATGACCATCGCATTGCCGCCGGGAACGGGTATCTTGCCGACGATTGGGCGAAGGTAGTCGATATACTCCTGGGTACTCATGTCGCGGGCGTGCCGGGGGACCAGCTGAAGATTGAGTTCGCCTTCGTTGGCGACCTCGTAGGTATAAAGCCCCCAGACCTTCCCGCCGGAAAGGGTGAAGAGGCTTTCGATGCGCTCGTCCTCTCCGATCGCCTTCTCAATTCGGGCCAGCACGGCGTCGGTCTCGGCCAGGGAAGCGCCGGTCGGAAGTTTCACTTTGACCATGATGCGCCCGTCATCCATCTGCGGCAGGAACTCGGTGCCCAGGCGCCCCGCCAATAGCACGGCCAGTGCGAGAACGGCCACGAACGCGGGGATCACGACCCAGCGCGCACTGAGCGCCTTCTGGAGCGTCCAGCCGTACGCCGCCGTCACGCGCTCAAAGAACCGCTCAAAGCGCGAAATCCTACGCTGCCGCTCCGCTTTGCCGAGCACCAGCGCCGTAATCATCGGCGTCACGGTCACGGCCATGCCCAGGCTGATCACGACAATGCCCGCAATCACGAGAATCAGCTCGCGAAACAGAAGGCTGACCAGCCCCGGAACCAAGAGAAACGGCACGAACAACGCCAGGAAGGAAAGCGTGGCGGCCACGATGGCGGGGCCGATCTCGGACGTGGCGTCGACGACCAGCGAGTCGGTGGGATCGTTGGGCCGGTCACGCCGTCTTCGTGTGATGGTCTCGATGACGACGATGGAATTGTCCACCAGTACGCCGATCGCGATCACGAGGCCGCCGATGGAGAAGATGTTGAGTGAGAATCCCGCCAGCTTCATCAAGCCGAAGTTCAGGATCAGCGTCAGCGGCAGCGCCAGCGCGATGACCAGCACCTGCCGCAACGAACCCAGAAAGAGCCAGACGATCAGGATCACGAAAATGGCCGCCTCAATGGCGGCGTTGCGCACCCCCGCCAGCGCGGCGCTGACGTAATCGGCCTGGTTTTCCACCATGCCCAGGCGGATACCCTCCGGCAGCACCGGCGCCAGTTCCGTGAGACGCCGGTTCACGGCCCGAGCGACCTCGACCGTATTCGCGTCGGCCTGCTTGAGCACGGAGAGCTTGACACACGGGTTGCCGTCCAGCCGCGTGATGACACGCGCCTCCTCGTGCGAGTCGAGCACCTCGGCCACGTCGCGCACATAGACCTTGGCCTGGCCCTCGCGCGTCAGGAGCACATCGCGAATCTCATCGAGCGATTTGTATTCGCCCATGGTGCGGGCGATGATCTCCTTCGGCCCGACCGTGACGCGACCGCCGAACTGCTCGACGTTCTCTTCCCGCAGTCGGCGAAGTACGTCGGCCAGTCCGATGCCATACTTTTCCAGCGCATCTGGATTCAGATGGACACGGATTTCCCGTTTGAGTCCGCCCACGATCTCGGTACCCGCCACGCCGGGAACCGCCAGCAGCTGGTCCTGCAGCCATTCGTCGACCCAGGTGCGAATCTGCACGAGGTCCCAGTCGTCGCTGGCGACGGTGAGCTGCACGATGGGCAACTGCGAGGGGTCCGCCTTGATGACGACCGGCGGGTCCATGTCTTTGGGCAGTTCGCGCGCCACGCGCGCCATGGCCGCGAGCGCATCCTGATACGCCACGTTCACGTCCACGCCGTACTTGAAATTGGCCTGCAGGGTATACATGCCTTCGATGGACGAGGACTCCAGGTAATCCAGGTCGTCCACGGTCGCCATCTGGCGTTCGATGGGATCAGCGATGTTCTTGTCGATCTCCTCCGGCGTCGCCCCCCTCCACCAGATATGCAGCTTGATCATCGGGTAGGTGATATTGGGAAGAAAATCCACCGGCAGCCGCCAGAGGCCATACACCCCCAGGACCACGAGCGCGACCACAATGGCACTGGTGGCAAGACGGCGATGGACGGCGTAGTGGGTCAGTTTCATGGTTATACGTGCTTCCCTTTGTTGAGTACTGTGCTTGGCGCTCCCGCCAGCGCATCAACCCAATGCGACAACATCAGAGGGCCTCCCAGAATGCTCTTCTTAGCCACGCTGCAATCGTCATGAACGGTTTCTGATCCTTGATCTGCGACGGTTCAGGCTTCATCCGTCGCGAACCAAGCCGCTTCCGACCGACTCTTTCCCAGTCGCGTTTCAGCACCCTCACAGCAGTCCCCACGCCATCTTCACCGCGATGGCAATCAGGATCAGACCGATGAGGAGCTTTACCTGCCGTCCCTTGAGCTTGTCGGTCATGAGCCACGAACCGAGCACGGCGCCGCCCGCCGAGCCCACCGTCGTCCAGGCGAGCAGGGCGAAGTTGATGCCGGCCAGCGATACGTGGCCGAGGAATCCCGCCAGCGACGCGAAAATGACAACGAACGACGTCGTTGCCGAAGCCTTTTTCGGGTCCAGACCGAGGACGACGAGTGCCGGGACAATAATATTGCCGCCGCCGACACCGAGCAGACCGCCGACGAATCCGGCCAAGCTGCCCACTCCCAATCCGACGCCGAGGAGAGGGCCAATGCCGCTGGTGGTTTCCCGCACACGCGGCGTGTAAAAGAGCATCATCAGCGCCGCGAACACCAGGAAGCCGATGAACAGCCAAAGGAGAACCGTTCGGTCCAGCCCTTGACTGACCCACGCGCCGAGGGGCGACAGTGCCGAAGCGACAACCAGAATCGGGAATGCGATCTTCCAGACCACCAAGTTCTTGCGAATGAAGTTGACCGACGCCACCGACATGGCCACCGCGTTGAGCAACAGCGCAGTGGCCATCGCCGTATGCACTTCAATGCCGAGCGCCAGGAACACCGGGATCAGGATAAACGCCGCCCCGACGCCCGCAATCGTCAGCAGCGTCGTGAAGCAAAACGTGATCGCCCCTGCGAACAGAGAAATCACCGTTATCCTCCCAGCGTCCGCGCGTTCGCATATCCGGAGCACGGAATACACAAAGGCTTGCCATCCTTCATGCGCACGTAGCGATCAAACACATACTCACCGCACTCACTGCACAGTGTCTTGTTGAACGATCCTTCTACCGGCGTGAAAACGAAGCCTGGCCTTGATTCGATCTTAAAAAGACTCTCATCGCTTTGGTCGGCCACCCATTGAATGAGGGTCATTAGTCGTGGTCGCGGGTATCTGCGACGGCTCAAGGCCGCGCTTTCGGTACGCGAAGAATTCGTGTTTACCCAAAGCATCAACAAACGTTGGTTTGAGGGCGAACCGAACGGCCTCTCTATCGGGATGGTAGAACGTGGCTGCCAGCTTGCCGAAGAAGGTTTTCTCTATCAGGACCTTTCCGTATGTGGCGCCAGTAGCCACCTGAATGCCGTCGATCATGCATGTCTGAGGATGACCTTCACCCAGCTCCGGAAAGACGAAGAAACCGTGGTCTTGTTCTCGCTGGACTCCGAGTTTCTCCATTGCCAGCATCCCCATACGATAGCCGATTGGCATGAAGGGACATCGGTGCCCGTGGAAATCGAAAGCCCACTGCGGAGGTACGAATTGCGTTGTCACGGTAATCTCCTTTCTCTGCATCCGTGTTGAATTCACCTGCGGGAGCACGGCCATTAGTCTACGGATCCGGTCAGTTTCTCGTGGCAAGGAATACAGACCTTTTTTTCGCCCACGATGCGCGCGTAGCCCTCCACCACCATCTCGTGGCACTCGTCGCATACGAGGCTGGAGAACGAGTGCGGTCGGTGCGCGATCTGGTACTGAAAGACTTTGCCGACCGACAGGAGATTGTTGTCCGGGGCGCCCATCACGTTCTGCACGAGCGGCTCGACGACCTCGGGGGGAACCTTCGATGCCGGCACGCCTTTCTCGCGGTACTCCCGAAAGAACTCCGTCTGCTTGTTGGCGAGCATGGCCTCGGCCTTCGGCGTGACCCGGACGGCGCGCCCTGTCGCCACCTCGACCAACGTCACACCCCACTTGCCGTAGTGCAGCTTCTTTATGTTGCCCTTACCGAAGGTGCAGCCTGTGATCGTCTGCACGCCATCGGCGAAGCAGGTGGCGCAGTGGTCCTCGCCCAGTTCGACCAGCGCGAGGAGTTGGCCGTCCTTGGCACGGTCGACGCCCAGCGCGTTCATTGCTGCCGCGCCCACGCGTAAGCCCATCGGCATCGCCGGACACTTGTGTCCGTGGAGCGCAAGCCCGTGTTCGTAATAGTCTCTCGGAGTAATCATGATCGTCCTTCCTTCCAGTTATGGCAGTGCTATGGGCCGCCCCTTTGGGTTTGTTCACTTTGCTTTTCCGTTGGTCATCGTCTCTGGTTGTTTCGACGCGGGCGGGCCGGGCAGGCGGATCTCCGCCCCGTCCTTCAGTTTCTCCTGGCCGGCCGTGATCACTTTCTCACCCGGCTCGATTCCGGAGAGTATCTGGATGCGCCCGCCCTCCTCGATGCCTGTTTGCACCTTGCGCTGCACGGCTTTGCCCTCAATGGCGATGAAAACCACCTCCCCGCCAGCGGGCGTGACGACGACCGCCTGCACCGGGACGTTGACGGCATCGTCGACCGATTCGACGATCAACCGGACGCGCCCGAACATCCCCGGCGCGAGGTTCGCGTCGTCCTTGACCGCAAGCTCGACGGTTCGCGTTCTCATGCGCGGGTCGAGTTCGGGGTAGACACGCACCACCCCGGCCGACAGAGTCACGCCGGGAAGGGCATCCAGTCGAATCTCCGCCTGCATCCCTTGCTTCACGGCGCCCGCCTGCGCTTCGGGGACCGCGCAACGGACCACCAGCGAGTCCAGATCGGCCATTTCCAGGAGCGGCGCTTTCATGGCGGCCATGTCGCCCTTGCGAACCAGAACTGCGGTGATGGTTCCGGCGAAGGGCGCGGCGATGGAGCATTCCGCGAGGCGCGCGCGGGCCAGCTCGAGTTTGGCCTCCGCCTCTTTGACCGCCGCCTCCTGCACCGCGATGGCGGTGCGCGTGAAACCCGACTCCAGCATCTCCAGCTCTTGACGTGCGGCGGAGAGCCTGGCCTCGGCTGACGTGAGTTTGACGCGCGCCTTCTCCAGCTCCTCCCCCGCCAGCGCTCCCTTGCCGACCAATTGAGCGATGCGCTCAGAGTCGCTCCTTTCGAGCTCGGCGCTCTCCTCGGCTTCACGCACGCTCTGGCGCGCCTTCTCGATCTCCTCGGGCCGCGTCCCCGCGCGCAGGTCGGCCAGCTTGGCCTTTGCGACGGCGAGCGCCGCCTCGGACGCCTTGACTTCGGCCCGGTACATTTCCCGATCGATCTCGATCAGCTTCTCCCCGGCCTCTGCGCGGTCGCCCTCGCGCCAGGGACAGAATCCGATCGGGCCTTCGACCATGGAACTGATGCGCACGGCGTTGACGGACACGACCTCGGCCGTCAGGTCCAGGGCGCGCGCCATCGTGCTGCGGGTCGCCGCTTCGATGGAGACGAGCGGCAGCTTCTTCTGCGGGCCCGCGGCTGGCTCGCCGCTCGCCCCGCCGCCGCAGCCCGACAGAAGGAGCAAGGCCAAGGCGCCTGCGAACGCTGCGGCGGGCGTCCAGGGAAAATTGGGGGCAGCGCCCAATTTTGCGGGTAGCTTGGCCACTTGTGAATAATCTTGCGGCAAAATTAGGCGCTGCCCCCAATTTTCCTTCGACGGCCATGTGTTGATCATTCCGCTTGCACCCCCATAGCCAGTTCAACCTGCGCCCGGGCCACGGAGAGGTCGGCCAGCGCCTGGTAATAGCTTGTTTGCGATTCCAAGAGGGCAGCCTGGGCATCGAGTACGTCGACTATCGCGCCCTTGCCAACCGCATATTTCTCCTCTTCGATGCGCAGGCTCTCGCGTGCCTGATCGATGGACGTGGAGAGCGTCCGCGCGCGTTCCTGGGCGGAGGCGAGATTGGCCAGCGCGGTCTCGACATCGAGGCGGACTTGCAGCTGGAGTTTGCGCAAACGTTGCTGCGCCGCCCCCAGCCGGGCGCGCTCCTCGTTTACCCGCGCCTGGATGCGTCCGCCGGAATAGAGGGGAATCTCCACGCCGACACCGATCTGTCCCACGTCCTCGGAATCGTCACTCCCGGCAGGACGTTCACTCTCGCCCGCCGCCCAACGCCCGCCGTAGCTGCCGAAAAGACTGACCGTCGGCGCGTGTCCGGCGCGCGCGATATCGACGCGCCGCGCCTGCGCCTCCAGCTCTCTCCTCGCCGCCAGGTAGTCGGGCCGGTTCGCCAAGGCGGTGGTGAGTGCCGCTTCCAGCGCCGGCGCGGGCGTGGTCGCGGCGTCCAGCTCTCCCTCAATTGTGAAACCTCCGCCGGCCGCTTCGATCCCCATCAGATTGGCGAGAACGCGATGTTGGACGGCCAGGGTGTTCTCTTCGCGGACCCGCTTCTGCTCCACGTCGGCCAGGCGCACTTCGGTCCGCAGGCTGTCCACCCGGGCGGCTTTTTGCGCCTCGATCAGGGCGTTGATACGCGAGAGATGGCCGGTCAGCGCCTCGCGGGAAAACCGCAGCGACTCGATCAGCCTCTCTTGGGCCAGGATGCCGTAGAAGATGCTGCGCACGTTGAAGATGAGTTCGTCCCGCGTGCGCGCCATGCGATGCCGGGCGGACTGGCTCAGGAGCTCGGCCGCCCGCGCCTCGTTGATGAGCCTGCCGCCCGTGTAGAGGGGCACGCGCAGGATGAGATCGCCGGAGAAGATCGAGACGGTGAAGAGGCCGGGTTCGCCGTTGTAGCGCGCCTGTACCAACCGTACATCGTCCAGGTGGCGCGTATACGCGCCCGCGGCGGACAGCTCCGGCAGTCGCGCGCCGGCGGCCGCGTCCCGGCGCGCGCGCGCCGCTTCCGTGTCGTACTCCGCCGCCGCCAGCTCCGGATTGTTCTCCAGCGCAAGTGCGACGGCTTCTTCCAAACGCATCGGCTGCGAGCCCGGCGACGATGTGGCTGATACCGCCTGCGACGCCGACGGCGCGTCGACGTCGGCGGAGAGTGCGACCGGACGGTAAGCCTCGATGGGCGCCAGCGTCACGCAACCGGCCGGCGACAGCGAGAGTATGAGAAGCGCCAGGCTGAGCATGGGAGATGCAGGCTGCATCGTCATCCCCAGATCGCCCCGAAGGCCATGCCGCTCACCGTCGCCATCACGACCACGAGGGAGCAGAAGACGACGGTTTTCTTAGTTCCCATGATGCTGCGGATCACCAGCATGTTGGGCAGGGAGAGAGCAGGGCCGGCCAGGAGCAGCGCCAAAGCCGGACCCTTACCCATGCCCGCCCCGATCAGCCCTTGCAGGATGGGGACCTCCGTCAAGGTCGCGAAATACATGAGGGCGCCGAACACGCTGGCGAAGAGATTCGTCCAGATGGGCCAGACCGTGCGCGCGAACGCCTCGAACCCACCTCCCCCAAGGCCGGTGATCGCCAGGAAGGTGTCGGGCCGGTCGCCCACCAGCATCTCCACGTACTTGCCTGGAATCAGTCCCTCGTGCCCGGGTCGCCCCAGCAGGAAGCCTGCGATGAGGACCCCGAAGAGGAGCAGCGGCATGATCTGCTTGGCGAAGGTCCACGTGGCGGAAAGCCACTCCCGAGTTTCGCCTTCCTGGCTCGCCACAACCACCGACAAGCCGAGGACGGCCGCGGCGAAGGGCAGAAGAATCCACAGGCCCGCGGTCGGAAAGAGCAGCGCAAGCAGGGTCGGCGGAATCGCCGCCAGGACCACCTTCCACCAGGCGACGTGCAGCCAGAAAATCAGGATCAGCCCGAAGGCGGCGCCGAAGAGAGACGTGATCGTCCACTTGTTCTGCCAGAGCGTCGTCCAGGCGCCCTCGACCGGCGTCTGTGAAGCAATGTCGGCGGCCGGAATCGTGATCTCCGGTCCGCCTTTATGGGGATTGAGCGGCTTGACGGTGTAGGCCGCGCCCGGCGCCGCCGGGTTCTCGGGGACGGAAACGACCGCCGCGCGCAAGTGCCGGCCGTCCCGCATCTCGAAGTGAAAGTCGTTGGGGGCGCCTCAGTTGGCGAATACGAGAATCCTGATCATCGCCGCGAAGAAGGCGGCGTTCTGCCACAGCGGCCGCACCACCTCCGGTTCGGGCAGGTCCGCCTGCCCGTTGGCCCTTTCCAACTCCTCCTTGCGGAAGACGAAGTGCATGACGAGGCCGATCACGATGGCGAAGAGGATGGCGCCGACGGCCCTGGCCACGCCCAGCTGCACGCCCAGGATGCGCGCCGTCAGGATGATCGCCAGCACGTTGATGGCCGGCCCGGAGTAGAGAAACGCGCAGGCCGGGCCCAGCCCCGCGCCCATGCGCCAGATGCCCGCAAACAGCGGCAGCACGGTGCACGAGCAGACGGCCAGGATCGACCCGGACACGGAGGCCACGCCGTAGGCAAGCACCTTGTTGGCGCGCGCGCCCAGGTACTTCATCACCGCCGCCTGGCTGATGAAAACGCCGATGGCGCCGGCGATGAAGAAGGCGGGGACGAGGCAAAGCAGCACGTGTTCGCGGGCATACCAGCGGGAGAGTTGCAGCCTCATGACGCCGCGCCGAAGTGAACTGCGCGCGATCCACCGGCAGCCAGAACAACAGCAGGGAACACGCCGACTATCAGCGCCAGTTTTTCCATTCATCCCGCCAGGCTCAAGCTGCAAGCTCGAACCCCATGCGCGGTTTGCGCATTTCGCCAATCATTACGTCAGAAAAAATGGTCTTATCCAGCGCGCAGGCGCGCTCCTCTGCGTCCGCCGCCAGCACCGCTTCCACGCAGGAGAAAAGTTCAAGACGCACGGGACGCGCACGGAGTAGAACACCTGCGTGCCGCGCTTGTCGTCAACCACGATCCCCGCGTTTTCAGGACGGCCAAGTGTCGGGAGACAGTGGAAACGTCATCACCCACCATGGATGCCAGGTCCATCACGCAATGCTCACCCTGGAGAGTTCATCCACCAGAAAGAGGCGCGTGGGATGGGCCGTGGCCTTAATGATTCTTGCCTTGGCCTCGTCAGCGCCGCTTGACTCGCGGTTCCATGCTGTCCCCTCCTTCCACGGCCTTTATGCTTGTATATTACGCCAAACCATGGTTCGTCAGGCTTTTTGTGCCAGCCGGATTTTCTTCCGGAAGACTCGCTCCTCGAGCCGTAGTGAATATGCTATCTATCTCTAATATCTAGACTTGGTGTTCGATCCGGCTGTCCGTCCCCGAAACGAGCGGTCGGCGACCTCTCGGAGCCTCCTGGCGGCGCATCCATATTCAGCATCGGTTGGTTTATCAAGTGCTCGACGAACTGTCATCGTCAAGGTGCTTCGCATGGGGCTGATGCGAGTAGGATCCCCAAGCCGGTCGCACATTGCTCCCGCTCCTTGGGGGGTGGGCTGGGGATCGGGGGCGTGTCGAAGGATGATCCGGCGGAAACGATGCGCGCACAGGAGGCAATTCGTGGAACCGGGAACAGTCAGGAAAATTGGGGTCAGCGCCCAATTTTGCGGTAATGACCGCTTTGTGACTAATCTTGCGGCAAAATAAGGCGCTGACCCCAATTTCCCCAGTGGTGCACGAGAACTACAGGCGGGGATTGGTGCGGCGTTTTCCAGTGCGGTCTTCTACGGGTCTTCTACGAGTACGAATAGGGAAGCGTAACCATTTACATTACACGGTGTTTACGCCGCGCAGGATCCTCCCAATGGAGTTAGCGTCTTCGTTAGACTGGAGAACCAGGCCGGCTCTTCCGGTGGGCTTCCGCGGCGAGATGCGCGCCGTTGCTGGAGATTCGCCCCTCGGCCAACCGGAGCGACTTGTGGGCGTAAGCGGAGGCGCGCGGGTCGTGGGTCACCATCAGGATGGTCCGGCCCTCCCGGTGCAACGACTGAAGGAACTCCAAGATCATGGTGGAGGTCTCCGGGTCGAGATTGCCCGTCGGCTCATCGGCCAGGATGATCTCCGGATCGTTGGCCAGCATCCGCGCCAGCGCCACGCGCTGCTGCTGCCCGCCGCTGAGTTCGGACGGCTTGTGGTCCAGCCGGTCCGCCAAGCCCACGCGATCCAGGAGTTCCCCGGCGCGCGCGCGCTGCTTCTCAGCAGGCATCCCCGCCAGCAAAAGCGGGACCTGCACGTTCTCCAGCGCCGTCAGGTACGGAACCAGGTTGTAACTCTGAAAGAGGAAGCCGAGCCTCTTCCTTCGCAGCTCGGCGCGCTCGCTGAGCGGGAGGTCGTATACCGAGACACCTCCCAAGTGCACCTTGCCCCGACTGGGGGCGAGCATGCCCCCCAGCACGAGGAGAAACGTGCTCTTGCCGCTGCCGCTCGGCCCCATGATGGAAACGAACTCGCCCTTTTCAATCTCCAGGCTCACATTGTCCAAGGCGTTGACCATGCGGCCGCGATGCTTGTAACTCTTGCTGACAGACTCTAATCGGAGCACCGATCACACCTCCTGCAGGGCAATACTGGGATCCAGCCGGGCGGCGCGCCGGGCGGGAAAGAAACTGGCGGCCAGCGCAATGGCGACGGCTACAACGAGCGCCCAGAATGCCAGTATAGGCATCGGCAGCACGGGTACCCCGGCGATGCGCGGCCCCAACCACAACGCCGCGGTGGATCCCAAAAGGAAGCCCGCCACCCCGCCCGCGACTCCGAGCAGCAACGCCTTGAGCAGGAAAACCTGAAGCACATGCTTCGGACCCGCCCCGAGCGCCATCAGAGTGCCAATCTCACGCCGCCGCTCGTACACGTTGGCGTACATGTAATTGGCAATGCTCGTGCCCCCGACAAGCACCATGATGACAAGGAAAAGCAGCGACAGCCGCGCCATCATGTGGTTGGTCTTGATCTGGGTGGCCACGATCTGCGAGATGGTGACCACCTTGGCCTCGGGCAACAGCTGGTTGATCTTCTGCACCAGGCCCTTGGAGATCTGCTCGCAGCAGCCGACGATTTCGATGGCGTTGATGACGGCGCCGATGCCGGCGAGGGCCTGCACGTGTGCAGATGCGCGAACGCGCGCGCGTCGTCAACCGTTCCGTCATGGGCAGAATCGCCTTCACCTGGAACGCCTTGCCGAGGACGGTGAACGACTGGCCCTCGGTGATGCCGAGCTCGCCTGCCATGTCGTGGCCCACAAGCAGCTCGGATTCGCCGAGGTCCTCGACGATGCGCCGCTGCGCCGGTTCTCCGGCGCGGGCGCTACGCCTGCCAGCGGCAGATCCACGACCGTCCCTGGCCCCGGGCGGGCAAAGATGCCCGCCCCTGCCAGAAGCCATCTTCAGCTTTGGCCATTCTTCGGGAGGATGCCGGTCAAGATGAAGCCTTCCAGCCCGGCTCCAGGGGACCGACGAAGCTGGGCGAGAGAGGTTGTCCAGGCCCGACAGGTCGGAGGTGGACAGGGTGGTCACATATTCCTCCGGGATCTCCTCCTCCTGCATGTCGGCGCTGTAATAGTCCTGCATGGATGCCGACTTGGGGAGAATCAGGATGTTGGTCCCCAGCGCGTCCAATTCCCGCGCGACCGCCATTTCGGAATAGTGCGTGATGTTCCTGATCGAAACAATCACGCTGATGCCCAGGAGAATCGCCAGAAAGCTCGTGGCGAGCTGGCTCTTCCGTTCGAAAATCTCCCGCCACACCAGGGTGCGAATACGCATGTCCTTCTCCTTCAGGAAAATTGGGGTCAGCGCCCAATTTTGCGGGGTAGCTTGGCTACTTTTGACTAATCTTGCGGCAAAATTAGGCGCTGACCCCAATTTTCCCCTACTGCGGTCCGCAGCCGCTCGGTCCACAGCCGCTGGGCCCGCAGCCGCTCGAAGACAGCGCTTTGATCAGGGTGTTGACCAGCACGTCCTTGGTGGTCGCGCCGGTGAAGACGCCCAGCGCCGCGTTGGGCGGCGCCAGCAGCACCGTCGTGGCGACCTTGGTATCCGAGCCGATGTTGAGTTGAGCCAGGAACTTTCGCTCCGCCTGGCTGGCGGGGTCGGCCAGGACGATCTGGGTCGCCTGGGCGAAACGCGCGTCGGCCGCAAACTCATGCACGGCCTTCATCGCGGCCTCGTTCTGCTGGGTGCTCCCATTCTGGAGGCACAAGAGGACCAGCCTGCGCTCCTGCAGCGCCAGGAGACATACTTCTGCAACGCAGGATTCCGGCGATGGCGCCCTCCGCAGGCGCGTCGCCTGCTGCGCCAGGAACCCGCCGGTGACTGCACCGTTGGGGGCGATCACGAACACCAGAGGCATGGGGGCGCGATCCAGGCCGTACTTTTGCACGAACGCCTTGTTATCCGCCGCTTTGCGATCCACGCCCACCCACTGCGCCTGGGTACTCAGGTCCTGTACGGTCGTCTTGACCAGTTCCTGCAGCTTGACGGTCGTCTCGTCCTGCTGCTCATACACCACGCAATACAGGTGGCGCTGGTTCTGCGCCGCGCTCTGCAGGGCGGCCGAGAGACCGACGGGCGCGGTAGCGCTCTGCGGCGCCGTGGCCGTGTCCGACGCCCAAGCGACGCCGACCATGCATAAGACCCACGTCCTCACGATGGCCATCGATGCTTTCATCCTGTTCTCCTTTCGAACACCTGTTTCAAGGATCGGGAGCCGGCCGATGAAACGCCTCCCGATGCGAGAGATTGAACCTGGAGTTCCACCTCACGAAGCAGCCTCGATACGCGCCTCTTCTGTCCGCGCAACGCCGATGCCGCCGACCCGCCGGTCGTACCAGGCGCGCGAGCGGTTGCAGACGTTGCATACCGACAACATCACCGGCACCTCCACCAATACTCCGACCACGCACGCCAGCGCCGCCCCCGAGCCGGGTCCGAAGAGCGTGATGGCTACGGCGACCGCCAGCTCGAAGAAGTTGCTGGCCCCGATCAGGGCGCCCGGCGACGCCACGTTGTGCGGCACGCGGAACCGATACATCAACAGGTACGTCAGCGACGAATTGAAATACACTTGGATCAGAATGGGTATCGCAATCAGGACGACCGCGAACCATTGCCGCGTCAGGTTCTCCGCCTGAAACGCGAAGATCAGCACCAGCGTGGCCAGGAGCGCGACCACGGTCACGGGATGGAACCTGGGTAGGAACTTCCGGTTGAACCACTCCTCGCCGTGCGAGCGCAGAAGCCCCGTGCGCGTCAGGTAACCTGCCGCCAGGGGAATCACGATGAACACCACTACCGACGTGATCAACACCTTCGACGGCACGATCACGTCGGCCACCCCGCAGAGAAACATCACGATGGGCGCAAAGGCCACCAGCATGATGAGGTCGTTGACGGCCACCTGCACCAGCGTGTAGACCGGATCGCCGTCGGTCAGATACGACCAGACGAACACCATCGCGGTGCACGGCGCGGCGGCCAGGATGATGAGTCCGGCGGTGTAGTTCCGCGCCATCTCCGCATCGATCAGGCTGGAAAAGACGTGCTGGAAGAAGACCCACGCCAGGAACGCCATCGAGAAAGGCTTGACCAGCCAGTTGACGAAGAGCGTGATGAAGAGTCCCTTGGGTCGCTTGGCGATGCCGCCGAGAGCGCCGAAGTCGATCTTGAGCATCATGGGGAAGATCATCAGCCAGATGAGCACGGCGATGGGCACGTTGACCTGCGAGCCTTCGCCGAACTCCATGCGCCCCAGGGCCGCGGTCGCGCCGGGCAAAAGCTTGCCCAGTCCCACGCCCACGACCATGCAGAGGAGGACCCAGAGGGAGAGCCAGCGCTCGAACACGTTGAGCCGCTTGGGAATGCGTAATTGTGCATTTTCGTTCATCATCTTCGGTCCTTGTCAATCAAACGTCGCGGATCTAAGCCTCCACGCTGATGGAATGACCCGCCGTTTCGCGGCAGCAAGCTGCCGCAGTCCATATTCATTTCGACCGAAGGGAGAAATCTTCTCGCTTCGGCAGTTTTTCACCCAACAAGGCGGTCAGTTCCTCCAAGACGGGCGGGCCGATGGACACGACCTCGCCCCCTACGGCGATGATGGGACAAGCGGCGGGGCCGAAACTGTTCAGCAACTTGATGGCGGCCGCGTCCCGATTGAGATTGAGTCTGCCGCCGCTGGCCTTGTCCACGTTGATCAGTTCCACCTTGACGCTTGGAAACGCCTTCTCCAGCGCCGACTGGTATTGCGCCAGTTCCTCGGGGCTTTGCCCCGTCGGCCCGCAGCAACTGGAGTTTTCGCCGCAGGGAAACGACTGCGGCGCGTAATAGAGCAGGATGGTATTGGATTCGATCATGCGATCACCCTTCACACCAAAAGATTGTAAACCCAGCCGGCCGCAATGCAGCCGACGAACGACACGCCCGCATAAAGCGCCAGCACCCGGGGGCGGAACACGCCGCTCAGCATGGCCAGGGACGGCAGCGACAGGCCCGGCCCTCCCAGGAGGTACGCCAGCGTGGCGCCCGGTCCCATGCCCTTGCTCATCAAGGCCAGCGCCGTCGGCACCTCGACGTAGGTGCAGACGTACGCCAGCACGGCGATCACCGCGACGATCAGCACGCTGTTCAACGAACTGCCGCCGACCCATGCGGTAATCAGGGCGGTCGGCAACACCACCTTGATGGCCATTCGCGATCAGCACCGCCAGCAAGAGATAGCTGTTCAAATTGAACGAACAACCGCCATCCGGTGCGAAAGGTCGCGGCCAGTTTCTCCACCAGGGTCAGATGGGCGGCGTCGCCGGTCGGCAGGACGGCGCAGGCGCCGACGTTCTGGATGCCCACCTCATCGTCGGCTCCGCCGGCGTCGCACAATCTCCACAAGCCGTCGGGCGTCTCTTCGGCGATGCCGGCCTAGTCCAACAAGGCCAGAGAGGCGTCGGCGGACGGCCCCAGCTCCTCGGCCCGCAACCCTTCCGGCTTGCGAGTCGCCAACAGGCCGAAGCGAAAGGCGAACTGCTGCTGCTGCGGCGAAAGCCTCGGGGTGACCACGATCTTGAGGAACTTCCGCGGGTTGCGGTGCCTGCGCTGCCAGCGCGCCAGGACTTCTCCCACGACCAGCGCGATGCCGAAGGTAGCCAGGATGCGCCCCACGGCCATCGGCCAGCCCAGCACCCCGGCGGTCATGAACACCGTGGGTATGTTCAGCATCGGCGCGGCGATCAGAAACGCCATGGTCGGCCCCAGCGGGATGCCGGCCTGCACCATCCCCGCCAACACCGGCACGATTCCGCAGGAGCAAATGGGGATCACGGCGCCCGCGCAACTGGCCAGAAAGTTGGCCTTGAACCCGCCCGAGCCCATGCGGGCCTTGATCTTTTCCCACGAGACAAACACGATCAGCGCCCCGGCGATCAACATGCCGACGGCCCAATATTGAAACAGTTCCACCAGTACCGCCGCACTCTTCAGGTACACGAACCACAGTACCTGCGGAATGTTCCAGGAGAGGGGCGTCGCAATCTCGGCCAGCCGCGCCTCCTCACCGGAGAGTCCCTTCGGCTGCAAGAGGCCGTAGAGATATAGCGAGGAAATCGAAAGGCCGTGGCTCCAGGCGTACCCGAGCCCGCTGGCATACATGACCAGCACTAGAACGAAATAGATCCACATCTTGCGCGTCGGCCGGAAGCGCGTGCTTGCAACCGCTGTCGCGGACGATGCCGGCGCAGGAGGGGATTGCTGATCGGGTTCCGGTTCCAACATGGTTCCCTCTCTTCTTCAACCGCAACAACCGCCGCGCGGAGCCGCGGTGGCGGCGAAATCAATCTCGAGGAGCTGCGAAATCGTGCGGTTGGCCTCCTGCAGCAATGCGACCAAGGCGCCCGCCGCCGCCTGCTCGCGCCTGAACAGCTCGTGTCCCCGGACGCTCTCCTGCAGGCTTGCCGACTCCAAGGCCTCCTTGCCAGGCAGCCCCCGTCCTTCCGCGCGCGCGCGATTCCATCGCTCCGACAGGCGCCGCAGCCGCTCCCTCTGCATCGCCAATTCGGGGTCGTTCTGGGCGGCCCGTTGCGCTGATTCGAACTCGCGCCATTCAGGACTGGTTTGAATCGCGCGTCCCAGCGCCTGCGCCGCGAGCTGCACGGGGTCGACGCTGTCCCTCTGTTCTAATCTCATGGCCTGCATCCTCCCTTCATCGACAGGGCCCGCCGCCGGAACAACACGGTCCGCCCGAGCGCGGCGGCCCGCCGCCGGCGCGTTGCCCGACCAGCACGTTGACCGCCGTAAACGTACGCAGCGCCTTGCTCGCCCCGCAATGCGGGCATGTCGGCTTCAATCCTTTTGAATATTCTCCCAGCGACGCCTGCACCTCGAAAGGCCGCTGGCATCGCCCACACACGTATTCATACGTCGGCACGCCTTTCACCTCTCTTCCAGCCACCGGCACTCGACGCACTCCCCCTCACCCCGACCCTCTCCCCCGGGGGAAAATTGGGGTCAGCGCCCAATTTTGCGGGTAGCTTGGCCACTTGTGAATAATCCCGCGGCAAAATTAGGCGCTGACCCCAATTTTCCTCCCGGACATGTCATCTCGCCTAACTCGCGGGGATCCCGTTCAACCGCTCAGGCAAGGTTTCGACAAACGCGCGGATCTCGTCCCGCACGCGCCGATAGTGCCCGAGCGCCTCTTCTTCCGTCCGGGCGCCCGCCGCCAGGCGCGGCGGATCATCAAACCCGACGTGGACCACCTTCGTCTTACCGGGAAAGACGGGGCAGCTCTCGTGGGCGTGGTCGCAGACGGTCACGACATAGTCGAAAACGACGTCGCCGAGTTCATCCAACGTCTTGGAACGGTGCTGGGAGATGTCCACTCCCGCTTCAGCCATCACCTTGACGGCGAGGGGGTTGAGGCCGTGTTTCTCGATGCCCGCCGAATAAGGCTGAATGACGCCGTCCTTCAGATGACGCGCCCAGCCTTCCGCCATCTGGCTGCGACACGAATTGCCGGTACAGAGAAAGAGAACGCGCGGCGAATCAGGCATGACATACCACCCGGGGTGCACATGTCGCCTGCGCGGCACGCGCCAGGTCTTCTTTCAACGTGGGATGGTCGGTCAGACCTTCCCGGAGAAGCACATGCAGCCGTCGCTCAAAGTCGGAGCGCGGGGCCGCCAGTTGATAATGCATCCAGGTGCCTTCGCGCCGCGTCTCGACCATGCCGGCCGCGCGCATGATGGCCAGATGGCGGGAAATCTTGAAATCGGGCTCGTCCAGGGCCTGGGCCAGTTCGCACACGCAGGTCTCGCCGCGCAGCGCCAGGAGTGCGGCCAGCCGCAGGCGCGTGGGGTCGGAAAGAGTCTTGAACAGGGTCGCTTGACGATCCAAGGGGGACCTCCGGTAATTATCTGCGTATCTGCGCAAAAACGTATATACGTCGCAAGGCGGCCCCTTGTCAAGCGGTAAGTTGGGGAACGGCGCAGGACCCCTTGGTCACGCTCGCAACGCCCTCGTGGCGAGCGTGCCGCCCGGTGCTACAGCGGAAATAATACTCGACCCCGCATGACGGGAGAGACTATGCTCCGTCCGTGAGCAGCCGCTCTCGACTCCTACATACCATAACGGATGACACGACATGACAGAGATCCCTTCTTCCTCGACGTCGCCGGACCGCCGTGCCGCCATGAGCCACTATCGCTGGGTCGTATGCATTCTTCTCTTCTTCTCCATCACGATCAATTACATGGACCGCCAAGTCCTCGGGATTCTGAAGCCGATGCTGAGCGACGAGCTGGATTGGTCGGAAGAGGACTACGGGGCCATCGTGATGTGTTTTTCCTTCAGCTACGCCACCGGCTACCTGTTCGTGGGACGGATCATGGACGCGGTCGGGGTGCGTGTCGGCTTGTCGTTGATGGTGGGCATCTGGAGCCTGTTCGGCATGGGCCATGCCCTGGCTCGCAGCGTGGTCGGGTTTTGCGTTGCGCGCACCGGACTGGGGCTGGCGGAGGGCGGCAACTTCCCGGCCGCCACCAAGAGCATCAGTGAGTGGTTCCCCAAGAAGGAACGGGCCTTGGCCTTCGGGATTGCCAATGCCGGCAGCAACGTGGGCGCGGTCGTCACGCCGATCACCATCCCGTGGCTGGTGGAGCTGTGGGGCTGGCAGGGCGCGTTTATCGCCCTGGGATTGACCGGGTTCGCCTGGGTCGCCCTGTGGATGCTGTCCTATGGCCAGCCGCTGACCCACCAGCGCGTCAACCAGGCCGAGCGCGACCACATCCTGACCGATCCGCCCGATCCTCCGGCCCGGGTGGGCTGGCTGCAGCTGGTGGGACACCGCCAGACTTGGGCCTTCGTCGTGGGGATGGTCCTGTGCGCGCCGATCTGGTGGTTCTACCTCTATTGGGTCCCCGATTTCTTCAGCAAGAATTACCATCTGAACTTGTTCAAGATGATGGGACCGCTGGTCGCCGTCTACGTTCTGGCCGACGTGGGCAGCATCGGCGGCGGATGGCTGTCGTCATGGCTGATCCATCGCGGCTGGCGGGTCGGCGCCGCGCGCAAGACGGCCATGCTGGCCTGCGCCCTGTGCGTCGTGCCGGTGGGATCGGTGGGGTGGTTGGATCCCACGCATACCGGCAATCTCTGGCTTGCGACGTTCCTGATCGGCCTGGCGGCAGCGGCCCACCAGGGCTTCGCCGCCAACCTGTTCACGCTGGTCTCCGACACCGTACCCCGCAAGGCCGTCAGTTCCGTGGTCGGCATCGGGGGCATGGCCGGATCCCTGGCGGCCATGCCCATGGCCTGGTTCGTCGGCAGGGTGTTGGGCGCTGCGCCGGTCCACGGTTACACGATTCTCTTCGCCATCGCCTCGACCGCGTACCTTTTCAATGTGGCGGTCATCCACGCCTTCAATCCCAGGCATACGCCCATGCAATTCCCGGATTCCGCCGTGTTGGAACGGTAATCTGCCGCTCCTCTCACTATGGCGGCCAGGAAATACCCGGCCTGGGATGGCGGGCGCAGGCGCAGCACGCTGCGCGACTACAGGCGTTCCACTCGTACCGCCGTGACTTTGTATTCCGGCGCTTTCACAAACCGGTCGCGGTAGGGACTGGTGAGGCGATTGACGAAGATCGACGGGTCATGGAAGGTTGAAAACAGCTCGCCTTCTTTCATGGCCTCGTCGATGCGCACCTGCGTTTCAATGGCGCCATAGCGGCTGGCGACGCGCACGCGCCCGCCGTCGGAGAGTCCCAGCCGCGCCGCGTCCGCGGGACAGATCGCCACGTGGTCGGCGAAATGAAGCTGGCCGCTCTCTGTGCGGCCCGTCATCGTGCCCGCGTTGAAGTGGTGCAATGTGCGGCCGGTCACCAGCAGGAACGGATAGTCGGCGTCCACCGTCTCCTTGGTGGGAATGTACTCGACGCGCCGCAGCCCCGCCTGTTTGCCCATGGGAAAGCTGTCGACGTGCAGGATGTCCGTGCCGAGATGATCCAGCGTCGGGCAGGGCCACTGCAAGCCCCCGGACTCCAGGCGCTCATAGGTGATGCCGTTGGCCTGCGGCCAGACGGTGCGGATTTCATCCCAGATTTCTTCGGCGGATGAAAAGCTGAAGCTTTCACTCCGGCCCATCGCGCGCGCGACCGCACAAATAATGTCGGCGTCGGTGCGCGGTCCGCCGTCGGTGCGCGGTGCGCCGTCGGTGCGCGGTGCGCCGTCGGTGCGCGGTGCGCCGTCGGTGCGCGGTACGCCGTCGGTGCGTGGTGCGCCGTCGGTGCGCGGTACGCCGTCGGTGCGCGGTGCGCCGCCGGTGCGCGGTGCGCACCCTACGGGGCGGATGCGCTGCACCCGCCGCTCCGAGTTCATGAACGTGCCGTCCTACTCAAACGGCGAGGCGGCGGGCAGGAACACGGTGCCGAACCGCCGGGCGGTCTCGTTCATGAACATGTCCTGCACGACCACCAGGTCGATCTTTTCCAGCGCGCGGCGCGTGCTCTCCTCGTTGGCCAGCGTGAAGTAGATGTCGTAACCGATCAACCACAGCGCCGAAAGCTTGCCCGCCGCCGCCGCGTCCATCATCTCCATCAGATTGAGACCGGACTCGGTCGGAACCGGCGCGCCCCAGACCGATTCGAACAGCGCCCGGCCCTCCTTCAGGGCGACGCCGCCGGTCAGGATGCCCGGATCGCAGCCCATGTGCGCGCAGCCCTGCACGTTGTTCTGCCCGCGCAAGGGATTGACGCCCGATCCCGGTTTGCCGATGTTGCCCGTGAGCAGCGCCAGGTTAACCAGGCACATCACGCCTTCCGTGCCTTGCAGATGCTCGGTGACCCCCAGGCCATGAAAGCACATCGAAGGCTTGCCGTTGGCATAGATGCGCGCCGCCTGCCGGATCAGCGACGCATCCACGCCCGTAATCCCCGCCACCTTCGCCGGCGCATAATCTGCGACGAACTTCCTGAAGGCGTCGAAGTCCTTGGTGCGCTCGGCGATGAACGCCTCGTCTGCCAAACCCTCGTCGATGATGGCGCAGGCGAGGGCGTTGAGCAGCGGCACGTTGGTCCCCGGCCGCAGCTGCAGATGCACGTCGGCGTAGCGCGCCAATTCGATCTCGCGCGGATCGATCACGACCAGCTTCGCCCCCCCCTCATCCCCCCCCTCTCCCCCAGGGAGAGGGGGCCGCCCCAGTACCGCCTGCTTGATGCGCGCGCCCACGATGGGATGATTCTCCGTCGGATTGGCGCCGCAGATGAGAAAGGCGTGAGCGCGCTCGATGTCGTCAAACGAGTTGGTCGCCGCGCCCGTCCCCAGCGTCATCTTCATCCCCGCCGCCGTAGGGGTGTGGCACACGCGCGCGCACCCGTCCACGTTGTTGGTCCCCAGCACCACGCGCGTGAACTTCTGCGCCAGGTAGTTCTCCTCGTTGGTCGCGCGCGAGGAGGCCACCACGCCGATGCGCTCCGGCCCCTCTGTCTTCATGATCTCGGTGAACCGCCGCGCGATGAAACCGACCGCCTCCTCCCAGCTGACCTTGCGCCAATCTCCTTCCGCGCGCAGCAGCGGAACCGTGATTCGATCTTCGCTCTCGATCCAGGCGTGTGCGTAACGCCCCTTTACGCACAAGTGGCCCTTGCTGACGGGCGCATCCAGCACCGGGCGGATGGTGGTAATCCGGCCGTCGCGCGTGCCCACGTTCATCTCGCAGCCCGTGCCGCAGTAGGGGCAGGTCGTGCGAGTCCAATGCTCGGGTTCTCCGCGCAAAAGCAGCGTCTGATCTTCCAGCGCGCCCGTCGGGCACGTATCCACGCACGCCCCGCAGGAGACGCAGGAACTCTCCAGCAGCGTGGTCCCCTGGTCGGGCAGAATGCGAATGGCGTCGCCGCGATACCACGGCTTCCAGACGAACTGGCCCTGCAGCTCCTCGCAGATGCGCACGCAACGTTGGCAGTAGATGCACTGGCGCATGTCCACGTGAATATAGGGGTGGGTGGCGTCGCAAAAAACGTCCGGCGGCAGCAAGCTGCCGCACTCCACACTGATCGGGGCGACCCCGTAGGCCGCCAGGTACTTGTGGAAAGCCTTGTCCGGATGGCGGGCGATGGCTTCGGGAGGATAACCATCGGCAAGAAGGGACAGCAGCGTGCGGCGATACTCCTCCAGCTCGGGGGTATGCGTCGTGACCTTCATGCCCTCGCTGCACGGGGTAGTGCAGGCTGCGACGGGACGGGACGAGCCTTCGACCTCGACCACGCAGAGTCGGCAGCCGCCGAAGGGCGCGATGCGCGGATCATGGCACAGCGTGGGGATGTCAATCCCCGCCGCGCGCGCCGCCTCCAGGATGCTCTGGCCCGGCCGGTAGCTCGCCGACTGGCCGTTGAGAGTTACGACAGGCACGGGGAAAACTCCTTCTGAAAATAGCGATTCACGCTATTGGCCAGTTCCGAGAGGCCCACGCCGAGCCCGCACAAACTGGTTTGGGCCAGCGCTTCGACGATGGACTTCCACTGGCCGCGATCGACCGGATGCGTCCCGCCGTCGGTACTCGACGGGCTTCCCCTCACCCCCACCCTCTCCCCCGGGGAGAGGGAGCAATCGGCGAGCGCGCGCGCCAGCGCGTCCGCCAGGCGCCGGCTTCCCACTCGGCAGGGCGTGCACTTGCCGCACGATTCGTCCGCGGCGAACTCGAAGATGTGGTGGACCAGTTGGGGGATGCTCGTGTGCTCGTCGATGGCGACGATGCCGCCATGTCCCAGGTTTCCGCCGACGGCCCGCAGCGCCTCGAAGTCCAGCGGCGTTGCGAGGAGCGACGCGGGCACGATCCCGCCCATCGGCCCCGCCGGCATCACGCCCACCAGCCGCCCGTCCGCCATGCCCCCGCCGATTTCCTCGACGATGGTAGCCAGGGTGGTCCCGAATTCGACCTCGTAAATGCCCGGCTTTCTGAACAGCGAAGGCAGCGAGAGCGCCTTGGTCCCGCGGCTCTTGTTGTAACCCAGCGCGCAGTACGCCTCGCCGCCATGTTCGAGGATCCACGGCAGATTGCAGAGCGTCTCGATGTTGAGGAGCAGCGTGGGCTTGCCGAAGAGTCCCTTGTCGGTGGGAAAGGGAGGTCGCGGCATGACTTCGGGCCGCCTGCCCTCAATCGAGCGCAGAAGCGCCGTCTCCTCGCCGCACACGTAACTGCCGTGGCCGGAGACGAGCTGGATGTCGAAGCTGAAATCGCGCGACAGGACTCTCTCGCCCAGAAACCCCCGCGATCGAGCCTGCGACAGCGCTTCCAGGAGAATGGCGCGCGCCTCGGGATACTCGCATCGCAGGTAGATGTAACCCTGAGCCGCTCCCACGGCGTATCCCGCGATGCTCATCGCCTCGATCAGCCTGAAGGGATCGTCCTCCATGAGAAAGCGATCGGTGAACGAGCCGGGATCGCCCTCGTCGCCGTTGGCCACGACGTACTTGACGGGAGACGGGTTGGCGGCGACGGCGCGCATCTTTACGCCCGAGGGGAAGCCCGCGCCGCCGCGCCCGCGCAACTGCGAATCGAGCACCTCCCCTACGACCTCTTGCCGCGATCGCAACAGCGCCCGCTCCAGCCCTCTATAACCGCCGCGCGCCAGGTAGATATCCAGTTGTCGCGCGCCGCCGTCGACCAGATTGGCGAGTAGTATCGCCTGCGGCGAGCGCACTTCCACGTGGGGCCGCGCGGTCTCGCCCGCCGTCGCCGGCGCAACGTAGCAGCGTCCCATGCAATACACGCGCGGCTTGTCCCGCTCCGCCTTCGCCCATCGCGCGGGATGGCGATGCCGCGCTGCAAAGCACGCCGTCCCCCGGCAGCCATGCTCCGGCGCCAACTGGACTGCGGCCGCCTGCTCCCTCTCCCTTGGGGAGAGGGCTGGGGTGAGGGGGACCTTGTGGCCTGCGGCAGCTTGCTGCCGCCGCGAAGTGGGCGCGACCAGATGATAACACGACTCGATGCTCTCGGGATGCTGGGGAGCCTTCACGTTCTTGCTCCTGGGTTCAGGCGGAGTGGACCACGCCAGTAGATTGCCGAAGCTATTCCATCATTGATTCTTTTTCAAGAATTAATTCTACAACGGTAAGTTTGCAGCCGTCTCGAGGTTGCAGTTTTCCCGTCTCCACGTGTTTTCAAGCGACGTGAGCTGTCATTTCGACCGTAGGGAGAAACCTCCCCCAGCACCGCGGCGTCCAGACAAGGGGGCGAAGATTTCTCCCTGCGGTCGAAATGACAGTGGGGCGGTCGAAATGACAGCGGCGACGACGAGAGCGGCACGCGACTTAATCCGCCGCGTGTTTTCTTGTTTTACTTCTCATCCAGCGGCGTGTTTTCAGTTTCCCCCCCGCCGGCGGTGGATAGAAACATCGAGCGCACGAAGACGAGCTTGGCAAAGGTAACTTCTGATTCGGGAATGACGAGCCTGATGGCAACGTCCCCGTTGCGGGGCATGGCGAAGGCGAAGATGCTGGAATCGGGCGGCGGCTCGGGGAGACCGGCCAGGAGGCGCTCCACGTAGTCGGCGCGGTCCACTTGGGCCTCGCCGGAAGGCGAATCAGGCGCCGGCCACCCAAAAGCGCGCATGACTGCCTCGATGCGCAGGCGCGCCATGGCCCACTTGGGACCCGGAAAGCGCGGCGCCTGAGGATGGAATACCGCCGCGTCGTCGGCGTCCAGGCATCTCTCCAGCGTCGCCAGCATGGGCCGGCGACCGGCCAGCATCAGGATGGTGTGATGCGACTTCGCATAAGTCGTAACCGAGCGAATGGCAGGCGCAGCACGGTGCGCAACTTCGGAGCGGGGCAGCGAAGTGGTATAGGGCCGTGACGCCGTCGGAAAGTGCGTGCGTAGGGTGGGAGGGACATCCGAGGCGTCGGCCACCCTGCGCCGTGGAGCAGGGGGAATAACACGTCCTTGTGGGCATCCAGGAAGCGCTGAGCCGCCGCGGCGTCGCGTGTACCCAGAAGGAGAACGTTGGTCGTGCGGGTCGCACTCTCCACCTCGCCCGCCGGTCGGTAGACCGCCTGCATCAGCTCGCCGGTAAACGCGGCGGCGAACTCGCGCAGGCGGGCCAGAAGGTCGCGCGTCTCTCGCTCGTCCGTGGCGTCTTCCACCAGGTGGGGAAAGATGCGCGCCTCCAGATAGCTCCACAGTCCTTCCAGCGAAGCCGCATCCAGATGGGCGAGCACTGCCATGACGGCGCCGTCGGGGACGGCCCGCGCGTAAGGCAAGGTCGCCGATCCGGGGTTGGCGGCAATCCAGCGGGCCAGCCCGGACTCGGGCGTGGGCGTGAGGCGAAGACCGACTCCAAGCTCGCGTCCGGTGAGCGACACGGCCAGTGTCAGGCTCCGCGGTTGCCGGAAGACATCGGCCAGGAGGCCCGTCAGCGCCTGCCGCGCCGCCGCTTGCTCACTGGCCGACCACGTCGTCCCCGCCGACTCGCGCTCGAAATCCGACAGACTCTCGGAAACCGCCTTTTCGCTCAAGAGATCGAACATGCGCCGCGGCAGGTAGGCGAAGAGGTCCCCCGTGATGCGCGGGTTGGGCCGCTCCGTGAGCAGGTCGGCCAGCTTGGGGATGGCGGCCATCTCCGAGAGCGACTGCCGGTCGTCTCCCGCCAGCACGTAATCACCGACGAACGTGAGGTAGTAGCTGCTGGAGTCGGGCATCTCATAGACCAGCAGTCTCCCATCCTCCTTCAAGAGGCTCTCGCCGCTGTAGGGCTGCGAGAAGTCCCGCACGAATTCCCGCGCACCGGCGATGGGAAAGTAGAAGACCTTACCGGGGTTCTCGATGTCCGTGCCCGTGGCGATGATGCCGAAGGGGCGCGTGAAATCGAGGCTGGACAGAGTGATTCCCGAAAGAAAGTCGTAGCGGACTCTATCCTCTAGGTCGGTGAGGAGGGGGAAGCCCAAAACGGAGTTCACGTAGTCCTGGACGGCGCGGAGGGCGCGATCGGGCGCGGGGACCTCCAGAAACATGATAGCGTTTTTGGGCAGGATGGGTTCCGGCCAGAGGTCGTCCGTCCAACCCGGCGAAAAACACGCGAAGAACATCACGATCCAGCACGTTACGCGTTTCATGCCCAAGCTCCTCGCCTTCGGACCGGATACCTCAACGTAGCGGAATACGCGATGCCCCACAAGTGTCGCCCCGACCTTCGTGACAGGGGAGTCGGCCGGCCGGTGGGAGGGCTTGCGGCATGTGTGCGGGCAACGGCGTCTGCGAACCCAGCAACCGCATCATCGGCCCGAGCGACGCCATTGACGCCACGCCAGGGAAGCGGCACGGACGGGTTTACTTGGCTGGGAGGCGGCTATTGAAGAAGGGGCCGATTCCCGACTCCACTTGACTTTGGGCCGGGTGAGTGTTCATCAGAAGGTCTCTCCTGTCTTCCGCCTTTCGGCAGGTGTCGGCGTCGCCGAAGATCACGGTCCCCGCGCGAATGCCGCCCGATGAGCTCACCAATCGGATCGCGAGCAGTGGAGCAATTGCGCCGTCTCTCCCGCCGGAGTGCATGGCGACGTACCGGCTTCAGCCTGCTCACTGCCGGCGTGTGCGCCCTCTTGAGTACAAAAGAGTGGCGCCCATCCGCCGCAGTGGGCCGCACTCCGGAGAGTGCTCAGGCTGTTTCGTTCAGGCTGTTGAGCGTGCCCAGGAGTTCGTCGACCGGGATGCCGTAGCCGTAGCAGATCTGCTCGATGGTCTCATGTTCGGAGATCGAGCAATGCGAGCACCCACCCAGGTGGTAGCTCATGAAGACGGCTCCGGCATCCGGATGGGCGCGCAACGCCTCGCCGACCGTCATGTCCTTGTGAAACGGCTGTGCGTGGGTACTCATGAAAACCCGCCTCCGCGTGGGTGTATCTTTGATCTTCAGCATACCCCGTCTGGGCGGGCGATGCCAGAACAAAATGGCGCCCCAAACTGCGTTACTGACGTCCGCGGGCTGATGGGGCAGCACCGGTTGAGCGGTTCATGAACGTGCCTTGACAGTGAAGCGTGGGTTGACTAGATTAAGCGCTTGTTGGAGAGGTGGCCGAGTGGTTGAAGGCAGCAGCTTGCTAAGCTGTCGTGGGGGTAACTCCACCCAGGGTTCGAATCCCTGCCTCTCCGCCAGACCCTTCCGCATCGTCTTAACTCGTTGTGTTTCAGTAACTTACTACCTCGGCCACGAATCTTGCGGACGCCTGCCGCGCTCACGGGGCAGCACGCTGCGCAGTTACCTCCCCGGGTACCTTCGCAAGTCAATAGCCCGGTAGTAAATGAGCCGAGCTGGGTTCAAGCGCCGGCGACCTGCCTGCCTCAAGCGGACCTCGAGCGTCTCTCAGGGACGGATTCCGTCCGCGCTTGGTTGGGAAACTCTCTCCGGCAGGTACCCCCACGGCTGCCGTGATGTTCCACTCGAAATCCCACCTCCGGTCCACCGCCGAGGCCGACAAGCCCGACAGTGCGGGCACGTTGCGGGCATGCCGCTCCATCCAAAATGATTATCGTCCACGGGCGTAGCGATGCGTGGTAAGCAGCTCCGCCTTTTCCGTTCCAGCCGGACGGCCGTTGCCGGCCGTAACTCGGTTGCGGGGCGACTGTCCGTTCTCTATAGTACCGGCGCTTGCGCATGAAG
Organism: bacterium; assembly: GCA_015075175.1. Taxonomy (GTDB): domain Bacteria; phylum Hinthialibacterota; class Hinthialibacteria; order H5-UNCL2; family H5-UNCL2; genus H5-UNCL2. The sequence goes on from JABTUV010000001.1 coordinate 451,756, forward strand.
TGAAGCTGAGCGCGGGGGGATGCGCCGTCTTGAAAATCGCCGTCGTCGATCTGCTCTTCAACTGGCCGCCGGACGGCGGCGCGCGCACCGACGTGAAGGAGGTCGCCGAACGCCTCGCGCACCACCACCAGGTCCGGTTGTTCGTCCCCAGTTATCAACGCTTCTTTCCGCGCGGGCGCATCGACCGGCAGTTTGCCTTCGAGGTCGAGCTCCTGCCCTTTCGCACGCGCAACTGGAACGCCTGGACCATCGGTCGCGCCTATCGCCGCGCGCTGGAGGCGTGGGGCGCGCAGCGCGTCTACATCACCGACGGATGGTATCTCAAGCCCCGCGTGTTCGCCGCGCTGGCGCATTATCGTCCCCTGGTGCGTTTTTACGCTTATGAAACCCTCTGCCTGCGCTTTCACGGCATCTTTTTCCGCCACGGGACCAACTGCCCGGTCCGTTATTTGGATGCGGGACTGACGACCTGGGCGACCTGCGCGCGCTGCGCCCTGCCGCCCCTGCGCCGCCCGCAGTACCGCCAGTTCATGCAGGAGGCGCTCATCGCCGGCGCCTTCCTGCCCGGATATCGTCGTGCAGTGAAACGGATGCTCCGCGAGGCCTCCGCCCTCATCTGCTACAACGAGTTCATCGCCGCCATGCTGCGGTCCCATAACCCCAACGTGCGCGTGGTTCCCTCCGGCCTGCATCCCGGCGACTTTCCCTTGCAACCGCCGCGTCAGGGAGGGGAAACCTTTGAAGTCGGCATGGTGGGACGCGCCGGCGACCACACCAAGGGTTTCCCGGTCCTTCTGGAATCCTGCAGGCGACTCCATGGCAGGGGCGTTCCATTGCGCCTGCATTGCACCTGGTCGGAGGACAACCTGCCGCCCGAGCCGTTCCTGGTGCGCCACGACTGGATGCCGCCGGCGGCGCTGCCCGACTTCTATCGCGAGTTGGACGTGTGCGTCGTGCCGTCAGTATGGCAGGAGCCGTTCGGCATCGTGGCCCTGGAGGCGATGGCCTCGGGCCGGCCGCTCATCTGCACGCGCGTGGGCGGACTGGGAAGCATCCCCATCCATGGCGAATCGGGCCTCGTGGTTCCGCCGGCGGACGCGGCGGCTCTGGAATCGGCGCTCTGGGCGCTCTATTCCGATCCGGCTCTGCGCCGAAGATTGGCGGAGGCGGGGCGGCGTCGCGTCGAGGAGCACTTCACCTGGGACCGCATCGTGGAGGAACATTATCTTCCGCTCTTTGAGGGCCGGACGTGAAGCTTCCAGCCTGGTCGGCGCCGCTGGCGATCTTTCTTTTCTCCTCCGGGCTGCTGCTTTTCACGTTGCCCGATTACGGCGTCACCTGGGACGAGGCCTATCCCAACCTGCCGGCGGCGCGCCGCCACGCCCAATGGTTCGCCGGATTCCTTACCCATCCCGCGCTCTTTTCGGAACAAACCATCCGGGACCACTGGCAGAGCACCTCCGATCATCCGACGCTGGTGCGCACACTGGCGGCCTTCGGAATTCTCTTTCTGGGCAAGTTTTTTTCCGAGCCGACGGCCGCGCGGATACCGCTCGCGCTGGCCTTCTCCGCATTCCTTGTGGTCGTGTACGAGTGGCTGCGGCGGCAATGCGGGAGCGTCTGGCCGGCGGCCTGGGCGGCGCTGGCCCTGCTCTTTTTCCCCCGCATCTTCGCGCACGCCCACTTTGCCGCTCTCGATCTGCCCATGGCCATGATGTGGGTGGGAATGCTGTGGGTGTTTCTCTGGGCGCGTGCCGGCCGTGGCTGCGCACCGCGCACCGCCGCGCTGAGGCGCCCCGCACCCAACCCTCTCCCCAGGGAGAGGGCTTTTGGAACCACGCCGCCGCCGCCGGGCTTTTCTATGGGCTTGTGCTCGCAACCAAGCTGCACGCGCTGTTCCTTCCCCTGGTTTTGCTTATTCACAACCTCCGTTATCGCCGCTTCGACTGGCGCATCTATCTCATGATGGCGCTCCTGGGACCGCCCGTGTATGTGCTCGTGCAACCGATTCTCTGGCATCATCCCATCGCGACCACGCTGGACCGGCTGGCGGGACTGGGCGGCATGGTCGAGTCCGGTCCCATCCCGCTCTACTACCTGGGCGAGGTGCATTACGGCGACACGCCCTGGCACTATCCGCTGGTCATGACGCTGGTGACCTTCCCGCTTCCGATCCTGGCGCTCCTGGCTCTGGCGGCGGGAGCGGGCCTGCGGCGATGGTGGGGCCGCGCAGCGCGCTACGCAACTACGACGGCGGCTGGCGGCGATGCCGAGGCGCGCCCCTCGATAAGCCCTCCGGCCTACTCGGGGGTCGCCATCGCCGCGGCCATCGAGGCGCGGCGCCGCCGGCTGTCGGAGACGCCGCGCTCCGAGTGGGTCTTCACTTTCCTCGTCAGCGCCGCCGTCTCGTTCGGCATCGTGCTTCTTCCCAAGGCACAGGCCTACGACGGACTGAGATTGATCCTGCCGGGCGTGGTGAGCCTGGTGTTACTCTCGTCGCTGGGTTTCTCGCGCCTCGTTGCGTGGAGCGTCGTGCGCGTTGGATGGCTGCCGTGGCGGTATCTCTCCAGGGTTCCGGCGGTCCTCCTGTTCGCGTTGCTCTTGCCCGGCGCCTTCAGCACGCTGGCCCGGCATCCCTGGCAGTTGTCGCACTACAACCTCCTGGGCGCGGCCGTCGGGTTGGACCAGTTCGAGACCGCATACTGGTGCGAGGGACTGTCGCGCGCCGCCGCCGCGGACCTGAATCGACGCCTCAAGCAGGACGCAACGCTCTGGGTCGTGGCTGGCAGCTGGGACCAGATCAGGTACTATCAGGAGCAGGGGTGGTTGCGCCGGGACATCCTGCTGCCGCCGGAGGCGCAGCCGCCGTTCGACTATCATCTCCTGCAAGTGCGGCAGGGGATGTTTCAGCGGCTGGGTTGGGAGCTGTATCGGCACGGGAAGAGGGTGGCGGAATATGGCCCGCCGGGCCGGCCGGTGTATATCCTCTACGGATCGCTGGAGGAGGCGCTGCGAGGCTCGTAGTTGCGCAGCGTGCTGCGCCGATATGGGAGGACGAATGGGACCGATGGGACCTGGGATCTGCGCTAACCGCGAAACCCCAGGTAGATCAGCCAATTACCCAAAAGGAACTCCACCAGCCCGATGGCCAGCAGTACGCGGCGTTCCGCCAACCGGGGCGAAAGCTCTGCCAGTTTGCGACCCACCCAATGCAGGTTGAGCGCCACGAACGCGCCGTCCAGGATGAACAGCGAACCCAGAACCAACCAGACGGTTTTCACGATAAGGCCCTCTCTGGGTATGCGCAGCACGCTGCGCAACTACGTGTGCGTTGCGCTTGCCTGAGTGTTGGCGACGGCGCGTCGGGATGATAGACTCCCCTCATGCGCGCGACAACACTGCTGTTGACGATGTGCCTGTTCTTCGGCCACGCCTGGTCGCATTCAGGCGGCGGGGCGGCCGGCTATGCGGGGCAGCCTCCCGAGAATCGCACCTGCGCCACCTGCCATCGGCTTTCTCCAAGCGATCCACCCGTGCCCAATCGCGGGCCGGGGACCCTGCAACTGCTCGGCCTGCCCGCCCGCTATGAACTGGGTGGACCCATCGTTGCCGCGACCGTGGTACTCTCTGACCCGGGACAAGTCCGCTGGGGCTTTCAACTGGTGGCGGTGGGACGTAATCGGCAACCGGGCGGGACCATCCTGGCGCCTCCCGACCCGGAGGCGCGGTTTGTGCGCTTCGTGACCGAGGCGACCGGCACTCCGCCCCTGTCCTACCTGACTCAGACGCTGACGGGGACGCAATGGTCGGACTTTCCCGAGGACATCGGGGGGCCGGTCTATTGGAGCTTCCGCTGGCGCCCCCCGCAAGAGTACACGGTCGGCGAGATTACGTTTTACCTGACCGGAGTCTCCTGCGACGCCAACGGCCTTTCCACCGGCGACCAGACCTACGCGACCACGGTGCGCCTCGCGCCCCCCGCCGACCTGTCGGGCGACATCTCCGGCGACGGCCGCATCACCTTTCTGGATTATTTTCTCCTCTCGCTGCGCTGGCGCAATACCCCTCGATAGGGCCGTCGGCCTACTCGGGGCGGTGAGAGCCTGCCGCCATCGTCATCGTGCTCGTAATCGTACTTCCTTGTCATTTCGACCGAAGGGAGAAATCCTGCCGTCTTGGCCGCCGCCGTCGACGCGGGAAAGATTTCTCCCTTCGGTCGAAATGACAGCTGCGTCATCGTGCTCGTAATCGCAATTCCTTGTCATTTCGACCGAAGGGAGAAATCCTGCCGTCTTGGTCGCCGCCGTCAATGCGGAAAAGATTTCTCCCTTCGGTCGAAATGACAGCTGCGTCATCGTGCTCGATTTAGATCACGACTAAGATCCCTTGTCTTAAAGGGGATGGTCCAGGAGCCACTTGCGGCCGCGATTCTTGATCCGGCTGTCCCATTCGCGCATCCAGCGGTCGGAGTTCTCCGACAACTGCCGCCAGTCCATGGGCATGGGGTTGATTTCCAGGTGGCGCATCCACTCCGGCAGGCTCTCGGGGGGGATGTCGTTGCGACAGGGGATGCGGTGGAATTTCTCCGCCTGCAGAATCAGGCTTTCGGGGCTGGTGACGAACTCGTAGAAGCTCCGAGCCAGGTCGAGGTTCTTGCCGCCTTTCACCAGGGCGATGCCGTCGGTAATCACGAGGGTCCCGCTCTTGGGAATGACGTAACCGAAGGGACGCTCGTAGGTCTTCTGCTGCAGGACCACGTCGGGCAGGTTCCAGATGGAGAGGACGGCGTCGCCGCGGGTCAGTTCCTCGAACATGAGAGCGGGCGACGTCGGATAGCTCTGGGTGTTGGCGTCCAGCCGGGCCAGCCAGCGCAGGCCGGCGTCGTCCCCCTTGACCCGCTCGCGCTCGATGAGGGCGCCGAACATGCCCCGCATGCCGCCCGAGGCCATGGGATACCGGATGGTGATGCGTCCCCGCCAACGCTCGTCCAACAGATCGTCCCAGTCGTCGGGGACCTCCTCGGACGCCAGTTTGACGCGGTTGTAGAGGATCACCTGGGGCGTCAGGAAGGTCCCGGTCCAACAGAACTGCGGATCGCGCTCGCTCTCGTCGATGGCGTCGGCCCAGGAGGGCCTATAGGGTTCCAGTAACCCCTCGCGAGCCGCGCTCATGAAGAGGTCCTGCGGAGCGCCCCACCACAGGTCCGCCTGCGGATTCATGCGCTCGCTGCGAATCCGGTCCAATACCTGCTGCGACCCCATGTCCAGAAACACCACTTCCACGTCGGGATGCTGGGCCTCGAAGCGGTCTTTGAACTCGGTCAACAATTCCGTGCCGTGGGGGGAATAGATGGTGAGTCTGCGCGTCGCCTCGTCCCCATCCTTGCGGCAACCCGTGACCAAGAGCAGGCCGAGGAGGGCGAGGAGCAGGCAGCAACGTCTCATGAGACGACCTCCGTTTCCGACGCCAGGGCCGGCAGGATTTCCGCGTCCTCGGCCGTGCGGGGCTCGGGCAGGCCGAAGTAGACCACCGCCAGCGACACGAGCATGATGACCGCGCCGCCATAACAGATGCCTGGGAATCCGAAGCGGCTGTCGAAGAGCGCGCCGCCGCCGATCGCCCCCAGCGCGACCCCCAGGTAGCTGGCCACGTTGCGCAAGGCGAACAGACTGGACCGGCGTTGCGGCGGCGCCAACTCGGAGAGGATGGCGTTGATCGGCCCCATGCGGGCCGCCCCCGCGCCGAAGCAGACTGCGCTGGCCAGATAGATGTAAAGCATTCTATCTGAAATCCTGGGAAATACCAGTAACATCAACAGCAGCGCCACCGACGAGGCCAGCACTACCCCTCGCTTGGAAGTGGCATCCGCCAGGCGCCCCGCCCAGAGCGCAAACAGCAGCGCCGGCGGCCCCGAGACCAGGAAGATGGAGGCCGTCTCCGCCTCGTGCATCCCCATGCTGTGGTCCAGAAAAGCCGGAATGTAAGTAATGGCGCCGAACATGCCGGCTGTCGACAACGCCACCGTGCCCAGCGCCGCCAAGGCGGGGCGGTCCAGCAGCATCCGACCGTATTCCGAGAGGCTCTGGGCGATCAGCGAGCCCTGCCGGCCGCCCCCGCCGATGTAGTGCTGGCGCGACAAGAGCCAGGCTACAGACACGGTCGAAACCAGCGAGAGGACGCCGAAGAGGAGAAAAATCGCCCGCCAGGCCTGCGCCCACAGCGCCAGGTACGCCGCCGCCTGGATGCCGATGATCAAGCCCGCGAACGGCGCGCAAAAGAGGAACCCCATCGCCAGCCCCCGCCGTCGGTACGGGATCACGTCGGACAGATAGGCGACGGTACTGATGGTCAATATGCCCGTCGTCAAACCGATGACCGCGCGGCAGACGACGAGCACGAAGAAGCTGCCCGACAACCACGTCAGCAGGCTGAAGAGCGTAAAGAGCACGCTCCCGTAAAGCAGAAAGTAATAGCGTCCCCACCGGTCCGAGAGCGGCCCGCACAGAAGCGAGCCGACGACCGCGCCGAAGGCGTGCGACGCCTTGGTCCAGCCGCCCACGTATCCCACCGACAGGTCGAACTCCCGGCACATGCCGGGCAGGAGGATGCCGATAATGTTGGCGTCGGCCATGGAGACGAAGGTAATGAGCCAGAGCGGGGCGAGAACTTGAATCTCTTCACGGGTGAATCCTGCAAAAACCAGTTTCGTCAGGCGGTGTAAACGTCGCATGGGTCAACGCTCCCCCCTTAACAAGAGGGGCCGGGGGGGATTCTTCCGAAAGTACTCGTTATGAAACGCCAGCGACTTGTCCATTACGGTATTGAGATACTCCCAGCCGTGATTGCCGGGGTAGAGATGAAACTCGTGCGCGACGCCGGCGGCCTTCATCTTTTGCGAGAGTACCTTGGCGCCGTCGAAGAATCGATAGCGGTCCTCCGTGCCGCAGTCGAAGTAAATCGCCGGCAGCTCTCCGGCCTCGCGCGAGGCCAGAAGCACCCAGGGATCGTTGGCGCGCCACAGCTCCGGGTCGGGCGGGTTGCCGAAGGCCAGCGTGAAGCCGCGCCAGCCCCACGAGTTCTTGTAGGATTCGGGAATCTGCTCCAGGGGGACGGGAAGCAGCATGGCCGAGTGCGCCGATACCGACCCGAAGAGCTCGGGATACTTGAGGCCGAGTTTGATCGCGCCGTAGCCGCCCATGGAGGTTCCCGAGAGAGCGCGACCGTCCCGGTCGGCGCGAATCGGGAAGCGCTGCTCCAGGGTCGGAATCACTTCTTTGATGAAGTAATCCTCGTAGTTGCCGCGCCCGCCGGCCATATTGACGTAAAAACTGTTGTCGGCGTCGGCCACTACCACGGCGAAAGGCACGGCGGTACTGCTCTCCAGGAGGCGCTCGGCGATCTCCATGCCGCCCCAGCGGAACCAGCGCTCAGGCCGCGAATGGAGACCGTCCAGAAAGTAGACGACAGGATAGCCGTCGCCCATCTGCGGGGAGGCGCCGGGCAGGAACACATGATAGACCATGCTGCGGCCGAGAATGGCGCTTTCCAGCGTGCCCGAGACCACGTGACCGGACGCGCTCCACCCCGCCGGCGGGCACAGCAACGCGGCCAGCGCGGACACGAGCGCCCTACGCATCAGCGTTTCCGTCCTCCGTGTGGCGCCGATGCAAGGACTTGAAAAAATCCTCCAGCCCCAAGTTGGCGACCGCAATGTCCGTGCGATCCACGACGGAAGCGGCCGCCACCCCTACGGTGACCGCCAGCGCGTCGGACAGCTCCGCCGGCGTGGCGCCGTCGGCGATGGCCTTCTTGATATGACCTTCCAGGCAGTTCTTGCAGCCCAGCGCCGCCGCCACCGCCACCGCGATCAGCTCTTTCATCTTGTGGTCGAGGCTGCTTGTACCCGGACGATAGGTCTCTTTGTAAAACCTGGCGTAAATGCGCTTGAGGCGGTCGTCCAGCATCGTGTAGGACTTCACGAAGCTGTCGATGGCGACCATGGCGTCGCTCAAGGATTCCTTTTCGGCGTTCATGGGCACTCAGGGTAGTTTCACGATCCGGCGGCGTCAACCCAAAAGACGGGCCGTGGGTGGCACGTGCGGAGATGTGGAGTGCAGCTGCTTGCTGCTGCGAGGCGCATGGGCAGGATTCCCATGCCGCGAGGTCAATGGTCCCGCGTGGCCACGAAATCGATCAGGGCGGAGACGCGGCGCGCGGCGGTTTTGCTCCTGACAAACGGGCGCAGCGCCTCCCAGCACTCGTGCGCCAGGACGATCTCCCGCTGCGCCGCCTGCCGGCAGTAGTCCAGGCTTCCCGCTCGATGCAACCGTTCCACCAGCTCCGCCGCGTTCACCTCCCCACGCGGCAGGTCGAACAGCGCGCGGCTCTCCGGCGACACCCGGAAAAGATGGACCAACGGCAGCGTGATGGTCGAGTTGGAGAGATCGCCAGGATGTCCTTGCCCAGGTGCGCGGCGTCCGAGCAGTAGTCCGCAAGGTCGTCCACGATCTGAAAGGCATGGCCCAGGTGCAAGCCGGTCTGCTGTCCCAGCCGGCGCGCCGACTCGGGCAGCCCGCCAGCACGCACATGGTCGCCGATGCAGGCCGACAACAGCGAGGCCGTCTTGTGGTGGATGGTCTCCATATAGGCTTCTTCGGAGAGGTCCAGGTCGCCGATGCCCACCTGCTGGCGGATTCCCGCGGCAGAGGAGATTGGTCGCGCGCGCTACTACCCGCATCACACCTCGACGTTGTCCACTTCCGTGGTCAATTGGATGGCCCGCGAGTAAACGTAGTCCCGAGAGAGTACCGCCAGTCGGTTGCCCCACACGAGCGCGTGGGTCGCGTGGCCCCGCCGCATGTCTGACTGGTCGATGATGTCATCGTGAATCAGCGTGGAAACGTGGATCAATTCGACCACGGCGGCCACTTTATCCACCTGTGGGGAAGCCAGGCCCAGGGCGCGTCCGGCCAGCAGCACGAGCAGGGCGCGCAGCCACTTCCCCTCGGACGCCGTCAGATGCCCCGTCATCTGCGAGAGCGTCTCCAGCGGCAGACCGCGCTCGATCATGCGCGCCGTCACCTCCTGCATGGCCGCAGTCGCCGAAATATCCGACTCGCACTCCGTCAATACGAACCGGTACAACGATTTGATGGCGTCCAGGTCGGACTGATAGGGTGGAATGAGGTCTTCCAGGGATTGGGGGCGGGGCAAGAGGTAAGGCGAGGACCCCAGGGCCGACGAAGTGCTCATAAGTTGCGAACTTTCTTTAATTTAACCCGCAGGCGGTTTCATTTTGCACAGGACCCGCCGGCTGTCAAGCGAATTGGGCGCGCAGGCGCGGAAGGGACAGTCACCCATTTCCGCGGGCACGCGCGTTCCCGATAAGCTGCGACAACCCACGCGAACCGCAATAGCTTGGGGACGCGAGAGGACTCGGAAATGGGCGCTTTCCTTGAAAATGCGCCCTGGCAGAGTTGCCGGAAAAAGAAAATCCGAGTCCTCGAGTAGCCGGTACTCCGGCGTATCGAGAGGACGGCATGGGCGCGCCCCGCCCGCCATCGGAGCGGCCTCGCTTTTTCGCCTTCTACGGGTGAGACGAAGCCTCACGAGGGAGTCTCCCGCCTCTCCCGCCGCCAAGGCGCCAGCTCGAGTATCTCCTGGCCGTAGACCGGCAAGGCCAACTTGAGTTTTCCTTCTTGCAGCTCCTTGCCCGTGAAGCCGCCGAGCTCGCGGTCGGCCAGGCACGCGCGCACGCGATAGCGCGTCCCCTCCCGCGCCCACGGCACGTTGACGGCGCGCGCCTCCTCGCCCCCGCTGCCACGCACCACGACGACCGCGCCGTATCCCGCCTCGTTCAGCTTGCCCCACCAATGCCAGTCGCTGTCGGTCGGCTCGGGTACGCCGCTGAATTGGAAATGCCGGTAGATTCCATACTCCTTCTGCAGTCTTGCCAGGAGTTCGAAGCGGTTCCGGTAGCGGGCGATGTTCTCTTCCGTAAGCGAGGCTAGATCGCCGGAAAAAACCAGCGGCTGGCCCATGAGCCAGCTGCATATCTGCCGATCCTGAACTTCCGGCGACAGGCTGCCGCCGATGTTGACGGTGGCCGCTCCGTAATACTCGATACCGTAAAGCGGCAGGCCGCGGTGGGCATAAAAACGCTGACGCGCGTTCCAGCAGCCGCGCAGAAGCAGTCGGCGCATCTCCGCCGGATCGTAGCTCCACTCCCTCGTGAATCGCTGCTTCCAATGGCCCACGCCGGAGTAATCGTTGGGCGGGACGTGGTAGAGGGCGGCGGCGGAAAGCGCGGCCAGGTCGCAGGGCACGCCCGGTGTACCCCAGTAGATTTCGTGGGTCAGCTCCGTCACGACCTCCGGCGCCTGTTGGCGGATGCGCCGTTGCGCCGTCAGGAGTCCACGCAGTCCGCGCAAGGCCGACTCGCGTCGCGTCCGGCTCTCGTGCCCCTCGGCGATGTCCCCGAACTTGATGTTGCTGAAGTCCTGCTTGTAGTAGGCGACGCCGTAGCGCCGGCTGGTCCCAACCAGGTCGTCGGCGTAGTAATCACGCCAGCCGCTGGCCCAGCTCATGCCCGTCCCGCCCCAGCGCCGCAGCGTGGGGACGACAAGACCCACCCGCATCTCCCGCAGGTCGTGGTCGTGTTCGGTGCGAAAGTCCGACACCCAGAGACCCAGCTTGAGGCCGCGGGATCGCACGTACTCCGCGGTCGCGTCAAAGTCGGGGAATTTCTCCGGGTCGGGCGTCGTTCCGTGCCCGCCCAGTTGCCAGCCGTGGTCCAGTTCCAGCGTGACAAAGCCGCAACGCGCCGCCAGGTCCGCCATCTCGCGCACGATGGCGTCATTGATGTTGGGACCGAAGTTAGTCCAGCTCTGCCACAGGGGCGCGACCGTGGGCGCCGTGCGCGCAGCGATGCCGACGACTTCCTCCAGAAAACGCTGATACGGCCCTCGACCGCGCGATCCCGCGGACGCGACACGCCCGCAATCGTCTTTTTCGACCGCGCCGCTGTAGGCGTAATGAAAGACCTTTTCCGAAACGAAGATCTCGCCGGGTCCCAGAATCCACTCGAAGAGCTCGGGACTATACCCCATGGCGCCGGAGTCGCAGGTGAGAGCGCGGAAGGACTTCGCTGACCGCCAGAAGACCGCGCGTCTCATCGGCGCTGCTGAACGCGACCACGCACGAGCCGGCCCCGTTCGGAGGGCGTCAGAGTTCGGCATGAAGGAAATCCGGCCGCAGGCCAATGTCGTCGATGCGTAGCTCTTCGAGCTTGCGCCACTTCGGCCCCGCGTTGGTGATCTCGACCCACTTGCGCAGGGCGGGATGCCCGCGATAGGTGGTGTAGTGGAGCGTGACGGCAAGCCCGGCCAACGGACCCTCCGTCCGGCCCTGGGCCGCAACCACGAGCGTGCGCGAGCCGCGTTCCCGCCGCACCCGATGAACGGGTGGTTGAAAAAACTCCGACCACGCCGACGCTTGGACGCGCACGGGGCGCACCCACGCGACGTTGGTCGTGTCTGCGATCCCGATTCCGCGTCGCACCGTCAGCGTATCCACGTTGGTTCCGCTGCCGGAATCCAGGTCCACTTCCGCGCCCTCGCCGGGAAGAAGACCGACGGGGCGCTCATTGGGCGAGGCCTCATAGACCGTGAAGGCGAGTTCCGCGCTCGGCTCGGCCAGCGCGGGGACGCCGTCGATCGACAACTGCGTGGTCGAGAGGTTGCCGCCGGAAAAGTCCAGCGTGCGCGAGAGGATTCCCGCCGTAAGCGTCTCGCCCGCGCGGACGGCGGGGGCGATCACGAGTGCGGCCCACAGGACGACGCAGGCTAGGCTACGGCGCAACATGGCTCCTCACCGCGTAGGTTGTCGGAACATCGACGTGCCTCGCTCAACCAACCCGACCGCCCTGAACCGGATGCGACAACCACCCCGACAGCCCTGAGCCGCACGGCCTGAAGCGCGCGCCACACTTGCCTTCATGCTGTAGAGCTGCCCCGCTTCCGGCCGTCCGTGTCGAAGGGCGGGCTTGAATACGCACACCCGCCCGCAGGTGCAATCCCCCCCTTGTTAAGGGGGGAGCGGAGGCCGCTTCAAGTTGGTGCTCGGCATCCAAGCCGGCCCTTCGACTCCGGCCTTCGGCTTTCGCTCAGGGCCTTCGGTTTCTGTTTATGCCGCAGCGGCTCAGCCCTGTCGGTTCGGGTTATGGTCGGCGCTCAGCCCTCTTGGTTCGGGTGATCGCGGGGTTCGGACTGCCGCCGTCGGGGACTACTCGTCCTCCGAGTTCCTGCGCCGTCCGCGACGGGGTTTCTCGGGCACGGCGCTCTTCTCCGCCAGCCGGTTGCGATAGTCCTCCTGCGCCTGCATGGCGTATACGATGCACATCTCGCGCAGGCGCGACGTGATCGCCCGGTTGAGATTAGCCGTGGCCGCCTCCAGCGTCTTGTTGCTGGTAATGATCAGCACGCGGTTGGATTCATAACGCGCATTGACGATCGCGTGCAGCCGCTCGACTACCCACGGCGAGGCCCGCTGCACCCCGAGATCGTCCAGGAGCAGCACCTCCCAGTCCATGTGGAAACCCAGCAGCTGTTGCGCGCCCGGACCGCTCTCCGCGCGCATACTGTCGCGCATCTGATCCAGCAGATCGACCACGTTGTAATAAACGCCCGATTTGCCCTGCTTCACCAGTTCCCGCAGGATGGCCACGGCCAAATGCGTCTTGCCCACGCCGTGCTCGCCGTGGATGTAAATCCCGCGCCCCGGTTTGCCCAGCATCTCCTTCAGCGCCCAGCGCATCGCCTTCAGGTCCCGCTCGCGCTCGTGGCTGTCCGTTGAGAAGTTGTCCAGGCTACAGTGGCGATAGCGCTCGGGGATGCGGGCGACCGTCAGGCGTTCGGTCAGCTCGCGCTCGATGCGGCAGTGGCAGGGACGGGCGACGCCGTTCTCGATGATGTTGCCGTAGCCGTCGCAGTCCGGGCACAGCCCCTCCCGCTCGGCCGACAGCGTCGCCTCGGGAATGGACACGTCACTCGGACTCGGTCTTCGGAAGTTCATGGTCCCCGCCACGGTAGAGCCGCGCCAGGATCCAGGCAAGGCTCTTTTTCTCCTCCGCCTTGGCGGCGGTAAACGCCTCGGTCAACAACCCCGGCTCGAAATGCTCCGCCAGGTGCCGGAGGTCCTCGGCGATGCGGCTGTTCATGCGCGTGCCGAAGACGTTGTGGTACATGTCCAGCACCCGCTGCCAGTCGCTCTTGCGCGCCTCGTCTTCGAGATAGCGAAAACTGATCCCCTTGACCGAGAAGCCCAGCGCCTTCATGCGCCCGCGGATCTCCTCCGCGGTGCGCGGGACGGGCAAGGGAGAGGCGATGCGCACCTCCAGGCTTCCCGATTCGCTCTCGGAGCCGAGTCGAATCCAGCCTTCCGCGGCCAAGGCGCCCAACCGGGCGCCCACCGTCTCCGGCGAAAGGCCCGTGATCTCGCCGAGCTGCGACGTTTCGACCACGAACCAGTCCGGAAAGAGGTTGCGCGCGGTCTCGCTTTCGGTCAGGCGACGAAACAGCTCCCAGGCGCCGGGCCCGATTTCGCGCTCCAGTTGCTCCGGCAGGCCGCTGTAGTCCAACCAGCGCGGACTGGCCGCGTAGAGCGCGTCAATCCGCATCGTGGCGGGGATGGACCGGCGTGATGCCCATGTCGGCCAGGACGGCGCGCACCCGCTCTTCCACCAGCGTGTCGAGCCGCTGTTGGATTTGCGTGATGCAGTCCATGATCGGGTCGGGCAGGTCGATCTGGTTCATGTCGGCCTTGGGGGGCTTCTGCCCCTCGCGCCGCACCACCTGGCCGGGCACGCCCACCACGGTGCAATTGGGCGGTACATCGTGCAGCACCAGCGACTGCGCGCCGATCTTGCAGTTGTCGCCGATGGTGATATTGCCCAGAATCTTGGCTCCTGCGCCTACCAGCACGTTGTTGCCCAGGTTGGGATGCCGCTTGCCCGACTCCTTGCCCGTCCCGCCCAGCGTCACGCCCTGAAACAACGTGCAGTCGTCCCCGATCACCGTCGTCTCGCCGATCACCACTCCCATGCCGTGGTCGATGAAGAACCGGCGCCCGATCTGCGCGCCGGGATGGATTTCAATCCCCGTGATGAAGCGGGAGAACTGGGAGATCAGCCGCGGCAGCAAGGGAACCTTCAACTTGTGCAGGAAGTGCGCCAGCCGGTGCATCTTGATGGCGTGATAGCCCGAGTACGACAGGACGACCTCCAAGACGCCCGTCACCCCGCGGGCGGCCGGGTCCCGGTCCAGGAATGCGCGAATCTCGTCGAACATGTCGGATGCCCCCTCCGTTTCGTCTACCCGGCGTTTATTTTGATGTGGGGGAGGGGAAAAATCAAGCCGCAGCCGCGGCGCGGGCGCAGACGTAACGATTTAAGGCCGCAAACCGCGCGCAACTGTTCCGGTCGGTCTTCGTGGTTCCGGTGGAATTGAGCTGTCATTTCGATCGAAGCACCCTGTCATTTCGACCGAAGGGAGAAATCCTTCCCGCCGTTACCGCGGGTCGAGTGCGAGGCATAAGATTTCTCCCTTCGGTCGAAATGACAGCTGCGCCGCCAAGTGTAAAAGACCGCATCTGCACCCGCGCGGCGCTCAAATCCTGCCCCAGTACGTCCCATTCAGCGTGATTCCATTCTGCGACCACTCCAAGAGATATGCTTCGACCGTGCCGTCGTGTTCCAACAGAAGAAACGGGAACCAGACGGCGTAAGCGCCCTCGTGCATCAGCATGTCGCCCGACAGGAACGACCAGTTCCAGTACTGGTAGTGACCCGCGCCGTTGAACAGATACCATTGCTGGAAACCGACCGTGCCGGTGTCTGTCTGGTACTTGCCGTCCACGAGCGCGACGGAGTTGGCGTAACTCGCGTTGGGCGGCGAGCCGGTCAGGACGATCTGATAGTCGGCGGGCGCATCCTTGGAGGCGAGCGCCAGGTAAAACGTGCCGTCGGAGAGCGTGCCGGCAAGCGTGATCGGCCGCGCGGCGCCCGTCTCCTCGACCAGCACGGCGTTGCGCGCGATGAGAACCATGTCCACGTCCGCCGTGCCTGTCCACTGGGTCGACAGCGACACGCCGGCCTGCGCCGGCAACGTGAAACGGAACACGTCGAAGTCGCCGGTGTAGTCTTCGCCCTGCATCCCGCCCGAGGAGAGGCGACCGGAGAGTTGCAGCGACTGGCCGGGCGCCAGCGACCCCAGGTTCTGCGCCGTCGCCAGCGTGTCGTTGGGCTCCTGCTCCTGAATCGTTCCCATGGTCGGCGTGGGCGTCGGCATGCTCGTCCACGTGGGCGTGGGCGAAAGAGTCGGCGTGGGAGTACTTACCGCGACCTCTCTCCAGTGCAGCGAAAACTCCAATAGGTCGCGCCCGTCCACGCGCAGGTCGCCGTTGAGGTCGAAGGCCGAGGAATAGACTCCCTGGTCAAACGCCGACATCAGAAAAAAAAGATCACGCTCGTCCACCAACCCGCTCCGGTCCAGATCGCACTGCCAAGCGCCGCTCCACCCCCGCGACAAGCTCAAGCATAGAACCAGTGCGAACGGCCAGCGAGGGTTGAGCATGCGTCCTTGTCTCACGTTTCGGATGGAAGGCACGTCATGTTATGAGAATCAAGCAGGCGATGTCAATAGAAGCGCGACGTTCCGGCGTCGGTTGACATAATTGCCGTTTTAAGCTAGGCTGCCGTTGCCATGAGCAAACCCTCCCTCATCACGCGCCGCGCCCGCCGCGAGGACTTCCCGCGCCTCGTGGAACTCTGGCGCGGCATGATCGACGAGCATTTCGCGATCGACGCCCGCTTTGAGCCGTCCGCCGGCGGCAACGAGGCCTACCTGAAGTATCTCCACGAAACCCTGGGGCAGATGGACACGCAGATTCTTGTCGCCGAATCGTCCGGACGGGTGGTGGGCTATACGATAGCGACGGTTTTCGCCAATCCGCCCGTGTTTGCGCTGCCGCAGTACGGCTACATCGGCGAGCTGGCGGTGGAAGAAGCCAGCCGGGGGGCGGGCGTGGGGCGGGCTTTGTGGGAGGCGGCGCGCGCCTGGCTGACCCGCCGAGGCATCACCGTGGTGCAACTCAACGTCTCGCCCCTCAACCAGTCAGGCCAGAAGTTCTGGCGCAGCCTGGGCTTCTCGGATTTTCTCCACGTCCTCTGGTACGACATGCCGGGAAGTTAGCGCCATGACCGCCAAACTCCTGGACCTCCTCATCGCCGCCCGGCCCAGGCAATGGGTCAAGAACCTGTTCGTCTTCGCCGCGCCGGTGTTCGCCGTGCGATTCGTGGAGCCGGAGGTGATGCTGCGGAGTCTTCTGGCCTTCTTCGCCCTGTCCTGCGCCTCCAGCGGCGTCTATCTCGTCAACGACGTCGTGGACCGCGACGCCGACCGGCAGCATCCCGACAAGCGCAAGCGTCCCCTGGCCGCCGGTCGCCTGTCCGTGACCGATTGCGCGCTCTTGGCTCTCGGCTTCTGGATTGTCGCCGCCGCGCTGCTCCTCTTATTGCGCACGCCCGCCGCCATCGTGGTCGTCATCGCCTACATCGCGTTGAACCTGGCCTACAGCCTCTATTTCAAGCACAAGGTCGTCATCGACGTGCTGCTCCTGGCCCTCGGCTTCGTCCTGCGCGTGCTTCTGGGCGGCGTCGCCAACCACATCGAGGTCTCTCCCTGGCTCATCCTTTGCACCTTTCTTTTGGCCATGTTTCTCGGCTTCTCCAAGCGCCGCCACGAACTGCTGGTCCTGGAGAACAACGCCCACATGCACCGCCGCATTCTTTCCGAGTACGAGCCTTACTTTCTCGACCAGATGATCGCCGTTACCACGGCCTCGACATTCCTCTCCTACTGCCTCTACACCATCCTGACGCCCACGTTTCAGTACATGGAGGCGACCATTCCGTTCGTGGCCTACGGCATTCTGCGCTATCTTTACCTGGTGCACCGGCGGGAGAAGGGGGGCGATCCGACGGAAGTCGTGTTGTCGGACCGTGGATTGCTTTTGA
The DNA here is from genome assembly GCA_015075175.1 of bacterium. Taxonomy (GTDB): domain Bacteria; phylum Hinthialibacterota; class Hinthialibacteria; order H5-UNCL2; family H5-UNCL2; genus H5-UNCL2. The sequence continues at coordinate 468,827 of JABTUV010000001.1, forward strand.
ATCTGCTCCTGTGGATCGTCCTGGTGTTCGCGCTGGCCGGATACTCGCGCTGACGAACGCTCGTAACGGCGACCTCCAGGTCGCCGGTCTCGGGGACCTCCAGGTCCCCGACGGCGAGGCGCGGTGTCGGCAGGATGCCGACACGATCCTTCGCCAGGCTCAGGACGACAGGATGTCGCCCTTACGTCGCCGGGGCCGCGGGCGCGTCCGAGACCAGCCGCGTGGTAGTCGTCATGTTCAGGGTCAACTGCCGCGGCATGGTAATCGTCATCATGCCTTCCTCGCGCACCTTCACGCCGCGCGAGTAATCATAGTAGGCCGTGGTGTTCCCCTCCATCTGGAAGCCGCCGGCTGCCGGCGCCTCGCCGGCCGCCGTTTCGGAACGGCTGGTGACCTTGGCGCAGCGGCGTCCCTCGACCGTCTCGAAATCGGCCAGTTGATTCTTGATCAAGATGTTGGCGATGCGCGTCTCCCACGCCGAACCCTTGCCGACGGGCGTGGCGAGGAACAAGTCTCCGCCGCCGCTGCTCACAAATGCCTGCATGACGAAGTTGTTGGCGGAGTCCAGCGCCGAACTGGTCATCTCCCGCCGGCCGGTGGGATGCTCGATGTAGGAGATTCTCTGTCCCTTCAGCTCGCCCAGCTGCGGTCCCAGCCCCAGGAAGGCGAAGCCCGCGCGCTGGTTGGCCGGCGCGTCGAATTGCAGCCCCTCGAACGTCACCGCCACCTCATGGCTGCCCGCTCCCAACTGCTTGCCGATCTCCTCGGTTGTCACAAGCGTCAGCGTGCCGTCGTTGACGCGAGAGGTCCCCGCCGCCAGCGACCGAACGTTGACGTGCACCACCGTCTCGTAGCGCCGCACGTCCCCCGGCGCCCCGCGCAACTCCAACAGCACCTTCTCCGGCCACGGCGGTTCCATTACGACCAGCCGGCTCTCGTGCCAATAGGCGTAGCCCACGCTGCCGACCACGATCAATATTCCCAACGCCAACAGTTTCTTCATGACGCCTGCTCCGGAGGATGGCTCGGGATCGCTTGACCCTCGCAAGGGTGGATGATAGCCTAAGCGGAAGGAAATTCAACCGAGGTTTGCGCCGCATGGCCAAGGTCGCCGTCGTCAAGGTCTCCCCCAGCACCATTCTCTCCGACGTCGCCCGCGTCATGCGCCTGGCCGAGTACGACCGCTATCTTCCCCGGGACAAGGATACCGCCCTCAAGATCAACATCTCCTGGCATCGCTTCTATCCCGCCTGCAGTACCACCCCCTGGCAGTTGGACGGCGTGATCCGCACCCTGCTTTCCGACGGCTACAGCGCCGACCTGATCCACGGCTGCCATAACGACACGGTGGTGGTCGATTCCAAAAAGGGCGAAGTCAACAACCACCAGCGCCAGGTCGTGGTGGACAAGTACGGCCTGCGCAACGTGCATCTGTACGAAGACGAGGCCTGGGTTCGATACGAACCCAAGGGGAAGTTGCTGGTCCTCGACAAGGTCTATCCCGAGGGCATCCTCATACCCAAGCGTCTGATCGGGGAGAACATCATCCACCTGCCGACCATGAAGACGCACGTATTTACCACCATGACGGGGCGATGAAGAACGCCTTCGGCGGCCTCTTGCACCGCAACCGGCACTGGACGCACGGCGTCATCCACGAGACGCTGGTCGATCTCCTCATGATCCAGAAGGAGATCCACACCGGCATCTTCGCGGTCATGGACGGGACGTGGGCGGGGGACGGACCGGGGCCTCGCTGCATGGAGACGCACGTCAAGAACTACTACTTGGCCTCCGCGGACCAGGTCGCCATCGACGCCGTCGCCGCCAAGATGATGGGCTTCGATCCGCTCTCCATCAAGTTCATCCGGCTGGCGCACGAGATGGGCCTTGGGTGCGGCGATCCCAGGAACATCGAAGTCGTGGGCGAGGACATCTCGCAGGTCAACTGGCATTTTCAGGCCCAACGCAACACCTTCGCCAGCCGCGGCCAGAAACTCATTTACTGGGGACCGCTCAAGCCGCTGGAGAAGCTGCTTTTACAGAGTCCCATCGTCGGCTGGTCTTACGTCGCCAGCATCGCCTATCACGACGTTTATTGGTGGGCGTTCAAGGGGCGCAACCGGGTGAAAGAGGCTATGCGCACGGAGTGGGGGCCGGTGTTTCAGAGCTATGCCCGCCAGGAGCGCGATCCCGCTCTTGCGCGTCGAGTGCAGCCGGCAGGGGCGGATTGAGATGACTTCTGTCATTTCGACCGCAGTCCCCTGTCATTTCGACCACAGTCCTCTGTCATTTCGACCGAAGGGAGAAATCTCGGCGCCGCGCCGGATGAGCACTCGAACGGGGACAAGATTTCTCCCTTCGGTCGAAATGACAGCCCGGGCGGTGAACCCGAACATCCAAGGCAATCTCTCGACCATGATTTCTCCCTTCGGTCGAAATGACAGCCCGGGTGGCCTCCGGCAATGCCCGGATTTCCTTGACTCTGTTCTTTCCCCGCCGGATAATCGTGAATACTTGAGGTGCAGCCCCCGTCTTTATGAGTGGAGCGTGGGTTTTAAGATCAGGGTGCAACACGTGCACCGGAAAGGGGGTACCGGCCATGAGGACGCTCACGACGATTTTATCGTTTTTGGCCGGTTTTGTATTAATCAGCGGAGCTGGGGCGCTCCCCACGACCACCTACACGTCCACGTCGGCTCCGCAAACCCAGGACCAGCCTGCGGCCACGCAAGAAGACACCGACATCGGCTTGCAGATCGTCGAGGATTACATCTACCAGCCCTCGCTGGCGGACGGCAACCAAATCGGCGACAGCGTGACCGCCGCCGGTCGCAAGTATTTCTTATTGGTGCGCGACTCGCTTGAGACGGCCCAGTACCTGGACGACCGCATCCAGCCTTACGAGGTCCGCAACGAATTCAACTACAGGAAGTACTGGCACAGCCTGCATCTCCTGGACCAGAAGACGCTGGACACGCTGGCGGGCGCCTGGGCGGTCGGTGAGCCGCTGGACATCTTCTGGGCCTACGGCTTCCGCGTCGTGCGTTACAGCCAGGCCAGCTTGTTCCTGGACAACAAGGGGCAGGTGCTGGCCGTCATGGTGCGTGTGCGCCATCCCGGCGCCCTGCAGCGCTATCCCATCTTCCTGTCCAAGCCGTACCTGACCTGGTACCTGGAAGAGAAGCCGCCCGATGATTACATCATCTCCGACCTGATTTTCCTGGCGCTCGTGGAGGCCTCCACGGTCGAGCCTTACAACCTGCGCGAGGCCGTGGTCGCGGACACGGGACGCTACGAGCCGCGCTACACCCGCTTGGTCGTGGAGGAGCCGGACTACTATCCGGCCGTCTTTTACATCGAGTACGTGGACACGCGCTACGTGTGCCATCCCATCTTCTACGACGTGTACTATCCGTACCATCATCCGTGGTGGGCGTATGACCACCATGCGTATTGGTTCTACTACCGCAATTACGGCGTATGGCGCTACCATCCGCACTATCACGGCCATTACGGGCGGCCGAGGCCGATTCCGTGGATGGTGTCGGGCAAGGAGCCGCTCTACGACAAGCACTACCGGCGCCTGGACCGCGGGGACAGCATCTCGCCGGGTCGCAACCGCGAGGTTCAGTCGTGGACGCCTACAGCCGGGCGCGGCCCACGCTGATCGGCGCGGACAAGCGTACTCGGGGCACGGAGCCGGTCGTGCGCAACATCGCCGACATCAAGACGCGCAGCCGCGAGGGCGGCGTGGACAGCCTGGTTCCCGGCGGCCGGGGCGTGGGCGCGCCCAGCATCGGCGAGGGGCGCGGGATCGGCGCGCCATCCATCGTGGACAAGCGCGGCACTTCGCCCATCGACCTGGGCCGGGCCAATCGCAGCCGTGAGGCCGATTCCGGCGGGACCACGGTCAAGTGGCGGCCGGTCAGCGAGCGGATGCCGGCGGTGGATCGCGTGCCGGAGCGCAGCCGGGAGGAGACTCCGGACCTCGACGCGCGCAACCTGGGGCGCAGCCGGGAGGATGCCGGCGAGCCTGCGCACGGCGGCGGCATCAACGTCATCGGCGCCAAGCGCGGCGCGGAGACTCCCGCCGTGGATGTCATCGACAAACGCTCGGGCCGCGGCGTGCAGGTCGACCGCGTGCCGGCCCGCCCCGGTCGGTCCGAGGCCGGTCTGTCGCCGGGCGAGCGCGGCCAGAGCCGCAGCGTGGACGTGATCACGTCGCCCCCCGCGCGCGGCAGCGACACCCCGCGCAGCTATGAACCGCGTGCGCGTGAAACGGCCCCGCGCGTGGACATCGCGCCCAAAATCGACAGCGTGCCGCGCAACACCGCTCCCCCCGAGCGGCGCGTCAGTGAGCCGCCCGCCGAGCGCTCGCGCGACGGCGGAGTATCCGGCGATCGCGTCATCACGCCGCAGCCGGATCGCAATCGCGTCATCGATGTCGTGCCCAAGCGTGAGTCGGTTCCCGACTCCGGCAACCGCGGGCGTTCCGTCGCACCGCCCAGCGGCAAGCGCACCGACAGTCTGGATTCCTCCAGCAGGTTCTCGGCCACGGGCGACACCGTTTACATCCCGCGCTCGGAGCCGTCGTTTTCGACCCGGCCCACGCTGGTGGAACGCGCGCCCTCCACGCCCGCTTACATCTCGCCGCGGCCGACTCTGATGGATCGTGGACCGTCGATAGTCCCGAGTGATCGCGGCGTCGGTCCCACCGTCCGTCCCGCCGGCCGCGGGCGGTAGGTAGTGGTGACGGGAATAGGACATATAGGACGAATAGGGCCTATAAGACGTAGAGGACACTTGCGTCAAACAAGCCGGGTGGTTCGGGCATTCCTGCCCGAGGGCGCATTATTCCCCGCGCACGGCGGCTACAAAGCGGCGCATCTTCTCTTCGGACTTGACTCCCGGCGCCTCCTCGATTCCTCCCGCCACGTCCACCGCAAAAGGCCGTACCTGCCGCACGGCTTCGGCAACATTGTCCGGCGTCAGGCCGCCGGCAACGAAGATGGGTGCGCGGCTCCGTTGTACCGCTACGCGGGCCAATCGCCAATCGAACGTCTGTCCCGTCCCCCCCGCCAGGCTCTCATGGTAACTATCCAGCAGAAAGAACGCGGGACGTGAGACCTCCAACCCATCCAAACTCGCCTCGTCGCGCACGGCGAGCGCGCGGATGACGGGCAGCCCGTAATCGGCCAGGTTCCCGGACAAGTCCGGACCATGCAGCTGGACCAGGTCCAGTGACCACGCCTCCGCGATCGACCGTACTTCCTCCGGCGGGCGGGAGACGAAGATGCCCACCTTCAGGACCCGCGCGGGAACGGCGGAAGTCAGGCTCTCGGGGGCGAGATGGCCGACGAACCGCGGACTGAGCGGATGGAAGTTGAACCCGATGTAATCGACGCCCAGGCGCGCGGCGGCCTCCACGTCCTCCCGGCGCGTCAGGCCGCAGAACTTGATGCGGACGCCCGCCTGGCTCACGAATTGCCCTCCTGCGAGGCCCTTTGGAGTCCAAGCTTGAGCCTGCCGGCCGGCAAACTGAAGTTTGTACTCCGGAGTCCCAGGCGGAAAAAAAGCGGGGCGTCCAGCTGGACGCCCCGCTTGGTTGCGCTTACTCGCTCCGAACGCGCGGTCAGGTCAAGAAGTCGATGATCTTCTCGGCGGCGCCGCGGATGGCCGACTCGCCGGCAAGATCGCCGGAGGCCAGATCGTTCCGCGCGGAATCCACGATGCCTGGGCGGATGTCCTCGCCGCCTTTGGCCGCCGAAAGCAGCCGTTCCAGCTCTTGGGCGAACCGCGCCTGGTTGGAGATCGATAGGCTGTCGCCGCTGGCCGCGGACGATGCGCCTTCCGCCCGCCGCCCCGCGGGCCGGCTCGGCCGCTCGACCGGGGGCGTTCCCCCCACGTTGCCAACGTTGCCGATCTCCACCATGATTCCCGTTCACCCTTCGCCTTTCGCCTTCCGGCTCAGTTATCGGCGGGGACGGGAGGAACTGTACTTTCTTTCTCACTGTTGGGAATATTTTTCCCGGAGACTTGCCGCAGCGCCTCGACGTCGAAGTTGGCCAAGTCTCGATTGAGGTCAAATTTGCCCTCGACGGGTGGAAATTGGTCAAAGTCCCCCAGCTGATAATAGCGCGGAACCGCATAGGGCCCCCGAACCCGCCCCTCGATGAAGTTCATATACGCCACGACCAAGTACGCGATAACCGCCGCCGCGACCAAGGCGCCCTCAAAAAGGACCTGCGCCTCTTTCGGCCATCTACTGCGTTTGGGAGATTCTTCCGACACGGATCAATGCTCCTAACATCATTCTTTTCAGCGAGTTAGCATTATCAGGCGATTTCCTTCCACTTGTCAAGCGAAAACCATCCGGATGGGCTTGACAAACCTCGTTGCCGCCCGCATAACTGCGACGCCAACGGTCGGTGTTGAAAGGACCTGCCGACACCTGTCCGCTACTGATTGGGAGAAAACTTCTCAATGCCCTTCCGCGTGCACCTTGCGTGGTGCCTGACGGTTTTTCGCCTTGTCGCGGCGCCAGCCTGGGTAGGCATTTTTTTCCTCTGTCCTCCGCCGTCCCCGTGGCCGTTGACAGCAGCTCTCATTCTGGAGGCGACGGACGCCTTGGACGGCCTGCTGGCCCGCGGCAGCTCCACGACCTTGGGCGCCGTGCTCGATCCTCTCGCCGACAGTCTTTTCCATCTCCTAACCATGCTCTCGCTGGGAATGGCGGGCCATTTCTCCGTGTGGTGGATGCTGCCGCTCCTGTACCGTGAGAGTCTCGTGGCCGGGGTGGAGACCGTCGCCGGCATCCTCGGACGCCCCTGCTTCAATCCGCGGCGCGAGATCTGGAAGTCGCGCGTGTTGTCGGCGACGATTCTCCTGCTTCTGGGGCTTTGGACGTGGAAAGGGCCGCGAGCCTGGGTTGCAGCCCTCCTGGTCGTGCAGAGCGTGTACTGCCTATGCGACGCGGCGGCGTTACTCTTGTCGCAATGGAAACGGCTTACGGCGCCGTAAGCAGGTCGCCCTCGGGCGCGGGCACGGGCGCCCCGGGAGCGCCCGGCGGAATCCCCATGGCTGCCACCGGCGGCTGCGGCGCCGTCGGCGGCGGCAACTGCATCGGTCCGCTCGTCACGTCCCGCACCTGGTGGAAGTCCACCGTCAGGCTCACCGTCAGGTTGGCGTTGTCGTCCGCCACGATGTCGTAGCTCTCCACATTCGCCAACCGTTTGTTGTTGCCGTATTCCACCGCGTAGAAGAAGTTGGCCAGGGCCGTGGCGTTACACTCGAAGTTGATTCGCACCGACCGCTTCTTGTAGGTGACGTTGCCCTCCTGCAATTTGGCCAGCCGCACCTCGTCGCGCACCTTGGGCGGGATCACCCGCTTGCGCCACGCCTCCAGGTACTTCTCCAACCACTCGACGTTCTCGCGGGTCCTTTGAACCCACTCGTTCATCTTGCGCTCCATCTCCTGGTACTGGCGCTCCTGCTCGGCCGGATCGTTCATCATCAGGTAGGCCATCTCGCCTCCCGACGCCATGGCGGTCGCGTCCATCATGCTGGCTCCGTACAGGGCATTGGTGATCTCCGGTTGCTGCATGGCCAGCTCCGGCAGCATGTCGAACCACTCCTGCGGCGGCGGCAATTGATAGGCCGCCGTGCAGAACGGTTTGAGCACGGGATCGTTCATCACGCCTCGTTCAGGCGCTCCTTGAACTTGCCTCCAACTGGGCGTAATCAGGGAAGAGGTCCTCGCCCTCCAGCGAGACGGCGGTGACGCGGTCGACGCGCACGTCCTCGCGCATCGCGTCCTGCAAGAGCTCCAGCGACAGTTGCAGGAACCCCACGTAGGTCTCCATGTCGTCGCGCGTCGGCTGCGGGATTTCGTAGTGGGGATTGCGCACTTCCTGCGGGGGGAGCCAGCAGAAGGTGCGAAACAACTCGTTCAGCGATCGACCCGTGATGCGGTTGAGTTCGCGGAAGATGTGGACGCGGCGCACGAAAGCGACGGAAGGATGCAGGGTCGCCAGGCGCGCGGTGGAGAGCCCGCAGCAGGCCCGCAGATTCTCCATCTTGTCGATGTAGGGCCGCTGCGCGCTGGGATCGCTGGTGGTCCGGATGAAACGCAGGTTGTCCCCGATGGAGTCGATGATGCTGTTGAGTTCCTCCCGGCTGACCAGTTCGCCCTCGAAGGTGTCCAGGAACATGGTCCCGGGAATGGGGGCTCCGCCGGCGGTGGGCGGCGGACTGGGCTGCCCCACTTTCTTGATGCGCAGGTCGTCAAACACCCCGTCCGCCTGGTTCTGGAAGGGATCGGTGTAAGCGCCGCCCAGTCCCAGCGAAGCGAACTCCAGAAGCTCGGGTCCGCGGCCGCTGCTGGGCGGGGCGGCGGGTTGCGGCCCGCCGGGATACGTCCCCGGCGGCCCCATCTCCATGCCGTATCCCCCGCCCATCATGGCGCGAATCCGGTCGCGCGCCCCCCCGGCTCCGACACCTATCATGCCTTCCGTGCCGTAGCCCAACAAGCCCGGCGGCGTCATCGGCGCACCCTGCCCGGTGATGTCCCGTCCGTTCACGTACATGCGCAGCACGTTGCCGTTCCACACGCACGAAACGTAGGTGAAGCGCTGCGGTGAGAAGCCGTTCTGCGCGTCCAGGAATCCCGGCTGCGCGATCGCCCCGTTGCCGTCGATGTCCGTGATCTCGAAATGCAACATGCTGGCCGCGTCTTTGTAGATCGTGATCTCGGGGCGATACACGTTCTGCGCGCCCGGAATCAGGCTGGGCCGCACCCGATCCGGCCCGCGCGCGTAAAACAGCGACCTCGCCCGCCGATCGTCCGGCGTCGACCAGTCGTCCGGCTTGAAGAAGAACTCGATCGCACCCTGCTTGGGAAACGCCCCCGGATCTTTCTGATAGTACATGGGCAGGTAGTACACCGGGAAGCGCAGCAACCGCGTCGAAAATCCCATCCCGAAGCGCCCCGGCGCCATGCTGCTCTTCACGTCCAGATCGTCCAGCACCCGCACCCGGTCGTAGGGCACTCCCTGGTCCGGATTCGCCCGGTAGGAGTTCTCGAATTTTTCCAGGGCGTCCAGCCGCTTGATGGTCTCGTTAAAGAGGACCATGGTGTAATCGGCGCTCACGTCCGACTCGGGCAGGATCACCAGCGGATAATTGGTGCGAATCTGGTCGAAGCTCTCCTTGGTGGTGGCGATCTCCTTTTCCTTCTCGCGCAGCCAGTTGCGCAGGACGGTATCATTAAAGAGAGACAGCTTGGCATCGCCCACGATCTCCTTGTACTTGGCGACGTTCTGGAGAGCGGTCGCCTCCATTTGGTTCCAGGCGGCGATGCGGCTGGAGAAAAAGAGGACATGCAGCACGACGAGCGCACCGACCAGGCCGGCGGCTCCCACGATGGCGCGCCATTTCATCATGATGGATCCACTCCCCGAAGTCCCGACTCTGGCCGCCGCACGGCCGACTCGGGAATATGTGTGGCGACCCGCCCGTCGCGCTCGTAATATAAGCCCAATAAAATGAGTGGGTAAACCCACGTTATTGAGCCTTGGCCGGAGATCTTGCGGGCCCCCGGTGAAGTATAGGCGAACGCCCCGTTCCTGTCTACTTTACGCCCGGGCTGGAGGGCCTGTCAAACCGTTATCGCGGGCGGCGGAACGAGGCAGGGAGTCGCAGTTCAGGCTTCAACCTGCGCGACTCCCGGGAGAGATGCCCGTCACTGCGGCGCGGCGTAGCGCAGATATTCCATCGAGAATTCGTCGATCCCCTCCAGGCACCGCTGGGCGTAATAAAAATCGTTGGCCTCGCGCTTGCCGATCTGCTTGGGATCGACCATGATGCAGTCGCAACCCGCCTGGATGCACAGGTAGGTGAATACCACGTTCAGGAGCTTGCGCTGCGGCATGCCGAAGGAGACGTGGGAAAACCCGCCGAAAAGGTGGAACTCAGGCCCGAAGCGCTCACGCAACTGTCGCACCGCGGAGAGGAAATAGCGCCCGTAAGGCTTGAACTCGCCCGTGGTCATGTCCGCGCCCGCGCCTACCGGAAAAACCAGCGGGTCCAGGAAGCGGTCCTCCATCGGAATGCCGTGCTTGTCCATCTCGGCCATGAGTTTGGTGAGATTGGCCACGCGGCCCGTGTCGTCGGGAGGGATGCCCTCAGACCCCGAGGCGTTGCCGGCGATCATCGTCTTGTGCGCTTTGACCACGGGCAGGAGCGTCAACCGCTCCGGCTCCAGGTTGGTGGAATTCAGGAACGGCCGGCCCTTCGACCGGTCGTAGACCTCCAGGCCGGCGACGATGGCCTCGGGATCCGAGGAGTCGATGGCCATGGAGAGGCTGGAGTACTTCTGCGCCGTCCGCACCATCCAGACCATGTGGGCGCGCCGTTCGTCCTTGCGCGTCGAGACCTCGTCCACGCACAGGTCGATGATGTCGGCGCCCGCCTCTTCCTGTTCCTTGATGGCGGTGGCGATGTAGAGTTCGTCGCGGTTCTCGACCGCCGCGGCGATGTACGGGACCATCCCGGTCTTCTTGACCGTCTCGCGCTCCAGGACCTGCGACAGATCGACGAAGCGGGGATTGCCTTCCAGGTCCTTGTAGGGGTAGCCCGGCCTGCCGTCGGGCATCTTCTTGACCAGTTTGCCGTCGGCCTTGCACTTGCGCGAGGTGTTCAGGTTTTCGCCCAAGACAATGATGCCAGCCATGAAACGCGCTCCTTGGGGGATTGGGTTCGGATCGCCGGCCGATCGGCGGCGAAACAAGAGGGTACCTTGCCAGAGCGCGCGGGGGCTGTAAAGGCGGTTTTGCCGGGGAATAGTGCGAGCGGTCCTACCGTGAGGGGGCGCCGGCAGCGGCGAACAGAGGTCGCCGCTTCGGTCTCTCCCGCCCTTCCATCCAATCCTTTAAATCCTGTAATTCCGTCAAGATCCCCATCTCGTCCATCCCGTCCCCGCACGTGCCGCTGGACGGAACCATCCCCTTTCACTATACGTTCTCGGCAAAGCTTGGCGGGAAGGGCGTCATGGCCAGCGCGCGCGTTCAGGTTCGCACCGAGATCGAGGCCATCCGGCAGGGGTTGCGTTGTTCCAACCTGGAGGCCGTCTTCGCTACCATCCACCTGGTCCTCTCCCAGGGCATCTTTCTGACCAACTACATCCTCGATCTGGGCGGCAGCAACCTGGTGTGCGGCATCGTAGAGGCGCTGCCCTACACGGTGCAATTCACGTATTTCGCCTCGCCGCTCCTGGTGCGACGGATGCGGAAGCGCAAGCCGGTCGTGGTCTTTTTCGCCGTCGCGCACCGAGCCTCGTGGATTTCCCTGGTAGCGCTCTTGTTCGTCGATTGGCCCTCCACCGTCAAGCAGACTCTGATGGTCCTCAATCTTCTCCTGGCCAACGCTTGCGCGGTGATCGCGGGCAACGCCTGGTTTTCCTGGATGACCGACCTCGTTCCGCCCTCCATCCGGGGATCGTACTACGGCCGGCGCAACGTCTATCTGGGCATGACCTCGATGATCACCCTCTTCGTCGGCTCGCAGATTCTGACCGCCTTCCGTGAAGTCGGCTGGGGAAACTGGGGTTATACGCTGTGCTTCTCGATCGCGATTCTCTCGGCTTTTTATGCGGGCTATTTGCTCAACCGGCAGTACGAACCGCCTATCTCCGAGGTTCCCGTGATGACGCCGCGCATGGCCCTGGGCGCCCTCCGGGAGACGCCGCTTCTGCGCGACTTCATCGGGTTTTTCACCATCTGGCAGTTCGGCATGGAGTGTCGGCGGCGTTTTTCGGCGTGCAGATGGTGCGGGTGCTGGGCATGTCGCCGGCCATGATGGGCTACCAGTCGCTCCTGGGCAGTTTTATCGCGCTGTTCGGCAGCCGGATGTGGGGACGGGCCATGGACCGCGTCGGCGACCGCGCGGTGCTCCTGGCGACCGGCGCCATCATCTGCACCCACGTTTGGGTCTGGATGCTGGCCTGGCCCGGCTTTCTTTGGCCCATCTGGATCGCTACCGTGCTGTCGGGATTCTCCTGGTCGGGCTTCAACCTGGCCATCTTCGCCTGGCCCCAGCGCATGTGCTCGCGCGAAAACCGCCAGTACACCTATGGACTTCTGGGCTTCATCTCCGGTCCGGCCTTCGTGCTGGGATCGCTGTTCGGAGGGTTCCTGACCACCTGGCTGCCGCTCAGCCTTTTTCACATCGGGAGCTTCGAGGTGACCCACTTTCATCTCGTGTTTGCGCTCTCGGCGCTGGTGCGAACGCTGGCGCTGCTTCTCATCGCCCGCTGGTCGGCGCGCTACGAACTGCGTCCCCGCACCATCCGGCGGTCGTTGGTGGAAGGCGTGCAGCGCATGGACGTCGGCTACCAGTGGGAGGAACTCAAGCGCGCGCTGGGGCGCATGGTGCGGCGCTAGCCGTCATTTCGACCTAGCTGTCATTTCGACTTAGCTGTCATTTCGACTTAGCTGTCATTTCGACCGCAGGGAGAAATCCGACCCAGTGCCGTTTCTCAAAAAGTAGTTGCAGGAAGGCAAAAACCGAGTCCTCGAGTAGCCGGTACTCCGGCGTATCGAGAGGACGACCGGGTCGCTGCAACTTTGCTTGAAACGACCCTGAGGCCCCGTCGGCGCACTTGCTTCGCAAAGCCCCGGGACTGTGCTAGGCTGGAGGGCATCCTCGCAATTGGAGGCTGAACCATGGCCAACGGCGGACAACTCAGTGTCAACGGAATCCTGTCGCGTGCCTGGGGACTCTTCCGCGCCGATTGGGCCGATTATCTCCAGGTCGGCGCGGTAGTCTGGGTCGCCGTGCTGCTGGGCGCGGCTCTGGGACAACTGCACGACTCCTTCGCGCTCCTGGGAGGGATCCTGATCGTCGGACCGGTGGGCGTGGGCGCCGTTTCCGCCCTCCTGACACACAAGCGCACCGGTCGGTTGGACCACGATCGCGTGTTCGACGGTTTCCGCATGTATCCCCAGGCCGTCGTCGCCTCCGTGCTGGCGGCCGCCGTCCACCTGCTGGGCCTGTTGGCTTGCGGGGTGGGAATCGTGCCTGCGCACGGGCTGCTTTTGGTGTTTTTCCCCATCCTCTGCGACCAAAAGGACCCTGCGCGCGCTCTGCGCGGCTCCTGGAACTTCTTCCTGCGCGACCCTTGGGCGCTGGTTGTGCTCGCGCTTGTGCTCATGGTCCTTCACGTCGTCGGCGCGCTCGTCTTCACCGTCGGCCTTGTCGCGACCATGCCCTTTGCCTATCTCGTGTCCATCCTCCTTTACGAGGAGGCGCTGCGGAGCGAGCCGCAGCCCCCCGCGCCCATGCCATGAAGATCGCACTCGTCTCCGACGTTCACGGCAACCTGGACGCGCTGCTGGCCGTGCTGGAGGACCTGGAGCGGCGCGGCTGCCGGCAGATTTACTGCTGCGGCGACGTGGTGGGCTACGGCGCGGAACCCAACGAGTGCTGCCGCGTCTTGCGCGCCTACTGGGCGGAGCGCCCGCTGCGTCCCTATCCTGTCGTCCTAGGCAATCACGACGAGGCGGTCGCCATTCTCACCGCGACTCCCAACTTCAATCCGCACGCGGCCCGCGCCGCCGACTGGACGCGCCGCCAACTCTCGCCCGATAATTGCGCCTGGCTGGCCTCGCTCCCCTTTCAGATCTCGCTGGGACCGATGCTCCTGTCCCACGCCACCGCCGCCGAGCCGGGGGAGTGGCGCTACCTGATCGGGGAATACGAGACTGACCGCGATCTGGCCTGGTTCACGCAGCATCGTCCCGAGCGCTTCTACGCGGTCGGCCACTCGCATTATCCGTTCATCCAATCGCGGGAGGGGCGCCATCAGGATTACGAGATGGTGCAGATGGAGGAGGACTTGCGCTACGCGGTGAACGTGGGCAGCGTGGGCCAGCCTCGGGACGGGGATGCGCGCGCCTGTTACGCCGTGTTTGACGACGCGGCCATGACACTGCAGCTGGTGCGGGTGGGTTATGACGTGGCGATGGCGCAGCGGCGCATCCGCGCCGCCGGCCTGCCCGCGCTCCTGGCCGAGCGCCTGGCCGCTGGACGGTGAGCCGCCATGCAGGAACGCTTCTCCTTGCGCCTCCTGGAATACGACGCGGCGCGCGCACTCCTGGCGCGCTTTCTCGCCTCGCCGCTGGGCGCCGCCCGTCTGGCCGAAATGGCGCCCAGCCGCGATCCCGAGCGCATCAAAGCCGGCCTCGCCGAAATCCGCGAGTGCCGGCGCGCCCTGGATGAACACGGCGCGCCCCCTTTGGACGGCCTTTGCGACCTTTCCGCCATTCTGCGCCACGCCCGCATCCCCCGCGCCATGCTCGCCCCCGAGGACCTCCTCAAAGTCCGGGCTACCCTGGCCGTCTGCCGCCGCGTCAACGCCTACCTTGCCGGCATTCGCTCGCCCGGAACCCATTTCGCCGATTATCTTCTGGCGATTGTCCCCTTTCCCGATCTGGAAAAACACCTGGAACGCTGCCTGGACGACGACGGCGCCCTCAAGGACAATGCCAGCCGCGAACTGGCCTCCATCCGCAAGGCCATCCGGCGCCTGCAGGACGAAATCAACCAGCGCCTCGTCCGCTTGTCCCGCGGAGCCTTGAAGGAGTACCTGCAGGAGGATTACATCACCCAGCGCAACGGCCGCTACGTCCTGGCGGTCGCCAGCAAGTGGAAGAACCAGGTCAAGGGCATCGTCCATGACCGCAGCGAGACCGGCGCGACCACCTACATCGAACCCATCGGGATCGTCGATCTGGGCAACCAGTTGCAGGACCAACAAGCGGAAGAGGCGCAGGAAACCCGCCGCATTCTCGTGCACCTTACCGCGCAGGTGGCCCGCGTGGTCGATCCGCTCAGCTGGGCGGTGGAGGCGCTGGCCGATCTGGACTTCGCCCTGGCCAAGGCGCGTTTCGCCGTCGCCTTTCATTGCCGCCCCCCCGAAATGTCCGAGGACGGACGCCTGCGCCTGGTGCAAGGCCGGCACCCGCTGCTCATGGACATCCTGGGTTGGGACAAGGTCGTGCCCACCAGCCTGGAATTGGATCGTGAGCGGCGCGCCGTGGTCATCACCGGCCCCAACACCGGCGGCAAAACGGTCGTGCTGAAGACCGTGGGGCTTCTGTGCCTCCTGTTTCAGTCGGGCATGGAAATTCCCTGCGACGACGGGACCTTGCTGCCGGTGTTTGACGCCATCCGCGCCGACATCGGCGACGAGCAGAGCCTGGTGCAAAGCCTGTCCACGTTTTCCTCTCACATGGGCAACATCCGGCGGATTCTGGAGGAGAGCGACGAGCGGACGCTGGTCCTGTTGGACGAGTTGGGGGCGGGGACGGACCCCATCGAGGGCGGGGCGCTGGGCACGGCCATCGTCGAGCACCTGGTGAGTCGCGGCGCCTGCACGCTGGTCACCACGCATCTGCCCGACCTCAAGCTCCTGGCGCACGCTCATGCGCACGTGGTCAACGCGGCGATGCTCTTTGACGAGGAGACGCTGGCGCCGACCTTTCAACTGCAGATGGGGCGCGCGGGCCGGAGCAACGCCTTGTCCATCGCGCAGCGGTTGGGCCTGCCGGAGGAGGTGATCGGAGCCGCGCGAGGCAAGCTGCGCGGGCAGGGCAACGAGGCGGCGCGGCTGCTCATGCAGCTGGAGGAGGACGTCTCGTGCGCCGAGCGTGAGCGGCGCGACGCCGAACTGGCGCGCATGTCGGCGGAGCGGCTGCAGCGCGAGACGCTGGCGGAACTGCGACGCGCGCAAAAAGAGCGCGCCGAGGCGGGACAGCGCGCCCGCGCGGCCGCCCAGGCCATGCTGGCGGAACTCCGCGACGAGACGAGGCAGCTCAAGCAGCGCCTCAAGCGCGCCCATGCCACCCTGGATGAGGCCGCCCGCGTGCAATTGGAGTCCCAAGTCGCCGAAACCTCGCACGTCATTGAGGCGGCGGCCCAACATCCCCAGCTGGCTCCGCTGGAAGAAGAAGAGACGCCCGTGCGCGTCGTGCCGCCGGAGGAGATCGCGCTGGGCGCCCACGTGCGCGTGGAGGGCTTCTCCGGCGTCGCCCAGGTCCTCGCCGTCGATCCCAAAAAGCAAGAGGTCGCCGTCTCCATCTGCGACATGCATTTGCGCGTGCCCTTCCAGCAGAGTCTGGGGCTGGTGGAGCCGCCCCAGGAACACGCGCCGCCCGTCGAGTATGAACCGGTCGAGATGGAGTCGCCGTCGCTGGATGTGATCGGCCTCACCGTCGAAGAGATGCGCCCGAAGGTCGAGCGGTTCCTGGATCACGCTTACCTGGCGCGGCTGCCGCAGGCGTGGATCATTCACGGCCACGGCACCGGCACGCTCAAGCGCGCCGTGCGCGACCTGTTGGCCGGCCATCCCCTCGTGCAACGCTTCCACAACGGCAGCGAAGTCGAGGGTGGCGCCGGCGTGACGGTGGTGACGTTCAAGGAGCGGTAGCTCGTCCGGGGCGCCGCCCTTTTGTACTCGAAAGGGTGTGCGACGGAACGACGGATTGTGTTTCACTGTGCACCCTTTTGAGTACAAGAGGGGGCCGTCACATCAATGTCCATCGGAGGCGCTTTGCATGAGAGTTCCGACGTTTGCATTCCTTTTGATCGCAATCCTCGTGTTGCGCGCGGCCGGCGCGGCCACGGCGCCGGAATCGTGGCGGCCGGCGCTGGCGGCCATCGAGCGGCGCGTGGACGCCGAGTGGAAGAAGTACGGCGTCGGCGGCGTCAGTATCGGCGTGGTCTCGGGCGACGCGCTCATTTATACGCATTGCATCGGGTATCTGGACGCGGAGAAGTCGAAACCCGCCGCACCGGACACCATCTACCGGCTGGCGTCGATCACCAAGCAGTTCACGGCGCTGGCGCTGACCATCACCGCCCGCGAGGGCAAGCTGCGCTACAGCGATCCGCTCCTGCGTTACGTGCCGGAGGCGCGCATGATCGAGGGCCTGCCGGACAACGGCGCGTCCATCACGCTCCTGCAGTTGGCCACGCACACCTCGGGCCTGCCGCGCACGGCGGCCGCTCGGAGCGAGCGCCGCGGACCGCTGGAGGACTGGATTCCCGCCATGTTGGCGGCGCTCCCCGGCACGCGCATGGCGCATGAACCCGGCGTCCGCTTCGCCTATTCCAACATCGGTTACGCGCTCCTGGGCGCCGCCATCACGCGCGCGGCCGGCGAACCCTTCATCGATATCGTCGAGCGCCGCATCCTGGCCCCGCTCCAAATGCATTCCTCGGGATTTCATCTGACCGCGCAACAGCGCCGCAGGCTGGCGACGGGTTTTCAACTGCGCGATGATGGACGCACCACCACCATCCCGGGTGTTCCCGAAACCGACGGGCGCTATCTGATACCCTCCGGCTCTCTGTACAGCACGGTCGAGGACCTGGCGCGGTTCCTTTCCTTTCAACTGGGTTACGGACCGGAGGCGCCGCTCACGCGCCGGGAGCGGGAGGACCACTACGGTCGCATCTACAGCGGGCGCGGCGATCTCAGTTACGGCTACGGACTAGGCGTGTCCTCGAGTGCGCGGGGCGGCCTCCTCATCCGCGGGCACACCGGCCTGATCGCCGGCTACACCAGCGCCGCTTTTTTTGCGCCGCGCCATGGCCTGGGGGTGGTCGTGCTGCACAACGGCAGCGGCGGCCTGCGTCCGCCGCTTTTGGCCCGCGGCATTCTCGCCGACCTCGCCGCCCTGGTCGAGGCGCAGGAGGAGCGGGCGGCGTTTCGCGCCGAGGGGATCGATTGAAGTCGCCGTCGGTGCGCGGTGCGCACTCTACTCGCCCCCGCCCGACCGGGTGGAGACGGCCTCCTGGTCCTTGTATTGCAGCTGATAGAGTCGATAGTAGAGTCCGCCCTGGGCCAGCAGCTCCTGGTGCGTTCCCTGCTCGCGCAATTGCCCATGGTGCATGACGAGAATCTTGTCCGCGCGCTCGATGGTGGAGAGGCGGTGGGCGATGACGATGGAGGTGCGGCCCGTCATCAGCTTGGCCAGGGCGTCCTGAATCAAGCGCTCGGTTTCGGTGTCCACGCTGCTGGTCGCCTCGTCCAGCACCAGGATGTCGGGCTGGGTCACCAGCGCGCGGGCGAAGCTGAGGAGTTGCTTTTCGCCCACGGAGAAACCGGCGCCGCGCTCCCAGGCCTTGGCGAAGTAGCCGGGCGCGATGCGCGCGGCCGCGGCCCGCTCCGGATCGTCGGCCTTGCGCCGCTCAATGAAACGATGCGCGTTCACCCGCCGCGCCGCCGCCTCCACTTCGGTTTCGCTGATGCGCTCATCGCCCAGCGTGATGTTGTCATAAACCGTTCCGGAAAAAAGAAACAGGTCCTGTTGCACCAGCGCGATGCGCCGCCGCAGCGACTCGACGTCCAGCTCGCGCACGTCCACGCCGTCCAGTAGTATCCGTCCCTTCTGCACGTCATAGAAGCGCAGGAGCAGCGCGATGATGGTGGTCTTACCCGCGCCGGTCGCGCCTACCAGCGCCACCGTCTGCCCCGGCTCGACGGTGAAACTCACGTCCCGAAGCACCCACTCCGTTTCTCCCTCTCCCTCGGGGAGAGGGTTGGGGTGAGGGGCCTTGTACGCAAACCAGACGTTCTCAAACTCGATCCTCCCTGCCGAGGAAATCCGGACGCGCGGCGCCTCCGAGTCCTTAACCTCCGGCTCGGTGTCGAGACGGTGAAACACCCGCTCGCTGCTGGCCATCGCCGCCTGCATGGTGTTGTAACGTTGCGACAGCATGCGGATGGGCCGGAAAAAGCGTTCGACGAGGGCCACGAAGGCCCCCAGATCTCCCAGCGTCACGTCCCCCGTCCGGCCCGCGATCAGCCAGCCGCCGTAACATACCGCGATCGCCGTCCCCAAATGCCCGAGAAAATCCACCAGCGGGAAATACGTCGCGTAGCACAGGATGGTCTTCACGTGCGTGCGATAAAGATCATAGTTCAGCTCGTCATACTTCTTCAGGTTGCGCGCCTGCCGGCAGAAGGCCTGCACGGTCTTGATGCCCGAGATGTTCTCCTGCAGGTAGGCGGAGATGCGGGCGATCTTGATGCGCGCGTCGCGATACAGTTCGCGCACGAAACGGCGAAAGACGAACGAAACCACGACGAGCAGGGGAACAATCGCCAGCGTGGCCAGCGCCAGCCGCGGCGAGAGGGCGAACATGCACACCACCGCTCCCACCACGATCACCAGGTCCCGGATACTCGTCACCACTACGGTGGCGAACATGTCGGTCAGAATGTCCACGTCGCTGACCACGCGCGTGATCAGCCGCCCCACCGGGTTGCGGTCGAAAAAGCTCATCGAGAGCGACTGCACGTGGTCGAACACCTGCCGCCGCAGGACGTACATGATCTCCTGGCCGATGGCGAACATCTTGACGAAAAGAAAGTAGTTGAGCACGAAGAGCAGCGCCAGCGTGGCCAGGTAGAGGCAGACCACGCGCACCAGTGCGGGAAGGTCGCCGGGCAGAATGCCGTCGTCGATGATGAGCTTGTTGTACACCGGCAGGAGAATTTCGCCGCCGGCCGCCAAAAGGCTGAGCACCACGCAGCCGGAGATCACGCGGCGATGCGGAGCGGTGTAGGTCCACAACCGGCGCATCAGCCGCGCGTCGTAGGCTTTGCCCAGAATTTCGTCCTCGTGGAATTCGCTCACGACTACTCCGCCTCGAACGGAAAAACAGGGTCAGCGCCCATTTTTGCCGGGTGTTCTCTGATCTCCGATAATTCGACCTGCAAAAACAGGCGCTGACCCCGTTTTTCGTCCACGATTACTCCGCCTCAATCGCTTCCGACAGAAGTTGCTTGTGGTGGATTTCGGCATAGATGCCGCCGGCCGCCACCAGTTGCGCGTGGGTGCCGGCTTCGACGATGCGCCCGTTCTCCAGCACGATAATCTGGTCGGCCGTCTGCACGGTACTGATGCGATGCGAGATGATGATGCTGGTGCGACCGGCCATGGCGTCGGCGAGATGGCCGAGGATGACCTCCTCGGTCTGGGTGTCCACGGCGGAAAGCACGTCGTCCAGGATCAGGATGGCGGGGGCGAGGATCAGCGCGCGCGCCAGCGCGGCGCGCTGCCGCTGCCCGCCCGAAAGAGTCACGCCGCGCTCGCCGATGCGCGTCCGGTAGCCGTCGGGAAACTCCTCCACGTCGTCGTGCAGATGCGCCATCACCGCCGCCCGCCGGACCTCGTCTTCCGTATAGCTCTCGCGTCCGAAGGCGATGTTCTCCGCAATGGTGTCGGAAAAAAGAAACGCCTCCTGCGAGACGTACCCGATGTTTCTGCGCAGGAACTCCAGCGGGTAGCGGTTCACGTCCACTCCGTCGATGAAGACCGTTCCCTCGGGCGGGCGATACAGGCGCATGAGCAGACTGACCAGCGTGGTCTTGCCGCTGCCGGTGTGGCCGACGATGGCCAACGTGCTGCCGGCGGGAATCCTCAGGTTGATGTCCGAAAGCACCGGCTCATCGCCGTAGGCGAAAGAGAGATGGCGGAACTCGATCTCGCCCGCCAGCCGCTCGGGCGCGACCGCGTCGGGCGCGTCGACGATCTCCGGTCGCGCCGCCATGATTTCGTTGAAACGCGCCATGCTGGCGTCGCCGCGCTGATAAACGTTGAGAATCCAGCCCAGCGCCAGCATCGGCCCCGACAAGAGCGCCATCAGCAGTTGGAATTCGATCAGCTCGCCCAGCGTCAGATGGCCCCAAACCACCATGGCGCCGCCGATGCCCAACAGCACCAGCACTCCCAGCGAGGCGGTGAAGGTGAAGCCGGGGAAGATGATCCCCTGCAGGCGCGCCATCGCCAGGTTGCGGCGCAGGAGTTCCCGGTTGATCTCGGCGAAGCGCTCCGATTGGTAGCGCTCGCGCGTGTACGCCTTGATCACGCGGACCCCCGAGATGCCCTCCTGCACGAACGCCGACAGCGTTCCCAGCTGCTCTTGCACCGCGGTAAAACGCTCGTGCAGCCGGCCCCCCATGCTCTTGCCGATCACCCCGATCAGCGACAGCGGCACCAGTCCGATGAGCGTGAGGGTGACGTTGCTGTGAAGCATCAGCGCCAGTGCCAGCGGCAAAAGCGCCGCCGTCTCCAACAGGTACATGATCCCCGGTCCCAGCACCTCACGGATGTTGTTGAGATCGTTGGTGGAGCGCGAGATCAGGTCGCCGGTGCTCTGCTTGTCGTAAAAGGAGGGCGACAGGCGCAGGAGCTGCTGAAAGTAGTCGTGGCGCATGTCGTACTCGATCTTGCGGGAGGCCCGGATCATGTACCAGCGCATGAGGAAGAGCGCCACGCCGTAAAGAACCGAGTATTCCAGCATCCAGCGCAGGAAGGTCCAGAGTTCGGCGCGCGCGGCGGCCGGCTCCAGCAGCGGCACGGCCTCCAGGCGCGCCTTCGGACTGGGCGCCAAGACGTCCACCGCCCGCTGCACCACCCCGGGGATCTGCACCGCCGCCCAGGTCTGGATGAGCAGAAAAACCGACCCGATGGAATACTGAACCCAGTATTTGCGCAGGTATCGAAAAACGGGATGAAGATTACGGAAGACCACCCTGGCGACCACCTGAGTTGTGCGGTCTCAGCCTATCACGGGATGGCAGTCGGAGCAAGTGGGCCGCAAGCGCAGCCGAAACTGCCACTTCGACCCTGGCCGTCAATTCGCCTCCAGCTGTCATTTCGCCTCCAGCTGTCATTTCGACCGCAGGGGGTTTTAAGCCATGCGCATAAGTCAAAATGGGATAGCAGGCCGTGAGCAAGACAGAAGATTTCTCCTGCGGTCGAAATGACAGTGGTCTTGCGGTCGAAATGACAGTGACGCTGCGGTCGAAATGACAGGGCGGTTGCCGTGGTCGTCAGGGGGCGATCACGGCGCGGACGGGAATCTCCAGCGAGGGCAGGCCGCGCGCGGGCGGGGCGACCCGCAAACGCGCGCGCAGCTCGCGCGGCCCGCCCGACGGAAACAGCGTCACCCGAAAGCGCGCCGTGTCACTGCCGGCCGACACCTGTTGGATGGACAGGCGTGGCTCGCTCGTGGTGATGACAATCCCTTCTCCTTCATCCAGCCGATGGGGCGGCTCGCAATGGAGCGCGAACTCGCGCGCGGCCGGCGAGCCGTCGGCGATCACCCCGAAGTTGAGCCGCTCCGGCTCGGCCGAGAACGCTCCCGCCACATAGCCGGAGAGTGACAGCGGGACGACCGGCCGGTCCGGACAGTCGGTCGAGAACTCCAATACGCGCTGAATCATCTCCCTGGCCGCGGCCGTGGCCGGCACGAGGTAATAAACGGTTCCGGCGACGATGTGGGGCATGGCCGCATCGCGCGGCGCCCAGTCGACGCGCACGCCGGCCGGCCTGCCGGAAACCGACGCTGCCAGCGGGCGCTTGTCCGAGCGAATGAGGGTGAAGGGTTGAGCATAGCTCTGTCCGCGCCGCGCGGCGCGCAAGTGAAACACTTCCGGTTCGATCATGACCGGCAAGTAGACCGAGGCGGCCGCCCGCAGTCGCACCTGCCGCGCCAGCGGATCATCCGTGCGAATCAGAATCTCGCCCTCTTCCGTGCCCGGATGCACGCGCGCGCGATAAGCCAGGGTGAGCGTCGCCGTCGCGCCCGGCGCCAGGGTGGCATCGGAGATCTCCACAGAAAGACACCGGCACAGCGAACGCAGCGACAGAATGGTCAGCGAGGCGTCGCCCCGGTTCCCGAGCACGAGCTCGCGCGTCGCCGAACCGCCGGCCTCGACCGCGCCCAGCGACACGCTCGGTTCCGACAAAAAAAACTTCGGAGCGGCAGCGAGGGGGCCGCTGCTCCAAAGCAAAAGCAGGCTACAGACGAGTAATATCCTATGCGAGCGCGAAAAGCCCGTGCTGTTTGCAAGAGAGTCGTTGCGAGCAGAGAAAACCCGAGTCCTCGAGGCGTCCCCCGAGTAGGCCAAAGGCCGTATCGAGGGGTAGCGGCCCGCCGAGTCACAACATGCGAGTCTCGCAGGCGGCTCCGGGCCGCGTATCGGAGAAGACGCCATTTCGCCGCAACGCCACTCGCAGCACGAGGCTACGGCGCCCATTCCTCCCGCAAGATGAGCAGATCATCCTTGTCCACGCGTCCATCGCGATTGAGATCCGAGAGTTTTCCGCCTGCCGACCGCCAACCCAGCTCGACGTGCTCTTCGGAGGCGGCGGTCTCCAGCTGCACGCGGAGATGGTAGACGCGGCCCGCCTCCGGCGGCGACGCGCGACTACCCACGCGGCGGCCATGTCGCGGCGTTCACGCTTTCCAGCGTCGCCGGATCGCCCGCCGGCAGGAGCGCCAGTCCGGCGGCGGGATCAGCCGCAACCGGGCTGGGTGCAAGTCGCATCGCCCAGAAGATAGGGTGATTTGGCCGCCGCGACTACCGCAAATGTCAGCCCGTCCAGGACATGCAGGTTGGCGGAAAGCTCCGCGTCGTGGCCGCAGGTCTGGCTGAAGCTCTCGCTGGGAGGATTCTGGCCGAGCTCGGCGTAATGAAGACGACGCCGTCGCCGGGCAGAACCGTGGTCTGGTCGGCGCCGTAGTTGGGCGATGGGGTGCCGTCGCCTCCGCGCAGGAATAGCCCCCAGAAGCGGCCCTGCGCGTCGCAGCCGAAACAGTCGTCTTCAGGGCAGCCTTCGCCGTCGATGGCGCAGATGGCGCGCCAAAGGGAAGGTAGCGATTACGGCGGCACGCCCGACAGGTCCAGCAGTCGGCCCGCGGTCGTCGACAGGCCAGGGAAGGTGACGCAGCGCCGCACGATCTCGCCGCTGCTGTGCACGATCACAAGCGCCGCCCGGCTGCGCGCGTCGCATACGCCCATAAGTAAGTCGCGGGCACCTCGGTTCGCGGCATCTCCGGCGTATTGCAGATAGGCCAGATCGCCGGCGCCGAAACGCTCGGACGCCAGGTCCGTGGCGCGGGGAATGCTCTGGCCGGCGGCCGAGACGCGCGTGAAATACCACTGTCGCCCGGGCGCGCCGCCCTCGGAAGTCTACGCTGGAAGAACGTTGCCCGACGCGGTCGTGGCAAAGACGACGCCCGCCCGCTCCAACACGCGCGACAGCGTGCTGCGCGCGCTGTCCGCCGGGCGCAACGCGACAGGAGCGCCCCGTCGCCGTGCTCGATCACCAGTCCCACCGAGGGCGTTGGCTGCGCACGCGCGCCCGCGACCCCACGACACACACGCACTGGGAAAGAACAGGACGCATGGCCTCGACTCCTTTTCTTTCCTCGCAACGGACTCTGGAGCGGCTTCGGATCGGGGCAGACCCGACCAGCACCGCCTTCTCACGTCGCGAAGAAGTTGGTAATTGCGGAGTCGGCGTCAGGTCTTCTGGCTTTCGGATCGTTCGCCGCGCCCACCTTCCCAGCCCTTGGCCAGTGGTCGATTGGGCGCGTTGTCCCCGATTACAGCGGCGCGTCCGCACCGGAGTCTCACCGGTTTCCCATCCGCCGTGGCGGATGATTGACGCCGATTCCTGGAAATTGTGGAGGGACCCTAGGCGCGAGACGGCGGACCTGTCAAGTGAAATGTTGGGACGAGCGCCGTGGCACGGGCATCCTGCCCCTGCTTCACCCCACGCTGCTCCGCGGGAGCGGAGCGGCCATGCGCGCCTCCGTCTCCGCCAGCGCGGCGGAAAGCACGGCGCGCTCCTCGTCGCTGGACAGCTGGGACAGCAGCGCGCGCGCCTCCGCCAGGTTGCGCTCCGCTTCGGCGGGGTCGCGCCGGATCAGATAACCGCAATCGACGCAGGCCGCCGGCAGTTTCCCCTCCCAGATGCGCCGCCGGAAGTCGGTCGCCTTCTCCCCGAAGTGAATCGCTTCCAGGCTCTGCTGCCGCAGGTTGCCGAAGGTCTCTTCGGTAAAGCAGCAGGGATGCACGTCGCCGTTGTCGTACACGAGAAACTGCGTCCAGGCCTCGCGGCAGGCGCGGCCCGGCTTCTCCGGCGCGGACATTTTCGTTTCCGGGGCAAACTCCGGTGTGTACGGATCGCGCGGCACGTAATAGAGTCCGATCCCCAGGTCCGCCGCCAGCTTGCGCGCCCGCGACACCATCCAGTCCATCCGCCACGTGCCCAAGACGGACATGGCGGCGTCTTCTTTTCGATACAGCACCACGTTTTGCAAATGCAGGTCCACCGCCCCCAGTTCCGCCGCCAGTCGCACCATGTTGGGGATGTGCCAGACGTTGTCGCGCGACACGGTCATGCACAGTCCGATTCTGGGGCGATCCACGCCCAGCTCGCGCTTCAGGTCGCGCAACGCGCGGATGTACTCCATGATGCGCTCGTACTTGGCGCCCGCGCGCATGAGTTCAAACGTCGCCGGGTCCGGGCTGTCCACCGAAACGCCGAGATAGTCCAGCCCGATCTCGACCAGCATCCGCCGGTACCTGTCGTTGAGCATGGTGGCGTTGGTGGTGGTGATGCACTCGGCGCCGGCGGCCTTGGCCATGCGCACCATGCGCTCGAAGTCCTTGTGCATGAAAGGCTCGCCCAGCCCCAGGAGCGTTACCCGCTGCGCGGCGTGGAAATGCGGCTCCATCTGCTCGTATAGGTCGGTGGGAAAATAATAGTCCCGGACGTTGTGGCCTCTCTGCCGTTCGCAGTAGATGCACTTGATGTTGCAGTCGCCGGTGATGGTCACACCCAGGTAGCGGGGATAGGCGCGGACTTCGGGCGAAGCGAAAGTCTCGTCCAGGAGGCGCAGGGCCTGGTTGAGGGTGCGCGAGACCGGCACGGGCTGGACGGTGATCTGCATGGCGGCTTAGGTTAGCCGACCAGGGAGCGCCTGTCGAGTGCTTACGCTGAGTCAGGTAGGGTGCGCACGGCGCACCAACGCCCCACCTGCGGAAGCTGCGCGTGGAGTACAGGCTTCAACCTGCCTGCCGAGCAAACTGAAGTTTGTACTCCATCAAGCCATAACCCTCTGATACAATTGATCTTATTCGAGTCGCAAGGCTCACCGAAAAGTCCAAGCACTTGCTGACCCACGTCACCCGACCACCGAGGGCGCCGGGCGGGCGCGCGCGTCAACGCAGCCCTACGTCGACCTGCGGGTCCGGAGATCGCGCCGCGTACCGGAGAATCTCCACTTCCGCCCCACGCTGCACGGCCGCTTCGGCCGTTTCCGTGAGCTTGCGAGTCACCGCCTCCGCCAGGTAGAACTCGCCGCAATTGTCACAGACGTCGGCGGGCACGTTTCGGATGATAACGGTAGAGGCGCCGCGTTCCAGCGTCACCGTTACCTCTCCAGGCGCCGTCTCGCCACGCTTGCACACCAAGCATTTCATGGACTTCGTCTCCTCTGCCAACTCCGTCACGAGAATGTCATACACCACCGCAAGGTGGCAACATGGACCATTACGGCAGCGTCTCGCCCCTCCATCCGGCTTCAAATCGCTCCACCGCCGTCCCCAGGTGCTCGTGCAGGATGGCATCGAAGCGGCTTACGTCGCCGGCGTCGAAGAGGCCGGTCTGGGTCGCGTTCCAGCCCGAGACCGCGCTGGCAAAGAGCGCCGCGCGCACGGGATGCTCTCCGGCCAGCCGTCGCGACTGGTAGGCGGCGGAGAACGAGTCGCCGCAGCCGGTCGTGTCGACGGCCGGATGGCGGGTCGGCGGGATGCGCGCCCAGCGGCGTTCCTCCCCTTCGCGCCACGCCAGAAACGAGCCGCGCGGTCCCCAGGTGATGACGGCCTCGCGCGGGCCGCAGTCGATGAGCGTCGCCAGCGCGGCGCAAAAGTCCTCCTCGCGTTCCGGCTGCCGCTCCAGGATGGAAGCGCATTCGTGCTCGTTCATCTGCACCACGTCCACCGAACCGATCCACTCCCGCCAGTCGGTAAACGGGCCGGAGGAGAGACGCCCGGCCTCGTCGAAGCGCGCCGCGCGATTGTGCAGGTCCATCGACAAGACGCCGCGAACCCGCCCCCGCAGCCAGGCAAGGTCCTGCGCCGACAGCTCCCTCTGCGTGATGCAGTTGAAATGCACCCAGTCAAACGCCGCCAGCTCCGCCAGGCGCTCGCGGGGAAGGGCCGGACAGCGCCGCGTCATGGTCTCCTCGCGCTCGGTCGGCGACGTGAACCGCAGCACGTTCTCATCGCTGCCGTCGTCGTGCACCAGCAGTCTCCCCGCGTCCACGTTGGGCCATTGTGCAAGTATCCGCACCACCTCGGGATGGTGCGCCGCCCCGATCCAGGCGACCGGCGCGACCTGCCCCCACGGCGACACCAGCGGCGCCAGCCGCAGCGTGTTGTAGAGAATCCCGCCGTAAGACGTGGTCCATTCCGCGTGTCCGTAGGGCAAGAGATGATCCACCATGATGGCGCCGATCACGGCGATGCGCCCCATGGGCTGGTGGGCTGGGGCCGTCACGCGGGCAGGTCCTTGATGCGCCTGAGAATATCGGTGGTGGAGGCGGTGGGAAGTTTGTCCACCAGGTGGAGCCTGCCGCCGCAGGCCCGCACCGCCGGCGCCTCGATGCAGTTCTCGCCGTAGGAGGCGTCGTTGACGTGCACGTCGGGCCGCACGCGCAAGACGAAGGCGGCGCACTCCGGCTCGTCGAACAGCACCACGTAATCCACCATCTCCAACGCCAGCAGTATCTCGGCGCGCTCCGACTCGGGCATGATGGGACGGCCCGGCCCCTTGTAGGCGCGCACGGAAACATCCGAGTTCAACCCCACTACCAAAACGTCGCCCTGCCGGGCCGCCTCGGCCAGAATATGCAGATGGCCGGCGTGCAGCAGATCGAAGCTGCCGTTGACGGAGACGATGCTCCGGCCGGCGCGGCGATGGGGGTCGAGCGCGGGCGATGGATCGTCGCGTGGACCGAAAAGGCGCGGCTCGCGGCGCATGAACGCACCATTCCCAATCGTGGTAATGAATTCCCTGAGCGAACGCAAGAGACGCGGTCTCAAATGCGTGCCCGCTTTCCGCAACATAGGGGCTGGTCCGCCCTCTGTAAAGCTCCCTCTGGCAAACTTTTGCGCCGCGTATTGACAGCTGCATGGATTGGCCTAGGATGGGCGGTAATCTGGCCCTGGAGACCTGCCCATGAGAGAAAACACCCTCGGGATCATCGGAGCGGGCACGATGGGTTGCGGCCTGGCCCGCACCGTCGCCGCACGCGGCATCACCGCCCTCATCAAGGAAAAAGACGACGCCTGCCTGGCGCGATCCCTGGCCGCCATCGAAGCCGGCCTCGACCTGGAGATCGCCCGCTGGAGCCTGACGGAAAGCGAGAAACGCGCCATCCTCTCCCGCATTCACGGCGTCCGCACGCTGGAGGAGCTGGCCGACGCGCCCTTCATCATCCTGGCTCTGCCGGAAGGCCAGATGGAGTTGAGGGTCAGCATCTGGCGCGAGCTGCACACGCTGTGCGACCCCCAGACCATCTTCATCAGCAACGCCAGCACGCTCTCGATTACCGAGCTGGCCAACGCCAGCGGCCGGCCCGACCGCTTCATCAGCGGCCATTTCATCAACCCGTTCCCAAGCGCCCGCTGGTGGAGCTGGTGCGCGGCCTGCATACCTCCGACGAGACCTACAACAAGGTCAAGGCCTTCATCGACTCGCTCAAGAAGACCCCCATCGAGGTCTTTGAGTCGCCCGGCTACGTCACCACGCGCGTCATCCTCCCGCTGCTCAACGAGGCCATGCACGTGGTCTTGGAAGGCGTGGCCTCTGCGGAAGACGTGGATGCGGCCATGAAGCTGGGCTACGACTTCGACCAGGGTCCGCTGGAGATGGCCGACCGCATGGGCCTGGACGAAGTGCTCGCCTGGATGCAGCATCTCTTCGTCGAATTGGGCGAACTCAAGTATCGGCCCTGTCCCATCCTGCGCAAGCTGGTGCGCGCCGGCCACCTCGGGACCAAGACCGGCCAGGGCTTTTTCCGCTATGATTCCGAAGGGAGGCGCGTGCGTGAAAATCCTCGTGCTTAATTGCGGCAGCTCGTCCGTCAAGTCGCAGCTGATCGAAACCGACCTTGAGAGCATCGAGACCAACAGCGACCGCACCCTGGCCTGCGGCTCGGTGGAGAAGATCGGCATGACCTCGTCCGTGGTCAGGTACGAGCCGGTGGGCGGCGAGGTTTTCAAGGACACCCCCGAAATCCTGGAGCACAAGGTCGCCATCGACCGACTGCTGCATCTCTATGCCGACCCGACGCGCGGCGTCATCCGCTCGCTGGCGGACATCGAGGCCGTGGGCCATCGCATCGTGCATGGGGGCGAGAAATTCAGCCAGTCCGCCGCCATCACCCCGGAGATTCTCAAACAAATTGAGGAATGCGTGGAGCTGGCGCCGCTGCACAATCCTCACAACATCCGGGGTTATCGGGCCGCCGCCGAACTTCTGCCCGGGGTGCCGCACGTGGCGGTGTTCGACACCGCTTTCCACCAGACCATGCCGGACTATGCCTTCATGTACGGACTTCCGCGCATTCTCTACAAGCGCCACGCCATCCGCCGCTACGGGTTTCACGGCACCAGCCATCGCTACGTCTCCTACCGCGTGGCGCAGCTCCTCAACACCTCGCGCGAGAAGCTCAGGATCATCACCTGCCACCTGGGAAACGGCTGCAGCATGGCGGCCATCAAGTTCCGCCGGTCCATCGACACCAGCATGGGCTTCACCCCGCTGGAGGGGCTGATGATGGGCACGCGCACCGGGGACCTGGACCCCGCGGTGATCCTGCACATCATGGCCAAGGAGGACCTGGGGCTGTCGGAGGCCAACGCGCTGCTCAACAAGCACAGCGGGCTTTACGGCGTCTCGGGCATTTCCAACGACATGCGCGAACTGGAGGAGAGCGCGCGCGAGGGCGACAGGCACGCCCGCCTGGCCATCGACATGTTCTGCTATCGCATCAAGAAGTACATCGCGCGCTATGCCGCGGTGATGAACAGGCTGGACGTGCTGGTCTTCACCGGCGGCATCGGCGAAAACTCGCCCAGGTCCGCGAGAAGTGTTGCCCGAAGCTGGACTTTCTGGGCATCCAGCCACCGGACCCGGACAGAACGCCGCCACCCACCGCGGCAGGAGGACTGCATCAGCTGCGTCAGCGGCCCGTGCATGGTGTGGGTGATTCCCACCAACGAGGAGCTGATCATCGCGCGCGATACGGTGCGGTTGATCCTGACCGGCGACCCGCGCCCGACCAATCGGTAGGTTTTTGCTTAATCGGAACCACGGTCAGGCGCATGGGCGGGTTCGGAAAGCCCCGGCATCCTGCCGGCTTGCATGTGGACATCCGGTCCACACGCTTCCTCAGGGGCGACAGGCCGGCGCGAGGCGCGTGGCCAGGATGCCGGCGTTACGGAGCGCGGCGGCGCTCGAACCGGCGTTCCACCCAGATGTAGAGAATCGGCACTACGACCAGCGTCAAGACGGTCGCAAACGACAGCCCCCACATGATGGCGTTGGCCATGGGCGCCCAGAACTCCGCCTGGCCGCCCCAACCCAGCGACATGGGCAATAGCCCGAACACCGTGGTCACGGTCGTCAGGAGAATCGGCCTCATGCGAATGCGCGAGGCCTCCATGGCCGCGCGCAACAGCCCCATGCCCGCCTCCCGCTTGCGGTTGGCGAACTCCACCAGCACCAGCGAGTCGTTTACGATCACCCCCGCCAGCGCCACCACGCCGATCAATACCGGAAACGAGATGGGACTGCCCGACACGAACATGCCCGCGACCACGCCGATGAAGGCGAAGGGCAGCGTCATCATGATGATGAACGGCTGCAGGTAGGACTTGAACAGCGAAGCCAGGATGAAGTAGATCAGGAGCAGCGCGAAGATCATCGAGCGCCCGATGGACTCGTAAACCTCGCGGTTGGTCTCGTAGGCGCCGCCGTATTCCAGCGAGCAGCCGGCCAGTCCGGCCAAGAGCTCGGGCTCGCGCGCCTTGACCATGCCGTTGACGGCGTCCACCGACAGCTCGGTTCCCACGAGATCCGCGGTGACGTTGACGGCGGGCTTGGCGTCGTAGTGGCGGTAACGTTCCACGCCGCGGGCGGTCTCGACCCTGACGACTTCGCCCAGCGGCACGGCCTCGCCGGCCGCAGTAATCAACGGGATGCGTTCCACGTCGGAGGGATGGCCGACGAACGAGCGGCCCAGCTTGACCACCACGTCCAGCGCCTCGTAGCCGTCGTGGAAATCGGAAGCGTCGTAGCCGTCCAGCGCCGCGCGCACGGCATCGGCCACCTCGCCCCCCGACAGGCCGCACAGCCGGCTCTTCTCTTCGTCCACGACCAGCCGCAGCTCGCGCTTGCCGGCGTCGAAATTGTCCGCGATGTCCACCACACCGGGAAGGGTGGCAAGAAAGGCCTTGAGTCGGCGCACGGCCACGAGAATGTCGGCGTACTGCCGGCCGCGGACGTGAATCTCGACCGGCTTGCCCGCGGGCGGCCCCTCCTTCAGGCGTTCAAAGCGCACCTGCCGGATGCCGGGGATGGCCTCGATGCCGGGCCGCACCCGCGCGATTATTTCGGACACGCGCATGGCCTTGCGCCCCGCGTCGCTCACGAGCACGGTCGCCGTACCGTAGGAGTCGCCGATCATGACCACGTACTCGAGGTTGACGTATCCGGCGATCGTGGCCACCCGTTCCAGGCTTCCCTCCGGCAGCTTCAGGAGCTCTCCGCGCACTTCCTCCAGCACGCGCTCGGTTTCGGCCAGCTTGCTTCCGGGCGGCATGTAGACAAGCACGTCGAAGCGCGGGAAGGCGTCCGAGTCGCCGAACATCTGGATGGGAATCCAGCCTCCAAGCACCGCGTAGAGGCTGAGGACGAAGGCCAGCGCGATCCCGCCCATCACGCGCCCCGGATGGCGCATGGACCAGGTCAGCGCCGCGCGATGAATGATGCGTAGCCGAGCCAGGAGTCCGCGCTGCAGGCGATTGGGGCGATGGGGCCGGGCGTGCCGCGCCACGTGGCTGGGCAGAAGCAGGTAGCACTCAAATAGCGAGGCGCACAGGGTCACGATGATGACGGTGGGAATCTCTTTGATGAACTGGCCCATGATCCCCAGCGTCAGGTAGAACGGAACGAACGCCGCCATGGTCGTGGTGGCGGAGGTAAAGACCGGCAGCGCCACTTCGCCCGCGCCCGCTTCCGCCGCCTCCGCCGGCGGCATGCCCATCTCCAGATGCCGGACGATGTTCTCCAAGACGATGATGGCGTCGTCCACCACCATGCCGAGTACCAGGATGAGCGCGAACAGGGAGACGCTGTTCAGGCTGATGCCGAGCGCGTTCATACCCGCGAAGGCGATGAGAAACGAGACGGGGATGCCCACGAAGGCGAAGACCGCGTTGCGCGCGCCCATGAAGAGATAGAGCGAGAGATAGACGAGCATCATGCCCAGCAGGGCGTTGTTGCGCAGAAAGTTGATGGCCTCGACGATGTAGCGGGACGAATCGAAGGTGACGGCGATCTCGGCCTTGCCGGCCATGCGGCGGTTGAAGTCGGCGGCGACCGCGTCCACGCCGCGCATGATGTGCACTACGTCCGCGCCCTTCTTGCGCATGAGGTTGAGCATCAACGCGGGATGGCCGTCCAGGCGCACGCGCGTCTTGGGGTCTTCGTAGGTCTCGCGCACTTCGGCCACGTCGGCGAGGCGCACCAGGCCCCCTTGCGGCGAGCGCGACAGGACGATGCGCCCCAGCTCGCGCGCGTTCCCGGGTTCGCCCAGCGTGCGTACCAGCATCTCCTCGCGCCCGAAGGACACGTCGCCGCCGGTCACGTTGCGGTTCCGCCCGCGCACCGCCGCGATCAGGTGGCCGAGCGGCAATCGATACGCCTTGAGCCGTTCCGGGTCCACCTCGATCCAGACCTCCCGCTCGCGGTCGCCGAAGATTTCCGCCTTGCCCACTCCCGGAATTGCCTCCAGCGCCTCCTGCAGCTCCTCCGCCAACTGCTTGCGCAGCCGCTCCGGAAGATCGGAAAAGAGCGCGATCTGTCCCACCGGCTCCATGTCCGTGTCCATGCCCAGGACGCTGGGCTTTTCGGCCTCCTCGGGCAGGTCGATGACCTTGTCCACTTCGGCGGACAAGTCCAGCACCAGCTTGTCCAGGTTCTCCTCTTCCAGTACTCGACGAACACGAGGCCGACTCCCTCCGCCGCGCGTCATGTGTTTGACCGTCCGGTCCTTGATCCCTCTTCCAGCGGCGTCAACACGTAGCGCTCGACCTCGGCGGGCGAGGCGCCGGGATAGACGACGGAGACCATGGCGACCTGGTAGCTGACGTCGGGATTGAGCGACCGCGGCATGGCCACGTAGCTGGCGACGCCCGCAATCGAGACGAAAAGCAGCACGAGACCCACGAACACGGGCTGGCGGATGCCGATGCGGGAGAGAAACATGGTCAGCGCGGCTCGCCGTGGCCGGCGGGATCAGCGTTGATGACGCGCACCGCTTCGCCGTCGGACAGCAGCGTCTGCCCGCGGATCACGAGCGCGTCGCCGGGCCGGACGGGATGCGCCAGGATCACGTGATGCCCGTGCAGGCGCGGGGAAGGCAGGGGAACGTAAACGGCGCGGCCCTCGCGCACGAGAAAGACGCCTTCGTCGCCGTCGCGGTCGACCAGGCAGTTAACGGGTGCAAGCAACGCCTCGGGTATCGTCTCCACGATCACGCGCGCCCGAACCACCATGCCGTCGCGCAATCGGCCGTCGGGGTTGGGAAGCATGATCTCGACGGGATAACAGCGGCTGGACGGCTCCGCCTGGGCGCCGATGGCGGTGATGCGCCCGGTGAAACTAGCGTCAGGGATGGCGTCGGCGGTGATTTCGACCGGCAGCGCCGCATCGACGCGGTTGATGTAACGCTCGGGGATGGGCAGGACGGCCTTGATGGGGTCCAGTTGCAGCAGGCGCAGGACGGGCCGACCGACTTCGGCGCGCTCGCCCAGCTCAATCGAGCGCTCGGCTACCACGCCGTCGAAGGGAGCGCGGAGGATGCACTTGGAGAGGAGGAGTTGAGCGCGGTCCAAGGCCGCGCGGGCGTTTTGCGCCGCCGCGCGGGCCAGCTCCAGGTCTTCCGAACGGGAGCCTTCACGCGCCAGGGCGAGATTCTCCTCGGCCACGCGCAAGGCCGCCCGACTGCGGGCCGCCGCCAGCTCCCGCTGCTCGCGCGCGTCCCGGCTGGCGGCGTCGGCGCGGTGCAATTCGCTCATGCGCGACAGGTCCTGGCTGGCCTGCTGCACCTCGGCCTGCGCCCGCTCCAGTTCCGCCGCAAGCACCGCCAGTTCCCGGGCGCGAAAGGGCTGCTCGGCTTTGCGCAGGCGCATCTCCGCCTCCCGCAGGCTGGCCTCGGCCGCCACGACCCCCAGCGCGAACTCGCGCCGGTCCAATTCCAGGAGCGGCTCTCCCGCGCGCACGTGGTCGCCGCGCTCCGCGCTCACCCACCTCACCACGCCCGGCGCCTCGAAGGCCACGTCCGCCGACCGCCACGCCCGCGCGCTTCCCGAGGTTTCATACGTCCAATCATAGGCCGTCGCGGCGACGCGCACCACTTCCACCGGCGTTCCAGGAGGGGCCTCGGCGCCGTCCGCTGCATCCGTGCCGCCGCGGGAACATGCCGATAGGAGGATGGAAACCGCAACCGAGGCGATGAGCAGGATTGTGGAGGGACGCATGGGGACTGCCGTCGTCATGTCGGATATCGTCACGCCCAGCCTACCAGAGGACGGCGCGCCTGGCTAGCCGCCCGTCGGGTCGGCGGTGGGCCGGAACCACTCAAGGCGGCAATCCGCGCGAAACGGTTCCGGGCGGTCCTCGCCGTCCTTGCGAAGGTGACCTGTCGTTTCGTGTTTCCCGCTGTCATTTCGACCGAAGGGAGAAATCGCTTCCGCCCGTGCCGCGGGTCGAATCCACGGCGCCGGTTTGGGTTGTGCGGGCCGGGCTTTCGTGCTAGAAACGGCCAGGATTCGCCCCGGCTGCGACGGCTTGGTCGCAGAACCCCGGCGATGATGAAAGCGACCACCTCTTTTCTGAATGTATACGCATGACGACTGACATGGACCATCCCGCTCCCCGCCTGCCCGTGGTGGTGGGCGTGGACATGGGCGCGACCAAGATTCTGGCCGGATTGGTCGACGCCGACAACCAGGTGGTGTTTCGCAGCAAGGGCAAGACCGGAGGCGAGCGCACCCCCAAGGACGTGCTTGGGCGAATCCTGGCGGTGGTTCAAGCCTGCTTGAACGAGGCGCTGGCCCGCAGCTTGTCCGTGGCGGGCGTCGGGGTGGGACTGCCGGGACCGCTGGACTCGGACGCGGGCATCGTCTTGGAAGCGCCCAACCTTTCGGGCTGGCGCAACGTGCCGGTGAAAGCGGAATTGGAGGGCGTGTTGGGGCTGTCGGTCCACATCGAGAACGATGCCAACCTGGGAACGCTGGCGGAGGCGCGGCTGGGCGCGGCCCGAGGACTGCCCAACGTGGTCGGCGTGTTCGTGGGCTCGGGGATCGGCGGCGGTCTGGTCATCAACGGCGACTTGTATCGCGGCAGCCACAACATCGCGGGCGAGGTTGGACACATGCTGATCCGCAAGGGCGGCAAGAAGAGCGGCGCCGGCATCCCCGGCGCCCTGGAGGCCAACGCCGGCCGCATCGCCATCGAGAGCAAGATCAAGAAGCGCATCCGCGCCGGCCAGAAAAGCTATCTCGAAGAAGCCGTCAAGAAGCGCCGCATCACCAGCGGCCTTCTGCGCGAAGCCATCCTCGTCAACGATCCCGTGGTCACTCCGGTGATGGAGAGCGCCATAAACCACCTGGCGCGTGGGTTGGCCAATCTCATCAACATCCTGGACCCCGACGTGATCGTGCTGGGCGGCGGCGTGGTCGAGGCGCTGGGGGATTGGATGCTGCCCCGCCTGGTCAAGAAGGTCGGCCCGCTTACCGTGGGTCGCAACAAGAAAGACGCGCCCATCGTGCCGGCCCAACTGGGCGACGACGCCATCCTTCTGGGCGCGGCGTTATGGGCGCGCCAGCGGCTGGAGAGGGCCACATGAGCGCTCTTTCCGTCGGCTCCCATCCCTCAGCCCCGGTAGAGTCCATCCTCAGCGACGAGGACAAGGCGCACCTCAATCGCGTCGCCCGCTTTCTCAAGGCCAAGAGCCTCGCCCTGCCCGCCGTCATGTTCCTGGAGTCCGTGCGTCCGCTCAATCTTGTCGCCGCCCAGGCGGTCTACTTCGGATGGCCGTTCGCCTCCCTCTTCTTTCCGGGAGAGGGCATGGGCGAGCGCCTGGGCGGACTCCTGGAGCGGCGCGAGAGCATCGACTATCTCATCCAGCTTCTGGAAGACCCGGAGGCCGCGCCATAACCGAGATTCGCAGTATCCTCGCTACCGACTGCGGAAGCACGACCACCAAGGCGATTCTGATTGAGAAGCGCCCCGAAGGGTATCGCCTGGTCGTACGCGGCGAAGCGCCGACCACGGTCGAGGCGCCGTTCGAGAACGTGCTGGTCGGGGTCGTCAACGCGGTCACCGAGGTGGAGGAGTTGTGCGGGCGCAAGCTGTTGCGCGACGGCAAGTTGATTCGTCCCCAGGTGGGAGATGAAGGCGTCGATCTCTACGTCTCGACCTCCAGCGCGGGAGGCGGTCTCCAGATGCTGGTGGCGGGCGTGGTGAAGAGCATGACGGCGGAGAGCGCGGCG
This sequence comes from bacterium, assembly GCA_015075175.1. GTDB lineage: Bacteria > Hinthialibacterota > Hinthialibacteria > H5-UNCL2 > H5-UNCL2 > H5-UNCL2. The sequence goes on from JABTUV010000001.1 coordinate 505,542, forward strand.
CGCGCCGCCCTGGGCGCCGGCGCCATCGTCATGGAGACCATCGCCAGCAACGACAAGCGCCCCGCCTACGAACAGATCGAGCGCATCCGCCATCTGCGCCCCGACATGGTGCTGCTGTCGGGCGGCGTGGACGGCGGCACCATCACCCACGTGGTCGAGCTGGCCGAGATGCTGGCCGCCGCCGCGCCCCGGCCGCGCCTGGGCAAGGGCTACGATCTGCCCCTGGTCTTCGCCGGCAACAAGGACGCCCTCCAGCCCGTCAAGGAGGCGCTGGACGGCAAGTTCCGCTTCACCCAGGTCCCCAACCTGCGCCCCGTCCTGGAGCGCGAGAACCTCGGCCCCGCGCGCCAGGAGATTCACGAACTCTTCATGCACCACGTGATGGCCCAGGCGCCCGGCTATCCCAACCTGATGGAATGGAGCGACGCCCCCATCATGCCCACCCCCGGCGCGGTCGGACTCATGATCGAGACCATCGCCCGCGAGGAGGGCATCTCCGTCCTGGGCGTGGACATCGGCGGAGCTACTACCGACGTCTTCTCGGTCTTCTCCGGCAAGTTCAACCGCACCGTCTCCGCCAACCTGGGCATGAGCTACAGCATCTCCAACGTGCTGGCCAGCACCGGCGTGGCCAATGTGATGCGCTGGCTGCCGTTCACCATGAGTGAGAGCGACCTGCGCAACCGCATCAAGAACAAGATGATCCGGCCCACCACCATTCCCCAGACGCTGGAGGAGTTGAAAGTCGAGCAGGCCATCGCGCGCGAGGCGCTGCAGCTGGCCCTGGAGCAGCACAAGGAGTTCGCTACCAGCCTGAAGGGCGTCCAGCAGGAACGCACCATCAGCGAGGCCTTCGACCAGTCGGCCTCGGGCGAGACCCTGGTGGACATGATGGCGCTGTCGCTCTTGGTGGGCAGCGGGGGCGTGCTCTCGCACGCGCCGCGCCGCAGTCAGGCCGCCCTCATGCTCCTGGACGCCTTCGAGCCGGAAGGCGTGACGCAGTTGGCGGTCGACAGCATCTTCATGATGCCGCAGCTGGGGGTGCTCTCGACCATCTCGCCCCAGGCCGCCGCCGAGGTGTTCCATCGCGACTGCCTCATCATGCTGGGCACGGCGATTGCGCCCCGCGGCCCGGCGCGGCCCGGCCACACCCTGGCGCGCATCACCCTCTCCGGCGCCATCAATGACGATATCGAACTCAAAATGGGGGACCTTCGGCTGTTGCCCTTGGCGCTCGACCAGAAGGCAAGGGCGACCATCGTCCCCCAGGGTAAAATCGACGTGGGCGCCGGCAAGGGACGCGCCCGCGAGGTCGAAGTATCCGGCGGCGTGGTGGGATTGATTCTGGATGGGCGCGGCCGTCCCCTGCAGATTCCGGCCGAGCCGGCGGCCCGTGTAGAGGCGCTCACGAGGTGGGCGCAAGCGCTGGGGGTTTACCCCGACGCCCCTCACTCCAAACCCCCTCACCTCGACGCCCCTCACCCCAACCCTCTCCCTAAGGGAGAGGGGGTGGGAGACGAAGTGGGAGGGAAAGCGTAATGGCTCACGCATACACTCCCGGCTTGTCGGTGTTGGAGGCGACGCGGGTCCGCCGCGAGCGTCGCCTGCCCATCGAGGGCGAGGTGGTCGTCACCGTCGGCCAGCGCGTCCATGCGACCGACGTGGTCGCCAAAACCGAAATCCCCGGCGCCGTCTATCCCATCAACCTGGCCAACAAGCTGGGCATCCTGCCCGCCGACGTGGCCAGTTGCCTGGAAGTGAAGGTGGGCGACCTGGTCGAGCGCGGGCAGACGCTGGCCCGCTCCAAGGGCCTCTGGGGCCTCTTCCGCACGCCCCTGCCCAGCCCCGTCACCGCCAGGGTCGAGTCCATCTCCAGCGTCACCGGACAGATGATGCTGCGCCTCTCCAGCACGCCGCTCGCCGTACTCGCCTACATCGAGGGCGAAGTCGTGGACGTGACCCCCGGCGACGGCTGCGTGGTCGAGACCGTCGCCAGCCTCGTGCAGGGCATCATCGGCGTGGGTGGTGAGAAGGAAGGGGTGCTGGCCGCCCTGGTCGACAGTCCCGACGTCGATCCCTCCCCCGACGACGTGAAGGACGAACACAAGGACAAGATTCTGGTCGCCGGACGGCACGTCTCGCTGGCGGTGTTCCAGCGCGCGGCGGAAGTGGGCGCGCGCGGACTGATCGCCGGCTCCATCTCCGATTCAGACCTGGTGGAGATCCTGGGTTACGACTTGGGCGTGGCGATTACGGGTTCCGAGAAGCTGCCGACCACGCTGATCGCGACCGAGGGCTTCGGCAGCCTTCCGATGGCGGAGCGGACTTTCAAACTGCTGGTGGGACACGCGGGGCGGACCGCCAGCATCAACGGCGCCACGCAAATCCGCGCGGGGGTGATCCGGCCCGAGATCGTCGTCCCGCTGGGGCCCGAGGCGCGCCCACGCCAGGCCGAGGCGGGCGAAGAAGGTCGCCTGGAGATTGGCACCCGCCTGCGCGTGGTGCGCGAACCCTACTTCGGCCTGCTCGGTCGCGTCGCCGCCCTCCCGCATGAACCCATCGTCATCGAAACCGAGGCCCGCGTGCGCGTCCTGGACGTCCATCTGGACGACGGCCGCACCGTCACCCTGCCGCGCGCCAACGTCGAACTGGTGATTGGAGGCTAGATGCGGACGCTCCCGGCTCGCTCAACCAGCACCATGCATCGCGTCCAATTGGGCGTGGCCTTCGGGCTTTACGCTCTGTGCGCCGTCCTGGCCGTGATCGCAATCTTCCGTCCCGAGGCGATCCGCAAGCCCGCCACGCTCTGGACGCACGCGTCCGGCGTCGTCACTGCGTCCTACCTGGACGCCGACGGCCAGGCGCGCATCCGCTACGAGTACCCGCTGAAGGACGTGAGGAGAAAAGAGGCTCTCGACCGGAAACTGGCGGCGGGCGAGATTACCGAAGCCAGCTACCAGGCGGAGATGCCCGAGATTCGCAGCTCGGACGCCGTCTATCATGCCTCCGTCGAGACCGGCCAACGCCTTTCGCCCGGAGAGCTGGTCGCCCGTTACACAACCGGACGAACGGTCACGGTCTACCAGCATCCCACCGACCCCGCCACGGCGGTCCTCGTGCCGGGAGGCTGGACGTGGTTTGCCGGCGACCGCACCAACGTCTGCCTGGCGGTGCTGGCGTTTACGGGGATGTTCTTTCATTTCCTGTCGCGGGCGGGCCGCGGCAAGGAGCTTTACCTCCGGCGGGTGGCGGGCCTGGACGCCTTGGAAGAAGCCATCGGCCGCGCGACCGAGATGGGCCGGCCCGTCCTGTACGTGCCGGGCCTGGACGACATCGAGAGCGCCCCCACCATCGCCAGCATGGTGGTCCTCGGACACGTCGCCAGCATCACCGCCGAGTACGATACCCCCATCATCGTGCCCTGCCGCTTCGCCGTCGTGCTTTCCATCGCCGAGGAGACGGTGCGCGAGGCCTACATCGTCAACAACAAGGCCGACCGCTACAATCCCGACAACATCCGCTATCTCTCGGGCGAGCAGTTCGCCTACACCTCCTCGATCAACGGCATCATGCTGCGGGAGAAGCCCGCGGCCAACCTGTACATGGGCGCCTTCATGGCGGAGTCGCTGATTCTCGTGGAGACCGGCTTCTCCGCCGGCAGCATCCAGGTCGCGGGAACGCCCTCCGTGATGCAGATTCCCTTCTTCATCGTGGCCTGCGACTACACCCTGATCGGGGAGGAGTACTACGCGGCCAGCGCCTACCTGTCGCGCGCCCCTGACGTGCTCTCCAGCATCAAGACCGCCGACTATTTCAAGGCCGCGACCTTGGCGGTGCTTTTGGCGGGCTGTCTCTTGAAGACCTTCTGGCCCGAGCTCATGCTCCGATTGAGCCTTCTTTTTTAAGCAGAGAGGACGCGATGCGCAAAGAGATACCCATTCTGATCACGCTCTTCATCGGGGTCTTCATGGTCTTGAAGTTCTTCTTTGAGCCGGTGGACTGGGTGCGGATTTCCGCGGAAGAGATCGCCAAGATCGCGCAGGTGGTGGTGGCGTCGTCGGTGGTGCTGGGAGTGGCCAACATCCTGCGCATCAATTTCCGCGCCATCGTCCAGCGGCGGCGCGACTGGGGCTACAAGCTGGCGCTGCTCGTGACCATGTTCCTGCTCATGGGCGCGGGTTTCTGGGCGCATTTCTACCACCACCGGGTGACTTCGCTCGTGGTGGGCGACCTGCTCTTCCAGGACCTCTACGGCAACCTCCTGTCGCCCCTGCAATCCACCATGTTCGCGCTGCTGGCGTTCTTCATCGCCTCGGCGGCCTTTCGGGCCTTCCGGGTGCGCAACCTGCCGGCGGCGCTTTTGATGTTCGCGGCTATCCTGATCATGCTGGGGCGCGTGCCGCTGGGCCACTGGCTTTCGCAGGCGCTGGGCCTGGGCGCGCTTCTACCCAACGTCGCCGACTGGCTCATGGGCGTCCCCAACACCGCCGGCCAGCGCGCCATCCTCATCGGCGTCGCCCTCGGCATCATCGCCGTCGGACTCCGCGTCATCTTCGGCATCGAGCGACCGTACTTGAAGGGGGAATGACGTGAATCTGGAAAGTCTGGATCGGCGCTGGGTGTTTCTGGGTGTGGCCGTGCTCACTTTCGGCGGCCTGCTGCTGCCCTTCCGGCTGCCTCAAGTCCCCGGCGAGACCTCCATCTCTTATTACAACGCCCTTCAGAACCTGCCCCCCGGCAGCCTGGTGATGATCTCCGCCGACTACAGCCCCTCCACCCGGCCCGAGCTGGAGCCCATGCACCGCCTCACCATCTACCACGCGCTCAAGAACGGCCATCGCGTGATCAACATCGCCCTCTGGGACGTGGGCGTCAACCAGACCGCCTTGGCGATGGGCTGGGCGCTGGCGCAACTGGCCTCCGAGGGCGTCCATCCCCGCAAGGACGTCGATTATCTCAACCTCGGCTTCAAGGCCGGCGGCGAAGTGGTCATGTCCCAGATGGGCAGCTCCATTCCCACCACTTTCCGCAAGGACCAAGAGGGGCGCTACATCTGGGAGAACGCCGAGATTCCCGTGGTCGCCGGCCTGCACGACATGAAGGACGTGGACCTCCTCGTCACCATCAGCGCCGGCTCGCCCGGCATCAACCAGTGGCTGGCGCAGGTGCAAAAGCGCTACAACGTCGCCACGGTCGCGGGCGTGACCGCCGTCATGGCCCCCGAACTCTACACCTTTTACCATTCCCGCCAACTGCTGGGATTCCTGGGCGGACTGGTCGGCGCCGCCGACTATGAGAAGCTCCTGGGCATGACCGAACGCGGCGACGCCGTCGGCCTCTCCATCCTGGTTCCCGATTTCGCCAATCGCGCCATGGTCGCCCAGTCTCTCATTCACTACGCGCTGGTCTTGGTCATCATCATCGTCAACGTCGATTTCATTCTGCGCCGGCGCGCCCGGGGAGGCCGCTCGTGACCCTCTACGAAGTCTTTCTCGGCTGGATGGTGGTCTTTTTCACGCTGGCCATCTTCAGCTTTCTCTACAAGGACAATCCCATCTACAAGTTCGCCGAGCATGTCTACCTGGGCGCGGCGGTGGGATACGGGGTCGTGATTGTGTACGCCCAGGTCCTGGAACCGGACCTGGTCATGCCCATCGTCGACTTTCTGCGCCATCTTTGGGGCGGGCCCACTGCCGTCTACGGCGAGCAGTATGAAGTCTCGCCGGGCTGGCGGCTGGTCGCCCTGGCGCTGTCGATCATGATCTGGGCGCGCCTGACCAAGCGCTTCAACTGGTGGTCGCGGTGGGCGCTGGCCATGATCGTGGGCGCCTACGCCGCGCTGCGGTTGGTCGGCGACGCCCAGGCCTACCTGGTCGCCAAGATCAACGCCACCCTCCTGCCCCTCTGGCCCATGCCCGGCAACCCCCTGCTCGACGCCGACGGCGGCATCCGCTGGGTCAGCGTGGAGGGGCCTTCGCTCCTCACCAACTGGCTGATCGTGCTCGGCGTCGCCGCGGTACTCATCCACTTCTTTTTCTCGGTCGAGCACAAGGGACCCATGAAGGGCGCGTCGCGCTTCGGCATCATGATCCTGATGATCACCTTCGGCTCCAGCTTCGGCTACACGGTGCTGGCGCGCGTCTCGCTGCTCATCGGGCGCGTGGTGGACCTGCAGGAGCGCGCGACCGGCGACTACTTCTACGCCACCTACATCATCGGCGCGGCCATGATCACGTACTTCGTGGGCGTGAAGCTTTACGAGAGGGCCGCCGGCAAGGCGTAATCTCTCCCCTCAGTGTATTATTAGGAAGGATCCTGCGCCGTAGTTGCGCAGCGCGCCGCGCACGGGGAAAGGATGCTGCCGCCATGAGCGATCTCGACCCCCCGCCCCGGCCTTCCAGGCCCGAGGACTGGGCCACCGCCTTCGGCACGCTGGAAGACCACGTGGATAGCGAGCGCGCGCGCGGCCCGCGCTTTCTCTTCCTTCTGGCGGCGCTCGCCCTGGGCGCGCTGGCCGGGTTCTGCTTTCATTTCATGGGACGCTACTTCTGGAGTCCCATCCTGCCGGCGCTGGTCTTCGGTGCCGTCGGGGCGGTCGGCTCGCTCCTCGTCTGCGACACGCACCGCTCTTCCGGCCTGGGTGGAGTGATGCTCGTCGCCGCGCTCCTGGGTGGTTTCGCCTACGCATCGGTGCATTTCTGGAACACCATCGAGTTCTACTTCTGGGGCGGCGCGCAGAGGCTCTATAATCTGGAGATGGCCAAAGACGTGGACATCATCCACGACCAACCGCCGATTGCCGGCCCGCGCGAGCTTTTGCGCGAGCGCGTGGGGCGGAGCGACCTTTTGGGCTATTACGTCTACGAGGGACGCGCCGGGCGGGTCCTCATGTACTCGCGCCGCTACCCGCGACGCCATTCCATGCCGCAGCTGCGGCGCCTCTCGGGCGAGGTGTACTGGCTGGAGGCCGCCGCCGAACTCCTCGGCGCGGCCATCGTCGCCAGCGCCGCCGCTCGCAAACTGGCCGCGTGGTGATGCCGCGCCGGCAACCGGAACCGACAGCCTTGAGCATTAGCAACGACCCAAACCGACAGCCCTGAGCGAAGCGCGAAGTCGAAGGGCGGCCTGGATGCTGAAGACCCGCTTCATGCGGCCTGCACTCCCCCCTTAACAAGGGGCGTTGGGGGGGATGACGCCGAACGCGCGACAGCAAGCAGCCGCACTCCACATCGGCAGGGCCGGCGCCCCGCCGCGCGACCGGCTTGTACCTGCCTCGGCATTCGCCTATATTTCGCAACAAGCCTCCGTCCTTTGGGACCATCCGGTTGTTCTAAGAGTTGTCATGCGCGCGCGAACGGCATTGTTCATCCTTTGGCTCGCAGCCTGCGTGGAGCCGGCGGACGCCCAACGACTGCGCTACGTGCTGGAGGCGGAAATCCCCGTCGCCGCCAGTCCCGACGTGGAGGTCGTGGCTGGTTCAGTGCGCGTCGAACCCCCGACGCCCGCCTCGTTCAAGACGGCCTTCTTCTCCGCCGTGGTCCGAAACGTGGGCGGCTGCCCGCTGCCCAAGGTGTACCTGCGAGCCCTCTCCGGCCCGGCGGACGGGCCGCTGGGCCGGGTCGGCAATCTCGCCGCTTGGGACACGCCCCAGGTCGACGACCTGCCCGTCGGCGGGACGGCGGAAGTCGTCATCCGCTGGGACTCCCCGGAACGAACCGGCCCGCACTCCGTCGTCGTCGAGGCCGATCCCGACAATCTCCTGGGAGAAGCTGACCGCTCCAACAACGCGGCCACAGCCCAGTTCACCGTGCTCGGCCCGCCGGACCTCGTCCTCGCCGGCATCCGCGCCCCTGCCGGCGTGACGCACGAGTATCGCGCGCCCGTCCAGCTCCTCTTCGACGTGGAGAACCGGGGAGAGTCGCCGTCGCGCGAAGTCTTCCTCGAAATGGAAACCGCTGGAAGCACGCTGGCGCGGACGATTCCACCGCTGGCGCCGGGCGAGCGAAAAACGCTCCCTCTGGCCGCGCCGGCCGCGCGCGCCTTGACGGTCTCCGCCCGCGTGGACCGTTACAACATCGAACCGGAGCCCGATGAAAACAACAACGCGGCTACCGCCGAGCTGACGCTGGCCGTCGTGCGCCGCATCGCCTCCGATCACGAGGAGCGCTGGAGTACTCGCTCCGATTGGGGCTCGGGAACGTGGTCGGGGGCGAGTTGGACCGATGACGGCCTGGCGCTCCATCCGGCGCTCTCGGTTCCGGCGGCGTCCTGGGCGCTCCAACCCGCGGGGGCGGTCAACCGCGCCTCGCCCGCCCGCGACGCAGGAACGCTGTTCGACGATCTGTGGACGCTGGACGACTTCCTGCGCGCCGGCCCACGCGAGCATCCGCCCGTGCTCACACTCCGCGTGCGCGACGCTTCGCTCATCGGTCGCTATCGCGTCTATCTGCGCGTGCTGGTCCATCCGCACCTTAATCGCTATACGGCGGGCGGATTTCGCTTCGCCGGCCCGGGCGCGCCCGGGCTGGTCGAGATCGCGCCGCGCTTTCATTCCGACGGCGAAGAGTACCGCGACGTGCCGCTGGGAATTTATCCACTTGCGGGCGAGTTCCGGTGCAAGCTGGGCGCCGTGCCCGGCCAGTTCCTCCTGGCCTCGCGGCTCCTCTTCCGCCCGCTGGTGGAATACGAGGACCTGCCGACGGAGGCGCCGCCAGGGACCCGGCTGACCGCCGTCTTGCCGTCCGGAGCGCAAGGCGTGACGCTGTACGTAGCGACCGAGGGGCGTTGGCAGCCGCTGGTCGCATCGGGCGCGCCCGCCGGCCCCTTGCGCGTGCGCTTGCCCGGCGATTGGACCAGCGAGCGGCCGCTGCCGCCCATCCTCTGGCGGTGGATTCCCCCGCGGGAAGGAGCGATCATTGCCGACCGGTGAATCTTCCCCCCGCCGCGGCGTCTGGCTGCTGGGAGGCGCCACGGCGCTCGTCCTTCTGGCTGTCCTGGCGTACCTGGAAGTGGGCGCGCGCGGCTGGGCCGCAGCCATGGTGGAACGAAGTCCGTCGCTGCTCTACGAGGACGCGCGGCGCTTGGAGCGGGCGGGCCAGTACGCCGCCGCCTATGCCCGCGTCTCCGCCGCCCTGGCGCTGGCGCCCCAGCGGCACGACTGCCATTTTCTCGCTTCCACCTGCGCGCAGCGTCTGGGCGACCTGTCCGCCAGCGACATCCACGCCGACCAGGCCATCCGCCACTGCCCGCCCCACCATCCTGAACTGTGGCGCTACTATTATCATCGCGGCTTTCTGGAGAATTCCCTGGGCCGTCGCGAGCAGGCCATCCGCGACTGGGCCATTTCCGCCTACCACAATCCCGAGCAGCCGGCGGCGTTCGCCCAGCTGGGCCGCGCCTACGCGGCGCGGCAGGACTTTGCCGAGGCGCGCCGCTTCATGGCCGAGGCCCTCCGGCTGGCGCCCGACAACGCCGAGTATGCCTTCTTGCTTGGCACCTACTACATGAGCGAGTCCGACTGGGAGCTTGCCCTGCCGCATCTCCTGCGGGCCGTCGAGCTGGACCCGGCGCTGACTTTGGCGTATCGTCATCTCGGCTATTGCGCCATGCAGACGGCGCGCCTGGGCGACGCCCAGTTTTACTTCGAGAAATACCGAGAGGAGCGCGCCGACGATCCCCTGGCGCGCAACTGGCTGCGGCGGGTGCGCCAGCGGCTGAAACCCTGAGCCAGGAGGCGGTCATGGTCCCGGCAGATGAAACTCCCACCCCCGCGCCGGCCGCGCGGCAGGCGCTGACCCGCATCGGCGCCGTCTGGCTCCTAGTCTTCGGCCTCTTTGTGGGCGCCGCCCTCGCCGCCCATCAGTACGGCCTCTCCATGGTCGACCACATCCTGCGCCAGAATCCCCGCCTGCTCTACGAACAGGCGCTGGTCCTCTATTCCCAGCAGCGCGACTTCCAGGGCGCTCTCACCGTCGTCCAGAGCGCGCTGGCCCAGTCCCCCAACAACCATCGCCTGCACTTTCTCGCCTGCAACTGCTACACCGAGCTGGGCGAGCTGGACGCCGCCATGACCCACGTCAATCGGGCCATCGACAACTCTCCCGCCGACCACGTGGATCGCTGGCGCTACTTCGAACGCCGCGGCGACCTCCTGCATCGCACTTCCGGCGGCCCCGCCGCCGTCCCCGACTGGGAAAGGAGCATCGAACTCAACAAGGAAAACACCAATCTTTACTTCAAGCTGGCCGAAGCCTACGCGGGCCAGGAGCAGTACGGCCGCGCCCGCTACTATCTCGACCAGGCCATCGAACGCGACCGCAACAACGTCGATTATCTCTACCTGGCGGGCCTCTACTGGATGAAGGAGAACAACCCGATGGAGGCGGCCAAGCTGTTCGACCGCGTCCTGCGCCTGGACCGCAATCATCCCGAGGCGCTGTACAACGCCTTTCTCTGCGCCCAGCACAGCGGACGGCTGGCCCTGGCCGAGGAGTACCTTTCGCGTTATTTGGAGCTTCGGCCCGACGACAAGAACGCGCGCCGGCAACTGGAGCGCGTGCGCAGCTTCCTGCGCTGAGCCTTCGCGGCGCGATGGATGCGGCCCGGGACGAGAAGAATCCCCCCCGGCCCCCCTTCTTGAGCGGGGAGCACTTGGCGACGCTGGGGTTGGTCGGCGTGGGGATGGTTGCAGTCGGGGCGCTTGGGCTGGCCGCCGACCGGCTGCACGCGCGCGCCGCGCTCCTCCTCGTCACCCTTCCCGCCGGCCTGGCCCTGGCCGCCTGGCTGCTTCTCTCCGTGCGGCGCGCCGCCCTCTTCCTTCTCCTCGTGCAGCCGCTGGGCGCCGTCACGCTGCTACCCCTGGTCTCTCCCCTCAAGCTGGCCTTCTTTCTCGCCCTGGGCGCGATCCTCCTGCGTTTTATCCTGGCTGGAACTCGCCGGCGCGCTTTCCCCGTGAGATTCTCCTCTGGGGCTGGGTTGGTGGCTGGCGGCGTGGGTTTCGCTACTCTTCAACGCGCCCGGACGCGCCACCACTTTTCAACTGCTGCAATTGACCTCGTCCGTGGCGATGGCCGTTTTCATTCCCACCCTGTTTCCCACGCTGGCCGATCTGCGCCGCGCCGCCCACTGGCTGTGGTGGCCGGGGGTGGTGGCCGTGGCCGCGGCCATGCTCGACCTCCTGCGCGATGAGGCCCGCATCGCCGGCGTCTTCGGCAACGCCAACATGGCCTCGCTCTACATCAACTTCTTCGCGCCCCTCGGCGTGTACGGCTATCTCTGCGCCCGGCGCGGGCGGCGCTGGCCCTATCTCTTGGGCCTCGGCCTCTCCGCCTTCGCCTTCGTCCTCTGCGGCTCGCGCTCCGGCTATCTTACCATTCCCTTGATCGTCCTCTTTTTCGCCGCTACCCTGCGGCCGGTGCGACGCATGATGCTCTGGGCCGCGCCCGCCTTTCTCGTCGCGTTGATTCTCTTGGTCCCGCGCTTCGAGTCCTTCGTCGCCGAGCTGGAGACCCGCAGCTTCTACGGCTCGCCCACGGGACGCTTCAAGATCGACCTGTCGACCGGCGCGCGCATCCTCGACCTGGCCGCCGGTACGCGCATGTTTCTCGACCACCCCGTCGCCGGCGTCGGCATCGGCAACTACAGCGCCAATTTCGTCGCCTATATCCCCGACTCCCTGCGCCATTCGCAGTGGGCCAACCTGGTCGTGCAAACCGGCGACCTCTCTTCGCACAACCTGCTCGTCCTCGTCGGCGCGGAGATGGGCCTGGTCGGCCTGTTCTTCTTTCTGGGGTTCTTTCTCCTCATATTCCTGTACTTCGCGCGGGCCTGGCAGCTTTTGCCCGCCGGGCCGGATCGCGTGCTCCTCATCTGCTTCATCGTGTCGGCGTTGGGCACACTGGCCAGCGGCAGCCTGCACGGCGGCTTCGCCTATCGCCACTACGTGGGATGGTACGTGGGCATCGCTTACATATTCTGGCGGCAGGCGCGGGAATCCCCCCCAACCCCCCTTGTTAAGGGGGCGGAAGGATGAAGCCGTTGGCCTTCGTACTCAGCCATGACGTGACCGTGAGCCGGCTCTTGAGCGTGTCGCAGTTCGACCGCGAGCTGGATTCGCTGCGCAACCAACTGGCGGTGTTCGGCGAAGTAAACCTGGTCTCGCGCGACCGATCCGATCCTGCCGTGGCGCTCCCGCTTGCGGGCGTGCGGTACGCGCGCAGTCGCTGGCTTTATCGCGCACCGCGGCTCTATGCCTGGCTCGTGCCGATCGTCTTCGGGCGCGCGCTGCGTGACAGCTGTGGCGCGTACTACCATCACTACGTGGCCGCCTTCGGCGCGCCGTTGGCGCGAAGGCTCTATGGCGCGCGCTACATGGTCGCCTGCAACTGGATGAAGTCCGAAGTCATCGCGGCGGAGGGTTTTCCGGTGCGCGCGGCGCTACATCGGCGTCTGGAGGCGGCGGTGCTCGGCGGAGCGGAACTGGTCACCGTGGGCTCTCTGCATCTGGAACCGGCGGTGCGAGCGCGCGCGGGCGCCCGCGTCGAGATCATGCCGCGCGTCCATTACATCGATCCCGCGCGCTTTCCCGCCAAGGAGGACTACCGCGCAGGCGATGTGTTTCGCCTCGTCGCGGTGGGACGGCTGGCGCCGGTCAAGGACTATCCCCTGCTCATTTCCGCCGTGGCGGCATGCACGGGCGTTGAGCTGTCGATCATCGCGGGCGGCCACGACGAGGCGGCGCTGCGGCGGCTGGCCGAGGAGTTGCGCGCGCCCGTGGTCTTCTCCGGTTACGTCGAAAACGCCCGACTGGCCGAGCGGCTGCGCGGCTTCGACGCCTACGTGATGACCTCGCGTTACGAGGGCACGCCCAAGAGCCTCCTGGAGGCGATGGCTGTCGGGTTGCCGTGCGTGGCGCGCGAGACGGCGGCCTTCCGCGACCTCCTGGCCCCCGACCGGGGCCTGCTGGTTCCGGGTGAAGTGGAACCTTTGCGGGAAGCCGTTCTTCGACTCGCCCGCGATCCCGAACTCCGCCGCCGGTTGGGCGGCCGCGCCCGCGACTATGTGTACACCCACCACAGCCGCGAAGTCTCCGACCGCCAGGAACGCGCGGCGTTGCAGCGCTTTCGGGAAATCCTGCAAGGCCGGGAGGCCGCCCATGCGTCGCCTTGACCCTTTTGACCTGCGCTTGACCCTCCCCCTCGCCCTCTTTCTGGCCGCGGCCCTGCTCTACCTGCGCGCCGACGTGCTGTCGCAATGGATGAAACGTTCGCTGGAATGGCGCGAGGTGCGTACGGTCGAAATCGCCGAGAAGGACTTCTGGTCGCTGGCCAGGGAAAGCGTAGACGCGACGGAAGGCTCCGGTTGGTTGTCATACCGGCTTTTTTACGCCCTGCGCGGCGAACGCGAGTCCGGCGGGCACGGCCAGCGGGGATGGGGACTCTTCTTCATGGCGTTGGCGCTGGCGTGCTGGTCGCTGTATTTCCTGCCCGCGGCGCGGGCGCAGCCAGTATCCCCTCCAACTCCCCTTGTTAAGGGGGGAGGAGTAGCGCCGCTTCTCTTCGGTACATTGCTCGTCTTGGCGGGGCCGGCGTGGATTCCCATCGGCGCCTCGCTTACCCCGTCGGCGCTTGTGCCGGCGGCGTGGTGCGGCTGGTTGCTGTGGGCGGGGAGGTTTGTTGAGGCGCCGCGGCTGCGCATGATCGCCGTGGGCGCCCTCGTGGCCGCCGTGGTGGTGCACGTGCACATGCTGTTCGTCCTCTTCGTGCCGTTCACCATGCTGCTCGTGCTGGCGCTGTTGGCGGTTCCGCAGCGGGCAGAATCCCCCCCGGCCCCCCTTGTTAAGGGGGGAGGCGAGAGCATGGCGTTGGGCGCGCGCTTGCGGCGCGGGTTCTGGGCGCTCCTCTTCGTGGTGGGCGCGGCCGCGCTCTCGGTCGGGCCGTTCCTTCTGCGGGCGCATGAACTGCGCCCCCTGCACTTCACCTTCAAGGCGCCGGCGCAAGGTTGGGACGACCTCCTCCGTCAATTGGTGCAGGTACATTCGGCGCGTCCGTGGGCGGTCCTCTTGATCACGTGCCTTGCGCTGGCCGGCCTGGGGGTGGCGTTTCGGCGTCAACGCCGCGCCGCTATCTTGTGGATCCTCGGCTGGATCGCGTTCGGTTTTCTCGTCGCCAAGCTGCGCTGGGGCAGCCTGGACGCTCCCGAGTCCGCGCCGCTGGAGTTGCTGCTCCTGCCGCAATGGTTTGCGCCCGCGCCGGCCATGCTGGGACTGTTTGCGATCGCGCGGTGGATCGCAGGCGTGGCGCCGGCAGGCCGGACCCGCGCGACCATCCAAAGAGGGCTCCCGGTGCTGGCGGTAGTCGGTTCGCTCGCCGTGGTTTTCTCTGCAGCGGGTCCGAGAGCTCCGCAGGTTCCCGATTGGGACGGCCTGGCGGCGTTCCTGTCGCTACGCGCCGGCCCGGAGGACCGCATCCTGCTCTACGGCCCGGATATGCTCTTGCGCCGCGAGGACTACGCCTGCGTATTGGCGCCGTTCCGGCATACGCCGCTGTTGCCGCGGCTGGCGCGATTCCCGGCGTCCGCCTCGCTCCTGTCGCACCTGGCCAGCGACTGCCGGCGCCTCTGGATTTTGCGCTTCGGCGCCGCCGACTGGCCCATGACGCTGAGATACCAGATGGAGACGCGCGCCGCCTACCAGGGCAACTTCGGCGGCGTCGGACTCTTTCAGTTTCCTACCGAGGGGTATCGCAACCTGGTCTCCGGCGTGCACACACAGTGGCGACCCAAGCTCTTTGACTTGCCTGCGCTCGGCAAGGGGCAGGGCTTGCGCGTGGTCGAGCTGCCTACCGGACCGGCGGTGGACTTGCGCGTGGGCGGCCATCTCGACCTCACCCTCTCGTTCGAGAAGGCGGGCGCCTACAACGTCCGCGTCTTTCTGGCCAACGTCTCGACCAGCACGGGCACGCTGGACTTCAAGATCAACGACGTCTTGATCCACTCGGCGCAGCTGCCCGCGCGGCGCGAGCCGCAGCCGTCCGATTTCTCGCTGTACTTCCAGGAAGGCGCGGCCAGATTGACGCTGGCGGCCGGCGGCGGCGGCCGATTTCTTCTTTCGCGCCTGGAGATCGGCCGCAACCGGCTCGGCCTCGTGCCGGAAATCCGCCATCCCCGCGACGTGGTCTTCGGCCAGTCGCTGCGCTTTCTCGGTTACACTTACGCCTCCGACGTGGTTCCTCCGGCCCACACCATGGAGGTCTCCTATTACTGGGAGGCCATGCGCAAGCTGGAGGAGCCGCTCTCCGTGATCGTGCGCGCCGACCATCTGGCCGCGGACGGCGCGTTCCACCGCTTCGGCAACGACCATGACTTCATGCTGGGGCAGGTCCCGCCCGAAAGCCTGGTTCCCGGCGAGATTCTCAAGGAAACCCTGGTCTTGGATGTCCCCCCCGAGGCGCCGCAGTTGCCCTACAAGCTGATGCTGGGGGTGATCTCGCAGCACGGGCTGGGCGTCTTCCGCCGCGACCGGCCGCTGGGGCCGCCGCACAAATTGGTGGGCGTCTTCGATTACGAGTCCGACCGCATCCAGGTCGGCATGATCGAGGTGGATCGTTCGCAGAAGAGCCAGTTCATCCTGCTGCGTCCCACCCCGCGCGATCCCCTGATTTTCAAGTTCACGCCCGAGATCGACTTCATCGGTTTCGACATGCGTCGCACCGCCCTGTCGGGGGCGGTCGAGTTCGAAATGAGCCTTTATTTCCACTGCCTGACGGCCCTGCGCGAGAACTATGACATCGTCACCACGGTGACCGGGCCGGGCAGCCGCATCCTCTTGACCGAACGGCACCAGCCGTGCCTGTCGGGGTTTTATCCCACTTCACTCTGGGAGGCGGGCCAGAAAATCCGCGACACCTACACGTTCCGCGTACCCACGGGGGAGGCGGAGCGCGTGGACCTCAACATCGCCCTGATCGAGAGCCATCCCAGCCCCGGCCAACCGCCGCGGCAGCTGGGCAAGATGATCCAACTGACCGATTACGGTTTGAGACAGGTGGAATGAGGGACGAACCAAGCGACGAGACCCGTGGGACGAATGCGGCCGTGGAGACGAGCTGCCGGACGATCGCGGGCGGCTGGACGATGGCGGCGTTGGCCGCGCTGCTGGCGGCGTTCCTGTTGCTGTCCTGGGAGCGCCTTCAACGCAGTTACTGGATTGACGAAATCGTCACCGTCGAGATGGCCGAGAAGGAGCGGTTGTCCGATCTCCTGGCAAGTACGCGCGCGGCCATGGCGGCGCCGCCGTTATGCCACCTCCTTATGCGCGCGACGCGGTTCCTGGGGCCGCAGGAGTGGGTGGGAAGGCTGCCCTCGCTGCTTTTGGCGCTGGGGACGATCCTGGTCGTTCATGCCACGGGGCGCCGGTTGGGCGGAGCGCGGCTGGGGCTGTGGGCCGCCTTCTTCGCCGCCACCTCGCCGCTGCTTTTGCGCTATGGCCCGGAGGCGCGACCCTATGCCCACTTCATCTTCTTCACGGCGGCGCTGTTGTATGGCGTGGTGCGTCTGGCGATGGGACCTATGGGACTTATGAGACCCATGGGATGCCTGGCGGCGGCGAGGTGGGGGGAGACTGTGGAGGTGTTTCTCTTACTTGCCGGTGTTGCGTTGGCCGGGCTGTACTCGCATTTTTACTTCGCTTTCGTGCTGGCGCCGCTGGGGGCGATGATTCCCTTCGCGGCGTGGGGTACGAAGTCGGTGCGGGGAACCCACCTTACGCGCGCTCGAATGTTTCTCGCTGGGGGCCTTTTCGCCGTTCTCGTCGTGGTCGTGGCGGCGGGTTACTACCCCTTTTACAAGTTCTACAAGCCGCGCCTGGAGCACTTGGCGGCGGGCGGCAGCAAGTCGGAGACTCCAGTCCAGTGGTCGGACCTTGGGCCGGGTTACGCGCTGCGCATGGCGTCGCCCGCAAGCCGCGACCGAACTCGTAAGTGATCGAGCGGTACCTGCGCGCGTCGGTACGGCGCTATTCGCGCTGCTAGTGGCCTACGGCGCCCTGCAACTGGCGCGCACGCAGGCTGGCTGGGAATCGGGTTGGCGGCGTCGGTATTGATCGCGTCGGCACTCTGCGGCGTGTTTCTGGTAGGACGAAACTTTTTCCACCATCGCTATTTCGTGTTTCAGGTTCCGTTCTACGCCCTTTTCGCCGCAGCGGGGGCGCGCTCGCTCGTGGACGGCGCCTGTCGCCGGTTGTCGTCGCCGCTGTCGAAGGGCCTGGCACTGGCGGGAGGCGTTTTTCTCCTCTGTGGGCTGGTGGGCTTGCGGGTTGCGGCGGCGGAGCGTCTCTTCGGACCGCCGACCGGCTTTGCCTTCGCCGGGCAAGTCGTGAAGGCCAAATATCGCCCCGGCGATCGCGTGATGATTCTGGGACCGCGCTCGGCCTTTGACCGGAATATGTTCTTTTCCGAGCATACCGAGCCGCGCTATCCATCATGCGGGAGCCGTTCTTTGCCCGCGTCGGGTATCTGCCGACCGATGCGGGTATGTTGGAGTGGGCGCTGTCCGGGCCGGGGCGGACGTGGCTGCTGCGCGCGTATTACGGACCCTGGCCGGATGCGGTCTTGTACGCCAAGCCGCGCTTCCATCTCTTCGCGGAGGCGCGCCAGTGCGACGTGTACGTGGCGCGGCCCACGCTTGGCGAACCGTCCGTCCTGACAATGTTTCACGTGAAACATTTTCCCGCGTTGTTGCCGCAAGCTACTGAAATCACAGTGGTTGCGCTGGATCGGCTGCCGTTGGTCGTGGCCGCGGACGCCGAATCCGGCGCGGAAAAGCGCGTAACCTGGCGGCTGGATGGGAGTTTACTTACTTTGGAACGGGATGCGGACGGGACGTTAGCGTCCGCTCCTGTCTGGATCGAGCCGGGCACACACGTGCTTAGTCTTGCCGATGGGCCGGAATCTCTGCGCGACCTCCGCGTATACGCGGATGAGGGCGAAACCATCGCGGCCATCAGCCGGCCGCGAAAGGTCGTCTTCGGCGGCACAGTCGAGTTTCTGGGCTACGACCTGGAACCCTCCGAGCGCTTGGCGCCCGGCGACACGTTGACCGTGACGTACTACTGGCGGGCCTTGCGGCGGCTGGAAGAGAACCTGAAGCTGGTGCTTCGTTACGATTCGCTCGACCCACGAAACCCTCGCGCCTGGGTGCGCATCTTCAACGACCACGCGGGTTGCTACGGCCTTCATCCGACCTGCGACTGGGAACCGGGCCGGCTGGTGGTCGAGCGGTACAACATCCGCATACCGGACACGCATCCGGAGGGGTTGTGCGCGATTCACGCCGCCGTGGGCGTGAGCGGGGCCATCGGGACGTTTGACCGGCGGCACGCGTTTGATTATCACAAGTACATGGCGTGGAGCAAGGACGGTGAGGACGTGTACACGGCGGGGGCGCTGGAGATTTCAAGCGACCGCGGGCCGGTGTTTCGCGTGGCGGACTCGGTAGTGGCGCAGCGTGCCGCACGCGGCGCCCCGCGCCAGCTGTCCCCTGCGCTGGCCCTGTTGGCATCGCACGTGGAGGCGGCGACGCGCGACGGCGCCTCCACCTTGCGCCTCGCGCTGCTGTGGGAATGCCGGGAACCGCTGGACCGACATTATCGCTATCATCTCACGTTTCGTTCACCGGCCGGCGAAGACTTGCCCGCACTGGTGCGCCCGCCCTTTTACGATCTTTATCCGACTTACGCCTGGCAGGCGGGCGAGACGCTTCTGGACGAGATGACGCTTCCGCTCAAGGAGCCGTTGCCTGGCAAGGCGACGGTGGTGTTGCAGTTGGCGACGGGGCAGTATGACGCGCGGGGACGGCTGGAGGCCGGTGAGACGCTGGGCGCGCCGATCCCCTTGGGGCCGCTGGTGTGGAGCGCGACGCCATGACCACGCCCGCCGTGTCGGTCGTGATTCCGGTGTACAACGATGCCGAGCGGTTGGCGGCGTGCCTGGCGGCGCTGGCCGCGCAGGAGGGCGTGGCCGGCGGCTTTGAGGTGGTCGTGGTGGACGACGGTTCCAGCGATGGTCCGGAGGCCGTGGTTGCGGAGTATGCGTTTGCGCGGCTGGTACGACAGGAGAAGGCCGGACCGGCGGCGGCGCGCAACCGGGGCGCGGCGGAGGCGCGCGCGCCGCTCCTGGCCTTCATCGATTCGGACTGCATTCCGCGTCCCGACTGGCTGGCGCAGTTGATCCGCCCCTTTGACGATCCCACGGTTTCCGGCGTGCAAGGGGTTTACACCACGACGCAGCGCGCGCTCGTGGCCCGCTTTGCGCAGTATGAAATCGAGGAGCGTTACGCCATCATGCGGCGCGCAGAGGGCCTCGCCATGATCGGGACCTACAGCGCCGCCTTCGCCGCGAGCTGTCTGAGCACGCCTCGGCGGATTCGACACGCTTTCCCATCGCTCGGGCGAAGACGCTGACTTTTCGTTTCGTCTCCAGGAGGCCGGGCATCGGCTGGTCCTGGCGCCGGACGCCGTGGTCGCGCACCGGCATCCGGAGACGCTGGTTCGTTACATGAGGCAGAAGTTCGGCCGCGCCTACTGGCGCAACCTGCTCTATCGCAAGCACGCGGGCAAGATGGTGTCCGACGCCTACACGCCGCAGGGACTGAAGCTGGAAGTGGCGCTGTTGGGAATTCTGTGCGTCTTGGTGCCGGCCATGCCGTTCCAGCCGTCGGCGCGCTGGGCGGGCGTCGCGGCGCTAGCGGTCTTTTTCGCCCACAGTCTTCCCCTGTCGTGGGCGATCTTACGCAAGGACCCGGCGGTCGGGGCGCTGGCGCCCATGCTGATCTTCTGCCGCGCCGCGGCGCTCCTGGCGGGCATGGCAGCCGGGTTTGTCCGCACCCGCGGGGGCGGAAGGATGGGGTGATCCGACCCATGCTACCCGTCGTCGTTTTCGCCGTCGCCTTCGTCGCTCTGCTGATCGCTCCCGTGGCTTACGTGGCTTTGTATTCCGTCGCGGTCGCGCTGGGGTTTGTGCTGGCCTGGGCGGGGTCGCGGGGGCAAGCCGGCGAGCTCTTGAAGCGGTGGAGCGTTCCGCTGGCGCTTGGACTCGTGCTCGTGCTGCTGAAGTCGCGCGGTACGGACGCCTTCAAGTACGATCTCCTGCTCGTCATCGGTATGCCACTTGCCATGAGCGTGGCGGGAATCGTGATCGAGGGACGGCCGGCGGCGTTCACGCTCGTGGTCGGTCTCCTGGTCCTCGTGGCCGGTTATCTTGACGCCCGCGCGCATGGCCTCCTGGGAAGAACCTGGGTTCCCATCGCCGTCTCGCGCGGGCCGATCGTGTGCCTGGGCGACAGCCTGACCGCCGGTGTGGGCGCATCCCCGCAAGAATCCTATCCCCGGCTCCTGGAAGAACTCTTGGGTCTGCCCGTAATCAACGCGGGCGTCGCCGGCGACACTTCGGCCGACGCCCTGCGCCGGCTGGAGTCCGACGTGCTGGCGCAGAGGCCCGAGGCCGTGATCTTGCTCATCGGCGGCAACGACTTCCTGCGCCACGTTCCCACCGAACAGTTCGAGCGCAACCTGGACCAGATTCTGGCCCGTCTCCGCGGGGCGGGGCTGCCGGTACTCCTGATCCAGCAGCCTACCGGCCCCCTGTCGGGTCGCTTCTATCGCGTCTACGCCGACCTGGCCCGCCGCCACGGCGCGCTTTTGTTTCCCGAGACGGTTGTCAAGCGTTTTTACCTGCACCCCAACGATTACCTGGCCGACAGCATCCATTGGAACGCCCGCGCCCACCGGGATTTCGCCCGGGCGCTTCTGGAATACATCGAGCGATCTCCTTGACCGTGCCAAATTGGCGCACTTTGACTTGGGGGCCTGACGCCCCGCGTGCCGGGACGGCTATGCCAGGCGCCCGAGCCTGATGATTAATTCATTATATGCCAATATGTTACGTGATTATTTCGAGTTCATGATACAAGCGGGGGCGGGCTGGTACAATATTTGCCATTATCGCTTGGAACTACCCTGAGGAAGGGGGACAGGACCCGTGATTCGGCGTTGGCGTGGATGTGTACTCGCGTTGGTCTTGGTATTGAGCACCGGCTGGGTGGTCTCCCATGCGGAAGACAGTCGCGACTTGCGGCGCACACCGGTCGTCATCGCGGTGGAGAAAGCCGCTCCCTCCGTCGCCAACGTCAATACGGAGTCGTTAATCGTAACGCGCAACCCGCTGAACGAGCTCTTCGGCTTCGGCAATGATCCCTTTTTCCGACCGTTTTTTCCCAACCAGGTGCAGCGGGTGCAATCGCTGGGTTCCGGCGTCATCGTGCACCCGGATGGTTACGTGATAACCAACCGCCACGTGATCGGCAACGCCCAGTCCATCAAGGTGTCGCTGTTGGACGGTCGCGTGTTCGACGTGGAGCAGGTGATTTCCAACCCGACGGACGACCTGGCGCTGTTGAAATTAAAGGCCACGGAGAAGTTCCCTGCCATCAAGATCGGCGACAGCCACGACCTGATGGTGGGCGAGACGGTGATCGCCGTGGGCAATCCGTTCGGTTTCGAGTACAGCGTGACGACGGGAGTGATCTCGTCGCCCAACCGGAGGGTGAAGACCAGCGACAAGACGGAGATTTCGGGGGCGATCCAGACGGACGCGGCGATCAACCAGGGCAACAGCGGGGGTCCGCTTCTGAATATCAACGGCGAGCTGATCGGGATCAACACGTTCATCGTGACGCCCTCGGGCGGCTCGGCGGGAGTGGGTTTTGCGATTCCGTCCGCGCGCGTGACGAGGATGGTCAATCGCCTGCGTACGGCATCGTGGAGTTGGAGGACCTCGTGGGGACCAACGGATCACCAACGGCCAGGGCTGTCGCAGCAGTACCTGGACGTGCCGGACACGGGAGGCAAGGGACTGCTGGTGCTGGAGCTGGAGGAGGGGGGATACGCGGCGCAGGCGGGACTGCGGCCGGCGGACGTGCTGGTTTCCGTGAACGGCAAGCCGGTGGCGGACCTGGAGAGTTATCGCAGTGTGATTGCGTCGGTGACGGGGACGCGGCTCAACCTGGCGTTTGTGCGCCGGGAG
Source organism: bacterium (assembly GCA_015075175.1). GTDB lineage: Bacteria > Hinthialibacterota > Hinthialibacteria > H5-UNCL2 > H5-UNCL2 > H5-UNCL2. The sequence continues at coordinate 527,618 of JABTUV010000001.1, forward strand.
CGGGGCGGGTCGAGGGCTTATGACGTGTCGTTCGATTTTCCCGAGGACGCATTGAAGAAGGGCGGGGAAGGCGGCCGGATGGCGGCGCGCGCCGAGCTGGAGTGGATGGGGGTGTCGGTGGGCGAGATGGAGGGTGCGGCGGCGCGGGCGCTGGGAGCGGCGCGCGCGGAGGGCGTGGTCGTGCTGAAGGTCGCCGAAGGCTCTCCCGCGTTCGGTCTGTTGCGTCCCGGGGACGTGATAACCCGAATGGAGGATGCGTCGGTCCGGAATCTGGCCGACTTTCGGGCCGCCATAGGGCGTTACAACGATTACTCGCGCGTGCGGGTGGCCGTCGTCCGCGACGGCCAGCGGCGCACCGTGGAACTGTCGCGGGGATGAGGGGAGAGAGGCGATCGTGAAGAAGACGGGCGAGACGCCGCCCGCCGGACCGGGCGGCGAGATTCGAAGCGCGCTGGAGGTAGCCATGGAGCGGATTGCACGCATGGAGGCGGAGGGCGGCGCGGAGCCGGAGACGGAAGCCGCTCCCGCTGCCGCCGCGCCGGCCGCCAGCTCCGCCGAACTTGCCCAGGCCAGACGGGAGGCGCAGGAGTATCTCTCCGCGCTGCAATACAAGACGGCGGAGTTCGACAACTTCCGCAAGCGGGTGCGGCGCGAGATGGAGGAGCGCGCACGGCGCGGGTTGGACGTGTCGGAGCTCTTGCCGCTGATGGACGACTTCGACCGGGCGACCGCCGCGTCGGCGGCGGGCGGGGACATGGCCGCCTTCATGGACGCGCTCTCCATGTTGCACTCGCACCTGGAGGGGCTCTTGCGCGCGCGCGGGGTCGAACGCCGCTCCAGCTTGGGCGAGCCGTTCGATCCGCGCTTTCACGAGGCGGTGATGGTCGAGGAGCATCCCGACTATCCCGACGGGACGGTGTGCCGCGAGCTGGAGCCGCTGTACCTGTTGGACGGGGAGACGCTGCGGCCGGCGCGGGTGGTGGTGTGCCGGCGCAACGACGGGGCGGCGCCCCCGGAGGCATGAGAGTCCATTCGGTTTTTCGTTATACATGAGTTCGTTTCGCAAGGAGCAAGAGCGATGAGCAAAATTATTGGAATCGACCTGGGCACGACCAACTCGGTAGTGGCGGTGATCGAAAACAACGAGCCGGTGGTGATCGCCAACTCGGAGGGTGGTCGCACCACGCCCAGCGTGGTGGCCTTCACCGACAGCGGGGAGCGGCTGGTGGGGCAGGTCGCCAAGCGGCAGGCGGTGACCAATCCGCGGCGCACCATCTATTCGGCCAAGCGCTTCATGGGACGGCGCTACGAAGAGGTGCTGTCGGAGATTTCCAAGGTTTCCTATCCGGTGGAAAAGGACGCCTCGGGCATGGCGGTGTTCAAAGTGGAAGGGAAGGAATACGCGCCGCCGCAGATTTCGGCGTACGTGCTGCAGAAGATGCGGCAGACGGCGGAGGACTATCTGGGCCAGAAGGTGACGCGGGCGGTGATCACGGTGCCGGCGTACTTCAACGACAGCCAGCGGCAGGCGACCAAGGACGCGGGCCGCATCGCGGGCCTGGAGGTCGAGCGCATCATCAACGAGCCTACCGCCGCCGCCCTCGCCTACGGCCTGGACAAGAAGCACGACGAGAAGATCGCCGTCTTCGACTTCGGCGGCGGGACCTTCGACATTTCGATCCTGGAGATCGGGGACGGAGTTTTCGAGGTCAAGTCCACCAACGGGGACACGCACCTTGGGGGCGACGACATCGACAATCTGCTGATCGACTGGATTGCGGACGAGTTCCGCAAGGAGTACGGCATCGACCTGCGCAAGGACCCGATGGCGCTGCAGCGGCTGCGGGACGCGGCGGAGAAGGCCAAGTGCGAGTTGTCCTCGGCGCAGGAGACGAGCATCAACGTGCCGTTCATCACCGCGGACGCATCCGGGCCCAAGCATCTTTCCATGACCTTGTCGCGCAGTCGCTTCGAGCAGTTGGCGGAGCCGGTGCTGTCGCGTTTGATTCCGCCGTGCCGACAGGCGCTCTCGGACGCGGGCCTGTCGGCGTCCGACATCACCAACGTGCTCCTGGTGGGCGGCTCGACGCGGATTCCGGCGGTGCAAAAGCTGGTGAGGGATTTCTTCGGCAAGGAGCCCAACAAGAGCGTCAATCCCGACGAAGTCGTCGCCGTGGGTGCGGCCATCCAGGGCGGCGTGCTCAATAAAGAGGTCAAGGACGTGCTGCTTTTGGACGTGACGCCGCTGTCCCTGGGCATCGAGACGCTGGGCGACGAGTTCGCGGTGCTGGTGGAGCGCAACACGACGATTCCGGTGCGCGCAAGCAGATCTTTTCGACCGCGTCGGACAATCAGTCGGCGGTGTCGATCCACGTGCCGCAGAAGCGCAAGCCGGACCTGGCCGCGCACGCTGGGCCGCTTCGACCTGGTGGGCATACCGCCCGCGCCGCGGGCGTATGCCGCAGATCGAGGTCGCTCTTTGACATCGACGTGAACGGGATCGTGCACGGTTTCGGGAAGGACCTGGGGACGGGCGAACAGAAAATCCGCATCGAGTCCTCCAGCGGGCTGACCGAGGACGAGATTTCGCGCATGATGCGCGACGCGGAGGAGCACGCGGAAGGAGGATCGCCGGCATCTTGCAGGAGGCCATCGGCTGAAGAACGACGCGGACAGCCCTGTCAACCAGGTGGAGCGGTCGCTGCGGGAGTACGGGGACAAGATCGACGCGTCCGAGCGGGCCAGCGTCGAGGCGGCGGTGTCGTCCCTGCGGGAGGCGCTGCAAAAGGGCGACGTGGCCGAGATCGGAAGAACCCAAGAGCTGAGTTGGAGCAGGTGAGCATACAAGTTGGCGGAGAAGGTGTACCAGGCGGCGGCGCAGCATGACTTCCGCCGGACCGGCGCAGGGCGCCGCGCAGGGCGCTCGTTCCGAGCCGCGCGAGGACGTGGTGGACGCCGAATACAAAGTGGACGACATCAAGTGCGCGGAGGATGCTCACCGCATCGTCGACGTACGAATACGAATGTCCCCGCTGCGAGACGCACTTCGACGTTTTTCAACGCATGAGCGATGCCCCGCTGGACAGGTGCCCGCACTGCAACTCGCGTCGCGTGCGGCGGCTGCTGGGCACGGGGGCGGGCATCATCTTCAAGGGATCGGGTTTTTACGAGACGGATTACAACCGCGGCAAGGACTATCACGAGGCGGCCAAGAAGGAGAAGGAGGCGCCGGCCGAGGCCAAGCGTACGGAGAAGGACAAGTCCAAGACGGCGTAGTTGCGCAGCGGGCTGCGCTGTGGCGCCGGATTCCTGCCGGCTTGCGTGTCGGCATCTTGCCGACACGCTTCGTGGTTGCGGCGGGTGCTCCGAAGCGTGAGGGCGGGACGCCCTCCACGCCAGCCGGCAAGACGCCGGCGCTACGAACCTCTCCCACCGGGCGAGGGGACGGGGAATTCGGATCGTCGATCCGCGGTGGTGGACCGTTTATTTGAGAGTTGAACCTCGCGGCGGCGCGGGGGCGAACGAGACCACGTGGAGCAGGTTTTGGGCCGATGATCCGGCGGCTGGCGTGTCCTCTGCTGCTTGCATGGGCGTGTGGACTTACCGCCGGGGCGGTCGAGGACGCCACGGCGACGGCAGAGGGCGTGGAGGTGCGATTGGAGACCCGCGTGGAGCCGGCGTCGCTCTCGGCGGGAGAAACGGCGGTGCTCACGCTGGAGTTGCGCTACCGGCGCGACGCAGGCGAGATCGGCCCACAACTGGGCCAGCCCGAAGCGCCGCTGGAGGGATGGTCGGAAGTCCGGCGCTGGACCCGGACCGGATCGTACCGCGAGGGCGATGCCGTCTGGTCGGTGCGCGAGTTCGCGCTGGAGCTGCGGGCGGAACGGCCGGGAATGCTCAACATCCCCGCGTTTCCGATCACGTACCTGGACGTGGGCGGACCCACGAAGGTGTATTCGGACGCGCGGCGCCTCGAAGTCCTACCGCCGCCGCAACCGCGGCGCCTTCCCTGGGGATGGATGCTTGGGAGTTTTCTGGCGTTGGCGCTGGCCGCGGTGATCGTGCTCCTTCTGCGCGGGCGGCGACTGGCGGAAGAAGCGGGGCGCCTGGAAACCTCCGCCGACGGCGAGGAGGCCGACGCGTTGCGGGCGTTGCGACAGCTGCGGCTCTCCGGGGAGGCGGGCGAATTCTTTCTTGCGGCTGAGAAGCTGGCCGACCGGCATCTTTTGCGCGCGTTGGGCGGCCGGCCGCACGAAGGCGACGGCTGGGGCCTGGAGGGCCGCACCCGGCAGGCCGTCGAAGAGCTCTTCGCCGCCTGCCAGGCCGCCAAGTACAATCCGTCCGCCCGCGGACGCGAAATCATGGAATCCGTAGAGCGCCGGCTGGAGACCATCCTTGCCATTCCCGTCTCCACGCGCGATCCGAGACATGCCACACCGACCCGGAGGGAGAACGTCAAATGAGCGTGGACATCAAGGAACTGGAGCGCCGCATCGCCGCCGAGAGCACCGTCACCGAGCGCATCCTTGCGGAGACCGGCAAGGTGATCGTGGGGCAGCGCTACATGGTCGAGCGGCTGTTGATCGGACTCTTGTGCGACGGGCATATTCTCCTGGAGGGTGTGCCGGGACTGGCCAAGACACTGTCGGTTCGCACGCTGGCGGAGGTGTGCGACGTCTCGTTTGCGCGCATTCAGTTCACGCCCGACCTCCTTCCCGCGGACCTGGTGGGAACCATGATCTATGACCAGCGCACGGGGACTTTCTCGCCGCGGCTGGGGCCCATCTTCGCCAACTTCGTTCTGGCCGACGAGATCAACCGCGCGCCCGCCAAGGTGCAAAGCGCGCTATTGGAGTCCATGCAGGAGCGGCAGGTCACCATCGGCGGCACGACCCACAGCCTGCCGGACCCGTTTCTCGTGCTGGCGACGCAGAATCCGATCGAGCAGGAGGGGACCTATCCCCTGCCGGAGGCGCAGGTGGACCGCTTCATGCTGAAGCTGAAGATCGGTTATCCCAACAAGAGCGAGGAGCGGGCCATCCTGGAGCGCATGACGGGGCGCGAGCTGCCGGTGGCCTCGACCGTGGTGGGGCGGGAGGAACTTCTGGCGGCGCGGCGGCTGGTGAAGGAAGTCTACGTGGACGCGAAAATCCACAACTACATCATCGACCTGGTGTTCGCCACGCGCGAGCCGAAGGCGTATGGGCTGCCGATCGAGGATCTGATCGAGTACGGGGCGTCGCCGCGGGCGAGCATCTACCTGGCGCAGGCGGCGCGGGGCCATGCGTTTCTGCGCGGGCGCGGTTACGTCACGCCCGAGGACATCAAGGCCATCGCGCATGACGTGCTGCGCCATCGCGTCATCCTCAGCTACGAGGCGGAGGCGGAGGACATCACCGCCGACGACGTGGTGCAAAAAGTGCTGGACGGCATCGAGGCCCCCTGACCATGCCCGCCGCGACCCAGGCGCGGGAGGCCGTCCCGCGCGAACTGCTCAAGAAGGTCCTGCGCATTGAAATCCGCACCAACCGAATGGTCAACGACATTCTGGCGGGCGAATACCACTCGGTGTTCAAGGGCCAGGGCATGGAGTTCCAGGAGGTGCGCGAGTACCAGGCCGGCGACGACGTTCGCAGCATCGACTGGAACGTGACCGCGCGCATGGGCCATCCCTTCGTGAAGCGATTCGTGGAGGAGCGCAGGCTGACGGTGATGCTCTGGTGGACGCCTCCCTCGTAAGGAGATTTCGGTACCGCCACGCAGATGAAGCGTGGTAGCGGTGGAAATCTGCGCGCTATTGCCTTCTCCGCCATCAAGAACAACGACCGCGTGGGGCTGATCATCTTTACCGACGACGTGGAGTTGTACGTGCCGCCCAAGAAGGGCAAGAAGCACGTGCTGCGGCTGATCCGGGAGCTGTTGGCCTTTCGGCCCACGCACGGGCGCACGGACATCGGCGGGGCGTTGGATTTCCTCAACCGCGTCTCGCGGCGCAACAGCGTGGTATTCGTGGTGAGCGACTTTCTGGGCGGGGATTTCGAGTCGGCGTTGAAAGTGGCCAATCGCAAGCACGACGTGGTTACGCTGACCATCGTGGATCCGCGCGAGGTGTCGCTGCCGCGGCTGGGGCTGATCGAGTTCGAGGATGCGGAGACGGGCGAGACGATTCTCCTGGACACTTCCAGTCTGGCATCGGCGCGGGGATTCTCGCGCGAGGCGGAGAAGGAGCTCTCCGCGCTGCGGAGCCTCTTCACCCGGCTGGGAGTGGACAACGTGAGAATCATGACGGACCGGCCGTATATTCATCCGCTGGTGCGCTTTTTCCAGCGCGCGGCGGCGTACGGAGGATGGAGTGCGGCAGCTGCTGCCGCGTCTTACTATGTAGTCGCGCAGCGTACTGCTGCGCACCCTTTTAAGTACTAAAGGGTGGCACCCTGCTGGGAAAATTGGAGAGGGGAACAAGGAGGCGGGCGTGAAGGCGCTGCAGGTGGTGATCGCGGTTCTTCTGGCGGCGGTGCTGGGCGTGCAGGTTTATCAGATGTCGCGCGGACCGGCGGCGGGGGGCGAGGATGCGGAGAAAATCCGCAAGTTGGCGATCGCGCTGGAGGAGACGTCGCCGCGCCAGGCGCTGGCGGAGTACGAGCGGTTGGGGCGGGTAGCGGCGCTCTCCGACGAGGAGGCCGCCAATCTGTACTACAGAATGGGCAACCTGGCGATGGAGCGGCTGAAGGACTACGAGACCGCGCTCACGTACTATCGGCGGGTCGAGGCGCTCTATCCGAAAAGCAGCGCGGCGCAGAAGGTAGGCGGCAAGATCGTGGTCTGCCTGGAGAACACGGGCCAGAGCGGAGAGGCGCAGCGCGCGCTGGCGCGCACGACCGGGCTCTCCGAGAGCGACCGGCCGGCGGAGAAGGGCAGCGACGTGCTGGCGGAAGTCGGCGACGCCCGCATCACCCGGCGCGCCTTCGAACTGGCGATGGAGCAGATGGCGCCGCACAGTTCCAGTCCGGCGCCCCGGACCAAAGAGGAAAAGCTCAATTTTCTCCAAGGCCTGATCGCCAAGGAGCTCTTCTATCGCATGGCCGTGCGCAAGGGCTACGACAAGGATGAGAAGTTCCTGGAGTACATGGACAACGTCAGGAAGACCTACCTGGGGAACCGCATCTGGGAGGAGGAAGTCACGAGCAAGGTGCAGGTGACCGACGACGAGTTTCATTCTTTTTACATGCAGAACCGCGAGAAGTTCCGCATCCCGGCCCATTACGCGCGGGTGGGTTTGATCGTGTGCGACGACGAAGCCGGCGCGCGCAAGGCGCGCGAGCGGATCGAGGCGGGGGAGGATTTCATGGTGGTGGCGTCCGAGGCCAATCGAGAGGCTGCGCTGCGCGAGGCCAAGGGCATCCTGGCGCCCTTCTACGAGAACCAGGAATCGTCCACGTTTGAGAGGAACCTGCGCCTGTCGCCCCTCTTGCGCGAGACCAAGAGCGGCGACTTGGTGGGACCGGTGGCGGTGCGCGACGGCTCGGCGGTGATCAAGGTGTTTGAAAAAGAGGAGTCGCGCATCATGCCCTTCGACGAGGCGCGCAAGACGCGCGCGGACGATTATCGCAACGCGCTCGAGTTCGACCGCAAGCAGCGCCTGATGGAGCACCTGATGAAGACGGACAGGGTCAAGGTGTATGAAGAGCGGTTGTAGGCGCTTTGCAGGCGGGGCTTTCGCCCAACGTCGCACCTCGACACGCGGCCCGAAGGAAGTGCGTGCACGTGAGGGAGGCCGGCGGCGGGCTGCCGCTGGGGGACTCGGTTTTTTCCTCGTTCGAAACCTGTTGGCCGGTCTGGGCGCTTTCATGGTGGGATTGGCGAGCGTTCTCCCAGGTTCGGCGTTCTCGGAGGGCATCGTGTCGGCGACGGCGGAGGTGGATCGGTCGCTGATCAAGATCGGCGACCAGCTGCGGTTGTCGGTGGTGGTGGAGTATCCTGAGGGTTACGAGGTGGATGCGCCGGGGACGCGGGTGGATCTGGGCCAGTTCGGCATTCTGGACGTGGAGACGCGCCCCGCGAAGAAAGCGAAGGGACGAGTGACGGAAGGGGTGGATTTCGACATCTCCACGTACTTCACCGGCAGGTTCGTGATTCCGCCCATCCGCATCGGCTACCGGGACCCGGCGGGGGCGACCGGCGAGGTGACGACGGAATCCATCGAGATCACGGTGGAAGGCGTTGGGGCGGACGAGGAGGGGGCGGACATCCGTGATGTGGCGCCGCCGGTGGTCGTCGTAGGACCGCGCACGCGGGAAGTGGTCGTGTATGGTTCCATCGCTGTGGTCCTGCTGGCGACGTTGGTCTATTGGTTGTGGCGGCGCGGGCGGGTGTTCGCGTCGCCGCCGGCGGCGCCACTGGACCCGTGGGTGCGGGCGCGGCAGCGGCTGGACGCGCTGGCCGCAAGCGAGATCGTGCGACAGGGCCTGTGCAGGCCGTTCGCCACGGAGCTGTCGGAGATCGTGCGCGATTATCTCCTGGAGCGATTCGCCGTACCCGCGCCCAACATGGCGACATATGAAATCCTGGAGGCGTGCCGGTCGCATCCGCAGTTGGGCGAACATGCGGGACGGATCGATGCCATCCAGCGCGGTTGCGACCTGGTCAAGTTCGCCAAGTACGAGGCGCGGGGGGAGGAGATGCGGGGCGTCCTGGAGCACGCTTACGGACTCGTGGCCGCGACCACGCCGGCGCCGCCGAGCGAGCGGGCGCCGGAACCGGAGCCTGAGCCTGCGGAGGTGGGAGCCTGATGTTCTTCCAGTATCCGCAGTTTCTGTGGCTGCTCTTGGTCATCCCGGTTTTGTCGTGGATGTACGCGACCGGGCGGCTGTCGCGGCGCAGCGCCATCCGGTACTCGAGTACCGAGCGGCTGCGGCGCGCGCCCAAAAGCCGACGCATCGCCCTGCGCCACAGCGTCTTTGCGCTGCGCATGGCCGTGCTGGCGCTGCTCATTCTGGCCATGGCGGGTCCGGTTTCGACCAGCGAGATCGAGGACATCTATGCGTCCGGGGTGGACATCGTGCTGACGCTGGACGTGTCCGGGTCGATGCAGGCGGTGGACCTGGACCGGAGCGGGCGCTCCTCGCGCCTGGACGTGGCCAAGGCGGTCGCCGACGACTTCATCGAGGGCCGCCGCCACGACCGGATCGGGCTGGTCATTTTCGGCACGGACGCCTTCACCCAGTGCCCCATGACGCTGGATTACAACGTGCTCAAGACGGTTCTGGGCAAGATCGAGCTGGACCGGCAGCTGGGCCAGTCGACGGCCATCGGGATGGGGCTGGCCAGCGCGGTGCGGATGCTTCAGAGCGGCGAGGCCAAGTCGAAGGTGATTATTCTGCTCACCGACGGCGTCAATAATGCGGGCGACATCGATCCCTTGACGGCGGCGCAACTGGCCAAGGCGCTGGGCGTCCGCGTCTATACCATCGGCGTCGGCTCCGAGGGCTTCGCGACGACCGGGCCGCGGGACATCCTCGGTTTCTTTGCGCAGCAGCAGGTCCAGATCGACGAGGAGACGCTGAAGAAGATCGCCGCCACGACCGGCGGCCAGTACTACCGGGTGCGCGACAAGGGCGCGCTGGCCAAGACCTTTGAGGAGATCGACAAGCTGGAGCGCTCGGAGATCAAGTCGGAGGGCTATCGGCGCTACAGCGAGAAGTTCGCGGGCCTGGCGTTTCCCGCCGTGTTTCTGTTGCTCCTGGAGATGATTTTGGCCAACACGGTGTACCGGAGGCTGCCCTGATGCATCTCTTCGGCAAGCCGGAAATGCTGGTTTGGCTGCTCTTGTTGCCGGTGTGCGGCCTCTTTCTGTCGCTCTCCTGGTACCGCAAGGAGCAGGCGCTGGCGGCGTTCGGCAATCTCGAGCTGGTGCGGCGGTTGATCGCGGAGACCAGTTTCGCCAAGCAGATCGTCAAGCGCGGGCTGGTACTGGCGGCGTTGTGCTTCATGATCCTGGCGCTGGCGCATCCGCGCTGGGGCGCGCGCGAGGAGACGCTCTCGCGCCGCGGCGTGGACATCGTGGTCGCCTTGGATACTTCCACCAGCATGTTGGCCGAGGACCAGAAGCCCAATCGAATCGAGAAGGCCAAGGCGGAGATTCGCGGGCTGATCGACCGGCTGGAAGGCGACCGTATCGGCCTCATCTGCTTTGCCGGGCAGGCGATCGTGCAATGCCCGCTCACGCTGGATTACGGCGCGGCGCAAATCCTACTCTCCGCCGTGGATACCGACACGGTGGCCTTTCCGGGGACCAACCTGGCGGAAGCGCTGCGCAAGGCCAGGGAGTCGTTCGTCCAGAAGGAGCTCAAGTACAAGGTGTTGATACTTCTGACCGACGGGGAATCGACGGTGGAAGACCCGCTGCCGGTGGCCGAGGAGCTGGCGCGGGCGGGCGTGCGCGTCTATCCCATCGGCTTGGGAGATCCGGCGGGCGCGCCCATTCCTTACACCGACGAGCGCGGGCAAATGCAGTACAAGAAGGACAAGAACGGCCGGACCATCGTCTCGGCGTTGGACGAAGCCACGCTGCAGAAGATCGCGCTGGCGACGGGCGGGGCCTATCATCGCGCCAGCGCTGGCGAGTTCGAGCTGGATCGCATCTACGCCGAAGTGCGCAAGGAGGAGGAGAAGGAACTGACCAGCGAAATCTTCTCGCAGCGGGTGGAGCGCTATCGCTGGTTTCTCGGGGTCGCGCTTGCGCTGCTGGTCGGCGAGACGATGGTGTCGGAGCGGAAGTCGAGAGTGCGGGCGGCAGTGGAGGCGATGGGGAATGCGTAGGAACCGGTCGTGCGGGATGGCAGCGCGCCGCCGTCCTCTCGATATCCCTCGATACGGCCTTCGGCCTGCTCGGGACGAGGCGCGGCCCGAAGAAAGATTTCGCACTCATGCGGGCTGGCTGTCGGGCCGCTACTCGAGGACTCGGATTGTTTCTCATTGCTTCGCTTCCATCAGGGGACTTGAAAGTTTTCAGTTGCTTGCGCTGGTCGTGCTGGCGCCGCTGCTTTTGGGTTGGATGAATCCGCTGCGGGACGTGACGCGACAGGGACTGCGGCAGTACCTGGCGGGCGAGTACGACGCGGCCATCCAGTCGTATCTGGACGCCGAGCTGCGCGCGCCGGAGGATGCGCGGCTGGCTTTTTCGCGCGGCACTATCAACTACAAGATGGGCAAGTACGAAGCGGCGGCGGAGGAGTTCGCCCGAGCGCTGTCGACCGACGATCCCCGTCTGCGGGCGGCCGTCCACTACAACCTGGGCAACGTCAAGTTCCGGGAGGAAGACTATCCTTCCGCGATCAACGAGTACATCGAGGCGCTCAAACTGGCGCCCGATCACGCGGACGCCAAGTTCAATCTCGAGCTGGCCCGCAAGAGGCTCAAGGAACAGATCGACAAGAACAAACAGCAACAGGAACAGCAGCAGCAACAGCAGCAACAGAACCAGGAGCAGCAGCAACAGCAGCAGTCCGGCGAGCAAAAGGACGAGCAGCAGGAGGAGCAGCAGCAACAACAGCAGAAAGCGGAAGGGAAGGAAGAGGAAGAGAAGCAAGCCGCCGCCGGACAAGAGAACACGGACGAGGAGAAGCCGTCGGGGCAACAGGCGCAGGAGGAGCCGCGGCAGGCGGAGGAGATCAGCCCCGAGGAGGCCGAGCGTATCCTGCGCAACCTGGCCCGCGACGAGATGGAGAAGCGGCGCGAAATGCAGCGGCGGCGCGCGACCCGAGTAGGCAACCCGGAGAAGGACTGGTGAAGCGATTGGTACGCTTGGAAGACACCTTGCAGCGAACCGCCGTCCTCTCGATACGCGGCCCGAAGCAAAACCTCGCACTCATGCGGGCTGGCTGTCGGGCCGCTACCCCTCGATACGGCCGTTGGCCTACTCGGGGGACGCCTCGAGGACTCGGGTTTTCTCTTGTCGCGACCACTTGTGGGGGCACGGCGCTATTGCGCGTGTTTGTCTGGACGCTTTTCATTGTCTGCGCGTGCCGGGCGGCAGAGGCGCAGGTGGAGGTGCAGGCGCGCGCCGATCGCACCGCGGTGACCACGCGCGACGTGATCCAATTGGAGGTGCAGGTCTCGGCGACCGGCGCCATCGGCGACCTGGAGGTGGAGATCGCGCCGGTCGAGGGGTTGACCATCGAGCGTTTGCCCAGCGTTTCGACCTCGTTCACCATCATCAACGGCCGGCAGAGCAGCATGCGCACTTACGTGTACCGGGTCACGCCGCAGCGCGCGGGTACCTACAGGCTGGACGGCATCGCCGCGGTGTCGGGCGGCCAGGTGTGGAAGGCCGCGCCGCTCACCCTGCAAGTCACCGACGCGCCGCAACTGCCCCGGGATGTTTCGCCGGGCACGACCTTCGTCCCCCTACCGCCGGGAACCGACCTGCCCGCGCACTTCCTGCGCGCGACCATCGATCCGGCGACCGCCTACATCGACCAGCCCGTGCGCATCACCTATGAAGTCTTTACCACCGCCAAGCGCGAGGATGGGCTGGCGTTTGATTCCGACCAGTTGGACCCTTCGCTTCTTTCGGGGCGCGGCTTCACCGTTTATCCCTTCGACCACGCCGACGCGCGCCGGCAGTATCGCGCCGAGCCGGTGGTCCTCAACGGAGTCGAGTATCTGCGCGTGCGGGTGCGAAGTTTCTTTCTCTTTCCCGTGACCGCCGGCCGCCATCGCCTGCCGCGCGCGTCCTTAACGCTGGAGATGGTGGACCGGTCCGAGCGGAGGCGGGACTTCTTCGGCGGCATCGTGTACGGCCGCAAGCAGGTACAACTGCTGTCCGATCCGCTGGAGCTGGAGGTCGTCAGTCTGCCCGAGGCGGGCAAGCCGGCCAGTTTCGGCGGCGCGGTCGGGCAGTATCGCATGACCGCCTCGCTGGACAAGACGGACGTGAAGGTGGGGGAGCCGGTTACGCTCACGCTCACGATCGCGGGGCAGGGGCGCGTGGACAACGTGAATACGCCCGAGTTCGGGCCGCTGCCGGATTTCCGGCAGTTCCAGGTCACCTCCGACAAACAGCCGCCCAAGGTGGATGAGAACGGCGTGATGGGGGCGATCACGTTCAGTTACGTGCTCGTGCCCAAAAACCAGAACGCGACCAGGCTGCCGGCGCTGGAGTGGTCGTACTTTGATCCGGTGGAACGGCGGTACAAGACGCTCTCCACCCAGCCGATGGAGCTGGCGGTGCATCCGGGCGAGCTGTCGGACGAGCCGGAGCTGCCGTTGGGCTTTGACGGGCGGCGGATCAGCTTCGGGTACGAGAACTTGGATTTTCGCGCCATCGTGGCGGACTTGGACCGACTGGGGAGCGCGCCGGCGCTGCTCGTGTACCGGCCGTGGTTCTGGCTGGTGCAGTTGATCCCGGCGATGTTCATGGCCGGGACCTGGTACTGGCGGCGGGAGCGGATGCGGCGGGCGGCGAATCCGGCGGCGTGGCGGAGCCGGCGGGCGGCGCGCGCGGCGCGGCGGCGCCTGAAGGAGGCCGAGGCGGTGCGTGCCGGCGGCGACGATGGGCGTTTTTATTCTGCCCTGGCCAACAGCCTGATCCATTTCGTCTCGGACCGCTTCAACCTGGAGGCGCGAGGCTTGACGCAGAGCGAACTGTGCCGGCGGCTGTGCGCGCAGGGCGCGCCCCGGGAGGTTTCGGACCGCCTGGGGGAGACGCTCTCGCGCTGGGACCGCCTGCGATTTGCGGGCGAGGCGGGGAATGGCGCGGCCCGTGAGGACGAACTGGCCGCCGCCCGCCGGCTCATCGACGAATTGGAGAAGTGCCGATGATGGCGCGCCTGGCGCTCGTGGCCCTGCTTGCCGGTTGGCCGGCGACGCACGCCGCCACGGTTCCGGCGCTGTTCTCCGCCGGCAACGCCGCCTTCGCTTCCGGCCAGTACGAGCAGGCGATCGACTTTTACAGCCAGGCGCTGGACCTGGGGGAGGCGCCGCCGGCCGTCTATTACAACCTGGGCTGCGCGCTTTTCGCCGCGAAAGACTGGGAGAAGCAGTACTTGCGTTTGAACGCGCCAAGCTCTACAGTCCCCGTTTCGCGGACCTGAACCACAATCTGGACGTGATACGCGGGCAGTTTCTGGCCGACCAGGACCTGGTGAAGCCGCCGGCAGGCGTGCGCGGCGCCCTGGCGCGGTTTCTGGAAGGGCTGACGGAGAACGAGTGGATCGCGCTGGTAGTCTTGTGGTTCTGGTCGGCGGTGGGCTGCCTGTGGCTGCGCTGGATGATGGAGCGGCCGCTGGCGCGGCTGCTCTCGCTGTACGGATTTCTGACGGCGGGTTTCCTGTTCGTCTGCGCGGGCGGGTTGTGCGCGGTCAAGCTGGGGGAGAATCGGCCCGAGACGCGGGCCATCGTGCTTGCGGCGGAGCTGGCGGTGCAACAGTCGCCGGGGGGACGCGAGGATACGCTGTTTCGCCTGCACGCGGGCAGTCCGGTGCGCGTCGAGGATCGCCGCGGCGGCTGGCTCTTCATCCGGCTGCCCAACGGCGCCGCCGGCTGGGCGCCCGAAGACGCCCTCGGGTTCGTGCGTCCCCGGGATAGAAAACGCGCGGAGGAATTTCTCTTGAAAACTCAAACCATGACTGGAAAGGAGCATTGACATGGCAACCGCAACCAAGAAGAAAGTCGGCATCCGACCGCTTTCGGATCGCGTGCTCATCAAGCCGCTGGAAGAGGGTGAGGACAGGGTCGGCAGTCTCTACATTCCCGACACGGCCAAGGAGAAGCCCATGCAGGGCACGGTTGTGGCGATCGGGACCGGCAAGCTGGACGATGCCGGCAAGTTGATCCCCTTCAGCGTGAAGGCGGGCGACAAGGTGCTGTACGGCAAGTACAGCGGAACGGAAGTGAAGCTGGACGGCGACGAGTACCTGATGATGCGCGAGAGCGATCTTCTGGCGATCATCTCCTAGTCGGAAAGAAAGGAACCAATCATCATGCCCAAGCAGCTCTTGTTTCAGGAGCAGTCGCGCGCGGCGCTCCTGCGGGGAGTGGATGCGCTCGCCAATGCCGTCAAGGCCACGCTCGGCCCGCGCGGCAGGAATGTCGTTTTGGAGAAAAAATTCGGCTCGCCCACCGTCACCAAGGACGGCGTGACGGTCTCCAAGGAGATCACGCTGGAGGACCCGTTTGAGAACATGGGCTGCCGGCTGGTCAACGAGGTGGCCAGCAAGACCAGCAACGTCGCGGGCGACGGCACCACCACCGCGACCGTGTTGGCGCAGGCGCTGGCGCACGAAGGCATCAAGTATGTTACCGCCGGCGCCAACCCGATGGAACTGAAGCGCGGCATCGACGCCGCCGTCGCCGCCGTGGTCGAGCATCTCGCCAAGCAGTCCAAGAAGATCAAGGACAAGAGCGAGATCACCCAAGTCGCATCCGTTTCCGCCAACAACGACGCCGAGATCGGCGAGTTGATCGCCGACGCCATGGAGAAGGTGGGCAAGGACGGCGTGATTACCGTCGAAGAGGGCAAGACCATCGACACCGTCCTGGACGTGGTCGAGGGGATGCAGTTCGACAAGGGCTACATTTCGCCGTACTTCGTGACCGAGGGCGAGAGTATGTCGGCGGTGCTCGAGGACGCGGTGATCCTGATCCACGAGAAGAAGATTTCCAACATGCGGGACATGCTGCCGCTTTTGGAGAAGGTAGCCCAGATGGGACGGCCGCTGCTCGTGGTAGCGGAGGACGTGGAGGGCGAGGCGCTGGCGACGCTGGTCGTCAACAAGCTGCGGGGGGTGCTGAACGCCTGCGCGGTGAAGGCGCCGGGCTTCGGGGACCGCCGCAAGGCCATGCTGGAGGACCTGGCGATACTCACCGGCGGCCGTGCCATCAGCGAGGATTTGGGCGTCAAGTTGGAGAACGTGGGTCTGGCGGACCTGGGTCGCGCCAAGAAGGTCATCGTGGAGAAGGAGAGCACGACCATCGTCGAGGGAGGCGGCAAGTCCGCCGACATCAAGGGCCGGGTGGACCTGATCCGGCGGCAGATTGACGAGACCAAGTCCGACTACGACCGCGAGAAGTTGCAGGAGCGGCTGGCCAAGCTGTCCGGCGGCGTGGCGGTCGTGAAAGTTGGCGCGGCGACGGAGACCGAGATGAAGGAGAAGAAGGCGCGGGTGGAGGATGCCCTGCACGCGACCCGGGCGGCGGTGGAGGAGGGATCGTGCCCGGCGGCGGCGTGGCGCTGATCCGGGCGCAAGCGGCGCTGAAAAACTCGCAATCTGCCGGGAGATCAAGCTGGGTGTTCAGATTATCCGCCAAGGTGGAAGAGCCGCTGCGCACCATCGCCGAGAATGCGGGCATCGAGGGTCGGTGGTAGTTGAGAAGATCAAGGCGGAGAAGGGCGCATTTGGTTTCAACGCCGCCACGCGCGAGTATGAGGACCTGGTGAAGGCGGGCGTGATCGACCCGACCAAGGTGGCTCGCTGCGCGCTGCAAAACGCCGCCAGCGTGGCGGGGCTGCTCTTGACCACGGAAGTGATCGTGACCGACATTCCCGAGGAAGAGAAGAGGATGCCCGGCGGCGGCCATCCGGGCATGGGCGGCATGGGCGGGATGATGTAATCCCCCTCTCCCTCTGGCAGAACCCTCTTCCCGCGGGAGAGTGCAGGGTGAGGGGCGCGCCCTCTCCCTGCGGGAGAGGGTCAGCTGGGGGGCATGGAAAGCCCTCTCCCTGCGGGAGAGGGTTGGGTGAGGGGCGGATGTGGAGTGCGGCTGCTTGCTGCCGCGCGCAGCGCGGCGCAGCATCCCTCGCTACCGCTACGGCCTGCGGCCTACTCGGGACAAGGCGCTGCGCAACTACGACGACGCGCGCGTTATCCCCCCAGCCCCCCTTGTTAAAGGGGGAGGGGAGGCGGGATTACGTGAGTCTTCAGCATCCCAGCCGCCCTTCGACTTCGCGCTTCGCGCCTCGCTCAGGGCTTTCGGTTCTGCTTGTTGTGGGTAAAACCCACCCTACGCGAACACTTCTCTTGCGCGCTTCAGGCGCGAGCGGATGCGCACGTCATAGGGACAGGCGGCCTCGCAGAGGTCGCAGGTTCCGCCCACGCAGGCGTTGGCCCGCTGGGTCGATTCCAGCGCCAGGTAGTGCTCGAACCCCACTTCCGGCATGGCGTAATTCTCCGCGTACATCTGATAGCGCATGATGCTGGGGATGGCCACGTGCGCGGGGCACACCTTGGTGCATTCGTCGCACAGCTGGCAGAAGTCGCCGTGGGTCGCCAACGCATACATGTAGAGCGATTGCAGTTCGCTGCGCGACATCATCGGGCTTTTGGCGGCGGCGGCGTTCTCCTTCACCTGGTCCACGTTGCGCATGGCGCTGCAGACGGTGGAGATGCGTTGGTCGGCGAGGGCCCATCGCACCGCCGCCTGGTACTGGTTGAAATCCTCGGAGATAAAGGGCTTGACGCGATCCGGCGCGGCCGAGGCGCCGCCCTGCGTCTTCATCGCCACCACGCCGATGCCCGCCTTGGTCAACACGTCCAGATCGGCGCTGAACTTCTCGTTCTGATAGTCCCGAAAGTTGTATTTGAGCATGCAGACCTCGACGTGGCCGCCCTCCGCCGCCTTGGCGCAGAGATCGTGCATGAAGTCGGGGCTGCCGCAGTGGCTGGAGAAGCCGAAGTGCTTCATCATGCCGCGGTTCTTCAGGTCGGCGACCGCCTCGCGCACCGCTTCGCTGTTGTGCACCCCGGGATCGCTGTCGCCCGCGTCGCCCAGACCGTGCATGTAATAGAGGTCCACGTAATCGATCTGCATCCGCTGCAACGACGCTTGCAGGCGTTCGCGCCAGGTCTTGGGATCGCGGTTGTGGGTCTTGGTGACGATGACCAGTTTCTTGCGGTCGACGCCCAGCTCTTTGAGCGTCTTGCCCAGCTGGATTTCGCTGTTGCCGCGGCCGTAGCCCTCGGCGGTGTCGATCATGGTGACGCCCTGGGCCAGCGCGGTTCCAGCGGGCGCGCATCATGGCGTTCGAGTCGACGGAACCGATACACAGGGTACTCACGGTCAGGCCCGTCTTGCCCAGCTTGCGCGTGGGCATGGGGGCCGGCTTGGCGGTGACAGCTTCGGGCGTGGCGCTTTCGGCCGCATCGGCGGCCCAGCTGCCCGCAGCCGCGCTCGCGGCTACCAGGCTGCCCAGAAACGTACGGCGATGCACGAGATGCTCTTCAGTATGCGCGTCCATGAATTCCTCTCCGGTGAGATTTCGTTTTCGCAGTATACTGGACGGATCAGTTCCTGCCAAGAGAAGATTTATAGAGCAGTTATTTTGTGCGCTTTGTCAAGAACTATTGTGACATTTTAGATACTATTGACATTGCAGTGGGCAAATTTTTTTTTGCACTGCGCGAAGATTTGGTTGATATGCCAGGAAGGAGAGACTATATTGTGGGTTAGAGACGGTTGGAATGTTGTATTCCGGTTTTTTTTTATCACCGGAGAAAAAAATGTAAACGAAAGGCCGTGTCCATCCGTTAATAATAGCGTCGGGTTGTTTGGGACCGGAATAGGAGACAGGCTGAACTAATTTTTACATTATTCCTATTCCGCCTAAAGCACTTAGACGGAATTAACCTCCTGAAGATGCCCCCCGGGTTCCCCATCCGGGGGGACTTTTCTTTTTAGGGGGGCAGGGGCGGCGGAGCGAGTGGGACGTATGGGACCCATGGGACGTATGAGACGGGATCGCGGAATGACGGGGGGAGGAGGTTGGTGTGTGTGTGCGTGTGCGGCGCTTGACAAGCGGGAAGACAGCCGGTATCAATCGACGGCTTTTCCGCCGGCCGGAAATTTCGCCGCGGTTTGACGCTTTGTTATCATCAAGGAGAGAGCGGCCATGGTCGCCATAAGCGCTACCGACCTTCGCAACAACACCAAGATCGAACACGAGGGCGGCCTGTGGGTCGTCATCGACTATACCTTCAACGCGCAGTCACGGGGGCGCGGCTTCGTGCGCTGCCGGCTCAAGAACATGCTGGACGGGCGCGTGCTGGATGTGAACTTCCGCTCGACCGAAAAGGTCGAGAGGGCCGACGTGTTGATGCGGCAAATGGAGTATCTGTATGAGGAGCCGGCGGGTCTCGTATGCATGGACCCGGAGACCTACGAGCAGGTGATCATCAGTCACGAGGCGGCTGGGGACGCATTGAAGTATCTGCTGCCCAATACCATGGTTGACGTGATGTTTCATAACGGCAAGCCGGTCAGTATCGAGACGCCGATCTTCGTGGAGTTGAAAGTGACCCGGGCGGAGCCGGGTCTCCGCGGCGATACGGTCTCGGGAGCTACCAAGCCGGCTACGCTGGAAACGGGGCTGGTAGTGCAGGTCCCCCTCTTTATCGAAGAGGGGGACGTATTGCGGGTGGACACACGGACGAACAGTTACGTCACGAGGGTATAAATTCTGTCATTTTGCCGGATTGAAGTGGGCGGGGGAAAGAGCGAAAAAATCCCTTGATTTGAGGGCGCGGGGGGAGTAATTTGCGCGTTGCGGAGTGCGGCAGAAGCCGCACTTTTTGTTTGCGAGGCCGCCAAGGCGGCCTCGCAGGGCATTATCGCATTGGGAAGGGCCAAGGGCCATGAACAAAGAAGTGATCGAAATGATCCACCGCATCGGGTCGGAACGGAGCATTCCCGTGGACTCGCTTTTCGATGCGGTGGAAAACGCCATGGTAACCGCGTCGCGCAAGGTGCTGGGACCCAACGCCAACGTGCTGTCGGCCAAGATCGACCGCGAGACGGGGCGGCTGGCGGTCTACGGCACCAAGAGCGTGGTGGACGAGCTGGAGGACGAGCGGGCGGAAATCCTCCTGGAGGAGGCGCGCAAGCTGAAGCCGGACGCGCAGTTGGACGACGACATCGACATGGAGATCACGCCTCCCGACTTCGACCGGATCGCGGCGCAGGCGGCCAAGCAGATGATCACGCAGCGCATCCGCGAAGCGGAACGGGAGATGATCTTCGCCCGCTACCAGGGACAGGAGGGCCGCATGGTCACGGGCAAGGTGATGCGGTTCTCGAAGGGCGACGTGATCGTGCAACTGGACAACGCGGAGGCGATCCTGCCCTTCAAGGAGCAGGCGATGGGCGAGCGGTTCCGCTTCGGGGACAAGCTGAAGGCGATTATCAAAGAGGTCTGGGACGGCAAGACGGAGCGGGACCCGGCGGTTCCGCCGGTGAAGGGGGAGCGTCGCCGCTCCAGCAAGGACCCGCAAATCACCCTTACCCGCCGCGATCCCAAGTTGGTGATCGCGTTGTTCGAGGAGGCGGTAACGGAAATCCGCGAGGGGGTGGTGACGATCCGTCTGGTGGCGCGCGAGCCGGGGCGCCGCAGCAAGATCGCCGTGCTTTCGTCCGACTCCAACGTAGACGCGGTGGGCGCCTGCGTGGGCATGAAGGGCAGCCGGGTGCAGATGGTGGTGCAGGAGCTGCAGGGCGAGCGCATCGACATCGTCGAGTACAGTTCCGACCTGCGGCGCTTCGTGGCCAACTCGCTCAAACCGGCGGAGGTGGAGAGCGTGGAGATTCTGGTGGACGAGGGGGCAAGCGGCGCGCCTCGGTGATCGTACGCGAGGACCAGCACGCGCTGGCCATCGGCAAGGGCGGGCTGAACGCCAACCCTGGCCAGCCGCCGCCGGGCATCATCGACATCGACATCGTGGCCGAGTCCGACATCCAGAAGGCGATGAAGGAAGCGCGCGGGGAGCTGATGACCATCGAGGGCATGACCGAGCGCATCGCCACCGGCCTGATGATGGAGAACATCTTCACCGTGCAGGACCTGTTGGCGGCGGGGCGGTTCGCGCTGCTGCGCATCGAGGGCATGGATGAACTGACGGCGGATACGCTCCTGTGCGCCGCGGCGGAGGCCGCCGCGCCCTCCGTTGAGGAAGAAGAAGAGGAAGTCGTCGAGGTCATCGAAGTCGAGGGCGAGGAACGGGAGCTGGAGGAAGGCGAGGAATATGTCGAAGTGATCGAGGAGATCGAAGAGATCGAGGAGGTGGAGGCGGAAGGGGAAGCCGCCGCAACTGAAACCGAAGGCGACGCGGCAGTGGTGGAAGACGAAGCGGAAGGAGCCGAGAAGGACGCGGAGGGGCGCCCGGCGTAAGCCGCGGCGACCGGCGCCGCGCCTGGAAGAGAGCAGCGTGCGAATCAACGAACTGGCGAAAGAACTCAACGTGACCAGCAAGGAGGTGCTGGATTTTCTGGACGCGCAGGGCGTGTCGGGGAAGTCGCACAGCTCCAGCCTGGAGGAGGAATGGATCGGGCGGGTGCGGGGGCGCTTCGCGCCGGCGGCGGCGCCGACGGCGGTAGCCGAGCCGGGCGGGGCGGAGGAACCCGCGGTAGCCCCGTCGGCGGAAGGGCCGCGGCCGGTGCGCAAGGTGGTCAAGAAGATCATCAAGAAAGTGGTGAAGCGCGTGCCGGTCGGGGAAGGGGCGACGCCGCGTCCGGCAGCGCCCGCAGCGGCTGAAGCGCCCGGCGGCGCCGGCGCCGTGGAACGCGATGAAAGCGCCATCTCACGCGCCATCCGCGCGCAGCTCTTGCGCAAACACCAGAATATTCTGAAGCCGCGGCCCGTCCCGCCCAAACCGGAACCCGCGCCTGCGGTGGAGGCCGCCGCGGCGCTGGTGGAGCCGGTCGCTTCCCCCGTCGTCACGGAGGCTCCGGCGGTGGTGACGCCTGCGGTCGGTCAAGCGCACGTTGAGCGCGCCGGCCCGTCCGACATCCTGGTGACCGACCTGGACGTGACGTTGCAGGTGGCTCCGGCCGCGCCCGTGCGCGAGGGCGAGGACAAGAGACCGCATCGCAAGGAGAAGAAGGAAGCTGAGCGGGCGGGTCGTGAGAAGCGCGGGGCGGAGGCCAAGTCGCGGCGCAAGGGCAAGCTCCTGCCGCCGCGCGAGACGCTGGCGGAGGCGTTGCATACGGTCGACGAACTGGCGGACATCGAAGCCGCGCCGGTAGTCGATCCTGCGCCACCGCCAAGCGCGTAGCCCAGATCATTTCGCCCCCCGCCCCGCGGGGCCCAGAAAACGTACAAGCGCGAGAAGCGCAGCGGCTAGCCCCATCCAGCCCCAACTGGCCAGCGAGGCGGCGGAAGAGCAGGCCCGCCCACCACGCTTCGCATCCACGAAGCGACCACCGTCGCCGACATCGCCGCCGGCCTCGGCATCACGGCAGGCAATCCTGATCACCAAGCTTTCGCTAGGGAGTGATGCGACGGCCAACCAACAGCTGGATCCACACCATCGAGATCATCGCCGCAGGCCGATTTCCAGATCGAGAGACGACCTCACGAAAGTCAGCGACGTGTTCCGCGAGAGAGGAGGAACGCGAGCCGAGACCTGGTGCCGCATCCGCCGGTGGTGACCATCATGGGGCACGTGGACCACGGGAAAACTTCCGGACGCCCTGACCCAAAAACCAACGTGGTAGTAACGGGAGGTGGGGGCATCACGCAGAAGATTTCCGCCTTCCGCACGCGTATGCGCGAGCAGGACATCGTGTTCTGGATACGCCGGGGCACGAGCGTTCACCGCCCATGCAGGGCGCGCAGGCGCGCGCGGTGACCGACATCAGGTGGTGCTGGTGGCGGCCAACGACGGCGTGATGCCGCAGACGGTGGAGGCGCTCAACCACGCCAAGGCGGCGGGCGTGCCCATCGTGGTGGCGGTCAACAAGATCGACCTGCCCGACGCCAACGTGGAGCGCGTCAAGCAGCAGTTGTCGGAGTTGGGACTGACGCCGGAGGAGTGGGGCGGCCAGACCCAGTTCATAGCGGTGTCGGCGCTCAAGCGGCTGGGTTTGGACGAGTTGCTGGAGGCGATCCTGCTCCTGGCGGACGTGTTGGAGTTGAAAGCCAATCCGAAGCCGATGGGACGCGGGGTGGTGGTGGAGGCGCGGCTGGACCAGGGGCGCGGGGCGGTGGCGACCGTGCTGGTGCAAAAGGCCACGTTGGAAGTGGGGGATCCATTCGTGGCGGGCGGGGTCTATGGGCGGGTGCGGGCGATGTTCGACGACGCCGGACGCGAGGTCAAGACCGCCGGGCCGGCCACGCCGGTGGAAGTGCTGGGATTCTCGGGGGTGCCGGAGTCGGGGGACCGCTTCATCGCGGTGCCCAGCGAGAAGGAGGCGCGCGACTTCGCGGTGCGCCTGGGCCACCTGCAGCGCGAGCGCGCGCTGCGTCCCACCGCGCACGTCTCGCTGGAGAGCCTCTCCGCGCAGATTTCGGCCGGTCAGACCAAGGAACTCAACGTCATCATCAAGGGCGACGTGCAGGGTTCGGTGGAGGCGCTCAAGGAGTCGCTGGGCAAGCTGTCGACGGAGAAGGTCAAGGTCGTCGTGCGCCACAGCGGGGTGGGCGCCGTCAATGTCTCCGACGTGTACCTGGCGGACACCACCGACTCGCTGATCATCGGTTTTTCGGTGCGGGTCAATCCGGACGCGCAGTCGCTGGCGCATTCGCTGGGCGTCAACATCCGCATCTATGAGATCATCTTCAACGCCCTGGAGGACGTGCGCGGGGCCATGAGCGGGTTGTTGGAGAAGCGGGTGCAGGAGAACATATTGGGGCACTGCGAGGTGCGCGAGGTGTTCCGGGTGCAGAAGAGCGGCAGCATCGCGGGCTGCTACGTGACCGACGGCAAGCTGGTGCGCAACGCGCGCATTCGCGTCAAGCGCGACGACCAGGTCAAGTTCGAGGGTGCGCTGACCACGCTGCGGCGGTTCAAGGACGACGCGCGCGAGGTGGCCAGCGGATTTGAGTGCGGCGTCGGACTGGGGGCGCTGGTTCCCTTCGAGCCCGGCGACGTGATCGAGTGTTACGAGCTCCTGGAAGTGGCGCAGACGTTGTGATACGCCCCCGGGGGAGGCGGCGGCAAGCAGCCGCAGTCCACAGGGCAGCCGGCCATGAGAGTGGGAGTCCTGTCCGTATCCATCCACGTTCCCGAGGCGCAGTCGCTGAAGGAGCGCCGCCATCCGGTGCGAAGCATCAAGGACCTGTTGCGTGCGCGGCTCAACGTGGCGGTGGCGGAAGTGGGCGGCTCGCAGCAATGGCAGCGCACCGAGCTGGTGGTGGCGACCGTGAGCGAGGAGGAGGCGCGTGTGCGTTCGGTGCTTGCGGACGCGCTGTCGATCATGGAGCGCAACCCGGAAGTGGAAATCCTGCATCCCGTCGTCGAGGTCTGGTAACTCCGGGGGAGCGGCATGGGGCAGCGCGGCTACAACCGGCTTGAAGCGATCAACGAGATGCTGCGGCACGAAGTGGGCGGCATTCTTCTGACGGAAGCGACGGATCCGCGCCTGGCGCAGGTGGCCCTGACGCGGGTGGTGACGACGGGGGATCTGCAGCACGCGCGCGTTTACTATCGCGTGATTTGCGCGAAGGGCGGCGCCTCGCGGCAGGAGGTGGGCGAAGCGCTCTCGCGCGCGCGCGGTTACGTGCAGCGCCTGCTTGGACCGCGCGTGCGCCTCAAGTTCACTCCCGTGCTGGAGTTCTTTTACGACGACTCGGTGGAGAAACTGGAGGCCATCGAGGAGAAGCTGAAGGAGATTTCGGATTCGGATGGCCAGGAGTAAGACCGCGCCCTCGTCCTTGTGCGGCGTGCTCAATATCGACAAGCCGGCGGGCATGACTTCGCACGACGTGGTGGACCACGTGCGCAAGGCGGCCCACATGCGCAAGGTCGGCCACACCGGCACGCTGGACCCCATGGCGACCGGCGTGCTGCCCCTGTGCCTGGGACGGGCGACCCGCATCGCCCAGTTCCTGATCGCCGAGGACAAGGAGTATCGCGTCAGGATGCGCCTGGGGCTGGTCACCGACAGCCAGGATACCACCGGCAAGGTGATCGAGGAGCGCGATCCGGGAGAGCTGGATCCGGCGCGGGTGGCGGCGGTGCTGGAGGGATTCGTGGGCGAACGGCGGCAGATTCCGCCCATGATCTCGGCCAAGCATCACGAGGGCAAGCGGTTGTACGAGCTGGCGCGGGAGGGGGTCGAGGTCGAGCGCGAGCCCATCACCATCACGGTGCATGAGATCCTGTTTCACGGGATTTGCGGGCGGGAAGTGGAGTTCACGGTGGCCTGCGGGAAGGGGACGTACATCCGCACGCTGTGCCATGACATGGGGCAGGCGCTGGGGGTGGGGGCGGCCATGTCGGGGCTGGTGCGCACGCGTTGCGGCGCCCTGCGCGTCGAGGACGCCGTTCCCCTGGCCGAGCTGACCAGCCGGGAGTCGGTCGAGTCGCATCTGTGCTCGATGGCGGAGGCGCTTTCGACCATGGCCGGTGTGCAGGTGGACGCGCGACAGGTGGGACTTTTGCGCAACGGCCAACCGGCGACCGGCGGGGGCGTCTTGGCGGTGTTGGGCGAGTTCGGCATGGGTGCGCGCGTGCGCATTTTGGACGCCGGTGGGCACCTTGTCGCGGTCGGCAAGAGTCTCATATCGTCCGCCAACCTGGACCGGCTCGGCGGCAACCTGCACGTGGTGCAGCCGCTGCGCGTGCTCCTGGAGGAGTGACTTCTCCCCCTCTCCTACGGGGAGGGGGTTGAGTTAGCGGGGGCGGCCCCCTCTCCCATGGGGAGAGGGTTGGGGTGAGGGGGCGTGGCGTTTGACATCCCGCGGCGAAACTGGTATAGGATATTGGAGACGGTAGGGTGCGCACGGCGCGCCGGTTCATCGATGGTGGAAGACAGGTGCGCGGTGCGCACCCTACAGAGCAGCAGTCTTCCAAGCACGCAAAGGAGAAGCGCTTTGTCGATCAGTAAGCAACGCAAGACCGAAGTGATCGCCGGGTACCGCACACACGAGGCGGACACGGGATCGCCGGAGGTGCAGATCGCCATTCTTTCGGAGCGCATCAGCGCGTTGACCGAGCATTTCAAGACCCACGCCAAGGACCATCATTCGCGGCGCGGCCTCCTGAAACTGGTGGGACATCGCCGCAGCCTTTTGAATTATCTGAAGCGTTACGACGTGGACCGCTACCGGCAGATCGTGGAAAAGCTGGGGCTGCGGCGTTAGTTTTGGAGAAAATAGGAGCATTATCGGAGCGCCCCAGGGTGCGCCGAAATCATTCCAGGCGGAGGCGGAACGCGGCCGATCCAAGCGCGGGCGAAGCTTCAGACCTCTCAAGGCGCCAAGGGGTAGTCGCAGGCAGGCATGCCTGCGCCACCCGGAGGAGGACGGCGCTTGAGGGTTCGGAACCTTCTTCTGCGCCGGCCGACCGCCATCCGGCTCTCCCCCTGAACCATTTGGAGCGTAGGGCATGAACGGAATCAGCAAGAGTGTGGAGATCGCCGGTCGAACACTGAGCATGGAGACGGGTCGTCTCGCGCGGCAGGCCAACGGGGCGGTGATGGTGCGTTACGGGGACAGCATGGTGCTGGTAGCGGCGACCATGGCCGGGGCCCGGCCCGGCATCGACTTCTTTCCCCTGACCGTCGATTATCGGGAGCGCATGAGTGCGGCGGGGCGTTATCCCGGCGGCTTCTTCAAACGCGAGGGCCGACCTACCGAAAAGGAGATTCTGACCTGCCGCCTGATCGACCGTCCCATCCGGCCGCTCTTTCCCAAGGGATTCAAGGATGAAGTTCAGGTGATGGCCACGGTGTTCTCGGCGGACCCGGAGAACGATCCAGACATTCTGGCGATGAACGGGGCGTTTGCGGCGCTGGCCGTCTCGGACATTCCGTTCAAGGGGCCGCTGGGGGTGGTGCGAGTGGGGCGCGTGAACGGCGAGTTGATCGTCAATCCGACCTACGAGCAGCGCAAGATCGCCACGCTGGAGCTGTTGGTCGCGTGTCTGCCCAACGGCGACATCAGCCTGTTGGAAGTAACCGCCGCGGAGGAGTCGGAGGAGCATATCGTCGCCGCGCTGGAGGCGGGCCAGCGCGAGGTGGGAAAGATCCTGGAGCTGATCGCGGAGCTGGCGGCGGAGGCTGGCAAGCCCAAGCGCGAGTTCGCCGAGATCGAGATCGACCGCGCCATGTACTCCTCCATCGAGTCGGGCCACTACGCGCGCATCCAGGAGGCGATGCGCATCGCCGAAAAGACCGAGCGCGAGCTGCGCATGAAGGAGATCGAGGAACAGATCAACACTGAGTTCGCCCCCAGCCTGGAGAACGACGAAGAGGTGGAGTTGCCGGATCACGGGCCGATGATCCGGGAGATTCTCTACGCGATGGAGGCGCGGGCCATGCGCGAGCGCATCATGGCCGACGGTGTGCGCATCGACGGGCGCGGGCTGGACGAGATCCGTCCGATCGAGATCGAGGTGGGGCTGTTGCCCCGCTGCCACGGCTCCGCGCTTTTCACCCGGGGTCAGACGCAGGCGCTGGTGGGACTCACCCTGGGAACGGTCTCCGACGAGCAGGTGGTGGACAGCATGATCGAGGAGACGCGCAAGAAGTTCATGCTGCACTACACGTTCCCGCCGTTTTCAGTGGGCGAGTGCCGTCCCATCCGGGGACCGGGGCGGCGGGAAATCGGGCACGGCGCGTTGGCGGAGCGCGCGCTTCTTCCGGTGCTGCCGAGCTATGAAGATTTTCCCTATACGATCCGGATCACGTCGGACATCACCGAGTCGAACGGTTCCTCCAGTATGGCCTCGACCTGCGGGGGTAGCCTGGCCTTGATGGACGCGGGGGTGCCGGTATCCGCCGCGGTGGCGGGCGTCTCCATCGGGCTGGTGATGGAGGGAGGCGAGTATCGGCTGTTGACGGACATTTTGGGCGCCGAATACCATCTGGGCGACATGGACTTCAAGGTGGCGGGCACGCGCGAGGGCGTGACGGCGATCCAGTTGGATATCAAGGTCGCCGGGCTGGGCACGCACATCGTGCGGGAGGCGCTCACGCGCGCGCAGGCCGCGCGCATGAGGATTCTGGACCAGATGGCGGCGGTGATCGCGGAGCCGCGCGGCAGCCTGAAGGAGCACGCGCCCAGAATCATCATCATCGAGCTGCCGCAGGCCAAGATCGGCGAGGTGATCGGCCCCGGCGGCAAGATGATCCGCAAGATCATCGAGGAGACCGGCGCCAAGATCGACATCGACGACGACAGCCGCTGCGTGATCTCGACAGTGGACGCGGAAGCGGCGCGGCGCGCCAAGGAGTTCGTCGAGTCCATCATCGCCGAGGCCGAGGTGGGGAAAATCTACAAGGGCAAAGTGGTGCGGCTGATGAAACCTCAGGGCGTTCGTGGAGATCATGCCGCGGGTGGAGGGGATGGTGCACATCAGCCAGTTGGCGCCGTATCGCGTGAGCCGCGTCGAGGACGTGGTGCGGGAAGGCGACCAGATCTGGGTCAAGTGCGTCGAGATCGACAGCCTGGGGCGCGTGAACCTCTCAAGGTGGAGGCGGAACGCGAGATGGGGATACTGGACGAGAACGCGGTTCCGCCGGCGGGCGTGGGCCAGCCGCATCACGGCGGGGAGCGGCGCGATTACGGAGATCGCGGCGGGCGCGGGGATCGCGGGCACGGGGACCGCGGAGGACGCGGCGGACGCGGCGGCCACGGCGGCGGCCGGGGCCGCGGCTTCAGCCGGTAAACGCCGGCAACGTCGTAGTTGCGCAGCGTGCTGCGCCGCTGGGCGCGATGCCGCGCATGTACAACCCGTCGTGCCCGGCGCAGCCGCTGCGCAACGACGCTTTATGAAGGAATCACGAGTGGTCATCCGGGTCCTCCGCGATGCTTCCGCGGCGGACCTCCCTCTGCCTCATTATGCCACGCTCCATGCGGCGGGCATGGACCTGTGCGCCAATCTGAGTTCCCCCCTCACGTTGCAGCCGGGTGAGATCGGCAGGCTCCCAACGGGATTGAGACTGGCGATTCCCGCCGGCTATGAGGGCCAGGTGCGTCCGCGCAGCGGACTGGCGGCCCGGCACGGCATCACGCTGCCCAACAGCCCCGGCACGATCGACGCGGATTATCGCGGCGAAGTGCAGGTGATCGTGCAAAACCTGGGCCGGGAGCCTTATACCTTTCGGCGCGGCGACCGCATCGCGCAACTCGTCATCGCGCCCGTCATCCAGGCCGAGCTCCATGTGGTGGAGGAGCTTCCCGACACGCAACGCGGCCAGGGCGGCTTCGGCAGTACGGGGACGTAGGGCAGACGGGAAAGTCACGGATTTCCAGCGAGGATCGGCTTGCATGCCGCAAGGCAAAGGCATTCTGGGAAATCCGTGGCTGTCCCGCGGGGCGGTGCGCGGTGCGCACGCTACGGGGAGAGCAGGGGAAGGAGCATGGTCAGCAGTTGCGCGGCGACGGTGACGAAGATGAGGGCCACGGGATAAACAGTGGCGTAGGTGATGGCGGGCGTTTCGGAATCGGTGAGGTTGCGGAGGGCGCCCAGCCCTGGGGTGCAGGTCATACCGCCGCAGACGGCGCCCAGGGTGGAGAGCATGTCCAGGCGGAAACAGCGCCGCGCCAGGACGACCGCGACCAGCATGGGGAGGATCGTCACCGTCGCCCCGGCCAAAAGCAGCGGCGGACCGTATTCGCGAAAGACGGCGACGAACTGCGAACCCGCCGCGGTCCCCGATCCCGCCAGGAACAGAATCAGGCCCATCTCGCGGATGAAGTACTTGGCCGCCAAGGGCATGCGGGCGCGCATTTTCCCGATGCGCCCGAAATGACCGAGCAGGAGGCCTACAAGAAGCGGACCGCCGGCCATTCCCAGCTTGACATTGACCCCGCCCAACTGAAACGGAACCAACCCCAGAAACGCGCCCAGCATCAAACCCAGTAGGATCGGCAGAAAAGCGGTCTCGTGCTGTTTTTGGTCGGACTGGCCGAGCAGCGGGGCCAGGCGGTCGCAGTCGGCGGCGTCGCCCACGATGCGGATGGTGTCGCCGATTTCCAGTGTGCTGTCGGCCTTGGGGACGAGTTCGATGTCATCGCGCCAGAGGCGCGTGACGACCACGCCGAAGCGTTCGCGGATCTGCAATTCATCCAGACGCTTGCCCGCGACCGATTTTTCGGTGACGACGAGGGTGCGGGAGGCGACGTTGGAGGGGGGTTCCTGCATGTCGGGGACGCGCGGGCCCAGGAGCAACTCCAGCTTGTCCAGATTTTCGGGGGTTCCCACCACGCGCACGTGGTCGCCCACGTGGAGCATCTCGTCGCTGCGGGCAGGGGTGACGGACGCGCCCCGGCTGATGCGCGAGAGGGTGAAGTCCAGAAGGTGCATGGAGGTGAACTGATCCACGGTCTTGCCCGCGACCTGGGGGTTCCTGATTTCAAACCAGGCGTTGGCGAGCGAGGGCAGGCGTAGATGGGCCGGGCCGCGCTGCTCCTCGTGGCGAAGGTTGACGCGCAGCAGTCTCGGCAGAACCTGCACGAACAGCACCACACCCACCACGCCGAAGGGATAGGCGATGCCGTAGCCGACCGCCACGTGGGGATCGGAGAGGCTTTCCTGGGCGGCGGCCAGGCCGGGGGTGGAGGTCAGGGCGCCGGTGAAGACGCCGGTGGAGAGCGCCGGGCCGAAGTGGAAGGCAGCCTCCACCACGGCGGCAGCCGCGAACCCCGCCGTAATCGTCGCCACGGCCAGCCAGGCGAACATGAGCGCGCGTTTCTGGAAGGTCTTGAAGAAACGCGGTCCGGCCGACAACCCGATGGAGTACACGAACAGCACCACGCCCAGCGTCTCTATTTCGGGCGATACGGTGACGCCGTAATGGCCGAAGAGGAGCGCGACGAAGAAGACGCCGCTGGTGCCCAAGGAGACTCCGCGAATGCCCAGTTCACCGACCAGGACGCCCAGGCTGAGGATGACAAAGAGGGTGAAGATTGCGTGGTTGGAGAGGAAGTCGATGAGAGCGGGCACGATCGTGAACTTTCGGTTTGATGGCGCGAGCTGTAGTCGTTTTGCGGCGTCGGAGCGTCAAGCGACCGAAGGCACGCTACACCGCGCACGCGGGGGTGTCAAGTTGGGTGGACTTTGGGGTTCAGGCGTAAGAACCTGCGGCTGCCAACCACAGGCACTGCTGCAGCCGGTCGCCGCGGTTCCGCTGGAGTTGCGCATGCCTTGCGACCGAAACCTCCTTGTCATTTCGACCGCAGGGAGAAATCTTCCCCGCCGTCATCGCGGGTCGAGTGCGCGGCGGGAAAATTGGGGTCAGCGCCCAATTATGCGGGTGCATACTGACCGCCATCTGCCAGCGGTCCGGCATAATTGGGCGCTGACCCCAATTTTCCGCCTCCTCACACCGTCCGCATGTCGATGGCTTCGTCGATGAGCATGATGGGGATGTCGTCGCGGATGGGGTAGAGGAAGCGGCCGTCCTCGCGCAGGAGGCCGCCGTCGATGGGGCGGTCCTCCGCCTGCCCGTTGCGGCGCTTGACCTTGCCGGCGGCGATGGCGGCGTTGATGCGTTTGACTCCGTCGTCGCTGATGAGCGCAACGGTCTCCTTGGTTTCAGGGCAACGCAGGATTTCCAGAAGCTCGGAATCCAACGGCATGACGCAGCTCCTTGCAGGAAAAAATAGGGTCAGCGCCTATTTATGCGGCGAGTCTCGCGCCTATCGCCAGGATTTCGTGCATAAATCGGCGCTGACCCTATTTTTCCATGATACCTGCCGGCAAAGCGCTCGCCAACTGAATTCTCACTTGACGGCGGCGCTTTGGATTCGGCCAAGCAGCGTCTCTATGGCCGCGTCCAGTTGCGGCCGGCGGCCGGCCAGATCGTCCTCGGGCGTCTCGTCGATCCAGATGTCCGGCAGCCGGCCCTTGCCCTCCAGGTTCTTGCCCTCCAGCGTGTAGGCGCCGATGTAGGGACGACGCAACTGGAAGCCGTTGACCAACTCGAAGCTGCCGGTCCCGATCACGTCGCCCGGCGTGGCGATGCCCACGATTCTCCCCAATCCCAGCCGGCGAAAGCCCTCCGCCAGGATTTCGCTGTTGCTGCCGCTGCGCTCGTTGATGAGCAGCACGGTGGGCTTCTCCAGTGCCAGGCTGCGAAGCAGGTTTTCAGAAATCTTTCCCAACTCTCCGACTTCGCGATAAATGAAGGGGCGCTTGATGAGAATCTCCAGGATGTGGACGGCGATGTGTCCACCGGGATTGCCGCGCACGTCCAGGAGGAGGCCGTCCTTGCCGGCGGCCTCGCCGGGCAGTTCGCGTTTGAAGCGCTCGAGCGCGTCGTTGTCCATGGCGCGCACGTGCAGGTATCCGAGTCGTCCCTCGCTCCTCTCTTTCACGTAATCGCGGTTGTGGTGAACCCAGTTCTCATACAGGAGATCGAAATACGCTCGGCGTGAGGTGAGCGGACGCAGGCCCACTTCGCGCGTGCCGGAGGCGGTGGGCGGGGCCAGCGTGAGGGCGACCTTGTCTCCCAACGCGTGGGCGAGGATTTCGTCCAGGCAGTCGGAGGCGGCCAGCGGGGCGCCGTTGACCGCCAGCACTTCTTCGCCCGGCGCCAACCGGGCCTGGGGCTGGTCGGCCGGACCGTCGCGCAACACCTCCGAGACCACGAACCGCCCCTGGCTCAACTGGACCGGATCGAGGCGGAATCCGAGATACTTGTGCGGGCGGCGGCTTTCGCTCCAGGGTTGGCGCGTGGAGACGCCGGTATGGCTGGACTGCATGGCGCCGATCAGGTTGCCCAGGACCCAGGCGAGGTCCTCGTCGGAGGCGACGGCGGGCAGGACGCGACGGGCCTCGTCCAGCGCGGCGGCCCAGTCCACGCCGTGATGCTCGCGATCGTAGAAATAGCGGTCCATGACCCACCAGGCTTCATGCAGGGCGGCGCGGCGCAGCGCCTGGCGATCCACGAGGGTTTCGCCGCGAAAGGCCGCCGCGGTCACGCTCTTGTTGGAGAGATTCACCTTGCGCGCCAGCCCTCCCTCCAGGAACCAGGCGGTCTTGCCGTCGGGGGCGAGCGTGAGATTGCTCTTACCGCCGCTCGTGCTGGTAATCATGGCGCGTTTCTTTTCGCCGGCGGGATCGACCGGCGTGGACCACAGTTGGGTGGCGCCGCTCATCCCGGACAAGAAGTAAATCTCGTCGCTGTCCGTGCTCCAGCGGGGAGTCCACTCGCCGGCTTCGCCGCCGGTCAACTTGCGCAGGCGTTCCTGGATGCCGTCGAAGTTGATCTCGACCGGCGGTTTTTTTTCGGGCGTGGCCTTTTTGATCTTGCCGGAGACTTCGGGGGAGGCGGAAGCCGCGGGCGAGGCGGCCCGGGGCGGCGCGGCGACAAACAACCTGTCGAACTCGTCCACGGCGAATTTTTCCTCGGGGGGTCTTACGAGATCGACGACGAAAAGGTCGCGCTGGCCGCCTTCGGTCCCGATGAAGGCGAGTTTTTTCCCATCCGGCGACCAGGCGGGCGCCTCGCAGTCGCGCATGTAGCGCGTGACGGCTCGCGGCTCGGCGCCCGTTACTTCGCGCACGGACAGCGCTTCCGTGTACTGCGGGCCGTTGGTCACGTAGGCCATCCAGCATCCGTCCGGCGACCAGCAGAAGGCGTCGCGTTGATAGAGGCCGGCCTGGGGATAATAGACCTCGGCGAACAGCGTGTGCGCGCCGGTAGCCGGATCATAGTGCATGAGCCTGCGTTCGCCCGACAGGTAGGCCAGCGTCCTGCCGTCCGGCGACCAGAGCAGGCTGCTCTCGTCCTCGGGCGTGTCGGTGAGGCGGGTCGTGGACT
The DNA here is from genome assembly GCA_015075175.1 of bacterium. Taxonomy (GTDB): domain Bacteria; phylum Hinthialibacterota; class Hinthialibacteria; order H5-UNCL2; family H5-UNCL2; genus H5-UNCL2. The sequence goes on from JABTUV010000001.1 coordinate 561,317, forward strand.
GGAGGACCGCGTCGTAGGCGTAGATTTCGCGGTTGCCGTCGCGCATGGAGATGAAAAGCAGGCGGCGGCTGTCGGGGAACCAGAGCGGGGCGGTTTCGCGCTCGGGGGTGCGCGTCACCTGGCGGCTGGCGGTACTTTCGTCCGCCGAGGTGATCCAAACGTCGTGGCCGACGATATAGGCGACTTTTTTCTGGTCGGAGGAGACGCTGTATTCGGAAGCGTTGCCGCTCCAAGTCTGGGGGAAGAGAGGGTTCTCGCGAGTGTCGGAGGCGAGTTCGATTCGCAGGGGCTGCGCCCGGCCGGTGCGGGCCGAGGCGGTCCAGAGAGCGTAGTCGCGCACGAAGGCCAGGGTCCGACCGTCGCGCGAGATCGCCAGATGCAGGATCGAGCCGTCGGTGAACTCCGTCACCTGCCGAATCTTTTCGCGCCTGGCCGCCGCTTGCTCCTGATTTCGGGAGGTCTCGACGTAGTAGACGTTCTGCACGTCGTCGCGCTCGGAGATGAAGTAGAGGCCGTCCCCGTCGCGGGCGAACACGGGGAACATGTCGTGGCCGTCGTAGGTCGTCACCTGGCGGAAGTTGGAGAGGGGGACGGTATTGTCGGCGAGCCAGATGTCGGCGTTCTGCGTGCCGTGGTAGCCGCCGCGCACCATGCCGCCGGGGATGCTGCGGCGGCAGAAGGCCAGGGTTTTTCCGTCCGGGCTGACCACGGGATAGTATTCCATGGTCATGTATTCGCCGGAGATTCGCACCGGCGTGCCGCCGGAAAAGGGCACGCGGTAGAGATCGCGGTAGCCGTCGCGGTTGGAGTGGAAGAAAACGTAGCTGCCGTCGGGGCTGACATCGTGCGGATACTCGGTGGCGGAGCCGTGCCAGGTGAGGCGGCGGGGGCTGCCGCCATCGGCGGGCATGACATAGAGGTCGTAGAGGCCCTGGCGGTCGGAGGCGAAGACGATCCACTTCCCGTCGGGAGTGAAGACGGGTTTGGTCTCGCGGTCGGGATGGGCGGTGAGGCGGAGGGCGCGTCCGCCGCGGGAGGGCACTTTCCAGAGGTCGCCGCCGTAAGTGAAGGCGATCCACGCCCCGTCGGGCGAAAAAGCCGGTTGGTTGGCGAGCAGGAGAGGCTCGGGTTGAGCGCGCGCGGCTTCTGCGGGAAGGAGGAGCGAGGAGAGGAGCAGCGCCGCAACGGTTCGCAGGATCATGGTGGATGCCTCCAGGACGCGCAAGTCCGGGGCGGCCGCGCGGCCGCCCGGCTATCCCTAAGTACCCGAAACGCGCCGGGTTGCCAAGGGGGAATGGCAGGGTCGGCGTCTTGTTCAGACCTGCCGGGGTGGGTTTTCGAGGCAGCTCAGCGGTAACAATAACCAGCACCGAAAGCCCTGAGCGGTTGCATGAACAGAAACCGAAGGCCCTGAGCAGCGGCGAAGCCGCAAGTCGATCGAGGATTACCTGGCGTTCTGCAAACAACGCGGCGGGAGTCCGGACCAGCCCTTTTCCGGCAAGATCGCACTGCGCATTCCGCCGGAATTGCACCGCCGCGTTTCCACCGAGGCCCGCCGGGCGGACAAGAGCCTGAACAAGTGGGTGCAGGAGGCGCTGGAGCGGGCGGCGGGCCGGGGACGGCAGTTTCGATTCGTCGCACTTGTGCGTATGCATCTGTCATTTCGCCCGAAGGGAGAAATCTTCTGCCTCGCACTCGAGCCGCGGTAAGCGCGGGGGAGATTTCTCCCTTCGGTCGAAATGACAGAATGGTTGGGTCGAAATGACAGCTTGATCCCATTTGGGGCGCACTGTCAGCTGCGTTCTCCTGCCGCTCGAAGTAGGATTGACGATGGGTAGGCGCCGTCAGGCCGGGCAGGGATGCCCGGGCCACCCAGTTGATCAAGCTTCTCCCCGGCGTGCCTCTTCTCTTGGCGGCCTCCCCCCGTTGACACTCTTCTGAATAACTGTTCTAATCTCCCCAGCATCATGAGTCCCAAGCGCAATCTGGCGCTGGAGAGCGCCCGACAGGTTCGTCTTTTCGCCCTGGACGTGGACGGCGTCCTCACCGACGGGCGCATCATCCTCTCCTCCTCGGGCGAGGAGTGGAAGGTTTTCGACGTGCGCGACGGCCACGGCATCAAGCTATGGCTGCGGGCGGGGCTGGAAATGGCCTGGATTTCCGGCCGCCAGTCGCTGGTAGTCGAGCGGCGCGCCGCGGAATTGGGCGTCTCGCTCGTCTATCAGAAGAGCCTGGTCAAACTGGAGGCGCTGGAGGACCTGACTACCCTTTATCTCTCCCCATGCACGTGGCCTACATGGGCGACGACCTGGTGGATATTCCGTGATGCGCAAGGGTGGATTGCCCATCGCTCCCAGCGGAGCCGTGGCCGAGGTCCGCGAGCACGCGCTGCTCGTGACCGAACACATGGGCGGGCATGGCGCCGTGCGCGAGGCCATCGAGTTCATCCTCAAGGCCCAGTCGCGCTGGGAGGAGCTCACCCAGCGGTATTTCGCGTAGGCGAAATACGCTCGTAATCGTAATCTTAATCGTAATCTTGCTCGTGTTCGTAATCTTGCTCGTAATCTTGATGGAAGTTGGCAGCGGCGGTAGGGTGGGTTTTACCCACCGCCCGGTGTTGGTGGGTGGAACCCACCCTACGCGGCGCAGCGCGCTGCGCAACTACGGCGTGATAGCAAAGTGAAGCGATTGCGGCGTTGGATGGTCTATGGTCTGGTGGTGGCGGCGCTGGGCGTGATGCGGCGGCTGCCGCTGCGGTTCCTCTATGCCCTGGCGCCGGTCGTGGGAACGCTGGCGTGGCTGCTCCTTTGGAGGCAACGCCGGCGCGCTCACGAGAATCTGGCGCTGGCGTTCGGGGACGAGAAGAGTCCGGGGGAGCGGCGGCGCATCGGGCGGGGCGTCTTTATCCATCTGGCGCGCGCCCTGGGGGAGGCGCTGCACGCAGAGGAATTGGTCCGCGGCCGCCGTTGCCGGGTGGAACTTGCCGGACTGGAAACGCTGCGCGAATTGAAAGAGGCGGGGCGCTCGGTCGTCTTTGTGGGCGCGCACTTCGGTCCCTGGGAGCTCCTGACGCCGCTGGCGGCGCGCGAGGGTTTCGCCATTCTGGCGGTTGCGCGCGAGCTGGCCGATCCGCGACTGGACCGCTTCGTGCGGGGATTGCGCGAGGCGGCGGGTGCGCAGGTGTTCTACACGCGCGGAACCGACACGCTCAAGCTGGTCCGGGCCTTGCGCAACGGCGCCTCTTTGGGCATTCTGGTGGATCAGAATACGCGCGCGGCGGGGATCGCCGTGCCGTTCTTCGGCCGGCCGGCGCATACGCCCACGGGCGCGATGGAGTTGGCCGTGGCCACGGGGAGCGCCGTCGTGCCGGTGTTTCTCCGGCGCCAGGGTTATCGCCGCTTCGCGGTGGAAATTCAGCCGCCGCTGGACTTCCCCGCCGGCGAGGCCGAGGCGCGCATCCGATGGGGCGTGGAGGAGATCACGAAACGCATCGAGGCCGTGATACGCGAGCATCCCGAGCAGTGGGTCTGGATGCATCGCCGCTGGAAGGACCGCGCGGGCCGACGGCGCTATCAACGTTTCAAGACGAGCGGGGAGGGCGGGCGGTGAGGCGGCCCTCGCTGCGGGTGACGACGCTGGCCTTGGCGGCGGCCCTCGTGGTCCTCGCCTGGGTCGCCTTGGCGGCGTGGATTCTGGACTATCCCGTGCCCGAGGCGGCGCGGCTGGACGCCTTCGATCCTCGCCAGGTCGCCGCCACCGAGTCCGGGCCGGCCTTCACGGCGACCGAACTGGTCGTGCAACGGGACGTTTCCGACGGGTCCAGTTGGACGCTGTCGGCGGCGCGCATGGATTGGCAGGGGGATGATTTTCTTCTCCTGGATGTGCGCATGGTGGAGAAGGGAAGCGAGGCGCCGATGGCGGTCGCGGCGCGACGCGGCCAGGGCGACGTGTTGGCGGCGACCGGCGGCGGGTGGCTGCTCACCAGCATCGTGCTGTCCGGTTCGGTGGAAATCGACTCGTCGCGGGGACTGGCGGTGCGCGGCGAGGAGATGCAACTGGCTCCCGATCGCGGCATCCTGCGCTCCGAAATGCCGGCCATGATTCGTTTCGCCTCCGGCGACGAAATGCATCGACTCAGCTGGTTCCTATACGATATAAAGCAGGATGTCCTGACGACCGGCCTGGAGGAAGGGCAGGAACTCTTGGGGGACTTGGAGGCGTCGCGCATACCGTGATACAGACGAGCCGCATCGTCCTATTCGTTCTGGGCGCGAGCCTCGTGTTGGTGTGGGTCGCGCCGGCCGCTCCGACCGCGGGCGCGACCAAACCGGCGACGCCGGAGAAGCGCGTTTACGCCCTGGCCGACTTCTTCCAGTGGTTGTCCGGATTGCGGGGCAGCGACAACGTCCTCTCCATCGAGAAACCGCTGGGCGGCGGCAGCCGCGCGACGGTCACGCGCAAGGATGGCAAACTCGTCGAGTACGACTATCGCAAGGGCGACAGTGTGATGCAGATCCGCGGGATGGAGTATGGGTTTGACCAGACGACGAACGAGGGTTGGTGCAAGGGATCGGTGCACATCACCAGCGGCACGGCGTTTCTGCGGGCGGACGCGGTGAAGTATTACTTCAGTCTGGACGAAGTGCGTTTTGATGGAAGTGTCACAATAGGCAATAGTGAATATGTCGTGTCAGGGGATCGAGGCGTGTACGACGTTGCGGCAGGGACGGTCGAAATTACGTCGAAGTCGCTGCAAGGTTGCCGTTGGGATTGGAAGGACGCAAACACGGGCAAGACGACGACTTCAGGATACGCCAATCCGGTACGCGCGCGGCTACAAGACGGCGAGTTGGCGAACTTGGAGTTTGTGAACATCCGGGGAGCCGGGTCGTTGCCGGATGCGCGGGAGCGGTTGGTTCCCGGGGGGGCCGAGACGCGACCTGCGACGGGCGCGCGGCCGCCCCGGCGGGTTTTGACTGAGTAAGTGGGAAGTTGAGTTTTTAACGGCACTTGTGTGCATTTTTCGATCCAAAAAAGGATTGACGCTGGGTAAGGCGGTTGATATATTTCCTGAAGTTCATTATATGAGTGTGTGGGTGGGGCGGCGAGAGCGGCAGCAAGTTCTTCAAATCCCAGACGTTAGCGAGTGCTCGTGATCCCGCTGGGATGGTTTGTAGGTCTGGACCAATCCGTCGGACACGCCTCCTCCGGCCCAAGGGCGCGGCGAGAGCGGGGGGAGTGCCTGTCCATTTCAGCGTGTCGGCGTCCGAAAGGAGAAGTGCGTTGAAGCGATTCCGAGAGACTTGGGGTGGAATGCGCGGGAGGTTGCGCGGCCTGGTCATCCTCGTCGGGATGGCGTGGGCGCTGGGGCCGGTGGGCGCGCAGCCGCTGGATCCCAACCAGCTGCCTGACTTGGGCGGGGCCACGATCCACACCGACATCGCCGGCCAGGCGCACGAATTGCCCGGCGCTCCCTTCTTCCCCCTCTTCAGTTTCACGCTGGAATCCAACCGCCAGGACGACTGGTCCGACCCGTTGCTGCTCGGGTTGGGGCTCAATATCCGCGAGTTTCCCGGGCCGCCGCCCAATCCGTCGGGCACGCCGCATATTCCCTTCGGCGCCTTTTCCGCCTTCGCTCTGGCGGTCGACAATCCCATCGCCGGAGTGCAGGGCGAGTTCGACAGCCAGGACACCATTATCGAGCGCCATTTCCTTCATTTCACCGTGCGCGACGAGGAAACCGGCGAGCTGGTACCCATCGAGAGTCGGCAGGATCAGGTGGGCTGGATGTTTCAGCCCATGGGCTCCATCGACGTGCAGATGGCGGGCAGCCGCATCGTGATCTGGGCGACGGATCCCAACGTCGGCCATCCCGAATTCCGCAACGGTCCCAACGATCCCAACGAGCCGGGGACGTACGGGTTCGGCGTGTACCCGGCATGGGTCAATCACGCTTCGCTCTTGGACCCCATCGACGAGTTTTTTGATCCGCCCATCCCGATGGGCGGAGTCTTCTTCCCCATGGACGTGATTCCCACGGCGGAGGAGAATTTCAACCAGCCGCGGCGTTACTTCGTGCTCCTGGCGCTGACCGAGCTCATGCCGGACAATGCGCAGGTGCAAGTGCGGCTGACCAACATCGACGTGCTGCCGTCGCTGAATCCGGTGGATGACGCCAGCGGGGCGAACGGCGGGCCGTTCATTTTCCCGCTGCGGTTCACGCCCGCGCAGTTGGAGACGGCGGCGGCCGTTCTGACCAACCAGGGCGGGCACTTCAGCGTCGTGTCCAACCTCGGGGACACTTTCTATCCGGGCGAAACCATGAACACCAGCGGGATTCCGCGGTTCTTCAACGCAGCGACCGGCCAGCCGGGGAATCTTCTGCCCGACAGCGGTCCCGGTTACTACCCTCCGTTTACGATTCCACTGAGCGACAGCGCCCATCGCCATCAACGCATTATCATCGGCCCGCACCAAACACCCATTCTGCACAGCCAGGAGACGGTACTGCAGATCCTGGCTCTGGACCTGGCGGCCAACCAGGTGGTCGGGAATCCGGTGCTGTTCGGGGGTTTCGGCCTCTTGTTCACGCGGGTGGGAGAATATCGGGAAATCCTGGGGGACGGCATCGACAACGACGGCGACGCCTGGATGCTGCAGCACAACGGGTTGGACGACAACCTGGACGGGGAGGACAACGACGGCAATCCGGCCACGCCGAACTGGGCCGATGGCATCGACAACGACGGCGACGGGCTGACCGACGAGGGCATCGACGATCCGATGGAGGGCGTCGACGAGACGTTCCGGCTGACCATGCGCGGTTTTAACGGCATCGATGACTCCCCGTTGGATGAGGAGGGCAACTATCAGGCGGAGTTGGCGCCTACTCCCTTCGGTCCGCTGCCGATCAAGGACGGCATCGACAACGATGGGGACGGGCTGATCGACGAGGGCATCGACGAGCTGGAGGAGGCCATCGGCCTGGATCCGGTGCAATTGGCGGGGCGCAACGACGACAAGGATTTTCGCACCCTGGATGGACTGGGCATTCGGGAGGTGCCGTTCCTCTTCGAAAACGGCATTGACGACGACCTGACCGGGTTGACCGACGAGGCCGCGGAGGGGACCGGTCCGAACGTAGCCATCCTGCGCTACCAGGCGAACATTTTTTACAATCCGGACGGCAGCGACCACTTCTACTCCGACAAGGCGCTGACGGGCGAGTCGATCGTTGATTATGTCAGCCGCACCTTCATCATCCCCATCGAGCGCGGCGAGCATCCGGACTATCCCGGTTTTGTCCGCTGGGCGACCGGTCCCAACAACCGGCTGATCGCCGTGACGATGATGGGGGATTTGCCGGTACTCTATCCGTACCAGATCGTCGGCTTCGACAACGATTACGACAATCTCTATGATGAGGACCCGCGGGACGGGATGGACAACGACGGGGACGGGTTGATCGACGAGGACGTGACCTGGTGTCCGCTGATCCCGGCCATCGACGAGGAGGTCTTGGACTACTTCGTGGACGGCTTCACGGTGTTCGGGGACAACCGGGTGGGCGTCTATGACGAGGGCGCGGACGAGTATTATATCGACTTCAACATGAACGGTGTGTTCGACCAGGGCATCGGGGACGGGGACGGGGTCTTCCTGTCCGAGTATCGCGGCGGCGGGCGGGGATTTCCGTCGCTGCGCAACGGAGAGAGCTATTTCCAACTGGGCTTCGTCTATCCCCTGGACAACGACGGGGACGGGGAGGACAACGATAACGATCCGTCCACGCCGCCCATCGCCAACGGGTTGGACGACGACGGAGACGGCTTCACGGACGAGGGCTTTAACGAAGACGTGCATGATTCGCGCTCGGATGCGCCGGTGTTCCTGAACTTCGACGGCAGCGTGCCGGCAATCCAGGTGTTTCAGGATAACAAGACGGCGGGGCTGATCGGCCAGTTGGACGCCGCGGACGCGCGCATGGAGGTCGGCGCCGCGCCGGATCCGTTCAATCCCCAGTATATCGTGGTCTCCATGCAGGGTGTTCAGGAGCTCCTGACGCTGCCGGCGGTGGACGACTTCGCGTGGGATTATTTCGTCACTCTGTGGCTGGACAGCGACGACAACGCGAGCGAGAGCACGCAAGACCTGTTCGGCAACTACGGGGCGCGGTACGGCGACGACTGGATGATTCGAGTCACCGGCGGGGACGTGGGCTTGACCGCCAAGTGGGCGCAGTTCAACTACAGCGTGGGACCGATCGACTCGTTCAACAACGCCCTGTCGCCGGACTTCTACGTGGATTACAGCCAGGAGCCGGTTCCGCAGTCGCCGGACGGGTATCCGGCAGGGCGTCTGCCGTTCCAGCAGATCAGCCGGCGGCAGATCGCGCGCATGGTGCTCGAGGACATGGAGGGCCGGGGCATCCTGGACCATCCCTCCTCGCCGCTGGGCGGGGCTCTGGTTGCGGTGATTCTGGAGAACGCCTTCCGCACGCCGCCCGAGCCCATCTATCAATTCCTGGCGGCGGACCTGGCGCACTCCAGCAGCAACGTGACGGGACCGCCCGACGCCTTCCCGGAGCGGGAGTTTCCGCTCATGTTCACCAAGGAGGGCTTCCCACTGGTCGAGCCGGACGGCACGTCGGTGAAGCCGATCATCGGCATCAATGTGACCGACGCTTCCGCCAGCGAGGGGTTTCTGGCGATGGAGACCATCGACCAGGTGCGGGTGAACTTCGTGAACGCGCCGCAAGCGTTCGGACGGTCGCGGTTCGAGCCGATGGACCTGAACCCGCTGCGGCCCGCGGAGCAGGGCGACGGGCTTCCGCCGCCGGGCGTGGCGCTGTACATGGACCGCTGGCCGGCGCCGGGCGGCAACGCGGACGACGATGGGGACGGCGAGGACAACGACAACAACGTCAACACGCCGGCGATCGCAGACGGCATCGACAACGACGGCGACGGCCTGACCGACGAGGGCATCAACGAGGACGACATCGACTTCATCGACAACGACGGCGACGGCTTGACCGACGAGGACCCTCCGTTTCGCAACATCGTGCACGGGACGTTCGATCCGGGCGACGTGCTGGTACCGATCAACTTGTCCGCTTCCAACTGGAACCCCGATCCCAACGATCCGGTCGTGCGGGGCGGCGGCCATTACGTGATCCTGACGCCGCGCTACGGGCTGCCCATTCCTCCCAACGACACGGACCTGGACAACTTCGGTTACGACTTCTTCGTCACCGTGACGGCCAACCCGCGGATGGACAACTACGACGCCTTTATCGCGTACATTCGTCCGGGCGACATTCTCTGTTCGGACGGGCGGAACCTTCCGGGGGCGCAGGTGCAGACGACGCCGGTAAAGGCGGCGCCGCCCAGCATCATCGAGCCGGCGGGTCTCTCCAACATTCTCACGCGCAACAGCCGCTCGATTCCCGTGTTGGGCATCAACACGCACGACAGCAACGACATGTTCGATCCGCGCTTTGTTTACGATCTGGCCATGGGGCAGCCGGCGCCGCAGCGGCTGGCGGGATTCTGGCTGGTATTCCACGAGGAGCAGGATCCGGAATCCAATCGCCCTTTGCGTTTCTTCACCCCCAGCGATCTGGCGCCGCTGCAGAATCTCCTGGTCCCCTCGCCCAATACCGGCCGGTTGATGTCGATGTCCGGCCTGGCCATCTATCGGGACGAACCGGGCAGCGACACCAACGGCGGTTTCGACGATCCCGACGATCCCGACGTGAACGTGCCGGACACGCCGGTGCTGTTGTCGGGCGAAGAGGCGTTCGGATTGCTGCAAGGCCGGCCGGGAGCGGTGCAGGTCTGGCTGGATCCGCCCCTTTACCAGGGGCGAAAGGACGTCAGTCCCATCGATCCCAATGATCCCGATCCCTATGAGCCGCTTCCGCCCGACGATCTGGGCGAGAACGCCGGCGCGGACTTTTTCGTCGTCCTGCGCACCAGCAACACCATCGCCCAGGGCGATGCGTTTTACGTGAGCCTGACCAATCCGGTGGCCTCCCAGTCCTCGACGGCGCCGGGATTCATATCCATGGCGCTCGTCTACTATCCGCTTTATCGATATCACATGCTGAATCCGGGCGCTTCCCTGCTTGACCGATGGGATGTCAGCACCCAAACGGGGCGGTCCAGTCAGCTGGTGAATACGCAGCCGTTCGACGCGGCGCCGACGCTGGTGTTCGAGCAGCCCAAGTTCATCCCCAACCAGACGGTTCCCACCAAGATTTCGACCAGTTACACGCTGGCGTGGACGGACAGCGATACCGAGCTGGACAACGACGGGGACGCCAGCACGTTCCCGCTGGTGAATCTGTACTACGCGCCCGCGGACGATCTGTCGGCGCGGGTGTTGATCAACACGGCGGGACCCATCAACGGCAGCCTGGACGGGCTTGACGACCAGTACGTCTGGGACATCCGGCGCGTGACGCCGGGCGTGTACCGGGTTCTGGGTACCATCGACGATCGGGCCAATCCGGTCGTGCTGGCGCTGGGCGGGCTGGTGGAAGTGGTGAACGTGCCGCCGGACATCACGTTGACGGCGCCGGTGGGAGAGAACTCGGTCGCGGGCGGGGTGGTGCAGGTGCGGTGGACGGACGCGGATCCGGAGAACAACGCGCAGATCACGCTGTACATCGTGCCGGCCACGGGGAGCGCGACGGGGGCGACCGACGGCATCCTGTTGGCGACGGGAATTTCCGAGGATCCGGACGGCGCCGGCGATGTGTACGACGTGGACCTGGATCCCCTGCTGGCGTCGGGCGTGATCGAGCGCGGGATGACCTATTTCTTCCTGGGGTCCATTGACGACGGCGTCATGGGGCCGCAGCGGCCCAAGTTTTCGCGCAGTCCGGGGACGATCACGATCAAGGACGTACCGACGGTGCGCATCGTCAATCCCGGCACGCCTGCCTTGCAGGACCTCCTGCTCTATTACGACGTGACCTGGACGGATCGCGTTCCCGCGGGCCGCGGGGCGACGCTGGAACTCTTCTATTCGACCAGCAACTTCGGCTACGACAACAACGTGGCGGTGACCACGCCGATCGTGTTGCCGGCGCAGAACCGGATCGTGCAGATCGTCGACGTGCAGGATCGCTTGAACAAGTCGTATCGCTGGCAGGTGTCGGACGGGGCGCAGCTGTTCCCCAACCGGCCGGCGCCGGGCGACTATTACATCTTCGGGCGGATTACGGACAATCTTGGGAATTTTACCGGTAACTTCAGCGCCGGGCGGCTGCGCATTACCGACCACGCCCCTCAGGTATTCAGCCTGACGCAAGGGCCGGAGTACGCCTTGGAGTCGTTCACGATCCGGTGGGCGGGGATTTCCAACGATCCGGGCGCCAAGCTGGCTCTCTATTACGACGACGATGAAAGCGGCTTCAACGGTCGGCTGATCGCGCGGGTGGACTTGGGGAGCGCCTCCTATGCCTGGTCGTTGTATCGCAACGGCGACGCGACCCAACGCAACGTGCCGGTGGGAAGTTATTTTCTCCACTACGAGGTCGAGGATCGCATCACCAATGCGGGCGGGCGGTATCGCTTTTACAGTCCGAACGTGGTGAGTGCGGGCGTGCCGGCGGTGGAGGGGCCGAAGGTGCTGTTATCCGACGGACAGGCGCTGGATCCGGCGTTGCCGGAGACGTTTGCGGCCGGCAAGAGCCTCCTGGAGGGGTTGGTGTCGGGGACCCCGCGGGCGGTGCGCGCGGTAGGTTCGGACCGCGAGCATCCGGGGCTGTACGTGCTGGATGAGGACGGGGCGATTTACGCCATCGGGGAGGCTCCGCCGCTGGTGGGGCCGGATTTGTCGGGCGCGGCGGCGGTTGACTTGGAAAAGTCGCCGGCGGGCGGCTATTACGTGCTGGACCGCAACGGCGGGGTGCATGCGGTGGGGGGTGCGTCGAACCTGGGCAGCCTGTACCTTTCCGGCGGAACCGCGCGCGATCTCGAGCTGACGCTCGACGGCAAGGGCGCCTACGTGCTGGAGAGCACGGGGCGCATCCATCGGCTGGTCAAGACCACGCTGGGCTACTCGTTCAACCTGGGTGCGCAGATTGCGCGCGATCTCAGGCTGGCGCCTGACGGCAACGGCGTCTACGTGTTGGACGGCTACGGCGGGGTGCACGTGGCGGGCAGCGCCCGCCGTTTCCCCGGCCCGGTGTTCGGCAGCGACATCGCGACCGACCTGTGGGTGGATCCGTCGGGCAGCAGGTATTACATTCTGGACAAGTTCGGGGCATTCATACCTGCGGGCGCATTTCGCAGTTGCCCAGCCTACGGCTGTCGCAGCCGATGGCGCGCGACCTCTTCGCCGCGGAGATCGGCGATCTGGGCTTGTTCTGGACGCGCAAGTTCGCCGTCACCGTCGATGTGGACGCGCCCGCTGATCCGCAACCCGGACACGGACGGCGATTGGGTGGTGTGGGTGACTTCCGCGCCGGGCCGTCCGACCGGCGCCGACATCAGTTACGCGCGCATCAGCGACGGGGCGGCCAGTACCGTTTCCGTCGTCGGAGACCAGACGGATCCCGCCATCGACGGCGGCGTTTTGGTTTACACCAGCCGCGAGGGGCTGGACGACGATATCGTGATGGTTCCCGATCTGACGAGTCCGAACGTGCGCCACAACCTGTCGCGCAACTTCAGCGTGCCGGGCGGCACGAAGGGTTCGGACAACCAGCGCCAACCGGACGTGGCGGTGCGGCGGTTGACGACCGGCAGCGGGACTTACGCGCTGGGGGCGGTGGTCTGGTCGGCGTATGATTCGACCAACCGCGAGTGGGACGTGTATCTGCAACTGATCGCGCGCGACGGGGGGGGGCGCTTTGCGCCCGTGCCCGGCGCCATCTTGGAGATTTCCGCGGGAACCAACAACTCCGATCAGCGCGATCCCACCGTGGCCATCACGGACCTCTCGGAGGATCACGCGACGGTGATGGTCGTATATTCGGACAATCGCAACGGCGATCTGGACCTCGTGTACGCGCTGGTGCAGGTGAAGGGTTCGGACCTGTCGACTTACCAGATCGAGGGCGGGGTGCTGGTGCAGGACCTGGTGCGGCGGGTGGGAGCGCAAGTGGATCCGCGCGTGGCGGCGGGGCAGGTGATCTTCACCGACGAGGCGGCGGGCGGGGATATCTACGCCATCCGCATGAACCTGGCCGATCCGCGGCATCCGACGCCGGCGGGGGCGGAGATCGCCGTGGCCACGTCGGCGCCGAGGCAGTTCGCGGGGCGGGTGGCGGAGGGCGACGTGATGGCCTGGATCGACCGCTACAACAGCTTCTTCGACGTGGTCGCGGGCGATCCTCGCATCGCCGTGTTCGATCGGCTGTTCCCCGGCATGGTGCGTCCGCAGACGCTGGGGCTGGTCTCGCCGCTGAATGGTTTTGCGGAAGTGTACAGTCTGGAGTACGGCGACAAGCCGGCGGATGCGACCAAGTGGCTGGTGTGGTCGGAGCGGCGGGAGGGTCGCCGCCGCGTGGTCCTGTACGAGCAGTCGGTGCGGCCCGCCTCGGCGGAGTAGGCGACGGTCCGCTTTTCATGGAAGGAGTGAACTCGATGATGTTGGCAAGACGCTTGCGCCAGGCTCTCGTGCCGGCGGTTCTCCTGGCGGCCGCTCCCCTGGTTTCCGCCACCCTCTACAAGGAGGCCATCACGTACAACTCCCAGGTTCGCTGGTCGTCGTCGGTGTTTCCCGCCAAGGTGATCAGCAAGGAGTGTTTTCGGCATCCGCAACACGGCTACGTGATGACGCGGGTGGTCATCGAGTGCATCGAGGTGGGCGTGAAGGGGGACCTGGGCGATACCGTGGGCAAGCGGACGACCTTCAACCTCTTGGGCGGGACCAAGGACGGCGTGACCACGGCGGTCGCGGACAGTCCCTTCCTGGCGGTGGGGGACCGTGCGGTCTTCTTTCTTCAGAAAACGCAGGAGGGGACGATCTTTCTCCCCTTCCTGGGGCATTCGGTGGTGCGCATCGAACAGGACGCGACGACCGGGCAGGACATGGTGGAAGTGAACTGGCCGGTCACGACCTACGGCAAGGCGACGGTGGGAGACTTGGAGAAGAACGCCCGGATCACGCGCAAGAGCCTGGCCAGCTTTCTGGAGGACGTGAAAGAGGTTGTGCGCCTGGAAGAGGAACGGGCCAAGGAGAAGGCGGAGCTTGAGCGGCGGCTCCAGGAGCAACAGCAAAAGGACGACAGCGGCCGATGACAAAACACATGCCATTCCAGCGGACCATCGTCATGCTCGTGGCGCTTGGCCTCGGGATTGCGGGCCTCTCGACTCCGTCTTGGGGAGGGGCGGCGCTGCTTTATCACAATCTGGAGGATACCCCGGCCCCCACGGTTCCCGGCATTCACGTGGACCCGGAGGGGGAAATCCGGTTCATGCGCTGGTATCCGCCGCAGCTGCCCGTCCCCATGTATTTCAACGACCAGGCCATTCCCGGGCGGCCTGCGGCGCAGGTGTTCGCCGTGCTCAGCGAGTCGCTGGACCGGTGGACGCGGGTTCCCGAGTCCAGTTTCGCCTGGCGCAACGCCGGCACCACGCCCATCACCAACGCCGCCTTGGACGGCGTGAACGTCTTCACGTTCGTCGATTTCAACATTATTCCGCCCAACAGCCCGATTCTGGGCGTCACCATGTGGAATTTCACCCGCACGCCCGACGCCAACGGACCGGAGGGGCACTTCATCGACGTGGACATCGTCTTCAGCCCGTTCGAGTTGTGGGGTCTGGACGACAACACCCCGCCCGGGCAGTTCAACCTCTTGGCGGTCGCGGTGCACGAGTTGGGGCACGCCTTGGGCCTTTCCCATCATCCCAACATGGGCGGCATCATGTTTCCCGTCTATCAGCAGGCGGAAGTGGGGCAGCCGTTCCCGTTCCCGGACGACAGTAGCATCATGAGCCTCCTGTATCCGCAGGATCCGCCGCTGAGTACCGCGTTCGGCACGATCAAGGGCCACGTGAAGGACGAGGCGGGCAATCCCATCTGGAACGCCTGGATCACGGCGGTGCGGGAGGACGGGACGCGCAACCCGGACGGTTTCGATTCCGTCGGCGCCTGGAGCCTGTTGAAGGGGGAGTACACGCTCAAGCGGGTGCCGCCCGGGCGCTACTGGCTGCAGATGGGGCCGCTGGTACCTTCCATCCGCGGCAACGATACGGGCTTGGGCGGATACGGCGTGTACGGCTCGACGTTTTTTAATCTCCTGGACCGCTTGAACAACGTGGTGGGCTTCGTGCGCGTGCGGCGCGACTATCCGGTCGAATGGTTTGACAACATCGCGGAGGCGAACGCCAACCAGCCGCCGTTCGGGGCGACGGTGCTGGAGGTGCGGGCGGGACAGGTTTACGAGAACATCGACTTCGTGGTGGGCATCGAGTTGCCGGCGCTGCCGGACGTCGAGCCCAACAACAACTTCGCAGAGGCGATCCTGACCACCTACGGGGAGGTCAAGGCCGGGCGCATCGACCCGATACCGGCGGGGATCAATCCCGACGTGGACTTTTACGCCTTCGACGCGGCGGTGGGAGACCTGTTTGTGGTGGACGTGACGGCGCTCACGCCGCTGCTTCTGCCCTCGCCGCTGAAACCGCGGCTCACGCTGTACGATCCCGACGGCGTGGTGATCGTGGTGCGCGACGCGGTGGGATCGGAAGTGCTGATCCCGTATCGATCGCCGCGAGCGGGCCGCTACTACGCCAAGCTGGAGGACCAGCGCGGACTGGGCTTCGGCGGACCGGACTACGTCTATCGTCTCGAAGTGGATCTGGCGGTCGCCCACCGGCTGCCGGAGGAGACCAACCTCCTGGCGCCCGCCAAAGGGCCCGCCGCCCAGGATTCCGAGCCGGTCGCGGTCGTCGGCCTGGACTTGGTGGACAATTACGGGGACGCCTACGGGGACGCCTACATCAGCAAGGTGGTGGCGCATTTCTCGAATTTCAGCAACCGGCAGATGATTACGCCCGCCGACTTCGTGCCGGTAGCGCTGAACGAGCTTTCCGGGGTTTCATTGTGGCGGGACGTGAACGGGGACGGCAGCTACAACTACACGCGGGGCGTGCGCAACGACGACGACGAGTTCATCCCGCTCTCCGACATCGTGGTCATCCCGGAACCGGACGGCTTCACGGTCGAGATGTATCCGCAGGTGGCGCCCGACGGGACCGGCTCGCGCGCGGCAATCTGCCGGGCCTGGACGACGGAGGACGGTTCGATTACTTCGTGGTCATCCGTCCGCACGACCTGATGCAGCACGGCGAATCCTTCATCGTTCAGATTCCCGTGGACGGACTCACCGTGATCGACCAGTTCACCCCCATCGTGGTCAATACGGCGGATCCCCTGCCCGCCCTTCCGCAGACGCTCATCTGCGACATCGTGCAGTACGTGGTCTTCACGGATCCCCAGAACATCGACAACTTCGACTGGCCGGGGACGGGCTACTTCGCCCACCCGCTGGAGGTGGGCCGGCCGGAGTTGATCTTCGGGCTTAACACGTGGGGCAACAAGGGGGAAGGGTACAGGATCTCGAAATTGACGGTGGACCTGCGCAACGTGCTGGACTTCGAGCCGGGCGACTTGGCGTTCCTGAACAACACGGAAGACAGCGGCGTTTCGCTTTACGTGGACAAGCCGGGCACGGCGGACGGCGTGTTCGAGGTCGAGCTGGACGAGCGGGTCCCGCTCAAGTTCCCCGAAACCCGCATCCGCAAGGCGACCGATGATGCGGGAACCTACTATGAAGTCGTCCTCGTGCCGGAAACGCCGCTGGAGGTTCCCGACACCGACCTGGCTTCGCAGAGCACCGAGAACGCCGACTTTTTCCTGGCGTTGCGGTTGTCCGGGCTGGTGCGGGACGGCGACCTTTTGAGAGTTGAGACGGCGGTCCGCGGCCAGGGACCGGTGGTATTCACGGAGGGCAGTTCGACGCGGCGGGTGCTCAACACGGGGACGCGCCCGCAGGCGCATCTTCTGCGCATATCCCCGCAACCCGAATTCAAGTTCACGTCGCTGGTGAAGCCCGGCGACACCATCGGGCGCGAGTCGCGCAGTCGCGCCGTCATCGGCATCAACGTGCAGGATTACGGGGCGCACTATACCAACCTGGGGCAGGACACCAAAATCTGGTTCGACTGGTTGTTCGATTCCATCCGGGTGGACTTTCTGGACGACGGGGTGCCGGGCAACTTCACGCTGGACGACCTGCGCCCGCTCAACAACGACGTGGGGTTGGACGTATACTGGGGCGAGCCGTTGAGCGGCGTGGCCCTGTACCGCGACGACAACACCGGCCTGGCCAATCAGGAGCTGGGTTCACCGGGCTGGGACCCGGACGACGACGGGCGCGTGGGCGAGGAACTGCACAACAACATGGACGACGATCTGGACGGCTTGACCGACGAGGACATCGGGGACTTCGACGCCGCCGGCATCAAGGGCCAGTTCGACGAGTTCGACGATTACATACCCTTTACCGTGGGACGCATGTTCACAACCAACGGGCCGAGCATCGCCGATTTTAATCGTTATTTCACCGGCCCGACGGCGAGCCAGTTGCCTACGGGCACGGGGTTTTCGGTCAACTTCACCATGCGCATCCTGCGGCGGGAGCTGCACTTCTGCGGGGACGAGTACGTCCCGGATGGATTCATTCTGAATGAGCCGTACGCTTCCGGGCGTGCGGACGTATTGAGCGACATCTACTTCGCCTATCACGCCGTGCTGGCGGGCGAGCATCCGCTGTTCGTGACCGGCTTCGGCGGTTTCACGCAGATGCTGAGCTGTACCAGCCGGGCGCTCACGGGGGTGGGGGCGGGCGTGAACTTTGTGGCAACGCCGCACGAAAACGGCGTTCCCGACGATCCCTGCAATCATCAGGTTGTGGTAACCGGCCCGCCGTTGCCCTGCACCAACCGCTCGGGCGGTGAGCCCGTGATCCAGGTCACCTACGTGCACGGGATTGAGATTCCCGACGATGATTTCGTCGGCGGTCCCAATGACGGCGACGATTTCTACGTGGTCTTGCGGACCAGCTCGACCCTTTCCAACGGAGACGACTTCGCGGTGCGTATCGCGCCCGGCGGCATCCGGTACTCGCGTTACGAGAGTCCAGCGATCTTCAACCTGACGCCGCGGGCCAACCGCCACGGGATCACCACTCCGCTTTTGCGCGCGGACGTGAAGATTCAGGCGCGTCTGACGGACCTGACCTCGGAAGGCCAGTTCATTTCGCCGGGCGCTTTGGACGAGGATCCGTTCGAGTTGTTCGGACTTAACATGGACCTGGGCGGCAGCCGCGAGGGAGTTCAGCCGGGCGTGTCGCCGGAGCGGTTGTCCGGTTTCATCCTGGAAATCTTCTCTCCCGCCGGAACGCCGGCCGACCAGCGCGTCGTGGTCTCCAACGATGCGGCGATTTCGCACTTCAATCCCATCGGTCCGGGGGCCAACAGCGGCATCCTGTTTTTTGAGGATCATCCCACCGGCAGCGGGCGCGACGGGGTGTTTGATCCCCAGATCGATCCGCGCGTGGACGTAAAGGCGGATCCGGAGATCACCGGCTCGGGGACGGTCGGCGATCCGTATCGCATCCGCATCGAGCTGGACCGGACGGTGTCGGTGTATTACGACGATTTCACCGGGCAGGGCCAGTTTACCAATGGGGACGACTTCTTCGTGGCGGTGCGTGCGAGCGCCAACATGAAGCCGGGCACGCGCTTCGTGGCGCGGCTGCGGGCGCCCAATTTCTCCGGCACGACGGCGCTGGAGCCGGTGGGTCCGTCCGGTGTCGAGACCAACGTGATCCGGGCCGCCGTGCCCACGCAGATTCTGTCGCGCATCGAGTCGCAGCGGGAAATCGTGGACGCCAATCTCTCCCCGCGCGTCAACGCCTTCGCCATCAACGTGCGCGACGACGGCACGCGCCAGCGGCTGGATTCGCTGAAGGTGCAGCTGATTCCCGTGCAGCCCAGCCGCTTCCCGCGCGTGGTCGGCGTGGGCGGCCAGAGCATCCGCTCCTACACGCTGCCCGGCCATCCGCCGCAGATCACGGTGCTTCTGACCTCCAATCTGGGGCAGGGCGACGTGATCCAGGTCGTGAACCCGGCCAACGTCAACGCCATCCTGGCGCAGGCGAACGGACCTTCCCCGGCGGGCGGCTCCAACATCACGGTTAATGTGGTGGGCGACACCTTCGCGATCATCCTCAACAACGTGACGGGCGGCGCCAACTACACGGTGCTGGACGTGCGGGAGTTCGGACAGCCGGCGATTCCGCGCGGGGCCAACTCGGAGTTCACCCTTTCCGACCTTGCGTCGCTCTCCAACTCGATGCTGTCGGGCCTGGCGCTATACAAAGACGTGAACGTGGGGCCGATTTCGCAGAACGCGGTGTTCGACGCTTCCGACGAGCTGGTCCCGATGCTGCCGCCGGTCGCCTCGGGGCTGGACGTGACGCTGAGGTTCCTGGCGCCCTACCCGGACGTGCCGGACACGGACCTGGGACTGGACTCGGGCGCGGATTATTTCCTGGTATTTCGCACCAGTTCGTCGATCAACATCGGGGACGCCTTCGCGGTCGCCATTCCGCGCAACGGGCTGGTTTTCGCCAACGACGAGTATCAGAGTCCTTCGCCCGCGGGCAACAGCACGGCGGTGGTGTGGGCCAACCGGCGCTTCGTGCCGTCGCTGGTGATCACGCGCCCCTTGACGCCGCTGGAGCCGGGCGATCCGTCCTACACCATCCAGTGGGAGGACGATGATCCCGACAACGACGGTCCGACGGTGGCGCTGTATTACATCCCCGAGGTGGACATCGGGCAGCCGACGGGCACGCGCACGCTGATCGTGGAGAACCTGCCCGCCATCCCGGACGGCATCTTCGACCGCTTCACGTGGCCGACGACGGGTCTGCCGCGGGGCGAATATCGCATCATCGGCATCATCCAGGACAACGCGGGCAACGTGGTGGAAGCGACGTCGCCGGGCACGATTCTTCTCGCCAGCGACGTGGCCAATATCACCATTACCGCGCCCGCGCTGACCCAGACGGAGGAGCAGCGCACCGCCATCGGCGGCCGCTACCGCATCCGCTGGACCGACAACGACGAGGACGCCAACAGCCGCCTGCGCCTGTTCTGGGACGCCGACACCACGCCCGACGATCCGCGCGGCGTGCAGATGAACTTCATCTCCGGCAACATCAACGTGCTGGACAAGGAGAACTCGTTCCTGTGGACCATCCCGGTGGCGGTGATGGAGCAGTATCCGCAGATCCAGGTGGGATACGTACAGACGGATCCCGATCTGGACCTGCCGATCATCCGCTACGCCGACGCGCCCGTCATCATCCGGGCGGCGACACCGTCGGTGTCGGTGGACTATGCCTTCAACCTGGCGGATCCGCAGGCGCTGCGCGAGGCGCTGGCGCGCCAGACCATCCCGGTGCGCTACGTCGCCAACGACATCGACAGCAACGGCCCCAACACCGCCAGCGTCAACATGTACTACGTGGACGCCTCGCTGATCGGGCCGGCGACGGGCAAGGTGACGCTGGCGCTCCTGGACGAGCTGGCCGCCAACGGCCAGTATCTGCGCTCCACGCTGGGCGTGACCGCCGTCGACCTGCCCGAGGACCCCGCCAACGGCGGACTGGTCTTCGACTGGGACATCTCGACCGTGCCCAGCGGGACCTACGGCATTATTGCGACCGTGACCGATCGTGAAGTCATCTCCGACGCGGACCTCGTTTACGCGACCGCGCCGGCGTTCCTCACGATACCGCCGCTGCGCTTCCCCTCGCGCTTCCTCTTCGAGCGCTTCGAGCAGAGCTCGGCGCTGGCCACGGACTTTCTGGGCGCGGGAGAGACGCAGACGCTGCTCTTCGCCAAGTCGGGGCGGCTGCTCGTGCTGACCAAGACGGGGCTGCAGGCGTTCAACCGGCATCTGTTGCCGACCGCCGACTCGGGCCAGGTGGTTTCATCGCCGGCGGCGGGCGATTTCGACGTCAACCGGCCCGGAACCGAGCTGGTAGTGGGCGTGTCGGGTTCGCTGGGTCCGTCCCTCCTCTTCGTGGCGACGGACAGCGAAGGCCACGCGGCCACGCGGCTGATCCCGTTGGACGACAGTCCGCTGAAGCCGGGCGTGGATTCGACTCCCGCCGTGGGCGACCTGAACGGGGACGGCGAGATGGACGTGGTGGTCAAGCTGCGCAACGGCAAGATCGTCTCGCTGGCGGGCGACGGGGCGGGGAACTTCTCGCCGCTCTGGTCGGTGGATTCGGCGGCTCAGGCGACGCTGGGGCTGGACGGTTCGCCCGCCATCGGCAACGTGCGCGGCGACGGGGACCTGGAAGTGGTGGTGGGAACGGCCGACGGCAAGGTGCTGGTGATCGAGACGCTGCCGCAGCTGTCCGTGACCACGCTCTTCTCCGCGCCCATGCTGGGCAACGCCGCGCCGCAGGTGTTCTCGTCGCCGGCGCTCTACGACATCGACGGGGACGGGCTGGACGAAATCTTCATCGGTGTGGCGACTTCGTTGCGGGGCGCGCTGTACGGCCTGAATGGGGACGCCACCAGCGTGGAGACGCTGTCGGTCGTGACCAAGCCGGGGCAGGATCCGGGGACGGTGCTGGCGGTCAGCGACGTGCCCGACACGGCGCCGGCGCGGTCGCTTCTGCCGATTCGCGTCTCGCCCGCCTTCGGCGACGTCTCCGGCGACGGGCGGCCGGATCTCGTGTTCGCCAGCGAGCGCTACCTATACGCTTACAGTTTCCGGCCTACCGAGCGCGCCGCCGACCTGCTCTTCTACCGCGAGGCGCCCAATTATGTGTCGGGCGCCAAGTTCACGGAGAGCTCGCCCATCCTGGCCGATCTCATTACCGGCGAGGGCGCGCAGGAGATCGTGATCGGCGCGGGCGACCAGCTCTTGATCCTGACCTACGTGAACGGACAGGTGAAGAACAGCGTGGCCATGTCGGATCCGAGCCTGCAAGAGCGGCTGGCCTTCGACCTAACGGGTCCGGGCCGAATCGCAACCACGCCGCTGATCGCCGACGCGGTCGGCGACCCGTTGGGGCAACTGGAGCTGGTGCTGGTCGTGGCGGCGGAGACGGGCGGGCTGATCGACGCGCTGGACGCCTTCGACGGGACGCTCGTGGCCAACCGCAACGTCTCCTGGCCGATGCTGAAGTGCGGTCCGTCGCGCACGGCGCGCTTCGGCGAGACGGAGGCCAAGACCAATCTGCCCTTTGACCTGAATAAAGACGGCGTCCTGGACTATCGCGACCTGATCCTGTTCGGCCTGTCGTGGTCGGCGACGCCGGGCGACGGCAGCGCCCTATCCGGCGCGCCGCGCACCGACTTCAACAAGAGCGGCCGCGTGGACGCCGACGACCTGTATCTCCTGATCGACGTCTGGACGCGATACTGATGGGAGGAAACTCGATGCGACGCATACTGATCTTACTGGGGCTGTCGGCGGCGCTTCATCTGCCCGCCGGCGCGCTCCTGCTGGCGCCGGTTCCCTTCGCGGACCTGATCGACGACGCCAAGGCCATCGTGCTGGGGGAGGTCGTCGCCCAACACTGCGAAAGGAACGCCGCCAACGGCCGCATCTATACCTATTACACCGTGAAGGTTGAGTCGGATGACAAGTCGGTCTCCGACGCCTCCGCCCCCAAGCAAGTGGTGGTGCGGATGCTGGGGGGTACGGTCGGCGAGACCAGCCTGGTGGTGTCGGGGCAGAAAATGCCGGACGTGGGGGAGAAGGTGTATCTGTTCCTGGAGACGGATACGCTGAATGCATCGCACTATCGCGTGCTGGGGATGGTGCAGGGATATTTCCAGGTGGTGACGGACGCGCGCACGGGAGAGACGCGGGCGGTGGGAATCGCACCGGAAGCGGCCGCGCTGGATCCCAAGACGCGGGCCCAGTATCGCAAGAAGGGCGGCATCGACCTGTCGGAGAACGTTCCGCTGGAGGCGGAGTTGGCGGAGATGCGCGCGGCGGTGCGCCAGCAGGTGCTGCGCGCGCAGAACCCCCGCTACCAGGTCGAGAAGGCCAGGCAGAAGGCCGGCGGACTGCCCAAGCGCCCCGCCGCCCCTGGGAAGTAACCGACGACCATGTCACAAGGTAAGGCCAAGATGACCAAGCGACTTGTTGTACTTTCACTCCTCTCGCTCTGTCTCGGCATGTCGCAGTGGGCGCAGGCGTTCACGCACTATCGCGCCGGCAGCGGCGCGACGGCGCGCTGGGCGCGCGCGTCCGCCGCCGACATCGTCTATTTTTTCAATCAGGTCGGCACCCCTGACATTGCGGGCAACGGGGAATTTGACGTCCTCAAGGCCGCCTTGCACGACTGGGAGACCGTCTCCACCTCGTTCGCCGGTTACTAAGATCCGCAGCAGCATCCCTTGACCGCGGTGGGATTCAATCCGGGCGACGGGTTGACCGTGCTCAGCTTCACCGGCCCCTTCATCGATCCCGATGTTCCTTTCAACGTGCTGTCCTTCACCACGCTGGTGGTCCAGCAAGTCGGGCAGCAGCCGGTGATCGTGGAATCCGACACCATCTTCAACGACCAGTTTTTCTGGACCGAGAACACCACCAATCTTCAGGTCACGCCGCAGCAGTGGAGCCTTTACGCGGCGGCGCTGCACGAGGGCGGGGCGATTCTGGGCCTGGGCAGCACCTACCTGCGCGCGCCGCTCCTTGACCTCAACCAGGTGTTTTTCCGCCCCGACCTGTCCGAGCAACTGTCGTTTGCGCCCATCATGTTCCCGTGGACGATTTCCAGCGCTTCGGCGCCCTTTACCGGCATCAACGCGATTGCGCGCGACGACGAGGTGGGCGTCTCCGAACTGTATCCTTCCATCGACTATTACGACCAGGTGGGAACCATCAAGGGGCGGCTGTTCGACGCGCAGAGCGGCAAGCCGGTCTTCCCCGTGCACGTGACGGCTTTCAACGCCAACACGCGCCAGCCGATCGTCAGCGAAGTGAACAGCAAGGACGGCAGTTTCCAGGTGCGGGGCCTGCCGGCGGGTCCGTACTTTCTTCTGTTCGAGCCGGCGCCGCCGCTGTTCCTCTTTTCCCCCTATTTCAGCGTGACGCCGGTGAACTTCATCCCCACGTTCTACCAGGGGGTCTTGCGCGCGCCCACGGCCGGCATCATCCAGATTCCCGCCAACGCGGAGATGAAAATCGTCCAGGTCGCCGCCGGCAAGACCACCTCCGGCGTCGAGCAGGGGCTGATTCTCGGCTTTACCGGCAACGACCGGTTCGAGCCCAACGATGAGCTTTTGCTGTCGCCGGAGATTACGCCCACCAGCGACCCCACGCAGGGTCCCATCGCAGTGATCCAGGACGTGGACAACAACCTGCGCGACCTGGACGTGTACCGGTTTTTCGCCAACCAGGGGGACCTGGTGCGCATCCGGGTGCTGGCGCGGCAGCTGGGTTCGGCGCTGGACGCGCGCGTGCGGCTTTACTCGGGCGCCGCGCTGGAACGCTACGCCGAACAGAATCCGAATCAGCCCGACCCCACTCGCATGTTCCGCGACGTGCCGCCGCTGGCCCTGGAGGACAATGACCCCGAGACCGGCGCGCTCGACCCCGATCTGACCTATCGCGTGCAGGAGGGCGGCGCGTTCGTGGTGGTGGTGGACCGTTCGCCCCTGCAGGCCGTGCCTGCGCGCACCGACCCGCGCATCGACTATTACCAACTGGTGATCGAGATTCTCTCGGGGGTGGTTCCCATCCCGCCCGAGTCGGATCCGTTCCCGGTGCTGTCGCTCAACCTGTCCGCGCAGGAGCTGGGGCTTAATCCGTCCAACTCGCAACTTTTGGAGATCACCTTATCCATCCGGGACTACAACAACGACGGGGACATCACCTACGATCCGGGCAATCCGCTGGCGGTCAACGACTTCAAGGATCCGATCACGGCCCAGGGCAGCCTGACGCAGAGCGGGGTGGCGCTGTATCGCAACGACGGGCCGGAAGTGGGCAAGTTCGACTTTAACATCGATAATCCGGCCGCGGGCGACCGGCCGGTGTCGCTGTCGGAGATTCGCGTGATCGAGCACAGCGGTGAGGAGATTCGCGTCACGCTGGTTTTGGCGGGGCAGGAGCTGTTGCCCGCCGAGGCGGATAACACGGTGGACTACTGGATCGCGCTGCGCTCCAGCCTCAACCTGGCGCAGGGGGACGACTTCACCGTCAGCATTCCGGCGGGCGGGATCAAGGTGCGCGATTTGGTGGGCGGCCAGCCGCGGGATCTATCGGTGTTCTCCAGCGTCTATCCCAGCGCGGAAAAGCAGAACATCTACAGCGGGGACATCGTGAAGTTCACCATGCCCCTGCAGCCGTCGCCGGACGGCCAGCGCATCAACGCGCGTTCCACGCCGACCGCCGTTTTGGGCCTCAACGTCAAGGGCGCCGCGGGCGAGGAGTATTGGCTGCACCAGATAGACGTGACACTGGTGGGAACCAACGCGCTCTTGTTCCTGCGCGCGTTAGATTACTCGTCGGTGATTCAGAACGAGCTGTCCGGCACTCTGTTGCCACAGTTGACCGCCGGTCAGGACACCTTCCGGCTCAACGATCTCCTGGACCTTTCGGTGAGTGGACGCGGCGGCATCGGCATTTATCGAGACAATGACGGCCTGGACGCCCAGGGCAACCCGGTGGGCAAGGACGGCATGTTTGAAGAAGACGTGGACCTTCCCATCGAGCTGGAGTCGAGTGAAAACCCCCAGCTGGGACGCAGTGAGATTCCGCGCCGGCTGGTGGGGGCGCTGGTCCCGCCGTACATGGACAAGCTGCATGAGTTCGGTTCGACGCTTGACCTCGTAGACGCGCAGGCTTACGTGTTGACGCTGACGCTGAGGCGCGAGGGCCAGCAGGACAGGCTGCGTATCCCGGATACCGATCAGGCTTCCAGCAACAGCGGCGGAGCCGATTTTCACGTGGTGGTTCGCACCAGCGGCAAGGTTTCCGCCATGGACACGTTCCTTCCCATCGTGCAGGTGGGCGGGGTGCGCGTGGCCAACGGCCTCAACGTACCGCCCGTGCCGGGGGAGGAGGTGGTGTCGGTCCGGTCCCTGTCGCGCCTGGACGACAGCTCCATTCCCCAGACCCGCTCCCTGATCTGCCGGCCCCGGCCCGAGATCACCGTCTCGGACCTTACGAGCGAGACCAGCGTTCTCGTGTCGGAAGGCGAGGACACGCGCCTGCCCGTGTTCGGCATCAATGCCAACGACCGCGGCCAGAACGCCTTCCGCATCTTCGCCACGGGCGACTACGTCACCGACCGGTATTTCAACCAGTCGTACACCTTTGACGCCTTTACGGTCGTGATCACGCAGGTGCTGCCGGGCCAGCCGGCGCGCGAGGTCTATCCCGCCAGCGGCACACTGGATGAGTTTGTGGACATTTTGCAGTACTTGGACCGCAACCCGGTGATTCCCGCCGGCGGCATGAACCTTTACTTCGACGACGACACGCCCATCGGCGACGGCATCGACAACGACGGCGATTTTCTCATCGACGAGGAACTCGTCAACAACATCGACGACGACATGGACGGGGCCATTGACGAGGACGTGGGCGACGGCGATCCGGCGGGACTGAACGGCGTCTGGGACCCGGTGGACGACGTGCATCCCGGCGGGCGCTTCTTCCGCTTGAGCCGCCGCATCAATCCCATCATTCCGCCGGCCGGCGATCCCATCACATATACCCGCCGCCACGTTTTCAGCAACGCCAACTACCGGCTGCACGATCCGCTGACGGTCACCGAGGTGAACAACGCGCTGCGGTTGCGCGTGCCGCTGCTCATGACGGTCCAGGAGGAGGGCCGCGAGTTCTCGTTCAGCGAGTACTGGGGCGTGATCAACGATCCGCTCACGATCAATTTTGACAACGTGTTCATTCGCACCGACTTCCAGCCGATCTGGACCGGTGTCACCGCCTTCTCCAGCGCCGCCGAAGGCGAGATCGTGTACAATGGTCCCGGCGAGATCAAGGATGCCGACACCGTGCCTCTTTTCGAGATGGCCGGGTACTATGTGGACTTCCCCGACACGGTAAACCCGCAGACCGACTTCCCCGTGCAGACGACCTACAGCGCCGTGGTTGAGTTTCCTGACGACGACATCGGGGCGACCGCAGGCCCGGATTACTTCCTGGTGGCTTCGGCCAGTCCCTCCGCTACGCCGGAAGTGCTGATTCGTTTCGAGTTCCCCTCCGGCGGCGTGGAGTACAGCGTGTTTCAGTCGCGCTGGGTGAACTTCAACGGCGCCTTTCCGGGGACCGGCGGGAATCGGGTCAAGACGGGGCCGATCCGAGTGCAGGGGCAGGCGATCATGCCCACGCTGCGCATCATTCAGCCCGGGCCGGGCGCCAACATTGCGACCAAGGACCAGACCTTCAATATTACCTGGCGGGCGGACGATCCCGACAGCATCGCCGAGATCAGGCTCTACCTGGACACGGACGCCATCGCCGGCAACGGGCTGATCGCCGGCTCGACGGTGACGCGCATTGAGTTGACCGCCTCGCCCCTGCGCGAGGGCATCAACCCCGAGTTTTTCATCGTCAATCTCAGCCAGGTCCTCAGCGATCCGCGCTATCGGCACCTGGGCTTTTCGCTGTCCGATCCCGCGCTGCGGTTCTACGTGGTCGCGGAGATCTACGATCGCGTGGTGGACGGGCAGCCGGATCCCGAGCGATCGGTGACGGTGTACTCGAACGGGTACATCACGCCGTTCCGGTTGTCGGCGGCGGGACTGGTAGCTGATTATATCAAGCTGCATCGCAACGGGACGCTGTCGTCGTTCGGCGAGGCGCCCATCATCTTCAACTTCCAGCAGACGGCCAACCTGGCACTGGACTTCGAGATCACGCAGTCGGGCGGGGGCGCCTTGGGCCTCATGTCGGACGGGCAGGTGCGGGCGTCGGGCAACGTCGAGGGCCTGAACGGCGTGGTGTTCGGACAGGGCCTGGTGGACCTGACGCGGCTGGCGGGCGGCTTGCGCCAGGTCGCCGACGCGGTAGACATGGAGGTGGATTTCGGCCGCGGCGGGTTGGTGATCCTGGGTCGTTCGGGTGAATTGGCCGCTTACGGCTCGCTGTATCCCGAGAGCTTCATTGAGGCGCTTTCCAGCCAGGCGCAGGCGCGCGTGGCGGCGCTTTCCGGCGTCACCGCCGTCGATGTCGAGCTGGCGCCCGGCTTTGCCGGCGGCTACGTGCTCCTCTCCAACGGCGAAGTGCTGCGCGGGGGGACGGCCGGCGGTACCGGCAGCGGCGCCTCCAGCGGCGCTCCCGCCGTGGATCTAACCCTCCTGCCCGCGGGCAACGGTTACTACATCCTTTATGCGGATGGAACCGTCACCGCCGCGGGCGACGCCTCCACCGAGCTGGCGCGCCTGGCCACCCCGCTCAACCGCGCCGACGCCAGGGACCTGGAGGTCACGTTCAGCAGTGAAGGCCCGGGCCTCCTCATTCTGCGCGGGACCGGCCAGGTCGTCGCCTACGGCAGCGTGGAGATCGGTTTCGACGCGACCCGCTCGGAGAATCTGAGGACTACCGTGCCATCAGGTGTTCGGTTCCGCCGGTCAGGATCGCCAGGCGGTCCGGGAAGTGCTGGAGGCGCTCTATACGGCCTATACCAACGAGGACATTGGCAGTTTCATGGCCCGCGTGGCGACTGATTACCAGGACAACTCCGGCAACAACCGCGACCAGTTGCGCCAGTGCCTGTCGCAGATTTTCGATACCTATGAAATGCGGCGCAACCTGGCCCAGCGCAGCCTGATTACCCAGACGACGGAGGAGAATCCCAAGATCGAGGTGCTGGGCAACGTGGCTTCCGCCACCGTCGTCACCAGCGACGCCTACAAGATTCCCGAGCTGGCGTTCTTCGACGTGAACGAGCAGGCGGACATCAACACCACCAACGTGACTTTCCGTTTTCCGCGCAGCGGCGGCGACGTGGATCGGATTCCCTTCAACCAGACGGCCACGCTCATCGAGCTAGGCGACGGGCGCGGCTGGTTCCTGGAGGTTTACGATATCGAGGAAGTCGGGCGGGTGGACGTGGGCCAGGATTTCGACGGTCTGGACAACCTGATATCGGGCCAGAGCACGACCGACTTCGACTTCATCACGCGCTACAACCGGGTGGTGCAGCGGTGGGCGTTCGAGCGGCAGCGCACGGAGGGGCCGCGCCGCATCAGCCTGGTTTACGACGGGCCGCGCGGCAACAACGTCTACATGCTGCTGTTTCATCGTTATCTTCTGGACCGGCAGAATCGCTTTACGCCGCCCGAGCTTCTGATCCGCTGGTACTCGGGGCGCGAGGTGGTGTTCCGCAATCGGGGGCTGTTCTGGGAGTTCCGCTACAGCGGGACGCGCTGGGAGCTGGTGCGCGGGCAGATGATCATGGTGCTGCCGTTGCGCGACGCGGACGTGGATCCCACCCAAGAGACGGTGCAGGATCCGATCGGCTTCTCCTTCCGCCAGCGCGGCCCGGCGATCGAGTTCTTCGAGGGCGACGTCGATTTCCACTACATCGACGAGGCGCTGGAGACGGTTTGCACGCTCGGCGGCATCGTGGACCTGACCGACCAGTTCGGCATCGACAGCATCGAGGAGGCGGTCTCGCGGCTGGAGGAGATGAAGAAGATTTCCCGCGCACTCCTGCAGCCTACTTCCACGCCCGTGGTGGATCACGTCTACATGGTGCTCAGCTGCGACGGCGGACCTTCGGATTCATCCGGGTGCTGGAGATTTTCAACAAGGACGATGAGCCGACCTTTGACGACGACAACGAGGCTGTTGGTGGACAGCGCGCTGATCTTCCGACTGGCGGTTCGAGGAGACGTTCAAGTTGGGGCAGTAGAAGGGGAGGCGACGTGAACGCGCGTTGGCCGGTGTAATTGCTCATAGGCGTGACGGCGTTTGCGCTGGCGGTGCTGTTGTGGCTGCCGCCGCCGCCTTCGCGGGAGGTGCGTGCGCTGCCGGCGCCGCCCGCCGCGCCGCCGGAATCCGCAGCGTCCCTGTGGCCCGGAGCCGGCGTTTGCGCCGGTTGCGGCGGCTCCGCGCCCGCCACGGACGCCCTATTCGCCTCCACGGACGAGTAGCGTCGGCGAGCGCGTGCTGGCCTCGCTGCCTTCCTCCACTGACCATCCCAACGCCAGGTCCGCAGGGCTCTTCGCCATCCTGGCGACGCAGTACGTGTACGTCGGTTTCACCGAGTTCAACGACAGCCGCCGCGGGACCCTCATGCGCCGCTCCAACCGCGAGCGCATCGCCGTACAGGAGCGGACGGAAATCGACGGCATGACGGTGCGTTCGCTGGACCGCGAGCGCTGCGTTTTGGCCCAGGGTCCCAATACCTACACGCTCTACCTGGTGGACATGGACTATATCGAGCGGGTCAGGAACCAGTTGCCGCTGCCCGTGCCAGCAGCAGGATCAGGCCAAGTGCTGCAGCGCTATTACGAGGAGATGTTCAACCGGCCGGAGCGGGCGCGCAACGCGCGCGTGGGCGAGGTCAACTATCCGACGCGGCCGCTTTCGCCGGAAGAGGAGGAAGAGGGCAAGCGCGCCTACGTGGACGCCACGCTGGGGCCAAAGTTGGACCGGATGCGGCAGGGCAGGTCGGGGAAGAATCTCCATCCGGGCGCGGCGCTCTCTCCCGACGAGCGCGGCAACAGGACCCTCTCAGCGGTCCGCCCCAGCATCCCAGCCAGATGCGACCGCTCACGCCAGGGTAGTATCGCGAGGCCTTCCGGCGTTATTGGGAGCGCAACTGGCCGGGCCGCACGCCCCTGCCCGGGGCCGACGAGCCGCCTCCCCCGCCCGCCGATCTCTCCGATATTGTGGTTGAGCGCCGCGGCGGTTCGCGCTAACATCAAGTTGCTGCCCGGAGGGACGGTGCAACGATGAAAGACAAGCTGATGATCGTCGTGCTGTTGGCCGCGGTACTGGTCGCGGTGCTGGCCGTGATTCTGGTGAACCGGCGTCCCGCCCCGCCGGTCGTGCCAGTGCGACCCGTGGCGGTCGAGCGGCCGGTTAAGCCCGAGACGCCGCCGGTGGTTGTTCGTCCTCCCATAGAAGACGTGCCTGTCGCCGTGGCGCAACCTGTCGAGGCGCCCGTTGCGGCCACGCCCGAGTTACCGTCGTCCACTTCCGAACCGGAGTACAGCGACTTCGACAACCTCCAGTGGATTCACTCCAAGTACGTTTACGAGAGCTTCACGCAACTGGGTTCCACGCGCGTGGGCAAGATGTTCAATCACGAGAGCCGGCAGACATTCACCATCAACGAGGGCGACGAACTGGAGCCGGGCACGGGTGTGATGGTCGAGTCGCTTGATTCCGAGAAGGCCATCGTGCGGCTTCGGGACGCGACGGACACGATGATTTGCACCGGCAATCCCAGGTATGCCTTTCTGGAGGAGTGGCGCAAGAATCCGCAGCCGCCGACGCCCGAGGAGGAGCGGCTGGCGTTCGAGGTGTACATGGCGCAGCATGGGCTGCGAGCCAACCTGGCGGCGCGGCGCGCGGGGCGTCCCCCCGCGCCTGCCTGGCGCGAGCCGACCGAGGACGAGCTGCGCGATCAGATGCGCCATTACCTGGCGACGACGGGCAAGGAGGCCGAGGAGTTCCAGAAGGATTACATCTGGACCCAGCCCAATCCGCGCCTCTTGACGCCCGAACAGATCGAGAAAAACCGCCAGGCCTACTACAAGGCGATGGGGATTCCGCCGGACACCAAGCCCATCTACCGCCACGAAGAGCGCTACGAGCCGCGCGTCAAGAAGCTGGGGCTGGAGGACGAAGTGGAAAATCCCCCCAGCGCGCCGTAAGCACGAACAAAACCACCCCGACAGCCCTGAGCGCAGCCATACCACCACCCCGACAGCCCTGAGCGAAGCGCGGAGCGCGGAGTCGAAGGGCGGCGTTGAGCGCAAGCGTCTCACTCGAAGAGCGGCCTTCGACACGCGGCCCGAAGGGGGGGTCCTACTTCCGCGCAGGCATCCGCCGGGCCGCTGCTCAGGCCTGTCGGTTTGGGTTATCGCGGCGGCGGGGAGAACAGCCACGGCCGTGTCCGCGACAGGCTTTCGATCCGTCGCGGCTTTCAGCCTTGCCTTGACAGACTCGCCGCGCGGTTGGTAGGTTGGCGCTAATCTCTCCCCCAGGAGGCTCCCATGCCTTTCAGCGGTTCCGGCGTCGCCATCATCACTCCCCTCAAGAACGACCGCATCGACTTTGACGCTTACGGCAAGCTGCTCGACTTCCACGCGAAGAACAAGACCGACGCCATTGTGGTCTGCGGGACCACGGGCGAGTCGGCCACGCTTACGGTCGAGGAGCAGAAGAGACTGATCCAGTTCACCGCCGAGCACGCGCGGGGGATGCACGTGACGGCCGGCGTCGGCAGCAACAGCACGCACAAGACGGTCGAGCTGGCGCGCTGGGCCTGCGGCGTCTCCGGCGTGGACAGCCTCTTGGTCATCACGCCCTATTACAACAAGCCCAGCCAGGCGGGTCTCGTGGCGCATTTTTCGGCCGTGGCGGAAGTTTCGACGAGGCCCATCATCATGTACAACGTGCCGGGCCGGACGGGCGTGAACATGACGGCGGCGACCACGCTGGAGCTCGCGAAGGTGAAGAACATTGCGGGGGTCAAGGAGGCCAGCGGCGATCTCAATCAGATCAGCGAGATATGCGCCCATGCGCCCAAGGGATTCGCCGTCCTGTCGGGAGACGATGCGCTCACGCTGCCGATTCTCTCCGTCGGCGGCGTCGGCGTCATCAGCGTGACGGCCAATGTCGTTCCCGAGCGGCTCTCGCGCCTGGTGCACGCCTGGCTGGAGGGCAGGCGCGACGAGGCCCGCGACATCCACCACCAACTTTTGAAGTTGAACCAGACGATGTTCGTGGAGACCAATCCCGTCCCGGTGAAGACGGCCGTCAACCTTTTGGCTAAGTCCGGCAAGTACGGCCTGCCCGACTGCGGCCACGTCCGCCTGCCGCTGGTGGAATTGCAGAAGGCGAGTTTGGACAAGCTGGTGGCGGCGATGCGGGAGTTCGGGCTGGAGGTGTAACTTCGCCCGGGGTGCCACCCTTTTGTACTCAAAAGGGTGGTCGTGGCCGCGAGCCCTCCCGTCTGGAGTGCGGCTGCTTGCTGCCGCCGACGAACCTGGAACAATGCGGCAGCAAGCAGCCGCACCCCACATGATCGCCGCTCCGAGGACGCTTGTGCGCGTCGAGCAACCTTTTGAGTACAAAAGGGTGGCGCCCGGCGCAAGCTCGAGTCGTAGCGGCGACATGCTGTCGCCGGTCTCGGGGACGTTGCGTCCCCGATGCAGGCTAGGGCCGCTGGCGCTCGTACTCCACGTGGTGCAGTTGCAGCAGGTGCGTGAGTTCCGCGCGTTCGTCCGCCGTCCAGTCGCCGGCTGCGATCTCGCGTTCGACTTCATCCAGCGTGCGGCGCACGTATTCCCAGTCCAGCGTCTTGATCAGCCCGCAGCGCGCGCAATCGAAGACGTAATCGCCGGTGATGAACGAGCGCCGCAGATTCCGCGCGGTCTCGCCGTGCATGACCTGCCACAGCGTCTCGTGATGGAGGTCCCCGAGCACGAAATCCGACACGCAACAGGGCCGGACGTCGCCTTCTTTATAGAGAAACGGCATCTGCCACGGAAACGTGCAATAGCGCCGCACGCCGTCATCTTTCCTGTTGATGACCCTGGACTGTCGACGCGGGTCGGGCTGGTTGTAAAGATACTGGAAGGCGACCCCCAGCCTTTTCGCCAGCCGGCGCGCGCGGAACATGTAATACTTGAACCGCCAGGTGTGGCAGACGCTTTCGGAGAGAAACTCGGGTTTGTGGGCGATCATGTTGAAGATCTTCAACTCGCGCAGTGTCAATCGTCTGCACAGTCGCACCATGTCCGGCATCTGGTGCATGTTGTTCCTGCTGACGACCATATGCATGTCCACCTGCGGGGCGGACAGGCCGCGCCGGTTGCGTTCGGCGATCAGCCGCTCGACGTTGGAGAGGATCGGAGCGAGCTGGAACCCCGCGCGCAGGTCGGCGGTCGTCTCCTCGGTAGTGCCGTCCAGGCTGACGATCATCTCGTCCAGCCCCATATCCAAGAGATGGTTGATGCGGCGGTCGTCGAGGAGCGTGCCGTTGGTCGTCAAGTGCACTCTCGCGCCGGCGCGCTTGCAGGTTTCGGCGACGTCGAAGAACCGCGGGTGCATGGTAGGCTCGCCGTGGCCGGTGAAGGCGACGAAGTTCACGAGATGCAGGTACGGCGCGACCTGGCCGAACATCTCCATCGTGAAGATGCCGTCCTTCTTGTGATGCATCGATTCTCGCCCGCAGAAGCGGCATTTGAGGTTGCAGACGTCGGAAAATGAGAAGAAGATGAAGGAGGGGAAATGGAAGAGCTCGTCGACCAGCGAGGTGAGCGCCAGTTTCTCCTTCAGCGTGTTGACCTCGCGGCGGCTGCGGCGAATCAACTCAAGCTCGGCGGTCGTGGCAAGCATGTCGCATCCTTCGCATCGTCTCCTTGGCTGGTTATGCTGAGTCTTTCAGGCGATGGATGTCAATTTTCTCGAAAACCTGCCGGAGGGCGGCTGCTACCGGCTGCTCCTGGTGCTGGAGGCCGCGCTGGATCGCGGTGGGCGCGCTGGGGCGGGTGCGGTTTCCGGCGGGGCGGTACGTTTACACCGGCTCGGCGCGGCGCAACCTGGCGGCGCGGTTGGCGCGCCATGGGCGTCGCAGGAAGCCGTTCCGCTGGCATATCGATTACTTGCGACGGTACGCGCGACTGGCGGGCGTCGAGATCCATCCCTTGGACGGACCGGGTGAATGCGAGCTGGCGCGCGAGATGCTCGCCCTGCGCGGCGCGGAGATCGTCGCGCGCGGATTTGGGAGCAGTGATTGCATGTGCGCGACGCACCTGGTGCGCCTGCCGTAGGGTGCGCACTGCGCACCACTCAAGGCGCGCAGGGGGCGGAAGGCAGCCGCAGTCCACAAGCCGGCGTCATGTTACTTGTAGAGCCGGGCCTCCGCCCAATCGGCGTGATCGTAATCCTGATCGCCCAGGTTGTCGCATACGAGCGTCAGCACGCGCGCGCCCTTCAACTCATCGACCACGAGCGTGATGGGCGGCGAATCCTCGCGCATTTCGGGCGTTTCCAAGACGACCCTGCCGTCCAGCTCGACGCGGAATTGCACGGCCGCCTTGCCGTGGCCGGACTTGGCGGTTGCGTCAAGTCCAACGACGGCGACGAAATGCGTGTAACCCCCGCCGGCGATGAAGTAACTCGTGCGCTGCGGCGCATGCGCCCCAAGGCCGGTGGCGTAGGTCTTGCCGCCCAGGATGATCGGTGCGCCGGTGACGCTGCGGTTGATCCGCAGGCGACCATAACCCTGCTCGTGCGCAATCACGATCGCGTCGTGCAACTTCGACAACTCTTCATAGTTGCGACCCTTCGGCATCACCGCGCCGGTGCGAAAGGCGACGGGAACCTCCAGCCGCGCGGGCGCGACGCCCTCGGCCGTCTCCAGCACGACGGCGGAAACGAAATCCGACTTGGGCGCCAGTTTCCTTGTGTCAACCGTGAAAGGAATGCGGTAAGGCTTCCCGACGGCGAAAGGCTCGGCCACGGCGAGATTCAGCCAAAAATCGTTGGCAGACGCTGCTATGATGGGAATGCGATCGACGTCACAGTACACTTCGATAAAACCCGAACGCGATTCGCCTGGAGTGATGACGCCTAATTCGACGCGTGCGGGAGCGGGGCGCGCCAGCGTCAACTTGCCCTCCTCCAGAAGGGCCGACCAGCGCGCCTTGCCGCCGGTTTGCGGGATGATGCACAACTCGACGATACCGGGCGACTCGGCCAAATACTCGACCTCCATCTTACCATTATCACAGTTTAATTGAGACGCCGGGCACCGCGATGCGTGTAACGTGATGCGATACGGATCTCCGGCCACGAGATGGTCGGAGAGGCCGGAAACGCGCCAGCGGCCGTCGCCGTCGGCGGTACAAGCATACTCGATCAAGTCCAACCCGCCCATGGTCGTGTGGCGGTCCGTCGCCAGGAGTCGCGGTCCTTCCCCCGTAGGTTGAACCGCGTAGGCGCGGCCTTCCAGCGGCTTGGCGTCGGGCAGTCGCACCGTGTCCTGCGAGTCGAACTCGCCCAGATACTTGTGCTCCCAGAAGGACCAGACGTGATAACGGCCGGGCGCCAAGTCGAGACGGGAGAGCGGCAGCGACTGACGCCGGGGTTCGTCGCGGTAGTTGAAGAGTCCCACCACGTCCCACTGACCGTAGGGACGGCGGAGCTTCAGATCAAATATCTCATAGCTCTCCCAGTCGGGCGTGATGCGATAGAGCTGGGTGGGATAGATGTCGATCATGGGAATGCTCTTTTGCAGGACGCGCGTGATGGGTTCGGGATAGAGCGTCCAGGTTTCGTCGGTGCTGAATTGCTGCCCGGTGAGTGTGCGGGCCTGGGCGCGCAGGCGGGTGTGCTCGGGCGTCTTGTCGTGCATGTAAGAGAGGGAATCGGGATCACAGTACCACGCGGTATTATTAAGATACTGCCACTCGACGATGGTGCGGATATTATGCTTGAATCCGCCGCTGTCCTGGCCGGTGCGACTGCCGTTTGCAAAGCCCATGGCGTCGACGGGCATGCCCCAGCATAGATTGATGAACTTGGTCGCGCCCACGACCTCGCGCGCGATCTCGATGCCGCACTGAATGCCGAGCATGGGATCGGTGAAGCGGGCGCGGTCCAGATCGGCGGCCTTGAAGTAGGCGTCAATCGCGGTCGGAATGCCGTCGATCTTGAAGTAATCAAAGTTCCAGACGTCGTTGACCTTTCTCCACCAGTGGCGATACCACTCCTCGGCGCCACGGTTGGAAAGATTGAGCGCGGCGCCCTCCCAGGCCATGCCGGGGTCCCTGTACGTGTGGCCGGTGAAACTGTGGATGCGCGCGCCCGTCTCGTCATGCAGGAACCAGTCCGGGCGCCGCTCGAAATGTTCGGGGAACGCAGTGGAAAAGGGCGTGAACCAGATGCCGGGGATCATGCCCTCGTGCCTTACTTTGTCGGAGAGGCTGCGCATGAGTTTGTCGTCGCGGCGATCGTAACAATCATCAAATTGAAACACTGACAACCCATAGGGCGCAAGATGTCGGCCGACCCACTCGATCTGAGGATCGAGCCGGTCATGGTTTTGGCAGCTGATTTCCCAGGCGCGAATGCCGTACCAGGTCATGGCGAAGGTGGGCGCGACCGGCCAGGTGGATTTGTCAATGGGGCGGAAGAAGCGCACGCCGAGGGCGCTCTGATAATAGTAGGGTCGCGCCGTGATTCCGAGGACGCGTTGACCCGAAGCGGCGCGAGAGGTGATGTGATAGCCCGCCTCGTCGGGAACCATGCGAACACTGTGGTTCCAGGCGTCAAAGGTCAGGGCGATGTCACGCTCGCGATCATAGAGACTGGAAAGCGAAGGCGAGGCGGCGAAGCCGCTGGTCATGGTCAAGACCTTGCGGTCGCCGCTGCGTTCGGCGTGGGTGCGGCAGAGGATGGGGCGCTGCATGTTGGTGGTGGCCACGAGTTCGACTTCGCCGAGTCCATCGGAAAAGACGGCGTCGATTTCGACCCGGTCGGCCGTGCGCATCAAGATGGGCACGCCGTTTTTTCGGGGAATGATCTCGGCGATACCGGGCGGGGCGTCGGACTTGATGAGTTGGAGGAGCAGGCAATGCCAGGTTCCGCGGGCGTGGGGAAGACGCAGGCTTCCGAGTCGCCCGCCTTCCGCGAGCACGCGGGGAAGGGCATCGGGCGTGGCTTGGCCGAGCAGGCGCCATTTCTTGACGACCATGGGCGCGGCCTCGACGACTTCGACTTCGTCCATCTCGGCGGGTTGGGTGAAGCGCAGTGAGAGCCAGGCGTCGTGCACGTGGAAGGTTCCCGCGCGCCAGGGGGTACCCGAATTGCCGTCGATGGCGTTGGGGGGACCGCAGGTGGCATGGTCGTGGCGCCATTCGGTCCCCCCGACGGACGCGGAGAAAGCGTGGACGGTCGCGGGAAAGCGCCGCGTGGTGAGCGACAGCGTGAAACTGCGGTCGGGCGGCCGCAGCGTCATGCCGTTGCGGGTCGAACGTCCCGTGAGACTTCCATCGGACAGGCTGTAGCGCCGATCGGCGCGGAGGGCCTTGACATCCGTGATGACGAGCACCAGCGGGTCAGGCGCCGGGCCGGGCTGGGTCAGGCAGCGTGAGGACCAGTGCAGTTTCATGGGGGATGCCTCTTTCGCAGGGGATGATGAGCAGCAGGCCAGCAGGATGACGGACAGGAGCCATAGCCGCATGGAGACCTCCGAGAGCGCTGAGGGTGATGGACGGCGCCATGGTGCTAAAACAAGGAGGCGCTGTCAACGGGTGTTGTCGGAAGGGGCGCGGATGGAACTCTCGGTTGGGACAGGCGACGGCTGTTCAAGAGGCATCCGGTTTCGGAGTGGAAGTTGCTCGCGCGGGCCGGCGCATCTCCGGCAGACTCACCCCCGCCTCCCGAAGCCAGGGGGAAGCGGGGCGCACCGAGGCGCTGCGGGGAGACTCAGGTCGCCGGATTGTGGAGGATCGCGCGGCAACGCCGGCGATGGAATCCATGTTCTCCGGGATATCCTGAGGCAAGGACAATTGCAAAGGCGGGCCGTCTTGTATAGAATACGGCGATTTGATGCGATGAAGGTGGGCGCATGATTGTGATTGAACCGGAGTATGTGTCCGAAAGTCCCCAAGTGGCTGCGCCCACAGCGCCGCGGCGACTGGCGTGGTGGGACGGGTTGTTGCTGCTGGCAATGATGCCCGTATTGTACCTGACGAGCGCGGCGCTGGTGGGAGCCGTGCGCAGCTTCCAAGTCGCGCTGTCGCATCCCGGCCTTTCCCGCAGCGAGCTGGTTGCGCGCCTCAATACGCCGGGCGTGGTGTTCGCGGCGTCGGCGCTGGCACAGGTGCTGCTCGTGTTGTGCCTCTTAGCCTGGACGCTCGTGCGCCTGCGGGGCCGGACGCGTCCGGAGCTGGGATTGGTCGTGGACTTGCCGCCGGTAGCCTGGGTCCTCGCGCCGGTTCTTGCGCTCGCGCCGCTGGTTCTCCTGCCGCCGCTGGTCTTTGCCGCGCAGTTTCTGGGAGAGGCGCCCGATGTACCTCTCGAGCGGTTGATCGAGCGTGCCTCGTTCACGGAACTGGTTTGGTTTGCCACCTTCGGCGTGGTGCTTGCCCCGCTCTGCGAGGAGTTGATTTTCCGGGGCTTTCTTTATCCCATCGCCGCTCGTTACGTGCGCGGTTGGCTGGCCATCGCCGCCGTTTCGGCTGCATTCGTGGTCGTGCACGTGGCCCAGACGGGCGCCTACTGGGTCAGCATGATCCTGATCGGGTCGGTCGCCGTTCTGCTGACGTGGCAGCGGGCCTATTTCGGCTCCGTCATTCCCTCCTGGATCACGCACACCTGCTACAACGCCGTCGTGTTGGGCATCGCGGCCGCGGGGCTTTCGGGCCAGGCGATATTGAAGCTCTACTATTACGCCAGCAGCTTTAGAGCGCTTCTTCCCGGACAGTGGAACCTGTGACTATCGTCATGGCGCATTAACAGGTTTTGGCATAAGGAGGCGATTATGCACACGAGTACGCGCTCACGGATTGCAATCGTACTGGCTGCGCTGGCCGCCTTTTTCGGCTGTGGGACCCGGGAGCCGTCTTCCGAGCGTCCGAGGATTCTTTTTCTCGTCAAAACGCTCTCCAATCCGTTCTTCCTCACCATGCAGGAGGGCGCGGAGCGGGGCGCGCGGGAGGCCGGCGTGGAGTTGATCTTCATCGCGCCGCAGCGCGAGACCGATATCGACGCGCAGGTGGGAATGCTCCTGGACAAGCTCAATCAGGGCGTCTCGGCCGTCTGCATCGCTCCCGCCGGCTCGAGGGAATTGGTTCCTCCGCTTTTGGAGGCCAATCGCCGCGGCATTCCGGTGTTCAATATAGACAACCGTCTGGACCCGGCAACCGTCGAGAAGGAGGGCCTCCGGCTTGTCAGCTACATCGGCGCCGACAACGAGCAGGGCGGATACCTGGCGGGCAGGTACCTGGCGGAGAAGCTGGGCGGACAGGGGAAGGTAGCCATGCTGGAGGGAATTCCCGGCGTGGACAACGCCGAGAACCGCAAGGCTGGATTCCTGCGCGCGGTGGGAGAGCATCCCGGGATCAAGGTGGTCGCCAGCCAGGCGGCGATGTGGGACCAGGACAAGGGCTACGATGCCATGGCGGACATTCTCCGCGTTTATCCCGATTTGGCCGGCCTCTTCTGCGCCAATGATATGATGGCGCTGGGCGCCATCCGCGCCATCGAGCAGGCGGGCAGGACGGGGTCAATCATAGTTACGTCTTATGATAATCTGGTTGCCGCACAGGAGGCCATCAAGGCGGGGCGAATAGCGTGCAGCATCGAGCAACACCCGGACCTGATGGGCTATGAGGGCGTGGTGCGAGCCGCGGCTTACCTGCGG
This sequence comes from bacterium, assembly GCA_015075175.1. Lineage (GTDB taxonomy): Bacteria > Hinthialibacterota > Hinthialibacteria > H5-UNCL2 > H5-UNCL2 > H5-UNCL2. The sequence goes on from JABTUV010000001.1 coordinate 601,971, forward strand.
GGCGAAGCGGTTCCGCCGGAGCTTCTCGTCAACCTGGAGGTCATCGACAAGTCGAAACTTGTGCCGTAAGCGCAACCGAGCGGCGCCCGGCGAAGTTACTCTTGCTGCTGTTTTGCGCGAGCGAAGGTGGCGGGCGGAAGCGCCGGCTCCATCGGCGCTGACAGCCCCGAAATCGATCCGTTCGCATCAACGGCGAAAGTGACCATCATGGACCAGTCGCGGTGCGTGTCGCGGAGCGTAAATGTATCATAGTGGTAGTGTTCGAGCGTCGCCTCCAGAAGTTCGTAACGTGCGAAAAGATTCCTTCCCTTGCGGGTGACTTCGATGATCCCGTATCCGGGATGCTCGTAGCGGCCGGCATAGTCGGCGAGAGGATGCGAGGGGCGCGTACCCTTGATTCGCTCGGCGGCGCGTTTGCGCTTTTCCTCCTTTTCCTTCTTCTCCGCTTCGCGCCTCTCCTTCTTGAAGCGCGCGCTCCAGTTGATTCGCTCGCCGCCGAGGACGCGATCATAGAGGGAAAGCTCCAGAATTGCGGGGATGGGATTGCCCGAGCGGTTGGTCAGGACGACCAGACCCAGCCCGAGCGAAGGCGCAAACGAGAGGCGCGTGGAGAATCCGTCAATGCCGCCGGAGTGCGTGACGCGCAAGAGACCCCGGTAGGGCGACACGCTCCAGCCCAATCCATACGCGGACATGGGAATCTCGGGATGCGGGTAAGGCCCGGGAACGACGACGTGGGGCGCGTGCATGTCGGCCAGCGTCTTCCCGGAGATGAGCGCCTTGCGTCCCCTCTTGCCCTTGGCCAGATGCAACTTGAGCCACTCGGCCATGTCGTTGACGCTGGAGTTGATCGAGCCGCAGGCCGTCACGCCGTCCAGGGAACGATAGGGAACCTCGCGCAGCTTGCCGTTCCGCTCCATGTAGGCGAGCGCGACGTCAGGCATCTTGCCAAGGTCCGCAATGTGGAAGGAAGTATGAGTCATCCCCAGCGGTTTTAATATTCGCTCCGTCGTAAACTCCTCCCAGGTGCTGCCGGACACGCGCTCGATGAGGACGCCGCACGTCGTATACATTAAATTGTTATATTGATAACAAGAGCGGAAGTCTTTGCTGGGAGGCAGGTGCCGCAGGCGTTTCACGAGGCTGTAGCGATCATAGTTGGTGTAGTACCAGGTGCGATCGTGGCGTGGTACTCCCGTGCGATGGCAGGCAAGGTCGCGCGGGGTCGTGCGCTCGGTCGCCACGGGATCGTGGAGTTGAAACTCGGGTAGATACTCGCGTACCGGCTTGTCCCAGTCCAGCTTGCCCTCGTCCACGAGCATCCCCAGCGCCATGGTCGTGAAAGCTTTGGTCACTGAGGCGATGGGAAACACCGTGTCGGGCGTGACGGGCAGGCGTTTGCGGAGGTTGCGGCTGCCGTAGCCGCGCGAGAGCACGACTTGGCCGTCGCGGACGATCACGACCGCCGCGCCGGGCACGTTCCAGTCGCGCAACTGGCGCTTGACAAAGGCGTCGAAGTCCGAGAGGTCCAGTTTCCGCGCGCGCTTCACGGGTTTTTGAGGCATCGGTCAGTTCTTCCTTTCGTCGGGTTTCTCGCGTTCAAAAATGATCGGGCTTACGTTGGGTTCCAGGGGGACGGCGACGCGAACAATGCGCCCCGAGGAATCGTCTTGGAAGGTGGCGGTGTAGTCGTTGTTCCAAATCTCCTCGTGGAATTGCCAGCTGTCATAGCTGCGATGAACCATGGGCGCCGTGAATTTTCCGATGGTAATCGCCAGCCCGCCTCCCTCGCGGGCGATCTCGAGCGGGCCGTAGCCGGCATGGACGTATCGTCCGGCGTATTCATGAAGGGGACGGGTGGGACGCGTGCCCTTGCGGATCGCGGCCGCCTTCTTCCGTCTTTCCTTCGCGGCCTTGTTCTTGGCGTCCGCCCATTGCCTCTTCAGGCGACGATTCCAACTGACGGGGTCCATGCCAAGCAGGCGGTCGTAAATCTGATACTCGATGACGTGCTGGGCGGGATGGTCATGCTTGTTGGTGAGGACCACGAGGCCCCAGTTGCGCTCGGGCATAAAAGAAGCGACGGTGCGGAATCCATCGATGGCGCCGTTGTGCATGACGCGTTTTTCGCCGCGATATACGGACACCATCCAGCCGAGCGCATAGGCGCTCATGGGGATTTCGGGCCAGGGATAAGGACCGGGAATCACGGTTGCGGGACTGTGAATCTGGGCCAGGTTTTCTTCAGATATGAGGCGTCTGCGTCCCCATTTGCCTCGGCGGAGCTGCAATTGAACCCAGCGGATCATATCCGCCGCGCTGGAGCAGATGGTTCCCGCCGGTCCGCAACTCTGGAAGTCCTTGGGCGCGACGGGGACGACGCGGCCGTCTCTTTCAAGATATGGGGTCGCCAGGCGGGGATGGCCGAGGACGTCGGGGAGAATGGGATAGGTGGAGCTCATGCCCAGAGGTTTGAAAATGCGCTCGCGCAAGTTCTGTTCCCAGCCCATGCCAGTAAGTGTTTCCACCAGCACGCCGGCGGCCATGTACATGAGATTGTTGTATTGATAGGCGGCGCGCAGATCTCGTGAGGGTTGGAGGTGGCGCAGGCGCGCGAAGATTTCACGGCGGGTGAATTCGGTGAAGTCCCACATGTTGTCGTGGCGCGGCAGGCCGGTGCGATGGCAGACGAGGTCGCGGGGCGTGACGCGCTCGGAGGCGACGGGGTCAAAGAGCGAGAACTCGGGCATGAAGTCGCGTACCGGCTTGTCCCAATCCAGTTTACCTTCGTCGACCAGCATTCCCAGCAGCGTAGTCGTGAAGGACTTCGTGATCGAAGCGATGGGGAAAACAGTGTTGTCGGTCGCCGGCTGTTTCTTTCGCAGGTTCTGCCAGCCGTAACCCTGGGGAGAATCACTTCGCCGTCGCGGACCAGGGCGAGGGCGACGCCCGGGATGCGCCAGTCGGCCATGATGCGACGCACGAAAGCGCCGAAGCCATGGAACGGGTCTTTCTTTCGTCCGCGAACCATTGGGATAGAGGCCCCCTGTCACGAATCGCCGGTAAGCGCAGCACGCTGCGCAACTACGCTGCACCGCCGGTCGGCGCAGCACGCTGCGCGACTACGGCGCCGGGCGCTAACTCCCGCCACCATAGCAAGTTCGCGCGCGGCGGGAAAGCAGGAAAATCTGGACGGGACGCAAAAGCGCCGTTAGATTGGGCCATCCTGTCGCGGAGGTTCCTCATGCGTCTCTGGTTCATGGGCGCGGCCCGCACGGTGACGGGCTCGATGCATCTCATCGAGGTCAACGGCTCGCGCGTGCTGCTGGAGTGCGGCCTGTTTCAGGGGCCGCGCAAGGAGTCCGCCGAACGCAATCGGGCGCTGCCCTTCGCTCCCGAAAACATCGACGCCGTGGTCCTTTCCCACGCGCACATCGACCATTCGGGCAACCTGCCCACGCTGGCCAAGCGCTACGACGGCAATATCTACACGACCTTCGCCACGCGCGACCTGTGCAGCCTGATGCTGATGGACAGCGCGCACATTCAGGAGAAGGACGCGGACTGGGTCAATCGCCACGAGGAGCTGGAGGGCGAGGAGCGCATCGAGCCGCTCTACACGCCCGAGGACGTGCAGAAGGCGCTCTCGCAGTTCGTCTCCATCGCCTACCATCGCCCGCTTCCCATCGCCGACGGAGTCACGCTTACCTTCATCGATGCCGGCCACGTGCTGGGTTCGGCGCAGGTCGTGCTGGACGTCCGCGAGAACGGCGTGGAACGGCGAGTGGTCTTCTCCGGCGACATCGGCCGCCGCCATACCACGCTCCTGCGTCCCTGGGAGCCCGTGCCCGAGGCCGATATTCTGATCATGGAGAGTACCTACGGCGGGCGCGAGCACGGTCCCTTCGCCGCCATGGCCGGCCATCTGGCCGACGTCGTCAATCGCACCGTGGCCCGCGGCGGCAAGATCATCATTCCCAGCTTTGCGCTCGAGCGCGCGCAGGAGATCGTTTTTCATCTGCGCAACCTTTTGAAAGAAGGCAAAATCCAGCCGCTGCCCGTCTACGTCGATTCTCCCCTGGCCGTCAACATCACCGACGTGTTCAGCCTACATCCTGACTGCCTTGCGCCCGAGATCAACCAGTTCTATCTCAAGCGCGAGGACCCCTTCTCGTTTCCGGGTCTGAAATACGTGACCGAAGTGGAGGACAGCAAGGCCATCAACGACGAGAAGACGCCGTCCGTGATCATCAGCGCGTCGGGCATGTGCGAAGCGGGCCGTATTTTGCACCACCTGCGCAATAACATCGAGAACGAGAACAACACCATCCTGATCGTGGGCTTCCAGGCGCAGCACACGCTGGGGCGGCGGCTGGTCGAGCACGAGCCGGAGGTGAAGATCTTCGGGGTGCCGTATCCCGTGATGGCGGAGGTGGTGGTACTGAACGGGTATTCGGGCCATGCCGACAAGCACGGCCTGCTCGGTTACGCCAAGAGCACAAAGGAGAGCCTGTCGCGGGTGTTTCTGGTGCACGGCGACCCGGACCAGTCGCAGAAGCTGGCGGCGACGTTGCAATCGGAGGGTTTCGCGCGGATCCACGTTCCCGAATTGGGGGAACGGGTGGAGCTGTAATCGTGGGTGCTGGACGGTGTGGAGTGCGGCAGCTTGCCGCCGCGGCTTCAGGACGTCGCCACGACCGGCGACTGAAAGTCGCCGTTACGGCAATCTGTGCTTGACAGCCTGCTGGGTCCAGGCGCATAAGAGAAGGACTTTCTTGTATACTTTCAACAAACTTGTTGGCAGGCAGGGCGTCCCATGAACTTCTCCCCCATCGACGGCGGCATTGTCGGATTGTACCTGGTGACGACCATGGTCGCCGGCATCTGGGTCCGACGCTACGTAGGCAAAGTCGAACACTACTTGGTCGCGGGACGCGAGATGAACCTGTACCTGGGCATCGCGTCGCTGGCGGCGACCGAGTTTGGCATCGTCACCTGCATGTACACGGCGCAGAACGGCTATCTCTACGGATTCGCCGGCGCCTGGCCGGGAATCGCCATGGCCCTGGCCATGGTCGTGGTCGGCTGGACCGGCTTCTGCATCAAGCCGCTGCGCGACGCCCGCGTCATGACCATCCCCGAGCTTCTGGAGAAGCAGTTCGGCAGCCGGGTGCGCTGGCTGGCGGGCGTGGTGATCGTGCTGGGCGGCCTCCTTAACATGGGCGTCTTTCTGCGCATGGGCGGCGACTTTTTGATCGCCGTCACCCACACTCAGCCCGAGGGCGCCTCGTTTCTGGCCGCGCACCTCCTGGAGATCACCATGACGGTGCTGCTCGTGTGCGTGGCGCTCTATACCGTTTTGGGCGGGATGCTCTCGGTCCTCGTCACGGACTACTTGCAGTTCATCGTGATGAGCCTGGGCCTCTTGGCGGTCACCGTGTTCATTCTCATGACCATCGGCTGGGAGACGATCAGCGCCAGCGTCGCCGCGCGTCACGGGGCCGGCGGTTTCAACCCGTGGGTGAATCCCGATCTTGGACCCGCGTTCGTCATCTTCATGCTGATCCACAACCTGGCCGTGGTACTGACCTGGCAGACCATCATCCAGCGGCTCCTGTCCGCCAAGGACACGAGCACGGGGCGCAAGGTGTATACGCGCACGAGCTTCTTTTTCGTCTGCCGTTTCGTGATTCCCGGATTGTGGGGGGCGGCGGCGCTGGCGTGGCTGGCGCCGGACATCAACGTCGGCGACAAGGGCATCCTGGCCATGCCCACGCTCCTGGGCGAGATCGTCCCCGTCGGCCTTCTGGGCATCCTGGTCGCCGCCATGCTGGCGGCGGACATGTCGACCGACTCGGCTTACATGCTCACCTGGGGCAGCGTGATCTACAACGACATCCTGGCGCCGCTGCGCCGCCGGCGGGCGTGGTCCGAGCGCAGGGGACTGCTGGTCAATCGCACCATCGTCGCGCTGATCGGCGCGTTTCTTCTCTTCTATGGTCTCTGGTACGAGTTCGAGGGGGACGTCTGGACCTACTTGGCGGTGACGGGAACCATCTACCTGGCCAGCATGTCGGTTCTCCTCGTGGCCTGCTGCTATTGGAAGCGCGCCAACAGTTGGGGCGCCATGGCGGCGCTGATTGCCGGGGCGGTCGTGCCCTGTCTTTTTCTCGTATTGGAGAAGATGGAGTGGAGCAAGCCCTGGGCCGAGGGCAAGGGCAACTTCTTCGGCCTGACGACCTATGCCGTAGTCATCCTGGCCATGGTCGTCGGTTCGTGGCTCAAGGTAGCATTAAGCAACAAGGAGGCCCGTTAAGATGCCTTCACATCCCTTCTGGCTGGCCGTGGTGGTCGCCTGCCTGGCGTGGTATTCCGTGCTCACCGTCTACGTGGGCATCCGAGGCGCCGCGGACATCCGCGGGATGCTGCGCCGGCTGGGAGAGCAGGCGCGGGAGAATTCCCGTAAAGACTAGAACTCGCGTGATTTCAAAGAGTTAAGTCACTTTCGCAAGCCTGCCGCCGTCCCATGGGGCGCACTCCTCGGAAATTTTCTCGGATTGATTGTTACAAAACGGCGTTTTCTTCGTAATAGGAAGCAAGAGGTCTCTGCATCCTCGGCTTGTTCGCCATTATACCATCTTCCTGCCGGGCTTAGCGCGAACGAAACCCAGTGGCCCCGGATTCCGCGAGCGGCTCTCCGTGGAATCCGGGGCTTCTCTGTTGGGAAAAATGGGGTCAGCGCCTATTTTTCCGGGCAGCTTCAACGTCAACAAGCGACTTTCTGGAAAAATGGGCGCTGACCCCATTTTTCTCTCACTTGATCGGGACTTCCCGCGTGCGCACGACCTCCCGCAGTTCGCCTTGCATCCCCCAGTCCAGGATGATCCAGGGCTTCTCCGCGCTGACGCCCGTCGTCTTGAGCAGATTGGCCAGCACCTTCTGGCAGGCGGGCTGCTGGGTTTCCTTGAGGACGGGCAATTGGCAGAGGACGATCCGGCCCTTGCCGTGGTCTCGCACCGCCAGCACGCCCGGCGAAATCAGTTCCAGCCAGCCGTTGAAGCCGGTCACGTCCAAGGCGTCGTTGACCACGTTGGCGAAGCGCAACTCCTGGTTGGAGACGCCGGAGACGAGCGGATGGCTGACGGCGACCTTGGCCAGGTCGCCGTCGGTATCGGTCCCGCGAAGGCGGCCGGGCAGCCAGCGCAGCGAGACGCCGGGGAAGTCCTGGTTGAAGATGATGAGCGTCAGGCCATCCTCGACGCGGGCCAGGAGCGCGCGCCCGTAATCCTCCGGCAGGGTCCGCATGGCGGCGCTGTTGCGCCCGAACACCAGCGCCGAAGCGTTGGTCGTTGAAAAGCTTTCCAGTTCGCGCATGGAGACCCGCAGGTTGGGATAGATGCCGAAGGGCGCCAGGTTGAGGAAGTTATACATGGGCACGTAGCAGTTGTCGGCGCTCCAGAAGGGGTTCTTGCGGAAGCTCTCCGGCGCGGGCGACAGCTTGCGGGCGAACTCGATGTCCTTCTCCGCCTCCGGCGTGTACATGGCCCACGAGAAGCGCCCTTGCAGCCAGATTTCATGCTCGATGTAATTGCGCAGGCCGATGCCGGCCACGACCTTCCAGTGCTCCAGCGCCTTCTGGAGATGCGCGACGGCTTCCGCGCGCCGGGCCTCGTCTCCCGTCGCAAGAAGAAACATGAGGGCGACCGCGCCGCGGATCTTCTCGGCGTAGTAAAGCCCCATGTAGGCGGTCGCGCGCAGATCGTCCACGGTCGAGAGATACTCGCCGTGGCTGCCGACCACGCGCTCGGGCGAGGTGGCGTCCAGCTGGGCGATGGTCTCCCGTGCGTACGCCTCCAGCCGGTCGGCCACCTGGCCCGGCGTCATGCCGGGGAGCGTCTTGCCCTGCAACTGCGCCGTCACGTACTGCGCGATGTTCTGGTAGTCGTCGTCGATGGTGTGGTTGAACATCCACTCCAGCACGTCGTGGAACCGGCTTGTTTCCTCCTGCGGGTTGTAGAAGCGGTAGTTCCGGCCGCGGCCCGCGCCGGTGTTCCAGGGGCCGAGATTGCCCTCGATGAAAGTGTCGCCGTTCATGTAGTTCCAGTGGAAGCGCAGCGAGAGCGGGAAGATGTCGCCTGCCGCGTTGCTGGCGGCGAACAGCCGCCGGCCCACTTCGTCTCCGAAACGCACTTGAAAGTGGCGCTCGAAAAGCGCGTCCGGCAGGTCCGGGTTGTAGCCCAACCGGCCCCAGATCATGAAGCGCAGCCAGTGCCGCTCGAACATGTATTTCCAGTTGCGCCGCGCCATCACCTCCGGCCGGCTCACGTAATCCTCGCCGGGGATTTCGATCTCCGAACCCACTAAAAATCCGCCGCCGTGATACTTCTTGCAGTTGCGCACCACCTCGCGCGCAAACTGCGGGCGGCCCCAGCGCAGGAGAAACAGGTTGTCGTTGCGCAGGTGCCAGACGACTTCGTAAGTCTGGCTCTCCGCCAGCCAGGACTGGCCCTCGGGCGCGTTGTAGTCGTAAAAATGCGGCTTGGTGTCGCTGTACATGGACTCGCCGTTGTACTTGATGTCGAGATAGACCGGACTGTGCTTGCCGGCGATCCACTCCTGCGTCTCCTTCGGCTGGCCGCCCCAATAGCGGATGTTGAAGGGCACGTTGCGGCCGCTGCGCCGGATGCCTTCCAAGTAGGTCTTGGCGATCCACTCGCTGGTCCGAGCTGCCGACATGCGCATGTTCTCGCCCGGCGTGGTACCCAGTACCTTGATCTCTGGATATTCCAGCAGCGCCTCCTTGACGCATTCGGCCATGTAGTCGAGCACCAGCTCGCTCCATTGGTCCGTGCCCGAGGCGATGCCGCCGGCCTTGTCGCCGACCGTCCTGAGGTTGTGCCTGGCGGCGAAGTTGGGCGAGACGTAGACGTTCCAGGTGAAGATGCAGATGTCCACGCCGTGCGCCTGCGCCATCTGGAAGATCTTGTGGAAGTAGGCGATGTTCTTGTCCAGTTCCTCGTCGGAGAGCTGTTGCCCCTCGGGATACTTCTTCACGCGCACCATGTGGAACCAGGGGTTGCTGGCCCAGAGCGAGACCTGGTTGTAGCGGTTGCGGGCGCACATCTCGAAGAAACGCTGCCAGAACTCGATGTCGTAGAAATAGGCGTTGCGCTCCTCCGCCTCGGCGCTGAGGTAGCCCGTGCCCGCCAGGGGCAAGTTGAACTTGTAGTCGCGCACGCCGAGGAAGGGATCGCGCCGGCCCTGGGCCAGCGTGTCCAGCGAACCGTAAAGTAGCAGATGCACGGCGATCTCCAGCCCGCCGTACATGGCTCCGCGCACGCCGTGGCCCTCGACGCTCCAGGCGTTCCCCTCGCGCGTGAGGGTGTAGGACTCGCCGTCGCGGGGCAGGGAAGCGTCGGTCCGGACCACGAGCGATACGGAAAGCCGGCCGCGGGCGTGCCTCTCGATTTCGGCGGCGGCGAACTGGAGCGGCGCTTCCCGGCCCGGCTGGTCGCACTGGATTTCGACGCGGACGGCGCCGGCGCGCTCGCCCGACGTGGTCTGCCGGGTTTCGCAACTCCAGAGGAGCATCGTGCACAACACGGCGATGATGGTACACGGCGTAAGCGGTCGCATGGGTCTCTCCTCGCTATAGAATCGTTTCGCGGATGGCAACGACGGCATCTTGGCGACGGGTCGGCGCGCTGTCAAGCATTCTGCGACTTTTCCGAAGGAGGGGCAATGGATGTGCCGCGCAGACCTAAGCCCCGCAGGGGCGGCAAGCGGGCGGCAGCGAGCAGCCGCACTCCACATCTGTTCATGCTGTGTATTGCTCTTCCCACAGTCGGCGGCCGATGCCACCCGTCCTACTCAGCGGCTTTTCGCGGCGCGCTCCCCAATGCCTCGATTCAGTGAATGGCGTCCCCCGCGCAACACTGGCACGAAGCCTGCTCTCGTGCCTCGTGTGCGCAGGGTTTGTCAGAGGGGAGTCATCTCATGCAATCCGGTCAACTTGATTGCGAACGGGCTTTCCACGGCGGCGGATTCTTCGCGGACGTCGGACCGCGCTTCGTCGACCTGGACCGCCGGCATGGCGTCATCAACGCCGACGTGGTGGACGCCTGGTACGATCCCTCGCCGCGCGTCATCGGGGCGCTTGCCGACTGCCTTCCCTGGCTCCTGAAAACCAGCCCTCCCACCCACGCCGAGGGACTGGTCGAGACCATCTCCGAAGTCCGCGGGATTCCCGCCGACCGGCTGATGGTCGGCGGCGGCTCCTCCGACCTGATGTACCTCGCGTTTCCACATCTGGTTTCCGCCGCCGAGCGCGTGGTCATTCTCGACCCGATGTACGGCGAGTACGCGCATCCTCCAGCACGTCGTGGGGGCCGACGTGAAACGCAGCCAGCTCGACAAGGATCGTGGCTTTGTCCCCGACCTGGGCGCACTGCTGCGCGACGCCGCCGGCGCGACCATGCTCGTGCTCGTCAATCCCAACAATCCCACCGGCGCGTTCGTGCCCTCCGAGTTCATCGAGGCGGTGCTATCGATGCTGGACCCGCGAACGCTGCTCCTGGTCGACGAGACCTACGTCGATTACGTCTCGCCGTCTCCATCAGTAGAGCGAAAAGTCGCCGGCCGCGACAACCTCCTGGTACTCAAGTCCATGTCCAAGTATTACGCTCTTTCCGGTGCGCGCGTGGCCTACCTGGCCGCGCCGTCGCGGATCATCGGGCGTCTTTCAACCATCTCTCCGCCCTGGGCGGTGGGACTGCCGAGCCAGGTCGCCGCGGTTGCGGCGCTCGGCGACGAGAGCTACTATCGCGAGCGCGTTCGCCAGACGCGCCAACTCCGCGAGCGGCTGGCCGCGGACTTGCGCGGCCTTCTGGGCTTGCGCGTTTATCATTCGGTCGCCAATTTCATCCTGATGGAGTTGCTGGACCCGTCTCTGTCCGCAGAGGTCGTCTACTGTGAAATGAAGCGGCGCGGCGTCCACGTTCGCAATTGCGATTCCCAGAGCGTCCAATTCAATGGCCGCTTTCTTCGTACCGCGGTCAAGGACGCCGTCGGCAACCGCGTTATCGCCGCCGCGCTGCGGGAAGTGCTGGAAACGAGAGAGGTCGCCGCTGCGACGGGTTGATCCACCACCGACTGCCGCTAGGAAAGTGCGCGCGACCAAGCCGTCCTCTCGATACGCGGAGTACCGCTACTCGAGGACTCGGTCTTCTCCCTAATCGTACTGTCGACAATATCCATCCCGTTCATCCCGTCATCCCGTCAAGAAAGACCCGTCCATCCCGTCACAGCCGTCCCCTTCGCAGCTTCTCCGCCGCCTGTTCCGGCGTCAGGTCGCGCTGGGGTTCGGCGGCCATCTCGTAACCCACAAGGAACTTCTTGATGGTCGCGCTGCGCAGGAGCGGCGGGAAGTAATGCAGATGCAGGTGCAGGCCCGGATACTCGCGTCCGTCCGTGGGCGCCTGGTGGATGCCCATCGAGTACGGGCAGTCGGTGGAAAAAATCCGGTTGAGCATCCGCGCAGAGGTCGAAAGCATGTCGGCCAGCCCAACGCGCTCGTCGTCGTCAAAGTCGGATAAAGATATGAGATGCCGGCGCGGAAGCACGAGCAACTCATAGGGCCAGGTCGCCCAGAAGGGCACGACGCAGAGAAAGTGTGCGTTTTCGGCGACCACGCGTTCGCCCAGGCGCGCCTCCAGCGCGGCGTACTCGCACAAAAGGCACCGCCCGCTTTCCTCCAGATGCAATCGCTGCGCCGAAAGTTCGCGTTCGACCAGCGTGGGAATGCGATGACTGGCCCAGATCTGGCTGTGCGGATGGGGATTGCTGCAGCCCATCATGGCGCCCTTGTTCTCAAAGATCAGCACGTGGTTGATTTCGTCGCGCGCGCCCAGCTCCTGGTACTGCACCGTCCAGACGCGCACGACCTCGCCGACTTCAGGCGGCGACATGTCCGCCAGGGTCACGTCGTGGCGGGGGGAGAAGACGACCACACGGCAGACGCCCGGCTCTCCCTGGAGTCGGAGCAGGCGTTCGTCGTGGAGGTTCACCTCCACGTGGGGCGTGTCGGGCAGGAGCGCGGCGAAGTCATTGTCGAAGACGAATGTCTGGTCGAAGTCGGGATTGCGGGCGCCGCCGGCGCGGACGTTGCCCGGGCACAGGTAGCAGTCGGGCTCGTAGCGCAGTCGATGCTCGGGCGGCGGCGCCTCGATCTGTCCGCTCCACGGCCGGCGCGTGCGGTGCGGAGAGACCAGAATCCATTCGCCCAGCAGCGGATTGTAGCGGCGATGCGGATGGAGGCTCAAGTCCAGCGTCGGCACGGCGACCTCGCGTTAATTTTGTCTGGCAAGACGGCGGTCCGCGGATTATCGTAGCGCGAGCAACGCAATTGGAGAAGAGTCATGGCGACAGCTCGGCCGCTCATCGGCATCACCTGCAACTACGAACCCAGCAGAGAATACCCCGGCGAAAGGGACGTGTGCAAGCAGCACGTGGCGTATTATCGCGCGCTGGAGCGGGCCGAGGCGCTGCCCGTGCTCCTGCCCGCGATCAGCGAGCAGCAACGGTTGGCGGAGTACTTGGAGCGACTGGACGGGATCATTTTTTCCGGCGCGCTCGACCTGCCGCCGGAAACTTACGGCAGACCGCCGCATCCCAAAACCGAGGTCATGTCGCCGCAGCGGTTTCAGTTCGAGTGGCCGCTGGCGAAGCTGGCGATGGCCCACCGCCTGCCCGTCCTCGGCATCTGCGGCGGCGTGCAACTCCTATCGACGTTGATGGGAGGAACGCTGTATCAGCACATTCCGGACGAGATTGCCAACGCACTCGTGCACGCCTCGGGCAAACACGAGGACGCGCGCCATGAAGTCGAACTCGCACCCGGCAGCCGGCTGGCGGAAATCTTCGGGACCCGCGCCACCGTCAATTCCGCCCACCACCAGGCGATCGACAAGCTGGGCGACGGGTTCGTGGTCGTGGCGCGCGCGAGTGACGGCGTGATCGAGGCCATCGAGCAGCCCGGAGAGCGCTTCCTGGTCGGCGTGCAGTGGCATCCGGAGCGCTGCCCGGAGCTGCCGGGCCAGAAGGAAATCTTCGACGCCTTCGCGGCCGCGTGCCGGCGGTACCGCCGCGGAAAGTAGGGGCGCATGAAATTCACGTTCACGCTCTATCCGCGCGGGCGGCGCGCCTGGCGGCGCTTCGCTCTCACGTGGTGCGGGGTGGTTCTCGTTCTCTTTCTGGGAGGATGCTGGATGTTCGTAATGCCCGGCCGCTCCTACTCGGGTCCGCTTCCCGCGCTCACGAGCGAGGAGCGCGAGATCGCCGACAATCTCGAGCGCCACGTGCGGGCGCTGGCGGGGGAGATCGGCGAGCGCAATGTTTTCGTATATCACCAACTTGTTGCATCCGAGCAGTACATATCCAATCAATGGCGGGTGCTGGGCGCAAGCCCGGAAAGACAGGCTTTCGCCGCGTATGGGAGGGAAGTCGCCAACGTCGAGATCGCCATGCCGGGAGCGAACCGTCCCGACGCGATCTTCGTCGTGGGCGCCCATTACGACTCGGCTCAGGGATCGCCCGGCGCCAACGACAACGGCTCCGGCGTCGCGGCGCTGCTTGAATTGTCGCGTTTGCTCGGGGACCAGAGGTTCGCCATCACGCTGCGACTGGTAGCTTTCGTCAACGAGGAACCGCCGTTTTTTCACGGGCCGGAGTCGGGCAGCCACGTCTATGCGAAGCGCTGCAAGGAGCGCGGCGAGAACGTGGTGGGCATGATTTCGCTGGAGACCATCGGCTACTATCGCGACGAGCCGGGCACGCAGAGATACCCGCCGCCGTTTGCGTGGTTCTATCCCGACCGGGGCGACTTCATCGGATTTGTGGGGAACCTGTCGTCGCGGGGCCTGGTGCGAGAGGCGATCGGGTCGTTTCCCCGGCACGCGCGGTTTCCGTCCGAGGGGACCGCCGCCTGGGGGGCGATGACGGGCATCGGATGGTCGGACCACGCCTGCTTCTGGAAACAGGGCTATTCCGCCATCATGCTCACCGACACGGCGCTCTTTCGCTACCCGTACTATCACAGCGGGGAGGATACGCCCGACAAGCTGGACTACGAGCGAACGGCGCGGGTGGTGGGGGGGATCGCGGCGATGCTCTCGGACCTCTGCGCGCGCTGACGGATGCGCGGAAGAAGGAACGCGGCCGCCTGCCGAGCGGCGCTGTCGGGATCGGGATGCGGCAGGATTTCCGCCGTGATCCATCCGTCATAATTTATGTCCGAGAAAATCTGAAAGATTTCGTCCCACGGTAGGTGGCCCCATCCGGGCGCCAGCCGGTTGCTGTCGGCGACGTGGACGTAGCTGATGATGTCCCGTCCCAGCTCGAAAACCTCGCGGAACGAGGCGTCCTCGATGTTCATGTGGAAGAGATCGGGCATGAGTTTGACGCAGGCGCGGCCGGCGGCGCGGACCAGCTCGATTCCCTGCAGCCCGTTGTTGATGAAATTGACCTCATAGCGGTTGACCGGCTCGACGATCAATTCGACGCCGAGCGGTTCGGCGACGTCGGCGCAGCGATGGAGACAGTTCAGGTAGCGCCTGCGCGCGGTTTCCGGCGTTTCGCCGGGATGGATGATCCCGCGCACGCGGCCGGTGTTCACCTTGGCGCCGAACTCGGCGGCGAGGCGGATCATGTCCACGATGCGCTGGGTCGCGGCGGCGCGCACGTCGGGGTCGGGATGGGTGAAGTACAAGCCGTCGGCGGCGAACACCTGGCCGGACGAGATGCAGGGGATCTCGAGTCCGGTCGCCGCCAGGCGGGCCTTGACGCGGGGAACATCCACCTCTTCGGCGTGGCGCAGGGCCAGCTCGACGCCGTGATAGCCGAAGGCGGCGCAGCGATCCACGCAACGCGCCAAGTCGTCGCGAATCACCACGAAGGCGGAGGGTAACGCCTCTCTGCCGGCCACCGCCAATCCCAGTTTCATTTCTTTCGCTCCAGGGCGCGTCGGACGGCGCTCGTGATGTCGGCGCGGCTCATGCCGTAGCGATCCAGCAGCGCGTCATAGGGGCCGGTTTCCGCGAATCGATCGGCGACGCCGACCCGCTCCAGCGGGACCGGATGCCGCGCCGCCAGGACTTCGGCGACGGCGCCGCCCAGGCCCCCGATCACGGTGTGCTCCTCGACCGTGACGAGGGCGCCCGTCTCACGCGCGCAACGCACGGTCAGCTCCTCGTCCACCGGCTTGAGGGTGTGCATCTCCACCACGCGCACGAAAATTCCATCTCTCGCAAGTTGTCTCGCCGCTTCGATGCAGCGCGCCACCAGGACCCCGCAGCAGACAATCGTCGCATCTTTTCCGTCCATGAGCACGATGCCCTTGCCGATCTCCGGATCATAGTTGTTCTCGTGAAATACCGGTATGACCTCGTTGCGACACAGGCGAAAATAGACCGGTCCCGGCCACTCGAGCGTCTTCTTGAGAAGCTTCCTGATGCTGACCGGATCGGAAGGCACGACGACCGCCAGATTGGGGAGGCTGCGCAGGATGGCCAGGTCGCTCTCGGACTGATGCGTGGGTCCGTCGAAGGAATCGGAAAGCCCGCCGTAGGCGCCGGCCAGTTTCACGTTGGCCTCGCCATAGGCGCAGTGCGTGCGCACCTGTTCGAGCGCGCGCGTGGCGAAGAGAAACGCGAACGTGTTGGCCACGGGCAGCTTCCCGCTGTGAGCCATTCCCACCGCCACGTCCACCAGCGCCTGCTCGGCGATGCCCACGTTGAAGAAGCGCTCCGGATAGACCGCCTCGAACATGAAGCTATGATCCGAGTTGGATACATCGGCCGAAAGCACCACCATGTTGGGGAAATGTTCGCCCATTTCCACCAGCGCCTGGCCGTAGGCCTTGCGGGCGGAGAAGGGTTCGCCGAAGGTCTCGCGCACTATCGTTCCCATTGTTCGGCCCCCTTGCGCAGTTCCTGGAGTGCGGCGGCGAACTGCTCGGGCGTGGGCGGCGCGCCGTGCCAATACGAGTCGCCCTCCATAAAGCTGACGCCCTTGCCCTTGGTCCCGCGCCCGATAATGACGGTGGGACGCCCGTGCACTTCGTCCGCCTGGTCCAGCGCGTCCAGCACCTCCGCCATGTTGTGTTCGTGAATGTCGAGGACGTGCCAGTTGAAGGCGCGCCACTTGTCGGTGATCGGTTCGGTCGGCATGACGTGGGTGGTCGTGCCGGTCTGCTGCACGCCGTTGTAATCGACGATGGCGACGAGCTGGTCGAGTTGATACTTGGCGGCGACGAGGGCGCCTTCCCAGATGGGGCCGGAGTTGAGTTCGCCGTCGCCGAGGACGACGTAGACGCGATGCCTCCTGCCATCCATGCGGGCGGCGTGGGCCATGCCGGCGCCGATGGCGACGCCGTGGCCCAGCGGCCCGGCGGGAACCTCGATGCCCGGCAGCTTCTGCCGCTCGGGATGCCCCTGCAGGCGGCTGTCCAGCGCCCGGAAGGTCATCAGCTCCTCCGGCGGAAAGAATCCACGATACGCCCTGCACGGGTAAAGCATGGCGCAGGCGTGGCCCTTGGAGAAGATCAGGCGATCGCGCTCCGGCCAGTCGGGCCGCTCCGGATCCAACCGCAGATGGTGAAAGAAAAGCGCCGTCAGGACCTCGGCGATGGAGAAGGCGCCGCCCAGGTGCCCGGTCTTGTAGTTGTATATCATCCGCAACACCTGGATGCGGAATTCCCAGGCCGCCCGTGACAGATCGGCGATCATCTCGGGGGAATGGCAGGTTCCGCGCGGATAAACCCGCGGCGGTCTTACTGTGATATTGCTGGTCGTGGCCACGATCTCGTCTCCGTATTCATCATTGCCAAACGAACAAGAGGCGCGTCAAGAGCCAGGTGCCGGCCACGAGGGCCACGCACATGGCGGTGATGCGGAAGAACCCTAAAAAATACCACGGCAGCGTAGGCTCGCGCCGCAGCTCAATGGTGCTGTCCGGACCGAAGAACTTGTCCCGACAATCCTCATCGTACAGCCGCCCCAGCACCTCCGGATTGAGGCGTTCGGGTTTATTCTCCACCAATTTCATGTCCACCAGTTGGGGGAGCACGATGCCGGCCTCCACCAGGCGGGCCTCCCGGCCGATGGGCGTGTTCAGGATAACATGGAAGCGCTTGATTTTCAGGGGGTCTTCAGGCGAGCCGACAAGACAGCCGACGATCATGCCGAGCAGCGCCAGGGCGGTGGGAATGAACACTCCCAGAATATTGCGCGCTTCGGTGAAGCAGAACAGCGGGAACGTGTCCGGCAGGAACACCATGATGGTCAGGTAGGATGCGATGCCCAGCACCAGTGAGGCCCACATGCCGGCGCGATTGGAGCGCTTCCACCATACGCCGAAGTAGATGGGGATGCCGAGAAACGACAGAAGCGCCATGGTGATATCGACGTAGCGCTTGATGGAGCCCACGCCCTGGGTGGTCGCGGCGGCGATGACAACGGAAAAGAAGGCCCAGAAGCGGGCGGAAAGCAGATAGTGGGGCAAGGGACGGCCCGGATTGAGGACCTTGCGGTAGAAGTAGTCGATGACCATGGCGGAAGAAGTCGTGGCATACGTGGCGGCGGAGGACATGACGGCGGCGAAGAAGCTGGCGATCAGCAGGCCGAGCACGCCCCAGGGCAGGATCTCCTTCATCACGGCGCCCCAGGCCAGCTCGGGATCCGCCAGCCCGGGTTTGTAGATGGCGAAGAGAATTCCGTAGAGGGCGAACAGGAGCGTGATGATGCGTTTCCAGAGATGGCCCCAGCCGCACTGGGTAGCGGCGCGCTCGGAGCGCGAAACCGCGATCCAGTTGTAAATCCAGGGTGCGGCGATGCCGCCGACCAGGGCCGAAGTGTTAAGCGAGAGCACCTTCCAGAGGGTGAGGTTGGGGCTGGTCAGATTCCAGGTTTCCTTGGGTAGGGCCTGCAGCGCGGGCCAGCCACCCGCGTGGATCCACAGGAAGGGAAGCATGATGAAGCTGAGAATGAAAAGGCACATGAGGCCCTGCAGGACATCGGTCAGGAGGGTGGACATCATGCCGCCGGCGAACACGTAGGCGCCCACGATCAGGGTGATGACCACGATGCACTGGGGCAGCGAGAGGGTCGTCAAGCCCACGAGAATTTTGCTGATGGCCAGAAGGAACATGCCGATGAAGAGGATGCAGATCACGCCGGCGACCGCCGAGTAGAGCGCGGAGGCGCCCCGACCATAGCGCATTTCGAAAAACTCGGCCAGGTTGTACACGCGCGCGCGGCGGAAGTAGGTGGCGAAGAGATAATAGATGGGCGTGGCAAAGAGAAAATTCCACCACAACCAGACGCCGGACAGCCCCCCCTTGTAGGCCTGCCCGCCGACGACGACCGCCTCGTTGCCGGCGACCGCCGAAGCGAAGACGAAAATAAACGAGATCAACGCGCCCCACTTGCCGCCGGCCACGAAAAAGTCGCCCAAAGTCTTGGTGCGACGCCCGCCGTGAAACACTCCCACGTAGAGAATGACCGCAAAATAGGTCATCACGATGGCGAAGTCGACCGGATGCACGCCCAGGATCATTGCGTCACACCACCCGGTCCACGGGAATCTTCAAGAGCCGGCAGTAGAACTCCAGCGCCTCCCGATGGTCGCCGGGGACGACGTGGAGATGGTTGGTGTTGAACACCGACAGGAAATCATTGGGAGCGACGTTCATTTCGACGTAACCGTGGGGCCAGGCGGCGCAGGTCTCGGCCATCTTTTCGCGCGGCATGTCTACGAAACGGCCGCGGGCCAGGAACATGCGATACTCGCCGGATACGCGGGAAAGCCTTGCCAAAGTGATCTCGCCGGCCTTGCAGACAAACGGGAAATGCGCCCCCACGCCCCCGTACTTGGGAATGACCGGCGCCAGCGCGACCTGCGAGAGGTTCTCGTCCGGTTCGTCGCTGCGGGCCGCGTACCAGGTGGGCATCGCCCCGCAGTTGCAGCACACGTAGAGCTTCTTCTCGAAATCATAGCTGCGCACGTCGAACAGGAGCGAGGGGAAGCCGCTGATGAGCTTGAGTATCTGCATGGTCAGAGCGCCGTCGCCGTCCGCCTCGCAGGCCATGACGATGGGCTCCTTAGGGCCGTCCCAGTCGTAAGGATCATTCAGAAAGGCCGCCGACACGCACTGGGTGGCAAAGTATTCGGACAGGTCGTAGTGGCACTTGACGCCCACGAAGTCCAGGCCGCGGTCGGCGATGATCCGGCGCGTGGCAATGTAATGGCGGATCTGGGTCTTCACGTGTTCCGGCGCGGCCTTGCCCTCGGTGGAGACTTGGCCCATTTTCGCGTTCATCCAGGCGTAGGCGCGCTCGACTTCGGCGGCATCGACCAAGTCGGCGCGGCGCACGATCTCCAACTGGTCGACGTGCTCGACGTCGACGCCGAACCGCTCCATCCACTGGGCGGTGTTGACCGCGCCGGTGTTCATGCCGATGGAGCGGCCGCCGATCAGTCCGTAGACGCTGCCTTTCATGCGCTCGATCACGCCCGAAGCGCGACAGAAGGCGCACAGGGTCGCGGCCAGTTGCTCGTCATGGGAAGGATCGCCCCATATCTTCAGGCTGGGATGGCCGATCTGAGCCAGGGCGCCGTGCGTGGCCATGATCCCGCCCAGACCCGGC
The DNA here is from genome assembly GCA_015075175.1 of bacterium. Taxonomy (GTDB): domain Bacteria; phylum Hinthialibacterota; class Hinthialibacteria; order H5-UNCL2; family H5-UNCL2; genus H5-UNCL2. The sequence continues at coordinate 621,671 of JABTUV010000001.1, forward strand.
AGCTTGCCCTCTTGGGGAGAAGACAGGATGACCGGCAGGCCCAGGACTCGCGCGGCGATGACCGCGAAGTTGGGAAAAGCGAAGACGGGGATGTTAAACACCGCCGCCTCGGCGTCCGCCGCCAGGAGGGCCTTGGCGCCCTGCCGCGCCAGCTTGGACGAGTGGGCGATTTCTACCGACGGCAACGCCGCCAACAGAGGGTCTCGCCCAAGGGCGGTCCGCAGCGCCGCCTCGTGGCGGACAATGGTTTCCGCCAAGGTCTCGTGCACGCGCAACCGTCCGTCCGAAAAGGACAGGATTCCGACCCGGTACGGGGTTACAGGAGAGGTACTGGGAGACTTCACAGGGTGCCTCTTGCCGAAGACTTACGATTAGTCTACACTGGTAAGACCAGCTGTTGACCATACCTGCCCGGAATGGACGTGTCAAGCCCATTTATGGAGCGCGGCCGCTTGCTGCCGCATGGCTGGGAGAGAATCCCCCATCCCCCCTAATAAGCGGGGGAGGTGCTGCCGCTATTGACAAAGGGGTCGAAAACCCCTTAAATGGCAACAACACGATGAACGAGAAAAAGAATAATAACGGCAGAATTGGACTTTCCACGACCGACTGGCTGGTGGAAGCGATCTTGGAGCGCATCCACAAGGGCGAGTGGACGCCGGGAATGATGATCCCAAGCGAGCGGACGTTGATCGCGGAGTTCGACGTTTCGCGGTTGGCGTTGCGGGAGGCGCTGTCGCGCCTGCGCGCGCTGGGGGTGCTGGAAATCCGGCACGGCAAAGGCTCGACGGTGCGCCCGGTGGATGCGGCCGTGCTGGGGCGGTTGTTCCCGCTGATGGTCTCCATGCAGGGTGAGCAGACGTTCCAGCACGTGTTCGAGGTGCGGGTGGGCCTGGAGTTGCGGACGGCCGCGCTGGCTGCCGAGCGTCGCACCGACGAGGATTTGCGCAGACTGCAGGAACTGATCGAGGAGTTTCGAGCCAACCTGGGTAATCCGGCGAAGTCGGTCGCGGCGGACTTGGAGTTCCATGTGCAGGTCGCCCGCAGCACGGGCAATCCGCTGTTCACGCTGCTTCTGCAGTCGATCTCGGGGTTCGTGTATTTCGTGCAGCAGTTGGCCTGCGGCAACCGGCCGGGCACGCGTGAGGCGGCGCTGGCCGCGCACGAGGAGATCGCGGCGGCCATCCGCGACGGTCACGCCGACCGCGCCCGCGCGGCCATGGAGTCCCACCTTTACACCAGCGCCGAACGCATCCTGGGCAGCGGCGTGCTGTCCACGAGCGAAGCGGCGGTTCCCGCCGCGCCCTGAGGCCGCTTGGCCGCACGCTGCAAGGCCTCTTTCCAGTGCCAGTGGACTTGGAGGCGCGCAAGGCGTTGCGCGTTGAGTTGGGAAGATTGGCTTGACAGGCGGCGCGAGGTTACTTATAGTCTACGCCACCTGAATCGGGCAAGCATAATGGTGTCCGCTCATGTCTCAAGTTCTGGACCAACTCGTGTTCAAGTATCCCGCTCGCGCCTTGCGCCATTCGCGGATCATCTTGGCGGACTGTTTCGAGTGGCTGGAGCAAGTTCCGGAAGATTGCCTGCACGCGATCGTCACCGACCCGCCCTACGGCGTGAAGGAGTATGAGACGGATCAACTGATGAAGCGCGAGTCCGGCCGGGGGGGGATATGGCGTATTCCACCTTCCTTTGACGGCCACACTCGGTCGCCGTTGCCGCGTTTCACGGCGCTGACCGACAGAGAACGCAAGGAGGTATACGTCTTTTTCCGCGCATGGGCCCTTGCAGTGCGAAGGGCGATGCGCCCCGGCGGTCACGTATTCATCGCGACCAACGCCATCATGGCCCAGTTGGTTTACGCGGCGCTGGTGCAAGGAGGACTGGAGTTTCGTGGCCAGGTGATCCGCCTGGTGCGGACCCTGCGGGGAGGCGACCGTCCCAAGAACGGAGAGAAAGATTATCCCCACGTCACCTCTCTGCCTCGAGGTTGTTACGAACCGTGGGGCATCTTCCGTAAAGCTCTGCCGCCGAAAATGACCTTGAAGGAGTGTCTGGCGACTTACGGGACGGGCGGACTGCGGCGCACCGCGGACGGCCGGCCTTTTGAGGACGTGATCGCCAGCGAACGCACGCCGCAGCGGGAGCGCGCCATCGCGGACCATCCAAGTTTAAAGCCGCAATCGTTCCTTCGCAAGCTCGTGTACGCAGCTTTGCCGCTGGGCCAAGGAATTGTGGCCGACCCCTTTATGGGTTCGGGGAGTACCATTGCGGCGGCCGAAGCCCTTGGTTTGTGCGCCGTCGGCGTGGAGAGAAACCCCGTTTATTTCGAGCTGGCGGCCGAGGCCATCGGGCGTCTCAAGCAGGTCCAGGCGCCCCGCGTTGATGCTCTGCTGGGCGTCGAGCCGGACGGGATGTTATTTTAACGTTTCGCCGGGCCGGGTCTCGGTTTTTGCGCGGTAGATCCAGTTGGCCTCCATCTTCGCGTAACCCAATCGCGTGACACTGGCCGTGATGGTTCGCCGGCTCGTGGACGACCTTCCCGAGAACGACCAATCGGCCTTCACCAGTGGCGCTCCGACCACCTTGACGAAACGAAACGGTTTGGGCGGACGCCCCTGCGCACGGTCCCGCGAAGAATTGCCGTCGAATACGAAAGTGAGGAGCCAAACGTCCTCGGGATTGTGGCCCTGCCAACCGCTCCGATGGCGGGAGGCCTTGATTTCAATTCCTTCGCCGGCGTGCAGTGCGGCGTCGCCGACGTAACGCCCGCAGGGAACCAGGTCGGGATGCCCGTTATGGTAGCGATTCGAACGAGGCCCTGACAATATCGCGGAATCGCCGCGCCATGCGTCGCCTACCATGCTGCTGAAATTGGCCGGCATGAGGAAGGCCCCTCAAGGCGCTCAATCTGCGCGATGCGAGTTGATGGTTGAGGAAGCCAGCGAAGTCGAGGAAATCCTGCATGGCGCGGCGCACGTGTTCCACCGTGCAACCGTAAGGGATCACGGCGCGGGAATTGAAACCATCCGGATCCAGCGGGGTCGGTTGACAGGCATCAATCTCCATCAATGAGACGGGCCTCAATCCACGCCGTCAAGCAGCTCGGACATGGTGACTCCCAGCGCGGCGGCGATCACGGCGATGTTGCGCAGACTCAGGTTGCGCCGGCCGCGTTCAATGCCGCTGATATAGGTGCGATCCAGCCCGCATTCGGCCGCCAGACCCTCCTGCGAGAGACCGGCCTCCGTTCTCAGCGTCCGGACCCGAGCCCCGAAACGGGCCAGGATGTCCTTTTCCGGAGCCATGGTTAGTAGTTAATGTAACCCCTGTTAAGAAGTCCACGGACTATCCGTCACGTCAGCCGAACCCCTGCCGACGCCTTCCGGACGCCATGTTACGGTTGATGAATGGCCCGCTCGGCTATATTCGGGAACATTCTTGACCTTCATCAGGTGGACTACGCGCGACGTTCGTTGGCCCTGTTGGTTCTCATCGCGTCGGCGTGTCTGGAGGACGTTTCCGCGCAGACGCTGTCCACGGTAGCGGGGGCGCCTATGGAGGGCCGCGCGGCGACCGGAGGCGGCCCTGTATTCACCCGCGGCGGCTGGCGCGCGGGCCGGCGGGCGACATCTACATCGCCGACGCGGTCGCCCAGCGCGTATACCGGCGCGACGCCTCCGGCGTCCTCCACCTGGCCGCCGGCAACAGCTGGGTACCGGCGTCTTGGATGGTCCGGGGGCGATCCCGCGACGACGGGCGACGGCGGTCCTGCTGCGGACTGCACGTTCAACACCATCTCCGGGCTTGCCGTGGACAGCAGCGGCCGCCTCTACATCGCCGACACCTTCAACCATCGCATCCGCCGGATCGAGCTCTCCGGCACGATCACGACCGTGGTCGGCACGGGGCAAGCGGGTTTCAACGGGGACGGGATGCTCAGCGCGTCGGCGCAGTTGAACCGCCCGCGCGGCATCTACATCCACAACGACCGCCTTTTCGTCGCCGACTCCGCCAACCATCGCATCCGCTTTGCGACCGAAGACGGGCGGCTGTATACCTTTGCAGGGGTGGGTACGCCGGGCAACTCGGGCAACAACGGTCCGGCGAGAAACGCGCAGCTCAATCTCCCGTCCGACCTGACCTTCGACACGCTGGGCAACGCCTACATCGCGGACACCAACAACAACGTGATCCGGCGCGTGAATACCGGCGGAATCATCACGCTGTTCATGGGCGGCGGCAACGACGACGATGGGACGCTTCCGACTACCGTCAAGCTGATCGGTCCGACGGCGATTGATACGGACACTGCAGACGATTCGTTTTATGTCGCCGATACAGGTCAACAACGAATCCGGTTATGGCGAGATGGCAGTATCCGACCCGTCGCGGGCAATGGCATTCCCGGATACGCGGGTGACGGCTTTCTGGCCATTTTTGCGCTTGTCAATTTTCCCCAGGACGTATTGGTGTTGCCCGATCGCAGTTGTCTGGTCGCGGACACCGACAATGGTCGTATTCGTCGTATTTCCCCCGCACCGCTGAGCGGCATTGAGACCTACGCCGGCGAAGGCGACACCGGCATCGGCGCGGGGGACGGCGAAGATGCGCTCTCCGCGATTCTCTTCCGCCCCTCGGGAATCGCGGGGCGGCCGGGCGGCGGCTTCTACGTTTCCGACACGGGCCACAATCGTGTGCGCGTGGTCCTGCCGGACGGAACCATCCAGCCGTTTGCGGGAACCGGCCAACCGGGACTCTCCAGCGAGCAGACGCCGGCCCTCTCAGCCATGATGGCCGGGCCGACCGGGCTGGTTTTGGATGTGACGGGCCGGGTCTACATCGCCGACACGCAGAATCATCGCGTCCGGCTGGTGGGAGCGGGCGGCAACATTCGCACCTTCGCCGGAAGTACGCGTGGGAGCGCGGGCGAGAACGTGCCCGCGCCGCAGGCGCAACTGAATACGCCCATCGGTCTGGCCATGGATGCGACGGGTAATCTCTACATCGCCGACAGCGGCAACCACAAGATTCGGCGCGTGTCGCCCAACGCGATCATCACAACTTACGCGGGCACGGGCACGGCGGGCAGCGCGGGCGTGGGCGGCAGCCGCACCGCCGTACAGTTGCGCGCGCCCGCAGGCGTGGCGGTGGGACCGGACGGGCAGGTTTACATCGCCGATACGGGACAATGATCGCGTCCCTGCGCATCGACCAGGCGGGCACGGTGCATCTGGCGGCGGCGCTCTCGGGCGCGGCGGAGTACGTGATCGAGCTGGCGGAGCCTACCGGCGTTGTTCTGGACCCCGAGGGCAATCTCTACATCGCCGATGCGGCGGGTCACATGGTGGCGATGGGCGACCGGCGACCCTTCCCCCGCGCCCTTCCGCTGGTCGGCATGGGCGTACCACTGTTCAACGGCGAGGTCCATGCCGATCCGCTGGACGCGGCTCTCTCCGCGCCGTACGCCGTGGCGCTGGACGCTTCCGGCGGGCTTCTTGTCGCCGACCGCGACAACCATCGCATCCGCCGGCTGGCCATCGATTATCCGGCCGGCGACGTCAACGGCGACTACGTCGTGGACTATCGCGACGCCTTCGTTTTGTCCCTGCTCTTGGACCAGTCGGTCCTTCTGGCCGCGCCGTTCTCCATGCTGGATCGGGCCAACCTGCAACTGGACGCGGTGATTGACACGAGTGACGTGATCGGCCTGTGGAGCATACTGCGGGGGCCGTAATCGTCGGCAGAAGGGACAGGCGCCGGTTTTCCACGGGGGCGTTGCGGATTGAAGTAGGAGCTCGGTGGGAAATCGGTGACTGTCCCTTTCGAATTCTCCCGGAGGTTTACACCATGCACACGCGATTTCTCCTCGTTTTTCTTCTTGTCTTCGCAACCCTCGCCGCCTACGCGCAGCCCCTTCTCTCGCCCGCGCCCAAGCGATTCGTGGCGGGTGAAAGCTTTTCGCTGCCGTCCAGCTATCGACTGTCGACGTCCGGCTTATCGAACATGCGGGACGATCCCGGCCTTGTGAAGCTGCAAGAGATGCTGCAAGGTCGCGGTTGTCGCGAGTCCAAGGACGCGGAGTTCGTCGTCGAACTGGGGTTGATCTCCAAGTCGAAGACCTGCCAGCAGGCCCTGGCCGGCATCGCTTCGACCGACCATCTGCCGGATCATCCCGAGGCGTTTTTCGTGCGGTTGTCACCGTCCGGGGCGCTGGTCGGGGGGCGCAGTCCGCGCGCCGTCTATTACGGCCTCTTGTCGCTTGCGCAATGGTTGGATGCGTCGGCCGGCTCCACTACCGGCGGTTGGCTTCTGGACTGGCCCAGCCTGGACCACCGCGCCTACATGATCGACTCCGCGCGCCTGATGGAGCAGAAGGACTACTACCGCAAGATGCTGCGGATTCTGTCCGAGTCGCGCTACAACGTCATGCTCTGGCACCTGACCGACTATCCCGCCGTCACGCTGCGGTTCGACAAGCATCCCGAGCCGGCCGATCCCAACGCCTGGACGCCCGCGGAAGTCCGCGAGTTGCACCAGTTGGCGAGGCGTTTTCACATCGACCTGATGCCCGAGGTCGAGCTCTTCGGCCACGCCGGCGGATTTACGCGCCATCCCCGTTACAAGCAGTTGGGCGAAGGCCGCGGCGGCGGCTCCTTCAATCCCCTGCATCCCGAGACCTACCGGCTGACCGGAGACCTGGTCCAAGAGACCGCCGGGCTGTTTCCCTTCGCGCTGTTCCATGCCGGGCTGGACGAGGTCAACCCTCCCACCAGCGCGGAAGGCGAAGCCTTCGTCAAAGAGCACGGCATGAACCGCTGGCTGACCGACCACATCCAGAAGATTCACGCGCAGATCACGACGGAGAAGAGGCGCATGGTGATGTGGGGCGACATGCTCTTGAAGCGGCCGGGCACGGCCTTCGCCATGCCGCGCGACATCATCATTTACGACTGGCACTATTACTGCTTCGAAGATTCGCCCAGGGCCGTGCGGGATTACAGCGGGCAGCCGCCGGAAACGTGGAGTTACTTCCGGCAGATGGGATTCGACGTGGTCGCCGCGCCGGCTCTCTCCTGCGGCAGCTACCGGCTCTGGCCGGACTATCGGCGCATCAACAATTGCGTCAATTCGGCCACGCTGGCGGCGGAATACGGGCTTTTGGGCCTGGGGGTGACGGTATGGGCGCCGGCGCGCTACCTACCCGACTCGATCTGGTACAGCACGCGCCTGGCGGGCGATGCCGCCTGGGCCGGCCGGCAATTCGCGCGCGCGGCCGCCGACGCGGCCTTCTTCCGCGACTTCTACGGGCTGGATCTTAACCCGCAGGATCGGCGGCATCTCGACTTCATGCTCCACAACACGCCCACGCAGGGCGACCTCAATACGCTTCTGTGGGTGGACGAAGACTCGCGCAAGCGCTTTCTGGAGTCGCGCAGCGTGCTGCTCTCCGACCGCCTGCGCGAGGCGGAAGCGGCGGCGGACCACTTCGAGACGCGCCTTGCGGACGTGAAACGGCATCGCGCGGAATACCGCGATTTTGTCTTGGTTGCGCGGGTGCTGGAGCATCTGGCCTGGCGCGCCGAGCACGGCCGGAGGATTCTCACCGATCCGGCCGCGGGCGCCCTGCGCGAGCAGTGCCGGCGTCGCAACCAGCAGCTGCTGGACGCGCTGGTGGCGTCTTGGAAGCTCTCGCGCCACGGTGATCCGAGTACCGGCCAGTATCACGATCCGCAGCCGCACGGGTTCTGATTGCGGATGTCTATCGCGGTTTGTCGGCGATTCCGACTGGGGCAGCGCGCTGATCGCGGAGTGCGCCCGAGTTTCGCCTTGACCGGCGCGAGCGCTTGTCCCATGATCGCCGCGCCTGGTTTTCGCCCGGGGGACAATCACCCATTTTCCAGGCGACGCCGTCACTCATGCGGAGAACGATCGCGGAAAATGGGCGCCTGTCCCTTGCCACTTGCAGTCGTACAAGGAGAACACATGTCCGCCGGTAAGTCGTCCGATTTGATCAACCGCATCAAGCATCGCAAGGCCGTGATCGGCGTGGTGGGGCTGGGCTACGTCGGCCTGCCGCTGGTGCTGGAGTTTCATAAAGCCGGATTCCCCGTGTTGGGTTTTGATCTGGATGCGGGCGAAGTGCAAGTCGCTGCTTATGGGGAAGACCTACATCCGGCACATTCTCGACGAGCGCATCAAGCCGCTGGCGAAGGAGCGTTTCGACGCCACCACCGACTTCTCGCGCGTACCGGAGGCGGATGCGCTGCTCTTGTGCGTGCCCACGCCCCTGACGGTCAACCGCGAGCCGGATATGACCTACATCGAGAATACCGGCCGCTCGATCGGCCCTTATCTGCGCAAGGGTCAGTTGGTCGTGCTGGAATCGACGACCTATCCGGGAACCACGACCGAGGTGCTCAAGCCCATCCTGGAGGGCTTGTCGAAGCTCTCGGCGGGCCGGGACTTCTTCCTGGCCTACAGCCCGGAGCGCGAGGACCCCAACAACCCGCAGTTCTCGACCGCGACGATTCCCAAGGTGGTCGGCGGTTACAGCAAAGACTGCCGGCGGGTCGCTCTGGCGCTGTACGATCAGATCATCTGTCGTACCGTTCCCGTCAGCTCTTGCGAAGCCGCCGAGGCAACCAAGCTGATGGAGAACATCTTCCGCTGCATTAACATCGCGCTGGTCAACGAGCTGAAGATGGTGTTCGCGCGCATGGGCATCGATGTGTGGGAGGTGATCGAGGCGGCTCGGACCAAACCGTTCGGGTTCATGCCGTTTTATCCCGGGCCGGGCCTGGGCGGCCACTGCATTCCCATCGATCCGTTTTACCTGACCTGGAAGGCGCGGGAGTACGGTTGCGCGACGCGCTTCATCGAGCTGGCGGGCGAGATCAACACCGGGATGCCCGAGTACGTGGTGGCGCAGACGATGGAGGCGCTCAACAAACGGAAGAAGGCGCTCAATGGGGCGCGCGTCCTGCTCTTGGGCATGGCCTACAAGAAGAACGTGGACGATGATCGCGAAAGCCCCAGTTACGTGCTCTGGAAACTCTTGGAGTCCAAGGGCGCCAAGGTCGAATACCACGATCCCTACATTCCGGTCATCCGGCCCACGCGCGAGCATCCCGAATTGGCGGGCAGGAAAAGCGTGCCCCTGACCGCCGGGAGGCTCAAGAAGTACGATTGCGTGCTGATTTCAACCAATCATGACCAGGTGGACTACGAGCTGGTGTGCCGCTCGGCCCAGCTGGTGGTGGACAGCCGCAACGCCACGGCGGGGGTGCCCAGGAAGCTTCATGCGGCAGTCGAGAAGGCGTAGGCGAGCGGGGGATCGTCGCCTAATTCCCGTCGAGCTTGCGCTGTGGGACAGTCACCGACTGCCGCAAGGGGGGTCGCCGGCCCGGAGACTGCTCGGCGGCAATCGGTGACTGTCCCGTACAGCCCTCCAGCTACGTCTCCGCGACGCCGGAAACCATCTGCCCGAGGTAGGCGGGCGCGCCGCGCAGCGTGAAGCGTCTCGGACGACAGCACCCGCAGCGGCGAGCGATCCAGGCCGTCGAGAATGTCGCGCGTCAGATGGCATCCGCAGCCAGCCGAACGTGTAGCGGTTCCAACCAGCGCTGCAGGCGCAAGAGCGACGCCTTCCCGCCATCCCGTGCTCCAGGAAATGGAACCGCCCTGGCCTCACCAGCACGCGCGCGATCTCTTCCAGCGTCATGGCCGGGTCGCGGACCGTGCAGAGGGTACAGGTGGAGACCACGGCGTCGAAGCAAGCGTCGGGGAAGGGAAGATGCTCGGCCACGCCGCCGAGGACTTGCACGGGAAGGCGACGCGCTCCCTGCGTGCGCGCGCCCGCAAGCATCCCCGCTCGGGATCCAGGCCCACCAGCCGCGTAATCGACTCGCTGTAATGCGCCAGCGACAGGCCCGTGCCGGAAGCCGATCCTCCAGCACGCGCCCCGAGATTTCAGACAAGAGGTCGGCGCGCTCCTGCACCAGATGCGCCGGCTGCAGGTGGTCGCAGAGGATGGGGAAGACGCATCGAGCGTAAAGTCCCATCCAGCCATCCTAGGCCAACCCGGATCTCGGGAAACAAAAACCTGCGATCACGCGACCGTCCGTGTGGCTGAGATTTATACTCAACAGCGATCTCTTCACGCGCGCGCCGGCTGGGCGGCATTCTCGAGATTTTTGACACTTTTCTGCACCGCGTTTAGATAAGGACCCAGACTGGACTTGCGGCCCTTTCCGTACGCGCCGATACGGTCGTCCGCTTCCGATTGCCGCGGAATGGCGAAAGGTCTCGACCAGCAACGGTATCAGCCGAGAAGAAGGAACGACACCATGCCCAAGCGTTCGGACATCCACAAAGTCGCGATCATCGGCTCCGGCCCCATCGTCATCGGTCAAGCCTGCGAGTTCGACTATTCGGGTACCCAGGCGTGCAAGGCGCTGAAACGACTGGGTTACGAAGTGCTGCTCGTCAACTCCAATCCGGCGACGATCATGACAGATCCGGCGATGGCGGACGTGACCTACATCGAGCCGCTGAATCTGGAGTCCATGGTACGCATCATCGAGAAGGAACGGCCGGACGCGCTGTTGCCGAACCTGGGCGGCCAGTCGGGCTTGAACCTGGCGTCCGAGTTGGCTCGCAAGGGATATTTGGGCAAGTACGGCGTTAAAGTGATCGGCGTCAACGTGGACGCCATCGAGCGGGGCGAGGACCGCATCGCCTTCAAGGAGACGATGCGGAAGCTGGGCATCGACATGCCCCGCAGCGCGCCCGCCTTCTCGGTGGAAGAGGCCGAGGCCATCGCCCAGCAGCTTGGGTATCCGGTCGTCATTCGGCCGGCCTACACGCTGGGGGGGACGGGCGGCGGAGCGGTCTTCAATGTGGACGAGCTGCGCACCGTCGCGGCTCGCGGCATCGCCGCCAGCCTGGTGGGTCAGATTCTCGTCGAGGAGTCGGTGCTGGGCTGGGAGGAACTGGAACTGGAGGTCGTGCGCGACGCCAGGAACCAGATGATCACCGTCTGCTTCATTGAGAACGTGGACGCGATGGGCGTGCACACCGGCGACTCCTTTGCACTGCGCCCATGCTGACGATCGACCCGGAGCCAAGCCCGGCTGCAGGAATACTCGTACCGGATCGTCGAGGCGATTGAGGTGATCGGGGGAACCAATATCCAGTTTGCGCACGATCCGAAGACCGGCCGGGTGGTGGTGATCGAGATCAATCCGCGCACCTCACGCTCTTCCGCGCTGGCCTCCAAGGCGACGGGGTTTCCCATCGCCTACGTCTCTTCGCTCCTGGCGGCCGGACTGACGCTGGACGAAATCCCCTATTGGCGCGACGGCACGCTGGACAAGTACACGCCGTCCGGCGACTACGTGGTGGTCAAGTTCGCGCGCTGGGCGTTTGAGAAGTTCCGCGGAGTTGAGGACAAACTGGGAACCCAGATGCGCGCGGTCGGGGAGGTCATGAGCATCGGCAAGACCTTCAAGGAGGCTCTGCAGAAGGCGATCCGCTCGCTGGAGACGGGCCGCTACGGACTGGGGTTCGCCCGCAATTTCCACTCCCGATCGTTGGACGACCTCCTACAGATGCTCTGGCAGCCCTCCAGCGAACGCTATTTCATCATGTACGAAGCGCTGCGGAAGGGCGCCGACGTGGAGACGATCCACCAGCGCACGCACGTCAAGCCGTGGTTCATCCAGCAGATGAAGGAGCTGGTGGAACTGGAGGAGCGCATTCTCGCATGCAAGGGAGGAACGCTTCCGGACGACCTCTTGAAGGCGGCCAAGCGCGACGGTTTCGCCGACCGCTATCTCGCGGGTCTCTTGGGCGTTTCGGAGAAGTGCATCCGCGACCAGCGCACGAGGCTCGGCCTGGTTGAGGGCTGGCATCCCGTTCCCGTCAGCGGGGTGGAAAACGCGGCCTATTATTACTCCAGCTACAACGCTCCCGACACGACTACCGCCTCCGACAAGCCCAAGGTGATGGTGTTGGGGGGAGGTCCCAATCGCATCGGCCAGGGCATCGAGTTCGATTACTGCTGCGTCCACGCGGCCTTCGCCCTGCGCGATCTGGGTTACGAGTCGATCATGGTCAATTGCAATCCCGAGACCGTTTCCACCGATTACGACACCAGCGACAAGCTCTACTTCGAGCCGCTGACGGTCGAGGACGTGCTGGCCATCTACGAAAAAGAGAGGCCGTTGGGCGTGATCGTGCAGTTCGGCGGCCAGACGCCGTTGAACCTGGCCAACGAGTTGGCGGCCAGCGGCGTCAGGATTCTGGGTACCACGCCGGACACCATCGATCTGGCCGAGGATCGCGACCGTTTCCGCAAGGTAATCGCGGGGATGGGCGTCCCGCAGCCGGAATCGGGCATGGCGGGAAGCGTGGAGGAGGCGCTGGACGTGGCCGGGCGCATCGGATATCCCCTGATGGTGCGTCCCTCCTACGTGCTGGGCGGACGGGCGATGGAGGTCGTCTATGACGAGTCCATGCTGCGCCACTACGTCTCAGCGGCGGTGGAGGTCTCACCGGAACGGCCCATCCTTATCGACAAGTTCCTGCAGAATGCGATCGAGGCGGAGGCGGACGCGATCGCCGACGGCGTCGACGCCTTTGTGCCGGCGGTCATGGAGCACATCGAGCTGGCCGGCATCCATTCCGGCGACTCCGCCTGCGTGCTTCCGCCCGTCAGTATTCCGCCCAAGCACATCGACACGATCGAGGAATACACCCGCAAGATCGCCGTGGCGCTCGATGTGCGCGGGCTGATGAACATCCAGTACGCCATCTGTGAGGACGTGGTTTACGTTCTGGAGGCCAATCCCCGCGCCAGCCGCACCGTACCGCTGGTCAGCAAGGTGTGCAACGTCCCCATGGCGCGGCTGGGCGCTAAGGTAATGCTGGGCGCGAAGCTGGCCGATCTGGGCCTGGCCCGGCGCCCCATCCCGCATTTCGGCGTCAAGGAGGCGGTTTTCCCCTTCAACATGTTCCCCGAGGTGGATCCCGTGCTGGGACCGGAGATGCGTTCCACCGGCGAGGTGCTGGGCATGGCGGGCAATTACGGACTGGCTTTTTACAAAGCGGAGGAGGCCGCCGGGCAGCGATTGCCATCGGAGGGGGCGGTCCTGATCACGGTCGCCGAATACGACCGGCCGGGTTGCGTGGATGTGGCGCGGCGATTCGCCGAGCTGGGCTTTCGCATCGTGGCGACCCGCGGGACGGCCGAGTTCCTGCGGCGCCACGACGTGGAAGCGCAGCCCATCCTGAAGTTGCAGGAGGGCCGCCCCAACATCGTGGACGCCATCAAGAACGGAGAACCAACTGGTCGTCAATACGTTCGGCGGGGCGTTACAGCGCGGTGGACGACCCATACATTCTGCAAGGCGGCGATCCGCTACAAGATTCCCTGCCATCACGACGCTGGCGGCGGCGCTGGCGGCGGCGCGCGGATCGCCGCCCGCCGCCAAGACGCCGGCGTCATCGCCAGTCTGCAGGAGTATCACGCCGGCATCTCGGCCTACGCGCCGCAGCCGGCGTGACCAACCCGACAGGGGGTGCGGCAGCCTCTTGTCGCCGGTGCAGGCCGCCTGCGCCGTGACGCGGCGGCAAGCTGCCGCGCTCCACATGGAAAATCGACTTGACAGCCGCACGCCTCTCCATGACCCTTACCCGACACGAACGTCGCCGATGAGGACTTCCGTGCACCCATGAAGATCCACTCCTATCACGTTCTCCCTGACTTCCCCGACAAACTGGCTCCTCTCATGGAGCTGGCCAACAACATGTGGTTCTCCTGGAATTGGGAGGCCGTGCAGCTCTTCATCCGCATCGACGCGGAACGCTGGGAGAAGGCCTACCAGAACCCGGTCGACATGCTCACGCACCTGCCCAAGGAGCGCGTGCAGGAGATCGCCGAGGACGACAGCTTCCTGGCCAACCTGGAGCGCGTGGTGGGACGTTTCCGCGACTACATGACGCGCCCCACCTGGTTCGAGAAGTACCTGGCCTCCGCCGGCAAGGTGCAAATCGCCTACTTCTCCTGCGAGTTCGGGCTGGACGAGGGCCTGCCCATTTATTCAGGCGGCCTGGGCATGCTCTCCGGCGATCATCTCAAGTCAGCCAGCGACCTGGGCATCCCGCTGGTGGGAGTGGGTCTCCTCTACCGTCAGGGTTACTTCCGCCAGTATCTGAACCCGGACGGCTGGCAGCAGGAACGCTATCCCGAGAACGACTGGTACCACATGCCGGTCTCGCAGATGCGTGACGAAAACGGCCAGCCCGTCCGCATCACGGTTGACATCATGGGCTCGCCCGTGATCGCGCAGGTGTGGCGCGTGAACGTGGGGCGCGTGCCCTTGTATCTTCTGGACACCAACATTCAGGAGAACTCGCCGGAGGGGCGCGACATCACCACCCAGCTGTACGGCGGCGACCGCGAGACGCGCATCCGTCAGGAAGTGCTCTTGGGCATCGGGGGCACGCGCGCCTTACGCGCCCTGGGGATCACGCCCACGGTCTATCATCTTAACGAAGGCCATTCCGCCTTTCTGGTCGTGGAACGGATGCGCATGTTGATGGAGGAGGGCCTGACCTTCGACGAGGCGCGCCAGGTGGTGTGGGCCAGCAACGTCTTTACCACCCACACGCCTGTTCCCGCCGGCAATGAGCGCTTCGAGCCGCAACTGGTGTACAAGTATCTCATGCCCTACCTGAATCGGCTGGGTCTGCGTTGGGAGGAGTTTCTGGCGCTGGGGCGCGAGAATCCGGCCAACAACCTGGAGCCGTTCTGCATGACGGTATTGGCGTTAAGGCTGTCGGCGCACTGCAACGGAGTTTCAGCGCTGCACGGCAGCGTGAGCCGCGAGATGTGGAAAGCGCTGTGGCCGGACCTGCCGGTCGCCGAGGCGCCGATCCGGCACATCACCAACGGCTGCCACACGTTTTCCTGGCTGTCGCACGACATGGGCGAGCTGTACATTACGTACCTGGGTCCCAAGTACGTGGAGCGGCCGTGGGACTTTTCCATCTGGGAGCGGGTGGACCGCATCCCCGACGCGGAGTTGTGGCGGACGCATCAGCGGCGGCGGGAGCGGCTGGTGTTTTTCGCGCGCAAGCGGCTCAAGCAGCAGCTGGGCGGCCGTGGGGCGGGCAGCGCCGAGATGCGGCAGGCGGAGGGGATCCTGGACCCGCACGCCTTGACCATAGTTTTCGCCCGGCGCTTTGCCACCTACAAGCGCGGCACGCTTCTCTTCGCCGATCCCGAGCGGCTCTACCGCATCATCTCCGACCCCACCCGCCCGGTGCAATTCATCTTCGCCGGCAAGGCTCATCCGCAGGACAATCCGGGCAAAGAGATCATCCGCACCATCGTGCACTTCTCCCGGGACGAGCGCTTTCGGGACAACATTGTTTTTCTTGAGGATTATGACATCAACGTGGCGCGCTATCTCCTTCAGGGCGCGGACGTCTGGCTCAATACGCCACGCCGTCCCTTGGAGGCCAGCGGAACCTCGGGCATGAAGGCGGCGTTCAACGGGGCGCTGAATCTTTCCGTGCTGGACGGCTGGTGGGTGGAAGGCTACAGCCCCGAGGTCGGCTGGCGCATCGGCAACGGGGAAGTCTACGCCGATCCCAAGGAGCAGGACTACGTCGAGGGCCAGGCGCTCTACCACACGTTGGAAAACGAGATCGTCCCCATGTTCTACGACCGTGACCAGTTCAACATTCCGCACGAATGGGTCGCCCGGATGAAGGCCAGCATCCGGAGCCTGGCCAGCCGCTACAACACCCACCGCATGTTGACGGAATACATGGTGGACTTCTACGTGCCGGCCAGCCATGCCTGCGAGGTGCTGGCGATGAACGATTTCGCCCGCGCCCGGGAGCTGGCGGAGTGGATGCGGCGCATCCAGTCCCGCTGGCACGAGATACGCATCCTGGACATCGAGAAGAAGGGCGGCGGCGCCGACGTCACCGCCGGCCTGCTGCTGCCCGTGCGCGTCAGGGTGCGACTGGGCGGTCTGAAACTGGAAGATGTTTCCGTCGAAGTGATTTACGGTCCTCTCGACACGCGAGGCCAGTTGGAATCGTATGAGAGCATCAAGGCGGCGGTGGAAGAGGGGCCGATCGACGGTGTGTACACTTTCAAGGCGTCGATTCCATGTCCGGACAGTGGGCGCTTCGGCTTCTCCGCCCGCGTCCTCCCCAAGCACCGCGACCTGGTGCATCCCTATCTGCCGGGCCTGATTACCTGGGCGGAGTGAGATGAATACCAAGGCAGCTCCGAAGGCGGCCTGGGCGGATCTGGACCGTCCTCTCGATACGCGGCCCAAAGTTACATCTCGCTCTTCAAGCGAGTTATCCGTCGGGCCGCTACTCGAGGACTCGGGTTTTCTTTTTTCGAGGCATGTCAGGGACGCGCCGTTTTTCCTAGCGGAACACGCAAATGTAAGCCGTGTCCTCGAGTAGGCTGCTTGATGTAGAAAATCTAAGCCGTGTCCTCGAGTAGGCTGCTTGATGTAGAAAATCTAAGCCGTGTCCTCGAGTAGGCCCCGCCGACGCACCCCCATCGAAGGTAAAACGTAACCTGGGGCCGTATCGAGAGGCACGGCGGCTTGGATGCGTCCAGGTTGCCTTCGCCGCGTGCAGGAACAGTCCCTCCGTCTCCTTACGGTCCATGCAACAGCAGCAGGTCGCCCTGGTCTACCGTCCCGCTGCCGTCCAGGTCCGCCGGCCCGTGGGCCATGTTCCAGAACTGCGACAGGTACAAGAGGTCCAGCGCATTCACATGGCCGTCGCCGTTGACGTCCGGGTCGCCGGGCGTGAAGTCCGCCAGTTCCAGAAGCAGCATGGGGCGGTTGCCGGAACCCAGCGTGTTTTCCGAGCCTTCAAACTGGGCGCGGTCGAAGATGCTGTCCCCGTCCGTTTCAGACACGAACCGGAGGCGGAAGTCGCTGCGCGCCCTGCCCGTCGCATAGGCCAGGTTGACGCCCAGCGCCACGTCCAGGCGTTTCCAGCCGGGCGCGGCGTCGCTGCTGAGGACGCCCAGGAGCGGCCCCCATGCGGTCACGGCGAAGTCGTCGGCGGACAGCGTTCCGCCCAGGTCGACGGGTTGCACCACGATGGGCGAGGCCAGCTTGCCGTAGGGATCGCCGATCACGCTCACCTGGAAGAGCGCCAGCGTGGCATGGCGTACCGTCTCCGTCGCCGCCAGGACCGGCAACTGGAAAGCAACAAAGCCGCGTTGCACCGTCTCCGTCGCCACCACGATCAATCCATTGCCCACCTGGATGTCCGCCGGATTGACGACCACGGCGTTGCTCTGCACGTAGCCGTCCAGATCGCCCTCGGGCGTGGCGGCGACCACGTGAGCGGGAAGCGGTGTCGTACCCGTCGGCGTGGGCGTCGCGGTCGGGGTGGGGGTATCGGTATCGACCGGCGCGGTCGTTGCGGTCGGCGTAGCTGTCGCCGTCGGGGTCGGCGTCGGCGTATCCGTATCCACGGGCACACTCGTAGTCGTGGGCGTCGCCGTGGGCGTGCTGGTGGAGCTGGGCGTGGGCGTCGCGGTCGCGCTCGCCGTCGGGGTGGGTGTGGGCGTGTCGGTATCTACCGGAATCGTGGTCGCCGTCGGCGTGGCGGTGAAGGTCGCCGTGGGCGCGCCCGTGTCGGTCGGTGTGGGTGTGGCGGTCGCCGTCGTCGTGGCCGTCGGCGTGGCGGTGAAGGTCGCCGTGGGCGCGCCCGTATCGGTCGGTGTGGGTGTAACCGTCTCCGTCGCCGTGGGTGTGGGCGTATCCGTGTCTATGGGGACCGTCGTGGCCGTCGGCGTGGCGGTAGGCGTGTCGGTTGGAACGCCTGTATCCGTCGCCGTGGGAGTGGCCGTATAGGTCCACGTGGGCGTATCCGTGGGGACTGGAATCGTCGGCGTGGGCGTCGGCGGGTCGGTGGGAACCGGCGTGGTCGGCGTGGGCGTGAATGTATTTGTCGCTGTCGGAGTCGGCGTAAACGTCGGAGTTGCGGGCGTCGTCGGGGTCGCGGTCGGCGTGAAGGTAGCCGTAACCGTGGCGGTCGGGGTCGGCGTGGGAGTACTCGTCGCCGTACTTGTCGGCGTAGGGGTACGCGTGGGCGTGGGTGTCTCCGTGGCGGTCGCGCCGCTTGTCGCCGTGGGCGTCGGCGTCGGAGTCGGCGAGCCCAGGCCGGGACTGTCGTTGACCGTAATCGCCGAGCTGCCCTTGTACGTATTGTTGTCATTTACCTCGTCAACTTCGTTGCGGCTGTCCAACACGAAAATGGGCCAGACAGAGTAGCTGGCGCTGTCGGACAGGCTGGGGAAGTTGAAGTCCCATTGCACCGTCACTTCTTCGTTGACGCCCAGCGCGGAGACCGCCTTCTCCGGCGGGACTTGGTAATCGTCGCTGGTATCGAAGTCGTCGTCGGTAGACAGGAACAGCTTGGCGTGGCTGGGACCGGCGACGCCAGGCCCCAGGTTCCTGATAGTCGGCCGCAGCCAGAAGGGGCTGCCCTCGGTCACGGTCAGGCTGGGAAGCGAGTAGCTGGGCGCGTGAAGGTCCGGCTTGCCGGTAGGCGTGGCGGTCGGCGTGGGCGTGGCGGTGGGAGTTCCCGGCGTGGGTGTGGGGGTAGGCGTGTCGCACAGGAGTCCCTGCGCGGCGGAGAGAACGTTGATCAGTCCGTAACCTTCGGCATAATTGGGCGCCCCGGCGTTGGCGGCGGTCGAGGTGAGCGCGCTGCGCACCTGCGCGGGAGAGAGGCCGGGATTGCCCTCTAGGAGCAGCGCCGCCGCCCCCGCCGCCAGCGGACACGCCATGCTGGTCCCCAACTGGACGTAATACTGCGCCGGCCCGCTGCCGTCCAAGTTCAGCCCGTCATTGTCGATGATATAGGCGGCGGTATTGGCACGGGCCGAGTCGCGCGTCGAGATGGTCGCCGCACCGGGCGCGGCGATGTCCGGCTTCTGCGACCCGTCGATGCGCGGCCCCCAGCTGGAAAACGGCGCCAGCGTGCCCACCGTCAGGCTGGTGAACTGGTACGTGTTGCCCTGGTAGTTGGTCCAGCTCTTGCGCTGCGTCCACGCCGCGACTGCAATCGCCCCGTCCGCAACCGCCGGATCGCCGACCGTATAGTACTGGTCGGGGGAGTCGAACTTCACCTTGGGACGGTCTCCAGTGAGGTAATACAAATGGACCAGCGGGGTACTGCCGCTGCCCGCGCCGTTGGTCACGGTCAACTGATAGCTCTTGCTCTGGCCGGCGGGAACATTGGGCGTCAGCGCGTAGCGTTTCGACTCGGTATTGCGGACGCTGGTCCCAGAAGACTGCTGCGAAAGCGACTCGCCCGCCCCCAGGTTGGTGCAAGCCAGGGTCATCTGCCGGTCGGCGGGATTGTCATCGCGCCAGATCACGCGAATCTGCTGCACGGTCGTGTAGGCCGAGCCACCGGCGGTGTTGTCGATCGTGAAACCGATGGCGGCGGAAGTAGCGCCCGGCGCCACGCTGACCGAGTCATGGTCGGCGTCGTCCGCCGAGTTGCCCGCCGAGATGAACACCGTCACACCGGCCGCGACCGCCGCGTCGATGGCCTGGCACATGGATGACGAACCATCCAGGTAGACATCATAGCCGCCGTAACTCATGGTGAAGATGTGGCAGCCTACTGAGACCGCGCGGTTGATGGCCTCGATTTCGTCGGCGGTGTCGGCGTTCGCGTTGACGTCGTTGCCGATCTTGTAAAAGTAAAGCGAAGCGGCCGTGGCGCTGCCGCAGTAGCGCCCCGCCGATTGAGTACCCCGTCCCAGCACCGAGCCGGTGACGTGCGTGCCGTGGTCGGTCACGAGATTGGACACGTCCGTACCCCAGGAACCCGGGCCGACGCCGTCGGTCATGTCGTAGGCTTCCACGGGCGTGGGAATATCCGGATGCGTCACGTCCAGGCCGCTGTCGGCCACGGCGATCTTGATGCCCGAGCCGGTCAGCGAACCCGTGCACAGGAGCGTGCCGCCGCGCACTTCGTGGGAGTGGATCATGTTTCCGCCCAGATCGTTCAGGGGCCTGGACAGGAGTTCCGCCGTCTCCAGCCGCGCGATGCGCGGATCGGCCTCGACCAGCCCAAGACTCGAGTACTGTACCGTCGCCAGGTAGAAGCCGTGGGGATGGTGGTTGGGGAGGGGCGGCACGTAGTGGTCGGCGTGGACCTCGACGCCCTGCGCGGCGAGGGCGGCGATTTCCGCCAGGGATAGCGGTCTCTCCACGTAGAGGGCGCACTTCTCGCGGTCCAGTTGCTCGCCGCCGATGCCCAGGGAGAGGAGCCGCGCGCGCTGCTCGGGTTTGGGAACGCCCGCTGCGGCGGCCTTCTCGCGCTGATGGAAGAGGATTTCGCCGCTGATTTTGGAGTCCTGCGCCCAGGCGCCCAGGCAAGCGCACAGGGCCAGCACCATATTGAGACGCAGGCGGATAAGGCGCATCATGACAAAAACCTCGCTGAAGGAACTTCAACTACCACCGTGTCGCGGCAGCAAGCTGCCGCACTCCACATCGCCCCCTTAACAAGGGGGGGCGGGGGGATTTTACCACATGCGCCAGGTCCAACGGCGGCGCAAACTGCGAGGGATCGAAAAAAAACCGACCGGACGCTTGGTTGATGCTGTATCTTACCGCCTGTTGGGGGTGAACGCAACCAGGAAAAGGCGTTCGGCGCCATCCCCGCAGCCCCCTCCTTTGTTAAGGGGGAGTGAGAACTGCATTCACGCCGGTTGCGGCGACAGACAGGGATTGAAATAGCCGAAGCGCACGCCCGGATGGCGGCGCGCGACCTCCGCCAGCAGGTTCTCCATCCCGATGGGCCGCTCGCATACGGCCATAAGCGCGCGATAATCGTCCGGGTCGATGTTGAGGTTGCGCCACTGGATCATGGACAGCTTCGTCCGCTGGATGAGATGAGAAAGCGCCTCCAATTCGCGGGGCGTATCCGTGACGCCGGGGAAGACGAGATAGTTGATGCTCGCCCACCTGCCCTTCTCGGCGGCGAGTGCAAGGCTTCTCGCCACGTCTTCGAAGCGATAATTGACCGGTCGATAGTAGGCGTCGTAGCGCTCGGGCAGGGCGCTGTTGATGGAGACGCGGATGCTGTCCAGGCCGGCGTCGAAAAGCGCGGCGACGGCGTCGGGATCGCTGGCGTTGGTGTTAAGGTTGAGCGTGCCGCGGTCGGTGCGTTTGCGGATCTTGCGCACGGCGGAGATGAGCAGTCGCGGGTTGGCAAGCGGCTCGCCCTCGCAGCCCTGCCCGAAGCTGGCTACCGGCCGCTCGGCGCGCAAAAGGTGTGGCACGGCCAGCTCGACGATCTCTTCGACCGTGGGCACGAAGTCGATTCGCTCCTGCGTGACGGGATAGTCGCCGTCGGGTTGCAGCGAAATGCAGCCGATGCAGCGCGAGTTGCAGGCGGCGGCGGTCGGCAGGGGCATTTCCCAGCGGCCCAGCGTGAAGTTGCGCGCCGCCGGGCATCCGTAGCGGCGCACGCAGTTGTTGACGAGATGCGCCGCCAGCCGGTTGTGCGGAAACTGCGCCAGGAGCGCCTCGGCGCGCCGCTCGATCTCGTCGCAGTCGAAACCGGAGAGCTCCTGCCGGATGTCGCGATCGATGCGCACCGCGGGCACGCAGAAGCCGCCGTCCTTCCAGCCCACGGCGCAATAGGCGTACAGGGGCAGGCGCGGAGCGTCGGATTCGCGCCGCCAAGCCGGGTGGCGGAGGATGGTATGCGCGGGGGCGACAAACGCCGCGACCGCCGACAGGCGGCCGTTCATCGCGGGGACGGGCAGCGCGTCGCCGGTGCGGCGATCCAGCCCGATGGGTGTGCGCCCGGGGAGCAGAAAGAGGTCGCTGCCCGGTGGAAGCGGCATCCACAGCGAGTCGGGGCAGGGTTCCGGTCCGCGCCCGCACTCGACGGCCGCGCAGAGCTCGGGAAGCTCAAAAATCGCTCCCGCTTCGTCGGCGACGACCAGGTCCGGCCCCCCTTGCAGGCATTCTCTTGTCATGCGGTCCATACTCTCGACTCTAACGGCGATGGACAGGCGCCGATTCCGAAGCCGGCCTGTCGCACTAATGCGGGGTTGGGCTCAAAACCGGCGACTGTCTCCAGCCTCATGCGCCGCCTCTTCTTGTCGTCTCAAACAGCTGGCGGGCCTGGTTGGCGATGAAGCCGTGAAACATCCGCCCCTCGACCAGGCCGCGTTCGGCCAACTCATAATAGGCGTAGGTCCACGGAATAGTCGTGAGCTTGCCGTCGGCGTCGTAGACGGCGACCTCTTCCTCGACCGCGGCGGTGGTGGTCTGGCGGAGGCGGCTGCCGGGCTGCCCGTCGATGCGCTCGCGCACGGGCACACCGCGCGCGACAAGACCGGCGACCGTGCTCTCCAGGTCGGGATAGGCCGCGGCGTTCTGGCGGTTGATGAAGGCGGTGAAATGGTTGACCGCAAAAGCGTGCAGGAGCGTCCACGCCGCGTACTGGCTGGTGTAATTGACCGTCTCGACCACCTCGCGCGGGGGCGGCGGCCACGGGCGCTCGGTACTGAAGCGGGCCACGTCGGCGACGGCCGCCGCCAGCTTGTCGTCCGGCAGCGAAAGGCGGCGCTCCTCGCGCAACTTCACCCACTCCAGCGACGGCGACGGCAGCCGGTCCACGGCCTCGTCCAGCACGCGCTTGATCATGCTGGCGACGGGGAAGGGCAGCTCCTCGACCAACAATTCGCTGACGAACACCTTGGGCAGGTCGTGCGCGTCCTCCTCGGGATGCTCGTAATGCTGCGCGTATAGGTGCGTGTCGGGAAACTCGTAAGCCCCCTTGACCTGATAACCCAGCGGCTCCAGCACGCGCGCGACGTAGCCGATGCCCAGGTCCAGCCCATTGACGAAATGGCGAAAGGAGCGGAAGGCGACGTGATCGTGCACCACCCGCCCGCCGGCGGCTTCGATCATGGCCTGGTACTCGCGGGCGTAGGCGACGCGCTGCCGATAGCGCCGCCACAGATGCTCCCACAGGACTTTGGTAACCTCGGCGTCGTTCATGCTGCTCTCCGGGGCGGTTCCGTCGCATTCCGGTTTTGAGTTTACACCGGCAGGCGCCGACGAGCAAGGGCTCACCCTGGTCGCCAAATCGGCCGCCGCAGACGCCGGTTCGAATTGACTCCCCCGGCCGCACGTGGCATCGTCGAGGTTACTCCTTCTTGGGAGAATCGCGGTGCCTTCCATGCGTCGCTATTGGTTGATGAAGTCCGAACCGGGCGCCTACTCCATCGACGACCTGGCGCGCGATGGAAAGACGGCGTGGGAAGGCGTGCGCAACTACCAGGCGCGCAACTTCATGCGCGACGCGATGCGCGCCTGCTCGTATCAGGTTTATCTTGACGGCGTCCCCCTGCGCCGTCCGCTCGACCTTTATCGCCCCGAATCGGACCGCTACGAGCATCATCTGATGGACTTCTGGCCCGATCCGGGGCAGTATACTCTGCGTCTTGTCTGCGTCGGCAGGAACGACGCCTCGCTCGGCTTCGACCTGCCGCTTGTGTCGGTGCGCTTGCGCCAGCGTCGTCCCCGCGTCGCCGAAATCGGCTTGCACAAGCACGACGACTGGCGTTTCGAGCAGTTTCTCTATCAACGCGCGGGAAGAAACAAATAATCGGGAGGTAATGTCGATGCATCGCTGGATTCTCGCCGCAGTCCTGTTGGCGCCGTGCGCCGGGGAAGCCGGGCTTTCCGAGCTTCTGCGCTGGGAGGAGGGGCGCAGCATGCGCGCCGGCTCCAACGTATGGTACCCGGACGATCTTCACAACATCAGAAACAACTGGGACCGCGAGGACCGCATCGAGCCGGGCGTGACCTACACGCTCGCCGAACTGCAAGGGCCGGGCATCATCACCCACATGTGGTTCACGTTTCTCCATGAGCCGCACGTCTGGGCCGCGACGGACGGCGCCGCCAACCACCAGGAGATGCTGCTGCGCATCTATTGGGACGGGCGGCCCCATCCCGACGTGGAGGCGCCGGTTGGGGACTTTTTCGCCAATTGCTTCGGACGCCGCATGGAGGTCATCAGCCAGCCGGTGATCGTCGAGGACGCCGACTCCTACAACTGCTGGTGGAAGATGCCCTTCAAGAAGTCGGCCCGCATCGAGATCGTCAACCAAAGCAAGAAGCCCATCCGCAAGCTGTACTCCAACATCGACTGGATCAAGAAGAAGAGCCTGCCCAAGGATACGCTGTATTTCTGCGCCCGCTATCGGCAGGAGTATCCGGCCGTGAACGGCCGCGACTATCTCGTGCTGGAGACCGAGGGCAAGGGCTATTACGTGGGGACGGTGATGGCGGTGCGCACGCGCAGCCCGGCCTGGTTCGGCGAGGGCGACGAGAAGATTTACATCGACGGCGAGGAGCTGCCGTCCATTCGCGGCACGGGTACGGAAGACTATTTCCTATCCGCCTGGGGCCTGAAGGAAAACCTGATGCCGTACTTCGGCGTGCCCTACGTCAACAATCCCATGCGCATCATCGGACAGAAGTACTGCGCCTATCGCTGGCACACGGAAGACCCGATCGTCTTTTCCAAGAGCATCAAGGTGACGTTCGAGCATTTCGGCTGGATTTCGGGCGACGAGAACAAGGAGAACCGCCCGCACAGTTGGAACGAGCGCGAGGACGATTACGCGACGGTGGCCTTCTGGTACCAGGATGGCCCGAGCAAGCCCTTTGCGCCCACCACCACGGCGGAGGAGCGCAAGCTGCCCAGTCTCGACCGGGTAGTCGTGTGGGGCAAGGACCTGCGGGGGGCGGAACGCAGCGCCGGGCGCGTGCGCGTGGAAACCGGCGCGCTCTATCTGGAGTCGGGCGGGCAACTTCACTTCTCGCCGCGCGACGAGGACGCTTTTATTGAGGTCCCCTTGGAGGTAGCCAGGAAAGAGCCTCTGCGGCTCATGGTCGAACTCTCGCGCACGCCCGACGGCGGCGTCTGGCAGCCTTATCTGAACGGCGTGCCCATCGGCGAGCCGCTGGACACCTACCGCGCTGATCCGGACTTGTGGGAGTTTCACCTCATGGACTTCTGGCCGGATCCGGGGAAGTACACGTTCAAACTGGTGTGCGTGGGGCGGAATAAAGCCTCGGACGGGAACACGCTGGGGCTTAACAGCGTGCGCCTGCGCGAGCGCCGCCCGCGTGTCGCCGCCTCTCGGTTGCACTGCAAGGCTGGGACTGGCGCAAGGAGCAGATGCTCTATCGGTAAAACGTCCTGCTCCCTCTCCCCCGGGGAGAGGGTGGGGGTGAGGGGAAGCGGTAGCGCCGGCATCCTGCCGGCCCGCGTGGGCGGCGTCTCGCCCCCACGCTTCGCTGCCGCGCCGACAAACAAAGCCTGTGGGAGCGGCTTTCCTCGTACGCGATTACGAGCAAGAGCAAGATCAAGATTACGAATCGTAATCGTAGTGCACTATCGGGAGGTATTTCGACGTGTCGCGATTATTTTTCGCATCAATCTGGTTGTTCATTCTGCCGTGCCTTGATGGGCGGGAGGCCGCGGGGGACGGGCTGGAGCTGGCCCGCGTGCGGCCGGCGGCGCGAACCGGCCTGGCCAACGCCGGCTGGGGACTGGATCGCTACAAGGAGCTGCATGGGCTGCGCCCGCACGAGTCGCAGGTCATCGCCGACCTCTCCGGACCGGGTGTGATCCGCCAGATTCACATCACCCACACGCGCCGGCAGGAGGACATCGTGCTGGAGATCCGCTTCGACGATGCCGCCGAGCCCGCCGTGCTTTGTCCCATGACCTTCTTTTTCTGCAACGCGCGCCTGAATACCTCCGTGATTGAAAACAGCCCCGGCAGTTGGAACGCCTATTTTCCCATGCCCTTTAAGAAACGCGCGCAGGTCATGTTGAGAAACGACGGCGAGCGCGAGATTCTCTTTTACAGTTTCGTCGAGTGGGAGACCCTGCCCAAGTGGGACAAGACGCTCGGCTACTTTCACGCGACCTATGATCGTAAAATCTTCCAGCTGACGCGGGACAGCGAAGTCGTCCTGTTCGAGACGGCCGGACGCGGGCAGTTCATCGGCCGCCACTGGACCGTGACGACGGATGAACCTGTCTTCAACGAATGGATGGCGCTCATGGAGGGCAACAACGAAGTGGACATCGACAGCGTCGAGCGGGTGGTCGACTACCTGGGATCGGAGGACTCGTTCAACTTCAGCTGGGGCTGGCAGGGCACGTGGTTTGGGCTGCGCTCGGGCATTACGGAAAACCGCCAGGGGAAGCTGTCGGTGTATCGTTTCCATCCCGACATGCCGCTGCGCTTTGCTAAGAGCTTCCGCTGGACGCTCAATTTCCGGTTTGAGCGCTACGGCGCCAACATGAACACCGACGAGGCGCGCGCCAAGAACAGCCATTGGGTCAATTATCAGACGGTGCATTACTGGTACCTGGACCAGCCCGGCGGCTACCGGCACGCGCCGCTGGCTCCCTTGGAGGAACGCAAGCAGGAGTTGATCAAAGGAGTCGCAAGCGCTCCATGAAAGAAGCCGTGCGGGGCATCCCGCGGTTCATGCTGGGCGCGGTGTTTGCGATGGCCGCGGGCCGTGCGGCCGTCCCGGCCGCGCCGGAGATTCATCCGGCGCCGCATTCGCTTTCGACCGAATATCCGGGCCGGCCCATCCTTCCCTTGTGGGGGTGGGAGACCACGCCCTTCTATCAGCGCGAAAACGACCGCGTCATGTCCACCACGGAGATGCTCACGCGCGCGGTGGACGAGAGTTTCCGGCGCGGCGCCAACCTCCTGGAAATCTATCGCGGCGGCCATCCTATCGAAAGGCGCGCCGACTGGACGCTGGAGAACACTCGCCGCCTGCATCGGGAAGTGCACGCGCGCGACATGCTGATTCACTGGTTCCCGCACCGCCTGGCGGCCTATGAAACGGCCGGATCGCGCGTGACCTTTCTCGGGGCGACCGGCGCGGCAACCGGCAGCCAGACCTTCGACGGCGCGCTCGCCGGCGTGCGGGAGTTCGGTGAACTCTACGATACGCTGGGGCTTCCCTCCCGCGACGTTCCCGACGGGCTGGGAACCGAGCAGTGGCCGGAGATGCACGCGCGGCTGTTTGATCTCATCGCCTGGCCGTACAACCCGGCGCTTTATTACTACACCGACAACCACATGCCCCTCGACACGCTGCCCAACGAGATAGATGTCTCCGCTTCCAACGGTTTCTGGCGGCAGCGACAACCAGACGACCTGGCTACTACCAGCCTGCGCGACGAATCTCGCAAAGAGGGCGGCCTGCAGTTCTGGGGGCAGCCAGGCGGAGTGTCGCACCGGCAGGCTGCCGGGCAACGTTTTCGGAGGGCGCGGCCATCCCGACTGGATCGTCAAGCAGGTGAGCGACCAGTTTCGCAGCGCGCGCCCGCGCCCGCGGAGAGCGGCTGGTGTCGCCCTCGGCGCTGTGGTGGATCAACAGGGCCGACAACATGTGCCCGGACGAAAACCGCGCCTACGTGTACGGCGTCAGCCAGGACCCGATTCGGGGCGCGGTCGCGGCGAACTTGACCATGCTGGGCGAGGGCGGCTACGCTCCCGGCGGGCGCGGCCTGCCGCAGCGGTTTCCCCATCCGGCGTCCAGCACCTTCATCCAGAACAACTACTTGCGCGTGGTCGTCCTGCCGGACGGCCGGATGGAGCTGCTCCACGATCCCGAGCGGCTGGCGCAGTACGACAACGTGTCGCCGGCGATGAGGCTCTCGCCGTCGCTGCTGAATACCACCCATCCCGCGGGGCGTGTCATCGACTCGACGGTCGAGATCGTCGAACCGGCCGGCTACCTGTCGGTCGTGGAGTCGCGGCTTGAATTGGAGGCGAACGGCCGCGGGTTCAGCGAGACGCGTACGCTGACGATGCAGAGCGACTCGCCCTGGCTGCGCCTGCGCGTCCGCCGCAACGGACCGCCGGGGCGGTTCGTCTCACGCGTTGACCTGCCGGATTACGACCGCATCGAGGTCGGCGATGAGATCGCCAATGTCGTTCCTCGAAGCTCGCTGGCGCCGCTGGTTGTCTCCTGCACGGACGGCGCACGACCACCGTTGGCGCTGCTCGCGACCGAGCCGGGCGGGCTGCGCTCCTTCAGCTGGGGGGACGGTCATCTCGATCTTCACAGTGATTCAGCCGAGCCGTTCGAGATTGCGCTGGTTCTCCTGGACGGGCTTTATCGATCGCAGCAGCGTTACGAGCTTCTGCGCTTCTTGTCGACGCCGCGGGAGTCCATGGCCATGCCGGGCGAGGGGGGCGCCACCGTGCAAAACCTGCTCGGCATGCCCGTCGTCGAGGTGGTTCGCGTCAGGAGCAACGCGCGGGGGCCGTACCACGTGCGCGAGTTCGGGCGCTGGATGCATCGCGGCGCGCAGCCCAGCCGGCTCCATCCCGGTGAGGATTACGTGAAGGTCTACCTGCCGGCGCAGGGCCGTGCGGAGATACGCGACTACGGCTTCATCGACGGCATCGCGCGGCCGGGCTGGGGATGCCAGTACACGACCGCGATTGTCGACTGCACGCGGGAGCAATCGCGCTGCGCGGTTGACGTTGAGGTCAACGACATTACGTCGTTTCTCTTTGCACCGCGATTGCGCTTCGCCGAGCCCATCGCGCGCGCGTGGCTGGACGGCGCGCCTTGGAGCTACCTTGACGGCGACGAGCTCTTTCTGCCCAACCGGCAGGGCCGCTATCACGTCGAAATCGAAGCCGGCGCCGCGACCGAGCCGCACCTGGCGCGCACGTTTGCGGACATTTCGCAGGCGAGCAGCACCATGAATACGCTCACGTTCACCGCGCGCCTTCCCGAGTGGACGGAGAGCGTGCCGGACGGCTTTCACTTCGCCGCGTTGATTCGGCATCCGGGGCGGGAACTCCGCGGCCTTGAGAATGCCCGCTTGCTGCGCGGCGGCAGGGACGCATCGATGATCCAGTTCGACACAGGAGAGGTTTCTGGCGCGCTTTGACGGCGCGTTGGACTTTGCGGCGGTCTCGCCCGAGGGCGAAGTCGAGGCTTACCTCTGCGACCTCTCGGCCGAGATGGTTCGCGCGTGTCTGGCGTCGTTTCGAGTCGTCGATATCGTATCGGCGTCCGACGACTGCGACGTATTCGTCTGGAATCGCTACTTTCAGGACGTGCCGTGTCCGCGGTCGTCAGGGACAGTCGCCGATTTTGAGCACGATCGCTCATCCATGCGAGGTGCCGACTTCAAAACCGGCGCCTGTCCCTTCCGAGAGGAATTCCTCTCGCGCGTTGAGGAGGGCAAAGGCATGTTGCTCCTCTGCAACGCCGTGGGCGTGCTGGCCGACGTGACGGGCACGTCCGTCTATTACGGACACCACGCGCCGGTGCAAGCGGTGGGACTGGCGCCGCGCGCGCCCGAGCATCCCGTCTTCGCCGGGCTGCCGGGCCCGCGCGTCACCGTTCTTGCCCGCCGCAATTTCGCCGTGTACAAGTGGATGGAAGTTTCGCCGTCCATGTTCGGTCCGGGCCGGCGCGTGCTGGCGGAGCTGGCGGTCGATTGGACCGGCGACGCCGCGGATCGCCCCTTGACGGGCGTTCCGGCGCTGTGGGAGGAGGCGCGCGGCAAGGGGAAGATCTTGGCGTGCGCCGTCGGACTCGCTTACGGACTGGGCGGATTGCCGCGCCATCCCCAGCACGAAGAGGCGGCGCGCTTGCTGGAAAACGCCGTGCGCTACCTTGCCGGCAAGGACGATCCCGTCGTTGGCCTCGTGCGCCTGCGCGACTTCAAGTAGAGTCGAGATCACGCATTGATAAGGTACCATCCTGGGAGGTTGAAGAAATGATGAACAGCGGCGTGTTGAAGCTTCTCGCATGGACGATTCTGGGCGTCTGGGGCATGGCGTGCCCGGCCCTGGCGGGACTCTCCGATCTGACG
Source organism: bacterium (assembly GCA_015075175.1). Lineage (GTDB taxonomy): Bacteria > Hinthialibacterota > Hinthialibacteria > H5-UNCL2 > H5-UNCL2 > H5-UNCL2. Next base: position 651,665 of record JABTUV010000001.1, read on the forward strand.
ACCTGGAAGGAGGGGCGCAGTATGCGCGCCACTTCGGGCCGCTGGGACCCGGACATGTACGCGGGCCGGAACAACGGCGACAATATTCGCACCGTGACGGCGGGCCATACCTTCGTCATGGCCGATCTGGTCGGTCCGGGCGTGATTACTCACATCTGGCTCACGTTCGTGCAGGAGCCGCATCGCTGGGCGCCCGAGGGCGCGGCGAACCCTCAGGACATGCTCCTGCGCATCTATTGGGACGGCCGGCCCCATCCCGACGTGGAGGCGCCGCTGGGCGACTTCTTCGCCAACGCCTACGGCAAGCAGATGGAGGTGATCAGCGTTCCCATCATCGTGGAGGACGCCGACTCCTACAACTGCTACTGGAAGATGCCCTTCAAGAAATCGGCCAGGATCGAGATCGTCAATCAGCATGAGTCCAAGCCCATCAAGCTGCTGTATTACAATATCGACTGGATCAAGATGAAGCGACTGCCGAAAAACACCATGTATTTCTGCGCGCGCTACCGCCAGGAATACCCGACGCGGCTGGGCGAGGACTACCTGGTGATGGAAACCAAGGGGAAGGGATACTTCGTGGGAATGACCTTTTCCGTGCGGGCGCGCAGCCCGGAGTGGTTCGGCGAGGGCGACGAGAAAATCTACATCGACGGGGAGGAGCTGCCCTCGATTCGCGGCACGGGCACGGAGGATTACTTTCTCTCCGCGTGGGGCTTGCAGGAGACGGGCACGCCCTACTTCGGTACGCCCTACTTCGACGGCTGGGGCCGATTGGGTGGGCATACCAGCGCCTATCGCTGGCACGTCGAGGACCCCATCGTGTTCAACAAGAGCATCAAGGTGACGTTCGAGCATTTCGGCTGGATTTCCGGCGACGAGAACAAGGAGAACCGGTCGACCGGCTGGAACGAGCGCGAGGACGACTTCGCCACCGTCGCTTTCTGGTATCAAGAGGGGCCGAGCACGCCGTTTGCGCCCACGACCACGGCGGCGGAGCGGCGGCTGCCCAGCATCGACCGCATCGTGATATGGGGCAAGGACTTTTGGCCTCCGACCATCACGGCGGGGAGGCACGGGTGCAGGAAGGGCGGCGCTACCTGGAGTCGGGCGGGCAACTGCTCTTCAAGCCGCGTTCGCAGGAGGAGGGGTGGGTCGAGATTCCCTTTGAAGTGAAGGAGAAGGAGCCGCTGCGCCTGATCCTGGACCTGACCACGGCCGGCGACTACGGCCGCTGGCAGGCGTACCTGAACGGCGTGCGCATCCGCCGTCCGCTCGATCTGTACAGCGCAGAACCCGGCAAGCGCGAGTTTGATCTCATGGACTTCTGGCCCGATCCGGGCAAGTACACGCTGCGGCTGGTGTGCGTGGGCAAGAACAAGAACTCGGACGGCATCAACCTGGGCCTGGACAGCGTGCGCCTGCGCGCCCGCCGTCCCCTGGTCAAGGAGTTGGGTTTCGACAAGGACAGGAACTGGCGGGAGGACCAGATTCTGTATTGATCCGAGCGACGAGGGGCACAGTCCCTCACGAGGCTTCGCCTAACCCGTAGAGGATGAAAAGCAAGGCCGCTCGGAAGGCGGGCTGGCTGCATCGAGGCCGTCCTCTCGATACGCGGCGCGAAGGTACACCTTGAATCTCAAGCAGGCTACCAAGCGCGCCGCTACTCGAGGACTCGGTTCTTCTTTCTCTCGCAAACTTGGCAAGGCCCGTGTTTAAGAGGAGGCGCCCATTTTCCACGATGGTCTTCCGCGCGATGGAGGGTCTTGCGTGGAAAGTGGGTGACTGTCCCGGTGGCTTCAGCTGCCGCACTCCCAAAACGATGGAAGGCAGGGCATGATTCGCATTCGTTTCGTGGTTCTCGTGCTTATGCTGGCGGCTCCGCGTTTGGCGTCGGCCGATCCCATTACCCAGGCGCCCGTCCAGCTGGCGCCCTATGACGGGTTGATTACCGTCGGCATCAGCCGGCCACCGTACTTTGATCCGGCCTTCGGACTGGTACTGAGCTGGCAGGACGTCGCCAACGAGGACGGCTATGAACTGGAGATCGAATACACACCGCTGTCGGGCGGACCCCAAACATACCGCCTGCAAGTCGGCCGCGACGCGGAGAGCTACCGCCTGGTCACGTTCCCGCCCGGCGCCGGCTCGGGGACCATTCTGCCCGGCCGGTACCGCTGGCGCGTGCGCGGTTATCAGGGAAGCTTCGACGCCCCCGCTTCCACCGGGCCTTTTTCTCCCTTCCGGCTTTTTCAAGTCTACGTCGATCTCCCCTACAGCCTGGCGCCCGACATCGTCGTCCAACCCGGCCCGATGCGCATCGACTATCGCGACGTGTTCGCCTTCGCGCTGGCGTGGATGAGCGTCTATCCCGATCCTCCCTATAGTCTCGCGGCTGATTGCAGCAAGAACGGGATCATCGACGAGACCGACCTGGCGCAACTGGTCGCCTGGCGGAAGAAGGGCGAGTTCGACGCCCTGCTGCCCGCCCCCGAGGTCGCCAACGCCTCGGAGGAGACCGCCGATTACAGTCGGGTCGTCTCCGGCGAGACGCAACTCTTGCTCACCTGGGCGCGCACCGACGCGTTCGGCTATTATGTACGAATCGCTTACAGCGACCGGGACTTTCTGGTGTTTCTGCCCAACCCGGGCGCCGGGGTCAACGTCGTGCTGGTGGTCAATCCCTTCGTGACCCAGGCTGACGTTTACAACCTGCAGATCGCCGCCATCGACCATCGCAACGTCCCAGGGCGTTGGAGTCCGTTTTTCAGGTTCATCGTCGAGGACCGCTAAGGCCTCCGGCTTTCGTTGACAAGCGCGCACCCTCAATGCTACGAATTCCTCCCAACCTACTCGTGGGGGTGTCCATCCATGCTACGTTTTTCTCAATTGCGACGCGCCCTGCCCGGCTTGTGGGCGGCGGCGCTCATCCTCCTGGCCGGCAGCCTGAGCGCTTCCGGATTCATGGAAGACCTGGCCAAACCGCACGACGGCCGCTCCATGCGGGCGACTTCCGCCCATCGCATCGGACCCGACGGCAAGTACGATCCGCAGGGCGAGTTCGATCCCAACAGCAACTGGGACAACAAGAACGTCGAGCCGGGAGCGACCAAGGTGCTGATGGAGGAGAAGGGACCCGGCGTGGTGACCCACATCTGGATCACGTTCCTGGGGCCGGAGCCGCACCAGTGGGCGCGGCGCGGCTCCGCCGACCATCAGGAGATGCTCCTGCGCATCTACTACGACGGCGATACCAAGCCCGGGGTCGAGGCCCCCGTCGGCGATTTCTTCGCCAACGCCTTCGGCAAGCGCAGCGAAGTCATCAGCCTGCCCGTGGTGGTCGAGGACGCCGACTCCTACAACTGCTTCTGGCACATGCCCTTCAAAAAGAGCATCCGCATCGAAATCGAGAATCAGAGCGAACGGCCCATCAGCCTGCTTTATTACAACATCGACTGGATCAAGAAAGACAAGCTCCCCGACGACACCCCCTACTTTTACGCCCAGTATCGCCAGGAGTATCCGGCCGTGTCGGGACGCGACTACCTGATCCTGGAGACCGAAGGCAAGGGCCACTACGTGGGCACGGTCCTCTCGGTGCGCACGCGCAGCCCATCCTGGTTCGGCGAGGGCGACGAGAAAATCTACATCGACGGCGAACCCAAGGCTTCCATCTGGGGCACGGGCACGGAGGACTACTTCCTGTCGGCGTGGGGGCTTCAGACCACGAGTACCCCGTATTTCGGCACACCCTATTTCGATCAATGGGGGATCGTGGGCGGCCATACCAGCGCCTATCGCTGGCACATCAACGACCCGTTGGTATTCAACAAGAGCATCAAGGTCACCATCGAGCACCTGGGCTGGATCGCCAAGGACGAGCAGGGGACGGACCCGGACGGCTGGACGGAGCGGGAAGACGACTACTCCAGCGTGGCCTTCTGGTACCAGACGGGCCGGCCGACGTTTACGGCGCGCGCGCCCCATGCGCGCGAGCGGACGCTGCCCAACCTGGACCAGATTTACCGGGTTTCGCACTTGACCGACGCCGCCTATCACGGCGTGGGTGAGGCGCGCACCCAGCGTCGCATCCTGGCTTATCCCGAGGGGCAGTTGCACTATGTTCCCGGTCAGGAGGGCGGCGCCTGGATCGAGATTCCCTTTGTCATCGAGAAAAAGGAGCCGGTGCGACTCGTGCTCAACATGACCCGTTCGTATGATTACGGCCGCTACCAAGCGTACCTGAACGGCGTCAAGCTGTGGGACCCACTGGACTTCTACAACGAGCGCACGGACAACTGGGAGTATCATCTGCTGGACTTCTGGCCGGATCCGGGTACGTACAAGCTGCGGTTGGAGTGCGTGGGCAAGAATCCGCGCTCGGAGGGTTACGGGCTGGGCATCGAGTCGATCCGGTTGCGCCAGCGCCGCCCGCGCGTCGCCCAGTACGCGACCGACAAGAATCGCGACTGGCGGACCGACCCGGTCCTCTATCGGTAGCGCCGGCATCCTGCCGGCTTGCGTGTCGGCATCTTGCCGACACGCTTCGGAACTCGGTTGCCGGAAAACCGGTAGGACCAAGGCGACCTATGGGACCTGCAGGATCGCCGCGAGAAGGCGTGGCGGCGACACCTTGTCGCCGTTACGTCTTCTGCTCTTGCATCCTCCCTTCCTGTCGTTTATGATAATGAAACTCAATAAGCCCGGTTAGCTAACTCCGGTCAGGGAGGATTTGACCATGAGCAACGTGACCGTCTTCGACGATCTCCTGCAGGAAGTGCGAGAGTTCCCTCCCGATCCCGCCTTCACCGCCCAGGCTACCGCCGCCGATCCCGCCATTTATCGCCGCGCCGCGGACGACTACGAGAGATTCTGGGAAGACCACGCGCGCGAACTGGTCTGGTTCCAGCCCTGGGCGCGGGTCCTGGACTGGAAGCCGCCCCACGCCCAGTGGTTCGTGGGCGGCAAGATCAATGCCGCTTACAACTGCCTCGACAAGCACCTCGGCACGCCCCGCCGCAACAAGGCGGCCTTCATCTGGGAAGGCGAGAACGGCGAAATCCGCACCGTGACGTACCTGCAATTGCACCGCGACGTGTGCCGGTTCGCCAATGTCCTCAGGAGCCTGGGCGTCACCAAGGGCGACCGCGTCGCCATCTACATGCCCATGATGATTGAGGCGGCGGTAGCCATGCTGGCGTGCGCGCGCATCGGCGCCATCCACAGCGTGGTGTTCGGCGGCTTCTCCCCCGATTCGCTGGCCGACCGTATCAACGACAGCGCCTGCAAGGTCCTTATCACCGCCGACGGCGGCTGGCGGCGCGGCAACGTGCTCGCCCTCAAGAACGAAGCCGACAAGGCGCTCGAACAGACTCCCAGTGTGCGGCACGTCGTCATCGTCAAGCGCCCGCACGGCGAACCCTTTCCGCTCAACGTCAAGGAAGGCCGCGACCATTGGTACCATCGCCTGATCGAGCAGGCTTCCGCTGACTGCCCCGCCGAACCCATGGACGCCGAGGACGTGCTCTACATTCTCTATACCTCGGGCACGACCGGCAAACCCAAGGGCATCGTGCACACCACCGGCGGCTACCTGGTCAACACTTACGCCACCTCGAAGTACGTTTTCGACTTGAAGGACGACGACATCTACTGGTGCACGGCGGACATCGGCTGGGTGACGGGGCACTCCTACGTGGTCTACGGACCCCTGCAATGCGGGGCGACGGTGTTCATCTACGAGGGCGCGCCCAATCATCCCGGCCAGGACCGCTTCTGGGAGATGGTCGCGCGGCATCGGGTGAGCGTGTTCTATACCGCGCCCACGGCCATCCGGGCGTTCATGAAATGGGGCCGACAACTGCCCGCCAAGCACGATCTGTCCAGCTTGCGGCTTCTGGGTACCGTCGGCGAGCCGATCAATCCCGAGGCGTGGATGTGGTATCACGAGAACATCGGGCGCGGGCGTTGCCCGATCGTGGACACCTGGTGGCAGACGGAGACGGGCGCGATCATGATTACCGGCCTGCCGGGACTCTCCACCATGAAGCCGGGTTACGCGGGTACGCCGTTCCCCGGCATCGAGGCGACCGTGCTGGACGAAGCCGGCAACGAGGTCAAGACCGGCAGCGGACTGCTCGCCATCAAGAAACCCTGGCCCGCCATGCTCCGCACCATCTGGGGCGACGATGAGCGCTACGTAGCGACCTATTTTTCCAAGTGGGACAAGAAGACCTATTTTCCCGGCGACGGGGCCAAGCGCGACGAGAAGGGTAACTTCATGATCCTGGGGCGGGTGGACGACGTGCTCAACGTGGCCGGCCATCGCATCGGTACGATGGAGGTCGAGTCGGCGCTGGTCGACCACGAGGCGGTCGCGGAAGCGGCGGTGGTGGGTCGCAATCACGACCTCAAGGGGCAGGCCATTGTCGCCTTCGTCACCGTCAAGGGTCGTTTTTCCATGTCGGACGATCTGCGCAAGGAACTTTCGCGGCACGTGGTGAAGAAGATCGGCGCAATCGCGCGGCCGGAGGAGATCATCTTCTCGTCCGACCTTCCCAAGACGCGCTCGGGCAAGATCATGCGGCGGCTGTTGCGGGACATCGCCGATGGCCGCGCCCTCGGCGATACCACCACGCTGGCCGATCCCGCCGTGGTCGAGCAACTCAGGGAGACCTACGAGGAGAAGTACGGGGGATAATGCCGGCGGGGGAGGCCTTCCGGCCTGCTGCACGCCGACCTGGGAGTCTGTGCTCCCCGGCGTTTGTCCTACGTCGCCGCCGCCGGTTCCACCAGCCCGTAATGGCCGTCCTTGCGCCGGTAGATGACGTTGACCTGTTTGGTGCGTGAGTTCTCGAATACCAGGAACTCCTGGTTGAGCAAATCCATCTGCAGCACCGCTTCGTCCATGCTCATGGGTTTGATGGCGAAGCGCTTGGAGCGGATGATGCGCGGATTCTCCACCATCTGCTCCACGTCCTCCGCGGACAACACGCCGTAAACGAAGCTGCGGTTCTCCGCCTCCTCCGGGCTGCGCGTGCGATGGTTCTTGAGCCGGTCGTGATAGCGCTTCAGCTGCCGCTCGATCTTGTCCACCACCAGGTCGATGCAGGAATGAAAGTCCTGGTTGCGCTCCTCCGCGTGCAGTGTGATGCCGTTGCAATGCACGGTCAATTCCGCCACGCTCTCGTGCTTCTCATTGTCAAGCACCAGTTGCGCGTCCAGAATGTGATTGAAGTACTTGCGTATGCGGTAAATCTTCTTTTCTGCGTAATCCTTGAGTTGATCGGAAACCTCGTTGTGTCGGGCGGTGATGCTCAGTTGCACGTGAAAAACTCCTCCAGGGGTGCGATCAGGCAGTGGGTCTTGAAGAACGACTTGCCCGTCTCCACGTCGTGGAAGTGATTTTAAACCTCGTCCCGACCGATTTCAAGCGGGGCCGGCGAGATGCCGCAAGATTGGAAGGGGGGTTATTGAGTTTCATCAAGTGGATTCCCCTGCGAGGCTGAGACAGAATTAGCATATTTGATATTAAAGTGATTTTGTGTTGGCATTACCGACCAAATCCCACGGTCTCCAAGGTCCAGCGCAGCACACCCCCCACCAGAATGGCATACGGCAGGATGAAAGCGACCATGAGGCTGGCGACTTTGGCGCCTCGCTCCTTAATCATAATGAAGTAGTTGGCGATGCAGGGACCGAACAGGGTGATCACCACCAGGCTGACCAGGATGTTGACGGGCGAGAGCGTGCTGTCCGACTGCATGGCCAGGTCATACAGGCCCGCGGCTCCGTAATCGCGCCGCAGGAACCCCATGATGAACACCTTGGTCAGATCTCCCGGCAGGCCCAAGACGCCCGTGATGACCGGCCGCGTCGCCTGCTCCAATAGGCCCAGGATCTCGAAGTACTGCAGCACGAAGAGGATGAAGGTCCCCACGAGAAAATACGGCACCGCCTCTTTCAGGAACCACTGCACGCGAAAGCCGGTCTTGGCGAGGATGTTGCTGAACTTGGGCCGGCGAAAGGGAGGGATTTCCAAGACGAAGTCCGACGCCTGGCCGGGGATGATCATCTTGGACACGTATCCCACGAGCACCAGTTGCGAGAAGATGATGAGGATGTACAGGAAATAGCCGGACAGCGGAAGAGTTGAGCTGAGGATGCCCAACACTACGCCCAGTTGCGCCGAGCAGGGAACCGCCAGGGCCAGGAGCAGCGTGGCGATGATGCGCTCCTTCTTCGTGTCCAGAATCCGCGTGGTCAGCGTGGCCATGGTATCGCATCCCAACCCCAGGACCATGGGCAGAACGGCCTTGCCGTTCATGCCGATGGTCTTGAAGATGCGGTCCAGCATCACCGCCAGCCTGGGGAGATAGCCGGTATCCTCCAGAAACCCGAAGGCCAGAAAAAAGAACCCGACCACGGGAAAAACGATGGCCAGGGCGTAGGTGAGGCCGACGCTGATCATGCCGGCCGAGCCGAAAAGAAACTCCCAGAGAAAGTCCTTTTCGCCGCGCAGGGCGAGATAGCCTTGGCTGAGATGGTAGTTGATCCCGTCAAAGGGCAGCGTGAAGAGCGCGACCGGCTCTTCCCGGAACGGCACGGTGAACGTGACGTCGTAAGACTCGGGAGGACCCTCCGGGCTGCCGAAGAGGTGGTTCTCGATCAGTCCCACCGCGTCGCCGGCGCCCCAGATTCCCACCACGAAATACATGGCATAGAGCACGAAGAGGAGCACGGGCACGCCCCAGGCCGGGTGCATGGCGAGTTGTCCGACGCGGTCCCAAAGGGTGGGTGTGGTGCGGCGGCCGTTGTTTCGCGTGACCTCGCGCACGATGTGCGCCACAGCGTGTGCGCGTATTTGGGCGAAAACGAGCCTACGGTTGGTTGTAAACGCGCTGTACGGATTCCCGGATTTCCACCATGAGCGGCGTCCGTTGGGCGTCTCCGGCGTCAGGTTGAAACGCCGCTCGATCGACTCGTCCCCGGACAGGAGCATGAGCGCGATGGCGCGCCGCGACACGGGCAGATAGTCCGGGAACATGGCCCGGATGGCCTGAACCGCCTCCTCGATCACTTCGGGGAACTCCACTTTCAGCCGGGCCACGGCGGCGTGGGCCAAGGCGTCGTGGATATGCGAGAGGCCCCAGCGATGGGTGGCAATCGTCTTGACGACCGGGATGCCCAAGTGCGCTGCCAGCGCGTCCGTGTCGATCTCGATTCCTCGGTCAAGCACCTCGTCCCACAGGTTCAGGACCAGGATCTGGCGCAGGCCCATATCGGCCAACTGCGAGGTGATGAAGAGCGCGCGGTCCAGGTTCTTGGCATCGGCGATCTGCACCACCACCTTGGACTCCTCGGCCAGAAGGATGTCGCGCGTGACCGCCTCGTCCTCCGAGTGGGGGACCATACTGTTGCTGCCGGGTGTGTCGATGACGGAGCAGAAGCGGTCGCTCTTGGCCAGGGGGCCGCGGGCGATCTCCACGGTCGTGCCGGGATAGTTGCTGACGGCCACGTAGTTGCCGGTCAGGTAGCCGAAAATCACGCTCTTGCCCACGTTGGGATTGCCGACGAGGACGATGGAATCGAAGTCTTGGGACTGTTCGGGAGCAGGGGGGGCGGCCAGTTCAGTCACGGTAAAAACACTCTCGGTTTTGTGAGACAAAATCTCAACAAGGCTGACAGCATTGTAAGGAGAGCCTTGAGGCATGTCAAATACAATTCAATATAGAGTGCGAAACGGAAGTTAACGTCGGTTGACGGGGGGACGACAGACCTGGAGATCTGTGCCACCCCGGGGGGAAAAGGCCCTTCGACCAGGCTCAGGGCACGCCTTCCTGCCCCTTGGACGGGCGACGCATGGGAATCAAGAGTACGATAAAGAGCACGAGCAAGATTAAGAGCAAGATTAACATCAAGATCAAGATTAAGATTAAGATTAAGATTAAGATTAAGTTTGGAGGGTCAGATGTAGTACATGGGCGAGCGGCGGTGGGTGACCTGCTCGTGGATGTCCTTCATGGTTATGCGGTCCAGAACCGACTCGATCTGGCTGCGGAAGGCCTCCCAGAAGAAGACGAAGCTGGCGCCGTGCCCCTCATGCCGCGAGGTCTCCGCGGGTGTGCGGAGGGCTAATACCGGCCCTTCCATGGCGCGAATCACGTCCCCCAAGGTAACCCGCGCGGGATCGCGGGCCAACACGTAACCCCCGTTGAAGCCACGCCGGCTCTCGATCAGGCCGTTTTTCTTCAACTGGATCAGGATATGCACGAGGTACTTCTGCGGGATGCGCTGCCGGCGGGCGATCTCCTCCACGGAGACCACTTCGTGGTTCCCGTAGGCTTGCACCAGCTCCATCATGGCCAGCAGAGCGTACTCGGCTTTGGCGGATATGCGCACGTCGTCCGTCCTTTCGTTCAACCCAACTATGACTAGTTTAGTAAGGTTTCGGCTGATGTCAACTCGAACAGCTTTTCGTTCGGTTGCGCAGCCGTGAAGTCGGCGCGCGGTGCCCCCCTACGCGCCGCCGTAGTCGCGCGGCGTGCTGCGCCGGCAAGTCGCAACTTGACCTGCAGCGGGATAATGGTTATCTACCTGTCATGACCAAGGCGTTTTTCCGCTACACGGACAAGCTGCGGCGCGACATGCCGCCTCAAGGCGGGGAGGCTGCCGTGGAGGCGCTGCAAGCTCTGGGCGACGAGGCGCCGGCAGGCCCCGCGGCGGCATTCCAACTGGGCGAATTGTGGTTGGGCTTGGGCCGCACCAGCGAAGCCCGCCGCTGGCTGGCCGAGGCCCTGAAACGGGCGCCCACTCACCTGCCCGCATCCGTCTTCCTGGCGCTTGCTTTCAGCGACGAGGGCGACCTCTCCGCGGCCCGCCGCCAAGTGGACGGCGTCCTTGCCCGCCGGCCCGACCATGAGTTCGCCGCGGCGCTCCGGGATTACTTCGATTACTTGGAGGAGAAAAGCCCGGAGGCGGCTGCCCGCCTGGCGAAGAGTCCCTTCGTTTACGACCAGCACCTGGGCGGCCGGCTTCTTTTTCACGTGGAACGGCGCCAGTTGCAGCAGAGCAAGGCGAGGCTGGCGGATTTGTTTGCCGAGGTCCAGGTTTCATTTCTGGGCAGGTGGATGTATCCCATCGCCCAGGTAGGGCGGCACGTGAAGGCCGCCCTGCAACACCCCTTCAATGGGGTGCGCCGACGTGAGGCGCTGGCGGTGTCGGAGGGGTTGGGTCTTTTGGCCGTGGGCAGGCCGGCGGAAGCGGCGCGGCGGGTACGGGAGGCGACGCGCGGCGCGCCCAGCTCGCCCGAGGTGGGGTTCCTCATGGCCGAGGCGCTGTTGGCCGGTGGTGAGTTGACGCGGTTGGGGGAGCTGCTGGCGGCCATGAAGGAGAAAGACGCCGGTACCGCCGACACGCCTGAATTCAGCCTCTTTGCCGGCGTGCTCCTGGCCGAGCGGGGAGAGTACCGCGAGGCGGCGGAAGTGCTGTCGGGCGTGCCCGACGACCGCTGGAATTTCTTCCCGTACTATTACCGCGGACTGGCCGCGACCGGACTGAACCGACCCGTCGAGGCGCGCCGCTGGTTCGCCCGCGCGCTGGAAATCTGCACCATTCAGCTCGTGCATCGCCGGCTGCGGAAAAATAGGGTCAGCGCCTAATTATGCTGACAAGTGTCTCGCCTGGGAAGATAATCTCGTGCATAAATAGGCGCTGACCCCATTTTTCCGAAAGCACCCAATACCATGCCCAAAGTTGCATTGATATTCGGAACCCGTCCCGAGTGCATCAAGATGGCCCCCGTCATCAAGGCGCTGGAGGAGACCGACGGCATCGACGTGGCGACCATCTCCTCCGGCCAGCACAAAGAGATGCTGGAGCAGGTGTATCGCTGGTTTCATCTTGCTCCCCACGAGGACCTTTCCATCATGCGCGCGGACCAGACGCTTTTTGACATCACGACCTCGACGCTGTCGGGGCTGCAGCGCATCTTTGCGGGAGAGAAGTTCGACCTGGCGCTGGTCCACGGCGATACCACTACCACGCTGGCGGCGACGCTGGCGGCCTTCTACTCGGGCATCCCCGTGGGTCACGTGGAGGCGGGCCTGCGCACGTACACCTACCAGGCTCCCTGGCCCGAGGAGATGAACCGGCACGTGGTGGACCACGTGGCGGCGCTGCACTTCGCCCCCACGGAACTTGCTCGCCAGCACCTGGTGCAGGAACACATTCCGGAGGAGGGCATCTTCCTGACCGGCAACACGGTGATCGACGCGCTCCTGACCGTCGTCGAGCCGGAATATCGATTCCCCGATCCGCGCTTGGCCTCGCTGGATGGGCGGGTGCTCCTCATTACCGCGCATCGGCGGGAGAGTTTCGGGGCGCCCCTGGAGGCGGCCTTTCATGCGATTCTGGACATCGTCGAAGCCGAGCCGGACCTCACCGCCGTCTATCCCGTGCATCGCAATCCCCACGTCTTGGAGCCGGCGCATCGCATTCTGGGCGGGCATCCGCGCATCCGCCTGATCGAGCCGCTTGACTACAAGGATTTCTCCAACCTCATGGCACGCTGCACACTGATCCTGTCCGACTCGGGCGGGGTGCAGGAGGAGGCGCCGACCCTGGGCAAGCCGGTACTGGTCTTGCGCGAGGTGACCGAGCGCCCGGAAGCGTTGGACGCCGGTACGGCGCGGCTGGTGGGCTGCGACCGCGAGCGGATTGTAGCCACGGCGCTCACGCTGCTGCGGGACAGCTGCGAGTACGACAAGATGGCCAAGGCGGCCAATCCCTTCGGTGACGGTACGGCGGGAAAGAAGATCGCGCAGATCGTCAAGCAGTTTCTCTGTTCTTAGAAATGGGCCTCGACGGAGTTGCGAGAGAAGGAAAAACCGGGTCCTCGAGTAGCGGCGCGCCGGGTGGCCTGCTTGAGATGCGAGCTGGGCCTTCGCGCCGCGTATCGAGAGGACGGCCTGGCAGCGTCCCTGCCGTCCTCTCGATACGCCGGAGTACCGGCTACTCGAGGACTCGGTTTTTCTTTCTCTCGCAAGCCTGCCAAGGCTCATTCTGGGAGCAGGCGCCGATTTTGAAGTGGGTCGCTCGCATCGATGCGGGATGGTGCTCAAAATCGGTGACTGTCCCTCGCGTCAATACGTAATCCGAAAGTCGGAGAAGCTGCCGCTGGGCGTGCGCCAGGTCTCCTTCACTTCGTCCACACGCGCATAATCCGGGCCGCGCGATAGAATCTGGATCATGCGACGGATGTCGTCTTCCTCGCCTTCCAAGTAAACCTCCACGTCGCCGTCGGGAAGATTGCGGACCCAGCCCACCAGGTTCATGCGTGCGGCCTGGCGTTGCGTGAAGTAGCGGAAGCCGACGCCCTGCACGTCGCCGCGCACTAGCACGTGGCAGGCATGAGTGGGGCGCGGGCGCGGCTCAGGGGGCACAGGCGGCCATCCTTTCGAGTGGCCGTCCGGACACGCCGTCGTCGGTGGCGGCGTCCACCCGTACGGAGACGAAGCGGTTGCGCAGATTCTCGCCGGAATCGTCGGGGAAATAGACCGGCGTATAGTTCTGGGCGTGGCCGTGCCAATGGCCGTTGTCGTGCGATTCGACCAGGACGGAGTGTGTCCCACCTGGCGCTAGGACGGCCCGGCGGGCGCGAGCCGCAGCGCCTCAGCGGCGGCGCGGCGCCGTTCCACGATCTCCGGCGGTACGCGGTCCGCCATGCGACTGGCGCGTGCCCCTCCGCGCCAGTATCGGAAGAGATGCGTCTTGGCTGAACCTGTCCTCCAGCGCCGAGAGGCTGGCGGCAAGTCCGCCTCCGTCTCGCCCGGAAACCCCACCGCGAGGTCGGTGGTGGCGACGAAATCCGGCACGATCTCCCGCGCGATGCACTACCGCGTCATACTGGCTATGCATAGGGGCGCTGCATGAGGGCCAGGATGCGGTCGCGCGCTCTGAAGGGGAGATGCAGGTGGGGCAGGACGCGGTTCGCCGGCCAGCAGCCTGATCAGCGCACGCGGCACGTCGTTGGCCTCCAGACTGAGAGTCAGATGCGCTCGATGCCGGTTCATCCAATAACCGGCGTAGGACTGTGACCGTCCGTTCCAACTCGCGGCCGTATATGCCCATCTTGATGGCGCAGAGGACGATTCGCAGTAGCCGTGGGCCACGAGGCCGGCGACTCCGCGCACGATCCGTCGGGCGGACGGCTGCGGGGACGGCCGCGCGTGAAGGGAATACGGCAGAAACTGCAATACTGGTCGCAGCCGTCGCCGATCTGACAAAGGCGCGGGTACGCTCTTGCCCACAAAGGCGCCCTGGCGGTCGGTCAAGAGGGCGAGATCGTACGCCCGCCGCTGGACGAGCGCCGCCTTTGCTGCGCCAGGCTGCCGTTGGAGAGCACGCAGCTCCACGCCCGGAATGGCCGCCGCCCTCGCGGACAGGCGGTCGCGTAACACCAGCCACGACCACGAAGCTTCGATTCGGCGGATCACACGGCGGATCAACTGCCGCGACTTGCGATCGGCCTCCGCTGTCACCGAACACGTGTTGATGACGTGCACATCCAACGGCTCGATGGTCAGAAGATACAAAGCGCGGCTCGGCGGTACGCAGCGCCTCGCCGTCGTACTGGTTCACCTGCACCCGAGGGTATGCACGAAAACCGAACGCCGCTCATGAGCGCCTATGCTACGAAAAGCACCCGCACTCCGCCAGTGTTTTCCCCTGTCCAATAGGTCCTATTCGATTGCGTGTCCCCAACCCCCTATTAGAATTCTGGACTAATGACAAGCCAGACCAGAATGGCTCCAGATCTGCGCAGTACTGGTCGCCACCCGACGGCCGGTCCATAATGTGCCTGCGGACCTCGCGCCGCCGGCGGGCGTCGATCCCCGCGGGCGCGAAGCGTCGACGACAGACCCACCGCCCTTCAAGGAGGACACCATGAACATCCGTCTCATCAGCGTGTGCTGCGTTGCGGCCGCGTCGATCTGCCTGGCCGCGGACCTGCCCTGTGCGACGCCGTCGGCCAACGCCGACTACCTGTCTATCTTCAACGGCAAGACGCTCGAGGGCTGGCACGTCAGCAGCAAGACCGGACACGGCAGCGGCGGTAAGTGGGTCGTCGAGAACGGCGCCATCGTCGGCAGCCAGGACATCCCGGGCAACGGAGGCATCCTGATCACCGACGCCACCTTCGCCGACGTCGAGGTCGTACTCGAGATGAACAACGACTTCGGACCCGACAGCGGCCTTTTCCTGCGCAGTACAGAAGACGGCAAGTGCTTCCAGGCGACCATCGACTATCATGCCGACGGCGGATTGATGGGGATTTACGGGGAGGGACTGGGAGGCAAGCCGGGCGTCTGGAACTTTCTTTTTCTTTAGAGTCCGGACAAGATCACGACGGTTTCCGCGCCGGTCGAGCTGCCGGTGCTGGTGGAGTCGTGGCCCATGTTCTGGCGGCACGGGCAGTGGAACGAGCTGCGCGCGCGCATCGCGGGCAATCCGCCGACCCTGACGACCTGGATCAACGGCGTCAAGTTCATGGAGTGGACGGAGACGGAAGTACGCCATCCGGGCGCGGGGGGAATCGCGCTGCAGGTGCACGGCGGCGGCGATACGACCAAACAGTTCGTGCGCTATCGCAACATCCGGGCGCGCGTATTGCGCGATTGAAGAGGGAATGGGACCTATGGGACCCATAGGACCCATAGGACCCATGGGACATGCGTAGAGGGACTGCGACGATCGCCCGGGTCAGGAGTTGCGCGCGGCGGCGACCAACTCCCGTCCCGTCACCGGCCCTCCTCCTCTTGTGTTACGGGCGCGAAATCCGCATGATGGGGCGCAAACAAGCATGGGGGAGGCGTTTCGTGAAGTCAACCGCGGTCGTCACCGGAGCATCCAGCGGTCTGGGCGCGGAGTTTGCGCGACAACTGGCGGCGAAGGGATTCGACCTGATCATCGCCGCGCGTCGCAGGGAGCGGCTGGAGTGCCTGGCGCGGGAACTTGAGCAAAAACACGGCGTCGCGGTGCAGGTGTTTGCGGTCGACCTGACGAAACCGGACGTTCTTGAGGAGCTGGCGCGGTTGATCCAGTCGCGCTCGGACGTCGAGATACTGGTCAACAACGCCGGTTACGGCGCGGGCGGCCGCTACGACCAGGCGGATACGGAGCGGCAGATGGGGATGATCGCGCTGCACGTGACCGCCGCGGCGCGGCTGACGCGCGCCGCGTTGCCGCAAATGGTCGCAAGAGGAAGGGGCGCCGTAATCAACATGGCCTCGGTCGTCGCCTTCGCGCACCTGCCCGGCAGCACGCTCTACTGCACGACCAAGAAATGGCTGGTGGACTTTTCGCGCTCGATTGCGGATGAACTGGCAGGTACGGGCGTGCATATTCAGGCGCTGTGTCCGGGTTTCACGCGCACCGAAGCCATGGAGGGCAAGAAGCTTCCCGAATTTCTCTGGTTGACGTGCGAGGAGGTCGTGGCCGCGTCGCTCCGGGCGGCAGAGAGGGGAAGCGGCGTGTGCGTGCCGAGTTTCACGTACAAGCTGCTCGTTTTCATCCTGCGCAGTCCCCTGGGAGGGCTGCTGTCGTGGGCGCGCATGGCGAGGAAGCGACGCAAGGCGAGAATGTAACGCCGGCGTCCCGCCGGCTTGCGTGTTGACATCCTGCCGACACGCTTCGGGCCTACCAGCGCAGTTGCGAATCGCGGGGGCGAGACGCCCACCGCGCGAGCCGGCAAGATGCCGGCGCTACGACTCGTCCGACGGAGCGATCACGATTTTGCCGAAATGTTTGCGGTCCAGCATGTACCGCTGCGCTGCGGCGAGTCTCTTGGAGGAAAGACCGGTCGAGCGCGGGTAACAACTTCTTGCGCGCGGCCAGTTCGAGAACGGTGCAAGGTCGGCGTGTCGGTTCCCAGATAGCCGCCGTGGAGGGAGATCTCGCGCGCGTAGGCGGGCGGATGTCGATCTGGATTTCATTGCCCGTGGTCACGCCGCAATGCACCATGCGGCCGCCGCGGCGCAGGCAGGCCAGACTTCCCGGCCAGGTCTCGCGGCCCACGTGCTCGAAGACGACGTCCACGCCGCGCCCGCCTGTCTCAGATAGGAACGCGCTCGACGAAGTTCTCGTCTCTATAATCAATGACAAAGTCCGCGCCCAGCGCCCTGGCTTTCTCAAGTTTCTCTTTTGATCCGGCGGTCGTCCAGACGCGGGCGCCGGCGAGTTTCGCCAACTGGATGCCGAAGGCGCCGATGCCGCTGCTGCCGGCCTGGATGAATGTCGTCGCCGGGCGCAGCATCGAGTGATGACCATGTTCCAGGCGGTCAGCGCCGCCAGCGGGAAGCACGCCCACTCGGCCGGCGACCAGACATCGCCGACGGGATGCAGGAAGCGCGCATCGGCCAGCGTGTATTCGGCAAAGCCGCCTTGATAGTGGAGTCCCATCACGCGGAACGACTCGCAGCGATTATCCCAACCGGCCAGGCACTGCTCGCAGCGTCCGCAGCCCTGTCCCGGCGCGACCAGCACGCGTTGTCCTTCGACGAAACCCGTGACGCCGGTTCCGAGCGCGTCGATCACGCCCACCACGTCGCAGCCGCCGACGTGGGGCATGGGAATGTCCATGGGGCGTCCGGCGCGAACCCAGATGTCGATGTGATTCAGGCTGCACGCCGCGACCTTGAGGCGCACCTGGCCGGGGCCGGGCTCGGGCGTGGGCAGATCCATGATCTTTAATACTTCCAAACCGCCCAGCTGGCTGTAGGCCGCAGCTTTCATTCCGTCATCCTTTCGCTTGGCTTCTCCCAAGAGCGCAAGCTTGCCCGGGAGTGAGCAGCCACTGCAATTCCGCCGCCGCGTTCGGGAGCCAGCCTTCGTTCAGGGAATACACACGCCAGCCCGCTTTCTTGAAGTTGATGGCGGCATCCGTGTCGCCGGAAATGAAATACGACAGCATTTCGCTCATGTCCGGTTCATGGCCGACGAGCAATATGTGCTGCGCCGCGCGGTACTTCTCCAGGACTTTGAAAAGCTTCGCCACGTCCACGCCGCAGGCCAATTCATCGCAGCGGACGATGGGATCGGGATGCTCCAGCACTTCGGCGGCGATTTCCGCCGTCTCCCAGGCGCGCAGAAGTGGGCTGGAGAGGATGACGTCGAAGGCCAGTTGGAGTCGCTTCATGCCCATGGCGACCTTGCGCGTTCTGGCGCGGCCTTCTTGGGTGAGTCTGCGGTCGAAGTCGGCCTTCTGCCCGCGCTCCTCGGCGATGCCGTGACGAAAGAGATAAAGATTCACGCGTCTTCTCCCTCTCTGAAGGCGTAACCGGCACGGCGCATGATCCCGCGCACGCGCGGCTTGGGAATCGCCGGACGGGAGTTGCCGTCGCGCCCCGTCATCGGCTCGGCGGCCCACAACGCGTTGAGAATGGCCTCTTCGGTAGTATCGGCGGCGGCGCGGAAGAGCGGCTCCAAGTGGGTGTCCAGCCAGCGGGGTCCTTCCACGTAGGGCGCCTCGCTCTGGCGCGGAATGCGATGGGACGCGCTCCAGGCGACGACCACGTCGCCGCTGCCGGAGCCGCTGTAAGTACCGGTGCGCGCCAGGCCGTGCGTCGCGCGCTTGGCCAACCGAGCTAGTTGGCGGCTGTCCAGCGGTGCGTCGGTCGCCAAGAGCATGATGATGCTGCCCTGCTCGGGCGCGTCGTCGGGATGTTTCGCCAGTTCCCGTCCCACCGGCACGCCGTCGATGCGCAGGTCCTCCATCCGGCCCATGTTGGCGCACACGAGGCTGCCGAGATGGAAGGTGCTGCCGGCGATCTCCAGTTTGCGCGAAGCCGTGCCCATGCCGCCCTTGAAATGGTAGCAGGACATGCCGGTCCCCGCGCCCACGTTTCCCTCCGCCGCATTTTCGGTCGTCGCCTGATCCAGCGCCTTGCGCACGTGTTCCGCGTGCACGTGCCGGCCCAGGATGTCATTGAGGAAGCTGTCGTTGCACTCCATCACGATGGGATTGATGGAGACGAAGTCCCACTTGGCGTAAAACGCGAGATAATCCACCAGGGCGTCAAAGCAGCGGCCCACGTTGAGCGTGTTGGTAATGAGTATGGGCGTCTCGATACTGCCCAGTTCGGCCAGTTGCATGAGGCCGGTCGTCTTGCCGAAGCCGTTGATGACGTGGACGGCGGCGGCGACCTTGGAGTCGAAGAGATGGCCGTCGGCGGGCCAGATGGCGGTCACGCCGGTGCGCGCGGGACCCTGGCCGGGCGCGCACCTACCCTCGCCGAACACGACCTCGGCGTGGCCGACGCGCACGCCCGGAACGTCCGTGATGGCGTTCAGGCGTCCCGTGGGTTGAGTTCCTATCGAGACGCCCCAGTTGCGCAAGCGTTCAGACATGAGTTTTAGTCCTTCCTAAAGCGTAATCGACGCAAGCCTGCGCCAGCGTTTGTGTCGGATTGAGCAGCGGGGCCGGCCCGCCCGCGCCGTTGGGATAGAGCAGCGGCAGCTCGGTGCAACCCAGAATGATGACCTCCGCACCGCGTTCCAGAAGCGACTGGATGGCCAGGTCGGCCTTGCCGCGCGGCGTCGGGCCGCAATCGCCGCCTTTGACCCCTTCCGCCGTAGATGGCGCCCATCACGAGCGATTCCTGCTCGTCGGGCGCGGGCGCGAGTATTTCCAGTCCCTCGGCGGCGAAGGCTTGCTGGTAGAGCCGGGATTCGAGTGTGCCGGTCGTGGCCAGAAGGCCGTATACGCGGGCGCGGGGCCAGCGCGCCCGCGCCTCGGCTGCAGTCAGCTTGAGCATGTGCAGGATGGGGACCGGAATCGCCTCGCACAGCGGCTCGTACCAATGATGGGCGGTGTTGCAGGGCATGGCGAGGAATTCCGCTCCGGCTTCCACCAGCCGCTCGCCGGCTGCGATGAGTTGCGGTAGCGGCGACGGTCCTGCGCCGCGGATCGCCGCCGTGCGGTCCGGGATGCTCGGATCGTTATCGATCAGGATGTGCAAGTGCTCCTGGTCAGTGCGCGCCGGCGTCGCCGCTACGATGCGCGCGAACAGGTCCACCGTCGCTTCCGGTCCCATCCCGCCGATGATGCCCAGGGTTTTCCTTTGTGGGTGCATGAATCCGCGTCCTTGCCCGTGACCGAATTGAAAACGGGGCAATATATCAGAAACGCGTGCCGGGAATCCACAGGCGCGTGACGAGGGGATGGCGTGGCTGCTGAGGGCTGTAGGGGCAGGTATTCAGGACCGAGCGGCGGTAGTCGCAACCTGGGCATAAAGCGGTTGCCCTGGGGCGGATATGCGGTTATGGTGGGCCGGCCCACGTTGGGGCGAAGCGGTTTGATGACGCCTTTAGAGTTCACCCTCCTGACTTTCGGCGTGTCCATCCTGGCGGGCGTGTTCGGCGCGCTGTTGGGGCTGGGCGGCGGCATTATCGTCGTTCCCCTGCTGACCCTGGGTTTCGGGATCGACATCCGGCACGCGGTCGGCGCGTCGCTGGTGTCGATCATCGCCACATCCAGCGGCGCGGCGGCCGCTTACGTGCGCGACCGCCTCACCAACCTGCGCGTGGCCATGCTGCTGGAGATCGCCACCACCTCCGGCGCCATTACCGGCGCGCTGATCGCCGGGTTTTTCAATACCCGCTGGTTGTACCTGATCTTCGGGATCGTGCTGGCCTGGTCGGCGATCGCCATGATGCAGAAGCGGCGCGAGCGGGTCACCGACGTGACGCACGACCGGCTGGCGGCCCGGCTGCGCCTGTCGGGCGGCTACTTCGATGCGGCTCGCGGCAAGGAGATCACCTACAAGGTCGAGCACACGCGCCTGGCCTTGGCGCTGATGTACCTGGCGGGGATTCTCTCTGCGCTCCTGGGCATCGGCTCCGGCATCCTGAAAGTTCCCACCATGGACCTGGCCATGCGCCTGCCGATCAAGGTCTCCTCGGCGACCAGCAACTTCATGATCGGCGTGACGGCTGCGGCCAGCGCGGCCTACTTCTTTTCGCGCGGATACGTCAATCCGTTTATCACCGCGCCGGTCGCCGCGGGCATCGTGATCGGAGCGACGCTCGGCTCGCGGCTCTTGGGACGCATGAAAAGCTCGCGCATCCGCGCCATCTTTCTGGTCGTCTTGATCTGGGTGTCGTTCGAGATGATCCGAAAGGCCTTCGCGCCATGAATGACGCGCCACTTTTTCCCTTGGAGGGGACGCACGAGGCGGCGGCGCGCCGCATCGAGCGTCTCATCAGCAACCTCCTGCGCGCCGGGGTTCTGACCAGTCTGGCCATCGTCGCCCTGGGCACGGTGGTCTCGTTTGTTCACCATCCCGAGTACTGCTCGTCGCCGCAGGCCTTTCAAGAATTGATTAACGGAACGCCCGACTATCCCTATCGCCTGGGGAGCATTCTTGCGGGCGTGGGGCGTTTCTCCGGGCAAGCCCTGGTGGCTTTGGGGCTGCTGGTCCTGATCGCCACGCCGGTGTTGCGCGTGGCGGTGTCGATTTTCGCCTTCGCCGCCGAGAAGGACCGCACCTACGTGGTCATCACGAGCATCGTGCTGGCCCTGCTGGTGGCGTCGTTTCTCATCGGTGCCGTCGCGTAGTTGCGCAGCGTGCCGCGCTTGGGGAATGGGACCAAGGGGACCTATAGGACAGTGCCAAGGGGCGGTCGGGCCGGTTGCCGGGACGGTTGAAAACCGCTATAGTCGAGTCCATGAACTGGCGATACCACTTGGTTACGGTATTCTCCCTGGCGGTGCTGGCCGTCGGCGTCACTTGGCTTCACAAGGTGGACGAGGCGCGCGCGTTTCTGGCCACGCGGCCCAGTTTCTCGCTGGTGGACGGGCGCATCACCCTGCGCGAGCACTTCAGCGGCAAATACCTGAACGGCAAGAAGGTCGGCTATACGCTCATGCGCCTGCAGCAGGATACGCAGGGCGATGCCTACTATCGCAGTCACGTCGAGAGCCAGTTCAGCCTGTCGGTGCTGGGCCAGGAGGTGCGGTTCAGCCAGATCGCCGACGCCACCCTGCACAAGGACCTGTCGCTGCAGAGCCTTCACTCGGTTTTTCGCACCGTGCAGGCGCAGGATACGGTGACGACGGCCACGGTGAAAGGGCCGGTCCTGGAGATCGCCAACCGGAGCATGGACCAGGTCACGCGCCAGACGAAAAACACGGGCGGAGCCGTGTATACGCTGGAGGCCTTGTATCCGCTGATCATGCAGCGCGGCCTGCGGCCGGGGGCGATGTTGGCGGTGAAGATCTTCGAGCCGACGCTGGGGGACCTGGTGGACGTGACGGTACGGGTGATCGGTCCGCGATCCGTCTGGCATCGAGGCGAGCCGGTCGCCGCCACGCTGGTGGAGATCGACGTGCTGGGCACGACCCAGCGCTCGTGGCTGCGCAAGGACGGCAGCCCGGCGGTGGAGGAGACCAGCATGGGCGGGCTGGCCATGGTCGGCGTGGAAGAGCCGGCCGCGGATGCGCCCAACCTCGCCCGGAGCCACCTGGAATACTGGCGCTTCGATTCCGTCGTTCCCGCCGGCAAGGCGATCGAGGACCTCTTCACCAGTACCCTGATCGACAGCAACGTGCGTTTCGCGCGGGCGGAGGAGGTTTTTTCGGCGACCTACCGGCTCATCGACGTGCCGGAGGGGAGTTTTTTGGACGGCGGGGAACGCCAGACGCTGGTAGGCTCCAGCAGTCCCGAGCGGATGCTGAAGCTGCGCGTGGAGTCGCCCGCTTATGAGGCGCTGGCGGCGCGCGTGACGGAATCCTACCGGCTGGGGCAGGACTTGTCGGACCGCTTCGCCGACGAACTCGCCTCTTCGCTGCGTATTCAGAGCGAGCATCCCGACATCCGGCGCACGGCGCGCGAGATCGTGGGCGAGGAGATCGACCCGTACCGCGCGGCGCTGAAAATCCATCACTGGCTGGCGGACGAGGCCCACATCAGGAAGGAAATCCGCGCCACCCTGCCCGACGCGCTGGAGGTGCTGGCCACGCGCAGCGGCGACTGCAACGAGCACGCCGTGCTTTTCGCCGCGCTGGGACGGGCCGTCGGCCTTCCCACCAAGATGGTCACCGGCATCGTCTACTCCCCCGATTTGGGCAAATTCGGCTATCATGCCTGGAACGAGGTCCTGATCGGGCTGGCCCCGCCCACCTGGTACGCCTTGGACGCGACTCTGGATCAGACCCGCGTCGATGCCACCCACATCAAGATCGCCGAGGGAGACATCGACCAGCAGGTGAAAATCGTCCCGCTCGTAGGTAAAATGAAGCTGTACGTGGAAGGCTATGATTGAAATCTCCGGACTGACCAAGCGCTTCGGCTCGCTGGTAGCCGTCAACAACCTCTCCCTGACGATTCCGCGGGGCGAGTTTTTCGGCTTTCTGGGGCCCAACGGAGCCGGCAAGACGACGACCATCAAGATGATGGTGGGGTTGTTGCGGCCCACCTCGGGGTACGTGCGGCTGGGCGGGGGCGACGGCCGGCCCGGCTACGACGTGGAGACCGATCCCATCCGCGCCAAGCGCATCATCGGCTACATTCCCGACAGCCCCTATCTTTACGAGAAGTTGTCGGGCAACGAATTCCTGGAGTTCATCGGGGGGCTGTACGAGATTCCGCGCAAGCTCCTGGAACAGCGGGCGGAGCATTATCTCCGGCTTTTCAACCTGACGGAATACGCCGACAACCTGATCGAGAGTTACTCGCACGGCATGAGGCAGAAGCTGGTGATGGCGGCGGCGTTGGTGCACGAGCCGGAGGTCTTGATCGTGGACGAGCCGATGATCGGCCTGGACCCGCGCAGCGCCAGTCGTCAGGACCACTTGAGGAGAAGGCCGCCCAGGGGCACGACCCTGTTTCTTTCCACCCATTCGTTGGACGTGGCGGAGGTTGTGCGCGCATCGGCATCATCATGCGCGGCAACCTGATCGCGCTGGGGACGATGGACGAGTTGCGCGACGGCCTACGGCGGCCGCAGGACGCCCGCCTGGAGCGGTTTCCTGCAGTTGACCGAGGAGACCGTGGCGACCGGCCCGGCGCCGGTCGGTGTCCAACCCATTTTGTTTACCACGGGAATGTTAGTCCTCCGGGGTTATGATGCCGCCACCAAGGCGGGTTGTCGACCTCAGCCCCGCGTGATAGAGTTCTCCTGCCGGCCCGGAGGATGAGAACCGCTGGAGAGCGACCCGAGCGCCGTGGCCGGTGCCTGTACGGAGGGGCGGGGACGTCCATCCCTGCCTTTCGTTTGTTGGCCCTCTCCGGGAGGCCGGAAGCGATAAACTCCGGGGTTCAGGGGCAGGCCCCCATCACCTTCGCCAGGCGGCGCGGGCTGCGCGGGGGTGCAGTGACAGGCTGCTGTGCGGCGGGCCAGGTTATGGTCTTTGCGCCACTCCTCGACGACCACCTTCGCCTCAAGAGATTCTGGAACAGTTCAGGTTCAAGCACTCGTCCCGCAGCCGCCCGTTGGCTCTCCCCGAAGGATTCTGCCACGGACTGCCCGGATCGATGTGGTGTGTCTCTACGCCCGCTTCGACAGCCAGGTCGAGGCGCCTTGGCGATGAACTCGGGCCGTTGTCGCTGCGCAGGTATTGGGGCGTCTCCCCACTCATCACCCTCGCCAGCACCGGATCACATCCTGGCCTTCATCTGCGATCCGCTCGATCACCGGGCATTCGCGGGTGTACTCATCCACCAGCGTCAACACCCGCGGTTTGCGGCCTTCCGCGGTGGCATCCTCCATGAAGTCGTAGGTCCAGACGTGGTCCGGATACTCGGCCCGCAAGGGTTGGACTCTTCTCCCCACGTCGCCGGCTGCCTGCGCCTGGGTTGGGACAAGCCTTCCTGGCGCCACCCGGTGCACCCGTTTGGGGTTGATGACTCCTTCCAGCCTCAGCACTCCCAGGCGGTTGCGATAACCGGCCCTTGCGCTCGGGCGATCTCGCCCAAGCGCCTGGCCAGGGCCGTATCGTCGCGCTGCGGCTGGTAGTGGTAACCGGGACGGCTGATCTCAAGCAAGGCGCAACCGCGTCGTTCCGAGAGGCCGCGTCGGCAGCGAAGTCCACGCTCTCGCGACGCTGTTGCGCCGTTACCACTTTTCTTAACAGCCCTTGATCGTTTCGATCTCCGGTCCCGCTCGCCACCATCCGCTTCAGCTGACTGTTTTCCGCTCCAGTTCCACGGCCGACGAGCCTCGGAACGCTCATTCCCCGGCTTCCGACGCCAGCGGTAGAGGTCTGCTCGCTAATGCCCTGCTTGCGGCACACCTCCGCCACCAGACGACCGTTGGCCTCCGCCTCCCGCAGAATCCGGATGATCTGCTCCTCGTTGTACCGACTCCTCTTCATCTTGGACCTCCTGTTGACCGGAGATCCTAACATTCCCACTGGTAAAGTTTACAGGGGGCACGCCCAGCTTAGATACATCTCTTCGGCAGCCCCTTAATGATCTGCCGCCGACCTTCTGACCAAGTTTGCGGCATGACCATAGATAGGCGCAACGTTTTGCGTTCGACTTGCATCAGATTGGCTTCCGAAGCTCCGCCAATCGCGCGGGCGAAAGGGGCTGGGAGCCGCCCGGCAGGAACCAGAGCCGAATTTGACCCATTCCGCCTCATAGTGGAACAGTCTTTGTCGCAGGCCAAGGGGGAGCCTCGGAGCGGGCGACCGGAAAATCGGGCAGGACGAGCCGATTTTCCGGGTCTTAAGTCCGCTTCGAGCAACAGCCGGATGCGGCCCTTGGCCGGAGACGTACAATTCACTCCCAGGCGGAATGGATCATTCGTCATGCCCGCGCGACGTTGGGGATTCGGTCGCGTAGCCTGCCTCCACGATTTCTGTGGCATTTTCTGTCCACCGGCGCGCCATCCTTGCGCCTTGGGCGGCTTCCTTGGCCGTCTTGATCCACCAGCGTTCCCCACCACCGCCCGCATCAACTCGGTGAAGAACAAGGTCCGCCGCGCCCTCTACTCGATGGTCTCCATGACGGTTTCGGGATCGGCACGTTCCTCCCCACGGATGGAAAGAACCGGGACTGCAATCGTGTCGGGGTTTCGATCCCTTGAGCCACATTTCGCTCGAAATCCCCGGTTTTGTCGCGTGCTTTCGCTGCGGAAACGCTTCTGGCGAGCGTGAAACCGTGGCCATTCGGCTGGCAGCCGTCCTGCCTGGCGATCTGGCTGGCCACGAAAGAGATGGGGGAATGCAACCGGCATCCACACAAGAGGTTGCGGCATCCCTTCGGGGCATTCCGGAGGCAGTAGGACCGCTGCGCTGGCCAGCCGGCGCTTCTTGTTGAATTCGGCAGCCATCGGAATGCTTCCAGGTGAAAGGAGCAAACGCGATGGCACTCAAGATCATTCGGGCCAAGGTCCAGACGGTGTGGTTGAAACGCAAGGTCAAGGTGACCCAGCAGCGGGGACCGGACAAGGGCAAGGTTGTCGTAAGGGAGCGACGGTTCAAGGTCACACTCGGCACCTGCATCGAATTCGACGACGGCTGGACCATCGTCGGTCCCGATGGCCGGACCCACACGGGTGGCGGCACGATTGTTCGGTTCAACTACCGGCACCGCACCTGGTCGGTGCAGCGCCCGCAGCGCTGCGAGACAATCCGCGTGGGCTATGTATTCACGCCGCAAGGCGATTCCTGCTGGCTGAAGGCTGAGCGGGAGTCGGGATTCACGCCTCGGGAGTTCGAGCGGGATTTCAGTTCGGCGTTTGTGTCGCTGTGCCGGATGGGTCATGCCCTGGCCGAAGGGAACGCGGCGGCGCCTGACCAACCCGCGACAAAAAAACCGCAGCCGGGTGTTGGGCAATTTTTTTCGACCGTCCTACTTAGTGAGAGCACACGAGGCATTCAGCGTGATACGCGGCAGTGCATCCCGCTGATGACGGCTCCCCCGAATTAGCCCTCCATACCGGCATCGGTCCGCACGCCGGGTTTTCCATCGCCAGTTGGCTTTAAGTGAAGAAACGCCCGCAGGGCATCCGCGCCCGAGCTGCGCGGCGGGGGCGGCTGATGACGGCAAAACGGTTCAAGACAGGTTCGCACAGAGAAAGGACAAGAACATGCCGAAGCTCGAAATCAAACCACTGTCCTGGTTCAAGGTCGCAAGCCAAGCGAGGAAGCACTTCGACGAGGCGGAACTCCGCCAGCTTGGTGAATCGCTCAAGGTCAGGCAGCTTCAGCCGGTCGTCGCCCGTCCTGACGGGCTGCTGATCGCCGGGGAACGGCGGCTGCGGGCCGCCAAGCTGGTTGGCCTGGCCGAATTGCAGGTCGTGATTTCCGAGGAGCCGCTGAGCGAGTCGCAGCTTCGCATCTTCCAGCTGACCGAGAACGTCCACCGGGCCGACCTGCGGGACAGCGAAAAGTTCCGGGCCTGCGAGGAACTGCTGCGACTCAATCCCGGCTGGACCAACAAGGACCTGGCCGCGCATCTCAAGCTCGGCGAATCGACTGTCACGAAATACCTGTCTCCCGGCCGCTGCATCAGCGAGGTGCAGGAAGCCCTTGAAGCCGGGCGGATTGGCATCACCACGGCCTACGAACTCAGCCGGGCACCGCAGGAGCAGCAGGCCGAACTGCTGCAACTGAAACTCTCCGGCACGTCCCGCGACGGCCTGGCGGATCGCATCCGCAAGCAGAAGAGCCAGACCACGCCGCAGGTGCGCGTCAAGCGCATCGCCTGCCCGCTGCCCTCGGGCCTGAGCGTGGTCGTCTCCGGGCAGGAGCTTTCGCTCGATGAACTGATCGAAGCACTTGGCGACGCGCAGAAGGAAGCTAAGCGCGCACGCGAGCAGGGACTCGATGCCCGTACTTGGCAGTCTGTGATGCGGGATAAAGCGAAGAAGGGAGCGCAGCCATGAGGAATGATCCCATGATCCGGGCAGGCATCGGTCTGGTTGCCGTATGTGTGGCCGCAGTGCTGATAGATCGCGGTGGGCCTTGCGACCGGCCGGTTGCCCTGGCGCTCGCGGCGGCGGGCACCATCTGCATGGTCTCGGCCGCGCTCAGGCAAGGCAGCAAGTTGCACCGCAAGGTCAGGGATGCACTTGATGCGGTGCTGCTGCGATGGAACGACACGGACAGCTTCACGGTCCGCGACCTGCTGAGCGGCGGCGTGGCCATCTTCGGCCGCACGGGGTCGGGGAAGACGAGTTCATCGGGCAAGGCCCTGGGCAGGGCCATCGTCCGCTACGGCCACAGCGGCGGGCTGATCCTCGGGGCGAAGCCCGAGGACAAGGAGATGTGGCAGGGCATCTTCAACGGCTGCGGCCGTGGCGATGACCTACTGGTCTTCTCCCCGGACTATCCGCTTCGCTTCAACTTCCTCGATTACGAGCTGCGCGCAGGCGGGCATACCCGCAATATCACCAAGTGCATCACGACCATCGGCGAGACGATGCGTACCTCCGATACGTCGGCAGGCGAGAACGCCGATTTCTGGCAGAGGGAACAGGAGCGCATGATTTTCAACGCGGTCGAGGTGGTGAAACAGGCCACCGGCAAGGTCAGCGCACCGGACCTGCAACGATTCATCGCCACGGCGGCGATGAGTCCTGGGCAGATCGCATCAGCGGAATGGCAGGCGCAGTTCCACAACCAGTGCCTCAAGGCGGCAAGGGAGAAGGACAAGACCCCGACCGAGGATCACGACTTCGAGCTGGCCAAGGAATACTGGCTCGGCGAATTCCCCTCTATGGCGGATAAAACCCGGTCGAGCATCCTGACCGGCGTGATGGACATCCTGCATGTGTTCAACACCGGCGTGGTCCGCGAGCTGGTCAGCACGACCACAAGCGTGACGCCGGACGATATGTTCGCCGGCAAGTGGGTGCTGATTGACATGTCGCCGGCGGAGTGGGGCGACATCGGCAACTTCGTCTGTGCCGGCTGGAAGTACCTGACGCAACGAGCCGTGCTCCGGCGGCACGCGACGGACAGCGATCCGGTCAACGTCATCTGGTGCGATGAAGCCCAGCTATTCACGAACAGCCACGATGCCCACGACCTCGCCCAGTGCCGCAGCCACAAGGGCTGCATGGTCTACCTGACGCAATCGCTTCACAGTTTCTACTCGGCCATACACGGCCAGCGTGGCAGGCACCAGGCGGACGCACTGCTTACCAACTTCCACCACAAGGTCTTTCACGCCCTGGGCGATGCCCAGACCGCCGAATGGGCCAGCGGCCTGATCGGCAAGGAGCTTCGCACCTTCGTCGGCGGCAGCATGGCACCATCGGAGAGCCTGTACGACGAGCTGATGGGCAAGAGCAGCTACACGGGCAGCTTCAACCAGCACTTCGAGAAAGTGCTCCAGGACAACGTGTTCATGAACGGGCTTAGGTGCGGCGGCCATGCCAACGGCCTGGTGTGCGACTGCATCGTGGTCCGCAGCGGCGAGCCGTTCTCAAGCGGCCAGAACTGGATTCAGGTGGCGTTCTCGCAGGCGTAAGTCGCCGGGCGAATCAACACGGTGATGAACAAGGTCCGCTGCGCAAATCAGTCGAGACAACACACCACACGCGAAACGGTTGCAGCAACGTGGTTTGTGCTCGAGCGGTGCGATGAGGCGGCTTTCCGGTTGGGAAACGGCGGACGACCTTCGAATCAGTCGAGGCGGGCAACCACAGGACCAAGAGAGGCAACGACAACAACACAAACCTTTTCCCTGAAAGGAGGGAACGAACCAATGTATCAGCAACAGCAACAGCAAAACGACCAGGTGGGGATGCGGGGCGGGTTCAACCTGATTACCGCCCTACTCCAGGGTCACGCGATGACCTGCACGGTTTTCACGCGGACCGATTTCGGAAAAGAGGGCATCGGGTTCGCCGGCATGTTCGGATTTTTCATCATGCTCGTCTACGGCGGCCTCATGAACTCCTACCCGATGTTCATCTACCTGTGCCTGTACCTGCTCATGGTGCTGGCGCAGCGCATGAAGCAGTTCTCGAACTGGCGCAAAGGGATCATCGTCCACAGCCGGTACAACGGCTACCCCTGGCTCGCCTACAAGCTGTTTCCCCGGATCAAGACCGAAGCCAATGCCCGCGGCGCCGAGGCATTCCTGTGCCTTGCCGTCGGCGGGTTGCTCGCGGCCTATGTCGATCAGCCGCTTGGCTGGTGGGTGATGTTCGGGTGGGTGTCCATCATGGCCACCGAGTCGATGATCGTCGAGGTGCAACGCCGGCGGTTGCAGGCGATGCGTGACGCGGAGATTGAACAACAGGCCCTGGCCGACGCATATCGCGATGGCCGCTTCTAATCAGAGGTGACACATGGCTGACAAAACCACATGGGAACACCTGCTTGCCATGCGGGCGCAGTGGGCGCAGGAGCAACCCTCACTCGGTGCCGAACTGAAGGCAATGGGACGGGAGGCGATCAAGGACATTCGCGGGACGGTCCACGAGACATTCTTCGGCAAGCCAGAGCACGCGAGTGAACTCGGCACGCCGCTGAATCCCACGCCCCAAATGACCACGCAAGATTTGGGCACGGTTTACGGTTCTTACGAATCCATGCTCGATGCCTACGCGGCGCGTGGGCAGGAGCACAACACAAAGGAGATGGAACGTAAGCGTCTGATGACGACCGCAGGAATCAGAGCTTGAGGTTCCAGGGAAGGGGTTCCCCGATACGGCTGGCCGGGTGCTCGGCGATGCGGGCGATGAGGGTACGAAGATAGGCTTCGGGGTCGAGACCGTTGAGCTTGGCGGTTTGGATGATCGTGTACATGATAGCAGCGCGCTCACCCCCGCTGTCGGCACCAGCAAACATCCAGTTCTTCCGACCCACTGCCAGAGGCCGCATGGCACGTTCGGCAGCGTTGTTGCAGATGTCGAGGGCGGCATCGGTCGTGTAGCGCGTCAGGCATCCAGCGTGACAGGGGTAGCGTAGCGCTTCCGCCAGCGAACTTTGCGGCTGACCGTGTTCGGTATTTCCTCAAACCGGTCTTCATCTGTGCCAGCAAGGGGACAGAACGCTCAGCGCGGGCGGCCTGACGCTCCTGTGGACAACGGCCAAGGATTTCCTCTTCGATGGCAAATAGCTCGCCGATGCGCTCCAGCAGTTCCCGCGCCGCTGGCGAGCTGGTGGCGTGATGAACGTCGTAGAGCTTGCGGCGCGCATGTGCCCAGCACGCTACCTCGACCAGCCGCACATCGCCGGTCAAAGGATCGGGATGATAGAGGCTCTTGAAGCCACTATAGGCATCGGCGTGCAGGAATCCACGGCAGTCGGCAAGCAACGCCTCGGCATGCTCGGATTTGCGGTCTGCGGAGTAGCGGTAAAACATGGCCGGCGGACTGCCAGATCCCCAGGGTCGCTCATCTCGCACTGCGACCCATAATCGGCCTGTCTTGGTTTTTCCCCGGCCGGGGTCAAGCACCGGCACTGGCGTGTCATCCGCATGCAGTGCTGGCCCTTCCCTGACATGGCGGGCAATGGCGTCGGCGATGGGAGAGAGATGGAAGGCCATCCGTCCCACCCAGTCAGCCAGGGTTGAGCGGTCCAGTTCGACGCCCACTCTGGCAAATATCTCCGATTGGCGATGCAGCGGCAGGTGGTCGCAGTATTTTGAGACAAGAACATGCGCCAGCAAAGCCGGGCCAGGCCGACCGCGCTCAATCGGCAACGCCGGCATCGGCGGCTGCACAATGGTCTGGCAGTTCCGGCAGCTTACCTTGGGCCGGCAGTGAACTACTGCCTTAAAGTGCGATGGCACGTATTCGAGCACTTCGCGCTCATCGGTGCCGATCAGCGTCATATCCGTGCCCCCGCAGGCTGGGCAGACGCAGGAAGCTTCATGCTCCACCCGCTCGCGTGGCAGATGGTCAGGCAGCGGCCGACGGGCTGGCCAGGACCGTTCCTTCCTCGGCGCGGATGAAACGGCAGGCTTGGCTGCTTCAGTGCGCTCGCTGCTTTCCGCCTGGCCTTCCTCCAGGTTGCCAATCAGCAGTTCCAACTGCTCGATGTCCTGGTCGAGCTTTTCAGAAGAGCGTCCGAAGCGGGCACGCCGCAGCAGGGCAAGCTGGGCTTTCAGTTTTTCGATATGGAGGGTCTTGGCGTACAGCTCGGCATCGCGCGCTTGCAGTTCGCTTTTGAGTGAGCCATGTTCATTTTGCAGCGCCTGATAGTGCTGCTGAAGCGACGCGGCGAAGGCCCGCAAAGCGGCAACATCTGTAGGGAGAGGAGCAGACGAAAGTGACATGAGTTTGTGTAGCACAAAACGAGGTGAAACACCAGCATTTCGTGCAGTATTGCTGCACTTTTTTCACGCCAGCGCCGGGCGATATTCTAACTCGACCGACACCGTTCGTCGCCAGTCGATTCCCTCGATCAGCAGAGACAGTTGGCCTGTCGTCAATCGCATTCGCTCATTGATGACCGGCGGCCAGACGAACCGCCCTCGCTCAAGCCGCTCGGCAAACAGGCACAGCCCCGATCCGTCCCAGTAGAGGACCTTCACATAATCACCACGCTTGCCCCGGAACACAAACAGATGTCCTGAGAATGGATCGGCACGCAGCACATCCGCGACCTGTGCGGCCAATCCGTTGAAGCCTTTACGCAGGTCGATGGGGCGGCAGGCCAGCCACACTTGTGTACCCGATGGTACCTGCATCATGCCAATTGACCGGCCACGCCCAGCACTAGCCGTAACGTCACCTCCTCAATGGCGGCTGGGACGCGCAACTTGACCCGATTGGGCAGTTCAATGTCGATGATTCCCGCCGCACCGCTGCTGCCAGTCTCCGCCGCCGATGGTTCCTTGCAACGAACCGCCTGTGGCGACGGTACAGGGGAGCTGTTATCCACCCGTGCCGGACGCACGCCGGACCCGGGTTCAAGCACGCCAATTCGAATGAGGCCCTGGCTTGCTGATGCGGTTGCTTTGGATGCCGGCTGGCTGGGACCGAGTGTGCCTTCCCTGTACCGCTTGCGCCAGGTGAATACCATGTTCGCGTTCACATTATGCCGCCGGGCCACGATAGAAACGGATGCTCCGGGTACGAACGTTTCTTCCACGATCCGGCGCTTCAGATCAAGGCTGTACTGCCGATGAGTTTCTCTTGCGGCTACCTGCTTGCCTGTTCCATCTGCCGAGCTGCTAGTCGTTCCGGTCATGCGTGAAGATGTCCATCTTGGTTAACGTGGACACGTTCGCCGTGTCCCTCAAGCGACTGTTTACCACAACATCCTCCCCGTCACTAGGCGGGCGAGACCGAACGCTTACGATGGAACGATGAACGCGATTCAAGACTCGATCAACCAGGCGCAATGGGTCCTCGGCTGCATGATGGGTGTGGCGATGCTCATCCTCGTCCTGGCCGTGAAGGCGTCCAAGGCGCTCGGCCGCTCGCTGCGTGACGAATACAGGGAGGCCGGCGGGGGCGTGCCCCCTGTAAACTTTACCAGTGGGAATGTTAGGATCTCCGGTCAACAGGAGGTCCAAGATGAAGAGGAGTCGGTACAACGAGGAGCAGATCATCCGGATTCTGCGGGAGGCGGAGGCCAACGGTCGTTCGGTGGCGGAGGTGTGCCGCAAGCAGGGCATTAGCGAGCAGACCTTCTACCGCTGGCGTCGGAAGTTCGGGGAAATGAGCGTTCCGGAGGCTCGTCGGCTGCGGGAACTGGAGCGGGAAAACAGTCAGTTGAAGCGGATGGTGGCGGAGCGGGACCTGGAGATCGAAACGATCAAGGGGCTGTTAAGAAAAAAGTGGTAACGGCGCAACAGCGTCGCGAGAGCGTGGACTTCGCCAAGCGACGCGGCCTCTCGGAACGACGCGGTTGCGCCTTGCTTGAGATCAGCCGTCCCGGTTACCACTACCAGCCGCAGCGCGACGATACGGCCCTGGCCAGGCGCTTGGGCGAGATCGCCCGGGAGCGCAAGTGGGCCGGTTATCGCACCGCCTGGGGAGTGCTGAGGCTGGAAGGGGAAGTCATCAACCCCAAACGGGTGCACCGGGTGTGGCGCCAGGAAGGCTTGTCCCAACCCAGGCGCAGGAAGCGCCGGCGACGTGGGGAGAGGAGTCCAACCCCCTTGCGGGCCGAGTATCCGGACCACGTCTGGACCTACGACTTCATGGAGGATGCCACCGCGGAAGGCCGCAAACTGCGGGTGTTGACGCTGGTGGATGAGTACACCCGCGAATGCCCGGTGATCGAAGTGGATCGCAGGATGAAGGCCAAGGATGTGATCCGGGTGCTGGAGAGGGTGATGAGTGGGGGGAGACGCCCCAAGTACCTGCGCAGCGACAACGGCCCGGAGTTCATCGCCAAGGCGCTCTCGACCTGGCTGTCGAAGCGGGGCGTAGAGACACACCACATCGATCCGGGCAGTCCGTGGCAGAATCCCTTCGGGGAGAGCTTCAACGGGCGGCTGCGGGACGAGTGCTTGAACCTGGAACTGTTCCAGAATCTCTTGGAGGCGAAGGTGGTCGTCGAGGAGTGGCGCAAAGACTACAACCTGGCCCGGCCGCACAGCAGCCTGGGTTACCGCACCCCCGCGCAGTTCCGTGCCGCCTGGCTGAAGGATGCGGGGGCTCTGCCCCCGAACCCCCGGAGTTTATCGCTTTCCGGCCTCCCGGAGAGGGCCAACAAACGAAAGGCAGGGATGGACGTCTCCCTGCCCCTCTCCGTACAGGCACCGGCCACGGCGCTCGGGTCGCTCTCCAGCGGAGCCCTATCCTCCGGGCCGGCAAGAGAACTCTATCACGCGGGAGATGAGGTCGACAACTCCGCCCTGGTGGCGGGCATCATAACCCCGGAGGACTAACATTCCCCGTGGTAAACAAAATGGGGGCTGGACAGCGGCAACAAGCAGTTGGCGAAGAACATTGCTACGAAGGGGATGGCTGCCATCCTCAAGAAGATCATCAGGGGTCGTTTCAGGTAACCACAAAGCAAAGGAGGTGTTCGATGAACACACTGGTCAGGTTTCGTTGCCCCAACTGCGATGCCGGGCTGAGCGCGAAAGCAGACAGGGTCGGCCGCAGCTACGGCTGCCCCAACTGCTCCATCCCGGTCACGGTGCCCAGCACGCAGGCGCTCGTGCCGGTCAAGCGGCAGGTCATCATTCCCGAAATCGTCGAGGACGACGAACACCCGCGCGTGCCGGCGCGGCGCAGGAAGCGCCGGATGGTTGATGACTCGAAGCCGGTGAAGATGCGGCTGGGCAACCTCGCCGAGATGAATGTCGAGGTGGACAAGCCGACGCGCAACGCGATGGCAACTACCTGGCTTGGCGGTTTGCTCGTCGCGCTCGGTGCCATCGTCTTCTGCATGTTCGGCGGAAAGTCCAAATCCGCGTAAGCGGTTTCAACACTGGTCAGGGAAAGCGGGGCGTCCGCCCCGCTCCCCATAACCCGGAGGATTATCCCATGTTTCTGATGTTTCTGACGTTCGTGGTTGTGATGAGCGGGCTTGGTGTCTTGCTCTGGTTCGGCTTCCATCGCATCGCGATGCACCTGCGGGGCAACCCGGAGGCGACACGCGCCGTGGTCGAGCATGTGCTCATCCCGCTGTTCGGCCGCAAGGAAGCCACAGAGTTCGAGACCGGGCCGGATGGCAAAGTCCGGTCATTCGACGCGGACGAGTCGTAAGCGCGCAGTGGGAGAGTCAGCAATCGGATGGGCGGGGCTTGCCCCGCTCTTTTTTTGCCCGGAGCGAAACGCCATGACCCTGGAAGAACGGCTGGAGCGGATCGAGGCCATGCTTGCCGCGCTGGTGGAACGCCAGCAGGCGAGGGAATGGTACTCCGTCGAGCAGTTCGCCCGGCTGGTCGGGCGCTCCGAGTTCACCGTGCGCGAGTGGGCGAGGAAGGGCCGCATCCTGGCGGCCAAGAAGGGCAGCGGGCGCGGCAAGTTTTTGGGCTGGTCAATTTCGCACGACGAGTTGCTTCGGTTCCAGCGAGAGGGCCTGCGGCCCTCGGCGGAATGATCCTTCTTCAATCCCTTTCCTTGAGGTGATGGTTTCCAGTCATGGCCCGGCGGAATCGACAATCCGATTGCCAGCCCCGAGAGGATGCGACGAGCATCGTCCCGGCCGGGTCGCCGGACTGGATCACGCCGGAACTGGTCGAGGCGACCATTCGCACCTGGCAGCCGTACTACGAAGCTATCCTCACGCCAGAAGATGCCGTTACAATGATTATGGGTGTGGGTCGGTTGTTCGAGGTGCTGTCGTCGAGGTCTCCGCCATGAAACAGTTCGCCGCATTGGCTCGGGTTTCCAGCCGGGAACAGGAACGCGAGGGCTTCAGCCTGGAAGTGCAGGAGGAAGCCCTCAAGCGTTATGCGGCCCAGGCCGGGGGCGAGATCGTCAAGTTCTTCAAGATCGCGGAAACCGCCAGCAAGCGGGACGAGCAACCGCAAGACCTTCCGCGAGTTGATCGCCTACGCCAAGAAGAACGCCTTCGCCCTCGATGGCCTGCTCTTCTACAAGGTGGACCGGGCGCCCCGGAACCTGTTCGATTACGTCGAGCTGGAACGGCTCGAATCGGAATACGACCTGCCGTTCATCTCCATCTCGCAGCCGACCGAGAACACGCCCGCCGGTCGGATGATGCGCAGGACGCTCGCCAACATGGCGAGCTTCTACACGGAGCAAATGTCGGTCGATGTCCGCGAGGGGATTGCCCGCCGCGTGAAGGAAGGCTGGTTCTGCGGCCCGGCTCCCTACGGCTATCGCAATGTCCGCAAGGATGGCCGTGGCGTCATCGAAACCGATCCCCAGGAATCGGCCAACGTCAAGCGGATGTTCCATCTCTACGCCTACGAAAACCTGACGCTCGATGGCGTGGTCGAAAAGATCAACTCCGAAGGCCGGGTGTACCGCCCGTCGCAACCGAAGTTTCCCCGCACTTCGATCCACACAATGCTGAAGGACCGGGCCTATATCGGCGAAGTCCATCACAAGGGGCAGTGGTATCCCGGCAAGCATGAGCCGCTGATCGACCGGGCGACCTGGAACCGCGTGCAGGCGCTCCTCGGCGGTCACGTTCACCATGCCACCACGCTGACCTACGCGGGCCAGTTCATGACCTGCGGTCACTGCGGCCATCCGGTCACCGGTGAGCTGGTCAGGAAGAAGCGGAAGGATGGCGGCGTCAACGAACACGTCTACTACCGCTGTGCCCGCTATGCCAAGGGCGACCACCCCCGCATCCGGGTGAAGGGAGCCGACATCGAAGCCCAGGTGCTGGCGATCTTCGACAAGATGAAGGTCGAGGATGAATCCGTCCGCGACTGGTTCCGCATGGTGCTGGCTTCGCAGACCCGCGACGCCCAAGCCGATTCGCGTGCTCAACGGGCCGAACTGACCCGGCAGGAGACGCTCATCATCCAGCAGCAGGATCGGTTGCTCAACATGCGGCTGGCCGACGACATTGACCAGGAAGCCTTTGCCAGGAAGCACACGGAGCTACGCGACCGGCTGGCCTCGATCAAGCTGCAACTCGACGTGCTGGACCGCTCCCACGACGAAACGACCGAGTTGGCGGCAAAAGTGTTTGAACTCTCGCAAACCCTGAAGGAGCAGTGGCTTACTGCCGATTACGCCACGAAGCGGCGTTTGCTCGAAATCGTGTGTTTGAACTGCCGCCTCGACGGCGTAACCCTTTGCCCAGAAATGAGGAAGCCCTTCGACGTTCTAGTCGAAGGGCGGTTTCTAAAAACAAGCGGAGGGTCAGGGATTCGAACCCCGGAAGCCCTCACGGGCTTAGACGCTTTCGAGGCGCCCGCCTTCGACCACTCGGCCAACCCTCCGCAAAGAAGAACCTGTCAATGACAAGAACGCGCCGCGGCTTACTCCGGGCGGCGTCGTTCCTGAAAAAAATTACGCAAAAGTTCCGCGCTCTCCTCGGCCAGAATGCCGCCTTCGACCGCAACGCGGTGGTTGAGGCGGGGGTCGTCCGCGATGCGGAAGAGCGTTTCAACCGCGCCGGCTTTGGGATCGCGCGCGGCGAAAAAGCAGCGGGCGACGCGGGCGAGGACCATGGCGCCCGCGCACATGGCGCAAGGCTCCAGGGTAACGTAGAGATCACAGCCGTCCAGCCGCCAGCTGCCCAGCGTGGCCGCCGCCTCGCGCAGAGCGACAATCTCCGCGTGCGCCGTCGGGTCCTGGGTCGCCTCGCGCCGGTTGCGGCCTCGTCCGACGATCGCTTCGCCGCGCACGATCACGCATCCCACCGGCACTTCGCCCTCGTCCGCGGCCCGTTCGGCCAGTCCCAAGGCCTCCCGCATCCACCGCTGGGGCATTCCCGCCTCCCCCATGAGCGGCGCACTATAACAAACCCCCTCCCCCAAGGCAACCCCGATGCGGACCCCGAATCCGACCGCTGTGGCGCACATGCGTTCGCTTACACTTGGTGGTGTATCGGGCGTGCCCCTGCAAACTTTACCAGTGGAATGTTGGGATCTCCGGTCAACAGGAGGTCCAAGATGAAGAGATCGGTACAACGAGATAGATCATCCGGATTCTGCGGGAGCGGAGGCCAACGGTCGTTCGGTGGCGGAGGTGTGCCGCAAGCGGGGCATTAGCGAGCAGACCTTCTACCGCTGGCGTCGGAAGCTCGGGGAAATGAGCGTTCCGGAGGCCTCGTCGGCTGCGGGAACTGGAGCGGGAAAACAGTCAGCTGAGCGGATGGTGGCGGAGCGGGACCTGGAGATCGAAACGATCAAGGGGCTGTTAAGAAAAGTGGTAACGGCGCAACAGCGTCAGGCGTGGACTCCGCGCGACGCGCCCTTCTCAGAACGACGCGGTTGCGCCTTGCTTGAGATCAGCCGTCCCGGTTACCACTACCAGCCGCAGCGGCGAGCGATACGGCCCTGGCCAAGGCGCTTGGGCGAGATCGCCCGGGAGCGCAAGCAGGGCCAGTTATCGCACCGCCTGGGGAGTGCTGAGGCTGGAAGGAAGTCATCAACCCCAAACGGGTGCACTGGGTTGGCGCCCGGGAAGGCGTCCCAGCCTAGACGCAGGAAGCGCCGGCGACGTGGGAGAAGAGTCCAACCCCTTGCGGGCCGAGTATCCGGACCACGTCTGGACCTACGACTCGCGGAGGATGCCACCGCGGAAGGGCCGCAAACTGCGGGTGTTGACGCTGGTGGATGAGTACGCGCGAATGCCCGGTGATCGAGGTAGACCGTAGGATGAAGGCCAGGGCGACGTGATCCGGGTGCTGGAGGGTGATGAGTGGGGAGACGCCCCAAGCACCTGCCGCAGCGACAACGGCCTGAGTTCATTGCAAGAGCGCTCTCGACCTGGCTGTCGAGGCGGGGCGTAGAGACGCACCACATCGATCCGGGCGGCCGTGGCAGAATCCCTCGGGGAAGCTCAGCAGGCGGCTGCGGACGAGTGCTTCGAACCTGAACCGTTCCAGAATCTCTTGAGGCGAGAGGTGGTCGTTGAGGATTGGCGCAGAGACTAACCTGGCCCGGCCGCACAGCAGCCTGGGTTACCGCAGTTCCGTGCCGCCTGGCTGAAGGATGCGGGCTGCCCCTGAACCCCCGGGTTTATCGCTTCCGGCCTCCCGAGAGGGCTAACAAACGAAAGGCGAGGATGGACGTCTCCCTGCCCCTCTCCGTACAGGCACCGGCCATGGCGCTCGGGTCGCTCTCCAGCGGGTCATCCTCCGGGCCGGCAGGAGAAGCTCTATCACGCGGGGCTGAGGTCGACAACTCCGCCTTGGTGCGGGCATCATAACCCCGGAGGACTAACATTCCGGTGAGTAAACAAAATGGGGCTGGACATATCTCTGTCATTGGGACCGAACCACCCTGTCATTTCTGACCGAACCACCCTGTCATTGGGACCGAACCACCCTGTCATTTCGACTGAACTACCTTGTCATTTCGACCAGAAGAAATCTCTGTTTCGCACTCAACGCGCGGCGGTGGTGGGAGAATTTTCTCCTGCGGTCGAAATGACAGTTGCGGTGGTGGGAGAGATTTCTCCCTGCGGTCGAAATAACAGCCGGGGCGGGAAACGACTGAATCTCCGTTCCAAAGACGGTCGTCGTCCGCCCTTGACACCGCCCACCGGACGCGTATTCCTTCCGGTCCGTGGCCAGGTGTTCAGTTGGTGAGCAACGGACTGAAAAATCCGTGTCGTTGGTTCGATTCCGACCCTGGCCACCATGGAGAACGTCCCATCCTTTCGCCGGGAGACCCCCGCCCTTGAGCCCCACACGCGTCCTGGCTCCGTTGCGCGCGACCCGTCTCAAGAAGATTCTCTCCGCCTTTGTCGCCGAGGTACGCGCCCGCTGGTCGGAGGAGCAGATTCAGAAAATCGTTCTCACCGGCTCCTACGCCCTCTCGGAGGGCAAGGAAGGCTCCGACATCAATCTCTTTCTATTCGTGCCGCCGGAGCTTCCCGACGAGGTTCGACAGGCGGTCCAGGACCTGGCTTATGCCCACATGAAGGCGGAGCGGTTTTCCTTTCTGCTGGGTCTGAACTTCATCACGCCTGACGACTACCGCATGATGGAGGAAGCGGGGGCGGGGCTTTACTTTCATATCCGCGACTGCGGGCGGGTGTTGTCGTGAAAGTTCCCGAGTTGTGGCTGGAGTACGCCCTGGAGAGCGTGGCGGCGGCGGACCTCTTGTACGAAGACGGCTTCGCGGTGGATTCGGTCTCGCGCGCCTACTACGCCATGCTGTACGCCGCAGAGGCGCTCTTGACCCGCGAGGGCGTGTTTCTCCGGCAGTCCACGCAAGTGGTCGCGGCCCTGGGCCGCGAGATGGTGCTCTCAGGCAAGCTGCCCGAGGTGCATCATCGGAACCTGGTGGAGCTTTACACGCTGCGCAAGCGGGTGGATTACGACGTGTTCTACCAGGTTACCGAGGAGGAGACCAGGCGGCAGCTGCGGCGGGCGCGCGAGTTCGTGCAGTGGGTGGAAAAGAGCTTCCCCGGCCAGCGCCGCGGCTGGTTGCACCGCTTCCGCAGGGGACCATCGCAAACGTAATTCTCAATCGTAATTCGTGCTCGTTATCGTGATCGATTCTTGATTACGATGAGGAGCAAGAGCAGGATTAAGATCAAGACATTGGCTACAGCGTGGGCGGGGGCTCGCCCAAGAGTTCATAAATCCGGCGCATGAACTCATCATGATCGGCGGGCGGCTCGTCCAGGAGAATGGCCCCATCGGCGTCGCGCTCGACGCGCGTCAGGCCCGGATGCAGTTTCTCGATCTCCTCCAAAACCCGTCCCTGCTCCTGCACGCGCTTGAAGAGCTTGCGCGCCTGGATGGAGAGTTCGCGCTGCTGCAGGGCGTGGCGGATGGCGACGGTCAAGTCCGCCGGATCGCAGGGTTTCACGAAAAACCGCTGCACCTGGCCCTGGTTGATGGCGGCGATGGCGGTATCCAGCGTGGCCTTGCCGGTGAGGATGAAACAGACCGTATCGGGATAGAAGCGGCGCACGCGCATGAGGAGATCGGTCCCCTTCATACCGGGCATGTCCTGGTCGGAGACGACCAGGGCGATCTCGGTCTCGGCCATGATCTGGAGCGCCTCGCCGGCGGAGCGGGCGCACTTGACGGCGAAGTTCTCCTTGCGCAGCGTGCGCATCATGCCGGACAGGAGATTGGCGTCGTCGTCCACGAAAAGCACGGTCGGCGGCATGGTCAGGCCTCCTTGGAATCGGTTGCGGAACGTACCGGCACGAGCACCTTGATGGGCTCCTTGATGGCCGTGGTGCGGGCGAAATTGCGCAGGCGGGCGCGCAGCGAAGTTGTCACTTCCTGGCCTTGCGCGATCAGCAGCAGGCCCTTGTCGGTCTTGATCTCCTCCGCCAGGATCATGCTGGAATCAAGTTGGGCTAGGGAGACGGAGCGGACCTCGTAACGGACGTCCAGGTCGAGGGACTTGGCGAGGGCCGAAAGCATGGCGGGATCGTACCAGTCCTTGTGTTGCGAGAGGCGGCGCAGGGCTTCAGCGCGGGAGACGCCGGCCATGGTGAGATTGTCGTAGTGCAAAGCCACGTGCAGGGCGCGCGCTCCCGCGGGGATTTTCTCTCCGCGCGGTCCGTCGTGCGGAACGCCGCTGCCGTCGAAGTGCTTTTCCTGGAAGGCGATAATCTCGGCCACCCCCGCCAGGCGCGGAATGTTGGCGATCAGGTCGCGGCCCACCTGCGGATGGCCGTCGAACATGCGTTGCTCTTCTTCGGAGAGCTTGTAACCACGATGGAGTTTGTCGATGACTTCGCCGGGCAGGGAGACGCAGCCGACCTGCGAGAGCAAGGCGGCCAATTCAAACTCCCACACCGGCGCGCCCAGTTGCCGGGCCATCGCGCGCATCAGCCGCTGTACCCGCACCGCGCGCCCGAAGGCCGCCGGACTGACCAGCGACAGCGTGTCCGTCAGCACCTTCACGCTGCCCGAGAGCGTCTTTTCCAGCAGTTCCCGCTCCGCGTGCACCAGCCGGAACTGCTCGGCGCCCGCCCGCAACGACAGAAGCAGCGACTCCGCCGAGCACGGCTTGGTCAGGAAACGAAAGATGCTGCCCTGGTTGACCGCCTCCATCGCGGTCGAAAGATCGGCCTGGCCGGTGAGCATGATGCGCACCGTGTCGGGCGCCGCCGCTTTGACGCGCGACAGGAACTCGATACCGTCCATTTCGGGCATGCGCATGTCCGAGACGACCACTGCGTAGGGACCGCGCTCGGAGAGCCGGGCCAGTCCGCGTGCGCCGCTCTCCGCGATGTCCACCTCGAACTCCTTGCGCAGGTGGCGTTGGCAGGCGGAGAGAATGTTGGGGTCGTCGTCCACGCAAAGGATTCTCGGATTCACCGCGCCTTGGCCTCCTCGGGTGTGCGCTCAAGAGCCGCCTTCCAGACCGGCAGCCGGTTTTCCAAGCCCAGACGGCGGAGGTAGTGCAAGTCCAGTACAGAACCTTCGAGGCCGTTTTGCGAGAGGTTCGCATGGTCGCTCCAGGCGTCGGCCACGTGCACGGCCAGGAGCGGGGAAAAGCGGGAGTCCAGGCACTCGGAGGGCGTGTGGTGGAAAGCGAGCGCCTCAACCACCGGATCGGGCAGGCCCCAGAGACCCAAAAGATAGGCGCCGACTTCGGGGTGGCCGGCGCCGAAAATCCGCCGCTCCGCCGCCCAGAGCGAGCATCCTTCGCCGCGCCCCAGCTCCAATACGTGCTGATACTGGTCGGGCAGTTGCGTCGTCAGCACCAAGAGTCCGACGTCGTGCAGGAGTCCCGCCAGCAGCGAGTCCTCGACCACCTTCTTGTCGGCGCGTTCGGCGATGGCGATGCCGCGGGCCAGCTGGCCGACGGCGGTGCTGTGCTGCCAGAGGGATTCTAAGCTGAAACCGGCGGGCAAGGCGTCGCGCGAGCTGGAGAAGACGTGCAGCGAGAGTACCAGCGCCTTCAGCGTCTCCATGCCCAGGAGGCTGGCGGCCTGCACCGGGTCGCGCACTTGCTTGCGCACGCCGAAAAAGGCCGAGTTGACCAGCTGCAGCACCTTGGCGGTCATGCCGAGGTCCTGGGCGATGATGCGGCCCACGCGTTGAATCGAGGCCATAGGCGACCGCATCTCCTCGACGATCTCCAGGTAGAGCTGCGGCAGGCTGGGCAGGGCGTCCAGGCGCGAGACCAGCTCCTTCAGCTGGGCGTTGTCCAGGATGGCGCGCAGGGCGCAGGCGCGACTGACGGTGGCCTTGAGCAAGTCCGCGTCGCACGGCTTGGCCAGATATTGATGCGTGGGGCCGACCGAGCGCAGCACCATCTCCTTTTCCGAGTGGCCGGAGAGCACGATGCGCACCATGTGAGGATGGCGGCGCATGACCTCGCTCAGCAGCTGGGCGCCGTCCATGCCGGGCATGCGCATGTCGGAGACGATCACGTCGAAGCGCTCGCGCGACAGGAGTTCGAGCGCGTCGGCGCCGCTTGGGAGGAAGGCCATGTCCCACTCGTCGCGCAGCGGGCGCAACATGCGCGACAGTCCGCCCAGTACGCGCGGTTCGTCGTCCACGAAGAGGATGCGTTTTTTTTCCGATTTCAAGCAAGTCATGATTGCTTTCCCTGCCCAGCCGTGGGGCGTATGGGGCCTAGGGGACGAATGCGGCCCACTTCATCGCCGCCGAACGCTGCGAGCGGAGTTTAGACGGTCGCGCCGGCTATTGCCTCCGCCGGTTCGCTCGCTTGCCCCTGTGGCTCCTCCAGCGGCAGGCGCACGATGAAGGTGGTTCCGCGGCCTGTCTCCGTCTCGAACTCGATCTCGCCGCCGTGCTTGTCCACCACGACCGAGCGCGCGATGGCCAACCCCTGCCCCGTGCCCTTGCCCACTTCCTTGGTCGTAAAGAAAGGCTCGAAGATGCGGTGGCGGATCTTCTCGGGAATGCCGCCGCCGGTGTCGGAGACGCGG
Source organism: bacterium (assembly GCA_015075175.1). Classification (GTDB taxonomy): domain Bacteria; phylum Hinthialibacterota; class Hinthialibacteria; order H5-UNCL2; family H5-UNCL2; genus H5-UNCL2. Next base: position 696,065 of record JABTUV010000001.1, read on the forward strand.
ATTTCGGCCCAGGGGCCGTTGAGGCGGGTCGATACGGTGATGGTCCCCTTGCCTTCGCCCCGCTCTTTCACGACCGCGCCGATGGCATGGGCGGCGTTGATGACCAAGTTCAGGATGACCTGGTTGAAGTCGCCGGGCAGGCAGGGCACGAGCGGCAGCTCGCGGTCCAGGTCCGCGACCAGGTCGGCCACGTACTTGTATTCGTTGCGGGCGACGGTGAGGGTGCTCTCGATGGCCTTGTTGAGGTCCACGGGGGTCTTTTCGTCGCCGCCGGGATGGGAGAACTCCTTCATGGCGCGCACGATGCGGGAGACGCGTTCGATGCCGTCCAGCGACTCGGAGATGGCGCGGGGGATCTCCTCCAGCAAGTAGTCCAGGTCGCACTCGTCCATGCCCTTGCGTAGTTCGACCAGGAGGGCCGGGTCCAGTTGTCCCTTGTCCGCCGCCGCGACCACCATGCGCACACGCGCCAAGAGGAGCAGCAACTGGTTGAAGCTGTCGGAGAGGAAGCGGGCGTTGTCACCCACGTACTGGGTGGGCGTGTTGATTTCGTGGGCGATGCCGGCGGCCAGTTGGCCGATGGATTCCATTTTCTGGGCGTGGCGCAGTTGGGCTTCCAGATGCTTGTGTTCGGTGATGTCTTCCAGGCTGCCGTCGATGAGCATCTCGCCCGCGGCGTCGCCGCGCACCAGGCTGGCGGTAAAAAGGCCGGAGAAGGTGGAGCCGTCGCGGCGGCGCATGAGCGCCTCCTCGCGCGCCAAGAAACCCTGCTTGAGCAGCCTTCCCACCAGGACGTCCCGCTGCCGCGGATCGTCAAAAAGCAGGCTCGTGTCCAATCCGATCATGTGGTCAACGGTCTCGTAGCCGAACATGCGCGCCATCTCCGGGTTGGCCATCAGCAGCTGACATTCGCTGGCGCGGAAGACGCCCAGCGGCAGGTTGTGAAGCAGCTTGCGATACTTGCGTTCGGTCTCCAGGAGGGCCTCTTGCGCCCGTACGCGGTCGGTGATGTCGCGGACGGCGGCGACCGTGAAACTCCTCCCGTTGGCCTCGCCGTCCGAGAGACTGATCTCGACCGGAAAGCGGCCGCCGTCGCTCCGCACCCCCTCGGTGCGAATCAGGTCGGCGGTCGGCGACGCCGCGCTCAACCTGTATTGCAGGTACATCTCCTCGAACTCGGGGGCGAACAGGCTTTCCACGCCGGCGCCGTGGAGCTGCTTTTCCGGCGGGCCGAACAGCGCCTGCGCCGCCGGGTTGTACTCGGTGATGCAGCCGCTCGCGTCAAAGACCACGATCGCGTCCTTGGAGGCCTGAATGATGGCGCGCAAGAGCGACTCGGACTGCGCGGTGCGTTCCGCCGCCTCCCGCTGCGACGTCACGTCCCGGATGACGTGCAGCCAGCCCCACACCGCCTCCCCGCGGTAACGCAGCGGGACAATGGTCGCCTCGAAGTAGCCGTTCCACTGCCGCTGGCAGTACTCGATGGGATAATACCGCGCCTGAGTCGAGGTGAGAAGGAAGGGGCAGGTTTCCAGCGGATGGTCCCCGCCGCACAGCGCCTCGTGCCCGTGCCGCCCGATCAGTGCATCCTTGCTCGTCCCGAAGCGCTGCGCGACCGCCCGGTTGTATCGCAGAATGCGCTGCTCGGGGTCCAGGATCACGATCATGTCCGGCGTCGCGTCGAAGATGGTCTCCCACTGTGCTGCCAGGTTGGCCATCTCCTTGCCGTAGCGCACCACGCAACTGTGTCGCACCGCCCGGTCGATGGCTTTCACCACCATGTCGCCGTGGGCCGGCTTCTGGATGAAGTCGTAGGCTCCCAGCTTCATCGCCTGCACCGCGCGGTCCACTTCGGTGTATCCCGTCAGGACGATGGGCACGGTTTCCAGCCTCAGTTCGTCCAAGGCCGACAGGAGCTGCAGCCCATCCATCACCGGCATGACCATGTCGATGAGGGTGACATCGTAATTGTCCAGCGTCAGTTTCTCCAGCGCCGCCCGACCGTCCGCCGCCGTGTCGCACGTATAGCCGGCTGTCACCAACTGCCGCAGGAGGACATTGCGGACCAGCTGATCGTCGTCCACGATCAGCACTCGACCTTTCTGCATGGCACCCTCCGCACCTCCTTGAGGCATCGCGTATCCCGTCGCGGCAAACCTCTTTTCAGGCTGCAACAAGAAGATATGAATCAAGTGTTCTCGTTGCTCCTGGTCACTCTAGATTATATGGCGCAGGCGAAAGAGGCGCAATGTTTGCGTTTGAAAAAGATTCAAAACGTTGCAGAGCGGGCTAAAAAATCAAGACGGCAAGGACATGAGTCTCATCTTATCGGAAGCCCATGGTGGAGCAGCGCCCGCTCGACGGCCTCCGACCAGCCGCGATTGGCGGCGGGGTTGGCCGGGCTGGGGTGGGGGATGCGCAGGACTGACAGACTGTCCGACGGTGATGCCAGCGCCCGCGCGCATCCCGCGGCGTAACCTCCAACTCCAATGATATGAGTGGGTTGTAGCGCCTTGACGGCCTCCGCCAGGTAGGCATCGCAGAGCTGGGAGAGGAGCGCGTGCTCGCGCGCGGGGAGCTTGTCCGGCGTCAGGTTGCGTCCGCTCTCCTCCAGAAAAAGCAGGGGGCAATAATTGAGGACGAAGTAATGCCGGAAAAACCGCTCGGGTGTCTTGAAACGGTCCCTGGCCCAACCCCAGAGCCGCCGGCCGGAGACCTCGCTGCGCGGGCAGGCGAAACCTCGGACCGGGCGCTTGGGATGCTCGGGGGAGGGGCGTCCAACGGGGGCCTCTATGCCCAACCAGTCGCGCACGAGCGAGACTTCGCCGAAGGGCACGCCGGTCTGAGCCATGCCGAAGGGTCCCGGGTTCATGCCCAGGAACACCGCCCTGCCGGTAGCGCGACCATACTTCTCGATGTAGCGGCAATAGGGTTCCCAGGCGTACTCGAGCGGATTGTAGACGAAAGCGACGGGAGGAGAGAAGGAGAGGGCGGCGAGGCGGGAACGCAGGCGGTCGGCGGCGGACAGGAGCGCGATCACTGCAGATTCCCTTTCCCCTTCCAGCCGGCCATCGCTGTCATTTCGACCGCAGGGGGAAACCTCTCCCACCACCACAACTGTCATTTCGACCGCAGGGAGAAATCTCTCCCACCACCGCCGCGGGTTGAGTGCGAAACAGAAGATTTCTCCCTGCGGTCGAAATGACAGTCGAAATGACAGTCGAAATGACAGTCGAAATGACAGTCGAAATGACAGTCGAAACGAGGGCTCGGTCTCGCCGGTCGTCGCAATGACAGCGGCGGGGGGAGCCTGGCAGAATCCGATCCCCAACCGCGGAGTCGCCTGGAACCGGCCTTACCGTTTCTTCTTCGACTCCACCATCACACACACGCCGGAGAGCGCAGCGATGCCCTTCTCCTCGCACAGTTTGAGCAGCTTCTCCGATTCCGCGCCGGGCTGGAACCAGATGCGCTTGATTCCCAACCCCGCCGCCTCCTCGACCACCCTCTCACCCTCATGCGGCGGCACGATCATGCTGACGACATCGGGGACCTTGGGAAGCTTGGTCAGCGACGGATAGCACTTGTCGCCCAGGATGCTGTCGGTCTTGGGATTGACGGGGAAGACCTCGTAACCGCCGTTCTTGAGGGCGCGAAAGACCTTGAAGCCGTACTTGTCGGCGTCGCGCGAGGCGCCGACCACGGCGAAGACCTTCTGGGCCAGGAATTCGTCTACTTGATTCTGTTCCGCACACATGAGTCGTCATCCTTTCACGCAGGGTTGATCTCGCGCAGAGCCGCGGTGAACGCAGCAATTCATATCGTCTTGGCTCGCGCAGAGCCGCGGTGAACGCAGAGAATATGGAGAGAGCACCGCCATACAGAGGGGATGGAGAGGGCAAAGAAAGGGAACATCGACCGGAAAGACGTCGTGTCAGCCCTCGAGCCCTCACCCCAATCCCTGAATTCTTTTCTTAATTCTTCTCTGTGATCTCCGCGCCCTCTGCGCGAGCTTTTTCTTCTCCTCCGCGCGCTCTGCGCCTCTGCGCGAGCTCTTTCTTCTCCTCCGCGCCCTCTGCGCCTCTGCGCGAGCTAGATCCTCCCGCTCTCCAGCGCCTTCCCCAGGATTCTCCCCCGCACCCGGCGGAACTCGGCGCGCATCTCCGCGTCTCCCGACTCCCGCATGATGCGCTCCGCTTCGCGCAGATGGTAGCCGATCATAATGTCGTAACGCTTCTTTTCAAAATAAACCTCCGCGAGGCGCAAGTGCGCGCGGAAATTGTGCTCATCGCCCTTCAGCACGCGCCGATAGCCGGCCTCGGCTTCGGACCAGTTCCCGGCGTCAAAGGCGCGGTCGGCGCGGGCCAGGCGTTCCTCGATGCCGGCGCCGCAGCCAAGGAGTACGAGGGCGGCGGCGAGGGCGAGCCAAGAGCGACGCGGGCGCTTGCGCTCTCCGGCAACGTGGCGGCGGCCCGGCGCCCTTCGACACGCGGCCCGAAGGTACGGACTGCCTCTTCTGGAAATTCCCAACGGGCCGCTGCTCAGGGACTCGGATTTCCTTTCCTTGCCATTGTCCAGGTTAGAGCACGCGGCGGACGGCGCGGCCCAGGCGGGCGACGCCTTCCACCATCGCGTCCGGTGCAGGCAGTCCGAAGGACAAGCGCATACTGGAGCGCGCCGGCGGCCCGGCGTCACGGTCAGGTGCAAAACAGAAGCGTCCCGGCACGTACAGCACCTTTTCCTCCAGCGCGGCGGCGAACAGCGGCCCCTCAGGGCCGGTGTCGATGGCTCCCGGCAGCTGCGCCCACACGTACAACCCTCCCGCCGGATCGACGGTCACTACCCCTTCGGGAAACTCTTCGTGGATGGCCTGGCGAAACAGGTCGCGCTTGCGCCGATACATCTCGCGCAGCTCGGCGGCGTGCCGGTCGACAGCGCCGCTGCGCAAGAGTTCCTCCGCCAACTGCATGGTGAAATTGGAGGTCCCGAAGTCCGCGTTGCCCTTGAGTCGTCGCACCGGCGCCACGAGAGCGTCGGGCAACAGCCCGAATCCCAGCTTGAAACCGGGAGAAAACGCCTTCGAGAACGTCTGGGTGTAAATCACAAACTCGTTGCCGGTATCGCGCGTCTTGATTGACGGCAGGTCCGGCCCATCGTAGCGAAGCGGGCGATAGGCGGCGTCCTCCAAGAGGTAGACGGTCTCGCCGGACTCATCGAGCTCCTCCAAGATGGAGTAGAGTTCTTCCCGCCGCTCCCCTGAGAGGTTCACGCCCATCGGATTGGTAAAGTAGGACATGCAGTAGACGAGTTTGAGGCGGGACAGGTCGCCGCTGCGGCGGAGTGTTTGCAAGGCGGCCCGCAGCGAGTCGGGAACCAGGCCCTGCGCGTCGCAGTCCACGCTGACCGCGCGCGCTCCCAGGCTCTCGATGATCCCCAGGTAGACGAAGTAAGTCGGCGCCTCGACGATCACGATGTCTCCCGGGTCCAGCAGCGCCTCGGAGACCAGTTTCAGCAATTGCTGGCTGCCGTTGGTGATGATGACGTGCTCTTCACTGAAGTTGTGGGTTGCGGGAGTGATGCCGTCTTCGCGTTCGAGCCGGCGCATCCAGTCGCGGCGGAGGCCAAGGTCGCCCATGGTCGAACTATATTGCAGAGCGGCCTTGCCGCGCGCGGGGTCGGACAGGACGACCTGGGCGGCGGAGAGCACTTCGGCGGCGGGCAGGGACTCCTGGTCCACGAAGCCGGCCGCCAGCGAAACGACGCCGGGGATGGTCAGCGCCTGAGCCATGAGCGTGCCGATGGGCGGCTCGCTGGTGCGCGATGCGCGGGTGGATAATTTGGCCGGGCGGCCGGCGGCGACCTTCACGGGCATCTCTCCCTGCGGAAGTAACTTAAGGCGTCCAAGTTACTTGGGACAGGCGGCCGCTGTCAAGGCGACTTCCACCTCCCTCTTTAACAAGGGGGTTCGCAGTCTTTCTCTCCCCGCTTGACAAGGGCGGCTAGGGGGGATGGGGTCGTAGTTGCGCAGCGTGCTGTGCGCGGCCGCAAGCCGGCACAGTCCAGACGCCGGGCTCACACCGGTGAGGGTTCGCCCTTCAAAATGCGTGGCAACAGAGCGCTGCACGCATTCTTGTAGATGGCGCCGTCGTTGGACAGCTCGATGTGAAAGAAGCCGGCGCGTTCCGGGCGCGGTTCGGTCTGGCCCGGCGCCAACTTGCTGGGTCCGGCGGTGACGCGCGCTACCAATCGATTGTGCACGCTGTAGATGCAGGTGGGATTGACCGGGCTGTCTTCCGTGCCCGGAATGGGTCGAATCTTGCCGAAGAAATACTTGGCGAACAGGTTCATGGCCTCCGCCGTGCTCATGTCCTGGTCGCCCAAATCGATATCCCAAACGTGGGGTAAAGCCTGGCTCCATTCCGCGTCCGTCATCATGCAACCTCCCGGATAGTCTTCACTTGCTCGTTCTACCCCGCGACTATAGGGAGGGAAGGCGGGCAAATCAAGCTCTTGCGCCGGGCCGGGCCTGTCATTTCGACCGCAGGGAGAAATCCTGTCCCTCTGCTCCCGTTCTTGCGAAGGTTCGGGCATATTTCTCCCTGCGGTCGAAATGACAGGGGTGCGGTCGAAATGACAGGACGCTTCGCGACAGTCGGCGCTGGAAGTTCGAGTTGGAGTCCGGCTGTCAATAAGCGCCCCAGGTTTCCGCCAGGGGCACAAGGCGTTCAATGTTGTGAGGCGGCGTATGCGGGGCGATCGAGCAAGCGCTGGAGAGGATGTAACCACCACCGGGGGCGGCTACCGAGAGCCGCCACCGCACGTCGCTGTCGACCGCCTCGGCCTTGCCGCGCAGCAGGGTGTTGACGGGGTCGATGTTGCCCTTGATAAAGGCCCTGCCCGCCAGGGCACGCTTGGCCTCGACCAGATCGACGCTACCCAGCGGCGGCGGATCCAGCGTGTCGATGCCGTTGGTCCCCGTGGCTAGGAGCAGGTCGAGCCGGTCGCCGATGGCGCCGCAGGTGTGCGTATAGACGGGAAGATCGAAGCCTTGTTTGAACCGCGCAATCAGTTGCGACTCGTAGGGCAGAACGAATTCCTCATAATGGCGGCGAGAGATGAGTCCGGCGCCGGCGAAGGCGGAGGAGATGAGCAACGCATCCGCTCCCGCTGCAGCGTATCGGCAGGCCAGGTCCAACGCGCCCTCCGTCAGCCGCGCCAGGCACGCCCGTGCCTTGGCGCCGTCATCCAGGATGGCCAACAGCGCGTTTTCGTAATTGAGCAGCTCCATGAACTGCGACCAGGGCGAAAACACTTCCACGTGAACCGAAACTTCGTCGCCCACTTGCTCCTTCACCATGCGCAACGTATCCAGGTGGAAGGTGGGGAAGAAGTCGTCAAACGGGCGAGGTTCCTTCTCGTGACCCCAGCTGTAGGGATAGGTGATTTCCGTCGTGTCCCACGGCTCGACGTAGTAGAGCGTATCGGGATCGACAGTCTGGAAGGGAGGGAAGAAGCGCGAGCCGTCGGGTTGGTAGTAATGCGGGTTGTCGTCGCAGGGGACGATGGTGGTGCAACCGTTCTTCCAGTGCACCCGTGTTTCGCCGCCGTTCTTGTGGATGGAGGCGACGTCGCGCTGCCAATCGGGATCGCGGCCGGGGAGATTGATGAGCAGGCCATCGAAGTGGTAGCGGCGCATCATCCGGACGAGCGCCTCGGCGAATCCCTGGGAGGTGAACCAGATGTCCAGGGGTTCGACGCCGGAGTAAAGGAAATAGTGGCCGATAGCCAATTGGCACATGACGGGCACGCGGTCCGGGACGGTGAGGCGCATGGCGGCGGCCATGCGCTGGCGGGCATTCATGCATGGTTCCTTTCGGTTGGCGCGACTCCGGCGACCTGGGTGAATTGTTAGCACGGATTCGGAGTCACTTCAATAGTTATTTTCATCAAAGAAGCCACCGGGCAAGTGGGGTGGCGTTTTCACGATTCAGGGGGTAGGCGTCCGGTGGGGGGCATTGGTCAGCGTGGTGCGCCGTATCAGCGTGAGAGGCTGTGCGACGGTCAGTGGGCTGGAAAATCCGTGCTTGACCGGCTGCGGTGAGCGGAGGAAAGTGAGGATCGGGGCGAGTGGTGGAACGGTATACACGACGGACTTAAAATCCGTTGCCCGATGAGGGCTTGAGGGTTCAAATCCCTCCCCGCCTACTGGACTTACGGCCTCACGAACACCGCCGATGGTACGGTCCCCCCGAATCCGCGCGGCGGTCGGGGTTGCGCCCGGCCCGTCCCATCGTCTATACTGGAAAAGAACCGCGGAGCCGCGACTCACTCACTCGGGCAGACCTCGCCGCGCCCGGCCAAGGAGGCTTCAATCCATGAGCTCCAGCCAGAGAACGGAAGTCGGGCGGTACAAATGGATCGACGATTGGATCGTCGTTCCCGATACCGCCGGAGCTCGCGCGAATGGACGCACCCACGGCGTCGTTGTGTCCGCCGACGGCCGAATCTTGATCTTCCACCAGGCGACGCCCGCCGTTCTCGTTTACAGCGGCAAAGGGACGCTCCTGGCATCGTGGGGCGACTATCCCGGCGCACACGGCATGGCGCTGGTCGAGGAGGACGGGGTCGAGTACCTGTGGTTGACGGACCAGGAAAGGTGCACGGTCGTGAAGACGACGCTGAACGGAGAGGTAGTGGCGACGCTGCCGCCACCCCCGCTGGTGCATCCGGCCTACCGGGAGAAGCGCTACGTCCCCACCTGGGTCGCCGTCAATGAAACGCGCATCGGCGGCAACGGCGACGTGTGGGTCGCCGATGGATATGGCGCGCACGTGGTACACGGCTTCGACCGGCATGGAAACCACCTGCACACCTTGGACGGCACGGAAGGTGCGGGACGATACAGGTTTCCGCACGGCGTGTGGTTCGGCCTGCGGCAGGGCAGCCCGCAGCTCTACGTCGCGGACCGCAGCAACGCGCGCGTGCAAATTTATGATCCGGAGGGTAACTTCGTACGCTGCTTCGGCGAAGGGTTCCTGACCAATCCGGACATGTTCTCCGCCTGTGGGGACCTCATGCTCGTGCCGGAGCTGCGGGCGCGACTGACGCTCTTGGACGCCGACGACCGTCCGATCGCGCGAATCGGCGCCAATGACGCGGTCGCGCGCGAGCCGGGCTGGCCCAACGACCGGCGACTCCTGGAGGCCGGCAAGTTCAACAGCCCGCATGCCGCCGCCGCCGACGCGCACGGCAACATCTACGTGGTCGAGTGGATCACCGGCGGCCGCGTGGTCAAACTGGAAAAGCTCCCGGCCGACCCGGACGACAACGGACCACGAAATGCGGCGCGTTTGCACCCGCAATCCTGAAAAACCTGAATCCGCGCAGCCGTAGCTTCGATTTGCGACCGCGCCTCATGCCGGCGGCAGCGCGACCTCCAGCTTGTCGCCGGCCGTGAACGTGGTCGTTGGAAAGCGCACGACGATCCACTCCCCTTCGCGAACCACGCGGGCGCCGGAGACGCCCGTGACCTTGGCCCCCTCGGCCTTCACTCCGTCTCCCGACACGCGCAGTTCGCAGAGCCGCAGCTTCCCGTACGTCGGCCGAATGGAACAGACGCGCGAGCCGTCGGACTCCTCCTGCGCCAGCGTACCCCAACCCTCCGCGCCGGAGAAGAAGCCGGCAAACCGGTCCTTTTGAAACTTGGGTGCAAACCCAATCACTCCAAGAGGACCGTCATAGTAAAATCCGCACGCCGCCAGAAGACAACCCCACCCCGCCATGGCGCGCGCATAGTGGTCGCCGCACTCGACTTCGTTATAGGGGTTGTGCTTCACGCCGTCGTGGCGTTCATGTAAACCCTTGAGGATCGACAGGCCCTCCTTCACAAGCCCCTCATAGATCATGTTGCCGGCGACCTGATACTCGATGCCGGTCCAGATTTCATCGCGGTAGCGCACCTCGCGGTTGCCGCCGGGGCGTGGGCTCTTGGGCCAGGTACAAATGAAAAGCCCGGCGTCGCCCGCGCGCGCAAACCACCGTTCGGGCGCAAAAACCTGGTTCTGCGGCGCGACGTCCGGCGCCCAGTTGTACTTGTAGATCGACCGCAGCGCCGAAACCACCTGCTCCTTCGGGTACACGTCCTCCAGCCCCACCTGGCGCGCCCAGCCCTGTCCGAAAAGCTGATCCGACAGGCAGCCGCGATGATACTGGAAGTCGCGCTCGCGGTTGTCGTCGGTGGTCTCCTGGATGAAATATTCGCCGTCGAACAACTTCTCGGCGCTGTACCTGCGTCCCGACTCGAAGATCTGTCGGCACAACTGGGCGAAGTCGGCGTCGCCCATGGCGCGGGCCATCTTCTCGCCCGCCAGGAGGGCGGCGAGATAGAGCGAACCGATCATGGTGTTAGGCCCGTAAAAGTTGATATCGTAGGTGTTGTGCTGGCGATCGGTGATGATCCCGTCAAAGGGAGCGTCCACGACGGGTTGCGTGTTCCAGCTGGTGGACGAGCCGCCTGTCCGCTCCGTGCGCGTGTTGGCGTCGCAGACCATGCTGTAGTGGAGGGCGCGCTTGATCTTGTCATAGTTGCGCCTGAGGAATCCGTCGTCGGACGAGACAAGATGCTCACGGTACGCCTTCAGCACCGTACCGCACTGACCGTCGGCGGCGTACTGCGGGATGCTGTAGGAGTCGCCGCGGAAACTGACCAGCCCGTTGCCGGAGAATCCCGCGCCGAAATCCTGCATCTCGCGCATGGAGCGCTCCAGCTCGGGAAAGAGCCGGGCCAGCGCGTGCTCATAGTTCCAGACGTGCGTGCAGGTCCCCGAGCAGCAACCGACGCCCTCCCAGCCCCAGAAGCGCCCGTTTTTTCGCCAGTGCACCGTGCCCGTGGCCAGAATCGAGGGCGTCGACCCGATCCGCTCCAAGAACCAATGGGGCAATGTGCTCTGATCGTAAAACGTCTTGCAGTAAAGGCGCGTCTCGGCGCATAGTCTCTCATAGTTGGACTGCACGTAATCCACCACTGCGCCGGCGTCGGGGAAGCGCGTCGCATAGTAGTTTCCCACGTCGCCGAATTCGGGATAACCCCAGCGGCGGATGGGGAAATGCCACGCCAAGACGAATGGGAGCGTGGCGGCTTGTCCCGGCGCGAGCGTGAGTCGCTTGGCGAGGACGCCCATTCGGGCCTCGCCCAGCTCATAGACCGCCTCAGCAGGACGTTGGGCGAACGCAGGCAGGTCCGCCTCGGGGTCGGCGTCGGCGGCCGCCCCGTCGGCCTGGTCCAGCAGCGCCAGTCGCACCGTGCCGAAATCCGTCTGCCTTTCAAAGGGGCCGCCGGCCGCGCGCGGGCGGTCGGCGAACTCGATCTGGTCCACGTTGATGTGGCCCCAGCCGCCGGTGGCATTGTCCACGATTTCGATCTGGGCGGTCTTGCCGCGCAGGCTGCGCACGTTCCAACTGCGCCAGGAGAGCGTTTCGCTGTCGTTGCCGGCGGTGCGGCGCACTTCGGTCCCGTCTACAAGCAGGCGCATGTACACGCGCCGGTCGTTGGAGCCGCCGCCGATGAGGAAATTGATGTAGGGGCGCCGGATGACGAACGTCGGCGATGTCAGCTTTCCGCGGGCGTCGTCATCGGGGTTGTAAGTATTGACGAGACCCTTGCCTTGAAAGCCGGTGATGGGATTCTGGTCGCCGACGGCGCCCGAGGCGGGAGCCTGGCCGAAGGCGCGCCCCTCCAGCGTCCAGGCGCCGTAGCTCTTGCCCTCGAAGTCCGCGAAGACCTCCGCATTCGCGCGGCCCGCGCCTTGCGCGGGCGGTTGTTCGGCAAGCCCGGCATAGTCAATCCAGGTGGCCTCGGCGTTGCGCCCCACCGCCTGTCTGACACGTCCGAGTACGCCTGCCTTGGTCGAATGAACGCCCACCGGATTCTCCAGCCAACCGATCAGATCGACTTCCATCGGTTCGCCGGAGGTGTTCTTGAGCGAGAACTCCAGGATCGTTGCGGGCAGCGTGCTGTCCAGCGTGTTGAGCGGAATGAAGGGCGAGAACGCCTCCAGCTCGACCTTGACGGGCAGAGCCTCGTCCCGATAGAGCACTTTGCCGATGGGATAGCGGCCGATAAAGCCGACCTTGGGAAAGCCGTCGCGGTCCAGGCGGCGCGAGGCCAGCACCTTCCCGGCCGCATTTCTGACGATCATGCGAAAGCCCTGCTCCAGGCGAAGGCCGGGAATCTCCTTCTGCTGATAGTTGGTCGCGCCGTAGCCGGTGAAAAAAGTCTGATTATAGATGTGCCAGCAGGCCAGGCGGCCGTCGCCCAAGAGGTACATCTGGCCCGCTCCAATGCCGCCGATGGGCAGGGCGAGGGTATTGAGCTCGTCGCCGGACCATATCTTCTCCTTCCCGCGCGAAGTCAGGGAGGCGACCCACTCGGGCGACAGTTCCTTGTCGGCGGGGACATAGTGGCGGATGGCGCCGTCGGCGCCATCCGCCATGCGGGTGAAGGGTCCGGCGACTACCGGCAGCGCCGCCGCGGCGCTGCTCGCCGCCAGGAAGGTCCGCCGCGAGACCCCGGAGCAGCAGCCGGACGAAGTGCGGTCTCGGCTGTTGTTGGGTTTTTTAGGCATTGCGTTTTCCTCCAAGAACCGATAATGGGCGAGGCCGATTCCCCGCCGTCCGCAAGTCAAACCGCCGAATTCCCCAAGGCTCTCATCGGCTGGGTTCCACCCACAACGCCCCCTACGCCAGCGGCAGCGAAACCTCGATCTTCGTGCCGGCCGGGAAGGGGATGGCCTCGTCGCCGGAGAGCACGATCATGCCGTCTTTCTCCGTGACGTTGGCGGAACCCACCTGTCCGTTCACGCTGATCTGGAGGCCCGCCGCACGCACACCCTTCCCGTCCAGCCTGAGCTCGGACAAACGCACCGTACCGTAACGGATGTCGAGGACGACCTTGCGCCGGCCGCCCTCGTCCTTCTGGCTGTACAAGCCCCAGCCTTCCGCGCCGGAGAAGAACGAGGCGAAGTTTTCTTCCTGCACCCGCGGGGCGAAGGCGATGACGCCCTTGGGACCGTGGTAGTAGAACCCGCACAGGGCCAAAAGGCACCCCCAACCGGCCATGGCGCGCGCGTAATGGTCGCCGCACTCGACCTCGTTAAAGGGATTGTGCTTGCGGCCGTCGTGCCGGTCGTGCACGCCCTTGCAGATCGACAGGCCCTCGGTGACCAGTCCATCATAGATCATGTTGCCGGCGACCTGATATTCGATGCCGGTCCAGACCTCGTTGCGATAGACCACCTCGTTGCGAAAACCGGGGCGTGGGGTCTTGGGCCAGGTGCAGATGAAGAGGCCGGCGTCGCCGGCGCGCGCGAACCAGCGCCGCGGCCGGTTGGCGTCATTGTGTGGACCGACGTCCGGCGTCCAGTTGTACTTCCAGACGCTGGCCAGCGCGGTCGTGACGTACTGTTGGGGAAAGAGGTTGCCCAGCCCCAGCTGGCGCGCCCAGCCCTGTCCGAACAACTGGTCCGAGAGGCAGGCCCGGATATACTGCCACTCCTTGCCCTCGGTCTCCGGCGTCGCCGGCTGGTAAAAGTACTCGCCGTCCCACATGCGCTCCAGGGTCAGCTTGCTGCCCGACTCGAAGGTCTTGCGGCATTGCTCGGCGAATTCGGTGTCGCCCATCTCCTGCGCCATTTTCTCGCCCGCCAGGAGCGCCGCCAGGTAGAGCGTGCCGATCATCGGGTTGGCGCCGTAAAAGTTGATGTCATAGGTATTGTGCTGCTCGTCCTCGATGACGCCGTCAAAGTTTCCATCGCGCAACATACAATATCTCAGGATGTTCTTGATCTTGGGATAGTTGCGGCGCAGGAAGGCATCGTCTCGGCTTAAGAGATGCTCGCGGTAGGACTTGAGCACGGTCCCGGCCTGGCCGTCGGCGGCGTGACGCGGCTCGATGTAGGACTCGGCGCGGAAACTGACCAGCCCGTTGCCGCAGTATCCGGCGTCATAGTCCTGCATCTCCCGCATGGAGCGCTCCAGTTCGGGGAAGAGCCGCGCCAGCGAGTGCTCATAATTCCAGACGTGGGTGCAGGTGCCCGCGCAGCAGCCCGCCCCAACCCAGAACCGCCGTTCTTGCGCCAGTGGACCGTCCCCGACGCGAGAATGGAGGGCGTCTGGCCGATGCGCTCAGGAACCAGTGCGGCAGGGTGCTGTCGTCATAGTAGGTCTTGCAGTAGAGCCGGGTTTCGCTCGCGAGTCTCTCATAGTTGGCGGCGAGATATTGCATCACGGCGCCGGCGTCGGAAAAGCGGGTCGCGTAGTAATTGCCCAGGTCTTCATAGTGGGGGAAGGCCCAGCGGCGGATGGGGAAATGCCAGGCCAGAGCGAAGCGCACGCGTTTCTCCTCGCCCGGCGCAAGCGAGAGGTTCTTGCACAGCGAAGCGCACTTGACCTCGGGCAGGTCATAGACGATCTCCTTTTTGCCCTTGCCGAACACGCCGCGGGCGGAAAGCTGCTCGTCGGCGACGGCTTCGCCCACGTCGACCGAGCCCGCGTCCGCGCCGTCCAAGAGGGAAAACCGGACCGTGCCGTAGTCCTGCTGGCGTTCAAACTCGCCCGGCCCGCGATGCGGTCTGTCGGCGAAGGTGATCTGATCCACGTTGAGGTGGCCCCAGGAGCCCATGGCGTCGTCCACGATCTCGATCCGGGCCTTCTTGCCCAGGTGTTTCCTGACGTTCCAACTGCGCCAGGTAAGGGCTTCGTCGTCGCGACCCGCGGCGCGCACCACCTCTTTTCCTCCCACCAGCAGCCGGATGTAGACCTTCTTCTCGTCCGCGCCGCCGCCCACGAGAAAGTTGATGTAGGGACGCGTGATGGTAAACTCGGGCGAGATCAGCCGCCCGGTCGTATCGTCGCCGCCGGCGTAAGTGTTGACCAGGCCCTTGCCGACAAAGCCGGTGACGCGCTGCTGGCCCGAGAGCGTTCCCTGGGCCGGACCGGAGCCGAGCGCGCGCCCCTCCGCCTTCCATTGTTGGTAGTCCTGCGCCTCGAAGTCGGCGAAAACCTCCGGCTCTTTCACTTCGCCCTCGATCTCCGGTTTTCTCTCCGTGGGCAGGCCGGAGAACGCGATGTCCGTGCGCACGTCCATTTGCTGCAACGTCTGCTTGCGGCGGCCTTCGCCGCTGGCGCGGACGGTGGCCACGCCTACGGGATTCTCCAACCATCCCGCCAGCGAGACTTCCACCGGCGCAGCGGAAGTGTTCTTGAGCGTGAACTCCATGATCGTGGCCGGCAGCGCGCTGTCCAGAGCGTTGAGCGGAATGAAGGGCGAAAACGCGGCCATTTCGATCTTCACGGGCAGGCTCTCGTCGCGATAGAGGACGCGGCTGATCGGGTACTGGCCGATGAAGGCCACGTTGGGGAAGCCGGTCTTGTCCAGGCGTTTGGTCACGGTCTTGCCGCCTTTGGGCTTGATGCGTACGGCGTAGCCCTGCTGGAGGCGGATGCCGGGCAACTGGCTGGCCTGGTAGCCCTGGTTGTTGCGTCCCAGCGGCGCGGTGTGGTTGTAAATGTGCCAGCAGGCGAGCGTGCCGTCTCCGGTTACGTACATCTGGCCGGCGCCGATGCCGCCGCAGGGCATCCCCAGCACGGTCAAGCGGTCGCCGCTCCAGACGGTGGGTTCGCCGCGCGCCGTCAGGGAGCGCGTCCACTCCGCCGTCAAATTCTTGTCGACGGGAACCAGGTGCGCCGGATCCAACTCGGCGGCGAAGGACGTGCGCGTGAACGGGCCGGCAATGATGGGGAGCGCCGCCGCCGCCGCGCTGCCGGCGGCCAGGAAGTCGCGCCGCGACATCCCGGAACAGCAGCAATCAGGCGTCTGGCACTCGGTCGGTTGTTGGGAACGCTTGGACATGGCGGGTACCTCGCTACCTAAAAGTGGACTTGAGATGAAAATCGCCGGAAGCCGGCGCACCGGTACACTATGAAGGTTCACGGTCCGTCTGTCAACGCGATATGGCCGGGGGTCTTCCCGGCATCACGTTGAAAATCCTCGGCGGCAAGCGGCTGCATGTTGGGGCGGACGAAGTCCGGCGTGATCCATCAATTCCTGCTCGCCCACCGCCCGCGACAGGCGGATCTCCCGCACGTCCACCAGCTCGTCGTAGTAGAGCAGTCGCCATAGGATGCGCCTGCGATGGTTCAGGCGGTCGTGGCTTCTTCCCAACACTTCGCCGCCTTCCGCCGTCACGGTGTAGGTGACGCGCTCGGGGTTTCAGAAACCCGCCACGTGCACCACGCTGGACACGCGCAGGCGTTGGGCGTCCAGCCAATCGACGCTCAGGCCCAGCACGCGCAGAGGCGTCTGGCGGGCCAGGCTGTCGAACTCCAGCCAGGTCGGCTTCCAGCGTCCGCTGTCCGTCGGCGCAAAATGCGGCGGACGGGCGCCGTAAGGCTCGATGCGCACGGCGTGCCGCCTGTCAGTGTGGTGGATATGCCGGCTGAAGAGCAGGGCGGGGGAATAGTTGAGCGCATAGTCGGGCGGTTGGGCTACGGACAGGCGCCAGTCCATGGAGATGTTGCGACCGTCGGCGGAGAAGAAGCCTTCGCCGCTGGAGCGGGTTTGCAGCCAGGGCAGAAGCTCGCGGTCGCACCAGAGTTCGGCGCGGTCGGTAAAGCGGGACATTTCAGCCATGGCGTTGCCGACGGCGGCGGTGGGGCGCCAGTCGGCCCGCAGCCGGCGCACGTGATAGTCCAGTCGGGCCGTGCCGGCGACTTGAACGAGAGCAAGTACGGCCAAGAGGGCCGCACCGGCGCCGGCGGCGACTTCGCGGCAAGCCCGCGCAGGAGCCGCCACAGTCCGCCGCTCCCGGCGACCCACAGCCAGAACAAGCCGATGAGAAAGCAGGCGTAGAACTGCGGATGGCCGGTCGAGTAACAGACCGTGATAAAGAGCAGAAGCAGGGCCTGTGAGACCAGCAGCGCGGACCAGCCGCTTGCGCCGCGACAGAAAGACGATGGCGCCCGCCGCGGCGGGGACGAGCCACGCCGGATGCAGCCAGCGCAGGCTGAACGAGGCCAGGAGGCGCGCGCTGTCCCAGGCGTCGCCCCAGGCAAAGTTGCGCTGCGGCCCTCGCCGGTGAGATAGAAGAACAGTCCGGAGAGGTTGCGCAGGTCGCCGCGCGCGCCGCGCGGCGAAGTTGCCGGAAGATAGAGATCAGCGAGGCCCAGAAGGAGAATCAGCGCCGACCACGCCCAGTACCGGCGCGGCAGACTGCGCCGTCGCAGCATGGGCCACATCCAGGTTAGTACCGGCAGCGCCAGCAGCAGATTGAGCGGATGCGCGCAGCCGCCTGCTCCCAAGGCGGCGACGACCAAGAGCCAGCGTCGCGGCGTGGGATGCCTCTCGTAATGATAGAGGGCGGCGTAGAGCGCCCATTGCGCCAGGAGCGCGATGCCGTGCACGTACACACTGGTCGCCGCCAGCCAGACGCCGTGGACAACCCGAACAGGGTCGCGGCGCCCAGCGCCAGCACCGCCGATTGCGTCGCCCGCAGCGCGCAGTAGTAAAGGAAGAACGGCCGCCACTACGGGCAGAAGCGAAGCATAGAAGGCCGTCGATGACTCGACCGGCGCGGGGAGTCGCAATCCCGGCACGGCCAGGAGCATGTAGAGCGGATAACCGGTCGTATAGGTGTCAGGTTGCGCGCCGCGTCCAGGAGCGTCCACGAGTCGTCGCTCTTGCCCGGATCGCCGCCGTCCGACAGGGTGAGGGTGTAAGGACGAGAAAGAACACCGCCAGCGCCAGCGGACTGACGTTGATCGAATCCTACGCATGATAAGCGCTGCGTCCATGACGGGATGACGGCATAGGGATTTTGGGACAGGATAACACGATTGCCGTGATAGGAGAATGTGAAAAACAGACACATACGTTCGTGAAACAGGTCCTATGGGTCCTATCGGTCCCATACGTCCTATCTATCACTCCGCAGAATCCGACCAACACACACACGTCAAGGCGTGATTGGGAACTAGGGCAAGAGGAGAAGCGGATAGGCCAGGCCGCCGGCGCGGGGAACGCTTACGACGAAGCGTCCCACCGCCCAGCCGACGCAACCGCGGGTGGGTGGATACGCATTGATGCGATGGTTTTCCTTGCCCCAGAGAGCACCACGGCCCAGCGGCATTCGCTCGCCGTAAAGCTCCATCCACGTTTCAGCCTGCCGGAAGCGCAATACGAGGTCGTCGACGACCACGGTGCGTCCGACGCGCGCCCGGCGCAACTGGGCCGGATCGCCGCAGGCAATCGCCGGCTCCCACCACTGCGCGCGATCGCCGTGAATGTTCTCGCCGGGGTGGGTGCGCAGTTCCAGCGCGATCGTCTGGCCGGCCCACGCCTGTAAATCCAGCGCGTGAAAACTGGGAAATGCCTCCAAGGCCGTCCCCCTGAAGATGCGCGTGCGGGCCGCGCTTGCGTCCTCGATCCACGCTTCAAAAAGCACTTCCGTGCCCATCTCTTGCGTGTTGCAGATGCCGAAAGTGAACATGGGTGAATACAGCGCCGTGGCCGACAGCGTTCCGGCATGGACCATCGCCCACAATCGACTCAACGTCTCGGCGGCGATGGCGGTGGCGTCCGCGGGACGCTCGCGCAGGGCGAGAAGCGCCTTGCGATACAATGGCAGGGCCTGGTCCAGCCCCGCGTAGTCACGCGGCGACAGGGCCTCCATGCGCCGCTCCGCGATTACGAGCAGAGACAGTCCCGCATGATTGTTCGACTCGCCGGCAGCAGATGAAAACCAAGGCAGCTGCGATGGCGGCCTGGGCACGTCGAGGCCGTCCTCTCGATACGCGGCCCGAAGGGGCGGCTCGGGTAGAGGCACACAGCTCGTCGGGCCGCTACTCGAGGACTCGGTTCTTTCTTCTCTCGCAACTGCGTTAGGATCCATTTCTACTACAGGTGGACGCGCCTTGTCGGAAGCGTCGGCAAGGCCGCTCGCGCACGAGAGAAAAGCGAAGAGCAAGGGCAGCGCCCGGCTCATGCCGAGGCGCGCGCCGCCGTCTGCGGCAGGTGGTGGAGGGCGTAATGAATCGTCTGCAGCGCCATCTGGCACTTGTGCATCACGTTGGGCGACTGGCAGAAGCAACCGGAGGGCGCGCACTCCACGTCCCGCTGCACGAATTCCGACAGGAGATGCCCGACCACGGCGCAGTCGTCCAGATTGCGGGTCAGAAACTCGTCCCCCTCCAGTTGATACTGGCAGCTCATCTCCAGGCCCATGTCGCCCGAGCGGGTGGAGATGACCGCGTCCACGATGCGGTAGTCCTGGCACTCGCTGCGCAAAACGAAGTGCAGGCGGGCCAGAATCTCCACCCCGCCGTTCGAGCAGGTGCTGCCGGTGTAAAGAAAATCGCAGTCGATCTGGTCGCCGGAGACGCGCATTACGAGGTGCTTCTCGGCCCACTTGCGCAGGGTTTCTGGACGAATCACGTAGGGCATGATTATTCCGTCACCTTGTCCACTTTCCAAGTTCCGTTGATCTTGCGCAGCACCATGTGCCGGGGATTGACGGCGGACATGGCGCCGCCGGGACGGGCGGCGTCCGGCCAGGTGAAGATAAATCGCACCGCGACCACGGCGTGATTGCCTCCCGGAGGGACAGGGCGCCCGGCTCCAATTCGACCCGCGAGCGGCGGTCGGAGCCGATGCGCTGGATGAACGACTCGACCTCGTCCGCGTGGTCCTCGTTGATGTCCGGCGACCAGAGGGCGGCCACGGTCTCATACTTCCACGTGCTGAGCGCCGTCTCATACTCTTTGACAAGCCAGAACCTCCCCGGCTCGGCGGGCGCAACTGCGCGCGGCAGGACCGCGCCGAGGCCACGTTGAGAGTCCGCTTTCGTTTCGCGCGTTATCATAAACGACGATTGCGAAACCGTAAACCGTATTCTCGCGCAATCCGCCCACCAGCACAACCTCCTTCTGTCCCGGCAGGCGCGGCGTCAGGGTACCGGAGAACACCGTGGCCGAGGCCCACAAAGCCGCGTCCAGCGCGCCTTCACGATACCTTATTTCATAGCGCGAAGACCCTGACTCCAACCCGGATCGGTGGGAGCGTTCCAAGTCAGTTCCACGTCCTCGCCCACGGCGCGGGCGGCCAGCGTGGTGATTTTTTCGGGAGGGGTGGTGTCGGGGCGGCCCGCTAACGTGACTTTGGCGAAGGCCGGCGGCGGCTGTTGCCCCGGTCGTCGACGGCGGCGAGCGCGAAGTGATAGTCGCCCGGCTCGGCCAGATCGCGACCTCCAGGCGCTCCTCGGCGTACATTCGCCCGGACTCAGCAAGCTCTGGTGACGCGCCGGCCACGCCGCCAGTTCCCCTCCGTCAGCGGGCGTTGGTCCCAGTAGGCCTCGTAGCGGGTGGCGCGGCCGCGGACGCCGTCGTCGCCGGTAGCCAGCCTGGAGAGGACGACCGCGTCGTCGCCCGCCGCGCGCGCCGTGAACCGGCCCACCTTGTCGGGCGGGATGGTGTCGGAGAGATCGCACACGGCGGAGTTGGAGACGGGGGCGGCGTTGCCGGCGTCGTCGATGGCGCGGACGGCGTAGTAGACGCGGCCGGTCTCGCGACGAATGAAGGTCATGCTTTCCTCCCGGCCGGCCGGGGCGGGCGCGGGCGGCGTCTCGCGCAGCGCGCGCGCCTCGTCCCAGTCGGCCTCGCCGATGGGACGGTTGCTCTCGCGCAGCTGGTAGCGTTCGGCGCGGCCATCCATGCCGTCGTCACCGGGCGCCGTCCAGCGCAGCGTGATCTCGCACGCTCCCGCCTTGACTACGGCGTCCGCGCGCAGGTCGGTGATGGGGGCGGGGGGAATAGCGGTAGCGCGGCTGCACGGACTGTTGCCGAGCGCGGCGACGTTGCCTGCTTCATCCACGGCCCGCAGCGCGAAGTGGTAGAGCACGCCCTCCGACAGATCGGGCGCGAGCATCTCCTGGCGGCCGCCCGCCTGGACGGGGGCGATCACGCGCGCGACCGCCGCCGCCTCCTCCCAATCGCCGTCCGAGAGGATGGGCGCGGTCGCCAGCTTGACGAGATAGCTCCAGGCGCGGCCCTCGGTCCCATCATCGCCGGGGGCGGTCCAGGCGAGACTCACCGAGCCGGCGGCCGACCCGGGACGCGCCGAGAGGTCGAGCACGGCCGCGGGCGGGATGGCGTCCCGCAAGGGGCCCACCTCGACGCGCAGGCTGGAGGCGATCGGTCCCAGCTCCCCCACGTCGTCCAAGGCGCGCACGCCGAAGAAATACTGTCCCGGCGCCACGTCGGCCAGCGTGGCGCGCATCAGCTCTCCCGGCGAGGCGGACGCGAGGTCGGCGGGGGTCTTGTCCAGCGCGCTGGTCCAGTTCATCTCGGTGATGGGTTCGCTGTGCATAAGGACGATATGCCGGGCCGCCGGGCCGCCGGCTTCGCCGTCGTCACCTGCCGCCCGCCAGCTCAGTTGCACCGCGCCGTTCTCGTAGCGGACGGAGAAATCGCGCGCCGGTCCTGGTGGGATGCCCCGCGGCAGGCTGCGCGCGGGGTTGGAGAGTCCCGAGCGGTTGCCCGCGCGATCATGGGACAAGACCGCGAAATAGTAGCGCTGGCCTTCCGACAGGCCGCGCAGGACGGCGCGCTGGTTCGCGCCGGCGCGTTCCGGCGTGGGCGCGAAGCTGGACAAGTCGCGCGCCTCATGAAGCGTGCGCAGATCGAAGGGATGGTCGGCGGCGCGGATCTCGTAGCGCGCCGCGCGCCCGTCGTAATCCTCGAAGGGAGCCGTCCAGGTCAGCTCGACCTGCCCGGGGTCCAGCCCCGGCGCCGCCGCCAGGTCGGCAATCGAGACGGGCGGCGTCTTGTCCGTGCGCAGGGATTGCTGGAGGAGAAACGCCCCCATCGCCAGCGCGGCAAGCAGCACGAGCGCGAACGGCAGCGCCAGGCGCCGTCGCCGCCGCCGCAGGATGAGCTCGCGGTCGATTTCCAGCGTGCGCGTGTCCGGCCCCACCAGCGTGGCGGTCGTCTCGGAGGCGCGCGGCGTCTGCACCGTGTGACGTTCCGAGGGGGTGCTGGGTTTGTAGGAAATCCTGGTCTTGATGCGTTCGCCGACCTCGATCAGCCTCAGGTCGGCCAGCAGGTCGGCGGCGCTCTGATAGCGCTGCCCGCGATCCTTCTCCAGCGCCTTCAAGACCACCGTGGCCAGGTCCTCGGGCACGTCCGGCCGCAGCGCGCGCGGGCTGACCGGCAGCTCCTGCACCTGCCGCCGCGCGATCTCGAATCGCTCCCGGCTGGAGAACGGCAGCTCCCCCACGAGCATCTCGAACAGCACCACGCCCAGCGAGTAGAGGTCGGAGCGGAAGTCCAGCGGCAGGCCCCGGATTTGCTCGGGCGACATGTACTCGGGCGTGCCCACGACCATGCCCGTCCGCGTCTTCATGCCGGTGTCGGGCAGGAGGACCGCGCCGAAGTCGGTAATGCGCGCCGCGCCCTCCGGCGTGATGATGATGTTCTCGCTCTTGATGTCGCGATGGATGATGGGCGGGTCCTGGCTGTGGGCGTGCCAGAGGCCCTCGGCGACGTCGATGCCGTAGGCGACGGCCTGCTCGATCTCCAAGGGGCCGCGACGCACCATCTCCTTGAGGTTCTCGCCGTCCAGGTACTCCATCACGAGGCAGTGCAGGTCGCCCTCGTCAAGGGCGTCGTAAATGCGGACGATGTTGGGATGGGAAAGGCGGGCGACGGAGAGGGCTTCGCGGCGGAAGCGGCCCAGCATGTGGGGGTCGTCCAGACGCTCGGGGGCGATCACCTTGACGGCCACGCGGCGGTCGAGATTCTCCTGGTAGCCTTCGTAGACGGCGCCCATGCCGCCGCGTCCGACCAGGCGGCGAATGAGCACGTGGCCGAGGCGCCGGCCGAGGAGGGGGTCAGGCGAAGACATCGGACTCCCGCGCGCCGGCAAGCTGGCGCGGTCCATAGGATTTCATGGCGAGGCGTCCTCGACCAGATTGGCCGCGGCCTCCTTCAGGCGCTGGATGCGCCCGCCTTCGTCGCGCAGGGGAACTTCGTAAGCCGGCTCGTTCCGTCTGGTTGCTTCCAGCGAAGCCAGAATCTGCTCCGCGCGCTCCAGGTGCTCGAGCGCCTCGGCCTTGTTCCGGTTTTCGATTTCAGCGGCGACGAGCTCGAGAAGGCGCTCCAGGTTGCCCGCTTCCTTGCGGATGTCGGTCTGACGGCGCTGAATGCCCTGCATGGCGGTGCGGCGCAGTTCCGCCAGTTCGCGCAGTTGGGCGCCGGTGGTCGCCTGGTTTTCCAGCTCGTCCAGAATCTTGAGGCCCTCGTGGAAGCTGCGCTCCTCGATAAGCGCGCGTACCACGCTGGCGCCGGCGACGGTGGTGGCTGCGGCCTCGTTGCGTCGCGCCAGGACCGCTTCCAGTCGGGAGATCTGCTCCTCCAGGACGGCGCGGCGCCCGTCCGGGCATCCCGCAAGAGGCTGCGCAGTTGGGCCAGCGCCGACTCGCGCTCGCCCTTCCTCCAGCTTGAGCGCGGAGCAGCGCGGCCTCCCAGGTGGCGGAGGCGACCTGGCCCGCGCCCGGCGGCTCCAGCGCCGCCAGCATGTTTACGATGTCGATGCCCAGCGGGGTATTCTGCCAGGTATAGCGGGATACGTCCTCGACCGCGGAATTGAGTTGTTCAAAGGCGCGGCGGGCCAGAAGCAGCGCCTCCTCGCGGCGCGCTTGCGCCTGGGCCGTGTGCGCCAGGACCGCCAGCTCGCTGGCGGCGGCGATCTTTTTCTGCGCCGACTCGACTTTGAAGCGCAATTGCGAGTACTCGGTGCGTTCGCGGGGGTCCAGGGGGGCCAGGTCGGCGCGCGACAGGCGCGCGGCGGCCTGACAGCCGCCTTCCACGTCGCCCCACGTGTAGGCGTCGCGCAAGGCCGTCAGCTCGGCCAGGATGGCCTGGCGCGCAGCCTCGTCGATGGTCCGCGCGTTAAGCGCCGGCGCCGCGGGCGTCCCCGCATCCCGCTCCGGCGGCCGCCTCAGATACCACGCCAATCCCGCCAGGCCCAACACGCCTACCAACACCACGACCGCGATTCTCTTCATGGATGCAGTTTCTCCTTGTCCTGCCGGTTGCAGCACGCACGACTCCAGCGCCTGCCGCAACTGTCTTGCGTCCCTGTAACGGTTTTCCGGCTGTTTCTCCAGGCACTTTAGTATAATACGCTCCAAGTCGGGAGGAAAGCCCGCCCGCACCGCGCTCGGGGGCGGCGGCGGCTCGTGCACGTGGCGATAGGCGATGGAGAATTCCCCGCCGCCGCCGAAGGGCGGATGGCCGGTTGACAGTTCATAGAGCACGACGCCCAGACTGTAGAGATCGCTGCGGGCGTCCAGCGCCGATCCCTGCGCCTGTTCGGGGGAAAGATAAGGCGCGCTGCCCGCGGCTTCGGCGCTCCTGGTCGAGAGGGCCGCCAGGCCGAAGTCGAGCAGCTTCACTTCGCCCCGCGGCGTGAAAACAAGATTGGCGCTGGAAACGTCGCGGTGGATGATAGGGGGCGTCTGTCCATGCGCAGTCTCCAGCGCCCGGCAGACGGCGACGCCCGCTGCGACGGCGCGGCGAGGGTCCGGGCCGTGAGTTCCCAGCCAGTCGCGCGCCGTTTCGCCCTCTACGTACTCCATCACGAGGCAGACGACGCCGTCGTCCTCCAAGACGTCGATGACGCCGACGATGCCTGGATGCGACAGGCGGGCCAAGAGGCGCGCCTCGGCCAGTAGCAGGGCGCGGCGCTCGCGAGAATCGACCATCGACGGCGGCAGGACTTTGACGGCCACGGGGCGGTCCAGCGAACGCTGCCGGCCCAGGTACACCACGCCCATGCCGCCGCGGCCCAGCTCGCGCACGATCTCGTACTCACCCGCGAGCACCCGCCCGATCATTGGGCGACTTGCCGGGAGAAGAACCAGTAGAGTTTATGCAGAAACCGCCGCGGTCGCGGCACGAACTGCACCAAGACGGCCGTGATGTTGTCGTTGCCGCCCGCGCGGTTGGCCGCCTCAATCAACCGCCGCACCCCGATTCCCAGCGTCACCGCGCGGGTGACGATTTCCCATATCTGTGCCGGTTCCACCAGGTTGGAGAGGCCGTCCGTGCAAAGCAGCACGCGGTCCATCGGCTCGGGGGTGAAGGTCGTAACGTCCGCCTCGACTTGGCGATGAGTACCCACGGCGCGGGTGATGACGTTTCTGTTGGGAGAGGCGGCGGCCTGCTCGGGAGTCAGGAGGCCGGCGTGCAGTTGCGCGTTGACCAGCGAATGGTCCTCGGTCAACTGGGAGATGCGCTCGCCGCGGATGAGATAGGCGCGGCTGTCGCCGACGTGGGCGAGGGTCGCCTGTTGCGGAGTTGCGTAGAGGGCGACCAGCGTGCTGCCCATGCCGCGACGGTTTTCCTGCGCCCGCGCGGTCTCGAAGAGGGCGGCATTGGCCGCGGCCACGGCTCTTTTCAAGACGGCGCCGACGTCGTCGTCGAATGGGGGAGTGAAGTGGCGGGGCAGCTCCTCGACCAGCAGGCGGCTGGCCACGTCGCCCGCCTGGTGGCCGCCCATGCCGTCGGCGACCAGGTAGAGATGGCGCGCGTGGTCGAGGGCGTAGGCGTCCTCGTTGCATTCGCGCACGCGACCGGTGTCGGTCCTGCCGGCGGCGATGATTTCCAAAGGGATGATCATACCGGCAGGCTAGGGCGCGGCAGCAAGGCTTGTCAAGCAGCACGAAGGCGAGTGGGACCCTTGGGACCTTTGCGACCGATGGGATGCGCGATCATGTCGGACTCACAGGTCTCATAGGTCCTATACGTCCCATCGCGTACCTGCGCGCGTTCTGCTTTCCCGTCATGGTCATGATCTCGTTGGGGATGGTATTGCCCCACGCGGCCAATTCATCGCAGCTGATTTCCTCGCCGCCCTGGCGGCCGAGGAGCACGGCGGAGTCATAAACGCGCGCCTCGGGGACGGCCGAGACGTCGATCGTGGTCAGGTTCATGGAGACCCTCCCCACGACCGGCGCGCGCCGTCCGTGCACGAGGACCTCGCCCTTGCCGGAGAAGTCGCGCAAGTAGCCGTGCGAATAGCCCACGTCCAGGGTGGCGATGCGCGCGGGGCGCTCGAGGATGTGCGTGCGCCCGTAGCCGACGCTCCAGCCGGCCGGCAGCTCGCGCAGGGTGACGATGCGCGCCTCCCACTGCATGGTCGGCGTGAGCGTGACGAGACTGCGAAAGCGCGGCGTGGGATAACCGCCGTAGGCGATCAGGCCCAATCGCACCATGTCGAGATGATACTCGGGCGACACGAAGATGGCGGCGGAAGCGGCCATGTGCAACTTGGGCCGCAGCCCGGCGAGCGCCAGCGCCTTGCGCAGCTCGATCATGCGCGAGTGTTGCAGGCGCGTAAAACCGTCGTCGGGATCGTCCGCCACAGGGCAGTGGGTCATCACGCCCGCCAGTTCCAGTCCGGGCATTCGCGCGATGGCGAGAATGGCCTCGACCGCGGAATCATACAGGATGCCCAGCCGGCCCATGCCCGTATCCACGTCCACGTGCACGCGGATGGGGCGGCCTGTCTCCCTTGCGATGCGCGACAGGAGCTCCGCGTGGCCGGCATCGACGATGGTCTCCTCCACGTTCCATGCGGTCGCCGCGCGCGTGTCGTCGGCGCCGGCGGCGTAGAGGCGCAGGATGGGCAGGGAAGGGTAGAGCGAACACAACAGCTGCGCCTCGGCGTTGGTCTCGATGGCCACGTAGTCAGGCATCCGACCGGCGAGGCTCTCCGCCACGGCGGAAAAGCCGTGCCCGTAGGCGTCGCACTTGAGCAAGAGGCACAGTTGCGTCTCCGGCCGCAGGAGGGCGCGGCAGAGCTTGACGTTGGCGTGGATGGCGGACAGGTCGATGGTGAGTTCGGGCATCTGGATTCCAGCCTCACGAGGAATGGGGCGGATGATAGAGGATGGGACAGGCGGGCGCAAGATGCGCCGTAGTTGCGCAGCGTGCTGCGCGCGGCAGCAAGCAGCCGCAGTCCATACTCCACTCCCCCCTTAACAAGGGGGCCGGGGGGGATGAATCTGCCCCGGCAGCGGCGACAGGATGTCGCCGTTACGGGGAAGGATCATCCTTGTACCCCCACTTGGGCTGCTCTACAGTGCGGACATGGACCGGCAGACGCGACAGCTCCTGGTCATCACGGCCGCCCTGGCGGTCATGTTCTCCGCGTTCGCATTTGCCATCGAGGGATTCGCCGCGCGCGACAACCTGGCCAACATCGCGCGCCGCGGCGCCATCAACGGCATCATCAGCGCGGGCATGACGCTGGTCATTCTCACCGGCGGCATCGACCTGTCGGTCGGCAGCGTGCTGGCCCTGTCGGGCGTGTGCCTGGCGTTGGCGATGAAGGCGTGGGGACTGGCCGCCGGCCTGTGCGCCGGGCTTGGCGCAGGCGTCCTCTGCGGCCTCTTCAACGGCCTCTTCGTGGTCTTCGGGCGCGTGCCGCCGTTCATCACGACCCTGGGAATGATGGGCATCGCCCACGGCATCGCCCTGCGCGCCACCGGCGGTCGCACCGTCCACGGCCTGCCGCCGACCCTGACGCGCGTGATGGACGTGGAAATCCTGGGTGTGCAACCCGTGCCGGGACTCCTGGCGCTGGCCGTGCTCTTGGGAGGCCAGGCCTTTCTCTCCTTTACTACCTGGGGCCGCTATCTCATCGCCATCGGCTGCAATGAGCGCGCCAGCCGCTTGTCGGGCGTACCGGTGGAAAGAGTGAAGCTGGGGGTGTACGTGGCGGCGGGAGCCTGTGCGGCGCTGGCGGGGGTGCTGCAGGTCGCCAAGTTGAACAGCGGCTCGCCGCTGGTGGGCGAGGGTTACGAACTCTCCAGCATCGCCGCCGTGATTCTGGGCGGCACGAGCATCATGGGCGGGCGCGGGAGCATCGTGGGGACGCTGGTGGGCGTGCTCATCATCGCCGTCCTGGCGTCCGGACTGACCCAGCTCAACGTTCAGTCGCAGAACCAGAACATCATCATCGGCGCGCTCATCATCGCTACCGTGCTGGTGGACCAGCTCACCCGGCGCGGCCGCGAGCCTTAGCGCCGTTTCACAAAAAGCAGTTGGGAGAAAGCTGAAACCGAGTCCTCGAGTAGCCGGTACTCCGGCGTATCGAGAGGACGGCCGGGTCGCTACTACTTTTCCTGAAAGGGCGCCCGCTCCCCCAAGTCCCCTCGCCGCGCTCAGGCGGCCTCCTCCTCCCGGCGCTGATCGCGGTAGAGGTCCACTTTCACGTTCTTGCGGTCCTTGGTGACTTCCACGAGATCGCGCATGCGCACCACCACGCTGGCCGCCCGGTTCTCTTTGCGCAGCCACTCCTGGAAGACGGCGTTGCGCTTCTGGTTCAGGAGCTGCTCGCGCAGCTTCTCCCTCTGCTCCTGCCGCTCGGCAAGGGAGGCGGCGACGCGGCCGCGCGAGTACATAATGACGAAACTGTGGGGCCGCGTCGGCCAATCGGCGGGCGCGCCCATGCCTTCCGGTTCGTCCTGCTTCCAGACCGGCTGCACCAGTTCCTGGACGGGAACCACGCCGGACCGTTGGGTGGGGTCCAGCTCGGCGGCGGTGCGGTTGAAAGCGGCGGAAAGGTCCCAGTTCGCCGGGTACCTCCAGCGCGGAAGGGAAGCGTCAGGATCAACCGTCGGCCCCGCTCTCTTGTGTAGTCGGAAAGGTCGATCTCTCCGCTGGCGTTTCGGCCCTTGCCGGAGGCCAGATAGGCCTGGATTTCGGCCAGCGCCTGGTCGGCGGCGGCGCGGGCCAGCGGCGCCGCCCGCTCCGCCAGCACCACTTTTTCCACGTCGTCGCGAACTTCCTCGAACTCGGGTATCCGCTTGGGAAACGTCCTCTGGAGCTCCATTACGATCACGCGCACGATCGGCCGCTCCTCCCGGTCCTCCTCGCCCGGCCGGCGCGGCGGTGCGGTTTCATGCACAACCGCGTATCCGCAGTCCCCCGGCTCACGCAAGGTTTTCAGCTCGCGCGCGAACTCGGGGGCGGGATCGATCGGCTCCTCGCGCCGGAAGGGTTCGGACTCCTCGTAACTGATCGAGTATCCCTTCCGCTCGACGAACTGCTGCACCACTTCCTTGAGGCGTCCGGGCCGGCCGGCCACGCGCACGGTCTCGTTGAAGAGGTCGATGGCCGCGTCCCGCGCCACTTCGCCGCGCTTCACTTGGCGGTAGGCCTCGCGCACGCGGTCGATGACCTCCTCGAAGGGCGGGATGCGCTCCTCGGACTTCTCCAGCGTGTAGAAGATGAAGGAGGCGTCGTCGCCCTCGACCGGTCCGCCCACCTGGCCCTGGGGGGACTCGAGCACGGCGTTCTTGAACTTTTCACCGGCGGCGCCGAACTCCATCAGGTAGTCGTCCTTGCCGAAGGAGCGGGTGGTCGCCAGCCACGTGGCATGCTGGACGCGGGCGGCGGCCCAGCCCTCGGTACTGGTGCGGATGCGGTCCAGGGCGGCGTAGGCCTCCTCGCGGGCGAGGCGGCCGGCGCGCGCCTCCACAAGCGCCCGGCGTACGTCCTCCCAGGCCTCCTGCAGCGAGAGCTGGCGCGCCTCCTGCACATCCACCAGCTCGACCAGATAGAAGTTGCGCCCGCCCTCCAGGACGCTGGACAGCTTGCCAGCGGGCAGCGTCAAGTTGAAGGCGGCGCGGGAGACGATGAACACGTCGTCGCCGATGGTGGAGTCGATCTGCCGGGCGGCGCGTGCGAAGGCGGGCGGCTGACTGACTTTCCAAGTCGAACCCAGCGTGGCCGGGTCCAGCGTCTCGTCGGCCAGTCGGCCGCGCAGCTCCTCCAGCCGCGCCCGCAGCGCGGTGCGCGCCGCCTCGCGCGCGATGCGCTCCACGATTTCCCCTTCGACCTCCGCCAGCGGCCTGATCACCTCGTCCCGGTGCGAATCGACGCGGATGAGATGATAACCGAAGCGCGAGCGCACCGGCCCCGTCACCTCTCCCACCGCCGCGGCGAAGGCGGCGGCCTCGAAGTCGGGATCCATCATGCCCAGGCCCTTGCGCACCACGCCCAGGTCGCCGCCCTTCTCGGCGTTGCTGCGGTCCTCCGAGTACTGGCGCGCAGCTTCCTCGAAGGTCCTGGTGCCGGATGTGATTTCGCCCAACACCATGTGGCAGCGCTCCCGCGCCCGCCTGTCCGAGTCGCTGTCCTCGTCCGCGTGCGACATGATGAGAATGTGCCGCACCGAGATCTCCTCCGGCGTGGCCACGAACACCTCGCGTTGGGCGGCGTAATACTCCCGTATCTCCTCCGGCGAGGGGTGAATCTTCTTCATCTCTTCGTCCAGGTTGGCATGGACGTAGCGGATGACGCGCTTTTCCGGGCTGCGGAAGCGGTCGGGGCGCTCCTGGTAGAACTGCTCGACCGGCTCGGTAGCGTCGCCGACGGCGAGGGCGACCGAGTCGCGGAAGCGGGCCGCGTCGAAGCGAATGTACTCCGCCCGCGCGCGCGCCGGCAGGAGATACTCGGTCGCGTGCTGCTCGTAATAGGTCCGCAGCTCGTCCGTGCCGGCCGTCACCTGGCCGGCGAAGGTGAATGCATTGAAGGGCACGTAACCGATCTGCACCTGCGGCAGGCGGGTGAACTGCTCCTTGTGCGCCTCGTAATACTCGCGCAGCTCCGACTCGCCGGCGGTCACCTCCGAGATGTAATCGGCGACGGGAAACTCCAGGTAGCCGACGCGCATCTGCTCGGAGAAGTCGGAATAGGCTTCGTCCAGCTCCTCTTCCGTCACCTGCGCGGCCTGAGTAAGCAACTCCTGCAACTTCAGCATGGTCAGTTGATGCCGGAACTGGTTCTCATACATCTCGGGAGGATATCCCCGCCGATACAGCTCCCGCAGATAGAGGTTTCGGTCGAAGCGCCCCGTCTGCGGATTGGTGTGGGTGCGCTGGATTTCGGCGCTGACTTCCGCGTCGGTGGTTACCAGCCCCAGTTCCTTGATGGTGCGATCGATCACCGCCTGGTTGACGAGGCTGTCGAAGGCCTGCTTTTGCAGGCGCTTGTCGTCCATCGCGTCGGGGTCGAAGTTCTCACCCATCTGCTGCTGCAGCTGGTTGCGGAGGTTCTGGATCTGGTTGCTCCAGTCTTGGGCGGTGAAGGGGACGTCATCCACCGTAAAGGCGGGCCGCTCCGCCTGCCGCTGCTGAATGCCCTGGTAGCCGAAAACCGCGATGAAGCTGGGGACGACCAGGCAGATAATCACCCACATGAAGGTTTTCATGTGGGTGCGCATAAAGATCATCATGGGCCTGTACCACCATCCGTTAATTAGCGAAATAGTATCAAATCACAGAAGCGCGGATTCTAGGGACCGCTCTGAGGCTTGTCAACCGCAAAGCCGGCTCGTAATTCCGGCCCCGCGGCGGACTCCAGCGGTGCAGTCACAAGCTTGGCGAGGTCCAGAAGACTGACCGCACGGTCCTCCGAGGTGAAAAGTCCCCGCAGGGCCCCGCGGGCGTCGCCGGCCTTTCCCGCCAGCGGCGGCTCCAGGGCGGAGACTGCGACGCGCTTCACCCCCACGACGCGGTCCACGCGCACGCCCAAGAGTTCCCCCGGTCCCTGCAGGATCAGGATACGCTCGCCGGTCGGCGGCGGATCGTCGGCAAGTCCCAGAAGTCTCCGTCCTGACAACACGGTGACTACCCGGCCGCGCAGGTTCACGACCCCGTCCACGAACTCCGGCGCCCCGGGGACCGGATAGAGTGGATAATCGCGGATGACTTCCGATACATCCGTGAGTTCAACCGCGAAGCGTTCCCCGGCCAGCTCCAATACAATCAGGGCGCGGGCGTCCTCGACCTCCTCGGGTGTATCGCCGAACAGGAACAAGGGGGCGGTCGGTTCCATTAATCCTCCCGGGTTGCGGCCGCCGAGCCGAAAAACTCGACCAGCGGCGTACCGCGGAACCACTGCGCGAACAGCGCGTCGAATCCCACCGGTTCGCCCCCGATGTCCACGTATTCGATGTTGATATAGGGAAAGAACTTGGTCCCGGTGATGGAACGCAATTGACCGACGATGTCCCCGCCGCAGGGGGAAGTCTCCAGCACTTTCAAGGGCAGGCAGCGCATGGTAATGCCGTCGGAGTCCTTATCGACCACGAGTCCGAGGAAACGCTTTCCCGACAGGAGGTGGACCTCCACGACTTTGCCGACCATGGCCCGGTCGCCGTGCGCGTTCATGCAGCAAGGTTAAAATAGGCCGCTACCGGACGCAAGCAAAAGCTGGCGCGGTTCCACGGGTCGCCTCGGGTCGCGCGTCATCCCTCCCAGCCCCCCTTATTAAGGGGGGAGGCGAGGTCGCGCAGGCGGGCGACGAGGGAGGCGCGCCGCTCGGAG
Organism: bacterium; assembly: GCA_015075175.1. Lineage (GTDB taxonomy): Bacteria > Hinthialibacterota > Hinthialibacteria > H5-UNCL2 > H5-UNCL2 > H5-UNCL2. The sequence goes on from JABTUV010000001.1 coordinate 728,512, forward strand.
TCCTCCATGATGGCCTCCAGGAGGCCTTGCAGGTTGGCGGCCGTCTCCGGCGAGAGAAGATGCTCCATCTTGCAGGCGTCGGCGCGGGCGATTTCGGACGGCACGTCCAGAATCTGCTCGAAAAACGCCGAGAGCACGGCGAAGTTGCGCTCGATGGCCGCGATCAACGTTCGGCCCGTATCCGTGAGCGAGAGCATGCGCGCCTCGTCCTCGCAAACGAGGCCGCGCGATTTCAGGATGGCGACGCCCTGGCTGGCCGCCGCCTTGGTGATTTCCAACTGCCGCGCCACGTCGGTCACGCGGGCGTAGCCTTTCTGCTCCAGAAGCTGCGCCACCGCGCGCAGATAGTGCGCGGAAGAGTGCGTCAGGAAGTTATCCCGGAAGGTTTTCCAATAAGACTGATCGTTGGCGATGGTCTTCACGAGGGTCGCCTGATCCTCACAACAAGAAGATGCGCACATTAACCGCCCTCAGTTTCGAGTTTACTGGTTCGGCTCAGCGGTGTCAAGCTCGCAACGAATCCTCGCAAAGAATCCTGTCATTCCGACCGAAGAATCCTGTCATTGCGACCGAACGATCCTGTCATTTCGACCGAACGATCCTGTCATTTCGACCGAACGATCCTGTCATTTCGACCGAAGGGAGAAATCTTTCCCGCCGTTACTGCCGGTCGAGTGCGAGGCAGGAGATTTCTCCCTTTGGTCGAAATGACAGCTACCGGGCCAAGTGTAGTGAATCGCATCTGCACTCCGACGTCCTCTCAACGGATTTCAGCTTCCGGTTGGTCGGTTGAAGCGACGACGCAAGAGCGCGGGCCGGCGCGACAGGAGGGTATGGCCGAGGGGAAGCGAGGCGAGAAGGAGCAACACCAGATCATCCAGGTATCCCAGCGGTCCCAGCGCCGCCTCGGGAAGCACGTCCACAGGAACCAGCAAGTAGAGAACGCCCACGGCCAAAATGAGGGCCTGGGCGGCGAAGCTGCCGGCATCGACGAGGGCTGCGACGCCCGGCGGCGCGTGGCTCTCGCGCAAGACTTGGGAGGGTTCCAGAACCTTTGCCGCCGGATCGTAAACGACCAGTCCGCTGCCCGCCAGCTGCGACAGTTGGCGGACGATTTCCCGCGGCAAGGCCCGCGCCTCGTCGACCGTCTGCCCGCAGAGAAGAAAGAGCGCGTGGCGCGCCGGCAGGGGACGCGCGCGCAATTCCAGAAGCAAATCCCGCATGGGGCCTGTCAGCGGCAGCCGCTCCCGCACCCGCGCCGGCAGGTACAGCGGTTCCTCCAGGAGCAGGGAGAATCCCGCCAGCCACAAAAGGTATCCTGCCACGATGTCCGCCCGGAACGGATACAGCCCCGAGGACGCGACCAGAACCAGAAAAAGCACGAAGCCCTTGTACGAGCGATAGGCGAACGACAGGAGGAGAATGAGGGCCGACAGCAGATACAGCGGCGAAACCACCAGCCGGGCCAGTCCCTCTCCCACGGCGTGGGAGAGCAAATCCGCTGAACCCGTCTGCGCCCAGCGATAGAAGCGGGCCAGGCCCCAGTCTCCGGCGTTGGCGAGGACGTGGCTGAACCCCAGGGTGGCCGTCGCGAATACCAGCAGGGCGTTGAGCGCTCCCCGCCACTCGTAAAACCAACCCAACCGCGGCCGCAAGAGAAAGAGAAAGAGCAGCATGATGGCGGCGATCAGCATGGCCGGCGGCAGCTGCTCGGATATGTACAAACCTTCGCGGAAAGTGCACGGGAGGAGCGCGGCGGCGAGGAGAAACCAGCCCACCGCGACGCGCAGTCGGCCGGCTCCGAGTGCGCGCTCCCATGGCCGCAGCGGGGCCGGATTCACCGCAGCGTCGCCTCCAACGTCATCAAGCGGTTTCGGATCTTCTCGCACAGAATCCGCGCGCGCGAACTGTCGGAAACCGGCGTGATGGTGACGTTGGCCGCGTGCGTGGCGCTGTTCCACTTCCGTCCCGTCAACAGCCACCAGGCTTCGCGATAGTGATGCGCCGACTCGGCCAGGAGCGTCTTGTCGTTCCAACCGCGATAGCCCTCGTCCCACAGCTGGTCGCCGCGCAGGACCAGCTTCTCCGCTTCCGAGAGCCGCCGATCCTCGGACAGCAGGGCGGTCGTCGCGGCGGTCGGCGAAAGGTCGGCGGGACGGGGCGTACTCAGATAGGAAAACACCAGCACCAGCGCGACCAGGCCGACCAGAAGAAACGGCAGCACGTAGCGCGAGCGTTCCGACTCCGGGCCGCGATAGGGCGGCGGGGGCGGACCCTGGCGCGGAAACGCCTCGAACAGCTCCGTTACCGAACCGGCGTCTTCCGGTCGGCGGCGTTCCAATTCGCGCTGCGGGTCGGGCAGGATCACGTCGCTCATGGCGCCTTCCCAACAAACTCCGTCAGAATCCGTTCGTGCAGGTGCGGGGCGCTGCACACGAACTGGTATTGCTGGTGCTTGAGGCGTCCGGGATGCTGCAAAAGGGGAAAGAGCGCGCGCCCCTCCGCGTCCGTCACTATTCCGCCCGCCTCCAGCACGATCAACGAAGCGGCGGCGATGTCCCAGAGATGCGAGTTGGTGGCAAAGCAGGTCTCAAAGCGACCCGCCGCCACGTAGCAGGCGTTCAGGACCGTGCTGCCGGTATTGCGCAGCTTGGCCCGCTCCACTACCCGCGCCAGCGCCGCCGCCAGTCGCGGTCCGCCGTTGGAGGGCATGGCGAAGCAGCTTTCGCCCGAAAGCTCCCTTGCTGTACAACGGATGGGACGGCCGTCCAGCAACGCGCCCCGGTCGGCGGCGGCGCTGAAAATCTCCTCCCGCATGGGGTCCACGCACACCGCCACGCGCGGTGCGCCGTCCTGGATAAGTCCCAGGGAAAAAGCGAACAGCGGCGTGCCCGCCGCAAAGTTGGTCGTCCCGTCGATGGGATCGACGACCCAGCAGGGTCCGGTCGCCTCGGCGGTAAAACCCTCCTCTTCGCCCAGCACCACGTGCCCGGGCAGGTGCAGGGAGACTTCGCGTCGCACCCAGGCCTCCATCGCCCGGTCGGTGTCGGTGACGATGCCCGCGCCGGGTTTGGCGGTGATCTCGTGCGGGCCGGCGAAGGCCTCGCGCAGGCGTGGTATCGCTTCCCGTCCCAGGCGCAGGGCGAACTCATAATCGCGCGTCAACAGGTCCATTCCTTGCTCCTCTCAAGCGTTCATCTTCGCATCCGTCCCGCTCCAGGGCAAGAATCATGTGGAGTGCGGCTGCTTGCCGTCGCATGGCGCGCGTCATCCCCCCTGCCCCCCTTGCTCAGGGGGGAGCCGATGGCTGCGGGCCGACTCGTAGGGCGGCAACGTGGTCAGACGACTGTCCTCCACCGGCCCGCCGACGGTGAAATGATAGAGACTCTGCCAGTCGAGATCGGCCAAGCCGAACACCTCGTGCACCGCATCGTCGAAGTAGCAGCCGATTCCCGTGCCCCGAACGCCGATGGCCTCAGCCTCAAGGTAAAGGACCTGCCCGATCATGCCCGCTTCCCAGAAAAGACGCCGGTAGTTCCAAGCGCCCGACTCGGAAAGCGCGGGGAGAAACCGCGCGATCATGCCCAGCGAGAAGGCGCCGTCGCCGGCAATCGCCTGGGTGCAACTGACCTGGGCCGCCAACATGCGGCAATCGCCGGCCTGGAGGAGAAACAACGGCAACTCGGCGGGACGACCCTCGGGAGACTGCCAGAGAAAGTCGCGGCGCATGGAGCGCCGCACGGGCTCGAGAGCGGCAGCATCGCGCGCCAGGAAATAGAGTCCGGGCGACAGTCCCTCGACGCGGTGTACGAAGAGACCGAGATGCAGGCGCGGCGGCCAGGGCAGGGCGTCCCAGGGCGAGCCGGTATGGGCCGGCAGGGTGCGCGCCAGCATCCGGTAGAACTGCTCGGTCGAGATGGTCGTCTTGCCGTCATAGTCGACGGCGCTGCGACGCTGCATGAGTATCCGGCGGGCGGGGAGCGCCGCTTCCCCGGCGTCGGCGGCCTCAAGGAGCGGCAGCGGGATGGGGTCAGGTCTGGATAAGACCGTCGATGTACGCGGCTTGGCGGCGGCTTCCGCGACTACGTCGATGATGCGCCAGGGGACGGTCTCGCGCGAGAGTCGGCGGGCGCGCCCCCGCCAGGTTCCCGCCGCCACGCCGTCGATGGCGGTTTCCGGCAGGGAGAGGGGAACGGCGGCGGCAACGTCCGGCACGACGGCGCCGACGAGGTCGGGATGCTCGGCCTCGTCGGCGTGGAAGTCCTCCGTCCGAGAAAGCCCGAGCAGGCGCGCCACGTCGGCGTCGGAGAGGTCCTCCAAGAGCACCAGTCTCCATCCCAGCATCGCCGCCGACAGCCGCATCGCCGCCAGCGCGTGCCCGCAGTCGTGCTGGCAGTAACGATACGCGCGCTCGCCGTACTTCCAGGCCTCCCGCCAAGGAATCGACGCCAAGCCGACGAAAAAGGTCCCATCAGGAAAGCCGGCCGCCAGCTGCCGCCAGGCCGTCACGGAGAAATCCGCGCGCAGCTCCAGTCCATGCTCGCGCGGCGCGTAATGCGCTACAACCGGGGCGTCGAACAACCCCGGCAGGGGTCCGGCGATCACGTAGCCCTCGGTAGGATGCAGGTTGCCGCTGCTGGGATTGACGCGCAGCGCCCAGCGGCTGCCCAGATACTCCTTCCACGCGGACAGCCCCAGCGACAGCTCGAACAGTTGCGCGAGCCTCTCCCGGGAAACCTCGGCGGGAGGGACCCGGCCGGGCCGGTACAGCGCCGCGTAGGGCGTGGCGTCTTCGGGATTCAAAAAGGGCAGTTCCAGGAGCGGCGCGCCCTCGTAGCGGCGAAAGGCGTCCGGCTGGTTGGCCCAATCCAGCATACCCAAGCTGCGCGCAAAGCGATGATAGTGGTGCTTGGTCTCCTGGTGGTAATTGAGGACGAGCTCCAGGGCGCGAGTAGACATAGGGCTCCCGGACCAAGGTGGCATTATTCTTGAAGGTCACTTTAGCGGCGAAGGATTGCGGATGCAATCGCGCCCAAAGGTTATTGGGCGACGCCGGTTTTGCTTGTGCGGGGGCGAGCAAGTGCGTACACTGTTAGCCATGCCCTCAAGATGTCGTACCCTCTGGGTGACCGGCACGGACACCGGCTGCGGCAAAACGGTCGTCACGGCGGCGTTGGCGTTGGCGTTGCGCAAGCGCGGCGTCGACGTGGGCGTCATGAAGCCGGTCGCCAGCGGGCTGGTGGAAGTCGAAGGCGGGCTGGCCTCGCCGGACGTGCGCTTTTATCGAGCCTTCCTGGGATTGGCGGATCCCGACGAGCTGGTCAATCCGATCGCATATGCGCCGGCGACCGCGCCCTCGGTAGCGGCGCGGCTGGAGCATCGTCCGGTGGACTTGATGCTGATCCGGCGCGCTTTCACCGAATTATGTTCGCGCCACGAGTGGTTGCTGGTGGAGGGCATCGGCGGAGTGCTGGTACCCCTCTCCGACGCACTGACCGCCGCCGATCTGGCCGCCGCCATGAAGCTGCCCGCGGTCCTCGTCGCCCGCGCCGGTCTGGGGACGCTCAACCATACCTTCCTCTCCGTCTCCGCCCTGCGCGCGCGCGAGATTCCGCTCCTAGGCATCGTGCTCACGCCCACCTCCCGCCATCCCGACCTGGCGGAGCTGCACAATCCCGAGGAAATCCGCATTCACACGGGAATCTCTCCCATCCAACTGCCGGGCGTGCCCGGCGTCAGCGTGGACCTGGGGGAAGGCGACGGCCTGCCGCAACTGGTGGATGGTCTGGCCTCGCTGGTGGATGTGTTGATGGGCGGCGCGGCCGCCTGACCGCCTGCGGCCCCATCTTAGTCGTACTCGTAGTCGTAATCGATCACGATTGCGATCACACATCGCAAGCGTCTTGCGAAGCGCCCGAGTGTTTTCGCCTTAGCGCGGCGTGCGGCGGCGAGTCTGAAAAAGAACGTAGAGGCCCAGGAGCACCACCAGGCAGGCGGCCATCAGGGCGACGGCTTCCAGCCAGGCGTGGCGGGTGGAGGGCAGGGGAACCGGTACCTCTTCCACGGCAGGTCGGGCGGGAGGCTCCAGCGCGCGCACCTCGGCCGGACCGGTCGCCGTGCCCAGCGATCGCGTGAGCGGCTGGAGCGCGCGCTGCATCTCTTCACCCGCCCCCAGAGCCACCAGCCGCCCGCCTCGCCAGACCATGGTGCCGTTGACGATGGTTCCCTCGGGCACGTTGATCTGAAATGCGCCCATGCCGGAAAAGTCGGGATCAATCCCCAGGTTGCGGCGGCGGTAGGTGGTTGTCGAGGAAGCCTTGCGACCATCCGGAAAGAGCCAGCTGCAAGTCTCGCGCGCCTCGCGGATGAGGAAGCCGTCGCGCACCGGCTCAAAGGCGACGCGCTCCAGTGTGTATTGGAAGGCGGGCGGCTGAGTGGCGCCGGAGGTCCAGGATGCGGGTTGTTCACCGGCGGGGGCGGCGGCCCGGGCCAGCACGATCCGGCGCGGCAGCATGCCGCGCGCCGGATCGAGCCATAACTCACAAGTGTATTCCGGGCCGGCGGCGGAGAGATGATAGCAGTAGCCGTCATCCACGCGCTCGCGATAGCGTTCCATGCCCAGCGTGGGCGCATCCAGGAGCGACTCGAAAAAGGGCCGGCTGTCTCCCGGCAGGATGAGGCCCAGTCCCAGCGTCTCGCGCGACAGAAGCATGGAGTGGAGCATTTCCGGAGAGGCGGCCAGGGTGAGGCGACTGGTCCCGTCGGCATCGGAGGCCAGTTCCCAGTACATTTCGCCGTCCCAACGTCGCCGTACGTCCCGGCCGGGACGCTCGCCGAACTCGGTCGTCAACCAGCGCCGGTCGCGCACGTCCAGGCGGGGAGCGTCACGCCGGAAGACGACGGCGCCCCGCTCGCGCCGCACCGCGCCGTCCGGCGGTGAAAGGCTGCTTTGCACCTCGACGGACATGGTCAGGCGCTCCGGCATCCGCACCTCGCGCGACGCCTGCAACAGTAGCCGCCCGCGCGTCGTGCAGCTCCTGCCCCAGGCGCCCTCCAGCACCATGGCCCCCGTGCCAAGACGCAGCACATGCGGGGTACGGCCGTTCGCTGCCGCAACCGTCGCCAATGGCTCATGAACCTCTCCTAGCTCATAGACTATTCCATGACCGATTCAGTCGGCTTGCGCGCGTTGGTATTGAAGCAGCTCCTCGTCGGAGAGCTGCTCCGGCGGCGCCAGCCGGTAGTGGCTCTCCCGCGCGATGCGTATTCCCTCCGGGGTCTCCACGAACTCGAAGAGCGCAATCACCTCGTCCGCCATGAAGAGAGCGCCCAGAGGACGACAGATCAAGTGGGGGAACTTGTGCCTGCACATGGCGAAGTCCTGCTGGATTTGCACCATGGTCAATCGGTCTCTGCCGCCCTTGGCCTGAACGGGGAAGACATAGTGAGCGCCGCGGCGGTCCAAGCCTACATAGATTTCATCGGTCTCAATCTGGCCGACGGCCGGGACGGTGGTGCGCAGGTGGTTTTGCAGGGAGTAGCAAGTCACGCCGCTGAAAACGTCGACCAGCCGGTTATAGCGGACGCGCGCCAACAGCGCCTGCTCGTCGTTCAACGCATACTGGGCGATCACACCCGGCGTGGCGTCAGGTATCTTGATCGCGGCCAGGGCGGCGTTGGGGGCGAAATCGACCACCTTGGTGAGCGCGAACTTATATCGTGAACGACCGGCCGGAATGATGGTCCAGTTCATGCCCGCCGGGGCCGTCGCGGATACCGCCGCCAGCCACCGGCTTCGATATCGGAAGCTGTAGATCAGGTCGCCCAGATTCTTGGGAAGCGTGACGCGGAGTCGCCGGGCAGCCTCTTCGATGTCGCCGCGCTGGAACGCAACCACCGTCGCCCCCGGCCGGTAGCGGGAGACGAAAACCTCCTCCAGGATGCGGTCGTAGCGACTGGCGCTCTTCTTCACGAGACTTCTCCCTTCCAGCGCAAGAGCACGACTTCCTCCCGCAGCCACTCGCGGGTTGCGGTGGCGATGCGTTTTCGGAACAGGTCGATTCCCACGACCTCGTATCCCAGAGACTCGGCGATCTCCGCCAGCAACTGCCCGGTGCGGATCATGACCTGAAGATAGGAAGCCGGATCGCCGACCACGTAGCAAAGATGCGCGCCCGGACGGAGGCAACCGCGCAGTTCGGCCAGGTGTCTCTTCATGCCGCCGAAATAGAGCCGCGTCACGCGCGCGTAGAGCCGCTCGAATCCCGAGGTCTTGCCGAGCGACTTTCGCCGGGTTTCGAGTTCATCCGCCAACGCCTGGATGGCCGGGTTGTCCGCCACTTCAAGGTGGTCGCGGTCGTCGCGATATACGTTGCGCGTGTTGGAGCGGAGCAGCGAACGCTTCAGCCGGCGCAGGTCCTCTTTGGACTGGAGGAAACCCAGGATGACCGATTCCAGTCGGGTGGTTCGCGTGTAGTCCTTTTCATTGGGATAGGGGGGCGAAGTGAAGACGAAATCGACGCAGCGCGGCGGAACCAGTTCGGCCACTCCGCGGGCGTCTCGGCGGTGTACGTGGCTGGGCGTGCCCGCGCGTCCCGCCACCCATTCCAGGTCCGCCGCGATCGCCTCCGTGTTAGCCAGCCACGACTCGACGACCGGCGCATCGCTCTTGCGGCCTCGTACGCCGACTTCAGGACCGAAGTGGAGGTTGCCGGCGGTCTCCACCAGCGTGCGCGCCAGCGCCAGCAGCGCGTGTCCGTGCAATTCGATTGGCTCACTCCCAACAATGAGGTCGCGCAACACCAACGACTTGTGCAAGGGAACCGGGCTGATCGAATTGGCCAGGAGAAGCGCATGTTGTCCCGCTGGAAGGCGGCGCAATTCCTCCGGCTTGACCGTGCGCCGCGGAGCCAGCAGGGGCAAAGTGGCCCCACCGCAACCTTCCAGCCGGCCATACGCTTCTTCCGCCGTGGCGCGCGCATACGCGCGCAGCGCATCGGGCGAAACCGTCCAGTCCAGCTTCACCTGCGAGGCGAAATGAGCCATCGGGTTGGCTTCAAGTCCTTCCGACGCGATCCCCAGTTTCTTGCACTCCACCAGCGTCGTCCCGGTCCCGCAAAAGGGATCCAGGACCGTGGCGGCGGAAGAAACGGCGAATCGCTCCAGGTAACTGCGCACCAGGTGGGGGGGAAAGGACAAGACGAAGCGATACCAGCCGTGTACGGCGGCGTCGGCTTCTTGAATCCGATTGTCGGGCAAAACGTAAGCCGTCATGGTTCACCCGTTAATCGGCGTCCGCGGCGGCGGGGCCGGGCAGCGCCTCGCGGGGGACGGCGGCGGGCAGGCGGACGCGATGGCTGTCGCCGAACTGCCGGATCATGCTGGCCAGCCGGCGCGCGGCCGCGGTCATCTCGGCCGCGGTCTGGCGCGACTCCTCGTTGCTGCCGGAGGCGTGCCGGCCGAGGCGCGCGATCTCCTGGATGGTCTCCGCAATCTCCCGCGAGCGCGCCGCCTGGTCGTGCGCCATGCTGTTGATGTTGGACACCAGGCTGTTCATGTTGCCGACCGCGTGCGTCACCGAGGCGGTCGAGGCACGCAGACTCTCGGCCGCGCGGGAAATCTGCAGAATCAACTCGTTGCTGCCCACGATCTGCTCGTTGATGGCGATGAACGCCTGTTCGGCCTCGAACACCAACCCCTGCCCGCGCAGCGTCTTGTCCGAGCTCTCGCGCGTGGCCGTGGAGACGCGCTGCACGCACGAGCCTACGCGCGCGATCAGCGAGACGATCTCCTTGGCGGAATCGCCGCTCCGCTCCGCCAGCTTGCGCACCTCGTCGGCGACCACCGCGAACCCGCGCCCGTGCTCGCCCGCCCGCGCCGCCTCGATGGTGGCGTTCAGAGCCAACAGGTTGGTCTGCTCCGCAATGTCGGAGATCACCTTCACAATGTCCCCGATCTGCTCGGATAATTGCCGCAGTTCGTCGATGGTTGCGGACAATTCGACCATGCTGCTGTTGATCTCGTGCATGTTCTCGACCACGCTCTGCACCGACTCCTTGCCGCATTGGCTGGCGGCGCTGGTGCTGCCGGCGCGGGTCTGCGCCTCCTCGATGTTGGCGTGGACCTCGCTGATGCTGTTGACGATGGCCAGCATGGACTTGGTGGCCGATTCGGTCGCCAGGGAAATGGCACGGATGTTCGGCGCTCTTTTCGATGTCGCCGGTCATGTCCCTCGGTGGTGGCGAGCGAGCGTTGCACCGAGGCGGCCTGTGTCTGGCCGGCGTTGGCCAGCTCGGTGGAGAGACGCAGCAGGGTTTCCGAAGAGGCGGAAAGGCTGCCGGAAACGGCGGCGACCTCGTCCAAGAGGTGGGCGAGGGGAATGAGAAAATCGTTGAGCGCGCCGGCCAGCGCCTGCCACTCCGGCCCGCCGGAGAGATGGAGGGGATCGGCGGGGCCGCGCCGGCCCGCGCACAGGTCCTCCAGCGCCTCCACCAGTTGCTCCAGCGGTCGGCCTACGCTGCGCTCCAGAACCACGTACGCCAATAGGCCGAACACCACCACTTCCAAACCGATGCGAGCCGCCGGATGGGCCAGCCAACCGACGCGCGCGCCCGCCGTCGCCAAGACTTCACCCGACACCAGGAGGAGCGCCAGCCAGACGAGCAAGAGTCCCAGTACGCGAGGTCGAATAGTCATATCGGGTTCCTCTTTCGCCTCCCGGCATGGACGGTCGCGGGTGATCGTGGCCTATCCTACTGGAGCGCGGGGGCAAGTCAAGCGCCGGACCGCGACGGTCACGGCTCGGGCGGACTGAACGCCGCGGCGGGGACCATGGCCCAGGGCTTGCCGGAAACCAGCCAGTACAGCTCCATGGTCTGCGCGCCCCCGTCCTGGAAGTAGCGCACCTTCAGCGCGTGCCTGCCCGCCGACAGCGGCCGCATGGCCTCGCGGCATTCACGTCCATGGTTGCCGCCGTTGTCGATCCAGAGCTGGTTGTCGATCCACAGAAACGAACCGTCGTCTGAACAAATGCGAAACCCGACCATCCCGCCGGTAGGAACGTGAATAAAGCCGCTCCACTCAACCGAGAAGGGAGCGATGGGCAGGGACGGCGCCTGGATCAGCATTTCGCGGCGCAGCACAATGGGATCGCCCAGCCATTGATTGCCGAGGAAGAGCTTCATCAACAGGCCGCCGCCGGGCGGCTCGACGGCGAAGAGGCGATCGCGGGGAACCGCCGCCCAGCCGGGCGCGTCGGGGCGCTGCCATTGCAGCCTCAGGGGACCGGCGGGCGACGATCCGACTTCGATTTCCACCGCCTGTGCGCCGGGAAAAAGCGCCACGTCGTCGTCAGGACTGACGGCGACCAGGTTGACGCGCAGCCGGGCGTCGCTGCCGCCGGCCAGCCGGAAGCGGTAGGAACTCTGCCGCTCGATCTTCAACATGCCCACGAGCGTGGCGCCGGTCGCGCCCGCGGGAAGCGGCGCGGCCAATTCCTCCGGCAGGGCCACGCGCGTCCCGTCCAGCGGCCGCCCCGCCGCGTCAAGGTAGGTCAGGACCAGCCCCAGGCGCCGCTGGTACGCTTCCGCCGCCACGTGGTACGCCTTTCCCATCCCCTGTCCCACGCGGTCGCGCACGTCCACCAGCGTCCCCTCGGGGAAGTAATGCCGGATCAGCGGGATCACGTTGTCGTAGGCGTCTTCCAAAAAGAACACAATGGGGCGCGTCCCGTCGCCCACGAACGGCAGGATGCCGCTGTTCCAGGGCAGGATTTCAGGATACCGATCGTAGGCCAGGAACTTGATGGACGCGGTGTTATAGGGATAGGGGGTAGAGACCACGATGTGGGGCGGGTCGGTGTTCATATAGCGGGTCATGTACTCGGCGGAAGCGATTTCGGGGGGCGAAAAGCCGCCGATCACGGCGGGATTGTGGATTTGCACGGCAGTAAAGAGGTGCGCGGACTGATACGCGCCGTAAGCGACCAGCGCGGCCAGTACGACGCCGACGGGCGCGGCGCCCCAAGCGCCCCAATACCGTCGCGCCAGCGACCAGGGAACGGCCAGCCCCACAGTGGCGATGCCCAGCGCCGCGGGCAAAGCGCCGGCAGCGAGCGCAGCACGCGGCGCCGGCTCGAAGAACGCCGTCGCCAGCACCGGCACGAGGAACCACGGCAACAGCGTCAACGTCAGCATACTCCCCAGACGCGCAAGCAGAATCGACAGCCCCAAGATCAACAGCGCGCCTTCCACGCGCCCGAATGCGGGCGCATCCGGCAGGTTGTGGCGTCCGATGAAGTCGCCCTTATAGTGAAACATGGCCAGCACGGCCTTGGTATGCCGCCACACCGGCCCGCTGTACAGGCGCAGCCGGGTCAGCGTGGGATTCTCGCTGTTCTCTACGGCACGCGCCACCGTCTCCTTGGGGATGCCGCCGGGATACTGCGGTCCCCAGGCGAAAACCTGTCCGGCGCGTTCGTTGACCCGCCCGCGATGCTCCAGCCCGTAATGCGCCAGCGGCATCATGCCCAGATAAAATCCCAGGCACGCCGCCAGCGCGTGCCGCCAGGGCCGCCAGGCGGCCAGCAACTGCGCTGCGACGGCGGTCGCAGCCAAACCCGCCAGGATGGACAATAGCAGCGTCCAAGAGCCCATCTGCTGCGGGCCGTAAAGCCGTCCCCGCAACAGCATGGACGCGAGATAGAATGACGTGACCGACAGGAGAAGGGTGACGGTCAGGACCAGCTTGTCCTTCCACCAGCCGCGCCAGGGTCCCCAGCTCCTGCGGCCTGCCCACAAGAGATGCCCGGCGATAAAGAGGACGAACACGACCCCCAAGAATCGCGCCGAGGCGTAAGTATTGACCGCGGCGGCCAGCGACAACCCGCCCAAAAAGAGCGTGACGGGCCGGTTGCGCTGGAGGCCCGACAGTAGCGCGCCGAACCCCAAACAGGCGAAGAGGAGCATGGGCGGGGTACCCCAGGCCAGCGGGCTGAAGGTCAGATGCCAGCGACTGGCCGCGAAGAGCACGGTTCCCAGGAGGGCGGTGGTGCGATCTACCAGCTGCCTGAGAAGGTACCAGAACGCCAGCACGGTCATGACGGCGAATGAGACGGCGTCCAACCGCAGGGCGGTTTCCGAGGCTCCCAACGCCTTCACCCAGAGCGCGGTAATCCAGAAGGGAAACCCGCATCGCCCTCCGCCCCAAGTGATGAAAACCGGCGGCCAATGGAAGTCTCCCCAGCGATAACACTGGCTCGCAATGTCCATGGCCATATGGCCGCTGTGGGCTTCGTCGATGTAGAGGCCGGCGGGATAGCGATCCAGGAACGCCACGCGCAGAAAGAGGCCGAGAAGGAAGATGAGGCAGAGAAGCGCGTTTTCCAGCCAGTTGGGAAGGGACAGGGGGGCCGGCTCAGGAGCGGCTGCGCCGCGCCGCTGGTCGATGCGATAAACGAAGGCCAGATAGAGGGCCAGGAGCGTCCCATAGAACCCGTAGCGGCTGCCGGCAATGGCCAGGCCGCCGAATACTGCCGTGCCCGCCAGCGCGAGAACAGCGGTCGCGAGCCAGTCTCGCCACCGACGACGCCAGTGACGGTAATGCGTCCCAGAAAAGAGGAGGCAGACAAAGAGGCAGCCGGCCGCCACCAGCGCGCCGGTCGCAAAGCGGCCTGCGCGCAACTGGCCGTCGGCCAGGAACGCCAGCGCCAGCGCGCCCAGCGGCGGCAGGGGAAGAAGCACCCGCCAGTCGACTTGTTTTCTCCAACGAGGAATCCTCAAGGCATGAACCTTACCGGAGTCGGGAAGGCGCCAGAACGCATCCTCGTCAAGCGTCTCCCATGTGGAGTGCGGCTGCTTGCTGCCGCTCCCGTCTGGAGTGCGGCTGCTTGCTGCCGCGACAGCGTCTGGCTTCCCGGAATGTAGCCGAATCTTTCCATACTCCGGGGACCAAAATCAACCGCGGTGTGCCGCCGAGCTCAGCAGCTGCGATAACCAGGACCGACAGGCCTGAGCAGCGGCCCGCACGCAGGCCCTCCCTTCGACTTCGGTTTGCCGCCCTTGCGCAGGGCTGTCGGGTGAGTACTTAGGCTTCGCCCACAGCCATCGGGGCCGGCGTCGCATCCTGGAGAGGGCTGCTGGAGCGATGGTCCAGGGACAATCGCTCACAAGGCTTCTCCCTTCTCATGGAGGATGAAGAGTAACCCGGCTCCGAGGGCGGGATGGCCGGGTCGAGGACCTCCTCTGGAAAGGCGGCCCGAAGTTACATCTCGCGTCACGGTGAAGGACTGAGCGGGCCGCTGCTCCACAAGCCGGACTTCGGCCTACTCGGGGCGAGGCGCCGCGCGACTACGGCGTAACGACGTTCGGCAAAGCGTGACCGCCGTAGTCGGTCCAGGCGCCGGGTTTCCACGGAGGTCCTCGCTTCCCCGGGCTGGACGAGGGGGAAAACCGGCGACGGTCCTCTATTCCGGGGCGCGCGCTTTTTCTCTTTGACGCTCGCGCCGCGGTTGGTTAACTTAACCCAGTTCCCGCGTCACCAACGGGACCACGCATCTCGTCAACTGGAGGCGTCGTTCAATGAAACTGGTTTTTCGTTTGGCGGCTTTGGCGCTGGTCGCGGCGCTGGCGCTGACGTCGCTGTCGGCCTGCAATACCGTGCGCGGGGTGGGCAAGGACGTGGAGCGCGCCGGCGAGGCGCTGCAGAAATCCACCAATTAGGGTGGTCGTGCCGACCATGAAACCCCGCCGCCTCTCCTGGTTGCTGATTGCCTGTCTGCTCGCAGGCGCGCTGCTCGTGTCCTCGTGCGGGACCGTGCACGGTCTCGGCCAGGACATCAAGGGCGCCGGCCAGGGGCTGTCGGACCTCTCCGACAGCACCCGCGAGGCCATCGCCCCCGCCCCGCCGGCCCGCTGAAGCCGCGTTACCATCGCCATGGAGACCCTGATCGTCAATTTCGCCCACCTGATGGTCCTCCTGCTGCGCGGATACATCATCCTCATCATCATCCGCTGCGTGGCCGGATGGATGAACCGCTTTCCCCCGCGATCCGGGCCGCTGCAACTTCTCTACCGCATCACCGATCCCTATCTCCACGCTTTCTCGAACATGCTTCCGTTCCTGAACCTGGGCCACATCGACTTTTCGCCCATCGCGGGGATCGTGGTGCTGGAGATACTCATCCGCATGTTCGCGCGCGCCGCGATGCTGGGTGGTTGGGATGAGCGCGCCGGTCGGCATTGACGACCTCTGGACCTGGGCACTGCCCGCAGCGCGATCTCTTTCTGGACGCGACCTATCCCCTGGAAGTGCTGCCGAGAATCCTGCCTGGCTGGGCGACTGGAGAGACCGTGCGTACTGGGCGCGGTGCATCGACCGCCGTGTTGGAGGGGCCGGTGTGGATCGGGAGGGCGCGGAAGTCGGCCCGCACGCCGTCTTCTGGGACCGGTCTGGCTCGGCGAGGGTGCCAGGTCCGGCACGGCGCGTTCCTGCGCGGGGCGTGATCGCCGGCGCGGGAGCGGTCATCGGCAGCGCCTGCAGGCTGAAGTGCATCCTCTTCGGCGATGTGGAGGTCCCCACCTGGCCTACGTCGGCTGACAGCATCCTGGGTTACAAGGCCCATCTGGGGCAGGCGTGCCAACGTCAGGCTGGACAAAGAGCACCATCAAGATTCGGCTCGGCGAGACGCTCGTGGACACGGGACTCTGAAAGTTCGGCGCCATCCTGGGCGACCATACCGACGTGGGCTGCAATGCGGTGCTTAATCCCGGTTCCATCGTGGGGCGGGGAAGCGTGATCTACTCGGGAGTCTCCTTCCGTGGGATATGTCCCGCCGGCAGCATCGTCAAGCTGCGGCAGGCGCAGGAGGTCGTCGGGCGGCAGTAGGGGGCATGGGACTTATGGGACAAAAACCAGCTTGCACGGGTTGCACGCGCATTTTATGATATTGTCGTTCTGTCGCATGTAAACCCGCGGAGCCACGCAGGCGCGCGGCAGCATGGTTTAGGGGACGCCAGGAGGTGCTTGCTTCGTTTTTTCCGCTTGCATAAATCCAACGTGACAATTCGGGGGCCGGAGGCCCGGGCGCCATGCGCCGGAGCAAGGAGGTTCATTCCAATGCATCGATTCATCTCGTGGTGGCGGGCGCTCTTATCGACCATGCTGGCCCTGGGCCTGTGCGCGGGCGGCTGGGGGCAGCTGGAGGGCGACCTGTCGAAGGTGGAACCCATGCTGCGCGCGCTGGCCAAGGAGGCGCTGGGCGTTGCGGCGGCGTCGCCCACCAAGGCGGCGGGACCGACGCTGGCGGCCACGGAGGGCGTCGGGCCGCTCTCCGCCGCGGGCCTCAAGCTTCCCGCCGCGCCCAGCTTCGTACCCCCTGCGCTCCTCTCCAGCGAAGTCCGCGACGGCCGGCTCTATCTGGATACCTTCATCGTGCTGGCGCCCGGAGCCTCCACGGACAACCTTGCCGCCCTTGGCGTCCTCGTCGGCTCCCGCTCCGGGGATGTCATCACCGCCGACGTGCCTCCCGACCTCCTGGATGAAGTCAACGCGCTTCCCGAGGTCTTGCGCGTGACCGGCTCGCGCTACACCACTCCCATGAACGACGCGGCCACCCTGGAGACGGGAGTCCAAACCGTCTGGACCAACCAGAACAACCGCGGCGAGAACGCGCTCGTCGGCGTGATCGATTCCGGCATTGATTGGCAACACGCCGACTTCAAACACGAATCCGGCCTCTCCCGCATCCAGTACATCTGGGACCAGACGGACGACGCCGGCCCCAATCCGTCCGGCTACAATTACGGCACCATGTGGACCAAGAGTCAGATTGACAGTACGCCGGGCTCGGTGCGCGAGCGCGACAACGACGAAGGCGCGGGCGGCCACGGCGCACGTGACCGGAACCGCCGCGGGCGACGGCTCGGCGACCGGCGGCGGCCAGCCATAACCGCTTCGTCGGCGTCGCCACAAGGCCGACATCTGTTTTGTCAAAACCAAGTGGACCGAGCAGAGCTGGGCCGACGGTTGCACCTGGCTCTACGACCGCGCGGCCGGCCTGGGCAAGCCGATGGCCATCAACATGTCGCTGGGCGGGCTCTACGGCCCCCACGACGGCTCCGCTCCCGCCGAACAGTATCTTAGCAACCTCATGGGGCCGGCTGGCCGGGTCTTGTGCATCGCCATCGGCAACTCCGGCGGCCAGACCATTCACGCCTTTTCCACGCTGGTGCAGGAGACGGGCGACGGCAGCAACCTGGACGATACGCCCGTCATGGTCTTCTGGGCCTATCCCGTTCAGGGAATGAACATCGGCGTTTCGGTGGTCGAGCTGTGGTATCCGGCGGGTCAGAACGTGCAGTGGCGGGTGGTCTGGCCGATTCAGGGCAGCCGGCAGGCGGGTCCGTGGCTGGGAACGACTACGAGTACCCAGCAGGCCACCATCGCCAGCGGCCCCTTGCAGAACGTGCAGCTGGAGATGCACTCGGAGATTCCGTACAACGACGGCCGCAACGTGGTCAACTACGGCTACGTGGTAGTGCAGTCGCCGCAGGCCGGGCCGTTTCTGGGAGGTTATCCCTTTTTCATCCAGCTCAAAGGCGCGGGCGTGCCGGTGCACGCCTGGCACATCATGCGCGACATGGGCGCCTTCGTCCCCGCGCAGGTCTTCATCGACAGCCAGGTGACGCCGCCCGCCAAGCTGATCGAGCCGGATGACAACTACACCGCGGCCACGCCGGGAACCGCCGGCAAGGTGATCACCGTCGGCAGCTACGTGACGAAAGTGAATTGGACGGATATCGACGGTGCTCTGCAGACGCAGCCCTTCGCCACCCTGGGAGCGATCTCCGGTTTTTCGTCCAAGGGACCGCGACGCGACGGCGCCAGCACGGTGGAACAGCAGAAGCCGGACGTGACCGCGCCCGGCGAGGCGGTCATCTCCGCGCTTTCCAGCGTGCTCACCCAGCGGCCGCGTTCCGACATCGAGCGTGACGGCGTGCACCAGAAGATGCAGGGGACCAGCATGTCTTCTCCCATGGTCACCGGCTTGTGCGCGCTCATGCTTTCCAAGAACTCCAGCCTGACCAACGAGCAGGTGAAGACCATCCTTCGCACGACGGCGCGCGACGCGGGTCCCGCCGGTTGGGATGGAACCTGGGGAGCGGGCAAGATCGACGCCGTCGCCGCTCTCAACGCCGTGCAGGGCGGCCAGCGCACGCCCGGCGACGTCAACAACGACGGCGTCGTGGACAGCCGCGACGCCATCAAAGTCCTCCGCCACATCGGCGGCCAGGAGACGTTGACCGGCGACGACCTGGCCGCGGCCAATATCAACGGCGACGGCGCGGTCGATAACGCCGACGTGGACGCCATCCTGGGCAAGGCGGTGGGGTTGTAAGACCATGAACCGACACACCAAACCCAAACGAGAACGGGTGCCACCCCTCTTGACACATTCGGGAACGCGGCGGCGTGTTGGATTGGCTCTGCGTAGCGCCGGCATCTTGCCGGCGCGTAGGGCATCCTGCCCGCACGCCGGTCACTTCCCCAACGGCCAGCGAAGCGTGGGGGCGGGACGCCGCCCACGCAAGCCGGCGAGACGCCGGCGCTACCTTCGGGAAGGCCCGCGCGCGCGCCGACCGTGCCGTGCTGCTGCTTATCGTCCTGCTCCTCGGCATGTTGGGTAGTGCGGGTTGGGCGCAGACCTTCGTGGACCTCACCAACGGCGCGGGCGCCAACGGAACCGCCATCGCCGACGCCAATCCCGATCCCAACATCGGTACCATGCACAATGTGCAGTACCGCCTGGCCGTGCCCGCGGGCGCGACCAGCTTGACGGTGACGCGGGTTTTCGCCGCGCCCGTCGTCGATCTCGACCTTTTCTTGAACCTGGGCAGCCAGGTGACGTCTCAAGACTACGATGCTTCCTCGGAAACCTTTGACTCCATCGAGACGATCACGCTCAATTCGGGAACCACGCCGGCTCTGGGCGTGGGAACGTATTACTTCGCCATTGCGAACTACACCATGGCCGAGGTTCCCTACACGATCACCGCCACCTATACGGGTGGCGCGACGGGCAAGGCCGATCTGGTGGTAAATACTTTCAGTTGGACGGGATCGAGCGTGACGGAGGGCAACGCCTTCTTCATCCAGCCCGACATTACCAACGCGGGGCAGACGTCGGCGCCCGCCAGCCACGTCCGGCTGTTCTTGTCGCTGGACAATGACTATGACTATACCGACGACTACGAAGTGCTGCCGGAGCAGAGCGTGCCGGCGCTGGCGGTACTGGCGACGGCGCAGGTGCGCTGGGACTTCGCCTTTCCCAACCTGGCCGACACGGCGACGTACAACGTCTGGCCGGTGATCTTCGTCGACAGCCGCAACGAAGTGGACGAGAGCAACGAGAATAACGTGTTCAAGGCGACCAACCCCATGGTCGTCACGAACGCGGCCGGACCGACCAACACGCCCACGCGCACGCCGACGCCCACGCCGACGCCCACGCCGACGCCCACGCCCACGCCCACGCAGCCGGGACCCTCGCGGCAGGTCACCATCGGCACGACCTCGGGCGCGGCCGGCTCGGGCGTTTCGCTGACCGTGACGGTGAGTGATACGCAGGACGTGGCGGCGTTGGAACTGGACCTGTCGTTCAACGGGTCGCTGGTAACGGCGGGGCAGGCGACGCTGGGAGCGGCGGCGGGCAATTTCCGCGTGCGCTCCAACCCGGAGTCGGGCCGCCTGCGTGTGGCCATGGCGCGCGGTACGGGTCTGTCCGCCGGCAGCGGCGTCATGCTGAATCTGCCCTTCACCATCAGCGGCGGAGCGGGCGCGGGAACCAATGTCCCGATTACCGTGTCATCGGTGAAGCTCTATTCGATCAGCGCCGCCCTCAACGCTTCCGGCGTGAACGGGCAGATCAGCGTGACCGGCGGCGGCCCCACGAGCACCTTCACGCCCACACCCACGCCAACGCCCACCAACACCCAACCCGGCCCTTCGCGGCAGGTCGCCGTGGGCACGACCTCGGGCGCGGCGGGCTCGGGCGTATCCGTCTCCGTGACCGTGGACAACCTCCTGGACGTGGCGGCGCTGGAGCTGGACCTGTCGTTCAATGGTTCGCTGCTCTCGCCGTCGCAGGCGACGCTGGGCGGCTCGGCGAGCAATTTCCGCCTGCGCTCGAACCCGGAGGGCGGGCGCCTGCGCGTGGCCATGGCGCGCGCTACCGGCCTCTCCGCCGGAGGGGGAACCATGCTCACGCTGCCGTTCACCATCAGCGGCGGCGCCGGCGCCGGAAGCAATATTCCCATCACCGTGTCGGCGGTGAATCTCCATTCCATCAGCGGTTCGATTGCGGCCAGCGGCGTGGCCGGTCAGGTGAGCGTCTCGGGCGGAGCCGCGACCAACACCTTTACGCCCACGCCGACGGCGACGCCTACGCCCACTCCCACCCAGCCGGGCGGCAATACCCCTACCCCCACGCCGACCACGCAACCGGGAACCTACTACACCGACATCAATAACGACGGCGTGGTGGATGAACGGGACCTCATGCTGCTAGCTCTGGATTGGCGGCGGGCCGTGCCCACGCGCACCAGCGGCGAGCCGGGCGGCGGCCTCTCGACCCTGGTCGGGCGCGTGCTGGACCCCGAGACCGCCCAGGGGCTTGTGGGGGCGCAGGTGCAACTCTACGACGTGGAGGGACGCTTGCTTTCGTCCACGCCGACGACCGACGGCGGTCGCTACGGCTTCAGCGACGTTCTGGCGGGTTACTACCGCATTCGCGCTTCAGCCGCGGACCATATCGACGCGGATCTCTACCAGTTGGTGGATGCCGAGACGGAGACGGCGCGCGATCTGTATCTTGTTCCCGGCGGTCCGGGGACGGGCAGCATCTCGGGCAAGGTCGTGAGCGCGGTGAACGGGCGGGGTGGAGGCGCCAAAGTGGGTTGCGGGCGGGACTGGGGGCGCTCCTGGGAGCGCCGGATCGGACGCTCACCGCCTTGGGCAACGGAACCTATTCGAGTACCGGCGTGCCTGCCGGATGTTACACGGCGCGCGCCACCGCGTCCGGTTACGACGCGGGCGTCGGGACGGTCCTCGTGTATCCGTCCGTGTCCAAGACTCAGCCCGACCTGCCGATTTCTCAATCCCTGGGGCCGGGAGAGTTGCGCGTCACGCTGACGTGGAACGCCGCGCCCGGCGATCTGGACCTGCACGCGACCGGCCCCTCGGGCGGCGGACGCTTTCACGTGTACTACAATAATCGCGGCAGCATCCTGGAGGCGCCGTTCTGTCGCTTGGACTTGGACGACGCGGATGGTTTTGGACCGGAGACGGTTACGGTCAAGCAGCGGAGCGCGGGCGTCTATCGTTTCTCGGTGCACGATTACACCAACCGCGACGATGGCGGCAGCGTGGTGCTGTCGCATGTGTCAGGCGCGGTCGTGAAGGTGTTCGACCATCTGGGCCTGTTGGCGACGTTCCAGGTTCCGACCGGCCGGACGGGAACCATCTGGCGGGTGTTCGAGCTGGACGGCGCGACGGGGCGATCACGCCGGTGGATACGTTTCACGTGGGCGCGCGCGACGATGCGGGCGCGTTCAAGGCGGGCGGCGAAGAATGGCCGGGGCCGGTCGGGGTTCCCGGCAAGGAGTGACGGCGGGAATGATGGAGCCGGGAGGCTTGACTTCCCCGCCGCGGGCGGCTATAAATCCTAACGACACGCCGGTGGGGCTGTAGCTCAGCTGGGAGAGCGCTAGAATCGCACTCTAGAGGCCAGGGGTTCGATCCCCCTCAGCTCCACTTTCCAAGTCCTGCCGATTTCGTGGCTCTGGTTTATCGTTATCACGACGCCCAAGTCGCCCAGCGCCTTGCCCCGAGCCTCGCCCCGAGTAGGCCGAAGGTCCTATCGAGGGGCGCTGCGCCTGCGCCGTAGTTGCGCAGCGTGCTGCGCTCGCCCCGAAGTTGCGTCCGCCGCGGCGGATGCTGCGTTGCCTCGTGGAAAGCAGGCTGAAGCCTGTACGCCGACCGACGCCCGACCGTGGGCGGTGTGTGGTTACAGAGAAAGAACAAACTCAGCCAGGTCGTCCACCTCCTGCTCCGTCAACTTGGAGGTGGAGCCGTGCTTGTCCGAGCCGTTGAAGGTGGTTAACACCTCCTTGATGGTGGCCGCGCGGCCGTCGTGCAGGTAGGGGGCGGTGCGCCAGACTTCGACCAGTGTGGGCGTATCGAGCGGCTTGCCCTGATCGATTCCGGCGCCGGTTCCCACGTCGTAGGCCGCAAGGTCGGTGTAAAGCGGTCCCGGATGGCAGCGGGCGCAACCGGCCTCTGCGAACAGCGCCTGCCCGCGCGTGGCGGCGGGACTGAGCCGGCCGTCGATCCGATACGGGCTGGGGACGGGTGCCAGCGAGCGCAGATAGGTGTCCATCGCCGAGGCGTCGCGTTCTTCGGGAACGGCGAACTGAATGTGTAAGAGTCCCGCCCGCACCGCCGTCTCCGCCCGCTCGCGCACCCCGCGGCTCATGGCCGGGGGGGTTTGATGCGCCATCAGCAGGCTCTTCGTGTTTTTGGGATTGCCCAAGCCGTCGTTGCCGAGGTCCCAGTTGAGGGCGTCCACGCGCGCCTCTCCCGGATGGCAACTGGCGCAACTCTGCCAATGTTGAAAGCACTGCCGCGCGTCGTGAAACAGCATCTCGCCGCGGCGTGCGGGCGAGAGCGTCGGTTCGGGACCCAGGGGAATCGAGCTGGTCCGCCCGCCGTCCGCGCCTCCCAGGTCTACTACCGCCAGGCTGTCGCTGAAGTACTGCGCGGCGAAAAGGCGGTCTCCGACCGCGACGACCTCGCGCGGACCCACGCCGGGCAGGGGTACCCGCGTACGCAAGCCGGCGAGGAACGCGAGATCGTCGGGCACGTCCGCGGCCGTGAGCGGGCCTCCCCCCTCTTCGGGAGGCGCGTTGTAGAGCACGGCGCCCGCCGCCAGCCGGTCCAGTTTCTCATGCAGCCTCGTCCGATCGATCACGCTCAACTCGTGCGTGCCCGCGTGCGCCACGTACAGCCGGCGCCCGTCCGCGCTGCAGGCGACTCCCCACGGATTGGCGGCGCCCAGGTCCGGCTCGTCCAGGAGGACCGTGTTCACTAGCGCGCGGTCGGCGACGCGGATGACGGAGACGGCGCTGGTGTTCATCCAGCCGCGCTCCAGCTGCGTGGTAGGCAGCTGGTAGCGCGCCAGCGTGTGGGTCGCGTAAATGTAGGCGCCGTCGGGCGAAGCCGCGATACCCAGGACAGAGGTACTGCCGTTGGGAAGGGCGATCTCCCCGATGGCCTCGGCGGCGCGGGCGTCGATCACGGAGACGACGGCCGCAGACGACGCGCCGTTGGCCGGACCGGCGGGAAGAAGATTGGCTACGAAGAGGAGGTCGCTCGGCGGCGCTCGCACCGCCGCCACCGGCTCGCGCGAGACCGCAATGCGTTTCACTTCCCGGCCCGAGGCCAGGTCGATCACGGAGAGGTCGTGGTTGAAGCGGTTGCAGACAAAGAGCGTCGCGCCGTCGCGGCTCTGGACCATCGCGCCGGGCGTGTGGCCGGCCGGCAGCGTCGAGAGCACGCGGCCGCGCCGCGGGTCCACGACCCACACGCAGCCCAGCGGGGCGGCGTCGGCGACATAGAGGCGCGAGTCGTCCGCGGACAGGGCCAGCCCGCCCGGGACGCCCTCAAGCGCGATCCTCTTGACCACCCGCCAAGCCTCCAGATCGAACACCGCCACGCGCCGGGCGGTCGTCTCCGCGATATAAAGCCTCCGGCCCGCGTGATCGGCCGCCAGCGCCTGCGGGGAGAGCGGCTCCCCGCCGGTGGCGGATCGCCCCCACGCGAGAAGCAACAGGCTCAGGAAAACCCAGCGAGACATCTTATCTTACTCTTAATCCTAATCTTAATCTTGCTCTTAATCGATTACGAGCAAGAGCACGAGTACGATTACGAACGTTGTTCGTAGCCGTAAGGCGTTTTACTTCACGCCTCACTCCCGCGCCGCCGTCGCGCCGGCAGGCCGATACCAGAGCGACCGCCAGTAGGCCTGATCGAGGGCGTAGACGTCAAACGCGGCGTCGGGAGCGAGATCGCGGGGCAGAACGCCGAATCGCTGCAGTTCGCGCACGTAGGCGGGCGTAGGGCGGAATCCGGGCATGTCGAAACGCTTGATGCGCTCAAGTTCCCGCTGGCCGGCGCGACACAACTCCAGCAGCGTGCGGTAGTCGGGATCGCCGGTGGACTGGAAGACGGCGCGGTCGTCGCCGGTCGAACCCTTGCGGGCGGGAAGGAGACAGGCGCCGTACCCACCGGCGCTCTTGGCCAGCGGCGCCCGGAGCAGGAGAGAGTTGTGGGGACGCGAGAGGTTGAAGGCCAGGTGGTAGGAGAGAGGCCGCCGGTCCGAGTCCCGTGGCAGATCGCGGCGGTCGTCGGAGATGAAATGCGGCAGCGGGCGGACGGCTTCGTGGCAGGAGTCGCAACGCCGCGCCATGACGGCGCGGGCCGCCCTGGCCTCGGGCCACTCCTGGTCCGCGCGGTTCAATCCGCCCAGCGGGTTCAGGCTGACGATGCCGGAGCCGAGTGCCGCGTAAGTGCCCGGATAGGGCGCGCCGGTTTCGATCCAGTATCGCACCATGTCCAGCTCGCGCGAACTCGCCCGCACGTCGTGATGGCTTCCGGCCAGCTTGGAGAGCAACGGGCTGGCGCTGCTGCCGATGGCGCGGGGGGGAAGATTGCCCGTCTGGCGGTTGCGCCCGTCGGCGAACTGCCGTGTGACGGTCAAGGCCACGTAGCTCTGCGAGTACATGGGGCCGCGATCGCCCGACAGGACGACCCCGCCCGAACGCCGCTCGTAGTCGTGGCAGCGGAGGCAGTGCCTGTCCAGGATGGGTTGAATGTCGCGCGGGAAGTCGAACACGTCGGGAATGTGCGGGACCGGCTCGATGCGGCTGGGCGGGCGCTGCAGGGCCAGGAGCGCGCCGCGCCCCGGATTGACGGGCGCGCGCGTGCGCTGCTCGTGGCAGCCCGCGCAACTGCCGGTCTCGCCCGGCATGACGGAGAAAAAGCTTTGCATGCGTTTGACCGAGTTGTTGTTCTCATCCAGGGCGACGAAAAACAGGCTGCGCAATGCCGGCAGCTCCATGTAGGCGGAGCCGTCCGCCTCGACCGGCACGGTTCCCAGCACGCGCTCGAGCGTGAACGTGCCGCCCAGGCTCAGCGGCTCCATGCCGCCGCTGTAGTTGACGGGCTTGGGAAGCGTCTCCAGAACCAGGAGCTTCCTGATCTCCCCGCGCCGCACGCCCTCCATGCGGCGCCCGTTGTACACGTCGGCCAGAATCCTGCGACCTGTTGATTGGTCCAGATGGACCCGCGAGGGCAGGATGCGCTCGCGCGGGCGGGACGCCAACGGACGCGGTTCGTGGCATTCCATCCCGGCCAGCGCCTCCTCGGTCGGCAGGCGATAAATCTCCTGCAATTCGCCTTTCCCATTCATGACGACCAGCCGCGGTCCCTGCGCTACGAGAAAGCAGTCCGGCGAGAGCGGATACGGATCGCGGAAGTCATCGCCCGGATGAAGGCTGCGTGCGCTCTCCCACGTGTCCGGGCCGGTCTTGGGCGACACGATGGTGACGACCCCGTTGTGCTCTTTTTTGCCGTGGCCCGGTGAGAAGACGGCGACCACTTCGTTGTCACTGCCGGGAATCGGCTTGGCGTCCAGAATTACCGTGCGCGGGCGCTGATTGCCGAAGTAGATCATCTGCCCCGTCCCATCGGGGTTCATGCTCCAGAGATGGTGGTAGGAGACCTGCGAGCGGTCCACGTACTCCCAGCGCTGGTAGATGACGCGTCCGTCCGGCAGCGGCCAGGGGGTGTTGTCGTGCTCGATGTTGGCCGAGACGGGATGGAGGCCGCCGCCGTCGGCGTCGCAGCGATAAAGCACGGCGACCTGACTGAACCAGCAGTTCACCCAGCGCCGGCAGCGGCTGGAAGCGAACATGATGCCGCCGTCGGGCAGATAGGTCGGCTCGATGTCGTCAAAGGGGCCGTCCGTCAGTTGCCTGAGATTGCCGCCGTCGGCGCCGATCTCGTACAGATGGAAGTGGTCGGTCCCGCCCTTGCGGTAGGAGAAGAGAATCTTGCGACCGTCGTAATGCACCTGGGGATCGCGGATGCTGCCTTGTCGGTCTTCCAGGAGGACGGAGACCTTGTGCGTGGAGAGATGGAGCCGGCAGAGCCGGGACGGCTGGGTGTAGAACTTACGCCCGGCGTCGCCGGCGGAGTATCCGAAGTTGGCGTACCAGTGGGGGTCTCCGCCCAGCGGACGGCAGGCGAAGATGATCTCCTCCACGCCCGGTTCGGTGGGGAGAGAGGAAGAAGCTGCGCCCACCACCATGCCGGCGAGCAACGGCAGGATGGCGGGCAGGACGCGTCGGGCGACAGGGTCCACGAGCGATCCTCGCGTCGAGACGATTACGGATGCATGGTACGCCGGCAGGCGCAACAATTCAACCCTTCCCGCCGCGTGGGGTGCAGCCGCAAAAAACTACGGCTTCTGATCCCTTGCCCGTGGACTTGCCGCTTGGTGGGCCATCGCAAGCCCTGCGTCGCTGTCATTTCGACCGAAGGGAGAAATCTGATCCGGCGTTTGTCGATCGTGCGACACGCGATGTCGGATTCTCCTTCGGTCGAAATGACGTGGTCTGCGGGTGGAAAACTGAATCTGCACCCGCCGCGTGGGGTGCAGCCGCAAAAAACTACGGCTTCTGATCCCTTGCCCGTGGACTTGCCGCTTGGTGGGCCATCGCAAGCCCTGCGTCGCTGTCATTTCGACCGAAGGGAGAAATCTGATCCGGCGTTTGTCGATCGTGCGACACGCGATGTCGGATTCTCCTTCCGGTCGAAATGACGAAACTGGTCTGCGGGTGGAAAAACTGAATCTGCACCCGCCGCGTGGGGTGCAGCCGCAAAACTACGGCTTCGATCCTTGCCGTGGATTGCCGCTTGGTGGGCCATCGCAAGCCCTGCGTCGCTGTCATTTCGACCGAAGGAGAATCGATCCGGGTTTGTCGATCGTGCGACGCGCGGATGTGATTTCTCCCTTCGGTCGAAATGACGAGCTTGGTCTGCGGGTGAAGAAACTGAATCTGTAGCCGCCGCGCGCCCGTCCGCCGCCGCCCGGCTCGGAAAGCCCAATGCGCCTCCTACCTTCCCGCCAGGATCGCCCTCAACCGGTCGGCCACGATCTCCGCATCGCCGTCTTTGAAGAGATCGGGTCGGATGCGTAGGCACGTTTGGGAATCGCGCACGAGGATGGACGGCTCGCCCGCTCGGAGCGCCGCGCGGACCTCACCAAGCGTCATGGGGAAGTTTTCGTCCAGGAGAACGTAGAGTTCCGTGCGGGGCGGGTGGTATGAGCTCGGCAGGGGAGACTCGAAGGTCGTGCGGATGCCGGGAAGTCCGTCCAAACCGGCGGCGATGGCAGACAACTGGGATTTCCTCAGCTGCAGTTCCCGTTCGTCGTCTTCAGCCAGATAGAGTTCCAACGCCGTGACCAGACCGACGATCTCTTCCTTGCCGACTTTCATGGCACGGCCCACGGCGGCATTGGGACTGCCGTTCATGCGCGCTGCAGTGACCAATTCGCTCTTGCCCACGATGATCCCCGTTCCCTGCGGCCCACGGATGCTCTTGCCGCCTGAGAACACGACCACGTCGGCGCCGGTCGCCGGAATCTCCCGAAAAAGCGAACGCGGCGGCATCTGTCCCGCGGCGTCCACGATGACCGGCAGGCCATGCGCATGGGCCAGAGACACGACCGGCGGGAGGTCCTCGAAGGGCTGCCGGCCCAGGAAGAACACCAGCGCCGCCGTCCGCTGGCTGATGGCGGGCGCAAAATCCTCCGCCGTGGCGCGCTCGGTGGTACCCGCCTTGACGACTTCCCCCCCGACCATGCGAATGCCCTGCGGGATGTACGGATGCTGGTCGGCGGCGGAGAGCACGAAGACGTTGGGGCGGCCGCCGGTGTCAGGCAACGCCCTGACCGCGTCCGCGTCCGTGCCGGTGAGGCAGGCGGCTGCGGACAGGATCAACCCGCCGGCGCATCCGGACGAGACAAATGCCGCCTCCGCCCCGGCCAGTTCGGCGATGCGCCGCCCCGCCGCCTCGTGCAGCTCGGGGATCAACACCGACTGCCGGCTGGCTTCCGTCATCGCCTCCAGCACTTCTGGCCGCATAAGCGCCCCGCCCCAGATGGTGTCAGGCCCCGCGGCGTTGATGAAGGTGCGCACGCCCAGGCGCGCGTAAGGCTGGTCGGCAGTCGCGGTCGTCATGCTGCTTGCTCCTTTCGTAATCAGGCCGCATTGTGCATGAACCGGACGCGATTGTGAAGCGCCAACCGCCGGTTTTACGACGCACCGGCGGTCCCACTTTCGGCCTCCAGGAACTGGTGCAGTTGTTCCAGCCTCTCGGCATGGCGCGGGTCCGATTCGAGCAGCTCGCAGAGGATCACCGGCAGCGGCAGGTAGGGATGGCGATAGCCGAGAATCCGGTCGGGGGTGCTCTTGCCGACCAGGCCGTGCTTCCAAGAGAAGCGCGCCCGCTCGCCCTTTTCGATCATCACGGGATTGGGATGTCGGACTCCCACATTCCACGCGCGCTGGAACAGCGGCGCAAATGGCTTGGCGGATCCGGAGACGGCGGCGTCGCACCTCGGGCAGAGTCCGCCCCACGAATTGTTGCCGGAAAGTGGGCTGCCGCCCACGCCGACCACGTAGGCCGCACCGCCGCACTTCGGGCACGGCTGGAGAAATTCGCCTTGCGTCCACAGCGTGACCAACGCGCCCAGGCAGAGCTCGCAGTCGCCCGCGTAGGCCAGGCTCACACGCGCCTTTTCCAGCCTGCACCAGAAGTAGCGTTCTTGGGTCATAATGGTGTGCGCGTGCTCCAGAAGGGGGGTAATGCACCATGGCTGGAGCCATTGTTCCAGGCGGGTGAAGCTGCGGTTGGGGTCGGGCTGGGTGATCAGATTGGAGAGGAGAATTCTGCGCGTCATGTTCGGCCTCCTTGGTCTTGGGCGCCCAGGGAGGCGCGCGGAGAGCCCCGACATGCAACCGGCCTCGCACCCCGTGGGTGTGAGGCCGGACTTTGGGACTCCCCTTGCGTCCGACCTTTTAGCGCCTTCTTTAACGTGGCGGCAAGCCGGTCGGCTCAAATCACCACGATGCAAGTATCTTACTAAGAGCGCCGCTGAAAGTCAAGCGCAAATCGCGCGGGGATGGTGCGGCTTGACGATGATGTCGGCGAGAGGCATACTTGATATGCGGTCGGCGAGACCAGGCAGGACCGCAGAGGAGGGCAGCGCTGTGAGTGCGATTAAGGAACAGGTCGTCGAGATGATCCGCAACCTTCCGGATGACGTTACGTTGGAGGACATCAAGTACCATCTTTACGTACTCGAGAAGATCGAAGAGGGTCGAATCTCAGCTGAGACAGAGCGCACCTACACGCAGGAAGAGGCCAGGCAGCGCCTTGCGCGATGGCTACCCAAGTAATCTAGTCGGAGGCAGCGCTGAAGGCGGTCGAATCCATCGGAGATTACATTTCCGAGAGTTCCGAGGCATCCGCCGGCGCCGTAGTGGATGCTCTCCTTCGGTCAACCGAACCCCTCGAGCAATTCCCAAGGATGGGGAGGATCGTTCCGGAGGCAGCCGACGAAGCGCTTCGGGAGTTGTTCGTTTTCAACTACCGAGTCATCTATCGGGTTGTGTCAGAAGAGCACGTGACTGTTACGAACGTGATCCGCAGCCGTCGAATTTTCCGCCCGGATAAGGGAGGCGCCGGTCCGGACGCCACATGAAGGTACATCGAGTCTGCGGCGTATTCTCCTCGTCCACTCCCCCGTTGACAGCGCCGGTCCTTTCTCGCAAAGTACCCTCCATTGTTTTTCCCGAGGGAGAGAGATGGAGATCACCATCGCCACGCGCGCGGAAGACTATTCCCGCTGGTATACCGACGTCATCGCCGCCGCCCAGTTGGCCGACTACGCGCCGGTCAAGGGCTGCATGGTCATCCGCCCCAACGGCTACGCCATCTGGGAGCGCATGCAACGCGCGCTGGACGACATGTTCAAAGAAACCGGCCACCGCAACGCCTACTTTCCCCTCTTCATTCCCGAGTCGTTCCTGAAGAAGGAAGCCGAACACGTCGAGGGCTTCGCCCCCGAGTGCGCCGTGGTCACCCACGGCGGCGGCAAAAAACTGGACGAGCCCCTCTTCGTGCGTCCCACTTCTGAGACCATCATCTGGGACAGCTATCGCAACTGGATTCAGTCCTACCGCGACCTGCCGCTGCTCATCAACCAGTGGTGCAACATCGTGCGCTGGGAGATGCGCACGCGGCTGTTTTTGCGGACCACCGAGTTCCTCTGGCAGGAGGGCCACACCGCCCACGCCACAGAAGAGGATGCGCGCCAGGAAGCCATGCGGATGCTTCATGTCTATCGCCGCTTCGCCGAGGAGTGGATGGCCCTGCCGGTGCTTTACGGCGAGAAGACGGCGGCCCAGAAGTTCGCCGGCGCCATCCGTACTCACTGCATCGAGGCCATGATGCAGGATGGCAAGGCGCTGCAGGCGGGTACCAGCCACGAACTGGGGCAGAACTTCGCGCGCGCCTTCAACGTCACGTTTCTCAACGAGAAGGGCGGGCGCGAGTTTGTCTGGGCGACCAGTTGGGGCGTCTCGACCCGCCTCATCGGCGCGCTCATCATGGCCCACAGCGACGACAAGGGTCTGGTCCTGCCGCCCAAGCTGGCGCCCATCGAGGTGCGCGTGATCCCCGTCTTTGCCAAGCAGCCGGAGAAGGTGGGAACCGCCGCCGAGGCCCTGCGCAAAGAATTGTCGCAGACCCTGCGGGTGGATATGGACGCACGCGAGAGCGCCTCGCCCGGCTGGCGCTTCGTCGATTGGGAACGCTCCGGCATCCCCCTGCGCGTCGAAGTGGGCCCGCGCGACATCGACAACCACACCGCTATGGTCGTCCGCCGCGACACCGGCGAGAAAACCAGCCTGCCCCGAGAGGGCCTGGCGGACCGCCTGGCCGAATTGCTGATGGCCGTGCAGAAGAACCTCTACGACCGCGCTTTGGCCTTCAGGAATGCGCATACGTACCAAGTCGACGACTACGAGGACTTCAAGCGCCTGATCGACGAGCGGCCGGGCTTCTATTATGCCCACTGGAACGGCAGCTCCGTGGTCGAGGCCAAGATTCAAGAGGAGACCAAGGCGACCATTCGCGTGCTGGAGCACGACGTAGAGGCGAGTCCCGGCAAGTGCATGGTGACGGGCGAGCCTTCCTCCCGCCGCGTGGTCTTCGCCAAGGCGTATTAGGCCGGCGGGACAGTCACCCATGGCCCGCGCGGGTCTGGCGATAGAAGCGGGAATCCATCGTGGGCAATGGGCGCCTGTCCCTTGAGAGAGAAAAAAACCGAGTCCTCGAGTAGCGGCGCGCAGAATCGCCCGCTGGTAGTGCGAGAGGCAACTTCGCGCCGCGTATCGAGAGGACGGCGTTGACGCGAGCGCCCCGCCTCGGACGCACCCAGGGGACAGTCCCTCACGAGGCTTCGACTCACCCGAAAAGGACAAGAAATCCGAGGCCGCTCCGAAGGCAAGTTGGCCGCATCAAGGCCGTCCTCTCGATACGCCGGAGTACCGGCTACTCGAGGACTCGGTTTTTCTTTCCCTCGCAAGCCTGCCAGGGCCTGTTTTTGAGAGCGCGCGCCGGTTCCCCAAGGCGCATCGCGGACCTCAGGCGGGATTCTGGGCGGAAACAGGCGACCGTCCCACCTGGGAGCGCCAGCGGGCCAGGATGCTCTGATAGTTCCGGCGCACGCGCTCCTGGTGCTGGCCAAGGCGGAGGAAGAAGTCTTCCGGCTCGGCTTCATCACTACCCATGCGGGCATGACGGATGCGCACGACCCGCCGCGCCAACGCCGCCAGCGCCTCACTGTCCACCGGCAGGGCGTCGACCGAGACGTTGCCCACGATCCGCAGACTGTTCTCCACGTCGCGCAGAAAGTAGAACGAGGTTACAAGCTCCCCATACTCCGGCTCGCACAAGAGGCGGTGGTGGAGGAGCGCGCGCAGCGTGGCGTGGGTTTGCGTGGACAACACGTCCGAATATTGCCGGCCGAAGACGAGTTGGGCGACCTGGGCGAGGAACTCAACGTCCAGGATGCCGCCGCGCCCGGCTTTGAGTTGGGCGCGGCCCTTTTCGCGCTCGATGCGCGCGCGCATGGCCTCGACCTCATCCAATTGGCTTGGCGACAGGCCGCCGCCCAGGGCGAAACCCCGCGCGATGGACATGAAGGCGGCGGCGACCTGGGGATCGCCCGCTACCGGCCGCGCGCGCAGCAGCGCCAGGCGCTCCCAGGTTCCCGCCTGCCCCGCCGGATTCGCCTCCGTCGCCGGCTCGCAGTAGTAGCGCTGCGCCGCCGGCAGCGACACCGCCAGCGGCGACTGCGAACCGAACGGCCGCAATCGCGCATCGACTTCATACCGGCTCCCGCTCCATCCCGAACTGGAGAACTCCCGTAACACCTCGCCGCAGAAACGTTGCACCGGCTCGCCCGTCTCCGCCGGCGCTCCCGCCAGCATGGGACTCTGCGGCCCGTACACGAACAGAAGATCCAAGTCCGATCCAAAATTGAGCTCGCGCCCGCCCAGCTTGCCCAGCCCGATCAGCGAAACCCCGCAGTTTTCAGGAGACAGATGCGGATGCTCCCGCAAAAGAACCGTGCGAAAGACGCGCTGCACGATGATCTGCGCCAGATCGGAGAGGCGCTCCTGGGTGGTGGCGGCGGAATCCAGGCCCAGAAGGTACCGGGCGCCGAAGAGGGCCAGGAGGCCGGCGTGGGTTTCGGCGGCCTGACGCGGCTCGCCTCCGCCGCTCTCAAATCGCCGCGAGAGCTCAGCCAGCGTCGGTTCCTGGCTGAACCATTGCGGATGCTGGAGGAGGTCCAACGCTCCGGGAAAGCGCTCCAAGAGCTCGGAGAGAAACGGACTGGCGGAAGCGATGGTGGCCAGCAGGCGGAGGCTGCCGGGACTTCCCAGGAGCGCCTCCAGGAATCCCGCCCGACTGGGCGCGGCCATGGCCATGCGGCAGAAGTGCAGGAGACCCGAATCGGGATCAGGCTCCTCGCGCAGGTAGTCCAAGAGCTTGGGCAGAAGGCGGGCGGCCAGGCGATGCAACTTGGCGGCCAGGTAGGGCTGCTCGTCGTCGCGCGCCAGGTCACCGCATATCTCCAGCGCGCGCCCAGGGTTGGAGAAGCCCAGCTCCGTGAAACGCGCCCGGCCCACCGGGTCGTTCCGATCGCCGGAGAGAAAAAGTCCCACGTCCTCCTGCACGAAATAGCGCCCGAAGATTTCCGCGAGCATGCCGGCGACCGCCTGGCAACGCGCATCCAGTTGTTGCGTCAATTCGTTCCCGGAGGAGAAGCCGAGGCGCCAGGCCAGTCGCGCCAGCTCGTCGTGATCGGCGGGCAGGCTGTAGACCTGTCGGTCTTCGGCCATCTGCAGGCGATGCTCGACGCGCCGCAGGAGCAGGTACGCGCCCAGGAGGTTGTCGAAGTCGGCGGCGGACAGAAGCCCGCTTTGGTGGATGCGCCGCAGGGCGGCGGGCGTGCCCTCGACGCGGATTTCGGGATATTGTCCGCCGTACAGCATCTGCACCAGTTGCACCAGGAACTCGATGTCGCGGATGCCGCCGGGACGTTGCTTGAGATGGCGGGCCAGGGTCTCGGGATCGCTGAACTGCCGGCGCGCGGCGCGCCGCAGGGACTCGACTGCAAAAAGCGTATCGTTGACCTCGACCATGTCCACGTACTTGCGGAAGGCGTGCGGCCGGATGGTCTCCATGAAGGCGCGGCCCAGCGCCGCGTCGCCGGCCACCGGCCGCGCGCGCAGGAGCGCCTGCCGCTCCCAGCCCGCCGCGAAGGACTCGTAGTACAACGCCACCGCCTCCAGCGACCGTGCCAACTGTCCCACCCGCCCGTCCGGACGCAACCGCACGTCGACCCGGTAGATCAGCCCCTCCTCCGTGGGCTGCGACAGGAGCGCGATGGCCTCGCTGGCGCGCCGCTGGAAGAACTGCTCGTTGGGCAGGCTGCGGCCCAGCCCGCCGGATGGTTGTGTCTTGCCTTCGCCGCGATAAATGAAGATCAGGTCCACGTCGGAGGAGAAATTGAGCTCGCGCCCGCCCAGCTTGCCCATGGCGATGACGGCATACTCGGCGGGCCGGCCGTCGGACGTTTGCGGCGGGCCGAAGCGCCCACACAATTGCGTGAACACGTGCGCGTCGGCAGCCTCGATCAAGGCATCCGCCAGCTCGGAGAGTTGCCGTGCCGTGTTCTCGATGTCCGCGCGGCCCAAAATGTCAAGAGCGCGATGCGCACCACTTCGCGCCGCCGATAGACGCAGCCGGTCCGCGACCGCTGCCGGGGCGACCTCCGCCAGCAATGACGCCAGCGCCTGGCGGTGGTGGGTGGCGCGCTGATCCAGCCCGTGCGGGTTTCGTCCAGGAGCGTGGGGAGCATTTCCGGTCGCGGACCAGCGCCTGCGTGAGGGCAAGCTTTGGGACGCCAGCGCAAAAGAACTCCTCCAGGGCGGCTTGGCCGTCTTCGTGCTGTTCCCAATACTGGATGAACTCAGGACGCGAAAAAAGCCGAAACAGGCGGGACTGGTATCCTTCATAGTCGGGAACGCTGGCCTGGCGCGCGCCAGCAACCGTTGGGCCAGTGGGTGTTCCGGGAGATTTGTGGAGAACTCTGTCATGCGCCTTCCGACGGAGTACAAACTTCGGTTGCGCTCATGCAGGCTGAAGCCTGTACTCCTGAACCCGGAGTACAAACTTCAGTTTGCGCTCATGCAGGCTGAAGCCTGTACTCCTGAACCGGAGTACAAACTTCAGTTTGCGCTCATGCAGGCTGAAGCCGTACTCCTGAACCGGTACAAACTTCAGTTTG
This sequence comes from bacterium, assembly GCA_015075175.1. Classification (GTDB taxonomy): domain Bacteria; phylum Hinthialibacterota; class Hinthialibacteria; order H5-UNCL2; family H5-UNCL2; genus H5-UNCL2. Next base: position 763,556 of record JABTUV010000001.1, read on the forward strand.
CGCTCATCGCAGGCTGAAGCCTGTACTCCCGGACTGATGTAGTCTCGCCGATGCGGCAGCAAGCAGCCGCACTCCACACGGCTCCCCTCTTGACAGGGGATAGCGCACCCGTTCAATCCGGGCCTGTGATGCGGATTTCCCCCGGCTGGAGGGGCGGTTCCTTGGGCGGCTCGGCGGGTTTAGCCGATTCGACCTGGCGCCGCTGTTCCTCCTGCCGGCGGGAGGCCACGCGCCGCTGCTCTTCCAGCGCCGCCCGCTGCGACTCATGCTTCCGCCAGCTCTCCAGCAACCGCTCCAGCCGCTCCGCGTCGGGCGGATGGTTGGCCGGATTGCCGTCCCCCCAGGCCATTTCCGCTTCCGCGTCGGCGACCCGCCCATGGTCCAGGAAGACGTGCGCCAGGTAGTTGTGCACGACCGGGTCCCGGGGATGCCTCTCCGACGCGGCCAGCAGATACGGCCCCGCCAGCACGAAATGCCGGCTGTCCACGAGATAGCGCCCGATGAAGAGGTATGGATCGTACTCCAGCAGCGCGGCGGAACCGGCCTGGTCCAGGCGGGCGCGGAAGTCGTCGCGCGCCAGCCAACGCACGGCTTCGTCGACCCGCGCGGAATAGGGAATCTCGGAGAGGATGGCCCGCGCCTCGTCGGGACGCTGCGACAGCAGCGCCTCGTGCGCCATCCACAGCCGCGCCTCCGCCAGCCCCACGCGATATTCCAGCGCCCGCGGCTCCAGTTCCGCCGCCTCCTGCATCCGCCGCGAGGCCTCCGGGTAGCGCCTCTCCGACATCAGCGCGCGTCCCAGCCAGTATCGAACCACGCCGCTCTCCGGGTACCGGGCGGCCAGCATTTCCAGCACCGCGGTCTCCTTGAGCATCGGCGCCAGGGCGATGATCTTCTCGTTGAGGGCGGCCCGGTGCGCCTCGCTCGTGGCCGCCGCCAGCGCCCGCTCGTAAGTCTTCAGCGCCTCCAGCCCGTATCCAAACCGCGCCAGGATGGCGGCGTCCTCTTCCGCATTCTGCGACAGGACCTCGATGCTCCGCTTGTCATAGCATTTCTCTTGGCCGTCCATCCCCACGATATAATAGCTGACGCGATCTTCGCCGACGATCGCTCCCTCCAAGTACTGTCTCTCGGGCGCGTAGGAAAGACGACGAAAGCGCCCCGCCTCACTCGTGGGCGAGCCCGCCAGTCCGAAGAGCCAGGCCAACAACACCACCCCTAGCATCCGCTTGGTCATGACCATCCTCCATGCGATTGCGCGCGTGACGCCGATTCCCGTCGACCGCAGCCCGCCGCGTGGATCCTAACACGCCGACCTATCCCGCGGTACCGCCAAGCACGTTGTCGGTCATTTCGACCGAACCAACCTGTCATTTCGAGCGAACCAACCTGTCATTTCGACCGAAGGGAGAAACCTTTCCCCCGCCGCACTCCGCCGCCCGAGGGGCGAGATTTCTCCCTTCGGTCGAAATGACAGTACTGGCGAGAGGCGCCAAGGCGCCGGTTCTCGTTCTTCGGCGCGACGCTGGCGCATTTTGAGTCCGAGTCTTAATCATACCCTTGGCCGTCGTCGTTTCGCCCTTGACGCGCGTCAATTCGGCTTGCATTGCCCCGGTGCTTAAGTTAATTTAACGCCGGCTTCGTGGCAAGCCACGAGGTACCTTCGGTTCGCGGTGCGCGGCCGACGATAAGAGGTCGCTGCGCGGTGCGCACCCTACAATAAGACGGAGTAACGCCGGTCATGGCTCCCAAATTCGTCGTCACCATCCTCTTGCTCGTGGGAGGCGTGGGCTATCTCGCGGTCGGAGGCTTTCAGAGCGCCAAGTCCTATTACGTCACCGTGGACGAGATGTACGCCAAGCTGGACCGCCTGGCGGGGCAGAAAATGAAAGTCGCGGGCGTGGTGTCCGAGAATTCGATCGCGCGCGAAGACGGCAAGCTCAAGTTCTCCCTGGAGCGCAACGGCAAGGTCCTGCCGGTCGAATACGTGGGCAGCGATCCCGTCCCCGACATGTTCAACGCCGGCGTGGAGGCGGTAGTGGCGGGTTTCTACCGCGATCCCGTCTTCGAGGCCGACCACATCCAGGCCAAGTGCGCCTCCAAGTACGAAGCAGAGTACGCCAGGGGCGACGGCACGGCCCCGGCCCAGTCCGATTGATGGGTGAGACTGGGAGACACGAGCGGAGTGGGACAGGCATTCCTACCTGTCTGCCTGGTAGAGATGCCCACCTCACCGTTCATTGAGACTAAAATCAAGAGCGAGAGCAAGATTAAGATTAAGAACAAGATTAAGAACCATGAATGACCTGGGACAGATTTCCCTTTTATGCGCCTTTGCATTCACGCTTTATGCGCTTTTTGCGAGCGCGGCGGGAGGAGTTTTCGGCAAGCGGAGACTGGCGGAGAGCGGCGCGCGCGCCATGCTCTGCGCCCTCCTCTTCGTCACCCTGGCGGTCGCCTGCCTGGAAGTGCTGCTTCTCACCAGCGACTTCTCCAACAGCTACGTCTGGAGCATCAGCAACCACGCCCTTCCCGCCTTCTACAAGGCCAGCGCGCTGTGGGCGGGTCAGGACGGCTCCCTGCTGCTCTGGACTTGGCTCCTCACCATCTTCACCGGGCTGGTCTTGTGGCAGAATCGCGGACGCAACCGCCCTCTCATGCCCTATGTCATCGCCGTCCTTTCGGGAACCACGCTCTTCTTTCTTACGCTCAATCTCTTCTCCGCCAACGCCTTCGACGCCTATCACGTGCTGGGCGCGGACGGCCGCCCCATCCACGCCTTCACTCCGCCGGACGGCAACGGCCTCAACCCGCAACTCCAGAATCCCTACATGGTCATTCATCCGCCCATTCTCTACCTCGGCTACGTGATGTTCGTGGTTCCCTTCGCGTTCGCCGTCGCCGCGCTGATCACGGGCCGTCTGGGAACCGAATGGACGCGCGCCAGCCGCCGTTGGACGCTCTTTTCCTGGATGTTTCTCGGCTTCGGCATCATTCTCGGCGGCCACTGGGCCTACGAGGAACTGGGCTGGGGCGGCTATTGGGCCTGGGACCCGGTGGAAAACGCCTCGCTCATGCCCTGGCTGACCGCGACCGCCTATCTCCACTCGGTGATGATCCAGGAACGCAAGAACATGCTGCGCGTCTGGAACATGGTGCTGGTCATCACGACCTATCTGCTCTGCATCTTCGGCACCTTCCTGACTCGCTCGGGCGTGGTCAGCTCGGTGCATTCGTTCGCCACGAGCAACCTGGGGCCTCTCTTCACCATTTTTCTGCTCACCACGGCGGCTTTCGCCTTCGGCCTGCTCCTGTGGCGACTGCCCCTCTTGAAGAGCCGGGCGCGCATGGAGTCGATGATCTCGCGCGAGAGCTCGTTTCTCTTTAATAATCTGCTCTTTCTCGTGGCCTGTTTCGCGGTTTTTTGGGGGACCATGTTCCCCGTCATCTCCGAAGCGATCACCGGCGACAAGATTCAGGTCGGCCCCCCCTGGTTCAACAAAGTGATGGTGCCGGTGGGACTCCTGATCTTCCTGCTCATGGGGGTGGCGCCGCTGTTCGCGTGGCGTCGCACCAACCGCGAAACCTCTTGCGCAACTTCCAGCCTGCCGGTGGTGCTTTCAGCCGTCTTGGGCGCGCTGTTGTTTGCCTTGGGAATGCGGCAGTTCTACGCCGTGGTGGCATTCGTGTTGTGCTTTTTCGTGGCCTGGACCATCGGCGCGGAGTTCGTCAAGGGCGCGCGCGCCCGCATGAGGAGCGCGCGCGAACCGGCCTGGACCGCCCTCTACAATCTCGTCTATCTCAATCACCGGCGCTACGGCGGCTATCTCGTCCACTTCGCCATGGTCCTCTTATTCATGGGCTTTACCGGCATGGCCTTCCGCGTGGACGAAAAAGGCGCGCTCGATCTGGGCGAGTCGATGCGGGTCAAGGGGTATGAACTCAGACTGGTGGACGTGCGCACGGGGCAGTATCCCCCCTTGCCCGCCAAAGCCAACTACAACTATGAGTATCTCCTGTTGGAGCTGACGAAAGACGGCAAACCCTCCGGCCGGCTCATGCCCGAGCGCCGGCAGTACCTGGTGGGCCAGAAGCCCGTCTCGACCGAGGTGGAAATCCGCTCCACGCTGAAGGAAGACCTCTACGTCGTGTTCGCGGGCGTGGAGGGCGAGAGGTTCGTGGTGCAGGTGTACGTGAATCCGCTGGTGATGTGGGTGTGGGCGGGGGCGATCATGCTGCTGGTGGGCGCGGCGGTGTCGATCGTGCCCAACCCGGAGGCGGCGCGTGAACGCCGCCGCCGCCGCGCCGCCGCGCGCGTGCCGGCCGCCCTGCCGGATGGGAGCCTGGCGGAGTCACCTTGCCCCGCTTCCACCTCCTTCTCTGTCTTGGCGTCTGCTGGCTCTTTGCTTCCCATGCGCAGGAGGCCAAGCTGCCTCCCGCCCAGCAACAACTGTATGAGAACATCCTCGACAGCCTCATCAATCCCTGTCCCGCCGAGAACGCCACCGTGCTCCATTCCAATCCCACCTGCGAACACGCCAACCGGATTCGTGGCCAGGTCAGGAAGATGCTCGTTGACGGCATGAGCAAGCAGGAGATCATGGACGCCATGGTCGGCGAGTACGGCAGGGACGTGCTGGCCCTGCCGAGCGCGGGCGGCTTCGGGCTGGCGGCGTGGATCACGCCCGCGCTGGTGCTGCTCGTTGCGGGCGCGTTCATCGTCATGCGCCTGCGCCTCTGGAAACAGCAGAGCGCCCACGCCCCCGTCCCGCACTCGACCGCCGACGTCGTGCACCGGCGCATTGAAGAGGAACTTTCGGAACTGAGAAACCCGTGACCTGGTTCGCCCTCACCCTCCCTCTGATCGCCCTGGCGTTGGGATTCACGCTCTGGCCGTATGCGGGTGTGCGCCGCCGGGCGGATGCCTCGCGGCTGGAGCCGGACCTGGCCTATGATCCGCTCCTGGAGCGCAAGGAAGTGGTCCTGCGCAATATTCTCGATCTCGAGTTCGAGCATCGCATGGGCAAGCTGTCGGACGCGGATTACGCGGCGGCCCGCGGCGACCTGGAGGAGGAGGCGGCGGCCATCCTGGACCAGCTGGCGGCCGGCGCCGCGCCGACGCCCGCCGGCGCGAAACCGCCGGCTGTGTGCGGCGCCTGCAGCGCCGCCAATCCCGCCGGCAACCGCTTTTGCGGCGCCTGCGGCGCTTCCCTGGAGAAACCACGATGAGACACGCCCTCGCGCTGCCTCTGATTCTCATAGCTTTCATCCATCCGGCCCTGGGAGCGGCGCGCGACTTAGAGGTCGAAATCTGGAACGAGACGACCGGGGCGCCCGGCCTCGCCGATCAGTTCAACGTGTTGACCATGGGCCGCGACGTCGAGTACCTGCTCTCGCGGGAGAACGTCGCCGGCGCGATCACCGTGCCCAGCCTGGAATTGGATCAACCGCATCTCCTGCAGGCCATCGTCGGGGGCGTCAAGTACAACCGTATGCTCATGCCCGGCGCGCCCCTTGCCGAGCCGCTGCGCGTCTCCGTCTACGACGCCACTCAGAGTCCCCTCATCGTGCATGCGCACGACTTCCGCGTGCTGTTCGGGCATGACAACGCGGTCCAGCACGTGATGCTGGCGGCGACGCTGGTCAACGACGGCTCGTACACATACTTTTCCGAGGGGCCGACCTGGGTGCTGGCGGTTCCCGAAACGGCGCGGTCGTCGCTGAAGGTCGAACTCAACCGCGACGGCGTGCCCGTGCCCCTGACGCCGGAGCCGGCGGGCGAGGGCAGGGTCGGGCTTTCGTTTGCCGTGCAGCCGGGCCACACCAACCTTGAGATCAGCTATGAGGGCGAGCCTTACACGGGTCGGGCCGAGCTCTTATTGGATTTTCCCTTCGTGGCGCGCAGCCTGACCCTCCTGACGCTGCCCGACGACATCCGCGTGCTGGCGCCCTCCGCAGAGGATCGTGGCATTGTGGAGGAGGACCATCTTCATATCTACGGCGTGTCGGCGGAGTTGCCCGGCCGGCTGGCGTTTGCGTTCGAGGGGGGGCGCTTTCCGGCCCGCGCAGAGAGCGGCGGGCATGAAGGTGAGGTGAAGAATACCCCCAACCTCTGGGCGGGCTTCCGCGGTCTGGTGCTGTTGGGCGTGCTGCTCGCGCTGCTCTTTCTCTTCGGGGTGTGGGACTTGTTTCGGCGCGAGGAGCCGGGCGGCGCGCTCAACCTGTCGCCGGCGGAATGCCGGGCGCTGGAGGAGCGCCTGTCGGCGGAACTGGCCGAGCTGGAGGCGCGCCACGCGCGCCGCGAAGTCTCCGAGATCGTCTACCGCGACCGGAAGCGTCGGCTGACGAGTCAGCTGGCGCTTTTGTCGGATCCATCGCGGGGGGCGGCGTGAACGCCGCCGTACGCGCCGACAAACTGGGGCGACGCTTCGGGCGCCGGCGCGTGCTCTCCGAGTTGGACCTCATAGTTCCTCAAGGCTCGTTTGTCGCGCTCTTCGGCGGCAACGGCGCGGGCAAGACCACGCTCCTGCGCATTCTCGGCGGACTGGCGCGTCCCACGTCCGGAAGGTGTGAAATCTTCGGCCGTCCGCCCCTGGGCGGGGGAGGTGAAGTGCGACGGCGCATCGGCTTCCTGTCGCATCAGGGCGCGCTCGTGCCCGAGCTGTCGGCGCGCGAGAATCTCGTATTCTACGCGCAACTTTACGGCGTCGCAGAGGCGGGCGCGCGCGCGGACGAACTCCTGTCGCAGGTGGGCCTGGCGGATCGCGCCGGCGATCGCGCGCGGGCCTTCTCGCGGGGGATGCTCCAGCGCCTGGCGCTGGCGCGCTGCCTGGTCCACGATCGACCTGCTCCTATTGGACAGACGCTTCACCGGCCTGGACCCGCCGGCGTGGACGACATGGCGGCGCGCTTCACCGCGCTCCACCGGCAGGGCCGTACGCTGCTGGTGACCACACACCATCCGATCAGGGGCGCGCGCTGGCCAGTCATCTGGCGCTGTTGGAAAACGGTCGCATCACCATCTTCGCGGACGGCTCGGACGCGGCGCTGGCCGAAATCGCCCGCCGCGCCAGGGAGGAAGGGTCCATGGCACTTCCGCGTGGCCTGGACCGTTTCCTCAGGACCTGCGCGTGGAGTCGCAGCCGCGAGGCGCTGGCGACCACGCTGGTCTTCGCCGCGCTCGTGCTGACCATCTTCCGCTTCGCCTTTGCGGAGGCATTGACGCCGCGCAGGTGGGACGTGCTCGTTCCGGCGCGGTGCGCACCGAGACGCTGGGTGGGCCGGAGACGCTCATTTCGGGCATGGTGTGGGTCGCCGTCGCATTTGCGGGCATGTTGGGATTCGGCCGCTGTTTCGGAAGCGAAAAGGACGACCGCTCGCTGGACGGCCTCCTGCTTCTCCCCGGCGACCGCAGCGCCGTGCTCGTGGGCAAGACGCTGTTCAATCTCGCGTTGCTGTTCGCCGTGGAGGCGCTGGTATTGCCGCTGGCGGGGCTGTTTTTCCATCCGCCCGAGTGGGGATGCGCCATCCTCATGTTGACACCCGTGCTCTTTTTGGGCACATTGGGTTACGCCGTGGCGGGGACGCTGTTTGCCGCCATCACCAGCAACACGCGCCTGCGCGATCTGCTCTTGCCCATCCTGCTTCTGCCGGTCGCGGTCCCCGTACTGATCGCGTCGGTGGAGGGGACGGCGATGGCGGTGCAGGCGGCGAGCACGGACTCCGTGCTGGTGCGCCAGGAGAGCCTCGTGTCGATGAAGGGCTGGATTCGCGTCTTGATCGCCTGCGACGTAATCTACATCGCTGCGGCCCTCTGGTTGTTCGAACCGGTAGTCGAAGAATGAGTGCGCCGCTCCCCAACAACACGGGCGCCGCCCTTTTGTACTCAAAAGGGTGCGCTACGCGATTCCGCAACACCTTCGCCCTGGACCTGGCGGCTCTGCTCATGCTCGCCTATTCGCTCTGCCGCGTTTTCCTTACCACTCCCAACGAGAAAATGCAGGGAACCGTGCAGCGGATTTTTTATTACCACGTGCCGTTCGCATGGGTCGCGCTGTTCGCGTTTTTCATGGTGTTCATTTTCAGTATCCTTTACCTGGCGCGGCGGCGGGAATGGATGGACGCGATGGCGGTCTCCAACGCCGAGGTGGGAGTCTTCTTCTGCACGCTGGTGTTGATCACGGGTCCCTTGTGGGCCAAGCCGGTGTGGGGCGTCTACTGGGATTGGGACGCAAGGCTGACGTCCACGTTCGTGTTGTGGTTGATCTATCTGGGATACATGCTGCTGCGCGCATTCGTCCATGATACCCATCGCCGGGCGGTCCTGTCGGCGGCGGTCGGCATCTTCGGGTTTCTGGACGTGCCGCTGGTGTACTTCTCGATACGGCTGTTCAACACGCAGCATCCCAAGCCGGTGATCGCGGGCGGAGAGGGCAGCGGGTTGGCGCCGGTGATGCGGAACACGCTGTTCATCTGTCTTATTGCGATCACGTTATTCTATGTCTGCCTCTTGGTGCGGCGCTACCGGCTGGAGCGGCTGCGGCAGGAGGCGGAGACGCTGTGGGAAGAAGCGGGCGCGTAATGTGGACTGCGGCAGCTTGCTGCCGCGCGGCGGCAAGCTGCCGCAGTCCAGAGGGGAGAATCACGAAATATGCACTGGCTCAAACATCCGGTCGTCGTCGCTCTCGGCATCGCCGTGGTAGCGGTGGGATTCGGCAAACTGATCGAACGCCTGGCGGCGGAGACCTACCATCCATTCCTGTACGCAGCCTATACGCTGTCGTTTATCGCGTTCTTCTTCTACCTCCGCTCACTGGACGCGCGGACGGCGGAAGTCAAACGCGAGATCGACAGCCTGCGCAAGGAACTGCGCAAGTAGAACGCGCCCCTCGTGGTGGGCAAAATCCACCCTACGCCTCCGCACCCCCAATGGTCCCATAGGTCCCATAGGTCCTATACGTCCCATTCTTCCCGCTACTTCCCAATCTGCATCACGCCCCACGCGGTCAGAATCATCAAGCCGACCGCGGCCCAGGCGAGCACGAATCCGACCAGGTCCTCGCGATAACGGAACCAGAAGTTGTGCCAGCGCTCGGCGGTCAACCAGCCGGGCAGATCCAGGAGGATCAGCTCTTCGCCGCGATCGCGCGCCAGAGGCTTTTCCCCGCTCTCCGGCAGCGCCTCCTCGTCGGTGGAACGCATCTGGTTGTCGAAGAAGGCGTCGATGCGTTGTTTGTCCTCCGGCGGCGTGAGCAAACTGACCAGCACCATCAGCGGGAAGCTGACGAGCATGGCGCCGCCGAACGGCCCCGGCTGCCACTTGTATACCAGCTTCCAGGTTCCCGTGTCCCAAAACGCGCCGAAGTTGCCGGCGGAGAGCGACGCCCACATGTCCTTCCAGGCGGGCCAAAGCGCGGTGTAGCTTTCGCTGCCGTCCAGCGGTTTGCAACTCATTAGGTAATTAAGCCCCCAATAAACGCCGAAGGCCGACAGCGTGGCCGCCCAGGCGCCCCAGCGGTTGGTCCGCCGCCACAGCACCCCGCCTAGGAACATCACGCCCATCAGCGCCGCGATGGTCTCGGTGAAAAGAAAGGCGTGTAGCACCTCCTTCACGTAGATGCCGAAAAGCACGCCCAACAGCGTCAGGGTCAGGCCCGAGACGCGCCCCGTCCAGAGCAGCTGGCGGTCGCTGGCATCCGCCTTGATGTAGCGTTGGAAGAGATTGCGGGTGAAGAGCGCGCCCGTGTTGACCATGAAGTTGGAGCAGGTGGACATGTTGGCGGCCAACACGCAGGCCACGATCAATCCTGTCAATCCCGGCGCCAACAACACCCGGCAGGCGTAACCGAAAGCGTCCTCCGGATCGGCCAGCGGGCCTTGGCCGGTCTGAATCAGCAGCGCGGCCACGATCAACCCGGTCAACGCCCAGCCGATGGTACAAAAACGCTTGACCATCGCTCCATAAGTCTGGCCCACGCGCCCCGCCCGCTCCGTGCGTCCCGTCGCGCACATGGTCAGCACGTGCGGCTGCGCTACAATTCCCACCAGCCCGTTGATGGCCAGCATGGCGATGGTGAACCAGCCCAGCCCGCTCACGTCGCTGTACAGCCGGAAGTACTCCACCTCCTGGCCCTCCAGGCTGGCGCGCATCCCGGCAAATCCTCCGACTACCGACAAACCGATGGGAATCAGGAGAAACGACAACAGGATGATCAGGAACGACTGCACGAAGTCGGTGTAGGCGGATGCCAAGAGGCCCCCGAAGAAACTGTACAGGATAAAAGCGACCGTCATCGCCACCACCACGCCGTCGGGCGAGATGGCGTGTCCGGTAGCGACCGAGATCATCTTGCCCGCGCCCTTCAGCATGGCCCCCTGGTTGAAGACGAAGTAGGCGATGGCGAACAGGGTGTACACGAACGCCAGCAGCCGCCCGTAACGGTCCTCGATGATTTCCCCGATGGTGGTGCGTTCGCTTCTTCGGTACCAGGGCGCCAAGAGCCAGTAGAAGGGCGTGATCAGCATGTTCTTCCACTGGTACCAGATGGTGGCGAAACCCAGGCTGTAGGTGGCTCCCACCTGGGCGACCGGCTGCTCGGCGTGGGTACCGGTGCCAAACGCCTGACCCACCATGATCCACCAGCCCAACCTGCGCTCGCCCAGGAAGTAACCGCCCGAGCTCTTGATGCGGCGCGCGATCCAAAGTCCAAAGGCGGTGATCCCGACGAAGTAAGCGATGAGAACAACGCCATCCAACGTGGTGAATCCCGCTTCACCGGTTTGCGGCATAACGGCGGCCTCCTGTCGAGTCAGCAAAGCGCCCTCCTCGCCTGCACCGGCTGTCTTGGTGTGCAGGAGGGCCGTATTTTCCGGTCGTGACTTTCTCCGGCAGGAACCTTTGGAGACTCACGAAAGTGCAACCCATAGCATACCCGGTAGAAAAGCGGAATCCCAAAACGCCCAGCCTCGTCTTGACCCGGCCATCTGTCATTTCGACCGAAGGGAGAAATCTTTCCGCCTGATTCTCGCACTCCCGGTCCGAGACGCAAGATTTCTCCCATCGGTCGAAATGACAGCTCTGGGCGGAACAGTGAAGAAGGGAATCTGTGCCCGATACAAGCGCCGTCTCACAAGGCGATCAGTCGGTCCAGCAGTTCACCGAAAGGCATCCCGACGGCCGCCGCCGCGCGTGGCACGAGACTCATGGGCGACATGCCCGGAATGGTGTTGACCTCCAGGACCCGGATGCCGTCGGGACAGAGCACCATGTCGGTGCGCGAGATGCCGCGGCAACCCAGGGCGCGATGCGCCGCCAGCGCCGTCGCCTGCGCGCGTCTCGTATCCGATTCACTGAGGCGCGCGGGAGTGATCTCCTGCGTCGCTCCCGACAGATACTTGCTCTCGTAGTCGAAGAATTCGCGCGCCGGCACGATCTCCGTCGGGGGCAGGATCAGCGGCTCTCCCCCGTGCGGCTCGGCCAGGACCGCGCAGGTCAACTCCGTGCCCCGGCAATACTCCTCAAACACCAGCCAGGGCGACAATTCACAGCATCCCTCGACCGCCCGGGTCAGTTCGGGGCGATCGTGCACGATGAAAACGCCGATGCTGGAGCCGGAGAGGTCGCTTTTCACCACGAGCGGCAGGCCCAGATCGGCGGCGATCTCGTCCAGGCGTTTCGGGGTCACGTCCGCGCAATGCAGCGGGAGGTAGCGCGGGGTGGGGATGCCGCGGGCCACGAACACTTCTTTACTGCGCAGCTTGGACATGGCCAACGCGCTGGCGGCCACGTTGCTGCCGGTGTAGCGAATTCCCAGCATCTCCAGAAACCCCTGCAGGCGGCCGTCCTCGCCGTAGGCGCCGTGCATGGCGATGATGGCTACATCGATAGCTTCGCCGTTGAACTCGCGCGGGACCAGGTCGGCCCGCGGGCGGACTTGGCCCGTGGCGGGCCTGTGCGTCTCCGGCTCGTGGATGTGCGAGGCTTCCGTCAGCGACGGGCAGACCTCCCCCATCCACCAGCGGCCCGTGCGGTCGATCTCGACCGGAATCACGTCGTACCGGTCCGGGTCCAGGTTCTTTATGACATTTTTGCCGGATTCTATAGATACGACCCTTTCCGTCGAAGGGCCGCCGAATAGCACGGCTACCTTAAGCTTTTTCATGCGCATCCTCGTTTAGAATAGAAAGCAGTCGGCGCTTGTCTCCACCTCCAGCGGCGCGGGGGACGCCGGCGGCTCGGGCGTAGGCCGTGTCAAGTCTCCCTCTCGACTATCGGAAGCCTTGACGATCCATAAAGATAGGGCCGCTCTTTTAAAACCCGTTGGAGTTACCTTTGTGTACGTGCTTGCGTTGGAGACAATAACGCTTTACGGTAATTTTGGCTTCGGCGCAAGCACCAATCTCGCGACGGGAGGAGAGCTGGGGTGAAACACGGCAAGGGGAGGCTGGCGGGATTGTGGTCGGGCGTGTTCTTCTTGTGGGCGGGTGCTGGATGGGCGCAGGAGGCGGCGACGGGCACGGTGGAGCTGGTCGGCGGCCCGCCCGCCGCGGCGGGCATGACGCTTTGGTCGGTCATCAAGTCCGGCGGGCCGGTGATGGTTCCCATCATTTTTCTGTCGGTCCTGGCGTTGGCGTTGGTCATCTACCTCTTCATCATCGTGCGTCGCACTCGGGCCGTGCCGCGCGAGATCGTGCGCCAGGCGTGGCTATTGATGAGCGAGGGCAAGTTCCGCGAGGCGCACGCGCTGGCGGTGCGATCCAACTCCGCCGCGGGACGCATCGTGGCGACCGCCATCGCCCGCGCCGGCCAGGATGTGAAGACCCTCGCCGCCGCCCTGCAAGTCGCCGGCGAGCGCGAGGCCGAGCGCCTCACCGACAGCATGGTCTATCTCTCCAACATCGCCACCATTGCGCCCATGCTGGGCCTTCTGGGTACCGTCATGGGCATGATCAAGACCTTCAACACCATCGTCCTGCAGGCCAACGTGGTCAAACCCTGGGACTTGGCGGCGGGCATCTCCGAGGCTCTCATTACCACCGCCGCCGGCCTCATCGTCGCCATTCCCACCATGGCCATGTACTACTACTTCCGCGGGCGCGGGGCGCGCATCGTCACCGACCTTGAGGAGCTGGCCGAAGAGCTGGCCGACAAGCTGTCGCGCGTGCGCGCCGTCGCGTCCTACCAGGAGAAGGCGCGATGAAGTTCGTCAAGCTGCGCCCGGACGAAGAGCCGGTTCTGCAGATCGCGCCCATGATCGACATCATCTTTCTCTTGGTGATCTTTTTCGTCACCACGTCGCTATTGGGCGAGATCGAGGCGGAGATCGACCTGACGCTGCCGTCGGCGAGCAAGACGGATCTGCCGCAGCGCGCGCCGGGCGAGATCATCATCAACATCAAGGCCGACAACAGCATCTGGGTAGGCGGCCGCGAGCGCACCGTCGCCGAGGTGGAAGCGTTGGTGAAGGAGCTGGCCGCCGCCTCCGAGCGGCCCTCCGTGATCGTCCGCGCCGACAAGGACAGCGCTCATGGCGCGTTCGTGAGCGTGGTCGACGCCTGCCGGTCGGCGGGCGTGCGCTACTACAAGATTCCCGTACTCAAGAGGGAGGAGCCGAGGCCGTGAGGTGGGGAGTCGCAGCAGGCCTTTCAATGGGGCTGTGCGCACTGTTGCCGGCGCAGCCGGGGGGCGTGGAACCCGTTCGTCCCGCCATCATCCTGACGGCGGAGAAGAAGCAACTGGACTTCGCCGATGGGTTGTTCGAGCAACGCCAATACGCGCAGGCTCTGGAGGAGTACGTCAAGTTTCTGGCGCAGTTTCCCGAGTCGGCCTCACGAGAGGCGGCGGCCCGCCGCCGCGCCGTGTGCCTGTCGGAGCTGGCTCGCACCGACGAGGCGCTGGCCGCCTTCCGCCAGTACATCCACGATTTCCCCGCGTCCGACAAGCTGGCCGAAGCTGAGACGCAGATCGGCATCCTGCTCTTGAAAAAGGGTGAGCTGGCCAACGCCGCCCCGACCCTCTACGCCGTGGTGCAACGTCGTGGGGTAGCGGGTCCCACCCTGGAAATGGCGCTCTACTACCTGGGCCAGACCAACTACCAGCGCGGCAAGTGGAGTGAGTGCGGGCAGCAGATGAAAGACTATGTCACGCGCTTCCCCAAGGGCGCCTACGCCCCGCTGGCGCGCTACTATCTGGCGGAGTGCCTGCGCAAACAAAACCAATCGCGCGAGGCCGTGCCCCACTATCGCGAGGTTCTCAAACTCGCCGAGGGTCCGCAGGCCGGCGAATACGCCGACCTCGTGGAGAAGGCCCAGTACAACCTGGCGGAGGCGCTCTACGAGACGGGGCAGTTCGCCGAAGCGGGCGCGACGTTCACCGGCTTGGCCGAGAAATTTCCCAACAGCGCGCTGGCGGAGACGGCCGCCTACCAGGCGGTCTGGGCGGCCAGCGCCGAGAACAATCAGGACCGGACGCTGACCGCCGCCCAACGCTTCGTTACCCGCCATCCCAGGAGTCCGCTGCGCTTCTCGGTGATGAGCCTTCTGGCCGGCGCGCAGTTTGACAAGAAGGACTACGACGGCGCGGCCAACACCTACCGGGCCATCATTGCGGGCACGACCGATCCGCGCGAGCGTTTCTTGTCGGAGGTGCGGCTCCTGTGGTGCGATTTCGAGGCCGGCCGCACCGAGAACGTGATCGAGGGCGCGCGGAAACTGGTGGAATCCCCCCCACCCCCCCTTATTGAGAGGGGGACGGGGGAGGCAAGCGGCCGCAGTCCACATCCCGAGCTGTCGGCCGTGCATCTCTTGTGGGGAAGTGCGCTGTACCGGCAGGGTAAGTACAGCGAAGCGCTGGAGCGGTTCCGGCAGGTGACGCGCGGTTATCCCGAGAGCGCGGATGCGCCCGCGGCCGCCTATTACGGCGCTCTGTGCCTGTACGCGCAGGCTCAATATGCCGAGGCGGCGCGCGCCTTCGAGGAATATGCCACCCGCTTTACCACCCGCGACGACGCCCCCTTCGCCCTCTGGCTGGCGGGCGAAGCGCACCGTCAGGCGGGCGACCCCGCCGCCGCCGCCGACCGCCTGACGACTTTGCTTGCCAAGTATCCGGCCTTCGCGCGCCGGGACGACGCGTTGTACAGCCTCTTTCTCTCCTATCAGGCGCTGGCCAAAACCGACGAGATGGTCGCGGCAGGCGAGGAGATTCTCGCCGGCAGTTGCGCACCCGAGCGTGCGGCCGAGGTTTATTACTCGATTGCCCTCTGCTACAGCGACCATGACGACTACGCTCGTGCGGTCGAGTACGCGCGCAAGGTCTTGTCGCTTGGGGGTGTGGAGCAGGCGACCGGAGGCATCGCGTCGGCGGCGCGGTATCTTCTGGCGCTGGGCCTCTCCGAGCAGGGCAAGCTGGACGAGAGCGCGGCGGAGCTGGCCAGGTTGCTGCTGGCCGACCCGCCCTATGACCGCGTGGACATGCGCTTTCACGTGTGGGCGGCGCAGTACCTGTTTCAGAAGGGGCAGTGGAAGGAGAGCCGCGCGCTGTGGGAGCGGCTCTTGGCGCGCCCGGAGGCGGGCGACTACCAGGCGGAGGCGCGCCTGCGCATCGGCCAGGCCAGCGCCCGTTTGGGCGATCAGGCCGCCGCCCGCCGGCAGCTCCTGGATTTCGTCAAGGCCTATCCGGATACCATGGAGGCCGCGGAGGCGCGCCTGGACATCGCCCGCACCTACGCCGCCGAAAAGCAATGGAAGACCGCCCTGGACTTCTTCGAGCAGAGCAAGGAGATCAATCTCTACAGCGACGAGAATGACCAGATCGTCCTGGGCATCCAGGCGGCGGTGGAAGCGGCCGAATGCCGTCTCCACCTGGGCGACGACAAGACCGCCCTGCGCGATCTCCTGTACGTGGTCACGATGTTCGATTACTCCGACGAGTATCGCCCGCGCGCGCTGTACCGGCTGGGCGAGGCGCTGGAGAAGACGGGGACAAGGCGGCCCGTGAGCGCTGGCAGGAGGTCGTGGCGAAGTTTCCCAAGTCCGGTTGGGCGAAAGAGGCGCAGAAGAGACTGGCGCCGGCCGGTTCGTCCTGATGGGTGGGAGTGGCGTGCGCACGGGAAGAGTGGGATGAAAGAGCGCAAACTGGTCTATTGGGCGCTGGTGGCTTCGCTCCTGATCCACTTTGGATTCATGGTGTACAGCGGGCGGATCCGGATCGATCTCGGGCCGTCGCCGGAGAATCTGGAGTTGTTCCAGTTCGACTTGGTAGACAGTCTGCCGCCGGAGCTGGGGATGCGGGCGATCAAGCGGGAGGTCATGCCGGACCCGTCGCAGGTCCCGCGGGACCGCGACACGTTGCCGCGGCCCCGGGTGGGCGCGGCCCGGCCGGACGCGGCGCCCACGCCCAACCTGCCCGGACCGGCGCGCGACGCGCAACCGACGCCGGCGGCGGTCGAGGCGCCGGAGGCGCCCCTGCCGGTGATGACCGTGGAAGGCCGGGCCGAGGAGCGGCTGCGGGACTGGCTGGCGGGGGAATCGTCCAGCGCACCGGCCGATCGCGCCACGCCGGTCGACAAGACCGGCCCTCGCGTCGTGCAGGCGCCGGCGGGCGGCGCGCCGCCCCCGCCCGTCGCCAAGAGCGCCCTGCCCTCCGCCGACCTCTCCGCCGTGGGCGCGCCCAGGGGCGGCCCGACCCGCCAGGACGCCGTCAAACTTGAGCCGCCGCGCCTGCGGCCCCCGCGCGAACAGCGCCCCAGTCTTGCCCCCGCCGAACTGGCCGCCTTGGACCGCCGCAACTACGAGAATATCGAGGCCTTCCTCGATTTCAAACTGGAGACTTACCACAATCCCCGCGGCGAGGGCTTCTTCCGTATTACCATCGTCCCCAACCAGAGGGCGCTGGCCCTGCCCGTCCTGCGCAAGGACGTGGTCTTCTGTTTGGACGCCTCCCGCAGCATTGGTCCGTTGACTTTTCGGGAACTGACCAAGGGGGTAAATACCTGCATCGCGCGGCTGCGTCCCGAGGATCGCTTCAACCTGGTGGGTTTCGAGACCAAGGACACCAGGTTTGTCGATGGCCTGGCGCCGGCGACCCCCGCCGCCAAGGAGGCCGCCATCGCGCTCCTCTCCCGCTTCCGCGCCGAGGGCCTGACCAACATCTACTCCGCCCTCGTCCCCATCTCGCAGATCGGCGGCGGCTACAACCATCCCTTCATCGTGCTGCTCTTCTCCGATGGCCGCGCCAATCGCGGCGTTCTGGACAGCAGCAAGATCATCAACGACATGACCGAGAACATCAAGGTCAACTCCAGCATCTTCGCCTTGGGCGTGGGCGGGCGCGTCAACGAGTATCTCTTGGACCTTCTGACCATGCGCAACAAGGGCCGCAGCTTCTTCGCCCCGGAGACGGTCCAGGTCGCTTACGAGGTGCGAAAACTCTTCGACCGCATCGCCGATCCCTTGATGATCAACGTGGACTATCGCTTCTCGGGCGAGGTGGGCGAGCGCGTGTATCCGGGCCGCCTGCCCGACCTGTATCGCAACGGCGACCTCGTGCTCGTGGGGCGCATGGGGAGCGAGAAGGGCGTGACGCTGGGCATCAGCGGGCAGTTTACCGACGTGCGGCGGCACGCGGTTTTCACGCGCGACTATCCAGGCCAAGACAACGGCGGACCCGAGATCGAGCGGCAGTACGGCTACTATGCCATGTACGAAGTGATCGAGCGCATCTGCCGGCAGGGGCGAGACCCGGTGCTCTTGTCCGAGCTGGACCGGGTCTCGCGCCAGTACGGCGTGGCCAAACCGGACTACGCCGAATTCCGCTAGTATGTGGAGTGCGGCAGCTTGCTGCCGCGATGTCGAAAAGGACCTGTGAGACCCATGCGCGGCGGCAAACTGCCGCAGTCCAAATCATACCGCGGCGATGACGTCGATTTCGACCGCCACGTCCCTGGGCAGGCGCGCCGCCTGAACGGTCGAGCGCGCGGGCCGGGCCTTGCCGAAATACTCGGCGTAAATCTCGTTCAACTCGCCGAAGCGATTCATGTCGGCGAGATAGATCGTCACCTTCACCGCCGCATCCAGGCTGCTGCCGGCAGCCTCAAGCACCGCCTTGAGATTGTCCAGCACGCGACGCGCTTCTTCCTTGAAATCGGCGTTGCACAGTTGTCCCGTCGCCGGATGCAGGGCGATCTGGCCGGCGGTGAAGACAAGTCCTCCCGCCACGACCGCCTGGCTGTAAGGTCCGATGGGTTGCGGGGCGTGGTCGGTATGGACGATTTCTCGTGTCATGGTCAGCTCCGTGTTTTGGGCGTATTGTTGCGACAGGAGCGCGGCGGCGATGAGGTCGAGCGCGACGCGATTGCGGCCGCCGCCGGTGATCAAGAGGTGGGCGTGGGAGGCGGAGGGCCAGACGTGCCGCTCGTGCATGGGGCGCACGCTCGCTTCGTACTGCCGGGCGACCGAGTCGGGGGTGCGGCCTCGCTCGGCGACGTCGCGCTCCAGCCGCCGCTGATAGGCGACCTCGGGTGGGACCTCTATGAAGAGCAGGAGGTCCGCCCGTTCGCGCAACTCGGGTACGGCAAGCGCCAGGATGCCCTCGATGAGCAGAAACGGCGGCGGCGCAAGCCGCTCGGTCTCTTTCGCGCGCACGTGCCGGCGGTAGTCGTACACGGGCAGATCCACCGATTCTCCCCCGCGCAACGCGGTCATCTGCTCGCACAACAGCGGAAGATCGAAGCTCTCCGGCGCGTCGAAATTGCGGCCGCTTCGCTCCGGCTCCGGCAGGTGCGAGAGATCGCGATAGTAGCGGTCCATGCCCAGCACAACAAGGCCGGACACACGCTCCGACAACTCCCGCGCCCAGAGCGTCTTCCCCGATCCGCTTCCGCCGCCGAGAAGAATCGTGTACATGGAGTTGAAATCTACCGATTGCGATTCTTAATCTTAATCTTAATCTTAATCTTAATCTTGCTCTTACTCTTGCTCTTAATCGTAATCTTACTCTTGCTCGTACTCCTACTCGTATTCGGATCGGCTGAAGGGCCTCACACCCGATTGGCCAGCCAGGTCTCCAAGCCTGCCACGACCAGCGCCAACCACAGGAGCAGTCCGGTCAGGCTGCGATAGCGGCCGGTATCGAAGGGCGCGGCGGAGAGGGTGTCGGGGGTGGCGGAGAGCAGGCCGAAGCCGCGCGCCGACAGGTTTTCCAGAAGCGCCGGATCGGGTGGCGAGACGTCCGATTCGGCGGTCACGGCCATGCGCTCGATGCGCGGCGCCCGTTGTACGTCCGGGTCCAGGAGATACTTGAAGGCGACCTGGTTGCCGATCACGAAGGCGGGCGAAACCGCCAGCGTGGAATCCTCCAGCGACAGGCCCACGGAGACGACGACGATCTGTCCGCCCAGCGCGCGCTTGACTCCGGCCAGGACCGCGTGGCCGTCGGCTGCGCGCAGCCAAGCCCGATCCAGGCCGGAAAGGGCGCGGGCCGCGCGCACGTCGACGCGTCCCCACAGTTCGGGCGAAATCTCGGCCAGCTCCTCCGTGAAGGGATCGTCCGGCGGTGCGGTTTCCAAAGAGGCGTGGGTCACGGAGGCGCCGGCTTCCACGCCCAGAGCTGAAAGAAAGCGGCCGGCGCCGCTCGACGCGGGGTAGTACAGCAGACCGCGTCCCTGGCGAAGATGCTCCTGCGCGCGCGCGACCGCGTCCGCGTTCCAGGCCCCCGGTGTCTCTTCCAGAAGAATCAGGATGTCTCGTGGGGTCGTGAGCGCATCGGCCAGCGTGGCGGGCGCGATGAACTCGCTTTCGGCGGCGATGGGCGCCGACTCCTCGCCGGAAAGCAGCGCGCGGTACGCGCGGGCCGCCAGCCCCTCGGGATTGTCGGCGACGACCAAGACCCGCGGGCGCGGCAGAATGGGTACGACCACCGATGCCTCGTTGTCGGCGGCGATGGCGTCGGGATAGTCAAAACCCTCTTCCACGCTCAACTGGAAGTGGGCGGAGATTTCGGAAGCGGAGGCGGCGCGGGGAGAGGCGAGCATGAAGCGATGCCGTACGATGCCGCCGCGCGCCGCGGGGTTGGGGCGGAAGCGCGTCTCCTGGCTGGCGGAGGGCACGCCGGCGACGCTCCAGCGCTCGACCAACCCGGGAGCGTCCAGCGAGCCGAAATTGGCCAGCGTGATGCCTGCTTCGCCGGTCTCTCCGGCAAGCAGCGGAAGCCGGGAGAGGTCCACGTCGCCGACGGCCAGATTGCCCTTGCCCAAGGGAACCGGCACAAGCAGGAAGGCGACGGAGGGATGGCGCTCCAGGAGGGCGGCGGCGCCGCGCGCCAACGCCTCGGTGGGACGCGGGGCGAAATCCGAGAGGATGAACACCGTGCCCGCGGCATATTCCTCCAGCCGCCGCGCCGCCGCCTCCGCCGATTCCAGTAGGTGCGTGTCGCGTCCGGCCACCGCCAGTTGCGCCAGGCCCTCGCGCGCCCGCTCGCGGCTGCGCGTGAAGAGCGGCAGGTCTCCCACGATCCCGTCCGCGAACGGCAGGAGCAGGATGTCGCTCTGGCTGTCGATGGTCGAGAGCACGCTCTCGGCCAGTTGCCGGGCGGCGTCCAGGCGGCTGCGCCCCCCCTCGCGCGCGCTCATGCTGGGGGATACATCCACCAGGAGCACCACGCCCGAGCGGGGAGCCCCGCCCAAGAGGTCCCACCAGCGTCCTGCCGCGCCCACTCTGACGTTGAGTTGCGCCAGCGCCAGCACCACCAGTGCGATCACCAGCAGGCGCAGAAAGAGGAGAAGCAATTGCTGCACCTTCAGCGACCAGAAGCGGTGCTTTTGCGCGTCCAGGAGAAAGTCCACGAAGGCGAAGGGCAAGCGGCGCGTGATGCGACGCCGCTCCAGGTGCAGGAGAATGGGAACGGCCAAAGCCAAGAGTCCGTAAAGCGCGATGGGGTTGGCGAAGAACATGGCGCGGGTCAGGGAAGAATCTGGTTCGGGTTCAGTTTGAGAAGCCGCGAGCGCGCCTGGGTGAAGAAGGGATCGGCCTCGATGGCTTTGCGATAGTAGACGGCGGCTTCTTCGGTGCGGCCGGCGCGCTCGGCCAGGAGTCCCAGGTTATAGGGATAAGCGGCGACCTTGGGCGCCAGCTGCATGGCGCGCTTGTAACTGCCCTCCGCCAGCGCCGGATCGCCCGACATCACCGCCGCGCGCGCCAGGTTCTCCAGGAAATCGAGATTGTTGGGCTGGATGCGCACGGCGTGCTGGAAGCAGGTGACCGCCTCGGAATAGCGCTTGCGCGTGAAGTACAACCGTCCCAGTTGATTGTGGGCGAACTCGTTGTTGGGATTATCCTTGATCGCGGCCCTGAATTCCTTCTCCGCCGCGTCCGGGTCGGAAAGGAACAACTGCACCCCTCGGTTGTAATGGTCGGTACTGCCGGCGGTGGGCGTGGAGCAGCCCTGCAAGGCCAAAACCAGCAACGCCCCCGCGGGAAGAGTCCACACGCGCATGAATCGACCTCGCGCTCCCAGCCTGCGGCCGTCCCCGCCCATGGGGGTAGGCGGGTCCCTGGACCCGGCCCACGACCGTTGCCTGCGACGGTAAACGCAATGCCAACCACAATCAAGGGCCGACCGCTGTTGTGTTTCGCGCTCGTCTCATAGACCCCATGGGTCCCATACGTCCCATTCTTTAATACGACCCCCGCGCCTCGGGGCGTTTTCCCGCGGGCGGAAGCGGCATGGGATTGTCGGTCGGCGGAATCGGCTTAGGGATGGTCTCCAGTATGGCGCTGGAGGAGACGCGGCGGGCCACCTCGTCGTAGCTGATGAGGCCGGCCGCGTAAAGCTCGCGCAGCCGGGCGTCCATGGTGATCATACCTTCCTTGGTGCCCGTCTCCATCAGCGAGCGCGTCTGGTGCATTCGCCCCTCGCGGATGTGGGCGGCGACGCCATGCGTGCGCACCAGAACCTCACAGGCGAGCACCCGCCCCTTGCCGTCCGCGCGCGGAATCAGCTGCTGCGCAAACACGCCCAACAAAACGAACGCCAACTGCACGCGAATCTGGTTTTGCTGGTGGGCGGGAAAGGTGTCCACGATGCGGTCGATGGCCTGGATCGCGTCGTTGGTGTGGAGCGTGGCGATCACGAGATGTCCCGTCTCCGCCGCCGTCAGCGCCGCCTGGATGGTCTCCTGGTCGCGCATTTCGCCGACCAGGATCACGTCCGGGTCCTGGCGCAGGACGTACTTGAGCGCGTTGGCGAACGACAGCGTGTCGGCGTAAACCTCGCGCTGGTCGATGATGGCGCGCTTGTTGGTGTGAACGAACTCGATGGGATCCTCGACCGTGACGATTTGGCAGCGGCGGGTCTGGTTGATCAGGTCGATCATCGACGCCATGGTGGTCGTTTTGCCCGAGCCGGTGGGTCCGGTGAGCAGGATCAGCCCGTTGGGGCGCAGGGTGAGCGTCTTGAGAACGGGCGGCACGCCCAGCTGTTCCATGCTCGGGATGACGCGAGGAATCAGCCGGAACGCCGCCGACACGGCGCCCTTCTGATAATAGATGTTGGCGCGGAAGCGCAGGTCGCCGGTGACCGAGAGCGAGAAGTCCAGTTCGCGCTTGCGCTCGAACTGCTCCTGTTGGGTTTCGTTGAGAAGACTCCAGACCAAGCGGCGCGTGTCGGACGGAGCGAGCACGCGTCGCACCGCGGGGTAGAGGTCGCCGTTGAGGCGCACAATAGGCGGCGCCCCGGCGGTGAGGAGCAGGTCGCTGGCATCCATCCGCGCCGCATATTCGAACAGCGCCTTGATGTCCAGCGCCTCGTCCGGCGAAAGCATCGGCTCCGGGCGCGGCTCGCTCATGGCTGGTCGTCCTTCTCCCACCTGGGCTTCTCCGTGCGCATGTCGATGGACTCGATGCCCGTGTACATCCCCTGCATATTAAGACGGAACTCCTCCAAGTTTGGTGCAATTCTCTCCGCCACGTCCTGACGAATTCGTCCCGTCCGGCAGAGTTGCACCAGCGACTGGTTCATGGTGCACATGCCGAAATCGGCGCCGCGCTTCATCAAGTCATAGATCTCCACCAGGCGGTTTTCGGCGATGGCCTTGCGCACGGAGGGGGTAGAGAGGAGGATTTCCACCGCGGGCACGCGGCCGGGCTTGTCGCGTCGGGGCAAGAGCCTCATCGACACAAGCCCGACCAGGGTAGTCGCCAGGTCGTTCTGGGCCTGCCCGCGCGCCTCGGGGGGAAAGTAATTGAGAATCCGGTCGATGGATTGCACCACGTTGGCGGTGTGCAGCGTGGTCAGGACCAAGTGGCCGGTCAGGGCCGCGGAGAGCGCCGTCTCCATGGTGTCCCGGTCGCGCATCTCCCCGATCATGATCACGTCCGGGCTTTGTCGCACCACGTGCCGCAGAGCGGAAGCGAACGACTCCGTGTCGTAGCCCACCTGCCGCTGATGCACCAGGCAGCCGATCTCCTCGTGCACGAACTCGATGGGGTCCTCGATGGTGACGATGTGCCCGCGGCGGGTGCGATTGATCTCGTGGATCAGCGCCGCCAGGGTGGTGGACTTGCCGCAGCCGGTCGGCCCCACTACGAGAATCAGGCCGGCCTGGGCGCGCACCATGTGAAGGATGGCGTCAGGCAGGTTGAGGGTGCCAAACTCGACCGCGCCGGCGGGGATGAGCCGCGCGACCATGCCCAGCGCGCCCTGGTGGAGAAAGAGATTGATGCGAAAGCGCCCCACCCCGCGCAACGTGTAGGCGAAGTCCAGGTCGGCGGTCTTCCGGAAGCGTTCCGCCGCAACGGGCGTGAGAATGGCGTCCAGGTAGGCGCGGAAGTCGGCGTCGCTGGGCGCGGGCAGCTCGGTGCGTACGATCTCGCCGTTGACGCGATAGGCGGGCGGCGAATCCGAGCGCAAGTACAGGTCGGACGCCTGCCGTTCGACCATGGCGGCAAGGTAGGCGTCGATGGCGGCTCGGGTAAGCGGTTCAGACATGGCAGTCCATTTCTCAATCTACTCCACTCGGGTTGGGCGCGAGTATAAGGCATGGCGTTGGGAAATACCAGCGGTTCGCCGACCGGCGCGCAGTTGCAGGTCGCAAGGACACGTCGGTGCTTACGACTGCGCTCGCAAGCGCACGTGCGGCGGGAATCGGTGGGTGTGGGGCGCCCCGCGCCCCACCGGAGAAGGTGATCTCTACCGCTTCACACCCAGATGTTCGAGCACGTCTCGAACAATGAAGTCGAACATCGGCATCTCGTCGCAGAACTTGACCGTCAAGTTCAAGGGGACCACCAAGGGTTCG
Organism: bacterium; assembly: GCA_015075175.1. Lineage (GTDB taxonomy): Bacteria > Hinthialibacterota > Hinthialibacteria > H5-UNCL2 > H5-UNCL2 > H5-UNCL2. The sequence goes on from JABTUV010000001.1 coordinate 787,846, forward strand.
AGCACGCGGGCGGCGTGGATTTCCGATATGGTAATCAAGTCGGGCCACAATTCCGCTCTGTCCAAGAGGTGCAGCATGGCCTGGCGGGCGTCGGTGGGATCGGGCGAGGCCGGAAAAACCTCCGTGCCCACAATGAAGCCCGTGGTAGGACAGGTGACGAGCAGGCCCCACGCGTAGCGATAACGCTCGCCCTCGGGTTCCACGACCGGCGCGACGAATAATCCAACTTCCCAAGTACCGCGCCGCTGCCGGTTGGAGCGGCGCAGGCGCTGCACCAGAACCTCATCGACCGTACCCGTCGGAAAGCCATGCCACTCGTCCGGATCTTCCCAGGCATGGCGCCACGGCGCCCCGGAAGAGCTCTCCGCGCATGAAAACACGAGGACCGACGAGTCCGGCCCTTCGCCGTAGGGATGGGGCTCCTCCCGCATGTGGTCGAGGGCGTCCAACAAGACGGGCAGGGCGGTCAGGAGATAATCGCGATAGCGGTCCGGCATCGGATCGGGATAATAACCCGGCTCCATGACGGACAGGATGGGATAGTTGCCCCCGCGGAACGAGAGGCCCAGTTGTTCCAGCCGCTCCCGTTGTCGGGCGGGAACCTCCTTTTTGGAACCGAACCACACGTGCAGGCAGGAAAGCAGGCTGTGCGTGAGCTGGGCTGCCTCGTCGGAGGGCGCGGTCAAGAGCCTGCCAAAGGTGCAGAGGCCGGCTGAACCCAGATGGACCAGGAGGCGTCCCCTGCGGCCGTCGCCCGAGACGGAGCAGTAGTTGACCTCGCCGCTCTGCGGATCGCGCACGCCGACGACCTGGGATTCTTCAATCCACTGCCAGGGCGCGAGCGCGCGGAACCGGGCCACGCCGTCGTAGAGTTCCCGCCAGGCGTGCAGTGATTCTGTCATGAATTGGAACCCCCCGGGTATGCTGAACCAGCAGGTTACAGAAAACCGTCGCCAGGGGCAATCCCCACATGCGAGCGCAATTCGGTTGGCCCGACGCGCCCAGCCGTGGCATCAGCCGAACCGCTGGGAGACCGCAACCGCGCCTATCCCCGCTCTTTCAACTGCGGAACCTTGAGCCGCTCCCCCTCCTTCAGCGCGGACTGGTGCGCGACGATGCCCGGCACGGTCATCGCCAGCGCCTCAGTCAAGTTCACCGCCGGCTCGCGGTCCTCCAGCAGGGCGTTGATGAACTCGGCGGAGATGAACACGGCGGAGCCGCCGTGGCCGGAACCGTGGCGCATCGCTTCGGGAACCATCTCCGCCGTCTTCCAGTATTGGGGAACCTCGATGAGTTGGGTGTCGGGTTCTTCACGGGCGGTCCGCTCTTTGCGTGCGATCTTCTCGTACATGCCAGCCTTGGGCATGAAGAGCGAGACCTTGTCGCCGTACCACTGCGCGCGCTCGCCGCTATCGGCGACCAGCCAGAAGACGTTGCAGCGCAACACGTGTCCCTGGTTGGTCTTCATCAGGGCGGTTTCGTTCCAGTAGGGATTGCCGTAGGTGTTGTCGGCCACCCAGGGATGGGCGGGGCCTGCGCCCCAGTCGTAACAGGTGACTTCCGTCAGGCGTTCGCCGGTCACGCCGACCACGAACGCGAGACAGTGCGTGGGATAGTGCATGGGAGGCAAGCCCCAGCGCCACGAGTGGGTTCCGTCCGGATTGTAGAAGCGGGAGCTCCTGTCCTCTGCCAGCCGCGTAAGATCCCCTCGATCGTGGTAGTACTCCGCCTCCGTGTAATAGAGCTCGCCGAAGCCGCCGGCCTGGTACAGATTGCGCGCGAAGATGGCTTCCTGGCGATAGTAGCTGGATTCCGCCATCATGTAGCGCAGGCCGGTCTTGCGCTTGACCTCCAGCAGTTCCTCCGCTTCTTCCAGCGTCACGCAGGCCGGGCAGGCGGAGACGACGTGCCAGCCGCGTTCCATGCACATCCGGGTGTGTTTCACGTGATCGAGCGCGCCAGAGAAGACCGCCACGGCGTCGATGTCCCGGGCCTGCTTGAGCATCGTCTCCAGCGAGTCGTACACCGTGTCGCAGCGGTAGGCGTCGCGGAGCACCTTGCGCCGCTCGGGTCGCAGGTCGGTCACCCCGGTCACCTTGCAGTTGGGATGCTCGTGCCAATGGAAGCTTGCGCCGAATCCGCCCCCGACTACCCCGAGACGGACTTGCCGCCCGCTTTCCGAGGGATAGGCCCGCCCCGCCTGAGTCAAGAGGCCGGCGGCGGAGAGCGCGGTCGCCGCGCCCGTCCATTGCAGGAAGGTGCGCCGCGCCACGCCGCCGCGAAGTGGATCGACGGGATGGGTTTCGTGGCTTTCGTGCATGGTTTTGACGCGCCTCCCAAAACAACGTAACCGTTGCGGCGCGCCCGGAACAGGCCCGCCGCAACGGTTGGAATAGATGAAACGAATCGTCCTACAACGCCCGCATGAAGGCTACCAGGTCGGCCTTCTCCTGGTCCGTCAGCTTCAGCTCCTGGATCAGGTTGAAGAACTCCACCGTGTCCTCCAGCGTCAGGAGCCGGCCGTCGTGCATGTATGGGGGGGAGTCCTTGATCCCGCGCAGCGGGAAGGTCTTGATGGGCCCGTCCGCGGAGGCCATGCGCCCGTTGATCATCTTGGGCGAAAAGAACCGCTCCGCCTTGAGGTTGTGCATCAGGTTGTCGGTGTAATAGGGCGGGACGTGGCAGACGGCGCACTGCGCCTTGCCGAAGAAGACCTCCTGGCCCCGCAGCTCCTCTGCGGTCGCCTTCCTGGGGTCCAGCTTGCCGTAGATGTTAAGCTTGGGCGCGGGCGGGAAGTCCAGCAGCGCCTGAAACTCCGCCATGAAGTGGACCTGGCTGCCCCGCTCCAGAATGTTGACCCCCTTTTTGGTCGCGATGACCGGATCGCCGTCGAAGTAGGCGGCCCGCTGCTCGAACTCGGTGAAATCCTCGATGGACTTCAGCGCCCGCTGTGACCGAACAGCCGCTGCGTTGACGCCCGCAACGACGGCGTATCAACCGATCCGGGCTCCTGCGGCGGATGTCGCCCACCAGGTGCGTGGCGGCGTTGCTGTGGCCGTTGGCGTGGCAGTCGAAGCAGGTCACGCCCCGGCTCGGCCGCTCCGAGCGCCGATCCTCCGTCTGATTGAACTGCTGCTGCGACGGCGTCACCAAGAGACGCAGGCCCTCAACTGTTTGGATTGAGAATCCCGTTGAAGAAACCGTAATAGTTGTCGATGGTGACCGAAGCTTCCCTGCGCCGTCGCCAGGTCCGGGCCAGGTCGTCAGGTAGATCGGCGCCGGGAGCTCAGGCAGGAAGTGGTCGGGCAGATCGTAATCGAATCAAAGCGCGTCAGATCGCGCCCCTCCTGTGATGATTTCGTCAATGTGGAGCTAGGAAGAGCATCCCGCCCTCGGGATGGTTGGGATGCGGCAGGGGATAGAATCCGGCCAGCCAGTGGTCGCCTGCGCGGACCTGCTCCGGGGTCATTTCGGCGAGGGCTGCAGGTCATGCCCGCGGACAACGACGCGCACGCCCTCTTGCAGCCTTTCCTTAGACATGGTTACGCCCGCCGCCGGTCGGTTGGAAGGTCGTACCGCGCCTCAAGAGGTCCAGTTGGCGTTTCATCCGTCGGCCTTGGCGCCCATGCGCACGCCATGACCGGTCAAGCTCTCCTGGACGGCGACCGGGCGTAACTGGTGAGGCGTTTGTCCGGCGGCGCCTGTGCGCATAGCAAGACCGGCAGTGTCGCAAAGGCGAACCCGAGGACGAGCAACGGCAGTTTGGGCAGGGTACGTTTCATCGATGGCATCCTCCTCTTAAGTTGACATGATGGGACCGCGGAGCGCGGCGCGGAGGGAACATCGGTCGCGGGCCACGGAGCCGTCCAAGCCAGGACAGCCATGAGACGGATTTCACCCGTGGAATTGACGTGGATCCCGGCGCCGCCTGGACGCGGGTCCTGACGGTTTCACGATACAGGGAAACGGAAGCACGATCAAGAAGATTCGTAGCAAGCGTCCGTTCAGGGGAAGCTGAGGCCGCTGGGGAAGCGTACCACGTTGCCCGGGCTGGTCAGGCCGTTGGTGGGATCGTAGCGGTTGTAGATGCTCCAGCGGGAACGCACCAGCACGCTCCCGTCGCGGTTGAGCACGCGATGCGTCAGGTCGGGGCCCACGCTGTAGAGGACGTACACCGTGGGAACCATGGCGGGATCGCCCTCCTCGTAATCCGGCGCCGTCCCGTACATGGTACCGTTGGCGTCGACCGGCATGCGCACCTTCTTGATCTCGGAGAACACGCCGGCGGCGTCAAAACCATATCCGCAGCGTTCGTAGTAGAGCAGGGGATTGCCCTGGTTGCCGGCTTCCTTCTGCGCCAGAAGGAAGGGGTCGTAAAGGCCGCGCGTCAGGTAGGGGATGGGGGACGTCAGGCCGCCGGGCGAAGTACGGCCGGGCGGGGCGCTCAGGGGCATCTGCCACTCGACGCCGCCCTTGTCCTGTACGTAGGGATAGTCGCCCTGCTCGGCCGCGTAGGCTTCCAGCGCCGTCGCCAGGGTGCGCAGGTCCGCTTGGGCGCGAGCGACCTTGGCGCGGATTTGCGCATGCAGAAAGTTGGGCACGGCGATCGCGGTCAGAATCGAGATGATACCTACCACAACCAGGAGTTCGATGAGGGTGAAGGCGCGACGAGAGTAGTGCATGGTTGAGTATAACCATGATAATGAGACTCTTCCAGGCGTTTCTTGCCGACGGACGCGGCGTGCTGTCATTTCGACCGAAGGGAGGAATCTCTCCTAGGGTCCTGCGGCCGTTGAGAAGGGGCATAAGATTTCTCCCTTCGGTCGAAATGACAGTTTGATCGGAATGTCAGTTTGGTCGGAATGACAGTTTGATCGGAATGACAGTTTGGTCGAAATGACAGTTCGGTCGAAGAGACAGTCGTATGCCCTTTGGGACGAAATGACAACCGGACCAGGGGCCGCCTAGACGGGTTCGTGACTGCGACTCGGGCGCAACAACCAGACGAGACCGTACATCTTGTGGTCTATGTTCAGCAGGTCCGCAACATTTTTGGTTTGACTCTCACTCCGACTTTGCTACCGTGAAATCCCGGGGCGAATCCGGGGATCACGCACCCATCCAACCTTACCCGAATACGCGCGGAGCCTCGGACCCGGACCCACGGTAGTGCTCCCGATCCAACTCTGCGGTCAAAGGTGTTTGCCATGCCCGAAGACGCGCGCGAAACCCGATACGTGTTTGTCACCGGCGGGGTATGCTCCTCGCTGGGCAAAGGAGTAGCCGCCGCCTCGCTGGGGTGCCTCCTGGAGAGCCGCGGCTACAAGGTCGCCTTGCAGAAGTTCGATCCCTACATCAACGTCGATCCCGGAACCATGTCGCCCTATCAGCACGGCGAAGTCTACGTCACCGACGACGGCGCGGAAACCGACTTGGACTTGGGATATTACGAGCGTTTCACCAACTCGGTCGTCACCCGGCTCAACAGCGTCTCTACGGGGCAGGTTTACGACGCGGTGATCAAGCGCGAGCGACGCGGCGGCTACCTGGGCAAGACGGTACAGGTGATCCCCCACATCACCGACGAGATCAAGCGCCGCATCGTCGAACTCTCCGAGTACTCGAAGGCCGACATCCAGATCATCGAGATCGGGGGGACGGTCGGCGACATCGAGGGCGTGCCCTTCCTGGAGGCGATCCGGCAGATGGCGCTGGAGGTGGGACGGGCGCGCGCGCTGTTCATTCATCTCACGCTCATCCCGCTGGTCGGCGGGGCCAACGAGCTCAAGACCAAGCCCACCCAGCACAGCGTGATGAAACTGCGCGAGATCGGTATTTCCCCCGACATCCTCCTGTGCCGCGTGCCCCGCCGCATGTCCAAGGAGATGCGCGACAAGATCGCCCTCTTCTGCAACGTCCAACCCGACTCGGTCGTGAATGCGCTCGACATCAAGTCCACGGTTTACGAAATCCCGCTCATGTACCAGAAGGAGGGCCTGGATGAGCTGGTACTGTCCAAGTTCGGCCTTCCCGCCGCCGACCGGGACCTGGCCTCCTGGCGCAAGGTGGTGGACATCATCACGACTTCGACCCGCCACGTGCGCATCGGGGTCGTGGGCAAGTACATCAAGCTGCAGGACTCCTACCGCAGCATCTACGACGGGCTGATCCACGGGGGCGTGGCCAATCGCGTGCACGTGGACATTGTCAAGATTTTCTCCGAGGACCTGGAGGAAAAGGGCAAGGTGCGGCGGCTGGCCAACCTGGATGGGATTCTCGTGCCCTGGGGCTTCGGCAAGCGGGGCACCGAAGGCAAGATCGCCGCCATCAGCTACGCGCGCAAGAACAAGCTTCCCTTCTTCGGCATCTGCCTGGGGATGCAATTGTCGGTCGCCGAGTTCGCCCGCAACGCCTGCAAACTCAAGGGCGCCAATAGTACTGAATTGGACCCCAACACCCCCCATCCCGTGATCTGCCTGATGGAGGAGCAGAAGGCCATCGTGGACAAGGGCGGGACCATGCGTCTGGGGGCGTATCCGTGCGTCCTGGAGCCGGACAGCCTGGTCGGGCTGGCCTACGGTGCTCGTGAGATCTCCGAACGGCATCGGCATCGCTACGAGTTCAACAACGCCTATCGGGACGTGATGGAGGCGGCCGGCATGCGCTTTTCGGGAACGTCCCCCAACGGCGAGCTGGTGGAAATCATCGAGCTGGTGGACCATCCGTGGTTCGTGGCCTGCCAATTCCATCCGGAGCTGAAGTCGCGCCCGCGCAATCCGCATCCCCTGTTCCGCGAGTTCATCCGCGCCGCGACCGAGCACGCGGGGGACTAGGCGGGAGACCGTGTCGGACACACGTGAATTCGTTCACACCATCGATGCGCGCGACGTAATTGTCGAGGTGAACGACGCCTGGCGTCAGTTCGCCTGTGAAAGCGACGCCGGCGAACTGCCGGAGCGCGCGCTCGGAGCGGTGCTGTGGGACCACATCAGCGACTTTGAAACCGTTTATCTTTACCAGGCCATGGTTCGCATCGTGCGCGAGCAGGGCCGGAGGCTGAAGGCCGACTATCGATGCGATTCCCCCCGCCTTCGCCGATTCCTGTGCATGGAAATCGTTGCCATGCCCGAAAGGGCCGTCCGCTTTGTCAGCCGCGTGGTCAAGATCGAGGAGCGGGAAGCGGAACCGCTGTTGGATGCGCACGCGGCGCGGGCGGATTGGCTACTGAAGATGTGCAGTTGGTGTCGCAAGGTCCTGGTCGGCGAGAACGACTGGCGCGAGGTCGAAGAAGCGGTTCGCCTGCTCGGATTTTTTCAGCGTGAACCCCTGCCTGCCATTACCCATTCCATGTGCCCCGTCTGTTACGAGCGGGTGATGTCTCAGTTGCGATGAAAGATTGTGCGGAGGGGCGGAAGAGCGTGATTTTTGACTTGACTTCTTTGTTAAATATAATCTATTTTTACGCGACCGACTTTGCCCTTCGAGGTATGGATCATGAAGCGCGCCTTCACGCTGATCGAACTTCTGATCGTTGTTGCCATTATTGGCATTCTTGCTGCAATTGCCGTTCCGAACTTCCTTCATGCCCAGATTCGTGCCAAGATCGCCCGCTCGCTGGCCGACATGCGCAGCATCGGCGTCGCGGTCGAGTGTTTCCGCGCCGATCACGGTGTGGACCTCCTGGACGTCTGGGATGACGACGACAACGCCGAATGCGAGAAGTACATCGCCATGGGCCTGGGTTACACCGTGCCCTCCGGCGGCAGTGCGGGTCGCACCCACTGGATGGTCTACAGTCTGATTACCACGCCCGTGGCCTACATCCAGACCGTGCCCCCCGACCGGATGTTCCCGGAGATCGCCGGCGTTTTCGTGCCCAACCCATACATCTATGTGGACCAAGACGGACACCGCGGCGGCTCCATCAACGACCATAACATCGGCGCCCTGCAGTTCACCATCGCGCCGACGCGGGGTCTCCTGCCGCTTCAGAACGGCGAGTGGGCCATCCTGGGCGTGGGGCCGGACACCATCATCGAGGAGCTTGCCAACTACCAGCGGCGGGGGGTTCCCTACGATCCGTCCAACGGGCTGAAGAGCAAGGGCGACTTGACGGTGCGTTCCTCCGGCGCGGCAAGCATTTGAGCTTCGAGCCGCCGGGCGGATTCCGTCGTCATCTTGCTCCCGCTCCCGCCCTTGTTTTGTACGTCATAATCTCACGCATACTATTGTGTCCATTACTGGTGCGGCATGGAAACCCGGCGGTTGCGCAGCGTGCTGCGCCTGCGCCCAACTTCCCAAGCGAGGTATTTCCCGGCGGCCGCAGCAACTCGCAATCCTTATCAGACTCCGCACGTCTCGGCGGGGGCGGGGCAACGGTCCACGAAGGCTCGTCGTGGGGCGGGGAAGGCAAGGATTCGCAGACGATTGAGAGTAGGACTGAGAAGGCGAGACCTCACTCGACCACAATCCGCTCCAAACCCTCCACCGGCGCGGGAAATCTCGGGTCGAGCCGCTCCAGAGTCTCGCGCATGATCATACTCACGGCATAATTGCGGAACCACTTGTTGTCGGCGGGAATCACGTACCAGGGCGCATGGGGAAGGGAGGTCTTTTCCAACATCGCCTGGTAGGCTTCCTGATAGGCGTCAAAGCACTTGCGCTCGACCAGGTCGGCCTCGCTGAACTTCCAGTTCTTGTGCGGCCTCTCCAGCCGCGCCTGCATCCGCCGCTTCTGCTCGTCCTTGGAAATGATCAGAAGGAATTTCAAAATAACCGTGCCGGAATCGACCAGGAGGCGCTCGAAGTTGTTGATGTGGGCGTAGCGCGCCTTCCACACCGACTTGGGTGCGAGTTCATGCACGCGCACCACCAGTACGTCCTCGTAATGGCTGCGATTGAAGCAGACGATCATGCCGTGGCCGGGAGTGTGCATGTGGATGCGCCAGAGGAAGTCGTGGGCCAGCTCGCGCGGGGTGGGTTTCTTGTAGGAAAAGACCAGCACGCCCTGCGGATTGAGCGGTCCCAACACGTGGCGGATGACGCCGTCCTTGCCGCCCGCGTCCATCGCCTGCAGGACGACGAGGACGCCGTGTTTGCACTCGGCGTAGAGCCGATACTGGAGTTTTTGCAGGCAGGCGATGTTCTCCCGGAAGGCGGTTTCGGCCGCCTGCCGGTCCAGGCGCCGTCCGTCGGGACCGCGCGTCTCGGCCGGGTCGAGCCGCGACAGCTGGAAGCGGTCGGCCTTGACCCGCAACCACTTGGGATAGAGGTCCTGGATGGCATCGCTCTTTTTCGACATCGGAAAGCCTCCAGAGTGAAACGTACCGCGGGGGCGCAGGAGTACCAACTTGCCGCTCCAACCCGCGCGCAACCGCTCCGGCCAGTCGTCCCGCTTTCGGGGGGAAGAGAGCTGTCATTTCGACCGAAGGGAGAAATCTTTCCCGCCGCCGCGAGTTGAGCGCGAAACAGAAGATTTCTCCCTTCGGTCGAAATGACAGCTACTCCGCCAAGTGCAAGAAAACGCCTCTGCACTTTGCCGCCGGCATCTGTACCAGCGCGCGCGGCACGCTGCGCAACTACAGGATGGTGGGCCGGATCACGCGGCAATCCAGCTTGGCTAACTCCAGCGTCAGGCGCCGGAAGGCGGCCTCGTCGGGATAGGTCCCGACGATGGCGCCGCCGCTGCCGGCGAACTTGGCCGAGGCGCCGGAGGCCCGCCCCGTTTCCACCAGCTCCAGATTGTCGCGCGAAATCGGCACGATGCGCCGCCGCAAATCGAAATTGGCGTTCATGATCTCCGCCAGCTCCTCCCGCCGTCCCGCGAGCAGCGCCTCGCGGAAGCGGTCGGTCAGCGCGGCGAAGCCGCGCATGGCCTCGTGCACCTCGGGATCGCCCCGCTCCCAGCGCCGCCGCAGATCGTTGTGCACGATCTCGGAGACTTCGGCCAGCTTCACCTGGTAGGCCAGGTACAGCGGCGGCAGGAGCGCGGGGTCCAGCGGCTGATAGTCGCCGTATCCGTCGCGCTCCAGCTTCTCGCGCGCAAAGTCCATGTAGACAAGCCCCTCGTACACCTGACAGACGCGGTCCTGAAGGCCGCCGGAGATGCCCAGCTCCTCGCGCTCGGTAGCCAGAATCCAGTTGGGCAGGATCTCGCGCGGGATGGACACGTCATAGAAACGCATGAGGGCGCGAAAAGCCGCGGTGATGATGGCGGAGCTGCCCGCCAGTCCCACCTGGCGCGGCACGTCGGTCTCGTACCGCACCGAGAAGTTGCGCCGCGGCAGGTTCACACCCGTCTCGACGCAGTAGTCGTAGAACTTCTTGATCGACGCCTTGACCAGGCGCAACCCGCCGTAGTAGCCGTTGCGCCGCACGTCGTCGGCCAGTTCCTCCAGCGAGTCGAAGCGCACGTGATCCTCGCCGCTGGGCAGAATCTCCTGCGTGGGCCACTCGTAGAGCACGATGCGCGCAGAGAAGTCGCGCACGATCACGGCGATGGTCTTGCCGAAATAGCCGTCGGAGGGATTGCCGACCAGGCCCGCGCGGGCGTGGGCGACGGTTCTAACCATCCTCATGCAGCAGTCCTCGCACGTAATCGCGCAAGCCCGGCCCGTGCACCGGGTCGAACAGCGCGAAATCCATGAAGGCGCGGAAGTAGCTGTCGAAGTTGCCGATGTCGTAGCGCCGCTCGCCCGGCGGCAGCTTCATGCCCAGGACTCTTTCTCCTCCGCGGATCAGCAGCCGGATGGCGTCCGTCAACTGGATTTCGCCGCCCTTGCCGGGCCGCGTCTCGCGCACCGCTGCGAAGACGTGGTGGGAAAAGACGTAGCGGGCGGCGATGGCCAGCCGGCTGGGCGCCTCGGCGGGCGAGGGCTTCTCGATCAAGTCACGAATCACAAAGCTCTCGCCGTCGCTGGGCGCCGTCTCCGGTTCGGCGATGCCGTAGAAGCGCACGTCCTCGGGCGGGACCTCCTCGAAGGCCACCACCGCCGCGCAGGTCTCGCTCATGAACACTTCGCACATGCGCGCGATCATGGTGCTGTTGGCGTGGCGCCCCAGGATGGTGTCGCCCAGCGCGACCACGAACGGCTGCTCGCCGGCGAACTCCTCCGCGTGCAGGACCGCGTCGCCCAGGCCCAGTTGCATCTTCTGGCGCGTGTAGAAGAAGCGCAGGTTGGCGCGCTCGAACTCCAGCTCCGACAAAAGGTCCTCCTTGGCCGTCTCGCGCAGGTAGCGGATGAGCACGGGATCCACGTCGAAGTGGTTCTCGATCGAGTACTTGCTGGGGCCGGTGATAAAGAGAATGCGGGAGAGGCCGTTGCGCTCCAGCTCCTCGACCACGTATTGCACAACGGGACGCTTGCCCACGGGCAGCATCTCCTTGGGCTGGCTCTTGGTGGCGGGCAAGAGGCGGGTCCCCAGTCCGGCCACGGGAACCACAGCGTTCTTGATGGTCATGGCAATCCTCCGAATTACCGGGCAGTGTGATGAAGGGAAGGCGGACTGTCAATGACACATAGGTCTCATGGGACCCATAGGTCCCGTGGATCCTACAGGTGTCGTCCTACGGCAATCCCACCCGCCGGCGGTAGAGCCAGTCCAGCATCATGGCCAGTGCGACGAGGGCGAAGAAGAGCCGGCTGGAGGCCAGCGGCGCCTCGCCCTCCTCCACGCGCGCGTCCATCTGTCCCGGCAGCAACTCCAGGAGGCGGTCGGCGTCGTTCCATTCCAGATACCGCCCGCCGCTCTGCTCGGCCAATCCGGCGAGCAGCGGTTGATTGAGGCCCACGGCCACCCGTTCGGCGGCCTGGGCCTCGACAAACAGCGCCTGCCGCGCCTCGTCCACCACCAACCCGCCGCGTTTGAGCCGAATCACCAGCTCCATCGCCCCCGTACTCGCCGGCGCCCACGGCAGGTGCAACTCGCGCGCGTCCCCCGACAGCTTGGGCATGGACCACGGCTCCACCAACCCCACGGCGGTGCGCACCACGCCCGAAATCGACAAGTCCTCGGGCAGCACTTCGTAACCGTGCACCAGCACGCGGAGGTCAAAGCGGTCGCCCAGCGTGATGCGGTCTTTGTCCACGAAGATTTGCACGCGCTTGTTCTCCGGGTTGATCGCCCCCGTCGTCATCCACCGGACGGTGTTGCGCCAGAAGGAGAGATAGGCGACGCGCAGGGGATCGTCGTCGGGCGTCGAGAAAAACCAGCGCCAGGTCTGACCCATGGCCAGAAGCAGCGTGTGGCCCTTGCCGAACTTCTGATAGTAGAGGATGGGCGTGTCGCCCGCAGGGCCGGCCTTGGCGAGGATGACCGCGTCGGCGTCGGGGCCGGGCAGCTCGTAGGCGTCGCGCAAGAGCGGCAGGTTGGCCTCCTGGCCGCTGGCGGCCTCGCGCAGGTCGCGGATGAAGGTCAGGAGGGGATGGAACTTGCCGTCCTCGGTGGGTACCAGTTGCCGTTCCGGTCCTTCCAGGCGCCGTCCCGCGCCGCCGGCGATGAGCGGCAACACCGCGCCCAGCGGCGAGCTGAGGATGCCCTCGCGGGCGTCGAAGGCGCGCTCGCCCCCCATGATGACCAGGCTCTTCTTCTCCACTTCCACCGCGTGGGCCAATACGCTCCAGTTGCCGTCCGACAAGAGGTCCCGCGGCGTATCTACGAGCACGATGCAGTCGAAGGGGGTGAACGAGACCTCCAGGGGCGTGCCCTTGCGGATGTAAGCCTCGTCGGCATTGCTGTCGTAACCGGCGCTGCGCTGAACGAGAAAGACGCCCCGTCCCTGGGCGATCACGGAGAGAACTTGGAAGCGCGGATCGCTGGCGAGCGCATGGTGGAAGAGAAAGCGCTGCTCGTAGCCGGCGCTGCCGGCCAGGATGAGTATCTTGATGGCCTTCTTGCGCACCTCGATTTCCATCTCGCGCGTGTTGTTGCCGGGCACGGCGTCGCGGGCGGGCAGGTCGGAGAGCGCGGCGGTGATGCGATAGCGGCCGTCGCGGGCGGCGGTGAAGGTGAACTCCTGACGCGAGGCGCCTTCCCCCTCACCCAGGAGCAGCACGCGCTCGGCCTCCGGAATCTCCTGCGCGCGTGGCTCTCGATCTTCCAGCGGCCCCTCGACGCTCAGCCGCAGGTTGGCGCGTACTTCGGGAAAGCCGAAGGCCTGCACGTCCACGCGGATGGGAATCTTCTCGCCGACCATGGGCGCGTCCGGGGCGGAGAGGCGGACGATTTCCACGTCGTGATAGTCCGAGGGCAGGCCCAGTCCCACCGCCAGGATGGGCGCGGAGGTCGGCAGGCTGCGCGGATCGCGGCCCACGTTGTGCGCGCCGTCGGAGACCAGGACGACGGCGGCGGGGGTGCGGCCGCCCAGGCTCCCCAGTGCGTGCTCCAGGGCGCCCCCGATGTCGGTCGACTTGCCCGCGACGACCGGCACGGGCGCGTCGTTGTCGGGGTCCAGCGGCCGCGCAAAAGAAGAGAAGGTGAAGCAGGCGGTCTCGTAACGTTGGGAAAGAGCCGGCCACCAGGCCTGGTAGAGGCGATCCTGGGCGGCCCGCCAGCGGCTCAAGCCGTCGGGAAGGTCGGCCACGTTCATGCTCTCGGAGGCGTCCAGCAGCACGAGCAGCGGGGCGGGACGCTGCTCTTCCTGTCGCAAGAGCAGCGTGGGTCGCAGGGCCAGCAGCGCCAGGAGCGCCAAGGGTAAAACGCGCAGCCCGGCCAGCGCGCGTCGCGTGCGGGAGGAATAAAGGCCCGCCAGCCGTCGCGTGCGCACGAGGACCACGAGCAGTCCCAAGGCCAGGAGTGCGGCCACCCAGGCAGGTGGCGCCATCGGTCGCCACAGAAGCTCAGACATGGCCGGCCTCCGCCGCGGGACTCTTGGGCGCGCGCGCCAGGCCCCAGACGCCCGCCAGGGTTTCACCCAACCATACGCAGGCCAGCAGCGCCAACAGCACCGCCTCCAGCGAGCGTCCGCGCCGGTGCGCGGCGAGGACCGCTTCGGCCTCCGCCTGGTTGGCGATCCAGTCCACGCGATAACCGGCCAGAAGGCGCTGCAACTCGCCGGGATCGATGCGTGAAAGGTCGCTGTCCATGCGCGAGGCGTTGACGCAGAAGAGGCGCGGCTCCAGAGCGAGGAGCTCGGCGGGTTGGCCGGCGGTGGCGCGATAGACTCCGGGCTGGCGCAACGCCGCCAGCCGTCCCTCGAACACGCCCGGGCCCGTCTGCGTCAGCGGCACGCGCTCGACTGCGCCCTCGGGATTTTCCACGTCGATCATCACGTTGGCCACGCCGCGGGCGGCTTCCGCGCGCAACGGCACGTGCTCCCCGACCATGTAGGCCGGAGGTCGTGACGACTGCCCCGCCGCGCCGGCGATGATCTCGCCCAAGAGCGAAATCCAGAGTTCATCCAATCGGTCTTCGGGGCCGGGAGCGAAGTTGAAAAAGACCAGGCGGCCCTTACCGGCTACAAGCTCCACGATGGCCGGTCCCCCGCCGCGCAACCGGGCGGCGACGCGGCCGCTCCGGGGAGACTCGGCCCAGCTGTAAGCGACGCCCGCGCCCAGGCGCAGGGGATCGCCGTTGCGCGCGTCCGTCCACAGGGCAAAAAAGGGGTGCGCGTAGTCCACGCGTTCCAGGCGGGCGGGGCGATTGATGGGTGCGGCGAGGCGCCCGTTGAAGTAAGGCGCCAGCAGCCGGCTGTTCCAGCTGTCGAGGTCCAGATTGGCCGTTACGAAAAAGAGTGCCAGTCCACCGCGCGCCAGGAAGGCGTCCAGGCGAGGGCGGAAGCCCGCGTCGGGCAGGCGCACGGCGCCGAAGCAGGCGATGAGGTCGGCGTCGGACCAATCGGCCTCGGGAGGGCGGGCGGCCACCGGTCGCCGGCCCGCGGCCAGCGCCCCCAGCGCGGCGGCCAGATAGTAACCGCCGCCCAGCCCGCGATTGGCGAGCCGGTCGCCTTCCAGAACCAGCCAGGGTCGCATGACCGGCGTATCCAGGCTGAAGTACCAGATGTTGTCCTCGCGCAGCGCGTCGTCGGCCAATTGAAACTGCATGACGGGAGGCGCGACGGCGCGCGCCTGGACGGTGAAGGGTAGTTCCGTGATGCCCGCCGCAGGCAGATGCACTCGGGCGACCTGCTCGAACTCGGAGAAGAGCCGTGCGCGCACCTCCAACATGGCCGGCAGCGCGGCCTGGTAACGTGCCGCGCGCAACCGCAAGTCCACCGTCTCTCCGGGCGCGGGGCGCTCCGGCTCGGCGGACAATCCCACGATGGCGGCGTTCTCCGTGCCGTCATAGCCGACGTCGAGGATGTGCAGGTCGATCTCGCGCGTCGCCCCCTCCAAGGGAGATGGCGCGTCCCACGCCGAGCGCTGCATGTCGGTGATGGGGACGATTTCAGGACGCTTCTCTTTACGCAAAAGGTCGCGGGCGACGGCCAGGCCGCGGTGGTTGTCGGAGCCGACGGGCAGCGGCGTCAGTTCGGAGAGGCGGCGGACCAGCGAGGTCTTGTCGGTCGTCAGAGCGGGCGTGAGCCGGTTGGGGCGTTCCGAGGTGAGCACGAGTCCGACGCGGTCTTCGGGGCGGAGGGAGAAGAGGAAAGCGGCGGCGCGCTCGCGCGCGCGCTCGAAGCGCACCACGCCGCGGTCGCGGGCGGCCATGGAGAGCGACTGGTCGATCACGACCACGACCGACGCGCCTCCCAGCTCGGGGGCGACCGCCGTCTCCGCCGTGCGCAGGGTGGGCCGGGCAAAGAAGAGACACAGGAGCGCCAGGGCCGCGCAGCGCAGGACGAGCAGCACGAGTCGGCGCAGGGCGCTCCGCCGGTTGCGCTGCCGGGCGCCCGCCAGTAGAAAGCGCAGCGAGCTGTACGGCAAGGGGACCATGCGGCGGCGACGGGAGAGATGCAGGAGGATGGGGACGGCCAGGAGCGCCAGCGCAAAAAGGAAAGAGGGCGCGCCCCAGGCCATCGCCGTCAACCCCGCCGCACGCGACGCCGCCGCGACAAGAGCCGGAACAGCGCCTCGGACACGCTCGTGTCGGTGTACAACACGTGATAGTCGGCGGCCAGTTCGTAGGCGGTCTCCTCCAACCGCGCCTCGTGCGCCGCCAGGGCGGACAGGTATTGGGCGCGCGCGCCGGTCGCGTCCACCGGCAGCCGTCCGCCGGTCTCCGCGTCCGTGAAGAGATACTCGCCGCGGAAGGGGAAGTCCCGCTCCGCCGGATCGACGATGCGCAAGAGGATCACGTCAAAGCGCCTGGACTGAAAGTAGAGCAGGCCGCGATGCAGCAACTCGGGGTCGGTCAGGCCGTCGGTGAAAAGGATCAGCATCCCGCGTCGCGGCAGCCCGCCGGCGACGGCCCGCAGGTTGGCCGGATAGTCCGCTTCCCCGCCGGCCTGGACGGCCTCCAGCGACTCCCAGACGAGCCGCAGGTGCGGCAGCGCGCCCGCCGGCGGCAGGAATCCATGCAGTTGACTGCTGAACCATGCCAGTCCCACCTGGTCCTTCTGGCGCGTAATCAGATAAGCCAGCGCCGCCGCCAGTTCGACCGCGAATCCAAGCTTGCTCGTCTGGCCGGATGCGTAACCCATCGAGCCGGACGCATCCAGTGCCAGCGTGACGGACAGGCTGGTCTCTTCCTCGAAACGCTTGATGAAATAACGGTCGGTGCGAGCGAAGGCCTTCCAATCCAGCGTGCGCAGGTCATCGCCGGGCACGTACTCGCGATGCCCCGCGAACTCCATGTTCCAGCCGAAGCGCCTTCCCCGGTGCAAGCCGGAGAGAAAGCCCTCGACCACGTGCCGGGCGCGCAGGCCGATTTTGGGCAGGCCCTCGCTCTCCTGGGCCGCCAGGCTCGTGAGACGCCGCGAAGTCTCTCGCATGGGATGAGAGTAATGGACGATGGCGGTTGGTGTCAAAGCCGGAACCCGCTTGGGAGAACAACCTGTCATTTCAACCGCAGCAAGCTGTCATTTCGGCTGTAGCAAGCAGTCATTTCGACTGTAGCACGCTGTCATTTGGACCGTAGCACGCTGTCATTTCGACCGTAGGGAGAAATCTCCCGCGTTTGCCCCGAGCGTCTGCCCAGAAAAGATTTCTCCCTGCGGTCGAAATGACAGGGGCGGTCGAAATGACAGGGGCGTCGAAATGACAGGGGCGTCGAAATGACAGGGCCGTCGGAATGACAGGGGCGCCGAGATGACAGGGGCGTCGGAGCTTGACGGCGTGCCATGAGGGACGGCAACGAGTTCTTGGTTGCCAATCAAGAACTGCCAAAGGGTACGGCTTGCCGTCTCTTTTATGTAACTTTATACAATACAGCATGTTACGCCATGCTCCCGGACTTTGCGGCTGGCGCACCGCAACTTGAGAGGCATAATTTTAAGAGAAAAGCGATCCGGCATGATTACATCCGAGCCGATCATCCGTAAGTGAAGAGAGAAGGCGGCAGTCCCTGCCGCGGAAACAGACGAAAGGACCGGTGGGATGGGCCGTTGGGCGATGCGGGCGATTCTGGCAGGGGCGATGCTGTGCGCCGGGCTTTTGTGGGCGGCTGAGAAGGCGCCGGAGTTTCCCAATAGCACGGCGGACGCGAAATCGCCGCTGGGCAGCGGTCTGACCAAGGGCCTGCGCGACAAGGAGGTGTTCTACTGGGCGCGCAGCGCGGGCGAGAAGGGCGACTATCGCAGCGCGGCGGCGCTTTATGAGACCTACCTGCGTCGTTACGCCGGCTCGCCCCGCGAGGATGAGGCCCGCTACGCGCTGGGCCGCTGCTATCTGGAACTGGGCGACTACCATCGCGCGCTGGGCAGCTTCCAGGCTTATCTTCGCAAGTTCCCCGAGGGCAAGCAGGTCGATCCCATGGTTTCCACGCTGCGACAGGTGCGGGAGGAATTGGCGCGCAAGGTGGAAACGCGCGAGGACAACGTGCGCCGCATCAGCGCCCGCGCCGAGGCCGTCGAGGTCCTGATTGAGAAAGGCTCCGTCTCCGCCGACCGCTACGCCGAACTGGGCGACCTGTACTGGGAGCTGGGCCGCTACCCGGACGCGCAGAAGGCCTACCAGAAAGCGCTGGAGGTCGATCCCCACTACTGGAAGACGCACGACGCCGGACAGCGCATCTACTTCGACGCGCACGGTCGGCTCCTGGTGCGGCCGCCGACGCTCAGCGATGAGGAACTCTTCTCCGGCCTGGTGCGGGTGAAGAATTACACCGCGCGCGTGCTCGACCTGGCCAACGACATCGAGGGCGACCGGCGCGCCTACCTGGTGAGCGGATTGGCCGTGAATACCGGCCAGGAGCCGCTCTCCAACGTGCAGTTGGAGATCACGCTGGTCGATCTCTTCGGCAACATCATGGACACCCGCACCGTCAACCTGGGCCATCTGCGGCCCAATGCGCAGAAGCCCTTTGCGGTGCGCTTTTATAATTTCGACGACAGCAACGTCAACGTGTTCAACGTGGACCGGGTCAAGTTCACGGCCTCCTATGACTAGGTTGAGAACAAGGGCGATGAACACGCAGAAGGATGCAGAGCGGCAAGAGGCAGCCACGCTCCCTACTCCCCCCTTGACAAGGGGGGCGGGAGGGGATCGTGCGCGGCAGCAAGCAGCCGCAGTCCACATGTGGGCCGTCTTGCGGGCCGCGGCGTTGGCCGCGCTGCTGGTCTGTACCTGCGTGGCCTATGGAGCGGAGAAGAAGGAGCAGGGCGAGGCGCCCCCGCCTCCCCCCGATCCCTTCGCCCAGCGGCAAATCTACATCGAGGTCTTGGTCGTCGAAACCGACTACGACGCCGACCACAGTACCGGCGTGATCCACGAGTACCTGCAGCGGGTCAACGGCGAGCTTCGCGGACGGCCGTATACCGGCGATCCTGACGACGACCGCGGCAGCCTGCGGCCCAGCATCATCAACTTCCCCACCCTGCCCAACGAGGACACCGGGACCCAGATCGTCGGGACGGCCGATCTGGACACCGGCCTTTTGCGCTCGACCTTGCAGGCGCTGGTGGAAAGCGGCAAGGCGCGCGTCCTCTCCAAGCCCAGCATCCTGGTCCTCAACGGCAAGCAGGGCGTCATCCAGGCGGGCGAACAGGTCCCTTACCTCGCGCGCGTGCTCGGCAACAAAGATACCGTGCTGGCCACCAGCCACAAGGACACCGGCATCACCATGAAGGTGACCCCTACCATCTGGAACGAGTGGACGGTCGACCGCCAGGCGCCCCCGGAAGAAGTGATGAAGTGGTCGCGCTACATCGTGCTGGACGTGGAGGCGGACGACCGGGTGCTCACGCGCTACCGCAAGGAAGCCAGCAACCCCATGCCCATCTTCGACGTGCGCAAGCAAAACACGACGGTGGTGGTCGAATCGGGGCGGACCTTCATGATGGGCGGGCTGTTGCGCCAGCGCGACAGCCGCGCGGTCACCGGCATTCCGGTGTTGGCGGACGTGCCGGTCGCCGGGCGGGCCTTCTCCAGCCACAAGGAGAGCAAGGTGACCAAGGAGCTGTCGATCACCATCACGCCGACCATCCTGGCCGACGAGGTCGCCCTGGCGGGCCAGATCGACCGCACGCTCGACCTGTCCGAGCAGATTCGCGCCGAGCAGCGGCGGGTCGAACAGGACGCCGCCAACGCCGGCAGCATCGAAGAGAAGTTCGCCAGGAAGAGGCAGCAGAAATGAAGCGGTACCTCGCTCTCCTCGTTCTGGCGGCGCTCACGCTCGGCGACGGCAGGCTGCCGCACTTCACCGGCGGGCCGGCCTGGGGGCGGCCGCCGGACATGGTGCAGATCGAAGTCGAGGTCTTCGAGGTCATCCACGAAGCGGGCCAGGACCTGGGCTTCACCTGGAACTGGGTCAATACCAACCCCTCGGGTGATCTCAAGGACAGTTTCTCGCGCTTCCCGGTAGGACTGAACGAGCGCGGCCAGCTGACGCTGGAATTGTTGGATACGCGCTTCGGCGTCCTGACCACGAGCATTGAGGCGGCCATGCGGCGCGGCAACGCCAAGCTTCTGTCCCGTCCTACTCTGGTCACCCTGGACGGCAAGCAGGCCTTTATCACCTCCGGGGAGGAGCTGCCCTTTAACGATTTCAAGAAGAGCATCAACCAGCAGCAGTACGTGGTCGCCTTCAAGAATACCGGCGTGCATCTTGAGGTGACTCCGCGCGTAGTGCGGCAGGCCAGCATGGAGGATCGCATCCACCTGGTGGTGAATACCGAGGTCAGCGAGGTGGCGCGCTTCGAGCGCTTCGAGAACGCCGAGGGCGTCTGGGAGCTGCCGGTGATCTCCAAGCGGGCGGCGCAGACGCCCCTCCTGGTCAACGACCGCAGCACCATCGTCATGGGCGGGCTTCTGGAGCAGCGTCATCGCACGACCGAACGGGCGGTTCCGGGCCTGTCGCGGATTCCGCTGCTGGGGGCGGCCTTCAGGAGCAAGAGCGAGCGCGACCTGGAGTCGGAAGTGATTATCTTCATCACGCCGACGGTCCTGCGCCCGGGAGTGGCGCCGGAAGTGGTGCGCGAGGAACGAATCCGCAAGGTCGTGAGCGGGACGGCGGACGGCGAAGGAGCGGAAGTCGCCGCGGCGGGCACGGGCGGGTTTCAGGGCGCGACGGCTGAACCGCCGCTCGTGGTGGTAGAGGCGGCCCGCCGATGAGGACGCCCCAGAGCGCCGCCCCGAACCCGCCGGCCTTCAGGTCTCCGCGTCACCATGCCCTCTCCGGCGATGCGCAGCTGGTGGTCACGGGCAGCCTGGAGAATCATAAGTCCGCCACGGTCAGGCACACCGACGGCGGGTGACGCTCCTGGACCGCTCCGGCGCCATTACGACACCCGCACCGTCACGGTCAGAATCTGCGTGCGGGCGAAAGCCTTTCAAAGTCGTCTTCAAGGACTTCGACCAGGACTTCATGTCCGGGTGCACTAGCGCATCCAGATCACGCCCTACGAACCGTAACGCCGGCATCCTGCCGGCGTGACGGCGTCCGCCCGCTTCGCGGCGATTTCGGCGAGCAACCGAGCGTGTGGGCAAGATGCCCACACGCGAGCCGGCAAGATACCCGGCTGACAGGCCGTCTCGCCGCTACGGGCGAAAAATGGGCATGGACGCTCCGCCTGCTTGCGGCTATTTTCTAACCCGATGCGGCCGCCCGCGGGCGTGACTAGCAATATAGGGACGTGTTCTGATGCCCATGGATTCCACCCGATCCTGGGAGATCGTCCATCCCGAAACATCCTGGGCTGGACGTCGCCACGCGTGAAGAAGCCATGGACGCGCTGCTGTTCCGGCTGGTTCCCGAAGACCAGGCCGGGACAAGCTGCCAGAGCTGTTCGACCGGAGAAGATGGCCTCGACCGCGCTGGCCTGGGGTGGCGGTACCGACGTGCGCTCGCCGCACGTCGAGGACTGGGCGTTGGGCTTCGCCCGCGTGCGCCGCGGCCTGGAATGGGACAGCATGGACGGCCAGCCCGTTCGCCTCGTGTTCATGCTCCTGGCCAACCAGCGTTACGCCCTTACGTTCGTCAAGGTGATCAGCCAGATCGTACGTTTCGTCAAAGACGGCCAAAACCGGCTGGCCCTGCTGGAGAGTCCCCGCGACCAACTGGTGAAAGTCCTGAAACGGTTGGGCACGTGAACGCGGAGGCCGATGCGGAAGCCGTCGAAGTACGCGGCGTGCACAGCGTCAAGCTGGGGCGCGTGGTCCTGGGCCGCAGCACCGTGCTGCTGGTGCTGGGCGCGCTGGTCGGCCTGGTCGTCGGCGCGGTCACAGTGGCCTACCGGCACGTGGTGCATTGGGGCAACAGCTTTCTTCTGGAGAAGGGCCCCCTGGCGATGGAGGGCTCCTGGTATCTGCGGTTGCTCTTTCCTGCTGCGGGCGGGCTTCTGGTCGGACTGCTCCTGCGACGCTACTATTCACAACCGCATGTTTACGGCATTCCCTCCGTAATTCGCGCGGTGCAGCGCAACCGGGTGCTGTTTCCCTGGACGATGCTGTATCCGTCGCTGGGTTCGGTAGTGATTCTTTCCAGCGGCGGCTCGGCCGGACCGGAAGGGCCGATCGCCGAGATCGGGTCGGTCTTCGGAGCCAAGATCGGACGCTTGTTTCGCGTGCACCGACGCATGTACCGCACGCTGGTCGCGGCGGGCGTGGCCGCCGGCATCTCCGCCATCTTCTCCGCCCCCATCGGAGGGGTCCTCTTCGCCCTGGAAGTGATCCTGCTTGAGTTCGAGCTGGTGTCGTTTGCGCCCGTCGTCATCGCCTCGGTTGTGGCTTCGCTGTTCTGCCAGGCGGCCTTCGGACAGGAGCCGGCCATCCGCGCCGGCCAGTTCCAGATCAACCACTGGGAGATTCCCTATTTCGTGCTGTTGGGACTGGCGATGGGACTCTTGTCGCTGGCCTATATCCGGTTTTTGGACTTCTCCGCCTACCACTTCAAGCGGATTCCTCTGCCCCGCTGGGTCCTGCCGGCGCTGGGAGGACTCCTGGTGGGCTGCGTCGGCATTCCCTTCTACCAGGTGATGGGCGAGGGCTACGGATTCATCAACACGGCTTTGGCGGGCCGCTATCCCGCTACGATTCTATTGGCGCTCCTGGTGGCCAAGTTCCTGGCGACCGGCATCACCCTGGGTTCGGGCGCGCCGGGGGGCAGCTTTGCTCCCGCCCTGTTTGTGGGCGCGATGGGAGGGTGCCTCCTGGGCAGGGTCTTTCACGCCATGAGTCCCGGCGTGGTCGGCGAAGCGGGCATGTATGGACTGATGGGGATGGCGGGCATGATCGCCGGCGCCTTCAACGCCCCCATGACCGCCATCATGATCTTCTATCGTGAAACCCACGGCGAGTATCACATGCTCCTGCCGCTGATGACCACGGTCGCGTTCTCCATCGCCGTGATGAGCCGCTGGGGCAACGTCTCGCTTTACACCAACACGCTGCGCAAGCTGGGCGAGTGGATCCCTCCCGGCCAGGAGCGGGACCCGCTGTACGGACTGGTGGTGGGCGACATACTCTCTCCGCGCGCCGAGGTCATGCCCGCCCACGTGACCGTAGCCCAAGCGATGGCCCGCATGAACGAGCTGGACGCCGCCAGCGTCGTTGTCGAAGACGACAAGCACCAATACGTGGGGCTGGTGAACCTGGACGATTTGCGACTGGCCCTGGCCGATCCGATGATGGAGAACCTGATTACGCTGGGCGATGTGGTGGATCCCACGCTTCCGTGGCTGGAGCCGAACTCCAGTCTTTCGGACGCGATTCGCGTGTTTGCTTCCAGCCGGCGCGAGGCGCTGCCGGTGTTCGAGGATTCGCCGGTCAGGAATTTCGTGGGCATTGTCTCGCGCGGGGCGGTGATCGACGCCTATCGCGATTCGCGCATCGAAACCCCGCAATCGTAGTTGCGCAGCGTGCTGCGCGGGAGCAAGCAGCCGCACTCCACATCATCCGCGGCGCCGCAGGTCCCGCACGAAAACCTGCAATTCCTCCCGCGCCAAAAGCCACGTCAGGCCCAGGTAGGCGACGACTCCCAGCGGGATGCCCAATCCCAGTTGCAGCGCCGCGGTTCCCTTGCTGTCCAAGGGCCACGGCAGCATCCCCAGGAGGGCGGTCACGGCTACGCCCATCCCGACCGAAGCCAGGAGGCATCCCCAAAAAGACCGTGCCAGCCCCCCCTGCCAATCGCGCCCGATGAAGCGACCTAGGAGCCACGCCAGGAGCGAAACGTTGGTCAGCGCCGAGATGGTCGTGGCCGCCGCCAGTCCCGTCGCCCCGAAGTCGAGCACCAGGATGAACAGAATCGAGCACGTCACATTCAAGCCCAGGCAGGCCAGCGTCACGCGCACCGGCGTCTTGGTGTTATGAAACGAGTAGAAGGCCGTTGACAATACCTTGACGCCCGAATGGCCGATCAACCCGATGCTGTACGCGACGAGCGCCCAGACGGTGCGGTCGAAGAGATTCTCGTGCGCGAAGCGGCCATGCTGGTAGACCAGGTAGACCGCCGGTGCGGAGAGTACCACCAGCCCGACCGTGGATGGCAGCATGACGAAAAACAACATGCGCAGACTGTGGTTCACCTCGCGGTGGAACGGTCCGCGGTCTTCGGACAGCGTCCGCCCCGCCAGGCGCGGAAAAGCCGCCGTCGAAATAGCGATGGCCAGGACGCCCAGCGGGAATTGAAACAGGCGGTTGGCGTAGTAAAGGGCCGACACGGCGCCCTCCTCCACGTGAGTCGCCAGCATGGTGTTGATGAGCAGGGCCAGTTGGTTGCCTGCCAGGCCGAGGACCATGGGGCCCATCAGCAGCATGATGCGGCGCGTCTCCGGATGCCACAACCCGCCCCGCAGTTGGCGAAAAAGGCCCTCGCGGCGCAGGCTCGGAACTTGAAACAACCATTGAAAAGCCCCTCCCAAAACGAGCGCGACGGACAGGCCGACGACCATGAGGACCTGGGTGGAAGGAAACCGGCCGGCGACAAAGTCGAGGGCGTTGACGGCGCCCCACAGGTCGGGCGCGACGCCGGCGAAGAAGGCGCCGGCGGCGACGAGAAAGATGATGTTGGTCAAGTTAAAAAGGACCGGCGACAAGGCCGGAATGCCCAGCCGTCCCAGGCTGTTCAACTGCCCCATCGCCAACCCGGCCAGGCAGATGAAAATGAGAAACGGAAACATGATGCGGATCAGGAGCAGGGACAGGGAGATCTTCTCGGGATCATCCGACCAGCCGGGGAGATAGATGGAGACGAACCACGGCGCGGTGAGGATGCCCACGATCGACACGACAGTCGTAACCAGGGCCAGCAGGCGCAGGAGACTCGTGGCCAGTCGGTCGGCTTCCTCTCGCCCGCGCTGCTTGTGGATGCGGATGAAAGTGGGAATGAAGGCGGCGGAAAAAGCGCCCTCGGCGAAGAGAAACCGCAACAGGTTGGGTACCCGGGAAGCCGCCAGGAAAGCGTCGGAGACGGGCGCGGAGAAGTAGTTGGAGATGAGAGCGTCGCGCACGAGGCCGGTAATGCGCGACAGAAGCGTCGCCGCCGAGACCACCCCGGTAGACCGCAGGAGGCTGCCGGAGCGTTGGGCGGGCGCGCCGGGAGGCAGCTCGGGCATGGCCGGCACGGGTGGGTCTCCTCCTGGATTTCGCCGAAATGCGCGGATGGCGCGGGCAGATTGGCACAATCGCCGGACGGGGTCAATGCGCGACGGAAACCAATGGCGAACGCCCGGTCGCAGGCGTTCCCCTGTATGATGATACCAGAACCAACCTCGCGCAACCAAGGAGGCAATCCCCCTACACGTGCGTTGCGCAGCGAGACGGTACGCTGCGAGCATAATGGCTCCCGGAGGCCGTGTCAAGGGCAAAATGCGCCCTGCCATCAATTCAAATGACGGCGTCCGTCCGGTGGTTGCAAGTCGCTCGATAATTCAGCAACATGCTGAAATAATCAGGAGTGAAGGAGTTTTAATCTCCGGCAGGACAACGCCAACAGTCTGTCTCCGCCGGTGCAAGTGAGCGTTCCCCACTCGGCCCAAATCCTTACTTGAGGTTAAATCTTATGCCCTCCACAACTTACGTTCAGTCCCACAAAGGCGCGGTCTCGAACACGACGATGCTGAAGGACGTTCTGGCGGCGCAGATTCCCGCCTTGCGCGCGGAGATCAAGGAGCTGGTCAAGGCGCACGGAGAGAAGGTCATCTCGGAAGTGACCATCGCCCAGCTCTATGGCGGGATGCGTGGGGTCAAGGCGCTGATCTGCGACACGTCGCTGGTGGAACCGGATCGCGGTTTGATCCTGCGCGGCCATCCCATTAATGAACTCACGCAGTGCTTGCCGGACGACATCTTCTTCCTCCTGTGCACGGGACGGTTGCCCAGCACCGCGGAGCGCGCCGATCTGCAGCGCGCGCTGGCCGAGCGCGCCGACGTGCCCGACTACGTCTGGGACGTGATGCGCGCCCTGCCTGCGGACAGCCATCCCATGTCCATGCTGGTGGCGGGGATCATCGCCATGCAGCATGAGTCGGTGTTCGCCCACGAATACGCGGCGGGTACGCTCTCCACGGACGACTACTGGATCGCCACGCTGGAGGATGCGCTCACGCTCCTGGCGCGCATGCCCGGGCTGGCCGCCGGCATCTACCGCCTGCGTTTTGGGAAGGGCGATCTCATCCCCTACGACAAGAAGCGGCAATGGGGCGCCAACTACGCCCACATGCTGGGCATCCCCGATCCCAGCGGCGAGTTCACCAACCTCATCAATCTCTATCTGGTGCTGCACAGCGACCACGAGGGCGGCAACGTGTCGGCGTTCTCGTGCGCAACCGTCGGCTCGGCGCTGTCGGACGCCTACTACTCCGTGGGCGCGGGCCTGTCCGGCCTGGCCGGGCCGCTGCATGGCTTGGCCAACCAGGAATGTCTGGCCTTTGTCCTGGACATCCGCGACCACTTCAAGGGCGTGCCCAGCGACGAGCAACTGGTCCAGTACGCCTGGGACAAGCTGAACAGCGGCCACGTGATTCCCGGTTACGGCCACGCCGTCTTGCGCGCGACCGATCCGCGCTTCACCGCCTTCCACGAGTTCGGTAAGCGCGTCTGCCCGGGGGACGAGGTGTTTCAGATCGTGGACAAGATGTTCCGCCTGATTCCCGACGTGCTGAAGAAGCAGGGCAAGGCGAAGAATCCCTATCCCAACGTGGACGCGGGCTCGGGCGCGCTGCTCCACCACTTCGGCATGACGGAAGTGTCGTACTACACCGTGCTCTTCTCGGTCTCGCGGGCCATGGGCATGCTTTCGCAACTGGTGATCGCGCGGGCCATGGGGTATCCCATCATCCGGCCCAAGTCGGTGCAAACCGACTGGGTCAAGGCGCAGTGCAAGTAACTGGACGCTTGTCCAGCGGCATCTACCGGGGCGCGGGTGACCGCGCCCCGGCTGTTTTGGGGACGCCTGCGCGTACGCGGCCCCTGCGCGGCGCGGGCGCGGCGTCGGTCCCGCCGGCACGGGGCGCCTCTGCGGCTCACGCGCCTTCCGTCCCACAGGTCTCATCGGTCCCATTCGGCTTTCACCGGCTGGCGCTTTTCGGTTGTACCCGATGGGCCGCCTTGGTATACTGAGCGCGGTTGAGGGTGCTGCCAAGTCAAGGGAAGTTTCCCTGCCTGGTGCGTGACAAGTGCGGTTTTCTTTTTGCCAGTGTTAAATCAAATGGAATCCCTTCCTGGCCACGGCATTTACGCCCCCAAGTCGGGGATTAGTAAAGTGGACATAGGGATCCACCCTTGAGAGAGGGCCAAACAAGAGAACCGCCGCAACGGCCTTATGGCGGGGAGGTTAACTGAAACCGCCCCGTCGTGGTGGAAAACCCGGCGGGGGCGGAAGCTTTGTTTGTTACGCGCAATTGAGTTGGATTTTCACCGGCAGCGCGCTTCAGGCGCCGGACTCAGTCGAGGGCGTGGATACAAATGAAAGCCAAGCCACACCCCATGGTGGACGGCGACGGCGCTGCTGATCGCGGCAGGCCTGGCCTGGACCGTGCCCCAGCGCTCAACGACATTTAATCAAGAGGGCGTAATCCGAGACTTATTGGAGACCATCCGCCTGCAGCAGCAGTCATAACGATATGAAGCAGCGCATGGACTCCACCGAAGCGCAATTGTCGAAACGCGCGAGATGATCAGGCGCCAGAGCGAGCAGTTCAAGGCCGCCAGAGCCTGGAACGCACCCGGCAGGAAATCAGGCCCATGGTCCGCAGGCCGCGGAGGGCTATCGTGCCACCGACGAGTACGGCGCCGAGCTGCAATTCAAGAACGCCTACAGCGTGCAGCGCATGGCCATGTTCGATCCCAACATCAAGCGCAGGGACCAACCGCCGTATTTTCGGCAGGCGATCAAGGAGTTCCAGTTGGTAGTCGACCGGTATCCCAAGACGCGCTACGCGGACGAGGCGCTGGTGCGGATCGCGCGGCTGCATCGGCGGCTGGACGAACCGGCCGAGGCGCGGGCGGCCTACGAGCGCCTTCTGCGCGATTATCCCGAGAGCGAGTACACGGAAGAGGCCAACGAGCAGATCGCGCAGCTGGGCCGATAGCGCGGCGAAGCGCGGGCGAGTCGTCGCCCGCGCGGACAGGAGTAGCCATGGGCTTGTCCCGTGGCTATTTTTTTGGCGAAGGACGAATGAGAGCGAAAATGGGTGGGTCGGGCATTTTTGCCCGAAAGTCAGGCAGGCATGCCTGACCCACCCTGTCGGGCAAGAGCAACATGGACGAGCGGCATAAGGGTCGGATACTTCTGGTGGAGGATGACGCCCGCTACGCGGAGCGGCTGGCGCGCAACCTGGCGCTGGACGGCTTCGCCGTGGACGTGGCGGCTTCCGGCGAGGCGGCGCTGGAGGCGCTTTGCAGCGTCCGGCCCGACCTCGTCCTGACCGACCTGAAGATGCCCGGCATGAGCGGGATCGAGCTTTTGGAGCGCATCAAGAGCGGCCGCCATCCCGGCGTGGATGCGGACGTGCCCGTGGTCGTCCTGACCAGCATGGACTCGGCGCGGCTGGCGGTGGAGTCGCTCAAGAAAGGCGCGGCGGACTACCTAACCAAGGAGGGGGAGCGCGACGAGATCAGCCTGCGGGTGGCGCGCGTGATCCGCGAGAGTCGCCTGGCGCGCCAGAACGCCCTCCTGCGCGACCAGATTCGCACCCAGAGCGAATTCGGCGAAATGGTCGCGGTCTCCGCCGCCATGCAGCGCGTGTTGGAGGAGGTGCGGCAGGTCGCCGACAGCGACGCGACGGTGCTCGTGCGGGGCGAAACCGGCGTGGGCAAGGAACTGGTCGCGCGCGCCCTGCACAACCTCTCCAGCCGCCGCGACCAGGTTTTCCTGGAGGTCAACTGCGCCGCCCTTCCCGACGACAACATGTTCCAGTCCGAGCTCTTCGGCCATGAGCGGGGCGCCTTTACCGGCGCGGACGTCCAGAAGAAGGGGCGCTTTGAGCTGGCCGGCGAAGGCACGCTCTTTCTGGACGAAGTCGGCGACCTTTCGCTGGATTGCCAGGGCAAGATCCTGCGCGCGGTCGAGAATCGCGAGATCACGCGGCTGGGGGGAGAGAAGAAGATTCGCGTGGATGCGCGCTTCATTTTTGCGACCCATCGCGACTTGGCCCGGGAGGTCGAGCGGGGGCGCTTCCGCGAGGACCTGCTGTATCGCATCAACGTGATTCAGATTCATATACCGCCCTTGCGGGAGCGGCCGGAGGACATCGATGCGCTGGCGCAGCATTTTCTCTTTCGTTTCGCCGAGCGCTACCGGCGGACGCCGCTCCTTTTGGAGGAGGACGCGCGCCGGCAGTTGGCGGCCCATGCCTGGCGGGGCAACGCGCGCGAGTTGCGCAACCTGATGGAGCGGCTGGTGCTGACCCATCCGGGCGAGCGCGTGACCGCCGCTGATCTGGTCGCCGGCGGCATCGCCGGCCGCCCCAGCGACGGTCTCTTCCGCCTGCCTCCGGGGGGCATGGCCTTGGAGGACCTGGAGCGCCATGCCATCCTTTCCGCGCTGGAGCAGTCCGGCTGGGTGCAAAAGGACGCCGCCGCGCTTCTATCAATCTCTCCCGATCGCCTGCTGTCGCGCATCCGCAAGTTCGGGATAACTCATCCCTCCTGGCGCATCCATCGCGGAAGCGAGGATTCCTGCCATGAATCTTAATCTTGCTCTTGTTCTTAATCTTAATCTTAATCTTGCTCTTAATCTTGCTCTTGCTCTTAATCTTGCTCTTGCTCTTGCTCTTGCTCTTGATTTTGGTCTTGCTCTTAATCTGATGCCAGGGTGGTTCGGGTGTGCGGCAAACGGGGCGGGTCGGGTATTCCAACCCGAGCCACGGGCGAGAATGCTTGTACCGGTATGAGAAAGCGCCATGATGTCCGAAGATAACCATACCCTTTTGGCTACCGCAGAGTTGGTGCTGGCGAAGCTGGCGGAGTTGGAGACGGCGCTGGCGGACCCGAAGTTGCACGGGGACCGCGAGCGGGCGCAGGAGGTGGGCCGGCGGCATAGCGCCATTCTGCCGGCGGCGCAATTGGCGCGCCGCTACAAGCATCTCTGCGATGAAATCGCCGACTTGCGGTCGGTGCTTGCCGAGGGCGATCCCGAGCTGGCCGAACTGGCGCGCGAGGAACTGCCCGGCAAGGAGGAGCAGCGGGCCGCGCTGGAGCAGCCGCTGCGCGAGGCCCTCCTGCCGCCCGATCCCGACGACCAGCGCAGCGTGGTGGTCGAAATCCGCGCCGGTACCGGCGGTGAGGAGAGCGCGCTCTTCTGCGCCGACCTCTTTCGTGCCTATTGCCGTTACGCCGAGCGGCGCGGCTGGAAGGTGGAACTGATCTCCTCGCACGAGACCGGCATCGGCGGTTTTAAAGAAGTCATCTTCACCGTTGAGGGCAAAGAGGTCAACAAGGCGATGAAGTACGAAAGCGGCACGCATCGCGTGCAGCGCGTGCCCGTCACGGAAGCCAGCGGTCGCATTCACACCTCCGCGGTGACGGTCGCCGTGATGCCGGAGGCGGAGGAAGTGGACGTGGATCTCAACCAGGCCGATCTTCGCGTGGATCGATACTGCTCGTCGGGGCCGGGCGGGCAGGGCGTCAATACCACCTACAGCGCCATCCGGCTCACGCATCTGCCCACGGGCCTCGTGGTCACCTGCCAGGACGAGCGCAGCCAGATCAAGAACAAGGCCAAGGCGATGAAGGTGCTGTTGGCGCGGCTGCGCGACCTGGAGCGGTCCAAGCTCGAGGCGGAGCAGCGCGACCTGCGACGCAAGCAGGTCGGCAGCGGCGACCGCAGCGAGCGCATTCGCACCTACAACTTCCCGCAGAGCCGCGTCACCGACCATCGCATCGGGTTCACGGTGTACAATCTTCCGGAGGTGATGGAAGGCGACTTCACCGCGCTGCACGAGGCGCTGGCCGCCGAGGACCGCCGACTGCTTCTGGAATCCGGCGCCAGCGTCCTATAGGTCCCATGGGTCCCATACGTCCTAATCTCCGGCGAGTGCCGCCAGATGAGTCTCGACCGACTCCCGCAGCGCCGCCGGATCATACCCACCCTCCAGAAACGAAATGATCCGCCCGTCGGCGTATTTGTCGGCGACCGCGACGATCTCGCGCGTCATCTCGCCGAAATCCTCCGCTTCCAAGAGCAGGTTGGCCAGCGGATCGGCGCGGTGCGCGTCGAAGCCCGCGGACACGAGTACCAGCCTGGGCCGGGCGGACGCCGAGACCTCGCCCAGCACTTCTTTAAAGAACGCCATCTGCTGGCGGCGCGGCGTGCCCGGAGGCACGGGCAGGTTGCGCGTCCAACCTTCTCCCTCGCCTTCACCGCGTTCGTGCGCCAGCCCGGTTCCCGGATAGAGCGGATACTGGTGCATGGAGAAATAGAAAACGTCTCCTCGCGTGTAAAAGATGTCCTGCGTTCCATTGCCGTGATGCACGTCGAAATCGACGACGAGCACGGGCGAGAGGGCGCAGTGGGCGGCGGCGTGATGGGCCGCCAGCGCAATATGGTTGAAGAGACAGAAGCCCATCGACTGCTGCCGGGTCGCGTGATGTCCCGGCGGCCGCGTGGGCAGAAACAATCGTAAGCCCGGCTCGCGCGCCGCTTCTTCCACGGCCAGCAAAGCCGCCGTCTGTGCCAGGAGCGCCGCCCGCCAAGTCGCCGGCGATGTGGGCGTGTCGGGGTCCAAGTCGCCGCTTTCCGCGCTCCGAAGCTCCGCTCGGCGGACCATGCGCTCGGAGTGGACTTCCGCCGTGTGGCGCAGCACGTTGGGATGGGGCGATTCGAGCAGCTCCTGCGGGTATTTCTCCAAGATGGGCCGGATCGCCTCCAACCGCCCGGCCGACTCGGGATGCCCCAGCCGCGCGAAGCCCCACGTGGAAGAAGTGATGATTCTGAGCATACCGTCAGTATTACGCTTGTGAGATTATGACCGAAATCAAAATAATTAATCCTGCCGGTAATCTTGCCGAAGTGTCTTGACATGCCACGGTTACGATAGTATATTTTTTCCGTAAATAAAGATATGACTCCGGGTGGGTTGAGCAGGCTGGCTGGACAGCGCGGCCGGACTTCTGCCTATGTACTCCCCCGCGCAGTGTGATGGACGGCCGGAGCCATCGGTTGGCGACGGAGCATGTCGTGTCGTCGATATTCGACCATTCCGTCGGACACCTTTCGCCTGCGCGGCGCAGCACGCCCGTGCGGTCGCCGCCTCGTGCCCGTTCCCCTATCGATACCTCGACCGTCTCGCGTTGTATAACACAAGTCGTTCGTGTTCCCAATCTCGCGTCAAGAAGGAGGTTGTGTCGATGAAACAACGATTTTACCGGTGGGTCGTCGCCGGTCTGGCGGCGACGCTTGCGTGCCAGCCGGGTTGGGCGCAAGTCACCATCGTGGGTTCGCCGCAGAACTACACAACGATTGCGGCGGCGGTCGCCGCGGCCGGACCCAACGCCACTATCGAAGTCAGCGCCGCCGGAACCTACAGCCAAGAGAGCTTCAGCATCTCCAACTCGGGCATCACCATTCGCGGAGTCAACGGCACGCCGGTCATTTCGGCGACCTCGCAATGGATGATTCTTTCGCCCGGATTCACGATGGAAAACCTGCGATTCGAGTTCGGGCGCATGGGAGCCAATCCGATCCGGGCGGGATTCTTCGCCGACGACTTTACCGCGCGCAACTGCACCTTCATCGATCCGGGGCCGGGGAGCGTGTCGGCCAACCGGATCGGCAACGCGGCCGCGGCGGCGGCGGTCTCGTGCGCCCTGACGGTGGAATGCCGCAATAACGTCCTGATCGGGGACTGCACCTTCTCATCACGGACACGGCATCGCGGCGGTCAACGACGGGGGACTTCGCTTCGCCGACGCCTCCGGCCAGGGCCAGAACGCCGTGGTGCGACGCTGCGCCTTCCGCTCCGCCCACGTCTGCATTCAGATCGACGAGGGCTGGACGGACATGACCATCCGCGACTGCCGTTTCGAGGTCCCCAATCGCACGGCCGGCAGCGCCCTGTACCACGCCGGCATCTGGGTGGATCCGCTGCTCTTCGATGAGCAGCCCGCCGTCAATGTCACTCGCCGCCTGCGCATCCACGACTGCGTCTTTCCCTTCATTGAGGACATCGCCATCGCCTTCAACATGGCCCAACTGGACGACGTGGAGATCAGGAACTGCGACCTCGGCAATTCCGGCAACCACTGTATTCACACCGGGAACACGGGCGGTTTCGGTCTGGTGGTGCGGGACTGCCTGCTCGACAATAAGCCTGCGGCGGAGACGGAGACGGTCAACACCGATCCGGTCTGGTTCAATCCCAACAGCTTCGGGAGCGGCCTGCCGGTCAACGGGATCGTCATCGCCGACAACGAGCTGCGCGAGTGGGGCAACTCGGCCATCAACTTTCACGGCAAGTACCGGCAGGTGCTGGTGGAGGACAACGTATTCGGCACGGGGACGTTCGTACCCACTTTCTACGGCGTCTTGCAGCGCCACAGCGACCAGCAGATGCAAGTGCGGCGCAACCATTTCTTGAAGTTGAACGGCGGCGCCGTTTACGTGTACGGCCGCGGCTGCACCGTGACCGACAACCTGATGATCCAGGTCGGCTCGCCGGGGGGGACCAGCACGCGCGGCGTCTATCTTCTGGGCGCGCTGCCGGCCGACGGCGTCCCGGTGGAGCCGGGCGGCAACGTGGTCGCCTACAACCTCATGGTGAACCTGAAGTCCGACGGGATCACCGAAGTCGCCCACACCAGTGACTTCCGGCACCGCGACAATCGCATCTTCAACAACACCATCGTTTACTGCGGCGGCAACGGGATGCTGTTGGGCGGGGACCGACACATGGTGTTCAACAATATCATCGTGGCCTGCGGCAGCACGGGCAGCCAGGCGGGACTGAACCTGCAGTCGGGCGCTACGCTGGCGCTGGAGGACTTCAACCTGCTCTTCAACACCATCAACTTTCTGGGTTGGAGCACGCCCGGCCCGCATGACCTATTGGGAGTCAATCCACGCTTCGTGGACATCACCCCGATTGAAGCGGCCAAGGGAGCGGACCAGCCGGTCAGCGCGGCGCTGGTGCTGGCCAGCCTGGCGCTGGCGGCGGACAGTCCGGCGCGCGGCGCGGGCATGAATCCGTCCGGGGCTGCGGCGCCCGATTACTTCACCGACCTGGGCGCGATCCGCGCCGTGGGCGTGGCGACGGGCATCCCCGCCTCCCGCTGGGCGCTCTATCGCTAACCGCCGATGACGATGAACGACAGGTACGAAAAGAGGTTGAACATGAACGCACAAGTGAACATAAGAACAACTCTCGCCCTCCTGGCGCTGGCGCTCCTGGGGACGCCGTGCTTTGGAGCGGATGTCTGGGTCAGCACGAGCGGCGCCGACGGCAACGACGGCCTCTCCGCCGGTACGCCCAAGGCCACGCTGGCGGCGGCCATCACGCTCTGGAACGGCCAGGCGGCCGGCTCGGATCTGCACGTGATCGGCGGCGGCCTTTTCACCGAGTCGGGGCCTTTTGACATCACGATCAGCGGAACCGCCGGCGACTCCGCCCGCCTCTTCGGCGACGGCGCCCTGCCCACCCTGCGCTCGGTCCGGCTCAATATCATCGGCGCCAGCGTCGAGGTCAGCAATCTCATCTTCGAGTCCACCGGCGTGGCCAACGGGCCGTTTACGATCCAGAACACCGGCGTCGGCCTCACGCTCTCCAATGTGCAAGTGTACGGCGATCCGCACTGCCTCAACATCGACGACAACCTGGGCTCGGGCAACCAGATCGACGGGTTGACCATCCGCGACAGCTGGCTGCAGGCCGCCAATAACGGCGACGTGCTCAACTTTCTGGCCGGCGTGCGCGTCACCAATCTGCTCCTGGAGCGCGTGGGCGTCCTGCGCCTGGGCACGGCCGGCGGCGGCAACGAAATCGCCGTGACCGATTCCACGCTCGCGCACGAGAACCTCACCCTTCGAAACTGTTACGTGGTCGTGGCCGAGACCGCCAATCCCAACGCGGGGGCGGTCGTCTTTTCCGGCAGTCCGGTCAAGAACATCCGTCTGGAAAACACCGTCATCTTCACCAGCAACAACCGCGCTCTCTTGATCACCGGCGGCAGCCTGGACGGCATGATCGTGCGCGATTGCACCATGACTTCGTGGTGGCATACCATCCACCTCTACGTGGGCGGACGGCGCAACGTCACCATTGAGAACTGCGACCTGTTCCTGACCGGCTCGCGGGCCAGCTATCGCAACGCCTGCCTCACCTTCGAGCAGCAGTGGTACAAGGAGACGTGGGCGCGCTACGGCGACGGCAGCCGGGACTACGTCAATGTCACGGTACGCAACGTGCGCTGCAACGGCGGCTCCAACGGGATCCTCCTGCAGGGGGAAAACGGCGGCAGCCGCTACACCTACACGAACGTCTTGTTTGAGAACATCCAGGTGAGCGGCCAGACGCTGCACGCCATCGCCGTGCACGGCTGTCACGTGGACGACGTGACATTCCGCAACATCCTCGCCCTGCCCGGGTTCACCAACGACATGGTGACGCTGGAGACGACGGACGGGGAGGGACTGTGGTTCGACGGCGTGATCGGCAACGGCGCGTCGCAAGGGGCGGGCTACGAGGCCTTTTGGTGCCCGGCGACCAGCCCCGCGCCTAATCCGCTGACCGGACTTGTCATCCAGAACTGCAACCTGCTCAATCATCCGCGCAACGGCATCCGCATCGTCTCCGGAATCGACAACGTGACCATCCGCGACAACATCATCACGGGCGGATGCCTCACCGATCCGGCCATCCGCCTGCAGGCGCAGGCGGGGGTGATGCACACGGGCGGGGTGATTTCCGGCAATACCATCAATGGCGTGGCGGCGGGCGGCATCCGCGTCGAGGCGCCCTGGTCCGACGTGGCCATTGCGGGCAACACGCTTACCGCCATCCGCGGCAACGGGATCGAGGCCTTTGACGGCAGCACGACCGACGTGTTGCGCAACGTGACGGTTTCCGGCAACACCATCAATAACGTGAGCGGAACCGCGGCCATCAAGGTGCAGGGCGGACAGATCGAGGTCTTCCAGAACAAGCTGACCAACGCCTCGACGGGCATTCACGTCTCGCCGGGCAGCGGTCCGCTGAGTAATCCCGAGATCGCGCACGGCACGGCCGTGAAGGTCCATCGCAACGCCATTCTGGCGGGCACGGGCACGAACGCGGGTCTCGTGATGGAGGCGCCGCTCGGCGTCAACTTCGGCATCGGCAACCAGCTCGTCAACAACACGATTCACGGCTTTCCTATCGGCATGAAGCTGGTCAAGCAGGGCAACACCGCGAGCGTGTACAACAACGTGCTCTCCGGCAACGGCGTGGGCATTCAACTGGAGGCGGGGACGGGGTCGGGGCCTTCGTTCACGTTCAACGGATACGCCGCCAACTCCGTCAACAACACCGGCTTCACCGCGGTGGGACACAAGGACGCTTTCTACAACATTCTGGACGCGGCGGCGGGTTACGTGTCGATGGACGTGACCTCGGCGGAGTTTCTCAAGCTCCTGCCGGGCAGCCCGTTCATCGACATGGGTTCGCTGGACGGAGTATCGCCCGACCCGACGCCGGATGCGGATGACGATATCGACATGGGGTGGATCGAATCGGGGGCGTCGGAGGTATCGGCCTGGCGACTGTGGTAGTCAAGACCTGTGGAGTGCGGCTGCTTGCTGCCGCGTGCCATCGCCCCCAGCCCCCCTTGTTAAGGAGGGGAGTGTTTCTTCACTCGTCGGGCGCGTCGACGTCCACGCCCTCATGGTGGGCGACGGCGACGCGCCCGCTGGCATCGATGTCGATGGCGATCACGTCAAACGCGTACAGGCTCCTCCAGCTCGGGACGCTCCTGGAGAACTGCTCAGCCATGCGGTAGATCTGGCGGGCCTTGCGCTGGTCCACGGCTTCGGCGGCGCTGCCGTAAGGGTCTCCTCGGCGCATCTTGACCTCGACGAAGACGAGGAGGTCTCCGCGTCGCGCGATGCGGTCGATCTCGCCGTAACGGGTGCGAAAGTTGCGCGCGACGATGGCAAAGCCGCGTTCCCGCAGGAGCTCCTCGGCCCGCTCCTCGAAGGCGGCTCCCACGCGACGGCGATTGGGCATGGCGACTACTTCGCCTCTTCCAGTGAGAATAGCGGCGCGAAGGCGGGTTGAAAAGGGCCGACGACCTCGCGCATGCGGCGCCCGGGCAACTCCAGCGACTTGCCCGTTTGTTCCGCCAGAAGACCGAGCAGGCGGCCTTCGGAAAGTGTGAGAAAACCAAGAGTTGAATGAATCTGCTCGACGGCGGCCAGCCAGGCGGCCTCGTCGCCGGCCGCCTCCAGCGCAGCGCGGGCGTGGCAGAAACACGGCGCGGGCCGGCGCGGGCGCAGATGTTCCGCGACCGGCGCAAAACTCCTGCGATGCAGCGCGCAGGCCCCGAATACTTCCAGCGCCAGCCGATGGCGCGGCGTGCCGTAACCCTTGTGCTGATCGAATCCGTAATCGGGAAAGCGGCCATGCTCGGCAGACATGATGCGGTCGCGCTCGACTTTGGCCAGAATGCCGGCGGCGGCGATGGAGAGGCTCTGTGCGTCGCCGTCCACGATCGCCTCGAGGTTGGGCGCCAAACCGGGCACGGGGCGGCCATCGACGAGCACGAAGTCGCCGGGTTCTGCAATGGCTTCCAGCGCGCGCGCCATGGCCAGGTGCGTGGCGCGCAGAATGTTGAGTCGGTCGATTTCCTCCACCTCGGCGCGGGCGACGGCGCAGGCGAGGGCGCGCCGCCGGATCAGCGGCGCCAAGCGCTCGCGCGTCGCCGGCTCCAGCGTCTTGGAGTCGTTGATTTCGGCCAGGTCCTCCCAACCTTCACGGGACAGGTCGAAGGCCACGGCGGCGGCGGTCACGGGACCGGCCAGCGGGCCGCGCCCCGCTTCATCCACGCCCACGAGCCTTCTGCCGCGGGTGGAAAACCCGCGATCGAAGGTCAACAGCGAGTAAAACGCGGCCGGCCGCATCGGCAGCGTCCGGCTCAGCTCTCCGACTCGACCGGCTCGGCCACGCTGCGTTTTCTGCTCCTGACTCGGCTGGCCTTGCGTCCCACGCGGTCGCGCAGATAATAAAGGCGGGCGCGCCGCACGTGGCCCTCGCGCACCCGCTCGATGCGCGTGATGATGGGCGAGTTGAGAAGATAGGTGCGCTCGACGCCCACGCCGTGGGAGATCTTGCGCACGGTGAAGGTCTCGCCCAGTCCGCCGCCCGCGCGCCGGATGCAGATGCCCTCCAAGCGCTGCTCGCGCGTGCGGTCGCCCTCCTTCACCTTGGCGAAAACCCGCAGCGTGTCCCCCGGACGGAAATCGGGCAGATCGCTTCGAATCTGCTTCTGCTCGAACTGCTCGACAATGGCTCGTGCTTTCATCGTGTCTCTCCTTCTTCTATTTCAATCATCCGAAATGGAAAACCGGGGAAAATCGCCGGCTATTTGCTCGCGCAATCGACGGTGCGCGCCGTATGGTAGCGCCGGCGTCCCGCCGGCTCGCGTGGAGGGCGTCCCGCCCCCACGCTTCGCGCGTTCTGTGTCGCCTGGCCGAAGCGTGTGGGCAAGATGCCCACAGGCGAGCCGGCAGGATGCCGGCGCTACCGGCGCAGTCGATCCAGGTAGATCGCGGCGGCGCTGCGCACGGAGAGATGGTTGTACTCTCCCACGCCGCGAATCGGCTCCAGCATCTCGTGGCACTGGGCCAGCGCCTCGGGCGCCAATCCGGCGCCCGTTCCCAAGACCAGCACCAGCGGCGGGCCGTCCCGTGCCAGGCGTTCGCGCAATTCCGCCAAGGTCGTGTACGGCGGCGTCGCGCTCGCGCTGGTCGCCAAGAGCACCGGCGCCGCGCCTTCCCGTCGCGTCAGGCGCTCCGCCAGTTCGGAGAGGTCGCCCGCCGTCTCGACCCGCTGCATCGCCTGCTTGCGATTGTGGCACCATTGCCCGCCCAGCCCATGCCGCCAGTACGCGAGCATGGTTTGTGCCAGCCCCAGCTGCGAGCGCAGGGGCGTCACAATCACCAGCGCCTCCGCGCCGTAGGTCGTCGCGCTGCGCGCGATGTCGTGCAAGTCCAGCGTCGTCAGCGAGGTCGAAACGATCCGCCCGCGTCGATCCAGCACCGGATAATGCACCAGCGCCAGATAGAGACGACTCACGGCTCGCGCTCCGCGTGCCTCCGGCGCAGAAACGCCTCCCACAGGTCGGGGCGGCGCAGCCGCGTGCGCTCCTCCGCCTGCTGTCTTCGCCATTTCTCGATTTCGGCGTGATGGCCGGACAGGAGCACTTCAGGCACGTTCACGCCGCGCACTTCCTGCGGCCGCGTGTAGCGCGGGCAGTCCAGAAGGCCCTGATAAAACGAGTCCTCCTCGACCGAGGCGTAGCTGCCGACCACACCCGGAAGCAGGCGCACGACCGCGTCGATGACCACCATGGCGGGCAATTCGCCGCCGGTCAGGATGTAATCGCCGATGCTCACCTCGCGTCCGCCGGAAAGCTGGATGGCGCGTTCGTCGATGCCCTTGTAATGGCCGCACACGATGACGAGATGGCCCACGCGCGACAGTTGCATGGCCATGGCATGGTCAAAGCGCTCGCCCTGCGGCGAGGTGAAGAGTATCTCGCACGGGCCGGGCGAGTCGGCGGAGAGGGCGTCCAGCGCCTCCAGGATGGGTTCCGCCTTCATGACCATGCCGTCGCCGCCGCCGAACTGCTCGTCGTCGGTCTTCTTGTGCCGGTCGTGGGTGTAGTCGCGCAGGTTGACGAGGCGAATCTCCACTTGTCCCGACTGGCGGGCGCGCAGGAGGATGCTCTCGTCGAGAGGGCCGCGGAACATCTCGGGCAGCGTGGTCAGGACGTCAATCCTCATGGTCGGCTGTCTCCGGGTCCCAGGCCACGATCAAGCGCCGGGTTTCGCGGTCGAAGTCCAGCAGCATCGCGTCCCCGGTGGGAATCAGCCGCTCGCGCGTTCCGTCGCGGACCACCAGCAGGTCGCAGTCGTCCCCGGGGACGTAGCCCTGGACGGTTCCGAGCGTTTCGCCGCTGCGCAACTGGCCGGTGGAACCGAGGATTTCGCAGAAGTAGTACTCGCCCGGCGGAAGCGGCGGCAGACAGCGATAGGGTACGGCGACGCGGGCCATGCGGAGCGCATCGGCCGATTCGGGCGTGTCGTAGCCGGCCAGCTTGAGCAGGGCGAAATTGCCGTGCGCGCGCGCGCCTTCCAGCGCGATGGGTCCATGGGTCCTCTCGCCGCAGAGGAGGTAGACTTCGGTGAGGCCCGACAAGAGTTGCCCGGGCGCGTCGACCGGGCGCACCTTCAGCTCGCCGCGAATCCCGAAGGGGCGCACGATCTGACCCAGCTCGACCAGTTCATCCGGCAGCACGGTCGCTCTCCGCTATTCCGCGATCTCGATGGAGACAGAGCGGCCCTCGCGCGCGCCACGGCGCCGACCAGGGTGCGAATGGCCATGGCGGTCTTGCCGGAGCGACCGATCACGCGCCCGCGGTCTTCTTCCGCCACTTCCAGCCGCAGGAGCACCCGCCCTCGCGTTCGCTCTGGGTGACCTTGACCGCGTCGGGATGGGTCTCAAGCGACTTAGCCAGGGATCGAGGCTCTTTCACGAGCCGGCTCCTTCAGGCGGGAATACCGGCGTGGGCGCTTCCGCGGGTTGGGGGGCGGGCGCCGGCGCTGCGTCCACCAACTTGCCCTGCACCAGAATGCCCGCGCGCTTCAAGAGGCTGCGCGCCGTCTCCGACAACTGCGCGCCCCGCTCGATCCACTTTCGCACCGACGCCCCGTCGATCTGCACGATCGCCGGGTCCTTCATCGGATCGTAGAAACCCAGCTCCTCCAGGAACCGTCCATCCCGCGGCGACCGGCTGTCCGTCGCGATCAGCCGATAGAACGACCGGTGCCGGTTGCCCATTCGCTTCAGCCTGATTTTTACCGCCATTGGCGACCTCCGTAAGTAATCGAACCGGAGTTGTTCCGGTCCGCGAAAGACTTTCTTCTCCTCAGCACCCTCTCGAGTACAAAAGGGCGCCACGCGACGCTTCACCTGCGGCAGCAAGCTGCCGCACTCCAAACTCCAGATCCCGTCAGTTCTTCTTCTTGAGCATCTCGCGCAGTTTCTCCATCATGTCGGCACCCCCGGCCTCGGGCGATTCAGGCGCCTGCCCCAGGGCGCGCGGGTCGAAGCCCGGCAGGCCGCCCATCCTGCCCATCTTGCGCATGGCTTTGGAGGTGGGCTGCTGCTTGCCCTTCCTGGCCATCGCGGCCAGCGCCTTCTTGTCGTGGGTACGCAGCTTCTTGACCAGCCGCTCGCGCGCGGGGGCGGTCATGGCCTTGATCATGCGCTTCATCTCGCCGAATTCCTTGATCACCCGGTCCACGTCGGAGACGTTGGCGCCGCTGCCGGCGGCGATGCGCTTGCGCCGGCTGCCCTGCACGATGTGCGGCTCGCTGCGCTCCCGCTTGGTCATGCTGTTGATGATCGCCTCCATGCGCACCATCTCGCGCTCGTCGGGCAGCTTGTCGGTGGGCAGATTGCCGCCCAGGCCGGGCAGGAGCTTGAGGATCGCCGACAATCCGCCCATCTTCTTGACCTGCTGCATCTGCGAGAGCCAGTCGTCCAGGGTGAAGGACTGATCGAACAGCTTTTGCTGCATTTTGAGGGCTTCTTCGCGGTCGACGGCGGCCTGCGCCTTCTCGATCAGGGTGAGTACGTCGCCCATGCCCAGGATGCGGCCGGCCATGCGGTCGGGATGGAAGGCCTCGAAGTCGGCGGGCTTCTCGCCCACGCTGGCGAAGACGATGGGCTTGCCGATGGCGTGTCGCACCGAGAGCGCCACACCGCCGCGCGCGTCGCCGTCCAGCTTGGAAAGGATCACGCCGGACACGTCCAGCCGGCTGTTGAAGTGCTCCGCCTGTCGCACCGCGTCCTGGCCCACCATGCTGTCGATGACGAGAAAGATGCGCTGCGGGGAGGCCAGCTTGCGGATGCGCACCAGTTCATCCATCATGCGCTCGTCGATGTGCAGGCGGCCGGCGGTGTCCAGGATGAGGAGATCGCGGCCCTCGGCGCGGGCGAAGGCCATCGCGCGCTCGACGATCTGTTCGGGGCGCGCGCCCTGCGGCTGGCTGA
Source organism: bacterium (assembly GCA_015075175.1). Lineage (GTDB taxonomy): Bacteria > Hinthialibacterota > Hinthialibacteria > H5-UNCL2 > H5-UNCL2 > H5-UNCL2. Next base: position 830,069 of record JABTUV010000001.1, read on the forward strand.
AGACCGGCACGTCTACCTTCTCGCCCAGCACTTTCAACTGCTCGACGGCGGCGGGACGATACACATCGGCGGCCACCAGCAGGGGTCGGCGGCCCTCGTTTTTCATCTTGAGGGCCAGCTTGGCGCAAGCGGTCGTCTTGCCGGAGCCTTGCAGGCCGCAGAGCATGGTGACAATCAGTCCGCCGGCGGGAATCGGGTCCAAAAGGGCGTCGCCGCCCAACATGCGAGTCAGCTCTTCGTAAACGACCTTGATGGCGTGCTGGCCGGGTTCCAGGGACGCCAAGACTTCCTGGCCGAGGGCGCGCTCGCGCACGCGGGCGATGAACTCCTTGACCGCTCCCACGTGCACGTCCGCCTCCAGGAAGGCCAGCCGCACTTCGCGCAACGCCTCCTGGATGTTCTTCTCGGTCAGGTGCGACTGTCCGCGCACCCGCCGCAGCGCCTGGTTTAACCTGTCGGTGAGGTTTTCAAACATCCCGTTTCCTGTTCGGTACTGGTCCGTGCTGATGCCGTTCTCTCGATACGCGCCTTCGGCGCGACTCGAGAACTCGGGTTTAGTTATCGGCGCGCGACTCGACCACTCGGACTTTCCTCTTACGCAAGCTTCAAAGCCGTGTCCTCGACTGTCGCCGTGCGGAAAACGTAAGCCGTGGCCTCGAGTGGCCCGCAGTCTGCGCAGGGCCGTATCGAGAGGCACGGCGGCTTTGGACCGCTCAACCCTCTACGTCCGTCACCCCCGCCGCCAGCGCCGCCTCCAGGCGCGCGACAATCGCCTTCAGCGGGGCCGTGTCGGAGAGCCTGCCCCGTCCCGCCAGCCGCCGCAACTCCTCCAGTTCAGAGTAAAGCCGCGCCTCCCGCGCCTGCCGCCGCCACAACCCCAGCGCCTGTTCGTAACGCAAGAGACGCCGCACGCCCAGCCGGATGGCGTCGTGAACCGCCTGCCGCGAGATGTCCCGCGTCTCGGCGATCTCCGCCAAAGAAAGGTCCTCGTTATAATGCAGGTCGATAAAAGCACGCTGCCGCGCGGGCAACAGCTCTCCGTAAAGACTCCAGAGCGAGGCGATCTCGTGCTTCCGCTCCAGCGACTCCAGGATGACCCTCCTGTCAAGGCGATAGGCTTTACGCTATTCCCACCTTAAAGGGAAGGTTGGCAGGCTGTCAAGATTTTTTCTTTGACAGCCCCGACACTCATCCGGTTATTCACCGCTTGTCAACTCCGCCCGTCGCCCGTATGCTGATTCACGAAGCGGGATTCGCTTGAAACGCAATGAGGTTCAAGAGGATCACTGTGAGACCTGGACAAATGGGCGGGCTCCCTGCATCCGTGGTTTGCGCATACCCGTGGCCACGGTCGTCGGGATGGTTGCCGACGGCATGACGGAAGCAGAGATCACCCGCGAATACCCCGATCTGGAAGCAGAGGGCGTCCACGAAGCACTGGCCTACGCGGCCCAGGCCGTGCGGGAGCGCGAGCTTCCGCTGGCGACGCCATGAGGTTCCTTGTCCACAACGCCCTGTCTCCAACATTAGCGGAATTATTGCGGCGGCCACGACGCAGTTCACGTGCGAGACCTCGGTTTGCAGGCGGCTGACGACGGCACGGTTTTTGCCGGCGCCCAAGAACAGCGGATTCTCGTTTCGGCAGACACTGACTTCAGCACCCTTTTGGCCCTGAGGAGAGAAACCAGGCCATCCGTCATCCTTTATCGGCGCACCACGGCGCGGCGTCCGGAACAGCAGGCCGTGATCCTGCTTGCCAACCTCCCAGCGGTGAAGGAAGCCTTGGAACAGGGAAGTCTGGTCGTTCTGGAGGAGTCTCGAATCCGAATCCGCTCGCTGCCATCTGCTAGTGCCGTTTCAAGAAAAGTTGTAGCGCCCGGGTCGTCGTCTCGATACGCCGGAGTACCGGCTACTCGAGGACTCGGTTTTTGCCTTCCCGCAACTACTTTTTGAGAAACGGCACTAGAATGGTCGAAGTTTACACGGCGAGGGTATAGTCGTGCGCTTACCTCGCTTTTTGTGCTCTTTGACGCCCCACTTGTGGTTGCCGTACTAAACCATGACATCGCCCGCCCCTTCTGCTAGGCTTTCCCATCATGCGTAAGCCTTTGCGTTTCCTTTCGTTGTTCCTGCTGGTGGGCTTGCAGCCGGCCCCCGCGACGACCATGGTCCCCCTCACGCTGGCGCAACTGGAGGCGGCTTCCGAGCGCATCGTGATCGCCAGCGCCGTGGCCCGCGAGTGCCGTTGGCAGGACAAGAAGATCATCACCGTCTATCGCCTGGAGGTCGCCGAGTCGATCAAGGGCGCGGCCACGAGTACCCTGGAGGTCACGCTCCCCGGCGGCAGCGTCAAGGAGCCCTATCCCTTGGCCATGACGGTTCCCGGCGTACCGCACCTGGCGCTCAAGCAACGCGTGCTGTTGTTTCTGCAAGCCCGGCCGGCGGGCGGTGATACCATCACCGGATGGACGCAGGGCTGCTACGACATCCGGCGCGACGAAACCGGCCGCGAGCGCGTGGACGTGCCCTCGTTCGTGCTGGGCGAGAAGGCCAAGGCCCGACTTGATTCTCAGGGTACGATGGCGTTGGCCGATTTCCTGGCCGAGATACGCCGCACCGTCGTCGAGAGAGAGGCGCGACCGAAGTAATGCGCCTCCGCCGAACCGCCGCGCTCTTGTCGCTCTGGCTTCTCTGTACCCCCGCCCTGGCCGGGCACAATCTACTTCTCTCCGATCCCGTCGCGGGGACTCCCATCCTGGATGAAGAGGGCCGCACCATCCCCATCCGCTGGGACGACCGCGCGCTCCCCATCAAGTGGTGGGTTCATTCCGGCGGCAGCCCCGCCTCGCAGATTTCCGCCCAACAGGTCGCGGACGCCATGGACGTGGGCTTTCTGGAGTGGGAGAACGTCGAGACTTCCCGGATCGCCTTCCAGTTCGCCGGTTTCACCAGTCAGAGCAACGGCAACGCCGGTTTTGACGGGATCAACCTGGTCACGTTCGCCGACGAGGAGGAGTTTCCCTGGGGAGACACGTCCATCCTGGCGTTCACACCTTCATTCGTCCTGACGGAGGACACGGTCCTGGACGCCAGCAACCCCCTGGGGCTTCCGGCGGGTTTGTATCCGCGCGGGACCATTCTGGACGCGGACATCATCTTCAATCCCCGGCGGGCGTTCTCGTTGATCGGTACCGACCTGGACGTGCGCTCGATCGGCTGCCACGAGATCGGGCACCTGTTCGGACTGTCGCACTCGCCCATCAGCGCGGGCGGCGCGCCCAACACGAGCGGGTATGCGCGCGCGACCATGTATCCCTTCGTGAGCTTTTCGCAATTGTCGCTGGAAGAGGACGACAAGTCGGGCGCGGCGTTTTACTATCCTGACCCCGGAAGCGGCGCTCATCCGGGCGGCCAGGCGCCATTTACCCGCGGCGCCATCGCCGGCCGCGTGACCGAACCTTCCGGACGCGGCCTCTCCGGCGCCATGCTGATCGCCCTGCCCGTGGACATCGGTCTCTACCCCATCTTCACCCTCTCCGACTGGGACGGCTCTTATCTCCTGCCCAACGTCCTGCCGGGCCGCTACAAGCTGCAGTTGTCGCCGTTTTCAACGACCAATTCGCAGGGCCTTTGGAACCTGCGCTACAATCCCCTGACGTTTTCGGCGCTTACTTACGGTTATCCGACGGAGTTTTACAGCATCCCCGAGACGGGCGACGATCCGCTGGACGCGGCGGAGATCATCAGCGTGACGGCGGGGACCACGACGACCGGCATCGACCTGGTCGCCAACGTGCTGGCGCCGCTGGCGGACGATTTCGAACCCAACGACACGTCCGCGACGGCGGCGCCCATTGCACCCGCCAGCCTACCCATCGGGCGCACGCTGATCGATCCCTTCGACGACCAGGACTGGTTCCGGTTCACCGTTCCCGCGGGCACGCGGCTGACGCTCAACGTGGACGCAGAGTCGATCCAGTCCACGCTGGATTCGCATCTGTTTCTCTTCGAGGATCGCGCGGGAGTGCTCTCGCTGGTGGCGGAGAACGACGACGAGTTTCCCGGCGTGACGCTGGACAGCGCGATCAACCTGTACGTGACGGCCTGGTCCGGCCCGCACCTGGTCCTGGTGCGATCCTACCAGGAGGACGGGCGGCCGACTTCGCGCGGGCAGTACCAGTTGGCCGTCGCCGCAGTGTATCCCACGCCCACCCCGACGCCGACGTTTACGCCCACGTCAACGCCGACTTGGACGCCCACCCCGACGCCCACGGGCACGCCCACGCCCAACAAGTTCGACCTGGTGCGCGACGCGCGCGTGGATGAGTTGGACCTGTTGGAGTTCCTGCGGCGCTACGAGACGGGCGACGTGTCCGTGGACTTCACCGGCGACGGCCGCGTCGACCGCGAGGACCTCCTGCTCTTCAGCCAGCAGTGGTCTCCGGGGGAAAATTAGGGTCAGCGCCTAATTTTGCGAGCAGCCTTGCCAATTACGACAAATCTCTCGGCGAAATTAGGCGCTGACCCTAATTTTCCCCGCGCCGCGCGTCCAGCCACGATTGCAGAATCAGCATCGCCGCCGACTCATCCACGACCTTCCTGCGTTTCTCCCGCCGCATTCCGGCGCCGATGAGCATTCGCTTGGACTGCGCCGTGGTCATGCGCTCGTCCCACGTCTCGACCGTCAGGGCAGGGAACGTCCCGCGCAGCCTGGCCACGAACCGTTCGACGCTCTCCGCCGCCGGACCGGCCTTGCCGGAAAGCGTCCTGGGATAGCCGACCACGATCCGCTCGATGTCCTCTTCCGCCTGCACCAATTCCCGCAGTCGTCTCAAATCGTCGGCGTCGTTCCTGCGTTGGAGCGTGGGGCGGCCGAAGGCCATGCGCCTCTCCGGATCGGAGATGGCGACGCCGATGCGGACCTGTCCAAAGTCGAGGGCGAGGATTCGGGCCATGCGGGATGCTAGCGCGGATGGAGGGGGATGGTCACCGACTTTTCGCGTTGGACTGACGATTGCGCGGAGAACCCGCGTGGCCCGTGGTGCGCGTCGCTGGCCCGCAGCGTGCGGCGCCGCCGCGTGGAATCCCCCCCAACCCCCCTTGTTAAGGGGGAAGGAGAGGGATTGCAACCGAGTTTCATTCTTATCTTGACAAGGCCCAGCGGGCCGCCTAAACTGAACGGTAAAGGATGCTTGACAGGCTTTGCATCACCTTGCAAATCCTGAAGTTACATGCATCCCATCCGGCGCCGTCGCGGCGCCCTTCAAGGAGCCTCTTTCATGCATTCGCTTTACGATCGAGAAGCCGTCCGGCCCATGTGGGAAGAACTGGAGCGTGTCGGGGTGCGGTCCCTGACGACGCCCGAGGAAGTGGATGCCGTGCTGTCGCAAGAGCAGGGCACGACGTTGGTCGTCATCAATTCCGTCTGCGGTTGCGCGGCGGGCGGGGCGCGCCCCGGCGTCATGCTCAGCCTGCAGCACAGCGTGATTCCCGACGCCTCGATTACCGTGTTTGCGGGTGTGGATCGGCCCGCCGTCGAGCGCGCGCGCAGCTATATGACGGGCATCGCGCCGTCTTCGCCCAGCATCGCGCTCTTTAAAGACGGCAAGCTGGTCCACGTGCTGGAGCGCCGCCACATCGAGCAGATGGACGCGAACATGGTCGCCGAGAACCTCAAGCAGGCGTACAACCGCTTCTGCGGCGCCGGGACCCTCATCCCGCGGAGGTTCGCCCGCATCGCCCCGTACCAGCAGTGCGGCTCCATGGTCCCCGGCTGCAACGCCGGCGTCCTGCGGCTCGCGCGGGGCGTCCCCCGCTTCGGCGCATGTCCATAAGGTCCCTAGGTCCTATTACGCAGCAGAGCTCCTCAATCGCACAAACCTGATGCTCCGCCGCGTGCGCGCATCCTCAACGTCCTCCAGCCAGGCGCACGATCTGCTCCAGCCGCTCGTCTTCGTTAACCTTCAGCCAGATGCGGCTCCGGCCTGCCTCGCCGATGGGCAGGCACAGAATCCCTCGACGTTGTACGCCCGCCGCGAAAACAGCCCGCACACGTGCGACATCACCCCGCATGGTTGTTGACCGTCAGCTCCAGCACCGATTGTTTTTTCGTTTCACGCGGGCGTGGACATGCGCCTCACCTCCGATCATGTCTTTGTTGGCCGCTCCGGGTGGGACCATGGGAAGACCTTCTCTTCGCCCGCAATCGGGCAGTTGATAAGGCAGGGACCGTCAATGCCGAGCGCCTCTTCCAGCATGGCCAGCGGATCGTCGCCGGCGCCGGATCGCGGCCGGAACGCCAGAACCGCGGGCGATGGCGGCGAAATCCGGCGTGGCGTGGAACCGCAGGCGGAGATGCGTCTGCCGTAAAACTCCTGGCCGCCGCACGAGGCCGAGATGGTCGTTGTTCATCAGAGCACCTTCACGTTGAGGTTTTCCTCGGCCAGGGTCGCCAACCCTGAATGTTCAGGCAGACTTCCATCACCGGAGATGCAGACCACGCGACTCTGTGGCTCGGCCAGGGCGGCGCCGATGGCGGCCGGCAGGCCGAAGCCCATCGTGCCCAGTCCGCCCGAGGTCAGCCAGCGCCGCGGTTTGCGCAGGGGATACACCTGCGCCGCCCACATCTGATGCTGCCCCACGTCGGTTGTGATGATCGCGTCGTCGTCCAGCATTCTGGCGGCGGAGAGGAGCAGGCCGTAAGGCTGGCGCGGATCGTCGGCGCCGGGCAGGGTCAGCGGATGGCGCTCGCGCAGGGCGGCGACGCGCGCCATCCACTCGGGCCGCTCCACTTGCGGCATGTGCGCCAACACTTCGGTGATGACCTGCCCCACGTCCGCTTCGATGGCCAGCATCGGCTGCTTGATCTTGCCCTGCTCTGAGGCGTCGATGTCGATGTGGATGATCTTGGCGTGGGGGCAAAACTGGGCGGCCTTGCCGGTGGCGCGATCGTCGAAGCGCACACCCGCGGCGATGAGCAGGTCGCATTCCTCCAGCGCCATGTTGGTAAAGCGGGCCGCGTGCATGCCCAACATGCCCAGAAAGAGGGGATGGTCGGAGGGCATGGCGCCCAGGCCCATCAGGGTGGAGGTGGTGGGGAGCAGGGCGCGTTCGGCCAGCGCGCGCACGGCGCGGCAGGCGTTGGACGCGATCACGCCCCCGCCGATGTAGAGGATGGGCCGGCGCGCCTCGCGGATCATTTCCACCATGCGGACGATCTGCGCGCGCTTGGCGTGGGGGGGAGGGGTCGGCTCGCCGGGTCGCGGCCAATGCTCCACTTCGATCTCCTCGTTCTGCACGTCCTTGGGCACGTCCACCACGACCGGCCCCGGCCGTCCCGACGCCGCGATGCGGAACGCCGCCGGAATCGCCTCCAGAAGCTCCGCCGCCGAGCGCACGAGGAAGTTATGCTTGGTGATGGGAATGGTCAGTCCGTAGGTGTCGATCTCCTGGAAAGCGTCGGTCCCGATCATGGGACGCGGGACCTGGCCGGTGATGGCCACGAGCGGAATCGAGTCCATGCGCGCGTCGGCGATGGCGGTCAAAAGGTTGGTCGCGCCCGGCCCCGAGGTGCCAAAGCAGACTTCCGGTCGGCCCGACACCCGCGCCATGCCCTGCGCGATGAAGCCCGCGCCCTGCTCGTGCCGCGCCAGCACGTGCTTGATGTCGCTCTGGCCCAAAGCGTCGTACAGCGGCAGGTTCGCCCCGCCCGGTATCCCCGCGATACATCGAATCCCCTGCCGCCACAGCATCTCCACGATGATCCGTGCACCCGAATACTGCATGATCGTCTCCTCTGTTTCTCCTGGACGTGAAAAACGAAAAACCCCCGGAGGCCTGTGCCGCCGGGGGTTTCATTCTGCTTCTCTCTCTTCTTTTTACGTTACGTCACCCTCGACAGCACAAACCGGTCCGTGCGCGCTACCGCCAGTACCGCTACCAGGAGGAGGACCGCAATGTACAGGTTGGCAAGTGCTGTCATGGTTTTCTTTTTCAGCGGTTCAACCGCTGCTTTGCTTTATTAATAGCAAGATTTCCGGTTAATGCAGGCACTTTCTTCATCCGCGGCGCCCTCACTAACCCTCTCCCCGGGAGGCTCACTCTCCCGGGAGGGACTCTTACCTCTCCCGGGGGAGGGCACTCTTACCTCTCCAGGGGAGAGGTCGTTCATCGCCGCGGCGGACGAGACGGGTGAGGAGTGCGCGCGGCACGCCGCGCAACTACGGCGCCCTTGCAACCGTGCCCCCCATCTCATAACGTGCCCCCATGCCCCGACACCAGGACGAGTACCTGTACAACCAGTTGATCCCCTACATCGGCAACAAGCGCCGGCTGTTGCCACTCATCCGCCAAGCCTTGGCGCGAACCGGAGTCTCGTCCGGGCGCTTTCTCGACCTCTTCGCCGGCAGCACGGCCGTGGCCCGGCTGGGCAAGTGGTTGGGTTATACCGTCCTGTGCAACGACTGGGAGCCTTACAGCCGCGTGACCGCCGAGTGTTATATCGGTCAAAACCGTCCCCCCGCTTTTGCGGCGCTGAAAGGCATGGAGGCGGCCTTCCATCGGCTCAACCACCTGCCGCCGCGCCGTGGTTACATCGCCCGACACTACTGCCCGGCCGACGATGAAGCTCCCGATCCCGAACACGAGCGCATGTTTTACACGCAGGAGAACGGCCGACGCATCGACGCCATGCGGGAACAGATCGCCGCCTGGCGCGCCGACGGCGCGATTGACGCCCGCGAAGAGGCGGTCCTGCTGGCACCCCTCATCTTCCAGGCGGCCTATTGCAGCAATACCTCCGGCGTCTTCAAGGCCTTTCATCACGGCTGGGGCGGTCGCACCGGCACGGCGCTGTACCGCATCAGGAGCCGCCTGACCCTGTCGCCGCCGCTTTTCTTCGACAACGGGCGGGCGAACCGCGTTTACTGTGAGGATGCCTTGGAATTGGCGAAACGTCTGGAGGCCGAGATCATCTATCTCGATCCGCCCTACAACCAGCATCAATACGGCGCGAACTACCACTTGTTGAACACTGTCGCGCTGTGGGACTGTCCGGCGGTGTCGCCCACCCACCGGCAAAACGGCCGTTCGGTGGATAAAGCCGCCATCCGGCAGGACTGGAAGGCGTCGCGCAGGAGCCTCTTCTGCTCGCGGCAGCGTGCCGCCGATTCCTGGGTGCAACTTGTGGCGCGCTGCCGCGCAGACTGGATTCTGGTCAGTTACAGTTCCGACGGGATTGTGCCGCTGCCGGCCCTGGTCGAAATCCTGTGCGGGCGGGGGCAGGTGACGCCGATCGTCCAGACTTACAAGCGCTATCGCGTCAGTACCCAGCGTTTCTCGCCGCGCGGCTACAACCTGGAAGGAGTGTTTGTGGTGGAGACGCGGCGCCGCGGCGGCTCCGGCAACGCCCGGCTCGTGCTGGACGCTCTCTCCGCCGCGGCGGAGGCGCTGCCTGCCAGTAACACCGCCCCCAGGCGGAGCCTGTGACATGCGACGTCTTCCCGCCGGCAAGTGGACCGCCGTCGCGCTGCTGTCCGTGCTCGCATTGGTGGTCGGGGTGCACGAGTTTCTGGCTGCGCCCACGGTGACGCTTACCTACACCGCGCCCGAGGCTGCGGGTACGCTCTTTGCCCGCCTGTCCGGTGAGGAGCGGGACCGGCTGCTCTTCGCGACGCTGCAACACGTCCGGTCGCTTCACCCCGAGGATCGCGCGCGCTGGCTGTCGGGCCGCTCGCTGCGCATCCTTCCCGGCGGCGGGGTAGCCGCGAAGGATACGCCCGCCATGCACGATCGCTTCCGCGTTTACCTCACCAGCCTGTCGGACCGTGGCGCGGTGGAAACGCTGGCGTCCCTGCCTGCCGAGCGGCGCGTCACGCTGCGCCTGCAACTGGTCGATGCCGGCGCCTTCCATCGCGAGGTTCTCAACCAGGACGCCGGCGCGGAACTCGTGTGCGACGCCATCTCGCGCCGGCTCCTGGGGGACGGCGACCGCTTGACCCGCTATCCCGGCACGGGCGCCGCCGAGATTACTACCACGGTCCGGCAGGTTCAGGCCATCGGACCATTGCTGGACGAGGTCAAGTGGAACCCCCCGCCCTATCCGACGCTTGCCTCCCTCTACGACGCGACCAATACCGCCCACTACTTCGAGACCGCGCGTGAGAGCGTCGAGCCGGCCTCGCGCTTCTGGCTGCGGCCTGAGTATCCCTCCGTGGCGGCGTCGCTGTCGGCTACGGGACCTCTCACGCTCGACCAGCGCGAGCGACTCCGGACCTTTCTTGGAACCTGGGGCAAGGGGCATTATGCCCTTCTCTCGGGCGCGCGGCTGTCCGACTTGCAGTACAAGACGTTGCCCGACCGCGATCCTTTCAACGCTTGGACAGGTGAGCCGGTCGCCGAGCACCTGGCGCGGCTGCTGTGGATGCGGGCGGTGCTTGACGCCAGCGAAGGCAAGCCCATCGACGGCGCGGGAGCGGCGGCGATGGCGATCTTCTGGGCCGACCGGTTGGAGCGCGGCGAGTCGCCGTACTATCTCTCGACGCCGGCGGTGCGCGCCATCGGCTGCCGGGCGTTTTCCGCCATGCTGCGGTCCGCGTCGCCCGCCTTTACGACGGACGAGTGGCGTGCACTTCTCGGCCTTTTCGCCCTGCGCATGGCTCCCTACGAGAAGCCCTGGCCGGAGGGGCGCTTCCTTCCCGCCGAACGCCGCGATCCGTTGGAACGATTCGTCAACCAATGGCGGCGCGCTCAGGAACGCCGCTACTGGCAGCGCTGGCGCTTCAGCCAGAGCATGGTCGATCTCTTGCGCGTGGAGATTGCGCTGGAGATTTATCGCCTGGAGAATCCCGAGTATCCCGAACGCCTCTCGCGCCTGGCGCCGGGTATTCTGCCCGCCGTTCCCCAGGACACGCTGCATCGCCGCGATTTCGTCTACAAGACCGACGGGCTGACATTCCAGCTTTACTCGTTGGGTTATGACGGCAAGGACGACGGCGGCGCCCTGCGCTGCGATCCGGACGATCCCGATTCGCCGGGCGACTGGAGCTGGCGGGTGGGTGGAACTTGACATCCCGCCCGCACATGTGCACACTACAAGTGCGCACTGAAGGAGATGAGGATGAAAGCCACCGTCCTGGAAATGCGGCGCAATCCGAAGAAGATTCTGGAGGCGATCGCAAGAAACGAAGCCGTGACCCTGTCCCATCGCGGAAAGCCCGTCGCCCGCATCCAGCCGATCGGGACCCGCCCCAGGCTGCGGGTAGAGGATCATCCGGCTTTCGGCATGTGGGCGGATCGGAAGGACCTGGCCGATCCTTGCGCCTGGGTGCGGGAGCTGCGCAAGGGGCGTTTTTGTGATCTTTGACACCGACGTCGTGATCTGGGCGCTTGGCGGCCGGCCCTCCGCCGCCGCTCTCATCAATCGCACCGAGCAGCGGGAGCTGTCGGTCGTCAGCTACATGGAACTGATCCGGGGCGCGCGGGGAAGGCAGGAGCTGCGCGCGGTGGAATCTTTCCTGGCGCAATTGGACTTCCTGCTGCTTCCCCTGACGGAGAATATCGGCCATCGCGCCAGCGTGTACGTGGAGGAATATGCGCTCAAGTCAAGCCTGGGCGTTCCCGACGCTCTGATCGCCGCGACCGCGATGGAAAACAACCGCATCCTGTGTACGGGCAACGCCAAACACTATCGAGTTATCGGGGATCTCCAGTTGCAGGCTTTCCGTCCGTAGACGCTATTCGCGCTTCTGCGCCTCGCCGGTCATGGGCACGAAGCGCACCGCCTCCAGCGTCTCTTCTGTCAGGCCTTTGGGGGTCTTCTTGTAACGGCGCAGCCACTGCAGGCCGCCCTCGGAGCCGACCGGCGCGACCAGGCGTCCGCCGAGTGCCAACTGGTCGACGAGCGGCTGCGGCACCTTCTCCGGCGCGGCGGTGAGCATGATGGCGTCAAACGGCGCGTGCTCCGGCCAGCCGCGATAGCCGTCGCCGACGCGCACGTGCACGTTGCGGTAGCCCAATCTTTTCAAAGTCTCATCCGCCCGCTTGCCCAGCGCCTCGACGATCTCGATGGTGTAGACCTCCGGCACGATCTCCGCCAGCACCGCCGCCTGGTAGCCGGAGCCGGTTCCGATCTCCAGCACGCGCTCGGTCCCCGAGAGAACCAGCGCCGCGGTCATGAGCGCGACGATGTAGGGCTGGCTGATGGTCTGCTCGTAGCCGATGGGCAGCGGGCTGTCGGCGTAGCTATAGGCGCGCACGTTTTCAGGCACGGCCGTGCCCGGGACCTCTTCATGGCGGTCAGCACGCTGGCGTCGGAATGCCGCGCGCGGCAATGTCGTAGTGCACCATGTCTGCGCGCTGGCGCGTCCAGCGATCCGCCGTCGCCCCCGGGGCGACGGTTGCCCGCAGTCGAAAGGGCGGGACAGACCAAGAGGAGGACGCCGAGAAACACCCTGCCGTCGACGCAGATTCCACCTCCCGAGGCGCCTGGGCGCCAGTGTACCAGAGCGCAAAGGGAGAACCAAAGAGAATGTGACGCCCCCCGGGATCCGGCCGAACGCCGGCATTCCGGCGGCTCGCGTAATGGGTGTTTTGCCCACACGCAGGCCCATGGACCAGTTCCGGTTTCAGAAAACCCGCCAGCCTCCGATTTCCACGAAATCCCCGATATAGTCCCCACAGCCCGACAAGTGGCTGCCGTCCACGCCCCTTCCGCCGTAATCCGTCGAGCGAACATCCAGGAACCCCGCCGCGTCGGGCGTCGTCGAAACGAACACCGGATCCGCGCTTACGATGTCAGCGGTGGTGATGATGCCGGGATTGTTGGCGGCGTCCGGAGAGTCGCCAAGGCGAAAGGCCCCGCCTGGATCAACCCGCAGTGGTGGACCGAGATGGGGCTGGACAAGGGCGCATTGACCAGCACGCCCGTTCCACCCGCCGCGCCGAGGATGCTGTTGGTGATCTCGACCGGCTGGCTGGCGAAGTTGGCTTCCATCCTGAAGCCCACGGGACTGCCGAGGAGGGTGGAGCGGTCCAGCCGCCACTGCGGCGCGGAGAGCTGGTTGGAGAGCACGCGCAGGCCCGGGCTGGCGTTATCGACCAGGCACAGGTAGGCAAGTCCGCCGATCTTGAGAGGAATACTGGGAGCGGCCGCGCCTTCGTTGCCGAAACTGACTCCGTGCTTGCCCGCGCCGATCACCTCCACCGTGGCCATCGTGACAGGGTCGGCTGCCAGGAGCTCGATGCCGTTCAGTCCCACCTCGCGGACGCGCGCCTCCGTGACGCTGACAACCCCGCCCGAGAGCGACAGGCCGGCGCTGACCATGGTGGTGACCGTTAGCATCGTTGATGGTCACCGCGCCGCCGAAGAGATGGCGCCGTTATTGCGCCGGTGGGCGATGGTGGCGCCGGAGGGCCAGGCCGCCGGTCGATCGGCGGGCGCCTCCACGCGCACGCCGTTGCCCTGCGCGGCCAGATTCCCCGTGGCGACGTTGCGCACCGACACGCGCGTGAGCGTGAAAGAGCAGGTGTTGGACAGGCCGGGATTGCGGATGCAGATGCCCCCGCCGCCGCGATCCACGCTGTCCGGGCTGGTCAATGCCGCCGGTACCAGGCAGGCCCCGTTCACCTCCACGTCCTCCAAGAGGATGCTGCTGTCCGCGCCGGTGTGCCACAGCAGGATGCCGGTCATGCCGCAATGGGCGAAATAACATCGCCGCAAAGTCAGGTTGCTGCCGGCCAGCGATCCGGTGGCGTTGCGGAACAAACCGCAGCCCGGAGTCTGGCCCACGAACACATCCTCAACCAAGAGACTCTTGCCCCCCGCGATGATGCCGGAGAAAAACGTCGTATTGGTCGGCAGGCCGGTGTTGTTGACGCCCGTCACGGGGACCATCACGTTGCGGATCAGGGTGGCCGTTCCGGCGCTGTTCTCGCCGTAATTCACCGACATTCCACAGCCGCGATTGCCGTTGGAAAAGAACCCTTGGATGTCCAGGAGACCGATGTTGGCCGAGGTCTGAAGGCCGTGGGCGGCATTGCCGGCGGGGGAGACAAAGTAATTGCCATTGCCTTCCGACGTGCAGTTGCGTACCTGCCCCGATTCGCCCGAGCCCATGAAGAAACCGCTGCCCGAGTTGCCGACGGCCTGGCAGTGCTCCAGAAGCCAGCGTCCTCCCACGCCGTCGGTGTCCGTACCCGGCTGCCAGTTGCCGTCCTGGATGCCCTGGTTTTCGGACACGGAACCGTTGTAGCTGAACTTGCAGCGATAGAAGCGGTCGTCGCGGCCGATCTGGACGTGGCGCAGGCCGTCCAGTCCGTTGAACGAAAACGTGCATTCATGGTAGTGGGCCTTGAGGGCGCCGCCCAAGGCGGGGTTGGTCTGGGCCGCGGTACTGGTGTCGCCGCCCAGGTAGAAGCCCTCCGCCAGAGCCTGGCTGCAGATCACGTCGGTCGCGCCGATCACCAGCGTGGGCACGTTGGCGGCCAGGGGCAGGAGATTGATGCAGGCGTTGGCGAAGCGGCTGGCGGTTCCCGCGTCCAGCGCCGGGTCGCGCAAGCCGTCCAACGATGTGGGCGCGTTGGCGCCGTTGTTGCCCGTCAGGAGCAGGTTGACGAAGTTGAGCGTGCAGCTGCGCAGCGTACTGCGCCCGCCGATGCCGATGGTGTTGGGATTGGTCGCGCCCCCGCCCGGGATCGCGGGCGGCAGAAGCACCAGGTCCCGGATGGTCAGGGTGGTGGTCGTGCCGGCGATGGAGATGGCGCCGTCTTCGGCGGTCGCGCCCACGTAGTTGGGACATACGATGACGGGCCGATCGGCCGCGCTCGCGCCGCGCAGCGTGATCTCGCCGTCGTCGTTCATGGCCACCGTGAGCGACGCGGACAGAAGATACGTGCCCGCGTTGAACACCACCTCGCCGGTCGGATCCGCGCTGGCGAGCACCGCGTCAATGGCTGCCTGGATGGTCGCCGCGCTGTCCCCCGGATTGACCGTCTGCGTCAGCGCCGGACTTGCGGGAGACAGGCCGGCGGCGGCCAGGAGAAGTATGAGCATGAAGGTCGTCATCTTGTTCATCGTCTTTGGGCCGTCCTTTCTCAGCGATAGCGTTCCCAGCGCGCGGCGGGGGCGGAGGCGGTGATGGCGACCTCCTGCCAGGCGCCGTTCTCGGTGCGATAGTCGGGCGCGAGGCCGTCGGCGGAGCCGGCGTTGCGGGCGGGGCTGCCGGGCAGGAGGGCCACGTCCGCCGCGCCGGCCGGCGACAATCCGCCGGCGAACTGCGGATTGGCCGTCTTGTCCGTGGCGGTCGCGCTCATCCCCTGGTACGCATTGCCGTAGTTCAGGTTGAAGCCGCGTCGCCGGAAAGTGGGCGAAAAGGTCGTGGTGGTGATGGCCACGGGACCGCCGTGCATGATGTTGTTGAAGACGTCAAAGTCGCGCGAGCGCAGCGCCATGGCTCCCACGCCGGGCAGTGTGATGGTGTTGTTGACGATGCGGATGCCCACCGCCTGCCCGCCGGGGTCCAGCGCGCTGCCGTTGGTGTCCTCGATGCCGTAGCGCGTGCAGCGCAACATATAGTTCCCCGCAACCACGCAACGGTTGGGCCTGCGGATCGGCCCGGCGGGCGTGAAGTACTCCCGCTCGGGATCAAAGCTCACGCCGTTGCGGCAGTCCAGCATCACGTTGTCGGCTACCACCGATCCCTCGCTCTGCACCACGACCGCGCCGTCCACGCCCGTGTCGCGCGCGCCGCAGCCCGTGAAGGTGCAGGCGCGCAGGACGAACTGATTGGACGAGGCGTAGGTCCAAAAGCCATACATGGCGCACTGGTTGAAGAAGCAGTTCTCAATGCGCACGCCGTAGGTCATCTCGGTGATGGTCATGCCGCTGCCGTTGACGGGAGCGAAGGTCTCGCCGGCGATCACCACGTTGTCCAGCCGGAAGTCCGGGTCGCCGTAGGTCAGCTGCTTGCTGCGCGCTCCGATCACATAGCACCCGGACTGGTGCGAGCCGGGCGCGACGTAGTTGTTCTCCAGGATCACGTCCCGCCCGTAGTCCCACAACTGGATGGCCTCGTAGACGACCGTGTTGTTGAAGGTGTTGTTTCTAATCACGAGACCTTCGACCGGTCCCCAGAAGGCCAGGCCGGAATTGTTCATACGGGGAAAGCCCGGCCCGCCGAAGCGATTGCCCTCGACCAGCATGTTACGCAGCGGCGCGCCCCGCGGGCCGTTGGCGGCGGAGAGATCGTTGAAGTCGGTCGTCAACATGACGCCCGTCACTTCCTCGTCGGCGAATTCGCCGGCCGTGCCGGACCACAGGAAGGTGTTGTTGCGGATGGTGATGTTCGCGTGCGGGGTGTTGATCTGGATGCCCCGGCTGTGGGCGCCGAACGTGCAGCCCTCGATGAGAATCGGTCCGGCGGCGGGATCGACGCTGGTGAAAAACACGTTGACCTCGTTGTCGATGCCCGCGTCCACGGCGTTGTTGAAGTCGCAGTTGCGGAGGGTCACACGCGTCCCCATCTCCAGTTGCAGCGCCGAACCGGGACCGTGCAGCGAGACGGCGTTGTGCGCCAACCCATCCCCTTCGCCCGAGGCCGGATGCACCACGCGGCAGTTCTCCATGGTGAAATCGCCGGCGGTAGGCGTGACGCGGATGAGGTTGCGGCGTGCGGGATTGCGCCGCCCCTGCGAGTCCTTGCCGTCGATGACAAGGTCCCGGAAGACCACCCCGCCGGCGGTTACAAGGAACCCCATGTTGCGCAGCGTGATGCCGGCATGTTGGCCCCGGAGGGTGACCGCCTGGCCGATCAGGTAAGTTCCGTCCTCCTCCAGGTCCGTTGTCACGGTGATGGTCCCGCCGGCAGGGACCTGGCTGAGCGCGGCGTTCATGTCCGGCACGCCGACGCTGGGGACGGTGACCTGCGCCCCAACTTGCCCTGCGCACAACCAAGCCACGCCGCACGCGATCCATAGAGCTTTCTTGCCCATGCCTCTTCCTCCTCCTCCGGGCGATTTCCTTTCGGGCGATGCTTCCACCTGGCCGCTCGAGGGGAAAGGAGTAGTAGGAGGGCGGCTGGCGAAGGCACTTATTTGCTTGTACGCCAATAAGAAGTAACGTACCCCACGACCGCGGCGGTCTTTGGCCCCATCTCCAGTCCACGCGCTTACTTGCGAGATTGGACGGGCGACGCTTCGGCGGCTCGAATGGATACGGTAGGGTTCTTAACACCTGCTAAGCATCAGTGTAGACTTTTTAATAGTCAAAAGTTTCCGGTCCCGCCGCGGACGAAAACGCACGAAACCTGCTGATTTTTAACGAATTGGCGGATATTCTGGAGGACTTAGAAAAGGCCGGCGGGCCGCAGGCAACCGCCCACGGCCCGCCGAGCCGGCCGCTGGAGAGCGAGCGCCTAGAAGCGGCGCCAAGCCTCGATGTTCACGAAATCGCCGATGTAATCCCAGCGGCCCGATAGGTTGGAGCCGCCCGTACCCTGGCCGCCGTAAGCGGTCGAGCGCACGTCCAGGAAGTCCGGCAGACCCGGCGTGACTCCGGCAAACACCGGGTCCGCCGTGACCACGTTGCTGCCCAGAACCACGATGCTGGGATTGTTCACGTCGATGACCGACGTACCCAGCGCGTAGACTCCCTGTTGCACCAGCCCGCTGTGATGGACGGTGATGGGACTGGTCAGCGTGGTCACCACATCAATTCCGGTCTTGCCCGTCCCCGCGATGATGGTGTTCTGGATGTCGACGGGCTGGCTCTGGAAGTTGGTGGCCTGCATCTTGAAGCCGCTGCCACAATTGAAGATGGTCGTGTGGTCCAACGTCCAGGCGGGGGAATTGATCTGGTTGGAGAAGACCCGCACGCCGGACGTGGCGCAATTCACCAGGGAGAGGTATTCCAGGCCGCCGATGAGAAGCGGCGTCGAGGGCGTTCCCTCGGTCTCCTGGCCCAGCGTGATGCCGTGGTTGACCGCCCCGATCACCTCTACAGTCGCCATGGTAACCGGGCTGGCGGCGGCGATCTCCACACCGCAGTTCAGCACGTTGGTGATCTTGGCGTTGGTGAGGCTGATGTTTCCCCCCGCCAACGACAGTCCGTTGTTGCTGCAGTTGCGGATGTCCACGTTGCTGACGGAAAGGTTGCCGGTGCTGGCCGCAGTGGCCTCCACGCGGATGCCGTTGCCTTGGTTGGTGAGGTTGCCGATAGCGGCTCCGTCCACGCCCACGTTGTTGATGGTGAAGTTGGCGTCGTTGGACAACCCCGGCGCGCGCACCACGATGGCATTGCCGCGGTTCACGCTGGTGGTGCTGGCCAGCGGGTTGTATGACGTGTTCTCCAATTGCAGGTTCTCGAGCACGACGGTGCTGCCGGTTCCGGTGCGCCAGATCAGGAGTCCGGTCTGGCCGCAATTACGCACCAGGCAGCGCCGAATCTGGATGTTCATGTTGGCGACGGTCACTTCGGCGTCCGCCCAGAGCCCGATGGCGGGGCAGTTGTCCACGTACACATCCTCGATCACGTTGATCTGCCCGCCCCAGCGTACCGCAGACAACCCGTTGAAAGCGTCCGTGGGCAACGACGTATTGCCGATGCCGTTGGAGAGCGAGATCACGTTACGAATGATCGTCTCCGAGCCGGCGCGCTCCTCCAGGACGTTGGCCTGAATAGTACCGCCCTTGTTGCCCGCACCGAAGAAGTTCTGGATTTCGATGTAACCCTGCCCGTCGATGAAATCCAGACCCCAGCAGGTGTTGGAGCTGCCCGGAAAGGTAGTTCCGTTGCCGATGGCGGTGCAGTTACGGATGATGGCGGATTCGGCGGTGCCCATGTACCAGCCGCGATTCATGTTATAGCTGGCTTCGCAGTTCTCAAAATAGCTGCGCCCCCCCACGCCGTCGCGCACGCCGCCGGGGTTGGTGGAACTGTTGTGGATGCCCTGGTTGTTGGTGTCGTACCCGTTGTAGCTGAAGATGCAGTGGTAGTACCGGTCGTCCTGGCCGATCCGTACAATGCGGAAACCGTCGGCCGCGTTCCAGGTGAACACGCAGTTGTAAAAGTGACCCTGTTGCAGGCCCATTTGGGTAGCCGAACCGTTTCCGGCATTGCAATAGAAGCCCTCGGCATGGGACGGCTGCAGATCCGTTGGTAGCCCCGACAATGATGGTGGGATGTTGAGCGATGCCGGAATCAGATTGATACAGGCGTTGTCGAAGCGGCTGGCCGTACCCACGTCCAGGGCGGGATCGCGCATGCCGTCCAGGGAAGTGGGCTGGTTGCTGCCATTGTTGCCGGTGATGAGCAGGTTGATGAACTTCAGCGTGCAGATTGGCCAGGCTGTTGCGTCCGCCGATCCCGATGGTGTTGGGGTTGGTCAGCCCTCCTCCGGTAATGGCCGGCGGCAGAATGATCAGGTCGCGCACCGTGATGGTGGCACCTGTTCCCGCCAATGAAATCGCTCCGTCTTCGCCGTCCCGCCATATGGTGGGACAGACGATGATGGGACGGTTGGCTGGATTGGCGCCCCGCAACGTGATCTCCCGTCGCCGGGAGCCATGGTAACGGTCAACGATGCGTCCAATAGATACGTCCCCGCGTTGAAGATCACTTCGCCGGTAGCATCCGCGCTGGCCAGCACCGCGTTGATGGCCGCTTGGATGGTGGCGGCGTTGTCGGTGGGATTGACCGTTTGCGTCAGTGCCGGGGCGCCCGGACAGAGGGGCGGCCGCGGCCATGACCACGATAACCGAACTAGGTGAAGATGTTTTCATGGTTTCTTGGGCCGTCGCTTCTTAGCGATAGGTTCCGGCGCTGCCGGAACCGCCGTATCTACCGCCGCCTCCTGCCAGGCGCCGATCTCAGTCACGTAGTCGCGGTCGACGCCGTTGGCGGCGCCCGCGTACGCGCCGGGCTGTCCGGCAGGAGCGCCAGCACGCCACGGTGGTCGGCGCCAGCCCGCCCAGAGCGCGGGTTGGCGGTGATGTCGGTCGCCGTCAAACCATCCCTGATGGTGTTGTTGGAGTTGAGGTTGAAGCCGCGCACTTGGAAGGTGGGCGCGAACGTGCCCGCATTGGGACCCGTGGTCACGTTGGTGATGGCTACCGTGCCGCCGTGCATCAGGTTGTTGTACACCAGCATCTCCTTGGAGCGCAGCGCCATGGCCGCAAGCCCCGGGAAAACAAAGGTGTTGTTGACGATCTTGATTCCCACCGCCGGCGGATCGGTCGCGGGCGCGTCGCTCTGGTTGGTGTCGTCGATGCCGTAGCGGGTGCAACGCAGCATGGTGTTGCCGGCTACCAGCACGTTGTTGGTACCCACGTTGGCGCCGGTGCGACCCAGGTTTTCCGGATCGAACGAGACCCCGTCGCGGCAATCGATCATCACGTTGTTGACGGCCGAGCTGTGCTCCGACTGGAACAGGATCGCGCCCTCCACGTTGCCGGCGCTGGGGCCCGAGCTCAACCCGCAGCGCGTGAACACATTGTTGCGGATGTTCATCACGCACGGCAGGTAGAAACTCCATACCCCGTAAACCGGGCAGTCCGTGAAGGTGCATTTCTCCACCAGTACGTCATACATGTTCTCGCCGAAGCCGACGCCGGTACCCTCGCGCGGAGTGAAGTCTTCGTTGCGGACCACCACGTTGTACAGATTGGTCCCCGGGTCCGGATAGGTCATCTGCGTGCTGTAGCCCAGAACCACGTACATGCCGGTGCTGTTGCTGTCGCCGTTGGCCACGTTGTCGTGGATGTAAACGTCGCGTCCATAGCCGTAAATCAGGACCGACTCACTGTCCACGCGGCGGGTGAAGTCGTTGTTGTAGATTTCCACGCTTTCGATCCGGCCGCGCAAGCATACGGCGTTGTTTTCCATGATTTCCCCGACTCCGCCGCCGAAGACGTTGCCGTAAATGCGGAGGTTGCGCATGGGCGTGCCGGTGGGACCGTTGGCCGCCCCAACCGGATTGTAGTCGGTCGCTAGGAAGATGCCCGAAACCTCGGCGTCGTCAAACTCGGTCGTCGTGCCGGTGCGCGGAAAGTAGTTGTTGCGGATGGTCACGTCGCCGTGGGGCGAGTTGAATTGAATGCCGCGGCTGTGGGCGGCGAAAGTGCAGTCTTCGATGAGCACCGGTCCTGCGGTTGGATCTGCGGCGCTGAAGAACACGCACACCTCATTGTCGATGCCCGCGTCCACCGCGTTGCTGAAGTTGCAGTTGCGGATGGTTACGTTGGCGCCCGTGTCCAGGCGCACCCCCGCGCCCGGTGAGTCGAACGAGAGCGGGTTGCTGACCAGCCCGTCGCCCACGCCCGAGGCGGGGTTGATGATGGTGCAGTTCTCCAACAGGATGTTGGAGGAGGTCTGCGTAAAGCGCAAAAGGAACGACCGGTTAGGATTGCGTTGTCCCAGCGTGCTCTTGCCGTCAATGACCAGGTTGCGGAAGGTCACGTTTCCGGCCGTCACGGTGAAGCCCATACGCCGCAATGTGATGCTTGGATTCTGTCCCTGGATGGTGCAGGAGACGCCGACGAAGTAGTTCTGGTCCGCCTCCAGGTTGGAGACGACGGTAATGGTACCGCCCGGACCGACTTGACTGATCGCCGCGGCCATGTCGGGCGTTCCGCCGCTGGGCACGGTTATCTGCGCCCAGCCCGGACCTGCCGCCCAGACGGCCAGCAGGCATGCGCAGCAAAATGCCAGCTTTCTCATTGTCCACCTCCGTGTTTTTTTCACTGCCTCTGGTTCACGATTCATCCGAAGGCACGCTATGAGCCTTCATCCCGACTGGCACAGACTGCTACCATAGTCGCAGGGTGTGAAGTCTTGTTGTCGTTCGAGCTTGAAAACGGTAAAATAGAAAGTTCGCGCGGCGGTTACCACCTCCTTAACTTGCGGTCGACGTAGCCCGTGATGGCAAGTGGGGTTCCCGCGGAAGCCGGGGCGGCGCCAGACCTTAAGGCATTACATTTGTCTGAATAGGTTAACACATCGTCGGCCCCTGGTCAAGCTATTTTATTGAAATTCATTCAACTGCCGGGTGAGTCTCACTTGTCGAGCCGCGTCGCTTGCGCCCACGTCCCAGGCGCACACAGGGTTCCGGTCGCCTGCGACCCCGGCTGTCGTTTCGCCCCCGGCTGTCATATCGCCCCCGGCTGTCGTTTCACCCCCGGCTGTCATTTCACCCCCGGTTGTCATTTCGCCCCCGGCTGTCATTTCGACCGAAGGGAGAAATCCTGGGCTTGGCGTGCGGCGTCCGATCCATGCTGGGAAAGATTTCTGCCTGCGGTCGAAATGGCAGGTTGGCCCCCCTTCAGTCGAAATGACAGTGTGCCGTCCGACCATTCCCGTATCGCCGCGCGGCAGTCGGGCACGGACCAAGCTGGGCAGCCATAGGTTGGGATTGTCACGCACGTTTTTCCCGATCTCATTGACAAGGGGCAAACGCAGCTCTATGACATTGATTGAATGTCTAGAATTACCACTTTTCCCCCCCGATAAGGAGTTGGCTTGCATGGATCTCTTCACCCCGACTTACAACATGGCCGTGCAACAATTGGAGAATACCGCCCTGGCGATGGGCCTGGACGAGAACGTCCTGTCGCGCCTGCGCGTGCCCAAGCGGGCGGTGATGGTCACCGTTCCCACGCGCATGGACGACGGCAGCACGCACACGTTCATCGGCTATCGCGTGCAGCATTCGCTCACCAGCGGCCCCGCCAAGGGCGGGATTCGCTATCATCCCGCCGTAGACCTGGGCGAAGTCGCCGCCCTGGCCATGTGGATGAGCTGGAAGTGCGCCTTGATGAACCTGCCCTTCGGCGGCGCCAAGGGCGGCATTACCTGCGATCCCTCCAAGATGTCCATCGGCGAAGTCGAGCGCATGACGCGCCGCTTTACGGCTGAAATCATCACGCTCATCGGCCCGGAGCGGGACGTGATGGCCCCCGATGTCAACACCAACGCCCAGACCATGGCCTGGATCATGGACACTTACAGCATGTACGTGGGATACGCCTGTCCCGAGGTGGTGACGGGCAAGCCGGTCGGCATCGGAGGCACCTACGGACGTACCGAGGCGACGGGGCGCGGCGTCGTTTATACCACCTGCGACACGCTGGACGTGTTGGGGATGAAGGTGTCTGAATGCACGGCGGTGGTGCAGGGATACGGCAACGTGGGCGCCGTCGCGGCGGAGGACCTGCACGAATTGGGCGCCAGAGTGGTCGCCGTCTCGGACGTGCATACGGCCCTCTTCAACGACAAGGGCCTGGACATCCCGCGCGTGAGCGCCTGGGTGCGGGAGCACGGCACGCTGGTGGGCTATCCCGAAGCCGAGGCCATTCCGCGCGACGACGTGCTGTACCTGCCCTGCGATATTCTCGTGGCCGCGGCGCTGGAGCGCACCTTCACGCAGGAGAACGCCTCCCGCGTCCAGTGCAAGGTGTTGGCGGAAGGCGCCAATGAATCCCTGCCGGGCCGACAAATTCTTTTGGACAAGGGCGTCTTCATTATTCACATTCTCGCAACGCCGGCGGCGTGACCATCGTACTTCAGTGGGTTGCGGACGTGCAAAATGTTCTGGACCGCCGACGAAATCCGCAGCCGCCTCAAGCACCTGATGGACGATGCCTTCAACCGCGTCTACCGGCTGTCGACCGAGCGCAATCTGGACATGCGCACGGCGGCGCTGTGGCTGGGCATCTCGAAGGTTGCGGCGGAGAAGTCCGTGCGCGGGCTGTTCCCGTGAGAGCAGAAGGGACAGTCACTTATTTCGGCCGACCGTCCGCCGATGGCGCGGAGGGAATGCTTCGGCAATGGATGTCTGCATTTTAAAGATGGGCCCTGAGAGGGTTTCGGGAGAAGAAAAACCGAGTCCTCGAGTAGCGGCGCGCCGGTTAGTCTGCTTGAAGTGCGAGATGTAGCTACGCGCCGCGTATCGAGAGGACGGTCGGCGGGACGAGGGACAATCCCCCACGAGGCTTCGCCTCACCCGTAGAGGATAAAAACCGAGGCAGCTCCGAAGGCGGCATGCTTGCGTCCAGCCCGTCCTCTCGATACGCCGGAGTACCGGCTACTCGAGGACTCGGTTTTTCTTGCTTTCGCCAGTCAATGAGGGGCCATTTTGAGAGCAGGCGCCGATTTCCGAAGATGGATGCGTGCGTGAGGCGAGGCAGGTCGGCGGAAATTGGTGACTGTCCCGAGGCTGTCCCGGCGTTCCCGTCTACCGGCGCTTGAGCAATCGATAGCTCCACAGCATGCGCCGGCCCATTTCGGCGACGTTGCGGCCCTCGAAATCGGGCGGGAAAATCGGCCAGGTGCCTTTGACCTGGAACGGCTTCCAGGCCGCTTCCATCTCGGGAAGGGAAGGATAGGGCGGACCG
Source organism: bacterium (assembly GCA_015075175.1). Lineage (GTDB taxonomy): Bacteria > Hinthialibacterota > Hinthialibacteria > H5-UNCL2 > H5-UNCL2 > H5-UNCL2. The sequence continues at coordinate 854,450 of JABTUV010000001.1, forward strand.
CGGCGGAGGGGCAGGCGCTCGGGAATGTGTCCCCGGGCGGCCCAACCGGATAATCCCTCGGCCAAGGTATTGACCAAGTCGCCCGGCGACAGGCGGCAGCCTCCCACGACGAGTTCATGCGGCATGGGTCGATCGTGGGCTAGACCGGCTGCAAACACGCGCAGCGCCGGCAGGAGGTCGTGCATGGCCAGCTCGCCGGCCGCGGTTTCCTCCGGCGGAGCGACGGCCGGCCCCAGCGGCGAGGTCAGCGTGACGCGCACGGGCAGTTTGCCTTGCGGGTCTGCGCCCAGGTACGTCTCGACCAGCGCGGCCAGTACCTCCGCCGCCGACAGCGTGTCCTCGCCCAGGTCGACCGGCCCCAGCCGGCGCAGGATGCGGTCTGACGCATCCAGCACCGTATCCAGCGTCACTTCCACGGGCCGACCGAGCGGATAGCGGGCCAACAGGTCTTCGTAGTTGATCCACTCCAGGCCCGGCTCGCGCAGCAGCCAGTCGAGGAACTCTTCCACGTAATTGAAAAAGAAGTCGGTCTGCTCGGCCGGGCGCAGGGGGGCGGGCAGCCAGGCTTCCGGCGCCGGGTTCCGGCCCTCCGCGAAGTTCACTGCGTCCCAGAACACCTTGGTCACGGCCATGGCCGGGTGGCTGAAGGGCACGATCACGCCGTGGTCCGAGTCGGCGGTTTCCGCCATCGCCACGAAGCGCTCCTGAGCCGCCCGCAGGGGGTTTTCCAAGTCGATGAAGGTCTCCATCGCCATGCCGTAACGGAGCGTCAGGGCGCCGCAATACGAGGTGGGAATGCGATGGGGATCGCAGACGTAGGCGCCCGCGCTGATGGGAATGCCCATCTCCTTCATGGCGGCGATGACCTGGGGCGCCCAGGACTTGCCGGGCGGCACGTCGCATACCGGGCGCTTGCCGGTAATCGCCTCGACGTCGGCGACGCCCGCCTCCTCGCGTTCCAGTACCGCCGCGAGGCCGTCCTCCCAGCCACAGGCGTCCAGATAGACGGAAAACACCGGGGGACGCGAATGCCAGTTGCTGTGGTAGCCGATTTCGTGCGGCCGCAGGGCGAACAGCACGTCGGTGCGGTCGCGCCGGCGAAGCGCCCGCGCCTTTTCGGCGACCAGGCAGAAGCTGCCCCTCACGTCCCGCCGCGACAAGAGCCGCGCCCATGACAGGAGCGCGTCGTCCGCCTCCGGCGTGATGTAGTCTTCAGTGTCGAAGCTCCACAGGATGTACATACGGAAAAATAGGGTCAGCGCCTATTTTTTCGGCAACTGTCGCGATCTCGCAGCTACTGGCGGCAAAAATAGGCGCTGACCCTATTTTTCCTATTTTTCCGCCGTGGCGCGTTCCAACAGATGCGGCCGGTCGTGGACCAGGCCCAGGTCGGCGACCATGCGCAAGTCTTCTTCCACCGGACGGCCGTAAGTCGTCAGATAGTTGCCGAGCATGGCGGCGTTGGCGCCGGCGTAGAACATCCAGCTCTGCTGATCGCGCAGGTTGGCCTCGCGCCCGCCGCAGATGCGGATGTCGGCGCGGGGGTGGATGAGGCGCGCGATGGAAATGCAGCGCAGCGCCTCGCGCGGCGTGATCCGCGCCGCCCCCTCCAGCGGCGTGCCGGCAATCGGATTGAGAAAGTTGAGCGGCAGCGAATCAGCGCCGATTTCCGCCAGGGTGAACAAAGGTCCAGCCGATCCGATAGCCTCGCCCATGCCGAAGATGCCGCCCGAGCAGGCTTCATGCCCGCCGCCCGCACCGCCGAGAGCGTCGCCAGCCGCTCGGCGTAGCCGTGCGTGGTGCAAATCCTAGGAAAAAAGCGCTCGCTGGTCTCCAGGTTGTGGTTGACCATCTCCATGCCGGCCGCGGCCAGTTCGGCCGCCTGCTCGGCGGTGAGAATCCCCAGCGAGCCGCCGCGGCGGATTTCACTGCGCTCGGCCATGCCGGCCAGCGTCTCCTTGAAATGCTCCATCTCGCGTTCGCTCGGGCCGTAACCGGAGACCACGAAGCCGAAGCAGCGCGCGCCGTTCTTCTCGGCGTCCACCGCCGCGCCGACGATCTTATCCACCGGCATAAGCCCGTACACGGGCGCGTCGGTCTTGTAGCGGGCCGCCTGCGAGCAAAAGCTGCAGTCCTCGCTGCACGCGCCCGACTTAGCGTTGACGATGGAGCAGAACTCGATGCGGTCGCCCTTGAAATGCAGCCTCACCTTGTTGGCCGCGTACATGAGGTCGTGGAGATCGACGGCATTGCCGCAGAGCCTCTCCGCCTCGGGGCGCGTGATCGCCCCGCCGGCGATGATGCGCTCCGCCAGCGCCGACAGATGCTCGGGAAAAAACGTCGCCATGTCGCATGGATCCTCTCGTACCTGAATGAACGTACCTGCCCTTTCAGTTTACCTTGCGCGGCGGCCAAATCCAATCCCCTTGTAGGGTGCGCACCGCGCACCGACCGCACCGCGCACCGACGCCACCGCGCACCGATCGCACCGCGCACCGATCGCACCGCGCACCGACCGCACCGCGCACCGAGGCCACCCGCGCCAGCAAGCTGGCGCACTCCACACTCCCCCCTTAACAGGGGGGGCCGGGGGCATTGCGGCGCTACCGATTATGCCGGTAGAGCAGCACGCGCACGATCTCCTGTGTGACCAGTCCCTCTTCGATCATGCCGTCCAGCGCAGGCAGAAAGGCGTCGATCTTGTCGGGAGCGTCCACGATCTCGACCACCATGGGCAGGTCTTCGGAGAGACGCAGGATTTTGGCCGTATGCAGGCGGCTGTTGGCGCCGAAGCCGAGCGTGCCGCGCAAGACGGTCGCCCCGGCCAGCCCCATCTCGCGCGCCTTCAGCACGATGGCTTCGTAGAGCGGCCGTCCGTCGTGCTTGTCGTTCTCCCCCACGAAGATGCGCAGGAGTTCCGCGTACATCGGCGTTTTCATGCCCGCCTCCCTTACAACCAGCGTCCTATCGCCCATCCCAGAAACAGCGCCACGATCCCCAGGCCATTCTGCACCAACACGTTGCCGGCGGCCAGCAGGTACTCGGATTCGCGCAAGAGTTCCCCGGTTTCAAACGCGAACGTGGAGAAGGTCGTGAACGCGCCCATGAACCCGACGAGAACGATGAGCCGCGTCTCGCCGGAAATCACCAATCGGTTCTCCGCCAGCATCCAGACGACCCCGAACAGAAAACATCCGAGGACGTTGACGGCGAGCGTCCCCCAGGGGAATCCCGCGCCCGCCCAACGCTGTACGATGCCGGACAAGGCAAAGCGCAAGAGCGTCCCCGCCGCCCCGGCCAAGGCTATGGAACCCAACTTCAGGAACACGAGAGTTTCTCACACATAGCCGTAGCTGCACCCAAACCGACAGCCCTGAGCGGGATCGACGCAAGCGGGTTGAACGATTTCATGGACTTGGCGTCTTCCCTGGCTTCCGGCCATCCGTGTCGAAGGGCGGCCTTCAACGCGTCACGCTCCGTACATTGCGTTTTTCATGTGTCGGCCTCCGTCCACGTACAACACCTGCCCGGTGACGAAGCCGCTCTGTAACAGGTAAAGCGCGGCGTCGGTGATCTCCTCCAGGCTCCCCAGGCGTTCATGCAATTGGTATGGCGCCGCTTTCCAGAAGGAATCATCCTCGCCCGGCGGGGGCAGGATCAAACCAGCGCAATCGCGTTGACGGTGATGGCCGGCGCCAACTCGACCGCCAACATGCGCGTGAGGGCGAAGCATCCGCTTGGAGAGATGATAGGCGACATGGCCGGCGTCGTAGTCGATCATGCGGCTGTCCAGAAGGTTGAGGATGCGTCCCGGCCGGCCCTGGGCGCCAGCGCCCGCGACAGCACCAGCGGGCCGTAAGCGTTCACGGACGGGTTCTCAATCAGGTCTTCTGGAAGTCCGAGCCGAGACTTGGGATAGATGGAGGCGGAGTTGACCAGTACGTCCACGGCGCCAGCCAGTTCGATGGCGCTGCGCAGGGGCCGAGGGCGGCGTCGGCGTCAGAGATCGGCGGAAGCGTCCAGGCGTGCCGACCGACTGCGTGATGGCGTCGCCACTTCCTTTGCTTCGGGCGGGACTCATGGTGGTGCACCACCACGTGCGCGCCGGCGTCCGCCAAGGCCAGCGCCAGCGCGCGATGCGCTTGCCTGCGCCCGTCACCAGCGCTACCCGTCCCGCAAGGGAGAACTTCTCCGATCGCATCGTCCCTTTCCCGCCTGGTATGCGGCAAGGCTAACGTCCCCGCGGCGATTTTTACAGAGGAATGTGCTATGTTGGCGAGGCGGTGGTGGGTTACACCCACCCTACGTCGCTTGGGAGGGATTGCGCATGAAACGCTATGACGTTTCCACTCATGCCCACCAGGAGCTGGTGGATGTGACCGACAGGGTCCGCCGGGCCGTACAGGAATCGGGCGTCTCCGAGGGAATCTGCGTGGTGTTCGTCCCCCATACCACGGCCGGCGTGACCATCAATGAAAACGCCGACCCGGACGTGGGGCGCGATCTACTCACGGCTCTGGAACGTGCGGTCCCCTGGAAGGGCGACTATCGCCACGGGGAGGGCAACAGCGCGGCCCACGTGCGCGCCAGCCTGGTCGGCAGTTCGTGCCACGTGATCGTTTCCGGCGGCGACTTGGAGTTGGGGACCTGGCAGGGCATCTACTTCGCCGAGTTTGACGGCCCGCGGCGCCGGCAACTGTGGGTGCAGGTATTGGAGCGCGCTTCGTGACCATGGCCGTGCGTTCGCGTGAAGAGCGCCTGGAGGCGCTCATCGCCATCGGCCGCAAGCTGGCCGCCGAACTGGAGCCGGACGGCTTGCTCCACTCCATCGTCGAGAGCGCGACCCAGCTTCTGGGCGCGACCAGCGGCTCCCTGATGACGCTCTCTCCCACCGACGGCGTTACGCTGGACATCCGCGTGGCGGTCGGGTTTAACACCGAGAAATGGAAGGCGCTCAAGCTGCGCCGCGGCCAGGGCATCACCGGCTGGGTCGCCGAGATAGGCCAGCCGCTGCTCGTGCCCGACGTGTCCCAGGACGCGCGATACTATCCGCTGGACGCCTCCATCCACAGCGAGCTGGCCGTGCCGCTCATTCTGGGAGGGCGGGTGATCGGGGTGCTGAACGTGGACAGCACGCGCCTGTCGGCCTTCCAGGAGGAGGACGTCGAACTGTTGTCCGCACTGGCGGCGCACTCGGCGGCGGTGTTGCGCAACGCCGAACTTTACCAGGAGAGCCGCAACCACGCGCGCATGTTGCGTGCCCTCCTGTCGATTTCCGGCAGCCTCACTTCCAGCCTGGAGCGCGAGGAGATTCTTAACACCGTCGTGGCTCGCACTACGCAACTGATGCGCGTGAAGATGTGCGCGTTGTTTCTTCTGGACGAGTCGGGGACGGCCCTCTATCCCGAGACCGCCTACGGATGCAGCCCGCGCTACCTGGAGTCGCGCGCGCTGTCCTTGGAGAACTCGCTTCTGGGTCAGGCGGCGCGGGAGCGGCGGCCCGTGCTCTCGCTCAACGTGCGCACCGATCCTCGCTATCATCAGCCCGACTTGGCGCGCGAGGAGGGGCTCTATTCGCTGCTGGCCGCGCCCATGGTTTTTCAGGGGAAGCTTTTGGGCGTCTTGTGCGTCTATTCCGCGCATCCGCACGTCTTCACGCAGTCGGAGGAGGAGATTCTATGCACGCTGGCGGACCTCTCGTCGGCGGCGCTGGCCAACGCCCGCCTGCATCGGCAGGTGGTCGAGGCGGAGGAGCAGCGCGTGCGCCTGGAGAAACTTTCCGCGCTCGGCGAAGTCGCCGCCGGGCTGGCGCATGAAATCAGGAACCCGCTGGCGGTGATGAAAATGCTCCTGCATGGGTTGTCCTCGGAAGCGCCGCCGGGCAGCTCTCAATCCGAAGACCTGGAGATTCTCTCCTCGAAGGTGGCCGAGATCAGCGGCGTCGTCAACCAACTGCTGCTTTTGGCGCGGCCCGTGCCGCTGGAGCGCCATCCCTTGCAGCTTTCCGAGTTGGTGCAGGAGACGCTGGGGCTGGTACGTCATCGCCTGCGTGAAAATCACATCGAGTTGGAGACCGAGCTGGCGGAAGGTCCGCCCGTGGTCGGCGACAAGGGGCGGCTGTCGCAGCTCCTGCTCAATCTGATTCTCAATTCGTGCGACGCCATGCCGCACGGCGGCCGCTTGTGCGTGAGATTGAGTTATACGGAGTGCGGCGTCCCCCTCACTAACCCTCTCCCTCAGGGAGGACGTTCACCTCTCCGGGAGAGGTCGGCGCCAAGCGCCGGGCGGGGAGGATGCTGAAACCGGCCCGCTCCCGCCGCGGCAGCAATCTGCCGCACTCCACACGGCGGGCGAAGCGGTTCTTCTCATCGAGGACACCGGCCAGGGCATCGGCGTCGAGGTCCTGACGCGCCTTTTCGAGCCGTTTACCACTTCCAAACCCAACGGCATGGGCCTGGGGCTGTCGATCGCCAAGCGCATCGTGGAGGAGCACGGCGGCCGCCTCCTCCCGCACAACCATCCCGGCGTGGGGTTGACGATGGAGATCAGACTACCGGTCAACACATCGTAGTTGCACAGCGTGCTGCGCCGGCGTTCAAAGTCCACGCGCCGGCAAGGATGCCGGCGGTACGGACTTCACACCACCTGGTCGAACCGATGTCCCGGCTCCGGCGGGCGCGTAAAGGGATGTGCGGCAGGCTTTTCCTCCGGGCGGGGCGGCTCCTCCTCCATCGGGAAGGGGCGCTGCTTCTTCTTGTGGTGTAACGTATTGAACACCGCGACGCCTTCACGTACGCGGTCGATGTCGGTCTCGAACATGCCCCCAGCTCCTCCTTTCCCATCCAGGTTATCGACCTGGGTAGGGGCGGTATTGAGTCGCGCCTGCATGCGAGATCTCGGTCGGAGCACATATTTTTCTTATAATCGTTCTTGACAACTGGGGTTATCGACAATAAATTAGAATCGCCCTCAAGCCATTCCCGGGGCGGTTCGGTGCAGACGACAGAATACCATCGCATCTTGGAACTGCCGGTCGATGCCGACCCGCCGGCCATCCGCGCCGCCTTCCGCCGGGCGGTCAAGCAGGTTCATCCAGACGTTCGACCCGGTAACGGCGCGGACAGCCGGGAACTCGACTCGATTCTACGCGCCTACCAGGCTTTGATGCGCGAGGCGCCGCCGGTCCTGCGCGCGCCTGTACCGCACCGCCCGACGTCTGACCCGGTGGAGGCGGCGGCGCGCACGTTCCTGGCCCCGATGCCGCGCTGGGAGGGCGACTTGGAGCGTCAACTGGACGCCCTGCCGCTGTCCGAGCTGGCGCACTGCCTCTCCACGTGGCTGGACCGGCATGGCCGCTGCGCGGCGGCGCGAGCCTTGGCCCGCCGGCGCCAGGCCGGCGCCATGCGACTCCTGCTCGTGGCCCTGGACCAGGAAGTGGACCGATCCGTCAAAGTGGAGATGATCCGCGCGCTGGGGCGCTCCGGCGACCGTCGCGCCATTTTTCGCCTGGCGGGACTTTTGGACGACCCCGATCCGCGGATTGCGCGGGCCGCGCGCCTGGCGGTGGAACGGCTGGACGCTTTCCACGCGCGCCACGCCACCTTTTCGCCCCACAGCCCCCACTGGCTGCGCCGCCTTGTTGCCTGGCTGCGCCTGTAGGGTGCGCACCGCGCACCATCCCCGCGGGAAAGCGGTGGGCCGTAGGTGCGCGGTGCGCACCCTACCGGCCCAGGAGGCGCTCCAAGAAGCCCTTGGGGCGGGCGCGCGGCGGCAGTTCCAGTGATCCTCCGGCCGTGCCCGGTTCCAGAAACATGTCCAGCGCCTCGTCCAGCGGCGTCGGTTCGCGGGAGGCGGCCGGCTCATGGTCGGGCGCGTAGCTGGGGTGCTCCGCCCAAGTCAACAGCGCCCGCGTCGTCGCCTCGAAACTGAAGTTCTTGAAGGCATACTCCTTCCCCACCATTCCCACACGCCGGCATCGTTCCCGGTTCTCCGACAAGTCTGCCAGCATGTCGGCGATTCCCGCCGGATCGCGCAAAGGCAGCGCAAACGCCGCGCCCGCATCCACCAGTTCGCGGCTGATCTCCGTGGTCACGGTCGTCGCAACCGGCAGGCCCGCCGCCATCCACGAGAGGAAGCGGTTCCGCGCCCCCAGCTCCGATTCATACACCGGCAAGTCCACGTTGATCCCCACGTCCGCCTCCAGATAGGTATTGTGCAGGTCGGAATAGGGAATCCAACCCAGCATCTGAAAACGATCTTTGAAGCGGCTCGTTTCGATCTTGCGTTGAAAGCGCAAATATCCGTCGGTGTGGTGGCCGGAGAGTCCGCCGCCGGTAGCGGCGAAGACCAGCCGCGGACTGCGCTCCATCGCCAGTTCCAGCGCGGCAAACAGGCTGTCTACATCGACCCAGGTGTTGAACCCCCCGCTCCATAGCACCACAAAGTCCAGCGGACCGACGACCACTCCCCGCAAGACGTCGGCGTCGTGCACGAACTCCTGCCGGGCGTCGATGCCGTTGGGGATGACGTGCACGAGCTCGTAGCCCAGTGTGTTGCGGTTCAGGCGCCCCATCATCGCCAGTTGTCCAATGACGGCCAGGCGCTGGCGGGCGGAGACGGTGGAAAATACATCCCCGTGCCGCAGCATCCGGCCCGTATGACGCAGGAAGAAGTCCAGCTCCGCATCGCTGGTAAAGGGCAGCTTGGCCTGCACTTCGGTCATGATGTCGCCGTTCAAGTCGAACCAGGTGGGCAGGTCCAGGTCCAACTGGAGCGCCAGCATGGAGGCGATGGGCGAGCCGGCGGAGACGACCGCGTCGGGGCCGAACTCCTCGATTTTCGGCTCCAACTGCCGCGCCAGCGCGGGCAGGCGCTCGGGCAACGGCTCGGGAATGGGTAAATGGAACAACGCGCCGTAACACTCCGGCGGATGGGTGTACTTCACTTCGGGCGTGGTATGCACGCCGAACTCGCCGGAGACGAGAAACACCTCGTGCCCGGCCCGCAGGAGGGGCAGCGCCAACTGCCAGGTCCCAGTACCGATGCCGGACACGTAATCGTTTTCGTAAAAGGGCAGCGGACCCACGCCCAGAAGGAGAATCTTGCTCAAGCTCTTCCCCAAGCCGTCGGAATGCGCTAGAGTCTACCATGCGGGAGTGAGGTGTCAACACGAGCCGGGGAATCCCTTGCCTGCCGCATCTGCCATCCGCGCGCGTGGGCTGTCTAGCCTGTAGTTGCGCAGCGTGCTGCGTCGCCAGAACGTAGTTGCGCAGCGTGCTGCGCTTCCACGTTTCAAACCTGCCGCATTTACATCGGCGCAGCGGGCTGCCCGTGGGGAAGCGCAGCGTGCCGCGCAACTACGGGAGGCGGTGACGCAGGAGGGTTGACCATGCGTTATCTGGTCGGATTGGACGTGGGGACCACGGGGGCCAAGGCGGCTCTGTACGACGAGACGGGCCGGCGCGTGGCCGCCTCGACCAGCGAGTATCCGCTGGTCACGCCGCGGCCCGGCTGGTCGGAACAGGATCCGCAGGCGTGGTGGGAGGGGACGCTTGCCGCGCTGGAGGCGGTGGTCGCCGAAGCCGGCGTCTCGCCCCAGGCGATCGCCGGGCTGGGACTCTCCGGCCAGATGCACGGCAGTGTCTTTCTGGACGCCGAAGGCGCTCCGGTGCGCCCGGCCATCCTGTGGAACGACAGTCGTACCGCTCGCCAATGCGACGAGATCGCGCAGCGCCTGGGGTTGGAGATTCTCACCTCAGTCACGTGCAATCCACCCCTGACCGGTTTCACCGCGCCCAAGGTGCTGTGGCTGCGCGAGCATGAACCGCAAAACTATCGGCGCGTGGCGCATCTCGTCCTGCCCAAGGACTACATTCGCTTCAAGTTGACGGGGACGCTGGCGGCCGACCCCAGCGACGCGGCGGGCACGCTGCTCTTTGACGTGCCGCACGGCGAGTGGAGCCGCGAGGTTTTGCAGCGGCTGGAGATTCCGGTCAGCTGGATGCCGCCGGTCGTCGCCAGCGGTGCGCCGGCGGGCGAATTGCGCCCCGAGGTCGCCAAGCGCCTTGGGCTGCCCGCGCATATCCCCGTGGCGGCGGGGGGGGCCGACAACGCCTGCGCCGCCGTCGGCAGCGGCGCCGTGCGCGAAGGCCAGGGCATCGTCAGCCTGGGTACCTCGGGTACCATCGTCGCCCCTATGGCCAGTCCCGTCATGGACCCCAAACAGCGCGTGCACACCTTCAACCACGCCGTGGACCGGCTCTGGTACCTCATGGGCGTGGTGCTTTCGGCGGGACTTTGCCTGCGCTGGGTGCGCGATGAGCTGGCCCGTGACGTGGTCGCCAAGGCCCGCGAGCAGGGCCGCGACGCCTACGATCTCTTGACTGAGCTGGCCGCGGAGGCCCCGCCCGGATGCGAGGGACTGGTCTTCCTGCCCTATCTCATGGGCGAGCGCTCACCCCACAAGAATCCCGACGCCCGCGGCATGTTCTTCGGCCTGACCTACCGCCACCGCCGCGCCCATCTCATTCGTGCCGTCCTGGAAGGGGTCAGTTTCGCCCTACGCGACAGTGTCGAGATCATCCGGGGCCTGGGTGTGCGCTTCAAGCATCTGCGGGCCACGGGCGGTGGGGGCAGGAGTCTCTTCTGGCGGCAGATGCTGGCGGACGTGTTCAACGTGCCGATCGCGCGCCTTAACCAGGAGGAGGGCGCCTGCCTGGGCGCGGCCCTCATGGGCGGCGTGGCGGCGGGCGTCTACGTCTCCCTGCCCGCCGCCGCCGAGTCCGTCATCAACGTCGTCGAAGTGACCGACCCCAATGAACCGGAACTCTACGAGGAGCCGTATCGCCTCTTCCGCGCCCTGTATCCGGCGACGGTCGGCCTCCTGCCGGGGGCCACGGTAGGGACGGGTCTCTCGCTGTCCTCGACGGGTTGAGAGCGCCCGGCGTTGTTCTCACGGGTGCCACCCTTTTGTATTCAAGAGGGTGGACGGGAGTCCGGGAGAGTACCCTTTAGAGTACTATGGGGTGGCGCCCCGGTGGTACCCGTTGATGATCCGCCTGCCAGAATTGCCTAACCTGCCTGACAATTCCGTTGAGCGGTCCCGTGGGCTATGCTAGGGTCGCCGTCTCGACGTTTTTCGCCATCTCCGATGGTCACCCTAACATATTCACAAGACGGGAGTTACTCAATCATGGTTCGCAAGGTCACCAGGAAAGCCGCCCGCAAGGCGGCCGGTAAGAAGCCCGCCGCTCGCAAGCCCGCGGCGAAAAAGACTTCGCTCAGGAAAGCCCCTGCTCGCAAGGTCGCCACGCCCAAAAAGGACAAGTACGTTTACTTCTTCGGCGGTGGGAAAGCCGACGGCAACGAGTCGATGAAGAACCTCTTGGGCGGCAAGGGCGCCAACCTGGCGGAAATGGCCGGCCATCCCGAGCTGCGCCTGCCCGTGCCTCCGGGGTTTACCATCACGACCGAGGTCTGCACGTATTATTACGCCCACAAGAAGACCTATCCCAAGGAATTGAAGGCCCAGGTGGAGGAGGCCTTGGGCCGAGTGGAGACGCTCATGGGCAAGAAGTTCGGCGACGTGCACAATCCGCTGCTCGTCTCTGTGCGCTCGGGGGCGCGCCGCTCCATGCCCGGCATGATGGATACTGTCCTCAACATCGGCCTGAACGAGCAGACGATTGCGGGCGTGATCGAGCAGAGCGGCAATCCGCGCTTCGCCTGGGACTCGTATCGTCGCCTCATCATGATGTACGCGGACGTGGTGATGGAGAAGGCCATGGGCCGCGCCCCCGCGCGTGGCAAGGGCATCCGCAAGCTCTTGGACGAGCGCCTGGAGGCGATGAAGCGCGCCCGCGGCGTCCACCTGGACACGGAATTGTCCACGGATGATCTCAGGGAGCTGGTCGCCGAATTCAAGGAGATGGTGCGCCGGGAGATGGGTGAGCCTTTCCCCGAGACGCCCTGGGAGCAGTTGTGGGGGGGCATCGGCGCCGTCTTCATGAGCTGGCAGGGCAAGCGCGCCGTCGAGTATCGTCGCATCGAGAAGATTCCCGACGAGTGGGGGACGGCCGTCAACGTGCAGGCCATGGTCTTCGGCAATATGGGCGAGGACTCGGCGACCGGCGTGGCCTTCACCCGCAATCCCGGCTCCGGCGAGAACGAGTTCTACGGCGAGTATCTGGTCAACGCGCAGGGCGAGGACGTGGTCGCCGGCATCCGCACCCCCGCGCCCATCAACGAGTACTCCAAGAACGCCCAGAGCGCCCACCTTCCCACGCTGGAAAAGTCCATGCCCCCCATCTACCGGCAGCTCTACGACATCCAGAAGCGGCTGGAGAAGCACTACCGCGACATGCAGGACATTGAGTTCACCATCGAGAAGGGCGTGCTCTACATGCTGCAATGCCGGGTCGGCAAGCGCAACGGCGTGGCGGCGGTACGCATGGCGACGGAGATGTACAAAGAGAAACTGATCGACGCTCCCACCGCCATCATGCGGGTCGCGCCCAACCAGTTGGTCGAGCTTCTCTTGCCGATGCTGGACCCCAAGGCCGAGTTGGCGACGCATCCCATCGCCAAGGGACTGCCGGCGGGGCCGGGCGGCGCCAAGGGCCGCGTGGTCTTCACCTCGGAGGACGCCGTTGCGTGGGCCAAACGCGGCGAGAAGGTCGTGCTTGTACGCGAGGAGACCTCGCCTGAGGACGTGGACGGCATGCACAAGTCCCAGGCCATTCTCACTACCAAGGGCGGTATGACCAGCCACGCCGCCCTCGTCGCCCGCGGCTGGGGCAAATGTTGTATCGTCGGCTGCGGCGAGATCGAGATCGCCCACGACCACAAGTCCTTCACCACCAAGTCCGGCGAGGTCGTGCGCGAGGGCGAGATCATCGCCCTCAATGGCACCAAGGGTCTCGTCTACCACCGCGACATGCCCCTGGTTTCTCCCGATTTGGAGCACAACCAACCCTATCGCGACCTGATGAAACTGGTGGACAAGGTGCGCGTCCTCTCGGTTCGCACCAATGCGGACACGCCCCGCGACACAGAGAACGCGGTCAAGTTCGGCGCGGAGGGCATCGGCCTGTTTCGCACCGAGCACATGTTTTACGGGGAGGGCAGCGAGCAGCCGCTGTTTCTCTTGCGCAAGATGATCATGAGCCGGACCGTCGAGGAGCGTCGGCGCGCGCTGGACGAGCTCTTCGTGTACGTCAAGAACGACGTGAAGGCCACCATGGAGGTCCTCGCCGGCCTGCCCATCACCATCCGGCTCCTGGACCCGCCGCTGCATGAGTTCGTGCCCCATAGCGAGGACAAGCTGGAGGCGCTGGCGGCGGAGTTGGGCGTGGATATGCGTGAGCTCCATAAGCGCGCCCACGGCCTGCGTGAAAACAATCCCATGCTGGGCCATCGCGGCGTGCGGTTGGGCGTCACCTATCCCGAGGTCACCGAGATGCAGGTCCGCGCCATCCTGGAGGCGGCAGGCGAGCTGATCAAGGCGGGCAAGAAGGCCCTGCCCGAGATCATGATTCCCGTCACCTGCAACGTCGAGGAACTGGCCGACCAGAAGGCCATCGTGGAGCGGGTCTACGGTCAGGTATGCGCCAAACTGGGTCTCCGGAAGATCCCGTATCTGTATGGAACCATGATCGAGATTCCGCGCGCGGCGTTGACCGCCAACCGCATGGCCGAGGTCGCCGAGTTCTTCAGTTACGGGACCAACGACCTGACGCAGATGAGCTTCGGCTTCTCGCGCGACGACATCGGCTCGTTTCTTCCCGAATACCTGGAGCGGAAGATCCTGCCCGATGATCCTTTCCAGACCATCGACCAGGAGGCGGTCGGCGAGTTGATGCAGCTGGGCATCCAGCGGGGCCGGTCGGTGCGCAAGGACCTGAAGGTCGGCATCTGCGGCGAGCACGGCGGGGATCCGGCGTCCGTCGAGTTCTGCCATCGCATCGGCATGAACTACGTGAACCACTCGCCTTTCGGGTCCCCATCGCGCCTGGCGGCGGGCCCAGCCCTGAAGGACAAGGCGCGCAAGTAGCGGCGACATTCTGTCGTCGATTGCGTAGCGGCGACATCTTGTCGCCGGTCTCGGCGGCGTCCCCGCCGCCGGTGCGTTAGGGCGATAAGGACGTCGCCCGCACCGGCGACTGCCAGCCGCCGCCACGGTCACCGCTATCGCGAGAAACCTCGGGGTTTGGGCGTCGCCCCAAGCCCGACCTAAAATCAGTGATGATTTTTGTTGGCTTTTGTTATTTTGTCCCCACTTGGATCGACACATCCTTTGGAGGAGAGGGACTGAACGTTCTGTCTCAAGAGAGCGCGAGGGTTCGAGTTCCCATGGCCAAGGCAAGAGAAACTTCTGCCTCCGCTGCAGCGGGCAGGTCGGCTGCGGTGGAACCGCAGGTCCCCAAAATCGAACGCTTTCCTGGTCGAATATATTCTGCACTCATGGCGGCTTTTGGGCCTTTGTCTGGCGACCATGGCGGTGTTGCGGCTGGTCACCGGAGACACGCTGGGTCTCTGGTTCTTCTCTTAACCGTCGGCATCAGTTTCACGTTCGTGGCGATCTGTCACTGGATCTACGATCTCATCTATCGGGATGAGACCGCCCCGGACACGGACTAGGGCTTGGGCCGCAATTTCCATCTCGATTCCTGACGTTTCAACGCGCCATTCTTGAGCCGAACGAGTCGGTGCTTGACCGGACGTGGCCAAGATCGTGACGGCGGCCGAGATGGCGGCGCTGGACCGGCGCGCCATCGAGGACTGCGGCATCCCCAGCCTGGAGTTGATGGAGCGCGCCGGCGCGGGCATCGCGGTGGTGCTGGGACGGCGTTTTCTCAATCTCTCGCATCGGCGTATTCACGTGGTCTGCGGCCGCGGCAACAACGGCGGCGACGGCCTCGTGGTCGCCCGGTGCTTGCGCAGGCAGGCGGGCGCCTGCCCGGTCGTCTGGGTGGTCGCGGCTCCGGCGGAGTTGTCTGCCGACGCGAGAGAGAACCTCGCGCGCCTGCCGGAGGACGTGGAATGCCATACGGCGGCGGACGCGCGGGAGTTTGCGGCGGTCGCGGCGGGGCTGTCGCCTTGGGATCTGATCGTGGACGCCCTCCTGGGTACGGGCGCCTCCGGTCCCCCCCGGCCGCCCTATACCCAGTGGATCGAGGCCATCAACCAGTCTCCCGCCGCGAGGGTCGCGGTGGACCTGCCCTCGGGCATGGACGGCGACCGCGCCCAACCGGGCCGCCTGTGCGTGCGCGCGGACCTGACGGTCACGCTGGGCCTGCCCAAGCGCGGTCTGGTCTGCCATGGCAACCTGGACGCGGTCGGCGGGCTGGAGATCGTCCCGCTGGGCTTTCCGCCGGAACTGACGCGCGAGGATGACGCGCATCCGGTCCTCTTCGGCGAGGAGCACGCACGGCGGCTGCTGCCGCGGCGACCACCGACGACCGCCAAGTGGGACGCCGGTCGCCTCCTGGTGTTGGCCGGCTCGGAAACCATGCAGGGCGCGGGCGCCATGGTCGCCAACGCGGCGGTGCTGGCCGGGGCGGGGCTGGTGCAACTGGTTTCGCACGGCCGCGGATCGCTGCATCCGGCGTTGCGGCCCGAGGTCCTTACGGGCGGCGAGTGGCGCGGAACCCGCTACGATGCGGTGGTGATCGGTCCCGGTCTGGGCGGCGAGGCGGCGTTGCTCCTGCGCGCCCTGGCGGAGGAATCCGCCGGCCCCGTGGTTGTGGATGCCGACGCGCTCGTGCCCTTCGTGCAGGACTTGAACCGTTGGCGCGGCCGGCCCGCCGTGCTTACCCCGCACGTGGGCGAGCTGGCCCGCATGATCGGCGTGCCCCGCATTGAGGACGCGGACGACCGCATGGAGCTGGCCGCCAAGTGGGCGCGGGAGTGGCGCGTGACGCTGCTCGTGAAGGGGCCGCGAACGCTCGTCGCCGACTCCGAGGGACGCCTTTCGGTGAACGCCAGCGGCAACGCCTGGATCGCCTCGGGAGGGATGGGAGATGCGCTGGCAGGCATTCTCGGCGCACTCCTGGCGCAAGGCATGACGCCGTGGAGCGCGGCGCGGCTGGCGGCCTACCTCTCCGGCGCCGCCGCCGACCGGTGCATCGTGGGCGGCGCGCGGCCGCTGGCCGCTTCCGAGGTCGCCGCCGCGGTTCCCGAAGTCTGGCAGGACCTGGCCGCCGCCCGTACCCGGCCGCCGCTCACGGCGACGGGCGCGCAGGCGGCCCGGGATTTCGATCAAGTCAACAGCACGGGAGGACGGGATTAATGGACTTGCCTGTTTATGTCTACGTGATCATCGCCGTCGTCGGCCTGGTCGGCCTCGTGGCGGGCTTTCTCCTGGCGCATCTCTCCGCCGAGGGCAAGATCAGAAACGCCAACAAGATCGCCGCTCACATCGTCGAGGAGGCGGAAAAGGCGGGAGAGGCCAAGAAGCGCGAGGCGCTCCTGGAGGCGCGCGACCAACTGCACGCCGACCGCACCCGCCAGGAAAACGAAATCCGCGAGTGGCGCAACGAACTCACCAACCTGGAAAAGAAGATCGTCAAGCGCGAGGAACTCCTGGACGCCAAGTTGGAGCAGTTGGAAAAGCGCGACCAGGACCTCAAGAACGCGCAGAAGAGCGTGGCCGACAAGGAGCGCAGCCTGGACCAGAAAAACGAGCAGCTGGACGCGCTCCTGCGCGAGCAGCAGAGCCGGCTGGAGTCCATTGCCGGCCTCACCATCGACCAGGCCAAGGACCTCCTGCTCAAGTCGCTGGAACGCGACCTGAAGCGCGACCAGGCCCTGCTCATCAAGCGCGTGCAGGATGAAACCAAGGAACTGGCCGCCAAGCGCGCGCGCGAGATCATCACCTCCGCCATCCAGCGCACGGCCACCGAGCAGGTGGTCGAGGCGACGGTCTCGGTCGTGCCCATCAACTCCGACGACATGAAGGGGCGCATCATCGGCCGGGAGGGGCGCAACATCCGCGCCTTCGAGCAGATTACCGGCATCAATCTCATCATCGACGACACGCCTGAGGCCGTCGTCTTGTCGGGGTTCGACCCGGTGCGGCGCGAGATCGCCCGGCGCACCCTGGGCAAGCTGCTGCAGGACGGCCGCATCCATCCCGGCCGCATCGAGGAGATCTACGAGAAGACGGTGCGCGAGGTGGAGGAGTTGATGCGCGAGGCGGGCGAGCAGACCGCCTTCGAGGTGGGGTTGCATGATCTTCATCCCGACCTGGTCAAGTACATGGGGCGGCTGAAGTTCCGTACTTCCTACGCGCAGAACGTCTTGGCCCACAGCGCGGAGGTGGCGGTCTTGGCGGCGGCCATCGCCGCCGACATCGGCGCGGACGTCAACGTGGCCAAGCGGGCCGGGTTCCTGCACGACATCGGCAAGAGCATCGACTTCGAGGTGGGCGGCAGCCACGCCCTGATCGGCGCGGACATCGCCCGGCGTTACAACGAGTCGCCGCTGGTCGTGCACGCCATCGCCGCGCACCACGAGGACGAGGAGATGCGCACCATCGAGGCGGTGCTGGTGCAGGCGGCGGACGCCATCTCCGCCGCGCGGCCCGGCGCCCGCCGCGAGTCGCTGGAGACCTACGTCAAGCGCCTGGAACAATTGGAGACGCTGGCCAATGCCATCGAGGGCGTGGAGAGCTCCTACGCCATCCAGGCCGGGCGTGAACTGCGCATCGTCGTCGAGCCGGAGGAAGTGGACGACGCGGGCGCCGCCAAGATCGCCTACGACGTCTCCCGCAAGATCGAGCAGGAGATGGAGTATCCCGGCCAGATCAAGGTGACGGTGGTGCGCGAAGTCCGTTCCACCGACTATGCGCGCTAGCGAAAATTAGGGTCAGCGCCTAATTTTCTATGTGCGGGTGGACGATGCATGGGCGCGTCTGGAAAAATAGGCGCTGACCCTAATTTTCGCGTGAGGCTAGCGGATGCGAATACTCTTCGTCGGTGACGTGATCGGCAAACCGGGACGGCGGGCCGTGGCGGCGCTCTTGCCGGATCTTCGGCGGCAGGAGGCGGTCGATTTCGTGATCGCCAACGGCGAGAACCTGGCCGGTGGCCGCGGCATCAACATCGACTCCGCCCAGCAACTCTTCAACGCCGGCGTGGACTGCATTACGCTGGGCAACCACATCTACGACAACAACGAGGTCTTCAACCTGCTTCTGGAGGAGCCGCGGGTGGTGCGCTCCGCCAACCTGCCGCCCGACGCGCCGGGCAAACGTTGGCAGACCTATGCCGTGCCGGGACAGCCTCCCGTCACGGTCGTGCAGTTGGACGGGCGCGTCTTCATGCGGCCCACCGACTGCCCGTTTCGTACCATGGACGCGATCCTGGCGCAGCTGCCGACGGAGACGGGCGCCCTCGTGGTCGATATCCACGCCGAAGCGACCTCGGAAAAAGTCGCTCTCGGTTGGTACCTGGACGGGCGCGTCACCGCCCTCGTCGGGACGCACACCCACGTTCCCACCGCCGACGAGCGCGTGCTGCCCAGGGGGACGGCTTACATCACCGACGTGGGCATGACCGGCCCCTTCGATTCCATCATCGGCGTGCAGAAGGAGATCGTGCTGCACAAGTTCCTGCACGGCTACGGTCCCTATAACGAAGTCGCCAAGGGCGACGTGCGCTTCTGCGCCGTCCTGATTACGACGGATGAGGCGGGTCGCTCGGCGACCGGCATCCGTCGCTTTCAGATTCCGGTCGCGGAGGGTGACGGACCATGAAGGAGCCGGAACTCCGGGGCCGCGGGGAGGCGGGCGAGGCCGTCTATACCGTTTCGGCGCTGACGGAGGAGCTGAAGACCTTGCTCCACTCAACCTATCGCTCCATCTGGGTGGAAGGCGAGGTCTCCGGCTGGAAGGTGTCGCCCAGCGGCCATGCCTACTTCAACTTGAAGGACGAGAACGCGCTGCTGGCGTGCGTGCTCTGGCGCAGCACGCTGGCGCGCCTGAAGGTGAAGGTGCAGGACGGGCGCAAGCTGCGGGTGCGGGGCGGGCTGGACATCTATCCGCCCCGCGGCAGCTACCAGTTGATCGTGGACTTGATCCAGGAGACGGGCGAGGGTGAGCTGGCGCGGTTATTTGAGCAGTTGAAGCGGCGGCTGGCGGCGGAGGGGCTTTTCGATCCGGCGCGCAAGCGGCCGATTCCCGCCGCGCCGCGGCGGGTGGGCTTGGTAACGTCACCGACGGGCGCGGCGGTGCGCGACTTTCTCCGTATCGTGCGCGAGCATGCCTCCGGCATTCGCGTCGAGATCGTCCCGGCTTCGGTGCAAGGCAAGACCGCCGCGCGCGAGATCGCCGACGGAGTGCGCCTCCTTAACCGATTGGCTGAAGTGGATGTGATCGTGGTAATGCGCGGCGGCGGCTCGTTGGAGGACCTGTGGGCCTTTAACGAAGAGGAACTGGCGCGCGCCATCTTCGCCAGCAGGATACCGGTCATCTCCGCGGTCGGGCACGAGATCGACTTCACCATCAGCGACTTCGTGGCCGATCTGCGGGAGCCCACGCCGACGGCGGCGGCGCACATCATCGTCAAGCACGAGCGCGAGATGCTTCTCGGCGTGGAGCGCGCCCTAGCGCGGATGGAAAACGCCGCGCGGTCCGCGCTGGAACTGGCGCGCGAGCGGCTCCTGCGCCTGCGGGGAGTCATCGAGATGCGCAGTCCGCTGGGGCGCGTCGCCCTCCTGCGCCAGAACCTGGACCGCCTCCTGTCGCGCCAGATGGATCTTGTAAATGCGGGCCTGACCGCGCGGCGCGCAGCCTGGCCCTGCGCCGGCAGGAATGGGTTGCCGCGGTGCGCCGTGGTCTGTTACAACGGCGGCATCGCCTGGGCTCGCCGCGGGGCGGCTGGCGTCGGGCAATCCGCGCGAGATTCTGGCGCGGGGATTCGCCGTCTGCGTGGATGAAGCGAGCGGCGCCGTCTTCGCCGTCCGGCGCAGACCGCGCCCGGTCGCCGCCTGCGCATCGACCTTTCCGAGGGTCGCGGCCGCCCGCGTCGAATAACTTCCTCAGGGAGAGGTGTAGCACCCTCCCCTGGGGAGGATCCGGTCCCCTCCCCGGGGAGAGGGTTAGGTGAGGGGGCGTGGAGAGCGCGCTGCATCGATACGGCGCGCCCGGGCGACGTTCCCTCACCCGGCGCTACGCGCCGACCTCTCCCCTCAGGGAGAGGTATTGTCCCCTCTCCCTTGGGGAGAGGGTTAGGGTGAGGGGGAGAGTGTGGAGAGCGCGCTGCAACGATGCGGCGTGCCGGAGGCGGGCATCCCCCTCACCCGGCGCTACGCGCCGACCTCTCCCTCAGGGAGAGGTGAAGATCGCGCTACGCGCCCCTTTCTCTCAAGGAGAGGTATTGTCCCCTCTCCCGGGGAGAGGGTTAGGGTGAGGGGGAGAGTGTGGAGAGCGCGCTGCAACGATGCGGCGCGCCCCAGGCGACCTTCCCCCTCACCCGGCGCTCCGCGCCGACCTCTCCCTCAGGGAGAGGTGAAGAACGCGCTGCGCGCTGACCTCTCCCTCAGGGGTGGTATAATCCCCTCTCCCCCGGGGAGAGGGTTAGGGTGAGGGGGACCTTCCATGACCGAACAACCGACCACGCCCTTCAACTTCGAGGCCGCCCTGGCGCGCCTGGAGGAGATCGCCCAGCTGCTGGAGAAGGGCGATCTGCCGTTGGACGAGATGGAGAAGTGCTTTGTGGAGGGCGTGGAACTGGCGCGCCGCTGCGAAGCCCGCCTCAGTCAGGTCGAGGAGCGCGTTGAAACCCTCCTGGCCGAAGAGGACGGCAGCGTCAAGCGTGTCCCCTTCACTGAGGACGAGGAGTAGGCCCGTTGCCGCGCGCCGCCTCCATGCCCGTAGAGCTGGCCGAGGCCTGGCAGAAGGTCTCCCGGCAGGTGGACGAGGTGCTGGCGGCGCGGCTGCCGGCGGTGGAAGATTCCCCCGCCGGGCGCCTCTACGAGGCCATGCGCTACAGCGCGCTGGCGCCCGGCAAGCGCCTGCGCCCGCTCCTGGTCGTTCTGGCCGGCCAGAGCTGCCGCGCCTATCGCCCTGAGCGGCGCCCGTTGCTCCTCGTTGCCGGCGCGGCGGTCGAGATGGTCCACACCTACTCCCTCATCCATGACGATCTTCCCGCCATGGACAACGACGACCTGCGGCGCGGACTGCCTACCTGCCACAGGCAGTTCGACGAGGCGACCGCCATCCTGGCCGGCGACGCCTTGCAGGCGCAGGCGTTTCAGATTCTCTCCGGCGAAGACTTTGCGCCCGGGGTGGGCGCGCGGCTGGGCCGCATCCTGTCCCACGCCGCCGGCGGCGGCGGGATGGTGGGCGGACAGGCCATGGACCTCTGGTGCGAGGGCCATCCCGATCGGTCAATTGACTTGGCGACCTTGCGGCAACTGCACGAGCGCAAGACCGGCGCCGTCATCGCCGCCTGCCTAGCGATGGGCGGAGCGGTCGCCGGCGCGGAGCCGGATGAAGAAGCGGCGCTGACAGAGTACGGCAGGAACGTCGGGCTGGGGTTTCAGGTCGTGGACGACATTCTGGACGTGACGGCCGATTCCGCCACGCTGGGCAAGACGGCGGGCAAGGACCAGCGCAGCGGGAAGGCGACCTACGTCTCGCTCCTCGGGTTGGACGAAGCGCGCCGCGAAGCGGCGCGCCTGCACGAGGCGGCCATCGCGGCGCTCGGCGATTTGGGCCAACGGGCCGAGCCGCTCCGCCAACTGGCCCGCTTTCTGGTGGGCCGGGCGTTCTAGTGAGGGGCATGGTGGAATTGTGCATGACGTCTTGTAAACCAGTACCGCGGCTCAGGGCTGTCGGGGGATTCGCTGAAGCGTGTGGGCAGGACGCCCACACGCAAGCCGGCCGGATGCCGGCGCCACCGTAATCGTGGAAGTGTGCCATTGATCGACGCATCCGCATCCCCTCCCGCCGCGCCGTCTCCGACTGACGGCTTCCCCTTCGCCCTTGCGCGCGTGATCGCCGTCGCGCTGGCCATCATCGCCGTGGACCAATGGACCAAGCACTGGGTTTCCACGCATCTGCGGCAGCTGGGGAGTTTTTCCCCCGGCTACGACCGGATCGTCATCATCCCCGGCTTCTTTGACATCGTGCACCATCGCAACTTCGGGGCCGCCTTCGGGATTCTGCAGGGACACCGCACCTTCTTTCTCGTCGCCACGGTCGTGGCCATGATCCTGCTTTTCTACATGTTTCACACGGCCTGGCGCAGCGGGGAGCGGCGCTGTTCACGGCACGTCGTCTGGCCGCTCTTTTTCGGCGGCGCGGTCGGTAACCTGATCGACCGCATCCGCGGCGACGGCGTGGTGGACTTTCTGCACTTTTACCACGAGCCGCTCGGCCATTATCCCAGCTTCAACGTCGCCGACAGCTGCATCTGTATTGGCATCTGTCTTCTGATCTTCTATTCTTTGCCCAGACGACGTCGAACGGGAGCCGGAGCGGATGCATCCCTTCATTCTTGAGTTGGGGCCGTTTTCCATCAAGAGCTACGGCCTCTTCATCGCCATCGGCTTTTTGGCCGGCATCCGGTTGTCTTCGCATCTGCTCAAGCGGGACGGCGTCAGCAGCGAGCTGGTGGTACGGGTGGCGGTGTGGACGCTGCTCGGGGGTCTGCTGGGCGCGCGCCTGCTCTACGCGATCGTGGCGTGGGAGGACACCCTGGCGGCGCCGCTCTCCGTGATCTTTTCCACCAGCGGCTTCGTGTTTTACGGCGGGCTGATCGGGGGGCTGGCCACGGCCGTGTACGTGTGCCGGAAGAACCGGATACCTTACTGGTGGTTGGGGGACGCGGCGGCGCCCACGCTGGCCCTGGGGCAGGCCTTCGGGCGCATCGGCTGCTTCATGTTCGGCTGCTGCCACGGACGCGTGTGCGATTCGGCGTGGGGCGTCGCCTTTCCGGAACACTGGCGAGACGGCCGCCTGATCGGCGCGCCGGCGGCGGAGCGTTTTCCTGACCCATCGCATCCCGGCTGGTCGCTGCCCGTCGTACCCACGCAATTGTGGGAAGCCGGCGCCCTCTTCATCCTCTGCGCCCTTTTGGTTTTTCTCTATGATCGGCGCAAGTTCGTGGGGCAGACTTTACTAGAGTATCTTGCGGCCTACGGCATGGTGCGCTTCACGCTGGAGTTCTGGCGGGGCGATCCGCGCGGATCGTTCCTGTGGTTTTCCACTTCGCAGTGGATCGCCCTGGGGATGATCGCGTTCGCGCTGGGCATGTGGCCGCTGCGGCGCGGCTATCGCAATCTCGCGCGGCCGGCCCTGCCCGATTGGGCGCTCTTGCCGACATCGGCGGCCAAGAAGCCATGACGCGCGCCACGCAATTCTTCAAGCCCGACGGCCCCCTGGCCAAGGTCCTCCCCGGCTACGAGCACCGTCCCCAGCAGACGACCATGGCCGCCGCCATCGAGGAGGCCCTCTCCCACGGTCAGCGACTGCTCCTGGAGGCCGGAACCGGCGTCGGCAAGTCCCTCGCCTATCTCGTCCCCGCCATCCTCTGGGCGCAGAAACACAAGAAGCGCGTGGTTGTCTCGACCTGGACGCGCACGCTCCAGCACCAGTTGGTACGCAAGGACCTGCCGCTGCTAAAACAGGCGCTGGACGTGGACTTCGACTTTCAACTGTGCGTGGGTGGTGAAAACTACCTCTGCCCGCGAAGGCTCGACCTGCTTTTGGCGGAAGAGAGCAAGAAGCTGCTCGGCTCAATTCGGCTTGGGGCGCTCCGCCGCTGGGCCAACAAAACCGAAGAGGGGCTGCGAAGCGAGCTGCGTTTTCCCATCGAAGATGAAATCTGGCGGCAGGTCTGCCGCCACCCGGACTTCTGCCATCCGGGCGTCTGCAACCACGGCTCCAAGTGTTTCTTTCAGAAAATGAAGCGCCGCGCCGCCAAGGCGCATATTCTCGTGGTCAATCATTACCTGCTTCTCTCCAACGTCAAGTCCGAGGGCGTGCTGCCCGAGTACGACGCCCTGATCGTGGACGAAGCCCACAACTTGGAGGGAGTCGCCTCGGACTATCTGGGCGACGAACTCTCCGAACCGGAGCTGTTGGAGAGCCTCTATTGGCTGGGCGGGCCCAATCGCAAGGGATGGCTGACCAGCTTGAAAGTGGATTCGGACCTCTTGACCAATCTCCTGGTCGCCGCGGAGCGGGTCGTGGGCGAGACGCGAAGCCTGTTTGAAGGCGTGGACCGGTGGTTGGGACCCAGTCTTCAGCGGCGGTTCTTCCCCGATGCGATTCCACCGCTGCCCGACAATCCGTGGAAGGAGCTGGGGGACCGACTGGAGACGGCGGCCAAGGCGCTGGAGGACGAGGCGCAGCGGGGCGAGGCGCTGGCCTGCCGCGCCCGTCTGGGCCAGTGGTATTCGGTGCTCTCGCGCCTGCGGACGGTCAAGGATGACGGCCTGGTGCGCTGGGCCGCCCGCGATCGCCAAGGCAAAGGCCACCTCTTTCTCGTGCCGCTGGATATCGGTCCGAGCTTGCGCGAGATGCTCTACAAACCCCTCTCCTCCGTGGTGCAAGTGTCCGCGACGCTCACGGTGCGCGGGGACTTCTCCTTTCTGGCGGGTCGCCTGGGCATGGACGAGGCGCGCACCCTGGCGGTCCCCTCGGGATTCGACTATCGCCGCCAGTGCATTTTCTACGTTCCGCCGGAAGGTCCTGACCCGCGCGACACCGAGCGCTTCGTGCGCTTCACCTCCGACCAGATCATGGAGCTCTCCGCGCGTGTTCCCGGCGGGTGCTTTGCGCTCTTTACCAGCCTGGATACGTTGGCGCGCACGCACGCGGATCTTCTGGCGCGCTATCCCGGACATTGGCGCGGCCTGGAGGAGGAGGGCCGGGATGATTGCCGATTGCTGCTTTCGCAGTTGGAATACGACCGGGAGATCCTGATTGAGGCGTTTGAGAAGGACGGCCATGCGGTACTCCTGGGCGCGGCGACCTTCTGGCAGGGGCTGGACATTCCGGGTGCGGCGCTGTCGGGCATCATCATCACCAAGCTGCCGTTCGCCGTGCCCGACGATCCGCTCAACGCCGCGCGGCTGGAAGCGTTGCAGCGGGCGGGACGCGACGGCTTTCGGGAACTGACCGTTCCCGCGGCCGTGATCACGTTTCTGCAAGGCTTCGGTCGCTTGATTCGCAATCACACCGATCGTGGCGTCGTGGCCGTGCTGGATCGCCGGCTGGTGGAAAAAAAGTACGGCGAGACGTTTCTCGGCTCCTTGCCCAACGTTTATAAGACGCATCAGATCAGTAAGTTAGAGCAGTTTTTTGGGGCCGGCCAGCGGGCCTAGGTGTGCTGTAATATTTTTTGACAATGCTGCTCTGTTCTCATATACTGTCCGTGTGGAGTGCGCTAGCTTGCTGCCGGTGGATATTTGGACCGCGGCAGCTTGCTGCCGCGATGATGGGGAGCAATTCCCCGGCGGCACGGGGCTGCCGCAGTCCAGAAGAGTGGTGCGGCGCGGCAGCAAGCTGCCGCACTCCATACGGAGAACCAATTCCATGCCGGTAGAACAAGAAATGGCCAAGCGCATCACGTTCGACGACATCATTTATTATCGGGACACCCGCCGCAAGAACGAGGCGATGGCGCTCCTGGTGGAGAAGGCGATGAAGATCGCGGCGACCGATGCGGTCGTACTCATCACGGGCGAGTCGGGCACGGGCAAGGAGATGTTCGCGCAGGCGATCCACAACGCCAGTCCGCGGCAGGACAAGAAATTCGTGGCCATCAACTGCGCGGCGGTTCCCGAGAGCCTGTTGGAGTCGGAGCTGTTCGGGCACGAGAAGGGCGCGTTTACGGGCGCGGTGGCCTCGCGCAAGGGCAAATTCGAGCAGGCGCACGGCGGCACGCTCTTTCTGGACGAGATCGGCGACCTGTCGCTGGCCTCGCAGGCCAAGATCCTGCGCGCCATCGAGACCCGCTCGGTCGAGCGCGTCGGCGGCGGAACCCCCATCGAGGTGGACATCCGCATCATCACCGCCACCAACCAACCGCTGTACGAGAACGTGAAGAAGGGTCTGTTTCGCAGCGATCTCTATTATCGCCTCAACGAGGTCAACCTGCGCATCCCGCCGCTGCGTGAGCGCATGGGCGACATCCCCCTGATCGCGGACCACTTCATTCGCTACTACAACCGGCAGTACAACAAGAACGTGCGCGGGTTGTCGGACGCGGCCATGCAGTTTCTTCTGCGCCACGACTGGCCGGGAAACATCCGCGAGCTGCACCACGTCATCAAGTGCGCCATGCTGATGGCGGAGGGCGAGAGCATCTGGCTGGAGCACATCCCGCTGGACGTGCATTTCGACACCACCGGCGGAGCGTCCCAGGAGGTGACGGAGACGCGGGCGGACGAACTCCTGGAACTGTTGACCCTGGACGAAGTGGAAAAGCGCCACATCCTGCGCATCCTGGAGTTCACCGGCTGGAACAAGAGCCAGGCGGCCAACATCCTTCAGACCACGCGGCCCACGCTGGATCGCAAGATCGAGCGTTACAACCTGAAGCGGAGGACGCCCGGTTGAGCGGAAGGCAGCCCCCGCTGTCATTTCGACCGCAGCTGTCATTTCGACCGCAGCTGTCATTTCGACCGAAGGGAGAAATCTTCCCTGCGGTTTCCCGGTTGCCCGGCGTAAGATTCTTCCCTGCGGTCGAAATGACAGCGGGGCGTGAAGATCGGCCTCCGAGAGCCGCGTCCGTGGGACGGCGGGTTATGAGCTTGACAGGGGACAGGGGCGTCCTTAACCTTTGGAGGTTGCGCGCGCCGTGCTCGATTCTTCTCACCTCGCCCGTCGCAGAAGCGACTCTCCGGCAGTCAGGATTTTGGGGGAAGACATGAAGAAGACAGAATTGACCCGCCGATGCCTGTTCACCCTCTGGGCATTGTTGTTCGCGTGTGCATCGTGGCAGGCGATGGCGCTGAGTCGAGACGACATCGACGCGCAGAAGCAGGCGGACCAGCGGCGCGGTTATGGGACCAACTATCCCTCAACCGGCCTGACGCGCACCATCGACCCCAATCGGCCTACCACGCCGGGGCTTGAGAGTCGCGGCATCTCCCCCTCCAACCTGACGCCGGAGCAGCAGCGGGCGCTGGAGGCGCGGCGTAAGGCGCAGGAAGAGGCCGCCAAGGCGGCGGCCGGCAGCAAGGGCGCTCCCCCCTCCGACAAGGGCGCTCCCCCCACGGTCGCCCCCAAGGTCGTCCCGCCCGGCGAAGGCGCCCAACCCAGCACCGGCAAGACTACGTCCACCGGCCGCAGGGGCGGCGGCAAGAGCATCGAGATGATCTCCGGCAAGGGCGCCGTCGATCCCGGCTATCTTCGCCTGGCCTTGTTTCGCACTTTTCCCGAGGACTCGACCGACACGGTGCGCGTCACCGTCAATTTGAACAATGCCCGCAGCGTGGCCTTTGACGAAGTGTGCTTCACCCTGCGTTATGATCCCGGCTTTCTGGAGTTCATTCCTCCCGCGTCGGCGACCCGGGCCGCCATCCTGGGCGGTCGGTTCTTCATCGAGGACGAAGGCTCCGGCTATCCCCACGCCATCGTGCGTTCTCCCACCGAGGGCTACGTAAACTACGTGGAACCCGAGGCCGGGATCATCCGTTACATGGCGCACAGCCTGAACCGCGATCCCTTGAAGGGGCAGGGGCCCCTGGCCAACATCCTTTTTCGCATCCGGCAGACCAGCGGTTCCACCGACGTGAAGTTCGTCTTCACCAACGACCAGGCGGCTCCGCACGATCTGGTCGTCATGGACGCTTCGCACACGGTCTCATCCGCGACCGTGCCGCGCTACTGGACGCTGGTGGCCGAAAAGGCGCAGGACCGGCTGGGCGACTCGAAGAGCTGGCTGGACGGCACGCTGGACGTGACGATCGTGCCACGGCTGGACCTGACGGCGCAGCGGGAGCGGTTGACGCGCTATCTTTTCAACGGCGCCGCAAACCCCTCCGCTACCCCCGAGGATTACGGGATCCGCATCAAGGTCGTCCCCTCGGTTCCCTCGGTCGTGGTGGGGGAGGAGTTCGACATGCAGATCGTATTGGAGAATCCCAACCGCGCGCCCTTCGACGCCGTGCAGTTGTTTTTGGCCTACAATCCCGCCACGCTCCTGCCCCTGGACCATGACGAGGACAACTGGATCCGCGAGGGCATCAACGTTTTTGACGGCGACTTCCGCGCCGTCTTTCCCTTCGACGTGCACTTGGAGAACTCGATCAACATGCTGACGGGGCTGGTGGACTACCGCATGAAGCGGATGTTCGAACCGCTGACGGGGGAGGGGACGCTGGCCACGATTCGGTTTGTGGCGCTGGCGCCGATTTCCGGCACGCGCATGAAGGGCCTGTTCCACGTACGCGCGGCCTCGCCCACGACCGGGGTTTTCCGCAATGGAAAAGATGTGCTGGGATGGACGGATGACCTGACAGACGGCGTGGATTTTGTTACTATAGAGATTCGGGATGCGGAAATCGCGGAGCTGCCAGCCAGCCAGTAATACCCGGTCCGAGCCGGCGGATCGCAAGTCTTGGGAGTGCGAGCGTTGCTTCGGCAGGGCGGAATAACGCACGTTCGGTTTTTTTAGGGTATGTTCGGACGCCAAGAATTACTTATAGTCGATTTAGGCACATTCTATGTCAAAGTGCTTAGAATTGTGCCGACCAAGGCCGGCGCCAAGGCTACCGGTTTTCTTTACCGCGAGACGGGCCTGACCACCCCCAATCCCCAGCTGAACGAGGAACTGCGGGACAGCTACATCCGAACCTTGTCGGCCCTCCTGAAGGAAAACGGCGTCAAGACCCGCCAGGCCGTGCTGGCCATCCCCGGGCGCTCGATCTTCAGCCGTCCCTTGAAAATCCCGCCGGTGTCCGGGGAGCGTCTGGACCGCATCGTCGAGTTTGAGGCCCGCCAGCACCTCCCCTTCCCGCTGGAAGAAGTGCGCATGGAACACAAGGCGTTCCCCAGTGAGGGCGGCGAGATGGACGTGGCGCTGTTGGCCGTCAAGCGCGACGCCCTGCTTTTCTTTATCGATATTCTGCGCAAGTGCGGACTGGCCCCCATTCTCGTCGACGTCTCCTCGCTGGCGCTTTACAACACTTACGCCAACAGCACCCAGAAGAAGGAAGAGGACGAGGTGGTGGCGCTGGTGGACATCGGGGCGTCCACTTCGGACATCGTAATCGAAAGCCGCGGGGTCCTCAAGTTCATGCGACGGGCGCGGGTTGGAGGAAACTCGATCACCTCCATGCTGGCCCAGGAGATCAACCAGTCGTTCGAGGAGGCGGAGCGGGTCAAGGTGCGCAGTTCGGAGGAAGGTCTTCCCGAACTGACTTCGACCAGCAAGATTTCCGAAATTCTCCTGCGCGGCTTCGAGCGGCTGGCCAACGACCTGAAAAACACGCTGGACTTTTACGTGTCGCGGCCGGATGGACTACCGGTCAACCGCATGTACATCACGGGCGGCACCTCGCGGTTTCCGACGCTGGTTGCCTTTCTGGAGGAGCGGCTGGGCATCCCGGTGGAAGTGTTGCATCCGTTCCAGGTGAAGGCCATCGACATGGAGGCGATCTCCGACGAGCGGCTGTCGGACCTGTCGGCGGTGTGCATCGGGTTGGCGTTGAAGTCGGCCAAGCAGGCGGCGGTGGACCTGAACTTCACGCCGGAGTTCATCCTGGAGCAGCAGGCGCTGGCCCAGCGCCGGCCCGCGCTGGCCGCCCAAGCGGTGCTGGTCGCCGGCATCGTCGGCTGCTTCATGTACATCGCCGACGCTGAACTGGACCGACTGGCCAAGGCGGAAAGCCAGATCGCCCAGATTGCCGACTTCGCCCGCAAACTGGAGGGTCAGGGACGCATCAAGGCCGTGCTGATGGAGGACGAGCTGCTCAAGAATCGTTTCTCCAACCTGGCGGTGGCATCCGAACATCGGGGCCGGGCGGATCGCTATTTGTTGGAGATCGGCAAGATCAAGCCGGAGCAGGTCTGGATCAAGAACATCTCCCTGACGCGCGCGCTGGACCATGGTCGTGGGCGGCGACCTGCAGGGCGGGCGATTCGTGCGCCGTCTGAAGATCTCCCCCTATTTCCGGCCCGACAATGTCACCAACACCCGGTGGGCGACCCGCAGGGAGATTCGCATCGAGAATCCGGTGGTGCCTTACGAAGAAACGCGCTTCATTTACGAGGAGCTGCAGCGGAGAACCTGAAGCTGTACGACGCGTTCAACTACATGCCGGCGCAGCCGATCGTGCAGCTGGGCATCGTGGCCGCCGACATGAACAATCAGGAGCCGGTTTTCCGCGCCCTGGCCAACGCCATTGTGCTGGCCAAGGCGAAGGTCGAGGACTACGCCAAGAAGGCGCCGGCGATGGCGCCCGGCGGCGGCGGCAATCCCACCGCGACCATCGAGACCGTTTTTGTCACCATCTACGACAGCGTCTACGCTCCCCAGTACGACATCTCGATTCCCTATGCCAAACTGGAGGAATTGCAGAAGCAGTCCGTGGATTGGGATTCTTTTTACCAGTTCATCCAGCAGAACCGAACGCTCAGGACCGGTCGATAGAAAGAGCTCATGGCCCCACCCGCGATTGCCAAGTTCGTCATCATCTGGAACCGTCACGGGGACCGCATCGTGATCGGAATTCTGGTGGTATTGCTGGCGCTGGGGACGATGTTCGCCATCCAGCGCAAGTCGGCGGATTCGGCGGATATCGTCACCCGGATCGCGGCGAGCAGCCCGAGAGCGGTGGGCGCGCCGCAGGCGCCCGTCTTCAATCCCGCCAAGGTGCTCAGCGACATCAAGGCGACCGAACCCACCACTCCCTATATCGAGATTTCCAGCAAGAACGTTTTCTACACGCCGCAGCAGCGCCGCGAACTGCGGGGCAGGCTGGAACAAAGCTACCGCCAGGCCCAAACCCACCTGCAGGCCGCCAATCCCTCCGGCTGGCGGGCGGCGCTGGCGGAGTTGAACCGGATTCTCTCGTTGGATCCGGAACAGATTTATCTGGATTACTCTCAAGGCAAGCCCAGCGACTTGATCGAGTCGGCCAGCACCAACCTGAAGATCGACGAACTCAATTCCGATCTCGTGCGGGCGCAACAGGAGTGGGATCGGGCGGTCGACCTGGAGAACCGCGGCCGGCCCATCGACGCCGCCAACACCTACCAGCGGGCGGTGGACCTGTACCGCAAGGTGGTGGAGCAGGGCGGGTCGCTGGTCGCCGCGGAGCGGCTGAGTGAAAGCCGGCGGCGCGCCGAGGACGGAGGACGAAAGATCAGCACCCTTCTGGGCACGCACCTGACGCAGGACGTGCGCGACCGCACCCAGCAGTTGGAGGCGCGGCTTGGGGGCGGCGCGACCATGGAGCTGGCCGCCCTGGAGGATGTGTTTAATCGCGTCAACGAGCTGCAGCAGACGCTGGATACTTACGCCCAGCACGTCGAGGAGACGGTCCAGAACACGGCCAAGGAGAAGATCGAGGCGGCGCGCAACCGCATCGCCAATCTCATTCCGGGGTTGTATGCGCAGGCCCAGGCGCAACTGGCCAACACCAAGGATCCCGCCGCCGCCCAGCAGACCCTGGATCGGCTGCTGGTGATGCGCAAGATCGAGCCGCAGTTGCCGCAGATCGACGACTCGATCGCCCGCACCCAACAGGCCATCGCCGCCTGGGGCCGGGAGACCGCCACGCCAGATCGGGACGAAATCCAGCGCCTGAAGGACGGCTTCGAACAGTTGCGCCGACTGGAGCGCGACGGCGATTACGAGCGTCTGGAGGCCACCCGCAAGGAGTTGGTCAAGGACAAGGACCGGTTCCTGCGGCTGGCCAGCGAGGTGCGCAGCCCGCGCGCCGCCGAACTGCTGTCGCAGTACACGCGCGTCGAGCAGATCACCGTCCCCAAGGAGGTCGATTTCATCGAGCTGGTCGAGATCATGCCGCGGCCCACGGGCGGGGATCGGGTGCGCCTGAAGAATACGCGCACCGACAAGCAGTCTCCCGTACCCTTGGCGGTGGGCGGCCGTTGGAATGACGGCGGTTACACGGTCGAGATCAAAGAGATTGATAGCAGGAACGGCGTGGTGAAAGTGGCGGTGCAGGGATACCGGATCACGTCGTTGAAACAGCGTTAGCGTTCCGTCGAGGCGGGGGCGCCATGGCGCGGAGAGGGGCGCAAGTCGGCCCGGCCCAAGCCTTAAGCACACGGTATTGAGTCTTTAATAAGGTTGACAGCATAGGGGAGTTTTCATACTATCCTTGTGCCTTCTTTCGCCCTAACTCTGCAGGAGGACAACAGTTAGATGAAGTCGTGTCTGGTGAAATGCCAGGCGAAGGGGAAGCAGCGGCCCGCCCTTGCTCTTCTTCTCTGCCTCGCAGTCGGTATCGCGTATGCGGCCGTGATCTCGCCCGTCGCCGCAGCCCAGGCGACTCAGTTCTCCCGCCCGTCCCAGGGCGCCGACGCGACGGCGTGGTTCGCATTCGGCCTTTCCCTCTATGAGCAGAAGGACTACCGGGGCGCCAAGGAAGCGTTCGAGCAGGTTCTCTTGCGGGATCCCCAGCATCAGAAAGCGTTTGAGTGGTTGTCGCGCACGCAGAGCAAGTTGTGGAGCAACCCGGCGGTGGAAAATCCGCCGATGGCGCTCAACGTGGTCGCGCAGGCCGACGCGCCGGAGGGTCCCTATGCCGCTCCCACGGCGCGCGAGGAGGAGAAGGCGCGCCAACAGCGTATCGAACAGCTGTTTAAGGCGGCCACGGCGCTTTTCAAGGACAAGAAATATCTGGACGCGCAGATCAAGTTGAATCAGCTCCTGGAGATCGATCCCGACAACCGGGACGCGCGGGAACTGGCCGGCAAGGTATCGGAGGCGTTGGCGAGGGTGCCGAGTGGGGACGCCCCGACCGGTGCGGCGCGCGAGGCCGAAGCCCGCGCCAAGGCGGAACGCGAGGCGGCGGAGAAGGGGGCGAGGGAAGAGGCGGCCCGCCGGAAGGCGGCCGAGGAAGAGGCGCGCAAGCTGGCCGAGGCCAAGGCGAAAGAAGAGGAAGCGGCGGCCAAAGCCAGGGCGGAAGAGGAAGAGCGCCAGGCGCGAACCGCGGAAGCGCGCCGTGTCGCCGAGCAGAAGGCCGCCGAAGAAGCGGCCCGCGCCGCCGTCAAGACCGAGCAGACGGCGCCTCCCGCCGTCTTGGTTCAACCGCCCATACCCGCGCCGGCGGAGGCCAACGTCGAGGATTACCTGAAGCGCGCCGAGCAGTTCGCCGAGTTCGGCAACTGGGAATCGGCGGCCATGAACTATCGCGAGGCGCTGCGCCTGAGTCCGCGCAATGAACGCGCGCGCCGCGGATTGGCGAAGGCCGAAGCGGAGTTGGCGCGCGCCGCCGCCGCGACGGGCGAGGCGGACGTGCGCGCGCGCGCGGCGGAACTGGTGCAGCGCGGCGAAACCCTCCTGCGCGCCCGGAACTACGCCGAGGCCGAGGCCGCCTTCCAGCAGGCGCACACGTTGGACCCCTCCAACAAGGACGCCGCCGCGGGCCTCCGGGAAGTCGCCAAGCGCCTCGGCCAGGAGGAGAAAAGCGCCGCGGCGGTTCAGGCCAAGGCCCAGGCGGACAAGGTGAAGGCGGAGCTGGCGCTGGCGGAGGCGCACAAAAAGAAGGGCGAGTTCGCCCAGGCGGAGGCCGCCTATCAGCGCGTTCTGGCCTTGGATCCCACCACCGGCGACGCCAAGAACGGTCTCTCCAAGCTGGCCGAGGATCGGAAGAAGGCGCAGGAAAAGACGGCCGCGGAGGCTTCCAAGGTCGCCGCGGAGGCGCAGGCGCAGTTAGCCCGCAGCGCCCAGAGCCTGGTTGACGAGGGGCGCGCGCTCAAGGATGCCGGCGACTTGGTCGGCGCCGTCAAGAAGTGGCAGGAGGCCGCCCGCTTGGACGCCGACAACGAGCTGGCCAAGCGATTACCGAAGCGCGCCGGCGCTGCCGAGCCGGCAACAACGCGCCATGAATCGCGAGGCGCTGCGCCTGAGTCCGCGCAATGAACGCGCGCCGCGGATTGGCTGAGGCCGAAGTTGATTATGCGCGCGCCGCCGCCGCGACGGGCGAGGCGGACGTGCGCGCGCGCG
Organism: bacterium; assembly: GCA_015075175.1. Lineage (GTDB taxonomy): Bacteria > Hinthialibacterota > Hinthialibacteria > H5-UNCL2 > H5-UNCL2 > H5-UNCL2. The sequence continues at coordinate 888,604 of JABTUV010000001.1, forward strand.
GCGGAACTGGTGCGCGGCGAAACCTCCTGCGCGCCCGGAACTACGCCGAGGCCGAGGCCGCCTTCCAGCAGGCGCCACGTTGGACCCTCCACGCGACGCCGCCGCGGGCCTGGAAGTCGCCAAGCGCCCCGGCCAGGAGGAGAAAAGCGCCGCGGCGGTCTCAGCCGGCGCCCAGGCGTGACAAGCGTGAAGGCGGACTGGCGCTGGCGGAGGCGCACAAAGTTAGGCGCGAGCCGCCCATGGCGGCCGCCTATCAGCGCGTTCTGGCCTTGATCCACCAACGGCGACGCCAAGAACGGTCTCCAGCTCGGCTGAGGATCGGAAGAAGGCGCAGGAAAAGACGGCCGCGGAGTCGGTCGCCGTGAGCGCAGGCGGTGCTAGCCCGCAGCGCCCAGCAGCCTGGCTGACGAGGCGCGCGTCATGATGCCGGCGATCGGTCGCCGCCGTCAGAAGTGGCAGGAGGCCGCCCGCCTGAACGCCGACAACGTGGCCAAGTTGTACTTAAAGAGTACGGAGACGCGGCGGCGCGCGCCGAGGCCATCGCCGCCCGAGAGCTCTGGACGTCTCGCAACAGGCCGCCTACGAACGCGTCCCGGATGGTCCTGCCCGACATCACTTCAGCGCCCCGACGGCCAGGAGATCACGCGCATTTTGTCCGATCTTCCGCAGGTCGTCGGATCACCTTCGTGGCCGCCGACGGCGCCGAGGTCGCGTGGTATACTCGTTCCGGGCTGACCGTCCGGCAGGTGCTGGACGCCATCCTGGTCGCCAACGGCTCGCAACGAGCGCGTCGGCGACGTGGTCTTACGTGCGTCCCGACTTCAAGACCCGGCGTTCAAACTGGACCCCGCGCACCTGACATCATCAAACGCATGTTGGAGGACCCTCCGTCAACGAAGGCCAGAAGACCATCCAGTCCTGTACGGCGGTTCTGGCACGGCCTTCCCAGGGGTAAGAGCTCGTGCCCAACCACGAGTACCAGACGCTGGTCGTCACGGATACCGAGGACAACCTGAAAAGGTCGAGCAGCCCTGCGGGACCTTAAGCCCAGTCTGGGCGAAATGGCCATCATCGACCGCACGTTCATGCTGGACCCCATGACCTCGCGGCAGCTGTACGAGATCATCAAGATCCAGCTTTACCCGGTCATCGCGCCGGAGTCGGGCGTGAGCCTGACAACCGCCGGCTGCTGCTGGCTGACGACGGCCGCAGATGCACCTTTGATCGTGCGCGACTCCGCCCAACATCAGAAGGCGGAGGAGATCTCCGCAGAACCAGCCGCTGCAGGAGCAGCCGCTCGCGCAAGGGCCGTTGAAGGTGCGCACTTCGCCGTCACGACCGAGGTCCCGGAAGACGACGAGGGGCGCGAGCGGGTGCGGCAACTGACCGAGCCTCGCCTATCGCATCGTCGAGCACATCGCCGTACGGGCGGGACGGCAAGGACGCGCCGAGGCGGAAGGCCGCCGCATGGAGATCACCAACGACCCGACCACCGGCCGGATCACGGTCGCGGACACGGAGAACCTGAAGCGTCGAGGAGCACTGAACACGGTCAACGAGGTGACGGGCGACGCGGACCAGATTCGCAAGTACACGATCAGGATCGGCAACCTGTGGGACGTGACGGACACCATCTATCGGATTCTGATGGCCGACCCGCAGGCGCAGTCGCGGCGGATCTACATCGACACCACGCAGCTGGGCCAGATCAACCGGTTCGGCAGCATCGGCGGCGGGCGGGCGCAGGGCGTGCGCTACCAGCCGCTGATCACGCAGCGCGGCCAGCAGGACCGCAGCGTGACCACGACGCTGGGCGTCGAGAGCGACCTGGACATCTACGATGCGCTGTTCTTCCCGGATCCGCGCACGCACACGCTGTTCGTGCGCTCGCGCGATCCGATTCTCTTCGACCGCGTGCAGACGCTGGTGGGGCTTCTGGATATTCCGCCCAAGATGCTGGAAGTGGAGGCGCGGCTGGTGGAGGTCGCCTTGACCGAGCTGCGCAGCATCGGCATCGACTGGTCGCTGACCGGCATCGGCCGCTCCGGCCTGAATCTGACCGACTTCGAGAACGTCGACTTCACCGCCGACGCCATGAACCAGTCCGCCGAGGGCCTTCTGCTCAATTTCGCCACCCTGGGCGAGACCCAGCTGACCACGGTGCTGTCGCTGATTTCCACCCTGAACAGCGCGGAAGTGCTGTCGGCGCCGCGCATGATTACCCGCAGCGCGCCCAGCGAGGTCCCGCAGATCAACGTCTCCACGCTGACGCCTTATATCGACCAGGTGGAAATCGTCTCCGACGGCGACGACGATCCCACCAACAACCGGCTGAACGTGACCTACCAGCAGGTCGAGGTGGGCGTGCTGATGTCGTTCTATCCGCTGGTGACCGCGGACAACCACGTGTATCTGGACATCTATCCCCGCATCAGCGTGGTGACGGACCGGCTGCCGGTCACGATTCAGAATCTGGGCGCGGTCGGGGGCAGCGCCGCGCAGGCCGAGCAGTTCACCGGCCTGGGCATCCCGGTCATCGACTCGCGCGAGAGCTTCAACGAAGTCTTCCTGAACAACGGGGAAACGCTGGTGTTGGGCGGATTGATTCGCGACGAATTGCAGACGGTCGAGAACCGCGTGCCGCTTCTGCACCGTCTGCCGATTTTCGGACCCCTGTTCAAGGAGCAGGGCAAGACCAAGACCAAGCGGACGCTTTTGATTTTTGTGACGGTGAACGTGCTGCCGACGCGCTAGCGTAGTAGTGAAGATGTGATTTTCTACACTTGGCGGCATGGCTGTCATTTCGAACGAAGTGAGAAATCTTCCGCCCCGCACGAACGGCCGGCAAGATTTCTCACTTCGTTCGAAATGACAGCTCGATTCCACCGCGACCGTGAAGACCGCCTGGAGTAGTTGCGCGCGGTTTGCAGCCGTCGGTTCTTGCGGCTGCCCCGCTGGCGGCAGGGCTTGATTCGGCGGCTCGACTGTATTAAGGTAAATTCACGTCCGTGTCGTTGCGGATGCGGGCGCAGCCGAGCGCCGCTCCGGTCCGAAATCCCTGTAACTCACCCACTTCAGCCGAAGCCTTTTTTCGCGGGTGGTCTCGTCAATCGGTCCGTTTGAGTGAGTATTCCCTCCGGGTTGGTCGGGTTGCGCGCATGAACGCCCAGATGGTCTTTCCCCAGTCGCGGCTGCCGGATCGCGGGGATGCCACCGTCTTCCTGGTGGATGGCAGCGGCTTTTTCTTCCGGGCGTATCACGCCATTCCCGACCTGCGGCGCAAGAGCGACGGCATGTTGACCAACGCGGTGTACGGATTCTTGCAGGTCTTCAAACGGTTTGTCGCCCGGCACGAGCCGCGCTACCTGGCGGTGGCACTGGACAGCGGCGAGCCGACCTTTCGGTCGGACCTGTTCGAGGCGTACAAGAGCAACCGTGCCGAGGCTCCCGAGGAGCTGGTGCGGCAGTTTCCCTACCTGGAGCGGATGCTGGAAGCGATGGGCGTGGCCGTCGTCAAACAACCGGGAGTGGAGGCGGACGACCTGATCGGCACGCTGGCCGAGAAGGCCGCCGGCGCCGGTTTCGCCGTGCGCATCCTCTCCAGCGACAAGGACATGCTGCAACTGGTCGGCCCCCGTGTGGTCGTCGAGCGGGAGACGCCGGGCGGGACCAAGCTCTACGACGAAGCCGCCGTGCGCCAGCGCTACCAGTGCAGTCCTGCGCAACTGGTGGAGGTCATGGGGCTGATGGGGGATCCCACCGATTGCATTCCGGGCGTGCCCGGCATCGGCGAGAAGACGGCGGTGGCCCTGATCGCCCAGTTCGGCTCGCTGGAGGGAGTGCTGGCCAACCTGGACAAGATCAGCGGACCCAAGCGCCGGCAGAGCCTCTTGGAGTTCGCCGAGCAGGCGAAGCTGTCGCGGGAGTTGGCGCGTATTCGCAGGGATGTGCCGCTCGATGTCGACATCGCCGGACTGGAGCGTCGCCCCGTGGACCGGCCGGCCCTTTCCCAGCTGCTCACGGAGCTGGAGATGCATGGCGAACTGGCGGACCTGGGAACGCTGGAAACCAGCGGCGGCTGCGAGTACGAGACGGTCGATACGCGGGAGGCGCTGGAGCGCTGGGCGGCGCGCTTGCGCGCCGCCGGTGGGTTCGCCTTCGATACCGAGACGACCAGCGTGGACGCCATGTCGGCGCGTTTGGTCGGGCTTTCTTTCGCCTGCGAGCCGGGCCGGGCCGGATACGTTCCCATCGCGCACAAGTCCGGCCGCAACCTGGAGCTGGGAGTCGTCCAGGACGTACTGGGGCCGCTCCTCGCGGACGAAACCGTCCCCAAGTACGGCCACAACCTGAAGTACGACTATCTGGTCGCCCAGCGGCACGGCATGACGCCGGCCGGCATGGCGTTGGACACGCTGCTGGCGCATTATCTGCTGGAGTCCTCGGCGCGCAACCGCACGCTGGACCAACTGGCTGTGCGCTACCTGTCCGTGCACATGATCCCCATCGGTCAGTTGATCGGCAAGGGGACGGGGCGGGAGACCTTCGACGAAGTGGATATCCCCACGGCGACGCGCTACGCGGCGGAGGACGCCGACATGACGCTGCGGCTGGCGCGCCTGTTCCAACCCCAGTTGGAAGCGCAGGGGCTTATGCCCCTCCTCTCGGACGTGGAGATGCCGCTCCTCCGCATTCTGGCGGACATGGAGGCGACCGGCGTCCACTTGGACGTCGCCGTACTGGAGCGCCAGAACCGTGAGGTCAGCGGACAGATGGAGGCGCTGGAGGAGGAGATTTACCGGCTGGCCGGCCGCCGGTTCAACCTCAATTCGACCCAGCAACTGGCCGAGGTGCTCTTTGACGATCTGAAGCTGCCGGCGGGCCGCGACCGCTCGACTCGCGCCGAAGTGCTGGAGAAGCTGGCCGCCCAGGGTTACGACATCTGCTGCCGCATCGTGGACTATCGGCAGATGGCCAAGCTGCGGGGGACCTACCTGGAGGCGCTGCCCCGGCAGGTGCATCCGGAGACGGGCAAGCTGCACACCAGTTACAACCAGGCGGTCGCCAATACCGGCCGCATCTCCAGCAGCGATCCGAACCTGCAGAACATCCCGATTCGCACCGAGTTGGGCCGGCGGGTGCGGGAAGCGTTTGTGGCCGGTCCGGGATGCGTGCTTGTTTCGGCGGATTACTCGCAAGTGGAGTTGAGAATATTGGCCCACCTGTCCGGCGATCCCGGCCTCCAGGCGGCGTTTCTAGCCGGGGAGGACATCCACGCGCGCACGGCGGCGGAGGTATTCGGGGTTCCCCTCGACCAGGTCACGAGCGAGCAGCGCGGGCGCGCCAAGGCCATCAATTTCGGCCTGATTTACGGCATGAGCGCGTTCGGACTGGCGGAGCGCCTGGGGATTGCGCGCGGTGAGGCGGAACGCTACATCGAGCGCTACTTTCAGCGCTACGCGCGGGTTAAGGATTACATCGAGGGGGTGCTTGCGGAAGCGCGGCGGACCGGGGCGGTGAGAACGCTCCTGGGGCGGCGCATCGAGGTGGGAAACCTGGATTCCCCGCGCCGGTCGGAAGCTGAAAACGCCCGCCGCGTGGCCATCAACGCGCCCGTGCAAGGCACCGCCGCCGACCTGCTCAAAAAGGCCATGGTCGGCATCGACCGGCGCCTTGCGGGCCGCCGGGCGCGCCTCATCCTCACCGTCCACGACGAAGTGGTGCTGGACTGCCCCGAGGAGGAACTGGACTGGACGAAAGGGATGCTGCGCGAGGAGATGACCGGCGCCCTCTCCCTCTCCGTCGCGCAGGAAGTGGACGTGCGCTGGGGTCCCAACTGGGCGGCGCTCAAGTAAATGACGGACATGGGTGCCACCCCTTGGTACTCAAAGGGGTGCTTTGAGGAGATGGGCTTGCCGGGTTTCTTGAAGGGCGTCTCGGCATGAGCGCGATTCGCGTGGGCGTGACCGGCAATACCGGCGCGGGCAAGACGACCGCCGCCGCCATCCTGGGCGAGTGGGGCGCGGCGGTGGTGGAGGCGGACGCCATCGGCCATGAGCTCCTGGCGCCGGGTGGTACGCTCTTCGACCGCATCGTCGAGGAATACGGGCGCGAAATCCTCTCGCCCGACGGCAACATCGATCGGGGCGTGTTGGGAGGCAAGGTGCTCGCCGGTCCCCAGGAGCGGGAACGTTACAACCGGTTGATCCATCCCGCGCTGCTCACCGAGCTCCTGCGGCGCGTGGAGGAGCTGGGCCGGCGGCACGAGGTGGTGGTGGTGGATGCGGCGCTGCTCTTCGAGTGGGGGCTTTTTGGAGCCATGGACGTGATCGTCGTGGTGGCGGCGCCGGAAGGTCTCCGGCGGGAGCGCATCGGGGCGCGCGACGGACCGCGCGGCCAGTCCTTCGCCCTGCGCGAGGCCGCCCAGTGGCCCGAGGAGAAAAAACGCGCCGCCGCCGACTTCGTGGTCGAAAACACAGGGGATATTTCGGAACTGAGAACAAGTCTTGAACAAATATGGAGGAACATCCGTGGAACAGGAACGCACCGTGAACGAGTTTGAAATCGCCGAACTCAAGAAGCGAACCATCGCCGACTTGGTCAAGCTGGCCAAAGACCTGAACGTCGAGGGCTACAGCGGACTGCGCAAGCAGGAGCTGATCTTCAAGATCCTGCAGTCGCAGTCCAAGAGCGAAGGGGTGATGAACGGCGAGGGCGTCTTGGAGGCGCTGCCGGACGGCTTCGGCTTCCTGCGCAGCGCCAACTACAATTATCTGCCCGGACCGGACGACATCTACGTGTCGCCCAGCCAGATCCGGCGCTTCAACCTGCGCAAGGGCGACACGGTCACGGGCCAGATTCGCCCCCCCAAGGACGGCGAACGCTACTTCGCCCTCCTGAAGGTGACCGCCATCAACGGCCAGTCGCCGGAGGAGAACGCCGACAAGGTGCTGTTCGACAACTTGACGCCGCTGCATCCCAACCGGCGCTTCAAGCTGGAGACGGTTCCCGGGCGCATCTCGGCGCGCATCATGGACATCATCTGTCCGGTCGGCATGGGCCAGCGCGGTCTCATCGTGTCGCCACCCAAGGCGGGCAAAACCATGCTGCTGCAGGAGCTGGCCAACAGCGTCGCCAGCAACCATCCCGACACGGTCCTGATCGTGCTCCTGATCGACGAGCGCCCGGAGGAAGTGACCGAGATGGAACGCATGGTGCGGGGCGAAGTCATCAGCTCGACCTTCGACGAGCCGCCTGAGCGCCACGTACAGGTAGCCGAGATGGTGATCGAGAAGGCCAAGCGGCTGGTGGAAGCCAAGAAGGACGTGGTGATCCTCCTGGACAGCATCACCCGCCTGGCGCGCGCCTACAACCAGGTGGTGCCGCACAGCGGCAAGATTCTCTCCGGCGGCGTGGACAGCGCCGCCTTGCACCGGCCCAAGAAGTTCTTCGGCGCCGCCCGCAACATCGAGGAAGGCGGCAGCCTCACCATCCTGGCCACCGCCCTCATCGACACCGGCAGCCGCATGGACGACGTGATCTACGAGGAGTTCAAGGGCACGGGCAACATGGAATTGCACCTGGACCGCAAGCTCGCCGAGCGCCGCATCTTCCCCGCCATCGACGTCAATCGCTCGGGCACGCGCAAGGAGGAGCTCCTGATGGCCCCCGACGAGCTGGAGCGCACATGGCTCCTGCGCAAGGTCATCAACGAGATGAACGTCTCCGAGGTGATGGAACTTCTGGTCGAGCGCATGAAGAAGACCGCCAGCAACAAGGAGTTCCTCTCCACGCTGTCGCAGGCGCTGTAAAGCCATGAACGACGAAGGCGAACGGGCCGCCGCGCTGGGAATGAAAAAGGAGCGGGTGGAAGTGGTGGTGTTGACCCACCGCTTCCGCATCGAGGGTACGGCGCATTTCTTCCAGAAGACGCGCGTCAGCGACTTTCTCAACCGCCCCGACGTGGCCTTCATTCCCATGACGGAAGTGGTGCTTTCGACGCTGGAGGGGCGCGAGCTGTCGCGCCACATGTTCATGTGCGTGAACAAGTCGGAGATCGTGCTGCTCGCTCCGCGGGAGGAGTGATCCCGTGAGCGACCGCCTGCGCGAGCGCCTGCGGAGCCTGGAGGGGCTCCTGGGACTCTCGAAGGGCGCGATCGTGCGCGGGCGCGAGCTGTCCGAGCAGAAGCGCGAGCGAGCCGCCGCCCAGGCCGACTGGGCACGCTCCCTGGGCGGGCGCGAGCTGGTGCGCGAGGAGGGCGCCTGTCTCCTTTTCGAGCATCGTTTCGGCTGGCAGGAACGCTGGGGCGACGCGTCCCTGGCGCAATTGTCCGAGATCGCCCTCGATCAACTGCCGCTTCTGGCTTCGTCGGATGTACCCCCGCCCGCCCGGGTGGAAGAGATCGCCTTCATCGATGTCGAGTCCACCGGCCTTTTCGGCGGCACGGGAACCTACGCCTTCCTGGTCGCGGTCGGAGGCATTGAGCCGGAGGGCCTGGTGGTCCGACAGTATTTCATGCGCGACTTTCACGAGGAGCCGGCGCAACTGGCGGCTTTGGACGAGGGGCTGTCGCGCTACACGTGTCTGTGCAGTTTCAACGGGCGCGCCTTCGACGCGCCGCTGCTGGCCGGCCGCTTCATCACGCAACGCAAGCGCTTTGCGCCCGCGGGCTGGCCGCACTACGACGTGCTCTTTCCCGCGCGGCGGCTCTGGAGGGCGCGCCTGGGAGATTGCAGCTTGTCCAACCTGGAGGCGGAGGTTTTCGGGTTTCTGCGCGAGGACGATATTCCCGGCGAGCTGATTCCACGGGTCTATTTTAATTTCGTGCGCGGGCGTGACCTCTCGGATATGAGCCGGGTCGTCCGGCACAACGCGTGCGACGTGGTCACGACGGCCATGCTGCTCTCGCACCTGTCGCGGGCGCGCGAGCTGGCCGGGCGGTTGCAGCACGCCGTGGACCTGGCTTCGCTGGCGCGCTGGATGGCCGCGCGCGGGGAACTGGAGACGGCGCGGGCGAGCTATCGGCGCGTGCTGGAATGGCCGCGCCTGGAGCGCGGCCTGTGGTGGGAGTGCAGCCGGCAGCTTTCGCTGCTATACACGCGGGCCGCCGCTTGGGATGATGCGCTGGCCCTCTGGCGGGCCATGGCCCGCGCCGGCGCGCGCCTGGACCCCTTTCCCTACGAGGAGCTGGCCAAGTACTATGAGCATCGGGCGCGCGAACCCCGGCGCGCCCTGGAGATCGTGGATCGCTTGTTGTCGGCGGTCGCGCTGGCGGCGGAGTTGGGGCGTCCCGGGGATTTCGGTCTGGCGGCGCTGGAGCATCGCCGCGCGCGGCTCCTGCGCAAGCTGGCGGGAACCGCGACCGCCGACGATGACCTGTTGGAAGAATAGCCATCCCTTCAAGGTCGTAGCGGCGACAGCTTGTCGCCGGTCGTGTCGGCATCCCGCCGACACCCGGGAGCGCCACGCGCGGCGGCGAGACGCCGCCGAGACCGGCGACAGGATGTCGCCGTTACGGAGGAGCAGATTGGACGGAACGGCGATTATTCTCACGCATGGACAGTTGTCCACGCTTTACGGCAAGACCGCGCACGGCCTCTTGCGCGGCACTGATCGATATAAGATTCTGGGCGTGGTGGACGGACACCACGCGGGCCGGGATGCGGGCGAGGTGATGGACGGCCGGCCCCGTGGCGTGCCCGTGTTCGCCACGCTGGGCGAGGCGTTGACCGTGCTGGACGATCCGCCCGATTATTGCGTGCTGGGGTGCGCGACCTGCGGGGGCAGGTTGCCGCCCGACCTGCGCGCGCTCATCCTGGAGGCTATCGAGGCGGGCATGTCGATGGTCAACGGCCTGCATCAGACGCTGGAGTCCGATCCCGAGATCGCCGCGGCGGCGCGGCGCAAGGGCGTGCGTTTGATCGACGTGCGCAAGCCGCCCGCCTATAACGATCTCCACTTCTGGACCGGCGAGATTCTCAAAGTCAGGACGCCGCGCATCGCGGTGCTCGGAACCGACTGCGGGCTGGGCAAGCGCACGACCGCGCGCATGCTGGTCGCCGCCGCCAACCGCGCCGGCATCCGCTCCGAGATGATCTGGACCGGCCAGACCGGCTGGATGCAGGGCAGCCGCTTCGGCTTCATGTTGGACGCGATTCCCAATGACTTCGTCTCGGGCGAGATGGAGCACGCGCTCCTGTCGTGCATCCGAGAGGTGGATCCGGACCTGATCGTGATGGAGGGGCAATCCACGCTGCGCAATCCTTCCGGGCCGTGCGGCTCGGAGTATATTCTCTCGGGTGGGGCGCGCGGGGTGATCCTGCAGCACGCGCCCGGCCGCAAATACTTCGAGGCGCTGGAGGAACTGCACTTTCCCATCTATCCCATCGAGAGCGAAGTCGAGCTTCTGCGGGCGTTCGGCGCGCGCACGCTGGCGGTCACGCTCAACGGGCAGAACCTGTCGCCGGAGGAGCTGATCGACGCGCAGAAGCGGCTCGCCGATCAGTTGCGGCTGCCCGTGGTGCGACCCCTGGAGGAGGGCGTCGACTCGCTCCTGCCGGTCGTCCGCGCCTACATGGCCGAGGAGCGCGCGCGGTGAAGATCAGCTCCTTCTCCGCTTGGCCGGTGGCCTGCCCGCTGACGCGGCCTTACACCATCGCCTTTCACACGTTTGACTCGGTTCAGATGATGGTCGTGCGCCTTTCCGACGACGAGGGACGCGTGGGCGTGGGGACGGCCACGCCCGTCGAGGAGATTACCGGCGAATCATTTGCGGCGTGCCGGGACGCGCTGAGTTACGATCGGCTGGCGTGGCTTCTGGGGCGGGACGTGCGGCGCCTTCCGGCGCTGTGCCGGCAGTTGAGGGAGCGCCTTCCCCACAACCCGGCGGCGCGGGCGGCCGTGGACATCGCGCTGCACGATCTCTGGGCGCAGGCGCTGGGCGTGCCGCTGGTCGAGGCGCTTGGGCGCGCCCACCACTCCCTGCCGACTTCCGTCACCATCGGCATCAAGCCCGCCGACGAGGCCCTGGCGGAGGCGGACGAGTACCTGGGGCGCGGCTTCCGCATCCTCAAGGTGAAAGCGGGCCAGTCGCTGGACGAAGACCTGGAACGTCTCGCCCGGCTGCGCGACCACGTGGGACGTGAGATCGTGATTCGCGTGGACCCAAACCAGGGTTACACGTCGGAGGAAGTTCTGCGCTTTGTCGAACGCACGGCGAAGTTGGAGATCGAGTTCCTGGAGCAACCCATGCTTGCCGGCGATCTGGAGGGCCTCTGCGCGCTGCCCGACGCGGTGCGGCGCCGCATCGCCGCCGACGAGAGCCTTCTGGACGAATCCGACGGCTTGCGCCTCCTGTCACCCACTCCGGCCTGCGGCATCTGGAACATCAAGCTGATGAAGTGCGGCGGCGTCTTTCCCGCCGGACGTATCGCCGCGCTGGCCGAGCTGGGAGGCATCGAGCTGATGTGGGGTTGCATGGACGAGAGCATCGCCAGTATCACGGCGGCGCTCTCGGTCGCCCTGGCCAGTCCGGCTACGCGCTATCTCGATCTGGACGGCAGCTTCGATCTGGCCGGCGACGTGGTCGAGGGCGGGTTCATTCTGGAAAACGGTTGTTTGCGCGCGCCGGATTCGCCGGGATTGGGAGTGCGCCTCCTGGAGTAAATGATGTCCGTCACGGCGTATCCGCCGCGGGAGCGACCGCTGCTGGTCTACGACGGAGAGTGCTCGTTCTGCCGGCGCTGGGCGGCGCGCTGGCAGCGGTGGACGGGGGAGCGCATCGCCTATGAGCCCTTCCAGTCCGCCGCCGCCCGCTTTCCCGACATTCCCATCGAGCACTTCCAGCGCTCCGTGCACCTGATCCAACCGGACGGCGCCGTGTATTCCGGCGCGGCGGCGGTGTATGCCCTCTGCGCGACGCGGCCGCGCTGGGCCTGGCTCCTCTGGGCCTATCGGCGCGTGCCGGGCTTTGCTCGCGTGAGCGAGTGGGCCTACCGGGAGATCGCGGCGCACCGGTGAGGGGGAAGGGGACCTATCGGACCTCTCGGACGTCGGAGTCTTGGGCGCGTTCGGGGTTGAGATCGATCATGGACATGTCGTTGAGATAGCGAGTCGAGTGGACTTCGCGCAGGTTGTTGATGCGCTTGAGGATGTCGCGGATGCGCATCGACTCGCGGTAGATGGTCTCCAGCTTGCGCCGGCTGCCCTCGGGAAGGTCTTTCACTTCCATCATCAGGAGTTCGGTGTTGCCGAGGATGGCGGCGAGGGGATTATTGATCTCGTGGTTGAGGGTGATCATCATTTCGCCCACGGTCGCCTTTTTCTGCGCTTGCACCAGTTCGCGTTGCAGGTTGCGGATGGTCAGGAGCGAGCGCACCCGCGCCATCACCTCCTCGCGCTGGAAGGGCTTGACGATGTAGTCGTGGGCGCCGCTCTCCAATCCGCGAATCTTGCTCTCCAGCTCGCGCCGGGCCGTGAGCATGATGATGGGCAGGCTTTCCCGTCCGGGCATGGCGTGGATGCGCCGGCAGGTTTCGTAGCCGTCGATGCCGGGCATCATCACGTCCAGCAGCACGAGGTCGGGCGCCTCACCGTCCTCCAGGCGCTTGAGCGCCTCCTCGCCCGAGAAGCAGGTCGTGACCCGGTAACCTGCGGACTCCAGGAGGACCTTCAGGAGGTAGACGTTGTCCTCGATGTCGTCCACGACCATGATGGCGTCGCTGTTCTCAGAAGGAGGGGATTTGTCGGCCACGGTCGGACCTCGCTGTCGAGACACAATAATAGAAAATTCTATCTTTTGCTGACAAAAGTGTCAACAAGCGAGTCAGTCGATCGGCTCAAAGTCGCATATAAACCCTATCAGGGTACGCACGGCTCGCCCATCTGCGCCCTTCAGGTCGCCTTCTGAGAAACAAGCTGCGGCAATATCCAAGTGCGCCCACGGGCGGTTGTCCACGAAGCGGGAGAGGAACGTGGCCGCCGTGCAGCAGCCTCCCCAGCGGCCGGCGGCGTGCTTGACGTCGGCGATCTCGCTTTTCAGGAGCTCCATCATTTGCGGCGTGGTAGGCATGCGCCAGAGCCCCTCCCCCTCGGCCTGGGCGGAGGCGAGCAGCTGCTCCGCCAGCGGTTGCCGGTTGGAAAAAAGGCCCGTGATCTGCGTGCCCAAGGCGACCACGACTGAACCCGTCAGCGTCGCCAGGTCGACGATGGCGGCCGGCTTGTAGCGGCTGGCCAAGTAGAGATTGTCGGCCAGGACCAGCCGGCCTTCCGCGTCGGTGTTGACGACCTCGATGGTCTGACCGGACATGCTGCGCAAGACGTCTCCCGGCCGGTAGGCGCCGCCGTCGGGCATGTTCTCGGCCATGGCGCAGATGCCGATGACGTTGCGTTTGATCCCCAAGTCGGCCAACGCCTGCATGGCTCCCAGGACCGAGGCCGCGCCGCACATGTCGAACTTCATCAGGTCCATCTTGTCGGCGTTCTTGATGCAGAGGCCGCCCGAGTCGAAGGTCAGGCCCTTGCCCACGAGGCAAATGGGAGCGTCTCGCTTTTTTCCGCCGGAGTAGGTCATGATCACGACGCGCGGCTCGTTCTTGCTGCCCTGGCCGACGGCGAGGTGGGCGTTCATGCCGCGCTTTTTCATCTCCGCGGGCAGGAGCACCTCGCACTTGAGGCGGCGTTTCCGGCACATGGTCCGGGCGACCTCGGCGAAGCGGGCAGGCGTCATCTCCATGCCGGGGGTATTGGCCACGTCGCGGGTGAGGGAGACGGCCTGGGCCAGTTTCTCCTCGCGCTCGGCGAGCGCGCGGAAGGCGGCCAGGTCGGCCTTGGGGGGGACGAGCAGCGTCAGCATGGTCGGGCCTTTGCGGGTCGCCGCTTCGCCCGTCTTGTAATCCAGAAACTGGTAGAGCCGCAGGGCGATGCCGGAGAGAGCGGCGCCGGTCGCGGCCGGGTCGTCATCACCCAATCCAGTGGGAACGACAAGCGCAGCGGTCTTGGTTTGGCCGGAGAGGAGCGACGCCGACGCCGAGACGAAGCTCTCGCGCAGCCCCTCGACGGTCTGTTCCTCGCGCTTGCCCACGCCGACCAGAATGAGCCGGCGCGCCGGGATGCGCCCCAGCGTGTAGAGTACCTTGTGGGTCTTCTTCTTGCCCTCGAAGTCGCCGAAGCCGTAGAGATCGGCAATCATGCCGCCCAGCTTGCGGTCCAAGGCGGCCAGCGGCCTGGGGGGTTCCTTGCCTTCGGGGACGGCCCAGAGAAGGGCGTCGGTTCTCGTCTCTTCGGGCAGTGACGACTTGGCGGTGATGGTCAGTTCGAGCATGGTTCCTTCCTTGTCGATGAATCGGCATTTCGCATGTCGCCGCGGCGTGAGAGGCAGCAGGCGCAGCACGCTGCGCAACTACGGGCGCGGGAGCAGCCGTCCGCGATGCGCCAAGAGCCGCCGCAGATGCCGACGGCGACCTCTCAAGATAGCCGGCAACTCCAGCACTGTCGAGAGGTAAGCCAGCGCCAAGGGACCATATTGTCGAACCTGGCGCGCACCCGCGATCCACCGCAGTTCCATGACGAGCAGCCGCAGCCACTCGCCCCTCGGTCGATTGCGCAACACAAAGCGCAGTCGGTTGCGATGAAAGCGATAAAAGTAGCGGGCGGAAAACGGCCTGCTGGTGCGCATTCCGTGATGATAGACGACCGCCCGCGGTTCATACACCACGCGCCCCCCGACTTGTTGCACCGCGTGGCAGAACTCGGTCTCCTCGAAGTAGAGCGGAAAGTAGCTCTCCTCCAGCAGGCCCACCAGCTTGAAGATGCTCCGCCGGACGGCGAAGGCGGCGCCGGTGACGTAACCCACGTCCAGCGGCTCGTCGAATTGGCCGCGGTCCGGCTCGCCGTGGCCGCGATGCGTACAGATGCCGTTTTCGGAGACGAAGCCTCCCGCGTGCTGCAGCGTCTTTTTGTCCATGTCGAGAATCTTGCAGCCCACGACACAGATGCGCGGGTCGGAGGCGAAGCGCTCGATGATGGCGTCGATCCAGTCGGGCTCCACTTCGGTGTCGTCGTTGAGCAGGATGACGAACTCGCCGTGAGAGGCGGCGATGCCGCGGTTGTTGCCGGCGGCGAAACCCAGATTGCGCGGCAGCGTGATCTTGATGATGTTCTCCGGAAGACGCTCCATGAGCGCCTTCATGGCGGGGCCGGAGCCGTTGTCCACGAGGATGATTTCCTTATAGGGATAGGTGGACGCGGCCAGGCTCGCCAGCGTCTGTTCGACGAACCGCTCTCCGTCCAGGGAGCAGATGACGATGGAGACAAGTGGGGCCTCAGGCACGGGGAGCCTCCGCCGCGCGGGCGCGACGGTACTCTTCCGCCAGGGCGCGGATGCCGGAGCTGATGATGCGGTGCAGGTAGGATTGGTAAAAGGCCTGCTCACGTACGCGATAGGGCCCCCGCGCGCGTAGGAACAGCAACCACGGCAGGCGCGCCAGCGTGGTGAGATACGCGGCCAGGACCGGCCAGAAGCGATAGGTCGAAAACATGCCGGCCACGCGCAAGTAATAGAACTCCTCGTTTAGCCAGCGTCCCAAGAGGTGCGAAAGCGGGAAGTTGAGCGCGCTCCAGCGCAGACGCGCGCGATGCAGGCGGTAAAGATAAAGACAGCTCTCGCGCACGCTGCCCACCGACTCGTGATGCACACCGCGGGCGGCGGGGACGAGCAGGGTCGAGAGGCCGCGACGCGCAAGGTGCGCGGCCAGTTGCACGTCCTCGCCATAGAGGGGATAGCCCTGGTCCAGTCCGCCCAACGCACGCAACACGTCGGCTCGCACGGCCAGCGCGGCGCCCGTGGCGTAATCGACGACCCGCTCTTCACCGGCGACGGCGGGCAGCGCGCGCTCGTGGGAGGTGAGGCCGTTGGCGAAAATCCGCCCGCCCGCGTGTTGGATCGACCCGTCGGGATAGAAGAGCAGGGAACCGGCCGCCCCCGCGCCGGGATGCCGGCGCAAGGCGCCCACCAGTTGCGCCAGCCAGTCGCGCTCCATCTCGGTGTCGGGATTGAGGAGAACCACGACTTCCTCGCGGCACTTTTTGAGCGCGCGATTGACGGCGCGGGGAAAGCCCAGGTTGGTTCCGGCGTAGTCCACGGCGATCCGCGAGGCGTAAGGCTCCAGCGCGCGCCGCGTGTCGTCGGTCGAGCCGTTGTCGACCACGTGGATGGCGACGGGAGCGGGATAATCCTGGGCGAGGAGACTCTCCAGGCAGGCGGGCAGATAACGCGCAGAGTTGTAGGCGACCACGATGACGCGCACCGGCGGCGGCCAGGTCGTCATTGCATCTCGCGGGCCAGGGGATGGGCGGCGATTTTTTCGGTGATCTCGAGGGCCAGCGCCAGCGCCGCGCGCGCCTCCGGACCGCCCACGATGGGCCGCCGCCCGCTGCGGCAGCACTCGATAAAGTCCGACAGCTCCGCCAGCAGCGCATTGTGGCCCTCCGCGTGATGCACGGCGTGCCGGATCGAAGGCTGGCCGTTGTCGCCCGAGACTTTTCATAGACCGACGCTCGCCGCGCAGCAGTCCAGGCTGAGATAAGCATCCTTTGAAACACGCGAATCTTGCGCATCTTGCGGTCGGAGACGCGCGACACGGTGACGTTGGCGACGCAGCCGGATTCAAACACCAGGCGCGCGTTGGCGATGTCCTCATGGTCGGTGATGACCGGCACGCCCACGGCGTCGATGGAGGCGACGGGGGACTTGACCAGTGTGAGGATGAGGTCGAGATCGTGGATCATCAGGTCGAGCACGACGCCGACGTCCTGCACCTGCGCGGCCAGGGGGCCGAGGCGGTGCGACTCGACGAAGCGCGGCTGCACCAGAAACCGGTCCAGCGCCAGCATGGCGGCGTTGAAGCGCTCGACGTGGCCCACTTGCAGCGTCACCCCTGCCTGCTCCGCCAATCGACAGAGCTCCGCCGCCTCCTCCGCCGTGTGGGCGATGGGTTTCTCGATGAAAGTATGTTTACCTGCCAGAAGCGCCGTGCGCGCGATCTCGTAATGCGTTAGCGTAGGCGTGACCACGCTGACCGCGTCCACCTGGTCCAGGATGTCGTGATAATCCGTGCACCAAGCGACGTTCTCCTGGCGGGCGATGGTCTGCGCGCGCCCGCCAGAATGTCCACAGCGGCCACCAGCCGCGCCTGGGGGCAATGGCCAAGCAGCCGCGCGTGGTGGCGTCCCAGGTTGCCTATGCCGATCACGGCGATGCGGGTGGGAGGAGGCAGTCAGGAATCAAACGTAACACGGAGAGGACGCGGCAGGGCCAGGCGGGGCGCAAGCCCCTGGGTCCCATATTCCCGTAGGTCTTATCCGGCCCCGCAAACCCCTCAACCGCCCTTGTCAAGGGGGGGGAGAGCGGGTTCGCGCAGGACGGAGGCGACGACATGGGCCAACTCGGCGACCTTGTAGGGTTTCTGCACGAATCCCCGCATTCCCTCCAGGAGGACTTCCTGCACCCGGCTGTCCAAGCCGTAGCCGGTCGAGAGAATGGCCTTGACCGCGGGATTGACCGCGCAGAGCGCACGATAGCAGTCGCGGCCGCCCATTTGGGGCATGACCAGATCGATGACCACCAGATCGACCTGGTCGGGATGCGCCGGTAAAACTCGACCGCCTCGCGGCCGCCGCACACGGGGGTTACGTCGTAACCGAGTGAGCGCAGCATGTCCGCGCCGACCTTGCGCACGACTTCATCGTCGTCCACGAGCAGGATGCGGCCGCTGCCGCGGCGAGGGGCGTCGCCGGCGGGCGTGACGGGAGCCTCGCGCGGCTTCTCCAGCAGCGGCAGGTAGACCTTGAACACGCTGCCCCGGCCGACTTCGCTGTACACCCGAATGGCGCCGCCGTGATTGCGCACGATTCCGTAAACCATCGCCAGCCCCATGCCCGTGCCCTTGCCCTGCTCCTTGGTAGTAAAAAACGGCTCGAAGATGCGGTCCTGGATTTCGCGTGGGATGCCCACGCCCGTGTCGCCCACGCATACGACGAGGTAGGGCCCCGGCTCGACGCCCAGATAGCGACGGCAGAAATCCTCATCCAGCCGGGCGACGTGGGTCTCCAGCGAGAGTTCGCCGCCCTCAGGCATGGCGTCGCGGGCGTTGACGGCCAGGTTGAGGATGGCCTGCTCCAACTGGTTGGGGTCGCCCTGGACCAAGGAAATATCCGCGGAAAGGCGCTGAATGATGGCGATGTTCTTGTCCAGCGTGCGGCCCAGGAGATTGACGACCTCGCGGACGACCTCGTGCAAGTCCACGGGGACGGACATGTACTTGCCGCGGCGGGCGAAGCCCAAGAGCTGGCGGGTCAGTTCGGCGGCGCGCTCGCCGGCCTTCTCGATGGTCTTGGCGGCCTCGAAGGCCAGCGTGTCGGGCTGCGCCTCCGGCGATACGTTGGCGTAACCCAGGATGCCGGTCAGAAGGTTGTTGAAGTCGTGGGCGATGCCGCCCGCCAACTGGCCGATGGCCTCCATCTTCTGCGAGTGCAACAGCTGCGCCTCCAGCCGCTTGCGCTCGGTGATGTCGCGGCCCACGGCAAGCACCGAAACGATGCGGCCGTCGGCATCGCGCTCGGGGATGACCTTGCACTCGAACTCGACGGAGCCTTGCGGGCCGGCCAGCTCGAACTGGGTCTCCATCGACCCGCCGCCGGCGAACGCCTGCGCCACGTGGCGCTCCCAGAACTCCGCCAGAGGTTCGGGAAAGCCCAGTTGCCGGTGGGTGCGGCCCAGAAACTCCCCGGGCGCGCGGTCGGTGTAGCGGGTGATGGAGCGGCTGACGAAGAGATGACGCGCCGCCTCGTCAAAGCGCATGACTACGTCGGGGGAATTGTCGGTGAGGGTGCGGTACTTCTGTTCACTCTCGCGCAGGGCGCGTTCGGCGTTCCGGCGGGCGAGCGCGCCGGCGAGAATCTCCCCCACCATCTTCAAGAGCGCGATGTCCGCCTGCGGCCAGGTCAGTTCACGCGACAGGCTGCTGAAGCCCAAAAGTCCCACCAGTTGGCCGCGTTCCACCAGCGGCACGACCGCGGCGGAGCGCACGCCGTGACTCTCCAGGAGGGCGCGCTCGGCGGCCGCCTCCGGCGGCAACTCCACCACCCGCGGGATGCGCAGGCACTGCAGCTCCCGCAGTTGCCCCATGGCCCACGGAAAGCCGTCGGCGGGCAGGTCCTGCATGTCCGCCTTCCACGATCGGACGCCCGCCGCGCACGCCTCGTGCGTGTTGCTGAGGCGCCTGCCGTCGGGCGAGACCAGGAAGACGTAGCTCCGGTCCACGCCTACGAACTCCAGGAGGCCGGAGAGCGCCCGGTCGATCTCGCGGTCCACTTGGCCGGGCGAGAGCGCGATGAAACGCGAGGAAATCCAGGCGACCATGCGCTCCATCGCCAGGCGGTGGCGGAGAGCCTTGTCCGCGCTCCACCGCCGGCTGATGTTGCGCGCGAAGATGCAGGCGTACTCGTCGCCGTTGAACTCCAGGCTGTTGACCGTGGCTTCGACGGGAAAGACATCGCCGTTGCGCCGGCGATGCTGGGACTCGTGGATGACCACGCCCGCGCTCCTGACTTCGTTCCAGAATCGCTCCCATGTCTCGGTTGTGAAGTTCGCGTCGATGTCCAGGTAGGAGCGGTCGGCCAACTCCTGGGGACTGTAGCCCAGGAAGCGGCAGGCCTCGCGATTGGCGAAGGCGATGGAGCCGTCCGCGCGCACCCAGAAGATGCCCAGGCGGGCGTTGGCGACCGTAGCCTCGGCGACCGACAGCGCGGACGGGCCGGCGTCGCCCTCGGTTGTGACGGTCCCGCTCCCCACGCACGAAACATGCGAGGGATCGACCATCCAAGCGGCTGCACGACGGCGACTCACAGACTGCATGCCCTGGGCTCCCGGTCTGCGTGCAAAAACGTATCCATGAACATCTGAAACAGGCGATAGGGCGGATATACGTCCTCGCTGGATAGATATAGCGCGATTTGGGGGAAGTGCAAGTTGGAGGATGGGATGAATGGGACCTATGAGGCCCATGGGACGGGTTGTGCGAGGGCGCCGTGTCTCATGGGTCCCATAGGTCTCATGGGTCCCGTTCGTCCCATCTCTCCTATCGGTCTACGTCGTACCACATGCCGCAGTTGCGGGGGTTTTTTGCGACGCGGTCGCAGCCCAGGGCGAAGAGGAGGCCCTTGAAGAGGTCTGACCAGCGCAGGGGATAGTCCAGTTTGCGGGCGGAGGTAAGCAGCGGATGGCGGGTGAGGATGACGAACCGGCGGCCGGTTCGGCGCCCCAGGGCCTTCATGCGCCGGGTGAAGTCGAGTTCCTCGCCCGCGTAAAACGAGTCGTCGAAGCCGCCGATGGCGTCAAAGTCGGCTTTTCGGCAGAAGATGTAGCCGCCGGCGGCCAGCGACTTGCGGGTGCTGAGCCAATTCCAGAGGGCGACCGCGCGGCGCGCGCGGGGATGGTCGGACTGGACCGCCACCAGGCTGCCTCCCGCGACCACGTGGGGGTCCTCTAGGGCGAGCAGAGTCTCGGCCAGGAGGCCGGGGGAGACCTGCGAGTCGGCGTCGGTGAAAATGAGCCACTCGCCGCAGGCGGCGCGGGCGCCGGTGTTGCGGACGGCGGCGATATTGCGCCGCGGCTCGCGCACCACTCGCGCGCCGCGCTGCGCCGCCAATTCCGCCGTCTCGTCCGTACTGGCGTTGTCGCAGACGACGACTTCGCTCACCTCCCGCCATCCCGCCGCCGCCAAAGCGCCCTCGACCGCCTCCAACGCCGCCGGCAAGAGCAGCCGCTCATTGTACGCCGGAATCACGACCGACAGGCGCGGATGGCCGTTCTGCGGGTTCATGCTCCTCGTCTCCTTCGTCCTCAGGCGCGTTGACGCCGTACTCCTTCAGCTTGCGGATCAGCGTGCGTCGCCCGATCCCCAGCACCTCGGCGGTGCGACTGCGGTTGCCGTCCATCTCCGCCAGCGTATCCAGGATAACTATGCGTTCCACCTCGGCCAGCGGCGTTTGCTTGGGGATCAGGATGGCCGGTGGGGCGGCCGAGCGGCCGATCTCGGGCGGAAGATTCTCGGCGTTGATGCGTTTGCGGTTGGTCAGCACCACGGTGGACTCGATCACGTTGCGCAGCTCGCGCACGTTGCCCGGCCAGTCATACTGGGTGAGCAGTTTCATCGCCTCGGGGGCGATGCTCATGGGTTCCTTGCCGTTCTCGCGGCAGAAGTGCTGGATGAAGTGGTCGACCAGGAGCGGGATGTCCTCGCGGCGCTCGCGCAGGGGGGGGAGATGGATGTGCACGACTTTGAGACGGAAATAGAGGTCGCTGCGGAAGGCGCCCGCTTCGACCATCCTGGCGAGGTCGCGGTTGGTGGCGGCGATCACGCGCACGTCCACCTTGATGGGGCGCGTGCCGCCCACGCGCTCGAACTCTTTCTCCTCCAGGACGCGCAACAGTTTCACCTGCATGTCGCGCGAGAGTTCGCCGATTTCGTCGAGAAAAATGGTGCCGCCGTCGGCGGCCTCGAAGCGGCCCGGCTTCTGCTTGACCGCGCCGGTGAAGGCGCCGCGCTCGTGGCCGAAGAGTTCGCTTTCCAACAGGCTCTCGGCGAAGGCCGAGCAGTTGGCGACTACGAAGGGTCGGTTGCGCTGCGGGCTGTTGTAATGGATCGCGTCGGCGAAGAGTTCCTTGCCGGTTCCCGACTCACCCGTGATCAACACGTTGGCGCGCGTGGGAGCGACCTGGCGCACCGTCCCATGACGCGCAGCATGGCGGGCGAACGGCCGATGATGCCCTCCATGCCGTATTTCTCCTTCAGGCGCCGCTTGAGGTCCTCGTTCTCGTCCGCCAGCCGCCGCTTCTCCAGCACGCGCGCGACCAGCGCGTCCAGTTCATCCAGGTTGACCGGCTTGGTCAGATAGTAGTACGCGCCCTTGGAGAGCGCCTGGACGGCGGTCTCGATGGTGCCGTGGCCGGTGAGGATGATGGTCTCGGTTGCCGGAGAATCATGCAGGGTGCGGCCGAGCAGTTCCATGCCGTCCAAGCGGGGCATGCGGATGTCGGCGATGACGAGGTCGGGCGCCCAGGAGAGGATTTTTTCGTGCGCCGCCAGGCCGTCGGCGGCGGTGGCGACCTCGACGTCGTCGCGCGCCAGCGCCCGCGCCAGGCCCTCGCGCGCGTTCTTCTCGTCGTCGACCACCAGGATACGGGCCTTAGCCATCGCGCGCCTCCGAAGTCTTCTCGGGAATCAGGATGCCCTCGCGCTCGACGACCGGCAGCGTGACGCGCACCGACGTGCCCGCCCCCGGCCGGCTCTCGATCTCGACCTCTCCACGATGCTCCTCGATCACGTTGCGCACCATGAAGAGTCCCAGTCCCGTCCCCCTGGCCTTGGTCGTGAAATAGGGTTCAAACACCTTGTCCAGCGCCTCGGGAGGGATGCCCTCGCCGGTGTCGTCGAAGCAGAGCGTGACGTGGTCCTCGCCCTGTTCCAGGCGGATGGCCAGCTCGCCGCCCGCGGGCATGGCCTCCAGGGCGTTGCGGATGAGATTGATGAAGGCGCGGCGTAGTTTCTCCTCGTCGCCCGCCACGTCGGGCCAGTCGTAGGGAGAAAAGACGTCGACCCGCACGCCCGCGGCGACGATCTCGGGCTCCAAGAGGCGCAGCGCCGACTGGACGACCTCAAAGAGGCTGATGCGCACCAGCCGCGCCCGCTCCGGTCGCACCGCCGACAGGAAGTTCTCCAGCACTTGGTTGAGGCGGGTCACTTCCTCCTTGAGGACGTGTAGGTTGTCGTGGTAGCCCAGCGACACGCCCTGACGCTTGAGTTCGCGTTCCAACAGCTGGATGTGGATGCCCAGCGAGTTGAGCGGGTTCCTGATCTCGTGCGCCATGGTCGCCGAGAGGTTGGCCAGCGTCTCCAGGCGTTCGCTGCGGCGGCGCGTTGCCTCGTTCTCCTTCAGGTCGGTGATGTCGGTGAAGAGCAAGAGGGTCCCGCTGAAGCGGTTCTCTTCATCTTCCAGCGGCAAGACGCTCACCTGCAAGTGCATCTGCCGCAGAGGCGTGTCGAGCACCACGTAGCGGTTGACGACCTTCAGGCGTTGCTCGCCGGCCTGCCGAAAGGCTTCGCGCAGTTCATCGGCGGACAGGAGGTCGGCTAGGCTGGCCCCAGCATCTCGGCCCGGGTCACGCCTAGAATGCGGGCGGCGGCGGGGTTGGCGTAGACGACCCGCCCCTGCGAGTCAGTCGCCACCAGGCCCTCCAGCATGGTGTTAAGAGCAGCTCGAGGAGGTCCCGCTCGGATGCCACTTCCCGCAGGACATCTTCCATCACCTCCCGCCCCACGCGGCTGGAGTGGCCGATTAACTTATTGATAAATTGACCCGGACATCCTAAAGGCACCTTTCAGTGTGTCAAACAGCATATTCCGGAGTCCGCGTTCGAAAGAAGGTTTGGTATGCCGTTTGGCTGGCTTTTGGGTGCAGAAGAAACCATGCAGGATGGCTGCGCTGCGAGACGTCGCCGTTTGTGGGGCCGTGGCGCCGGCATCTTGCCGGCTTGCGTGGGTGGCGTCCCGCCCCACGCTTCGCTTCTCTGCGTGGCAGCAGAAGCGTGTGGGCAAGATGCCCACACGCGAGCCGGCAAGATGCCGGCGCTACGTCTTTTGCGCCAGCCGGCAGGATGGATGCCGGCGCTACCGGCCGTGAAGAGTCGCGGCGGTCAATTCCTGGACGGCCAGCTCTCGACGAAAAACAACACGTCCGCCTGATCGATCACGCCGTTGCCGTCCCAGTCCAGCTGCAGCTCCTTGGGAGCGGCCTCTCGCGGCCGCATCCAGTACTCGGCCAGGATAAAGAGGTCCAGCGAGTTGATCCAGAAATCGCGGTTCACGTCGCTGGGCGGCGGTGTGTTGGTAGGCGTGTGGGTCCGCGTGGGCGTGCCCGTCGGGGTGGGCGTGCCCGTGGGCGTACCCGTGTTGGTCGGAGTACCCGTGGGACTCGGCGTGGGCGTCGCCTGCGGAGTACCCGCCGCGTCCTCCGTGAACGCATACAGCCGTCCGTCGTAAGCGCCGAAGAACAACGCGTTGCCGGCCACCAACGGCGTGGAGAGAATCGGAACCCCAATCTCCAGCTTCCACAACTCCGCGCCCGTCGCCAGGTCCAGGCAATAAAACCAGCCGTCCGAGCTGCCGAAGTAGACCTTGTCGCCGGCAATCGTCGGCGACGACAAAAGGCCCCGCCAATCGCGCCGATAGGGCGAAATCTGAAAGATCGCCGTTTCCGAGCGATGCGTCCAGAGATTTTGGCCGGTAAGGAGATTGATGCCGTGCATGAAACCGTCCGCCGAACCGGCGACCACGACGTTGTCCTTGACGGCGGGGGTGGTCGAGGTCCACAGGCTGCCGGATAGGCTGCTCATGGAAGTGCTCCATTGCACGGCGCCGCTGGCCAGGTCGTAGCAATACAGCCGGGAGGCCAGGCCGGAGAAGAGCAGGCGCGTTCCCGCGATGGTGGGACTGCTGTGCATGCCGTTGTCGGCGGCGTGCGACCAGACGGCGGCCCCGTTGGCCTTGGTGCGCACCAGGAGGTCGTTGCCGCTGTTCCACATGCCGCCCATGGCCAGATAGTCGCCGGAGACGGCGGGAGAGCCGTAGCTGGAAATCCAGTCGGACCCTCCCAGCGCGACCGCCCAGCCCGCCTGCCCGGTTCCCACCACCAGGCGCGCGAACTGCCGCAACGTGCCCACGTAGAAGAAACCGCCTTCCGCCGCGGGCGCGCAGAAATTGTAGCGCCCCAAATTGTCGATCAGGTTGTACTGCCAAGCGATGCTCCCATCGCTGGCGTTGACGCCGAAGACCGCGCCGCCGACCTCGGGGATGCAGATGATGCCGTTGGCGTAAGCCGGCGTGTGGTTGATGGCCTGCGCCGTGTCGCGCCGCCACAGGATGGTTCCATCGGCGGGATCGACCGCGATGAGGCCGTTCTTCGCCCACGTGTGGCGCGCCTTCAGCGCCAGAAAGAGCCTGCCTTCCGCCAGGATGGGCGAGGAGAAATCCAGATCGCCCCCCGTGTCCAGGCTCCAGACCAGTCGCATGGGCGTGGACAACGTGACGGTCGTGCTGCCCACGTGCGTGGGACCGCCCATGAACATGGGCCATTCGCCGGCCGGTTGCGGAACCGCCGGTATCTTCACGTCCAGGTTGAACGTTGCCTGCCTGCTCCAGGTTCGTCCCGCCGCGTCCAGGACGGTGATAAAGATGGTGGAATTGCCGAGATAGTTGCCGGCAGATTGGAAGCGGCCGGTCCAGCTCCACGGCGACTCCTGCACCAGCTGGCCGGACGCAACGGTCGTGCCGAAGTTTTCCACCCGCCAGGACACCTGCGTCGCCTTATGGATGAATCGTAGATGTTGACCACGATGGGAAAATCGTGCTGGTTGGCCAGCCCGCCCGGGGGCGGCGAAACGATGGTGATCTTCTGGTTGATGCGGCCGTAGCGCCACTCCTTGGCATAGCTCCCGTCCGCCCCAAGCCAGACCAACTGAAACCCCGCCGGGCTGCAATCGATGCCCCCCATGACCGCGGTGGGACTGTTGACGCTCGTGGTGGTCGCGCTTTGCACGGCCTTCTCCGTATGCCAGTGGCCGGTGTAGACGCTATGGACGTTCCAGCCGTCCAGCTGCGCCAGTTCCGCCGCGGTCGGTGGATAGTGCTGAAAAAAGACGATGGGACGACCGCCCGCCAGCATCGCCAGGTCCTGTTGCAGCCAGGCGTCCTGCCGAGCGGACGTGTTGATCACGTTGCGCACCACGAAGTGGATGCCGCCGTGGTCGAACGAGTAGTAATCCGGCCCGAAGTACGCCCGATAGTTGGCGACCGGGTTGGCGCCGCCCTGCACGTCGTGATTGCCCACGACGTTAAAGAAAGGCACGTTGGCCGCCAAGACGCCCGGCAGGTAGTTCTGATACTCGCTGTTGTTGGCGCCGTTGTTGACCAGGTCGCCGGTAGACACCACGAAGTCCACCGGCGGTTGCATGGCGTAGATGTCCTGAAAGGCCGCCAACTGGAGGGCGCGGTCGGTCGTGTTGGCGGTGTGGACGTCGGTGACTTGGGCGAAATAGACCTGGGTCGCGGGCAGGGGCGTTTGCGCCGGCCAGAGGCCGAAATTGAAGCGCGTGGCGGCCGTGTCGGTCGCGCGCGGGAACTGGTAAAAGGTCGTCGCCGACTTGACCACGTCCGCCGGCTGACTGACGTACACGAAGGGAGGATTCTGCCCCACGTTGGGGAGATAATACTCGCCGGTGGCGTCCGTGAGGACCACGTCCACGCCGTCGGAGACGCCCACGCCGGCCCGCCCCGGCTCGCCCGCATCCTGTATCCCGTCTCGATCGTAATCCATGAAGACCGTGCCCCGGATGGGATAGGCGTAGGCGCCGGAAGGCGTGATCTGAATGGGCGGAGCGACGCCGTCCTCGACCATCTGCGCGTAATTCAAAGCGTTGCGGAAGAGCTTGATGGCGCCCGCCTGAGAGGCCGCGTTTCCCCCTTGAAAGGCTTTGTCCAGCGCCATGGCGTAGAACAACGCGCGCCCGCCGCCCCAGCCGAACTCCACCAGCGTCTGCGAGTTGCCGATGGTATCCGGCGCCAAAACGACCGCGCCCTGCGTGTACGACGTGAAGGACTCCCAGGAGGTGTTGAGGCGCCCTGGCGGACGGAACACGCCAATCCTGAAGGTCCGTGCCGAGAACCACCTCGGAGTGGTGGACCAGCACGTGCGTCGCCTGCAGGATGTGAACCGTGGGTTGTCCGGGTCCCCGCGGTGCGCGCGCGGCGGTTCCAGCCAGGTCTCGTCCTTCAGGTCCTGATCGGCCTGGCAGAACACGATCACGACCCCATTGCTGACGAACGAGCGCAGGGTACCGGCCGCCGCCGCGTAGGTCGCCTTCTTCTGCGCGCTGTTGGTCGCGAACGGGCCGAAGATCAAGCAGTCGATATTGAGAAGTCCGGCACGGTTCCGCTCTGAACTG
Source organism: bacterium (assembly GCA_015075175.1). Taxonomy (GTDB): domain Bacteria; phylum Hinthialibacterota; class Hinthialibacteria; order H5-UNCL2; family H5-UNCL2; genus H5-UNCL2. The sequence goes on from JABTUV010000001.1 coordinate 915,663, forward strand.
CGCGCTGAAGTCGGTATGCTGGCCCTCGGAGGTGAGCATGGCGCCGAGGCCCAGCATGTTGGCGTAATTGATCCTGGTGTTCCACGATCCGATTCTGATGGGGCCGCGGATGCGCTGGCAAGGAAGGCCAAGCTACCAGCGCGAGGAGGAGCGGTAAACGGTCCCGCGCATTCTTCCTCGCGTCTCCTGATTGTTAGCCCACGTTAACAAAGAATGCGCAGCGTCGCAAGGGGCAACGGCAGGGCGCGCAGGGCGCGCGACCACGGGCGACCGCGCGGCCCTCCGCTCGCAGAGGTCGTCCACGAAGAGAATGATGCGATCCAGACGCGTGAAGTTGAGCAGCGTGCGCGTGGCAGTGCCGCGGACGCACCACCACGAACTCGAACTTCTTGGCTCTCGATTCCCCGTAATTGGAGATCAAGAGCCCGATGCCGGAGGAGTCGATGCATTCCACCTGCGACAGGTCCAGCACGACGCGGTTCTTGCAAGGGTCCAGGCAGGGTTGAATCTGCATCTTCGCCTTGTCGACCACGTCCCGCTGCAGCGAGCCGGAGACGGTCAGAAGGCAGGTGCGTTCGTCGCTGTCGATTCTCAAATCCATGGTCGTCGCCGGGGCGTTGAGATAGGGTAAAATAACCCTGCGCCTGCCGGTTGGCAATAGTTTTATCGTGGACCGATTCGTCCCATGAGTCCCATAGGTCTCATGCGTCCTAGCCCGCCTGGTACATGCATCCTTCCACGAAAATCTCGAAGAACTCGGGGATCGTCTCCAATTCGACGTGCTCGATGCGCGTCACCAGTTGTTCCAGTTCGGCCCGGCGGGCGCGGCTGACCAGCGCCTGGGTCGCGCCCGAGAGCGAGGCGTTGCCCAGCTTCCTGACCCGCTGCAAGGGCAGCGTGGGGATGAGGCCGATTTTCATGGCGTTTGCCACATTGATGTAATTGGCGAACCCCCCCGCCAGGTAGTACACGGACAGTTGCTCGGGCGAAATGCCGTAGCGGTTGAGCAGAATGCGCTGGCCGGTGTAATTGGCGGCCTTGGCCTGGGCCAGCTCGCTGATGTCGTTGGCCAGGATGCGGATGTCGCGCTCGGGCACGACGAGGAAGTCCTGCGCGTCGCCCGCCAGGCGGCCCAGCACGTCCATGCGCCCGCTTGCGAGCAGCTCGGCCAACAGGTCGATGATGCCCGAGCCGCAGATGCCCTCGGGCTCGACGCCGCCGATCACTTGGTAATGCGCGCGGCCGTTGTCGAGCCGGATGGTCTCAATCGCGCCCTCCAAGCCCGGCATGCCGCAAGTGATGCCTCCACCCTCAAAAGCCGGGCCGGCGGGACACGACGCGCACAGGATGCGCCGGCGGTTGCCCAGCACCACTTCGGTGTTGGTTCCGATGTCCAGCATCATGCCGATCTCGTCGCGCGTGTGCAGATTGGCTACCAGGAGACACGCCGCCGTGTCGGCCCCCACGTGGCAGCCGATCAGGGGAAGCCCGTAAATCCGTCCTTTCGGATTGATGCGCAGTTTCAATTGCTTGCTGACGGCGGACAGTGACGTGGAGGCGCGCTTTTTCTCGCGGTATTCTTTTTCCACCATGGACATGTACGGCCTCACGCCGATGGATTGCACCGGAAGATTAAAGAACAGGTCGCGCATGGTGGCGTTGCCTGCAACGACGACCTCAAAAATCCTCCGGCGGTCGCAGGGCAGCTCGCGCAGCGCGTTGTTCAGGTAGGCGATGATGATCTTGTGGAGTTCACCCTGGTTGTCGCGGTCGTAGCGGATGCGATGGATGACGTCGCTGCCGCCGAAGGCCTGCGGGTTCTCCATCGAGTAGGTCGCCGCGATGTCGCCGGTCTCCAGGTCGACCAGGTTCATGGCGACGGTGGTCGTGCCCACGTCGACGGCGAGACCGTAGACCGGTTGGCCGTCGTCGGCGCACAGGACTTCGTCGCCGTACACGATATTACCGCCGGAGCGTCGAACCATGGGATCGAGGGGAACCTCGACGTGCTCGCCGTGGGTGCAAATCTGAGGCCGGCCGCGACGCAGAGTATGCAGGACGACGGGTTCGTCGGCGTGAAGGAGGCGGCACTGGCAGGCCAAGCGGTAGCCGCCGCGCAGAAACCGCTCCTCCGCGGTCGGCGGCGAGAGCGCCGCGGCCCCCGCTTTCACCTCCACGATGCACTCGTGGCAACTGCCCACGCGACCGCAGGAGGTGGGAATCTTCACCCCCAGGATGTCCGCGTGATCGAAGATGGTCTTGCCTTCCGCGATGGGAAGGCCTTTTCCGTCCAGTGTCAACGTGGCCGTCATGAAATGCCGTGAGACCTCTGATGATCGAGGGTGGCGCCGCCGGCGTCTGGGCCAGTCGGCGGGGGTTAAGATAGCCGAGAAGTTGCGACGGCGCAAGCGAAAATTGGTCTAGGCCAATTTTGGGAAGCGGGATGGGACCTTTGGTGCGTATCAGCCCGTTGAAAAAGTCGTTCAACGCGGGTCGGTGCTGTCAAGCGCGCCTCTCGATACGCGGAGTACCGCTACCCCTCGATACGCCCTTTGGGCTACTCGGGGGACGTCTCGAGGACGCGGATTCCGCCCGGCGCAGTTCAGCCGTGTTCTCGAGTAGCCGGTACTCCGGCGTATCGAGAGACACGGCGGCGTGGAAGCGCCCAGCCCACTTTTTCAGCGGGCTGGTATGGGACTGGAGGAAAGAGAGAGTTACTCCAGGCGCAGCTCGGTCCACTCTCCTGCGCGGATTTCTACCTCCTGCCGATGCAGGCGGCCCGTCGCCAACTCGTGCACTTCGACGCGATGCCGACCGGTGGGAAGGTGGTGGACCTTGAGCGCCTTCTGGTGGCCGTCGACGAAGACGCGCACCGGGCCGGGATCCTGTTGATATACGATGGCGAGATGGCCCCGCCCGCGCTGGCCGAACCTGGCGGCGTGCACGATGTCCAGCCAGGTGGGAATGAGCGCAACGATAAGCAGGGCCGCGACCAAGACCTTCCGCCGCATCCAGCCGCGCGCCTCTGCGTGGTCGAGCAACGCCAGCGTAGGTGGAAGCGCGGCGACGGAGAAGAGGTCCCAGTCGGTTTCAATCCCCAGGTCCGGATGCCATACGAAAGTCCAGAGATACCAACATGCGGTCGCGATCCAGAGAAACGCAACCCAGCCGTCGCGCGCGAACAAGCCCCGCCACGAACCGAGCAGACCCACGGCCAGCGCGGGCAGGAGTAACGGCGAAGTCTTCACCTGCCAGTACAGCCAGTCGTGCAGATGGCCCAGGCTGAAAAGGGTGTAGAACTTGCCGGGGCGAACCTCCAGGAGAGGCACGAATCGGTCGGGCTGGTTCATACCCACGATGGGCAGGTTGAGGGGATCGAAACGCAGGATGACAAACAGGACGACGGCGGGAAGCAGTCCCAAAAGCCCCAGTTCCAGGTCGCGGCGCGTGCGACGCCCGCGCCAGGCCAGCCAGAGGAGCGAGGGCGCGACGAAGGCTCCGAGAAGATGCGTCCATACCAAGAGCGAGAAGCACAGGGCGGGTGAAAGCAGGGACCCGCGCCCGGCCAGGTAGCGTTCGGCGGCCAGCATGTAACCCATCGCCGCCGCCGCGACGACGGCGTAGAACTCCGTATGGCCGGCCGCCAGGATGGCGAAGCCGGAGGCCAGAAACACCAGTGCCGCCGGCCGCCAGTCGCCCCATCGTCGTCGCGCCAGGGCCGTCAGCAGCCCGAAAAACAACGTTCCCGCGACGCACGACACCAGTTGCAGCACCATCATACCGTTCCAGTGCCAGGGCGAAAACAGCCGATACGTGACCTGGAACAGCGCGTTCGTCAGCATCTGACTGTGTAACCACCAGATGCGCGCCTCGATCACGCGCGCCAACTGGTCGCCGTCTCCCCGAAACGTGAACGAGCGAAAACTCCAGAAAAGCGCGAACAAAAGCAGGGCGGCCCAATACTCAGGTCGGGAGCGGAGACGGGACGCTTTGCGGGAGAAATCCATGGTACAGGCGTGGTCTCATGTATTCTCTTGACGTCGGGTGGGGAGAATCTACCAAAAGCGCGAGAATGACGCCAACGGAGTTTGCCGGGACTGGAGCGATTCTTGAGGAATAGTCAATTTCATGGTGCTGTAGCCGGGCGAACTTGAGGATGTGCGCGTGACGTATCCACAGCGGCGCCGTATAATGAGAGAGAACTCACGCGACGACAAGCGGCTGTTTTCCCCGGGTGCAACCGAAGATGATTGCGGTTGCGAACCGCGCGGAACTGCTCCGGGCGGTCGTCGCGGATGCGGTGGAATTGCGCTGTCATGGAATTGAGCTGTCATTTCGCCCGAAGGGAGAAATCTTTCCTGCCGTTACCGCGGGTCGGGTGCGGGGCGGAAGATTTCTCCCTTCGGTCGAAATGACAACATGCTTCGGTCGAAATGACAACGTGCTTCGGTCGAAATGACAACGTGCTTGGGTCGAAGCGACTGCTACGCCGGCAAGTGGAAAGAATTGCATTTAGACCCTATCCCGCCGGATCCGCGGGAGGTGGAGTATGCTTCGCTGGGCCGCCGTCTTTATGGCGATCGCGATCATCGCGGGAATCTTGTGGTGCAGCGGCATCATCGCCGCGGCTTCGGAAGCGGCGAAGGTAGTCTTTTACGTATTCCTGGCGGTAAGCGTGATGCTCCTGGTTTCCAGCGTGGTCAATCGCGGCCAGCACCGACCCTGATGATGCGAGGAGGGGAGAACGGAATTCTCGCTCTCCCCTCCCAAGTAGGTCGGCGCCAGGCGGTCGTGGAGCGGCCTACGGGCCGCTGTGCCAGGCCTGGATGAGCAGGTAGAGGCCCTCCACGTCGCACCAGAGCTCATCCGTGACAAACACCGTGCCGGGGCCGTAGGTCGCGCCCATGGCGTTCTTGTCGTCATAGGCGCGCGCAAAGACGCGATAGCTGGCGGCTGTGCCGGGGCCCAGACCCCATCGCTCGGCCATGCGAAGCAAGTCCTCTGCGGCGACCCGGCCGTCTCCGTTAAGGTCGGTTTTCACTCCGCCGGGCTTGGCCAGAGGCGGCGTCCAGGAGTATGAACCGCTGGCGGGCAGTCCCTCTGCGATCAGGATCAGGCCGCCCGGCCGGTTGTCCTCGTCGTAATAAAGGTCCACGGTCACAGGATCGCCGTCGTCGTCGGTCGCAAGCCAGACGATCTCGACGCTGGGACCGGCGAGAGCGTTCTGAAGGACGGGTTTAGCAATGAACACGCGCGGCCGGCGGTTCTCGCCCACGTACACCTGGTCCCAACCAGCCTCGCCGTCGATCCGTTCTTCGTCCGCCGCGAGGCTTTCACCCGCCTTCGAGCTTGGAGTCTTCTCGAAGGGAATGGCTTCGACCCGCCACAGGTCGCCCTCGTGCAGAAACGCCGGCGGAACCCAGCTGCCGCGCGGGGCGACCCCGGAGACTTCCACGCGATACACCCAGGTCTGGCCCCCATCCTGCGAGCGATACCAGCGGATTTCGTAACCGATGGCGTCGCCGTCCGCGTCATAGCTGTACTCGAGGAACTCCACGCCCAGTCCATCCCAGGGTTGAGGATTCTCGGGCACGATGCGCACCACGGGCGCGGTCGGCGGGGTGTTGAGAATGACGACCGGCTCAGCCCGCAGGTTGGCGATGGAGGTACCGTCGGTAATGCGGGCCAGGCAGTGGATGGAGTCGTGCTTGGTCGTGTAGAGATGCGACAGGACCGAGCCCGTCACTTCCAGCACGGCGTTCTCGACGAGCATGGGTTGGGTCAACTCCTGGCCGTTGCGGAACCAGCGGAAGGAGCCGGAGAGCGGGGGCGGGTCCGTGGCATCGGGAATCTCGACAATGCAGGTCAGATCGTCCAGCGTGCGGGGCGTAGCCGGCTCGAGGCGCGCGCGGGCGACGACCGCCAAGGGCGGAACCTGGTATGCCACGCCGATGTCGGTACTCCCCAACCCCGCCGCATCCCCGGAGAACCACATCATCCGGCCCTCGCCCATCTCGAGGACGGCGGGAAAATTAGATGCGACGGCATTCCAGCTGCCCGCCTCTCCAGCCGGCAGAACCAAACCCTGCTTGGTCCAGTTGCGTCCATCTGTGGAGATAGCTAACCCGATTTGAGTAACACCCGCGTAATTCTGGCCCGTGTAATACATCGCGAACAAGCCGGATGTATAGCGGATCTCCGGCCCGTATGCCAACCATTCGTCGAAATCGCCCGGGACACCGGGATTCAGCACCACGCCGTGTTTCTCCCAGCGAATCCCATCGGTCGAGGTTGCAAGGCCGACACGGAGCACATTCGTCGGATCACCCTTATTGGTGGGGCCGTTGCGACCGGAGTACCACATGTAGAAAACGTCTCCTACCTTGACCACAACGGGATCGCTGACGGTAAAGTAGTCAAACGCTCCCTGGGGTCCACGGGTCAAGGCCAGCTCGCGCGAGCCCCAGTGAATGCCGTCGCTGGAAACGGCATGGCCAATGGTAGGATTGGTGCTTGCATCCATGGCTATGAACCACATGTGGTAAAGGCCGTTGTCTACGAGTACCGCGGGGTCGAAGACGCTGAGCGCATCAAAACCGCTCCCGTCGCCCGTCAACAGCGGCGCTCCCGCGGCCTTCTCCCAATTGATCCCATCCTCTGACGTGGCATAGCGGATCTGGATGGACGCATAGGACCCCCCGTGCGCGATATAGTACATGCGGAGTTGATCGCCTACGCGGATGACGCAGGGGCGGCCGATGGCATTGTCGTCGACCGCGCCGTTCGGCCCGCGCGAAAGGATCGGGTTGCCCGGGTGCGGCATAAAGGGCGCCGAGGCCGGCAGAATCGCCAGGGCGGATGGACCGGCCAATAGGATCAGGGCTACCAGCGTGAGTAATCGGCTGACAGAGCGGTGGGAACAAAACATGATGCCTCTCCCTATCCACCAAGTTCCAGCATTCACATCTTATTTACGAAAAAGATACGCCTGCTTTCCCGTTTTCGGCAGAGAAATTTTTGGCCATTCCCCTGAAGGATACCCATCGGAACGCACAACCGTTCATTTTATGGGGACTTGCGTTAACCAAGCCGGCGCCGCGAGCGGCCCGCTCCGATGACCGGGTACGAGGGGCGTGGCGGGGTTAATGGACGAAAAAATATGAGATGGAATCGCAGTCGCAACAAGTCGACCTGAACTGGGCGCCGGCTCGGAAAAAGTAAGAGAGGAGGACGGCGGACCGCCCTCCTCCCTCTACCCCTTGCGCTGGTACTTGGGCAGCGTGCGGCGCGCCTCCAGCTCGCGGCAGCAAGCTGCCGCACTCCACACGGCGTTCCCACCCGATCAGCTGCAACCGCTGGTACTACCGCAGTTCAGGCACTTGTAGCACGACCCGTTGCGCACCATGATCCCGCCGCATACCGAACACGGCGGGGCGTCGTCGTGATTGACGAACGCGATCGGATCGGCCTTGGCCCGCGCCGCCAACTCCTCCGGCGGCGCCACCACCGACGGAGCCGCGTTGACCGTCCACGGATTGCTGGACGTGACGTTCAGCCCGATCGCCTTCTGCTCGTCCTCGGACAGGAACTTGCTGGCCAGCCAGCGGAAGATGTAGTCCACGACCGACTTGGCGTAGCGGATTTGCGGATTCTTGGTGAAACCGCTCGGCTCAAACCGCGCATGGCTGAACTTGTTGACCAACACCTGCAGGGGCACGCCGTACTGCAACGCCAGCGAGATGGCGGTGGCGAACGAGTCCATCAGGCCCGAGACCACGCTGCCTTCCTTGGCCATGACGAGGAAGATCTCCCCGGGCCGCCCGTCCTCGTACATGCCGACGGTGATGTAGCCCTCGTGGCCCTCGATGTCGAACTTGTGCGTGATGCTCCGGCGTTCGTCGGGCAGGCGATGGCGGACGGGACGATTCTCGACCGCCGCAGACTTGCCCTTGGCGGCATCTCGGCCGGTATTGAGGGGCTGGGTGCGCTTGCAGCCGTCGCGATAAATGGCGACCGCTTTCAGTCCCAGACGCCAGGCCGTCATGTAGGCTTCTTCGATCTCCTCAATGCTGGTCTGCTCGGCATTGATGGTCCGAGATGGCGCCGGAAACAAACGGCTGCGTGGCCGCCATCATGCGCAGATGACCCATGGGCGAGATGCAGCGCGTGCCCCTGGCCGGCTTGAACGCGCAGTCGAACACCGGCAGGTGCGTTTCCGGACAGGTGCGGCGCGCCCTCGATGGTGTCGTTCTTGTCGATGTACTTGAAAGACGTCGTCCACCTGGCTCTCGCTGTAACCCAGGCGGAAGAGGGCGCGCGAGACGGAGCTGTTGACGATCTTCAGCATCCCGCCGCCCACCGTTTTGTACTTCTGACCAGCGCAATGTCCGCTCGATGCCGGTGGTGTCACAATCCATCATGAAGAGATGGTACCGGTGGGGCCAGCACGGTGACCTGGGCGTTGCGGTAGCCGACCTCTGGTCTAGCTCCAGCGCCCGTCCCAGACGTCGCGGGCGGCAGCGGCAACGGGGCGGCAGGCTGCGGGCCGGATGGCCTCGGCGGCCTCCCGATGCAGCGTGGATCACGTCCAGCATGAAGCCTGCGATTTACCGGATAGCCCTCGAACGGCCCCTTGTGGTCGGCGACGCGCGCGCTGGCTGAGATAGGGCCTGCCGTCATGAGCGAGGTGATCGCCGCCGCATACTCGCGCCCTCCTCGTTGTCGTAGGGCAATCCCAGCGCCATCAGCATCGCGCCCAGGTTGGCGTATCCCAATCCCAGCGTGCGGTAGATGTGGCTGTTTCGCTCGATTGCGGGCGTCGGATAACTGGCGTTATCCACGATGATCTCCTGCGCCGTGATGGTCACGTCCACCGCGTACTTGAACCCCTCCACGTCGAAGCTGCCGTCCGCCGACAAGAACTCATCAGGTTCAGCGACGCCAGGTTGCAGGCGGTGTCGTCCAGGAATCATGATTCCGAGCAGGGATTGAGGCGTAGATCGATCGGTGTTCTTGCAGGTGCCAGCGATTGATGGTGGTATCGAACTGCATGCCGGGATCGCCGCAGATGGGTGGCCCTCGGCGATGGCGCGCATGAGGTCGCGGGCGCGGTAGGTGCGGCAGGTTCCTGGTGGTGACCTTGCGCGTGACCCACCTCATCCCGGCTCGACCGCGCGCATGAAGGCGTCGGAGACGCGCACGCTGTTGTTGCTGTTCTGGAAGAAGACTGATGCAGGCGTCGCCGTCCAGCGAACCGTCGTAGCCGGCGTCGATCAGCGCCCAAGCCTTCTGCTCCTCCTTCGCTTTGCACCAGATGAAGTCCATGATGTCGGGATGGTCGATGTTCAGGATGACCATCTTGGCGGCGCGGCGGTGCGCCGCCGGACTTGATCACGCCGGCGAAGGCGTCAAATCCCTTCATGAAGGAGACCGGTCCTGAGGCCGTCCCCGCGCTCCAAAGGCCTCGATGCTGGAGCGCAGCGGCGACAGGTTGGTCCTCGAGCCGGAGCTGGCATGAAGAGCATCCTCCGTCCGAGCTTGCTCCCAGGATCGAGGACATATGTCCCTGACCGAGTTGATGAAGCAGGCGGAACACTGGGGGCGCGCCTCAATTCCCATGTTGAACCAGACCGGGCTGTTGAAGGCCATTTTCTGATACAGGAGCAAGGCGGAGAGTTCGTCCTCGAAGGCATCGGCGTCCTCGTCGCCGGCGAAGTAGCCTTGCGCACGGCCCCACTCGGCGATGGTGTGCGCCACTCGGTAGATGAGCGCCCGCACGCTGCGCCCGCGCTGCGCGCCTACCTGTCATGGAAGTATTTCGAGGCGACCACGGTCGTGGCCATCTGCGACCAGAAGTGCGGCGTCTCCACGTCCTTCTGCTCGAACACCACCGCGCCGTCCTGGCCGGTGATGACGACCGAGCGGTTTTCCCATTCGACGGCGTCGAAGGGGTTCTCGCCCGCTTTGGTCCAGCGGCGCGGAAAGCGCAAACCCGCCCCGCGACGTTCACCGCTGCGCGCGCGTGTGACGGACTGTCCTTCGCTGCCGGAATTGGAAGCCTGCATGTTCGTACTCTCGACCGAGCTCTTGGCCGCCGGTTTCTCCGATCCGTTCATCCTCGCCTCCCTGCATTATACTCGCACCGGGCCGGCCCGGCGCAATAATCCTCCGCAACCCTCCTTCTCCGGCCTCTCTCACTTAAGCGCGCCGGCGAGGGGCGGGAGGGCGAGCCCGGCAAGCCCGAGATGCGCCGCCCGGCGGCGAAAACCCCGGCCTTGGCGACTTAAAGTCGTTTCTGAAGGTTGACCGCCTCTTCGGCGTGCATCTATGGCTTGCGAAGCGATACCCAATCTAGTTCCGCAAAAACCCGTTGTCAAGCAAAAAACACAACATGTAGCGGTCAGGGGATGGCCAGAACACAAAATATTGGGCTGTGGATAATTCTTGGCGGCGGTCGTAACCCACGAGATTTGTTCGACATAGAAGTGCGGCCGGTTGCGGATAAGTCTGGGCATAACTTTGGCCGAAAACCTGACCCGCGGCTGACATGAAGCTAACCCTCACGCGCGAACCGCTCCGCTTGCGCGCTGCCGACCGAGTGGGCCGTGGCACTCCGCAGGTTGTCGGAGAACCGCCTCGCGACCAACACTTTCGCTGCTTCCCGTCGTACAGCGTTGCACGACAGTTTTCGACTGACATCGTGCCGAGCGTCGCAAGAAAAAAAAGTTCTCGCATCGTCTTTCTGAATCGATTTCACTTGACTTGCGCCGCACTTGCGCATATCCTGAAGATGTAGGGCAACGTTGCTCATCCTGGGACGAAAGGAAGTGGTTCCACCGACCAACTTACTTTCAACACAAGTAGGATCGAGCAATCGTTCACAGCAACAGCGGTAACTCTTCGTTGCCGCGCCGGGTCAAGACCCCGGCAAGCGAATGAGGAAGGCCAGAACCTCACCAAAAAAATCTGGCGGGATTTCAAAGGAGCCTCCGTCGGAGGCTCCTTTGCTATTGGGCTGGCTGTGCTCAGGAATCGGCACTTTCAGAGTGGCGAGGGGAAAAAACCGAGTCCTCGAGCTGCGGCGCGTCGCATCGCCCGCTTGAAGCGCGAGATGTAACTTCGCGCCGCGTATCGAGAGGCCGGTATGGACACGCCCAATCTGCCTTCGGAGCTGCCTTGGTTTTCGTCCTCTAACGGGTGAGGCTAAGCCTCGTGAGGGGCTGTCCCCAATGTTGATCGCGCGCCCACGGGCAGGAATGCCCGTGGCCCGAGACGCTCACTTCTCGTACAGAAAGCAGCGGACCTGGCCGCCGGAGGCATGGGGCAGGAGTTGCGGGTGCGCCAGGTCGCAGCGGTCGAAGCGATACTGGCAGCGCGGCGCGAACCGGCAGCCGGGCGGAAACTTGCTGGCGCTGGGGACCGTCCCCTCGATCACGTGCAGCTTCCTGCTCTGCATCTGGGTACTGGGAATCGACCGCAAAAGCCCCTGCGTGTAGGGATGCAGAGGATCGCTGAAAATCCGCTCCACGGGCCGCTCCTCGACGATCTCGCCCGCATACATGACGGCCACGCGGTCGGCCATCTCGGCGACCACCGCCAGGTTGTGAGTGATGAGGATGATGGCGCTCTTGCGTTCCTCTTTGAGCCGGTTCATCAGCGCCAGAATCTGCGCCTGCACGGTCACGTCCAAGGCCGTGGTCGGTTCGTCGGCGATCAGGAGCTTGGGGTTGCAGGCCAGGGCCATGGCGATCATCACCCGCTGCCGCATACCCCCCGACATCTGGTGGGGATACTCATGGATACGCTGGGCGGGGGCGGAAATGCGCACCAGCTCCAGCATCTTGACCGCTTCCTGCATGGCTTCCGAGGTGCTCATGCCGCGGTGGATGCGGTAGACTTCGGCGATCTGGTAGCCCACCGTGAAGACGGGATTGAGCGAGGTCATGGGTTCCTGGAAGATCATGCTGATCTCATCGCCGCGGATGGCGCACATGCGGCGCTCCGGCAAATCCAGGAGGTTGGCGCCCTTGAAGATGATTTCCCCGCCCATGATGCGGCCGGGGGGGGTGGGGATGAGGCGCAGGATGGACAGGCTGGTGACGCTCTTGCCGCAGCCGGACTCGCCGACCAACCCCAGCGTCTCACCGGCGTGGACGTGAAAGGAGACTTTATCGACGGCGCGCGAGGCGCCGTCCATGGTGTAAAAATGCGTCTGGAGGTCCTTGACTTCCAGGAGGGGCTGCGCCGTTTGCACCGCCATCTTGCCGTCTGTCTCCGTCCGCGATTGTTGCCGGGCGCACCGCGCCGCTAAGTTGCGTTGACAACCTCTAGCAGATTTCGTAACCTTTAACAACCGGCAAGCGTCGCGATGGGAAGGAGCGCCGGGCGCCGATCGGGCGTCCGCACACGCCATGGAGTGGGAAATCTACCAGCAAATCTGGAGCCTTCACATGTGGCCGCGCATCGAGGCCAACGCACCGCTCTTTCTTTGGCGCTGCTGGTCTTCGGCTCCATCGCCTGGCGTCGCACCCATGTGGGCCTCTTACTCTTCACCCTCAGCCCTCGGCGTGGGTCGCGCAGATTTTCCTGGAGGAGATCCGGCTCTCGACCGCCGGCGCGCCGGCGGCGTTTCTCACCTTCATCTTCGTGGCCCTGATCGTGAACGGGGTGCTCCTTTTTCGCACCATGACCAGTTAACCGTGCGGGCCGTCCCCCTCCGGCGGGTGGCGGCGCAAGAACTCCCCCGGCGTGATCACTTCCACGTTCTCGTATCCCCGGACATGAAGCAGATGCCGATCGTTGGTAACCACGTAGTCGGCTGCGGTAGCCGCCGCGGTCGCCAGCAGGATGTTGTCGGAGGGATCGTCGCGCACGATTGTCAGGCGGGGAAGCTGGCGCGCCCGGACCGAGCGTTCCCACAAAGCGTCAAGCAGGTCTTGGATGCGCGCCGCCGGGACGCGGCAGCTGGTCTGCATATAGGGTTTGGCAATGATGGAGCGGATTTCGGCCAGCAGGGGACGGCTCATGCCGAACTCCAGGCGACCCTCGCGCCAGAGGTGCACAATCTCCGCCGAGGCGCTGCGGCGGCCCAGGAGATGGGCCACAAGCAGGTTGGTGTCCGGGACGATGCGCAATAGGCGGCTCAGCGGGCGGCCTCCGCGTCGCAGAGGAACGCCAGCAGAGCGTCATTCCCGGCAGGTTGACGAAGCAGGCGGAGGCGCTCTTTCGCGCCCGCGGCGGCGTATGTGTGCGCGTAGGCGGCGTCGGCGAAGGCGTCTCCCGTGTTGTGGATGAAGAGGCGGCCCGGGACGGCCAGGGCCGCCGCAGTCGTGAAGTCCCCGACTCGCCGCAAGCCGGGCACGAACAATCGCTCGATGAACGCCGGATCGGAGGAGGCGTCGAACTGCGCCGCGTCGGCGATGGTTGAGCCCGTCACGCCCGCCAAGCCCTGCGCCAGGAGGACCCAGAGTCCTCCCTCGCCGCGCCCGACCAGGTGCACGGGACGTCCGACGTGTTCCGCCCATGCGATGGAGGTCAGAATGTCCTGCACGCGATGGGTCACGTCGCTGCGGTTGTAGGTCGAGAAATACCCCGTGCGCTCGCGCGCAGCTTCCGCGTCGCCGACGTTGAACACGTCCGGCGCCAAGACCGAATAACCCGCCGAAAGGAGGCGCGCAGGCAGGCTGTCGGGACGCGCCAGGGCGTCGGTGAAGGCCGAGCTGCCTTCTCCGTCAATCCATGCGACGACGGGAGCGCCGGACTTCTCCGCTGGGTAGAAGCGCGCGGGGATGCGGTCGCCTTCGCCCTTGCGGCCCAGGTAGAAACGCTCTCCGCGCAGGATGGGCGCGGTTCCCCACGTTTCCAAGTCGGTCAGGGCGGGCTTCTTCGCCGCCAGGCTGTACGGATACACCTCGCCGTAACTCTTTTGATACGCCAGAAGCGAAGCGGCGTCTCTGGGCGCGGCGGCGGCCAGCCGCTCCGCCAGGCCCGCGCGCCAGCGCGCCAGCAGCGCCTCCTGGTTCTCCAAGCCCTCCGGCCAGTCCTCCCGCCGGATGCGCAGGTCGTCCTGCTTGAAGCCGGCTACCGGCTCATCCTTGAGATCGCGGCCCGGGCTATGCCCCATGAGCCTATGGTCGAAAAACTTGTACACCGCCTCGCGGCTCTTGGCGTTGTAGTTGTGCCCTGCGATCTGGCGGTACATCTCGACCCGGTCCGCGCGGCCGTAAAGCGCGTAGATCGACTTGACCAGCGGGTATTCGACCCAGGGCGTATTGAGCGTCCAGTCGCCCGAGCAGGAGACCATGAGCATGGGCCGTGGGGCCATCAGGGCGGCGATCTCCACGTTGTAAGTGTCCAGGCGCAGATAGGGCGCGTTTTCGCAGATGCAACCCCCCTGAAAGTGGCTGGAGATCATGTTGACGGGGGCGGAGACGGCCACGCGTTCGTCCACGGCGCAGAGAAGGAAGGTCTGGGTTCCGCCGCCCGAGGCCCCCGTGCAGGCGATGCGCGCCGCGTCCACCTCCGGCAGCGACAGGAGAAACTCCAGCGCGCAGATCGAGTTCCAGGTCTGCAACTGGCTGACCGTCAGCCCCCACAGCTCCTGCATCGGGCCGGTCGCGTCGTGGCGGATTTGGCGGCTGTCGCCGAAACCGATCATGTCGTAAGTCAGAACGACGTAACCCTGCCGGGCGAAGTTGAAGGAGCGCGCCACGGCCACGTCCATCTGCAGGCGTCCGTCCGGCCAATGGCCGTGCGGGCAGAGGATGGCCGGATGTTCTCCCGAGAGCTCGCGGGGACGATAGAGGTTGCAGGTGAGGAAGTAGCCGGGATGGGTCTCGAGGAGGACCTTGTCGATGGTGAGGTCGGGGAGCTCGATGCGGCCGAAGACGCGCGGCTCAGCCGTTCCCCGCAGGGGTTCGGGCGAGAGCGCCAGGCTGGCGCGCAGCGCGTTCTGCAACTCCTGCCGGCGGGCCTTCCAGTCGGCCAGGTCGGTTGGATGGCGGAAGAGGTTGGGCGACTCCTGATGCTTGATTTCGACCCCGCGACGGTCCACGTCGGTTTCCCCCTCGGCGTAATTGAGACCGAATAGCAGGCCCAGGCCCGCGACCAGGAGCAGGTGGCGAAAGGCGCGGCTATTCACGAGCATCCTCCCACGGCGGTCGTTGCGAGATTTTGAGATTGCCAGAAGCCCGCGCTTGTAGCAAGATGCAAGCTGGCCCTCGCCAGATTGCCCGGCAAGGTTGCGTATGCGAAACCGTCCGCCTGTGATGCCGCTCCGTGTCGTCGTGGACGCGAACGTGCTGGTTTCCGCGTGGATGCCCGCGCGTACCGAGCGAGGTCTGCGCGAGCAGAACCAGCCGGCCGCGGCGGTACTGTCGGCGCTGGAGTGCGGGCGTGCCCGGATGCTTTACAGCCGGGGCATCCGCGACGAATACCGCCGCATCCTGCATCATCGCCTCCTGCGTATTCCCCAGGGTGAAATCAATCAACGCTTGCGGCGCCTCCTGGAGCAGAGCGAGTACGTGCAGCCGCGAAACGCGCCGGAGGAGGTCGCGGCGCGGTTTTCCGACGCCGACGACCTGGTGTACCTGGAGACGGCGCTGGGAGGTGGAGCGGACTGCATCGTCACCAGCAACGGCTGCCATTTCTCCGCCAGCCCGGTGCGGGTGGTCGCGCCGGCGGAGCTGCCGCGAGTGCTCCCACCGGAGCCTGCCGAGCGCGAGTCGCTCCTTTCCCGCAGCCTGCGCTGGTGGCGGGGACTTTTTGCGCGCGGGCGGATGCAGGAAGAATAGCCGCGACGGTTTGCGTCATGCCACCGATGTGATGTTCCGCAGCGTCGTGTGCATTCCCGCTGACTGCGGTGTATCATTCGCCAAGTCCGGCGAGATGACCAAGATTGGCGAAGTAGGCGTTTGACTGCGTCGAGTTCAAGCACGCGGCGTCCCGTTGCGTCCCGTTCTTCGGACAAGACTTCAGCAACCTGACTTCTCCTCCCCTTGAAACTTTCCCTCCCGCCGTGCGTTAATACTCCCAGGGAACAACGCCGGGACAGGAAGGCGGCGGCTTGGACGCGGTATCCAGTGAGACCTTGATGCGCCGGTACGCGCAGGGGGACGAGGCGGCGTTCGCCCAGCTGGTCGAGCGCCATTACGCCTCCGTCTACCATTACATCCACCGCTTCTTCTCCGGGCGCGTGGACGCCGAGGACCTTGCCCAGGACGTGTTCCTGAAGGTCGTCCGCTCCGCCCGCCAGTATCGCGTGAAGGCCCGCTTTACCACCTGGCTGTTCCGCATCGCGCACAATACCTGCATCGACCACCACCGCCGCCAGTCGCGGCTGAAGGTGGTCTCGGCGGAGGCGGAGAACGAGGAGGGCGAAGTGGACAGTCTCCTGGAGCGGATGAGCGACGGCGCTCCGCCGGCCAGCCGGCGGGTCCTGTCGCGGGAACTCTTGTCGCTGGTGCAATCGGCGCTGCTGGAGTTGCCCGAGGAGCAGCGGACGGTTTTCGTCCTGCGCGAGGAGATGGGGCTTCCCTTCGAGGAGGTGGCGCGGGTGCTGGGCTGCAACGTGAACACCGCCAAGAGCCGTATGCGCTACGCCCTGGAGCGGCTGGCGGCGTCGCTGCGCCGCCGCGACGTGACCGAGGAGGTGTTGGCCGCCTATGCGCTGTAGCCGCTGCCGGGACTACCTGGTGGGATACCTGTACGAGGAGTTGTCGCCGTCGCGACGGGCGCGGGTAGAGGCGCATTTGGAGGGGTGCGGCGGCTGCCGGCAGGCGCTGGCGGAGATGCGATTTGCGTTGTCGGCGGCGCGACAGGCGCCGCGGCCGACGCCGACGCGCGTACCCGTACAGAAGCTGGTCGCCGCCGCGCGCCAGGCGCGCGTCCCCGAGCCGAGCGGGTGGGAGCGCCTCTGGCGCGCGCCGGTCTGGGTGGGCGCGGTCGGCCTCCTCTTCGTCGGGTCCATGCTGTTGTTCCAATTCCAGCATCGGGACGCGGCGCTGCGGAGTCTCTCCGCGCCGCAGCCGTCGAGCCAGCCGGCCGTCGATCCACGCCTGAACCAGGAACGCGCGCGCCAGGCCGCCGAGGCAGAAGCGGAGGCCCCTGCCGCCCACATGCCCGAGCCGACGGCGCAAATCCGGAAGGACGAGGCCTCTATTGCAGAGTTGGGTCAGAAGGCGGCGGAAGCAGTTCGCGCGATGCAGGCGCCCGCCGCACCACCGCCGCCGGCCATGCGGGCCATGCGCCGCCCGCCGCCGGCGGCCGCGCCCGTCACGCGCCAGGAGACCGCGTTGCCGGAAAAATTGCGCCGGCAAGATCGCGAAGCGGTCCCGGAAGCCAAAGTCGTCGGCCAACCTGCGCCGCGCACCGTCGAGTTGCTGGACTCGAAAGACGAGCGTGAGGCGCAGACGTTGGGCGTGCAACTCGCGCCGGTTCGCCCTCCCGATCAACCGGACCTGACCGCGGCGTCCGAAAGGCTCACACGCGAGCACGACCTTTATTATCAGGTCATGGCCGCGCCTGACGCCGTGGAGCAGGCGACGCCGGTCGGCGTGGACCTGGCGTGGGCGGAGCGCGAGTGGTGGGTCGGGGCCGCGGCCCGCGAAGTTCTCGCGCGCGGCGTACAGACTCGACCCGCCTTGCCCGCGCGGGACGTCGGGGAGCGCCGGGCGGGTGCAGCCGGGCGAAGACTGCGGGCCGACGAGCCGGCTGATGCAGAGGCCGCTGCGGCGCATATCGACCGCGCGACGCCCGTGAACGTGGCTTATGCGTATCTCGCGATAGATCAGACGGCCCGAGCGGAAGTTCTTCACGCTTCGGCGCAAGCGCTGGCCCGCGCGGGACAGTCCGCTACCGCCGAGGCGCAGTATCGCCGTCTGATTCGGATGTACCCGCAATATCGATACTTGGGACACGTTTATACCGAGCTGGGTGACCTCTTGGCTCAAGAGGGGCGGCTGGAGGCGGCCTTGGAGGCGTACCAACACGCGCAAGCGATGCCTTCGAGTCGCAGTCTCACGACTTTGCCGGAAAAAATCCGCCGCGCAGAGGCCGAGCTGGCTACCCCTGCTGAACCCCGCGAGTAGCGCCTCAAGCGGTTGAAATCACTTCACTTGTTTTGTTAATACAATTGTCAGAGTCTCAATTATTTCAAGAGCTTAGGCTTGATTTTCCCTTGGTTGTGGGCTACCATTGAAGGTGTAAGGTCGTGCGTTTTTCCCTTTCCGGGGTAGAGGAAAGTTGACGCTCGCAAGGGGATGGCCTAGGCTTGGGTCGTGCTTTCCGCGCTCGGCGGGGGAACCGAGCGCCGCGTTTCGTTCCTGCGACCATCGCGGACATACTTGAGAGGAGACTGTCGCCTATGGCGTGGTGCCAGTTGTTCTGCCATCTGGCGTTTTCGCTGTCGCTGACGACCGGCCTGGGTGGAAATCAGCAGCTCGACTTTCAGAGGGCGCTGATCGCGTTGGAACAGAGTTACGACTTCGAGGGCGCGGCCCAACTCTTTCAGTCCCTGCAAGACGAGCATCCCGGCAATAATCAATACACGTTTTTCCTCGGCAAGGCGCAGTTTCGCCAAGGGCGGCTGGACGAGGCCATCGCGTGTTTCGAATCCTGCATTGCCGCCGAACCCGGCAACGCCATTTATCATCTCTGGGCGTCCAAGGCCTACGGGCGCAAGGTCTCGCGCCTTAACAACCAGGGTGCGGGCATGACGGAACTGATGCCGTGGGGCAAGAAAGTGAAGGCGGCGGTGGAAAAGGCGGTGGAACTGGATCCCAACAGCGTCGAGGCGCAAGTGGGTTACGCCGTCTTCCTGCGCGAGACGCCCGGGCTTTTCGGCGGCGATGTCAAGAAGGCGCGTCAGATTCTCACCCAGACGATCGCCGACCATCCCGACTGCCTGAACGCGCATTTCAGCCTGGCGGAGTTGTATCTCAAGAAGGATGAGGATTACGACGCGGCGTTGCGCGAGTACAAGTTCGTGGCCGATCATCTGGATGATTCCGTGGTCTGTTTCGAGGATCACGAATTGAGCGTCAAGGCGCTTTTGAACATGGGCTTCATTTACTACAAGCGCGACCGCGACCTGGCGCGCTGTGTGGAGCTGATCCGGCAGCACCTGGAACTCAAACCCAATTCACAGATGGGCTACCTGACGCTGGGTGAAATCCTGGTGCAGGAGAAGCGGTGGGGCGAGGCGCGGGAGGCGCTGTCGCAGGCGCGCGAGATCGCCGAAGCGGACGATGCCGGCAAACTGAAGAAGAAAGCCGACGAGCTCCTGAAGGAAATCCGCAGGAAGGCCGGCTAGGGCGTAGTTGCGCAGCACGCTGCGCAACTACGGCCTCGCATTATCCCCCGCCCCCCCCTTGTTAAGGGCCTCGATGTGGACTGCGGCAGCTTGCTGCCGCGCGCAGCACGCTGCGCACTGGGTACGAAGAATTGCCCTGAAATCTCCCGGATCAACTCGTTCGGGCGCGAAACTTTTGTTGACGTCTCCAGCCGGTATGATACACTGAGATTGGCTCTACCCACTATTGTGCGCCGACGGCGCCAGGCTGTAAACTTGAACCTCTTGCTGCATTGCGCAGCATGAAACTTTCTTGTTGGAGGCAGGATCATGTTTGGCAGACCCTTCGTTCGTCCGTTCGTGGCATCGTGGTTGCGCCGCCTTGGGAGGGAATTACCCCTGTTCTTGAGCGTCGTCATCTTTCTCTTGCCTGGTGTGGCCGTGTCTTCTGATTTCAGTGAAGTCACGGCCCTCCGCGACGCGCACACGCGCATCTTCGAAGTCAACCAGACGCGCACCTACCTCCACCCCGTCACGGGCCAGCCCACCAACCTGGTCGACGACAGTCCCCGCCGAATCATCGCCAAGGGGACGGACATGAACTACCGCGACGAGGCCGGCCAATGGCAGGTAGTGGACACGACGGTTCGCCCATCCAGCGCGCCCGGCGCGCGCCTGGAAGCGACGCGACAACGGGCCAAACTCTACTTCTCGGATACCGGCAGCGACAAGATGAACGTCCGGCTCGACCTGGGTGGCCGGGTACTGGAAACGGGGGTGCAATTGCTGGCGTACCTGGAGCCTGAAAGCGGGCGCCGCGCCATCATCGCGCGCGCGGCCGCGCGCGAGCCGTCGGCCACCGGAAACCGCGTGCTCTACTCCAACGTTTTCCCTGGCGTGGACGTGGAGTACATCAACAAGAATACCGTCCTCAAGCAGAACGTGATTCTCCGATCCGAGTGCGTATTGCCCGATCCGGCGCAATTGGGGATGGACGCGGCCTCCGCCCTGCTGGTGGTCGGGACAGAGCTCGATTACGCGCAGTTCGGCTGCAACCTGTTCGCGCAGCAGGCGGAGGGAGAGCTCGACATGAGCCGCGCCCTCGTGGCGGATGCCGCCGTGTTCTCGTTTCGCGCGCCCAACGATAAGCCAAGGGCGCGCTTCGCGCCCGGACGCGTCTGGGGCGCCGGCGGAGCAGGCGACACCGCCGTGCGCACGCGCGTCGAATGGGACGCCGGCAAGCCCTATCTGTTGGACGGCATTCCCTGCTCCAAAATGGCCGACATGCCCCGGCCCGGGGTGATCGACTATACCCTCGAACTCCACGCCTCCTCCGGCATGGACGAGGTGTGGGACCGCAACAATACCTGGTGGGTGTTGACGGAATACCAGGTCTCCGAAGGCAAGACGCTGGTGATCGAGCCGGGAACCGTGGTCAAGATCGGTACCAATACGGGCGACGACGACGAGTGCATCCGGGTGATGGCCGGCGGCACGGTCCGGGCCGTGGGCGAGCCGCTCCTGCCCGTGTTTATCACCTCCTACCGGGACGACGGGTACGGGGACGACCTGGACGGCAATCCCGGCCAGATGAGCGAAGCCGACCCCGCCCCGGGCGACTACCCGGCCGCCTTCAAAATCGAGCCGGTGTACGGCGGCAACGCCTCCCAGTTCAAAAACTGCCGCATCCGCTGGGCGGACACGGCCATCGTCATCAACGAGGTTTCCGTCGGTGCGATCCGGGGCAACGTTTTCAACAACTGCAACACGGCGGTGCAATTGTTGGATCCGGAGCAGGCTGACGGTTTCCCGGAGGCCGCGCTGACGAATAACCTGATCTACGAATGCGGGAACGGAATCGAGTTCGTGCCCACGGGCGACTACGCTCCGCAGTGCAGCCTGGGTCTGTATTTCAACACCTTCGAAGACCTCTCGGGCGCAGCCTTCGTTGCTACCGTGGACGAGGGATACGAGGGCTACCTGACGATTGTCGCCGAGAATAACGTAATCGCCAACGTGGCGCAGGGCTTCTCGGGTCCGGCCGGGCGCCTCGTGCTGATGTACCCCAGTCTGGATTACACGGGCTGGGCGCAGATCGGCGCCAACGACAAGTACGTGGGGGTGTTCGCGACTTCCAGCGGCTCCCACACCCACGACCAGACCTACACCGGCGGTTCGCCGTTTGACACGGACAACCCGGCCAACGGCCGGCATTATTTGAAACAGGACACCAACATCTTCAAGGACAAGGGCAGCCCGTACTCCCTCTCCAATCACGGGCTGACGGGGACCACGACCAAGGCGCCGATCCACCTCGACTGCGGCGCCCAAGACAGCCACTTCGAGTGGGACAAACAGTCCGTGGACGGCGACGCGCAGGACGCGGCGGACCTCGGTTATCATCATCCCCGAGTGGATTACATCATTGGCGTCAATACTACGCGCGTCACCAACGAGGCCACCTATTATGACGAGGGCGACCCGCTGACGATCAAAAGGGGCGTCATTGTCGCCGTGTATCGTCCGGACTTCGAACAAAACCAACCCTACTTCACCCGCCTGGCGTGCTTCGATAAACTGCAGGTCACCGACGTCCCGAACAAGTTGAGCGAGGGCCAGTTTGTTTACGACCGACAAGACGCAGTCCACGTTGACTCGTCGTATTACCTTGGAACCGGTTTCGTGCGCTATCGCTGGATCGGTAGCGGAGCGCCCGGCCCTTACACAGAAGCCGACGGCATCTGGATGCTGGGACACCACAACGAGCTCCGCGCCATGCTCCTGCGGCACTTGTTTGTCGGTATGGCGTTCATCGGCTGCGAACAACGCGAAACCGAGCACATCAAGGGGCTGATGTTCGAGCGCGGCGATCTCGGGATTTTCTGCAATGACTTGCCGTGGTTTTACGACCCGATTGACCCGCTCCCCAGTAACCTGCATACCATGTATAACGCCTTCGTGAACCTGTCCGGAGCGGCATTGTGGATGAACACGGAGGAAATCGACCCCGGTTACTTCGTGACTTTCCACAATGAGACGGTCATCAACTGCTTGTGCGGTTATTTCATCGACGGCAATGAAGATTCGACCGTATGGCCTGGTCTGGGTACTTCCGACGTGAATATCGTGGTAAGCTGTCCGCTCGGCGGCATTGTCGGGGCGGAAACGGAGGCGCCCGAGACGCAGCTCTTCTGGGTGGGCAAGAACGGCGTCGACTTCCAGACGCCGGAAAACCACGACTTTTATTGGAACAACGGCACGGCGTCCAAAGTCGATCAGGACACCACCAATGTCACCTATATCGAGGGCGATTCCGGTTCCGTGAAGCACCGGCATGCGCTGCTGGTCAGCAAATCGGGGGCCGAACTGCCGGAGAAGGACCTGGAGAGCCTCTACCTCGCGCAGAACCTTGGAGAGGGCGAGGCTTCGCGCCTTCCGTTCCGGCTCAAGGGGGTTTACGACGACACCGACGTCATCACGGTGCCCGAGCACGGCAACAACAACTGGCCGACCGGCGATTTCCAGGTGCGCGTGTACAGCCTGGAGAAGTCCGCGGATTGGACCGCCAGTCCGGACTATCTGGCCTACGCGGTGATCTCCAACGGGGAGGCGACCGTGTACGGCCACAGTGGCACCATCACCGACGGCGACCTGCTCGTCAAGGTCACGCGCTCTGGCGGCACGAAGGATGGGGATTGCACGGGAGGCTGCTGGTTCGACCTGAAGCTGCGCAATGAGACGGCGTTCAGCATCTGTCTCAACGCGCAAGCCGTCGACGACATCGACGAAGATTCCTCGCTGTGTTTCTGGGTTTCAGAGGACGGCAGCACGTGGTACGCGGGCGAGACGACGCCCACCACGCAAGCGTCCGACATGGTGACCTGCAACGCCCGCTTCGCCATGTGGTATCGGACGTCCATCGAGCCGGCTCCGCCGATTCTCGCCATGAGCGCCTTCGACGCCATCGGCGCGAATGCCGCAGTTGACGCATATCCCACCAAGTATGTTTACAATCCGCCCAATCCCAACCTCGGCGGTTGGAGCAACGGCACGACGAGCCTGCATCTGGACGTTGATAACAACACTGATGATGACTATCTGCCCTATATTGTGCACCTGCTCGATGCCGGCTGGCACTATTACGGCTGGAACTTCTTCGAGGTGCAGGAATGATGCGGGCGGTGGGATGTCCGCGAAGTGGGGGGCGCGCGCTGCGCGCCCCCCTGTCCTTCGCTTTCTGTTTCTTGTTGGCAATTCAGGCCTCGGGTGTGCCGGAAACACCCACGGCGACGCCCACCCCGACGGGTACATTGACGCCCATCCCTACCAATACTTACACGCCCACCAAGACGCCGACGCACACCAAGACGCCCACGCCGCCCACGCCCACGCGGACTCCCACACCCACGCCGCGGCAGTGGACTTTCCGCGTTCCACAGGACTTCGCAACCATTCAAGCGGCTATTGACGCGGCAACCCACTATGACAAGATCGTAGTCAGCCCCGGTCTCTACAAAGAGAACATTCGATATGAAGGGAAGCGCCTGTGGATTGAATCTGAAAATCCTCGCGATTGGAACATTGTGAAATCAACCGTGATTGATGGGGACTTACGGGGCAGCGTCGTCACTTTGGATGGCACCGAAGCGGGCGATGCGCCGGATGGGAATACCGCTACCAGGTTGTGGGGATTCGACATCCGCAACGGTTCTGCGGAGAACGGGGGTGGGATAAACGGGAACGGCGCCGAGGCCTGGATCGGCTGGTGTATTATCCATGATAACTACGCCGCAATACGCGGTGGAGGCGTGGCGAATGTAAGCAACGTTCATGTTTGCCACATTTATGCAAATAGCGCGGCGGAGTACGGTGGTGGCGTGTATGCTTGCCACCGGCGCCTGTCGGTATGTCTCATTGTCGCCAATTCAGCCAATGTGGGTGGAGGTTGTTATTCAATGGCGGCGATCGGGCGAACCACGGTAACCCGCAATATGGCCAATTCCCGCGCGGGAGGTGTCTTCAACTGCAACCAGCTCGACGGGAGCATTCTATGGAACAATTTCGCGCCCGGACCGGGGCGCGACCTCTACACGTTCGGTACCACCGCGTTCGCCAACTGTGTGGGCGACTTGCAGGGTGGCTTCCTCTTTTTTTACTATCCGTGGTGGGGCGGGGATCCGTACTTCAGGGATCCCGACAATGGCGACTTCCACCTCCGCCCGGACTCGCCGCTCATTGACTGGAATCCAGCGATCTGGGGAGCGATTGTGGACCTCGACAACAATCCCGTACCGGTATACCGGCCTGAGTTGGGATATATCTTCCCACCTGGCATACAAGACCTCGGTTGCTATGAATACCAACCTCCCGGCGACGTGCGGCTCGACTACACGGTCAACCACCTGGACCTGTTCGACTTGGCGCTGCATTGGGGCGAAGAGCGCGCGGAGATGGAGGGCGCATTGCGCGCCGACGTGGACAAGAGCGGCACGGTCGACGCCGCCGACCTGCTCATTCTCATCGAGGCGCTGTCGAAATGAACACAACCGTGGGCGCCACCCTTTTGTACTCAAAAGGGTGCACGCGCCGCTAGCGAGCAGGCTGAAGCCTGCACTCCGCCTCGTCTCCCGGCGATGGTGGGTAAAACCCACCCTACGGGGGCCGTTATACCGGCGGAGAGCAGGCTGAAGCCTGTACTCCGCGCAGCGCGCCGTCAGGGACGCCTCGATCCTTCGACCAGCTCAGAACTCAGGGGAGCTGCGGGCGGTACAAACGCATGCCGTCAAACCCGTTATCCTGACTAAACCATCCCGCGTATCCCGTCCCCTACGGCAACCGAGCCTCCAGCGGGCCTAGGTCGCCGCTCCTGGCCGCCAGCCTGCCGTCGATGTACAGCCGAAACCCCTTCTCTATCCGGTCCTTCCCCCTTCCGTGCGTCCGCCCCTTGCTCCACGTGATCGACAGCTCGTGTCCGTGATAGGGGATCCCGTCCAGCCGGAACCAGCGGAGGGGCGAAGGAATCGGTCGCAGTCTGACCACGTCGTCGGTGGCCGGCTCCAACCCACCCAGGCAGCGGATTATCAGATCATTGTAGGTCGAGTGAAAGTAATCCCGACATCCGTAGGCGCGGCCCGTCTCGCCGTCGTAGTATTCCTGGATCATCGGCTTCTCCAGATCGTCGTTCTCGAACTGGAGATGCGTGTAGCGGTCCATGAAGTCCCAGAAGATCTTCGGCGTGATGGCGTCCTGCCGATAGAGGCGCAGGGCGTTGGCCATCACGTTGGCGATGATGGAGTTGGCGTGGGGCCAGGTCGGACCGTTCCACATGCACCCGGTGATGCGCCCGCCTGGTCCGGGCCATTCCTGAATGTGCGGGCTGTAGGCCACGTTCTTCTTGGTCACGGTCGCCAACGGGAAGGGGTTCCAGAATTCATTGGGATCGACCAGGTAGCGCAAGGCGGCGGTATAATGCGGATGGTCGGGGGCCAGCAGCGTGTAGAAGGGATAGAAGCCCACGATTTCCCGGCACAGGGCCACGGCGGCGTCGGACTCGCGGATGGAGTAGAAGAACTGGTCCTGCCGGTCCCACATCCAGAAGAGACACTGCTTCTGTATCCGGTCGGCGAGGGCGTTGAACTCGGCGGCGCGGGAGGCGTCGCCGAGTTCGGCGAAGGCCGCCGCCTTCGCGCTCGCGTTGCCGTAGTGATAGGCCACGTAGTCGGCCCGCTCCAGCTTCGCCTCATCCTTGGTGTTGTCGAAGCGATGGAAGTACCAGAACGACGGCTGCCACTCCATGCCCGTGTGCCAGTGGCTGGGGGGCGCCAGGAGAGCGTTGTTATTGGCGTCGCACACCTTCATGATGCCCAGCGTATCCGAGGCCATGGCGGGCGCAATTTCGGCTAGAAAGCGCTTGTCCGGATGCACCTGGTACGCATCCCACGTCGTACGACTGATCCAGTGGGTGTAGAAGGAGTCGCGGCGGTGCACGATGCCGTCGCGGAACTCGCCGTTCTCGCCCGCCAGGCGGGCGTGATTGCGCACCTGGCCGAAAGCGTAGCGTGAATCGCGCAGCCAGCGCACTTCGTTCATGATGTGAGGCGAACTGTAACTGATCAGCCGCATGTAGTAGCGCAGCCCCTCGTAGAAGCAGGGGTCCTGGAGATAGCCGACGCCCGCCCGGCAGAGGCAATGGCGCGCTACAAACCAGCGATATTTCCAGAGCTTCTCCATGTAGGGATCGGAGCAAGTGAAAGTGGGCACGTTGTCGTCGAACCAGGCCTGATACTGGGCGCGATGGCGGGCGAAGGGGTCGGGTTGTGCCAGCCAGTCGGCCAGGCGCTCCTGGCATGTCGAGAATGAACCGCTCATGGCCAGCCCCGCGGTGAAGCGGACGGCTGAGTCGGGCGCCAGCGTGAACTTGAACAGCTTGCCGTGGTCGCCGTGGGTCCCGGCGACCTCCGCGCCACCCTCATCCACGAGGCGCCCATCCAGAAGGGCGAAGGTCTCCTCGCCGAAGAAGTCCCGTTGCGCGGCCCAGCGCGTGTCGTCGCGGTCGAATTGCTCCAGCGTGATCGCGGCCAATACGGGTGCGACGCGGGTGTCGGCTTTCTCAAAAACGATGCTCTTGAGCGCGCCCGGTTGTTTGAGCAGGAGAGAATGCAACAGGAAGGGACCGACGCGCCGCGACGCGGCGGCCCGCCCGTCCTGATCCCGAAAGTTCCGGCCCGCCACCAGCTCTTCGACCTCCTCATGTCCGTCGGCGAAGACGATGCGATAACGCGCGAGGGTCGCTCCGCGCGTCGCCGAAGCCAGAAACCCGCCGGTCTGCCCGACGAAATGGACCTGTCCGATCTCGCCCATCGAGTCGGGGACGGGGATTTCGATGCGGGCGGGAAGGGCCGCGGCGGGCGAGTTACGCGGGCCGCCTCGCAACGCAACCAGACTCTTGCGCCGGTTCGCGTGGGCGTCCAGGAGCTGATATGACACCCCCTCGGACTCGAATAGGCCGGGCTTGAACAGGAATCGCGGCGTGGCCGTGGCGTCAAACGGCGGCGCTCCCCTGCCTGGCTCCGGCGGCGTGAAGGCGCTGTCGGAGAGAAGGAACCCATCGAAATTGACGTTGTTATGGTGGCCTTGACAGGAGATGCGGAAGGTGTGGGTTCCCGCCTTGATGGCCGGAGTCGCCACGCACAGCATGATGAAGTCCTTGGGCCGGTCGCCCCAGCCGCCGGTGGAAGGGATGGCGACGTGGGCCAGCGTCTTGCCGTCCAGTTCCACGGTCCAGGTGGCGCTGTCAGCGGGCGCACGGGCGACGCGCATCCAGAGCATCGACTCGGGAAGGGCGGGCAGGTCCAGATCGTACTGGGCGAAGTGGCCGTCGTAGGTCCCGAAGTAGAAACCGAGGACTTCCCCGGCGGAGGCGGCGGCCTTGGTGTCGCGACCCTGGCTGCCTCGCTGTTTGTCCCAGTGTTCCGCCTCCCACCACAGGCTGTAGCGGGAGGAGGAGCGGGTCATGGCGCTGATGCGATCGCGGGGCGCGGGATCCAGATTGGCGACGCGCGAGAGATCGAGATGGTGCAGCACGCTGCCGGCGCGCCGATTGGCCAGTCCGCTGCCCAGTTCCAGCGTGAGGGTGCGCGCCTTCTTGTCCTGGTTGCGCAGAACCATCGTGGTCAGGGCCACGTCGTCGTCGGTGATGAACTTCCGCTCTTCGATGAGGAGATCGTTGTGGGTGCAGACGTATTCGAAGTGACTGGGGTACCAGACGGTGGAGCGGGAGGCGAGGGGCACGTCGCGTCCGTTTTCCAGCAGGCGCACGCGCACGGGATCGGTGACGTCCGTCCCATGATGCATGTAGCAGAAGCGACCGGACAGGCCGAGTCCTTCCTTGCGGACGTCGGTGTTCAGGCGCCGGCCGGTCGGACCGAGGGTGCCGTGGCGTTCATCGGCGCGACGCAGATCGTCCAGCGGCCAGGGATTTGTGCGGGGAGTCTGGGGCATGGCGAACACCTCCGGGAGGGTGGCGAGAAAGGTGATGCTGACGAAAGCGGCAAGGGCTGCGCGGGGCATGGAGACACCTGCCTTTCGGGGGTATGGAGCCGTTTGAGAGATGATTGACGGGATCGTGGAGTGGGTCAAGAGGCAAGAGAGGAGTCGACTGAGAGGCGGTCGACCGAGAGGGCTGAGGCGGCGGGGAGAGGGGACGGGTTTTGGGGCTTGCCAAGGGCGGGCAAAGCTGGTAGGAAAGGACATGCGCCGGAGGGTAGGTTCCGGCGGATGGTTTGTGCGCCCGTAGCTCAATTGGATAGAGCGTCTGACTACGGATCAGAAGGTTGGGGGTTCAAATCCTCCCGGGCGTACTTGATAAATCAGCCACTTACGAGCTTTTTTCAACCCTGACCGGCGGCCTCTGGAAGCAAAATGGAAGCAACGGCTCCCCAGGAGCGGGTAAACTGTCAATTCTGTTCGGGGGCCGGTTATGCGTCTTCGGCGCAGTCGCTCCCGGGCGCGATCCGGTGGTTTACTCGTCCATCATCTTCGACTTGAACCGCGCCAGCATCTTCTCCGCCACCGGGCTCATCGGCCTGGGTTCTTCCCGCGTCTCCTCGCTCGGGGGCGCCACAATCTCCGCGTACACGATCTCCCTTGCGCGGTCGCGCTCGAACTTTCGGTTCACCGTCAGGTCTCCCATCAGTTGCATCGCTCGATCCCCCACGCTCTCCGGGTGGCTCCTGAGCCGCCCGCTCCGCAGCAGGCTCTCCAGGTACTGCGGATGCTCTTCCTCCAGGTGCGCCAGGTGGTCCCAGAACTCGTCTAGGTTGCGGAGATCGAACTCCTGAGCCTCCGCCTCGGACTCCTTCTCCGGCATCGCCCGTTCCCTTCTCCCCAGGCGAGTCCCCCGCATGGCCGGGGGCGTCCGACCTTGCCCAGGGCGTCGTTGAGTGCGAGCACCAGCATAGCACCGGCCGCCGGGGAGGGAGGGTACCCCTTTTTTCTGGTGATGGGTCCCCTCTCGGCCAGAAATCTTTACCAACCCCCGGGTGGGGTTGGCTCAGAGGGGGGTGGTTACCCCGTATCTGGCGACACCACTTTTCGGATGGTGCAGATTCGCTCAGCCGCAGGGGCACATCCATGATAGGTACCTGTCAAGGGGAGAAAAGAGTCTCCCACGAGCTTTCGGCACTTGTCCGAATGCCTGTTTCTGATACGCTTTGCGTGCCGGTCCGGAGGATAGAGCACTGCTGGAGAGCAACTCGAGCGCCGCGGCCGGTGGATATACGGCGGGAGAGCTCGACCTGGTGTCGGGCTCTTTTGCTGATGGGCTCCCGTCGGCATCCCCGAAAGCGCAAAACTCATGTTCGTTTGCTCCGTTGGTCTTACCTTCAATCCGCAGCGAGACCCGCACGATGCTTCCGTAGTCGGACAGGTTGCGGATGATGGGATGTTCCTCCATGAAGGGCGGCGATTCCTGCTTGGTGGGCCGCTTCATCAGGTACCGCAGGTCCCGCAGACGGAAGGCCCCGTGGGTGAGCGCCAGTTGGCAGGCCTGGTCGAGGGCCCGGGCCTTGTGCTTGCCGACCATGGCCAGCAGTCCCTGTAGGACCCGGATGCCTTGGATGCCACGCTCTTGGAGCATCGCCTCCGCCCAGCGGCCGGTACCCGGGCCGACCACTCGCGCCCGCCGCAATAGCGTCTCCGCTCCGCGCTCCACGGCGGAGATCTTCTCCGAAGCGATATGAGCCGGATGGGTGCTGAAGTGGCCCTTCTGTGCTTTGAGATGGACGGCGATCTGCTCCATGCGCCGGTTGAAGATGTGCACCATGCGGATGTCCCAACGCACCCAGACCTCCCGGCCCAAGCACTCGGGAGGCACGGAGTAGTAGGCCTTCTCCAGTTCCACGTGGGCATCGCGGTGGACGCAGCGCTGAGCCTCGTGGAAGAAGGGAAAGGGATCGGCGGGAAGCGGGAGCAAGACAGCCTGCTCGTGCTCTTCGAAGAGATGCTTCACCTGGCGGCGGGTCGTGCCATGAATGCGATGGTCGGCGACCTGCGTTTCCCAGTTGAGCAGATGGAGATTTTTTTCTTCCAGGCTGTGGAAGACATGTCCTTTGAGTCCGTTGTCGCGGACATATCCTACACCGCGCTCCACCTTACCCTTGTGGCGAGGCATATACGGTCGGGTGGGGAGCACGACGGTCCCATAGTGCCGGCAGAAGGCCTCCAGTTTTGGGTTCAGCTCGGGATCGAACCAGTCGGCTTTGCTGACTGCGGCGCGAAGGTTGTCGATGACCAGGGTCCTGACCACACCGCCAAAGTGACGGAAGGCATTTTCCAGGCCACGGATGAAGCCCTCCGTGGTCTGATGCCACATGGCTTCGCTGTAGCCTTTGCGGGAGTGGCTCAGGATTACTCGCAGCACGTGGGGATAGCGCCGGCGCCCCTGGGCGTCCAGCACGGGCGCTCCGCGGCCGAAATCCACCTGGGCTTCGTGGCCGGGCTCACACTCAGAAAGACCCAGCGTCCCGCGCGTCCAGATTACAGCGAGCCGAAATCCACCTGGGCTTCGTGGCCGGGCTCACACTCCATGCGCCGGAAGGGCAGCGTGGAGTCCTTGCCCAGACGCCGCACGAAGCGCTTGACCGAGCAGTAGCTGGCGGTCAGACCCTGCTCGACGACCAGGTCCTGGTAGATCCGCTGGGCTGAAAGGCCCAAATCCAGCTTCTTCTGGATGACCTCGCGGAACGGCTCACAGCGGCTTTGGGCGGCCGGATTCCCGGGGGGCACCTTGGCCGGTTTTGAACCTACCGCCGCCTCTGTCCCGGCGGTCACCTTGGCCGGTTTTGGTCCCTCCGTCGCGTCGGCCCCGAGGGTCACTTTGGCCGGTTTTGCCTCGTCACCAGCGAGTCTGACATACCGGGCGACCGTCTCCCGGTGCACATCCAGCTCTTGGGCGATCCGCCGATGCGACCACCCCCGCTGCGCCAGCGCCAAGATCGCCTGTTTCATTGCCATTTTGAGTTGGTTGGCCATCCAGCATCTCCCTTTTTGAGGAGATACTAAACGGCACCCCTTCCGCCCTCAAAATGGCCGGTTTTCAGGTGCCCCTACGTGGCCGGTTTTGGGTGACGCTGACATTCACGTGACCAAGCCCCTCCGATTCTTGCTGCAACCTGATCCGCGCAGTTCGACAGAGGTCATCTCATCCGTTCTCCCACTCATGGCGGCGGTCCCGCAGGGACACTTGCCTTTCGGCCAGGTCCATCTCTCGACGGACAGGGACCATCGTGTCAGTGAGAAGTCAGGGACCCAGAAGACTAGACCTGAACGCGCCCAATGAGCAACAGCTTTTGCGTTCTGACAGTAGCAACAAATGCGGCACGTGCTGCCCCCAAGGGACCCGTACCCCATCGAACCTACTCTCGCTCCCGGCTTAGCCCAGCGTTTCCAGTGCTGGAAACTCGCGCGGTCTGATCTCCGTCAGCTGCTGCAGGTACTCGACCACCCTCATAGAGCCCGGCCACGGATCGGTGCCAGTGCGAGTATGCCTGTTGCGAAACTGTTGGATATCCCTTGAACTGCCCATCTGCGCGTACTTTCTGCCCAACGGCGAGGAGACCTGCGCAGGCACTTCGTAGGTCGCCTGCAGAGCAGGGTTGCAGCGGTTCGTTCGGTTGAACTGGTAGCATCCGCGCAGTGAGTGGAATCTGGCAGTGGGAACCTTCCTGGTGGGCAACCAAAGATCTTCTCGAACTGGCCCGGGGTCGAGTAATGGCATATACGCGGGCGCAGGTGTCCTCGTAGCGTCCTGGCGCGGCCCGCCGCGTGGCGTTGCTGAGCATGTTGCCCACCAGCCATCGTTTTGGCGCAATGTAGGTCGCTGCGGCAACCCAGGAAGGCGTCGATTTCCCTCGATAGTCACGCACCGCCGCAAGAAAATCTGGCGACAGTTTCAGGTCGCCGGTGGTAAATCGTCCCAAGGAGTTGATGTTGAGAGATCGTTTTTGCGTTGTGGCGGAGGGTGTCCCAACTGTCAGCTCCCGCCACCCGCCCGTCTCGTGGTGTTTTCGAGAGGCCGACGCGTGCGCCGCCATCGCCGCGGTAAGGCTGCCGGCCGCGTGGTGTTGAACTGCCAGATGTAGGTGCTCCCGGTCATCCCAGCAGCGGTTGTTGCTGGAGCGGCAATGTTTTGGATGTTTGGCGTTGCTGATGGTGGAGATGGCTCTGCGGTTGCCGACTGTTGTGGCGAAAGGCTGCCGACATGCACGTTGTGTGTGCAGGTGAAAGTGTACTGGATGGAGTTGATCGGCGGCGGTGGTCTGCATGGCGATGAAAGCATGCTTGAAGCGGGATGGTGTTGGCGATGTTGCTGTTTCACGGTTTGGTGTGTTGCACTGCGCGACGATGGCGTGATTATGGAGGTTGGCTGCTGAGGAAGCCAGATGCGGCTGACGGTGGGGTTTCGGAAGCGCGGTGATGAGCGGTTGGGGTGGTACTGGCGAGGCAGTAAAATGCGTTGTTGGTGCGGGAGGAGTTAGCGCTGCGGTATTTCGTGATGGTGGTGGTGATTGCATGGAGTGCGGTGGCGTTAATGTTTTGGCTTTTGCTTTCGTGTTTTTTCTTGAGGATTTTCGCATTTTCGCAACTGATGCGGGTGTTTTAATTTTGCCGGTGTTTTTTGAAGCGCCGGGGTTTAGTGGTGTTTTGTTCTTCATTTTCTGGTGGTTTTTTCTCCCATATCGACGGTTAAGCTTTCCAGCTGAGTAAAGTCCTTTGCTTTTGGCGGTGTTTTTTCCCGTGGTTTCCGGTGTGTGGCTGGGTACTGTTTTGCTTTTTCTGGTGTCTTTCTAGACGCTGTGGTGGAAATCTTTGATGGCTTGTCGTTACTTTTGCCGGGGTGTTTTTCTACCACAGTGGTGATTTTTAAGTTTCGGTGTTTGCCTTTTCCGGTGTTTTTTTCCGGTCGAAATTAACACGGAGGTGAAGCGAAGATGAAGTTCCATTTTGCCGGGGTGTCCTTTCTTTCCGCCATAGAGGGTGCGGCGTGGTGTTTATTATGTTTTGGCTTTTGCGGTGTTTTTTCGCTGGTATACCGTGGATGAGATGTGCGTTGGGTGTTTTGGTTTTTGCCGGTGTTTTTTCTGGTGTGGTGGTAGGGATGGTGTAGGGGTAGGAAGCCATTTTGCGGTGTTTTTTGCACCGCTAGGGGTAAGCGAAGTGTTTTGGTTTTGCTGTGTTTTTTTCCGCATGGTATCAGCGGTATTTTTCGGTGTCCTTCTTTTCCGGGGTGTTTTTGTGTGCGACGTGGATGACGGAGGAAGCAATGTTTCCTCATTTTCGGGGTGTTTTTTTCTCGATTTTTAGCGCAGAGGGTGTGGGCTGATGGTCCTTTCATTTTGCCGGTGTTTTCTTGAGCGATGTTACGGTTCGCTGGGGCAATGGTAAAGTTTTCATTTTGCTTTTTTCTGTGTTTTTTCTTGTGGATAGGGGTTGATTTGGGTTGTAGTCCTTCTCATTTTGCGTGTTTTTTGTTGTAAGAATTTTTATTTGGTGTGTTTTCCCTTTTTCTGGTGTTTTCTCATTTTATTTCCTACGTGAGAATCATTACCGTATCGCTGGCGCGTTAATCTTTTGGGTGTTCTTTTCTCTCATGTTGTTACGGAACATATTTGGCCTCGCGGCGTTCTACCTTTTGCTTGGGTGTTTTTCCTGAGTATACTGGTGAGGATATGCCGCTAAGGCAGCGCCCTAATCCTATTTTTCTGTGTTTTTTCAGCCACGCACACATTCTGGCTTGAGAGTACTTCAGTATGTTTTAATTCCCTATTTTCTGGTGTCTTTTCTGTAATTGTCTGGTATAGGAGGAATAAGCGGTTTTTGGCTTTCTAATCCTCATTTTCCGGGTGTCCTTTTCTCCATTGTGTTTATCCAGGCGGCGAACTCGTGAGATTTCTAACTTCTCCATTTTCCGGGGTGTCCTTTCTCCTGAGCTAGACACGGATAGGGATATGGCGGAGCGGTTCTTCCTAATCCTCTACTTTCCGTGTCCTTTTCTTTGTCGAAGCGCGCTCACCGTTGGGCGATAGCGCATATATCGTCCTAATCCCTCATTTTCCGGGGTGTCCTTTCTCCCTTCCCTTGCAGGAAGTCGGTCAGTCCGAGGAGGTCCCCAGTCCTAATCCCCTCATTTTCCGGGGTGTCCTTCTCCGGCTGGAGTAGGTGATCACTGCCGAGAATATCGTCCTAATCCTCTTACTTCTGGGTGTCCTTTCTCCGCCAGCCGCCACGCGGTATGGAGTATACCGCGGAAGACAGTCCTAATCCCCTCATTTTCCGGGGTGTCCTTTCTCCTATCACGGGCAATGCGACCGTGGACGATGTGAGAGTCCTAATCCCCTCATTTTCCGGGGTGTCCTTTTCCTTAATCGTTCGTGAGATCAACCCGCATATTCGGGCGTGGCGTCCTAATCCCCTCATTTTCCGGGGTGTCCTTTCTCCTAGATACGGATCGGAGTATGGCGGAACGCTTTCGGTCCTAATCCCCTCATTTTCCGGGGTGTCCTTTCTCCCCGGCAGGCGGCGAACCTGCCGGATAGTGTGCCCGTTATCACGGGGGTCCTAATCCCCTCATTTTCCGGGGTGTCCTTTCTCCCGTTCCTGTCATTGATTATCGCGGCAAACGCTGGCGTCCTAATCCCCTCATTTTCCGGGGTGTCCTTTCTCCCCACGGCGGGCGCGCAGACCACTACTCAGTGCGTGTGGAGTCCTAATCCCCTCATTTTCCGGGGTGTCCTTTCTCCCTGGATTGGTACGAACAGCTTACCAACAGCCTCATCAGTAGTCCCAATCCCCCATTTTCCGGGGTGTCCTTTCTCCCCCCTATGGGGACGCGCCTGAAGTATTGATCGCGCGCCCTGTCCTAATCCCCTCATTTTCCGGGGTGTCCTTTCTCCGCCGCTGTGCGGCAGAGGGGTTGGCGGAGTAGTCAATGGA
The DNA here is from genome assembly GCA_015075175.1 of bacterium. Classification (GTDB taxonomy): domain Bacteria; phylum Hinthialibacterota; class Hinthialibacteria; order H5-UNCL2; family H5-UNCL2; genus H5-UNCL2. Next base: position 950,941 of record JABTUV010000001.1, read on the forward strand.
GGTCCTAATCCCCTCATTTTCCGGGGTGTCCTTTCTCCCTCACTGATGCGAAGCTTAACGAGGTACCTACAACGTGTCCTAATCCCCTCATTTTCCGGGGTGTCCTTTCTCCACGACGTTCGCAATCGCGTCGTCTACGGCAACGTGCCACTGTCCTAATCCCCTCATTTTCCGGGGTGTCCTTTCTCCTATGCGGCTTGGATTGATAAGGCCGTCATCATCATCGTCCTAATCCCCTCATTTTCCGGGGTGTCCTTTCTCCCGCGGTATTCTATAGCCAAACGAAAACTGGAGGAGGTAGGTCCTAATCCCCTCATTTTCCGGGGTGTCCTTTCTCCATAGCGCGCAATCTTACGATCAGGTCGGCGGAACGGTATAGTCCTAATCCCCTCATTTTCCGGGGTGTCCTTTCTCCGCAATCCTGCATAAAGATGGGAATGGACTTCTGCTCCGAGTCCTAATCCCCTCATTTTCCGGGGTGTCCTTTCTCCATAAGCAGCTGAAGCAGTCTCCACCTCGTGCTGGAGTCCTAATCCCCTCATTTTCCGGGGTGTCCTTTCTCCAGTCCGAGAAAGCGGTGGAAAGGTGAGAAGGGGTTTCTAAGTCCTAATCCCCTCATTTTCCGGGGTGTCCTTTCTCCAGAAGGGCGATTTATGTTTGGAGAATGGCGCGCTTCCGTCCTAATCCCCTCATTTTCCGGGGTGTCCTTTCTCCACCCCAAGCGCAAGCGGGAAGACGCTGGTGGTGGCTTCGAGTCCTAATCCCCTCATTTTCCGGGGTGTCCTTTCTCCCTGCCTCACGGGCAACGAAAGCGACGGGCTTGTTCTGGTCCTAATCCCCTCATTTTCCGGGGTGTCCTTTCTCCGACGGTGTGCAGGTCCTGAAGCGGGACGCAGTCGAGGACGTCCTAATCCCCTCATTTTCCGGGGTGTCCTTTCTCCGTACTGCCAAGGGCTAATTGCGACCGTCAACGAAAAATGGTCCTAATCCCCTCATTTTCCGGGGTGTCCTTTCTCCCGACCTCGTCGGCAGATCTTGGCAACGCGACCGTGACCGTCGTCCTAATCCCCTCATTTTCCGGGGTGTCCTTTCTCCTTCAAGACCTACATGCACCCCCAGCCGGCATGCGAGATGTCCTAATCCCCTCATTTTCCGGGGTGTCCTTTCTCCTTTAGCCTATCTCGTACTGGCTCTTGGTGCGCGTAATCTAGTCCTAATCCCCTCATTTTCCGGGGTGTCCTTTCTCCTCTCGTACTGGCTCTTGGTGCGCGTAAAAGGGGGCGCGGTCCTAATCCCCTCATTTTCCGGGGTGTCCTTTCTCCAAAACGTGATGACGGTGTGCAGGTTCTGAAGCAGGGCGTCCTAATCCCCTCATTTTCCGGGGTGTCCTTTCTCCTGACGTGGTAGCGTCCGGGGTGTTGAAGAGAGAGTCCTAATCCCCTCATTTTCCGGGGTGTCCTTTCTCCGCAGTCGATGACCTGAGCGCTCGCTGCGAAAGGGCTGTCCTAATCCCTCATTTTCCGAGTGTCCTTTCTCCCGAAATCGCTTGCATATCGCGTACCGGCTCTTGGGTCCTAATCCCCTCATTTTCCGGGGTGTCCTTTCTCCCCGAAATCGCTTACAGCATATCGCGTACCGGCTCTTGGGTCCTAATCCCCTCATTTTCCGGGGTGTCCTTTCTCCACTCTGAGTGGTGCTCTTCAGCACCCTGACGTGATGTCCTAATCCCCTCATTTTCCGGGGTGTCCTTTCTCCGAAAGCCCAGGGCTTTGAACCGTGACCGTCGGGGCGTCCTAATCCCCCATTTTCCGGGTGTCCTTCTCCACCTGGACTCAGCCGAACCAAGGGCGATCGCCCCCGCAGGTCCTAATCCTCATTTTCCGGGGTGTCCTTTCTCCCGCGCGCCTCCCAAGTCCAGACGCAGCAACCGCTTAAGGCCTCGATTCGATAACCTCCCGATTCCCGCTTTCCGGCTTCCGTTTGCCATGCCACCACCTCCCCTCTAGAACTCAACTTAAATACCGAAAATCCAATCGGTTATGCCGCATTCTCTAACCTCCCCCGCTTTCTCCCACCTCCGGAGGTTAGAGGGCCGACCTACACGATCACGTAGACCTCCACCTCGCCGCGTTCCCGGCCCCGCGGGCCAACGACCTCCAGCTTTTTCTCGCAGGCCAGGCAGAGCGGAATCGCCCGGATGCGGTCCTCTTGCTCTACCTCGACTTCGCCCAGCACCCGCGTCCACATCTCACGATAGCCGCCATCCGACAGGAAGAACTCGAACACGCTTTTCTGAATGCGGTCGCCGTACTCGCCGAGCAGGCGGGCCAGGCGTGTCCGCTGCTTGTCGTTGGCGATATCGTAGCAGACGACGTAGCGCATTTCACCGCTCCAATCCGGGCAGCAGGGCTGCTCGTCGAAGTAGAAGTCCGTCAGGACTGTGTTCATATCCCTCACCCCAGCCCTCTCCCGGCGGGAGAGGGAGTTCAGACGACCGTCCGGTAGGGGACGTAAGCATGGCCGCGCAGGAGCGCGCGCGCCAGCGCTTCGGCCTGATGCCGGAGCAGTTGGCGGTAGCTGCACTTCCTGCCCATCCCGGCGTGCAGGACCTCGCGCTGCATGCGGCGCTCGTACTCAGTGAAGTAGGTCTTGCGTCCCCGGTCGGAGAGGCGAAAACCGCCGCCCTCCGTCTCGTGTTCGAAGTCGTCTTTCTCCAGCATCCGCAGGTTGACCAGGCGAAGCACGAAGGGATCGCAGAGCGCGGGGCGGAACTCCTCCAGGAGATCGAGCGCCAGCGAGGCGCGGCCGTAGGAAGGGGAGTGGAGGAAGCCCATCTGCGGGTCGAAGCCGAGCGAGGCGACGGTGGCCTCGAGCTCGTTGCCCACCAGCGTATAGGTGAGCGAGAGCAGCGCGTTGATCTCGTTCTTGGGAGGGCGGATGCTGCGACGCTCAAAGCGCAGGTCGCAGCGGAGCATGCGGTCCCACTCGGCGAAGTAGAGGCGCGCGCCCACGCCCTCCAATCCCAGCAGGCGACCGATATCCGTCGCGCCCGAGGCCAGTTTCTCCACCTTTTCCAGCTTGCGGATCGCGGCTTCCAGGCCGGGGCTGCGATGGTTGTAGTAGTACTTTCGGAGCAGGTTGCGCGCGTTGCCGAGCTTGGCGCATACAAAAGTGCGCGCCAAGATCAGGCTGGAGGCGTCGTGCAGCGCCGTCTCGTACTGACGGAGGCGCAGATAGATATTTTTGGAAAACCGCGACACGAGGCGACCGTGCAGGTCTCCCCGTCGGCTCAGAAAAGCGAAGTCCGCTCCCTGCCGGAGCAGGCGCGTGAACACGGCATGACTTGCCTGCACCGGCCCCATGCAGACCACTGAGTCCACCCGCCGCAACGGCAGGTCGAGCAGGCAGTCGCTTTCATGCTCGACGCGGATGCGATCTCCCCGGATACGAAGGTGCGATCCGGCGCGCGAAACGTAGATCGAGGCCATCCCTACTCTCCTGGTTCCCTAAGTCCCCTCCTACTCGGGAGGCGTCACTGTTGTATGTACCTGGGTTACCATCATCCCCGCGTTCCCACCTCAGGCTAATCCCCACATCTTCGGGGCCGTCCTTGCCTCGGATCGTCGAAAATGGGACCGACATCAACTAACGGTCCTGGTTGGTCCAATCCGCTCATTCGCGGTGGCATCCTGCGATCGGTGGAGATACGTTGAACATTGCGGACTCCGCTGGAATGCCGCAATCCCCTCCTTGCGGATGCCTCACCAGGTTCACGCGCCCCAGTCCCATGATGGCACCCTTGCCTACGTGCAGCTCCTCGGCGGCGCGCAGCAGGGCCGCCATCCCCGCATCCACCCCGTCCAGCCGCACATCGCCGACCAGGCCGCCCATGCCGATGCTCTGGCGCTGGCGGTTGGACCAGCGCTCCCAGGCATACCAGCGCACGTCCTCTTCCTGAGCCGCGCAGCCCGCCACTCCGGCAAAGAGCGGACGCAGGTCCAGTTCTTCCCAGGGCACCCCGGCGTGGTAGTGGAGGATCGCGCCGGCCCGTCGGGCCGCGGTCCGCAGGAACGCAGAGAGTTCGAAGCGGGTGAGCGGTTCGCCTTGCCGGTAGAGCCTCAGTGGCGTCCGCAGCCGCAGGAGCATCGGCCCTGCGGGTAGCGAGTCCAAAGGCAAGGGCGCGACCGCCGGAGCGCAGTCCCCCAGCGCGACTCTGTCTCGGTAGACCACCGTGCCGTCGGGAGCGGTCGCGTCCAACATGCGGAAGGGGATGCGGTCCGCTCCCAGACCGCGGCGGGCAGCGCGATCCAGGGCGGTGCAAACAAAGGGCCAGAAACGGGCCGCCTGCCCGAAAAAGAGCAGCTCGCAGCGCAGCTCCTCGCCTGCCGCCAGGCTCCGAACGCCCCGGTCGGGGGGACGCACCACGAGCGGATGGGGGATGTCCTTTTGGGCACGAAGCTCCTGCTCATCCGCGGCGAAGGGGGTCTCAATCAGGCGTGTATAGATGCAGTCGCGCCGCAAGAGGCAGCTCCTGCACGGGGACTTCACCACGCACACCATGCGCTTGAGTCCCATAGCCAGGGCGCCGCGTAACATGGACCCCAGGTAGCCAGGCAGGCGGGCGTCCGCTTCCGGAGCGAGCCGAGTGATCAACCTCAGCATCGTAAGGCGGGCGAGGGAGGCGCGCGCCTGCTCGACGGTCCCGATGTTGGTCGTCGTCATGTCCGGCCCGCCTCGTCCTCGTGCCATCGCATGGGCAGCGCCAACGCGTAGCCGGAGTGCACGGCCGCCGGGAAGCCCGGCGCCAGGCCTTCCAGCAGGCGGCCCAAGGCACAGACTCCTGGCTGATCCACTCGAAAGACGCTTCCGGGCGTCAGTCGCAAGAGCGGTCGCTTGAAGGGATTCTCGAACACGCCCCGGCCCAGGCGGCCGTACTTGACATCGGTCTGCCAGAGGCCGTCGGTCGGGTCGGTCCGGGCGGGGACAAGGTGGGAGAGGGTCACGAGGGCGTTTGGGTTTTCTACTTCGCTTAACTCCCTCTCGGTTGTGAGTTCGCCGACCTCAAAGTGGCCCATGCCGCTGTTGGCCTTGCGGCCATAGCCCGTATGCGAAAGCTCCACCAGCAACCGATGGGCGACCCTGGCGTCCGCTTCGGTCTTAGCCGCCAGGAAGATCGTCACGCGCCCGTCGGTGTCTTCCGGGTAGTGCCCGACGGTCTCGTGGAGCGAGCCTGGATCGCCGGTGTGGCCGGTTGTCCGGCTGATGCGCGCGTGCAGGACCGAGACCTCGGCGAAGCCCCTTTCCGCGACCAGTTGCCCGGGCAAGCCTCCCGCCTGGATGGCACGGAAGGAGGAGCGATCCACGTAGCGGCGCTGTTTGAGTTCCTTGAGCCGGCGGTAGAGCACCACGTCGAGCGGTCGCACGAGCGAAAGGCGAACGTTCAGTGGCAGCGGCAGCGAGTCGCCGGGAAGCCCATCGGAGAAGGCGAACGGCGGCGCGCCGGCGCGGAACGGTTCCAGGAACCGGCCCAGTTCCGCCTCGCCCTGCGACTCCAGGAGCGTCCAGCAGAGGCTGCCGAAGAGCGTGTCGGCCTGAAGCGGCGTCCCCACCGGCGACCGCAGCCGCAGGCCGATGCGAAAGAGCTGCATGGCAGGCCTCCTAGGCGTCGAACGACTGCTCGCGCTGATCCTTGAACGAGACCTTGCCGTAGCCTCGCGATCCGGAGGCGCCGAGGTAGTCGTGCTGCAACAGGTCCATGCCGCGCTTCAGGAGCGCCTTCATGGCCGCCTCGTCGTCGTTCTCATACACGCGGAGGACGATCTCGTAGTTGAACTCGGTCCCGGCGGGGATGCGCTCCGTGGTGCGCGGGCCCATGCTGGCGGCCTTGCCGGTACGACGGTCGATGGAGACCTCGCTCTTCTCCTCGGAGAAGAAGACGCCGCGTTCCGCCCGCGCTTTCTCCAGTGCGGCAATCGACTCGTCCGTCAGAGCAGTCCCGCACCAGGATGCGGGTAGTTTCTTTGCTCTGGCGGCGCTTCCGCAGCCGAACACCTTGCAGATCATGCAGTTACCGCAATCACAGGGTACCCGCCTCGCTCGCTGAAACGTCCCTCCTGACTTCCAGCAGGGGCGAATCTTCCCCTTCAACGACGACCCCGGGACATACGGCCTCTGGCTGATCGGATCACGGATGATCGGATTGTCGATGCCGCCGATCTCGATGTTGTCCTTGGAGGTACCAATGCGCAGCCCGTTCTCGCAACGGAATACCCCCGTGATCTTGAGATACTTCTTGAGCTTCATCTTCGTCCTCCCTTATCGCCGTTCGCTCTTCTGCTTTACGTAAGCCACGACACTCTGAAAGTGCTGAACGAAACCACGGAAGCTCCGTTCATCCCTGAGCGCGCGGTCCGCGTGCACGTGGTGCGCGATGAAATCGCTGAAGCACTTCGCCACGATCCCGCGCTCTCGGCGGTACTCCACCGCAGGAAGGAGCTTGAAGAGTCCTTCCTTGACGCGCCCGAAATCATGCTCCATCGCGTACGACGTCTCAATTGCCTTCACCATGTTGAAGAACTTGCGCAGCGCGGTCGGGTTCATGCCGCTGCGGTTGATCTCCTCGGCGACTCGGCGCGCGGTCTCGATGAAGACTTCTTGCTTGAGGTGCTCGCCGTCGTAGTAGTCTGCGAGTTTCAGGTCGTTGGGGAGGCTGGCGCCCATGGCGTCGCCCTGTCCCCCGCCGTAGCCTCCTCTGTAGCCCCCGCCTCCACCGGGCGGGCCGCCGCCCTGGCCGCTCCGGCCACCACCATACCCACCGCCGCCGCCCCCACCGTGGCTCGGACGGGGCCCCTGAGGCCTGCCTCCCCTGGGCGTCGTATCCGGCGGCTTCCAGCCCGCCTTGTTGAGCGCATCCTTCATCTCATCCATCGTTTGCACCTCCTCGATTTCGATTCAGGCTGTACGTGCTGATGTATTTCAAGCCGTCCCACGGCGCCTTGCGTTCCGAGCTGCGCCCCAGCGGCCACTCGTTCACGAGTCGCATGGCCCACTCAAACGCTGCGCCGTCGGATTGCGAGAGGTTGCGCTTCACGCTATAATGCAGATGGGGTAGGAAGATCAGGTGGTCTGTAACGCCGTCGTCGCGGTACTGATAGTAGCGCTTGGCGGACAGGAGCAACCGGCGAACGAGCTGCGTGGAGACCGTCTCCGCCTGCTGCCATTCGGCCAGGCGCTCCGCCTCGGCGTGGCAGCGATCCAGCTCCTTCCAGCGGAGCACATCATCAAAGGCCGCAAGCCGGTCCTTGCCAGCCCGCTTGGCCACCTTCAGGGCGTTCTCTGTCTGGTCGGCGATCATGAAGACAGGAGTCCGCGCATGGGCCAATGTAAACCCTCCGGAGAGCGTGAGATCCGGGTTGCCGCCGCAGAACTGCCGAAAAGCTGCATGGAAGCCGCGCGCGAAATTGAGGACCTCATGCCAGGGTCCGAGCAGAAACAGATCGTCGCCGCCCGAAAAGATGGTGTAGAGCAGCGGATGGCGCTCGGTCAGTTCCCGGTGCAACCAGCCGGCGAAGAAGAGGTCCAAATGCCTGGAAAAGGTAGCCAGGCGGGACAAGGTCCAGCCCGCCCCCGGCGGGGGTTCCTCCGCGGGCGAGGTTTTCGCCTTGAGCGCCTGCGACGTGTCCTTGAGACCGATGGACAAGACGAGCCCCAGGTTGTCCACGTCCAACTTCAGGACCCCGAGCACGTCCCGACCCTCGCCATGCAGGGCCAGACAATTGAAGTAGAGCGGCGCACCGGCTTCGTGGCCTTCGCCCTCCTGCCGGCACGGACTGGACGGAGGGCAGTCAGGCACTCCGGGTACCCCTGCCGCGGGAACATGGTTGGCGATCCACCGACGGTGGAAGGGAACCGCAGATGACGCCTGGATCGGAGCGTCGTTGAAGGCCAGAACACGCACGGCGTCCGTGGGGACGCTCTCCAGCGCGCGGTGCAACCGGAACGGCACTCCGACGAAGTGAAAAGCGTCCTCAGCATCGTCCTTGAGCCACGAGAGGTAACGCGCCCGGGGCAACTCACGGCCCAGCCGCCGATCCTGGGCGCATCCGTCGCACAAGCGGTCGCCATTTTCGGTGGTGCGCTCCTCCCCAGGGAACTTCCTGCACACGGTACACACTCGGTCCTCGCCCTCGAAATGCCGCGGGAGAACGAATGCCTCCGGACGCCACGAGCCGGATTCGGTGAGCGCGGCACGCAAAGGACGGAGCTTGCGTCCTGCCAGCTCATCTTGGAGACGGATCATTGCGCCGGCAAATCTGCCCTTTAGAAAGTCGTTTCCTCGAAGCGGGAGAGTGGCAAGGTTCAAGGTCAGCTCCGCGTTCAGGTCCTGATGGAACCACCGCTCTATGCTCCTCGTGAGGTCGGCCAGCCGTTGCGCGGCGTCCGGCAGATTCGGCAAAAGCAGGTAGAACTTACCGCCGGCGGCAACCATTCGGTTGAAGTGAGGGAGCTGAAAGATCTCGAGGATTCTCCAAGCGGCGAAGTCCGACGCCATGCCGAGTAAGAAAGAGCGCGCACGCAGAGCTTTGGCCGTCCCGCGGCTGCTGACATTGGCAATATCAAAGATGTACCGCTGAATGCCCGACAGGTCCCCGACCACCAGCAGGAATCTCTGCGCCTCGCGGTCCCGGATACAGGCTGTGTCGTCCAGGGTCCCTTCAGCTTCATGGAACCGATACAGCGACGCCGCCAGGGCCGCGACCGCGCGGGAATGGTCGTAGAGAGAGGAGTCGGCAACATCGTCGATTGTGGAAGCGGGCACGCACCAGGTATACCGCTCCATAAGCGCGTCCAGGTAGGCAAGTGCGGCCGGGAACGACTCCGGCGAAGCGGCCGTAAGTTCCTTCTCGAAGGCGGACCACAGAGTCTTGTATCCCGGCACGAGAGATGAGTTCAGCTCGCCCCGCGGTACAGGGGAGAGACAGCCCAGTTCCGGCTGGAGTGGTTCCAGTCGAAAACCCAGGAGAGAAGGCGACCTGCCGTCCTGCAACACGATTTCAGTCAATAGCGAGATCAGCGGAGTGCGCTTGTGGATGTCCCGAGAATAATCGACCTGCTCTCCCCGCTCGACTCCAGAGGCCAGACAGTCCGCCAAGGAGATCATGCTCTGCAACGGGGTGGACGCATTATGGTGCCGGAAAGCGAGGGCCGAGGCACTTTCCTCAACGCCGGAAGGGCCAGGGAGAAAGCCTCTCGGCAGCACCTCCTCGAAGAACTGGTTGGTCCACTGGACGTGGAAGTGCGTCGGTCTCCCTTCCCGCGACGGACCTCCCACGGCCATCATCCGCTTGGACTGCTCAGAGAGGGGAACCTCGGCCCGTTGCAGAAGCTTACCAATGTCGTGAAGAAAGGAGCCTAATACGAGATGCTCGAACTGCATGGCATCCCTCCAGGTGGCAACCAGATCCAAGAATGGTCCTCAACCTACCACGACCGAGCGTGGCTGTTAAGTGAGATTCAAGCCCCGATGGACGCAAATGAGAGAGACCCCTTGTTCGGTGGGATAACGGCCATACAGTTGTTCAAATAAGCCGAGTTGGGTCCTAAATTGGGCGATATCCGCCTGCGCCTTGGTGATGCGTGCCGTGGTAGTCATGCCGCCGAGGTTGGCCACGACCAACGTGGCCAGAATACCGATGATGATTACGACTAACATGATCTCCATCAACGTAAAGCCCGCCCCAGGGGCCTTCTGCAACCGCAATCCCTCGCCAAACCACTTTGCGTTCATGACGCTCCTCCAGTCGACTCCTGCTTGCCCTTCGGACCCCGCGCGTTGAGGGGCAGTGCTATGTTCGCGCGCCGCGCCCCGATCTCAATACTACCACACTCGAGGGTCAGGTTGATACCGGTCAAAACCTCTGAATCTTCCTCAACGTCATAAGACGGCGAAAGGACGAAGGAAGTTACCTGCTTCATGAGAAGCCCCGACGCCTCCGGTCCAACCGCCGCTTGTGGGCCCATGGGGGTCTTTGAGTAGCGAAGAGAGAATACACCATCTTCGAGCGGCACGACCTTGAATGCTACCAACAGCGCCTGCGCGGTCGCCGTCCAACGCTTGCCGTTATCGCCTTCGGGGACGCGCGCGAGCAAGCGATAGATGTGGCTGCCATCGGTGCTATCGACCGTCTCGGAGAACGGAGGAATTCCCGCGACGTTGTACGGCAGTAAGTTGGCCGCCGCCCAGCGGACCTCCTCGACCACTTGGCGCGTCCCCTCCGCGTCTACGAGGTTGCGCTTCTACTCGTTGTGGGTCGCCACCACTTGCAGGAACGAGTCCACGCCGACCGCCCCGAGAATGGACACGATCAAGAGGGCCGTGATCAACTCCACCAACGTGAAACCCGAGCGTCTCACCCGCCGCATGTCCATGTCTCCCCAGATCGCCGGTGCCAATTTGGCCAAACAGACAACGGCCTCTCGCGAATCCTGGCCCCAACTGACTTCGACTCTCACGCGAAAGACGGAGGGGAGCTCCGTCGCCGTCGTCTCGGTGCGCCAAGAGAAGCGTGACTGGGGCCCGAAGTCCCCATCCTCGACGCCCGCGACTAGGCTGGGTTTCGAGTAAACCGGCCCCGATTTTCTTGGACACAGAATTGGGGTAATCTGAGGTACCAGGAGGTCGGCGATGAAGAAGGAGAAGAGCGAGCAGAAGCAGGGAGCGTTGTTACCGGACCAGCGGTGGAGCTCGCGGCGGAAGCGCGAGGTGGTGTTGCGGCTGCTGCGGGGTGAACCGCTGGAGGCGGTGGGCCGGGAAGTGGGGGTGGAGACCTGCCGGCTGGAGAAGTGGCGGGAGCGGGCGCCGGAGGGCATCGACCTGGCGCTCAAGGACCGCACGGGGGATCCGCTGCAGACGGAACTGGACGCGGCCAAGCGGCACATCGGCGAGGTGTCCATGGAGAATGAACTGCTGCGGCGCCAGTTGGACCAGTACCGCCCTTTCGGCCAGAGGAGATCGCGCAAGTGAGTCGGGAAGTCTCCCCGTCCACCGGGCAGGTCTACGGCGTGCAACGTGTCTGCGCGTCGGCGGGACTGGCGCGGTCTACCTACTATGCCCACCAACAACGGAACACCCAGCCCCAAGCACCCAAGCAACGTCGCGGGCCCAAGCCCCAGGTCAGCGACGAGCGCCTCTGGGACAGGGAACTGCCAACTTCCACAGAGCCTGCGGGATGAGCGGACAAGCTCGGGATCAAGGCTTCGCAAGGGGCATCGCCACGGCGAGAGTGAACCGGTAGGTAGCTTGTGAATGGGGGAGTGACGGTCCTCACCCCACCTGATCTACGAGCAGCGAAGTAATGGCTACTCTTATCTTGCCTGACCCCTCATAAAGTTCTTGTTCTGCGGCTCGACACCGGAGTAGTCTTGCGGTAGTACCTCCAGGAGGAGCCATGCGCGGCAGCGTAGGGTCTCTTCGGAGACCGGTCCTATTGGACTGCAACTGAATGTGCAGCGCGGTCTTCTAATGTGAGCTAAACAATGGTCGAATCCAAAGACGATTTCCCTATCGGCCAGCGAGTCACCTTGCCGGGGCACTTCCCTGAGCCGGTCGTACTCGAATCGGTGCGCCCTATAGGTGCGACTTTCGAGTGTCGGGTACGGCTCCAGGATGGGACCCCCGAGGAGACCATCCTGTCGAAGGCCGAGGCGGAGGTCCTGATCGGCAGCTCCGAACACGCTGCTGCGCGTGTCGTCCCCGCCGATGGCGAGCGTGTGCGGCTCCTCGTCGAGTCCGCGCGGATTCGCCTGGCCTACTCCCACGACAAGCATTTCGCGGTCAGCCTCTCCGGGATACGGACTCTGCCCCACCAGATCGAGGCCGTCTACCTTCGGATGCTCCCCCAGCCACGGCTCCGCTTCCTCCTGGCCGACGATCCGGGCGCTGGCAAGACCATCATGGCGGGTTTGCTCATCAAGGAGATGAAACTGCGTGAGGCCATCGAGCGAGTCCTGATTCTCTGCCCGGCTCCGCTCACGCCTCAGTGGCAGGACGAGATGCTACGGTGGTTTGGAGAGTCTTTCGACATCATCTTCGCCGCCGTGGACCAGCCTAACTCACCAATCCGTGCAGCAGCGAGCCGCCCAGGTAATCGCCTCGATTGATTACGCCAAGCAGGACGACGTGCGGGAGCGTGTCTGGCAACAGCGGTGGGACCTCGTCATCATCGACGAGGCGCACAAGTGCAGCGCCTACACCAAGCGCTCCACGAAACGCGGAGACGAGGTTTCCAAGACGAAACGCTACCAGCTTGCCGAGCACCTGGCGTTGTGCGCCGACCACCTCTTGCTCTTGACCGCCACGCCACACCACGGCGACGACGACCGCTTCGCCCATTTCGTGCGGCTGATAGACCCGGACCTTTTCCCGGAACCCCATCGCCTGGGCGAGCGTGCCACCGAGCTGCGCCGGGAAATCCTGCGCCTCGGACCGGAATGCCCGTGGGCGTTGCGGCGACTCAAGGAGGATTTAAAAGACGTATACGGCCGGAGGCTCTTCCCCGACCGCCACGCCCACACCGTCACCTTCCGCCTGAACTCCGAGGAGTACGACCTTTACAAAGCCGTCTCCGCGTTCATCAACCAGTTTCTGCCCCAGGCGACCGGACGGAAGCAGAACAGCGTCGCCCTGGCGCGGACCGTCTTTCAACGTCGCCTCGCCAGCTCCACGATGGCTATCTACGAGTCCGTCCGCCGCAGGCTGGAGCGCCAGCAGGAGCTTCTCCGCGAGTTGGAGAGTCTCACCCCAAGCCAGTTCGCCAAGCGGGTGGCCCAGCTTCAAGGCCGCCTTGTGGACGTGGAGCAGGACGAGGACGACCTGGACGACGAGGCGCGGGATCGCCTTATCGACGAGTTCACCGCCGCCCTGCAACTGGACCAGCTCCGGGCCGAGGTCGCCGCGCTACAGGACCTCGTCGCCCAAGCCCGTCGTGTGCGCGACCACGCTTCGGACTCCAAGCTGGCCGCGCTGCGGGAATGCCTGGAGCGGGCAGAGTTTCGGGAGCTGCAGGACGGCCGCGGCAAGCTCCTCATCTTCACCGAGCACTACGACACAGTGAAGTACCTCTGCGAGCAACTGGAGCGTTGGGGCTACACGACCTGCCGCATTCATGGCAGCATGAACCCCCGCGAGCGCCAGCGCGCCCAAGAGGAGTTTCGCACCACCAAGCAGGTTTGCGTGGCGACCGAGGCGGCTGGCGAGGCATCAACCTCCACTCTGCCGCCTGATGATAAACTACGACCTCCCATGGAACCCGACGCGCCTGGAGCAACGCCTTGGCCGCATCCACCGCATCGGCCAGGAGCACGAGGTCCACGCCTTCAACTTCGTCTCGTCCGAGTCCGAAGAGGGTCAGCCGATCATCGAGGGACGCATCCTGGAGCGGCTTTTGGAAAAGCTGGAGCAAATGCGCGAAGTGCTTGCCGACCGCGTTTTCGACGTGATCGGCGAGGTGCTTGCCCTCAACGACGTGAACCTGCCGGAGATGCTGCGTGAGGCGGCGCACAACACCGGCCGTGAGCAGGAGTACCTTGAGCGCATCGAGTCCATGGACCCGGCCAAGCTTCAGGAGTACGAGCGCGCGACCGGCATCGCTCTTGCCCGCGGCAACGTGGACTTTTCCGCCTTTGAGTCCAGCAACGCGGAGGCCGAAGAGCGTCGCCTCATGCCGCGCTACGTGGAAGACTTCTTCGTAACCGCGTGCCGCGAGATAGGCTTGCGCGTGGAGGCCCGTGCCGACGGTCTCTGGCGCATCGAGCACGTGCTGGCCGATCTTCGCTCCGACCGGCTGGCCGCGGTGCGACGTGTCGGCAAGCCTGAGGGTGAATACCGCAAGATCACCTTCAACAAGGCGGACCTGGAAAAAACCCAACACGGCGACGCCGTGCTTCTCGGGCCGGGCCACCCCCTCTATGCCGCCGTGGATGAGCGCCTCAATGAGCTCCTCTCCGGGCTGCTCGGCGGTGTCGCCGTTTACGTGGACGCGGCCAGCGAGGCGCCCTACCGCCTGCACTTCTTCGAGCTTTCCGTCAAGGGTTCCAACAGCAAGGGCGAACCACTCAACCTCCACGGCGAAGTGGTCGCCGTGCGGGAGGAGCTGGGAAGCGACGGCGACGGCCGCTTCGCGGTAGTACCGGCGGACTGCCTGCTCGATCTTCCCGCGCACCCGGTGCCACCCCCGGAAATTGACCCGGTGGACTCTGCACCCCCGGCAGATTTCCTGAAGAGCACCTACCAGATGGAGTTGCGCGAGCGCTGCCAGGAGGAGCGCCGCCGCCACGTGGACACCTGCCGCGACTACCTGGAGAAGTCCTTCACGGCGCGTATCCGCAAGGCCGAGGACCGCGTGATGCAGCTCCAGACTCGCGTGCGCAAGGAACCGGACGTAGGCATTGCACTCAAGAGCGCCCAGAATGATTTGGAGGACCTGAAGCGTATCCGCAGGGAACGCATGGCGGGCCTCGACCGCCTGCTACTCGTCCGGCACGGCCCGGTCCGGCACATCGCCACGGCGCTGGTACTACCGTCTGATTCCGACGCCGACGGGCAACTGGCGAAACTGTTGGAGGACATCGACCCCGTCTTGCGCCGCAGGTGTGAGAAGGCCGCCGAAGACCTGGTGGTCGCCTACGAGGAGGCGCGAGGCTGGACGTGCGAGCGCGTCGGGCACCTGAAGATCGGTCCTGATGTGCGCAGCATGGCCGTGCGACGCGCAGACCGGCTACCGCGATCCCATCAAGGACTTGCGACGGATCGAGGTCAAGGCCGCCGACGCGGACAACCATCCGCCTTACGGTGAACGAATGGAACAAGGCGACGCAGATGGGGATTCCTACTGGCTCTACGTGGTCTGGGGACCCGCTGGACAAGCCAGACCCTGAGCCGTTGCGCATCCAGAATCCGGTCACACCTCGACCACGCCAGCGGGAAGTCGTCGCGGCGAGGTATTTTGACATTCCGGCGGACGCCGTCGAGAACGCCCCTGAAGAAAGGTGTCAATTGATGGCGAAACAGTGGCATCGAGATACGCGACCCGGTTCACGTCTTTGTACGCATCACCCCGGCTGAGCGAGACTTAGTCAATTCACGCCCCTTCCAGCGCCTACGCCATATCCACCAACTGGCCCTTACGTATCTTGTCTATCCTGGTGCCACCCACAAGCGCTTTGAGCACAGTCTGGGCGTTATGGAATCATTCTCGCGCGTATATGATGTCGTCACGAGCACGGACAACTTGCGGCAAGACGTCCGAGATTTGCCGGCGCGCAGGTCACCATGGTTTTGACCACGAATACTGAAAACGTGCCTTGCGGGTCGCAGCCCTGTGCCACGACCTCGGACACCTGCCGTTCTCCCATGCATCGGAGAAGCAGCTCCTCCCGGCAGGCTGGACACGCTAAGCCATTTCCAAGATCATCAGGGACCTCCTCAGATCACGCCCATCTTGAAGGACATGAAACTGATCCCGAGGACGTAATGAAGCTGGCCCTCGGCCCCAAAGACGCGGCGAAACGCCTGAGAACCCCATCCCGGAGCTCACCAGCTCGGAAACGCCCTGTCCGAGATCATCGTGGAGATGCCTTTGGCGTGGACCGAATGGACTACTTGCTGCGCGACTCCCTGCACGCAGGCGTGGCTTATGGGCGATTCGACCACTATCGGTTGATCGACACGCTGAGAATCTTGCCAGCGCCTCCCTCCGGGGATGACAAGGTTTCCGAGCGGCCTCAATTAGGCGTTGAGGAAGGAGGGGTTCAGTCGTCAGAGGCCTGATGCTGGCAAGATACCTGATGTATTCGCAGGTGTATTTTCACCACGTTAGGCGCATCTACGACATACATCTGATGGACTTCATGCGGGAATGGTTGCCGTCGGGACGCTTCGGGACGGACGTGGAGCAGCACCTTGCGATGACAGACAACGAGGTGACCGCAGGTTTTTTGAGCGCCGCCAGACATCCCACGGCAGCAGGGCACGAGGCCGCTTGTCGGCTTGTGGGACGCGACCACTTCCGCAACATATACGAACGTAACCCTGACGACCTCAAGCTGAACCCGGAGGCCGGATCAGCAGTATACGAGGCGCTTAAAGAGCAGTTCGAGGAAGTTGATTTTCGACACGACAGTTACACGCAGAAGAGCGGCACGGAGGATTTCCCGGTTCTGATGCGCGACGACCGAGTTGCTTCTTCGGCGGCCGTATCCTCGGTGCTGAGCAGTCTGCCCGTTGTCTCCATTGATTACGTGTTTGCCGCGCGGAGTATCTTCGACAAAGCGAAGAAGTGGTTGAGCGAAAACCGTAAAGCGATTATCACCCCCAAGGGAGAAGGCAATCATGGATAGACTACCGAAGGTCGCCATTCTGACCCGCCTTGCGCGCGAGCTGCGCGAACGCGGAAGCTGGTGTGGTGAGACGCACTTGCAGAAGGCCGTTTATCTGCTTCAGGAAATGCTCGGCGTTCCGTTGGGATTCTCCTACATCCTGTATCATCACGGCCCGTACTCATTCGATCTGGCCGACGAGATCACCGCGCTCCGAGCCGATGGGCTGATGGAACTGGAGCCCCAGGCGCCTCAATACGGCCCCAAGCTTCGTCCCAGTGAGCGGGCCGCTACACTTGAAGGGTTGTTTCCCAGGACGATGGGAACGTATGAACGGCATATTCGCTTTGTCGCCGACAAGTTGGGCCACATGGGGGTGGTGTCCCTGGAAAGACTGGCGACAGCCTTTTATGTCATGCAAGAGCTGCCCGATGCGGACTTGCCGCAACGAAGAGATAGATTGATTCGGCTCAAACCGCACATCAAACAGGAATTTGCAGAGCAGGCGTTTCAAGAAGTGGAAGTAATGCAGCGTGAAGCCATGTCTTTGCCCCAGACTCCGGCGGCGCAATGAAGGAGAGAACTGACAGGGATTTGCGACAACATCGTTCCCGCTTCGGAGAGGACCTTCGCCCATGACCCACTCCCCCCGACTCATCGAGGACTACCTCCCCATCCAGGCCATCTCCGCCGAGGCGAGCCGGGAGAAGTCCGTGCGCAAGGGGCACATCTCCACCCTGCATCTCTGGTGGGCGCGGCGGCCGCTGGTCGCCTGCCGAGCGGCGGTGTATGGGGCGCTCGTGCCCGCCGACCGCTGGGTGGGCGAAGTCAGCCTCAAGCACCCGCCCGACGATCCCGAGAAGGCCGAGCGCGTCAAGAACGGCAA
Organism: bacterium; assembly: GCA_015075175.1. Taxonomy (GTDB): domain Bacteria; phylum Hinthialibacterota; class Hinthialibacteria; order H5-UNCL2; family H5-UNCL2; genus H5-UNCL2. The sequence continues at coordinate 968,201 of JABTUV010000001.1, forward strand.
GAAGCTGGGCCTCAATCGGAAGGCGGCGGCCAAGTTCGTCACCGCCCTCTGCAAGTATCCCGGCGACAAGGCCGTCATCGGCCAAGCGGAGTCGCATATCCTTGAGGCGCACGCCGACCGCTTGACGGCGGAATTGCAGGACGCTGCGGCCGGCACGACGCCGGTCCCCGCGTGGGTCGAGGAGTTCAAGTTCACCGGCGCGCGCGTCACGGTAGACGACATCCGCGCCGGGCGCGCGCCCCGGCCGCGCGTGCTCGACATGTTCGCCGGTGGTGGCGCCATTCCGCTGGAGGCGCTGCGCCTCGGCTGCAGAAGCCTACGCGCTCGACCTCAACCCTGTTGCGCACATCATCGAACTGTGCACCCTCGTCTATCCGCAGAAGTACGGCAAGCCCGACCCCTACCGCGCGCGGGCATGACCGGTCCGCCGGCTTACGATCAGGCGGGCGCCTGATCCACCAGTCCACCTGGGGATTATGGACGAGGTCCGCTACTGGGGCAACTGGTACTGAAAAGTACGGGCGGAGATCGGCGACCCCGCCCATCCCCGACCCCGAAGCCGGCAAGCAGTCCAAGGCCGGTGGCACAGGCGGCCCGCCTGTGCAAGGCGATCTTTTCACCACGCGCCGAAACCCGCCCCACTGGGAGTTGGCCGGGCAGCACCTATTTCATCACCTACCGCTGCGTCCGCGGCGTGGTTCTGTCCGAAGAACAGCGCCTGCTTGTGCTCAGTAACTGGATACACTGGCACGGCAAGCGGTACTTGTTGCACGCCGCCGTGGTCATGCCCGATCACGTCCACGTGCTCATCACTCCGAAGAGCAAGCCAGATAGCTCCTGCTTCTCCCTTGAGGAGATTCTGCATACCAACAAGAGTTACACCGCGCACGAGATCGCCAAGTCCGCCCGCCGACGGGGCAGCACTGGCAGGACGAGCGGTTCGACCGCATTGTCCGCACCGCCGAGCCTGATGAAAAGTGGAACTACATGGCGAACAACCCGGTGAAGCGGGAGTTGGTTGAGCGGCCGGAGGAGTATGCCTGGCCTTTACCAGAACCCCACGCTTGGGATGATGACAGCGCAGTGGCACAGCCGGCCCGGCCAGCAGGCAGGCACAGGCCGGCGGCCTGTGCCACCAGGCTACCTGACGCCCGTCGCCTACCTCTGGACGCGCACCGTCATGCAAGAACCCCGCGTGCGGGCGACCGTCCCATTGGCGCGCCAGACCTGGCTCTGCAAAGAAGGACCGCTACGTCGCGCCTCTGGCCGGTCCCCGACAAAGACCAAGCGCGTGCGCTCCAGGTCGTGGAGTCAAGCCAGCGAGAAGGGCCTGCGGCGATCCCGCAGCTGGCATCCAAGGGCGGCAATGCCACCCGCTCGTTTTGCGGAAGCGTCGCAGATATCGACTATGTAAAAGACGAGGGGTGGGCTGGTCGCATGGGAACGCAGTTCATGGCTGCCGTTTGCATGCGCCCGAACCACCAGGGCAAGTTGTACCTTTCGGCCGCCGATTGTGGCGACTGCGTTCCATCTGACGAGAAAGTCAACACGCGGTTAGATTCCGTCTTAGAGCGCAGCAACCTTTCCTGCCCAGATGAGCCAATAGCCAATCTGCCAAAGGACTCCAAAGACAACACACTAGGGATCACCGTGCGTCCGTACGGTTTTCGATGCTTTTCTGACCTTTTTCTACCGCGTCAACTGCTGTCACTGCTCACCACAACGTGGGGGGTACGAAAAGCGCTTCAAACATTGAAGAACGCTAGTGACGGCGACCGCGCAATAGCCGTAGTCACCTACCTCGCATGTATCGTGGATCGCCTCGCTGATTTCAACTCGGCCCTTTGCGTTCATAATTACTTCGGCAGCAGTCGAATAGCACACACGTTTGGGCGTCAGGTCATCAACATGGTATGGGATTGCGCAGAGGCCAATCCCTTCCACGAGGGGAGCGGAGGATGGGGAGTTGATGCAATTACCGAGGCCCTGAGTTCTGGCGACGCAGTTGCTCCAACCGCTGCCAACGTAAGGCGAGGGTCTGCGACACAGATCGATTTGCCCAGCGGACACCTTGACGCCGTTGTCACCGATCCACCCTACTACGACAACGTGCCCTATGCTGACATCTCGGACTACTTCTACGTCTGGCTAAAACGGTCAATCGGCGACCTTTATCCAGAGCATTTTGCAATGGCTTGCACTCCGAAGAGGGCAGAAGCCATCGCCGACGCTGGGCGCCATGGTGGCGATTGGCACCGCGCAAAGCGTAGCTACGAGAACATGATGCAAAGCGCGTTTGCACGCATCCATCAGGCTTTGAAACCCCAAGGTTTGATCGGAATAGTCTACGCGCACAAGACGACGTTAGGATGGGCGACGCTCGTCGATGCTTTGCGCCGAGCCGGATTCACAGTATCCGAAGCTTGGCCTCTCGATACCGAGAAACCGGGAAGGCTGCGAGCCCAGGACTCTGCGGCCTTGGCCTCCAGCATTCTCCTTGTGGCCCGTAAGCGGGAAGGCACAAGTACCGCCGAATACGAGACAACGGTACGCCCGGAGTTGGAGACGGTAGTGCGCGAGCGGGTCAACACGCTGTGGGAAATGGGCATCTCCGGCGCGGACCTGTTGATCGCCTCCGTCGGCGCGGGGTTGCGCGCCTTCACCCGCTTCGCCCGCGTCGAGTACGCCAACGGCGAAGAGGTCCCCGCCGAGCGCTTCCTCTCCGAGGTCGAGACGGTAGTGCTGGAGACGATCCTGACCCGCCTCTCCAAAGAGGTGGTGGGACAGGCGGCAGTGGGACAGGGGGCAGTGGGACAGGGGGCAGTGGGACAGGGGGCAGTGGGACAGGCGGCCCGCCTGTCAGCCCCATCTCAGGCCGGCGGCCTGAGCCACCTGGACCCGGCGACCCGCTTCTACCTCTTGTGGCGCTACACCTATCGCACCGGCGAGCTGGACGCGGGCGAGGCGATTGTCTTCGCCAATGGGACCCACGTGGAGCTGGACGGCCCCGGCTCGCTCAGCTACGGCGCCCGCGCCCTGGTGGCAAAGAAGAAGGCCAAGTACCGTCTCCTGGACTTCACGCAGCGCGGCGACGAGGAGCGGCTGGGCCTGCCTGACCGAGAGACCGGACAGCCGGCCCCGCTGGTGGACGCCTTGCACCGCGTGCTGTGGCTCATGGAACACGCGCCGCTGCGGCTGGCGGAGTACCTGGAGCAGTCGGGCGTGGACCGCGAGCAGTTGCGGCTGGTCGCCCAGGCGCTGGCCGGCCCGGTCCTCAAAGGCGGCGACCTGACCGGCTTTGCCCCGAGCGCCGAACTCTCCGCGCTTGCCAAGCTGACGGCCAACTGGAAGAGCGTGGTGGAAGAGGCTACACTGACACCCGGCGAACGCGAGGCGCGCCGGACGGGTCAGAAGACCTTCAGATTCGACCGGGAGTGAGGCGCATGGGCGAGCATCGGGAGACTTCCGCGCCCTGGGCGGTCCCGCCGGAGAAGATCGACGAAGCAGTGCGCCGCATCGTGGAGGCCCACGGCAAGGCTCTGCCTGAGCGCGTGGGTGACGTGACCCGACTGACGCCGTTTGCGACGGTGTTTCGTTACGACGATCTGCCCCTGGCGGCGGCTGTCGAGCGGGTTGGCCTTTTGCCGCTGGTGCAAAGGCTGAGAGCATTTGTGGAAGAACAGATCGGAGACATCGCGCCATGAACACGCTCAAACCCTGGATCGAAGTGGTCTCGCTCCACCCCGACGTAACCTCGGAGCACTTCTCCGAGGACATCTTCGCCCTGGACCTGGGGCCGCTGGCGGACGGCGATCCGCACGTGCCCGCCGTCTATCGCGACCCGGAGCAATTTTTCCGGGCGTCGTACCTCACCGCCGGCCTGCGTTCGCTCCTGGAGGACGTGCTCTCGCGCCTTGCCGGGGGCAGCGGCAGCCGTGTCTTGAAACTGGTCACGCCGTTCGGCGGCGGCAAGTCGCATACGCTTGCGGCCCTGCTTCACGCGGGCCGGAGCCGCAAAGCGCTCGACGTGATCCCCGAGGGCAAGACCCTGCCCAAGCCGCCGACCGCGCGATGGGCGGTGTTTGACGGGCAATTCTTCGACGCGACTACCGGGCGGACGGTGGACGGCGTGCACATCCAGACGCTCTGGGGCTGGATTGCCTGGTCCCTGGGCGGACGGGAGGCATACGAGCTGGTCCGCGCCCAGGACGAAGCGCGGGTTGCGACCGGCGGCGACGTGATCCTCGCACTGCTCAAGAAGGGGCCAAACCTGATTCTCCTCGACGAGATGCTCCAGTACCTCATCAGCGCGGGCGGCATCAAGATTCACGATACGACCTTACGCGACGAGACCATGACCTTTCTCCAGCGGCTCACCGTCACCGTGACCAACACGGACAACACGGCGCTGGTGTTCTCGCTCCAGTCCAGCAAGCGCGAGTCGCTGGAGTACAGCAATCTGCTTCAGACTGTGGACCACCTGGCGTCGCGCAAGGATCAGCGGCGCGAGCCGGTCGAAAAGGACGAAGTGCTCGCGGTGATCCAGCGGCGGCTCTTGGCGAAGCTCCCGACAGCTGACGAGGCCACGCCGGCGGCGACGGCCTACCAGGAGATCGTGACCCAGATGCGCCGCGCCTACTCACGCAGCGGCGCGGAATCGCTGGAGGCCGAGGCGGATGGGATCGCCTTGCGGGACCGCATCCGAGCGGCGTATCCCTTCCATCCCGCGCTGATCGACATCATGCGGGAGCGCTGGGCGGCGATCCCGGACTTCCAGCGTACCCGCGGGGCGCTGCGCTTCCTGGCCGCCTGCCTGCGCGCGACGCAACGTATGAACAAAAGCCGGGCGCTGCTCGGCCCGGGCGACGTTCCCATGCAGGACAATGAAGTGCGGCAAGCGTTTTTCAAGGAGGTCGGCCAGCAAGCGGACTTCCAGGCCGTCCTTGAACACGACCTCATTGGAGCCAATGCGCGGGCGCGACGCATTGATGACCGCCGCGCCAGAATATCCGGCCGAGGGCGCCAAGCGGCCGGCCACGCGGCTGGCGACGGCGATTCTCGCGTACTCCTTCGGCGGACTTCAGCGTGAAGGCGTCGGCAGAGCTGAGCGTATCCCGCCCGGCGTGACGGAGCCGGAGCTGCTCAACGCTTGCGTCGGCCCCGACCTGGACAGTACCACCGCGCTGGCGTGCCTGAAGGAGCTGAAGGAGCAGTGCCTCTATCTCCACTTCGACGGCGCGCGCTACTGCTTCAAAAAGGACCCCAATGTCACCTTGCTGGTGGAACAGGAAGCCGACATGGTGGCACGCGACGAGCGCACGGTTCGGCAGAAAATCCAGGAGATGCTGGAGGAGCGCCTGGACGGGGCGCGTGAGGCGATAGTATGGCCCGCGCAAAGCGGAGACATCACCGACAAGGAGGCGACGTTCTTCATCGCCTACCTGCCGCTGGAGTTCGCAGGCAAATCCAAGGCCATGCGGGAGACCCAGGCGCGCGAGCTTCTGGAGAAGTGCGGTGAGAAACCGCGCTCCTACCGCAACGGGCTGGCGCTGGCCATCCCCGCCGCCGAACAGGTCGAGATCCTCCGCCGCTCGGTGCGCTACCTCGTGGCGATTGAACGACTCTCGGGCAAGGCAAAGCAGTTGAACCTGACCGACGAGCAGCGGGGGCAGCTGCGCGAACGCGAGGCGACCGAGCGGGCGGCGGTGGAGTCTGCCTTCATGCGACTCTACCTGGAAGTCTGGTTCCCGCGAGCGGAAGAGGGCGGGATTGGCATAGACGCTGTTTCGCTTGGGGGCCGCTCGCTGCAAACAACCTTGGGCGACAAGAAGACGGCGCCCGTGCACAAGCGCGTCATGGAGCTGATTACCGAGGTCCAGAAGCGCGTCCACCGCAGCCTGACGCCGGTGAAGCTCGTCGAGGGGTTCAACCTGGGTTGTGGGCCGTCCCCGAGACCTGGGATTGCGACCGCCAGTGTCGTGGAGGGCCTCTACTCGTTCCTGGGGTATCCGCGTCTGACCTCGCCTTCCGCGGTCGCGGAAACCGTCCGCAAGGGCGTGCAGGAAAAGCGGTTTGGCTACATCTCAGGTCCCATCCCGGAGTTGGGAGAAGACGGGAAGTACAAGGTCCCCCACACGCGAGTGCGGTTCGGGGTGTCCATGAGCGCGGACGAGGTGGACCTGGACTCCGGCTTTCTGATGATCCCCGATGCGATCCCGCAGCCGCCGGCCATCGAAGCCCCACCACAACCGCCGGACGGTGAGACTCCGGCCGAACGGCCGGACACCGAACAGCCCCCGCAGCCCGAGCCGTCCCAGACTCCACACGGGGGGCAGCAGTGGTGGAATTGTCGTCAAGGTTGACCGCGACCAGCCTACACGGCCTGGAACGCCATCGGCAACCTGACTGACATGGCCGGGAGGATCAGCGTGACGGTACGCGGTGAGTCGGAGGAAGGCTCTGACCGCAGCCGGCTGGAGAATGGAGTCCTGAGCCGCTGCGGGAAGCGGACTTGATCGAGTAGGGAGACATGCCGACCTCGACAGTGATAAAGTTGAGGCCCCGTGGAATTGGTAATATGACTCGTAGACGCGCACGTTGGCCATCGCGGTGTCTTTGGCTATGCCTGCCTGGCGGCCCTTGCTAGCACTGTTGCTAGCGCAATTGCTAGGCAGGTTTGCCAGCAAGGATTAGCGAACCTACGATACAAGCTTATATGGATACAAGCACTCAGCAGGTTCTCTCCACGCTACGCGATCCGTCGCACCTGACCCGGATATGCGACGAAAGTGGCGTCGGAATGCTACGCGACGAGGGCTCTGGAGCAGGCGCAACTGGGCAATCCTGCAATCCCTCGCGGAAGGTCTCCGCGCGCGCGTAGGCGCGAGCGTGCGCGCGAGATCTATGGAGCAGCGATACGCCGTCTAGGGGTAGGGGCGCGTCCAGCAGCACTCGCCTGCCGGCAGGGAACCCTGGGGACACGGAGATACGGCTCAAGGGCCGTTTGCGCCTGTCCCCAGATTCAGACAGGATTCTCGGCTTCCAAGCCCGTTCTGGCGGCCTGACTCGCATGGTACCGGCGGAGGGCCTCAACCGCCTTTGGAGGCGCCGAGCGTTTCTTGCCCTCCGCCGCCGGGCGGCGGCCCAATCGGAAGGGCGTAACCGTCCGGTGAAGTACTTCCTGGGGAAGGCAGGGGGCTGGAGCGGTCGTGGCGCCAGCCGTCATGGAAGCCTGTCAGGTTGAAGATCTGAATCGTTGGCGAAAAGGGAGGCAAAAGAAGTCCTGGCGTCGCGGTCAGCTGTCGATGGTCACCTGTCGATGGGTTGGGCCGGGTGCGCCGCGACGGGAGCCCGTGGCGTCTCCGCGTGCCAATGGTTCGGCAAGAGTTCTTCAATGCGGCTCTGCAAGTGCTCCGGGATGCGCGCCAGCACGTCCCGCAGGTGGGCGAAGGGTTCCACCCACATATTGCTGGCAACTGGCGATCATGGTGTAGAGGATCGCCGCCCGCCGCCCACCTTCATCACTGCCTGCGAACAACCAATTTTTCCGTCCAAGCGCCACCTGCCGCAAGGCGCGTTCCGCCGCGTTGTTGTCGATCCCAGGTCCCCGTCCTCAGGTAGCGCCTGAGCGCCCGCCATTGACCCAGCGCGTAGCCGATGGCCTCGCCCATCGGACTCGCGGCAGCACCACTTGCGCCTGCTCTTTCAGCCAGGCATGCAAGTCGGAGAGGATCGCCCGCTCTCCTGTCGGCGTAACGCGCAGAGATCCGCAGGGACAGCCCATCTTCACGTCCCCGCTTTTCCACTTGGTAGAGGCGGCCGATATACGCCAGCGCCACCAGCGCCTGCCCCGGTCGCCGTCCTGCGCCTCATAGAACTTCCGGCGCGCATGCGCCCAGCACCCCACTCAACGATCTCCCCGCCTGGTACAACCTCGTCGTAACCCGTATACGCATCCGCCTGCAGGTAGCCCTGGTAGCTATGCAAAACTTCATCGGCCCGTCCTGTTTTCGGTGGGCGTGAAGTCAAACACCGTATGCTCATGCTCCCCGTCCCCCACGTACACCTGCAGCCGCCCCTGGCGCGTCTTTGCTGGTTCCCGGCTCTGCACGGGACGGGGTGAGTCGTCCGTGCTGATCTTCCTGCCTTGCAGCACTTCTCGTCGCATCACGTCATACAGCGGCCGGAGCAACTGCGCGCCGGCCCCGTCGTGAAATCCGAGTATCGCTGCGGTCCTCGCGACAACCGATGCCATACTGTTGCATGATCGCCTCCTGGCGGTGCAAACGGCAGATGGTCGCAATATTTGCTGACCAACACGTGCGCCGCCAGACCTGACCGCAGACCTTTCAACCGGCTGCGCCGGCATGCACTGACCACCACGTTGCCCTGGCAGCGCTTGCAGGCATATTTGATCCTGCACGTGCTCGCGCACGATGAAGGAGGCGGGACGTACCCAACTGCCGCGTCACTTCTTCTGCCCATGCGCTCCAGCGGCGCGCCGCACTCTGGCACTTCGTACATGGCCTCTTGGGCAGCGCATACTCCACTTCGCTCGCGCGGCAGGCTTTCGGGCAGCGGATTACGACTGCCCGCTGCCGGAAGACTTCGCCGGTTTGTCCTGTTTGATGGCTTCCGCTTGTCGCGGCCTCTGCCTGCGGATTGGTTTCCACCTCTCCGTCGCGCATGGCCTCTGCGAAGGCGAACAGCAGTTGCCCAGGGGTACCTGCCTGACTTGCGCCTGAACTGGAGCGCTGCAGCGCCAACAGGTGCGAGGAGCCCTCCGATGCGCTGATCCTTCTCGCGCAGCCTGCGTCAGCAGATCGAGGATCATCTGCTGCAACAGCGCCAGGTCTTGGGGTAGGTTGTTCAGATCGAATCGCATGGTCATTTACAAAACGCACGAGCGGGAAAAGTCCGCAAAAGCTCTGCTGCGATGATTTTTTTTGCCGTGACGGCGATGCGTGATTGCGGCGTGCGGTTACGGTTGAATCATGCGCAGGCGATGACGGAGATTGAGGGACCGAAGCGGGCGGCGTACTGCGTGTTGCAATTAGATTCCTTCCAAGAGCAGCGCGCCGCCTGGCGGCGTCGAGCCCGCACGGAGGCGGTCGCGCCGGGGAAATGGAAGCCGGCCCTTCGATGCGCTTGTACCAGAGGCAGAAGCCGGAGCGATCCCAGTAGAGGATTTTGACGCGGTCCGCGCGCTTGTTGCCAAACACGAAGAGGTGGCTGCTGGAGAGGGGATCCTGTTGCAGCACGTCACGCGCCAGAGCGGCTTCAGACCGTCGAAGCCGCGCCGCATGTCGGTCGGCGCGGTGCACAGATAGATGCGCACGCTGGGCGGCAGACTCAACATGGGGACGCCTCAAGACGGCGATCAGTTTCTGCAAGAGGGCGGCGGCGTCCCCGTGAATGCGGATACAGCGCCCTGAGGCGAGCACGACCTCCAGAGCGGCGGGGGGCCGACCACCGAGGCATGGGGCCGCGGAGAACGAAGGGCCAATCAACTGCACCGGGATGAAGGGTTTTTGTCTGTGTGCCTTGCAGGCAGGGCGGGTAGGACGCGCCCTCCCGCCTCGCCTCTCGTTCCGCTTTCCGACTTGGTCCTCGCGCTTGAAATCGCCGCGGCGGACGGCGCGGCCTCTGTGCTGCTGCCAGGCTGCGCGGCCAGCCGTGCGCCGGCGTGCTTGCGCGCGCAGCACTGGTTGGGATGGGATGCGGTGGCTCGTTCGCGGTCGCGACGCGCCAATTCACACCGCCACCAACACAAGGACACCAGGGAAACCTTCTGTTGCTCGCAGAACTCCCGTTGCGTCAGCCGCTGGCTTCCCGGACGGCTGACGGCTGCCGCCAGCGCGCTTCACGCCCTCCTCTTCCACGCCTGGCCTTCTGCCGGCTCGCCGGTGGCCGGGTTCTGCGTTCTGCCTGCTCGTGCCATGGGTTTCACCCATGGCGCCCATCCTGATCCACCCTCCTCAGCTTGAGAAGATGCACTTCACCGGACGGTTACGGTTGTCGAGCTTGCGATTGCTATCAACGACGCATCCGACGTCGAGAGTTACCGCATTCAACTCGATTGGGACGACGCTGTACTGGAGTACGTGGCCGATAGCGCCACCCCCGAGGGTACTCTCGCGGCGCTCGGGTCGCTCTCCAGCGGAGCCCTATCCTCCGGGCCGGCAAGAGAACTCTATCACGCGGGAGATGAGGTCGACAACTCCGCCCTGGTGGCGGCATCATAACCCCGGAGGACTAACATTCCCCGTGGTAAACAAAATGGGGGCTGGACACTCAAGTCAAGGAAGCCTGTTACGGCTGCAACTGCGAATCAAGAGCGGAGTTACCCCAGGGGCGAGCTCGATCCTGGCCTTGACCGTCGAACTTAACGATGGTGCGATACCTGTCCAGGTCCAGAATGGTTCCGTGGCGGTAGGGTCCGGTCCAACGCCGACCTTCACAACCACGCCCACGCCGACGCCGACTCCAACCACGTCAATCAGCCCAACTTTCACGGGGACTCCGACGCCGACACTGCCACCGGGGCAAAGATCGATCAGTGCGCCTCTCTTGCAGGGACAACCGGGACAGATTCTTGACGTTGCGATCAATGTCAATGACGCGTCTGACGTTGAGAGTTACCGAATCCAGCTTGACTGGAACGGGGCAGTCTTGGAATACGTAGTCAATAGCGCCACCGTGACCGGGACGCTTGCGGCTGGTTTCACGCTCACGCCGAACCTTGCTACGCCGTCGCGTCTCATTGCGGTAGGGCGCGCCGGAACGGGGATGTCGCTGCCTCCAGCCAGTGGGAGTTTGTTGCATCTGCAGCTTAAGATCAGGGACAGTGCTGCGCCTGGCAGTAACTCTCCCTTGGCGTTGACTGTTGAACTCAATGACGGCGCGATCATGGCTCAGACTCAGAACGGGCAGGTGTCAGTCGGGGGTACCCCGGTTGTTGCCTTCTTCGTCTTGGACGACTACGGCGCGGTCCATACCGGCGGGGCCGCGAATCAGGTTCCGCTGACCGGCGACCCGTATTTCGGCTGGGACATCGCGCGGGGGTTGGAACTTGTGTTTGGTTCGCCAACTACCAACGAGGCCAAGACCGGCGTGTTGCTCGTGGATGGCTTCGGCGCGCTCCACACCTACAGCTGCAGGCGGCCGCCGCAGTCGTTCTACTTCGATCCGGTGCCGGGCGAGATCGCCGCCGACGTTGTTGTCTTCCAGGGACCTTCGCCGACCGGCCTCGGGGCAGCCGACGAGATCGGCGTCTTCGTGCTCGACCGGACCGGCAAGTTGTGGCCCGCCGGCATCGCGTCCTGGGACGTGGCCGCGCAGGGATCGATTACCCCTGCGCTCAACGGAAACACCATCCGCGCCGTCGACCTCACGCTCGCCGACAACTCCGGCACGCGCGGCTGGATTCTGGACAACATGGGCAAGGCGTATCCCTTCGGCGGCGCGGTCAATCCCAACTTCCAGCTTTCCACTCAAGACAACTGGGTGGACTTCGAGCCGGTCGAAGGGCAGTTCGTCCGCATGGATGCATCCGGCAACCTGACGTGGAGCGGCACGCCGGTGGACGGCTGGGACCTGCCCATGGTGGATGGCGGACTGGCCATCGACTTGGAGGTTGAGCCCGGGCTAGGCCTGATCATGATCGACCGCTTTGGCGCGATCTACACATCGGGCAATGCGGTGAAGCCGGCGGCGGGCGAAGGTCCGCCGTACTTCGGCTTCGAGGCCGCGCGCTCCCTGGAGATCGGCCCGCCGCTTGGGGCCAACGTCAACAACCCGACGGGGCAGTAGGGCAGACTCTGAAAACAACCGCAATGGGGGCAGGTGCGCACAAACCGCCTGCCCCCCTTGAGGTTCTGAAGTTTCCGACGATATCTCCGGTGGCCTTCACACGTCAAACATCATCATGCGTTCAACTTTTGCAGACGGCCGCGAAGCGCCGGCGAGCGGTTTTCTCGCGCACCTCGGGATCGGGAATCGATCCCCCTTCCCGAAGAGCCGCCGATGGGGCTGGTCCTCCGTTCCGCGCGGATTGGCTACGCTCATCCACGCTCCACTGCGGCCCAGCCCCATCGGTCCCCGGGACCCCGGCCGCCTGCCTCCGTCGTTCATCCTTCATCATCAAACCCCTCCCCGCCCTTCCACACTAATTAGTTTCTGTTGCGGAAAGGGCTTTTGGCACGGAAATGTGGAGCGCGGCGAACGGTTGACGCTTCGAGCATCGCTCGCAGAGACGGCGAAGGCCTGTCAGAGTAACATTTCGTACTGAGATCACAGCTGCATGCCCGATTTCGGGCAGACTCCTTCCCTCAACATTTCCGCAGTCCTTTTTCAGCCCGCCCTGGCGCCGGCGCAACCGCTACAGTCGCGTCAGCAGCACCAGGTTGTGGCACAGCACCGCGCAGCCCACGCTGGCGGCGAAGTTCTTAAATCCCTTAAAAAGGCACCGATTCAGCTTGTAGGCCCGTTTTAACACTGAGATCGAGCCCTCCGACCCCGCCCGGAATCGCTGTCCCGCCTTGAATCCCTCGCTCCTCTCCCGTGCCGTCTCCTCCTTGGTGCGGCGCCCCAGTTTGGCGATCGAGACGGTCTTGATTTCCTCCCGCAGGCTCGCCAACTGCCCCGCGCTCCGGTAGAACCCCTTGTCCGCCGCCAGCACCTCCGGCAGACTCCCAAACAGGTTGCGGTGCGACTCCAGCGCCGGCGTCAAGAGCTCCCTGTCGTCCAGGTTCCTCTCCAGCACCTGGTAGTGTGTGATGAACTTCTCCCCGCTCTGCGACAGCAGCACCTTGTGCCCGAACTCGATCGGTTTCCTGGCTTTGCCCCGCATCAACAACTCGGTGTGCGGCTCGAACAGGCTGAACACCTTCTCGTCGTTGGGGACCTGCTCCCCCAACAGCACCCGCCGCTCGGCTTGGTCGATGATCCGCTCCACCGTCGGCAGGTAGGTTTGTAACTCCTCGCAGGTCGCTTCCGCCAGAATCAGCGCCCCCGTGTCCCCTGCACGCCAGCCCGTGTTGGCCAGCAGTTCGACGACTTCGCGCCCGATGCCCGCGACCCAGCGCACGCGTTCAATCAGCACGCGGTAGCGCGCCTTGACCCGCCGCTGGGTGGAGCGGCTGGTACTCTTGCCGTTGCGGGCCAGGAAGGTGTAGAGCCGCTTGGCCTTGCGCGTGTGGTAGCGATGCGCCAGCCCCAAGCCCGGCAGTCCCTTTTGCGCCCGCTTCAGGACTCTCGCCAGCACCCGGTAACTGTCCCACAAGAGCGAGGCGTCGGTCGGGAAGTGGATGTTGGTCTCGTAGGCGGTCGAGTCCATGCGCAACTTCCCTCCGCTGATCTTCTCCTGGTTCACCGCGAACTCGGCCAGCGCCTGGTTCATGGCCTCCAGCGTCCGGGCCGAGAGCGTGCCCATCGCCTTGCAGAGGAAGGTGTAGTCCATCATCGGGCGCGTCCCCAGCCCGACGAAGCCGCGCAGAAACTCGCTGGTATCGATGCGACTCACTGCCGCCCGGTAGGGCAGCTGCTCGACAAACATCACCACCAGCGCCCGCAAAATCTCCTCGCAACTGTAGGCTGCGCGGCGTCCCCGCCGGGAGGTGGACAACTTGCCCGCCCAGTCGCGGTGCGCCAGGCGCAGCAACTCCGGGTTGGCGGCCAACAGCGTGGCGATCCGCTCGTACTTCTCCTGGTACTGCCGGACCACCTTTAAAGTTGACTTCCCGCCCCAGTTGAAGTACTGTTGCAGTGTGCTTTTCAAGCGCATGGCCTGCTCCTTTTCGGGGTTTTGGTCTCACAACATTTACCCTACAGGAGCAGGCCTTACTTTTGAATTCGATTCTGCTTTTCCGCAACAGGAACTAATTACCGGCAGGGAACTGTCTCATCCACGTTGGCACAGAGGGAGTGCAACCCAAAAGGTCAAACCTCCCGGACGCACCAGCGGCGTTGGTAAAAGCCGTTGACGCTACTTGCGTGGAACACGAACAGGACCGGAACGGCAGTGCTTACCGGACTTGTTTCCGTAGGTCCAAGTGCCGTGGGAGGGAAGCGAACCCTCACTCCCTTGCGGGAACCGGATTCTGCTTCCGGCGCGTTCCTCAGTTTCACTACGCAGGCACGACAGCTGGACCCATACGGTGATCCAAAGAAGGTTGTGAACCAGCATTCGTGGCATGGGCATCTTGCCCATGCGCACGGGCAGGATGCCCGTGCCACGGCTACCTGTACCAGTGCGGATTCTCCCGCCAGTTCCAGTCCTTTTCGTAGCCGAACGCTTCCACGCGCGGGCGGCGCTCGCGCAGGCGCACGCTGTAGATTCCCAACCGCTCGCCCCGCGAAATCGGGTTCTTCCCGACGCATTCCAGCCGGAAAACATAACGCCCCGGCTCCGGCCAGAAGTCCAGGAGATGGTCCTCCAACAGATGCGGCTTCTCGCTGTAAAGGTCGATCGGATCGCCCAGCTGGACGCCGTCCAGGCTTGGTTGGTAAAGGCCGTGATCCGGTCCGCGCGACAATTCGACAAGCAGCCGTAGCGGCTCCTTCTTCTGCACCGTGATGGGGATTTCGATCCAACCCTCACGCTGCGATTCCGGCGACAGGACGAGCTGCCCGCCCGCTTCCAGATATTCCGCGCCCTCGACCAGTTCGACCGCGCCCCTGCCGTGATGCTCATCCCCGATGTAATCCTTGGCCCAGGCGATGAAGCGGTCCAGGCAGGGCAGCTTGCGTTCCTCCGCCGTGTAGGTCGGCGCGAACTTCCTGCTCGGACTCCGCTGATACCAGAAAGCCACGCTGGAAAAGTCGTCCTGCCGCTCATTCCAGCTGTGCGCCTTGTTCTCCTTGTTCTCGTCCGGCGAAATCCATCCGTAAGTCTCGAACGTCACCTTGATGCTCTGGGAAAACAGGATGGGGTCCTCGATGTGCCAGCGATAGCTGCACGTCTCCTGGCCGATGATGCGCAGCGGATGATTAATGTGCGGCACGCCGAAGTAGGGCGTCAGATGCTTGCGCAGGCCCCAGGCGGAGCAGAAGTAGTCCTCCGTGCCCGTGCCGCGGATGGAGGGGAACGACTCGCCGTCGATGTAGATCAGCTCGTCGCCTTCGCCGAACCATGCCGGGCTGCGCGTGCGCACGCCCAGCACCGTCCCCACGTAACAGCCCTTGCCCTCCGTCTCAAGCACCAGGTAGTCCTTGCCGCTCTCGGCGGGATACTCCTGCCGGTAGCGGGCGCAGAAATAGAGGGTGTTTTCGGGCAGCTCGGGAAGTTCGGTCCAGTCGATGTTGAAGTAGAGCTTGCGGATCGGCTTGTTGCTCTGATTGACCACCTCGATGCGGGCCGCCTTGCGGAAGGGCATCTGCCAGTAACAGTTGTAGCCGGCGCCGCCCCCGACCACGACCGGCAGGCTGATGACCTCCATGCGCTTGCCGAAGCAACTGGCGAAGAACTCGCCCACGGGGGCTTCCACGTCCGGCTCGGGCCGGCCGTCCCAGAACATGCGCAGGAGGATTTCCTGGTGGTTGGCGGCGCCGCTCTCCTGCGTCCAACGGTGCGGCTCATGCAGAAAAGTCAGCCAGATGTGGTTGATGACGCCCGGACCGGAAAGGTCGGCCAAAACGAAGGTCTGCCCGGGAGGGATCACGTCCTCGCGGTCGAAATTGTTGCTGATGTCGTCGTGCCGGTCGGGATAATAGACGCCGGAGGTAGCCCGGCGGCTGCGACCCTCTTGGTATTGCGTCAGTTTCCCGAGTCCGAGAAAGAAGGGAGATGCGGACATGAAATGCGCCTCCAGTTGGATTGTGGGGGCGCATTCTCTATTCCGATCCGAAGGGGTGTCAATGCCTTTGCTGGGCGACAAGCCACGAGAACGGCCGAACCCGCCGAAATTTGCAGCCCAATACATGCGTGCTGGCGCCCCACATCCGCCAGCCCCGGCATCATCGCAGGTGCACCCCTTCGTACTCGCGCATTTCAGGCCGCGAAGTGGCCATGGCCGCCCGTGCACCAAAACCCACCGATTCGGATGGGATCTTGCCCGTAATACACGTTTGTCGCCCTACCGGCCAATTCAATCGTGTAATAATTCACGACTCATGGCCAAGCTACCGTGTGGGTACGGCAGCGGCCAGAATCACCTTTCCCACCGGGGACAAAACGACGTTTTTTTTTCGTATAAAATCATTGGCCATCGTCGCACAAACGGGTGGCAGCCACTGAACAGGGTTGCGCCGCCGACTCTCTCTCGGGAGGAACGATCATGTACAGCCGTTCTTGCGGACACGCGGCAGGCCTGCTAGGTTTTCTAATCTGCCTCGGGTTCATGTCAGTTTCCACAGGTGCGGCGGTGGTTCGGACCGTCCCCGCGGAGTATCCGAGCATCCAAGCCGCCATTGATGCGGCCGCCGAGAGCGACGAGATCGTCGTCTCTCCCGGCGTTTATTACGAGAACATCCGCTTCCGCGGCGTGGACATCGCTGTTCGATCGCAGAATCCGCTTGATCCCGCCGTGGTCGAACAGACCATCATCGACGGCAGCCGTTCGGGGCCGGTAGTCGTGTTTGGCGGCGGCGAATCACCGGCGGCGCTCCTGGCCGGACTCACCATCACGCATGGCTCAGCCGCCGAGGGAGGCGGCATCCAGGGCAATCTCTCGCTCGCCTCCATCGAGAACTGCCGTATCGTTGAGAACATCGCGGATTCGGGCGGCCTGTACTACGAAGAAGGCAATAACGGCAACGCGGGCGGCATCCTCAACCACCGAGGACGGATCGTCGGCTGCCTGATCGCCGGTAATCGCGCGATGGGGCGCTATTCGCCCGTCCGCAACCAGCGCTCGGGCGGCAGCGGCGCCGCCCTGTACGAGTGTTCCGGCCTCATCGCGAATAACACCATTGAGGGCAACGTAAGTAATGCCGGCGCCACCATTTGGGAATGCAGTGGACGCATCGAGGGAAACCTCATTGCCAACAATGTCGGTCATGGCATCCAGGCGAACCCCGCGGGGGTGATCGTGAGAAACCGAATTCTCAACCACACCGGCCAGGCAATGACCGTGACCAAGGGTTTGGTGGTCGGCAACATCATCAACGGCCTGGTTTCCGCGCGCGAGTCGCGCTTCCTGGCCAACACGGTCGCGGTTAACGCTCCGACCAGTTCCTATGCCATGGCGGCGAACACGTGCGAGATCAAGAATTGCATCATCTGGCGCAGTGCGACGGTGAACTCGACGGCGTTGCAGGTCGGCAAGCCCGAGTATCTCGGTATTGTCGAATACGACTTCATTGAAAAGTGGAATCACTCGCCGGAACACATCCTGATGCAGGAGGATCCGTTGCTCTTGGATCCGTGGCACGGCGATTTTCGCCTGCATCCGGACTCGCCGTGCATCGATGCGGGGACGGCGCTGGAGGGGATTGCCGGCGATCTGGCGGGAACGCTTGTGCCGCAAGGCCCGGCGTTTGACATCGGCGCCCTGGAGTATCAGGAGCGGCACGAACTCTGGCCCATGCAGCCGGCTAACCTCACGCCCGCCGATGGCGCCCAGCACATTCCGCTTGGCCCGACACTAACCGCGTCGCCGTTCGCTTCGCCCGTCGCCGGCGCCACGCACGCGGATAGTTGGTGGCAAGTGAGTCCTCTGCGGGACTTCTCGCGATTAATCTACAATCAACGGTGGGATTCCGCACATAAGACCACGCTCACCCTTCCCTCCGACCGTTTCGCCCTCAACACCACGTATTACTGGCGCGTGTCCTACCGGGATCAGTACGGCAATGCGGGCCGCTTTTCTGAACCAACGTCGTTTTACACCGGTCCGGTCGATGACGTGTTGCGGGTACCGCAGGACTGGCCGACCATCCAGGCGGCCATTGATGTGGCGGGCGATGGCGCCGAGGTTGTCGTCAGTCCCGGACGCTACCTGGAAAATATCAACCTGAAGGGCAAGATCATCGCCCTGCGATCGACCGATCCCGGAAACCCCGTTGTGGTCGCCGACACGATACTGGATGGCAGCCATTATGGCTCGGTCGTCACCTTTGCGGGGACGGAGACGCCCGCGTGCGTGCTCATGGGCTTCACCATCACCAACGGCTTCTATTCGCGCGGCGGCGGCATCAACGGCAACAGCTGTCACGCCACCATCGCTTACAACGTGATTGAGGGCAACCTGACCTCGGGCACGCCGCCGCCGATTCCGCTTCCCGGTTGGGGAACGTCGGCATACGGCGGCGGTATTGCCTCGTGCGACGGCTTCATCCACCACAACATCATCCGTAACAATGGAACCGATGGCAAGGGTGGTGGGTTGGCGCTTTGCGACGGAGCGATCGAAAGCAATCGCATTGAAGGCAACTGGGCAGTCGGCGGTGGGGGGCTGGCCAATTGCAACGGCGACATAACCGACAACGACATCGTGGAAAACCGGTCGACGCAAACCACGCCGCTGATGGGTGGGGGAGGCGCCATGTATTACTGCGGCGGCCGGATCGAGGGTAACCGCATTCTGCAAAACGCGGGTGGAATCTGGGGCGGCGGCCTGGCCTATTGTTCGGGAGTTATGATACACAACCTGGTCCAGTCCAATCGGCTTACGGCCGCATCGGTCAAGCGCGGCGGCGGATTCTACGAATGCCACGGCGACATCATTGGCAACCTGATCGTCCGCAACGAGGCGGACGAGGGAGGAGGGGTGTATGGGTGCAACGGACGCATCGTCAACAACACCATTGTGGGCAACTCGTCCAACGACGTGACGGGCTGCACCGGCGCCATCGTCAACTGAATTATCGGAGACATGTACTCTTACGAGAGTTCCATTCCACAATACTGCCTGTTACAGGTTTACAGGCATCCGGAAAATCTGGGGTCCGACTCTCGCCTCGGCGAAGCGCATTTCGTCAATGCGACGGGCGGAGACTACCATCTTCTGCCGGATTCGCCGGCCATCAACGCGGGCACGTCGATCGCACTGGCGACGACCGACCTGGACGGCCGCGCGCTTCCGCTGGAGGGCGCGTGGGACATGGGCGCGTATGAGTTTGATCCCGCCGAATGGGGCGGCCGTCCGGCCGCGCCGCAGAATCTGTTGCCGCGCGATGGAACCACCGGTCTTGCGCTTAACGTTGCGTTGACAGCCTCAGCGTTCATTCCGCCCACCGGCGGCGTTTACCACGCCGCCAGCCGCTGGCAGGTCAGCAAGCGCGCCGATTTCTCCCAGCTGCGCCTGGACAGCGGAGCAGACCCACAGCATTTGACCAGTCTGCCGTTAACCGGCCAGGTTCTCGGCCACGACAGCAGCTATTACTGGAGGGTGTCGTACCTGACGGATCGCGGCGTGGCAAGCCCGTGGTCGGCGGCCACTTCCTTTTCCACCGCGCCTACCACCGCCATTCACGTTCCGGCGGACTATGCCAGTATTCAAGCGGCCATCGACGCGGCCGCGATGGGGACCGAGATCGTCGTATCGCCCGGCACTTACTATGAGAACCTCCAGATGCGCGGTAAGGAGATATTGCTGCATTCCCTTGATCCCGGCAATGCAACCGTGGTTGCCGGCACCATCATTGACGGCAGCCGGATGGGGCCGGTCGTCACTTTCGTGGGGACGGAAGACGAGAGCACCGTCGTGGCGGGCTTCACCATTCGCAATGGTCTCGCTTACAACGGCGCGGCTATTGCCGGCAATCGGTGCCGGGCGCAGCTGCGCTTCAATGTGATTGAGGACCATGTTGTGTCCGGCTACACTTCGCCGTCTACTGTCCATCGATGCAACGGTATCATTGAGGGGAACACGCTGCGGCGCAATGGCGACCCAGCGTGGATATTTGGCAGCACGCTCAGTGAATGCGACGGCGTCATTCGAGGCAACAGGATCGAGTCGAACTTCGCGATTGGTATTGCCTTTGCCCACGGCTTGATTGAACGAAACTTCATTATCGATAACGGGGAGAGCGGTCTGCGCGGATGCGAGGCGGTCATTCAATACAACGTCATCGCGCGAAATCAATCCAGGGACCGCTGCGGCGGACTGGCCTATTGCGGGGGGACGCTGCAATACAATTTGATCGCGGACAACGTTGGACCCGTCGCAGGCGGCGTTTACGACTTTGAGGGAACCATCGCTTACAATCGCGTCGTGGGCAATCAGGGCAGCGACGGTGGGGGCATCTCGGTTGTGGAGACGGGCAGCATCGTCGGCAACCTGATTGCCGGCAATCGGGGAACCCGTGGCGGTGGGTTGTACTTCTGCAACGTGCCGTGCTACAACAACACCATCGTCAACAACGTCGCCACGGACATCGGGGCGGCGGCCTTCAACTCGACCGCTTCCTGGGCCAACAACATCTTCTGGGGCAACGTGTCTCCACGTTCGCCGATGCACTTCGGCGCCACACTGACGTACTCACTGATCCAGGACGGCGCCTACAACGTCGGAGTCGGATGCATTCAGGGCGACCCTCAATTCGTGGATGCCGCGCATGGCGACTACCATCTCTTGCCCGGCTCACCGTGCGTCAACGCGGGCACGAGCATCGCATCGGTTACAGCCGACCTGGACGGGGTCTTGCGCCCCGTCGGCGCGACTTGGGACATCGGCGCCTACGAGTGCCAGAATCCTCCATCACCCAGGCCGGTCCCGGCCGCGGCCTACGATCTGAACAGTGACGGTAACGTGGACGGTCTGGACTTGATGATGCTCTTGGAGCATTACCACACCGCCCAGAAACCGATGGATATGGACAACAGCGGCCGCATTGACTGCATGGACCTGATCATCTTTTCGCAACATTGGCGCGCGCCGTCCCGTTGAACCCGCCTGCAAGCATGACGCCGCGCGCGTTTCCGATGAAGTTGCGGCGTGCATGGTGCGTGAGGTCTGGCCGGTGCGCATGGACCCGATCGCAATGATTCTTCGCTCCAACATCGGGCGCGAGCAGCGGGCGGGGTATCCGGCGCTCACGGTCGAAGCGTGCCTTATCGGGCAATGAGACGGGCCAAAATGCGCTTCGCGCTGGTACTCGGTGTGCTGGACGGCAAACACGCCTCCAGCGGGACGCCGATTGACCGACTCAAGAGCGCACTCAATCGGCTGGGCCGGACGCATGGTTTCCGATGCGTGGAAATGCGGCCGTTAGAGCCGGGCGACGCGCGCACCGGCGGCCTTGCCGTTTCCGGGGCGTCCGGCATCGGCAAACGGGTTTTGACCGGGGTGTGGGACAGGCGAGGGACAGATTGGCGGGCCACAACATTCCGAACCGGACTCGTAAAACGCAAGTCTAGTAACTTCAAAGTGCCGGGGGAGGGAATCGAACCCTCACTCCCTTGCGGGAACCGGATTTTGAGTCCGGCGCGTCTGCCAGTTTCACCACCCCGGCACGGTGGTCACAAACATAAAGTTATCCTCCGAGGGCTGTCAACCGCGATTCTGCTCTCCCCGCGGGGAGAGGTGAAATCCCCTCCTCCCTTTCGGGAGAGAGCAAGAGCACCTTTTAGGCGGCCTTTACAGCCTATGGCCAACCGTGTAAACTAAAAACCACAGAGCGCTTGCGGGCGCCGTCTGTACGATTGTCCGAGGTGTGGCGTGAAGTCCGTTCGGCTGGCCATCGTCAATGCACCGACTCCCGATGGCTCCGTCTTCATGAAGGAGCTGGGCCGCTGCGGGCGTCGCAGCGCCGGCGGCGAGCGCTGGCCGCAGACGGGCCTCGCCCACTTGGCCGCCGTGGGTAGGACCGCCGGTTGTGAAGTCCTGCTTTACGACCCCATGGCCGAAGCTGTTCCGTTTCACGCGGCCGCCAGGCACATCTCCAGTTGGCAGCCCGACCTCACGCTGCTCCACGCCTCCACGCCTACCTTCGTCGGCGACGCCCGCTTCGCCGCCGCACTCAAAGAGCTAAACGCGGGCCTGGTCGCCCTCATCGGCTACCATCCCACCGTCATGCCGCAGGCCTGCGTCGATCAGAGTGTGGCCGATTTCGTCTTTGTCGGCGAAGTGGAAGTCCCATTGATGGACCTGCTTGCGCGCATGAACGCGGGGGCGAAACGCGATGAACTGGTTGAGCCGGCCATTCACGGCATCCTCTGGCGCGGACAGACGCTTCCCCCAGCCATGCTGGAGCCGCGCCTCGTGGACAACCTCGACCAACTCCCTTTGCCCGTAAGGGACGGTCTTCCCCTGCGCCGCTACGTCATGCCGTTTTTCGGTCGCGAGCCTTTTACCACCGTCATCCCTACGCGCGGTTGTCCCTTGCCGGCGCACTTTCTGCCGCGCCGGCGCCGTCTGGGGCGAGACTACCCGCGCCCGCAGCGTCCCCCATATCATGGAGGAGATTTTGGCCCTGCGCCGAAACGCAGGCATCCGCAACGTGGTCTTCATGACCGATACCTTCACCGTCAACCGCAAGTGGGTGCGCGATCTGTGCGCCGCCATCAGGAAAGACGCGCCCGACCTGCGCTGGATGTGCAACAGCCGCGTGGACCTGGTCGAGCGCGACCTCCTCTCCGAAATGGCCCGCTCCGGCTGCAAACTCATTTCCTACGGCATCGAGTCCGGCGATCCCGACATCCTCGCCAGTACCCGCAAGAACATCACGCTCCAGCAGGCTGAGGAAGCGATCCGCGTCTCCAAAGAGGCCGGCATCACCTTCTTCGCCTATTTCATCGTCGGCCTTCCCGGCGAAAACTGGGACACCATCCGTCGCACCATCGATTTCGCCGTTCGCACCGATCCCGACTATGCCCTCTTTCATATTGCGACTCCCTTTCCCGGCACGACGCTCTTCGAGCAGGCGGCGGAGCGCGGGCTGATTCTCAACCAGGACTGGACGACCTACGACGAGGAAAAGGGCGGGGCCATGCGGACCGAATATCTCTCCGCCGAGGAGATCGTACGGGCGCGCAAGCTGGCCATGCGCCGCTTTTACTTCCGCCCCTCCCGCGTCCTGCGGGAACTGGGACGCATCCGCAGCCTCTCCGATCTGCGCAGCCGCCTCACCGCCGGCCTGCATATCCTGGCCAGCTCTTAGCCACGGTTCGGTTCTGTCATTCGTTTGGCCTGTCATTTCGAGCGCCATCTGTCATTTCGACCGCCATCTGTCATTTCCACCGCCATCTGTCATTTCGACCGAAGGGAGAAATCCAGCGCATAGATGGTTCTCTCTCCTCGCGGGGTAAGATTTCTCCCTGCGGTCGAAATGACAGAGCGGTTTGGGTCGAATTGACAGGGCGGTTTCGGTCGAAATGACAGGGAGTTGGATGGCTGATTCGCCCTGCGGTCAAAGTTGACATCCCGGTAGTTTGGACTATCATTCAGACATGCCTTGATTTGCGTGCAACCCATGACAGAGGCGTATGATTCAAAGGGGCGAGGACAGGGACTGGGGTGTCACTACGGCGACGGCTCGTTTTTATTCTAATTTGTTGCGTTTTGTCCTCAACCTCACGCGTCGAGGGCTACGCGCATTTCTGGGACTTGCGTAACGGCGACCTCTCCGTCGCCAAGTGGCGCACCCCCTTTCCCATGCCCTACCGCTTGGGCTTGATCGGAACCGACGACATCGCCGGAACCCGCGAGTGGGAGATCATCCACGAGTCTTTTCAGGTCTGGCAGTCCTGCCCTGACCTCTCGGTTTCGTTCGCCTATGCGGGGACGACCGACGCTACCGATGTGGCCTATGATGGGCAGAATTCCGTCATATTTGTAGACAACTTGGGCGAGGGCTATCTGGCCGCCACGACCGTGACGGCGCTGGTGCGCGTGATCAACGGCAGCACCGTGCTTGAGATCGTGGACGCGGACCTACGCATCAACGATTCCGCCAGCGTCCAGTTTCTGGACGGTCCCTCGGAGTCGTGGAATCGGGTCAGCCTGAAGGGCGTGGTGGTGCACGAGATCGGGCACATGCTGGGCTTGCACCACACCATGGCGCGCGAGGCGACCATGTGGTGGTTGACGCGGGTGGGACAAGAGACGCTGGACACGGACGACATCGCGGGCATGGCGGCGCTCTACCCGGCTCCCGCCCAACCGGTGCAAACGGCGACCATCGAGGGGACGGTCCGCATCCGCCGACAGGACGATACGGTCGAGCCGTATTTCGGCGGCAACGTGCTGGCCGTCAACTGCCACACAGGCAAGGCGGTGGCGGCGGACATCAGCCGCACCTGGCAGGACCCCGGCCGGCACGGGCGCTACCGCATCCAGGGTCTGCCGCCCGGCGTTTACGCCGTCTATTGCGAAAAGACGCGCAGCCAGTTCCTCTCGGGCGGGCCTCTGCTGCAGCCGGGCGGGGAAGTGAGTACTTATTACGCATCCATTCCCTTTCCCCTGTTCTCACCACGCTGCCTGGGCGACGGAACCTCCGATCCGCGCGCCGGACAAGTCGTCACTCTCTCCGCCGGCCAAACTCTCCTCAACGCCGACATCGAAATCGTCGAGGGCGCGACCGACGTGTTCGACCTGCCGCCCGGAAACGACACGCCGCAGTATGCCGTCGAAATCGGCGACGGATCGGCCGTCGCCTCCTTCATCAAGAACAGTGTCGACGTGGACTACTTCACTTTCAACATCGACCGTCCCTGCATGGTCTACCTTACCGTCGAATGCGCCCAATCCCGCTTTACCGACGACGTCTGGGAAGCCGTCGAGGAACCCGACCTGTACATGACGCTCTATGCTGACGACGGCGAGACCGTCCTTGCCCAGAGCGACGATCACTGGTTCAGCGATCCCTATCTCTACTTTCGGGTGCGGCGGCCGGGCCGTTTTTACCTCAAGCTGGCGGACAAGAGCGGCAACAACGTGTTCGACGTGGACTACCTGTTGTGCCTGTCGACCACGGGGGGAGGCCCCAGCGGCGTGCCTCTGGAGGAGTGGCAACACTATGATTGACCGGATCGACGCGCGTACCCGGGTATGCGCGGTCATCGGCAACCCGATCTACCATTCGCTTTCGCCCGCCATCCACAACGCCGGCTACCGGGCGCTGGACCTGCCCTTCGTCTACGTCGCGTTTCAGGTCGAGGACGTCGCTGCCGCCGTCGCCGGCATGAGGGGCCTGTCGCTGGCCGGACTCTCCGTGACCATCCCCCACAAGACGTCCGTCATCCCCCATCTGGACGGATTGGACGCGGTCGCCGAGAAACTGGGCAGCGTCAACACGGTTTACTGGAAGGACGGAAAGTTGTGGGGGACGAGCAGCGACGGCTACGGAGCTCTGCGGGCGCTGGAGTCCGGCGCCATCGACGTGACGGGCAGGAAGATCGTGTTCCTGGGCGCGGGCGGGGTGGCGCGCGCCATCGGTTTCACGCTCGCCCTGGAGCGGCCGCTGCGCGAGATGGTGTTCCTGGAGGCGGTCCAACCCGAGCTGGCGCGGGCGCTCTGCGCCGAGCTGGGCGCCCGGACTCCTGCCCGCGCGCGTTCCCGGCCCCTGGACCCCGGCAGCCTGGAACTCGAACTGCGCGACGCCGACGTGCTCGTCCAGTGCACCCCCGTGGGCATGACGCCCAAGGTCGGCGAGACGCTCGTCCCCAGGAATCTGCTCCATCCCGGCCTGGCGGTGTTTGACACCGTCTACACTCCGGCCTTGACCCGCCTCATGCAGGAGGCCGAGGTCGCCGGCTGTCCGCTGGCCTACGGACGCGAGATGTTCCTCTATCAGGCCGCCATCCAGTTCGAGCTTTTCACCGGCCGCTCCGCCCCGCTGGAGGCCATGCGGGAGGCCCTGGACGCCGCGCTGGCCGGTTGACTTCGGAAATGAACGGCCCTCAACCCAATCTGGTCCTGATCGGCTATCGTGGAACCGGCAAGAGCTCGGTCGCGCGCGTGCTGGCCGAGCGCATGAGGCGTCCGGTCAGGAGCAGCGATGAGGAACTGATCGCTCGCGCCGGCATGAGCATTCCTGATTTCGTGGCTGCAAACGGCTGGGACCGTTTTCGCGATCTGGAAGAGGAGATCATCGCGGAATTGTGCGCGCAACCGGGGATCATCCTGGACTGCGGCGGAGGGGTGGTCCTGCGAGCGGCCAACCGGCAGGCGTTGCGCCGCACGGGACGTGTCGTTTGGTTGAAAGCCTCTCCCGGGGTCATCCGCGCCCGCATCGCCGACAAGGCTGATCGACCCTCGCTGACCGGCAAGCCTTTCCTGGAAGAGATTACCGAGGTCCTGGCCGCACGCGAGCCGCTGTATCGTGAGACGGCCCACTGGACGCTGGACGGGGACCCGCTCACCGTCGAAGCGATGGCCCAGGCGATTCTCGCCTGGTGGGAGAACCCGTAATCGCGCCGCGCGCGAGGGACAGTCACCCCTCTCCGGCGGAAGACTCGCGAGAGAGCGGAATGACTTTCTTCGGAAATGGCGGCCTGTTGCTGCTGTCCCTGCTGGGGTGCGCGAGGGGGAGGGACAGGCGCCGATTTGCGAAGATAGACGGTCGCAAGCGGCGAGGGAGGTCGGCGGAAATCGGCGAAGATTCTTACGGCGCCTCCATGACGACCCGGAAACCGACGTAGTAATAATGCCCCGTGGCCATGAAGCCCTGGCGGGCCGCGGATCGACAGTAAGCGGCGTCGTCGAACCATGCTCCGCCGCGCATCACCGCCAGCGTCCCGCCCGCCTGCAACCATGCGCTGCCGTCGTCGGGCGCTCCCACGTAATCGTCGTGCCAGGCATCCTCGCACCACTCGACCACGTTGCCCAGCATGTCGTGCAGGCCCCAGGCGTTGGGCAGCTTGCGTCCTACCTCCTTGGCTCCAGCGGGGAAGTTGTTGCTGCGATACCAGGCGTAGTTCACCAGTTGCCCCCCATCATCGCCGAAATAAAAGCGCGTGGTGCTGCCGGCGCGGCAGGCGTATTCCCACTCGGCTTCCGTCGGCAGTCGAAACACGCCCAGGCCCCGGCCGTTCAACGCGGCGACGAAGTCCTTGCAGTCCTGCCACGAGACGGAATAGGCGGGATGGTTCGGCCCCTGCCCGAAGCTGCCGGTGGGCGGACTCTCCGGCCAGGCGTGCATCACCGCCAGCCACTGCGACTGCGTGACCTCGAACTTGCCCAGGTAGAACGCGCGCGCGATGGAGACGGGGTGGACGGGCTGTTCACTCGCGTGTTCGGACGAACCCATAATGAAGCTGCCGGCGGGGACGAGCCGGAAGGCCATGACGGCGCCGCCGCCCAGGGCGATGACGGTTTCCGTGGGTCGCGGCGTGGGCGTCGGCGTGGCCGTAAACACGACGACCCTGCGCCAGATGGCCCCCAGGGCCATGAGATCGCGCTCGTCCAGCACGCCGTCGGGGAAAAGGTCAAAGTCCTGGATGCCGGAAGTCTCGCGCCACTGGATGGCCATGCGGAGCAGCCAGCGCGCGTCGTAAAAAGTCGGAGGCGTCGCGGTCGGCGTGGGTGAGGGCGTGCGCGTGGCCGTGGCCGTCGGGGTGCGCGTGCCTTCCGTGGGCGTCGCGGTCGCGGTGTGCGTGCGCGTGGGGGTGCTCGTGGGAGTGCCGGTCCACGTGGCCGTATGAGTCAACGTCGACGTGAAGGTAGCGGTCCAGGTCCAAGTCGGCGAGGGGCTGGCCGTCCAGGTGGGCGTACCCGTCCACGTGGCGGTGGGAGTGGGCGTGGCCGTGTAGCTCCAGGTCGGCGTCCACGTCGGGGACCGAGTCGGCGTGGGCGTGGCGGTGGGAGTATTCGTGAACGTATTCGTGCCCGTTGGCGTGAACGTGAACGTGTTGGAGGCCGTGGCGGTCGCGGTCCAAGTGGGGGTAGGCGTAGGAGTCCCGGTCCAGGTAGAGGTGGCCGTGCCCGTCGGGGTCGCCGTGCTCGTATGGGTAAGGGTCGGCGTGGCCGTGGGGGTGGAGGTCGGCGTCCCCGTGTACGTGGCCGTGGGCGTCGGAGAAAGAGTCGGCGTATCCGTCGCGGTCGGCGTGCCGGTGTGAGTCGGCGTGGCCGTGGGCGAGCGCGTGCCTGTAGGCGTCGCCGTAAACGTGGGAGTGAACGTTTCCGTCGGCGTCGGCGTGTTGGTAAACGTAGCGGTTCCCGTGGGCGTGGGGTTTCGGTTGCGGTAGGTGTGGGCGTGGGCGTGGAGGTCGCTGTAAACGTCGGCGTGGGCGTGGGTGCACTGACGACGAGCACGATCCCCGCGACCAGGACCGCATCCTCCAACCCGTCGGTGGGATTCTCCGGCGTCAGTGGGATGCTTCCCGGCGGTGTTCCGGGCAGAATCTGAAACGTCAGGCGGATCAGGTCGCCATTGCCCTCGATGGGACTGCCTGCGCCGGCGAAAGCGCCCACCCGCAGCCGTCCTGCCTCCACCACGGACGCGCCGGCCATGTCCCAGGACTCCGAGAGCGTGCCGGCCGCGCTGGAATCGACGAAAGCCAGCCGCGTCGCATCAAAGGCGAGGTCGAAGCCGTAAGCGGAGATGCCCAGGGCGTCCTCGACCGAGGCGGCGACTTCGACGACCATTCCCGCTTGCCCGCTCCCGTCGGAGATGGTCAACTGCAACGCCGCCGCCGACGGCGCGACCAGCGCCAGCATCGCCCAGAGCGGCCATGCCGACCGGCGCGGGCCGCTCACGATGGCCGCGTCGCGCGTTGGCCGGCGGCGCGCCGATCCACCAACAGGTCCGGCTGCACCGGCGCCGCCGTCCGCGCGGGTGAATCGACAAAGAACCGCCGGAAGAACAGTTGCGCCGTCACGATACCTACCAGCGCCATGTTGTCTACCTCGCTGCCGGCGGGAGCGACCCGCAGCTTTCGCACCAGCCGGCCCACCTTGTCCGCGTCGAACAGCCCGCTCTCCGCCAGCGCCCGCGGCGACAGCATCTCGCCTACGTAATCCAATTTCGGCAGGAGCAGGCAGTTCTTGATCGGCGCCCGGTACGGCTGCTTGGGCCGATCCAACACCGCGTCGGGGAGGATGCCCCGGAACGTCGCCTTCAAAAGGTGCTTTTCGCGCAGGTCGTGCATCTTTAACTCCGCCGGCACGCGCCCCATGAACTCAATCAGGCGATAATCCAGAAACGGAAGTCGAACCTCGACCGAGTGGCCCATGGCCATGCGGTCCCCTTGGCTGGAGAGGAGATAATTGGAGAGAAAGATGCGCATCTCCAGGTACTGCGCCCTGGCCAGGGGATGCCAGCGGTCGAAGTCGGCGGGAAGAAGCGCAGCCAGCTCGTCCGCGTCGCTGGAAAGCCGGCGCCGCACTTCCGGCGAAAAGAAGGCGTGCAGGCGCGCGGTATTGCCCCAGCGCACGAGATGCGAGAAGAAGGGATCGTCCGCCCGCTCCAAACCCCGTGAAAAGAAGGAGGCCAGGAGGTGTTTCAGCTTGGGATCGCGCTTGAAAATGTAGGGATACAGGGTCTCGACGTGCTGGGCGCGATGGGCGCCGTCGGGCGCCTCGGCCCAGGCGCGCCGGATCAGCGCCTCGCGGAAGATGTTGTAGCCCGCAAAAACCTCGTCTCCGCCTTCCCCAGCCAGGACGACCTTGAAGCCGTGCTCGCGCACTACCTGCGAGAGCAGAAAAAGCGGAACCGGCGCGGTCCGCAAAAGCGGCGTTTCGCCGTGCCAGACGGCCTCGGGCAGGCTTTCGCCGATGCGCCCGTTGGTCGCCTCCACTTCCGTGTGCTGCACGGAAAGAAAGTCCACCACGAGCCGCTGAAACCGCCCCTCGTCGAAATCGGGATCCTCGAAGCGGATGCCGAAGGTGCGCACGTCGTGGTTGTAGTTGCGGCAGAGGAGCGTGGCCACGGCGGAGGAATCCAGCCCGCCGGAGACGTAGCATCCCACCGGCACGTCGGCGCGCAGGCGGATGCGGATGGCGTCGTCGATGAGCGCGCGCACCGCCTCGGCGGTCTCCGCCAGGTCCGCGCCGCGGCACTCCTCCGGCGGAGAAAAAAGCGGCCGCCAGTAGCACTGAGTCTCGATGCGTCCATCGACCACGCGCAACCAATGTCCCGCCGGCAGCTCGGACACGCCGGAAAAAAGCGTGCGTCCGGGCAGCGTAGACCAGTAGGTGAAGACCTGTCCCAGCGCGCCGGCGTCCAGGCGCGCCTCCACCTCGCCCGAGGCCAGGATGGCCTTGACTTCCGAACCGAAATACAGCCGCGAGCCGGAAACCGTGTAGTACAGCGGGCGGATGCCCATGCGGTCGCGCGCCAGAAACAGGCTCCGCCGCCGCGCGTCCCAGATGGCCAGCGCCCACTGCCCGTTCATTGGCCGAAGGCAGTCCGGGCCTTGCTCTTCGTAGAGATGCAGGATGACTTCCGTATCGCTGCTCGTGTAGAAAGAGTGGTTGCGGGACAGCAATTCCTCGCGCAGCTCGGGATGGTTGAAGACCTCGCCGTTGTAGACGATCCAGAGCGTCTCGTCTTCGTTGTGGATGGGTTGCGTGCCCGAGGCCAGGTCCACGATGGAGAGGCGGGCGTTGGCCAGCCCTACCCGGTCGTCCAGGAAGACGCCGGCTTCATCCGGCCCGCGATGCCGCAGGGCGCCGATCATGCGGAGCAGCGCCGCCGGGTCCAGGGGGATCGGCTGGGAGAGATTCAGGATGCCGGCGATTCCACACATACTGCCTGCCTAGGTGGCACTCCCAATCGTTATCTCAATCGCGCTCGTGCACCCCTGTCATTTCGACCGAAGGGAGAAATCCTGCGATATTCGCAGGGCCGCGCCGGAAGTGGAGGGAAAGATTTCTCCCTGCGGTCGAAATGACAGCGGCCCCATCGTGCTCTTAATCTTGCCCCTGCCCGCGCACAGAATCCCCCTAACTCCCCTTCTTGAAGGGGGAACGGCCTCACTCTGGTATATGAACGCTGAAAACCCCGTGCGGCAAGAAAAAAGGGTGGGAGAAAGGGAGTGCGGCGACAGCCGGGTTCACGCACGGCGGCGAGGCGACAGCTTGCGCTCCAGGTAGACTCCGATGCGGTTGACGCTGTCCAGGTTCTCGGGCACGAGTTCGTCGTCCTCGACCGAGATGCCGTAGCTGTCCTCCAGGAACTTGACCAGCTCGAGAATACCGGTGGAATCCACGACCGACGTGCCCAGAAACGAGGCGTCGTCGTCCAAGGCGGCGCCGTCGCCGAAAAGGAAGTTCTCGACCACGAAGGCGCGCACCTCTTCGGTGTAGTTCCGCGCGCGTCCGACCACGTGAATCTTACTGACGCTCATGCTGGTGTTCGCCGTTCTCCGCCGGATTGACTTGTTCACGCGAGGAAAAGGCATCATCTTCCGGGCATCCGACGGCCGTAAAAACCTATGTTGTCACACGCCCGTACCGGCGTCAAGCAACATTAACGGCCGGTCGGAATAATCCATTCGACCCCGTTAAGTGTCGCGCCGTCAATAAATGTAAAAGCACCCATCTCCCAGCCCGCGCCGGCGGTTCCCTGTCCGACCGTGGGATAGGGGAAGGGCGCCTGGTTGGTACTGAAAGCCGTATCGAAGGGCGAAGGCAGCGCCGTGCCGTTGTCGATGCAGGGCGAGCTGGGCGCCAGCCGGAAATCCCGCGCCGCCGCGTTCACGAATCCCGGCGCCACGTTGATCCCGGACAAGTCGAACCCCAGCGCCTGCCATTGCAGCCACGTCCGCCCACCCTGCGTGCTGGAATAACACGGCGCTCCGCTGTCTTTATACACGCAATTCCGGTCGACTGCCAGTCCCGACGAGCCTGGAAAGAGATAATAGGCGTAGCCGCCGGGATGCGCGTACAGGATGTTGTTTTTGATGGACACCCGGTGGCTGTTCATGCCGAAGAGTATCTCGCAGTCGTAACCCGGACCATAATCGTCCCCGTTGTAGTTCATGTACAGCGTGTTGTTGTAGATCTGGTTGTCGTGGGCCGTCTCGCCGCCGGTTGAAAGGGCGGAGACGGTGATGCCGGAGTCGTTTGCGTAGAGGATGTTGCCGTAGACGTTGCAGCGGTCGGCGTTGTAGATGTAGACCCCCTTGCCCCAGTTGTCGTGGATGAGATTGCGAAACACCTCGACGCGGTTGGCGTTGAAGTCGAGGGCGATCCCGCCGGAGTCTTCGTTCCTGGGGCTGGCGGGGGCCTGGCAGTGGTGCACGTGGTTCTCGTAGCAGTACCACTTGATAAAAGGCCGGGCGGGATCCACGCCGCTTTCCGCCTGATCGTTGAAGTGGATGCCGCAGGCCGCGTTGCCGGCTCCGCCGGTCTGTCCCGCCAGCCGATCGCAGTAGCTGATCTCGTTGCGATACACGTAGCCGACGCCCCCCACGCCGTCCGCCCCGCGCGTCTTGTAGGCGGCTACCCCGGCCTGCCCGCAGTACGAAACCGTGTTGCCGTAGATGTGAATCTGGTCTCCCGCGCGCGTCTCCGCGTCGGTGTAGATGCCGCTGCCGCCGGTGTGGTACACGACGTTATTAAAGATTTCCGCCTTGCCCGCCGTGATCGCCAGCCGGATTCCCGAAGTGTTGAAGCCGTAAGCGTTCTCGTTCTCGATCGCGTTGTGATAAACGAAGTTGCCGTACACGCGATGGTCGCGGCCCTTGATCTGAATCCCGTTGAAGGCGGCCCAGCCCTGGTCGGCGGTCTCGTTGCCCGAGCCGGTGTTCCCGCCGATCGCAATCCTTGACTTCGCAGGCCACCGAGTTGGAGGAGAGGAGGACCGCGGCGTTGTCGGCGCTGGGATCGGGCGGCCCCTGCAGGAGGATGCAGTCCTCCAGCGTGCAGTTGGCGATGGTGTTGCTCATGAAGACCACGTTGCCGCGCGTCTTCTCCAGTTGCAGGCCGCGCACGATCACGTTGCTCTTGGAATTGAAGTTCACGGCGTGGTCGCGGGCGGTCGCCTCGATGCCGGGCGCGGTGTAGACCGTGGCCGGACTGCCCGCGCTGTAGACGTAGAGAATGCCGCCGGACCAGTACCACTTGCGCGCTGCGTTGACGCTGGAGAGGGTCGTCTGCTTGGCGCCGCGAACCTCGTTGAAGAAGACTTGCGTCGGCGAACTGGCCAGGCTCAGCTTCCAGATATTGCCGCTGTGTTGGGTGAATCCGGACAGGAGATTGGCGCCGCGGAGGTTGGGCCGCGGGCCGGAACCGTAGGCCTCGATCACGATGGGAACGGCCGTCGAGCCGCTGGAAGGCACGGTCAACGTCTGCCGCCACAGGCTGCCGCGTTTCAAGAGAATCTTGTCGCCGGGCTGGTAGCTGCGGCTGCCGATCTTGGTCAGGTTCTTCCACGGCGCGGAAATCGACGTGCCGGCGTTGTTGTCATTGCCGGCGACCGAGTCGACGTAGTACGTCGCCGCGTCCGCGCCGCCGATCCACACGGCAAGCATCGCCAGTACGGCCATCCATCGCTGGATGGTCCGCATTGTCGGTCCGGCTTTCACGCTTCCATCCTCCGCACCCCACGCTCACTGCGAGCGCAGCCCACTGTCATTTCGAGCGAAGCCCACTGTCATTTCGAGCGAAGCCCGCTGTCATTTCGAGCGAAGCGAGAAATCTTGACGCACGCAACTGCGCATAATCTGATTATACCACGCCGCCTGCGCCTTTGCCCCGCTGGAGTTCCGAACTTTGCGGAGTACAGACTTTAGTCTGAAACGCGGCAGGCTGAAGCCTGTACTCCGGCCCTATTCGGCATGGTCGATCCAGAGGTCGTCGCTCGTGCCGGGTTTGCGATCCGGGCCGGAGCTGACCAGATAGTAACCCTCGCCGGCCGGCAGGAGTCGATAGGGCTGGTCCCAACTGTCGCGGGCGAGACCGGCGGCCTTGGCTCCGAACTTCTCCGCGACGAATCGGTCCAGATCGACCGGCAGCGTCCGCGCGCCCGCCAGCGCCGCGTCCAGCCGCTGCATCTCCATGCCCGTGGCCAGGCTGTAGGCGTAGTCGAGCGGACGGTAGCTGCGAGGCGCCGGCGCCAACGACGCGGGATCGAAACCGGCCGTTTCAGGCTCCGGCAGGACGGCCAGCTCCAGGTCGCGGGCCGCTTCAAAGCCAAAGTAGGGTGGCCGCGCCTCTCCTGCCGGCAACGCCGCCGGTTGGGAGGCATACAAGGCCCCGAAGCGGTCCAGCGCCACCAACCCAGGCCCATCGGCGACTTCCACGTCAGCCAGTAGCCCCCCATCCACGAGCGGCAGCGTCCAGTCCGGTGCGGCCCGCCCGCTCCACTCGACGCGCCCGAAGGCGTCCACGCGCGCGAACGCTTCGCCGGCGCGCACCAGCCGCTTCCAGTTGTTTTGCGTTCCCAAGGCGAAGGCGACCGCCGGCGCGCCGCCGAAGGCGTGCACTCCGCCCATGTTGTCCAGAATCCAGCCGCCGGCGCCGCTATCGTCGGTTAGCACCAGGTCGACGGCGTATTGCGTCACGCCGTTCAAGGGCGGCGTAATCGAGGCGGCTTCAGCTACCGCGGGGTCCGCCGAACCGCCCGCCCACAGGCCGCCGTTGCGATCCAGCACGAAAAAGCCATACTCGCCCTCCTCCTCCGACGCGACATGGCAAAGCTCCAGATCGACGGCGCGGTCGCCCGGCTCGGGATAAAAGTAGAACGATTGCGAGGGCCGCCGCGCGCTGTAGGTGTGGAGCGCGCCGAAGCCGTCCAGGACCGCTATCCCCAGCCGCGCCTCGTTCTGCGCCGCCGGACCGGCGACCGGTTGCATGGCGCGGGCGATGTTCCAGCCGAAGTACGGCCCGCCCGACAGCACCACGTTGCGGGCCGCGCCGCCGGCGTGCACTGCGCCGAAATCGTCCAGGACGAAGAACCCGATATGCGCGGCGTTGACGCCCACCGGTGGTGCAACCGGCTGCCGGTCGGGCAGAACTTCGACGGCGCCGGGACTCGCGGAACTGCGCGCGAGGCCGTCGGCGAGATTCTCGACCCAGAGGGCCGCCGGACCGGTCGGAGCGCCGGACGCGACCGAAAAGCGCAGGAGAACCAGCGCGCCGTCGCCGGAGAAAGGCTCCGCCGTGCCCGCGCTCGCGCCCACGCGCAGGCGTCCGGGTTCCACCAATCGCGCGGAGAGAAGGCTCCAGTTGCGACAGGCGGTGTCTTGCCGGGAGGCTTCCTCGAAGTTGAGGCGCGAGGGATCGAAGCGCACGTCCAGGCCGTAAGCAACCAGGTGCTCCGCGCCACGGACGTTGACAGGCAGCGTAACGGCGTCGCCGGCGCGGGCTTCGTGCACCGCGAGCGCCAGGGCGCGGGCCGCGCCGCGGCGCGCCGCCGGCGCGCCCTCCCCCGAGGGAATGCCCGTCTTCTGCGCCGGCGAGAGATACATGCCGAAGATGTCGTGCGCATCGCCCGGCGTGACCGATCCGTCGCGGTCCACGTCGGCGGCCCGCCGCTCCAATTCGCCCAAAGTCGAGGCGCCCAGGTAGTGGGCGAAGGCGCATTGCGCGTCGCCCGGCGTGACGCGATGGTCGCGCGTCGGGTCGCCCAGCTGGTACCATTGCACCGCGCCCGCGGCGGTCGGGTATCCCGCCAGGCCCGCGGCGGCGTTGGCCAGGCTGGGCGCCGCGCTCTGCCAGGCTCCACCCCGGCTATAGAAGCTCACGTTGAGCAGCGTCCCGGATTGCGCGATGGGTCCGCCCGAACCGGGGGCGCCCAGGACGCGCAACACGTTAGCAGAGACTTGCGTGCCCGTCACGTTCCAGCCGGCCGACAGCGTCCCCTCCGTCCGGCAGGCGGCGTACTCCATCAGTCCGCCGTCAAACACCAGGTCGAAGGCGAAGCTGTCCAGCGGCCAAACCGCCGGCAGTTGAATCTGGATGGGGATCAGGAAATCCTCTTGGGCCTCGGCGACGGCGTCGCCGACTTGGACGAGCGCCGTACCTGGAGACGCGGTAAAAAAATCCACCCGCGAGCCGGGCGCGTCTTCGCTCCAGTCCGTCCAGCGGCCGTTGTTGTCTCGATACCGCACTTGGCAGCGGTACGCGCGGTTCCACGTCAGCGCCTGACTGATCCGTACGTCGCCGCTCACGCCGTCCGAACCGGTATAAGCTCCCGGCGTATACCGGTGCAGGTTACCGGCTGGATCGGCTACGAAGCCCGTGTTGTAAACGAGGTTGAGGCCGTCATACACGCGCAGTTGGTATCCCGCCTGACCGACGGGATACAGGTCATTGCGAAAGGGGCTCCATGCGAATTCCGGGGTCAGGGTCGGTGCCACGGCGGCAATTGCAACGAAAGAATTTGCATAAGCACCCAGAACGGCCAATATAGTAGCAATTAATCGTTTTAAAAACGAATTATATCGTATAAAAGCAAACAGATTCATCATGGCAATGCAAAGGAATAGCAACATGTTTGCCAATAAATGATACATACATGTCACGTGTCATTATAAGAAGCGTGATACATTGACGTTAGATGAGATTAGCCAGAGTGCGATGCAACCGATTGAGACTGCCGTACGGCGATAATTGGGCGGGTCGTGTGGGCAGTAATTGACATCAAAGTATTACAATATGCAACAAGTCGTTGTCGCGCATCCTGGCGTGGCTCGGGCATTCCTGCCCGAGGTGGAGGATGGGGCGTAAGGGTGGTTCTACCTACCATGCGGCGGCGAGTAGCCGCACTCAAAAGCGGCGGCAAGCAGCCGCATTCCATACAAGCGCAGCACGCCGCGCAACTACGAGGCCAGGTTGTTGACGATCTCGACGTAGCGGGCCTTTTTCCGGTCCCAGGTGTTCTCGGCGATGAACCTGCGACAATGCTCCACTTGCGACCTCATGCGAGCTCCGTCGCGGGCCAGACGGACGATGCAGCGCGCGCCATGTCCGCGCTGTTCTCCGGCTCCGAAGAGTTTGATCATGTCGTCGGTGAAGTAATATTCATCGACCTTGGTGCGAGAGGCGACAATGGGCAGGCCCGCCGCCATGAACTCCAGAATCTTGGTACTGAAGGCCTCGCCGGAGAAGCTCCCTCCCCGCTTGGGCACGATTCCCAGGGTGGCCGCGAACACCCCCAGGTTCCTCCATGGGAACCGGATCGTGAAAGTGAACGCACGAATCCAACCCCAGCCGCCCGCGCAACCCAAGAGCGACTGGTAGTAATCGACGTTGCCGTAGTTGGCGTAGATGTGCGCCTCGATATCGGGAATCTCTCCGTGCTCTGGCCACGGCGCGGATGGCGATGTCCAGCCCGTGCAGGTAGGGAGACGGTTCCCGGATAGATCATGGTCACGCGCCCGTTGGCGCTGGGTTCCGCCGGCGTCTGAAAATGCTTTGGATCGGGATAGTTGAGCAGGGTGGTGCAACGTTCCGGGGGGATGCGGTCGCGCTCGATCAGCCTTTCTCGCGCCATAGATCATTGGCCACGATCACGTGGTCAGCGAATCGCACCGAGCCGCTCCGTCAGGCGCAACAGGCGCGCCAGGAGACTGTGCGGTCCCTGCTGAAACTTCTCGCAGAAGAACTCGGGCAGGATGTCGTGAATGTCCAGGATCACCCGCGCGCCCATGAGCCGCGGCGCCAGCCCGATGAACACGTGAAAGTCGGGCACGTTGTGAATGTGCAGCACCCGATAGCGATACTTCCAATGATAACCGACCAAGAGGACCGACACGCGCAGCATAAAGGCCAGCGTGCGGTACAGGTAGCTGAAGGCGCCCCGCTCGTTGTACTGCCGGTATTGCACTCGGTGCAAGCGGACGCCGTTGATGACGGCGTGGGCGGGCACGCCCTTCTTGCGCAGGGCGAACATGTCCACGTGGTGGCCAAGGCGCGCCAGTTCCTCCGCGTAGCGCCGGACGCGGTTGTCCGTCTCGTAAAACGTGTATGCGACCATGCAAACGTTCATGACTGCCGATCCGGCGTTCTGACCTGGGCGAAATCGCGCGCGCCGGGGATGGTCAGGCCCCGAGGCTTGGCGATGACGGGGGATGAGAGCTTCGGTGCGCGTTTCCCTTTCATTTCATCGCAGCACTTGCCGCAAGTCAAGTTTATTTTGGGCCGGCGTGGCTACGACAGCGCACTCGACTCGGGCGGAAACGCTTCCTCCAGCGCCAAGAGCGCCCGGATTTCCAGATTGACCGGATGGTCGGGGAAGACGTCGGCGCCTTTTCTGCCGCGGGGGTTGTCGGCGACCACCTGGCGCAGTTTTTCCGCCAAGTCGGCGTAGAGGCGCTCCCAGACCAGGAGTTCGCCGCCGCGGGCCAGGAAGTCGCGCACCTGACCCAGGGTCTCGGCGGTCAGGAGCAGGCCGTGTTCCGGGCAAACGTGTACGACCACGTAGCTGACGCGGGCAAACGATTTGCGCTGCATGGGTCGGGCGCACTGGGGGCAGGGGAAGTATTCCACCGAGCCGAAGAGTTCCGCCTCGGCCACGGCGCTTTTCTTGCGTTGCTGGCAAACCCGGCGCAGGGCGGCCAGGTCGTTGGGCGAAATGGTGCGCCGCACATCCGCGAGAAGGTCCGGCAGCCGGTTCCGTTCCAACCAGAGCCGCGGACAACGCCCGCAGGCCAGGAGTTCCACCCCCGCCTCTCTCGCCGGTTCCAGGGAGGAACCGCAGGCCGGACATATGAGCATGAGGTCAGTCCTTTGTGACGTTGACTCGGTTCACGACCTTACGGCACGCGCAGCCGGTATTGCAGGAGCGGCTCTCGCACCGGCAGCCAGCCGGACAGGTCGGGCAGGCGCATGAAGAGAAAGCCGGGCCGGGCGCCGCGTCTCGCGCTCGTCCACGGGCGTATCATCGCCCACTCCGGCGCGCGCCGCCGCGCGACGGATCGCGTCCTCCAGGTCGCCCAACCCGTCGACCAGTCCCAGCCCCATCGCCTGCCGCCCGGTGTAGATGCGCCCTTCAGCCAGCTCCTTTACTTTCACGTCCAGATGGAAGTTCGGCTGGTCGACATAAAACGCCGCCAGCTTGTCCCCCCGTCCCTCCTTGACGATGCTTAGGAACTGCTCGTACACGTCGTCCACGGTCGACTGCAGCATGGCGCGGTCTTCCTCGCTCATGGGATACTCCCCGCCCGCCGTCTTGTGCCGGCCCGCCTTGATCCAATAGGTATGGATGCCGATGTTGTTGAAAAGATGCTCGTAGTTCTGGATGGCGATGACCACGCCGATGCTGCCGGTCAGGCAACTGCTGCTGGCCAGGATTTCATCCGCGGCGCAGGCCACGAAGTAGGCGCCCGAGGCTCCCACGTCGTCCAGATAAGCCACCACCGGCTTGCGGTACTTCGCCTTCCAGGCGCGCAGGCGATAGTACAGATGCTCGGAGGCGACGACGCCTCCGCCCGGGCTGGAGATGTGCAGCACCAGCCCCTTCACCGATCCCGACTTGCCGAAGTGGTCGAGAATCTGCTTCACCTTCTCTTCCGAGATGGAGTAGTCGTCGCCGATCACGCCGTGCAGTTCCATCACGCCCAGGCGGGTCCCGATGCGGCTGAAGGAGGAGCCGGTGGAACGCGACGGCTGTGCAGGCCAAAAGAGCAGCGCGGCGACCATGAACATGACGGACGTCGTCATGAGCACGAACAGGATCAGAACCAGTTTGATGCCTTTGGACATTTCGCACCTCGGCGCACGTGAGTTTCACGGCAAGTGTACACGCGGCGGCGACCGGCCCGCAAGCGGTGAATTGCGGCCGGGCGACGCGGTGAGTTGAAAGCGCACGAGCACCGCGCTGTCATTTCGACCGAAGGGAGAAATCTACCCCGCCGTAATCGCTGGTCGGCTGCGAGACAAAAGATTTCTCCCTTCGGTCGAAATGACAGCATCGGTCGAAATGACAGCATGGGTCGAAATGACAGCATCGGTCGAAATGACAGCATGGGTCGAAATGACAGCGCCTGCCGTTCCGCGGGCAGCAAGCCCCGCGGGTTCACCGGGCGCGATACCAGAACGCCGTGCTTTCCCAGAGCGGATGCTTCTCTTCGATCAGCGATTGCGCCGTGTTCCAGGGCATCATCTCTTCCACCACGCGGATGTTCTTCCGGAAGTTGAAGGCATCGTTCAAGTGGAAAGAGTAAACGCCCACGCGGCCCGGCCTCATGCGCACAAAGCCCGAGACCGCCTTCCGGTCGAACACGCACCAGCCCGAGTTGTAATACTCCTCGCTGCCGGTCCCGTGATAGCTGGGCGGCCAGGCGTCCTCGTCGCTCCAAATGAGCCAATCGCCCTCCCCCCACCAGATTTCCGACGGCCAGTCGATGAAGAGGAAGTTGCCGACGTACTTGCCGCGGCCGGTTACGTCCAGGAGCACGTGGCCGGGCACGTTCTTGGGGCCGAACGTGGGATTGTCCGG
Organism: bacterium; assembly: GCA_015075175.1. Lineage (GTDB taxonomy): Bacteria > Hinthialibacterota > Hinthialibacteria > H5-UNCL2 > H5-UNCL2 > H5-UNCL2. The sequence continues at coordinate 1,008,407 of JABTUV010000001.1, forward strand.
AGAGCCGATGCGTTGGGTCCGGTACGTCGCCGCCAGGCGGCCCCAGTTATCGGGCAGGCTGCGGCGCTTCTCCGTCTGCGCCTTCACGACCACGCTCAGCTCGCCGGCGCCCTGGTATTCCAGCACGATGCGCGCGCCCCGGGCGAAAGGCATAGGCAGCGCGCACCACGCCTCGTCATGTTCAACTCCCACCAGAAGGCTCGAGAACAGGCTGCGCAGATCGTGGCCGTAATCGCCGTGGCCGAAGAAGCGCCCGGCGGGGACGTCCACGCTGGGCGAAGTCTCGCCGTCCCAGTACATCTTCAGGCGCAAGGCCAACAGACGGTCCCGCGTTGCGGGATGCGCGGCCAGCCGCAACTGGCGGATCACGCCCGAGCCGGAAAACCTGATCTCGGCGCTCTCCCCCCTGGCCAGGCGCATCGACTGCGCGCGCGTCCATTTTTCCACTTCCGGCGCGCCGCCCACGGCGCGCCGCCATGCCGTACAGACCTGGCCCACCTGGTCTGTCTCCTCGTCGGACAGCGGCCAGCGCAGCGTCTGGACCGGCGTCCCCGCCGGATAGCGAGTGTAAGTCAACTGCCAGTAATTGCCCCACGGCACGTCAGGCCTCTTTTCATCCCGCAACGTCTCGGCGTCGGGATGGACCAATTCCACGCGCAAGTGCTTCTCAAACGGGATGGGAAAGAGCACGCCGGGATAGGTGATGCCGCGCGAGGGCCCGCGCCCGTTGAACGCCAGCGGCCAGGGAAACGGCCCATCCACGGGATCAAAGAAGCGGTTGGCGGGCATGTCCAGCCGCGGAGCGGTCTCGCCGTCAAAGAAGAAACGGATGCTCGTGCCCTCCAGCGCCGCTCCCACCACGCCGGTAAAGACGCGATGCAGGCACCCGGGTCCGTCCACGTCGAGGAGGATGTTCCGGTCGCCCGCAAGGCGCTTGTAGTCATGGCCGTCGCGGTTCCCGCCGCTGCGATCCCAGGTGCTTTCCATGGAGGTGTGGGAGTCTTCCAGCGCGGGCAGGTCTTCCAGCGAGTGAAGGTTGTGGAGAAACCAGCCCAGGTCGCGGGTTTGCGCGCGGGCGGGAGCGAGGCACGCGGCGGCCGAGAGTCCGATCACAATTGCGCGGGCGGCGAGACGGTGCATGGCGAACCCTCCGGGAACGGACGTTGCCGGCCACCACCGTAGCGCATCCCCCCTGGAATGAAAAGTCCTGGGCCGCATGGGCGTTGCATCGGGACGGAACGTGGTTATCATGCGGCATCCGGAGACTGGAGGCTGATCATGTTGCAGCGAAGCGCCGTGCTGATGGGAGTTCTTACGGCGGTTGTGGGACTCGGCGCGCGGCCGGCTTGCGGCCAACAGGAACCGATGCCCGGTTGGCTGGACCTCACCGCGCGATGGGAGACGCTGGGTCCGCCGCGCGGTACGCTCATGATCTGCGGCGGCGTTTACCACGTTTCGGACTTCGCGCGGTTCCTGGCGCTGGCCGGCGGCCCGGATGCCAGGATCGTGCTCATCCCCACCGCCCGTCCCGACTACGCCGCCCGCGCCGACTTCACGGCGCCCCACGAGCTGCGAAAGGCGGGCGCGCGCCACG
>JABTUV010000001.1:1012500-1277840 GCA_015075175.1 bacterium
GGCTTCGATTTAGAGCTTCGTCTTGCGACTAACCCCACCTCTTAACCTTCCGGCACCGGGCAGGTGTCAGGCCCTATACGTCGTCTTGCGACTTTGCAGAGCCCTGTGTTTTTGCTAAACAGTCGCCTGCGCCTTTTCTGCTGCGGCTCGGGCAGGCTGAGGGAGCGAGTCCCTTCACCCGTCCGGGCGCCCTTCTTCCGGAGTTACGGGGCGAGATTGCCGGAGCCTTCAACGAGTGTTCTCTCGAGCGCCTTAGGATTCTCTCCTCATCTACCTGTGTCGGTTTGCGGTACGGTCACCCGTGCGCTTGCTAGGGCTTTTCTCGGCGGTGTGGATCATCCAGTTCCGGCCTTACGGCCTCTATTCGCCTCTCCGGAGTTGATGACCCCCGGATTTGTCTAAGGGGTCCTCCTACCGGCTTAAACCTGGATACCAATACCAGGCTGGCCTACCCTCCTGCGTCCCCCCATCGCTCGAACGCGCTAAGGTGGTACAGGAATATTAACCTGTTTCCCATCACCTACGCCTCTCGGCCTCGGCTTAGGGACCGACTCACCCTGGGAAGAATAACTTTACCCAGGAAACCTGAGATTTTCGGCGTGTACTACATGCTGGTACTTTTCGTTACTAATACCGGCATAATCACTTCCGCGTGGTCCAGCCGTCCTCACGGTCGACCTTCACTCCGCGCGGAACGCTCCCCTACCGATCCACCCGAAGGCGGATCCCGCGGTTTCTGGCGGGACGCTTGGTTTCGTTACATTGTCGGCGCTGGAACAATTGACCAGTGAGCTATTACGCACTCTTTAAATGAATGGCTGCTTCTAAGCCAACATCCTGGCTGTCTAGCTGTCCCAACCACCTTTTCCACTTAGCGTCCACTTGGGGACCTTAGCCGACGGTCTGGGCTGTTTCCCTTTTGACAATGAAAGTTATCCCCCACTGTCTCACTCCCTGATACATCTGCGAGGCATTCGAGTTTAATTGGGTTCGGTAGGCTTTGTGCCCCTAGTCCATTCAGTGCTCTACCTCCTCCAGACATTGACCAGAGGCTCGCCCTAAAGCAATTTCGGGAGAACCAGCTTATCTCTGAGCTTGTTTAGTCTTTCGCTCCTATCCACGGGAAGCATCCGAGCCGTTTTCAACCGACACCGGTTCGGGCCGCCAGCGAGTGTTACCTCGCCTTTACCCTGGCCATGGATAGATCGCTACAGTTTCGGGTCTACGTCACAGGACTAAACGCCCCGTTCAGACTCGCTTTCGCTGCGGCTTCGGAACTCCTGTTCCTTAACCTCGCCCTGCAACGTAACTCGCCGGTTCATTATGCAAAAGGCATGCGATCAGGCGTTCCGTCCCGAAAGACGGAAACCTCCCTTTCTGCGAAGCTGTAGGCGTACGATTTCAGGAGACTATTTCACCGCCCTTTGGGGTGCTTTTCACCTTTCCCTCACGGTACTGGTTCACTATCGGTCACAGACGAGTATTTAGCCTTGGGAAGTGGACTTCCCGGATTCCCACCAGGTTCCCACGTGTCTGGCGGTACTTGGGGACTCCCACGGGAGGCCGGTTGGTTTTCGGATACGGACTGTCACCCCTGGTGGGAACTTTCTCCAGAACGCTTCTCCTAACCACCGACTTGTTAACTCCCCGGACGGTGAATCGCCCGTCCTGCGGGGCCCCACAACCCCACCCTTACAACGCCGATCCGCTTGCATAAGGCTGGTTTAGGCTTCCTTTTCGCTCACCGCTACTGGGGAATAAGATGCCTTTTCTTTTCCTCGAGGTACTTAGATGTTTCAGTTCCCCCGGTTTCGCTTCTCCGCGCCTATGTGTTCAGCGCGGGATTCCCAGTCATGACCCTGGGAGGGTTGCCCCATTCGGAAATCTCCGGATCAAAGCCCGTTTGCGGCTCCCCGGAGCTTTTCGCAGCTTGCCACGTCCTTCTTCGCCTGTCTGTGCCAAGGCATCCGTCGTACGCCCTTACTAGCTTGAAGTTCTCTTCGAGAGCATTATCCCACGACATTCATACGCGCGAGCCCGAAGGCCCGCTTTGCCTGTCGCGTTCCAATCTTCTCGATTCGGATTCTTGCACCGGATTGTCAAAGAGCCGGGAGGCCGCGGACCGTTCCGCCCCTCCTCCCCCTCGCCGCCCTTGGCGAGGCGAACAACAAGCATACGCTTTCTCGTCCTTCTGTCAACCCCTTTTTTGTCGGAAATCGTCCGCCCGGTCGCGACCGGGCGTGCCCAACTCAAGGCGCTGCCGCAGGTTGCATCCTGTCCCAGAAGGCCCGCAACCTAAGCACACTTCATCCCTTTGCGCAAGCGAATTCTTCGCCCCATCAGGTTTTTTTTCGACCTCCCGCCGTCCGCCCGCGTGATGCCGGTTGACAAGCCCGTCCGCCGCCCCCAGCATGGCCCCATGCACCGAGAGGTTTTCCCGTCCCCGGGCGACGAACTCACGCCGGAAGAGCGCGCGCTCCTGGAGCAATTGGAGCATGGCGACGACGAGCTGGAGGCGAGCCGCCGCGGCGCCCCCTCCACTCGCGTCGCCGACGATGTGCGCATGGAGGGCACGCTCGTCTCCCGCGGCCCCATTCACATCGCCGGCGTGCTGGTCGGTGACGCGACTTCCGCCGATGCCATCGTGGTGGAACCCCCCGCCCGCATCACCGGCCACCTGTCCGCCGTGGACGTGGTCGTAAATGGCCGGGTCTCGGGCGACATCCGCGCGCGACGGCGCTTGGAGCTGGCCGCCGGCGCCGACTTGTCGGGCAACCTCTTGGAGCAGCCCGAAGTCCTCGTCATCCACGAACGCGCCCGCTTCGGTCGCTCCTGAAGCTGACGCAGCGGCGCCACCCGGTCGCCGGTCCCGGCGGCTTCCCGCCGCCGGTGCGACTTCCCGCCTTACTCCGGATACGCCATCACTTCCACCAAGTGCCGCCCCGTGTTGGCCGAATTGCGCGGCAGGGTGACGCGCAGGTAGCGCGCCTTGCGCGGGGCAAAGCGGCAGTCGGCGCCCGCGATCGTCGCCCGCTCCTCGTTGTCGCGCCCATCGTACGCCAGCTCAAACGACTGCCCGTCGCGCGAGGTCTCGACCGTATAGCCGTATGTCCGCCGGTCTCCGAAATAGAACACCAGTACCACGCGCCCCACGGTCGTCGGCTTCTCCAGATCCACCTGCCACCACGCCTCGGGATCGGCGGTCACATCGGTCGACCAGAAACGCTGGGTATCTCCGAACCAGCCGTCGTTGGCCAGCTCCGGGGGATGTCCGGGCAGGGCGTGCGAACAGGTCGCCGGTTTGCCGGTCGTCAGGCTGGACGCCTCGGGCCGACGGACGCGGGAGCCATAGGCTCGCAGCAGCCGCCGGCAGACCGCAACGCTGTCGCCGCGGGGTGCGGTGGGAAAGCTCCGGTCCTGCCGCACCCAGGCCTCTTCCAGAGCGACGATGTCGCGCCGATAAGCACTCGTGTCGAACGCGACGCCCGTGTCCAGCGCGCGGGAAAGAGCCGACAGGAACATTTCCCAGCGCGGCCGGTAGAAGTCCGTCAGGAGCCCCGACCACTGCTTGCGCGCGTAATCGTTGAGGTCCCAGGGATTCTCTTCCACGCCCCAGATCGTGATCAGCCGGCGCGCGTTGTAGTGATACAACCGCCGCTCGGGTTCACTACCGGCCCAGCGTTCGGCGTCCGCCAGCCACGGCCCCAGGAGAAACTCGCGGCGCGTGGCCAGGAGTTCGTCCAGGTCGGCGAAGAGTTGCAGGTATTCATCCCGCAAGCGCAGGAACTCCGGGCGGTCCTTGCGCTCGTATGCCGCCATCATCCGCGAGTACACCTGGCCGGCGTAGTTGGCCAGGACCTGGCGGCTGACGTTCACCAGGTCGAATCGGTAGGTGTCTCGGTCTCCCAGGCGAGGGGCGGCGGCCAGGAGTTCCGGCCACGCCCCGGCCAGGGCGGCGGGATCGTAGGGCAAACCGCGAAAGCGCCAGCCGAGCGCGAAGTCGGGGCGCATCTCCAGCGTTGTACCGGTGCGCGCGGGAGCGCGATAGGCGGTCGCAAGTAGAGTGCGCCAGGCCGCCTGCGCGTGCGCGTCCTTCCGCCCGTAACGTCGCAGCGTGTAGTCGTCCAACCATGCCGACAGGTCCAGGCGGCGCGGCTGCCAGCTCAGATCGCTCATCAGATCATAAACCACGGGATTGTATCCCAACCCCTCCATCAGGAGACCCGTGCCCCGCAGCCGGCTCCCCTCGGGACTGGCGACGGCCGCCGGCAGGCGGTCCGCAATCTGCGGCAGTCCCCCTTGCAGGGTCACGGTGTCGCCGAAGCAACCCACGATGCTCCACAACCACGGTTTGCCGAAGAAACCTTCCGTCCGCCTCCAGACCTCCACGTTTTCGCAATAGAGATCGAGAAACAAGAGATGCTCGTCGGGAACCGCGCTCACGAAGGCCCGGCCCTGCTCCGGCTTCCAGAAACCGGGGTCGAAGCTGAAAAACCAGCCCTGCTGCACCCACACGGCCTCCGGGTCCGCCGCCGTCATGCCCTGATAGACCGCCCTGGCGAAGTCGGCCAGGTAGGCGGGATCGGTACTGGCGGGAGTCATCTCGATAAACGGGTCGGCGGCGTAGAGATGGTCGGTACCGAACAGGCGCGTCTGTTCCTCGATAAAGAGCCTGCTGATCTCCCGGAAACGCGGGTCGGCCGGATGGATGAAAGTCGTCGGGAAAGCCGCTCCAGCCTTTGTCGGCGTGGCCGACGCCCTTGACTTTCTGAAACTGGATGTCGGGGAACTTCTTCTGGATTGCGACCGGCGCATGGCCGAAAAAACCGGCCAGGACCGGCGTCATGCCCAGTTCGCGCTCGCGGGCCAGAATCTTTTGGCCCAGTTCGAGATGCGAGTCGATCCAGCTTTGCGGCAGGGGGCCGCACACGCCGTCGATGCAACCCATCCATCCCCAGGGCAGGTAGGCGGGGCCGCAGAGGAACTGCTGCAGGTCCTCGTCGGAGAGACCCAACCGCCGTCCCACCGCCTGCCAGGTCGCCTCCTGGCCGGTCGCCGCCAAGGGCATATTGATGCCGTGGAGCGCCATCCAGTCGATCACGCGCTCCCATTGCGGCCAATCCCACCACGCCAGGCTGTAGCCGAAGGCGCAGTAGTTGAAGCAATAGCGATACTGGAAAGGCGTCGCCACGCGCAGCTTCTCTTTGGGCCGGGGCAATCGGGCGGGGAGGTCCAATTGATCGCCGCAGTGCGAGAAGGAGGCGTGGCATTCCTCCGCCAGGTAGCGGCGCAGGGCGGAGGCGATGGCTACGCCGGACGAGCCGCGCAGGACGATCCGATCGCCGGCGCGGTCGATTTCATACACGTCTTTGCCCTCGTGGGCGGGGATGGCCTCCAAGACAAACTGGTCGGCCACGTCGGGCAAGAGGCGCAGGAGGAGTCCACGCGCGGCCGCGTCCGGAGCGGCCAAGCCATGGCCGCAACAGAAGATGAGCGCCAGTCCAACCGCTACCGGGCGCAGGGTGGGCGCGCTTGCCAGGCAAGTCTTCATGAGTGCATTCCTCTCCGCAGGACTTGTTTATTGAACAATGTCAAATATCAGGCAAGACGGTGGTCTTTTCAAGCTCGCAGTCCTGCTCCCCCTCAACAAGGGTGGGTTGGGAGGGATTCTGCAAGGCGAGATGGGACCTATGGGACGAATATGACCTATGGGACGAACACGATCCTGAGATCCGAGTAGCACGGCGGCCGGCGTTGTCGAGGCGCAAAAGCCCTTGCTTCGGCGCGCGGCGTGTGTGTATCCTGACAGCGAGTTCAACGCGCGAGACGCCGCCGCCAAACAAACAATACAAGGAGCGAGGATCGCAGATCGTGGCCAAGGTGTCGCTGCTTCCCCTTTTTTTTCTGGGATTTGTGGTCGTGGTCGGATTGGTCGTGCTGGGGATCGTGGTCGGCGTGCTGGTCGCGCGCAAGGGCGGCCGGCGCGAGCCGGAGGGAACGCTGCCGCCGCTGCGCCCCGAGGCGCTGGGCGCACCGCCCGCTCCGGCGACGGCGCCCGCGCCCACCGTCAAGACTGCCGGCGACACCGCCTCCGGTCGCACCGCCATCTTCTCATTTCCCAGCCTGCTCGTAAAGGACCACTACGGCCTTGAGAACACCTACCGGCTGGAGTTCGGGGATTTCCACCTGGGAAGCGGCGCGGACAACGATCTGGTCGTGGGCGACGAGGAGGGCGTCCTCCCCCGCCAGGCGCGCATCCGGCTGGAGGGCGCGGCCTACGTGCTGGAAAACCTGGGCGCGCCCGAGGGGCTGCGCTTGAACGGCGCGGCGGTCCAGCGGCAGTCGCTCAAGAACGACGACGTCATCACCCTCGGCAAGACGACCATTCGTGTCACGGGACTCTCCGTTTGACCGGAAAAGGTGCGGCCATGATTCGGTTCACCATCAAACAGGGCGATATGGTGGAGCGGGAAATCCAGCTGGACCAGGACAAGATCACCCTGGGGCGGCGGGAGGACAACGACATCGTGCTGCCCGGCCCCAGCGTGTCGCGCAACCACGCCATCGTCGAGTGCAGCCACGGGCGCTACATCATCGCCGACTCGTACTCGGCCAACGGCACGCTGGTCAACAAGAAGGCGATCACCTCCACCGAGTTGGCGGACAACGACGAGATCGTGATCGCGCCCTACACCATCATCGTGAACATTCTGGAGTGAAAGCGAGGCGGCCGTGACGGGGGACGGCGGTGAGAAGGGCGCGCGGCCGTATCTGGAGTCGTTGGGAACGGCGGGCATCCTGCTCGGCGGCGAAGGCGCGCCCAGCGTGCTTGGCGGCGCGGTCATGCTGGAAGCGCTGCCCGCCGTGGCGGGCGGCCCCGCCGGCCAACTGCTCCTCTTGGACGACGCTCCGAACGCCGTCGAACCGCTGGCGGCGTTTCTCGCCCGCAACCGCTGGGTGGCCTACCTGCCCGCCCGTCTGGCGGAAGCCTTGCGCGACCGACCGCCGTTGCGGGGGCGCATCTCGACCATCGCTCCCGGCCTGTCGTTCCTGGTCGCCGGCGCCGAGATGGATGTACTTCCCCGCGGCCCGGAGACCGCCGGTTTCACGGTCCTCCTGGACTGGCACGGCGTCCTGCTTCTCTATCCCGCCGCGCCGCCGACGACGCGCACCGCCGCCGAGTGGTGGAAGACGTTTCACCTGTGTCGATTCCTCTTACCTTTTCCGGCCAGGCGGCTATCATGGAGTGGATGAACCGGGCGCCGCTGGATGAAACGGACGCGCAGCGTCGCGTCCGCGGGGCCGCCGCCGCCCAGCCTGTATGTCGAGACGGCGAGGCGCGCTGCGCTGCCTGGCCGCTGGCGCCCGGCCAACGGCTCTGGGTCGTGGATGGCGGACTCTCGCCCAAGAGGAGAAGTGAATCATCATGCCCATTTACGAATACCGCTGCGGTCGTTGCTCGCGCGTGTTCGAGGCGCTGATCCGCAAGCCCTCCGACGAAAGCGAGGAGGTCTGTCCGCACTGCGGCGGCCATGAGAAAGAGAGGCTCTTCTCGGTGTTCGGCATGGCCGGCGTCGAGAAGGCCGGCGGCGGCTCCTGCGGCAGTTGCTCCAGCCACAATTGCGGCAGCTGCTCCTGCGGCTGACGGCCCGCCGGCGCGCCGGCGCCCGTCCCAGGTGCAGATGCGGTTTCTTACTTATGCCGGCGTAGTTGTCATTTCGACCGCAGCACGCTGTCATTCCGACCGATGCATGTTGTCATTCCGACCGAAGCACGCTGTCATTTCGACCGAAGCACGCTGTCATTTCGACCGAAGCACGCTGTCATTTCGACCGAAGGGAGAAATCTTCTACCTCGCACTCGCCCCACGGTGACGGCGGGAGAGATTTCTCCCTTCGGTCAGAAATCGCAGCTCAATCCACGGAACCGTGACGACTTGCTGGCGCAGGTCCGCGCGGTTTGCAGCCGAGAATTCTAGCGACTGCACCCGCCGATCCCCAATTCCTTGACTTTCGCTGGGGTGGTTCATAACATGGAAGGAAAGTTCGTTGTTCGTGATCGCGCTCGATCACGATTAAGATGACGAACGGCAGCGGCTGTCGCTGCGGATGAGCAGGGGTGCGTCGGTTTGTCTCGACCGGTCTTCCCGCGTCCACGAATCACCGGCTTGGGGAAAGAGGATCGATGGTCGCCCAGTCAGTACACTTGCCCGAGCTGGCAGGCTGGCGGCAGACTACGCCTGTTATCCGCTGGGCTTTGCGGTGTCGGCGCGGGCGCGGCGACAATTGAGTTCGACGCCATCGTGGCCGGCGCGGAGTCGGAGGCGGCCGCGGGCCGGCTTCTGGCCGAACGGCTGCGCGCGCGGGCGGCGGCGCGCGACAGGCTCCCCATCTACGCCTCTGAGATAACTACCCTGGGCGTCCTCTCGGGACATTCTGCGCTTTCTCATCGATCACTACGTCCTGGACGAGCAGCCAGGGCGCTGACGCGCGGGTGTACTGGGCCGGCGTGCGGCAGGGTTGGAGACGCCGGAGCGCTCGGTCGCCGCCCTGGTCCGGCTTCTTCCTCCCGAGGAAGTGGCGCGGGAGAACGCAGCGCGCCAGCTGTTGGACGGCACGCCGGCCGGCATCCGGGCCGCGACCTGGCGGCGCGCGAGATGCTCCTGCTCGCTCTTGGCAATCAGAATCCCGCCATGGCGCCCTATCGCGGCTCTTTGATGACGCGGAGTTGAAGGAGACGGCGCCTTACGGACGCTTTGTCCTTGCGCTGGAGGACTACCTGGAGTGCCAGCCGCCGATCGCGGCGTTGGGGGCGACGCTGGTTGCGGCGCTGCGCGCGCCCATGCTCGCCAGCCCCCACAGCCTGGACGGCCAGTTGCACTACATTCTCATGCACTGGTCCGCGCTGCTGCCCGAGTGGTTGCGGCGGCGGCTGCTTCTGGCGCGGGGAATGCTGGCCGAGGAACACGCCGCCCGCGGCCACGTAGTCGCCGCGTCGCCCGAACCGCTCACGTTCGGCGCCAAGGCCGCTGTGTACGGCTATCCCGAGTACGAGCGCTTCAGCTCTGACGCCGACTGGATGTCCAACGTGGTGCTCCTGGCCAAGAGTACCTTCGTCTGGCTGGACCAGCTTTCGCGCAAGTACCAGCGCCCGATCACCCGTCTGGACCAGATTCCCGACGAAGAGCTGGACCGGCTGGCGCGCTGGGGTTTTACCGGCCTCTGGTTGATCGGCGTCTGGGAGCGCTCGCCCGCCAGCCAGACCATCAAACGGCTGACCGGCAATCCCGAGGCGATGGCCTCGGCGTATTCGCTCTATGACTACACCGTGGCCCGCGAGCTGGGGGGCGAGGAGGCCTGCGCCGAGCTGCGCGACCGCGCCGCCCGCCGCGGCATCCGCCTGGCCAGCGACATGGTTCCCAACCACGTCGGACTCTACTCCAGATGGGTTATCGAGCATCCCGACTGGTTCATCCAGACGCCCCATCCGCCGTTTCCCAACTATCGCTTCACCGGCCCCGACCTGTCATCGCACCCCGACGTTTCGCTCTTTATTGAGGACGGCTACTGGGACCGGCGCGACGCGGCGGTCGTGTTCGCCCGCGTGGATCGCCGCAGCGGCGAGACACGCTACATTTATCACGGCAATGACGGCACACACATGCCCTGGAACGACACGGCGCAGCTCAACTTCCTTCTGCCGGAAGTGCGCGAGGCGGTCGTCCAGACCATTCTCCAAGTAGCGCGGATGTTCCCCATCATCCGTTTCGATGCCGCCATGACGCTGGCCAAACGGCACTATCAGCGCCTGTGGTTTCCGCTGCCGGGCGAGGGCGGCGCCATTCCCACCCGCGCCGAGCACAGCCTGACGCGGTCCGAGTTCGACGCCGCCATGCCCGAGGAGTTCTGGCGCCAGGTCGTGGACCGTGTCGCCGCCGAGGCGCCCGACACTCTGCTTCTGGCCGAGGCCTTCTGGCTCATGGAGGGTTACTTCGTGCGCACCCTCGGCATGCACCGCGTTTACAACAGCGCCTTCATGAACATGCTCAAGATGGAGGACAATGCCAAGTACCGCACGACCGTCAAGAACGTGCTCGAATTCAGCCCGGAGGTGCTGAAACGGTTCGTCAATTTCATGAACAATCCCGACGAACGCACCGCGGTGGAGCAGTTCGGCAAGGGCGACAAGTACTTCGGGGTCGCCATGATGATGGCGACCATGCCCGGGCTGCCCATGTTCGGCCACGGGCAGATCGAGGGCTTCGGCGAGAAGTACGGCATGGAGTATCGCCGCGCCTACTGGGACGAGGCGGTCGATGAGGACCTGGTGCGGCGGCACGAGCGCGAAATCTTCCCCTTGCTCCGGCGGCGACGGCTCTTCTCCCACGCGGAGCACTTCGCCCTTTATGATTTCCACACGCCCGAGGGCTACGTGGATGAGAACGTGTTCGCGTACTCCAACCGGCACGGGCCGGAGCGCGCCCTGATCGTGTACAATAACGCTTTTGCGCGTACCTCGGGCTGGATCCGCCGTTCGGTCGCCGTCAACGTGGGCCGGCAGGACGACACGGTGCTCGTGCACCGCGAGCTGTTCGAGGCGCTGGAGCTATCGGCGGAGTCGGGCGTCTATCATGTTTTCAGGGACGCGCGCGAGGAGTTGGAGTATCTGCGTGAGGGTCGGGAACTGGCCGAGCGCGGACTCTACGTCGAGCTGGCGGGCTACCAGTACTATGCGTTTCTGGACTGGCGGGCGGTTCGGGATACCGACGGCACATGGAGTGAGTTGTGCGAGCGACTGGGCGGGCGCGGCGTGCCGGACATGCAGCGCGCGCACAAGGAAGTCGTGCTGGACCCGGTGCTGTCGGCGTTCCGGCGGCTCTTCGCTCCCGAGCGCATCAACGCCCTGGCGGAGGCGTTGGACGGCAGGTCCTGGGATGAAGAGTCCGTGGCGGGATGGTTGCGCCAGCCGCTGATCGAACTGTTCTTCATGGCGCGGCAGAGCGGATTGGCCATCGTGGACGTGGAGGCCGTGCTGCCGGCGGTTCTCCAGCACCTTGCCCTGCTTGCGCAGTGGGGACAAGCGGTCGGCAGGCTGCGCCTGAAGAAGCCCGAGCGGGAGTTGCTCATCTCGCGTCGGAACGATGGGCAAGCGGGCGCGCAGGCGCGCCGTTTCGCCGTCGTTTGGGCCGTCGTCCACCACCTGGGGCGGGTGTTCGGACCTTCCAGTCCGGGCGGGCGGCCGTCCCAATGGATGCACGACTGGCTGCTGTCGCCGCTACTCTCACAGAGCTTCGCCGAGCTGGGCTGCGACCATGCGGGCGCGCACGGTTGTGTCGCCATGCTGGAGGCGATGCTGGACCATCCGGTCTGGACGCCTGGGACGCCCGCGCGGCTGCTATCGGCGACGCATCTCGCCGATGCGTTGGGAGTCAACGAGTATCAGCACGTGCGATGGTTCAATCGCGAACGTTACGAGGAGATGCTTCATTGGCTGGCGTTCGGGCAGGCGGTTGAGGCGCTGTCGGATGAGAAGGTCGAGGCGAGGCAGCGCCGCGCGCGGGTGCAAGCTGCGGCGGCCGGCGCAGTGTGGGCGATGGCCGCGGCGCAAGAGGCCGGCTACGACTTGGAGAAGACGCTGACTCTGCTGGATAAGCCGCCTGCTCCAAAAGGTGGCTCCTGGCAGCCTCGCGAAAGAAAGAAGAACCGAGTCCTCGAGTAGCGGCGCGCCGGGTGGCCTGCTTGACGTGCGCGATATAACTTCGCGCCGCGTATCGAGAGGACGATCTCGATGCGCCCAGGCCGCTTTGGGAACTGTCTTGAGGGGCCGTCGCTGGCCGGGGGAGCAAGGGACAGTCGCTCACCAGTCTTCGATTTACCCGTACACGATGAAAACGCGCGGCCTATCAGGCGCCACGACCGCCTCCATGTCGTCCTCTCGATACGCCGGAGTACCGGCCACTCGAGGACTCGGTTCTTTTTTCTGTCGCACCCCCGGAAGCCCTTTTTCAGAGCAGTCACCCCATGCCCGCGCCCATGCCCGCACAGGAGCAGGCGTCGCGCACGGGCAATGGGTGACTGCTCCCAAAAATGGGCCTTGCCAGGGTTGCGAGAAAAAGAAAAACCGAGTCCTCGAGTAGCGGCCCGACGAGCGCGTTGCCAAGATGCGAGATGTAACTTCGGGCCGCGTATCGAGAGGACGGCATGGACGCGGCCAACCCGCCTTCGGAGCGGCCTCGGTTATTATCTTCTATGGGAGAGGCGAAGGCTCGTGAGCGCCTGTCCCTTGTCGGCTACTTGAACGGGGCGTAGGCGCGCTTGAGGACCTTGGGATCGCGCTTGATCGTGTCCGGACCCAGGTTGTCCAACGCGCCCAGGTGCGTGGCGGGCGACATGACCTGCCGCCGGAAGGCCGCATCCCGCGCCAGCGCCTCGATCAGGTAGGTCCAGATGGCGTGTGTGCGCCCGGTGATGCCGGTTACGCGCAGCTTCTTGCCGTTCTCGCTGTGCGTGAACTCCTGGCGCGAGAAGATGATGTCGTCCGGCTTCCTGCCCGCCAGCGTGATGGCCGGATCGCCGTAAAGTCCGAAGAGAACCAGATGGCCGCCGTCGCGCGTGTACTTCTTGCACATCTCCAGGACCGACTTGTACTTGCCGGCGATGTCCACTACCGCGTCGAAGCCGGCCCCGTGCGTGAACTCCATCACCTTGGCGTCCAGCTCGGCGTCGCGTGAGTTCCAGACGGCGTCGGCGATTCCCAATTTCTGGGCGAACTCGATGCGGACGGGATCCACCTCGAAGGCGGCGATCTTCTCCACGCCGAAGTGGCGGGCGAAAATCTGCGCGTACAGGCCGTGCGGGCCGCAGCCCACGATGGCGACGCTTTTCGCCCCTTTGTCTTTCAGATACCGGCCGATCAACGCATCATTGCCGGCGGCCTCCAGAAGCGAGGGATAGAATCCGTCCACGAGGACTTCCGGCAGGGGATAGAGGCACTCGGCGGGGACGGCGGTGTATTCGGCGTAGGCCCCCGACAGCGGCAGAAGGCGCCTGCCGCTGGCGTCACGGGGGCCCCAGATGCCGATGATGCCCTCATCGTCGCCGCAGCCGGGTACGTGATAGTGCGACTCCGCCGCCACCAGCGCGCCCTTCTTCACCTCCCACAGCCCGCGTTGCGAGAGGATGGCATTGACCTCGCGTCCCATCTCCACGACTTCGCCGAAGAGTTCATGGCCGGGCACGATGCCCGGCTCGACCCCCGCGACTTGGCCGCGGAACATCTGCTCGTCCGTGCCGCACACCGACGCGCCGCGGATTCTGACCAATACCTGGTCGGCGGTAATGGCAGGAACGGGAATGTCGTCCAGTCGGAGCGAGCCGGGCTCGCCGGGAGCGTAAATCCAGGCTTTCATTTGATTCTTCCAAACGTCTCCAGGACATAGTCGAGATCGGCGCGCGTGTGCGCCGCGGAAAGTTGAATGCGAATCGTCTCGTCCCCGACGGGAACGACCGGAAAGGTCAGGCCGGTCGCCAGGATGCCGTGCTCGAAGAGGGCTTTGACCATCGCGCGCACGCGGGCCGTGTCGCGGATGAGCACGGGCACGATGGGATGTACGCCCGGGATGGTCTCGAACCCGAGCGTCTCGATTCCCGACCGGAAATATTCGGCGTTGGCCTTGACGGCGGCGATCTTCCCGCGCCCCTCGTCGCTGTCGACGATGGCCAGCGAGGCAAGACCTGCGTTGGCCGCGCCGGGCGAGACGGGGTTGGTATAAATGTAGGTGTCGGCGCGCTGGCGCACGATCTCGATAATCTCCGCGGTACCGGCGACGTAGCCGCCCTCCGCGCCGAAGGCCTTGCCCAGCGTGCTGGTAATCACGTCCACGTCGGACTCGCCGGCGACTTCGGGAGTGCCGCGGCCGGTGGGACCGTAAGCGGCCGTGCCGTGCGAATCGTCCACGATGGTGAGGACTCCGTCGCGAAAGCGGCGGTGCCGCATCTTGCACGCGGCGACGATTTCTCTCAGCGGCGCGTAATCCCCGCGCATGGAAAAGACGCCGTCAAAGATCACGATCACGCGCTGGATGCCCGCCGGAACCGCGTCCAGGCAGCGCTCCAGGTCCGCCACGTCGTTGTGTTTGAAGATGCCCTTGTTCTCGCCCGGTACGCCCGCGATGCGCAGCGCGCGCACGATGCTGTTGTGGTTCAATTCGTCGCTGATGACGTAGGTGCTCTTGTTGCAGAGCGCGATGGCCACGCCCAGGTTGGCCATGTAGGCGCAGGAAAAAATCTTGGCCGCCTCACAACCGTGAAAGGCGGCCAGCCGCTCCTCCAACCGCTGGTGATATTTCGTCGTGCCGTCAATGAATCGCACCGCGCCGGGGTTGACGCCCAGCTCGCGTGAGGCCGTGTCCTCGGCCTCGATCAAGCGCGGATCCTGGGCCAGGCCCAGGTAGCCGTTGGAGTTC
This sequence comes from bacterium, assembly GCA_015075175.1. Classification (GTDB taxonomy): domain Bacteria; phylum Hinthialibacterota; class Hinthialibacteria; order H5-UNCL2; family H5-UNCL2; genus H5-UNCL2. The sequence goes on from JABTUV010000001.1 coordinate 1,026,965, forward strand.
ATCTTCAGGAAAGGCTTGTCGCCCTGACCGGCCAGGAGAAAGCGCGGCCCGCGTCCCTCGCGCGCCGGCAGGTAGCCGACCACGACGCGCTCGGGGGCCTTTCTTACGCCGCGTTGTTCCAACTCCTCAAGTTCTGAAAGCAGAGCAGCTTTGATGCGGTCCGTAGGCATGGTATCCTTGCGTGGGGCGCGGTGTGGGGGCCCTCCCCCCTTAACAAGGGGGGACAGGGGATTGCGCCCCAATCAATGCCACCCTAAAGGACCGGACCATTGGGGTCAAGCCAAATGCCGGACACCCGCCAGGATCCTCCTGCATGGGCTGCGAGAATCGCGGCCAGGTCGAGGTCGTCAAGCCAAATGCCCGACACCCGCCAGGATCCTCTCCTCCGGCCCGAACCCAACGCCTCCACGCTCCCTCGCTGGTCGATCATTGTGGCGATGAGCTCTGTCATTTCGACCGAAGGAGAAACCTGCCTCCAGCGCCGGATGCCTGAGATACGTCGGTCAAGATTTCTCCCTTCGGTCGAAATGACAGCGTGCCGTGGTCGAAATGACAGCGTGCCGTGGTCGAAATGACAGCGTGCCGTGATCGAAATGACACTTGTTGCAGCAGAAGGAGACCGGGTGGCACAGGTCGCCGGACCTGTGCGCACATCTGAGGAACCCAGGTCTGTAGACTTGGGTTACTCCGTGAATTTCCGGGTTGACTGGTTAAATTGATTTAACTAATATATCTTTGATTATGTATCAATAATCAGCCTGTTTATTGATATGTTTTTTACGTTTTTGACGTTACAAGTTCGCGGTGCAGCTCGTGCGCCGAGAGAGAAGGAAACCGTTGATGCACATCGCCGAATCTGCCGTTCGAGAGACTCTTCGCACCCTTCCCGGGGACGACGCGCGCCAGATCATGTGGCGTTTCGCCGAGCGCTGGGACCTGCAGATGCTGGCGCAGTCCACGCGCAGTGTGGCGCGGGGAACCATCGCCCGCATGGTCGCGGACGGACTGCGCAACAGTCACGAATGGACGCCGGAGAAGGCTCGGATGCTGGCGGCTTTCGACGAGTCGGGCATTACGGCGGCGTTTCTGGATCCTGCGAACGGCGGATACATCGAGGGGCCCAAGAACCTGGCGTTGGCGCTGGTCGCCTTCGAGTTGGCCTGGGTGGACGCGGGCGCGGCGACGTGCAGTCTGGCCGGCAACCTGGCGCTCTCGCCCATCCATGAGCGGGGAACCGAGGAGCAGCGCAACTATTACGAGGGGCGCTGCGCGCCCGCTGGCCCGGGCGAGGAGCGGCCGACCTGGCGCGGCGCCTTCGCCCTCACTGAGCCGCTGCCCTTCGTCGGCGTGGATACCGGCGTCGTGTCCGGCAGGGTCCGCGTGGCCGAGTGGAAGGAGGGCGAGGAGCCGATTCTGGAGGTCAGCAAGCGCGGCCGCTTTATCACCAACATGGGTTTCGCCAATTTCGTCACGGCGGCGGTGGATTCGGGCGATCCGCGCATCAAGGGCAGTTGCATGGTGATCCTGGAGGAGGGCGATCCGGGCACGTTCGACCGCGGCGCCCCCACGCTCAAGCTGGTGCATCAACTGTCGTCCACCAGCGATCCCATTTTCAACCTGAGGGTACCGGCCCATCGCATCATCGGCGGTTACACCGTTAAGGACGGCGTGATCATCCCCAGGTACAACCACAGCGAGGTGATCGAGGCGGTGTTCCGGCGCACGCGGGTGACGGTCGCCATCATGACGGCAGCCAAGCTTCTGTCGGCAGTGGAACCGGTAATCCGCTATCAGCGGGGGCGTTTTCGCGGCGGCGAGGGCCAGCCGGGCACGCCGCGCTACGAGCTGGGACTGCAACAGAAAGAGGACGCGCTGCATCGGCTGGTGGATGTCTGGGCGACGGGCGAGGCGGCGGCCTCGCTGGGTTTTGAAGCCGCCCGCCTCTTCGACCGGCTGGATCCCCTGGAGAAAGAGAAGGACGCCGTGATGGCGGCGCAAGGCGTCTCCGGCGGCCGCGCGCAGCTCAAAGTCCTGCGCAAGGCGGAGAACGACGCCCACCAGTTCCTCCGCCTTTCCGCGCAACCTGAAGGCGAGCGCGACGCAGCTCGTTATGCGGCGCTGGCGGCCGATCCCATCGTGCAGTATTCCATTCTGGACAGCGTCGCCAATGTGCTCTGCCCCGCCTGCAAGCTCTGGAACACCGGCTTCGGTGCGACCATGATGCGCGAGGCCGTCAGCCTTATGGGCGGCTACGGCATCACCCAGGACTGCCCGGGCTTTCTCGCCCAGAAGTGGATGGACGCGCAACTGGAGGCGACCTACGAGGGTCCGGAAGCGGTGCAACGGCGGCAGATGTCCATCACCATGACCAACCCGCTGTTCCTGGGGCAGTTCCGGCAATGGGCGGGGGAAATGCGGACGATCGCCAGCGCTCGGCCCGGTACCGGCGCTTGCACGCTGGCGACGGCGATGAGCCTCTGGCTCTGGTCGGTGGAATACCTGCAGAAGGCCAAAGACGCGCAGGGAAACCCGCTTTTTCACAGTTCGCGGCAGGGCGTCACGTTTCCCCTGGCGGACGCGCTGGCGTGGCTTCTTTCCGCGCGCAGCCTGATCCTGGACGTGATGGAGCTGGAGGAAAAGGGACCGCAGAATCCCGTGGTCGCGGAGGGACTGGCGGGACTGGTCGGGTTTTACACCGACCTGTGCCACGTGCACGCGGCGCGGGCGAGCGGCGAGGTGGGACGCATCTGCGCGGAGCTGGTTTTCGGCTACCATGCGCATCCGGCGTGGGCGGAGGCCGGGTGCCGCTGCTTTCTGGCTGAGGAGTTGGAGGAGCTGGAGAGCGTGGCGCCGGGCTTTGCCAGCGTGGCCTGGCCCGGTGGCGACGTGGTCGAAGGGGGCGGCCGCCACGTCCCCAAGGCGGGCCCGTGCGTGCGCTTCTCCGGCATGGAGGCCTTTGCCCGCCTGCGCACGAAACTGGACGGCTGCCTGACCGGCGCGCGCCTGGCCAAGGACCGCGCGGCCATGGCGCTCACGACCGTGATGATCCCCGAGGCGCTGGATTATCCTCAGTAGTAAGGAAACAAAGCGTAATTGTCCATTAACCCTGTAGCGGTCTCCGACCGCGTGAGCCTGGAGGTGGATATCGCCTGCGTGGGCTTCGGCCCGGCGATGGGCGGCTTTCTCACTACGTTGGCGCGCGGACTGCTAAGCCCCGACGGCACGCCGGCGGTCGAGAGCGCCGCCATGCCCGGCCTGCCGCCGCAGGTCGTCTGCTACGAGCGCGCCGACGACCTCGGCTTCGGCGTCTCCGGCGTGGTTACCCGCGCGCGCGGCATCCGCGAGAGTTTTCCCGACCTTGACGCAAACCAGATTCCCTTGGCGACCGGTGTCACGGTCGAGCAGGTCGTCTACCTCTTGGATCCCATCGGCGCCAGCCGGCGATCGCCGACCTTGCGCGCCGCCGACGCGGTGCTGCGCGGGCTGGGTAGGCTCTTGGGCGTGCGCCATCATGCGCTGCCGCTGCCTTGGATTCCGCCTTTTCTTTCCAAGCACGGCGGCCTCGTCATGTCCCTGGGGCAGTTCAACCAATGGGTCGCCTCCCAACTCATGACTACGGGCGCGGTGCAACTCTGGCCGGCCACGCCCGTATCCGCGCCGCTGATCGAAGACGGCAGGGTCGTGGGCGTGCGTCTCGCCGACCAGGGCGTGGATAAGAAGGGCCATCCGGACGCGGGCTACATGCCCGGCATGGACATCCGCGCCGCGCTTACCGTGGTGGGCGACGGCCCCGTCGGCGCGGTAGGTCAACAACTCGACGCGCATTTTGGTATGCCTGATGAACACCACCAGCGCGACTGGGCCGTGGGCATGAAGATGGTGGTCGATCTCCCGCCCGACTGCGCGCTGCAGGCGGGGACCGTCCTGCACACGCTGGGCTATCCCGAGCCGGAAATCTTCGGCTTCCTCTACGTCTATCCCGACAACGTGGCCTCGCTGGGCATCTTCGTGCCCAGCTGGTTCGACAGTCCCGTCCGCACCGCGTATCGCTACATGCAGCATTGGATGCAGCATCCGTACTTATGGAAACACCTCTCGGCGGCAAGCCTGCGTTCGTGGGGCGCCAAGAGCCTGCAAGAGTCGGGCTGGCGGGGCGAGCCGTACCTGGCAGGCGATGGCTACGCGCGCATCGGCGAAGGCTCCGCAGTACCAACGTGCTCACGGGTTCGGGCGTGGACGAGGCCTGGACCACGGGCGCGCAGTTGGGTGAAGCGGTGCTTGAGCTGTTGAAAGACGGCCAACCGTTTACGCGCGAGAACTTGGAGGCGACTTACGTCAAACGCCGCCGCGCCAGCTGGGTCGAGGTCGAGTCGAAGATGGCCATGCGCGCACGCGACGGGTTTCAGCACGGCTTCATTCGCGGCCTTCTGGGCATGGCGCTGGCGGGGATGAGCAAGGGATGCTGAGCGATGCCGGCGCGCTCGAAGCGCCCGCAGGACCGTATTCCACGCTGGAGGAGTACTATCGCGGGCGCATACCCGAAGCCGAGCTGGAGCGCATCCGGCAGGAGGCGAACCGCGAGGGCAGGTCGCTTTCCGACGCCTTGATGACGCGGGCCGGCTGGCCGGAGATCGCCTACGACGGGCGGCTGCTCGTCTCGCACCAGGACGCGCTGCTGCTGGGCGGCAAGGCAGGCGGCCCCTGTTACGCCGACCACGTGGTGTTTCTATCCCCACTTGTGCGAGCGTTGCGGAGCTCGGATTTGCGTCGAGATGTGTTCAGGACAGGCGATCACGGCCACGCCGGGCGGCGGCGTTCCCCAGTTCGACCGCGAGAAGTGCGTGCACTGCGGCGCCTGCCTCTGGAACTGCGGAACCGGCCGCCCCGACGATCCCGAGCGGCGCGCCATCGCCTTCGGGCGGCGCGGCGGATTGCACTCGGCGGAGGAATTGAGGGAAGAAAGGGCTGGAAACGGTTGCGGTGGGAGGCTCAATATAGGTCAAGCGACACGCAGGAGGGGCATGAGCGCCTGCGCGTGGATGTGGATACGTCGGTCGTGGTGGCTGTGAGGATGAAGAGTTTTCTGAATCGAGCCGCGCCTTGCTTACGATGGCGAAAGAAGGGCATGTTTACCTGCTGGTGTCTTCCTTGCTTCTTGACGAACTGGTGGATGCGCCCAAGTCCGTCGCCGCGCACCTTCACGACTTGCCCGGCGAAGCACTTGAAGTGATTCGCGCCTCGGACGAAAGCAGGCGATTGCGCGACCTCTACCTCGCTGCCGGCGTAGTGAGTCCGGCGTCCATCGACGACGCCCACCACGTTGCACTGGCCACAGTTGCAGGAGCTGAATTGCTCGTCAGCTGGAATTTTCGCCACATCGTCCACATGGCGAAGATACGAGGTTTCAATGCCGTGAATCTGCGTGAGGGATATGGTATTCTCGAAATACGTTCGCCCAAGGAGGTGGTCTGACGTGATTAAGGCGAAAGACTTCGATTGCGTAGAGTTGAAGAATTCCATTCAACAGAGGCTTCGCGCGGAGCGGGCAGGACTGAGTGACGTCGAGATCGAGGAGGTCAGGCGGCAGAGGCTGGAAACGTCCGACCATCCAGCCGCCGCGTTGTGGCGTAAGCTCGTTGCGCGTGAGAGAGATTCGACCGTCGCTTCTCGACGCTCTTGATCGCGCGGTTGACGCTGGTATATCTTGGGAGATCAGGTGAGCGGAGAGAGCTCGCGCAGAGATACTACCGGGGTCATGATTTACGTAGACGCCCGGGGGCGCAGTTGCGCAGCGTGCTGCGCCGTGAGCGCGGCAGGCGTCTAAAAGATTCGTGGCCGAGGTAGTAATAGGCCTATAGGACCCAGTGGGCGCACACAGTCTATGAACTCTCCGCGTCCTCCGCGTCTCTGCGCGAGCTCTCTCCGCGCCGCCATCGAACCGTGGCGTAACATCGCCCGATTGTCGTGGTTCACGGATCGGCTGCGCCGGCCGGTCTTATCTCCGTCTTAGATTTTCACAACCTGGAGTATAACGATGCCCCATGTTTTCCACGTCGTGGTCTGCGGCGGGATCGTGCCCGATCCCCTGCAGTCGCTGGAACCCGTGGCGGGAGCCGCGGGGCCGTCCCTCAAGAACGAAATGATGCTGCCCGCGGTGCTTGATCCGTGGGCGGCCCATGCGCTGTATGAGGCGGCGCATCTCGTCAAGGCGCATCCCGGCAGCAGGCTGTGGCTGGTCTCGCTCGGTCCCAAGGCCAAGCTGCAGCAGGTGATGATGACCGTCGCGCAGAAGGTTCCCTTTGAGCTCATCGCCCTGGACGGTCCGGCGGGCGGCTTCACCGAAGCGTGCGAAGTCGCCGAGGCGCTGGCGAACGCGATTTTGGGCATCGCAGGGCTGGATCGCGGCAAGTTGCTGCTTTTCGGCGGTTGGGAGTCGGCGTCTCGCGGCGCGGGCGCCACGCTGGCCATGGTCGGCGAACGTCTGGGCATTCTCGATCAATTCCAGGGTGTGGATCAACTCACCGTCAACGCCGACGGCTCGCTGACGGTTCTGGAGCGCATCGAGGGCGGCCAGCACCAGGTCTCGACCGCTGCGGGCGCGCCCGCCGTGCTGGGATGGGCGACCGGACACCTGCCCGAGCCGCCCAATAGTCCCGCCGTCGGGATGCAGAACATGCGCGCCATCATGCCCGCGCTGGGCAAGGCGCAACCCTTCAGGCCCGCGGGCGAGGGGCTGCGGTTCCTCTCGGTTGAATTGCCCAGGCAACGTCGCGAGACGCGCATCGTGCGCGACCTGAGCGCGGAACAGATCGCCGACGAGCTCGTCGCATGGATCAAGGGGTGAACCTGATGGAAAGAATTCTCCTGCTCATTCATCCCGAGGCGGACGGTTCGCTACCCAAGTCGGCGCTTGAGGCGTTGGGCGCGGCGGCGGCTCTCTCGAAGGAGGCCTCACGCTCGGTCTGGTTGAGCGAACGTGCAACCGGCGGCGGATTTGTGGCGACCTGCGGCGCCCAGCGATTCCTCGGCGTGGTCGGCGAGCAGTTTGCGCAGGCGCGTTACGCCAGCGACGCCGCCGCGGCGGAGGCGCTCATCAAGACGTCACAGGCGACGGTCGTCCTGGCGCCGGCGACCTCCCGCTGGAGTCGCGTGCTGGCGGGTGTGGCGCAACGGGTGGGTGGACGCATCGATACGCACGTGACGGCGCTGGAGGCGGAGGAAGGAAGATTGTGCGCCACGCGCTGGTACTATCGCCAGCGCATGTTCGCCCGAATCACGCGCGGCCATCGCCCGTGGATGCTCACGCTGGAGCCGGGCATCGCCCCGCCCTGGCAGGGCGCGGCCGGCAGCGCGCAAGTGGAGAACGTCGCGGTTGCGCTGCCCGATGCCATGCGACGCACGACGGTTTCGGGCGTCCAGGCGCCCGCCGCCGACCAGCAGACCATCCGCCCGGACGCGGACCTGCTGTTCGTCGCCGGCGCGGGCTGGACCAAGAACCAGAAGGACGGCAAGTCGCACGTCGACGAAGCGGCGAAGCTGATTCTGGGATTCCTGCGTGCCTCCAAAGCTTCGCTGGGCAGCAGCAAGTCGCTGGTCGATCTTGCCGGCGAAGGACAGGCGGTCTTGCCGTTCATGTCGCATCTGAATCAAGTGGGGCAGACGGGCGCGACGCCGCGCCATCCCAAGGGCCTGTCAACCTGCTGCCACGGCGAGGAACCGCACGTGGTGGGATGGCGTTTCATTTCCGAGCGCCGCGCCGTCAACCTCGATCCCAACTGCGGCTGGGCGCAGGGCAAGGCGGACGTGCTCTACGTGGCCGACGCCTTCGAAGTGATGGCCAAGGTGAACGAACGGCTGTGATATCCACGGGTACCACCCTTTAGTACTCTAAAGGGTGCTTCCCGCGAGCGACCAGCCGAACGGCGATACTCGCCTTCACGTCCACCCTTTTGAGTACAAAAGAGTGGCAACCGCGTTTTCACTGCGGCGTCAGCGGTAGGCTTCCCCGTCCGTTCGTTAAAGTCACGACTTGGCGCGTTCCGTTGCTGTAGACGATCGACAGGCTCTTGCGGGCGTAGCGATCCGTGATCTCGACTTGGTCGCCGGCCACGCTCACGTTGCAGCCGTCGATGCCGAACGCCACTTTGCGCTCGACATCGACAAACACGTCGCCATACACGTCCTGAATCTTGCCCGCGCTGGCCAGCGCCGCGCCGTTGCCCCAGGTGAAGATGGTGAAGACGCCGATGGGCTGGCCGCCCGGCCCGCCGTGATAGATGTTCTCCATCATGAATCCGTAGCTCTCCGGCCCGAAGAAAGTATGCCGTCTCTCATAGTTCTTCTTCACCACTTCGTTCTCCGGGCAGTAGAGCATGGCGAACGAGCTGCGCAGCGCGGCGACGCCGCGCTCGAAGTACTCGGACAGTCCCGTCTCCCGGTAATACTCGAGAAAGAGCGGCGCGAACAGGCTCTGGCGCGCGTCGTTCCACTCGCCGTCCAGGTTCATCACGCCGAAGCCGCCGTGCGTCTTGGCGGGAATGTAGGCCGGCTCCCAGACCTGTTGATAGAGCGACAGCTCATCCAGGCAGCGCCGTCCCAGCTCGAGATAGCGTTTCTCGCCGAGCGCGCGATAGCCGGCCAGCATCGCCTCCGCGCACCAGAAGGGCGAGAACGTATTCTGCTTGTACAGCCCATTGCGTTCCACCTTCTGCCCCGGCGTGCCCCAGCGGCTGCACGAGAAGTAGGTCTCGAAGTCCTCCCAGCGCGCCTGGGCGATGGGACCGTGTTCAAGATACTCCAATGCCTTCTTGGCGGAGTCCGTCCATTGTGCGGCGCGGGCATCGTTGGTCAGCCGCTGCGCCAGCTCGAGAAGAAAGGCCGCGCTCATGGCGCTCTCAGGGCCTTCCGCCAACGTCGCCGGCACGCTTCCGTCCGGTTCCACCCAGCCGGGATACGCGCCCGACGGGCGCTGCAGGCGCAGCAGCCGGTCCGCGAACGTGGTCACGTAAGGGATGATTTCGTCGTTCTTCTTCAGATCGTTCCACTCCAGCAAGAGCCGCGCCGTAAAGGCGGCGTCCACGATATGGCAGGCCTGTTCGGAGACGCCGCGGGGACGCCGGTTGGAATTCGTCCACCAGCCGCGATCCCAGTCGGCGGTGTCCTTGTACAACTGGTAGGACCCTCGTCCCGTGGTGAACACGGCGGGGAAGAGGCCGTCCGTTTGGGGCGCGGACAGGGCGAACTCGGTCATCAGGCGGGCGCGTTCCTCCAGCTCCTTATTGTCAGTCAGACGGGCGTAACGCAGGATGCCGTTGGCGCAGCGTTGCGTCGAAAACCAGGTCTGGTTCCAGACGGCGCGCGGCTCGCGCCACTTGCGCTGATCCATGGGGACGGAGGGATGCTGCGCCACGTCCACGATGAAAACGGGCGCGCCGCACTTGCGCCCATTGACCTCGAAGCTTTGCCACACCGTGTCGCCCCAGCCGTCCGGCTCGGGGGTGAAGGTCCAGCGCGTGATGTACTCGCAGTACTTCTTCAGCGGAGCCAACTGCGCGCCGCCCTGCTCGTGAAGGGCATGGCCCCAGCGCCGCCACAGTTCGCGCGCCGCCAGTCCGAAGGGATTCTCGACGTCTTCTTTCGCCTGGCTTGTGACCACGTGCACGCGCAGGCGCACGGCCTGGCCTGCATAGTCGAGTTGTCGCGGCCGGTAGGTGACGTGAATATCGCCGGTGCGATAGTCACCCGCCGCCAGGGTGATGGCGCAGCGGGCGTGGTCGTAATCCAGCCAGGCACGCAGGCCCGCCTTCTGCAGGGCGTCCAGATCGTCGATGTCGAGTACGAGAACCAGCACCTGTCGGTCGTCGGCGAACAGCAGCGCCGGCGAGCGAAAAGCGTGATCGCCCGCCACGTAGCCCGGCTCGGGGCAGAGGTGCGGAATCCAGAGGCGGCGGGCGTCGCGGATATTGTGAGTGAGAACCGTCTGCGCGCCCAGGCCACGCCCCTCCGGCGGCAACTGCGCCGCCAGCGTGAGCGCGTCGGCGTCAAAACCGGCGCTGAAGGGGACGGCGTCGGCCGCCTCCGGCGATACCGACAAGAGCGGCGCCTCCCCCAGCCGGAGCACGCCCACGGTCGAAGATGAGGGCTTCCAGTCGAGCATGGCGGACCTCCCAGGTTGCGGCCAGAGTAGCGCGGCGATGGAGATGAGGGCGAGGGGCAGGATGCGCGGCATGGGTACCTCCCAGGTTTATTCTGTCGTCCGGTTCTGCGCCTCGCAAACGAAGTGCGCCTCGATGCGTTCGCAGAGTGAATGCAAAATAGCCATGTGAACTTCCTGGACGCGCTGCGTATGGCGCGACGGGACGGCGATGACGATGTCGGCGGCCGGCTGCGACGGATCGGCGCCGGTGAGGAGAATGGTCGGCAGGCCGGCCTGGCGCGCCGTCTCCAACGCCGCCAGCACGTTGCGGGAGCGGCCGCTGGTTGTAATCGCGAGGAGCACGTCGCCGGGCGCTCCCAGGGCCTCGACCTGGCGGGCGAAGACGCGCTCGAAGCCGTAGTCGTTGGAAAGCGCGGTCAGGTTGGAGGGGTCGGAGGCGAGCGAGAGGGCGGGCAGGGCGCGGCGATCGCGGCTCATCCGTCCCACCAGCTCGGCGACGAAGTGCTGGGCGTCGGCGGCGCTGCCGCCGTTGCCGCAGGCCAATACTTGCCGCCCGCCGACAGGCGCGAAATGAGCAGGTCTGCCGCGCGCCCCGCCGGTTCCTCCAGCACGGCCGACGCCGTCGCCAACTGCGCCAGCTCGGAGCGCCTGCGCCAGCGCCCGCCGGCGCGTGGTGCGGTCTCTCCGTCATCGACTTCCTCGGCATGGTTCGGGGATGCTATCGTATCCCCGCCGGGAAAAAAACCGAAACGGACGGTCGGCGTGCATCAACGCCCCTCGATTCTCAACCCTCTCCCCGAGGGAGAGGGGACCGGATCTCCCGAGGGAGAGGGGACCTACCTCTCCCGCAAGGGAGAGGAGACTTCGCCTCCCTGAGGGAGAGGTCGCCTCCAGGGGGCGAGGGGAACGCGCGCGGGCGCCTTTACACGCCAACGGCGGCGCGCTACAGGTAGATCACGTTGTCTCTCTCGAGGCCGCCATGCTATGCCCTCTGGCTGACTACCACTCTCGTGTCGATTCTCGCCGTCGAGGACCCGCCTTCATCGACCGCGACACTACCGTGTTCCAGACTTCCAGCCACAACAAGCGCGGCGTCAACGCCGACGGCGGCTGGTACCTGTACGGCATCCCCGAGGCAGGCGCCACGCGCGCGGTCGCCTTCGACGAGGTCGGTCCGGGACGCATCGTCAACCTCTGGGGACTGGGGAGTCACGACCTGCGCGTGGAACTGGACGGGCAAGTCGTCCTCCAAGCGCCGCAGGATGACCTCTTCGCCGGCTGGGTCCCCGGATTCCCGTAGCCGCTGGTCTTTTCCGGCCTCGTGGCGACCGGTCCCTGGGACTGTCGCACCCATTGGTCGTTCGTCCCCATGGGGTTCCGGCAGCGGTGCACTATTTCCACCTCGCATCCCAGACCGTTCGACCACGTGATCGCCGAACGGTTTCGCGACTCCTCGCGCGCGCAGCCGTGGCGGGCGGACCAACCGCTGGAGCGGTTGATCGGCTATTTCAACCAGCGCGGACAGGATCCGAAAGGGTGGAAGGACATGCGCGAGGCGGAAGGACGGATCACTTTGGCGGCAGGGCAGGGGAGCGAGTTCTTCGCGCGGCGCGGGCGCGGCGCTCTCGGCGTCCTGTGCCTGCGACTCTCGCCGCGCGACCCCCAGACCCTGCGGCAACTGCGACTACAAGCCTACTGGGACGGCGAGCGCCACCCCGGCATCGACGCGCCCATCGGCCACTTCTTCGCCGCCGGCGCGCGCTGGCAGGACATCCCCGCACTGCTCGTCGGCGTGGAGGGCGAGTGGGGCTACTGCTATTTCCCCATGCCCTATTGGCGCGAGGCGAGCTTGTGGCTGGTCAACAGTTCCACCGGCCCGGTGCAATGCGACTGGCAGATTGCTTGGCGTTCGCGGCCTTACCCGCGCGAACATGCGGGCCATTTTCGGGCGTGGTTCCATCGGGAAGAGCCGACCACACTGGGCCGCGACTATCTCTTTCTCCACACGGTGGGTCGCGGACAGATGGTCGGCGTGGTGCAAACCATGCTGGGCGGCCATTGGTGCGAGGGGGACGAGCGCTTCTACATCGACGGCGGCCGCTCGCCCGCCTTTTACGGTACGGGGACGGAGGATTACTACCTGGCCGCGTGCTGGCCCAACCGCGACTTTCATTCGCCCTTTCACGGCACGGTGGGCGACATTGTGGCGGAGGCGTCGGCGGCGGGCGCGGGGCCGCGCGGCTTCTACAACTTCCGCGCGTGCTACTATCGCTTCCACCTGGATGCGCCGATCCGTTATGAATCCGAGCTCCACGCCGCCATTGAGCACGGTGGGACCAACGACACGCGCTCCAGCTACACCAGCCTCGTTTATTACTATCAGCAGGACCGACGGGGGCTGATCCAGAGCGACGCCTTGTCCATGGGCTCGGCGACCAAGGAATCGGCGCACGAGTTGTCGGCGCCGGCGGCTACGCACTATCCGCTGACGCAGTACTTCGAGGGCGACGATGACGACGTGCCGGTCGCTTTCACGGTACTTTCGACCTTGGCGCCGGTGCGATGCCGGCTCGATATCGACCCGCGCAACCTGGGCGTGCGGCTGCGGCGTGTTTTCGACCAGAAAGAGGCGCGCCAGTGGGCGGAAGTATGGATCGACGGCGAGAAGGCGGGAGACTGGTATGACGCGGACGGCAATCCGTACAAGCGCTGGGCGGAGAGCGACTTTGAGCTTCCGCCGCGGCTGACCAAGGGCCGACGGCGACTGCACGTGGAGTTCCGGCCCCGGACCGGCCATCCGGCGTGGACGCTGGCCGAACTGGCGGCTTACAGCCACGTGGAGGACGGTCCATCGACCGCGGCGCTGCGCCCGACATTGACGCCCCACGAGCCGTAGTTGCGCAGCGTGCTGCGCGACGCGGCAGGACCTATGGAACTTCTCCGTCGGGCAGCAGGCGGTTCTTGGCGAAGCAGTGCTCTTCGACGATCCTGCCGCCGATCACGTGCTCGGTCAGGATGCGCTCGCACACTTCGGGCGTCACGCCCCAGTACCACGCGCCCTCGGGATAGACCACGCAGATGGGACCGTCCGTGCAGATGCGAAAGCAATTGACCTTGGTGCGATAGATGGTCGCCTCGGCCAGGTTGGGGCAGAGCTCCTTGACGCGCTTTTTCAGATACTCCCAAGTCTCCAGCCCCTGTTCGGAAGTGCAGCAGTTGGGGCCGGTACAAAGAAAGACGTGGCGCCGGGCGTGGGTGATGCCGAAAGCGTCCACGATGCGGGCGAGCCGCAGCGGGCGGGGGACGTCCCTGCCGGCGCCGATGGCCGCGCGTTGGTGTTCCTTTTTTTCGTTCATGCGAGCAGCATAGCACGAAATGAGTACCCATGTGGAGTGCGCCAGCTTGCTGGCGCGTCCCACAACTCCTCCCTTAATAAGGGGAGACTGGGGATCGCGCGGCGCAACTACGGTTGCGGGGCTGATGAGGACCGTCCGCCGTCCAGCCCAACAGGATGTCGCCGGACAGCCGCAGGAGGGCCGCGCCCTCGGGCCAACTGCCCGCCAACTGCATGTACTCATCCGACGCGAACTCGATGGTCTTCTTGGGTTTCATCTTCTCGGGTTGATCGAGAATCCGGCTGTCGATCCACTTGCCATCGCGCAAATGGAAGGTGCGGTCGGCGGCGTACTGAACCGGCGAGGCGGGCCGCTCGGAGACTTGCGCCGGCGCTTCTCCTACGGCCATCATGTCCATCAACATGGGCACAGCCCACGTGGTCACGTGCTGGGAGGCCTTCTGGCGCTGCAGCTCCTCTTCGGCAGCGACCGCGGCCGGACCGCTGCGGTCCCGTGCCAGACTCTCGGCCATGCTTCCGCGCGCGTCCGGAACTGCGAGCGTAGCGCCCGCCGATTCCCGGGCCGGACCCTGGCCGAGCTTGCCAGGCCGCAGCGGAAGCGGCTGCCCCACCTCCGCGACGCGCGCCTCCTCCCGAATCAGGAACGCCGTGTACTCGGTCAGTATCCCGTACTCTTTCGACAGGCGGATGACCTCGTCGACCAGCTCCTTGGTCTTGGGATCATCGGCCGCGCGGCGGCCGTCCGCGCCCGACTGGCGGATTTCATCCATCAGATAGCCGACTTTGCGGTTGGCCCACAGGCGCGGCACAAAGCTGTTGCGCGTCGTCGCCTCGGAGGGGTTCAGTTCAAACTTGTAGGTCGCGTCCTTGCCCAGGAACTTGCCCGAGAGCCGGAAAGCGACGGGCTTCTCCTCGGTGTACTGGCCCAGGAGAACCACTTGGTCGCCCTCGAAGAGGTCGGGAATCTGCGGGGGTAGGAGGTCCCGCACCCGGCCGCCGTCCGTCTCCAAGCGGGCGTCAGTCAGGACGGGTCCGACCAGCTGGCGGAAGACGTCGCCGACCTTGACCTCGACGTCCTCGCGCGGATGCACGAAGGTCGCCTTGGCGCGGGTTTCGCGGGAGATGCGCTCCAAGAGGGGCGTGTTGACATCATGGCCTACCCCGAAGGCGAAGATGCGCTTGTGATGCGCGTTGCCTTTGAGAACGGCGTCGCGGATGGCGCCCTCCCGCGTCTCGCCGACGGTCGGCAGGCCATCGGTCAGAAAGAGCACGATGGGCAGGCGCCCCGGGCCGGGCGTCTGGCGCAGGGCTTCGACCAGGGCGTCGTGGATGTTGGTCCCGCTGCGGGCGGACAGATCGTCGAGAAACTTCCCGGCCTTTTCGACGTTCTCCTTGTCTTTCATAAGCGCCTTCTCGGACAGCATTTCGACCGTGTCGTTATAGGCCAGGACGTTAAAGGCCTCGCCCGCGTCCAGCCCGGAGATGATCTGGAAAGCGGCCTTCTTGACTTGCTCGATCTTCTCGCCGGCCATGCTGCCGGAGCGGTCCAGGACCAGCGTAATCTCCCGTGGGACCGGCTTCTCGTCCTTTTTCTCCACTACCGGAAGGCCGGCCAGGAGGAGGAAATACCCGCCGCCGACCTTGGGATCGGGATAGGCCATGACGGTCGCGGCGACGCCTTCGCGCTGCACCAGATAGGAGAGCCGGAAAGGGCCAGGCTCCATCGCCTTCTCCTTGTCCAGCACGACCTTGAGCTCGCCCTGCCCGCGGCGGTCGGTTTCGATGGCGTGACTGGGGGAATAGACCGTCGAGATGGGCACGTCGGACTTGAGGTGGACGGTGATGTTCCAGGGGACGCGCGAGCTCAGCGACTCGCTGCGGGGGAGAACGAAATCCACGCGGGCGCCCTCCTGGGGGAGGATATTCTCATAGGTGAGCGTCACCTTCTGGTCGGAGTTGGCCTCGACGGGAAAGACGTTGGACTGGATCAGGTTGTAGCCGATGAACTCGGCCAAGCCCGGGTCGCGCACACGGGAGACGAGAGACATGTAGATGCGCCGGGCCTCGTCCTTGGGCAGGAGTTCAGCCTTGGGTTCGCCGCCGGGGATCTGATAGGCGAAGCCGCGGACGGCTGAACCTTCCGGAACTGGCGCGATTAACTGGGCTTCCTGGCGTATACCTGATGAATTATGTAGATATATATCCATCTGAGTTGTTGACACGCCGGTACGGATGGTTGCCTCGACCTCTACCTTGATCATGTTTACGCCGCCCGTCGGCGGGCCTATGACCCGGAACTGCGGAATCACGACATGATGCCGCATGTCCTGAGCCGGTGCAGATAGAGTAGTCGAGAGAAAGCCTGCCAAACCCAGTCCCACGATCCAAAACATCCGCTGCATGGTTTCATCCTCCCCCGTTGATGTACAGCCGGAGTGCAGGCTTCAGCCTGCTCCTTGCCGGCACGCGCAGCACCCCCCGATACAGCCTCTGGCTTACTCGGGGCCAGGCGCTGCGCGACTACGGCTACGCGCAGCACGCTGCGCAACTACGGCGCGTTGGTGGGTGGAACCCACCCTACGAGCTATAGACGTTTCGAGCGCGAGAAAGGTTTCACCTCGATCTTGCAGATTGGAGGTTGACACGGTGATATAAGTGGTATTATCGTACTGAAATACCTAAAAGGGTTGCGGGCATGGTCCAGACGCTACTCAAGATCTCCGAAGCCGCCTCACTGGCGCTGCATACTGTCGAGCAACTGGCACGGGAAAAGGACCGCTTCGTCCCGACCCAGGAGATCGCCGAGGCGCTGCACGTCTCCGAGCACCACCTGGCCAAGGTCCACCAGCGGTTGGCGCGGGCCGGGCTGGTGCGCTCGACGCGCGGGCCGGGCGGCGGATTTCAGCTGGATCGCGCTCCCGCCAAGATTACGCTGCGCGAAGTCTACGAAGCCGTGGAGGGTCCGGTCGAGCCGCATCGCTGCCTCTTGGGGCGTGCCGAGTGCCGGCGCATCGACTGCCTCCTGGGCGGACTGGCGGACCGTGTCAACCGCGAAGTTCTCGACTTCTTCGAGCATACGACCGTGGCCGACCTGGCCCGATAAACAAGGAGTGGACCCGGTGATACGCAAGATCATTCATATCGACGAAGCCAAGTGCGACGGCTGCGGGGAGTGCGTGCCGGCCTGCGAGGAGGGCGCCCTGGCCATCATCGACGGCAAGGCGCGGCTGGTGAGCGAGGTCTACTGCGACGGGTTGGGCGCCTGCCTGTCGGAGTGTCCGCAGGGCGCGATTACCATCCAGGAGCGGGAGGCGGCGGAGTACGACGAGCGGGCGACCCACGCGCACCTGGTGCGCCGCCGGACGGCGGCGCTGTTGGAGCATGGAGGCGGTTGCCCGGGCGCACAGATGCGCAGCTTGGCGTCTCCCGCTCCGTTGCGCGTCTCAGACGCGCCGCCCGCCGCATCGCAGTTGCGCACCTGGCCCATCCAGCTGGCCTTGGTACCGCCGCACGCGCCCTACTTGGCGGGAGCCGATCTCCTGCTGGTCGCCGATTGCGTGCCCTTCGCCTACGCCGACTTCCACCGGGACTTCCTGTGCGGTCGGCCGGTGCTCATCGCCTGCCCCAAGCTGGACAACGTGGCCCCCTACGCGGCCAAGCTGGCGGCGATCTTCGCCGCCGCGCGGCCGCGCAGCCTGTCGGTCCTGCACATGCAGGTTCCCTGCTGCACGGGGATCGTGCGTCTCGCCGAGGCGGCGCGGGCCGCCTCCGGCCTCCACCTGCCCCTGCGCGACGTGACCATCTCGATTGAAGGGGAAGTGTTGAGCGAAAGGGAGTGCGCCACCAAGTAACGTTTCAAGACAATCGGCAACCCGAAGCCGTCCTCTCGATGCGCGGCCCGTATTTTCATCTCGGTGCACTGGAAGTCATGCGTCGGGCCGCCACTCGCGGACTCGGATTTTCTTTCCCGCCGATTACTCTTCCATTTTATTGCCAAATGCACCAATCGTACGCCGGGTTACGAAGCGGCGGCGGCGGTCGTCTCGGCAACCGCCGGCGCCAGGCGCTGCTGGGCGCGCTTGGCCGCTTCCACCCGCTCCTGTGCCGCCTCCAGGATCATGCGCAACAGGTCCGCGTAGCGCAGTCCCGCAAAACCCGCCATGTAGTTTAGTTTCCCGTCCCAGCACCAGCCCGGGTTGGGGTTGACTTCCAGAAGCTTCACGACCCCGTTGGCGTCGGCGCGGAAGTCGAAGCGCGCGTAATCCCGGCATCCCAACCGCTCGAAGAGGATGGTCGAGTAATCCACCAGTTTTTGACGCGTCTCGTCGTCCAGCCTGGCCTCGTGATAGCGAATCTGGGTCCAGTAGGGCGAGTCGGGAATCCACTTGGACTCGTACCCCAGAATGCGCGGCAGGTTGGGGTCCAGACCGCTGTAATCCACCTCCAGGAGGGGCAGCACGCGATAAGACAGGCCGGGATTGCCGATGATGCCGACACCGAACTCGGCGCCGGAGAGGAATTCCTGAATGAGAACCGAACGGCCGGGCAGTTCCTCGCGCAACACGGCCAGATAACTGATCAGCTCGTCGGGGGTGACGACCACCGCGTTCTGGGTGATGCCCAGGCTGCTGTCGCCGAAGTTGGGCTTGACCAGGGCGGGGAAGACCGACGGCAAAGTGGCGGACTGGTCGTCGGGATTGTAGTAGGTCTCCAGTGGGACGGGGATGTCCAGCGAAGCGGCGATGGAATTGACCAGCGCCTTGTTGTAGCACAGCCCCAGCGCGCTGGGACCGGCGCCGGTATACGGGATGCCCAGCATCTCCAGCATCGCGGGCACGTGCAGCTCCATGAAGGCGTCGTTGTTGTAGCCCTCGTCGCAAAGGTTGAAGACGAACTGCGGCGGGCTGTTGCGGAACGTGGACAACATGGAAGCGTGATTGTCGAAGTAGCTGAAGCGATATTCGGACAGTTCCGCCAGGGCGTCCTGCAGGCGCTGGATGGTCTCAAAATCCTCGGGATTGAACTGGCCTTCGCGCTTGACGATGTCGGGAAGGGAGGGATCGCCCAGCACGACCGTCACGTCGGGATAGGCGGGGCCGACGCGCGGGGCCTTGGCGACCTTGCGCGGCGCCATGGCCGTCAAAAACATGCGGTGCGCCATCATGCCCAGGTCCTGGTTGCGCTCCGAATCGGCCAAAAGCGAACCGTGGAAGCGAATATTCAGGAATCCCACCGCCTCCAGAAGCTGGATGATCTGCTCGCGGGAGTAAAGGCGCTCGGCGTAGAACTGGTCGGCGATCACGCCCTTCTCGGCGTGGACCACGACCTCACGGGAGACCAGCCGGCGTCCGTCGGAGGCCAGCGAACGTTCCCGGCAGACCAGGTGGTCCTGGTCGATCCATTCCCAGCTGCGCGGCTCGAAGTGGGCGCGCATCCATTCGCCGTCCACCAAGTCCAAGGCGGCGGCGCCACCCGAAGAGAGCACCCGCAGGACCGCCTCCAGCACGTCCACGTCGTCCTCCTCGCGGTCGAAGTAACCGAAGGAGTTGCCGAACAGGGTGACGCAGTGGAAGGAGCTTTCCGGCAGGCGGAACTTGCGCGCATCGCCCTCGTGGAACGAGACCGGCAGGCCCAACTGGCGGGCGCGCTTGCGCGCCAGCCGGATCAGGTAGTGCGACCGGTCCACGCCGGTTACGTGCCGGTAACCGCGCCGCGCCAGCTCCAAGCAGTGCCGCCCCTGCCCGCAGCACAGGTCGAGAATCCGGTCGTTGGTCTCCAGGCCCGTGCAGCGGATCAGGATCTCCACTTCGCGCACGGTGTTGACGTCGTTCTCCACCACGTCGCCGTCGGTCTTCAGATAGACCGAGTTGAAGAGCGTCCGCCACCAGTCGGAGGGCAGATGCCGCTCCAGGTCCGAGATGGGGCCGAGCGTGCGCACTCCCGGCGGGGGAACGGTCTTTCTGGGGTTCCGACCGGAACCGTTATGGAGCGATACGGGATTTCTTGCGGTCGTTTTCTGGCGAGCCAATCCTGGCCTCCCGTCCGGGCGTTACCGGACATCTCGCTCTGGGACGCCGTACCTGATCCGGCGCGCGAGGCGGCGCGTCGGGTACTTGAAACTGGCGTAGCTTATAAGCACGCTTCGGCGGCGATGCAACACCTAATTGAGGCGTCACGAAAATTTCAGCTGGCGCGCCGTTGGCCCCGCCGGAAGAGCGCGATTCCAGCTACCAAGAGGGCTGTCCCCACTCCCACCCACAGGCTGATTCCCTCGTCCAGAACCAGCCAGCCGAACACCACCGCCAAGCCGGGCGTGAAAAACACCGTGGTGCTCGTGCGCGTCGAGCCCCAGTGCTGGTTGAGATAGAGATAAATCCACCAGGCCAGGCTGGAGCCGGGCACGGCCAAGTAGAGGGTCGCCAGCGTGGTGCGCCAGGTGAGGGGAAGGCCGGAGGTTCGCTCGCCCATCGCCCATCCCGCCACGAGGAGCAACAGCCCGCCGATGGCCAGCTCGAGCACGAGCAGGGGCATGAGACGCGGGCCGACGGCGCGGCTGCGGGCCAGTACCGTCCCTGCCGCCGAGCAGAACGTCGCGCACAGGATGAGTCCCACCGCCGCCAGTTGCATCCACTGGAAACGCACCGACAGCCGGTCCCAGAGCGTGACCACCACGCCCAGAAAGGACAGGACGAGGCCGGACAGCGAGGCCAGGTTGACGCCTTCCTCGCGGTTGCGGGCGCGTCCCGCCAGCAGGGCCACGTGGAGGGGCATCATGGCCATGACCACGGCCGGCAGGTAGGACTCGGTGTGCTGCTCGCCCAAGTAGACAAAGCCGTAGGGCAAGCCGATCAGGACCGCGCCCAAGAGCAGTCCGTCCCAGGCGAGGCGCCGATCCCATCGGACGGGGTAGAGTCGCAGGAGCGGCAGCAGGGCCAGGGAGGCGATGAGAAACCGCGCCGAAGCAAAAAGCAGCGGCGCGTCGGTCGCGTTTAGGCCGATCTTGATCGTCGTCCAGGTCGAGGCCCAGATCACGCACAGGAGGGCGAACAGCGCCAGGCACAGCATGGGGGGAGCGCTTCCGGGCATAATGGCGGCTGTCATACACCCAAATAGAAGCCAAGGCAAGCGCCGACCGGCAATCTCTCCGTCCAACCCGCCGCAACTCCCCCGATAGGGCCGCCCGGCCGCAGTAACCCGAACCGCGACAACATCCCAAACCGACAGGGCCGAGCAACGGCGCAAACGGGAACCGACAGAGCTGAGTGAAGCCTTTACTAATTTGGCCATAATTTGGCAGCATCGAAGCGCCGCATTTTGCGCAGCGTGCTGCGCCTGCGCCCGCCGTCCCAAGCCAGGTGTTTCCCGGCCGCCGTAGTATTACCACCCCGACAGCCCTGAGCAGCGGCCCCCTGGGATCGATCTTGGAACAGGCTCATCTGACATCGGGCCGCTTGTCGAAGGGCGGCTTGGATGTTGAGGACCCGCTCAATCGCGGTTTTGGCCCCTTGATAAGGGGCTGGGGACGGAGAGGAGAAGGTGGAAACCTGCGCTTGAGGCCGCCTTCGATTTCCGGCCTCAGGTCAGGGCTGTCGGGGTGGTGATAAGGGACTCGCTCAGGGATGTCGAGACCAGTTTTCCACGGGAGTCGTCGCTTGATCCGCCTGAACCCGCTGGAGCATGGGCGACTCCCCCGTTTCCTCCTGTTTCTATTGGCGGAACTGCGAAGGGCTATCCTGCTCACGCGTGAACCGGGCCGGCGGGTAAACAGTGGGTAGAGCAGTGGTTTTGTAAACCACGGGTCGAGGTTCGAAGCCCTCCGCCGGCTCCAACTGATTCTATTGCACTTACGAATTACTGCTACCCAAAAGTGCTAGCCGTAATGATGCCAGGAAATGCCGAGAAATGGGTCTATGCGGGCTACACCTACGCCGCCTGGCTTGATTTTGCGTCGGAGCATTTCTTTCCGCGCAAGGTCGCGCGCCTCGATCACGCCGCGCACAAACTTCACCTGTTCCGGAGCGGGTGGTCGAAGTCCAGGCGGGCAGCGTGCTCGTTCAGTGCCCGAATGGTCCGCTTGCCGGCCAAGATGCTCAACTCGTGGTACTCCTCGGGAGTCCAGTACTGCTCATGCCCCTGCTTCCCATAGCGCCACGAAGGGCCTTCCGCCGCCCACACGTCGTTGGGATTCTGGTTGTTCCAGTTAACGATCATGCGGTCGAGGTTCTGCTCCAGTACAGGCCGGTCGTCCGGCCAGTGTTCTTCTGCCTTGACCGGGGAGAACAGCCGGAAGAGGAAGTCCGTCGCCGGGTGGACAGCAGGCCGTTTGATGACCTCCTGCCCCCACAAGTCCACACGCGGCATCATGCCGGCGGCGCCGGGATAGGGCGCAAGTTCATACTGCACCCGCCGCGCATACTGCCGCCACCATGCGCTACGCCTCGCCGCGGACCGCCGTTTCCCTGATATACGGATCGGTGTTCGCGCCGTACCCCGTATGATGTTGGGGACCCACGAGGCCGCGAAGTTGGCCGCGAACTGGCTGGCGTACCGTTCATCCTCAATGGCGTTGACTAGTCGGATAGCCCCTGCATAAACGTTTTATCCTGACTCTGGGCGACGAAGTACTTCCAGAACGCTCCGGCCGCCGCGGTCATCTCCTTGCCGTCGCGGGCCGCCCTGATGTTGTGCAAAAGGTCCACAAGGGTCGTCAGCCCCGTCGCCATCGGTTCAACATGGCCGTAGCCGATGTACGTACCGGTGCCGGGCACGCGAATATGCTGCGGCGGGATGGTCCGATAGGCGACATCTCGCTGCCCACGCCTGGTTCCGCGGTAGGGCATGGACCCAGTGATCCACGGCTCCTCATCGTTGTCTCCACCGAAGAAGCCGAGCAGCCCCATCAGCCCGATGGTGACGGCCATGCTGTTGAACGCTTCCGCCAAGTCGCGCACCGCCGTTCGACGGCTGTACGTCGGGTCGCCAGACGCAACCCTGTAACCGGCGTAGATTGCGCCGAGCGGTTGAACGGCGCAATCCCGCCTTGTAGATATTCACGTTGGTCTTGAGGAATGGGACAAGGAAGTGGAGCGGCCAGGCGACACGGCGCAACTCCATAACTTTCTGCCCCACCTTGCCGAGGTCCCGCTGAAAAGTGAGGTCGATGGCCGTCTCCACTCCCCGCGTCCAGGCTACCGAGGAGGTATCCGCGAGCAGCGCACTCATGCGGCTTTGCAGTGCGGCGCCCGCCAGGCCCTCGGCCTTGGCGATGCGGTAGGCGACGGCTGCCGCCTCCATCTCCCCGACGATGCTCTTCTGGAACTCATCCATCGCCAGCAACGCCCGGAACGGGACGCGGATCGTCCGCCCCAACTTGCCGCCGATAGCCGCGCGATGGGAGTCGATGGCGCGGTTGCCGCCGGCCGTACTCCCCATGATTTCATCCTCGAACATGGGCCGCTCAGTACGCCAGGAGGCCAGCAAATTGCGCACCCCACGGGCGAACCCAGGCTTCATCGCGTGAAGCAAGTACTTGAATTCTCCGAATTGCGCCTGGTCGGGAGAGCCTACGGCCAGCGCGTTCCATGCGGCCTCGGCAAACCTCTGGATGGTGAACTCCCAGAATGCGTTGGCCGTGTTGCCCACCAGGTTGCGCACATGAGTCGCGGTTCCCGAGAGCAGGCCCGCCTTCCAGAATTCCACCAGTTTCAAGGGAAGGTGAGAGCGCGCCGCGCTGATTTCGTCTTCCATGCGGTACGCCTCGTCAGGGTTGGCGAGAATCTCCCGGAGTCGCTCCATGTCGAATCCGCGCGTGACAAGCAGCTGGCGCAGCCTGACGATCTCCGACGCCATGCGCTTGATGATCCGGTCCTTCTGCTTGCGCAGTCGCTCGATCTCCTCGGGCGAGGCCGCCTTGCGCATCTCCTCGTCGATCTGCTTGATCACCTTCTCGTCTTTGGGGTCAGGCTCCGAGATCATTTCGGAGATTGCATCGGCGGCCCGCTGCGCCGGAGTCTTGAATCGGTCGCGCCGCTGGCGGAAGGCGCGAGCCTGCTCGGACCCCGACTGCCGCCACGCCCAAACAAGCCGTTGCACATCCGCAACGCGCTCGACCGTTGCGCCCGGAGTCAACACCTCCAGCGTCTCTTGCGCTACGACGCGCTGGGCGGCGACCGTCTCCACATCGGAGAGCATCCCGGTCTCCATCCGATTGAGCAGATACGCTCGGGCGTCGGGTCGGGCCAGGAGTTGCTCGGCCGCCGCCCCAACCTCGTCGTCGGCCCGGCGCTCCGGCCGCCCCACCTGGGTCCGCCGCTCGTCCACGTCGTCCACAAAGGCGCGGCTCTCCTCGGTCATCGCCGGATTCGCCAAGTCGGGGCGCCCGCGCGTCCGCTTCTTTACCTGGTAACTGCCGCCTTTTGGCTTGAAATCGTGGAGCCAATTGTATAGTCTATCCCCAGAAGGCTCGGAGGGCCCGTCTCCTGCATTGCCTAGCGGAGTAGACCGGCTCGAAGGGCCTTCTTCTATGATCCTCGCGTGCGTTACGTGATTATCATAGTAGAACGTCCCGTCGTGCCTTTCTCTCAGCGTCAGCCTGATATATACTCGTTCGCCTTCGAGCGTAGCCTTTACTCCGTAGTGATGCCAAGCCTTAATGGACGACCTATCCCCTGGGCCCGGAGCTTCTGACCACGCGCGCACCGCCCCGGACAACAGGGCGGGGAGTGACGGTATAATCTTGACGATCCGCAAGTCTGCGCTTTGCGACTGGGTCTTTTTCAAACCCGCGGGCTCGAATATTACGGAATGCCCGTCGCGTGTTTTCGGACGTTGCCGGGAGATTCGACGATACTCGACCCGTGCGACCCGGCGAATCTCGCCGGCGTCCTCGATGCCGGCGAACGCCGAAGTATCCACCTCTACCGGGTCCATCTCCAGGAGCATCCGGCGCCGCGCGTCCTCGTCGGGCGGGCCGATTGAGTAGTGCTCCTGAACTTTTCCAACGCCCCGCACCGGCCGGCTCCAGAAGCCCGGAGCATCCAGCTGGGCCAGAATCTCAGCCGCCCGTGGTGTGGCAATTCCAAAGAGGCGCAGGATAAAATCCCGAACTCTCTGCCAAATGCTACGGCCGCGGCTGTCCGTCGCGGTTTCCGCGACGCGCGCGATCATCTCTTCCTGCCGTCCTGGGTCGGTCTCCCCAGGAGCATACTCGTCTACCAGCGCCTGCCATTCACCCTCGGAGAATAACCCCAGGCTGCGCGCCACGTGCACGCGCTCATGGCGCAACGTTGCATCGTCCGCCTCCCCCAAGAGCAAACGGAGCAGGCCCAGCGCGCCGGTGGTATTCCCGTCGACGCCGGTAAATTGCCAATGTCCGGCGACCACGATCTCCGGATCGTCGGCGACGGCGTCGCCGTATTCACGTCTAATCCGCTCTCGGTCGGCCGCAATGTCGGAGACCCATTGTGCGCCGAACTCGGCTCCGTTGGGCAATAGCACTCGGTACCCGGAGCGGCCCTTGCGCTCGACCAGACTGCCAGG
This sequence comes from bacterium, assembly GCA_015075175.1. Lineage (GTDB taxonomy): Bacteria > Hinthialibacterota > Hinthialibacteria > H5-UNCL2 > H5-UNCL2 > H5-UNCL2. Next base: position 1,052,014 of record JABTUV010000001.1, read on the forward strand.
AAACGCCGAGGCGATCTCCTCTGGCATGAGCATGGCCACGCCGCGCTCGGTATCGGCGCCTCCGACCTGGGCGTGCCCGTCGGTCAGCGCATGGTTTAGGTCCTCCAGCTCCGCCTGGGCCCGCCTCAATTCCGCAGCCTTGGGGAAAGGTTGTCCTACGCTCGCCCGAAGCCTTTCGGCTTCCTCCTGCGTTCGCTCCAAGTGCCGCTGAAAAGTAGTGACCTGATTGAGAATCTCCTCACCGGCGCGTCTAATCGCCAGCAAGACACCGCGCCCCGTCTGCGCCTGACTCCACACCACAGTTACATCGCCGAACCGTACTTCCACGCCTACAGTAGGGTTCCACGTGGTAACTTGAAATCCCGACGCATTGAGCGTGCCCGTGGCGTGCGCCCCAACATGCACCCGCACCTGATACCCGGCGATCTCCGCCTCTAGGGCGACTTTGGCACGAGCCGCCGCATCGTGCTGCTGCCCGCCCCAATGCACCCCAAGGGCCTTCTGCCCATCAAAGACAGCCTTAATCCGTTCAACCAGCGCAGCGTCGAGGGCTTTCTCGGCCTCCTTGCGGTCGGCGTACTCCACGCCCTCGATCTCCGCCACAAACGGAGCCGCCCCCACGTGCTCTGCCTTCCGGTTGATCTCCTGCCAGGTCTCCAGGTTTCGCTCCAGGGTTGGGATGCGGTCTTCGGCCGCCTTGAGGCCAGCCGCCTGCCGCGCCTGGGAGTCGGTCCACGCCTCCTGCTCCAGCGACAGCGCCCGTACTTCAGCTTCCAGGTCCAGCTTGCGAAAAATGCGAGGATCATCGGCGTAGGCCGCCATCTGCTCCCGCGCCGAAAGGATCACCCCGCCGAAGGGATCGTCGAACTCGCGGCCCTGAAGATTGCCCGACCACAGCTGTTGGATGAACGACGCCTTGCGCAGGTTCGCGCCCCAGATGGCGGCGTCCAGCGTGCTTTTCATCCCGTAGGAGTACACCTCCACCACGGCGTTGGTATTGCCGTAGCGTATGATCCGCCCTTCGCGCTGCTCCACGTCCGACGGCAGCCAGGGCGCGTCCAGGTGGTGCAGGGCCTTGAGCCGCTCCTGGACGTTGACGCCGACCCCCATCTTCTGGGTTCCTCCCAGAAGCACCCGGATGGTCCCCGCGTTCATCGCCTCGAAGAGCTTGGCGCGCTGGGCGTCGGTCTTATAGTCGTTTATCACGGCGATTTCTTCCTTCGGCACGCCAGCCTTCACCAGTTTCCGCGTGATGTCGCGGAATAGCCACAGGTCCGCTTCGCCCTCGACGGCTTCGCCCTCAGCGTCGTCCGGCTCGATCTCCAGGCTGATGTTCTTGCGCTCGGCGAAACTGCGCAGGAGCGACACATCCATCGGGTTGTAGGAATCGCAGAACACCATCTGCGTAGTCTTGTCCTTTGCGCCCGCCCGGTAGATTTCCAGTACTTTCTGGATCGCGATGTTGACCTTGGAGTTAGGCTCATCGGCGGCGTTGGGCTCCACCAGGCGGATGTCCAGGGCAGCCTTCTTGCCGGCGTTGTAGAGCAAAATAGGGATGTAGCTATGCTGCTTCTTTTCGTCGCCGGACAGTCCGGAGAACGCCTGCATGACCTCCCCCAGGAAGGCCACGAACTTCGAGACTCCGGCGGTCCGCTCCACGGCCACGCTCTGCGTTCCGCCCCCCGCGACCTCCGGCATTCCGTTGCCCATGTCGCTGAGCATGGCCCGCAGGTTTTGCGTTGACAGAATGTCCCACCGGCTGCGAATAAACGCCATCAGCTCCGGCCCGTTGGTGTATTTGGCCAGGGCGTTTTTGAACACCCACTTCATAGCCGCGTTCATCGTATGGACCGAGCTGACCCGGGCGAAGGCTGAAACGAAGCGGTCGAAGGTCGTTATCCCCCACTCCTTAATGACGTCCGGAGCCATGATATTAGTTAGGTGCCAGGCCTCTCCCAGCGTGTTGGTCACCGGAGTCCCTGTCGCCAGGTAGACTCCCCTTCCACGGTTGTGGTCCTGTATGTACCGCGCCTTCATGAGTACGTCGAATGCGCGCTGGCTTTCCTGGGTTTCCAGCCCCACAAGTTTCGGCAACTTGGTTACGAACGGCGGTTTCTTGTAAGCATGAGCCTCGTCCAGGAACAAGGCGTCCACTCCCAGGTCGTCGAAGTAAACGTCGCCATCGGCGCGGGCCCGCACCTTGGCCATAAGGCGATCAAGCCGGTCCTCAAGCCGCTTCTTCTGCTTGACCAGCTGCTTGACCGTGGGCGCCTTCTTGCCTTCCCGCTCGGACGCCTCCTCGATGACCTGCTCCAGGTCGCGAATCATCTCCTGCACCCAGGCCGCCATGCGCCGGGGATCGTTCTCGATCAGTCCGAACGAAGACTGGGCCATGATGACCGCGTCCCAGTCGCCCGAGGCGATCCGCCCAACAAACTGCCGCCGCCTGGAGGACTCCAGGTCCTCCTTGGTCGCCACGAGCACGTTCGCTCCGGGGTACATCTGCCGGAACGACGCCGCGAATTGCGGCAGCGTGGCGTTCTGGACCACGAGCAGGGGCTTGCGTGCCAGTCCCAGCCGTCGCAGCTCCATCGCGGTGGCGATCATTGAGTAGGTTTTGCCTGCGCCCACGGCGTGGGCGATCAGCCCCGCTCCCTGCTGAATCAGCCGCCACACCAGGTTCTTCTGATAGGGGCGCAGAGCCACGTCCACACTGCTTCCGGGCAGCGTCAGATGGGAACCATCGAATTGCGGAACAACGTAAAAATTGAACTTCTCGTTGTAAGCGTCCTCGATTTGGCGGCTGGCGTCGGCGTTGGCCAGGACCCAGGATCGGAACGCCTCCTGCAGGCGCTCGGCGGCGGCCCGCGCTGCAACCGTCTTGGAGGGGTTGAAGACCCGCGTGGTCCCGCCCTTGCCGTCGGGCACGGAGTCAAACACCTGAATATCTTTCAGGTTCAGAAGATGGGCCAGGACTTTGTCCGCGGGCATGTCTGGCGTGCCATAGGTTTCCGTGAAATCGACGCCCAGGCCGCGCCCCGATACGTGCCAGGCATCCGCCGCCTCGGAATAGCTGATCCCCAGGCGACCGCCGTGGAGCACCTGGCTGGAAAACTCCTGGACGATGTTCTCCGGGATCCAGGCGGACCCCAGTCGAAACCCGACGTGCGCTATACCGATTCGCTGCGGCTGAACAGCCTCCAGCGCCGCCACATTGCGCCGATAGGCGCTGTCCTGCTCCGCCGCCGCCTGCGCCTCGCGCAGCTTCTTGCGCACGTTCCCCGACAGGTACAAGTCTCGGGGTTCGTACAGCCCGCTGACCGGGTCGCGGTAGACCGCGCCCTGGGCCTCCAGCTCCGCAATGATCTCGCCCTCGCCCTTTCCGGTAATGCGCGCCATGTACTCCGGGTCGATCTTGCCGTAATAGGCCATCGAGATGAGCATCGCATCTTTGGCGCTATCGGCACGTATGGGAATCGACCACGGCCAAATGGTACGCTTGGCAAAAACCGCGGCCTTGCGCCACACCTTGATGAGTTTCGCCGGGTTTTTGGGGTCAACTGCCTGCTCGACATTCTCCAGCGACAGGATGAGATAGTAACTGGGGTCGGGGGAGAACTTCTTGGTGGAGTGCCCCCCCAGGGCCCCAAAGCGGCGACGATAATCGTCGTACAGTCGGCTGAGCTTCTTCCGTGACGCCTCGACCTGCTCTTCACTGGCGGTCGGGTCCTGCATCAATCGAATGTGTTCGCGGTAATGGTCGCGCAGCCCAATGTAGGCCCGAGCCTGAATCAAGTGCGACCCGCCCTTGATCTGCGGAAAGACCTCGGAGGCGGGGACGAACTTGCCGCCTGAAACGGCGACCAGATCTCCCTTGGGCGAGAGCATCAACTCATTCTCACGGCGTCCCTCCGCCTCTCCCAGCGTCGTGAAGTCCACGGCCGCAGGCGCCGCCGCGGAGCCTGCGATATTCTCGGGCAGGCGCGCCGTCGCCTTGGCCAACTCTTCGGCCAGGTTCGCGCCCGGCCGTGGCTTGAGCGTGAACTCATCGGCGCCGCCGTACATGGTCCCTTCCATCGATGGCGTGCCCAGCATGTTCTCGGGGTGGGCGTGGAAGTACTCGTTGACCTGGCCGGTCTTGCCCTCCATCTCCATCGGCAACACGGCGGCCCACGCCTGCCGCCAGGCAAAGCCCCCTCCGTCCGGCTTGCGGAAGATCAGAAGATCGGTCGTCACCTCGGTCCCGGCGTTCTCCGAAAAAGCGTTGTTCGGCAGGCGGATCGCGGCGACCAGGTCGCCCTTGCCGGCGATCAGCTCGCGCTGCTGCCTATTGGCGTCCATGGTGAAATGAGTGGAGATCGCCAGGAGAATCCCACCCGGCCGGAGGGCGTCCAGCATCCTCACGATGAAATAGTTGTGGAGGCTGAGGTCCTGTCCGTACTGTTCTTTGGCCTGCCACGGCCCGCCCGCAGCGAATGGCACGTTGGTGATGGCCAGGTCGATACTGGACGGCGGAAGCCCGACCGTCTCAAAGCCGCGGTTGAAGACCGTCGCCCGAGGATAGAGCTTGGCGAGGATACGCCCGGATAGAGAATCCAACTCGATGCCGACGAGATTGCTGTTCGCCGCCAGGTCCTGGGGCATCAGCCCGAAGAAATGCCCGACGCCCGCAGCGGGCTCCAGCACCGTCCCGCCCGTGAACCCCAGCCTCCGAGCCATACCCCACATGGCCGAGATCACGCTCCGCGACGTATAGTGGGCATTGATGGTGCTAGCCTGGGCCCGCTCCCATTCCTCCTCGGTCAGGAGCTCGTGCACTTCCCGGGCCAGGGCACCCCACTTTTTCTCCCAGGCTTCGTCGCGTCTCCCATGCCGGAAGTGGAGGTCTCCGCGCTGGGCAGCCTCCATCGCCTCCCGTTTGCCGCGGTCAAACACTTGCGACAATCCGCCCCATCCCGTGTACCTGGCTAGAACACGTTTTTCATCGGCAGTCGCCTCGCGGTTTTCGGATTCAAGCACACGCAATAGGCGGATAGCTGCAAGGTTGGCGCGCGCCTTGGCCACGTCTCCCTTGGGAGCGATTTCGTCCTCTGGCGCGATGGAATGGTTTACTCGTCCATCATCTTCGCCTTGAATCGCTCCAGCATCTTGCGGCCCCGGGCGCTCAGCTTCGGCGGGTTCTCCGGCGGATCCGGGTTCGACGGTGCCACGATCTCCGCGTATGCGATTTCGGTCGCCTGAGCCTGGTCCATCCTCTGGTTGAGTACGAGACGGCCGGCGACCTGAATCGCCCGGTCGGCCACGCCCTCCAGGTGCTGTTTCAGGCGCCCGTTCCGCAGGAGGCTCTCCAGAAACTGCGGCTGATTCTCCTCTAGCCACGCCAGATGGTCCCAGAACTCTTCGGCGTCCCGAAGGTCCGTCACCGCGCCCTCCATGCTCGGCTCCGACATTGCGCCCACCCCCTTTCTCGTCAGACTGGGCTTCACCGCTCTCAATCGTACTCTCGCCTTCCGCCTGGGTCAACTGCTGGGCGTTCTCCGGGAGAACGTCATAATCTTTCAGCGGGTTTGCGTCATCCTGCACGACGTACCGCCTGATTCCCCCGTGGCCGTCAGGGACAGCATCGACGATCATTCCTGTCCGCGTTACCCCATCGCGGGTACGGAACTGAATGCGATCCCCCTCCCTGAAGCCAGGGGCCTGCGTAACGACTGCCTTCTCCTGCGTGGCCGGCTGCTCTACCGGCTTCCTACCCTTCCACCACGAGACCCAGACCGGAATCTTATCGACTCCCAACCGCTCAGCAGCGAGTGCGCGGTGGCGTCCTTCTTGCTCGATTACCTCTCCTGTGTCGGCATTGCGACGCAACGAGACCGGTTCAAAATCCTTGCCCTCACGCATCGCCTTTTCCAGCTCGGCGACGCGCTGCTCATCTATGAACTTGCGCCCAGCCGCATCGAGATACTCAGCCGGCGACATCTCCACTACCGTTTCGGGCCATGCTTCCCGACGCTGCCCCCAGGCAATCCCGACAGTTTCCCTCTTGCCCTCCGGCGCCCCTTTCGGCTCAGGTGGAGGAGCCGCCTCGCCCGCCACATCCGCCCCGCCCGCAACCGCATCCTCGGACTCTGCGGGCGCCAGGAGATCCTCGTCCACTACCACGTCCCGCCCGCCCTCGGTGACGCGCACCCGGCCCTTGCGCCCGGAGCGTCCCGCCACGGTCCCCCGCCGTTTGACATCGGGTCCGCTGGGGTCCGTCCCCACAACTTCATCGCCGACCTTGATCTCGGTTCGCGCGGGAGGCTCGGTCGGGGCCGCCTCGCCAGGCTCATCCGCTCCAGCCTTCCGAGTCGGTTCTCCCGGCTTCGCCTCCTGAATAGGGAGAGACGGTGGAGCCTCTTCTGCGCCGCCCTCAGGCGCAGCCGGACCCGGCTGGGGGCGGGGGGCCTCTTCTGTCTCCTGGACCACGGAGTCCAGCAGCTCTCCAATCTCCTCTGCCTCCTCAGCCGAGAGGTCTGGAGCTGCCGCGATCTCCGCTATCTGCGGCGGAACCGCCTGGTTCTCTTGGGGTGTTACCGGCGGAGTGCTCTCCGGGGGCGTCTTTCCCCCTACGTTGGGGGATTCGGGCGCCGGGGCCCCTCCCCCGACCACCAGTGTTACCGGCGGAGTGGCCCCAGGCGGCATCCGCAAGCGGGCCGCCAGCCGTGCGCGTTCTGCGGCGTTCGCGCGGCGGAGCCCGGGCATAGCCACAAAGAGAAACTCCAAGTCCCTGCGCGACGGCTTCTCCTTGTCGCGCAGCGCCGCCATCTCGGCGGGGAACGCCTGCACCAGTTCAGCCAGGTCCTCGTCGGTCAGATCGTCCAGGCCCGGTCTCGCTTCGGCCTCGGTCGCCGGCGCCGGTGGTTCTCCCGGCCCCGGCGGGATCTCGGCATCCTTCTGTTTGCCAGCCTTACGCTGCTCTGCAGCGGAGCGGCGGGAGATGCCCCATGCCTCCTCGACCGCGGTCTGCCCCAGCCCGCCGACGACTTCAGCGGCGATGCCTCCCGGCGACAGCTCCTCGCCAGCGGCCAGCTCGCCGGCCGCCTCTCCGCCGGCGTCAAGCGCCGCTTGCAACAGCGCGTCCAGCGCCTTGCCCGTGATCCCGGGGATCGCCTTGGCGAACTTGCCCGCCGCCCCCATCGACGTAGCGTCGGCCAGGGCGATGGGCCCCGCTTTCAGGGCGGCCGAACGCCTGACCCGCGCCATCTTCTTTGGGTCGGCGAACGCCATGCGCAGCGCGTCGGCGTCTCCAACGTCCACGCCCTCCTCGGCCAGTGCCTCCATCAGCTTACCCGCGTATTCCATGGCAAACGATCCAAGGCCGGTCCCCGCAACCAAGCCCGTAATATTTCCGGCCGGCCCAGCGACCGAACCCAAGGCACCACCCGCCACGGTCAGCGGCAGCTGCCCCATCAGATACTGGGTGAACATCTGGGCGCCAAGCTGCGTGGTAATGTCGATGGGGTCGAGTGCCAGGTTCTCCAGCATCTCCACCCAGGTCTTCGACTCGACAAAACGCTTGGCCTCTTTGGGGGTAGGGATACGCGCAGCCCGTTGGTTGGCCTGGGCCAGCTGCTCGAAGACGTCGGCACCGCCCGATGCGGCCAGGGTCAGGAGGCTCTGCTCCGCCTGGTTGGCGCCTTGCATGGCCATATTCGCCAGGCCCCGGAAATAGCCCGGCTCCTTGGGCTGCGGCTTGGCGGGGGACTCTTTGGCCAATCGTCCGTCCCTGACCTTCGCCCACCACTCGGCGAAGTCGTCGTCGGCGCGCGGATGGCCCGGCGACCGGGGGCCATCATCAGCTCTCGAGCAGCAAGTTCGATCAGGATTCAGCCATCAGGGTTCCGCTGGGGACCAGGGGCTGTTCCACTGCGGCCACGCGCTGTTTCATTCGCCGGCCACTGCGCGGATCAGGGGCCATACGTGCGCACGACCCACTTGAGGAAGCCCTGCGCGCGCGAGCGGGGAATCCTCCTATCTCCCTCCGCCGTAGTAATGACGATAACGTCCTCGTCTCCGTCCCTTTGCACCTGCCCGCCCGCGCCCGGCGGGCTGGGAGCCAGAAACTGATTGAGCGCCCGGAACGCCTGGATGGCAGCCGCGAGCATCTTGGCCAGGTCTCCGGGCTTGGGGGGAGTCACCGTCTCGCCCACCAGATCCTTGGTCGTGGCGCTTTCCCACATCTTGAGGAACATAGGCACAAACTTATCGAACGATATAGCGGCGCCACCCTCGCCATCGCCACCATCCTGGCCCTTGAAGAACTTCCATCCGCGCTCGTCCAGCACGGCGTAGCCTCCGGGGATTTTGACGCTGGACTGGTTCCACGCCTCTGACGCCGTAGGCCTCTGTTGCAGGAACTCCGGTGGTAGCTGCCTCTCCAGCAGGTCCAGCTCCTGGTGGGCTCGCCGGGCCACTTCGGGCGTGATCCACCCCTGCCGCAGCTGGTCATCCACGTAGGCCCGGCCCTCCGAGACCTGACGCGCCAGCTTGTCCGCGCGCACTCGCTCAGCTTCCGCGAGCTGCTTCTGCCGCCCCCTCTCCCGGGCCTCGGCCAGGTCCTCTTCGCGGAAGAGGTCGATGTAGAATCTGTCGTCCTTGCGCTGCTGGAGCTCAGCCTCCTCCCGCAGACGCTCATCCGTCCGCGCCGTCTCGAGCTTTTTCTGGCGCTCCAGCCGCACGTCGGCCAGCTGGTTCTCCAGCTCGACCTTCTCCTCCATCTCCTTCTTGCGGTCCTTGTCGCGGGCAATGCCCTCGGACAACCCCGAGAGGAGAGCAGATACATCGGACCATACCGAAGCACGCTGCGCTTCCCGCTGGGAGCCAGAGTAATCCGGTTCATGTCGTATCGTGATCGGCATCGCTTGCGCCTACGATCCCTGCCGCTCGAACAGCTGGCGTACTGCCGACCAGAGATTGCCTCCGATGCTGGCCCAATCCGTCCCCTGGGACGAGAGCTGCGGTCGCTCGGGGTAGGTGTCGGTTCGGTTTTCGATCACGCGCGCCAGATCTCCGGTCGTCGCTTGGTCGATGCCCACGCGCCGCGCCAGCGCTAGGTCTCGCAGCCGGGCCAGCGCTGAACTGTATTTGCCGGCCATGCCAGAGCGCAGATTCGGCATCAGCGTAGTCCCCGAGAGCCCACGCGAGACCAGGTCCTGCGCGCCGGCGCTCGTCAGGTTGCGGAATTCAGTGCTCAGGTCGGCCTCATTCTGCCGACTCTGGGCGTCCAGGGCGCCCAGCGACCGAGTCCGCAGGTCGGTCAACAAATTCGTCACCCATTTAAACCGGCGCTCATTTGCCTCCAGCGCCGCCTGGTAGGCTCTCTTCCACTCCTTCTCCGCATTGCGTTCCGCGCGCCGGCGGCTGCGGCCACCGAAGAACGAGCTGACCGCGGTGAGTACCGGTGGAACTGCCGCCCAAAGAGACATAGCTGTTGCTCCTATTCTAAGACGAACACCAGCTCGGCCGAGAGATACTGCGCCGTGCTGCCGCCGCCTGATCCGCCCTGCTGCAGCTGCAGGCCGATGGCGTCGCCGAAATCCACCCGGTACTTGTCCGCCAGCATCGAACCTACACCACCGGCGGACCAGCGCGTGTTTTCTGGCGGCGCCGCCACTCCCTCGCCGTCCCACCAGTTGGAGACCGCCTGCCCAGCGATCAGCGGGTTGATCCGAGGCTGCTTAGTCGTGGCGCTGCTTTGGATCACATTGTGCCTGAACCGGCAATCCACCAGATAGCCCCTGCCACACCCCCAACGAGAGAAGGGCGTCCCGAGGGACGTGTTGCCCAGTAGGTCGGTGCCGTTCGAGAGCCCGCCGTAGGCCGCAAGAAATGCATAGTAGTCCAGGCGCACGACCATCTCGGGCCGACCGTAGTAGAGCGCGTCCAGGCTGGCCGGAAGCTGGGCTCCAGCAATACCCAGGTAGTCGTCGTTGATCCCGATGCAAAGCCCGTAGTAGGTGTCATCGCCGCTGGTGTACTTGAGCGGGGCTCCCGGAGCAATCACGGCGGCCAGCCCATTTTCGGAGGAAAGCTCAAGGACGTGGTTGGCCATTGCGCACCACGTAACGGGCGTAGGTGAACCGTCGTCCACGGTCGTCCCCGGCGTCTCCGGGAAGGTCGGGGCCGAGGTCCCTGTCGTGCCTCCCTTCACCGCCATGTACAGAATCCCAGCTTCCTTGATCACAGTCCCCTCGCTCACGCCCGTACTGTTGCCGGGCCGCCCCGACGGATCCGAGAAGTTGGTCGGACCGGAGCAATAGAGGTTCTTTGGGACCGCGTCGTACTTGGCGGAATCGACGGCGATCCACCGATCCATCCACTGGCCGCGCAACGACTCCACCAGCGAGCCATGAGTGATCTTCTTCGTCTTGCCGGCCTGATACAGGGCCAAAAGGTCGGCGGCGTTCGCCGAAGTCGTCTCTGGCAGGTTGTAAATTTTCGCCATGATTACCTCAGAACTTGATCCGGGTGGACCAGCCGATTGCTATAGATGGTTTTTCGCCGCATGATCCCGTCTAATACGCCGCTCATCGTGACCTCAATGATCGCCCCCGGTCCGTAGCGCGGGTATCCCGCGATCTGGCTGGGAATCTTGGCCAGAGTAACCAGGTACATACCCAGCTCGACTGGAGAAACGTCACAAACCCGGGTGTCGGCGATGGCGGCGCCCACCAGGATCGTCATTACTGCTTCCGGCGTCTCGGGCAGATAGGCCGCCGCTCCTGTCCCGTTATGGACCAGCACGCCGTAGGCGAATGGGCCTCCGGGACAGAACCGTAGGTCCTGGTCCCAAGGGTCTATGGACCATCGCCCGCCCGAGGTCTCCCAGAACGACCGTTCCACATCCGCCTGAATCGTCACTTCGATCTCGGCCTCTTCCGTCGCCGTAGTCCAGGTGTCGTAGGCGGAGAATCGCACCGCGTAGGCTCCGATGGCCGCGTATGTGTGCGCGGTTGTCCCGGAAGCCCCGAAGACGTTGCCGCCGAGCGCCGTCCAGGTGAAGGCGTCGTAAGCCTCATTGACAGGCAGCTCCCATTGAATGCGCAGCCATCCGCCGGTAGCGCCAGGCGCCGTACTGGTGGCCTGCCAGACCATCGTGGCCGACAACGGGTACTCCCCGCTCGTGGGCGTGAGTGAAATGGAAATCTCCACCGCCCCGGGCGTCGGCGTCGGCGTCGGCGTGGCCGTGGGGGTGGGCGTATGCGTAGGCGTAGGCGTGGGCGTGGGAGTCGGACTAACGGCGATAAAAGTCGTCTGCGCGTGCTGCTGCTCGACTTCATTCCAAAATACCGCCGTCACCGTCCACGTGCCGCCGGACAGATAGGTATGCGTGGCGCTGATGGTCGCGGTAGCCCCAGAGAGCGGACCGAAAACGTGCACATCGCCGAAGTTCGACCCCTCTCCGCCCTCAAAGTACAGGGCATAGCCGACGAGAGAGCCGACCGTGGTCGTCGCCGACACCGTAAGCGTGGCGTCTACCGGCGTGGTCCCGCTGGCCGGCGTCAGCGAGTCGATGGAGACCACGAGGTTTTCGCCTCCGGCGCCCCAGCCGGGCAACGGAACAAAGATCAGGCACAAGATGAATGGCATCAAGCACTTACGCATGTTAGCACCTTCTTTCAATATTTTCGCACACATACTACTATACCGAAGCCGGGTGTCAACTCGGCGCCATCTGCCCGCCGACTTCCGGCGAGACCATCGCCAGTCTCCCGATCACGGCGTTTCCCCGCATCACCACACCGTCCACGCTGATTGGGTCTGCCACGGGCGCCTCGGAAAGGTCCGCGTTGTCTTTTTCCACCACGGCCCGACTGCCGTCTCCGATCTGCCTGATCCAGGTCCGCGCGGCCAGGTAGCGGTTACGTGCGATGGTCAGCCCCTCTACGTTCATGTGGGCGATCTCGGCGTCGTACCCCGGCCCGCGGTCGGCCCCGTTCCAATTGTACAGAAAGATGTTCTCGCGGATTACGGTGTTGAGGCAGGATTCGGCTCCGCCCTCCGAGGACACTACCAGCCCGCTGTCGTTGCCCACGAACACGTTCCTGATCCACTGCGTACTGTTCGCGTTCAAGGCATATCCACCCTTGCCCCAGTTGCCGACGATTACGTTCTCGATGATCGAGGCGCCGTGGGCGTTGAAGTCCACGGCGATACCCCCCGAGTCCTCGTTTTTGGGCGAAAGCGCCGCCGCACATCCGGTGATCCGGTTGCCCTTGAACGTCCACAGAATGAACGGATGGGCAGGATCGGTCTCGGTACGGCGTCCGTCATTCAGGTGCAGCCCGCAGGCCGCGTTCCCGAGCGCGCCGGGCGTTCCCGCCAGTCGGTTGCATTCGGAAATGAGACAATTTTCTACCAAGCCGTATCCACCCCAACCGGAGGCTGCCCGCGTCTTGTAGGCGGATACTCCCGCCTGCCCGCAACCGCGGATGGTGCAGCCTGAGACCACCAGGCGGTCGCCTGGAACGGTCGCTGCCGTGAACAGCACGCCCATGCCGCCCACGTCGAGAATGGTGCACCCCTGGATTAGCACCAGACGCAGCCTGGGACAGCGAGCACCGTCAGATGGGCTCTGGTCGAATCAGGGTCATTCGCCGCACTGCCCCGGATGGTGCAGCCCTCGATGGTGATGTCCCGACCCCTCGACGTGATGGCGCGAAACGCCGATCCGTCAAATTCGCATCTCGAAAGCGTGACGTTTTTCGCCTGGGTTCCGAGGATCAGGTGGGAACCGCGGTCGTCTGGTATGGTCGGCCCTGCTGCGAAGCGGCATCGCTCCAGCCGCACGTCCGGCGAGTTGACGATGACCTGGCCGGCATAAGTTTGGTCCGAATACACTCCCGAAGCTAGGATCATCGCGCCTTCTCCCCCATCTCGGTCGTCGCGTCTCCCCGCACCGCCCGTAGCCTCTCCAAACGCGCATTAACCTCACTTGCCTCCTTACTTGCGCTCTCAATAGCGGCCTCGCCATAACGCGCCTTCAAGGCTACAAGGAACGCCCGCGCCGTGGGCGTCGCTCGCGCGATGCAAAGGGCCGCCAGCACGTTGTCGATCACCAACGTCGCAGGTTCGCGGTCGATATAGACCGCAAGCTCCTCCGGTACACTTACATACGAGGAGGCTTCCACTATGGCGACGTCGCCATTGGCCAGGCATAGCGACCCGACGCAAAGGATTGCCGCCAAAACAGACGCCGCCAGTATGGAGGCTGGATAGATTAAACCTTTCATCAATCCCCACTCCCGAAAGCGGTCAAACTGTCTAGTACATACCAGACAGTCGCCGTGGTCGTTCCCGTCCCAGGCGTTCCATTCATGTAGACCGAAATGATGTCGCCATTACCGAAGGTGTCCACGCCGCGGTCCTGAAAGCTCCCCGCTGGGTGAGAGCTAGGATTAACTTCGTAAACCGTCACACCATTCTTGCGGATTTGGTAGGTGTTCGTCGATCCAAGGTCCGCCGTACTGTTGACCAGCGTGATACCGACGATCGACCCTGCCCCGGGGCACACAAATCCATAGGTGGAGCTGGTTTCAACTCCGTTATAGTCCGCGTAAGCGTTCTCCCGCGTGATCACGAACTCCACGTTCAGCGGGGCCGCCCAGGTCTTACCCGTGCCGGTTGGCGTCACGTCCCCAGCTACGTCCAAATCATCACTCAGAACGAACTTGCCCGGGTTATCGTCCCACTCCAGGTATTCCGCGCCTTGATCGAAGTAAAGATAATCGTCATCGCTGATCGCGGCGTTGCCGACGTACACGGGGCCGGAGAAGCGCGCTATATCTCCAGCGGCATCGCCGAACCACGAATCTCCCGTGGTTCCGAGCGTGCCATTGATCTCGAATAGGTAGGTCGTCGGGTTCGTGTTGTTGATACCGACCTTTCCACCCTTGATCGTAAATTCGTTACGGTATGTACCCCATGTACTCAGCGTCGAGAGTATCGCCCCGTTGGTAGACCATCCAGTCGATCCTCCAGGCGTACGAATGCTGAAGAGTACGTGATCGGGGCTATTATCACGCCAATAGATTTCGTTGCTGTCGCCGGAGAGCCGGTGATACCCCGAGAAGTTGCTGCTGCCGCCATATAGCGTACCGTCTGACATCGAGGCATTACCCGACCCGTCGAAGAGGAAGGTCTTCCACACAGACCCAGCATTGTTCCACAGACGAAACGCCGCCTGATTGTAGCCGGCGGATCCGCCCACGCTCATGCTCATCTTGGCGAAGGGATACGAAGCCGTGTCGGGTCTTGTGCCGATGAGCACGTCATTGAGCGCGGTCCAACCGCCTGTCACATACTGGGTGGTGTTGACATGAAAGTTTCCCTGGAAACTACTGACCGTGCCTACCTGCAACGAAGCGGTGGTGACCTTTCCGCTAACTGTCAGGTTCCCGCTGATAGTCCCGCCGGTCAGAGGCAGATAGGTGGTCGCCAATTCCAACGTGGATTTGGCCGCTGCCAGGTCGTCAAGGTGGGTGGCATACCCAGACCACCTGTACGCCTTGAACAGCACGGTCTCTGGAATGTCGGCCTCTACCAGCGACCTGAAGGAGGGGTAACCATTCCCAATTCCACTGGCTGGACCGGCAAACACATAATTCGCGGCCTGCATGACCAGCGCCAGCTGTTGATCGCTGATGGACAGAATCTCAGTCGCGCTCGCCAGACTGACGGGCGGGTGAAGCGCCGCCGTCACATCTTCCAGCGTGGCGAGTTCCGCACCGCCCTTCCATCCCTCCATCATGCGCAGTGCCGGTACGGTCGCGCCCATTACCAGTGCCGCATAAATCTGCTCGAAAGCGCCTTGCGCCGTGCGCCAGTCATGGGTGTCGCCCGAAAAATCCGTCGCCGCCTCCAGCGCCGGAGTCGCCGGGCGCACCTGCCAGCCGGCCACCTCGGCGTGGCACATCTGCGGGCTGCAGCCGCGCAGAACCAGGGCGGCAAGCCCCAGCAACCACAGCCTGACTCTGCGCCTCATGCCGCCAGTCTCCTTACGATGGCCTCGACCCGCGAGTCGGTGCGAATCCCCTGCCCGTCCTGGTCGTAAACCAGGAACGTGCCTTCCGCGCTATCCACCACATCGACCTGCTCGCACGGCCACAGCACGCCGTGAACCAGAACCCAAATCTCGTCGAAGCCCCCGCCCTCCACCAGCTCCCATGCTGTCCCGTTCCAGGTCGCCGCGATCCGATATTGATTCCACCACTCAAAGCCCCCACCGCCTCCTGCCTCACTCTCTCCCAGAGGCAGAGCGTTGATCCGCGCCTCCAGCGCCGCCAGCCGCTGTAAGATTCGCCGGACCTCCAGCGGACTGCGCGGCTCGCGCACACCCGACACCATTTGCGAAATTCCCCCAGCGAGAGGAACGTACCCCGCAGCCGCTCCTCCTGCCAGCCGTCCCCAGGCTCAACCGCCCGCAGGATGATGGCGAAAACTGGCCCCGCACGCGCGGTCGCACCAGGTAGTTCAGCCCGCCCACCCACATCCGGACGCCCGCCCGCCGCCGACACTACCGCCTCTCCTGTCTCCGCGAGACCACCGACCACCGAACGCGATTCACTTCGTCGGCGAGAGTGCCGGCCAACTCGACCAGCAGGCCGTCGCGCAGACCGGCTCGATCCGCAGTCAGCGGTCCGTAGACTACCCAGCTGTCGAAGGACAGCCCGTCGTCCCAGGCCGCCATGCCCGCTTGGTATCGGCGCAGATACCCGTCCCGGCATCCGAGCAGCACTCGCCGCTGCCTCTTCCACCGCCTCCAGCCGAGGACAAAGGCTCGTGGCGTAGTCGTGGCGCACAGGCCAGTAACTCCGGTGCTCCAGGTCGAACCAGTAGTGAGTCTCGGCTACCCCGCCCTCTATCGGAGTCAGGTAGAGATGGATACCGCGCCACGCTACGTCGTAGGCCAGGGACACGGTATGAGTACTGGATCAACGCGCCCGAACTCGCCTGGCAGTCTCTGGTCGGAGATTCTCCGAGCGCCGGCCCTGACCCACCCACGTACAGGCCGCTCCTGGCCAGGAAATAGGTCCCCGCCGGGCGCTGCACCATGCCTGCCCGGAATCACGCCTACCTTGCGGGAAACAGCATCGAGCCCCGCCGGCCGCCGGGTCCCCGCGCATCACCCACAGGCTGTTCTCGCACCCCACGAGCATGTAGTCGTCGGAGTGCGGCATGAGCGCAGTGATCTCCTGGCCCAATGTTCCGGCGTCGCTGGCCGGCCCGGCGACGGGCCGCTGGGCGTCGCCTGCGTCGGCCCCTGCGTAGTCTAGGTCGTAGGGATCGCCCTGGCGCGTCATGTACCAGGCGTGGTCTCGCGCCAACACCAGGCGGTCGCGGTAGACCGCCAGGAGTCCGCAGCCCCCGGGCACCTGCCCTGTACGCGCAATCCACGGCTCCAGGCTGCCTGTGGCCGAGTCGTATACCTTGGGCACGCGCTCTACGCGCAGCGTGCAGTCGCCTTCCCCAATCTCGGCTCCAGCCAGCAGGACCAGCTCGCCTGGGCGCACATTGATGATCCGGTAGGTTCCCGGGGCGACCGCATCCGCCTGCCCGTCGGTTCGAGGCAGAATGATAGCCCCGTGGTTCTCCTGGTCGATGCCCAGCGCGGTCCAATCGGAGATCGACGCCGCCGTAACCTTGGCGCCTTCCGAATCCACGGCCACGCTGCACGCCACATCGTTTACCCGGCGGTCGCCGTAGTCGGCGATAAACACCTGCTGCAGGCGTTCGGCGGACGCCAGCGAAGCCTCGGCGAGGAGTGACGCTCCGGAAATCTCGATGGGATCGTCGTTCTCGTCGGTGATCGCATCGCCGTCTTCAGTCTCCAGGTAGTCGCCGGTCACTTCGTCCAGCTCGCCCAGGACGTTCTCAGCGTAGAGTCGCCCGTCCGCGCTGGCCACAACCGCCGTCCGGTGCACTTCCTCGCCCTCCACGTCGTGATAACGGATCGACCAGGTCGTGATCGCCGCAGCCACAGCCTCCTGAAAGGAGGTGACCATCCAGCCTACCGCGGATCCGGTGAACGCGGGTGAGGCTACCGCTTCTCCCACGCGCACTCCATTGACGTAAGCGACGAAGTTGGACCCCCTGATCTCCAGTCGCAGCGTCAGGTACTGATCCAGGTCCCCGCCGTCCGCCGGCACAACTGTAAAGTCGGCGAACCCATCGTCCCGCAGGCGGTTGAACCCGAACTCGGATGTCCAGGTCCCGGCATCGGTATTGGCGTAAACGCTGAACGTCGCCGACTGCCGAATAGCGTCGGAGTTCGGGCTGTCCATGCACGCCAGGAGCGTAAGCGCTCCATTCTGCGTCCACTCCTGGGGCACCACCGTAGCCTCCAGGACGTAGGGCCGCGCGCGATCTATCCGGTGGCTGTCGCTCCAGGCATACGCCGCCCAGTCGCCCCCGCCAATACCGCCGGACCCCCAAACCCCAAGACCAACGCCTTCAATCGGCTCGATCTCGGTCGGCGCGCCATAAGGCGACTCCGGGTCATAGGCGGGCCGCCAGCCGTCGCCTGGTGCGGTTCTCCCGTCCTTGAGGTTCTCCACATGCGTCGTGAGCGTCTCCCGCCTAACCATCGAGACGCACTGGAGCATTCGCACGGGGCCGCCCACCCCCACGCGCTGGGCAAAGGCTTTCGCCAACCCCGGCCGCGAGCCGCCCCGCAGCCGGCCCGGGACCGCGCCATAGGGCCACACATTCATGCAGTCCGGCGTAGTGAAGGGAGGCTGAAGCCAGAAGGGTCGCTTCCGATCCAGTCCCCCATCGGGGAACTGCGCCTCCAGAATGGAGAACTTGGGCTCAGGCATCAGGCCGTAGGCCCGCCTCCGTTGGCGTCGAAGTCGCATTCATCGTGGTCTCCGATGTTGATGTAGAGAGCCGCGTTGATGTCGGTTGCCCCGCGCTTGATGAAGAGGCATCCCGCCGCGTAGCCCGCCGTGCCGTCTTCGGGCACAGTGTCTCCCCACGCAAGGAGAAACCCTTCTCCATCGTGGAGGATGCCGCCGCTGGTCCCCGCAGCGCCGTGCCGCGCCAGCCCACGCTGTCCGAATAAGTTGATTGGATTCACTCGCAGTCTCCCTTCTTTTCGATGGCCCTCATAAGGGCGTCCCAGTGCTCCTCGGGCATGACTACCCACCCGCCGATGTCCTGGCGCGCCGGGTCTCCCGCCACCCGCAGCGGCGCTACCAACGCCTTGGTGTTTTCCACCACCCGGCCCGGATAGCCGGGGTGCACGATCACATAGCGCGTTTCAACGCGCGGCCCCATCGTCCCCAGGCTGATGCACCCCAAGCTCAGCCAGGAGATCAGCATCAGGAGGGCGCAGACGCTCATCCGGCCCATGCTTCTCGACCCTGTACCTTTCCGGAGCCGTCCTAACGAACAGCTCCTTGTAAACCGCCGCCAGGAGTTGTACGACCCATACGATCCATGCCCTCATTGTCCCGTGCCGTCCTCTTGCGAGTCCGCCAGGTCGATGATCGCCTTGATCCGGGCCGCCCAGCTGGTGAGCCCGCCCGAACCACCGTCTGCGATCCCCTGCCCCAGCACGAACGCACAGACCACGCCCGCGATGGCCAGAATCTGGTCGTTGGACAGCGACAGCGTGCTCTGCCCGACGATCACGAGTACCGCAGAGACACACAGCACGAACTTCCTCCCGCCCAGTCCCCCGATGAACGCCTGAATCCTTTCGGCTACCGATTGCATATTGCTCTCCCTTCCATCACGGAAATTGCCCGTTGTAGGTCACAATAAAACTCCCGCGCGCGCGCACGCCCCGCAGGAGCGACTCTGTGTCCCCATCGCCGTTATAGCCCAGATAGCGCGGCGCGTGATGTCGCAGGTCGTGCTCGATACTGGCGGCCAACCGCTCCCTAAAGAGCGCGGAATGCGCCCCCGGACGGTCCGTGATCTGGATTTCCGCCGCCGCCAAGCAGCTCTCCATGACGGTCTCGCCGTGGAAGGGGTCTCCCAGGGGATAGGGCGCCTCCTCCGTCAACTCCGGCGGCACGATGCTGTAAGGGAACGACAGCACATACGTCAGGTCCGGCACGGGGCACACCAGGAGCTCGAATCGCTGTACGGTGGTTCCTGCCGATGCCCCCAGAGAACAGGGGCGCACGGCGCAGTAGCGCGGTCGCCCTGGCGAGTCGTCGATGCGGCGCAGATTCCTTATCTGCGGCTCCCCTACTACCCACACCTCCGGCCACCCCATCTCCGACTCGATGGTGACCTCTCCGACCATGCCCCCGAATCCAGTCGGCAGGCGGTAGACGCCGTCCGCCGAAAGCGAGAACTCCGCATGGTCCAGCATCGAGGCATCTCCACGCACGTAGACCACCGAGTCGGCCAGGGCGAGCTGACTGGACCGCCGCAGAATCTCCCATTGCCCAGCACCATCGACCTCGATGCTGTAGCCCACCATCTCCTCGACCATCGGCCCCGTCTCAAAGGCACTCAGCGTGAGATACACGCGCGTCTCGTCGTTCTCCTCGTCGTAGGCCTCGCCCGTCACCACGTAGTCTCCAGGCGCCAGGTCCTTCCACGCATTGAAGCGGCCGTCGGTCGCAAGAAACTCCACTCATGCCCTCGAAGTAGAACTGGCGCATACCGCTGCGCAGCGCCTGGAGATCTCCGCCAGCTGCGTAGCATCCCAGCCGTCGGGTCTACTCCGTAGCTAGGAAGTGCCCGATGGCCGTGGTCAGATCCGCAGGTGATCTGCACGGATCGCCCCACCTATGGCGCCGCGGGCGGCGCAGGAGCCTTGCGCGCGGCGGCGAGGCGCTTGGCGCCAGCGCCGCGATCAGTACCAGCGTCTGCCGGAAGCGCTCCGCTCCGATCCGGTCCGCCATCTTGCGCACCCGCTCGTAGAGCTCCTCGGTCGCCGCCGGGACCTCGAGACAGCCAGCGCCGCCGCGATCTTTTCAAGGTTGTGATCGTCGATCAGGTTCGCTCTTTCACCGTGCCTCCTTGAGAAAAGCGTGGGGGCGGGCACTGAAACTCCGCCCCATTCGATTACGCCTTCAGACCGCTGTCGGGACCGTCTTCCAGCGACCAGCACCAGGTGCAGGTTCTGGCATCCCCTGTGGTCGTCTGCAGGGCGAGGGCCGCGCCCCGCCCCTTCTCGCGCGTCTCGCTCGGCGCGACCAGGACGCCATACGTGTAGGAGAACACGAGCCAGGTAACGCCTACCGTCGTGCTCACCGAGGCCCCCGCCAGCGCATAGCACGTCGATCCCGGCTCGGCGATGAAAATCCACTGCCCGCCGGTGCGCCCCGGGTAGGACTCCAGCGCCACCCCCGCGAAGTTGCCGGCCAGCGACTCACTGGCCGGCGCCACGGTCTTGTCGCGCCGCGCCCAGTCGTCCGTAGCCGTCTCCCCCGGATTAGTGGTCACATAGGCATGGTTGTAGCAGAGGGCGATCCCCTTCAGGATCGACTCGCTGCCCGGATACCACACCTTGCGGATTTTAACCCGCGGCTGATTCTCGTGATTGACCTGCATGTTACACTCCTTGTTCTTCGGGGAGTCAACCCCACTCTCCAGTCACCCGTCCATTGCCCTACCTACGAAGGCTTGTGGAGAACCGCCTGCGCCCGCCGATCCGTGCACAGCATGTTCCACGTCAGGTCGATGTAGACCACGAGCGTAGTGTGCTGACTCGGAGCCTTCTCCGGGCCTTGCTCGCGCAAATACTCGCCCCGAAGGAACACAGGGTGAAAATAGGCGTAGTTGATGAAGTACACCGGGTTGGTGGTGTCCGCATCCAGGTACGGAACCCAGACGATGGGGTTGCGACGGAAGGCGATGCTCCCGTCATACGGCGCCAGGTCGCGGCCAAGGTTCTCGTTCTGGGCCTCGCCCACGTCCTCCAGCGCCTCCATAGTCTCCAGGTTCACGTAGATGCGGTACCGGTCCCCACGCCCGCTCCGGTAGTCGGGGATCGACACCGGGCTCTCGAAGTGGATTTTCCGGTACGCCCGCCGCATCAACTTGATGAGGTCGGCCTTGGACACCTGGGTGTAGGCGCCGGTGTAGTTCCGGAAGTTTGCGTGCGAGAGGCCGCCGGGACCTGCCGGAAAGCCCGCCGGGTTGCCCCCGTTGAAGCCCTCGCTGGCGTTCTTCTGAATCCAGAACGGGATGCCCCACGGCGCCAAAACGTCGCTGACATCGGCCGGCGCCGACCAGCCGTCCCGCTCCATGATCTTGGCCAGCCCCAGGAAGGCTCCCACGCGCCGCGTCTTGACGATATCCACGATCTTGGCCGCGGACCGCTGCATCGCGATCTCCCTACGCTCGAATGGGTAGTTGGTAGTCGTATGCGTCCAGGGGATGGTGATCTGCTCCAGCACGTCCCCCGCGTTCACTTCGTCAACGGCGAACAGCCCGGTGTGCCGCGCCCCCTCAATGATTCTCACCATCAGGTTGCGCTGAATGGCGATGCCGTCGTCGAATTGCTTTTTCTCTCTCTTCATGATTCGGCCCATGATCTCGTAGGACTGAAGGTCCTGGGCGATCTGGTTGAACTTCAACCGCCCCAGCTCCTTCAAGGTCCCCTTGACCATGTCCTTGATTTGGTCGACGCTCAAGCTCATAGCTTGTTACTCCCTTCTTAAAACTCTTCTTCGTCCTCAATCGTGCCCACGTTGAAGGCGCGCATCTGATCGCGAACGAATCGAGCCGCCCGTTTCTCGGGGGGCAGCCGACTTTCGTCAGACGACTCGCGGTGCGTGGGCCGAGGACTCATCACACCTCGCCGGCGCTGCAGCTTGTTGTGCAGCCCCCGCTCCTTCGCCGCCTCCAGCGTCTTGCAGAGCGCCGCCCGCATAGCCTGCTCGAAGAGCTCGCCCGCCGGAGGTACGGGCCTGCCCTTCTGCCGCAGCCCCTCCTCGATCACGTCCATCTGTTCTACGACCGCTATGCGGTGTTTCAGCTGCTCGGAGTCCTTGGCCAGATTCCGGGTGGGCCCCTTGCCGAACACCTCGACATACTCGGGGGAGATCTCGGCGAAACGCTGCTCCAGGAACGCCCCGGCTTCGGCCACCTCGCGCTCCCGGTCCTTGCTCTTGAGCTCAGCCCGAAGCCCAACGATCTCCTTGGACAGCTTGTCCACAACCGATACAATGGCCTCGTCGTACAGCTCAGGGTCCAGCTTGGGCAGGTCAAGACCCTCATTGTCCTCGCCCTGGCCTTCTCCCTTCTCGCCACCACCCTGTGCCGCTCCTTCGCCCGCCGGCCTGCGCCGCGCTAGAAGGCGCACAACCTTGGCCAGCCCCTCCGGGTCGTCCGAGTACTCGCCCAGTTCCTCGTCATTCATGCCCAGAGCGCGGGCCGCCTCGACCAGATCCTTGGCCTTGGTCTCCGCGTCGGCGCCGCGGGACGCTTCATCCGCACCGCCGCTTCTATCCTTGGGGGACGGATCGTCTTCGCCCCCAGCATCCACGCCTTCTTCCTCGTCCATGCCGAGGTCGTCGTCCTCCGGATCCTCGAAGTCGTACTCGGAGGCCGTCTCCTCGGGACTGGGTTCCAGGTCTTTCTCCTCGCTATTGAGCATCTCTTCGCCCTCCGCCAGAGAGCGGTGCTTCTCCGCCATCTCAGTCCCTGCTTTCCTGGTCGGCGCTATACGCCCGACCGTGGTATTTGCTCTCAATGCTGCCGCCATCCCGGTCGTACATGCCGATAGTCGCCAGGTACCGCGCGCGATGCTCTCGATCTCGGAAGATCGCCCGGCCGTCGGCTGTGAACTCCGTGGGGACTCCGTCGCGCACGCTCTTCTCCCGCGCCTCGGCGATCTGGTGGACGGCGACGCCCGCCGCGTCCGAGTACTGCGGCCAGGCGCCGGGCGTGTCTTTGAACCGCCCATGCTCCGCGTAGTAGTCGCGGCTCAGCAACTCCCCGTCGATCTCGTACAGACCGTCCGGCCGGCGCGCCGCCTCCAGCTCAGAGACCGCCATCGCCTTCTCCACCGGCGCTCCGTTGCCGACCCTCAAAAAGCAGTAAATCGGCACGACCGCATCCCACCCTTCTTTCTGTGCGTCGCCAAACTCTTACTCCTCCTTGGGCTGCGCGATGCACGGCCGCGAAAGCATCAGGTCGTAGAGCTTGCGCACCAGCTTCAGCTCATCGACCGTCCGTTCGTCTACCGCGTGGATGGCCGCCGTATTCCGCTCGATCACCTGGGTGTTCTGCTCGAAGAGCAAGAGCACCCGCCTCATCATCCAGAAGAGCAGCGCCAGCAGAACCGCGCAGAATCCCGCGAACCCGTATTGCACCATCGGCTGCATCAGCGGTGAAATCTCCATCAGGCGACCCCCACCGTCTGGCTATTCCTGCCTGCCGCGGCTACGGCGGCCAGGTTCTGCATGGCCAGGTAGTCGCGCGCGCCGCGCGTCGCCCCCGCACGGCTCACCCGCTCGTAGCGCCGCGTAGTCACCGCCGGCTTTACCACCGGCTGCGGCCGGATCATCCCCGGCTCAGGCTGGCGCGGAGCCTGGATTTGTACCAGCTCCTCCAATTCCGGCATGTTCGCGTAGCGCGCAATGATCCGCAAAATCCCCTCGAAGTCGGGCGCGATGCCCTGCTCGGCCATGAACGGAGCAAACGGCGCAATCACCCCGTTGACCACTTCCATCACCTTGGACAGCCGGCGCCCCGGCGACTCGTGCTGCATCGAGTAGGGCTCGATGTCGATGTTGTAGTCCAGAAAGTCCCCCTCCCGAGCCGTCGCGTCGAAGGCCATGGGAACCTCTATGCCCAGCCCGGCTACACGGAACGTGAACGGGATCTCGATCAAGGGGTCGTACCAGAGATACCAGCAGAGCGAACGCATCACCTGTCGGACGAACCTGTAGACGCGGTCCGTCATGTCGGCCAACCGCAGGCTGGCGTTCTCCGCCAGCAGTTGATCCTGTCCCAGCGTCTCCGACTGCGGCGATAGCCCGCCCAGGAGGTCCAGGTTGCCGGCGTGATAGACGAACAAATCGCGCAGGTGCATCCCGAATTGAAGCGTGCCCACATCCGCCCCGCCGTAGCTCACCGGCTTGATCCGATCTTGGTGCGGGCCACGGCGGCGACGCCGTCCAGCGCCCGATGATGGTCGCGCATCATTCTCGGACCCCGGCGC
Organism: bacterium; assembly: GCA_015075175.1. GTDB lineage: Bacteria > Hinthialibacterota > Hinthialibacteria > H5-UNCL2 > H5-UNCL2 > H5-UNCL2. Next base: position 1,076,189 of record JABTUV010000001.1, read on the forward strand.
CGCCGCCGTAATGTCCTTCTGCCGCTCCGCCTGCCGCACCAGCTTCCGGTAGATGGCATTGGCTACGTTGTGCAACTCCATCCAGACGGCGACCGGCGGGAGCGGCATGAGGTTCCCAGGAACGTCGCAAAACGACAAAATGAGATACGGTCCCCACTCCGGACCCTGCCACGGCCCGACCCGCAGCGGGCGCAGGTTCTCCTGGTCCCAGGCCAGGGTCATGAACAGATTCTCCCGTGGCAGCCAGAGGTCCAGCAGCTCGACGTAGTCGCAGTACTCCTCCGGGTCGCTGTCCGTACCTACCGACAGGCTTTCCGCCCGTTCGTCTCCGAACTCGTTATAGGCGGAGCGCGGCGTCGCGGAGAGTTGCTTGACCACGTCTGGATCGAACAGCCCGCAACTCCGCGCATCCTCCAGAGGCATTCGGTAGCGGTTGCCAATGAAGGCGACCTCCTCCCAGGTGCGCGCATTCAGGTCCACCACGAAGTCGTCCAAGGCAACGACATCGCAATACGGCTGCCCAACGTCGTGCAGATAACCGCCGATTTCCACCGCGCCCGAGATGTTCTCTCCGACCTTCACGATGCCGACGGAGAAAATCGCCTCCATCAGCACCCGCCGCAGCGTCTCGTCAAGCCGAATCTCCTCGATCATGTGGTTGGCCGCCAGCTCGAATAGCCTCGCCCGCGGCTTCAGCCCCCGATACGAGGTCTGGATCAGCACGCGCGGATTCTTGGCCACAAGCTGCCGCACATAGACGCCCGTCGCCAACTCCAGGAGATTCACCGGCTCGGGAACCGAGCTGCCGTCGTCCGAGTAGTGGCTCCCCACGAATTGACGCAGCGCGGCCATGCGCCGCTGACGGAACGGCTCCAGCTTCCGCCGGCTATAGTCGATCGCCAGCCTCAGCCGCGACAAACGTTCCTCGTCGAACCTCTCCATCAAGGTCCCCTGGCCGCTGTTCACTACTGTCAGTGCAGCGGCCCACGCCTTTGTGAGTCACCCGCCCTGGGCACAGGATCAGATCCGGGAGCGACCGGAACCTCGCACCAGTCTTCCGCCGTCAGGTCGTCGTAGTTGGGCGCCCACCCGTGCAGACCCTGGTCCGCCGTGGTCAGGATGAACCGTGCGCCCATTGCGCCAACGGGCGGGAAATAGCGGAGCTGCCGCCGGAACCGCCAGGCGCGCCTTCGCACCGCCCGCCCCGCCCTCAACCGCGCCAGCGCCTCTCGAATCAAAGCCCTCGGCCTTCCGGTGCGTCCTCGACGCGGGCCTCCAGGCTTCCCACTCGGCCCTCGCCCCGGACCGGGGCGGACGCCACAGCACGCCCTCGACGAATACCGTTATGCCCATCCGCCTGTCCTCTCCTACCCCTTCAGGCAGCCTGCCCGTAGTAGTACAAATCCGATTCGCGCCTCCTCCGCTCTTCCGCCCTCCGGCGCCGCGAGAAGTCTCCGTTGAACCCCAGGCGCTCCAGGTCCTGGAAACTGCGCTCTTCCGCCTTGTCAGAGAGGAAGAGCCTGAGCGTGCGCTCGACCGCCACCGGCAGCGGCCGAGGGTTGCCGGCGGCATCGCTCTCCCAGAGAGGGTTCTGATCCTTGTCGCGGCTCGGTGCGTAATAGGTGAGCCGCCAAACCAGGCCGAAGTAGGGGGCCTTGGCCTTCCCATCGACTGTCCGGGCGTCTACGAGGCGCGTCCCCTGAAGAGTCCCGTAATACCATCCGCAGGGAAGCCGGTTTCGCTGTGCCGTCCTTAGTCTCCTTTCCAGAAAGATTCCAGCGCCTTCCACGTATCCAGCGCCGTGTTTCCCGACACTACTACGTCCTCGTGGTCTCCGAAGCGGTTCTTGGCCTGCATCCAGTCGGCGTTGGCGGCCGAGAGCACGCGCACGCTGCCTCCAACGCCGCGCACCACCCCCTTGGCGACCTCCTTAACGTCGGTCTGGAAACGGCCCATCAAGGCCAAGTCTACCCACTTGATCAGGGGCTCGTAGACCTTCTCGTGCAGCTGAATCTGGTGCCGGGGGAAGTCCCTGCCCTCGGGGTTGGGGCGCTTGCCCACGGTGGCGTGCGCCAGCAGCAGGATGTTGCACCCACGCTCGCGTACACGCTCCAGCCTGGACAAGAGCCGCTCCATTTCCCGGCCCGCAAGCCGGTAGCCACCCTGGTAGGAGAGAAAGCCCTTCTCGCCGCGAACGCCGTTGTACTCGGTCGCCGTGATGTACTCGAAGAGCATTTCCTGGAAGGATCCCAAGGCGTCTAGGACCAGCCAGCCGGGGACCTCGGCCTCCTCGGCCAGCCTGTCGAGGAAATGATACAGGTCCAGCAGCGTCTCGGGCCGGGCCACGGGCAGTTCCGGCACGAGGCCGCGCCACAAGAGAGTCTCGTAGCCGTCCTCCCCCGGCCCCAGCACGAATGAGGCGCCGGGAGCATGGGCGGAGGCCGCGGTCTTGCCAAAGCCCTCTTCGGCGTACCAGAGCACGCGCAGCGCCAAGTTCTGCGGCCGCTTGGCCACCGAGAAGAGCGGCCCGCTGGACCGGATTGCTTGCCGCCCCGTGAGGGGCTTCGCCCCCGGCGGCGCCAGCGCCGCCGGGGGGGGCGCGATGGGCGATCGTTTCCCCGTAACCATAGAGTCCTCCCTATTCGATATCGGAAATCAGTTCCGCGTGTGGGGCGTCCACCCGCGTAGCCAGCCGCAGCAATGGCTGGTTTCGTTGGGCAGCTCGCGGCCTACGCACAGCTCGTAATATTCGCACTTCGAGTTGCGCGCGGCGCACTGTTCGATGTTGGCCGTGCGCGGCCAGCGGTTGGCCCTCCGGCACTCCAGCAGCCCCTGGGTCGTCGCCCATACATCGCGCATGTGCTCTTCGATCTCCTCGGGCGTCCGCCCGTACTCGCGCCGCTGGTAGTACTCAGGGAGGCGCGCGGCGACATGCTCGTACAGCCGGGCGAACCATTCCTCCGGCGTCTCTTGCCGTGTCTGCAATACATATCCCTGGGCGCTGTCGGCCGTCTCCCGCCACTTCTTGCCGTCCTTGGTGCGCACCGTTGGCCAGCCGCGTCGAGCACGATTCTGACTCCATCTTCGTCCAGCAGCGGTACGGCGCATGGCCGCAGGGCCGGCTTGCGCAGCACGTCATATTCGACGCCCGAAACGTCGCGGAAACCGGATGTCAGGGCCGCCAAGAAGTACGCAGACGCCTGCGGGTCGATACGCACGCGGTCCCAGTAGAGGGACGCAGGGTCTCGATGTCCTCGCTCGTGGTCTTGGTCTCCCGCACAAGTTGTCGCCTGGGCATGTCCAGCGGCTCGTCGAGATGCCCACAATGCGGTCGATCTTGCCGTCGGCGGTAAAGGAGCAGCTGGCCCGGCCGGTATCCGGGTTGACCAGGGGAACAGAAAGCCAGGCTCAGAGGCCAGAACGGTCTCTCGGGTAGATTCATCCGCCACCGCTCAAGTAGAGTGAGACCAGCACGGCGACCGTCTGCCGGTCGTAGAGGAACTGCTGGTAGGCAGCCTCCTCGTTCTGCGACGGGGCCTCGGCGTCAAACCGTTCGATGGCCCCGGCGACTGCCGTCTCCGGGGCTTCCCCATTGTCCAGAGGTGGATGCCGTGGTGCACGGCGGAGCCGATCCGCAGCGCGCGGCCGTCTGTGCGCGGACGAATCCTCAGTACGTAAGCCAGGTAGTGCTTGCGCTTGCAGGTGTCCAGGCACCTGCGCTGCGAGTGCGTTAGGCGCGTGTCCATCTCCGTCATGATTGCGCCTCCTTACTCCGCGGCCCACCACGCTTCGGTTACCCAGCCGCCGAAGCTCGTCAACCAACACCCGTTTCCTCACGATCCCCTCCTCCATGAATCTCTCGCTCCAGCCGCAGCACGTCTTCGACAGGGATGGCCGCCGCCCGCCCGCGCTGTCCCCTGTAGATGCCGCGCTCTCGTAACAACTCGATCAAAGTGGCACGCGGGACCGTGGGATTCCGCCGGCACACCTCGTCCAGACTCCAGTAGCGCGGAGCCAGCGCCTCCAGTAGTCGATTGGTCCGCTCCAGCTGGAGCGCCAGATAGTGCATAGCGGTCCCCACGTCAGCGGGCACGCTCGACCCCCGGCAGTCCACGCCGCCGAGCCGCGGCATCGAACCGCTGGCGGGCTCCTTGTCGTGGTCTATGATGTCGATGAAGGCGCGGTAGAGCCGGAGCGCCCGGTGGTATCCGAGGTCGTTCCTCCCCGAAGAAACCGCCGCACGGTCGATGTTGCCAGCCCCGTCGCGGTAGCCAACCGCCGGGCCGAGATGACGGCTGGGACGGCCGCTGTGAGATGGCGAAAGAGTAGGTCGTCCATGCCCGCCCCCGTTTGCACATGGGCAATTATGCGAATATGCGCACAATATTGCACATTCGCTCGGTGTCAAGATATTTGTTGACCGGGTTCCACAATTGAGCAAAATGCTTGCGCTACGTACATCTGCGCCTTTGCGCGCGAGATCTGAAGGGAGCGGAGCCATGAGCTGGTTCAATGACTGGTTCCGGGAGGAGCTCGAGGCGCGCGGCCTGCGGCCCGCGGACGCCGCGCGCCAGCCTGGCGTGCTATCCGACGGACATCGCCCGCTGGTGCGCCAGCGCCACTCCCAGCTTTGAAATGCTGGACCGCATCTTCACCCACTTCGGCGGCGACCTGAAGCGCGCCCTGCCGGACTACGACCCAGTGAGCCGGGCGCGCACGGCGCTGCTACTCAGGAGCCCGCAATTCAAGGCCCTTGCCTCGCGGGGGTCTCAATCTGCCTGGCGCAAATGGGAGGTCGCATCTTGAATATGCAGGTTCAACCCACGGAGACAGGTGAAGAGCGCGTAGTCCTCCTGGCGGAGATGGAGGCCTCACCCCTTTGGCCCCGCACGCGGGGGCGGCTTGAGGTCTACACGGTCGAGGACGACAGCCTTGACCCGTACCTTCCGCACAACTGCCGACTGTACGTGCGTGCCCCTCGTAGTCTGTCGGCGGTTCCCGAGGGAGCGGTGTGCATCTGGCGGCATGAAGGCGCCCTCCTGGTGCGCCAGCTACGCTGGGTGTTGGAGGGCAGGCGCAAGAAGCTGGCGGTCGCCCGCAGTCTCGCCCCGTGGCGCGGCGCCGACCTCTATCTTCCCACAGGGCAGGTAGACATCGTGGGCGTGGCACTCGGATACCGCAAGCTCGACGGCGCATTCAGCACGCCTTTGCCGGCGGTGGGGGGGAGAAGCCTGGGGCATTCGTCGGTCGAGGGGGGGGGGAGCACATGCGCATGATGGTGGTGTTGTGGGTCGTGGCGGTAGTCGCTGTGCTCTTATGTCCGCCCTGGGAGTATCGTGTCGTGCGGTATCGGGTGGATGGGCCGGCGCGGGAGGTGGGGCGAGTAGCCGCTGGCTATCACTTCGTTTGGGCGCCGCCGAGGTTTGAAGATAGTGCGCTGCATACAGGACTGCGGCAAGAGGGCCCGACAGTAGCCTGGGGCAGGCTCAGTCTCTTCGTGGCGGCCATGAGCCTACCCTTGGCGGTGTGGGTATGGAGGCGCCGTGAGCAGCGCGTTTCGTGACCGGAAGGGCTGGATCATCAGTTTCCGCCCGCCTCTAGCCAGTGGCCGGGCCCGGCGCAGGGTGCGGCTATCGGGATCAGACCTGGCAGGAGAGCCGGACCCCGGGGGAGCCGCGCGCCGCCTGGCCGCGGAGTGCGAGCGACTATGCCGGGTGCTGGACGCGCCCACAGCTCCCGACCCGGCCCGGGTGCGGGAGGCGTTGCGGCTGCGCGCGATCACGCCCGCAGAGGCCCAGACATTCTTGGGCTATGCGCCGCCTCCGCCTCCACGTCATTCTCCCGGTTTGGAGGCGTTAAGCGCCTCGCATCCTGCCACCCAGCGTGAACGCGATGGAGACCCGGACTCCTACGAGCGGCACATGCGGGAGTTGCGGGAATCATCGCCTGGTCGGGTGTGGATTCCATTGAGGCCGTGACGCTTCTCCTGGTGTTGCGGTACGTTTCTCACCTGAAGGCAGAGGGCTACTCGTTCTACAGCCGGCGGCACCGGCTGGTAATGGTGCGTCGGGCGACGCGGATGGCGGCCTCGTATGGGTTCGCCGATCCTTTGGCGGGCATGGTCGTGGACCGCAGTGAGGCGCGCGCGGAGCCGGAAGCCTGGACGTTGGAAGAGTTGATCACTGGGTTGCGGGCGCTGGTGGAAGAGAAGCACGAGCGTGCTCTTGCGGCCACGGCCCTGGGCGGGCTGTTAGGTCTGCGCTCGTCGGAGATCTTCCGTGTGCGAGTAGGTGATGTAGGCGCAGAGGTCGTGCGAGTCGGTGCGCGCGAGCGCAAGAATGCCGCGTCGCGGCGCGACCTACCGATCCCGCGGGTCGTGCGGCCGTGGCTGGAGGCGCTGCGCGAGGGGCGTCGGTCCCCGGAGGCGCCATTGCTGCTTACGCGGTATCGCCGGCCGGGGCCGTTTACGGCGGACACGTTCGGGCATTGGCTGGGCCCGATTTTAGCGCGGGTAACGGGGCGGGCCCTGCCGCCCAAGTGTCTGCGGAAGACCTTCGCGACGTGGGCGCTGGAGGCGGGGCTAGACGAGTATCGGGTGGAGGCGTGGCTGGGGCACCGGGCGGGCAATGTCGCCGGGGTCACGAGCCGGCACTACCTGGCGATCATTCGCGGGCGAAAGTTGCAGGAGTTGGCGGCGCAGATCGACGCGATTGTTGCCCCCCTCCTGGCCGGTGCGCCCCCCGCGGCTACACGAGTTCCGGCTACACCTTCTGCAAGCGTCCGCAGCGACGCAGGTTAAGGTGGTTTTGTAAACCACGGGTCGGGGGTTCAAGCCCTCCGCCGGCTCCAACTCGCCTTGATTGCGCGTTCCCCTCGTGTATCAACAAATACATGAACAGCCTTCCGCTGCGATTCGAGAACGCTTCCGGCGACAGCTCTGTCGGCGACCTGCACTTGCCTGAGGGCGCGGGGCCGTTCCCGTCGTGGGTGGTTTGTCGCGGTTTCAAGGCGTTCAAGGAGTGGGGGTTTTCCCGCACCTGTGCGAGGAACTGGCCGCGGGCGGCAGCGGCGGCGGTGCGCTAACTTCTCGCATTGCGGGTCTCCGGCGACGGCGACGTCTACGACCAACTCCCAAGTTCGCCCACAACACCGTCAGCAAAGGAGCTGGAGGACGTGGCGGCGGTGCTGGACTGGGTGCGCGGGAGACGGGCCGCGGCTGGACGGCGCGCGCATCGGCCTCCTGGGCCACAGCCGCGGCGGGGTATCGCGCCCCTGGCTGCGCGCCCTGCATGGCCCCCGTGCGCGCCGTGGTGGGCTGGAACGCCATTTCGACTTTCGAGCGCTTCCAGCCCCGACGCCATCGAGAATTGGCGGCGCAGCGGGCGGCATTTCATCGAGAACCGTCGCACCCGCCAGATGATGCCGCTGGACGCCGCCGTCCTCGTCGATATGGAAGCCCACCGCAAACGTTACGACCTCCAGGCGGCCATCGCGGCGCTGAACGTCCCCGTGCTGCTGGTGCAGGGAGAGGAAGATACGACCGTGCCGCCGCTGGAGATGGAGGCGCTGGCGGCGGCGTCCGGCGGGCGCGCCGAGACGCGGATGATCGCCGGCGCCGATCATACCTTCAACAGCCGGCACCCGGGGAAACGCACGACACCCGCCTTGGCGGAAGCGATCCGAGCGACGCGCTCGTTCCTGCTGAAACATCTGGATTGACGGCGCCGCGCGGACTGAAGACCGGCGGTACGGACGGCGCGCATGGACAGGAACAACCGGGATGGTTACACTCTCCACGATGCATCCGCAGGGACGCTTGCCTGAAGACCGCCCCATAGAGGCGCGCCGCTGATGCCGGCCTGGTTGGCGGCGGTGGTGTCGCCGCGCGCGCGCTGCCGCGCCCTCCTTGATGAAGAATGCGAGCCGGTGGCCCTGCTTTACACCGCGCTGGCGGGAATCACGCTTCTCCTGGCGGGCGCCAGCGAGAAAGAGTTGAGCAGTTCCGTGCGCATCGGCTACATGGTGTTTTTCTGCGTCATTCTGGGACCCATTGCCGGCTGGACGGCGCTGTATCTCCTGTCGTTCCTGCTCACGTGGACGGGCGGTGGTGGGGAGGACGGGGCTGTCGGACCCTGTGCGGGGCGCGGTGGGTTACGCCAGTCTGCCGCTCGTGCCCGCCGGATGCGTCGTGCTGGCGCTGGGCGAATGGGCGGGCGCCGGTTGGTTTTATCTGCCCGCGGCGATGTAGCGGTTTACGTCCTTCTCGTGGGCGTGGCGGCGGCGCGCACCGGTTCAGTCGTGCGCGCCGCCGCCGCTCTCGCGCTGTCACTCATCCTCATCGCCGCCCCACGGCGCTGACCATTCTCTTGCCGGCGTGGATTCTCGTTCATGTCATGTGACGCAGACGGTGCTCTGGTGACGCGACAAGCCCGGCGAGAAGCGCGCCCGCGGTGGTACGGACTGTGGTTTCCGGCCGTGCGCGCTGGCTGGGCTTCAGGCTGCTGAAGACGGTCGCGCTGCGCCCCGCCGTCTCCGATGAGAACATCTATTTCTACATGGGCCGGTTGATCGTCGAGGGAAACCTGCCCCTATCGCGATTTCTTCTATTCGGCACGCCGCTGGTTCTCTACCTCCTGGCTATTCCGGCTGCGATCAATTCCACTCCATCGTGGCGTTCAAACTGGTTCCGCTCGTGGAGCGTCGCTGCTCTTCGGCTTTTGCGGCCACGTTGGGCGAGTCCATGGACGGGCGCGGCGCTGGTGGGCGCGCTGCTGCTGCTATGCTCTGAGCTTTCTGATGGCCGTCTCATGCCACAGGCATCAACCTGGCCATGCTGGGCATGTGGGCGTCGGTGTACTTCGCGCTGGCGGGCCGGCCGCGCTGGTCGGGGTGGCGCTGGCGCTGGACTGGGCGGCAGCTGCTGGCCATCACCGCCGCGCCCGCCGTGCTGCTCCTGACGTGGCTGGGAACGCCTGCCGCGCGGCGCAGGCACGCGCTGGCGCAATGGTGCGCGACCGCCGGCGCGGTGCTGGCCGGGATCTTCCTGCCCTTCGCCCTCCTGGCGCCCCGCGGGATGTATCACGGCATGATCGCCTACCATTTCAACAAGGTCGCCCGCCCCGAGCGCGACATGGCCGTCTGGCGCGAGGCGCTGGCGGGCAACGGCTGGCTTCTGGCCCTCGCGCTCGCGGCGTTGGGAATATGGCTGTGGATGCGACGCCGGCATTCCAGCCCGCTGGCGCCCCTGGCCGGCGTGTTTGTCATCGCCCACTTTGTGTTTCTCCTGGCGCAGAAGCGCATGTGGGCGTTCTATTTTGATCCCCTCATCCCCGCATGTGCGGCGCTGGGCGCGTATCCGTGGGTGGTCTTGCGCGCCCGGCCGGTTGCGCCGCGCTGGAAGTGGGCGCCGCCCGTCCTGCTCGCCGCGCTCCTGGCCGTCCCCCTGTACGCCTCCGTGCGCGACTACCTGGCGCACGAGTCGCATTACCTCATGGCCGTGCAGCCGATGGCGGAGTACCTCGCGCAACGAGCGCCGGAAGGGGCTGCGCTGTTCGGCGATTCGGCATCCACTCCGCTATTGGCGCTCCTGACGGGGTTGCCCGTCGCGGGCAATGAGGTGGATACCAACGTCATGCGCTTCACCTCGGGCACAAGTCCACTTGGCAGCGTCCTTGACAGCCTGCGAGCCTACCCGGTAACATACGTGGTGGGAAACAGTTACGTTGCCCGAGGCGGCTCCGGACGGGTGTGGATGGGAGTCGCCGGCTTGCCCGAGTTCCGGCGGCTTGTGGCCGGAGCGCCTTTTCGAGAGTTTCACGATCCCAGGAAAGGAACGTACGTGATCTATGAGCTCTCCCGCGTTCCACGTTGAAGAAGGGGTCCGCCTGCTGCGCCTGTCCCTCTCGACCTATGCCTGGGTCGGGCGGCCGATCGTTGAGCCGTTCGCGCGATTGGCGGAATTGGACATCCGGCGCCTGCAGGTGTTCATGGCGCCGGGCCATTTTGAGGGCGGGGAGGAAGAGACGCGGGCGCTCCTGGAGGCGGGCAAGCGGCACGGCATCGAGTTCGTTTCGCTCCACGCGCCCATCGGCGATTGCGATCTCTCCAGCCCGGATTCGCAGGTTTTTGATCGGACCATGAGCCGTTACGAGGCGGCCCTGGCGCTGGCGCAGCGGCTGTCGGCGCGGCGGGTGGTAATTCATCCGCGCGCCGTCGAGCGCGAGACGGAGGCGGACCAGCGGATCGGTTTCGACCTCTTGGAGGAGCGGCTGGCCACGCTCAAGCGCGCCGCGCGCCGCCACGGCGTTTCCGTGTGCGTGGAGAACCTGCCGGGTCATGATTTCAGCTCCGTTCCCAAACGGCTCTTGGCCCTGGACCACGGGCAGTTCTGTCTCGATCTCGGGCACGCGCATCTTGGGGGATACCTGGCGCCGGGCGCCGTCCGCCAATACGAATCCCGCATCTCCGTCCTGCACGTGCACGACAACGACGGCGTGGAGGACTTGCATCTGCCGCCGGGACGGGGCGGCATCGATTGGGCCATGGTCGAACGCGAGCTCTTCGCCATCGGCTTTCACGGCGAATATTGCATTGAAATGGCGGAAGGCGGCGACCTGGAGGACAAGCTGGCCTTCCACGAGCGGCTCATCCGGCACAATCGCTTTTACATGACGGACTAACTTCCCATGTCCTCGTTCCGGTTCCATGGGCGCGATTCCAAGGGCGGAGGCGGGCTTCGACGCCCGTGGAGTCGCAGGAGGATGCGGCCGGCCGGAGCCGGCGGCATGGCGGCGGGACGCCGCCGAGGCGCTGCTGCCCTTTCGACCCAAGGGATGAATCTCCTGTCTTGCTCACGGCCGGCGCTGACGCAGGGAAGGATTTCTCCCTTCGGTCGAAATGACAGCCGGAGGGAGGTCGCCGTTTCGGGGCGAACAGGGCCGTGGGCCGGATGAAGGCGGATGAGCGATGGATGCGGCGGGCGCTGGAGCTGGCGGTGCGCGGCGCGCGAACCGCCGCGCCCAATCCCATGGTCGGCGCGGTCGTGGTCAAGGACGGCGTACTCGTCGGCGAAGGCTATCATCAACGCGCCGGCGAAGCCCACGCGGAAGTCGCCGCGCTGGCCGCGGCGGGCGAGGCCGCCCGCGGCGCCACCCTCTACGCCACCCTGGAACCCTGCTGTCACTACGGTCGCACCGGCCCTTGCACCGAGGCCCTCATCGCCGCCGGCGTGCGCCGCGTGGTCGCCGGAATGCGCGATCCCTATCCCCCCGTGGCCGGCAAGGGACTGCTGCGCCTGCGCGAGGCCGGCATCCGCGTCAAGTGCGGTGTCTTGGAAGACGAATGCCGCCGCCTCAACCGCGCCTTCTTCTCCCGCATCACGCGCAATCGCCCCTGGGTCACAATCAAGCTGGCGACCACCCTGGACGGCAAGATCGCCACGCGCACCGGCGACTCGAAATGGATCACCTCGGAGGCGACGCGCGCCTGGACGCACGACCTGCGGGCGCGCGTCAACGCCATCCTGGTGGGCATCGGCACGGTCGAGTCGGACGATCCGCGCCTGACCGCCCGGCCCCTGGATTCCAACGACCTGCGCCAGCCGTTGCGCATCGTGCTGGACACGCATTGCCGCCTGTCGGGCCGGGAGCGCATCTGCCGGTCGGTGGCGGAGGGTCCGGTTGCAGGTGGTGGCGGAGTCGTCGGGCGAACCGCTGCCGGGCGTCGAGCGGCTGGTGCTTGCGACGGCGGCGGGCGCCATCGACCTGCCCGCCCTCATGTCCGAAACTGGCGCGGCGCGAGATCAACCATCTGCTGGTCGAGGGCGGCTCGCGCGTGGCCGGCGCCTTTCACGAGGCGGGTCTTGTGGATGAATACATCTTCTGCATCGCGCCCAGGCTCCTGGGGGATCCGCTGGCCATCCCTGCGCTCTCCGGCGGCATGTTGACGCGCATGTCCGACGCTGTCATGCTGGAAGAGATTGAGGTCACTCGCATCGGGGGCGACGTGATCATCACGGGGCTGGTGAAGCGGGGCTGATGTTTACCGGCATCATCGAGGAAGTGGGCGAAGTCCGGGCGCGGACCGCGACGGAGGACGGAGCGCGGCTGGTGGTGGCGGCGCGGCGCGTGCTCGCCGACGCGACCCCCGGCGCCAGCATCGCCGTCTCCGGCGTCTGCCTCACGCTGATCGAGTTCGATTCGGCGACGTTTACGTGCGACCTGTCGCGCGAAACGCTGTCGGCTTCGACGCTGGGCCGACTGGAACGGGGTGCGCGCGTCAACCTGGAACGCGCCTTGTCCGCGGGTGGCCGCCTCTCGGGTCATTTGGTGCAGGGTCACGTGGACGGCATCGGCACGGTTCGTCGTATTGAAAAGACCGGCCATGGTGCTATGATAACGCTCGTCGCGCCGGCGGACCTGCGGCGCTACATCGCCCGCAAGGGAAGCATCGCCGTGGACGGCATCAGCCTGACGGTGGCCGAGTTGGGCGAGGACGGGTTCTCCATCGCCGTCATTCCGGCTACTTGGGATGCAACCAACGTCTCCGACTGGCGCGAGGGTACGGAGGTGAACCTGGAAACGGACATGCTGGCGCGTTACCTCGAGCGTCTTCTGTCCGCGAGCAAGGAGAAGGCTTCCGAGTTGTCGCTGGAGACGCTGGCGGAAGAAGGGTTTCTGTGAGTCATGGCGGAAGGATTTCTGAGCATTCAAGAGGCGCTGGAGGAGCTCCGCGCGGGCCGGTTCATCATCATCACCGATGACGAGAACCGCGAGAACGAGGGCGACCTGTGCTGCGCGGCGCGCTTCATCACGCCGGAGATGGTCAACTTCATGGCCACGCGCGCGCGCGGGCTGGTGTGCGTGCCCATGAGCGCGGCGGCGCTGCGCCGGCTCGACCTGCCGCCCATGGTTCCCCATAACACCGCCCGCCTGCGCACCAACTTCACCGTCAGCGTGGACGCCGCCGACGGCATCTCGACCGGCATTTCCGCCGCCGATCGGGCGCACACCATCCGCGTGCTGGCCAGTTCCGACTCGCGTCCCGAGGACCTGGCGCGGCCCGGCCACGTCTTCCCCCTGGGCGCGGCGCCCGGCGGCGTGATGGTGCGCGCCGGCCAGACCGAGGCCATCGTCGATCTCTGCCGCCTGGCCGGCCTGGAAGAGGCCGGCGTCATCTGCGAGATCATGAACGAAGACGGGACCATGGCGCGCCTGCCGCGCCTTCTGGAACTCTCCCGCGAGTGGGGCGTCGGCATCGTCACCGTCGCCGACATCATCCAGTATCGCCATCGCACCGAGCGCCTGGTGCAACCCGGCCAGGTGCGGGACTTTCATACCCGCTTCGGGCGCTTCAAGCTGCATCCCTATCTCTCGCTGCCGGACGGCCAGGAGCATTACGCGGTCGTCAAGGAGCCGCTGAATCCGGCTCAGCCCGTGCTGGTGCGCGTGCATTCGGAGTCGCTGATCAACGATGCCTTCGGCGCCTACACGCCCGACGGGGGGACGCTTCTGGCCAATGCCCTGCGCATGATCGACTACCACGGCTCGGGAGTCTTGCTCTACATGCGACGCTGCGGCGGCCAGGAGGAGACCGGCCGGCCCATGCAAAGCGAAACCTTGCGCAACTACGGCATCGGCGCGCAGATTCTCGCCGACCTCGGCATCCATCGCATGAGGCTGATTACCAACCATCCGCGCAAGATCGTGGGACTGGAGTCCTATGGCCTGGAAGTGGTCGAGTTCGTCCCCATCCACCGGCTGGAGCCGCTGCCGGTGAGTCATTTCCCCACGCAGTTCGGGACCTTCACGCTGCATCCCTTCGTCTCGGCGATGGACAACAAAGTGCACCTGGCGCTGGTGAAAGGCGACATTTCGGGAGAGGCGCCCGTGCTCGTGCGCATCCACAGCGAGTGCCTGACGGGGGACGTGCTGCACAGCCTGCGCTGCGACTGCGGGCCGCAGCTGTCGACCGCCATGGCGCGCATCGAGGAGGAGGGACGCGGCGTGCTCCTGTACGTGCGCCAGGAGGGCCGCGGCATCGGCCTGGCCAACAAGCTGAAGGCTTACGCCTTGCAGGACCGGGGGCTGGACACCATCGAGGCCAACGTGGCGCTCGGCTTTGACGACGACGAACGCAGCTACCAGATTCCCGCCGACATCCTGCGCCATCTCGGCGTCTCCCGGGTGCGGCTGATGACCAATAACCCGGAGAAGGTGGAAGCGCTGGCCCAGCAGGGCTTCCAGGTCGAGCGCGTCGCGCACGTCGTGGGCGTCTCCGAAAAGAACGTCCATTATCTTGAAACCAAGAAAACCAAGATGAATCACATGCTGTGACAAGCAAATAGGGACAGTCACCAATTTTGATGAGAGATGTCGCCCATAAGAAAGATGCGCGCTCAAAATTGGCGACTGTCCCTATTTTCTCGCAGAAAGGACGGCCATGACACAATTCCTCGAGGGCGAATTGACCGGCAAGGGGCGGAAAATCGGGTTGGTGGTGTCGCGATTCAACAGTTTCATCTCCGAGCGGCTTTTGGAGGGCGCGCTGGACAACCTGCGACGGCACGGCGTGGAGGAGAAGGACATCACGGTAGCGCGCGTACCGGGGGCGTTTGAGATTCCCCTTGTGTGCAAGAAGCTGGCGGGCAGCGGCAAGTTTGACGCGGTAGTCGCGCTGGCGGCGGTCATCCGCGGAGCAACGCCGCACTTCGAGTACGTCGCCGCCGAGGTGGCCAAGGGCGTGGCCCAGGTGGGACTGGAGACGGGCGTGCCGGTGATCTTCGGCGTGATTACCGCCGACACGGTGCAGCAGGCGGTCGAGCGCGCCGGCAGCAAGTCCGGCAACAAGGGCGCCGACGCGGCGATGAGCGCGCTGGAGATGATCTCGCTGATGGGAAGACTGTAGGGGGACGGCACAATCGATGCCGACGGTTCTTACAGTTGGACCTTATCGGTTGTACTGCCACGCAAGCGACAAGAACGAATTTCCGCCTGTCCATGTGAAGCGTGACGACAAGGTTGCAGAGTACTGGCTTCAGCCCGTAGGGCTGAACGAAGCGGCGGTTTTTGGGCCGGAGGAGATCAGACGGGTGCAACCTATCATGGACAACCATCGGGAGGAGCTCGTAGAGGCGTGGAACGAATATTTCGGTGATTGATGTTAATGTCCCGGACGCCACAAACGTGGCCGTGACCAGAGATACGCTGCGCGTCGAGCTTAGCGACGGCCGTGCGCTCTCGGTTCCCTGGGATTGGTTCCCGCGGCTGCTCCATGCCATGGCGCGGGAAAGGAACAATTGGCGGCTGATCGGACGTGCACACGGAATCCATTGGGAAGACGTTGATGGAGACATCAGTGTTG
Organism: bacterium; assembly: GCA_015075175.1. Taxonomy (GTDB): domain Bacteria; phylum Hinthialibacterota; class Hinthialibacteria; order H5-UNCL2; family H5-UNCL2; genus H5-UNCL2. The sequence goes on from JABTUV010000001.1 coordinate 1,091,549, forward strand.
AGGGACTATTGGCCGGGCGGGCTTCCGGCGAGAGCCAAACATCGTTGCCCAATGGCTGGAACAACGCGCGGCGCGACGGAGCAAGGCGCTTGGGCGTCGGTGGTCTTAAATCGTAACCGCTCTGCGCATGACGTACTTCGAGAATGAAGATATCCTGTACTTCGTCATCTCGGACGATCCGGAGGCGGGCAGCGTGGAGATCAGCCCCAACATCGCGGCGGAGCTCAACGCCCAAGGCGAGCTGATCGGCATCGGGATCATCGGCGCGGGCTGGTTCATCCGACATTCCACGATGAACGAGTGATAGCGCCGCGAGATTGATAACACCCTGCGGAAACGCTTGACATCGCGGCGGCAAGGTTGTACAGTATTCCTGTACGTTTTGCGCGGAGGGAAGGAGATGGTCATCCACACCACCTACACCAACGCTCGGGAGCGCCTGGCGTCCCTGATGGACGAGATCGTCGAGAACCGGGAGATACTGATTATCCGGCGTCGTGGGCGCAAGGACGTCGCCATGATCGCGGCGGAGGAGCTGGCCGGTCTCTTGGAGACGGCGCACCTGCTTCGTTCTCCTGCCAATGCGCAACGCCTGCTGGCGACGCTTGGTCAAGTCCGCAAGGAATCGGAACCGCGCAAACGATCCAGGAGTTGCGTGGCGCGAGGTCGGGCTGGACAAGGCAATTCGCCGGAGCGCGTAGCGACGGCGTGCAGCGCAAGTCCGTTTTCAGACGCAATTCAGAGGATCTTCGCCATTGGGTCGAGGCGGACCCGCGCGTTGCCCTGCGGATTCTCGAACTCGTCGAGGCGGTCATGCTGATCCGCTTCGTGGCATCGGAAAGCCAGAGCCGCCCGCCATCTTGCGCCCGATATGTGGTCCCGTCGAATCACGCAGGAGCATCGACTGGTTTATGTGGTTGGAAAAGAGAATCGACTTCTTGCAGGCGCGCTATCATTATTAAGGTTCAACACCGTGAACGCCGACCCAAACCTCCGCTCGGATTTTAACCTCGAGCGTGCGCACGTTTCCACAAGCGGGGACCTTCCATGACCGCCCGCAGCAAAGGCCGCAGCCTGGCCCTCCAACTTCTTTATCAGAACGAGGTTTCCGGCGATTCGCCGGCTGACACGCTTGAGCAGGTGGCGTCGTGGCCGGAGAAACTTTCCGCAAGACAGCTGAAGTATGCCCGCGGGCTTTTTGCCGGAGTCCTGCGCCGGCGCGCGGAAATCGACGACATGCTTCGGCCCCTGGTGGCGCACTATCGTCTCGAGCGCCTCAACACCGTCGACCTCTGCATCATGCGCATCGCCGTCTATGAGATGCTTTACGGTGGCGACGTGCCGCCGAAGGTCGCCATCAACGAGGCGATTGAATTGGCGAGGGATTTCAGCTCGGAGGACGCGCCGTCCTTCGTCAACGGCGTCCTGGACGCATTTTACCATCGTCACGCGGACGCCATCCCGCAGGCTCCCCGGCCGGACCGGGGTGAAGAAAACGATTCCGATCCGCCGCAACCGAGCGACTCCCATGGTTGAGTCCGACATCACCGTCCGGCTGATCGAGACCGAGCCGCTGGACCGCTTTGAACTGGTGTCGGACTACGCCCCGGCGGGCGATCAGCCGCGCGCCATCGAGAAACTGGTCGAGGGACTGGAATCGGGCCTCCAGCACCAGGTGCTCCTGGGCGTCACAGGCTCCGGCAAGACCTTCACCCTGGCCAACGTGATCGCCGCGGTAAATCGTCCCACGCTGGTCCTGTCTCACAACAAGGTCCTGGCCGCGCAGCTGTATGCCGAGTTTCGCGGCTTCTTTCCTCACAACGCCGTCGGGTATTTTGTAAGTTATTATGATTTCTACCAGCCGGAGGCTTATATTCCCGGCAGCGACACCTATATTGAGAAGGAAGTCACGATCAACGACGAACTTGACCGGCTGCGGCTGGCGGCGACCACGGCGCTTCTGGAGCGGCGCGACGTGTTGATCGTGGCCTCGGTTTCCTGCATCTACGGGCTGGGTTCGCCGCAGGAGTACCGCGAGATGATGCTGCGCTGCTATCGCGGCCAGCGCGTTCAACGACGCGAGATTCTGCGCAAACTGGTGGATCTTCAGTACGAACGCAACGACCATGACTTTCATCGGGGCGCTTTTCGCGTGGCTGGGGACACCATCGATATCTATCCGGCCTACGGTGAAATCCCGGTGCGCATCGAGATGTTTGACGACGAGATCGAGCGCATCGCGCAATTGGACCCGCTGAAGGGATCACTGTTGGACGAGATGAGCCGGTTGACGATTTATCCGGCGAAGCACTTCGTAACCACGCAGGAGAACATGAACCGCGCGCTGGCCGCGATCGCCGACGAACTTGAAGAGCGGCTGGCCGAGTTGCGCGCGCAAAACAAGCTTTTGGAGGCGCAGCGACTGGAGCAGCGCACGCGCTTCGACATGGAGATGATGCGAGAAATCGGGTATTGTCAGGGCATCGAGAACTACTCCCGGCACTTGGACGGACGCGCGCCCGGGCAGCCGCCCAACACGCTGATCGACTACTTTCCCGACGACTTTCTTTTGATCGTGGATGAGTCCCATATCACGCTGCCGCAGGTGCGCGGGATGTGGGGCGGCGACCGCTCGCGCAAGCGGACGCTGGTCGATTACGGGTTTCGCCTGCCGTCGGCGTTGGACAATCGGCCGCTGTCGGAAGATGAATTCAACGCCAAGATCGTGCAAGCCATCTATGTTTCGGCGACGCCGGCGGAACTGGAGCTGTCGCGCGCCGACCAGGTGGTCGAGCAGATCATCCGACCCACGGGGCTGGTCGATCCGGAAGTGGTCGTGGCGCCCGCGACCGGCCAGGTGGATGACCTGGTGGGACGCGTCCGGGAGCGCGTCGCGCGCGGGGAGCGGACCCTGGTGACGACCCTGACCAAGCGCATGGCCGAGGACCTTTCCGAGTATCTCAAGGAACTGGGCATCAAGGTCCACTACATGCACTTTCAGATCGACACGCTGGAGCGCATCGACATCATGGAGGGACTGCGGGCCGGAGTCTATGACGTGATCGTGGGCGTTAATCTGCTGCGCGAGGGCCTGGACTTTCCCGAAGTTTCGCTGGTCGCGATTCTGGACGCCGACAAGGAGGGCTTCCTGCGCGATGAGCGCAGCCTGATTCAAGTGGCCGGGCGCGCGGCGCGCAACGTCGCGGGGCAGGTGGTCATGTACGCGGATCATCCGACCGACAGCATGAGGCGCGCGCTGGCCGAGATGGCGCGCCGGCGCAACCTCCAACTTGTGCACAACCGTATTCACAAGATCGAACCCAGGACGATACAGAAACAGCGCAGCTCGATATTGGAAGTGCGGCGGAAGCAGAAGCACGAAGTCGAGGAACTCTTAGTTGAGATTGGAGACATACCCAGGGGCGATAGCATCGCCGACAAGAAGACCCGGCAGAAATTGATCGCAGAGCTCAAGCGCAAGATGTTTGCGGCGGCCAAGGACCTCGAGTTCGAGAAGGCGGCCGTTTATCGCGACAAGATACTCGAATTGAGTGCGTGAACGGGAGCGCGGTCAGGATGCAAGCGATTCCTCCACGCGCCCGGCCAGGTAGTCGATGAACGGCGGCCAGTCGTTCATACACGGCAGATGCAGGACCGATAGGGCCGGATGTTGCTGAAATACCAACCGGCCCTCGAGTTGGCTTTCCGCGTTGTCGGCCAGAAACCCGAAGGGATAATAGACGACGCTGCAAATGCCGCGCCGCTCGGTTTCGGCCACGGCCGTCGTCAGGTCGGGCGAAGTCCACTCGCCGCCCAGCGTGTGATTCAACCACCCGACCGACGTGTACGCGAAGCGCGACGCCAGTCGATCGTGCAGGCGCTGGTAAAAGCACCGCGTCGTGCCGAGGCCCGTGTCGATGCCGGCGGGGGCATTGACCAGCGTGCCGTGCACGCCCAACAAAAGGGCCGACTCCCGACATCGCTGCTCGTTCCAAGCGTGGTTCTCCAACTGTGAGAGAACGAAGCGTTCCATCAACTCGTCCATCCGGTTGTCGTCCGAGAAGGAGCATACGTAACGGGGGGACGGCGAGGGAGGAGCGCCAAAGCGTTTCTGATAGTCCAGCAGATCGCCGCGGGAAATGCCGGTGGTGAAATCGGAATCCGCAAGATACATGGGCATGAGAAGCGTGGCGTCGAAGCGGTCCGGTGCAAGCGACGCAAGGACCTCGGGCAGGAGCGGACGGCGAAACTCATAGACGGCCCGCACGTCGTAATCGCGACTGGGGTCGCGTCCAGCGAGAGCCTGCCGCAGGGCTTCCACCTGTCGCGTGGTGATGGCCTCCAGGGGCGAGCTGTAGGCGGCCTCCCTCCAGCCGGAGACGCGGCCACGCGCGCGCTTGAAGGCGATCCACGGCAGGAGAAACCTGGGAATGGGCGCGACCTTGAGCGTCAGGCGCTTCAGAATGAGCAGGGAATAATCATACTGATCGCGGAAGCGCGCTCGGGGTGGCTCGCCGTAAGTCAGGAGGAGCACGGCGACGCGCGGGCGCCGGGCGGTCATGGTTGCGCCTCAAGCTGCCGGGCGATCGCGACGGCGCATTCCTCGCCCCTGCGAACGCAATCCGGTAGTGAGATGCCGGAGATGAAATTCCCGATCAAGCGCAAGGGCGCGGGCAGGCGCCTCGTCGTCTCTTCCCAAGCATCGACGCGCCGCAGGTGTCCCAGGGTATAGGCAGGCAGCGCCTTGGGAAGGCGCGTGATGCGAAGCAGCGTCCTTGTTCCGTCCCAGCCCATCGACGCGGAAAGGTCGCGCAGAAGCGCGCGCTCGACCTCGCGATCGTCCAAGTCCGGCATTTTGGGATCCGTCATGCCGCCGTAGAATACGGTCAGTAACGCATGGTCCTCCGGCGCGCGTTGATCGAAGATCGCGCTCGTCCAGAGCACCCCAAGCGCGCGCACGTCGCGATGGCGGGGAACGAGAAAACCGAACCCCTGCGGCTTGACGCGCAGCGAGGCCAGCGGCGCTCCGACGTGCGCGACCATGACCGGAGTGTACTCGACTTCGGCGAGCGCCTGCGCCGCGGTTGGCGCGACGTCCCGCAAAAGGGATGCGGCGGCGTGCGCGGGTGTGGCGATGATCAAGGCCTCCGCCGGGAAAACCACGGGCGCCCCGCGGTCGTGGACGTGCACGAGCCAACGGCCCTCGCGCGCCTCGATGCGGACAACCGAAAGTCCGCAATGCACGCGCGATCCCAGCGCCTCCGCCAGTCGCTCGGGCAGTTGCGCAAGACCCTTGCGGAAACTGCACAGCGCCGAAGGTTGGCGCCGAGCGCGCGGCCGGCCGGTCTTGAGGCGCTCACGTCTTCTCTCTGAAAAATACGCAAGGGCGCCTCGGACCACGCTCCCCCGTCTGCGGGCGAAGTCATAGATCAGCGGAAACGCCGCCGGCATGGACATGCGCCCCGGATCTCCCGCGTAGACCCCCGACACGAACGGCCCGACAAACATCTCCAACACCTCGCGCCCCACGTGCTCGGATACAAAATCGGCGACGCTCTGCTCCTCGGGCGGACGCTTGGTGATAAAAGGTTCCCGGAGAAGCCGCAACTTGCCCGAAAAGGACAGCAGCCGCGTCGCCAGGAGTTCGCCCGGCCCCAGAGGGACGCGCTGGAGTCGCCCGCTGTCATAGATGTATCTGGGTTGATCGCGCATCAGCGAGGTAAGATGCTCGTCCCCGATTCCGAGGTCCGCGATGAGTCGCTCGGTCGCCGGTCGTCGCGTATAGGTGTTGGGTCCGAGTTCGAGAAGGTATCCATCCTGGACAAACGACTGGATGGCGCCGCCGACGCGGGGCGCGGCCTCAAGCACCTGCACGTCCACCCCGCGCTCGCGCAGGCGGTACGCGCAGGCGAGTCCCGAGATGCCCGCGCCGATCACGACCGCGCGCGGGCGGCGGTCAGTATTACGAGGGCTGTCCTCAGACATGCGAAGGGTCCCCTGTCGCAACTCCACCAACGTGAGGCGGTCGCGCCCCAACCGAATTAAGGCGCCCGGAGTACAAACTTCAGTTTGCAGAGGCGCAGGCTGAAGCCTGTACTCCGACGGCTAGAGCGTGCGGGAAAACGTCGCCCTGGGCTGCTCGCGCCTCAAGTAAACGTCGAAGACCATGGCGATGTTGCGCACGAAAATGTGCCCGAGCAGCGTCACGTCGATGCGGTCGGGCGCCAGCACCAGCAACCCGTCGCGTTCAAACTGCGGCAGCTGGGCGAGTTCGTATTCAAAATAACGCTCAAAATCGACGCTGAAACGCTCCTCGATGCTGGAGGGCACAAGGCGACCATGGCACATCAGCTCATAAATGACCACGCGCCGCAGGCGATCGTCGTCGGAAAGTACAAAACCGCGCTCGATGGGCAGCTCTCCCCCGTCCAGCGCGCGATAATACACGGAAAGCTTCTTCTCGTTCTGAACGTACAGGTCCTGCGTGGCGGAGATGGACGAGACCCCGAAGGCGTAAAGGTCCGTGCCGGCCTGGGTGGTGTAACCCATGAAGTTGCGCTGGATGGTGCGATTGCGGCGCGCGATCGCCAACGGATCGTCCGGCAGGGCGAAGTGGTCCATGCCGATGTACTCATACCCTTCCGACACGAAGCGCTCGTAGGCGCTGACCATGATGCGGAACTTCTCGCGTCCGGAGGGGAAGAGCTCGGGATTAAGATAACGTTGGTGCGCCAGACGCCGGGGCAGATAGGCGAAATTGTAGAGCGCGATCCGGTCCGGTCGCAACCGGGCTACGATGTCGAGCGTTCTTGCGAAGGTTGCCACGGTTTGAAGGGGCAGCCCGTAAACGAGATCATAGTTGACGCTGGCAAAACCCAGCCGGCGCGCCAACTCGGTCAGGTGCTCGGTTTCTTCGACGGTCTGAACGCGTTCGATGATCTGCTGGGTGGGAGAATGAAAATCCTGCACGCCGAAGGAGACGCGGTTGAAGCCGAGATCGGCGAGCGCGATGAGGTGTTCATCGCGGGTGACGCAGGGATCGGCCTCCAGCGCCATTTCCGCGTCCGGCGCGAAGCGAAAGTGTCGCTTGATGCGTTCCACCAACCAGGTCAACTGCTCGGGCGAAAGAAACGTGGGCGTGCCGCCGCCGAAGTGCATCTGGGTCACCGTTCGGCCGCCGTCTCCCCCCGACTCGACTTCCGCCCGGACGATGGTCATCTCACGGTCCAGATAGCGGAGATAGTCGTCGGCGATCTCGGGTTTTTTCGTGATGATGACGTTGCAGGCGCAGAAGGCGCAGCGATGCTCGCAGAACGGGATGTGAAAATAGAGGGAAAGCGGCTTGTCGTGCGAGCGCGCGGCGTCGGCGCGCAGGCGCGCGCGAAACTGGTCCTGTCGCACGGCGTCCGTCCACTCGGGCGCAGTGGGATAACTGGTGTAACGCGGTCCCTGGCGGTTGTAACGCTCCAGGAACTCGGACGAGAGATTGGAGAGGACGGTAGCCGCCGCGTGTGCGTTCATGTCTCAGAACCTCGCACCGCGGCGACAAACGCCCGAACGCTCTCGACAGGAGTCCCCGGCAGGATGCCGTGGCCCAGGTTGGCGATGTAGCGCGCGTTGTTCGCCGCGCCGGCCAGCATGGCGCGCGTTTCTTCTCGCACCATCTGCGGCGCGGCGAAGAGCGTGGCCGGATCCAGGTTCCCCTGCAGCACCACTTCGTCTCCGACCACGCGCCGCACGTCCGGCAGCGGCAGCCGCCAATCCACCGACAGCACGTCGACGCCGGCGTCAACCATCTCCCGCAGCAGCGGCGCGCTGCCATTGACGTACAACGCGATGGGAGCGCCCAGGGGTCGAATCTTCTGCACCACGTATTTCTGGTAGCGGAGGGCGAACTCGTGATAATCCGGCAGGGAAAGCGCTCCCGCCCAGGTGTCAAAGAGTTGCACCAGGTCCGCGCCGGCTTCGATCTGGATGCGCAAATAGTCGGCGACGGTATCGGCAAGGCGCGCGAGGATCTCGTGCAGCAGTCCGGGTTCGCGCCAGCGCATGGCCTTCACAACCTCCAGGTTGCGCGACAGGGCGCCCTCAATGGCATAGGCGGCCAGCGTGAAGGGCGCGCCGGCGAAGCCGAGGAGCGGCACGTCGGGGCCCAGCTCGCGCCGCAGGAGTGCCAGCGTATGAAACACCGGTTCATCATGGTCGAACGAAGCGGGCCGAAAGCGGTCCAACGCCGCGCGGTCGTGGATGGCCTCCGTCAATTTCGGTCCCTTGTCGGTGAAAACCACCGGCGTACCCATCGCCTCCATCGGGGTGACGATGTCGTTGAAGACGATGACGGCGTCCACGTCCAGGATGCGCAGCGGCTGCAACGAAACTTCCGCGGCGGCCTCGGGGGTGCGGCACAGGGTGAGAAAGTCGTAGCGGGCGCGGACCGCCTGGTACTCGGGCAGGTAGCGGCCCGCCTGGCGCATCATCCAGACGGGCGGACGGTCCACGGGACGCCCGGCGAGGGCGTTCCTCCAGCGCTCCATCTTGCTCATGGCCGTCTTGGCCGACACGCCTTGCATTCCGCGCTCCCCGCCGTTGTAGCGGCTTAACCTAGCACGAAACGGCGGGATAGTCAGCAATTTTTCACGGAGGAGGGGCGGGGACAGGCGCCGATTTTCCAGAGTGCGTTTTTCGTTCGTTGGGAGACCGGCGCGGAAAATCCGCGACTGTCCCATGAGGCGCGTGGAGAGTCGGCGACCGTCCCCACGAGGATTGTCCCTTTACCGCTCAAGCCGTTGGCGCTAGGCTGCCGGTCACCATGTTGATTCGACTTCTCACGGCATTTGCGCTGGCGTTGGCGCCAGCTGTGATTCACGCGGCGGATTTCGATCTGCTCATCCGGCGGGGCGAGGTCTATCCTGATGGGCGGTCCGAACCGCTCCATGTCGATGTGGGCGTCCGCGGCGACAAGATCGCGGCCATGGGTAATCTCGCGAAGAAGACGGCGAATCGAGTGATCGACGCCTCGGGCTTGCTGGTCGTGCCCGGTTTCATCGACGTGCACGGCCACGGCGACGAAGGGGGCGCGTTCACGTCCTATCTGCGACAAGGCGTGACGACCATGGTTCACGGCAACTGCGGCGGCAGCCGGGGCGCGCGTGACATGGCCGCGCACCTGGAGGCGCTCCGCGGCAAGCAGGGACTGAACTACATGACGTTGGTCGGCCACAACAGCCTGCGCAATGCGGTCGGTCTGTCCGACGCCACGCCGACCGCGGCGCAGATGAAGAAGATGAAGGAGCTGCTCCAGCAGGCGTTGGCCGCGGGCGCCTTCGGATTGTCGTCCGGCCTCGTGTACGCGCCCGGTTACAACGCGCAGACGGACGAGCTGGTCGAATTGTGCCGGTTGGTCGCGGCGTGGGACGGCGTGTATGCGACGCACATGCGGCACGAGGACCGGCGCGTGCTGGAGGCGCTGGACGAGGCGCTGGAGATCGGGCGACGGTCGGGCGTGCGCGTGCAGATTTCGCATATCAAGTGCACGGGGCGGCGCGGATGGGGACTGTCGCACGAAATCCTGGCGCGCGTGGCGGAGGCGCGGGCCGACGGGGTGCGTGTGATGCTGGATCAGTATCCCTACACGGCGGCGGCGACCACGCTGCGCATTCTCTTTCCCTTGTGGGCGCAGCGCGACTGGAAGGCGGCGACCACGGCGCGCCGCGGCGAGCTCTTGGCCGCGCTCTCCGCCACGCTGGATGAGAACGGCGGCGCCGAGAACATCTTCGTGCGCTCCGAGACGCATGGTCAGATATATCTTGATGCATTGGCAAAGAAGCTGGGCAAGCCGCCGGAGGTCGTGCTGGCCGATGATCTCGGCCTGTCGGGAGGGCGCGGGATTTTTCATTTCATGCGCGAGGACGACGTGCGCACGCTGATGCAAGGCCCCGAGGTGATGCTGGGCTCGGACGGACCGACGGGCAGCCATCCGCGCGGGGCGGGCACGTTCGCGCGCTTCTGGGGCCGGTACGGACGCGAGCTTGGCATGTTCGAGCCGCGCGAGTGCGTCAACAAGACCTCGACGCTGGCGGCGCGCCAGTTTCGACTCATCGAGCAGAAGCGCGGGGCGCTGCGCGTCGGCTTCTTCGCCGACGTCGCCATTCTTGATTATGATATGATAAATGATACTGCCACCTATGAGAATCCCAGCGCGGCGCCGAGGGGCATCCCCTACGTGATTATCAACGGGAAGCTGGCGTTGGACAAGGGCCGGACCACGGGTGCGCGCAGCGGTCGAGTCTTGCGCCTGACCGACTCGCCCTTGCTGAAATCGCCTCCCGACCAGGAGGCGGGAGGGTGAGACGGGGCCGACTCTACCTGCAATTGCTCATAGTGGGACTCTGCATCTTGGGGGCGGGCTGGTATTTTTATCCGCGCCGCTTTTTACCTGACCCGAGGGCGCTGGCGGAAGCCGAGACGCGCATGTGGCAGGCGTATTACGGCGATGATCCCAAGCTCTTGGCGACCGAGCTCGTGTCGGTCTTGCGGGAACAGTATGGGCTTTCTTACTTGCGTGCGGCGCAGATCGGCAGCGATCTTCTGGACGCGACGCTGGCGTTCCAACGTAACCGCGACAACTATGAGGAAGCTGTGTTGCCGCACCTGGAGCGGGCTTACGGGCGTCTGCGGTCGGCGCATGGCGGAAGCTGGGACGCGGGCGAGGCGGCGCGGGCGGAACTGGACTGGTGGGCGGCGCGCCGCACCCCGGGCCGAGACAACCCGGAGGAAGTGGGCAGGGCGATTGCGCGCCTTTACGCGATTCTGTATGGCAAGAGCAACGCCAGGATCCAGGAGGCGGGATACCTGCGGGCGCGGGCGGCCAATCTGCGCGATCGCGGCGGCCTCGCCGGCCCCGATGGGGATTGGTCGGAAATCCAACGGCTTTTGGAGCAGTCCTACACCGCGCTGGTGGACGGCGTCCGGTAGGGTGCGCACCGCGCACCGCCCCGCCCGTCTCAATCTTGCTCTTAATCTTGCTCTTAATCTTGCTCTTAATCTTAATCTTAATCTTAATCTTAATCTTAATCGAGAATCGATTACGATTAAGACTCAGTCATGAGGTCTCGGCTCTCCCGCAAAAGGATGGAAATGGTCTCGTTCTTGCGTTTGATGGGGTGGTATGGACCTCCAGGTCCGTCACTGGCGCAGGAGTGCCTGCCGTGAGTGCGGCGTGGCGGATCGAAGGCCCGAGCCACCCTGGTGTCGTGGAGATAAGAAGATTACGAGCAAGGGCAAGATTATGATTACGATTACGATTACGAGAACGTAATCGTAATCAGCCCAGCGATGCCAGCGCCTTCTCCATCCCCGCTTCGTCCACGCCCAGCGAGAGTTTGTATAGAAACCACTCCTCCGTGTGCTCCAAACAGGCGCCCGGCGCCAGTCGCGTCAAGGGTGAAAGCGTTTCGATCTCCAGCATGTTGGCGTCGGTGAAAGTCTCGGTGTTGCAGCCGTAATCGGGATACTTCCCGTCCGGCGTCACGTCGTAGCGTTTGAACCAGAGCTCGTGCGCGAGTTCATACGCCGCCCAACCCTTGCTGTTGTAAAAGCCGACTTTCTGCTTGGTCTTCGCGCTCGGATCCTGGCGAAGTTGGATGAACTTCTCGCCCCAGGTCCAGCGGGGATCGCTCATGTTGGTGTAATGCCACAGGACGATGGGGCGTGCGGGCAGAAGATACTCGGGATGGGGGCGGTACTCTTCCTGGGGAAAGATGGCCCGCCCGCCCGGCGCGACGACCGACATGGCCCACGCGGCGGTTTCGATCTCCCACAGGTTGCGGTTGATGAGCCGATGCAGCACCGTGACGTGACTGCCGGCGGCGTCCATGGTGATTTCCAGTTCCTTCTGGATGCCGGTCGTCGGTTCGACGGGTTGCGAGAGTTTGAGCGTGTCGCCCTCCCACTCGTGCGCGAGGGGAGCATTGTCGGGCCAATAGGTGCGAGGAATCGCCTCGGGCGCGTGCCACAGGCGATGGCCGCCGTAGATGCGCCACTCGTCGCCGCCTGTCTTTCCCAACTGCTCGGCGTATTCCTTAAGAAAGTTCTGACCCCCGACGAAGCCGAAGCGCATGATGCGCGGTCCGACGGCGGTGGTGGCGATGAGTTCGATCTCGCCGTTGGAGATGTGGATGCAGTTGGGCCATCCGCCCCAGGTGGTCAGTGCTTGTTTCATGCAGGTTCCCCCTCACCCGGCGCTGCGCGCCGACCTCTCCCTCAGGGAGGTGGAATCCTCTCCCTGAGGAGAGAGGTCCCTCTCCCTGAGGGAGGGTTAGTGAGGAGGGTGCGACATCGAGGTTCCCCTCACCCGGCGCTACGCGCCGACCTCTCCCGGGAGGTGAAGAACGCGCTACGCGCCGACCTCTCCCTCCAGGGAGAGGTGAAGAACGCGCTGCGCGCCGACCTCTCCCGTGGGGAGAGGTATCACTCCGCCGCGCGGCGGTGGCGCAGGCGATCCAGCGCCCCCGCCAACACGATGATAGCACCGGTAATGATCTCTTGCACCCAATTCGGCACGCCGCTCTGGGAGCATCCCGAGCGGATGACCTCCATGATGAGCGCGCCCACGAGCGTGCCCAGAATGGAACCTTCGCCGCCCGCCAGGCTGCCGCCGCCGATCACGACCGCGGCGATGACCGGCAGCTCGAGGCCCTGCGCTACGGTGGGATCGCCGACCGTCAGGCGCGAGAACTGCAGGAGGCCGGCGATGCCCGCAAATAGCCCCGAGGCGACGTAGACGGTGATTTTCACGCGCGGTACGGGGACGCCGCAAAGGCGCGCCGTCTGCTCGTTGGAGCCGACGGCGAAAACATGCCGGCCCAGGCGCGTGTAACGCAAAAGCCCGGCCACCAGCAGCGCCAGCGCCAGCATGAGCCAGACGCCGCTGGGCACGAGCATCCACCGCTGGCCGCCGCCCAGGGAAGCCAGGAGGTCGTCCAGCCATGCGAGCGACTCGGGCGGCACGTCGATCTTCTGCTCGCGTCCCAGGCCCTTGGCGGCGCCGCGCACGATGAGAAGCGTGCCCAGCGTCACGATGAAAGGCACGACGCGCAGACCCGTAATCAAGGCGCCGTTGAAGAGGCCGCAAAGCGCGCCGGCCGTGACACCCGCGGCCGCCGCCGTCAACGGTCCGGCGCCGCGCTCCAGCATGGCCGCGATCACCACCGTCGAAAGCGCGATCATCGAACCCGCCGAGAGATCGATGCCGCCGGCAATGATCACCAGCGTCATGCCCAACGCGGCCGTGCCCACGATGGCGCTCTGCCGCAAGATGGTCTCGACGTTGCGCAGGCTCAGAAAGCTCTCCGGCACGACGAAGGCGAAGATGGCATAAACGAGCAGGAGACCCAGCAATGGAGCTAGGCGATTGAGCCAGCGCAGGAGCTCGGATGCCGGCGCGCCGCCGCTCATGCCGCCTGCCCTCCCGTCGCCGCCAGCATCAGGCTGTGTTCGTCCCAATCGGAAACGGGTTTCGCCTCGCCCAGCCGACCGCGCGCCATCACGGCGATGCGGTCCGAGACGCCTAGAAGTTCCGGAAGATAGCTGCTGACAATGAGGACGGCGCAGGGGCGATCCCCCAGTCGGCCGGCCGCCAGGTCGTCGATGAGTTGATAGATGAGCGCCTTGCTGGCGACGTCGATGCCGCGCGTGGGTTCATCCAGAAGCAGCACGTCGGCGCCGTGATGAAGCAGTCGTGCCAGGGCGATCTTCTGCTGGTTGCCGCCGGAAAGATCGCGCACGCGCTGCGACGGTCCGGCGCAGCGGATGCCGAGCCGCTCGATCCAACGTTGCGTATTATGGTATTGCCGTGACGGAAGGACAAGCAACGGCAGGCGCGAAAGCGTGGCGTTATCGGCCAGCGAAAGCCCGAGCGCCAGCCCCTCCGCCTTGCGATCCTCCGATAGCATCCCCACTCCCTGGTCCCAGCGCCGCGTCGGCGACGCAACTCCCGTGATCGCCTTGACTCTCACGCTCCCCCGGCGCACCGGGTCCAGTCCGAACACGGCGCGCAGAAGTTCGGTGCGTCCCGCGCCTACCAGGCCCGCGATTCCCAGCACTTCGCCGCGCCGCAGCGACAGGCTGGCGCACTGCGGCCGCGCCGTCCCCGCCAGCTCGCGAATCTCCAGCACCACTTCTCCCGCTTTTCGCTCCGAGCGTGGGTAGAGTTGTTCGACGCGACGGCCGATCATGTGGCCGACGATGTCCGAGACGCCCGCTTCCGCCGTCGCGCCCGTCGCCACGCAGCGCCCGTCGCGCAGGACCGTGTAGCGGTCGGAGATGCGCTTGACTTCCTCGATGAAGTGGGAGATGTAAACGATGGCGTGTCCCTGCGACTTCAAGCGCGCGATGACGGCGAACAGGCGCTCGATGTCCTGCCGCGACAGGCTGCTGGTGGGTTCGTCGAGCACGAGAATCCGGCATCCCACGGCCAGCGCGCGGGCGATCTCAACCAGTTGCTGGAGCCCGACGGAGAGCCGTCGCACGGGCAGGTCGAGCGGGATTTCGGGATGCTCCAGTTGGCGGAGCGCGTCCAGCGCGCGACGCCGGACCTCGCCTCGTTGCACGAGACCCCAGCGGCTCGGCTCCATGCCCAGCGTGATGTTCTCCTCGACCGTGAGGTGTGGGGCGAGCGAGAGTTCCTGGTAGATCATGGCCACGCCGGCGCGGCGCGCCTCCAGGGGACGCCGGGGCGCAAACGCCGCGCCGTCGATCAGCATCCGTCCCGCGTCGGGGAGGATCGCGCCCGACAGCACCTTCACCAGCGTGCTCTTGCCCGCTCCGTTCTCGCCCACCAGGGCGTGCACCTCTCCGGACGCGACGGCGAAGTCCACCCCCTCCAATGCCACGGTGGCGCCGAAGCGCTTGCGGATGCCCCGCATCGCCAGCCGTGGAACCGTATCCTCTGCGCCTACAGCGTTCATTCGGCCATCTTGGGGGCCAGCAGCGCCTGCGCCTCGGGCGTGTTCATGTTCCGGCGCGTCACGATCATCACGCCCGTATCGATGCGCTTCTCCACCGCCGCGCCGGAAAGATGTGCGACCATCGTCTTCACGGCCAGATAGCCCATCTTATAGGGATTCTGAAGCGTCAGGGCATCCAGATGGCCCTGGCGCAGGGCGTCGACCAGTTGCGGCGAACTGTCAAAGCCGATGAAGCGCACCTTGCCGGCCAGACCGCCGTCGCGCAGCGCGCGCAACATGCCGAAGGTGGACGACTCGTTGGGGCAAAAGATGCCGTCGATGGTCAGCGAGCCGTCGCCCACGCGCAACGGGGCCAGGAGATTTTCGCTCGCCTTGTAGGCCGATTCGGTCGTGGGGCCGGCGTACTGATTGGCGCTGATGACCTGAATGCCGGGATGGGCGGCGATGGCCTCCAGGAACCCTGCTCGCGCTGGCTGGTGCTGTCGGAGCCTTCCTGGTAGCGCAACACGGCCAGCGTGCCGCTCACTCCCACCAGCCGCGCCATTTCTTCTCCTGCCAGCCGGCCTCCCATCCTGTTGTCGGTCGCCACGAAGCTGACGTAATCTTCGCTCTTGAGTCCCGAGTCGAAGATGACGACGGGAATGCCGGCCTTGACGGCATCCGCCACGGGCGCGCGCAGGGCGGTATCGTCCAGCGGCGCCAAGACGATGCCGGAGACCCGGCGCGAGATGAAGTCCTCGACGACGGAAATCTGCTGGTCCCGGTCGTCTTCCTTCAGCGGGCCTTTCCAGATGATCGCCACGCCCAGTTCGGCGCCCGCGTCGGCGGCGCCGGCGTGCACGGACTTCCAGAACTCGTGCGTCGTGCCCTTGGGAATCACGGCGATGGTGGTCTTGTCGGGCTTTCCCCCGCAGGAGGAGAACAGGCACACGCCGGCCGACAGGAGAGACGCGAGAAGGAGAGACTTGCGCATCATCGTGGGTACCGCCTGGATGAGATTACGTATCACGATACTAACGAGTCGGGGCGGCGTCAATGCGTTGCAAGGGTCCCGTATCCAGCTGCGGGAATCTCAGCAGTGAGGGGCTGAAGCCGCGGACGCCCGGGCGCATACTGGCGCGGCGGCCAGCAGCCGCACTCCACACTGGTTTCCGGCTTGACAGCGCCGCGGCAGCGTCCATCATGGCAGTCCCTCGCTCAAGTTCCACACCAGGTGGAGGTGCACTCGTGAACCTCGAGCTCTTCGCAGCCCTGCTCATGCGCTGGGCGCACATCCTGGCGGCCATCGTGGCGCTGGGCGGTTCGATCTTCTTCCGATTTGTGTTCCTGCCGGCGGCGGGCGCATGTCTAACCGGCGACCAGTCGGCGCGATTGCGGCAGACCTTCATGGTCCGCTGGAAGCGCATCGTGCACACCTGCATCGCCCTTTTTCTCATCAGCGGCCTTTACAATTATCTCGTCATCCAGAGGCCCCAACACGAGGGGCAGGCGCTGTATCACGCCCTTTTCGGCGTCAAGTTCCTCCTGGCCCTGGCGGTGTTCTACCTGGCCCTGGCGCTCACGGCCTCCGGCGCGTTCGGCTCGAGCTTGCGGCGCCGCGCGGCCTACTGGCTGGCGATGTTGGTCGCGTTGGCCGTGATCGTGGTCCTGATCTCGGGTTACATGCGCACCGCGTTCTGAAACCGGCGAAAGCGCAAGATCCCTCAAATCCGCGCCAACCCTCCTATCAGTGGAACACTGACAGGAGGGACCTCCATGCCCAAGCGCAGTCGCATCGCCCTGGCGGTTGGGGCGATTCTTCTCTTCTCCATCGTCGGGGGCGCGTCCGGCCTGATCCGCAAGGAGCAGATCGAGGACGCCTACGTCCGCAAGCCGTCGGACGGCATGGCCGGCACGCTCACCGTCGCCCACGTCAAAAGCAGTACCGGGACCAATACGCTGGGCGGCAACGTCGATCTCGCCCACAGTTCACAACCCACCCTCACCTTTCGCTCCAACGACGCCGCGACCGCCCAGCCGGACGGCTTCATCAACTGGTACGGCGCGACCTGGGGCGCCGGCGTGGTCTCCAATCTGGCTCGCATCGTCGGCGGCAAGGACGGCACGACCGACAACCAGCAACGCGGGTTCCTTTCCTTCCACACGTTGCGGGACGGCGACAACACGCTGTGGGAATGGGTCAGATTGCATCAGAGCGGCTTCTTGGAGCTGGAGGGGCGCGCGTCCGCCGGCGCCTGGTCCGTTCCGCTCGTCATTTCCAACAAAGTCGCCGCCGACAACACCGGCGCGGGGCTGGCCTTCAGCCTGCGCGGAGACCTCGACCCCGCCCTCTACCAGAAGTGCATGATCGTTCTGGACGGCGTCAACGATGGTGGACTCGGTTGGGGCAGAGGATACCTCAAAATCCTGATGAACAACACCTCCTCAAGCGTCAATGCGACCCTCTCAGACGCGGTACTGACCATCGACAACCTCGGCAATCTCTCGACCGTAGCCGACTACACGCTGGGCGACGCGGGCGGCGATCAGGGGCGGCTGCACGGCGGCGTCACCATCGGGACCACGACCGGCGCGAACACCTGCAAGGTCGTGGGGCGGCTTGAGGGCTACGTCATCCCGCTGGTCTTTTCCACGACGGACGAGACGATCTCGGGCGGCGGTTACGGCTACTACGGGGCGCTGCGCGGCGACGGCTCGCGGGGCTGGGTGGCCCCCGGCGCCGGTTCGGTGTGCGCCGTCTCCGGCAGCTACGCGACGACCGCGCTGGCCAACGACATCGAAGTGCGACGCAACGGCACGAGTCTCTGGTCCGTCGGCGTCCAGTCGGAACAGGCGCTGGCGGACGTATACAAGAGCCGGGCCAAGGACTCGGCGGCGTTTTCCAAGGGCGACCACATCGAAGTGTATTTCGGGGCCGGCGTCTACAACTCGGTCATTACGGTGTTGGTCGCAGTGGACACCTGGGACGACGACGGAGTGGAGGAGAACTGATGAACAACCGGATCATGTTCGGAGTTGCGTTGCTGGTGGGCGTGGGGGTGTGGGAGGGCGTGTTCGCGCAGAGCCAGCGGCCGCGCGCGCTGGCTGAATCCGGCCTTGGCGGAGGCGCTCAACGCCGAGCCGGCGGACGTGGTGGTCGAATATCTCTTGTCGGCGATGTCGCCGGCGGCGGTCGACGAGGCGACGGCGGCGCTGGCGGCGCGCTATCTTGTCCCGCGCGCGAGCGTCTGGAAGAGCGCCGGCGGCGCTTGAGGAGACCGAGCGCAAGTTGGACCAGGGCGTGATCGTGTCCGACTCGACCCAGGACGCGACGGGCGCCGCCTCTCCCGGCTTCTCAATGAGCGTGGAACTGGACTTTGCGCTTTCGCCGCACGTGCGCGCGGCGGAAACCGCCTGCTGCTGCGGGCGCTGTGGGTTGTGGCGCGTCTCCGCTGGAGGTGTTAAGCCTGTTCGAGACTTTGCGGGCGGCGGTCAATCAGGCGCGACGGCGCGCCGGCCGACGGCAAGCGGGCTGACCATCACTTCCGGCGTGCGTTGCGGCGCCCACCAGCAGCGAGTCAACCCCGGTTCCTGCATCGCATGCACGTGCCCGGCTCGGACGGCCTGGGCCACGCCTTGGACGTGGCGGCGCCGCGCGACCTGCCGGTGGCGCGCTTTTTCGCTCTGGCGGAAGCCGTCGCGGCAGAGTTCCCGCAGGCAGGGTTGGGTTTTTACCCGCGCCGCGCCTTCGTGCACCTGGACGACGGCGCGGGCTTGCCGGCGGGCCGCAGGTGGACGGAGTGAAGGCGTTTCTCTCCCTCCTGTTTTCCGCGCTCATCGCGGCGGTGCAACGCTGGTGGAACGCGCGCCGGGAGTCGGCGGCGCGCGCGGAGGCGGAGCGGCTGCGCGATGCCCTGGCCTCCGTCGGCGATGCGCGCGCGCTGGAGGAGGACTTGCACAGGCGCGCGCAAGGCTACCCGCCGGCGAGTACTCCAACCGCCGGCCAACGGCGCGTCGATCTCGCCACGGGGCGCATTCAAGTCTGGACGGGAACCGAGTGGCGGGAACTCTCCGGCCACGAGCCATTCTTTCCATGAAACCGCTGCTGACGGTGTGCCTCGCTCTCGCGTTGGCGGTCGCGTCGCCGGGTTGCGGGACGGCGCGCCCCGCGCGCATCGGACCGCTTCTACCCATCCTGCCGCATCCCGCAGCGCCCGCGTTGGCCCAGGTCTCCGCCGCCGAGCTGGCTTTAGTCTCGCCCGAGACCGCCGCCCGCCTCCTCTCCCGCGACGCCGCACTCCAGGAGCACATCGGCCGCTACCGCGACGTGGTGGAAACCTACAACACCTGGGCGCGGGAACAGAATCGACAGCATGGTTACGAAAGGAGCCATCTACCGTGAAACCCTGGTATCGACAGATGACCTTCTGGACGGCAATCGCCGCGATCGTGACGGCGGTCGGCGGACTCTGGTCCGGAGCGCTGACCGAAGAGCAGATCGACGCGCTGGTCCTGTCGTTGGTCGCTCTCTCGCAGATTTTCCTGCGACGCGCGGTCAACGAAACCGCCGGCGGCAAGTAGCCCTCTCGCCGCCGGACGGTCGGACATGGGGAAGGCCCCGGGCGCCAACGTCCGGGGCCTTCTCTTGTAGGGTCGGTTCCACCCACCAACGCCTTCCTGCCGGTGGTACGTAAGACCCCACCCTGCGGGCTGCGCAAGAATTGCGCGCCCCCTCCTGCCCCCCGTGTGACGTTCATGCGCAGCACCGGCGTAACACTCGAGAATTCCATCCGTTAATTCTGGCACGAGGCTTGCTCCCATAAGACGGCAGAGCGGAGGACCCGATAGCCTGCCGCTCAATATTTTTACCCCTTGGGGGAGGAGAAGGTACGATGGGCAAATTGATTCGCAGCAGTGTAGCGGCAGGGTTTGTACTGTTCCTGTGCCTGGCCAGTGGCGTGGCGATGGCACAGGAAGAGGGCCAGCGCGGGCAGCGCGGCCTGCGGGGCGGCCCGGGCGGCCAGTTCGATCCGCAGCAGATGCGCGAGCGCATGATGGAGAGTATGCGTGAGCAACTCGGCGCCACCGACGAGGCGGAATGGAACGTGATCCAGCCGCTTCTGTCCAGCGTGGTGGAAAAGCGTTTTGAGACGCAGCGCAATCGGATGCGCATGGGCGCGGGCATGTTCGCCCGCGGCGGGCGCGGCGGCGGGCCGGCCGGTCCCGGCGGTCCTGGCGGCCCTCGCGGCGGCTTCTTCGGTGAACCCAGCGCCGAGCAGACCGCTCTCGGCAACCTGTTGGAGTCTCCCAACGCCAAGAGCTCCGACATCAAGAGCGCGCTCAAGAACCTGCGCGACGCGCGCAAGAAGCAGGAAGCCGAGCTGGAGAAGGCCTGCGAGGACCTCAAGAAGGTCCTCTCCGTCAAGCAGGAAGCCCAGCTGGTACTCATGGGAGTGCTGGACTGAGGCGCGCCCGTAGTTGCGCAGCGCGCTGCGCGCGGCCTCTGCCGGCGATAGGGCGAACTTTGCGCGGGGACAGCGACATGAGGGACGTGGACGGTATCATGCATGATCTTCTGGACAAAATGGTGGCGGCGCGGCAGCTCTCCTCCGCCGACGCGGTCGCACTGCAACGACAGTGCGCCGCTGGAGAGCTCCCCGCCCCCCAGTCCGAAGAGGATGTCCTGCGCTGGCTGGCGCGGGAATACGATCTGCCTTATACCGATCTGGACAACGTCGAGCCGGACCGGGCCCTCTTGTCGCTGTTCCCCGCGCGGGTCCTCTTGAAGGAGGAGATTCTCCCGCTGCAGAGGGTTAACGGCAGCGTCGAGGTCGCCGTCTCCCGCCTGTTTGCTACCGAAGGGTTGGACACGCTCAAGGCCCTCACGGGCCTCTCGCTCTCGCCCGTGCTGGCTCCCTCCGGCGCCATCGCCCGTGAGATGAAAAAGCGGCTCGGCGTCGGCGCGGATACGCTGGACACGCTGGAGGAGGAAACCCCCCTGCAAGTCGTCGACGAGGCGGCCTCCGACGACGCCAACCTGGACGAGGCCGCCGAGGACGCCTCCATCATCCGCTTCGTCAACCAGGTGCTGGCCGACGCCATCGCCCTGCGCGCCACCGACATCCACCTGGAGCCGTTTGAAGAGGAGTTTCGCATCCGCTACCGGATCGATGGGATGCTCCAAGAGGTGCCCGTGCCGGTGCAGATCAAGCGCTTCCAGCCCGCCATCGTGTCGCGCGTGAAGATTCTCTCGCATCTGGACATCGCCGAGAAGCGCTTGCCGCAGGACGGCCGCATCAAGGTGCGGGTCGAGGGCGCCGAGGTGGATGTGCGCGTCTCCGTCATCCCCATGCTCCACGGCGAGGCCGTGGTCATGCGTCTCCTGCGCCAGGGCACGACGCTTTTGGGACTCTCCGAACTGCGCATGGCCGAGCGCGAGGCCCGCATCTTCCGCCGCATTCTCTCCTTGCCGCACGGCATCGTGCTCGTCACCGGCCCCACCGGCAGCGGCAAGACCACCACCCTTTATTCGGCGCTCTCCGAGATCAACGACGCGGTCCGCAAGATCATCACCATCGAGGACCCGATCGAGTACCACATGCACGGCGTCAACCAGATTCAAGTGTCGGAGAAGGCGGGGCTTACGTTCGCCCGCGGTCTGCGCTCGATCCTCCGGCACGACCCGGACGTGGTGCTGGTGGGGGAAATCCGCGACTCGGAGACGGCGCAAATCGCCGTGCAGGCGTCGCTGACGGGACACCTGGTGTTTTCGACGCTGCACACCAACGACGCGCCGGGGGCGCTGACGCGCCTCGTGGACATGGGAGTCGAGCCGTACCTGGTCGCCTCCTCGCTGGAGGCGGTGCTGGCGCAGCGGCTGGTGCGGGTGCTTTGCCCGCGCTGCAAGGTCGAGGAGACTTCGCAAAAGGCGCTGGCCTTCCGCGCCGAACTGGGCCTGCCCGAGGACCGGCCCATCTATCGCGCCGTGGGCTGCCCCGCCTGCCGGCATACCGGCTTTCACGGACGCCGCGCGGTCTTTGAATTGATGGACATGAACGACGAAATCCGCTCCATGGTTCTGCATTCATGCTCCTCGGGCGAGATTCGCGCCGTGGCGCGCAAGACCGGCATGAAGTCGCTGTGCGAGGACGGCTGGCGGATCGTGGCGGAAGGCGAGACCACCCTGGAGGAGGTGCTGCGGGTGACCCGCAGCGACCGCTCCGACGGGGCCTCGCGCCTGGCGGAGGACGCGCAGATTTCCACCACGGAGAGCGCGTAACCCCCCATGTCGCAGTTCCGTTATCGCGCGCTGCAAGCGGATGGAGGAATCGCCGAGGGGGCGCTGGATGCGCCCGGCCGGCATGAGGCGATGCGGCTACTGGAGGCGCGCGGCCTGCGTCCGGTGGGACTCTTTGAGGCCGGCGAAGCCGCCCCCGACCGCGCCGCGCCCCAACCCGAGGTCGCAAAAAAGAAAATCCCCCGCCGCGTGGTCGAGGACTTCACGCGGCAACTCTCCAGCCTCCTGTCGGCGGGCATTCCCCTCGCCCGGGCGTTGCGCATTCTCTCCAAGGAGGCCGCCAGTCCCGCCGCCGGCGCCACCTGGCGCGCCGTCCACGACCGCGTGGTCGATGGCGCCGCCCTCGCCGACGCCCTGACTCAATTCCCCTGAGACCTTTCCCCGCGTCTACGTCGCCATGGTCGCCGCCGGCGAAAGCGGCGGATTCCTGGACGTGGTGCTCAACCAGATCGCCGATTTCCAGATGCGCGAACGCGAACTTCGCTCCCGCATCATCTCCGCCATGATCTACCCCGCGGTCCTCCTGTGTCTCGCCGTGGCCGTTCTTGTTTTTCTCCTGACGTTCTTCATTCCGCGTTTTCAGGCGATCTTTGCCGGATTCGGCGCGCAGTTGCCCCTGATTACACGCATCATTCTCTCCGCCAGCGAGGTTGCGCGGCACTACGGCGTGCTGGTCGTGCTCGTGCTCGTGGTGGGAGGGTTTCTGGCGCGGCGGGTGCTGGAGACGGAGCGGGGGCGGCGCGCCTGGGAGAGCCTCATCCTGCGCCTGCCCACCTTCGGCAGGCTTTCCGCCCGCTTCGCCATGACCCGCTTCTGCCGCATGTTGGGGACCTTGATCGGCGCGGGCGTGCCGCTGGTCAACTCGCTTTCCGTCGCCCGCCGCTCCCTGGGCAACCAGATTCTCGTCGACGCCGTCACCGCCAGCATCGACCGCGTCAAGGAAGGCGAGTCGCTGGCCGCCAGCCTCGCCGACACGCCTACCCTCTTTCCCGGCTCCATGATCGAGATGATCTCCGTAGCCGAAGAGACGGGACGGCTGGACAGCGAACTGGTGCGCCTGGCCGACGCCGCCGACTCGGACCTGGACCGCCAACTGCGTATGGCCGTCGCCCTGGCCGAGCCGGTCATGCTGTTCCTTCTGGCCGGTTTCATCGGAACCATTTTCATCGGCATGGTCATGCCCATTTTCTCTTTGCAGGACTATATCAAGTAATTCCTGGAGGTGATGCCATGAGAATAACATGTTCGCAGCCGCGCCGCCGCCAATTTGAGCGGGTGGGTCGGGCACTCTTGCCTGACAAGCCGGGTCAGGCGACCCGGCCTATCCGCGCGGGCTTCACGCTGGTCGAACTCTTGCTCGTACTCCTGATCCTGGCGGTGCTTGCGGCCATCGTCGTGCCCAAGTTCGTGGGCCGCAGCGAGCAGGCGCGCATCACCGCTGCGCAGACGCAACTGGCCATGTTCGAGTCCCAGCTGGACGCCTTCGAGGTGGACAACGGGTACTATCCCAAAGGCTCGGACGGCCTCTTGCAGTTGGTCGAGGAGCCGCGCGACGCCAAAAACTGGCGCGGCCCCTACTAGAAGGAGATTCCCCTCGATCCCTGGGGCAACGCTTACGTCTACGAGTATCCCGGCCGGCACAACGAACGCGGCTACGACCTCATGTCGCTGGGACCGGACGGCCGCGCGGGCACGGAAGACGACATCTGCAACTGGAGGACGAAGTAAACCCATGAAGTCGCCTTCCCGTCGTCGCGGGCTGACCATGATCGAGCTCTTGATCGTGATGGCGCTGCTCACCATGGTCATGGCGCTGTCCCTGCCGCGCCTTTCGCGCTTTATGGGCGGGCGCGCGCTGACCGAGGAGACGCGCCGCTTCATCGCCCTGTCCCGCTATGCGCGCAGCCAGGCGATTACCCTGGGCGTGCCCATGCAACTGTGGTTGGACGCCGAGAACGGCCGCTATGGGCTTTCTCCTCTCTCCGGTTACGAGGATGCCGACGACCGCCCCGTCACCTTTGGACTGGGCGAGGACCTGCGCCTCCAGTTGCTCGACGGCCTCGCCGACAAGTCCGGCATGGCGTACCTGACCTATTGGCCGGACGGGCGACTGGACGAGTCCGGGCCGCAGCGGATTCTCATCTGGAAGGGCGACGAAGAGGTCGTCCTGATCACGCGCTCGGGACGCGATTTCGAGGTCAGGGCGGAGTAACCATGAAGCGGCGCGGCGCATTTACGTTTGCGGAGACGCTGGCGGCGATGGCGTTCGCCGCCTTCGTCGTGCCCGTGGCCATTCACGCGGTCGTCATCGCCAATCGGGCCGGCGTGGCCGCCGAGCGCAAGCGCGTGGCCGCCGACCTGGCCCGGCATTGCCTGACCGACATCGTGGTAGGCGGCGATTGGCGCGATGCCGACAAGCGCGGCGATTTCGGCGAGGACCGGCCCGGCTACCGCTGGCAGCTCTCTGACCAGGCCTGGAGCGAGGACGCCATGCGCGAGATTACCGTCGAGGTGTTTTACACCGTGCAGGACCGCGAGTATCGCGTCGCGCTCGCCACCCTCGTGCCCGAGACGGAGGAGACGGTCTCCAGCTCCTCCGCGGAAGGGACGGCGGCGCCATGACGCGGGCGGTAGGCGCCGTCTCAGGAAAGATTGCAGCGTGCGGCCGTGCTCTCGATACGCGGCCCGAAGGTGCATCTCGGTACGATGCGCTCCCTCGTCGGGCCGCCCGCGAGGACGTCAGTCTTGTTCTTCTCTCAACCCTTCTTTTTTGCCAGCTTGCGCAGGAGGCTTCACGCTCTTGGAACTCTTGATCTCCAGCGTCATGGTCGCCATCCTCGTGGCCGCGCTGTATCCCGTCTTTCGCGGCGTGGTGCAGATGGAGAACACCACGACCGACATGCTGGCGGCGGGCCGTCCCCTCGCCGACCTGGCGTTGCCGCTGCGTTTGGACCTGGAGAACGCCGTCGCGCCCGGCGGCCTTCTGGCCGGTCCGCTGCTCTCCGAGAAAAACGAGGAGGCCCGCGCCCGCCGCGACCGGCTGGAAATCTATACCACCTCCGCGCGCATCTCCGACAGCAGTCCCTGGGGCGAAATCTGCAAGGTCGAGTACACCCTGGAAGAGCCGGAAACCGGCGGCCGCGACGCGGGCAGGGAACTCATTCGCACCGTGACCCGCAACCTGCTGGCTTCCAGCGATTCGACTCCCACGGCGTACCTGCTCATCGACGGCGTGGAGTCGCTGGCCTTCTCGTTCTTTGACGGCGAGACCTGGCAGGACAGCTGGGACGCCACCAGTGCGGACACGGTGATGCCGGAGGCGATCCGCGTGGACATCACATTCGTTGCCGCAGAGGCTGGCCGGCGCCAGCGGCCGCCCCTGTCGTGGACGTTCGAGATCGCCGCGCAGCCGGTCAGCACGCCGACAGCCGCGTCCAGCCAGGGCGGGGGAGGGGGACGGTGATGAAAGCGTCTTCCGTGCCCGCCAAGAGCAGGCTCAAGCCTGTACTCCGGCATCGACGCGCGCGCGGCGCGGTCCTCGTGATCGTGATGTGGATCGCCCTGGGATTGGTGAGCGTGGCGCTGCTTTTCGGCGGGTCGATGATGCTGGAGTATCGCGCGGCGGACAACGCGGTTGCGGCACGGCAGGCCGAGACCGCGGCCGCGGGGGCCGCCCGCTACGTGCGCTTCTTGCTCTCCGACCTTACCACCCCGGGCGAGCCCCTGGACGCCGCCGACTACTCCGCCGAGGCCGTCCCCGTGGGCGAGGCCCGCTTCTGGCTGGTGGGCCGCGATCCCAACGAGGACCCCGACGAGCACCCGCGTTTCGGCCTCGTGGACGAAGCCGGCAAGCTCAACCTCAATACCGCCACCCGCGAGATGCTCGAGCTTCTGCCCCGCATGACCGCGGAACTGGCCGCCGCCATCGTGGATTGGCGCGACGAGGACGACGACCTCTCCCCCGACGGCGCCGAGTCGGAGACCTATCTCAAACTCGACCCGCCCTACAACTGCAAGAACGCCCCCTTCGAGAGCGTGGATGAACTGCGCCTCGTTTACGGTGCGGACCTGGAGATTCTCTACGGCGAAGACACCAACCGCAACGGCGTCCTGGACCCCAACGAGGATGACGGCGACGCCAGCCCGCCCAGCGACAACGCCGACGGGCGGCTGGATGCGGGCATCTGCGAGTATCTGACGGTGTACAGCCGGCAGTCCAACACGCAGGCGGACGGCACGCCACGCGTCAATATCAACGGCGGCCGGCGGCAGATTGAAGAGGTCCTGGTGGAGGCGCTGGGCGAGACGCGTACCGCCGAGATCATGCCACTGCTCGGCCCCGGCGGGCAGTTCAGGAGCCTCCTGGAGTTCTACTATCGCGGCCAGATCACCCTGGACGAGGCGGCGCTCCTGGAGGACGTGCTCACCGTGTCCGACGGTGATGAAATCCGCGGGTTGGTCAATATCATCACGGCGCCCGAACCGGTCCTCCTGTGCCTGCCCGGGATCGGCGAGGAGGGCGCGCCCGCGGTCATCGCCTATCGCCAGAATAAGACCGCCGACGAGCTGGCCACGGTCGCCTGGCTGCTTGCGGCGCTCGCGCCTGAGCGGGCGCTGGAGGCAGGCCCGTATATTACCGTCAAGAGCTACCAGTGGACGGCCGACGTGGCCGCGACAGGCCGCAATGGGCGCGGCCTGGCGCGCATCCAGTGGGTCTTCGACCTCGCCGGCGGGCAACCAACCACGCTCTATCGGCGCGACCTTTCCCATCTCGGCTGGCCGCTGGGCGTGGACCTGCGCGCGACCTTGACCGCAGAAGCACGGGAGGAGCAGCGATGAAAGCCGGATCCCTGCGTTCGGGTGCGCTTTTGGGACTGTCGCTGGAGCCGGGCAAGCTCTCCTGCGCCATGGTCCAAGTCAGAGGCGGCCGGGCGCAGGTGAAGAAAACGCTGGAGGCGCCCCTGGCGCTGGACCCGCTCTCGGATGATCCGGCGCTGGTGGGACGGGAGATTCGCAATCGCCTCTCGGCGGCAGGCATCCGGGCGCGGCGCTGCGCGCTGGCCCTGCCCGCCCGCTGGGTCCTCACCCTACGCACCCCCCTGCCTGCCCTGGCGCCCGCCGACGAGGCCAACTACCTGGCCCTCGCGGCCGAGCGCGGATTCCCCTACGCGCCCAAAGACCTCTTCTGGGCGGTGTCGCGCTTCTCGCCCGCCAAGGGCGAGCTGGAGGCCACGCTGGTCGCCATTCCCGCCAACCACCTGGCCGTCATCGAGCGCGTGCTGCGGGCGGCGCGGCTCAAGCCGGTAACCATCACCGTGGGCGCCACGTTGCTCCTGCCGCCCCTGGACGACGGCGGCGGCCATGCAGTTGCGCTGGTCCTTTCCGAGACGGCGCTGGACCTGGCGGTCGGCGCCGGCGGCGGGCTGGTGGCCCTGCGTGCGCTGGGCGTCGAGCACGCGGGCATCGGCGAGGCCGCCCCCAGCGTGGACGCCATCGTGCGCGAATTGCGCATCACCCTGGGCCAGGCGCCGACCGACCTGCGCGAGCGCATCGACACCCTCTACCTTTGCGGTTCGCCCGCCATCGTAGACGACCTGGGGGACGCCTTGCGGGCGGGTGTGGCCCGATTGGGATTGACGTTGAATGTGGGCGCTCCACCCGTCGCCGACGGGCAGGCGTGGAGCCGCGAGCCGGTCGCGCCGACGGCGGCCGCGGCCGCCGCCCAATATCTCCTGGGCCGGCCGCCCCTGATCGCACAGCTGCCTCCCCGCCCCAGCCGCCACGCCCACTGGACCGGCCGCCTCTCGACCCGCTCGACCGTGTTCTGGGCAGGCGCCGCCGCCGCCCTGGCCGTGGTCGCAGGGCTGGCCTTCTTCGTCCAGCATTGGCGCCTCTCCCGCCTGGAACGCCAGTGGAGCGCCATCGCCCCTCAAGCGGAAAAACTTGGCGCCCTACAGGAAACCATGCGCCAGGTCCGCCCCTGGTTCGACGATTCCGCTCCCAGCCTCGTCGCTTTGTCGGCTCTTACCGAAGCCTTTCCCCAGACGGGCGAGGTTTGGACCAAGACCGTCTCCATCAAGGGTTCGGTCGTAACCTGCGAAGGCAACGCCCGGAGCAACGACGCCTGGCTGGGGATGCTGGCGCGCCTGCAGGCAACCGCGGGCGTCCAGGACTTGCAGGTGCGCGAGGTGCGCGGGGATTCGCCCCTGCAATTCAAGTTCAGCTTTCGCTGGAGTCCGGGGGACGAGCATGGAGCTTAAACGGCGCGAGCGCGTGCTGGCCGTCCTGGCCATCGCCGTTCTGGCGATATGGGCCGCCGACCAGTTGCTCATCGAGCCGCTGTGGGGCCTCTGGAAGGCGCGCCAGGAGCGGCTCTCGGAGCTGTCGGCATCGATTCTCCACGGCCGCTCGTTGGTGGACCGGGCGGCGGCCATCTCGGAACGATGGCAGGAGATGCGGGGGCGCAGCCTGCCGGCGGACGAGCCGGCGGCCGAGCAGGCGGTCCTCGTGGCCGTCTCCCGCTGGGCGGGCACCAGCCGATTGGGCGTCTCGGCCCTGAAGCCCCGCTGGCGGGAGGATGAAGGCGGACGCCGCCAGATCGAATGGAACGCCGAGGCCCAGGGCGATATCGCCCAAATCGCCCGCTTTCTTTACGAATTGGAACGGGATTCGCTAGCCTTGCGCGTGGAGGAACTGGATATCACCGCCCGCGACAACCGCGGCGAGACGCTGGCCCTGAAGCTCCGCTTCACCGGGCTCGTCTTTGAGGAGAAGACGTCATGACGACCACGGCGGCCATCCCGGCTCGACTGCTGGTGGCGGCGTTCCTGGCGCTCCTCTTGGTGGCGCTGTGGTCGCCCGCATGGGGTCAGGATGAACGCCGCCCGCGGGATGCGGGCTTCGAGCGCTTCCGCGTGATCGTGGAGCGCAACATCTTTGAACCCAACCGGGGTCCGGCGCGCGGACATCGTCCCGCCCAGGAGGTTCGCCGCGACGATCCGCCGCCGGTCGAGACCTTGGCGCTTCTGGGCGCCGTCGTCTACGACAGCACGGTCGTCGCCGTCTTCACCGGATCGCGTCCCGATTTCCGGGCGACGGTGCGGCCCGGCGACAATCTGGCCGATATGCGAGTAGCGGAGATCAGGATTGGCGGGGTAACATTTGAGGGGGCAAGCGGCCGACTGGAATTGCCGGTCGGTTGGCATCTGCGCCGGGTCGCCGGTGGGGAGTGGCAGGTCGCGTCCGGGCCGCTCCCGCAGCAGGTGCGGCGCAGGGAAGAGAGTCGCGCGGTTTCCGCCTCCGGCTCGCAGCCCGGCAGGCCGGCCGGGGTGGTGGAGTCCGACACCGCGCGACGCATGAGGGAGAGACGCGAGAGAGAGGAGTCGGAGTGATGAATATCAAAAAGTCGATGCTCAGAGTGGCACTTCTGGTCGCCCTGGCAGCCATGCTTCCGGTCGTCGGCGCGGCGACCGAAGCGCCACCGCGCCGCCCGCCGCCTGGTTTCGCAAAACGCCCCCCCCAGTTCCGCCGAGGGCCTGCGCCTCAATTTCCGCGGCGCGCCCCTCGATACCGTGCTCGACTACCTGTCCGAGGCGGCGGGCTTCGTGATCGTGCGCGAGGCCCAGGTGGACGGGACCGTCGATGTCTGGAGCCACCAGCCGCTTTCCCGCGAGGAGGCGGTGGAATTGCTCAACACCGTCCTCTACCAGAAGGGGTACGCCATCCTGCAGCGCGGGCGCATCCTGACCATCGTCTCCCGCAATGCCGCCACCCGCAGCGACATTCCGGTCAAGACCGGCCGCAAGCCCGAAGAGATTCCCCGCACCGACCAGCTGGTGACCATGGTCATTCCCGTCTCCTACGCCGACGCCGACAAGCTGGTGGAGAACCTGCGGCCGCTTCTGCCGCCTGAGACCACGCTCTCCTCCAACCACGGCAGCAACTCGCTGATTATCACCGGCCCCCAGACCGACATCCGGCGCATGGTGGAGATCGTGGACGCGCTGGACACCTCGCTGGCGGCGGTCTCGACCGTGCGCGTTTTTCCGCTGCGCTACGCCGACGCCAAGCAATTGGCCAGCGTGGTCACGGAAATCTTCAAGCAGGAGGATCAGAGCTCGCGCGACGGCAATCGCATGGAGCGGTTCATCCGCGGGATGCGCGGCGGGCCGTGGGGCGGAGGCGACATCTCCCTGGACGAGGGCGGCCCGGCCGCCCTCCGCGGCAATGTCCGCGTCATCGCCGTCGCCGACGAGCGCACCAATTCCCTCGTGGTCAGCGCCCCCGAGGAAGTCATGCCCACCATCGCCGGACTCGTCGCCGAGGTGGACACCGTCAGCGAGGATCTGACCCAGATTCGCGTCTTTCCGCTGCAATACGCCAGTGCGGAGGAGATGGCGCAGGTCATTACCGACATCTTCCAGCAGCGGACCCAGACCGGCCAGACTACCCAGACCCAGCAGGGGCCGCGCTTTTTCGGCTTCGGCGGGCGTGGTCCTTTCGGCGGCGCCCAGAATAATCAGAACGCCGCCAACACCTCCGCCACCGGCCGTCGCACCGTGCAGGAAAACACCGTGCTGGCGGTCGCCGATCTGCGCACCAATTCGGTCGTGGTGCGCGCCGCCAGCGAGCTGATGCCGCAGGTCGAGCAGATGATCCGCGGCCTGGACGAGAACCCCGCCAAGGCCAAGAAGGTCCACGTCTACCGCCTGGAGAACGCCGATCCCGAGCAGGTCGCGCAAATCCTGGAGGGCATGTTGTCGGGTGAGTCCGGCACCTCCAGCTCGTCCACCGGCAATCGCAACCTGCGTTCGCAGAATACTTCCAACACCCGCGGCAACACGGGGACTTCCGCCAATCGCAACACCGGCACGCGCAATACCGGTACGCGCAACACGGGATTCAACTTCTAACGCGGCAGGAAAGGGAAAAAGCAATGCCCATGACATGGAATGGACGACAGGCGCAACCTACCTCGCGCGACAAACGGGCAGGCTGGATCGCCGGGCTGCTGTGCGCCGGACTCTTCTGGGCGACCACCGCTTCCGCCCAGTTTTTCCAGCAGCAGTTCGGCGGGGTGCAGTCCCGCGCCCGCGCCTCGACTTCCGGCGCCGTCAACAAGGCCGGCCTCTCCGAGGATACCGTTATTCAGATCGATCCCGACACCGGCGCCCTCATCATCGTCACCGACGAGGAGACCCACGGGCAGTTGTCCGAGGTGATCCGCGAGCTGGACCGTCCCGTCCCGCAGGTGCTCATCAACGTGCTCTTCCTGGAGGTCACGCACACGAAAGACCTCGACCTAGGCGTGGAGGGGAGTTTCGGCTTCGACGGCAGCAGCCCCGCCGACCGCGACACCCTCCGCAGCGCGTTCGGCGTGGCCGCGGAGACGCGCGGCGGCTTCTATTATCTGCTCGAGCGCAACCTCAACGTGACCTTGCGCGCCCTCTCCGGCGTGGGCAAACTGGAGGTGCTCTCGCGGCCCTCCATCCTCACCCGCAGCAATCGCGAGGCCGTCATCACCGTCGGTCAGGTGCTGCCCGTCATCCGCAACAGCCGCATCACCCAGGACGGCCAGACCCTCAACACCATCGAGGAGAAGGACGTCGGCATCATCCTGCGCGTCACCCCCTTCATCACTTCCGACGGCCTGGTCGAGATGGACCTCTCGCCGGAGATTTCCACCCTCACCGGCGACACCGTTCCCATTACCGAGACCATCAACTATCCGGTCATCGCCAAGCGTTCGGCGGAGACGCGCGTGGTCGTGCCCAATGGGCGCACGGTCGTCATCGGCGGGCTTATGGAGGACAGCAAGACGCAGGAGGTCTCGAAAGTTCCCGTCCTCGGAGACATTCCGCTTTTGGGGTTGGCCTTTCAGCGCCGCAAGGACGCCAAGTCCAAGACCGAGCTCCTGATCTTTCTGACGCCGCACGTGCTGATGCGCTCCAGCGAGCTGGACGCCATGTCGGAAGCCGAGACCAACCGCGCCGAGCTGGCCCCCAAGGTCTTCGACCGGCAGCAGATGCAGAAATACCTGGATATTCCCGCGGAGGAGCCGCAGGAGATTGAACAACCCTAGGACGGCGCCGGCGCCTCAGCGCCGCCCGCGCGATTGCCCCGCAATCGCGCTCGTAATCGCAAGCGATTGCGATTTGTCATCGTGCTGTTACGGATGGAGCTGTCATTTCGACCGAAGGGAGAAATCCATCTTGCTGTTACCGCGGGGCGGGCGCGATGCAGAAGATCTCTCGCTTCGGTCGAAATGACAGCTACGATTACAGGCAGGATTAAGGTTACGATTACGAGTGAAACGGCGCCGCAGCCGAGTGCCAAGCAAGGAGAGACGCAAACGTCATGGGCGGAAAGCGCAGCCATCTGGTCTACTGGCTGCTCCTCATCGTGTGGGTGCTGATCGACGTCTGGCAGGTGATCGAGCACGATCGGGTCAGGGAGTCGGCCAAGGCGGCCCTGCGGGGACGGGCGCGCGACATCTCCAACACCGTGGGGATGGTGATCCGCTCGCGCCGCCAGGTCGTGGACCGGGAACGCATCGAGGAAGCCCTGCGTGAGTTGATGGAGTCGGACGTGCTGATCTCGGTCGCCCTGCTCAATCGCGCCGGCGAAGTGCTGGCCTCGGCGGGGGAGCCGGTTGACGACGTGCTCAGGCATCTGCCGGAGGGCGGGGAACGCTGGGAGCGCGACCGCTACGTCAACTTCAACCCGGTAGACCTGGGCGCGGCGGTCGACCCGCAGGACGCGACCGAGGCCACACCCATCCTGTTCGACGACAACGAACCGCCGGATGAAATGCGGCGGCCGCGTGCGCCCTGGCCGCCGGGCGTCACCATCGAGCAGACCTCGTCGGAGTTGATCATCCGGCGGCAACTGCCGCCGGGCTGGCCGGCACCGGCTACCGGCGTCTGGGACGGCACGGGCGAACGACCGGGCGGTTGGCGGCCCCCTCCGCCTGACGTGGCGTTTTCCACTGCCGAGCGCCGCCCGCCGCGGGCCGGCTTCGGCGGCCCTCCGCGCTGGGGCCGCCCCCGCTGGATTTCCGAACAGCAGTGGGCTTCCATGCTCAACCAGCGAGGTCACTGCGCAGCTTCGTCCTCGTCATGTCCAATCGCCAACGAGGCGAGGAATGCGCCCGTGACTTCGGCTGCGCTGCGCCGTCTCCGCCATCGCCCTGGTCGCCGTGGCGAGCCTGGCGCGCCTGGCGCAGCGTCGTCCGCTCCGGCGAGCTCGAATTGCGTCTCGTCCGCGCCAGCGAGACCAACGCCCGCCTGCGCGAAATGAACTTGGCCGCCGCCGGCCTCGCCCACGAAACCCGCAATCCCCTCAACATCGTGCGCGGCCTTGCCCAACTCATCGCCCAGGACTCCGCCGCCCCCGACGAAGTGCGCGCCCGCTCGCGTCAGATTGCCGAGGAAGTGGACCGCGTCACTGGACGCCTGGTCGAGTTCATCGATTATTCCCGCCCCCGCGAACCCAAGCCCGCTCCCGTCCAGCTGGCAACCGTCGTGCGCGACGTCATGCGCACCCTGGACGGCGACCGCGAGGAAAAAGCCGTCGAGTTCTCGCTTTCCGGTCCTGACCTGGTCGTGGAAGCCGACGAATCCCTCTTGCGACAGGTCCTCTTCAATCTTATGCTCAACGCGGTCGAGGCCGTGGACCACGGGGGCCGGATCGAAGTCAAGGTCGAGAAAGCCGGCCCGGACGAGGCCGCCTTCGAGGTGCGCGACAACGGTCCGGGCGTGCCGGAAGGCCTGCGCGAGGCCATCTTCCGTCCCTACTTTACCACCCACAAGGAGGGGACCGGCCTGGGCTTGGCGGTGGTGCGGCAGATCGTTTTGGCGCATCGCTGGGAGATCGCCTGCCTGGCCGGCGACGGCTCCGGCGCCCGCTTCCGCGTCACCGGTATGAAGCTGGCTTCCCGATCCGCCGCCTGACCTCGTTTGCGGAACGCAATCGTAATCGTAATCGTAGTCGATTACGGCTCGTCACCATGCTCGTGCTCGCAAGTCGTAATCGTACTCGTACGGATAGATCTGTCATTTCGACCGAAAGATGCTGTCATTTCGACCGAGAGATGCTGTCATTTCGACCGATGGATGCTGTCATTTCGACCGAGAGATGCTGTCATTTCGACCGAAGGATGCTGTCATTTCGACCGAAGGATGCTGTCATTTCGACCGAAGGGAGAAATCTTTCTCGCTGTTACCGCCGGGCGG
Organism: bacterium; assembly: GCA_015075175.1. Classification (GTDB taxonomy): domain Bacteria; phylum Hinthialibacterota; class Hinthialibacteria; order H5-UNCL2; family H5-UNCL2; genus H5-UNCL2. The sequence continues at coordinate 1,126,024 of JABTUV010000001.1, forward strand.
GTGCGATGCAGAAGGTTTCTGCCTTCGGTCGAAATGACGGCTGCGACGACGAGTACGAACAAGATTAGGATTACCATGCCCAACCACGCGCGAATCCTCGTTGTGGACGACGACGCCAGCCAGCGCAGTCTCCTGGAATGCTTTCTGCGCGGGCGCGGTTACGAGGTCTTGACGGCGGATACCGGCGAGGCGGCGCTGGCGATCCTCTCGTCAGAGGCCATCGACATGGTGATCTCGGACGTGCGCATGCCGGGCATTTCCGGACTGGAGACGCTGCGGCGCGCGCGGCAGTCGCATGCGGTCCTGCCCGTGTTGTTGGTGACCGCCTACGCGGACATCCGCGACGCGGTCGGCGCGATGCGCGACGGGGCGGTCAATTACCTGGAAAAGCCCATCGACCTGGATGAGCTTCTGGCGACGGTGCAGGCGGCCCTTGGGCCGCGCGAGGCGCCGCCGCCGTGGCTGCCCGCCGGTCTCAGATTGCCCGAGCACGTGGTCGCCCGCAGCCCGCTCACGCGCGAGGTTTTCCGCCAGGCCGCCCTGGTGGCGCCCTCGGATGCCCGCGTGCTGATTACCGGCGAGAGCGGCGTGGGCAAGGAAGTGGTCGCCGACGTGATCCACCTTTGGAGTCCGCGCGCCCGCGGACCCTTTCTCAAAGTCAACTGCGCCGCCATCCCCGAGTCGCTCTTGGAGAGCGAATTGTTCGGCCACGAGAAGGGCGCGTTTACCGGCGCGGTGGGACGCCGCGCCGGCCGCTTCGAGGAGGCCGAGGGCGGTTCCATCCTCCTGGACGAAATCGCCGAGATGTCCCCGGCGCTCCAGGCCAAGCTGCTGCGCGTCACGCAAGACGGCAGCTTTGAGCGCGTCGGCTCCAACGAGCGGCAAAGGAGCAACGTGCGCATCCTGGCATCCACCAACCGCAACCTGGAGGCGGAGGTCGCCGAAGGGCGTTTCCGCGAGGACCTCTTTTTTCGGCTCAACGTGGTGGAGATTTACGTCCCGCCCCTGCGCGAGCGGCAGGCGGACATCCTGGAACTGGCGCACTTGTTCGCCGAGCGCTTCGCCAAGCGCAAGCTGCGCTTTTCGGCGGCCTTCGCCACCTGCTTGGAACTGTACGACTGGCCGGGCAACGTGCGCGAGTTGGCCAACGCGCTGGAGCGCGCCGTGCTGCTGGCGGGCAGCGAACTCCTCCTGCCCGAGCACCTCCCCCGACGCATCCAGAAGGCCGGCGTCGCCTCAACCGACGCCGATGCTCCCGCCAAGGGCACGCGCATGGTGGACATGGAGCGCTCCCTGATTCTCTCCACCCTGCGGGAGCACAACTTCAGTCGTACCGAGACCGCGCGCACCCTGGGCATGAGCCGCCGCGCCCTGCTCTATAAGCTGCGCCGCTATGCCGAGGAGGGTTACGACGTCGGCTCCCGCTCGTGATCGTGTCCCCATCCACTCCTCAGCGTTTGTTCGGAAGAACGGGCCTTGACGGATTCTTAGAAAAAGGAGCAAGCCCAGTCCTCGAGTAGCGGCCCGATGATCCCTGCGCCATGATGCACGATGTCGCTTCGGGCCGCGTATCGGAAGGACGGCCTGACTGCGCCCGACCTCGCTTCAGCGTGGCCTCGGCGCTTGTCCTTTGTGCCTGAGGCGACGACCTGCGCCAATCACCACCACCGACCACGCATAAGCCTCAATGCCTTCTCCAGGGTCTCCGCCTCGCACGCGAATCCCGCGACCGGCAATCCCTTTTGGCGGGCCGCGATCGTGGCGGCGGTGGCGCCGCGGATCGCCCAGTGCGCTCCCATCCCCGCCAACATGGCCCGCTCCGCGGGCGAAAGGGCCGTCGCATGGGGCACATCCGCGACGATCCCGTTCTCCCACTCTTTCAGCCCAAGCTCGTCCAGCAGCGCCCGCCCCAGATCAAGATCGTACGCATGATGCATGGCTACGAAGTGCGGTCCAATCAGGGCCGGTTCGCCTGCAAGCAGGCGAAGGTGGTCGTGCACCTGTATCGGTTGCGCCTGCGAGCCCAGCGGCGCGCCCGCCGCCCACCAGATGACGGCCTCGGCGTTTTTTACCAGTCCCGCAAGGTCGGAAATCGCCGGATTGACCAAGGCCTCATCGACTCCCGCAATTGCCTCGGGAGTATAGAAAAGCACGCGTCTGGCGGTCACGAGTCCGTGTCCTTGATGAGTGCCGTGAGGGTTGCCGCGAGGCGCCGCGAGTCCGCGCCATGCACCTCCAGCGTCTTGTCGCGGCTGGTATGGCCGGCGACCACGGAGAGGCAGCGCGCCGGGCAGTCCAATGTCTCCGCCAGCAGCTCAAGCAGCTCGCGGTTGGCCTTGCCCTTCTCCGGCGCCGCATGGAGGGCGACTTTCAGCCGCTCGCCGACTACCCCGACAATCCCCCGCCGGGAGGACTTGGGAACGACTCGCACCGCGATGCGTATTCCTTCGGGAATGATTGAGAGATATTTCACCGCGACGCCCCGCTCACGCTGGCCATTCCCTTTCGTAATCGTAATCCTAATCGATTACGAGCACGACTCGCTGCGCGAATCGTGGGATCATCCCTCCCACGCATAATCCGGCAGGAGCTGAAAAGCCTGCTCCAGCGCAATGCGGCGGACCTCCTGCGCGCTTTCGGCGGCCAGCGCGCGGCGCGTCGTCTCGCGCGCGTCCTCATAAGCCAGCGAGCGCACCAGGTTCTTGATGTGCGGCACGGAAATGGGACTCATCGAGAAATGGTCGATTCCGAATCCCAACAGCACCAGCACCGCCAGCGGATCGGCGGCCATCTCGCCGCAGACGCTGAGCGGCCGGCCCGTCCTCACCGACGCCTCGACCGTCATGGCGATCATGCGCAACACCGCCGGATGCAGAGGATCGTAAAGGTAGGCGATGCGATCATTGACGCGATCCACCGCCAGCGTGTACTGCACCAGGTCGTTGGTGCCGATGGAGAAGAAATCCGCGTACTTGGCCAGTTCGCCGGCGACCAGGACGGAGGAGGGGATTTCGATCATGGCGCCCACCGGCATGGACTCGTCGAAGGGGTGTTGGCCGCGCATTTCGTCCTTGATGAGCTCCAGGAACTCGCGCGCCTCGCGCATCTCCTCGACGCTGCCGATCATGGGAAACATGAGGCGCACGTTGCCCAGCGCGCTCGCGCGCAGAATGGCGCGCAATTGCACGCGAAACAGCGTCTTGCGCTTCAGGCAGAAGCGGATGGCGCGCAGCCCCAGGAACGGATTCACCTCCGCGCCCAGGTCCAGATGCGAGGCGAACTTGTCTCCCCCCACGTCCAGCGTGCGGATGATCACCGGCATGGGATGCACCGCCTCGGCCACTTGCCGGTAGGCCTCGTACTGCGTCTCCTCGTCGGGAATGTCCCGCCGGTTCAAAAACAGAAACTCAGTGCGAAACAGGCCGATACCCGAGGCTCCGTATTCCTTGACCGCCTCCACTTCGTTGGGCAGCTCGATATTGGCCAGGGTGCTGATCTTGTGGCCGTCGAGGGTTTCGGCGGGAAGATCGCGGAACTGCTGCAGGCGCGCCTCCTCCAATTCCAGGAGGCGCTGTTCGCCGCGATAGTAGCGGATCGTATCGGCGTCGGGATTGATGTACACCCGGCCGTGGCGGCCGTCCACGATCAGCGTATCACCGTCCGAGACCATTTGCATGATGCCGGACGCTGCGACCACCGCGGGAATCGCCAGGGACCGGGCCATGATGGCGGTGTGGCTGGTACGACCGCCGATTTCGGTCACGAATCCCAACACCATTCCACGCCGGATTTCGGCGGTGTCGCTGGGCGAAAGGTCGTGGGCCACGATAATGGATGCCTGGGCGATCTCCGACAGCGAGATGCGCCCGCGCCCGGTCAGCGTCTTCATGACCCGGTCGCCCAGGTCGTTGAACAGCTCCACCCCGCGCCGCACCACTTCCGACTTGTGGCCGCGCGCCGCGGTCCGCTTCTTGTTGAGCACCAGGTACCACGCCGACTCGGCGGACAGGCTGCGCTCGCGGATGGTCGCCTCGACTTCGGGCGCCAGGTCGTTGAGCATCAGCCGCTGCACGCGGAACATCTCCTCGAACACGCCCACGTGCGAGGGATCGGCCTGCTCCAAAAGGCCCTGAATGTCGCGGCGGGCGGCGCGCACCGCCTGCCGGAAGCGATGAATTTCCCCGTCCACTTCCTCCGCGGCCACGGCGCGCCGAATCGTCCCCACCGCGCGCACGTCGTAGAGCAGCGCGGGCCCGATGACAATGCCCGAACTGGCGCCGATGGCGCTGATGTCCGGCGGTCGCAGGAGCTCCACTTCAGCTTTCATCAAACTTGCGGTCGATCAACGCTTGGATGGCGTCCAACGCCTCGTCCGCGTCCTCCCCCCTCGCCAGAACCTCGATGGTCGAGCCGAACTCCGCCGCCAGCATCATCACCCCCATGATGCTCTTGCCGTTGACCGACTCCCCGTCCTTGGTGATGACGATCTCCGACTCAAAGGGCTGCACGGTCTCGACCAGCAGCGCGCAGGGACGCGCGTGCAGGCCCGCCTGGTTGCTGATGGTGAAGGTGCGCCTCTTTTCCTTCATACCTCGCTGCTCCCTTCCGCCTGCGGCGGACGGTTCTTTCCCGATGACCTCGCGCAGGCGGTCGTCCAGCTCGCGGCTGGAGTGAATGCCCATCGACTTCAGGGTCTGGTTGAGCGCGCCCACCTCGATGATGGTCCCGATGTCCCGGCCCGGTCGAACCGGTATGGTGATATGCGGCAACTCGACCTCCAGGATTTCAAACTTGTTGTCGTCGATGCCCAGCCGGTCCGAGAACCCCTGTTCGCCGCCTTCCACCAGCGTGACCACCAACCGGATGCGCTTGCGCGGCCGCACCGCCTTGGCCCCGAACATGCGCTGCACATCAATTACTCCCAGCCCCCGGATCTCCATGTGGTGCGAGATCACCGGCGAACAGGCGCCGATCAGGATCGAGCCTCCCAAGCAGCGGATGTCCACCACGTCGTCGGCGACCAGGATATGGCCGCGGGTGACCAGTTCCAGGGCGCATTCGCTCTTGCCCACGCCGCTGGCGCCGCGGATCAATACCCCCAAACCGTACACGTCCAAGAGCGAGCCGTGCACCAGCGTGCGCGGCGCGAACTCCGGCTCCAGCGAGTCCCACAGCCGCAGCGTCAACTTGGGCGTGGGCAGTGGCGTCACGAACACCGGTGTCGCGAACCGCTCCGCCAGCCCCAACACGAACTCCGGCGGCCGGTAGCCCTTGGAGAAGATCACGCACGGTGTTGCGGGAGCGCCCAGGATGAACTCGCACGCCCGCCGCACCTGCTCGTCGCCCTGCGCCAGGTGCTCGTCCAGGTACGCCGACTCCCCGCTGCCGAAAATCTGAATCCGCTCCGCCCGGTAGCGGCTGTGGTAGCCCGTCAACTCGAGCGCCGGCCGATTCAGCTCCGCCGTCGTAATCTCACGTTCCAGGCCCTGGACCCCCGCCAGCAGCGTCAGGCCGAGCGCCGGTTCAGCCGCCAGGTTTGAGACTCGGTATGCCATAGTACCAAACGACGGAACTTCCTTCCCGGCCGATCTTCAGCTTCGACCTGACGTCACGGGCAAGATCATAGACGACTCCCGTGCGCCTGTAAATCACCCATGTCAGGTGGGTGCAGCCGTGAGATTCTGAGGCTGCGGCATCTTCACCTCTCCCTGGAGGGAGAGGTCAGCGTCCTGAGCGAAGACGAAGGGTGCCGGGTGAGGGGGAACGCCCGCCCGCCGCACCCCCTCACCCTTACCCTCTCCCCAAGGGAGAGGGAACTCCCACCTCCTCCCCTGGGAGAGAACACCATGTCAGGTCTGGCCAAACCCATCTCCGAGCGGTAGTCTTAAGCCTCGCGTGACGGCCCGCTTGTATCTACGAAGGAGGACGTGACATGAGTCATCGTCTTACCCGGCGCGACTTTCTGGCGACGACTGGACTGGCGACGGTCGCCGGACTTGCTCCCGCCTGGGTCCACGGGCGCGCCCCCGGCCCAATATCCTCATCATCCTGGCCGACGACTTGGGCTTCTCCGACATCGGCTGCTTCGGCGGCGAAATCCACACCCCCAACCTGGACGCGCTGGCGGGCAACGGCCTGCGCATGACGCACTTCTACAATACCGCCCGCTGCTGTCCCAGCCGCGCCAGCCTGCTCACGGGTCTCTACCCCCACCAGGCGGGCGTCGGCTGGATGGTCGCCGATTACGACAAGCCCGGCTATCGCGGCTTTCTCTCCGACCGCGTTGTGACCATCGCCGAGGCCCTGCGTCCGGCCGGCTACACGACCCTCATGTCCGGCAAGTGGCACGTCGGTGAGGTCCGCCCCCACTGGCCCGTGGACCGCGGTTTCGACGAGTATTACGGCATCGTCTCCGGCGGCAGCAACTACTGGAAACTGGACCGGGGCGCGTCTTCGCCCGCAACGACCAGCCCATCGTGCCGGACGCCCCCGGCTTTTACATGACCGACGCCTTCACCGACAACGCCCTCTCCTTTCTGGACCGGTACGCTGGCGGAGACAAGCCCTTCTTCCTGTATCTCGCTTACACCGCCCGCACTGGCCGCTGCACGCTTGGCCGGAGGACATCGAGAAGTATCGCGGCCGGTATCTCTGCGGGTGGGATCGGCTACGGCGGCGGCGGCATGAACGCATGATCGGCATGGGCATCGTCCGAAAAGAATGGCCGCTGACGCCCCGCGACTCCGTCGCACCCGCCTGGGACAGCCTGGGCGAAGACAGGAAACGCGACCTGGACCTGCGCATGGCCATCTACGCCGCGCAGGTGGATCGCATGGATCACAACATTGGCCGCGTGGTGCAACGACTGCGTCAATTGGGCCGGCTCGATAACACGTTGATCCTCTTTCTGGCCGACAACGGCGGCTGCGCGGAGGGCGGGCCGTTCGGCTTCGACCGCGGAGAGGGACCCTTGGGAACCGCCGATTCGTACTCCAGTTACGGCCTCGGCTGGGCCAACGCCAGCAATACGCCTTTCCGCCGTTACAAGCACTGGGTCCACGAGGGCGGCATCGCCACCCCGCTGATCGCCCACTGGCCGGCAGTTATCAAGGCGCGTGGCACCCTTTCCGATCAGCCCGGCCACATCATCGATCTCATGGCGACCTGCCTGGACGTGGCCGGCGCGAAATATCCCCGGGAGTTCGGGGGACATGAAATAACGCCGCTGGAGGGTAAGAGCCTCCTGCCTATCCTGGAGGGGAAGAAGCGCAAGGGGCACGAGGCCATCTTCTGGGAGCACGAGGGCAACCGCGCCGTGCGCGCCGGCGACTGGAAACTGGTGTCGCGCTTTCCCGGCAAGTGGGAACTCTACAACCTGCAAGAGGACCGCACGGAACTCCACGACCTGGCCGCCGAGCATCCCCGCAAGGTGCGGGAATTGGAGGCGCTCTACAAACAGTGGGCGGAGCGCAGCCAGGTCCTGCCCTGGCCGGTGCGAACTCCGCCGTCTTCCGGCCGGCGCGAGTTCGTGCTCAAGGTCGGGGACCGGCTCGAGGGCGGGGAGGTTCCCAACATCGCCGAGACGGCGTTGCGCGTGAGTGCGAGCGTTACAGCAACGGGGGACGGCGTGATCGTCGCCCAGGGCGGTTCCCAGGCGGGCTTCGCGCTCTCCGTCGAGGATGGCCGGCCGGCGTTTACCGTGCGCAGCTGGCAAGCGACCACGACCATTAGGTCGGGACAGTCGATCCTGGGACGCAAAGTGACGCTCCGGGCGCAGTTGGACGAAAACGGCGCCATGACGCTCTGGATCGACGACGAGAAGACGGCGAAGGGTTCCGCGCCTATTCTGATTCACACCGTGCCCGGTGAGGGCCTTTTTGTAGGACGTGATCCCGGCAATCCCGTGGGCGCCTACGCGGCTCCCAGCGCCTTTGCAGGCACGATCCACGAAGTGCGCCTTACCCTCTTGCCGTAGTTGCGCCGCGCCTTGCCCTGAGTAGGCCGCAGGCCGCATCGAGGGGTGCTGCGCGTTGCCGTGTTGGCGCAGCGTGCTGCGCGCGCGGAGCGGCATGGGTCCTATAGGACCTATAGGAACGATGGGACGACCTTCACGGCCGGCAATTTCCGCCGACGCCGTTCCATTCGTCCCATAATCCTCATTTCGCCGGATCTTCCCTTGCTTCGCCCTTGACGCCGCCCGTGCCCTGTGCGAGATTATTGTCGCCTGCCCCGCTTCTACCGGAACTGTGTGCGCGTTTGGCGCGTTGGAGGCGCTTTGGCCATGAACAGATTCCTCACCAGCCTCAGTACGTTGGAGACGCTGTTTCTTATTTCCGCCGTGCTGGGCGGCATTGCCTTTCTGGCGCGCATGGTGATGCAGTTCATGGGCGGCGCGGACGCCGACGCCGACCTGGACGCGGGCGGCCTGGACCACGATTTCGGCAGCCATGAAGCCGCCCACCACGCCGATTCCGACACCAGTTTCAAGATTCTCACCATCCAGGGCGTGACCGGCTTCTTCATGATATTCGGCCTGACGGGCCTCGCTTTTATGCGCGCCACGCCGGTGGGATGGTTCTTTTCTACCGTGATCGCCTTTGTGGCGGGCTACGCCACGCTCTGGATCCTCGGCTGGCTGACCACGGTGATGCTGTCGCTGCAATCCAGCGGCAACGTGGACCTGCGCAACGCCATCGGCCAGGAGGCGACCGTGTATCTGAAGATTCCCGCCGACGGAACCGGCCAGGCCACGGTGTGCGTACAGGACCGGCTGCGCATCTTGGACGCGGTCTCCCAAAATCACGAGGAGATTCCCACCGGCCGGCGCGTCCAAGTGGTGGACGTGGGCGAAGACAACGTGCTGGTCGTGAAGAAGTCGTAGTTGCGCAGCGCCTTGCCCCGAGTAGGCCAGAGGCCGTATCGAGGGGTGCTGCGCATCCGCGTACCCCCGCCAGCTTTGCCGGTACGGCGCAGCACGCTGCGTAACCACAGCCAGGCCTTTGGTACGGGATGATTGGCAAGGAGTGACATCATGCAGTGGTTCGTTCTTCTGGGCACGGCGTTTTTCATCCTTCTGGTCGCGTCGCTCAGTTTTGTGGCCTCGCGCTACAAGCGCTGCCCCTCCGACAAGATTCTGGTGATCTACGGCAAGGTGGGGCGCGGGCAGTCGGCCCGCTGCATCCACGGCGGCGGCGCCTTCATTTGGCCGCTCATCCAGGACTACGCCTTCATGCGCCTCACCCCCATGACCATCTCCATCCCCCTCCAGAACGCCCTCTCGATGCAGAACATCCGCATCAACGTCCCCAGCACCTTCACCATCGGCATCTCGGTCGATCCGGCGGTGATGAACAACGCCGCCGAACGCCTCCTGCACCTGGAGGTGCGCGACATCGAGGAGATGGCCAAGGAGATCATCTTCGGACAACTGCGTCTGACCGTCGCCTCGCTGACCATCGAGCAGATCAACCAGGACCGCGAGAGCTTTCTGGAGGCGATCCGCAAGAACGTCGAGCCGGAGCTGAACAAGATCGGGCTTTACCTGATCAACGTGAACATCACCGACATCACCGACGAATCGGACTACATCGACAGCATCGGCAAGAAGGCGGCGGCGGAGGCCATCAATCAGGCCAAGATCGACGTGGCCCAGCAGGACAAGCTGGGCGCGATCAGCCACTCAGGGCCTGCGCGCGACGGACCATCAAGGTCGCCGAAAACACCCAGGCCGAGAAGAGGAAGGCGGCCAAAGCGGACCGGCGCGTCTACGATGCAACAGCAGGGAGACGACGGCCTCGGTGGGCAGGCGGCCGCCAATCCGACGCGAGATCAAGGTTGGCCGAAAACCTGGCTCAGGCGAGAAGGGCAAGAAGGCGGCCGAAGCGGACAAGCGCGTTTACGTCTCCGCCCAGGAGGCCGACGCGGTAGCCGGCGAGAACACCGCCAAGGCGCGCATCGCCGACGTGGACGCCGAGCTGGCCGTCAAGCAGGCCGCCGCGCTGCAGCGCGCAGAAGTCGCCCGCCGCGAGGCCCAGGTCGAGATTCAGAAGGCCCAGTATCGCGCCGAGCAGGAGCGCCTCACCGCCGAAGAGGTGGTCAAACAGGAAATCTCCAAAAAGAAGATCGAGATCGCCGCCGAAGCCCAGGCCGAACGCCTCCGCCGCGAGGCCAGGGGCGAGGCCGACGCCATCCTGCTCAGGTACGAGGCCGAAGCCAAGGGCATCCGCCAGGTGTTGGAGTCCAAGCGCAGGGCTATTCCAGCCTGGTCAAAAGCTGAGGGGCGATGCCAAGGCCGCCGCTACCCTCCTAATGATCGAGAAGATCGAGGAGATCGTGGCCCGCCAGGTGGAAGCCATCAAGAACCTGAAGATCGACAAGATCACCGTCTGGGACAGCGGCGGCGCCAACGGGTCATCGACCTCCAGTTTTATCTCCAGTCTGATCAAGAGCCTGCCGCCGCTGCAGGAGATCGCGCAGATGGCGGGCGTCGAGCTGCCCGGCTACCTGGGACGCATGGCGGCGCCAAGCCCCCGCCAACCGGGCAGAGTCAGGCTGACACCGCTCATGATTTGCGCATTGTCATCTGGAATTGCGTGTCCCAAAATGGTTGCGGGAACAAGAAAAACCCGAGTCCGGCAGTAGCGGGAAAAATAAAAAACCCGAGTCCTCGAGTAGCCGGTACTCCGGCGTATCGAGAGGACGGCCGCGACGCGAGCAGGCCGGTGTTACGCCGCCGTGCCTCTCGATACGGCCCCGAAGTTACCTGTTGTCTCCATTGGAGGTGCCTCGCCGGGGCCTACTCGAGGACACGGCTCAGCTTTTCGCATTCCGGCTTGGAAAGAGTTGTTGAATAGAGCAGTTCCGAAAGAAAGAAAAACCCGAGTCCTCGGGTAGCCAGAAAAGAAAACCCGAGTCCGACAGTAGCGGGAAAAATAAAAACCCGAGTCCGGCAGTAGCGGGAAAAACAAAAAACCCGAGTCCTCGAGTAGCCGGTACTCCGGCGTATCGAGAGGACGGCCGCGACGCGAGCAGGCCGGTGTTACGCCGCCGTGCCTCTCGATACGGCCCCGAAGTTACCTGTTGTCTCCATTGGAGGTACTCGCCGGGCCTACTCGAGGACACGGCTCAGCTTTCATTCCGGCTTGGAAAGAGTTGTTGAATAGAGCAGTTCGAAAGAAAGAAAACCCGAGTCCTCGGGTAGCCGGAAAAGAAAACCCGAGTCCGGCAGTAGCGGGAAAATAAAACCAGTCCGGCAGTAGCGGGAAAAACAAAAAACCCGAGTCCTCGAGTAGCCGGTACTCCGGCGTATCGAGAGGGCGGCCCCGATGCGCCCAGCCCGCCTTCGGAGCGGCCCCGGTCTTTCATCCTCCAAGGGTGCGGCGCAGCCTCGTGAGGGCCTGCCTCTCCTCAGTCGCGGCGGCCGCCGATCAGCCCCGCGCGATACAACGCCCAGATGAGGCTGCAGAATGGGCGATGGCGCCCGCCACGTAAGTCAGCGCCGCCGCCGTCAACACTTTGCGCGCGCCGTCCGCCTCCACGGTCGAGAGAAAGCCGTCATTCCGCAAGGCGACCATGGCGCGGCGGCTGGCGTCGAACTCGACCGGCAGCGTAATCAGGGTGAAGAACACGAACCCGCCGAACAGCGCCACTCCCAGATAGGCCAGCGTCGTGCCCAGGTACGTCTCCAACCCGAAGAGAACCGCGCCTACGATCACGAGCGTGATGCCGATATTGGTCCCCAGTCCCGCGACCGGCACGACCGCGTTGCGCAGGAACAGCGGCGCGTATCCGGTCGCCTGCTGCAGTGCATGACCCGCTTCGTGCGCCGCCACCCCCAGCGCCGAGATGCTGCTGCTGTCGTAGACGCTCTGCGACAGGCGCAGCACGTGCGACCTTGGATCATAATGGTCCGTCAGGTGGCCGCCCACCCGCTCGACCGCTACGTCATGGAGGCCCGCGCGGTCCAGAATCCGCCGCGCGACCTGCGCTCCCGTCAGCCCCCGCGCCGTGCGAATGCGGTTGAAGCGCGCAAACGTCCCTTGCACCAGGAGCGCCGCCGCCCCGGAGATCACCATCCCTGCCAGGATGACCATCAGGTATACGTGGTCATAAAACATGGGCCACATGGATCATCGCCTCCTTGTCCTCGCTCTTCCCACGTCGTTAGAATAGCACTTCGACCCGCCGACCGCATCTTTTTGCGGTCCTGCCCCTAATAACGCCGCCTAGGGCGTCCGCGACGAAACAACCGATCGCCGCAACCGCCGTCATTTCCAGTACTTGCCGAAAAAAAACTGGAACAGCTCGCGCTTGTCCGCCGGGATATGCTCGCGGCCGGTCAGGAGGGCGTTGGCCAGGCTGTTCTCGTATGGGCCGGGCCGGTCCGGGTCGATGCGCGGCACGAGGGTCTTGATCGCCCGCTTCACGTTCTCCACGTTCTTTAACAGATTGGCGACCACCACCTCGACGGACACATGCTCCTCGTGCCAGCAATCGTAGTCCGTGCTGCTCGCGATGGTGGCGTAAGACATCTCCGCCTCGCGGGCAAGACCTCCGGCAGCGCCGTCATGCCGATCACCGACGCGCCCCAGGCCCGATGCATCGCGCTCTCCGCCTTGGTGGAAAACAGCGGTCCCTCCATGCACACGTAAGTCCCCCCCCGATGTACGGTCAGCCCGATCTCCTCCAAGCAGTCCGCTACCAGCTGGGACAACTCCGGACAGAACGGCTCGGCGAATCCGCAATGCACCGCGCAGGGATCGAAAAACGTGTTGGGCCGGTGCTTCGTCCGGTCGATGATCTGGTCGGGCACGACCATGTGCAGAGGCTCGATCTCGGGCTTCAGGCTGCCCACGGCGGAGATGGTGACGAGCTTCTTCACCCCCAGCATCTTCAGGGCATAGATGTTGGCCTGGTAGGGCACGTGCGTGGGGTTGAACTTATGTCCGCGGCCGTGCCGGGGCAGGAAGGCAACCGATTGCCCGCCCAACCTGGCCAGCCGGATTTCGTCCGACGGCTTGCCGAACGGCGTGTCCGGGTAAAAGGCGTCATAATACTCCACGCCGTCGATCTCGTACACGCCCGAGCCGCCGATTACGCCGATGCCTGCCTGTGCCATGAATCAACCTCCGATGGGGTCGTAAAGATGGGCAGGATAGCGGCAAACGAAGGGACAGTCACCCATTTTCCATGCAAGCTCCTGCGCCAACCCCACGTCCCACCCGAAAATGGGCGCCTCCTCGCAAAATCGGCCCTGACAGGGTTGCGGGAGAAAGAAGAACCGAGTCCTCGAGTAGCGGCCCGACGAGCTGGATGCGTCAGCGCGAGCTGTTACTTCGGGCCGCGTATCGAGAGGACGCCCTCTATGCGTGCAGGCCTCCTTCGGAGTGGCCTTCGTTTTTTTGCAGCGAATTTCCCCCGTGGACAAATCCCGCCGTTTCTCCTAAACCTCTGTCAATCATCCCCTGCATGGAGAGGAACCTCCGCCATGCCTCCAGTCAAACCGGCCAAGCTGGGACTGCTCGGTCAGTTCATCCGCTCCAGCGTCTTCCAGAACTACGGCATGGTGTTCATTCTCATTCTCCTGGGCGGGGTGGTATCGGTCGCGACCTGGGAGCCGTGGGACTTCCACGCGGGCAGAAAGGGCGGGCGGTTGGCGGCGGAAGCGGTCGCCGCGGAAGGCGTCAAAGGCGAGGTATTCCTCCTGGCGATTGCCCCGCCCGACCGCGAGCGCGAGTACATCGATGCCTTCGCCGCCTTCCAGGAGAAGGCGACCGGCGTGCGAACCGCGGAGGCGCGCGTCTTCACCGACATGACCGAGGCCCCGCGGCAACTGCGGCTCCTCCTCAACCAGGCCGTGACCGCCGAGGCGACTCCCGCCGCTCTCGTCTGCTTCACGCAATCCGGCGCTCAGCGCGCCCGCGAAATCCTCCCTCAATTGGCGACCGCGCTGGCCCGCCCCGGCCTCGCTCAAGTCCCTATCCTCTCCCCTCCCATGACGAGCCGCTCCATCTTCCTCAGCTACGACAACATCATGACCGTTGTCCGCCAAAGCGCGCTCACCGCCATCATGGCCGTGGGCATGACTATGGTGATTATCACCGGCGGCATCGATCTGTCGGTAGGTTCGCTCTTGGCCCTCATCGGCGTGATCTGCGCGCTCGTGCTCAAGTCGGATTACGGCATTCCATGGTGGGGATTGGCGCTGGTGGGCTGGCTGGTGTTTACCGTGGCGGGCAGCCGGACCCCGCGCGTAGCCGCCCTGCGCCTGCCCGGCGCGCCCTGATCCTGGCCCGCTTGCGCTGGCCCGTGGCAAGTGCCTCCCGCTGACCCGACACCACATCCTCGGCATCGAGAAGGACGGCCGTGCGACCGCGCGGGCGCTGATCCACCAGGTCGGCGACTCGGGCAAGGTCGCCCTCCTCGTCGATTCGTCCAAGAGCGACAACCGCCGCATGGTTGAAGACTTCAAGGCCGAATTGCGCGCCCATCCCGGCCTGCAAATCATCGCCGAGGAGGAGATCGCCGCCCCTGGATGGTACTGGCCGTGGGAACGCGGGCCCAGGTTCCAGCGCGCCCACGACGCCGTCGGCCGACTTCTGGACGAGCACGACGACCTCGCCGCCATCGTGCCCGTGGACATCGGCGGCTACGACGGCGCGGCCAAGAAACTGACCGAGTCGTTCGTCACCACCAAGGTCGTCTGGCCCGGCATGTCGGCCACGGGCCTGATCCTCTTCGCCATCTTCATGAGCGTCTTCTGCGGCGCCGTAACCGGCTCGGGCACGGGAGTCCTGGCCACGCGCTTTTCCATCCCGCCCTTCATCGCCACGCTCGCCATCATGCTCATGGCGCGCAGCCTGGCCATCTCCATGACGCGCTCGGAGGCGATCTCCAACCTGCCGCACGACTTCACCGCCTGGCACAACGGTTTCATCTTCGAGGCGCGCATCGGCCAGTGGCTGCCCGTGCCCGGTCTCTTCATGGCGCTGATCTACCTGGCCGGGCACGTGCTGATGACGCGCACGCAGTTCGGGCGTTACGTGTACGCCATCGGTGGCAACGAGGAGGCGACGCGACTCTCGGGCGTGCGCACCGGCAGGATCAAAATATGGGTCTATCTCATCAACGGCGCCCTGGCGGGATTCGTGGCCGCCCTCACCGCCGCCAAGCTGGCCGCCGGCGATCCCAAGACCGGCGTGCTGAAGGAACTGGACGTGATCGCCTCCGTCGTCGTAGGCGGAACCAGTCTTTCCGGCGGCGAGGGCAAGGTGCTGGGGACGTTGATCGGCGCGCTCCTCATCGGCGTAGTCCGCAACGCGCTCAACCTGCTGGGATTCCCGGACACGCTGCAGGACTTCGCCATCGGCGCGGCCATCCTGGGCGCGGTACTCTTGGACGTGGCCAAGAAGAGACTGTAAGACGCCGAGTGGGGACGGGGTTTCCGCCAACGGCGCAATTCACTCCGGCGGTTGAGCCAGCGTCTTTTCGGCTCGCGTGATGAACCCGCGCAGCCCCGACTGGCGGTCGATGTACTCGCCGAACTCGGCGTCGTAGCGCGCCCGCGCATCCTTCAAGGCCGCCAGCCGTGCCACGGCCTGCCGGCGCGCGCGCGGAAGGCGCGCGGCGGCGTTCTCATCCGGTCCGGCGTAGCAGGCATCCGCCGCCAGAATCCACGCCGAAAGGACCTCCTGCAGCGCCAGCCCATGTCGGACGTTCTCAAGCAGCCCCGCCGCGCGGCGCGGCTCGATGCGGGCGGCGACGCGCTCGGCCAGCCTCAGGCCCTCCTGCCGCGCCGCCAGCGCCCGCCGCGCGTCCCGCCGCATCTCCCCACGCCGGCTCCTGTAATGGTCAAAAATGTATTTTACCGGATCGTCAGTGGACACGCCGTCCTCGGAGGCGATCAGTTCGCCCGCGTAAAAGTAATTGCGGTAGACGGGAAACATGGGATGCCAGGGATTCTCGTCGCAGACGGCGCGCACGTACATGCCGCGGTCGCGCGCCTCTTCGGACAGCTCCATGATGCGGGCGTAGTCCGCCGCCGCCTCACGACCCACCTTGAGCACGGCGAATTCCCGCAGCAACCGTCTCGCATCGGCCCTCGGCGTCCACGCCAGCCGACCGATGAGATAAACGTTCGCCTCGGTCCAGTCGTCAAAACCGTAGAAGTACGGCAGGCGGTATTTCCCGCCCGAACCGCCGAACTTGACCCACGCCCAGACGCCCGCGGGCCGCGCGCTCTCCAGCTGTCGGAAGCGCTTCGAGTAATGCCGCGCCGGTACCACGGGCACTGCGCCCATGCCGTCGTACTCGCGGCAACCCTGGTACTCGACGATCACGGGATGCCTGGCGGCCGCGATGGTGGGATTGAGCGGCTGGCCGCCCCAGAATTCATGTGTATTCTTGATACAAACCCAGCTGGATCCGGATCGCAACCGGGACACCGCGGTCGCGTACATGGCGGGATCGGTGTGGATGCTGGGATGTCCCACCCACCAGGTGCGGGCGATGAACTGCTTGTCCAGCTCGCCCGCCACGAGGTTCTCCATGGCGCCGAAGAAGTCCGCCACGCGCTCTGGCTCGCCCCGGCGATGGTCGCGACCGACGGGCCGAAAGACGACCGCGCCCGGCTCGCCCAATTCTCCCACGCGAAAGAGATAGCCCGCCATCTGCGGATAGGTGCGCGCGAAATAGCGATATTTGGTTTCCAGCGCCTCCAAGAGCGCGGGATGCCGCACATCGGCGGCGGCCGCGCGCCCCCGGCCTTGCACCGCGCCGGCCCGCTGCAGGGACGCCATCACCGCCGGTGGAAACGTCACCTCGCTGTTCCAGAGATAGCAGCGAAACCCGTAGGCCGTCCCGATGTCCAACAGCCGCGCGTAGAGATCGCGCCAGGCGGCCAGCCTCGCGCGCTCTGTCGCGGCCACGACCACCCCGGGAAAAATCTCCGGGTCTACCCAGCGGCTCTCGACCTGGATGAAGAGCAGGGCGTTGTAGCCGTTTTCCAGCATGATCTGGCAGTAACGCTCGAAGCGTTCGGGAATCCGGTTGAAGCGCGACAGGTCGAGATAGGGCGGCTGGTCGCTGTCGTACATGTTGCGGAAGCCGCCGAGCCAGTAGGGGCGCTCGGGGCGGGCTTCCGGCGGATAGAAGGGGGCTTCGACTTCGACCATGCGCAGGGGGTAGGCGGGCGATTCGTCGAGGCCCAGGTTTGCGGGAATTTTGCCGGCCAGGGTGATCTCGCGCGCCAGCCGCAAGGCGCCGTACGCGCGTCCGGCCGGCTCGCGCGCCTCGATGAGAAACGCCCCGCGGCGCCCGCGCGATAGGCGATAGCCCTCTCCCCCCGGTCCGCCCTCTGCGACCTGCACCGTGCCGCCGCCGTGCGCCTCCAGCGCCGACGCGAGCACCCGGTGCGCGTATCGCCACGCGGCTGACTCCCGGTCGCCCGGCGCCGCCTCGATGACGGTCGCCGCCAGTCCCGCGGAAGGCACGAGCAGCGCGAAAAGAAGAAGACGCCGGAGCATGGAACCGACCTCGTGCTTCAAGCCTGCCACAGGCCCTCCCCGTACTCATCCAGCGGCGGCTCGCCGCAGGCGGCGACATAGTCCTGGTTGACCCACACCGCGAAACTCGTGTAGTGGCGGATGCCGCGCTCTTTGTAGGTCGCCAGGTCCGCGCGGAACAGCTCGCCGTTCCAGGGCAGCGGCTTCGGCTGATTGCGCCGGTAGCCGCAGTGCAGCGACTCGTCCAGGCAGTATTCGAGGACCTGCGCGCCGTCCGCGCCGAACACGGCCAGCTGCGCATCCAGGTTCTCCAGTTGCTCGGACTGCGCCCGCATGGGAACGTCAAAACGACGCCTGATCGGCGCCCACTCCAGAAAGAGGCCGCGCTCCGGTTTGACCTCCTTCGGCGGTTCCCAGGTCGTGCCGTAGGCCAGGTGCGCGAGCGTGGCGCGACGGTCCGACTGCCGCAGCGCCGCGATCATCGCGTTCTCCAGGATGACGACCTGGTCCGTGTCCGAAAGAACCCTGCATTTCGGGCAGCGGCACATTCCATCGCGTCGTCCACCCAGTAGAAATAGCGCCCCGTGGTGGGACGCAGAATCTCGCCGTACTTGACGGCGTTCTCGCAGACTACCGCAATCGCTTGCTTGGAATGCACGCACAGGTTGTAATCCTTCGTGCGCTCGCCCTTTTCGTTCATGCGGAACATCTCGGGGTTTTTCTCGAACAGGCTGCGCGGCAAGAGATCGTACATGGCGTGCAGCTCGTGCTCGATCTCGATTCCCAGCCGGCGGCAATCGGCGTAAAATCGATGCCATTCATCCGTCATGGCAAAGCGGGCGACCTCGCTGGGGAACTTGTGCGTGGCGATGGTGGAGAGGCCGGCGGCGTGCGCCTTCTCGGGCCAGTTCCAGTTGGGAATGTCGTCGGGGGCGGAGATGACCACGCCGCGCGTGCGAAAAAAGGGCCTACGACGGGTGGTTCGGTTGGAGCGCGGGGACTGGCACGCCGTGAAAGCAGCTCCCAGCGCAAGCGTGGAGAGAAATCCGCGACGCGGCACGGCGGCCACCGGCTCTCGCGTTAAGGACATGAACGTACTCCCGTGTCGATATTGTGCGGCTTCTGGCAAAGTACTCGGCAAGAAAACAAAACCGAGTCCTCAAGTAGCGGCCCGATGAGTCATGTCCATCCCACGGAGACGTAACGACGGGCCGCATATCGAGCGGACGGCTTCTTGCCGGCACTTTTCTCGAAGCAGACTTAATTGTACCATAGCATGCGTCGTTATCGCGTCCAATCGCATAAAGAGGGATCAGCGATGCGTTCCGTGTTCATCTGCACATGGCTGTTGGTCTGGGGCGCGGCGGTCCAGACACACGCCGGTGATAGAACGCCGTACCCCGCCAAAGTCAACGCCGAGGTTCGACATCCGGCGCGGCCTCTCATTTCCCTGGACGGTGAGTGGGAATTTGCGACCGATGCGCGTGGCATCGGCGAAGTCCAGCGTTGGTATGCGGTCGATGCGGCTTGGCGGAATGCCCGCTCCATTCGCGTTCCCGGCTGCTGGGAGGCGCAGGGTGTGGGCGGGCCGGGCGAGAGCAACCCCACGACCCCCGAGGCGGCCCGGCGACGACTTCGCGGCTCCTATGTCGGCGCGGCCTGGTATCGCAAGCGCGTCGCCGTTCCTGCCGATTGGAAGAACCGTCTCGTGTGGTTGAAGGTCGGCGGGGTGAATTCGCAGGGATGGTTCTGGATCAACGGAGAGTTTGTCGCCCACGTCGACAGCTACTGCGGCAGTTACCGCTATGATATCAGCGAAGTTGTCGAGCCGGGCAGGGAAGCGGTCGTCGTGGCGCTGGTGCGCAATGATGTGCCCAGCCGCAAGGGCGTCTTCAACTGGATGCATCGCTTCGGCGGGCTGTACCGCGGCGTGGAGCTGGAGGCGACCGGCGATCCGTTCATCGAGAGCGTGTACACCGTGGCCGATGCGACGCGTGGAGGCGTGGTGTGGTGCGCGCGCGTGCGTTCGCTGCGGCGGGCGGGTGCGGGAAGCCTCCGCTTCGCAGCCGATTTCGACGCGCAACCTGCCGGACGCGCCGAGGGCGCCCTGCGCCTTGCATCGGGGCAGGCGCTGGACGTGAGCGCCGCCATGCCCCTCGCCCCGCTTCGCTACTGGTCGCCGGAGTCGCCGCATCTCTACGCGGGGACGGCGGAATTGATCGTGGACGGGTCGATTGCGGACGGTCTGCCATTGCGTTTCGGCGTCAAGACGTGGGAGGTCCGCAACGGAGACTTCTACCTCAACGGGCGCCCGTATTATTTGAGGGGTTACGGCGACGATTTCGTCTATCCCCTGACACTTTCTTCGCCCGCGTCAAAGATGTTTCACGTGAAACATTTTGAGATTGCCAAAGGTTTCGGTCTCAACTACGTCCGTTTGCATACGCACTGCGAGCTGCCGGAATACTTCGAGGCCGCCGACGAAGTCGGCATGATGGTTCAACCTGAGCTGCCGTACTACGGCGCCCGTCCCTCCGCCGGCTCGCGCGAGTATTTCCTGCCCGAGGCCGATCTCCGCGAACTCATCGACCACTACCGCGACCACGTCTCGCTGGCGACCTATTGTACCGGCAACGAGGGATGGCTGGGATCTCCGACTGACGAACACGTGTTTCGACTGGGCAAGCAGGTGGACCCGACGCGGCTTTTCTTGCACCAGGACGGCGGGGTCAATCGACCGAACAATTCGGACTACGACACGATCTTCGAGTGGGACGCGCGCCTGCGGTCCGCGACGTTCGCGCCCGCGCGGCCGCTCGTATTGCACGAGTATCTCAACCTGGCGCTGGACGAGGATCCGCGCCGCCATGCGCGCTACACGGGCGCGTTACTGCCTGCCGGCACGATGGACGACTTCAAGGCGGAGACGGCCCGCCGGCGGCTGGATTCCGAGTGGGGCTTGCGCTGCTTTGACGCCGGTTATCGCATGCAGAGCTATTGCCAGAAGGAGGGGCTGGAGAAGGCGCGCCGCGATCCACGCCTGGACGGGCAGATTTTCTGGACCATCGTGGACGTGGGCGCGCCGTACTCGTCACAAGGTCTCTTGGATCAATTCTGGGAAGCCAAGCACAGCACGCCGCAGTTCTTCCGGCGGTTCAACGCGCCTACGGTAGTCCTGGCCGAGCTGCCGCGCGATCCGCCCATCTTCACGTCCGGCGAGCGCATCGACGTGCGCTGGATGCTCTCGCACTACGAAGCGACGGAGGCGACGCGCGCGCACCTGGCATGGATGCTTGGCCGTGGCCGCAGCGTGGGATTCGGCGCCGGCAGCCCACCGTCCTTCACCCTCCAAGCCGGAGTGGGTGAAGTGGCGCGTACGCGATGCACGGTCCCGGTCGTGGGACGATCGGAGATACTGACGCTGTACGGACGCGTTGAGACCGAGGATGCCACGCCGCCATGCGTGTGGGAGAACGCCTGGGACGTGTGGGTCTTCCCGGCCACGCGGGAGACCCTGCGCTCCGGCGAAGGAATCGCCGCCGGCGACGAGCTGTTTGCGCGTCTGTCGCCGCGCCTGCCCGGATTGCGCCGGGCAGGCGACACTGGAGCGGGTGACGCGCGCCTCTTGCTTTCGGAACGCTTCGGCGCGCGCGAACGCGCCTGGTTGAACGATGGACGCGACGTCTTGCTCCTGTCCATGCGCGGATGGCCGGCGGTTCGTCCCGGTGCACGCCCCGGTTGGTGGACGGTACGCGGCCAGGCGGGGACCGCCGTCGCCTCCCATCCCGCCTTGGGCGATTTTCCCCACCAGGGCTGGCTTTCGCCCGTCTTTTTCTCGCTCGTGGATCGAGCCGTCAAGCGCGAGGGTGAGTTCATCAATACCGAACCGATGATCCTCGGACATGGACGGTACGGATACCTCCTGTATGCCTTTCAAGCGCGTGCCGCCGCCGGACGGCTGCTGGCGAATGGGCTTGATCTCCTTTCCGGTCGCGTGGAGGCCGACGATCTCTTGCGGCGCCTCATCGATTACGCGCTGAGCCCAGAGTTTGCTCCGCAGGCGACCCTGGAGCTGGCCGAGCTGCCCGACACGGAGCTCCTGAATGGTTGCGCTCGCATCCATGCCGACTCGGTGTGGGAACAAAGTTACGACTCGTTTCTGGGACTCGGCCGGTTGTGCTTCGTCCGAGCGGGGGACGGCCGTCAGAGGTTGCGCTGGGAAACCGATCCGATTCCCGAGGATGCTGCGGATGGGGTCTCGCTGCGCATGGTGGCGGGGATGGGATACGCCTCGCAACCGGCGGCGACTTTCACGCTCGCGCTCGACGGCGCTCCCCTACTGGATTTCGGCGTGACGCTCGCGGACGCGACGTGGTACAACCACGATCGATCGGCTGCGCTTTTTTATGACGTGAAGCAAAATGACCGTGAGGATAGCTCGGGCTTCTTGATTCTCAACTTGACCTCGACGTACTTGACTCCGGGCAAGGCTCTTCAGTTGGAGATCCGTCCAGCCGGCGTCGGCAGTCGCCAGTGGTTCGGTTTGTACGACTTTTAGACCACTCAAGAACACTATGTAATATACTTAATTTATTAAGCTTAAATAAAACAGCCGTAAAAAAGTGCTTTTTCGCGTTTTTTCCCTTGTGATTTCCCTTGGCTTCGACTATATATCGTATTGGATTGGTCCTATATGCCGGAGCAGCCCGCCGGGGTGCACTCCGGGGCGGAGTGCTCCAGCTCTGTCGGCAACGCCCGCGCGCATGCCGCTCCGCTGGACCAAGTACCCCGCGACCAAGAGAGAATACGACCGAGGGAGCGTTATGTCTTCATCGACGGAAACCATTCAGCAACTGGCCGAAAAGGAATACAAGCACGGTTTCGTCACCGATATCGAGGCGGACACCGTACCCTTCGGCCTGTCGGAAGACATCATCCGCATGATCTCGGAAAAGAAGAAGGAACCCGAGTTCATGCTGGAGTGGCGCCTGCGCGCCTATCGCCACTGGCTGAAGATGACCGAGCCGCACTGGCCCAATGTGGAGTATCCGCCCATCGACTATCAGAAGATACGCTATTACTCGGCGCCCAAGAGCATGAAGGACCGGCCCAAGAGCCTGGAAGAGGTCGATCCCAAGCTCCTGGAGACCTACAACAAGCTGGGCATTCCCCTGGCCGAACAGGAGCGCCTGGCGGGCGTGGCGGTGGACGCCGTTTTCGACAGCGTCTCGGTCGCCACCACGTTCAAGGGCAAGCTCAACGAGCTGGGCATCATCTTCTGCTCGTTTTCCGAGGCGGTGCGGGAGCATCCGGAGCTGGTGAAAAAGTATCTCGGCTCGGTCGTGCCCTATACCGACAACTTTTTTGCGTCGCTCAACTCGGCGGTGTTTTCAGACGGCTCGTTCGTTTACATCCCCAAGGGCGTGCGCTGCCCGATGGAACTCTCGACTTATTTCCGCATCAACGCGGCGGACACGGGGCAATTCGAGCGCACACTGATCATCGCCGACGAGGGCGCGTACGTCAGCTACCTGGAAGGTTGCACCGCGCCCATCCGCGACGAGAACCAGCTGCACGCGGCGGTGGTCGAGCTGGTCGCGCTGGACAACGCCACCATCAAGTACAGCACGGTGCAAAACTGGTATCCGGGCGACGCGGAGGGCCGGGGCGGCATCTATAACTTCGTCACCACGCGGGGCCAGTGCCGGGGCAGAAACTCAAAAATTTCCTGGACGCAGGTGGAGACGGGTTCCGCCATCACGTGGAAGTATCAGCTGCCTTCTGCTGGGCGAGAAACTCGGTCGGCGAGTTTTACTCCGTGGCCGTCACTGCGCTCAAGCAGCAGGCGGACACGGGACCAAGATGGTGCATATCGGCAAGAACGCGACCAGCGATCGTCTCGAGAAGGGCATTTCAAGCGGGCCGGGGCAGAACCTACCGCGGGCTGGTGTCGGTCGCCCAGAAGCGCGGAAAACGCGCGCAACTACACTTGCAGTGCGACAGCATGCTGATCGGCGACCGCTGCGGCGCGCACACCTTCCCGTATATTGAGGTGAAAACACCACCGCGCAGGTGGAGCACGAGGCGTCCACGTCCAAGATCGGCGAGGACCAGATTTTCTACTGCGGTAGCGCGGCATCAGCAAGGAGGACGCGGTCAGCGCCGATCGTGAACGGCTTCTGTAAGGAGGTCTTCGGCGAACGCCGATGGAGTTCGCGTGGAGGCGCAGAAGCTGCTGGGTATCACGCTGGAAGGCAGCGTAGGTTAGCGTTGGAGGTTACCCCATGGACCTCGGAGTTCCGTGACTGTTCTAGCGTCGACGTCAAGGCCTCCGCAAGAGACGGAAGTCAATCGACGCGACGTCAGAAGAGATGGTGTCCGACTGGAAGAGGCGGCTTGAAGAAATCGTCAATCGTGGAAGTTCCGCGCCAAGTACGCGAGCGATTTTGCGGCGGAGCGTTTTGACGTCGAGCAGGTTGATGAATACTTGATGAGGACGAAAAAAAGATTAAACCAGGGCTGCCAGCCTGCCGACTTGTAAAAGGGGACACATGCATCACGTTTGTGCCCAGCGCACTCTGGATCATCGGCGCCAAGGGTCGCGTCAACGTGTCCGCCGGCAAGAACCAATTCACGCTTTCGACATGGGAGGCGAGCAGGAAAGCCAAGCAATTGGCAGGTCGCCAGCCGAGACTTCGAGAAGGTGCTTGTACCGTTCAATGCCGACGCGTTTAAGCGCATCATCGGCGGCCAGATTGTATGATTGCCTTTAAGAAGATTTACGAGGCTTATTGCGTAGCGAATGAAGCCCTCGCGGAAAAAGAGTCGTCAGCAAGGAGCGCTGTGCAGAGGGCGCGCTGGAGCAGGAAGATGATTCTCAATGACCAGGCGTACTTTGTGATGCTCTTCGCGCAGCTGGAGGACCGCATCACGGGAAAATGCCGCGCCTTGATCAAAAGAAAGAGCGCGACCGGCAAGTGGGGTTCGAGACGGTCATGGCAGATTCTAGACGCCCACGACGTGGAACGGATGCCCTTTACCAGGCGCGTTGCGCTGCTGCTCGAAAAGGGAACGGCTGATTACACGGAAGTTTGCGGCTTTTATAGAGATCGGTGCGCCATTGCACACGGACAATTGGGAAAAGTGAGTCCCATAAACCTTCCGCACGTGGCGCGAAAGATACAGTATTTGGCAAGCAAGCTGCAATCGTGAAATGAGGAGAGCTTGGTGGACATGTTGGAAATCAAGAACCTGCACGCGAAAGTCGAGGACAATGTCATCCTGCGCGGCATCAACCTGTCAGTGAAGCCAGGTGAGGTGCACGCCATCATGGGGCCCAACGGCTCGGGCAAGAGCACGCTGGCGCACATTTTGGCGGGCCGCGACGGCTACGAGGTGACCGCCGGAGAAGTCCGCTACAAGGGCTTGGACCTCTTGGAGATGGCTCCCGAGGAGCGCGCCCGCGAAGGCGTGTTTCTCGCCTTCCAGTATCCGGTGGAAATCCCGGGCGTCAACAGCTCTTACTTTCTCAAGGCGGGCCTCAACGAAATCCGCAAGCATCGCGGCCTGCCGGAACTGGACGCGATCGACTTTCTGGCTTTGGTGAAGGAGCGGATGAAGCTGGTGGACATGGACGCCTCGCTGCTCAACCGTCCCGTCAACGAGGGATTCTCCGGGGGGGAGAAGAAGCGGAACGAAATCTTCCAGATGGCCGTTTTGGAGCCGACGCTGTGCGTTTTGGACGAGACCGACTCGGGGCTGGACATCGACGCGCTGAAGATCGTGGCCAGGGGTGTGAACGCGCTGCGCAGCCCGGAGCGCGCGTTCGTGCTGGTGACGCACTACCAGCGGCTGCTCAACTACATCGTGCCGGACTTCGTGCACGTGTTGTCGAAGGGGCGCATCGTGCGCTCGGGGGGCAAGGAGCTGGCGCTGGAGCTGGAGGAGAAGGGTTACGCGTGGGTGGAAGAGCTGGCGGGTGCGGGCCAGCCGGTGGGGGCTTGAGCGATGGCGGCGACGGAAACCAAACCGGCCCCGGCCGTTTTCCAAGAGCATTTCGCCGCGCGGGAGGAGGCGCTCTCGGCGCGGGGAGGGCCGCAACTGCACGAGATACGCCGACGCGGGCTGGCGCGTTTCGTCGAGCTCGGCTTTCCCACCTTCAAGGACGAGGACTGGCGCCAGACGCCGCTGGCGCCCGTCTTGGACGTGGCCTGGACGCCCGCCGAGCCGCCCGCCGCCATGCCGTCCCCCGCGGCCTTGCGGCCGTTTCTCTTCGGCGACGAAGTTACAGCCCGGCTGGTCTTCGTCAACGGTTGCTTTTCGCCCTCGCTGTCGTTTCGGGGCGAGGTTCCCGACAATGTCTTCATCGGCAGCCTGGCGGAGGCGCTCTCGACTCAGCCGGACTGGGTGCGGGAGCATCTTGCGCAGCAACTGGGTTTTGAGAATCAGCCTTTCGCCGCGTTGAATACGGCCTTCATCGCGGACGGCGCGGCGGTATACGTTCCGCGCGGCGTAACGCTTCCGCAGCCGGTTCACCTGCTGTTTCTTTCCAGCGGGGACGCCGGACCATCGGTAGCGTATCCGCGCAGCCTTGTCGTGGTCGAGGAGAGCGCGGGGCTTTCGCTGGTGGAGCATTACGCCTCGCTCTCGGACAGACCGACGCTGACCAACGCCGCCAGCGAGGTGGTGTGCGGGGAGAACTCGCGGGTGGATCATTACAAGGTTCAGTCGGAGGGGAAGGGGGCGCGGCACGTCGGCGCGATGCAGGCGCGGCAGGCGCGTGGCGCCAACTATACCCACCACTCGATTTCGCTGGGTGCGGCCTGGGCGCGCCACGATCTCTCCACGCTCCTGGCCGGCGAGGGCGTGGAGGCGCTCCTGCACGGCCTTTTCGTGCTCACCGGCGAACAACTCTGCGACCACCACACGCGCATCGAGCACGCCGCCCCGCATTGCCGGAGCTTCGAGCTGTATAAGGGCGTCCTGGACCAGCGCGCGCGCGGCGTTTTCAACGGGCGCATCTACGTGCATCGGGAGGCGCAGAAAACCGACTCCAAGCAGAGCAACGGCAACCTGCTCTTGTCCGACGACGCGGTCGTCTTTACCAAACCGCAGCTGGAGATCTTCGCCGATGACGTTAAATGCACGCACGGGGCGACCATCGGGCGCCTGGACGAAGACGCCTTCTTCTACATGCGCTCGCGCGGCATCGGGCGCGAGGAGAGCCGCACCCTGCTCATCTACGCCTTCGCCAGCGAAGTGATCGACCGCATCAGGATCGAGCCTCTGCGCCGGCAGCTTCTGCGCGCCCTGGTCGAGCACCTGCCCAACGGCCGGATCATCAAGGAGGTCGCATGAGTCCGCTCGCTGTGGTGGAAAAGGACAGGCGCGGCCCCTCCGCCTACGACGTGGAGGCGGTGCGGCGCGATTTCCCTATTCTGTCGCGCATGGTCCATGGAAAGCCGCTCGTTTACCTGGACAACGCGGCGACCACGCAGAAGCCGCAGTGCGTGATCGACGCCGTGTCGCGCTACTACCGCGAGGAGAACTCGAACATCCATCGCGGCGTGCATTATCTTTCGGAAGTGGCGACCGAGGCGTACGAGGCGGCGCGCATCAAGGTGCAGCGGTTTCTCAACGCGCCTCTGTTCTGCGAGATCATCTACGTGCGCGGCGCGACCGAGGCCATCAACCTGGTCGTGTCCAGCTACGGCCGGACGCATGTGGGGGCGGGCGACGAGGTGATCATCTCCGCCATCGAGCATCACTCCAACATCGTGCCGTGGCAGATGTTGTGCGAGGAGAAGGGGGCGCGGCTGCGCGTCATTCCCGTCAACGACCGCGGCGAACTGATGCTGGAGGAGTACGAGAAGCTGTTTAATCCGCGCACGAAGTTCGTCTCCCTCGTGCACGTGTCCAACGCGCTGGGGACGGTCAATCCGGTGAAGGAGATGATCGATACGGCGCATCGCCACGGGGCGCCGGTGCTGGTGGACGGGGCGCAGGCCGCGCCGCATCTGCCGGTGGACGTGCAGGAGCTGGATTGCGACTTCTACGTCTTTTCCGGCCACAAGGTGTACGGACCGACGGGGGTGGGCGCGTTGTACGGCAAGGCGAGCCTGCTGAAGGACATGCCGCCGTATATGGGCGGGGGCGACATGATCCGGTCGGTCAGCTTCGAGAAGACGACCTATAACGACTTGCCGCACCGCTTCGAGGCGGGCACGCCCAACATCGCGGGCGGCATCGGGCTGGGCGCGGCCATCGACTACGTGACGGCGCTGGGGCCGGAGCGCATCGCCGCGCACGAGCACGACCTGCTCGTGTACGGTACGGAGCGCCTGTCGGAAATCCCGGGATTGCGCCTCATCGGCACGGCGCGGGAGAAGGCGGGGGTGCTGTCTTTTACGCTTGAGGGCATTCATCCGCACGACATCGGGACGATTCTGGACCGGGAAGGGATCGCCGTGCGCACCGGGCATCACTGCGCGATGCCGGTGATGGAGCGCTTCGGCGTGCCGGCAACGGCGCGCGCCTCGCTGGGGCTTTACAATACGCGGCAGGAGATCGACGCGCTGGTCGCCGGCCTCCACCGCGTGATCCGGGTTTTCTCGTGATGAGCGGCGATCTGCGCGAACTCTACCAGGAAGTGATTCTGGACCACAGCAAGCGCCCTCGCAACTTCGGGGCGCTGCCCCAGTCCAACCGGCGCGCCGAGGGCTATAATCCGCTTTGCGGCGACCGCATCACCGTTTACATGCTGGTGGAGGATGGCGTGGTTGCGGCGGTGGCCTTCGAGGGGGCCGGCTGCGCCATTTGCACCGCGTCGGCCTCGATGATGACGCAGGCGCTGGTGGGCAAGACCGAGGCGGAGGTGGAGGGGCTGTTCCGGGGTTTTCACGCGCTGGTGACGGAGGAGACGGCGCTCAACGCGGACACCTCCAAACTGGGCAAGCTGTCGGTGTTTGCAGGCGTACGGGAGTTTCCCATTCGCGTCAAGTGCGCGACTTTGCCCTGGCACACCATGCGCGCGGCGCTGGAGAACCAGGCCGCTCCCGTGACCACGGAGTAAGCGCGGACATGGAGGGGGCGAAGCGATGAAGAACTTTCTCTCCAGGTTCCTGGCGCGACAGCGCGAGGGGAGCCTGCCGGAACCCGAGCCGTTGATGCCGCCGCCTGCGCCTACGCCTGCGCCTGAGCCGCCACCGCCCGCCGAGCCGGTGGATGTCGCCAGTCTCCAGGACGGCATCCTGCGCACGCTCAAGACCTGCTACGATCCGGAAATCCCCGTCAACATCTACGACCTGGGGCTGGTGTATGACGTCAAGGTGGAACCGGACGGCGCGGTGCAAGTCGTGATGACGCTGACCTCGCCGCATTGTCCGGTCGCCGAGTCGCTGCCGGCGGAAGTGCGGGAGAAGATCAGCCTCCTGCCGGGCGTGCGCACCGTCAAGGTCGACGTGGTGTGGGAGCCGCAGTGGGGGCCGGACATGATGTCGGATGCGGCCAAGCTGGAGCTCAACCTGTTCTGACGCATGTGGAGTGCGGCAGCAGGCTGGCGCAGTCCAGAAACGGCTAGGCGCGCATCCCCAGTTCGCGGTCCATCAGGAAGATTCCGCTGGGGGCGTCTTTCACCAGCTTGAGCTTGGCGACGATCTGCTGGGCCGTGTCCTCTTCTTCGACCTGCTCGTTGACGAACCAGATGAGGAACGACTCGGTGGCGTGGTCCTTTTCGGCCTTGGCCAGATTGACGAGATTGTGGATCAACGAGGTGACGTGAGCCTCGTGCTTGCAAGTCGCCTCGAAGACGGCCAGGGGCGATTTCCAGGCGGTTTCGGGCGCGTCAATCGCCGTCAGCGTGACCTTGCCGCCGCGCGAGTCGATGTAGTCGAAGATCTTCAGCGCGTGCATCAACTCCTCCTGCGACTGCTTCTTCATCCACGTGGCCATGCCGTTCAGGTTTTCGGCCTGAAAATACGCGGCCATGGAGAGGTAGAGATAGGAGGAGAAATACTCGGCGTTGACCTGCTGGTTGAGAGCGTCCTGCATTTTCTTGCTTAACACGGGCGTACTCCTTTGCGTCAGGATGTGTAGTGGGAGCGGGAGGATTCCCCCGGTCGTCAACAGGTTAATCTAGCATGACGGCGGGAGCGGCTCAAGCGCCTTGCGGACGGTGCGGGGTTTCCGCCAGCCGGCGCAGGTAGACGTACCAGGCCAGTCTGCCGAGGGCGGCCAAAGCCGCGACGCCGTGCAGGGCGTAGGCGATGGACAGCCAGCCGGGCATGGTCTCGGGCCGCAGCGCCAGGGTCGTCCCCGAAACCACCAGCGTCCAGAAAATGACCAAATCAATCGCCGGCCAGGGAAGCCGCGAGGGGCGGGCGGACAACCTCCACAGGAGGCCGTCTGCGCCCTTCCAGCGGGGGCTTTGCCGGTTGAACAACCACGCCAGTCCCAAAAGGACCGTCGCGGCGCCGAACACGATCCCCGCCGCGAGGTGTAACTCGACCGCCGAATGTTCGGCGAAGAAGCCGGGCCGCCAGTAGCCGTAGTTGAGCATGAAGCCCACGCCCGTCAGCGCCAGCGCGTAGAGACCGGCCAGGCCGGCCCAGCGCAGCCAGGCGACCGGCCATCCGCCCTCGGGCGCTACCGGCGCAGCGCGGCGGATGTGCCTGCGCAAGAAGGCGAAGTGCAGCAAGGCGGCCAAGATGGTTCCCAAGGTACCCAGGGCCACGGCGCGCGCCACCACTCCTTCCCGCGCCCAGACGGCCAGGTTGCCGAGCGGAATCGTCCAGGCCAACAGCCCCATCAACTCGTGCATGACCGGCGCGGCGGCCCGGTCGGCGGAGACCTTGCCGTAGAAGAAGCCGGAGTCGCCCGCGTGACAATCGCTGCAGCCGCCCGCGCCCAGCGCCAGGCCGGCGGAGCGCACATTATGGCCGAGCGGCCAGGCGACCGGCTGCAAATCGGCGTCCGGCCTGCCCACCAGCGCCGGCGAGCCATCGACAAGCGTCCGCTCATAGGCAAGGCCGCCGCGTACGTAGGCGACGCGATCGCCGGGAGACTTGGTCAAAGCTGCCAGAACGTTCAGGATCATGGCATCCGTGAGCTCGGGCAGCGCCGTGGCGTCTTTGGCGGGAGGCGCGGGGAGATGCTCGCGCGCGGCTTTGAGCACCGCCTGCGGCGCGATGGGCGCAAAACGACCGTTCTCTTCGCGCGCCCAATACGCAGGCCAAAAGAGTTTGTGCGGCGCAATCTCGCCTGAGGGATTCTTCATGAACACGGGCGCGACCACGGCCGGCGGCTGGAGCCGGCGATCTTCTTCCGTCGTCAGACCTAGTCCATGCGCCAGCGAAGTCTGGATGCGCGCGGCTTCCCCTCTCGGCCAGGGACCCGAGTGGCAGGCGGTGCACGTGAGCTCTTCCAGATGGAACTCGGGCAGGGCCGCGTGGCGGGGCCGCGGCGCTCCCAGCCGCCCCGCGATGCGACCATTTTCGCCCAAGTGGCAGCCCCGGCACGAAAGCGTGGCGTTGGCGGGATTGTTTTGGAGGTCCTCCGCGCTGCCGTCGCCGCGCGTGATCATGTGATTGATGCCGTTCCGGTGGCAGTCGGTGCAGGTCAAGCCCGCCGCCAGGTGCACGTCCGTGTCGTAGGGATGAACCGGATCGGGTTCCACGACCGATGTAGTATGGCAGAAGAGGCAGCGATCGGGACCGGGGGACTTGGTTATGTTGAGATAGACGCGGTTGTCGGGATTGAAGCGGCCGCGGTCGTAGAGGAGCGTCGGACCGGACCACTCGGGATGGTCGGGATTGGGGCCGAGCAGGGGGTCGTAATCGTCGGGCATGGTCTTGGCCGCGCCACGGGTGACGCCGAGACCGGCCGCGACGGTATGGGACCACTTAAGGTTCTGGTCCTCGCCGATCTGGCGGGCGCGTTCGATGGGATCGTGTGAGTTGTCGCCCGAGTGGCAGACGAGGCAGTCGATTTCGAGTTTGCCGGAGAAATTCCAGCGCGTGCCCGGCTCGGGTTCGCCGGGGGGTTCCATGACGCCGCCGCCCGGACGGTGGCGGCCGAAGGTGAGCGTGAACTCCCAGGCCTCCATGCCGGCGTCAGCGGGCGAAAAGACCCCCGGCCAGGGGCGATACGAGACGGGCAGCCAGGTTTGCGTGCGCGCGTCGTATAGGACGTGCGGCTCGCCCGGTCGGCCCGCGGCCACGCCCGCCCGCCCGGCGTTGAAATGCCAGCCCGTCGAGATGGCCGCGTAATCGTGGCACTT
Source organism: bacterium (assembly GCA_015075175.1). Classification (GTDB taxonomy): domain Bacteria; phylum Hinthialibacterota; class Hinthialibacteria; order H5-UNCL2; family H5-UNCL2; genus H5-UNCL2. The sequence goes on from JABTUV010000001.1 coordinate 1,157,800, forward strand.
GCCGCAGGTGCGGTTGGTACTGTACGGCTCGGCGGGATCGCTCCTCGGATCGATGATCTCGCCGTGCTCGTTGTAGAGACTGATGCGGTGCACGTAGCGGGATTGCCCGCCGGTGTGGAGGATCTCACTCCATGCCGGCGCAAGGGCGAACACAGCGGTGAGTGCGAGCCGGGGAAGGGTTCTTTTGTACACCATTCGTACCTGTGTGAACGGATATTGCGTGAAGCGCGGTCGCCGGAGTACAGGCTTTAGCCTGCATGAATGCAAACTGAAGTTTGTACTCCGATGAACAAACTGAAGTTTGTACTCCGGTGAACAAACTGAAGTTTGTACTCCGATGAACAAACTGAAGTTTGTACTCCGGCGACGGACGGCGCCCGGAAATCAGGGACAGTCACCGGTTTTGGGCGCAAGCACGCTGCGCAACTACGCTTTGAACTCTTCCTTTTTGAAGGCGTAACTGTGGCCGTTCTTGAAGGCCGTGTCCACCATGAGGACCGAGACGGCGGTCTCGAAGGCCGCTTCCGCCGTGCAGTTCAGCTTGACCTTGCCGGGATCGCGCACGGCGGCGAAGAAGTTCTCCAGGTGCAGTTGATGCGGAGGCTTGTTGGCGTCTTCTTCTTCCTTCATCGCCTCCGCCTTCTGCTCGCCCTGCTTGCGGGAGGCGCCCACCTGGAGGGCGATCGCCTCCTTGCCCATGCTGTCCACCTTCTTGGCCTCGTCCTCCCATTCGCGCTTGGGCGCGGAGACCTCCTTGAAAAGAAAGCCCTTGGTGGGGTCCTCGCTGATCATCAGCGTGCCTTCCGTGCCCAGGAACAGCTCGTAGTAACCGTTGAAGCTGGAGGTGGAGACGACCTGGTAGTAAGCACGCACCTTGCCCCAAGCCGTGTCGTATTCATAGATGGCCATCACGTTGTCGGGGAACTCGCGGTCGCCCTGCAGGACGTCCATGCCGCCGGAGACGGTGACGCGGCTGGGTGCGCATTGGAAGTACCAATTGAAAATGTCCACCTGGTGGCTGCCGAGGTCGGCCATCAGGCCGCCGCCGAACTGGCGATACCAGCGCCAGTTGCGGAAGCGCTCCATGGTGTCGTAGCCCTGGGCTTTCAGCACGTCGGCGGGGATTTCACGGCCGGGCGGCCAGCCGTACATCTCCATCGCCAGGCGGTTCCATTGTCCATAAGCGTGGGTCACGCGGCCCAGGAACTTGTCCTTGTGCAGGAGCTTTTCGCCCAGAAAGTAGCGCGGATTGCTGCGCCGCTGATGGCCGATCTGGAGCAGCTTGCCGGTCTCGCGCGCCGCCACCACCATCTGCCGGCAGCCCTCCAACGTGTTGGACATCTCCTTCTCGCAATAAACATGGATGCCCGCGTGCAGGCAGTCGAGGGTCATGGGGGCGTGCAGGAAGTCGGGGGTGGCGATGAGGACGGCGTCCAGGTCCTTCTCTTTTTCCAGCATTTCCCGGTAGTCATGGTAGGTGTTGACCGGCTGATCGCTCTTCTGGCAGATGCGGGAGGCGTAATCCAGGCTGTAGTCCCAGATGTCGCAGAGGGCCACGAAGCGCACGTTGGGGATGTTGAGGGTGTTGGTAAGGAGCGTGCGGCCCTGGCTACCGGGGCCGATCATGGCGACGCGGAGTTCCTCGGCGGAATTGACGGCGGCGGTGGCGGAGGAGATGACGGCCGGGGCGGTCGCCTCCTGGACGGCTTGGGCGGCGGCCAGGCGGGCGGTCGCCAGCGTCGCGCCTGCCGCGACCATGCCCGACAGGAAATCTCGACGCGTCACTGGGGTTTTCTTCTCTTCCATCAGCAAACTAGTCCTTTCGTGCGAAGTACTTGCCTATTCTATGTACGGCCAACCCCCCCGGCTCGTTATCCACGAGGACGGCGGAAATCTCCGGTCGGACTTGACAATAAGTCTCAACCTCTTCCACCGTCAACAGGAGAAAGGCGGTGGAGAGGGCGTCACTGCGGCCCGCTGTGGGCGCCAAGACCCAGCTGGCGGGCCTCTGGCGGGCCGGCCGTCCGGTGCGCGGATCGACGACGTGACAGTCGCTGGGGCTGCCCGGTTCGGCCAGGAGCGCTCCGGATCCGCTGCACCCTTGGTTTGTCAGGATCAACACCTCCAGCGGCGGGCGGCCCTCTTCGGGATGGCGCAGCTCGATCGGCCAACCGTCCCAGCCGGGCGGCGCTCCCAGCGCGTACATGCTGCTGGTCCCGCCGTGGACCAATGCGGCCGGCGCGTCCCACGCCATCAGCCGCTCGATCATCTGATCGACCGCGTAGCCCTTGCCCAGCGCCCCCAAGTCGATCTGGACGTGGTCGGCGAACACCTGCACGCTGCGGGAAGCGCGATCCAGGCGCAAGAGTTCGCTTCCCACCCGCTCGTACAGGCCGGCGAGGGTCACGTCCTCTACCTTCGCGTCCGGACCGACCTGGCGCCAGAAATCCAGGAGCGGGGCGATGGTCACATCCAAGGCGCCGCCGGTCTCCTGGAAGACTTCCAACGCCAACTCCAAGCACTCGAACGCCGCCGGGCCTAGACGCAGGCTGTCACCCGCCGACAGGCGGGCGATCCGGCTGACGGCGCTGGTGGGATCGAAGCGCGACAGCTCCCGATCCAGCCGGTGCAATACCTCGAAGGCCGCCTGGGCTGCACCGCGCGCCGTCAACTCGTCCATGCCGGCGATGCGCACCTCGAAGAGCGAGCCCATCGCCCGCTCCTCGTAGCGATGGACGGCCTGGCTCATCGCCGCGCCTCCAGCATGGCCGCCCACAGGTCGTTCCGGACGTACAGCAGGAGGGGCACGTCCGGTCGAAGCCCGAAATATTCTTGATGATAGCCGTCTCCGAGCCGGGATTCAAGTTTTTGGGCGAAGACCAACGAAGTAATGTAAATGGGCGCGGCGAGGTCCGCGGCGGGCGGGCTGTGCCAATAACCGACCCGGTCGTAGGCTCGCAGGTAGAAGGGGAGCGGCCAGTACTCGGGCGAGATCACGGCGATGGGGGTACTGCGGCCATCGGGACTGTGGGCGGCGACTTCTGCAATGCGTTGCACCAGGTTGAGCAGGTCGGGGACGGTCTGGGCGTAGACGTAGGGGTGGCGGCGGCTGGCGGGATACTTGAAGTTGAGCTGCCAGGACTGCCAGGCGAGATGCAGCGTGCCGGCGGCCAGGAGCGCGGCCAGCGCCATGCGCAACCCCTTGCGCCGGGCGCGTCGCCACAGCCAGGCGACGGCCGCCGCGGCCAAGAGGATGAAGCCGAAGTGAAAGTTCAGCGCCAGCCAGGGCGTCTTGTAGCGCAGGCCCGAGTAGATGAGAAACGTCGCCAGGCTATAGAGGGCGAGGAAACGCGCGAGCGGCGTGTTTTCATCGCCGGATCTTGAAAGAAAGGCGATGCCCATACCGAAGAGCGCCAGGGCCAGGAGGAACGCCTCGCTCCAGACCGGCGCGCCCAAGTTTTTCGTGAAACCAAGAATCGCGAGATAATAGTACCACGGCTGGTCGTGCAGGCTGGTGGCGCCCGTGCGCTGAAAGTAGAAGAGCAGCGCTGCCAGGCTGTCCAGCACCCCACGCGGGTTTCTGAAGAAGCTCGAGTAGAGGAGAAGTGAAATGAGAAACGCGGTCGCCAGCGTTCCCACGAGGACCCCCACGGGCAAGGGCTTGCTTTCGGCCTCGCGGGGGCGCGGCACGGGCCGGTAGCGGTCCCAGGCCATCGTCATCAGCGTGGCCAGTCCCATCACCGTCATGGCGATCAAGTAGGTTTCCTTGGTGGTCTGCATGGCGGCGAGGCTTGCGCCGGCGAGAAAAAACCACCAGGCGTGGCGATTCAGGTAGTAGCGCCAGCCGGCCAGGATGGCGAGCGCGGAGAAGAAGACGAAGTAGATTTCGTGGATGTAGTCGCGGCTGTAGTAGGTGAAGGCGGGGGAGACGGCGAAAAAGAACATGGCGGCGACGGCGGCGCCCCGCCCCAGTCCCTGCGCAAAGGGCGGCATGAGGACGACGAGCAGGCTTCCCAGAAGCGCCGGTACGCAGCGAAGCGTCCACTCGTCGATCGCTTCAAACGTGGTCGCGCCGGACAGCTTCGCGGCTGCCAGCGTAAGATAGTAAAGCAGCGGACCGTGGTACTCCTCCGGGTCGTAAACGTATCGTCCGGTTTCCAGGAGCTCGGCGAACTTGAGGGCGTTGATGGCTTCGTCGTGATGCAGGGGACGCAGGGGGAGCTCTGGAAACCGCAGGGCGACGGCGACCGCAAGCGCAAGGATCGCCGCTGCGGCGAGGATACTGCTTCGTGGCTTCATTGCCTCATCTTAATCTTAATCTTACTCTTAATCTTAATCTTGCTCTTGCTCTTGCTCTTACTCTTAATCTTAGTGATAATCGGCAGTCCGATGCACCCATAGTGCCATTCGCGCTGACGACTACAATCCTTCACTACCAGTTTGGTGGGCACGCTGTACCGCCGGCATCCATGCCGGCGACCGCGTATGCTCGGTTAAGAGCGAGATTACTACGATTAGGATCAAGATCAAGATCGAGATCAAGATCAAGATCAAGATCAAGAGCAAGAGCAAGAGCGAGATTAAGAGCAAGAGCAAGATTAAGATTAAGATTAAGATTAGGATTAAGATTAAGAATTCCTTTTCACTTCGGCTTGCCGAAGACCTCCACCTCAATATACTGATTCTGCGCATCCGCCGTGTTGCCCTTGGAGTAGAGCCGTACATAACGCGCGGTCGTATCCTTGACGGGAATCAGCTTGCCCTCGAAGGTCTCGTAATACTGTTTGTCCTGGCCGATACCGAGGCCCGTTTCGTTGGTGCTGTCATTGTTGAAGTGCGTCTTGACATTCTCAATGAAATCGGGATCGTCCGCGGTCTGGACCACGACGCCCCTGAAAACACGGGGGTCTTGATGGAAGTGCCAGAGCGCGACGGCGTAAATCTCGCAGGGCTTCTCCAGGTCGATCTGGACCCACTGCAGGCCGGGGCCGAGCTCGACAAAGGAGCCGTCCACGGTCGCCTTGTCGCCGTCGGTAATGAGTGAGAGCTCGCCGATGATGGGCTCCATGTCGCTGGAAGTGACTTTCTTGCCCCGGGCCACGTTGACGGTTCCCTCGGGGACGAAGAGGGGCGGGCGGGGGCCTTTGCGGGGCGGCTCGATGTTGGTCCCCGGCGGGGCGTTCTTGGGCGTGCCGGAAAACACCGGTCGAGGCAAGTCCAACTTCAGTTCCATCATGCCCTTGGGGGGGGCGGTCGCGGAATCCGCCGCCTGTACCGGTCGTGCCGATGCCCACAGCCCGATCAGGATGGCCGTGGCCAGGAGAATTTTTCCCGTCTTCATCGTTTCGATCTCCATGCGCATACGATTCTCTCACTCCTTAAAACCGATGGGACGCCGCCTTCGGCGTGTTTATTCGTTCAGCGCCCGCCGACGGCGAGGTCCTCGATAGGTTTACCGTGGTCGTCCAGGAAGCGGCAGAAGACGCCCCATCCGCCGCCGGCGTCCGACACCTTGAGCATGAGGGAATTGGTGCCGGCTTGCAAGCGGACTTTGATCTTGTCGGCATCGGCGACGGCGCCGCGCAGGACCGCCGCGGAATGCACGACCTGGCCGTTCAGCCACACCTTAAGGCCGTCGTCGCTGCCTACGGCCAGCGTCACCTCGCGGCTGCGCGCGCATTGGACGCTGGTTTTCAGGTACGCGACGCGTGGCAGCTCGCCGCCGACTCTGGCAAGGCTCACAAATCCGGGGGTCTCGCTGGATGCGGGCAAGCGCAATTCCCGCCACTCGACCGAACCGCCGGTCTCGGGCGCAAACGGCGTGTCGATCAGTCCCACCGCGTTCCTGCCCTCGGCGCGGAAGGGTCCGGCGACCTGCCAGGTGGTCAGAAAGCCGCCCGCCTGGCGCAATTTCGAGAGCAGTTCCGACGCCGCCGCGCGCTCCTTGGGGTCGCGCAGCTTGGGCCCGTACTTCTCAAGCACCGGCATGACCGTCTCACGATGGCTGCCGGCGATGGGCTCGACGATGTCCATGGCGGCGGCGATGGCCTCGCTCCCGAGGGACTCGCTCTCGGTATACTTGAGCACCACGGCGAGGGCGGCGGGGTCGGGGATCTTGGCCAGTTCGGCGAGCACCATGCGGCGCTCCTCGTCGCGGATCGCCATGTCCATCGCCTCCTGCAGCCGCCGCACGGTCCCCTGCGGATCGGTCTTGCCCTCCATGCCGGCTTGGCGGATGAAGCCGCGCAGGGCAAGCACTTTGCGGCTGGTTCCGGCATCGCTCTTGGCGACCTGGTAGAGGTGTCGCGGGGCCGGCGTCGTTCCATTGGAGGGCGCGCAGGGCGGCCAGGGACGTCCTCGTTGGAGTCGGAAGCGCGGCGTGAGGGTGGACTGCGCCTGCTGGCCCTGCAAACGTCCCAGGATGCGGGCCAGCGAGGCGCGATAGGCGCCCTCGGCGTCGCCCAGGCAGCCAGGACCGGCTGGACGCGCTCGGAAGGCGTCCTCGCTGCGGCGGGCGACAGCCACGATGGACTCTGGGCGGCGTCGCGCTCTTGTCGGTCTTGACGGCGTGGGGCCGCAGCAGCGGGCAGGTCGATGCGGGGCGACGTCGCCCAGGGCCTTCAGGGCGGCGGTACGCGTCAGCTTCGGATCGCGTTCTGCCAGGGCAAGGAGGGTCAGGACCAGCCATGAGGGCGCCGCGCGCAGCAGAGAGGCGCAAGTTCCGCGCCTGGGCGACTGCGATGCAAGCAGGAGACGATGGCGGCGTTCACGCCCTCGCCGGCGACGCGATCAGGCTGGCGCAGACGGCAGCGCTCGTGGCCTTGTCCTCAGCGCCCAAGGCGGCGACGAGGAGGGCACGCTGCCGGCGTCGCCCAGCGCAGGGCAACGAGCGCGGCGCGCCCTCTTCAACGCCTTTCTCCACGACCGTGGTTACGGCGGGCAGCGCCTCCCGGTCGCTGCGCGCCGACAGGCCGGCGATGACGTAAGCTTGCAGCGTGGGCGGCAGCTTGGGCAGCTCGCTCGCCATCACCGCCGTCGTCTTGCGGCCGGTCAATGCGGTCATGGCCTGCACGGCGATGCGCTGCGCCTCGGCGTCGCCGTGAATCGACTGCACCCAGAGCTTCTCGGCGCGGCTGCCGCCGGCGGTCGTCAACATGCCCAACAGCGCCGCGCTGCGCACGGTAGTCGGTTCGGCCGGACGGTGGAGTCTTTCATAGAGGCGATAGGCGCCGCTGCGGTCGCCGGAGCGGGCCATGCCTTGGGCCAGGGCCATGACGGCGTCAGCCAGCTCGCGGTGGACGGGGTCGCTGGGGTCGTCCAGACTGTCGAGGAGAGCGGCGCGAGCGGAGCGGCCGCCGATGCGGGCGAGCGCGCGCGCCGCCGTGACACGCGCGGTCGTATCGGCGTCGCCTGCCAGAATCCGGCTCAAGGGGCCGACTGAGGCGGGGTCGCCGCGCAGGCCCAGCGTCTGGATCACGCCCAATCTTGCCCGCCCCTCGCTCGTGCTTAAGAGCTCCCGCAGCGCCGCGTCGGCCTCGCGCGAGGGAATGTCCTCCAGGGCCAGCAGCGCCATGTCCCAGAGGTCCTTGTCCTTGACCGCTTTCGCCAGCGCGGGGACGGCCTCGCTGCCGGAAATCTTGGCCAGCTGCCGGATGATCTCGCGCTTGCCCTCCGCGCCGGCCCAGTAGGCGTCCAGATAACCCAGCAGCGTGTAGCTGAACTGGCGCAGCGCCTTTTCGTCACGGCGGTTCTGCAGCGTGACGATATGGTCGGAGACGACGGAGATGGGCAAACGGCTGTGACCAGTTTGGTACATGGCCATCTTGCCCAGCGCCTCCTCGAGCGACATCTCGACGGTCATGCCGGCCGGAAGGGGTTGCGCCGATGCGGCCAGCGCGAGCGCGAGCATTCCGCACGCACAGACGAGAGGGATGGTGGGCTTTGTCATGGTCTCGCTCCGTTCGTTAGTTTTTCCGGTCCCGTACCACCTGCATGTTGGGACAGCAGCAGGCTGAAGCCTGTAGGCCGGCGCAGCACGCTGCGCAACTACAGCCGCACGATATCCCAGCACGCACCGATGTCACCTGTACGTCGGCGCAGCACGCTGCGCAACTACAGCGTCCAGGGGGCGCGCATGGGCCGGCTGCGCAGGCCGTCCGCCTCCGCGTCGCCGATGAAGGCCTCCCGCTGCGGGTCCCAGCGCAACTTGCGCCCCAGCCGGCACGCAATCAGTCCGAGATGACATATGGTGACCGAACGATGCCCGATTTCCACCGGCGCGGCGGGTTGTTGACGACTGCGCACGCACTGGATGAAATCGGCATAGTGGTTCCGGCTCTCATAGAGATGGATTTCACCCGGCGCAATCGTGCTCCGGGCCAGGCTCCGAGGCGTAGTCTCCAGCCAATTGCCGCGCGCGACCTTCACCGCGCCTTCCGTGCCGAAGAACTCGATGCGCGGATTTCCGCCGGTGGTGCAGCGCAGCGTGACGCCGTCCGAGTACGTGTATCGCACGTCAAACGTGGGCGGTGCGTCCCACAGGCTGTCGGGCGGAAAGTACCCCGTGCCTTCGATTTCGACGGGGCCGGAAAGTTCGGTTCCGTGGCCCCACTGGGCGATATCGATATGATGCGCGCCCCAGTCTGAGAGCATGCCGGGCGTGTAGTCCATGATCCAGCGGAAGTTCCAATGGACGCGCTCCTCACAATAGGGATGGGCGGGCGCCGGTCCCTGCCACATTTCATAGTCCAGTTCGGGCGGGACCGGTTGCGGCTGGGGCGTCTTGTTGAGCGTGGGACCGGCGGGCAGGTACACGTCGATGCGGGTCAGTCGACCGATGCGCCCGTTGCGCACCAGCTCGCAGGCGTAGCGGAAGTTGGCCTCCGAGCGCTGCTGCGTGCCTACCTGCAGCACGCGCCGGTAGCGGTTGACGGCCTCGACCATGGCCCGTCCCTCCGCGATGGTGGCCGACAGCGGCTTCTGGCAGTAGATGTCCTTGCCGGCCCGGCACGCGGCGATCCCGATCAGCACGTGCCAGTGATCCACCGTCCCGATGTTGATGGCGTCGATGTCGCTGCGCGCCAGCACTTCCCGAAAATCGGAGTAACCGCGGCAATCTTGGTTGCCGTAATGCTCGTTGACGAGGTTCAGCCCCTTCTGGAGCATCTTCTTGTCCACGTCGCAGACGGCGACGACCTCGACACCCGGCAGGTTGAGGAAGTTCTGGGTGTCGTAACGACCCTGGCCGCCGGAGCCGATATTGGCCATCACGATGCGCTCGGAGGCGGGCGGGATGCCGGCCGCGCCCAGAGCGTTCGTCGTGATGACATAGGGCGCCAGCATGGCCGCGCCCATGCTCCCGATGGCATCTCCCAGGAAACGCCGGCGCGACAGTCTCGCTTGCTTTTTCATCCTTCCCTCCACGTCAAGAGGTTCATGGGCTATACGGGGGAGTCCCCTCTCCGGTCACCGTACCGGGGCCATGCGCAACGCGCCCATGGGCGGACCGGGCACGATCCAGATGTTGCGGTAGCGGACCTTGTCGCCGTGGTCCTGGAGCATGAGAGGCCCCTTATCCGCCCAGTCGGCGGCCAGGCCGCCGCCAGGTGAGTTTGAGATCGATGATGACGTTGTTGTGAATGCGCACTCCGTTGTGGAGCACGGAGATACGCGCGGGTTCAGCATCCGCCCGTCTTTCACCTTGGGCGCGGTGTAAAGATGTCGTAATTCTGCCACTGTTCGGGCGGCAGGCTGGCGCTGGCCTCGGGGGTCGCCACCTTGTAGATGCCGCCGCACGGGTTGTCGGCGGGCGCGATGCCGTGGCTGTCCAGGACCTGAACTTGTGGCGGCCCAGGAGATAGACGCCGGAGTTGGCGCGCGCCTGGCCGGTTTTGTCGGCCATAAGCGGCAGCCAGAACTGACGTGCAGGCGGAGCCGTCCGAACTCCTGGCGGGTTCGAATATTGCCGCCTGTGGCTACTTCCACGTAGCCGTTCTCGACCTTCCAGTGGGCCGGCGCGCCGTTGAGTCGGCTCCAGGCCTCCAGATTGGTCCCGTCAAAGAGCACGATGGCGCCCGGCGGCGGGGCCACGGGCAGGTTGGCGTTGCTGGGAACCGGCGCGCGCTTGGTCATGGTTTGCACCTCCCCGGTCGCGTCCCGGCCGGATTTCATGGCTTCCATCTTGGCTTTGGATTCCATCTGCGCCCTCATCTCCATCGTGGCCGGATCGGCCGCCCACGCAGCTGCCGCCACGAAAGCCGCGACGATGATAAGTCCCGTGCCTCTCATGATTCCACTCCTTCTCATGGCGATCCTTGTTTCTCCCTGGGAATGATCCAGATGTTGCGAAAACGGACGGGATGTCCGTGGAACTGCAGGAAGACCGGCCCGCGTTCGGCGTAGGTATCGGCGATGCCGCTGCCGGTTTGCACCAGGGGGATTTCGACGTTGTCCTGCACCTGGACTCCGTTGTGGATGACGCTGATGCGCGGCTTGGCGACGAGCGCGCCGCCGGGGGAAAGGCGCGGGGCGGTGAAGTCGATGTCGAAGCTCTGCCACTGTCCGGCGGGCAGAGCGGCGTTGGGGGTGGGCGGTTTGACGGCGTAGACGGCTCCGCAGGCTTGGGTCGTCGCCGGCACCATGGCGGCGGTATTCATGATCTGCACTTCGTAGCGACCGCAGAGATAGACGCCGGAGTTGCCGTTGAAGACGTCGGTCGCCGCCGCGGGGGGCAGCCAGAACTCGAGGTGCAGCGTGCAGTCGCCGAACTCCTGACGGGTGTAGATGTTGGTCTTGGTTGCCGTGGCGACGCCGTCCTTCACGATCCAGGGCGCCGGCTCGCCGCGGAAAGTCTTCCAGGCGGAGAGGTCCGTGCCGTCGAAGAGAACGACGGCCCCTTCGGGCGGAGTGCGTTCGATCATGTGCACTTCCAATGCCGGCGCCAATCCCACGGCGCAGGAGAGGATGGCCGCGAAGAGGAATGACCAGGGAGCGGTCTTGTGCGGGGTAGCGCCGGCGTCCCGCCGGCTCGCGTGTGGGCATCCTGCCCACACGTTTCGGTCGGTTGCTGGACGCTGCGCGAAGCGTGGGGGCGAGACGCCGCCCACGCGAGCCGGCAAGATGCCGGCGCTACGCAGAATCGCGTCGGTACCATACGGCGGCACGCGTTGCGGTCGGAACATGCTACTCTCCAAACGTCTCGTTGAACACACACGACTTGAAAAGCACTTCTGCGCCCTCCGCGTCTCTGCGCGAGCTTCTCTTACTCGCCGAACGCCTCGTCGAACACCCGGTCCGACTTGGGGAAGTCCAGGCTCCTGACAAATGCGCAGGCTTCTTCCGCACCGTGCTCGCGCGCCATCGCCGCGTCCTCCCACTCGACGGACAGCGGGCCGGTGTACTTGACATGATTCAGCGCGCGGATGATGTTCTCGAAATTGATGTCGCCGCGGCCCGGACTGCGGAAGTCCCACCCGCGCCGCGGATGGCCGAAGTTGAGGTAGGAGGCCAGAATCCCCGTCTCCCCGTCCAGTTGCAGCGCCGCGTCCTTCACGTGGACGTGATAGATGCGGTCCGGGAACGCTTCGATAAACTTGACCGGGTCCATCATCTGCCAATGCAGGTGGCTGGGATCGAAGTTGAAGCCGAACGTCTTACGGTGGTTGACCGCCTCCAGCGCGCGCCGCGCCGTGATGATGTCGAAGGCGATCTCGGTCGGGTGCACTTCGAGGGCGAACTTAACGCCGCACTCATCGAACACGTCCAGGATCGGGTTCCACTTTTTTGCGAAGTCCTTGAAACCGGCCTCGATCATCCTTTCCGACACGGGCGGGAAACTGTAGATGAGATGCCAGATGGAGGAGCCGGTGAAGCCGTTGACGATGGAGACGCCCATGTTCTGCGCGGCGCGGGCCGTGTCCTTCATGGCCTTGACGGCCCACTTGCGCTTGGCTTCGGGATCGCCGGCGCATTCTTTGGGCGCGAACATGTCGGAGCGGTCGTCGTTCTGGTCGCAGACCAGTTGGCCGGCGAGGTGGTTGGAGATGGCGTAGACTTTGAGGCCGAAGCGGGCCAGGAGTTCGACGCGGGAGCGGGCGTACTTCTTGTCCTTGGCGGCGCGGGCTACGTCCACGTGATCCCCCCAACAGGCCAGCTCGAGGCCGTCGTAGCCCCATCCCGCGGCTTTTTCCGCAAGATGCTCGAGCGGCAGATCGGCCCATTGTCCGGTGAAGAGTGTGACGGGTCTTGGCATGGTATCACCTCGCAGTTGCGCAGCGTGCTGCGCAACTATGTTAATATCGCACTTGCACCTGCTTCTTCTTCTGCGCCGATTCGAGTATTGCGTCGCAGAGGACGGCGGCGCGATAGCCGTCCTCAAAGGTCGCGCCCGCCGGTGCGACGCTCTTGTCGTTGGCGACGCAGTCCAGAAAGTGGCTCAGCTCATGCACGAAGGTGTGCTCCCAGCCGATGATGTGCCCGTGCGGCCACCAGTTGGAAATCCAGGGATGAATGCCCTCGGTGACCAGCACGTTGTGGAAGCCCTGCGTGCTTGCGGGTTCATCTCCGACCCAGTACACCTCCAGTTCGTTGAGGCGCTCCAGGTTGAAGCGCAGCGAGCCGTGCTCGGCGTTGATCTCGATCTCCGCGCGGTTCTTGCGGCCGGCGGCGAAGCGACTGGCCTCGATCGTCCCCAGCGCCCCGTTCTCGAACTCGACGATGGAGGCGAAGGCGTCGTCCACGTCTACCTTGCCCGTCCCCGAGCCGTCGGGCAGGGGACGCTCGGTGATGAATGTTTTCGTCAAGGCCGAGACGGTCGCAATCTCGCCGACCAGAAAGCGGGCCAGGTCGATGATGTGCGCGCCCAGGTCCCCCAGAACTCCGCTGCCGGAGGCCTCCTTACTGAGGCGCCAGATGAGGGGCAGGTTGTAATGCGGCATGACCCACTCCTGCAGGTAGTTGGCGCGATAGTGGTAAATGCGGCCCAGCCTGCCGCTGTCGATAAGCTGTTTCATCTGCGCCACGGCGGGCACGAAGCGATAGTTGAACGTGCACATGTGCTTGACGCCGGCCTTTTTGACGGCGTCCAGCATGGCGGCGGCTTCGTCGCGATTGCGGGCGAGGGGCTTTTCGCAGCAGACGTGCTTGCCCGCCTGGGCCGCGGCGATGGTGGGTTGGGCGTGCATCCCGTTGGGACCGCAGTTGTCGAAAACCTGCACCTCGGGGAGGGAGAGGAGCTTTTCCCACGCGGTGTAACTCTGGCGGTAGCCGTAGCGGCGGGCTGCGCCCTCGGGGTGGTCCGCCGGCAGCCCGCAGATGGCGACCAGTTCGGGGATCGCCGGCGGGGGGTAGATCATGTAGGGAATCTTCTTGTAGGCGTTGGTGTGGGCCTTGCCCATGAAGGCGCAGCCCAACATGCCGATGCCGACGCGCGGGGCGGCATCCGTCGCGCTCTCGCTGGCCATGCTGGTGAAGGTGGTCTTCTGCGACATCGCTACCTCCCTTGAGTGCAAGCGGTCGGATCAAGCTGCCGGGAAAGCCGGGACGGCGAAGTCTCAAGATGCCACGTTACGAGGCTTTTGTGAAGGGTGTCAAGGATACGGGACGGGGAAAAATCGGGCGCGTCGATTCCGCTTGAGCGTGCCGGGGGGGTACGGGTATAAACGACGGGCGGAACGCGAAGGTGGCGGAACTGGCAGACGCACTGGATTTAGGATCCAGCGGGGCAACCCATGCGGGTTCGACTCCCGCCCTTCGCACCAACCGTTAGCGGCCCACAGGGGCGTGATGGGCGGGAGTGGCGGCGTGCTTGCGGCGCGGGCCGCCCCGATGGCGCCGGATCAGGATGGGCGCCGCGGCCGCCTTGTGGTACAGCACGACGGCCGCGACCGACAAGAGAAGCAGCAGGGCGACCGGCCAGAAGACGACCTCCGCCAGCGTGGTCCCGGCATCGGAGGAGTCCGTCATGGGCCGACCGGTCCAGTCGGTTTGCGCCGTGGGCGTGGACAACGACCAGACCGGCAAGGCCACGGCCAAGGCCAGACATCCTACGGCGAGCATGTACAAGCTCAGTTTTGCCATCCGCATCAACATGGTCTTCGTTCCTCCGTTTCCAACGCCGCATTCTGGCGGCTCAGGCTCCATACGATAAAATTATACGTCAAGTATCTTCATAGAGCAAAACCGACACATCTGGTTACGAGACGCCGTCTCAATTACCCGAAGTTGTCGTTCGTTTTAATCTGTAGCAGCTTGCGCGCCAACCGCAGATAGTTTTGTAAGTAGCTGAAAAATAATGACTTATTTATGGACTAGATACGACTCATGTGGGTCGGCGTGGCAGGAGATCGTCTGTGGCTGAGCCGGAGTTGTCCCAAAGTGGGCGCGTACGCTCGATGCACCCCCTTCGCCGAAATGTCATTTCGACCGAAGGGAGAAATCGCCAGTCACGCCCTCGACATCTGCAAGGGGAGGAAAGATTTCTCCCTTCGGTCGAAATGACAATTGCGCGGTCGAAATGACAATTGCGCGGTCGAAATGACAATTGCGCGGTCGCAATGACAATTGGAGTGCGCCAGCTTGCTGGCGCGGGTTAGATGGGCGCGGCAGCAAGCGGCTGCAGTCCAGAGATACGTGCGGCGGCAAGCAGCCGCAGTCCAGAGGAGGAGGGGTTCGTACTTGTCGGGGGCGGCTTTTTTGAGTAACAATGCGCAGGAGCCGCTCCCAGGCCCCTTCGGGGACCCTGATGATACGTCAGGGCTGGATCGCTACGCAGACAATCAGCGGGCAACCACGGTTGCCACGGGGAGAGAGGTGGGAGCGGCTCCTTTTCTCATCTTCGCCGCGAGGCCGTCATCATTTGGGCCATTGTCATCGTCTGCATTTTGGGGCTGATCATCTACGCGATCCTGTCGCGCGGCAAGATCGACGCGGTCGCCATCCGGCGCAGCCGCAAGGACTATCGATCGCCGTTTCTTTTTAGGCGCGCGGGCAGGCCGGATGCGGGCAAGCTGGCGTCCCGCGGGCTGCCGGTCCTGGGAAATGTCAACGAGGTCGCCGCGCTTCTGGGCGTTTCGCCCAAGCAGCTGCGCTGGTTGTCGGTCGCCGATTTCGGCCATTATCATTCGTTTCTGTTGGAGAAAAAGAGCGGCGCCGCGCGGCTGATCGACGCGCCCAAGCCGCAGCTGAAGGCCGCGCAACGCAAGATTTACGAGCTTCTCCTGAAAAAACAGCCGCTCCATCCGGCTGCGCACGGTTTCTGCCCGGGCAAAAACGTCCGCGACCACGCCGCGCGCCACTGCGGCAAACAGACCGTGCTGGGGATGGACGTGGCCAACTTTTGTCCCAGCGTGTCGGCGCGGCGCGTGTGCGGCCTCTTCAAGTCGTGGGGATACGGCGAGGACGTGGCGCTGCTTTTGACCACGCTGACGACCTACAACGGGCATCTGCCGCAAGGCGCGCCCACCTCGCCGGCGCTGGCCAACCTGGTCTTTACGCACGCCGACGCGCGCCTTGCGGGTCTGGCCCGGCGCTTCGGGGCGGAGTATTCGCGTTACGCGGACGATATGACGTTTTCCGGCGGGCAGGCCTTTCAGCGCAAGCTCTCCGCCTTCAGCAAGGCGGTGCAAGGCATCGTGAAAGAAGAGGGCTTTGCGCTCAACCATAACAAGACGCGCCAGATGCGCCACGGCCGGCGGCAGGTGGTCACGGGGTTAGTCGTCAACGAGACGCCGCACGTCTCGCGGCGCATGAGGCGGCGCATGAGGGCGATCCTGCACAACGCGCAGAGGAAAGGGCTTGAGGCGCAGAATCGATTCAAGCATCCGCGTTTTGCGGAGCATCTGCGGGGGCGGATCGCCTGGATCACGTCCCTGCATCCGCGGCTGGGAGGCAGGCTGCTGGAAGGATGGAAGGCGGCGCGCGCGAGGTTCGCGGGATGAGTTCCAAGCGGCCGCCTGCGGACGACGCCTGCCAGGAGCGCGCGATACATCCCGAGGCGCTGGCGCGCGTGCAACGCGAGATGCCCGCGCCCGAGACCATCATCGCGTTGGCGGAGACCTTCAAGGCGCTGGCCGATCCCTCGCGCACGCGCATTCTCTTTGCCCTCTCGCGGGCCGAGTTGTGCGTTTGCGACCTGGCGGAACTGCTCGGTCTTTCCGTCTCCGCCATCTCGCACCAACTGCGGCATCTGCGCGAGCTGAAGTTGGTCAAGTATCGCCGCGAGGGCAAGATGGCCTATTACAGCCTGGACGACGACCACGTGAAGACGCTTTTCCGGCAGGGGCTGGCGCACGTGGAGGAGGGCCGGT
Source organism: bacterium (assembly GCA_015075175.1). GTDB lineage: Bacteria > Hinthialibacterota > Hinthialibacteria > H5-UNCL2 > H5-UNCL2 > H5-UNCL2. Next base: position 1,174,104 of record JABTUV010000001.1, read on the forward strand.
AACGCCGTAGCGGCGGCATCCCGTCGCCGGGAGCGTGGAGGCATCCGATGGACAAGTACGAAATCATCATCTTCTGGAGCGACGAGGACAACGCCTTCATCGCCGACGTGCCGGAGCTGCCCGGCTGCATGGCGCACGGTCCGACGCATCGGGCCGCGTTGGAGAGCGTGGAAGAGGCCATGCGGCTGTGGATTGACACGGCTCGCGAGTTCGGCGATCCCGTCCCGGAGCCCAAGCGCCGTCGTCTCGCTCTTGCTTGAGCGGTCGCGCTCGCGATTTTTGTCATTTGGGCCGCAGGTTGTCATTTCGACCGCAGGTTGTCATTTCGACCGCAGGTTGTCATTTCGACCGCAGGGAGAAATCTTTCGAGAGGGAATCCGGCAAGAGTGAGTTGCCTAACAAGATTTCTCCCTGCGGTCGAAATGACACTTGCACGATTGCTCAATCGTGCTAATATGTAATCAACATGGCCGACCTTCTGCAACATCTCTGGGGCATCCTCGCGGCGACAGGGAATGTGATTCTGGAATCGGGCGTTTATCTCATGTTCGGCTTTCTCTTCGCCGGACTGGTGGGGGCTTTTCTGCGCCCGGAGACCATCGCCAAGTATCTGGGCGGCAACCGGCTGCGGTCGGTAGTGAACGCGTCGCTGTTGGGCGTGCCGATTCCGCTCTGCTCGTGCGGGGTGATCTCCGCCGCCACCGGGTTACGGAAACAGGGCGCGGGGCGCGCCGCCACGCTCTCTTTTCTTACCAGTACCCCGCAGACGGGACTCGACTCGATTGCGCTGAGTTGGGGTCTCTTAGGCCCGGCGTTGACGCTGGTGCGTGTGGTCTCCGCCTGCCTGGCGGCGTTTCTTGCCGGGATGGCGGAGGTTTTTTGGGGGCGCGACGGCGGACGCCCAGCCGAACCCGCTCCGGCGCCCGTCAGTCCCAGGTTTCAACCGAAACTTGCGACGCGCGTCAAGCTGAGCCTGCGCTCCACCTTCGGCATGGTTTTCAACGACATTTTGACGCCACTGTGGATGGGCCTTCTGGCGGCGGGCGCCATCGGCTACTTCGCCCCGCCGGAACTGGTGCAACGCTATTTGGGGACGGAGTGGTACGCGATGTTCGTGGCGCTGGGCGTGGGGTTGCCGCTCTACATCTGCGCGACCGCCAGCACGCCCATCGTCGCCTCGCTCTTGGCAGCGGGCATGAGTCCCGGCGCGGCGGTGGTCTTTCTTCTGGCCGGACCGGCGACCAACGCCTCGACCATGACGGTCGTCGGGCATCAACTGGGCCGCCGCAGCCTGGTCATGTACCTGGGCTCGATCATCGTCACGTCGCTGGCGCTGGGATGGACGACCAACCTCCTCTTCGCCTATACCGGCTGGAGTACGACTGCGTCAGTGCATATTCACGAACACGGCCACGGCCTCCGGCAATGGATGGGCGCGATCCTGTTCGTGGCGTGGAGCGTGAAACTCTACTTCGACCGCTGGCGGAAACGCCAGGCGCGCCTCGCCCCAACCCGCCGCGCCGCGGCGCCCGACGGCTCGCCGGCGGATTAACATTCCCTCTTTCTGCGGGGAGTTGACAGTCCCCTCTCCCTCTGGGAGAGGGGACTTGGCGCTTATCGCCCGTAGCCGAGGAAGAAATCGAGGTTGAAGCGCAGGCAGAGTTTGGCGTCGCGCAGGAAGTTGTAGGCCAATTTCAGGGGGTTGATGGCGAATATCCGGCCTTCGCGCAGCTTGGCCCAGGTCTGCTGCCAGTAGCGGTCCAGGTGGGCGCGGGACTGGATGCGCAGGGAGAGGGGATTGAGGTGCGACAGGAAGCGGACGACGCGGCCGCGGCTGTCCTGGCGCAGGCGGTCCCACTGGGCGATCAGGTCCTCGGCGGTCTGGCGGCTGACCTGGCCGGCGCGGGAGAGGGCCTCTTCGGCGCCCGCCCGCATGTGAGCCACGCTGCGCACCAGCGCCTCGCCCGCGCGCGTCCGGCGGTCTCCCAACCGCTCCACAACTTCGTCGTAACGCCGCCGCAATTCCTCCAGGTTGGAGGCGATGCGCGCGCGTCCCCGCGTCGCCAACCATACTTCCTGCATCTCGAAATACAAGCGGAACATGCCGCCCACGATCCGGAGCACCTCGGGCACGCGCCGGCGATAGTGCCGCCACACCGATTCCACCGGGTATCCGGGACGCCGCTGTTTGCGGTCCTTGAGGCTGAAAAACCCGCAGATCATGGGATGCTCGCGCTCGATCAGCGCCGCGTACTTGTACCATACGAAGTTCTTGAACAGGCCCCAGTAGGTCCGGTCGTTGGCGCGCGAAAGAATCTCCTTCATGGTCGGGACGGTATAAAACTGCTCCCAGCTCTCGCGATAGACGCCGAACCACTCCTCCGCGCTCATCCGGCCGTGGATGGTGGTGGGATGGAAGGAGTCGAAGCGGTTGTAGTCGGGGTCCATCCATTCGCCGCGGGCGACCATCTCGGTGTGGTCCTGGCTGCCGGGCAGGGGGGTGAGCATGAAAAAGGAGGCCTGGTCGACCTTGATCTCCTCGCGCAGTTTGCGCACGTCCTCGCGCACGCTCTCGACCGTGTCGAAGGGGAAGCCGATGATGTAGCCGACATGGCAGGCGATGCCGTGGGCGTGCCAGGACTCGATCATGTGCTTGTAGTCCTCGACACGGTTCTGGCGCTTGCCGGCGGCGGGAAGATTGGCCGGATTGATGGTTTCCATGCCGATGAAAACCTGGGTGCAGCCGGCCCGCTGCGCCTTCTCCATGAAGCGGGGCAGCTTGTAGGCCAAGACGTCGACCTGGATCATGAACTGAAGTTCGATGCCCTCCTCCTGCCGCAACTCGATCAGGGCGTCGAAGATCTGCTCCCAGTTGGGGTTGCGCGAGAAGTTGTCGTCGGTGAAGAAGTAGTAATCGATCTTCATCGCCGCGTTGGAGCGGATGCGCTCCTTGATCTTTTCCGCCAGGCGGTTGCGCATCTTGCGGCCCTGCACGTTGATGATGGTGCAAAAGGAGCAGGTGAAGGGGCAGCCGCGGCCCGCGTCGATCGTGCCCAGGTAGGGATAGGCGTATTTCTTCATCAGCCTGGGCTCGACCACGGGAATGCCGGCGCGGGAGAGGTCGGGGCGCTCGACGATGTCGTAGTAGGTCGCCAGCTTGCCGTGCAGGGCGTCGCGCAGAAGATCGCCCCAGCACTCCTCGACTTCGCCTTTGACCAGCGTGATGCCCTCGTCGATGAGCGCTTGGCATTCGGGGGGAATGCCGTTTTTGGAGAGGGCGATGGCGCCGGAGACGTGAAAGCCGCCGATCATCACCGCCAGGCCCTGGGCGTGGAGTTCGCGGGCTAGGTCGGCGGCGCGGGGGAACTGATTGGTTTGCACCCCGCACAGGCCGACGACCACGCGCGCGCCCGGTTTCGCGTACTTGCGCCGCAGCGCCCGCGCGTCCACTTTCTGGACGAATTCGTCCATCATCACGATTTCCACGTCCACGCGGCCGATGTCGCCCCGCTCGACCACTTCTTCCGTCAGCCCGGCCAGCGTCGCCAGCGTGTTGCTGGGCAACACCCCGCGCACGTAGCGCATGACGTAGCCGTCATCGTCGTACTTGCTGGGGCGGATCAGAACGACGACCAGGCGCTTGGTTTCAGACGGAGGCGGAGTCTCCGGGGGGACCACTCCGATGCGCGACGTGGACTCTGAGGGAGTGGGGGTATTTACGAGTGCGACCATGGAGTACTCTTGCTTCTCCGATTCCTTGGGAGTTTGTCCGGCCTGGTGGTTGCGATGCGAACGTCGATGGGCGCTTGATGCACCTTTGCACGTATATTAGCACAAGCCCGCACCGTCTGTAAGGGAAAAAGGCGGTGGCGAAAAGAATTTTGGCAGAGTCTCAAGAGGGGACGGGATGGGTGGGGCATTACCTCGCGAGGCCTTGCCTCGCCTGTCGAGGACGAGAATCGAGGCCGCTCGGAAGACGGGCTGCTCGCATCCATGCCGTCCTCTCGATACGCGGCGCGAAGTTACAGCTCGGACATCAAGCAAGCAACCCGGCGCGCCGCTACTCGAGGACTCGGATCTTCTTTATCTCGCAACCCTGTCAGGGTCCCTTTTAGGAGCAAGAGACTTGAAGGGCGTCGTGGTCAGGGGGACGGGGGGGAGTCGCCGCGGTAGATGCAGCGGGCGGTGCAGGTTTCGGCGACCACGACGGCCGACAGGCCGGCGACCTCGGGCGACAATCTCTGCCACAACCAGCGGGCCAGCACTTCCGAGGTGGGATTCTCCAGGCCATCCAACTCGTTCAGGTGGATGTGGTCCAGGTCTTGGTACACGTCGCCCAGGATTTCGGCCAGGTTGGAGGGATCGCCGCCGGCGATCTCGACGCGGAAGGAATGTCCATGCAGGCGACGGCACTTGTGCCCGTCCGGCAGGCGGGGCAGCCAATGGGCGGCCTCGAAGCCGAAGGCCAGGCGGGGGGGAAGGCGAAGATGGGCATCGGCGGGCAGGCCCTGTGGACGGAAAACGCATTCGCCCACGATGGAGACGCGCACGTCGGAGAGATGCGGCAGGCGCGGAGCCAGCCGCTGGCGGATCCATCGCCTCACGCCGGCCAGGTTGGCCGATCCCATGCCCTCGATGTCGTTGAGAAAGCGATGGTCCAGTTGCTTGTAAAGCGGCTGCATCGCCTCGGTGATTTCGGCATAGTCCACCAGCCAGCCCAACGTCTCGTCCAACTCACCGGCGGCGATGATCTCGACCCGGTAGCTGTGGCCGTGGACGCCGAAGGGGGGCGTTTCGTGCGCGGCCTCGAAGGTCAGGCTCTTGACCAGCTCGACTTTCACGATTACGGCTCCAGGGGAGGGTAGGGAAGCGGGTCGGAGACGCCGGCCTGGGCGAAACCCTTGCGGCGCAGCCGGCAGGCGTCGCAACTGCCGCACGGCAGGCACTGCGGCAGGGGATCGTAACAGGAGTGCGTGAGCGCATAATCCACCTTGTGGCGCATGCCCAGCTTGATGATCTGGGCCTTGGTCAGCGCGATCAGCGGCGTGTGCACGGTCAGCTTGCGTCCCTCGACTCCCGCGCGGGTCGCCAGGTTGGCCAGCCGCTGGAAGGCCGCGATGTACTCGGGCCGGCAGTCGGGATAGCCGCTGTAATCCAGGGCGTTGACGCCGATGAAGATGTCTGCGGCTCCGCAGACTTCCGCATAGGCCAGGGCGAAGGAGAGAAAGATGGTGTTGCGCGCGGGGACGTAGGTGGCGGGAATCTCGGTCGCCGACAGGTCGCGATCGTGGGGGACGGGAAGATCGCCGGTCAGCGCGGAGCCGCCGAAGGCGCGCAGGTCGATCTTGAGCCTACGGTGCTCAACGACGCGCATGGCGCGGGCGACGCGCTCGGCCGCCGCCAGCTCGCAGTGGTGGCGTTGGCCGTAGTCGAAGGTCAGGGCGTGGACGGCATAGCCCTCCGCCTGGGCCAGGGCGAGGACGGTCGTGGAGTCAAGCCCTCCACTGACAAGAACAACCGCGGGACGGGTCATAGCGGCGCATCTCCGAATCTTAATCTTAATCGTAATCTGAATCGTGCTCGTGCTCGCAATCGATTACGAGCACGATTACGAAGTCGTAAACGATTACGAGTACGATAACGAAGCGTTGCTTCGTGGCGTTACACGCCTCGCCGGTCCGGTTGCCAGATGAGCTTGTGCAGTTGCAGTTGCAGGCGAACAGGCGCGCCGTCGGCGAGAATCCACTCGGCCAGCTTGTGCGGCGCCAGGCGATCCAGGACGGGCGAGAAATGCACGGCGGCTACTTTCTTCCACAACTCGCGCTCGCGCACGACGTCGCGCGCCCATTCGTAATCGGCGCGGTCGGCGATCACGAACTTGAGCTCGTCGCGCGAAGTGAGATGCTCCAGATTGGAGAAATCGTTCTTCTCGCATTCGCCGCTGCCGGGGCACTTGAGGTCCATGATTTTTATCGCGGCGGCGGGAAGGACGTGAATGGGCAGGGCGCCGGAGGTCTCGACCAGCACCTGCCAGCCGGCGGAGAGCAGCGCCTGTGCGAGCGCGGGGCAGTCCTTCTGGGCCAAAGGCTCGCCGCCGGTGATTTCGACCAGGCAGGTTCCCAATCGCTCCACCCGATCCAGCACCTCGGGAATCGACATGGAGACGCCCTCATAGAAGGCGTACTCGGTGTCGCACCAGGCGCAGCGCAGGGGGCAGCCGGTCAGCCGCACAAACGCGCACGGCAGCCCGGCGAAGGTCGATTCGCCCTGGATGCTCTTGTAGATTTCGGTGACGCGCAACATCAAAGTTTCCTGGTAAGAAGATAGGACGTATAGGACCTATGGGACCTATAGGGCGGCCGAGTCCTCAGTGCTGGAGGCTGGCGGGCAGGCGCAGGCTGCCCCGTCCGCCGCGCTGGGCGGGCGCAACGCGGCGCGCGGGCGAGGGCCTCTTGGGCGTCCGCCGACGCGTTCTGGTCTTGCCCTCCGCGGGCAGGAGCGCCGTCTCCAGCACCTTGTCCATGTTCTCCACGGGAATAATGGACAGCTCGCTGAGCACCTCCTTGGGCATGTCCTCCAGGTCGCGCTGGTTCTCCTCGGGGAGTATCACGGTGGAGAGGCCGGCGCGATGAGCGGCCAGGAGTTTTTCCTTGATGCCGCCCACCGCCAGGACGCGTCCGCGCAGGGTGATCTCGCCGGTCATGGCCACGTCGCCGCGCACCGGGCGGCCGGTCAACGCGGAAATGATGGCGGTCGCCATGGTAATGCCCGCGGAGGGGCCGTCCTTGGGGATGGCCCCCTCGGGCACGTGCACGTGGATGTCGTAGTTCTTGTAGAAGTCCTTGTCCAGGCGCAGGTGGGCGGCGCGACTGCGGGTGTAGGAGATGGCGGCCTTGATGGACTCCTGCATGACTTCACCCAGCTTGCCGGTGAGGGTGAGGGCGCCCTTGCCGGGCACGACCGACACCTCGACGGACAGGATTTCGCCGCCCACCTCGGTCCAGGCCAGGCCGGTTGCCACCCCTACGGCGTTCTCCTTGTCGGCCTGGCGGAAGCGGAAGCGAGGCACGCCCAGGTGGCGGTGGACTTCCTCGGGCGTGACGACGATGTTCTTCTTGTCATCGCCCAGGGCGATGTCCTTGGCGACCTTGCGGCAGACGGCGCCGATCTCGCGCTCCAGGTTGCGCACGCCCGCCTCGCGCGTGTACTCGCGGATCACGTGGTAGAGGGCGTCGTCGGTGAACTCCAGCCGGCGCCGCGCCAACCCGTGGTTCTTCAACTGCTTAGGAACCAGGAAGCCCTTGGCGATATTGAGCTTCTCCAGTTCGGTGTAGGAAGGAATCTCAATGATCTCCATGCGGTCCTTGAGCGCGGGAGGAATCGAGTAGGTCACGTTGGCGGTAGCGATGAAAAGCACGTTGGAGAGATCGAACTCCACTTCGAGATAGTGATCGACGAAGGTGTCGTTCTGCTCGGGGTCGAGCACCTCCAGGAGGGCGGAGCTGGGATCGCCGCGGAAGTCGGCGGTCATCTTGTCGATTTCGTCCAGGAGAAAGACCGGGTTGCGGGACTTGGCCTTGCGGATGGACTGGAGGATGCGGCCGGGCATGGAGCCGATGTAGGTGCGGCGATGGCCGCGGATTTCGGCCTCGTCGCGCACGCCGCCCAGGGACATGCGCACGAACTTGCGCGCAAGCGCGCGCGCGATGCTCTTGCCCAGGCTGGTCTTGCCCACGCCGGGAGGTCCCACCAGGCACAGGATGGGGCCTTTCAGATGCCCCTTCAACTTGGCTACCGCCAAAAACTCGAGAATCCGCTCCTTGGGCTTGGAGAGGCCGTAGTGGTCCGCCTCCAGAATCTGGCCGGCGCGCTTGATGTCCAGGCGGTCCTTGGTTTGTTTGGCCCACGGCAGGCTCACCATCCAATCCAGGTAGTTGCGCACCACCGTCGCTTCCGGGGACATCATGGGCATATTACGCAGGCGGTCCAGTTCGCGAAAGGCCTTCTCGGCCGCCTCCTTGGACATTTTGGCCTTGCGGATCTGCGCCGCCAGCTGCTCCAGCTCCTCCCCGCTCTCCGAGTCCTGGCCCAGTTCGCGCTGGATCGCCTTCATCTGCTCGTTGAGATAGTATTCCTTCTGGCTTTTTTCCATCTGCTGGCGCACTTCGCCGCGGATTTTCTGCTCCAGCTCGAGGATTTCGATCTCGCTGGAGAGAATCTCGGAGAGCACGACCAGGCGATTGCGCACGTTGGCGGCGGCGAGGATCTTCTGCTTGTCGGCGACCTTGATGAAGAGATTGGCGGCGACGTTGTCGGCCAGCTTGCCCGGCTCGGTGATGTTGATCACCGACAGGAGCGTCTCCTGGGGGGTCTTGCGCGAGAGTCGGACGTAGTTCTCGAACTGGTCGATGACGTGGCGCACCAGCGCCTCCATCTCCTTGCCCTTGGGTTCGATTTCCACCAGGGGTTCACAGCGGGCGTTCATGAAGCGGCCGTTGTCGGCGATTTCGACGATGTGCTGGCGCGTCATGCCCTCCAGGAGCACCTTCATGGAGCCGTCGGGCAGCTTGAGGATTTGCAGAATGACGGCCAGCGTTCCCAGCCGGTACAGGTCGTCGGCGGTAGGCTCGTCCACCTCGGCGCTGTTCTGGGCGGTCAGGAGGACCAGTTTATCCTTGGCCAGCGCCTCATCCAGCGCCGCCACGCTGCGCTCGCGCCCCACGAACAGCGGCACCATCATGTTGGGAAATACCACCACGTCGCGCAGCGGCAGCAGAGGGTATTCGCCGCCGGTGGTCGCCGGACTGGTTGCGTTGTCTTCCATGGAGTCCAACCTTTCTTGCATTGCACCGGCGCCGCTCGCCTCGGGGGCCGGCAGACGCCAACGTTATTGTGAGCGCCCGACTCCCGCCTTGGCAAGCGGAATCTCGCCGCCGACGGTATTCGTCCTCCCTGTCATTTCGACCCCAGGGAGGGCACGGCCTCTTGCCGCTACGCTGTCATTTCGACCGCAGGGAGAAATCCTGTCCGGCCTTTGCGGGGGCGGGGCGAAAACCGCAGGGTTTCTCCCTGCGGTCGAAATGACAGGGCCGGTCGAAATGACAGGGCCGGTCGAAATGACCGGGCCGGTCGAAACGACGGGGCCGGTCGAAATGACAGGGCCGGTCGAAATGACGGGGCCGGTCGAAGGGACGGCGGCGATGGCGGGATTCGGCAACGGAGTATGCACCTCACTTGGATGGCCCCCTCGCGGGCGCCTCTTCCTCCATTATAACGCCGCCGGCAGTGGTTTCGACTAAGCCAGGATGGAGGTGATGGGGGTTTTGACCAGGTACTCGTCGATCCGCTTTCTGGCCTCTTCCCGCTTCTCCCGGTGTTCGGCCAGCCAGGTTTTGACGTGGCGGATGGCCAGAGCCTTCAACTCGGTCGACAAGAGACGGCCCTCGCGATAGTCCCGGTAGAGCTGGGCGGACTCCTCGTCGGAGAGGAAATGATAATTGAGCAATTGAAAGACGGGGCAGATGTCCGGTACCCCTCCCAGTTCGCGCTGCACGCGCGCCAGCGGCAGGCCGCCGGTGTAGGCCGACTTGATTTTGGCCTCGGCGACCTCGGGCGCATCGTCCAGAAAGATGCAGGTGTTGGGAAGGCTGGCGGACATTTTCTTCTCCGGACCCTGCAAGCTGTAAAGAAACTTGGTGCACATTTCGCCCGGCGGGACCATGTCCATCTTGTCGGCCACGTCGCGCGAGAGAAGAATGTAGGGATGTTGGTCGATGCCCACGGGGACGACGGTGGGGCGCGGGCCGCCGAACTCGGGCAGCTGGGGGAAAAGAATGTGCGCCAATTGGATCGCGCCCTGGTAGAAGATCGCGCCCGCGTTGGCGCCCACCTCGAAGCCGAACACGCCCTTGAGGTTGTTCCAGGTGACCTTGGTCGAGAGCTGGATGGCGAAGTTGTAGATGGAGGTGTAATCCGAGTCGAGAAAGATGAAGGTCTTGCCCGGCTCGAATCCCAGCGCGATCAGCGTGGGGATGACGGTGTCGTAGGCGAAGCGCCTGGCCTGGCCGCGCGTGGCGACCTTGTTGAAGATGTAGGATTCATCGTCGGAGAGCGGGATGAAGACGTCCGCGCCCTGGGTCTGCAGCCAGCGGATTTCGTCGAACACCGCCTTGTGGCCGAAGTGCAGAGGGCCGGAGGGGTTGATGCCGGACAGGACCGCCCAGGGTTTGCCCGCGCGGATGCAGTCGGCGATCTTCTCCATGTCCTTGTGGCCGTAGGTGATGCCGCGCCTCATGCGGTAGCTGGCGGCGGGGGCCCGCTCGATGAAAGTCGAGATGGGCGACAGCCCGAAGGTCATCATGCGCTCTTCGTAGTAGGCGCGTTCGCGCTCGGCGATGGCCAGCTTCTCGGCATGGTCGCGCCGCGAGGCGGCTTCGTGGTCTTGGTGCATGTCTCCTGTCTCGCTTGTTGGCTGAAGATGTTTCAGGCTATTCGTCTTCCAAGAACGTCACCAACCGCAGTCCCCCAGCTCCGCGCCCGAGGGAATCGCGGTCGCGAGCGAGCAGCGGAAGACCCTTGGGAACGGCCGTCGCGGCGATCCAGCAATCACCTACCTCGAAACGGCGCCCCTCCTTCATGCTGGCGGCCGTTATCCTCGCCCATTGCCGGCATATCGGGTGATCATAGCGAATCACCACGAAGCGGCCCGGGAATTCCTCAAGTCGGCCGCATTCCCGCTCGCTCCAGGCATGGTATTCCGCCCACTGCCATTTCTGCGACGGTTTGAAAGCTCATGGCGGCGGTCCTGCCGGCGATCACGTCGGCGTACCGATCGCAGCAACGGCCGCTTCCTCCGAGGGGTGCAAAAGGCTCGCGACCGAGGTATCGAGCAGAATGCCATCTAATTATAAAGATCTGCCATCGTCGATAATGAATGCCAAGAGTTCATCAGGATCGTCGTCGCGAGGCCAGAGGTCGCTGAGAGCGTCGATGTCGCTAATCGGTCGGACCCCCTGTTCGCGCGCCAACACTTCCAGCGACGGTGATTCATCAAACGGTGGTCCAAGATTCCATTCTCTCGGCCGCCTTGCGAGGCGGGAGAACCTCGATCGAGTCTTCTTATCTCAAGTTGCTCTCACTGACGATCTACGGTTCGCCGCCGACACCGCGACGGCCCGAAACTTGAACTGCGCATCCATGCCCGCGCCAAGCGTGGCATATCCTTCGAGGAAAACGGCATAGCCAAGACGCACCGTCCGGCTCGCGCAGGCGGCCGGTGACTTCGCCGCAACCGTTGATTTCTTCGAGGCATCCGGTAAGTCTTACCCATTCCGGTTTCCCCTGCCGAATCATCGCCGATCCTTGCTTGCGCCCAAAGTTCGATGATCATAACACGCTTAACGCCCGCGCCGCACCTGCGCAACAGGTTCTCCAGCATCCGGCCTCCGTGGGCGTCAAGACCGACTCCGGGGTGGAACTGCACACCGCCAGCGGCATCTTCTCGTGGCTGGCGGCCATGACGAGGCCCTCGGCGGTCGCGGTGACGGCGAACTCCGGCGGCAGGTCGCAGCCCACCAGCGAGTGGTAGCGGCCCACGCGCAGGGGATTCTCCAGGCCTCTCGAAGATGCCGCGGCCGTCGTGATGCACGATGCTGGACTTGCCGTGGACGACGGACGGCGCGCGTCGCACCACGCCCCGACGAATTGCACCACGCATTGCAGGCCCAGGCAGACGCCGAAAATGGCAGCCTGCCTGCATATTCGCGCAGGAACCGGGGGCAGAGACCGGCGTTTTCCGGCGCTCCCGGTCCGGGCGACAGCACCGCCAGGCTGACGCCGCGCTCGACCTCCGCGCCCAGCACCTCCATGCCGCGTCGTTGCGGTAGACCACCACCTCCGCGCCGCGTTTCGGAATCGTCCACGAGGTTGTAGGTGAATGAGTCGTGTTGTCAATCAGGAGGACTCGCATGATGGATCGCCTTCACATCAAGAGGACCTATGGGACGTTTGGGAACGATAGCACGTATCGGAGCAATGTTTCACTCGCGGGCGCGGCGGATGGCGGCTGGCACGAACCCGCCTTGCGCTCGGTTTCGTCGTACTCGGATTGGGGCACGCTGTCGTGCACGACTCGCGCCCACGCGCAGGTAGGCCGTATCGCCCACGATGCGCAGGGAGCGGATGGTGATGGCCGAGTCGAAGCGGCCGCCCGGCGTCAGGTTGAAGACCGCGCCGCCGTAGTATCCGCGCCGGTTCTTCTCTATACCTGCGCAGAGTTTCATCGCCTCGATCTTGGGCGCGCCGGTCAGGGTTCCCATGTTCATCGTGGCGGGTAGGCGCAGCGGGTCCAGCCCTTCTTGAGCGCGCCCTTCACGCTGGAGACGGATGCTGGACGTGGCTGTACTTCTCAATGAAAAACGGGTCGGTGACGACGCGGCTGCCCGGCTCGGCGATGCGGGTACGTCGTTGCGCGCCAGATCGACGAGCATGGTGTGTTCGGCAAGTTCTTTGAAGTCGGTCGCTGTCGATGGCGTAGCGGCTGTCCAGGTCGGGATCGATTTTTCCTCCACGAGGCCGCGCGGCTTGGTCCCCGCGATGGGGCGGATTTCGACCAGACTGTGGCGCGCCCGCGCGGTTCGACTCCAGGCAGCGCTCCGGGCTGGCGCCCAGAAGGATGCCCTCCGGCGTGTGGATGTAAAACATGTAGGGCGAGGGGTTCAAGCCCGCGCAGTTGTCTGTAGATTTCGAAGGGTTCGCAGCCGTACCTGATTTGCAACGTGCGCGAGGGCACGGCCTGGAACACGTCGCCGGCGAGGATGTGCTCCTTGAGGCGTTCGACGATGGCCATGTACTCATCGCGCGACGTGTCGGAGGCGACCTCAAGTTTTCCCGAGACGCGCCGGGGCGGGCGCGCCCGGGGCGGATGGGCAAGGCGCGCCAGGAGCGCCGCCAGGTCTTCTTCGGCCTCGCGGTACAACGCCTTGGGGTCGGCTCCGTCCGTCCACACCGTGGCAATCGCCCGCAGGACCCGGCGGCGATGGTCGTAATGAAAGAGCCGATCCACGAGGTAGGCTTCGTAGTCGGGATCATGGGACAGGTCGCCGGCGTTGGGCGGCAGGTCCTCGAACTGGTCGATGAAGTCATAAGCCAACATGCCGAAGAGGCCGCCATAGAGCCGACCGGTTCCTCCGCGGGGCGGGCGAAGAAGGCGACGGCGCGCAAAATGTCGGCATGATTGGGCAGGTGCAGCCGCTCCTCCTCGGACACGTTCCTGCGCGCGGGCACGAGCCGGCCCGCCAGCGCGTTCCGGGAAGCGACAGTTCATCGCAGCGCGCTTCTCGCAGCATGGGTAGAAGCCTCCGGCCGCGCGCGTTCAACGCGGTGATCTTGAAGGATTGGCCGCGCCCGCAGACGTAAAGGCAGGGATCGACCGCGGCGAGGCTGTGCTCGCCGTATTTCCTGACGACCTCCGCCGACTCCAGGAGCACGCAATGCTTCGCGCGCCCGTAGTCGGAGATGCGGCTGAACAGGTCCAGCGGCCAGTAGTGCCCGCGCACCTGCTCGACCAGCGGGATGGCCCGTCCGGACGAAGCCAACTTGAGGAACTGCTTCAGGCTGATCATGCTGTTACCGTGAGGGTCCTTTTCCCTCTAAAAAAACGCGCGCGACCCGAGTGGAATGACACAGAGTACTGGATTTTGGAGCGAGGAGGTATATCGGCGCTAGCCGCGCCAGCGGTCGGACTTCACCGGAACCGGCGCGGGAACCGGCTTGGGGAAGAGGAGGTCGAGTATCTTGCGTACAATTCGTTTCATTTCACTAAGGATTATGGCGCAATCCTTGCGCCGTGTCAACTTTACTTCATCGAGGCTCTGACTACGTCGCGGCGCGCAAGTCGCTCTGAGGCCCATAAGTTACTGAATTAAAAGAGCTTATAAGCGACTTTGGGTCTCCGCAGAGAGCGAGTGCCCTTTCAAGGAAAGTCGTCGCGATCAAGCCGTCCTCTCGATACGCGGCGCGTAGCTTAAGCGCGGATGACGCGTGCATCCCGGCGCGCCGCTACTGGAGGACTCGGTCTTTCCTTCCTCGCAACCACTTTTCTAGAGACTGCACTAGGAGCGCCCGGCGGCGACGGGAGGGCCGGCATCGGACGCGTGCACGGCCTTGCGCCAGTACTCCTCGAAGTGGTCTTTGAACTTCGGGCTTTGACTCTCGACGTGGCAGACCTCGCACAGCGCGCGGTCGGACAACCGGATGTTTTCCTTGGTCGGGTTGATGGTGTGATTGCCGCCCGGTCCGTGGCAGGCTTCGCATTGCACGCCGGCCAAGGGATCGCCCGGCAGCTTGACGTGGAAGCCGTCGACGCGCCCGAAGCCGGTCACATGGCAGACCACGCAGTTGGATTGATATTGCACGCGGTTTTGTACCAGCGTGGCGTAGGCGCGCGCGTGGGGGGTGGCCTTCCACTGCTGGTATTCCGCCGTGTGGCAGGGGATGCAGGCCTCGTGACCCAGGTAGGGATTCTCCTTGTCTTTTTCCTGCGGCTGGGAGAGCAGGAACCCCCGCGCGGTGGCGGCGTATTTCGGGTCGGCCAGCGCGCTCTCGTGGTATTCATCGACCAGGAGGCGGATTTCGGCGACTTCGGGACCTTCCGAAGAGACGGGAAAGAGCTGCGGGGCGCCGAAGCGCAGGCGCCCCTCGACTTTTTCCACGCCGATGCGTCCCAGGCTCTTGCCTTCGGAGTCGTAGCCGACCAGGGGAACGGTGGTCTTGCGTTCGGAGGGCGGCAGGATGGCTTCGCGCCGTGCCACGATCAGGTCGACGCCGGGGATGGCGGCCAGCTCTTCGTTATCGTCGGGCGCCAGCGCGTCGGAGAGGACGACGACCACGTCGACTTCTGGACGCAGGGCTTCCACTTCGCGCGTGATGGCCGCGACCGGATCGTCCAGCGCGAAGGGCAGGCTGAGGTCGGAGATGGGCGAGCGCGCCGCGCCGGTAATCCCGAACCAGAGGCCGCCGCGCTCCACGATGCGGCGGGTCTCCCAGAAGGGGCCGAAGTTTCCCCAGGTGCGACGCAGGTTGGCGATGACGAAGGGAGGGGAAGAACGGTCGGAGGCGGAGACGAGGCTGGGCAGTCCCAGCATGAGGTCGTCCATGCCCACGAGAACGGTGTCATAGGCCATCTGTTGCATGGCGCGGAAGCCCAGGTCGGCGGCGGCCTTCTGGGCGAGATCGGTTCCCGGGCAGTTGCCGCCAAGGTCCAGGAGCAGGAGGGCGGCTCGCTTCTGCCGCATCTGCCGCAGGATTTCGGCGCGCTGGGGCAGACCGCCGCGCCGGTCCGAGACGCAGTTGCAGCTCTCCAGGAGTCCGGCCGTGCCTCCGCTGGCCACGATCCACACCGCTTCGGTCGGGTCGGGCGGAAGCTCCAGCACCTCCCTGCCGCGACCGCATCCCGATAGGAGCGGCAGGAGAAGCCCGCTAATAATCGATGCCTTCGCGCGCCATGACGCCGGTTTCATAGTAGTGCTTGACCTGCTTCATCTCGGTCACAAGGTCGGCGGCCTGAATCAGTTCCTGCGGAGCGCCGCGTCCCGTCATGACCAATTCCACGTCGCCGCCGACTTCACGATAGACTTCCACGATGCGCATGAGTTCATCAAGCTGAATCAGTTTGTAGGTGAGGGCGGAGCAGATTTCGTCGATGACGACGAGGCGGTATCGGCGCGAGCGCAGGACGTCCTCGCACAACGTCAGCGCGCGCACGGCCTCGGCGCGGTCCTCGGGGCGCACGCCGAAGCGGAAACGGCCGTTCTGCATGATGCGCTCGCAGCCGGTGGGAAAGAGCGTGACGCCCGGCAGCGCTCGCAGCAGCTTGCGTTCGCTGTAGTGCTCGTTTTCGCCGTCGAAACCCTTGTCGAAATAGATGATGGCGACGGGCAGGCCGGCCGCCGCGGCCCGCACGGCCAGCCCCAGGGCCGCGGTCGTCTTGCCCTTGCCGTCGCCGGTATATACATGCAGCATCGCTTCGCCTCCGCCGGTTCAAGTTAACCCAGGGGAAGGGAAAATCAAGCGAAAGCGGCGCGGCCATCGGCTCCCCCCTTAACGAGGGGGGGTCGGGGGGGCGATGGGGTGGAAGGACAGCCGCCCATTTCCGCAAGAGGATGTGGCTTTGATGCGAGGGCCGGCGGCGGAAATGGGTGACGGTTCCTCCGGCGGTTCTCTTCTCACAACGATTCGCGTGCGGCCGCGATGGTTCGGTCGATGTCCTCGTCCGTGTGCGCCAGGGAAATGAAGGCGGCCTCGAATTGCGACGGCGCCAGATAGATGCCGCGCTCCAGCATGGCGTGGAAGAAGGCGGCGTAGCGCCGGGTGTCCGACCTCTTGGCATCGTCATAGTTGCGCACGGGACCCTTGTTGAAGAAGAGGCAGATCATGGAGCCGACGCGCGTCAGCGTGACGGCGGTTTTCTTCTCTTTTGCGACGGCGCGCAGACCGTCCTCCAGGCGCTTGCCCCTGCGCTCCAGTGTCTCGTAGACGCCGGGCTGGGCAAGCCGCTTGAGCGTCTCCAGGCCCGCCGCCATGGCCAGCGGATTGCCGGAGAGCGTGCCGGCCTGATAGACCGGCCCGGCGGGGGAGAGATGCTGCATGTACTTGCGCCGGCCGCCGAAGGCTCCCACCGGCATACCGCCGCCGATGATCTTGCCGAAGGTCGAGAGATCGGGCCGCACGCTGTAAAGCTCTTGCGCTCCGCCCGGCGCCACTCGAAACCCGGTCATCACTTCATCGAAAATCAGCAGCATCTTGTGTTTGTCGCAGATTTCCCGCAACCCCGCGAGGAAACCCGGCTGCGGTGGGACCACGCCCATGTTGCCGGCCACCGGCTCGACGATGACGGCGGCGACCTCCTTGGGATGCATCTCCAGTTGCTCGACGACCGATTCCAGATCGTTGTAGCGCGCGCAAAGCGTGTTGAAGGCGATGGAGGCGGGCACGCCGGGGCTGTCGGGCACGCCCAGGGTGGTGGCCCCCGAGCCGGCGGCGATCAGGAACGAGTCGCCGTGGCCGTGGTAGCAGCCCTCGAACTTGATGATCTTGTCGCGCCCCGTGATGCCGCGCGCCAGGCGGATGGCGGACATGGTCGCCTCGGTTCCCGAGTTGACCATGCGCACCATTTCAAGTCCCGGAACCATGCGCTTGACCATCTCGGCCAGGCGGACCTCCAGCTCGGTAGGTGCGCCGAAACTGGTTCCGTCCGTGGAGACTCGCTGCAGGGTCGAGATGACCTCGGGATGGGCATGGCCCAGGATCATGGGGCCCCAGGAGCCGACGTAGTCGATGTACTCGTGGCCGTCCACGTCCCAGATACGGCTGCCGGCGGCTTTCTTGATAAAGAGGGGCGTGCCTCCGACGCCGCGGAAGGCGCGGACGGGCGAGTTGACGCCCCCCGGAATGCTGCGCAGGGCGCGCCTCAGGAGTTGCTCGCTTTTGACGTAACGGCTCATGGATGCTGGCCTCGTTGTTGGAGTTCAAAATCGGCGATGGCCGCCGCCAGCGCGTCGGCGGACGGCGACGGGCCTTCGACGTCGGCCGGGCGGCCCAGCTCCAGGAGGGCCCGGCTGGTCACCGGGCCGATCGACGCCAGGCGCACCCTTTGCCAGGCGTCGCTTTCCACCAGCTCCCCCAGGAGCGCGTACAGGCTATGCGCCGCGGAAGGCGATGTCAAAGCAATCCAGTGGACGGCGCCCGCCCGGATTATTGCCCGCAGCCCCTCCGCATCGACCTCGGCGGCCAGTGTGCGATAGACCACGACCGGCAGGACGTGCGCGCCGCGCCGCTCCAGTTCCAGCCTGAGCGTGTCGCGGCCGCGGTCGCCGCGCGGCCAGAGCATGCGGGTGTTCTCCAGATTCGCAGTCGTCGCCAGAGCTTCGACCAGTCCTTCGGCGACCGCCTTCCCGGCTACCAGGTGGACCGCAAGGCCGTGCGCGTGAGCCGCTTCGGCCGTGGCCTCGCCGACGGCTGCGACGCGGGCCGTGATCTCGCTGGGTGGTCTTCCCAGCTCGCTCATGCGGTCCAGAAGTCCCGCGACGCCGTTGGCGCTGGTGAAGAGAATCCAGTCGAACTCGGGCAGTCGCGCCAGCGCCGCGTCCACGGGACTCCAGTCTTCCGGCGGGCGGATGTCGATCAAAGGCAGATGCAGCACCTCGGCGCCGAGCGCGGACAAAGCTTGGGCGAGTCCCCCCGCCTGCTTTTTGGGGCGGGCGACCAGAATGCGACGACCGGTCAAAGGTAAAATCTTCATGTTAGGACTTGATGAGCGTCCCATTGTGGCATGGGCATCTTGCCCATGCAGCACGGGCAGGATGCCCGTGCCACTGTGTCAGACGGCGCGAATGGCGTCGAGAATGGCGCGTGCGCCGCGGGCCAGGAGTTGCTCGGCCAGCGCCACGCCGACCTGTTGCGCCTGGGTGCGCGCGCCCTCCAGGGCGCCTCGACAGAGCGACTTTCCGTCCAGAGAGGCGATCACGCCTTGCAGTCGCAGACGTTCTCCCGCGACCGTGGCCAGGGCGCCCACGGGGACCTGGCAGCCGCCGCGCAGATGATGGAGAAAGGCGCGCTCGGCGGCGACCGCGTCCGCCGTCTCCGCGTGCTGGAGGGGCGCAACCAGCCGCCGCGTCCCGCCGTCGTCCGCGCGCGCCTCCCGCGCCAGCGCGCCTTGTCCCACCGCCGGCAGGAGCACGTCGGTGGAAATGCGCTCGGTGATTTCGTGTTGCATGGCCAGTCGGACCACCCCTGCCTCCGCCAGAATCATGCCCGCCCAGTCGCTCGCATGGAACTTGCGAAAGCGCGTGTTGAGATTGCCGCGCAGATTCACGATCGACAGGTCGGGGCGATAGTGGAGCAGTTGCGCCCGGCGGCGCAAGCTGCCGGTGGCCAGGACGGAAGCGGACGGCAGCTCGGCCAGCGTGGCGCGCGCCTTCGAGATCAGGACGTCGCCGCCGTGAACCCGCTCCAGAATGGCGGCCAGCGCCAAGCCCGCCGGCAGCTGGGTGGGAACGTCCTTGCAGCTGTGCACGGCCGCGTCGATGCGGCCGTCCAAGAGCGCCTCCTCGACTTCCTTGGTGAAGAGCCCTTCGGCGCCGATCTCGGGCAGCGGCTGGGAGAGATTGCGGTCGCCGGTCGTGGTGATTTCGACGATCTCGATCTCCAGCGCTGGATGAAGCGCGGCCAGCCGGTCGCGCACGTGATGGGCCTGCCAGAGGGCAAGCGGACTGCCGCGGGTTCCCAGTCTAAGTCTCGTCATCGCCTTCCGCATTCGCGCCGAGATGAAAAAGTTCCTTGACCGCCTCGATGCGCAAGGGGTCGGCGCCGTCCTCGCCGTGCCAGGCGCGCAGGCTGGTCATGGGGTCGGCCAGAATCTTGCGCACGATCCCGCGGGTCAGCGCGTCCAGGTCCTTCCAGTGCTCGTCCTCGAAGCGCCGGCGGTGTTTTTCCACCTCGCGGCTGCGGATTTCTTCGGCTTTTTTCATGATGCCGGCGATCAGGCCGTCCACTTGCAGCGAGCGCGCTCCTGCAAGTACTCGCCGACCATCTCCTCGACGATGCCCTCGGCCTTCTCGATCTCGTCGCGGCGGCGGTCCAGGTTGAGGTCGGCCAACTTGCAGATCATCGGGATTGTAAAGAAAGACGTTATCGTGCCGGGCGCAGTTGGGATCACAGTTTCTCAGGACGGACAGGTCGATGAGAAAGAGGATGCGGCCGGAGCAGGCCGACATGAGGCGACGGCGACTTGCGGTCAGCAGGTAGGTGGAGCCTCGGTGCAAGAGGACCACGTCGGCCTCGGCCAAGGCGGAGTGGAGCGAGTCCCAGGGCACGACGGCGCCGGAGAGTTTCTGCGCCAGGACGGCGGCGCGCTCCTCGGTGCGATTGGCGATCAGGAGCCGGCGGATCTTGCGGTCCACCAGGTAGCGCGCCACCAGTTCCCCGTCTCCCGCGCCCACGAGAAAGGCCGTGTTGTCGGAGAGGCAGCCGAAGATTTTCAGCGCCAGGTTCACCGCCGCGGAGGCGACAGAGATTTCGCCCTGTCCCAGCCCGGTCTCGGTGCGCACGCGCTTGCCGCAACGAAAGGCGATCTGAAACAGCTTGTGAAAGACCGGATGACCCTCGCCGGACTCGCAGTAGATGCGGTAGGCGTCCTTGAGTTGACCCAGAATCTGCGGCTCGCCCACCATCATGGAATCCAGTCCGGCGGAGACGCGGAAGAGATGGCGCACCGCCGCCCGGTTGCAGTGCGGGTACCAGTGGGCCGGCGGCACCTGCCGCACGTCCGCCGCGCGCAGGTGCGAGCATTCCCAGCAGCGGGTCCGGGCCGGCGGAAAGCTCGTCCGTGACGGCGCAGATTTCCGTCCGGTTGCAGGTCGAAAGCACCGCCGCCGATTCGACCACGTGCTGGGCGCGCCCGTACTCGAGCAGCTGGCGGATTTCCGGTTCTGGTGAGGGCCAGGCGTTCCCGCACTTCCAGCGGGCGGTGTTGTGGTTCATTCCCAGAGAGGCAGGGTGGACGGCTCGGGCGCGTCTGCCATTTACTGAAACCCGTGAAACTGCGAGACGAAGTTGATGGTGAGCATGGAGGCGATCGTGATGCCGTAGCCCGCCAGCGATAAATAGGCGATGCGCCGCCCCTTCCACTTGCCCGCGAGTATCTGCGACACCAATGCGCCGTACACCAGCCAGATCAGGATGACGGACAACACCTTGGGATCGTGATACCAGGCGTAATCGAGCTCGGCGTGGGCGCGGAACGAGCCGGCCACCATGGCCAGGGACAGAAACACGAAACCCACCTGGGCGCCGTGCGCGCAGAAGGAGGCCATCACGTCCAGGCTGGGCATGCGGCTGTAGATGAGTCCGAAGCGATGCTGCCGGATTTCGTGATACAGCATGAGATACATGAGAGCGAACACGGCGGACACGGTAAAGGCGGCGTAGCTGACCAGCACGGACGCGACGTGCAGCGCGACCGCGTAGCCGGCGAGGAGCGGTGGCGTGGCCTTCGGATGCTCCACGAAACCGGAGGAGAGCAGTTGAAAGAGAAAGGCGAGGGCGAGAATAAAGAGGCCGACGGACTTCTCCGCCACGCGGCGCTCCAGGTAGAGATAGACGGCGGCGACCGCGAAGGCCAGGCACGACAGTACTTCAAAGATGGAGACCATGGGGATGCGCTGAAAATGCGCCGCCACGATGACGAGATAGGCGAGGTGCAAGAGCAGGGTGATTTCCAGCGCGGGCCGGGCCGGCTGCGCCAATACGTGGCCGGGATTGACAAAGGCCACGCCGTAGAGGTTGACTCCGACAAGATAGCCGAGCGGCAGGAGAATCTCGATGAAGTGGATAAGCCGTTCCATGTCGCCGGTCTTTCTTATAATCTTAATCTTAATCTTAATCTTAATCTTGATCTTGATCTTAATCTTGATCTTGATCTTGATCTTAATCTTGATCTTAATCTTAATCTTAATCTTGCTCTTGCTCGTAATCGAGTACGAGCACGAGCGAGATTACGTCGTAATCGATTACGGTTACGAGCATGAGTACGATTACATCGTCTTCGTACTCGCGCGGCGTCAGTTTTCCTCGCGCAGCCAGGCCGCGACCTCCAGCGCGTGATAAGTCAGAATCAAATCGGCGCCGGCGCGCTTGAAGGCGGTCATAATCTCCAGCACGCTGCGACGTTCGTCCAGCCAACCGGCGCGGGCCGCAGCTTTGACCATGGCGTACTCGCCGGAGACGTTGTAGGCGGCCAGCGGCGCGTCAAAGCGATTGCGGGCTTCGCGCAGCACGTCCAGATAGGCCAGGCCGGGTTTGACCATGACCATGTCGGCGCCTTCGGTCAGGTCGAGTTCGATTTCGCGCATGGCCTCGCGCAGGTTGGCCGGGTCCATCTGATAGCTTTTGCGATCGCCGAAGGCAGGGGCGCTGTCGGCGGCCTCACGGAAGGGACCGTAAAACGCCGAGGCGTACTTGGCGGCGTAGGAGAGAATCGCCACGTCGGGGAAGCCCTCCTCGTCCAGCGCCTCGCGGATGGCCTGACGACGCGCCGTCCATCGCGGAGGGGCGACGATGTCCCGCGCCCGCGGCGGCCTGGGAAACCGCCGTGCGCGCCAATATGGGCAGGGTGGCGTCGTTGTCCACCGTCTCGCCCGCCAGGATGCCGCAATGGCCGTGCGAAGTGTACTCGCACAGACAAACGTCGGTGATGACGACGAGTTCGGGGACGGCGCGCTTGACGGCGCGGACCGCCTCCTGCACCACGCCGTGTTCATCAAAGGCGCCCGAGCCTACGGCGTCCTTGCGGGGAGGCAGCCCGAACAGCAGGAGCGCGGGCACGCCCGCCGCCGCGACGGCCTCGGCCGCTTGCGCCACGCGCTCTACGCCGTACTGGTACACACCCGGCATCGAGGCGATCTCCCGCCGGGCGTCGCGTTCATGGGTGACGAAGACGGGGTAGATGAGGTCGTCGGCGCGCACGTGGGTTTCGCGCACCATGCGGCGGATGGCCAGGCTGCGCCGCACCGGCAGCGGGCCGCAGGGTGGAGCGAGCGCCGCCGAGCGCCTTCGAGGTGTCGATTGGGTTCATCGTGGGGCGGTGCATCCTCCCTTGCTTCTGGCGTCATTATGCCCGGAAAAACGGTCTCAATCAAGGGGAGAGTCATCCGTGGCGGCGACGCGGCGTCCGTAGCGGCGACGTCCGTCGCCGGTCGTGTCGGCATCTGCCGACACGGGCGCAGGAGAGCAGGGACTATGGCGGTATGGGACCGATAGGATTTGAGGCTCGAAGAAAAAGGGGCGCGTGGGCGCCTTTGGGTGTCGTTCGCCGGAGCCGTCGGTGCGCGGTGGCCAGGAGCCGTCGGTGCGCGGTGCGCAGTGCGCGGTGCGCAGTGCACGGTGCGCGCGGTGCGCGGTGCGCGGTGCGCGGTGCGCGGTGCGCACCCTACAGGCGGGGCCGGCGGCGATGATCTCCGCCGGACAGCCGGTCTCGAACTTTCTTGAAGTTCTCCGAACCTCCGCGCCAACCGCTTGTATTTGTCCATGTATTTTTCCTGGCTCGGCCAGGAACCGGCGGGATTGAGAATGCTGTCGGGCACGCCCGGGCAACTCTGCGGCACCTGGTAGCCGAAAACCGGGTCGGTCTTGTACGGCACGCCGAGCAGCTTGCCGTTGAGCGCGTCGTTGAGCAGCGCGCGCGTGTACTGGATGCTGATGCGCTTGCCGACGCCGAACGCGCCGCCCACCCAGCCGGTATTGACCAGCCAGCAGTTCACGCCGTAACGCTTGATCTTCTTCTGCAGCAGGTCGGCGTAGAATCCCGGCGGATGGACCATGAAGGGCGCGCCGAAACAGGTCGAGAACGTGATCTCCGGCTCGGTCCCCAGGCCGACTTCGGTTCCCGCCAGCTTGGAAGTGTAGCCGGAGATGAACTGATACAGCGCCTGCTCGGGCGTCAGCTTGACGATGGGCGGCATGACGCCGGTGGCGTCGCAGGTCAGGAACACGATGTTCCTCGGATGGCCCGCGCGCTTCTCGGGAACGGCGTTGCCGATGAACTCCAGCGGATAGGAGGCGCGCGTGTTTTCGGCGATGCGGCTGTCGTCCAGGTCGATCAGCCGCGTGACCGGATCATAGACGACGTTCTCCAGGATGGTTCCGAAGCGCTGGGTGCAGGCGTAAATCTGCGGCTCGGCGGTGGGGGAGAGATTGATCACCTTGGCGTAGCAGCCGCCCTCGAAGTTGAAGACGCCGTCGTCGCTCCAGCCGTGCTCGTCGTCGCCCACCAGGCCGCGCGTGGGGTCCGCGGACAGCGTGGTTTTGCCCGTGCCCGAAAGCCCGAAGAAGAGCGCCGTGTCGCCGTCGTCCCCCACGTTGGCCGAGCAGTGCATGGGCATCACCCCTTCCAGGGGGAGCAGGTAGTTGAGAATGGTGAAGATCGACTTCTTGATTTCGCCCGCGTAGGCCGTGTTGCCGATGACGCACAACTTCTGCTCGAAATTGATGACGATGAGGGTCTCGCTCCCCGTGCTGTCCACCTGGGGAAGCCCCTTGAAGCTGGGTACGCACAGAACGGTGAAGTCGGGCACGTGGTTGCAATACTCCTCGCGGGTCCTGGGTAGGAGAAACATGTTGCGGGCGAACAGGCTGTGCCAGGCCAGCTCGGTGACGATGCGCACGGGCAGCCGGTAATTGGGGTCGGCCCCGGCCCAGCAGTCCTGTACGAACACGTCCCGCCCCTGCAGGAACCCCTGCAGGCGGTTGACGAGGTCGTTGAATTTGTCGGGGTTGTAGGGGCGGTTGTACTGCCCCCACCAGATGTTGCCCTCCGACTCGGCATTCTGGGTGACGAACTTGTCGGAGGCCGAGCGGCCGGTGTGCTTGCCGGTGTAAACGAGGATGGGGCCGTTGCGCACCACCCGGCCCTCGTTGCGAAAGACGATCTCCTCGTAGAGCGACTCGCTGGGCAGGTTCCAGTAGACCTGCCGCAGGTTGGTAAGCCCCAGAGAATCCAGCCCGAAATCGGCCGCCAAGGCCCGGGCCTGAGCTTGCGCGGGAGTCGAGATGTTGAGCAGATTGTTCATAGCCAGTCCCTCACCATTTTCTTGTCGCCGATGAAGATTTCATTGGGCGAATTGGGATCCAGCGCCCACTTGATGCGCGCGATGCCTTCGGTGATGTCCTTGATGCTGCCCGTGTAGCTGAGCCGCAGGTGGCCCTCCATGCCGAACTCGCGCCCGGGTACCGTCACCACCAGCGCCTTGGAAAGGAGAAAGTTGGACAGTTCCAACGAGCTCTTCTTGTAGGCCGAAAAATCCGGCAGGCAGTAGAAGGTCCCGTCGGGCGGCGTGACACGCACGCCGGTGAACGAGGCCAATTCGGTCATCATCACGTTGCGGTTGTTCTCGATGGTGGCGCGCAGGGCCTGCACCGTGCTTTGCAGGCCCGACAAGGCTCCCACGGCCGCCGCCTCCAGCACCGGCGAGTTGCATGATGTGGTCTGCGCCTGGATGTTGGTCATCACCTGGACGATCTTTCTCGGCGCGATCGCCCAGCCGATGCGGAAACCCGTCATCCCGTACAGCTTGGAGATGCCGTTGACCACGATCACGTGGGTGGACTCGATGTCCCGGTCGGTGAACTCGTAGGCGTTGGGCGCCACCTTGCCGTTGAACACCAGCCGGTGGTAGATGTCGTCCATAAGGAGAAAGATGCCCTTGCGCTCGCAGAACTCGACGAGCGAGGCGATCAGCTCCTTGGGATAGACGGCCCCCGAGGGATTGTTGGGGCTGTTGACGATGATCATGCGGGTGTAAGAGCTGACCGCCCGCTCAATCTCCTCCATGCGGGGGATGAAGCCGCCGTCCTCGGGCGTGACGACCACGGGGACGGCATGGACCATCTTGACCATCTCCGGATAGCTGACCCAGTAGGGGGCCAGGATGATGACTTCGTCCTGAGGGTTGAGGGCGGCGAAAAGGAAATTATAGATGGCCTGCTTGGCGCCCGCGGAGACGATCACGTTCTCCGGCGCGACCCGCCGCCCGTAGAACTCCTCCGTGTAACGGATGATCTCTTTCTTGAGCGCGGGTGAACCGTCCGAGGGCGAATACTTGACGTCTCCCGTGGTCAACTTGGCCGATGCCGCCAGGATGGCCTGCAGCGGCGCCTTGTTCTTGGGTTCCCCGCCTCCCAGATGGACGACCGACTCGCCCTTCTCGCGCAACAGTCGGGCGGTCTCGTTGAGCTTGAGAGTCGGGGACTCCACAATGCTGAGTGCGAGTTGCGACAGACTCATGTGGATGATCTCCTGCCCCGTTAGTTTCCGCCGGGTTCTCCGGTTCGGGAGCGCATCTTGCCCGCCTCCATGCCTTTCCGCAAACACGATGTAGTTGAATCGCCGCAAGCAGTGGTTGAATCGTGGAACGCACGAAACAATGGACAGCGACGCTCCGGAATGCTATTGGAGTTGGTGAAGAATTTGTGAACCATTTTTCGATCCGTGGCGTCTAGGGGATGGGAGTGTCCACGACCGTGGTTTTGGCGCATGTTCTGGCCTTTCCGGCTCGTTTTAGGTGAGTTGCAGGTTCTTGCGGCTCACGGCGAGCCTACGCCCAATCAGATATCATTCAACTGACTGATTTTCAAGCACTTATTTTTGTTTCTGCCATCCGGAAATCTGTTTTCAGCGAAGTACTATTTGACATTCCATCAACTAATAATTATTATTCTTGCGGTCCTTCCGGAACCGCGATCGGAGGTTAAGATCTATGACGTGCATTGGACGTATTCTGGTTGGGTTGGTGGTCGGGTGGATGCTGGCGGGGCCGGCGGGAGCGGTGACTATCGCGCTGGAGCTGGTGAAGTTCGAGCAGTCGCCGGCGCTCTTGCGGGCTGGCGACGCTACCGCGGTCGAACGGCTGGCGGCCGGCATGGCCCGCGGCCAGGCCATGCCCCTCACAGTGGAGGAGGGAAAGATCGCCGTCGATCCGGCTTACTCGCAAGTGGTCCGGAAGGAACCGGCCGGCCTCATCTGCGCCCAACCGCTGCGCGGGGTGCTAAAGATCGGCGAGAGCGCGTTCGGGTACATCTTCGACTCGACCGATCTAGCCGAGTCCGGTTTCCATCGATTGTATTTCGACCGGAACGGGGACGGGGACCTGTCGGACGAGACGCCGCTGGAGGCGATACCCGTGCGGCGCGGTGTCAGCGGCCCGCTGGCGCGGCCGGTGACAACGGGCGCGCGCGTCGCGCCGACAACGGCCGCCCCCGCGCGCTTCGTGCCCTCCCCGGCGTACAACTACACCAGCGCCAACTTTCCCCCCTTGGACATGCAGGTGAGATCGGGGGGGAAGACGCTGGACTATCGCGTGTGGCCTTACGTGTACGCCACCTTCACGTCCGGCGATGACGCGCAGCTGCGCAGCGGCGGCGTGACCTTCCGCCCCGGCGGCTATCGCAAGGGGCAAGTCGAGCTGGGCGGCAGGCGGATGATGGTCGTGCTCGTGGACTCCAACGGCAACGGCGCATTCAACGATCCGCTGGTATTCCAGGCGATGGGGGCGGATGCGGCGGGGCGCGTACGGCCCGTCTTCGGCGACGCCCTGGTGGTGGCCGAGGAGGACTCCCTGGCTGCGATGCGCACGACGCTTTTGGGCTTGCGCGACGGTCTCCACGTCACGCCGCTCTACAGAGTCGGTGAGACGCTCTATGACCTGTCCGTCTCACCCTCCGGCGAAGCCGTTACGCTGGCGCCCAGCCGCGTGGCGACCGGCCGGGTCCGGTGTCCGGGCAAATCGTTTTCCGGCGTGCTCTTCAGCGAGCTGGGTTTTGTCAACCTGGTCGCAGTTGAAGGTGAGGCCGTGGAAGTCCCCGCCGGCGAGTGGAAACTCTACCAATACACGCTGGACATGGCCACGCAAGAGGCGGCGGGCGGGGCGACCGTGCCGGTCGCCGGCACGCGCAACTATACGCGCGTTTCGGCTGTGGGTACTCGTGAATCGCCGCCCGTCAAGGTGGAGAGGGGCAGGACGACCACGTTGCCCTACGGCGGTCCG
Organism: bacterium; assembly: GCA_015075175.1. Classification (GTDB taxonomy): domain Bacteria; phylum Hinthialibacterota; class Hinthialibacteria; order H5-UNCL2; family H5-UNCL2; genus H5-UNCL2. The sequence continues at coordinate 1,201,700 of JABTUV010000001.1, forward strand.
TACAAGACGGTTGTGCACGCCGCGCCGGGAAGCGCCCCCAAGGACGCACCACCGGGCGACTACGCGCAACTGAGCCTGTCGCTGGTCGGCAAGGGCGGCGAAGTGCTGACCGGCCTGTACCTGAACGGCCGGCGTCCGGCGGCTCCGACCTTTGTCGTGGCCGACTCGAGGGGCAAAAAGATCGACGCCGGCGCGTTCCAATTCGGCTGAGGCTTCACCTGTTCGTACTCATGGCGAGTACCTGAAAACCCCGATCGTGAATATCGCATCAAGGTGAATCTGACCGCCGAGCCGTTCAAGATCGACGCGCGGGAGACGAGCATTCTGAAACGGAGCGACTTGTTGGCGCTGTAAGACCGTAGTTGCGCAGCGTGCTGCGCCGCGCGATGTCGAATGCGGCTGCTTGCTGCCGGTGCGCTGACGGCGGGGAGCAGGCTAAAGCCTGTACTCCGCGGCGCCTCGTAGTTGCGCAGCGTGCTGCGCCGCGTAGGGTGGGTCCTACCCACCAACTCCAGACGGTGGGTAAAACCCACCCTACGAGCCAGCGGAGGTAATCGGGGCCCGGTGGTCCTCGCGGCCTTCAAAGCCGTCTGCGTCGCGCCGCGCGTGACGGGTGGGTTCGACTCCCATTTACCTCCGCCAATATGTCAACGTGGGCCGGCAGAGTCCCCCCACCCCCCCTTGTTAAGGGGGGGCTATATGGAGTGCGGCAGCTTGCTGCCGCGCGCAGCACGCTGCGCAACTGCGGGATGGGGCAATGCGCGCATGAGTCCCAAGCTCAAACATGAGGGTCTCACGCCGACTTCATGTTTGATTGTCAACAACGGTCCTCCATGCTAGGCTTCGCCCGGTTGATCTGTAACTGCCTCACGGAGTGCGGGTGACGTGAGAAAACGAATCCTCCTCGGCTGCCTGATGACCCTTTTGGGCGCCGGCATGATCGCCGCCTCCAGCACGCGCGCGTTTCCCGTTTACGACGAAGACCTGCCGGAAGATGAGTTCGCTTTCTATCAGGAAGTGTCGGAAATCCGGGTGACCTGGGACGGCACGTTTGCAGGCGTGCTGCGTTCATCCTCGACCGGTCGGCTGGTGACGACGTACGACCGCGATGCCCCCCCGGAGCGGCCGGCATGTCCCACCTGAACCGAATAATTCATGGGCCGCAGGGCGCGGCTCCTGTCGTCCCACGAGTCGCAGTCGTCCCGGTTGGTCCGGCATGAAATCCGGGCTGCTGCGACCCGTGCGGCTTGTCTTCAACCTGCTGCGCCGCCGCCGCGTCTGGCAGTGGGGCTCGCTGGTCCTCTTGAACCTGCCGCTGTTGGGTCTCTGGACTCAGGTCTGCGCGCCCGTGCTCAACTGCCATTCCTGCCCCTGGGCCGTGTTCGCCTGTCCCATCGGCGTGGCCGGACATCTCATCTCCTGGCACGTGTTCCCGCTCTACGTTCTGGGCACGATGCTCGTCTGGGGCGCGCTCTTCGGGCGCATCGTGTGCGGTTGGGTCTGTCCCTTCGGCCTCGTGCAGGATTATCTCCACAAGATTCCCTCGCCCAAGTGGAGGCTGCCCAGGTGGACGCGCTACCTCAAGTACGGCGTCCTCTTGACGAGCGTGATCCTCGTGCCGTTTTTCATCGGACTCTCCAACCGCGCGTTTTTCTGCTCGCTGTGTCCGGTGGGGACGCTGGAGTCGATGCTGCCGGCGGTCGTGGCGTCCGGCGACTGGGCAGCGTTTCTGCGCAGTTGGGCGCGCACCCTGGCGCTGATTCTGATACTTCTCTTCGGCGTGGTCGCCATGCGCAGCTTCTGCAAGACGCTCTGTCCCATCGGCGCGTTTCTGGCGCTCTGCAACCGCTTCTCGGGCTACAGCCTCCACTACAACCAGGACACCTGCTCGTCGTGCGAGCTGTGCCTGGCCGGATGCCCGATGGACGTAGACATCGCCGAGATGGAGAATAAGGCGGGAGGCGTCACGCTGACGGCGTCTTCGGAGTGCATCCTGTGCCTGAATTGCACCCGAAACTGCCACACCAGCGGGCTGTCGTGGTCGTTCTGGACTCTGGTGGGAGGGGGGAGGAAGCGATGAGCGCGGGGACGGATGCGCGGGCGCTGTTGCCGGCGGTGGATCGTGTCTTGCGCGCGATGGAAGCGAGGCCGGAGGCGTCGAGCTATGCGCCGGCTCGGCGCGCGGATGCCGCGCGGGCCGTCTTGGCGCGCCTGCGCGCCGCCCTGCCGGCGGTGGTTCCCGGCGTCGAGGAAGTCGCCGCGGAGGCGCTGGCGCTGCTGGCCGCGGAGGCCGCGGCGGGCCTGTCGCGCGCCGTCAACGGGACCGGCATCGTGTTGCATACCGGCCTTGGGCGCGCGGTTTTGGCGCCGGAGGCGGTCGCCGCCGTGGCAGCGTTGGACGGTTGTTGCACCCTGCAAATCGACCTGGAGACCGGCGCCCGGGGACGCCGCGACGCCGTCATCGCCCATCTCCTCGCCACTCTCACGGGCTGCGAAGCGGCGACCGTGGTCAACAACAACGCCGCCGCCACGCTTCTCGTTCTGGCCGCGCTGTGCGCGGGGCGGCAGGTGGTCGTCTCGCGCGGGCAGTTGATCGAAATCGGCGGCTCGTTCCGCCTGCCCGACGTCATCCAGGCCAGCGGCGCCCGCATGGTCGAGGTTGGCACGACCAACAAGACGCACCTCCGCGATTACGAGCGCGCGCTGACGCCCGACACGGCGGCGCTGCTTCACGTCCATCCCAGCAACTATCGCATCATAGGATTCTCGCAGTCGGTTTCGCTCGCCGAGCCGGCGTCGCTGAAAGAAGGTCGAGAACTGATCCTCATCGACGACCTGGGCTGCGGCGCGCTGGTGGACCTGGCCCGGGTCGGCCTTCCCCACGAGCCGACCGTACAGGAGAGCCTGGCCGGGGGCGCGGACGTGGCGCTCTTTTCCGGCGACAAGCTGATCGGCGGGCCGCAGTGCGGCATCATCGTGGGCAAGCGGACCTGCATCGAGAAGATTCGCAAGCATCCTCTGGCGCGGGCGCTGCGCGTGGGCAAGTTCACCGTGGCCGCGCTGGAGGCGACGCTCAAGCTGTTTCTGAATCCTGAAACGGCGTGGCGGCGCGTGCCGACGCTGCGCATGTTGGCGCTGACCGTTGACGAGCTTGTTGCGCGCGCGACCGCCCTGGCGGACCGGCTTTCGCCGCTCTTTCGCGCGCGTCGTACCCACGGAGAGCGCCTGCGGGCGGCTCGCTGCCTGCCGCAAGGCTTCCCTCCGCCGCCGTGGCGCTGGCGCATCCAACGCTGTCCGCCGGCGAGTTGGCGCGCCGGTTTCGCCTCGCCCATCCCCCGGTCGTGGGGCGCATCGATAACGAGCAATATCTTCTGGACGCGCGGACCCTACTCCCCGGCGACGAGGAGCGCATCGAGGCCGCCGCCAGAATGGTCGGGAGGCTGAGGTGCGTCTCCCGAGCGACGCAAGATGGTGATGGCGCGCGGCAGCATGGCGCTGGGCCATTGCATCTGCAATCCGCGGCAGCCCTGTCCCTGCGACGCGTTGATCAACGACGACCTCTGTCCCTGCGCGGGCGAGCGTCCCGATTCGGGGACCGGGGAAATCCGGCTTACGCGATTGGTCAAGAAGCCCGGCTGCGCGTCCAAGATCAACCGGAGCGACCTGTCGCGCGTGTTGGAGGGGCTGCCCCATTACCCCGATCCCAACGTGCTGGTGGGCGTGGCCGCGGGCGACGACGCCGGCGTCTACAAGCTGGAGGGCGACTACAATCTGGTCCAGACCGTGGATGTGTTTTCCCCCGTGGTCGACGACCCCTATCTTTTCGGCCGCATCGCCGCCGCCAACTCGGTGAGTGACATCTATGCCATGGGGGGACGGCCCATCTGTGCTTTGTCCATCATAGGATTTCCCATCGAGGAGCTGCCGCACGCCGTGATGGCCGAGATTCTGCGCGGCGGCATCGACGCCATGTGGGAGGCGGGCGTCTCCGTGATCGGCGGCCACTCCATCAACGACTCGGAGATCAAGTGCGGTTTCGCGGTTTCCGGACTCGTCGAGGGGATGGGTGGCATTACCAACAGCGGGGCGCGTCCGGGGGACCAACTCGTGCTCACCAAGCCCATCGGCACGGGCGTTCTCTCCTTCGGCGCGCAGATCGGGCGCGTCTCCGAGGCGGCGTTGGCGCTGGCCGGCGAGAGCATGGCCGCGCTCAACCGCGACGCGGCGGAACTCATGCTTCAGCACGGCGCCCACGCCTGTACGGACGTCACCGGCTTCGGCCTGGCCGGCCACCTGGCGGCGATCTGCGAACACAGCCGCGTGTCGGCCCGCCTCGAGCTTTCCGCCGTTCCGTTCTTCGCGGAAGCGGTCGCCTGCGCGCGTCACGAGATCATTCCGGGTGCCGTCGAGCGCAACCGCGAGTCGTATGCGGCCGGCGTGCGCGTCATGGGCGAGGGGGAGGCGTGTCTCGTCGATCTGCTGTACGACGCCCAGACTTCCGGCGGACTTCTGGTCGCGCTCCCGCCCGAGTGGGTGGATGATTACATCCACGCCATGCAGGAGCGCGGCCATGAGGAAACGTCGTGGATCGGCGAGATCATCGAGCCGGGGCCGCGCGCGATCCTGGTCGCCTTGGGCGAGCCGCTCAATCTGATCGGAGAGTATCGCGAGCCGGCGCCCGCCGAACCTGCGTCGGTCGTCGCGCAAACATCGTGCTGCGATGATCCGCCCGTGCTGGAGTCCTCTCCGGCGTGTTGCGGGGAGTCCGGCGCCATGAGCAGGGAGGAGACCGTGCCGTCCAATGCCCAACAGGCCGCGGAAACTTTCCGCGCCATGATGAAGGCCGCCGGTGAACCCGGCCTGGTCGACGCGCGCACCAAGAAGCTCGTCGCCATCGCGCTTTCCATCGTCGAGAAGTGCGAGCCGTGTCTCAAGCATCACGTCAGGAGCGCCCGAGACATGGGCATCAGCATGGAGGAGATCGAGGAGATCGCCTGGCTGGCCACGTCCTTCTCCGGTTGTACGGGCCGCATGTTCTACCAGGAGCAACTCAAGGAGTTGTCCTGACGTTGTCGGATTGAGACGTGGCGGGTTGCATGGCGCCCTTCCGGGACGTGTGCCTGTCGGCAAACGTCTCAGGGCTGTCGGCAACTCGTGCTCGTGCTCGTAATCGTAATCGATCACGATGACATCGTAATCCTGCTCGTGCTCGTCATCGCATGTCATTTCGACCGAAGGGAGAAATCCAGCCATACGGGCCGGGGGCCGCTGGAAGCGGGGGAGAAGATTTCTCCCTTCGGTCGAAATGACAGCTGGTTGCTCGTGCTCGATTGAGAGCACGAGCAGGATTAAGATTTCGATTGAGATTTAGAGAGACCGGCGACACATTCAGCCTGAAGAGGTTCTGATCGCATGTCCCCCCGCCCGCCAGGAATGCTCAGCCAGGCCGAAAACCCCGATGTGCTCCTGATGATCGGCACGGCGGGCCACGTGGACCACGGCAAGACCCGGCTGGTGCGTTTTCTCACCGGTTGTGAGACCGACCGGCTCAAGGAGGAGCAGGAGCGCGGGCTGTCCATCGAGCTGGGTTTTGCGCCCTGCTCGCTGGGACCGGGCATCGCCTGCGGGATCGTGGACGTGCCCGGCCACGAGCAGTTCATCCGAAACATGGTCGCGGGCGCGGCGGGCATGGACCTTTGCATTCTCGTCGTCGCGGCCGATGATGGCGTCATGCCTCAAACTGTCGAGCACCTGCAAATCATGCAGTTTCTGGGCGTGCAGGCGGGGCTGGTCGCGATCACCAAGATTGATCTGGTCGAACCGGAGCGCATCGAGGAGGTGCGGCGCGAGATCGAGGCGTTGGTCTCTGGTACGTTTCTGGAAGGCGCGGCCGTCTGTCCCGTATCGTCGGAGACGTTCGCCGGTTTCGAGCGGTTTTATACCACGCTGGTCGACGTTGCGCTGCACGCGAAGGTGCGGCGGCAGCGCGGCGTATTCCGCATGCCGGTGGAACGGGTGTTCATTTCTCCGGGACACGGGACGGTCGTCACGGGCATACCGCTGGCGGGTCGCGTGCGCGAGGGCGAGGAGGTGGAAATCCAACCGGGCGGGGCGCGCGCGCGCGTGCGCGGCATTCAGCGCTTTCTGCGCGCGGCTGCCGAGGGCGGGGCGGGGCAGTGCCTTGCGCTCAACCTGGCCGGACTGTCCCGCGAGGCGGTCGAGCGCGGCGCGGTCGTCGCCGCGCCAGGGTACGTCGGCCCCGTATCGATTTTGCTGGCGCGCCTTTCCACGTGCGACAATCTCAGTCCGCCCCTGCGAAGCGGGGAGGAAGTGCGAGTCCACACGGGGACGGTCGAAGTCCAAGCGAGGCTATCGCTCTATGATGTCGCCGCCCTGCCGCGCGGGGCGGAGGGTTTCGCCAGCTTGCACTTGGCCCATCCCGTCGCCGCCTCGCCGACCGATCGACTGGTCGTCCGGCGCAACTCGCCCTCGAGGACGGTAGCCGGCGGCGTGATTGTGCGCGCCTTGGCCGAAAAGCCGCGCGCCTCGCGCGGAGACCGCGGCGGGCTGGCGGCGCGCTGGCAGGCGTTCGCCACGCCCCGAGGCGCGCTGCCTCCATCACTTCACCGCCGCAGGGATGGCCGGAAGTACGGTGGACCAGGCGGCGATCGAGATACTTCTGTCGAGCTCCGATACGCAGGAAATCGCCAACCGCCTGCTTTCCCGCGGCGCGTTGATGGCCGGTTCGGTCGGGAGTCGTCTCTTTACTTTCACGGGGGCGGAAGCCTTGCAGGGAGCCATCCTGGCCCACCTGGAAACGCATCGGGAGAAAAACCCGAGCGCGTTCGGTCCGACGCTGGCCGAGGCCGCGGCCGGTTTACGCCTGTGCGAGGGCGCGCTCCTTTGCGGCGTGGCCTGGCTGGAAAGTGAGAAGAAGGTCGTGCGGCGCGAGAACCGCATCGGCCTGCCCGCGGAAACGGCGCGCTTCGACGAGCGGCGCGCCCGGCTCGTGGCCGAGATCGAGCGGATTATGCGCGACGGGAAGTACGCCACTCCACGCCCGGATGAACTGCCGCAACTGCTGTCCGCCCCCGCGGCCGAGGTGGAATCCCTGCTGGAGTATCTCTGCCTGTCCGGCGCGCTCGTGCGACTGGGCAAGAACGTCGTCTTTCACTCCCATTGGATGGCGGAAGCGGAGCGGCTCGTGGTCGATTGCATTGAAAGGAATGGCGTTCTCGACAGCGCCGACTTCAAGAACATGATCCACTCCTCGCGCAAGTATGCGCTGGCGTTGCTGGATTACTTCGACGCGGTTCACGTCACGAGCCGGGTCGGCAACCTGCGGCGCCTGCATCCCGCCTACCTGCGCAAGCGCGGAGAGATTGGCTCGCGCAGAGACGCAGAGGACGCGGAGAAGGAAGCGGAATTCTAATACAACCAGCAGCGGTCCAGCTCGAGGGCCTGCCCGTCGTCGGGAGTCAATCGCAGGACGCCATAATGCGGAACGAAGTCGACGGGGAGTACGGCGCCAGCCAGGGGGGCGACTCCGGCGGCATCCACCAGCTCTCCGGCGCGGATCCTTCCAAAATCATGACGCAACACGGATTTCCTGGAAAGGTCCTGGAGCACGAGCTCCAAATTCCCAGTGACAAAAACGCCGAAGGCGCCTTCCCACCGTCCGGCGAAACCCCGTGGAGCGGCGCCGTCGTCGCCAACATACGCCAGCGGACGAAAGAGCATCATGCGGTCGTCGGCGGCCACGACCGGGCGCGCCGCCTTGCATAGACCCCAGGTGTGAGCGATGCTTCCCGACTCTCCCGGCGCCAGCTCCATGAACGGCGAATGCACCTCCGACTCGAGATAATACATCGGATCCTCGTCCGCCGTCGGCATAGCGATGCGCTGATGCGCGGCGAAAAACTCGCCCCTGCCGTTCACCCAGAACTCGACGCCGGCCTTGTGCGGATAATCGGCGCCGGGAAAGGACTCGAAGAGTGATGCGAAACCGTATCCCGACGCCGCGTCGACCACAGCCAGCCAGCCGGCGTCGGCGTCCAATCCCACCTTGCCCACGCTGTGCTGATAGTGCAGTTGAAAGAGTCCGCGTTTCGCGTCGGGCTGCCATTGCTGGTCGCCGACGAGTCCGAACTCGACGTTGTAACCCGACGGATACACCGACAGCGGATTCATGGGAGCAAAGGCCCAAAGGGACTTATTGAAGCCGCCGTCCAGCGCCGCGTTGTGCTGCGTCACCTGCCAGATGCCCCAGCGCTGTACGCGCGCGCCGTTGTTTCGCAACGTGTTGATGAAATGCACCTTGCTCTCGCCGGGGAAGAGTCGCACTTCGCGGATGAACTGCAAACCCGTGGTCGCGTCGGTAGGCCCGGTCAGGCGCACGGCGACCTCGCTTCCCCCAGACGACAGAGTTTCCAGCAGAAAAGGGCCGCCGTCGTGGGTGGGATCGCCAGGCCCCGGCCACTGGCCCGGCCCGTCCCAACCCTGCGGCGCCGTCCACAGCTTGTCGCCGCCGTAGTTCTTCCAGTTGCTCCAGCCGTTGTCGTCGGGGGAATAGAGCCTGCCCGCGTTCCGAGGGTTGGCCCAGAGATACTCATGGCCGTCGTAGCGCACTTGAATGACGCGCCCGCCCACCTGCGGCAGAAGCTCGACTTCGACGACGCCGTTGGACAACCGTACCGTCGGCCAGTCCATGTAGCTCGATTTTTCATTGAGGCTGCACTGAGCCGCGGCGTCGCAAAGCACCGCCGACGCCAGCGCAATCACGAGCGTTGCTCTTTGCATGGCGTATGCTCCTTCTCTGTGGTTGAGCATTTTATAGTCCAATCCCCGCGCATTGGGAAGTTCCTTTGCGCTTACAAGTACGCTTGGTCATCGTTTTGGTCTCATCGCGGAACCCACGCTGCAGCGTCGCCGGCGAGCGGAAAGACCAAGGTTCGGATTGAGACCCAGCGGGTCAACCCTTCACCACCGCCAGGGGGCGCAATCGCACCAGAGGCTCGACCAGGTCCTTTTGGTTGGCCATCACGTCCTCGATGTTCTTGTAGGCCTGCGGGGCCTCATCCAGCGTGGCGCGGGAGATGGGGGCGACCACGTGCTCCATGCTGCGGCGCACCTCCTCCAGCGAGAGCGTGCGCTTAGCCTCCCGCCGTCCCAACACGCGACCGGCTCCGTGCGAACTGCTCGTAAACGACTGCGGGTTTCCCAGCCCGCGCACGATGTACGAGTGGGTGCCCATGCTTCCGGGAATGATGCCGATAGTCTCAGCCGTCGCCTGGGTTGCGCCCTTGCGATGCACCCACAGGCGCTGCCCGAAGTGTTCCTCTTCATCGGCGTAATTGTGATGGATGTTGATCATTTCGCCGTGCGTGAACGGTTCGTCGGCGGGAATCTGACCCAGGATATCGAGCACGGTCTCCATCATGCGGCGGCGGTTTTCAAAGGCGTATCGCAGCGCCCAGCGCATGTCGTGCAGGTAGTCTTGTCCTTCGTCGGTATCCACGGGCAGATATTCCAGGTCGCGGCCGGCGGGATGCTCGCGCATGGCATTGAGCGACTTGGCGATGCCCGCGTAGTGCTCGGCGATCTTCAGCCCCGCATGCCGGCTGCCGGAGTGGATCATGACCCAGACTCGGCCCTCGGGATCGGCCTGCAGTTCGATGAAATGGTTTCCGCCGCCCAGGGTACCCAGCTTGGTGCGCCCGTCGGTCTGGATGATCTGATTCAGTTTTTTGGAAGAACTTTCATGATTGAAACCCTCCCAGTCCTGCGGGCGGGGATGGCCGTCGAAACCCACCGGCACGCGGCTGTAGATGGCGGCGACGATGGCCTCCAGGTCGGCGCGCGAGAAGCGCGCGGCGGGCAGACTGGTGCGCACGGCGCACATGCCGCAGCCGATGTCCACGCCCACGGCGTTGGGCACGAGGGCGTTCCGGGCTGCGAAGACGCTGCCGATGGTGGCTCCCAGGCCCACGTGCGCGTCAGCCATGGCGGCCACGTGATGCTCGACGTAAGGCGCGGCGGCCAGGTTGCGCAACTGGGCCAGCGTCTCCTTGTCCAGGTCGTCGGTCCACGCGAGAATGGGAACGCGCTGGCGGTGGGGATCGTAAATCTCCTGCACCACGTCAGGATTCTCCGCGCGCGCTTCGGCCGGCGGCCAGCCCCTCGGGGACGATGGGTTCGCCCTCGGGATGTTCTTCCACCCGCCGGGCGCGGCGATAAAGCACGTAAGCCGCTCCCCCCGCGCCCACGCTCACGACGAGCGCCAGCGTGATCCAGAAGTTGATGACGTCCTCGTAGCTCTCCGGCGGCGGAGGATCAAACATGGCAAACGAAGCCACCATCGCCTCGGCTAAAGGCGGGTGGACGGCGAAGCCCTCGATCGTGTCCGTAAAGGTGAGCAGGAAGTTGATCTGACCGGAGAAAACCCAATGGCGTGACGCCAGCCGGCGGCCGGACGCGTCGTTGAAGGTGTAATCAAGCACCAACGCGGGTCCGGCGGGTAGGGTCTCGAAGCGGTCGTCGATCATCTCCAAGCTGGCGCCGGCGACGCGGCCGGCCATGGCCCGCAGGCTTTCCACCGTCTCGCGCCGCAGCTTCTCGTCAATGGCTCCGTACAGCCCGCGCGGTTGCACGTTCAGTGTGGGACGGAATCCGTCCGCCTCCGGTCCGGCCACTACGTAGCGGGCGTTCGGTGAACCCTGCGGAACCGGGGGCAACGCCGTGGCCGCGTAGTAGGTCACCACGTCGCTGTAGGCCGACGCTTCCGTCCAACCCGCAGGATAGCGCATCTGAAACCCGTACACGGAGGATTTCAGCGTGTGCGCCAGCTCCACCGCTCCCGCCAGCGTCATCGCGCCGCACAGTCCCACGAGAAACAAACTTCGTTTCATGTCGCCCATCTCTCTCCCTTATTCGTCAGCGGACATTCTGGCCTCAAATGACCCTTGCGTCAAAACAAAAAGCGTTGGGCCTCGCCCATGGGAGCGAGCGGGGCGCCGATGCAGTTCCCTTGCGCCTGGCGGTGCGCTGTCATTTCGACCGATGCGCGCTGTCATTTCGACCGCAGCAGGCTGTCATTTCGACCGCAGCAGGCTGTCATTTTGACCGCGCAGCAGGCTGTCATTTCGACCGCAGCAGGCTGTCCCTTGGACCGAAGCAGGTTGTCATTTCGATCAGAAGCAGGTTGTCATTTCGACCGAAGGGAAAATCTTCCGCCCCGCATTCGACCCAGCAAGAACGGCGGGAAGGATTCTCCTGGTCGAAAATGACAGCTCCTGACAAATGGCCTCTACCAGGCGAGGTCTTTTTCTGCTAAAATGAGAGTTCCTTGAAATGTCACCAACGGTTTCGCTGCGCGCACGCCGAAGTGAAACCATGCCCGGGCTGAAGAACCGTTCCATTCTGCGGCAGCACACCGCTCGCATCCTGCGCATCATCCGCGAGGAGGGGCCGGTGACGCGCGTCGACCTGGCGCAGCACACCGGCTTTGACTCGGCCACCGTCACCAAGATCACCAAGGCGCTGATCCGCAAGCGGCTGATTCATGAAACCGCCCTGGGGCAGTCGACCGGCGGGCGCCGCCCCAAGCTGTTGGAGATTACCACCGATGCCTACACCGTGATCGGCGTCAACGTGGACCAGGACTTCATCTCCATCCAGTCGATGGGCCTGTCGGCGCGCCCCATCAAGACGCGGCGCATCGGCAATCCCGAGTTCCGCAATCCCGACAAGGTGCTGCGCACGACGCAGAAGGCCATCGCGCAGATGGTGGAGGAGCACGCCAACGTACTGGGGGTGGGAGTCGCCTTTCCGGGCATCGTCAACTCAGAGACGGGGGTCTGCATCTACAACGCCTACTTCGGCTGGCACAACGTGCCGGTGCGGAGCGCGCTGTCGGCGGGCTTGTCGGTGCCGGTGAAGGTCGAGAATGACGTGCGCAGCGTGGCCCTGGGCGAGCAGTGGTTCGGCGCCGCCAGGAGCGTGTCCAACATGGTGTGTTTGCGCTCGCACATGGGCGTGGGGGCGGCGGTCGTGGTGGGTGGGGAAGTGCTGCACGGGGCGCACAACATGGCGGGCGAACTCGGCCACACCGTGGTCGCCGTCAACGGCCCGTTGTGCGTGTGCGGCAGCTACGGCTGCCTGGAGGCCATCGCCTCCGTCTCCTCCATCGTCAGGAACGTCAAGCAACGGTTGGCGGACAACTATCCCAGCATGTTGGGCGAGCTGCCTCCGGAGCGGCTGGACTACAAGGCCATCTGCCGCGCCGCCAAGGCCGGCGACAAGCTGGCGGTGCGCACGCTGGACGAGGCCGCCCAGTACCTGGCCATCGCCATCGGCAACGCCATCGACCACGTCGATCCGGAGATGATCCTCTTGTGCGGTTCGGCCTTCATGGAGGACGATTACCTTTATCACAAGGTGCTGTCGCTGGAGCCGCGCCGCTCCTTCGCCTTCTCCAGCAATGCGGTGGCCATCGAGCGGTCCAAGCTGGATCACTGCGAACTGGTGGGCGCCGCCACGCTGATTCTGAAGGACTTCTTTTCCGGCGGCGGAACGCTCTGAATCCGGTTTGTGGGTTGACGCCGTGAAGATGCACCGAGATGAAGAAAAACCGAGTCCCTGAGTAGCGGCCCGCCGGGGACTCACGCGAAATGCAATGGGCGCCTTCGGGCCGCGTATCGAAGGGCGGCTTTTCGCTGTCACGTTGCTTGACGCGGTGAAAAGGGAGAACATGCCATGCCCGACCAGCCGTCCGACTTCGACTTTCGCTTCGACCAGCCTTCGCCCGAGGAGCTGGGGGCGGGACGGACTGCGCCGCCCGGCCGGCCCGGGCTGCCCTGGGAACGCCGCGCCGAGATCGGTTTCTTTCCGGCCCTCGGCAAGACCCTGGTCGTCGTGCTCACCAATCCCTCGCGCGCCTTCCGCGAGATGCGCCTGGACGACGACCTCTGGAACCCGCTCTACTTCCTCCTCATCTTCGGATGCACCGTCGCCGTGGTAAACTTCATCTTCAGCATGGCGGGATTGCCGCTGCAAGTGTTCATCTGGGAGCAGATGGAGCGCTTCGGCTACCAGGCGCCGCGCGAGGAGCTGGAGATCGTGCAGTTCTTCAGCAGCATGGCGGGACGGATTGTGGGACTGGTGTTGGCGCCGATAGTGATCTCCGTCGGCGCTTTCGTCAGCGCCGGGCTTATCCACGTGGTACTTCTGCTGTGGTCGGGTCCGCAGCGCGGTTACGTCACGACCTTCAAGGTCGTCGCGTTCGCATCCGGCGCGACCACGCTGGTGAGCCTCTTTCCCTGCGGAGGCGGATGCATCGCGATCGTGTGGAGCCTCGTGGTCACCATCCTGGGGCTGATGGCGGCGCACGACATCGACGGCGGGCGCGCGACCGTGCCGGTGCTCGCGCCCAACGTCCTGTGCTGCTGCGCCATTGCCGCAGCCGTCATGCTCGTATTCGTTGTTCTGGGGATTGCGTTACCGCCGCCGGCGCGGTGTTATAGCCATCAGTTGGCGCGCGGTGCGCGCGATGGGAGGGTATCCCGTTGGTGCGCGGTGCGCGCGATGGGAGGGTATCCCGTTGGTGCGCGGTGCGCACCCTACGAGACGTTCCGGTTGGTGCGCGGTGCGCACCCTACGAGACGTTCCCGTTGGTGCGCGGTGCGCACCCTACGAGACTTTCAGGTCGGCGATCTTCGCTTTGATTTCGCGGATGCGGGCGCTGATGTCGATGGGCTTCTGTGCGGCCTGGCGCTCTTTCTCCGCCCAGCGAACCGCCGACCAGTTGTTGACCATAGCGGCGATGCTGCGTCCGATCTTCAACAAATTAAGAAATTCCTCGCGGTCCAGATGCTTGTTGAGAAAGATGTAACGGTTGCGCATGAAGTAGTCTTCGTCGAAGTCCTCCGGCTCGATCACCACGCCGGCGAGGTTGTCGACGCTGCACAGCCCGCGCTCGACCGCCCAGCGCCAAACCTGTGTGCCCGGGCAGACCATGAGGGGCGTGACCACGCAGCCCTGCAGCGTGTCGGCGTTCTCGCAGATGAACTGGTAGGTCGCCAGAATGTCCTCGCGCCGCTCCGAGGGTGAGCCGATGATGAAGCAACTGGCCGCCTCGAACCCGTACTTGCGGCAGTAATCGATCATCTTCTGGTTGTGCTCGGGCTTGACGCCGGTCTTGCCCAGCTCCTGAAGGATCGGCGCCGAGTTGGACTCAAAGCCGGTGTAAAGAATGTTGCAGTTCATGCGCGCCAGAAGATCGCACATCTCGTCGTCCATCAGGTTGACGCGCACGAAACAGCGCGTCGAAATCCCTGACAGCAGCCCCCGCTCCTCCAGGGCCAGCACGATCTCCTTGAAGCGTTTCTTGTTGGCGATGAACAGATCGTCGTAAAAGAGCACGTTCTCGCAGTCGTAGGTGTTGCGCAGATGCTCGATCTCGGCGCACACGTACTCCGCCGAATGGCCGCGGAACTTGCGCCCCCACTGCACGATGGTGGCGCAGAAGGTGCACTTGTAGGGACAGCCCCGCGAGGTCATGATGGTGGGATAGGTCTTGTTGTCGCCCCACTTGCCGTCCATCAGATGCCGATCCGGGATGGGGAAGACGTCCATGTCGTAAAGGAGTTCGCGGTCCTCGGTGCGAACCATGCCGCCGTTGTCCCAGAAGGCGATGCCCTGGATCTTCGCCAGGTCGCCGGCGGTGGGCTTCATACCCGTGGAGGCGTAGGCTTCCACCAATTCGGTTGCGCACTGCTCGCCTTCTCCGATCACGGCCAGGTCGAAGTCGCGGGTGAGACTCTCCACCAGCGAAGTGATATGCGGCCCGCCCAGCCAAACCGGGCAGCCCAGCGCCTCTTTCACCCGCTGGGCGTACTGCCGGGCGATCGAGTAGGCGTACGACACGCAGCCGATGCCCACGATGTCCGGCTTGGCCGCGATCAGCCGCTCCAGGTCGCGCTCGATGACGATCTCGCTCACGTGCGGCGAGTATTTGCGCAGATACGAGGAGATGTAACCGATTCCCAGCGGCTGATGGAACGACCATTCCTTGTCCAGTTCCGGGTTGACGGCGATGGTAAGACCGATTTTCATATCCCGTTCCTTGCGGAAGACTTTACCACACGACCACGTGACCGGGAAGGAAGAGGAGCCGGTTTCCATCCCGTTGCGGGTTAGGCTACTCCGAAATCCCCCTCCATGCAAGTATTTCTTGATTTGAAAATCAATCAGTATCAAAACGATCCTAATTGCTTCCCCGGCCCGACCGTGCTAACCTGAAGGCGTCATGGCGAAAAGAATCGTGCTCTGCCTCAATCCGCCCGGTGACAAGCGCTACCTGCGCGACAACTACTGCAGCCATGCCTCCAAGGCCCACTATTATTGGCATCCCTACGACCTCCTGGTTCAGGCGGGGGTGCTGGGGCAGAAGCACGAAGTCTTGGGGCTGGACGCCAACGTGCGCGGGTATTCATTCCAGAAGACGCACCAAATCCTGGCAAATCAACCCTTTGACGCCATTCTATTCCTCACCGGCGCGGTCTCCTGGAAGGAGGACTTCCGCTTTGTCCACGAGCTGGTGGTGCGCCGTCCCGGGCTTTTCGTGTGTACGACCGGCGACATCGGCATCGCCCGCAGTACCCAACTCCTGGAGCAGTACCCCTGGATTGACAGCGTGCTCATGGACTTCACGGTTGACAGCCTCTCCCGCCACCTGGCGGGGGAGATCGAGCCGGGCGAGGAACTGCTGGACTACGCCTATCGCCACGATGGCGCCATCGTGGATACGGGCAAGGACAAGAAGATGCGCCGGATAGAGCTGCCCTTCCCGCGTTACGATCTCTTTCCCTCCCGGCACTACACCCATCCCTGCGCGCGGCGCTATCCCTTCGCCAGCATCATGACCGACTTCGGCTGCCCTTACACCTGCACGTTCTGCATCACCGGCCAGTTGGGCTACAAGCTGCGGGACCTGGACAACGTGTTGTCCGAGATGCACTGGCTGTGGGACCAGGGCTATCGCGAGTTGTATGTGAAGGACAGCACCTTCGGCGTGCACAAAAAGCACCACAACGAGCTCTTGGACCGGATGATGGCGGAGGGGCTGGCTTTCTCGTGGTTCACGCTGTCGCGGGCCAACGTGCTCAATGAGGCGCTGATCGAGAAGATGGCGCGGGCCGGCTGCCATACCGTGCAGATCGGCGTCGAGAGCGTGGACGAGGAGATTCTGAAAAACGTCAGGAAGGGCATCAAGGTGAGCCAGGTGAT
Source organism: bacterium (assembly GCA_015075175.1). GTDB lineage: Bacteria > Hinthialibacterota > Hinthialibacteria > H5-UNCL2 > H5-UNCL2 > H5-UNCL2. Next base: position 1,217,984 of record JABTUV010000001.1, read on the forward strand.
GGAGGTGTTTCAGCTGTGCCGCAAGCACGGCATCCGCACGCTGGCGCATTTCACCATCGGTTTTCCGGGCGAGACGGAGGAGAGCGCCTTGCGCACGATCGAGTTCGCCAAGGTGCTGGACAGCGACTTCGCCTCGTTCAACATCGCCACCCCGCGACTGGGCACGCCCTACCGCGACCAGGCGATCGCCGAGGGATGGACCGATCCGGGCCTGGACGTACTGGACAACAGCCTGCAGTTTCCGCAGATCAACATGCCGCAGTTGTCGGCGGCGGACCTGTGGCGGTTGCGCAGCCGGGCCGTGCGCGAATTCCACCTGCGGCCCCACTATCTCTGGCGCACGCTCAAGAACGCGGCCTCCTCGCGCGAACTGCTCTCGCACCTGCGGCAGGGGTACTATCTGTTCGCGGGGCTTTTGCGCGGCGGTTGAACGCCCCGCCCCCGGCTGCTATGCTGAGCGGCAAGTCTCCAAGTGGGGTCCGGGTGCAACCATGAAGCGTCTCTTCCTTCCCTCGCTCGTCTTGGCCGTGCTGTTTTTATCCCTCGGATGCGTGGGCAATACACCCGACGCCACGCTCTTGAAGGGACTGGAGGCCTACCGCGACGGAGACTGGTGGGGGGCGATCCACTACTTCAAGATGTACGTGGAGAAGTGGCCGGACCACAACATGCACAACGAGGCGCTGTTTTACCTGGGCGACTGCAATTTCAACGCCGACCAGCTGCAACCGGCGGAGGACTATTTCCGGCGGTTTCTGTCCGCCGCGCCTTCCCATCAACTGTCGCACCGGGCGCGGCTGTCGCTGGCCATGATCCTGGACCGCAACAGCCGCAGCCTGGAAAAGGAGGGCAAGAGCGAGGAGGCGGCGGCCGCCTGGCGGGAGTCGGAGGAGCTGCTCAAGGACGTCTCGTCCTTGAACGATCCCATCTTCGGCGTCCTGGCCGACCAGGCGACGGTGTACCTGGCCAATGCCAGTTTCGTGCACGGCGCCACGGCCGAGGCGATTCTCCTGTACGAGCGGCGGCTGGCCAAGGCGGAGCGCGGGCTGGCGCGGGCCGAGCTGGACGCCGCCACGCCCTCGCGCCTGGCCGCCGCCATCGCCGATCCCACCGACGCCCGCATGTGGCTCGACAGCCTCCAGCAGCTGGCGACCATCCACTCGGTGGAAAAGGACTGGGACAAGGCGCGGCGCTACCACGAGGAGATCATCGCCGCCACCTTTCTGGCCCCCGACATGCGCGTCAACGAATACCGCGCCGTGGCGGCGACGTATCGCGCCGAGGACCGTCTGGCCGACGCCATCGCCGTCTATCAGCGCATGCGCGATGAACTGGTCGCCGAGGACGTGGACATGGCGACGGTCTTGACCATTCTCTCCAGCCGCTTCGTCGCCGACGCCTACATCGCCGCCGGCAGCCCGCTGGAGGCCTCGGCCGTTCTGGATCCGGTATATGATCTGTGCCGGGGCATTTACCGAAATCCCGGCGACGACCGCGAGCTGGCGGTGTACGCGGGCATCAACCTGGCCGAGATCGCCCTGATCCGCGGCGCCACCGACGAGGCTGAGAATACCCTCACCCAGGTGCTCCTGGACCATCCCAGCACCCGCTCCACGCAACTGGCCGAATACAAGCTGCGAGTCCTGCGGGCGATCCAGGCGGGGCAGGCGACCGCCGAGGCCGCCGCCGATCCCGCCGCCCTCATTCAGCCCGCCAGTCCCTGACATGACCACGCGCCGCGCACTGCTTCTCAATCCCCCTTCCGGCCTCTATCGCCGCGACGACCGCTGCCAGTCCAAGGTCGAGGATCAGACCATTCAAGTCAATTTTCCCCCGCTGGTACTGGCGTACGCCGCGGGCGCGCTGATGGAAAAGGGCTGGCAGTGCCGCATCCGCGATTATCCCGCCGCCGGCGCCGGTTGGGACCGGCTGGAGGCCGACCTGCGGACGGATGATTACTCGCTTGTTCTGATCGCCGCCACCTCGCCTACACTCCAAAACGATCTCAAGGCGGCGATGTTGGCGCGTTCGCTGCATCCCAACGCCGCCATCGCCGCCCGCGGCGAGATCTTTTCCACTCACGACGTGGCGATTCTGCGCGACCAGACGGCGCTGGATTTCGTCCTGCGGGGCGAAAACGAAGTGACTCTGCGCGAGTGGGGTGCTAATCACGGCCCATCGCACGCCATCCCCGGCCTCACCTGGCGTCGGCCCGACGGGGAGATCGCGCGCAATCCCGACCGCCCCCTGGTCTCCGATCTGGACACCCTGCCCCGGCCCGCGCGCGAACTTCTGGATCATCGCCTCTATCGCAATCCCGAGAACGGCCGAATCCTCACCACCATTGAGACCGCCCGCGGCTGCCCTTACGCCTGCATCTTCTGCAGCGTCTTTCTGGCTACCGGCAAGGCCGTGCGCCAGTTCTCCGTGCCCCGCGTCTTGGACGAGATCGACGAATGCATCACCCGCTGGAACATTCGCGAGTACCTTTTTCACGCCGACACCTTCACCTACCATCGCGACTGGGTACTCGCCCTCTGCCGCGGAATCGTGGAGCGGGGCTTTTCCATTCGCTGGGGCGCCAACTCGCGCGTCGACACCCTGGACCGCGAGATGCTCGTCGAAATGAAGCGCGCCGGCTGCCATACCATCGGTTTCGGCATCGAGAGCGGCGATGAGGAGTCCTTGCGGAAGATGAAGAAGGCGGCGCACGCCGACAAGGCCTTCCAGGCGGTCGCCCTGTGCCGCGAAGTGGGCGTGCGTTCCCATGCCTTCATGGTCGCCGGCTTCCCGTGGGACGACATGGCCTCACTGGAGCGCACCGTCGAGTTCGTGCGGCGGCTGGACCCGGATTTCTTCGATCTCAACCTGGCCCATCCCCTGCCGGGAACCGAACTCTGGAACCTGGCGCGGCAACTGGGCCTCCTGCAAGAGGAGAGGCTCTCCGGCGGCAGTTACGGCAATCCGGCCATCTCGGGGACGCTTTCCGTCTCGCAGGAGGAGCTGGTGCGTTGGCGCAAGCGCTCGCTGTTGAAGCTTTATTTCCGTCCGAGATACGTGGGGCGGACGCTGCTGCGGGCGGGGCGGGAGGGCCATCTCTCCAACTTCGTTTTGGCCGGCGCTCGCCGCCTGCGCGGGTTGCTGTCGTAGGGTGCGCACCGCGCACCAACCACCCATGAGCTATGGGACGTATGGGACCTGTGGGACCTGTGGGACCTGTGGGACCTATGCGGGGAAGATTTCTCCCTGCGGTCGAAATGACGGTTACTGCGTTTTCCGCGGCTCTGCGCGAGTGCTCGCCACGGTGCGCGTTGCGCACCCCAGCGGCTTCAGTCCCGCCCCGAATGCGCCGATGATTAACCTATGCTCGACGTCGCGAACACATCCCGCAAGGCCCAGCATCAACTAGAGAAGGCTGCGCCGGAAATGCCGGCCTTGCATCTGCGTTACCTCTGTCAGTATCTCGACTATCTCGCCGCCGAGCGGGGATTGTCGCCGGCCTCGCGCGCGGCCTACCAACGCGATCTCTCCGATCATCTGGCGTACGTGGCGGAGCGGCGGCTGGAGTTTCCGGGCGGCATCACCTCGCGGCATCTGCTGGCGTACCTGGCGCGGCTCGGTTCGCGGGGACTGTCGCCGGCGTCGCTGGCGCGCAAGCGTTCCAGCCTGCGGGGTTTCTACCGGTTCCTGTGCGGAGAAGGAGTGATCGGGCACGATCCGGCGGCGCGGCTGGAGGGACGCGCCCAGGCGCGGCGCCTGCCCAGCGTCCTCTCTGAAGAAGAGGCGGCGCGCCTCGTTTCTGTTGCCGTCCCGGAGGGCGACTCGGCCGCCGCCCGCAAGGCGGCCCGCAATCGCGTGATGCTGGAACTGCTCTACGGCGCCGGGCTGCGCGACAGGCTTCTGCGTTTGAAAACCACCGATTTGACCACGCAGACGCTTGCGCGCCCATCTCGAAGCAAGAGCGGCTGGCGCGCCTATCCACAAGAAGTACCATCCCCGCGGCTGATGACCCTGGCTGACCTATGCGGAGTTCGTATGGGAGTTTTTCCCTCCAGCACAAGCCGGCCCAACGCGTGGGATTCGTACTCCGTCGTGCGCTCTGCGGCTCTGCGGCATTCGCCGCAAGGCGATCGCCCCACACGCGCGGTGCGCACCCTATCTCCTCGTAGGGGCATGTTCTGCGTACCCCGTCAGGTTTCGACGGTGCGTGGTGCGCACCCTACCACGCCTTCTCGCATAAGGACCTGGTGCGATCCGACATCAGCACCAGAGGTCCCGTTCATCCAATCGGCCGTCGGGTACCATCAGGTCGTAGGCGACGGGATTCTCGCTGTACCATCAGCGTGGCGAAGTCGAAAATCTCGACGGTGCGCGGTGCGCACCCCTACCAGCCGTCGGCGCGGGCGTTTCGACCGCCGTTCCGGCCAGCGGCAGCTCGACCAGCGTCGCCTCTGGATCGTCCGACCAGACCCGCAACCACGCCAGTTTCTCGCCGTCCAACGTAGGGTCAAACACGACCGCGACGAAAGCCGACTGGCCGGGCGACAAGCGGCGCGTGGCCGGCCCGGAGACAATCGCGAAATCGGCGAACAACGCCCCCGAAAGGCAGACGTTAAAGACCAGGTCGGCGACGCCCGTGTTGCTGATCACGATCACTTCCGCGGGCGTCGGACCGTCGCCGGTCCCCTGCGTACCGAAGTCGATGGCGGGCGGGGAAACCAGTAAGTGGGGCTGAGGAAAGGGCAGGTCCACGTCGCAGGAGGCCGCGTCCAGGCTGGCCCCGAACTGCCCCGCCCACTCCTCGGTGTCCTTGCCGCCGTCTTCCCAGTAGATGTAGCGCAGCCCCGGCCCGTAATCGGTGAAGCGATGGGAAATCTGCAGCCAGCCGCCGCGGGTGCGAAAGACACCCGTGTCGAAGGTGGCAAAGGCCACGTGACCGGCGTCGCGCAGCTCGACTTTCAGGTAGGCGTAATCGTTGGGATCGGGATCGGCGCCGGCGAACCACTCGGAGACGGCCACGGCGGGGGCCGCGTCCAGCGCCTCCGGCGCAAAGCCCCGCGCCACAAGGTCGATCTCCTGCGAGCGAATGCACCACTCATACGACGTGACGAAGCGCCGGCAGCCGTCGATGCCCCCGGCTCGCACGTCCCAACCGCTGCTGGGGGCGCCGGCGTGAATCGTCCAGCCGGAGAGGAACGCCCCATCGGCGCTGGGATTGACGAGCAGGCTCTCGCCCCAGGAGGCCGTCGCGGTCATTCCGAGAAAGCAAAGGGCGGTTCGCGCCCAGCTTGCGCGAACCGCCCTCGGTCTTGGATTCATAACCTTGTCCCAATCGCGGCAGCACGCTGCCGCACTCCACATTGTTGATTGCGTCTACCTGGCCTTGACGGGCACGCCCACGTTGCTGCCCCAGTAGCGGGAGAAGACCAGGATGTCCATGTAATCGGTGCGGCCGTCGTCGTTGAGGTCGCACTCCTGGCCCTCGCTCATCATGGAGGAGAGAAGAGCCAGGTCTCCGGCGTCGATGGCGCCGTTGCGATTCAGGTCCAGCCGCGAGGCCTTGCGCGCCTCCGAAACCGCACCCGGGCCGGGAACGCACGGCGACACCGGCAGCGGCTCCGGCCCGGACAGCGTGAAGATCAGCATCTGTCCCGGCGAGTCGCCGTACTCGGAAACCTCGATCAGGTAGCTATGGCCCACTTCGGCATCGAAACCGGCCGTTTCCGTCTTGTTGCGCCCGAAGGCGTCCACGCACGCCACAAGTCCGGCGAAGTCGCCGCAACAGGCGTCCTTCCAGACTGAAATCACCGTGTCATAACCGGCCGCCGAGAGATTGACGCGGCCCGCCGCGCTGGGCGTGTACATGTACCAGACCGTCCTGCTGTTGGCGACGCCGCCGCCGAAACTGCACGGTTGGACTGGATCATCCGGCGAGGAGGTAGCCGCACCCGTGGTCAGTACGTCCACGAAGTTGCGGCTGTTGACGACCTTGGCGTTGACGCACAGATCGTTGGGCGGCGGGGTAGCCGCCGGCGTCACGCTGGGCGTGGCGTTGGGATCGGGCGTCGGAGTACTGGTCGGCGTGGGCGACGGCGCGCACACCGCCGCGACCGTCGCCGCCGGCCCCGACAGGCTGAAGGTCAGGCTCTGGCCCAGCGAAGTACCGTACTCGGCCACTTCGATCAGGTAGTGATGCCCGGCGAGCACCTTGAAGCCCACCGTCTCCGCCTTGTTGTGGCCGAAGGCGTCCACGCAGGCGACCAGGTTGGCGAAGTTCCCGCAGCAGGCGTCCAGCCAGACGGAAATGACCGTGTCGTAGCCCGCCGCGGTGATCTGGACGTTGCCGTCCGTCTGCGGCGTGTAGACGTACCAGAGGGTCTTCGCTGGCGTCACCGCCGCCGAAGGTGCACGGCTGGACGGATCGTCCGGGAAGAGGTCGCCAGGCGGTCAGGACGAAGTCAGGTAGTTGCCGCTGGTGACGATGCGCGCGTTGATGCAGAGATCATGCGAGGGCGGCGTGGGCACGACCGACGGGGTGGCCGTCGCCTGGCCCGTGGGCGTGGTCGTGGGAGTGGGCGTGGGGGCGCAAATCGGCGCCGCGATCGCCGCCGGACCCGTCAGCGTGAAGTACAGCGATTGGCCCGGCGCATTGCCGTACTCGGCGATCTCGATCACGTAATGATGCCCCGCATGGACCGAGAAGGACACCGCCTCCGGCTGGTTCTGCCCAAAAGCGTCCACGCACGCGACCAGTTGATTAAAGCTGCCCTGGCAGGCGTCCAGCCAGACCGAGATCACCGTGTCGTAACCCACGGCGGTCACCACGACCAGTCCATCGGTCGCCGGCGTGTAGACGTACCACAGCGTCTTGCTGTTGGGATAGCCGCCGCCGAAGGTGCAGGGCTGAACCGGATCGTCCGGCGAGGACGTGGCCAGCTGAGTCTGAACGTAGTCCAGGTAATTGCCGCTCGTAATGATGCGCGCATTCTGCGAGAGGTCGTGGGGCGGCTGAGTCGGTATCGGCGTCGGGGTCGCCGTGGGCGTAAACGTGCGCGTGGGCGTGGGCGTCCGCGTCGGCGTGGGAGTCCGGGTGAACGTCACCGTCGGCGTGTCGGTCGGTACCGGCGTGTCGGTGGGCGTATTCGTCACCGTCGGCGTGTGAGTATGGGTCGGCGGCAGCGTGTTCGTCGCCGTCGGGGTGGGCGTACGCGTCGGACTGGGAGTCGGCGTGTTCGTCACCGTAGGGGTCGGGGTCGGCGTCCCCGTGGGCGTCGCCGTCTCCGAGGGAACCTTGGTCGGCGTGTCCGTCGGCGTGGGGGTGAACGTGTTCGTCGGTGTCGGGGTGGGGGTGTCGGTGGCCGTATCCGTCGCCGTGGGCGTCGGCGTGGGCGTGTCGGTGGGAGTATCCGTCGCCGTGTCCGTGGGCGTGGGAGTCGGCGTATCGGTAAAGGTGTTGGTCGGCGTCGGCGTATCGGTAAAGGTGGGGGTGGGCGTGGCCGAGCCGGTCGGCGTGGGGGTCCAATCCTCGCCGTTGCCGATCAACGCCACCGCCGTGGTCGCCTCGCTGGCGTCATTGCTCCAGATGAGCAGCGTCGCCAGCTTGGGGCCCGGCGAGGTGGGATCAAACGCCACGTCGATGGTGCGGCTCTGCCCGGCGCCGATGTCGGCTATCGACGGCGCCCCGGTAATCACGTAGTCCACCGGGCTGGCGCCCCCCAGGCAGTAGTTGTACTGCAAGGGGTACGTGCCCGTATTGGTGACCACCACCGGCATGGAGGCCGTCGGTCCGTTGTAGGTCAGTTGGGTCCCGAAATCGAGCACCAGCGGGTCCACTTCGATCTCGGGCACGTCCGGCGGATCGACCGCCAGGCGCACGAAGGCGGCATCCATGATGGCGCCCCAGTGCCCCGCCCAGTACTCCGCGTCGTCGCCGCCGTCCTCGATGTAAATGTACCGTAATCCGGGGCCGTAACCGCTGAAGGTGTGCTGCGCCAACTGCCAGGCGTTGGTCGCCGTCACGTCCACGCTGAAGGCATCAATCGTGTTGAAGGTGGCGTCGCGCAACTCGACGGAGAAGTAAAAGCGGTCGCTGTAATTTGGCCAGGTACCGATATACCATTCACCCACGGTTACGTTGGGCGCTGCGTCCAGTTGCGCCTCGGAATAGCCACGCGCCAATAGGTCGATCTGCTGGCTGCGCAACGAGAAGTCGTACGACGTGATGAACATCTTGCAGGCGTCGATGCCGCCGTTTTGCACCGCAAACCCGTCGCCGCCGGAAATGACGATGCTCCAACCCGACAGGTCGCCGGTTTCCGCGCTGGGGTTGAGGAGGAGATTCTGCTGCGCCAGCGCCGGGGAGAGGGCCACGAGGATGCCGACAACGAGAGCCGAACCTTTCACGGTAGTTGTCCTCCGGGAGAAGTGATTCGTCTATTATCTTACCGCAGTCTCAAGTCTGCCGCCGAGTCCGCATCCCGCCCCGAGGCGGTATGCGGGCGCGGAATCCGCCTTCTTCTCCACTCACGGAGTACAAACTTCAGTTTGCAGACAGGCTGAAGTCTGTACGCCAAGAGACAGGCTGAAGCCTGTACTCCGGTTGGTGGATCCGCCACGTTCGCTCGATCAAAAAACCAGGTCAAGCGAAGTCTAAACCGAAATGACGTAAAATCAAAAGAAAAAAGCAGGGGGAGCGGACTTTTTGGCGCCGTAGCGGCGACCTGCGGTCGCCGGTCAGGGCGACAGCTTGTCGCCCGCGCGGCAGCAGTGTCGGCAAGATGCCGACACGACCGGCGACTAAAAGTCGCCGCTACGGGCAGAGTCGCCGCTGCGGAGGCTCAGCCGTTCTTGCCCGCGAACTGCAACTGGAACATCTCGGCGTAGAAGCCGCCGCGGGCCAGCAGTTCGGCGTGGCTGCCCGTTTCCACCACGCAACCGTGATCAAGCACGAGTATTCGGTCGGCGTCCAGGATGGTCGAGAGGCGATGGGCGACCACGAAGGTGGTGCGGCCGGCCATGGAGTCGGCTAACGCCGCCTGCACCAAGAGCTCGGATTCGGTGTCCAGGCTGGAGGTGGCCTCGTCCAGGAGCAGGATGGGGGGATTGTTGTAGAGGGCGCGCGCCAGGGTGAGACGCTGCCGCTGCCCCCCGGAGAGCGCGCAGCCCCGCTCGCCGACCAGCGACTTCTCCTTCTCGGGAAGGGCGTTCACGAACTCCCAGCAGTGGCCGATGGTCAAGGCCCGCTCCAGCGCCGCCCGGTCGTAGGGACGCCCGAAGACCACGTTTTCCTCAATCGTCTCGTGGAACAGAAACGGCTCCTGCGGGACCAACCCCAGGAGGTTTCGCAGCGAGACCAGCGACGCGCGCCGGATATCCACGCCGTCAAAGGTAATCGAGCCTGCGGTGGGATCGTACAAGCGGCACAAGAGGTTGATGAGGGTGGTCTTGCCGGCGCCGCTGGGGCCGACGATGGCGATGCGCTCGCCCGCCTGCACTTGGAAGGAAACGTCCGTCAACGCGTTCTCCCCGCTCGGGCCGTAGGCGAAACTGACGTTGCGGAACTCGATCAGCCGCGGCGGGGACAGTTCCACCGGGTTCTCCGCCTCCTCAGGCTCCCTGGCCTCGTCGAGAACCTGGAAGACGCGCTCTGCTCCCGCCAGCGCCTCCAGCATCTTGTACTGCATGTTGGTCAGGTCCTTCAGAGGTCCGCGCACGCCCAGAAGCAGGACGAAGAAGGCGATAATGGCCCCCTTGGTGAGGTCGAAATCGTGAAAACTGAAGACCAGCACCCCCGCGATGATGGTTCCGTACAGGATGGTGTCGTTGATGGGGTTGGTCAGCGACTTGACCCGGATGCGCCGCACCATGATGTCGAAGAACTTCATCGTCTCGTAGTCGAACTGGCGGAACTTGTAAGCGTAGCGATTGAAGGCCTTGATCAGCCTCATGCCGGACAGCGACTCGACCAGGAAGGAGGTGATTTCGGCGTTCTGGGCGCGTTGGATGCGCGACAGCCGCTTGACCGCCCGGGCTACCGGGATGATCGTCACCGCGATGATGGGCGCCAGGATCAAGACGAACAGCGTCAGCTTCCAGCTGAGATAGAACATGGCCGACAGGGCGAAGAGGATCTCCATCGGCTTGGTCAGGACTTCCTCGAAGAGGATGTCCACGCTTTGCTTGAGCAGGTTGATATCCGCGGTAATCCGGGCCAGGAGGTCGCCGGAGCGGTTCTTGTCGAAGTAGCGCATGGGCAGGGCCAGGATGTGGTTGTAGACGCGCAACCGTACCTGTCGGATCACGTTGAGTCCCACCCACTTGGAATAGACGCTCTGGAAGTATTGGAGCAGATTGCGGCCGAGCGTCAGCGCGCCGAAGACGACCAGCCAGAACTCGACGGGAAAGCGATGCTTCGTCTTATGGGGGAGGGTTTCGGAATCCGGTGCGGGTTCTCCGTAGAGCGCCAGGGCCTCGGAGAATCCCTCGCCGATCCGTTCCCAGGAGAGGCTCTGGCCCGGCTCGAACTGGTCGATGAGGGGCTTGTAGATCAGTTTGCGGCCGGCATTGGAGGCCTCGACCACGATGATGGCGGAGACCACTGCGATCCAGAGCCAGAGATAGGGCCGGATGCGCCGCAGGAGGCGGAAGTAGAGGCGCGTGAAGTCCTTGTCCCGGAAGAACAGGAACGAGTCGAAGCGTTTCTTGAACCGTCTCTTGCGTGCAGGGGAGTCGCTTTCCAAGCTCATCCACAACTCCGGCATCCCGGCGGGCCGCCCGCCGCTCTGACGGGGAATTTAACACAAACGGGGGCGGGGAACCAGCGGCAATGTGGAGTGCGGCCGCTTGCTGCCGCGCGCAGCGCGCTGCGCAACTACGGGCGCGCACCGCGCATGATCCCTCCCAGCCCCCCCTTGTTAAGGGGGGAGCCGATGGCCGCATCAAGTTAGTCTTCAGCATCCAAGCCGGGCTTCGACACGCGGCTCCGCCGCTGCTCAGCCCTGTCGGCTCTAGTTATTGTCGCTGCTCAGCCCTGTCGGTTCTGGTTATTGTCGCTGCTCAGCCTTGTCGGTTCTGATTGTCTGGCTTGTCATTTCGAGCGCAGCGAGAAATCTCGCGGCGGGCGGCGATGGCGCGTTGCCTGTTCGTAGGCGTAGGCCAAGCGGACGAGCCGTCCCTCGTCAAAGGGACGGCCCAGGAATTGCAGCCCGGCGGGCAGGCGCTCGTAAGTGTACCCCATCGGGACCGTCAACGCGGGCAGCCCCGTTAGCGGCGAGAGGACCTGGTTGTTGTCGCCGTGGGGACTTTCCAGATCACCAACCAGGCGCGGCGCGTTGCTCCAGGTGGGATAGACCAGCGCATCCAGGGCCTGCGCGTCCATCGCGGCGACGATGGCGTCGCGGAAGGACTCGCGCGCCGGATCGCCCGCCACGCCGGTCGGGGCGGGCGCTTCATCGCGCGCGGGCGGGGGAACCTCCAGCTCCCGCCGCAGCCGCGACTCGAGCGCGGGGTGGTATTTCCCCGATGCGACGATCTCGGCCAGAGTCCGGTACGGCACTCGTTCCCCGCGCGTCGCCAGATAGCGGTTGAGATAGTATTGAAAGCTCCGATAGCCGCGCCGCGCGCGCAGGCCATCCATCGTCGCCTCAGCGGACAGTCGCAGGGATCGACGATGGTCGCGCCAACCGCCGCAGGTCCGTAATGGCCTGCTCCATCAATCAACTTGATCTGCGCATCCGTCGTCTGCGTCTCGAAGATGGGGCGCAACACGCCGATGCGTGCTCCGGACAGGCCGTTATCGTCGAGAAAAGCCGTGTAGCTCTTGGGAATCTTTCCCACGCACGCGGCGGTTACAGGATCGGCGGGATCATAACCGGCCATTGTATCGAGAAGGCGGGCGGCGTCCTCGACCGTGCGCGCCATGGGGCCGGCCACGTCGAAATCGAGATAGAGCGGGATGATCCCGTCGCGGCTGGTCAGCCCGAGGGTGGGACGGATGCCGACCAGCGCGCAATGCGACGACGGCCCGCGAATCGAGTTGCCGGTGTCGGTCCCGATTCCGGCCAGGCCGAAGTTGGCGGCGACCGCCGCCGCCGTCCCACCCGAGGAACCCGCCGGCACGCGCGACAGGTCGTAGGGATTGCGCGTCACCCCCGCAATCGAACTCTCCGTCTTGTAGGGACTGAAGGCCCACTCGTCCATGTTCGACTTGGCGAGCAGAATCGCGCCCGCCTGGCGCAGTTTTTTCACCACCGAGGCATCGTCGAGAGGAAAGGTGTCTTTCAATGCAATCGAGCCGCCCGTCGTCGGCATGTCCGCGGTGTCAAGATTGTCCTTGATGATCAAGGGGATGCCGTGCAGCGGCCGCAATTTTCCCGTGCTGCGATACTCGCGGTCGAGCCGGTCGGCTTCCTCCCGCGCGCGCGGATTGACCATGATGATGGCGTTGAGGTCGGTACTTTGGTCGTACTGCGCGATGCGTCGGAGATAGTCTTCCACCAGTTGGCGACTGGTGAGCCGCCCTTGCCGCATGGCGGCGTGGATTTCGGCGATGGTGGCTTCCTCGATCTGAAAGGCGGTCGGTCTGTTCACGGCCATGCGACACCCGGCGAGAGCCAGCGTTGAGAAGAGTGCCATTGCGGCGACGCCGGTGCGCATGGGGACGGCTAGAGGAGCGACTGCATGGCCTTGCCGATGTCGGCGGGGCTGTCGGCGACGGCGATGCCGGCCGCGCGCAGCGCGGCGATCTTCTCGCCTGCCGTTCCCTTGCCGCCGGCGATGATGGCCCCGGCGTGGCCCATGCGCCGGCCCGGCGGCGCGGTGCGTCCCGCGATGAAGGCCGCGACCGGCTTCCGCATGTTGGCCGCGATCCAGGCGGCCGCCTCCTCCTCCGCGCTGCCGCCGATCTCCCCGATGAGTACCACGCCGTCGGTCTCGGGATCGTCTTTGAAGAGCTTCAAAAGATCAATGAACGAACTGCCCACGATGGGATCGCCGCCGATGCCGATGCAGGTGGATTGGCCCAGTCCCAGCTTGGTGAGCTGCCAGACGGCTTCATAAGTGAGCGTGCCGCTGCGGGAAATGACGCCGATGCACCCCTCCTTGTGCACGAAGCCGGGCATGATGCCCATCTTGCACTTGCCGGGCGAGATGACGCCTGGGCAGTTGGGGCCGATCATGCGAACGGGCCGCCCGCGCAACGCCAACTTGACGCGCATCATGTCCAGCGTGGGAATGCCCTCGCTGATGCAGACGATCACGGACACTCCCGCGTCGGCCGCCTCCAGGATGGCGTCGGCGGCGAACGCGGGGGGGACAAATATCAGCGAGGCGTTGGCGCCCGCTTTGTCTACGGCCTCGCGCACCGTGTCAAACACCGGCACGCCCAAATGCACGGCGCCGCCCTTTCCCGGCGTTACCCCCGCTACGACTTTGCTGCCGTAGGCGATGCACTGCTCGGCGTGGAAGGTCCCCTCCTTGCCGGTGATGCCTTGCACGACGATGCGCGTATTCCGATCGACAAGTATGCTCATGTATCCTCTACCTTGGCCGTTCTCTCGATACGCGGAGTACCGCTACTCGAGAACTCGGTTTTTCTTTTTTGCGCTGCTTGAGAACTCGGGTTTTCCCATTTGCACTACTGGAGAACTGGGATTCCGACTTAACGTGAAAAATCCACGCCGTGTCCTCGAGTAGGCCCCGCCGCAGCACTTCCACTGGAAGCAGAATCCAACTTCGGGGCCGTATCGAGAGGCACGGCGGCTTGGTTGCTGCCGTCCGAAGCCGGGGGCAGGCGCCTGTTTCCGTAGTCACGTCTCCGGCTCCATGCAGGCGCGCGGCGAAAACAGGTGACTGTCCCTACCGCTCCAGCGCCGCGACGACTTTCTGTGCTGCGTCGGAGAGGTCGCCCTCCGAGACGATCAGGTTCAGCCCGCTTTCCTTCAACATCTCCTTGGCCTGATCTCGATTGGTCCCCTCCAGACGGACCACCATGGGCACGCTCACGTGGACCTGCCGGCAGGCCTCGATGACGCCGCCGGCCACGCGGTCGCAGCGCACGATGCCGCCGAAGATGTTGATGAACACGACCTTGACGTTGGGATCGGACGTGAGAATGCGAAAGGCCGCCGCCACGCGCTCCACGCTCGCTCCACCCCCGACGTCCAGAAAGTTGGCCGGCGAGGAACCCGCCAACTTGATGATGTCCATGGTCGCCATCGCCAACCCCGCCCCGTTCACCATGCAGCCCACTTCGCCGTCCAACTTTATATAGTTGAGATGGTGCTTGCCGGCCTCGATTTCCAGCGGCTCCTCTTCGTCCAGGTCGCGCAGCTCGGCCAGCTCGGGATGGCGAAAGAGCGCGTTGTCGTCCAGGTTGAGCTTGGCGTCCAGGGCCAGGATGCGGCCGTCCTGGGTGACAATCAGCGGGTTGATCTCGACCAGCGAGGCGTCCAGCTCGACGAAGGCGCGATAAAGACTGCTCATGAGCGCCGTCGCAGGTTTGAAGAGATCGCCGGTGAGGCCGAGTCCAAACGCCAGTCGGCGCGCGTGGAAGGGCTGCATCCCCGTCGCCGGATCGACCGCCACCTTGATAATCTTTTCCGGAGTTTCGGCGGCGGCCTTCTCAATCTCCACGCCGCCTTCGGTACTGCCCATGATCACGATGCACTCGGCGGCCCGATCGACCACCACGCCCAGGTAGAGTTCGCGGGCGATGGCGGAGGCTTCTTCAACCAGAACCTTCTTGACCAGGCGCCCGGCCGGGCCGGTCTGGTGGGTTACGAGGGTCATGCCCAGGATCGCGCGGGCGTGGGCGACGGCCTCCTCCACGCTCGCGGCCAGTTTGACGCCGCCGCCCTTGCCGCGCCCGCCGGCGTGAATCTGCGCCTTGACCACCACGCGCCCGGCCAGCTCGCGCGCCGCCGCTTCCGCCTCTTCCAGCGTAAATGCGACTCGTCCGGCGGGCACGGGCACGCCGAACCGGCGGAGTAACTCCTTCGCCTGATATTCGTGAATCTTCATGGAACCACCTGCAAGGCTGTGTCTGCCGACGAAAGAGACGCTACCTTAACCGAGCGCGTCCGTGAATGCAACCGGCGGGTGGGCTGTCATTTCGACCCGGCTGTCATTTCGACCGCAGGAGAAATCTGCCGCCGTTGCCGCGGCTGGGGTGCGCGGCTGAAAGTTTCTCCCTGCGGTCGAAATGACAGTTACGCTGCCATGTAGAAATTGGTGAACCTGTATCCACTCAGCGCGTCGCGGCAGGGCGCGCCTCGCCCCCAACTTGGATGATGATGTCGCCGCGCTCCGTGCTCCGTTGGACGGGTCGTAAACCAGGTCCCGGATGCGTGGATGGTCCAGCCGTTCGCCCCGGAAGTCGTCAAGCGGAAAACCGTATCGCCAGCGCCGTCGCGCGTCCGTCCGGCCCATAGCCGCGCAAGAGCCACCTGCCACCCCGTCGGTGCGATAATCCAGCGGCGCCGGCGGCTCGCGATGGGGTCCATGGCGGGCAGGACCGGTCCTCGCCAGCTTTCCAGGAGGTCAAGCGCGTCAGGTAGGCGCCGTGCTCGCGATAGTAGGCCTCCAACTGGCTGGCCAGCTGGGCCATCAGTGATTGTACGTCCGCCGTGGGCGGTACCGCGCCGCGGGGACTTCCGGCGCCGCCCGCCAGCTTGTATGCGCCGTGGACCAGCACCAGAAGGATAAGGATGGCGATGAGGGCCAGAAGGATCACCATCCAGGGTGATCGCTCCAGGCGGACGATAATCTGCCGGGAGGTCAACGAGCCGCCCATGGGAAAGTAGCCGCCGCGACCGGGGCGCAGGCGCACGATCAGGAAGAGGAATCCTGCGACGAGGAGGACCAGGATGACCAGTTGAGGCCAGATTTCACGCATGACTGCACATTCCTGACGGATCCATCCGGCTGACTGTCCGGCAGTAGCAGACCTCGGTCTGAGTGATGTCGGTGGCGACGTGCCGGGATGGTCGACGGTAAACCTACCATAGCGTCGCCGGAGTCGCAAGCGAATGTGGACCTGGACTTCAGGCGCGCCACTCTCGGCCCGTCTCGCCGGCGCCGCCCGCCAAGAGCTGCTCCAAGCTCTCCCCAAGCAGGTTGACGGCCACGGTCGCGGCTCGCACCGCGTCAAGGTCGCCCACGCTGAACCCCTGCGCCGCCAGCGACTGCCGCAGGGCCGGCAAGCGTCCGCGCGCCGTCTCTACGACCGATTCGTTGGCAAAAAAGAACCAGATCGACAGTCTTGGGCCCGACAGGAGCAGGTCGATCTGCAAGGGCCCCAGCCGGGACAAGGCCAGCGCCAGCGTAATGCGCGTGCCGGTTGTCTCTTCTCCGTCTTGGGCGGCTTCACGTTCCAGGCGCGCCCAGGCGACCGCCGGCTCGCCGTCGCAATCCAGAAACAGGGGGAAAAGCAGGAGTCCTCCCGAGCCGGCATGGGCCGAAAGCGTCTCCGCCAGGTGGAGTTGTGAAAGCAGCATCTGGCCCCGTGGCGAGGGTTCGCCCTGCGCCAGGAGCCGCGCCAGCAGGCGCGGCAGGTCGTCGGGCGCGGGATGCTCGCGGCTGGGCGCCAGGAAGGGGGAAAAGAGCTTCTCCACCGTCCCCGGTGCAAGCGTGTCGGACAGACGCAGAATCCAGTCGGCCAACGTCTGCCGTTCGCGTCCCCGCGCCGCCGCCAGGAACTCCGAAAGGTGCAGCGTTGCCCCCGCCGAGCTCATCCACTCCTGGACTTGGGCCAGGATGGACTCGGAGACGGGCAGGGCCAGGGCCAGGAGGAGTTGCAGCGCCGGCCCCTGCTGCGGCGTTAGATTGGGCAGTACGGCGGCCAGCGCCGCCAGCGTCTGGCCATGAACCGGCAGTCCCAGCGCGAGCAGCGCGGCGGCCAGCGTGCGGTGGGCCGGACCGCCGGGTTGCCCCAGTCGCGCCAAGAGCGCGTCCAAGCCGCCCACGTCCACTTGCGCGCCTGCCGGCGGCGTCTGGAGTGCGACGACTTGCTGCCGCGGCGCGTCCGCTGGAGCTAAGGTCTCGGCGACGACGATCCCCTCACGCGAGGGATGCGCCGACAGGCGCAGGAGCGTCCCCGCCGCCAGGGGCTGCGGCGCGTTCAGTTCAAACTGCGTGCCCCACACACGCACGAGCATGGTCGCGGAGTCGGCGGGGCCAAGCACGCGCCCTGCGGTCGGGCCGGTACGCAACAGCCGCGCGTACAGCCCTTCGTCCGCTCCTCCAGCCGGACGCAAGCCGGTCGCAGGGAGAAACGCCTCGATTCTCACGGCCGCTGCCTCTCGCGCCGTTCCTTGGCCCGGCGCAGAGCGACCCCGACGGCCTCCTCCGCCGTGCGCGCAGGGTGGAAGAAGGGCGATTCCGTGACGGTCGCGCACAGATGCGATTCGCACAGGAGTCCCACCACCGGGACCCGCATGTTGAGGGCGAAGGCGATCTCGGAGAAGGTCCCCTCGCGTCCGTCGATGGCGATGAGGGCGTTGGCGGCCGTGACGTTGACCACGTTGCGCGCCCGCTCCAGGCAGGTGGGAAGGGGGATCGTGATGAAGTCGTTGGCGTCCCATTCATTGAGGGTGCGCAGGATGCCGAGGGTGAGGCCGCCAGCCTCGCGGGCGCCGCGGGCGGCGGCTTCCATCACGCCCCCGTAGCCGCCGCAGAGGAGAATTGCGCCCGCCCGCGCGATCCGTTCTCCCACGTCCCGCGCGATGCGATACACCTCCGGCGTCGCCTCGGCCGCCCAAGACGCCGATGCGATAGGGGAATCTCCGGATTCACGGCGCTTCCCCGCCCGCGATGCGAGTTGGGGAGTACAGGTCTCCAGACCTGGTAAGGCCCGGGCAGAATCTGCCACCTGCTCTCCACACTGCGCCGCCGCCCAATCGACAACCCCATCCGCGACCGCCTGCGCCAGCGCCTCGCGGAAAGGCTGCGACAGGTAGGCCAGCTCGTCCTCGGGGTGGCTGAAGAAGAGCTGCTCGACCAGGACGCACGGGAAGTCGCTGGAGAGAAGCACGCGAAAGGGGTTGCGCCGCAGCTTGTGGTCGGAGAGACCCAGCGCCAGGAGGCGTGCCTGTAAGGCGGCCGCCAGCGAGGCCGTCGCCGGATGCTGGTACCACACCGAGACGCCCCGTCCCACCAGGGGATCGGTCGTGGCGGGAAGGGAATTGAAATGCAGGCTGACGAAGAGGTGCGCGTCCGCCGCCCGGGCGCGCTCCACCCGCTCGTCCAGCGGGACGAATTCGTCGCCGTCGCGCGTCAATTCCACCGTGGCGCCGCGCGCGCGCAGTTGCTCGGCGACCATGGCGGCCTGCGCCAGCGTGCAGTCCTTCTCAAAGAGTCCCGTGCAACTCACGCAGCCGCGATCATGCCCTCCGTGGCCGGGATCGAGCGCGACAACCAGTCCCGACAGGTCGCCGGGCGCGCCGCGCAAGGGACAGCGCCGCACCACGAGGTCGATGCAACCGGGACCGTAGTTGAGGCCGTAGCCCCACTCCGGCGGGCGCGTCAACTCGACCGTGAGCGCGCGCGTATCGGGGCTGGTCGCCTCCCACGTCGCCGAATGGAGGAGGCGGTCGCTGCCCTCGACCGGCGGTGGCGCGCAGAGTTCGTCAATCGGAGAGTATTCCAGTCGCAGGATCGTTTCAGAGACCGGGATGATGCGAACCGGCAACGGTCGGCTGGAAAACACGCGCAGGTGCAGGGCGTCGTCGGTCGAAAGCGCCAGCGTGTCGGCGAGAACGGCCTCGCCTTGGCAGTCCAGAGTGTCGTGCAGGAGGAGGTCTTCGACGGGAACCCAGAAGCGCGACAGGCCCATCCAGACCTGCTGCCAGCCGCCGCGGCGGCCGCCCAGAAGCAGCGGCGCGCCGGCGGGAAGCGTCTGCACGAAGTCGCCGCCGGGTCGGTCGTAGAGGCGCGTGCGGCGCGCGCCCACTTCCCCGCAGGCGGGCGCCGCCGGATCACGAATGGCCACGGACGAGGCCAAGACCCTGTCGATCGAGCGTCCATCCCGCCCGCGCAAGTGGAAGACCGGCCGCGTCGGCTCCAGTTCATCCTCGGGCGCGATCACGACCTCGACTTCGTAAACCCCGGGCCGCGCCTCGGCCATCTCCAGGCGTCGATGCAGCCGCCCCAGCTCCAGCCAGGCATGACCGCCGGGCGAGCCGCGGAAGCGGAAAGTGACGCGGTCTCCGGCCAGGAGCGTGCAGTCTTCACCGGGGAGGAGCGAGTCGTCGGCGATGGCCGTGGGCCTTTCCGGCAAGGTCCGCGGCGGCGCGAGCCGCTCCACGGGCCAATCCAGCGTTCTCTCGACTTGTCCCAGAACGGCGCGGATGCGCAGCGTGTTCCTGCCCTCTTTCAGGGGAAGGAAGCCCACAAAGGCGCCGCTGGGATAGACGCGCGCGGGTTTTCCGTTCAGAGTGAGTCGCGCTTGGGGCGCGGTATAGCCGGCGATGCGCACGGCCTCGCCGTCCACGCGCAGGTTGCGCGGCGGAAAGGTGATTTCCAAGGGCAAAGCCGTCCGCTGCGCTTGAACCGCCCAAGGCAGGGCCAGGAGCAGCACGAGGATACGTACGTAGCCTCGTCGCATTGGTCCCATACGTCCCCTTCTCCCCCGCAGAATCCTCCCAACCCCCTATGTTAAGGGGGGGTTCAGCGGCGGGGACCGCCGGCATGTTTCTGGAACAGCTCCAGCCATCCCAGCATCATCGCGTCGCCGATCTCGTGCGAACGCCGCAACTCCGCCGGCGTCTCTCCCCAGTAGAATCCAATCCACCCGCCGGCCATCCCACGCGATCCGAGCAGGAATCGCTCGAACTCATCTTGACCGCATCGCAGGGGAAACGTCTCTTCGATCACGACCGGCTTACCGACGGCGAATCCTCGCAAGGTCTCCAGCGCCTCGTCCACCTTGCCCCGCTCGGGATAGAGATGCACGCACAGGAAGTCCAAAGCGCCGGCGACCTTCTCGGGCACGAATCCAGACGTCATGCCGGGCCGGTCCAGGCTCCAATCCACCAGACCCACGGTAATCAAGTGGCGGCGGTCGACTTCCCGGACGGCGGCGACGAGATGCTCGATCCAGGCGCGTGCGATCTCCGGTCGAGGCCGGCCGGCTTGATCCAGCGTAATGAACTGCACGAAATGCTGGCCCCCGAACGGCGGTCCCAACCATTCGCCGTCCTGGCGCCGGCCGCCGGGGACGACCGGCTCGTTCATCAGGTCGTAGCAGAAAATGGCCGGACTGTCCTTGCAGACGCGGGCGATGGCTTGCCAGAACCGCGCTTGCACCGCCCAGCGGTCTCTCTCTGAAAGCGCATCGTACCAGCCGGGCACGTCCTTCCTGAGATAGCAGCCCAGTCCCGTGACGTCGAGATAGACGCCGGTCCTCTCGGCCAGGTCCACGAGTCGGGCCAGGCGTCGCAGCTGGGCGCGGTCGGGCCGCGTGGGAGTCCGCATGAACTTGCCCAGTTGCAGATGGACGCGGGCCACGTTGGCGCCCAGCGCCGCCATCTCCCGGAAGTCCTCCTCGACCGTCGCCCACTCGACCGTCCAATAATCCTCCAGGAGCCGCGCGTCGCGGTCCATGTTGTAATTGAAGCCCCAAGGCACGTAGGTTTGGGTCGTGCCGGCGATCACGAATCCCGCGCGATCCGGGGAGACCTCGATCCAGCCCGGTCGCTCGCGCCCGTAGCCCACCGCGGCGCACAGTCCGAGCCAGAAGAGCGCGCAGTACGCCCCAAGGCGATGAGGAGACGTGGATTGTTGAATCGCTGCCATTGTGATCAACCGGGGAGTCTTTTCGAGGGGCCGGGACGTGGTCCTCCCGGAGGGATGGTTGCGGGGGGCGGGATCGAACCGCCGACCTTCAGGTTATGAGCCTGACGAGGTACCACTCCTCTACCCCGCGACTGCTGGTCTACCTATAGACAATCAAAAGCGTTGCGTCAACCAGGAAATCAAGGATCGGCGGCGCGTGCGGATTTGAGGCGGATCACGGGCGGCGCGCAACCGGCTCAAGATACAGCTCTATCGCCTCGCGGATATTGGCGAGCGCCTCTTCCCGAGTGTCGCCCTCGCTGAGGCAGCCGGGAAGAGCGGGAACGAACACCGTGAAGCCGCCGTCCTCGCTGGGCTTCAGGATCACCTTGGTTTTCACGTTTTCTCATCGTTTATCCTCGAATCATTGGTCTGACGTGGCAAGCGCAAAGGCGTCCTAGTCCTCGCGGGGAGGAGCGCAGGAGGCGCGTTCCACCAGTTCGGTCGCAATCACCTGCGTCTGGCAGGGGCCGACGTCGCCGTCCAGGCGTCGCGCGACCATTTCCACCGCGGTCGCGCCCAGCCGCTGCATGTCCACGCGCACGGTCGTGAGCGGCGGATAGGCGTGGGCGACCAGGCGGCAGTCGTCGAAGCCGACCAGCGAAAGTTGGCCGGGAACCTCGACGGAGAGGGCGCGGGCCGCGTTGAGGGCGCCCATCGCCATCATGTCGCTGGCGCAAAAGACGGCCGTGGGCCGAGGGCGTTCGTCCAGGAGCGCCATCATGCAGCGGAATCCGTCCTGCATCATGTAGTCCCCGCGCAGGATGTGGTCCGGCTCGATGGCGACCCGGTTCTTGGCCAGGCAGGAAAAAAACCCGCGTTGGATGTTCTGCGAGTTGGCGTTCTCCTTGGGTCCCAGGATCACCCCGATGCGGCGATGGCCCAGTTTGAGAAGATGACGCGCCGCCAGGTAGCCGCCCCGCTCGCCGTCGATGACTACGCTATCCAGTCCGAACTCCGTGCCCGAGAAGTTCAGGCAGACGATGGGCAGGGGACAATCCCGCAGGCGGGCCAACAGCTCCGGGCGCATCTGACCCATCAGGATCACTCCCGCCAACCCCATTTCGTGGAAATAGGCGGCCAGGTCCGGCTGCTGCAGGAGGACCTCCTCCTTGCCCGCGATCACGGCGCGGAAATCGCCGACGCGCACCTGCCCGTCGATACCTTCCATGACTTCCCAATAGAAGGGTTGCTCCAGGAGGGACCGGTGGGAGGGCGTGATGACTCCCAGGCTGCGCACGTGGTTGGCCGGCACGCTGTTGCGGATGACGAACGTGCCCTTGCCGACCTCCCGCTTGACCAGTCCCTGGTCGGCTAATTCCAGAATCGCGCGGTTGATGGTCATGCGCGACAGGCCCAGCGCCTCCTGCAATTCCCGCTCGGGAGGCAGCTTGGAGCCGACCGGATACTCGCCCGCCAGGATTTTCTCCTTCAACATGCTGATCACCTGCTGGTAGCGCGGCGGTCCGCCGTCTTTGCGGATGGAGGCTCGAATCATTCCTGCTTGACACTCTCGCGTTATTGGTCTATACCAACCCCCGAGCAGCGGCTCCCGCCTGCCCGCAATTGGTATGGTGGCCTGATTACTTATAGCACGTCCGCGGAGGAATGGAATATGCGTCCTGAACAGTGGGAACACTACAAGAGAGCGGCCAAGAGGCAACCCATCGACCGGGTCCCCATCTCACTCATCATCGACAGCCCCTGGATTCCCGGGCACACCGGCGTCAAGCACATGGACTTCTACTTCGACCCGGAAGCCTGGTTCCAAGCCACCCTGTCGGTCGTGCAGGAATTCCCGGAGGTGATTTTCTTTCCCGGTTGGTGGATCGAGTACGGCATGGCCATCGAACCCTCCGCGCTAGGCTCGCGCATCCGCTTCTGGGATTATCAGCCCCCCAGCGAGGCGCACATGCTGTTCCACTTGGAGGACGTGGAGCAACTTCAGCCCGTCGATCCCATGTCGGACGGCTTCATGGCGGTGGCGTTGCACCGCTACCGGATGCACAAGCAGCGCATCTTTGACGCCGGCTACACCATTCCCTTCGCGACCGCCCGCGGCCCGCTCTGCACGGCCTCGTTTTTCCGCGGAGTCGAGCGGCTGATCTGGGACATGGTCGAGGATCCCGAGGGCACGCACAAGCTGCTGCGCTACACAACCGACGCCTTGATCGCCTGGCTGAAGGCGCAGGCGCAGGTGATCGGCCCGTGCGTGGAAGGCATTTTCATCCTCGACGACATCGTGGGTTTCGTGGGCCCCAACGAGTACATGGAGTTCGCCCATCCCTACATGAAGGAAATCTGCGATGCGTTTCCGAAGGACTGGGTGAAGGTGTACCACAACGACGCCAACGTGGACGCCTGCGTGGAGCATCTGCCGGAGGCGGGTTTCGACGTGCTCAACTTCGGCAAGCAGTTTGACATCGCCGAGATTCAGGCGCGCGTGCGGGGGCGGCTGACACTGATGGGCAACGTCAATCCACTGGAGATCGGGGTGCGCGGCACGCCCGAGGAGGTCAAGAAGGAGACCCTGCGCGTGCTGGAGGCGACCGGCGGGGAGGGGATCATCCTGTCGATGGGCGGGGGAGTTTCGCCCGGGATGCCCGGCGCCAACATTCGCGCCATGGTCGAAGCCCTCTCCGAGTTTAATCGCGCCCGCGTTGCCGTGTGAGGGCTTCCCACTCGGAGTCCAGGCTTCAGCCTGTCTGAATGCAAACTGAAGTTTGTACTCCGGACAGGCTTGCGGAGTACAGGCTTCAGCCTGTTTTCAGACAAACTGAAGTTTGTACTCCGAGTATTCCCTCTTTCGGAGGCGCATGGCATGCGGCGACGGATGGTTTGCGTGTTGCTCGCCGCCGCGATGGCGGCCGGCGAAGCCGGTGAAATCACGGTGCGAAACACGGACGAATTGCGGGCCGCCCTGCGAACGGCGGGCGCGGGCGCGGTGCTGCAATTGGCGCCGGGACGCTATGCCGGTGGGCTGCACGTATCCAACCTGGCGGGCCGCGCCGACGCCCCCATCATCATCTGCGCTTCCGATCCCGGCGCGCCGCCGGTCTTCGAGCCTCCCGGCGGCACGGCCCTGCAACTTTCCGACTGCGCGTACCTCGTCGTGCGCGACCTTCGCATCAGAGGATTCTCCGAAAACGGCCTGAATGCCGACGACGGAGGCAGCTTCGATACGCCCGCGCAGCATATTACGTTCGAGAATCTCTTGATCGAGAACATAGGTCCCAGCGGCAACCATGACGCCCTCAAACTGTCCGGCGTTGATCACTTCACGGTGCGACGTTGCACCTTCGGAGGCTGGGGAGGCTCAGCCATCGACATGGTGGGCTGCCATCACGGCGTGATCGAGGATTGCAGTTTCATGGGCCGGTCGGGTTTCTCGCAGTCCAGCGCGGTGCAAATGAAGGGGGGAACCAGCGACATGCTGGTGCGGCGCTGTTTCTTCCACGACGTGGGAGAGCGGGCCATCAACCTGGGGGGAAGCACGGGGCTGGCGTATTTCCGTCCCGCGGCCGGCGACTACGAGGCCACGCGCATCGAGGTCGCCGGCAACCGCTTCGTGGGCGGCGTGACTCCCATCGCCTGGGTGACCGCCGCCGGCGGGCGTTTTCATCACAACACGATCGTTTTTCCGGAAAGGTGGATTCTGCGAATTCTGCAGGAGACCCGTAATCCACGCTTTCAACCGTGCCATGACGGCGTGTTCGAGCATAACCTGATCGTGTACGACCGGCGGGTGGAGACCTTTGTCAACGTCGGGCCGGGCACGAAGCCCGAGTCGTTCGTGTTTCGCGGCAACGCCTGGTATGCGACGGAGGGGGCACGGCGACCGACGCTGCCGACCGCCGAGGATGACGGAGTTTACCAGGTAGATCCGCGCCTGGAGGAGGCGCGCTCCAGCCGCTCCCGAGTCACCTCGCGGGATGCGCGCCTCGTCGGCAAGGGGGCCGACGGTTACATGGCTCCATAGCACAAGTACTACGGCGGCCATGGTTCATGTAGACAGGCTTCGCGCACCACGGCGCAATACGCTGCGCAACTACAGCCCTCCGGCGACCGCCTCCCGTGCCGATTCCGTGGGCCCGCCGATATGAACCGGATCTCGACCATCCCGTATTCCCGTCAACAATCCCCCATCCCCTCGATCCCGTCCGTCTTCGTTGCCCGCACGAGTCAGGGTTACAAAAGCAGTTGCGAGGCGGGGGCGATTATGGTAAAGGATGCGCTGGTTCTGGAGGGGTTCCCGAGTGGCTAAAGGGAACAGACTGTAAATCTGTCGCGCTCCGCGCTTCGGAGGTTCGAATCCTCCCCCCTCCATTGAACTTACGGCATCTCCTCCTTCCTACTGCGGCGTCGCGCCCATCCGATGCAATGCCCGACCGGGCCGTTGTCGAGCCTCTATGGCCGCCTTTCGCCGAACCGGTCGTGCATCGGGCTTCGCCTAATAGCTGAGAGGGTAGAGCGGAATGAGGAAGACTGCGGTAGGTATGGGTGAGGTGAAGAGGAGCAATTGGGATTCCCCCACAAAGGCGAGCTTGCGGGGGAGAAAGCATTGAAGTTAAGGTAATAGCAGCCCTTTTTTCCCCCGAGAGTTACGCAGAGCGCGAGCCCTTCGTACTCCCAAGTGAAGTTGGCCAATTTCATGGGGAAGAAAGGGCTTTCGCATTATGGCCTACCGGATCGAGACCAACCTGTTTGATTTTCTGGATGAGCGTGAATTGGGAGACCTGAATCGGTTGGTAGCATTGTTGGAAATGCTGCCGGCGGAGCCGTTGTTGGAGGCGTTGGAAGCAGAGCGAGCCGGGCGGCGTAACGACAATCCGGTGCGGCGCATGTGGTATTGCCTGGTGGCGGCTACGCTCTACGGCGAGGGCAAGTGGAGCCGGCTGCGGGCGGAATTGGCCCGCAATCAGGACCTGCGGCGGGTCTGCGACGTGCCCTGCGTGGAAACCATCCCCAGCCGCCACGCTTTCAAGCGGTTCGCGGCCGCTTTGGCCCGGCATCAGGATTTGTTGGAGGGGATGTTGGCAGGCGTGGTAGCCCGACTGAGTGAACTCTTGCCGGACTTGGGACGGCATCTGGCGGTAGACAGTTCGGGGCTGATGACGCACACCCGCGTGGATGAGAAGGATGGACGCCTGCGGGAAGGCAGTTGGGGGGCCAAAACCAGCCAGCGAGTGCGCAAGGACGGGACGGTGGAAGAAGTGACGCTGCGCTGGTTCGGGTTCAAGTTGCACCTGTTGGTGGATGCGCTCTACGAGGTGCCGTTGGCGTTCGAGGTGACGGAGGCGAAGCAGAGCGACATGCACCACCTCGTGCCGCTGTTGGTGAAACTGCGCCAAGAGCAGCCGCAGCTGGAGACGGAGACGGTGAGTGCGGACAAGGGTTACGACAGCGCGGAGAACGTGGAGCGGGCCTGGCGGGAAGAGGTAGAGGGGAGGCCGCTGCGCATCAAGGCGGTGATCGCGCAACGCGAGTCGCCGACGCCGGACGAACCTTACCAGGACGGGCGGGGCTTCTGCGACCTGGTGTTGCGCAAACATGGGGCGCTGTGCTGCCAGCGGGAGCTCAAGAACGCCGAGGGCAAGATAGAGCGGCCGTTGACGGAGATGGCGTGGGCGGGATTTGAAGCGGACCGGGAGTGTCATAAGTTCCGCTGCCCGGCCAAGACGCACGGGTTGGAATGTCGGAGATTTCAGGAATGCAACGCAGGTCTGTCGCAGGGGCGCACGGTGCGGGTTGCCTGTGAAGGACGCTGGCGGACGCTGCCGCCGTTGCCGGTCGACTCGCCCAAGTGGGAACGGATTTACAAGGGGCGGACCTCGGTGGAACGGGCGTTCGGACGCTTGAAGGGACCGTTGGGACTGGAAGAGTTGCCGGTGCGCAGCAAGGCCGGGGTCACCTTGCGGGCGACGATGGGTCTGTTGGTGTTGGTGGCACTCGCCGTTTGTCGGGTGCGACAGGGGCAGACCCGGAACTTGGGGAAAATACGCGCCGCCTGAGGGTACGGCCAGCGGGCGGCTTGAACCGCACCCAGGGCCGCACTCTGTCTACCTACCGAAACCCCCACGCTCAAACTTCTTCTCCACGCCGCTTCCATCCTTCCTCATCAGCCAGCAACCGCGATCTACACCCAACTGCCCCGCTCCACGCCGGCGCGCCCCGCTCGCCCCACTGCCGCCACTCTCCCAAAACCCGATTTCGCTCTACCCTCAATAGCTGACCGTCAGGACTTGACCATCTCCCCGCCCGCGCGGTATCCTCTCCCGTTCCCAGCGTTGGAGGTTTCCCGATGTCTCGTTCCCGTTCGGCGGGCCGCTCGGCCATTGTCGCCTTCATCGGTCTGGACGGCGCCTCCGCCGCCGCGCAGGTGCTTCTCTTGCACCCGCACGCGGAGCTCCACGTCGCCAGTCAGCGCTCCGTGGGCAAGCGTCTAGCCGCGCTCGTGGGGCAGGGATTCGGCGAAGTCTACCTCTGCGGCGTGGGGCTGTCCTGTCCCTTGGATGAGGTCCTGGAGCCTCTGCAGGCGCTCAAGGCCGCCCGCTGCCGAGTGGTCTGGTTTGCCTGCGCCGATCATCTCGACATGCATCGGGAGGCGCTGGAGCAGGTTTGCCAGCTGGAGACGATTGCGCAGGCCCCCAATCCCGCCGAGGCGCTTTTCGAATCATTGGGCAAACAGGCTACCGACCTCGAACGAGCCCGACTGATCCGCTACATCGGCACGCAATATGATAGCGAAGACAAGCTGCCGGCCCGCGACCGCTCTCTCTGGAGTGTGGTCGCCGAGCTCAAGGACCTGGTGCACGGCTCGTATTGGCGGTACTTCAACTACCTGGACGAGGCCGCCTATCCGCACGCCATAGGCGTTCTGGCCGGCATGGAGACAATGGACGACAAGGACCAGCGCACCATCGCGGCATACCGCCGGGAGGGACGGCGCTATCTCAAGGGAAGAAGCCCAGCCATGGAGGCGGTCAAGCGCCAGGCGGCGCTGTACGCGCGCGCCCATAGCAGCGTTGTCGTCCTGGGCGAGACGGGGACCGGCAAGGAGATCGTGGCCCGGCTGCTGCACGAGGAGAGTCCGCGCTCCGGCCACCCCTTTCATGCCACCAACTGCGCGACCCTGCGCGGAGATCTCTTGCAGGATACGCTTTTCGGCCACGTCAAGGGCGCCTTTACCGGCGCCGATCGCGACATGGCCGGCGTGTTCGAGCTGGCCGACGGTGGAACCGTCTTTCTGGATGAAATCTCGGAAATGCCCATGGAGGCCCAATCCATGCTCTTGCGGTTGATCCAGGAGGGGACCTACCAACGACTGGGCGAGCGCAAGGACCGGCACACCGACGTGCGCATCATCGCGGCCACGCAGCACGACCTCCTTGCGCGCGCGCAGGAAGGCCGCTTCCGCGCCGATCTCTACTACCGGCTGGCCGTTTTGACCATCACGATTCCGCCGCTGCGCGCGCGGGTGGAAGACATTCCCGACCTGGCCAGTCACATCCTGTATCAACTCTCGGAGGAACACGGCGCGTCGCGCGTCCGCCTCACGCCGCGGCAGATCGCCGACCTGCGGGCGCATCCCTGGCCGGGAAACGTGCGCGAGCTGGAGAACGTGCTGGAGCGGTTCTTCGTGACGCGCGAAAAGGACATGCGCAAGCTCCTGGACCCGACGCCCATGCCGGTCGCGGCGACGATGGAGATTCTGCCCCTTTCCGAGCACGAGTCGCGTTACATCCGCGCCGTGCTCGATCGCTTCGAGGGCAACCTGACCCACGCCGCCAGGGCGCTGGGGATCACGCGCAACACGCTCAAGGCGCGGTTGCGGGGAGGTGCGGTCAAGTGATGCATGTACATACCGATACGTGTAAGGTAGTCAACGCCAGTATCTTAGTTTCATCAATCCTGGTTGCGCTAACGGCGCGGGGAGGATGGGGAATGGAAACCCGCGAACTGCCGGTCGCCGCGCCGCGCGACGAAGTGATGGCGGGCACGCAGGAGATCGAAGCGGTCCAAGAGTGGGCGCTGGCCGCCTTCGGCCGCCCGGGGACGGCGAGCGAGCACGGCGGCGTGTCCCTGCGCCTCTTGCGACAGGACCACGGCACGCTGCGCCACGGAAAGTCCTGCCTGGGAACGCCGCTGGTGATCGGATCCCGCAGATTCGAGCACGGGCTGGGAACCCACGCCAACAGCGAGATCGCCGTTACATTTCCGGCCGGCGCGCAAACCTTCCAGGCCGCCGTCGGCATAGACAACAACTATGATACGCAGGGGACGCGAGGCTCGGTGCAGTTCGCCGTGCGAGTGGGCGACAGGGAGCTATTGCGCACGCCGGTCTGCAAGGGCGGCGACGAGCCGCGCCCGATCTCCGTGACTCTGCCCGCCGGCGCGACCGAGCTCACGCTGCTGGTCGAGACGACCGCCGACGGCGCCGCCTACGATCAGGCGGACTGGGCTGACGCTCGCGTTGTGCTCAGCGACGGCCGCTTATGTTGGTTGGACGAGCCTCGCCCGCATTTTTTCCTTGCCCAGCCGCAGACGCCCTTTTCGTTTGTCTATGACGGCGTTTCGTCGAGAGAGTTGCTGGGCGGCTGGCCGCATGAGGCGACGGTGCACGAGAGCCACGGGCGAACGCGCA
Organism: bacterium; assembly: GCA_015075175.1. Classification (GTDB taxonomy): domain Bacteria; phylum Hinthialibacterota; class Hinthialibacteria; order H5-UNCL2; family H5-UNCL2; genus H5-UNCL2. The sequence goes on from JABTUV010000001.1 coordinate 1,247,457, forward strand.
TCGAGGCCGCCTGGCGTGAGCCACGCACGGGGTTGGTCGTGCTGGCCACGGCGACCATGTTCACGGATTATCCCGCGCTGGACTGGGTCCTCGCTTTCGAGAACCGAGGCAGGGACGACACGCCCATTCTCGGAGACATTTTTACCGCCGACATGCCGGTAGGCGCCGGCGACGCGCGCCGCATCTTCCTCCTGCGCCAATTGCGGGGAGATGGGGCGACGGAAGAGAGCTTCACGCCTTACGAGACGCGCCTCCGTGCGGGGGAGACGAGTCGCTTCGCGCCGACCGGCGGACGCCCCTCCAATACCAGCGCGTTTCCGTTCTGGAACGTGGAGGAGGGAGGCGAGGGCGCCATCACGGCCATCGGCAGGTCGGGGCAATGGTCGGCGGAGTACCGTCGCGATCGTTCGGGCGTGACCCGCTTTCGCGCCGGCATGGTACATGCACACTTGCGGCTGCGTCCCGGCGAGGCGATCCGGCTTCCGCGCGTCCTGGTAATGCCGTGGCAGGGAGACCGACAGGCGGCGCACAGTCGCTTTCGGCGGCTCTTGCTTTTCGAGTACATCCCGCGCGTCGACGGGAGGCCGATCCGGCTGCCCGTGGTGCTGCAAACGTTCGACCGCTACAACTGGACCCGTCCCGAGTGGGCGACCGAGGCGGGCCAACTGCGGGGCGTGGAAGCCGCCCATGCGGCGGGATGCGACGCCTACTGGTTCGACGCCGCCTGGTTCGTCGGGAACTTTCCCCACGGCGTCGGCAATTGGACCTGCAAGCCGGACGCCTTTCCGCGCGGGCTGGCCCCCATCGGCGAGCGCTGCAAACAGTTGGGCCTTCGCTTCATCGTCTGGTTTGAACCGTGCCGTGTGGCGCCCGACACGCAAATCGACCAGGAACACCCCGAGTTCCTGCTGGAGAGCAAGGACGGGCCGGTCGCCTGGAACTCGAAGCTCTACAATCTGGGTGATCCCGCAGCGCGGAAGTGGATGACGGATCTCATATCACAGCGCATCTCTGAGTTTCAGCTGGACGTCTATCGCGAGGATTTCAATATCGATCCGCTTCCGTTCTGGCGAGCGCACGACGCGCCGGATCGGCAGGGCATCAGCGAGATTCGCTTTGGTTTGGGGCACTATGAGTTCTGGGACGAATTGCGAGCGCGGCATCCGGGACTCTGGATCGACAACTGCGCCAGCGGGGGACGGCGGATCGATCTGGAGACGTGCATGCGGGCCGTTCCGCTGTGGCGCAGCGATACGTCGTGTGCACCGGGCCGTTCCGAGTGGCAGCAGCAGCAGAGCCTGGCGCTCTCACAGTATCTTCCCTTGCACACGGCGTCCGTCTGGACGATGGACCGCTACGCCGCGCGCAGCTCGGCCACGGGCGGACTGGCCGTCGAGCTCGACTACCTCAATCCCGACTTCGACATGGCTGCGGCGCGCGAGGTGCTAACGGAGGTCAAGGCGAATCAGAAGTACTGGTACGGCGACTTTTATCCGTTGACGCCGGCCGACAGCGCGCGGGATCGGTTTTGTGCGTGGCAGTTTCATCGCGCGGACTTGCGGGAGGGGATGATTCTGGCGTTTCGCCGGCCCGAGTGCGAAGTGATGGGCCTCATCGCGTCGCCGCGCGGACTGGACGCGGGCCGGACGTATCGCTTCGAGTGGATTGACGAACAGGGGCGGAGCGAGAGCCGCGCGCTCTCCGGCGGAGCCGTGCAGAAGGAGGGCCTGGCGCTGCGCATCGACGGGAAGGGGGAGAGTCTGTTGGTGCGGTACGGTGCGGTGGGGGAGGGGGAGTGAGGGGGAGGACGGAGCGCGGACGCCGCGGGCAACGGAGTGCGACGGGGTACAGCCAAGCCGGTGGTATCGAACGGCGTTTGCCTCGCATTGGAGCGAGCGGTTTCTTCGAAATGCAGTGTACAACTGGACAGATTGGACAGGCGGCCCGGGGGGTTCATTTTGCCGTCTGTCCTTTCTGCTTGAAATCTCAGGCGTCGGGGCCGCCCAGGCAGGCCTCCTGTTGGCGGTCCGATTGCGTCCATCAAGTAGGGGGAGGTACATCCAATGGCGCGTCACTTCTTGTTGTCACAAGGGGTCGGCTTGCTGGGGTGGCTTCTGGCTGCCTTTGCCGCCGGTGCGGTGGGCGCCGTTGCCTCCGTGGATGCGGCGTCGTTCTATGCCGAGTTGAGCCGGCCGTCGTGGGCGCCGCCCGCTTGGGTGTTCGGTCCCGTGTGGTCGATGTTGTATGCGCTCATGGGCGTTTCCGCATGGCTGGTGTGGCGGGCGCCTGGGTCCAAGTCCGTGGCGCTCGGTCTTTTTATGGCGCAGCTTGCGGTGAACGCGCTTTGGTCGTGGTTGTTTTTCGCATGGCGTCATGGGGCGCTGGCAACGGCGGGAGTATTGATCCTGCTGGCGCTCATCGTGGCCACGATGAGCGCCTTCCGGCGGAGCAGCCGTTTGGCCGCGGCGCTGCTGGCTCCTTACTTTCTTTGGGTGAGCTTTGCCGCTGTCCTCACGTGGACGATATGGCGGAGCAACCCGAATCTTCTGTAATGCGCGCTTCGGCGGCTGGGCCTGATGCTTGTTCATGCGGAATGCTCGGCATTTAGTCGTCAGCTACCGCTCAACTCAGACGTTGCGTGCATAGGAAACGATGAAATTACGCTCGATCTCTCTTACTACGATGCTCTGCTGCCTAGCGGTCATTTCGAGGGCTGACGGCAACACCGTGGCTTCGCGGGGACTGACGGTCCACGAGGGTCAACTCCTGCTCAACGGAAGACCTTACCGGGGCATCGGGGCGAATTATTTCTGCCTCTTCTCTCGTACGCTGAGGGATGCTTCCGACGAATCCTATGACGACGGACTCAGGAATCTGTCCGAGGCGAGGATCCCGTTTGTCCGCTTTATGGCCTGCGGATACTGGCCGGCGGACTGGGACTTGTACCTGCAGGACAAAGGCGAGTACTTCAAGCGAATGGATGCTGTTGTGCGTTCCGCCGAAAAACACGGCGTCGGCTTGATTCCCTCACTCTTCTGGAACATGGCGACGGTTCCAGACCTCGTCGGTGAACCCATGGATCAACTCGGGAACCCGAAAAGCAAGACCATCGCGTTAATAGAGCAATACACCCGGGAAGTCGTACTGCGCTTTAGGGACTCGCCCGCCGTTTGGGGTTGGGAGTTCGGCAATGAATACAACCTTCAGGCTGACTTGCCCAATGCGTCGCAACATCGTCCCCCGGTCTGGCCCACACTGAAGACAGCTCTCCAGAGAACGGCGAGGGACGAGCTCTCGTCGTCGGCCATGCTCACCGCCTTTGGCCGCTTCGCCGAGACGGTTCGCAAGTATGACACACAGCGCATTTTGATCACGGGCAATTCGATTCCAAGAATCAGCGCCTTTCACAATTCGACCGCGAAGAGCTGGGGCAAGGATTCCCGGGCGCAGTTCGAGGAGGTATTGCTGAGGGACAACCCCGACCCCTACCCGGTGCTTTGCGTCCATGTCTACGGCAACAGTGGACAAGGCGAAACGAGGAGCATTTACGAGTTGGCAGCGATGTTGCAGGAGATCGCCGCCCGTGTGGGGAAGCCGTTGTTTATCGGGGAGTTCGGTGCACCGAGGACGATGGGCATGGAGCAAGAGAAAGCCCAGTTCAGCGAAATGCTGGACGCGATAGTGACAAGCAACGTCGCTCTTGCAGCCTTCTGGGTCTTTGACCACGCGGGACAGGACAAGGACTGGAACGTAACCTTCGAGAATGAGAGACGCTACATGCTGGAGCTTGTGACCGCGGCGAACCGGCGCCTGCAGGCCGCACGCAGCGATGATTGACGCGTGCGACAATCTCCCGCAAGCAAGGGTTGGACGCGGGGCGGACGTATCGTTTGGAGTGGATCGACGAAGCAGGGCGAAGCGAAAGCCCGACGGTTGCGGTAAACCGGGGCCGGTTTATCACTGCCTCCGATGCCTGTGCTGAGCGAGCCCGTCCAACCTCTTGAGAACAAGAGGGTGGCCCCCCCCGGTCTCGAAGGCGGGCCTTTACCCCTCAGCTCTCCCCAGCGCCCGTAGCATGCAGGCCAGCGTCTTTGGGTTCGTGCCCGCCAGCCGCTCCAACTGCTCGCGCTGGTTCCGGCAGTGCGCGTAGTAGTCCATCATGCCGCGAAACGCCTCGCTGGGGCCGAGGATGTCGCCCTCCGTCAGCGGCGGCGTCTTGTCTCCCGGTTGCGTGAAGAGATCGCCGCAGAGGAGCGTGCCCGTCGTCTCCTCCATCGCCAGCCCGCAGTCCCAGGCGTGCGGCAGATGCGGCGTATCAAACCAGCGCAGCCGATGCGCACCGAGCTCCAGCGTCTCCCCATCGCCCAAGGCGCGCGGGGGCCGGTCGGCCACGTCGCCCACCGACACGAGCGCCGCGATCTTCCCGCACACCGGCTCCGCATGGGGCGCCACCGCGAGCCATTCGTTGACCGATCCGCACTCGTCCGCCTCGAAGTGCGAGAGCGCAAGATAGCGCAGCTTTTCCACCGGTAGGACGGCCCCGACCGCCTCCCTGACCCAGGGAAAGAGCTTGCGCGGTCCCATGTGGTACAGCATGGGCGCCTCGCCCGTGATCAGGTACTGGTTGAACGAAAACCCCGACGGCGGCATGGGGACGGGCGTGTTGATGCGCCAGATGCCGTCGGCGATTTCACAAATGTTGGTCCCGCTGTGGGCGTTGATGGTCTTCATGTTGCACCGCCTGGATGGAGATTGGGTTTATCTTAGCGCATGCCAGGCGGAAGGGGAACCTTATTTGCACTTTCGGCGGTTGAGGGCGCGCGGCGCGGCGTGAGCCACAGGGCGATTAATACCTGACCATCAAGTATTGACGCAAAGCTTGCAGCGCCCCATGGGCCGCGTCGTTTTTCGCCCACGGCGCCTCAGTTCCTGTACCCTATCTCCTGGCACGCCGATTGCACCAGGCTTGCCGTCAAGCATTCCCCGGAGGTGGTCACGTGGACCCGCTGGTACTTCGCGTGGACAGCCTGGAGATGGAACTGGCCCGATTAAGAAACCAGAACCGGCGGCTGCGGCGGGCGCTGATTTTGGGCGGCTTGCTTGGGTTCTTTCTTCTGCGCGCCTGGGCGGTGGCCGACAAACCGCCGGTGGAGATCAAGGCGCAGAAGTTCACCATCGTCAACTCGGCGGGGACGGCGCGCGCCGTCCTCTCCGCGCGCAGCGACAGCAAAACCGGGTTGGAGATTCGGGACGGGAATCGGCGGATGCTGTTGCGGCTGCCGCAAGACAAGGAGGAGAGAGAGCGATGAAGAAGCCGGCGTTCGGTGGGGTACTGGTGGATCGGGAGGGGCGGGTGTTGCTCGTAAGGCCTGGGGAGAGTTACGCGGGCTACGCCTGGACCTTCCCCAAGGGGATTGTGTCAGGCAGTGAGACCCCCGAAGCGACCGCTCTGCGGCGGGTACGCGAGGAGACGGGGCGGGAGGCGGAGATTGTGGCCCGGCTGGCCGGCGAGTATGAGGGCAGCGAGACCCGGTCCGGTTACTTCCTTATGCGGCCCCGCGAACCGTTGGGGCACGTCTCCAGAGAGACGGAGCGGCTGCGGTGGGCGGAATTCGAGGAGGCGGAGCGACTGATCCAGGAGACCTCCTATTCCAAGGGCCGCACCCGCGACCGGGCGGTCCTGTCCGCGGCGCGGGAGACCCTGACGCGCCTGGAGCTGGAGCGCTGCCGCGCCCACCTCATGGGACTGGGGTTCGACGAACCGCTCTTCCACCACAACCTGACGGTCTTTCCCATCCTGGGCCATGAGAACGGCGGACCGCCCTACGACCTGCTCCGCACGGCCATCGAGAAGGGCACAGCGGTCGTCGAGGAAGTCCATGAAGCCGGCGAGGTGGGAACGCTGAAGGTGGTCAACCGGGGCGACCGGCCCGTCCTGATCGTGGAGGGGGAGATCCTGATTGGAGCCAAACAGAACCGCGTGGTCAACATGACGGTGCTGGTCGGAGCGGGCAGGGAGTACCGGTTGCCGGTGAGTTGCGTCGAGCAGGGGCGCTGGCGGCATACCAGCCGGCACTTCACTCCGGCCGCCTGCATGGCGCCGCCGGTGATGCGCGCCTACAAGACGAGGAGCGTGAGGGAGTCGCTGCGGATGCGAGGTGAGGCAGCGGCGGACCAGATTCGGGTCTGGTGTGAAGCGGCAGCGGTCCTTGACGACGTGGGCGCCGTCTCGCCGACCGGTTCAGTGACGGAGGGTTACGCCGCGCGCCGGAAGGAGCGCCAGCACTATCGCGAACACATCACCCTTCCGCCGGAAACACGCGGCTGCGTGGTCGTTCGAGGCGAGGAGGTCCTGGGGTTGGACCTTTTCGGCGATCCGGGCGTGATGCGCGAGTTCTGGCCGAAACTGTCCGAAGCCTACTTCCTGGAGGCGACGCGGCAGCCGAAGGAGCAACCGCCCTGCAACCGCGAACGCGCGCAAGCGTTCATGGATAGGGTTTGCGAGGGCCTGCGCCCGGCAGGACGCCAGATCGGGTTGGGTACGACGCTGGAAGTCGGCGACGGGGGCACTGCGGGCTTCGTCCTCTGGTACGCGGACGCCGTCTGCCACCTTGCGGCCTTTGCGGTGGACGAAGGTGAAGAAGGGCGGCCGCCCCGCTTCGATCCGGGGATTGTGTCTTAGGAGGCATCGTGGCCGTGGTCCACGCGACAAAGCTGCTTTGCGCCTTGCTGTGGCCGATTCGTTTGCCCTACCTGGCGATCGGTTTCACATGCGTATTCGTTCGGACGCTGTGCTTTGTCGCGTGGACGGGCCGCTGCCCGGACTGCGGGTCGCAGCTGGTGTGCGACAACGCCGACCGCCTGATTTGCCCGCGCTGCCGCCTCCGGCGGTCGTCACAGTTGCGGTAGAATTGAGCTATCATTTCGGTTCCATTGAACTGTCATTTCGGTTCCATTGAACTGTCATTTCGACCGCAGGGAGAAATCTTCCGCGCCGTTACCGCGGGTCGAGTGCGAGGGAAAGATTTCTCCCTTCGGTCGAAATGACAGGGGGCCTGCGGTCGAAATGACGGCAACGCCGCCAAGTGCAAGAAACTGCGTCCGCAGCCTGCACCGCCGGAGGACGATGGCACGCCCGGGCAGTCGCGTTAGACCATGAGGACTTCCAGCATCGCACGTGCCGCACGGCTTCGTTCCAGAAGCGATCGAAATCGGACCATCAAGTCTTGACCTAAGCCCTGCGGCGTCCGTCGGGCCGCGTGGTTTCTCGCCCACGGCGCCTCAATTCCTGTACCCTATCTCCTGGCACGCCGATTGCATCAGGCTTGCCGTCGAGCATTCCCCGGAGGTAAGTAACATGGACCCGCTGGTGCTTCGCATGGACAGCCTGGAGATGGAGCTGGCTCGCCTTAGGAACCAGAACCGGCGGTTGCGCCGTGCGCTGCTTCTGGGTGGACTGCTTGCCTTCTTTTTCCTGCGCGCCTGGGCGGTGGTTGACAAACCCCCGGAGGAGATCAAGGCGCAGAAGTTCACCGTGGTCAGCCCGTCGGGGACGACGCGCGCCGTCCTCTCCCCCCGGAGCGACGGCAAAACCGGGTTGGAGATTCGCGACGGCTACCGCCGCGTGCTGTTGCGCCTGCCGGAGGAGATGAAGTGATCGGGACGGACCGACCGCGGGGACGGGCGCGGGGGATGAGAAGGGAGACCCTTCGATGACGAGATCATCGTTGCGCATGCTCTTGACCGGACTTGCTGCGGGCGGCAGTCTTGGCGCAACCAGCGAGTTTGCCTCCCGCGCCCGCGTCCCCGAAATCCATCACGCCGGCCGCGACCGGGGTCGGCCGTTCCGCCCCGTCGGGGTAACGGCTGGCCGCCGGCCAGCCCACGGACGACACCGACAGCGATGGATGCATGCATTCCTGGCTTGCGAACCGGGCGGCGCTGACGGAGCGGACGTGGCGCGGCGCCTCGTGGCCCGGATGCAGAGGTCCGGCCGACATCGGCGGCACCAGACGCCGCACGCCGGCTCGCATCGCCGACGGCGCCCCCTGGCACGAAGGCGGCTGATCGGCGCCCCATCCGGCGGCCGGAAGTCGCCGTTGCGATTCCAGCTGCGATCCCGGGCTGCGCGTGCTAAAATGGCTCGGCTACTGGAACTTGAACTGATCGGCCGGGCCTACTCGACGCGGCAGTGAACACACCCGATGCGGGTGAGACGGGAGCGGCGAGTTGAACCAGTCCCTCGCAGCTTTCAGTTGGGCGACGGCGCCGCGTGGATCGCGTCCCATCACGCAACGCGCCGGCGTGTCCACCCATGCCCCCTTGATCGGCCATCCGCACCACACCCTTCTCCAATACTCGCAACCAACGGACAGTGCGTCCGCAACACGTGCCATGCAAGGGAAGGAGGACGGCCATGTCGTTCCAAAAGGCTGAAATCAGTTGCAAGCGATGCTCGGTCCTGGCGCACATGCTGCTGGTCGGCGACAGCGCCACGTCGGTGAAGAAGTTCGTGGGCAAGGGACTGGTCGAGGCGACCGAAAAGGCCACGTCGGCGGACTCCAAGTTTTACGAAGCTCGCTACCGCGCGCTGGAAGGATTGGAACAGGTTTTCTACTACGCGGGTACCAGCGATGACGATCGGCGCTTCGCCGCCGAGTGTCTGGACGCCTGCGTGACCTGCGACTTCTCCAATCCCCGCGTGTGCGCGATGATCGAGGCGCGCCGCAACGGCTCCCCGCCCAGCCCGTAACGCCGCGCAACAGCGGAGTTCAGGCTTCAGCCTGTCCGAGCGGGCAGCCTCGCCGAAATCGTCGGCAGGATGCCGACGAGACCGGCGCCGGGAGGGCGCCGCTACGTCCCCTACCTCCATCAACTTAAGTCATTTCAGGCTCTTATAGCCATTCGAGTGCGAGTGACGGTGGCCCGTCCAGTGTCTACATCGATCCGGCCAACCGGAAGCCTCTTCTTTTTTCCAACTTTTGAAGTCTTTTAAACTTGCGGCATAATTACGTCGGAGCATCATGGTCTCTTCCGAAGCCACGCTGGCCGCAACCCAAGCCGCGCCTCGCCGGCCCCTGACCCGGTTGATCCTGGTCATCCCCTTCTTTCTTGTCATCATGGTAGCCCTCACGGTCATCATCAATTACAGCATCTTTGAGCTGGGTTTCCGTCGCATCATCATCAGCAGCGCCTCACGGGAGGCCGCGCTCGCCATCCGCTGGGCGATAGCTCTGAACCTGGGGATGATCGGCTTGGCGGGGTTGGCCGGCTACCTGCTCTCGCGCGAGCTGATCCGGCCCTTGCGCCTCCTGTCGGACCGCATGGAGGAGTTCGCCCGCCGCGGCAGCGCCCGCAAGGTCCCTCTCCTCTCCAGCAGCGAAGAGTTCGCCGCGCTGGGGGAGTCCTTCAACCGCATCGTCACTTCAACCAGCAAGTACCTGCCCGAGAACGCGCGCTTCATCTTCCACAGTTTGGCTTCCGGCGTTCTGTCCTTCGACCAGCACGGTCGGGTCAAGCTGATCAACGCCGCCGCCGACAAGATGCTGGAGCTGGCGGGCAAGGGGGTCGGCGGACGCCTCCTCTCAGATGTCTTTCCCGCCGATTCCGGCTACGGCCCGCTGGCTGCGGTCCTCGATCCGGCGCGGATTCTGGCGCAGAACCTGGAAAACGCCCGCGTCACCATTACCACCCTGGCGGGACATAAGAAGAGCCTGGCATCACCACGGTCGCGGTCCCGTCGCCTGACGCGCGGGGCATGGAGATCGTGGCCACGCTGATGGACGGTTACGGCTCGAGTGAGATTTCGAACGTTTCATCCAAGTCGAGAAACTGTCGGCGGTGGAAGCCTGGCGGCGGGCGTGGCGCACGCAATCCGCAATCCGCTGGCTTCGCTGCGGGGACTGACGCAACTTCTTGAGGAGTCCGCCGCCGGCAAGTCGGATCCCGACGGAGTGGAGGCGCAGCGATTCGCCGGCGTGATGCTGAAGGAGATCGACCGCCTCAACACGGTCGTGTCGCGGCTGCTCAATTTCTCCGCCCCCAGCCGCGACGAGTGGAAGCGGAGCCGTGTGGCCGAGGTGATCCAGCGCAGCCTGGAACTGGCCGGCCACCAGTTGCGCAGGAAGAACCTCGAGGTGCGCGTGGCCCTGGCCGACGACCTGCCGCCGGTGGTCTGGTGCGAGGACAAGATTCTGCAGGCCATGCTCAACATTCTCATCAACGGCGTCGAGGCCGCGCCCGAGGACGGCCGCATCACCATCGGCGCCGCTTGGTATCCCCATTCCGGAGGCGGACACGGCGAACTGGAAATCGCCCTCAGCAACAACGGTCCGGCCCTCACGGCCGAGCAACTCAGGCAGATCTTCCTGCCTTATTACACGACCAAGGAGTCCGGCGTCGGGTTGGGCCTGGCCATCACCCAGCAGATCATCCTGAGCCATGGTGGGCGCATCACCGCGGAAAACACCCGCGAGGGAGTGCGGTTCCGGGCCGTCATTCCCGCGCGTTTGTGGATGGAGTGCTGGAGACGCCGCGCATGGAGTCCTCGACGGAGTTGACCTGAAAACATGAACGAAGCCCGTCACGACGCCGCCCGCGTGCTCATCGCCGACGACGAGGAGAGCATGCGCTTCTACGTGGGCAGCCTTCTGGCCCGCGACGGCCTCGCCTACCGCGAGGCGGCCGACGGCGAGGAGACGCTCCAGCTGTACCGCTCCGAGCCGTTCGACCTCGTCATCCTGGATTACAACATGCCCAAGAAGAACGGCCTGGAGGTGCTCTCGGAGATCATGGCGACGGATCCGCAGGCCTCCGTGATCGTGATTACGGCCTGGGGGGACCGGTCGGTGGCGGTCGAGGCGCTGTCGCGCGGGGCGCTGGATTACTTCTCCAAACCGTTCGACAACAACGAAATGCGCATCGTGGTCAAGCGTGCGCTGGAGCGGCGGCGGCTGCTCTTGCGCGTGCAGGACCTGTCGGCGCAACTGTCGGAACGCTACGCCCACGGGCGCATCCTGGGCGGCAGCGCCGAGATGCGCCGCATCTACGAGGTGATCGAGCGGGTCGCCGGCAACGACGTGACCGTGCTCATCTGCGGCGAGTCGGGAACCGGCAAGGAGCTGGTCGCCCGCGCCATCCACCACGGCAGCCCGCGCAAGGACGGTCCTTTCGTCCCCGTCAACTGCGCCGCCATTCCCGATACCCTCCTGGAGAGCGAGCTCTTCGGCTATGAGAAGGGCGCCTTCACCGGCGCCGAAAGCCAGCGCAAGGGCAAGTTCGAGCTGGCCGAGGGCGGCACGCTCTTTTTGGACGAAATCGGCGACATGAACCAGCCCACGCAGGCCAAGATTCTGCGCGCCCTGCAGGAGAAGGAGTTCGCCCGCGTCGGCGGCCATCGCAACATCAAAACCGACATCCGCGTGGTCGCGGCGACCAACAAGGACCTGGCCAAGGCCATCGAGGCGGGCGAGTTCCGCGAGGACCTCTACTATCGGTTGAACGTGGTCACGATCTACCTGCCGCCCCTGCGGCGACGGTTGGCCGACATTCCGCTGTTGGTCGAGCATTTTATCAAAGAGGCTTGCAAGTCTTTCAACAAGGACGTTCGCGGCGTGTCCGCCGAGGTCCTGGACGCCTTCGCGCAATACCGCTGGCCGGGGAACGTGCGTGAGTTGGAGAACATGATCCAGCGCGCAGTCGTTTTGGCCGGTGGGCCGCTGATCACCTTGAAGGACCTGCCGCTGACGATCATGCGGGAATCCGTCCTACCGGCTTCGACGCCAGAGGTTGAGTCGCCACGGGCGCCGCTTGCCGCGCCCGCGGGCGATGGGCGAATCAAGAACCTTCAAGACCTTGCGGAGGAGACGCGGGACCAGGTCGAGCGCGCGGAAATCGGCAAGGCCCTGGCGGCGACGCGCTGGCGGCGCGGCGCCGCCGCCGAGCTTCTGGGCATCTCCCGCCGTTCTCTCCTGCGCAAGATGAAAAAGTACGGCCTCGAGTGACCTCACCTGCCTGCCACGGCCCACACCTGTACGGGTACCTGTCAACCATGCGCGACTGTCATTTCGACCGCAGGGAGAAATCTTTCGCTTCGTGCTCCAACGGTATCTGTCATTTCGACCGCAGGGAGAAATCTTTCCGCCCATCTCCCAACGACAAAGCGCAGGATTTCTCCCTGCGGTCGAAATAACAGTCGACAGACAGTCGAGGTGGCGGTCGAAGTGACAGTCGTGCGGGTACCGGTGAAGAGTCACTCGGCCGCTCGCTATCGGCCATCCCGAGCCAGCCTTGTCCCATTTCGGGCTATACCGTTACGAACATGCCCATTTCGATGCTATGATTTACAATATTTTACATGGGCACGACCCCGGTTTAATGTTTTAAGTGGCTTAAAAATATACGCTTACGTTAATTTCCCCCGCCTCGACTTTTCATTTGCCCCTTGGCACAGCGGTTGCTGTTGACCTGCGGCGTCGAGCAGGGGCTCGGCGTGACATCGGACTTACGAAAGCCCTCAGGGGCCAAATGATTCTCAGCGAAAGGAGAGACAAACAGATGTTGAAGAGGAAGAGCGGCTTTACGTTGGTGGAGATCATGATCGTGGTTGCCATTATCGGCTTGATCGTGGCGATCGCGGTCCCCAGCTTCCTGAAGTCCCGCCGGGATGCACAGGGTTCGTCCTGTTCCGCGCAGTTGGATCAGATCTATTCGGCGTGCGAGCAGGTGGCCTTCAAGCTGAACGCGGGCGATGCGGAGCCTTGGCCGGCGGCGGGCGCCCCGGCGACCTTGAACACCTACCTGCGTGGGTTCGTGGTCACCGACAACTGCCCGGGTGGTGGAACGTACACGGTCGGCGCGAACATCACGGACGCCAACGGCATCGTGATCGTTCCGGTCTGCGATCGTGAGAACGCCGACCCGGACGGCGACGGCGTCCTCAACCGTCAGGAAGGTTTGCACATTCACCGTCGTTCGTTCATCGACGGCGCGCGCAATCCCGACCTGACCTTTGCCGCCTAAGCGCGGAATTGACCTCGGGTTTATGGCGAGGGGCAGCGGGCGACCACTGCCCCTCGCCTGCATTTTCGGACTCGCCTCACCCACCACACGACTGCTGTGGATTCAGCTTCTTAACCGTCAAAGCCGACTTGAAATGAACGCCCACGAGCTTGGACGGGACGCAAAATGGGACAGGGCTGTCCCGGCAGCACGGCCCGACCGACCGACAGTGCGCTCCGGAGCTCTTCGAACTCCGCCGAAAAAAGCCGAAGCCCACACGTAACTATTTTAAAATAAAAGGCTTACGTAAGTTTGAGGGCAGGCCGTCGGGCAGGTTTAAATACTACGCAGTGCGCATGTTTTGGCATACCCGTTGCTCATTGCCCGTACGAGTTCGCAAGTTGCGCCCACGCGCACGTCAGAGGATAGAGCCATGAAAGGAAAATCCGGGTTTACACTGGTTGAAATCATGATTGTCGTCGCCATCATTGGTCTGATCGTCGCGATCGCGGTTCCCAGTTTCCTGAAGTCGCGCCGCGACGCGCAAGGAACAACCTGCTCGGCGCAACTGGAGCAGATATTCTCCGCCATCGAGCAGATTTCCTTCCGGTTCGCGGTCAAGCCGTCGGGCGCCTGGCCCGCCGGCCAACCCGCCCAGGTACTCATCGACACCTATCTGCGCGGATTCAGCATCCTGGACAATTGTCCCAGCTCGGGAACTTACGCGGTCGGCGCGACCGTCACCGACGCGGCCGGTTCCATCATTGTTCCCACGTGCAGCCTGGAGAACGCCGATCCCGACGGCGACGGCATCGTCAACCGCGAGGAGGGCCTGCACGTGCATCAGCGGTCGCTTCTCAACGGAGTTCGGAATCCCGTGTTCACTTTCGCCTCCTGAGGGCGTCTGAAACGGGATTTCTCTTATGTGCAGCGGATGCCCAATTTCGCCCCCGAGCATCCGCTGCACTTTTTTTATCCTGTCAACATTCCTCCCCACGTAAACACGAACAGCGCGGCGAAAAGCGTGGCGCAGAAGTTGACGCCCTCGTTGTCGAGGATCCCCGCCCGTTCCAAGGTAGCGCCCAGGAGACTGTCCAGCACGTTGGCCAATTGAGCGGCCACGACGACCATGGGAGCGGCGGGCGGGGAAGCAACTCAATCGCCCAAGCCAGACAGACGATCAGGGAAGGCCCGCCGCTCCCGCCAGCGCGCCCGCCATAGAGATGACGCCGCTCTCGCCCGGCCGCCGCGCCTCCAACGTGATGATATGGAACGGCCGCCGGCCCCAGACCATGCCCAGTTCGGTTGAGAGGGTATCGCCGAAAGCGGCGGCGACCGCGGCGATGGCGGCCACCAGCGCGACCGGATCGCCGGTCCGGCCGTGCCAGAGGGCGAAATAAGCTACAACGGCGCCGTTGGCGATCACATGGCGGGCGCTGCGGCGCCCGCCGGCAAGCTGCGCCCGCCCCATCCGCATCTTCTCGTCGTAGCGATAGATCGTGTCCGCCGATGCGAGCGCAAGAAACACCGCCAACAGCAGAAACAGCGCCGGTCCACCGGCGGTGTTAGCGACGACGCCGATCCCAAGTCCCAGGATCGCACCCGATGTCGTAAGCCATCCCAATCCGTGAGCCGCCGCCATCGCCGCCGCGCTTGCCAACACGGCCCAGCCCAGGGGCGCCCATCCGCCGACGGCGATGAGCGCGCCCCATTCGCCCACGGCGAAAAGCTTGAGGATCGCCCCCGCCGCCAAGGGAACGGTCAGGTTGTCGTTGACCGCCAGCGGCGCGCTCTCGAGCAGTGCGCACAGAGCCCCCGCCACGACGACCGGTCCGATCCAGGCCGCCATTGAAATCGAGGGATCCACGAACTTCATCAAGAAGACGGACAAGAGCGAGGCGAGAAAGAACCCCACCGCTCCGGCCTCGCTTTTTTTCGGATTCCAGGGCAGGCGCGGACTCTTGAAAGTGAGGCCGGCCATGGTCGCCGCTCCGTCGCCCAGCGCCTGGATGGCGAACGCCCCCACCGCGATGTAGATTTCGTCATACAACCACAAGACCAATATGAAGATGCCCAGCGTGTAGAGAACCAGCCCCCAGTCGCGCTTCTTTCCCAAATCGCGAAAGATGCCGCCGGCGAATCTCTCCATGAGAAAGAAATTGATGAAGATGGCGATCCAGCCGAAAAGGAGCGCCCAGACGGGGTCCAGCCAGCGCATCAGCAACGCCGGCAAAAGGACCAGCATGTGGATGGTCTTGCGCAGGTATTCGGACCGCATGGAGTTTGTCCTCACGGGAAGTCGCAGCCATGGTGCACGACCGGAAGTCCGGCGTCAAGCGGCCTACTCGTAGTTGCGCAGCGCGCTGCGCTGTATGGAGTGCGGCTGCTTGCCGCCGCCGCGCCTGCCGGCACGGCGCAGGCTGAAGCCTGTACGCCGACTGGCGCGCCGGCGGTACGTGAGGGTTGCAGCCGGGCCGCAAATGCCTATACTTTCATCAACTGTCATCCTGTCCGCGGAGCCTTGACATGAAACTGCGCGAACGTCCCATCGTGCTGGTGACCGGCGGCGGCGGTTTTCTGGGCGCCAATACGGTACGATCCCTGCGCGCCGACTGCGAGGTCTATTACACTTATCACGAAAAACCGGCTGACATCCCAGGAGTGCGGGGTTATCCGCTGGAGTTGAAGGTCCGCGCGTCGATTGAACGCGCGCTGGACAAGGCGCAGCCGGACGCCGTCGTGCATCTTGCGGCCATGACCGACGCGGCCGCCTGCCAGGCCGACTGGGACGAGGCTTTTGCCGTCAATACCAAGGCGACCGAGACGCTCCTGGACGTATGCGGAGGGACAGCCAGCTGATTTATGTTTCCACCGATTACGTGCGCCACGGCCCGCAGGCTGATCGACGAAGACGCCCCCTGCCGGCCGCAGAGCAACTACGGCAAGACCAAGTATTACGCGGAGGAGATGGTCGCGGAGAGCTTCTCGCGCGGGCATGTGATTTTGCGCTCGGCGCTGGTGTACGGTTGGGGCAAGGGCGCCTCGCACGGATTCCTGGACTGGCTCTGGGGCTCGCTGTCGCGCGGCGAGAAAGTGCGCGCGTTCACCGACGAATACAGAACGCCGGTGTTCCTGAAGGACTTCATCGCCGCGGTGCGCGCGGCCGTCTCCTATCCGCGCGGCGGGCGCTTTCACGTGGCGGGATCGGAGCGGCTGTCGCGCTATGAGTTCGCGCAGCGCTTCTGTAAAGTCATGGGCGTTGATCCTGCCCTGGTCGAAGCCGTGAGCCTGGACAGCGACTCGGCGCTCGCGTATCGCCCGCGCGAGGGCGGTCTCTCCAACGAGCGCATGCGCACGGTGCTCAGCGTGGTCCCGACCGGCATGGAGCGCGCGCTGGGCATCATCCGCGACGAAATCCTCCGGTAGGGTGCGCACTGCGCACCAACGCGGCTCGAAGCGCCGCGCACCAACGCAGCTCGAAGCGCCGCGCGCCAACGCGGCTGGAAGCACTGCGCACCAACGCGGCTCGAAGCGCCGCGCACCGACGCAGCTTGGGGGGGAACGGTGCGCGGTGCGCACTAACGCAGCTTGGGGGGAACGGTGCGCGGTGCGCACCGACGCAGCTTGGGGGGAACGGTGCGCGGTGCGCACCCTACCGTAAGCTCACCACGATGGTCGTGAAGCGCTGCGGTGCGTTCCGGTAGGCCATCGCCTGTGGAGTACTCGTAAGTCGCGGAGGACTGCTCATCAGATCGCCCAGGCGGGGGATGAGTGTGACCGTGAAAGTGCGCTGCTCGCTGGTATCCCAGCGTTGCGCGAGTCGGCGCATCGCGGCCGTGATGTCGTCATGCAGGCTGGAGAGCACCACCACGTCGCCGGCCTCCAACGCCTCCCACGAAGTGTAGAGCGGCTTGACTTCGCGTCCGGACCAGAAGCGCAGCTTGTAGTTCTCAACGCGGTTCGCGTACAGCTCGTTGGCGTAGACGCGCGCGCCGGGCGGGAGTGTGCGCAAGTAGGCCGCCGCCTGCCACAGATCGCCCCAGGCGTCCCGCTGGTCGCGCAATACCTGCGCCGAAAAGGCCGAGGACACCCCCAGCCAGACCATCAAGGCAACTATGATGATGCTGTGAAATCTCGTGGCCGACCGCTCATACATGTTCGCCCAGCCGACGGAGGCAAGTAAGACCACCAGGGGCAGGATGGGCAGAAAATAGCGGAATTGGAAGGACTGAAACGGTACGTGCGCAACGAACCAGATGACGACGAGATACACACCTAGAAGGATCAGGGAATGCTGGGTGCGCCGCAGCGCCCAGAGGCCGAACAAGGCGAGCAGGACGTTGAGGTACCCCATCGCGTAGGGCAACCAGCGCAAAAACCCCCAGGTCATGATCCAGTAGGCGTGGAGCGTCGCCTGCCAGTCCAGCGTCCGCTCGGCGTACTGCGCGCCGTGCCCGAAACCGCGCCAGGCGATCCAGGCGGCTAGCGCCAGCCACGGCAGGAGCGCTCCCATGTGAGTTGAGCAGACGGGCCGCAGGCGCCGGCGCCAAGCGAGAAGCAGAAGCACGGGCAGGAAAGCAAGTCCCTGATAGCGGCAGAGCGATGCCATGCCCGTCCAGAAAACCAGGCGGGCGAAATCGCGTGCAGGCGACGCGTTGTCATAGCATAGGACACAGTAATAGAGGCAGGTTATGAACAAGAGCGTAAACAAGGCGTCGCTCATGGCGCGCGGGGCCCATTGGTTGGCCAACGCGGCGCTCTGAAAGAGCAGAACGGCTGTCAGCGCCGTGCGCGGGCCGCGCAGGCGCCGTCCGAGATGAAACAGGGGGACCGAGCAGAGCGCGGTCGAAAGGAGGCTCACCAGGCGCCCCGCCAATGTCGCATCCAGGCCGATGGAGCGAGGTATCCACGCGCAAAGTGGGAATAGAGGCGGATAGTACGTGCTCTGGTTTTCAAACAGCGTTAATAAGAGAACGCTGTCGGTGTACTCGCCGCGATACCAGAAGAGGAGGGGCAGTCGCAGGAAGAAAAAGGCGAGGGCGAGCAGCCAGGGAAATGCAGGCCGATTCAAGAAGATGATCGCGCGGTCAGGAAGCGGCATGTTGGGTGGATGCGCCGACCAGTTCGCCGACGACCGTGTCGAGGGAGAGCGTGACGTTGGAATAACCGCGCAGGGCCTCTTCGGCGGCCAGAGAGGCGGTGAGGGCGGCGGTGAGGCGGGCGGCGCCCGCCGTCTTGGCGACGGTGGCGATCCCCTTGGAGAGCGAGCCGGCGGGAGGCTGGCCGGTCTCGGCGGCGCGCAGGGCGAGAAAGAGCAGCGTGCGCAGGAGCGCCAGCCCGTCCAGGGCGTCGTTGCGATCCTTGCCCATGGCGGTACTGATGCCGAGCGCCGCGGCAGCGTCGCCCGTGGCGGCCTTGTAAACTTCGCGCAGGAGCGACAAGGCCTCTTCGAGCAGATTGCGCTCCGCCAGGCGGCGCGCGATTCCGGGTCGACCGGCGGAAATCTCCGCCGCCAAGCGGGCTGTCTCCGGCTCCGTTCCGGCGTCCAGAAGACTCTGCTCAATCAACGGCGTGGGTACAGGCACGAAGCGAATGCGCTGGCAGCGTGAATAGAGCGTGGGCAGGAGGCGATTGACGTTGCCGCACACAAGCAGGAGATGAGAGAAACTCGGCGGTTCCTCCAGCACTTTCAACAGGCAGTTGGCCGCCGACAGCGACATGGCCTCGGCGGGATGGACGATGAAGAGCTTGCGCTCCGCCTGCATGGGCGAGACACCCGCGCGCTCGACCAGCTCCTCGCGCACCTGGTCCGCCTCGATCACGTTGGCTTTGCCCTTGTTCTTGTCATCGCGCAGTTCGACCCAGATCACGTCGGGAAAGGTGCGATGGTCGATGCGCCGGCAGACGTAGCAGGCGTCGCAGAAGTCGCCGTCAACGCGCGGGCAGAAGATGGCCTTGGCGAAGGCGACGGCGTACTCCTCCTGGCCCACGCCTTCCGGCCCGTAGAAGAGATAGGAGGGGGCCAGCCTGCCGGAAGTGAGGATGCCGGAGAGCTGCCGCCGCGCGGCGTCTTGACCGAGGAGTTGAGAGAGACCCATGATGGAGAACTATAGCGAAATCGGCCCGGAGTACAAAGTTTAGTTTGCGGCTCGGTAGTTGCGCAGCGTGCTGCGCGCGGGCGTTGCATACTGAAGATTGTACTCCGGCCGCGTCTCCGTCGGGGAAGGGAATCAGCTCATGAACACTGCCCGTTGACAATGCCGTCCGGCGTCGTAGAATAAGCGTAAGGTCCGTCGCCGGGAGGCCCCTGTGGGCAAGGACATCCTCTTCATCTGCGACCGCTGCAACGCGTTGGTGGAAGGCAACCGCACACGCTACGTGCTGGTACTCAAGCTGTTCGCGGGCACGGACCCGATTGATCTGGACGACGCCGAGCGTCCCGCCGACTTCGATTACAACCGCGAAATCCACCGCCTGATCGAGGCCATGCGCGACATGGACGAAGTTTACTTGCACGACCAGGTCCACATGGAACGAAAGTACTACCTCTGCGCCGCCTGCCGCGAGGCCCTCTATCGCGAAGTCTTCATGGACAGCCGCAGGACTCCCGACCCGGAGAAAGAGGGCAGGCAGGGCGTCTAGGGCAGCGCCGGTATCTTGCCCGCACGCTCCAGTCGCTCGCCGCAAGGTCCTGAAGCGTGGGGGCGAGAGGCCACCCACGCAAGCCGGCAAGATGCCGGCGCTACCCTTGCACCCGACACCGGATCGTCTACGGCGTGCTGCGCACGGCCTCGGCGGCTTCCGGCTTGCGTTCCAGCATGTTTTCCAGCCGGTTCAGCGCGTTGATGTAGGCAAGCGCGCTGGCCACGATCACGTCCGTCGAGCTGCTGCGCCCCACGGCCGTCTTGCCGTCCTCTTCCAGGGCCACGCGGACTTCGCCCAGGGCATCCGTGCCGCTGGTGACTGAATGGATGTGGTAGTCGACCAGCTTGGGACAGCGTCCGGTGAGGCGGCGAATGGTGCTGTAGGCCGCGTCGACCGGGCCGTCGCCGTTGCCCGCGCCCACTAATTCCTCTTCACCCTTGCGCAGTCGAATCGTCGCCGTGGGCACGGTCGAGTTGCCGCTGGTAGTATGGATGTACTCCAGCGTATAGGTCTCCTTGCGGCCGTCGGCGGTTTGGTCCACGATTTCGCCCGCAATCACGGCCAGGTCGTCGTCGAAAATCTCCTTTTTCTTGTCGGCCAGGGCCTTGAAGCGCGCGAAGGCCGTGTCCACGCCGGCCTCGTCCAGGTTGAAGCCCAATTGGATGAGACGATCGCGAAAGGCATGCCGCCCCGAGTGCTTGCCCAGGACCATGCTCGTGCCCGTCCAGCCGACCGACTCCGGCGTCATGATCTCGTAGGTCGTGCGCTCCTTCAGGACGCCGTCCTGGTGGATGCCGGCTTCATGGGCGAAGGAATTGCCGCCCACGACGGCCTTGTTGGCCTGCACGAGGAGTCCCGTCAAGCGGCTGACCATGCGGCTGGTGCGATAAATCTCCTGCGTCTTGATGCCGGTGTGAAACGGGAAGGAATCCTGGCGGACGGCCAGATTCATCACGATCTCTTCCAGGCTGGCGTTGCCGGCGCGTTCGCCGATGCCGTTGATGGTGCACTCGACCTGGCGCGCGCCTTCCCGCACCGCGGCCAGCGAATTGGCGACCGCCAACCCGAGATCGTTGTGGCAGTGCACCGAGATGACCGCCCGCTCGATGTTGGGGACGTGCTGCCGGATGTGCGCAATGATCCGGCCGAACTCCCAGGGATTACTGTAGCCCACGGTGTCGGGAATGTTGACGGTCGTGGCGCCCGCGTCGATCACGGCGCGGAGCACTTCGCACATGTAATCGAGATTGGTGCGCGCGGCGTCCTCGCAACTGAACTCGACGTCGGAGACGAGGCTTTTCGCGAACTTCACCGCGTCCACGGCGATGGCGATGATCTCCTCTTTCGACTTGCGAAGTTTCTTTTCCACGTGGATGTCGCTGGTGGCGATAAACGTATGGATGCGCGGGCGCCGGCTGTGCCGGACGGCCTGATAGCAGCACTCGATGTCCTGGCGGCGCGCGCGCGACAGACCGCAGATGATGGGGCCTTCCACCTCGCGGGCGACCGCGGAGACGGCCTCGAAATCGCCCGGCGAGGAAATCGGAAAGCCGGCCTCGATCACGTCCACGCCCAGCACCGCCAGCTGGTGGGCGATTTCGACTTTCTCAACCAGGTTGAGGCTGGCGCCCGGCGACTGCTCGCCGTCGCGCAGCGTAGTGTCAAAGATGATGATGCGTTCGCTCATGATGGTCTCTCCTTGGCGTTGGCGGCGTCCCTGCCGCTGGATGTCTGTAAACGGGCACAGCTCTTCAGTCGCAGCGGAAGCTCACTTAGATCGAGTTCCATGGACACCACCTCGCGCACAGGTTGCCGCAGCAGTTGCGCCGCGATGCCTGCGCGCATAGCGGTCGATACCGCCCGTCACTGACACCGTCCACCAGGCGCAGCGCGCGGGAAATAAAAAACGCCCCTGACTGCAAAGCCAGGGGCGAGATGATTTCCCGCGGTACCACCCTGATTCGGTGCGGCGTTTTTTCGCTGCCGCACCCTCACTTGCGCGTAACGCGCGCGAGGCGGCCTCCCTTACGCAGCGGACCTTCAGGGAGGCGGCTCCGGGGCGAGTTCGGAAGTTGCGCGCGCCGCCTCGCACCAACCGGCGGCTCTCTTTTGCGCGCAGGGATTCCTACTACTCCCCTTCTCAGCCTTTAGCCGGTCAAGATACCATCCTGGTCGCGCTTGTCAACCCCTTTTTGCCGCGACGTGATGAACAACGCCAGCAGGAGCGACACGGCGGCGGCGAGGGTAGCGACGCCGAGCAGGTCGGCGTCGGGGCGTTGGAAGAACGCCACGATGTCGGTCCGCAATTGCAGACGGTCGGCGAAGGCCTGTTCGCGCACCTGGTAAACCCAGAGCGGGCAGGCGATGAGAAACTCGACTGCCAGGAGCGCCAACCAGGCGAAGAGGCCGCGCCGGGAGAAAGCCACAGAAAAAACCTGCGCCGTCCAAAGAAAGAGAATCACGGCCAGCGGCAGGAGCGCGACTTGTGAAAGGCCGCCGCGCTCGCGCAACGGCTGCACGGCGACCGCGAAGACGACGACGAAGACGACAAATCCCCATCCGGGCCAGAGGTCCACGGGTCGGAGGCGGCGCCGCAGCGCCAGCCAGACGAGCATGGCCAGCGTCGCCAGTCCCAGGTTCCCCCACAGCGTACCGCGCCACACCGCCTGCATCGCCTCAGTCCATCGCGGCAGGGCGGAAGACGGTTCCAACAATCGGCCGGTCAGAATACGTCGAGTGTTTTCCGGCAGCCAGAGTCCCGCAAAGTTGTATCCGCGTGTGACCAGCATGTCGTAGCCGGTCTTGTCTACCGCGCGCGTCAGGACCGGGGTGGTCGTAAGCGTCTTGGCCAGGCCGTAATTCTCAATACTCCACGCCCACCATGGGAGTGATACGGATAGCGCCAATACCAAGCCGATAGTTGCTTCCGTCAGGCGCCGGCGCGACAGTTTTCTCCACCGCGAGACGATCAGGTAGAATCCGGCGCCCGCCAGGTAGGCCAGCGTCAGTTGATGGGTGAAATAGGCCACGCCGAGGGGCGCCAAGCACTCATCGCAGCGCAGCCCCTCCTCCAGCGCGGAATAATGCAGCGCCAACAGCCCGCACCGCCAGCAGCCAGGGATGAGGACGTTGAGCGCCACCGCGGGCGTGAGAACCAGCGCCGCAAGTGTCCCCGCTGGGCGCCATCCTTTTATACTCAAAAGGGTGCTCCCATGCCGCCTTATCCAAACCCAGGCTCCCCACAGGATCGCGCTGTTCCAGACCGTGGCGCTCCACTGATAGAGATCGAAGAGGCCGAACCAGCGCGCCATCTCCAGGCCGTTGAGAATGTAAAAGAGTGGCGGACGCGAGATGGGGGAGTAGACTTCGAAGAAGACGGCATCCGGCTTGCCGTGTTCGCCATACCACCAGGAAATCTGGTAGCTGAGGAGCCAGTCGTTGTACCAGCCTCCGCCGATGTAGGCGGCGACGCGGGTCTGCAGGGCGAGAAAGAGGCTGGTTGCGGCGAACCAGGCCACGAGCAGGCGGCGATGGTCGCGGGAGGCGGGCAGGAGCGAGCGACGGCGCAGGCCGGCGGCGACCAGCCCGAGCGCGAGCGGAGCGCCGAGCGCGATCCAGGCGGCTGCGTCCGCTTCCCACTGCAACCACAGCCCGGCAAGTCCCAGAAGCCCCATCGCCAGCGCGCCGGTCGGAATCGCCAGCGCCATGCAGTCGTCCTCGTCCCACGACGACAAACCGCGCAAGAGCAACCAGCCGGGCGCAAAGACTTCCAGAAGGAGAATCGGCCAGACGATCAAGAGCATTTCCGCCGCCTCTCGCGCCGCCAAATTATGACCGTCACCGTCAGGAGGATCAGCGATCCCAAACCCGAGACCGCCAGCCCTCGCCGCACGGTAGTCGATCGGAACTCCAGTCGAACCTCGTGCTCGACCGCGGGTACTTGCACCGCCACGAAGTTCTCGAACGCCGTCTGGACCGGCACTGCGCGGCCGTCCAGCTCCGCCCGCCAACCAGGATAATCGATCTGCGAAAAGACCAGCACGCAGTCGCCCTCCGCATGGACGCGCGCAAAATATTCCTCGGGATTGACGATGGAAAACTCGACCGTGCCGGCTGCGAGTACGGTTTCCGCCTCCGCCGGGGCCGTCAGGCACGCCGGCTCGCACAGAAACGCCGGTCCCAGGTTGCCGGTGTGGGGATAGGCCATCACCGTCCACCGCTTGATGCGACAGGCGAAGGCGGGCCTGCTCCAGGGAGGCTCCTCCCGGTCGGTTGAGAGCAGGTAGCCCACGTTCAGGCGCGCCAGCATGTCGGAATTGAGGCGCGACACGTCGGCCAGTTTCAGAATCATGCCCAGGTATTCGTCGGGGCCGCGTCCCAACATGCGGTTGAAGTATTGCGTGTAACGGCGCAACACCAGCCGGTCGTAACCGCGCGCATCATACACGTGGTAAAACGTCATGCGGTTGGGGAAGAAGGGTTCCAGGTCCTTGCGCACGACGTAGGAGTAGACGCTGTCGGCGGCGAGGATGCGCGCGGGATTCTCCTGAGCGAGCAGAAAATCGACCATGCTGGTGCGTGGAAAATAGAAGGCCATGAAACGGCCGCGGTCGCGCAGCTCGACGTTGGAGTAAAAGAGCCAGGCGGACTCGGCGACCACCATGGTCGTCAACAGGGCGCACAAGCATCCGGCGCGGCGGCGGTCGGACTGCGCGACCATCGCTGCAAGTACGAGCGCGGCGGCGAGTGCGAGCGCGAAGTTGACGGCGAGGCGCCGCACTTTGATTCGTACCGGACGGGATGGCCCTGGCATGGCGCGGCTGTTATCCGTGCGGCCAGAGTGGGCTGCTAAGGTCCGGATTGACGGCGGCGGCGGTGAGATGGCGGGTCATCTGGGGCGGCAGCAGACGTTGTGGGGAATGCCGGGCGAAACGACCGGCCCCGACTGCGGCCAGCGGGCGAAAGATCGCCCCTCCGCGTGCGCCAGTCCCTCCGCCTACCAGGAGGAAAAACGCTGATCAGGCGCTGGATTGCGCACCCGCGGAAAATCATGCCGGCCGTTCCAGTGGAAAATCTATAGTCGGCGTCTGGTTTGCCATCGCCATGATGGTGGGAGGACGCGGCAGGTGATCACCTGTGGCGAAACGGCGCCAAACACACAGCCAGCGGCAGGCCGCTGATAAGAGATTGATCTCGTACCCATCCAGATGAAGCGCCAGTGGTTGATTCTATCCCGCCGAGGCGCGTTGGGATGTAACAACGGTGAAACCAGACAGCGTGACCAGATCCTTGACAGGGTGTAAACCTGGACGGGGATCCGCGGTCACCCGCCGCGCGATCAGGCCATGATAGGAAGAGTTGCATGGCGGCGGAGGGCTGGGCTGCCAGCCAGCGCGATCAGCCAGTCCGCGCGCACGCGTTGTCCCCGTGGTTGCGCAGATCGATAGAGGCACGATGCGGGCGAGCACGATGCGATGCAGGCGTAGACACGGTTAGCCTTGATGGGGGGCGTCGGCGCGTGGACCGAAGGGAAGGGAGGGGCGCGGCGGCGGCCCTAACGTGGTCAAATGCACCAGCACGCCCATCCAGCGGCGCGGGCAGATGACGGTCGTGGCGACGGAGGTGCAGAAAGGCCGGGAAGAAGCCGCCCGGGCGAAGATCAGCGCGCCCGCTGGCGCAGCGAGGATGGAGCGCGTGACGTGATGAAAGTAAGCGTGAGGCTCCTTGCGGGACGGGCGGGATATACGCCATGGACAGGAACCGCCGCCGGATCCACAGGCGACAAGGAAGCGTGGGATGGAAGACGTCCGTTGGCGGTGAAGGGATGGCACCAGAAGGGTAGAACCTCCGAGGCAGGCGTCGGCGCGGACTACTCACTCCGGCGAAATCTGCCAGGGCAGGAAGGCGGCGGGTCTCGCTGCGCTTTCGACCACCGGTCGCCCAGAACTCCGCGCAGGGAATAAAGCCAATACAAAGCGATGGCAAGCCTGGGCGGGCATGGGAGCGAACGCGGCGCAGAGAAGTCATGGACATGCGGCACGATAGCGGAAAAAGGCCGCAGCAACCAGGTGGGCCGTAGCAAGTGGCGCAGCGTGTTCCGCCAGCAAAACGTCGCCCGCTCGTGCGCCGTAATCTGTCAGAGCGTGGGCGGGGTGCCCGCGCGACCAGCTGGGACGCCGGTGATTGCAATATCAACCCACCAGACAGGCGCAGGACCGTGTCAAGCGGCGGTCATGGTCGATGGAGCTGACGATGAAATCGATTGAGCAGGACCACCGCCTGCTTGACAGTGTCATGGGCGCGCTGGCCGACACGATCGACCTTTATCTCAGTGGACCTCCCAGTTTTGCAGGGTTTTAGATTCGTTCATGCCGGGCATGGCGGGTCCAGCGTGACCGATAAAGCCTGCCGGCGCGAGACGCCAGGGCCCTCAACAGCAGCTCAGCGGTATAGCCGGCGTCATCAGGAGATGCCTCAGTTGCGGGCGCGTGAATAGTGTCGTCGACAGTGAACCTTTGGTGGCGCGCGACGCCATGAGGATGGCGGTATGCTAGCTCTTGCGCCAGTAGGGTATCGATCCTCAGTTGGCTGGCGATCGTGGCAGCGGTGCCCAGCACCAACGAGGCGGGGGCCAGGCTCCTGATCCGCGGACGGCAGGACAGGCAGCTCAAAGGCGGGCGGCGGTGCGGGCACTCAACGTCGCAGGCTCGATCGTCTTCATCATAGACGACGCCGTTCGCCGTCAGCGCGCCGCATAGCGGTTCCGTCAGCGTCGAGGCTGGGAGGATATCGATCCTGCCAACGAACTCGCGCGCGTGAAAGGAACCGGTCCCTCCGGTTGGGCGAGCGGCTCCTCATCCGGCGGAGGGCGCGGGTGAGAGCCACCATATCCAGGCGGTCAGCCATCGACTTCAGCGCGACAACATGGTCCAGCGCGCGCTCGGCGGTCCCCGCGGCGACGTGCCACTCGCCGCTGGCGTCTTTGGTCAGTGACAGCGAGAGCGCCGGCGAGGACGACTCGATTTCCACCCGGTCGGCGTTCCAGGCGCGGGCGGCGAAGAACTTTTTGCTGCGCAGCTTATCCACGTCCATGGGCGCGTTCTTGAGGACGGTGCTCTCGACCACCAGGACGCCCGGCCGCCCCTCCACCCGCGCATAAAGCCGCGTTTTGGCCCAATCCTGGAAGTCGCCGAAGTGCAACGTCCGCTTCTGGTCGCCCTCCCAGATTTCCACCGTAGTGGCGGGAGTCACGAGTCCATAGGGCGACAGGTCCTCGGTCGCGTCGTCCACGAACTGCGCCACCTTTGCGCCGGACAGATCGTTGAGGAAATCGGTGATCCGGTTGCGCTCGGCGCGCATGGGCATCTGGGCGGAGGCGATCTTCCAGAGGTCCTCCGTCTCCTTGCGCAGGTCCATGCGCGCACTGGCGTCACGCACGTCCAGATGGTCCACCTTGTAGTTGGTGAGGCTGACGAGCGCCTTGTCGCGCAAGTCGAAAAGTCCCTTGTTGACCGCGGTATGAACGCTCTTGGGCAGGAGGAAGATGGCGGGATCTCCCGCCTTGCGGGCGTAGGCCTGAGACTCGGAAGGGGTGAGCAGTCCCACGTGGAGGGTCTCCTCGCGCGTCGCCGACTTGAAGGTCACGGCCAGCTCGACCGGGTCCAGGCCGTAATCGGAGGCGCGTTCGCCGGTCGCCGAAACGGGCGTGTCGCTCTCCTTGCGGGCGCCCGTCAACGTCACCAGCAGGTTCTCGACCGTGCTCTGGTCGGCCTGGGTGGAAACCGGCTCAGTGATCTTCCAGACGCTGGACGCGCCTTCCTCTGCGGAACGGACCAGGACCACGGGTTTCTCGCCCAGGCGCTCCAGTTTCACCGTCTCCACGTCATCGCGGGGAATCGACAACACCTCGCGGGCGCGCTCCTTGGTGGTCTTCTCCGCCTCGATGCGGCCCTTGTTGAATTGAAAGAACGCAATCACGCATCCGAGCACGACCAGGAGCGCCAGCAGTTTCTTCGGGTTCATGCGTAACGCCTCCGCAGGAACAGGACGATGACGGCGGCCAACAGGACCACGCCCGGCAAAACGGCGGTGGGAATCCACAGCACGATGGCCTTCTGGGCTTGGTCGAGAATCAGCGAAGAGTCCTCAGTGGCCAGCGGTGGAATGCCGATCTGATCATCGTACTTGGAAAGCCAGGTGAAGATGTTCTGCGCCAGGGGGCGGGTGCTGTCGGGGCGAAGACTGCCGGTGGTAAAGGCGTCGGAATCGCCGACGACCACGATGCGGGTGGCGTCGCGGCCGTCCGCCTTGTCGGTGGCGTCCAGCACTTCGGCTTCCGAGGCGATGGCGACGGTGAGGGGGCCGGAGCGCTCGCTCTCCTCATCGCGCGAGACGGTCGCGCCGCGGCGCGAGAGGGCGGCGAAGTCCTTTTCCCCCCAGCTGCGTTCGCTGGTCTCCAGGAGCGGCGTGGTGGTGACCCGATACACGGCGGTGTTGACGGAGTTCAGCGGCACCGCCACGGGCAGGACGAACGCCGCCCGCGACAGTCCCCGCACAATCGGGCTGTCCCCGGTCGTCTTGCAGATGGGTTGCAGAGGCGACTGCAGTCCCATCTGCACCAACTGGTTGACCTCGACCACCACCGCTTGCTCGACCGCGATGCCGTACTCGGCGAAAACGGGATGCAGCGACTTGGCGCCGGGATCGTGCACGTCGAGGGGCGGATCGATCAGGAACAGCGCCTTGCCCCCGCGCCGCAGATACTTGCGGATGGCCTCGACTTCTGGCGGATAGAAATCGCTGGCCGGCCCGGCCACCACCAGAATGTCGCAATCCTCCGGGATGGGATCATGTTCCTGGGCGGCGATGTTGAGCGAGGCGACGATGAAGGTCTGATCCTCCAAGGCGGCTTTCAGTCCCGCGTAGGAGTCCCCGCTCTGCGGATCGTCCGGAGTCAGCGGCAGCTCGCCGTGCCCCTCGGTGAAGTAAACCTTGGTGGTCTCCTCGCGGATCACCTTGAGGATGGCGTTGGTCAGCTTCTCCTGCGAGAGCGGCCACTCGATGCGCTCCTGCTTGCCCCCGCACTTCACGAAGGTCGTGCCCAGGTCCACCCGCTCGCCCAGCTCCTGCCGGATGGCCGGATTTTTCACGAAGTCCACGATGCGATACTCCAGCCGGCTGGAGACGTCGCGGTACTTGCGCAGCAGCGTCTCGACCGGAATCATGAAGTTGGAATCGGCGGTGATGCAGGCGGTGATGGTGACGGTCTTGTCCTGCTTGTCCAGGTTCCTGAGCACGTTGACGGTCTGCGGCGCCAGCGAGAGGCGCTTGTTCTTGGTCAGGTCCGTCTTGGCGTTGGGATACTGCACGGCGATGGCGTAGAGGAAGCCGACGATGGCCAGCACGATGACGGTCTCGATCATAGCGTTGAAGGCTTTGGCGGCGGAGCGCCCGCGCGCCACGCGGCTGACTTCCTGGTAGTTGAGGAAGAGGCCCGCCAGAAGCAGCGCCGCGCCCACCCCAAGCAGCGCCCCGATGGCCAGGTTGACTTCCCGGAACACCACGTAGCTCATGCCTCCTACGAGCAGGAGCACCACGCCGAAAAGCGTGAGGAAAAAGAACAAGGTCCGGTTCATTACTGCTGCCCCCTCCACTTGCGCGAGCCCATCACCTGCAGCGCCAGATACAGGCTGATGAACGCGAACATCAGGTTATAGGCCACGTCTTTAAGCCCGATGGAACCCTCCACGAACGGCCGGTAGTGCTCGGTCGCGGAGAACTCGTAAAGAAACATGCGGATGTTCTGCGGCATGTCCTGGAGCAGATAGTTGCCCAAGAGCCAGAGGAGGAACATGACGCCGAAGGGAACCACGCTGGCGATCACCTGGTTTTCCGTGCAGGCGGAGACGAACAGCCCGAAGGCCAAAAACCCCGCCGACAGGAGAAAGAGGCCCAGATAGCCGGCCAAGATCACGCCCGGCTCGGGCCGGCCCCACGCCGCGACCATGGCCGGGCAGACGCTGGTCAAGAGAAACAGGATGAACACCATGGTCAGGGAGGCGAAATACTTTCCCAACAGCACCTGGCTGTCGCGCACCGGATAACTGAACAGGAGTTCCGACGTACCCATGCGCTTCTCCTCCGCCAAAAGCCGCATGGTCAATAGCGGCAAGACGAAAATCAGGAAAAAGCCGGCCACGCCGAAGAACGCCTGGATGACGCCCTCGGTGATGTTCAGGTTCTGCTGCCCGTAGTACTGCCTGAACATGGGATGCTGGATTTGCGCGGACAGGTCGGAGAACTGCATGAACGCGCGGGCGAAGATCATTCCCACCAGAAACAGGTAGATGATAAACACCACGTAGGCGACCGGGGAAGTGGCGTAATACTTGATCTCTCGCTTGTAGATGGTCCAGAAGTTCCTCATATCACTTTCTCCTCGGCCACGAGATTGCGAAAAACCTCTTCCAGCGTGAGGTCGCTGTTTTTGAGTTCAAGGAGGGTGCCGCCGGCCTCGGTGACGTGGCGCGAGATGGCGAGCAGCACCTCGCGGTCGCGTTCCGTCTCCAAATGGTAGGCCCAATCTTGGCCTTCCTGGCCGCCGGTGAGGTTCTTGACGCCGGCCAGGCTCTTGAGCCGGCCGTCCAGCGCCTGGCCGCCCGCGTAGCGCAGGCTGACGGAAAACGACCGGCTGGCGGAGGCTCGCAGGTTGGCCAGCGTGTCCCAGGCCAGCACCTTGCC
>JABTUV010000010.1 GCA_015075175.1 bacterium
GAAGCATGACACAGGCCACGGCCATGGCGCGCGAGTTCCAGGCGTTGTCCTCGGCGCGCGTGTTGTCGATCTTGCCGGAGGGAGGCGTCACGCCGATGAAGCGATCGGCCTCGGCCACGATCACGCGCGCCGCCAACTGCCGGGTTTCGGCGTCCAGCTCGTCCCACGTGAACCAGACCAGTTGGGCGAAGACGCTGGACCACGAGGCGCCGTGCCAGCCGCCTCCCCACTGCCGGCCGTCGGTGCACGTATGCGGGCCGGAGAAGTGAGTGAAAGCGGCGTAGCGGATCACGCCGACGACTCGCCGCTGCGCCTCCTGCCGAGTCACGCCCGCGATCGTGTCATCGAACGCGCCGAAGGGGAGCAACAAGGCGTAAAGATAGGCGAAGCCCAGGTTGCCGTAGATTTCCTTTTCGCCCGAGCCTCCCCAGCCGAGGTAGCCGCAGTTCGGTTCCGTAGGCCATTCGCGGTAGAGGTCCGACAGGAACCGCGAGCCGCGCATCATGATCCGGTAGGCGCGGCGGCAGAACTCGTCCTCCCGGCCCACCAGTTGCGGCGGGGCAAAGTGAGCCGCCGGCGACTGCTCCGAAGCGGACGCCGCGGCCCCCGCCGGCGGCGCAGCCGGACCCGCCAGGCCAAAGAGCGCCAGCAGCGCCGCAAGGCTGGACCAACTCCAGAGTTGTACAATCATGGCATGATGTCTCCTCATACGGCCGAGATTCTCGGCGAGTTCTTCACCGTCCCAGGGACGACGCAAGTCCAACGGGGCGAGGTTCCCTAGCCGGGTCTCCTGGTCCGGAGATGTCACCGACCATCCTCAAGATTTATGTAAACGAAAATGCATATTTGTGTATACCTATTCGCAAACCATAACGGGATTGAAGGCGCCTGTCAAGGTCGTGCGGGCGGACGTGAGGGTAGAGCGAAAGAGGGTTTTAGGGGAGGAGGCGGCAGTGGGGCGAGCGGGGCGCGCCGGCGTGGAGCGGGGCAGGCGGGTGTTTGGCGTGGTTTTTGGGGATGAAGGAGGTAATAACGGCCCGGAAATGCCGTTGGAGCGTGGCGATTTCGGCAGGTAGGCAGACTGCGGCCCTGCGTGCGGTTCAGGCGGCGCGTATCTTCCCCAAGTTTCGGCTCTCTTCCTGTTGCACCCGACAAACGGCCGGCGCGACCAAAACCAACAGACCCATCGTCGCCCGCAAGGTACTACTGGGGCCATGAATTACCGGGCTTCTTCCGGCGCTCACAGGCGCAGCACGCTGCGCAACTACCGCAGTCTTCCTCTTTCCGCTCTACCCTCCGCCGGACGATGCGCCTCAGACACCGGGAAAGGTCCGGCAGGATCGACGCAAGTCAAGTAAATTGAGGTGGTTATCCTCCAAGCGAGACCAGCAGCTGGAGGAAACCCAGAACGGCGAAGAGCAGAGCGACCGCCGCCAAGAATCCAATTCCGTCCTCTCGCGTCCACTTCAAGAATTCCCAGTTCGATCGGGGAAACAGCTTGGCCTCGCTGAAGCGGTCGGGGGAGGCGTAGGAGAGCTCCATCTCGCGCGCGTCCTCGGCGCGGTTTTCCTTCACTCGAGTCCGCATCTTGACGAAAAAGCGATCCAGCCGCGCCTCGCCTTCCGGTCGAGTCAGGCTTGAAACCAGGATCAGAATCAAAAAGGGAAGAAGAGTGCGCAAGAGGATGCGCAGCGTTTCATTCATCGCATAGGTGTTGCGCGAGAGATCGAATCCCAGGCGGTCCAGGGCGACCAGCTCGAGGCTCAACATGCCGGTTCCGCGGCCCGACCTGTCAAGGCCCTTGGTCCAGAAGATCGACTTGGCGGGAAGTACGACCGTGCGGGTGAACGACTCGCCTACGGCGAGGGGACGGGGGGCGGGCGTCGCGCTCTTCTCGGCTTCGGACAGCGCCTCCCACCGCCCGATCTCCTTTTGACGCGCCTCCACGTCCATCGCGTGGGCGCGATAGGTTTGCACGACCGACCTGACCGCGGTGGTCTTCAGAAGGTAGGGAGCGGAACGCAACGAGGGCGCAAGCATGGGCAGGAGAAGGGGAAGCAGGAAGAAAAAGGTCGCCGCCAACGCCATTGAGGACCAGGCGCCGGCGCGATTGGCGCGCCGCCACACGAACCCCAACCACCAGGTCGCGGCGATCACCACGTTGATCTCCCACATGAACTTCAGCATCTGCAGGATGGTATCGAAGCGGGTAGCGACGACCGCGCCGGTTACGACGACCAGCGTGCCCGCGATCCGTCCCACCAGGACGTAATGCTTTTCGCCACGGCCGGCAACGAGCGGGCGATACACGTTGCGGGTCAGGAGGCCGGCGGCGCTGATCATGAGGGTATCCGCGGTGGACATGAGAGCGGCCATGAGGCAGGCGATCATCAGGCCGATGAGTCCGAAGCCGACCGGCTGCAAGAGGTTGCTGGTGGCGTAGCCCCACATCAGGTCCGGATCGTTGATCTTGTCGCTGTAAAGCGCCAGGGCGCAGAGCGCGAAGAATCCCCACAGGACGGCGCAGAAGCGCTTGATGTAAGCGCCCATGGCGCCGACGCGGCAGACGAACTCGTTTTTCGCCGAGGCGTGCGTGGTCAGGAAGTGCGCCTGGGCGGGCGTGTTGACGACCGCCAGAAGCGAGAGGGCGGCGATGTAATACCAGGTGAAATCGACGTTGGAGGGTGCACCCAGAATTTGGAAAAACGACTCGGGCAGCCGCGCGTGCACGGTGCGCAGGGCGTCCATGACGCCCTCCCCGCCGTATTCCGCGTTGATGGCGCTCCAGCAGAAAGGAAAGAGCATGACCGTCAACACGATGATGCACATGCCCTGGAGGGTGTCGGTCAGGGCGGCCGCCGCCAGCCCGCCGGATACGCCGTAGATCAACACGATCAGGCACACGATCCAGATCAGCATGTCCCGGCTGATGTGGGAGTAGAACGTGCGCGGGTTGGCCTGCAGGAGCTGCTCCATGCGCTCCTTCTCGGACCGGGAGAGCGTCTGGTAGTCGCGCTCGCGCAGCTCCTGCAGCTCCCCGGCCTGGGCGTATTCGCGCTGTTCCGCCGGGGTCAGCTGCTGGTACGACTTGGGGGCCAGGGCCATCACCGTCTTGGAGGCGGCGTGGAATCCCACCGACAGGTGGGTCATCAGGACCGTCGCCGCTACCAGCGAGTAAAGCCCCGCAATCGCCCTGGAACCGTAGCGCTCCTCGAAGTAGTCCGCCATCGTCAGCACCCGCAGGCGGCGCATCCAGGGCGCGATGATCCAGTAAATGGGCGTAACGAAGAGATAGGTCAGCGAGCTCCAGATGCCGGCCGCGCCATTGGTGAAGGTCGTCGTGGCCACGCCGACGGGGCTTTCCACGCTGGTCCCCGCGCCGAAACTGGTGAAGACCTGGACCAGCTTGCCGAACCGCCGCCCGGCGACGAAATAGTCCTCCTGGTCCTTGACGCGGCGGGAGGCCCACACGCCAATCCCGATCACGAGCGCGAAGTAGACCCCGATGACGACGAAATCTGCAACCCTCAGCCCGGATTCCAAGCCATCTCCCCGTTTTCTGTTTGAGTCCGCGCCGCTTCCGCCATGGCCGCCACGTTCTCCGGCGGCACGTTGGGCAGCAGCGCCTCGTGGCTGGGGCTGACAATCAGGCGGGGGCCCAAAAGCTGCTTGACGCGCCGCACGTCGGCCTTCACCTCCTCGGGATTTCCTCGCACCAGGAGATGCTGGGTGTCGATGCCGCCCATGAACGCGACGCGCCCCCGAAAGTCGCGCGCCAGCGTCTCCGCGTCCATTCCGCACGCCCTGGCTTGCAGCGGATGCAGGCAATCCACTCCCGCGTCGATGAGGTCCTCGATCACGCCGTAGATGGAGCCGCAGGAATGCAGGATCACCTGGCAGCCGTGCCGATGGGCCTGCTCGGTGAAGCGCCGGAACCAGGGCATGACGAACTCCTGCATGTGCTCGGGACTGACGAGCAGGGCGCGCTGCGTGCCGAAGTCGTTGCCGAAGAAGAATCCGTCTACCTCGTCCCCAGCTTCCGAAAAGAAGCGCTGGTTGGCCTCGTAGTAGAACTCGCACACGCGATCGGTGGCCGCATGCACGAGCTCCGGGTTTTCATACAGGTTGACGAGGTAGGTCTCCATGCCGAAGAGCGACATCAGCTTGTGGAAGAACGGCACGGTAAAGCCGCTGGCGCGATAGTGGTCGCCCGCCTGGCGCAGGCGTTGCAGTGCTTCGCCGAAGTCCAGCTGGTCCGGCCTGGGCCAGTCGAACGCCGCGTCCAGGTCGGCCACGCTGCGACAGCGGGCCAGTGGACCCTCGCCGGCGTGGGTGATCTGGGCCGGGGACTTGAACAAGGGCTTGCAGGCGGCGGGCCGAATCCAGCGAAAATCGTCCCCCAGCCGCTCGCGCACCTCCTCCTCCGTATCCACGCCGAAGTGCCGGAAATAGAGCGGCCACGAGCGCTCGTGGGGGGCGCCCAGCCAGAACCCGCAGCGGTCGGCGGACCGCCCGGAAATAATCGCGCGAATCCGCTCGCGGCCGGTCATCGGGCTCTCCTCATGCAACAGCTCATAAGGCCGCCGCCTCCCTCTTTACCTGAGCGCGCACAGGGCCGTGAACTCGGAAACACGCCGGAATTGTTCGAACCGCTTCACCGCAGCGACGATCTCGCTTGCTTTCGCTTCCGAACAGATGCCCGAGAAGCGCGCGCAGTCGTGGAACTTCTCGATGGTGGTTTCCATGTTCATCGCCTGGGGGCCGAGGATGGAACGGATGGTCGACACCTTGCGCAGCTCGCGGCCGTCGGCGGTTCGGACGATCAGCACGTGCGGTTTGTCGACGTGGTCGGGGAAATCGTCGTGGATGCGTTCAACCTCGGGCATGTCGGGCAAGTGCGACACGATCCTGATCTGTTCGGCCAGCTGGGCGACTTCCGTATCCTGTCGGACGCGCTCGTTGGTGAATTCGGCCAGGCCCGCCTTGCCGCGCAAGAGGCCGACGGCCACGCCGTAGGCCGAGCTGAACTGCGCCTCGACCTGCGGATTGGGGTTGTTCCTCAAACGGAAGGGACGGTCGGTGAGATTCTCGCCGTGCGGGCCGCTCTGGGTGCAGATGACCACTTCCCGGAGGTCCTGCCTTTGGAAATGATGTTCCCGACCCAGCTCGATGGCGGCCTGGGTGAGGGGATGGGCGTGCCCGCAACTGGTGAACTTCTTGATGCTGTTGCGTTCGATTTCAAAGGGATCGCCCGGCTTCTTTTTCATCACTTCCTGGGGCGTGGGGGGCTGGGCGTTGATGAAAACGCGAAAGAGTCCCGCCTCTCCCTCGAAGACGTCCTCCGGGCCCGTCAGGCCCTGGGCGGCCAGCGAAGCCGCCCAGAGCGCGTTGCGGGCGGCGAAGGCGGGCTGCATCCGCTTGGTCAACGTCTTTTCCAACAGCGCTTGGCGATTGCCTCCCGCCTGTGCGTAGTTGATCCCCAGCGCGTGCACCGCCTGATCCACGGACAGCCCGAGCAGTCGGCAGGCCGCCAGCGTGGCGCCGAAGCCGCCGATGACGCTGGTGGGAAGCCACCACAACCCCGGCCCGCCGCCGCGGCGCTGGTTGAAGGGCAGGCCGATGCGGCAGGCGACCTCGAATCCCAGGATGATGGCGACCAGCACGTCCTGCCCACTCGCTCCGAGCCGCTCGCCGGTCGCCAGTCCCACCGGCAGGAGCACGCAGGAGAGGTGCAAGCCGGCGGGATCATGAAGGTCGTCATAGTCCCAGGCGTGCGCCATGACCGAGTTGAGAAAGGCCGCGTGGGGCGCCGGCAGTTGCGTGCCGTAGACCAGCGCGGACGCCTCGCGCGCGCCGCCCCACTGGGTCATTTGCTCATGCACGCCCGGGATGCCGGGCGCGTTCCAGGCGGCGATGGAGACGCCGACCGCATCCAGGATGGCCTTCTTGCCGGTCTCCCGCGCCGCCGACGTCACCTCGCCGGCGGGGGTGTTGATCGCATACTCCGCCAGTAATCTGCTGAGTGACATGCAGGAACACTCCTGTCTCTTGCGCGGTCAGGCCGCGCTGATGATGGCGTCGGCGGCGGCGCAGAGTTGCCGGTCCGCCTCCTCCAGCCGCTGTTTTCGCTCCGCCTGGCGCCGGCGTTCGGCGGCCACCACTTGGTTGCGCTGCCTGACCATGCGCCGTGTCTCGGCGGGCGCGACGCCGCCCCGGCACTTGTGCGCCTCCACGAACTTGACCGGGTCGAGCGCGGACTCCAGTTGCTCCGGCGTAAGATCGACGGGTTCGCCGATGATCTTCCGCGCCGCCGCGTCCACGATCGGCGGCGTGATCTCGGCCGCCGTCCGGCCTTGGTCGTAGAGAGTCCGCACCACTTCGGCGACGATGGCGTGGCAAATGCGCCAGGGAATCCTCCGCTCGCGCACGAGGATGTTGGCCAGCTCGGTGGCCGTGGAGTAGCCCTCGCGCGCCAGGCGCAGCATCACCTCGCGGTGCGGCGAGAGTTCCGGGACCGCCTTGTTGAAGATGCGGATCGCTTCGATCATCTTCCCCACCACCGGCCGCATCACGTCGGAGAGGCGGATCACTTCGATGGTGTCGCCCCACATGATGTTGTGGCTGCGGGTGGAGACGTCGATGTACGCCCCCAGCACCACGCCCGCGATCTGGCGGATGTCCTCAAAGAGGCAGGCGTTCTTCTTCTGCGGCATCATGCTGGAGGGCTCGGAGAGCCGGGTGGAGAGCTCCAGCATGTTGTACTCGAAGGTGGACCAGTGCTCCAGCTCGGTGGCGGTGCGGCTGATGGGCAGCGCCAGGTTGTTCATGGCGTTGGCCAGGTCGACGGCCTGGTCGGTTCCCGCCACGCAGTAGTTGGTGTGCTCGAGGATGCCGTCAAAGCCGAGCAGCGCGGCGGGCAGGTCGCGGTCGACGTCGAAGCTGGTCCCCGCCAGCGCTCCGCAGCCGAGATCGCAGCGGTTCACCGAGGCGTAGACCGCTTCCAGCTGCCCGCAGGCGTGCGCGATCGCGTCGTGAAAACCCAGTAGGTAGTGGCCGAACGTCATCACCTGCGCGTGATGGTAGTGCGTGTAGCCTGGCATCACCACGTCGGCGTGCGCCTCGGAAGATGCAAGCAGCGTCTCGCGGAACTCCAGCACCGCGTCGATCAGCGCGAGGGTGTCTTCCCGCATCTTCATGCGATAGTAGGGCGGCGGCAGGGTGCGGCCGATGTTGATGTT
Source organism: bacterium (assembly GCA_015075175.1). Classification (GTDB taxonomy): domain Bacteria; phylum Hinthialibacterota; class Hinthialibacteria; order H5-UNCL2; family H5-UNCL2; genus H5-UNCL2. The sequence continues at coordinate 7,239 of JABTUV010000010.1, forward strand.
GCTGGCGATGTCGCCCACCTGCACCGTCAGGTAGTGCTCGAACTGAACGGGCGTCTTGGGAAAGCGGACCTCGTAGACCTCCAGCATCTTCTCGAGGGTGCTCGCGTCCACGTCGCGCAGGGCGCGCAGAATCCTGGCCCCGTCCGCCCGGCTGACGATGCCCTGTCGCACCAGCATGACCATCTACGCCATGTGGCCCTTGGCGAAGTTGGGGATTTCGTAGCCCTCCCGGCGGATGATCGCCTTGCCCTCTTCCACGCTGGGGAGTTCCTTGACGCCGCCGAGGCGGGTGTGCGTGTCCAGATTCAGAATCTTCACGGCCATGACCGCCGGCCTCCCGTCATCCGCAGTGGTTGTTCGCGCTCATCAGCCGCCGATCAGTTCGCGGACGGCGGCCTCCAGCTCCTGGTCGGCCTTCTCCAGCTGACCGAGCCGATCCTTCTGGCGCCGGCGCGCCGCCTCCAAGTCCTTCCGGCGCTCGTTTACCATGCGCAGCACTTCCTTCGGAGCCACGCCGCCGATCGAGTCGTGCGTCTCCACGAACACGATCGGGTCCATGGCGCCCTTGATCTGTTCTTCCGTCAACCCGACCGGCTCGCCGATGATCGCGACCGCCGCCTCATCCACCAGCTCGGGCGTGGTGTCGGCCGCGGTCTTGCCCTTGTCGATCAGCCGCCGGACGACTTCCGCCACGATGGCGTGCGTCACGCGGAACGGCATGCCGACCTCCCGCACCAGCACGGCAGCCAGCTCGGAACAGGTGGAAAATCCCTCCTGCGCGTAGCGCAGCATCTGCTCGGGATGCAGGATGATCTCCGGGATCACCTTGTTGTAGAGTTGCACCAATTGGGTCACCTTCTTCGCAATGGGCACGGTGCTCTCCGAAAGCTGCTGCACCTCGCGCGAATCGCCCCACTGGATGTTGTGCCCGCGCGCGCAGCACTCGTTGTAAGAACCCATCACGTAACCCACCGAGGAGCGGATATCCTCCAGAAGGCCGGGATTCTTCTTCTGCGGCATCATGTTGGAGGTCTCCGAAAGCTTGCTGGAGATCTCCATCATGTTCCATTCGAACGTGCACCAGGTGTACATCTCGGTGCAGGTGCGACCCATGGGCAGCGTCAGGTTGGTCATGGCGCAGATGAGATCAATAGCTTGGTCCGTACCGGCGACGCAGTAGTTGGCGTGTTCGATGAAGCCGTCGAAGCCGAGCAGCCGCGCGGGCAGGGCGCGGTCGATCTCGAAACTGGTTCCGGCCAGCGCGCCGCAGCCGAGATCGCAACGGTTCACCGAGGCGTAAGTCGTTTCCAGCTGGTTGGAGGCGTGGGCGATGGCTTCGTGAAATCCCAGGAGATAGTGTCCGAAGGTCATGGGCTGCGCGTGGAAGTAGTGCGTGTAGCCCGGCATCACCACGTCACGGTGCTTTTCGGAGTACTCCAGCAGCGTTCCGCGGAACTCCAGCACGGCTTCCAGCAGGGGCAGGATGGCTTCGCGCATCATCATGCGATAATGCGGCGGTGGAAGCGTCCGGCCGAGCATCACGTTGCTGGCGATGTTGCCGATCTTGTCCCGAAGGTAGCGCTCCAATTGCATCAGCGTCTTCGGGTAGCGCCGATCGTAGGTTTCCGCCATCTCGGGAATGGTGTCGAGGCCGATTCTGGAGAGCGCCGCCAGGATGGTCGCACCCTGATCCCGCTTGAGGATGCCCTGGCGGACCAGCATCACCGTCCAGGCCTTGTGGACCTGGACATAGCGGGGAATCGCCCAAGTCGCCTTGGAGAGGAAATACGCCTTGCCCTCTTCGTGGCTCCAGAATTCCTTCTGCTCTGCGCCCCCGAACCGGGTGAAAAAGTCCAGCTTCAGCTGGTTCAGCTTGTTCGTGTCGAGCATATGGGAGTCCCCCCAACGCGTGCTTCCAGATGTTTCAGCGGCGTTGGAAGCGATTGATAACAAGATGGAATTGAGGGAGCAAGGGGAAAAGCCTTGTTTCAACAAACGTTCCAAATGCGAAACCGCGAATCGACCGGTCCAGTCGGTTTGCGGTTGCAGGTGCGCGGGAATATGAGTTGGTGCGCGAGAGGGGGGAATGCGCGCCCGGTCCTGGCAAGTTGGGCGGACCAAAGCCCGGTCTTCCGGCCGATGCTGGAAGCGAGCGTCAAAGCCAGGACGTGAGGGAGTGAAGGCGGGCGACAACCGCCCCACGAATTGTATATACCTATATTCTGGCTTCGCTTGGGCGAATGTCTTCGGCCGATGCAAAACGCATGAAAAATGGCCCCGGAGGCACCGGAAGAGAGACTGTTTTATATAATAATTACCTTAATATATTTAAGTTATGTTATGCCTTTCAGATGGCCAGGCTTGGGTAGAACTCCTCTCAAGTCGGTCTAAAAATTGGGTCTTTTAGAATATACCTATTGACTTTGGCCTGCCCGTCGGCTTGACTGGGAGCTCAGGATCAACCGGCCGGCGAGGAATTGCGTGAACGTGACGCCGGTCCTCGACCTGGAAACGAGCATCTGCGAGGATGGCGGGATGGGGGCCGAGTGAAGAACGTTTGCCGGAGGTTTTTCATGCCACGCGGTTTCATCATGGGGCTTGTCCTATGCGGCTTGTCGTGGACCACGAGCGTCTCGACGTACGCCGCGGCGGGCGGTTCCCCTGGCGATGCCGAGCTGCTCGCCGCGGTGGCGCCGTTTCCGCAGCGGGCGCTGGTCGCATCCGGCACGGACGCACGCGCCCGCGCGCTGATGGAGGCCTACTACAACTCCATTCTGGCCTGGGGCCGGATCGTGCACGAGCGCGGGCAGGCGGTCCCGGAACGGCCCGACCAGCGCTACCTGGGCGACGGCGGGAACACGGAAGACCACGTGCGGCCCATCTGTTACGCGGCCATGGTCCAAGCTTTCCTGGCCATCGCCGAACCGCCGGAGGGCGCCGCGGGAAAAGAAGAGCGCGAGGCGATGGCCGAGGATGCCCAAGCGCTCCTGCGTTACCTTACCCAGGCGCACGTGTCCGGCGGCGGCGCCTGTCTGAACGGTCGTCCCTGGGGCGATCAGTGGCAGTCGGCGATGTGGGCGCGAGCGGCGGGGCTGGCCGGCTGGATGCTCTGGTCCCGGCTGGATTCCTCACAACAGCTGGCGCTCACGCGCCTGGTCGAACACGAAGCGGATCGGTTTCTCCAAGAGGCGCCCAAAAGCAGCGAATACAACGATACGGGCGCGGAGGAGAACGCCTGGAACGCCCTCATCACCAGCCTGGCGACGGTCATGCTGCCCCGCCATCCGCACGCGCCCGCGTGGCGCACCGCCGCCCAGGTCTATCTCTACAACACCTTCTCCGTCGCCGCCGACCAAGAGGATCCGACCCCCGGCGACGAAGGCAAACCGATTCGCGACTGGGTGTCTACCGTCAACGCCCATCCCGATTTCACCGTCGAGAACCACGGGCTGGTACACGTCGGCTACCTGAAGAACTCGCTGTCGATGCTTTTGGAGAGCGCGGTCCACTTCGCCATGACGGACGCAGAAGTCCCCGCCGCCTGCCTCCACCACGCCACCGACGTGTTCCAGGTGCTGGTGAAGTGCATGTCCGACAGCGGCTCACCCATCTACTTCGGCGGCAACGACTGGAAGCTCGTGCACACCCAGGCGACCGACGCGATCATTTACGCCCTGCTCAGCCTCCTGACGAACAACGGAACCGCCGCCTGCCTGGAAGCGCAGGCGCTGAAGTTCATCCCTCGGATTCAGACGCAGCAAGGCGGTTACTACAACATGCGGCGCGATCTGGAGTACGGGGGGCTTTGCGCCACCCGGCTGGTCAGTTGCTACCTGGCCCATGCCGCGATGGGTCCGGGAGCGGAGCCGATCTCCGCGCAGGCGTTCCAGGAGAGCGCCAGCCACGTCACGCACCTGGAATACGCCCAGGCGATCCTGCATCGCACGCCGGACAAGTTCGTTTCGTTCGCCTGGGGGCCGCGCCGCATGGCCCTGGCCTGGCCCGCCGGCAGTGCGCCGGTTGTCTGGCCGCACATGTCGTCCTACCTGGGGATCATCAACGGCGAGGAGAGCGACTCGCGCCACAGCCGGCTTTCCAACCTGCGGCATGAAGTCGGCGCGGATTACTTCTGGGTCGCGGGGACCTTGCAGCGACTGGAGGGCAAGCTCGTCCAGGACTTCGCGTTCCTCTCGCCACCGGGACCGATGGCGGTCTACTTCGAGCGACTTACCGCGCAGCCGGGAGTCGCCATCGCCTCGCGCGAGACGGGCGTCGTGGGCCACGAGTACGACTTTGACGGCGGGCCGCGCAGCCTGTACAGCCAGGCGGGCGCGATGCGGCTCGTCGGCGAGGGTAATCCGGCGCGCGTGCATGAGCTGGCCTCCTACTGGTTGAACCTGGGCGACCGGATCGGCTACGTGATCGGCCGCCTGGCCGGCCGCGAGAACGTGGTGCGCTACCATGATTTCACGCGCGGCTCGGGGCGCGTCCCCAAGCTGGAGGAATGGTTCAGCCTGATCGGCGAACGCGATCCCGCCGGTTGGAGCGCCACCGGCGACTGGGCCTGCGTGGTCACTTTTCTCCACCAGGGTCACGAAGACACGCGGCAGTGGAGCGGTCAGGTACGCTTCGACTTTCACGATCAGCGGGCCGCCTGTCGCGTCGGCCCGCTGCGCGTCTCTGTCGACTTCGCCAGCATGCAGGTTGAGATGCAATCGCCGGCGGCGCCCTAGCCGCCGCTGGCGCGGCCGCGCCTCTCCCGTCGGCCGCGGGGGCCAGGAGCGACCAAATGGTTTGCGGTTCCAGCCCGATTGGTGGATGCAGAGTATGCGTCGGGTTGAAACGGCGAAGCAGCGGAAGAGGCCCAGGGCCGTCTTCAACCCGCACCACGCCCCAATAGAGACTAGAGCATTTAAATAATTCTGTAGTCATCCGACCGCGCGTGTGCTATACCGTGGACATGGCTACATTATCAAACGACCTACGCGAACGGATTTTGGCGGCCTACGACCGAGGAGACAGCACGCGCTTGCAGGTGGCGGAGCGCTATGAGGTCCTCGCTGGGCATGGTCAAGAAACTGTTGCAGCAACGGCGCAGGACGGCGACATTGCGCCTCGGCACCGTTTCTCGGGCCGCAAGCCGAAGATCACGACCCAACACCAGAGGCGGTTGAAGCGGTTAGTGGACAAAGACCCGGATCTGACCCTGGAGGAACTGCGCGCGGCGATCGGGATTGATTGTACGCCGCCCGCCATTCATTACGCCCTGCGACGGATCGGTCTGTCGCTAAAAAGTCGCTCCACCCCGCAGATTGAAGCGCCAAGCGATCCGATACGCCCGGGCGCGCTGACTCGAAGCCTGGCTGGGGTGGTGCACCACCGTCTGCTCTTCATTGATGAATCCAGCGCCAAGACCAACATGACTCGGCTCTACGGACGGGCGCCCGCGGAATCCGCGTTCACGACTACGTACCCCAATCTCGTTGGCATACCACGACCATGATCGCCGCCGTGGTCCGCAAGGTCCACAGGCGGCCTGGGTCTTGAGGGGCCATCGACGGCGCCGCGTTCCACGTCTGGGCCGAACAAGTACTTGCGCCAACCTTGGAGCCGACCGACATCGTGGTCATGGACAACCTTTCCGTCCATAAGAATCCCTCAAGCCTGCCGCCATCTGCTGACCGGCGCAACCATCCGGGACTTGCCGCCCATAGTCCTGATCTCAATCCCATTGAAAAATGTGGAACAAAATCAAGGCATGTCTACGCAAGGCCAGGCACGCGAACCCGAGACGCTACTGCAGGCCATCGGTTACGCCTTGCAGCAGGCTCCACGCCCCTATTCCCGCCAGCATCGGACCGGTGCAATTCCGCGCGATGGATTCGTCATCGTGAACGCCCCCATTGTCTCCCGCTTCCGACCCCGATGCAGCGGAAGCGAGGCAGGGTCGCCGCATAGGCCATATTGAAGCGGCTACATTTACTGGCTATTCAAGAACGCCGCGTCCGGCTGGCGGTCAATCTTCCGATCAATTGTGCTCTTTCGCACCTCTTGCCACTGCGAGGATTCCCCGCTTTACGGCAGGGTGAAGGTTTGGCCAAGCGGCGACGACCGACGCGAGATTCGGGGGCAGTCCCTGGTTTGGGCACGAGTTGGCCCGCGCAAGTGCCGACGTAGGTGCCGACACAGCCTTCGGAGAATCGCCATAACCGTCTGTATTGACTGCGCCTAAGTGATGTGGTGAGGCGGGTTCGAGTCCCGTCTCCTGCTCCAGATTCCCATCAGTCTCCCGCGCCAACCCTGTCCACGCCCGCTTGGGCCGCCATCACACGCCATCACATTGACGAGCACGACCACTAAGGCATGTTCGGTTCGAGGGCTACGCGGAAGCCGATGGGGCTGTTCCGGCCGGTCGGCGGGTACCGGCGGCGTTGCGCCGAGCGCGCGTACTCGGCGGAGTGCAGCCAACTGCCGCCGCGACGTATGCGCGACGAACCTTCCCGGGGCCCTGCCGGGTCGTCCACCGGCGAGTTGCGGTAATAATCCGCGGCATCCCAGTCCGCGCACCACTCCCATACATTGCCGTGCATGTCGTAAAGACCGAAAGCGTTCGCCCGAAAGCGTCCCACGGGGGCCGTGAACACGAAACCGTCGCGATGGCTTGCGGTCCCCATTTTCTCCCGGTCGACCTTTGACAGCGTCATCCAGAGGGCGAACTTCTCGTTCGCGGAAAGGTCCGATACGTTGCCCACGCCGGCCAGTCCCTCGGCGTCGCCGCCGTGGTAGAAAGGCGTCGGGGTCCCCGCTCGGCAGGCGTACTCCCACTGGGCCTCGGTGGGAAGGACGTACGTCTTCCCCTCCCTGCGGGTGAGCCACGCGCAGAAGGCGACCGCGTCGTTCCAACTGACGTTGACGACCGGATGGTCGAGGCCTTGGGAGAAACCCGGATCACGCCACGTGTAGCGGGGGTCCCGCCGAAAAGGGCGCTCCGGCACGCCCGTGTAGCCCCATCCGCCCCGCCCGTCGGTCTCCGCGTCCGTCACATGGCCGGTGGCGGCGACGAACTGGCGGAACTGCTCCACCGTCACTTCGCAGGCCCCCAGGTAAAACGGCTTCGTGATGCGCACCCGGTGGAGCGGACCCTCGTCGCTGGATCTCCCCTCCTCGTCCTCGGGGCTGCCCATCATGAACTCGCCGGCTGGAATCAACCGGAGTTTCATGCCAATCGAGTTGCTGGAATCCACCGGCAGGCCCAGCGCGCGGGCCGTCTCCTCCTGGCGGCGCCGGGCTTCCCCCTCGTCGAACGGCCACCGGGAATAAGCGGTCATGTCTCCAACACCCCTCGACGACTCGACTTCCGCTGGAGGTCCGTCTTGGGTGGCGCCCGGCGCGGGCGCCGCCGCGTCATTGCCCAACATGTGCGGCCCCGATTCGACGTCAACAACTGCAAGCGCCGGTTGGGCCGACAACAGGGAGGCGAGGAGAAAGATCGAGAAAACGGCGGTTTTCATTGGTTCACGTTCTTTGCAAACTTGTTGGACCGAACCGTCCGCGAAACCTTGATGTAATCCTGCAGGCGGCGTCAAGGGTCATTGTCGGCTCCAGATGTTCTCTTCGCGCGTTGGCGACTCTCCGGAGCATAATCTTCAGTTTGCAGGCGGCAGGTTGAAGCCTGTACCTGATGCTCCCGGAGTACAAACTTCAGTTTGTAATATGAGCTGGCCGCCTGCGGCGGCCGGCTTTCAGCGCAAATAGTCCTGTCGATCGGCTCAATTTTCGGCCAGCTGGACCTTGATGGGTACCGGCCGAGCGAGCGTGTCGAACACCGGCGAGCGGTTCTGGGCCAACTGAACCAGCTCCTCCAGCGTCTGCCGGGGCGCGTCGGCCTTGATCCTGAAGGTTACGCGAATCTCGCGGTAGCCGTTGCGCACCTTGTCGGAGAGGCCCAGGAGCTCGCGCAGGTCGATGTCGCCCTCGAAGTGCGACTCGATCTCCTCGATCTTGACGCCGCGCGCCGAGGCGTGCAGCACCAGGCTCGTGGTCAGACATCCGGCCAGTGCGTGCAGCACGTACTCGACCGGATTGGCGCCGCGGTCCGCGCCCAAAAGGACCGCCGGCTCGTCGTTGTCCATGACGAACGGCGCCGCCCGCGACGTGTCCTCTTGGCAGGCGCCGTAGAAGTCCTTGACCGTGCTGCGATTGTGCGAGCCATCCAGCCACTGGTTGTCCGCGCGGAAGCGGAAACTGGCCAGCCTGGTCGCACCTGGATCGCCCGATGGTCTCAAACAGCCGGTTGACGTTGACTCTGTTCAGAATCTGCTCACTTGTCGTCGTCGTATTCATGGTTGCTTCTCTCTCGTGGGTCGTTCTCATTTATGCTCGACCGCCGATTAGGCATCGACGGTTTGCGCCACGGTAGTCTCGGGCATCTTCACGCCCTTCAGGCTGGGCACGAGCATGGGCACGCGCTCGCGGTACTCGGTGTAAATGCGCCCGTGATGCGTCGCCAGATCGCGCTCCTCCCAACGGATCGCCATCAGAATGTAGGCCGCCGTCATTATGGCGAAGAGGAGATGAGCGACGGTCATGGTCGGCGTGGCCCAGAAGGCCAGGAGCCAGCCAACGTAGAGGGGGTGCCGGACGTGCTGGTACGGCCCCGGCGTGCGGAAGGGCAGGTAGGTGTACTTCCTTCCCCGGAAGTAGAGCCACACCTGACGCAATCCGAAGAGGTCGAAGTGGTTGATCAGAAACGTCGCCACCAGGACCAGCATCCAGCCGGAAACGAAGATGCCGTGCATGATCATGCGGGCGGTCTGGCTCTCCATGTGCCAGACTACTCCGCCCATCGGGCGCCACTGCCAGAAGAGCAGAATCAGCGCCAAGCTGGAGAACAGCACGTAGGTGCTGCGCTCGACGGGCCGGCGCACGTACTGCGTCCACCAGCGCTTGAACGCGGGGCGCGCCATCACGCTGTGCTGGACCGCGAAGACGGCCAGAAGGCCCAGGTTGATGAGCAGCGCCTGCCACAGGGGCCCGTCCGCGGGGGAATCCATCGACTTGGGCACGAACAGGTTGCCCACGAAACCGAACGCATACAGGAAAGTCGCAAAAAAGATCGCGTAGCAGATCACGCCGTAGCTCAAGACAGACATCCTCGCCATCATGCTCTTGCCGTTCATTACCGTTCAACCTCCGACGATTGTTGCCGCGGAACCATCGAACCGGCGAGGGGGCGGTCCATTGATCGCCTGCTTGTTGGCCGGGTTAAACGCGGGCCTCGTGCCAAAGTTGCAACCGAATCGCAATTTCAATAGCCGCAGCGGGATACGCTAGAGACGGGGCGCAGGGCGGGCTGGCGAAAATACACGACTCACGAGATCTCGCCAAGAGAATGGCGAGTTTTCAAGACTTCCGCTCGTTCAAGGCAAAGGCGACCGAGTGGCGGGCGCAGGTGGTGCCGGGGGGGCGGACGATGCCAGGACTCCCCTTGGGCGCCTGTCATTTCGACCGCGCCTGTCATTTCGACCGCGCCTGTCATTTCGACCGCAGGGAGAAATCTCCCGTCTTGCTCCCGGTCCGACACAACGAGGGAAGATTTTCCCGCGGTCGAAATGACAAGGTGGCGGCGGGGCGCGGGGATGCGGAGAAGATTACCCCTGCGGTCGAAATGACAAGGTGGCGGCGGGGCGCGGGGATGCGGAGGAGATTACTCCCTGCGGTCGAAATGACAGGGTGGCGGCGGGGCGCGGGGATGCGGAGAAGGTTTCTCCCTGCGGTCGAAATGACAGGGTGGCGCCGGGGCGCGGGATGTGGAGAAGATTTCTCCCTGCGGTCGAAATGACAGGGTGGCGCCGGGGCGCGGATGGAGAAGATTTCTCCCTGCGGTCGAAATGACAAGGTGGCGCCGGGGCGCGGGGATGCGGAGAAGATTTCTCCCTGCGGTCGAAATGACAGGCAAGTGACCAATGGATACGGATTCGACCGGGACCTTGGAGTGGGCGGTCGCTTGGCGTTTTTGATGCCCCGCGCGGCGTTCCGTGATCGAGACTCATGGAAAGGGGCCTGGATTGTAGATACAGCATCAAACTTGAGCGGAATCGCCTATTTAATTGCGTATCACTAATATCTGACGTATGTTATTGATATTGGACAGCGAAAAAAAGACTTGACCTGGCCAGCGTCCTCGTATACAAATTGCTTGAGATTAGGTTTGAGTGTCGCTCTCAAGAACCGGACGGCTTGCCACGCTTTCCACCCCTCGCAAGCGTCGGAGTGACCGCCGGTCTTTCTCTGTAAGAGGGGAGATTGAGTCGCATTCCGTGGTGAGCACGGCACGTCGGGCAACAAGTCTAGGAGGCTGGGAATGCATCCCCTCGACCGCCTGTTGCGCGTGATCCTCCCGCTGGGAGGGTTGGCGGTACTGGGCATGGTCGTTTTGGTCGGTTGGACCACGCAGCCCAACCGCTACGTGGAGGGCTATGCCCCGGAGCAACCCATCCCCTTCTCGCACAAGGTGCACGCGGGCGACAATCAGATTCCCTGCCTTTACTGCCACGGCGGGGCGGACAAGTCGCGCATCGCGGGCGTCCCTTCGCTGGAGCTCTGCATGAATTGCCACCAGGTGACGCGCACCAGTACGGATAATATTCTCAACCTGACCGAACTCTACCAGAGCGGGCAGCCCATCTTCTGGGAGCGCGTCCACAACCTGCCCGACCACGTGTTCTTCGACCATCGCCCCCACGTCAAGGCGGGCATCGCCTGCCAGGTATGCCACGGCGAAGTGGAGAAAATGGAGGTATTGCGGCAGTCGATGTCGCTGCGCATGGGCAACTGTCTGGACTGCCATAGAAACATGCACGACTACATCCGCAAGGCGGAGTATCGCAAGGACGTAAAACCCGACCTTGTGGGCGCGGAGAATTGCTTCGCGTGCCATCGGTAAAGGGAGAGCGTTGAGGACCATGAAGCGGTTGGAGCGGCGGAGCGCATTGGGGCGGCTGTTGGCGGGGCTGGCGGCCGGGCTGACCCTGGGCGCATGGGGGCAGGGGAATCGGGCGGCCGACTCGGCCCGCCCGTCTCTTGCCGAGCCTCCCGTCGTCCCGCAGCCTTCCATCGCCGTGCAGCCGGCACGCCATTCGGTGAGGCGCCATGGACGATAAGCGCAGGGGACTGCAGCAAGGCGACGCGCCGATCGTCGCGCCGGAGCGGTTGTGGCGGTCGCTGTCGGAGCGGGCCGGCGAGGACGCGGTACGGGAGGCGCGGGGACACGAGTTCGTCCCGGGCGCCGCGCTGCCGATGGACTCGGCCGGCGAGGGCGACGCGGTCTCGCGCCGCCGCTTCATGGCGCTTCTCTCGGCGACCGCCGCCTTCGGCGCCGCTGGTTGCTCGACGCCCCAGGATCGCGGCAAGATGGTCCCCTATACCAAGCAGCCGCCCGAGGTCACTCCCGGCATCGCCAACTATTACGCCTCCGCCTTCCAGGAGGGCACGACCGTCTACCCGGTGCTCGTGAAGGCGCGCGAGGGCCGGCCTATTCATCTTACCGGCAACGACGCGCACCCCCACTCGCAGGGCAAGACGACATTGCGGGCGCAGGCGGAGGTACTCTCGCTGTACGATCCCGACCGCTTAGAGGATTGGCGGGAGGGCGGCAAGCCCATCAAGAAAGACGCGGCCATCGCCAAGCTGGTCGCCGCGCTCTCGGACGGGCCGGCGCGGGGCAGCCGGGCGTTGCTCATGACGGGCGCGGTCCTTTCGCCCACGCGCCGGGCGCTGATCGAAGAACTGAAGGGCAAGGCGCCCCATTTGGTGCACGTTGCGTTTGAGCCGGTCGCCGACCATGCGGCGCGAGCGGCGGCGAGCGCTGCCTTCGGCGACGGACCGGCGCTTGCGCCGCAGCTGGACCGCGCGCGAGTCGTGCTGGCCGTCGAAGCCGACTTCATGAGTACCCTGCCCGACAGCGCCCGACTGATCCGGCAGTTCGCCGACAGACGGCGCGTGCGCTCGAAAGAAGACGGCATGAACCGCCTCTACTGCATCGAGGGGCGGATGAGTCTCACCGGTTCCAACGCCGACCATCGCTTGCAGTTACGACCCAGCCGGGCGGCGGCCTTCCTCTTCGCCTTGGCGTGGGAGCTGCACGAAAAACACCGCCTGCCGCTGCCTTACGGCGTGGACTCGAGCGTCCTGTCTTCGTTCAAACTGGCGGCGATGGTGGAATCCGAGAAGTTGCCGGCGCCGGTAGTCGAGGCTCTGGCGGCGGACCTGGCGGGGCATCGGGGTCAGGCGGTTGTGTTGGCGGGGCCGGTGCTGCCAGCGGCCGCGCATACGGCGGCGGCGCTGCTCAACGTGATGCTGGAGGCGGAAGGCCGGACGCTGGACGCCTGCGCCCTCGTGCCGTTGGCGACGCCCGAGGAGTTGCGCGCGCTGCGCGCCGACCTGGAGCAGGGGCGTTACAGCGTTGCCATCTTCTGGGAGAGCGACCCCGTGTACGCCCTGCCGGACGGCGCCGACTGGAAGCGCGCGCTGGTGCAAGTCCCCCTCTGCGTCGCCATCGGCCCGCTCGCTACCGAGACCTCGCAGGCGTGCAGCATGGTTCTGGCGGCCAATCATTGGCTGGAGTCCTGGAACGATTTCGAGTCGCCCGGCGGCGTCCTGACCCTTCAGCAACCGTTGATCGAGCCGCTTTATCCCGACGCGCTGATGCAGGGGGAGGAGATTCTGCTGGCGTGCCTGAAGGCCCTGGGCGCGCAGCGGCCGGGAGAATACTACGAATATTTGCGGGAACGTTGGCAGCGCGAGGTCTATCCCGCCGACAGTCCCGCACCGTTCTCGGCCTTCTGGGAGGCGGCGGTACACGACGGGTTTGTGCAGCGGCCGGTTGCGCCCGTGGTGCGCACCTTTAATGGGGCGGCCGTGGCGGCGGCGGCGCGGGATGCCGGGTTGGGAGACCCGGCCCACCCGACAAGCTCCTCATCGGCGCATTCGGGTTTCGAGCTTGTGCTGCATCCCGACGCGCGCACTTGGGACGGGCGTTACGCCAACAACGGCTGGCTGCAGGAGTTGCCCGAGCCGGTCAGCAAGGAGGCGTGGGGCAATGCGCTGGCTCTCGCTCCGGTGGACGCGGAGCGACTGGAGGTCGCCGACGGCGACCTGGTCGAAATCAGCGCGGGCGAAGCGAAACTCACCGTCCCCACGCTCGTGCAACCGGGCCAGGCGCCCGGCGTGCTGTCGCTGGCGCTCGGCCTGGGCAAGAGCCTCGGCAGCATCGCCGCGGGCGTGGGCGTCAACGCCTTCCCGCTGGTCGCCGCCGAGTCGCGTTCGCCCTACCTGCGCACGGGGGTCTCCCTGACGCGCACGGGCGGCAAGAAGAAGATCATTCGCACCCAGGAGCACTGGGCGCTGGAGGGACGCGACGCCGACATCATCGGTCGCCCGCAAACCCTGGTGCAGTATGCCCACGGCGACCACGAACCCCACGCCCACCACGACCATCCCACGCTCTATCCCGAGCACAAGCCCGGCGCGGAGAAGTGGGGCATGGCCATCGACCTCTCCTCCTGCGTGGGCTGCTCGGGCTGCATGATCGCCTGCCAGTCGGAGAACAACATCCCTACGGTGGGGCCGGAAGCGGTGGATCGCTCGCGCGAGATGCACTGGATTCGCATCGACCGCTACTACTCGGGGGATCCGGCCGCGCCCGAAGTCGTGCATCAGCCCATGCTCTGCCAGCACTGCGACCATGCCCCCTGCGAGAACGTCTGCCCCGTGGCGGCGACCACGCACAGCCCGGACGGTCTCAACCAGATGATCTACAACCGTTGCGTGGGCACGCGCTACTGCTCCAACAACTGCCCCTACAAGGTGCGGCGCTTCAACTTTTTTGACTACCACCTGGAGCGGGTGCGAGAGCCGCAGGAGATGGTGTACAACCCCGAAGTGACGGTGCGACCGCGGGGCGTGATGGAGAAATGCACGTTTTGCGTGCAGCGCATCGCCGACGCGCGCATGAGGGCGAAGGCGGAGGAGCGGCCGGTTCGCGACGGGGAAATCACCCCCGCCTGCGCCGCCGCCTGTCCGGCCAAGGCCATCGTGTTCGGCAACCTTCTGGATCCCGAGAGCGAAGTCTCGAGGTTGTCGGCCAGCGATCGCGGCTTCAAGGTGCTGGATTTTGTGGGCGCGCGGCCGGCCATCACTTATCTGGCGCATCTCAGCAACCCGGCAAGCCCGGAGGACGACCATGCGTCGTAAGGGCACGCGACGGAGAACGGCTCTGTGTAGCGCCGGCATCCTGCCGGCCGGCGTGGGTGGCGTCTCGTCCCCACGCTTCAGGTGCGCCTGTTTGTCGGACCGAAGCGCGTGGGCAGGATGCCCACACGCGAGCCGGCGAGACGCCGGCGTTACGCTGGGGAGGCGGCCATGAGTCTTGAGAGCGCGGTGGAACGCGCCTTTCCGGCGCGCGCCCCCAAGTCTGCACCGCTGTCGCCCGCGCGCGTGGACGAGCAGGTCCTCTCGATCACCGAGACGCGCCCGCCGCTTTCCTGGTACGCCGCCTTCGCCGTCGCCGGCTCGGTGATGACGATGGGTTTCGCCATGATCGGTTACACGGTGTATCGCGGCATCGGCGTGTGGGGTAACAACGTGCCCGTCGGCTGGGCCTTCGACATCACCAATTTCGTGTTCTGGGTCGGTATCGGCGCGGACGCTCATTTCGGCGATATTTTTCTTCCGGCAGCGCTGGCGCAACGCCATCGCCCGCTTCGCGGAGGCCATGACGCTATTCGCCGTCATGTGCGCCGCCATCTTCCGCTCATCCATACCGGCCGCCCGTGGCTGGCCGCCTTCTGGCTCTTTCCTATCCCAACCAGCGCGGCCTGGGGTCAATTTCTCCTCGCGCTGTTTGGGACGTGTTCGCCATTTCGACTACTTCACGGTGTCGGCGCTTTTCTGGTACGTGGGGCTGTTGCCCGACTGGCCTCGCTGCGCGACCGGGCACGGGCCGCGCGCGCGGTCATCTTCTCCATCCTGTCGCTGGGTTGGACCGGTTCCGCCCGCCACTGGGTGCATTACGAAAAGGCCTACATGATCCTGGCCGGACTGGCGACCCCGCTCGTGCTCTCCGTGCACTCGGTCGTGTCCTTCGACTTCGCCACCTCCGTCCTCCCCGGCTGGCACAGCACCATTTTCCCCCCCTACTTCGTGGTCGGGGCCATCTTCTCCGGTTTCGCCATGGTCGTCACCGTGCTGGTGATCGTGCGCTGGGCCATGAAGTTGGACAACCTCATCACCATGAACCATCTGGACGTGATGAACAAAGTCATCCTGACGACGGGCCTGATCGTGGGGTTGGCGTACTTCACCGAGTTTTTCATCGGCTGGTACAGCCAGGCGCTGTACGAGCAGGAGATGTTCCGCCTGCGCATGTTCGGGCCGTACGGGTGGGCGTTTTGGGTGATGTTCAGCTGCAACGTGCTCGTGCCGCAGATATTCTGGTTCCGGGCCATGCGGCGCAGCGTGCCGGTAATGTTCGCGGTGGCGATACTCGTCAACGTGGGCATGTGGTTCGAGCGCTTCGTCATCATCACCCCGACGCTGGCGCAGGACTTTCTGCCCAGTTCGTGGGGCATGTTCATCCCGACCATTTTCGACATCGGGATTCTGTTGGGGTCCTTCGGGTTGTTTTTCACGCTGATTCTCGTTTTCGCGCGGGTTTTGCCGGTGATTTCGACCACGGAAGTGAAGATGGACTTGCCGGGGGCGCAGCCGCATCGTACCCCCTCGCATCATCCCCCCCTGCCCCCCTTGCCACGGGGGGAGGGAGCAGCGGCGGGAGGCGGCGGTGACTAGTCCGGCTGCCGTCGGTGTGGTGGGGCTTTTTGACAGCCCGGAGGCGCTCCTGGCGGCGATTCCGCGAGTGAAGGCCAGAAACCTGGGCGCGCTCAACGCCTATACGCCGTATCCCGTGCATGGTCTGGAACGCGCGCTGGGCATTCCCCGCTCGCCGCTCGGCTATCTGGTCCTCGCGGCCGGACTTTTCGGCGTGCTCGTCGCCATCGCCTTGCAGGGTTGGACCAACGCCATCGACTATCCGCAGGTGATCGGCGGCAAACCCTTCTTCGCCTGGCCGGCTTACTTTCCCATCATCTTCGAGGTGATGGTGCTGCTCTCCGCCTTCGCCACGTTCCTGGGGATGCTGGGACTCTTCAACCGGCTGCCGTACCTGGGCCATCCGCTGCTGGCCTCCGACGCGATCGCCGAGATCACGCGCGACCGCTTCGCTCTCTCCATCGAGAAGCGCGGCGAACACCTGGACCTGCACGCCGCCGAGCAGGCGCTGCTCACCGCCGGCAGCCACTCGGTCGAGTTCCTCTTTCCCACCGTCGTGGTGAAGGAGAAAAAGCCCGAGGACCTGCCCTTCGCCGCCTTCGCCACCATCTCGCTGATCGTGCTCTCGGCGATCCTGGCGGGCTGGGCCTGGCACTGGGTGATCAAGCTCTTTCCCGAGCTGCCGCCCATGGCGCACATGCTGGCGCAGCCGCGCCTGGACCCGCAGGAGGAGTCGCTTTTCTTCATGGACGGCCGCGCCATGCGCACCCCGCCGGCGGGTACGATCGCGCGCGGCCATCGCCCCTATCCCTTCCAGCCCGACCGCGACGACGAGAAAGCGGGCCGGCTCCTGGCCAACCCGCTGCCGCAAAGCGAAAAGGTCCTCGTGCACGGGCGGCAGGTCTACGAGACCAACTGCGCCGTCTGCCACGGGCTTTTGGGCGACGGCAAGAAGATGCTCTCCGACAAGTACATGGCGCAGCCGGCCAACCTGCATACGGCGCGCATCCGCCAGTATCCCGACGGGCGGCTGTTTCACGTGATGACCGTGGGCAAGGGAACCATGCCCGCCTACGGGCCGTTCCTGTCCGAGGACGACCGCTGGAGCGCCGTCCACTACCTGCGCGTACTGCAACAGTCCCAGAACGCGACCGAGGAGCAACTGGCGGCCGCGAGCAAGGGACTGGTGTTTGAGGAGAAGATTTCTCCCTTCGGTCGAAATGACAGGGATGTTTCCGGTCGAAATGACAGCCAGGAGAAGAAGCCATGAGGCCCAGTGAGACGCGCGTTCCCGGCTGGGTGTTCATGATGGGCGGGGTCGGCCTCGTGGGCATGGCGCTGGCGCTGGTCGTTACCGGCGACGTGCAGCGCTTCTTCGCCAACTGGATCGTCTGGTTGGTGGTGCTCTTGACGCTCGGGTTGGGGGCGCTCTTCATGGTCGCCTTGGAGCACGTGGTCGCCGCGCGCTGGAGCGTGCCCCTGCGGCGCGTGCCCGAGCGGCTGGCCAGTCTGCTTCTCTTGCTCGTTCCCATCGCCGGCATCGGCCTTTTGGCGCTGTTGGGCAGCCGGCCGCTCTATCCCTGGGCTGCGCCCGGGGCGCTGGAGGATAAGATCCTCGCGGGCAAGGCCGCCTGGCTGAATCCCGGGTTTTTCACCCTCCGCGTGGCGCTCTGCTTCCTATTGTGGTGGGTTTTCTACGCCGTCCTGGTGAAAGGCTCGCTGCGCCAGGACGAAGGCCGCGACGCCGCCTTCGCCAGGCGCGCCCGACGCCATTCCGTGCTCTTCCTCCTCGTCTATGCCCCGACCATCACGCTCGTCGCCTTCGACTGGGTGATGAGCCTGGAACCCAAATGGCGCTCGACCATTTTCGGCGTCTATCTCTTCTCCGGCAGCGTCTGGTCGGGGTTGGCGGCGATTACTCTGGGCGTGCTGTATCTCAAGAAGCAGGGGCGGTTGCCGGGCGTCGGTCCCGACCATCTCTACAACCTGGGCGGCCTCATGTTCGCCTTCACCTGCTTCTGGACGTACATCGCCATCTCGCAGTTCCTCCTCATGTGGTACGCCAACCTGCCGGAGGAAGTGATCTGGTTCGCGCATCGCAGCCGGGACGGCTGGGGGATGGTCGCCATCCTGCTGGCGGTCGTGCATTTCGCCGTGCCGTTCTTCGCGCTCCTGTCGCGGGACGCCAAGAGCGACGAACGCCGGTTGTCTTTCATGGCCAAGTGGATTCTGGGCGCGCACGCGCTGGACATCTATTTTCTGGTCATGCCGAGCCTGGAGCGGGGGGTGCTTTTGGGCGTGATGGAAATCTCCGCCGCGCTCTTCTTCATCGCGGCGGGCGTTTATTGGGCGGCGCGGTCGATGCGCATGGGCGCCGATATGCCTACGGGCGATCCGAATCTCGCCGAGGGGCTGGAGTTCCACCTGTGAGCGAGCTGGGCGACCTCTATCACGAGAACTTTCGCAAGCTTCGGCCGTATTTTCCGGTGCTGGCGCTCTGCGGCGTGGCGACCATGGTGTTCGTGCTGTTCGCCTTCCTGGTCATGCCCCGGGCGCTGGATCCGCGCGTCCTTTACTTCCCGCCCGCGGACCCGCTGGACGCAAAACCCGTCGCCGGCAAGCCCATCCCGCCCATGGACGTGGCGGCGATGCTGGCCGGCTCGCCCGAACTGGTCGCCGCCGGCAAGAGCGAATACGCCATCCAGTGCCAGTCGTGCCACGGGCCGGAGGGCAAGGGCAACGGACCGGCGGGCCTCGCGCTCAATCCGCGTCCCCGCAACTTCACCGTGCCCGACGGTTGGAAGACGGGTTACAAGATTACCGACATCTACCACACGCTGTCCGAGGGACTGGGCGCGGTCATGCCCGCCTTCGACGTGCTCTCGCCGGAGAAGCGCTTCGCGCTGGCGCACTACGTGCAATCGCTGGGGGGCTTCAATCACGGACCCGAGGATGCGACCGCCGTCGCCTTTCTCAACCAGAACTATCATCTGTCCGAGGGCGGGCGCGAGCCGAATCGCGTCTCCGTCCCCTTCATGATGGCGTACCTGGCCGAGCGCGAGCAACCGGCGGGAGCGATCCCGCTGCCGCCGGAGAGCGACGGCTCGGACGAAGCGCGGCTCCTGCGGCGGGCCGTCGCCGATCCGGCGCGCGTCGCCCGCACGCTCGAGCGCGCCGCCGGCTGGCAAGTCTCCTCCGCCAGCCTGGCCGAAATCGCCCTCGCCGGCAGCCCCGCCAACGGCGTCTCCGCCGCCGTGGGTACCCTCTCCCGCACTCAATGGGAACAATTGCGAACATCCCTCCTCGAGCATCTATCAAGGAAGAACCAACCATGAAAACATGGCCCACACCTACCTGTCCTTTCGACCGCAGGGAGAGATTTCTGGCTGCGCTCGTCTTCGTTGCAACTCTGTTGTGGACTGCATCCGCACCAGCCCAGTTGTCCACCACCGAGATCGGCATCGACGAGCATCTCGGCGCGACGATACCCCTGGACGCGACTTTCTACGACGAGACCGGCCAGGTCGTGCGGTTGGGCGATCTCATCGATCGTCCCACCGCCCTGGCGCTTGTTTATTACAGTTGCCCGGGCATCTGCTCCCCGCTCCTGGACGGCGTGGCCGAAGTGATCGGCCGCTCACAGATGTCTCCCGGCGTGGACTATCGCGTGATCGCCATCAGCTTCGATGTCAACGACACGCCCGCCGCCGCCAGCGAAGAGGAGGAAATCGGGCGCCGCCTGGACACGCAATTCAACAAGCGCAAGAACTACATGGCGCAGGTGGGACGCGACTTCCCCGAGGCGGGCTGGCGCTTTCTCACCGGCGACCAGGAGAACATCGACCGCATTACAAGCGCCGTCGGCTTCAAGTACAAGCTGGATCGCGGCCAGTTCGTGCACAGCGCCGCGCTCACGATTCTGTCGCCCGAGGGAAAGATCACGCGCTACCTCTACGGAGTCACCTATCTGCCCTTCGATCTGGAGATGGCGGTCGTTGAGGCGTCGCAGGGCAAGGTTGGGCCGACCGTCAACAAACTCCTGCGCTACTGCTTCGCTTATGATCCCGACGGACGCACCTACGCGCTCTCCGTGACACGGATTTCGGGCGTGATGACGCTGTTCTTCGTCGCCTTCGTGCTGTTTTACGTGCTGGTAGCCGGCCGGCCGGGTCGGCGCGGCGGCTCGCCCGCACCCAAAGAGGAGGCGCGCTGAGTCATGTTAAGGAAGATGGCAGCGATGAGGCGTCCTCTCGATACGCGGCCCGAAGCCACAACTCGCGCTGATCGGTGGTCCTCGGCGGGCCGCTACTCGAGGACTCGGTTTTGTCCTTCTCAAGATTCTGTAGGGGAGCGGTAGAACCATGGCCAGCACGGTCGTCACGCATACTCCCGCGGTTCTCAACTATCTTGAGGAGAAGGGCAGGCACGCCGGCATTCTGTCGTGGGTCCTCTCAACCGATCACAAGCGCATCGGGCTGCTCTACATGTACACCATGTTCGCCTTCTTCGGCGTCGGGGTACTCATGGGATTGATCCTGCGGCTGGAGCTTCTGACGCCCGGCCCGACGATTCCCGGTTTTACCGCCAACATGTACAACGCGGTCTTCACGCTGCACGGCGTGATCATGATCTTTCTCTTCGTGATTCCCGGCCTGCCGGCGATCTTCGGCAACTTCTGCATGCCCATCATGATCGGCGCGCGGGACGTGGCGTTCCCGCGACTCAATTTGCTCTCGTGGTACTGTTTCATCGTAGGCGCGGGGATCGCCGTGCTGGCGCTTTTCACCGGACAGGGCTTTCCCGACACCGGCTGGACCTTTTACGTCCCCTACAGTTTGCGCACGGGGACCAATGTGACGCTGGGAATGCTGGGGGCCTTCATCATCGGCTGGTCGTCGATTCTGACCGGCCTCAACTTCCTCGTCACCATTCATCGCATGAGGGCGCCGGGCATGGGCTGGTTCCAGATGCCGCTCTTCGTCTGGGCGCTCTACGCGACCGCCTGGATTCAGGTCATCGCCACCCCCGTGGTCGGGATTACGCTGGCGCTGGTGATGCTGGAGCGCGCCATCGACGTGGGCATCTTCAATCCCGCGCTGGGCGGCGATCCCATCCTCTTCCAGCACATGTTCTGGATTTACTCGCATCCCGCCGTCTACATCATGATCCTGCCGGCGATGGGCGCCATTTCCGAAATCATTCCCACCTTTGCGGGTCGCACCATCTTCGGTTACAAGGCGATCGCCCTCTCCAGCCTCTCCATCGCGTCGGTGGGATACCTGGTCTGGGCGCACCACATGTTCACGACTCCGATGAGTCTGGCGGCGCTTTTCGTCTTCTCGCTGCTTACCTTCTTCGTGGCCATTCCCTCCGGCGTGAAGGTGTTCAACTGGGTCGCCACGCTCTACAAGGGCAGCATCGATCTGCGCTCGCCGCTGCTTTTTGCGCTCTCCTTCATCTTTCTCTTTTCCATCGGGGGATTGACTGGGCTGGCCAACGGCGCGCTGGGGCCGAACCTGCACATTCACGACACCTATTTCATCGTGGGCCACTTTCATTACGTGATGTTCGGCGGGACCGGCTTCGGCCTCTTCGCCGCGCTGCATTACTGGTTTCCCAAGATGTACGGGCGCATGTACAACGAGCGGCTGGCCTGGTATTACTGGGCGCTCATGTTCGTGGGCTTCAATATGCTCTACTTCTCGATGCTGATTTTGGGCATGGAGGGCAATCCGCGGCGCTACTATGATTATCTTCCCCGCTTCCAGACCTGGCACGTGGTGAGCACGGTCGGCTCCTGGATTCTCGTAGCCGGTCTTCTGATGATGGCATACAACTTCATCCGTTCCGCCCGGCGCGGCGCCCCGGCGCCGGCCAATCCCTGGGGCGGCGTCACGCTCGAATGGACCGTGCCCAGTCCGCCGCCGGTCGAGAACTTCCATGAAATCCCGCGTTGGGAGGGCAGCGCCTATCACGGCTTTGAGAAACTGCAAAGGAGAAGGAGCGAAGCTCAATGAGCACCCTTGTGGGAACCCATTCTGAAGACCTGCCCGAGCACGCCCACGCGCCCGCGCACGAGCATCGCGACGACACCGCCGCCAAGATCGGCATGTGGCTCTTTCTTTTCACCGAGCTGATGCTCTTCGGCATTCTCTTTCTCGTCTATGCCGTCTATCGCTCCATTTACAGCGAGGACTTCCACCATGCCGCCCTCGAGCTCAACGTCGCCCTCGGGTCTTTCAACACCTTCGTACTGCTGACGAGCAGCATGACCATGGCGATGTCCATCGCCGCTCTGCAGAAACGCGACAAGAACCTCTCCATGGTACTGCTGCTCGCAACCATAGTTCTGGGCGCGCTCTTCATGGTCAACAAGTACTTCGAGTGGGGCGCCAAGATTCATCATGGGCTGTATCCCGCCTCCGAGCACATGCGCACGCTGCCCCACGGCGAGCAGCTCTTTTACGGGCTGTATTACACCATGACGGGCCTGCACGGCCTGCACGTGCTCGCCGGCATGGGACTGCTTTCGCTCATGCTCTACTTTGTAGTGAGAGACAAAATCCGGCCCGACCGCCACGTCATGCTGGAAAACTCGGGGCTGTATTGGCACCTGGTGGATTTGATCTGGATATTTCTCCTGCCGCTGTTTTACGTGACGACCTGAGGCGGCGGAGGGCAGGCGGGGAAGAGTCAGAGCAAGATTGGGGGAGCCTTATGTACGAATCGGAATCGCCTGAGCACGCCGCGCACGTCAACTACGGTATGTACGTATTGATCTGGATTGCGCTGCTCATCCTTACCCAGTTCACGGTCACCGCGGCGCAATTGCATCTGGGAGCGATGGGCATCATCATCGCCGTGATCGTCACCCCCGTGAAGGCGCTCCTGGTGCTCTACTTCTTCATGCATCTGGGTTACGAACGGCTCATGTTCAAGGGCATGTTCGCGTTCGCCGTGTCCACGCTGATTATTGCGATTGGATTTACATTTTGGACGTGGTGTTCAGATAGAGGCGGGTGGGGTAGGCATTCCTGCCTGACGCGGGGAGTATTGAGTTAAGATTAAGAGCAAGATTAGAGCAAGATTAAGAGCAAGATTAAGAGCAAGATTAAGAGCAAGATTAAGAGCAAGGTAAGAGCAAGAGTAAGAGAGAGTAAGAATAAGAGCAAGAGCAAGATTAAGATTAAGATTAAGATTAAGAGTAAGACGAGATATGAGTCCCAGTACCGTCGAGCTGATCGACCGCTCATTCCACTATCTTCGGGACCTCGGTGGTGCTTCTCGGCATCACCGCGGCCATGCTTTTCTTCGTCTGGCGCTACCGCCTGAAGCGCAACCCGCTCGCCTCCAACATCGAGGGCAATGCCATGATGGAGATCGTTTGGACCGCGCTGCCGACGGCGCTGGTGATGGTGATGTTCTGGTACGGTTGGGCGGGGTATCAGTCCAGCCGGTCCGTGCCGCCGGACGCCATGCCCGTCAAGGTCACCGCCCGCATGTGGTCCTGGATGTTCGAGTACGCCAACGGCAAAGTCCACCACGAACTGTTCGTGCCCCTCGACAAACCGGTGAAATTGATCCTGGCCAGCCAGGACGTCAATCACAGTCTCTACATTCCGGCAGTCCGCATCAAGCAGGACTGCATCCCCGGGCGCGAGAGCTACCTCTGGTTCCGTCCCACCAAGCTGGAAACCTATGACATCCAGTGCGCGGAGTTCTGCGGAACCGAGCATTCCAATATGCTTTCCAAGGTGCGCGTCGTATCGGCGTCCGACTTTGAGACCTGGTACAACACCATCGAACCGGTCGACGAGAACTCGGGCGAGCGGCTGGTGCAAATTTACGGCTGCCTGTCCTGCCATACCACTGATGGCGGCAAGAAAGTCGGACCGAGTTTCAAGGGCATCTACGGCGAGCGGCAGACGGTCCTCGTGCGGCGGCGCGAGATGAACATCGACGTGGACGACGAGTATCTGCTGGAGTCCATGCGCGAGCCCAACGCCAAGATCGTCAAGGGCTATCCGCCCAATCAGATGCCCAGCCAGGAGGGCATCCT
The DNA here is from genome assembly GCA_015075175.1 of bacterium. Taxonomy (GTDB): domain Bacteria; phylum Hinthialibacterota; class Hinthialibacteria; order H5-UNCL2; family H5-UNCL2; genus H5-UNCL2. Next base: position 31,126 of record JABTUV010000010.1, read on the forward strand.
GTCGGACGAACAGATGACCGCGATCGTGAAGTATATTCAGGAGCTGAAATAGATCATGGCAGGCGTCGCGACAGTCGTCGTAGGAGGTTCGCGGAGTCCCCTGGGACTGGCGCTGGAGCTGGCCAAAATCCGCATCACCGCGATGGTCTCCGTGACCACGGCGATGGGCTACGTGCTCTTCGCGGGAGAAGTGCGACCGCACCTTCCGGCGGTCGTGTGCGGCGTGCTGCTGCTGGCCTGCGGCTCGGCGGCGTTCAACCACTTTCAGGAGCGCGAGATCGACGCCAAGATGACGCGCACGCGGCGCCGCCCCATCCCCTCGGGCGCGGTACGACCGGCGACGGCGCTCCTCTACGCCGCCGCCCTCATCACCGCCGGCGCGGGGATACTCGCCGCGTGTGCCACTCCCACCGCGCTGGTCTTGGGGCTTGTCTGTCTCTTCTGGTACAACGGCGTGTATACGCCGCTCAAGCGCACGACGCCCTTCGCGGTGGTACCCGGTTCGCTGATCGGCGCGCTGCCGCCCGTCATCGGCTGGGTCGCCGCCGGCGGCTCGGCCCTGGATCCGCGCGCTCTCGCGCTGGGAGCCTTCTTCTTCATCTGGCAGGTCCCCCACTTCTGGCTGCTGCTCCTGGTTCACGGCCGCGAGTATGAGAAAGCCGGCATGCCCTCGCTCACCTCGGTCCTCTCGACCGCCCAACTGTCCCGGCTGACGTTCGTCTGGATGGCGACGACCGCGCTCGCCTGCCTGCTTCTGCCGCTGTTCGGGCTGGTGCAACACGGCTGGGCGCTGGCCGTCCTCGGGCTGGGTTCGTCTTGGCTGGTGCTCGCGTCGGCGCGGCTGTTGTCGGGATCGTTGCGGGCGTCGCTGTTCCGCGCTGCTTTTTTCGCCATCAACCTCTACGCGCTCCTGGTCATCCTGGTCCTTTCCGTCGAAGGTCTCCTGCAGTGACTCTGGAGTGCGGCTGCTTGCTGCCGCCGGCGGGAGCAGGCCCCGTCCCTTGCCCACGCGGCAGCAAGCTGCCGCAGTCCCAAAAAGAGAGGCGCACCGTAGCGCGCCTCCCAACGGGTCAGGTATATGTGCGCGGTGCGCACCTACGGGTTAAAACAGCGCGTAAATGAAGGGCGCCAGTTGGCTGCCCGCCGCGGTCACCAGGATCACTCCCAATAAGAGAAGAAAGACCACGATCGGCCCCAACCACCACTTGATTCCATCAGAACTCGCCGAGAACCGAGCAGTTCGCCGTGCGACTGAGTACGTTTCTTTCCCGCCCGCGCCATGACGGCCCACCTCGCCTCAAGTTGCTCCTACCCTAGCACAAGCGTCTCCCCTCAAGCGGTCCCTACCCCGCGGGTTTCCTGACACCATCCCCCGGTCGATATCCTCAACACGACGAACCCTTCTCATTCCACTACCCTTGAGGCGACCATGCAGCGGAAGATCACCCTCGCGCTTCTGGCGGCGTTGCTTGTCATCCCGACCGCCGCCCGCAGCGTGCTCGACACCGACCTGTCCAACCTGTGGGAGCTGCGCGACTTTGCCGTGGATCGCATCAGCAGCACCGCCGCGGACGGCTCCAACCACGACTGGAAGACCATCCCGCCGGGCGAGACGCTGGTCCTGGCCGATCTGCCCGGCCCCGGCATGATCCACCACATCTGGGTCACCATCGCCAGCGACGATCCCATGCACCTCAAGAACATCGTCCTGCGCATGTATTGGGACGGCGAGACCGTGCCCAGCGTACAGGCGCCCATCGGCGACTTCTTCGGCCTGGGGCACGGCCAGGTCTACTTCGTCAACTCCGCGCCCATCCAGGTGGGCTCCTTCAAGGGCATGAATTGCTTCTGGCCCATGCCCTACCGGAAGCGCGCGCTCGTTACCGCCGAAAACCAGGGCTCCGTCGAGTGCCGCAGCTTCTATTATTACGTTGACTATCGCAAGAAGGTGAAGTTGCCCAAGAAGGTCGCCACCTTCCACGCCTGGTACAACCAGGCTTATCCCGCCGACCGGCAGACGGACTACGTCATCATGGAGGCGGTCGGCAAGGGGCACTACGTGGGCACGAACCTGTCCGTGCAACTCAACACGCCCGGCTGGTGGGGCGAGGGCGACGACAAGATCTACATCGACGGCTCGCCGGCTCCCAGCATGAAGGGCACGGGCAGCGAGGACTACTTCTGCGGCGCGTGGTGCTATCGGGATGCGTTTACGTTCCCCTATTTCGGGGCGCCCCTCTTGAAGGCGGGCGACCTGCACGCGCGCGAGGCGCTGTGGAACGTCTATCGATACCATATCCTGGATCCCATCACGTTCGAGAAAGACATCAAGGTGCATATCGAAACCGGCGCCTGGCCGGGGACCAACGACCGCCGGCCCTTCACCAACAACTACTCGTCGGTGGGCTACTGGTATCAGACCGAACCGCACCAGGCGTTCCCGCCGCTGCCCTCCGCGCCGGAGCGCATCGGCAAGGTGATCGCGTGGGAGACCGATCCCGTCGCGCCCGTCAAAGAGGGGGAGATGATGCCGGTGCGCGCCAAGAGCGCGGAGGGCGTGGAGATCGCCCCGCAGTCGCTGGGGAACGTGCGCTGGTCGATGAACACGCAGCAGTGGCTCAAGTTCACCGCGCCGGGCCAGTGGGCGGAACTGGAATTCAGGATGGACAAGGCAGGCCCGCGCAACGTCACTCTCGTCATCACCAACGCGGCGGACTACGGCATCGCCAAGGTCTCCATCAACGGCCGGGTGCTTGAATCGAACGTGGACTGCTACCGGCCGGAGGGCATCGCCGCGCGGCGTGTTGCGCTCGGACAGGTGGAACTGCTGGAGGGGGCCAACACGCTGCGCATCGAGGTCGTGGGCAAAAACCCCGCCTCCAGCGGGTATCTTTTGGGCGTGGACTGCGTGAGGGTCGAGTAGGGTGAGTCGAGAGCACGGCATGAAGGGCGGCTTGGCGGCGTTGCGCCGCCGCGCCTCTCGATACGGCCCCGAAGTTACCCTCGCCTCCCATGAAGGTGCAGCGGCGGGGCCTACTCGAGGACACGGCTTACATTTTCGCGTTCCGTTCTGAAAGAAGATGGTCAAGGATAGTTCCAAAAGAAAGAGAATCCGAGTCCTCGAGTAGCGGTCCGACGAGCGGCGTGTCTCAATGCAAGTAGTTTCTTGGGGCCGCGCCTTGTCCCGAGTAGGCCGAAGGCCGTATCGAGGGATATCGCGAAGATGGCATGGATGCGACCGGGCCGCCTGCCGAGCTGCCTCTGATTCTACGGGAACATGGTGGAGATACTTTTTCAACCCGTGCATCAACTGACCGAGCTACTGCGGAGGAAAGAGCTCTCCTCCGAAGAGCTGGTGCGCGCCGCGCTGGAGCGCATCCGCGCGCGCGACGGGGAGATTCACGCCTTCAACTGCGTGCTGGAAGAAGAGGCTCTGGCAACCGCGCGGCAGGTCGACCAGCTGCGCGCGCGCGGCGAAATCCTGCCCCCCTTCGCCGGCGTCCCCATCGCCCTCAAGGACAACCTCTGCATGGCCGGCACGCGCACCACCTGCTCCTCGCGTATGCTTGAAAACTTCGTCTCGCCCTACGACGCCACGGTCGTCGCCAAAATCAAAGCCGCCATGCTTCCCATTCTGGGTAAGACCAACCTGGACGAGTTCGCCATGGGCAGCAGTACGGAGAACTCGGCCTTCGGGCCGACGCGCAATCCGCACGATGTGACGCGCATTCCCGGGGGCTCGTCGGGCGGTTCGGCGGCGGCGGTCGCCGCCGGCATGGCCCCCTGGGCGCTCGGTTCCGACACCGGCGGCAGCATCCGCCAGCCCGCCGCCCTCTGCGGCGTCTGCGGCATGAAACCCACCTACGGCCGCGTCTCCCGCTACGGCCTCGTCGCCTTCGCCTCCTCGCTGGATCAGATCGGTCCCTTTACCCGCGACGCCCGCGACATGGCCGCGCTCCTCGGTATCATCGCCGGCCACGATCCCCGCGACAGCACTTCCATCAACCAGCCCGTGCCCGACTATGCGCGCGAGCTGTCCGGCGACGTCTCGGGCATGAAGCTGGGCATCCCGAAGGAGTATTTCGTCGAAGGCAATCATCCCGAAGTGGAGGCGGCAGTGCGCGCCGCCATCGCAACGATGGAGCAATTGGGAGCAGAAGTGCGGGAAATTTCCCTCCCCCACACGTCCTACGCCACTCCCGCTTACTATATTATTTGCACCGCCGAGGCCAGCAGCAACCTGGCGCGCTACGATGGCGTGGTCTATTCGCATCGCACCCGCGAGCCGGTCGCCGACATCGTCGAGATGTTCCGAAAGAGTCGCACCGAGGGCTTCGGCGACGAGGTGAAGCGCCGCATCATGCTGGGAACCTACGTACTCTCGGCGGGTTTTTATGACGCTTATTACCTGACCGCCTCGCGCGTGCGCACGCTGCTCTGCCGGGACTTTGAGGCCGCCTTCAAAGAGGTCGATCTCGTGGTCTGTCCCACCTCGCCCATCCCCGCGTTCAAACTGGGCGAGAAGACCGCCGATCCCTTGGAGATGTACCTGTGCGACGTCTACACCACGTCGCTCAACCTGGCGGGCCTGCCGGGGATGTCGATACCCTGCGGGAAGACCCGCGAAGGACTGCCCATCGGCGTGCAGATCATCGGCGGGGTGCTGAGGGAGGGTGAGATTCTGCGCCTGGCGGATGCCTACCTGGGATAGGCGCGATCGCGGGGGGGGAGCGGGCGCGCGGTTGAATTCGGCGCCACGGCGCTTGCGACCGCAAGTCTGCGCCGCTCCCATTCATGACGAGGTTCTCCTTGACAGGGATTGGGATGCGGGCGAAAATAAGTGAACGCGACGGCGCGCAACGTGGCGCGCGACGGAGAGGCGACGAGGTGCTTTACCTTCCAGGGAAGCCGGACTGAAGAAGGAAGCAGGGGATGGCCAACATCGTTCTGATATCGCTGTACGACCGAAACGCTTACGCCCAGCGGCTGATGTCGGCGAACCTGAAGAAACACGGGCACCGCTGCCATCTCGTTTTTCTCAAGCGTTACGAGACGGATTGGAGCTATCAGCTGCAGCTGGACGAGGGCGAATATCCGTGGATGGGAGTCAACGAAGAGGGGCGGGTGTTCAAGTACGCGTCGAATTCACGCATCAGCGCGCGCGAGTTGGAATTGTTGACGGAGTTGATCGAACGCCTGAAGCCCGACTTCATCGGCATGACGGTCAATACGCCGCTGCGGGTCCAAAACCGGAAGGTGACGCAGTGCCTGAAGGATCGGTTCAATATCCCGGTGGTGTGGGGGGGATACGACCCTACGGTCAACCCCCGGCAGTGCCTGGATTTGTGCGATTACGTGTGTATCGGGGAAGGCGACGAGACCATTCTTGAGCTGGCGCGTTGCGCGGACGAGCGACGGGACTTCGATGAGGTATGCAATCTGGCCTATCGGCGCAGGGACGGCCACGTGGTGATGAACCCGCGCGCGCCGGTGGAGCAGAACATCGATGTTTATCCGTGGCGGGACGACAGCCCCGAGGACAAGTACTTCATCGACGACGACCGGCTCATCGAGCACTATCCGGTCGTCAACGACCGTCCGCCCGGTTCCTATCAGACGATGAGCGCGCGGGGATGTCCCTACCAATGCTCGTACTGCTGCGAGGCGACACTGAAGGAGTTGTACAGCGGGGAGAAATTCCTGCGCCGGCGGTCGCCGGAGGACATGGTGGAGGAGCTGGCGCAGGCCAAGCGGCGACTTCAACTTAACCACATCCGTTTCGAGGACGAGATCTTCGGCATCCACCTGGGCTGGTTGAAGCGGTTCCTGCCGCTCTACCGGGAGAGGATCGGCCTGCCGTTCGACGCCTACCTGTATCCGAGTCCGCAAATCGAGGAGATTCTCACGGTATTGAAGGAGATGGGATTGGCGTTCTGCTGCCTGGGGCTGGAGTCGGGCAGCGAACGCATCAACAAGAAGGTCTTCGAACGGGTGTACAACCGCGAACTGTTTCTGAAGACCGTGCGGGTGTGCAAGGAATTGGACATCCCCTTTTATACCGATGTGATCACGTACAACCCCTATGAGGACGAGGAAGACTTGCGCAAGACGCTGGACGTGCTGCTGGACATGCGGGGCGGATACACCATGTGCATCAACAAGCTTTTCGTGCTGCCCGGTACCAAGATGGCCGAACAGATGGCCAAGGACGGTCGCACGCTGCAACTGGGGCCGGAACGGGAGCGGTTGTTCAACTTCTACTGCCGCCTCTTCTGGCTGGCGTCCTATTCCCCGCACGCGCGACCGCTGGTGCGCCTTCTGCAGGCCGCTCCCGGTTTGCGTCGCCGGCCGGAGCTGATCAACCCCAAACGTCTCAAACCCTGGGTAGCGAGCGGCTTCGGGTATTCGTGGCTGAAGGCACACACGCCGCCGCCGCTCAAGCGCGGACTGAAGAAACTGGGACTAGGCCCCCGCGGAGGCGCGCCCGTACCCGCCGGCGGGCGCACTCTGGCCCAGGAAAAGAACCCCGATCCTGCCTGTCGTTAGCGCCTTCCCCCTCCGCCGTGGATCGCGCTCGCCGACCGCCCATCGGGCTGCAGATCATCGGCGGGGTGCTGAGGGAGGGTGAGATTCTGCGCCTGGCGTACGCCTACCAGGCGTAGATTATCTTAATCTTAATCTTGCTCTTGCTCTTGCTCGCAATCTTAATCTCACTCGTCATCGAGCATCGATTACGAGTCTCTTACTACGGCGGTCAGGAAATACCTGGCTTGGGAAGTCGGGCGCAGGCGCAGCACGCTGCGCAACTACGGCGTCTCGATGCCAGGTAAAGCGTGGCCGACGTAATAATACGAATACGAGTACGAGCACGAGCACGATTACGAGTACGATACGTCGTCGCAGGTTGATTGATGGGAAAGGAGCATGTCCATGTCCACGTCACGATGCATCGGCATTCTGGGTTGCCTTTTCTCTCTCTGGGCGGGGCCGGCGTTCGGCTACGAGGCGCTTCGCGGTCCGACCGAACTCCGCTACTGGAACCCGGACAAGGCCTACAACGGTTACACGCTCTTCGCCACCTACTACCGGATTTATCTCATCGACATGGCGGGCGAGGTCGTCCACACCTGGCCGACCGCCAACAATCCGCGTTTTCTCGACTACAACGGGCACATCATGGACGCCACCAATGACGCGCCCAACCAGTTGAGGGGATTCGAGGAGCTCGACTGGGACGGCGCCGTGGTCTGGCGCCATCTGGAGACGCGCCCGGAATACACGTTCCACCACGATTTCGTGCGCATTTTCAACCAGCAATTGGGCGACTACACCACGCTCTACATCGCCAACAAGTCGGTGGCGCACGCCTCGGCCATCGCCGCCGGCTGCGATCCCGCCCACGGCCCTTACGACGGCGCGCAGGTCGATGCCATCGTGGAGGTGGACATGAACGGCCAGGTGGTGTGGGAGTGGTGGTTTTTCGACCACGGCGTGCAGGACATCGATCCGGGCAAGCCCAATTACGTCGGCGAAGGGAAGACCATCGCCGACCATCCGGGCCGGATCAACCTCAACCTGCCGGGCAAGCCGCTGAGCCGCGACTGGCTGCACTGCAATTCACTCGATTATAATCCCGCGTTGGGCCATTTGGTGATCAACGCCTTCAACGGCGAGTTCTACGTGATCGATCACGACGGCACGTTTATTCCGGGCGACGTTACGGCCAGCCTCGCGCTGGCGGCCGGGCCGGCGGGCGATTTCCTCTACCGGTTCGGCGATCCTGCGCGCTACCAGCAGGGTCTAGCGCCGCGCCTGCTGGAGGACTGGACCAAGTCCACGACCGGCCACAAGCAGATCGGCGCCTCCCACGACGTGCACTGGATTCCCCCGGGACGGCCCGGCGCCGGCCATTTCCTGATCTTCAACAACGGACAGCATCTCTTCGAGATCACCCCGCAGTCCTACGTCGTCGAGGTGGATCCCTATCGCGTCTCCATCGACGCGGCGACCGACCATTACGTGAATCCGCCCGACGCGGGTTATTACACCTTGACCACGCCGTTCCAGGGCACGCTGAAGGCGCCCAAGCAGATTTCCAATCAGACCGTCTGGAAGTACGCGACGAAAAGCAACCAGGCCTTCTTCAGCCACATCGGCTCGGGGGCGCAGCGGTTGCCCAACGGCAACACGCTGATCTGCTCCATGACGGAAGGCCATCTTTTCGAGGTGACGCCGGACGGGGAGCTGGTGTGGGAGTACATCTGTCCCGTGAGCACGCGCGGCATCGTCAAGGAGTTGGAGGATGACTATCCACTGACTAACGGGGTGTTCCGGGCGTACCGCTACGCGGCGGATCATCCGGCGCTGGCCGGGCGCGACCTCTCGCCCAAGGGGCCGATCACGGAGTTTTACAACACGCCCACGCCCACTCCGACGGCGACCGCCACGCCGCCCCTGCCGGGCGACGTGCATCGCGACGGGCGGATAGACCATCTGGACGTGTTTGACTTCTCTACCGAGTGGCAGGGGACCGAGGCCGGCTCGCTCAAGGCCGACTTGGACGGCGACGGCCAGGTGGACGCCGACGATCTCCTGCTTCTGATCGACGCCGTTCTGAAGTAGGGTGGGTTTTACCCACTGAGGCCGATCGTGCTCGTGCAAGATTAAGATTAAGAGCAAGAGTAAGAGTAGGAGCAAGAGTAAGATTAAGAGTAAGATTAAGAGTAAGATTAAGAGTAAGATTAAGAGTAAGTAGATTAAGGTAGATTGACCGGGAAACAAGATTGAATTAACAGATTAAGACATTAAGTTAGTTAGCAGAGCAAGATTAAGGTCAGATTAAGGTAAATTAGGAGTTAAGAGTAAAATGGTACGTATTGGTTATTCGTGGCGCAGGGCCTGGATCGGGTCCATGTTGGCCGCGCGGGTTGCGGGATAGACCCCGAAGACCACCCCGATGCCCGCCGAGATGGTGAAGGCCAGGATGAGCGAGGCCGGCGTCACGATCGTTTTCATCTGGGCGAAGTAGGTCACGAGCGCGGGAATGATGATGCCGACGATGACGCCGATGATCCCGCCGCCCGCCGACAGTACCACGGTCTCGACCAGGAATTGGACCACGATGTGGCGGCGCTTGGCCCCCAGCGCGCGCCGGATGCCGATCTCGCGCGTGCGCTCGGTGATGCTGGCCAGCATGATGTTCATGATTCCGATCCCGCCCACGAGCAGGCTGATGGCGGCGATGCTGCCCAAGACGATGTTGTAGAGCCGCTTGGTCGCCTCCGCCTGGCGCAACAACTCCAGCGGCACGATCACTTCGTAATCTTCCTTCTTGTGCGTGGACTTGAGCAGATGCCGCACGATGTTGGCCGTGCCCAGCACCTCCTCCGAGTTCTTGACCACTACCGTCAACTGGTGCAATTGCACCTGTTCGGCGTTGCGCGAGCCGGCGGAAGTCTGGATGTCGTACTCGCCGATGCGCTCGATGGAGGTGGTCAGGGGAACGTGGGCGAAGTACTCCAGGCTCTCCTGGCTGGTTTCCTTGCCGGTTGCGGCCAGCTTGCCCTCCAAGACGCCGACGACCTCGAAGTAGTGCTCGCCCGCCTTCACCGTCTCGCCGATGGGGTCCTCGCCGGGAAACAGCGCCCGCGCCATGGACAGGCTCAACACCGCCACCGGCTTGCGCTCGTGCATGTCGTTGTACGAGAGATACCGCCCGTACAGCCGCTGGTGCGGTTGTGAACTGTAATACCAGGGCACCGTCGCCACCAAGTAGCCGGTCGTCTTGAAGGTGGCGTTGCGGAATTCCTGCAACACCCGCCGCACCGGCACGACCACGTCCACGGAGGGGATGGTAGTGGCCAGGCGCTCGGCGTCCTCATACTCCAGCCCGTAGGCGAGGACCATGCTACGGGTGGTAGTGCTGGCGCTGCGGTCCTCGGAGGGTTTCACGCTGCGGATGAGGATGTTGTGGCTGCCCAGCTGGCGAATCTGCTCCAGCGCCTCGGCCTTGCTGCCCTCGCCGATAGCCAGCATGGCGATCACGCTGCACACGCCGAACACGATGCCGAGCACCGTCAGGAAGGTGCGCAGCTTGTGCAGCAGGAGGCTTTTCACGCCCAGCTGCACGATCCGCCAGAGCTGAAAGGCATGCATCGAAATCAACTCCCTCGCAACAACTCGCTATCTTAATCTTACTCTTAATCTTACTCTTAATCTTGCTCTTAATCTTGCTCTTACTCTTACTCTTACTCTTAATCGTAATCTTGATGGTGTTCGTCATCGGGCAGGACTAGGATTACGTCATAACCCCATCCACAATCTTTCCATCGGAAATGCGCACGGTGCGGCCGGCGGCTTCGGCGACCTCGGCGTCGTGGGTGACGGTGATGACCGTCTTGCCGTGGCGATTCAAGTCGGCCAGGATGCCCAGGATGTCGCTGCCGGTGGCGGTGTCCAGGTTGCCGGTCGGCTCATCGGCCAGGAGCACGACGGGATCGTTGACCAGCGCGCGGGCGATGGCGACGCGCTGCTGCTGGCCGCCCGAAAGTTCGGTGGGACGATGATTGAGGCGATGGCCCAACCCCACCGCCCGGGCCAGGGCGATCGCGCGTTCGCGCGCTTCCTCGCGCGACGTCCCCGCCTGGTAGAACAAGGGCACCTCGATGTTCTCCACCACCGTCAACTGCGGGATCAGGTTGTAGCTCTGAAAGATGAATCCCAGGTAGCGGCTGCGAATCTCCGAGAGGGCGTCGTCGCTCATCTTCGAGACGTCCTGGCCGTTGAGACGATAGGACCCGGAGGTGGGGCGATCCAGGCAGCCGAGGATGTTGAGCAGGGTGGACTTGCCCGAGCCGGAGGCGCCCACGATGGCGATATATTCGCCGCGGCGGAAGGCGAGCGAGATGCCGTCCAGGGCGTGCACGGCGGTATCGCCCATGACGTAGGTCTTGCGCAGGTCGTGGACCTCGACGATGGCCTCGGGTGGTTCTGCGGCGAGCGGCGGGGAGGACGCGGTCATGGCACGGGGCGCTCGGGGCCGGGGGGAAGGGCGGCGCCCTCGGGGCGCGGGGCGCGGCGGGCGCCCTGCTCTCCATGCGCCGCCGGGCGCCTCGCGCCTCCGGCGTCATGGTGCTCATGCGCTCCATCTGCCGGCGCATTTCGGCGCGCTGCTCCTCGGAGAGGTTGCCGCGGCGGCCGGGGCCCATGCCGTCGGGGGCTTCCGACGGCTGGGTCGAGGAGGGGATGGCGCCGCCCACGAGCGGCAGCTGCGGCGCCTCGGCCACTTCGTCGGGCGGCGCCGCCGGCTGCCCGCCGGGCGCCCGCGGCGCGTCCGCCGGCCGTCCCGGATCGCGCGACTCCTCTTCACCCGTCCACGGCGCCAGCGGCGAACCCTCCGGCGGCGTCATGGGCGGATACAGGAGCACCTGCTCGCCTTCCTTCAGTCCGCTCTCAATGACGATGAACTTACTGTTGGACGGCCCCGTGACGACCGGTCGCTGCTCGCTTCCCAGCGCCGTCGCCACATAGCACACCTGCTGGTTGCCCACCGCGGTGACCGCTTGGTTGGGCACGTATAGCACGTCCTCCAACTCGTCGATGATGATCTCGACCTGCGCCGCCTTGCCCGGCCGCATTTCGGTATTGGTCCCGTCCAGAATCACCTGCGTGTTGTAGACCCGGCTGTCGGGCATGAACCAGCGCTGGTTGCTGTCGGGCAGGATGGCCACCTTTTGCACCGTGCCCCAGTAGGCGACCTCGGGCTGCGAGTCCAGGCGCACTTCGGCGCGCTGGCCGGGCTGCACGCGCGACACCTCCGATTCGTGAATCTTGGTGTTGACGACCATCTTGGAGATGTCGGGCAGCGAGATCAGGTTCTGGCGATAGCGCACCTTGGCGCCTTCCTGAATGCGCTCGCCCTCGTCCCAGCCGCGGTCGTTGCGCGAGGAGGAGTAGACCACAAGACCCGGGGAGGGGGCGCGGATTTCGCTGTTCTTGAGTTGCGCCTTGAGCTTGAGCAGCTGCTCTTCCTGCAGGCGGAAGGTGGCTTCCTTGGCCTGTAGATCGGCGTACTTCTGGGCGATCTCGGAGGCGGCTTTGCTTTGGACCCGCTCAAGTTTACGCTTGGCCTCGTCGCGCGCCGCCTCCAATTTGCGCAGCTCCTTGGGATGGGTGTGCGTCAGGAGCACTTCCAGAGCCAGCTTGGCCTGCTCGGCGTCCAGCAGCCGCTTGTTGTATGCCAGCCGGTCCGCCTCCAGCTCGCTGCGCGTGGCAAAGCCGCGTTCGTAGAGCTTCTCCGTCCAGTTCAACTTGTCCTGGGCGCGGTTGAGCTCCTCGCTGGCGATGGCCACGTCCGCCTTGGCCTTGGCCTCCTGTTGCGGCCATTCCCCCTCGACGTATTTTTTCAGGTCCACCTCGGCGAACTCCAGCTCCAGCGAGGCCGCGGTGATGTCGCTTTCGTTCTGGCTCTTCTGGATGCTGTAGGATTCGGAGGCCTGGGTCAGATCGGCGGCGGCCCGCTGGAAGGAAATCTCCTGTTGGTTCAGGCGGTCCTTGTACTCGCCCGTCTCCAGCTCGACCAGCACGTCGTCGCGGTTGACGTAGGTTCCCTCGGGCACGATGCTGATGATGGTGGAGGTGCCCTCGACGTCGCAACGCACGTCGGTCGAGTTGAGCGCGTCCACGGTACCCCGGTTCAGGACCGAGATGCGCAGGTTGCCGCGGGTGACGGGGAAGGTGATCTCCTTGGTCTCGGTGGAGACCTTTTCGGCGCCATTGCGCGAGTAGAGCGCGGCCGCCAGCGCCAGGACGACCAGCACGGCGGCGATCCAGGGGCCGATGCGACGCTTCTTTTCGATCTTGGCCGACGCGGCGCGCGAGACCGCGCCCCAGTCGATGCGTTGTTCTTCGTTCACGGTTGCCACGTCCCCTTTTCATTCACGTCCAAGAGCTCCAGATCCCGATAAAACCCAAGCCGGGCGATGGTGTAATCCACCAGCGCCGCGGTCAACGCGTTGCGCGCCTCCAGGAGGGCCTCCTGTGATTCCAGGAGGTCGCGGGTGGTGGCGCGGCCCGCCTGCAGGAGCAGGTCCACGCTTTCCACGCGACGCTCGGCGACCGCGACGCTGTCGGTCTGGATGCGGTAGCTCTCGCGCGCCTGTTCCAGCGCGCGCAGCGCCACCCGCACGTCCAGCTTCACGTCGTCCGTCTCCTGCGTCAACTGCCGCTTCTGCCGCTCCAGGTTGATCAGGCTGCGGCGGTAGGCGTTGCGCTCGGAGAGGCGTTCCAGAGGCAGATCCAGATCGACGCCGCCCGAAAGGCTGCGGCCGTCCCAATCCGGATCGCCCGGCTGGTTGGCGTCGCTGGGCACGTCCAGCCCCAGTGCCACCTCCAGGTCGCCTCGCAGGTTGTCCCGGGCCACCTCCACTCTGCGTTCCGTGTCCGCCAGTTGGTCCCGCATGTTGGCCAAGTCCAACCGGTTGGCCAGGGCCAGCGTGATGGCTTCCTCGCCGTCGATTTCGACCGGTATGAGGCCCTGCGCATGCAACTTGGCCAGCTCCCCATCATCCAGGATGATCGGCGCGTCCACGGGAAGCCCCAAGCGCAGTTTAAACCTGTCCAGCTGAAGTTCATAGTCCTCTCGCGCGACAATCCACCGATTGTAGGCCCGTAACTGATCCTGGCGCACCTGGTCGACCTGGAAGGGCGGCAGCACGCCGGCCTCCGCCAGGCTGGCGTTGCGCACGTAAGAATAAGCCAGACTCTCGTAGTTGCGCCATTCATTGACGACTCGGTCCTGCTGCTGGAGGACCCGGTAGTAGGCGTCGGCCAGATCGACGGCGAAGGTGCGCTGGTAGCGGGCGAAGGAGCGGATTTGATAGATGGCGTCACGTTCCGCCTGGGTGAGGTTCTCCTGGGCGATGCGACGACCCGCCCCGCGCCACAATGGCTGTAATAAGTCGAGTGAAAACAGGGACCTGGACGAATCTCGGAAGTCCCCGGTGAGGTAGTGCAAGAAGTTGGAGGCGAGGTTGAGGGCGAGCGAGCCGCCCGCGGCCAAGTTGCGCCGCAACGTCGCCGAAGCGGACCCGCCGACCGTCTCGGTTCCGTCGCTGTTGCGGGCGACGTCTCCGCCGACGGCGCCGAAGTAGCGCGTCTCAAAGTTACGGCGGGCGTCCGTCAGGCTGAGCGCCGCCAGGTACACGTCCTCTTTCTGGCGCAGGTACTCGCGGCTGGAGAGCACGCCGATGCCCAGGGCGTCTTCCAGGGGTAGCCGGACGACCTGCGTGCGGGTCGGCGTGCGTAGCGCGGCGGGCGCCGCCTCCGGCGTGGGGGGGAGGATTTCCCATGTCCCCGCTTCCGTCAGCCGCGCCTCTTCCAAGGGCCGCTCCGCCAGCGGATCCATACCAACCGGCTCGATGCTGAACTCCCGCGTCGCCCCAAGAACTTGTACCTGCTTGTCCGTCACGATGGAGTACACCTGCCGGTCGGCCTGCTTCCGATAGTGGTCCGGCGAGCAGGCGGTTCCCCCTAGGAGCAGGAGTCCGGTCAATAGTTGAAGCAACAACGTAAATCGAGACAACATAACTCTTTTACTGCGGAGCAAGCCCCGCCTGGTAACGCTGCTTTTCACACCGCCGGCATCTCTGCGGGTGCGCGCAGCACGGTGAGGCAACTACGTACCAGTTTACGGCATTTTCCCGCCCCTGGTCGCCGAAAAGTGCGGCCATACCAAGAATTTCTCACTTGGTGCAAATGTCAACACCCCGTCCAACCCGATGGCGGACGAACTGTTGAATATTCCGCCAGCCCTCGCGGCCGTCTATCCCACCTGTTGAAATACTCCCCAAACGGCCACAATCGCGCAATTCTGACTCAGCCGATATGGATTTCATAACTAACTTAATTTACAGGAATTAAGTTGCGTTGTGAAAATCGTCACGGGATGGCACGGTGATTGCTTGAGACTCGTTCAGCACGCGAAAGGAGTTCGATCATGGTCGCGTTATTCGTTATAGGAACCATTGTCCTCTTTATCACCGTTGACCTTGTTTATCAAAAGGTCGCGGCCCGCAAAGCGGAGACGGAAGCGGCGGGCGCTACGGTAAGCCCGAGAAAGCTGCCGCACGTTCCCGCCGGCATCTTTCTATCACCGCAGCACGCCTGGATGTGCGTCTCACCCAACGGGCGGGTGACGGTCGGGGCGGACGACTTCATCCGCTCGGCGGTGGGGGAGGTGGATCAGGTGTCGCTGCCCGAGCCGGGCGCGCGGGTGAAACGGGGCGACGTGCTGGCCGTCCTCTCCCGTGGCGGCAAGTCGGTCAAGATCCTGTCCCCCGCCAGCGGCCAGGTGCACAGCGTAAACTCTGAAGTCGCTTTGCACCAGCATCGCATAGCCGAATCGCCGTACGGCGACGGCTGGCTGTGCAGCATCGCTCCCACCGCGCTGGCCGAGGATTTGCGTGCCATGCGGGTGGCCGAGGACGCCGCCGGCTGGATGAAGTCCGAAATCGAGCGCTTCACGCAGTTCCTTTCCTCGCGCATCCGCCTTTCCCCGGCCTACGCCGCGGTGATGGCGGACGGGGGCGAGATCATCGAGGGGCCGCTGGGAGAGTTGCCCGAGAACTGCTGGACCGAGTTTGAACACGCGTTCCTGTCCTGACCCGACAGGCGACCGACATTCCGATCTTGAGGTGACATCATGAGCTATGGAATGCTCTTCGACGTAACGCGCTGCGTGGGTTGCCTGGCCTGCGAGGCCGCCTGCGACGAGGCCAACGGCAACCATCCCCCCGAGGACGTGCGCGACCTCCGCTACGACAAGTGGACGGTGGTGCGCACGGTCGAGGTGGACGGAGAGGAGAAGCACGTGCGCAGGATGTGCATGCACTGCCAGGACCCCTCCTGCGTCTCCGTCTGCCCGGTCGGCGCGTTCAAGAAAACCGAACTCGGCCCCGTCATCTATGACGAGAACCGCTGCATGGGCTGCCGCTACTGTATGATGGCCTGCCCGTACAACGTGCCTACCTACGAGTGGGACAACCCGACCACCCCGCGGGTGCGCAAGTGCATCATGTGCTACGAACGGGTCAAGGCGGGTGAGCCGACCGCCTGCGCCGCCGCCTGCCCGGCGGAAGCCACCGTCTTCGGCAAACGTGAGGACCTCTTGGCCGAGGCGCACAAGCGCATCGCGGAAAACCCCGAGCTGTACTATCCGCACGTGTTCGGCGAACACGAGGCGGGCGGCAGCTCGGTGCTATTCCTGGCCGACAAGAACTTCGCCGCCCTCGGGCTGCCGGGCAACCTGCCGGAGGGTCCGCTGCCGGAACTGACCGGACAGGTGCTGCACCGGCTGCCCAACGTGGTGGTCACCGCGGGAGCCGCGCTGATGGGCCTCTGGTGGATCATCCACCGCCGTCAGGAGCTGGCCGCGAGTCCCGAGAAGAAGTAGCCGACGCGGGCAAGCGATTTGCATAAGGAGAATGCGATCATGAAAATCCCGAGACTTACCTTCTGGCGCGCCGTCTTCCTCGTGGTGGTGGCCCTGGGCCTCTACTCGACCTACGTGCGCTTCATGCACGGCCTGGGTGCGTCGACCCATCTTTCCGACAGGACGCCGTGGGGACTGTGGATCGGCTTCGACGTGCTCTGCGGGGTCGGACTGGCGGCGGGCGGTTTCACCATGACCGCCATGGTGTACCTCTTCAACCTCAAGCAGTACTACCATCTCACCCGGGCCGCCATCCTGACGGCTTTTCTGGGTTACATCATGGTCACGGTGGCCCTGCTCTTCGACCTGGGACGACCGCTGCGGCTGTGGCATCCGCTGGTGATGGGCAACCCGCATTCGATCATGTTCGAGGTTGCGTTGTGCGTCACGTTCTACAGCACGGTCCTGGCCATCGAGTTCGCGCCGTGCGTCTTGGAGCCGTTCGGCTGGAAGAGGCTGTGCGCGATCATCGACAAGATCAAGGTCCCGCTGGTGCTCTTCGGCGTGCTCCTGTCCATGTTGCACCAGTCCTCGCTGGGCAGCCTGTACCTGATCGTGCCGGGCAAGCTGCATCCGCTCTGGTACACCAGCCCGTGGCTGCCGGTGCTGTTCTTCCTGTCGGCGGTGATGGTGGGATTGGCGATGGTGATCGTGGAGAGCTTTTGGAGCGGACGCGCCTTGGGACACAAGCCGGACATGAAAGCCCTGGCTCCGCTGGGCCGCATCATGCTGGTGGTTCTGGCCATCTACGCCTTGACCCTGCTGCAGATTCGCTGGAGCCGGGAAACGCTGGGGCTGATCGCCGCCGGCACGGAAGAGAGTTATCTCTTCTTACTGGAAATCGCCTGTGGTATTCTGATTCCGGGAATCCTGTTGGCGATGCCCCGGGTCCGCCTGCAGCCGCGGGGGCTGTTCACGGCGGCGGTCCTTGTGGTGTTGGGATTCGTGCTCAATCGCATGAACGTGAGCGTGACCGGCATGGCGGCCATCTCGGGCGAGAAATACTTCCCCGCCTGGACGGAAATCAGCATCACCCTGATGCTGGTCGCCATCGGCTGCTTGCTCTTCAACCTGGCCGCGCGCTACCTGGCGGTGTTCCCGCATCACGGGCCGGCGGCCCCGCGCGTCCCCGCGCGCGCCGACGCCGCGGTCCCCGAGTATATGGCCGCCGAAAGGTCTTGACGCCTCCGATTGCGATTTCGTAATCGTGCTGGTAATCGTAATCGTAACTCCTGCTCGTGCTCGTAATCGAGGTTCGATTACGAGCACGAGCATGATTAAGATTACGATTGGGATAAAGATTACGATTGTGAGGACGATGCGCGATGCCTGCCGCCTGGCGTCTGCCGCTCGGGGTCAAACTGGTCCTCAGCCTGGTGGTAAGCCTGGCGGTCGTGGAGGTGGTGTTCGGCGTGGTCCACTACCGCAACCACCGCCACGCCTTGGAAGAGCGGCTGAAGTTCTCCGCCGAACGCCTGGGGAACGTGGTCAAACGCAGCCTGCGCGACGGCATGTTGGAGAACCAGCGCGACCAGCTCTTGCGCGAGATTACCACCATCGGGGCGGAGCCGGGCATCGAGAAGATTCGCGTCTTCGATCCCCTGGGTGAAGTGCAGTATTCCTCGGACCCCTCGGAAATCGGCCACACCGTGGACAAGGCGGCGGAGGCCTGCTACGGCTGCCACGCGCAGGAGGAACCGCTGCATCGGCTGGACCGTCCCGACCGCACCCGCATCTTCGCGGGCGAATCCGGCTACCGCCTGCTGGGCCAGATTGTACCCATCGAAAACGAGCCGGATTGCTCCTCCGCACCCTGCCACGCCCATCCCGCCGACCAGGTGATCCTGGGCGTAATCGACATGGTGCTGTCGCTGGAGGACGTGGACCACGAGCTGGCCCGGTCGCGCCGCCGCTACCAGGCGGTGGTGGTGATCTCCTCCTGTTGCCCGCGGGGATCGCGATTCTTTAGGTGAATATCTTCGTGAACCGTCCGGTGAATGGGTTGATTGAGGCGCCGCGGCGCGTCGCCGCCGGCGATCTGGAGCCGGCCGGCTCGCGCTACAGCCACGATGAGATCGGCCAGTTGGCGCGTTCCTTCGACGCCATGACGGTGGACCTGGCCAAGGCGCGCGCCGAGTTGAACGAATGGGCGGAGACGTTGGAACAGCGGGTGGAGAGGAAGCGCGAGCAGTTGCGCCAGGCGGACGCGCGCGCCATGGCCGCGGCCCAGATGGCGACGGTGGGAAAGCTCGCCGCCAGCGTCGCGCATGAAATCAACAACCCCCTCGCCGGCATTCGCACCTACGCCCGCCTGCTCCTGCGCCGTCTTTCCGCCCAGGGCAGCCTGCCCGCCGACGAGGCCGCCCTGGAGGGCCTCTCGCTGATCGAGAGCGAATCGGCCCGCTGCGGGGAGATCGTCAAGCACCTGCTCCAGTACTCCCGCCCCGGCACGGAACAGATGGCCGACAGCGACCTCAACCAGTTGGCGCGCGAGGCGGCCCGTCTCATCCAGCACCAGACCCAGGTGCAAAACCTGCGCTTCCAGGTCGAGTTGACGCCGGAGTTGCCGCGCGTGCGCTGCCATCCCCAGGAGATCAAGCAGATGCTCCTGGCGCTCCTGATCAACGCCTGCGAGGCCAGCCGCGAGGGCGGGGGACTCTTCCTGCGCACCCGACCCGGCGCCGACGGCTACGCCTGCCGCCTGGAGGTCGCCGACGAAGGCTGCGGCATGAGCCCGGACATCGCGGACAGGATTTTCGAGCCGTTTTTTACTACCAAAGAGGCGGGGAAGGGCGTGGGACTGGGACTGGCGGTAGTGGCGCAGATTGTGCGGCGGCACGGCGGCCGCATCCTGGTCGACACCAGCCCCGGCCACGGCGCGACCTTTACCATCGACCTGCCCGCCACTCCGCCGGAAGATCCCCCCAGTGACGCTCGAGGAGGCCCGGATGGTGCATAAGCCCCGCATTCTGATCGTGGACGACGAGGAGATCGTGCGCAAGTCGCTGGCCGGATGGTTTACCCAATCCGGCTACGAGGTCGAGGCCGCCCCCGGCGGCAAGGAAGCCCTCAAGCTGGTCGCCGAGCGTCCCTTCGATCTCTATTTCCTCGACATCAAGATGCCCGGCATGGACGGCCTGGAACTGCAGCGCCGCATCCGCCAGGCGCAGCCCGACGCGACCGTCATCATCCTCACCGCTTACGGGACGGTCGATACCGCCGTGCAGGCGCTCAAAGACGGCGCCTATGACTTTCTCTCCAAGCCCTTCGACCCCGAGCACGTCGAGGCCCTGGTGCGACGCGCGCTGGAGCGCATGGACCTATTGGCCTCCCGCAAGCACCTGCAGCGCGAAGTCGAGGAACTGACCGGCATGGGCCGCATCGTCGGCCAGAGTCCCGGCATCGAGACGGTCCGCCAGATGATCACGACCGTGGGGGGGACCGACAGCACGGTCCTCATCCGGGGCGAATCCGGCACGGGCAAGGAGCTGGTGGCGCGCGCGATTCACGACACCAGCCCCCGCCGCTACATGCCCTTCATCGTCGTCAACTGCGGCGCCTTGCCGGAGGGCGTCCTGGAGAGCGAACTCTTCGGCCATGAGAAGGGCGCCTTCACCAGCGCCGCCGGCCGCCACAAGGGCCGCCTGGAACTGGCCGACGGCGGGACTCTCTTTCTGGACGAGATCGGCGACATCTCGCCCAAGACCCAGGTTGATCTTCTGCGCGTGCTGGAGGACAAGCAGATCGTGCGCGTGGGCGGCGACCGGCCCATCCCCGTCGATTTCCGCGTGGTCGCCGCAACCCACCGCGACTTGGAGGAGCAGGTGCAAAACGGCGCCTTTCGGCATGATCTCTACTATCGCCTGCGGGTCGTGGAGATCTTCCTGCCGCCGCTGCGCGACCGCCTGGAGGACCTGCCGCTTTTGTGCGAGCACTTCCTGGATCAACTGGCGCAGAAGCTTGGCAAGCCGCTGGAGAACCTGCCGTCGGCGACCCTGTCGATCCTGAAGGGCTACCACTGGCCGGGCAATGTGCGCGAGTTACGCAATGTATTGGAGCGCGCGGCGGTAGTCGCGCCGAGCGCGCTGATCCTGCCCGAGCATCTGCCGCATCCGCTGGCGCCCGCCAAGACCCAGGAAATCGCCGGCGCCAGCCTGGCCGACGCCGAGAAGGCGCACATCGAAAAAGTACTCGCCCAGGTGGACTGGAACATCTCGCGCGCCAGCCGCATCCTGGAGATCGACCGAGCGACCCTGTACAACAAGATCAAGCGGTATGGGCTCTCGCGGCAGTAGGCGCCCCATCCCGGTGCGACTGGTGCGCGTGGGTGAGGTTCCGCCGGAAGTGCTGGAGTTTCTCGCCTGGACGCTCTCCGAAGACGGGGTCTTCGCCCTCGCAGAGGGGGAGCCGCTGGCCGTCGCCGATTTCGCCTACGATGTCGGGCGCGACCAGTGGAATGCGCTGCTGCTCCTGGACGCCTTGCATACGCGGCTGGACGAGGCCGGCGGCAAGCTCTTGGGGATAGCGGGTTTCGACCTTTTTCTTCCCATCATGACGCACGTCTACGGGGCGGCGGAGACGGGGGGGGCGGCGGCGATCCTCTCGACCTACCGCCTGCGTCCCGAGTACACCGGCGGCCCGCCCGACGCCGATCTCTTTCTCTCACGCTGCCGCAAAGAGGCGCTGCACGAACTCGGCCACACCCTCGGCTTGGTGCATTGTCGCAACAGCGCCTGCGTGATGTCGTTCTCGTCGGCGGTGGAAGCGGGGGACTTGAAGCGGATGAGTACTGCTGGAGCGAGGCGGCGGCTGGGTAAGGGTTTGGCGTAGCAGCGGCAAGATGTCGCCGTTACGGGCCTCGCCGGGCATCAGGTGCAACATTTTGGGAACATTTCGCCCACCGGCAGCGTCTATTAACCGACCGGGGAGCGGCTCCGGCTCCATGCCGGCCCTGACCTCGTCAGAGCCTCCCGACCGGACGGTTCGCGGCCCGCTGATTTTCTGGACAAGGCGTTTTCTGCGTAGAATCAATCAACGGTGCCGGTCGGTAGACCGTCCGGAATGGTGTACTCGCTTTTCTCCCGCCCCGTGGCCCTACCGGCCTGGCAATGAAAACCCGGTCCTGTACGTATATGCGATGGTAACGGGCGCCGCCCCAATACCGGAGATGACGCCCGCCAGGAATTGAGATCAGTCTTGGAGATCGTTCCGGGAGGGCCATGCAACCTCGCAACGTGCTCATCATCGACGACAACCAGCACAACCTTTCGGGGTTGCGCGACAGCGTGCGCAAATTGGGCCACCGCGTAAGCAGTACCAACCAGTGGCGCCAAGGCCTGGCCAGGCCCGCACCGAGCGCCCTGACGTGGTCATCCTGGACGTGATGCTGCCCGAGCTGAACGTCCCCGAGTTCTGCAACATCCTGAAAAGTTACACGGTGACGCGCACCATCCCCATCATACTGGTAGGGCCGAAGGGCAGCGCGGACACCTTCATCTACGGCAACGTGGCGCACGCTGAGTTCTTCGTGGTGGACGCCTCAATCCCACGGACCTGGCGGCGGACCTGTACTTTCTCTTCGAGTGGAAGTTCCAGGTTCCCGACGAGAACCTGCCCATGCTGCGACTGATCCAGCCGATTCGTTATGACATTCGCCAGAAGCGGGCCACGCTCAAACCCGAGCCGGCGGTCAAGACGCCCGGCGTCCTGCCCCGGAAGCCGCGCGTCTGGACGTGCTGGACGCTCCCGGACTTGCAGACCCTTGCCAAGATGGTCACCAACCTAGCAACCCGCCTGAGGCGCTCATCAGCGTGCTGGGCGCCACGATGTGATCCGCCGCGGTGAAATCGATCAGAAACCGATGAAATCCAGGAGGTCTCGGACAAAGAGGTCAACTGGATCTAGCACGATTACGTTTTGAGATTACGAATCACGAATCGCAATCGTACACTTACCCGTAATCCTGATCCACGGACCGTCCATGTTCGCCGCCTGTAAACGCCTATCCGCCGATGAGGCGCGAAGATCAGCCGCCCGTAGTTGCGCAGCGTGCTGCGCCGAGCCGGACGCGCAGCGTGCGGGGCGCAGGGCAGGGACGAGGGGCTGATTCTGAAGATGGGCTCGGACCGCAGGCGGGCCGGTCGCGCAAATTGACGATGCCCTCAGCCACCGTTCAGGAGCTTCGCGGCTGTTCTTCGGCCCGAGTGGTCACCTGGGCGGAGTTTGCGGTGGCCAGCGCCTGGCGAAAGGATTCAATCGCCGGGTTTGTCGCCCAGCCGCCGGTGCAGTTCGCCCATACGTAGAGAAACTCGCCCATGAGGGCGTCCGATACCTGTTGGGCCGCCGCGCCTCCTGGTAGAGGACGAGCGCGCGGTGCTGGAAGAACTGCTCGTCGGCGATGAGGGCCAGCTCACGCGCGATTTTCTCGCGCAACGACGCATCTGCCGCGCGGCCGGCCTCCGAAGCGGCGCCAAGATTTCGCCGCGGCTGCGGTAGAGCGATGCCGGCGAAGTAGGTTCGCGCGCCGCTCCTCGGCGGCTTCGCTCGCACCGCCGCCGATCTCTGCCCCTGACGCAAGGGCCGATACTGCGGCGCCAACTCCCTCGTCAGCTCGGCCAACGCCAAAAGCTCCGCCAGCCCCTCGAACTCCGCCTCGTCATCCTGTGTCCACGCATGTGTCAACCGGCAGGCCCAGGAACCCAGGAGCGCCAGGTCGCCCCGCTGCAGGGCGGTCCTGTCCAAAACCTCATAACAGGCCAGCGCGTTCTTGTACTTGTCCGCCGCCGCATAGAGCCGCTGGTCCTCCGTGGCGCCCGCCGGTTTCGGCGCGACCAGCTCCCGCCGCAAGCGCTCCTTCTGCGCGTCCGTCAACTTGACCTCAAAGTCCGCCTCCATGCCCGCGTATCCGCAGCCCGGACACACCCAGACGACCACCGTCGGGGGCTGCTGGCCCAAAGCGTGCGGGCACAGGTCGCGGTCCTGGCCGCCCAGGTTGTTGGTCTCGACCACGCGAAAAGCGGAAAACCCTCGTCCGTCCAACGGACAGTGCGCTCGGGTTGCTTCCAGGGTCGTCGCCGAAACAAGCAGGGGGAGGAGGACAAGACCGGAGATAATGAGAAGTCGTAGCATGGCTTCGAGCCGCCGGCATCTCGGCCGGCCCGCATCGATTACGATTCGTAATCTTAATCGTAATCGCAATTGTAATCCTGCTCGTGCTCGCCAATCGTAAACGAGAATCCTTTACGAGCACGATCACGAGTACGATTGTGGTTACGGCTGTAGGCGGTCCGCCGGCGCCGTTTCAAGAAAAGTCGTAGCGCCCCATTCGTCCTCTCGATACGCGGAGTACCGCTCCAGCCGGACTCGTTTTCTCCTTTCGCGCAACTACCTATTGAGCAACGGCGCTAGCGGTTGATGCGTTCCTTGCGTTTCTTGCGGGCGGCCTGCATCAGACCCTTGATCTTCACCGTGATTTTGCCCTTGGTGGTCTTCTCGACGAAAGAAATCTCCTCGGTGAGGACGCGCAACATGCGGGTCCACAGGTCGGCTTCGGCGCGGCTGAGGGCGATGTCCTTCTCATGATTGAAGAGCGCGCGCATCCACTGGGCGATGGCCATGGGATCGCGATAAGCCAGGGCCTTCTCCATCTCGCGCGGGTCCAGATGGTAGGGATTGTCGGGCTCGTGATCGTCGGCCAGGAGGGGTTCCTCGAAGGCGTGGTAGAGGGCGGCCAGTTGCTCCTCGGTCATGGCGGGGCGGAGTTCGCCCTTCTCGGCGCGCGAGCGGGGGACCATCACGCGCACGTCGCCGGAGAGCACGATGAAGTATTCCTCGCAGCGCCCGTCCACGACCATGGTTCGCATCCCCATAATCTTGCAGAGGCCCAGCGAGGGTTTGACGACGGTGTCGCCGACTTGAAAGGTCATGAAAAGTCTCCCCGCGCCGCGGCCCGGCGCGGCGCATCCTTACCCCGATAACTCCTGTGGAACCTCCAGACGCATGCCGGGAACCGGCGTGGCCGCGGCGCGTCAGCGCGCCTTTTCCAACTCCTTGCGCTCGAACGTCAGGATCGGTTCGGCGCTGCGAAGGATCACGTCTTCGGTAATCAGGCAGTCCTTCACCCCCGTGATCGAGGGCAACTCGAACATGATATCCAGCATCACCGACTCCAGCACCGCCCGCAGGCCGCGCGCGCCGGTCTTGCGGCGGGTAGCCGCGCGCACGATCCCCGCCAGCGCCTCCGGCGTAAAACGCAAGGTCACGCCCTCCATCTCGAACAGCTTCTGATACTGCCGCACCAGCGAATTCTTGGGCTCGGTCAGAATCCGCAACAGCGCGTTCTCGTCCAGGTCCTCCAGCGCCGCCACCACCGGAAAACGCCCCACGAACTCGGGAATCATGCCGAACTTCAGAAGGTCCTCCGGCTCCACCTGCGCCAGGATTTCCCCGATCTCGCGCTTCTTGCGCCTCTGCGAGGAGGCCCCGTAACCGATGCTGGAATGGCCCAGGCGCGTCTCGATCAGCTTCTCCAGACCCACAAAAGCGCCGCCGGCGATGAAGAGGATGTCCTGCGTGTTGACCTGGATGAATTCCTGGTGCGGATGCTTGCGCCCGCCCTGCGGCGGCACGTTGGTGATGGTGCCCTCCACGATCTTCAGCAGCGCCTGCTGCACCCCTTCGCCGGAGACGTCGCGCGTGATCGATACGTTTTGCGTGGTGCGCGCGATCTTGTCGATTTCGTCGATGTAGACGATCCCCTTCTCCGCCTTCTCCACGTCGAAGTCGGCGTTCTGGAGAAGCTTGAGGATGATGTTCTCCACGTCCTCGCCGACGTAGCCCGCCTCCGTGAGGGTGGTGGCATCGACGATGCAGAAGGGGACGTTGAGGAGCCGGGCCAGGGTCTGGGCGATCAGCGTCTTGCCCGTGCCCGTGGGACCCAGCAGCAGGATGTTGGACTTGGCGATCTCGACGTCGCCGGCCATGCCCTCGTGGTAGAGAATGCGCTTGTAGTGATTGTGCACGGCCACCGCCACGCTGCGCTTGGCGCGCTCCTGGCCGATCACGTATTGATCCAGCACGTCCTTGATCTCGCGCGGCTTATGGACCTCGGCGACATTGACCTCGCGCTCTTCGCCCAGGACCTCGTTACAGAGGAGCACGCACTCGTTGCAGATGTAGACCGGCTGGCTGGTGGACTTCTGGGGCGGGCCGGCGATCAACTTGCGCACCTCGTCCTGCGTCTTTCCGCAGAAGGAGCAGGAGAGGATGCGCGTCTTGCCGCTGTAAGCTGTCAAACACCATGAGTTTCAGTCCCCGGTCGCGGATGCGGGCGGCGGCTGAAGCCTAGCGCGGGCGGGATGCCCGCGCCGCGTCTCCGGCCGCGCCTGTCTACTTCTTATACTAGCAAAAAAAACCGTCCAAGTCACCCCTGTTGCGGCTTGTCTTCCTCCTTGCCGCCGCGCTTTTTGCCCTTGACGCCCGAATTGGGCGTGTAAATCACGTCAATAATGCCGTAATCGCGGGCCTCCTCGGCCGACATGAAGTAGTCGCGGTCGCAGTCCCGCTCCAGCCGGGCCAGGTCCTGGCCGGTGTGCTGATGCAGGATTTCGTAGAGCCGCTTGCGGGTATTGAGGATCTCCCGCGCCTGGATTTCGATGTCGGAGGCCTGGCCCTGCGCCCCGCCCGCGGGCTGGTGCAACATGATGCGCGCGTTGGGCAGCGCAAACCGCTTGCCCGGCGTCCCCGCCGCCAACAGGACCGCGGCCATGCTGGCCGCCAGCCCCATGCAGGTCGTGGTCACGTCCGGCTTCATGAACCGCATGGTGTCGTAGATGGCCAACCCCGAATGCACATGGCCGCCGGGCGAATTGATGTAGATGTGAATGTCCTTCTCCGGATCCTCCGCCTGCAAAAACAGCATCTGCGCGATGATCAGATTTGACGTGTGGTCGTCGATCGGCGTGCCGATGAAAATGATGCGGTCCTTCAGCAGCCGCGAGTAGATGTCATAGGACCGCTCGCCGCGGCTGGTCTGCTCGATTACGAAGGGAATGTAGCCCATGCGTGTCACTCCTTGGGGATTTCAGGCTCTTGAGACTGTTCAGACGGCCCAGGCTGCTGAGCGGCCGGTTCGGGTTCGTGGCCGTGCACGCACTCGGGTCCGTGTATGTGCGCCGATTGGGGGCCTTCCGGGGGCGTCACGCCCAGGAGCACGTTGTAAACCTTGTTCTCCAGCGCCCGACGCCGATAATACTCCTGCAACTTGTTTTTGACCACGTTCTGCACGAACCACTCGGGATTCTCGCGCCGTTCGTGGGCCAGGTGGATGAGGTAGTTGAGATACTCCTCTTCGGAGAGGGTGATGCCGGCGTCGGCGGCGATACGGTCCAAAATGAGCGAGAGGCGGGCGGCGCGCTCACCCTCGGCGCGGTTGGACGCGCGCAGTTCCTCCGACGTCCTGCCCAGGTCTTCCAGGCTGCCTCCCATCCGCTCCATCTGCAGCTCCTGCATGGCGGAGATGTACTTGGCGTGGCCCTCGATCATGCTGGGGGGCACGCTGAATTGAACCCTCTCCAGCAGCCAGTCGGCGAGTTTGCGCCGCGCGTCCAGGAAGGCGCGACTGCGCGCCTCGCCCTCCAGGTTGCCGCGAATGCGGTCCTTCAGCTCCGACAGGCCCCCCTCCGCGCCGAAATCCCGCGCAAACTCATCGTCCAGCTCCGGCAGGAGCTTCTCCTTGAGCTCCAAAAGATCGATCGTGAAGAGCGCCTCCTTGCCCTGCAACGCCGGATCATGGAAGTCCGGCGGGAAGGTGAGACTGACGGTCTTCTGTTCACCCGGCGTCATGCCCACGACGGCCTCCTCGAAACCGGGCATGTGCACGTTTTCACCCAGCTCCAACTGGTAGCGCTCGTGGGAGACGTCGGGGAGTACCGCGCCGTCCGCCTCCGCCTTGAAATTGACGACGGCCACGTCACCCTTGACCGCCGGTCTGGGTTCTATCGACCGCAGCGTCGCGCTGCTCTCGCGCAGGCGCTCCAGAATCCGCCCCACTTCCGCTTCGCCGACCTCTTTCGGTTCGATGCTGACGCCGTGATCGCGATAGTCGCACAACTGGAACGGGGGGACGTACTCGAGCTCCAGTGTGAAGCGTAGGGGATCGCCAGGCTCGTGGGTCGGATCGGAGATGCTCGGCTCGCCCACGACCGGCAAGGAAAGGTCCTTGACTACCGTTTCCACAGTCGACGCGATCAGGCTGCGCACCGCGTCCGCCTCCACGTCCTTGCCGAAACGCCGCTCCAGAAGCGACAAGGGCGCCCGACCCTTCCTGAAACCGGGCAGAATCACGTTTTGCCGAACGGTATCAAACCCCTTGGCGACCTCCTGGTTGAGTTGCTCGCGCGGTACCTCGAGTATG
Source organism: bacterium (assembly GCA_015075175.1). Classification (GTDB taxonomy): domain Bacteria; phylum Hinthialibacterota; class Hinthialibacteria; order H5-UNCL2; family H5-UNCL2; genus H5-UNCL2. Next base: position 59,028 of record JABTUV010000010.1, read on the forward strand.
AGTTTCTTGGTGCACGCGGAAGTGTCCACGTTTTCCACCACGTTATAAGTCATTTTTCCCTCTGCCCAAGGGGCTGTCGCAGTGCTTGCGCCGGTCGGCAAGTGGTGCAAAACGCAAAGGTTATGCGCCCAACCGCCGGTCGAAGCGAAGACAAATAGCATGAAACGGGCCGGAGTGCAAACGAATTGCCGACAGCCGTAGGCGGCGGGGAGGCGGCCGGGAAGGGAACGCAGGGAGAGGGAGGTTGGGGGTTGTATTCGGTGGTGGCGCCCGGAACACTCCGTCCTGAGGCCTGGCCTGGCGCCTGGGGGACGAAAAGCAGGGTGGCTGCGAAGGCGGGCGGGTTGCAGCGAGGCGGTCCTGGCGATACGCCGAAGTACCGGACGCCCTTCGATGCGTCCGCGGCGGCGGACTCGTCGGGGGATGCCTCGCGGATGCGCTTTTCATTCCCTCGGCGTCTTGGGAAGGCCCATTCTCCCGGGGAGGCGCAGATTTCTTGAGCGGGGGCCCGGCATTCCGGCGGCGCGTGGCGGCGGAAATCGGCGACGGTCGCGTCAAGGTTTCGCGGGTTCGCCCAGGTTCTCGAAGATGGCTCGAATCCGGGCGCGATGCTCGGGGGCCAGCGAGAAGGCGAGCGCGCCCGCGTTTTCCCGGACCTGCGGCTCGGAGCGGGCGCCTACGATGGCGGCGGTAATCCCAGGCTCGCCCGCGACCCAGTTAATGATGGCCTGCGCGACGCTGACGCCGTACTGGCGGGCGACGCCTCGCACCTCTTGGAGGGCGGCGATGAGCCGGGGGCGGTTGGCCGGCTGCGCCCACGGGTGGGTGCGGCGCAGGTCGTCGCCGGAGAATCTACGCTCCGGCGTGAGCGCGTCGGACAGCAGCCCGTGCTCCAGCGGTGAATAGGCCAGCACGCCGACGGACAACTCCCGGCAGACCGGCAGGACGTCGCGCTCGCTGTCGCGGCGCAGCGGATTGTAGCGCGGTTGGTTGCTGGCGATGTCGGCCAGCGCCTTGCACTTGCGGATGCTGTCCGCGCTGAAGTTGGAAACCCCGATGGCCCGAATCTTGCCCTGCTTTTGGAGGAGCAGCAGCGCCTCCATCGTTTCCTCCAGCGGGGTCGTCGGGTCCTCCCAGTGGCATTGGTAAAGGTCGATGACATCGACGTTGAGCCTCCGCAGGCTCTGCTCGCATTCCCAGATGATCGACTCGGCGCCGAGGTACTTGTGGATTCTGTAGGTCGCGCCGTGGTGGCGGGTCTGGAAGTAGAACTGGCCGGCGTCCACGTTCCAGCGCAGGCAGCACTTGGTGGCGATGAGGACCTCGCGGCGGCGGCCGGCGACGGCGCGGCCCACCAGCTCCTCGCTGTGGCCGAAGCCGTAGATGGGGGCGGTGTCGATGCAGGTGATACCGAGGTCGATGCCCGTCTGGATGGCGCGCACCACCTCGTCGTCGTCGATCCCGCCCCACATCCAGCCGCCCGCCGCCCAGGCGCCGAATACCACTGCGGGAACCGTGAGCTGACTGTCGCCTAATTGACGGTATTGCATGACGGGAGATCGCCTTTCAAATCAGATTCCGTCTGCGGCCGCGTTTCAGCTGGTCGAAGAGGACCGCCGCCAGGAGGATTCCGCCGCGCGCGATATACTGCCAGAAGGGGGGCACGTTGCACAGGTTCATGGCGTTTTGCACCGTGCCCATGATGAGCACGCCCACGAGGACTCCGAGGATGCTGCCCACGCCGCCGGAGAGGGAGACGCCGCCCAGCACGCAGGCGGAGATCACGTCCAGCGAGAAACCCGCCGAGGTGTTGGGTTGGCCGCTGGTGATGCGGCTGGCCAGGACCACGCCGGCCAGGCCGGCCATGAGTCCTTGCAGCGTGAAGATGACGAGCTTGGTGCGCTCGACGTTGATGCCCACCAGCCGCGCCGCCTCCGCGTTGCCGCCGATGGCCAGGCAGTTGCGTCCGAAGACCGTCTTGTGCAGGAGAAGCCCGAACACCACGAAGCAGGCGACGGTGATCCAGACCGGCGTGGGAAAGCCCAGAAACGAGCTCTGGCCCAGGGCGAAGAAACCCGGTTGGCTGATGCCGACGGAGCTGCCGCCGGAGACGAGAAAGCCCAGCCCGCGCACGATCTGCATGGTCGCCAGGGTGGTAATCAGCGCGTTGATGCCGAGCACCGCGATCACCCAACCGTTGAAGAGACCGACCACTCCGCCGGCCAGGACGCCGGCGGCGATGCCGGCGGCGACGGCCAGGGGTCCCGGGGCGATGCTGTTGATGACGACGGCCGCCAAGACCCCCGAGCAGGCCACGGTAGACTCGACGGAAAGATCGAAGTCGCCGGAGGCCAGGCAGAGGAGCATGGTGCAGGCGACCATGCCGACCATGGAGACGGAGAGCGCCAGGCCGGTCATGTTGTACCAGGTGAGAAACCTGGGCACGAACAGGCAGCAGCCGACGAAGAGCAAGACAAACACGAGCGCCATGCCCGCACGGTCCCAGAGTGTGAAAAGCATCTTATGCATATTCCCCTAGGGTGGGCTTGACCCACCATTCCCTCCGCAACCCGCATCGGTGGGTAAAACCCACCCTACGCCACCTGATAACCTCGCCGACAGCCCTGAGCGCAGCGCGCTGTGCGCTGCGCTCAGGGCCTTCGGCTTCTAGTTTTCGCAGCTGCTCAGGGCATTCGGTTCTGGTCATTGCAGCTGCTCAGGGCTTTCGAGATCGATTAAACCGACGCCATGGCCGGCACGGTTTCGGGCAGGGCCAGGCGCATGACGGCCTCCTCGGTGGCTTCCGCGTGCGGCAGGTCGCCGACCAGGCGGCCCTGACGCATGACGAGAATCCGGTCGGCGAGGCCCAGCGCCTCGGGCAGGTCGCTGGTCGCCAGGAGTATCCCCACGCCCGCCTCGGCCAGATTCTGGATGATGGCGTAGATTTCGCTGCGTGCGCCCACGTCGATGCCGCGCGTAGGCTCGTCCAAGAGCAGCACGGCCACGTCGCCCGTCAGCCATCGCGCCAGGATGCACTTCTGCTGGTTGCCGCCCGAGAGATTGGCGATCTTCTGGGCCGGCGAAGACACCCTGATGTTAAAGCGGCGCACGCACGCCTCGGCGTTGTGACGCTCGCTGGTTTCGGACAGGAAACCGAAGCGTCCGCGGCGGCGGCGGGCCGATAGGTGGATGTTCTCCTGGACCGAGGCGCTGGGAAAGATGCCGGACTTCTTGCGATCTTCAGGACACAGCACGAGGCCGGCGCGAATGGCGTCGGCGGGACGGCCGGGGGCAAGGGGCCGGCCGAGGAGGCGCAGGGCGCCGGCGCGCGGGCGCGCCGCACCCGCCAGAAGGTACAGCAGTTGGCTGCGCCCCGCGCCTACCAGTCCGAAAAGGGCGACGATCTCGCCCCGCCGGACGGTCAGGTGCAGCGGCGCCGACAGGCCCGGCCCGGTCAGCCCCTCGACCTCCAACGCCGGCTCGCGCGCCGCACGCGGCCGGTAGGCGTAAATGTCCTCGATTCTGCGTCCCACCATCTGGCTCACCAGCTCATCCGACGACGCCTGGGCAATGTCGGGAAAGCTCGCCACGCACCGCCCGTCGCGCAGTACCGTCGCGCAGTCGCAGATCTCAAAAATTTCGTGCAACCGGTGGGAGACATAGAGGATCACGCAACCCATCGCCGCCAGTTCACGGATGATGTCGAAAAGCTTGGCGGTCTCGCGCTGCGAGAGGCTGCTGGTGGGTTCATCAAAAGCGAAGATGCAGGCGTTGGAGGCGAGCGCCTTGGCGATCTCGACCATCTGGCGATGGGCGATGGGCAGGCGGCGCACGGCACAGGCAGGGTCGATGGCCTCACCCAGGCGGACCAGTTGCGCGCGCGCGGCGGAAAAGAGGGCGCGGCTGCGCAGCCAACCCCAGCGATGCGGCATCCGGCCCAATAGCAGGTTCTCCGCCACGCTCATGTCGGGGACCAATTGCAGTTCCTGGTGGATGACGGCCACGCCCTCGGCGATGGCGTCTTGGGGGGAATTGAAGACCACCGGACGGCCGCCCAGTTCCAGCCGTCCCGCGTCGGGGGGATAAACGCCGGCCAGAATCTTGAGCAGGGTGGACTTGCCGGCGCCGTTTTCGCCCACCAGGGCGTGGACCTGGCCGGCCGCGACCTCCAAGCTGACGTTGCAGAGCGCCTCCACGCCGGGGAAGCGCTTGCCCACGCCGACAAACCTCAGATACGCCTCCACGCCTTGCTCCCGTGCCGTAGCGCCGGCGTCTCGCCGGCCCGCGTGTCGGCGTCCTGCCGACACGCTTCGGATTTGCGCGCGAAACGTGTGGGCGGGACGCCCACACGTGAGCCGGCAGGATGCCGGCGTTACGTTCGATCGTATTCGCCCAGCTCCAGCGGATATTCCCCGTACTCCTTGACCAGCGACACCAAGTAGTCATAGGTGGCCGGGGCCACGTTGTCGGGGACGGAGTGGTCGGAGTGGACGATGTAGCCGCCGCCCTTGGCGGCGTTGAGCTTGATCAGAACTTCGCGGCGCACTTCATCGCGGTTGTTGCGGGCCAGGACGCGGACGTCGATGTTGCCGACAAAGGCCCAGCGGTCGCCGAACCTGCGCTTGAGTTCGAGCACGTCCAGGCCGGTCTTGGCCTCCAGTGGGTTATAGGCGTCCACGCCCGCCTCGATCATGTCCTCGAAGACCTCGGAGGCGTTGCCGCAGCCGTGGTAGATGACCGGCAGTCCGGCCGCGTGGACGGCGTCGCAGATGCGGCGCAGTTGCGGCAGGTAGGCCATGCGCCAGTAGTCGGGGGAGAAGAACATGGCGCGCGTGTAGGCGATGTCGCCCCACACGTAGAGGCCGGACAGCTTGCCGCCGGCCGCCGCGATCTGTCCCTGCACGATGCCCACCAGGAAGTCGCCCAACCGCTCCAGGAACCGGGCCACCTTCAGCGGCTCCTCGGCGATCTTGATGAGCACGTTCTCGACGCCCATCATGCGCCAGATCATCTCGTGCGGCTCGCACACCCCGCCGAAGACGCAGAAGTCGTCGGCGTAGGCGTTGACGCGATCCACGAAGGCGGGTTTTCCCAGGGTGATCTCGTCCACCACGGCGTTGATCAGATCGTCGATGGGTTCGTAGTAGCGGCGCGGGTCCAGCGGATCGTCGAAGGTGAACGCCTCCATATCCTCGTAGGTAATCGTGTCGAACTCGCAGAAATGCGGCATGGGATAGTCGCAGCGATGCTCGATGGTGGCCCCGAAGCCGGTCTTGACGACCTTGCGGGAGGGAATGTCCAGGAGGACCTGGATGCCGCTGACGTGGGGGTCCATGTTGGGAGGGATGACCACCATATCGAGGTCCCAGTAGCGGTAGGGATCGAAGTCGGCGCCGACGGGCAGTTCCTCTTTGCAGCGGCGAAGGAAGTTGGCCCAGAAGAGTTCGGCGATGGGGACGCGGTCAGGCTCCTTGCGCGCGAGGGCGGCATGGACGCGCTCGATTTTGGGTTTGGCTCGGTTCAAGGCGAGGGCCTCCCGTTCCGGCGGCCGGACGCGCGCCGGGTTGTGCGCCCCAAGGTAGAGGAAACGCCGGCGGGGAGCAAGATGGGAGTGCGGAAAAGCCGGCTGGCGCCGCCGTGCGGACGGCGTTTGAGCGATGATGGCGCCCACAAAAGCCCGCAGCGCGCCGCTTTGCTCCGCAACTGCGGGTCCGGTTTACGGGCCGTAACCGACGATGTCGCCGGGGGACAGGACGCCGTTGGAGAGGTCGTATTCGATGCCGCAGGGGATGTCGTGCCCGCGCACGCGGCCGTAACCGGGAACGACGATATCCATCATCCCCGGTCCCACCGAGAGGGTGAGATACTGCTTGCCTGCGCGATACTTGGCGCGCGTGAGCACGTCGGCCGCCGGCAGCCAGCCGGGCACGGTTCCGGTGTTGGTCATCGGCTCCAGGTGGTAGAGGCCCCATACCAGCGTGTAGATGTCGCCGGCGACGCAGTTCCAAACGTGGCCGCTATGGTCGTAGAACGGGTCGTACATCTCCGCGGACATATAGGCGATGGGGGTGGTAAAGAAGCGATGCTGGTTGCGCGCATGACTGTGAATCGAAGTCTGCACGTCGTTGGCGGAGAGGAGCATGTTGTCCACGCGGTAGCTCTCGACGGCCAGGAAGAAAGTGTGGAAGTCCTCCTGCACGCGGGCCGTCTTGGCGCGAACCTGCGCGGTCAGGAAGTTGGGAACGGCGATGGCGGCCAGGATGGCGATGATGGCCACGACGATGAGGAGCTCGATGAGCGTGAAGCCGCACGGGCGAACGCGATGGGACATGGTGAAGACCTCCACTCAGTCTTGAAACCGGTGCGCAGGCGACGCGCAGCCGGACTTTTGACCTTGCTTCGCTCCTTGCGCGTGCCGGCCCCTCAGGGCGGGCCGAAGCCCAACACGTCGCCGGGCGACAGGACGCCATTGCTTAGATCATACACGATTCCGCAGGGGGCGTCAATCACGCGCAGCTTCTGGTTGTTCAATTGCGGAACCGGCGACAGGCCCGGGCCGGTCGAAAGCGTCAGATACTGCTTGCTCTGCTTATAGGCCGTGCGAGTCAGGAGATCCCCCGCCGGCAGCCAGCCGGGAACAACCCCTTGGTTGTTCATCGGCTCGACGTGGTACAGCCCGTAGGTGACGGTGTAGATGTTGCCCCCCACGCAGTTCCAGACGATGTTATTGCGCTCGTAAAAAGGGTCCATGAGCTGGGTACTCATATACTTGATCGGAGTGGTAAAGATGGCGTGCTGGTGGGGGGTGTGCTTGTGGACGTAAGTGAAGATATCGTTGGCGGATATGAGGCCGTTATCGACCCGGTAGGATTCCACCGCTAGAAAAAGCGTGTGGAAGTCGCCCTCGACGCGGGCGACGCGCGCGCGCACCTGCGCGGTGAGGAAATTGGGCACGGCGATAGCCGCCAGAATGGCGATAATGGCGACCACGATGAGGAGCTCGATCAGGGTGAAGGCGCTCGGCCGGCGGGCCGTCATCGGCAAAACCTCTACGTCCACTATCCACTGCGTGCGCACGGTGGGTGCACAACGTCGGCAACCTCAATGCACGGCCGGATGTTAGGGGGCTTGATTGACCGGCAACAAGGAAAATCGCTATGAGCGCTCCACATGGTAAGTGGCGGGAATCTAAGGGGTTAATGGTCTAGACCAGGGGCGGTTTGGGGGGGAGGCGGGAGCGTGCACGAGAGAACTCTCAGGCGGCGCGCGTCACGCCGATGGACTCCATGATCGAGGCCAGTTGCGGCATCCCATAGGTCTGCGCAACCTGTTCCATGCACTCGCGCAAACGGCCTGGCGCAAGCACCTCAACGCCGAGCAGGTCGCCATTGACGTTTTCGTCCGCGTAACAGTCGTTGGCTTTGATGGGAACGGTCCGATAGACCTCTCCCTCGCGGACTTGAATGTAAACCGCCAGCACTTTCGCGCCGGATTCGTCGGTAGTTACCTGGATTTCCATGTTATCCCTGCTCCTCCCAGAACGCCGTGACCACGAAGAACTCGTTTTGCTCGGGAACAAACACGACGTTCGGCGTCCGTCCGCGATTTCCAACCTGGCTCGCCTTGTGTCCGGGGTAGAGCCGGGGAACTCATCATGGGGACTGGTCAGGACCTGTTCCACCTCTTCGCGGGTAGTGCGGCGCTGTTTCAATCGCTTCCCGGGATGGGCTGCGCCAAACGGGCCTCCCGAGCTTGCCTGCGCCGCAGCTCCGCCGCCAGGGATGGATGCTTGATGGCGCGAAGGCGGAACCTTGGCAGGAGCACGCGTATCGCGCCGCCGACGAGCCCCCACGGCGTCCGGGAGCCCTTGCGAACGCAACAGCGCACGTTTGTAGCGCGCGAGCGCGTATGGAGTCGCTTCCCTATCGGAGGCAACGATTCATGGGGGCGCAAACGAAAGCCCATGGGATACGTGGCGCTCACCCTGCAATTCCGACGCTACCCGGAAGAAGGGGTTTGGGATGCCTATTGCATCGAGCTGGGAACCGCCACGTTCGCGTCCACGCTGGAGGAGGCTCACGAGGAAATCCGTGAACTGGTCGGCTTGCACCTGGCGACCCTTGAGGGCTTGGGCGAAAGAGAGCGCTTCTTCTCCGAGCATGGGATCGAGCTGTTGTCCCACAAGCCGACGCAACGCAGCGTTGTCGTACCCGACGACGCGCCCATCTTCTCGCAGAGCGTCTCGCGGGCGTTTCCGCTCAAAGCTGCGTAAGCCCCTTCATTAATCTGCCGGGCGTGCTTGGAACCAACCGCAGCGGTTGCGATATTGCGTCTCAATGTAAATTAGGGTATACAGCCGGAGCGTTTGGACCTAAAATGAGCGATGAGGCTGCACGTCGCCCCGAAAACTGCATCCTGACCGTTGACAGCCGCACCTTTGGGCCGGGAGGCCAACTGTATGAAACCATCGCAACCGCCGCCCATGCACAACGTGGACGAGGACGCCGTCCTGCGCGCCATCCTGGAGGGGACCGCGGGCGAAACCGGACAGCCCTTCTTCAAGGCCTTGGTGAAGGGGCTGGCGGACGCGCTGCACACGCGCGGGGCGTGGGTGTCGGAATACCTGGGCGAGGCCCGCCGCCTGCGTTCGCTGGCCTTCTACGCCGACGGCCAGTACCTCGACCATTACGAGTACGACATCACCGGCACGCCCTGCGAGGTCGTGATCGACAAGCGGTGTTTCGTGCACTTTCCCGAGCGGGTCTTGGAAATGTTTCCGCAGGACCCGGATCTGTCGCCCATGGGCGTGGTGAGTTACATGGGGGCGCCGCTTCTGCACACGGACGGCAGGATTCTCGGGCACCTGGCGGTGTTTGACTCGCGGCCCATGCCGGAGGCGCCGCGCTGCACGGCGTTGTTCCACATCTTCGCGGCGCGGGCGGCGGCGGAGCATCGGCGGCTGGTGGCCGAGGCCGAAGTGCGCCTGCGCGAGCGGCAGTTGTCAGGCCTGGTGGAGAGCGCCATGGACGCCATCGTCAAGTTGGACCGGGATCTCTGTGTGGTCATGGTCAATCCGGCCGCGGAGAAGGTCTTCGGCAGGTCCGCACGCGAGATGACGGGCAGGAAGCTGGGGCGCTTCCTCTCGCGGGAGAGCGCCCGGCGGTTGGAGACGCTGGTCGCGCAATTGGCCGTCTCCGACGAGGATCAGCCCTGTCTCTGGATCGGGGGCGGACTGTCGGGCGTGGGAGCGGAGGGGCGCGAGTTTCCCGCCGAGGGAACGCTGTCGTCGTTTCAAGTCCACCGGGACGTGTTTTATACGCTGATCCTGCGCAACGTGAACGACCGGTTGGAAGCGGAGAAGAAGATCCGCGCGCTCACCGTGGAGACGGAGATCCTGCGCGAGGAGTTGAAGGCGCATCACGACTTCGACGACATCGTGGGGCGGAGTCCGGCGCTATTGTCGGCGCTGCACGACGTGCGCCAGGTGGCGGGGACCGACGCGACGGTCCTGCTATTGGGGGAGACGGGGACGGGCAAGGAGCTTTTCGCCCGCGCCATTCACGCGCGCAGCCGGCGCCGGGACGCTCCCCTGATCAAGGTGAACTGCGCCGCGATTCCGGCCACTCTCGTCGAGAGCGAGCTGTTCGGCCACGTGGAAGGCGCGTTTACGGGTGCTACGAGGAAGCGCGAGGGTCGCTTCGCGCTGGCCGACGGGGGGACGATTTTTCTGGACGAAGTGGGCGAGCTGCCGTTGGAGATGCAGTCCAAGCTCTTGCGCATCTTGCAGGAGGGCGAGTTCGAGCCGGTCGGCAGTTCGGAGACGCGCCGGGTCAACGTGCGGGTGCTGGCCGCGACCAACCGCGACTTGGAGAAGGAAGTGGAGGCGGGGCGGTTCCGCTCCGATCTCTTCTTTGGTCTCCACTTGTTTCCCATGCGGTTACCTCCGTTGCGGGAGCGGCCGGAGGACATTCCGCTGCTCTCCGAGGCATTCGCGCAGCGCTTTGCGCGGGGCATGGGGCGTACGCTGGCGCCGCTGTCGGAAGACGACCGACGGCGCTTGTGCGCGTACGGTTGGCCGGGCAACGTGCGCGAGCTGGAGAATGTCCTGGAGCGGGCGGTGATCACGGCGGAGGGCGGACGGCTCAACCTGGAGCGCGCGCTGCCGGTGGAGATGCGCGACGAGGCGGCGCGGGCGCTGTCGGGCGCGGCGGCGGACTTCGCCATTCGCACCATCTCCGAGCTGCAGGAACTGGAGCGGCAGAACATCCTGCGGGCGCTGGAGCATTCGCGCTGGCGGGTGTCGGGAGACGGCGGCGCCGCCAGCATTCTGGGGATGAATCCGTCCACGCTGACCTCGCGCATGAAGGCGCTGGGGATTCGCCGTCCGGCGTAACCTGTGAGGTAGCGCCGGCATCTTGGCGACACGCTTCGGCAGCCTGCCAGGTTGCGCGCGAAGCGTGGGGGCGGGACGCCCACCACGCAAGCCGGCAAGATGCCGGCGTTACGGCTTCCTACGCTTGTATTTGCGATACAAACCCCGGAACTGATGGTAGGTCAGGCCCAGGCGGCGGGCGGCTTCCTGCTGACTGCCCCGCGCGGCCGCCAGGGCCTCCTCCAGCATGGATTGCTCGAGCCGGCGCACGGCTTCTTTCAGGCCGAGTTGTGCGGCGGGAGGTGCAGGAGCGTCAGGAGGCGGCGCCTCGTAGGGGGAGCGGAAGGGCGAGAGGTCGATCTCTTCGATCACGAGGTCCTCGGCGCGATAGACCGCGCGTTCCACCACGTTGCGCAGTTCGCGCACGTTGCCGGGCCAGGCATAGTCGCAGAGCGTCTCCAAGGCCGCGTCCGAGAATTCCGGCACGCCGCGCCGGCCCAGTTCCTGCGCCATGCGCGCGGCGAAGTGCATCGCAAGCAGCGGGATGTCCTCGCGCCGCGCGCGCAGCGGGGGGACAAAGAGGACCTCGAACGAGAGCCGGTCCAGGAGGTCTTCTTTAAAGCGGCCGCATTGGGCCAGTTCCAGCAGGTTGCGGTTGCTGGCGCCGATGAGACGCGCGTCCACCTGTACGGGGCGCTGGCCGCCGACGCGCTCGAAGCTGCCGTACTCGACCACGCGCAGAATCTTCTCCTGCGCCTCCAGCGGCACGCAACCCAGCTCGTCCAGAAAGAGCGTGCCGCCATGCGCCAGCTCGAAGCGCCCGCGCCGGCGTTCGACCGCGCCGGTGAAGGCGCCCTTTTCGTGGCCGAAGAGTTCCGACTCGATCAGGCCGGGCGCCAGCGCGGCGCAGTTGAGGGCCACGAACGGCCCCTGCCATCGTCCCGACAGGTAATGTAGGCGGTGCGCGGCCAGCTCCTTGCCTGTACCGCGCTCGCCCAGGAGCAGCACGGGCCGATTCACCCGCGCGACCCGCGACAGCCGCTCCTGGAACTCCAGAAAGACTTCCGACTGCCCGATGGCATCCATGGTAGGCGGAAGGGTCACGGCCATGGCGTACACCTCCATTTGGCCAAAATTACCAAAAATCGACTGATTTTGCCAGTCTATTCAACCACATCTCGCCTTAGGCACGCGCCTGCACCGATTTAAGTTAAGTCTATTCAACGGGATATATGATCAGTCCAAGCTGGCACGCGGTTGGCGAGAGCATCGCCTGACATCGAAGAAGTGGGAGGCGACGATCATGGGAATCTTTTCGCGGGTGCGCGACATCTTCAATTCCAACATCAACGCCATCCTGGACAAGGCGGAGGATCCGGAGAAGTTGATCCGGCTGATGATCCAGGAGATGGAGGATACGCTGGTGGAGCTGAAGGCTTCCACGGCGGGGGCGATGGCGACGAGGAAGCGGGTGCAGCGGCAACTGGAGGGGGCGCAGGAGAAGGTGGCCTTGTGGGCCGGTCGGGCGGAGATGGCGGTCGCCAAGGGGCGCGAGGACCTGGCGCGCGAGGCGCTGTTGGAGAAACGCCGGCACGAGGAGCGCCAGAGCAGCCTGGAGAATGATCTGTCCGGCTGCGACGCGCTCATCAACCAGTACCAGGAGGACATCGCGCAACTGGAGGCCAAGCTGGCCAAGGTGCGGGAGAAGCAGCGGCTGCTCATCGCCCGGCACGCCCACGCGGGGCACAAGCTGCGCGCCCAGGGCGCCATTCGTCGCGCCGACACTTCGGACGCCTTCGTCCGTTTCGAGCGCTTCGAGTCGCGGGTGGATCGCATGGAGGCGGAGGCCGATCTCGTCAACTTCGGCCGCACCTCCGGTCTGGACGCGCAGTTCAGCTCGCTGGAAAAGGACGAGACCATCGAAAGGGAACTGGAAGAACTCAAAAAGAAGCGCGCGGCGGGGAAGTAGGGGCGCGGGGAGGACGACACGACCATGAAGATGCTTCTGACTCTCATCGTCATCGCCGTCGTGCTCCTTGTCGGCGTGCCGATCGTACTGGGTTTATTGGGCGCCGTGGCGGGGCTGGTCCTGAAACTGGTGGGACTGTTTCTCGTGCTGGCCATCCCCATCCTCCTGGTTGTCCTGGTGTTGAAGTGCCTGGCGCGGCTGCTCGGAGACGGGCGCAAGGAGGCGAAAGAGTTGCCGGACGATCCGCAGTACCGGGCGTTGGGGCGCCGGCTGGCGCGGCTGGACCGCCGGATGGAGCGGATCGAGGAGATCCTGCAACCGTAGTTGCGCAGCGCTCCGCGCGGATCGAGCCTCTCGTCGCCCGCGCAGCACGCTGCGCTACCACGGCCGCACAGCGGACGGTGATTGAACCGAATGGAGCGCGGGAGTAGCATGGCCACAACGCTACTGGGAGGTCGGAACATGAAACTGGCCAAGTTCCTCGCTACCCTCGTGCTCTTCGGAGCGACCTATTACGCGGTGTACTGGTTTCTTGTCCAGCACCTGAACGTGGCCGAGCCGCCGCTGACCTGGCAGAACTTCGCCGTCATCTTCGGGGCGCCGTTCGTGGTAGCGCTGCTTTTGTGGGCGGTGGCGTTTTACCTGATGCGCTTTCTCTTCGCGTCGCCGGCGGAGCAGGCGCTGGCGGACGGGACCAGCGTGAGTTGGCGGGTGCAGGAGCTGGCGGGGGAAGTGGAGGAGCTGCGGCGGCGGCTGGCCGCGCTGGAGGGCGCGCCGTCGCCGCCGGCGGAAGGCGCCGCGCACGTGCATCTGGAGCCGCGCCCCGACGAGATCGCCGCCGACCTGCCGCGGATTTCGTGAGCGGAACATCAAGGGCAAGCTTGGTCAGATAAAGAGCGGGAGTTCGATTCCCGGTTGGGAGCGTAACGCATCATGGGCGTTTGGGAATTCTTAATCGTTCTCTGCATGATGGCGCTGGCCATCCCCATCGTGGGCTGCATCGCCTGGATGGTGGTCGCAAGCAGCCGGGCGCGGCATGGCGGGGGCCGGGCGAGCGGCGAGGAGGCGCGCCTGGTGCAGGACCTCAACCGCGGATTCTCGCAGTTGGAGAAGCGCATCGAATCGCTGGAGACGATCCTTCTGGATCGCGTGGAGAAAGGCAAGGAGCGCGAGGAGAAGACCTCATGAGCGGCATGGAAGGCCTAGTCGTCATCATAGCGATGCTCTTGGTATTCAAGGTGCTACAGATGCGTTACGCTTATGCGGAACGCAACCGGCGCGAACGACAGGCGGGAGGGGGACCGGCGTGGGAGGGGCGGCTGGCGCGGCTGGAAGAGCGGCTGGCCACGCTGGAGGCGCTGTTGGTCGAGCAGGAGAAGCGTCGCAGCGAGGAGGAGAAGTGGAAGGCACTGGAGCGGTGACGGAGGTCGGGAGGCGGCAGGCCGCCGCGCCTCTCGATACGGCCCCGAAGATGAGAGCTGCCTGGAATGGGGATGTTGCGGCGGGGCCTACTCGAGGACGCGGCTTGCATTGGCGGCGTGACGCGATTGGAGGACGCGGCTTGCATTGGCTGCGTGACGCGATTGGAGGACGCGGCTTGCATCATCGGCGTTGTCGTGCAGCGTCGGAAAGAAAACCCGAGTCCTCGAGTAGCCGGTACTCCGGCGTATCGAGAGGACGGCTTGGCCGCAAGAGTGAAACGATAGAGGATGCATGAGCGCAATGGGCAGGATTCTCTTGTTCCCCGTCCGGTTGGCTCTGGCCCTCATTGAGCTTTTGGGGCGCACGCTGGCGCTCCTGTTGGGGCTGATTTTTTTCGGCGTGGGGGCGTTCCTGTGTTTTCTGGGACCGCTCATGATCGTGGGTGCGCCGCTGGCGCTGCTGGGGCTGATTCTCGTGATCAAGGCCATCGGTTGAGGAAAGGACGGACAACCATGACGCACCAACGCGATTATGAACACAGCGGACTTTATCGCGCGCGCGACGGGATGCTCTTTGGAGTCATCAAGGGCATTTCGCGGCATCTCGATTTCCCAGTGGGATGGATGCGCGTGCTGTTTCTGGCGGGCCTGTTTTTTACCGGCGTCTGGCCGCTGCTGTTTCTGTACGTGCTATTGGCGGTCTTCATGCGGCCGGAGCCGATCGTGCCCTTTGAGAGCGTGGACGACGAGGAGTTTTATCAGTCTTACGTGTCCAGCCGCAGCATGGCGCTCTATCGCCCAAGCAGACCTACGACAGTCTGGAGCGGCGCATCCGGCGCATGGAGGACATCGTAACCGCGCCGGACTACGACTGGGAGCGGCGGTTCAGAAGCTGAGGAGGCGTCGCTTCGAAGCGTGTCGGCGGGAGGCCGACACGCGAGCCGGCGAGACGCCGGCGCTGCGAGTAAGCGGCCTTGCGCCGTCTCGTCGGCTCCGGTATGCTTTCCCCATGCACGGCAGCCCTGGCGCGACGGCTTTTGGGGCCATCGCAGCGATACCGTTTCTGATCGGTCTTCCGGTTTCAGCGCAAGCGGCGCCGCCGGTCGGCGATTCTACCCAGACGCTCGTGTTGTTCGGTCAACTCGTCCCCTATCGTCTCTATGTCCCCGACATCCCCGCACCGGCGAGCGGTTTTCCCCTGCTCATCGCGCTGCACGGCGGCGGGGACGACCACCATAAGTATTTTACGGGTTATGACAACGGAGAAATGAAGCGAGTCGCGCAGCATGTCGGCATGGTGGTGGCCTGCCCCCGCACCGCGCCTTACGGGGGTTATCGCGGGGCGGCGGAGACGGAAGTGAAGGCCGTGCTGGAGGACGTGCTCTCCAAGCTGCCCATCGACCGGGGGCGCGTCTATCTCTTCGGACACTCGATGGGCGGGGTGGGCGCGCTGGAGCTGTTGGCGGCCCATCCGGAGCGATTTGCGGCGGCGGCGTCCTTTGCCGGGCCGGTCCCGCCGACCTTGGCGGGAGCCTTCAGGAACAAGCCGGTCTACCTGGCGCACGGGGATCGGGACGAGATCGTGCCGGTGGAGCACAGCCGGCGGCTGGCGGCGGCCATCGAGCGCGCGGGCGGGCGGGTGCGCTATCACGAGATCGCCGGCGCGGACCATAACAGCCGCGTGGCGGCGGAGTTCTCAGCCATTCTGAGTTGGCTGGCCGCGCAGGGCGGCGATGCCGGGCGGGTGCAGCCATGAGCGAGAGAAGCGTACTCGTGGTGGATGATTCGGCCTTCTTTCGCACCATGCTGGCCGATCTCCTGGCGCAGGAGGGCATTCCGGCGCGCACGGCGGGCGGGGGCGAGGAAGGCTGGCAACTGCTTTGCGCCCATCGCCCCGAAGTCGTCGTCACCGACTGGATGATGCCCGAGGGTGGACGGGCTGGAACTGTGCCGGCGCATCCGCCAGTCGCCCGAGCATCGCCAGACCTACGAGTTGCTTCTGACCTCGAAGGACAAGGTGGAGGACGCCATCCGCGCGCTGGAGCAGGGGGCGGATGATTTTCTCACCAAGTCGGCGGACCCGCGCGAAGTGGTGGTGCGGGTGAAGGTGGGCTTGCGGGTGACGGAGCTATACGCGGCCCTGGCGGAGGCGGAACGGCGCCTGACGGTGGCCGGCATGGCGATCACGCTGGGGCACGAGATCGGCAATCCGCTGCAGATCATCTCGGGCTTTGCGGAGATGCTGGCGCGCGAGCCGGGCCAGTCGGCGGGGGTGCGCGAGAAGGGAGCGGCCATTCTCTCCGCCGCCCGCCGCATCCAGGAACTGATCAAGCGCCTGCAGATGATCGAACATCCGCAGTACACGCCCTACGTGGGGGAGACGACGATGATCGACGCGGGGGAAGGCACGTGAAGGGGGACAGTCGCTCACGAGGCTTCGCCTTACCCGTAGAGGTTGAAAAGCGAGGCGGCTTCGAAGGCGGTCTGCCTGCGTCCATGCCGTCCTCTCGATACGCGGCCCGAAGCGGGAGCTCACGTGCATCGGTAGACCTCGTCGGGCCGCTACTCGAGGACTCGGTTCTTTCTTCTTCTCGCAAGCACCTATCGGCGCCTGTCCCTTGCCTGGGTGAGCGGGAGGGCCGGAAATTGAACCTGCGCGCAGCCGTGTTTCTTCTTGTCGTCGCGCTGGCGGCATGGCCGGCTATCAACGAGGCGTCGGCGGTGCGGGTCACGACCGTCTTGGAGGAGATGGACAAGAGCTGGCAGACCATCGACGACTTCTCGGCGGTACTCTTGCAGCAGCAGACGCTGACTGTGGATGGAACGCCGCGTTTTTTCGCCGGCTACGCGCGGATCGTCAAGCCGCGGGCGTTTCGCATCGACTCGCGCGAAGTGGGCCTGCGCGCCTATTACGATGCCTTGGACGCCTTGGAGCCTTCCGGCGTGATCGGCGGTGCCAGCGACGAAATCGTCTGGTACGACGGCGACCGCAGCCACCACTGGTACCGCTATCGGCCGGCAGAGGCGGTCGTGTACCGCGAGGCCACGCCCACCAGCCCCATCTACGTCATGCTGGGAGCCTTGGCGGGCATCAGCGCCACGACGGCCATGGAGTTGCAGGAGAACTTCAACATCGACGCGCCCAAGACGGTCCGGATGCTGGAGCAGGACTGCTATCTCATGCGTTTGGAACCCCGGAGAGGCCGCAGCGCCGACTTCAAGTACATTGACTTCTGGGTGGATCGGAAGTACTACCTGCCGGTGAGGGTGAAGATGAAGCAGGACACGGCGGAGGTGGAGACGTACGTGCTGGATCCCCTGCTCAACCGGCAGTTGAGCGCGAGAGACATCGAGTTGCGGGTACCCCGCGGGGTCGTCGTGCGCGAGCGGGAGGCTCTCCTTGGGGATGGTACCGCCGGCCGTGAGGCGAACCAATAACATGCGCGCGGTCCGTCCCATACGTCCCGTGGGTCCCATCGGTTCCATTTCCGCCGGGCGCGGTTCCCGCAGGGCGCGCTGGGCAGGTGAACCATGGCGACGCTGAAACAACTGACCACCCAGTACACGGCGATCGGGCTGTACGTTTTCGTGATCGCGGTGATTCTGCCGGCGATTTACTTTATCACCACGGCGGATCAGCAGCCGGTCGCGCGCAACGTGGTGCTGGTGATCGGGGAGGGGCTGTCGTTTCCGCTCTTGCACGAGGCGCGGGCGGCGCACGGCGAGCCGCTGTTTCTGGACCAGATGCCGGGATTGGGCGTGACCTACAGCAGCAAGTCGCACGGCTGGCCGCCCGACCGGGCGGCGGTAGCGACCGCGCTGGCGACCGGGCGCTGGGGTTTCCCCGGTCATCTCAACGCCTGGGGGGAGGCGGAGAACCTGATCGTCTCCTATCCGTCGCTGTTGGACGTGGCCCAGGAGCGGGGACGCCGCGCCGGCTTCATTACGACCGATGAGATCATCACGCCCATGCTGGCGGCGTTCGGCACGCACGTCATCTCGGCCACGGACTGGAACCGCATCCTGCAGGAGTGGGTGCTGCGCGCGCAGCCGCAGGCGCTCCTGGGAGGCGGGCGTAGGTACTTCAACCCGTCGGGGCATCCCGAGGGGTCGTACCGGACGCCGGAGGCGCTGCGGGCGCTGGGCGTGCGCGACGACGAGATGGCCGCGCAGGCGGACTATTTCGCCTACGCCCGCGCCGCCGGTTATACCGTCGTGCGCAACGCCTCGGACCTGTCCCCCATCATCACCCGCAACGTGATCGGCCTGTTTTCGCCCGACGCGCTGCCCTTCTATATCGAGCCGGAATTGCCCAGCATCTCGCTGCCCCTGATGGTGCGTTTCGTGGTGCAACATCTGAGCAAGGAGGGGGACGGCTATTTTCTAGTCGTGCACCAGGGGGCGATTCGGCGGGCCGCGCTGTTGCACACGCAGGACCTGACCGGCGACGGGCTGGTCAACGACGAGGACGGCCGCATCGCGCTACGCCACGCCGTGAACGAGGTGCTGGCGCTGGATACGACCGTGCGGCTATTGCAGAAGATCGCCTCGGGGCAAGACACGCTGCTTGTGGTGGTGGGCGCGGTGGACTGGTGCGGGTTGTCGCTGACGGCGGAAAACGGAGCGACGGTGGCGCGATGGACCGCGCCGGGCACCACGCCCATGGATATGCCGCTATGGGCGGAAGGCCCCGGCGCCTCGGAACTGACCGGTCATCATCCCCTCGCGCACGTGTATTCCGTCATCGAGCGGCAGTTGGTGAGATCGCAGTAGCCGAAGGGATCAGTCGGCTGTCGCGGGCGCGTGGGCGACGCGATGGAACTGCTCTTCGTAGAGCTGGGCGTAGAGGCCGCGCCGGCCCAGGAGTTGGGCGTGCCCGCCGCTCTCCACGATCCGCCCGCGATCGAGCACCACAATCTTGTCCGCGCCCAGAATGGTGGAGAGGCGGTGGGCGATGACGATGGAAGTCCGGCCTACCAGCAGGCGGGCCAGCGCCTCCTGGATGTGATGCTCGCTTTTGGAGTCGAGCGCCGAGGTGGCCTCGTCCAGGATGAGGATGCGGGGGTTTTTCAGAAAGGCGCGGGCGATGGCCAGGCGCTGGCGCTGCCCGCCGGAGAGCTTGACGCCGCGCTCGCCGATCTCGGTCCAGAGTCCCTCCGGCAGTTCCGAAACGAAATCCAGCGCGTTGGCCGCCGCCAGCGCCTCCATGATCTCCTCCGGCCCGGCGTTGGGCTTGGCCAGGAGCAGATTCTCCCGCACCGTACCGGAAAAGAGGATGGTCTCCTGGTTGACGATGCCGATGTGGCGGCGCAGGCCGGAGAGCGAAAGGTCGCGAAGGTCGTGGCCGTCCAGCCGGATCACTCCCGAGCTGGGATCGTAAAAGCGCGGAATCAGGTTGGAGAGCGTGCTCTTGCCCGAGCCGCTGGGACCGACGAAGGCGACCGTCTCGCCCGGCTCGACCACCAGCGAGATGTCCGACAGGACTTCCACGCCCGGTTCATAGGCGAAATGGACGGCATCAAACTCGATTCGGCCCTCGACCTTTTCCAGCGTGATCGCATCCGGTTTCTCCGCCACCTGCGGCTGGGTGTCGAAGTACTCGAAGATGCGGTCGATGCTGGCCAGTGAGGTTGAAAGCACCGCAGACAGGTCGGACAATCGCTGCAGGGGGGAGTAGAGGAAGGGGAGAAGGAAGGCGAACTGCATCAGCTGGCCGGGGGAGAGCTGGCCGGCCATGACCAGATGGGCGCCGTACCAGAGGACGAGCACGGGCGAGGAGAGCACGACCGCGCCGACGACCATCTCGTTGGTGGCCGCCAGGCGGACGGTGTGCAGGACCTTGCTGTAGAGCTTGTTGGACTGGGTGCGAAAGGCGTCCAGTTCGTCGCTCTCGCGCGTGAAGCCCTTGACGATGCCGACGCCGGCGACCTTCTCCTGCAGGCCGCCCGACAGGATTTCCACGCGCGCCTGCACCTCGCGGCTGGAGAGGCGGATGCGGCGGCCCACCATGCGGATGGAGAGGAGATAGACGGGTATGAGTGCGACCGCGACCAGCGTGAGGGTCACGTGCTTGGAGAAGAGGATGACGAGCAGTACGACCAGGAGCGAGCCGTCCATCCAGACGTTGGTGAGGGCGGAACCGACGAAGTTCTGGGCCTGGGCGATGTCGTTGACCACGCGCGAGACGATGGAGCCGGTCTGGTGCTCGGAGAAGAACTGGTGGGAGAGGCGCTGGACGTGGTTGAAGAGGGCGACGCGCAGGTCGCGGATCATGCGATGGCCGGCCAGGGCGGTGAAGAGGGAGCGGGCATAGCAGCAGAGCATCCAGAGGACGTAGGCGGCGAGCACGGTGAGAGCGACGCGGCGCAAGTGGGCCGCGCGCGCGGCCGCGCTGGCGTTCTGGTTCAGGAGGACGTCGTCCAGCACCACGCGCGACATCCAGGCGAAGGAGAGGGGCAGAAGGAACTTGCCCAGGCCTGCCAGGGTGGCCAGGGCGACGAAGTGGCGGTAGGGCTTAACGTAGGAGAGGAAGCGCCAGAGTGCTTCGCGGCGGCGGCCCTCGGGGGCGAAGCGGCGCGTGATTAGGTTGCCCCAGGCGTCCTTCACGCCCAGGATGCGCAGGCGGTCCAGGTCGGTCTCCAGGTAGTAGCTGTAGCGGGCCAGGGCGCGCCCGTCGCCGCGCAAGAGCGCCGGCAGGTGGGCGTCCGGCATCGGGTCGGCGACCAGCATCTCCGGATCGACGCGGAGCACGAGCACCACGTGCCGCTCGAAGTCGGACAGCGAGGTCGTCTCCAACGAGAGGGCGGAGAGGATCTTCTGCACGCACTCCCAGTCGGAGAGGACGTAAAAGCGGCCCTGACTGCGGGTGAGTCCCTTGGCAAGAAAGGCGGGAACGCGGTCGGCGGTCGAGAGGTGGTAGACGATCATGGCGAGGTATGTTAGGGCAAGTCCGCGATGGTGCGCAACCCGTAGTTGCGCCGGGTCGCGCCCGTGGAGATCACGGCTGCACTTCCGCTTCAGGATGCAGACGGAGTTTCTTGCACTTGGCGGTGGAGTTGTCATTTCGACCGAAGGGAGAAACCTCCTGCCGCGTACTCGAGCCGCGGTGGTGGGCAGGATTTCTCCCTTCGGTCGAAATGACAGCGTGATGCGGTCGAAATGACAGCGTGATGCGGTCGAAATGACAGCGTGATGCGGTCGAAATGACGGCTCAGACCCTCCGGAACCGTGACGACCGCGCGGAGCGGTACGGCGCGGTATGCAACCGCCGGTCTTGACAGCCGCATCCTGGACCGCATTCCGGCTTCCCAAACTCCCCCATCTGGGGTAAGTTACACGCCATCGGCCACGCACGTAGAAAGACGAGTGGGCTCGTCAGGAGAAAGCTTGTCAATGGGCTGGAGAATCGTTGTTTACGTTCTGTTGTTGGGCCTTCCGGCCGGGATGGCCGGTGAGTTGTCCCAGGCACAGCTGGACGCCTACGCGGACCGCGCCTCCATCCGCTATCGGCAGGTGCAACCGCGGGGGCTGGCCTTCTACTATCCCTGGTACGGCGGGCGCCAGGCCAATGGCGAGTATCTCCATTGGAAGACCGTGGATCTGGAGAAACAGAGCATCAGCGAAAGCCCGCACTATCCGCAGCTGGGTCCATACGACTCGCTGGACGCGCAGGTGATGGCGCAGCATTGCGCCTGGGCCAAAGAGGCGGGCCTGGACGGGTTCATCGTCAGCTGGTGGGGGAAGGGGCGGCGCGAGGACCGGGCGCTGGAGGGGCTGTTGTCCGCCTGCCAGGAGGCGGGGCTGTTTGCCACCATCTATTACGAGACCGTGCCGCGTGACCGCGACGGGGTGCGCTCGGCGACGGCGGCGGCGGACGATCTGCTATACCTCCTGCATCGCTACGGCGCCCATCCGGCATGGTTGAAGGCGCGCAGCAAGCCGGTCGTGTTCATCTACGGGCGCGCCATCGGCGAGTTGGGACGGGTCGCCTGGTTGGACGTGATCACGCGGGTCTCGCGCCGCTATCCGCCCGGGGTCGCCTTCCTCGGGGACGATTTGTCGCGGCAGTCGGCGGGCATCTTCGACGGGATTCACACCTACAACCCGGCGGACCGGCTGCGGGGCAAGCGGGCGGCGGCGCTGGAGCGGTGGGCGGCGGAGAAGTATCCCGAGTGGGTGGAACTGGCCGACCGCGCGGGCAAGATCAGCACGCTGACGATCATTCCCGGCTATGACGACACCAAGCTGGCCGACCGCCCGCGGGCCTTCGCGGTGGAACGGTACGACGGGGACCTGTATCGCGTGCAATGGGAGGCGGCCTTGGCGGCGCGCCCCGACTGGGTGTTGATCACGTCGTTCAACGAATGGCACGAGGGCAGCGAGATCGAGCCTAGCCGCGAGTACGGCGACAAGTACCTGCAACTGACGGCGCAGTACGCGGCGCGGTTGAAGGCCATGGCCAAGCGCAAGGGTGCGGCGGCGGGCGCGACGTCGATCACGGCCAGGGAGCGGGAGGCGCTGGCGCGGCGGCTGCCGGGGCGCTCGATGGCGGTCCTGCCCAATGGGGAATCGCGCGCCCTGTGGTGGCTGTTGGAGCAGGGTATCAAGCCCACGCTGGTGAGTTGGCGGGAGGTCGCTAGGGGAGAGCTGACGCCGGCGCGGTTCCGCTACGTGCTGTACGCGGGGGGTGAGGACTATCGCGCGACGGTAAACTCGGCGGGAGACGTGGACGCCGGGCTGCGCGGCTATCTGTCGGCGGGCGGCGCCATGGTCGTCCTGCCGGACGGTCCCATGCCGTTCTACTATGACGAAGAGGGCCGGGTTGTGAATCGATCCGCCGAGTTCGGACTGCCGCTGGAGGCGTCGAACGGCGGCTGGGAGACGCCGCCGGGGGTGGATTTGCGTTTCATTCCCAAGAATCACGCGCTGCCCCATCTACTCAAGTATTTCGGTTTTCCCAAGGAGGGCGAACGGCGCTGGCGGCCACTGTGGGCGGAGCGCATTCCAGTCGGCGGCAAGTGCACCCCGCTGGTCGAGGTCGAGGACTCCGAGGGGAAACATTACGGGACGGCGGCGGCGTACATCGAGTACAGCGACGGCCCGTTGGCGCCCGGCCGCATCCTGTACGCCTGGTACGGCCTCCTGGACCATCCCAAGTCCGACGAACTGCTGTTTGATCTCTTCCAGCTGTTGGTCGCCAAGACGGAGGCGCGGGAGAGTCCCGGCCGGCCGATTCTGCCGTTTATACCGTTTATACGGTGAAACGAGCTGCGGTCAGGCGGTCCGGGCGGCGGCGGGAAGGTTTGCCTGCGGCAAGTGCGGCCGGGGGCGGGGAGGTGGATCCTCCCTGAGCGCCGGGTTGAGGGCGTGCTGGGCATTGCCGGTGGTCAGCGTGCGCGGGCGCCGTCGCTTAGCAGCCCGTTGAAAAAGTGCGCTGGGCGCTTCCGCGCCGCCGTGTCTCTCGATACGCCGGAGTACCGGCTACTCGAGAACACGGCTGAACTTTGCGCCGAGAGCGGAAATCCGCGTCCTCGAGGCGCCCCCCAAGTAGCCCAAAGGCCGTATCGAGGGGCGCGCTTGACAGCACCGACCCGCGTTGATCGACTTTTTCGACGGGCTGTTGCGGCAGCCGCGCCGCTCTTGGCTGCGTTCGCGCCGGCCGGTACGCAGCGCCGCCTTCAACTGCTCCTCCACCATGACCGCGATCCACTCGCGCGTCTTCTGGAACGACTGGGCCTCCAAGCATCCCGCGCGGTGGGTGCAGAGGCGGCGCTAGCACTTGGGGGCGTAGCTGTCATTTCGACCGCAGGGAGAAATCTTTCCCGCCGTTAATGTGGGTCGAGTGAGAGGCAGAAGATTTCTCCCTGCGGTCGAAATGACAGCCTGTTTCGGTCGAAATGACAGCCTGTCTGGGTCGAAATGACAGCCCGTTTCGGTCGGAATGACAGGGTGCGTCGGTAGAACAGCCTGTTTCCGTCAGAATCACAGCTACGGCACCAAGTCCGACAGAACTTCATCGGCACCCATACTATACTCCAAATCCAACGTAACTCTTGCATCGTCAAGCAGATGCGCTTAACATTCCGATGCAATAGCGCCTTGGAGGAGCTTCCATGTCCATCGACGCCCAAACCCGCGCCCGCTGGGAGCAGTGCTTGCAGGGGGAGATCGATTCAGCCTATCTGTACCGTCAACTGGCCGACATGGAAAGCGTCCCCAAGCGCAGGGAGACGCTCTTGCGCATCGCCGGGATGGAAGACAACCATCAGGAGATGTGGCGGGAGATTTTTCGGAAGAACAGCCTGCCGATTCCGGCGGCCCGGCCGTCGGGCCATGCGCGGCTGCAGGTTCTGGCCGCGCGATACTTCGGCAGCGGCTTTCTCCTGGCGCGCATGTTGGCGCAGGAAGGGCGCGAGGTGAAGAGCTATCTCAAATTGCACCGTTCGAGCGGCGACGAATCCGCGCGCCTGGCCTCGATGACGCTGGCGCAGGAATCCGCCGAGCACGCCGGCCATCTCCGCGACCTGACCGGCGCTTCGGGCGAACCCTGGCACCGGGCCGAGTCGGGGGGCTTTCTGCGCAACGTGGTGTACGGCTTCAATGACGGGCTGACAGCCAACTTCGGTCTCGTGGCCGGGGTGCTGGGCGCCAACGTTGCGCACGAGGTGGTGCTCCTGTCGGGCTTGGCGGGCGCGATGGCCGACGCTTTGTCGATGGGTTCGTCGGGGTACCTGGCCGCCAAGAGCGAGCGCGAAGTGTACGAGCACGAGATCGAGTTGGAGCGCGAGGAAATCCGCATGATGCCGGAGGCGGAGGAGGACGAGCTGGCGTTGATTTACGAAGCCAAGGGGATCGATCCCGTCAAGGCGCGCGAGATGGCCCGCGTCGTCATGTCGGACCCAGAGACGGCGTTGGCCGAGAAGGTGCGCGAGGAGCTGGACATCACGGCGGCGCATTCCACGCCCATCAGGGAGGCGTGGGTGACGGGGGTGGCGACGCTGGTGGGTGCGGCCATTCCGGTAGCGCCGTTTCTGGTGCTGGAGGGGGCGTGGGCCATCTGGACGTCGTTTACAATAGCCATGTTGTCGCACTTCGCCGTAGGGGCGGCGCGCAGCATCTTCACCGGCCGGGGCGTGCTGCGCAGCGGCATCGACATGTTTCTCGTGGGGCTGGGCGTGGCGATCGTGGGCTACTTCGTGGGCGACGGATTCACGCGCTGGTATGCGGGGTAGTCTGCACCCGTGGAAAGAGGGATAACGCCTGCTTTTTCACCCGGGCGGACGGCCGCACGAAAGTGGAGAGCGTAGGGAGGTTACCCACCACCGGTGGACGGTGGCTTGCGCGGTGATAGGCTTCAGCCTGCGTCGCTCCGCCGGTATAACGGCCCCGTAGGGTGGGTTTACCCACCTTCGCCGGAAGACGAGGCGGCGAGTACGGGCTTCAGCCTGCTCGCTGGTTGCGCACACACCCTTTGAGCAGGTACAAAGGGTGGCGCCTACTGGTTGTGTTCATTTCGACAGCGCCTCGATGAGAATGAGAGCAGGTCGGCGGCATCGACCGTGCCGCTCTGGTCCAGGTCGGCTTTGTGGGACGATTCGTCCGTGCCGTTCCAGTGGAGCGACAATCCTCGAACAGGTCCAGCGCGTCGATGCGCCCGTCGCGACGGATGTCGCCCGCCGGCGGGGAGTGCTCGTGGGCGTGAACGTGTTGGTCGCCAGGATCGGGGCCGCACGACCGGCGGATAATATTCATAGCAACCAAGGTCGGGCGTAAAGTCCCAGGGGTGAAGGCGCGTCCAAACGCCGCCCTGGGCGAAATCAGATCCAGGCCCGGCCAGCGCGCCACAAACGCGTCAATGACCGGCGACTCTGGCGCGCAAATGGAAATCACCTTCCTCGGAATCGACGAACAGCGGGTCAACATCAAAGAAGTTGGGGTAATACGGCGGCCCGGTGTCGGCGCGATCGATGACGCTGTTGCTAAGATTCAGGCAGCAAACCCCCAGAGACGGATGCAGAGGGTTTTGCGGGGTATCCGGGTGGGCATGCCGTTGCCGGCCACGCCGGCGACGTTGTTCCAGAGAATCGTGGCAACCCACCGCCCCACGCGCCCCAGGTACCGCCCCTCAGTTCCGCGCGGTTGCCCACGATGGTGCAATGCTCGAGCGCCCGCCGGCGTAGGATGCGCCCCGCGCGGCGCCTCGTTGCCGTAAATGAGACATGAGTAATCAGTATGCGTTGAAGCCGTCATCCGCGGCCGCCATCCCGCCTGCGCCTTCCCCGGCGCGGTTGCGCAAGATATAGCAGTAGCGCACCTGGCTGGAGGTTGGAGTTGATAGAGACCTCCGCCGCGCCTGCTCGCCCAATTGTCCTCAATGCGGCACGCCCTCGATGTTGACCTGCGCTCCGTTACCTCGGATGCCGCCGCCGTATTCTGAAGAACCGTTGCGGATGGTGAAACCGTATAATCTCGGCCGCCGGGCAGAAGGGCAACTGTCCCGGTATCCGCCCGTCCCCGCAAACGTCACCACGCCGCCCCGCCGCCCGCCGTCGATGATGTGCTCCTGATCACGCTCCAGTCCCGAACGTTGGTGGAACGGATCAGGATTCGCTTCCCTTGAAGTGAATGTTCTCTTCCATACACGCCGGAGAGACGATGATCTGGTCGCCGTCAATTGCGTAGTCAATCGCCGTCTGAATCGTCGGGGCGTCGGCGGGAACACGGAGCGTGTAACTCCGCGGCGTGGAGTTCGGCGTCCACGTCGGCGAGGGCGGCCGGGGTGACGTAGGCGCTGGAGGCGCGTGGGGTATTCGTACCAGGTTGACGCGGCGTATTGGCGGCCGTACGCGTGGGTGTAGGCGTATGGGTGGAAGTTGGGCCATATTGCCCACACCTCGATAGAAAACAGCCTGGAGAGACCCGACCACCGCAATCACACAAGCCTTCCTGCGCCGTCAGGCATTACGAAACGTGCCTGACGGCGCAACAAGAGACCACGCATTGTCTACTCCCTGAAATCCCACCCGCGATAGTGGTAACCCACGTCGAGGAGGCGGTATTCCAAGTAGCGGACTGAGATTGTTGTCCACCCGGCCGTCGGTGCTCGTGGTACCGTTGCTCCATCCATTGTTAGTGCGATGGATGTCCAACGCGCCGTTCCACCCCACGGCGTCCCAATAACTCTGCATCAGGAGCCATCTTCGTGCCATGGCATAGCGGGCGTCGTGGCTGACCATTTGCGACCAATTGGTCGACGGCGCGCGCGCTCGCGCTGGCGTAATACGTACCGCCGTCCAGACCCACCCAGGCATAGCGTCGCGCCGACCGGAATCCGGAGAGACGCGGCTGGCGTCAAACACGGTTCGATGCCGTAACCATTGGCGAAATACACGTTAACCCAGCAACCCCGCCGGCTGCCTGGGTTCCGAAGCCAGCCGGCAAATCGCTACCATCATGTCACCTTCTGGTATGCCGAAGATGAATTGTACCAGGTATCGTCAATCCCATTTCCGGCGTAAATCGTCGCCGAGCCTTCGGCGCTGTGTTGCCGGACCACCCGCCGACGCCATCCAATCCGTACACCGTGAGTCGGAAATCCCCGCTCGGCCACTTGGTCGCGTCGGATACAACGGTGCTGGCGGCGATAACCTTGGCGATGCGCAGTGGAATGCGGGAAGCATCGCCCTCATTCTGGGACAGGTAAAAGGACTGGGCACCTTTCGCGTGTGGCGCTGGCCAGTTTTACAAAGCGCGGATTGTCGCGGCGCGGGTAGAAATATTCGGTGGGAATGCAATGAAAACGCCAGCCTCGTCGACGTCCGACGGCGAGTCGTCCCCGTTGTTCCAGAAGCAATCCGCGATTTCCGGAATCGTGACGGTCGTCGAATCGATGTCACTGCCGAACAAAACCCACTGGAAGTCGGCGCGGCGGGATCGCCGCTGATAACCGTCGCGCACCGGACGGCCGCGTTGCAGTCGTAATCCACGCTGGTAACCCAACGGCAGCGGACGTGCCCCTTATCCACACGCGCATAGGGCAGTTGTAAACGGTGGTGGTAAGGAAAACCCAAATCCCACGTTGCGGATATGCTCGTCTTCCGAGTCGTAGCCGTACGGCGAATCGACCAGCGCCGCGACTCTTGAAAGTCGGCGGAACCGGCTGAACATGGTGACGACGGTGCTCCAACCTGGCACGTCCACGTCGGGCTGGCATTCAATGGCAACTCGTAAGCATATATCCCTGCGTCACCCCGTTCAAAACACAACCTCGAATAGGGTTTACGGTTTGCGATGTATTCATTGTATTGATCCGCCCCACCGGTCCAACACGAGGCCGATGTTACGTGGCGAAAAGGGTCGCCCATACGCTGGGATAGTCACTGGCGGTCACCGTTCCGGCTTCGGTATACATTCCATGGCCCGTGGCGCCCTCAATCCACCTGCGGGTTTACGATCAGGTGCCCAAGGCAGTGCACGAGGAGTCGAAATGAACCATTTCCTCGCGGTCGAATGGCAGTTCGGAGGCGTCGCTGATGCTGTTGTTGATCTGCAAGCCACCCATGCAGATGAGATTCGTGAAGAATTCAGAACCGGCAGCAAAATCGGGCCGGAAGAGAGCGACCACCACGCCAGAATTGATCGTCAAGTCCCAAAGATATACGGTCGATTGATCCGGCGTGGCGCTGCCCGGGTCCACGCCGACGATGTAATCTACACGAGGGTGGTGATATCCGAGATCGACCGTGCCGGTGTCGCTGGGGCGCGGGAACCAATGCTCTGAACCGTAATTGTCATCGCAGTTTCTTTCCTGCGGAGCCAGCGTGCCATACCACTCGATCCCAAAGTCCGCAAGCGTTCCACAACCCGCGTTCACAAACGCACCAGTCGGATCAGATAATGTTCCCGTTCGCCACGGTGTCGCATCAAACGGGTCGTCGACCGATACGGCGGGTCATTGGCGCCCTAATGGATTCATCCAGTCCTCGTAAAGGTAAAGAAAGTATCCGGTCGCGGACGCTCGTCGATCCGAGCGAATCCGGTGTGTAGTCAGGTCCAATCCACCACCCGTGAAAATGTTGTTCAATTTCAGTGCAGGGGTCCGCATACCCGTCGTAACAGCTGGTGAAAACATTGTTGCGCGCCGTTGCGTACACGTAAGTCATGTCGCTGTCGCCATCAAGCGTTAATGCTCCGTAATCAATGTTGTCCATAGTATTCTGCTGCAACGCGACGTAAATGGCAGGCGTCTCGTAGCCACCGCTCGTTCCCCGCGGCAGCAAACCGTGGTTGGCATAGTAAATCAGGTTATTCGTCAGGGTAATTTCGGATTGACGCCCGGGCCGGAACATGCGCCGTATTCCAGTCGAAAGGCGAACCGCGCTCTCGCAATCATTGAACACGTTATCGCGCACCGCGTGGTTCAACTTGCTCCGCTCATTGAGGATACCGTCTTTGGCCCAACGGATGCGACAGAATTGTATTCATTAATCGTTGGCCTCTGCGGCGTAGAAATGGAAGGCCGCCTCAGCAGTTGGCGGCGCCGCGGTGGGCGTGGCCTCCGCAGGCAGCCCGCTGCCGCCGTCGGTGTTTTCGCCGTACCCGTCGTCCGGTACGCGGTGAAGAAACCGGCAGGTGCGGCTCGCCTACGGCGAGCACCGTCCCGCCGTCGTTGACCACGATGCATTCGTCGTTGCTGTTGTCGTCATCGCCCAACTTCACAACTGTGCCCGGTCGGATCACCAACGTGCAACCGTCTACGTAATGGGGCGCGGTAATGTGATGGGTCTTATCACGATACCACTCTCGTTCTTGCCCAGGTGGCGACCTGCATGACATAGTCAATCACTACCGGGCGCGCCATTTCGGCCACTTTCGAGTACCGCAGCCCCTCCAGGAGCAAGAGCTTCCCATCCTCCCACTGGAAACGCTTCCAGACGGGCAGGCCGCTCCCCGGCGCACCCTTCGACATGCTCAGGGACTGCGCAACTACCCGGAGCCGCTCCAGGCAGAGCGGGTTCAAACCGGTGCACGGCGTGGCGGTCATTATCCAGGCTCCAGTACTGACGCATCAGCGAGCGCCGTGGCGCGCAGGTTCAACTCGCCCTCGCGCGTTCTGGCGACGACCATGCGGTCGGTCTGCGACAGGTCGATCTCTGTGATAATTACCAGCATCGCCGAGGCCGCATTCATCCCGTAGGACGCCGGATCGGGCATGGAAAAGTCTTCCCGCAAGATAAGATTCTGCTTGAGCGTGACGTTGCCGTTGTCGCAAACAACATCACAGCCGGGAAACACGCTCAGAATACACCGCCCGATTGCCATCCGCCACAGGTCTAGCGGAGACCCGCTATCCTGATAATGTGACGTTGGCCGGTCTCAGGCACGAGCAGAGCCAGCGCCCGCACGCCGGTGCGGATGGTCTCTCCGTCGATCATGTACGAAATATTGAAGGACTTTTCCCCGGTGGGAGAAAAGTGGATCTTCGTCCGTTGCCGGACGGCCTCAAGTACTGCACCGGCGACGGCGGGACTGGGGCCGGCGGGCTGGATGGTCGTGTCGGTCCGTTCCCAGGCGCCTTCGGGGGTCCGATAGTTGATGTCGGTCCCTTTTCGACGATCTGACGGGACGTCTACCTCCAGCGAGGTAGGTTGTCCGGTAATGGGGTGCACGAAGACCTGGTGGTGGGTAGCCTCCCAGACGCGGGTATGGGCGTCGCGCAGGGCTACGTTTTCCTGAAAGTCAGCGGCAACCGCCGCGCCGGACGAGAGAAAGATGGCGACGCCGAAGAAGAAGAGGGGGGTAAATGCCCTCCCAAGGCGGGCCCAACCCACGATGCCACGAACGGACGAACGAAAGGGCCTGCCAAACATGATCCTGCCTCCAACAACAAAGTTCCATGCTGCGCAATGCAGCAAGAGGTTTACAAGTTTACAGCCTGGCGCCCTTGGCGCGCAATATTGGGTGGACCTGTTTTCAGCGTATCATACCCAGCTGGAGCGTCAACAAGAAAAGTCTCGCGCCCGAACGATTTGATGCGGGAGATTTCAGGGCAATTCTTCGTACCCATGCCGCGTTGCCGATTCCGCGCGGCAGCGTAGTTGCGCAGCGTGCTGCGCGCGGCAGCAGCAGCGCCGCCAGTCCACATCACCCTCGGCTGGCAGGGGACAGGCGCCGATTTTGGTGAGATTCCCGCACGCGATCGCAGCGCAGGCGCGCACAATCGGCGCCTGTCCCACGACTCCGCTCCCCCTTTACCAAGGAGGCTGGGGGATTGTTGCGCAGCGGTGGCGGTTGGTGCGCGGTGCACACCTACCTTGATTTGGGGGCGCTCTCCCGGCACAATGGCGCCACTCCCCGGAGGAGAGGCGCCTTGCCGCATCCCGAGTTCTGATTTTCGCGTGCCGAGACGAGTACCGCGGACGTGTTGACGGCGCTGGGCGCGATGCACGGTTCCCGCGCAACATCGTGCATTGGAGCGCCTGCCGGCTACCCCTGCCGCGCTATGCGCCCCTTCCCGCCAGTCAAGCTGGACCCGCCCTCGCGCAGGTTCTCGCCAGCGCGGCATCGGCCTGCTCCACTCGCACCAGGCGGAGGCCATCACCCACGCCCTGGCCGGTCGCCACGTGGTGGTAGTCACGCCGACCGCCTCGGGCAAAACCCTCTGCTATAACCTGCCGGTCCTGCAACAGCTGTTAAAGGAGCCTGAGTCGCGCGCCCTCTATCTCTTTCCCACCAAGGCTCTGTCTCAGGATCAGATGCACGAACTGCACGACATTTCGACCCGGCTGGAGCGCGACATCCGGGTTTACACGTTCGACGGCGACACGCCCGCCTCCGCCCGCCGCGCCATCCGCAACAGCGGCCACGTAGTCGTAACCAATCCCGACATGCTGCATACCGGGATTCTGCCCCACCACACGCTGTGGGTGCGACTGTTCGAGAACCTCAAGTACGTGGTGATCGATGAAGTCCACCACTATCGGGGCGTGTTCGGCAGCCATCTGGCCAACATCATGCGGCGGCTGTCGCGCATCTGTCGATTCTACGGCAGTGATCCGGTGTTCGTCTGCTGTTCGGCGACCATCGCCAATCCGCGCGAGCTGGCGGAGCGGATTCTGGAGCGGCGGGTGGAACTGGTGGACAAGTCGGGCGCGCCGACGGGCGAGAAGCACTTCATTTTCTACAATCCGCCGCTGGTCAACAAGGAGCTGGGCATCCGCGCCAGCGCGGTCAAGGAGGCGGCGCGTCTGGCGATGCACTTTCTCTCCGAGAACGTGCAGACCATCGTGTTTGCGCGCAGCCGTTTGCGCGTCGAGATCATCACGACCTATCTCAAGCGCATGATGCGGCGCGCCCGACGTTCCAGCGAACCGATCCGGGGCTATCGCGGCGGCTACCTGCCGCTGGAGCGGCGCGAGATCGAGCGCGGGCTGAAGGACAAGTCCATCCTCGGTGTAGTGTCTACCAATGCGCTCGAGCTGGGCATCGACATCGGACAGTTGGAGGTCTCGATCCTGGCGGGTTATCCGGGCACGATCGCCTCGACCTGGCAGCAGGGCGGCCGGGCGGGCCGGCGCGGAGGCGTCTCCGCCGTCATCCTCGTCGGTACCAGCGCACCCCTGGATCAGTTCATCCTCGCCCATCCCGGCTACTTCTTCGGGGCCTCCCCCGAATCCGGCATCGTCAATCCCAACAACGTGCCCATCCTGATGAGCCACCTGCGCTGCGCCGCCTTTGAACTGCCCATCGAGGACGGCGAAATCTTCGGCGTGGACAACCTCTCGCCCGCGCTCCAGTTCCTGGAGGCCGAGGAGGTCCTGCACCACGCCGGCAGCCGCTGGCATTACACCAGCGAGCGCTATCCCGCCGAGGAGATTTCCCTGCGCAGCGCCAACCCCGAAAACTTCGTTGTGCTCAATACCTCGACGGTGGACCACAAGGTCATCGCCGAAGTGGATTTCGACTCGGCCCCCATGCTGATTCACGAGGACGCCATTTACATCCATCAGAGCCAGACGTTTTTCATCGACCGGCTGGACTATGAGGGGCGCACCGCCTACGCGCGCGAAGTCGAGGTGGATTACTACACCGACGCCATCGCCAAAACGGACATCCGCATGTTGCACGTGGACGCGCAGGAGCCGTTGCCGACGCCCGGCTGGGAGGCGGTCGCCGATGCCGACCGTCTCTTCTCGCGCAACCTGGGGGTAGTGAGCGTGACGACGCTTGTCACCAAGTTCAAGAAGATCAAGTTCGAGACCCACGAGAGCGTGGGCTACGGCGAAGTCAAGCTGCCCGAGCGCGAGATGCAGACCGAGAGTTACTGGATTTCCCTGTCCGACGCGGTCTACGACTTCGTGCCGGAGACGGAGCTGGGCGGCGCCCTGACGGCCATGGCGCAGGTTCTGGCCAACGTGATCCCCGTGCACGTGATGTGCGATCCGCGCGATTTCCGCGTCGCGCCCATGCTCAAGTCGCCCGACGTGGAGCGGCCCACCATCTTCGCCTACGACGCTTATCCCGGCGGCATCGGGCTGTCCCAGAAGGCCTATGCCGTGCACCGCGAGCTGATGAAGTCCGCGCTGGAGCTGGTCGAGGGCTGCGGCTGCGAAGGCGGCTGCCCGTCGTGCGTGGGGCCGTTGCTGGACGTGGGTGAACGCGGCAAGGAGTACGCGCGGATGCTGTTTCGGATGCTGGCGGGGTGATCTCCCAATCGTGCTCGTAATCGCAATCGAGGGGCCATCGGAAAGACTTACCACGCCGGCCATTCCTCGACCCGAAGGTCCCACTTCAGGTTGATCTTCAGCGGGTTGTCCCACTTGCGCGCCGAGCCGGCCCAAGGCCGATCGGGGGGAATGGCAAAATGGTCGATGGCGGCGACTTGGTCGTCCAGTTTTTCTTCGACCACGTCCTTGCGCATGAGCAGTCGGCCGTCGCGCAGCCGGTACACCGGCTGCGGCAGCGACAGGCGCGCATCGTCCAGCGACAGACGGTACATGATCTGATTATAATCATAGTACGGCGTACGCACCCCTCCACCCGAGAAGGCCTCCGTGTAGGTACCCTCGAAATAAATCACGCGCCCGCCGTCCTGGTCGAAGTAGGGATGCTGGGTGGGATTATAGAACGAGTACTTGTCGTGGGTGACGACCTTTCTGGCGTAGGCCCACGGCCCCAGCGGGCTGTCGGCTTCGGCGAACCAGATTTCCCCCAACATGGAGCTCCCAAGCGACTGGCAGCCGATCATGATCCAGCGTTTGCGGTAGTCGTTCCAATGCACGGAAGCGGCGGACATGAAGACGGGCGAGCCGCTCTCCACGTCGCGGAGGACCCACAGGCGGTCGGCGTCGCTGAGTTTTCCGGCGCGCACAAGCTCGGCCTCCTCACGCGGTCCGACGAAGGCGGTGTCCCGCTTCCAGCCCCACACCGCCCGTCCCTCCGGCCCGCGCTCGACTTGCGCCGAGTCGGCGTCCACGTACCGGCTCCCCGGCGCGAGCGGGGTGAACGACTCATAGTTTCTCGGATCAAATATCGCGCTCCAGTCGGCTTTCACGCGAATCATGGGATACGGCCAGGTGAAGTAATAGTACGCCTCCCCGCCGTGTTTGACGCGCAGCGACTGGCCGGCGGGAAAGAGCGGCAGCGACAGGTCGAACGAGGAGTGCTTCTCGAACCTCTGCGCCTCGTCGCTCCAGACGGAAAAGCCCCGCTCGTAGGTCGTGCCCAGGTCCTTCATGCGCGACCAGCACGTGACCAAGCGCCGGCGGCCCGCCTCGTCGGGGACGAGCATGTAGCCCGCCGCCCAGACGGGTCCCGGCCCCTCGATGGGGCACATCCCGCGCGAGAACCCGTTCTCGTCCACGTAGTAGTGAAGATCGACGCCGACGCTGGGGTCCAAACCGCCCCTGGCCGGAAAATCGGAGGTCGCGCCCGACATGTGGAAGTTGCCCAAGGGATAGGCGAAGCGTCCGGTATCGCCCCACGTCCAGAAGAGCTTGCCTTGGTAAGGGATGACGCCCACGCTGTCCTGCCCCATCACCAGCCCGTTTTGCACCGGGTTTTTGGTGGGAACCGGCTTGCCCAGAAGGACGCTGTCGCCGTAGATGTTGGCGCCGGTCACGCGATAGAGGCGCTCGGCGATGTTCCGGCGGGTGACTTGCAGCGTGGCCTCCCCACCCGGTTTCACGTCCAGAGCGATGCCGCGAAAGCCGAAGCCGTCGGCGCGGAACTGGTAGCCGTGACTTGCCACATTGAACCAGACTTTCTGATTCATCAGGGCCGGATCGTCGATGGCGATCCAGCCGCCGCTGTCGGTGTAGTACTTCGTCCCGCCGACGTTCTCCAGTTCCACCAGCGGCACGCCGCGGCCGGTCGAGGCATCCACCACGTGAATGCCGAAGTACCCGGGATGCGCCTGGGCGTGGGCGGCGCCGCCAACGAAGAGTGCGAGCAGGCAGGGAAACCAACGGGCGATCATCGTGGACCTCCAAGAGACGGTCGGAATGTGCGGGACATGATACCTGCAAAAGTGGGGCAGGAAAAGGGGCCGGAGAGAGCGTATCGGTGAGGACGGCATGGACGGGGGCATATCCGCGTTATGCCGCCGTGCCTCTCGATACGGCCCCGGAGTTGCCTTCTCGCTTAAATGAAAGAACCTGGGCGGGGCCTACTCGAGGACACGGCTCGGGTTTTCCGCATGACCTTACGCGGGAACACGGCATACAATTCTGCATCTTGCACGGGAAGAAGCTGCTTGCCCGAGGTCGCACTAGTGCAGTTTCAAGAGAAGGCGCAGCGCGTCGGTCGTCCTCTCGATACGCGGAGTACCGTCAATCGAGGACTCGGTTTCTCCTTTCCCGCGACCATCTCTTGAGAAACGGCACTGGAGAGAGGAACCGAGTCCTCGAGCAGCGGCGCGCTGGGTAGCCGGCTTGAGATGCGATTTGTGCCCTCGCCGCGAATCGAGAGGACGGCGTTACCGCGGTCAGGCCGGCTTCACCTCGTGACGGGCCGTCCCATGCGCGGCGCCTTGATTCCCGCGCGCCGGAATGATAGCTTGCCCCATGCGATGGGAAGGCGAGGAGGAGATGCCGGACCAGGGCGACGATCCACGGCGGGAAGTCTGCCACTGCTTTCACGTGCCGTTGGGCAAGCTGGTGAAGTTCCACCGGCTGCGTCATCCGCGGCTGGCCTCGCAGTTTTCCGAGTGCTTCGGGGCGGGGACGGGCTGCGGGTGGTGCGTGCCGTTTCTGTCCACGCTATACGAGCAGTTGGAGCGCGGCGAGGCGCCCCACATCGCGCTCTCGCCGGAGGAGTACGCGCGCCGCCGCGCGGAGTATCGCCGCGGCCGGGCGCCGGACGAGACCGTCACCGCCGCCGACCTCGCCCGCACGCGGCGGATGGCCGGCCGGGCCATGCCGCCGGAAAAAACCTGAGGAATCCATGCTCCACGCCGCTCGCCACTCCGCCGCCGACTCCACCGCCTTCGACGTCATCATCATCGGCGCCGGTCCCATCGGCCTGGCCTGCGGCATCGAGGCCAAGCGGCGCGGGTTTCGCTATCTGATCATCGAGAAGGGCTGCGTGGTCAACTCCATCTATCACTATCCCATCTACATGCGCTTTTTTTCCACCGCCAATCTCCTGGAAATCGGCGAGGTTCCGTTTATCACCCATGGCGACAAGCCCACACGCCAGGAGGCGCTCTCATATTATCGCCTGGTGGCCAACGGGCTGTCGCTGAACATGAGGCTCTACGAGGAAGTAGTGAGCGTGAAGGGCCAGGACGGGGCCTTTCAGATCGAGA
Source organism: bacterium (assembly GCA_015075175.1). Taxonomy (GTDB): domain Bacteria; phylum Hinthialibacterota; class Hinthialibacteria; order H5-UNCL2; family H5-UNCL2; genus H5-UNCL2. Next base: position 95,594 of record JABTUV010000010.1, read on the forward strand.
CCACGCGGGGTCACTACACGGCGCGCAAGGTGATCGCGGCCATCGGTTTTTCCCACCGGCCGCGCATGTTGAACGTGCCGGGCGAGAAACTGGACAAAGTCAGCCACTACTTCCGCGAGCCGCATCCCTACTCGGGCCAGCGGCTGCTGGTGGTGGGCAGCGGCAACTCGGCGGTCGAGGCGGCGCTGGACTGCTTCCGCCACGGAGCCAAGGTCACCCTCGTGGTGCGCGGGGAAAACCTGCACGAGGGCATCAAGTACTGGATTCGCCCCGACATCGAAAACCGCATCAAGAAGGGCGAGATCGCCGCTTACTTTAATACCCGGGTGCTGGCCATCAAGCCCGACTCGGTACTTCTGGACGTGCCGGACTCCGGCTCGGTCGAGGTCCCCAATGACTTCGTTCTGGCCCTCACCGGCTACGAGCCCAACTTTGATCTGCTCGAGCAGATGGGCGTCGCCATCGGCGACGACGAGTTTCGCACCCCCAGTCACGACCCGCAAACCTACGAGACCAATCGCGCCGGTTTGTACCTCGCCGGGGTCGTGGTGGGAGGACTGCAGAGCAACAGGTGGTTCATCGAGAACAGCCGCATCCACGCCCGCTATATCTTCGACGACATCGAGAAGAGGCGCGGGCGGCGAACCGGTTGAAGGAAAGGCGAGGTGCATGATGAAAAAGGGGCGCGCAATCGCGATGTTGGCATGTCTGCTCGTGTTCGGGTGCATGGCGGGGAAAGTGGCGATGGCCCAGGAGGCGGCGCCGGCCGAGATCCTCGACAACACCTTATGTCCGGTGTTGACCGATGAGGCGGTGGATCCGGAGGTTTTCGTCGAGTATCAGGGCAAGCGCGTGTACCTGTGCTGCCGGCGTTGCCAGCGGATGTTCCAGGCGGAGCCGGAGAAGTACCTCGCCAACCTGCCGCAATTCGCGGGTGTGGCGCTATCGAGCGCCGTGACGACGGCGGCCCAGCCGGAAGAGCCGGAAGCCCACCATGAACACGCGGAGCGCCCGTTCCTGCCGCGCCTCCTGGAGTTCGTCGGCAAGCTGCACGTGGTCGTGGTGCATTTTCCCATCGCGTTGCTTTTGGCGGCGGCGCTGGCCGAGCTGGGAGTGATGCTGGGCTACGGCGGACTGTCGGGCGCCACGCGCTTCTGCCTGGTGCTGGGCGCCGCCGGCGGTCGTGGCTGCGGGCCTGGGTTGGATCGACGCCTTCTGGAGGAATCTCTCCGCGCGGCTGGCCCAGGCGCTCTTCATCCACCGCTGGCTGGGGGTGTCCACGGCGGTGCTGGCCGTTGTCGCGCTGGCCTTGTATGAACGCGCGCGCCCGGCGCCGGGATCAACGCTGCACAAGTGGGCGCGCGCCGCGCTGTTCGTGGCGGCGGGACTGGTCGGGTTGGCCGGACATTTCGGCGGCACCCTGGTCCACGGCTTGTCTTTTTACACGTTTTGAGCCGGTAATCTCTACGGGAAGAATCGCGGGCCGCCGGAAGGATTTACCGCCCCCTCATTCCCGCGCGGAGTCCCGGCTTCCATCGGCCTCTCTCCGCGCTTCCCGCCGCAGGCGGGCCGCGTCGCCCGCCAGATAGACGGCATCCGGGCCGTCCCCGCGGCGCTGCACCAGACCTTCTTCGACCAGCCGCTCCAACGCGCGCTGGACGCGTTCCACGTCCTCGCCATAAAGCCAGAACGCCGCGATCCCCTCGGCCGTATCGGCCATGTGCGGATGTTCGGCCCACAAGCGCAAGAGGGCGCGATGAATGGAAGAAAGGGCGGAGCGTTCGGGCGGCATGGTCGACCTCCGGACCGAAAAAAACGGGGTCCGAAAGCGCACTGCCGCAAAATCCATGCCGTGCCGGCCCTCACGTAGGGTGGGTTCCACCCACCACAGGCAAGGCTGCCGTTGGCGGGTAAAACCCACCCTACTTCCAATCGAGGCGGGCGATGCTGATCCCCTTCAGGTCGGGCCGCAGCGCGGCGATGTAATACTGTCCCTCGTGAAAGACGATTTCCGGCGCGGCGACCGGCAGCGAACAGACCAGGTACTTGTCATCCTGGTTGACGCCGAAATACTTGGGATCGCGCGAATGATACACGCGCGTAATCTGCTCCCATCCGTATCTCTGCGTGCGGAAGAGGTAATAATCGTCGGGTCCGAGGGCTACCACGTGCGGGCACTCGGACGAATAGGCGTTGGTCCCCGCCTCTCCCCCATAGGCGGCCACGACCGACTCGCTCCAGTCCAGAAGATTCGGGCTGGTGCGACAGTAGACCATGCCCTGCCGGTTGGGATAGGCGGTGTAATAACAATGCCAGAGGTCGCCGACCAACAGCAGCATGGCGTCGCGGGTGTTGTTGCCCGGGCCTTCGGAGAAGCGGCCGCTCCGCCCGTCGGCGGTTAAAACGCGCTCGAACTTCTTGCCGTCCTTGCTCTTGGCGAAGCAGATGTTCTCCCAGTCGCCGTAGGCCATCCAATATTCGCCCCGCCACTTGACCACGTGGGGCGCCTGCAAGCCGCCGGTCGTCTCGCCCAGTTCGGGCCGGGCCGTCATCTGGATGCCCGTGGGGGTCCAACTGGCGTCGGTAATCTGCTTTCCCTCCCAACCGTGGAAGAGGCGCCGATTGCCGCCGCAATTCGTGCCCCGGACGCAGGACCACAGCTGCCAGGTTCCATCCGCCGCCTGCCAGACGGCGAAATCCACCGGCTGCTGCCGCTCGGTCGTGATCTCGGGGCCGAGGTCGGGATCGCCCGCCACGCCCCACCACTCACCCACGATGGTGGGAACTTTCACGCTCGTTTGCGCCATTAAGGGACCTCCTGCGAACTGGGAAATGACGGCCAGCCCGGTCAAGACGTGCGATACGCGCATGGGATGCTCCTCGAAAAACGAGAATAAGTGGTATTACCAGTCGCAAAGCGACTGCCGGTGTCAATCCTCTCGCCGCCTTTCCCGGCTCTTTGCACCATCGTTGTCATTTCGACCATTGTCATTTCGACCGCGGCACGTTGTCATTTCGACCATTGTTATTCCGACCGCGGCACGTTGTCATTTCGACCATTGTTATTTCGACCGCGGCACGTTGTCATTTCGACCATTGTCATTTCGACTGCGGCACGTTGTCATTTCGACCGAAGGGAGAAATCTTGCGCCGGATGGATGGCAAGATTCCTCCCTCGGTCGGAATGAATGAGGATTCCTCCCTACGGTCGGAATGACAGTTGGAGGCTCGGCGCGGTTTCCGCGATGGAAATTAAGGCGTAACGGGGTTATTAAAGAGCCGAACCGGGGCGCAGGCCCCCGGGCAGCATTTTGGATCCGGCAGGATGCTCCCGATGCGCATCGACGACCATCTGCAACCGGCGCAGCTTTCCGCCGGCCTGTCGCAGCTCTTCGAGCTGGCCGGACCCAAGCTGGCCCGGTTGGCGCGGCGCTGGGACCCCGTCCACGGTTCCCCCGTGACGACCGTGGAGGGGCAGTATACGAGTCGCGGTTGGACCGAATGGACGCAGGGCTTCCAGTACGGTCTCCTGCTCCTGCAATTCGACGCCACGGGGCAGGAGGAGTTCTTCCGGCTGGGACGGGACTTTACCTTGCGCTGCATGGCCCCGCACCTCACGCACACCGGCGTGCATGATCATGGATTCAACAATCTCTCGACCTACGGCCATCTGCGCCGGCTGGCGTTGGAGGGCAGGTCGGGCGAAGGCGAGGACGCCGTGCGCCTCTACCAGCTGGCGCTGCGCGTATCGGGCGCGGTGCAAGCCATGCGCTGGTCCACGCTCTCCGACGGCTCCGGCTTCATCTACTCTTTTAATGGGCCGCATTCGCTCTTCGCCGACACCATCCGCTCCTGCCGCAGCCTGGTCCTTTCGCACCGGCTGGGCCACGTGCTGCTAGGCGAGAACGACCGCCGCATCAGCCTCCTCTCGCGGGCCGTCCAGCATCTCCGCAACACCGCGCGCTACGCCGTTTACTACGGAGAGGGACGCGACAGCTACGACGAGCGCGGGCGCGTGGCCCATGAATCCATCTTCAACATGAACGACGGGCGCTATCGCTGTCCCAATACGCAGCAGGGCTATTCGCCTTTCAGTACCTGGACGCGCGGGCTGGCGTGGGTCATGTTGGGCGCGGCGGAGGAGCTCGAATTCCTGGCGCGCGTGGATGAGGCGGAGCTGGCGGAGTGCGGCGGCAAGGCGGAAGTGTTGGCGATGCTGAGCCGCATGGCGACGGCGACGTGCGATTTCTATCTTGAGAACACCGCGCTGGACGGCATTCCTTACTGGGACACGGGTGCGCCGGGACTGGCGCGCATGGGCGACTGGCGCGGGCGTCCCGCGGAACCGGACAACGACCATGAGCCGGTCGACAGTTCCGCCGCCGCCATCGCGGCCCAGGGACTTCTGCGCCTGGGACGATACCTGGGCGGGCGGACCGAGCCGGGCCGAAAGTACCTGCAGGCGGGCCTCTGCGTCGCCCGCGCGCTCCTGGCCCCGCCGTATCTCAGTCTCGACCCCGGGCACGAAGGGTTGCTCCTGCACACGGTTTATCATCGTCCCAACGGTTGGGATTTCGTTCCCCCGGGCAAGTCCGTCCCGCAAGGCGAATCGTGCATGTGGGGGGATTATCATCTCATGGAGCTGGCGGTGTACCTGCAACGTCTGCTACAAGAAGGCGTGTATCTCACCTTCTGGGGACCGGAGGAAGAAGCGTGAAGGAGCATCGCATCGGCATCATCATGAACGGCGTGACCGGCCGCATGGGCGCGCACCAGCATCTGGCGCGGTCCATCGCCGCCATCCGCGCCGACGGCGGCGTCGTCGTCGCCGACGGCGAAGTGATCGTGCCCGATCCCATCCTGGTGGGACGCAACGAGGCCAAGCTGCAGAAACTCTCGCAAGAGCACGGCGGGCTGCCCTGGAGCCTGGACCTCTCCGCCTGTCTCTCCGACCCGAGCTACAGCGTCTACTTCGACGCGCAGACCACCGACCGCCGGCTGGAGGCGGTCGCCGCCGCCCTCGCCGCGGGCAAGCACGTCTATTGCGAGAAACCCACGGCGACCAACATCGCGGATGCGCTCAAACTCCATCAACTGGCCGAGCGCGCGGGCGTCAAGCACGGCGTGGTTCAAGACAAACTCTGGCTGCCGGGCTTTCTCAAGCTGCGACAACTCATCGACAGCGGTTTTTTCGGCGAGATTCTGTCGGTGCGAGGCGAGTTCGGCTACTGGGTTTTCACCGGCGAACACCAGCCGGCCCAGCGGCCCTCCTGGAATTACAGGAAAGAAGAGGGCGGCGGCATCATTCTCGATCTGCTGTGCCATTGGCGCTATTTGATCGACAATCTCTTCGGGGAAGTTACGGCGGTGTCGTGCCTAGGCGCCACGCACGTCAAGAAGCGCTGGGACGAGGCCGGCAGGCCGTATACGCCCACCGCCGAAGACGCCGCCTACGCGACCCTGACGACCGAGCGCGGCATCGTCTGCCATTTTAATTCATCCTGGAACGTGCGCGTGCGGCGGGACGATCTTCTCACGCTGCAAGTGGACGGCATGCGCGGCTCGGCGGTCGCCGGCCTGCGCCGGTGCTGGGTGCAACCGGACGCGACCACCCCGCGGCCCGTCTGGAATCCCGACATCGACAGTCCCATCAATTACTTTGACGGCTGGACGGAGGTTCCCACCACGCGCGACTACGGAAATGCTTTTCGCGCGCAGTGGGAGCTTTTCCTGCGCCACGTGGCGCTGGACGAGCCTTTTCGGTGGAATCTTCTGGAGGGAGCCAAGGGTGTGCAGTTGGCGGAGCTGGCGCATCGCTCGTGGCAGACGCGGGCGTGGGTCGACGTGCCGAAGCTGTGAGAAGCCGACAGACGCAATGCAGTCCCCCTCCCTCGGGGAGAGGTGAAGTCCTCTCCCTTGGGGAGAGGGTTAGGGTGAGGGGCGCGGCGCACAGGCGGGCTTCCTCACCCGGCGCTGCGCCGACCTCTCCCTCAGGGGAGGTGAGGCCCCTCCCTTGGGGAGAGGGTTAGTGAGGGGCGCGGCGTACAGGCGGGCTTCCTCACCCGGCGTTTGCGCCGACCTCTCCCCTCAGGAGGGAAGTCCCCTCCCTTGGGGAGGGTTAGGTGAGGGGCGCGGCTACAGGCGGGCTTCCCCTCACCCGGCGTCTGCGCCGACCTCTCCCTCAGGAGAGGGAAGAACGCACTACGCACCGACTTCTCCCTCAGGAGAGGTGAAGTCCCTCTCCCTTGGGGAGAGGGTTAGGGTGAGGGGGCGCGGCGTACAGGCGGGTTTCCCCCTCACCCGGCGCTCGCGCCGACCTCCCCTCAGGGAGAGGGGAAGAACGCACTACGCACCGACTTCTCCCTCAGGAGAGGTAGAATCCTCTCCCCGGGGAAAGGTGGGGTGAGGGCGCGGCGCAAGGCGGGCTTCCTCACCCGGCGTTCGCGCCGACCTCCCAGGGAGGGGTGAAGTCCCTCCCTTGGGGAGAGGGTTAAGTGAGGGGCGCGGCGTACAGGCGAGTTTCCCCCTCACCCGGCGCTTCGCGCCGACCTCTCCCTCAGGGAGAGGTGAAGAATGCGCTTCGCGCCGACCTCTCCCTTGGAGAGGTGAAGAATGCGCTCCGCGCGGCAAGGAGGATGGCCCCATGCCCCGATACATGATCGCACAACTGGATGAAGTCGCGCCCGTGGACTGCCCCTGCGGCGCCTCCCGGCGCGCCTTCGTCACGCCGGAAAACTCCGTCGCCACGCTGCACATGGTCGACATCAAGGACGACGCGCGCCCCCACTATCACAAGAAGCTGACGGAGATTTATCTTATTCTGGAGGGCGAGGGCGCAATGGAGCTGGACGGCGAGCGGGTTCCCGTCAAACCCATGACCGCCGTTTTCATCCCGCCCGGGGTGCGCCATCGCGCCGTGGGCCGGTTGCGCATCGTCAATGTTCCCATACCGGCATTTGACGCCGAGGACGAATGGTTCGATTAACCGCGGAGGCGACCATGAGCGTCACGCGCAGGGATTTCCTTTCAGGCGCGGGTGCGGCGGCGCTGGCGGCCGCCTTTCCCCGCTGCGCTTCTGCAAACGCGAGAAGCAACGAAAGCCGATTGAACCTGCTCCTGTTCATCGCCGACGATTTGGGCGCGACGCTGGGGTGCTACGGCGACGGGCAGGCGCGGACTCCCCATCTGGACGGCTTTGCCTATGAGTGCGTGCGCTTCGAGCGCGCCTTCGTCACCATGGCCAGCTGCAGCCCGTCGCGCAGCAGCATTCTCTCCGGCCTGTATCCGCACCAGAACGGCCAGATCGGGCTGGCCCATTACAGCTACAGCATGGCGCCGGGCCTGCCCAACCTGGTCAGCCTGTTGAAGGAGGCCGGCTATCGCACCGGCATCATCGGCAAGCTGCACGTCAATCCCGCCTCCGATTTTCCCTATGATGATCGCGGCCTGGAACATTCCCGAACGCGCGACGTGCGCGCGGCGGCGGCGGACGCGGGCCGCTTCTTCGCCGAGAATGGCCAGCGCCCCTTCTTCCTCCACTTCAACGTCGTGGACCCCCACACCCCGCTCCTGGACCAGTACCAGGGCCTGCCGGAACGCCCCATGAGAGCTGACGAGGCCACAGTCTGGCCGTGGATCGGTCTGGACCATCCCACGTTGCGCCAGCGCATCGCCGGCTATTACAACTGCGTGTCGCGCGTGGATACGGCCTTCGGCCTGGTTTTGGACGAGCTGCGGAAGCACGGGCTGGAGGAGAACACGCTGATCGTCGTGCTCGGCGACCATGGGCCGCCCTTCACGCGCGGCAAGGCGAGCATCTATGAGGCGGGGCTTCGCATTCCCCTGCTCGTGCGCTGGCCGGGCCGGTCCCGACCGGGCGTGGTGCGACGGGAAATGGTTTCCACCATCGATCTCCTACCGACTCTCTGCGAGGCCGCCGGCGCGCCGCTTCCGACAGGCCTGCCGGGACGCTCGATGGCCCCCCTCATAGGCGACCGCAAGGCGAGGTGGCGCGAGCTCCTGTTCGCCGAATATACGACCCATCCACCCGAGTGGTTCTTCCCCATGCGCAGCGTGCGCGACGATCGCTGCAAGCTGATTCACAACCTGCTGGCGCCCGCGCGTCCCAACCCCATCACGCTCATGGACAACTGCCCGGCGCGCTGATCTTTACGAGAAGCAGGGTTCCGAGGATGCCCGCGCGGCGCATGTATGAGACCTACATTCGACCGCCCGAGTTCGAGCTGTACGATCTGAGGGAGGATCCTTGCGAGCGGAACAACCTGGCGGGTCGTCAGGAGATGGCGAAGATGGAGGCACGTTTGAAGAAGGCCCTTCTTGAGTGGCGGAAGGAGACGCGCGATCCGCTCTTGGACGGGGAGGAGTTGGCGCGGCTCCTGGCGGAGCACGACGCGCTGATGGCGCGGGTCGAGGCGGCGCGCCGGGACGGCGCGGACTCCCGGCGCATCACCCAGCTGCGCCAGTTCCGCGCCGGCTACCACATCCCCGCGCGCAAGCGGGAGTAGGCGATGGAGGACCTGTCGCGCCTGTGCGTGCACACCATAACGACCCGGCCCTGGTCGCTGGCGGAGGCGGTCGAGCACTACGCCCGCGCGGGCGTGCGCGGGGTGACCGTTTGGCGCGATGTCTTCGAGACAGTAAGTCCCAAGGCGGCGCGACGAATGCTGGCCGACGCGGGACTGTCGATCGTCAGTCTCTGTCGCGGCGGGTTCTTTCCCGCCGCGGACGCGGAGGGCCGTCGGAAGTCGATCGACGACAATCTGCGCGCGCTCGACCAGGCGGCTGAGATGGGCGCACCCTTGGTCGTGCTCGTCTGCGGGGCCGTGCCCGGCTTGCCGCTGGCGGAAGCGCGCCGGCAGATCGCCGACGGCATCGCCGCCGTCCTGCCCGCCGCAGAGGCGCGCAGCCTCCGCCTCTCCGTGGAGCCGCTGCATCCCATGTACGCCGCCGATCGCTCCGCCATCAACACCCTCGCCCAGGCCAACGACGTGGTCGAACGCCTCAATCATCCCAATCTGGGCGTCACCGTCGATGTCTATCATCTCTGGTGGGACCCGGACCTGGAGCAGCAGATTGCGCGCGCGGGCCGTCGCATCTTCTCCTTTCATGTCTCTGACTGGAGAGTCCCCACGCGCGACCTCTTGTCCGACCGCGGCCTGCCGGGCGAGGGCTGCATCCCGGTAAGACAGATTCGCAGCCGGGTCGAGGCGGCGGGCTTTGACGGATTCGTCGAGGTGGAAATCTTCTCGGATCACTACTGGGCGATGGACCAGCGGTTTTTTTTGGATAGGATCATCGCGTCGGCTCGCGCGCACGTCTGATGTGGACTGCGGCTGCTTGCTGCCGCATGGGGGGTGTTGCGGGTAGCGCGCGGCAGCAAGCTGCCGCAGTCCATACGCCGTGGTAAGAGGGATTCCAATATGAGCGGGGAAAACCAACCGGTCGCGCTGGTGACCGGCTCGGGCCGGGGCATCGGCCGCGCCATCGCGGAGGTCTTGGCGCGCGACGGCTTTTTCGTCGTCGTCAACGCCCTTCGTCCCGAGGGCGCGGAAGAGACACGCCGGGCGATCTTTGCGCGGGGCGGGCGCGCCGAGGTCCGCCTGGCCGACGTCAGCGACCGCGCGCAGCGCCAGGCGCTCCTCTCCTTCATCGACGAGACCTGCGGCAGGCTGGACCTCCTGGTCAACAACGCCGGTATTGCGCCCGCCGTGCGCGCCGATCTCCTCGCGGCCGGCGAGGAGAGCTTCGATCGGCTCCTGTCCATCAACCTAAAAGGCCCGTACTTTCTCACGCAGGAAGTCGCGCGCCGCATGATCGCCTGGAAGGCCGAGGGAAAGACGCCGCGTCCCCGCATCGCCTTCATTTCGTCGATTTCGGCCTATGCGGTTTCGACGGATCGGGGCGACTATTGCGTGTCCAAGGCGGGCCTGTCGATGGCCGCGCAACTCTTCGCCGCGCGCCTGGCCGAATATGATATACCGGTGATCGAAATCCGGCCCGGCGTCATCCAGACCGACATGACCGCGGGCGTGAAGGAGAAATACGACCGGCTGATCGCGGAGGGGCTGTTGCCCACGCGGCGCTGGGGACGCCCCGAGGACGTGGCGCGCGCCGTCGCCGCCTTCGCCCGCGGCGACCTGGATTACTCGACCGGCGCGGCCATCGACGTATCCGGCGGCTTCAACCTGCGCCGCCTGTGAGAGTCGATCCAGCTGTCATTTCGACCGACAAGCTGTCATTTCGACCGACAAGCTGTCATTTCGACCGAAGGGAGAAATCTTCCCCCCTTCTCTCAACCGCGCGGGAGGCGGCTGAAAGATTTCTCCCTTCGGTCGAAATGACAGGGAGCCAAAGACGGCGCACTGCTGACGTGAACGAGGAGACGATGAACAACGCCATGGACCCGATTGCGCGCGACCGTGAACTCCTGGCCGAGGCCCGAGGTAAAGGACGCGGCGCCATGCTGCGGGCCTTTGTGCGGCTGTCCGGCCCCGGATGGCTGCAATCCGCCATCACCCTGGGCGGCGGCTCGCTGGCCTCCAGCCTCTATCTGGGCGTCCTGGCGGGCGCCAGCCTGCTCTGGCTGCAACCCTTCGCCATGATTCTGGGCGTGATCATGCTCTCCGCCATCGGTTACGTCACGCTTTCGACCGGAGAGCGGCCCTTCGGCGCCATCAACCGCCACGTCAATCCGGTCCTGGGCTGGGGCTGGATCATCGCCACCATGATGGCCAACTTGGTCTGGAGCATGCCGCAGTTCTCGCTGGGCGTGGGCGCCCTGCGGCAGAATCTCTTTCCCGTGCTGGATCGGCCCGAAGTCATCCAGCCCAACCTGAGTATGGCGCTGTGCAGCGGCTGTATTCTGATGGTGTGCCTGCTCGTCACGCTCTTCTATGATCGCGGCAGCCGGGGCGTAAAGCTGTTCGAGGCGATTCTCAAGATGATGGTCGGGGTGATCGTATTGTGCTTTTTCGGCGTCGTCGTGCGCATGAGCTGGGAAGGGGTTATCGATTGGCGCGCGATTTTTTCGGGCCTGGTTCCCGACCTGCGCATGTTGTCCCAGCCGGCGCGGACGTTCGCGCCCTACCTGGCGGAGATGGACGAGTCGGCGCGGGCTTTCTGGAGCGGCATGATCGTCTCGCAGCAGCGCGACGTGATGATCAGCGCGGCGGCGACCGCCGTGGGCATCAACATGACCTTTCTTCTGCCCTACTCGATGCTGCGCAAGGGTTGGGACCGGAATTTCCGCGGGCTGGCGATCTTCGATCTGTCGACCGGCCTGTTCGTGCCGTTCGTATTGGCGACCGGCATGGTGGTGATCGCGTCCGCCAGCCAGTTTCACACCAAGGCGCAGCCGGGCCTGGTCGAGCCGCTGCCGGGCGTTACGGTCAAAGGCAACCTGGTGGCGGATTACAACAAACTGCTCTCGGCGCGCATCGCCTCGCAGTTGGGTGCGGGCGCGCCCGCGGAGGCGGCGGCCGCCGCCAGGCAGGCGCTCCCCCGCCAGGAGAAGACCATGGCGGCCATGCTCGTCAAGCGTGACGCCTTCAACCTCGCCGACGCCCTCACCCCCCTCATCGGCAGCGAGTTCGCCCAGTATGTCTTCGGCGTCGGGGTGGTCGCCATGGTTGTCTCCTCCATCATCATGCTGATGATGATCAACGGCTTCGTGTTGTGCGAAATGCTGAACGTGCCTTCGCGCGGCAAGTGGTTTCGCATCGGCGCGGTGATGCCGGGCATCGGCGTGATCGCCCCCTTCGTGTGGGGGACCCAGCGCGCCCAGTTCTGGCTGGCGATTCCCGCGTCGGTCTTCGCCATGACGCTGATCTTCATCGCCTACTGGACGTTTTTCTTCATGATGAACAGCCGGACGCTGTTGGGCGAGGACCGGCCGACGGGAGCGCGCCGCCTGCGCTGGAACCTCTTGATGTTGATCGCCGCGGGGGCCGCCTCGGCCGGCAGCTTCTGGGTCATCTGGTCCAAGGCGCGCTGGATCGGCGTGCTGGTGCTGGCGGCGTTTCTGGGATTGACGCTCATCGCGCACCTCGTGCGCCAGGCGAAACGCGCGCGTTCCGAGAGGGCCTGACGCGCCTGCGAGAGGAGGGAACCGAGTTCGCGGCCTGGGCGCGTCACCTGCCCAGCTGCATGAGTCCCCAAGCGCACAGCACCATCAGTCCTACCGCGATCCACGCCAGCGCGAAGCCGACCAGGTCCTCGCGGTAGCGGAAGAAGAATCCCTGCCAGCGTTCGCGGGTGAACCAGCCGGGCAGGTCGAGGAAGAGCAAGTCCTGCCCGCGCTCGCGCGCCAATGGTTTCTGTCCGCCCTGCGGCAGGGCTTCGCCGTCCGTGGAACGAACCTGGTTGTCGAAGAACGCCGCAATCCGCCGCGCGTCCTCCGGCGGCGTGAGGAGACTGGCCACGATGAGGGCGGAGAAGCCCGAGACCATGGCCCAGAAGAAGGGCCACGGCGTCCAACTGTAGTACAGGCGGAGATCGCCGCGGGAGAGGAATTCGAGGCCGCGCCCGTCGCCGATCGCCTGCAGCCAGGCTCGCCAAGCCTCGCCCAGACCTGCAAACGCCTCGGGTCCGGAGAGCGGCCTTACGTCCTTTAAGTACCCCATGAAGTAATAGACGCCCGTCGCCGCCAGCGTGCCCGCCCACGCCCCCCAGCGATTGGCCCGCTTCCACAAGAATCCGGACAAAATCATCACGCCGATGAGGGCCGCCAGCGACTCGGTGAAGAGAAAGGCGTCCTTCAGGTTTTCCACGTACAGGGCGAACAGGATGCCCAGACCCGTCAGGATCAGCCCCGAGAAGCGCCCGCACCACAGGAGCTCCCGGTCCGGCGCCCCGCGGCGCAGATAACGTTGGTAGAGGTTGCGCGTGAACAGCGCGCCGGTATTGACCATGAAGTTCGAGCAGGTCGACATGTTGGCGGCCAGGACGCAGGCGGCCAACAGGCCCGTCAAGCCGGGATAGAGCAGCTCGCGCGCGGCGTAGCCGAAGGCCTCCTCGGGATCGGCCAGGGTTCCGCCCCGCTGCACCAGGAGGGCCGCCACGATCAACCCCGTCAGCGCCCAGCCGATGGTGCAAAACCGCTTGACCACCGCGCCGTAGGTGTTGCCGATGCGCCCCGCCCGCTCGGTGGCGCCGGTCGCGCACATCGACAGCGTATGCGGCAGGGCCACGATCCCCACGATCCCCGTCAAGGTCAGCATGGCGATGTAAAACGCGCCCATCTGCGCGGCCTCGCCCCAGAGATGAAAACTCTCCGCCGGCAGCGCCGCCCTCATGCCGGAAAACCCTCCCACCGCCGACAAACCCGACGGAATCAGCATGAAGGAGAGGACGATGATCATCCCCGCCTGCACAAAGTCGGTGTACGCCGACGCCAGCAGTCCGCCGAAGAAACTATAGAGAATGAAGGCCGCCGTCATGACGATGACGACCTGATTGGCGGTGACCACGTTCCCGCCGGTCGCCACGGCGATGACCTTGCCCGCGCCCTTCAGCATGCCACCCTGGTTGAAGACGAAGAGCGCGATGGCGTAGACGGTGTAGACGAACGCCAGGGCGGAGCCGTAGCGGTCCTCGACGATCTCGCCCGTGGTGGTGCGTTCGCTCCTGCGGAACCAGGGGGCGAAGAGCCAGTAGAAGGGCGTGATGAGGAGGTTCTTCCACTGAATCCAGATGGCGGCGAAGCCGCCGGCGTAGACGGCGCCGGCTTGGACTACCGGCATTTCAGCGTGGGTGCCGGTGCCGAACACCTGGCCCAGCATGATCCACCAAGGCAGCTTGCGCTCGCCCAGGAAGTAGCCGCCGGTGGAGCGGATGCGGCGGGCGATCCAGAGGCCGTAGGCGACGATGCCGATGAAGTAGGTGAAGAGGACGATCCCGTCGAGGGTCGTGAAGCCAGGGCCGGTTTGCGGCATGAGGGCGGCCTTTCGCGCGCGAGCTGAGTCAAAGCATGAACGCGGGCCTTCCGGCCCGCCATGGCGGGATTATTAGCACGCGGCGCCCACCGTGAGTACCGGAAACGTGCGAGTGGGGGAGGATCGCCCGCGAAGCCCCGTCTGGTACCCTTTCAAGAAAAGTAACAGCAATTCGGCCGTCCTCTCGATACGCCGGAGTACCGGCTACTCGAGGACTCGGTTTTTTCCTTCCCCCAACTTCTTTTTGAAAAGCGGCGCTAGCAGCGCGCCTCTATCGCTTTCAGGATCAAACGCGACTTGACTTCATCTCCGAAGGTTCCCACCCGGATGGTGAACTTGACGGTTTTCTCGTTCATCTTCCTGACGTCCACTTTGACCTTGGTTCCGTCGCCGGTCTGAGCGACCAGTTTGCCTTCGAGGGCGTCCTTCTTCTCGCTGAGGATGGTGTATTCGAGGTCGCCCATGGCGGTCTTGGCGGCCTGCCAGGCTTTTTCGTATTCCACGTCCTCCATGGTTTGCAGGGCGCCGTTGCGGAAGGCGACCACGCCCACGCCCGCCACGGCCCCTCCGCCGATCAACGCAGCTGCACATCCGGAAAGCACTACCGCCAACACGCAAACGCCCAGCACGGCGCGCAAGGATAATCGTTGCATTGTCAGGCCTCCCTCTGGATCGAGCGTTCTCACTGTAGGGAGTTTATCCGCGCGGCGGCGGCGTATCAACAGAATAGGACGTATGGGGCCTCTGGGACCCATGGGACGAAATGCCCAAGGGTGCGAGGGCGGCGGCGCAGCACGCCGCGCAACTACCGGGCGGGCGGAGGGCCGGTGGAGGCGCGCACCATGATGTTGGTCTCCAGGAGGATTTGCTGGGGGAAGTCGGCCATGTCGCCGTTGATGCGCCGCAGGAGGAGTTCCGCCGCCTTGCGCCCGATCAGGTAGGTGGGCTGCGCGACCGTGGTCAGGGGTACGCGCAGCATCGCCGCCATGTCGATGTCGTCAAAGCCGGCGACCGAGATGTCCTCGGGGACCGACAGGCCCATGTCCAGAAGTCGATGCATGACCTCGACGGCCAGGTCGTCGTTGTAGCAAAGGATGGCGGTGGGACGACTCTTCCCGCGCAAAAGCTTGACCAGGGCTCGGTTGACCTTGTCCGGCTCGCGGGCGGTCCCGCAGAACACCGCGGGCGCCGGCTTGCGGCGCGCCTCCTGCATCGCCTTGCGGTAGCCGACGTAGCGGTCCTCCGCAGTCGTCACGTACTCGTGCCCGCCGAAGTAGACGATGCGCTCGTGGCCCAGATCCAACAGGTAGTGCGTCAGCCGCTTGATCGAGTTGACGTTGTCCACGCGCACCGCGTCCATGGGATGGCCCTTGAAGTAGCGGTTGGTCAGCACCAGCGGCACGTGCCGCCGCACGATCTCCTCGATGGCGGCGAAGCTCTTCATGGTGGGCGTCACGATCATTCCGTCGACCGCCCGCTCCAGGAACAGGTCGATGACGCTGCGCTCGCGCACTTCGTCGCCGATGGAACTGGAGACCATCAGGTTGATGTTGTGTTGGTAGAGATAGTCCTCGACGCCGCGGATGATGCGCGAGTAGTTGGGGTTGGAGGTGTCGGTAATGACGACCCCCACGGACTCGGTGCGCTTGAGGACCAGACTGCGGGCCAGGAGGTTGCGCTTGTAGTTGAGCTGCTTGGCGACCTCCAGGATGCGCTGGCGGGTCTCGGGATGGATGTGGGGCAGGCCGCGCAGGGTGCGGGAGACGGTGTTGGCGGAGACCCCCGTGCGGGTAGCGATGTCTTTGATGGTGGCGCGATACTTGCGCAACGGCATGGGCGGCTCTTTCCGGGCGACCGGCTCTCCTCGCGGGTGGCGGCGCTTTCGCGTGAAAGTATCAAGTCTGATATTAGTAGTATTAACGTTCGCATGCGCCCACGTCAAAGCTATTTTCACCGGGTCCCGGCACGCTGTCGGGCAGGCAGGGACGCTTCTCTCCCCGGAGAACCGGCGCGAAGATTTTTGCTTGACAGAGGGCGGACGGGGGTGGTAAAAGGCTCCATTAACGTTAATAGGGTGTTGCGGTGTTGGCGCAACTTGTTAACGTTAATATATTCTCCAGCGCGGGGAGATTCGCCATGCGACGCCATCCCATCCACCTGCGAGGGGCCTTCACGTTGATCGAGCTTCTGATCGTGGTCGCCATCATCGCCATCCTGGCGGCGATCGCCGTCCCCAACTTCCTGCACGCGCAGATTCGCTCGAAAGTGGCGCGCTGCCAGGCGGACCTGCACAACCTGGGCACGGCGGTCGAGGCCTATGCAGTCGACTGGCAGCGCTATCCGCCCACCCGCACCAGCTACGCCGATTGGGACCCGCCCATTCCGGGCATGTCCGCGCAGGGGATTTACTCGGGCCGCCGCCTCTACGTTTGCACCACGCCGGTCGCCTATATCGCGCGCATTCCGCTCGACCCCTTCTCCGCCAACCCGCGCGGACCGGCCGGCAGCCCCCTCAACCGCCCGCCGCTGGAGTACAACGTCCGCAACGTCACCGAGTACATCGACGCCTCGGGCAACGTGCAGGTGGATCCGGTTATCGGCCAGCAGACCGTCTGGGTCACCAGTATCAACAAGCGGCCCATTTACGTTTTCTGGGGCTATGGGCCGGATCGGGACTTCGAGTATAATTTCGACGATCCGACGTATGATCCCAGCAACGGGATCACGTCGGACGGGGATATCTACCTCTTGGGACCGGGGAACGAGTTTCCCAACAAGCCGAGGACGGGCCCGGTGGGGTAAAAGCTTGGAAGTACAAGGTGGGTCTTAAGCCAAACTAAGATCCATACCTCTATATGCGGGGGAGGCCGCCCGGTCTTCCCCGGTTTTTTTTCTCGCGCCCGTAGCGCCAAGTCCGTAACGCCGGCATCCTGCCGGTTTGCGTGTAGACATGCTGTCCACACGCCTCGTCAGCAGCGACAGGCCGGCCCGAAGCGTGGGGGCGAGACGCCCGCCACGCAGGCCGGCAGGATGCCGGCGTTACGGCTTGGGGATTCGGCGTTACGCCGTTGCCAGCTGGTCGTAGAGCTGCGCCATGGCGCGTGTGCCGGCGTGGAACTGGGCGAGGTCGAACTTCTCGTTGGGCGCGTGCAGGCAATCGTCGGGCAGGCCCCAACCGAGGAGCAGGCTTTCCAGGCCCAGCGTTTCGGCGATGTCCAGCACGATGGGGATGGAGCCGCCCATGCGCACGAGCAGGGGATCGCGGTTGAAGGTCATTTTCAAGGCGGCGCGGGCCGCCTCCATCCAGCGCCCCTGCGACGGGACAAGGATCGGGCCGGCGCAGGACAATTGCTGCAGCTCCAGGCGCACGCTGGGCGGGGCCAGCTCTTTCAACCAGGCCACGAATGCCGCGCTGATCTCTTTGGGGTCCTGGTCGGGCACGAGACGCATGGAGATTTTGGCCGACGCCTCCGCCGGCAGGACCGTCTTGGCCCCGGCGCCGGTATAACCGCCCACGATGCCGTTGCAGTCCAGCGAAGGCAGGAACCAGGTCGCTTCGGCGGGATGCCGCCTGCCGCCCGCCGGCAATTCGGGTACGCCGGTCAGTCGGCGCACCTCCTCCGGACCGTACCCCAGTCGGTCCAGAAGCTCCCGCTCCCACGCCTCCATCGGCCGCACCCGGTCGTAGAAACCGGGAATGGTGATGCGCCCGTCGGCGTCCTGCAGTCGTCCGATCATGCCGCACAGCACGTTGACCGGATTGGCGACCGCCCCGCCGTACTCACCCGAGTGCAGGTCGTGCGACGGTCCGCTCACCTTGACTTGGAAATAGAGGAGTCCGCGCAGGCCGTAGCAGAGGGTGGGCCGGCCGGCGGCCAGTTGGCCGGAGTCGGAGATGACCGCCACGTCGGCGGCCAGCTTGTCGCGGTTTTTTTGCAGCGTCTCCGGCAGATGCACGCTGCCGATCTCTTCCTCGCCCTCCAGGATGATCTTGAGGTTGACGGGCAGTCGCCCGCGCACTTCCAGGTGGGCCTGGGCGGCGAGGAGGTGGGTCAAAAACTGGCCCTTGTCGTCGTCGGCGCCGCGGGCATAGACGCAGCCGTCGCGGATCATGGGGGAAAACGGCGGGCTGTTCCAAAGCTCGAGCGGATCCACCGGCTGCACGTCGTAATGGCCGTAGGAGAGCACGGTCGGCGCGCCGGGCGCCGCCAACCACTCGGCGTAGACGGCGGGATGTCCGCCCGTGGGCAGGAGTTCCGCCGAGAATCCGCGCGCCGCCAGCCAGTCGCGCAGGTACTGCGCGCAGGCGAGCATGTCCATCTCGTGCCGGGGGTCGGCGGAAATGGTGGGAAAGCGCAGAAGCGTGAGGAGCTCCTCGACGTTGCGGGCTTCATGCTGTTGCAGGTACGCCAGGATCGAGCGCATCATTTCTCCTTGGATCAAGCGAATGAGGGAGCCGACCCCATGCGGGGCGGTAGACGTATTCTACACAAGAAGGGGGGGAGAATCGAGGGCGCCCGGGGGCCTGTCCTCGGGTGGGAGGTATCCGCGGTGGGGTGCTCGTGGACCTTGCGTATACACGAATATAGTGTACACTATATTCGTGTGGGGGTGGCCATGTTGAAGAATATTACGCTCAGCGCGGAAGAGCGGCTCATCCGGGAGGCGCGGGAGAAGGCGCGCCGGGAAAACCGCACGCTGAATCAGGCTTTCCGCGAGTGGCTGTCGCAGTACACGGGGGCGGAGCAGCAGGCTCGGCAATTCCGCCGACTCATGGAGGAACTCTCGTATGTGCGTCCCGGCCGCAAGCTGACGCGCGAGGAAATGAATGAACGGTGACTTTTTCCTGGACACAAACATCTTCATTTACTCGCTCGACCCGAAGCATCCGGCCAAGCGGGCGACGGCCCGCGAGTTGATCCAGGCGGCGCTGTCGTCTCGACGGGGAGTCATCAGTTGGCAGGTGGTACAGGAATGCGTTCATGTCCTGAGGAAGAAGTGCGACGTGGCCATGACGCCGGAACATTGCCGGATGTATCTGGATGAAGTGCTCCTGCCCCTGTGTGCGGTGCATTCGAGCCGGGAGGTCCATCGCCATGCTTTCGACCTGCATGAGAGACAGGGCATTTCATTCCATGACGCGCTGATCGTGGCCGCCGCGTATGAGGCGGGTTGTGATCGACTTCTCACCGAGGATATGCAGCACGGCCAGACGGTCGCGGGCCTGACGATTGTTAATCCGTTCCTGGCCGCGACGCGATAAGGGACAGGTTTCCCCCTCACCCGGCCCTGCGGGCCGACCTCTCCCTCCAGGGAGAGGCGGAGATTCTTCCAGGGCCAAGTGAGCATGCCTCTAGGGAGAGGTGAAGATTCGTCTCCGCGGCCTCTGCGGCTTTGCGCGAGCTTCTACGTCACCTCCTCCTCTCCGCTCAGCGAGTGGAGGGTCCGGCCGTTCTTGCTCTCCCATTGATCCAGGATGGCCAGCGCCTCCTCGGGCGTGTTGACGCAGGCGAAGATGTCCAGGTCCGACGGGCTGATGAGGCCCGCGAAAGCCCCTGCGCGCGCAGCCGCTCGATCAACCCCTGCCAGTAGCCGCCATCGAGAGGATTACCGGAAGGGCTTCATGCGATGCGTCTGGATGAGCGTGATGGCCTCGAAGAATTCGTCCAGGGTGCCGAGCCGCCGGGAAGACGATGAAGGCCTGGCTGTACTTGACCAGCATCACCTTGCGCACGAAGAAGTAGCGGAACCCAGCGCGGTTGATGTAGGGATTGGGCTTCTGCTCCATGGGCAGGACGATGTTGAGGCCGATGGAGACGCCGTCGGCCTCGAAGGCGCCCTTGTTGGCGGCCTCCATGATGCCGGGGCCGCCGCCGGTGGCAATGGCGTTACCGCGGCGGGCCAACTGGCGGGCCAGGTGCTCGGCCATCTGGTAGGCGGGATTGTCGGGACGACTGCGGGCCGAACCGAAGATGGTCACGCAGGGCGGCAGGTTGAAGAGCGTGTCGAAGCCGTCCACGAACTCGGACATGATGCGGAAGATGCGCCAGGTGTCCTGCGGCGAGATGGCGTCGACGACGTACTGTTGTTCGGCCAAAGCGGCCTGGCGCGCGGAGCGAGGGTGGTTGATGGTCATGCTTGCAGGGCCGCCTTTCGTCGGGCTTTGCGGTTCATCTTGCGCGGCAGAGGTCCCGCCAAGTGGGGATGGGGACCGGCGGTAGCGATGTGGAGGGTGTCGGCGGTCTCCTTGCGGCGCCGCGGCGGCCTTGGGGAGGCGGCGCCGCGCGCGCGGGCGCGCTTCCTGCGCTCCTTCTCCTCCTCCTCCGCCAGCGCCTCCAGGAAGGCGTTGCGGTAGATCAGGAACGCTTCCGGCGTGCGGAACTCCAGCTCGTACCCGTAGTCTCCGTCGGTGAACTCGCAGTTGGGCTGCCCATCCTCGCCCAACCCGTAGTCCCGGCACACCTGCGGCCGCCGGTCGTAGACGCCGCAGCGCCCGTCGGGCTGAAGATACCGGCACTTGTTGGAGATCTGCAAGAACCACTTTCCCTCGTCGACGAAGACCATGGTCCCCTCATGGCACAGGAACCAGTAGACCTTGTCCAGTTCCTCCTCGCAGTCGGGCTCGTCGATCTCGAAGGCGAAGTACTTGCAGCAGGCGGCGTCGCATTGCGGGCAGTAGGTCGCCAGAAGGTCCCAGCCCGTCGGCGGCGGCTCCTTGGTTTTGGGCATGGACGGGGCCTCTCCTTGGTTGATAATCCGCCAGATTAGACGCAACGGCGCGCGGCGTAAAGTGTGGAATGACGAAGGTGAGCGGCTATGGGTTGCCGTCGGCGCGACGGCCTGATAAACTTATCATGGGCGCGAAAGGAGGTTCGCCCGATGAAGGAACCGCTGTTTGATCCGCGCTTGTTCTCCGGCAAGGCGCCGCTGTTCCCGCTGCCGGGGGTGGTGTTGTATCCGCAGATGCTTCTGCCCCTCCACGTCTTCGAGCCGCGCTATCGGCGCATGTTGGAGGTGGCGCTGGCGGGAGAACGGCTGATCGGGGTGGTACAGATCAAAGAGACGCCCGAGGAGACGCCCGAGGAGGCGCCGCCCCAGCAGCCGGAGATCTTCTCGACCCTGTGCCTGGCGGCCATCCTGCACGTGGAGCGGCTGCCGGAGGGCGAGAGCAACCTGTGGCTTTTGGGGGTGAGCCGGGCGCGCATCGTACGCGAGCTGGAGCTGGCGGAGCCGTTCCGCGCCGCCGAGCTGGAACTGGCGCCGGATGAAAACCCCCTCGACGAGGCCTCACGCCACGCGCTGGAAAGCCGCCTGGTGGCCTCCTGCCAGATGGCTCTGGCCGATCAGCCGGACGCCGACGACATCCTCAAGCGCATCCTGTCCAGTACCGCGGAGCTGTCCGGTCTCTGCAACGCCATCGCCGCCTGCCTGCCCATGGAGGCGAGTCTACGGCAGGCGATCCTGGAGACGACGGACGTGCGCTTGCGGGCTTATCGGGTACTGGAGTGGTTGCGCCGCCAACTGGGCGCCAAGGGCGCGGAACCCCTTCCCTGGAGCGCGAACTGAATCGGCTGACGGCCGGACGCCGTTACTCGAACAAGCGCCGAACTTCCTCGCGCCGATCCACCCACGAGCGGCGGTCATCGCCCCCGCGACGGTTGCGGCCGCCTGGGGGCGTGTAGTTGTGGCGGCGGCGTTCCTCGTAGCTGCGCCGCTCGGCCACGCGACGCTCCAGCTCGGGCCGGGACTGGTCCAGCGGTTCTTCTCCGGCGGCCCTCACGCTCGGTTCCAACCCATGCTCCAACATGACTCCCTCCTCGGAAAAAAAATCGGAGAAGCGGTGGTTGTTAAGCAGGTGCAGGGCAGTCCACCGGGGCGCAAGCGACTGCGCCGCGACTTCTCCCCCCGGAAGCCGACCACCGCGATGGCAGGCAGATGGGGATGCGGTCGGGCAGGACATCATAAGTGGGCGAGGCAGCGGCGTCAATGTAGAAACATGCCGCGACTGCGTCTCAACATGCCGCGAGTGGTCTCCTCGTAACGGAGACCTTGGGTCGTCGTTCCCGGCGGCGTCCCGCCGCCGGGCGGGGGGCAGAGTGTCGGCAGGATGCCGACACGATCGGCGACAAGATGTCGCCGCTACGGGAAAGAAAATGCGGGACTTAGCCGGCCGTTTTTCGTATCATAACAACCAGTAACACCTGACCGCGTCTGATACGTCTATATTGGTAAACCCCAGGGAGGCCGTCCCCATGGTCCCCGCATCGTCCCACCGCGAGCTCATGCGCCTGGTCGCGCCGCTCGGCCGACGCGTCAATCTGGCCGTGTGGCTCAACCAGGCCCTCTTCGGCGTGGCGCTCTCGCTGGGGCTGTACGCCGTCGCCTTGATCCTGCTGAAGGTTCTTCGTCCACAGTGGACGGATTGGAGCCTCCTGGCCTTGACGCTCCTGCCGGCAAGCATGGTCTGGGCGGTCTGGAGCGCCCGGCGGCGCGGCTGGTTTTTCGCCGCCGGCGACCTGGTCGAGGTGCTGGACCATCTCTACAAGAATGACGGCGCCGTCACCAGCGCGTTCGAGCGGCCCGAGCTTCTGCCTTCGCCCGGTTTCTTTCAGCGCGTCGCCGAGGCGACCGAGACGCGGCGGCCCCGGCTGGACGTCCTGCACTATGTCCGGCGGCTCCTGCCGGTCCTCGTGCTGACCGTGGTCAGCCTGGTTGTGCCCGCCCGCCCGCCGGCGGAGGCGCCCCAGTCGCTGCGCGTGCTGACGACCCTGGCGCAACCCGTGCTGGAGAAGCTCGAGCAATTCGAGGACATCCTGCCGGAAGACGAGGCGGAGCAACTGCGGCGGGAACTGGAACAGTTGGGCCAGTCGCCGGAGGGCATTTCGCGCGAGAAGTGGGAGGCGCTGGAGGAGATGCGCGAGCGGGTGGATGAGGCCGTGGCGCAGAGCCGGCAGAGCCTGGCCGGGTTGGCCGGCGGCTTGCGAGGCTGGCCGGAGCTGGCCGGCCAGCCATCCGCCGTCCGGCTCCGGCAGGCGGACGCCAACCTCTCGGCCTCCTGGACCAGGCTCAACGAGGCCGCCCGCGACCCCAAGCGCCCCATGTCCTCGCAGTTGCGCAAGGAAATCTGCGACAACCTGGGACGCCTTCAGCCCGGCCAGCCGATCACGCTGGAGACGATGGAGCGACTTCAGGAGCTCTGCCAGGAGCTGTCGGAGTGCCTGGGCGAGGGCGAAAGCGAAGGTTGTGAATCAGGCGAGGGCGTCGGGCGCGGCGGGATCGATCGCGGCCGCGGCGATGCGCCGCTTGTCCTGGGCGACGAAAAGGCGCTGCCCGACGGCCGATATGAAGAAAGCGAGCTCTTCAATCGCTACCTGGACCCCGCGGATCTCGTCGACTTGGGCATCACGCCGGTGGAACCCAAACCCGATCCGGGCGCGTTCAGCCCGGGCGTGGTGCGGCAGTTCGACAAGGAACAAGGCTCGGGCGTCTCGCGCACGCGCATCTCGCCCGGCCGGCGTGACGCCATCTCCAAGTACTTCGCCCAACCGGAGGAATGATGCAGGCCCCCGCGCCCATCCAGGATCGCATCGCCGCGCTCTCGCCCAAGTTGCAGGAGCTTCTCGCCGGCCTCAACCAGGTCCTTTTGGGCCAGGAGGAGCTGACGCGGCAACTGGTCGTCGGCATCCTGGCCGGCGGCCATATTCTCTTGGAGGGGCTGCCGGGCCTGGGCAAGACCGAGCTGGTCAAGGGCTTGGCCCGGCTCTGCCGCATCGCCGGCAGCCGCGTGCAGTTCACGCCCGACCTTCTGCCCAGCGACATTACCGGCAGCTTCCTTCTGCAACAGACCGACGACGGGCGGCAGTTCGTCTTTCAACAGGGTCCCATCTTTACCAATATTCTTCTCGCGGACGAGATCAACCGCGCCTCGCCCAAAACCCAGTCGGCGCTCCTGGAGGGCATGGCGGAGCGCAGCGTGACGGTGATGGGCGAAACCCACCGGCTGCCGCATCCCTTCTTTGTCGTGGCCACGCAGAACCCGATCGAGCTGGAGGGGACGTATCCCCTGCCGGAGGCGCAGGTGGATCGGTTTCTGTTCAAGATCGGGATCGGGCGGCCCGGCGAGCGGGTGCTGGCGGAGATCGTGCGCAACCGCGTGACGGGGGCGCCGCCGGAGCTGGCGCCGGTACTTGAGGCGTCGGAGTTGTGCGAGACCATCGCGCTGGCGCGGGAGATTCACGTCTCTGAGCCGGTCGCGGCCTACATCGCGCGGTTGGTGGAAGCCAGCCATCCGGACAGCCCGACGGCGCCGGAGAAGGTGCGGCGTTACGTGCGCTACGGGTGCAGTCCGCGGGCGGCGATTGCGCTGGGGGCGGCGGCGCGGGCGCGCGCTCTCCTCTCAGGCCAATCCCAGGCCGGTTTTGACGGCGTGGCCGCGCTGGTCCATCCCGTTATGAACCATCGCATCATTCTGGATTACACCGCCCGCATCGACGGCGTGTCGGTGGAGGCGGTTCTCTCCGAGCTCGTATCCAGCGTGGACCAGTACGGCAAACCGCTGCCCGCGGGGGTCAAGTCGTGAGGCCGGCCGCGCTCGCCCTCTCCGCGCTGCTTGCGGTTGCAGGGGCTTTCGCCGATCCGCCCCAGGTCGGCAAGGCCGGCCTCTTCGGCCACAGCGGGTCGACCTATACCTGGCTGCGCTTTGAAGTCGTCAATCCGGGTCTGTCGCCGGTCGATTTCGACGTGCGCCTGGGAGAGAGCTATCGCCAGTTCAGCCTGGTGCGCCTGCGCGACCAGCGGCTGGAGGCGGGCGAGCGGCGCTCCTATCAGATTCCCGTGCCCGCTTTTTCCGGAGCCGGGCCGGTCTCCATCCTGGTTCAGTCCCGCGGCGAGGTCAGTACCGAATGGGCCAACCTTTCCCGCGAGGTCCATTTCCTGCAGATCGCCCCCGTCAAGTCCTGGGCGACCGAGCAGGAGATGATCGACTTTGCCACCGGCCGCACGTCCGCGGGCCGCTATTCGCGCTACAGCTCCGGCCCCAGCCACGACGTGGCGCAGGTCGATCCCGTGGACGGGTTGCCCGACAATTGGCTCTGCTACCTGCCGTTTCAGGAGACTTTCATCCTGGAGAGTTCCTGGAATCGCCTGGAGGCGGCGGAGAGGAACGCGCTCCTGGACTGGGTCGCGGCGGGAGGGAGGCTGGTGGTCTATGGTTCGACCCAGCTGCGGCAGGAAGGCTACCTTCTGGGCGGCATCGTGCGCCAGCCCGCCAACCCGCTGGCGTCGCCCGGCGACCATCGCGCGCCGACGGGGCTTCCGGTCGAGCTGTTTCGCGGCGCCCGCACCGGCCCCCTGTTCACCGACTTCCCCTTTCTTTCGCGGGGCTATGCGGCTCGCTCGGGGGGGCTGCTGCTCTCCACCCTGTTTCTGATCGTGGCCGGGCCGGTCAATTACATCTACTGGCGGCGGCGCAACCGCATCCGCATGTTGATGGTGAGTGTGCCCATCCTCTCGCTGGCTTTTTGTCTTCTCATCGGCGTCTTCTTCATCGCCAGCCAGGGATTCGCGCGTAAGGGCGGCTCGTTTTCGCTCACGCTCATGGACGAGACCGCCGACCACGGCCTCACGTTTTCCCGCCACGCCATGCTCTCCGGCCTCTATCCCCTGGGCGGATTCGGTTTCGACCCGAAGACCTGCTTCTATCCATTGCAGGAGACCGGCGGCGATTCTTACAGCTTTGATTACAGCCGGGGGCATCGGTTGGAGTCGGGGCTGTTCAAGCCGTCGGTCAACTTCCATTACTTCACCGCCGTGCCCTTTCGCAGCCGCGAGCACCTGGTTTACAATGCGGCGGAGGGGAGCATCACCAACGGATACGAGCTGGGACTGGAGAAGCTGCTCTTGCGCGACGGCGGTCGCTATCTGTGGGCGGATCGCGTGCCTTCGGGCGGGACGGTCCGGTTGACGGAGCTGTCGCCTGGCGTCGAGATGGGCTGGCCGGCGCCGTTTACCGGGCGGGTCCTCTCGGAGCCGGAACTGCGTTACTGGAACCACTTCGGCAATCTGTGGCGGCCCATGATCGACGGGAGCGCGGGGCCGGCGTTCATGGCGCGGCTGGCGGGCAGCCCGCGGGGGTTGGAGCAGGGCGCCTCCATCCGCTCGGGGGCGCAGTGCAACGTGATCATGGGGTTGCTGGAGACGGGTACGCCGTAAGGCGCGGCGCGGGCGGTGGCAAGCCGCCGTGCCTCTCGATACGGCCGCAGACGGCCTACTCGAGGACACGGCTTGGGTTTTCGCCTGTCGCGACTCGAGGACACGGCTTGGGTTATCGCCTGGCGCGACTCGAGGACACGGTTTGGGTTTTCGAGTTCTGGAGTCATCCGCGCGAAAAGAAAACCCGAGTTCTCGAGTAGTCCGCGACAGCGGACGTATCGAGAGAACGGCATGAGAGCGGACATGGCGCGTGCAAGCCGCCGTGCCTCTCGATACGGCCGCAGACGGCCTACTCGAGGACACGGCTCGGGTTATCGCCTGTCGCGACTCGAGGACACGGGTTGGGTTTTCGAGTTCTGGGTCGTCCGCGCGAAAGAACCGAGTTCTCGAGTAGTCCGCGACAGCGGACGTATCGAAGAACGGCATGAGAGCGGACATGGCGCGTGCAAGCCGCCGTGCCTCTCGATACGGCCGCAGACGGCCTACTCGAGGACACGGCTTGGGTTATCGCCTGTCGCGACTCGAGGACACGGCTCGGGTTATCGCCTGTCGCGACTCGAAGACACGGCTCGGGTTTTCGAGTTCTGGAGTCGTCCGCGCGAAAAGAAAACCCGAGTTCTCGAGTAGTCCGCGACAGCGGCGTATCGAAGAACGGCATGAGAGCGGACATGGCGCGTGCAAGCCGCCGTGCCTCTCGATACGGCCGCAGACGGCCTACTCGAGGACATGGCTCGGGTTATCGCCTGTCGCGACTCGAGGACACGGTTTGGGTTTTCGCCTGTCGCGACTCGAGGACACGGCCTGGGTTATCGCCTGTCGCGACTCGAGGACACGGCTCAAGTTTTCGCATTCAAGGCTGCCAAGCGGCTGAGTGTTCATATCGACACGTACCTGAAGCGGATTGATTCAGGCGGCCGTGAAGGGCTGAAAGTCATGTTGAAAGTCGAGCATCTGACCAAGGACTTCGACAGGTTGCGGGCGGTCGACGATCTCTCGTTCGAGCTGCCGGCGGGGCGCATCTGCGGCTTCGTGGGTCCCAACGGCGCCGGCAAGACCACCACCATGCGCATCATCGCCACCCTGGAGGAGGCGACCGGGGGCGAGGTGTGGGTGGACGGGCTGTCGGTGCATCACGAGCCCTACGCCATCCGGCGCAAGCTCGGCTTCATGCCCGACCACTACGGCGCCTATCCCGGCCTGACGGTGCGCGACTATCTGGAGTTCTACGCGCGCGCCTACGAGCTACCGGCGGCGGGCCGCAGTCGCCGCGTGGATCAGATCATGGAGTTCACCGGGTTGGACCGGATTCCCGCCAAGACGGTGGAGACGCTCTCCAAGGGCATGCGGCAGCGGCTCAACCTGGGCCGCGCGCTCATCAACGATCCGCTGCTCCTGGTCCTGGACGAGCCGGCGGCCGGCCTGGACCCCCGCGCCCGCGTCGAACTGCGCTATCTCGTGAAAGAACTGGCCCGCATGGGCAAGACCATCTTCATCAGCTCGCACATCCTGACGGAGCTGTCGGAAATCTGCGATCATCTTCTCATCATCGACCACGGGCGGCAGGTGCGATTCGGCAGCTTCGAGGAGATTGCCCGGGGCCTCTGCAACGCCCAGGAGATTCTTGTGCGCCTCTTGTCGCCGGAGGCCGCGCCCGTGCTGGAGCGGTTCCTCCTGGAGCGCGTCGGCATCCACCACGTGGCGCCGCATGAAAACGGCACGCTCAGCTCAGTATGACGCCGGGCCGGGCGTGCCGGCGCTGCTGCGCAGATTCTCAATGCGGGTCTGCCCGTCGTCGAGTTCCGGCCTCAGACGATCACCATGGAGGAGGTGTTTATTCAGATAACTCAGGGCGAATTCTCGGTTTGAACGATTACGAGCACGATTAGGATTACGATCAAGATTACGAATAAGATTGGGAGATGGAGCGGTGATGAGGGTAGTCTCGATTTTTCGCGACAACGCGATGTTTTACAAAGACCTCACGCAATGGCTGCGCAACCAGACCTTTCTGGGCCTGTTCATCCTGCTCCTGTGCCTTGCCTGGGCGGCTTCGGCGTTCATCACGCTCCTGCCCATCGAGTCGGGCAAGGGCGGGCCGGTCCTGTTCGGGCTGCTTTGGGGAGGACTCCTGCTTTTCACCCTCGTCATCCTCTTTCAGGGTTACGGCCTTTCCGCGCGCGAGTTTTTCACCCGCACCTTCGAGCTCTACGAGCTCTCCGGCATGTCGCTGGAGCGCATGATCCTGGGCAAGACCTGGTCGCTGCTGGCGCAGTTTCTCTTCGGCTTCTCCTGCGTGGTACCCTTCATGTTCTTCGCCTTCCTCCTGGGTGGAATCGACTTCTACGACATCGTGATGGCGGTCCTCGTTTCGCTCGTGGCGGTGGTACCGGTGTTTCTTGCGACCATTCTGGCGGCGGTGAGCGCCAAGATGCGCTCGATGGGCGTCGTGGGGCGCGTGATCCTGGGACTGGTCCTGCTGTACGTGCTGGGCCAGCTCTTTTTCGGCGTGTTCGCGTTTTTCGCCTTCGGCGGCGGAACGCTGTTCTCGGGATGGGGGTCCTTCATCAAGCAGCTGGTCGCGCTGGAGGGGAGCGCGTGGATGGGACTGGCGACCTTCCTCGTGTTCTACGCGCAGGGGTGCCTCCTGCTCTTTTATCTCGCCTGCAACGCAATTGCGCCGAGCACCGATACGCACGAGATGCCGGTCAAGCTGCTGGTGGCCACGCTGACGCTCTCCTGGACGGCGTTTCTGGGCTGGGACTTCGTGATGGACCCGGACTTCGACACGCTGACGGTGATGGCGTTCTCGCTCTACATCATCCTCCTGCTACTGGGCATCAGCGGGTACTATCATCGCACGCGCTCGCCGGTGATGGCGGAGGACCGGCGGGCGCGCGCGCGGCGGCCCTTTGCGCCTGCGGCGCATACGCAGTTTGCACCCAACGCCTTTGGCACCCTGCGGACCATGGTCGGCTTGTGGCTGGTTGCGGTCGCCTGTCTCGTGCTGCTTACCAGCGGCCTCGTGGACATCGGCTCGGGCGGCAGGATGGAGGACGCCATCCGCGTCTTTTCCTACCCGCTGCAGGCGCCGTATTTCCTGGCGGCGCCGGCCGCTCTTTTTTACCTGGCGCCCGCGTTTCGCCGCAACCCGCGCAAACTGCGCGCCCTCGTGGTCGTCTGGTGGGTCGGCGCGGGACTATTGGCGACCATTTTCTACGTCATCGCCGCAGAGAGTCCCTTGGAGATGCCGGGCGCCGAACCGGTCTCCGTGGTCCTGGGCGCGCTGGCCTCGCCCATCTCCGCCGCCGCCGTGGGCCACGATGCGGCCTCGCGGCTGTATTTCATCCTGCCCGCCGTGCGCATGTTGCTGGGGGTCGTGGGACTGGGGCTGTGCTGGGCGATGCTCTGGCATCGCGCGCTGGAGGAGACGCGCGCGCGCAACCACGCCACGCCCGCCGCGGCGACCCCTGCCCCGCAACCCGACGGCCTCTCCTCCGAACCGCTGGCGGCGGTGGAGAAGAAAGAATGACGCGGCGATACGCGTGGAGATTACGATGAAAGAAGAATCCGAGTCCCTGAGGAGCGGCCCGCTGCAGGTTGCCGCAACGTGCGATGGCCTTCTCCGGGCCGCGTATCGAAGGGCGACGCCGCGCTCCAATGTCTCTTGACACGGCGTTGATGCAACCATGAGCGTAACCTCGAACGTTTACCCCAACGCGCGGGCGGTCGAGGCGCTGGCTTCGCACTACCAGTTGGTACTGCCGGAGCGGCAGCGGGCGGCACGCATGGGCGAGTCCGCCGGCCGCCGCGCCGGCAGCTCCATCGAGTTCCAGGATCGCAAGGACTATACGCTGGGCGACGACCTCCGCCACATCGACTGGAGGGCCTTCGCTCGCACCGACCGGCTCTCGGTCAAACTCTATCGCGAAGAAATCTGTCCCACCGTGGAGATCGTGATCGACGCCTCCGATCGATGGCGGCGTCGCCGGCGAAGGCGGCGCGCGGGGTGGACATGGCCTACCTGGTGGAGCAGTTGGCGATGCGGCTGTCCGCGCAGGTGCGAAGCTGGGCGGTGGGGACGATCTCCTGCCGCTCTCGTCCGCGCGCGAGGCGTGGGGCCTGCCCGCGCGCCGCTGCGTGGACCCGCTGCCCCGGCTCCTCCGCGCCCTCGCCCGCAAGCCCGGCATCAAGGTGTTTGTTTCGGACTTTCTTTTCCCGCCGATCCCGCGCGCCTCGTGCACGCCTTCGCCGCCGCCGACCGGCTGGTCCTCATCCAGGTTCTTCCGCGTTCGAGGCGGAGCCGCCCGCGCTCGGGTCGGCGCGACTGGAGGACGCGGAAAGCGGCGAGGCGCTCGCCAGGGCGCTGGACGTTCCGACCGTGCAGGGCTACCTGTCGCGGTTGACGGCGCTGCAGCAGGCATTGGACCGCGAGACGCGCATCGCCGGCGGCGCCTTCGCGGCCATCCGTGAGGACGACAGCCTCTCCGCCGCCGCCCGCCGCCTGGCTGAACGCCGCGTGATTACCGCGTGAGGCGGAACGACCTCCGGCGGAGTTCAGGCTTCAGCCTGCAAGTCACAAACTGAAGTTTGTACTCCAACAACTGAAGACAAACTGAAGTTTGAACTCCAACAATTGAAGACAAACTGAAGTTTGAACTCCGGCTGTTCTCTCAGCGCATCGCGCGCCAGTGTCCAATCGCCGACTGCACCACCATCCCATCCACGCGCAAGAGTTCCGCCAGATGATTGACGCGATGATCCGCGGGCGCGCCCTCGCGCGGCAGCGACGCCTTGATCTCGGACGGCGCGTCCGGACTGACCACGACGACCCATACGAAGGTGGAGGAAGTGGAGAGATGCGAGAGCGTCCGGTCCACCAAGAGCTCGATCACGCCGGTCGTCCGCGACGCGCCCAAAAGACCTGTCGCGTCGCCGATGAACTCGCTGGTAGGCGAATCGTCGTAGTTGAAACGCAGATAGCCGCCGCCTTCCCCCAGGCCGTCCCAGGGCTTGACGCAGGCGACGGCGCTCTCCGAAAGCGTGGCGTAGTCGGGATTGGTCGCGGGATTGTCGGGCAAAGTGAAGCGGTACTCCACGCCCTGCCGCGCGAAGGCGAGATAGACGACGTCGGTCGAGGCGATGATGCGGGAGGAGTCCAGGACGGCGAGATAGAGGCTCTCGGCCAGTTGTCGCACCCAAAGCGCCAGGCCGGTCGTGGCGTCGGAGACTAGTTGCACCGCGTCGGCGTCGAGGGCGGCGTCCAGGCCGTCGTGGGGCAGGGCGGCCGGCGCGAACTCGAAACAACCGATGTCCGGCGCGATCCCGAAGGGAACGCCGCGGCCCCCGAGGTCGCGATCCAGTTCGGTCGCCGAGGCCGCGTCGATGCAGGGCGACTGCGGCGACAGCCGCGCGTCGACCACGCGCCAGACTCCCGAAATCGACGTGTAACTGGCGTCCAAAAAGAGCGGATCCACCGCCAGATCGCTGGTGTGATAGGCGCTCTGGGCCCACTTGCCCCCGTAGCGGCCCGCCGGTCCCACGCAGTTGGAGGCCGACAGGATGAACATGCCCGCCTCATCGACCGCGGCCAACTCGCCCGAGGCGTTGCCGACGGAGATGCAGTTATAGACCTTCAGATACAGCGCCAAGCCCACCACGTCCGCCCAGACGCCCCAGCCGCCGTTGCCCGAGATGGTGCAATGGCGCAGCAGGTTGGCGGCGTACTCGACGTTGGTCGAGGTCTCCTCCAGGACGCCGTGGCCGCCGTTGTCGTGAATCAGGCAGTAATCCAGATGCATGAAGCCGGTCACCGAGGTGTAATGATGGTAGACGCCGTCGCGGCCGTTGTGGTGGATGCGGCAGCGGGAGAAGTAGCCCGGGCCGACCGAGCCGTTGCTGCCGGTCTCGATGCCGTTGTCGGCGTTGTAGGCGAACTCGCAGGCGTCGAAGCGGAAGTCGCTGCAGCCCAGGTTGAAGTTGCCGTCCAATCCGTAGCGAAAGGCGAGGTTCTGGAAGCGCGTGCCGGTCCAGACCTCGACGCACTTGCTGCGCGCGCAGATTTCAAACGCGCCGGAAGGGAGGCCGCCGACGTTGACGTAGAGGGTGGCGCCGTCGTAGCTCCACCGGCCGGGAGCGGGCGAACCGCTCGCGCCCCGCACGAGGCTGGTGACCGCCCCCGACTCCTCGATCCACCACACGCCGTGGTCGCCGGGCTGGTTGAGCGAGGCCAGGATGCCGCCGGGATCGCTGTGCGAGACGGCGTAGACGGTTCCCGCCACGGGGGAAAAAAAGGCGGCGTGGCGCGACTGGCTGCCCAGGATCATGGGGTCGGGGCCGGTCCCGTAGGCGCCGTGAGTCACGAGCGCGAGCCCGGTATTGTTGGAGAGTTCCTCGCGCCAGACGCCGCCGCGCCGGAACAGGACGAAGTCGCCCGGCTGGTACGAGCCGGCGTGCACGCGCGCAATCGACTTCCAGGCCGTGGAGGGTGAGAGGCCGCCGGCGGCGTCGTTGCCGCCGGCGTCGTCTACGTAATACGTCGCGCCCCAGCCGAGCAGGCCGGCGGACCAGAGTAGAATGAGGCAGGCAGGACGGCCCACGGCGACGGCTCCTCACGCCATGATGTTTAAGTATAGCGCGAACTCGTTGGCTTGAGAATAGCCAACGCGGAACGACACGCGGCAGGGCAGGGAACCTGCGGGTGCGGAGTATCCCCCCAGCCGCCCTTGTTAAGGGGGGAGACGCAACGGCCCCTTCTGGTACTACTGCGGCCCGGAAATGCCTGGTCGGGAAAGTCGGGCGCAGGCGCAGCACGCTGCGCAACTACGGCGTCAGGATGCCCGGCAAAATGTGGCCGACGTAGCAAGGCGGCGCACCGCCGGGCTAGCCGGCGCGGTGGACGCTGGCCCCGTCGCTGGGGGTGCAGACGTAAATCTCCGGCGCGCGCCCGAACGCCTGCCGGTAGCCCTCCGTCAGATGCGCGCGAAAGTGAGCCTCCGCTTGAGGATGCAAGAGGCTCACGGTGCAACCGCCGAAACCGCCGCCGGTCATGCGCGAGCCCAGCACTCCAGGTACTTCGTGCGCCAGCTCGACCAGCTCGTCCAGCTCGCGGCAACTGACCGCGTAGTCGTCGCGCAGGCTGGCGTGGCTGGCGTCCATCTCGCGCCCGAAGGCGGCCAGGTCGCCGCACCGGAAGGCCTCGACCGAGCGCAACGTGCGCGCATTCTCGGAGATGACGTGGCGGCAGCGCCGTCCCACCGTCTCCGGCATGCTCGCCTGGACCGAGACGAACTCCTCCCACGTCACATCGCGCAGCGAGCGGATGCTCCGACCCAGCAGCTGCGACAGGAGCCGCTCGCCCTGGCGGCATTCGGCGACCCGCTGGTTGTACGCGCTCTCGGTGAGTCCGCGCTTGGCCAGCGTGTTGCTGACGGCGATAAGCAACGGCTCGGCGGGAAACGGAATCAGCTCATACGAGTCGTCACGGCAATCCAGAAAGAGCGCATGACCCGCCTTGCCGCACATGGAGATGAACTGGTCCATGATGCCGCAGGAGAGGCCGACGTAGTTGATTTCGGAGTCCAGGCAGAGCCGGGCCATGTCGGGCCGGGAGAGATCGACGTCGAAGAGGGCGGCGAGGGCGAGCGTGGTGGCGCAGCCGAGCGCGGCGGAGCTGGAGAGGCCCGCCCCCAGCGGAACGTCGCCCGAAACCACCGCGTCGATGCCGGAGACGGGCAGCCCGCGGGAGAGGAACTGGTCGAAGATGCCGGCGACGTAGCGCGCCCAACCGGCCGACTTGCCTTCCCCAAGATGGTCCAGCGAGAGTTCCACCCAATCGTCGTATTGCACCGAGAAGAGGCGGAGGGCGTGGTCGGCGCGGGCGCGGGCGGCCAGCGCGAGGTCGAATCCGAGCGCGACCGGCAGCACGTAGCCCTGGTTGTAGTCGGTGTGTTCACCGATCAGGTTGACGCGTCCGGGCGCGCGGGCGATCAGCTCCGGCGTTCCCGCAAATTTCTCGTAGAAAAGCTGCTCCAGGCGTTCCAGGTTGACGGCCACGGCTTTTTCTCCTTAACAGGCAGGCACGGCCACGCTATCCTGAAAGTCGGCGCGCCGCAAGCCCGTTGGGGCGGCCGGGTGCAGCAGTAGCTGTCATTTCGACCGCAGGGAGAAATCGTTCCGCCGTTACCGCGGGTCGAGTGCGAGGTAGAAGATTT
The DNA here is from genome assembly GCA_015075175.1 of bacterium. Classification (GTDB taxonomy): domain Bacteria; phylum Hinthialibacterota; class Hinthialibacteria; order H5-UNCL2; family H5-UNCL2; genus H5-UNCL2. Next base: position 129,966 of record JABTUV010000010.1, read on the forward strand.
CTCCCTGCGGTCGAAATGACAGGTGCGGTCGCATTGACATCTGCGGTCGAAATGACAGGTGCGCCGCCAAGTGAGAAAAACCGCATCTGCACCCCGGGTAGTCCACAGGTCCGGCGACCTGTGCTACCCGGTACCTCTACCCGGAGAGGAGGACGCCTTGCAGGCCGAAACCCGCGAGCGCCTGGCGCGCTTCTTTTTGGACGATGAATCCCGCATCCGCCAGGAGCAGATTCGCATCAACGAGATTCCCTCGCCTACCGGCCACGAGGTCGCCAAGGCGGCGTGGATCGGGCAGCGGCTGCGGGCGCTGGGACTTTTGGACGTCACGGTTGATGAGGTCTCCAACGTTTACGGGGTCGCGGCGGGCGGGGGCGAGTCGCCCACGCTGGTCTTGTGCGCGCACCTGGACACGGCGTTTACGCCCGGGACCAGTTTTCGCGGGCGGGAGGAAGGGGAGCGGTTGGTGGGCGCGGGGGTGGGGGACAACTCGGGCGGCGTGGCGGCGCTGTTGGCGTTGGCGGAGGCGCTGCGCGCGCTGGGGCTGGCGCCGCGCGGGCGGCTGGTCTTTTTCTTTCCGGTGGGCGAGGAAGGACGCGGCAATCTCCTGGGCACGCGCCATTTCTTCGCCCACAGTCCCTTTGCGAACGGAATCGACGGCTTCATCGCCGTGGATCACGGTTCGCCCAACGTGGTGCACTGCGGCGTGGGAAGCCGCCGCTGGGAGATCGTGGTCGAGGGTCCCGGCGGCCACTCGTGGGGCGATTTCGGGCGCGTCAATCCCATCAACGTGCTGGCCGGCGCGATTGCCGACTGGAACGACATCGATCTTTCGGGCGAGCCGCGCCGCATGGACTGCGTGGGTGTGATCTCCGGCGGGACCACGGTCAACGCCGTGCCCAAGGAGGCGCGGTTGGAGCTGGACCTGCGCTGCACGGAGATGGAGGCGCTCCTGGGCCTGGAGCGCGAGGTGATGGTGCGGCTGGAGAGCGCGGTGCGACGCCACAATCTCCTGCGCCAGCCCGCCGACTCGCCGCCCGCGCGCCTGACGGCGACCATGATCGGCGAGCGTCCCACGGGCAAGACGCCGGTCGACCATCCGCTGGTGGTGGCGGCGCTGTCGGCGCTGCGCGAATTGGGCTACCAACCGACGTGCTGTTACAGCAGTACGGACGCCAACGTTCCCATGAGTCTGGGCGTGCCGGCCGTCGCCTTGTGGCGGGGCGGCCGCGGCGGCATGGTGCACACGCCCGAGGAGTGGTTCGAGCCGGTCGATCGCGACAAGGCGCTGTTGGCGCTGACGCAAGTGGTGGATGCGGTGGTGGGCCTGTAGGGTGCGCACCGCGCACCGCCGCGCACCGCCGCGCACCGATGGGGCGGGTTTCGCCGAGCCGTCGAAGCGTGGGGGCGGGACGCCCCCCACGCAAGCCGGCAGGATGCCGGCGTTACGGTTTTTCAAAAAAATGGCCCCCAAGGGAGAGGGGGCCCATCCGTTTCGCTGAAACTTTCCCTTGGGAAGGGCGTTCAGCGGGGGTTGCTGTCTGGAGTTTGTGTTCTCGTCCTAATCCTGCCCTGACACTTCCTCTCACTTCCCATCCACGCGACACACAGGCAGGAATGCCTGTGCCACCCTGTGAACTCCCGCATCAGTCGCCCAGCACGCCGTAGTTGCGCAGCGTGCTGCGCCTCTACCACCCCGTCAGTCACCGCATCAGTCACCCAGCGGGCCGAAGATGGAGGGAAGCGAAGTCTCCTCCACGTTGGGAATATCGGCGAAAGGCGACTTGGTCCCCTTGCCGCCGGGCGACTCGACCAGGAAGTCTGGGAACGGCCGCTCGCGCGAGAGGTAGGCGGGGGTCTTGAAGTTGATCTCCTCGTCGCGGCTGGGGCGGCGCGGCGCGGCCGGGGCGGGCGACTCGGCCGTGGCCGCCGCCGCCGGTTTCTCCACCCGCCGCTGCTGGCTGCGGAAGCCCGTCGCCAGGATGGTCACCTTCATCTCGCTCTTCATGTCCTCGTTGATCACCATGCCGAAGATGATGTTGGCGTCCGGATCCGCCTTCTTGGTGATGTTCTCCTCGATGGCGTTGCTGACCTCCAGGAGTGTGAGGTCGGGGCCGCCGGTGATGTTGATGAGGATGCCCTTGGCGCCCTCGATCACGACTTCTTCCATCAGGGGACTGCTGCTGGCCTGCTGGAAGGCGGTCATGGCGCGCCCCTCGCCTTTGCCGAAGCCCACCCCCATGACCGCGCCGCCGGTGCTGTCCATGATGGCCTTGATGTCGGCGAAGTCCAGGTTGATGAGGCCCGGCTGCGTGATCAGGTCCGAGATGCTCTGCACGCATTGCATGAGCACCTGGTCGCTGACGCGGAAGGCCTCCTTCATGCTGGTGCGCTCATCCACGATCTTCAGGAGACGCTGGTTGGGGATGGTGATGAGCGTATCCACGCGGCTGCGCAGTTCCTCCTGGCCGTGCTCGGCATGATGGCGCCGCACCGAGCCTTCGAAGTCGAAGGGCTTGGTGACGATGGCGACGGTGAGCGCGGAGAGGTCCTTGGCGATATCCACGACCACCGGCGAGGCGCCGGTACCGGTGCCGCCGCCCAGGCCGGCGGTGACGAAGACGAGATCGGCGCCCTCCAGCGCTTCGGCGATGAGCTCGCGGTCCTCGTTGGCCGCCTGCTCACCCAAAAGCGGGTTGGCCCCCGTGCCCAGGCCCTTGGTCACCCCCTTTCCGATGTGCAGAGTGCGCGGACACTTGGACATGGCCAGGGCCTGCGCGTCGGTATTGATGACCACGTACTCGACGCCCGCCAGCTGCTGCTCCATCATGCTGTTGACGGCGTTGGTCCCCGCGCCGCCGACTCCCGCCACGATGATGCGCGGCCGCTTCTCCACCATTTCCACCAATTCGATCATGATGCTCTCCTCCCCTGAACTGAATGATTCATGTATCGATCCGTGTCTTGCGTGTTCCGGTTCAAAAGACCTCGCGCGCCCAGCTCCAGACGCGCTTGAGGCCGGCGATGGGCCACGCCTCGCGCTGGCCCTCCAGGCTGCGCGTCTGTTCCAGCCCGTAATGCAGAAGCCCGACGGCGGTGGCATAAACGGGACTGGAGACCACCTCGCGGAAGCCGGTGACGGAAGCGGGGAAGCCGATCTGGACTTCGCAGCGCAGCGCCTCGGCGCATTTCTCGCGCATGCCGTCCAGGAGCGCGGTCCCGCCGGTGATGACGAGGCCGGCGGGCAGTTTGCCCAGCAGCTCCTCGCGCGCCAGGCTCTTTTCCACCTGCTCCAGAATTTGCGAAACCCGCGCCTCGATCACCCACGCCAGATGGCGGCGCTTGATCATCACCGGGGCGCGGTTGCGGAAGCGCACCACCGGCACCGGCTCGTTGGGGTCCACGCTGGCCTCGCGCGCGCAGCCGTATTGAATCTTGAGCTGCTCGGCGTTTTCGAAGGGGGTGCCGAAGCAGTGGGCCACGTCCTTGGTGATAAGGTCGCCGCCGATGAGGACCACGTCCGAGTGCATGACCTTGCCCTCGCGGAAGACCACCAGGTCGCTGGTGCCGCCGCCGATGTCGACGACCGCGACGCCGGCCCATTTTTCGGCCTCGGAGAGCACGGCGGCGCCCGAGGCCAGCGGCTCCAGCACCAGCTCGTTGAGCAGAAGGCCGGCGCGGTTGACGCTGCGCTCCAGGTTGCGCAGCGCGGTGGTGCGGCCCGCGACCACGTGCAGGTCCACCTCCAGAAGCCCGCCCACCATGCCCAGGGGGTCCATGATGTCGGGATTGTCGTCTACGCGGAAACGGCGCGGCAGGCGGTGGATGATCTCGTAATCCTTGGGCAGCACGCGGTCGATGGCGTTGGACTCGGCGCGGCGCACGTCCTCGCGCGTGACTCCCCGCCCCCGGCTCAACACCGCGGTCGAGCCGGTCGTGTTGTAGCTCTCGATGTAGCTTCCCGCCATGCCGACCCAGGCCGAATGGACCTCGACGCCGGCCAGGTTCTGCGCCTTGGCGACCGCGTTCCTGATGGAGCGCGTGGTCACTTCCATGTCCACCACGGCGCCGCCGGAGAGTCCCTCGCTGGGATGGATGCCGACGCCGACGACCTCCAGCTCGTCGTTGTTCTTGACGCGCGCGATCACGGCGCAGACCTTGGTGGTGCCGATGTCCAGGCCCAGAAGCAGATCGGTCGGTTTCATCGCCCGCTCTCCGCCATTTCGGTTCGCCAGGCCGGCCGGTCGCCGGGCGGCGCGGTCCGCCGCGCCAGCTCCAACCAGCGCAGGGGTTGATAATCCTGGGGACGGGCCACGATGCCCTGCCCCGGAAAACGCATGTCGATGTACTGGTAGTGCGGCGAGAGCGCCAGCATGGCCGGCAGCTTCTCGGAGAGGAGCCGCCAGCGCCGCACAAGGTCCTCGCGCCCCAGTCGGATTTCGCCCGCGAACGAGAGCTCGCGGAAGACCACGTCGCCGTCGGACTCGACCGACAGGAGGGGGAAGCGCGCGCGCGCCGCCGGCCCTTCCTCGTGGAGCCGCGACAGGAGCGCCAAGAGTTCCTCTCCGCACTCCGGCCCGACCCGCGTCCCGAAGCGGAAGACGCCCTGGTCCAGCCCCTCAAGCACGGGCAGGTCCGCCACTTCGGCTGGGCGCAGGGGAATCAGAATGCCTGCGGCATCCATGCCTACCCAACCCTGCTGGGGATGCTCCATGCGCGCGACCGGAATGCGCTCCACGACGGTGATGTGGACACGGGCGGGCAGGACTTTCTGCACCTGCGCCTCTTTCACCCAGGGGATGCGGCGGATGCGCTCGGCCATGCGCGAGGCGGACACGGACCAGACGTTGCTTCCCACTTCGACGCGCGCCTGCCTTCGGACTTCCGCGGCGCGCGCTTCGTCACAACCCGCTACGCGCACCTCCTTGATGGCGAAGCGCTCGGAGGTCGTCAGGTAGCGATAGCCGTCCAGTCCGATCAGGCCCAGCGCGGCCAGGGCGGCGACGGACACGGCGACGCGCAGGAGGGAGAGCGCCAGCGCGAAGAGGCGGCTCTCCTTCTGCGGCTCGACGTCGGCGCGGCGGCGCGGACTCATGCCGTACCCTCCCGCCGGCGCAGAATCGACAAGAGCTGCGGCCCGATGCGACTCACCGAACCCGCCCCCAGCGTAATCACGGTATCGCCCGGCCGGCAGAAGTCGGCCAGGATGTCCGGCAGAGCCTGCCAGTCGGGCGCGTACTCGACGTTGGAGCGATGGCGTCGCACCTCTTCCGCCAGCGCCTCGCCGGTTACGCCCGGAATCGGCGGCTCGCCCGCGCTGTAAATCTCCGTCAGGAAGAGATGATCCAGCACGGGAAAGGCCGCTCCGAATTCGGCGAACAGCGCCTGGGTGCGGGTGTAGCGATGCGGCTGGAAAACGCCGATCTTGCGCCCGGTGGTAGCGCCGGAGAGCGCGCGCAGGGTGGCCAGGATTTCCGCGGGATGATGCGCGTAGTCGTCGAGGACGCGCACGCCGGCGGCCCGCCCGACGAACTCGAAGCGGCGGCCCACGCCGGCAAGGCGGCCAGGCCGCCGCGATCTCCGGCCAGGAGAGTCCCAGCGCGCGCGCAACGCCCGCCGCGCCCAGCGCGTTGTGCACGTTGTGCATTCCGGGTACCGACAGTTGCAGCTCGCACCGCGGCGAGCCGTGTTCGACCAGCGTGAAGCGGCTGCCGCCGGGCAAGAGCTCGACGCCCTCGGCCGTCAGCTCCGCGCTGGCATGAAGGCCGTATAGCCGCACCTCGGGATGCGGCCGTTTCTCCGCCAGTCTCCGGCAACCCTCCCAGTCGGCGCTGATCCAGACCTCGCCGCTGGGATGCACGCCCCGCGCGAACCGCTCGAACAACGCCTCGATCTCGGACAAGTCGTGGAAATAGTCCAAATGGTCCATGTCGATGCTGTTGATGAGGGCGTAGGTCGCCGAGAGTTCGACCAGGGAGCCGTCGCTCTCGTCGCCCTCGGCGATGATCAGGTTGCTCTTGCCCACGCGGGCGTTGCCGCCCAGTTCGGGCAGCTCGCCGCCGATGATGAGGGTGGGGTCCATGCCCGCCTGGTGGGCCAGCGTGGCCAGCATGGAGGTGGTGGTGGTCTTGCCGTGGGTACCGGCGACGACGACGGCGCGATGGCCGGCCAACAAGGCGCCCAGCACGCGCGCGCGATGCCAGATGGGCAGGCCGCGCTCCAGGGCGCGCAGGTACTCGACGTTGTCCAGCCGAACCGCCGAGGAGACCACCACGAGGTCGGCGGCGTCCACGTGGGAGGCGGCGTGACCGAGGTAGATGCGCGCGCCCAGCCGCGCCAGTTGCGCGGTCAGCCGGTTTTCCACCAGGTCTGAGCCGGAGACGGCGTAGTTGTGAAAGCACAACACGTGCGCCAAGGCGCTCATGCCGATGCCGCCGACGCCGATGAAATGCACGCGATGTCCCGGGATGGGCGGCGGCATGGGTCCCTCAATTCCCGCCCAGGTGTCCGGCATGACCAGGCTCATGGTGCTTTGTCCTTTCCAGGAGATGTTGAATGCGATCCGCCACCATGCGGGCCGCGTTGCGATGCACGACTCCGAGGGCGCGGCTTCTATCCGCCATTTCGGCGCGCCGCGACGGGTCCGAGAGCATCCGGGCCAGCCACTCCACGATCTCGCCGGCGTCCAGTTCATGCTCGCGGCGCATGACGGCGGCGCCGGCGTCCACGAGCGCGCGGGCGTTCTTGGCCTGATGGTCGCCGGCGGCGATGGCCAGCGGGACCAGCAGCGCGGCGCGCCCCCAGGCGGTGATCTCCGCCAGCGTGCCGGCGCCCGCGCGCGATACGATCAGGTCGGCGTGGGCCAGCGCGCGGTCCATCGCCTCGATGAAGGGCACGACCCACGTGCCTTCCCCCGCCAGCTGCGGCGCCATGGCGGCGTAGCCTCGCTCGCCCGTCTGGATCACCGCGTTGAAGCGCGCCCGCCGGCGCAGCTTCGGCAGCACCTCGGCCATGAGGCGGTTGAGGCAGAGGCTGCCCTGGCTGCCGCCATACACGAGCAGCAGGGGCAGGCCCGGCACGAGCGGCCAGGGCGGCGGCTCGCGCCGTAACTCGTCGTGCGGCGGAAGGCGCAGCGGATAGCCGGTGTGCACGGCGTTTTTCCAGCCCATCACGCGCGCCGCCTGCATGTCCGCGCACCACACCTCGACCGCGCCCGCGCCGTAGCGCCGGTTGACCGCGCCCGGCCAGGCGTTCTGCTCGTGCACAGCGTAGGGGACGCCCATGCGCCGCGCGTTCCAGAGCGCCGGAAACGAGATGTAGCTGCCCATGCCCACGATCAACTCCGGTCGAAAGCTCCTCAGTTCCCGTCGGGCCCGGAGCACGCTTCGGAGCGCGCCCCAGGCGGTCCTGCCCCACGACAGGCCGGGCCTGCGCGCCAGTCCCCGCATCGGCAGTCCCACGGCGGGCAGGCCGGCGTGGGCCAAGCGGTCCAACTCGCGCGCCTCATTTCGGCAGAAGAAACGCACCTCCGCGACGCCCCGGCGCGCAATCTCTTCCGCGACCGCAAGGGCAGGAAAGAGATGGCCGCCGGTTCCGCCGGCCGCGATCACGATGCGCCGCCTCCGCCCGCTCAAGCTTCATTCCTTCCCGCTCACGCCGCCCGGTGCGCGCGCGCCCCACGCCGCGGCGACACCGGCACGGGCACCGCCGACCGCGACACGTTCACGATCAGCCCCACCGCGCACAGCGTCACGATGATGCTGTTGCCTCCATACGAGATGAACGGCAGGGGCACGCCGGTTCCGGGCAGGAGGTTGGCGACCACGCTCATGTGCAGGAGCGCCTGCACGGCCAGGAGCACCGTGGCGCCCGCCGCCAGGAGATAGCCGAGGCGATCCGGCGCCTTGGCGCGGTGCGCACGCCCAGCCACGTGAATGCCAGAAACACCAGCGCCAACCCGCCCGTGGCCAGGAACCCCAGTTCCTCGCCCACAACCGCGAAGATGTAGTCGGTGTGCGGGTCGGGGATGTAGCGGACCTTGTGGAGGCCCTCGCCCAATCCCTGGCCGGAAAGGCCGCCGCGCGCCAGCGCGACCTGCGCCTGGGTGGCGTGCCAGCCCGCCCCGCTGGCCGTCTCCTCCTGATTGAGAAAGCCGGTGATGCGCTCCATGCCGTACTTGCTGTTGGCGATCACGAACCCCATCGCGGCCAAAAACACCGCGCCGGTCACGAACAGATGCAACATGCGCCCGCCGGCGATGAACCAGATGGCGCCCACCAGCGCCCCCAGAATCAGGGTGGCGCTTTTGTGCGGCTCGACGAGGACGAGGCCGATGGCCAGGCCCACGAGCAGCATGTTGGGCAGCACGCCGGAGAAGAAGCGGCGCAGCTCCTCCTGGCGGTTGGACCAGCGTTCCGCCAGGTAGATGATGACGGCCAGTTTGAGGAACTCGGAGGGTTGCAGGTTGGGCAGGGGTCCGAGGTCCAGCCAGCGACGACCGCCGCGCACGCCCACGCCCCAGGGCGAATAGAGGACCAGGAGGAGCAGGATGATGACGACGAAGAGCATGGGCCGGCCCCACTGCGCCAGCCGCGCGTAATCATAGTTGGCGAAAAACAGCATTGCCAGCATCCCGATGCCCACGAACAAGAGCTGGCGCGAGAAATGCCACAGCGTGATGCCGCCCTTGTCGGGATCGAAGCTGATGAAGGCGCCCGCGGAAAAGACCATGATCAGGCCGAAGGAGACGAGGCCCATGGTGAGGATGACCAGAGCGGGACCCAGAAAGCGCATCTCGCGGTTCATGGCAGGTCCCCCACCAGTTTCTTGAAGGTGTTGCCGCGGACCGCGAAGTTCCTGAATTGATCGTAGCTGGCCGAGGCGGGCGAGAGGAGCACGCGGTCGCCCGGGCGGGCCAGCGAGGCGGCCAGCGCGACGGCTTGCTCCAGGGTTTCGACCAGGCGCGTGTCGACGTGCGTCCGCACCGCCTCGGCGATGGCCTGGCGGGTGGCGCCGTAGAGGATGGCGACTTTCACCGCGCCCATGCACTCGGAGAGGGGCGCAAACGACTCGCGCTTGTCGCTGCCGCCCGCCAGCCAGATGATCGGACCGGGGATGTTGGCCAGCGCGGAGGCGGTCGCGTGCACGTTGGTCGCCTTGCTGTCGTTGAAATAAAGAACCCCACCGACTTCCCGCACCAACTCGATGCGGTGGGCCAGTTCGCTGAAGTCCTCCCAGCCGGCCAGCACGCGGGCCGGATCGGCGCCCATGCGCTGCGCCAGGAGCAGTGAAAAGAGGCCATTGGTGATCTGAAAGGGAAACTTTTTTTCCAGCGTGGGGCAGGCGAGGCGCGTTTCCTTGCCGTCCAGGTCGCGTATCACGACCGCTCCCTGGCTCACAAAGGCGCCCGGCCGACCGTGGTCGGCGAGGGCGACGCACATGCGCGTCGCCCGGCTGCGCACGCCCGCCTCCTCCCACAATTCCGGCGGAACCACCAGCAGGTCCGTTTCGATCTGGTTCCGGCACATGTTCCACTTGGCCCGCCCGTATTCCTCCACGCTCGCATAGCGATCCAGGTGGTCGGGGGCGAGATTGAGGAAGGCCGCCGCGTCGGGGCGAAACTGGACGATCTCCTCCAACTGGAAGCTGGAGAGTTCCAGCACGGAGATGAAGTCGGTCGAGTTGGCGCGGCCCACAAGGTCGGCCCAGGGCGTGCCCAGGTTGCCGGCGGCCCGCGCCGCGATCCCCGCCGCCAGGAGAAAGTGCTCGGTCAGCGTGGTCACGGTGGACTTGCCGTTGGTTCCGGTCACGCCCACCACCGGACCGTGGGCGAATCGGCAGGCCAGTTCGATCTCGGAGATGATGGGGACGCCCTTTTGTCGCAGCGGGGGCGCGGGAAAGGCGTTGGGGGGAAAGCCGGGGCTGATGACGGCCTCGTCGATGCGGGAGAGGTCGGGTTCGCGGTTGAGATGGAGGACGGCGCCCAGCCGCTCGGCTTCATCGATGGCCCGCGACAACTTCTCGCTGGGCGCGGTGTCGAACATCTCGATGCTGTAGCCGTGCTCGGCCAACAGGCGCGCCGCCGCCATGCCGGAAATCCCCATCCCGAGCACGAGAATGCGCCCCTTGCCCCTCTCGACCAACGGCATCACTGCCAGTACCCCTTGACCATCACTTGGGGTGGCACAGGTCTCCAGACCTGTGATCTGATGGACCCACCCCTCTTCTTTCTCTGCAACGGCATCACGGGTCTGGAGACCCGTGCCACCCCCAAGACCCACCGGGCGCCCCCCTTTTGCACTCAAGAGGGTGCTGCGCGGTTCGGCGCAGCACACTGCGCAACTACGGCTACCGGACCTTTAACGTCGCCAGTCCCAGCATCCCCAGGATGGTGGCGACGATCCAAAAGCGAATCACAATGCGCGCCTCCGGCCAGCCCAACTGCTCGAAGTGATGATGCAGTGGGGTCATGCGAAAAATGCGCCTGCCTCCGCGCAGCTTGTAGCTGGCCACTTGCAGGATCACCGAGAGCGCCTCGATCACGAAGATGCCGCCGATCAAGACCAGGAGAACCTCCTGCTTGAGGCAGAGGGCCATCACGCCCAGGGCGCCGCCGAGAGCCAGCGAGCCGGTGTCGCCCATGAAGACCTGGGCGGGATGCGCGTTGTACCAGAGGAAGGCCATGCCGGCGCCGAGGAGCGCCATGCCGAAGACCGCCAGCTCCTGCGCGCCGGGAACGTGCCAGATCAACAGATAGCGCGTGAAGTCCGGCCGGCCCACCAGGTACGCCAGGATGGTGAAGGGCACCAGCGTGGCGATCACGCAGCCGATGGCCAGGCCGTCCAGGCCGTCGGTCAGATTGACGGCGTTGGAGGAGCCGACGATGACGATGATCGCGAATAGGATGTAGAGAACGCCCAGCGGAATGACGGCGTGCTTGAAGAAGGGCAGCGCCAGCTCGGCGTTGTGTTCGGTTCCCAGGAAGAAATAGATCCAGAGGCCGGTAAAAAGTCCGATGCCGCCCTGCCAGGCCAGTTTCTGTCGCGCGGACAGTCCGCGATGGCTGCGGCCGCGCAGCTTGGCGAAGTCGTCGACGGCGCCGACCGCGCCCAGCGCGGTGGTCACGAGGATCGCCAACCACACGTGGCGGTTGCCCAGATCGCCCCACAGGAGAAGAGAGAAGAGCAGCGAGGCCAGAATCAAGAGTCCGCCCATGGTCGGCGTGCCCTGCTTGCCCTTGTGTTTCTCGTAAAGCGAGGGAATGCCAGCGCCGCGGATGGGCTGGCCCATCCTGAGCCGTACCAGGGTGTGGATGAACAGGGGACCCAGGAGAATGCCGAAGAGGCCCGCCGTCACCGCGGCCATGGGCGCGCGGAAGTTGACGTAATGCAGCAGGTTGAGGAAGGGGCCGAAGATCAGGTCGATCATGCGCAGAGCGCCTCCACGATCCGTTCCATCTTCATGCCGCGCGAGCCCTTCACGAGGGCCAGATCGTCGGCGCCGAGGACCTGCTTGAGGGCGGCGATCAGCTGGTTGACGTCTTCAAAATGGCGGTCGCGCGAGACGTCGCGGCCGGCGCGCTGGGACGAGCTCAGAAAGAGGCGGCTGGCGTCTCCGAAGGTGAAAACGAGATCAATCGGCAGCGCGGCCAGGCGCGCCCCGCATTGTTCGTGCAAGAGGGCGCTGTGCTCGCCCAGGTCCAGCATGTCGCCCAGCACCGCGATGCGGCGGCCCGCGGGCATGTGGACCAGCAGGTCCAGCGCGGCGTAAAGCGACTGCGGGTTGGAGTTGTAGACGTCTTCGAGAATAGTGTAATCGCCCACTTTGCGTGGGCGCAGGCGGCCCCAGAAGCCGCGATAGTTGCGAAGAGCCGCCGCGCCCTCCGGCAGCGGTACACCCAGAGCGCGCCCGGCGGCCAGCGCCAGGAGCGCGTTGTTGGCCTGGTGCAGCCCGGGAACCGAAAGCTCGAGCGGATAGCGGCGGGCGTCTTCATCCACCACGGTTCCGCTGGCACAGCCTTCCGAGTTGAGGCGCAGGTCCTCCAGATGCAGGCCGTCGCGGTCTCCGACCAAAAGCAGCCGGCCGCGCGCGCGCGGCGCCAGCTTCTCCAGCCGCGCCAGGTCGAAAGGCGCAATCGCCAGCGGAGCGTCGCCGCACAGGCCCGCAAAAAGCTCCCCCTTCTCGCGCGCGACCCCGTCCAGGTCCCGCAGGCGATAGAGATGCGTCTCCGAGATGGCGGTAATCACGCCGATGTGCGGCTCGGCGATCTCGACCAGGCGGCGGATTTCGCCCGGCCGGTCCGCGCCCATCTCCAGGATCAGCGCCTGGACGCTCTCGTCCAGGTCGAAGAGCGTCTTGGGCAGGCCGATCAGGTTGTTGTAATTGGCCCGGCTGGCCAGCGTGCGGTACTTCACGCGCGCGATCTCGGCCAGCATGTCCTTGGTCGAAGTCTTGCCCACGCTGCCGGTAATGCCGACCACGCGGGGATGGAACTGTTTGCGATAGGCGTGGGCGAAGTCGCCGAGAGCGGTGAGCGTGTCGGGGACGAGCAGCACGGGCAGGCGGGGTTCGGCGGCCAGGCCCGGGGGGCAGTGGTCGCGGGATACCACGCAGGCTCCCGCGCCCGCGCTCACCGCTGAGGAAAGAAAGGCGTGCCCGTCGAACTTCTCGCCCACCAACGCCCAGTACAGTTCCCCCGGCGCCAGCGTGCGGCTGTCCGTGGAGATCGACGCGATGGTCGTCTCGGGCCTTCCGTACCCCAGCCGGCCGCCCGTCGCGCGCTCAAGCTCGCCCAGGCTCACGGCCCTCATCGTGCTTCTCGCAGTGCTCGGCCAAGTACTTCTCGATCGTCGAAGGGCAGAACGTTTGCGCCGATGGTCTGGGTCGTTTCATGGCCCTTGCCGGCGACGAGGACGATATCACCAGCTTCTGCCAGTCCGACAGCCTGACGTATGGCGTCTTCTCTTTCCGGAACCACATGATAATCCTTCCCCTTTTCTCCGGCGCTCATGCCGGCCACGATTTCATCGATGATCGCCAACGGGTCTTCGCTTCTGGGATTGTCCGAGGTGACGATGGTCACCTGGGAGAGTCGCAAGGCGATGGCGCCCATTTTGGGGCGCTTGGTGCGGTCACGGTCGCCGCCGCAGCCCATGACGGTGATGATGCGCTTGTGCGGGAGGCCCGAGAGCGTCTCCAGCACTTGCAGGAGGCCGTCGGGGGTGTGGGCGTAATCAACCACGGCCAGGAAGTCCTGACCGGCGTCGACGCGTTCCAGGCGGCCGGGCACGGTCTCCAGCGCGGCCACGCCCTCCGCAATCGCCTCCAGCGGATAGCCCAGCGCCCAAGCCATGCCCGCCGCGCCCAGGATGTTGTAGAGGTTGTGGGTGCCCAGGAGCCGACTTTCCAGCGTGATGCTGCCGTCGGGCGCGTTGAACTGGAACACCAGCCCCTCCCGGCTCATCTTGACCGGCCCGGGAAACAGGTCCGCGTCCTTCCGCCCGTAGACAAAACACTCCCGCTGCGGCAGCGCCTCGGCGATGGTCCGGCCCCAGGCATCGTCCCCGTTGACGACGGCCACTCCATCCGGCCGCAAGAGCTCCGTAAACAGCCGCAGCTTGGTGCGACCGTAGTTGTCCATGTCCTTGTGAAAATCCAGATGCTCGGGGGACAGGTTGGTGAAGAGCGCGCCGGTGAACTCGACGTCATCCAGGCGATGCAGGGCCAGCGCGTGCGAGGAGGCCTCCATGGCGACCATCTGCACGCCGTCTTTTCTCATCTGCGCCAGCATCTGCTGCAGCTCGAGCGCCATGGGCGTGGTGTGCACGGCCTTCTTCCTCTGGCCCGCCCAGCGATACTCGATGGTTCCAAGCACCCCGACGGACTCCCCCGTGGCCGCGCCGATGGACTCCAGCAGATAGCAACTGGTGGTTTTGCCGTTGCTGCCGGTCACGCCGACCACGGTGAGATGGCGCGAGGGATGGCCGTAAAAGCGGGCCGCCACGGTGGAGAGCACGGCAAGGGTGTTGCCCACCACGATCTGCGGCAGGTTGGCATCGGTCTTCTCTTCGACCAGGGCGGCGACGGCGCCTTTGTCGGCAGCCTCGGCCAGGTACCGGTGGCCGTCGGTGTGCTCGCCACGAATCGCCACGAAAAGATCGCCGGGGGACAGCTTGCGCGAGTCGTAGCACAGCCCGCGCACCTTGCCCTCGGGAAGGGGCGTGCCGGCGGGGGCCAGATCCAGCAGCAGGTCGTCCAGCCTCACGAGGACCTCCGCGCCAACTGCACATCTGCGGCCAAGAGAGCCGGATCGGGCGGCACGCCCAGGTAGTGGAGAATCCGCTCCGCCATGCGCGTCCACACCGGCCCCGCCGTCTTGCCGCCGGTCGCCCAGTTCCGCTTGCCCGTGTGTTTGTAGTGGAGGACCGGCCGGTCCAGCGAAACCAGGAGCACGAACCTCGGCTCGGGATAGGGCGCGAAACCCACGAAGCTGCCGATGTACTGGCCTTCCAGGTAGCCGCCGTTGCGCAGGTCGGGAATCAGGGCGGTGCCGGTCTTGCCGGCGAAGCGATAGCCGGGCAGTTTCAGGTCCTTGCCGGTTCCGTCCAGCGTCACCTTGTGGAGCAGGGCCAGGACCCGCCGGGCCGTCTCCGGCGACACCAGTCGAACCGGCGGCGGCAGCTCCTCGGGGAAGAAATCGCCGGTCAGCGGACTGCGCCGCCCCAACACGAGATGCGGTTGCGGGATCAATCCGTCGTTGCCGAAGGCGGCGAAGCGCGAGGCCAATTGCATGGCCGTTACCGAGATGCCGTGGCCGTAACTCACGGTCGCCCGGTCGATGGGCCACCACTCATGGCGCAGGGCGCCGCCCGACTCTCCCGGCAGCCCACAGCCGGTGGGACGCCCGAAGCCCGCCTTGAAGAGAAAGTCCCGCAGCGCGTACTCGTCCTTGCCTTGCGGCATAAGCAGCGCGCTGATCTTGGCCGTGCCGATGTTGATCGACTCCGAGAGCACCTCCGCCGCCGTGATCCGCCCCTTGGGATGCATGTCGGTGATGACCTTGGGCCCCGAGTAGCGCCAGCGGCCGTTTTCGCAGTCGATCACGTCCGACTCGGACAGCACCCCCGCCTCGAAGGCCATGGCGAAGGTGAAGGGCTTCATCACCGAGCCCGGCTCGAACATGTCCGAGACGCACAGGTTCTTGTCGGGCGCGGCGGCGGGCCGATTGGGATCGAAAGGGGGATACTGCGCCATCGCCAGCACCTGCCCGTTGTGGGGGTCCATGAGAATGGCGGTTCCCGAAGTGGCGGAAAACTCGGCCACGCCCGCGGCCAGCTCCTCTTCGACCACGTGCTGCAGATACCCGTCCAGGGTCAAGACCAGATCGGCGCCGCGCAGACCCGCGACGCTGGAGTAGTCCACGTCGGGCATGCGCAGCTTCTGATTGACGGCGGTGACCTTCTGGGTAGTCGGCAGGCCGCGCAGGGTGCGGTCGTAGCTGCGCTCCAGGCCCCCCACGCCGGTGCCTTCGGAGATGAAGCCGACCACGCTGCCGGCCAGGCTGCCCTGCGGATAGGCGCGCTGCGGATGCTCCTCGGGCCGCAGGCCCGCCAGCCGCAGCTCCATCACTTCTTGAATCGTCTTCCAGTCCAGCCCTTTGGCCAGGCGGCAATACATGCGATAGCGGGGATCGTTCATCAGCGCCAATAATTCGCCCGCCGGACGCTTCAGGATGGGGGCCAGCTGCGCGGCCACCTCGGGGCGGTTTTTGATATTGAACGGTTCGGCGATCAGGATGGTCTCGGGACGATTGACCGCCAGCGGGAGCCCCCGCCGGTCGTAGATTTCGCCGCGCACGGGCGTCAGATGCACGTCGGTGGAATGCAGGGAGGTATAGGCGCGCAGGCCCTTCTCGGTGCGGGTCAGTTGCAGGATGGCCAATTTGGCCACGACCGCGCCGAAGCTCAGCGCAAGGACCATGAAGACGAGATAGAGACGCGCATAGGGGCGTTCTTTCTCGATCATGGCGTCGCCTCCCACACCCGGTCGGCGGCTCCCAGGCGCACGGGCGGAATCGCGCTGGGGCCCAGTTCCAGGTGCAACTCGTCCACCATCCGGCTCATGGCCGAAAACGTCTGCTTCTCCTGGTATTTCACCTGCAGCTCCGCCAGCGTATTGAGCAGGGAGAGTTTCTTTTCGATCAGTCCGTCCAAGCTCATGGCCAGTCCCTTGCGCTCGACGCTCTGGGTAGTCGCCAGGAGGATGCCGGCGAAGACCAGGAGCAGCCAGACGTAGACCCAGCCCCAGCGAATCGGTTCGGGGGGGGCGTCCGGGGCGTGGCGCTTGCGGCTTTTCCTGACCATGTGAGCGACCTTCTTGCCCGGATCAGCGTTTCCTGGCCGCGCGCAAGCGCGCGCTGCGCGCGCGGGGATTCTGGTGCGCTTCCTGCCGGCCGGGCCGCACCGGTTTGGGCGTCAGAATCTCCAAACCCCCCGCCTCAGCCTTGCGTCCCTGCCGGACCGCCTCTGTGACGATGCGGTCTTCCAGCGAGGGATAGGCCAGCCCGACCGCGCGTCCGCCGGGCGCCAGCGCCGCCAGGCCGGCGGGCAGGCCCGCTTCCAGCTCCTCCAATTCGCGGTTGACGGCGATGCGCAACGCCTGAAACACGCGCGTGGCCGGATGGATGCGGGCCTTGCGTCCTCCCGGAACTGCGCCACGGATCACTTCCGCCAGATCCAGGGTGTCGGTGAAGCGTCGCTGGTCCCGTCGCTCCACGATCCGGCGCGCGATCCGCCTCGAAAACCGCTCCTCCCCGTACCGCGAAAAGAGCGCCTGCAACTCGGCCTGCGGCAGTCGGTTGACCAAGTCCGCGGCGGTGGTCGGGGTCGCGGGGTTCATGCGCATGTCCAGAGGCCCGGCGCGAAGGAAACTGAATCCGCGTTCGGCGCGGTCCAGTTGAGGAGAGGAGACGCCCAGGTCCCAGAAAATGCCGTCCGGGGCCGGCAGCCCCAGTTCGGACAGAACCTCGGCGACGCGGCTGAACGCCGCGGCTACGATGGCGTGCGCAACCCCCGTCCCCGCCAACCTGTCCCGCGCGGCCGCGACCGCGTCCGGGTCCTGGTCCAGTCCCAACAGAAATCCGGTCCTGCCCAGGCATTTCGCGATTTCCACGGCATGGCCCCCGTACCCAATGGTGGCGTCCACGACCACCGTCCCCGGACGGGGAGCCAGAAATTGCAGCACCTCCCGGAGCATCACCGGCAGGTGCAAGACGCTATCCACCGGCGAGCGCCCCGAGCGCCTCCTCCTGGGACGAGAAGAGTTCGAGTCCCGAGAGGGCGCCCACGCGGGCGCATTGTTCCCTGAGATGTTCGGCCATCTCGACGATCACCAGGCGCCCCGCCTGGCGGCGAAAGC
This sequence comes from bacterium, assembly GCA_015075175.1. Classification (GTDB taxonomy): domain Bacteria; phylum Hinthialibacterota; class Hinthialibacteria; order H5-UNCL2; family H5-UNCL2; genus H5-UNCL2. The sequence continues at coordinate 147,378 of JABTUV010000010.1, forward strand.
ACCGGCTCTCTTCCACGAGCCAGCCGATGGCCACCAGGTCCACGTCGCGGACGTCTTCCAGATTGACCACCACGCCGCGGCAGCCGGACCGGCGCAGCTCGGAAAGCCGCTGTTTGAGGGCCGGGCCTGCCAGCCGCCCCTGCGGCGATTCCGGCGACAGCACCAGGATGGGTGGAGCGGCGGCCGGCATCGCTGCCCGGCGTGTAAATGCTGATCTGCGTCGCCAGCTTCATCCATTTGAGGCGATCCGGCACGATGTGCCAGCCCTCCAGGCCATCGCGCCACTGCTGCGCCACCTGGGCGGCGTAGGCCTCGGCGGGCATGTTGGCGCGCCGCACCTGGTCATGTGGTATCCAGGGCATAAAATCTTCTGGCTTGAAGTCCGGGAAGGTCAGCAGCAGGTTGGTGATATCGCCTTTGGGATCAATGACGATGGCGGGCAGGTCATCGAGGATGGCCTCCTCCAGCATGTTGAGGCAGAGGCCGGTCTTGCCGCTGCCCGTCATGCCGACGACGACGGCGTGCGTCGTCAGATCGTGCGAATCGTAATAGACAATCGTGTCATCGAGCTTGTTCGCGCGCGGATCATATTCGCGGCCCAGGTAAAAGCTCGACCGTTCCTCGATAAAGCCCATGGGCGCTTGCTCCTCAGCATGGCTAACGGTGGATAGGGTTCAGGCTGGCACAGACGGCCACCTGGCCCGACATGGCCCACCGAACCGCATTGGAAAAGCGGCTTGCGCTTTGGGATGACGTGGGACTATCTGCCACTTTCACCCACTTGTCAAGAGAATTATACACCTATTGAACGATTTTTGCATAATTATCGGCACGGCATGGCGCAGGCTTAAGCCCGTCGGGAGGGTGAAGGTAGTGCATAAAATTAGTATATACAGTATTTTATATTAGAATACCGCCTCTTGGGGCAAGCGGTGGGATAATATCCCATTTTTCTGTAATCATGAGTAATCTGTACTGGACTTATACGTGATATTTTAATATCCATTCGAGCTTTTGCATCCTTGCATCCTGACTTTTTTTCTGCTATTGTTCTTTCTGGTAGCCGGTTTATGGAACCTATTCTGTATTCGCGTTTTGCCGTTCGGCGCCTCCTGGCCAAGTTGGGCCATCCCCCGCGCAAAGCGCTGGGGCAGCACTTTCTCTACTCGCAACCCACGCTGGAGCGCCTGGTGCATTTGGCGCAGTTGCCCCGCGATTTGCCCGTGATCGAAATCGGCCCGGGGCTGGGCCATCTCACGCACGCGCTCTTGTCGGCCGGTTATCGTGTGGTCGCGGTCGAGTTGGATCGCGTGCTGGCCCAGCACCTGGTCGAGTCGCGTGATCTTTTCGGGGAGCTGTCGGTACATTGCGCGGACGCGCTGGCGGTTTCTCTGGGCTCGCTGGTACCGGAAAGCCCGCGCTTTTGCGTCGCCGGCAATCTGCCGTATTACGCTTCGTCGAAGCTCTTGTTTCATCTCCTGGAGGAGGGGGAGCGGATTGCGCGCATGGGGTTGATGCTGCAGGAGGAAGTGGCGCTGCGCATGGTAGCGCCGCCGGGCGGCAAGGATTACGGGCGGCTCTCCGTGATGTGCCAGTATTGGGGCGAACCGAAGCTGGCGCTGCGGGTTTCGCGCCGCAACTTTTTTCCCGTGCCCGAGGTGGACAGCGCGTTCGTGGTCTGGACGCCGGAGCGGCGGCGCCCGGCCAAAGATGAGGGCGCGTTCAGGCGCCTGGTCGCCTCAGCGTTCGCCGAGCGGCGCAAGATGCTGAAGTCGATGCCCGTTTCCGCGGGCGGGGGGGCGGCCTGGACGCGCGAGGCGCTCCTGTCAGCCTGTGGCGCGGCGGGCATCGAGCCGACCCGCCGCGCCGAAACGCTCTCGGTCCAGGAGTTCCTCGACCTGGCGGACGCGCTGGCGACCTGCACCGGCGGTGAGAGAGAACGCGCTCCGGAGTCCAGACTTTAGCCTGTCCGGTGGAAGGGCTGAAGGCTGGACTTCAATGTGAAATCACCATGAATCGGATTGACGGGGGAGCGGTACTCGCGCAGACTATATCTTACCATTCCACCGCGTTGTTGCATGATGTCATCAAGGGAGGTTCCCGTGATGTGTGATCGCATTTCGCCCCTTGTTTTCGTTTTCGTCACGGCCGCTGCCGGCATGGTTCCATGCGCATCGGCGTCGCCGCAGGACTCGGCGGTTGCGTCAGTCTGGGGCGAGGTACACGGCGCGCTGACCGACCCTCTGGGCGCGCCGCTGGCGGGCGTGCCGCTTCAGTTGGCCCTGCCCTGGATTCGCGTCGCCTCCACGACCACGGACGCGGCGGGACGATTCCACATCGCGCAAGTCCCGCCGGGAGACTACTGGCTAGAGCTCTTGACCACGGACCTGGTGTTCACCCGCGCCGTCGAGGTAGCGGTCACGTCGGCGACGGCGGTGCATCTGGAGCCTGTCACGGCGCTCAAGGCGGCCTCGCTGGGCGGGCGGGTGGTGCTCGAGCTGGGAGGCGGACCGGTCGCGGACACGCTGGTGCGGGGAGTCGTGACTGACGCCAGCACCGGCCAGCCGATCCCGGGAGTACGGGTGAGCGTCGCGGGTCCGATGGTCCCCGGGTCTCCTGGTTTCCGCGAGCCGATGATTGAAGGCCACTATTGGCAGAGAGTCTACCAGACGAGCGGGGAGCACGTGCTGCAATTGGCGGCGGGCGAGTGGAAGGTGGAGGCGACGAGGGACGGTTACGTCCCGACGGACAGGCGTCAGGAGCGCCCTTCACCGCCGTTCCGCCCGGCCCGGTGGAACGAAGTTCTCCTGCAGCCGTCGCACACTTTTCCGGCCTGGTTCGGGACGCCCTCGACCGGCGAACCGTTGCCTACGTCGGGTCTTCCTCTGGGGCGCGCGTCAACGTGACGGGCGCGTGAATGAGATCCTCTTCGGTCGTTTCACCGAGACGGACGCTCAGGGACGCTTTTACCAACGCGGCGCTGGCGCCTGGCAGGGAGGGCGATGTGGCGTATCAATTCGTTATCGTCTCTGCCTTCCACCGCCTCGCCTTGACGCCTTCGTGACGCCCGATGATCCCCCCATCGAGATGGCGCTCACGCCGGGCGTGCCCAACGCCCGCGCGCAGCTGGGCACGTTCGGACCGGTCGTGGAAGTGGGCGGCCGGCGGATTCCGCTAACTCCCCCGCCTCCCGCGCACCCGGCCGGCGCGACGCCCCCGGCGGCCGGGCCTGAAACGTCTACCCCCGGTTTCAAGGTCTCCTGCGCGGTCGTCATGCCCAACCGGACCGCCGTGCAGGGCCTAATGGTTGAGCTTTTGAAGGAGGGGGAAATCCAGCCGCAGGACCTTTTCGAAAAGCCGCGCACGATGCCGACGGATCCGCGCGGCGTGGCGGTGTTTCACGGCATACCGCCCGGCGCCTACACGGCGATCGTGCGCCCGGAAGGACAGGTCAAGGGAGACTGGGAACGCCTGGGGCTTCCCGCCGGCGTGGCGCAAGCCCAGGTGCACGTGCGCGACCGGGACGTACTTGGTATCTTGCTTCGCTTCGAGTCTTCCACGGAAGCGGGCGCCGGCGTGATTGCGGGAGTCGTGCAGGACGCCCAAGGCAAACCGTGGGGGGACAACGTCCGAGTCCGCCTGTTTCGCAACGAAGGACGAGGGGGACAGCCTGCGGCTCCCGACGTTCGCACGGACCTGGGCGGGCGCTTTCGCTTTGTCAACATCAGCCCCGGCTCGTACGAGATCATGACCATGACCACGGGCACGTATGGCGATGACGATCCGGGCCTTTCCTGCATGACGCCCCGGTTCATGCTGGCGGCGGGCGAGTCGCGCGAGGACATCGTGATGGTCATGGACATCGGCGCCACCATAAGGGGTTGCGCGACCGATCGACAGGGAAAACCTCTCGGCAGGATCGTGGACATCATCGCCATGCAGCGAACCGACAAGGGCCTGCGATTCGTCGCCCGCAGCCGGCACATGGCCTCCGACGGCAGCTACGTGTTCACACAGTTGCCGGCGGGCGAGTTGCTGCTCTTCGACTGGAGCGGCGCCTATCTGACGACGGTTACGGCGGAACGGGGAAAGACCATCGAAAACCTGAACTTCGCCTACGACGCGGTCCCGGAACACAAGGTGTACATGGGGATGGAACAGCAGATGCTGAAAGCGCCGTAGTCCCTGGACGGGACCTGGGGGATGCGCGCGCCGTTTGCAGTCCGGATGGCGGAATACAGACTGTAGTTCGCGCTCCCGACAGGCTGAAGCCTGGACTCCGATGTACTCCCGACGGTCCCCGGCACGATGGAAACTGTTGACCCGGCGCAAGTCATGGAGGTAAACTTCGTTTTGCTCCAGACCGACGGTGTCCATGTTGTGGAGGTGGGATGATGCGTCGGTTGCGATGGATGAGAATTCCTGTTTGTTTGGATGGTCGCGCTGACCCTGCCGGCCGGGGTGAACGCGCAAATGACCTTCCGGGCTTGGAGCGCCCCAAGACGGGTATCAGCCTGGGGGGACGCATCCTTTCAGAGTTGACCTCGCAGCCGGTGGCCGATGCGTCGCTCGTGCTCTACCCTTACGTGTCGACCGACCTCGGATTTCGATTCACAATGATTCAACGTTACGCGGAGGCCGTGGGAGAGACGGACGCGCAGGGGCGGTTTCTTTTTCTCGATCTACCGCGCTCGGGCAAGTACGTGCTCGTGCTGTTGTCCCCTGACTATCCCAACGCGCGCATCCCGGTGGAAGCGGGTCGCACGGATCACGTGCTGCGGGTGCGGCGCGGCGGCCTGGTGCGCGGGCGCGTGCTGGACCTGGCGGGCGCGCCGGTAGAGGGCGCTTCGGTGGCACTGCTGGATCACGCGCGGCGAGACCTGATGCCAGGCGCAGTCTGTACCAACGCCGATGGGAGCTACGCTTTCCCGCCGCAGGAGGAAGGCCCGTACAGCATTATCGCCGTCCACGGCCCAAAGCAGCTGGGCATGACGGAACCCGCGATCAACGTGCAGGTGCAGCGAATGAAACCGGTCGAGCGCAACATTCGCCTCGGACCGCCCGTCACCGTCCAAGGGCGCGTGCTGGAGGCGCGCACCAACCTCCCCGTCCCCAGCGCCGAAGTGACGCTCAGCGTACGGCTGCCTCTCATCGCGGGGTTCGGCGACGATCCTGCGTCTCCCCGCAGTGCAACCACCCTCGCCGACGGGTCGTTTACCGACATTTGCTTCTTTCCCGGCGCCTGGTACGTCTACGTGGAACATCCGGCGTATTCAAGTCCGTCAACGTTTGACGTGGAAATCAAGTATCCCGGCCCCTTTCAAAAGGACTTCTACCTCGGCGTGTTGCCGGTCTTTTCCTGTGAAGTGACGGACGCGGAGAGCGGCGAGCCAGTTGCCGGCGCCCAGGTGTACGGGAATCGAGAGGGTTTCCACGTACAGATACCGTACATGGATTTCAGCCAGCCGCACGGCATCACCGATGAGTCGGGGCGCGTGGAGAGGACCCGCTTTTACATTCCGTCCGCCGAGAAGGTGGAATCTTACCAGTTCCTGGTGGTCGCCGCCTCGCATGTTCCGCAGTTGTCCGCTCCCGTAGCCTATGCCAGTGACGGGATGCACTTTGCGCTGGCGCTCTCGCGCGGCGGGGCTCTGCGCGGTCGCGTGATTTCCGCGACCGGCGAGCCGGTGCGGTTCGTGCCTCTGAACCTGTTTCGGGAACACACCTCTCCCGGCTCCTTTCCGATCCGCTGGCACGCGGGCACGCCTGCCAGTGGGACCTTCGCCTTCGAGAATCTCCCCGACGGCGTGTATCGTCTCTCATCCCCTCTCCTGGAGACACCGAGGGTGGAGATTTCCCAACGACGGGAGATCAACGATTACGTCTTGCAGCTTCCTTCGGTACTGACGGTCGCCGGACGCGTTGTGGATGGGCGGGGCCGAGCGGTCGCGGGCGCGTGGCTGGACTTTTTCCAGAATGGACGTCCGGTCTCGTTTCCGACGGGCGTTCGCACCGATGTCGAGGGCCGCTTCACCGTTCCCGATGTTCCTTCCGGCACGCTGGAAGTTCGCCTGCGATACGTCGATCCCGAGGCGGCGCCGCACAACCACCTGCGCTTCGATCCTGCTGGATTCAAACAGCAGTATTGGATCGAAGGACCCGCGGATGCCGAGTTGGTGGTGCAGGTTGAACCGCCCTACGATGACGCCGAGCTGGGAAGGGTCGCCGGACGAGTGGTGGACGGGGCCGGCCGGCCTTTTTCCGAGAGAGTCAGGGTATCCTTGTGGGGGCGACCGCGCCCGGGCCCCCCGCCTTATCGCGCCGAGACGGTCGCCGACGCCGAAGGTGAGTTCCACTTTGAAGGAGTGCCGTCGGGAGAGCGCCTGGACTTTGCGGCCGTAGTTGAAGGGGACGACAGATTGGAGGGTCAACTCAACAGCCTCCCGCAGTTCCTCACCCTTGAGCCGGGCGAAGCTCGGGAAGGGGTCGTCATTACCGTGCGCCGCGGGGCGCGCATAGAAGGCACCCTGCGCGACGCCGACGGCAACAGCCTCGACGCTCTTGTCTGGGCGTTTACCATTCGGGACGGCCGTAAACGACCGTTGCGCACGGCCCGACCATCCACGCCCGGCGGCCAGTACGTGTTCAACCAACTTCCTGCCGGAGAAATCGAGCTCTATGATGAACACAATCATCTGTTGAAGAGGTTGACCGTCGCCGAGGGCGACGTACTTCTCGGCGTGGACCTGACCATCACTTCGGTAAAGGCCTCGCCGGTGCATCCTGTGGAACTGGAACAATTACCCGAAGCGGCGAGCGCCGCCATCACCGTGACGGACAGGGCGGGGCGCCCGGTCGCCGGCGCCAAGGTGGAGATTGCCAGCGAGTCGCGGGGGGGAAAGGCGAAATTCTACCACGTCACGGGAGAGGATGGGACAATCGTCACGCGACCCCTGCAATTCCGATATTGGAGCCTGTGGGCGAAGGCGCCGGGGTACAGGGAATTCATGCAGGAGTCGGTCGAATTCTCGCAGCTACCATTCGTGATCGTGTTGGAGACGGAGTAAACGCTCTCTACAGCCGCGCCGCGATCGCCGCCAGGAGTTCGGCGCGGCCCTCTTTTTTCAACGTCGAGTAGGCGATCAAAACCTCCGGCGGCACGCCCAGCGCCGCCGCCAGCGCGCGCCGTTGTTGCACCAGCTCGCTCCGGGACAGCTTGTCCGTCTTGGTGAGTACCAGTTGATGCGGCGCGCCCGCCGCCACGATCCATTCCCACATCGCCCGGTCCAGCGGCGACAGCGCGTGCCGGCAGTCGATCAAAAGGACCAAGAGGCGCAGTTGTCCTCGACTCCGCAGATACGTCTCGATCAGCCTTCCCCACGACTGTCGCAGCTCCTTGGGCGCCTTGGCATATCCGTAACCGGGCAGGTCCACGAAGTAGAACGACTCATTGATGAGAAAGAAGTTGATGAGTTGCGTGCGGCCCGGCGTGTTGCTGGTGCGCGCCAGACCCCGCTTGCCCACCAGGTCGTTGAGCAGGCTGCTCTTGCCCACATTGGAGCGCCCGGCGAAGGCGACCTCCACCAGACCCGTCGTGGGAAACTGCGCCGGCGACGCCGCGCTGATGATAAACTCGGCGGACTGGATTCTCATGGCCGAGATCGTAATGGGCCTTACCCGCAGAGTAAACCCGAAAGGGACGGGACGGGGCGTGTGGAATATGCGCTCAAGGGTCGGGCGGATTCACGCCCACCCTTGAGAGTACTAAAGGGTGGCACCCGGGCGGTAGCGGCCAATGCGGATTCTCCAATAGGCTCGGCCCTTGAGTTTGACCGATCCTGGAGGACGCGGATCATCGCCAAGATCCCAAATGGCGCGAGACGCAGCATCGCGGTCGTGGCAGGTAAGCCGGCACAAGACTTCGACCACGCGCTCGTCGACGTAGACTTCGTAACCGCCGTTCACGAATGCTCGAGCAGTCTTCGGCGAAGTTCGTCGGCGGTCATAAAGCCCCCCGCAGTACGCGTGGCCCCGTCAGTCTCGGCCACGTCGTTCTGATCCTCCCAGGCGTCCAGAAGGCGCTCATAATCCTAGATGGGTAGAACGACCGCCGACTTGCGCCCGCTTGCATCCACGATGTATTACGGTTTTCTCAGCGGCGCGGCCATGTTCGTGTCGCCTCCACTACGTGGGTTCGTGATACAGACTCGCCGTATCAAGGGTCAAGCAGAGATTGGCTTGACTGCAATGCGGGCGGCGACCTCCCCTGCATCCCACCCTCGCCCGTGCGGCGTCACTTGCCGACGGCGCGGCGCACGAAGCCGCCCGCCTCGGCGAGGCGCCGGTCGGCCTCTTGGGCGTCCACGCCCGCCTTGTGCATCACGATGGCGCGTTTGACCGAACCTCCCGCCCGCGACAAGAGCTCGTCCGCCGCCTCCGCGGGGAGTCCCGTCACCGCCATCGTAATGCGCAACGCCCGGTCCACCAGCTTGTTGCAGGTCCGCTGCAAGTCCACCATCAGGTTGCCGTAAGTCTTGCCGATGCGGACCATGGCGGTGGTCGTGATCGAGTTGAGGACCAGCTTGGTCGCGGTACCGGCCTTCATGCGCGTGCTGCCGGTAATGATCTCCGGCCCGACCAAAACACGCACCACCACGTCGGGGGGCGGGTCGATCTCCAGCGGTTGCTCGATGCAAGTGACAAAGCCGGTGCGCGCGCCGCGCCGGGCCGCCTCGCGGACCGCGCCGATCACAAAGGGCGTCACGCCGCTGGCGGCGATGCCGACGACCAGGTCTTTAGGGTTGACATCACGCGCGGCCATCTCGGCCACGCCCGACTCGGCATGGTCCTCGGCGCCCTCCTGGCTCGTGTGCAGCGCCGGCAGCCCGCCCGCGATCACGCCCACGACCATGCCCGGCGGCGCGTTGAAGGTGGGCGGGCACTCGGAGGCGTCCAGCACCCCGAGCCGCCCGCTGGTCCCCGCGCCCACGTAGATGAGCCGGCCGCCCGCGCGAAAGGCCGCCTCCGCCAGCGCCGCCAGCGCCGCGATCCGCTCCCGCTCGCGTCCCACCGCCGCGGCGACCGTGCGGTCCTCGGCGTTGATCAGGTCCACGATCGCCTGCGCGGAAAGCTGATCCAGATTCTCGCTCGCCGGGTTCCGTTGCTCGGTCAGAAGCGCGGCGTAGCGTGAAGAATTCTCGTTCATATCCTTGGCTCGTTTCCGTCGGGCTTGAAGGCCAGCCGCAGGCCGTCGTAGGAGAGCTCGATGTGCGGCGGCAGCTGCGCGTTGACCGCGTCGTGGTCGAGGTTGTGCGCAATGTGCGTGAAGTACGCCCGCTCGGGTTTAAGCAGTTCCACGACCGCGATCGCTTGGTCCAGGTTGAAGTGCGTAGGATGCGGCTGGTAGCGCAGGGCGTCCAGGATCAGCGTGCGCACCCCCGCAAGCCGCTCCAGGCTGGCCGGCGGAATGCGCGACACGTCCGTTACGTAGGCCAAGTCGCCGAAGCGGTAGGCGTTGATCTCCAATTGCCCGTGAAACACCGGAATCGGCTCGACGTGAAACGGCCCTAGTCGCATCGGACCCGGCAGGGAAATGAGCCGGATGCGGGGCACGCCCCCGCCGGCCTGGGCGGGATGGAAGATGTAGGAAAAAATGCGCTCCAGGTCCTCCAGCACGTCCGGCCGGCTGTAGATGGGGATGGGATGCGGCTGCGAGTAGTTATAGCGCCGCAGGTCGTCCAGGCCGAAGACGTGGTCGGCGTGCGAGTGCGTGTAGAGTACCGCGTCCACGCGCGGGATTTTCTCCCGCAGCGCCTGCTGCCGGAAGTCGGTCGCCGTGTCTACCAACAGATAAAAGTCGTTCTTGCGCAAGAGGACCGAGCAGCGGGTGCGCTGGTTCTTGGGATTGTCCGAGCGGCACACGGGGCAGTCGCAGGCGATCATGGGCACGCCGTGGGACGTACCCGAGCCGAGCACGACGAGCTCCGCCTCGCCGGAGGAGGAGAGTTCGGTCATGGAAGGTGGTCAGAGGCCGGTTTGAATCTGCGTCGCGGGCAGGGCATCCGCGCCGGGAATGGCCGGGCCGACGGGCGGCGGCACGCGCATCTGGTTGGGGTCCTGCGGGATGTCATACATGTACTGCGGGCCTTGCGGGCCGCCCGCCGCCTGGTCCCGCGGCAACACGCTCTTGAACCAGCCCAGCCAGAACTTGACCTTCACCCGCGCCCAGATTTCCATCGGATGGTCCTCGCCCCACTGCGACGGCAGTCGCTCCTCCGCCACGTTGACGGGTCCATCGGGGAAAACCGCGAAGCGGTCGCGCAGGCCCTTGGTGTATTCGAGCATGTCGGTGTACTTGGGGTCCAACTGGGCGGCCTGGGTATAGAAGCCGATGGCGGCGTCGAATTGACGGCTGCGCAACGCCATGAAGCCCTTGTTGGCCAGAAGCAGGCCCTGCGGCACGGTGGTAAAGAGCATCTCCGAGGCGTCCAGGACGCCGGTCGCGTCGGTGGGAAAATTGAACGCGGGGAAGCTGAACGTTTCCGTCGCAGCTTCCTGGGCGGGCGCGGGCGCCCCGAAGAGTACCAATGCGACGACCACGACGATGCCGGCCAAAATCTTCATAACCTTCCCATCCCCTTCCTGACTCGAGGCAAAGGTCTCTGGTTCCACAGCCCTGATAAGTTTAGATCAGTGCGCCGCCCGCGTCAACGGGAAAGCCCGCGCCTCGTGGCACGGGCATCCTGCCGGTGGTCGCATGGGCATCCCGCCCGTGCCACGGCGTCAGGCGGGGAAGAGGGCGGGAATCCCCAGAGCCGCCGCCGCTTCCTCGGCCATTTGGGGGGAGACGACCGCACGCCCCGACAGGCATCCCTCCAAAAGCAGGTTGTCGCAGAGATTGTTAATCAACCTCGGAATCCCGTGAACGAGTCCGTGGATACATTCACAAGTCTCTGCTGGAAAAGGCGTTACGTTGCATCCGGCGATCCGCAGGCGGTGCTCGATGTACTCCCGCGTCCCCTGCGATTCCAGCGCGAAGAGGGTGGTGCGGCAGGCCACGCGCTGGAGCAGGGCCGGATCGGCGCGCAGGTAGTCGTCCAGCTCGGGCGTACCGACCACGACGAATGTGATCAGCCGCTCGCCGTCGTGCTCCAGTGAAAGCAGCCCACGGAACTGCCGGCGCAGCTCCCGGTCGGCCAACACGCCGGCCTCGTCCAGAAGAACCACGGCCCGGCGGCCTGCCTCGCGCTCGACCATGAGGTGCATGAGCAGTTGGTCCAGGAGATCCTCGGGAGGAGCCGCGCTGTCTGCCTCCGGCACGCCCAGGCAACGCGCCAGGCGCGAGAGAAAGACCGAGGGCGACAGGTGGGCGTGCACGAACACGACCAGCGCCGCGCGGTACTCGTGCTCCGGCAGGTCGGAGAGCAGTCGCCGCGCCAACATGCTCTTGCCCGTGCCCAGATCACCCACCAGCACGGCCAATCCCTTCATGGTGCACACGGCGTGCGTCAGCCGGATGCGGGCGGCGGCGTGCTGCGGACTCTCGAAGTAGAACCGCTCCGACAGCGCCGGCCCGAACGGCTCCTCCGACAGACCGTACAACTCCAGGTAGTCCACGTGCCGCGCCTCACGATGGGATGGGGCGCAGTATACCCGTGCGCGGTAGGGCGGTCAATGCGGGGAGGAGGAATGAGACCAATAGGACCTATGGGACCTATGGGACGAACGCGCGCAGAGGCGCAGAGTTCGCGTCTCTTGCGGGGGAGATGGCCGCGCGCTAGGGTGGACTTATGCGTTATCGCTGCTCGATACTGGATTGGGCCGTGCTTGCCGTGGCCGGCGTTTCGGCCCTCGTCTGCATGTCGCGGCTCTTCGGCTTTCTGGTCGATGACGCCTTCATCTCGTTTCGCTACGCGGAAAACCTGGCGGCGGGTCGCGGACTGGTGTTCAATCCGGGCGAGCGCGTCGAGGGCTACTCGAACCTCCTGTGGGTCCTCATTTTGGCTGGAGCGAATCGGCTGGGTCTGCCGACCATCGCCACGGCGCAGGGTTTGGGATGCGTGGCGGCGTTCCTGGCCTTGATGCTCACGTTTTTCCTACGACGCCGGTCGCCGGCGCATTTCGCGGCGTTGCTTTTGGCCGCCAGTCTGCCCTGGGCGCTGTGGGCGGTGTCGGGCATGGAGACGCTTTTACTGCCTGCTCGTGATCCTGGCGGCGTTCGGACGGTTGCGCGGGCGAGAGCCGGCCCTGGTTCTGGACATCGGCTACCGCCGCGGGTTTGGCGACCCTGACGCGGCCCGAGGGCTGCTCCTGGCGCTGGCGATAGGCGCGCCCATGATGCTGGACTTCCACTGGCGAGTCGGCGCCGCTTCCAGCGACATGGGCGGTGGCAGTCGCCCTTCGATACGCGGCCCGAAGCAGCCGCCCGCATGTGACGCGAGTGACCCACGGGCCGCTACTCAGGGACTCGGTTTTTCCTTCTTCAAGGATGTCTTCCACATCTCATCTAACCGTCGCCGCGTCATCCTGTGGCTGGCGGTTCCCATCGGGTTTTATCCGCCCAGACCTTCTTTCGCCTGGCGTACTACGGCGAATGGCTGCCCTAACACCTACTACGCCAAGAGCGGGCCGCTTCTCTGGCAATGGTCGCGCGGCCTGGAACGCTACGCGCAGTTCTGGACCGAGCGAGGCGGGTGGGCGGTGTTTCTTCCCTGTCTCGTGGGACTTTGGCCGGCGGTGAAGCGGCAGCCGTCGGCGCTGCTGGCAGCGTCCGTCTTCGCCGCTCAGAGCCTCTTTTCATTCACGTCGGCGGGGACTGGATGGCCTTGCACCGGTTTCTCGTGCCCGCGCTGCCGTTTCTCTTTCTCTTATGGCAGACCGGGGTGGAGACCCTGGTCGAATACGGCCGGCGCGGCGCCTTGGCGTGGGCGGGCGCGGTCCTGCTTCTGGCGGGAGCCGTCTACGGAGGGCTGGGCGAGACCCTACCGGGCAAGGAGTCGCTGTGGAGCTATGCCCGCCGCTACGCCCACGGCTACCGGGAGGGACTGGAGCGCACCTCGATCGCCGTGGGCAAGCGATTGCGTCTCATCGCGCCCCCGGGCGCCCGCATCGCCCTGGGCGACGCCGGCGCTCTGCCCTACTACAGCGGACTCGCCATCATCGACCTCTACGGCCTCATGAACCGCGGTCTGGCGCATCTTCCCGGCCATGCACTATATTTTGACCCCGGCTCATTTGACGTGGGGACCATTCTTTCCCAACGCCCGGAGTTCATTTATCTCAACTCCATGAATGATTACGTGCGCCAGCGACAGCCCTTCCAGCCCCTCGACCACCTTCAAGTCGACGCCTTGATCGCTCGCAACCCGAGTTTTGTGAAGGATTATCGGTGGGTCGAGAGCGCCCCCTTCGCGCCTCGTCAATGGTGCCATCTATTCGCCCGCAACGACGTTGAGCTTGGGACTCAACGTGAAACAAAGTAGCCGCGCCGCCCAAGGGTGTGCTATGCTTCGTCGAGAGGGCGCAAACCCGAGTTCGTATTGATGCGCGCCATGAAGGAAAAGATGCCGATGAACGACGAGAAGATACTCCATCCCGACCAGGAAGAGCCGGTCGATCAGACCTACGGTTGGAAATACCATCGCTATCTGCTTCTGATCGCCATCGTTTTGACGTTCATTTTCTACCTGGTTGTTTACAACCTGGCGCAGATTTGATCCCGCGTACTTCTTGACAGCCGTCAAGCGGCCTTTTAGACTCAGGCAGAAATTGGGTAGACTCCGAGTCGTTCGACCTGCCGGTACATTCCATGGTCGGACGACCGCAAGGGTGGGGAGTGGAAACGCCCCCGCCTCCCGTGCTTGGAAAGGAGCTCCGACCCCGCCCGCTCCGGTCGCACCTCGACCGGAGCGCCGCTCTCGGTCCACTCCTGTCCTACGGGTATGACGATCAAGGACGGATGCATGCTGGTCGACCGCTTCGGGCGTGTGATTACCTATATCCGGGTGTCGGTGACGGATCGGTGCAACCTGCGCTGCCTGTATTGCATGCCCGAGGAGGGGATGCCGTGGTTCGCCGGGCCGGACCTGTTGAACTTCGACGAGATCGCGCGCGTATTGGCGGTGGGGGCGCGGCTGGGCCTGCGCAAGATTCGCATCACCGGCGGCGAACCGCTGGTGCGGCCGGGCGTGCCCGAGCTCGCCGCGCGGTTGGCGGCGCTTCCCGGCGTGACCGCCCTGGCCATGACCACCAACGGCGTGCTCCTGGCCCCGCACGTGGAGGAACTGTACCGCGCCGGCGTCTGCAGCCTGAACATCAGCCTGGATACGCTGCAGCCCGCGCGCTTCATGCAGATGACGCGCCGGGACCTCTTCGCCCGCGTGTGGGAAGGCATCGAGAAGGCGGCGGGCTTGCCCTTTCCCAAGGTGAAGATCAACGTGGTCCTGGCACGCGGCGTCAATGACGATGAAATCCTGGATTTCGCGCGCTTGACGCGGACGCATGCCTTCGAGGTCCGCTTCATCGAGCCGATGCCGTTCGGACCGACGGCGGCCTGGCAAGAGGGCCGCGTCGTCCCGGCGGCGGAAATCCTGGACCGGATCGCGCGGGAAGAGGAGATCGCGGAGCTGGACATCCCGCAGGACACGCGCGGGCCGGCGCGACTCTACCGGCTGCGGGGCGCCCGGGGGATGGTGGGGCTGATCAGTCCCGTGTCGCGCGAGTTCTGCCAGCTGTGCAACCGCATCCGGCTGACGGCGGACGGCAAGCTGCGCGGATGCCTGATGGCCGACGGCGAGTTGGACTTCCGCGCCGCGCTGCGGAACGGCGCGGGCGAGCCCGAGATCGAAGGGTTATTCCTGGAGGCGATGGCGCGCAAGCCCGAGCGGCATTACATCAACGAGGAGGATTTCGTCGTTCCCGGCCGCGGCATGTCGCAGATCGGGGGTTGATGTGGGCCGCCGCGCCTCTCGATACGGCGAGTACGCCTACTCGAGGACGCGGCTCAGGGGGTAGCTTGAGGCGGGAGTCCAGCGCCGTGTTCTCGAGCAACCCGGCAAACCAGCGCCGTGTTCTCGAGCAGGCCGACAACCCAGGGCCGTGTTCTCGAGTAGCCCGACAACCCAGGGCCGTGTTCTCGAGTAGCCCGGTACTCCGGGCGTATCGAGAGATCCCGGCCCGACCGGTGGTAGTAAGATGGGCCTGGTACGCGGAGAAGTGACGGTGCGACTCTGGAGCAGCCTCTGCGAGCTGGCGGGCCGGGAGACGGTCGTGGTTCCGCTGCTCCGCGAGGAGGCGACGGTGCGCGAAGTCGTCAACCGATTGGCGGAGAGCTGGCCGGAGATGAACGCCGTGCTGCCGTCGCTGCTCGTGGCGCGCGACTGCCAGTATCTCTCGCTGGACAGCGCGGTCGAGTCGGGGGACGAGCTGTCGCTCATGCCGCCCCTGTCGGGCGGTTGATGTGGAGTGCGGCAGCTTGCCGCCGCGAGCGCAGCACCCCTCGATACGGCCCGCGGCCTACTCGGGGCACGGCGCTGCGCAACTACGGAGGATGAGGTGCGACGCAAGTTGGCCTTGACGCGCGAGCCGCTGGACGAAGCGGCGATCTCCGCCTGGGCTCAGGACACAGAGACCGGCGCCGTCGTCAGTTTCGTGGGCCGCGTGCGGGAGTACGAGGGCGAAGAGCTCATCGACGCGCTGGAATATGAAGTTTATGAAGACATGGCGCAGGTCCAGATGCAGCGCCTGGCGGATGAGATCGAAAACGAATACCCGGACGTGCGCGCGCTGGCGCTGGTGCATCGCGTGGGAGTGATTCCGGTCGGCGAGGCCGCCGTGGTCGTGGCGGTCGGCGCCGGCCACCGGCAGGAGGGGTTTGCCGCCTGCCGTTACGGCATTGATCGACTCAAGGAGATCGTGCCCATTTGGAAAAAGATTGCCAAGGGCGCGCGCGCGTAGTTGCGAAGTGCCGTGCCCCGAGTAGGCCGCGGGCCGTATCGAGGGGTGCTGCGCCGGTCGGCAGATAGTCGGTGCGCGGTGCGCACCCTACGAGGAGAACAACATGAGTACAACTGGAACGTTTGCGTTGGCCTCGGTACGTGGGTTGTCGGACGCGGATAACCGACACGTCCGCGCACAAAACGCAGATGGGCCAGTCTGTCAATGCCAGCTCACCACTATCGGCGCATCGAACATTGTCGCTGGCAGTTTCGTGGGCGATTCGACGTGAACTTTCGCGGGCGGCGTCAGGGCAGCAGGCGGGAGCATCGTCTTCTGCGGCGTACACTTCATGGCCAAAGGCGCGCATTCACGGGGCCAGACAGAAGGATCTATCTTTTAATCGGCCAGGTTGTCTGATGGCGGACATGGCCCGCCGTCCAGATCGAGGCTGGCGGGGCTCACCTCCAACCAGCCGGCAGAGTCCGTCATTCCCATCACCACCATGAAATCGGACCGGACCTGAAGGCGTTTCTGCGGGCGCCACGGCGGACTCGGTAATGTACGTCTTCCAACGCGGTGGGGCGCATTTCGTAGACCTTCGGCGCGGTCGCAGCATCTTTTCTTCCCGGCAGGCACCTGGGGCGCAACACCGCCAACGCCCTGGCATTTCCCGCGAGGAGATGGTCCTCTGGGACCCGCGCGAGGGAGAACGGCGGCCTATCAGGACGAAAGGATCATAAGGCCATTGTCATCCTCTGGAAGGGGCTACACCACGGTACATACCCGCTCAGGTGGGCCACGTGGCAGGCGCACCAGGAACATCCCGGCTGCAAGGTGATTGTGCATCCCGAGTGCACCAAAGTGGTCGCCGCGGCGGACCGCTCCGGCTCGACCAACCAGATGGTCAGGGTACATTAGCCGCCGCCGGCCAGCGGTGACGGTGATCAGGACCGGTGAAATCTGACCTATCGGCTGGCGGTATTATCGGATCGGCGGGTATTGCCGCTGGCGCGATCGCTCTGCCCAATAGCCAGCACAAGACCAACCTGCGCGACATCTCGGCCTGGATCATCTGGGTAGTGGACCGAGATCGTGGTGATTTCCGCCAGAGGAACGGTCGCCGACGCGCAACGGCTGGCGTTGGGCACGTGTTGTCGGTTAACAATTAGGAAAACGGGGGTCGGCGCCTGTTTGCGCGTGGACCTTGATTGACGAAGTTTCCGCCGTAAATAGGCGCTGACCCAATTTTCCGACGAAGGACCCTCCGCGTGAGCGCCGCAATAGACGATTTTCCGCGTTAGCGAACGCTTGGCATAACGGATCGAAATCTGCCGGCGGTTTCCGCAGGTGGAAAGAGCGTCCGGCGCGAGCAGGTGAAGCTGTTCATTGGCCTGCACAACAACGCGCTTGCCGGCAGCCGGTCAATCACGCGACTTCGACGCCATCCTGGACGGGCGGCTCCTCCGCTCCCCTCTCTTGTGCAACCATATGCGGCTGCGGACGCTTCTGGTGCGACGACTGCCGCGGACAAGTGACGGAGGTGCTGGAAGTGAGGACTGAGGCGGCGGTGGTGACCGTACTGGAACGGCGGGGCGACGCCGTCGACGAGGGCGCTGGCGCGGCGGCTGCGCGCGACTGCGCGAAACGCTGCGCCCGCCGGCCGCCGGAAGACGGTGTCGCGTTTTTCCCTATCCTCGGCGTGAGCGTGGTTCGAGCAGGGCGGACGTTATCCGATTTCGCGCCGCCGCAGAGCGTTCGCGGCGTCCGAGACGCTGGCGCGCTTTCGTCCATCAAACGGGCGGCGCGCCTGCCATCACCACCTCAACCTGTCCCTTTTGCTGGGACGGGCGAGGTCGCGGCTCGTCTCAACCTGGTGCTGGTGCGCCATCGCGGCCGTGCGCAGGGATGACGCGACGCTGATACCTGCCGCCAGCGAGCGATCAGCGCAGCTCCTCGTGAGATGATCGCGGGGGCGATGGACAGATCGTTCGGGTTGTACTATCCAGCGGGTTCCGTAAGTTCCAGCAACACAGGGTTGCGGGCGGTGGATTATCAGCGGACGTAGGAGGCGCCCGCGGGCGAGCGGCGTCCTCGGGCGCCACCGGGTCCACCAACCACAAGAGCGTAACGCTCCGGCAAAACTCGCCAGTCTCCGCGGCGGATCCAGGGTCCCTGGCGACGGACTACGCGTTTAACGAGGTCGTTTCCATTGCCGGGCGAACGCGGTAGACGCAACAAGTTGACGAAGGACGGGTGTGTGGATGGTACAAAGAGACGCTTGTGACGGCCCCTTCGTCAGCAGCGGATTGGGACGGGCCCCTCTCAGGGCTTAAACAGGGGTTTTCCGGTTCCCCACAAGGGGCCATCAGGATAACCCACTGAAAACAAATTACGGTGTGCTGTGGGATTCAACTTCCAACCGCCCCGCGTGTCACGGTCTGTCACAGTTCCGGCGAAGGCCATCGGTGGCTTCGGCGCGCCAGACGCACAACGGCGCGGGACGTCAAAACGGGCGCCCAGCGATAGGCCTCGCTGGCGCCGACGCGCTGGGACAGTCCAGCGGATCCAGCACAAACGAACCGTGGCTCTCGGCGCGGTCGGCGGACGCCAGCCGCTTACGAACACGGGCGCGGTTATAGCCCGGCGTCGGGCGCCGGCGACATGCACCAAATCGTCGCACCAGCAACGACTCGAATCCGTGACGATTCCTGGGTCCGTGACCGCCGCTTCCAGCACGCGCCTGACGGCCGCTGAGAGAAGTGGGCTGGGCGCTCAATACGCCATTGTCTCGATACGCCGGGTACCAGCTACTCGAACACGGCTGAACCGCGGGCAAATCCGTCCTCCACGGCGTCTGAGTCGCCAAAGACGTATCGAGGGCAACGGTACTCCGCGCGTATCGAGGCGCGCTTGACGGCTCCGACCCACGTTGGACGGCTGCTGGCGGGCTGTTGGGGTTTTGGATGCAGTTCTTGTTGGCATCAGGGCGCGGCTGTCGACACCGACCAGAAGAAATCTTCTGCCTCGGACTCGACTTGCGGTAACGGCGGGGAAGATTTCTCCCTTCGGTCGAAATGACAGCGTGCTTCGGTCGAAATGACAGCTCAACTGCACCGGAACCGCGACGCGTGGCGGCGTCGGAACTTGAATACACGGATGTGGGTTTGTCGCTGGGAACGACGTACTATTATCAGGTTTACGAGCTGCACGGGCAGCCGCAGTCCAAACCATTGCGGCAGCAAGCAGCCGCACTGCAGATCAGATTTCCAGAATCATGCGTTCGGGGCGCTCGATGACTTCCTTGATGCGATAAAGGAATTGCACCGCCTCGCGGCCGTCCACGATGCGATGGTCGTAGGTCAGCGCCACGTACATCATGGGACGGATCACGATCTGTCCGTCGCGCGCCACGGGGCGGTCCTGGATCGCGTGCATCCCCAGAATCCCGCTCTGCGGCGGATTGACGATGGGGGTCGAAAGCATCGAGCCGAACACGCCGCCGTTGGTGATGGTGAACGTGCCGCCGGAGAGTTCCTCCAGCGACAGCTTGTTTTCGCGGGCGCGTCTGGCGAAGTCGTCGATCTGAGTTTCGATCTCGGCGAAGCTGAGGCGCTCCGCATTGCGCAAGACCGGCACAACCAGTCCCTTGCCGCCCGACACCGCGATGCCGATGTCATAGTAATTGTGATAGACGATCGCGTCGTCGCGGATTTCCGCGTTGAGGGCGGGGAATTGTTTCAGGGCCTCGATAGAGGCTCTTACAAAGAAGGACATGAAGCCCAGCTTGACGCCGTAACGCTGGAGGAAGGCTTCTTTGAAATTCCTGCGCAGTTCGACCACAGCGGACATGTCGATCTCGTTGAAAGTCGAGAGCAGGGCGGCGGTGCGTTGCGCCTCGACCAGCCGCGCCGCGACGCTCCGGCGCAGGGGGGACATGGGGACGGCCTCCTCGCGGCGCTCGGCGCGGGGCGCGGCCGGCGGAGGCGCCATCGCGGGGGCGGAGAATTGTTTGAGCGGCGCCGCACCGGACGCGGCTTCCATCTGCTGCGCGGCCGCCGCTGATGGGGTCGTGCCGGACGGCGGCTTTGTTTCTTGCGCGCCGGCAACCCTCGCGGCGGAGAGAAGTCCGATGACTTCGCCCACCGCCGCCGTCTCCCCCTCCTTCTTGATGATGGTGGTCAGCGTACCCGCCTCGGGCGCGGGCAGCTCGACCGTGGCCTTGTCGCTCTCGACTTCCACCAGCGGTTCATCCCGGCCCACGGCCTCCCCCGGTTTCTTCAACCATTTGCCGACGACGACCTCGCGGATGGACTCGCCGAGGGAGGGAACTGTGAGTTCAACGGGCATGGCGGTCTCCTCGCATCTTAGTGTCGTTCCCCTCACCCTAACCCTCTCCCCGAGGGAGAGGGGACTTCACCTCTCCCTTGAGGGAGAGGTCGGCGCGGAGCGCCGGGTGAGGGAAGCGCTCGGCAGGAGGGCGGCAGCGCTGCGCACTCGTCCCCTCACCCTAACCCTCCCCGAGGGAGGGGACTACCTCTCCGCGGGGAGAGGTCGGCAGAGCGCCGAGTGAGGGCGCCGGCGGAGGGCATGCGCAACCGCCGTGCCGCTCACCCGGCCTCTCTCTGCGTGGGAGAGGTCCCTTCCCCTCTCCCCGAGGGAGAGGGGACTTCATTTCTCCCCCAGGGAGAGGGGACTTCATGTCTCCCCCAGGGAGAGGGTTGAAGGCGCGGTTGATCAAGGCCTCCTCCTCCAGCTTGTGCGCGCCCGCCGAGCCGGTCGCCGGGCTGGCCGCCGCGGGTCGCGTGATCCCCGCGAACGGATAGCGATCCCACGGCCGCCGCCCCAGGTTGACCAGGAGAAACCGCCACGCGCCCATGTTCTCCGGCTCCTCTTGCACCCAATAGACGGGCGTGCCTTCGGGATAGGCGGAGAGCGCGGTTCGCAGTTCCTCCTCCGGCAGGGGATAGTACTGCTCCAACCGCAGGATGGGAACATCCGCGCGGCGCAACTGTTCGCGCTTGAGCAGGAGCTCATAGTAAAGCTTGCCGGCGCACACGAGTACGTGGGACGCCTTGCCGCGCGGTGTTCCCACGTCGGGAATCACCCGCTGGAAGGCGCCCTCCGCCAGTTCGTCCAGGTTGGAGACGGCGCGTGGATGGCGCAGCATGCTCTTGGGCGTGATGACGACGAGCGGCTTGCGCCAGCGCCGCAGCACCTGACGCCGCAACACGTGAAAGTACTGCGCGGGCGCGGAGGGATGGACGACCTGGATGTTGTTCTCGGCGGCCAAAACCAGGTAGCGCTCCAGGCGGGCGCTGGCGTGCTCAGGACCCTGCCCCTCCAAGCCGTGGGGCAGAAGCAGGACGATCCCGGACAGGCGCCGCCACTTGTCCTCCGCGCCGGCGATGAACTGATCGATGACCACCTGCGCGGCGTTGGAGAAGTCGCCGAACTGCGCCTCCCAGGCGACCAAACCGTCCGGACAGTCGAGACTGTAGCCGTACTCGAAACCCAGAACGCCCGCCTCCGAGAGGGGACTGTTGAGGATCTCCACGGGCGCCTGGTCGCTGGAGAGGTGTGCCAGCGGCGCATAGGTGCGGCCGTCATGGAAATCATGGAGGACGGCGTGGCGCTGCGAGAAGGTGCCGCGCTCGCTGTCCTGGCCGGACAGGCGGACGTTGGCCCTGGACGGCCAGCGACGCGAACGCCAGCGCCTCGGCGGCCGCCCAATCGAGTGGACGCTCTCCGCGCGCCATCTCACGCCGCAGCTCCATCCATCGCACCAGCTTGGGATGGAGATGGAAGTCCTCGGGCAGGCGCGTCAGTTCCAGCAGGAGTTGGGAGAGCTTGGCCCGGGGTACGCCCGTGACCGCTTCGGGAACGTTGTCGGGAGGACCGCCCGCGTAACCCTGCCAGATGCCGGCGGGAACCGGCGAGGGCGGCCGCCAGTCCCGGCGGCGCGCCTCCGCCAGGTTTTTCTCCAGAGCCGCGCGGCGTTCCTGCATGATGGCGTCGGCTTCCTCGTGCGTCACTTCACCCAGTTTCAGGAGATGTTCCAGGTAGCCGTCGCGCACGGATTTGCGTTGCGCGATAGCCCTGTATAGCAGCGGCTGGGTAAAGGAAGGCTCGTCGCCCTCGTTGTGCCCGCGGCGGCGATAGGCGACCATCTCGATGACCACGTCGCGCCGGAAGGTCTTCCTGAAGTCCAGGCCCAGTCGTACCGCCTGCGCGACCGCCTCGGGGTCCTCGCCGTTGACGTGGAAGATGGGGACTTGCAGCATCTTGGCCACGTCGGTGGCATAGATGCTGGAGCGGGCCTGTTCGGCGGTCGTCGTAAAGCCCACCTGGTTGTTGAGTACCACGTGCAGCGTGCCGCCGACGCTGTAGCCGGGCAGTTGCGAGAGGTTGAGCGTCTCCTGCACGATGCCCTGGCCGCAGAAGCCGGCCTCGCCGTGGATGAGGAGTACGAGGCCGCGCTCGCGCGCCCGGTCGTCCGCTCGGTCCTGCTTGGCCCGCATCCGCCCCAAGGCGACCGGATTGACGAACTCCAGATGGCTGGGATTGAAGCAGAGCGAGAGATGCACGGTCTGGCCCGCGGCGGTGGTCCAGTCGTAACTGTAGCCTTGATGATACTTGACGTCGCCGCGGCCCAGGTACTGGGCGCTGTCCTTGTCCTCGAACTCGCGGAAGATTTGCGCGGGGCTTTTCCGCATGATGTTGGCCAGCACGTTGAGCCGCCCGCGATGCGCCATGCCCAGCACGATCTCGCGCACGCCCTGGCCGCCGGCGTGCTCGATGGCGAGATCCAGAAGGGGGATGAGACTTTCGGAACCTTCCAGCGAGAAGCTCTTGGCGCCGATGAACTTCTTCTGGATGAACTCTTCCAATACGACCGCGTCGGAGAGGCGCGACAGGATGCGCAACTGCTCGGCGCGCGACAGCAGCAGATGGTTCTCAGAGGTCTCCATGCGGCGCTGCAGCCACTCGCGCACGGACAGATCGTCAATGTGCATGAACTGGACGCCGATGCTGCGGCAGTAAGTGTTCTCCAGGCGGGCCATGATCTCGCGCAGGGTCATGACGCCGCCGGACGCGAAGGTCTCGCAGGCGAAGGGGCGGTCCATGTCGGCTTCCGAGAAACCGTAGCGGGCCGGTTCCAGCTCGGGCGGCATGGGATGAGGCAGACCCAGCGGGTTGGTGCGCGCGATAATGTGGCCGCGCACGCGATAATTGCGGATCAACTGGTCGACGCGATGCTGCAGCGCGCCCAGCTCCACCTCGCGCCCGGAAAGCGTGGCGCTGGATGAAGGAGGATTGAAGATGCTCCAAGGGCGAAACGACGGGCCGGTCACGCGCCGCCCGTTTCCCCAAGCGGCGAAGTACTCCCGCCACTCGGGAGCAACCGACGCGGCGTCCTTCTGATACGCCGCGAACAGCTCCTCCACGAAGGCCAGGTTGACGGGATTGACGTCCGCTTGACGCTCGCTCATGTTCTCGGTCCGGGTCTCTTCGCACCGCGGGGGCCGAGGGAACCCCGACCCCCGCGGAAATGCCGTTGCGGCTGCGACGGCATCCAGTATAGGGTAACCTGTCCCGCCGCGCAAGCCGGGCTTCGACACGCGGCCCGAAGTGAGATTCCCTCTTTCAAGCATGCCTTCCGCCGGGCCGCTGCTCAGCCCTGTCGGTTCCGGTGGGGGTCGCGACTCCGGCCGCTGGGGGCGAGACGGCCGCACGAGGGGGAGACGACTGGGGAGTGCCGCGGGGCGCCGGGGCCGGCCTAACTCCCCTTGGCTTCCTTGCCGGCAGGGGCGGGTTGAGCGGCGGGGCGCGGCTCGGGCCGGCGGGCTTCGCTGCGCGCGCTCTGCGGTTGGATGTCGGCGCGGCCCACGAAGACCACGCCCTCTTCGATCTTGATCTTGCCCGCCGTGATGTCGCCGTGGACCTGTGCGGTACTGCGCAAGTCCACCAGCTCCCCGGCGGTGATGTTGCCGGCGATTTTTCCCTCGACGATGATGGCGCCGACCTTGATCTCGGCTTCCACCTGGCCGGTTTTGCCCACGATCAACGTGCCCGTAGAAGTCAGGTCGCCCTTGAACTTGCCCTCGATCTTCAAGGCGCGCTCGAACTTGAGATTGCCGGAAAACTCGGTATCCTCCGACAACGTGGTGGCGACGCGGTCGTCGCGCCCCCGCTCCAGGCTGGGCAACACCAGCTCGCTGCGGTCCTTGCCGAGAACTTCCATGGTATCTCCTCCCGTCCTGGACTGTGGTTGCTGGGCCGGAACCGGCAATCCCGTATGTAATCAACGAATCCGCCGCCTGTCAAATCGTTTTTGGCCGCAAGCCCGTCTTTCCGCTTGACAAGGGCCTGCCGGCGTGGTAATAACCCGCCCCATTATGGACGCGCAACTCGTTGCCCTCCAAGCCTCCGCTCCGCTCCGCCGCACCCGACGACGATAGCCGGCCCGGCGGCCCGTCGCCTTTTTTCGATTTGACCAAACGTAACAGAATTGGCCGTTGACAGCCTTCGGGCGGGTTCAGTAATTTTCCGTTTTCCCCTCACCCGGGAAACGAGTACCGGAAGGATCCCGACATGTCCCACAGTCTCAACGATAGCGGCGACCAGTTCACCGCCCACCTGATGGAGGCCCTGCCCTACATCCGCGCCTTTTCCGGCAAGACGGTAGTCATCAAGTACGGCGGGGCGGCCATGAAGACCCCCGAGCGGAAGGAAGACTTCGTACGCGACATCGTGCTTCTGCGCTACGTGGGCATCCGGCCGGTGGTGGTGCACGGGGGCGGGCCGGCCATCTCGGAGATGATGCAGAAGCTGGGCAAGACCCCCCGGTTCGTAGGCGGCCTGCGCATTACCGACGAGGAGACGGTCAAGATCACCGAGATGGTTCTGGTAGGCGACATCAACCAGGAGATCGTGAACCTGATCAACCAGCACGGCGGGGCGGCGGTGGGACTGTCGGGGAAGGACGGGCGGGTGATCGAGGCGCGCAAGCACGTGGGCGGGCCGGAAGACGGGGAGAAGGTGGATCTGGGTTTCGTGGGCGACGTGTACAAGATCAATCCGCGCGTGATCGAGGCCCTGGAGCAGAGCGGCTTCATTCCGGTACTCGCGCCGCTGGGCGTGGACAGCGCCGGTTGCACGTACAACATCAACGCCGACCTGGTGGCCGGCGAAATCGCCGCCGCGCTGTTGGCCGAGAAACTCATCATGCTCAGCGACACGCCCGGCATCCTCGCCGACCCCAAGGATCCGGCCACGCTCCTGTCGGAGATACCGGTCTCCGAGCTGGACCGGTTGATTGCGGAGGGCGTGATCTCCGGCGGCATGATCCCCAAGGTGCGCGCCTGCCGGCGGGCGC
This sequence comes from bacterium, assembly GCA_015075175.1. Taxonomy (GTDB): domain Bacteria; phylum Hinthialibacterota; class Hinthialibacteria; order H5-UNCL2; family H5-UNCL2; genus H5-UNCL2. Next base: position 172,690 of record JABTUV010000010.1, read on the forward strand.
TGGAGTGCGGCGTCTCCAAGACGCACATCATCGACGGACGACGTTCCCACGGGTTGCTGCTGGAGATTTTCACCAATCGGGGCGTGGGCACGCAGATCGTGAATTGACGGAAAATTAGGGTCAGCGCCTAATTTTTCTAAACCGATGAATTGCGGAGAAAAATTGGGCGCTGACCCTAATTTTCCGCAGCAGGGAGAACCGATGTGATCAACGCGACTTTGACCAACGCCGAGCTGGCGGCGCGGGCCACCAAGGTCCTGATGAATACCTACGGCGAACGGAAGCTCGCCGTGGTGCGCGGGCAGGGCATCTTTGTCTGGGACGCCGACGGCCGGCGCTACCTCGACTTCCTCTCCGGCATCGCCGTCAACAATCTGGGCCACTGCCATCCCGCGGTGGTCGCGGCGCTCAAGGAGCAGGCGGAGACGCTCATCCACGCCAGCAATTTCTATCTGATGGAGCCGCAGATTCGCCTGGCGGAGCTCCTGGTCGAGCGTTCCTTCGCCGACAAGGTGTTTTTCGCCAACAGCGGAGCGGAGGCCAACGAGGGCGCCATCAAGCTGGCGCGGCGCTGGAGTCCCGATCCGGCGCGGCACGAGATCATCTGTTTCGAGAACAGTTTTCACGGCCGCACGCTGGCCGCGCTCTCGGCCACGGGCCAAAAGAAATACCACCAGCAGGGCTACGACCCGCTGGTCCCGGGCTTCGTGCACGTGCCTTTTAACGACCTGGATGCCGTGGCGAAGGCGATTACGCCCCGGACCTGCGGGATTCTGGTCGAGCCGATCCAGGGCGAGAGCGGAGTACGGCCGGCCACGCGGGAGTTTCTGGCGGGCCTGCGGGAGTTGGCGGACCGGCACGACCTCGTGCTCATCTACGACGAAGGCAGTGCGGGGATGGGGCGGACCGGCTGGCCGTTTGTATGAGCATTACGAGGTGGCGCCGGACGTGCTGACGCTGGCCTAGGCGCTGGGGGGCGGGGCGCCCATCGGGGCGATTCTGGCCAACGCCCGCACCAGCGGGGTGTTTGCGCCGGGCACGCACGCGCATACCTTCGGCGGCAATCCGCTGGTGTGCGCGGCGGCCCTGGCTGCGCTGCCACTGCTCTCCGACGCGGCGCTGCTGGCGCGCGTGCGCGAGCTGGGCGAGTACTTCAAGGCGCAGCTTTTGGAACTGCAACGTCGCTTCCCGGTCATCGTCGAGGTGCGCGGCGTGGGCCTGATGGTGGGCGCGCAGCTCTCCGCGGGCGCGCCCGCCGTGGTCGAGGCGCTCTGCCGCAAGGGCATCCTGGCCAACTGCGCGGCGGGCGACACGCTGCGCTTCCTGCCCCCGCTGGTGGTTCAGAAGTCGCACATCGACGAGGTCGTCGGGGCGCTGGAGCAATGTCTCTCGGAGGAAAAACCGACATGAAGGGCAAGGACCTCCTATCGTCCGCCGATCTGTCCCGCGACGACGTGGAGCGGTTGTTCCGCGCCGCCGCGCTCATGAAGGCGCATCCGGAGCGTTTTGCGGGCAGCCTGTCGGGCAAGAGCGCGGCCTTGATCTTCGAGAAGCCTTCGCTGCGCACGCGCGTCACCTTCGAGGCGGGCGTGTTTACCATGGGCGGGCTGCCCATCTATCTGCCCCACGAGGAACACCATCTGGGCGAGCGCGAGGCGGTGCGCGACGTGGCCCGCAACCTGGAACGCTGGGTGAGCCTGATCGTGGCCCGCGTCTTCTCGCACCAGGTGTTGGTCGAGATGGCGGACAACGCCCGCATTCCCGTGATCAACGCGCTCTCGGACGCGGAGCATCCCTGCCAGGCGCTGGCGGACCTCTTTACCCTCTACGAGCGGCGGTCCGACCCGGCGAGTTGGACGCTGGCGTTCGTGGGCGACGGCAACAACGTGTGCGTGTCGCTGATGCTGATGGCGGCGACTTGGGGGGCGCATTTCCGCTGCGCCAATCCGGAGGGTTACCGCGTGCCGGCGGCGGCGGAGGCGGAGGCGCGCCGTCGCGCCGCCCTCTCCGGCGGCACGGTCGAGGTGCATGTCGATCCAGTCAAGGCGGTCGCGGGCGTGGCTGCCGTCTATACCGACGTATGGGCCAGCATGGGCCAGGAGGACGAGGCCGCCCAGCGCGAGCGCATCTTCGCCCCCTATCAGCTCAATGCCGCGCTCCTGTCCCACGCCGGCAGGGGCGCGCTGGCCATGCACTGCCTGCCCGCCCATCGCGGCATGGAGATCACCGACGAGGTCATGGACGGTCCCACCTCGGTCGTCTACGACCAGGCGGAAAACCGGCTGCACGTGCAGAAGGCGGCCATGCACGCGCTGGTGCACGGGCTTTCAGGAGTGGTGTGAGCCATGCCCAAACCGCGCGTCTTCATCGACGGGCAGGCGGGTACGACCGGCCTGCGCATTCACGAAATGCTGGCGGGACGCGACGACCTGGAGCTCCTGTCGGTTCCCCAGGCCGAGCGCAAAGAGGCCGGAGCGCGGCGCGAGCGGCTCCGCGCCGCCGACTTGGCCATCCTCTGCCTGCCTGACGAGGCCGTGCCCGAGGCGCTCGAGATGGTGGAGGGCGCGGCCACGCGGCTCAGCGATGTGAGTACCCCGCGTCGGGTGCATCCCGACTGGGTTTACGGCTTGCCCGAGTTGTCGGGGGAGCAGAAGCGCGCCATCGCCGAGGCGACGCGCGTCGCCAATCCCGGCTGCTATCCCATGAGCTACATTCTTTCCGTGCGCCCGCTGGTCGAGGCCGGTCTCTTGGACCCCGGCGTCCGATTGAGCGTGTTCGGCATCTCTGGGCTATTCAGGCGGCGGGCGCAGGATGATCGAGACCTACATGTGAATGCCGATCGTCCGATCCGGTGCGGATGCAGCGCTACCAGTTCAGCTTTATGGACTGGACAGCCGCCACAAGCACCTGCCGGAGATGCAGAAGTACAGCGGGATGTCGTGCGCGCCGCTGTTTCTGCCCTCGGTGGGGCATTTCTATGCCGGGATGCTGGTCAGTACGCCCATTCCCGCCGGCGCCTTCACGAAGCGCGTGAGCCGCCGGGACGTGTGGGAGGTTCTTTCGGTACGGTACGCGGGCGAACCCTTTGTCAAGGTGATGCCGCTAGAGTGCGGGCAGGCGCTGCGCGAGGGCAAGTACTTGGAGCCGCAGGCTTGCAACCGGACGAATCGACTGGAGCTGTTCGTATTCGGCGATGAGGCGCAGGGGCTGACGCTCGTCGGGCGGCTGGACAATTTAGGCAAGGGCGCCTCCGGCAACGCGGTGCAGTGCCTGAATCTGATGCTGGGCCTGCCCGAGACGAGGGGGTTAGGAAAATTGGGGTCAGCGCCTAATTTTCCGGACGACGGCTCATGAACCGATGGATGACCGGGGAAAATTAGGCGCTGACCCCAATTTTCCGACCCACCGGGGGAAAGCGTTTTTGAGGAGAGAAGACATCATGTCGAAGGTGAAGAAAGTCGTGCTCGCCTACTCCGGCGGACTGGATACCTCCGCCATCATCCCGTGGCTGCGGGAGAACTATCAATGCGAAGTCATCGCCTACGCCGCCGACGTGGGGCAGGGCGAGGAACTGGACCCGCTGCACGAAAAGGCGAAGCAGAGCGGGGCGTCCAAGCTCATCATCAAGGACCTGAAAGAAGAGTTTGCGCGCGATTACGTGCTGCCGTGTCTGCGCGCCGGCGCCATCTACGAGGGCAAGTATCTCCTGGGCACGAGCGTCGCGCGCCCCATCATCGCCAAGTATCAGGCGTTGATTGCGCTGGAGGAAGGCGCGGACGCGGTCGCCCACGGTTGCACCGGCAAGGGCAACGACCAGGTGCGCTTCGAGCTGGCGGTCCGCTCCATCGCTCCCCAACTCAGGATCATCGCCCCCTGGCGCGAGTGGACCATGAAATCGCGCGAGGACCTCTTGGCGTACTGTGCGAAGCACAACGTGGCGGTCACCGCCAGCGCCAAAAAGATTTACTCCATGGACCGCAACCTCTGGCACCAGTCGGTCGAGGGCGGGACGCTGGAGGATCCGTGGCAATCGCCGAGCGAAGACATGTACGTGTTGACGAAGCCCCCCAAGGATGCCCCCGAGCCGCGCGAGATTGTCATTTCCTTCCAGGAGGGCGTGCCCACGGCGGTCGACGGGCAGGCCATGACGCCGGCGAAGCTGATCCTGTTCTTGAACGGGACGGCGGGGCGCTACGGCATCGGGCGGGTAGACATCGTGGAGAGCCGGCTGGTGGGCATGAAGAGTCACGGCGTTTACGAGGCGCCGGCGGCGACCGTCTTGCGCGAGGCCTACGAAGACCTGGCGCGGCTGGTGCTGGACCGCGAGAGCCTGTGGTTGCGCGAGACGCTTGGGCCGACCTATACGCGTATGGTCTACGACGGGCGCTGGTTTACCGTGACGCGCGAGGCCATGGACGCCTTTTTCGCGACATTGGGCGCGAAGGTGACGGGCGAAGTGCGTGTGCGGTTGGACCGAGGTTACTGCGTAGCGGTGGGGCGGCGTTCGCCCAACTCGCTTTACGATCCCGAGCTGGCGACCTTCGGCGAGGACGCCGTTTATCGCCAGAAGGACGCGGAGGGCTTCATCCGGCTCTTTGGGCTGCCCATCGAAGTCGAGGGCAGGGTACGCCGCCGGAAATTGGGGTCAGCGCCTAATTTTCCGGAGGGTGGATCATGACCCGATGGATGACCGGGGAAAATTAGGCGCTGACCCCAATTTCCCAGTAGGCGGCGAAGCGCAACAGGTCGCGATAATCCACGCGCCCATCGCCGTCCAGATCGACGGCCGAGTCGCCGGCGCCCCAAACTTCCAAGAGACGCTGGAGGTCCAGGCCATCGACTGCTCCGTCATTGTTGTAGTCGGGCAGCCTGGGCGTGGGTGAGGGCGTGGGGGTAGGCGTCGGCGCCTCGGTGAAAGTCGCCGTGGGCGTGGGAGTCGGGGTGCGCGTCGGGGTGGGCGTGGGCGGAGGCGTGCTGGAACCGGAGCCGGGAAGCGAAACCAGGTTGGCATTGCCGGGATTGGGCTGGCCCGGCCGCCAGGCGCCCGTGGGGTCCTGCAGTTCCTGCCCGTTGGTGTAGCCGTCCCCGTCCGCGTCCATGCCCGCCAGCCCGGGGCCCCAGAAGTTCTCGCCCAGTGTGGGCAGGAGCGCCTGCACCTGCAACCCGAAGGCGTTGCGGGCGTCGCCGCCGAACTGGCTCACGTGGCAGTTGAGGCAGCCGTTCGTATTGCCGTTGGGGATGAAGTCCGGCCTCCAAGGCCGTGCCGCCGCCCAATCCGACATTAACCACGTGCACCACAGGGTGATGCCCAGTATCCTTCCCATCGCGGAGCCAGGCATGATTTTCCTCCCTTCCACGTCCACCCGAGGAGTATGGTGTAAGAACGCCGCGAGGGAGAAAAACGCTCCGGAGTCCAGGCTTCAGCCTGTCTGAGGCAGACTGAAGTTTGTACTCCGGCATTACATTATAGACCGTGACAATAGTTGTTCCAACGTTTTTCTTGCTGGAGTCGGAAATGATCAAGCGAATGAAGCGACGGCCATGAGCTTCTCGTCCCTGTTTCTCAGCTTCCTGGTCAGCCTCGTCGGCCTGGCGTATACGGTTTACGGGAGGAAGAGCGGGGATGTGCTGTTTCTCGGCTTCGGGGTGGCGCTCATGGTGGCGCCGTACTTCTCCGCCAATCCGGTTTTCATTCTGGGGTTGGGCGTGGTACTGTCGGGGGCGCCCTTCGCCATCCGGCGCTGGGGTTGAGAGTCCGCGGGGAGGCTGCCATGCCAGAGAGAGAGGACGAGTGGAGCCGGTTCCGGGCCGAAATGAACCGGCGCATCCTGGAGCGGGGGAATTTGAGCGTGAAGCGTTTCTTCGCCCTGGATACCCAGTGCTACCAGCCCGGTGCGCTGCCCGCATTCACCAAGGAGCTGATGGGCCTGGCGGCCAGTACGGTCCTGCGCTGCGACGACTGCATCGCCTACCACGTGCGGCGCTGCAAGGACCTGGGAATGACCGAGGAGCAGTTCTGGGAGGCGATGAACGTGGGGCTGGTCGTGGGGGGGAGCATCGTGATCCCACATCTGCGGCGGGCGGTGGCGTTATGGGACGAGCTGGCGGCGGAAGGTTAAACGCCGGAGTACAAACTTCAGTTTGTCGGCGGACGGGCTGTCGCCGGGACTCCGCGGCGGGGGGGCGCCGGGTGATAAAAAGGCGTGCTGTGAACGTTCACCCTTGACCTCAGGCGGGCAGCCCCCTATCATCAAGCATCGGCATGTCGTGGCGCGCGCCCGTCACGGGCCTCCCCTGCGCCGCTTTCGTGGTTCCTGGCGCGCTGTTCCTGGCCTACTTGTCCTCGAGGTTCGCCATATCCCTCTTTCGCCAGCTTCACGCTGATCAGGCTTTGATCGTGGTCGCCATCATCGCGATCCTGGCCGCCATCGCCGTGCCCAACTTCCCTGCACGCCCAGGTGCGCGCCAAGATCGCCCGCGTCCAGGCGACCACCACAATCTGGCGGTCGCCATCGGTCCTATCGCACCGATAACACGGACTATCCGCGCGCGCTCCCCGGCGCCTCTGGGACAAACTGGCCCCGCTGACCACCCCATCCGGTACATCACCACCAACCCTCTGGACGTGTTCAAGCCCTGGGACAACTGTCCGCGCGACACCGACCGCGGACGGCAAATCATGAGAACAACATGAACCGGAAACAAGCATTACGACTTCATCCGCTTCATCGTCAGCGGCCAGACCGCGCCAATCCGCTGTGGTGGTTTCTGTTCAGTCTGGGACCGGACCACGACGAGGAGTTCAACTACAGCCCTCAACTTTCCCTGGACGCGGGCCATCGTGAACCAGTTGTACGTCAACCAGTATGACATCAGCAATGGTCTGATGTCGTCCGGGGACATCCGCACGTTCGGGCCGGGCGAGTTGCCGGGGTCTGCAGAACTACTATTGACCTGACCCGGAGTTCACGGTTCAGCCTGTCAGCAGAAGTTTGAGCTCCGTGATCTTGAGTTCAGGTTCAGCCTGTCGGCAAACTGAAGTTTGAACTCCGTGATCTTGAGTTCCGGGTTCAGCCTGTCAGCAAACTGAAGTTTGAAGCTCCGTGATCTTGGAGTTCAGGGTTCAGCCCGTCAGCAAACTGAAGTTTGAGCTCCGCCCGTACCCTGACGATCGCGCTATTTTGGCTCGTATGCGAACTGGCTGTTCGCCAGATGTGCCATTTCGACCCATTTCAAGAGCCTGCCACGGTGCTTCATTTATTGCGTAACTTATTATTTATCAGAATATTAGCCGCGTCACCCGAAACCCGTTCGAATTTTCTCTCGTCTCTTTGGCTTGGCACGTGGTTTGCATGAACCGGACTGCGAGAACGTCATCACGACGCAATCCAAGGAGGTGCAAGACATGCGGTATGCCTTTCGACCGTGGGAGATGATGGAAGAGATGCGGCGGGAGATGGACCGCGTCTTCCGCAGCCTGGCGGAGGGACGGCTGCGCATCAGCCCGGTGTCGTTCCTGCCGGGATTGGCGGCGCGAGCCTATCCGCTGGTGAACGTGAGCGAGGACAAGGACAACGTGTATGTGGAGGCCCTGGCTCCGGGGCTGTCGCCGGATTCGCTGAAGGTGGTGGTCGTCCAGGACCAGTTGCAGATTTCCGGCGAAAAAGAGGGGCCGCGGGACGTCAAGCCGGAGGCGTATCATCGCAGCGAGCGCGCCGCGGGCCGTTTCGTGCGCAGCATTTCGCTGCCGGTGGAAGTGGAGGATGGCAAGGTATCCGCCGAGTACCGCAACGGCATCCTGGAGATCACCCTTCCCAAGGCGGAGAAGGCGCGGCCCAAGGAGATCGCCGTCAAGGTGGCGTAACCTGCCCGTGGTTGCGCGGCATGCTGCGCCGGTCACGGTAGTTGCGCGGCGTGCTGCGCCCGGCAAGGAGACATGAAACGCAACTAAGGAGGAAGTGACATCATGGTCGAGAAAACCATCGAAATCGCCAAGCGCGAGGAGACGACGCCGGCCGCGCCGGCGACCCGCGAGGCGTCGCGCTACCTGACGCCCGCGGTCGATATCTACGAGGAGCCCGACGCTTTGGTCGTGCTTGCGGATCTGCCCGGCGTGGACAAGGACACGCTGACGGTGCGGGTCGATGACGACATCCTGACCATCTCCGGCCGCCTGCCGGGCCGCAAGGACGGGCGCGACGCGGTCTACGGAGTACGAAACAGTTGGATTTCTTCCGCCAGTTCAGGCTGACCGACGAGGTGGACCAGGAAGATCGACGCCCAGCTCAAGCATGGCGTCCTGACCATCCAGCTGCCCCAAGGCGGAGAAGGCGCAACCAAGGAGATTCCCGTCAAGGTGGCCTGAGGCCGTGACCAGGAAACCGAGAACGGTAGGGGAGGACGAAAGAGATGAATACGCTGTTGCCCTGACAAGTGGAGGAACTCGCTGGATCGAGCTGCGGGAGGAACTCTCGACCTCTCCGCTGGATGCGGCGCGACAATCACGGCGACTTCCCCGTGCCGTGTCCGGGTCCGTGGGGACTCTCCCTGCCCCGCGTAGACGTCTCGGAAGACGATGACGAGATCCTTATGACGGCAGAATTGCCCGGCATGGACAAGGACGATTTCAAAGTCGAGATCGTCGGCTCGCGCCTGACGATTCGCGTGAGCAGCGGCACGAGCGCGAGAAGAAGGACCGGCATTACCACTACTCGGGGATCGCCTACAAGTTCCTTCTCGCGCCTGTTGCAATTGCCCGCAGAGGTGGACGCGGACAAGGCGAAGCAGATACAAGCACGGGTACTCACGCTGCGCCTGCCCAGTTGAGGTCCGCCAAGGGCGCGCCGCATTCCGTGCGCGTCGGCTGAGTCCAGCGGGCGGAAAACAGACGCGGCGGGCGTCCAGCGGCTCCGGATGCCCGCCGGAGTGATTTATAAGAATATGGATTTCTTCCCAGAGGAGAGAAACCGATGGCCAAAGTCGTCAGAATCGACCTCAGCGACCAACTCAGTCGTCGCCGTCATGGGAAGGCAATGCGCCTACCGTGATCGCCAATGCGGAAGCTCGCGCACCACGCCCTCGGTGGTCGGCTTCACGCGTGACGGTGAGCGGCTGGTAGGCATCGCTGGCAAGCGCCAGGCAGTCCCTCAACCGGACAGCACCATCTATTCCATCAAGCGCTTCATCGGGCGCAATTACGATGAAGTGACGGAGATGAAGATCGTCCCCTACAGGTGAAGGCCGGCCCCAACAACGCAGTGCGCGTGGAGGTGCTCGGCGGGACCACGCGCCGGAGGAGATTTCCGCGCAGGTGCTGCGCAAGCTGCAACGACCTCCGCCTATCTGGGCGAAGGTGACCGACGCCGTGATAACGGTGCCGGCCTCCGACGACGCTGCAGCGCCAGGCGACCAAGAACGCCGGCCAGATCGCCAACCTGAACGTGCTGCGCGTCATCAATAGGCCCACCGCTGCGCGCTGGCCTACGGCATGGAGAAGAAGAGCGGGGCCATCATGGTCTTCGACCTGGGCAGAGGGACCTTCGACGATCTCGATCCTGGACGTGGGCGAGGGCGTCTGCGAGGTGCGCTCGACTTCAACGGCGACACCACCCCTGGCGGCGACGTCGACAGGTCGTGGTCGATTGGATGATCGAGAGTCAAAGAGGACCAGGGCATCAGTGGGCGGGATCGGCAGGCCCTGCGGCGGCTTTACGAGGCCGCCGAAAAGGCCATAGCGAGCTCTCGTCCACCATGACGACGCAGATCAATCTGCCCTTCATCACGGCGGACCAGAAGCGGGCCCCAAGCATCTCCAGCGACTGACGCGGGCCAGTTCGATGCGCTCACCACCTATCTGGTGGAGCGCTGCCTGGATCCCGTCAAGCAGGCGCTGGCGGACGCCAAACTCTCGAAAGGACATCGACAGGTCATCCTGGTCGGCGGCTCCACGCGCATTCCGGCGGTGCAGGAGCTGGTGCGCAAGCTGACCGGCGGCAAGCAGCCAACATGTCAGTCAATCCCGATGAGGGTGGTCGCCGTGGGCGCGGCGGTGCAAGCGGGATTATCACGGGCGGAAATCAAGGACGTGCTGCTTCTGGACGTGACGCCGCTGTCGCTGGGCTGGAGACGCTGGGCGGCGTGATGACCAAAATCATCGAGCGCAACACCACCATCCCGGCGCGCCGCAGCGAAGTCTTTTCCACCGCCGCTGACAATCAGCCGGCGGTGGATATCGTGGTCCTGCAGGGCGAGCGCGAAATGGCGCGCGACAACCGGATGCTGGGAACCTTCAAGCTGGAGGGAATCCCGCCCGCGCCGCGCGGCATTCCGCAAATCGAGGTCACCTTCGACATCGACGCCAACGGCATCCTGAACGTCACCGCCAAGGACAAGGCGACGGGCAAGGAGCAGAAGATCACCATCTCCGGCTCGACCAACCTGGACAAGAGCGAGATCGAGCGCATGGTGGCCGACGCCGCGGCCCACGCCGCCGAGGACAAGAAGCGGCGCGAGACGGTGGAGGCGCGCAACGTGCTGGACAGCACCGCGTACCAGGTCGAGCGTACGCTGCGCGACCTGGGCGACAAGGTGCCGGTGCACGAGAAGGCGCGCGCCGAGCAACTGGTGTCCGAGGCGCGCGAGGCGATCAAGAACGAGGCGCCGCTGGACCGGGTGCGCTCGCTCACCAGCGACCTGCAGCAGGTCGTGTCGGCGCTGGCCGGTCATGCCTATGCCTCGACGGCGCAGCAGACGGCGGGGCCTGGGGCGGACGCGAAAAAACCCGGCGAGGACGTGATCGACGCCGAGTTCAAGCAGTCGTAAACTGGCTGTCGGTGGGCGCGTGCAAACCGCCCTTCGACACGGGAGGACGCGGCTCAGGGCTGTCGGTTTTAATGGTCGCGACAACTTGAAACCGAAGGCCCCGAGCGCGGCCCGCTGGAGATCATCGACGACATTGAGAGGCTGCCTCGGGTTGCGTGTCGAAAGGCCGGCGCCTCGCGGCGACCTTGCGCAAGAGACGACGGGAGCATGAGGCGCGGATGAGCGTCAAGTACAAGGACTATTACGGCATCCTGGGCGTGGAACGCTCGGCTACCCAGGATCAGATTCAAAAAGCCTATCGCAAGCTGGCGCGCAGGTACCATCCCGACGTCAACAAGGACGCGGGGGCCGAGGAGAAGTTCAAGGAGATCAACGAGGCCTACGAGGTCCTGCGCGACCCCGAGAAGCGCAAGCGCTACGACATGCTGGGCGCCAACTGGAAGGCGGGGCAGGACTTCACGCCGCCGCCGGGTTGGGAGCACGTCACGTTCGACTTCTCCGGCGGGGACGGGCGCGGACTGGGGGACTTCTCCGACTTCTTCGCCAGCCTGTTTGGCGACGCCGGGTTTGATGCCTTCGGCGGAATGGGGGGTTTCACCGGACGGCGCCGGTCCATGCGCCGTCGCGGCCAGGACCACGAGGTCGAAATCGAGCTCTCGCTGGATGAAATTGTGCGCGGGGGCACGCGCAAGATCCAGCTTTCCGTGCCCGTGGCCCGGCCTGACGGCTCGATCGGCATGGAGTATCAGAGTTACGACGTGACCATCCCGCGCGGGATCACGGAAGGCTCGCGCATCCGGCTGGCGGGCCGGGGCGGAGCGGGCGGGCCGGGCGGCGAGCCGGGCGACTTGTATCTGAACGTGCGCCTGCGGCCCGATCCGCGCTTTCAGGTCGAGGGATACGACCTGCGCGCGACGCTGCCCGTCACGCCCTGGGAGGCGGCGCTGGGAGCGGAGATCCCCGTGCCCACGCTGGACGGCGGGGTGACCTTGAAGGTGCCCGCCGGTTCGCAGAGCGGCCAGAGCCTGCGTCTGCGCGGCAAGGGCCTGCCCACGCGCGAGGGCGGCCACGGCGATCTCTACGTGACGCTCAAGATCGTCGTGCCGCGCGAATTGTCCCCGCGCGAGCGGGAGCTTTTCCAACAGTTGGCGCGCGACTCGCGTTTCCGCCCGCGCCCGTGATCAGGAGCGCGGCCCGCCGCGGCGGGCTGCCGCGAGGGACGGGAATTGCAGTCCAGAGGGGGCGCGGCAGCAAGCAGCCGCAGTCCATATAACGGAGCGGATTCATGGACTTGAATCGTCTGACGCAGAAATCGCAGGAAGCCCTGGCGGAGGCGCAGAGTATCGCCATCAGCAACGGCCATACCGAGGTGGACGGCGAGCATCTCTTGCTGGCCCTCCTGGCGCAATCCGATGGGCTGGTGCCGCGCCTGATGCGCAAGATGGACGTGCCCGTGGCCGAGTTGTCGCACGCCCTGGAAGACGAGCTGGCGCGGCGTCCCCGCGTCTCCGGGCCGGGCATCGAGCCGGGCCGCATCTTCCTTTCGCAGCGGCTCTCGCGCGTCCTCGTGGACGCTGAGAGGGAGGCTCGGCGCCTGCGCGACGAGTACGTTTCGGTCGAGCACATCCTGCTGGCCCTCATCAATGACGGGAGCGCGGGCGCGGGCCGCATTTTGGGGCAGTTCAACGTCACGCACGACCGTTTTCTCTCGGCGTTGACGGAGGTGCGCGGCGCCCAGCGCGTCCAAAGCGCCACCCCCGAGGCCACCTACGAGGCGCTCGAGCGCTACGGGCGCGACCTCGTCGCCATGGCCCGGGCGGGGAAATTGGACCCCGTCATCGGCCGCGACGAGGAAATCCGCCGCGTCATCCGCATCCTGTCGCGCAAGACCAAGAACAATCCCGTGCTGATCGGCGAGCCGGGCGTAGGCAAGACCGCCATCGCGGAGGGGCTGGCGCATCGCATCGTGCGCGGCGACGTGCCCGAGGGTCTGAAAGAGAAGACCATTTACGCGCTGGACATGGGGGCGCTGGTGGCCGGCGCCAAGTATCGCGGCGAGTTCGAGGAGCGCCTGAAGGCCGTCCTCTCCGAAATCAAAGAGAGTGACGGCCGCATCATTCTCTTCATCGATGAGCTTCACACCATCGTCGGCGCGGGCCGCGCCGAAGGCAGCATGGACGCGGGCAACATGCTCAAGCCCATGCTGGCGCGCGGCGAATTGCACTGCATCGGCGCCACCACCCTGGACGAGTATCGCAAGCATGTTGAGAAAGACGCGGCGCTGGAGCGGCGCTTTCAGCCCGTGCTGGTCGAGCAGCCCGGCGTCGAGGACACCATCTCCATCCTGCGCGGGCTGGCCGAGCGCTTCGAGGTGCATCACGGCGTCAAAATCCAGGACAACGCCATGGTCGCCGCCGCGGTTTTGTCGCATCGCTACATCACCGACCGGTTCCTGCCGGACAAGGCCATCGACCTCGTGGACGAGGCCTGCGCCATGATTCGCACCGAGATCGACAGCCTGCCGGCGGCGCTGGACGCGGCTCTGCGGCGGGTAATGCAGCTGGAGATCGAGGAGGCTGCGCTCAAGAAGGAAAAGGACCGCGCCAGCAAGGAGCGACTGGCGGCGCTGCAGAAGGAATTGGCCGACGTGCGCGCCGAAGCCGACGCGATGAAGGCCCAGTACGAGGCGGAAAAGCAGGCCATCCAGAAGGTGCAGCAGCTGCGCGGGCAACTGGAGCAGATGCGGCGCGACATCGAGGAGGCCGAGCGCAAGTACGACCTCAACAAGGCCGCGGAACTCAGGCACGGCAGGCTGCCCGAACTGGAGCGGCGCCTCGCCGCCGAAGAGGAGCAACTGGCCAAGAAGCAGGGCGGCAAGAAGCTTCTGCGCGAGGAGGTGACCGAAGCCGAGATCGCCGAGATCGTCTCGCGCTGGACCGGCATCCCCGTCACCCGCCTGGTCGAGGGCGAGCGCGAGAAGCTGCTCAAACTGGACGCCGTTCTCCATCAGCGCGTCGTGGGCCAGAACGAGGCGGTGGGCCTGGTCGCCGACGCCATCATTCGCGCGCGCAGCGGCATCAAGGACCCGCGCCGGCCCATCGGCAGCTTCATCTTTCTGGGTCCCACCGGCGTGGGCAAGACGGAACTGGCCAAGACGCTGGCGGAGGCGCTGTTTGACAGCGAGGAGAACTTGGTCCGCATCGACATGTCCGAGTATATGGAGAAGCACACGGTGTCCCGGCTGATCGGCGCGCCGCCGGGCTACGTGGGCTACGAGGAGGGCGGCCAGCTCACCGAAGCGGTGCGGCGCAAGCCCTACTGCGTGATTCTCTTTGACGAGATTGAAAAGGCGCACCACGACGTGTTCAACGTGCTGCTCCAAATTCTGGACGACGGGCGCCTGACCGACGCGCAGGGCCGCACCGTCAACTTCAAGAACACCGTCATCATCATGACCAGCAACATCGGCGCGCAGTATCTCACCGAGGGCATCGCCGAGCCGGGCGAGATCGCCGAAGCGGCGCGCAACCGGGTGATGTGGGAGATGCGGCAGCACTTCCGGCCCGAGTTTCTCAACCGCGTGGACGACGTGGTGCTTTTCAAGCCGCTGCGGTTGGAGGAGATCGAGGAGATCGTGACGCTGCTGGCGGCGGACTTGTCGAAGCGGTTGGCGGAGCGCAACATCAAGTTGGAAATCACGCCGGAGGCGCGCGAGCACTTCGCCATCCGGGGTTATGATCCGGTGTACGGAGCGCGTCCCTTGCGGCGGCTGTTGCAGCGCGAGCTGGAGACCAAGATCGGGCGCGCGCTGATCGCGGGCGAGATCGCCGAGGGCACGACCGTCGTGGTCGGAGTGGAAGGCGGGGAAATCGCGCTACGGTACGAGGGGAAATAGGGGACGCGCGCGTTTTTGCCCGACAGGCTGAGTCGGCGGTTCATTGAGGACCCTATAACAATCGGAACGGCATTCAGCTTCGAGCACCCTGAGCGGGCGCAGGTCCGCGCTTCGAGGCAAGTGTCGGCCCCGGGGGCCGCAATTCCGCGCACCCGGGGAAGGGGTGAAGCCAGTCGAGATGGCCCGCGTTCCATTGTTCACGCGGTTGCCCATGAGGGCTTTCGACATGGCTGCCACAAGCGCCGCCCAATGCGGGCCGGTAGTACGCCAAGCCGCCCACAAGCAGAGCCGGGCAGCGGATCAAGCGGACCGAGGTCCATGATGAAAATGGGGGTTCCGCCCCAAACCTCCGGAGTCTCTCGCATTGTGGGACACCGGAAGGGCGGAAAAGAAGAAAGGCGGAGCGCGTAACTCCGCCCTTCCGTACGGCCACTTGCGTCGACGCACCGTTTGCTCTCCAACAGAGCCGTATCCTCCGCGCAGGCACGTGACCCTAGACCACGACC
>JABTUV010000011.1 GCA_015075175.1 bacterium
GCCGATGTGCATGAAGACGAAGCGGGTATCGGGGGCGGCGCGGCACAGTTCGCATGCGGAGGCGGGGTTGTCGCGCACGCGTGCGAGCGGCATGCCGTTGTTGCCGGCGTAATAGCCGGTGTGCAGCTTGACCGGCAGGCCGGCTCGGGTCGCCCGGTCCACGGCGTACCAGAAAAGATGGTCCTCCAGCGCCTTCTTGTCCTCGCGCGTGGTCGCCTCTCCCGCCAGTCGCCGGCGAAAGATGGGCGCGGCCGTCTCCGCCGGAACCCGCGCGTAGTTGATGTCCCGCGCGTAGGCGTTGGTGGACTTGGCCGCCACCGCGTAACGACCGAACGTCTCAAACCACCAGTCGATCACGCGATGCCAGTCGGAGAGCTCGCTCAACTCGATGCCGGTCGGGCGCCGATAGCGCTCGATGTTGGACGCGCCGATCATGCCGGCGATGGCGATGTCCTGCATGAGCAGGGTGGGCTGGCGCGAGCGCATGAAGGGCGGACCTTCCAGGCTGTTGACCTGGCAGGAGGCGAGCTGGGCGCGGTCGGAGAGGATGTCGCGATAGAATCCCGGCCGGCGCGCGCGCCCGTAGCCCTCCGCAACTTTCTCAATGGTCTTGTCGGAGAGGTCCGGCACGCCGTAGAGCTCGTAGAGGGTGATGCGCACCGCCTGGCCGTAACCGGTATGCTTGACCGCCGGCCAGTAGGGCGCCAGGAGCGGCCACTTCTCCAGCGGGTCGAGCTGGGAGGAGAAGAACCTGCCGATGTCCTGCCGCGGCATGCCCGCCGAGACCAGGTCCGAGTTGAGATAATGGGACAAGACGAAGGTCCAGTCGTCGGCGGATACCCGCGGATGGCCCGATCCGGGCATGCGTCCCGCCTCCTCCAGGAGATGCTCGTGCGTATCGACCAGGGGAGTCGAGAAGACCTTCCGGGTGAGTTGCCGGCGCGCGTCGCCGGCCCGCCGCGGGGCGGGCGCCGCCAGCGAGCCGCCGTCCAGCATCGTCAACGCCCCCGCCGCGCCCACTCCGCTGATCCACGCTCGCCGCGAAAGTTGCGCTCTCCCTGATATCGCTAATCCCCCAGTCGTGCTGTTACTCTTAATCTTCCTCTTGCTCTTAACTCGTACTCTTAAATCGTAATCTCAATCAGCCTCCATTCTACCACGGCTCCACTTGCCAGCGCAACCGACCACTGGCGGCAGCGCATATGGGGGTGGGACGGACCCTTCGGCGGGCTCAGGACTCGCATTCTTGGCCGTGGGGCGGGTGGGAGTGACCGAGCCGCTCGATGAGGATTCAGATTAAGATTAAGAGCAAGAGCAAGAGCAAGAGCAAGAGCAAGAGCAAGAGCAAGATTAAGATTAAGAGTAAGATTAAGAGTAAGAGTAAGCGTAAGAGTAAGAGCAAGATTACGAATCAGGGCGCCGGGGGCGCCAGGTAATTCGCATATCCCACGACCCCGATGCCGACGATCAAGACAACGAGTCCCGCCAGCATCACGACCAGCGCACGCCGGCCGGCGTGCTTCCACTCGCCCGATAACAGACCTAACACGTTCCCGGTCAACACCGCCATGCCGTTGTAAATCGGCCAGCCGATGGAGGCGCCCAGCTTGGGGTCCATGTTGTTGGCCGCCATGCCGTAAACGGAGATGCTCCCCATCCATAGGAAGCCCATGATGAAGGTGTAGAAGTAGTACTTGCCCGTGCCCTCGGCGGCGTAATCGCGCCAGCGGCGGTTGCGGGCGACCAGGGCCAAGGTATAGACGATGTTGGCGAAGAAGCCGCCGAAGAGCGCGACGAGCCAGACCGTGTTGGGCGCAAAGGTCGTCGGGGCGTTGATGGCGGTCCAGAAATTGTTGATCCCGTACGCCGCCGCGTTGAGCTGTGCGGCCGTATCCGAGAGCGGCCTGCCGACGATGAAGGCGTAGTTGAGCATAGGCGCGGTCGCGCCGGCCACGAGGCAGATGACGAGTCCCAAGAGCATTGATTTCTGCGGTTGACCGCTCGCCGCGGCGCCGGCGCCGCGTTCCTTCAACCACGCCGCGTAACTGCACACTCCGATGCCGGCAATCATCACCAGCACGCCAACAATGATCGTGACGCCCTCGGGAGTGGAAATCTTCTCCGGCGTCTGGGTCAGGAGCGGCATGATCGAGCCGATGGCGATGATGAGGCCCAGCATGAGCGCATAACCCAGCGCCAGGCCCATGTAGGCGACCCCGAAACCGAAGGCGATGGCCGATACTCCCCAGACGGCCCCGCAGCCGAAGACCCGCAACACCACCGCCGCATCCGCCTGCCGGTAGACTTCAAAAAGGTTGGGCACGGTCAGCCAGGCCAGCGTCCAGGGGACCACGATCAGCGCCCAGACCGACCAGAGGCTCCACATGTTTTCCCACTTCCAGCGGGTGATGGATTTCATGGGCAGAGCGAAGGAGCCGGTCATCACCCCCCCGACCAAGGCGACCAGAATCCAGGTCATGGCGTATACCTCGACTGACGTATGTAGGTGGGTTGCGGCGTCAGCATAGTCAGGTGACACGGGCGGAGCAAGCCCAAATTGCGCAGGTGAAAACGATTTTTATTGATGAAAACAGAAAACCCCACCCGGAGTACCGGATTGGGCCTGCGGCGGTATCACGAAGTTTGTACTCCGGCAGAGACGATTCAGGGGTAGTTCTTAAAGAGGTCGTGCCGTGGCCAGGCGCCGATCTCCGCGATGGCCCCCTTCACCGCCGCCTCGCAACCGCCGGCGATGCCGCGACCGCTCGCCCCGTCGGCGGTGTTGAAAAGAATGGCCAGATTCACGGTGTTGGAGAGCATTGTCAACTGCGTCGAGGTTCCCGCCAGGTATCCGCCGTGCCAGAGATTAGTCCCATTGCCCCGGCCCGTGGGACGCACCTCCAGGCCGCAACCGTAATAATGATCGCGCGGCCGGCCGTCCTCGTCATACCCGGCCAATCCCGCCGGTCGCGCCAGGAGCGTCGCCATGCGCGTGGCGTCCAAGAGAGTGTTGCCGGCGGGACGCCGGTCGAAGGTGGTAGCGAACCGCAGAAGATCGACGACCGACGCGATCCAGCCGCCGTGCGCGTCCATCACCTCGATGTAGAGGGCGTCGTATTGGCGCGGAGCCGAGCCGCCGCGGCGCGGACGCCGATCGTAGTAATGCACCTCCTCCGGGGCCAATAGACTCTCCGCGCTCCGGGCCAGCCTCATACGCGTGATCCCCAGCGGCAGCAGCACGCGCTCTTTCACGTAATCCTCGTAGCTCGTGCCGCTGCGCACCTCGATCACGCGCCCCAACAGCGAATAGCCGAAATTGGAGTAAACGCTCTGCGCGCCGGGATCAAACTGCAGCGGCTGCCGGAACATGAACTCGTAGATGGCATCCAGCGGCACGGGCATGGGCACGCCCATCTCCTCGGCGATGCGCTGCCGGCTGCGGCCGACCATGGGGTCCAGAAAACGGTTGCGATGCCATCCCCCCGTGTGGTGCAAGAGGTGGTCGATGGTCACTTTCTCCATCCTGGGATCGACCAGCTGCATGCGCTTGTATTTGGGTTCTTCCCGCAGCACGGCCAGGAAGGGTTCGTCCAGGCGCAGCTTGCCCGCTTGCACGAGCTGCAAGACGGCCACTCCGGTGAAGGGCTTGGAGATGCTGGCGATGCGAAAGAGGGCGGTGGGTTCGACGGGCACGCCGGCTTCGCGATCGGCCCAACCGAAGCCGCGGGCATAGACGAGCCGCCCCTGCCAGCTGATGCCGACGGCGACGCCGACGGCCTCTTCCGCGCTGACGTAGTCGATCACGGCGCGGTCCACGGCGGCCAGCCCGGGCACGGCCACGCCGGTGACGGGAATCGGCTCCCGGGCTTGACACTCAAAAACAACTATCGAGACGAGAACCCAATGTAGGGTGCGCATCGCGCACCAACCCCCCGCGCCCAAACCCCATAGGGTGCGCACCGCGCACCGACTCCCCGCGCCCAAACCCCGTAGGGTGCGCACCGCGCACCATCCCCCCGCGCCCAAACCCCGTAGGGTGCGCACCGCGCACCATCCGTCGCGCGCCGATCTCCCAGCATACTCCCCGCCGATGCAGCTCATACCCTCACTCCCCAACGTCGAGATTGTCAACCCAAGGCGGCGTGGCGACTGGCGGGCGTCCGCTGCAATTACAGAGCCAATCCGCAGCATATTCCCCCCTTTCCACCCACTTTGTGAAGCTGCTGTACGGCCACGCGTGAGCGCAAACCGTGTGACCGTGCTTGATCGGATTGTAGTGAATGTAATCGAGATGCGCTTTGAAATCATCTTCATCGCGCAGCGTATGCTCCCAAAAGCGCCTTTGGAATAGGCCGCCTTCACGTCGCTTCCCCATTGACGCACCGACGTTAGGCATGGGGAGACCCGCCGCGCGGTACAGCTGGCTGAACCGCCGTTTGATGCGCCCCCACCGGATCGAGTAGTTTGCCTCGCCCTCGGGCATCTGCCAGATGCAATGAAGATGATCTGGCAGTAATACGACCGCCTCGATCGACAAGGGATGCTCGCGCCGAACAAACGTGAAAGCCTCATGTAGCAGTCGGCGTGTTACGTGCTGGGAAAACAACGGATGTTGGTGCGCGACCTTGACCGTGAAGAAAAAGAGACCACCCGGGACGTAATTGCGAATATAGTTGGGCATCGTTTGAACGAGTCCTGCAAGACACCGGTGCGCGGTGCGCACCCTACGGGGGCCAATCGTCGGTGCGCGGTGCGCACCCTACGGGGCCAATCGTCGGTGCGCGGTGCGCACCCTACGGGGGCCAATCGTCGGTGCGCGGTGCGCACCCCACGGCGCCCAATCGTCGGTGCGCGGTGCGCACCCTACGGCGCCGGTTGCGGCGTCGCCGGGCCGACCCGGCCGCCGGCCAGGAACAGCCGCACCACCTGCTCGGTTTTCTCGGCGATCAGTTCCTCGGCGTGGAGCATGAAGTACTCGACGTCGGCGGGGCCGTGGCCGATGGCGAAGACCGCATCGATGCCGTGCGAGAGTAGCGCCTGGTAGCCCTCGCGCAGGCGGCCCGCGATGGCGACGACCGGCAGGCCCGTCTCCTTGGCCATGCGGGCCACACCGACCGGCGCCTTGCCGTACACCGTCTGGCCGTCCAGGGCGCCTTCGCCGGTAATCACGAGGTCCGCGCCCACCAGCCGCTCGCGCATCCGGGCGTGCTCCAGGACGAGATCGATGCCCTTGTCCAAGACCGCGCCGAGAAAGCCGCACATGCCGCCGCCCAGCCCGCCCGCCGCCCCGCTGCCGGGAATGTCGGAAACGCGGATTTTCAGGTCTTCTTCCATCACCTGCGCCAGTCTGGCCAGGCCGCGATCCAGGATCTCGACCATTTCGGGGGTGGCGCCCTTTTGCGGGCCGAAGACGGCGGCGGCGCCCTCCGGTCCGAACATCCTGTTGGTGACGTCGCAGGCGACGCGCACCAGTACTCCCTCCAGGCGGGGATCGACCTCGGACGAGTCGATGCGCGCCAGCTCCAGAAGGGCGCGCCCGCCGCGCGGCAGGGGCCTGCCGTACCGGTCCAGCAGCCGATAACCGAGCGCCTCGGCCATGCCCGCGCCGCCGTCGTTGGTCGCGCTGCCGCCGATGCCGGCGATGATCCGCTCCGCCCCCCGGTCCAACGCCGCCCGGATCAACTGGCCGGTACCGTAGGGACTGGTGATAAGTGGATTGCGCTCGCCCGGCGACAGCAACCGCAGGCCGGAAGCCTCCGCCATCTCGATCACGGCGGTCACCCCGTCGCCCAGCATTCCGAAGCGCGCGATAATCGGCCGTCCCAGCGGGTCCTCGACCGATACGGAAAAGACCGCGCCTCCGGTGGCGGCGACCAGCGCCTCCAGCGTGCCGTCGCCGCCGTCGGCCACGGGGACTTCGACGGCCTCGAGATGGGCGCCCACGGCCCGCACTCCCCGCGCCATCGCCGCCGCAACCTGCGGCGACGAGAGACATTCTTTATAAGCGTTGGGCGCCAATACCACCTTCATGGTCTTATCTTGATCTCAATCGTGTTCGTGCGTGCGGTCCGGTTCGTGCGTGCTCCCCCACTCGCTAATGATCCGCCTCCAGGGTCTCCTCCGACGGCTCGACTTTCTGATTGACGGTGCGATCGCGCACCGAGCGGTCGAAGAAGAGCCGGCTGGGGGCGTCGTCCAACTGGCGGATCAGGGACTCGAGATGGGCGCTGGTCTGTTCCAGGTTGAGCAGGATGATGCGAATCTGCTGCCGATTCTCCTCCAGCAACGTGCGGCCGGCGCGCATGACGGCGGTGGCGTCGTCCACCACTTCGCCGACATGAAGGACGGCGTCGTCGGCGTCGGCGAGCAGCTTTTCCATCCGCGACTGGACGGCGTCGATGCGCGCGGAGAGGTTTTCCGCCTCGCCGCGCAGGGCCGCCAGCGCGCGGCGCAGTTCCGGCCGCGCCTCCTCCAGGGTCGCATGGCCCTTCTTGAGCAGCGAAGCCGCGTCGGCGCTGGTCGTCTCCACGTTTCCAAGCGTGCGCTGCACGCGCGGCGTGGCGTCCCCGATCATCTCGTCCACTTCCGCCGCGATCTTGGCGAAACGCGAACCCGCCGCGTGAAAATCCCGGATGATCTGCCGCGAGGTGTGCTGGAAGTCCTCCGACGACACCAGCTCCTTGACCGCCGCAATGGCGTCGTTGACCTTGGGCAGCGTGTTCTTCATCACTTCGTCCATGAGCGTCTGCGTCTTGACGGCGATCTCGGTGAAGTCGGCCAGGCCGTCGCCGCGGATGCGGGGAATCTCCTGCGAGAGGGGATCGCTGATCTTGGGCAGCGGCTGCATGGGACGCTCCGTGACCGGATCCAGGATGGCCACGAAGGGGCGGTTGAGGAATCCCACTTGGGTGATCTTGGCCACGCTCTCGGCCAGCACGTCTACCCGATCCTCGATGCGCATCCGCACCACGACCGCCCGCCGGCCCTCCAGGGTGATGTGGCGCTGATCTTCGACGGTCCCGATCTGCAGGCCGCGATGGATGACGGGGGCGTGCGCGGGCAGCCCCTGCACCGAGTCGAACACCGCGTCGATGTAATAGTGACCGGTGAAAAAGCGCCCGAAGTCGCCCACCGCGAATACCAGCGCCACCAAGAGCGCGCTCGCGACCAGGATGACCGCGCCCGCCTTCACTTCGTTCTTGTCGTAACTCATCGTCTTCCTATCTCCCGCGCGACCAATTGGCCGGATCGACGTCGAAGAGGTCCGCCAGGTAGTCCCCCTTGGATTGCTGCAGTGGAATGGGCCCGTCGGGCGAGCCGTGGATGAACTGAAGCACCCGCTCGTCGCGGCTGCCTTTGATCTCCTCGGGCGAGCCGTCCGCGATCACCTTCCCCTGGTAGAGCATAACCATGTGGTCGGCGATGCGAAAGGCGCTGGTCATGTCATGCGTGACCACAATGCTCGTGATCCCCATCTTGCGCGACAGGTCCATGATCAATTGGTCGACCACGGCGGTGACGATGGGGTCCAGTCCGGCGGACGGCTCGTCGTAGAAGACCAGCTCGGGGTCCATGGCGATGGCGCGGGCCAGCCCCACGCGCTTCTTCATGCCCCCGGAAATCTGACTGGGCAGAAGGTCCTCGAAGCCGCGCAATCCCACCTGCTCCAACTTGATCTTGACCACCATGCGGATGATCTTCTCGTCCAGGTCGCTGTGCTCGCGCAGGGGCAGCGCGACGTTGTCGCCCACGTTCATGCTGTTGAAGAGGGCGCCGCTCTGGAAGAGGATGCCGAAGCGGCGCCGGTACTCGTCCATCTCGCGGCGCGAGAACCGGCAGATGTTGCGGCCCTTCCAGAAGATGCCGCCCTCGTCGGGTTTGTAGACGCCCACCAGGTGCTTCAGGAGCGTGCTCTTGCCGCAGCCTGAGCCGCCCATGATGACGAGCGTTTCGCCGCGCCGGACGGTGAAGTTGATCCCTCCAGCACGGCGCGGGGGCGAAGCGCTTGACCAGGTCGCGCACCTCCAGCATGGGAGGCTCGTCTGTCGCGGGGTGAGGTGGCGCCGGCGGTTCCGCCATCACGTCAACCCGAGGCGGTAGAAGAGGGCGGTGAAAAGCCCGTCCGCCAGGATGATGAGTACGATGGAGCTGACCACGGAGCGGGTCGTCGCGCGGCCCACGCCTTCCGCGCCGCCCTCCACGGCCAGCCCCTCGTGACAGGCCACCAGCGCGATCAGCGTGCCGAAAACCATGCTCTTGACCAGGCCCGTGATGATGTCGCGGTTCAAGAGGCCGGAGATGGTCAGCTCGTAGTACTCGGAGAGCGCGATGCGCTGAAAGATGCCCACGCCCACGAGCGCCCCCCCGACCATGCCCACGAGGTCGGCCAGAATCGTCAGGAAGGGCATCATCACCACGAGGCCGATGAAGCGGGGCACCACCAGGAATCGCACCGGCTCGATCGCCATGGTGGAAAGCGCCATGACTTCTTCCGACACCTTCATGGTACCCAGTTCGGCGGTCATGGCGGCGCCGACGCGGGCGGCGATGACGATGCCCACGAGCAGCGGGCCCATCTCGCGCGTCAGCGTGACGGCGATGCCCTGCGCCATGAAGGTCTCCTGGCCGAACTTCTCCAACTGCGCCAGGGCGTTGATGCCCAGGATCGCTCCCACGAGGAAGAGAATCAGAAAGATGATGGGGATGGAGTGGTAGCCCACTTCGGCCATGAACAGTGCGATGCTCTTGCGGCCCAGTTTCTTGCGCGTCTTCCAGCGGCCGATAAAGAGCCAGTAGAGCGTCTCGGAGAAGAGCGCGTACAGGCGGTAGACGTAGGCCAGGAACTCGAAGGTGGCGCGTCCCAGGGCGCCGGCCATGCTGGTCATGGTGCCGCTCCCGACACTCACAGGCTGGAAAACGCCTGGTTTTGATCCTGGTAGATGTCGAACACGTCGCCCAGGTGGGCGATGGCAAACACGTCCCGCACGGTGTTCTCAACCCCGCAGATGGCGAAGCGTCCGCCGCCGCGATTGGCCAGCTGCAATCCTTCCACCAGCGTCGCCAGGCCGGAACTGTCGATGTGCCGGACGTAGGTCAGGTCCACCAGCACCCGCCCCTCCTTGCGTTTGAAGCCCTCCAGAATGGCGGCTCTCATGCGCGGCGAGGTGGACAGGTCCACGTCGCCTTCCACTTCGATCACCGTGACATCTTTGTGGGTGCGGGTCGTAATCTCCATGTTGCTACCGCATACAGAAGAACGGGCGTCGCCGCCGGCGCGGGATAAGTGCTCGTCTTTTTAACAGAATCCCGCGCCGGGAGCAAGGCGAAATCGGGTCGGGGGCGCGTTGGGGGGTGGAGAATCAGCGACGGCTCGCACAATGGGCCTTGGCAGGGTCGCGAAAGACAGAAAAACCGAGTCCTCAAGTAGCGGCCCGGCGAGCTGCGTGCAATGATGCGAGATGTAACTTCGGGCCGCGTATCGAGAGGACGGCGTGAAGGCGGGCCGGCCGGTGCCAAGCCGCCGTGCCTCTCGATACGGCCGCAGACGGCCTACTCGAGGACACGGCTCACTTTACCGCATGATCGGGACCTACTCGAGGACACGGCTCACTTTACCGCATGATCGGGACCTACTCGAGGACACACGGCTCACTTTACCGCGTGATCAGCCCACTGGAGGACACGGCTCACTTTACCGCATGATCGGGGCTTACTCGAGGACACGGCTCACTTTACCGCGTGATCGGGGCCTACTGGAGGACACGGCTTGCACGCGCGCGTTCAGGTCATCGGGGGAAGGAACAGGCTCCGACTTTGAAGTGGGAGGCCGGAGGTAAGCAGGGTGTCCGCGCAAAATCGGCGACTGTCCCCTCGCCGTCCTCTCGCCATCGCCGCATAGACAAGGTTGGGCGGACGGGGTATAACGTTGCGGCGCGCGGCGCCTGATTCTGGCTAGCGGGAGCATCCCCTTTGCGCGGCATGTTCGCCCTCCTGTCGCTTTACGCCATCCCCTTCATCGAGGCGCTGGTACTGGCGCTCCTGCTCACGCCCGTGACCATCTGGCTGGCGCCCAAAATCGGCTACCTGGACCATCCCGGCCATCGCAAAGTGCACGACCGGCCCAAGCCGGTGCTGGGCGGACTGGGCATCTTCGCCGCCTTTCAAGCCGTCCTCCTGGGCAACCTGTGGTTGAGCGGACTGGTCGCCCGCCTCCCCTTTCCCGCCGATTCGTTTCTGGCCGAACTGATGGGCGAGGTGCGCGTCCACCAGGCCGGCATCTCCTTCATCCGCGGCCAACTGTCGGGATTCATCCTGGCGGGCTGGATGGTGTTTGCGCTCGGGCTGTTCGACGACAAGCGCGGCATGCATCCCCTCCTCAAGCTGAGCGGCCAACTCCTGGCCGGCGCCATCCTCTTCTACTTCGGCATCCGCATCGACTTCCTCTACGAAATCTCCCCCGCAATCTCCGCCGTGACGACCATGCTCTGGATCGCCATGGTCGCCAACGCGTTCAACTGGATCGACAACATGGACGGGCTGTGCGCCGGCATCGCCGCCATCGCCTGCCTCTTCTTCGCCATGGTCGCCCACCAGGTGGACGCGCAGGTGTTCATGGTGCTGGCGTTTCTCACCCTGGCCGGCGCCTGCACCGGATTTCTTTACTATAACAGCCATCCCAGCCGGCTCTTCATGGGCGACTCCGGCAGCATGTTCATCGGCTACAACGTGGCCGCGCTCTCCGTCCTGGCCAGCTACACCACCAGCCACACCGGCGACGGACTGGCGTTCTTCATCCCGCTGGTCATCCGGGCGATTCCGCTGTTCGACATGTGTACCGTCATCGCCATCCGGCTGAAACGCGGCAAGCCGATATATCTGGGCGACAAGAACCACATCTCGCACCGGCTGGTGGACCTGGGACTGACGCATCGGCAGGCGGTGTCGATGATCTATCTCTTCACCATCTGCACGGGCATGGGGGCGCTGCTGCTGCATCGCCTCAACACCACGCTGCGCATCATCGCGCTGATCCAGGTGGCGGTGATCTTTCTAGTGATTCTGCTTCTTGAGCGGGTACCGCCGCGGGGCCGCAACGGTGCCGTAGGCCCATGACGGCCGCGGGGACGGATGCGTCCGAACGGCCGTCGCCGTTGACCTGGGTACTGCTGTTGTGCCTGCTCTTACCCGCGGCGGGCGCATTCCTGCCCCTGTTGGGCTTGCCCCTGGGGATGGAAGAGCTCCTGCCGGCCAGCTGTTTCCTCTTGGTACTGGCGATGCTCCTATGCGGCGCAGCACGCTGCGCAACTACGAGTGCTGCGCCGGCGGCGATCTTTCTCCTGCTCCATATCTCTTATGGGAAAGCGCGGCGATGCTGCGCGCCGGAAGGCGCGGCGGGACGGCCAAGGTCGCCGGCATCCTCCTGGCGGCGGGGCTGGCACAGGTCGCTTCGCAGCCGGCCGCGCGGCAGGCGCTGCGACACCATCTTCCGGCCGCGCTCGCGCTGGTCGTCTCCGCCGTCGCCGTGTACGGGCTGGTTCGCCACTTCGCCAGCCAGGACGCCGCGCGCGCCACCATCGAAGCGCAAAACCTGGTTCCCGAGATGCGCCGCCGCATGCTCCACGCCCTCCAACAGCATCGTCTCTCCGTCCTCTTCGGCAACTCCAACCAACTGGCGGCGTTGTTCGTCCTGTCGCTGCCGTTTTTCGTCGTCCTGGTCCGTCGCGCGCGCGCCGCAGGGCGGGCGGGCTGGACGCTTTTGGCGATCGTCGTGCTGGCGGCCCTCTTGTGTACCAAGTCGCGCGGCGGCCTCTTGGCGGCGGGCGCGACCGCCGTACTGCTCGCTTGGCGCGGCGATTTCGGATTCCGGCTGTCGCGCGGGTCGAAATCAGGCTTCGCCGTCATCGTGCTCATCCTTCTGTGCACGGTAGTCGCCCTGGGCGGCAAGCGGCTGCGGGACGTGGAGACCATCCGCGCGCGGGGAGAGTACTGGCAGGCGGCGGCGCAAATGATCGCGGCGCGGCCGCTGGTCGGCCACGGCATCGAGGGCTATCGCTTCCATTTTCCCGCCTATCGCGTTCCCGGCGGAGTCGAGGCGCGGCAACCGCACAACTGGCCGCTGGAGGCCGCCGTCGAGGGCGGCGTTTTGCCCGCGCTCTGGAGCTTCGCCCTGCTCCTCTGGCTGGCCTGCCTGGCCCTGCGAAACTGTGGCGACCCTGTGATGGCTGCCTGCCGGATCGCCGCCGCCGTGTTCGCGCTGCAATGCTTGTGGGACTTTCACAACAACGTGACGTGGCTCTTGGCGCTGTTTGCGGCGCTCTGGGCGCTGGCGGAGCCGCCGGGCCGGCTGTCGCGCAGAACCACATGGGGGCTGGCCGTCCTCACGATCGCGTGCAGCGCGGCCTTGGGCGCGGGCGCGGCCGGCTGGGTCGGACCGGCGCGCGCCTGGGTCCTGGCCGTCGCGCTGGTGTTGGTGGTTGCGGGAATGCTCGTCGGGCGGCGCGTGGGCTGGATGGTCGCCGCCGGCGCGCTCTTCATCTTCGCCTGGAGCGTGGTCTACCAGGGGTCGCTGTCGAAAGTGGATGAAGACCACGGCGTGGCGGCGTGGCGGGGGGGCGATGCAACCACCGCGCGGGTGCTGTTGGGGCGCGCTGCCGTGCGCCAGCCCTGGCGACCCGGCCCCTGGGCCGCGCACGGGGTGCTCTTGCATCGCATGGGAGACGATGCCCTGGCCGAGCGTATGCTCAGGACCGCTATCGCGCTTTCGCCCAGCACGCCGCATCAGCACGCCTCGCTGGCCGAAGTGTATCGCTCCAGCGGGCGCGCGGAAGCGGCCTTTCGTGAGGCCCGGCTGGCGGCGTCGCTGCATCCGGCGCGCGCGGAGTATCGGGAACTCTTGTCCAAGATTCTCTCCGAGCTCGGGCAGAGCCGGGAGGCGGCGCGGCAGGCGGAATGGGCGCGGCGGCTGGACGTTTTGCCGGACGGGGGCTGGCTGGCGCCGGAGCTGCCCCGCGGCGCGGCCCTGCGCGAGACCCTTCCCCCGCCGGAGCCGGCCTCGTGAAGATCGAGATCCGCGTGGACGGCGGTCCGGCCGTGGGCATGGGCCACGTGGTGCGATGCGTCGCCTTGGCGCGCGCCCTCGGCCCGGACTGCCGCTTCATGATGCGTTACAGCCTGCCCGCCGTGCGCTACGCACGCGAAGCGGGCCTGCCCGTGTTGCTCCTGCCCGACGAGGACGCCAATCCCGCCGCCGCGCAATGGGCCGCCGCCGCCGGCGCCGAGCTCCTCATCGTGGACCTCTTCGACGTGCCGCGCTCCGAACGCGAGCTTCTCGCCTCCGTCGGATGCCCCACCGTCACTCTCGCCGATCTGGGTTATGACGATCTCCCGGGCGACCTGCTCTTCAACGGCTTCATCGGCTTCGGCAAGCACGAAGAGAGGCCGACCCGTTTCGGCGGCATGGCGTATCTGGGAACGGACTTCAAGCTGGTGCGAGCACCGCCGCGACAGGATGATAAGGCGATTCCTGCGCTGGCGCAGCGCATTCTCGTCACCGCGGGCGGCGGCGACGCCACCGGCATGACGGCTCTCTCTCTGGCCGCGCTGGCGCAACTGGACCTTCCCCTCAGCGTGGTCGTCCTGGAGGGGCCGGCGATGGACGTGGAAAGCGACGTCTACCGGGCCTCGCTGGCGGACTTTCCGCATCCGATCGAGCGGCGGCGTGCGGGCGATCCGTTCGCGCCTGCGGCGGCCGCCGATCTTGCCATTTCCGCGGGCGGTGATACAGTGTATGAGCTGGCGGTGCT
Source organism: bacterium (assembly GCA_015075175.1). GTDB lineage: Bacteria > Hinthialibacterota > Hinthialibacteria > H5-UNCL2 > H5-UNCL2 > H5-UNCL2. The sequence continues at coordinate 13,803 of JABTUV010000011.1, forward strand.
GGGCGCGCCGACGCTGATTCTCTGTCACGTGGACCACCAGTTGCAGACGGCGGCGGCGTTCGCGGCGGAGGGCGCGGCGGAAAACCTGGGGCTGGTGCGCGAGTGCACACCCGAGCAACTGGCCGCCGCGGTCGAGGCGCTGGCGCGCGATCCCGACCGGCGCGCCGCCTTCTCGCACCGCGCGCGCCGGTTGGTCGACGGCGGCGGATTGGCACGCACCGTCCAGACCATTCGCCGCCTCTGTTCATCCCCATAGGTTCCCGGGAGGCCAAAATGAGTTCCACCCACACGCGCAGACGGTTCCTCGGCAGCACTCTGGTGGGCGCGGCGGCGCTGGCCGCCTCCTCTCGCGTCTTCAGCGCCGAAGAGAAGCGTAAGCGCCGCTACGACATCGGCGTCGCCGGCATCTCCTTCAGCCAGATGGTCGGCGGCGACTTCAAGAAGCTCCTAGGGATCTTCCCTGTCATCCGCGAAGAGCTCGAGTTGTCGTTTTTTGATCTCACCACGGCCATCATGACGCCGCCCAGTCTGGCCATGGTCGGTCAGTTGCAGGCGGCGTCCCAAAAGAGCGGCGTGGCCGTGCGCAACATCCTCGTAGGCGGCGAAGGGAACCTGGGGGCGAAGGAAAAGGCCGAGCGCGAGCGAGCCGTGCGCTACCATCGCAAGTGGATCGACGTGGCCGCCGACCTGGGCGCATCCGCCATCCGCTGCAACTGGGGCGGTGAGGAGCGCGGGATGCTCGGCAAGCCCGAGGTGGAACGCGACTTTGTGGTCCGCTCGGGCGACGCCTTTCGTGCTCTCATCGACTACGGCAAGGCGCAGAAGATCGACATCATGGTGGAAAACCACGGCGGCGCCTCCTCGCAGCCGCGCCTGGTCGTCGCGCTGATGAAGGAAGTCAATGACAGACACTTCGGCACGCTGCCGGATTTCGGCAACTTCCCGCCCGAAATCGACCGCTACGAGGGCATCGACGCGATGATGCCGTGGGCCAAGACCATCTCGGCCAAGTGCTATGACTTCGGCCCGGATGGAAACGAGTTGACCATCGACTTTGCGCGCATGATGGAGATCGTCTGCGACAAGCACGGATATTCGGGCTACGTGCACATCGAGTACGAGGGGCCGCGCTACGCGGCCGAGCGGGGGGTGGCGCCGCTGGACAAGCTGGAGGGGGTGCGCGCCGCCAAGCGCCTCCTGGAACGCCTGCGCGAGGTGGAAGGGGCCTGACCCATCGTGAGGAGCCTCGCCCGCCTTCTCAGGAGCAAGGAAGCCTTCGTCTTTCTGCTTTTCTCCGGCATCGTGGCGGCCGTCACCATCATTTGCGCCGTCCGCGGCAGCGCTCCGTTCCTGAACAAGCTCAACCTGCAGCAGATGGCCCGCGACACCAGCTTTCTGGGCATTTTGGCGATGGGCGAGACCTTCGTCATCATCGCCGCCGGCATCGATCTTTCGGTCGGCTCGATGGTCAGCTTTTCCTGCGTGGCGCTGGCGTGGATGTACGCCGCGGGCGTGCCGCTGTGGGCCGGATCGCTGGTGGTGCTGGCGATGGCGGCGGTGATCGGACTGTATCACGGTTTTCTCGTGGCCCGCGTGCGGGTTTCGGCGTTCATCGTCACGCTGGGGACCATGGGCATCGCCATGGGGGTGGCGCGCGTGATCACCAACGAGGTCCCCATCTCGGGCATTCCCGCCGGTTTCAAGTGGTTGGCCAACGGCCTGGTGTGGGGCGTGCCGGTCCCCTTCTTTCTCTTATTGGGTATTTTGGCGGTCGCGGCGTTTTTCGCCCACTTTACCGTGTACGGGCGGTATCTCTACAGCCTGGGGGGCAATCGCGAGGCGACGCGGCTTTCGGGCGTGAACGTGCGCTGGGTCGAGACCAGCGCCTACGTAGCAGGCACGATTCTGGCCGCTTTGACGGGTCTATTGTACGCGGCTCTGACCGGACAGGGGGATCCCAAGTCGGGAGAACTCCTGGAGCTGGAGGCGATTACCGCGGCGGTCGTGGGGGGATGCAGCCTTTCCGGCGGTGTCGGCAGCGTGCTGGGCGCGGTGCTGGGCGCGGCGACCATCGTGGCCTTGCAGAAGGGACTGCTCTTTCTCGGAGTACCCACGACGGCGCACAAGATCGTGATCGGGGGCGTCCTCGTCGTAGCGGTCGCCATCGACACCTGGCGACAAGAAAGACGCCGGTAGGGTGCTTCTTTACCTCTCCCAGGGGGAGAGGTCGGCGCGAAGCGCGCATCTTCACCTCTCCCACGGGGAGAGGTCGGCGCGAAGCGCCGGGTGAGGGAAACTCTATCGCGCCCTCTCGACTGCAACCCTCCCCAGGGAGGGACTTCACCCTCCCAAGGGAGAGGGCTGCACCTCCCGGGGAGAGGCGTTTGCGGGCGGCGTCGTCGCTTCCGGCTCGATGTGGATCAACACATCCTGAACTTGCGGCAGCACGGCGCGGATGGCATCCTTCACGCGATGCGCTACCTCGTGGCCTTCCCGCACCGTCATGGTCTCCCTTGAGCTTCCACGTGCAGATCGACAAAATACTCGAAACCCATCTTGCGGATGCTGCAGGCCTCGACGTGAAGGACGCCGGACACGTCGGCGGCCAGGCGGCGCACGCTGGCCTCCAGCTGGGGATCGGCGCGGCATCCATCACCTCGTCAAGCGCCGGCTGCGCAGCCGCCAGCCGTTGAAGGCGATCAGGGTGCAGGCGAAGAGCGCCGCCCAACCGTCCGCCGCCTCGTAGCCGGCCCTCCGATCACGGCGATGGAAATCCCGATGAACGCCGCCGCCGAAGTGATGGCGTCGCTCCTGTGATGCCAGGCGTCGGTCGTCACGGCGGTACTGCCCAGCTCCCTCCCCACGCGCTTCATGCCGCGATAAAGGGTTTCTTAACGGCAATCACCAACACGAGGACCAGCAGGGTAAAGGGCGCGGGGGCGTCGGCGTGGTAGACGATCTTGTGCACGCTCTGGATGGCGAGGAAGATGGCCGCGCCGATCAGGCCCAGCGAGACCACGATGGCGGCCAGCGGCTCGGCCTTGCCGTGGCCGTAGGGATGGCCGGCGTCGGGAGGCCGGGTCGCCACCCGCAGTCCGGACAGAACCACGATGGAGCTGAACACGTCCAGGGTGGATTCCATGGCGTCGGCGATCAGGGCGTAGGAGTGGCCGAGGACGCCGGCGGCGCCCTTCACGAGGGCCAGCAGCAGATTGACCGCGATGCCGACCAGCGTGGCGCGCTGCGCGCGCAGGCCGGGATGCCGCGGGCGGGAGGAGAGGACTCGTTCACAAGGCAATCACTCGCGTGAGAGTCCTGAGTACGGCTCAGGCGGCGATTATCCTAGCTCTTGACGCGGGGTGATGCCAGAGGATTTTCGAGACCGGCGCCGCCGTACCGCCGGCAGCTCCGGCGGCAGGCGCACCCTTTTGAGTACAAAAGGGTGGCACCCGGCTGAAGCCACGAGCACCCGTTTGATACTGGCTACGAAAGGGGGCGGCGCGGCGCAGCACCCCTCGATACTACCTCCGGCCTACTCGGGACCAGGCGCTGCGCAACTACGCGTCGCGATGCACCGTGTCGGGGAAAACGCCGGCAGGCAGATGGCGACGTACTCCGTCTCGCCCTCGGGCGTACTGTATTGCACCCACTCCCCAGCCTTGGCGACCACCGCCTCACCTTCGCGCACGATCAATCTGCCCTCACGATGGCAGACGTAGAGCGCGCCGGAGAGCACCAGCGTAAACTCGTCGAACCCGGCGTCTGGCCCGGCTCCGACCCAGAAACTGCGAAGAATTCGCATGCGCGCGACCGAAAGCCGCGCCTCGCCGCTGTTCTTGCGGCCGATGTACTCCTCGATCACTTTCGGCTTCGTGCCGACGCCCGGGATGCGCGCGGGAGCGGGGATGTGAATGGGCATGTGGACCTCTCTGGAATTGACTCAGCAGCAAAAGTGGCGTGGCTCCCGCCGCCCGATCATGCTTCAAACTCACTTCGCGGAACGCCGGACTGCCGAATGATGGACTGGAGGGTGCCGATGCGCAGTTCCGGGTGGTCTGGAACAGGCACTGTAACCGTGCCTCCGGGCAGCGACTTCTGTACCACAACGTGGCTTCCCCGCCGTCGTACCACCAGAAAACCGTGCCTTTCGAGAATCGCGCAGACATCCGCTCCGGAGAGAACTCTGAGCTTACCCAACGGCGACCTCCACGCGGGTGACATACACTTCTTCGTGCAAACGCCGCCGAATTTCCTCCTGTGGGGCGATCTCGAAAAACAACTCCAGCGCCTCGCGAAGATTGTCGCGCGCTTCCTCAACGCTGTTGCCCTGGCTGGCGATGTCCAATTCAGCGCAGAGAGCCACGTAACCATCTCCCTCGCGCTCAATGATGGCAGTCAGCTGTTTTTGCGCCATGGACTTTCTCCGCTTTTCGATAGACCTCTAAGATCGCGCCTACTCGAGTCATTAGAACAACAACACACGGATATGTCAACATCCGGCGCGACAGACCGTCGTGAGTCTCTCAACCGCGGACAGGAGCGCCGCGACGTCAGCCTCTTCGTGAAAGTGTCCCAGGCTGGCGCGGACCGTGCCGTCGGGGAAGGTCCCGAGCGCCCGGTGCGCGGCGGGGGCGCAGTGCAGCCCGCTGCGCACCTTGACCCCGAAGTCGTCGTCCAGCCGCCGCCCCAGCTCGAGCGGGTCCATGCCCTCGATGCGGAACGAGAAGACGCCCACCCGACGGGCGACGTCCGTCGGTCCATACAGCGACACGCCCGGCAGGTGGGGCAGCTCGGACAAGACGAGGCGCATGAGCTCTTCCTCACGGCGGCGCAGGGCGGCCACGCCCCGCGACAGGAGCCAGTCCACGCCCGCCGAAAGGCCCGAAATGCCCGGCAGGTTGTGGGAGCCGGCCTCGTGGCGGTCGGGCCAGAAGTCGGGCTGACGGTCCTCTTCGCTGCGACTGCCGGTTCCGCCTTCGCGCAGGGTGTCCAACTCCAATCCCGGCCGCACGATCAGTACACCCGTGCCCAACGGACCGAGGAGTCCCTTATGGCCGGGCGCGGCCAGGAGATCGACGCCCATCGCCGTCACGTCGATGGGGACATGTCCCGCCGACTGCGCCGCATCCAGGAGCAGCGGAATCCCCCGCCGCCGGCACTCGGGCGCAATCTCCTCCACCGGTTGCAACGTTCCGGAAACATTGCTGGCATGAACCACGGCTACAAGACAGGTCTCGGGGCGCATGGCGAGGATGACGTTGCGCGGATCGATGCGCCCCTCGTGGTCGGCGGGGACGCGCGTGGTCGTGATTGCGCCGGCTTCCACCAGCTTGCGCAGGGGGCGCAGCACCGAGTTGTGCTCCATCGCGGTGTAGACCACGTGCCCACCGGGACGCACGAGTCCCTTGATGGCCAGATTGAGCGCATCGGTGCAATTGAGGGTGAAGATGACGCGCTCGGGATCGGGGGCGTTGAAGAGGCGCGCCAGGCGCGCGCGAGCGATAGCGATGATGTCGCCGGCCTGGCGCGCCTGCCGATAGGCGCCCCGCCCCGCCGAGGCTCCGCACTCCAGTCCGTACCGCTGCACGGCCGCGTGGACTTCTTCCGGCTTGGGATAACTGGTCGCCGCGTTATCGAAATACAGATTCAATTCCCACTCCCTCCCGTCGACTTCGCCGTCAGTCTACCACCGGCGGGCGGGCGGCTCAACCCTCCGCCTGATGCTGAGGACCAACCTGATGCGGCCTCCGCTCCCCCTTTATAAGGGGGGTCGGGGGGGATTTTGCCTGAGTGCGACAATGCCGCTCTCATGCCCGCCCTTCGACTTCGCGCTTCGCGCTTCGCTCAGGGCTGTCGGGTTAGTTGTCGCGTCGCTCTCAGGGCTGTCTGGGAGATTAATCGGCCGCGCTGAAGGGTTGTGGCAGGAGAGAGGGAGCAGTCACCGATCTTGAACGGGAGAGCTCGCGCGCATGGCGGGCTGCGAGTTCAAAATCGGCGACTGTCCCTCTTGGCCGGTCCCTCATTGCCGGGACTGCGATCGTCGCCTATGATGGTGGCGACATGGGCGGGGTACGCATCAGAATCGAGGGGCGCGTGCAGGGCGTGGGGTTCCGGCCCACGGTGTACCGCTGCGCGGTCGCCTTGGGGCTGTCGGGGGCGGTCCGCAACGTGGCCGGCGGCGTCGAGATCGACCTGGCCGGCGACGCGGCGACGGCACGACGCTTTCTCTCCGAACTGGAACGGCATCTGCCGCCGCTGGCCCAACTGCGCCGCGTCAACCTCTCCTCGCTGCGACAGCCGCCTCCCGCGGGTTTTCGCATCGAGGCCAGCGCAGGCATGGGAGAACGCATCGGCGAAATCTGCCCCGACGTGGCCCTCTGTCCTGACTGCCGGCGCGAGCTTGCCGATCCCGCCGACCGCCGCCATGGCTATCCCTTCATCAATTGCACCAACTGCGGCCCGCGCTTCACCATCGTGCGCGGCCTGCCCTACGACCGCGAACGTACGACCATGGCGGGCTTTCCCATGTGCGAGACTTGCCGCGCGGAGTACACCGATCCGGCGAACCGCCGCTACCACGCCGAGCCTATCGCCTGCCCCGCGTGCGGACCCGCGTTGTTCCTTCTGGATCGGAGCGGGTACGTGCCCTGTGACGATCCGCTGGAAGCGGCGCGGGAGCGATTGCGAGCCGGCGAGAGCGTGCTGGTCAAGGGCCTGGGCGGCTATCATCTGGCCTGCGATGCGACCAACTCGCGGGCGGTCGAACGCCTGCGCGCCAAGAAGCGCCGCCCGCACAAGCCTTTCGCGGTCATGTTCGCGCGCGAGGCCTTGGCGGACTACGTCGAGGTGGACGCCGCGGCGCTGGCCCTCCTCGCCTCGCCCGAGGCGCCCATCGTGCTTCTGCCCAGGCGCGTTCCATGCGACCGTCCGCTGCTGGCGGCGTCGATTGCGCCCGACAACGCCTGGATCGGCGCCTTTCTACCCTACACGCCGCTGCACGAACTACTCATGCAGGATTTCCCCGCCCTCGTGATGACCAGCGCCAACTTCACCGATGAGCCGCTCGTTTCGCGCGAGGATGAACTGGCGCCCATGCTCGAGTCGGTCGCCGACGTGGCGCTGGCGCACAACCGCCCCATCGAGCACAAGTGCGACGATTCGGTGTTGCGTCCCGTGGGAGCGCTGACCATCCCGGTCCGCCGCGCACGCGGTTGGGTCCCGCGTCCCATTCCCCTGCCTTTGCCGGAAATCGCCGACGGCGTGCTGGCGGTGGGCGGCGAATTGAAGTCCACCTTCGGCCTCCTCTGCGGCGGCAGCGCCTTGCTTTCCCAGCATCTGGGCGACTTGGACGACTTGCGCAGCCTGGAGAACTGGGACAAGGAGCTGGCGGACTTTTCGCGCCTCTTTGAATTCACTCCCGAGCGCGTGGTGTGCGACTTGCATCCGGATTATCTCTCCACGCGCCGCGCGGAAACGATGGGGTTGCCGCTCTTGCGAGTGCAGCATCACTACGCGCACCTGGCCTCGTGCCTGGCCGACAACGCCGAGCGCGGGCCGGCGGTGGGCGTCATTTTCGACGGGACAGGCTACGGGACCGACGGCACGCTGTGGGGCGGGGAGTTTCTCTACGGCGACCTCCGGGAGTGGCGGCGGGAGGGATGGTTGGCGCCGGTCCCGCTGCCGGGGGGGGAGCAGGCGATCCGCGAGCCGTGGCGTATCGCCTGGGCGATGCTGGCGCGACTGGATGGTCCCCTGGCGCGCGCGGCGCGGGACGAATTGACCCAGCGGGTAGGCGAGACGCGCGCCGGTACGGTCGCGCACATGCTCGAGCGCGGCTTCAACTGCCCGCTTTCGTCCGGCGTCGGGCGGCTCCTGGACGGGCTGGCGTGCCTTTTGGGGCTGGGCGACGCCATCAGCCACGAGGCGCAATTGCCCGTCGCCTTGGAAGGTCTTTACGAACCCGGCGATGGCACGCATTATGCTTCTCACATCCAGGAAACGCCCCACGGTTGGGTGTTGGATCCCCTGCCGTGGCTGGAGGGGGTGTTGGAAGACCGAGCACACGGGGTAGCGCCGGGCGAGATTTCCGGGCGGCTGCATCGCGCGCTCATCGCGGCGTCGGCCGAGCTGGCGGCGCGAGTCGCCGCCGCACGCGGCTGCGACACGGTCGCGCTTTCCGGCGGCGCCCTGGTCAACGCTGTGTTACTCTTGGGACTCGTGGAGGCGCTCTCGGTGCGGGGTTTGCGCGTGCTCGTGCACCGCCAGGTCCCCCCCAACGACGGCGGCATCGCATTGGGGCAACTGGCCATCGGCGCGCACGCGGAAAAATAGGGTCAGCGCCTATTTTTGCCGCCGGCGCTTGCTTCAACCGAAAGACTTACTGCAAAAATAGGCGCTGACCCCATTTTTCCGATAGGAGACGGTCATGTGTCTGGCGGTTCCGGTCAAGCTGGTCAGCAAGGACGGCGCGCGGGGAGAGATCGAACTCTCCGGCGTGCGCCGTCGCGCCGATCTGCGCCTCCTGCCCGACGCTGCGCCCGGCCAGTACGTGCTCTTTCACGCCGGTTTCGCCATTCAAGTCGTCGATGAAACCTATTATCGCGAATATTGGCAGCTGCGGAATCAATTCGAGGAGCTGAAGCGTGCCGGACAAGCCTAACGTAGTTGCGCAGCGCCTGGCCCCGAGTAGGCCAGAGGCCGTATCGAGGGATGCTGCGCCTGCCGCTGCGCCTGCGGTCGCCGCCATGCACCGCCATTTCGCGGCGCTCGGCCGCAAACAGGTCCGCCTGATGGAAGTCTGCGGCACGCATACCATGGCCATCTATCGCCACGGGCTGCGCAGCCTCTTTCCCGCCGGACTCGAGCTGACCTCGGGACCGGGGTGTCCCGTGTGCGTCACGCCTACCGGCGTGATCGACGCGGCGATCAGGTTGGCGCGCATTCCCGAGGTGACGTTGTGCACGTTCGGCGACATGCTGCGCGTGCCCGGAAGTACCAGCAGCCTGGACGCCGAACGCGCCGCCGGCGCGTCTGTGCGCGTCTGCTATTCGTCGCTGGATGCGCTCGACATCGCCCGCGCCCAACCCGACCGTCAAGTCGTCTTCGCCGGCGTCGGCTTCGAGACCACCGCGCCCACCATGGCCGCCACCATTCTTTCGGCGGAGGAGGAGAACATCGCCAACTTCTCCGCGCTGGTCAGCTATAAGACCATGCCTCAGCCCATGCGTGCGCTGTTGCAGGATCAAACTGTGAGCCTGGAGGGCTTTCTCTGTCCCGGTCACGTCAGCGTGGTTACCGGCTCGCAAATCTACGAGTTCATCCCCGCCGAGTTCGGCATTCCGTGCGTGGTCGCGGGCTTTGAACCGCACGAGATTCTTGAAGGCCTCGCCATGCTCTTGTCGCAGTTGGCGGAAGGCCGCGCCGAGGTGGAAATCCAGTACAAGGCCGCGGTGGTGCGCGAGGGCAACCCCACCGCGCGCGCGGTGATGAATCAGGTCTTCGAGCCGGTCGATGCGGAGTGGCGCGGGCTGGGTGTGATTGCCGGCTCGGGGCTGGCGCTTCGCTCAGACTATGTCAAGTATGACGCCTGCGCGCGTTTCGGCGTTTCAATTCCAGACAGTCCGCCTCATCCGGGGTGTTCGTGCGGCGACGTCCTGCGCGGCGCGATGCGGCCTGAAGAGTGCCCGCTGTTCGGCGCGGCCTGCACGCCGGAGACGCCCTTCGGCCCGTGCATGGTCTCCTCGGAGGGCGCCTGCGCCGCGCACCACAAGTACGGCGTGGCGATCACGTGAACAGCGGGCGCATCCTCCTGGCGCACGGCGGCGGCGGCGTTCTGATGCACCGCCTCATCACCGAGCGCATCGTTCCAAAACTGGGAAACCCCGCCCTGGCGCCGCTCCTGGACAGCGCGATCCTGAATATTTCCAAAACGCGACTTGCATTGACGACCGATTCATTCGTGGTCAAGCCGATCTTCTTTCCCGGCGGCGACATCGGCCGGCTGGCGGTGTGCGGAACGATCAACGACCTGGCGGCGGTCGGCGCCGTGCCGCGCTTTCTCACCCTGGCTCTCATACTTGAGGAAGGGCTGCCGCTGGAAGTATTGGATCGCGTGCTGGACGGCATCGCCGCGGCGGCAAGTGAGGCCGACGTCATCGTGGCGACGGGCGATACGAAAGTCGTCGAGCGGGGCGCGGCGGACGGCATGTATATCAACACGGCGGGGATCGGCGAGGTTCCCGCGGGCCGGAATCTCTCCCCCAAAAACATTCAGCCCGGCGACGTGGTTCTCACCACGGGGACGCTGGGTGATCATGGCATCGCCGTGATGAGCCGGCGCGAGGGAATTGAATTTACTACCGAGTTGGTGAGCGACGTGGCGCCCTTGGCAAGTGTGATGGAGGCTATGATGGCGGCGGCGCCGAGCGTGCGTTGCCTGCGCGATCCCACGCGCGGGGGGGCGGCCATGACGCTGGGCGATTTCGCGCGCGAGAGCGGAACGGCCGTCTGGATCGAGGAGGCGCGAGTGCCGATCCGGCCTGAGGTCGCGGGCGCGTGCGAGATGCTGGGCATCGACCCCTTGTACGTGGCCAGCGAGGGGAAGTACCTCGTCGTCTGTCCCGGAGACGAGAGCGAGGCGGCGCTGGCGGCGCTCCGTTCGCATCCGCTGGGCCGACACGCCGCCAGGATCGGCGAAGTCCGCGCCGCCCCCGCCGGCAAACTGGTCCTTTCGACGCGCATCGGCGGCCGGCGCCTGGTCGAGATGCCGCACGGGGAGATGCTGCCGAGGATCTGCTGAGGAGCATGAGCGGCATGGGACCTATGGCACTTTGTCCCTTCGTAGACATGTTGCCTGACGGTTGCGGCTAGTACCCTGCTTTGTTATGGTAGCGCGGCCAGCTTGAGGAGGGCCGCGCCACATGCCGTATAGTCCCCGCGTCCATCATCGCCTGGTCGAGCGCCTGGGGCGCGAGCGCGTGCTCGTTTCCCCCGAGGAGCTCTTGACTTACAGCTACGACGCCACCCCCATGCTCGGGCATCGCCCCGAGGCCGTCGCCATCGTCAAGAACGCCGACGAGGTCGCCTTCGTGCATCGGCTGGCCAACGAGGAGCTCTGCCCGCTCGTCCCCCGCGGCTCGGGTACGGGGCTGTCCGGCGGCTCCGTTCCCGTTCCCGGCTCGGTCGTCCTGCTCATGACGCACATGAACAGAATCCTCGAAATCGACTCCAGGAACCTGACGGCGACCGTCGAACCCGGCGTGATTACCGGCGTGCTCCAGGCCGAAGTGGAAAAACTCGGCCTCTTCTATCCCCCCGATCCCGGCAGCGCGCGCATCTGCACGCTGGGCGGCAACGTGGCCGAGAACGCCGGCGGCCTGCGCGGTCTCAAGTACGGCGTGACCAAGAATTACGTCATGGGCATGGAGGTCGTTCTGCCTACCGGCGAGTTGTTGAAGCTGGGCGGCAAGTGCGTCAAGGACGTGGCGGGCTACAACCTCAGCGATTTTCTCGTGGGCAGCGAGGGACTCTTGGGGACCTTCACGCAGTTCACCCTCAAGCTGCTTCCCAAACCGGAAGCGCGCAAGACCATGCTGGCGGTGTACGACTCGATCAGCGACGCGGCGGAGACGGTCTCCGACATCATCGCCGCGCACATTTTGCCCTGTACGCTGGAGTTTCTGGACCAGATGACGGTGCGATGCGTGGAGGAGAGTTTCCAGTTGGGCCTGCTGACGGATTGCGGGGCGCTGCTGCTGATCGAGGTAGACGGGCGGCAGCCGGTCGTCGAAGAAGACGCCCGGACCATCATGGACATCTGCCGCAAGCGCCATGCGCGGAGCCTTTCGCTGGCGGGCGGCGAGGACGAAGCGGAAGGGTTGCGGGCGGCGCGCCGCGCCGCCTTCTCCGCGCTCGCCCGCGCCCGGCCCACCTGCATCCTCGAAGATGTCACCGTCCCCAGGAGCGAAGTCGCCCCCATGGTCGAAGTCGTGCGCCGAATCGCCAAAGAAGAGGACCTCTTGATCGCCAACTTCGGCCACGCCGGCGACGGCAACCTGCACCCGACCTGTCTAACCGACGAGCGCAACGAGAGCGAGATCGAGCGCGTGCATCGTGCTTTCACCGCCATCTTCCACGCCGCCGTGCGCATGGGGGGCACGATCACCGGCGAGCACGGCGTGGGCATCGCCAAGAAGCCGTTTCTCGAATGCGTGGCCGGACCGGAGGGCCTCGAGTTGATGAAGAAACTGAAGGCGACGCTGGACCCCAACGCCATTCTCAATCCCGGCAAGATGTTCGAGGCCAAGCCGCGCCGCGAGGGTCCGCTCCCCGGAGAGGGTCGCGCAGAGCCGCGGAGAGCGCAGAGATGAATATGCCTCATAATAATGACTCCGCGTCCTCTTCGCCTCCGCGCGAGGGTCCGCTGCCTGGAGAGGGTCGCGCAGAGCCGCGGAGAGCGCAGAGATGAAGATGTTTGTAGAGGGTCGCGCAGAGATGAATAGGCCTCATAATAATGACTCCGCATCCTCTGCGCCTCCGCGCGAGGGTCCGCTGCCTGGAGAGGGTCGCGCAGAGCCGCGGAGGGCGCAGAGATGAATATGCCTCATAATAATGACTCCGCGTCCTCTTCGCCTCCGCGCGAGCCTTCCTCCGCGTCCTCTGCGCCTCTGCGCGAGCCTTCCTCCGCGTTCTCCCACTCGCAGTTGCATCTGCCCGACGAGGAGCTTTTGCATCGCTGCATCTCGTGCGGATTCTGTCTGCCCACGTGTCCGACTTACAACGCGAGCCTCTTGGAGCGCAGTTCCCCGCGGGGGCGTCTGCGTCTGATCAAAGCCGTGGCGTATGGAGAGCTGCCGGTCTCGGACATTTTCGCGGAGGAGATGTCGTACTGCCTGGCGTGCCGGGCGTGCGAAACGGCCTGTCCGGCGGGGGTGCAATACGGCAAGCTGGCCGAGGCGGCGCGCGCCTTCGTGCGGGAACAGAGACCTCCGCGCTTCTGGCCGCGCCTCTTGCGCACGTTGATTCTTGAGAAAATCTTCCCCTATCCGAATCGCCTCAATCTCCTGGGTCGGTTGCTCTATTGGTCGCAGCGGTTGAAGCTGCCGGAGATCGGGCTGGCGACGGGCGTGCTCAAACTCTGGCCGGCGCTGGCGCGCATCACGCCGCTGGCGCCGCGCGTCGCCGGCAAGTTCTCGCATCAGATCGTGCCGGCCCACCTGCCGGCCAGGGGCGCGCGCCGCGGCAGGGTGGGAGTCCTGTCCGGCTGCGTGGCCGGCCTCATTTATCCCGACGTCAACCTGGACACGGTGGAAGTATTGGCGCGCAACGGCTGGGAAGTGGTCGTGCCGCCCCAGCAGCGCTGCTGCGGCTCGCTGCATGGGCACACCGGCGACCATGCGACCGCCATGATGCTGGCCCGGCACAACATCGACGTGTTTCTTGCCGCCGGAGTCCAGGCCATCATCGTCAACGCCGCCGGCTGTAGCTCGTTTATGAAAGAGTACGACTTCCTCCTGGCCGACGATCCCGAGTACGCCGAAAAGGCGAAGACGGTCGCACACATGACGCGCGATATCTGCGAGTTCCTTGCCGAGACGGGCTTCACTCCCCCCTTAACAAGGGGGGATGGGGGGGATAAAGTGCGCGTGACTTACCACGAAGCCTGCCATCTCGCGCACGCGCAGAAAATCCGCTCCGCCCCGCGCCGGGTCCTCGCCGCTATCCCCGGCCTCGCGCTGGTCGAGCTGCCCGAATCCGATTGGTGCTGCGGCTCGGCAGGCATCTACAACGTGGTGCGACACAAGGACGCGGAAGTCTTTCTGGAACGCAAGATGAAGAACATCGAGTCGACCGGCGCTTCCATCGTGGTCTCGGGCAATCCCGGCTGTTCGGTGCAATTGGAGTACGGCGCCCGCAGCCGGGGCCTGGCACTGCAGGTGCGGCATCCGGTGTCGCTTCTGGCCGAGGCCTATCGGAGCGAGAACGGCGCGGAGAGAGAGACATGACGCGCTTTTTGCCCCTGGTCGTTTTGTGTGTACTGATCGCCGCCGCGTGGCTTTGGACGCGCCAGTCCGGCATCGTGCACTACATCGGGCCTTTGGACATCCCGGCCAGTGCGACTCCCGCAACGCCGGTCGCCTCGACGCCCGGCGGCTGGGTGCAAGCCTGGAAGGTTCTGCCCTATGATCCCGCGCGAGACATGGACCCCGACCAGGTCGCTCCCACGCAGACGGCGGACTGGAGGCCGGTCGCCGCCGACGGAGGGGTCGCCACGGCCAGGGGAGTTGTGCCCGACGAGACGGCAGGCTCCGTGTTTGCGCAGGCCATTGTGGAGTGTGCGAGCGCGGGCGAGGGCAGGCTGCGCGTGGGTTGGACGGGCATGGCGACGCTGTGGTGGAACGGGGAGTGCGTGCTGGATTTCGCCGCATCGCCGGGCGAGCCGGCAACGGCGCAGCGCACGCTGGAAGTCTCCGCGGGCGCGGGTCGTAATACGCTGCTCCTCCGCATTACGACCGACGGCGAGCCGGCCCGCTGGTGCGCGCAGCTCACGCCGTAGTTGCGCAGCGTGCTGCGCCGGTGCGCGGTGCGCACCCTACGCCGTAGTTGCGCAGCTGCGCCGGTGCGCGGTGCGCACCCTACGCCGTGGTTACGCAGCTGCGCCGGTGCGCGGTGCGCACCCTACGCTGTCCCATCCGTCTCATTCTCTGTCTCAATAGCACGCGGCGTCCTGGCTGGCGCGACAACGCCCCAGCCAGGTCAACCCCGCCCCATAGGCGGCATGAAACGCGCTCTGCGCCCCTTCCGTGTCGCCCAAACCGAAACACGCCAGCGACTTGAGATAGAGCAGATACGGCCGCGCCGGATGGCGCATGGCCAGCCGCCAGTCGGCCTGCCGGTCCATGCGCTGCCACAACCTGCCCGCCGCCTCCGGATACCCCAGGTTCTCCAGCGCCTTCGCCTTCCAGTAGCAGAGGCTGTCCAACGGCCCGCGCGGCTCCCGCGCCGCCTTCTCCCACGCCAGCCGCGCGTCGTCCGGCTTGTCGATGGGCAGAAAACTGTCCCCCAGATGCACCAAAGCCTCCGTCCCGTAGCCCAGGTATCCCAGATCATCGCCCAACCAGGCGGGAATGAACTGCGCCGCGCGGAAATAGTGCCACTGCTGGTCCAGCGACATGGCCGCCAGACCCAGCCGCGTATGCACGACCACCCACAGCCAGGAGAGCGCGATCTCCAGATGGCGGGTGTCGAACTGGGAGTTCATCTTGATTTCGAGGGCGGCGTTCCAGTTCTCCTGTTCGACGCGCAGGGCGACGCGCAAGCGGCGCACGTCGGGATGGTCGGGTTGGCCGAAGTCGCAGAGCAGGCGTTCGGCCTCGGGCAGGCGATGCAGGGCGAAGAGCGCGCCGACGGCGCGCTGCAGGTAGAGCATCTCGCCGGCGCGCGCTCATGCGCAAAAGGAACCAGTCGCAGGCCGCCGCGCGCGTCTCCCCGCTGCTCCACCAGCGCCATGCCCAGGCAGTACGCCGCCACGACATCACCGTCCTCCGCCGCCAGCCGCCAGATTTCCATCGCCTCCTCCCAGCGGCCGGTAAAATACTCGCGACTGCCCCGACAGGGCGGGGGAAGGCCGTCCAAATTGGGCGGCTCCTCCAGGGCGGCGCGAAAACGGCGATAGCGCTCCTCCGCTTCGCCGGTGCGGTCCAGCGTCATGGCGCGCCGATGGAACTTCTCCGCCTCGACCGGCAGGCGCAGAATCCAGAGGCGCTCGGCCCAGGCCAGGCATTCGCGGAAGTCATCCAGGTCCGGGGCCTCCTCGGGGGCGTCCAGGATGTCCTGGGCGATCTGGTCCAGCGAGATGCGCTCGGCGTGCGCCGCACGGCGGGCCTCTTCTTCCAGGAGGTCCGCCGCGCACAATCTCACCGGCCCCAGCTGCGCCGACACCCCCGCGCGCGTCCACTGCCGCCGGTCGATGCCCAACCGCACGGTCGTGGTTTCCTCCGGTCCTACCGCGACCTCCGCTTCCTCAAGCAGGCGTCCGTCCTGAAAGACGCGCACGGGCAGCGACTGCTCGACCGCGGAGAAGATGACCAGTTCCGGCGGATCCGCCTCCCGCACCCAGCGGCATAGCAGGGTACGGGTCGCGGCGTCCCAGCCGCCCGTGCCCGGCGCGGGCAGCCAGTACTCGCGCAACGTCTGGGTTTCGCCCGGCGGGAACAACCCCAGGTCGTGCTGCGTGTCGAATCGCCCCGCTTGGATTTCCAGGTACGGACCGTCGTGGTCGGTGAGTTCGCGTTCCCAGCGCGCGCGGCTGGGGCCGTATCCCCAAGAGAAAACCTTCTTGCCCGGCAAAACGGAGACGTCGGCCACGTGACACACGCCCCAGCCGCGCGCGTGGTCGTACACGCCGAAGGCGTGGCCGGCGCATTTCTCGGCGAACAGGCTGACCACCCAGCGGATGTTGTGGGTGCGCGACAGATCGGCCTTGCCCAGAAAGGGCCAATGAAACGGCGGCGCGCCCGGCTCGTGCATGTGCACGCGCTCGAAGGGCGCCAGAATCTCTGTGTCCGGCGTATCGGGGACGGCCGCGTTGCTCCAGTAATAATACGAGTGGGGATGGGACGTAGGGTTGGCCAGCGTGATGCGCGTCTCCAGGGCGCGCGTGCCCGGGCGCAGGATCTGTCGCACCCGCCAGGTCATGCCGGTCGCCCGGTCCGTCTCGCCCACTTCGACCCACGCGGAGCCGTCCGGGCTGCGGGCCCACGTACATTCCACCGGATCAATCGTCCATACATTATGACCAAGTAGGAAGTTGTATTCGACCCGCCGGAATCCATGGTCCACGGATGGCCAGTTCGCGCGGTTTGACGACCGTGTTCACGTAAAAGAAGTCTTTGCCCGCCCGCTTGTCGTAGGCGCGATAGAGTCTCCCGCCCAGGTCGGGCAGGATCGTGCAACGCAAGTACTCGTTTTCCAGCACGATAGCGCGATAGGTCTGATTCCGGCGGGGACCAGAGGGCAGCTTGCGCGGATAGGGAAAGGCCCGCCAGTCGCGCCGGCCCACGGCGAACACGTCGGGATGGGGGTCCACCCGATCCCAGGGTTCGGTCGGCAGCGTCAGCGTCTCTTCCCGGAGCAGAACTTCCAGTGGCATGGCGGTTGCGGGGGAGCATACCACAACCGGGAGCGGCGGGAAGCGGCGAAATCGCTTGCGTTGCGAAGAGTCTCACGCTAGGATTGGTCCAGTCCATATGGACTTTTTTGCGTTGTTTTTTTTTGGTGAGTCGAAGCCCGGTGCACGTCCCGCCATTCGGCCGCCTACCCAGCACTGTAAGGAGAGCGGAAACATGACGAGGAAAGGATTTACGTTGATTGAGCTCCTGATCGTGGTAGCGATCATCGCGATCCTGGCGGCGATTGCCGTCCCGAACTTCCTGCACGCGCAGATTCGCGCAAAGATTGCGCGCTCGCTGGCGGACATGAAGAGCGTGGGAACCGCGGTGGAGGCCTTCCGCGTCGACTATGGCATGGACCTTCTCGATAACTGGGACGACGACGATGCGTCAGAGTTGGCTAAGTACACCGGCCATCCGGGCTTGGCGCATACCGCGCCGGCGTCCGTTCCCATCCAGAGCCGGCACATGAACTTCGTTCAGAACCTGCTGACCTCGCCCATTACCTACATCAAGACCCTCCCCGAGGACCCCTTCCTCCTGTACAAGACGGAAGCGGAATGCCTCTCCAAGGGCTATCCCGCAGGCGTGTGTTCATTGACGTTCATCCTGAACGGGCGCTACCTGTACGCCGACCAGGACGGGCACCGCGGCGGTAATACCAAGGACCACAACATCGATGCCCTCTTGGAGAACACGGCGCCGCTGCGCGGCCTGCGGCCGCTCAAAAACGGAGAGTGGATCATTCTGGGTGTTGGCCCCGACAACAAGATGGAGCAGGTGGCGCTGTCGTATCTGCGCGGCATTCCGTATGATCCCAGCAACGGCCTGAAAAGCGAAGGTGACCTGACGGTGCGCAGCAGCGGCGGGGTGAACAATTAAGCACCTTGACAGAACCCGGCTGGTTGGCTTATAAAAAGAGCAACATGTCAGAGCGTACGGGCCTGCGATTTTACTGGTACTTTTACTTTGAGCCGAAAGCGACCGGCTTCCGTGCGCCCGTCTGTTGCACCTGACCGAAAGCAAAAGAAGAGAGTGACAGAGCGAGGGCTTCGGACGCCGGTTCCGAAGCCCTCTCTTGTTGTGGGGGACCGCTCCGGCGCCCCCCCTAAAAAAGGGGGGTTGGGGGAACAAAGCGCGACGCGCCATCGTAGTTGCGCAGCGCCTTGCCCCGAGCCATGCCGCGAGTAGGCCGACGGCCGTATCGAGGGGTGCTGTGCGCGGCAGCAAGCTGCCGCAGTCCACAAGGCCGCCCCCTTCGACAGGCTCAGGACTTCGCTTCGACTTCGGCCTTCGCTCAGGGCTGTCGGGTTGGGTTTTGGGGGGGGCTGAGCGGAAGGACGGACAGAAACCGAAGGCGCTGAGCGAAGCGCGAAGCGCGCAGTTGAAGGGCCGGATTGGATGCGGAAGACCAACTTAACGCGGCCTGGGTGCATCGAGGCCGCCTCTCGATACGCGGCGCGAAGTTACATCTCGCACGGCAAGCAGGTGATCCGGCGCGCCGCTACTCGAGGACTCGGATCTTGTTTTTTTTCCGAAAATCCCTGGTTGCTCCTTTTTTAAGAGCGGAAGCGTGGAGAGAGGGAGGAACGCGATCATGATCATCGTAATGAAACACGGCAGCCCGGAGGCGGACCTGCGCAAGGTTGTCGAGAAGGTGGAAGCGATGGGACTACACACCGACATTTCGGCGGGAGAGACCCAGACCATCATCGGAGTCCTGGGCGACGTGACCCAGGTCTCGACCGAGGATTTCGAGGGCATGGCGGGAGTCGAGAAAGTGCTGCGGGTGCAAAAACCGTACAAGCTGGCCAGCCGGGACTTCCGGCCCATGGACACCGTTGTCGAGGTGGGGCCGTTGCGGGTCGGGGGCGGGTATCTGGGAGTGATCGCGGGGCCGTGCTCGGTGGAGAGCGAGGCGCAGGTCGTGGAGATCGCGCGGCGGCTGAAAGCGGCGGGCGCGCACGCCCTGCGCGGCGGCGCCTACAAACCGCGCACCAATCCCTACGCCTTCCAGGGCCACAAGGAGGACGGCCTGAAGATGCTGGCCGCCGCGCGCGCCGAGACCGGCCTGCCCATCGTCACCGAAGTGGTCACCCCCGCCGACGTGGAAACCGTCGCCCGCTACGCCGACGTGATGCAGATCGGCGCGCGCAACATGCAGAACTACCTGCTGCTCTCCGAAGTGGGCCGCGCCCACAAACCGGTCCTCTTGAAACGCGGCATGAGCGCCACCCTGGAGGAGCTCTGCTGCGCCGCCGAGTACATCATGGCCGAGAGCTCCAAGCAGGTGATCCTGTGCGAGCGCGGCATCCGCACGTTTGAGACCCACAGCCGCAACACGCTCTCGCTCTGCGCCGTACCCGCGCTCAAGGAGATGACGCATCTTCCCGTGATCGTGGACCCGAGCCACGGGACGGGCAAGCGGGCGTGGGTGGCCGCGATGACGCGGGCGGCGGTGGCCGCGGGGGCGGACGGACTCATCATCGAGGCCCACGTCGAGCCTGAGCGCGCCCTCACGGACGGATTCCAGACTATCTCCTGCGACGATTTCGCCCGTCTCATGGACGACGTGCGTAAAATCGCCGAAGTGGTAGGCAGGAAAATCGGGGTTTGCACTTCCGCCGCGGCGGCGTAAACTGCCCGCATGAGAAAATCCTCCCTCGGCGCACTCGCCGTTCTTCTCGCGGCGGGGTTTGCGTGCGTTCGTGCTCCGGCGGAAGAAGAGCCGGCCGCGCGCGTGGAAGCGTGGCTCTCCGCACTGGTCGCGGATGATCCCGCGCCCCTCTCCGACGCGCTCCTCTCCGGCCTCCTGCCCGAGCGCGTGGCGCGCCGCTATCATCCCACCCTCTCCATCGACCAAACCGATCCGGCGGGTTTTCGCGCGGGACTGGCGGAGGGACTCTCCGCCGCGCTGGCGCAGTGGGCGCGCGCCTGGCGCGACGCCCGCTTCTCGCTGCTGGCGACGGAAGTCGTCTCGGCGACCGAGACCGTCGTGGTCGCGCGCATCGAGAACCAGCGGGAACGCCAGTATCTCAGCTTCGTCTTCGAGCAACGCGACGGCGCCCAGCGACTGGCCGACATCCGCCTGCCGCTCCTGGGGACCGACCTTGAGAGCATGATGGTGGACGCGGTCACCAATCGCCCCGCGCCCAAGCGGCGGCAGGCGGCGGTGGACCTCCTGGTGTGGACGGGACGGGCGGCCTGCAGCGCGGCGGTGGTGGTGGGAATCATGCTCCTGGTCCGGGCGGGCGGCAGCCGGCGCAGGCGCGCCGCCGGTGGGACCCTGCTGGTGCTCTTGGGCGCGGGCGGCCTCATGCTCTTGTCGCGCGCGACGCCCCGCGTCTCCCCCGAGGAACAGGACATCTGGCTGCGCCGCGAGCGCATCGCGCTGATTACCAACTATCTGTCGCGCGGCGACTGGCGGCAGGCGGAGGAACTGGCGCGCGATTTTCGAGCGCGCTGGCCGTATCGCCCGCGCGGACTCCTGTTTTTGTCCCATGCGCTCTTCGCGCAGCGCAAATACGCCGAGGCCGAGCAACTGTATCATCAAATGGTGGCGCAGAATGCGTACCGGGAGCTGGCGCACCAGCAGTTGGCGCGGATTGCGGAGGCAAGCGGTGAGTACGCGCGCGCGGCCGAGCACCTCCGCGCGGTCGTGGCGGCGATGGGCCCGGACCCCTCGCTGCTGGTCGAGCTGGCGCACGACCAGTTGCGCTCGGGAGCGGTGCTGGCGGCCTCCGAGACGCTGACGCAGGCACTGGAGCGTGAGCCGGCGCACCTCTTGGCGCGCGAGATGCGGGCGCGCGCGGCGCTGCGCATGAGTGATCCCGTCGCCGCCGCGTCCGACCTCCTCGAATTGCGGCGGCGCGATCCGCGCCTTGCGCCCGCGACGCTGCGCACCGATCCCGAGTTCGCCCCCCTCTTCTCCGACCCGCGGTTTGCGTCCCTGCTGGAGGCCGCGCCCTAACCTCGGCCCTGACGCCCCGTACCGCCGGCATCCCTGCCGGCGTCGGGGCAGGAATCGCCGCGAAGCGAGAGGTATTTGACCCTTGGTAGCTCATTTCGACCGAAGGGAGAAATCCTCTGCCTCGCGCTCGACTCGTGGTAGCGGCGGGGAAGATTTCTCCCTTCGGTCGAAATGACATGGGGATTCGGTCGAAATGACATGGGGATTCGGTCGAAATGACATGGGGATTCGGTCGAAATGACGTGGGGTTTCGGTCGGAATGACAGATCAATTCCACCGGCGCCGCGACGACCGCGCGATGTCAATCGAGCGCGCTGTCCTCCCCCTCACCCGTTCGTCCGCGACGGTGCACGAACGACCTCTCCCATTGGGAGCGGCGAAGAACTCCGCAGCCATGTATTCTTGCGGCTGCCCCCCCTGTCTCCGGATGCCATTGACAGCCGGTTTCCGGCGGGCCTAATATAAAGCTGCGATCGTCTGCCCTCGCCCCTGCCTGCGATCGACGTCGCGAGTTCTTGAGAGGTCGGCGGCCATGGTTCGCCTGCGCCTTGAGGACTTCCTGGGAGAGAATCCCGAGATCGCCGGGATCCGCCGGCATCTGCCGCGCTTGGCGGCCAGCCGCCTGCCCATCCTCATCCACGGCGAAACCGGCACGGGCAAAACCATGCTGGCCGCCATCATCCACGATCTCTCCGCCTGCCGCTGCGGCCCCTACGTGCATCTGGACTGCGGCGCCATGGTCGAAGACCTGGTCGCCAACGAACTCTTCGGGCACGTGCGCGGCTCCTTCACCAGCGCAGACCGCACCCAGTCGGGATTGATCGAGCAGGCCCGCGGCGGCACCCTCTTTCTGGACGAGCTGGGCAACCTCAGCTTCGAGGCCCAGACCAAGCTCCTGCAAGTGCTGGACGAGGGCAGGTTCCGGCGCGTGGGCGGGACGGAGGAAATCGAAGTCGAGGTGCGCGTCATCGGGGCCAGCAGCCGGCCGCTGCAACGCTACGTCGAGGAGGGACGCTTCCGCAAGGACCTCTACTACCGCCTGAAGGGTCTACGCCTCTCTCTACCGCCGCTGCGGCAGCGGCGCGAGGACATCGTCCTTCTCTTCAAGTATTATCTTGCGCAATACAGTCAGGCGGCCGACCGCTGGGCCGCTGCGGTCTCACCGCGACGCGCGCGAGATGCTCGTCAACCATCCCTGGCCCGGCAACGTGCGCGAACTCATGCGCCTGGCCGAGGAACTGGCCTGCCTGCACGACCTCGAGTACATCACTGCCGCCGACCTGGCCGCCTACGACCTTTCCTCCCTCTGCTGCTGGCAGATCAAGCGCTGCGAGCGGCGCGACTGTCCCGCCTACGGCCGCAGCGACCATCGCTGCTGGCTCATCCCCGACACCCTGGGTCCTGACGGCTGTCCCCACGGCCTGCCCGAGAAGCTCCACTACCGCCTGCACTGCGAGGTGTTCGTCTCCAGTTGCGCAGAAATCGCGGGCAAGAGCGACGCGGATCGCTTCGAGTTCCTGTCTCAGCAAGTGCGGGGGTGGTGCCAGGCGCCGGTTCCGCCGGTGCTGGCCGACGGCGGGTATCGCCTGGATCAGATGACGTTCCGGCAGTTCCGCAACCAGGTCGTGGCGGGGTCCATTCGTCACTACCTGGCGACCATCTTGCGCAACACGGGCGGGAGCGTGGAGGATGCCTGCCGCGTCTCCGGCCTGTCGCGCAGCACGCTCTACCAGATGCTGAGGGCGCATGGGCTGGCGATTGAGGACTTCAGGCCGCGCGGGGTCGGGGAGGGATAGGTCCCATAGGTCTCATTGGTCCCATAGCACACGTATCTACTGGGAAGATTTTGTGTTAGCGTGGTCATCCGATATTCTCGCCCGAGGGCCTATTAACACATAAGTCGCTATTTTTGAGGTAGATAGCGCTCGTATGGGATCGCGTTGTGCGGGATTCCCACACGCTATTGTTTACATTTTCACGATTTCACGACGCCCACATCCCCTTGACATCATTCGTTACATCTTGAAATCCCACAACATGCGTTATTTCTTTGAGTTGATTTGCGGGTTGGCATCGTTATTGCTTTCACGAGTCTCACGACGTTCATGCTGGAGAGATCCATCGTGCGTACAGACTTCCTACCGTATGCGCGACTGCCGGAGTTGCGGGCTGTGCTGGAGGGGCGCTATCGCGTGGTCTGGCAGGAAGCGGCACGGGCGCCGGGCAACGCAGCCTGTCGCCGCCGAGCGCCTGCAAGTCGCTGGAAAGCCCGCGCCCTCCATATTCCGTCCGGGGCGGATTTTTTCCGCCCCTGCGCGAGGAAGTGGCCGAGTTTCCCGTGGGCGACGCCGGCCGCACCCGTCGCGCACCAAGCGCCTCCCCGAACGGACAAGCCGCTCGCCCTGGTGAACCTGCGGCCCTGCGACCTGGCCGCATTGCGCATCCTGGACGATGTCTTCCTCTCCGGCGACGTCGTGGATCCATTCTATCAAGCCCGCCGCCAGTCCACCCTGATCGTCTCCGTGGATTGCGTGACGCCGGCGCCGACCTGCTTCTGTCATCTCGTGGGCGGCGCCCCGTTCACCGACGCGGGCATGGGCCTTCATCTCTCGCCGCTGGCCACAGGATACCGGGTGCACGCGGACAGCGACGCGGGCGAGCGCATGATCACCGAGTTGGCACTGGCCCCACCGGAATTGCGCGAGGAGGAGGAGCTGCCTGCCCGCCGCCAGGCGGCGATGGAGGCTCTGGCCGCCGCCAACCAGCGCTTCACCCTGACCCGCTCTCCGTATACGACGGTGGCGGAACGCGCCGCCTCGGACCGGTGGCAGGACCTCTTCGCCGGCTGCGTGGAGTGCGGCGCCTGCTGCCGCGTCTGTCCCACCTGCTACTGCTTCTATCTCTTCGACGAGCTGACCGGGGGCGGGCAGGAGGCGCGCTGCCGGCGTTGCCGCACCTGGGACAGCTGCATCACCGCGGACTACGCGCGTATGGCCGGCCCTCCCAACGCCAAGCCCAATCCCCGGCCGCGCCTGCGCACGCGCTTCGCCAACCGTTTCGACCACAAGTACCGGTTTCATTATGAAACCAGCGGGGAGTACGCCTGCGTGGGCTGCGGACGCTGCGCCGAGGTCTGCATGGCCCGCTCCGATCCCCGTGAAGTCCTGCGGGTGCTGGAACAATGATCACTTTCAACCCCTACGCTCCCCGACTGTGCAAGCTGGTCGAAGTCAAGACCGAGACTCCGACCATCAAAACGTTCGTGCTGGAAATGCCCGAGCCGTTTCACTTCCGCGCCGGCCAGTTCATCGAGCTGACGCTGCCGGGCGCGGGTGAGGCGCCCTTTACCCCCTCGTCCTCTCCCCTCGAACACGACCGCCTGGAGACGACCGTGATTCGCACCGGCAGCATGACCGACCGGCTGCACGAGGTCGAGCCGGGCGCCTGGCTGGGCGTGCGCGGGCCTTTCGGCAAGGGCTACCCGATCGAGAAATACCGCGGCAAAGAGATTCTCGTGGTGGGCGGCGGCTGCGGGTTGGCCCCCTTGCGCTCGCTCATCTACCAGCTTCTTTCCGAATCCTACCGTTACCGCCGCATCTCGATCAAGTACGGCGCGCGCGAGCCGGACGAACTGCTCTATCGCGATAGCTACGCGACGTGGACGGCGGAACGGCCCAACGTGGACTTCACCTGCACCGTGGACGCCGGCGCCCCCGGTTGGACGGGTCGCGTCGGCTTGGTCACCACGCTCCTGTCGGGCCTCGATCTCAGCCTGCCCGACACGGTCGCCTTCGTGTGCGGACCCGAGGTCATGCTCAAGTTTGTGACGCTGACGCTGCTCAAGGAAGGGCTTTCGGCGGAGCAGATTTATCTCTCGATGAACCGCCGCATGAGCTGCGGCATCGGCCAGTGCGGGCGTTGCAGCATCGGTCCCTACTATCTGTGCAAGGACGGCCCGGACATGAACTACGCGGCCATCCAGCAGTACGAGAACGTCTTCTGAACCGGGAGGAGCCTCATGCAGACGGGAGTGATCGGCCATTGCAGCTTCTGTTCGCTCTGCTGTCCCATGACGGCGGAACACTGGTGGGCGGCGCATTACTGGTCGGCCCCGGAGACGGAAGAGGCGGGCCGGCATGGGCTGTGCGCGCGGGGCGGCAGTCTCTTTTCGCTCCTGGAGAATCCGGCGCGCGCGCGCGGCGGCGTCTTGCGCCGGGAGGAGCAACAGACGCGCCTCTATGGCGAGGCCGTCGTGCACGCCTTCCAGCGGCTGGTGGAGGAGGCCGGCCGATCGGGACGCATGGCCGTGCTTCTGGACGGCAACCTGCCCTGCGAGGACCTGGTCGCCGCGCATGAGTGGGCGAAGGCGCGGGGAGACGCCGTGGCCGCGGTTTACCTGCCTGCCGGCGATTTCGATCTCTTGGACGGACTGTCCGCGGGGGAGGCGGTGGTGCGCGGTGCGCACCCTACGGGGGAGGCGGTGGTGCGCGGTGCGCACCCTACGGGGGAGGTGACGGTGCGCGTTGCACAGCCGGCGGAGTGTGGCGCCATGCTGATCGTGGGCGATGCGCTCTCGACGCATCCCGCGCTGGCCCGTCCGCTCTTGGACGCCAAGTACGCGCGTCCGGGCCGGCCCATCCTGGTCATGGACACTTTCGCCTCCCGCACCATGCGCTTCGCCGATCTCGCCCTGACGGTCGAGCCGGGCGGCCAGGAGGCGCTGCTCGGCGCGTTGCGGCGCGCGCTGGCGGGCGAGACCTCGGCGATAGCGCACGTCGCCGCGCTCGGCCACACGGACACCAAACTGGTCGAGCGCGCGCTGGGTCGCCTCGCGAGCGCCGCCAAGCCGCTCGTGGTCGTCTCCCCCGAGCCGACCAAGGCCGAGGATTGGCGCGGCATCGGCGCGGCCGCCGCCCAACTGGCGGCGGACACGTTCGGCTCGGTCCTGCCGCTTTACAGCTACGGCAATGCGCTCGGCGCCTATCGCGTGCATCGCAATCTCGGCATGCCGCGCTTCGAGTCGCTCCTCTCCATGCGCGATCCTGACTGGTCGCTCCTGGTTTTCGTGGGTTGGGACCCAACGCTCACCTTTCCCGTCGAGCTTCTGCGGCCGCTGCATCGGCGTTTTCCCCGAATCGTGGCGCTGTCTCCGGTCGAAACGCCGGCCTGGCGGGCGGCGGACCTGGCGGCGGCGATGCCGCTGCTGCTGGAATACTCCGGCCACGTGGTGCGGCGACGGAAGCGAAGTCGAGCTTCGCTGGCGCTGCTGCTGATGGCCGGCGTCTGTCGGGTGCGCGACTTCTTCGACGCCGGCGGCGCGGAGCTCCCGACGGCATGGCGCGAGACGCCCGCCCCCGCCCCGCGCGTCGCGCCCGCGGCCTCGACCGCGGCGTCCCGCGGATTCTGTCTCCTGGCGGCCTCCAGCACCCTGCACTTCTCCGACGGCGCTCTCACGCGCCAGGCCGCCGCCACTCAACATCTTTCCGGTGAGGACGCGCTGCGTATCAGTCCCGCCGCCGCCCGCCGGCTCAATCTGCGCGAGGGGCAGCGCGTCTCCATCCGGCGCGACGGCCTGGAACTGTCGCTCGCCTGCGAACTGGACGCCGCCCTGCCGGCCGAGCTGGCGGTTGCCCCGCTGCACCGACCCGAAGTGCGGCGCTTTCTGCCCTGGCGCCTGGATGCCTCCGGCCCGCGCCTGTCGTGCGTCGCCCCCGCCGTCCAGATTTTCCCGCTGGCCGAAGAAGGAGCCGCCTAGATGGAGATTACCCGGCGCGTGCTCGTCAACGTGGACCGCTGCATCGACTGCAAGGCTTGCTTCGTCGCCTGCTTTGACGGCCATCACGGCGAACCCATCATTCACCATGCGCCCGGGCCTTACGGCTTCCCCATCCTGTGCCGGCAGTGCGAGGAACCGACGTGCGTGGCCGCCTGTCCCTACGGGGCGATGGAGCGCGACCCGCACGGAGTGGTCTTGCGGCGGCTGCCCATGTGCCGGGCGTGCTGGTCGTGCGTTCCCGCCTGCCCCTTCGGCGCCATCGACGCGGCGATGGTGGAACGGCGCGTGGCCAAGTGCGACTTGTGTGAGGATCGCGTGCTGGCCGGCGGGCGCCCCCGTTGCGTGGCCGCCTGTCCCGCCGGCGCGCTCGAGTTCGTCGAAGTCGCCGAGGCGGATCTGGAACAGCGCGGCCTCTTTGTCATCGCCGGCCGCACTCTTGGCAAGGACCTGTGGAGACGGCGCTAAGGCGGAGTACAAACTTCAGTTTGTCTTCGAGCAGGCTGAAGCCTGTACTCCTGGAAACGTCATAAGAAAGGGAGCGAGATGGCGCAGGCGTTGGGCATCTTCGTGGCGGGCACGCTGGGGACCATGGTCCTGGGGCTGTTGTCCAAGTGGTTCGACCGCAAGCTGACCGCGCGCGTGCAGTATCGCGTGGGTCCGCCCCTTCTCCAACCCTTTTACGACATCCTCAAGCTCCTGGGCAAGGAGACGCTCGTTCCAGCCGACGCGCGTCGCAGCGGATTCCTCCTGGCGCCGCTGGTGGGCCTGTCGGCGACCGCCGTCGCCGCCGGCATCCTGTGGGCGAGCGCCGTCAACCCGGCGGGCGCGTTCGTCGGCGATCTCATCGTGCTCCTTTACGTCCTCACGCTGCCCTCGCTCTCGCTGGTCGTAGGCGGAAGCGCCTCCGGCAACCCCTTCGGCGCGGTAGGCGCCAGCCGCGAGATCAAGCTCCTCATCGCCTACGAGCTGCCGCTGATCACGGCCATCGTGACGGCCCTGGTGCATGCGGAGGCCTGGAGTTTCCGGCTGGCGGACCTGGCCGCCCACCAGGCGGCCCACGGCCCCATCGCGGCGAGCCTCTCCGGCGCCCTGGCGCTCCTCGTGTCTCTCTTCTGCATCCAGGCCAAGCTGGGCCTCGTGCCCTTCGACACCGCCGAGGCCGACACCGAACTGATGGGC
This sequence comes from bacterium, assembly GCA_015075175.1. Classification (GTDB taxonomy): domain Bacteria; phylum Hinthialibacterota; class Hinthialibacteria; order H5-UNCL2; family H5-UNCL2; genus H5-UNCL2. The sequence goes on from JABTUV010000011.1 coordinate 41,896, forward strand.
GGCGTGCTCGTCGAGTACTCGGGGCCGCCGCTGGCGCTCATCCATCTCTTCCGCGCCATGCTCCTGGCGGTCCTGCCCATGCTCCTCATCACCGTGTTTCTTGGCGGAATACGCCTGAGCTGGCCGGGCATCCTGGGCACGCTCCTGGCCTACCTGCTGATTCTGGTCTTCGTCGTGCTCCTGCGCAACACCAACCCCCGCCTGCGCATCGACCAGGCGGTGAAGTTCTTCTGGCTGCTCTTGTTTCCCATTGCGATGCTGGCGCTCATTCTGGCGCTGGCGGGATACTGAGAAGAAGGAGAGAGGGCGTGAACTGGCGAATCTGGGCGTTGCAGAAGTCTCCGTGGGTTTATCACGTGAACGCGGGGGCGTGCAACAACTGCGACATCGAGGTGCTTGAGTTGTTGACGCCGCGCTTCGACGTGGAGCGGTTCGGGATCACGCTGGTGGGCAGCCCGCGGCACGCCGACGCCCTGCTCGTGTCCGGCATCTGCACGCGTCAGATCGCCCCACGCCTGCAGGACCTTTACGCGCAGACGCCGAAGCCCTGCGTGGTCTTCTGCATCGGGACCTGCGCCTGCGCCCGCGGCATCTTTCACGACTCCTACCACGCCGCCGCCGGCCCCGTGGACGAGGTCATCCGCGCCGTCGATCCGGCGGCCACCATTCTCTACATCCCCGGCTGTCCGCCCAAGCCGGAGGCCATGATCCTGGGCGTAGTCAAGGCGCTGCGCGCGCTGGCTTAACCGCAAGGAGTAATGCGAACGTGAGCCTGCAAACCGACCACGAAACGAGCACGGGAGCGCCGGCGCAGAAGCTGGAGCGCGGCCTGGGCCCGCGCCTCCTGCGATTGGAGCAGCCGCATCCCAACCGCATCTATCTCACCGTCGCCCCCGGCGACCACGTGGCCGCCGCCGTCTTCCTCTTCGACGAGCTCTCCGCCCGCCTGGCCACCGCCTCCGCCGTGGACCATCGCGACCATCTCGAAATCAACTACCACTTCGCGCTGGACGGCGACCGCTGCGTCGTGACCGTCAAGACCTTCGCGCCCAAGCCCGAGCCCCACCTGGAATCGCTGGCGCGCATGATCGCGGGAGCGGAGTGGATCGAGCGCGAGATCGCCGACCTCTTCGGTTGCCGTTTTGACGGTCATCCCCGGCCCGAGCGGCTTATCCTGGCCGACGACTGGCCCGCCGACCGCCATCCCCTCCGCCGCGGAGGCCCCTCATGACCCGCACCGTCTTGCCCATCGGTCCCTTTCATCCTCTGCAGGAGGAAGCCGAGTTCTTCCAACTCTACGTCGACGGCGAGACCGTCGTGGACATGGACGTGCGCATCTCCTACAACCATCGCGGCATCGAGGACATCTCCACCCGTCGCACCTTCGACCAGGTCCCCTACCTGGTCGAGCGGGTGTGCGGCATCTGCTCCGCCAGCCATCCCCTGGCTTACATCCAGGCGGTCGAGGAACTGGCGGGAATCACGCCGCCGGAGCGCTCCCTCTACCTGCGCACCATCGTCAACGAGTTGGAGCGACTCCACAGCCATCTCCTCTGGGTCGGGCTGGCGGGACACTTTCTCGGCTACAACACCGTCTTCATGTGGGCCTGGAAATACCGCGAGCCGGTACTGGACCTGCTCGAAGCGACCACCGGCAGCCGCATCAACTACGCCAACGCCAAGATCGGCGGTTCGCGCCGCGACATCCCCAACGAGCTGGCGCCGCGCATCCTCTCCGTCCTCTCCGAGCTTGAGGGCAAGCTGGAGATGCTGACGGGGGCGGTGCTGGACGATTACGTCCTGCATCTGCGCACCAAGGGCGTGGGGGTGCTGTCGCGGGAGGATGCGCGCGACTATTGCGTGACCGGTCCGACGGCGCGCGCCTCGGGAATCGCCATCGACGTGCGGCGGGACGATCCCTATGCCGCTTATGACCGCATCGAGTGGAACGTGATCAGCGCGGCCGAGGGCGACGTGTTCGCCAAGGCCAAGGTGCGGCTGTTGGAGTGCTTCGAGTCGATCAAAATCATCCGGCAGTGCGCGCGGCAGTTGCCGGAGGGTCCCATCGAGGTTCCCGTCGCGGCGATTCCGCCGGGCGAGGCGGTGGGGCACGTGGAGGCGCCGCGCGGCGAAACCTTCCATTACGTCGTGTCCGACGGCGGACCCTGCCCGGCGCGGCACAAGGTGCGCGCGCCCAGCTACGTCAACATCCCCTCCTTCAAGGCGGCCTGCGTGGGCCAGCCGCTGGCGGACGTCACCATCGCGCTGGCGGCCGTGGACCCCTGTTACAGTTGCACCGAGCGGCTGGCGGTCGCGCTGGACGCGCGCACGCGCCGCCCGCTTTACACGTTCGACGATCTCGTGCGGCTCTCGCAGGAGAAGACCGCGCGCCTGGCCCGGGAGGTGTGAGCCCCATGCCCGATGTACCTCCAATGTTGGTCCCCGTCGTAGTCGCGCTGGTCGTCGGGGCCGGATGTTGGCTCCTGGGGCGCCGCTCGCCCGCGCTCTCCGGCGGCCTTACCCTGGCCGCGGCCGTCTGCATCGCGCTGGCCTGCGCGCAACTGTGGCGGCAGGACGAGCCGCTGGAGTCCGTCATCCCCTTCTTCGCCATGCCGACCGTAACCTTGCAGATCGCCCTGAAAAGTACGATGCTGGGCGGTTTTCTGGCTTTCGTCGCCGCCGCATTCACCGCGCTCATCGCGCTCTTTTCGCTCGGCTATCGCGGGACCGTCCAGAACCCGGGCAAGTTCTGCGCCTATCTCCTGTGGAGCAACGCCGCCGCCCTCGGCGTGTTTTACGCCAACGATTTTCTCTTTCTGCTCTTCTGTTGGGAGGCGCTGTCGGTCCTCCTGTATCTGCTGATCGGGCAAGGGCGAGAGGAGAGGGCGCCGGCGGCGGCGGCCAAGAGCCTGGCGGTGCTGGGCTTCTCGGACGGCTGCCTGGTGCTGGCCGTGGTGCTGGCGCTGGCGAGCAGCGGCGGCGCGCGCATGGACCAGTTCCACGTGGCGATGGGCGGCGCGGGCAGCTACGCCATGTACGGCCTCTTTCTGGTAGCGGCGCTGGCCAAGGCGGGCGCCTATCCGGTCCACACCTGGCTGCCCACCGCCTCAGAGGGCGCTCCCATCTCCGTGATGGCCTTTTTGCCCGCCGCCCTCGACAAGCTTTTGGGCATCTATCTCCTGGCGCGCATCTCCTTCAACTACTTCACGCTGGACGGCGCGCTCTCGACCCTCCTGCTTATTTTGGGGATGGTCACGATTCTATCCGCCGTGTTCATGGCCATGATCCAACACGACCTGCCGCGCCTGCTCTCCTTCCACGCCGTCAGCCAGGTCGGCTACATGGTGCTGGGTCTCGGGACCGGCAACCCAATCGGCATCGTGGGCGGGCTGTTCCACATGCTCAACCACGCCATCTACAAGTGCTGCCTCTTTCTGTGCGCGGGCAAGCTGGAGAATCGCACCGGACAGTTGGAATTGGATCGACTGGGCGGGCTGGCGCGGGTCGCGCCGACCGCCTTCATCGGCTGCGTGATCGCGGCCATGGCGATTTCGGGGATTCCCCCGCTCAACGGCTTCGTCTCCAAGTGGATGATCTACCAGGGCGTCCTGTCGATGCAATCGCCCCTGGGTGCGATCGCCATGGTCGTCGCGGTATTTGGCAGCGCGCTGACGCTGGCATCGTTCGTCAAGGTCGTTTACTCGTGCTATTGGGGCGCGGCGTCCGATGGTCTCGTTATTAGGAGCGAGCCGCGGCCCTGGGCGACCGGCGTGCCCATCGCGGTGCTGGCAGGACTCTGCATCCTGCTGGGCGTCTGGGCCTACGCGCCCGTCAACTTCCTGTCGTCGGTCGCCGAGTTCGACCTGCGCGGCGGCGTCGCGCCCGCCTTTGCCGGCGAGACGCTGGCGCCCGCCTCCGGTTTCTGGAGCCCGACGACCGCGACCGCGCTCATCCTGGTCGGCCTCGCGCTGGGTCTTCTGCTCTATGCCGTTACACGCACGCTGAAGTTTCGCAGCGTGCCCAATTTCGTCTCGGGCGAGCGCCTCTCCGGCACCGCCGTGCGCTACTCCGGCGCCTCGTTTTACAGCACCATCCGCGAACTGCCCGTCCTCTCCGTCATGTACACGGACGGCGAGGCCGGCGTCTACGATCCGTATCGCCTGGGGGGACGCTACGGCTACAGCCTGGTGCAAACCCTGCGCCGCCTGCACACCGGCGTGCTGCTCGTCTATCTCTCGTGGTGCATTCTCGGGCTGGCGCTGATTATGGGATTTCTTCTGGCGGAGTACAGGCTTTAGCCTGTCTGATTTCAAACTGAAGTTTGAACTCCGCAAGAAAAAGGAGGACGCGGTGACGGCTATCTTGATCGGACTCTTTGCGCTGCTCATCTTCATGATCGTGGCGTGCCTGATCGCCATCGAGACGCGCGACCTCCTGTCCGCGGTCGTGTGCGTGGGGGCGGCCGGCTTCGGACTGGCGCTGGCGGACCTCTTACTCTCCGCGCCCGACCTGGCCTTGACGCAGATGGTGGTCGAATTCATCTGCGTGGTAGTCCTGATCCGCGTGGTCGTGACGCGCCAGGACCACACGCACGAGACGCCCAAGGACACGTTCGCCTTGGCAGCGGTCGTCCTGTGCCTGGGGCTGTTTCTGGCTGCCTGCGGGTTCACCTTCGCGGCCCTGCGGCCCTTCGGCGCGCCCCTCTTCGCCGGGCCGGAACCGACCATGGCGGGCCAGTACGTGGCGCACGGCCTGCCCGACACCGGCGCCGTCAATTACGTCACCAGCATTCTTCTCGACTTCCGCGGCTACGACACGCTGGGTGAGGCGACCGTCATCTTCGTCTCCATCATCGGCGCCTACGCGGTCCTGAGAAGCGTGGGGAGGATCGGCCATGCAAGCCACAAGTGAGAGCGGGGGCGGCCTGTCCCCCATCGTAAAGACCGTCGCGCGCTGGATGGCGGGCTTCATCCTCGTGTTCGGTCTGTCGGTCGTGCTCTACGGGCACCTGACGCCGGGAGGCGGATTCGCGGGCGGAGTCGTGCTCTCGGCCGCCTTCATCCTCGTGGTACTCTCCCACGGCAGGAGGGAGGTCCTGCAGATACTGAGCGAGCGCGCGCCCACGATCTACGACGGCCTGGCCGCGCTGGCCTTTCTCCTCCTCGCCGTACTGGGCTATGCCGCGGGCGGATTCTTCCTCAATTTCCTGCCCAAGGGACAGCCCTTCCAGCTCTGGAGCGGCGGCATCATTCCCCTCTGCAACCTGGCCATCGGCGTGAAGGTCGGCGCCTGCCTCTTCGGCGTCTTCGCCGCCCTCGCCGTCTTTCGCCATCTGCATCAAAGGAGCGCGTGACGATCATGCCCACGCTGGACCATCTGCCCTATCTTTTCGCCATGCTACTTTTTGTGATCGGCCTTTATGCCATCGTGGCCAAGAAGAACCTGGTCAAGCTGATCCTGGGCCTGATCGTGATCGAGTACGCCGTCAACCTGTTCCTCTTGCTGCTGGGCTACCGTGGAGGCGGGGTGGCGCCGATCTTGACGCGGCGCGACGCGCCGGCGGAGTTCCTGGCGCGCACCGTCGATCCCCTGCCGCAGGCCCTGATTTTGACCGCCATCGTGATCGGCCTGGGGACCCTCGCGCTGGTAACGGCGCTGGCCCTGCGCCTCTACGACCGCTATGGCACCTTCGACATCACCGAGATCAAGAAGCTGAAAGGATGAGCGTCCCGATGGAAACGTTGCCGCTCTTCATCGCCATTCCGCTCGCGGTCGCCTTCCTCTTTCCGGTATTCGAGAAACTCTCGCTGCGCCGCGCCCTCCTGGACGGGCTGGCGGTCCTGGCCACCGCCGCGCTGCTGGCCGGCTCCCTCGGCCTGCTCGCCCAACCCGACCGCGTCTACTGGATCGGCGGCTGGGCGCCCCCCGTCACCGGCATCAACCTGGTCTCCGACGGCCTCTCCCGCCTCATGCTGGTCGTGGTCCAGGCCATCAGCTTCTTCTCCATCGTCTTCTCCCTGCGCTACATGGACCGTTACAGCTCGCGCGGTTTCTACTACGGCCTCTTCTTTCTCCTCCTGGCGGGCATGAACGGCGTGGTGTTGACGGGCGACCTCTTCAACCTGTTCGTGTTCATCGAGATCGCCGCCATCGCGTCCTATGCGCTGGTCGCCTTCGGCTGCGAGAGCGAGGAGCTGGAGGCGTCGTTCAAGTATCTCGTGCTGGGTTCGGTCTCCTCGGCCTTTATTCTCCTGGGCGTGGGTATGCTCTACAACCTGACGGGCACGCTCAACATGGCGGAAGTGGCGGCCAAGGCTCCGGCGCTTTCCGGCCTGCCCATCATGGCCATGGTCGGCGCGTGCTTCCTTTTCGGCTTCGGACTGAAGGCGGCCATGGTCCCCTTCCACGCCTGGCTGCCGGACGCCCATCCCTCCGCGCCCGCCCCCATCTCCGCCATGCTCTCGGGCGTCCTCATCAAGGCCGGCGGCGTCTACGTGCTGTTTCGGCTGTTCTTCTCCGTATTCGGCATGGACCTGCTCTACGCCCGCGTGTTCATGGCGCTGGGAGCGGTCTCGATGCTCATCGGAGTGCTGCTGGCCGTGGGGCAGTGGGACTTCAAGCGCCTTCTGGCCTACCACAGCATCAGCCAGATGGGTTACGTGCTCCTCTCGGTCGGAGTGGGAGGTGAAGTCCTGGCGCGGGGTGGACCGACGCCGGTCGCCGCCCTGGCCGTCTTCGCCGGCCTCTTCCATCTTGTGAATCACGCGGCCTTCAAGTCGCTGCTCTTTCTCTGCTCCGGTTCGATGGAGTACGTGACCGGCACGCGGCAACTGGCGGAGATGGGCGGCTTGTCGCGGCCCATGCCCCTGACCGGCCTGGCCTGCCGCGTAGCCGCGCTCTCCATCTCCGGCATCCCGCCCTTCAACGGCTTCTGGAGCAAACTGCTCATTATCATTGCCATCGTGCAGGCGGGGCACTACGCGCTGGCGGCGCTGACCGTGCTGGTCAGCTTTTTGACGCTGCTCTCCTTCATCAAGGTGCAACGCTACGCGCTGGAAGGCCCCCTGCCCGAACTCCTGCGCTCGGTGCGCGAGGCGGGCCTGGCCATGTCGCTGCCGCTGTTGGCGTTGGCCGCCCTCTGCCTCCTGGGAGGTTTGCTCCTGCCGCTCTACGCCGGCGCTCTCTTTACTCCGGCACAGGAGGCCATGCTCTCCGGCCTCAACTACGCGCGCGCGATCCTGGGAGGCTGACCCATGAAACGCTTCGCCGCCTTTCCGTTGTTCCTGCTCGTCTGGATGGGCCTCACCTGGAGCCTCCATTGGCAGGACCTCTTGGCGGGAGTGCTGGTCTCGCTGGTCGTCTGCCTGCTGGTCGGTCGCTTCGTCGCGCTGTCGGTCCTGCCCATGCTCTCGCCGCGACGCATCTTCTGGACGCTGGTTTACCTCCCGTTCTTCTTCTACCACTGCGTGCGCGCCAACCTGGACGTGGCCTATCGCGTGCTGCATCCCGACACGCCCATCCGTCCCGGCTTCATCCGGGTCGAGACCACGCTCCCCAGCCGCGCGGCGCGCGTCATCCTGGCCTCCAGCATCACGCTGACGCCGGGCACCCTGGCCGTCGATCTGGTCGATTCCTCGCTCTACATCCACTGGATCAACGTGCGCGGCAAGACCCACGCCGACTACCATCGCGCCGTGGTCGCGCCCTTTGAACGCATCCTCAAGGAGATATTCCGATGAACTGGGTCTATCTTGCGGCGGCGGGGCTGTTCGTGGGCGCCTTCCTCTGCCTCTTCCGCATCGGCCGGGGTCCCAGCGCCCCCGACCGCGCCGTCGCCATCGACATCCTGGGCACGCTGGTGGTCGGCTTCTGCTGCCTGCTGGCGATTCGCACCGGCCAGGATTTTCTCATGAACATCGCCATCGCCTGGGCGCTGATGAGCTTTCTGGGCGCCATCGCGCTGGCCAAGTACCTGGAAGGGAAGGCCTTCGATGAGTAGCGAAGCATGGGCCGAAACGCTGATACTGATCGGAGTTCTCTTCGACCTCCTGGGCACGATCGGGCTGGTGCGACTGCCCGACGTTTACAACCGACTCCAGGCGGGAACCAAGTGCGTGACGCTGGGGACGTGTTTCATTCTGGCGGGCGCGGCGGTGTGGGCGGGAGGGGCTTTGGCGATGAAGGCGGTGATCTGCATGGCCTTCGTGCTCTTGACCTCGCCGGTCGGCGCGCACGCCCTGGCCCGCAGCGCCTACCGCTCGGGCGTGGCCGCCTGGGAGGGAACCGTGGTGGATGACTATCGCGGGCACGTCGAGCGACTCATGCACGCGCCGACCCCCATGAAAGACGAGGCGACCGCTCTCGCGCAAACCGAAATTGCGTGAGCTGCTGGAGCGACGCGCGCCCCTACGACGGCCCCTACATCGCTGCCGTTTCGGCAGCGCCGTCCGAGCTGGCGCCCGGTTTCGCAGCAAGCCCAGGTTTGACGCCGAGGCGTGCGTGGGCTGCGGCGCCTGCGCGGAAATGTGCCGCCGCCGCGCCTCACCTACGGATGACCCCCACCACTCGCCGCCCGTCCGCCGCCTGTCGCTGCGCCTGGGCGCTGCATCTTCTGCGGCCACTGCGAACTCAACTGCCTCACGAAAAAGGGCATTCATCTCACCCCGCAGTACGACCTGGCGATCTTCGATCGCCACGCGGCGGTCCAGACGCTGGAAAAGAAGCTGCTCCTGTGCGAAAAGTGCGGGGCGGTGGTGACGACCCGGGACCACTTGCGCTGGATCAGTGAAGAAGTGGGCGCGGGCGTGTACGCCAGTCCCACCCTGCTCCTGGCGCGTGAGGAGGCGCTGGGGCTGGTCGAGTTCGCGCCCCCCGAAGGCGACCGCACGCCCACGCGCGCGGATATGATCAAGCTTCTGTGTCCGGGCTGCCGGCGCGCGGTCGTCGCGCGCGAACTGTGGGGCTGAACGGCCATGGCCGGGGTCCGCGCGTGGCGCGCTGGCGCGCGAACTGGCCCGTCCCGCGGTACTCGTGGGCATCGGCCAGCGGCTCTGCGGCGATGACGGCATCGGCCCGAGATCGCCGTCCGGCTCCACGGCCGCAGCGTCTTTGAATGCGTGGACGCCGGTCCGGCGCCGGAAAACTTCCTCGGCGCCATCGCCCGGCGCCGCCCCGCCATGATCCTGCTCGTGGACGCCGTGCGCTTTCATGCGCCTGCTGGAACCGTCCGGCTGTTCAGCGCGGAAGGCTGGCGGAGACGGACGCCAGTACCCACGGCCTCTCGCCGGGCCTGCCCTGCGCTTGATGAGCGAACGGACGGGCGCTCGGCCCGGCTCCTGGGAATCCAGCCGCACTCTTGCGAACTCGGGGAGGGACTGTCCCCGGTCTGCCGGCGCGCCGCAACCCGCGTCTGCCGCGCGCCTCGCCGAGTCCCAGGCTTCAGCCTGCGGGGACGCAAACTGAAGTTTGTACTCCCCGACGATACGAACGACGCCGCGCTCCCACGCGGTCGCCCAGTGGTCCGGGGCGTCCGCCTCCAGCTTTTGCGCCGCCGCCCGCGTCCACGCCAGATGGCGGGAGACGAAATCCCGCCGCGCCGCCGCAAGACCGCCGTCCGCATCGCCGCCCTCGCATTCCCTCAGGCACAAATAAGACATGAACTCCAACTGATGCCTCAGGTGGTCGGCGGTTTCGTTGGCCGCGCGCCGCAGCGACAGTCCGAAGCGCCGGTAGAAGAGAATGTTCTCGTGGAGGATTCTCGGGACAGGCTCGCGCTTGTTCCAGTGCGACTCGATCAGCGGGCAGGGCGGCGTGGGCGCGCCGACCTCGAATACGGACAGGTACTCCTCCTGGTATTGGGCGAAATCGGGCGGCAGAGAGAGAACCCGGACCGCCAAGGGGACGTCCGATGTGGAGTGCGGCGGCTTGCCGCCGCATGGCCCAAGCTGCGGACCGCCACGCGCGGCGGCAAGCAGCCGCACGCCAGAGGCCGTATTCGGCTCGCGCAGCCAGGCCCACTGCGCCTCGCTGGGAAAACGGAAGAGATGATGGAGAAACGTCCAAGCCGCCGCTTCTTCCCGCAACAGAGATGTTCCCGCGAGTAGCGCCATCATTGCGCCTCGTACCAGAGGCTGAAATACTTCAACCCGTCGCGCTGCTGCCGCTCGCCGTCCCAAACGGCGAAACAGAGCGGAGTTTTCGGCGTCAGAGAAGGCAGGACCACGATCAGCGTCCAGCCGCCGTCGTGGTAACGCGCCGCGAACGGCTGAGCTGTACCACCCGGGGCGGTACTGGCGCGACCGTGCGCGGCCAGGAGTTCCAGACCCACGCCGGCGCGCCAATAATAGAGTTCAACGGGGTCGGCCTTCTCGCCCATCATCATCGAGGGATAGGGACTTTGCGGGCCGCGCCTTTTGGGGACCATGGCGCAGAAGGCGTCGGGAAAGGCGCCCGTGTTCTCGGTATGGATGGGATAGATGTGCGGGTCGCCGGCGTCGGGATAGCGGACGCCGCGGCCGGACGTGGTCTTGGTCGCGTCCGACCAACGCGCGCAGAGGACGAGGCTGCCGTCGGGCAGCCGCAGCGCGCGCATCCGAACCTCGGGACGATGGCCGTCGTCGGTGGCATCGCCCACGTAAAGCGGCGGGGTGCGATTGAAGCGCAGGAGGCTCTCGGGCGCGTCGCTCCAGGCGGGAGCGTCCGGATCGAGCAAGGGCGTGACGGTCGCCGCGTCCACGGACTTGACGGGTAGGGGCAAGGCTCCCGACTCGTCCACGGCGCGCGCGGGCGGCGACAGCGCCACGATCCCGATGATGATGAGTGCCAAGGCGAGGCCGCGCATGGTGTTCACACTCCTTTCATGATTACTTCGGCCAGAGGCCGGAAGCGCAGCACCCCTCGATACGGCCTGCGGCCTACTCGGGGCCAGGCGCTGCACAACTGCGACGTACGGCGCAGCACGCTGCGCAACCACGGCGGATCGCCGGCCTGGCTGCCGCAGTCCAGAAAGCCCAGCTACGCGCGACAATGCGCGCTGAGGGCGCAGCCGTGGCAATTGGACGCGCCTGCGGCGGCGTGGCCTGCCACTTCGGGGGCCGCCTTGCCCGGCGTGCCCATAAGGGTCAGCGCCGGCCCCGCCGGCGCGTCGCTCGTGCGACGGCCCACCTCCCCCGGCGCCGCCTCCCGCACCTGTCTGGGCACGATGCGATAACGCACTCCCTCGTCCCGCCCGATCAAGAGTTGCAGGACCTCGCTCCCGCCTCCCGACTGCACCTTCACCAACTCGGCATGAAGAAACTCGATCACGCCGACGACCTTGGGGCCGAACAGGTATTTCAGGTACGCCAGCGGCAGGCGCGGATCCTCCAGCAGGCTCCGACCCGCAAAACCCTCTTTGGGCGGATTGAACGGCGGAACGTAGTAGACATTGGGATGCGTCCCCTTGTCGGGAAAGAGTCCCAGAGCCACTTTGTATTTGAGTACCAGCTTGTGCACGGGTGAGTCGGGATCGTCGAGCAATCCCACGAAGCGGATGCGCCCCGGGCATTGCGCCGCGCAGGCGTTGACCCGCCCCTTCTCCAGCCGCGGGTAGCAGAAAATGCACTTCTCGCTCTTGCCGGTGACTTCGTTAAAGTAGATTTTCTTGTACGGACAGGCCTTGATGCAGTAGCGATAGCCGCGGCAGCGATCCTGATCGATGAGGACGATGCCGTCCTCCTGGCGCTTGTAGATGGCCTTGCGCGGGCAGGCTTCCAGGCAGGCCGGATGCGTGCAGTGATTGCAGATGCGTGGAAGATAGAAGTAATAAGGATTGTTCGTGTCCCAGCCGCCGACGTCCTCCTCCCAGTTGGGGCCGTAGTCAGGCAGGCGATGCGGCATGACGGGCTTGTTGCTGCCGCCGTAGAGGCGCTGGCCGTAGTCGTACTCGAGCGCCGCGCCGTAATCCTCCAGCGGCGGCAGGGACGAGGGCCGCAGAAACCGCTGCGCGTCGAAGCCGCCCCCGATGCGATGCCAGTCCCGCGGATAGCCCGCGCCCGGATGCGTCTCCACGTTGTTCCAGTACATGTAGTCCATGCCGTCGCCGTCGGTCCACTGTTTCTTGCAGGCCAATGTGCAGGTCTGGCACCCGATGCACTTATTCAGGTCCATGACCATGGCGTATTGATGCTTGGACATATTCACTGCTCCTTGGCGGCTCACTGTAGTCTGCCGCCTGCGTCAGCGGCGCCTCTCGATACGCGCCCTTCAATACCGCGAGTACGCCTACTCGGAACGCTGCTCGAGGACGCGGATTTCCGGTTTTCGCACACACTTAACAACGAGGTTTCATAAGGCGCAAGCACAAGCCGCGTTCTCGAGTAGCGGTACTCCGCGTATCGAGAGATCGCGGCGCCCTTGATGCGCCACCATCAGCCGAGCACGCCCTCCAGCGTGCTTTTGGCCGCGCCGGGATCGTAGCCCTCGATGGGTCCGGTGTACTTCTCGACTTCCACCTTGATGTCGCGGTTGTTTCCGGTCGGTCCCCAGTAATTGAGACGGAAATTGAGATGCCCGTAGCCGCCGATCAGTTGCGTCGGCTTGATCTTGATGTAAGTCAGCGACTGCCAGCCGCCCTGTTGAAATCCTAGGAAGCGCTCCCAGCCGTGGTACATGGTGAGGCGGCCGCGCTTCTCGCCGGGAAGAAGTTTTGCCTTGACGATGGCCTCGCCGGAGCCGTTGTGGATGCGGACCCAGTCGTTGTCGGCGATGCCGCGCTCGGCGGCGTCCGCCGGATGGAGGTAAACGATGGGCAGCCCCCGCTGCAGCCGCAGCATGTAGCGGTTGTCGCGCCAGGTCGAGTGGATGGACCAGCGCCCATGCGGCGTATTCCAGTAAAAGGGATACTCGGCGTCGTCCTGCGGCTCCTTATGGACGGGCAGCGCCTCGCCCAGCTCCAGATACCAGGGATGATCGACGTAAAACTGCTGCCGGCCCGTCAGCGTGCGCCAAGGCCGCTTCTTCTCCAGTTGGTGCGTGAAAGGCGTGTAGGCGCGGCCCGGCTCGATGTCGCTGTTCCACGCCTCCTCGTCGATTTTCACGAAACGCTTCGGATGCTCCTGGATGTTGTGATAGGTCATGCCCTCGGTCTCGGGCGAGTGGGCCAGGATGAAGTTGGCGGCGTCCTCGTCGCTTGCCAGCGCCCCCTGTCCGCTCCAGTCGGAATAGAAGCGCGTGAAGTCCCGCGTCCAGGAAAGTCCCTCATCGATATAGGGCGTCAGGCCGCGCGCCTTGGCGGTTTCCTCGATCTTCTGCGCCAGCGCCGCGAAGATGTCCCAGTCGGTTTTGGACTCGTACAGCGGATCCAGCACCTTGCCGAAGGGATGAATGTAGGAATGGCAGTCGGTACTGTTCAGGTCGGTCTTCTCATAGTAACTGGCGGCGGGCAGGACCACGTCGCTGTAGAGGGCGGTCGTATCCATGCGGAAGTTGACGTTGACGACGAGGTCGAGGTCCTGCCAGAGCGAGCGCAGGATGGCCTCGTTGCCCTTGGCCTGGTTGAGATAGTTGGCGCGCCAGACGACGAGGGCGCGGGGCTTGCGCGGCAGGTCGTGCATCTCTTCGGGCGAAAGCGCAGCCCAGTCATTCTTCGGCCACAGCGGCATCCAGCCGTTTTTCACCGATTCGAGAATATAGTGCTCGATGGGTTTGCCGGCGATGAGATGCGGGTCGTTTTGTTTACTATGACAATACGTCCAGAGCGTGGTGTTCTGGAAGCGCTGCTTCTGGGGCCGTTGGGGAAGGCGAGTTGCAATGAAGCCGTGTTCGGGCCAGATGCGCTCCTGGCCGACGTAATGGTTGAAGCCGCCGCCGTTCCTGCCCACGTTGCCGGTGAGCGCAACGACCAGGATCATGGCGCGGTTGAGCAGATCGTTGTGGTACCAGTGGTTGGTACCCGCGCCGTGAATGATCATGGCGGGCTTGCGGGTTCCGAAGTCGCGCATGAACTGGACGAGATCGTTTTCCGGCACGCCGCAACGTCGGGCCGCGCCGGAGACGGAATAGAGCGGATCGGACAAGAGCTGGATCAGCCGCTCCAGCACGGTCGTCACTTCGCAGGAGCTACCGTCTTTGAGGGTCATCTTCCAGCGGCCGCGCAGGATCGGGGCGAGTCCGTCCAGCCTGAGCGTCTTCTCGCCGCTTCCCAGGCTGCCGGGTGCGGGCTTGGGAGCGTCGCTCGCTGCGTCCCAGACGTAAAAGAGCGACTCCGCGCCGTCGCCGCCTTCACCCAGGTCCGAGCCGCGCAGAAACCGGCCCGTGTCGAGCCGCACGAGCAACGGCAGGTCGGTCTGCTCCTTCACGTAGGGCTCGTCGATCAGGTTGTTCTCGATCAGGTAGCGGCAGGTCGCCAGGGCGAGTACCGCGTCCGTGCCCGGCTCGATGCGCATGTACTGGTCCGCGTGGATGCTGCTGGTGTTGTAATCGGGCGAAATGCAGACGACTTTGGCGCCGTTGTAGCGGGCCTCCCAGGCGAAGTGCGCGTCGGGGATGCGCGTGGCGTTGATGTTGCTGCCCCACAAGACGATGTACTTCGAGTTGAACCAGTCCGCGCACTCGCACGACTCGGTCTGAACTCCCCAGGTGATCGGCTCGCCCGGCGGTAGGTCGCAATACCAGTCATAAAAAGAGCAGAAGACGCCGCCGAGAAAGTGGGCGATGCGCGAGCCGGCGCAGAAGGAGACCGGCGACATGGCGGGAATCACGGAGAAGAAGGTATTGGTGTCCGGGCCGTGATGATAGACGTTGTCCAGCAGTTTTTCGGCGACGTGGGTAAGCGCCTCGTCCCAGCTGACGCGGCGCCAGCGGCCCTCGCCGCGCTCGCCGACACGCATCAACGGATACTTGAGCCGCTGCGCGCCGTACACGTACTCGACGAAGCACGCCCCCTTCTGGCAGCCGCGCGGATTGTAGTCGGGCAGGTCCTCGTTGATGCGCGGATAGTCGCCCGCCTGCTCCTCGCGCAGCATCACGCCGTCCTTCACGTACACCTTCCACGAGCAGGAGCCGGTGCAATTGGCGGAGTGGGTGCTGCGCACCACGCGGTCCCAGGTGAACTGCCGCCGATAGAGGTCCTCCCAGCTGCGATAGGGATAGCTCTCCAGCGGATCGACGCCGACGATGTCGAACTCCTCCAGCTGCCCATAGAGTTCGGAGGGCAGAAGGGCGGCCAGCGATAGGGCGCCGCCGGCTCCGAGGAATCCGCGGCGTGAAAGTTTGAGCTCGTCCGGCTTCTTCATGGCGCCGTCTCCCCTGTCCGTCATGGTTGACCCTGCGCGCGCGCGACCGGCGAGGCGGCCCGGTCTTGGCCGCCCAGCTTGCGCAGATAGGCGATCACGTCTTCGATGTCGCGCTCAAAAAATCCGCCGCGCGAGAGAAACCCGGGCATGGCGGTGTTGGCGCGGCCCTCCGCGATGGTGGCATAGAGGAATCCGTCGGCAGCGTGGCGCTGGAAGGTGGATGTCACGAGCGAGGGAGCCAAGAGGCCGGCGCCGCCGGGACCGTGGCAGCCGGTGCAATGGCGGGTGAAGATGGCCGCGCCGCGGCCCGCGTCGCCCGTGCTGCGATAGTTGGGATCATGCGCCCGCGCCAGAATCGGCTCGGCCAGGCGACTGCCCTGCGGCACGGGCGTGGCCAGGAGATAGCGGCGCAATTCGGCGATCTCGGCATCGGAGAGTCCGCCCGCCGCCGCACCCCACGCGGGCATCGCCGTCCCCGGACGGCCCTCGCGGATGACGGCCTCCACGTAACTGGCCGAGGCGATCTGCGCGAACGCCACCCCCCGTACGGCGGGCGCAAAGGCGGCGTAAAACTTATCGTAGATTCCAATTTCGCCGGTATCGTGGCAGGGCGAACAAAACTGCGAAAACAGCGCCTCCCCCGAAGCCGGCGCGGGCCGCGCCGCCAGATAGTACTCCCGATGTTTCTCCGGCGAGAGATAGCTCCTCGGCAAGTCGCGGTTCTGCAGCGAGAGCATGTAAACGGTGAGGGCGGTGTTCTCCTCGCGCGAGAGTTGCGGCGGCTTCATCAGGCTGCCGGGGACCACGCGCTGGGGACTGTCGAAGTGCTCGGCCAGCCACTGCGGCAGGGTGTGCTCGCCGGAGACTCCCGCCATGGGCAGTTGTCCCCGCACTTTCATTCCGACGCCGTCCAGCGCCGGTCCCAGGCTGCCGCCGCGGCCCGACAACCGGTGGCAGGCCCGGCAGCCCTTCTCCCCGAAGAGCCGCTCGCCCAACGCATACACCTCGCCGCCGCGATGTTCCACCTCCGGCCCGGTATGACACAGGCCGCACGAGGATTGCGTGTACTCCGGCGGCAGGAGCGGATAGTCCCAGTGATGGCCGACCGCCTTGGCCTCCTCGAACGTCAGCGCCCGCCCCTGCCCGCGATGGCACACCGTGCAACCGAACTTCTCCGGCGGATGGTGGATGAGATAGTCGCCGGAATGCGCGCGATAGGGCTGCGGTTGATCGGTCATGCGCGGATCGTCCACGCCGGGATGGCAGGTGATGCAGCGATCCACGGTTCCCAGCTCGGGCAGGACGTTCTGCACGATGCGGTTCTCGAACTGGCGGGCGAGGGCGGCGCCGCGCGCATCGCCGGCTTTTTCCGCCAGTATCCCGGCGTAGCGACCGCGGATGATGCGCCAGGGAGCGAACACGTTCTCCGCCAGCGCCGAGGCCAGGAGCACGGCCAGCGTCGCAAGACTCGTGAGCAAGAGCGCCCACTTGATGCGTCGATCCAGCTGCGGAAGGTTGATCTCGCTCATAATCTCCTCAGTGCACCGGCCAGTCGGCGGGACTCCAGTAGAACTCCCAGTTGGGTCCGCGCAGATACGTGCCCACGTAGGTCAGAATCACGAACCCGACCAGAAAGCAGGTGAACAGCGCAATCGCTCCCAGCCGCGTCGAGCGCGTGCGCGAGAGAATCCACAGCGACCAGACGGCGTAGGCGACCGTGAGCAGGCTGCCGGGATTGAAGATGATGATCCAGAGTTGATGGATGTCGGGGAACCAGTTGCGCAGCCACCCGTAACGCACCGGAACCGCCACGGAGAGGACCGCGGCGATGGCGGCGAAGAGCACCGACCAGGCGGCGATGCGCTTGCCGCGCGCTCCGCTGAACCAGACGCCGGCCGGCTCCTTCTCGCGGTCCAGGAACGGGATCAGCGCCAGACCCAAGACGACGATGGCGGGAATCACGAGGCCGCCGACGAAGGCGGAGTAGGAGACCATCTCCTGGAGACCGAGAAAATACCAGGGCGCCTTGGCGGGATTCTCGGGCACGGCGGGGTTGGCGATCTCCTTCAAGGGCGCGTCGAAGAGAAGTCCCAGCGCCACGCATACGAGCATCGTGATCATGAAAACCAGCAGCTCCGCGCGCAGGAGATAGGGCCAAGCCGGCACGGTCTCGTCCGGATCCTGGCCGGTGTAGGGCGAGCGGCCTTTCACAATGCACATGAGGCCGTAGCTCTTGCCGGGCGCGGACGACGGTGTCTGCATCTGCGGCGTCATGGTTCCCACGCCCTTGCCCGCGGGCGTCGGGGTGCCCTCCGGTCGCGCCAGGCCCCCGTCCTTGCGGATGCGCCAGATGTGCACGCCCATGATTAACACCATCGCAATCGGCAGCACCATCACGTGCAGGAGATAGAAGCGCGTCAGGGCCTCCTGCCCGACCGTACTGGCGCCCAAGAGCAGTTCCCGCTGCAGGTCGCCGACGTTGAACGCCGCCGGCAGCCCCAAAGCGTGCACCAGCTCGTTGGGCGAGGCCGCGATGTTGGCCCCGATGGTCACCGCCCAGTAGGCCAGCTGGTCCCAGGGCAGAAGATAGCCGGAAAAGGACAGCGCCAGCGTCAACACGAAGAGCATCATGCCGAGTACCCAGTTGAACTCGCGCGGCGCCTTGTAGGCGGCGGTGTAAAACACCCGCGCCATGTGCAGAATGACGGTAATCACCATCAGGTGCGCGGCCCAGCGATGGATGTTGCGGATGAATCGCCCCGTGGGCACGACGTAATGCAGATCCTTGATCGAGTTGTAGGCCAGCTCGACGGACGGCGTGTAATAGACCATGAGCAGCACGCCGGTCGCCGTGAGAATGACGAACTGGGCGATGAGCGAGACGCCCAGGCCCCAGGTGGTCGTCAGGCTGAGGGTGCGGGGATGGATGCGCGTGGCATGAACGTGGAGAAAGAAGTTGGTGAAGACGGCCTGCGAGCGGGCGCGGTCGGAGCTGGGCGCGCCGTGGCGGACGAGACTGTCGCGGAGGTTACGCGGCAGGGCGCGCAGGTTTTCCCAGAACGTAGCAAGACCGGATGCGGCCATGATCTCTTGCGACTCCTTCAGGCCGGTCGCCCGGACGTGGGTGGATAGAAATCTCCGGCGGGGACTTCGCGGGCGGCATCGACCACCAGCGCACCGTCGGCGGCTTGCGAGACTTCCAGCCAGCGCAGGGGCCGCGGCGCCGGCCCGCCCAGGACTTTCCCCTGCGCGTCGAAGCGCGAGCCGTGGCAGGGACAGAGGAATCCGCCGTCCGCGTCTTCACCCACCACGCAACCCAGATGCGTGCAGACGAGCGAGAGCGCGGCCACGCCCGCCTCGGTCGCAATCATGCGCACTATCTGATCGGGCAGAACTTTAACCGTGCCGGGCGGATACTCGAGCGGGCTGCCGGCGCGGAAGCGGCTGGAGGCCTCGGGCGAGACGCGCGGTTTGGGCAGGCGCGCCATGCCCACGAGCGAGCCGCCCACCGCCAGCGCCGCCGTCCACAGCCCGGCCAGGCCCAACCAGTCGCGCCGCGGCATCTCATCGGGTTCTAGGCGACCAGGCATCGGGGTCTCTCCTCGAAATGAAAGCGTTCCATGGTAATGGCTCCCGTCGGGCAGCGTTCGGCGCAGAGAGCGCAGCGGATGCAGAGGGTTTCGTCCTTCAGGATGGCCGAGGCTTGCTCGGCGGGAAAGCCGTTCAGTCGGCGCGATACGACTTCGGAGAGTCGCCTGTCGCCGTCCATCTGCTCCAGCGCGACGATGCGCAGACAGAGCTCGGGGCAGACGTCCACGCAGCCGCCGCAGAGGATGCAGCGGTCCCCGTCAAAGACGGTGTTGACGCCGCAATCCAGGCAGCGTCCGGCCTCGCGCCGGGCGGCCGGCTCGGAAAGCGCGCACTCGACCATGCGGTCCTGGCCCGCCAGCCGTTCGGCCACGGGCAGGGTGGGGGGATGCGCGCGGGGGATCTTCTCGTAGTCTTTTTCGCGCGCGTAATCGGGCACGGGAAAGTGCAGCTCGACGTGCTCGGGCGTAATCGCGCGTCCGGTGAAGCGCCGATAGACGGCCCGCGCCACGGCCTTGCCCGAAGCCACCGCGTGGATCAGCAGCTTGGTCCCATAAGCAAGGTCGCCGGCCACGAACACGTCGGGCGTGGAGGTTTCACCCGTCTCGGGATCGCACGCCGGAAGCCCGCGCTCGGTCAGCTTGAGCCCGTCGCGGGCCGCGTCGATGAAGTCGAGATCATAGCTCTGGCCGATGGCGACCAGCACCGTGTCGCAGGGGATTTCGGTCACGTCGCTTTCGTCGAAACGGGGACTGAAGCGGCGGTTCTCGTCATAGACCTGCGTACAGCGCACGAAGCGCACGCCGCGCACGTGGCCGCGTTCGTCCAGGAGGATTTCTTTCGGGCCGAGGCTGTTCCTGCGCAGGATGCCCTCTTCATCGCCTTCGATGATTTCGATGTCGTCGGCGGGCATCTCTTCCAGCGATTCCAGCGAGCAGAGATGGACTTGGCGCACGGCGCGCTCGCGCCGGGCCGTGCGAGCGGCGTCCAGGGCGATCTGGCGCAGGACGGTGCGACCCACGTCGTAGGCCACGTTGCCGCCGCCGACCACGACCACGCGACTGCCGAGCATGGGTGGACGCCCGAGCGCCACGTCGCGCAGAAACTCGACGCCGCCCAGTACTTCCGGCGCCTCGCCGCCGGGCACGGGCAGACGGCGCGAGCGTTTGGCGCCCACTGCGATCACCACCGCGTCGTGGCGCGCCCGCAGCTCGGGCAGGCTGACGTCCCGCCCCACCCGGCAGTTGGTTTTGGCCTCCACGCCCATCGCCGTGACGACTTCCACTTCGGCGCGGATCAACTCGCGCGGCAGGCGATACTCGGGCACGCCGACGGCGAGCATCCCCGCCAGCACCGGCTCCATCTCGTAGATGGTGACGGCGCAACCCAGGAGCGCCAGGTCGTGGGCGGCGGCCAGCCCCGCCGGTCCGCTGCCGATGATGCCGACGCTCCTGCCGTCGATCTTCGGCACGTCTGAACGAAGCAGCGCCTGAAGTAGCGGCAGCAGTTCATCGCGGTCCTGACATTGGCGGGGGGCATGGCGCTGGGCGGCTTCTTTAAGGAACTCCACCAGCGTTCGGCCGCCGTCAATTCTGGCTTCGGGGCCGTACTTCTCGCACACGAAGCGCTTGAGGGCGCGGATGGCGAGGGGCTTGTCCAAGTCGCCGCGGCGGCAGGCGGCTTCGCAAGGCGCGCCGCAGATGCGCCCGCAGATGGAGGCCAGCGGATTGGGGCCGCGCGCGATCAGATAGGCCAGCTCATCGTCGCCGGCGGCGATCGCCCGTACGTAGCCGCGCGCGTCCGTCGCGACCGGGCAGGCGGCCTGGCACTTGATCTGCCCGCGCCAGTAGTCGAAGTCGGGCGGTTGGACCGCATAACGACGCGGGGCGGGCGAGGCATTCATGGATGGCCGCTCCCGGCGCAGACGTTGGCCATGCGGCAGAGGTGCTGGTGCTTGCGCCGTCTGGGCGCGGGGGCGGCGGCCAGGTCCGCCAGCGTCCACTTGGAGAGAATCCGCAACAGCGCCTCGTGCACCTCCAGCATGGCCGCGTGGAAGGCGCACACCTGGCGACGGTCCGAAACCTCGCGGCAGTAGTCGCCGACTACCTGCCCCTGGCAGGCCTCCACGATGGAGAGCAGGTTGATCTCGCCGGCCCGCCGGGCCAGCGTCACGCCGCCCTGCGCGCCACGATGCGCGCGCAGAATGTTGGCCTTGACCAGGAGGTTGTTGATCTTGGAGAGATAGCTCGGCGACAGCCCCAGCGCCTCGGCGATCTGGCGCGGCGGGACGGGTTCCGGCCGCTTGGCGAGCACCAGGTAAAGCAGCGTCTGGATGGCCGACTCGGTGGTCTTGGTGAGCATGGAAGCCTCGCTAATTCGGATATATAGTATCCCTTTTATCCGCTAAGTCAAGGGGATTTTTTACGCAGCGGCGTAGGGTGCGCACCGCGCACCGATGCCACTGTCATCGTCGCAGCCGCGCGTGATCGGCCAACTACGGCCACGAGTACGAGCCCATTGGGCGGGAGAATCGGTGCGCGGTGCGCACCCTACGTCACGATTCCCAGCGGCGGTCGCGTCTTCCACGCCCCGCGCGTGAAGTCGGGAAAGTCCACCGGCCGGCTCCGCCGGGCGACCGAGCGCGCCGACAGCTCGACAATGCAGCTCCAGTCCGCCGCGTCGTAAACATCCATGTCCGGCGGCTGGCCCGACCGGAGGCACTCGATCAGGCGATAATCCTCGATGTAGTCCATCCCCCCGTGCCCTGCCCCCCGCGAGGCGTCCGCCATGCGCCGGTAGAGCGGATGGTCGAACTCGGGATAGTATTTCTCCGCCTCCTCCCAGCGGTGCTCGGGGCTGCGCCCTTCCAGATAGATGCGGTCGGGATAACCCTGGAAGATGCCTTTCGTGCCTTGAACGAGATTGATGCGGCTGTATGGGCGCGGCAGATTGCAGTCATGGCCCAGAATGATGGTCTTGCCCGACTTGGTTTGGATGAGACTCGTGTTCACGTCGCCCTGGCGTTAACGGTGCAGACGGCGGGGATCGTCGGGCCGCAGATGCTCCTGCGCGTAGAGATTGAGTCCCAGCGGCGGGCTGCTCATGGAGACGAGAAAGTCGAAGGCGTCGCCGCGGTTGATGTTCATGCACTGGGCGACCGGTCCCAGCCCGTGGGTAGGATAGTTGTTGCCGTTCATGTCGATGGAGAACTTCCAGCGCCAGTCCCCCTCGCCGCCGGGCGCCAGCTTGATGGCCCGCAGGTCGTGCATGTAGCCGCACTCCGCGTGCACGATCTCGCCCAGCATCCCCTTGCGCGCCAGATGCAGGACCAACAGTTCGGGACGCCCGTAGCAACAGTTCTCCATCATGATGCAGTAGAGGCCGGTCTTTTCGGCGGTTTCCACCAGCTTCCAGCAGTCCTCGACGGTGAGGGCGGCGGGGACCTCGGTCGCCGCGTGCTTGCCGTTCTTCATCGCCGAAAGGCAGATGGGGACGTGCCAGTTCCACGGGGTGGCATTGTAGACGAGATCCAGGTCTTCGCTTTCACACAGGCGGACGAAGTCGGTCTCGCCCCGGGAGTAGCCGGTGGGGCGCGGCTGACCTGCCTGTTCCACCCAGTCCTGGGCGCGTTTGACGCGCGCCTCGACGATGTCGCAGACCGCGGTGATGCGGGCGCCGGGGATACGCAAGAGGTTGCGCACGTGGCCGCTGCCCATGCCGCCCACGCCCACAAAACCGATACGAACCTCCGACAGGGGCCGGGCGTTGCGCCCGTAGGGCAGAGTTTTGGCCGCGCGCGCCTCGCGCAGTCCCGCCGCCAATGTCACTCCGGCTGCTGCCGTGCCCAGGAGAAACTCGCGCCGTGTGGTGTCGTCGTGCATCATCCCACCTCCGAGGAAAGGTCGCGCCGCAGCATCGCGGCTAATTCAAGAATGTTCCCATGCCCGAACTCAAGTCAAGCCATTTGGCGGAGTTCAACCGCGTCGCCCGATCCGCCCGAGTACAGGCCCTTCAGCCTGCGGCCTACTCGGGGCAAGGCGCCGCGCAACTGCGGAAGAGAGAAAAAACTTGCGTTTAAACAACTAAATCATTTATGGTGTTAACAATTCGCCGCACTTGTCGGTCGGACGCCGCTTTCAGCATGCTATGTGTCAATTCCGACCGGGCCTGTGATTCCTCCTGCGGCGAAGGCAACGAGAAACTCGGCAAGGGGTGCCCTTGGGCGCCGAACTTCATGGCCGCCGGCGCCGCCGGCGCCGTGTCCGTCTGGGAAAAGCATGGCGAACTGGGCCCACGTGTTCAAGATCTTCGCGCTGCTCGTGGCAGCTCTGCTGGTGTTTCTCGCCGCGCAGCGCATGTTGCGTCCCGCCGACTACGGTAAGCTCGGCAATTACCGCGCCGGCGCCCTCAACGACCTCTTCGCCCAGGCGCCCCGCCACGAGGGGCCGGCGTCTGCGCCCAGTGCCATGAAGACATCGTGGGCCTGCACGAAAAAGACGTCCACCGCCGTCAACTGCGAGGACTGCCACGGCCCCGCCCACCTGCACGTCAAGTTCTTTCTGGGCGAAGGCGGAGACGAGATCGCCGAGGCTTCCGCCGTTCTGCCCAGGGAGTACACGCTGGAGGGCTGCCTTTTCTGCCATCGCAAGCTGGCGGCGCGCCCCAGGAACTTTCCCCAGGTCGATCCCGAGGAACACTTCGCCTTTCTCCACGTCAACGACGCAACCACGCCTTGCATCGAGTGCCACGGCCCGCATGAGCCGCTGTTTCTTCTCACCCGCGTCAGCGAGGCGCGCATCCATCCCATCATCCAGGAGTGCCGGCAGTGCCACGCCACGCCGGTCGAGGGGGATCATCGCGCCGTGGCCGGCCATCCCGTCATCTTCGAGTGCCGGGACTGCCATCGCAAGGTCGTCGAGGACTTCGCCGGCCGCGAGCACGCCTTCCTGCGATGCACCGCCTGCCATCTCTTCTACCAGGAGAACGAGTCGGCGGGCCGCATCTTCAAGAACGGCAACCAGCGCTTCTGCCTCCTCTGCCATGAGAAAAAAGACTGGAAAAACGGCGAGGGCTGGCCGCAGATCGTTCCCGCCAACCATCCCGAGGGCGTGGAAATGGACCGCGACGACCCCACGCTGTGTCTCGCCTGCCACCTGGAGAACATCCACGGCGAGGAGGCGATGGAAAGAGGCGCGCCGTAGTTGCGCAGCGCGCTGCGCCTGCCCACCCAGGGCAGGTGTTTCATGGCCGCGATAGTAAGAGCGGGACTAGGATTAAGAGCAAGATTAAGAGCAAGAGCAAGAGCAAGATTACGAGTAAGATTAAGATTAAGATTAAGATTAAGATTAGAATTAAGAATCGCATTCGTCATGGAGGGAGGCGGAGATGCACGAGGCCGGTTCCAATGACCCGCGGCCGTCGCGGAGAGGGTTCCTCGATCTCTTCATCGCGGGCGGTTTTCTGTCCTGGCTGGGGATGGTCGTCTATCCCATAATCGCCTATCTGACTCCTCCCCGCGATACCGAGGCCAAGGCGACCAGCGCCAAGGTTCCGAAACCCGTTTCGGAGTTTCCCCCCAACAGCAGCCTCATCTTCGCCTTCGGGGGCGATCCCGCGCTTGTGGTGCGCAGTCCAGCGGGGACTTTCACCGCCTTTTATGCTACCTGCACGCACCTGGATTGCACCGTGCAATATCGCGCCGATCAGGGCGTGATCTGGTGCGCGTGCCACAACGGCAAGTACGACCTGGCGGGCAAGAACGTCTCCGGTCCGCCCCCAAGACCGCTCGCGCCGCTGCAAGTCCACGTGAGAGGAGACGAGATCTATGTCTCAAGAGAAGTCTCCTGAAACGCCGCGGCAGCCGCCAGCCGCATCCCATACTCCCCCCTTAACAAGGGGGGCCGGGGGAGATGACCCGCGGCAGCAAGCAGCCGCACTCCACACGGAATCGCGGCAGCAAGCAGCCGCAGTCCAGAAAGGTTCGCGGCTGCACGCCTGGTTGGACGAACGCTATCATCTGGACGACCTGGTCGCGTTCGCGCGCAAGAAGACCGTGCCCCTGCACGGCGCCACCTTCTGGTACTACTGCGGCGGGGCCGCCATGTTCTTCTTTCTGGTGCAGGTGGTCACCGGCATCCTCCTGATGATGTATTACATCCCCAGCGCAGACAGCGCGTACGAGAGCGTGCAATTCATCATGTCCAAGGTCCAGTTCGGATGGTTGATCCGCTCCATCCACAGCTGGTCCGCCAACCTGATGATCCTTTTCGCCTTCATTCATCTCTTCAGCGTCTTTTTCACCGTTTCCTATCGTCCGCCGCGGGAGTTGACGTGGATTTCAGGCATGTGCCTCCTGTTCCTGGCGCTGGGATTCGGATTCTCGGGTATCTTCTGCCCTGGAACCAGTTGGCGTTTTGCCACCAAGGTGGGAACCGACATCGTGGGCAAGACGCCGCTTTTGGGCGAAATGCTCCTGCGCATCGTGCGCGGAGGCGAGCAGGTGACGGGGGCTACCCTGACGCGCTTCTTCGGTCTGCACGTGGCCATCCTGCCCGCCGCCTTCACGGCGCTGCTGGGCCTTCATCTCCTGTTTGTACAGCGGCAGGGAATCAGCGAACCGCTGGAGTGGCGGCACACGCCCCCGCACCGCCGCCGCAGCATGCCCTTCTTCCCCGACTTTCTCCTGCGCGACCTGCTTCTGTGGCTCATTCTGGTCAACCTCCTGGCGATCCTGGCGGTGTTCTTCCCCTGGGAGCTGGGAGTCAAGGCCGATCCCTTCCAGCCCGCGCCCGCAGGCATCAAGCCCGAGTGGTATTTCATGTTCATGTTTCAGACGCTGAAGATGATGCCGGCGCACGTGCTGACCTTCGAGGGCGAGGCGCTGGCCATCCTGGCCTTCATGCTGGCCGGCCTGGCCGCCCTCTTCCTGCCCTTCTGGGACTGGAAAGCCCGGGCCGGCCGCCGCAACTGGACCCTGACCGTGCTGGGCATCGCCGCCCTCATCTACATGATCGCCATGACCATCGGAGGGTATCTGGGTCATAAGTCCATCCGTTCCTCCGTTCACGCAAACATATTCATCTCTGCGCTCTCTGCGGCTCCGCGCGGAAGGCTCGCGCAGAGTCGCGGAGGACGCAGAGTCAGCATTATCAACCATGTTCATCTCTGCGCTCTCCGTGGGGCAGGGTGCAGAGGCGCGGAGGACGCAGAGTCAGCATTATCAACCATATTCGACTGCGCTCTCTGCAGGCTCCGCGCGATCATTTCACCGTCCTCCTGTTCGCCCTCTTTCTGCGGCGCGGCGCGCGCCTCGGGGCAGAGCGACCTGGCTGACAACCAGTGCTTCTGTCTGCCATCAGACCCTCAGCCAGGAGCTCACGACAAGCCGCTCTTTACTACCGCCGGAGCCAATCTTCCATCGACATTCATCTCGCCAAGGGCATCCCAGTGCCAGCATTGCCACGGCGGGGACGCCACCCAGGCGGACGCCGAGGCGGGTATGGGCCCCGCCAAGGGCTACATCGGTTTCGCCCACGCCGGCGGCGGTCCCCGACTTCTGCGGCCGCTGCCACAGCGCGACGCCGCCTACATGGCCATAATCCAGCGCCTGCCGGTCGACCAGGTGCAGAAATATTCCACCAGCCATCACGCGAGCGGCTGGCGGCGGCGACGAGAAGGTCGCTACCTGCGTGAGTTGCCACGGCGCCCACGGCATGTACGAGGTGCAAACGTCAACTCGCCCGTCTATCACTTCAACATCGTCAACACCTGCGCCAGGTGCCATGCGGATCCCTCTGCGGCCGGCTATGACATCCCGACCGACCAGTACAAGAAGTACGTGGGCAGCGTGCGTGGCGTGGCGCTCCTGGAGAAGCACGATCGCGGCTCGCCCGCCTGCAACGACTGCCACGGCAACCACGGCGCGACGCCGCCGGGCGTCGAGTCTGTCGCCCATATCTGCAGCGTCTGCCATGCCCTGATCGCCGAGCATTTCGCCGCCAGTCCGCACAAACCGGTGTTCGACCAGAACAACTGCCTGAGGCACCCAGTGCCACGGCGCGCGACGTGAGTCCGCCTGGCGATTTCATGCTCGGCGGCCAGCCGCCTCCGTCTGCATCACCTGTCACAAGCAGACCAAGAGGACCAGGGGTTTCGGGTCGCGGTCGCCATGAAGGCGGCCCTGGACGAGCTCGCCGCCGCCCAGGCCGCCGCCGCGGCCAAGTACCAGGACGCCCACAACAAGGGCATGGAAGTGAACGAAATCGAAATGATCCTGCGCGACGTCAACCAGCAGCGTATCAAGGCGCGCGCGCTGGTGCATACCATCGACATGGGGCGCGTGACGGCGGAGGCCGAGGCGGGCAGGCGCCAGGCCGAGCGCGCCCTCGCACTCGCGGACGCCGCCCTCGCCGAGTACGTCTTCCGCCGCCAGGGCCTGGGCGTCTCCACGCTGATCATTACACTGTTGGCGATTCTCCTGTACGTGAAGATTCGCCTCATCAGCGCGCGCCGGGAGGAGTAATTCGCGGCACGGCCGTCCTGCCTGTGCGATTACGATTACGCTTGCTTCGCAATCGAGGAGACAAAATGTCTGACAACGATTTGACTCACAGCCGGCGCAGATTCCTTCGCCTCACGCTCTGCAGCGCCGCGGGCGCGTCGGTCGGATAGCTTTATGCCTTCGGGCAGGTCGTATCCCCCCCATCCCCCCTTGGCAAGGGGGGAGCGGAGGCCTTGCCTTCGCCCGAGGAGCTGGTGAAGCTGGAATGGGGCTACATCGTGGATACCACGCGCTGCATCGGCTGCGGCTCGTGCGTGCGCGCCTGCAAGCTGGAGAACGACGTGCCCGACCGCTACTTTCGCACCTGGGTCGAGCGCTACGAGATCGGCCGCGACGAAACCGTCCACGTGGACAGTCCCAACGGCGCCCTGGAAAGCTTCAAGTCCGACCGCCTCGCCGACGCCTCCGCCGTCAAGGCCTTCTTCGTGCCCAAGCTCTGCAACCACTGCCGCAATTCCGCCTGCACCCAGGTCTGCCCCGTGGGCGCCTCCTTCCACTCGCCCGACGGGGTGGTGCTGATCGACAAGCAGCGCTGCATGGGCTGCGGCTACTGCGTGCAGGCCTGCCCCTACGCCTGCCGCTACATCGACCACGCCAAGGGCACGGCGGACAAGTGCACCCTCTGCTACCATCGCATCCATCGCGGACTTCCCCCCGCCTGCGTGCAGGCCTGCCCCCGCCAAGCCCGCCTCTATGGAAACCTCGCCGATCCCGACAGCCCCATCCGCCGCGTGTTGCACGAACGCCGCTACTACCTGCTCAAGCCCGACATGGGGACCAACCCCAAGTGCTACTATCTCGGCCTCGACCTGGAGGTGAAGTGATGGACGGATTCGTCTTCCCCAATGAACAGCACGTCACCTGGACGGTCATGATCGTGCTCTATCCCTACATCACGGGCCTCGTGGCGGGCGCCTTCATCGTCTCCTCGCTCTATCACGTGTTCGGCTTTAAGAACCTGCGTCCCATCGCGCGCTTCTCGCTGGTCTCCTCGTTCGCGTTTCTCCTCTTCGCCGCCGTCCCCCTCCTCAACCACCTGGGACGGCCCGAGCGCGCCGCCAACATCATGATCACGCCCAACTTCCACTCCGCCATGAGCGGCTTCGGATTCGTGTATACCACTTACATCGTGATCGTCTTCCTGGAAATCTGGTTCATGTATCGGCCCGACTTCACGCTGCACTGGGAAAAGTCGCGCGGCCTGGTGCGCGCCATGTTCTACCTCCTGCTCCTTGGCGACACGCGCCACACCCCCGAGGCCCTCGCCGTCGACCGCAAGATGGTCAAAATCCTCGCCGGCATCGGCATCCCCGTCGCCTGCGTCCTGCACGGCTACGTCGGCTTCCTCTTCGGCTCCATCAAGGCCAACCCATGGTGGTCCACGCCCTTGATGTTCATCATCTTCATCTTCTCCGCCATCGTGTCCGGCATCGCCGTATTGATCTTTCTCTACCAGTTCGTCAAGTGGCTCAAGAAGATTCCCTACAGCCAGGAGACGCTGGAGACCATGGCCCGCTTCCTGTGGGGCTTCATGATCATCGCCGTGGTGCTGGAGTTGATGGAGGTGCTGTCGCTGGCCTACGAACAGACCGAGGAGTGGGCGGTGCTGAAAAGCCTGCTTCTGGGCAAGCTCTACTGGACCTACGTGGTGCTGCAACTGCTCGTGTGCTCGGTCGTGCCGTTCTTTCTCCTCTCCTTCGCGTGCCTCGTGCGGCTGCCGACGAAACTGTTCAACGGGCTGGTGTTCGCCTCCTCGGTACTCCTGCTGTGCCAGGTTCTCCTGATGCGCTGGAACGTGGTGGTCGGCGGACAGCTTTTGTCCAAGAGCTACCGGGGATTCACCAGCTACCTGCCCGGCATCTTCGAGAAAGAAGGGCTGTTGGTGGCGGCGCTGATCTTCATCGTGCCGTTTCTCCTCCTGCGCCAGTTCGACAAGGTGTTTCCGTTCTTCGAGCAGCCGGGACGGGAGAGGGCATAAGACGCGCGGTCTCACAAGCTGCTCGCGTCCATGCCGTCCTCTCGATACGCGGCCCGAAGTAACAGCTCGCACCTCAAGCGGGCGATTCGTCGGGCCGCTACTCGAGGACTCGGTTTTTCTTTTACGTGGGATCATCCACGGGCGTCTGTCTTCAGAGCAAAAGGCGGAAATGCAAGCCGTGTCCTCGAGTAGGCCCCGCCGACGCACTCCCATAAGAGGCAACAAGTAACTTCGGGGCCGTATCGAGAGGCACGGCGACTCGCATGTGCCGGCGCCGCGTCCATGCCGTCCTCTCGATATCCCTCGATACGCTCTGGGGGCTTACTCGGGACAAGGCGCGGCCCGAAGCGACGGCTCGCACCGCGGCGAAGCACTCGTCGGGCCGCTCCCTGTGGACTCGGTTCCTTCTTTCCCACTCTTGGGAGCGCCCGTTTTCAGCCCGGACGCGGAACGGCGACGTTCCCGCGTGCCGCCGCCTTCACCGGTCGAAGACGATGCGCAAGCGATGCGGGTTGAACACGTCCGGGTGAGTCCAATCGTCGCCCACCGGCGAGAGCGGCAGCCAGGCGGTCCTTTCGCCGTCGTCCAGTTGAAAGCGCCCCCCTCCATCGTGGAGCGGCCTGCCGTCGGCGTCCGTGACGAGCCGCCAGGCGCGCGAAACGTCCGCGTCCGCGCTGGACAAAGCCAGGCACAAGGGGCCGTCAAACAGCGCCACCTTGCCCGGAGGCAGGTTGGGCGCCGGCACGATCCGCAATCCGCCGTCGAACACGAGCTGCAGCACGTCACCCGACTTCCAGCGCCGCGACACGACCAGCCGGCCCGACTCGCGCCTGGGCTTGATCTTCTTTCCATTCAGCAGAACCGTCACGCTTTCCGCCCAGGCCGGCGCGCGCAGGCGCACGGCGAACGTCCGCGCGCGGCTGCATTCCACGGCGACACCGGCGCAGCTGAGCCGCGGATAGTCGCTCGTGATCTCCAGGCGCACGCCCCGCTCGGGAAAAGCGACCGTCGCCTCCGGATAGAGATTGACTTCGTAACCCTCCGGCCCATGCGTGATGATGTACCGTCCCAGCTGCCCCAGCGCCCAGGCCCCCCACAACGAACAGCACCCGGGATTCTCGCTGCCGAAGCGCCCGTCCCAGCCCTGCCAAACCTTCCCGCCCACCACCTCCGCGTCGTAACCGCGATGCCCGAACCCGCCGGTGCAAAACTGGTTCATGGCGAAGTGGTTGACCAGCACGTGCTCGGCGTCGTCGAGAAATTCATCCTCGCCGGTCGCGTGGAACATCATCAGATTGACGATCACGTAATCGGCCAGCGCGCAACCCTCGTCCTGCTCGGAACGGGGCATGCCCTCGGAAATGGCGCCGTCAACCAACCGCACCGCCTTGCACCAGGCGAGATAGTCGCGCGCGGGGTCAAGACACGTGGGATCGCCGGTCGCCTGATGAAGGTCGATGAGGCCGCGAATAAGCGAGAGGCTGTGGTGGGCGTGGCTGGTGCGACCCGCACGGCGGGCGAGACGTTGGGCCAGCGCCAGGGCGCGGCGGTCTCCGGCCTGGGAGTAGAGCGCGACCAGCCCGTCCAGGCAATGCCCGTAGAATTCATGCAGACAGCCGGTAGCGGAAGCGGGACGCTCCGCCGGCTCTCCGGGAACGCCCAGGCCCGCCACGTGGCGCTGCGCGCGACCGGCCGTCTCCCACGTGGGCGCCGTTTTCTCGAAGTACTCCGCCAGGCGCCGCGCCGCCAGAAGGCAGCGCCTATCGCCCGTGTCCGCGTAGGCGTCCATCATGCCGCGCAGGGCGAAGCCGGCCCCCGAGGGGATGCGCGCATCCTTCTGCTCCAGCGGCCTCTCGGGACCAAAGCATCCTTGAGCACTCTGGAAGAGCAGCGATTGATCGAGCGCGAGTGCCCGCAGAGCGGGGACGCCCGGCCGCCCGCACGCCTCCGCGACCGAGAGAACCGACAGCCAGCGACCCACCTGGTCTCCCGGCCAGTCCCACCACAGTGCGCCCGGTGTTCCGCTCGCGCTGGCACGGAAACTCTCGGCGTTGTAGCGGTCGCCGCGCCCGAGCACGTTTTCAAAGGCGGCGTTGCGGCGCGCCGACAGTTCGCCTTCCAGCTTCACGTCCGGCAGCGCCGGCGTCTCACGCCGGCCGTACGCAATCGGCGACACCATGGCGCCCACGTGTAGAACGCCCGCCAGCGTGGCGGACGGGAAAATCGACGCGCGCGACCCCATGCCCTGCCTTCCCTCCAGAGTACAACCTGGAGTTCAAACTTCAGTTTGCCTGTAAGCCAAGCTGAAGCTGGTACTCCGGGGACCTAATGCCCCGCCGGGCCTTCGCGCGTTCCGCCCGCAAGCGGAGCCGGCGAAGCGTCCACGCGCTGGAAGCGCAGGTTTTGCACCCGCCCCGCGTGCAGCTTGAAGCCCTCCACGCCGCCCTGCGCATCGCGCAGGAATGCGTACTGGGTCCCGCCCAGGCGGAACACGTCCGACGGCTCCGGCCGCTCCGTCGGCGCCGGTTGCAGGGGACCCCGTCGATATTCCCCCTGGCGCACGAACAACTGGTCGTCCTCCACCTCGAATCGATAGACGACCTCCAGTTCGTCGTTGTAGTACTCGCCCGCGAATTGCAGCAGGTCGTCGGGCGTATGCTCGACGGTATACTGGGGCACGAGCAGCCACTCGCGCCGCCCGTCGTAGAGCGCCTGCACGTGGTAGCCGCCCTCCGGCTGCGGCTTCCACTCGAAGCGATAGTAGCGGTCGGTCGGCGTATTCACCCCCACAAACAACGTGTCGCTGACCGCCGCCAGGTCGAAGCGCGCCGACCGCGTCGACACCGACAAGGTCGCGCCCCGGATATAGAAGCGATAGATGCTGCCCGTCTCAGTGTTGCGGTAGCTGCCGACCTTGTCCTCCAACGCACTCCGCGGCAACTCCACGAATTTCAGGTCGGGCGGCGGCTTCTGCCCGCTCTCCTCCTCCCGGAAACGGTCCGACAGGCAGATGTCCGCGATCCGGTACACGAAATTGCCCGGATTGACCTCGGAATAATTGGCCAGCACGATCACGGAGAAGTTCGCCTCCGGGAATTGCACCCACTCGGAGCGGAACGCCCCGAACGCCCCCGAATGGCCGATCGTGCGCAGCCCGTTGTAACGCGACAGGTACAGCCCCAGCCCGTAGTTGCACTCGCGCCCGTCGTTCAGCTTGCCGGGAACCTGCATCTCGGCGATGAGACTCGCGTCCCCCACAATCGGATGGTAGAAGTTCCGGTCCCAGAGCAGCAGGTCTCGCACCGTGGACATCATGCCCCCGCAGCCCATCACCAGGTTGGAAGGCTCAAAGCTGAGGCCGAACTCCGTCTCCTGATCGTTCTTGGTGTAATAACCCCAAGCGCGATACGGCACGACCTCGGTGTAATCGTCGTGAAAGTGCGTCTGCTTCATGCCCAGGGGTTTGAAGATGCGCCGGTCCGCGAACTCGCGCAGCGTCAGTCCCGAAACCCGCTCCACGACCAGCGACAAGAGCAGGTAGCCCGAGTTGGTGTACGAGTGCTCTTCGCCTACGGGGAAGTTGAGGTCCTTCTGGCGAGCCAGGAGCGGCAGCACGCCCTCCTCAGTGCGATAGAGCTGCGTGTTCTTGCCCGCCATGTAGACCAGCGCCAGGTAGTCGCGCAAGCCCGCCGTGTGGTGGCAGAGATGGCGGAGCGTGATGGGCCGTCCGTAGTCCGGCATCTCGGGGATGTACTTGCGCACGTCGTCGTCCAACGAGAGCCGGCCCTCCCGGGCCAAAAGCAGGATGCAAAACGCCGTGAACTGCTTGGACATCGAGTAGATGTGGAAGGGCGTGGTCACGTCGTTGGGCAGGCCGCTCTCCAGGCTGGCCATGCCGAAGCCTCTTTCATAAACAAGAGTACCGTCTTGAATGATACCGACCGCGCAGCCGGGGATGTCGGGATAGTTGAGGGGGGCGAAGAGGCGGTCGATGCGGCGGATTTGATCGCGGGTCAATCCTGCGTGGGCGGAGATAATCGAAAGGCCGCCCAGAAGGGCCAGGGAGACAAGCGAGCGCACGGTCAGTCGCATGGACGTTGGTACTCCGATGTGGAATTGGGGAAGGCGCGCCTACTGGTCGGCGCAGCACGCTGCGCAAGCGCCGAACGCGCAGCACGCTGCGCAACTACGGGGCACAACCTCCCACTCTACTAAACGCGCGTCCACGGATTGGTTACGCAGCCGGCGCAAAAACCTCCCCCCCCGTCGGATGTCATAACATCCTATCGAGGCGCGGCTTGCGGTGAGGCGGCGGCCGGCATGTCGTGGATCGCCTCGCTGTAAACCACGCCCCGCAAGGCCGGCACATGCTGGTCCAACGCCGGATCGGAGACGGCATGGTCGAACCACGGATCGGGCGGCCGGGGGCTGGCGGGAACCTCCGGCAGGAGACCCAGGCGCCCGCTGGGGGCCGCCGCCGGCGCGTTCGCCGGCGCACCCACCATCAGGTACGCCGCCAGGAAAACCATTGCGAACAACGCGTAGAACAGGATAAGGTGGTGGGAACGTTTCACCGGACGAACTCCCCGCAGTTTGGCATGGTCTTATTCTGCCTCGTGGCGACTTCCTGTCAAGCAGGATGCGGCCTCGGGAGACCGCCCTTCGACACGGACGGCCTGAAGCGAAGGAGGTCATCCGCATCAACATAGACTTTGCGCGCGCTTCAGGCCATCCTGCTCAGGGCTGTCGGGTCGGTTGTCCGATGGACTTGTAGACCGACGATAACCGGAACCGACTGGGCTGAGCAGCTGCATAAACAGAAACCGAAGGCCCTGAGTCCGCCGCGGCGGATCGAAGGGCCGGCTTGGACGCTCTCGACCCCCTTGATACGGCCGTCGGCTCCCCCCTTGTTAAGAGGGGAAGGATTCAGGCAGGAACCGCGTGACACTTACAACCGCGCTTCATCGTCCCGTCCCGCAGGCGCACCTCGCGCTGGTCGCCATCGTGCTCCTGGGCGCCGGTTTGCGCCTGCCCGGCCTTTTCAGCGAAAGCCTCTGGTCCGACGAGGCCATCAGCGTGCGCCTGGCGCGCCTGCCCGCGCTCGAGCTGATCAGGACGACCGCCGAGGACGTGCATCCGCCGCTCTACTATCTCCTGTTGAAACTCTGGATGCAGATGTTCGGCGAGAGCGAGGCGGCGCTGCGCTCGCTCTCCTGGGTCTTGGGCGTGGCCGCGCTGCCCCTCGCCTACCGCGTCTTTCGCAGGTTGGCCCCGGACGAGCACGGCCTGGCGCCGGCGACGACCGCCCTCCTGGCGTTCGGCGACATGCACGCTTACTACAGCCTGGAGGTCCGTAATTACGCGCTGGTCGCGTTTCTGGGGCTTTTGGCGACGGACTTTCTCGTCACGGCCCGCGGGGCGGTGCGCGGTGCGCACCCTACCGTGGCGTATGCAGTAGTGATGGGGGCGGCGCTCTATACACACTACTTCGCGGGGTTTCTCTGGCTGGCTCATGTCGCCTGGATGACGTGGGAACGGCCCACCGGCGGCTCGCGGCGGCTCTCTTTGCGCCGGATCATCCTGCTGGCCTCTCCCCTGGCGCTCTTTGCGCCGTGGAGCCTCGTGGTACTGCATCAGGTGCGGCTGGGCGACATGGCCTGGATGGCGGGTCAACTCGTGCCGGTCTCGCCCCAGTTCATGTTCTGGACGGCGGGACGGCTGACGTATTTCGGCGAGGCGCCCGCCGTCTGTTGGCCGGCGGTGGGATTCTTCGCCGTGGCCATCCTGCCGGCGCTGCTTTTGGGCGCCGCAGCGGCCCTCCGGCCCGGACCGCGGCGCGCCGCGGCCCGGCTGTGCCTGGCCGCCGGCCCCGGCGTGCTGCTCTTCGTTTTCATCATTTCACTGTGGAAACGCATCTACCTCTCGCGCTTCTTCACGCTCACGACTCCCTTCTGGTTCGGATTGATCGTGTGCGGCCTCTGGACGCTGCCCCGGCCGGGATTGCGGCGCGCTTGGCTGGCGCTGCTGCTGGTCGGGACGCTCTACTACTCGATTGACGCCCGGCTCTTGCCGCGCCGGCCGCAATGGCGGCAAGCGGCCGCGCTCGTCCTCCGCCAAGGTCCGCCCGAGGCCCTCGTAGTCCTGCACGCCGGTTTCACCCAGGACCTCTGGAACTACTACGCCCCCGACTGGCGCGGCCATGTCTTTCCCACCCGGCCCCTCGCGCCCGGACAGGACTGGGAGGCGGTCGCCCGGCAAATCGTGGACGCGGCAGGAGGGCGGCCGGTGTGGCTCATCCTTTCGGGCACGGGCATCCTGGATCCCGCCTGGCAGCTGGAGCCGCTGCTCCTGCAGCGTAGCCGCGACGCGCGCGTGTATCGCTTCGGCGGCGACCTGGCCGTAGTACGCCTGGGACCGCTTTCCGGCCCCTGACCGCATGCGCCGTCGCCCCAACCGGCCCGTGGCCGACTTCAGTTGACCCGACCACCCATTCTGCTACCATCGCCCCACGTCCACCAACTGCCCTGAAGCACGATGGAAGGCACGCCGCTCTTCACGTTCCTGTATCACTACGGCCTGGGAGGCCTCCTCTTCCTGGCCGGAATGCTCCTGGCCTGGCGGGCCGGCGCGCTCGAATTCTCCACCCGCAGCCAGCGCGTCTGGGTCATCGTGCTGCTCGTGGGACTGCTTCTCTACCTGGCCGGCCACGCCTTCTTCCAGTTCTTCACCTGAGGCCCCTCCCTTGCCCGACCACCATCAACCTGGGGACCGGACTCGACCTGGCCGTGGTCGTCATCTACTTCCTCGCCATCCTCGGCTTCGGCGCCTTCTTCGGCAGGTACACCAAGACCACCAAGGACTTCTTTTTGGCCGGCCAGAAGTTCAGCTGGTGGTTGATCGCGACCAGTTGCGTGGCCAGCCTCGTCGGCTCCTACTCGTTCGTGAAGTACAGCGAGATGTCCTTCAAGCATGGATTTTCCGGGACCTACGGCTATCTCAACGACTGGTTCTGGATGCCGTTCTGGATTCTGGGCTGGCTGCCGATCATCTACTTCACGCGCACCACGTCGGTTCCGGAATATTTCGAGCGGCGTTTCGGGAGAGACGCGCGCGCCGCGGCGACCGTCATCATACTGCTCTACATGATCGGCTACATCAGCATCAACCTGGTGACCATGGCGACGGCCTTGGACCCGCTGCTGGGATGGGGCAAGTTCAACCTGGCCGTGATCGTGGCCGTCATCTGCGCGATTTACGTGACGGCGGGCGGGCAGACTTCGGTCATCATGACCGATCTGGCGCAGGGATTCCTGCTCCTCATTGCGGGGGTCGCCATTCTCTTTCTGGGCGTGGCCTACGTGGGCGGATGGCAGAGTTTCTGGAACGCCTTGCCCGGTTCGTTCAAGCACGCCCTGCCCAACTTCGCCGCCGATCCTAACTTCTCGACCGCGGGCGTGTTCTGGCAGGACGGCATGGCCAACAGCGCCGCCTTCTGGTTCATGAACCAGGGCATCATCCTGCGCTTTCTGTCGGCCAAGAGCGTGGAGGACGGACGCAAGGCGGCGACCGCCACGCTGCTGGTGCTGATGCCTTTGGCGGCGATTGCCGTCTGCGACGCGGGCTGGATCGGCCGCGCCATGGTCAATCTCAACCTGGGCCAGATCCCCGCCGACGTGGATCCGCGGCAGATCTTCGTAGTCGTCACCGAGCGCATCTGCCGCCCCGGCGTCTTCGGGCTGGTGCTGGCGGCGCTGACCGCCGCCCTCATGTCGACCATCGATACCCTCATCAACGCGGTGTCCGCGGTGACCGTCAACGACCTGTATCGCCCCTATCTCGCGCGCAACCGGAGCGACCGGCACTATCTGGCCGCGGCGCGCTGGATCAGCCTGGCCGCGGCCGGCCTGGGCGTCGCGCTCTATCCGGTCTTCAACCAGAAGTCGCTCTACGTGGCCCACGGCGCCTTCACCGCCGCCATCACCCCGCCCATGGTCGTCGCCATCGTCTTGGGCATGGCCTGGAGGCGCTACAATCGCTGGGGCGTGCTGGCGACGCTGATCGGCGGCGCCCTGGCCATTTTCGCCAGCTTCGCCCGGCCCGGCCTGCTCTCGCCCTTCCGCATCGGCGCCGTGGGAGATGAATACATCCGCGCCTATTACGGTCTCGTGGTGTGCCTCGTGCTGGGGGTCGCCGCGTCGCTCTTGTCGAGACGGCCCGAACCCCAGCGACTGGCCGGCTACGTGTGGGGACCGCAGCGCGCGCTGATGCGCATGTTCAAAGGCTCCGAGCCCAACCTGGCCAAGGGCGAGGTAGCCGCCTGCACGACCCAGCTGGATGAACAACTTGCGGAAGGCACGGTGCGCGCGCCGGCTTCGGCCATGCGCACCATGCAGGCCCGCCCCGGCGACCTCGTACTGGTCTCGCGCCCGGGCTGGTGGCATGGAGGCGTCCTGGCCGCCCACGCCCGCCTCGGCGAACCGTTGCCCGACGGCGAGCCCATGCGTATTCCCAGGGACGTACTGGCGCAACTGAGCATCCCGGAAGGACGAACCGCGCATGTGGAAAAGATTTTTTGATTCCCGGAGTTCAAACTTCAGTTTGTGGGCGGACAATCTCAAGCTCGTACTCCGGAGTTCAAATTTCAGTTTATGGGCGGACAAGCTGAAGATTGTGCTCCCCCTCGCGCTTTTCGCCGCGTCCAGCGTTCCCGCGCCCGCCGTGAAATGGATTCTCCCCGACCCGCCCGCGCGGCAATACTGGGGCGTCGCGGGCGGCACGGTCTTCACCGTCTGGCCCGGCTCGCTCTACCACCGCGACCGGAGGGGGCTTGGGGGGCCGCGCGGCCTCGTGCGCGTCGGTTATGAAGAGGACGGCGACGTCTTCATGGTCAATTACCTCGCCGTCGAGCCGGTGGTCGAGGGGCCGCGCGGCTACTCCGAGCTGGAAGTCTCGCAGTTGGACCAGGTGCGCGGCAAGCGCTTCTGGCCCGTACATCCGCTCTTGGGGCCGGATGTCGAGCCGCGCGAGCCCGAGTTCCGGCCCGAGTTCACGCGCCTCTTCCGCCATCCTGAGGGCCACGAGGTGCTGGAAGTGGGGATCGGGGTGGAACCCTTCCGCAACGGCGCCAGGCCCTTTCTCGTGCTTGCCATCGACAGCCGGCGACCGGAGGAGTTGGTCGTGCGCGAGCTGGCCGCCAGTGACAGCGCGCACATCCGCCAGTGCATCATTACGGCGACCATGGGAAACTACATCCGCGCGCGGCGGCTCTGGCTGGCGGGCGAGGTAGTCGAGAGCTCGAAGCTCTACCCCAACTTCAGCGGCAACGGCTTCGCTCCGCCCACCGTCTTTACGCGCGACCGACTCTTACTCAAGGACGGTTTCCGCTGGGTCGCCATCACGCCCGACGAGGCTGATCCGGCCGGCGTCTGGCCCATGCCGGGCGGCGGCTGGCATTATGCCGGCGCCCCCGTCACGCAGTACTGGCGCGCGCGCGACGACCATCCCGAAGAAGACCTGTTGGCAAACGTCAACGGCCGCGCCACTTACTGGGCGGTCCACGTGCCCATCCCGGGCGGAATCGCCTTCGAGAACTTCGAGCTGATCCGGCCGTTTCATACGGGGCAGGAGTTCATCTTCGGGATTACCCGCAAGACGCCGCAGGAACTGGGATGGTGAAGCTCGCGCAGAGCCGCAGAGAGCGCAGAGAGTTCATACATGGCATCCGTCCTACAGGTCCTATAGGTGGAAGGGACCGCGCAGAGGAAGCTCGCGCAGAGCCGCAGAGAGCACAGAGAGTTCATACATTCTGTACGTCCCGTAGGTCCCATAGATCCTATAGGTCCTATGCTCTCCGCGTCCTCTGCGCCTCTGCGCGAGCTCTCTCCCCTACTCCCAGTACACCGCCGACAACAGCGCGTTCTTGGGGAAGCAGTCGCGGTTGCGCGAGAGCACGACGCGCACGTCGCCGGCGACATCGAAGCTGACGTAGCGCGTCTCGCCGCGCGGCGCGGCTACCCACGCGCGGCACAGGAGCGTCTCGTAGTGGGGATCCCATATCTCGATGCCCGAGTTGCAGCCCTGCCCGGACGCAAACGCCAGCGTCATGCGATGCGCGCGCCGATCCTTGGCCGTCACGTGCAGCATGATCTGATCGAACGCGCAGGTATAGGACCCCGAGAGAACGCCGTCGCGCCAGTTGACGCGCTCGCCGGTCGCCGTGGCCGAGGCGATAAAGGCCGGCAAGTGCACCACGTCGGCAGGACCGTCCGGCCCGCCGGCAAAGAGTACGTAGCCCGCCTTGCCGTAAACGTTCTGCCAGTTCGATCCCGTATCGCGGTCGGCGCCAAGCCACTCGGCCCGGGCGGGCGCGGGGAAACGGGCGACGAAGCTCGCCGGCTCGCCCAGCGGCGCGCCGACGCCGTCGTGATTACGCGCCTCCACGCTCCAGCGATAGCTTTTTCCCGCCGACAAACCCTTCACTTCGTAGGAGGTCTCCCTGAGCACCTCGTCCACGACTGAGTTTCCCTTGCCGTCAAAGACCAGCAACCGATAGAACTCCGCGCCGGGCGACGGCTCCCACGACAGGCGATAGGCTCGCTCGGCGGCGAGTTGGGGTTCGTGCAAGCGGAAGGCCTGCGGCGGGCGCGGGGTCGGTGAGTCGAAAAACACGCCCGACAACACCGCGTTGCGCGCGGAATCATACGGCGCCAGGTTGGTGAGACGGACAATCGCCGAGCCGGAGATCACGACCTCGGCGTAGACGCCCTCCTGGAAGTCCTCCAGCGTGGCGGCGGGCGAGATGGGCCGCAGCGTGCCGGGGTCCAGGACCACGAGGCGCTGGCGGCGACCGCGGCGGTCGAAGTCCACGCAGTAGAGCGTAACCGCGTGAGGCGCGCGGTCGGTCGTCTCGATATAAACATCCAGCGTATTGCGTGCGAAGACGGCGCCCAGCCGCCGGCCCGAGGCGTCCGGAAGCGGCAGGGCGCGCGCGTCCGACGTTGCGCGGGCAAAGACCCATCCCGCCGCGTTCTCCCCCCAATGGACGGCGGAGATGTACGTGGGCAGCCGGACCGCATCTTCGCCCTCGCCGTTGTAACTGGGCAGGAGATAGCCCTGCCGGCCGCATCGTCCCTGCCAATCGCCGTCGCCCGGTTGGATGGAGGTCAACCTCGCGCTCGGCGGCTCCAGATTGGGCGCAGGTTCACCTTGCGAGGCTTGCGCGGGCGCCGGCGCAGGCGAAGGGGCCTCGGCCAGCGCGAACTTCACACTCCAGGCCAGCCGCGCATTCTCCGGCGAGTCGATGGAGAGCTCGACCCACGCCG
This sequence comes from bacterium, assembly GCA_015075175.1. Taxonomy (GTDB): domain Bacteria; phylum Hinthialibacterota; class Hinthialibacteria; order H5-UNCL2; family H5-UNCL2; genus H5-UNCL2. Next base: position 82,615 of record JABTUV010000011.1, read on the forward strand.
CCTGCCGGTCGTGCCGCAGCTGCCGGCCCACGGCGTCGGACGCCTCCAGCGTCCACTCGGAGACCTGCCAGCGGCTGTCGGGCAGCTTGAGGACGGCCCGGTAGCGATCGCGCGCGACCACGTCGAAGGCGCCCGAGAGCGTCCTGGTCGCCTCGTCCCAGGTCACGCTATGCGCGTCGATTTCGCCCTGCAGGACGTGGCGGTTGGTGGAAAGCAGGTAGGGATGCGGGCGGACGGGCCGCAGCATGAGCGTCTTCATCTCCGCCGGTCGCACCGACAGGGTAAGCGTGTTGCGGCCGGCCACGCGCCCCACGTAGCGCCAGTCCCAGAAGTCCCACACATCGTAATCGAGGTCGCTCTGCACCTCCACGCCGCCGAAGGCGGGCGGTCGGCCCAGCTCGGCGCGGATGTAGTTGTCGCTCTCGCCGCTGTGGTTCCAGAACAGGAGGATATGGTCGTCGCCGCCGCAGGCGTAGTGATAGACCTCGGGATTGGGCGCGCCCTCTTCGTCGCAGCCGGCAAATAGGCCCACCGGCCGCGCCGACCGGCCCGTCATGGGCATGGGCAGCGAGCGCCCGATGATTTCGACCACCTCCGGCGGGTAGCGCGTCACCGACGAACCCAGCATCAGCTTGCCGAACATGAGCGCCATCCCCGTGACCTGCGCCTGGAGCAGGTCGCCCGGGCGCGTGGCGAAGTTCTACACGTCCGGGTCGATCTGCTTGGTCACCCGGTTGCGATACCACTCGCGCACTCCCCGGCGCACGACCGACTGCGTGAAGGTGACCTTGTCGTCCTCGGAGCGCTTGGCGTCGATCACGCCCGTCGCTACCTCGGCGCCGTTGCCGTAGGTAAACGGGTTTTCGGTAATCAGGAACTCCGGCCCCATCACCTCCTTGGCGATGCTGAAGATGCGCCGGTAGGCGGCCACGGCGGTACTCTTGTCGTCCTCAAAGCCCCCGAGACGTTCATGTACTGCGCGCTGTAGTCACGAAGACCCGCGCGTCCGCCGCCCGCAGGCGCTCGTACACCTGTCGCATGTGCGCGACGAAGTCGGATCCGTGTAATCCGGTCCCGCTTCGGATCATTTCCAGCATGTGGCCGGAAACGCTTCGCAATCGATCGTCCGAGCGATGGGTCGGCTGCGGCGTAATCGCCGTGCCGCCGCTCCATAAAGCAGGCGGCGGTCCGCTTGGCGAGCGTTTCATAGGGTTCGGTGAGATGGACGAACTTCTGCCAGTGCGGTTCATCCCACCAGAGTTGCTCGTTGGGTTGGTGTACTCGTCGGGGACGAGGCGGATCAGGGCGGGGCGTAGCGGGCGATGCCGGAGTCGATCATGCGCGCGGCCTCGGCGACCGCGCCGGTCGAGGTATTGGCCATGCGCCCGCCCCGCTGCCAGGCCCACACGTACCACAGGCACTCGGGAATGTAGTCGTTGTAGTTGGCCAGCCTGACGTTCATGGCTTCCGCCACGCGCCGCGCGTAGGCTTCCAGCGAGTGGTACGGATCACGTTCCAGACAATCGACGTAAACCGGATCGGCCAGGTACTCCTCGTCCGGATCGACGCGCCGCCCGGTGCGATCAAAAACGCGCACCCAGCCGTCGATGCTTTTCCGGCCGTCCTTTTTCAGGCACGTGGCGCGCGTGTACTCTACGGCGGCGCGATGCTGGAAGTCGAAGGTCGAAAGACCGCCCAATACAAGCGTCTCCACGTCGGGTTCGTCCAGCCAGGTCACGGAGAGAAGGTTGGCGCTCTCCGCATCGATGCGGCGGGAGAGGGCGGGACAGACAAAATCGCCTTCGCCGGTGAGGGCGCGATGATCTTTTTCCGGATCGGGGCCGACGAAGAGGCCGCCGCCCTGCGCCGCCCGCGCCCAGACGGGATGGAGCTCCCTGAGCCGAATGGGCTGCGTGGTCGTATTGATGATGCCGGCGCGGATGAGGAGAAACGGACGCAGCGTGAAGACGACGACGAGAGCGGGCGCGCCGACGCGTCGGCCCACGATGCGCAGGCTCGGGCCGCCCTCCGGCTGCTGCTCTCGCGTAACCGTGAAGCGATAGCCCCGCCGGCTGTCCCATTCTCCCACGCGCAGGGCGCTTCGCCAGACGAAGATGCGCCCATCCGACGCTCTCCGCAGGCTGTAAACTCCCTTTTCACAATCGAATTGCAGCTGGGACAAGCCATCGGAAAGCGTAGCGATGCGCATGTCGGCCTCCTCCGCCGGCAAGGTAGTCGAAAAGAGTAAGGCGGCTGCCAGGAGAAACCCAGCGCCCCTCGCAGCAGAATAGCGAGCCGGAACCATGAGAACTCCTCCCAACTGAGATCGCTACAAACGCACCACGCGTAACGGCGACATCCTGTCGCCGGTCTCGGCGGCGTCCCCGCCGCCGATACTGCTTGGCAACCGGTTCCGGCAGGATGCCGACACGACCGGCGACCACACGCCGCCGTTACGGCCGCCGCCAGCATGGGCGGAGCGCGCGAGTCCGTCAAGGCCGGCTTGACAGCGCCCGCGCGCCTGCCTATGGTGCTGGCAACTGCTCCACCTTTGCCATCAACCCTCGACCAGGAGGTCCCTCATGTTTCGTCTTCTGTGTTCCACCCTCTTCGTCATTTGTTTGCCGGTCGCGCTGAGCCAGGAGTTTGCCGGGCTGTTGCGCGACGAAATGGCCCTTGGCCTGCGTCCCACCGCCGCGTCGGCGGGCATGGGCGGCGCCTACGTGGGCGTGGCCGGCCCGGACAGCATGAACCCCGCCGCGCTCGGCGCCATGGAGGGCTGGCAGGCCCTCTTCCAGTATCTCCACACCGGCTGGGACGACGCCCCCGACGCCGACAACCTGCGCGCCGACCTCTTCGTCCCCGTGCCGCGCATCGGGGGAACCTTGCGCCTCATGGTTGAAGGCTACGAGTCCGACGACTATGAGCTGACCCGGCTGGGACTCGAAACCGAGTTTCAGTCGCGCACGCTGGGCTTCCAGTACGGCCGCACCATCCTGGACGAGCGCCTGCGCATCGGTCTGGGCGGCTATCCCTATGAGAAGGCGGAAATCGACTTTCGCGTCCCCGGCGGCCCCAAGGCGCTCTCCGGCGACGCCTTCTCCCAGATCGGCAGCCTGGACGGCGGGGTGCAGTTCGACGTGTGCAAGTACGCCACCCTGGGCCTGCGCGGCATCTACATCATCGACGAATTGGACGGCACGCTCTATCCCCCCGCGACCGGCGGACCCAAGGTGGACGTGGGCGACCACGACTATTACATCCACTACCTGGCCCCAGGCGTCGCACTGCGGCCGTTTGAAGGCACCCTGGTTGCGATTGATTACTGGAACGGCGAGATCGAGGGCCACGCGGCGGACGACTCGCACTTCGACATGGACGTGGATCGCTGGAGTTTCGGAGTCGAGCAGCGGTTATTTGAGGACCGGCTGATCCTGCGCGCGGGCGGCTGGAACGGCGGCTTCACGGCGGGCATCGGCACCCGCCTTCTGGAGGGCCGGCTGAGCCTGGATTACGCCTTCGTGGACGAGGCTTACAACGACATTTCGGACGTGTTCGGGGATGCAGAGTCGCACTATGCCACGGTGAAGTGGAGCTGGTAAGGGGGCGGGTCGGATGCAGGCCGCCGTGCCTCTTGATACGGCCGGTCGCTGGCGCGTACGGCCTACTCGAGGACACGGCTCACCTTCTTGCGTGCGTCGGTAAGTCGAGGACACGGCGCACGTTTTCGCGTTCTGGTCTGGAAAGAGATGGTTAAAAACAGTTCCGAAAGAAAGAAGAGCCGCGTCCTCGAGTAGCGGCGGGCCGGCTCCCCCCTCAAGTGCGAAATCACACTTCGCGCCGCGTATCGAGAGGACGGCATGAGCGCGGGCGTGCCGCGTCCATGCCGCCGTGCCTCTCGATAGCTCTCCCGAGTAGCGAAGCGTATCGAGGGACGGCCCCGAAGGGACGTCTTCGCATCCAAGGGAGTGCGGCGGCGGGGCCTACTCGTGGACACGGCTCACGTTCCCCACGTACCGGTGAGTCGAGGACATCGCTTATTGTTTCCGCTCAGCGCAGCCGCTGCCAGCCTTCGGCGGGGACCGCCGTGGCCCGCGCGACCACCAGTTGCAGGCGGGTCACGGCCGCGTTGCCGTGCGCGTCCTCGACCCGCAGGACGACCCAGCTCCCGCCCGTCCCACTGCCCACGACGACCACGGACAACATCCCTGCTGACGATACGCTCGCCGATACGACCGCCGGATGGGACTGCGAGACGATGCTGAAGACCAGGCCCCCGACGGGCGTGTCGTCGTCGCTGGCGTGTTTCTTGAGGTCCAGCACGTCGGGATGCGCGCCGGAGCCGGCGGAAAAGAGCAGCGCCTCGGGCGCAAACCACACCGGCGGCAGATCCACGACCGGAGCCGGCGTGGGCGTCGCCGTTGGCGTCCACGTTGGCGTCCACGTGGGCGTCCACGTGGATGTGGCCGTCGGCGTGCCGGTTTTTGTCGGGGTGCTTGTCCAGCTGGCCGTGAACGTGTAAGTGGGCGTCGGCGTATCGGTGGGCGTAAAGGCAACCGTGTCCGTCGCCGTCGGCGTGGCCGTATCCGTGGGCGTATCTGTCGGCGTAAGCGTATGAGTCGTCGTGGGCGTGCCTGTATCCGTCGGAGTGAACGTATAAGTCGGCATGGGAGTATCCGTATCCGTGGGCGTGGGCGTGTAAGTCGCCGTGGGCGTGTCCGTGTCGGTCGGGGTAGGGTGGTAGGTCGCGGTCGGCGCATCGGTATCCGTCGGCGTGGGCGTGTCCGTGTCGGTCGGGGTGGGAGTGTAAGTCGCGGTCGGCGTATCCGTGTCCGTGGGAGTAAACGTATAAGTCGCGGTCGGCGTATCCGTGTCCGTGGGCGTGGGCGTTGCGGTTGCAGTCGGAGTATCCGTATCCGTAGGCGTGAACGTCTGGGTCGCCGTGGGCGTGCCTGTATCCGTCGGAGTGAACGTATAAGTCGCCGTGGGAGTATCCGTGTCGGTCGGCGTCGGGTCTGCGCGGTCGGCGTATCCGTGTCTGTGGGCGTCGCGGTTGCAGTCGGGGTATCCGTATCTGTAGGCGTGGGTGTGTAAGTCGCCGTGGGCGTACCGGTATCCGTGGGAGTGAAAGTGTAAGTCGGCGTGGGAGTGTCCGTGTCGGTCGGCGTCGGCGTATGAGTCGCAGTCGGCGTATCGGTCACCGTGGGCGTGGGCGTGTAAGTCGCCGTGGGCGTGCCTGTATCCGTCGGAGTGAACGTATAAGTCGGCGTGGGAGTATCCGTCTCCGTGGGCGTAGGCGTGTAAGTCGCCGTGGGTGTATCGCTATCCGTCGGTGGGTGGCGCGTCGCTGTAGGCGTATCCGTCACCGTGGGCGTGGGCGTGTAAGTCGCCGTGGGTGTATCCGTGTCGGTCGGCGTCGGCGTATAAGTCGCAGTAGGCGTATCCGTCACCGTGGGCGTGGGCGTATCCGTCTCGTCGGGCGTAGGTCGCAGTCGGCGTATCGGTATCCGTGAACGTGGGCGTAGCGGTTGCGGTCGGCGTGTCCGTGGGGTCGGGAGGAACGTATAAGTCGGGGCGTCGCCCGTGGGAGTATCGGTCGGCGGGAATCCGTGTGTCGGTCGGAGTAGGCGTGTAAGTCGCCGTGGGCGTGCCCGTATCCGTGGGCGTGGGGTGTTTGTGCTGGTCGGCGTGGGCGTGGGCGTCAGCTCTCCAGCGTCTGCGCCGCGGCGAGCACGTTGATGAGGCCCCAGCCAGAGTTGTCGTTAGGCAGAGCGGCATCCGCGGCCGTTGACGTGAGAAGATCGCGCAACTGGGCCGGCGACAGCGTCGGGTTGGCCTCCAGCAGCAGCGCCGCCGCCCCCGCCGCCATGGGACAGGCCATGCTGGTCCCCTGCATCACGTAATACTGGGCCGGCCCGCTGCCGTTAAGATTGAGCCCGTCGTTGTCGATGATCAGCGCGTTGGTGGTAGCCAGCGCGGCGTCGCGCGTCGAGATGGTCGCCGAAACGGGCGCGGCGATCTCGAGCTTGCGCAAGAGGTCGATGCGCGGCCCCGGCTGCTCAGGTCGCCAGCGTGTTCACCGTCTGGTCGGGCACAAACTGCCAACTGTTGCCCTGATAGTCCGTCCACGCTTGCGTTGCACCCAGGCGGCGACCGCGATGGCGCTGTCCGCCAAGCGCCGGGTCGCCGACCGTGTGCTGGAGTCGGGACTGTTGAACGTGCCCGGCCGGAACCATGTGAGATGCACCCGCGGGTCGTCCCGCCGCCCGCGCCGTTGGTGAGCGTGAACTGATAGGTCTTGCTGCTGTTGCCGGGCACGTTGGGCGTGAGCGTATAGCGCTTGCCCTCGGTATCGCGGCTGCTCGTGCCGGAGAAGGCTTCCGTCAGGGTCTCGCCCCCGCCCAGGTTGCTGCAGGAGAGCGTCATCTGCCGGTCGGCGGGATTGTCGTCGCGCCAAATCACCCGGATGTGTTGCACCGTCTTGAAGGCCGGACTGCCGGTGTTGTTGATGGTGAAACCAATCACGCCCGAGGTGGCGCCGGGCGCCAGCGTGAGCGAGGCGTGGTACGCCTGGGCGGCCTCGCGTTGCCCGCCGAGATGAACACCGCCATGCCTGCGGAGACCGCCGCGTCGATGGCCTGGCAGGTCAGCGACGAGCCGTCCATGAACGTGTCGTAGCCGCCGTAGCTCATGGTAAAGATGCGGCAGCCGGTCGCCAGCGCGCGATTGACGGCCTCGATTTCGTCCGCCGCCGCCGCCCCCGCGGTGGAGTCGTCGCCGATCTTGTAAAAGTGCAGCGTCGCTCCGGGCGCCGCCCCCTTGTACTGCCCCCCCGACTGCGTCCCCCTCCCCAGCACCGTGCCGGTCACGTGGGTGCCGTGGGGCGTGACCAGGTTGGTCACGTCCGTCCCCCAACTGGCCGGGTCCGTGCCGTCGGTCATGTCGTAGGCTTCCGCGGGCGTGGGGATGTCGGGATGGGTCAGGTCCAGACCGCTGTCGGCGACGGCGATCTTGATGCCTGCGCCGGTGCGAGCCGTCACGCCGGCGCCCGCGTGCACGTCGTCGGCGTTGATCATGACCGCGCCCAGATCGTTCTTGGGGCAGCTCTGATACTCGGCGGAGACCAGGCTCAGGATGCGCGCGTCCGCCTCCACCAGGGGCAGGGCGGAATAACGCACGCGAGCCAGGTAGAAACCGCGCGGATGGCGGCCGGGAACCGGCGGAACATAGTTCGAGCGCGAGATGACGATGCCGGAGGCGGCCAGTTGGGCGATTTCCACCTCAGAGAGGGGGGAGGAAACGTAAAGGCCGCAATCCTCGGCCAGGAGTTCCGGGCCGGCGATGCCCAAGGCCGAAAGACGCGCCCGCGCCTCGCCCCGCGGCAATCCGAGGAGCGCCGCCTTCTCGCGCTGGTGGAAGTGAATCTCAGGGCTGACCTTCCCCGCCCGGCCGTCCGGCTGGCCCCACGCCGACAGACCCAAGAGGAGGCCCAAAAGCGCCCCCACCATCCATCCGCGCGCCCATCGCCCGCGCCCGTCCTCGCTCAAGCCTGCCTTCCCTTCCCGTGGGCGGCCGTCTCACCCCAGCCCCCTTCGAGAAATCCACCTCCCAAGCAAGCCGGAAAAAATCGCGAAAAATTCGTATTCAGTTATCGGCATACTACAGACAAGGTCCACCGGCGGCAAGGCCGGACTGCATCCGGCCCGGCAGGGGGCCCTCGACCTTCGGGCCATGTCGTATGTCATTTCGACCGAAGGGAGAAATCCTCCGCTGCGCGCCGGTCGCTGCCGGAAGTACGGGGGAGGATTTCTCCCTGCGGTTGAAATGACAGCTGGTTGCTCGTGGTCGATTGCGAGCACGAGCACGAATCGTTGGCGGCGGACTCCGAGCTTGACGAATCCGCGCCGCTCTTACTATGCTGTTGGTCTGGAGTTGCGCAACTCTCTCCGGTGATCATGGATCGGGGGCACTGAATGCATTCGGGCAAGGACCGCTACTGTCTACCTCTGTTGATACTCGTGGCCGCCGACGCGGCCGTGTTCTTTACCTCCATTCTGGCGGCCTATCAACTCCGCTTTGGATCCCCCATCGCCGACCTGATCCACCCCTTGGATCCTCAGCCCAACTACCTCATGTACCTGCGCCTGGCCGCCTGGAGCACGCTCTTGGGGCTGTTCGTGTTCTACTACTCGGGGTTTTACCGGCGGCGCGACGGCATGGTGCGGCAGACCCGCCCCGTGTTCCTCGTGCTGGGGGTGCTGGTCTCGTATATCTTTCTCATGTGCCTCCTGTTCTGGTACCGGGGTTTCAGCTACTCGCGGCTGACGGTCGCGCTCTCGGCGGTGTGGTGCAGCGGGGCGATCCTGGTCGCCTCCTACGCCCTGCGGGGGGTGCAAGCGTGGATGATCGCGCGCGGCATCGGCTTCCGCAAGACGCTTCTGGTCGTGGATGAGGCGGGTTGCGCCAGTGTCATCGCCCGCCTGCGCAGCAACCACGGCTCGCAATACCAGATCGTCGGCTGCGTGGCGACCAACGGCTACGTGGGCCGGCAGATGGCCGGCCTGCCGGTCTTGGGGCGGGCCAGCCGCTTGGGGCGCATCTTGAAACGCACCCGGGTGGATTGCGTGATCGTGGCGACCCGCAAGGAGCACGCCGCCAACATCCTGGACCTCGCCCGCACCTGCCAGACCTTCAGCGCCACCTGCTGCTACATCCCCGACGTGTACGAGCAGGTGGCCCGCCAGATGGACGTGGGCGAAGAGGGGCCGCTACCCATCGTCACCATCGGCGAGACCCCCCTGGCGGGCGGCAATCGCCTGCTCAAGGATGCCATGGACTTCGTCATCGCCTCGCTGGTCCTGGCGATTCTGGCCGTTCCCATGCTGCTCATCGCGCTCATCGTCAAGCTGGACTCGCGCGGGCCGGTGTTCTACCGCCAAGCGCGGCTCTCCAGCTCCGGACGAGTGTTTTACATCTACAAGTTCCGCTCCATGCGCGAAGATGCGGAGAATCCCAATGCGCCCGTCTGGGCCAGCCGCGACGACCCCCGCTGCACCCGCGTGGGCCGCCTCATCCGCAAGCTCAACCTGGACGAACTGCCCCAGCTCTTCAACGTGCTGCGCGGCGAGATGTCCCTGGTCGGCCCCCGCCCCGAGCGGCCCTACTTCATCAACCAGTTCAAGACCGACATCCCCGCCTACATGCGCCGCTACCTGGTCAAGCCCGGCATTACCGGCTGGGCCCAGGTCAACGGCCTGCGCGGCGACACCTCCGTCGAGCAGCGCATCCGCTACGACATGTACTACATCGAGAACTGGTCGCTGCTTTTGGATCTGGTGATCCTCCTGCGCACCCCCTTCGCCTTTACCAATGCGCATTAGTGCCGTTTCTCAAAAAGTAGTTGCAGGAAGGGAGAAACCGGGTCCGGCAGTAGCGGTACTCCGCGTATCAAGAGGACGACCGGGGCGCTACAACTTTTCTTGAAACGGCACCAGCGTCCCCAAAGACGGGGCGGCGCCCGTTATCGTAGTCGCATGTCATTTCGACCCAAGGGAGAAATCCTGCGCTACGGGCCAGGCGCTGCTGGAAACGCGGCGCAAGATTTCTCCCTTCGGTCGAAATGACAGATGCTTGCTCGTGGTCGATTACGAGCACGATTACGATTAAGATTACGATTACGTTTACGAACATGGGCATGACTTGCCCCGACTATCGCGTCAGGCTTCCGCTCCTCGTCCTCGCGCTGGCTATGCTATGCGCCTGTCAACCGGCGCCGGAATCGGAATACCGCGCGGCGGAGGGGCTGTTGGCGCGGGGCCGGACCGACCTGGCCCAGGCCAAGTTGGAGCGGCTGGCCGCGGACTGCCCCGAGTTCGCCAGCGCCAACCTGCTCTTGGGCAAGCTCCATCTGTCGCGGGGCAATTTTCCCGAGGCGGAACGGCGGCTGGCGGCGGGCCTGGCGGGAAGGACGGGAGATTTCGACCACTGGATCGCGCTGGCGCGGGCGCGTCTGGCGCTGGAGCAGTATCCTCCCGCCCTGGAAGCGCTGGACTGCGCCCAAGCAGTCGCGCGCGGCCCCTTGGAGCCCCTGATGGCCCGCCGCTGGATCGCCGAAACTTCCCGCCTCGCCCAACTCAACCGGGAGATGGCCGAAGTCGCCCTCCGTTTCGGGCGGTTCGCCGACCATGTCGCCGCCCTGGACGTGTTCGCTGCAGCTGCTTTTGAACGCTTCGACGCCGACCTGGTCGCGCTCATCAACCTGCACCTCGCCATGATCGAGAGCTTCACCCGGCTCAACCTGCCCACGCGCGTCGAGTCCGCCTGGAACCAGGTGTTTCGCCTCAACAACCGCCGCATCCAGGAGTTGGAGGCGCGGTTGCGGGCACGGCCCGACGACCTTTCACGCCGCATGGAGCTGGCCTCGGCGCATCTTTCCGCCGCCAAACGCTGGGCGGTAGTGCGCAAGAACCAGGAGAAAATGGAGGAGCATCTCCTGCGCGCCGACCCGCTGCTGAGCTCGATCATCGCACTGGCGACGGAGACCCCCTCACTACGCGCGCGCGCCGCGGAGGGGGCGGTCTCGCTCTATCTCATGCGCAATCGCCTGGACGACGCCGAGCTGTGGATCACCAAGGCCATCGAGTGGGACGCGCAGAAGCCCGAGTATCGCTACACGCGCGCGCAGATCGAGGAGCAGCGCGGCCGGCCCGAGGCCGCGCTGGCAAGCATGCAGGCCTACCTGGCCGAGGCTTCGCCCACGGCTTCCGCCGACGCCTGGCTCTTCTGGGCGCGCCTCTTGCGCGGGGCGGGCCGCGTCGAGGAGGCGCTCGCCGCCGCCGACCAGGCAGTCGCGCGCGCCTCCGAGGAATTCCAACCCCGCTTGGTCCGCATCCAACTGCTGCTCTCCGCCGGTCGTACCGGCCCGGCCCGCCAGGCCATCGTCGAACTGGCCCGCCGCGACCTGGACCCGCCCGAGATGAAGCAACTCCACGAACTGCAACAGCTCCTGCTCAAACTCGAGGCGGTTCCACCGCCGCCGTAACGGCGACCTCCAGGTCAAGCGCCGGTCAACGACATTTTGTCGCCCCAGCCTGCACCATTAGGGACGGGACGTTTCCGGGACCGGCGCGACAGGATGTCGCCGCCACGGCCAGCCCGCGCACCAATTTGGTTGCGCCTGCCGCAGGCTTTGATAGGCTTCCCGTATCGCAATCCCAGGCGCGCCGCCCACTCGAGGACGCGGCTGCCTGCACAGAGGAGGATGCACCGCGATGTCCGTCCTAGGTCTGGCCGTTTCTGCACTGCTCCTGTCCGCCACGGCGGATGAACCGGTCGCGCCGCCGTCGCAGCTCTTTCCCCCGTTGGTTCCCCCGGCAACCGGCATCCACAGCCTCGCCCTGCCCGACGCGACCGGCGCCGGCTTCGAGCTGACCGAGGTGCATTTTCTCATGGGCGCGGCAGTGCGCGACGCGGCCACCTCGACCTTCAGCGGACGCCTGCGGCGCATCGGCGAGGCCACCAGCGTGCGCCTGCGCGCGGGCATCGTGCGCAATACCACCCTGCCCGGACCCACTCCCTGGGTCTGGCAGGACTCGCAGGTCTTCCAGGCTACGGGAACCGAACCCACGGCGGTCGAAGTGGGCGTCTCCGTGCCGTCCCTGCTGCCGGAGGGACTCGCACGGCGGTTCTATCGACCGCACGTCGAACTGGAGCCGCCCGAGGGGGCGGCGGTGGTGGCCGCCGCGCCCATCACCTTTCCCGTAACCGTCGAGTCGCGGCTGGGACTGGTCTTGGAGGACGTCCAGGTCACTCTGACCGCGCCGGGCACCCCGCACAACGATGCCGTCTTCACCGGCCGCATGCTGCAAAAGGGAATCGAGGCACGCGTCACGCTGCGCGGCGGTTTCGTACGCGCCGCCGGCCAGGTCTGGGACCAGGTCTGGTTTCTCCGCAAGGAGCAGGACTTTCCCACCCCCGCCCGCGAGCGCACCCTCGAATTCGAGATGGCGATGGACGCGCCTCCTATGCTCCACATCGGCGTGGCCAATGGTGTCTACGTGCCCATGCTGGAAATCGTCGCCGAACCGGAACCGTCCTTGCCGTCGTCCTCCGAAGTCGTCTTGACGGCCTCCGACGGCCTGTCGCTGGTGCACTGGGAGTACACCCTTACCGCGCCGGAAATGGCCGGCAATACCGCGGTATTCTCCGGCACGCTGGAAAACACTACTTCCAAGGCGATGGATGTCATCGTGCGGGCGGGCTTTCAACCCACGCAACCACTGCTCGTGGAAGGGCGGCTGCGCTCGGTCGCCTATTGGCCCTGGAGCGGTGAGCAGCGCGTTTCCCATCTCGAGCCGGGCAAGCCCACCCCCTTCCGCGTCGAATTCGCCGCGCCCCCCAAGATGGGACTGTATCTCTCGATCCCCAGCTATAAACCGGCGATTCAGCTCCTGGCGGCCCCGTAGCCTCCCCCGATCGCGCCGGCTTGGGGGGCCGTCAACCGCCCCGCGTTTTACGCATGCCGTTGACTTCCGCGTGAGCCTGGCGGATCGGCTCGGGCAGGCGGTAGGCAGTCGCACAGCGTAGGACCAGCGCCCTGGCGGCATGGAAATCGATGCGATGGCCCGGCGAGACGTACACCGGCGCCACGCCGTGCCGGGTTCGCAGCGTCATGCCGATGCGCTCGCCGCCGTCCACCAACCAGGTGAACCGTCCGCGCTCGCGGGCCGGCTGTCTCTCTTCTCCACACAGCCGGCTCTTGGCGCAGCCGACGGTTGGGATGCCCAGCACGAGTCCTGCCATGCACGCCAATCCCATGCGCCGGGGATGCGCGTAACCCTGGCCGTCGCACAAGAGCACCTCGGGCATGACCTGCAGCGTGGCAAACGCGGCTTGTATCAACGGAACTTCCCGGAAGGCCAGCAGGCCGGGAACGTAGGGAAAGGTCAGCCGCCCCTCCGCGCGGCCTACGTCCAGCGTCTCCCCACTCTCAAGGTCCAGCACCACGATGGCGGCGAAGCCGTAGTCGCCGTGACATTCCATCGACAGGTCGGCGCCGGCGACCAGCCGGACGCGGCGCGGATCAAGCTCCCGCTCCAGCCGCAGCCGCTTCCGCCAGGCCGTCTGCAAGGCCATCGCCTGCCGGGGAGAGAGGCCCGACGGGAGGACAAGGCGGCTGCTGCGCTCCGGCATAATGGATGCTAGACTGAATGAAACTTTCGCCGCCCGCAAGCGTTTACATGAGAGCAGGGGTTCTGCACCTCCCTGAGGGAGAGGTCGGCGCGTTCTGCCTCTCCCTGAGGGAGGGTCGGCGCGTTCTGCACCTCTCCCTGAGGGAGAGGTCGGCGCGTAGCGCCGGGTGAGGGGAAGGTCGCCTGGGCGCGACGCATCGATGCAGCGCGCTCGTCCCACGCTCCCTCACCCTGCCCCTCCCCAGGGAGGTCCAACCGAACTCCCTGAGGGAGGGTCGGCGCGTCCTGCACCTCTCCCTGAGGGAGAGGTCGGCGCGTCCTGCACCTCTCCCATCTGAGGGAGAGGTCGGCGCGTAGCGCCGGGTGAGGGGAAGGTCGCCTGGAGCGCGACGCATCGATGCAGCGCGCTCGTCCCTCCCCCCTCACTAACCCTCTCCCCAGGGAGGGGACGAACCTCCCCTGAGGGGAGAGGTCGGCGCGTAGCGCCGGGTGAGGGAAGGTCGCCTGGGCGCGACGCATCGATGCAGCGCGCACTCGTCCCACGACCCTCACCTAACCCTCTCCCAGGGGAGAGGGGACCGAACCTCCCGAGGGAGAAGTGCAGAACGTCGCCCATGGAATCTCAGCGTCAACTTGGCAGGAAGCAACCATCGGTATTTCCAGGAGAGTCCGTAACCATGTTTGCAAGAACGATTATCGCCATGATCTTGTGTCTCGCGTCACCGCTCAGGCAGCCGCCGCCCCGAGTGGGCGGCTGAAAGCCGACCGCCGCTACGCCGAGAAGTCCCTACGTTCAGGCGGAGGGAGCAGTACCGGCGCCTCCTGGCCGAACATCAGGGGACGCCGCCACGCCCGAGTGGACGCTGCGGCTGGCCGACTGCCTGTGGCGGCCGGACCGGAGCGACAACCGCGCCAAGGCGGAGGAGATGCTCGCAACGCTCATCAAGGCCGGCGGCGACCCGCTGCTCTTGGCGCGCGCCCGACGTGGCCATGGCCGACCTCCTCGCCCAACAGGACCTCAACCGCGCCGTCGCCGAGCTGGATGCCGCCATCGCCTACTTCGGCGGTCCCACCGACATGCCGCTGGAGGAAGCGCGCAGCGAACTCATCGCGCTCCTCTACCGCAAGGCGGAATTCGTCTCCCGCCATCAATGGCGCGGCGACCAACGGTTCCTGGGAACTTACAAGACGCTTCTGAAAGTCGCAAAAGACAAGCAACACAAGGAGGACGCGCTCTTCGGAATCGGCGAAGCCTACCGGCATCAGGGCAACCACAAGGAGGCGCTCGAATATTATCTGCAACTGCTGGAGATGGAAGAGACCGACCGGGCCCTCTATTTCGCCGCGGCTTCCCACCAGAATCTCGGCCAACTCGTGCCGGCGGTGAAATACTACCGGAGACTTGTCGATAAGTACACCAAGGCCACCTCGCGTTGGTACGAAGACTCTGAAGGGCGCCTGCGCGACATCGTCCAGCCGCGCCTCACCGCGCGCGTCCACAACGGCTACAATCCCGGCGCCACCGTCGAGCTCTTTCTGGACTGGCGCAATCTCTCCGAAGCGAAAATCTCCATCCATCGCATCGACCTGGCGGGCGCCTTGCCCCAAACTCTGAGTTCCGACCACGCGCCCGACCGCTTGCTGTCCGTCGCTGACGACGACACGTTGCGCAAGTTCAAGCGCAGCACCGTCCGCTCCTGGACCGAAAAACTCGAGGACAAGGGCGACTATCAGCCCCACGACCGGCGCATCTTCGTCGACGCCCTGCCGGGCGGGCGTCTATCTCATCGAGGCCGACGCGGTCGGCAAGGCGACCGGCTACGCCCCGCTTCTTCGTCTCCAAAACGGCCCTCGTGGTGCGGCAGGATCAGGGGGGTTCGTGGCGTTTACCTGTGATGGCGTCACCAGTCGCCCCATGCCCGGCGTCATAGTTTACTACCTGGTCGCAACCGACCGCCGCAACCGCGAGCCTAACCAGCCGCGTTGGCAATGGACGCGCTACAAGACCACCACCGGCGACGACGGCCTGGCCCGCGCCTCCGTCGCCGCCGACGGTCGCATCGCCGTTCTCTGGGTCGCCGTCTCCGGCGACGAGACCGCCGTGGCCGCGCACACGCACTACGGCGGCGCGCGCGGGGCTTGGCAACGCAAGGTCTACGGCGTCACCGATCGCCCCGTGTATCGTCCCGGCGAGACGCTGCATTGGAGCCTGCTCTTGCGGGAAGTAGAAGAAGCTGAAACGCGCACGCTCGCCGATCATACCACGACCGTCCGCATCAGGAATCCGCGCGGCGAGGACATCTGGAAAAAGCAGATGCAAAGCGACGCCTTCGGACAACTGTCGGGCGACTATGAGCTCTCCGTGCTGGGAGACGAGCCGCCATTGGGCGAGTATCACATCCAGCTGGTCGAAGGCGAGCGCGAATACCACGCCGTCACGTTTCGCATCGAGGAGTACAAGCTGCCCGAGTTCAACGTCACCGTCGAACCGCAAAAAGGCAAGTTCCTTCCCGGCGACGCGCTGGTGGCCCACGTGACCGCCGAATATTACTTCGGCGGACCGGTCGCCAACGCGCAACTGGTCTATGTCATCAAAGAGTCGCCCATGTATGTCATGTTCCGGCCCCATCGCAAGTATGATTGGTACTACGAGGACCTCTACGCCCGCGAGCGGGGCTGGTGGGGCGGAGGGCGGACCATCGCGCAGGAGACCGTCCAGACGGACGCCGACGGACGCGCGCGCATCGAGTGGAAGAGCAACAAGGATGCAAACACGAATCTGCGCTATGACATCGAGGTGCGCGTGACGGACGCCTCGCGCCGCGAGATCGTCGGTAGCGGCCAGGTGAAGGTGGGGACGCAGCTCTATACGCTCCATCTGGACCCGAAACGCCACGTCTACCGCCCGCTGGACCGCGCCGAGGTCACGCTGCTCGTGAAAGACGTCAACGACCAGCCCGTCGCCGCAACCGGCACGATCTTTTTGTACAAGCTGCGCTGGCGCGACGACCGGCAGCAGAATGAACCGATTCGACTCTTCGAGGAGGACTGGCAGGTCGGCGAGAAGGGCGAGCTGGACTACTCCATCACCCTGACGGACGTCGGATACCTGGCTGGTCTTCGCCTCCGCCCGAGCGCGGCCCCTGCCGTGCAGGCCGAGACCACGCTGTGGCATTGAGGGCGCCGGCGAAAAGCACCTGGACGTCCGGCCGGGGCGGTTGCAGATCATTCCGGAGAAGGACACCTTCAGCGTGGGCGAGACGGCGCGGCTGTTGGTCGTCGGCTTCCACGCCGATACACACGTTCTGTTTACGCGCGAGGCGGGGAGATCGTCGAGGCCCGCGTGGTCACGCTCTCCGGCCGCAGTGCGTTGATCGAGATCCCGTCACCCGCGCCATGGTCCCCAACGTGTTCTTTTCCGCCACGGCGGTCCGCGACAATCAGGTCTACGCAGATACAAAGCAGGTGATCGTGCCGCCGGAATCACAGTTTATCACCGTCGAGTTGTCGCCCAGCGCGGAGGACTACCCGCCCGGCGGCGAGGGCGCTTATGACGTGAAGGTGACGGATGCGTCGGGCGCGCCGGTAGAGGCGCGGCTCATGCTGAGCGTGGCGGACGAGGCGGTTTACGCGATCGCGCCGGAGTACGCTCCCGACGTCCGGCGCTTCTTTGCGACGGAGAGAAACGACGCGTCAGCAGACGAGGCGCGACCGGGTCACACCAGCGGCTGCAATTCCTGTCCGCGCAGGCGTTCGAGGAGCGACGCCGGGAGGAGGAGCGCGATAAGGCGCGCCGACTCCTGGAGGCCGACGAGAAACGCCAAGCCGGAGTCGCGGGCGCGCGCTGACGAGGGATCGCCTCTACCGTTCAAGGCGGCGCTGGCGGGTCGTCGCGCCGGCGCCCGCGGCGGCTGAGCAGGAAGTCGCGCTCCAGGGCATGGAGGCGGTTGCCATTCGGCTCCGGCGGCCGGCACGCATTTTCTCGGCCGCGTCGTCGCGGGCATGCCGGCCCGGGCAGAAAAGGCCGTCTCGGCGGGCGAGCCGCCGCTCTCCGCCGCCGCCGTGCGCGCCGACTTCCGCAGTACTATCTTCTGGAGTCCCATGATAGAGACCGACAGCGCGGGCATGGCCAGGGTCCCCCTCAAGTACGCCGAATCGCTCACGCAATGGCGCGCCACGGCCCGCGCATTCACCGCCGACACGCGCGTGGGAGAGGTTTTCGTGAAAACGCGCACGCGCAAGAACGTGATGATCCGCCTCCAGGCCCCGCGCTTCTTCGTCGAGCGCGACCTCGTTACGCTTTCCGCCAACGTGCACAACGAGTTTGCCGAACCGTTGCGCGTCAAAGTGTCCATCACAGTTGCGGCCGCGACGGACAACGAGGAGGCGCCTCTTCAGCTGTCGGGCGAATCCGTCCGGTGGGTCGAGGTCGGCCCGCGCGCGCAACAGCGCGTGGACTGGACGGCCCGCGCAACTCGTCCCGCACCCGTCAACATCACGGTAACGGCGGAGTCCGGCAGGGAGTCCGACGCCATGATGCGCACCTATCCCGTGATGGTCCACGGCGCGCCCAAGATGCTCACCGCCGCAGGCTCCTTCAAGAACAAGTGGACCTTCTCTTTCAAGCTCCCCGAGGAGCGCAGTCCGGAGGTCAGCCGCCTCAAGATCATCGTGACGCCCAGCCTGGCGGCGAGTCTTTTCGACTGTCTGTCTTATCTTGCCGACTATCCCTACGGCTGCGTGGAGCAAACCATGAGCCGCTTCCTGCCGTCGGCCATCGTGGCGCGGACGCTGGAGCGCCAGGGCCTGTCGAGAGACGACGTGGATCCGCAACTAAGTGAGAAACTGAGAGACGGTCTCGCGCGGTTGGCGGGCTTCCAACACAACGACGGCGGCTGGGGTTGGTGGACTGCGGACGACTCGAATCCCTGGATGTCCACCTATGTCTGCTTCGGCCTGCAGCTGCTCGGCGACGCGGACTATAACATCGACCGCAACATGCTGGACCGCGGACTTAATTATCTGCGAAATGAATTGTTGAAGCAGGGGGACAACCCCGATATGGCGGCCTTCATGCTCTACGTGTTGGGGAAAGCCGGCCGCTCGGACGCGGAGATGGACAAGCTGTCAGCGGCTCTCTATGAGCGGCGGGAAAAACTCTCCCCCTCCACGCTGGCGCTCCTGGGGCTTTACTATCATAGTAAAAAGGACCTGGAAAAGTCCGGCGTGATCGGGCGCAATCTGGTCGGCTTCGCCAAAGTCGAGAAGAGCAACGATACGGCGCAATTCGGTCGCACGGGCGTTGTAGTCCGCTGGAGCGAGGCGGCGGTGGAGGCGACGGCGCTGTCGCTCTATGCGTTGGCCGAGATCGCCCCCGAGGAGCCGGTAGTCAGGCAGGCGGTGCGTTGGCTGGTGTACAACCGCCGCGGCAACCGCTGGAACAGCACGCGCGACACCGCGCTGGCGGTGCTTGCGCTCAACGCCTATCTGGAGAAGAGCGGCGAACAGAAGTCGGCCGGCACGCTCACGCTCTCGCGCGCGGGTCGCGTGATGGACACCTGGCGGATCGAGGCCGAGACCCGCGTCCGGCCGCGTGAACTGACGCTCGCCGAGGGCGAGTGGCTGGCGGCGGGCAACAACCGCTATGAACTGGCGTGGGACGGCGGCGGCGAGGTGTACGCTTTCGCCTATCTTACTTTCTTCACCAAGGAGGAGGACATCACCGCCGCCGGCAATGAGGTCTTCGTCTCGCGCAAGTACTATCGCGTGGTACCCAAGGAGACGCTGCTCCAGGGCGTGTACGAGACCAAAGTTGAACTCGAACCGGGCGAGTCGGTTAGGAGCGGCGAGCGCCTCGAAGTCGAGCTCTCCATCGACTGCAAGAACAACTATGAGTATCTTGTGTTCGAGGATTACAAGCCGGCGGGGTGCGAGCCGATTGCGCAGGTGTCGGGGCCGGCGTGGGGCGCGGTCTACACGCAAATGGAGTTGCGCGACGAGAAGGTCGCCTTCTTCGTGTCGCGCATGAACCAGGGCAGGCACGAGATTCGTTACCAACTCAGGGCGGAGGTTCCGGGCGCATTTCACGTCCTGCCGCACCAGGCGCACGCCATGTACGTGCCCGAAATCCGCGCCAACAGCGCGGAGGGCCGGCTGGAGATCGCGCCGTAGTTGCGCAGCGTGCTGCGCCGCTTGGGCGGCATGGGACGTATGCGACCAATGCGACCTATAGGACCCATTGGGCCGATGGGGCGACCTTCGGGCTGGCGATTTTCGGCAATGCCGTCCCACGGGTCCCATTCCCCCGGATTTCCCGCTTGACAGCCCTTGGCGTTTCCGCTATGAAGGCGTTTCTGTCTACCCCGCCCGGGGAGGGGGTCTTTTTGTGCGTCCCCCCTGGAGCGGGTCATGGAAAGGTATAATTTTATTATGAAGACGTACACCGCCAAGCCCAGCGAAATCAACAAGCAATGGCATCTCGTGGATGCCGCCGGGCAGACTTTGGGGCGCCTGGCCAGCGAGGTCAGCCGGCTGCTTTGGGCAAGCACAAGCCCATGTACAACGCCCACCTGGATACGGGCGATTTCGTGGTCGTGGTGAACGCCGAGAAGGTCATGACGGGGACCAAGACCGACAGCAGCTTCTACCGCCACCACTCGAACCATCCCGGCGGGCTGACCCACGAGGACCTTTATGGAGCAGATGGCCAAGGCGCCGACGCGCATCATCGAGAACGCGGTGCGCGGATGATGCCAAGGGTTCGCTGGGCCAGGCGCAGATGAAAAGATTGAAAGATTTACGTCGGGCCGCAGCATCCGCATCGAGGGCGCAGGCGCCGCAGCCCTACGTCCTGGACCCCGCGCCGGCCGCGGTCGCGGGATGACGTCGCGGCGTAGTTGCGCAGCGTGCTGCGCGCGTATGGAGTGCGGCCTGGCACTGCCGCGACGCTTTGCGGCAGGGCGCAGGATGAAGCCTGTTCTCCGGCGGTACGAAAGAAACACACGAGGAGAGAAGCATGGCGGATACGTGTCTGGCATACGGAACCGGGCGGCGCAAGACCAGCGTGGCGCGGGTGCGTATCTATCCGGCGACGGCACGATCATCGTGAACGGGCGTCCGTCGCAGACGTATTTCCACCGTCCCACGCTGGGATGGTCATCCGGCAGCCCCTGGAGTTGACGGGAACGGCGGGGCGCTACACCATCGTGGCGCTGTTGGACGGGGGCGGGTGGCCTCGCAGGCGGGTGCGCTGCGGCACGGCTTGTCGCGCGCGCTGGAGGCGCTGGACCCTGGCTGCGCGTCCCGCTCAAACAAGCCGGTTTCCTGGGCGCGACGCCCGCATGGTCGAGCGCAAGAAATACGGCGCTCCGGCGCCGCAAACGCTTCCAGTTTTCCAAGCGGTAGGTCGTCTGCGCACTTTCTCGAAGAACCTCACAGGCCCCGGCGACGGGGCCTGTGCTTTATCGCCCCTCACCCTGCCCTCTCCCGGAGAGAGAGGGTGCAGAGGGTTTCACCTCCAACTCGCCGCAGCTCACGAAGTTGCGCGAGGCGTCCGGCCCGCACGACGGCGCTCCCACCACCCGCACCGCGACGACCGTTATGGGCGCGAAGCGCAGCTCGTGGCGACTGAACGGTTGCACGGAACCCCGTTCCGTCGCCGTGGTCGCGGGATAATCCAACACGCCGAGCTTCCTCCAGGGTCCGCCGGCGCGCGTTCTCGCCTCCACGACGACCGGCACGCGGTCCGTCGCCCACCAGCCCCCGCCGGAAGTGAAGTCGCCGTGATGAAAGACCACGCCCTCGATGCGCGTGGGACGGGCGAAGTGGACGGCGAACCAGTCCTCCTGGGCGGCGCGCCGTCGTCGGTGTTGCAGTAGACGCGGGGTTCGCCGTCGACCAGCGAGCCGCGCGCGCGGCCCGCGCGCGAAGTCCACTGCTCGTAGGGCGGCGTAAAGGCGCGCGAGACTTCCGGTCGGGCCAGAATGCCCCCACACACCGGCATCCACACGGACATGAGCGAGCCGCCCGTCCCCGCCTCACAGTACGGCCGATAGATCAAGCGACCGCCTCCTACCGCGGGCACGGCAAGCGTGTGAGCCTGTGCGTTGAACTCGCACTCGCGTAACCGCTTCACGTCCGGGCGCGCCGCTCCCAGGTCAACTCCATGATTGTCGGCGGCGTCGCAGGCGAAAAAGACCGGCCCGCGCGACAGCGCCGTCCGCCCCCCCTGCTCGTGGGCCACTACCGGCATCTCGAAACGCAACGACAGCGTCGCGCTCCCCCGCCACTCGCGCGAGAGCTCCGCGTATGCGCCGGGTTTGACTCTTATTCGTTTGCCATCAAGCGCCGCCCGCTCGGCGAAGAAGGGTATCAACAGCTTGAGCGTGAACGTGGCCGGACGTTCGGCCTTCACGGTCACCGCCACGGTCCCGTCCCACGGATACTGCGTCGCCATCGTCAACGTGACGGGCACGCCCGACATCCGCGTCCTGTACTCGCAGTTTTCATACAGGTTCACGACCAGCGCGTCGCTGCCCTCCATGACCGCGAATTGCCGCATCAATTCAATGCCCCGGATTCCCGAAGAACCGCAGCAGTTCATCTCGCGCGCGTAGGGCTTGCGGCCCTCCAGAGGCGTGAAATAGCACCACAGGAGGCCGTCCGGATGCTGGGCGGCCAGGAGATGGTTGTAGACGTGGCGATGCAGTTCGTCGGCGTAGCGCGGCTCTCCGGTCGCGCGCAGGAGCTGTAGGTTGAGCTGCTCCCAGGTGACCTGCACGCAGGTCTCGGCGCAACGGCCGGAGGGAACCAGCGTATCGGGGACGGCGAAGTGCTCGTGGCCGTCGATGGAGCCGGTAAGAAAACGATAATGCGAGGCCAGGTCGGCCTGCGCCAGTTGCGCGACGCGCAGAGCGCGCGCATCGCCCGTGCAGCGCCAGTATTCGACCAGGCCCACGTAGTTGCTCATGGTCTCGTAGGCCTTGCCATTGCCGACGCCGTGGATCATGCCGGTGTTTTCGGGAATCGACAGAAGCCCGTTGCGCTCATCGACGCGCTCGATGAGATAGCGGCAGAAACTCAGATAGCGGGCGTCGCCGGTGCGCCGATAAAGCAGGCACATGGCTTCGAGGATGCTGGTCGCCGCCAGGCCCTGGTGCGTGCCGGCGGCGATGATGTCGCGCCTGCCGGGTCCGAAGGTCTCGACTAGGAGATCGCCGATCCGCTTGCAGGCGGACAGCGCCCCGGCGTCGCCGGTCGCCGCATGATACTCGAGCAGTCCCAGCAGCACGTACTTGTGGACCCAGACGTCCCACGAAGTCCAACGATCCTGGTCGAGATACGTGCCCAGGTAGCCGTCGGGCTGCTGCGTCTCCATCAGTGCACTCGCCAGGCGGTCCAGGCGTCCGCGCAGCGCCTCATCGTCCGGACACGCCTCCAGTCCCAGATCGGCGGCGTGCAGCCACTTGCCCACATGCTCGCCGATCCACTCCTGCGAACCGGGCCGATGCTGAAAACCTGAGAGGAGCATCTCGTCGCTGGGAAAGGTCAGGAGCCGCTGGTCGCGGTTGGCCGCCAGCCGCTGGCCCAGAAGGCCGGAGAGCTGCAGTTGCTCGGTGCGCGCCGGTGAGAGTGAGT
Organism: bacterium; assembly: GCA_015075175.1. Lineage (GTDB taxonomy): Bacteria > Hinthialibacterota > Hinthialibacteria > H5-UNCL2 > H5-UNCL2 > H5-UNCL2. The sequence goes on from JABTUV010000011.1 coordinate 105,441, forward strand.
CTCGCTCCCCTCCCGCTGCGGCGCTTCCCGACGTCCACATGATCGTCAGCATAACCACGATGAGTCCCGTTTGCATGACTTTTCTCCCAAGGGCGGTACCGGCATCATGCCACAGTTTCGCGGCTCCGTCAATCGGGCGGGAATTTCCGCCGGGTTTTGTCGTACTACGACTGGGGCCATGAATCACCGGGCTTCTTCCGGCGCTCGCGGGCGCAGCACCCCTCGATACGGCCTTCGACCATCCCTCCAAGCCAGATATTCCCTGGCCGCCATAGTATGGGCCGACTTACTTCCAGCGGGCGACCATGGCGCTGCAACGCTGGCGCAGGCGACCGCGGAGTCATACTCTGGCATGTGGGGAAACGTCGGCTACTACCGGGCGGCGCGGGCGTGGGCGGAAGGAAAGGGACCGCATCCCACGTTGGACCAGGGGAACCGGTAAGCCCCAGCACCGCAAGCACGCGTGATTCACTCGCGGTCCCGCGACTCCGAAACCCCGTGCCGTCCGTGACGCCGGACCACAAGGCCAACCCCAAAGATGGGCGGGGGAAGCGACAGGGCTGAGCAGCTGCGAAGCAGCGTGTCGAAGCCCGGCTTGATGCTGAGGACCTGCTTAACGCGGCCATCCGCTCCCCCCCTTAATAAGGGATGATGATGCGCGCGCGGCAGCAAGCAGCCGCACTACACATCCGCGCAGCACGCTGCGCAACTACCGGGAAAGGAACCGCAACAGCTCCTCCGTGCTCATCTGCATCGGCTTGGGCCGCGCGAACTGGTCTCCAGCGGCGTGGGCGTGGGCGTAAACGTCCTGGTCGCCGTGTGTGTGGGCGTACCGGTATTGGTCGGCGTGGGCGTGGGCGTGGGCGTAAACGTCCTGGTCGCCGTGTGTGTGGGCGTACCGGTATTGGTCGGCGTCCCCGTAGGCGTGCCCGTGTTGGTCGGCGTCCCCGTATCCGTCGGCGTGGCCGTAAACGTCGGCGTGGCCGGCGCAAACGTCGCCGTGGGCGTGGGTGTCGCGGTAGCAATCGGCGTCCGTGGATCGTACACCATCTGCAGGGCCATCACGTCTTGATAGTCCACGATCAGGTCGTTGTTGATGTCCAAGGGAATCGGGGTAGGCGTGGCCTGCGCCTCTACGCCCTTCACCAAGAGCGCCCACTCCGACACCTGGCCCGTGCCCGCCACGCGCATGTCGACCGTCTTCAAAACCCACGTCCCCTCGGTCGCATCTCCGAAGAAATCGGACAGGCTGCCCGGCCCATCCACCACAAGATCATCCCCGAAGGTCCCGATGATGTTGCGCGGAAAGCCCGGAAGCGGGTTGGTGATGGGATTGCGCAGGACGATGGACCGCCCGTTGGGTCCGACCAGCGACAGGAACAGGTCGGAGGCGGCGGTGTGGGGAATCTGCACCCGCACCTTGATGTCGGTGATGGTGAAGTTGCGCGGGAAGTAGAGCGGCGTCTCTAGTCCCGCGGGATCGTTGTCGGGAATCGCCTTGCCGGGAAAGACTACCATCACCTCGCTGGCCGAGGCGACCAGCGGGGTATGCGTAGGCGTGGGGGTGTAGCTGGCGACCGCGCCGCGCGCCAGGTCGTAACGCGACAGGAACGGGCGCAGCGGGAAGCCGTCCGCCATGATGAGCACATCGGCCAGATTGATCACGCTGTCGCGGTTCAGGTCCGCCCGCTGCCGGAAGAGTTCCGCCGTCGGAATGGCCGACGGGCTGATGGTGAAGTAGCGATAGTTGCTGTATCCGCCGGAAACCCCCATCGCGTTGACGCCGGCGGCCCGCCAACGGTAAGTGAGCGCGTTAGGGAACGTGCGGATATAGGTCGTATCGGAGAGGATGAAGGTGTTGCCGTAAGGCGCGGCCCCGCCCGCGATCTCGATCTGCAAGCGGTACGAGACCGCTCCCAGGCCGGCGAACTGGAAGAACACCGGCCCCGGCGGCAGGACCGCGTTGTTGGCGGGCGACAGGAGCAGCGGCGGCGGCGGCGCGGCCGGCGTGTCCGTGGGCGTGGGCGTAAACGTGCGCGTGTGGGTCTCGGTGGGCGTGGCCGTAAATGTCCAGGTCGGCGTCGCCGTGGGCGTGGGCGTCCCCGTATCGGTCGGCGTATCGGTCGGGACCGCCGGCGTCGTCGGCGTCGGCGTGAGCGTATCGGTCGGCGTGTCAGTCGGCGTCCCCGTGTCCGTGGGAACACCCGTCGGCGTCGCGGTAGGCGTGAACGTAGGCGTGAAGGTCCGCGTGGGCGTGTTCGTCGGGGGCACGACCACCTGCACCTGTGCGCCTTGGAAGGTGACGGCCGAAATCGCCGCGCCCTCGGCGTCGGTAATCTCGCTCCCCGGCGCGAACGCCAGGTCGACCAGCCCTGCCGCGCCCGCATCCACCACGTAGGTGACCGCGAAGATGAGCGCCCCCGCCGGCACGGGGAAGACATCCGGGCTGGCCGTCACGTGCACCGAGCCAGCGCCCAATTCGACCATGACGCCGCTCAAAGCGCCCACCACCACGTTTTCCAGGTCCGTATTGAGCGCCGATTCGGGCAGGTTGAGCAGCTCCAGATCGCAGCCGAAGAAGGGTACGCTGCTGGTGACCTGGGCCACGACCGGCTCGCCGGGGGAGGCGGTGGTCTTGTTCAGGAGTACACGGACGACTGCGGGCACGGGCGTGTTGGTCGCCGTGGGGAGTCGCCGTCGGCGTATTGGTTGGAATCCCCCCGTCGGGGTGGGCGTCGGCGTACCCGTGGGAGTGCCCGTGGGCGTCACCGTGGGCGTGTAGGTCGGAGTCCGAGTGTTGGTCGGGGTGCCGGTCGCCGTCGGCGTAGGGGTATCCTGTGCGCCGATCAAGAGCTGGGCCGTGCCCAGCACGAGTCCATCGATGGGCGAGCCGTCCCCCCCATATAACATGCCGGACGCCTCAAACGAGAAGTCTACCGCTCCCGTCGCCCCGTCCTCGACCGTGTAGGTCACGAGAAAGATGGTCTCCCCGGGTTCGATGACGGCGACATCGGCGGCGGCGGCCACGTGGACCGAGCCTTCACTTACTTCCACCTCGGGATTGAAGAGATCGCCCAACGTAATGTCGGCGACGGAAGTGCTCAGGTACGCGGCCGGATCGTGTTGCAGCGTAAGGTCCCCGCCCATTACCTGAGCGTCGCAGACGACCCGCGCCTGCACCTGTTCGCCGGGCAGGGCGGCGCTGCGATTGAGTCTGATGCTGACGGTCGCCGCCCCCGCTGCGCTGAGGGCAATGACAACATAAGCGGCCCAGGTCAGGATGGGGCGAATGATACGGCGCATGAAGACGACTCCTCTGCGGGTGGAACACCCATCGGGCGCAAAGGCGCCAAAATGCATGAACTCCGGCGATTCTGCCGGCAACTGGGAAGTGTAGTGTAACCCGCCACTTGCTTCAACAAAAATACACCGCCCGCGCCTTTCCTCTGCCACCCTGCACAGATTATTTTTTCGACAAAAAAACCGGGAATTCCCGAATCTCGGCGATAACGGTCGCCGGCGGAGGTCGATGGGGTTAGAATAAGGATGTGGACTGCGGCGGCTTGCCGGCGCGCGCCGCACGCGGAGCACAACTGCCGCGTAGGATGCGCACCGCGCACCGGCGCAGCACGCTGCGCAACTACGGGCGGGTCGCGTTTGCACCTTGACGCGCCCCCGGCAGAATTGATAGTTTGTGGTTTAGTGGCGGTTGCGACCAAGAACCCGTAACCGCCCCTTAGCTTGGGCTCTGTCCCGTCCGATATTAAACTTACAGCAATTGCAAGAGGAGCGCGCCCGGCTGCCCATGATGCGCCACCCCGGTCAAGGAAGCAACGAGAAGACCCCCGAGCGCGACGCCCTCACCTTCCTCGTGCGCAAGGACGTCGAAGCGCTACCTGGAGGCGGGAAAGCGCTTCTTCGACTCCGGCCAGCCCGAGCGCGCCATCGAGAAGTACATGCAGGCGCTGGCCGCCGATCCCAACTGCGCCCTCATCCACTTCAACCTCGGCTTCGCCTATCACGAAGAAGGCAACGTGGCCGAGGCGCGTCGCAACTACGAGCGCGCCATCGAGCTGGAACCCAACTGCAGCCTCTTTCTGGAACACCTGGCCCGCCTCCATTTTGAACTGGAGGAGTACCACGAGGCCATCGACCTCTTCAACCAGGCCGCCATGGTGGGACAGATGCTGCCCATCAGCCACGGACTGCTGGGCCGCGCCTACTTCGAGATCGGCGAGCACGGCCGGGCGTTGTCCGCGCTGCGCCTGATGGTGGAAGGCGAGTCGAACCCGGGGCTGGTGTGCGTGGCCAAGAGTTACATGGTGCGGGCGCTCCTGGAGACCTCGCGCGCCTACGAGGCGCGTCAGATCGCCCGGCAGGTGCTGCGCAACGAGGACGCCGAGGTGCGGGTGCTCTTGGAGCTGGGGGAAGCCTTCCTACGCGCCCGCGGCATCGACATCGCGCGCGAGTTCTTCGAGAAAGTCGTCCTGCGGCGCGAGGAGGCGCTGGCCGCGCGCCGCCGCCTGGAGGAAATCCTCAAGATCGACCGCCAGATCGACGAGTTCCTGCCCCAGCTCTACCACGCCGACGAAGAGAAGCTCTTGCGCTACATCAACGTCTTGATGAAGGTCGGCTCGGCCCGCGTGGCCCAGACCCTGGTCGACGGCTTCCGCAACTCCGTCTCCCCCATGGTCCGCGAGGCCGTCATCGAGTACCATCGCCGCTACGGGCTGGAGCAGTTCGAGCTCCTCTCCGCCGCTGAGAGCGATCCGGTCGATTTCGTGCGCCAGAAGTACGTCGAGTACGTGGCCGACTGCCGCTACGCGGACAAGCGGCGCTTCATGGAGAAGTGCCTGCGGAGCGAGTCGGAGAAGACGCGAGGATTGGCAGCGCGCTACTTCGAGGACATCGGGAGCATGGACCTCCTGCCCACGCTGGAGGCGGCCTATGACGCGGAGGAGAGCGAAGCGGTGCGAACCGCGCTGCGTTCCGCCATCCTGGCCATCAAGCGCCGCGGCCAGGACGCCATCGAGGAGATGTACGCCCAGTTGCCCGCCCCGCGCTACGCCGCCGCCTCCCGCTTCTGGCGCAAGGCTCTCTACCTTCTGGCCGTGCTGCTGTCCGTCTACCTGGTCGTCCATCTCCTCCTGCGCGGCGTGGACGCGCTTTGATTTCCCTTCCCAGGGCGGCGTTGGGACTGCAATGGCCGCAAATAAAGAAAATCCGAGTTCTCGAGTAGTCCGAGAAAAAGAAAACCCGAGTTCTCGAGTAGTCCGCGAAAAAGAAAACCCGAGTTCTCGAGTAGTCCGCGGCAGCGGACGTATCGAGAGAACGGCTTGGGCGCGGGATTGACGCCTGCCAGCCGCCGTGCCTCTCGATACGGCCCCGAAGTTACCTTTCCGTCCCAATGTGAGTCATGCGGCGGGGCCTACTCGAGGACACGGCTTACTTTTTTCCGCATAGCGAGACTGGAGGACACGGCTTGCTTTTTCGAGTTCTCGAGTAGTTTGCAAGAAAAAAATCCGAGTTCTCGAGTAGTCCGAGAAAAAGAAAACCCGAGTTCTCGAGTAGTCCGAGAAAAAGAAACCGGAGCTTCGAACCGCGCAGCCATCGAGAGAACGGCGATGACCGCCCGTGCATTTCGTGACCCGCCGGCATGTTGCGCCAACATGCGCGGATTTCGAGGACGAGACCGTCGCCGTGACTCGCATGTTGACCTTTCGAGGACGACCGCGTCCCAAACCTCATCCCCACTTACACGCGCCACGTCTCAGATCTGGTGTGCGGAGGCGGCTCCCTGGGCGAGCGGATCGCGCTCGCCTATGGGCCACAACCTGTCGCCGCCTGGTGCAAATCCTGCGCCGCTGGCGCCCCGTAGCTGAAGTCAACCAGGTCAATGATGCCTGGCGCCCGGGCATGCTGGCCGCTGGAGCATCGCGCGAGCTGCTGCGTCGGGAACTCACGCAAAGCTGGCCCAAGTTCCTTCAGATCGCTCACGGCGTACCGGCTACTCGACGCGCTCATCGACAATCCCTGTCCGAACTCATGCCGCCGAGGGCGGACCGCGCCTGGGTCTGCCGCGGCGCGGTCGGCCCTGACCTGGGCGCGCACGTCCTGGCGCTGACCACGGGTTTTGTTGATCCCACCGCCCGCGCGTGATGGCCGGCGGTCCTCAACGGCGAGCGGGTGCATCCGGATCGGCCTGGCGCGCCCGCGTCGCCGCCCGTGTTTGTTGACGCCCACCTGGAAGGGCCCGCTGAGTCATCGGCGAAAATCCCATCATCGGCCGGCGCCAAATCTACGGCCATACCTACATCGGCCCTGTTCCCTCGTCGGCGGCGCCAAGTCGAGGCCATATCATCCACGGTTTCACCAACAAGCAGCAGAAGTCGACGGTTTCATCCGGCCACAGCGTTTTGGGCGAATGGGTCAACCTGGGGCGGACACCAACAACAGCGACCTGAAAAAACAACTACAGCCCCGGCGTGACGCTGCCCGGCGGCGAGATCGAAACCGGCTGCCAATTCCTGGACTCGATCGATCATCGGCGACCATACCAAGACGGCGCCATCGGCACGCTGCTGAATACCGGCAGCATCATCGTGGGTGAAAACATTCAATATCTTGGGCTTCACCCCGAAGTACGCGCCCAGTTTCAACCAGCGGCGGCGGCAGGGGCTGTCGGAGTACGCCTTCGAGAAGTTTCCCCGACCGCTGAGCGCGTCCTGGCACGGCGCGGCCGGGGCCTGTCACCGGCGATGGCCAACCTCCTCCGCCGCGTGTTCGAGACGACCGCCGCCGAACGCCGAAAAGAATGGGACCGATAAGTCCTATAGGACCTTTGGGATATGCGACGCGCGTTGACGGGCGGAACCACGCTGGGCATAATGCGGTTGTCCTTGCTGCCGGCGAGGCGAAGCCCTGCCGCGGAGACGCGCCATGATCCCGATCCGTCCCCTGGCTCTTGCACTGTCGCTTCTCTTTACTACCGCTGCCTGCGAATACCGCAATGGACCGTTGATCGTTTCCGGGCGCGTGGAAGTGGACGACATCCACGTGGGTTCCAAGCTGGGCGGGCGGGTCAAGGAGGTGTGCTTCGAGGAAAGCCAGTCCGTGGCGGCGGGCAGCGCCGTCGTACTCTTGGACGACGAGGAGCTCTTGGCGCAGCTGGCGGCGGCGCGCGCCGAACTGGCGGCGGCCAGCGCCCAGCTCGACCTGCTTCTGGCGGGCACGCGATTCGAGGACATCCTGCGCGCTGAAGGCGTGGTCGAGGCGGCTCGGGCCGAACTGCTCCTGCGTCAGAAGGGTTTCCGCGTCGAGGAGGTCGCCGAAGCCGAGGCCCAGGTCGCCCAGGCCTCCAGTGAACTGGCGCAGGCGCGCCGCGAATGGGAGCGCGCGCTGGGTCTGGCCCGCGACGACGCCTTGGCCCGCAACGAACTGGACAAGAAACGCACGCTCTTTGAAACCGCGCGGGCCAAGCTGGACATGGCCCGGCAGCGCGAGGCGCTGGTGAAGAGCGGCTCGCGACCCGAGGAGATCGCCATGGCCGAGGCCCGCCTCAAACAGGCCGAGGCCGAGCTCCTGCGCCTGCGCCGCGGCCCCCGCGACGAGGAGATCGCCGCCGCCCGCGCCGCCCGCGCCGCCGCCGCCGCCCACCTCGAACGCCTCCAGGTGCAACTCGCCGAAACCCGCATCCTCGCCCCCCTGCCCGCCGTGGTCGAAGTGCTGGACCTCGAGCCCGGCGACCTGGTCCGCGCCGGACAGACCGTCGCCGTGCTCAACCTCCTGAACAACCCCTGGGTCCGCTGCTACGTGCCCGAGAACCGCCTGGGATGGGTCAAGCCCGGCGATGAAGTCCGGATCACCGTCGATTCCTTCCCCGGCCGCGTCTTTTCCGGCAAGGTGCGGCGCCTGGCCGCCGAGGCCGAGTTCACCCCCCGCAACGTGCAGACCAGCGAGAAGCGCGCCGAACTGGTGTTCGAGATGAAGGTGGACGTACTCGACGCGGACGGCGATCTGCGCGCCGGCATGTACGCCGACGTGACCATCCCGCCCCCCACTTCGCGCCCATGAACGACCGTCCGCCGCCGGCCATACAGTTGCGCCAGCTGACGCGCCGTTTCGGCCGCTTCACCGCCGTGGACCGCGTCAGCTTCGACGTGGCGCGCGGCGCCGTCTTCGGCTTCCTGGGTCCCAACGGCTCCGGAAAATCCACCGTCATCCGCATGTTGTGCGGACTGCTTGCCCCCTCGGAAGGGACCGCCGTCCTGGACGACATCGATGTGAGGAAGAACCCGGAGGCCATCAAGCGCCGCATCGGATACATGTCGCAGATGTTCTCGCTCTACGAAGACCTGACGGTGGAGGAGAACATCCTGTTTTTCGGGCGCATCTACGGACTGTCGGGCGCGCCGCTCCGGTCGCGGCGCGATGAGGTGATGGGGCTGGTGGGCATCGAGCCTTACGCCGGCCGGCTGGCGGGACGACTGTCGGGCGGCTGGAAGCAGCGCCTCTCCGTCGCCTGCGCGCTTCTGCACGAGCCGGGCATCCTCTTTCTGGATGAACCCACCGCCGGCATCGATCCCGTCGCGCGGCGCGACCTCTGGGACCTGCTCTTTCGCCTCTCCTCGCGCGGGGCCACGCTCTTTGTGACCACCCATTACATGGACGAAGCCGAGCGTTGCACCGAGGTCGGCTACATCTACAATTCCAAGCTCATCATGTGCGGCCGTCCCGCCGAATTGAAAAAGTTGCCCGAGGTGACGCCCGCCGGCCACAAGCGCTGGCTGGTCGAGTGCGAGGAGTCGCGCCGCGCGCTGGAGACTCTGCGCGCGCGTCCCGGCGTCGCCGACGCCACTCTCTTCGGACAGAGCATCCATGCGCTGGTGCGACAGGAACTGGACGAGCACGCCATCGCCCGCGAACTCTCCGACGCGGGACTGGGTTGCTCGGAAGTGCGCGAGATCGAACCCACGCTGGAGGACGTGTTCGTAATGCTCACCCGCGCCCGGGCGAGAAGTGAAGGGTAGCGCCGGCGTCTCGCCGGCTTGCGTGGAGGGCGTTCCGCCCCCACGCTTCGTGCGCGACCTGACAAACCGCCGAAGCGTGTGTGCAGGATGCCCACACGCGAGCCGACGGGACGCCGCCGCTGCGAGAGATAGAAAGGTCCCTCTATGCACGGTCTCCTAGCTATCATTTACAAAGAGATCCTCCAGGTCCGCCGCGACCCGTCGACCCGCTTTGTCTTTCTCATTCCCGTCATTCAGACCATCATCTTCGGTTTCGCCATCGACATGGACGTGCAGCACGTGCCCACGGCGGTCTTCGACATGGACCGGAGCCGCGACAGCCGCCGTCTGGTCGAGAGTTTCCACAACACCGGCACCTTCAACGTGTGCGAGGAGGTCGCCAGCGAGCCCGAGTTGCGGCGGCGCATCGTAGCCGGCGCGGTGCGCGTGGGGATCCTCATACCCCCCGACTACAGCGCCGATCTGGTCTCGGGGCGATCCGCCACCGTACAGGTTCTCGTGGACGGCTCCGACAGCACGACCGCCATGAGCGCCCTGCAGACCTCGCGCGCGGTGGGACAGGTCTTCGCTCTGGAAAAAACCAATCTCGATATCACAGAGCTGCCGGTCGAAGTGCGACCGCGCGTGCTCTTCAATCCCGACCTCCTCAGCGCCAACTTCTACGTCCCCGGCCTGATCGGCATCATCCTGCAGGTCGTCACCATGCTCCTCACAGCGTTCGCCATCGTGCGCGAGCGCGAGCGGGGCACGCTGGAGCAACTGGTCGTCACCCCGGTCTCGCGGGGCGCCCTGATCGTGGGCAAACTCGTCCCCTACGCCGTGATCGGGGTTCTCCAGACCATCTTCGTACTCCTGCTAATGCGCTATCTCTTCGGCATCCACGTGGCGGGCAGCATCCTTCTGCTCTTCGCCCTCTCGGTCCTCTTTCTCCTGCCCGCGCTGTCGATGGGGATCCTGATTTCCACGCTTTCGACCAACCAGGCGCAGGCCATGCAGTTGTCGCTGCTCTTCATGCTGCCGTCGGTGCTCCTGTCGGGCTTCGCGTTTCCGCGCGAGACCATGCCCCTGCCCATCTACGCGGTGACCTTTCTGATTCCGGCTACCTATTTCGTGCAGATTCTTCGAGGGATCATCCTGCGGGGGGCGGGGCTGTGGGCGCTGTGGCCGCAGGCGCTGGCGCTGGCCATCTTCGCCGTGGCGCTCGTACTGATCTCGACCATGCGCTTCCAGAAACGGATCGGGTGAGGAAAAATTAGGGTCAGCGCCTATTTTTGCTGGAACGTAGGCAGGAACAGCCGCGCGCACCGGCAAAAATAGGCGCTGACCCTAATTTTTCCTCAGCGCCTCTTCGTAAATCTCGCGCGTGCGCGCGTCGAAACAGACGAAGATCACTTTCTCCGGCAGCTCGCCGGCCGCCAAATGCGCCGTGACGGTCTTGACGGCGATAGCCGCGGCGCGGTCGGGCGGAAACCCATAGGCGCCCGTGCTGATGGCGGGGAAGGCCACGCTGGCGGCGCCGAGTTGCACGGCCAGGACCAGGCTGTTGCGATAACAGGAGGCGAGCAGTTCGTCTTCGCTATGTTGGCCGTCGCGCCAGATGGGACCGACGGTGTGGATGATCCACTTGGCGGGCAGGTTGTAAGCGCGGGTCGCCTTGGCCTCGCCGGTGCGACAGCCCCCCAGCGCGGCGCACTCGGCGCGCAACTGCGGCCCCGCGGCGCGATGAATGGCGCCGTCCACGCCGCCCCCGCCCAAAAGCGACTTGTTGGCGGCGTTGACGATGGCGTCCACGTGAAAGGTCGTGATGTCGCCGAGGCGGACCTGAATGCGTTGCGAGAGCGTCATGAATGCGAGCCTCCCGGAGCGTCGCGGCGGCGCAGGCGGCGGGCCAGGCGCAAAAGGAGCGCGCGCAGGCGGCGGTGCGCCGCCGCCAGCCCGGCTTCCTCATGCGCGGTCGCCGCCGCCGCCATCTCCGCGCGCCGTCCCCCGCCGGGCGCCCACTCGGCTTCCTGCCGCAGCCGCGCCGCCTCCCATCGCACCCGCTGCGCCAACAATGCGAACAGCCCCGACAGCGATGGAATCGGATAATCTCCCGGATGATACAACTCGGCGTCGATTTCTTCCAGGAGGCGCTCGACCCGCGACGGGCGGAAGCGCGCGAACACGTCCGCCAACCGGCGATGCAACTGGGGGCCGTCGGCCCAGGAAGCGGTGAGCGCCTCGGCCAGCGAAAGCGCTGGAAGGCCGGGCCAGGGGGCGTTGCGGGCCACCCCCACGACCTCCGCGGCCTGCTCCGCCGCCCAGCGGGCGACCTGCCGCCGTCCCGCGAGGAGCACCGCCTCACGGTCCGGCGCCAGTCGTGGCGCGACGCCCAGCGGACCGGCGAATCGCGGCGTACCCAGACCGGGATGCTCGGGATCAGGCTCCAGCATGAGGACCATGCGCGCGCCCAGATGCACGGCCAGTGCCGCCATGGTGAGAGCGAGATTGGCGGTCCCCAACAGTTCTCCCCGCGCCCCCAGCGTGCGTTCCAGCCAGGCGCCCGCGGGAGGATGCGGTTGCGGCGGTCCCCAGCGGTCGGAAAAGACTCCCGCCAACCGCCGCCCCTCCGCCCGCCGCCAGGTCAGGGGCGAGACGCGCGGTTCCAGGATCAGCGCCGTCTCCTCCGGCGCCTCCAGCTGCTGAAAGGCCCGGTCCGCGGTGGGACGGGCGTCGGTCACGACCACGAAATCCGGCGCCAGGCCCGCCGCCAGGCAGGGGCGCAACGCTCCCGCAGAGGCTAACACCGCGACTCGATGTCGATAGCGCACGAGCGTGCCGAGCGCCTCCGAGAGCGAGTCTCCCTCGGTCGCCACGAGCACCGACTGGCCCGACAGGATTCCCGCCAGCATTCCGATTCCCGGCGTACATGCATACGCGGCGACGTTCTCCAATGTGTGCTCGACGATATGTTCGTTCTCCGACAATTCCCCCCGCAGCGCGAGATGAAGCAGCCGCGCGCGATGCTCCAGTTCGCGCTCCAGCTCTTCCGCCCAACCCGGTTCCAGCCATTCGAGGTCGGGATGCGCCAGGGTTTCGACAGGATGGCCCTCGCGTCGCACGGGAGACCAGAGCGACTCGACGCCGGACGCGAGGGCGCCCACGTCGCCCACGAGAAGGTGCGTATTGGGGCGCGACAGGAAATCCGCGAGGTCCACGGTCGACAAGACGAGCCAGGCCAGTGCCGGGGAAGGTTCGAGGATGAAGAGTTGCGCGTGGGGAGAGAGGCGGGCCGCCAATAGCGGCAGATGGGCGCCGTCGGCCAGGCCGAAGGCGAAGACCGCACCGCAGCCCGTGCGCTCGAGCGGATGCTCCCACAGCCAGCGGCGCGTCTCGTCGGGCGAGGCCAGGCCGACGCGGCGCTCGCCCTCGGCCGTCGTCGCCAGGATGGTGTCGCCCTCGCGGTGAAACCGTCCCGTCGGCGCAGCCTCCAGGAGGCCGAGTAGCTCGCTCTGATGGGTCGCCAGCGCCGCGCGATTGCGGGCGAGGGCGTCGGACACGGCCCGCATCATGATGACGTTATCTTGCCCGCGGCCGCCCTCATCGCCGCCGCCATCTCTACCGCGCCCGCCTCGATGCCTGACAACAGATCCAGGTACCGGCGCCGGTTCAGCGCCAATCGCTCCTCTGCATCGGAACATCTTGCCACTTCGAGGTCCTGATCGTGGAAGCGGTCCAAGGCCAGACCCAGAAGGGGCACGGCCAGGGTGAGCGCCTGGGCGCGCGAGAAGAGCGCATCGGCCACGCGCCGCCCCTCGGTCGCAAAGTCGGCGGCGGCATAGACACGCGCGTGACCCTCCCGCGCCAGGCGCGCCATCGCCTCCACCTCGTCGGCCATCGCCGCCATGCGCCGGCCGACCCCGCTCGCGTCCCCTGCCGGCGGTCCGTGGTGGAGCGCGCACAGTCGCTCGTAGATGCCGGCCGGCGTCTGCGCGGCATGTTGTGAAAGAAACCGGCCCAGCGGCTCTTCGCGCGTGCCCTCGATCCGCGCGCCGCCTTCGGTCGCATTGACGATTTCGACTCCGTGCTCGCGGATGAAACCCTCCAGGTTGGCCTTGAAGAAGTAGAAGAGGTGACTGGTTTCGACTTCTCCACCGCCGACGGCGGGCACGCGGCGGGTAGCCGGCGCGCGTTGCGCCGTCAATCCCGCCTCCTCCTGCATCGCCCCGGGCGCGTACTGCCGCCCGCCCGTGAACGCCAGGTCCTGTCCTACCAGCGCGATGGGCTTGCAGCCCAGCTTCATGCCCAGATGCAGGCACGAAATCGACGTGGTGGAGATTCCCGTCAGAAATCCCTTGTCCTCGGTCGCTTGCATCAACCACCCGCCGACGCCGTTCGGGTATCGGCCCAGCTCTTCGTTCGCGCCGGCGCGGAAGAAGAATCGTTGCGTGGGAAAGACCGGCGGGATGCGGGGGTCCACCTGCGGCTCGACCACGAGAAAGGCCTGGGGCGAGGGGACCAGCCCGTCGAAGTGCTTGTAGTTGAGTTCGGTGAAGTCCAGCGCGACCACGAGATCCGCGTGGATGCCCTCGCGCGCCAGGATGCGATAGGCGGTATCGACGGCGATGATGACCACGCGATCGCGATAGTCGCCGAGAAGATGCATGTTTTTGCGCAGGGAGGGGCCGGCGGCGACCACCACGGCGGGCAGGTCGGAAAATCGCCCGAAGAGGCGCGCGACACCGGGGGAGCCCAGGAGAGCGGGGGCGTTGGCCAGGGTATTCAGTCCCTGCGCGCGGGCCTCGAAAGCGCGCGTGCAGCGGTTGCTGCCGACCAGGAGATGGGCCAGGTCCAACTCCCGCTTCATGCGCGCCACGTAGTCGGGAAACAGCTTGCCGAAGGGGGGAAAGATCAGCGCCGAAAATCCGTTGGCCATGACCGTGGGTGGATGCAGGAGCGCCGCCAGCGCCGGATACTGGTGCGACGGATCGGCCATGACGGCAATCTGAAAGCGGGGATTGTCCCAGAGGGGCGACAGATCCACGTAATGGCAGGCCAGGGCCAGCAGGTCGAGGTCCTTTTCGATGCAGAGCAGGCGGGTCTCCCGCCCGCTTTTGGCCAGGAACACGATGGGATGGTAGCCGAGGCCGAAACCCAATAGGGCGACCTGCCTGCCCGACAGGCCGTCCATGTTGGGGCCGGAGAGCCAGCCGTCCATCTCGCGCACGGGGTTTTGGGCGTTCATGAGGAGATAGCCGCGGCCGTGGTCGTCGCGATAGGAGAGCGAGGGAGCGCCGGAGGGAGTGGGTACGACGGCGTAGCGGGCGCGACCGCGGGGCGAAGGCGCCGCCACCGCCGCCGCCAATTGGGGAAAGCGCGCCCCCAGTCCCGACAGGTTTTTCTCAAAAAACGAGACTATGGCTGCGCACCCTCTTTCCTCTTCAGGGCCGCCGCCAACCGCACCAAGTCGTGGGCCGGCGCCTGCGCCGCCCGCAGATTCTCCGCCTGGATGGCCTCGAACACTTCCTTGCGATGTACCGCCACCTCCGCCGGCGCCTGCACTCCCAACTTCACCTGCCCTCCCCGCACCTCCACGACCGTGACCTCCACGTTGCTCCCGATCACGATGCTTTGGTCCTTCTTACGGGTGAAGATCAACATGACGGTTCGCGCGCCGTTGGGCTGGACGTCTCGGCTTCGGCCGCCGGAAACAGCCGATGCTTGGTGGTGTAGGTCTCGCCCACGAGCACCAGTTGCTTGGCCAGCCGCTTCTCGGTATTGACTACCAGCGGCCCCTGCAGGTTGGCGGTCATTTCGGCGGGATTGTCGGGAATGACGAGAATCACCAGCACGCGGGCCTTCTCGACCTCGGTGAGTTGGATGGAGGCCAGTTCGGCGCGGGTCGACTGGATGCGATAGTCGGGGAAGAAGACCAGCGGATCGGCCGTCACGAAGCAGAGGTCGGGTTCGTCCAGCGATTGCATCCAGATGAAGGGGGCGTATTCGTCGCCTTCCAGGAGCACGAAGCGGCGGCAGTCGGGGAAGCCCGGAAGCCCCTCCGGCAGGGTCAGAACCTGGTCCGGATCGATCGCGATTTCGCCGAACCTTTGGGTGAAAAATTTCTCTATCACCGGCGCCCCGAAACGTCTAAAATAGCTGCGTCAGCAGGCGTGCATTCGTTTGTGACGGAATTATCGCGGCTTGGCGCGAAAGGTCAAGCGAAAAGCCGGCCGGGGTGCGGCACTGAAGATTCCGGGGCGCGCGGCGCGTGGAAATGCCCCAGGCGGTTGTGTCGGCGCCGGCGGTATTGAGCTGTCGTTTCGACCGAAGGATGCTGTCGTTTGCAGGGAAGTACGCTGTCATTTCGACCGAAGGATACTGTCATTTGGAGAGTAGTACGCTGTCATTTCGACCGAAGGATGCTGTCATTTGGAGAGAAGTACGCTGTCATTTCGACCGAAGGATGCTGTCGTTTGGAGGGAAATGCGCTGTCATTTCCGACCGAAGAGAAATCTCCCGCCGTTACTGCGGGTCGAGTGCGGCGAAGATTTCCCGGTCGAAATGACAGCCGCGGAGCCGCGTGAAACAAGCATCAGCATTCGCCGGCCGCGCGGCCGGCCCGGCACGGGTACATCAGCGCGTGGCACACCCCGCGCTTTATTTTCCATTGGAGGGGAGCATGAAGATGAGTCTTTTCAAGTATGGCATCGTGTTGGCGATGGTCGTCGGGATGGCGGCGGGGCCGGCGTTCGCGCAGCGGCCGATCGGCGATTACGCCACGGCGGACAAGGCGACCACCGCCGTCGAAAGCGGCAGCGGCAGCATCGCCCTCAGCTACGCGGCGGTCTCCTACAAGGCGGGAACCACCTTCACGCGCATGACCGAGGGGACCTATCCGGAGCAGTTCATGGCCATGCATCGCCCGCACATGAGACAGATGTGCACGCTGGTTGTGAAGGGAGCCGACTACAAGCTGTGCGGCGTGACGATTGCGCCGGGCACGTACAAGGGCGGATTCGATATCGCCGAGCCGGGCAAGTGGACCATGATTTTCATGGATGGCGACAAGGAGATCGCGCGGATACCCGTGATCATGCAGAAGGGCGAGACGGCCAGCCCGTCGCTGGTGATCGCGCTCCTGCCCACGGCCAAGGGACAGGCGGGCGTGATGGTGTGCTACGGGCCCAACTGCGCCGTCGTCACGGAAAATTAGGGTCAGCGCCTAATTTTTCGGGCAGCCTTGCTCGACGAAGTCAATCATCGGGAAAATTAGGCGGTGACCCTAATTTTCCGAGGGAGGTGGAGGACAATGTACAAAGCATTATTCCTGACAACGGCGCTGGTGTTGGCGGGCGTGGCCGAGGCGCATAACGTTTACGCCGAAGCCCCCCACGTCTCGACCGGCATCGAGATCGGCGGCAAGCAGGTGACGCTGACCTACCAGTCCATCGAGCTGGGGCAGGGGCGCAGTTTCGGGCGCCTGACGGCGGGCGAAACGCAGAAGAACGCCACCGCCTACCAGCGCATTCTCTCCCGGCTCAAGCAGGTGGGGGAACTGGAAACGGGCGTCGCGCTCGTGTTCGGCGACAAGCGGGTCGAGCCGGGCAAGTATTACATGGGCTTTCACTGCGACGAAACCGGCGCCTACTCGATTATCGTGAGTACCGCTGACGAGAAGATGACGGAAGTGGCCCGCCAGCCGCTGCCTTTGGCGGATACTCCCGACAAGGCGCCGTTTCTCTCGCAGGTACTGGGCCGGGCGATGGAGAAGAGCGAGATCGCGTACAGTGTACACTTCGGCGACAAGAAGGGCGGCGCAACGCTGAAGCTGGCGCCGTAAATGCCGGCGATGGGACGTAGGTCGTTGCCGCCGCGCGGCACATTCCACTTTCCGCCAGGGTAAACTGGCAGGATTTCTCCCGACCGCCATCGCAGTCGGGAGAGTTGCGCATGGGCGTGCCCGAGTGGTCGTCCGCTCCGCGTCTCTGGGACCGCTTCCTGGAGGGCGGCCCGGTGATGTTCGTGATCCTGGCCTTCAGCATCCTGGGACTGTCGCTGTGGTTGCGCGTATGGGTGTCGCTGTCGCGGCTGCGGGGACGGGTCGCCGAATCGGCGCAGCGCGGCTACCTGGACCTCCTGCGCGAGGATCGCTTGGAGAGCCTGCGGCTGCGCGCCGAGTCCGCCGGCGATCTCCTGGGCCTCATCGCCCGCCGCCTCCTGGAGTTCGCCGGCGAATCCTCCGACGAACTCCGGCACCTGGCCCGCGTCGAGTCCGTCGCCTACTACCGCCCCCTCATGTCCAACGCCCGCTGGGTCCTCATCTCCAGCCGCGTGGCGCCGCTCCTCGGCCTCCTGGGGACCGTGCTGGGCATCTCCGCCTCGTTTAACCAAGTAGCGCAGGCCGGCGGCATCGGCGACTATGAAAAACTGGCCGCCGGCATCCATATCGCCCTCTATACCACTATCTTCGGCCTCATCGTCTCGATTCTGCTGTTTGTCCTCTACCAGGTGCTTTCGGGGCGCATCCAGCGACAGCTGGTGCTCCTTGAGGACTACGCGGACGAATTCATCCTGCTACTCAAGCGGCGCGGGAGCGGACCGTGAGCACCCCTCTCTCCGAACCGCGCGAGAGCGGCGAGGACGTCTTCGACCTGACTCCGCTGATCGACGTGGTGTTCATTCTGCTCCTGTTCTTTCTCGTGGCGACGACCATGCAAGTGCGGGAGGAGGAGATTCCCATCCGGTTGCCGGAATCGACCGCCGGGGCGCCGACCGAGCGGGCCGAGGAGACGCTGGTCGTCTCGGTGCAACCGGACGGGACGGTGTTTCTGGGCCAGGATGCGGTGGCGCTGGAGGCGCTGGTGGAGGCGCTCAAGGCGCGCCGCGCGCGCGCCGTGGTAGTGCGCGGCGATACGGAAACCGCGCTGGGCCGCGCCGTCCAGATCATCAACCTGTGCACCGAAGCGGGCGTGGAGAAGATCACCCTGGGCACGGTGCCCGAGAAGCGGCCATGACCCGCGGACGCTGGGCGGTGGCTGCCCTTGTGGGACTGGCGGCGGTGGTGGGGGCGGCGCTCTTTCTGCCGCAGATGTTGGACGCGCCGGAGATGCTGGCGCCCGGCGTGCGCTGCGAAACCCGCGTGCTGGCTGGCCCCGTGCGCCTGCATCTCTTGACGCTGGACCTGAAAACCGCCGACGCCCGTCTGGCCGTGCGCACCGCCGGCCCCTCACTCGCCAACCTGGCGTCGCTCGCCCAGATTGCCGCGCCCCGTGACGCCACCCAGGAAGTACTGGCGGCCGTCAACGCCGGCCAGTTCGACCGCGACGGCACTCCCATCGGACTGCTCGTGGTCGACAAGGCCATGCTGCGCGGCGGCCTGGGCCGTCCCACGCTCACCCTCAACGAGGAAGGCTCGCCCTTCATCTCGCGCTTCAGCTCCAGCCTCACCTACGCCACCCAGCAGTTCAAGGTGGGCCTGGAGGTCGAACGCTACAACCGGCCGGGCGCCGGAACCGTCTGCCTCTACAGCGACGCCTATCCCTTCGAGATCCCCGCGCCCACCGGCAGCCTTTTTCTCACCGTGCGGGGACTCCTGGCCCATGGCATCTACGCCGCCAAACCCACCTACGGGAGAATCACCGCGGTGGATGTGATCTCCGCCGCCACCACCATCGTGACTTCACCGGGACGACTTACCGTGCGCCTGGTGGGCCTGGATACCGACACGTTGTCCCAGATGCACTTCGTCAACCAGGTCGTCTCCATCAATCCCAGGATCGAGGGGCCGCTGTGGAGCGGGGAGATCACCTACGCCGTTGGCGGCAGCGACATTCTCCTCTCGGAGGGGCAGGTTCCGGCGGAATTGCGCGACGAGGAACGCATGGGGCTGGACAACCGGCGCGACGCCCGCACCGCGGTCGGTTACAGCCAGGACCACATGAAGATCTTTCTCGCCGTGGTCGAGGGTGGACACGCGGGCAGCGTGGGCATGACGCTCTCGGAGCTGGCGCGCTTGCTCTTGGAGGAGAAGGCGTGGGACGCGCTCAACCTGGACGGCGGCGGCTCCTCGGGGCTGTGGGTCGCCGGTCGCGGCGTGGTCAGCGTCCCCGACTCCGCCCGCCCCATCAACAACGCCCTCGTGCTGGTCCGCAAACCGTAGGGTGCGCACCGCGCACCGTCATTTGTCGGGTAAGTACGGATGGTGCGCCGTGCGCACCCTACGCTGGGCAGTCGGTGCGCCGTGCGCACCCTACGCTGGGCAGTCGGTGCGCCGTGCGCGCCCTACGCTGGGCAGTCGGTGCGCAGTGCGCACCCTACGCTGGGCAGTCGGTGCGCCGTGCGCACCCTACGCTGGGGAGTCGGTGCGCCGTGCGCACCCTACGCCTGCCGCCGGAGCAGCACGATGTTGCGCGCGTAGGGCACGACGGTGAAGAGATAGCCCAGGATAAACACCAGGTCGCCCCGGATGAGGCTGTAAGCCAAGAGGATCGTCCCGCCCAGAAGGCTCACGTACCAGAACGACAACGGCAGCACGCTTCTTCCCTCCGACTCGCTCCTGACCCATTGGACGAAAAACCGGCTGCCGAAGACGGCGTTGCCCAGAAGCCCCAACCAGGTCCAGGCGTCCTTGACCGCTTCGTGCTCGTAGAACACGAACACCGGCACGCATCCCAACACCACCGCCGCGGCCAGGATCAGCCCGATGGGGGCGGGATTGCTGCGCGGACGGTAGTGGAGGAGCAAGTTGCGCGTGTAGGGGACGAGCGTCACCGCGAAGCCCAAAACAAACGGCAGCTCGCCTCGCCGGTAAGCGTACACGATCATGATAATGCTGGCCAGCCAGCTCAACCACCAGAACGCCACCGGCACGACCGAGCGCCGCTGGCGCTCGCTGGCGATCCATTGCAGCAGGACGCGGGCGGTGAAGAGCAGATTGCCGCAGAAGCCGAACAGCGTCCAGGCGGTGATCTCGAATCCGCCCATCGTCATGTCAATCCTCGATCCTCCGGGCCACGATGCGGCGGTGGCGGCGGATCATCCATCGCACCGCCAACACGTCCTGCCAGGTCACGAGCAGCCTGCCCAGGTTGGTGTACTTGGACTTTCCGCGCGCGCGGGGGCGATGGTTGACGGGGATTTCGACGACCGTCGCGCCCTCCAACCGGAGCAGCGTCGGCAGGAAGCGATGGATGCCGTTGAAGTATTTCAACCGCGTGACCTGGCTTTTACGCAGTCCCTTGACCGGGCAGCAGATGTCGGCCAGATGCTCGCCGGTCAGGCGGTTGCGGACGGCGTTGGCCAGCCGGCTGCCCCAGCGCCGCCAGACGCTGTCCCTGCGCCGGGCGCGGATGCCGCAGACCACGTCTGCCCCCTGCATCGCTTTCAGCACGGCGAACACGTCGCGTGGATCGCTCTGGCCGTCGCCGTCCAGGGTCACCAAGGTCTCCGCCGCGGCGAACTGGAAACCCGTGAGCATCGCCGCCGACTGGCCCACGTTACACTCGTGCTCGACCAGCGTGATGCGCGCGTCCTTTTTTCTCCAGTCGTGCAACCGCTCGCGCGTGCCGTCGGTACTGCCGTCGTCCACGAGCACGATCTCCACCCCGTCTCCCAGCGGCGCCAGTACCGAAAGGAGTTCCTCCAGGAGTGCGTCCACGCCCTCGATCTCGTTGTAGATGGGGATGACTACGCTCACGCTGGGCGCGGATTGAGGCCTCGGTTTCATGTCCCGAGCACCATAGCAACCTCTCGCGCCGACTTCCAGCGCCGATCGGTCCTAGGGGACCCATCCGTCCCATTCGCGTGCTTTCCAGTTGTCTCCCCCGGCCTTTTCTGCCAAACAAGCTCTCCGGGAAAGCGCCGGCATCCGTTACCCGGCGGGAAAGGAACCGTTAGGAAAACGATACCGGCGCTTGCCCGCGGGAGGTTAGAATGCGCAATCATTTGATTTTACTGGCTTTGGCCGCGATGCTCGGAGTGGGGCCGAGCGGCGCATGGGGCCGGGCGCCGCAGTTCATCCGGCATCCCAGCCTTTCACCCGACGGCGCCGAGATAGCTTTCGTCTACGAGGGCGACGTGTGGAAGGCGCCGCGGCGGGGCGGGCGGGCGACGCGCCTGACCAGCCACGCCGCCTACGACGTGCAGCCGCGCTTCTCCCCTGACGGCAAGTGGATCGCCTTCGCCAGCAATCGCACCGGCCTCTATGACACCTACGTGATGCCCGCCGGGGGTGGACCGGCGCGCCGGCTCACCTGGTACGACAGCCATTACGACACGCCCAACGCCTGGATGCCCGACAGCAAGCATCTGCTCATCACCACTTTCCGCGCGACCAGCTCGGACGTGTATCTCATCAGCCTGGAGGGCGAAACGCCGGTACGTGTCGGCTATGAACCATGGGAGGCGGAGTACGCGGCGGCGCCGTCCCCGGACGGCAAGTGGGTCGCCTTCTGCCGGCGCGCCGGCGCCGGCGCCTACTTCCGCTGGGGCTATCATGGCACGGACAACGCCGACATCTATCTGGCCGACTACGGCGTGCCCTGGACCAACATCCGCCGTTTGACGACCCACGACGGCCACGACCTCTGGCCGCAGTGGAGTCCGGACGGGCGCACGCTCTATTTCTGTTCCAACCGCGACGGCGCCCCCAACGTCCATCGCATGAAGCTGGCGCCGGACGGAACGCCCGAGGGCGAACCGGAGGCGCTCACCCAGTTCACCGACGGCGGCCTGCACGGTCTCGACGTCTCCGCCGACGGCCGCTGGATCGCCTTCGCGCGCGACTTCCAGCTCTACGTCATGCGCGCCGCCGGCGGCAAGCTGGAGAAAGTGGACATCCAGGTCTATACCGACGCCCCACGCGACCGGGTTACCTTCAACACTCTGCGCAGCGGCGTCACCGAGTACGCCCTCTCCCCCGACGGCAAGAAACTGGCCATGGTGGTCGAGGGGGACATCTTCATCAAGACCGCGGACGAAAAGACCTTCACCCGCCAGGTCACGAGCACCCCCTGGCGCGAGTGCCAGCCGGCGTGGGCGCCTGATTCCCGGCGGCTGGTCTATGCCTCCATGCGCCACGGCAACCGCGATCTCTTCATCTATGACGCGGCCACCGGCAAGGAAGAGCTGCTGTGGGAGAAGACGCCCGAGAACGAGGCGCATCCGGCCTTTTCGCCCGACGGGGCTTGGATCGCGTATTTTGTGTCCGATACCACCATCGTGATCCGCAGCGAGACGGGCGAAGTCGCCTGGCGGCGCGTCAACCCGGACTTCAGCCGCGCCCTGACCGAGCGCGCCCCCTACGTATGGAGCGCGGACAGTCGTTGGTTGCTCTTCGAGCAGAATGAGCCGCGCGATTGCCGCAGTTTCGGCGTCTTCAACCTGGAGAGCGGAGAAGTCCACACCCTCTCGCGCGTGGGGCGTTACGCGGGCGGAGCGGCCTGGAGCAGCGATGGACGCCTGGTGTTTGCCCTGCAGGAAGCCGACGATATGGACATCTACGCGCTGGATCCCGTACCGGCGACGCCGGACTTCCCCCTGCGGGATTTCGAGCAATTGTTCGGCGCGAGCCGGCCGGAGCCGGCGGCGCGCGAGCGCCGCGCCGCGACCCAGGCGCGCAGCGCCTCCGGCCCCCAACTCATTCACTTCGACTTCCACGACGTCGCGCGCCGCGCCCGCCAGTTGACCCCTACCGGCAGCGACGAATGGAACCCGGCCATCTCACCGGACGGCGACACGGCGTTTTTCACCTCCACCATGACCGGCCAGTCGCAAATCTACAGCCGCAGCACCGAGGGCATGGCGCCGGAGGCGCCGCGCCGCCGCCGCTTCGGCGGCGCCGCCGCCCCCAGTACCGACTTGCGCCAGCGCAACTCCTCCTCCGGCTTCAAGGGCGCCCTCTCCGTCTCCCCCGACGGCAAGTATCTCTACTATCTCAACTACTCCGACAATCTCGTGCATCGCCTCGAACTCGCCTCCGACCGCGACCTGGCGATGAACTTCGAGGTGGATGTACGGGTGGACGAGGCCGCCTTGTGGCGCGAGGCGCTGGTCGAGTCCGGCTGGCTGCTGGATCATTACTACTATGATCCACAGCATCACGGCGTGGACTGGACGTCGGTGGTGCGCCGCTACCAGCGGCTCCTGCCCGACTTGGTGACGCGCGAAGACTTCGGCGTGATGCTGGACATGATGTTCGGCGAGTTGCGCTCCTCGCATCTCTCCGTGTCCTGGGGCGACGAGTGGCGGCAGGGTGAACAGCCGGCGGGCATGACCGGCATCATCCTGGACCCCAGGGAATTGCTGCAAGGGCGGTTTGTGGTCGAGTCGGTCGAGCCGCACTCGGCCGCGACCCGACCGGAAGCCGATCTCTCGCCCGGCGAACGCATCCTGGCCGTGGATGGCGAGGTGCTGGAGGCGACCTCCAACTGGGACCGGCTGCTTTCGGGCAAGGTGGGCAAAGAGGTGCGGCTGCAAGTCGCCGCACCGGACGGCGCGACGCGCACCGCGTACCTTCTGCCCACGGCGTGGCGCTCCTTCTGGGACCTGCAATACGAGAACTGGGTCGAGGATCGGCGCCGCCGCACGCATGAACTGTCGGGCGGACGCCTCGGCTACCTGCACATCCGCGAGATGGACCGGGCCTGCCTGGAGCGCTTCAAGCGGGACTTGCGCGACCAAGGCTCGCGCTACGAAGGAGTGGTCATCGATATCCGTCGCAATTACGGCGGCAACACCGCCATGGAGATGGTGGAGATTCTCAACAATCGCGCCTGGGCGTACACCGAGCGGCGCGGCCAGCCGCGCGTCAGCGAACCCTGGCGCCGCGGCCACGCCCTGGACGTCCCCAGCGTCATGCTGGTCAATCATCAATCCGTCTCCAACGCCGAGATGATGTCGGAGGGTTACCGCGCCCTGGGCCTCGGCAAAGTCGTGGGCATTCCCACCGAGGGCGGCGTGATCTTCACTTCCAGCTATCGTTTGCTCAACGGCTTCACCATCCGGCGGCCCTTTGAGGGCATCTACACGGCGGCGGGGGAAAACTTCGAGGGCAAGGGACGTGAGCCGGACATCTACGTGGACGTGGACCCCAACGATTACCAGTCGGGCCGCGATCCGCAGTTGGAGCGCGCGGTCAAGGAGCTGTTGGCGCAGTTGGACGCTCAAACCCTGCAGGTCGATAAGCCGCAGAGTCCGCCGGTCCCCATCCGTCCCACCGAGGACCCCGAGGTGCGCGAGGACAAACCCGCCAGCCGCGCCCGTTGATTCCCCCTTTAACGAGGGGGTTGGGATAGTTATGCGGTGGACTTGTGGAGTAGCAACAATCGCAACCGACAAGCCTGAGCAACTGCATCAACAGAAACCGAAGACCCTGAGCGAAGCGCGAAGCGCGAAGTCGAAGGGTCGGCTTGGATGCTGAGGATTACCTTGATGCGGCCTCGGCTCCCTCCATAACAAGTGGGGTTGAGGGGGATTTACGCCCCCGCCGCCCCGCCTTCGCCCGCCCGCTGCCGCGCGAAGTAGGCCGCCTTTTCCAGCGAGGTGGTCATGTCCAGATCTTCGACATACACGTCGGCGGGCACGCGCAGGCGGACGGGAGCGAAATTGAGGATGCCGCGAATCCCCGCCGCCACCATGCGCTCGGCCACGTCCTGCGCCGCGTGTGCCGGAACGGTGATGATCCCCACGCCGATGTCCGATTGTCGCACCGTGTCGGCTGCCCTCCAGGCGATAATAGCGACAGCCGTGCACCACCCGGTCCACTTTCTCCGGGTCGGAGCCTGAACGCGCCACGATCGATGTTTGGGCCGGCGGCCGGTGAAGCGGTCTGAGCAGCGCGCGCCCCAGGTTGCCCACGCCCACCAGTCCCACCTGTTGCCCCGCCGGGTTGTCCAGAACCGCCGATGCTGTTCATCGTACCGAGCACCTGGTAGCGCGGTTGGGACTGCCGGAATAGCTGATGACCATGAGGTCGCGTCGCACCTGGGCGGCGGAGGAGCCGGCGAGGGCGGCTACCTCCGTGCGTGAGTACACGCTGCGTACTCCGTCCGCGACGAGGCCCGACAGCAGCCGCCGGTAGAGGGAAAGCCGCCCGACCGTCCTCACTGAGACGGTCGAGATGTCCTTGCGGACCATATTGCCTCCCGCGTGCATAAGTCCAATAATGTGAAGCGGTTCACAATAATAGTCACCCCCCTCCCGCCTGTCAAGGGCAATCGGACCCGGCCTGGGCAGCTGGACGCGCGGTGGGGCAGCCGGAAATGTGATGATTTTCACGATCCCGACCGCGTTCGCCCTCTGAGTGCGATTCTCATTGACGAGAATCGCTTCTCTGGTAAACTTGAAGCTGACAGGCGGAATGGCGCGGATTGGCGTCTCGTCCTATTCGCCGCGGGCGTAAGCCCCGACTCCTGCTGTGCCTGCTGCTGATTATTCGGCCGGCGGCCACTGCGCAATTATTGTCGTGATCGAGCAAATTGATTTGGCGCCCGGCACGAATGGCACGCAAGGTGGAAAGCGGGGGATGGGATCATGCTGACGCACAACCAGGTTCAGGCGGTGCTGGCGTTGCGCAACGACATTCGCAACGCCCACTCGCACTATCAGCAACTGTGGCAGATCGCGCGCGTCTGGTCGCCCACGCTGGACATGAAGGAAGACGTCCAGCGAGTGGGCCGCGACCTGGAGAAGCTGGAGGCTGACATCAGCATCCTGGTGCGCGACATGGCCACGGACAACGTAAACGTGTAGCGGCTCGCGGCGGCTGGGTAGCCTGCGCAGAGGCGCCGGGTCGCGATGCGCCACGGGCGGAGTCTGAGCACGGGCCGGCGCTGGCGCGTTTTTTGTTTGCAGCGGCGACATCTGGTCGCCGACCCCCCAATGGCGGCCTCCTGTCGCCGCTACCATCGCCGGGCAGTTTTGTTAAAAGTAGACTCTTGCCTTGGACAACCGCCTTTGCTAACATAACTGTAATGTTCCTGTGCTGGTCTTGCGGTATGATTGAACGCACGCGCCCCGCCCCGCGCCATCCCGGGAGGGAACCATGAAAAAGGGTTTCACGCTGATCGAACTCTTGATCGTCGTCGCCATCATCGCCATCCTGGCCGCCATCGCCATCCCCAACTTCCTGCACGCCCAAGTCCGCGCCAAGCTGGCCAGCACGGTGGAAAGCTTCCGCAACCTGGCCACGGTCTTCGAGGCGTATAACACCGACTGGAACACCTATCCGCCGGGCACGGCCAACAACGTCGAGGGTTATGCCATGTATTCGGTGTTGACCACGCCCGTCGCCTATGCGAAGAACGTCTACGAGATGGCCCAGGAGGAGTTTTTCGACCGCAAGCGCAATACCGCCTCGATCCCGCAGGAGTTCTACGAAGTGATGTGGGGGACCAACGACCACGTCGGCTTTCCTCCCAAGCCCGTGAGCGGCAGTTTCGCGTCCAAGACCGGCATGTTCGATTACACGGTCGCGCGCGACAACTGGTGGATCGAGTCCATCGGGCCGGACCGCAACGACGACAGCTACCGCACGACCATCTATCCCAGCGTGGGCATGACCATTCGCATTTACGATCCCAGCAACGGGCTTTTCAGCGACGGCGACCTGTTCCGGGTGGGCGGGGCGTACGTGCCGCGCTGGGCTGAACCCTTCTTGAAGGCGAGCTACGGCGCCCAGTAAACGCGCGCGGCGGCGGGCTTTCCGATTTTCGTTGACTAGGCTCCCGGGCGGGAGTCTAATTTGTGTGGGACGTTCTACCGAAGGGTCTCAAGAGGGACCGGATCGCGGCCTGGCACAGCGTTCGTAAGGTATTGGCGAAGTTCTTTGGCGGGAACTCACCATACCGGCCGGCGCCTTCCGGCCCCTTCGAGAGTCGAGACCCTTCGGCGCACTCGTAAACCACCTCCCTACATCTTACCAGCGTGCGTCGCCCCGGAAGACGGCTTCCGGGGCGGGGAGATCTCCTCTCGCCCTCGGGAAGAGGGTCAGGGTGAGAGGGAGCTGAAGAGCACCGCGCGCGGCGATTACGGCTTGCATTCGCCCGCCTCTCCCCTTACAAGTGGCCGCAAACGATTCCCCGCGACGACATGGGAGTACCGGGCGGATGGGGCTGGCGCTGTTTTCCGAACTGTCGCGCAATCCGCGCCTTTTTTCCCGCCTCTCGCTGGTCGTGGTGGGCGACCTGGCCCTGGACCGCAGTTTCTACTGCCGCCCGTCGGTTCCCGGCTATCACGCGGTGCACGGCAGCGAGACCATCTACGACGTGGAGCGGGACGACCACGGTGAGCTGGGATCGGCGGCCACGCCGTGCTTTCTGGCGGCGGGACTGGGAATACGCGCCCATCTCTTTACGCTCCTCGGCCAGGATCCGGAAGGCCGGCGGGCGAAGGAGATTCTGGGGGCGGGCGGCATTCCCTTCACCGCCCTGGAGCTGGCGGGCGTGCAGACGGTGACGCGCTATCGTTTTTACGTGCGCGAGGAGCGGCGCGGCATCTACGACCTGAAATTCCGCATGGACAAGGAGGAAGCGGACCACGGACCGGTATTTGCACGCGCCGCGCGCGAGGCTCGTACGGGGTCCTTTCTTTCTTCGTTCGCCGCCGAAATCGCCCGCGCCGACGCCGTGTATATCAACGACACCGCCAAGGGATTCCTCTCGCGCGAACTCCTGCGCGAGCTGTCCGCGCTTCTGTCCGCCGAGCGCGCGCGGCGAGCCTCCGCCGGCCGCCGCACTCTGCTCGTGGTCGTGGATCCCAAGAACGACTGGGACAAGTTCATCGGCCTTCCCGTCGACGTGTTCAAGCCCAACGACCGCGAGGTCTTCAACGCCCTGGGCCGTCCCTGGCACGAAGGCGCGCTGGTATCTCCCAAGGGGCTGCGGCTACTGGCCCGCGATCTGGTGCTACGCTTCGGCGAGGCCTTTCCGACCATGGTCGTGACCCTGGGTCGCCACGGCGCCCTGCTTCTTGAGGCGAAGAAGGAGAACGGGCTGGCCCAGCGTTTTCCCGCGCTGGAACTTTTTCCCATGCCCCCGCACGCCGCCACCCACTGCGGCGACATGTTCGGTGCGGCGCTCACGCTGGCCCTCGCCCACGGCGCCTCCCTCTACGCCGCCACTTCGCTGGCCGGCATCGTCGCCGCCATTCAATACACGTTGCCGGTCGGACGCAAGGTGGGACGCGACGACCTTCTGTCCCGCGCCAACCTGGAGGCCGCCCGGCAGAAAGTCGCCCCGCCCGTGTTTGTAGGAAACGGCCTCTTGACGAACTCGTAGGTTCCCTTCCCCACGCCCCATCGCGCAGAATCCCCGCAGTGAAAAAACGCCTCCGGAGGGGACGCGACCGAAAAAAGAACCGAGTACTCGATCAACCGGTACTCCGGCATATCGACAGGATGGCCCGGGCGCGGGCGGCCCGTCGTCGGTGCGGCCTTGCCTTTCATCCTCTGTTGTGAAAGCGGTGAAGCCTCGCGAAAGACTGCACCCCCCGTTGAGGGAGGTGAAGAGCGCGCTACGGCGCGTCGGTTCGCCAATGCTCCGCGAAGCGCAGCACGTCCAAAGCGTCGGTGCGACCGTCGCGGGTGAAGTCCGCCCTGACGTCCCCCTCCTCCACATACTGGAAGAGGATCAACAAGTCCAACTCATCCACGCGCCCGTCGGCGAGATCATAATCGACCGGTACGGGCGCGTATCGGTGGGGGTGGGCGTGGGCGTAGAGGTAACGGTCGCGGTGGGCGTGGGCGTCCACGTCGGCGTGGATGTTGAGGTCGAGCTGGGCGTAGCCGTCGGCGTGGAGGTCGGCGTGCCCGTGGGCGTGGGCGTGGGAGCGCCGGGCGGGGCCGAGTTGGACGACAGGATCAGCGAATACCGCTGCGAGCCGCCCGACAAGGACCCCTTGTAAGTCACTCGCGCGATGTACATCCCCGTGTACGGCGCGCCGGAGATGTACACCTGCTCCACGTTGTCCAGAGTGTTATCTCCGAAAGTCGCAACCGCCGAGGGATTGGCGGGGTCCAGCACGTAGGGTTGAAACTGGAATCCCCCGGGCGCCTCCACGCGCAGGTCCAGGTCGTTGATCAGCCGCTTGGAGGGATTGTTCAAACCGCTGACCGAGCCGGCCGCGGGGTCCGTCCAGCACAAGGTCACGCGGATCGGCCCGCCCACGGTGGAGTACGCGAACGCCGTCTCCGCGGGGGTCGCCGTGGTCAGGATGCCCTCCCGGATGCGCGAACCCGCTCCCAGGATATTGTCCTCCATGACCAGGTCCGCGGCGCGCTTCACGTTCATGTAGCCCCACCCGTAAGAGTAGTCCGGGCCGGCCCGCCCCATGTCGTCGGCGGTATGCAGGAGCAACCCCTTCAGCGTCGAGTTGCGCGGCGCGCCGCCGTTCAGGCGACTGTAAAGGTCCACGATCAGCATCGCCGAACCCGCCGCGTTGGGCGACGACATGCTGGTCCCGCTGGAAGTCGTGTAACTCTCGGGACTGGCGATGCCGGTCGAGTAAAGGCTTGCGCCGTTGGCCACGATGTCCGGCTTGATGCGCCCGTCGTCGGTCGGACCCCAACTGGAGAACGAAGTCATGTTGTCGGAGTTGGAGAACACCGCGCCTACCGCGATGTGGTTCTTGCTCGGTGCGGGCGGCGGCGAGGTACGGTACTGGCTGCCGCAGGCGCCTACGGAACGCTCATTTCCTGCGGCCCACACGACGCGCATCGGCTTACCGAGCGCGCCGCGGACGATCGCGTCGGTCAGCATGGACATGGCGCTATAGTCGCCCTCAAGCTCGCACGGCAAACCGTTGAAGGCCACATTCGTGCCTATCGAGTTGTTCGCAAGCACCGCGCCGCGATCGTGCAGCGCGTCGTAGTAGTCTGTCTCCGTGTCGCCCAGGTTCGTGTACAGGAACACGCCCGTGCCGTCCCACTCGTACCCGTACGAATGTAGC
>JABTUV010000012.1 GCA_015075175.1 bacterium
TTGGTGGTTGTTGCTGACGATGGGGCCGGCGTTGGGCGAAACGTTGGTAGCCACGTAGCAGTCGCGCATCATGGTCTGCAGCCCCAGCACGGTATCGTTGCGTACGTCGCTCTGCAGCCGTCCTTCCAGCACGGAAAAGCCCAGAAAGGACGTGGAGACACCCACGATGGTTCCCACCAGGAGGATCAGACTGACGCCGATGATGGTCTCCGCCAGCGTGAAACCGCGGTCGGGATGCGTGCTTGGGGTGCGCATGTCGGCGGCCTCCTTGTGGGCTACGGATTGATGCTGCCGCGTGTCATAAGCGTTCCCATGAACACGGCGATGTCGTTGATCTTGGGTTCTTTCAGGCTGTGGTCGGAGTTAAAGAGTTTCTGGTCGGCCACGATCACACAGAGGCGCACCGTCTGGGGTCGCCCGTCGCCGGGAATGCTGCGGCCCTGGAAGAGCTCGACCGTGATCGAGGCGTCCAGATCGTATTCGGCCAGGCGGGAGTAGATGTTCTCTTTCGTGCGCAGATCCTCGGTCTGCTCGATGGAGGATTGCGCGAGGGTCAGGTTGGAGAGGGGCAGAGCGGCCGGATCGGGAACGATGTAGTCCAGGGGAGTCGAACGCAGCACCTCCAAGAGCTGGGACGCCAGTCGCGAGGCTTCGGTGACGCGCACCGATTCCCGCTTCATGTCCACGTAGCTGGAGAAGGCGGTCGAGACGAACGCGACGGCGAACGCCAGGAGCGCGATCGCCACCAGCGACTCGACCAGCGTTGAGCCGGTTCTGGAACCCCGGTGCGAAAGGAGTCGCATAGCCTCCACCCCCTCTTCGGTCGGCCCGAACAGCAGGTCGCGGGGAGGGCGACCTTCCCCCTGGTTTCGGGGAGAATCCAGCCTCCACGACCCGATTCGTCCCCTACATGATAGCGCAAGTATGCGCACTCGTTAACCGAAGTGTATTGTTTCTTTACGCATGAAGGAAGAAAAACGGACGACGAGGAAAAGCCGTAGCGGCGACCTCCTGGTCGCCGGTCGTGTCGGCATCTTGCCGACACAGGCCGCACGCCATCGGGGACGGGACGTCCCCCAGACCGGCGACAGGATGTCGCCGCTACGGGTCGCCGCTACGGGTCGGCTGCTACGGGCTGGCTGCCGCTAGCGGCCCCACAGGAGGAAGACGTCCCGTTCGTCGACCCGCCCGTCAGCGTTCAGGTCCGCGGGCGACTGGTCGAACAACTCGACCGGATTGACCAAGCCCTCCGGGTTCCACTCCGTCCCCAGGATCAAGGCGTCCAACACGCCCGGCTGCAGAAGGTCGAGGGCGGTCGTGAACGAAACCCAGGCATCCGGGCTGTCGCCGACCGCGTATGACGCGAACAACCGCGCCAGATAGACGCGCCCCGGCAAGAGGCCGCCCACTACTTGCGAAGTGGCCGTGGCCGAAATGTTCAGATGGCTCGCAACCGGCGTGATTTCACCCGACTCGTACACCTCCAGCCCGTAGCCATCCACGCCCTCGACCGGCAGCCAGCGAATCTCCGCCGAGGCCCCTGTCACGGGTCCGAAGATGTCGAACGTGCGCGGCGGCGGCCGCCGACTACCACCGACGCCCGCGGCAGAAGGTCCGAGAAGTCCAGGTTGAAGTTGATGTTGCTGGCGACCAGCCGCACCTCGGTGGTACTGCCGGGCACGCCCAGCGCCATGTACAGGAGGTGCAACACGGGCGCGCCGGAACCGCCCGACAATTGCCGCTCCATCACCGAGGGCTTGTTCCCACCACCCGGCGCCAGGATGACGGTGAGATACTCCTGGGTCGCCGAGGGCTGACTGGTGGCGGCGTAGATCAATCCAAAGCCGGAGTCAGGCATGAGGCCGGCCAGCTCCAGGTCGCGCGGATCCCAGGCCAGCACGAGCCGCGCAAACTCGATGGACTCGGGGCTGTAGGCGTACAGCGGCACGCTGACCAGATCAGGTTCCTGTTCGCCTTCGCCGCCCAAGAGGGCGCCGGCGCCGCCCACGCGAATCACGGGATACCGCCGCGGGGTGGGCGTGGGCGTGGCGGTGGGTTTGGGAGTGATCGTGGCCGTCGCATCGACCGGGCCGGCCACGCAATCCAGGGCGTCCAGGCCGTAGTCGACGCCCGTCGGGGGCACGACCGAGGTCAGGGCCGCGTTGGTCGCCACCACAAAGTTCCCGCCCGGCAAACCGGGACCGTGCGCCAACAGGTCGCCGTGGGCAAAGCGCCCCAGCGGATCATCCAGCGAAGTCGAAAACAGCAGCGTGTGCGGATGATCGAAGACGGGCCCGGTCTCTCCCAGCTCGTTGGAGAAGGGCGAGTTGGGCCAGTCGATGGCGTCCAGCCCGAGGTTGGGCAGGGGCAGCCAAGTCGTAAAGACGTTGGGCACGCCCGCCGGCACGCCGTCCGCCCCCGTGCGCATGATGGCATAGGGAACGTACACGCCGGACTTGACGATAACCGCCAACTGGTCGTCGGCGGAGACGCGCAGGCCGGCGAAGGGGCCCGCGCCGGGGCCGCAGATGTACTCTTCGTTCACCTCCTCGAACGAGAAGAAGATGATGCTGCCCTCGGGCAGGACGAAGTGGGCCTTGTGGGCCAGCGTGTCGAAGATCTTGGCGTCCACTCCTTCCACGTCGACCGCGTCCAGGCCGATCTGCGTTGGGCGGTGTCCGGCCACGCCTCCCACCAGACGCGAATGTCAAGCGGCGATGAAGGCGGCGTTGCGCAGGAATCCGCCGTTGGTCGTCAACAGATCGCTGTGCGACCGGACCGGGCCCGCGTTGGGATTGCCCGGCGCGTCGATGGGCGCGGTGTCCGACTCCAGCGTGAAGAAGGCGCGCGTGGACGTACCGGCGACGGTCTCCACGGTAATCACGTCAAAACCGTCCAGGCCGTAATCGACCCTGGGAACGGCGAAGAAGACGTCCTGCAGGTCGAAGTAACTGCCGCCCAGGAGCACCCGGCCGACGCTGCGGAAGGCGATCAGGATGTCGGCATGGTTGCCGCCGCCGGGCAGCACGTGAGGCTCTTCGACCGAATAGAGCACAATGCAGCGATCGGTCGGGGTGGGCGTGGGGGTGCGTGTGCGCGTGTAGGTCGGCGTGTCCGTCCACGTCCACGTCCAGGTGGGGGTGCGTGTCGGGGTCCACGTCGGAGTATGCGTGCGCGTGGGCGTATCCGTCGGCGTGTTGGTCGGCGGCACGATGGTGAACGTCGGTGTGCGCGTGGGTGTATTCGTGTAGGTCGGCGTATGCGTGTTGGTACGCGTTGGGGTGTTGGTCGCCGTGTTGGTCGGCGTGCGCGTGAACGTATCCGTCGGCTCGACCGTGGTGGGCGTGGGCGTGCCGGTGGAGGTCCCCGTCGGCGTCCCCGTGGGCGTGCCCGTCGGGGTCCCTGTGGACGTGGCCGTGCTGGTACTGGTACTCGTGGGCGTGCCGGTGGGCGTGGAGGTCGATGTCTCGGTCGCCGTCGGCGTGGCGGTCTCCGTCGGCGTCTCCGTCGCCGTATCCGTGGGAGTTTCCGTGGGCGTTTCGGTCGCCGTTGGCGTGGGCGTAAGCGTCGGCGTCTCGGTCGGCGTCGGGGTCGGCGTGGGCGTGGGACGATTCCACCAGTCAAACGGGTCCCACGGCCACCACCACCAGTCGGTGATGTAGCCGATCACGTAGCCGGTGAAATAATCGCAGATGGGGACGGGTCGACTGGTGCGATGCGGCGAGCCGGTAGGCGGCCAGGCCTCGATGGGGCCGCGAACGCGCCCGGACTGGGGCGCTACTGCGCGCGCATTGCCGGGAAGCTCGATCTCAACAAAAACGTCGAAGAAACTGTCGATGTGGTAGGGCGAACCGGGCAACAGGGGCGGCACGCGGGTCGCATCCACGGCGCCGCCATTGGGATACCGGGTCGAGCTCTTGACCACGATGGGGCCGCCCAAAAGTGGACTGTTGCCCGCCAGGTTCAGGCCTGTCATCTCCGTGTCAAAGAACGGGAGATTGCTGGGCGCGCTGGCCGGCAGGCTGTTGATCATCATGTTGTCGCCCGTGCACTCGACCGTCTCGACGCCTTTGCCGACCCATTCGATCTTGAACAGGCCGCCGGAGAAAATACACCACCATGGCGGCAGGCAAATGAGGCGCGTGCGGTTGATGGTGAAGGTTTCTCCCAACCCGTTGTCGAAGAGAACGGGCGGGGCGGAAGGGCTGGTCTCCATGCTTGCGCTGGGCGGGTTGGTCGTTTCCAAACCGCTCACCCGAATGGGAATCCCGTTCTGAAAGAGCCCTTCCGAGATCGTGATGTCGAAGAAGACGTCGAAGAAGCTGTCGCGCGGATAGTACTCATACGCGTGCAGCGACTGCTGGTAGCCCCTGATCTCGCGGAATTGGTCGGTCGGCGCGGCGACTTCGATGGGACCGAGGAGCGTGCTCATTCCCGTGAAGCGCAGCCGCGGCAGCAACTGGATGGTCGAGACAAAAGTCCCGCCGGCCAGCGTGACATCGGGCTCCGCCAGGCGCTGCACTTCGCCGGAAAGCGTGACCAGTTCGGTCGCGTCGCCCACCTGCACTTCGATCTCGCAGGAGACCGGGAAGACCTGAGGCCGGCAGGGTTCGCGCAGGTCGGTCATGGGAGGATAATTATTCAGCTGCTTCTGGCTGGACAAGAGGAACTGGACCAGCGTGCCCACCGTCTCGCCGGTATCTGGATCCACCAGGGGCACGGGCTGGTCCAGTTGGAACTGGGTCCCCGGAATCGGGACCGCGCCAGTCCCGAACTGCGACCCCACCAGACGCATGGGCGAAATGGGGATGCGGGAGTGGCCGGGGATTTCCAGCTCGCAGAACACGTCGAAGAAGCTGTCATACTGTGAGGGTGGGTCGCCGGTAATGTCCGTAATGCGTCCGAGGAGGCGGCGCTGTCGGAGATGCAGGCTCGCCCGCGGCAGTTGCCGCTGGCCGGGCGGAAAGGTTTCGCTCAGGTCGGTCCGCAGCAGGAGGCCGAAGTCGATGGTCGGCCGCCCTCGCCTTCCACGCGACCGTCCCGGGCGACTCCGCGCCGTGCCGCAAAGGGATACATGGCGCCGCCCGTGCCCCACCTGCAGAAAGGCCTGCGCAACTACGCGCGGCGCGACGTGATCGTCGGGCGAAGCCAGATGAGCAGGTGCTTGAGCGTGGCCTGGGGCGTGCCGTCGGCTTCAGGAGCGGCGTGGCGATCAGCGGCGCGGAGCGGAACGGATCGGTGAAGGA
The DNA here is from genome assembly GCA_015075175.1 of bacterium. Classification (GTDB taxonomy): domain Bacteria; phylum Hinthialibacterota; class Hinthialibacteria; order H5-UNCL2; family H5-UNCL2; genus H5-UNCL2. The sequence continues at coordinate 5,247 of JABTUV010000012.1, forward strand.
ATCGAGCCGACGACCGACTCCAGGCGAACGGGAACCTGGTGGTGCCACGGCATTCCAGACGGTTACGTCGATCCAGATGTCGAAGAGCTGTCGGCGGGGAAGTCCACGCCCACGGTTGGCTGCGTCACCTGGCCGTGCGCGGCGAGGCTTCACTGACCTGGATGGGCCCCATACGGGCGAGTTGCCCGTGGGGCTGAGCGCGACCAGCTGAATGGGGATGGTGGAACGTCCGTCTCCGTCCACGGTGGGGGTGGCGCGACGGATGATGACGTCGCCGCTGACGCGCGTCGTGAACGGACCGCCGCCCGGGTCCAGTGTGAGCTCCATGAAACAGTCGAGGCGGTCGACGCCGGCGGCCGTCGGAAATCTCTGCGCCCATAGCGGGGCGGCCGCGACCGCGCTAAGGATTGCGAAAGCGAGACCTCGCCGAAGATTCATGGCATCCTCCGTGCTGGTCGTGTTACCCGATCCTTCCCCGAACGCGCACGAGTGAGGTACGGTTTACAGGTACGCGCAAGGACGCAATAGAGGCAAAAACTGATTGCAATCAACAGATAATTAACTTTAGGCCGGCAAAAAACGGTTTGTCAAGTCCTTTTCTGAGACGCGATTTCATACGGACCGCGTCGCACTCCCTCCGGCAGGGGTTTTGGGCGGGCGCGCTGGTGCACCGCCGTCTTGTACTCAAAAAGGCGCGCGTGCAGGCAGGGTGCAGGTTGAAGCCTGAATTGCGGCGAAGCGTGCCGGCGGTATGGCGATTGTCCCCCCTAACCCCCCGTGTTAAGGGGGGAAGGTTGGGTTCATCCGTGTGTAAAAGCAATGCACGGCACGCCGCCAGCGCTCCGGCATGCGGATGCGATCCACGATCTCCAGACTGTCGGGCGTGAACAACCTCGCGGTCCGCCCGTAAACCACGTGCACGGTGAGAAACAACGGCAGCACCAGCGTCCGGACAAGCCAGCTTTCGGCGTAGAAGGCGATGGGCCAGACAACAATCAAGGGCCAGAGGGGCGCCAGCGAGGGGGCCGTGTTGTAACCCTTGCGATAGTAGAGCCAGCCCATGCGTAGCCCCGTTCCCAATACCGCGGTGATGCAATTGGTCCAGGCGGCGCCGTACATGCCGTAACGCGGTACCAGCCAGCTCAGCGAGAGGACCTGCGCCGCCGCCATGAGGACGGCGAAGAACGACATGGAGGGGATCAACCCGTAGGCGCCGAAGACGGCGGAATCGACCATGGTGGTCACTCGAAACGCCAGCGCTAGGAGCAGCACGATCAGGATGGGTCCGCCCGCCGCAAAACCGCCGGGATAGAGCGCGATGATCTCCCGCGACAGGAGCATCAACACCCCGCAAAGCGCCGCCCATGCCCATCCGATCTGCGGCCCGATGCGATGCACGAAGCGGTCGATCTCTCCTTCCTGCCCCTTGACCAGCATGGTGACGACCAGCGGCGCCATCAGGCTGACCAGGACCGTCGCGAGCTGGCCGACATTGGTGTAAATCAGCTGGGCGATGGCGTAGATGCCGACGAGGCTCTGATCGTTGGTAGCCTTGTTGAGCGCCAGTTGGTCGATGGAGAGAATCACTTGGCTGGCGATGCCGGAAAAGAGAATCGGATACGAGTAATGGAGGATTCTGCCGGCGTGTCGGCGGTCCCATTGCGGAGGCAGCGAGGAGGGCAAAAGGCGAAGGACGCCGACGAGCATGACGACGACGTTCAGGGTGAACAACCATGCGACCGCGGGCAGAGGCTCCAGTCGCAGGCCGGCGAAGGCGTAGACGCCCAGAACGAAGAGGAAAAGCAGCATGGGGGCGACGGGCAGAAAGGCGTACCAAAGCATCCGGCGGCTGGCCTGAAAGAAGGGTGGGAGGATCAGGATCAGGTTGAAGACGATCACGTATGCCCAGGTCAGATGTAGGGCGCGGGTTCCCGACAGCGACTCGGTCAGCTTGAAGTAAGCCCGGATATCGTCCCAGAAGAGAACGACGCACAAAACCAAAACGAGATTGGCCAAAAGGAAGAACGGCGCAATGAAGGTGAACGTTTTCCGCAGCGATCCCGACTGGACGTACTCGTCCGCGCCGTAACGCAAAACGCCGGCGGCCAGCCATCCGCTGCGGCCCAGAACGCCGATGAGGCCGACGGTCCGAAAGAAGAGTTGATAGACGCCGTAGTTGGCGGTGCGCTCGGCGTCGGTAGCGCCGAGACAATAGGTGAGCACGAAGCTGGTCGCCAGCCCGCACAGAGTGGCCAGTACCCGCGCGGTTCCGACGCCCAAGAAGTCGGAGAGAAAACTGCTGACGGCGGTGTGGCGGTTCATAAATCTTGAGGTGTGAAGTCAAATTTGGGGAAGATCGCGCAAGACATCCTCATAAATCCGCACGTGTTGGGCGACGACCAGTTCGCGTGAATGTTTCGCCAAAACCGTCTTGCGTGCAGATTCGCCCATCTCCTGCGCCCGGCGGGGATCGCACAGGAGCAGCCGCACATGCTTCTGGAGACTGTCCGTGTCGCCCATCGGCGCCATGAGGGCGTTGACGCCGTGCTCGACAACTTCCCGGTGCCATTCTACGTCATAACATACGACCGGTGCCGACGCCGCCATCGCCTCCAAGAGACTGAAGCCCGCCAACATGCAAAAGGCCAATTCCGAGTTCCGATAGAGGGCCAGAATCGCATGTTTTGGCCACGGGCCGACGAGGGAAATGCGCTCCTTCCATCGCGACTCCTCCGCCAGCCGCATGATGGCTTGTCGTTCCTCGCCGTCTCCCACCATGACCAATCGTGTGTCCGGAAAGTCCTCGGCAATACCTTCAAACGTTTTTAGAACATCATACACGTACTTCTGCCGCGATAATCTGCCGACGCAGGCCAACAGGCGATCATTCTCCCAACCCAGGTTCGACTTCCAGCGTGGGTCCGTTTTCGACTGCCAGAACTCTGCGTCGATATAATGCCGAAAAACTCGAAATTTGTCGGAAGGAATTCCCCGATTGATGTATCGATCCGCCAAGTATTGGCTGATGGGGAAGATTTGATCCGCCCTTTTCAAAACGTATCTTGACAAGTGATCCGACCAGAAGTACGACCCGAGAAAACGTGGTGCACCGTATTCGGGATCCAGCTTGTGTTGAAACATGTAATCCGCGTGAAGAGACACGACCACGGGAATGTGAGCCTTACGACCCGCGTACAGTGCTATCATCCCCTCCAGAAACGGCGAATTGCTGCGAACGAAATCGATGTCATACTCGCGAATCAGCTCGAGTACCTTCCTCTTGACGCGGCGATAGTGCGCCATCACGCACCACTTCGGCAGACGGTTCCAACCCCGCAGCGAGTTGATGCTGAATTCATATACCGTATGGTTGGGCGACACCTGTTCAACATGCTCGGCCTCCGCGTTGGGATGCACCGTGATGACCTGCTTGAAATACCCGCCCTCGTCGCGCTGGTGCAAGAGGTGCTCGACGCCCTTGGCCCGCAGCGCCGCCAGCGTCGCAGGGACGATGAAGAGTATCGAGGGGCCCTCCTTGTGGTTCATGTTCCCGCTCCCAGATCCAGCCGTTTCCGGGTTTCAAAACCGATGGGTCGCCTTCACAGAATCATCACTCTCGGTTCTGCGCCGTTCACGATGTCTTGACCCGCGCCCGGCAGGTGATCCCGCTCGGTTCCGTGTGCAGCCACAAGAGCTCCAAGCCGCCCTCGCGCACCCAGCCTTCCACCTCTTCGGGCGTGTGGCGGTGCGCGTAGGCAGGATGATACCAGTCGAAATTGACCAGGTTGTTCTCTTCAAAATCAAAACTATCGTTCCAGAAACACTTGACCACGTGGTCGTAGATCAACCGCTGCACGTCATAGCGTCCCGCCGCGATGCCCAAAGGCGGGATCGGCTCGCTGATCTCGATTTCAGCACGGAGCCGCGAGAGCGCCCGGCCCAAGGAAGTAATCGCGCGACAGGCCTCCCAGCACTCCTCGACCGGCATCTTGGTCATGCGCTCGCGCAGAAAGTCGTCGGCGAACTCGCGCAACGGCGCCTTCCTGGCGTACACGTAAAAGGCGATCTCGCCGCCGGGCGCCAGCAACGGCAGGAGTGAACTGAGCGCCGCCCGCGTGTCCGGCGTGTGGTGCAAAACGCCCTCGCTGAAGATCAAATCGAAGGCGCCTCCCGCCAGCGGCGGACGCATGATGTCCCCGCACGACCCAGGCGTTGGGCAGGTCCTCCAGGTACCGGATGGTTTCGCTGACGCAGCGCGAGTACTCCAGGCCGACGACTTGGGCATGGGGCGCGGCGGCGGCGAAGTTGACGACCTCGCGGCCCAGCCCGCATCCGGCGTCCAGAATGGCCCGCCGGTTCTCCAGCGCCCCGCGTAACCCGCCTCGTCCTGCCATCCGTACTTACGCAGCAACCACTCGCGCATGAAGGCGCGCGTCCCCGCGTCCATGCCCCACTCGGGCAGGCGCGTCCACTGGCGCCGAAACTCCCTGCACCTGCAGCGATTCCGCCCTGCGCCTTTGCTGCAAGGCAGTAATCGAGGCACGCCGTCAATGACGGGATACGTCTGTCCGGCTTCGCTCACCAGCCGGCTATCATCCCAGTGAAGAGCGGTGCCGCTGACCGGACACGCCAGCAGCGGCGCCAACAAGGGTAATTCTGCGGTGACTCTGGCATCGCTCCCGGTCCCATCAGGTTGAAACCGCAAGATAACCTGTGCCGACCATGCTGGCAACCGGATTCCTCTGAAGTGCGCCCCCAGGAGGAGAGTCGCCGATTTTCCATGTGCTGCTCACGGGACAGTCACCGATTTTCCACGTAATGCTTGCGGATGAAGCGTCAACCCGCCTGAAAATCGGTGCCTGTCCTGAAAGACAGGCTTCCGGAGTGGTTGCGACAGAAAAAAGAACCGAGTCCTCGAGTAGCCGGTACTCCGGCGTATCGAGAGGACGGCCTCGATGCGACCAGACCGCCTCGGAGCCGAATCGGTTCTTATCCTCCACGGGTAAGACAGAGCCGCGTGAGGGACTGTCCCTTCTTCGTTTATCCCCCCCAGCCCCCCTTATTAAGGGGGGAGCCGATGGCCGCATTAAGATGGTTCTCAGCGTCCACGCCGGCCTTCGACTCCGCGCTTCGCGCTTCGCTCGGGCCCGTCGGGGTGGTTTATCGGCTTCGCTCAGGCCTGTCGGTTGATGTTTAAGTAGGCGCTCAGCCACCCATCGGCTCCAGGCATCGCCGCGCCGGTCTTTGCCATTGACAGGTCTCCCCGCCCGGATAGGATAGGGCTTCATTTCCAGAACAGAGGTTCTGTTCGCGCGAGGTCGTGCAGCGATGGCGGAACTGGCGGACGCAAGAGTGCTCGTGATCGGCGGAGCCGGTCTGATCGGCTCCCATCTGGTGGAAGAACTGCTGTCGGAACCCGTCAAAGAGGTCGTGGTCTACGACAACTTCTGCCGGGGAACGCGGGAGAACCTGGAGGAGGCCCTGGGGGACCCGCGCTGCTCCATCTACCCCGTCGGCGGCGACATCAACCAGACGGACATCCTGAGCAGCGCCGTCGAGGGCAAGGACGTCGTGTTTCATCTGGCCGCGCTGTGGCTCTTGCAGTGCTACGAGTACCCCCGCGCCGCCTTCCAGGTCAACGTCGAGGGGACCTTCAACGTACTGGAGGCCTGCGTGCGCCACAAAGTCAAGCGCCTGGTTTACTCCTCGTCCGCGTCAGTTTACGGCGACGCGCTGGAAATCCCCATGACGGAAGACCATCCCTTCAACAACAAGACGTTTTACGGGGCGACCAAGGTGGCGGGCGAGCAGATGGCACGGGCCATGCATCATCGTTACGGCTTGGACTACGTGGGCCTGCGCTACATGAACGTGTACGGGCCGCGGCAGGACTATCACGGCGCCTACGTGGCCGTGATCATGAAAATCCTGGACCGCATCGACGCGGGCCTGCCGCCCATCGTCTACGGCGACGGCAGCCAGTCCTACGATTTCATCTACGTGCGCGACGTGGCGCGCGCCAACGTCTGCGCCGCCAAGAGCGCGGCCACCGACAGGTTCTACAACATCGGTTCCGGCGTGAAGACCTCGATCAAGGAGCTCTGCGAGCTCCTCTTGGAGCTGACCGGCTCCAGTCTCTCCATCCAGTATGCGCCCGAGGGCCAGACGTTCGTCACCCATCGCATCGGCTCGACGCAGGCGGCGGAGCGGGACCTCGGCTTTTCGGCCACGACCCAGTTGCGGGACGGTCTGCGGGAACTCATCGCCTGGCGCAAGGCGCACATCCAACGCACGCGGGCGGCGGTGGTATGAGCCTGTCTCCCATCCCGATCACGCGGCCCTGGATGGGCGAGGAGGAAGTGGCGGCCTGCCGCGACCCCATTCTTTCGGGGTGGATGTCGCAGGGGCCCAAGGTCGCCGAGTTCGAGCGGCGCTTCGCCGACTACGTCGGCGTGCCCCACGCCGTCGCCGTCACCTCCTGCACTACCGGCCTGCACCTGGCCCTGATCGCGGCGGGCGTGGGTCCGGGCGATGAAGTCCTGGTACCCTCGTTCACCTGGGTCGCCACGGCCAACGCGGTACTTTACGTGAACGCCACGCCGGTTCTCTGCGACATCTCGCTGGAGAGCTTTAATCTCGATCCCGCCGACGCGGAAGCCCGGATCACCGAGCGCACGCGCGCCATCCTGCCGGTGCATCTGTTTGGGCTTCCCGCGCCCATGGACGAAATCCACGCGCTGGCGGACAAGTACAACCTCAAGATCGTGGAGGACGCCGCCTGCTCGCTGGGGGGAGTCTATCGCGGCACGCACACGGGCGCGTGGGGCCATCCGGCGGCATTCAGCCTGCATCCGCGCAAGAGCATCACGGTCGGCGAGGGGGGGATGGTGACGACCCATTCGGAGGAGCAGTACGTCCTCTTGCAGATGCTGCGCTCGCACGGGGCGGCGGTTTCGGACCTGGAGCGCCACAGCAAGGGCGAGGGGGGGCTCCCGTCTTTTGGAGTACTCGGTTACAACTATCGCATGACGGACCTTCAGGCGGCGGTGGGCCTCGTGCAGATGCAGCGGCTGCCGGAAATCATGGCGCGGAGACAGGCTCGCGCCCGCCGCTACGACCAGGCGTTCGGCGACTTGCCTCACCTGGCGACGCCCAAGGTCCCGGAGGGATGCGTTCACGGCTATCAGAGTTACGTCTGCTTGCTTTCGGAGGATGCGCCCATCGGTCGGGATGCGCTGATGCGCGAACTGTCGGCGGACGGCATCGCCACCCGCCCGGGCACGCACGCCGTGCACATGCTGGACTACTACCGCAAGCGGTTCGGCTATCGAACAGAGGACCTGCCGGCCAGCGCCGCCGCCGCCGAGCGCAGTCTGGCCATACCCCTATTTCCCACCATGACCGACGAGGAGCAGGAGCGCGTGATCGCCGCCATGCGGGCGCGGCTGGGAGGCTGATCCGGCATGTGCGGCATTGCCGGCGTGGTGAATCTTCGCGGCGAGCCGGTCGATCCGCGCTGGCTGCCGCCCATGGCGCGCGCCATGTCCCACCGCGGCCCCGACGACGAGGGCGTCTGGTCGCGCGACAACCTCGGCCTGGCCCATCGCCGCCTTTCCATCATCGACCTGTCCGCGCGCGGCCATCAGCCCATGCACCTGCACGCCTCCGAACTCACCATCGTCTACAACGGGGAGATTTACAACTTTCGCGAGCTGCGCGCCGAACTTCGCAAGCTGGGCCGCCACTTCGACTCGGCGAGCGACACGGAAGTGATCCTCCATGCTTACCACCAGTGGGGACCGGCGTGCGTCGAGCGCTTCAACGGCATGTTCGCCTTCGCCCTCGCCGACCTGCGCCGGCGGGTGCTGTTCCTGGCGCGGGACCGCTACGGCGTCAAACCGCTCTATCTCTGGAACGACGGGACCTGGTTCGCCTTCGCCAGCGAGATCAAGGCGCTGCTCACCCTGCCCATGATCTCCGCTCGGTTGGACTCCGCCGCCCTGGTGGAGTACTTCACCTTTCAGAACATCTACGGGACGCGCACGCTGTTTGCGGGAGTTTCAACGCTGCCGCCCGCGACCACCCTGACGCTGGACCTATCCACGGGAGCGGAGACGCGCCGCAAGTACTGGGACTGGAACTTCGCGCGTCGCAAGCGGGCGCTCTCGTTCGAGGAGGCCTGCCGCGAGGTCCGCGACACTTTCGAGGATGCCGTGATGCGGCAGTTGGTGTCCGACGTGGAGGTCGGCAGCTATCTCTCGGGGGGCATGGACTCCGGCTCCATCGCCGCCGCCGCCTCGCGGCAGATTCCCAATCTGCTCACTTTCACCGGCGGCTTCGACATGGCGCACGTGTCGGGGTTGGAGCTGGCGTTTGACGAGCGCGAACCGGCCGAGAAAATGGCGGGCGCGCTGGGGACGCAGCACTACGAGCGGGTGATGTACAGCGGCGACATGGCGCGGGTGCTGCCGCGCGTGGTCTGGCACATGGAGGACCTGCGCGCCGGTATGTGCTGGCAGAACTACCTGGTCTCCTTTCTGGCCAGCCGCTTCGTGAAGGTGGTCTTGGGCGGCACGGGCGGGGACGAGAGTTTCGCCGGCTATCCCTGGCGCTACGCGCACCTATTGCGCGACGCCCATCCGCGCGAGGCGCTGGCGCGCTATTTCCGCTACTGGCAGCGGCTCGTGCCGGTCCAGGAGCATCGGGATTTCTTCACGCCGGAAGTATTGCGCCACGCCCCCGATGTGCGCGCCGGCTTCGACGCCGTCCTGGGCGACGGCCTGCCTTCCGGCGAACGCTGGAGCCCCGACGAGGCCCTGGCGGTCGCCCTGGCCTTCGAGGCGCGCACTTTTCTTCCCGCCATTCTGCTCGTCGAGGATCGCGTCAGCATGGCCCACGGCCTGGAGTCGCGCGTCCCCTTTCTGGACAACGAGGTCGTCGATCTGGCCGAGACCCTACCCGTCGATTATCTCATCTCCGATCTTCCTGCGTTGGTCCGACAGGCCGCGACGTTGGACGGCGACGTCGCCTTTTCGTCCAGCCAGGGCAAATACGTCCTGCGCGCCGCCATGCGCGGCCTCTTGCCCGAAGAAATCCTCGAGCGCAAAAAGCAGGGCTTCTCACCGCCGGACCGCAGCTGGTACCAGGGGCCTACCATGAACTACATTCGGGACGTGCTCCTTACCGATGCCTGTCTGAACGCGGGTTTCATTCGTCCCGAGGCGATTCATCGCGTCGTGGACGAGCACGTAGAGGGAAGAAGAAATCATCGTCTGCTGATCTGGTCGCTCTTGTGCGTGGAGTGGTGGAGGAGGATTTTTCTGGAGAACCGGTCGTTTGCCGATCTGTCACCATCGTAATCGTGACCGCGATCGTGAATGGTACTCGTGCCATTTCGAAAACGGCGGCGCGGATGCGCGAGCGCCTATGGCCCCCCCTTCAGGCAGCTGGGCCGGCTCCACGAGGGAGGCAGGCAAGCGGGGCAAGAGGCGCCCGCCGCTCCGACGCACTGAAAGGCGCGGGGACCGCCGCCGGCATCGCATTTTCATCCTTTTGCGGTAGAGGCAAAGCCTCATGGGAGACTGGTGCGGATGGAGCTGTCATTTCGACCGCGGCCCGCTGTCATTTCGACCGCAGCCCGCTGTCATTTCGACCGCGGCCCCCTGTCATTTCGACCGCGGCCCCCTGTCATTTCGACCGCAGGGAGAAATCTTTCTCGCAGTTATCGCGGGGCGGGTACGATGCAGAAGATTTCTCCCTGCGGTCGAAATGACAGCTACGATTCCGAGCACGATTGCGGCTACGATTCCGAGCACGATTACTGTTAAGATTACGAGCACGGTTTTGACGGCGGTTCCATGATTCTCGTAGTTGCCCTCTGCCTATTGGCCTTTTCGTTGCTGTGCCTGCTCTATCCCCGCTGGCACGCGCGGCAGTATGGCGCGGACGCCTGGTATTTCCTGGCGGCGGCGGAGGAGATGCGCCGGCGTCCACGCTGGGAACTCGTGCTGCCTTACTTCATGCTCGACATCCCGCAGCAATGGTACCCGCCCGGTTTCACCGCGCTCTTGGCGCTTTTTTCAGCGCAAGGACTGCGGCGTTGGTTCTGGCTCATCAACCCGGTACTGGACAGCCTGCACCTGGCGCTCCTGCTTGGGGTCGAGGCGATGCTCCTCGCCGATTGGCGGTTCCTGCTCTTGGCGGGATTGCTCTATCGCCTCAGTCCCACTCTGATCGATCAGTACTCGAACCTGAACAGCCGCGGCATCGGCTCCATCTTGTTTTCCGGGTTGATGCTGGGACTGGCGGCCGCCGCGCTCGGCCGTCCGTGGGGATACGCGGTTGCCGTCGTAATGGTCGCCGCGCTGTGCCTGACGCATAAGCTGACGCTGCAGGCGTTCTTTGGCGTGGCGCTCCTGGGGACTCTCGTCCATCCGTCGATCCTCTGGCTGCCGGTACTCCTGGCCGGCGTGGCGCTGGCGTGGATGGTCAGTGGCGGCTTCTACTGGAAGGTACTCAAGGGCCATTGGGACATTCTGCGGTTTTGGCGGCGCAACCTGCACCGACTCGGCGCGCACCAGGTCTTTCACTCGCCCCTGCCCGAATACGCGCGCGACGGTTGCGACGCGGGACTCAGCTATCCGCCCGGTCTCGCCGGTTGGACCAAGCTGGTGCGCTTCTTCATCGGCAACAGCTGGCTGCTCCTGGCCCTGCCGCTGCTCTTTCTCTTTCCCTCGCCGCGGCCGATCTTTCAGTTTCTCTCGTTCTGGGCCTGGAGCGTGTACCTGGTCGGCTTCGTCGTCACGTTCGCGCCGCCGCTGCGGTTTCTGGGAGAGGGTTACAAGTATCTCAAGCTGGCGTACTTTCCCATGGCCTTGTGCCTGGCGGAGATCGCCCTGCGGCCCGGCCTGCCATGGTGGACGGACGGCTGGATTCTTGCCGTGCTGCTTCTCAACCTGCGTTCTTGCTGGCGCTTGACCCGCGCCATCCGCAATGAGAAATTGATGGAGGTAGGCCGGCAGTTCGGTCATATCTTTGATTATCTGAAAGGGCAGGGCGACGTGGGCGTCTTGTGCCTGCCCGTCCACAGCGCGGACGCGGTCGCCTACCACACCGGCAAGCGAGTCTTCTGGGGCGCGCACAGCGCCGGTTTTGAAAAGATCGAGCCTTTCTTTCCGGTACTGAAAATGCGAGTTGAAGAATACTTCCGGCAGTATCCGCTGGATTACTTGTTGCTCCTGACAGACTACGCGCCGCCCGAGCACCTGGGCCTGTCACCCGATGAATTCGTGCCCGTGCTCGAGCAACCGCCGTATGTTCTCTATCACTACCGGCGTCGCGGCGACGGCAAAGCGAGGACGCGATGAACCACGAGACAACGCCGATCGTCATCCTGGGCACGGGCGGCAACTGCATCGACATTTTGGATACGCTGCTGGAGTTGAATCAGCTGGGAACGGAACGTTTCGAGTGCATCGGCTTTCTGGACGACGATGAGGAGAAGCAGGGGCGAGCCATTCACGGCGTCAAGGTCCTGGGCGGGCTGGACAGCGCGGGGCGGTATCCCGACGCGCGTTTTGTCTTCGGCATCGGCAGTCCGAACAACTTCTGGCGGCGCCCGGAAATCCTCGCCCGCACCGGGCTTGCGCCGGATCGGTTCCAGACCGTCATCCATCCCACCGCCAGCGTCTCGCGCCTTGCGCGGCTGGGGCGCGGCGTGGTGGTCTTTCAAAACGCGACCATCACGTCCAACGTGACCCTCGGCGACCACGTGTTGATTCTGCCCAACACCGTCGTCAGCCACGACGACGTGATCGGCGACTACACCTGCATCGCCGGCGGCGCGTGCATCTCGGGAGGCGTGACGGTGGGCCGGGCGTGTTATATCGGGACCAATGCCGCCATCATCGGCCACGTCACGATCGGGGACGGCAGCCTGGTGGGGATGGGAAGCGTGGTCTTGGAGGACGTCCCTCCCAACAGCGTGGTCGTCGGCAATCCCGCTCGCTTCCTGCGAAGCGTCCGCGAAGCGGACGCCCCCTCGTAATCTTAATCTTAATCTTGCTCTTGCTCTTGCTCTTGCTCTTAATCTCGCTCTTAATCGCAATCTTGATCTTCCCCATTCCCCAAACCGACCTGTAATGCCAGGGATGTCGGCGTCACCGCGCCCCAGGTGCAGTTGCATCCTCCGTGCCCGGCGATGCTCATCGCGGAGATGCTCGAGATCCCAGGGAAGGGTTGATTGGGTAGGAGATGAAGGGCGAGATTAAGATTAAGCGCAAGAGCAAGATTAAGATTAAGATTAGGATTAAGATTAAGATTAAGATTACCAGGCGGTCCGCCTCTGCTATACTGACCGCATGAAAATCGGCAGTCTCATCTTCGACCGGCCGCTGGCCCTGGCGCCGATGGAAGACGTCACCGACCGCGCCTTTCGCCTGGTCTGCAAGCGACTGGGGGCGGACCTCTTGTATACCGAGTTCGCCAGCAGCGAGGGGCTGATCCGCGAGGCGAAAACGGCGCTGGAGAAGATTCGCATCACGGATGAGGAGCGGCCCATCGCCATCCAACTATTCGGTGGGGTCGAGGACTCGATGGCGGGCGCGACGCGGGTGGCGGAAGGCATGGCGCCCGACTTTATCGACATCAACTGCGGCTGCTGGGTGCGAGACGTGGCGCTGCGCGGCATGGGCGCGGGACTGCTGCGCGATCTCGGGCGTTTTGAGGCCATCGTCCGCTCGGTGGTCGGCGCGACGCGCCTGCCCGTGACCGTTAAGACGCGCCTGGGTTGGGATGAGGCCAACATCGTCATCCTGGAGGTCGCCCGCATGTTGGAACAGTGCGGCGTCGCCGCCCTGACGGTGCATTGCCGCACTCGCAGCCAGGGCCACGAAGGTGTGGCCGACTGGTCGTGGTTGGAAAAACTCAAGGCCGTCACGTCGCTGCCCATTATCGGCAACGGCGACGTCAAGACGCCCGAGGACGTGGCGCGCATGTTGGCGACCGGCTGCGACGGCGTCATGATCGGTCGCGGCGCCATCGCCAATCCCTGGCTCTTTCGCCATACCCGGCACTACCTGTCTACCGGCGAGCTTTTGCCCGAGCCGAGCCTCTTCGAGCGCATCCAGGTCTGCCTGGAGCACCTCCGGTTGTCCGTGGAATTGAAGGGCGAGTACTACGGGGTCGTCGAGTTTCGCAAGCACTACTCAGGCTACCTCAAGGGCCTGCCGGGCGTGGCGCGCCTGCGAGCGGAGTTGATGACCTACACCGAGGCGGCGCCCGTTATCGAGCGATTGGACCGGTTTCGGGAAGAGATGGCGGAGGCGTCCGTGTAGAAGCCCGTGGAAAAAGTGGGCTGAGCGCCTCGAGGCCGCCGTGTCTCTCGCTACGCCGGAGTACCGGCTACTCGAGAACACGGCTGAACTTTACGCCGAGAGCTGACATCCGAGTCCTCGAGCCGTCCCCCGAGTAGCCGAAAGGACGTATCGAAGGGTAGCGGTACTCCGCGTATCGAGAGGCGCGCTTGACAGCACCGACCCGCGTTGAACGACTTTTTCAACGGACTGATAGGTCCCCCATGCTGCGCGCCCTATTTCTTCCAGCGCGCCAATAACTCCAATAGGTCGGCTTCGTTGACCTGCCGGTCGCCGTTGTAGTCGACGTGGGCGAGGCTGAACTCGGTTTCGGACCGGCCCCAGTACCAGGCGAACTCGAAGAGGTCGCGCGGAACGTTGCCCTCCTTCTCCTGGACCGTCACGTCGGCGTAGGCCACGCCCGGAGCGCACACGCGGAAGCGTGTCACGCCGGGGACGGCGTCGGCGTCGGGCGCCGCTTCCACGATCACGTCCTGAAACACGTTCCAGTTCGAGCTGAGAAAGGTGACAGCCGTCGCCGAGCGCACGCAGATGTCGGGATCGCCGCCCAGGCACTCGATGGTTACCGTCTGCGACGCGATCGGATAGCCGGACGGGGCGGCGGCCAGCTTCACGCCGAAGACTCCGCAGCCGCTGCCGGAGACGGTCAGATAGGTCTTCTCCAGCACGACCGCGTTGCCGACCGTTTGAAGAGCGGCGCTGGGATCGCCGTAGAGATTGTTGACGGTGCAATTTTTCCACATCGCGTCCGCGCCCGACAGGTTGCCTTGCGTGTAGGCCAGGGCGTCGCCGGCGGCGTATCGGTAGCCCGCCATGCGGCGATAGAACTCGTAGGCGACCGAGCCGTTGTTGCCCCCGAAACTCCACGCCCCGTAGTTGTAGTTGCTCATGCGGCTGGCGGAGATGGTCCCGATCGCGCCGTTCTTCAGAAGCGAGTAGCCCAGGTTGCTGGAGCTCTCGGGATAGCCGTTGTCGCAGGCGACTTGGGCCACGAACGAGGGATGGTCGTCGGGCAGGCGCGGGCAATAAGTGCTGGACCAGAGCGTGTACCAGCTGGTTTCGCCGCTCCCCCGCTGGCACATGCGGTCGCCCGGGTTGGGCGGCAGATCGTCGCGCATCCAACACAACCGTGATGTGCTCGTGCTGCTGCCGTGTCCGTTCCAGGCCACGAAGCCGTAATACTTCTTCCACTCCGCCTCGATGTTGGGCTGGGTCAGCGGCAGGTCGCAGGCCGCCGAGGGGAAACTGACCTCCGGCTCGGAATACACGCCCTGCTTCTCCAGCAGCACGAAGCTGGAGAATCCGTAGGCCGTCCCCAGCTGCTTCATCTTGGCCGCCCAACTGTCGCCGTAGGTGCGCGAGTTGTAACTCAGGTTGGCGACGCCGTCCGCCGGATTGTCCGTATCCTCCGGGCCGAAATTGAGGATGGCGGCGGGCAGGAGGAGTTTCTTGCGCCACTCCTGCTCGTAATAGGCGTTCTCGTAACGCATCGTTTTGCGCAGAATCTTCTCCAGGTCGGCCATGTTGTTGTAGTAGGGGATGCGCCCGACCACCACCTCGAACTTGCGGTCGATGCCGCCGGCGGCGAAGTCCTGCCAGCCGTACTGCGAACTGGCCGAGCCCCACTCGCCGGGGAAGCCGTCGCCGTCACGGTCCCAGTCGCCGGACAGATCGGCGAAGTACATGTCGCAGGGACATTCCTTGTCCTCGTGCTGGTAGGAGAGCGGATAGGTGATCTTCATGGGGACGCTGGAGTCCGCGTTGAAAGTGGTGGGATGGGGATGGCCGATGAAGAGCACGTACTTGAGCGCGTAAGGCGGCTGGTTGTAGTTGGCCTTCAGCCAGGCGCGGATGTTGTCGGCGCGCTGGTTGGCGGAAGCGCCGGAGAGATAGTGGGTGGCGTCGGCGACCGCGCCTTCCGAGATCACTTCCACCACGAAACCGCGCGCCCGCTGGTGGGCGAGAAAATCGGAAAACGCGGGGCAGCCGCGCGCCACCAGGTCGGTAGTGATGATGGCGTAGTTGATGGGAACGGCCGTAATCGCTTCCGCAGGTGCTGCGGCGGGAGCGTAGAACTCGTCCCGATGGCCCGGGTTGGCCAGAGTCGCGGCGAAGTCGGGCCAGAAGGAGTGCTCGGCGGGGGAAGCCGGGCCGCGCGGCTTCAATGCCAGCCGGCGGAAATGCAGCACCAGCGTGCCCGCCCGCAACACCCGCGCGCGCCGCTCGACCGGATGCCAGGCGACCGGCAGGAGCGTCACGTCCGCCGTGTTCCAATGCCGGTAGCGGGAGAACTGCACCCAGGCCGGCTGAGCGGGAAAGTACGCCGCCCGGCCGTAGATGCGGCGGTCGCGTCCATCCACCACGCTGGTCTTGCCCTCCCAGTCGGGGATGAGCACCCCGTCCACGAGCGTGGCCGTGGGCGGCGCCGGCGCCAGGTCGTACTCGCCCGATAGCTCTTCCCACTCCGCCCCGACGACCTCGACCATCAAGCTGTCGGGGTCCACGTCCTCGGGCAGGAGCAACACGACCTCCTGCCAGGGGAGTTGCGGCTCGGCGACCACGTTGCGCAGCGGCAAGCCGGGCAGTTGAATCAGGTCGCCCGCCGCCTCCCGCGAGACCCCAACCGCGCCTTCGAATCGGATGTCAACGGAAAGGGCGTCCGTTCCAGCGCGCACTTCCGAGGCCAGAGAGCCTCCCGCCGCGCCGATAGCGGGCAAAAGGAAAGTACAGAAGAGCCACGCAGCCATGCCGGAACGAGGGAAGAGGAACATGGATCAACTCCACGGCAAGACTTGCCTTCGGTCCACAATTGAACCGATACTACAGGCAGTACAACAGGCCTTTCGTGCGCCGTCAAGATGCAACAACCGCGTGCGGCGGCATCGGATTCCTCTTAACAAAGGGGGTTGGGGGGGATTCCGTGGGGCGCGCTGAGACCTGTGGGACGTGGTTCACGCGTGGGCTCAATTCCGGTTGGCGCAAACCTGACGGATGGGCTAGACTGCCGGTTCCAGGAATCGCGACCATCGCCTTCCATGCGCGAGTCATTTGGAGTGCGGCAGCTTGCTGCCGCGATAGAATCGTCTGGACTGCGGGGGCTTGCTGCCGCGGCAGCAAGCTGCCGCAATGCATAAAGGAGTCGTTTGTTCATGCGTCTGGCCTACCTCTGCGCCCAGGCTTTGGGTGAGGACCGGCGGGCGCGCGCCTGGCACTTGGCACGGTGCCTGACGCGACGCGGGCATCGGATCATCTTGCTGTCGCCCGGCCAGGCGCTGAAGATGCGGTGTCAGGAGGTTGAGGGGATCGAGATGGTGGAGGCGCCCGCCTCGCCCCTCCGTCCGGACTACCTTCTCTATCCGCTGGTCCCGTTTTTCTTGAGCCGGCAGGCCGCGCGGCACGGCCCGTTTGACGTGATACACGCCTTCGACGCGCCGCTGCCGGCTTCCGGCCGGACCGCGCTCAAGCTATGCGCGACCGGCAGGCCCCTCGTGGTCGATTGGGAAGAGGACTACAGCCAGCCGGAGACGGCGCGGCGGGCGGGCGAGCTGGAACGCCGGACGCTTGCGGCGGCGCGGGCGGTAGTCGTGGTGAGCGGCGCTCTCGAGGAGCGGGCGCGGCGGCTGGGCGTGTCCGCCGAACGTCTCGTTCGCATCGGCAACGGCGCGGATGTTTCGTCCCCGCGCCCCGAGCGGGCGGCCGCGCGCGCGGCCCTGGGATGGCCCGCGGACGCCGCCATCATGGTCTGTCACGTGGGGGACAGTTCCGCGCCGGTCCTCGCGCTGGCCGCCCTGCGCGCCCTCCTGCCCGCCCATCCTTCGCTCATGCTGGCGCTGGTTGGAGAAGTCCCGAGAGAGGAACCCTCCGACGAACTTTGGAATTGGGCACGGCAACAGCGGGCCGTTCGCCGTGTCCCGCCTGCCGGGGCCGCAGAGCTGGCGCAGTATTACGCAGCGGCGGACCTCCTGCTGCTTCCCCGGCGCGCCACACCCGCCGAAGCGGCCCGCTTTCCCTTGGCCTTGGGGGAATACCTGGCGGCGGGCCGGGCGGTGGTCGCCTCGGACGTGGGCGAACCGGGCCGATTGCTGCGCGAGCGGCTTTGCGGCGTCCTGGTCCAAAACCAGGAGCAGTTCACCCGCCGCATCGAGGAACTGCTCACCAACGCGGAACGACGCGCGCGCCTGGAGCAACTCGCCCGCCATACCGCCGAAACCGCCCTGGATTGGGAAAACCACGCCGATACGCTGGAGGCGCTCTACGCCCGCCTCGCAGAGAAGACGAAACCCTGAGGGACCGCCCGCCCCCTAATGCCGTTTCAAGAAAGGATGTAGCGTCCCGGTCGTCCTCTCGATACGCGGAGTACCGCTACTGCCGGACTCGGTTTCTCCTTTCCCGCAACTACTCTTTGAGAAACGGCTCTAGTGCGGGTCGTCCGAAGGATTGGATTCCAGGAATCCCGGCCCGTAGAAGTGCACGTCGCCTGGCGAGAACAGCCCGTTGGTGGGATCGTAATCCGGCCCGTCGATGTTGGTATCCAGGATGCGGTCCGGCCCGGCGCCCACTGTCTCGAATTCAGCGTCCCAGATGGGTGTGCCCCGCACGCTCATCCAAGCGTGCCGGCCCAGTTTGGGCCGGAAGTACATGAACTTGCGCTCGTACAACGGCGTGTACGCCTGGAACGGATCGTCCGGCAGCTGCACGAGGTACGGAACCGGCGTCGTCAATACGATCAACCGGTAGCCGGTGTTGCGCTGCTCGGGTTGCACCGCCTTGGGATACTTCGAGAATTGGGTGAGCGCCGTAGGAGACTCGTAGGTGCCGATGGGATAGTCGCCGTGGTCCAACTGGTACTTGATGACGGCGTCGTGCAGGGAGCGGTTTTCCTGCTTGACCGCAACCAGTTTGGTTCTCACCTGGGCGTGGATGTACGCGGGGATGGCGATGGCGGCCAGGATGCTGATCACGATCAGCACCACGCACAACTCCCGCAGTGAAAACCCCTGTCGTCTGTCCACCGAAAGAGACCTCGTTTCCGTCAGACTCGCAGGTGAAAAAACGCGTCAGGTAGATTGCCTAACGAGATATTCTATCAACGCCCCTGTCGGCTGTCAATTTTAAATGGGCGGATTTGTAACCTACTTGTTTTATATAACTTACGTTTTTGGCAGGGGCCTTGACAGGTCCCGCTGGGGAGCTTAGTTTGCCGGATACCCAGCGGGAGGTCGGCGGGCATGGATGAACGCTTTGAAAAGATTGGCCTTACCTTTGACGATGTGCTTTTGGTCCCGCAGAAGTCGGCGGTGCTGCCCGCGGAGGTAGATACCTCGACCATCCTGACGCGCGACATCCGGCTCTCGATCCCCATCTGCAGTGCGGCCATGGACACGGTGACCGAGTCGGACATGGCCATCGCCCTGGCGCGGGAGGGGGGCATCGGCATCCTGCACAAGAACATGTCGCCGGAGCAGCAGGCCCGCGAAGTGGACCGGGTGAAGCGCTCGGAGAGCGGCATGATCACCGACCCCATCACGCTGGGGCCGGACCATACCATCGCCGAAGCGCAGGCACTGATGCGGCGCTATTCCATCTCCGGCGTGCCGATTACCGAGGGGAGCCGGCTGGTCGGCATCCTGACGAACCGCGACCTGCGTTTCGAGGAGGACGGCAACCAGAGAATCCGCGACCTGATGACGCGCGACAACTTGGTGACGGCCCCGGTGGGTACGACTCTGGAAGAGGCCGAGCGCATCCTGCACAAGCATCGCATCGAGAAGCTGCCGGTCGTGGATAAGGACGGCAATCTCAAGGGGCTGATCACCGTGAAGGACATCGAGAAGCGACGGCGGTTTCCGAATGCGTGCAAGGACGGGATGGGGCGGTTGCGGGTGGGAGCGGCGCTGGGCATCGGCCCCGACCGGCGGGAGCGGGCGAAGCGATTGATCGAGGCGGGGGTGGACGTGTTGGTGCTGGACAGTTCGCACGGCCACAGCGCGGGCGTCCTGGCGGCGTTGGAGGCGACCAAGTCCGAGTTCAGCCGGGTGCCGGTGATCGCGGGCAACGTGGCCACGGCGGAGGGGACGGCCGACCTGATCGCCGCCGGCGCGGACGCCGTCAAGGTGGGCATCGGTCCGGGTTCCATCTGTACCACGCGCGTAGTCACGGGCGCCGGGGTGCCCCAGATCACCGCCATTTACGATTGCGCGCGCGAGGCGGACAAGCACGGGATCCCGCTCGTGGCCGACGGTGGGATTCGCTTTTCCGGCGAGATCACCAAGGCGATTGCGGCCGGGGCGCATTGCGTGATGCTGGGGGGTCTGTTGGCCGGGTTGGAGGAGAGTCCCGGCGAGATCGTCATTTTCGAGGGCCGCCAGTTCAAAGTCTATCGCGGCATGGGCTCGATCGGGGCGATGGAGCAGGGCAGCGCCGACCGTTATTTTCAGGACGGCATGGACGCCTCGAGGGTGCGCAGCAGCAAGTTTGTGCCCGAGGGCATCGAGGGGCGCGTGCCCTACAAGGGTTCGCTGTCGGGCACGGTTTATCAACTGGTGGGCGGGTTGCGCTCGGGCATGGGGCTGTGCGGCGCGCCGAACATCGAGCATCTGCGCACGCGCGCCCGGTTCATGCGCATCACCCTGGCCGGCCTGCGCGAGAGCCACGCGCACGACGTGATCATCACACGAGAAGCGCCCAATTACCGGCTGTAGGGGGGCGAATCACGCCTGCCTCTCCCTGCTTGGGAAGCGAGACTGAGGCGCGGAGGTGCTACTGAGGCGCTCCGAAGCCGCCCTTCGACTGCGGCCTTCGGCTTTCTCGCAGTACTGGCGGGGCGAGTTTATGGGCGTCATCTCCCCCTTAGCGAGTGGGCGGGTGGGGATGGCACGCGGCAACAAGTTGCCGCACTCCACATTGCTTACGGCGCGGCGGGGCCTTGTCGGCGGCGGTCCGGTACGGTAGCGCAATCACTCCCTCCTCCACGCCGCAAGCGCCGCGCGGTAGACCACTTCCGCGGGCACGCCCTTCGCTTTCGCCAGCCTCGCGCAGTCGGCGTACTCGGGCGCGGGGCGGGGATGGCGGCCGGCCCGCACCTTCACGCGCACCGGGCCGTAGGGCGTCTCGACTTCTTCGACTCTCCGCTCCACGCACCAGCGCCGGGCGGTGGAAATCCGCACGCCCAGGGTGCTCGTCTCTTCGATCAGCACCTCCGCCAGCTCTTCCGCCTTGCCCTGGGGCGTCAGGACCGTGACGTGGACTCCGGGCCGGTTCTTTTTCATCTGCACGGGCGCGAGCGTCACGTCCAGCGCCCCCGCCTCAAGCAACCGCTCGAAGAGAAGATCATAGAACTCCGGGTTCATGTCGTCGATGTGGGTCTCAAGTACCTCGACGGCGACGGGCTGGCCGGCGGCCCGGCCCAGGGTGATGCGCAGCACGTTGGGAGTGCGGCCCAGATCGAGATGGCCCAGTCCGTAGCCGGTTTTCTCGGGAATCATCTCGGGGAAAGGACCGAACCCCGTGCACAGTCCGCGCAGAATGGCCGCGCCCGTGGGCGTCGCCAGTTCCTGTTCAATCCCGCCGCCGCGGATGGGGATGCCCTCCAGAAGAAAGAGCGTGGCCGGCGCGGGCACGGGCAGGTCGCCGTGCCGGCAGGCCGCGGTTCCGCCGCCGACCACGACGGGCGAGCCGATGATCGTCTCCAGCCCGAAATAATCCGCCGCCAACACGCTGCCGAGGACGTCCACGACGGCGTCCAGTGCGCCGACTTCGTGAAAGTGGATGTCCTCGGGGCGTTTGCCGTGGACGCGGCCCTCCGCGTTCGCCAGGAAGGTATAGATGCGCTCGGCTCGCCCGCGGGCGCGCTCGGACAGCCCGGCGCCAGCAACCAGCTCGAGGATCTCCCCAGCCCTGCGATGCGGGTCTCTTTTTCGTCGACTTGACGCGCACGCGTCCCCGAAATCCCGCGACTGCCCCCGCTCGACCTCGATCTCCAATCCCGGCAGCGAGAGCGGCGCCAGGGCCGACAACAACGCCTCCCGCGGATAACCCAGGTCCAGCCACGCGCCCAGTAAGAGATCGCCGGACACCCCGGCGCTGCAGTGGATGTAGGCCGTTGGAAAATTGGGGTCAGCGCCTATTTTTGCAGGTTGTCTCACGGTTGATGAGGGCCCTACGTGCAAAAATAGGCGCTGACCCCAATTTTCCTCACAGGTCGTCGCCCAGTCCGAAGTCGTCCCGTCCATTGGGGCCGGTACTATGCACGTCGATGAGGAACTCGCCCACCCGGCTCTGCGGCAAGACGCGCCAGACGAAGGGATGGCCCCAGTTGTCGCGGGAGGGGAGGGCGGCCACGGCGGGATTATTGGGGGCGACCTTGGCGCGCACCTCCTCCAGTCCCGCTTCCATGCCGCCCGCGTCGGAGTCCCGGTATCCCTCCTGGTTGATGTAATCCTGGATGGCCTGTCGCCAAGCCTGGATGATTTGCATGGTTCCCTGGGGCTGCACGAACTCGCTCTTGGGCAGGTCGCCCACTTCCCCCAGGCGCACCACGGGGAAATCGGCATACACGCCGCCGCGCACGTCCACCTGCGAATAAACCTCGGGCGCGAAGGCGATCTTCTCGGGCGTCCAGATGTCCCAGTTGTCCCAATCGGCGCGAGCCTTGCTGCTGGGGCCGGGTTGGGCGGAAAGTTGCGCGGTGTTGTACTGCTGGGTGGGGGTCAGCGTCTTGCGCTCCCCCTGCAGCGTCACCGGCAACTCGGTCAGACCGAAGTTGGAGACGACGACTTCGTTGTCCGGCGTGACCTCCACGTTGATGAGCGTCGAGCGTGTGTCCATGGCCACGCCGTTGACGATGAAGCGGACTGTGTCCGAAAGCCGGATTTTATCCGTGACCGACAGCCAGATTTCACCGCCCGGCTCGACCGTCACGTCCAGCTGGTAGATGCCGGTCTGGGTTTCGCGCGCCAGGCCGTTGAGCGAAAGCTGGGTGTCGGGCAGCAGGCCGAGAAAGAGGATTTGGCGGTAGCCGAGTTTGGCGCGGCTGTTGAGTGGGGTGCGAACCGCGGTCTGGGGCGCGACCACGCTGCCCACGCGCAAGGGAATCTCGCTGTCGGCGGGATAGAGCCAATCGCGCATGGAGACGACCTCCAGGCGCTCGGCGGTGCGCAGGCCGGGGCCGCCCGCAGGGGACAGGACGCCGCCCGGTTGGGCCAGCGAGACCGTCTCGGTCGCGCCCGGCGCCCCCTCCGCCCCCGCGCCCAGCTCCAGCACGTCCTCCCCGTAATTCATGTTCTTCTCGATGCGGGCGATGTTGGGATGGCTGCGCGTCAGACCGATGCGGTTGCTGCTGCTGCCTCGCTCGAACTCGAAGTAGTCGGGCTCTCCCGCGCGATGCTTGAAGTGAAAGTCGGCCGGATCCTCGATGATGCGGCCGTTCCAGGCGCGCGGCGGGGTCTTGAACCAGATGGTATCGCCCCAACCGGTCGCGACCAGGCACAGGGCCAGAAAGGTTCCCAACAACCAGCGGAAAAAGCGCCTGAGAGGGTCAAAAACCCGTTCGATTCTTTGCACTTAATATTCTCCCCACAATCAAACCCGCAGTATATCCCGCTCCAAATCCATTGTCAATGTTGACCACCGCCACGCCCGAGCTGCAACTATTCAGCATACCCAGGAGGGCGGCCAGGCCGGCGAAATTGGCGCCGTAGCCGATGCTGGTAGGCACGGCGATCACGGGCGCGGAGACCAGGCCCCCGACCACGCTGGCCAGCGCCCCCTCCATGCCGGCCACGACGACCACCACCGCGGCCGCCCGCAGCCGGTCCTGATGTTCCAGGAGGCGATGGATGCCGGCCACGCCCACGTCGTAAATTTCCTCCACGTGATGGCCCATGATACGGGCGGTGACGGCGGCCTCCTCGGCCACGGGAATATCGGACGTTCCCGCGCAGACGACCAGGATGGGGACGTGGGGATCGGGCGCGCGATGTTCCTGGTCGAGGGTGATGGCGCGGCAGCGGGCATGAAAGCGGGCGTCGGGCCAGTCGGCGGCGACGGCCTGGTAGATGTCAGCATCGGCGCGGGTCGCCAGGACGTTGCGGCCGCGCCGGGCCAGCCGGGAGAAAATCTCCCGAATGTCCGCCAACTGTTTGCCGGCGCAGTAGATGACCTCGGGGAAGCCCTTGCGGGCTTCACGATGGTGGTCGATGCGGGCGAAGCCGAGGTCGGTGCGCCAGAGATCCTGGAGGGCGCGCTCGGCCGCCTCCAGGGCAAGCTGGCCCTGCTGCACTTGGCGCAGGATGTCGCGCAACTCCTCTGCGGCCACGGCGGGCGCTACTCCTGGGGCGGCGGAGGGGACGCCGCCTCGGGCGAGGCGTCCCGCACCAGCCGCTCCCGCAGCCGGTCGTACTGCGCCTGCATCTCGACCGCCTGCGACCGCATCTCCGTCGCCTGCGCGCGCATCTCCGCCGTCTGTTCCTGCATCAGCGCCACGTACTGGCGAATCTCCTCCAAGAGCTCCTCCATGTCGGTCTGGCGCTGGGAGCTGGAGCCGGAGGCGGCGACCAGCCCGCCCAACTGCTGCTCCGCCGAGCGTTCCGCGTCCCGGCTCTGGATGCGCAGCTCGTAATCGTTGACCAGCTGCTCGACGTAGTAGTGATGGGCCATCCAACCGAAGAAGACGAGTAACAGCAGCAAGAGCACGTCGAAGACGGAGGTGGTGCGGCGGCGCGGCGCTTCCAGCGTCCCGTTGGACGACAGCCGCTGCAGTCGCTGCAAGGAACGATAGGCGCTGGAGGTGTCCTCCTCCAGATAGAGCGTGGTTTCCCAGGCTTCCTGGGCGCGGTTGAACTTGCCCTGGCGCGCGTAGATGGTGCCCAGGAGGTTGTGATAGCGGGGATTCTTGTTGTAGAGCTCGAGCGCCGCGGTCGCCTCCAGCTCGGCCTCGGGATAGCGTCCCTCGCCCGCCAGCGTGAGCGCCCGGTTGTAGTGCAGGTTGGCGGTGTCCAGGATGGACTTGACCACGCCCAGGTCGGCCTTGCACTTCTGGCAGACGCTGCGTTCCAGCGGGTTTTCCGCGCCGCAACAGGGACAGAACAAGGTATTCATGCGAGCGGCCGGCTGCTCATCGTTCCATCTGCGTGATCATGGAGGTGAGATGCTCCATGGCGCCGGAGATACGATGGCCGTCGCGGCGCTCGATGGCGTTCTGCAGCTCCTCGATGGTCTCATGGATGCCGCGGGGCGGCGAGTCCACCTCCGAGAGGAGGCGCTCCGCGCGGTAGATCAACGCTTCCGCCTGGTTCATCAGCGCATCCTGCATGCGGTCCTCCAACATGCTGGTGATGCGGTTCTGGGCCTCCTTGATGGCGCGCGCCTTTTCCTCCGGCGAGAGCCGATTGTCGGTCGCCATCACCGTGATGGTGACGGCCTTGGCGGTGGTCAGGTCCTTGGCGGTCGCCTCCAGGATGCGGTCGTGGTTGAGGCGGAAGGTGACCTCGACGCGGGGAATGCCGCGCGGCGCGGGGGCGATGTCGTCGATGCGCAGCATGTCCAGGAAGGTATTGGAGGAGGCGATGGCCTCCTCGCCCTCGTACACCGGGAAGGAGATGGCGGTCTGGAAATCGCGGGTGGTGGTAAAGATATCCTTGGCCTCGGTGGGATAGGTCGAGTTCTTGGGCACGAGCACGCCGTATTGGTCGCCGACCAAGCCGACGCCCAGGGAGAAGGGGGTCAAGTGGACGACCACGGGCCCCTTCTCGGGCAGGCGGTCGGCGGCGGAGTGCTGCATCTCCTCGTCCAGGCTGGCGATGAGCGAGGACTGGACGGCGGCGCCCAGGGCCACACACTCTTCCGGGTTGATGTCGCGGCGCGCCGGCCGGCCGATGATCTTCTCGACCAGCTTTTGCACCATGGGAATGCGCGTGCTGCCCCCGACCAGCACCACGTTGGTGATGTCCTTGCTCTTCAGGCCGGCGTCCTCCAGGGCGGCGCGCACGTGGCGTTCGGTACCCTCGACCAGGTCGCCGATGAGGCTCTCCAGGCGCGCCCGCGTGATGTCCATGTCCAGGGTCAAGGGTCCCTTGTCGGTCACGATCACCGACTCGATGAGGATGTTGGTGCGTTCGACGTTGGAGAGCTCGATCTTGGCCTCCTCGGCGTGGATGCGCAGTTTCTGCAGGGCCGACGGGTCGGTCGTGAGGTCGATGCCCTCACGCTGCTTGAACTCCTCCACCAGCCAGTCCACGATGCGCTGGTCGAAGTCGTCGCCACCCAGCATGTTGTCGCCCTTGATGGCCAGCACTTGGAAGACGCCGTTGACGACCTCGATGATGGAGACGTCGAAGGTGCCGCCGCCCAGGTCGTAGATCATGAGAATCTGGTCCTCCTCCATGCGGTCGAAGCCGTAGGAGATGGCGGCGGCGGTGGGTTCGTCGATGATGCGGCGCACGTTGAAGCCGGCGATCTCGCCCGCGTCGCGGGTGGCCTGGCGCTGGGCGTCGGTGAAGTAGGCCGGCACGGTGACCACGGCCTGCGGAACCTCGTGGCCCAAGTAGCTCTCCAGGTCCGATTTGATCTTCTGCATGATGATGGCGGAAATCTCCTGCGGCGTGTACTTGCGCCCGTAGATCTCCACCCGGTAGTTGGTCCCCATGTGACGCTTGATGGAACCGACCGTGTTCTGGGGGTTGAGGATCATGGCGCGCCGCGCCTTCTTGCCCACCAGGATCTCTCCGTCGGCGCCAAACGAGACCACTGAGGGCGTGAGCCGTTCGCCCAGGCTGTTGGGGATGATGACGGGGGTGTCCCCATCCATGATCGCCATGACCGTGTTGGTCGTGCCCAGATCAATCCCGACAATGTTGGTAGCCATAACGACGTGAACCTCCCTCGTTCATTGCAACCTGTATGTTTACTCCTCGTGGTCGGCGGGCGTCACCGAGGTCTCCTCGGGGGGGACTTCCGCCACCACCTTGGCGTCCCGGATGACGCGATCGCGAAAGCGATAACCCTTTTCCAGTTCCTGGATGATGCGCGGCTCGCTGACGCCGGGGCGCGGATGCACCTTGATGACGTCGTGCACGGAAAAGTCCACCGGCCGGCCCACCGACTCGACGGCGGACAGTCCCATCCGCTCCAGCACCCGCACCAGCCGCTTGTGGCAGGCCGCCAGCGAGCGCAGCCAGTTGTCGAAATAGACGTTCCTTTCCACTCCCAGCTGGTCCACCTGGTCCAGGAGCAGGGAGAGCGTATCCAGCACCGGCAAGAGCTGGGTTACGAGGTTCTCCAGCGCGGAGCCGGCGGCGTACAGGCGGGCGTTGCGCACCCGCTGCTGAGTGGATACCTCTTCGTTCTCCAGCGGCCGGTAGACGTGATCCAGGACCGACTCGTGGCTGCGGGAGACCAGCGACAGCGGACGCTGCTCGAGGGGGAAGAGCTCTTCCAGGTCGTTGCGTCTCATCTCGGTCTCTCTCTCTCACCTCACGGCGCGGGCGCCTTGCCCGTGCGCATGGGCAGGATGCCCATGGCACGGCCTTAATGACCCACCAGGCGCACGCGCACGTCCTGCAACAATTTCTTGGCCGAGCGATGGCGCGGTTCGCGCGCCAGCAGCCGTTCCAGTTCGCTCTGCGCGAGCCGGTAGTCTCCGCGCAAGAAATGGATGCGGGCGATCTCGACCAAGCTCTCGCCGTGCAAGGGTTCGATGCCCTGCACTTTTTTCAGATGCACGAGTGCGGGCGTGAACAATTGCTCCTCGATCAGGTTGCGGGCGATGCCCAGGTGCGCGTCGATGATGCTCTGCTTGACCTTGGAATCGTCGGGCACCAGGCGCCGGAGCCGATTCCAGATCACGAAGGGTTTATCGCGGTCGCCGTTGGCCAGGTAGCTTCGGGCCAAGAGGTCCAGCGCCTCGGCGTCCTCGGGCTGCTGGTTCAGGTAGCGCTCCAGGGCGGCGATGGCCTCGCGATACTTGCCCTCCGAATAGCAGGCGTAGCCCATCTGCTTGTTGGGATTATCGTAGCGCGCCTTGGGCTTTTCCGGAACGGTGTCCGCAGCCGGCGCCGGGGACGGCGCCAGCGCCACGTGCCGGAACTCGCCCAGCTGCCGGCTGGTCTCCTTCACCAGCGCCTTCCAATACGCATCCGCGGGCCGCATCCGCTGTTGCGTTTCCCAGGCTGACAGGCATTGCTGCCAGTACGGCAATCCCTCGTGATCCCGATGCAGGCGGTGCAAGGCCATGGCGAGGTTCTGCAGGATGGCCGTATTCTTAGGCTCCAACTGCTGCGCCCGTTTCCAGTACTCGACCGCCTCCTTGAACCGGTTCTCCATGGCCAGGTCGTAGCCGCGCTTATGATAGAACCGGAAGATGTTGCCGACGACTTCAGCGTCGCCGGGCGCCAGTTTCTTGAGACGCTCCCATTCCGCCAGGGCCTTTTCTTCCTCGCCCAGCATGAAAAGCGCGAGGCTGCGCTGCTTGTAAAGCCGAAGCAATTCGGTCGACGTCACCCCCGCGCCCGCCGCTTGCTCCAGTTCCTTGATCTGCTGATTCAGCTTGATCAGGGAGACCTTTTCGGCGGAGCAGTCCGAAAAACCGATCTCGCCCTCGAGGGGCGAAAAAAGCGTGAGGTCGGCTCGGGCGCGCTTGGCCGGATCGCGCAGTGTGTCGTAGGCCGCCCGGATGCGCGTGAACTCCTCGGGGAAGAGCTCGGGCGAATAGCGGCGGACGAGTTTGAAGTACGCCTTCTTGATTTCGTCCGCCTTGGCATTCCGGCCCACACCCAGATCACGGTAGGGATCGCGCGTCTCCGTCTTCTGGGACTTCCCCAAGAACTCAAATGCCATGTTCACCCACACTCATGATACTGCAATCGCAACAGCGGCGTCAAGTGACGGGCGGGCAAAGAGTTATATTTGCCCCCGCGACCGGTTTGGAACCTGCCGGCGGCCCGCCGCTGGTGCTTTTCCATCACCCTGTTCCGGCAAAAGCGTAAGTCTAACCCCCGCGGACTCCAGCGTCAAGGCGCGGCGGAAACTTTCGGCGTCGGGTGAGCCGAAGGGGCGCAAAGCAGGCGGGCGGGCGGCGCGGCCCTATCGGCCAGTCTTGATGATGTCGCCCCGGCTTTTGGCGCCGTTGGTGGGATCGTAAAACCAGCCCGCCAGCTCCGGCGGCCACGGCTCGTTCCGCCGCCGGCTCGAGAGGTATTCGCCCAGGCGCGCCAGGTCCGCGTCCGGCGTCTTGTCCGGCCCCACGGACCGCACAATCCAGACGTTCCTGCCGTTGGTCCAATAGCCGTAATGGTACGCCCGCTCGCGGAAGACGTCGCCCGGCAGGACGGAGATGTAGGCCACGGGGCTGGTGAGAGTACGCTCGAACTTGGCCTCCAGAATGTCGCCGCCGGGCAGGAGGTCCCCCGTGTAGTATTCGCGATCCGTAGGATAGCGATTGTCATCCACGTAGAACGATTCCAGCGCGATGGCCACGCTGAGCTGCTCGGATTGGACCCTGACGACCTTGGCCCGTTGTTGCGCATGTAAGAAGTTGGGCACGGCGATGGCCGCCAAAATGAGCATGATGAGCGAAATCAACCCGCAGACGATGGAGAGTACGATGCCGGCGATGGCCACGCTGTGGCCGGTGATGCGCCCGCCGCTCTTGTTGATGTCGGAGAGGGCCAGGATGCCGAGAATGAGCGCGGGAATTGAGAGAACGACGGGCAGACAGAGGCCCAGAATGGCAAGCACGACCGACCAGACAGCTTTCTGCGAGAGGCGCGGCGCCTCGGGCCGTGGGGGCAGGCTCGCGCCGCAGCTGCCGCATGATGTGACGCCCGGGGGATTGTCGTAACCGCAATGGTCGCACCGCATCGCCACACCTCGAGAGTCAGAATGGCCGATGGCACGAGAGAAGTGAATCAGAGAGTAGTCCCCCGGCCAGCTGAAGTCAAGGCGGATGGGAATCGGGGTGCAACCGTAATGATTCACGGCTGCAAATCGCGTGGAACTGCTCCAAGCGGTCGCCGCGGTTGCGGAGGTCTGAAGCGTCATTTCGACCGAAGCGCCTTGTCATTATGAGCGAACCACCTTGTCATTTCGACCGAAGGGAGAAATCCTACCCGCTGCTACCGTGGCTCGAGTACGCGGGAGAAGATTTCTCCCTTCGGTCGAAATGACAGCTCTGGCGGCGGGTGGAGGCGATCCGATCCTTGCCTGGAGTGCGGGAGGCGGCTTGGGCGGAGCGGGGAGAAGCGTGGGCATGGGAAGCCGCCATTGTGGTTGGAAAAAAGTGCTTGACAGGGCGCGCGAAGATTATTATATTTCGCCACGTAACGAAATGAGGAGGGGGCCGTGCAGGAGGTAGTGGAGGTGGCCAAGGCGCTGGGGGACGAGACGCGGCTGCGGCTGCTGTGCGCGTTGGGGGAGAGAGAGTTGTGCGTGTGCCAGCTCTTCGTGCTGGTGGAATTGGCGCCTTCCACCGTCTCCAAGCACCTGGCGATTCTGCGGGCGGCGCGGCTGGTGGAGATGCGCAAGGAGGGCCGGTGGGTGTACTACCGGCTGGCGGGGCGGGAGGCGCCGGAGCCGGCGCGGTCGGCGCTGGCGTGGCTGCGGGGGCGTCTGGGCGATGATCCCATCCTCGCCCGGGACCGCCGCCGCCTGGCCCGCATTCTGAAGATGACGCCGGAGGAGCTGTGCGAGCGGGGATGCCGGTGTTGAGGGCGTGCGTAGGCGCAGCACGCTGCGCAAGCACGGGGCCTTCTCGTAGGCGCGATGGCCGCATCCAACTGGTTGGTCTGAAAGTAGGCGTAACCCAACATGCGATGGCGGTGGAAAGTCGGGATGGGCTCGATGGCCCCTTGTTTTCGATGGCGGCGGCGACGTCGCCGGCGCGCTTGAGGTCCTGCGCCTTCTGGAAGGCCGCGGCGGCGTCGGCTGGGACGCCCACCTCGGGTGTGGCGTCAACCGCGCCCGCGCCGCCGCCGGATCGGACGCCGGCAATCCGCCCTACCCTCCTGCCGCTCCGCCGCCAGCGACTTCTCGCCTGCGCCTCCCTCCGGCCGCTTCTGTTCGCATCCCGCCAATACCAGAATCCCAGCGACCAACATGCCAAACCCAACGCGCCGACCTTGCCATGATGCCCCGCTCGCAGATTCACCACCCCCACGCTAACACACCCCGAGTCGTCTGAAAAGAGAACAGGCCCACCGCTGGGGTCAGTGGGCCTGTTCGTGCGGTCCGGGAAGCGTGGGCCGGTAGATTGGTTGGACCACCGGCCATTCTTTGCTAAACCGTGGAGCATCGTACGGTTGGGAAAGGATAGGGCACGCGCTCCCGGACCGATCTCAGTTTTGCCGTCAGTACCGGCAGTGCGCGCCGACTGCCCGCTCGCACCGCTCGCTCCCAGGGCGGTGCAACTACGCACATGCCGTACCACAACCGGAACCACGCCAAACCGAGTTATAAGTTGCTTGGAATCAGCATGTTAAGAAAATTTGATCAGGTCGAACCGAAACCTTGTGTATGCCAATAAATACATTTGGTAAATAATTGATGCAATACGCAAGGCAAAAAGATTGCGCTCTGGCAGTGGACAACCTCCCGCTAGAGTCCCGAAATCACACTTGGAAGGCCCCGATGTCCCCACAACTGGCGGAAATAGGATAGTTCCAAGCCTTGGGGAGGAGCGCTGAAACTTGCCCATACGGGCCGCTACGCCATGAAGATCCTCATCGTCAAGAAGGCAAGCGGCCTCCTCCAGTATCATAACGTTAAATCGGAGCACCAGTATGTCGAGTCGGGGCGGGTGCGAGTCACGCTGGAGGACGAAGGCGGCCGGTTGGAGGAGTTCGACCTGGGGCCGGGCGCCTGTTATGAAATCCGGCCGGGGCGGAGGCATCGCATCGAGGCTCTGGAGGACCTGCGCATCTTCGAGGTGAGCACGCCGGAACTGGACGACGTGGTGCGCCTGTCCGACGACTACGGGCGGGAGGGGACGTCGGAGGCGTGAGAGCCAGATGCTCCGGTTCACAGGCAGGAGAGCCTTTAGCGCCCGGGGTATGTCGCACGTCTTTTGAGAATCCAATTGACAAGGCCCGGGAGCTTGCCTAACTTGATCGCTGTGGGAACGCGTTTTTTGGGAGGGTGACGCCATGAGCAAAGACCTCCACGACAAGGTCAAGATACTTCTGGTCATCGCTTTGATCTTTTTCGTCGTCGGCGCGCTGGGGAGGTTCGCGGGTTACGGCAACGACCGGGCCATCCTGGGCATATATACGCCGGGGGCGTTCCATCGGGCCGCCGACACGGTGATTTTGTTCGCCATCGGGTTGGCGCTGTACAACCTTTGCGGGCGGTATTTCAAGAAAGAGGAGCCGCCGGCGGCGCCGCAAGGCGACAAGCCGCCCCAGACGTAAGCCGGGGGCCGGCGGAAGCTAATGAGGAGAGCAACGTGAAGAAGGGCATTCATCCCGAGTATTTCGAGACCACAATTTCCTGCGCGTGCGGGGCCAAGTATCCGACGCGTTCAACCAAAAAGGACATCCGGGTGGAGATTTGCGCGGCCTGCCATCCCTTTTTCACCGGCAAGAGCAAGCTGGTGGATACGGCGGGGCGGGTGGAGAAGTTCCGCCAGAAATACGCGCGCAAGCCGCGCCGCAACTAGCCGCGCACGGGCGTCCCGCCCGTGCCGGGTTGCCTGCCCGGAGTGCAGGTTTCAGCCTGTTTGAATCGCAAACTGAAGTTTGTACTCCGGATGCGCCTTCACGTCTTGCGTTCCTTCTTCTTGGCCGCGGGGAAAAGCACGTTGTTCAGGATCAGCCGATACCCCGGACTGCTCTTGTGCAGCGAGAGGTCGGTGGGCTTGTCGTAGACGATGTGCTGGGGATCCTCGGGATCATGTCCCGCCAGGTAGCTGAACATGCCCGCGCCGTACTCGCCATAGATGTACTTGGCCACGTCCTCGCCCGGGATTTCGCCCAGAATGACGATCCTGTCCTTGATGAACTTCTTCTTGAATCCGCTGGTCTGGCCCAGAAAGTCCATCACGCGGTTGACGTGATTCTGCGTGAGCATGGTGGGAACCGGATCCACCTTGGCGCTGAACTCGAAGAGGGCGATCTCGTTGCCCTGGTAGCCCTTCAGCGAACCGCGGCCGGGCAGGTTGGCGTCGATGTCGGAATGTTCGTACACGTGGGCGTCCACGATGGGGGTGAAGTCCTTGAACGCGGGCGTGAGCGAGTAATCCAGCTTCTGGCGGAAGTTGGGGGTGACCGGGGTGCCGTCGATCTCGGGCGGCACGATGTCGACGCCCCGGGCGGCCAGCGCGATGTCGAAGGTGTCGGTGGCCGCGCACATGGAGAACATGAAGCCTCCGCGGGCGATGTAGTCCATGATCTTGACGCACACGGCCCGCTTGTGCTCCGCCACGGAGGCAAAGCCCGCCTCCTGCGCCGCCTTGGTAAAATCCGCCACCTGCCGCCGATACCAGGAGGTGTTGGCGTAGCTCGAGTAGAACTTGCCGTACTGGCCGGTGAAATCCTCGTGATGCAGGTGCAGCCAGTCGTACCTGGGCAACTGGTCCTGCAGGACCTCGGGGTCCCACAGCTTGGCGTAGGGGATTTCCGCGTACTCGAGGGCGAGGGTGACGGCGTCGTCCCAGGGGTCATTTCCCGGCGGCGTGTAGACGGCGACCTTGGGCGCCTTGTCCAGCTCGGCGACGTCCATGTTGGCCTCGGCCATCTCGCGGTGAATGGCGTCCAGTCGCGCCGGGGTAATGGCCTGGACGCGGACGCCCAGGAGTCGCGCGCGAGTCGTCACGTCGGCGACGTTCTTGATGACGAAGCTGCCGCCGCGATAGTTCAGGAGCCACTCGCCCATCCCCGAGCGCGGCGGCTGCAGCGCCCAGTACATGAGACCGTAAGCCTTGAGATGGTCGGTCTGGGTCTCGTCCATGGGAATGAGATAGTACTCCGCGCGGGCGGCGGGCAGGCTGCACAGGCAGGCGCAGACAAGAAGCAGGCGAGTCATGGTTGCTCTTCCTTTTCGGGTGGTTGCTTGCGGAATTCGTTGAGGCGGGCGAGGAGCATCTGCGCGTGCAGGTTGCCGGGCTTGACGCCGGGCGACAGTTCCTCCGCCAGGAGCCGGCGCGCCTCGTCCATCTCGCCGCGGTTGATGAGATGGTGCGCCAGAAGGAAGCGCACGTCGGGGAAGGCGGGATTGATCTCCAGGGCGCGGCGCAGGACGGCCTCGCTGCGTTCGGCCATGTCCAAGTGCGCGTAGAGCGAACCCAGGTTGAGAAGCACGGTGCAATTGTCGGGTTCCAGGGTGCGCGCGTACTCCATGTGCACGAGCGCCTCGGGCAGGTCGTGCCGGCATTGAATCAAGAGCGCCCCCAGGTTGACGCGCGCCGCCACGTGGTCGGGCGCCAGCTCCACCGCGCGCCGATACATCTCCAGCGCCTTCTTGGGCCTGCCCAGCTTGTAGGTTTGGTCGGCGAGGACGACCAGCATCTCGGGATCGGACAGTTTCCGCCATTTTTCGCGAAAGCGGAACATCAGCGGACGCCCCCAAAGAGGCTGGGCGCGGGCTCCGCCCGGACCACCTCCAGCGCGCGCGCCAACTGCGGGTCCATCGCCAGTTCCCGCTCCCGCGGCGACAGCGGCCCCAGCACGTTCTCCACGATCTCCGCCCGCTGCTTCTCCGCCGTCGCGTCCAGCACCCGCCGATGCTTGAGGTCGTCGGGCATGGCCGCCATCAGCTTGCGGTACGACTCGGACCCGGCCAGAAGGGTCTCTTCATCCAACCTCACCTCCACGTCCGGCGCAATGCCGGTGCCGTGAATGCACACGCCCTTGGGCGTATAGTACTTGGCGATGGTCAGTTTGAGCGCGGTCCGGTCACCCAGCTGGTAGATTTCCTGCACCGAGCCTTTGCCGTAGGTGCGGGTCCCCACGAGTTTGCCGCGTCCCTGGTCCTTGATGGCGCCGGCGACAATCTCGGAGGCCGACGCCGAGCCGCCGTCGACGAGCACGACCAGGGGCAGGTCCTGAAACGGCGAACGACGCCCCACGCGGAACTCGCCGGTGTGCAGTTGATTGCGCCCGCGCGT
Organism: bacterium; assembly: GCA_015075175.1. GTDB lineage: Bacteria > Hinthialibacterota > Hinthialibacteria > H5-UNCL2 > H5-UNCL2 > H5-UNCL2. Next base: position 39,711 of record JABTUV010000012.1, read on the forward strand.
GGTCGTCACCAGCCGATGGTTGCGGAGAAAGAGGCCGGCGACTTCGACGGCCTGCTCCAGAAGCCCGCCGGGATTGCCGCGCAGGTCCAGTATCAGGCGCTTGGCGTCGTGATTGACGCGCAGATAGTTGAGGCCGGTCTCCAGGTCGTGGGCAGAGCCGGCGTGAAGGAACGTGGCAAGCCGGATGTAGCCGACCTCGTCGTCGAGCATGTGGTACTGGACGTTTTTGGGGGCGATGGGTTCGCGGGTGACGCGAAATAAGAGCGGCTCGGGCGCCCCTGCCCGGCGCACCGTGAGTTCCACCCAGGATCCGACCGGTCCCCTCATGCGTTCGCGGGCCTCCGCCAGGCTGTGCACGGCCTCGCCGCTCACGGCTAGGATCACGTCGCCGGAGCGCAGCCCGATGCGGAAAGCCGGCATGTCGCGCAACGCCGACAGGATCACAACCTGCCCGTCGCGCTCGTCCAGGTAGACGCCGATGCCGGAGATTTCCGCGAAATCGCCGCGCATCATGTCCTGCATCTTCTCGTTGCTCTCCGCCAGGAGCAAAGTGGAGAAGGGATCGCCCAGGCTGTCCACCATGGCCACTTCCGCGTCACGGAACAGGTTGGCGATGGGTTCGCCGGCGCGATGGGTGCGCGACAGCTCGTTGATGATGCGCCGCAGCACCAGCGGCGACAGGTCAGCGGTTCCGCCGGGGACAAAATGCGTCAGAGGCAGGGCGGGGGTGATGTCGCGCACCAGCCGTGCGTACGCGGCGGCCAGAAGCTCCTCGGGGGTGGCGCCGTCGACGTACTGGTTGACGATTTGGTGGAAGACGGTGTTAAAGGCGACTTCGGGATCGCGGGCGGGCGGGACCGGCTGCGCCCACGCCGCCGCGGCGAGCCACGCCGCGCATCCCAGCATCCATCCCCGTCGCCGCCCGCTCATAGCGCCCCCCCCGCCCCTACAGACGTGTGTGACCAGTTTAGCGGTTAAGAGGCGCGGTTTCAAGGACGGCGCGACGACGGGCGATTGCCGCCCGCCGAAGAATGCGGCGCAGCCTGCGCCGAAGCGCTGCGGGACGGGGTTTCGACCGGCGACAAGGCGGTCTCGGCCATGACCCAGCCCCCCCATAGCAGCACGGTCGCGGCCAGCATTTCTCCCAGTTCCTCCGCGCACACTTCCATTGTGTAGCCGTGGGCTTTCAGGCCCGTCAGGTCGGAAAGGAGCTCCAATCCCTCGGCGCTGAGCAGCAAGAGGGTGAACCCGGCCGCGAGGAGCCACGTGGCCCGAGGAACCGCCGACAGACTGTCCTTCAAGCCCCGGAACAACCAGACCAGGAATACGACCAGGGGGAGGGTGACGAGAGACGTCCAGGATCGCGTGCGCTCCAAGAATCTGTCCGGATGGGCGTCGGCGAACAGGCGGCTCAGGCGGTCGCCGATCCATTCGTGGATCTGCGCGGACTCATCCAGGGAAAGGAGGACCAGCAGCGCCGCCAGCGCCCACAAGAGGCGCGCGCCGCGGCGGAGGGTCGCTCCGCTGCGCCAGGCAAAGAACGCGATCAGCCCCGCCGCCCCCCCCAATTGCATCGACGAGTACCAGGCCGGCAGGTTTGCCTCCTCGTCCAGGTCGAAGAACTGCGCGTACTTGCCGGGAGGCACGTCCAACCACGCGTTGACGGCATACACGGCGACCAGCAGCGCATCGATGGCGAAGAAGAGTTGAATCCAGCGCGGGACGGTCGAACCGCGTGCAGGGTTGGGGAAACGCTCAGCCTGCATAAAGACCTCCTGGGTATCCGCAGCTGCGAGAGGAGCGGCGGCACCCCAAAATACCCGGAATGCGCGAGTGAGGCAAAGCGAATCACGTTGACTTCGCGTCGCCCAGAGGGCGAGGTGCAGTCCCCTCTCCCTGGGGGAGAGGGTTAAGGTGAGGGGGCGCGTGGGGACCGCGCGCTGCGGCGATGCGGCGCGCCGGCGGCGAACTTCCCCCTCACCCGGCGCTGCGCGCCGACCTCTCCCTCAGGGAGAGGTAAAGAATGCGCTGCGCGCCGACCTCTCCCTCAGGGCGAGGTGCAATCCCCTCTCCCTTGGGGAGAGGGTAAGGGTGAGGGGGCGGATCGCCAACGTTTGACACCCGCCCCGACGCCTGTTACAACTAGGCTTCCGCGACGGCGGACCGGGAGCGAGTTTGGCGATGAGCGGCAACGGAACCCCCCTCTTGACGGTGCGCGGCCTATACAAGCATTTCCCCATCCGGCGGGGCCTTTTGGGTCGCACCGTGGGGTGGGTGAAGGCCGTGGACGGCGTGGATTTCTTCATCAATCGGGGCGAGACGCTGGGGCTGGCGGGCGAGAGCGGCTGCGGCAAGACGACGGCGGGGCGGCTGATCCTGCGGCTTCTGGAGGCGAGCCAAGGCTCGGTCCTGTTCCGCGACGGCGAGAGCGGCCGCGAGGTCGAGCTGCTGCATCTCTCGCATCGCGCCATGCATCCGTACCGGCGCAAAATCCAGGTCATCTTCCAGGACCCCTACTCGTCGCTGAATCCGCGCCTGACGGTGGAAAACGCCATCGGCGAGCCGCTCTCGATCTTCAAGATGGTCAAGGACTCGCGGGAGCGACGGGAGCGGGTGGCGGAGCTGCTCTCGCTGGTGGGACTGTCGGAGGAACACATGTCGCGCTATCCGCACGAGTTCTCCGGCGGCCAGCGGCAGCGCATCGGCATCGCGCGCGCGCTGGCGCTGGGGCCGCAACTCATCATCTGCGACGAACCCGTCTCCGCCCTGGACGTCTCCATCCAGGCGCAGATCATCAACCTCCTCATGGACCTGCAGAGCCGCTTCCACTTCAGCTATCTCTTCATCGCCCACGACCTGTCGGTGGTGCGGCACATCAGCGACCGGGTCGCCATCATGTACCTGGGGCGGATCGTGGAGATGGCGGAGAAGAACGAGATTTACGCCAATCCACTGCATCCCTACACCAAGGCGCTGTTGGACGCCGTGCCCATTCCCGATCCCACCCAGCGGCGCAAGCGCATGCTCTTGGAGGGAGACGTGCCCAGCCCGGCCAATCCGCCCTCGGGCTGCCACTTCCATCCCCGCTGTCCGTTCGTGATGCCGCAATGCAAGACCGTAGATCCGGTGCTAAAGGATCACGGCGGCGGCCACTTCGCGGCCTGCCATCTCTACGAGTAAGCCCCCGTCGGTCGGTTTCGCCCACCGCGCGAGCCGGAGTACCGGCTTCAACCGGTTCCTTGGTGGTTCGGCGCAGGGCGCTGCGCGACTGCCGCAGTAACGCTTCGATGAGGAGGAGGGGGTCGGCGGCGTGGGGTGCGCCGCTGTGGTCCAAGTCGGTCTGGTCGCGCTCGAATCCGCGCCGGGGCAGTGCAACCACAACTCGAACACGTCCAGACGATCCATGCGCCGGTCCATCCGCGCGTCGCCGCAACGGGCGACAGGATGTCGCCCCTACGCGAGCGCGGTTGCGTACTCGCGGCGCAGCTCGGCGACGGTTTCGAAGATGGCCGTGATGGTCGCGTCGGGGACCTGGTCGTCCATGTTGATGCAGCAGACGCCGGTAAGATAGGGATTGTCGGAATCCTTCACCAGGCGTCTGATTTCCGCGCGTACTTCGTCCTGCGTCTTGTGCACCATCTCGACGGGAGAAAGGCGGATGTTAAGAAACGTCTGGGGCAGGTGGGCGCGCAGCGTCTTCACGTCACCGCCCCAGCCCACGTCGAGAAAATCCAGACCGGGGAGGGCGGCGAAGTCTTCGGCGAACCGATGCGGGTCCGAACCGCAGAAGTGGATGCCGTAGGGACGGTACTTGGCGTTCCAGCGCCGGTCGAACTCCCACAGCACGCTGCGATAGTCCTGGTTGGAGATCATGGTGTGCGTGCATTCGGAATGCAGAAACACGGGTTTGGGAATGTGCCGCACGTTGCGATTGACGGAAATGCTCGTGCTGTGAGTTTCGCCCGACACGATGGCCGTGAAGCGCTCGATCAACTCGGCGATCCCGGCAAACAGCCGCCGGGTCTGGTCGGGGCGCTCCAGGATGTCGATGAAGATATCCTGGCCGCGCAGGTCGAGGCCGAGGTTGAGAATGCCCGACCAGTTGGCGTCGCCGGTGAGATAGCCGTGTTTCTCCTTGAGGGCCGCCAACATAGTTTCATACTTCTTCCAGACGGGCGAGCGGAAGGCCGCGTCCACGTCGATCCGCAGGTCCGTACGATCCGCGGGCATGACGGTGGGCGAGGAGTTCTCTTCGTAACGGACGGGACAGCCCATCATCTCCGAGAGCAGAAAACCGGCCGCCAGATGCACGGCGCCGACCTGCGGCAGGTCGCGCTGGTGGTTTTCTCCCAAGCCGAACCGGCCCCAGCGTTCGTAGAGCGCCCGCTCCATGCGGCGTTCATCCTCAATCCGGCGGACGGGATGGAAGAAGAAGTCGGGGTCGAAGCTGATGCCCTCGTGCCGATTCCACCAGGAGGGATGCAGCACGATGTCCACGGGCAGGGGTTCGTTGTCCAGATAGGGGTTTCTGGGGTAGGTCGAGCTGGTCACGGGTCGTTCCTCATGATGATGGGGTCACTTTCCCTCCGAGGACGAGAGTGGCACAAGCCGGGCCGGATGCCAAGATCGAATCCCTATGAAGGCTCCTGGCTGCGATTGAGAAGCATACTCAGGCGCAGGAAGCGGCCCGCGGGGGACCTTGATGGCGCCGGTACACGGAGCGTCCGCATCCGGTTTCCGTTGGCCGCCCGGCGGTTTTTCGGCTATCATGGGCTGATTCATCTTACGGCGGGGTGGACGATGGAGCGAGAGGCTTTGGCGGCCAGGATATACCAGGTCGCGCACCTGACGGGTCATTTCGTATTGCGCTCGGGCAAGACCAGCAGCGAGTACTTCGACAAGTATCGCTTCGAGTCGGACCCGGAAATCCTGGCGGAGATCGCCGCGCAGATGGCGGAACTTCTGCCCGAGGAGACGGAGATGCTGGCGGGGCTGGAGACCGGCGGCATCCCGCTGGCTACCGCCCTGTCGCTGTATACCGGCCTGCCGGCGATCTTCGTGCGCAAGAAGGCCAAGGATTACGGGACCCGCCGTCTCGCCGAGGGCGCCGACTTCGCCGGCCGCAATGTGGCGGTAGTCGAAGACGTGATCACGACCGGCGGACAAGTGGTCGAGTCGACGCGCAAGTTGGAGGAATTGGGCGCGGAGATCGCGGCCGTGGTGTGCGTGATCGACCGGCAGAGCGGCGGGCGCGAGAACATCGAGAAAGCCGGCTACCGGCTGGCCTCGCTTTTTACCAAGAGCGACCTGGAAGCGGCGGCCAAGGCCACGCATCGCAACGAGTGAGGCAGGGAATAGGACGTCGTATGGGACCTATGGGATCTATGGGTTGAGGTCGGTGAAGGACGGTCCCGCGCGGCTTCCCGGTGATCGGACTCCGCGTTTTTTGCGTCTCTGCGCAGGCTCTCCCCTCAGCGCTGCTGCAGGAGGTACTCGTCGGCGGCGGGAGGAAGAGGCTCGGCGGTCTCGGGGGATCCTTTCAGCGCGTGCCAGCCGAGATAGAGGAGCGTTGCCAGCGCCAGCGCGGCGGCGGTTTTGAGGACCGCGGAAGAGAACGCCCCCAGGCCGGGTCCCGAGGATGCGGCGGAGTGTGTCAGTGTCGCTCCCGCGAGCCTCTCTTGCGCGGGCGGCGTCTGCGTGTGCAGGGCGGCGGCAGGCAAGGGGCCGCCGGCTGTGCCGGCGACCGCCAACTTGCCCAGGGACGCCGCCAGCGAAGGGGGAACCTGTGCCCCGGCGGAGAGCGGCAGGAGCGACGCGAGTACCGCCGCGCCCACGAGCATCCCCCGGTCGGCCAGGTGCATGCGGACCATTTCGACGCCCCGGGCGATGCGGCGCGTGACCGCCGAGCGCGTCACGCCCATGCGTTCGGCGATCTCCTCGTGCTTGGCTCCGGTGAAGAAATGTTGCACCAGGGGGTCGCGCAGCTCCTCGGGCAGGGCGGCGATGGCCCTCGTCCACGCATCGCTTCCACCGCGGCCTAGCCGATATCGCCGCCGTCCGTCTGCGTGGCGGCGTGGGTCGCCTCGCGCTTCTTGCGGCTGGACTGCGAGCGCACGAGGTCCAACGAGCGATGCGTCGCCAGATAGTGCAGCCAGCCGGCCAGCGAGCTGTGGACGTCCGTCTGCCCGCGCGCCAGGCGTAGAAAACACTCCTGCGTCACGTCCTCCGCGTCCTCGGGGTTGCGCAGGATGCGCCGGCAGGTCGCGTAGACCATGCCCGAGTAGCGCGCCACGATCTCCGCGAACGCCTCGGCGTCCCGACTGTGGACCCATCGCTGCAAGAGCGCCAGATCGGCCGTGGACATGATCGCCCCCCGGACGGATAGTCTACACTTGGAAGACGGACGTGCGCCAGGGAATGTGACGGGATGGGCGGGATGAATTTTTGACGGGATAACGGGATGGACGGGACGAGAGGAGCCGAGGGAGGCGCGGGTAGCCGGGGCGGGGGCGGATCGCCAAGGCTGAGGGGGAGAGCACGTCCAGAAGGCGCATGGCGTTGGGCGTTCAGAGCGCCTCGGGGCCGTGCTCGCGCGTGCGGATGCGCACGACCTCGTCCACGGGCATGATGAAAATTTTGCCGTCGCCGATCTGCCCGCTGTGGGCCGCATCGCAAATGGCCGACACGACCGCCTCCGCCTGCTCGTCCTCGACCACGACCTCCAACTTGACCTTGGGTTGGAACTCGACCGAATATTCCTGTCCCCGGTAAATCTCCTTGTGCCCGCGCTGCCGCCCGAAGCCGCGGATTTCCGTCACCGACATGCCGTAAATCTCCAGCTCCGCCAGCCGCCTCTTGACGTCGTCCAGCTTGTAGGGGCGGATGATGGCCTCGATTTTCTTCATTACGGCGGACCGTCCTTCGTCGAACTGGGGCAACCCGGCTGGAGTTCTCAGCATCTCCCGTGCCAAGCGACAAGTGTCTGATATGACACGGTTTGGAGGGGATTTCAAGGGTTTTGGGATGCTTCAAACTGACCAAAATGCGCAAGTTTGAGCTGGCGGCGGCAAGCGGCCGCCGTCCACAGGCACGCCATATGCATCGTTGACGCGCCGCCGCCCGAGGGCCACAATCCGAGGGTACCCTGCATCTTTCGGAGGCCATCCCATGAAAAAGCGATCCGTGACGGTCAAGGAATTGGACCACGCTGAGTTCGGCAGGTACGGCGCCTTCGCCAATCTGATCAATCCCGATGCCCCGCACCTGGGCGAGGAGCCGATCGAGTTCTATCGCGACATGGCGTTGTTGGACTTGGGAGGCAAGCCGGCGGCGCTCTCGACCTGCCGGGTGTGCCGGCGTCCGCTGGTGGTGGACGTGTCCGAATACCACAACGGTTGCGGCGAGGCCCTGGTCCCGCTGGACGGCGACGTGCTCATCCACGTCGCCCCCGCGAGCGGCGGGGATGCCGTTCCCACGGACGAAATGGAAGTGTACCGGGTCCCCAAAGGGACCGCCGTCGTGCTGCGGCCCGGCGTCTGGCACCACGCGCCGTTCGCGCTGGAGCAGGAGTGCGTGAACGTGCTCATCATCCTGCCCGAGCGCACTTACGCGGTCGATTGCCACGTGGAGAGGCTGTCCAAGAAAGAGCGCGTGCGCATTGCGGGCGCGTGAGAGTGAAGCTCGCGCGGAGAACGCAGAGGACGCGGAGGGTTTCGTGAAACTCGCGCGGAGAACGCAGAGGGCGCGGAGGGCGCAGAGGGAGCGCAAGGGCGGAGCGGTCCCGGGCGGAGGCTCCCGGCATGAGAGAGGCCGGGGCGGGGGGGGGAGCGACGGTCCTCCGCCCGAGACAGTCCGCAATCAGTCAGTTATCCAGGAATCGGAGGTTTTCGCGCAGTTGCTCGATCTCCGCTTCATAGGCTTCGTAAAGGCCCGGGGAGTTCCAGATCACGACGGCCATGAAGCGGTCTCCGTCCTGAATCAGGTAGTGCCGGTCGATGCCGATGCGCGCCGCACCGTGCGGATCCGGCAGGTGGACGGCGTTCTGGACCAACAGCGCCTGCCGGCCTCCAACCTGGACAGGAATCGCTGGCTTGCCGGCCAGCTGCGGAAAACTCGCGGCGAATTCGGAGAGGTTCTCGTAACCGTGACCCCGGACTCCCAGAAGAAAGACCTTCAGGAACTCGCCGCCGCTGTCCAAGTCGCGGGTGAAGCTGACGAGCATCTGGTCGTCCCACTCGAACTCGGTCTGGAGCTTCCAACCGCGCAAGGCGGGCATTTGGAGCTTGGCTCCGAACTCGCGGTAGTGGATGTTTCTCGTGGTCATGGCGGCCTCCTTTTCGGCCCGGAGCGTCCCTGCGGGCGCGTAACCTTGTCGTCGATATTTTACTACATGTAAATTATAATGTCAATATTGTAACGAAAAATAGTTATCTTTCTCGGCCTGACTCGGCCGCTGGCGGACCGCATGGAGCGCGCCAGCTTGCTGGCACGGCGGAAACGTCGCGGCAGCAAGCAGCCGCAGTCCAGAAGAGAAGGAAAGGCATTGGCAGGTTCGGAGGCTTGGATTATGGTAGTCCAGTTTGCCTGCCTGGGCCGGCGGAGGAACACATATGTCAAGGGTTTTCAGTATATTAACGACGATCGTCCTGATCCTGGAGGGGGCGATCGTGGCTATCGGCCAGGAATCCGGCGACATCCGCGAGTTGAAACTCAAAGACTGGCAGCCCCAGTCCATGATGATTACCCGGGTGACGCAAGTGAATTACGCCAAGTATCCCGTGATCGATGTGCACAACCATCTGGGCGACGGGCGAGGCGTGGACCGCTATCTGTGCGAGATGGATGCGGCCGGAGTCTACTGTGTGGTCAACTTGGACGGGGGAACCACGCCGGAGCGGGTGAAGGAGGTCATCGGGCGTTTGGAGGGCGCGCATCCGGGGCGGTTTTTGACGTTCGCCCTGGTGGATTTTCGGGGGTTGGACGAGCCCGGTTGGGGGGAGCGCGCGGCCCGGCAACTGGAGGAGTGTTTTCTGGCCGGCGCGAAAGGACTGAAGATTCACAAGAATTTGGGTTTGGGCATCCGGCACAAAGACGGGCGGCTGTTGGAGGTGGATGATCCGGTTCTGGATCCGGTGTGGGAGACGTGCGCGAAGCATGGCCGGCCGGTCGTGATCCACTCAGCGGACCCGGCGGCGTTCTTCACGCCGCTGGATGCCAAGAATGAGCGCTGGCACGAATTGAACGCCAATCCCGGCTGGCTATTCTACGGCGAACGCTGGCCGAGCCGCAACGCCATCCTGGAGGCGCGCAACCGGATGATCGCGCGCCATCCCAAGACGACCTTCATCTGCGCGCACCTGGCCAACAATCCCGAGGACCTGGAGACGGTGGGCCGATGGTTGGACGCCTATCCCAACATGGTGTGCGACATCGACGCGCGCATCAGCGAACTGGGCCGGCAGCCGTACACGGCCCGCCGGTTCTTCATCAAGTATCAGGATCGCGTGATGTTCGGCACGGATACGACGCCCGTGGACCGGGAGGCGTATCGCATTTACTATCGCTTCCTGGAGACCGAGGACGAATACTTCGACTGCCGCAAGAGCCACCATTTGCAGGGGTTTTGGATGATCTACGGGGTTAATCTGCCGGACAAGGTACTCAGGAAGATCTACTATCAGAATGCTCTCAAGTACCTGTACGGACTTGCGGAGTACAAGCGGGAGTTGGAGCGATTCCAGGCGAGTCCGGCGGTGCAGCGGGTCGTGGTGGGCAGGACGGCGCCGGTCGTGCCGGAGAAATAGGCGACTGTTGGGAGTGCGGCAGCTTGCTGCCGCGCGCAGCATGGTGCGGTCGCGCCACGCTGCGCAACTACGGGTCGCAGCAGCAAGCCGCCGCAGTCCAAAAAAGGAAAACCCCGGCGTCGGGGAGACGCCGGGGTCTTCTATTTCCAGCCGCTGCCAAGTGCGGCGAAACGCCCCATCCGTCAAACAGGCGGGCGGGAAGGGAGCCGTCGGCTTGCGCCGAGATGATTCGGGCGCTTCCAAAAGGGAAGGTGAAGCGCCCTCGACCAGAGGAATCCCTCCGGGCCTGGCTCCCACCAGTTGCTACCAGCGGAAGCGTCAGCCCGCAGCTCCCCTCCCTCGGGGTAGGAGTCTCTTAACGTAATCCTGCGGCATTGAGTTCTCCGTTGCCTGGGTTTGTATCCGGGACCTCTATGTCTGCACAGTATTATAACCCAGGGAGGGTGAAAGTGACGACAAAATCGTAGGGGACGTAGCGGATCGTTACGGGCGTCACGGAAGGGGCGAGGGTAGGCAGACGGAAGGTGCTTTGTAATATAAAGTTATCGTTTGCGTCTCAATTTCGGCCCGCGGCAGCAAGCAGCCGCGCTCCATACGCCCCCTTAAGAAGGGGGGAATAATCCGCGCCACTCTTGCAACTTTCGGAACAAACCAAGCACGCTTGGGCCGATTCCGACCGAAGAGGTACGCGATGCGAGGACTATTCCGCAGAAAGGGCGTGACGCCGGAACGCCGCCGACCTGCCGGTTTTGACGCCCTGCCCGCCGCCGGCGAGCTGGGAACCCACCCACGATCCATCCCCCTGGCTTCCGCCCCGCCCAGCGGGTTCTTCCGCTACGGCGAGTTCATCGATCATCCGCAGGGCTGCCCCTCGCTGCTGTTTCCCCTTTATCGCTTCCTGCGCGACTTCGTTCCCGACGTATCCAACGGCGTGTGGGCCTGGGTGCGATTGTGCAGCACCCCGCAGTCGGTCGCGTACGTGGGCGGCGGGCCGGGGGAGCAGCAGGCCGCCGCCGAGGTCGTGGCGGCGCTGGATCGGCGCATCTACGAGTTCGACCACATGAAGCAGCAGGGCATGGACGCACTCGTCAACGCCTTCTTCCTGTCGGTTTTCACCTACGGTTGCTTCGCCGGCGAAGTCGTGCTCCGCGACGACCGGCGCGGCATCGACCGCTTCTACATTGTCGATCCGGCGACCATCCGCTTCAAGCGCTTTCCCACCAGCCGGCGGCTGGTTCCCTACCAGGTCCTGCCCGACGGCCGGATCATCCGGCTGCGGGAAGCGAGCTTTTTCTACTACGGGCTGGACGCGGACGGAGACAATCCGTACGGGCGCTCGCCGTTGTCGGCACTGCCGTGGGTCGTCAAGATCAGCCAAGAGATGCTGGAGGACATGGGGCGGGCGGTGCACAACGCGGGGTGGCCGCAACTGCATGTGCGGTTTTCGCCGCCGGCGCGCGAGCCGGGCGAATCGCTGGAGCACTACGCGGCTCGCACCGAGGCGGGCTATCGCGAAATCCGCGACGGGCTGCGCGCCAAGAAGGCCGACAGCAACTTTCTCACCTTCGACAACGTCGAGATCGGCTACCTATCGCCGCGCGGCGGGGCCACGCAATGGTTCCAGGCCTATCAAGCCGTCAGCGAGCAGGTGGTCTCGGCGCTGCATCTGCCGCCGTTCATGCTGGGGCGCAACTGGGGCACGACCGAGAGCTGGGGCGCGGCCCAGTACGAACTGATGGTCAACAACGCCGTCTCGGTGCAACGCGGCGCCAAGCGCATGTGCGAGTGGTTGCGCAACCTCGAGCTGGCCCTGGCAGGACTTCCCGTGATCACGCACCACCACTTCCGGCCGCATCGGCAACTGGCGGCGCGGGAGAACGCGGAGGCGCGCAAGACCGCCATCGAGGCGGACCTCCTGCTGCTGGACCGGCAGCTCATCCCGCCTGAGGCGGTAGTGGCGGCGCATTTTCCCGGGGGTGGGCGATGAAGCTCTTGGCGGGCGAAATGTATCTGGTGCAGCGCGATTGGGGCGGAGTTCCGGCGTCGCTGGTAAAGCGCGGCGCGGCGGTGGAGGCCAGGAGCGAGTCGGGGCGCGATCTGGTCGCGCTCTTTCCGGCCTTGCGGGGGGAACTGCTGGCGTTGTCGGAAGACTGCGAGTTGTCCGGGCTACTCTATCTCTATCGGGGATGGACGCGACAGCCGCGGGCCGTCGTGCGCGAGGTGGTCTTGGGCCGGCGCAGTCCGGAGGGCCTCGTTGCCCGCATCGACGTTCTGGATCGACGGGGCGACGGCTCGGTCGAGGAGCGGCGGCGGGCCGTGGAGGCGCTCTTCTGGGAGCACCCGGGGATGATTCTGCGTCCCGCGCTGACGGACGTGCTGTCGGGCGGGGAGTGCGCGGTGCTGCTTGCTACCGGCGCAATGCACCTGGTAGTGCGCGCTCTCTCGGGAGACGGGGAGCCGGTGAGGCTGGCGGGCGAGGGCTGCCGACTCCTGCGTTGCGGCCACTGGGAGCGGCGCGAATTGGGCGACGGCCTGTCCGAGCTGGCGCTATGGGACGGAGAGCGCCGCCGGTATGCGGGCGTGCACGGATTTGCGCCGGATCGGAATGCGCAGGTCGGTCCTTACCTGGGGTTTTCCGGCGCGGCGTGGGGTGAACTGGCGGATTGGCGGCTACCGGCGCTGGGCGAGCACTGGCGGGCCGTGGCGGGGGAGTATCGCATCGAGGAGGAGGACGAACATGCAGAAGCATGAGCTGGAGCCGCCCAAGAGTCTGGCGGGGGCGGCCGCCGACGTGCTGTACAGCAACGGCGTGTTGGACCTGGAGGCGCTTTCGGACTGGCTGGAGGCGCGCGAGGCGGAGTTCGGCGCGCAGAGCGCGCGGTTGGAGGAACTGGAGCGCGAGGCGGAAGCCAGCGCGCCGCTGGTCGAGCAGGCGCGGGCGCAGATGTCGAGGCGCCGGGGCGAGGTGCAACGCGGCTGGCGGTACTGGCGGCGGCGGAGACGCCCCGCCGAACTGGCGCGGCTGCGGCGCGAGCTGTTGCGCGCCGAGAGCGCCGAGCAGCTGGAGGCGCTGGCCGACCGCGTCGAGCGGTTGATCGAGGACGCGCTGCCGACGCGTCCGACCGCCGAGGCCGTGGAGAGCGCGGGCCGCGACGTCTCGCGGCAGTTGGCGGCCTTTCGCATGGCCGGCGGGACCTGAGCTCGCCGTGAAATTGTGGACTGCGGCAGCCGGCTGCCCGCGGTTGTGGACCGCGGCTGCTTGCTGCCGCGCGCGGGAGCAAGCAGTCGCATTTCATAGCGGCAGCAAGCTGCCGCAGTCCAGAAGAAATCCTATGAGGAGGAACAATCAGTGACCAGAAACGTGGACAATCTGGGCATCGGCGCCTTGTACGGCAGTTTCAACGTGGAACTGTCGGAAGGCGAGCCGACCCTGACAACCAGCGACGTGGGCAAGGCGGTCGTCTTGTCCGACGACAACACCATCGGGATCGGGAGCGACGGCGACCGGCTCCTCGGGCGGCTGGAGGCGATCGAGGACGAGTTGGCGACGGTGCAAGTGGCCGGCGTGGTGCGCCTGTCTCTGGCGGAGGGCAAGACGGCGCCGGACGTGGGCGACGGGGTGGTGGTGGACGGGGCGGGGGCGGCCTATCAGGCGCCTGCGCTGGGCGGCAACGATCCGGCGGGCGGCAACGTGGCGCGCGGCGTCACGCTGGCCGTCGATGCTACCGCGGGAACCGCGGACATTCTGCTGTAAGGAGGCAAGACACAGATGAACCACCACGCTTACGAACGGGGCGGGCTGCCGGCGGAGCTGGCGCGGGCGGCGGAGATCACGCTCTCTCCCGATCTTTACAGCCGGGCGCGCACGCGCGGGCTGTCTTTGTCCGGGCTGCTGGAGGAGCTGGACCCGAGCGGGCCGGGGGCGGCGCTGGACGCCTTCGAGCGCCAACTGGCGCTGGCCGGCATCCGCGTCGCCGGCCCCCAGGCCGACGCCATCGACCGCTTCTTTGCCAGCGCGGAGAACGCGGTGCTCTTCCCCGAGTACGTCTCGCGCGCGGTGCGCGCGGGCATGAGCGACTTCTCCAAGCTGGACAAGATCACGGCGACCCGCACCAAGATCGACGACGACACCTACCGCACTCTCTACATGGACGATTCCGTCTACGCGGAGGGCGAGCTCTCGCTGGCCCGTGTCTCGGAAGGCGCGGCCATGCCCAGGATCGAGATCAAGACCGCCGAGCATTCGATCACGCTGTCCAAGTACGGGCGCTACATCGAGACTACCTACGAAGCCATCCGGCGCAAGAAGGCGCCCGTGGTCGAGGTGTTTCTGCGCAGCATCGGGATGCAGATCCAGAAGGACAAGTTCCGCGAGGCGCTGTCCGTGCTCATCTCGGGGGACGGCAACGACAACGCCGCGCCGGTCGATCCCGTGGAGACCGACGAGACGCTGACCTACCCCGACCTCATCCAGTTTTCGCTGGCGTTCGCGCCCTACGAGTTGTCGGTGCTCGTCGCGGACGCGACCACGGCGGCCTTGATCCTCAACCTGGACGAGTTCAAGCATCCCGAGGTGGCCCGCGGTTTGCAGACGCGGGGCGAGATGATCACGCCGCTGGGCGCGACGCTGATCGTGGACGACAGCGCTCCCGCCAACAAGATCGTGGGCCTGGACCGGCGCTTTGCGCTGGAGGAGGTCTACGAGACCGGCGTACTGATCGAGAGCGACCGGCTGATCCGCCAGCAGATCGAGGGCACGGCCATTTCAGAGGTCGCCGGCTTCGGCAAGCTGGTGACTTCGGCGTGCCGCGTGCTCAACCTGGACATCAGCTAGTCTGCCCGGGGGCGGGAGCGATGCGCTCCCGCCCCCGTTCTTTCCACCCGCACGGCGCGCAGCACCCCTCGATACGGCCTCTGGCCTACTCGGGGCCGGGCGCTGCGCAAGTACGGATTTGCGGGACAGTCGCTCATGGAGCTTCGCCTCACCCGTAGAGGATATAAACCGAGGCGGCTCCGAGGGCTGCCTGGGCGCATCGAGACCGTCCTCTCGATATCCCTCGATACGGCCTTTGGTCTACTCGGGACAAGGCGCGGCCCGAAGTTACAGCTTGCGCTTCAAGCAGGCCATCCGTCGGGCCGCTACTCGAGGACTCGGTTTTGTTTTTGCTCAGGGCATTTCAGGAATGCACTATTCTCGGAGCAGGAGTGATCTCGATGGCCTTCACGGACCTTGCCACGGTGCGATTGCACACCGGATTGTTGGACGAGGAGCGCGTGCCCGACGAGTTGATCGAGCAGCGGCTGGCCGACGCGCACGCGGACATTTTGCGCGACCTTGCGCCCGCCTACGCCGAGAGCACGGACGCGGTCCTGGCGACCGCCGAGACGGAGCTGGCGGCGGCGTATCTCCTGCGCAGCCTGGCGCTGGGGGCGGCCTTTGCGGACAAGGACCTGCGGAGCGGGGACCTGACGCTGCGGCAGCGCGGGCGCAGCGGGGTGCTGTTGGCGCAGGCCGAGGCGGAGGAGCGGCGCGCCTGGGGGCGGCTCCTGCCGTACTTGACGAAGTCCGCCCATCCGCATCGCTTTACGCCCGTCGAGCCGGACGGAGAGGGGGCCTGACGTGGTTACGTTGGGCGATTACGCCTTTGCCCACGACACGACTCGAGTCCTCTCGGACCTGCGCTTCGTCGAGGACCGTCTGCGGAGACAGGTCGAGATCGTCGGCCTCCTGTCGGGCTTCTCCACGCGGGCGGCGTTCGAGAGCGAACTGGCGGCGCTGGACGCGGCCGTGGAGGCGTTCTCCAACGGATCGGCGGCGCTTTCGCTGACGGCGGGGCGCGCCCTGTCCGGCAGCGTGCTGCGCTATCGCAAGACCCTCGACGAACTGCAGCGTTCCGTCGCCTTCCGGCTGATTCTCCTGTCCGAGGATCGCTTCGAACGCAGTGTGGCGCTCCACGAGGAACCGCTCACCATCACCGCGTCGGGCGACTATCTCGTGTTGGAGAACGCGGGCACGGCCGACAGCCTGCCGACGCTCACGCTGACGGCCGACGGGTCGCTGGTTGACCCGAGTTTATCCGACGGGACGCGCGCGCTGACGTACCACGGGACGCTTTCGGCGGGCGACGTGCTGGTTGTGGACTGCGACGCGCATACCGCCACGGTCAACGGCGAGAACGCGCTGTCCGGCGTATCCGGCGACTGGCCGCGCCTGTCGCCGGGCGAAACCACGCTTACTTACAGCGATGATGCCGCCGGCTCGCACGACGCCACGCTGGTCGTGGCGTACCGCGATTTCTGGGCCTGAGAGTGAGAGAAAGGACGAGTCGATGAGCAAGCAACTGCAACGGACGACCGAGCCGGCGGCGGCCTCGCCCGAAACGATGGCCGACCTCCTGGCCGAGATCAACGCACTCTCTCCCACCCCGCTGGGAGAGGACGACGTATACGTGCGCAGCATGATCCTGTGTACCGACCGCGTGTGCGAGAGCGACTGGTGCAGGTTTTCACCGACCGCGCTGGCGGAGATCGCCGAAAAGATCGCGGGCGTGTCGGTGCTGGCCGGGCACGACCGGCGCAGCCTGCCGGTCGGACGCTTTTTCCGCGGGCGCGTGGTCGAGTTGCCGGAGGAGAATCCGGCCACGGGCCGGCCGGTGGTCGCCGTGCGCGCCTGGTTCTACTGGCTGGCGGCGACCAGCGGGGCCGAGGACCTCCTGCGCAACATCGACGGCGGCATCTACCGCGCGGTGTCGGTCTCCTGGCGCTATGAAAAAGACCATTGCAGCGTGTGCGGGGCGGCGACCGGCTGCGGGCACACGCCGGGTCGCACATACGGCGGCCAGCTCTGCCATCGCGTGATCGACCACGTGGACGAGGTACTTGAAGGCTCGCTGGTGTACAAGGGGGCCGACAGCGCGGCGCAAGTGGGGCGGCAACGCGACGCGCATTCCAGCCGGCGGGTGGGCGGCGGATTCTCGTGGGATCGCGCCTGGATCGCGTTCATGGCGCGCGCGCTGGCCGATCTGCCGCTCGAGAGCTGCACGTTCCGCGCGGCGGGGGTGCTGGCGCGCGAGACGGAAGCGATTCTCCACAACCTGGGCTGGAGGTTCTTGGCGCGGACGTGTCCGGCGTCGCCGCGGTTGGTGTGGTACACGGCGGCGGAAGGCGAGACGGTGGATTTCGCGCGCTTGGCGGCGGAGCTGGCCGGGCCGGGGCGGTTGATCGTCGCCGGACCGGGCGGGCGCGCTCCCCTCGCGGCCCTGCCGCGCGGCCTGCGGCTCTCGCGCCTCCTGGCTTTGCCCTTCTGGAACCGCCCCTGGTGGGTACTCGAACTGGAGAAGGAGGCGGTGGCATGAGCGGCTTCGGACGTTACAGCCCGACGCGCGCGGAGCATGGCTCCAGCCTGTGGAGCTACGGCGAGGTTCCCGTGGCCAGCGCCAAGCTGAACACCTGGAACGGCAACGTGGCCGCGGCGCTGGACTTTCTCCACCACAGCCTGGCCCGGCTGGTAGGCGCGGCGGAAGCGGACTTCGTGCTTTCGCTGGGGACGGGCGCGGAACTGAAAGTGGTCGCGCAGGCGGTTCCCAATATGACGGTGAAAGTGCGCGCGGGCAGCGCGTTCGTGGACGGCTTTGTATGCGGCCTCTCCGCCGACGTGACGCTGCCGCTTTCGGGCACGCTGGCCGCGCCGGTGGAATATCCGCGCATCGACCTGGTCTATCTGGACGCCTACGGCGAGCCGCACATTCTCGCGGGGCCGGAGTCGGGCGCGCCGGTCGTGCCGGACACTCCCGCCGGAACGTTGAAGCTGGCCGAGGTCTACCATCGCGTGGGCGAAACCAGCATAGAGGACAGCGACGACGCGGAGAACGGCTACCTGACGGACTTCCGGCCGATTCGCATTCTGGGACGGGCGCACGAGCATCCGCGGGGATCGGACCGCGCGCCGGCGGAAAGCCCTGACGGCGCCCGCGTCACCTTCAGCACCCCGCAGAAGTTCCGCGCCGGCACGCTGCGCGTGTGGTTGAACGGCGTCGAGCAGGACCCCGCACTCGTGGTGGAAGACGCGGGGCAAGAGAGCTACACGTTCACGACCGCGCCCTTCTCCGGCGACCGCCTCAGCCACGACTATGAGAAGGAGGGCGCGTAGGTGGCGCCGGAAGTGAACCAGGTGGACCTGGTGTGGATGTTCTCCAATCTGGTGGGCGTGGCGGCGTGCTACTACCTATTGGCGTTTTACATTCCGCGGCGGGACGAGTCGATGCGCGAGGCGTGGACGGCGCGCGAGCGGTGGTTGTCGCAGATTTACAGCGACGAGAAGGCGACCTACGAGCGGCTGGTCGACCGGCTGGCGGAGGAGTTCCGCAGTACCGCGCGCAGCGTGGACGTGCTGTCGGGGCTGATGTACCAGTGGCTGCATCAGCGGCCCGGGCAGCGGCTGTCGCGGCAGGAGATCGAGCGGGCCATCGACGACCTGAAGAAGGGCGGGGCGACGGCCATGCAGGTGGGGCTGGGGCAATCGTAGAGTCGTGATTGGCGGGACTGGCGCGTTGACGGCCGCCCTTCGACGCGGATGGCCTGAAGCGAAGGTGGAAGACCGGGTGAATGCGGGTTCTGCACGCGCTTAAGGCCATCCTGCTCAGGTTTGTCGGGATGGGTTATCGGCCTTGGCTCCCCCCTTAACAAGGGGGGTTGGGGGGGGACAGTGGGCGGCGAGCGGCGGCAGGCGAAGCGTGTGGGCAAGATGCCCACACGCAAGCCGGCGGGACGCCGGCGTTACGAGGAGTACTCATGCATCCCATCGCGCGCATCTACGACGCGGACGGCCGGTTGACCGCGGAGATCGCTCCGCCGCGCTCCGTGCACGCCGTCTCGCGGCTGGGGGCGCTTTCCGCCGAGTGCCGGCTGGAATTGTTGCCCGAGGACGCCCGCATCCCCGTCTCGCACCACGACCACCTGGTCGTCTCGCTGGCGGGAGAGACCCTCTTTGACGGTCCCGTCGTCGAGCTGCGCACCGACAGCCTGGGCCGGCTCTTGTCGCTGCGTGGCGCGCTCGTGCCCGAGCGGGACTGGAACGAACGCGTGACCGGCCGCTACCAGGAGAACAACGTCGGCGCCATCCTGGCCGGCGTGATCGAGGGCCTGAGCTTTTCCCCCGTGCGCTACACGCCCACGCATGAATTCGATGCGCCCATCGACGCACTCACCTTCGACCAGTATCCGCTCTTTTACGCCATCGATCTCCTGGCCAAGCTGGCGGGCAACGCGCTCTGGGACCTCGACTGGGAGGGGGCGTTGCGCTTTCGGCCCTCCAGCGTCGCTCCGGACCACGTGGTCTACTTCGATCCGCGCCATCACGCGCTGAAGGTGTGGCAAAGCGACGAGCCCATCCGCAATTCGTTCACCGCGCGCGGCGGCATCGTCGCGGACAACGAGTTCGTGCGCTCGTTTGACGACCCCGAATCGATCGCGCGCTACGGGCTTCTGCCCATGACGCTCTTCGTGCGTCCCGTCAACACTCCATCCGTCTACGAGCGGTTGCGGGAGGCGATTGTGTCCGAGGCGACGCGGCCCCGGCTGAACAAATATCTGGACGTGCGCAGCGGGGGTTGGACGGTGCGGGCGGGCGACTTGATCGAGCTGCGCGGCTCGCCCCTGCCCGCGCCCGGACAGGACCAGGTGTTTCGCGTCAAGGCGCGCGAAATCGCCTGGAGCCCGGAGAAAGCCCGCGCGCGCCTGTGGTTCGCGGAGGGCCGCGAGAACGCGGCTTCCTACCTGCGCTATCTCGACCACGAGCACACCGGCCTGGACCCGGACTGGGTGCGGCGGCGGGTGGGCCCCTTCCAACTGGACTTCTCGGCGGTGGACAGCTCGGCCCAGCTGGCGTAGGCACGCACACGCTCCCCCTCACCCGTTCGTCCGCCACGGCGGACGAACGACCCTCCCGAGGTGAAGTCGCGCCCCTGGGAGAGGGAACCGCGACCCGCCGGTAGAATTCCTGCCGCCGGCCCGCTACCATGTCCGCATCACGCTGGACCGGGAGCAACCCTGTGAAAATCTCGTCATTCATGGTCCCAACCTGACCTTCTGGGACGCCGCGAGCCGGAAGTGTACGGGCGCGTCACGCTGGCGGAGTTGAACCGGCGCCTGGAGAGCCTGGCCAAGGAGCCTGGCGCGACCGTCGAGTGCCTGCAGATCGCCGGCGAAGGCGATGGTGAAAGCCATCAGCGGCGCTGACGCTGCGACGGCATCCTGATCAATCCTGCCGCCTATACCCACACCTCCATCGCGGTGCGCGACGCCCTCGCCGCGGTGGGACTGCCCACGGTGGAAGTGCACCTCTCCAATATCGCCGCGCGCGAGGAGTTCCGCCACAAGTCCTACGTGGCGCCGGTAGCCGGGTCGATTCCGGCCTGGCGCGGACAGCTACTATCTAGCCTGCGCGCGCTGGTCTCGATCCTGGCGCTGCGCAAGAACTGACGTGAGCGCCTCTGCGCGCGCCTTCTGCTGGTCTGCCGCGCGCCTGGCGCCGGCGGCGCTGCCCGTCCACCTGGTCTTCATGCTGGCGGCTTTCCAGTCCAGCGATCTGCGCTCGACGGGAACCATCATCAGCCAGGCGGTGGTGCTGAGCGTGGCCATGGTACCTCTGGCGACGGCCGTGGCCCACGCTGGCCGGCTGGAAGTCGCCGTCTTCGCCGTGGCGCTGCTCTTTTCTTCTTCCGGGCTGGCGACCTGGACCATCGCGAGCCAGCCGCTGCTGGCGACCACACAAGTACGGGCGTGGGCGTGCTGGCTGCCTTTGCTGTCGCCGCGCTGTCGCGGCGCGAGGGGCGCTTCTGGCTGCCGGTTTTGTGGCTGCCGGCGCTGGCGGCGCTCCTCGTCTTTCGCGGCGGGCACGCCCCATGGTGGTATGGAGAAGGAACGCCGCTGTCCGCGCTCTGCTTTTGGCGCTGCCGTTAGCGCTGGCGCTGCATACCGGCATCCTGGCCGCGTACGCTGGCTCCTGCTGCCCGCGTGGTGCTGGCGCTGCTGTTGGCCGCTTACTTTCTGATCCTGGCCGGCAGCGCGGACCTCTCGCCTTCTAGCGGTGTATGTGTTCGTCTCGCGGCATCGGCGATGGTCAGTCCCCACGCCTGCGGGTTCGTCTTGTGGGACGCTGGCGGTACCGCATCTCTGGTTGGACTGCGAGGAGGCGATGCTGCTGAGAGCTGGCGCTGACTGCACGCGCGAGAAGTTGCGGCTGCACCGGAGTATGTCTTGGCGCAACCGCCGGGCTACGGCTGGGAGGCGCTGGCGACGGCGTTTGGCGGCGCTGCCTTCTGGCGCCGGACCCGGCCACGAAACCGCACTCCTCGCCGGCTCCCGCCTCCCGCCCCATCCCTACACCATCCCCGGCGCTTTCATCTGGGAGGGACTGTGCGCGCTCGGCTATGGCTTCTTTCTCGCCCTGGCGGGTTTCCTCTTGCTTCAAATGGTAGGCGACCAGGCGGAGGACGACGATCCCACCGCGCCCCGCGCGCGGGCGATGTTGGGGGCTGTGGACGGCCTCCTTCCTCGTGCTGTTCAGCGGATTCCTCGTCCAACCCGCTGTGGTGGATGGCGCTGGGGGTGCTTTATTCGGCGCGGCCGGT
Organism: bacterium; assembly: GCA_015075175.1. Lineage (GTDB taxonomy): Bacteria > Hinthialibacterota > Hinthialibacteria > H5-UNCL2 > H5-UNCL2 > H5-UNCL2. The sequence continues at coordinate 61,144 of JABTUV010000012.1, forward strand.
CGCCGCGCGCGGGTACCGGCGCGGGCTGCGCGCGACCGCACACGCCGGCGCCTTGGCGCTCTTTCTCCTGTGCGCATTCCCCCTGATGGCAGGTCGCGGCGGGTGGTGTTCGCCCATCCGCAGGATTACGGCCGATCAGCGCAGCGGACGCGCCTGCGCTGGCATCGCGCGCGCAGGCTGGAGCCGCAGAACGGCGCCTATGCCTTCGGCCTGGCCCATGCCGTCTACGCCGCCAACCTGGCCGAGCACAACCTGCGCTTTCAGGCAGTCAACGACGAGGTGCTCGCGCTTCTCTCCGAGGCGGTGGCCAAGGAGCCGTACAACGGCGTGTATCGCTGGGTGTACTCGCGTTTTCTGCTTTTAGCGGGCCGCTGGGACGCGGCGCTGGCCCAGGAGCAGCGGGCCATTGCGCTGGCTCCGCGCCGCCTGGAATATCGCCGCAGCATGGCGGAGACCTGCGAGAACCTGGGCCGCCTGCAACTGGCGCTGGCGGAGTATCGCGCCTGCGCCGACCTGTCCCCCTTCGATCCCGAGTTGCGGCTGGCCATCGCGCGCGTGCTGGTCGCCCTCAAGGAACCCGAGGCCGCGCGGCTGGAATACGAGAAAGTCCTGCGGCTGGCGCCCGACGATCCCATCGCCAGGAGCTACCTGGAACGGCATCCTCGCCCGGACGCTCAGCACGTCTTTTGATCGTGCGCGCTCGGCTTCGATTTGCTAGACTGTCCGATCATGTCGCATTCGCCGCGCACCATTGACTGGGAAAAAGAGCTGAACCCGCGCCAATTGGAGGCCGTGACCACGACCGAGGGGCCGGTACTCGTTTTGGCGGGGGCGGGCAGCGGCAAGACGCGCGTGATCGTCTACCGGTTGGCGTACCTGCACCTGGAGCGCCGGGTGTCGCCGCGGCAGTGCCTGGCGATGACCTTCACCAACAAGGCGGCGGGGGAGATGGCGCAGCGCGCGCAGGGGCTCTGCCATACGGACGCGCCCTTTCCCATCTCGACCTTTCACTCGTTCTGCGCGCGTTGGCTGCGGCGCTGGCACGCGGCGGCGGGGGTGTCGCGTGACTTCATCATCCTGGACACGGGCGACGTGCAGTCGCTTTTCACGACGCTGGCGCGCGAGCTGCAGTTGCCCGCCGATCTCGTGACTCCCCGCCAACTGGCCTCCGCCATCTCCTACGCCAAGAATCATCTCATGGACGCGGCCGCCTTCGCCGCGGCGGCCAAGGGTCCCCGGCAGGAGGCGGCCGCGCGCGTCTTCGCCGCCTATGAAGCGCGCCTGAAGCAGCTTGCGGCGCTGGACTTCGACGATCTCCTGCTGCTGACGCTGCGCACCCTGGAGAGCGACGCTTCCGCCCGCGAGGCGACGCAGCGCCAGTATCGCTACCTGCTCCTGGACGAGTACCAGGACACCAACCTGCCTCAGGACCGCATCGCCGCGGTGATCGCCGCCGAGCATCGCAACATCTGCGCGGTGGGCGACGACGACCAGTTGATCTACCGTTGGCGGGGCGCGCTGCCTAGGAACATCCTCGAGTTCGACGCGCGCTGGCGCGGCGCCAAGGTGATCCGGCTGGAGGAGAACTATCGTTCCACGGAGGTGATTCTCTCCGCCGCCAACGCGTTGGTGACGAAGAACGTGCAGCGGCGCGGCAAGCGTCTCTTCACCCGCCGGTTGGGGGGCGAGCCGATCGGGCTGCTCGTCTCCGGCGACGAGCAGGAGGAGGCCGCGGCGGTGCTGGCGCAGATCAAGGAGCTGGTGGCCGCCGGGCGCCGCCCGGGCGAGATCGCCGTCTTCTATCGCACCAACGCGCAGTCGCGCCCCCTCGAGGAGCAGATGCTCTTGTCGGGCATTCCCTATCAGATCGTGGGCGGCCTGCGGTTCTACGAACGGAAAGAGGTGAAGGACATTCTGGCCTACTTGCGGCTGATTCACAATTCCGCGGACGATTTGTCGTTTTCCCGCATCGTGAATCTACCGCGGCGCGGCATCGGGGAGGCGACGGTGGGGCGGCTGGCGGAGTTGGCGCGCGAGCGCGGGCTTTCGCTGTATGCGACGGCCCGGGCGGTGGTCGCGGAGAAGGGACGGGACCATCGCACGCTGGCGGCGCTGGGCCGCTTCGTGGACCTGGTCGAGGCGTTGCGTCAGGAGAGCCGGATGATTCCCCTCACCAGCTTGATCGGCCGCGTGGTGCGCGGGACGGGCTATGAAGAGCATCTGAAGAACACCGAGGGAGAGCTGGCCAAGGCGCGGCTGGAGAACCTGTCGGGCCTGGAGGCGGCGGCGGCGGAAATCCTGCGCAGCCTGCCGCCCGGCGGCGAGGTCGACCCGCTGGGTTTCTTTCTGGAGCGGGTGGCTTTGCTCTCCGACGTGGACGAACTGGCCGACGACGCCGAGGCGGTCCTCCTGATGACGGTTCACACCGCAAAGGGCCTGGAGTTCCCCGTGGTGTTCGTGGTGGGACTGGAGGAGGGGTTGTTTCCGCACCAGCTCAATCTCACCGACGAGGAGAACGTGGAGGAGGAGCGGCGGCTGTTTTACGTGGCGATGACGCGCGCCAAGGAGCGGTTGTTTCTGTCCCACGCCTACGCGCGCTTTGCGGCGGGCCGGACCTCGGCGCAGAGTCCCAGCCGGTTCCTGTCGGAGTTGCCGCGTGAACATCTGGCGACGCTGTCGGGGATGGGGCGGGGGTCCGCGGCGCGGGCGCCGCGGCCCTTCTATTTACCGCAGGCGCCCGCCGGCGGTGTGCAAGTGGGCTTCAACAGCCGCGGCCCGCGCCCCGCCCGGCCGCCGGTCGTCGGTCCGCTCTCCCACCATTTCGCCGTGGGTGATCGCGTCACACATCCCCGCTTCGGCGGCGGCCGCGTGCTTTCCACCAGCGGCGCCGGCGAGCATCTGAAAGTCACCGTCGATTTCGGCCGTGGAGTGGTGAAGACGCTGGTGCAGCGCTTCGCCAAGCTCTCCCACGCATCCTGAGGGGAGTATGGGACCTATGAGACTTATGAGACCTATGGGACCGCTCTCGCACATGCGAGACACCTCCGCTGTTCCATAGGTCCCATAGGTCTCACACGTCCCATGCGCCCGTCGGCGCATCCGATCTCGCTTGACCCGGCTCGCGGGGGCTGTTAATTTTTCAAGCTAAGCCTAATACCCACAAGGGGTTGGAGTATGGCCATTCTGCGCACGGAAAACCTCACCAAGTATTACCGTCGCGGCTTTCTGGGCAGACCGGCGCCTGCCCTGATCGGTCTTAACCTGGAAGTGCAGGCGGGCGAGATCTTCGGCTTTCTGGGTCCCAACGGGGCGGGCAAGACGACCACGCTGAAGCTGCTCTTGCGGCTGATCCATGCCAGCGCGGGACGCGCCTGGATCAAGGGCCAGCCCATCGGCCATCCCAGCCTGGTGCGCACGATCGGTTACATGCCCGAGAATCCGTACTTTTATCGTTTTCTTACGGGCGAGGAGCTGCTGCACTTTTACGGCAAGTTATGCCACTTCCCGCCCGGGCGGCGGCGCGAGCGGGCGCGGGAGCTCCTGAAGATGGTGGGATTGGAGCACGCCGCCAAGGTGCGGGTAGGCGAATACTCGAAGGGCATGGTGCAGCGCGTGGGGTTGGCGCAGGCGCTGCTGAACGAGCCTGAGCTCATCCTCATGGACGAACCCATGTCCGGGCTGGATCCCATCGGCCGCGCCGAGATGCAACTGGTCATCAAGCGCCTGCGGGAGGCGGGCAAGACGGTCTTTTTCTGCTCGCACATTCTCTCCGACGTGGAGGAGCCAGGTGAGCGCATCGCGATTCGCATCGCGGCCGGCTGATCGTGGCGGGCAGGTGCGCGGTTTCTGGAAAGCCAGGAGCGGCGCATCGTGGCCGAGGTGGCCGGCGTGACGCTCACCCCGGAATTGGAGGCGAAAGTCCAGCACCGGGAGGTCGTGGGGGATGAGCTGCATCTGCAGTTGGTCGATCCCGCCGCCGCCGACGCGCTGGTGCGCCACGTGGCGGCCACGGGCGGGCGGCTGCTGTCCCTCTCGACCCGCCGCATGAACCTGGAGGAGTACTTCATGCTCAAGATCGCCGAGGCGGGCCGCGCGGAGGCCGCGGCATGACCAACATCCTCGCCATCGCCGTCAATACCTTCCGCGAGGCCATTCGCAAGAAGGTCTTCTATCTGATTCTGGTTTTCACGCTGGTGCTGTTGGGCGTGGCCATTGCGGTCGCCAGCGTCTCCTTGGCGGGCCGCGACCGCATCCTCATCACCTTCGGCCTCTTCGCCGTCAACGTCTTCGGCCTTCTCGTGGTCATCTTCATCGGTTCGCAACTGTTGGCCGACGAGACCGAGCGCAAGACCATCTACACCGCCATCTCGCACGGCGTCACCCGCTCGCAGTTCATTTTGGGCAAGTATCTGGGCCTATGCCTAACCGTGCTGGCCCTGACGTTCTTTATGACTCTGCTCATGACGGCGGTGTTTTACCTCGCCGACGTTCCCGTGGACCATGCCGACATGTTCAAGGCGGTCATTTTGCTGCTCTTGTCGCTCTTCATGGTCTCCGGCGTGGCCATGCTGTTCTCGAGCTTTTCCACCCCGGTGCTGTCGGCGGTGCTGACGCTGCTGGTCTGGTTCATCTGCAACTTCACCCTGGACGTGGAGAACCACGCCCGCTACCTGGCCGACCACCAGGACCAGGTGGTCATGCCGATCGTGTTGAAGGCCATTTACGTAGCGTTCCCCAACTTCGCCCAGTACAACCAGATTCGCGCGGTGGTTTATGCGCACGAGCCGGTGGAGTTGGCCCCGCTGCTCGTGCTCCTGGCGGTATTGTACACGACGGTTTATCTTTCGCTGGCGTGCTGGTCCTTCAGTACCAAGGACTTTGAATAGGGAAATTGGGGTCAGCGCCTATTTTTCCGTCGGGGGCTTCGGGGTTGGTGGGATGCTGGTGAAAAATAGGCGCTGACCCCAATTTCACCCTAGGAGGCGGCCATGAGAAAGTGGATTCCCTTGCTGGTAGTCGTCCTGTGTTTCTCGGTCATCGCCCCCATCCAGCGGCGATATGCCGACCGGCTGGCGGGGCCGTACAACGACGACCGCATCTATCGCGTGCCCGAGGATCCCCGCATCACCATGGCGTTTTCCTTCGGTTACGACTGCATCTGGGTGGACCTTTTCTGGTTCCGCATGGTGCAATACTTCGGCGGCAACTACTCGACGTTGCACCGCCCCATCAAGAAGCAGGGCTATCTCAACCTGGCCAACACCATCATCACGTTGGACCCCGACTTTTACGAGGCGTACGACTTCATCGCATTCACCATCCTCGACGGAGTCAAGGACCAGGAGACGGGGTTGGAGTACTATCGCAAGGCGATGGCGCGATTTCCCGACGACTGGACGCTGGCCTACAAGCTGGCGTTCAACCTGACCTACTCGTCGGGAAGCCACACGGAGGCGGACCGGCGCGAGGCCATCGGGGTGCTGGAGAAGATCATCGAGAGGAATCCACCCGGGATGCCGGACTACGTGCGGCGGCTGCTGGCGCTCCTGAAAGCCGAGCAGCGCGATTACGCCGGGGCGCTGGTGGGCAGCATCCAGAGTTACGCGCGCAAGCGCCGGGAGCTGAACGAGGCCGACGCCTCCCTCTACCAGCACCAAATCCGGCGCATCATGGTCTCCTATATTCAGGACAATCTCGAGCGCTGCCTGGCGCAGTATCGCATCGACCATGCCTCCGCCGAGCCGGCCCGGATCGCGGATCTCATCGGCACGAGTACGGAGATGCTGGTAGCGGAGTTCGTGCACGATGGGACCGACATCGTGGGGCTGGCGCGCTGCGAGTATGCGCTCGTTCCACTGGCCGAGGTTCCCGAGGATCCGCGTGGCGGAAGGTTCGTGTACGTTCCCGTCGACCGGTCCATCCGCAGCACGGTAGACCTCCAGAAGGCCTGGTCGGACCGGATCAACTTCCTGGAGACGGGCGCGGTGCAAGGTTACAAGAACATCAACGGACGGTTCCCCAACACGTGGGACGAGCTGCTGGTCAACATGTCGCCGGAAGAAGTGAAGGACACGCGCGAGAACATGCTCAGCGACGGGTTCGGCGGGCGCTACGAGCTCGTGCCGGGGACGGGTAAGGTGGTGCACGTCCTGGACGCGCCCTGGTGGGTGGAGCAGATGGGGCCGGAGGCGGTGCGCTACGAGGGCGAGCGATGAAGGCGCATCCGACCCTGGCGGTGACCATGGGAGACCCGGCGGGAGTGGGGCCGGAGCTCTTGCTGGAACTCTCCGACAACTTGGCGCAGCGGCTGGGATGCAACCTGCGCGTGATCGGGGATCCGGCTTTGCTGCGGGTGATCTCGTCGGGGCGTTTTTCGGCGCCTGCGCCCGGCCTGGAGTCGGGCAGCGCGCGCTGCGGCGTCAGCATCGAGTGTCCGCACGCCCTCAACCTGACCACGCACGCCTTCGGCCGGCCCACGCCGGAGACGGGCAAGGCCGCCTACGCCTACCTGGAGCGCGCCATCGAGCTGGCGCGCCGCGGCGACGTGGCCGGCATCGTCACGCTGCCGCTTTCCAAGGAGGCCCTGCACATGGCCGGCTATCTCTATCCCGGCCATACCGAGATCCTGGCGGAAAAGACGGGGACCACGGCGTTTGCGCTCATGCTCTACTCCGAGCGGCTGCGCATCGTCCATGCCACGGCGCACTTGTCGGTGCGGCAGGCGCTGGCCTCCCTGACCGAGGAGCGGGTACTGGAGGTGATCGAATTGGGGCATGGGATGATGAAGCGGCTGTTGGACTATCCTCCGCGCATCGCGGTCGCCGGGCTGAATCCCCACGCCAGTGAAGAGGGGTTGTTCGGCGACGAGGAGGCGCGCATCATTCGGCCGGCGATGGACGCGGCGATCCGCCGGGGCATTCCGGTCGAGGGGCCGTATCCCCCGGACACGGTCTTCGCCATGGCGATGGGCGGGCGCTTCGACCTGGTCGTCGCCATGCTGCACGACCACGGGCACGTGGCCTTCAAGACCGCTCTCTTCCGGTTGGGGGACAAGCGCCGCACGCAGGGGGTCAACGTGATGCTGGGGCTGCCATTCGTGCGCACCTCGGTGGATCACGGACGGCCTATGACATTGCGGGCCAAGGCAAGGCGGATCCAGGCAGCCTTTTTGACGCGCTCGAGCTGGCCGCGCGCCTGTGCCGTTCCTCCAACCATTCCTGAATCCTCGTCAGGCCGCAAAAAGAGACGATCCGAGTTCTCGAGTCGTCCGCAAGAAAAGAAAAACCGAGTTCTCGAGTAGCGTCCGTAAGGACGCGTATCGAGAGAACGGCATGGGCGCGGGGGTGCTGCATGGAGGCCGCCGTGCCTCTCGATACGGCCCCGAAGTTGCGTTTTTTCTCCCACGAGAGTGCGTCGGCGGGGCCTACTCGAGGGCACGGCTCTGGTTTTTCCGCAGTCCGACCCTCCAGGGCACGGCTTGCTTTTTTTCGTTCCTGTCAATCCCGTAATCCCGGCAGAACCATCCCGTCCTTCCCGTCTCAGCGCGCAAACGGCAACCCGTCGCGGGTGGAAAACACCGGCCCCCGCCTGCCCGTCGGGCGCGTGAAGACGATGGGCGGCGTCATCGGCTCGAAGGGGACCGACACCGAGGCGATCTCCCCCGACACGTCGGCGCCAAACGTCATGCGCCAGTCGGCGTACCAGAACTCCGTGTCCCAGAGCCTGATCTCCCACTTGAAGGTATCGTAGTGGTAATGCGACATGGGTGCGCTGAATTGTCCGAAGGTGCAGACCAACCTGCCTTTCTCCACGCCAAAGGAGATTTTGCCGTAGCCGGGATGCTCGTAGTCGCCCGCATAGTCGGCGAGAGGATGGGAGGGCCTTGTGCCCTTCTTGCGTTCGGACGCCCAGCGGCGCCGGGCCTGTGCTCCCTTGGCCTCGGCGCTTTGTCGGTTCGCTTTCTGCCGCGCGCTCCAGTCGATGGGAGAAAGCCCAAGAAAGCGGTCGTAGATGCCCAGCTCGAGGATGATGGGCAGAGGGCTGCCGCCCTGGTTGGTGAAAACCAGCACGGCCAGGTCGTGGTCGGGCAGCATACCCATGCGCGTGGAGATGCCGTCGATGCCGCCGCTGTGGGCCAGCCGCCGCACGCCGCGATAGGGCGCCACGGACCAGCCGAGGGCATAGGTCGAGTAGGGTATCTCCGTGGTGGGGTTGGGGATGGGCGCGACCGTCTGAGGCCGGTAGGTCTCCTCCAGACAGGCGCGCGAAATCAACTCCCTTCCGTCATGCCTGCCGTGCGCCAGGTGCAGTCTGGCCCACGCCAGCATGTCGCGGAGGCTGGAGTTGATCGAGCCCGCCGGTCCGATGCTGTCGATGGAGACGATGGGCACGGCCCGCAGACTTCCCCGGTACAGCATGTACGGCACGACCAGATTGGGATCGCGCCGGGCGGCGGCGATGTCCACGGTCGTGCCGGTCATACCCAAGGGCGTGAAAAGGCGCTCGGTTACGAACTCCTCCCAGGTTTTGCCGGCGAGCTCTTCGATGAGAAGACCCGCGACCATGTACATGAGGTTGTTGTACTGATAGACGGCGCGGAAGTCGGCGAAGGGATCCAGGTAGCGCAGGCGCTGGTAGAGTTCGCGTCGATGCCACAGGTCGCTGTACCAGAACATCTCGTGGCGAGGCAGTCCGCAGCGATGGCAGAGGAGGTCGCGGGGGGTCATGCGCTCGGTTGCGACCGGGTCCTTGAGCTGGAAGTCCGGCAAATAAGCGCGCAGCGGACGGTCCCATTCCAGGCGCCCCTCGTCCACCAGCATCCCCAAGAGCGCGCTCGTGAACGCCTTGGTCAGCGAGCAGATGGGAAAGATGGTGTCGGGATCGACGGGCAGCCTTTTCTTCACGTTGCGGAAGCCGTAACCCTTGCAGAGAACCACCTCGTCGCGATGCAGGACGGCCAGGCAAAGGCCGGGCACGTCCCAGTCGCACATGAGGCGTCGGGCCCAGGCGTCAAAGCCGTTCCAGGGCGAAGTCGAGACGGACTTGGAGGCGGTCATGCCACTCTCTCCCGCAGGATGGAATGGCGGGACTATAAGAGGAACGCGCGGGGATGCAAAGGGGAAAGTCCACATGCCTCTCCATTGACACCTCCGAACCATGCTGATAGCTTCAAACCCGCGATAACGTTGCAGACAGGGAGTTCTCCGCGCGCATGGCGGACTTGCGTTTTGTGACCGCGGGCGAGTCGCATGGACCGCAGCTGACGGGCGTCATCGAGGGCCTGCCGGCGGGTCTGCCGGTGTCGATTGAGGCGATAAACCGGCAGCTGGCGCGACGGCAGCGGGGCTATGGCCGCGGGGGGCGCATGAAGATCGAAAAGGACGAGGTCGAGATCGTCGGCGGGGTGCGTTGGGGCGAGACGCTGGGCGGGCCGGTCGCGTTGGTGGTCAGGAACCGCGACTGGGAGAACTGGAAGACGCGCATGTCGCCCGACCCCGCGCACAAGGGTGAGGCGGAGAGCGTGGATCGCCCGCGGCCCGGTCACGCCGACTTGGCGGGGGTGCTCAAGTACGCCCGCGAGGACGTGCGCGATATTCTGGAGCGCGCCTCCGCGCGCGAGACCACCATGCGCGTGGCCATCGGGGGCCTGGTGCGACAAATGCTGGAACTCTTCGGCATCCGGCTGGTCGGCTACGTGGTCGAGATGGGCGCGCACAAACCGCAATGCGACATAGGTTCGCTTTCGTTTGAGGAGAAGGCGGCGCGCAGCGAGGCCTCGCCCGTGCGCTGCCTCTGCCCGGAACAGGAGAAGGACATCGTCGCCGAAATCGATCGCATCACCGGCAGCGACACGCTGGGCGGCATCTACCAGGTGGAGGCGCACGGCCTGCCCATCGGACTGGGGAGCCACGTGCAATGGCACACCAAGCTGGATGCGCGACTGGCGGCGGCGATGCTCTCCATCCAGGCGCACAAGGGGGTCGAGTTCGGGCTGGGGTTTGAGGCGGCGCGGCGCCTGGGCAGCCAGGTGCACGACGAAATCATCGTCGAGGACGGTCGCATCACGCGCGCCAGCGACCACGCGGGCGGCCTGGAGGGAGGCATGACCAACGGGCAGGTGTTGATCGTGCGCGCCGCCATGAAGCCCATCTCGACGCTGGCGCGCCCGCTGCGCTCGGTCAATCTGAAGACGCGCAGCGAGGAGTCGGCCGCCTACGAGCGCAGCGACGTGACCGCCGTGCCCGCCGCCGCCGTCATCGGCGAAAACGTGGTCGCCTGGGAGATCGCGCGGGCCATGGTCGAGAAGTTCGGCGGCGACAGCCTCTCGGAGATGCGCCGCAACTATGACGGGTACATGGCTGAAGTGGCGAAGCGGCTGGACCTGCGCAAGATTTCTCGCTGCGCTCGAAATGACAAGGTCGATGGGCCGACATCGCAGCCATGACCGCTTCTACGACCGTGCGCGTTGATCTGGGAGAGCGCAGCTACGACATCGTGGTGGGCGCGGGCATCCTCTCCGGCCTGGGCGAAGCGGCGGCCGGACTGGGAATGGGCCGGCGCGCCATGCTCATCTCCGACTCCAACGTCATGCCGCTTTACGGCGCGGCGGTCCGCGAGAGTTTTTCCGCCGCGGGCTTCACGGTCCACGAGGCCGTGTTTCCCGCCGGCGAGGAGCACAAGAACCTGTCTACGGTTTCCCGACTCTATGACGCCATGGCCGAGGCGGGGCTGGATCGCCGGAGCAGCGTGATCGCGCTGGGCGGCGGGGTCGTGGGCGACGTGGCGGGCTTCGCCGCGGCGACTTTTCTGCGCGGCCTGCACTACCTGCAGGTTCCCACCACTCTGCTGGCGCAAGTGGACAGCAGCGTCGGCGGCAAGACGGGCGTGGATCATCCGCGCGGCAAGAACTACATCGGCGCGTTTCATCAACCGCGGCTGGTCGGCATCGACCTGGCGACGCTGGCTACGCTGCCGGCGCGCGAGGTGCGGGCGGGGCTGGCGGAGGTCGTCAAGTACGGGGTGATCTGGGACGCGGAACTCTTCGCCCGCATCGAGTCCTGTCTGTCGCAGCTATTGGCGCTGGATGAGCGCGCGCTGGCGCCCATCGTCGCCGAGTGTTGCCGTATCAAGGCGGAAGTGGTCAGCCGCGACGAGCGCGAGTCGGGCCTGCGCGGCATTCTCAACTTCGGCCATACGCTGGGCCACGCGCTGGAGTCGCTCACCGGCTACCGGACCTACCTGCACGGCGAGGCCATCTCCATCGGGATGGTCTTTGCGTGCCGGCTGGCGGAGCGGTTGGGGATGCTCGAGCCGGCGACGACCGCGCGCCTGCGCGCTCTGCTGGAGCAAACCGGCCTGCCGGTGGAAATGCCGGCAATAGACGCGGACGCGCTGCTGGTGCTGATGCGCGGGGATAAGAAGGCGCGCGACGGCCGCCTCAACTTCATTCTGCCCACGCGTATCGGCGCGGTGCAACTGGTCCCGGAGGTTGACGAGGGACGGGTACGCCGCACGCTGGAAGACAGACTCTGAGCCGCGACCGTCAGGGAGCGGGTGAAGAGAACCCGCTTGCTGACGCGCGCGGCTCGGTCCATGCCTCATGGGCCTTACCCCGACGGAATCTCCTCCAGCGGCAACAGTTCCACCAGTCCCGTCTCGGCCATCTCGCGTCCGGTCAGGAAGCGGAACTCATTGATGAATTGCGAGAACTGCTCCGAGCCGTTGCCGAAGAGGCGCTTCTGCAGCTGGTCGAACTCACCCTCCAGGCGGGAAAAGTACTTTCCCCAGGAGGCGGCCTCGCGCGCGTCCACGCCCTCGCCGCTCTCCCATTTCATGGGGTGAAAGAAAAACGTTGCGTAGGGCGCGGCCAGCCGCTTCCGGCACGCCGCCAGGATCAACAGCGCCGACGACGAGCACTCGCCCACCACGATCCCCGTGGCATTGATGCGACGATGCAGGATGGTCGTGGTAATCGCCATGCTGCTGTACGTGGAGCCGCCGGAGCAGTCGATGTATAAGACGCACTCCTGGCCGGGCGCCAGCTCCAGGAGCGCGGAGAGGATGTCCTTTTCGCAGTCTTCCACCGCGCCCACCAGGGGCAGCTCGACGACGGGATGACGGCGGGATCGGTGCAGGTTCATGTCAGTGGAGGAAATCCCGCGGGTCGGTGATCTCGCCGGTGATGGCGGAGGCGGCGACGGTGAGGGGCGAGGCCAAAAAGACCTGGGCCGCCTTGCTGCCCATGCGCCCGGGAAAGTTGCGGTTGGTGGTGCTGATGCACTTCTCGGCGCCCATCAGCCGGCCGAAGGTGTCATCGGGGCCGCCCAGACAGGCGGCGCAACTGGCCTCGCCGAACTTGGCCCCGGCCGCGCGCAGAATCTCCTCCACGCTTCGCCCGTCCACCTTCACCTCTTTGAGCCGGCGCGCCACTTCGGTGGTGGCGGGCACGGCGAAGGTGTCGATGCGCACCTCCCGCCCTTGGAGGATGGTCGCCGCGGCCACGAAGTCCTCCAGCTTGCCGCCGGTGCAACTGCCGATATAGGCGCGATCCAGCTTGGTACCGCGAAGGTTGCGCGCGGTGTCGCGATGATCAGGCGAATGCGGCTTGGCGACCGTCGGCTCGACTTTGCCGGCATCGAAGCGGAACTCGAAACAGAACTTCGCGTCGCGATCGTTTTCCACCGGCTCGAAGGGTCTGTCGGTGCGCGCGCGCACGTATTCCTCGGTAGTCCGGTCGCAGGGGACGATGCCGTTCTTTCCCCCCGCCTCGATGACCATGTTGCAGAGCGTCATGCGGTCCTCGATGCCGCCGGCCATGACGCAGTCGCCGCAGAACTCCATCGCCTTGTAGGTCGCGCCGTCCACGCCGATCTCGCCGATGATGTGGAGGATCAAGTCCTTGGCCATGAGATAGGGCGGCAGGGCGCCGTCGATGATGAAGCGCATGGTGGGCGGGACCTTCACCCAGGTCTTGCCCGTGCCCATGATGAAGGCGGCGTCGGTGTTGCCCACGCCGGTCGCAAACTGGTTGAACGCCCCCGCCGTGCAGGTGTGGCTGTCGGTTCCGATCAGCACCTCGCCCGGGCGGGTGTGCCCTTCTTCCGGCAGCGCGATGTGGCAGACACCCTTGTAGCGGGGGGTACCCACGTCGTAGAAGTACGGCAGCTGCTGCTCGCGCGCGATCCGGCGCAGGATTTCCACGTTGCGGTTGGCGTGCGGATCGTGGGTGAAGATGTAATGGTCGGGAATCAGCACGACTTTCTGCCGGTCCCAGACTTTGGCGTTGTCTCCGAACTTCTTCTTGAAGATGCCATACGTCCCCGGCCCGCAGACGTCGTGCGTCATCAGCACGTCCACGTTGATCCAGATATTCTCACCCGGCGCCACCGATGCCTTGCCGGCGTGGCGGGCCAGGATTTTTTCCGTCATGGTCATGCCCATGAATGTTCATCCTCCATCGCCCCGTTGGGGGCAGCTCGAAGCTCTATTATGGCGCGGGTGGGCGGGGAGTGTCAATCGCCTTGCCGGTCCGATTTCCGCTTGACCGCTTCATGGCCCGCGTTCAACATGAGACCAACGTCGCAGGGGGAATCGCCATGATCCGGCGCATCGAAGCGCTCGGTTATCGATGCCTGAGGTACCTGAGCCAGGACTTGGACCGATTCCAGGTTCTGGTAGGACCGAACGGTTCAGGCAAAAGCACGTTTCTCGACGTCGTGGGTTTTCTGAGTGATTTGGTCAATCACGGACCCGAGAAGGCGGTCGGTTTTCGCACTGAGGATTATCACGACCTCGTGTGGGGGCGGGCGGGCGAACGTTGGGAGCTGGCGCTGGAATTGGAGATTCCCGCCGCCCGCCGGGCGCTCCTTGATGGGCAGGCGTTCGATCGCGTGCGATACGAAGCCGCCCTTGGCCTGGATGCGGCGACCGGCGCGTTGGCGATTCTCGCTGAAAAGGTCCTCCTGAAAGACAGCCGGCGGGAGCAGCGCATCCACGCGCCGGTTGAAACAACACTCTTTCCCGTAGTCCGAGAGCAGCCCGAGACCATCCTGACTACCAAGGTTGCCAAGAACACCAAGACCGTGGTGAATAAAGTACCCGGCAGCAACGACAACTTCTACGACGAAACGGGAAGGGGCTGGGACCACGCCTTCAAGCTGGGCCCGCTGAAATCCGCGCTCGGGAACCTGCCGGACGATGAATCGAAGTTTCCCGTCTCCACCTGGCTGAAGGCGATGCTCTTGGACGGCGTGCAGCGCCTTACTTTGAATAGCGAGCTGATGCGCCGCCCCAGCCGCCCGGGACAACCGCGCCAGTTTCGCCCCGATGGTTCCAATCTGCCCTGGGTCGTCCACAAGCTGCGTCACGACGATCCGGTCCGATTTCACGAGTGGGTCCGCCACGTTCAGACGGCGCTGCCCGAGGTGAGCGACATCGATACCGAGGAGAGGGCCGAGGACCGCAGCCGCTATCTGGTGCTTCGCTACGGGCGGGAGCTGGCCGTGCCGTCCTGGGCCGTTTCAGACGGTACGCTGCGTCTCCTGGCACTCACGCTGCCCGCCTATCTGAAGAACCTTGAAGGCGTGTTCCTGATCGAAGAGCCGGAGAACGGCATTCATCCGCGCGCCGTCGAGACCATGCTGCAGTCGCTCTCCGCCGTCTACGATGCGCAGGTTCTTCTGGCGACCCATTCACCGGTTATTCTGAGCATGGCTGAACCGTCGCAGATTCTGTGTTTTTCCAGGACCGAGAGCGGCGTCGTGGACGTGGTGCGCGGGAACGAGCATCCCGCGCTGCGCGACTGGCGCCGCGAAACGAGCCTGGGAGTTCTGTTTGCCGGCGGAGTGCTGGGGTGAGTTACGCGATCGACCTGATCGTCTTGACCGCCGACGGGCAGATTGAGGCCGCACTCAAGGGGATTCTCTGTCGCTGCGATTCCTTGAGGATCGCCAAGCCGCGTTGCGGGTTCTACCGCCATCCCTCGCACGATTCCGGATGCCTCCGTGAGGCGCATCTCTTCCTTGCGGCCCAATCGCGCCGAGCGGGCCATGCCTTGATCGTGTTCGACCGCCGCGGTTGCGGGCGCGAGGAGCTTGCGCGCGTAGAGCTGGAGCAGATGGTGGAGCGGAATCTTGCCGAAACGGGTTGGCGGGATCGATCCGCCGTGGTCGTGTTGGATCCCGAACTGGAAATCTGGGTTTGGAGTGACTCACCCGAGGTTGAGGCGTGCCTGGGTTGGGATCCGCCGACCGGGAATCTGCGCCGGCAGTTGCAGGCGCAAGGCCTTTGGGATCCCGACGGGCCGAAGCCCTCCCAACCCAAGGAAGCGTTGCTTTGGGCACTGCGTCAAGTGGATAAGAGGCCGTCAGCGGCCATTTTTGAGGACCTAGCCCAACGCGTGTCATTCCGCCGGTGCAGCGACCCGGCTTTTCAGAAGCTTTGCGCGGTTCTGCGTAACTGGTTTCCCGACAGCGGAACGGCTTCATCAACGACGAAAGGGGTTTGTCCATGAGTAGGAACCAGCGCTGGCCACGTTTCTGGTTGTGTTGTGGTCTTGCACTGGTTTGGGCCAGGGAACAGCCGGTCGAGGCCGCGCAGCCTTGCGGTTTCATCCTTCTCTCCTCGACCGAGGCCGCGGCGTTGCAGGCGGCGGCGCGGCGGGGCGAGGCGGCGTTGGCGCCGGCGCTCTCGCGTCTGCGCCAGGCCGCCGAGCGCGCGCTCGGCCGGGGCCCTTGGAGCGTGACCTTCGTTCCCTCCAAAGCCCGGAGCGGCGATCCCCACGACTACTACAGCGAAGGCCCCTACTGGTGGCCGGACCCCAGCCGTCCCGGCGGTCCCTACCTCCGGCGCGACGGGCAGGTCAATCCGCAGCGATTCGACGGGCACGGCAAGGCCATGTCCGCCATGAGCGACGCCGTGCTCACACTCGGCCTGGCGGCGTATCTCTTGGACGACGCCACCGCGGCGCGGCGCGCGGCGGAAGTCATCCGCGTCTGGTTTCTGGATCCGACGACGCGCATGAACCCGCACCTCAACTACGCCCAGGCCATCCCCGGTCGCAGCGACGGACGCGGCATCGGCATCATCGACTCGCGTTGCCTCATCGACGCGGCCGTCGGCATGGCGTTTCTTTCTCATACTCCCCACTGGCCCGACGCGGAAGAGGCCGCCGCCCGCGAGTGGTTTCGCCGTTACCTGGATTGGCTGACGACCAGCCGGAACGGACGGGATGAAAAGAACGAGCGGAACAACCACGGCAGTTGGTGGACGGCGCAGGTAGTCGCCTATGCCGCGTTGGTGGGGGACGTCTCGACGATGCAGATGGGATTCGACTGGTATCGGCGGCGCCTCATTCCCGTCCAGGTCCAGCCGGATGGACGGTGTCCGTTTGAAGAGGCGCGCACGCGGTCGCTCTCGTACAGCGTGTTCAACCTGGATGCGCTGGCGACGGTCTGCCGCATGGCCGAGGTGGAAGGCATCGACCTGTGGGGCTTTCAGACGGCGGAGGGCGCGGGCATGGCCGCGGCGGTGCGCTACCTGACGCCCTATCTTCTGGAACCCGACGCCTGGACGAAGCCGCAGATTACTGCCTATCGACGGCAGCGCGCGCCTTTTCTCTACTGGGCGTCCCTGGGACTGGGGGAAGCCGAGTACCGGCGCGCCTGGCGGCGCCTGCCGTCCCAGGACAACGCCGAGGACCTCCTGCTGGAACTGCTGGACCGCTCCCGATAGCGTGCCATCGCGACGGGCTTTCTCCGTGGAAATATGGCGCGATTGGGTTTAATATCAGGACGTTATGGCGGGCGGGTACGTCGCGCCCTTGGACTGGAAGTGACTGAGGCGGCGGAGCGTGAAAGCAGGTTCTGGTGATGGACGCCTTTTCGCAGTTGCGGCGGCTGATCAACATCGGGATCATGCTCACCAGCGTGCACGATCTGGACCTCTTGTTGGACATGATCGTGTCAGGCGCGCAATTCTGCGACGCGGACGGGGGAGCCTGTACATCGTGGAGGATGATCATCTGGAGTTTCGCGTCAGCCAGTGCACCACGCTGCGCCTGCGCGAGGGCGCGCAGGCGGATGAGCGCGCCTTCAAGCCCTTCAAGCTGCCGCTCTCGCGCCAGAGCCTGGCCGGCTACGTGGCGATTACCGGCAAGCTGCTCAACATCCCCGACGCCTATGCCATTCCGCCGGACGCCCCCTATCAGCCCAACCGCAGCTTCGACGAAAAGAACAACTATCGTACCCGCTCGATGCTGGTGATTCCCATGACCGAGCCGCAGGGCCGGGTGGTAGGCGTCTTGCAGCTCATCAACGCCATGAACGGGCGGGGCGAACCGATTCCCTTCGACCCGCAATATGAGGAGTTTCTCCTGTGCCTGGCCAGCCAGGCGGCGGTCGCCGTGTCCAACGCGCAGTTGAACCGGGCCATCAAGGACGCGCACTACGAGACCATCTACCGTCTGGCGGTCGCTGCCGAGTACAAGGATCACGATACCGGCGCGCACATCAAGCGCGTGTCGGAGTACTCGGGCATCCTGGCGGCGCGCATCGGCATGAGTCCGGAGGAAGTCGAGCTGATCCGTTACGCCAGTCCCATGCACGACGTGGGCAAGCTGCGCATTCCCGACGCGATTCTGCTCAAGCCCGGCAAATTGGACCCCGAGGAGCGCGCCGAGATGGAGCGCCACACCGTCTACGGCGGCGAGATTCTGGCCAATCCCAAGTCCGAGGTGATCGCCTACTCGGAGCGCATCGCCCGCTCGCACCATGAGAAATGGAACGGCACGGGTTATCCCCGCAAGCTGGCGGGTGAGGCCATTCCCATCGAGGGCCGCATCGTGGCGCTGGCCGACGTGTTCGATGCGTTGGCCAGCCCGCGCTGCTACAAGCCGGCATTCTCGCTCGACAAGGTGATTTCCATCATCCGCGAGGAGGACGGCCGCCATTTCGATCCCCGGCTGGTCGAGGCGTTCTTCGATTCCCAGGACCAGATCATGCAGATTCACGCGCGTTACACGGACACTCCCGGCCAGAGCGTCACCGAGATCGCGACCGCCGGGTTGTGATCTCGACTTTCCCCGCCCCGCGCAAGCCGCAGCCATAAAGAGAACCGACAGGGCTGAGCCGCCGCACAAACCAGAACCGAAAGCCCTGAGCGAAGCGCCACGCGCGAAGTCGAAGGGCGGCTTTGATGCTGACGACTACCGCTATGCGGCCTTGGCTCCCCCCTTAACAAGGGGGGTTGGGGGGAGTGTGCGAGAAGGGACGGGGGCCGATTTTCCACGGGGGGTTTTCGCATATTGAGCAGGAATTGCGTGGAAAATGGGCGACTGTCACCTTGAGAGATGCGTCTTGACAGGAGCTCCGGCGGGTCCGTAAGCTGAAGCCGGAAAGGAGCCGCATGAAAGCCGCGCGAGCGTCGCAGCCTACCGGCATGGACCGGTCCACGTCGTATCATCCCGACCGGAATCTGCTCCTGGCGCGGGAGACGCGGCTATTTCCCCGCTCGCCGGGCGGGCGCCTGCACGTGGCATTGGTGTTTCCTCAACCCTACTCCACCGCCATGTCCAACCTGGGATTCCAGTTCATCTACCGCTATTTCAACTCGCTGCCGGACGTGGAATGCGAGCGCGCGTTCTACGCCCCGTCGGGACGCCCCGTCTCATTTGAAAGCCAACGTCCGCTGGGCGACTTCGACCTGCTCGCCTTCTCCGTCTCGTATGCGCTGGACTTCCCCGCCATGCTGGAGCTCTTGCTACGGGCGGGCATCTCCCTGTCGGCGCGCGAACGGGCCGGCCGGCCGCTGGTAGTCGCGGGCGGCGTCGCCATCACCACCAATCCGCTGCCGTTGGCCGACTTTTTTGATCTCTTCTTCATCGGCGACGGCGAAGAGAGCCTGCCGGTCGCGGTTGAAGCCCTCCTGGAGCATTGCAGCCGACCGGCGCGCCTGGCGGCGCTGGCGGGCGAGCCGGGCCTCTTCATTCCCGAGTTGCACGACGCCGGCGGCCCCATCCGCGTGGCTCCGCGCGTGGTCCCCGACTTCGCCCGTTACGAAGTCTGCTCGGGCATCCTGTCGCCCGACACGGAGTTCGCCGACCGCATGTTGATCGAGAGCACGCGCGGATGCCCCTACCTGTGCCGCTTCTGCCTGGCCAAGTACATCCACGAGTCGCTGCGGCATCGCCCCATCGAGGCGGTCTGGCAGATGGCCGAGCGGCCCGAGGTGCGGCAGGTGGGATTGATCGGCGCGGGCGTTTCCACCCATCCCCGGTTTGTCGAGATGTGCGAGGGCTTGGTCGCGCGCGGCCAGGGCGTGTCGTGTTCTTCGCTGCGGCTCAACAACGTCAGCCAGGCGATGGCCGACATCCTGGTGCGAGGGGGGCAGAAGACCCTCACCATCGCGCCCGAAGCCGGCGATGAACGCACCCGCTGGGAAGTGCTGGGAAAGACAGCGAGCGACGCCATGATCCTGGAGACCGCCGAGCGCATCGGCCGCGCGGGCGCAACCGGGCTCAAGTGCTATTTTATCACCGGCATTCCCGGCGCCCCGCCGGAGGAGAACGACAAGTTGATCCAACTGGTGCGCGACATCCGGCGGGTATTCACGTCGGCCGGCGGCGGGCGCGGAATCGTGACGGTGGGCGTGTCGCCGTTCGTGCCCAAGCCGCAGACGCCGTGGTCGGAGGCGCCCATGGCGCCCCTGAGCCAGGTCAAGGCGAACCTGGCCGCCATGCGCCGCGCCTGGCGAGGCGATTCCCGGATTCGCCTGACCGAAACCAGTCCGTTCGACGCTCTCTTGGACGGCCTCTTCCTCGCAGGGGACCGTGATCTGGGGCCGGCGTGGCGGCGCTCGCGGCGATGCCTCGCACGCAACGCCGCAAGTGGATCCTCGCCAACCTGGACGCGCCGTTGCAGCGCCTCTTGTCGCCCGCGAGCCGTTCGTTCTCCCTCGCCCACCGGATGGATGCGCATGACTTTCAAACTCGGCATCCTGTCCGACACGCATAACCACGTACCTGCCCGCCTGGCGCAGATGTTCGCGGGGTTGGTCTGATCCTGCACGGCGGCGACGTGATGACGCCCGCGGTATTGACGCGGATCGCAGCGGTCGCCCCGGTGCGGGTCGTGCGCGGCAACAACGACGACGCCCTGCCCGGACGTACGCCGGACCATGACGTCGCCTGATCCACGGCATTCGCATCGCCTGACCCACGGCCACCTCTTCGGTAGACCGCGCCAGAGTGGAGATGGTGGTGCATTTTCGCGTGCATCGGCCGCATCTGATCGTGTGCGGCCACAGCCACGTATACAGCGACGAGACGGTCGGCGGGGTGCGCATTCTCAATCCGGGCACGGCGGGGATGAACTGGTTCGGCGGTCGTCCCACGGGCGTGCTCCTCTCCGTCAACGGCCGCGTGTACGATATCGAGAAAGTGGAATTCTGAAACCGCGGTAGCGCCGGCATCCTGCCGGCTGGCGTGTGGGCATCCGGCCCACACGCCTCGGCGACAGGGTGCGCGTGATGCGAAGCGTGGGGGCGAGACGCCCCTCACGCAAGCCGGCGGGACGCCGGCGCTACCGCGGGGTTACGGTGCGAGGCCGCCGGTGCGTTGCACGTGCTCCAGGACGACGGCGCGCGCCTGCGCCGGGTAGCGCGTCACCTGCTCTTCCGCCAGCCGGCCGGATTCCACCATCCGGTCGGCGTAGAAGTCGACCGTGGCCACGCGGAACGGCCCCCTCTTTCCTTCCGGCGCCTGTTTGTTGAAAAGCGTCGCCAACTGCTCCGCCGTGACTTCAACCACGACCATGGCGTTGTCGAACGGCAGCATCTCGTACACGTTGCGTTTCGTGATCCGCCCGGGCGAGAGCGTCGCTCGGTTGCCGCCGGGTTGATAGTGGCCGAAGTCCGCGTCGTACTTCTGCGCAAAAATCGCCTCGAACGCCCGCACCAGCGCCGCCTTGTCCAGCGCGGCGTCGGTCCGCCCGACGACGGCGTCCAGCGTCCGGCGGAGGTCGCGCTCGTACTTCTCCACGACCGCCGCGGTCGTCGGATCGGGCGGGCCGATGCGGCCGTCCATGCGGACCAATCGCCCGCCGTACTCCGCCACGCGACGGCCGGGCACATCCACCACCAGGTCCAGCCGTCCCACGTACTCGCTGTAGCATTTGGCCTGCACGACGATGGTCTTTCCCACCAGCTCAGGCTGGTCGAGTTGCGTGTGGCTGTGGCCGCCCACGATGACGTCGATGTCGGGAACCTCGCGCGCCAATCGCAGGTCCTGGCCCACGCCGCAATGCGACAGGACGATCACAAGATCGGCTCGTTGCCGTACGTCCGGCAGGTGGCGTCGCACGGCGACTACTTGGTCCTGGACGGTGAGTCCCTGGTGGCCGCGCGTGGCGGTGATGGCGTAAAGGTCCGGCGCGGTCACTCCGATGACGCCGATGCGAATGCCGTTGACCGTGGTGAAGAATGTGGGCGCGTCGCCCAGGAGTTCACCCGTGGGCGAAAAGACGTTGGCGCACAGGATGGGAAAGCGGGCCAGCCGCCGGAAGCCCGCGATCTTCTGCCAGCCGTGGTCGAATTCGTGGTTGCCCAGGACCGCGCAGTCGATGGGCAGGGTGTTGAGGATGTCGAAGACGGGCATCCCTTCGTAGAGTGTGGAGACGGGCGTGCCGGTGATCATGTCGCCCGCGTCCAGGACCAACACGTCGCTCCGCTGCGCCTTGACGCCTTTCAGGTAGCCGGAAATCGCCGCATAGCCGCCCACGCCGCGGCCGTCGGGCAGGGTGTGCGCGTGCGTGTCGTTGGTGTGGAGAATGACCAGCGTGCGGGTGGCCGGATGGACGGCATGGGAGAGCGGAGCGAGGAGGAAAACGAGTGCGAGAAGGAAGGCGCGCGCCAGGTGAGACCATGCGGCGGCGGGCGTCTCCAACTGGTCCAGGATGCGCACCAGGCGCGCGTTGGCGCGTTCGATCACCCGGTTGGCTCCCGCGCCTGCAGGAGATCGGCCAGATTGAGCGCGGTCGGGACGGCGACCTGCATCTGCGAGATTGGGCGCGCTGGCCGAACGGCTCGGTCATCATCCGGTCCACGTATCTCGCCGAGGCGGGTGACGTAGTGCGGATCATCCCCGCCTTCAGGGTATAGGGCACGCCCATGATGGTGACGTTGATGGTTATCGCCCAAAATCAGTTGCGCGCCTCCCTCACCTGCCGTCTCCCCGGGAGGGTTTCACACCTGCCGTCTCCCTCAGGGAGAGGGTTTCTGACCCTGCCCTCTCCCCGGGAGAGGTTTCAGAACATGACCGCAGGAGGACTGGCGGTTTTCCAAGTCCTCGATGCGGGCGATGAGGCTCTGGACGCGCTCGCGGAAGTCGTCCAGGTCGCGCTTCATGGCCTGGTTCTGATCGTAGAGGGCGCCGCGCTCCTCTTCCAGCGCCGCGATGCGCCTCTGCATGGCGGCCAGCCGGGATTCCAACTCGCTGATGGTGTTCATCAGCGCGCTCGCCGGATTGTCCTGCATGATGCCTCCCTTACGCCTGGCGAAGATGGACGCCGAGGTCCCGCTCCAGCCGCCGCGCGATCCTGCCGACCACGGCGTTGGCCTTTTCGTCCGTCAAGGTCTCGCCGGCGGCGCGCAGGACAAGGCGATAGGCCAGGCTGCGGCAGCCGGGCTGGACCTGGGCGCCGCGGTATTCGTCAAAGAGGGCCATCTCTTCCAGGAGCGCGCCCGCCCCCTCGGCGATGATGGAGGCGATGGCGTCGCTGGGCACGCCCTCGGGTGCGACCAGCGCCAGATCGCGTCGCACCGCCGGCAGTCCCGAGGGGGCAGCATAACTCCGGGCGCCGCTTCCCGCCAGCGCCTGGATGCGGTCCACGTCCAGTTCCAGGACGGCTACCACCCCCGACAGGTCGCCTCGTTCGACCACCGCGGGATGCAGTTCGCCGACCACGCCCAGGAGCTCGCCGCCGCAGGTGACGGCGGCGCTGCGGCCGGGGAAGAGATAAGGGCGACTCTCCTCGCAGAAACTCAGTGCGGGAAGGCGAAAGCGCTCGCCCAGCGCCTCCACCAGGCCCTTGGCATCAAAGTAGTCCCAGTGTCGTTCCGGCAGCGCCCAGTGGCGCTCGACCGCGCCCCACAACATCGCCGCCACCACCCGTTTTTCGCAGTGCAGGGCATCGGGTCCGGCGGCGGGCAAGTACACGCGCGCCAGCTCGAAGACGGCCAGGTCGGCCACGTCTTGCCGCTGGTTGTTAAGGACTACCTGCCACAGGCTGGGCAGGAGCGATGTGCGCATCTTCGACAGGTCCTCGCTGAGGGGATTGGCCAGCTCCACCGTCTTGCGCAGGTCGCTGTCGGCGGGCGCGCCCAGCCTGTCAAAGTCCCGCTCGCCGATGAAACTGAAGGTGACAACCTCCGAAAGCCCGCACTCGGCGAAAAACCGCTTCACGCGCCGCTCGAATCCGTAGCTCGTGGCCGGAATCCGACTGGCGGCGGTAGACGGGGGCACGGTACTGGGCACGCGGTCGTAGCCGTAAACGCGCGCGACCTCCTCGATCAGGTCCACCTCGCGGAAGAGATCGACGCGCGCGGTGGGTACGCTGACGGAGATGCGGTCCTCGTCGGTGGGATGCGGCTCGACCGGATGGCGGACGAGGTCGTCGGGCAGGCGCCGCAGGATGGCGAGGAGGTCTTCCCGGGGGATGCGCGCGCCCAGGAGATGCTCGAGCCGGGAGACGCGCAGTTCCACGCGGCGGGAACGGGTCTCGGGGCTGCGCGACTCCGCTGGAGCGGTATCGTCCAGCCTGCCGGCCAGGACCTTCCCGCCCGCCCACTCGGCGATCAGGCGGGCGCAGCGGTCCAAGGCCACCGGCACGTTCTCGAAGTCCGTTCCCCGCTCGAAGCGATAGGAGGACTCACTGGAGAGTCCCACGCGGCGACTGGTGCGACGCACGCCCGTCGGCTCGAACCAGGCGCTTTCCAGCAGGATGCGACGGGTGTGCGGGCGTACTTCGCTGCGCTCTCCGCCCATCACGCCGGCGAGTGCCACCGGGCCGGCGGCGTCGGCGATCACGAGGTCGTCGCTACAAAGCGTTCTCGTCACACCGTCCAGGGTGACCATGCTCTCGCCGTCACCCGCCCGCCGCACGATGATGCTGTCGCCGGCTAGGAGGTCCAAATCGAAGGCGTGCAGGGGATGGCCGTATTCCAGGAGCACGTAGTTGGTGGCATCGACCACGTTGTTGATGCTGCGGATGCCCAGGCTCTCCAGGCGGCGTTGCACCCAGTCGGGCGAGGGGCCGATGGCGACGTTTTCGATCACGCGCGCCATGTAACGCGGGCAGCGGTCGGGCGCATCCACGCGCACGCGATAGGCGCTGGACGCGGGCTTCTCGTCCTCAACGACTTCGGCTGGGGGAAAAGCCACAGCCACGGCCAGCGAGAAGCGCAACTCCCGCGCCAAGCCCACGTGCGACAGGAGGTCGGGTCGGTTGGGGGTGACGTTGATTTCAAAGAGCGTGTCATTCATCCCAAGATAGGCCGCGACCGGCTCGCCGACTTTCGCCTCTTGCGGGAGGATGCGCACGCCCTGTGCTTCTTCCGAGACGCCCATCTCCTTGTCGGAGCAGATCATGCCGTGGGAAAAGAAGCCGCGGATCTTGGTCTTCTTGATTTTGGTCCCATCGGGCAGGCTGGCGCCCGGCCGGATGAAGCAGATTTTGTCGCCCGCTTTGTGGTTGGGGGCGCCGCAGATGACTTCCCATACCGCCTCGCCGGTATCCACCTTGCAGAAGGTGAGATGGTCGCTGTCGGGGACCTTGTTGCATTCGAGAATGCGGCCGACGACGAAGGCCTCCAGGCCGGCGCCCTGGGGGTGGATGGCTTCGACTTCCAGGCCGGTCATGGTGAAGTGGGTAGCCAGTTCGGAGGGGGGCAGGGAGACGCCGGTCAGCTGGGATAGCCAAAGGTAAGAAGTCTTCATCGACGAACCGACAGAACCTCAAGAGTCGTCGTAAGTTAATTGCGGCTGGGTACTTGTAGCAAAGGGGCGGGGTAGTGTCAAGGCGATGGTGGCGGGAGACCGACTTGGAAGGGCTTGACAGGACGCGGTTTGGAGTGATAGAGATGCAGCCACGGGTGCAGGAGTAGCTCAGTTGGTAGAGCTCCACGTTGCCAACGTGGTTGTCGCGGGTTCGAGTCCCGTCTCCTGCTCCATAAGTCTTCGAAAACCAACCACTTAGGTGACCGGCTTTTGCCGTGGGTTGTAACCGTCAGGTCAATTGACCTGAGAATGGAGGTTTCGCCCATGCGCAT
Organism: bacterium; assembly: GCA_015075175.1. Lineage (GTDB taxonomy): Bacteria > Hinthialibacterota > Hinthialibacteria > H5-UNCL2 > H5-UNCL2 > H5-UNCL2. The sequence goes on from JABTUV010000012.1 coordinate 86,464, forward strand.
GCAAACGCCACGGACATCAGCTCCCCCTCTCTGCCACCACAAACCCAGCGGACGGGCACACGTCAACCTGGACAGCAGACGCCGCGTCTATCCGGGCAAGTTTGGCACCAAGCAAGCGAACGAGAACTACCGCCGCTTCATCGCGGAGTGGTCGGTCGGTGCTCACGATCATTGCGGCAAGCGCCGACTCCTGGTGCTGGACCTCATCGCCAGGTACCAGCAGTTCTGCCGGGAGCACTACCGGCAAGCGGACGGGACCGTGCTCCAAGAGGCGCAGGCGGTCCAGTACGCCTTGAAGCCGGTCCGAGAGCTGTACGCGGACCTGCCAGCGGAGCAGTTCGGGCCGCTGAAACTGAAGGCCGTCCGTGAAGCAATGATCGCTCGTGGGTGGAACCGCACTTACGTCAACCAGAAGGTGGGTCGCGTGAAGCGGATGTTCAAGTGGGCGACCGAGAACGAGCTGATACCGCCAGCGGTCTGGCACGGACTGCATGCTCTCGATGGGCTTCGAACCGGGCGCTGCCAAGTCCGCGAACCAAAGAAGGTCGCGCCCGTGGCAAACGAGCTCGTCGAAGCGACGAAGAAGCACGTCTCACGGCAGGTCGCGGCGCAGATCGATTTCTTGCTACTCACCGGCGCGCGTCCTTCGGAACTACTCTCTTTGCGGCCGTGCGACATCGACCGCAGTGAGTCCGTCTGGCAATACCGCCCCCGAACGCGCAAAAACGCCCACCGTGGTCAGGACCGTGTGATCTACTTGGGGACCAATGCGCAGGCCGTCCTCAAGGAGTTTCTCCTGCGACCTGCGGAGGCCTTCCTCTTCAGTCCACGAGAGGCCGAAGCCGAACGCCACACCCTGTCTCCTACGCACCGACGCGCCGACCAGAAACCGAACGTCAACGAGACAGGCAGAAGAGTGCGGGACAGATACGATGCACGATCCTTCTACCGGGCAATCCCTCGCGCGTGCGATGCAGCCTTTCCGCCTCCCGAGCACTTGGACGAAGAGGGGCTTGCCGCCTGGAGGGCGGCGCACCGCTGGTTCCCATACCAACTCAGGCACAACGCCGCTACCTTGCTCGCGACGGAGTACGGAATCGAAGCCGCACAGACCATCCTGGGGCACAAGAAACTCGATGCGACCCAGATTTACGCGGAGCGGGACAGAGAGAAGGCGAAGAAGATCATCGCGAAGGTGGGATAGGGCGGGGAAGTTCCGAGCTTCTTGGGTGAACAGTTCTGCGCGCACTCCTTGCGTTCGCGCGAGCGGTACGAGGTGGTGTCGAGAAGTCTGTCGCCACTTCCCGCTCCTGGGTCCGGTCGGACCCAAGCGCAACCGTCGCAGACACGATTTGTTTACTTGAAGATTTCGATAGACGCAAAACACAGTTAATGGCACAATACTTCCTACGAGCTGAGAATTTTGGCCGAAAAGATCGCAAGGGCCACCTGGCCCAAACTCAGAGAGGAGGTGAAAGGTTTTTCAGTTCGATGTTCTCTCCCGATAGTCGCTTTGCAATTAGACGAAGCTCGGGAGTGATTCCTGCATGATTCCACGCTGTCCAAACCCGGACAGCATTCATGAAGACGGCTCGGGCACCTAGCCACCCGACGCCACTCCAAATACCGACTGAGGAGTAGTTCTTCATGGATATCCATGACCCTTTCGAAACCGAGCGCAAGCTCGTTTTTCAAGATCTCACGAATATCCTAAACACTGGCCTAAACCGCCACCAGCCGCACTACTCGTACCAGATGCTCTGGAGGTGGGCGAGGCGCGGGGTCTGCGCACACAACGGTGAAAGAGTCCGCCTCGAACATGAGCGTCGGGGCGGACGACTATACACAAGCGTCGAAGCGATTCAGCGATTCGGCCAGAATCTGGCGGAGGCGGATACGGAGTACTTCGATGAGAGCGCCGGCTGAATCGGCGGTAATCCGAAGCGCGGTCACGGTTACGGCCCTGACGGGCAAGCAGTCGGGCAACTACAACTTCTCCAATGAAGTGATCCCCAACGAGGCCGTGACCCTGACCCTCAACACGGCGGGAACCTCCGCGTCCGGCGCCCTGGCGGTGCACTCGGGCGGGGGCATCCGTCCGGGTACGGTCTCTATCGCGGTCACGTTCGACCTCTCGACCGCCTCTTCGAGCGTGGCGGGCACCCTGCAAGACAACGGGCAGGGCGGGCAGACCGCGCGGCGCACCGACACCGGCGCGGCCCTCACCGTCGCGGCGTCGGCCATCAACTGCATGACGGGCGCGTTCTCCATCACCATCACGGGCGATGCGTTCGCGTCCGCATCGGCCACGGCCACCTATCGGGTCAATCTGGAGGGTTCCTCGGACATCCCCGAAGTGGACGTTCAGATCACCACGAGCACCGTGGAGACCGAGCGCCGCGCCATCAAGCTGCGCTACAGCCGTGAGGCTGCCGACGACGTGATGGCCGAGTGGGGATTCTCCCTCGAACCGACCATCATTCAGGGCATCGCCGCCCAGTGCATCGCGGAGATGTGGGTTTACGCGACCGTGGCCTCCACCTTCTCCATCACCCCCGGTTCGGGAGTGGCCTACAACCAGCAGGCTCACTTCGCGGACTTCATCTACAACTTGAACGTCGCCTCCAACGCCATCCAATTCGCCACGCGCATTGCGTATGGCAACTGGATCATCGTGGACCAGGGTGCGGCGAACGTGATCGAGTCCCTTCCGGGCACCATGTTCCAGGCGGCTCCGAGGCCGGAGTACGCGATGGGTCTCCACTACATCGGACTCTTGATGGGCAAGTTCCGGGTGTACAAGTGGCTGTACCTGTCCGCCCTGCCGGGGGTCTCGGCCTATGGCAACTTGCTGATGGGCTGGAAGGGAACCGAACCGTGGGACGCGGGCTTTGTGCTGGCTCCCCAACACCAGCTCTACACCACTGATCAAATCACGCTGGAAGGCTTTGTGAGCCGTCGTGGGTTCGCCACCCGCAACGCCACCAAGGTCATCAACCCGAACGTGTTTCGGAGGATCAACCTGTCGGCGTAATGACGCGGTGTCATTCGACAAGGACATGGTGGCATTCTTGGCGGAGTCGAGCCGGAGCGAGGCGCAAACCGCCGTCCGGTTGCGCTACTACCGCCAGAACCCGGAGGACGTGAACATGTTATTCTTGGACGACGACCAGATGTGCGCACAGCTCACGACGGCGGAGCTGAACGAGGCCAGCCTGTCGCGGATTTTCTCGCACATGGGTTCTCAGCCGTTCGCCATCGTGTCCGCGCAGCGTGGAGACCGGATTACGGTCTCGAAGGACGCTACCCCCGCCGAGAAGGAACAGGCGGCCATTGCGAACACTGCGGCGAACAACCAGATGCGCCAGTGGGCCGCGAGCGAAATCCGTTCCATCTTCAAGAAGAGCTTCATCAAGGTAATGGGGGCTTACCGGGAGAAGGGTGCGCCGGACGTGGACAGAGAGTACAGCTTCTTCCTCCCGAACGTGTCCCGTGAGGAGGCCCTGAAGCTGGCCCGGCACTTCACGTCCCACAAGACCTCCGGCGACCCTGATAACATCTTCTGGGGCACGCCGGACAAGGAGGGTTTCTGGGTTTACGGGGACGGTCGCTTCAAGAAGATCGGCGACCGGATCACCACGTCCAACATGCCCAAGTACTACACCGAGTGGCGGTGGCGCAAGAACCGGAGCGCGGTGAATAAGCGCGCCGGGGCGCGCTTCACGTCCGTGGGGCGGCTTGGGATTACGGACATCCGCGCGCGGGGCGAGTCCGAGTACGTTGCGCGTATCCGCTACATCCCCGAGTCCATCCACGAGTTCAAGAGCTGGATTATGGAGCTGGATAGCGTCATCGAGACGCGGGGAGCTGACACACAGTACGCGACCCGCTTTCGGGACGACGCGGGGGAGTTGACCATCAAGGCGGGCGACTACATCCGCTGGCGTACCTTGGCAGGCGACCCTCATTACGGCCCGATCAAGCAAATGGACGGCAACGTCGCCGTGATCGACTGCGAGGTGCACCACAAGGACTGCCCGTGCGAGTGCTGACGTGCGACCCGCCGCCGGTCAGACCTGGGTGGGCGCGACCCCCAAGACCGAGCGGCTCGTGGTGCGAGTGACGCGGCTGCACGACAGCCGCGCTTACTTTGACCGGCTGGATGTTCGGGCGTTTGGTCGCATGGACTTGGAGGTAGCATGACGCGCAAGGTGGACACCGCTGTCGTGCCGCAAGCCCGGATTGAGCGGGTCATTCTCGTGGTTCGAGGAGTGAAGGTCATCCTTGACGCCGAACTGGCCGCGCTCTACGGGGTGCCGACCAAGCGCCTCAATGAGCAGGTCAAGCGCAACGCCGACCGCTTTCCGGAGGACTTCAGGTTCCGGCTCACCCGCGAGGAGCACGATGCGGTCCTGCGGCTGAGCTTGGAGGCGGAACCCGCGAACCGGTCACAAATTGCGACCGCTCCGAACCGGTCGCAATTTGTGACCGATTCCCAAAAGCACCGCGATCCGCGCTACCTGCCCTGGGCCTTCACGGAGCACGAGACGATCATGGCCGCGAACGTGCTCAACTCCCGGCGGGCGGTGGAAATGAGCGTCCACGTGGTGCGCACCTTCGTGCGCCTGCGGGAGGCGGCGGGGCGTTACGAAGAACTCGCCCGACGCCTTCGCCAGGTCGAACAGCGCGTCGGGCAACACGACACCCATCTGGCCGGCATTCTGCGCGCGCTACGCCAATTGGCGGAAGCGCCCGAACCCAAACGCATCGGCAAGACCGGTTTTGCAGTCCCGGAGAAGAGATCGAAATGAGCGAACGGAAAACCCGCCTTGAACTCACTTGGATCGGCAAGGAGAACCGGGCGAAGCTGGAGCCTCGGGTTTTGCTTGAGGACCCGGAGTTGTCGTATCATGCGGCGCGGCGAGTTTCGGATAAGGATATCTTCGACAACCGGCTCATCTTCGGCGATAACCTCTTGGCGCTCGAGGCGCTGGAGCAGGAGTTCGCCGGCACGGGCAAGTGCAATCGGAACGACCCGCCGTGCAACGCAGCCTCAGCTTTCGCCCACTACGCCGGGGGCCACGAATGTCACCATGACATTCTGGCAGAGTAATGCCACTATTGACAGAAGTGATGCTTGCGCTCACTCGGAAGGTCGGCCTGCGAGCTGAAGCTCCGAGGACGGTCCCCGACGCCACTACAACGCGCCGGGAAGCCCGGAAAAGCCACGATGTAAGGCCCCCTTGGGCGGCTACGAAGCGAACCACGGCGACCGTCCTGGCGTGGCATCGTGACACTCTCTCCGGCTTGTGACACGATGACCTTCGATTGCGTCGCTTGAAAGGGGTCGGCACTTCCGTCATACTGGTTGCCGCCGTTGACCCACGACCTGCTACACCGGACTGAAGACCATTGTTAAGTGGACCGTGCTAGAGTTCCAAGTTGGGAACCGCCGCGTCGATGTCTGAGTGAGGTTTGCCCGTGAAGCAAGTGGTGATCGAAAACCCCATCCTGAACTCCCCCTTCGAGGAGCCGTCCCGGCATTTCCGCTTCACGGACGAGGGGATCACCGACGACATTGACGATGGCCGCCGCGAGAGCGCCTACTTCATCCCCGTCCCGCCGCCCAAGAAGAAGGGCCAGGCCGACACCCAGATGGCGCTGCCGGAAACGCACTGGACCAGGGACCGCCTCAAGCCCAACGACGACATCAATCGCATCCGCACGCATGTCGGCCTGTGGCGGCGGGCCGGCTACCGTGGCGTCACGGCGACCACGGCCAAGCTCCTGGCGCACTGGAACGACCCGACCCGCGAGCGGAAGCTCTTCTTTTGCCAGCGGGAGGCGGTCGAGACCGTCATCTACCTGACCGAGATCGCCGAACGCGACCAGAACGTGTGGATTCTCAACCGGCTGCGGGACTACAACCGCGACGCCAACCCCGAGCTCTTCCGCATGGCCCTCAAGATCGCCACCGCCGGCGGCAAGACCACCGTGATGGCCATGCTCATCGCCTGGCACACGCTCAACAAGCAGGCCAACAAGCAGGACGCCCGCTTCTCGGATACGTTCCTCATCGTCACGCCCGGCATCACCATCCGCGACCGCCTGCGCGTGCTCTTGCCGTCCGACCCGGACAACTACTACCGCAAGTGGGACCTCGCGCCGCCCGACCTGATGCAGCAGCTCCTCCAAGCCAAGGTGCTCATCACCAACTTCCATGCCTTCAAGCTGCGCGAGAAGGTCTCCCTCAACAAGACGGGCAAGGCCGTCATGCAGGGCACGGATGCCAAACCGCCCTCCTTCACCGAGACGCCCGACGAGATGGTCCGGCGCGTCTGCCGCGATCTCGGCAACAAGAAGAACATCGTCGTCATCAACGACGAAGCCCACCACTGCTACCGCCACAAACCGGACGGCGCAGAAGAAGTGCTCAAGGGTGAGGATCGCAAAGAGGCTCAGAAGCGCGAAGAAGCCGCCCGCATCTGGATTTCCGGCATCGAGGCGGTCAAGCGGAAGATCGGCGTGCGCATGGTGTACGACCTGTCGGCAACCCCGTTCTTTCTGCGCGGATCGGGCTACCCGGAAGGCATGCTCTTCCCGTGGGTCGTCTCGGACTTCGCGCTGATCGACGCCATCGAGAGCGGCATCGTCAAGGTCCCTCGCGTGCCCGTCGCCGACGACTCCATGATCGGCGAGCAGCCCACCTATCGCGATCTCTGGTATCGCATCCGCGAGGGGCTGCCCAAGAAAGGCCGTGGGACCGAAGCCGTCGCCGGCGAGCCGGTCCTGCCGGCGGAGCTGGAGAGCGCGCTTCAAAGCCTGTACGCCAACTACAAGAAGCGCTTTACCGCCTGGCAGGCGAGCCGTGACGGCAACAACTCCCATTCCACGCCGCCCGTGTTCATCGTCGTCTGCAACAACACCAACGTGTCGAAGCTGGTCTTCGACTACGTCTCTGGCTGGGAGAAGCCGCTCCCCGACGGCGACTCAGTCCTCGTCCCCGGCCACCTGGAGCTCTTCAGCAACGTCGAGAACGGCGCATGGTCCGCGCGGCCCAAGACCATCCTGATCGACTCCGAGCAGCTGGACTCCGGCGAGGCCATGAGCGACGAGTTCCGCAAGGTCGCCGCCGTCGAGATCGACGAGTTCAAGCGCGAGTACGCCTGGACCGCTTTCCCGGTCGGGACGTGGAGAAGATCGGCAGCGAAGACCTGCTCCGCGAAGTCATGAACACGGTCGGCAAGCCCGGCAAGTTGGGTGAGCAGGTCCGATGCGTGGTCAGCGTCTCGATGCTGACCGAAGGCTGGGACGCCAATACCGTCACGCACATCCTGGGCGTGCGCGCATTCGGTACGCAGCTCCTGTGCGAGCAGGTCGTCGGGCGGGCGCTCCGGCGCATCAGTTACGCCGCCAACGACGAGGGCAAGCTGGAGCCGGAGTACGCCGAAATCTACGGTGTGCCCTTCTCCTTCATCCCGTGCGCCGGCGCGCAGAAGGAACCGCCGCCCGGCCCCACGCCTACCCGCGTGCGCGCCCTGTCGGAGCGGATCGATTGCGAGATCACCTTCCCGCGCCTGCAAGGCTACCGTTACGACTTCCACGACGCCGAGCTGCACGCCACGTTCACGCGCGATTCGCGCATGGCGCTCTCGACCGACGACGTACCCACCAAGGTCGAGAACGCCCCCATCGTCGGCGAGACCACCATCCACACCCTGGACGAGCTCAAGGCCCGCCGCCCGCAGGAGGTCGCCTTTCTCCTGGCCAAGCTCGTCCTGGAGCGGTACTTCCGCTGGGACGGCGTCGTGCAGCCGGAGAATAAGTCGGAGCACAAGTGGGAGGCCGGCGTCAAAGCCTGGCTCTTCCCCCAAGTGCTACGCATCGCCAAGGACTGGATGGCCGAATGCGTCGTCTGCAAGGACAACTGCTTCCCGCAGATGCTCCTGCTCCTGGAGTTTGCCCACGGCGCGGCCAACCGCATCTATCACGCCATCGTGCAAGGCGACCAGGGCGAGAAGACGCTCAAGCCGATCCTGTTTCCGTATGATCCCGAAGGCAGCACGCGCTACGTGGACTTCGACACCACGCGCCCGGTGTATTCGACGCGCCCCGACAAGTGCCACGTCTCGCACGTGGCCGCCGATACCAAGGACTGGGAGCAGAAGGTCGCGCGCTCGCTGGAGGACATGGACGAGGTGGTCTGTTACGTGAAGAACCAGAACCTCGGCTTCAAGATTCCCTACGTCGCGAGCGGCGAGCCGAGGAACTACGTGCCCGATTACATCGTCCGCATCAATGACGGCGCGCCGGAGCCGCTCAACCTGATTATCGAGGTGACGGGTGAGAAGCGCCCGGACAAAGCGGAGAAGGTCGCCGCCGCCCGCGCGCTCTGGGTCCCCGCCGTCAACAACCACGGCGGATTCGGACGATGGGCGTTTTTGGAAGTGGACGATCCGGCGAATGTGAAGAACGCGATCCGGGATTCCATACCGGCATTGAGCGAGGGATAGCTGGCAATGGTACCGACTCAGGGACAACTTCATTTGTTTGGCGGCGATTGGACCAAAGAGAAGCTGGAGCGCGTGCGACAATACCTCACGGCGTACACCAAGATCATGCGCAAGAAGGACTACCAGTTTGGATACATAGACGCCTTTGCCGGAACGGGATACCTAGCCCTGAAGGATGCAAAGGCCGAGGCCAAGCGCTTATTTCCTGAACTGATGGAGACGGAAGCTCGTGATTTCGTCGAAGGGTCCGCCCACGTCGCCTTGGAGGTGGAACCGCCTTTCGAGAAGTACATCTTCATTGAGAAGCAGGGCTGCCGGTCGTCGGAGCTGCAACGACTACGCGACGAGTTTCCCGCCAAGGCCAACGACATCGTGATCGTGCAGGCCGAGGCCAACACCTACCTGCAAGACTTGTGTCGCAACCGCGTTTGGAAGAAGCATCGTGCCGTCCTGTTCTTGGACCCATACGGAATGCAGGTGGAGTGGGAGACCATGAAGGCGATTGCCAAGACGCGCGCCATAGACCTCTGGCTCCTCTTCCCTTTGGGCGTGGCAGTAAACCGACTACTCCGTCGGGATGGGCTAATAGACGAGGGCTGGCGGCATCGCTTGGACCTCATGTTCGGGGATACGGGCTGGTTCTCGCGCTTCTACAATGTCGAGAACGAGCAGACCTTCTTCGGCCCGGAGCAGAAGGCAGTGAAGACGGCGGACGCCAAGGCGATTGGTCGCTACTTCGTCGAGCGGTTGCAGAGCGTGTTTCCCGGAGTCGCGAAGAATCCCCTGGCTTTGAGCAATACCAAGAACTGCCCCCTTTACCTGCTATGCTTTGCCACGGCGAATCCAGACGCTGCGACCTTGGCAGTGAAGATTGCGCAAGCCATTCTCAGAGGGCCGAGGATACGCTAATGGGCATGAAATCCTCCATCGAGTGGACCGAGTCCACTTGGAATCCGATAACGGGGTGCGACAAGGTCAGCCCCGGATGCAAGTTCTGTTACGCCGAGCGCATGGCCATGCGGCTCCAGGCAATGAGGCAGCCCAACTACCGCAATGGCTTTGCGCTGACCGTGCATGAGCACGCGCTGGAGCTCCCGCTCCGCTGGAAGCAGCCTCAGACGATCTTCGTCAACTCCATGTCGGACCTCTTCCACAAGGACGTACCGCTGGCGTTCATCCGCCGCGTCTTCGACGTAATGAAACGAGCACACTGGCATCGCTTCCAAATCCTGACCAAGCGCTCGGAGCGGCTCTTCATGCTGCGGAGCAAGATCGAATGGCCGCCCAACGTCTGGATGGGCGTCAGCGTCGAGACCGCGCACTACGCGGAACGAATCGACCACCTGCGCAAGGTCCCCGCCGCGATCCGCTTCCTCTCGCTGGAGCCGCTGCTCGGGCCGCTGCCGGGTCTCGACCTGTCGGGAATCGATTGGGTGATCGTTGGCGGGGAGTCCGGGCCGGGCGCGCGTCCGATGGATGAAGCATGGGTGCTCGACATCCGCGACCAGTGCGAAGCCGCCGGCGTTCCCTTCTTCTTCAAGCAATGGGGCGGTGTCAACAAGAAGAAGGCGGGGCGACTACTGGAGGGCCGGACGTGGGATGGGATGCCGCTCCGCTTCCAGTCCGAGACGCCGATTCCGTCTGAGGACCTCGCCGCGGCTGAGCGAAGTTAACCACACGATTTGTATCGAGGGGACGCTCACAAATGGGAGGGAGAGCAGTGAATGACAATTCCCAGCATACCAGCACACAGAGGAGCCACGAACCGCTGGTGGGCTTCGTCAACCTTGCGCGGGCGCTACTGCTGCTTGGTATTGTGAGTTTTCTTGGCGTTGCCGGCCTTCTCTTGTTGACACATCCGTCCGTCAACTTCTCACTCAAACAACGCCTCATGCGCCAGGAGGAGGAAGCGCGCGCCGTCAGGGAAGAGCTGGCGCGGTTAACCGCGGAAAGTGAGAAGGCGACTGCCGCGGAAAAAGAGAAACGGCTGCGCCAATGGAAATACGACTTGTTCTCCGACGTTGACGTAAGGGAAGATAGCTATCCCATTGTGGTGCTGCGCAGTGGGTTCAAGGTCATTCGCTTGGGGACGGACCACTCGTTAGTTGGATGGAAATACGAGCTGATTAACACGTCACCGAAGACCACGTATGTCGCCAATGTGACCTTTACGCTTCAGGATGCCGATGGCTTCGACATCGATTCCGGCGTAGGGGAGGCGGCGATTCCGGCAGAGCGATACGGCGTAGTCACTGGAACTATCAACGTCGACAACGTAGATGTCGAGCGGCTTTCGGATTCCAGCTGGGCGATTGGGCTGAAGCCTAACTGGAAGGAAAACGAGCGCCAAACCCCCGGAACTCGGGACTCGCGACTCACAAAACTAGCGAAATCCCAGATGCCTCTGTGGGTCTATGAGCTTGCGAAACTGGAATACATGGGCATTTCCGCGAAATGGAAGGCGATTCAGGTCGGCCTTGGAATCGAGTTACCGGCGAACCCCCCAGATGCACCCGCGGGGGCAACCCCGGAGTCCGATTCCAAGCCGGGCGCAACTGCTCCAGTCAGTGAGACTACTGCCAAGTAAAGGACTGCTCATGGTCAGACGCAAGAGTAACGCGAAGACCCCCGCCTCCATCCCTGTGGAGGCCCATACGCACAAGGACAAGCGCAAGAATATCCCCACGCGAGAGCTGCGGGATTTCGTCGAGGATGAGGAAAAATCCCCCAAGACGCTGCTCTATCCGCGCGATCCGTCGCTGGACCCGCAGCTGGTCTGGAAGGGGAAGGATGAGCAGGACGCCGCCGACCTCGTAGTGGTCGCGCCGCCGATTTACATTCAGGAGAAAATCCATCCGCAGGCCATCGTCGAGGACATCCGCGCCTCGGCCAGGAGCGCCGGGCGGGAGCGGCAGATGGATTTGTTCGCCGACTTCAACGGCCTCTCCTTCGAGCAGAAGATCGAGTTCTACCAGCACGACGCGCATTGGTCCAACCGCATGATCCTCGGCGACTCACTCCAGGTCATGGCGTCGCTGGCGGAGAAAGAGGCGTTGCGCGGCAAGGTGCAGATGATCTACCTCGACCCGCCCTACGGCATCAAGTTCGGCTCCAACTGGCAGGTGAGCACCCGCAAGCGCGACGTGAAGGACGGCAAGGCGGAAGACGCCACGCGCCAGCCGGAACAGATTCGCGCCTTCCGCGATACGTGGAAGCTCGGCATCCACAGCTACCTCGCCTATCTCCGCGACCGCCTTACCGTCGCCCGTGATCTCCTGACCGAGTCCGGCAGCATCTTCGTCCAGATGAACTCGGAAAACGTTCACTTAGTGCGATCATTGCTCGACGAGGTGTTTGGCTCCGAAAACTTTGTTGCCGACATTGTCTTTAGAAAGAAGAGCCTGCCTCTTGGCGCGAAGTATCTGGAGACGATGCACGATCACGTACTCTTTTATGCCCGAGATGTAAACTTTCTCAAGTTTCGCCACTTCTACGAGCGAGGTGGCGTCGAGATCGTCGGCGGTCATGGACCATACGCGCTGTACCCTGACGGTAGTCATGAACGCATATCTGAAGATGAGTTTGAGTCGTCAGAGCATCCCGAAGGGACGCGGTACTACTGCCTGTTCGCTCTCCTTGCGCCCTCATTTTCCGCAAATACTGTGTATCAATATCGAGTTGACGGACGCGATTTCGACTCGCCTAACAACGGTTCATGGGTGGTTACGTCGAGTAAGCTTGATGTGTTGAAATGCGCTGACCGCCTGGAGCCGGAGGGCAAGAATCTCCGATACCGGCTCATGTATGACGACTTTCCTTATCGAAAGGGAACGAACATATGGGTAGATACACAGGCCGCCTTCAAGAAGTCCTACGTCGTGCAGACCAGCACGAAAATCATTGAACGCTGTCTCCTCATGACCACCGATCCCGGCGACTTGGTGCTCGATCCGACGTGCGGGAGTGGGACGACTGCCTACGTGGCCGAGCAGTGGGGGCGGCGCTGGATCACCATTGATACGAGCCGCGTCGCGCTGGCGCTGGCGCGCACCCGCCTGATGGCCGCCCGCTTTCCGTACTACCTCCTCGCCGACACGCGCGAAGGCATGGAGAAGGAAGCCGAGCTCTCCGGCCAGCCGATGCCCGACATTTCCCCGCAAGGCGATCTCAAGAAGGGCTTCGTCTATCGCCGCGTGCCGCACGTAACGCTGAAGTCCATCGCCAACAACGCGGAGATTGATGAAATCCACGCCCGCTGGCAGAAGCAGCTGGAGCCGCTCCGCGCCAAGCTCAACAAGGCCGCCCGCGAGAAATGGGAGGAGTGGGAAATCCCGCGCGAGCCGGGCGAGAAGTGGAGCGCCGAGGCCAAGTCGCTACACGGTGAGTGGTGGAAGTTGCGCCGCCGGCGCCAAGCCGAGATTGACGCCTCCATCGCCCGCCGCGCCGAAACGGAGACGCTCTACGACCAGCCGCTCGACGACAAGAAGCGCGTGCGCGTGACCGGCCCCTTCACCGTCGAGAGCCTGTCGCCGCATCGCGTGCTTTCCACCGACGGGGAGATGCCCCGGAGCGAACGCAGCGGCGAGACGGAGAAGTCGGGCCGCTACGAGAGCGTGATCCTTGAGAACCTGAAGGCGTCCGGCGTGCAGAACCAGACCAAGACGGAGCGCCTGAAGTTCGACCGCCTGGAGCCGCTGGCCGGCACGTGGTTGCAGGCTGCCGGCGAATACACCGAGAACGGCAAGTCGCGCCGCGTGGCGGTCGCGCTTGGACCCGAGCATGGGACGGTCGGCCCGGATCTCGTCAAGGAAGCGGCCAAGGAAGCGGTCCTCGGCGTGGGCTACGATCTATTGCTCGTCTGCGGCTTCGCCTTTGATCCGCACGTGTCGGAAGAGACGAAACGCTACGGCAAGCTGACCATCCTTCCGGTGCGCATGAACCCGGACCTGTCGATGGGCGACGAGCTGCTCAAGAAGACGGGATCGGCGAACCTGTTCATGGTCTTCGGCGAACCGGACGTGATAGTGAGCAGTGGGCCGTGGGCGGTGAGCAGAACGGGACGGGAGGTAGGGCCGCTTGAGCACCTTGAACAATTATCGGGACTTGCTGGTCTGGCAGAAATCAATCGACTGGGTGGAAGCGATCTACGGCGCTTCAAGGAGCTTTGCGCCGGAGGAGCGCTACGGGCTGACGAGTCAGGTGCGCCGGGCGGCGGTATCGGTTCCGGCAAACATCGCCGAGGGCGCGGAACGGACCACGACCGGGGAGTATCTGCAATTCCTGGGGGTGGCGCGAGGATCGCTGGCGGAGGTCGAGACTCTCATCATACTGGCGAGACGGCTGGGGATGCTGGAAGGGCAGGCGGCGGAGTCTCTGCTCGGAGGCGCGTCGGAGATCGGACGGATGCTGGTCGCACTGCAACGCTCGCTGCAATCCAAGCGCTGACCTCGGGAGATTTCCCTCTGCACACTGCCCACTGCGCACAGATCACTATCCTCGGCGTCGATGTCTATGATCCAACGACGGGCGAGATACGCAGCCACACGACGGACGACATCGCCTGCTGGTTCATTGATACCGAGTACGACGGCGAGAGTTTCTTCGTGCGCCACGCCTACTTCACCGGCGCGCAGGAGCCGTATGACAACCTGAAGCGCGCGCTCCGCGCCGAGTGGATGAAAGCGCATGGTCGGCGCTCTACTCGACCAGAGCCGCCTTCCCATGCCGCCCAAAGGCAAGAAGATCGCAGTGAAAGTCATCAACCACTACGGGGATGAAGTGCTGAAGGTATTTGAGGTGGGGAAGGGGTGACATTGTGTCATCGTTGGTGGTTGAACTCCGGGAACAGGCGCGAAAGTCCGACGTTTCACTGACCGAGCTGCTTCGGACGGCGCTTTGCGTCGCCGATTTGCTCGACCTCAGCGAATTCCGGCAATGGATCGAGCTCTGCTCGAAGCTGAGCGGCGACGAGGCGTGAAGAGTGACACGGTGACATTCTGCCGCGCCCGCCGACAATGTCACGATGACATTTTTTCCCGTGAGGTGGACCGTAAGGCGCGCACGGGGTCTGGTGCGCCGGGCCGGCGCGACCTGCATCACTCGGGAAGCCGATCTTGGTTGAACTGGAGGATCGTCATGCAGCGTCTCTCATTCCTCGCGTGGGCGGTGGTGGCCTCTTGCATCGTAGCGGTGTGCGACACCACGGATATCGTGCGCCAGAACTCGAAGAAAGTCGTCATGATCGTGACGTTCGATTCGAACGACCAGCCGCTGTCCATCGGGAGCGGGTTCTTCACGTCCAAGGACGGGCGCATCGTCACGAACTACCACGTGATCGAGGGAGCCGCACGCGCCATCGTAAAGGGAACGGACTCCGAGGAGCGATTCCCCGTGGACAACGTCATCATGGTCAGCCCCGACTACGACCTTGCCGTTCTGCAAGTGAAGAAGCAGTCCGACCCGGTGGACCTGGGAGACGACCTGCCGCTCCAGGTGGGGGAGAGAATCGTCGCGATAGGCAATCCCGAAGGACTGCAAGGTACGGTTTCGGAAGGGATCATCAGCGGCTTCCGCAAGATCGACGACGAGTTCAGGATCATCCAGATCACCGCGCCGATCTCGCCCGGCAGCAGCGGCGGCCCGCTCTTCGACAAGAACGGGAAGGTTGTCGGGATCACCACCGCGTACCTGGCGAGCGGCCAGAACCTCAACTTCGCCATCCCCATCAACGCCCTGGAGCTCATGCGGAGAAGGACGAAGCTGGTCAATCAGCCGCTGAGCCAGCTGAACTACGCCGGAATGGCGAAGCCGAAGCCGGGAGTTTTCTCGCCTTCGGACAAAGCGTTCGTGAAGGTCTCTCATGCGCTTGTTGATGGACTCATGGATGAAGTTGTGTTTTCGGTTCAAAATACATCCAGCAAGGGGATCAAGAATGTCAGGCTGTTAGCGCTTTTTCATCCAGGTCGTTACGACCCTCGGGAGCAGGTATACAAGCCTACAGGCGACCCCATTCATTTTGAAGCGTACCTCGTACCGCATGAGATACCAAGCGGGCTTACAAAGCAGGTAAAGAAGAAAGTGTCGGCGCAAGCGGAACGCGATTGGGCAGTTACGTTTCGAGTGCTCGACTATGAGATTCTCCCCACAGCTGGCACTCTGGAGTTCAAATAGCGGGTGGGCGTTTGAATGGGGAACTGGGGACCGATAGAGTGACATCGTGTGATTCCGCTCTTGGTGACACGATGTCACTTTTTCCGCGATTGTTTCTCAAGCAGTGACACGATGTCACTCAGGTGGTCCCCGGAGCCTGGAGCTCAGAATGTCACGTCGGTGGCTTGAGTATCCTGAATACTGAGGTGCTTGACATGCCCTACGTCGATCTCTGCTTTAGACTCTCTGGGATCGCATCCCCGTCGATCACGCTTACGCGCTCTATTCGGCGGTTTCCCGGCTGGTTCCGCAGCTTCACGGCGACAGGACCGTCGGCATCCACCCCGTCCGGGGGCTAATACTGGCCGACCGGATGCAAGTGATCACACGGTCAAGTCGCCTGATTCTGCGTTTGCCGGCGGAGCGCATTCACGAGGTGCTCCTCCTAGCTGGTAAACGCCTGGCGATTGGGACGAATCGCCTGCGCGTGGGTATACTCCTACGCTTTCGGCATCGACATGCGGGGACTGCTCGACTGCGCCGCCAACCGCGGACACAGAGGCTTTCGGGGTCTCGGCGACGTGGAGCGGATACAACTCCACGAACTCATACTCCAGACTTATCTCCAACACGGCAAGACGCGCCAACTACGCAGGGAACCTGTGCCGCTGGTTCTTTCGCTTGAGAGCGATCAGGTTGTGAAGGAGATACGTCCATTGACGGCGTACACTTACCAAGTGGCTCACAAGGACCTGTTCAAAGGTAAGAAACTGAAGCCGACCGTCGAACTGGCAGGCTGGGCATTCCCTGGAGGCGTGGTCCGGCATAACGCCCACGGCAACCGCACGACGCTTCAAGAACCCGTCGAACGGTACTTATGCCTGCTGTTCGCGCCCGTCGCCAGCCTCTACTACCGACTTTCGCACCGGGATCGCGATGGAAAATACAACAAGCGGCGCGGCCTTGGTGCTCCCTCACGTGACCGATCTCGAAGCCTACGCGCGTGCTTTCCGCCGTTACCTTTCCTCACCGGTGGCACGTCTGTCCGCCGACAGCTTGGGTGACGCCGGCCTGTTGGGGTTGGTCTCGCTCCATGCCGGCGAGGCCTTGCAGACGCTGGGTCTGGACGGTTGCACAGTCGTCGCCATGGGAAACGTCACATGGTCGAAGCAACAGAAGAGTCGAACCGGCGTGTACCACATGCCTCTGTTGGACGCTTCCCGCCTCGACCCTTACGACGCCGCCCTCCAATGTCTGCCTAATCGCGTCGTGGTGCGCGAGCCCAAGCGGGAAGCAAAGGACACTGCTCGCAGCTATTTCGTCGGTACGAGCCTGGCACGAGGGTTGATTGCCGACAACATCGCCGGCGGGCGCCCGTGGTATGCGGGTTTCTCCGGTCTCATGTCGTCACAAGAAAGTGCTAAGAACATGTATTTCCAGAAGGGAGGTTTGAAGCAGATGGTGGAAAAATGTCCGTGGCCGAGTGAGGCCGAAAAAAGCTTCGTGGAGGCGGTGCACGATGCTGTACGGCGGCGCTACGGGGCCTTGGCGGCCCGCGCCACGCAGAAGGGGGAGCACATCCCGTTCGACCGCGAGTTTGAGCGGGTCCGCGTCGGGTTGTCCCGCGCCAAGAATGCCCAAACCCTGCGGGCCGAACTCGCGGAACTCTTTTCCCACGCAGGCGTGAACAAGGTGCTGCAAAGGAACTGGCAGGAGATTCTCCCCCTTTACACGGGAGAGGACCGGAGGAAGGCCCGCGACCTGGCTCTGCTCGGGCTGGCGTCGTATACGGGAAGGGGTGCGCAGGACGTTGAAGTCCCTGACGACAATCTCAAAGAGGAGGAAACGTAACATGAGTCTGCACGTATTCGGGGCCGCGCTGACCCATCAAGGCGTGGCGGCCAACAATCGCGGTGAGAACGAAGGCAACATCACGACCTTGCAAAAGCTGCTCTGGAACGGGGAAGTCCACACGACAGTATCGGCGGAGGCGATCCGTTGGGCCATCCGGTACTACTGGCAATTGAAGGGGATGCCCGTCAACCGTGTGTGGGTGGACGAGAAATCGGACCATCTCTGGCAGGATGCCGCATGGAAAGGCTGGGCCAAGCCTGATGGCGAGACGTTCATCGACGACGACGTTCTCGGCTACATGAAAGCCGAGGGGGCCAAGGCCTACCAAGGGCAAGGCCGACAAGCGCCGGGGCGTCTTGGAAGTGGCCCGCGCCATTTCACTTCTGCCCTTCGCCGGCGACATCACCTTCAACGCCAAGAGTGGCGAGAAGGAGCGTACCAGCCTTTACGGAACAGAAGTCCACGCGACGCGCTACCAGTACGCCTTCGCGCTGACGCCGGAGCGTCTGCGTGTGAGGCAGCGCGCTCTGGACGCGCTCGATGCCATTGCCAACATTGGCGAGGTCGCAGGCAACCACAGCCGCTTCCTCTTTGACTTCTCTCCCGAATCCATCGTCCTGCGCATCACCGACGATCCTGCTCCGCGGATTCTCTACTGCTATCAGCAGAACGGGGATCGCGTCGGTGCACCAACGCTGGCCGCGCGCATCAAGGCCGGAGACATCGCGCCGGACGAGCTCTACGTCGGTGGTGACTTGGCGGCGGACGAAGCCCTTCAGTCGCTTTTGCCGGACCGCTGCTTTGCCGGCGTCAAGCAGGCGATGGCCCGCTGCCGGGAGGCGCTGGCCGCCCGGCTGGCCGCGTAAGGAGGCACGCATGGGCGCGATTTCACTTTACGTCTCAGCACCCGTGTGCTGCTTTCGGCGGCCCTATGCCCGCGAGTACCTGGAAGCGGAGACGGTTCCGCCTCCAACTACAGTCTACGGTTTTCTCCTGTCGCTCGTGGGCGAGGAAGAACGCGAACGATACGAGGGGACGCGCATTGCCATCGCCATGTTGTCCCAACCCGCCGTCTCCACGGTGTTGCGAACAGCTTGGCGGTTCAAGAGCAAGAAGCATGGTCCCGGACTCGATCAGAATCGCCGGCCCGACTACCAGGAGCTTCTCACGGGTTTGGAGTTGGCCGTGTGGGTCACCCCAGGGGAACTGGAGGTTCGCCTGCGAGTCGCCGCGAGCTCTCCCGGCAAAATCGACCGCTTCGGCGGGCTTTCCTTGGGCGAGAGCCGGGACTTGGTGGACTAGGTTCGTTTCGATCCCGATTTGTCAGGGCTTGGCGGTCGGTGGTTGTGCCGCGATGAACGCGGACATTATCCACTACCCGTCTGGGTGGATCACGTGGGGTCGAAGGACACGCGCTGGGGGCAGTTCTCGTTGCGCGAACTGCCCCTATGCGAGCCGCCGGACGACGATCCCCGATGGATTGCGATTGGCATGGGGTGACGCCGTGTCCGACGAACCCTTGATTCGCGTCATAGCCCTACACGCCTTGGCGTACTGCGAACGCCTCTTCTACTTGGAGGAGGTGGCGGAGATTCGTCTTGCGGACCCCGCTGTTTTCGCGGGGCGGCGGCTCCATGAGGAGTTGCGCAAGGACGAAGAGGAAGGCGGCGAGTGGTCCAGCCTCGAGCTCTCCAGCGAGCGCCTCGGGCTTGTCGGCAAGGTCGATTGTTTGCGCCGCCGCGACGGCGTGTTGGTTCTCTACGAACACAAGCGAGGTCGGGCGCGGCGGGAAGGCACGACCGCCGTAGCCTGGTCGTCGGATGCCCTGCAAGTGCGCGCCTACGGCCTTCTCCTGGAAGAAGAGCTGTCCGAACACATTTCAGAAGGGCGGGTACGCTATCACTCCGACGGCGTCACCGTGCGTGTACCCTTGGATGAACGGCTTCGCGGTGAAGTTCAAGCAGCGGTGGCGCGGGCACGACAGCTAAGACGCTCCGTTGAACGCCCGCCGGTCGCGGACAACGACCGCCTCTGCCTGCGCTGTTCCCTGGCCCCGGTCTGCCTGCCGGAGGAGGAGCGCGTTGCCGTCCAACCCGACTGGCAGGCAGTACGCCTTTTTCGCCCGACCGAGAACGCAAGACCCTTCACGTCACCCTTCCCGGAAGCCAAGTCTCTCGCGCCGGCGAGACGCTCCGTATTCACGACCGCGACGGCTTGGAGCAGAGCCATCCCATCGTTGAAATCGGTTGCCTCGTGTTTCATGGCTACGTCCAAGTGACCACGCAGGCCCTGCATTTTTGCGCATCGCATGATGTGGCCTTGCACTGGATCACCGGGTCGGGCCGCTACGTCGGAGGGCTTGCCTCTTCCGCCGGGGTTCAGCGGCGACTCAGACAATACCGTGCACTGGCCGATCCCGGTTGTTGCCTGGGACTTGCCCGCAGGCTGTGCCTGTCGCGCGTCCAGGCCCAACTGGCTTACCTGCTCCGCTCCACCCGCGGCAGCCGCCATGCGCCGGGCATCTCCGATTCCATCTTGACTCTGCGATCCTGCCTGAAGAGCATCGCACGCACGCGAAACGTCGGGCGATTGCGAGGTTACGAGGGGCTTGCAGGCCGTGCATGGTTCCACGCCCTGCCTGCCCTGTTTCGTCCCGAACTTTCCGATGAACTTCGTGTGAAGGGCAGAAACCGCCGGCCTCCCCGCGACCGCTTCAACGCCCTGCTCAGCTTCGGCTACGCCTTGCTCTATTCCAACGTGCTTCAGGCGCTGCTGGTCGTCGGCCTGGAACCCTCTCTGGGCTTCTACCACACTCCTCGGTCTTCGGCCTTTCCGCTCGCGCTCGATCTCATGGAGCTGTTCCGCCTGCCCATCTGGGACATTCCCCTGATCGGCTCGCTGAATCGAATGCAGTGGGACCCGGACGCCGACTTCGACGTGGCCGCCGGGCGAGTTTGGCTCTCTCCCTCCGGGCGCAAGAAAGCCATCGTCCTCTTCGAGGAGCGCTTGCAGGAAAAATGGCGGCACCCGGTGGTAAACTACTCGATGAGCCATGCTCGTCTCCTGGAATTGGAGTCGAGACTGCTCGAAAAAGAATGGGTGGGAGAGCCTGGTCTCTTCGCCTGCATGAGGCTTCGATAAGATGCATCCCGGCAAGCAATGGTATCTTGTCTCCTACGACGTGCGCGAACCGCGCCGCCTCCACAAAGTGGCGCAGCACCTCAAGGGATATGGCTCCCGCATGCAGTTCAGCGTTTTCCGCTGCCGCCTGACGGTGCGGGAGTTGGAGCGGCTGGATTGGGAACTCTCTCGAATCTTGGAAGCGGAGGATGACCTCTTGATCGTTGCACTCTGCTCCTGCTGCCTGGCGATAATGCGCCAGCGTGGGCGAAAGCAGGATTGGTCGGATGAAGCATCCACCTACGAAGTGATCTAAGCATACATGCTTCCGTCGGCGTCGCCGCGCCCGGAACGTGCCGCGCCGCTCAAGCTCTTTGACAATATGGACTTATTAACTCCCGCTTTACGCGAGGATGCGTGCAAGACTGCTTAAAACGAGTTATACAGGCCCCCTCCACCGCATGGAAACGGTCGGCGAGCGACTCCACCGGCTTCGCCGAGTCGGACCTGACAGGATGCTTGAAAGGTCGTGGAGACCGTGCAAGACTGATGCAGGTTTGGTGAGGCGGGGGAGCTTCTACCTCTGATGCCGAAAGGCGTTGAGCACACTGCATGGGCGCTCGCCGTCGAGGAAATAGCGGAACTCCAGATAGTCGGTCAGGATCAGGTTTTGCAGGCTATCGAGGTAGCGCTTGAACTGCCCGGTCTTCTCGATCTCGTTGAGGGGAACGCCGATGTCCTTGCACTCGATATAGCCGATGGGGGCCTGCCCGCGCTGGACGATGAAGTCGGGCGCGCCGCAGGCCACGCGCTTGGGTTCGTTGGTCGCTTCGATGCCCGTTCCAAAGGACTCCACCAGCGCCTTGAACGCCGGGCGGTAGCTATGCTCGGTCGCGTTGCCGGCCGCCAGAGTCCTTTCAACGTCGCGCAGGTACTGCCTGACGGCACGGTTCAAGGCACGGCCTCCTTCCAGTACGCATAAACCAATGAGAATTACGTGGACCGAAACCACAATAATCCAAAACGCGCTTGCGGGGCAATAGGCAATCGCTCATCGGCGCCAGAAACGCCCCCACAGCAGCCGCTCGCGTTCAAGTTGTGCTCTTCGACCCTCCACAACCGCCGCCCCGCGCTTGCCCGCCGTCGTCGATCCCCCCTGTGCAAACACGCCGCCCCTCCCTGCATCGAGACCGCCGGCGCCGGCCACGGCGGACGAATTGCTCGTATTCATGCTAGAATGGAGCGTGAGGTGGGAACGTCCTTGACCCGAGAGACGCCGGCGTACTTGAACCTGTTGGAAAACGGCGAGCTGAACCGGCGCGCCCAGACGGCCGCGGCGGCCATGCGCGAAATGCACCGGCAGGTGGAGACCTGGTCATCGGACCGGACGGACTGGCGACGCGCGGCCTCCTGGTGCGGCATCTGCTCATGCCCGAGGGCGAGCCGAAACCGAGGCGATTCTTGCGTTCCTGGCCGACAGATTTCCGTCCACACGGCGGTCAACCTCATGGCGCAGTATCATCCCAACGATCGGCTGTTCCTGTATCCCGAGCCGCAGCGCCGCGTCTCCCGCGCAGAGGTGGGCGGGCCTTCGCAGCCGCGCGCCGCGTGGGGTTGTCGCGCTTCGTTTGACTTGATTCGTACCGCCGGCATCCTGCCGGCGTGGTGGGCGCAATCGACTACGATGACGACATGGGAAAGATAAGGCCATGGAGCAGGGAGGGACTCGAACCCCGACCGGCGGCTTACACGGCGGCCAGGAAATACCTGGCTTGGGAAGTCGGGCGCAGGCGCAGCACGCCGCAACTACGGCGTCTTTATGCCAGGTAAAGCGTGGCCGACGTAGTAACAAAACCACCGCCTCCCATTCAGCGTGGGTCACACCCACCCGACCTCGGTGGGTCAAATGAAGGCGGCTATTGACGGGCAGTGAGCAAAGCATCCTCGCAATGATCGAAGCGTACGCTGCACAACCGGATTCGGGCCGTCGGAGTCGAAGGTGCAAGGGCGCTTGAGCCTGAAGGCTCCCCGGCGTCGCGCGGGACGCACTCCTTCCCATCTCCTCGCACCGTCGGGGATCGCTTCCACGGAGCGCGCGACCTGTCCGTGGGAGCAAACGGAAGCGGGGAGGAGACGCTTCGCCTGATTGCTGTCGCCGATGGCCGGTGTCAGTACAGCCGCCACTCCCCGATGCTCGGGGCCTCGAGGCGTGAACAACCGTCCAGGTTGGTCGTCTGTCCGGCACCGACCCCGTCGCCACGCCTTGGTAGGCCTCCGGAACTGACCACCAGGAAATCGACTGTTGGGATCGGTGCTCTTGAACCAGGGATCCAGGGTGACGATGCCGGACAGCGTCAGCGTGCCCGGTTCGTTGGACCCGACGACCAGGGTCGGCGCGGAAAGCGCCCAGGGCCTCCTGCACCAACGCGCTGGTCCAGACGCGCACGCGCGGCGGCGGCGAACCCGCGCCCGTGAATCCCACCTGTACGGGAACATCGATCCCCACATCGCCGGCGGCCCCCTCTCCCGCAATAATGCAGTCCGTCACGTCCAGCACCTGGCCCGAAAGCGACTCGTAGGAGATGCCCACGGGGCCGTCCAGAATGGTGGAGTTGGTCAGGGGCAGCGGAGGTTGCGTATTGTCGCCCAGAGCGAAGCGGAGGCCGCCGCTGCCGTTGCCGACCAGGCAGAGGTCGTCCAGGCCGTCCAGGCTGATGGGGGCCTGGGGCGGGGAGTTCGGATCACCGAGGCTGACGCCCCAGCTGGCGGCGTTGATCACCTCCACGCTGGACAGCGCCCCGTGCTGCCCACCCGACAAAAGGATGCCGCTGGCGCCGTCACGTTGCGGATGCTGCAAGTCGAGATCACGTTGCGAGCGCGGCTGGTGTTGGCGACCAGGATCGCTGGGCCGCCCACGTCTCGCACCTCCAGGTTGCGGAAGCTGTGTACGTCCGCCGCGCTGGCGGCGCCGCTGGAAGCGTCCCGCAGCGCCTCCTCGATGCGGTTGTGGATGGTGCAGTCCTCGATGGTCACGCTGGCGCCCCGCACCTGCACGCCCGTGCCGTAGCCGTTGATCTGTCCGTTCCGGCGTCGCCCACCGCCGTCCAGTTGCGCACCGTGATCACGTTGAGTTCGTCTGTTCGGTGCGAACGTCGGCCAGCTTTTCGGCGCAGTTCTCCAGCAAGAGGTTCTCCAGGAGCGCCGTGCCATTGGCATACTGGCTGCCAGCGAAGCTGACCGCCACCGCCGGCGCCTTGGTGCGCCGGATGGCGATGTTGCGTACCACCACGCTCGACGCCTGATCCAGGGCCAGCGGAGAGAAAATCTGAAACGTAGCCGCGCCGTTGTAATCCGGGTCCGTCTGCAGCGGGCGCGTCATGAGACTGTTGACGTGCGTGCCGCAGTCCTCCAGCACGCAGTTTTCCACCAGCACGTCGGTTCCCTGCGGACGCAGCGTGCCCGGCGCCCGCCCATCGAACAGGATGATCCCGCGCGGTTCACGTTCTGAACGTAGCAGTTGCGTACCACCGCGGAGAGCGGCGAGAACAGGCTGATGCCATAATACGGCCCCTGCCCGCGGTGTGCGTGGCGCTGCCGATCACTATGCAATCCTCCACCGTGACCCAGGTGAACGGAAGGCGCATGACGGAGATGAAGTTGGTGCTCGTGCTGGTGTTGGCAAAAAGATCGTTGATCGAAACGCAGTTGCGAACGACCGCCGTGGAAGACTCGACGTTGGCGGGCGCGTTGCGCTCACCGAAGCCGTACTTGGCGTTGTTGGCCATCAGGCAGCTCCAGATGGACCTGCTCGACAAAGTTCGTCACGATCCCGTAGTTGGGGTTGTCGTGAACAAAACAGCCGGTGGCGAAAAGGAGATGCGCCCTCCAGACGTCAAGGCCGCGGTCGCCGGCCGCGATATTGCCGCTGTGGTGCACTTCCACGTTGATCAACCTCACCGTCCCGACCCCGCCGAAGGTGGCGCCGTCTTCCACCGACCACGAGATTGCGGAGTCTTCAAGCACCACCAGGCTGCAGGTGGAGGAGCCAGTCCGGTATCACGTAGCCTTCGAGTAAAAGCCATACTTGCAGCCCGAGACGACCGCGTCTTTCATGTAAACCACATTGCTGCTCGTGAGACCGCCGTACCCCGCGACGGCTGAGGACGAGGTAATCCGCACGCCGTTCTCGCCCCAGACGGTGTAGTTGGGGACGGTGGTGGGATCGATGCTGCCGTCGGTGCTGACCGGCTGGTTGGAGTTGTTGTTGCCGGTGATAAGCACGTTGGAGAGGGTGAAGGTGGTGGTAGCCGTGCCGGGATAGGCGGCGATGGCGGACTGGCCGGCTTTGGAGCTCACTCCCAACGTACTGAGCGGCGCGGGCAGGAGAATCAGATTCTCCCAGCCGAGTCGGCCGTTTCTGACGTTGACGCTGAAGGTTCCCAAGTCGCCGCCCTGGCCGGCGTTGGCGGCCAGGGTGCGGGTGGGCGTGGGGGCGCCGACCAGCGTGGCCGGCTGCGCCCCGGTGGTGGTGAAGGTGACGTTGACCGGGCTGCCCGCGATGGCCAACGTCGTATCCAGCACGTAGGTGGCGCCCGATTGGAGTTGCACGAAGTTGGTCGGATCCGCGCTGGCGACCGCGCTGTTGATGGCCGACTGGATGGCGGCCGTGTCGGCAGCCGGGTTGGCCGTGGGGGCCGGCACGGTGAAGGTCGCGGCGAACGCTCCCGCGCCGGAAAGGAGCAGGGCGCACGAGACGATTAGGGTCAGTTGTTGCCTGTTCATGTCCTTTTCTCCTTTCCTAGCGGTACCGGTCCCAGCCTGCGAGCGGGACCGAGGTGTCGGTGACGGCGCCGACTTCAACCGCGCCGATGTCGGTGAGGTAGTCGGGATCGACGCCATTGGCGCTGCCGGCGTCGATGGCGGGCGAGCTGGGCAGGGGGACGACGCCCGCCGCATTGAACGGTGAAGCGCCTCCCGCCAACAGTGGGAAGGCCGACACGTCCGTCGCCGCCATGCCGGCCCCGCCCGGAAACGAGATCATGCGATAGGGGCTCTGGTAAATGAGGTTGAAGCCCAGCCGGGCGAAGTTGGCGTTGCCTGGACCCTGGTAGTCCGCCACGCCTCCCTGGCCTCCCACCAAGAGGTTGTTGTAAACCTCCAGCCCGTCGCCGCGCAGCGACAGGTTGTAGCTGCCCGAATTGATGACGGTGTTGTTCACGTAGCGGATGGCCGTGGATCGGCCGGTCCAGGTTAATCCTCCGCCTCCCAGCGCGCCCGAATCGACGCTGGTGTCAATCATGCCGTTGGCGATGCTGCCCAGCACGATGTTGCGTGACAGGAGGATGCCCGAGCTGGCGCGGTCCAACTGCGGTCCGGTCGTGTCCGAGCCGTAGGCCCCCGCCGACTCCCGGACCACGATGCCGTTCTGGCAGTCAACGAGCACGTTGCCGGCCACGGTGGTGTTTTTGCCGGCCAGCCAGATGCCGGACCCGCCGGACCGTTCCACTTGGTTGCCGCGCACGATCGCCGCATGGGGCGGATTGATGAGGCGGATGCCGGTTCCCACCGCGTCCAGCACCGCGTTGCCTTCGACCAGCACGCCTTCCACGTAGTTCTCGTCGATGCGCGGGCCGTCGGAGGCCACGGAGTCGCATAGAAACGTATTGTTGAGGACCATGCAGTCCCGCATGGTAAGGCGAGGGTCCCCTTTGGGAATCAGGTTGGAGCCCGCGATCGTGCTCTGGACGCGCAGCCAGATGGCCGTCTCGTTGGCCGCGGTCGGTCGGGCCTCGAACAGATTGTTCTCGATCACGAGGCCCGAACCGCGCGGCCAGTACGTGAAGGAACGGCGGACCATGGAGGGCGTGACGCGATTGTTGCGGAACACCACGTTGTGCATCTCCTGTTCCGAGGCGTAGATGCCCCCCGCGATCTGGCCCGGATCATTGGGACCGTTGAAGACGCAGTTCTCGATCAGCACGTCGCGGATCACGCCCTCCAGGTCGCTGACGGACATGTTGAAGCTGACTGCCACCGCCGAGAAACTGTCGCGGGCATTGTCGATGTCGGGATGGGTGAAATCGCAGCCGCGAATGACGATGTCCTGCGCCCGGTAGCTGAACCGGATGTTGCTGTTGGTGGATTTGAAGCGGCAGTTCTCGACCAGGATGCCGGCGGCGCCCTGTCCCGCGACCGGCGCGTAGTCGAAATGCAGGCCGACCTCGTTATACGGCGCGATCGGCTCCTCGTCGTTGATGAAGTAGCAGTTGCGGACCGTGATCGGACCCGCGTTGCGAAAGTCGACGCAGGTACCGGGATTGGTCTGCCCGTACAGGTCGCCGGTGTTGCCGATGTTGTCGCTGGGCGTGGGGTTGGAGATGCTGCAACCCTCGATCACCGCCGCGCCCGCCAGCGGTCCGAAGGCGACGATGTCGCTGGCGTCGGTGGGACGCCCGCCCGTCAGGTTCTTGCCGTTGATGTCCAAATCCCGGAAAGTCACCCCCGACCCGATGATCCAGAAGTGGGCCGCCCTCACCTCGCCGCGGGTAGCTCCGCTGGTGAACGTGAGGTTGTCCACGCTTACTGTGATCTGGCCGGGTTCCACGCGCTGGCCCGAGATCACGATGCGGTCGCCGGCCTGCGCCGCGTTGACCGCGGCCTGGATGGTGGCGTAATCGCCGGGCACGTTGCGGTCCGCGCACCATCCGCCCGGGCTGAGCGTCAAGAGTACCGCCGCCCAGCCCCCAAGTCGCAAAATACCTCTTCGCATGAATCGCACCTCCTTGAATCATTATTGAATCGGCAGGGCGGCCGGATAGTAGGAAGGGAGTAGAAGCCGCCGCCGGTTTCCAGCTTATTCGTCGCTGCGCTGGGCTTTCGATCAAAGACCGCCCGAGAACCCGCCCGTGGAACGCACGTAAATATCGCCCCAGCTGGTCAGCCCGTTGGACGGATCGTAGGGGATGCGAGTGGACCCGCTGGCACCCCAGTCGCCGTCCGGTCCGATTCCGAGCAACACCCATTCACCCACGCGCATCGGCTGCCAGCCGTAGGTCCATGCCAGCCCGCCGAGCGATCCGATACCGTGGTCGAGCACGTCAAAACCCCGATGCCCGTCCTGGTCGGCGTAGAGGTAGGGAAGCGTCTCGGCGAAGCGGCCAGGTCTGGGGAAGAACACATTATCGGGCGGTACCGCCGCGATGTACTGAACCGGCGTCGTCAACAAGTTGAAAATCATCCACCAGGTGCGCGTCACTCCGGGGGGACAGGTGATGCCCAGTCCGGCATCGATGTACTTGGCGCGCTCGGAGGCGTCGTCGTCGTCCCAGGCGTCAAGAAGGTCCAACTGGTGGTCCACGCGAAGGGTCTCGACGGCCGTGCCGACGTTCCTCATGTCCGCCAACGAGCGCGCGATTTTGGCGCGAATCTGCGCCTGCAGAAAGTTGGGGACCGCAATCGCGGCCAGGATGGCGATGATCGCCACTACGATCAGCAATTCGATCAGTGTGAATCCCTTCTTCATGGTCGTTGACGAACCTCCCCCTCGAAGTATCCCGAGCTGTCCCCAGCGCGCGATGGGAACGTCCGGGCCAGGCGAGCGCCCGGCGAATCCCGCAAACACATGCCTGTAAGGAGCGTCAATTGCTCCTCAAATCGACCAGGGTTAATCCAGACATAACAATTGTGTATACCTATATTCAAGTTTTCTACACAATTAGAACCTACTTGTCAAGCAAGAAATGCGGCTTGGGGGCGCATGATCCGCCCGAACAGGGCTGGAAGGCAAGACTTAAATAAAGTATTTACAGTCAGTTATATGACAATTTTGGCACGTGCTCAGGGTGCGAAATATATGTTCAGCGGCCCTGATTAATTGGGACTTTTGGGATACCCCTATTGTTCTGATGGGCGAGACGCACATGCCCGATAGCCACTCTACGCGGCTGAGCGGAAGTCAATCTCGCGGCGCGTGCCGATGCGCGAGCCAGGCGATGCCTACGCCTGCGGCCAGGAGGAGCGTCGCAAAGATGAACAGCACGCCGGCCTTCTCAGCGGCCCTGATGGCAAGCACTGCGGTAAGGGCGGCCAGCATCCAAACCGTCCAGGCCACGATCATGGCGGGACGCGTGGAAGTGCTCCTGGCGACCGGGAGTTGCTGCTGCCGGGCCGCGTGGTCGGTCAGGCGCTGCCAGCCGGAGCTGGTCTCGCGCGCGCAGAGCTCCATAATCAGCATGACCGTGATCGGCACGAGCAGTCCCACCACGGCGTCGCTCAGTTGCCCGTGGTCGGCAATCCAGCCGATAAGTGCAAAGTCGGTTAGGAGCCCCTGGGCCAGCAGCAACTTGATTCCCCCCGCAACCACGGCGGTGACGCCGACGGTCGCCCAGACGCTGTATTGATCGATGCGGGGGGAGAATAACCCCCAGAGTGAGGGGATCAACATCGGTCCGATCACCAGCGTGACCAGGGACAACACGACCTTTTCGGCTCCACCCAGATGGGGCATGCACAACGCCAGAGTGATCGCCAGTCCACCGTAAACCACGGTCGCGGTCCGGCCGACAATGACCAGATGGAGCTCGGAAGCCTGCGGCCGAACGAGGGGGCGGTAGACGTCGAGCGTGAACACGCCGGCGAACACGTTGAGCAGCGAGCTCATGGTGCTGGCGGTGGCGGAGAACATCGCGGCCAGCGTCATCCCCAGCATCCCGGCGGGCAGCACGTCGCGGCAGACCAGGATGTAGGCCTGCTCGTGCGGCACGCCGGGCTCCATGACGCGGTACACCATGGCGGGCAGCATCCAGACGATGGGACAGACCAGATACAACGCGCCCGCCAGGTAGGCGACCTTGCGGGCGTCCTTCTCCGTCGGCACGCAGACGAAGCGTTGCACGTAGGTCCATTGACCACCGTGGGAACAGATGTTGATCAGCGTCCAGAAGAGCAGGAAGGTCCAGGTGTACTCTCCTCCCACCGGCGAGAGAAAGCCTTCCGGAGACTGGGAAATGAAATTCCCCAGGCCACCCGCCTTCGCCAGGCTCAGGGGAACGACCAAGAGGACGACCAGCGACAGCACGACGCATTGTACAACGTCGGTCGTCAGCACCGCCCAGAGTCCGCCGGCCATGGTATAGGCGACCACGACGCCGCCGCCGATTACAATCGCCCAATGCACCGCCAGGGCGCCTGTCGCGGGATCGGCCAGCGGATGTCCCGGGGCGAGGGGGATCATGGCAGCCACCATCACGGAGAGGGAATAGAGTCCCACCGCCATCCCGGTGCAACCGCTCACGAGATTCAACCACGTGTAGGTCTGCACGGTGGTTTGGCCAAAGCGGAGATTGATGTACTCGGCCGGAGTGGTCACGCCCAGTCGATGCCAGCGGCCCGCCAGGAAGTATCCTACGGTCAAGGCGCTGATGCCACCCGCACCGACCAGGATCGAGACCGACACCATCCCCAAGCGATAGGCGATGCCCCCCCACACGACGAAGGTACCCGCGGTGAAAACGGTCATGAACGTCGACAGTCCCGCCATCCACCACGGCGCCCGGCCTCCCGCGGCGAACATTTCCTGGGAGCTGCGGGTCCGGTATACAAAGATGGCGCCGATGGCCAGGAGGCCGCCCATGTAGATAAAAAGGACCACGACATCAAGATCGGTCATGCCGATGGTCCGTAGCAGCGAATCTCGACCACTCGCGCGTGGTCGAGACCCCAGGTCGCCTCGGCGGTCAGACGCAGCTCGGCCGCGCATACCGCATCCATCGCGTGCACCCGGCGGCGCTGGTAGTTGTCGCGTTCCCCCGCCAACAACCTGGCGGCGCCGGTCGCATCGATCGATTCCAGCCGGTAGTGCCGGATGGTTTCCGGCTGGGGTCCCCAGTGCATTTCGGAACCGTAGAAGTCATACTGGTGCGACAGCGTCAGGGCGCGGTGCATTCCGGTATCGAAGACGATCTCGACGCGGCTGATCCGGACCGGCTGCGGCCACTGGAGGACGATAGAGGCGGGCAGGCCGGCGGCGGGATCGCTCATCCAGCGATGCGTGCCCGGCTTCGTGGCGCCGGGTTTGACTCCATTGCGGCCGAAGACGGCGCGCGTTTCGCCGGAGAGAATGTTTTCCGGCGCGCCTTCGGGTTGGAAGCTGGAGGCGACGACGCGCGCGCGTCGCGCCAGATCCGCCTCGTCCCGATGCGCCACGCCGGGAATAAAGCAGTCGTCGCGCACGAGCTGCTGCTGGACCGCGTGCAAGAGCGACGCGCGGCCCGCCATGTCGCGCGGCAGCACGCCCCGGGCGATCCCCAGCGCGGCCGCCGTGCCCACGCCCTGCCCGACGACCGTACACGTCCCCATCACGCGCGTGGAAGACATGGCAATATGGGTCGTCGAGATGTTGCGCCCGGCCAGCATGAGGTTGTGCACGTTGGCGCTGACGCAGGCGCGCAACGGAATGCCGTACAGGTACGGGACGTACTCCTTCAAGGCGTTGGTTCCCGGATGCCGGCGCCTGGCGTCGATGCCCTCGGGCGGATGCGTGTCCAGCGCCCAACCGCCGCAGGCGATGGCGTCGGAGAAATCCACCGCCTCCTCGATGTCCTGCTGCTTCATGCGATACTGGCCCACGAAGCGGCGGCTTTCGCGCTTGCCCGGAATCCAGCCGAACCACGTGAGCGCCCAGTTTTCGGCGCCGTGGTCGCCGCCGTTCTTGATGTGGTCCCAGACGCCCAGGAGAATGGCCACCAGTTCGTCCCGGATCATCTCGTTGTCCTTGATGGTGTCCAGCGTGCCGCCGTACTCGATCCACCAGTATCCGAACTCCAAATTGCGGTGGGTCCTCTGATGGAGGTCCTCCTCCGTGAACTTGCGCGCGAAGGGGGGAGGGATGAAGCGGACGGGATGACCCATGTCGCAGGCGGTGAAGAGGAGGGAGCTGCCGAGCCGCCAGTGATCGGCCTTTTCGAGCGCCTTGGATTCACCGAACTCCGAACGCGCTTCCCGGCCCTCGGTGAAGCGGGCGCCGGCTTCGACCCCGAGCCGTCCGTCGCCGGTGCAATCGACGAAGGTCCTCGCCGTGATGCGGAACGAATCTTCGGTGGAGGCGCGGGTGGCGTTGGCGGCCCTGATGACGCCATCGACCACCTCGGCGCCGTCCACCACCGTATTGAGCAACAGGCGAAGGTTGTTTTCGGCGCGGCACTTTTCGTAGAGGGTCAGGTCCCACATCTGGGCGCAGCGCTGGGGATTGCGCCAGGCGTTTTCCAGCCGGATTTCCTCCAGGATGCCGCCTTCCCGCGGTTCGACCTCCAGCGCAACGCCGCGCTTGCCGCAGACGTCGGCGCCCATGATGGGCAGGCGGATTTCGGAGGAGGCGTTGCCGCCCAGGACGGGACGATCCTGGCACAAGATTACGTCGGCGCCGCACCGCGCCGCCGCGAGCGCGCACGCCACGCCCGCCATGCCCCCTCCCGCCACGAGGATGTCGCAGTCGAGTTCCCGGTGCTGTTCCACTCCTGCTCTCGCGGTTGCAGCTGTCATTGCGACCGAAGGGAGGAATCCTGCGACGTTTGCCGGGCGTGTGGGGGAAGATTTCTCCCTTCGGTCGAAATGACAGCGACTTGCGGACTGACAGCGACTTGCGGACTGACAGCGACTTGCGGACTGACAGCGACTTGCACCTTGACGCTGGAGGGCCTCGGGTCGCTGGCGTACTGGAAGGCCGTCACGCTGTCTCAGACGGTAGGTATCGGCAATCAGCGGCAAGATTGATCTTACCTGACGCCAGAGCGCGATCGACCGCGGAAACATGTGGGCGTAACGGAAGATGGTCCTGATCTGGACCTCCTTGCTGTTGGCGTAGGCCAGGTCGATGCGAATCGGATGCACCGGCGAGCCGATGTTGACGATGCGGCCGCCGGGGCGCAGGGGATCGATCATCATCTCCGCGGCCTCGGGGCTGCCGCTGGCTTCAAAAAGGACGTCCGCGCCCCAGCCGTCGGTCAGGTCCATGACCACGTCGGTGAGGTTCTGCTTTTTCACGTTGACCGGAACGATGGGGCCGAGGCGGGCGACCA
Organism: bacterium; assembly: GCA_015075175.1. Taxonomy (GTDB): domain Bacteria; phylum Hinthialibacterota; class Hinthialibacteria; order H5-UNCL2; family H5-UNCL2; genus H5-UNCL2. The sequence goes on from JABTUV010000012.1 coordinate 119,174, forward strand.
AGTCGAGTTTCTCCTGGCGCAGGTCGGCCAACACCACGCGGCTGCATCCGCCGGCCAGCGCGGCCAGGGTGGTGACGGTCCCAATCGTTCCCGCTCCGATCACGATGGCCAGGTCGCCAGGCACGATCTCCGCCTTGGCGGCGGCGTGCATGCCGATGGCCATTGGTTCGACCATGGCGCCTTCGGCATAGCTGACCTGGTCGGGCAGTTTGAAGGTGAGCGACGCCGGATGCACGACCGACGCGCGCAAGACGCCGTGCACCGGCGGCGTGGCCCAGAAACGCACCGCCGGGTCCAGGTTGTACATGCCCAGCCGCGAGGCGCGGCTGCCCGCGTCGGGCACCCCCGGTTCCATGCAGACCCGGTCGCCCACCGCCAGATGTCTGACGTTCCCGCCGACTTCCATCACGGTTCCCGAGGCTTCATGTCCGAGTACCATCGGCTCCCGCACCACGAAGGGTCCGATCCGGCCGTCGGTGTAATAATGCACGTCGCTGGCGCAAATGCCAACCGTGTGGATGCTCACGCGCACGTCGTCGGGTCCCATCACTTCCGGGATGTCGATCTCGCGCAACGAGAGCACGCCTTTTTCTTCCAGAACCAACGCCCGCATCATCCCTCCTAGAGACCGCCACTCGTGCTCGTGCGCGTAATCGTAATTCGTGCTGGTGCTCGCCATCGACAGTCGATTAGGGGCACCAACCAAATCAGGCCGCTGTCATTTCGACCGAAGGGAGAAATCTCTCCCCGCACATCCGGCACGCCCGGCACAGATCCCAGGATTTCTCCCTTCGGTCGAAATGACAGCTGCAACTACGAGCGCAAAAAACCCATCGCCTCTTCAACACGACGCCAGGCCGCGGCGTAATCGTAATCGAATACGGGCACGAATCAGACGACTCGCAGCCATCCGCCGTCCACGTAATACGTCCCCCCCACGCAGTAGCCGGCCCGCGGCGAACAGAGAAAGACGAAGAAGTGGGCCAGCTCCTCGGGCGAGGCGAATCGCCCGATGGGCGCGTTGTCTTTGGCGATGCGCTCCAGGTGCTCATCCGCGGATATCCCCTGCTCGCGCCCCAGCGCGGTCGCGGTCTTTCTCCAATCGGGCGTCAACACCAGGCCCGGGTTGATGCAATTGACGCGGATGTTGTCACCGATGACCTCGTTGGCCAGGCACTTCGAGAACATCACGAGGGCGGCCTTGGTGACGTTGTAAATCGGCTCATAGCCCAGCGGCTGCTTGGCGCAGATGGAGGCGTTGTTGAGGATGACGCCGCCGCCCCGCCTGCGCATGACGGGTACGAGCGCGCGCGACAGCCGCACCGCCGCCATGACGTGCAGGTCCCAGTAATACTGCCACCGGGCGTCGTCGGCGGTTTCGATCTTTTCGTTGCTTCCGGCGCCGGCGTTGTTGATGAGGATGTCCACGCCGCCGCATTCGTGCTCGGCCACGGAGACGAGGCGGGCGAGGTCCTCGGGCGCGGTCACGTCTGCGGGGACGCCGATGGCCTTGACGGCGAACTCCGTTCGGATCTCTTCCGCCGCGGCGCGCGCGCGATCCTCGCGCCGCCCGCAGAGGATGACGTGCACGCCCTCGCGCGCCAGCCCGGCCGCCACGGCCAGGCCGATCCCGACGCTTCCGCCGGTGATCAAGGCGACTTTGTCCCGGAGCTCCAAGTCCATGCACGTAACTCCCGGTGCGCGGTGCGCACCCTACGTGTCCGCTTATCGCAGTTCGCTGCCGCCGGCCTTTTCATAGACGCGGACTTCGACGATCCTCGCGTGGTCGATCCCGTTGGTGGCGTGCACGACCACGCGCAAGGCATCGACCGGCTTGGCGTCGTCCAGAACGTGCACCCGCCGCCGCTGGTAGTTCCCGCGCACTTCGCAGAGCGCCGTCCAGACGCCGTTGCGTTCCCCTTCCAGGGTATAGTCGCGCACCGTTTCGGGTTGGGGCCGTCCCCAGATCATCTTGGCCTGGAGCGAGTCCTGGTGCGTCAGGGTCAACATGCGGTGCATGCCGGTATCGAAGACGAGCTGGACTTCCGCGGGCCGGACGGGACGCTCCCAGCGCAGCTCCAGCCACGCCGGCAAGGGCCGAAGAGGGTCCGACATCCAGCGATGCGTGCCGGGACGGGCGCGCTCCGGCGGCGCTCCGCGCTCTCCGTGGACCGAGCGAGTCTGGCCGGTAACAACGTTGGCGGCGGGACCGTCCGCCTGCCAGCTGGAGGCGCAGAGGCTCGCCTGGCGCGCGCGGTCGCGCGGCGACTCGTTGACGACGCAGATGAGATAGGCGTCGTCCCGCAACAGCTGCTGTTGAATGCGCCGCAGGGCGTCCGCGTCCCCGCACAGTTGCGAAGGCAAAAGACCCCGATGCACGGCGCAGGCCGCCGCCGTCCCGACTCCCTGCCCCACCACGCTGCACGTGCCCATCAGGCGAATGGCGGCGAAGGCCAGATGCGAGGCCGAGATGTTGCGCCCCGCGAACATCAGGTTGTCCACGTCGCGCGACACGCAACAACGCAGCGGGATGCTGTACAGGTGGGGCGTGACGTGCAGGATTCCGGGATGCTCGTCGGGCGCGTCGATGCCCTTCGGCGGATGATCGTCGATCGACCAGCCGCCGTAAGCAATCGCGTCCGGGAAGGCGGCGGACGTTACGATCTCGTCCTGGGTGAGGGTATGCTGGCCGACGAACCGGCGGCTCTCGCGCTTGCCGGGAAGAAACCCGAACCACTCCAGGGCCCAGTTCTCCGCGCCGTGATCGCCGCCGTTCTTGATGTGGTCCCAGACGCCCAGCACGATGGCCAAGAGTTCATCGCGGATCGTCGCGTTGTCCTTGATTACGTCCAGGTGTCCGCCCCACTCGATCCACCAGTAGCCGAACTCCAGGCCGCAGAAACCGTATTCGCCCAGGTCGGAGGGGCCGGTGGCATGGGGTCGCAGGCGCAGGTCCTCTTCGGTGAACTTGCGCGCCCAGGCGGGGGGCGTGAAGGCCATGGGCCGGTCGTGTCGGCGCGCCTGAAAGAGCAGGCTGGAGCCTTGTCCATAGCTGTCGGCGTGAGCGCCGGCGAGGCTCTCGCCGTACTCGTGGCGGGATTCGCGACCGCGGCGAAAGGACGCACCCGCCTCCAGGGCCAGTCGTCCGTCGCCGGTACAGTCCACAAACACGCGGGCCGCGATGCGAAAATGATCCTCGGTGGACTCACGCCGGGCCAGCGCGTGCGTGACGAGCCGGCCGCTCTTCTCCACTCCCGTCACGGTGGTATTGAGAAGCAACGTGAGGCGCGGTTCGCGGCGGCAGAGGTCGTAGAGCACGAGGTCCAGCATGGAAGCGGAACGCTGGGGATTGGAAACGCACGTTTCCAGGCGGATTTCCTCCAGGATGCCGCCTTCGCGCGCCTCCACCGCCAGTGGCGCGCCCCGGCGGCCGTGCGCCTCCGCGCCGAGGATGTGCATACGCACTTCGCTGGAGGCGTTGCCTCCGAGCACGGGGCGGTCTTGGCACAGGATCACGTTCGCCCCGTTGCGCGCCGCTGCCAAGGCGCACGACACGCCCGCCATTCCGCCCCCCGCTACCAGCACGTCGCAAGACAGCTCGCGGTCGGTCGCACTCGAAAGCATGTTCCCTGGAACCTTACTTGGTAACCTGAATCAACCGGGATTGAACCAGCCGTAGGATTTGTGTATCCCTATCAACAACTGTTACCCGACCGGAGGTCGTCTGTCAAGTCCATGTTGCAGGTCCTTGCCATGAAATCCACCTCAAGGGGATCCAACTAGAAAACATAATTCCTTTGATTACAGTCATTTATGAATGACTTCGGACTCCTTTGAGGGGCCTTGGGAGATCGCCGGGACCGCTTGCGGAAACCCATTAAATTGGATTTTTTGGGATATACCTATTCCCGTCATTGACATCCGGCCAGCTTTTGCGTGTAATACCTGCCAGCGTGCCAGGAGGGGAGAGGTTGAACATGTCGTCCGTCGGAGGAGTCCGGCCCAGACCGAGCGCCGCGGGCCTGCGCGAGCATCTCACCGTCGCCCTGCGCGAGAATCTGATTCCGGTAGGCGGGCGGCTGCCGACCGAGAAGGCGCTGATGGACCAGTTTTCCCTGTCGCGCACCACGGTGCGCAAGGTGCTGCGCGACTTGGAGATGGAGGGGTTGATCGAGCGGCAGCAGGGGCGCGGCACCTTTCGCACCGCGGGACGCCGCCGCGCCGGCCGCCTCTGGCTGACCGGCGTCTGGTTCAATTGGCTGGGCGGGCCGCACTGGGGTCCCATGATCGAGGGCATCCGCGACGAGATGGCCCACGCGCGCTACCATTGCGTTTTCGAGGTCGGCGGGTTGAACGCCGGCGACGAGGATCGCGGCATCGCCTCGCTCGTGCGCAAGGACCTGGACGGCTTCATCGTTGCGCCCTCCTCCAATCCCGACGACGACCACGCCCCCTTGATCGAGCTGATCGAGCGCCGCGTTCCGCTGGTGCTGATCGAGCGCGCCCTGCCGGGTTACGACGTCGATCTCGTGACCACCTACCACGAGTTGGGCGCCGAAGAGTGCGTGAGTTTTCTCTTTGAGATGGGCCATCGCCGGATCGCCTACTTCGGCATCGAGGGTCTGCGGGCCCGGGATGGGCGACTGGTCGGTTACACCACCGCCATGGCCCGCCACGACCTGCGGTTCGATCCCGAGTGGATCAAAGTGCACCCGCGCGTGACGCTTTCGGGCGCGCCTAACCTCGACGAAGAGCAGTGGATTACTACCGTGGCGGGAACGCGCGTCGAGCGGAGTTTATGCCGGCGGTCCGTGCGGGAACTGATCTCTTTGCCCGCGGAGCGAAGGCCGACGGCGGTTTTCGCCATCAACACGACGCTGGCGGAGTTCCTGATCGAGGAGCTCTCGCAGCACGGCCTGCGCGTGCCCGAGGATCTGTCCGTGGTCGCCTTCGGAGAGGCCGGCCATCCGGAACGGCACGAGCCGGAGTCCCAATTGACGACCTACGCGCAGCCCAACTACGCGCTGGGCCAGCAGGCGGCCCGACTCCTGATCCAACGCATGGACGCGCCCGCCGAGCCGCGCCGGACGGTGCTCTTGCAGGGCCGACTGCACGTGGGCGCCTCGACCCGCCCCATTGCCTGAGGCCGTCCCGCAACGCGCACCGGGAGGAAACGCATTGAGCGAGGATCGCCACAAGCTCGTATCCAGGGATGCCCCCGCAAGTCTGACCCTGCATCGGAATCTGCCGCTGGAAAACGCCTGCGACGTGGTGGTCTGCGGCGGAGGACCGTCGGGCCTGGGCGCCGCGCTGGCGGCGCGGCGCGGCGCTCTCTCGGTGCTCTTGGTGGAAGGTCAGGGGCAGTTGGGCGGCATGAGTACCTCCGGCCTGGTAGCCCAATGGTTGGGCGGCCGCAGCGACGACACCCGCCGCTGGGTCGTCGGCGGCGTCTTTCGCCGGCTCGCGCTTGGCGCCGCCGAGCATGGCTGCGCGGTCATTCCCACGACCAACCCAAACGAGAAATACCAGGTGCACGGCTGGCACAAGGGCCAGAACGAAGCGGGCATTCCGCTTGATCCCTTTACCCTGGCGGGATACCTCGACGACGTGGTGGATGAGGCGGGCATCGACGTGCTGCTGCACACGCAGGCGGTGGACGTATGCGTGGAAGACGGTCGCATCACGCACGTGATCCTCTTCAACAAGAGCGGCCTCTTCGCGGTTCCCACTCGCGCAGTCGTCGATGCCACCGGCGACGCCGACGTAGCCGCGCGCAGCGGTTGCGAGTTCGTCAAGGGGCGCCCCGAGGACGGGCTGATGACGCCGGTCACGTTGCAGTTTCACGTCGACAACGTGGACCAGGACGCGCTCTCGGAGTACATCCACAAGCACGACAGCCCGCGGTTTCGCGAGCTGGTGGCGGAGTTGCGCGCGGCGGGAGAGTGGCCTTTTGACTATGAAATCTTCATCTCCGTGCAGCTCCTGGAGAAGGGCGTGATGATGATCAACACGCCGCGGCTGGTCGGCATCGACGGCACGGACGGCCGGTCGGTGACCGAGGGCATGATCCGCGGGCGGCGGGAGATTTACCGGCTGTTGGAGATTGCGCACAAGCATTTTCCGGGCTTCGCCCACGCGCGCCTCAAGGCCATCGCGCCCTGTCTGGGCGTGCGCGAGACGCGGCGCATCGTGGCCGACACCATGCTGACCGTCGACGACCTGCGGCAGGGGACAAGGTTCGAAGACACGATCGGCTACTCCGCCTACGGTTGGGATCTGCCCGATCCCAAGCGGCCCAGCTACCAGCCGATGTGGGAAGGCGTCGCCGCGCCCGTCCACAAGGTCAAGAAGAAGCCGGTCACGCCCATACCCTATCGGATCATGTTGCCGCAGCCGGTGCGCAACCTGATCTGTCCGGGGCGAGCCGTCAGCGTGGAGCGCGACGCGCTGGGGCCGCTGCGCGTGATGGCGCCGTGTTTCGCCATGGGCGAGGCGGCAGGACAAGCCTCTCAACAAGTCATACGCGAGGGCGTGGACTACCGCGACCTGGACGTGAGCCGCCTGCGCGAGGAGCTGAGAGAACACGACGCAATCGTGGATTGGGAAAATTAGGGTCAGCGCCTATTTTTGCCTATGAACGTGTCGAGGCTCGCAACTCTTGCTGCAAAAACAGGCGCTGACCCTAATTTTCATGGAGCGACGATGCAACCGACTGACGTTTCGACTCGTCCCACCTCAGCCGAGTTGTGCTGGCAGGCCATCGGCCACGTGGCGCCGCCGCGGCTGCCCTGGACGCTGTACCTCAGCGACCCCATCCAGGCGCAACTCACCACACGCTGGGGACCGCGGGCGGCGTGGCCCTGCCCGCCCGATGACGTGGTCAAGATCGTCTGGCCGCTGGAGTTTGCCGACGTTTCGCCCAAGGGCTTCACCGACATGTTCGGCTGCCGCTGGACGGGCGAGTTGGGAGGCTACCACTTCGGAGCTCCGCTCTATCCGGAACTGGACGCCAAACTCCTGCGTCCCGTCGAACTGATTCGCGATTGGGACGTGGAGCGCATCCGGCGCACTCGAAAAGAGCACCCCGACAAGTTCATCTTCTACCAGTTGACCATCACCTTCGGCGAGCGCCTGTGGACGCTCTACGGCATGGAGAACATCCTGGTGGCCTATCTGGCCGAGCCGGCGTTCATCCATGCGGCCCTGGACCGCCTCTTGGAAATGCACCTGATGGCGTTGGACCGACTCCTGGCCTTACCCATCGACGCCGTCAGTATCGGGGACGATTACGGCGCGCAGCGCAGCCTGATGATCAGCCCGGAAGTCTTTCGTGAGTTCTACAAGCCGCGGCTGGCGGTGCTGTACGAGAGAATCCGCGCCGCCGGCAAGGTGGTCATGCACCACTCCTGCGGCGACAACACGGAGATCATGCGCGATTTCGTCGACATCGGCCTGCAAGTCTTCCATCCCCTGCAACCGGAGGCGATGGACATTGGCAGGATCAAGCGGGAGTTCGGGCGGGACTTGGCCTTCAGGGGCGGCATCGGCACGCAGCGAGCGATGGTCTTCGGTTCCCCGCAGGCGGCGCGCGAGGAGGTCCGCAACGCGGTGAAGATTCTCAGCGCGGACGGCGGCTACCTCTTGGAACCCAGCAAGCCCTTGCCAGAGGACGCTCCGCTGGAGAACGTGATCGCGGTCGTCGAAGAGATGTGCCGGGCGATGCAGTACCGGGAAAATTAGGGTCAGCGCCTATTTTTGCCGATGAACGTTTCGAGGCCTGCAATGCGTGCCGCAAAAATGGGCGCTGACCCTAATTTTCCTAGGGCGTCAGGTCCACCTCGAGGCGTCCGGACGCGATGATCTCCCCGCCGGCAAAGCGCGTCGGCTTTGCCAGATGTCGCACGAATAACAAGTCCTCCAGGTGCCCGTAGCCGCCGGGCGCGCCGGACACGCGAGTCGGCCGGTTGTGCTTGAGGTAGGCGACGCTCCCCGTTCCCTTCCACGCATAGATGAAGCGCTTGTCCACAAGCAGGTGATTTTCGGGGAACGGCAGGAGCACGTCGTCGCCGTCGATCATCGGTCCGACGGTTTCGGAGCGCGATCTCGCTGCCAGGAGCGTGATCGTCTCGCGGTCCAGTTCGCGCCCGATGCCCATCGTCCCCGTGTCCGCCTGCGTCAAGGTCACGGGTAGCTTGGCCGTCAGCGTCTCGCTCATGATCACGACGCCGCCGGGCCGCGACGCAAACATCCAGGCATGCTCCACCTTTCCCGCGCAACGCTCGACTACCATCTTGACGGTGAACTCGTCCGTGCCGGTCTGCACGTCGAGGGAGTTGATCCGCATGGGACCCTCATCCTTGCTTCCTTCCTCCAAAAGGGTACCGACAAAGCCGCGCGGGTTGGGCGTGACCAGCCAGTTGCCCTCGCGCGGTACGGCCAGCCCCATGATGCGGTGCGGCTTGCTCCAGGCAAACGAGACGAGACTGTCCGGGGTGCGGTGCAGCACGAACTTACCGTCAGGATAGACGCGAACGCCGCGGATGCGGGCCTCGAAAACGTCCCGCGAGACCGGCTGCACCGGGTTTTGCAGAAGATAGTGCAGGAGATAGCTGTTGCCGAGCACGATGCTGAGATTGTTGACCCGGCTCCAGGGGCCGACCTCTTGCTCGGGGTAGAGCCGTCCATCGGCGAAGCGCGCCTGCATGCGCTCCAGGATGTCGAGCTCCACCTCTTCGAGATGCGCGGCCTCCGCATCGCCCAGCACCTGCGCGAAAAACGAATGCACCAGGATGTCTACCACCTGCAGGTGCAGGAACTTGTCGCTGCCGTTGATGTAGGCCGGCAAACCTTCCCAACCCTGCAACTGTTTGTACACTTCGTAGACGTCGCGCACGTGGTGGAAGGCGGCCCGGGGCGGCTCGGCGCCCGCCTGGATGAAATAGCCTGCGCTCTGGGCGAGATTGACCATCGACGCCCACATGTACACGGGATAGACGATGCCGTGGTTTTCCAGCGTGAAATCAGGATGCACGTTTTCAGTCGTGATCCACTCGCGCACGGGGCGGCCGTCGACGATGGCGTCGTCGCGCTTGTCGGCGGCGACGCTGAGCGTGTTCATCATGTAGCGCCGGCAGGACTCCAGCCAGTGTTCGGAGCGCGGATGGGAGGGACGCATGACACAGGCCACG
>JABTUV010000013.1 GCA_015075175.1 bacterium
GGTTCGCCATCGGCGAGTCGCTGGGCGCCTCCGCGCTGCGTATCGCCGGCGGCATCTTCACCAAGATCGCCGACATCGGCTCCGACCTGATGAAGATCGTCTTTCATCTGCCCGAGGATGATCCCAAGAATCCGGGCGTGATCGCCGATTGCACCGGCGACAACGCCGGCGACAGCGTGGGTCCCACCGCCGACGGCTTTGAGACCTACGGCGTCACCGGCGTGGCCCTGATCGCCTTCCTGGCCCAGGTGGCGCTCCTGGGCGTGGATCAAATCGTGGTCGGGCAACTCATTATCTGGATTTTCGTCATGCGCATCATCATGATCCTGACCAGCCTGGCCGCCTATTTCGTCAACGAGATCTGGACCAGGAGCGCCTACGGCGGCAAGGCCGAGTTCGATCCCGAGATGCCCTTGACCAAACTGGTCTGGCTCACCTCGATCATCTCCATCGCTCTGACCTATGTGGTCAGCTACGCGCTTCTGCCGGGCCGGCAGTTCGCGCACCTGGCGGCGGGCATCAACGCCGCCCCGGACGTGTTCAACAACGTGTGGTGGGTGCTGGCGACGATCATCTCCTGCGGGACCATCGCGGGCGCGCTGATCCCCGAGTTCACCAAAATCTTCACCAGCACCAACAGCCGCCACGTGAAAGAAGTGGTGACTTCGGCGCGTCACGGCGGCGCCTCGCTGGATATCCTCTCGGGATTCGTGGCGGGCAACTTCTCCGCCTTCTGGCAGGGCCTGCTGATGCTGACCCTGATGGCGATCGCCTACGGCCTGTCGCGCGACGCCGGGCTTCTGGGCCTGATGCCGCAGACTCTTCCCTTCGCCGCGCCCATCTTCGCCTTCGGCCTCGTGGCCTTCGGGTTTCTCGGCATGGGTCCGGTCACCATCGCGGTGGACTGCTTCGGTCCGGTCTCCGACAACGCCCAGTCGGTGTATGAGCTCTCGCGCATCGAGGCCGTGCCCGACGTGAAGGCCGAAATCAAACGCGACTTCGGCTTTGATCCCGACTTCGACAACGCCAAGAGCGCGTTGGAGAAGAACGACGGCGCCGGCAACACCTTCAAGGCGACCGCCAAGCCGGTCCTGATCGGAACCGCCGTGGTGGGCGCGACGACCATGGTCTTCGGCATCATCCTGCTTCTGGAGCACGTCTTCGGCGACGTGGTCGCGGCCCTGTCGCTGGTGCAACCGATGATCATCTTCGGCCTCCTCATGGGCGGCGCGGTCATCTACTGGTTCACCGGCGCCTCCACCCAGGCGGTCGTTACGGGAGCCTATCGAGCGGTCGTCTACATCAAGGAGAACATGCGGCTGGACGCGGCCACGGCTTCGGTCAAGGACTCAAAGGAAGTGGTGAAAATCTGCACCACCTACGCGCAGCGGGGAATGCTCAACATCTTCGTGGTCATCTTCTCGCTGGCGCTGGCGCTGCCGTTCTTCAACCCGTATCTCTTCATCGGGTATCTGATCTCGATTGCGTTTTTCGGGCTGTACCAGGCGATCTTCATGGCCAATGCGGGCGGCGCCTGGGACAACGCGAAAAAGATTGTCGAGGTGGACCTGCGCGCCAAGAACACGCCGCTGCACGAGGCGACCATCGTAGGCGACACGGTAGGCGATCCGTTCAAAGACACGTCATCGGTCGCGCTCAACCCGGTGATCAAGTTCACGACCCTCTTCGGTCTGTTGGCGGTGGAAATCGCCGTCACCATGCCGGAGGGCGCGGCCAAGACAGCTATCGCGGTAGTGCTGGCGCTGGTAGCCCTGTGCGTTGTGTATCGCTCGTTCTACATGATGCGAATTCCGGTCGACGCGGAGTAACCCCGTGCGGGTGGGACAGGCATTCCTGCCTGTCCGTCGGGCAGGAATGCCCGACCCACCCCCCGCTCGGCGCGGCCACGTGTCAATAATGGTACCGCAATGGGGCGAGATAAAGAGAGTCGCCTTCCACCCGGTATACGATGCGATGCTCGTCCGTAAGGCGGCGGGACCAGTAACCGGCAAGCGCATGTCGCAGCGGTTCGGGCTTGCCCATGCCGGGGAAGGGATCGAGCATGATCTCGCGGATCAATTCGTTGGCCCGCTTCAACATGCGCGCATCGGTCCTCTGCCAGTAGAGGTAATCCTCCCAGGCCTGGCTGGAGAAGATCAGCTTCATTCGGGTTCGATGAGAGCATGTTCGACGCCGCGACCTTCCTCGATCTCCTTGATGGAGTCGAGCAGCCGCCGCGCGTTCCTGGGGCTGCGCAGCAAATAAGCGGTTTCCGCGAGGGACTCGTAATCCTCCAGCGACATGAGGACGGCCGAGTCGCCGCGCCGGCGCGTGATCACCACCGGCGTGTGGTCGTTGCAGACGCGCGTGATCATCTCGGCCAGCTTCGCGCGCACCTCGGTGTAGGTCTTCGCATCCATGATATGTACAGAATATCGTACAGGTCGGCTCGTATCAAAGAGCTCGTCCAACGCGTCAGAACAGGGTCGATGTGGTGGTGGAACCCACCCTACGCCGCTACCTTTGGCGGACATTTTCCGCTATAGTCGCGCTTTGATTTCCGACAGGAGAACGCGATGAAAGCCGCATCCCAGACCCTGTCGCCGGGACGATTGGCGGCGCCGTTCCGGTTGAAATTGGCGCGTGCGCGCGCCCAGCGCCTGGCCGCCCGCCTGTGGGAGCGCGATCCCGCCCTTTGGAAGAGCGATCCCGCGCACCAGGCCGTGATCGCCAACCGCCTGGGCTGGCTGGATGCGCCCGTCGCCATGCTGGAGAATCTGGACGAGATCAAGCGGTTCGTGCGCGGCGTCCGCCACGATCTCATGAACACCGTGGTCCTTCTGGGCATGGGCGGCTCCAGCCTGGCGCCCGAGGTGTTCTCGCAGTTCTTTCATCCCAACCTGTTCGGCCAACTGGAGGAGGATGCCCTCGAACTCCACGTGCTGGATTCGACCGATCCCGAGTCGATTCTCAAGCTGCGGCGGGTGCTGTCGCTGCCGCGCGTGCTCTTTCTCGTGTCTTCCAAGTCGGGAGGGACCATCGAGACGCGGACCCAGTGCGACTACTTCTGGCAGGAGTGCGAGGCGGCGCTGGGCGAGGAAGCGGGGCGGCACTTCGCCGCCATCACCGACGCGGGCAGCGAGTTGGAGAAGCTGGCGCGGGAGCGGAGCTTCCGGCACGTGTTTCTCAATCCGCCCGACATCGGCGGGCGCTACTCCGCGCTCTCCCTGTTCGGACTGGTGCCCGCCGCGCTCCTGGGCATCCCCCTGTCTCCCCTGCTGGAGGACGCCGACGCCATGCTCAAAGCCTGCCGCCACACCGACCTCGCCAAGAATCCCGCCCTGGCCATGGCGGTACTCCTGGCCGTCGCGGCCAAACACGACATGGACAAACTGACCTTTCTCCCTTCGCCCGCCCTGGCGCCCTTCGTGCCCTGGATCGAGCAGTTGATCGCCGAATCCACCGGCAAGGAGGGCATGGGAATCATTCCGGTCGAGGGCGAAGCGGTGGGAACGATGCCGGAGTACGGCCCGGATCGCGTCTTTGTGCGCATGGCCCTGGCAAGCGACGACGCCGATGACGGCGCGGGCCTCTTCGAGCAGGCCCGCCTACGCCATGAACCCTGTATCGAGATCACGCTGCCCACGCGCATCGACCTGGGCGGCGAGTTCGTCCGTTGGGAGATGTGCACCGCCTGGCTCGGCGCTCTCTTGTCGGTCAATCCCTTCGACGAACCCAACGTGAAGGAGAGCAAGGATGCGACCGCGCGCATTCTGGCTTCGTTCCAGCATTACGTGGGCGAGGCGGAGGACGACCGGCGCGCGCAGGGGGAGGGTTTCCGCCTGTACGCAGGCGAGCAGACGTGGGCGGCGCTGGAGGAGGAGAATCGCCTGCGCGAGGAGACCAGCCGCGACGCGGTGCACGTGCTGGCGGGGTTTCTGGCGCTCGTGCGCAGCCGCGACTACCTGGCCTTGCTGGCGTACCTGGATCGCAATCAGCAGGTTGAAGCGCGGTTGGCGACGTTGCGGGCGCTCCTGCGCAGGCGCCTGGGCATTCCCATCCTGCGCGGTTACGGCCCTCGGTTTCTGCACAGCATCGGCCAGCTATACAAAGGCGGGCCGAACAGCGGGCTGTTCATCCAGATCACGCGCGACGACGCGCCCGACCTGGGCATTCCGGGACGCGCCTACACCTTCGGCCAGTTGAAGGCGGCGCAGGCGCTGGGCGACCTGGAGGCGCTTTCGGCCCGCGGCCGCCGCGCCCTCCGCCTGCATCTGGAACACGAACCCATGACCACGCTCGACCGCCTGCCGGTATTCTTTGAAGAGGCGCTCGAGCTGTTGGGTCTGTGAAGTTTCACTTCGGAGGACCACGATCATGCAACTGACCGACCCCGCTGTCGCCGATTATCTGGAAGAACGGCTTGACCCGCACGACGAGATTCTGGACGAAATGGAAGCCTACGCGCGGGAGACGAAGTTCCCCATCGTGGGCCGCCAGATGGGGCGGCTGATGGCGCTGTTGGCCCAGGCCGCCAAGGTCCGGACGGTTTTCGAGATGGGCAGCGGCTACGGCTACTCGGCGCTCTGGTTTGCGCGCGCCCTGCCGGAAAAGGGCAAAATCATCTGCAGCGAGGGCGACCCGGACAACGTCGAGCGCGCCCGCCAGTACCTGGACCGCGCGGACGTCATCCACAAGGCGCAATTGCGCGTCGGGGACGCCATCGAAATCCTGGCCGGCAGTTCCGGACCGTTTGATCTCATCTTCATCGACATCGGCAAAAAGGACTATCCGCGCGCGCGCTCAGGCTGGCGCTTTCAAGACGAGGCCAGCTCGTTGATTTTTAGCCGACAACGTCATCCTGGACGGCCGCATCCTGGACCCGCAGAACCCAAGCCCGACGCCAGAGGCATCCGGGGTTCACGCGCATGATCCTCACGGATGAGCGGCTGGGTCGACCATCATCCGCTGCGCGACGGGCTGTCGGTAAGCCTGCGGGTCGTGTAACCCGCGACGGGACGGTCGCCGATTTCCGTCGCCAGGCCCGCGAGGGGCGGGTTCTCTCTGCGGAAATCGGCGCCTGCTCCTAACAAGGCACACGCCCGCAATGCCCCGGAAAGAAGAACCGAGTCCTCAGTGGGTCGCGATGCAGCGCGCAAGCCGTGTCCTCAATTAGGCCCGTCGCAGCTCTCGTGAGAGGTCGCCTCGGGGCCGTATCGAGTACGGCGGCAGCGTCGCCCGCCCCCATCAGGCCGTCCTCTCGATACGCGGCCCGAAGATGCATTTCGGACTTCAAGCGAGTTATCCGTCGGGCCGCTACTCGAGGACTCGGTTTTCTTTTTCGATCATTCCAATGCACTCCACGGTCATAGTTCCTTCCGAGCCAGACACGCAAATCTGGCCGAATCCTCAATGGGTCCTTGATGCAGCAGGCGCAAGCCGTGTCCTCGAGTAGGCCGTCGCGGTCTCTCGTGAGGCGGGGGTCGCCTCGAGGCCGTATCGAAGGCACGGCGGCTTGGCGTCGACCCGCCCCCATCCAGGCCGTCCTCTCCATACGCGGCCCGAAGATGCATCTCGGACTTCAAGCGAGCTATCCGTCGGGCCGCTACTCGAGGACTCGGTTTTTCTTTTCGAAATACATTCCACAACGCACTCCACGGTCGTAAAGTTCCTTCCGAGCCGAACACGCAAATGCAAGCCGAATCCTCCAGTAGGTCCTTGATGCAGCACGCGCAAGCCGTGTCCTCGAGTAGGCCCCGTCGCAGTTCTCTCGTGAGAGGCGAGAGGTCGGCTCGGGGCCGTATCGAGCACGACGGCTTGGCGTCGCCGCCCCATCAGGCCGTCCTCTCGTTACGCGGCCCGAAGTGCATCTCGGACTTCAAACAGGAAACATCCGTCGGGCGCTACTCGAGGACTCGGTTTTCTTTTCGAAATACGTTTCACAGCACTCCACGGTCGCAAAGTTCGCTGAGCCGAACGTCAGATCAGGAGATCCTCCAGTAGGTCCTTGATGCAGCAGGCGCAAGCCGTGTCCTCGAGTAGGCCCCGTCGCAGTTCTCTCGTGAGAGGCGAGAGGTCGCCTCGGGGCCGTATCGAGAGGCCACGGCGGTTTGGCGTCGCCCCGCCCCCATCCAGGCCGTCCTCTCGATACGCGGCCCGAAGATGCATCTCGCGCTTCAAGCAAGCTATCCGGCGGGCCGCTACTCGAGGACTCGGCCTTTCCTTTTCTCGTAACATTCCACGACGCCCCGTTTTCAAACATTCGCTCATCTCCGCAGCACCCTCGCTGCAAGCCGCGAAGAACCCCCCCCGCAAACGGGCGACTCTTCCATCACGAGACCGGCCATCGAGGGCAAAATCATCAGCCTTCTGCGACGATTTTCCGCGTCAATCCCCCGCAAACATGATAGACTACTCAATAATGTCGCCGCCGCCTGCGCGCGTGCGGCCGGACCGCTTGGTCTTAACTATTGCAGAGAGGCTGCTTCATGGATTGGCATGTGAGTCGCATTCGCTTTTTCGGCGTGTGGCTCGTCGTCGTGCTGTGCACGTCAACCGCGCCCGCCAAGCTGCGTGAAGTCCACGCCGCCGACGGCTCGGTCGGCTACCTCGAGGAGGAAGACCCGTACCGCCCCAATTGCATCTCGCCGCAGGACCTGGCCAAGCTGGAGGCCGACTGGGCCGAGTACGAGAAGGCGCTGGCCAAGGGGGTCTATACGCCCGTCTCGGCCTACACCTCCGGCTTTCCCGGCATGTACAAGTTCTGGCCGCAGGCGGGCCGCCTCTGGCAGGAACTGTCGCTGGGCAACTACACCGATCTGGACCCCGCCGAAGGCTCGCGCCGCGACTGGAACTGCGGCACGCGCAACTATGACGGCCACCGGGGCTACGACGTCAGCATCCCTACCTTTGAGGAACAGGCCGTCGGCGTCCCCATCTTCGCCATTCTGGACGGGCGCGTCACCAGCCGCTCCGACGGCAATCCCGACATGAACACCACCTGGGAGGGACAGCCCGGCAACGGCTGCTACATCGACCACGGCAACAACTATCGCATTCTCTACTGGCACATGAAGAACGGCAGCCCGACCCAGTACGTCTACGTCGGGATGAACGTGCGCGCCGGACAGCAGATCGGCCTGACGGCGTCTTCCGGCAACAGCACCTGGCCGCATCTGCATTTCGAGTCCCAGCATCGCCGCACCACCAGTTACCAGTGGTTCGAGCCGGCCACAGGTCCCTGCAACGTCGGCGACAGCTCGTGGGAAAACCAGATGTCCCACAGCTGGCCGGAAACCGTCCTGCGCTACTTCAAAGTCGCCGCCGTGGACCTGAGCGATACCGCCAGTTACAACGTGGGCGCGCCCTTTTACATTCCCAAGACGGGCACGTTTGAGCGCGGGGTGCGCACCGTCCACTTCTGGTTCAACATCACCATCGTGGGCAGCGGTTACACCCGCCGCTATCGGCTCCTGGACCCGGACGGCGTGCAGGTAACGCAGAGCAGTTCCTCCACCCAGAGCAGCGGAACCTGGCGCTCCAGTTTCTCCAACGTCAATTTCAACAAGACCGGCGTCTGGCGCCTGCAATACCTGCTCAACAACGCGGTGCGGGCGGAGCATCCCATCCGCATCGTCGAGCCGGGCGCGCCGGCCCCCAACCAGCCTCCCTATCCCGCGGGCGAGCTCGAGTTCGACCCGCCCGCACCCCTGCCGACCGATGTGGTCTTTTGCCGTATCACGAAGTCCAGCTACCGCGCCATCAAGGACCCCGACAGCGACACGGTGGGTTACGTGTACCGCTGGAAGGTGAACGGGAGCGTGATCCGCGAGGGGACGTGGGCCGCGCAGGGCGACGCCATTCCCTGGGGCATGTTCAACTACGGCGACGTCTTGTCGTGCGAAGTCACGCCCTGGGACGGCCAGGCGTATGGTCCCACGTCGTATATTTCCACCGCGATCGACCCGGGTCCCAAGCCCGCCACGCTGACCATCGGGGCGGCCACCGCCATGCGCGGCCAGTTCTTCACGCTGCCCGCCGACCTGACCGGCGAGCGCAGCGAGACGTCGTTCGGCACGTTCGGGGTTCACCTGGTATTCGACGCCTCGCGGCTTTCCTACCAGCGCGCCCTCACGGGCGATCTGACGAACAACTGGCTGGTGATCGGCCAGGAGAACACGCCCGGACGCGTGGAAGTGGTCGGCAGCAACATCACCGGCGGAGCACCGGTGAGCGCGACTGGCAACCTGGTCAACTTCGAGTTCACGGTGCAAGCGAACGCCCCTCTGGGCGAGACCTACCTCGTGCCGCAGAACCTCTCGGGGGGCCTGGCCTCCTTCCGCATCGAGAGCGGTACGGTGTCGGTCGTCCCCGGCGTGGTTACACCCACGCCGACGCCCACGGTGACGCCGACGCCCACGCGCACGCCCATACCCGTCGCCGATTTCGACCTGAACGGCGACGGCATCGTGGATCAGGCCGATCTCCTGCTCCTCATCGAGGCCTACGGCGAGAGCGGCTCGCTCCGGGCCGACTTCGACGGCAACCAGTGCGTGGACGGTCACGATGTGCTGCTGTTCTCCGAGCACTGGCAAGAGGCGGTGGCGCCGCAGTAACTCGACCTGCGCCGGGTTTCGTAGCGCCGGCGTCCCGCCGGCTTGCGTGTGGGCATCCTGCCCACACGCTTCGGTCGGTCGCCGCCCTACTCCCGGAACGACACCCTCAGCGTCTTGATTTCAAACGGGCGCAACTCGACCCGCAAAGGTCGCCCTCGACGTCCACTCCGCGTCTCGCCCACAAGCGGTCCCACTCCAGAAGGTCCGTCTCGCGCGCGGCCAGGAGCGGCCGGTCGAAGCGATACTCCGCCGCGCTCTCGCGGCCGAAGACTTCGTAGAGGCGCAGGATGGTCTCGGGATCGTCCTCGCCGCGCTTCACCGTCTCCAGCATGACGCCTCCTGGCGCCCCGGCAATGAAACTGTGTCGCCTCCCCAGAGGCCCCGGCTGCACTCCCGCCCGACGCCAGCGCAACGGCTCGTTGTACTCGTAGGCGCGCTGCATGGTCTCCGCCTCCCGCCAGTCGCCCGCGTGTGGATACAACGCGAACCGGAAGCGATGTCGCCCCCGGTCCTGCCGCGGGTCGGGATAGGTGGACGACTTCAGGAGCGTCAGCCGAAACGTGTTGAACCGGCAATCGCAGCCGTACTTGTTTTGCGTGAAGAAACTGACGCCGTAATCCGATTGCGATAGGTCCGCCCAGCGCTGCATGGGAACCTCGAACTGCGCCTTCTCCTCGGCGGTTTCCGGCTTGTTGGGACGGAGGGTATACCCAAAGGGCATTTCGCAGGTGTAGGTCGCCGCATCCACGGCCAGCGGGAAGGCGCACTTGAGAAGCAGATGCTCTTCCTGCCAGTCGATCTCCATACCCACGTCCAGGCGCGGCAGATCGTGATAGAGAATGTAATCGGTCGCAAACGTGGAGGTCGGCGCGGTGTCGCCGGCACGGTTGAAGCCGCGATGCACGCGCACGACGGTTCGCACCGGCCCTGATTCAAGCGGCTCGATCCGGGTCGCGGAATCGACGGTCCAACTGTCGCCCAGGGTAGCGATGTTCCAGGCGTCCCAGCGGTAGTGCTGCTCGTGCCAGAGTTGCAGGACGCCGCCGGGCGCGGAGAGCACGTCGCGCTTGTGCTTGACGTCATGGAGCCGCGCGATGCGGCCCGTCTTCCCGTCCACCTCCAATTGGAAATGCCGGCCGTTCGCGCTCGCAAGATCCTCCGCCCACGCGGCAGGCGCGAGATGATAGACGGCGAAACCCATCGAGGGCAGGTCGCGGCAGAGAATGAGGGCGGTCCCGTCGTGTGTGGGTTGCACGGGGGCGGGCGCGCCGTCCGGGCCGGTCGCCGAGAAGCCGGCGCGCAGCGGCGGGGGCAACTCGGACAGCGGCAGCTCGAGCAGGTCGGTGCGCGGCCAGGGCAGGGCGTTGAAGACCACGATGGGCGAGCCGTCTCCCCGTGTCGGCCTGGCGCGCAGCGCGACCAGCGCCGCCTCCACGCGCCCCGCGCGCGAAGATCTCCTCAAACTGCCGGTAGGAATCGGCGTACACGCGCGGGAACGACGAACCGGGCAGAATGTCGTGGCCCTGGTTGAAGAGCAATAATTTCCACGCCGCCGCCAAGTCTTCAACCGGATACTTTTCAGCGCAATGGCGCGCCAGCCAGCTCCATTTCTCGGCGGAGAGGAGCAGCATCTCCGCGCGCCGGTTGTTGTCCTTGGTGCGAGCCTGCGAGGTGAACGTGCCCTGGTGCGCCTGCTGATAGAGATCGCCCGCGATCACGGGCAACGCGCGCCCCTTCTGCGCGTGGAAGAAGACCTCGCTCGTGACCAGCCGGACGTTGGGCGCGGTCGCCATCCTGTCAATCTCATGCGCGGCCTCGATCTGTTCGCGCGTGGGCCCGCCGCCGCTGTCGCCCACCCCATAGAGCACCATCACGTCGGTCTTCAACCTCTCCCCGGGGGACCGGTCGCCCGCCGGGAACGTCTTCAACCTCTCCCCGGGGGAGAGGTCGCCCGCAGGGGACGTCTTCAACCTCTCCCCGGGGGAGAGGTCGCCCGCAGGGCGGGTGAGGGGGTGCGCGCGCTCCCGCATCCCCCGCGCATCCTGACAAAGCGTCTCCGGCAGAATCTCCCGGTCGTACCACCCCCAGCGGCTGGTGAAATAGGTCACGCGGCTGCCATCCAGCCCCTGCCACTCAAACAGCATGTGCGGCAGGGGCGTGGTATCGTTGGTCGCGTTGCACTTCATCCCGACGAAATACTGGATCCCGCACTTGCGCAATACCTGCGGCAGGAAGCCGGGATAACCGAAGACGTCCACCATCCAGCCGACCTTCACGTCCACGCCCAGCTTCTCCTTGAAATAGCGCTTGCCGTAAAGGAACTGGCGCACGGTGGATTCGCCCGCGGGCAGGACCAGATCGTTTTCGACCCAGGTTCCGCCGACCACCTCCCAGCGGCCCTCGGCGGCGCGCTTCTTGATGGCGTCAAAGACTTCCGGGTAGCGCTCCTCCATCCACTCGTAGGTCTGCGCCTGGTTCTGGCTGAAGGTGAAGTCGGGATACTCGTCCATGAAGCCGAGCGCCTGGCTGAAGGTGCGGCGGCAGAACTCGATGGCCTCGGCCCAGGTCCAGCGCCAGGCGACGTCGATGTGGGCGTTGCCGACAAGATGGACGGTGAAGTCCTTGGCGATGCTCCGGGCGTCGGCGAGATCGCGCTGGGCGGCGGCCAGCGCCTGCTTGAAGGAGGCTGCCTCCGCGCGCGCCAGCGCCTCGCAGAGGGCGCCCAGCCTAGCCGAGCTCTCCGCCTCACGCCCCAAAAGGTAGGCGGCGGCGAGATGCAGGCGGGCGACTTCGGCCAGACCGGGGATGTCGGCCATGAGCCTCACCCGCAGCCCGGAGGCGCCTGAAGAACCGGGACGCAGGCGGAAGCGCAGCGCCAACCGGTCGCCGGCGCGATACGGCGCCAGTCGAACCGCGCTGGTCGCCGCCAGGATGCGCCCGTTGACCTCGATTTCGGGCAAGAGCGCCCCCTGCGCGCCTTCCCACGACACGCTCAGCCGATGCCCGGCCAACTCCACCGGCACGATGACGGTCTGCCAGACTTCAACATCGTCGCCGAACTTCCGGCTGCGCCAGTCGGCGATCACGTAACCCTCACAGAGGCGCAAAAGGGCGCCGCGCCTGTCGCCCAGCTCGACCGTCTCGTCCACGCGCCCGCCGAGAAAAGTTGCGACCATGCGCACCTTGCGATGCGCCCGCGCCAGCTCGGTGAAGAGGTCGGTCGAGGTCAGGCGCAGCGACACGCGCGTCGCGGTCGCCGCCGGCAGCGTACCCAGCGAGAGCGGAGGCGACAGCTTCCGGTCGTCCAGCGAAAGCAGTTGAAACGCAACCTCTTCGACCGCGCCCGAAGCGTGCGTGACCACCTGCGATTGCACCGGGAGGGCGAAGCGGTTGAGCTGTGCGTCCCAGAGGATTTCCTCGCCGGCGACGGGGCGTTGGAAGGTGATGGGTGCACCAGCGTCCTGGGCGAAAACGAAAGTCGCCGGCCACGCCAACAGCATCGCCGCAAGCAGGATGTGAAATCCAAGCAAGATCAACCTCCGGAAAATTAGGGTCAGCGCCTATTTTTACGAGGCGCCCTGCAAGCCGCGACACGCTCGTCGGTAAAAATAGGCGCTGACCCCAATTTTCCGCGACGGATGTCAGCTGCCGCTGACGATGGCCGAGACATCCAGCATGTACACCTGCCTCCGGCCTGAGTGCGCCGAGTCGATGAACACCTTCTTTCCATCCCGGCTCCAACGCGGATGCGTGTCGCAGCGCCACTCGCCGCTGGCCCAGGGCGGCGCCCAGAACCGCCCCAACTGCACCAGCTTGCCGTCGGAGGGGCGATACAGCATCGGCTTCTGCATCCGGTCCTGGTCGGGATAGGTGTCCGTCAGGACCCAGCGGCCGTCCGGCGAGTAGGTCATGTGCCCGTTCTCGGTCAGCACGCCCCGGCCCAGGATCTCCACGCGATCGCTCTTGTCGGTGAAGAGATGATAGCCGTCCCCATGCTGCGGCGTGCGCGTCCAGCACAGGATGTGCGTGGCGTCGCGCCAGATGAAATGCGACGTGTAACCATACGGATCGACGCACCAGATGTCCCGGCCCGAAAGGTCCGAGGTGAACATGCGCGTCGCCCAGCCGCCCGCCTTGGGATAACGCCGATACCAGCGATGCAGGAACTCGAAGCGCGTGCCGTCGGTGTTAAAGAGCAGATGGTTGAACCAGTGCTTTCCCTCGGTCGCGGCGATCACGCGGCCGGTACTCGCGATCTGATCCAGCGAGACCACCAACCGGCTCTCGCCCGTCTCCAGGTCCATGAGGTAGATGCCGTCATCTTTGGGATGGAGGTCCTCGGCATAAGGATCAACGCCGCCCTCGTAGCCGTAGCCGGGTCGGGTATCGTCGATGCGCGCAAAGTTGACCGACAGCGCCCTCTTGCCGTCGGGAGAGAGCGTGTAGACAGCGCGGGGCAGGATGCGTTTCCTGCCCGTGAACACGTCCTGAATGATCGACACGAACTGTTGACCCTGCCGGTCGTTGTAAATCACTTCCGAGGTCGAGCCGGGAATCCACTGCAACATGCAACCCTGCTGCCACCCCCAGGCGCGCGTCTCCCCGAAAACGGTCCAATGAAAACCATCGGCCAGGTCGACCATCCCCAGCCGGATCACGTCATCGGCCGAAGGCGACCCCTGGTCGAAGTCGACTTCCATCGCCAGCACGTAGCGGTCGGAGGGGTCGGTCTGGAACTTGTCGTAATAGCCGAACCAATGGGAGGGCGAGGCCGGAGTGATGCGGACGCAGGGGACGTAGGCTTCAAACGAGGCGGACTCGATGGCCGGCGCGGGCGCGGCGGCCAGCCCGCCGACGAGCAGCAGCGTTGCGGCGGCAAGGGGGAGAAAATGCGTCATGGTGGAACCTCAGAACGGCCGGGCGGGCGGACATGCGCCTGCCTGGAGGATATATTAACGTTAATATATCCACCCGGCCGCTCCGAGACAAGCCCGAATTCGCCCCCGCCAAGCATTTTACTGTTTACAGGTAAAAATGTATTTTATACTTGAAATCTGGTCTGGACCATGTTAGAGTGCTTAATCTGCCAGTGGGTTCGTGCTTCGTGCAAGGTCTCGTCGGTCCGGGCGCCGCCCGGCTGGCGATCGGCGATTCGGCTTGCATGCAGCAGAGGCGTTAATTAAATTGGTCTAGTCCATTCAGGCGGACTGGACCGACGAAGGAGGGGAGGACGGCGTCATGCGTTACAGGCAGGCGGGATTCACGTTAATCGAGCTGTTGATCGTGGTCGCCATCATCGGGATTCTGGCGGCGATTGCGGTCCCCAACTTCCTGCAGGCGCAGATTCGCGCCAAGGTGGGGCGGTCGCTGGCGGACATGCGCTCCATCGGCCTGGCCGTCGAGGCCTTCCGCGTCGATACCATGCTGGACCTGGAGGACCACTGGGACTGGGCGGAAGAGGCCCCCAAGTACCAGGCCATCGGCTACGGCCACACCAACCTGACGGACGAAACCACTCCCGCGACCAATCGCAGCATGAACATCGTCTATAACGTCCTGACCACGCCCGTCCCCTACATCAAGACGATTCCGCGCGATCCCTTCTTGACCATTACTACCTACTCGCAGTGCCTGGCCCGCAACATCACGGCGGACGCCTGCCGGGTGCTGTCGCTCTTGCGCGGAACCTATTGGTATGCGGATTTCGACGGCCACGAGGGCAGCACGATCGACCATAGTATCGGCGCGCTGCATCCGAGTACCGCGCGGGCCTGGGGCAACCGGCCGCTGGAGCGGGGTGAGTTCGTGGTACTGGGCGTGGGACCGGACAACAAGCCCGAGGCGATCAGCGACTATCTCACCCGCGGCATTCCGTATGATCCCAGCAACGGACTGATTTCGCAGGGCGACCTCTACTGGCGATCCTCCGGCGAGGCGACCACGGGCACGGGACGCAGCCGGTAAGCCGGGCGCTCCCGTCGCATTCGTCGCATATGGTCCCCTGGGGCCGATGCGTCTTACGCCGTAGCCGCCAGCGCGTTCGCCAAGAACGCCTGTACGTCCACGATCTCTCCCGTGTGCGCCGAGCTTATCGCCGCAAAAAGCAGGGCGGCGCACTGGATGTTATCCTCCAGACTGTTGGGAGGCTCGGGTCCACCCAGCAACCACTCGGCGAACATCTCCGCCAGCCAGGAGTTGACCCACGCCGGCTGCTGTTCCAGCGGCAATTCCTCTATGATTGCATTGCGGCCGCGGTTCCCCCGGATGACGCGCAGTCGCCGCTGGTCCAGCTCCAGCGTGGCGTGGTCGCACTCCGCCCGCCAGTAGTCCTCGCACCACTCGTTCAGAGTGCTGGCGTTGGCTTTCGCGCCCTCGTACATGACTTTGACGCCGTTCTCCATCTCGACCAGGATGAGTCCCTGCGCGTCGCCGGAAAACTCGCTCCAGGGCGGATTCCAGGTGCGCGCGTAGACCGTCTTCGCATTCGACGCCGCCAGTGCGCGCATGATGTCGAAATGATGCACCGTGCCCTCGATGAGAAGCGGATCGGGAATCCGGTAGCGGAACTTCCCCCACTGGCCGAACCTGCGGCAATCCCACGTATTGCGTCCCACGATGTAATCCAGCCGGCCGTACTCGCCCGAGGCGATGCGCCGCCGCAGCGACTCCTTGTCCTGGTCGAAGCGATGCGTCATGGTCACGGCCATTTTGAGTCCGGCGCGGCGGACTTTGTGGTAGATGCGGCAGCAGCCCTCCATCGTATCGGCGATGGGTTTCTCGGACAGGATATGGAGCTTGTGCGCGACGGCCAGGCCCACCATCTGCTCATGCGAGGCGGGCGGGACGACGATCGTGACGAAATCGGCGGGATGCTCGGCCAGCGCCTCTGCGGCGTCGGTGTAGAGTTGATGTTCCGCGAGGCCCAGTTGCTCCCGTGCGCGCGGCAGCACTTCCGGATTGATATCGACGGCCGCGACGACCTGCACCAGGCCCAGCGTCTGGAGGCGCGGCAGCACTACCTTGCACCAGTGCTGGCCCCAGCCGCCCACGCCGATCTGGATGCAACGCAAGGTTTTGTTCACTCTGGGAAATCCTCCGGAAGGGGCAACGCGCGCACGGCGTGGCCCTTGGCCTTTTCGGGATCGCGATGGAGGTGTCCGACGCGCCCACCCGGCGGCGTGGCGTCCTCGAACCAGAAGCCCGCCAGGTCCTCGTACACCTCCAGCACGTCGTGCTCGTCGCCGGCTTTGGTGCAGACAATGTCGCCGGCCTTCACGTAGTACTCGCGTCCTTCGGACATGATCTTGGCCTTGCCGGCGAAGATCAGCCAGTATTCATGGCAATCGTGATAATGGCAGTCGAAGCGCCCGCCTTCGCGCGGCACGCGAAAAATGCCGGCCGAGGTCACGCCGCTCCAGGCGGGGCGGTTCTTCTCCTGCATGTACTCTTTACTGGTGCGAACGATGGGGATGAGCGCCTCCTGGAGTAAAGACTTTAGTTTGTGTGCGGAGTACAAACTTCAGTTTGCGCGCGGAGTACAAACTTTAGTTTGTATGTGGAGTACAAACTTTAGTTTGCGCGCGCAAGCGAAAGCTTCTACTCCGAACAGGTCCCCGGAGTTCAAACTTCAGTTTGGGCCGACGCAAGCTAAAGCTTGTACTCCGGGAGCATGGCAGCAAGCTAACCCTTGTACTCCCGCCTAGATCGCCGGATCGTCCCACTCGTGTCCGCAATCGCCGACGCGAAACGTCCGCCAGATTCTGACAGCCTCTTCCCTTCCAACACGCTCCAGAAAGGCGTCCGCGCTCGAGTAGGGCCAATCTTGCCACTGTTCAACGTAACCGTGGTGCACGGCGTTGTTGTGAATGTAGTTCAAGGTCTCCCAATAGTGCGCCTCGCCGCCTATAACGCGGTCGAGATAATTGAACCAGACCTTGCGACCCCGGCATCCATCTTCACCGTTCCATCGATGCGAGGTCCGACCGTGCAACCGCCCGACCACCCTGCTTACCGACGCCAAGCCGCCGGTACGAACAAGTATGTGATAGTGATTGGGCAGAACGCACCACGCATCTACGGCGCCTACGGCGGGGCAAATTTGCGCCAGCAGCGCGTCGGTGAATTCCCGCATTCGCGCCGGCGCGGCTCCGATAATCGGGCGATGCTCGAAGCACGCCGCCGAAAGGTGATAGGCGCCCTCGCCCACGTCACAATGAGCCGGGGAATGCCAGGGAAGCGCATGGTCCCTACGCCATGCAAGCTCCGCTTCACGCTCCTCTGCAGTCATCCGGCGCCAGCGGTAGCGGGCGTCGTCAAGAAAGGAAGTCATGCTTGGGACCTCCACGACTTCGGAATACAAATTCGGAGTTCAAACTTCAGTTTGGGCCGACGCAAGCTAAAGATTGTACTCCCAACAGGTCCCTGGAGTTCAAACTTCAGTTTGGATCGACGCAAGCTAGAGCTTGTACTCCCAACAGGTCCCTGGGTTCAAACTTCGGTTTGGATCGACACAAGCTGGAAACTGCTCCCAACAGGTCCCTGGGTTCAAACTTCAGTTTGGATCGACGCAAGCAAAGCTGTCCTAATCCTAATACCGATAGTGCTCCGGTTGGCAGGGGGCCTCAAGCGGCCGATGTAGTCCGCCTGGCGGGCGACAGACTCTGTCGGCTCGACTTCTGGCGGCGGCCAGATGCAGCCGCGCGACCTCCTCGTCCAACGTCTTGGGCAGACACGACACCCCGATGGGCCGGCTCGTGCTCCACAAATCCATCTGCGCCAGTACCTGGTTGGTGAACGAGTTGGACATGACGAAACTGGGATGGCCCGTGGCGCAGCCCAGGTTCACCAGCCGTCCCTCGGCCAGAAGATAAATGCACCGCCCGTCGGGCAAGACGTACTTGTCGACCTGCGGCTTGATGTTGATCTTCCGGATTCCGGGCAGCGCATTCAGTCTGTCCACCTGGATTTCGTTGTCGAAGTGGCCGATGTTGCAGACGATGGCCTGGTCCTTCATTTTGAGCATGTGCTCGAGCGTGATGACGTCACAATTCCCCGTGGCGGTGATAAAGACGTTGCCCTCGGGCAGGGCGTCCTCGACCGTGGTGACTTCAAAGCCTTCCATGGCGGCCTGGGCGCGCAGATGGGATCGATCTCGGTGATGAGGACGCGCGCGCCGAAGCCGCGCATGGACTGAGCGCAGCCCTTGCCCACGTCCCCGTAGCCGCACACCACCACCACCTTGCCGGCGACCATCACGCCGGTGGCGCGCTTGATGCCGTCCGCCAGCGACTCGCGGCAGCCGTAGAGATTGTCGAACTTGCTCTTGGTCACCGAGTCGTTCACGTTGATGGCGGGGAAGAGCAGCGTGCCGGCCTCCAGCATCTGGTAGAGGCGATGCACACCGGTGGTGGTCTCTTCCGAAACGCCTTTCACCTCGCGGGCGACTTTGTGCCAGCGCCGCGGATCGCGCGCCAGCTCGCGGGCGAGCAGGGCGTTGATGATGGCCAGCTCGCGGCTGTCGGTGGGTTCCTCCAGAATCGCGGGATTCTCCTCCGCCTGGTAGCCGCGATGAATGAGCAGGGTGGCGTCGCCGCCGTCGTCCACGATCAGTTGCGGCCCCTTGCCGCCGGAAAACTGAGCGCCTGAAGGGTGCGCTCTCCAGTAATCCTCCAGCGACTCGCCCTTCCAGGCGAGGACGGGCGTGCCTGGTGGCGGCGATGGCGGCGGCGGCGTGATCCTGGGTGGAAAGATGTTGCGGCTGGCCCAGCGCACGTCCGCGCCCAGCGTTTGAGCGTCTCGATGAGGGACCGCCGTCTCGATGGTCATGTGCAGCGAGCCGGTGATAGCTGGCGCCGGCGGGCAGCTTCTGCCAGCCGTACTTCTCGCGCGTAGCCAAAGGCCGGGCATCTCCGCCTCGGCGATGGTGATCTCCTTGCGGCCGAGCTCAGCCAGACCGGGGTCGGCCCACCAGCACGGCAAACCGGGTAGTCAGGCAGCCGGATGGCCGGCGCCGCAAGATTCGTTGCATTGATCGTCTTCGCCATGTCTGTTCCTTTCCTGTCGTCGTAGTTGCGCAGCGTGCTGCGCGGCAATCCGTCCATGCGCAGCACGCACGCGCAGCTACGTCTCAGTCCGTTTACGCGCAGCACGCTGCGCAACTACGGGATGATCTCGCACACGCGAACGGCGCGTTTCTGGCCGCGGAAACGCACCGACCGCGGCCGACCGCAGGTTACGCCCGCCGGCAGGGCGTCCGTCAGGGCGGCGATGGCGGCTACGCGGCTGCCGGCGTGGCTCTGCGCCCAATCCAGCACGAGAAACGCCAGGTTGACGGTCTCGCCCATGATGTCGGGCCGTGCATAGTCGGGATGGCCGACCGACCCGAGAAAAATCTCGCCGCGCGACAACCCGATCACGAGTTCTTCGCCCACCGTTCGCCGCGCCAGTTGCACGGCGCAGAGCGCGCGGCGCTCCTGCTGCGGACCGGAGAAGAACGCCAGGAACCCGTCGCCCACGTACTTGATGGGCACCCCGTCGTAGCGTCGCACCGCTTCCGTCAAGGGGTAGAAAAACCCGTTGACCCAGGCGGTGTAATCGCGCGCGCTCATCTCGCGGCTGCGCTTATAGGCGCCGACCACGCTGGAGGCGAACACCGTCGCCTGGAAAGTATCGCGGCCCCCGCCTACCCCCAGCAGCCAATCCGTTGTCACGCCGAGGAGCGTGGCCAGAGCGCCCAGCGTGGTCACGTCGGGGCTGTTCTCCCCCCGCTCCCACTTGGAAACCGCCTGGGGCGAAACCTGCAGCGCGGCCGCCACGTCCTGCTGCCGCAGTCCGCGCTCTTCCCGCCGCTGCCGGATTCTCGCTCCCAGTTCCTCCAAGAGCATCCCCGCGCCTCCGACCATCGCTGCGCCAATATAGGGGAGTGCTCCAACGGTATCAATCAAGAGATGGTTGCGCCGATTCTCCAACCGATTGACCTGGCCGCGGACGCGTATTCTCCCCTTCAGCACCCCTGGTGTTAAGGGGCGAGCGTGGGCTGCGGCAGCCTGCGGCCGCGCCCTCCGCCGCTCGCGCCGGCAAGCCGGCGCACTCCAGATTCATGCGTCGGCAAGCTGGAGCACTTCAAACTCGCCCTCGAGCAGGGGTTCGCGCGTCGTTGCGCAGCCTGCCCGGCGCAACTCCCGTCACAACCCGTAGAGTTCCCCGTATTTCGCCTGGAGATGCGTAATCAAGGGGCGGTGGTCGATGGGGCCGCCGGTGATCTTCTCGATCAGCTGCGGGGCGCGGTAGGTCATGCCGTGCGCGTGCACCTTCTCCCGCAGCCAGGAGAGGAGCGGCGCAAACTCGCCCCAGGTGAAGCCCTCCTCCAGGTCGGGGATTTCCTTCCTGGCCTGCGCGTAAATCTGTGCCGCGAAAATGTTCCCCAGGCTGTAGGAGGGAAAATACCCGAAGGCCGCCCCACTCCAGTGAATGTCCTGCAGGCATCCCAGCGCGTCGTTGGGCGGCGTCATGTCGAAATACGCCTTGAAATTCTCGTTCCAGGCGCCCGGCACGTCGCGCACCGAAAGCTGGTCGGAAAATAGCGCGGTCTCCAATTCGAAGCGCAGGAGGACGTGGAGATTATACGTGACCTCGTCCGCCTCGACGCGGATAAACTGCTTCTCGACGTGATTGACGGCGAAATAGAAGGCGTCCAGCGAGACGTCGGAGAGGGCGTCGGGGAAAACCTGCTGGGCGCGGGGCAGAAAGTGCTGCCAGAAGGGTCGGCTGCGGGCGACGAAGTTCTCCCACAGGCGCGACTGGCTTTCGTGCACGCCCATGCCGGCGGACGTACCGCGCGGCGTTCCCCAGTGCGCGGCGGGCAGCCCCTGGTCGTACATGCCGTGGCCGGCTTCGTGGATGACGCCGAAGAAGGCCTGACCGAACTGGCGCGGATCGTAGCGCGTGGTCAGGCGCGTGTCGCCCGGAGCGATGCCGCTGCAGAAGGGATGGGGCGAGGCGTCCAGCCGGCCGGCGCGAAAATCGAAGCCGATGGCCGCCGCCGCCGCCTGCGCGAAGATGCGCTGCCGCTCGACCGGATAGTCGCGCCGCAGGATCGACACGTCGGCCCGCCGCGACGAGCCGCTGATGGCGGAGAGGAGGGGAACCAGGGCGTCGCGCAGTCCCGAGAGGACTCGGGCCAACTCCTCCGCGGTCGCGCCCGGCTCGAAGTCGTCCGCCAGCGTATCGTAGAGCGGCGCGGCGGGGGCGATGGCGCGCGCGTAGTCCTTGCGCAGCGCAATCAGTCTCTCCAACGCGGGCGAAAACATCGAGAAGTCGGACTTGCGCCGCGCCTCGACCCAGATGCCCTGGGAAAGACTGATCTGCCGCTCCAGCTCCTCCATCAGCGATGGCGGGACTTTCACCAAGCGGTCGTAGGCGCGGCGCCACTCGCGCGCGTTGACGGCCGCATCGCCCGCCGGATCGGCGACCAGCTCGCTGCCCTCGACGATGGACAGGAGCTCGCCGATTTCCGGCGCCGTCGCCCTGCGATGCATAAGGCCCATCAGGTAGGCCAGTTGCTCCGCGCGCGCCGCGGAGGCCGCCCGCGGCAGGTTCACCTGCTCGTCCCAACCCAATAACCCCATGATCGAGCCTAGGCGCGCGATCTCGACCTGCCGCGCCACCAGCTCCTCGTAGGCTTTTACTGCCTTTCCGCTCATGCGTCCTCCTCTCGCGCTCTACGCCAACCCGTAGAGCGGTAGATACTTGGCCTTGAGATACCGCACCAGCGCGCCGGCATCCACCTCCCCGCCGCAGATGCGTTGCACCAGTTGCCGCGCGTCGTAGCGGCGGCCGTGTCTGTAGATGTTCTCGCACAGCCAGTCGCGCAGGGGGAGAAACCGCCCGCGCGCAAAGTCCTCCTCCAGCTCGGGCAGGGCGCGCGCCGCCGCCGCGAAAATCTGCGCCGCGTACACGCTGCCCAGCGCGTAGGAGGGAAACGTGCCGAACAGCCCCTCGAACCAGTGGATGTCCTGCAGGCATCCTTCGCCGTCGTTTTCCGGCGCGATGCCCAGATACTGACGCGACTTCTCGTTCCAGGCGGAGGGAACGTCGGCCGCCTCCATGCGACCCGAGATGAGATCGCGCTCGACTTCGAAGCGCATGAGCACGTGCAGGTTGTGCGTGATCTCGTCGGCGTCCACGCGGATCGGCTGCGCGCGCACCTCGTTGACGGCGAAGTGGAAGTCCTCCAGCGACACGTGCAGGAGCGCCTCGGGAAAGACCTGCTGCGCGCGCGGAAAGAAGTGCTTCCAAAAGGCGAGACTGCGTCCCACCAGGTTCTCCCAGAGCAGCGACTGGGCCTCGTGCATGCCGTAGGAGACGGTCTCGCCCAGCGGTGTGCCGTAGGCCGACTCGGGCAGCCCCTGCTCATACAGGCCGTGCCCGACCTCGTGCACGATGCCGTAGAAGCCTTCCGGAAACCAGCGCGAGTCGTAGCGGGTCGTCATGCGGCAGTCGCCGGGATTGAGGGCCTCGCAGAAGGGATGCAGGGAAGTGTCCAGGCGCCCGCGGTCGAAGTCGAAGCCCAGCGAGACGGCGACCGCGCGCCCGAACACCTGTTGGCGCTCCAGCGGGAAGTCCACGCGCAACAGTTCGCCGTCGGGCCGCTGGGGCGCGCCCGCCAATGCGGCCAGCAGAGGCACCAGCTCGGCCTTCAAGACGGAGAATATGGCCTCCACCTGGCGCGTGGTATACTCGGGATCATAGTTCTGCAATAGCGCGTCGTAAGGCTCGTCCTGCCAACCGAGGCAGGCGGCCATCTTGCGGCGAAGGGCGACGAGGCGCGAGAGCTGGGGCAGAATCAGGGCGAAATCCGCGCGGCGGCGCGCCGCCGCCCACACGCTCTGGCCCAGCGTCGCGGCATGCGCCAACCGGCTCATCAGCGACGGCGGGATTTTCGCCAACCGCTCGTACTGGCGCGCCAGCAGGCGCAGGTTGGCCGCCTCCGCGCTGTCGGGGGGGAAGTCCACCCCTGCCAGCTCGGAGAGAATCGCGCCCATGCGCTTGCCGGTCGCCTTCTGATGCAAGAGCCGCGCCAGATAGGCCAGTTCGCGCGCGCGATGCGGCGCCGCCGCCCGCGGCAGGTTGAGCTGCTCGTCCCAGCGCAACGCCGCCATGATCCCGCGCAACTGCGCCAGCTCCCGGCTGCGCTCCAACAGCCGGCGATACGCGCGCCGCGCCGTATCCACCGCCACGCCTGCACCTCCCCGCCCTGCGAATGCGTTGCATACTCAACCGGCTCCCAATCTACCGGATGCCGCCGGCCGCGGCAAGCTGCGCGTCACCCGCTCAAATCCTCCTCGCCCGTGCAGCTGTCATTTCGACCGAAGGGAGAAATCCTGCACCGTGCATCGCGCGTTGCGGAGCGGCTAAGAAAGATTTCTCCCTTCGGTCGAAATGACAGCTGTCTGCTCGGTCGGGGTGCAATGGCAGTCCGTGCATTACAACCGACGCCTCCCCATCGAGCGCTTGACGCCGGGTTGGGTGGTGTTTAGGCTGTCACCGTACCTTCTCCAAGTTCAACTCAGCCTGGATTGCAGACGGCGGCATCGATCGTGCGAAGTCCATCCACTCCGCCTCGGGGGAGTGGCGGGGACGGCGACGCCGACGCAAAGGAGGCAGCGGCATGGCAATCCGGTTTCTGTGCCCGCATTACAAGACGCGCATGACGCGGGAGGAAAGCCGGGCGGGGCAGGAGGAGCAGTGCGCGACCTGCGGCGGTGCGCTCATCGTGCCCGCGCCGGCGCCCATCCCTAGGCCCAGGGCAAGATCCACGCCTGGGTGGGCATCATCCTGGGCTCGTTGTGGTTCATAGCCACGGCGGGTTTCTTGCTCTACATGGCCGCCACGGGCGGCGGCCGCCGCTGGTAGGCGGGACGACATGTACTGCCGTTCCTGCGGCGAGAAGAATCCCGAAGGCGCGTTCGCCTGCGCGCGGCGCGGGCGGATGCTGGACGGAAGCGGGCCGCCGCTCGTCGTTCCCAACTACCTCGCGCACGACACCGTGGTCACGGCGCTGTGCTGCGTGCCATTCGGGATTCCGGCCATCGTGTACGCGGCGCAGGTCAATTCCAAGATCGCCGCCGGCGACGTGGAGGGCGCACTGCGCTGCTCGCGCCGGGCCAGAATGTGGTCAACCACCGCCTTCGGCCTCGGCCTGCTCTACGTCCTGGTGTACGTCGTGGACGTGGCCGTCTTGATCGCGTCCGAAATGATGGAGCGTTAACGACGCGCCATTCCCACTTGCCTTCCGCCCGTCTTTGCGTGAGATTACCCGGACTGACCGCAATACTGCACACGAGGTGTTTTCATGGTTTCGCGCAACAAGCATCTCTCCAAGCTGCCGGCGGGCTATCTCTTTCCCGAGATCGCGCGGCGGCGGCGTGAGTTCATGGCCGCCCATCCCCACGCCCGCGTGATTTCGCTGGGCATCGGCGACACCACCGAGCCGCTCACGCCCCACATCACCGCCGGTCTTTTGAAGGCCGCCTCCGCGCTTTCCACGCCCCAGGGCTACTCCGGCTACGGCGACGAGCAGGGCATGACCGCCCTGCGCCACGCCGTGGCGGAGAAAATCTACCGCGGCCTCGTGTCCGGCGACGAGGTCTTCATCTCCGACGGCGCCAAGCCCGACACCGGCCGCCTGCAGATGCTCTTCGGCGCCGAGGTCTCCGTCGCCGTCCAGGACCCCTCTTATCCCGTCTACGTGGACAGCGCCGTCATCATCGGCCAGACCGGCGGCTTCAACGAGCAGACGCGCCAGTTCGACGGCATCGTCTACCTGCCCTGCACGCCCGAGAACGGCTTCTTTCCCGACTTATCCACGACGCCGCGCACTGACCTCATCTTCTTCTGCTCGCCCAACAATCCCACCGGCGCGGTCGCCGCGCCGCAGGCAGCTGGCCGCTTTGATCGCGTTCGCTTGGGCCAATCGCTCGATCATCATCTATGACGCCGCCTATGCGCAGTACATCCGCGATCCACCGCTTCCCCGCAGCATCTTCGAGCTGCCCGGCGCCCGCCGGGTCGCCCTGGAAGTGAACTCGTTCTCCAAGTCCATCGGTTTCACCGGCGTGCGGCTGGGCTGGACGGTCGTGCCGGAGGAGCTCTGCTTCGACGACGGCACGCCGGTGCGCAAGGACTGGAACCGGATCACCACGACCGTGTTCAACGGAGCGTCCAACATCGTGCAACACGGCGGACTGGCCAGCCTGGACGATGCGGGCCTGGCGGAGATGCGCGCGACCGTCGATTACTACATGGAGAACGCGCGCATCCTGCGGCAGGCGCTCCTGGTGATGGGGCTGCCGGTGTACGGAGGCGAGCACGCGCCGTACCTGTGGGTCAGGATGCGCGGGCGCGGCAGCTGGGAGGCGTTCGCCGAGATCCTGGAGAAGGCGCACGTGGTATGTACGCCGGGCGTCGGCTTCGGCCCCGCCGGCGAGGGCTTCGTGCGCTTCTCCGCCTTCGGCCACCGCGACGCCATCGAGGAGGCGGTGGAACGGCTGGCGCAGGTGGGACTGTAACCGACTTCTTCGCCGGCAGTCCTTACACCCGGCCGCAGGGCCGGCGGTTGGCGCCCGGATTGCGCTGCTGCGAGTCGCCCAGGTCCTCGCGCGCGCGCTCCGCCAGCGCCCGCAGCCGCGCCACCACCTCGGGGTATCTCTGCGACACGTCGTTTTGCTCCGACACATCCTCGCGCAAGTTGTAGAGCGCCTCGGGAATCGGAATCCGCTCCCCTTGCACCACGCGTACACCCGGCAGGATCAGCTTCCAGTCGCCGGAACGCACGGCGCGCAGCGCATAGCCGTTATAACAGTAGCAATCGGGATTCGGCCGCCGGGCGCCGGGTTCGCCGAAGAGAATCGGGCGCACGTCGCAGCCGTCGATCTTGCGGTCGTTGGGAACCTTGGCGCCCGCCAGCGCGGCGAACGTGGGCAGGATGTCCAGCGTAGTGAAGAACTCGGTGCAGTCGCGTCCCGCGGGAACCACGCCCGGCCAGCGCACCACCGTCGGCTCGCGCATTCCGCCCTCGTAGATCGTGCCCTTGCCCTCGCGCAAGGGCAGCGCGCTGCCGCCGTGCTACCTCTGCGCCAGCCACGGCCCGTTGTCCGAGGTGTAGATCACGAGCGTGTCGCCCGACAACCCCAGCCGCTCCAGCGTGTCCAGGATTTCGCCCGTGCTCCAGTCGATGCACTCGATCACGTCGCCGTACAGACCGCGCTTCGACTTGCCCGCGAAGCGATCCGACACGTACAGCGGCACGTGCGGCAGTGGTGTGGGAAGATGAAAAGGGGCGATGCCGGTTGGCCGTGAAACCGGATGGCCTCCTCGGTGTATCGCTCGGTGAGAAAACGCTGGTCAGGATTCTCCTCGATGGTCTCCTCGTTGCGCATGAGCGGCTGGGGCGGATACTCGCGGGCCTTGTTCTCGGGACGCATGTCGTTGCTGTAGGGAAGACCGAAGTAATGGTCGAAACCGTGGCGCGTGGGCAGAAACGGCTTGTGATGCCCGAGGTGCCATTTGCCGATGCAGGCGGTCGCGTAACCCTCTGCGCGCAAGAGCTCGGCGATGGTAATCTCCGAGTCGGCGAGACCTTCGTTGTGCTGCGGGAAGAGCACGCGCGGCATGGAGACGCGCTGCGCGTAGCATCCGGTCAGGAGCGCGGCGCGCGAGGGCGTGCAGACGGGCGCGGCCACGTGGAAGTCGGTGCAGCGCATTACCTCCGCCGCCATGCGGTCGATGCGGGGCGTGGCAATGTCGGGCGAACCGAAACAGCCCAGGTCCTGGTAGCCCTGGTCGTCGGTGAAGATCACAACGAAGTTGGGCGGACGGCCCGCGCCTGGGGCGATCTGCCGGCGCGCGCACCCGCTCGCTGCCAGCGCGGCCGCGCCCGCCACGGCCAGAAAATCCCGACGCGATACCAATAATGAAGCAGACTGCGGCATGGTCGAACTCCTTCCGTTGTACGCTGGAGGCAGCCACCTGTCTCCGCCCGCCATCTCCGCGCAGCGCGCGCAACTAGCTTCAGGCACCCATTTCCGAAGTCCATCTTCCGCACGATCGGGGGACTTCCGCCGCAAATCGGTGACTGTCCCCCCCTTACGGCACGTTCACCGGCGCAAATCGCACTACCCGCCCCAGCGCCGTCTGCGAAACGTATATCCGGCCCGTCTCGTCCACCGCAATGCCCTTGGGATCGGACAACTGCCCGGTCGTCCCGTAGACCTGCATGTTGGTTCCGTCCGGCGTGAAAACGTAAATCTGGTCGGTACTGGAATCGGTCGCGTAGATGCGCCCGCGCGCGTCCACCGCCAGCATCGGCTCGATGTTGGCGATCGCCGCATCCTCGCCCAGAAATCCCGGCACGTTCCACTGTCGCACGAAGCGTCCCATCAGGTCCAGACACTGAATGCGACGATTGCCGGCGTCGGCCACGTAAACGAGGCCGCCCTGTCCCACGACCACGCCCACCGGCTCGGTGAAGGCGCCCGGACCCCGCCCCGGCTGGCCGATGGTGCGCAGATGGTTTCCGTTGGCGTCGAACACCTTGAGATGATGGTTGCCGGTGTCCGTCACGATAATTTCGCCGCCCGGACCGAGGGCCATGCCGCGCGGAGCGAAGAAGCCGCTGTTCTCCGCGCCGGCGATTTCCTTGAGAATCTCGGCGTTGGGCCCAAAGTGCAGGAGGCGCGAGCGCAACTGGCCCGGCGGCTGCATGCGCCACGTGTCCGTCACCCAGAACCCGCCCGCGCCGTCCGAGACGACCGTGCTCGGCCCGGAGTACTCCGACGACAGAATCCCGCGCCCCACTTCGGACACCTGCCGGCCGGTCGCGTCCAAAATCACCACGCGGCCGTTCTTGCTGTCGGTGACGTAAGGCCTTCCCTGCCGCCACGACAGGCCGCGCGGCTGGTTGAAGCTGACCGGCGAGACGCCGTTCTGCCCGAACGAGCCGTCGGCCACGAGCCGCATGGGCGCGGTACTGCCGGTGGGCAGATCGCGCTTGACCGGTGCCACCTCCTTGTCGACCGCGTCCTTGCGGATGTAAACGTAGATGTCCTTGCTGCCCAACGCTTCCGGCTGGCCCTTGTAGGACCACGGCTCGCGATAGAGGAAATAATTCACGAGCATACGCCGCAATTCCGGCGTGGCCAGGTAGCCGGCGTTTCCGGGCACGTAGCTGTCCAGCTTGCTGCGCGGATTGTCCCACCAGTTCTGCAGGCGCATCTTGCGATAGGTAAAGCCGTCGCCCAGTTTCCGCATCAGGTTCTCATGGTTGGCGCCGGCGGGATCCGCGTGCTCGATCACGACCGCCGTGTTCTTGCCCGCAGTGATGGCCGGACTGAAGCGATAGTTACGGAAATACCAGACGAAGGGCCAGTTGGCCTCATTGCCGACGGCGATGGGGAATTTCTCGCGCAAGCCGGACTGCTCGGCCATACGGTCCACTTCGGAGAGCAGGGTCTTGATCTCGGGGGCGGTCTGCACGTAGACCATGGCCTCGCGGGCGTCGTCCTCGTAGTAAACGTTGAGGTAGACGGCGGCGCGCATCTCCAACAAGAGGAGCGCGACCAAGGGAACCGCCAGCGCCGCCCGGGCCGCCGGCCGCGACAAGCGCGCGAACAGGTCGCCCAGCGTCACGCCGGCCAAGAGCGCCAAAGGCAACGCCTGGTGCGTCATCAGCCACGGCCCTTTCTCGCCCAGGAACGCATAAATGATCAGGCTGGCCAGCGACCAGAAGATCAGCATCGCCGGCAACGGCCGCCGCTGCCATAACTTCAGATAGGGATAGAACAGCGACGCCGCCGCCAGCGTCCACAGGCCCACCTTCCACTTCGGCATGGGCGGATGCGGAACCGCCACGTACTTCATCTCCCGCCCGAACAGCAGATAGATCACGATCCAGAACAACACCAGTCCGACCAGGAACCAACCCAGATAGTAGAGAAACGCGGGCGCAGGCCCCCCTGCCTCGCCCTGCCTGCCCTTCGCCGGCGCCGGCCGGGACGTGAAGCTCTCCCATAGCTGCGCAAGGCAGAACCAGAGAATGCCCACGACCAAAAGGATCATGCCCGTGAAGTCATAGAGCAGCAGCCGGTAGTAGTAATAGTCCGGGCCGCCCGCCAGCCGGTGCGTTTCGTTGGCCCCGAACCAGTAGCTGACGTAATCCCGCACGCCTTGCACCATGCCCAAGGGGTTGGCGAACATGGTGGTAAAGAGAAAGCAGTAGAGAAAAACCAGGCCGACCAGGGACAGGAGGATCATCCAGTGCTCGAGGATGGCGTTGATGGGACCGGCGAGGGCCACGTCAGGCTCCGGGGCCGACTTCGGCGCGCCGCCGTCGCCCCACCGCGAACCCCGTAGCAGTCCCATGACGACCAGAAACGCCACGCACACGAAAATGAAAACCAGCCAGTAGCCGGTACTGAACTTACCCCAGTGCTCGAAGAACCAGCGCGCGGCGTTGGAGTAACCCTCCTGCGAACTGGAAAAAATCCAGCCGCCGAAATTGCGATTGGCATAATCGGTATGGGTCACCAGGGGACCGTAGTAATAGCCGCCCGGCCCCAGGTTGGCCTCGTAATAGAAGCGCGCCCACAGGAACGCTGCGGCGGAGAAGAGCGCATAGAGGCCCGCCAGTTGCGTCAATGCGATGCGCTCTCCCAGCGCCTTCCTGAGAAACGCCCGCCGCGCCTCCGCCGACAAGACCAGTTGCCCCACCCCGTACACAACCGCCGAAAAACCGATGATGAAGCCGTGCATGTACGAGTTGGTCTTGGTGTCGTACATGAGGCCTAAAAACAACACCGTGAGAAAAAAGTCCCTCGTCCGGCCGTACTTCCAGTAGCGGATGCCGAAAACCATCAAGCCCAGGTACCACGTCGCCAGGTAGGTGTCGTGCACGAGGAAGCGCGCGTAGTAGATCAGCGTGGGCGACAGCCCCGCGACCGCCAGCGCCCACCATCGCGCGTGGTTTTTCTCCTCCGACAAGAGCAGCCAAACCAGGTACAGCAGGAAAATGCCACACAGGGCCACGGGCAACCGCGCGGTCGCATCGTTGTCCCCAAACAGAAGAAAAAAGAACGCCCCGATATGGTAGAGCACCGGCCCGTGATAGACGGGATCGTAGCGATACACCACCTCGCCCGGATTGGTGTCGGAAAAGCGTCCCTGGTGGTAGATCTGATACGCCCAGTTGGCGTGGATGGACTCGTCGTGGTGGAAGGTCTTGCGCCCAAGCCCTTGCAGGCGGACGCCGGCGGCAAAGAGCATCACGAAGACCAGGACGACCCATACCGCCCGGCTGCCCGGTAACAGCGTCGTTGCGCAGCCTGCTGCGCCTCCGACTGTCGCCGCGGTTCCGCCGCCCGCGGGAGTAGTGGGAACAGGGGTCGCTGCTTTCTTGTCCGTCATACCGGTATTCGTCTCCCAGACGACGCCTTCAGATTCACAGGGGAAAGAACGCATTATAGTAATGGGAATCAAGTGCGTGTCAACCCAAGGTTTCTCAAGCTGTTATCGAAAAACGCGGGACTCGGGTTTATGGAGTGCGGCAGCTTGCTGCCGCGTGCGGCGGATGCGCAGCACGCTGGGCAACAACGACGCGCGCCGCGGGCAGCGACGCTGCCGTAACAGTACCACAAGAGGCTTTTCCTCACCCGTGGACGATCAAAAACCGAAGCCGCTCCCATGGCGCGCCGGCTGCCTCGAGGCCGTCCTCTCGAAACGCGGCCCGAAGTAACAGCTCGCACCTCAGACGGGCGATTGGCCGGGCCGCTACTCGAGGACTCGGTCTTTCGTTCTCTCGCAAGCCTGCCAAGGCCCATTTCTAGGAGCGGTCAGCCGATGATGAACGCCTCTTTCTCTCCCCCGCCCTTCTCAAACCGATCCAGCCGATAATGCTCAAATATCGGGTGGTCTTTCCCCTCCGCCAGCCAGTCCGCCACGATCCTGGCGACTACCGGCGCCATCATGAAGCCGTGACCGGCGAAGCCGTGCACCTGCACGAAGTTCTCCGCACCCGCAACCGGCCCGACAATCGGCTTGTTGTCGGGCGTGAGATCATATGGCCCCGACCACTGGCGCAGAATACGCAGGTTCGCCAGCCGGGGCATGAAGCGCACGAGATGCCGCCCGATGAGCGACAGGAACTGGTAGCTGCTGCCGCTGGTGTACTGACCCGGCCGGTGGGAGGGCACGGTAATGCCCGCGATCAGTTCGCCGCGCATCGACTGGCTGAAGTACAGCCCACTGGCGAAATGAACGACCATGGGGTCCAGCCAGGGTTTGAGCGGCTCGCTGGCGAAAATCTCGTGGCGCACGGGCTGATTGGGGCAATGGATACCGGCCAGGAGGGCGACCTCGCACCCCCACGCCCCCGCCGCGTTGACGACCCAGTCGGCCTCAAATGTCCCCTTGTCCGTGACGACCGCGGCGATCCGGTCGCCCTTGACTTCCAGCGCCGTGACCGCGGTGCGCGACAGGATGGTGATGCCCGCCGCCGCCAGAGCCTCGGCATAACCCCAGAGCACCGACCAGGGAAAGACGACCGCGTCGCTGGGATTCCAGGCCGCCGCCAAGAGGCCCTCGCTCGACAAGCCGGGCGCAATCCGCTCCGCCTCGCGCGGGGAGATCATGCGCGTGGCGAGACCGTGGCGGTTCTGCAGCTGGGTACTTCTGGTAAACGCCTCCACGTCCTCGGGCCGATCCAGAAGAAACAGATAGCCGCCCTGCCGCAGCCAGACGTTGACGCCCAATTCGCGCGTCATCTCTCTGAAGAGCGTCATGCTCTCCAGCATGAGCTCGATATTGTCTTCCGTAGCCCACTGCTGGCGCAGGCCGCCGCCGTTGCGGCCGGAGGCGCCGCCGGTGAGATAGTCGCGATCCACCACCAGCACGTTGGTCACGCCCCGCCGCGCCAGTTGATAGGCGATCCCCAGTCCCATCACGCCCGCGCCGATGATGAGCGTGTGATAGCGGGCCGTCACGGCGCGGGTTCTCCCGCCGCCTCCGCCAGCGAGACGGGTCGCACCGGCGGGCGAAAGCGCGTGGCTCGCACCGCGTCGGGATGGGAGGCAGAGAGAATACGCGCGCCGTGGCACAGGCAGCTCTTGCCCTGGCAGGGGCCGGTCGAAAGGCCGGTGTAACGCTTCAGGAGCTCCATGTCCGCGTGGCCGCGCTGGATGGCGGCAGCCAGATCGGCCGCGGTCACGTCTTCGCAGGCGCACACGATGGCGCGGGGATTAACGGGCGGACGCCCCGCGGCTACGGCCATCGCAATGTCTTGCGGGCCGGTGGGCAAGGGTACTTCCCTCGCGGGGTTCGCCCTCACAAGCTCGAGCAGAGAACTCATCATCCCAAGATCGCGCATGACGCTTCCAGACAGAGTCAACCCGTCTACCCACACCGCGCATCCGTCGGGCGCAACGATATTGAGAGACTTGGGCACGAAGACTCCCAGGCCGGGTTCGTAGGCGACTTCTCCTCCGGCCTGCTGGAAGAGCTCGAGCGCGGGCGACGCGCCCGCCTCCACGACCAGCACGCCCTCGCGCATATCCACCCACGTGCGGCGGCCTTCATAGGTGATCTGCGCCGTGGCGAGACGGCGATAGCCCCGCGCGGCGAAGACGTGGTCGGTCGCCAGCACGCGATCACCACGGGCCAGAAGCGCCTCTTGCAGGAGCGCCAACCGCGCGCCGCCGCCCGCAAGGACGATCATGCCGCGCGGGCGATACCCTTCCTCCAGAAGAAGTCGCTGCGTGCCGCGCGGCGTCAGCACTCCGGGCAGGAGGCCGCCGGGAAATGCCGGCAAGAGGTCGCTCGCCCCCGTGCACAGCATAGCCGTCTTCGCCCGAACCGAGAGCATCTCCTGCGGCGCGCGGATGACGAAGCCCTCGTCTTCGAACCAGCCCACTGCGCAACTCTCCGGCATCCAGCGCACACCCGGCAGGCGCGTGGCGGAAAGAAAGTCGTCGCTCGCCGGCAGGTCGTGGCGACGCAAGACCACATCAGGCAGCCCGCGCAGCCGTCCCCCCGGCTCCGACCACTCGTCGATCCACACGACGCTGCGCCCGTCCGCCGACAGTCGTCGCACCGCCGCCAGACCCGACGGACCGGCGCCCACGACCAGCGCGTCGATGTCTTCACGCCGATGCGGCACACGCGGGGCCGGAACCGAAGACTCCGGCAACTTCCCCAACCCCGACAGCCGGCGCGCCACGCGTGTGAAAAGAGCGTTGAGCAGCCTAGGCCGCGCCATGAAGTGGTGGTGGTCGAATCTGAAACCCAGATAACTGTAAGCGAGATAAATGGGGTCCAGGCGCGGCGAGAGGAGCACGTTCTGGCGCTCGACGGTGATCCCGTCGTGCACGGGCGTGCGGCAGGCGAGGCGGTTGGGCAGGCCATCGATGCGCATGGCGCACTGCGCGCAGGTTCCCGACATGCAGGCGGCGCCCTGCGGGCGATGGTATTTCAGACTATGCGAGAGGTTCCAGACGCCCAATCGCGCCAGCGCCCCCGCGACCGAGACGTTCGCCGGCACGCGGTAGCGTCGCCCCTCAAAAACGAGGACGACCGGAGGCCCAGGGTCTTCGGATGGCTCGCTGCCGACGGGCGACAAGGTGACTCATCCTGATCGGGGGATTGATGCGCGGGCTACCCACGCACGCTTGACTCTATATCCTGCCAGCCGACTTGGCAAGTGCGACCGCGCAAGCGGTCCCACTCGTAATCTTAATCTTAATCTTAATCTTGCTCTTAATCTTGCTCTTGCTCTTAATCTTGCTCTTAATCTTGCTCTTGCTCTTAATCTTAATCTTGCTCTTAATCGTACTCGCTACCACTCCCGCGCGTTGGGCAGGAGCGAGCCTACGAGGCGCCATCTCCGGCGGATGCGTCTTGTCCCCCTCGGCCCGACCAGGTAACCGAGCAGCTCGTCCAGGATGCGATGCGGAGCGAGCGGATCCTGGAAGGTGACGGTTCCCAGGCCGACCACGGTCGCGCCGGCGAGGATGAACTCGAAGGCATCGCGGCCGCTCCAGACGCCGCCCTGTCCCACCAGCGGAACCAACTTGCCCGCCTTCCTCAGCGCATGATAGCAGGCGCTCACCATCGCCAGCGCCATGGGCTTGATGGCCGGACCGGAAACGCCGCCGTAATTGTTGGCCAGAACCGCGCGGCGCTTCTGCACGTCGATGGCCAGGCCGCGAAAGGTGTTGGAAATGGAAAGGCTGTCCGCGCCCGCTTCCACACAGGCCAGCGCCATCTCGGCGATGTCCGCGCAGTGCGGCGACAGCTTGACCATCAGGGCAAAGAGCGTCAGTTCGCGACGGGCGATGCGCGTCAGCTCCGCCGCCGGCTCGGGTTTGGTTCCGAACTCGATGCCCCCCTCCTTGATGTTGGGGCAGGAGATGTTGAGCTCGACGCCGTCCAGATGCTCGGCGGGAACCCGATTGAGGCGGCGGCAGATTTCGCCGTACTCCTCCATAGTACTGCCGGAGACGTTGGCCCAGACGGAGGTGCGAGAACCGGCCAACCGTGGCAATTTCTCTTCGATGAGAACGTCCACACCGACGTTTTCCAGGCCGATGGCGTTCAGCAGGCCGGCGGGGGTCTCGACGATGCGCGGGGTGGGATTGCCACGGCGCGGCGCCAGCGTGATGCCCTTCAAGAACACCGCCCCGATCTTGTCCAAGTCCACCCCCTCGACCGCGTTGGCGACCTCGGTGCCATAGCCGTAGGTCCCCGACAGCATCCCCAGAGGATTGACCAGCCGCCTGCCCGCGACCGTCACGGGTAGGTCGGGAAGCTGCAGTGCGGAAAGAGCCGCCACGTCTCCGCCTCCTTGCCAGGATG
Source organism: bacterium (assembly GCA_015075175.1). Taxonomy (GTDB): domain Bacteria; phylum Hinthialibacterota; class Hinthialibacteria; order H5-UNCL2; family H5-UNCL2; genus H5-UNCL2. The sequence goes on from JABTUV010000013.1 coordinate 34,515, forward strand.
ACCCCTACGCTACACGATTTCCTCAACCCTGCCGAGCACGATTTCCCCCTCCTCCCATAGGTCCCCTACGTCCCATAGGTCGCATTCCTAAATGGTTGACCGCCGTCGCGCCATGCTCTAGCGTGGCATGACAAGGAATAGGAAGGAAGTGGCGCTTATGTACCAGGAAGAAGAGACCGCGGTCGCGGAACTTGAGAAGAAGCTTGCCGAGCTGGGAGGCTGTCTTTGACCTGGCGGGCAAAGCCGCCGAAAAAAAGCAGCTGGAGGATCGCCTCTCCGATCCCGCGATCTGGAACCATCCGCAGGCGGCGGGCGCCATGGGCAGCCGCGTCGGCCAACTGCGGCGCGTCCTGGAGGCGCACGCCTCGCTGGCCTCCGCACTGCGCAACCTCGCCGAACTGATCGAACTGGCCGAAGGCGAACAGGACGCGGCCAGCCGGCCCGCAATCGAGTCCGGGCTGGCCAGCTCTCGCGCCGCTACGACGAGTACAGGCTGGCGGCCACCCTGTCCGGCGAGCACGACCGGCTCAATTGCTTCGTCACCATCCATCCCGGCGCCGGCGGGCAGAGTCATGCGACTGGGCCAGCATGTTGATGCGCATGTACCTGCGCTTCTTCGAACGCCAGGGCTTCCGCTTTGAAGAGATCGACCTGCAGCCGGGCAGGCGAGGCGGGCATCAAGAACGCCACCTTCCTCGTCTCCGGCGAGTATGCTTACAGCTATCTCAAGGGCGAGATGAGCGCACCGGCTGGTGCGTATTTCGCCAGCTGACTCCGCCCGCCGCCACACCTCGTTCGCCGCGGTCACCGTCGTCCCCGAACTGGACGACGCTATCGACGTCGAAATCAACGAGAAGGACCTGCGCATCGACACCTATCGCAGTTCCGGGGCGGGCGGCCAGCACGTCAACAAGACCAGCAGCGCGGTGCGCGTCACGCACCTGCCCACCGGCATCGTGGTATGCTGTCAGAACGAACGCAGCCAGCACAAGAACCGCGCCATGGCGTTGAAGATTCTCCGCGCGCGGCTCTACGCCTGGAGGGCAGGGCTGGAGGCGAAACGCTCCGCCGCCACCGGCGTGAAGACCGAGATCGCCTGGGCCGGCAGATTCGCTCCTACGTGTTGCATCCCTACAACATGGTCAAGGACCATCGCACCGGCGCGGAGACCAGCAACGTCTCCGCGGTCATGGACGGCGACATCATGCCGTTCATCCAAGCGTATCTCGCCTGGCATCTCTCCGGGCGCACGGCCGGCGAAACCGCGACCATTCCCGAGTAGCGGGCCGGCCCGGCTTCATCCCTCCCCGACAGCCCTGAGCGAAGCGCGCAGCGCGAAGTCGAAGGGCGGACCGCGCGCAGCACGCTGCGCAACTACGGCATACGGCACGGCTGCCCGCGCAATCCCCCCCCTTGTTAAGGGGGGAGCCGATGGCCGCATTCAGGTAGTCGTCAGCATCCAAGCCGGCCCTTCGGCTTCTGTTTTTCGCCCCGTCTCATCGCTGTCGGTTCCGTCTTCCCCTCCATATCCACCTCTTAATCCCGTCCATCCCGTAATCCCGTCTCAAACTCCATCCCGTCCAGCTTCGCCGCCAACCACTCGCCCAATTTCCGGTCGCCTTCTTCCGTAAGGTGCCGCTCGTCATGGAAATATCGCCACGCCTCCCGGCCGGCGGGCATCCACTCGGCGGGCGAGAGCACGGGCGCGCCGAACTCCTGTCCCACGGCCCGCAACGCCCGGCGATACTCCTCAATCACGCGCCGGTCGAAATCCAGGTCGGCGGCGCGGGCGAAGTCGGCGGAGGCGTCGGCGATCCGGCCCGCCCGCTCCGAGAGCCAGGCGCGCGCGTAGTAGCCGGCCGCGAAGTCAGGACACGCCGACAGCATCCGCTCCAGCTCGTCCGGCTCGACCTCGTCCAACCTGCCCAGGGCGATCGCCTCGCCCGCGGGCAACCTGTCCGTTTTCGATCCCTCCTCCGGTCGAGCAGCGTACCAGTGCACCACGCGGCTGGTGGCGTCGTAGATGGGAATCTGGTTGAGCATGAGCGGGATTTCCGGCCGTAAAGAAATGTCCAGGAAAATCAGCCGGACGCCCTCCTCTTTCGCCCTCCGCGCCATGGCCGCCAGATTCTCCCGATATTCCTCCGACGAGACGCGGCGCGGAAGATATTCGCGGAAGTTGGTCTCATCGGCCCCCGGCGGAAGCGCGCGCACGGGCCACTCTCTGCTCCGGCTCACGAGCAGCCGATAACCCGCCGAATGCCACAGGAAGTTGTCCATCCGCACGAACCAGGTCGGCAACACGGGCGCGGAGGCGTCGGAGAGATGCGAGGCGAAGAGATAATCATTGGGACCAAAGTAGACGATGGCCACGTCGGGCCGGTAGAGCAGCGCCTCCTCAAAAAGAATCCGTCCCTGGTGCGAGGAGTAGCCGTGGCCGGAGAAGTTGTAGACTTGAAAGCGCCTGCCGTCGCCCGCCGACCGGTTGAGCGCCGCCTCCAGCTGCGCGGGATAGTCCGCGCCGGGCCGATAGCTGCCCCCGAAGGTGCACGAGTCTCCGACGCATGCGATCCTGGTGGCGCCCGGCGGCTTGTCGCGCGTAAAGTCCACTCCGCGATGGCCCTGCGCATTGACGATCAGCCCGTGAAAGTCCGCGTACGGCCGAATCCGCCACATGAGCCGCGCGTCGCGCTGGAAGAGCTGGCGGAAGCCGATGCGGTCGGTTCGTCCGCGCAGCTCCCACAAGCGCGCAACCCCTTCAACCACGAGGAGAAAGAGGAGAAAGGAGATGCAGGCGAAAAGCAGCTTGCGCTTCAGCGTCAGCGATGGACGAGCGGTTTGGCTCATTTCGGACCGACCGTCTCAGACTCGCGGCCTCACGCGCCAGCGTGGCGCCGCTCGTAATCCTAATCTTAATCGTGCTCTTAATCGTGCTCTTAATCGTTTCCCTAATCGATCATCGATTACGAGCACGATAATGCAGCTGTCATTTCGACCGAAGGGAGAAATCTTTCCCCCCCATTGGCGGCGGCGGCAAAGACGGCAGGATTTCTCCCTTCGGTCGAAATGACAAGGAATTACGCGCACGAGCACGATTTCGTAACCGTAATCTCACGGTTCCCGTATCATGGTGATACCCGAAACCGACAGCGAAGTCATGCCGTAATCCCAGAGTTCCAGCTGATAATTGCCGGCGACGGTCGCCTCGAAGAGGCTCTCGCCGGCGGCGCAGAGGGGCGAGTCCAGGAGCGTGGCGCCCTCGTGGCGGATGAAGACGCGCACCCAGGTTCCCGGCACGGCCGGCTCGCCCTTCCAGTCGAGCTTGACGCGATAACGGCCCGCCGGCAGGCGCAAGAGCTGCGAAAAGAGCCGTCCCTCCGTCTTTCCCCGCCCCACGCCGGCGATGGCGCCGCTCCCATCCAGTCGTCTCCCCTCCGGCAGCGTGATGCGCCGCGCCGGATAAGTGAAGCGGTCCGGCGTCTGCGGCAAGGCGGGATGGAAGAGCAGGCTGTGCGCAAGCAGGTCGCAACGATCGTGAAATTGCAGGACGACCTCCGGGCTGGCTCCGCCGGCGTAATCAAACGTGTAACTCAACCGCGTGTATTCCGTCGCCGAACGAAAATCGCGTCCCGTGAAATTGCAGCCGTAAAGCAGCTGCCGGTCCGGCTGGGTTTGCACCACGATGCCGGCCACTTTCTCCGCCAGGCCCGGCGAGGCGCAGCGCACGAAGTACGTCGCGGTGTAGCGGCCGGGCAAGAGGTCGTGCTTGCGCAGTACACCCAGGTCCTGGAAGTCGTCCTCCGCTGCCGTCGCCTGCCAGCCGTACAAGAGGGGACTTTCAATGTCAAAGACGGGCCGCCCCGCGTAACACGGCAGCCGCCCCACTTCGTAGCGCTCGGCGCCCAGAAGCGAGCGCAGGACCGGGGCGTTGTATTCGGGACTCCTTCCCCGTTCCAGGACGACGATGCCGCCGCGCTCGAAGGCCAGTCCGTACCCGGAATCGGGCGACAGCATCTCGCGCAGCGCGGCGTCATGCCGCGCTGCGCTTGCGTCGAAGAGATCGAAGGCCACGTACCGCGGGCGATCCTCGGGCGAGAACTGCAACCATGACGGCGGGACGTGGAGCGTATGCGTGCCCGAGCGCCAGGCGACCGCCGCCTCGGCGGGCAGAAAGTCCGCCTGCCGGCCCTGCACGCGCGGGTGCAAGAGGTCGGCGACCACCAGCTTGGCGTCGCAATAAAGCAGCGGATAGCGGCGGTGGACGTAGCGGCCCGTGGGATGGGCGAAGAGAAAATAGAGCGGGTTGTGGCCTTCCGCCTCCAGGAACGCCGCGTAAACCGTGGCGCCCAGCGCGCGCGTCGCCTCGATCCAATCGAGAGGTCCGCCTGCCACTCGAAAGTTCGTCTCATGCCAGCCTTTGCGCCGGGGAGAAGTAGAACGGCTCGGGGATGTGCTCAGGTCGTCGTTGACGGCCAGGAGCGCGTCCGGCGGCGCGATGCGGGCCAGCGCGCCTCGCACTCAGGCCGCAGTGCGTAAATCTCCCGTACCAAGGATCCTCGGCACGATGCATCCAGGCCATCGACGTGGCGCCCAAAAGTCCCGCCACGATGAGCGTGATGAAAGTCGGAAGATGTCTGAAGACAAACTGAAGTTTGTACTCCGCTCTCCTCGGAGTTCAGGCTTCAGCCTGTCCGAACGCACACTGAAGTTTGTACTCCGGACGGCGGCTCTCGTACACTCATCAAGACCGACGCCGAAGAGCAGCATGGCGCCAGCACCATAACGGCAGGCTGTAGTAATCGTGCGTGCCATGTCCGAGCGCGGCGGCAGGCTGGTAGAGGAGAAAGGCGCCCAGCCAGGCCCACAGCCAGCCAAAGCGCGCGGCCCGCAGCCTCCACGCGCCAACAAGCGCCAGCGGGACGCCCAAAACCGCCAGGCCGTCGATGGCCCAGCGCCGCCCCAGCATGAGCCAGAATTGGGCCGTGCCGTACAGTCCAACGGGAAAGAGCTCATGCGTGCCCGAGCCGGTCAGGATGGAGAAGCCGGCGGCGCTCTCTTTTCCCAGCTCGTGCGCCCAGGGATACCAGAGCGCGGCGGGAACGAGTGCGATGGCGGCAAACGCCCACCAGCGCGGCCGGAGCAGGAACCGCCCTCCCTCGCGCCACCAGGCCAGCACCAGGAGCGGCAGGCCCAGGTACAGCGACGGCAACTTGAGCAGGATGGCCAGGCTGGTCGCCAGGGCCGAGACCCAGAACCATCGCAGCCCGCCTTCCTCGCTGTGACGCCAGGCGCCGTAGATGGCCAGCATGGAGAACGAGGCCATGGCGCTCTCGGGTTGGAAACTGCGTCCGAAGAAGACGGCCAGCGGCGCCGTGGCACCCAGCGCCAGCGCCCCCAGCCCCGCCTCCCGCGACAGCGCCCGCCGCGCCAGGTCGAAAAGCAGCCACAGTCCCGCCATCGAGAAGGCTACCGAGACCAGCCGCCCCCAGACTTCGTGCACCCCGACCCATCTATAAATGACCGCGACCAGCCACGTGTAGAGCTGGAACTCGACTTCCGCGTAGCCATGCGGTCCCTGCCAGTCCAGCATGGGATGGAGGATATTCAGGTTTCCCTCGGCGAAGTTGCGCGCCATCGCCGCGGTATCCACCTGCCGCCAGTAGTGGTGGTCGGTGAGGGGGGCGTCGATGCGATAGAACCGCAGGCCCAGCGCCAGCGCGGCCAGCGCAATGACGGCGAGGCGATAGGTTCGGTCGCGCGACGGCACGAGAGCTCCCGCGGAAAAAAGTCACGGCCCGGAACGGAACCGCCCGCATGTTAGCGAAGAAAACGTGGAGTCGCTACTGGGACAGTCGCCGGGACGCCACCCTTTTGTACTCAAAAGGGTGCTTGAACGCATCGAGCCCGTCCTCTCGATACGCAGCGCGAAGTCACAGCTCGCATCTCACGGAGGTCAGCCAAGCGCGCCGCTACTCGAGGACTCGGTTTCTCCTTCTTTCGAGACTACGCCTCACCACTTCTTTCCCAAACGGAACGCGAGAATGTAAGCCGTGTCCTCGAGTAGGCCCCGCCGACGCACCTGCCTGAGAAGAGAAGTCCATCTTCGGGGCCGTATCGAGAGGCACGGCGGCTTGACGCCGGCCTGCGCGCCTTCCCGGCAAAGGACGGTCGCCGATTTCCGAAGCGACATCATCGCAGTCCACGACGCATCTCAACGGAATTTGGCGGCTGTCCCGTCGTGGTTGGCCTTCCACCAGTCGACGACGATCCCGGCCACGCGGCGGCTGCCCGCCTCGTTGAAGTGCATGTCGTCGTAGAATACCGACGTATCGCGCGGCAGGAGGGGTACCAGGTCGATGCACTCGACGCCGTGCTGCCGGCAGACTTCCAGCAGCTGGTGGTTGAAGCGGGCCATGCCCTCTCCCAGCGCGGCGCTGGAGTAGAAGTTGGGCGAACCCATCACGTCGCCGAACCAGAGGAGCGCCTCGTCCTCCGGCGACAGGCCCTCGCCCCAGAGTACCGGCTGGGTCATGAACACCGGGCGGATGGCCTGCTTCCGGCAGAGCGCGATGATGCGGGAGAGCTCTTCGGCATAGGCGGCCAGCGCCGGTTCCAGGTCGGGCAGGGTCGCGTACTTGACCGCCGCCGCGCGCCGCTGCCGCGCGTCGATGTAGCACTGGCCCACGTCGTCCAGGACCAGCCCGCCGTGTGAACGCCGCGACCATCGATCCGACAGCCGCCGCCACAGCCGCCCGTAGCCGGTCGCCTCGAAGAACTCCAGCCGGCTGTTGCCGGGAAACACCGAGAAGCCGCGATACAAGGTCACTTCCCGTCCGTGCGGGGTGTCGGAAAAGTTGGGATCAAACGCCCGGCCCTGCAAAAGGAACTTGGCCAGGTCGTTGGCCCCCACGAGAAAGATCGCCGCGTCCAGTCTGGGATACTGCGGCGGCAGGTAGGTCATGTAGGCCACGTGCTCGCGCGTGCACAGCCCGCTGCGGCCCGCGTTGCCGACCCACACGCGCCCCAGTTTCCCCCACTCGTTCAATCCCGCCTCCACCAGATGCGGCCAGGCCTCTGTATCGTCCAGATAGAGGCACTCGGTGGTGCTGCCGCCGACCGCCAGGATGCGGTAGTCTTGCTGGTCGTTGAACTCACTACCCCGCAGTCCCCACTTATTGGTGGTAAAATGGGCGATGCCCGAGACGCCGGGCACGACCTTGGGGTCGGGTCGGAAGGCATGGGCGAAGCGGGGATACCAAGGGTAGTACTTGTCGGCGGCCGCGGGCAGCACGGCTCGCAGCAGAAGCTCGCCCAAGGCGACGCCCACCACGAGGCCCGCAACGACCAGCACGGGTCGTACCAACAGGCGAACTCCACTGGGTACGGGACGATGCGCCGTCATATCTGCCTCACGTAACGGGCATCCTGCCCGTGCAGCACTCCCACGTCTCCCTCAACTCCGCCCGCAGTCTATCCCTGCGGCGATTTCCCTACAACCCGGGAACTCGATAGGCGTCCCGTATCTCCCCTCCCTCCGACTCTGCCTTAAACGGATTTGCCTAACTCCTCGCCTGACAAGGCATTTTTTGCCTGCCCAGCCTGTGGATAACTTCTGGATAAGCCGGACCAAGATCTGGAAACCGTGAAGGTGTAATGTGCTAACTTTTAAGTACTTATGGTTTACCCATTCATCCACAGCCTCAACTTGGCACACCGGCTGCTAGTATTGGCGATGTGAAAAAATCGCTCCCATCGGAGCCTGGGAACCAAACGGATCGAAAACATGAACGCAACCACTACAACCCTGATCGATACCGAGATTCTGACTGCCCGGGAAGCGTCCGAGTACCTGAAAATCGCCCTGCCGACGCTCTATCGTTACATGAAGACCGACCGGATTCCCAGCTTCCGCATCGGCAACCGCTGGCGCTTCAAGCGATCCATCCTCGACCAGTGGATCGCCGATCAAACCGGCGCGCATAAGTAGGGCAAGTAGGGCAAGCAGGGCAAGCAGGAGGCAGAAGGCCATGCGCATCATCGCCTGCCAGAACCTTAAGGGCGGAACCGGCAAGACCACCACGGTCCTGTCCTTGGGCAGCTACCTGGCCCAACTGGGCCATCGCGTGCTCATCCTGGACCTGGACGTGCAGGGCAACATCGCCGAGTCGCTGGAAATCTCCCACAGCCACACCATGTACGACCTCCTGGTGGATGATTTTTCCTTCGAGGCCTGCAAGGTCACGGCGCGCCCCAACCTGGACGCGGTCCTCTCCGACAACACGCTGGCCTCCGCCGAGATGCTCCTCGTGTCCCGCCCCCGCCGCGAGGAGACGCTGGCCCTCAAGATGCGCGGCGTCACCGACTATGACTTCATCTTTCTGGACTGCTCGCCCAGCCTCTCCCTCATCAACCAGAACGGACTGCTCTACGCGGGCGAGATTCTCGTCCCCATCAGCATGGACTACCTGGCCATGCTGGGCGCGGTGCAAGTCGTGGAGAACCTGGAGATGATCCGCAAGTACTACGAGCGGACCATCCGCATCGCGGGGATTCTGCCGACGTTTCACGATCCGAGGACGAACCTGTCGTGGGAAATCCTGGCGGCGTTGCGGGAGGTGTACGGGCCGGCGGTGCTGCCGCCGGTGCGAGTGGATGCGCGCATGAAAGAGGCTTCCTGCGCGCGCAAGACGATCTTCGAGTACGACCGGCGCAGCCGCAGCGCGCGCGATTACATCAAGGTGTGTGAGGTCCTGTTCCATGGCCAGACTCTTGGACAAAATCCCGCGGCCGAGCGCGGAGAAGCTGGCGCTCTTCTACGGGCCGTCGCCGGTTGATCCGTTCCCAACCGACCGGGCCGTCGCGCCGACCGAGCCGGCCTCGACCCACGCGGCCACGGCCCAGGCCACGCCCGGCGCCCTGGCGGAGAGCATGAAGCGGGCGTTTCTGTCGCTGTCCAGCCGGCCCGCGCCCGCGCCCACCGCGCAGAAGCCCGCGCCCACCCCGCCGCCCGACAAGCCCGCCGACCCCTACAGCGACCGCCTGGCCGCCGAGATGGCCAAGGGCAACAACTTGATGAACGCCGGCCTCCATCGCCAGGCCGTGGTCCACTTCAAGAACATGCAGAAGAAATACCCCTGCGACGCCCGCATCACGCTCAAGATCGGGCTGGCTTACAAGGAGCTCAAAGAGTACGCCGCCGCCCAGGACTACATCCGCAAGGCGGTGCAACAAGGGCTGGAGAGCCATCGCTACACGGCCGTGCTGTCCGAGCTGCGCGCGGCCCAGGGCCGCTCCTACAGCAACGTGTAAACGCGTAGTCGCCAGGCGTGCTACCCCCACGCCTGTTTCGTACCCACATCACTCTATCCCCTGGAGTGATGCCCCCCGGAGAAGGGCGCTTTACCCCGGCGCCCTTCTCCATTTTTGGGGGTAGACTCGCGCAGAGGCGCAGAGGGCGAAGGAGTTCTGTGGAGCTGGCCGGGTTGACTCGCGCAGAAACGCAGAGGACGCAGAGGTTATGTTGGTCCCATAGGTCCCATCGGTCCCATAGGTCCTATAAGTCCTATTCGTCCCATTCAGCCGCCCGGTTGACGCCCCTCCCCAAAACCTCTACCCTCCCCCAGCGATTCCTATTCAGAGGCGCCCCATGCACCCGCATCCGCTCGATACCACCAAGTTCCCCGACAACGCGGCGCTGGCCGCCCAGCTGCGCGCCCGCCGGCTCGGCCTGGCGCCCGACGAAGCCCGCAAAATCCAGCAAATGCTCGGCCATCCTCCCACCCAGGCCGAACTCTGCGTCTTCGACATCGAGTGGTCCGAGCACTGCTCCTATAAGAGCAGCCGCCCCATTTTGAAAAAGTACCTGCCCACCGAGAGCCGCAATGTCATCCTGGGGCCGGGCGAGGACTCCGGCATCGTCTATTTCACGACCCACGAGGGCGTGCGCTACGGCATCGTCATCAGCCACGAAAGCCACAACCATCCCAGCCAGGTCCTGCCCGTCGAGGGCGCGGCGACCGGCATCGGCGGCATCGTGCGCGACGTGGACTGCATGGGCGCCTCCGTGATCGGCACGCTGGACCCCCTGCGCTTCGGCGACCCCTTCGGCGTGCACCGCGAACGCACGCTGGGCATCGTGAAAGGCGTCGTAACCGGCATCTGGCAGTACGGCAACGCCCTGGGCGTCCCCAACCTGGGCGGTGACGTGGCCTTCGACAAGAGCTTCGACGACAACTGCCTCGTCAACGTGGTCGCCCTCGGCATCTGCCGCGAGGATGAGATCATTCACAGCCGCGTGCCGCCCGGAGGCGAAGGCTACGCCCTCATCCTGGTCGGCAAGGCTACCGACTGGAGCGGCTTCGGCGGCGCCGTCTTCGCCTCCGACACGCTGGACGAAAAAAACGAAGAGGTTAACAAGGGCGCGGTGCAAATCCCGGATCCGTTCCTGAAGAACGTGCTGCTCCTGAACAAGGCCAACCAGGAAGTACGACGGCGCGCGAAGGAGTTGGGCCTGCAAGTCGGCATGAAGGACCTCGGCGCCGGCGGCATCGCTTGCGCCACCAGCGAAATCGGGGCGGCGGGTAACTTCGGAGTCGAGTTGAATCTGGATGCCGTTCACGTCGCCGAGGAGAACCTGCCGCCCGAAGTCATCCTCTGCGCGGAGACCCAGGAACGCTACGTCTGGGCTGTGCCGCCCTCCTTCGTCGAGGAAGTCCTGGACATCTACAATAACCGGTGGGACCTGCCCAACATCAACCCCGGCGCGCGCGCCGGCGTGATCGGCTACGCCACCCGCGAGCCTCGTTTCCGCGTCAGGCACAAGGGCAAGCTCGTGGTCGACGCCGACATTCACGACGTGACCGGCGGCATCGTCTACCATCGCGAAAGCCGGCCCCGACCCGTGGAAGAAAAGCCCCTCGAGCTGCCCGAAGAAACCGCGCTCCCCACCTTTGACAAGGGGGGTTGGGGGGGATTCTGCGGCGCGGCGCTTGCCCGGATGCTCTCCAGCCCCGACCTCTGCAGCCGCGAGTATCTTTTCTCCCACTACGACCACGAAGTGCAGGGCAACACCATCATCCGGCCCGGCGAGGCGGACGCGGGCGTGATCGCGCCCCTGCCCGGATGCCTGGCCGGAGTCGCCGTCGCCTGCGACGGTAATCCATTTTACGGCGCGCTGCATCCCTACTGGGGCGGGGCCAACGCGGTCGCCGAAGCGATTCGCAACGTCGCCGCCGTCGGCGCGCGCCCCGTCGCGCTGACCGACTGCCTTAACTTCGGCAATCCCGAGGTTCCTACCGCCTTCTGGGAGTTCTGCGAAAGCGTGCGCGGCATCTCCGACGCGGCGAGAAACCTGAAAGACGACGCCGGCGAACCCATCCCCATCATCTCCGGCAACGTCTCGTTCTACAACCAATCCGAATCGGGACAGTCCATCTCGCCCTCGCCCATCGTGGCCGTGATCGGGGTACTCTCGGACTACAGCCGCGCGCTGACGATGGAGCTGAAACAGCCCGGCAGCCGGCTCCTTCTCATCGGCCGCCGCTACAACGAGCTGGGGGGCAGCGCCTACGCGCGCATCATTCACAACGTGCGGGCCGGCAAGGTCCCCGAAGTGCGCTGGGAGGAGGAGAGAAAGAACGCCTGGGCGGTCATCCAACTGGCGGAGATGGGAAGGCTCCTGTCCGCGCACGACATCTCCGAGGGCGGCCTCCTGGTCGCCCTGGCCGAGATGCTCATGGCCTGCCCGCCGGATAACCCGCTGGGAGCGCACTTGATTTGTAGTTGTGCAGCCCCTGAGCCTGTCGAAGGGTGCGCATCCCCACCCTCTCCCACGGGGAGAGGGCAGGGTGAGGGGGACCGCCCCGACCTGTTTCTCTTTTCCGAATCCTCGGGCTTCCTCGTCGAGGTTCATCCGGGCCAGGTCAACCTGGTCAAGCGGCTTCTCTCCGACGACGACATCGCCTTCTGGGACTTGGGCGAGACCAACTCCGGGGGACGCCTGCGGGTCGAGAGCCAAGGGGGCGAGACGCTCGTGGATGCCCCCGTGGCCCAGCTGCGCGAACTCTGGAAACACGGCTGGGAACGGATGCTGGAAGCGCAGTAGAAGCTCACGCATAGACGCACAAGCGCAGAGAGAAGCTCACGCAGAGACGCCGAGTCATTCCGGGCACTGTTGTCCCATAGATCCCATGGGGCCAATTCGTCCCATTCGCCGCCCCTACTTGCGAATCTTCTCCGCAATATAGCTCGTATACGTCGGCTTGCGCTCGGGAGCCGGCGGGGTCTTCTTGCCCAGGTCGGCCATGGCGGCGCCGATCTTGGCGCGCTTGTCATCGCCGGAGAGCTTCATCTGGCACAACTTGCAGATGCTGCCCGCCTCGATCTCCCGCCCGCAGAACTTGCAGGTCACGCGATTGCCCTCCGAGGAAACCAGCGTGATGCGCTTCTCGCGCGCGAACTGCATCACCAGGCTGGCGGGAACCCCGCACCCCTCCTCGATCTGGAACACGCTCGAGCGCGGATGGTCGCGCAGAAAATGCTGCACTACCGTCAACTGCTCCTCCTCCGCCGCCAGGCAATCCTCGCAGATGTCCCGCACCAACTTGTTGAAGAGCTTCCTGCACTTGCGGCAGTTCGCCAAGGCCATCATCCCGCCTCCACCCATCCCGGAGAGCTCGCGCAGCGACGCAGAGCACACAAAAAGCGCAGAGTGTGTAGTTGCCCCATAGGTCTCATAGGTCTCATAGGTCTCATAGGTCCCATTCCCCTGCTCTCCCTACTGCCCCAGGTTGGGCAGCTTGCAGTCGGTCACGCGCCAGTAGCCCGGCTCCTCCTCGGCCATGAAGAGAACCAGCGTCCCGCTCTGGTCCGAGTAACTCTTGGTGCGAAACTCCAGGAACAACTGCGGCGGCCCGAAGACGTAGCTACAGTCGTTGTGGAAGATCATGAAGCGATACTCGTAGCCCGGATGCAGCGTCACGCGCTTGTCCTGGCCGTTGGAAGTGATGTTCCAAACCATGGTCTCCGACCAGATGCGGGGAACCTCGTCGACGCGGCTGCGGTCGATATAGAGCGTGCTGCCGCGCCCGTCGCCGATGTTGTTGATGAAGATGTCGGTCGATTCGCCCACGATCAGCCGCATCCCGTCCGACAGGAGCGAGCGATTGGCCGCCCCCGGTTGCACCGGCACGATGCAGGCGTCGATCAGGACGTTCACGTCCACCACGTTGTCGTCGTACTCGGTCAACTCCTGGAGCACGGACACTTCCACGGTCGCGGTCGTCACTCCCGACGGCCCGAGGCCGACGGAGATGGCGCCGAGGGTGTAATCAAAGCGCGTGATGTCGTTGTTGAAGTAGAACGCCAACAGATCATTCAGGAACGCCTGGAAGTTGCGGTTGCCCTCCCGGTCCAGGAAGTTCTCGCTGGTGCGGGCGGAAACGCCGCCGATGTCCTCGGCCGCGTGAGCCGACAGGAACTCGGAAGCGGCGGCGATGATGGCGGAATGGTCCACGCCCGAAGGCGGAAGGCCCGCCAGGTCGCGCACCAGTTGCGGCCGCAACACATACGCAACCAGCTCGTCGCCGGCATCCACCTGCCCGATCACTTTGGACAGGTCGGGCGCGATAAAGCGGTTGGGCCGCGTACCGCCGGCGATGTCGTAAGACGACACGAGGAATCCCGGCGTCTGCGGCTCGTCCGGTTTGTGTCCCAGCGCGGCGAAGGCGATCCCGCCCACGACCGACAGGTCCCGGTAATTGCGCAGCGTGCCGCGCCCGGTTCCCTCGGGGAACGGCAGCGTATTCGCCGAAGACCGCACCGACCCGTCGCCGTAGAGCACGTACAGCCCGTATTCCTGGGGATTCTCCGACAGGCTGACGATCTCCAGGTCCACCGCGCCGGCCACAACCGGCAAGCCATAAAGGTCGTTGACCGGCGTCGCCGGCGAGCCGTGCGAGGGCAGACTGCCCAGCGCATTCGGTTCGCGGGCCGTGTAAACGTTGCCGCTCCGATCCAGCGCGAAGAATCCGAGTCCCTCGATGTACTCGAAATCGACCATCGCATCGGGCACGCCCAGGTAGGGCGCGGCGAAACCGTCCTTGAACCGCTCCGACAGATTGGGCGTCCAGTCCAGCGTCCCGAATCCGTCCATGAAGAGAAGTCCGAAGTTCGGATCGCCGTCGGCGACCTGCACGCGCTCCATGGCGATGGGCAGGTAGGTGTCGCTCGCCGGCGTGTATACCTTGCGTCGACCCAACAGGCCCAGCTCCTCCGCTTCCGCCACGCCCGCGTTGTGGTAGAGCACCAAACAGTTTGCCCGCCGGCGAAAGCTCCAGGTCCTTCACGCCCTCTCCCTGGGGTAGTTGCGCAGCGTGCTGCGCGGCGTAGATGCTCGGGTTGACCGGCCGCGTGGTCGTCGAAACCGAGAAGACTTCGCCGGCACGGCTGATGAGGTCCGCGCCGAAGGCCAACGGACTGTTCGGGGGCACGATCACCACGAACCCCTGGCTGTAGACCACCCGCTCGAAGTTGAAGCCGTCGTTAAGCTTGGCGTACACGTAGAACGGCTGCCCCGCGGGCAGGCCCGACAGGTCCCACATGAAGACGTTGACGGGATCGTCTTCGGGAATGTTAGCCGAATCGCGGACCTCGCCCAGGTTGGTCGTGTAGCTGCCGGCCAGCGGCTGGCCGTCCGCCCCCGTCTGGTCGGTGTCGTAGAAGAGCGAAATGGTGGCGTTGTTCTCGGGATCGCTGTCCACGAAGAACACCGGCAGGGGCCGCGTGGGCGATCCCTCGACCACCACGTTGCCGATGGGTGGGGTGATAAACCGCAGCGCCGGCGGCTGGTTGCGCAGGACCGTGATCGGCTCCGAACGCACCGTGATCTCCGAACTGCCGTCCGACACCACGGCGACCAGCCGCACCGGGATGCTGTCGCGTCGCGCCATCGAAGTGAAGGACAAAAAGTCCGCCTCGCTGATGCGCTCGGACAGATCGATGTCGCGCTGCGCGAAACCGTCGGTCTCTTTCACGTTCTGCGCCGAGAACAGCCGCCGCTCGTTCTTGTTCTGCACGTCGTCCAGGTCGATGTAGAAGTCGATCAGCGCCTCACTATCGGGATCGCTGGACTGGTAAACGACGCGGTACTTCGTCCCCAGATGGTAGACCGGATCGTTCTGGCCGTCCGGCTCGACGAAGCGGAAGCGCGGCGCGCGGTTGATCGTCACCGCGTGCTGCGGATACACCTCGCCGTCGGAGTACACCGTCGTCGCGTCCGTCGTCAGGCGCGCGTACAGCCAGTAGGTCCCCGAGGCAATCCGGGTGATGTCCCAGTCGAAGAAGTCGCGCTCCAACAGCACCGGATCATCCACCCCGGGAACGGACAGCCGGTAGGGGATGCGGCTGGCGTCGATCAGGACGCCCGACAGGTCGGTGTTCGTCCCCGACACGATCGTGCCGTCGCGCCCGAAGTAGTTGTTGTCGTAAAAGAGGTTGATGTAGGCCGTGTCGGCCAGCACCTCGGGCACACCGCTGTCCTCCCAAGTGATACGCAGGCTCTCGCCGGTCACGAGCGTGGGTTGGCCGGCGACCAGCGCGGGCGAGAGGAGCGTGATGGACGGGGTGCTCGTGCCGGTCACGGTGAACGTGCGGGCGTTGCGGGCCACCACGGGCGGATTGACGCCGTCTTCGAGAATCGCCACGGGATAGTAGATCCCCGGCGGGAGTTTGGCCGTAAGGACCACGAGGCGGGTGGCCGAGACGGGCAGGCCCAGCCCGACGTCGACGGGCGTGAGCGAACCCTTCACCGGCACACCGAAGCCGTTGGACGAATCCGTGTCTCCATCCAAAAAGAAGTTGATGCGCGCGCCCGGACTGTCCGTGTCGGTACTGCTCCAGATGAGCGTGTACAGCTCGCCCTGCTCGACTTCGTCGTCCAGGCCGTCCGGCTCCAGCCAGGTCAGCATCGGCTTCTTGTTCACGCGGATGAAGCCGGGGCTGTAGGCGTAGACCAAGTTGAGCTTGTCGTAGAGCTGCGCGTAGACGTAGTAATCGCCGGCAGGCAGGCGCGAGATGTCCCACAGGAAGCTGCCCGAGGGCATGTCGGCCAGTCGGATGCTCTGGCTGGAGACCAGGCCGTTGGTCTGGACGATGGGCGCGCCGTCCGCGCCCACGCGATCATGGTCGAAGTAGAGCGCCATGGTCGTGTCCGCCAGGTTGTCGTCGGCGGCGTTCTGCCAGGTGATCGGGAAGGTGTTGTCGTTCCAGATGCGCACCTTGCCCGTTCCATCGCGCTGGTCGGAGAGGCTGGGTCGCGCGATCTCGACGCTGGGCGGATGGTTCTGAAGCAGCGTGATGCCGCCGGAGGCCGGCTCCAAATCGACCGCCTGGCTGTCCTCATCGGCCACGACCGCGCGGATGAAGAGCCGCATCGATTCGCCCTCGAAGTCGATCCCCGCCGTCGACAAGACCGCGCTGTCGTGCCCGTCTTTTTCCGTGGTCACAAAGAACGGCGCGCGGAAATCAGCCTCCGTCGGGACAGAGCCATTGGTGATGGCATAAGACAGCCGCACCGTGGCCACGCTGTCGCGGTCGGTCGCGGTCCACGAAATGGACAGGTCCGCTCCGCGCACGATGGTTCCCCCGAGCGGGTCCAGCGCAATCGTGGGCGCCGCATTCACCCGCACCGAGTTGGGACTGACCACGACCACCGCCGGATTGATCGCATCCTTCACCGACGCCTTCACCCAGTAGGTTCCCCGCGGCACGCTCGTCAGGTCCCACGCGAACCGGTCCTTGGCGCCGAAGTTGTCCAGGTTGAGCGGAATCGGCAAGGCCGGCGGAATCACGATGGTGGTGGCCGGGCTGACGTAGGAGCCGGCCATGAGCGTCCCACCGGAAACGGACGCGCCCGCGTTGGTACTGAAGTAGAGCGAGATTTGCGGATTGTCGCCCGCGTCGGGATCGTTGTCGGTCCAGACCACATCCAGACTGTCCCCCGTTGCCAGGCCCGCAGGCAGAGCGTCAAAGGTCAGCGTGGGCGGCGTGTTCTGCGAGAGCGTCACGTCCTGGCTGGCGAACACCTCGAAGACGTTGGCCAGCTCGGGATTGCCCGAGCCGTCGCTGATGCGCGCGGCCAGGCGATACGTGCCGGAGGGCAATCCCGCCGTCGGGATCAGCGCCTGGTTGACGCTGCTGGACACGCGCACGGCGATGCCGGGAACGTCATACACCGTCCCCGGATTACCACCCACGACGGAATACCACCGGAAGTCGATGACGGCGTCATCGTCGACCGCAAGGTTGGGATTCTGATCCGTCCACTTGACCGGAATCGGCTCTCCCGCGAAGCGATGGGCGGGCAAAGCATCGGTAAACTGGAACGTGCTCCTACGATTGACGATCAGCCGTCCCGGCGCCGCCACGTGCAATTGGTGCACTTCGTCGGCGACCTGCGCCTCCAGCGTGTAGATGCCGATGCGCATGGTCTCCACGTTCCAGACGAAACTGTCCTGCGCGGAGCCGTCCCGATCCAGGGGTAGTTGCGCAGCGTGCTGCGCTCCGGTAACGGGATAGTTGCCCGACAGCACTTCCACGCGGCCCGCCCCGTCATTGGAGGAAAGGGTCGCAAATGCCTCGCTGTCGCTGTCGTTGTCGTCCGTCCAGCGCACCGTGAACGTCCCCAATACCAGCGGGCTGTCGGCCCGGTTCGTGCCCGGATTGGCCAGCTCGGGGTTGGTGAACTGGAAGGTCGGCGGCTGGTTCCTGATGATGATGACCGGCGTCGCGTAGGCGACCACCACGGCGGGCGCGCCCACGTCGTCAAACAGCGAGGCGACCGGATAGAGCGCGCGCGGCCCTGGCCCCATGAACAGATTCGTGGTCACTTGGCCCGACAACTCATGCGTGGCCGTCACCACGGCGGTCGTAAATTCGCCCTCGATGGCGACGATGCTCGTGCCGTCGGCGACCATGGGCGAGGGCAGACTCCCCACCACCGACTCGTCCACGAGGAAGAGCTGGATGGGCGTCTCGTTGTCGGGATCGTCGGCGGTCCAGCTCAAAACGAAGGGCCGGCCCTGCTTGACGTACACGCCGGTCGCATCCGCGGGCTGTGAAGTGTCGGACAGGATGTTCTGCCAGGCGAAGCCGGGCGCCGCGTTGGTGACCGTCAGATAGCTGGGCGACGACACGGTCATGGGCGCGTTGCGGCTGTCGGAAATGGTCGCGCCCACGCGATAGCGCGCCGAGCGGTTCGGTCCCACTTGCAGCGTGGACAGGTCCCAGATGAAGCTGTCGCCCGCCCCATCAGGGTCCTCGGGGATGTTGATCGCCAACACGCCGCCGGGGCCGTTGAGCGTCGTGCCCGGCAGGTTGAGAATACTGTTGCCGTTGCCGGTGAACTGCTGCTCCGTCACGTAGAAGAGCCGGATGCGGGCGTTGGAATCCTTGTCCTCGTCGGTCCAAGTGACGGTGAACTGACCGTTGGCGGTGTCGCCGATACGCGGATTGTTGAGCGCGATGTAGGGCGCCTCGTCCACCTTGGCGCCGGAGATGGCGCCGCCGTCCTCGGGCGCGGTGTAACTGCGCTTGGACTGCGTGTTCTGGAATTGGAAGTCGCGCACCGTCACGCGGAACCGGCTGTCGCGCGTGATGCTGTCGCTGGTCTGGATCACGATGAAGAAGTCGGCGCCGAAGTGGACCCCCGTATCGGTGGGCGGAATGTCGGCGGGAACCGCCAAGACCAGCCGCACCTCGTTGTTGCCCACCATCACGGGATCGGCCGCCAGCGTGAGCGGCGTGTCCACAAGCGGGTTGAACTCGGCGTCGCCCGCGTCCAGCGTGTCGTCGCGCCAGATCGAGACGCCCGAGACCAGGGGATCCCGCGAAAGCGGCGCCAGGTCGGTGATCGAGAAGGCCGACGAGGGGTCGCTCCGCGTAAACAGCACCGACAGCGACACCAGCCGCTCATTGACGGCGTTGGGAGCGGCCGCCGTGCCGCTGTTCATGTTCATTCCCACTACCGGCCACGGCCCGTCGTTGCGGTCCAGCTTGCGCCCGAAGATGTTGCTGCGATCGTCGAAGAACTTGGGCACGTTGGCGGTAATCACGTTGGTGCGCAGCTCGGTATTGCCCACGGGGGTGCCGCCGGGCGAGAAGGTGACCGCGTCCTGCGGGATGCGGATGCGGAACTTGTCCATGAAGCGCAGCGTGCGGCTGGTGCGTACCACCACGAAGAAGTCGGCGCCCGCGTTGGGGCCGGGATCGTCGTCGGGCGGAACCATGGCCGGCGGGCTGATGCGGATGCGCCCCTCGATGCGCGTCAACATGCCCGTGGCTGAAAACACCGGCGTGAACGTCGAGGTCGTCATGGGCAGGAGCGTGTCGATGCCCGCGTCAAACTCGCCCTCGCGTCCGCCCTCGTCGCGATACAGCGCCAGCCCGCTGCCCTCGGTGGGCGAGAAGGCCTCCAAATCGCTCACCTCGAAACCGGCGACCGGCTCGATCACCACGCGCACTTCCGACAAGAGCCGCGGCTCGCCGCCGCTGTCGTTGGTGTTGATCCCCACCACCGCCACCGGCTCCGACTGCGCCTCGATGGTCTGGTGCACCGCCACAAGGTCGGAGAAGACCACGTCCGTCTGGCTCACCGAGGTCAGCGCGTTCGTCTCCAGGCTCTCGTAGCTGAACGTCAGCTGGAAGCCGTTGTTGGTGTGAATGGGCAGGAAGTGGATCGGCCACTCGGCCACCTCGTTGGCCACGATGGGCGCAATCGAGACGGTGAAGTCGTCGCCGTTGGAGATGTTCTGGCTGGGCCGAATGACGAGAAAGTAGTCGTCGCCCTCGTTGACGCCCGCATCGTCGGCGGGAATCTCTTCGTAGGGGAAGGGCTGCCCCAGGCTGTTGAGCTGGGTGGTGTCGTCGGCCTGCGGGTCGAGCCAGAGCCGCACCGTGTCGGGGAAGCCGTAGAAGTTCTCCCACACCAGGTTCTGCGCCAACCGCACCGGCTGGTCCACGTCGGGATCGAAGATGCCGGGCCGTCCCAGGCTGGGATGGTCGCGGTAGAGGGCGACTCCCGAAATCCGGCTGTCCGGGGACAGGGGCATGAGATCGTTGGGAGCGTTGAAGTCGTGATCGCCGCCTGCGTTCTTGAAGTTGACCAGGATGTACTCCATGCGGGCGGGGACTTTCCTGGCCGTCTCCACGTAGCCCTTGCCCGCCTGGAACACCAGTTCGTTGGCGGTCAGGTTGGAGTCGTGCAGGTTCAGCCCGATCACGGGAATCGCGTCCGGCGCCATGCCCGAAGCGGGCGCCACCACCGTCTGGTTGGGGACCGTCAGGTCGGAGAGGATGACCGGCACGTTGGCCGCGACGGGATCCACCGTCTTGCCCGAGTTCTCCACCGAGACGCCGCTCCGCAGCTGCACGTCGCCGTCCCACACGGCGACCCGGAAGGTGTCGCGATAGTCGATGGCCTCCGAGGTCCGCACGACCACGAAATAATCATAGCCGCGATACTCGGGATCCGCGTCGTCGGTCGGAACCACCTCGCCGTTCTGGATGCGCAGGTCCACGTAGGCGCCGCCGGTCGCCGGATCGCGGTAGAAGCGCGTCTGGTCGCTGCGGATGTGGATGGGAATGTCGGCCGGATCAAATACGCCGGGCCGGCCGGCGGTGGGATGATCGCGGTAGATGCCCACCCCGCTGGTGCTGTCGTCGGCCAGCGGCATGAGGTCGGGCACGCTCACCTGCTGCCGCCCCTGGCTGTCCGGCAGCCCCACGTTGATGATGTCGAAGCGGCCGGGAATCGCCTGCTGCGTGAGCGGATCATACACCTGCGGAATCAGCCGCACGCGCACGTTCTGCAGCACGTCCGGCAGCCCGTCCTCCATCGTGCTGTTGGCGATGTTGATGCCCAAGACGCCCAGCGGCGAACTGGAGGCGTCCGCGTAGGGGTTGCCCTGGAAGTCGAAGTTGTCCTGCGGCCCGACCGCGTCGCGCTGCTGGATGGGCGGAATGGGCAGTCCGAACGTTTCGGTACTGCGCGAGGAGAAGAGATTCTCGCGCTCCTCCAGCTCGCCCTGGTAGAAGGAGGGCACGTGGCCGATGATGTCGTCCATGTAGAGCACGGCGAAGATGGGCTTGGTGATCTCGTCGGCGTTAGGCAGGCCGGCGCTGGTAACGATGCCCTTGCGCGCCAGGGCCACGTGGAAGTCGTCGCCGGGCGAAATGCCCTTGATACCGTCCAGGATTTCCACTCCTCCCGGGAAGTTGTCGCCGTCGTCGTCGCCGTCGGTCGTAATCGCGACGAAGTAGTCGTAGTTGCCGTCGTCGGTCTTGGGCACCTTGTCGCCTAGGTCGTTATCCACCCAGATGACCGCCGAATAGATGGGCGGAACCGTGTCCAGCCACGCCCACGTGCGCCGCGCCGGATCGTGCCGGCTGATCCGTTTGTCCCGGGTCGCGTCAAACCGCCCGTCCCCGTCGTCTTTATAGAGGACCATGGAGTCCAGGTCCGCCAGCGGATGGTATGGATTACCTCGCTTGTCGCGCACCGCCATGCGCAGTGGACGGAAGGCCAGGTCGCCCATGTCCTCGTTGATGCCTTCGTCGATGCCTTCGTCGATGCCTTCGTCGATCAGGCCGTTGGCGTCGTTGTCAAGGCCGTCGGCCATCTTCTTGCCGGTCGCGCGGTCGATGGGCGAGTTGGCCTCGCCATTGCCGTTGTCGTCCAAACCGTTGGCCATCTTCTTGCCCGTACCCGGATCGATGGGCGGCCGAAGCCTGCCGTCGCCGTCGTCGTCCAGCCCGTTGGCGATGTTGAGCGGATTGCCGAAGCGTGGAAGACGCTGTATATACCAGTTGTACATGTCCAGCCGGTCGTCGCCGTTGGCCAGCTTGATATGGGAGAGGTCGGGGGCGTCCGCGCCGCGCTCGCCGTCGCCGTCCTCGTCGGTGGACAGCCAGCGCCGATAAACGTTGGGCCGCGGCGGCGCCAGAAAGATGATCCCGTCCCCGCCCGCGAAGATGCACTCCTCGATGTTCTCCTCGCCGTTCTCCGGTCCCAGCACCACGCCCCGGTCGTAGCGGCCGTTGCCGTTGGCGTCGAAGTAGAGCTCGTCGCCGGACGCGCCCAGGTCCAGGGCGCCGTCGCCGTTCAGGTCCTCGTGCACGTCCAGATGGCCGTCCCCGTCCACGTCCTCGTTGTAGTCCAAAATCCCGTTGCCGTTCAGGTCCTCGGCCACGTCCAGGTGTCCGTCACCGTCCAGGTCCTCGTTCTGGGGATCCGCGTAACCGTCCCCGTCCCAGTCGATCTCCCAGGGATCCAGGATGCCGTTGCCGTTCAGGTCCTCTTTCACGTCCAGACGGCCGTCGCCGTTAGGGAAGCCGGGCTGCGGCAGGTCCTCGTTATAGAGGTCCAGCTTGCCGTCGCCGTCCACGTCCTCGTTGACGGTGTCCAGGATGCCGTTGCCGTTCACGTCTTCGTTCACGTCCAGGCGCCCATCGCCGTCGATGTCCTCGTTGGCGGCCATGTCGCCGTCGCCGTCCAGGTCCACGGGCGGATCGAAGACGCCGTTGCCGTTCTCATCCACCCAGGCGTAGTAGTCCTTCAAGTCCTCCTCGAGAAGCGCGGCCAGAACGACCAGGCGCACGTCCTCATCGATCAATTCGACCGTGGTGGCCGCAAAGGAGACGCCGCGCAGAAGCGAGAAGCCGCCGCCGTCGGTGTCGCGCACCGCCTCGGGCCGCACGCTGTAGGTCAGCCCGATCACGGGCGCCTCTTCCGCCACGATGTCCTCGTCGCGGTCGTACTTGCCGTTGTTGTTCAGGTCGCGATAGCTGTAGCCGATGGCGGGATCGGCGTTGGAGGCCAGAGGCGACAAGGCGCTGCGGGCCGCCGGCGCCGCCGGGTTCGTGCCCAGAATGTTGGGCAAGAGCGGGTCCGCCCCCGCCGAATAGCGATCCGGCGTCTCCACGTTGATCCAGATGTCCTCGCCGCTGTTCCAGATGCCGTTGTTGCTGATGTCCCAGTACATCCACGTGCCGGACTCGGCCACGTTGCTGCCCGCGACCACCCCGCCGGCCACGCCCACGATGATGGCGTCCTGGGTGGCGGTGAAGATGCCGTCGCTGGGGGCCGCATCGCGCCAGACCAGCGTGGGGCTGCCGAACGGGTCCGCGCCCGCGGCGAAAACCTGATCCGACAGCGCGAACAACCGCCCTGGCTGGCCCGGCGACACGTCACCGATGCCCGCCCCGTTGCTGCCGAACCCGTCCGAGTCCACCAGCTTGTCGCCCGCCGCCGTGTACTTGCCGTCCTTGTCCTCATCGTAGATGAGCGGCTCGCCGGCGGGCTGATAGAGGTTGTTGCTGTCCGCGTCGAAGAACATGACCGGATCGCCGGCCGCGAACGGGCGCAGCGGGTCGCCCTCGAAGATGTCCCCCGAGGCGCCCAGATTGATGAGATGATCGGCCACGAAACTGAGCGCGTCGCCCGCGTACAGCCCGTCGCCGTCGAAATCCATGTAAATCTCACCGCCCGGCCCGCGCCGGTCGCCGTCGTTGTTCAGATCGTCGTCCTGCTCCTCGTCGGTGAATCCGTCCCCGTCGTCGTCCACGCCGATGCGCTGGCTGTTGACGATGGGATCGCTGCCCGCGAACAGCATGGTGTCGTTGGCGTCCAACTGGCCCGGAATGTCGCCGTCGTCGCGGTAAATCTCGTCGATGCCCGG
This sequence comes from bacterium, assembly GCA_015075175.1. GTDB lineage: Bacteria > Hinthialibacterota > Hinthialibacteria > H5-UNCL2 > H5-UNCL2 > H5-UNCL2. Next base: position 58,247 of record JABTUV010000013.1, read on the forward strand.
ATCGTAGCGGCCGGGCGTGCCCAGGTTCACCAGCCGCCCGTTGATGATGGCGACGGTGTTGCCCGGCTCATCCACCCAGAAGTCCAGGTCGTTGTTGCGCCCGTCCACCTTCGAGATGAAGTCCAGCGTGACCGAGAAGAGCCGCCCCCGCTTGCCCGCGATCTCGAATCCCAGCACCGCCGTCTCGGTGCTTTCCGCGGGCAGGACGACCGGAATCTCCAAATCCTCCATGGCATCCAAGCCGTCGGGATGGTGGGCGGAGAAGTCGGGGAAGTCGGGCGGCGAGAACGGCCGCTCGACTTCGATGCCGTCCGCGCCGATGAAGTCCTCCATGGGCAGGAGGTCGCCGGCGCTGTCCACGCAGGTCACAAAGCGCGAACTGATGCGCAGGTTGGGCCGCGGGTCCGTCACCCGACCGGTGATACCCTGATGTTCGATCGTCACGCGATTGATGCGCATGGCGAAGCGCGCGTTGTTCGGCAACAGCGTGTCCGTGCGCACTGCGAAGTAGAAGCGCGCGATCTGGTTGGTCACGCCCCAGACTGTTCCGAGCAGCGCGTCCAGCGGCGGGGCGGAGTTGTCAATGATGATCTTGGAGGTTCCGCCGTCCAGGTTGACGAAATGGTCCGGCACGACGGGAAAGCGGAAGTTGTCGGCGTCGATGGCGTCCTCCAGCCGGTAGATGAGGAGGGTGCCGATGCCGCGCATGGTGTCGAAACCTTCCTGGGTGGAGACGTCGATGGGATCGCCGAAACGGTCCAGGAACTCGATCTCGATGGTGCGGATGGCGCCGCCGCCGTCGTCGGGGCGGAATTCCGATTCGGTGTTGCTCTCGACCAGCAGCAGGGTGATGAACTCGGTCACCTCGCTGCGGGGCAGAATGCCCTGGCCGGGGATGACGAGGTCCTCCAGGGTTTTGGTTCCCCAAGCGGCCGGCGCGCGCTGCGGCACGGCCAACCCAAAGAAGACCAGGAGGGCCAGGATGAGAGGGACAGTCACCAATTTTCCCATGGGATTGTCCCGGTACGGGAAGCAGCTACCGGAAAAGCGGCGCCTGCCCCTGTCCCAAGTGTGTGCGATCCGGCTACTCGTCCACATACGCGATCTCCTTCGCATCTCCCCAGAGCCTCTCCAGGCCGTAGAACTCTCGTTTCTCCTCCAGAAAGACGTGCACCACCAGGTCGCCGTAGTCCAACAGCACCCAGGCGCCCGTCTCCAGGCCCTCGCTCCGGCCGGTCTTCGCCCCCACTTCGGCCAGTTGGTCGATCACTTCGCCGGCGATGGCCTTGACCTGCGGGACGTTGTCGGCGGACACCACCACCATGACATCGGTCCAGGTGCAGATCGCGGCCACGTCGAGTATCACGGGCCGTTGCGCCTTTTTGTCCAGGGCGGCCGAAACCGCCCGCCGAGCCCAGTTCCGGGCGCGCGGGCCCGCCGCTGCGGGCTGGGTCGGCTCCTTGCGCTCACTCTTCCTGCGCGTGGTTTTCCGCTCCAAGGCTCACCAACTCGTTCCAGAATTCCCAGCTGGCCCGATGAATGCGCCGGTTGCGCGCCAGAAGGTACACGAGCTTGCTCCGCAGCACCTCCAGGCATCCCGTCTCCAGGCTCCCCGCGCAGGCCGCCTCGACTTGGGCGCGTCCGGCGTACCTGCGCAGCGGCTCGATGTAGTCCGCCACGAACAGCACCCGGCCCACCGGCGAAAGTCCCGCGCAACCCGTCGAGTGGTAGCGGATCGCCGATAACACCAATGGATCCTCCACGCCGTAATCGTTCACCATCACCACCACGCCCAGCGCGGCGTGATGCAGGGCCGGCACCGCCAGCACCCCCGCGTCGATCTGGGCGGGAGCGAACTCCCGCCACTCCTCCACCGACAGGTCGGTGCGTTCCTTGGCCAAATCGTGTCCCAGAGAGGCCAGAAGCACCCGCGTCCGGTCCACTCCGAAGCGCTGCGCCAGCACGTCGCCGGTCAGGGCGACCGAGCAGACGTGGCGCCGCCGCGCCTCCGAAAGCTCCCTCTCCAGCGCCCGCACCAGCTCCGCCAGCCGTGGCTTCTCCTCGGGCGCGAACGCCTCGCTCTCCGCAATCCAGGCGAGGAATCCCTTCTTGCTCAATCGGTTGTCAGCAGACTCGTGCAAGGTTCCTCTCTCGCCTGTGCTCGTCTCTTACTCTTAATCTTATTCTTGATCGTGCTCTTGCTCGTAATCGTAATCGTGCTTACATCGCCATCACGCGCGCCAGGTCTTCCTTCTTGCGCGCCTTGCGCAAGGCCTCCTCGTGGGTGATCAGCCCCTTCTTGAAGAGAGCCAACAGCGCCCGGTCCAGGCTCTGCATGCCGTACTTGGCGCTGGTCTCCATGACCGAGTAGAGCTGGTGCGTCTTCCCCTCGCGGATGAGCGCCTGCACCGCGGGGGTTCCGATCAGCACCTCGACTCCGCACACCCGCCCCTTGCCGTGCGCGCGCGGCAACAGCTGCTGCGACAACACTCCCTCCAGCGTCACCGACAACTGGATGCGTATCTGCTGCTGCTGATGCGGGGGAAACACGTCGATGATGCGGTCCACCGTCTGCGGCGCGTCGGTGGTGTGCAGCGTCGCCAGCACCAGGTGGCCGGTTTCGGCGGCGGTGATGGCCGCCGAGATGGTCTCCAGGTCGCGCATCTCGCCGATCAGGATCACATCGGGGTCCTGGCGCAACGCGTACTTGAGCGAGTCGGAGAAGGTGTGCGTGTCCGCCTCGATCTCGCGCTGTTCGATCACGCTCCGCTTGTGGCGATGCAGATACTCGATGGGGTCCTCGATGGTGATGATGTGGCAGGTGCGCTCGGCGTTGATGAGATCGATCATGGCCGCCAGGGTGGTGCTCTTGCCGGAGCCGGTGGGGCCGGTCACCAGCACCAGGCCGCGCGGGCGCCGCGCCAGCTCGTAGACCGCCTGCGGCAGCCGCAAATCCTCGATGGATAGAATCTCGTGCGGAATCGCCCGCAGCGAAGCCGCCACGCTGCCCCGCTGCCGGTGCACGTTGACGCGAAATCTCGCCAATCCCTGAACCGACAGCGAGAAGTCCACGTCGTACTTCTCCTCGAAGCGCGCCTTCTGGTTGTCCGTCATGGCGCTGTAAACAATGCGCCGCGTCTCTTCCGGCGTGAGCACCGGATGGTTGGTCGTGGGGACCAGCTCGCCGTCCAGGCGCAGCATGGGCGGCACCCCTGCCACGATGTGCAGGTCGGAGGCCTTGCTGGAAATCATCTCGCGCAACAGGTCAACCAGTTCCACGGTGTTCTCCCAAGTCAGGCGGAGCGGAAGGGAATGGGACCCATGGGACGTATGAGACCGATGGGACTTTTTCCCGCGGCGCGGGTTCGACTCCCGAGCCGGCTTGTTCCGTGCTCCGCGTGACGCACTTATTCATCCTCTTTGCGGGCGTCGCGTCGCTCTTTCTCTTCCTCTTTGCGTTGCTGTGCGGCGGCCTTCTCGGCCTCCTTCTGCGCCTTTTCGGCCTGCCGCGCCGCCTGTTCCGCCTGCTTCTGCGACTGACGCCGGGCCTCCTCTTCAGCCGCCAGGATGGCCTTCTCACGCGCCTCGATCTCCGCCAACCGCGCCTTCTCCGCCTTCTGGGCGCGCTTCTGCCGCTCCTTCTGCTGATATTCGTAAGTCTTGTCCCTCAGCGCGTCGAAGTCGGAGAGCGCCGGCCCGAACTCCGCCAGCGCCGTCTCCTGCCGCGGCGTCAGCCGCTGATGCTCGCGGATGACCGTGGGCGTCAGGAATAGAATCAGCTCCGTCCGCTCCTCGTCCGTGCTCTTCTTCTTGAACAGGGGACCCACCAGCGGCACGTCGCCCAGAATCGGCACCTTGTCGTAGCTCCGCGACAGGTTGGTGTTGACCAGCCCGCCCACCGCCACCGTCTGCCCCGACAGCACGATCAGGTCATTCTCCGCCTTGCGCCGCTGCACGTCGAAGGCGTTCGAATTGCCCAGCGTGACGCGCGGACCCGCGATGCTCTGGTCCACCAGCGTGTGCATCACCACGTGATCGTCTTCGGTGATGTGCGGCGTCACCAAGAGCTTGATGCCCACCGTCATGAACTGCACCGACTCGGTGATCACGCCCTGGGACACGTTGGTCTCCACGAAGGGAATCTGGTTGGTGATGTCGATGCTGTTGGTCTTGTTGTCGAGCACGATGATGTTGGGATTCTGCAGCACCTTCACGCTGGTCTTCTGGGACAGCGCGTTGAGGAAGCCGGTGACGCTGCCGAAGCCGCGGGTGTAGCCGAAGTCCAGGCTGCCGCCGGACAGCAGGCGGTTGGCGGGCGCCGTCAGGGCGCGCCCCAGGTTGCTGTCGCCGGTCAAAGACAGCCGGTCGCCGGAGTCCGTCGCCTTCACGAAGCCCCAGTCGATACCCAGGTCCAGGTTGTCGCCCAGCGTGATCTCGACCAGGTGCGCCTCGACGTTGACCTGGGCGCGCGGGCGGTCCATCGCCGCCAGCACCCGCCGCAACTGCGCGATCCCCTGCGGCGTGTCCTGCACCACGACCGAATTGGACTCCTCGTTGACCGAGATGGTCCCCTGCGAGGTCTTCAGCTCCTTCAGGCCCGCCTCCAACTCGCCCACCGACAGGTACTGGGGCGTGATCACGTCCACGTCCAGGATGGCGCGCTCCTCGCCCAGCCGCGCCGCCGGCAGCACCACCACGATGTTTTCCGAGACGATGTAGGAGAGGTTGTTGAGCCGCAGCACGGTCTCCAGGGCGTCCTTGACGCGCACGTTCTCGAAGTAGACGGTCGCCGAGCCCTGCACCTCGGGGCCGACGGCGATATTGAGGTTGGAGAACTTGGCGATGCCGCGCAGCACCCCCTGCAAGGGGGCGTCCGAGAAATTGAGGCTGTCGATGATGATGTCCCCCTGCGGCCCCAGGTCCTTGCGATTGGCGGCGACCGAGGCGCCCTCGGGCGTCTGGCCCCACAGGGGCGCCCACAGGAGCCCGAAGAGGATGAGGGCGGCCGCCCACGCGCGCCGTCCGCTGTGGATTCGTGTTGCCGTGCTCATGGTCGTCAATCGGTTCCTCTCTTTCGCCCTCGAATAGGACGGATAAGACCTATAAGACCTATAGGACCTATGCCAACTCTGCGGCCTCTGCGTCTCTCTGCGCGGCGCGGCACGCTGCGCGACTACGGCTTGACCGGGGCGGGAGCGGAACTCTGGTCGCGGCCCGCTCCCCTCCGTTCGTCTTCTTCCACCAGGCGCCAATCGCTGGAGGCGGCGTGCGTCCAGCGATGGCCCTGGTATTCCAGCGTGATCTTGTTCTTCTGGATGCGCCGCAACAGGATGCCGGCGTCGCCGAACACGTCGCCCTCCTCCACCAGTTCGCCGTTAATCACCGCCAGGGCGAAGCCGGGGCGGATCAGAATCGCCTCCAGGTTGAAGGGAGGCGGGACGAACTCGGTCGGCGTGGGCGTGGGCGGCGCAAATGAACGCGGCAACTCGCCCGGCCGCAGCGTCGGCGTCGGCGTCGCCGTCGGCGTGGGCGGCTGCGTCGGGGTCGCGGTCGGTATGATCAGCGGCACGAAGGGATTGCGCTGGCCGTGACGATTGTAGCGGAACTGCGGTCCGGCGCTCTCCTGGGCGGTCACCGAGACCAGTCCCAGCATCGCCAGGGCCGCCGCCAATAGCAAAACGATCCGACCCATAAAGGCTCAACCTCCCGCCCGGCCGCCGCACGAGGCGACGGCCTTCACCCGATCTTGTGAGTTGTCTATGGTCTCGTCGCGGTAAACTGTCCGCTCGTTGTCTTACTCTTACTCTTACTCTTAATCTTAATCTTAATCTTAATCTTGGTCTTGCTCTTAATCTTAATCTTACTCTTACTCCTGCTCCTAATCTTTCTCTCTACGGCCATCATATCCCGTCCCAGCTATCAACTGCGCCCATCGCGTGTTGAAAACACAGCCGCGCCAGTCGGGCGTGGTCAGCATCGGTAGCGTCTCCTGACATGCGGAGATGTCTCTCCAGCGTTGGATCCTGCTTGGATAGGAAATACGAGCAGGATTAAGATTAAGAGCAAGAGCAAGAGTAAGATTGAGATTTCGCCGTTGTTGATGACCAGGCCGTCCACGCGCATGAAGCGCTCGCCGTTCTCCACGTCGTTGATGAAGCGACCCAACCCGTGGTAGTCCACGCGCAGGTTGATCTTCATGGCGATCTTCTCGTAGCCTTGTCTTCCTGGGCTTCGCCGCGGACGCCCGCGCGCGCCGCGTCGGTGATGCCCTCCAAGGCGTCGAAACGGATGTTGTTTTTGGCCCCCAGCATGTTGAGATGCCGGAACAACTCGTCATAGTTGCTGGTGCGCGGCAGGCGCCGTTCCTGCGCCTCGATTTCGGGGCGCAGCCGGTTGTACTGGTCCTGCAGCGACTTCAGCCGACCCGCCGTCTCCTTCATGTCCGCCAGCGTCTTCTCCGCTTCGGCCAGCTTCTTGTCCAGCGCGGCGATCTTGGTGCGCGTGTCGTTGACGCCGAAACCCGGGGCGAAGATAGAGGCGGCCACCACCGCCAAGACGATGATGCCGACCTTGATCAGGTTGTTGCGTTCCTGCGGCGTCAGAGCCATGATTGTACCTCGTCAGCTGCGTGCCGCCGCCGCGGCGGCGTCCGCCACTCTCTCGCTGCCCGTCTTGTCCTGCGGCTTGCCCTTGCGCGCTTCCATGTTCACCTGCATGGAAATCCGGAACCGCCACACCGGCCGCTTGGCCCCGGGCGCGCTCACGTTCGGCAACCATTCCTCCGCCCGCTGATACAGCGGCTTGATCTCGCCCACGATGTCGGCCATGAAGGGCGAGTTCTGCAGCCGGCTGATGAACTCCGCCACCAGCGTCTGCCCGTTGGCCAGATCCTCGGTCACTCCCGTCAACGTCAGCGTGGTGTACTCGACCTGCACCGTCCGGGTGGTGCGGGTCTCGCCCTGCATGACCACGCGCTGTTCCTGCTTCTTCTCCACTTCCATGCGAATCTCTTCCAGCCACACCTTGGCGGGGGCCAGGTCGCTGATCTGGTTCAGCTTGCGGGCCACCTCAGGACCCGAGAAGAGCAGCTCGTCGATCAGCGCCTTGCGTTTCTGCAACTGGTCCAGGCGGGCCTGGTAGTCCTGGGCGATGGCCACGTCGGCCTTGTAGGCGTTCTGCTCGTCCTCCACCGCCGCCAGCCGCGCCCGCCGCCCCGACAACTCGTGCCGGTAGTAATAGGCCACCGCCAGTGAACCCGCTGCCAGCACCCCCGCCAAGAGCATGATGACCGCCTGGTTGGGTTGGGGCGCGGTGACGCGCTTGCGCTGGGTGGGAAGAAGATTGATGGTGATCATTCGTTTAATCCCCCCTGACCCCCCTTGTTAAGAGGGGACACGATTCCCCCCTGGCCCCCTTTGTCAAGGGTGGGACGCTCCGGCTTCCTGCTCAGGTTCCGTTTCATGACTTGTGGAAGAACGACCGCAGCGACAGCCCGATGCCGACGCCCAGAAGCGGATACAACGCCTCCGCCTCCTGCCGGCTCATCTCCGAGCGAATGCGGGTAAGCGGCTCCAGGCGATGGCACTTCACGTCCAGGACGTGCTCGAAGTACTTCTCGATGTTGCGCATCTTGGACAGCCCGCCCGACAGGATGATGCGGCTGATGACCTCCCCGCCCAACTGGTTCTCGTAGTAGAGAAACGAGCGCTTGACCTCGCCGATGATCTCGCCGATGAAGTGCTCGCAGATTTCGGCGACCCGCTGCCCTTCCGGTCCGTATTCCAGGGCGGTCGCGTCCACTTCCGGCGTCAACTGGTCGATGGTGCGCGAGATGTCGGAGAGAATGTCGCGCGGAGCGGGTTGACTGAGCTTGATTTCGGGTTCCGGCTCGGGCGTCTCGTAGAGCGACTTGAAGTCGGCTTCGGATTCGTCGTAGAGCGACCCGCCGGGCTTCTCCTTCTCTTCGTGGAGCACGTGGCCGCCGGAGAGGAGATAGTCGTCGTGGGAGGGAGCCTGCGCGCCGGGGCCGCGGCTCTCGCCCGTCTGCGCCGACAGGAGAATGCCGTACTTGTGCGTCAGCCCTTCCGCCTCCCGGCGGTCCACTTCCAACTCCCCCGTGATCGCGTCCAGGATGTTCCTACCGCCGATGGACAGGTCGCGGGTGAAGCGCGTCACCCCGTCGCGCAGGATGGCCACACTGGTCGTCTGGCCGCCGATGTCCACCAGGGCTACCGCCTCGCCCGCCTTGATGGCCCCGCACTCCGACAGGGCGTTGCAGAGCGCAAAACTGGCCACGTCGATCACCACCGGCTCCAGCCCCGCGTCGCGCAAGAGCGAGAGCCGCTCCTCGATCACGTCCTTGCGCACGGCCACGATCAGCACTTCCGCCACCCGGCTGTTCTCGTGCTCCAGCTCGCCCAGCTTCTGGAAATCGAACACCACGTCTTCCATGTCAAAGGGGATGAAGTCGCGGGCCTCTCCGCGCACCGCGAACTCCAGGCTCTCTTCCGAGGCGTCGAAGATGGGCAGGCGCAGGATGCGCACGATCACGTTCTCGCCCGACACCGCGGTCGCGACCCGCCGGGTCGAGAACTTGTGCTCGCGCATCAGCGTCTTCAGCGCCGCCAGCGTCGCCCCCCGCCGCTCCGCCGGGTCCGTCCCCGCGCTGATGGGTACGATCCCGTAAGGCGCCAACTGGTAGCCCCGCTCGTCGCGGTACAACTCCACCCCCTTCACCGAGTCGTACCCGATGTCTAAACCGATCAGGTTTTTTGATCTGGAAACAAGGCCGGTTAATCGCTCCACAATGCCCGACAACAGATCACCCTCCCGTTTGCGCCGCTCGACGCGTTCCCCCCGGAACTACCCCGGACAGCCTGTTCTCAAGGCCTTCTTTCGCTCGGCAAGCAGAGTATAACGCGAATCCATCAATATTCAAAAAATGGCCTGGAGCTTTGCACGACTGTAATAATTTGTTATGCTCTTCCGTTCGCGGCAGGGCCACCGGGAAAAACTTAAACCCATATAGCATCCCGCCGTGGTTAAACTTAGTCTTTGACGGATATTATGTCAATGACCAAATTCCCACTTCGGGTTTTCGGCGGTTCCAGCCGAATCTTTACGGGTTTTCCGATTGGGACGGGCTTTCCTTGAGGTTAGTGAGCTTCTCTTGAACTTGGTTGTTAGACGGGTCCAATTCCAGCGCCCGCAGCCACTGCTCGCGGGCTTTTTCGGGCCGCTTGGCGGCCAGGTACGCGTCTCCCAGATGGTCGATGATCGGGTGAATCAGGCGAGAGCCGGGCCGCCCGCTCCAGCTCCGCGATGGCCTCCTCGACTCGCCCCTTGCGATACAAAACCCAACCCAGGCTGTCCACGATGCTGCCGTTGTCCGGCGCCGCCTCCAACGCCCGGCGGATCAGTTGCTCCGCCTCCTCCAGCCGCATGTTCTTGTCGGCGAAGGCGTACCCGAGGAAATTGAGCAGATGCGCGTTGCCCGGATGCCGCGCCAGATACTGCCGGGCGACCGCTTCCATCTCCTCCAGCCGCCCCTCCTCCAGGTAGGTCTGCGCGATCAGCATGGCGGCGTCCTCATCGTCCGGATCCAGGCCGGCCGCCTCTCAGCCGCCGCCCGCGCCTTCCTCGTAGCGCGCCAGCGAAAGCAGCGTCTGGGCGCGGAAATCGTGAATGAAACCAGTTGCTTGCGCTTTTCCGGCTCCGCGGAGGCCGAGGTTCCACCAGCCGCGCCGCCGCTTCCAGATGCGGGCAGCACGGCCTCATGATTCTTGTCCCGGCGATACAGTTTCGACCAGGTTGATGTGCACGTCCAGGGCATCGGGATTGCGCTGGATAGCGGCTTGAAGGCCGCCTTGGCCTACCTCCTCCCGCCCATGTCCAGATAGGCCAAAGCCATCCCCTTGTCGGCCAGGTGGCCGTCCGGATCGGCCTGCTTCAGCAACTGAAAGACCCGCAGCGCGCTCGAAGCGTCCCTTGACCAGTTGCAGGTACGCTCCACCCATCTGAAACGCCAACCGGTGCGCTTCCGCGCTGCTCGATGCAGCCGCAACACCTCCGCAAGGTACTCCTCCGACTTGGTGTACTGTTTGAAGGTGAAATGCAGATAGGCCAACATGCGCAGGCCCTCTTCGTCGTTGGGCACGATGCGCAGCACGTCCTCGAACCAGTCCGCCGCCGCGCGGTGGTCCCTGGGGACTGCCGTATTTGACCAGAAGACGCGCCAGGCGGCGGCGCGACTCACGTCGTCGCGCTGGCTGTGGGCCATCAGCGAGTAAATGCGCTGGGCGTCGCCGACGTCGCCCTTGCCCTCCATCGCCTCGGCCAGGGCCAGGTAGGTCTCGCGGTTGGGATACTTCTCCAGCACAAGTTTGAACTGGTCGATGGCGGCGTCATACTCGCGCAGGCGCAGCCGGCACGCCCAGGGCATGTCGCACCGGCAGCTTGCCCGGGTCGCGCTTGAGCAGCCTCGAACCAGCGGGCGGCGGGCGCCCAGTCGGACTGGTTGTAGTACTGCTGCGCCATGGCCGCCAGCGGCGTCGTCGCGGGAGAGGCTCCAGGACGCGCTCGAAGACGAGGTCGGCGCCTGTCGCGTCGCCCACGGCGTAGAGCGCTTGGGCGTAGGTCATCAGCACGTCCGCGTCCCGGGGCGAGAGCCGTGCGGCCTCCTCGGCCACGGGCAGGGCGGCCTCCGGCGACCCCTGCTCTAGGCGCAGCCGGGCGACTTTCCAGAGCAATACAGAGGTGACGCTGGCCGCCGCCAATGCCTCTTGATAGGCGGCCAACGCCTCCGCCGGACGGCCGTCGCGCTCCAAGAGCATGGCCCGCATAGTGGCATGGCGGGCGGCCGCTTCCGCCTCCGCCGCCGCGGTGGGCGCAGGCGGCGCGATCGGCCCCTCGACCCTCATCCCCGGCTCCGCCTCGCGCGTCGCCGCCGGCGGGATCACCTCAAGTACCGGCGCGACCGGCGCAATCTCCCCCTCCGGCGTGGCCGCCGGAATTCTCGCCTTCTCCAACTCCTCCTCGTCGCGCCGCTCCTGCCGCCGTTCCTGCCGCTCGGCCTCGCGCTCCAACGCCTCTCGCGCCGGCGTCTCACCCCTCCGCAACCCCGGCACACTCACCCCACAGCTCCATAAAAAGGGCAAAAGCAACGCTAATATCAAAAAGATCAAACGACTTGTTTTCATCCGATATCCCTTACGGTTTCTGTAACCCGCCCAGATAGAACTTGTTTCTTAAAACGTCAAAATAGGTCCGCCGCGGCGACTTGACGAGTATGAACCAGTACTTGTCGCCGCACAACTCGACGCTGCCCTCCGGCGGGACCTCCAGGTTGAGCTGGCCGTCCACGGTAGCTACCACCGTCTCCTCCCCCTGGCCCGTGACCTCGAATCGCAGCCGATCGTCGGCGCGCAGCACCAGCGGCCGCGCCGCCAGCGTATGCGGGCAGACTTGCGTGACGATGGTCGCGTCCACGTCGGGAACCACGATGGGGCCGCCCGCCGACAGCGAGTGTCCCGTCGATCCCGAGGGCGTCGAGACGATGATGCCGTCGGTGCGAAACTCGATGGTCGAGCTCCCGTTAACCGTCATGCGCACGTGAAGCAGCCGGCGCGCGGAGAAGCGCGCGATGTACACGTCGTTGACGGCGGCGGTCTCCGCGACCAGCCGGTCGCTCTTGTCCCTCACCTGGCAGGCCAGGGCGCGTCGCCGGGAAGTGGAATAATCGCCGTTCGCGATATGTTGCAGCACTTCCGGCAGCTCGGGCACGGAAGCGCTGGCCAGGAAACCGAAGTTGCCGATCTTGACACCCAAGAGCGGCACGGGCCGGCGGCAGTAGGCGCGCGCCACCGAAAGGAGCGTGCCGTCCCCCCCCAAGACCACGATCAGATCGCTCTCGTTCAATACTTCCGGCTCGGGCCGGCCGGATTCCCCCAGCCGCGCCGCCAATTGCTCCTCCACCAGCGGCTCCAGCGACAGGCCGGCGACCAGTCGCACCGCATCCCGCGCCACCGCGCAGGCTTCCGGCTTGTCCAGATTGGCGATCAGTCCGATTCTCCGGGGCGGCTCCATCCCGTGCTCCACCGCGCGCGGCGTGACGATTGCGCGCGCTCATGCTACTCCTTCGCGCAAAATCACCATAGTGAAAAAGCGGTGCAACGCATCGGAGTAAATGAAGGCGAACAACCCCGCCAGCGACAGGTAGGGACCATAGGGGACCTCGGTCAGGGCGCCGTAGCCCTGCTTTCGCGCCAGCGCCACCAGCTTGCCCGCAATGCCCACGACCGAACCCAGAAACGCCGACAGGACGACCGTATAAAGCGCGCTCTCCCAGCCGATCCAACTGCCCAGCATGGCCAGCAGCTTCAGGTCGCCCAGCCCCATCGCCTCCTTGCGGAAGAGGAGCGTCCCCGCCCAGCGCACGATCCAGAGGACTCCGTATCCCACCGCCGCACCCAGCAGCGCCTCGCCCGGATGTTGCACCGGCAGACGCGGCGACAGGGGGACGAGCCACGCGACGCACGAGAAGAGCAGGCCGGCCGCCAGTCCTCCCAGCGAGATCGAGTCGGGGATGATCTGCCGATCCACGTCGATGAGAAACACAACCGTCAGCGAGGAGGCCAGCGCCAGGTAGACGCAGAGCGGGACGAGGTCGGCCCCGAAAAGAAAGAGACCCGCCGCGAACAGCAGGCCGGTCGCCAGTTCCACCCAGAAGTAGCGCATGGAGTACGGCGTCTCGCAATGCCGGCACCGCCCTCCAAGCCACAGGTAGCTGACGAGGGGAAGATTGTCGTACCAGGCGATGGGCGTCTTGCAGGTGAAGCAAAAACTGCGGCGCGGGTTGGACAGCGACAGTCCGCGCGGCAGCCGGTAGATGCAGACGTTCAGGAAGCTGCCGATGCAGGCCCCGAACATGAACAACACCACGGCCCAGAATCCCGCGTGGGCAGGCAGGGGCGCAAGCGTAAAGAGTTCCCGCATGAGGGCAAGGAGGGGCGGCATGAAGACTCCACGGGCTGCCGGAGATGGGAATTGACAGTAAGGCGGCGCCCGCCCGCTGTCAACGCCGGCCTATATTCTCCACTGACAGCTGCCAACAGAGTCGCGGCGCCGCCCCCGGAACCCCGTCAGTCGGGCCGCCAGACGGCCACGTCCGCCTCCCCCGCGGCGCACCGAAGACCATCATCCAACGTCGCCAGCGGCAACCCCGTCCGCTGCGCCAACTCCAGGTAGGTCGCCTCGTACGCGCTGAGATGATGTTCACGCGCCAATGCCCGTACTGATCCAATGTACGTCTTGTCGAAGCTGGTATCCGTCGTAATCGGAAGACCATCAAGCAACCGCAGGAGGTCGTCGCCTTCTCGTCGAGTGAGGCTGGCGCGGCGTTCTCCTACCAGCAGCACGTTGGCAACTTCAAGAAAAAAATGGCATGGAACAACCGCCGGCTCATGTTCCAACCGCTCCTGTGCGGCCATCGCATAAGGATTGCGCTCATCCCTGAAAAACCAGCTCGCGGCGACCGAACAATCCAGTACAAATGCCATGCTCAGTACCTGCGGCCTTCCTCGATCAACTCGCGAATCGACAGTCCCCCCAGCGTGAGGTTGTCGCTGATTCTCCGCATTTCGGCGATGATCTCGCTCACCGGCCTCTCGGAGTTGCTCTCGACGCGGACCAACCTGGCGACCGGCACGCCATGGCGCGTGATGACAATGCTCTCCCCCCGCTCGACGCGATCCAGGAGCTTGGAGAGATTCGTTTTCGCCTCGTAAGCTCCGACCCTTGCGGCCATTTTTCACCTCCGACCAGTCTAAACCAGTCTAGACCAGTCTGTTGGCAAAGTCAAGCGATGAACCTGCTCCTAAAAATGCGCCTTGGTAAGCTTGCGAGAGAAAGAAAAACCGAGTCCTCGAGTAACGGCCCGTCGAATCGCCCGCTTGAGGTGCGAGCTGTATCTTCGGGCCGCGTATCGAGAGGACGGGCTGGTTGCGCCCGGACCGTCTTCGGAGCCGGCTTGTTTTTCACCCTCTATGGTTGAGGCAAAGCCTCATGAGGGACTTTCCCCGGGCCGGGCATCCGTGGTAGCGTGACCGCGCTATGGCGGCGGGACGTTGCGACGTGATCGTGGTCGGAGGCGGCCATGCGGGCTGCGAGGCGGCGCTGGCTTCGGCGCGGCTGGGATGCCGCACTCTGCTGGTCACTCACGACGCGCGCACCATCGCCGCGCTCTCCTGCAATCCCGCCTGGGGCGGCGTCGCCAAGGGCCAACTGGTGCGCGAGATCGACGCTTTGGGCGGCGAATGCGCCCGGAACACAGATCGCACCGCCATCCACTGGCGCATGCTCAATCGCGGCAAAGGCCCCGCCGTCCATTCGCCGCGCGCGCAGGTGGATATTTTCGACTATCCGGCCGAGATGCAGAAGGTCATCGCCGGCCAGGATGGCCTCACCCTGCACGAGCGCGAAGCGGCCGGCCTCCTGGTCGATGGGCGGCGAATCGTGGGCGTGCGCGACGCCGATGGCAATGAGTTCACGGCCGACGCGGTCGTGTTGACCACGGGCACGTTCCTGGGGGGACGCATCTTCATCGGCGACGTGGTGCGACCGGCCGGGCGGATCGACGAACCCGCCGCCCTGGCCATGTCGGAGAGCCTCCGCTCCCTGGGGCTTGCCATGCGCCGTATGAAGACGGGTACGACTCCGCGTCTCGACCCCGCCAGCATCGACTTCTCGCGCTTGGAGAAGCAGCCGGGCGACGAGCCTACCGAGCGCTTCTCCTTCCGCGACTCGCCGCAAATCAACAACCGGATTTGCTGTTACATCACCTACACCAACGAGGCGACGCACCGCGTTATCGGCGACAATCTCGGCCGCTCACCTCTCTACTCGGGCAAGATCACCGGCATCGGGCCGCGCTACTGCCCCAGCATCGAAGATAAGGTCAAGCGCTTCCCCGAGCGCGCGCGCCATCACGTATTCCTGGAGCCGGAACGGCGGGAGGGCGGGCGCATCTATCCCAACGGGCTGTCAACCAGCCTGCCGGAGGACGTGCAACTGGCCTATCTGCGCACCATCCCCGGCTTGGAGGAAGTCGTCGTCCTGCGGCCCGGTTACGCGGTCGAGTACGACTGCGTCGATCCCACAGAGCTGCGACACACGCTGGAGTTGCGCGACTGGCCGGGGCTGTTTCTGGCCGGACAAATCAACGGTACGTCGGGATACGAGGAAGCCGCCGCGCAGGGGCTGGTCGCCGGCATCAACGCGGCCCTCTCGGCGCAGGGCCGGCCCGCCTTTATCCTCTCACGCCGCGAGTCCTACATCGGCGTCTTGATCGATGATCTCGTGATGAAGGGAACGGACGAGCCCTACCGCATGTTCACCAGCCGGGTCGAGACTCGACTCAGCGTGCGGCAGGACAACGCCGACCTGCGCCTGATGAAGTACGGGCGGCAGCTGGGACTGATTACGGAGGAGGAATTCTCCCGTGTTGAAGAACTCTCGCGGGCCGTCGAGTCGGAGCGGGCGCGCCTGGATCGCCACGTGGTCGTGCCGGACGGCCCGACGCAGGCGCGACTGTCCGCGGCGGGCGCCGCTGTTTTGACCAAGCCCGCCCGGCTGTCCGAGCTCCTGCGCCGCCCCGGCGTCACGTATCACGACCTGGCGCATTACGGTCTCTCGGAACCCGTCAACGGACGCGTGGCCGAACAGGTCGAGATTCTCTGCAAGTACGAGGTGTATCTGGAGCGGAGCCGGCGCGAGGCGAGCCGGGCGGAGGCCTGGGAGACCCTGCCCATCCCCGCCGATGCAGCCTTTCACGGCATTCCCAGCCTGTCGCGCGAGGCCGCGGACAAGCTGGCGCGCTACCGGCCCGCCACGCTGGGCGAGGCGTCGCGCATTCCCGGCCTGACGCCTTCCGACCTGGCGGCGCTCTTCTGCCGCCTCGCCCGGAGTACAGGCTTCAGCCCGCCGGCCGAGCAAACTGAAGTTTGAACTCCCCCGGAGTACAGGCTTCAGCCTGCTTGCCATCCAAACTGAAGTTTGCACTCCGACGCCCTCGACACGACCTACTGCGCCGGCGCCTCCCCCACGATCCCCGATATGTCGATCATGTACATCTGCCGCGTGCCCTCGTGCGTCGAGTCGATGATCACCTTGCGCGCGTCCCGCGAGAGACGGGGATGGTTGTCGCAGCGCACGTCCCCCCAGTACTGCCGCCCTTGCGGAAAATGCCCCAGCGGGATGAACCGCTTGGTCGGGATGTGCATCAGGTACACGTGTTGCACCCGGTCGGGTCCCTGCGGAATCGTGTCCGACAGAAACCACTCCCTGCCCGGCAGGAGCGTGTGATGCCCCGGGGGAGCGGCGACCAGCCGCTCTCCCTTCATCGAGCCGTCGTCATTGAAGAGAAAGAACCCGCCGCGACGCGGGATCTCGATCAAGAGCCGCGTCGCGTCCCACCAGTCGTAATGCGACGCCATGTACGTAACGACCCGGATGTCCGAGCCGTCCATGTTGGCCGTGGTGATGCGCGAGTCGATGGTGTCGCCCCGGTTGAAAAAGAGAAACCGTTTGCCGTCCGGACTCCACTGCGTGTGCGCCACATAGAGCCGATCGCCGGGTTTCTGCTTGGGATAGGGAATCTTGGCGATGTCGGCCACCGACACGATCAGCTTGTGCTCGCCGGTGTCCAGGTCCATCAGCCAGATGCCGGTATCGTCGGGCGCGGGAACCTTGCGAAACTCCTCGGGATCGCGCACGGCGTAGCCGACGACCGTTCGCAGGGCGCCGGCGCGCGCAAAATCCTGGCAGGTGGCGTGCCGGCCGTCCGGATGCACCTGGTCGATGGCCAGGGGCAGCGTGCGCATCGCCCCCGTCTTCACGTCCAGCACCCGGCAGACGAAGCGGTCGCCCTCGCGGTCGTTGTAGAGAATCTCGCGGTCCGAGCCGGGCCGCCATTGCAACATGCAGCCCTGCTGGAAGTTCCAGGCGCCCGTCTCCGCCAAGGGAATCCACTTGTCGCCGTCCTGGGTGTCGATCATGCCGATGCGCGCGACATCCGAGGGACCGGGGACGCGGAGATCGAAATCGGCCTCCAGCGAGAGCACGTAGCGGTCGGTCGGATCCGTCTGAAACTTGTCGTAGTAGCCGAACCAGTGCGGCTTGGGCCCCTGCGTCAGGGCGCGTATCGGCGCCGGCTTCGCGTCCGGGTCCAGCACCGCCTTCTCCCACTCGGTGCGCCCGTCGGGAGGCTCTTCCGTCAATCCCAACGAGGCCGCCCACTTCTGGATGGCCTCCCCCTCCAACGCTACGGGATGGATCCAGACGTCCCCCAGGATCGCGTCGGCGTGCACATCCGTGCCGGGTCGCGCTCCCAAAAGAACCGGGGTCTCGTTTTCATGGATGCGGTCGGGTATTCTCCGCGTCAACTCCCCGCTGAGATGTCCATTGACGTAGAGCGCCATGCGCCTGCCGGGATCGAACACGGCGGCCACGGCATAGGGGCGGCCACGCTGCAGGCCGTGCCGCCCATCCATCTTGATCCGGCGGCCGTCCGCCAGCCCGCTCGCACTCACCTGCCAGTACAGCCGCCCGTCGCCGGAAAAGCCGAACTCGAACGAGCGCAGTCCGTCACGGGGATTCCACTTGGAGCAGAGCGGCGACTGCGTCTCCTCCAGCATCGTCGGCTGCACGACCATGGCCAGCGTGAGCGGTCCGCGTCCGGCCCAAAACTCTCGCCCGGGATGCCCGTTCAGCTCGAAGCGGGTCTTGCCTTCCGACACGAACAGCAGTCCCTGGCCGTCGCGAAAGGACGTAACTTTAGGCGCGTCGGTTTGCCCCGACGCGTCGCTCTTCCAACTGAAATGCATCGCGGCATCCTCCACTTGCATCATCAAGATTCCATCCCTTTTCCCCGGCTCCGCCCACATGAAAACCGGAAGCGACACCGCCAGCACCCAGACCATCCCCCACACCGCGCCGGTCGTCCGCGCGCCGGCCCCCGGCTTCCGCCGGCGCCTCTCCTTCACAACCCCTGCCGTCAATCGCCTGTCTCCCTCGTAAGGACGCCGCCCTGCGCCCAATGGTCAATACAAATACCCACTCCGAAAAAAAGGCGCCTGCGCGAGGTGGCGCGAAAAAGAAAAACCGAGTCCTCGAGTAGCGGCGCGCCGGGTCGCCCGCCAAAAGCGCGCGACGTAACTTCGCGCCGCGCATCGAGAGGACGCAATGGACGCGCTCGGCCCGCCTTCGCAGCCCCCCCTGGTTAAGGGGGGTGAAATCACGATCCGCCCGCCGCCAGTCGGCCCACGATCCCGGCAATGTCGATCATGTACATCTGCCGCGTGCCGCTGTGGGCCGAGTCGATGATGATCTTCCGCCCGTCGCGGCTCTGGCGCGGATGGTTGTCGCATCGCACGTCGCCGCTGTACTCCGGCGGCTGGTGGAAGTGCCCCAACGGCACGATGCGCACGTCGGACTCATCCCCCCGGTATCCCTTGGACAGCGGAGACGAAAGGAACTCCACCAGGTAGGGATGCTGTTCGCGTTCAGGCCCCATGGGAATGGTGTCCGATACCAGCCAACGATGACCCGGCAGGTAGCTCTGATGTCCCGCGGGCACAGCCAGAATGTTCCGGCCCCGCATGGAGCCGTCGTCGCGAAAGAGAAAGAAACCTCCCCGCATCTCCACCAGAATATGCTGTCCGTCCAGCCAGTCGAAGTGCGAGGCGCCGTGCGTGAGCGGCCGCAGCTCGGATCCGTCTCGGTTGGCCGTCATCATGCGCGAGTTGATATTGTCGCCGCGCGCGATGAAGAGAAACCGCTTTCCGTCCGGACTCCACTGGGTATGATTGCAGTAAAGCCGTTCCGCCGGCGTCTGGTTGGGATAGGGGATGCGCGCCACGTCGGCCATCGAGACTACGATGCGGCTCTCGCCGGTCTCCAGGTCCATGAGCCAGACGCCCGAGTCGGCGGGCGCGGCTTCCTTGAGATACTGCGTCGGATCCGCCACGGCGTAGCCGATCACCGGGCGCATGGCCCTCATGCGCGCGAAGTCCTCGCACAGGGCGTACTTGCCGTCGGGCGAGACGTGCCCGACGGCCCGCGGCAGCGTGCGCGTCCTGCCGGTCGAAACATCCAGGATGCGGGCCACGAAGCGCTCGCCTTCCCGGTCGTTGTAGATGATCTCGCGGTCCGAACCGGGCCGCCATTGCAACATGCAGCCCTGCTGCCAGTTCCAGGCGCCCGTCTCCGCCAGGGGTATCCACTTGTTCCCATCCTGCGTGTCGATCATGCCGATGCGCGCCACGTCGCCGACGACCGGCAAGCGCAGATCGAAGTCCGCCTCCAGCGACAGGACGTAGCGGTCCGTCGGGTCCGTCTGAAACTTGTCGTAGTAGCCGAACCAGTGGGGTTTGGGTCCGGTCGTGAGCGCGCGCACGGGAGCGGACGCGGCATCCGGCGCAAAAACGGCCCGCTCCCAGAGGAAGCGCTCGCCGGGCCGCTCGGTCAGCTCCAGCTCCCGCGCCCACCGGGCGATGTCCGCCTCCTCCAGCGCCCGCGGAGACAACCGCACCTCACCGATCACCACGTCCGCGTGCGTCTGGCCCGGCCGCGACCCCAGCATCACCGGACTGTCGCAGTCAAAGACCCGCTCGGGCACGTCCTGCGCCGTCTCCACGCTGAGATGCCCGTTGATATAGATCGCCAGGCGCCTGCCCGGATCATACACCGCCGCCAGCGCGTAACTCTTGCCGGCCTCCAACCGGTGCGGGCTTTGCACGTGCCGACGTTGCCGGTCGGCGCGCCCGCTGCCGCTCACCGCCCAGTAGATCCGCCCACGGTTGTTCAGCCCCAGAAAACCGCCCGCTTTCCATCCGTGGCGATCCATTTCGAGAATAGCGCCGCCTCCGCGACCACCAGCTTCTCCGGCCGCACGACCATCTGGAGGGTCAGAGGCCCGCGGGTTTTCCAAAACCGGGAAGAATCCCCCCCACCCCCCGTCATCAAGGGGGGAGCCGTTGTCTCCCCCTCTTCCCCCCTTGTTAAGGGGGGAGAGAAGAGGATCAGCTCGTTCTGGCGGCCGGCGTCGAACTTGAGGCCCCATCCCCCGCGGAACGGTACCACTTTGGGCGCCTTGGCGGGCGCGGCGCCCGGCGTCCAGCTGTACGCGAGACTGCCGTCTCGCTCCGACTTCACGTGGATCATCTCGCCGGTCAGCGGGACGGTCTTTTCGATAGTGACGCCCCGGGCGTTGCCGACCGCCGCAAACACGCCCGACAGCCAGCCCGCGTCGCCCGCCTCGGCGGGCAGGTTGCGCAACACCATCTGCCGGTCGGCCGACAGCGCCGCCCACTGCAACACGTCGCCATGCCGCAGGATGAACGGGACCATCGACAGGCCGTTGGCCGGCCGCACGGAGGGATCATAACCCGGCGGCAACCACCAGCCGCCGAAAGTCTCGGTCTTGGCGAAGCAGGCGTCGGCCAGGTCGGCGTCCACGCGGCGGATGCGCTCGTCCAGCGCCGCCGCAAACAGCGCCGCGACCGCCAGGTCCGCCGAATCGCGCGTAATCACCGTCACGTCGCCGCCGTCCACGCCGTCAGCGCCCGCGCTCCCCAGGTGCTTCAGCACCCCGTCCAGCGTTCTTATCAAATCCGTCGCCATCATGCCCGCGATGGGCCGGCCCCACACGATCGAGTTGCGCTCCCAGGCGCGCGGACTGACCGCGTTCAAGTAACGGATGTGCTCATAAGTGAGGATTCGCTCGCCCTCCTCCTTGGTGGCGAACAGTCGCTCATAGTGGCGCCAGTCCAGTTCACCGATGAAGCGCGTATCCAGCACCACCACCAGATTGCCCTCGCGCGCCAAGGCGCGCGGCGAGCCGGGCCCCTCGCCGGCAAGCAGCCAGTCGCGCCCGTCGCCGGAAACCATGAGGACGATGGGCGCGCGCCGGCCTGTCTTCCTGGGCAAGACCACGCTGGCCGGCAGCATCAACCCTCCCTCGCTGGGAAACCGAACTTCAACGACCTCCTCCGCTCCCCCCTTAACAAGGGGCGCTGGGGGGGATTCCTCCCCGCCGCGCCCCTTCGGCTTCTCATTCCGCGACGGCAGCTGCGCCGCCTCGCCCAACAAGTCCGCCAACGCCGCCCGCATGCGCGCCCGATACGCCTCCCAGTCGGCCCGTGCCGCGATCTCGGGCGCCTTGAAGAGATACCGCTCGCGGTAGTAGTCCGAAATCGCCCGCCAACCCTTGTTTTCCGGAAACGACAGCATCAGCTTGTCGAACGCCCGCACCGGGAAGGTCCCCTCGTCCTCCAGCGTCGCCGGCTCCTCGGGAAACCGGCTGCTCTCCACCCCGCGCAGCCATTTCTCCATCCACCAGTAGGTGCGCTCGCGCTTGGGACGGGCGTAATCGTGCGGCGTGTCGAAGTAGGCCACGTCCGTCCGCCCCGACGCCCCGTTGACGCGAAAGAGGTCCTGCACGATGGGATAGTGCGAATAGGGGAAAAACTTCGTCTGGTCGTTCATCACCATGTACTGGATCGGCTTGGGCATCCCCAGGCAACTGATCTCGGTCTGGTCGGTGTAGCGCATCACGTTGGGGATGTGGTTGCAGACGCAATGGCTGGTCTGGGGAAAGAGGATGGAGCGATACTCTTCGCTGTAGCCCACGTCGGAGCCGACGACCACGCGCGGTTCCAGGGCCAGCATCATGGCGGTCTGGTAGCCGCCGCCCGAGCAACCCGCCGAGCCGATGCGCGCGTCGTCCACTTCCGGCAGCGAGCACAAAAGGTCGATGGCCCGCATGTTCTGCCAGACGAGGAGCGTCTGCTGCGAAACGCCCAGCGACATGACCTCGTAATGGCTCTGGAAGGGGCGAAGACCACGTACCTGAGCTGCGCGAAAGAGGGCGCGCGCCTGCTCGCCCTTGTAAAGGTTGCTGTCGGGGAAGTGCCCCGCCGGGCACAGCATGGCGGGAGCGGGCTTCTCCCGAAACGCCTTGGGCATGTACAAAAGCCCGTGCGCGTACACCCCGGGCCAGAGCTGATAGTAGACGCGCCGTACGCTCGCCCATTCGTGCTCGAGGGGCTCCGAGTAGCGCAGATCCAGGGGCACGCGCTCCGGCAGCGGCGACAGCCCCAGGTCCGCCAAGAGCCGCGCGCGGATGGCGTCACGGTGTTTCTGGATCTCCTCCCCCCGCCGCGGATCGAACGGCTTAGGGATGCACATCTCCTCGAAATACTCGGCCATCATGCGGGCGTTGGACAGACGGGTCGCCTCGGAGAGGGCCGCCCCCTCCGCCTCCGCCAGCCGCGGCAGCGCCAGCAGTCCCAGCGCCAATCCCAACATGGTCCACGCCGATGCGGACGCCGCATCCATCATGCATTCCCTCCGTGTCGCGTTCGTCATTGCGCAGCCAGCTGCGCCTCCCACACCGTAGTTGCGCAGCGTGCTGCGCCTCCCGCCCTCACGCATTCCCGTCTGAGATGAAAGGGGCGGGGGGAGCGGCACCCCCGCCCCGGACACTACCACAGGCGGCAGGCGGCGTTAATACAGACGCCAGCCCCCAATACCGACCGTGCCTCCGATGTAGTCTCCATAACCACTCAGTGGCGTGCCGCCGGTTCCCTTGTCGCCGAAGTAACTCGAATCCACGTCCACGAATCCCGGATTGTCCGGATCGATGGAAATGAAAATCGGATCGCTGGGAATCACCGCCGTCTGGGTGACGGTCCCGCCCGGATTGCCGCCGCCCACGACCACGGCGCTCGCCAGGCCCCGCCCGTTGACGTTGTCCGTCGTCAGGGCTGAGTTGGACACCTGCACGCGCGGAGCCGGCGATCCGGTTCCCACGACCAGGTTGGGCACGTCAATGCCCACGCCCGTGCCGTTCATGCCGGTGATGATCGAGTCCGTCACGGCCAGCCGCTGCATGTTGAACTCTTCATAGCTGATGCCCACCGGGCTGCCCAGGATGGTGGAGTCGGTCAGCGTCATGGTCGGCTTCGTGTTATCGCCCTGCACGAAGCGGATGCCGCCCAGCGTGTTACCCACGAGGGCCAGACGCGACAGCGTGCCTACCCGCATCGGCCCGGCGACCGGAGCCGTGGCCTCGCCTACCGACACCCCGTACCGCGCCGCGTTGACGACAACCACGTCGTTCATCGACACCCCTCCGCCCTGCACCGAGATACCGCTGCCCGCCGTAACGTTGCGAATATCCGCTCGGTTGACCACCAGCTCTCCGTTCCAGGATGTATTCATCTGGATGGCGTTTTGACCCACCGTGTTGATCATCACGTCTTCCAGCGTGTACGTCCCAGCGTTGGCGCCGAAATACCGGTTCTCCAGCACCGGCCCGGCCCATCCCGTCACGAACAGGTTCCGGACGTTGGCGGTGGCGTTCTGGAACCAGAGCGCCGGCACGCCTCCCGGCGTCTGCAACATGGGATTGCCCGTGGTCCAAACCCCGTTCACGTCCACCACGTTGGTCTGGTTGGGATCGCACGACACCGTGAAGAGATTGTCCCGGCAGTTGACGAAGGTGACGTCGTTGAGTTGCGCCGTCGCGGTGGCGCAGTTGACGGGGGAGTTGGTGACGAACAAGGCGTGGATCGCGTCCCCGCCGCAATCCTCGATGACGGTGTTGTTGACCACCAACTTGTAACCGGACAAGAGCGAAATGGGCGCGAACTCGTGGCCGGCGGCGGGCGTCTGGTCCCTCACCGGAACGCCCAGGTTGTGGCCGTTGCCCAACAGGTAGCAGTTCTGGAAGCGCAACTCGGCGCGCGCGATGTCCGCCGGGTTGGCCAGCACGTTGGGCGTGTCGCACAGATTGGCGCGCACCGCCGCGCGGTTCCAGCCCGCAAAGAAGCAGTCGGTGAAAGTCGCCTGCAGCGGATCGACCATCCACACCCCCCACCACACGTTGGCGACCGGCGTGGTCGGACCCGTCAGGATCACCCGCTCGAACGTGACCACGTCGTCCAGCATGTAAAAGCCGTTGCGATACGTGTCGGTGTTCTGCGTGGGATTGAGCTGATGATGGTTGATGTTGGTGAAGGTGCAGTCCCGAATCGTCGTCGAGCGCCGCCCCCAGTTGACGTTGGCCGGGTTGTTGGAACGACCGAAGCCGTTGCGCTCCGAGAAGATGTGCCCGTCGAAGTTCTCGAACACGCAGTTCTCGATCAGGCCCACGTAATGCGCCCGCGGAAAAATGCCCAGCGTCACGTCGCGGATGGTGGTGTTGCGGATGGTGAAGTTGCGCGGCGTGGGGTTGGGATCGCTCTGGCTGGCCGGGTTAGGCAGCCCCGTGTACGTGAAGTCCAGCGCCGAGCAGTTCAGCGTCGGATTCTGCAGGTTCTGGATCAGGCAGCCGTCCAGCGTCACCTCCTGGCAGTTCTCGAACCACATGGCGATCAGAATCGGCGGGTTGGTCGGCGTCTGGTAGGTCAGATCCTTGATGGTGACGCGCGTCGCGGTCACGGCGCGCTGCCAGTACATGTGAACCGCGTTGACCTGCGCCGCCGTGTCCCCGATGTAGCAGTCCGTCATGGTGACGGTCGGATTCAGCACCCGGAACGCCGCCTCGGCGTCCACCAGGAACATGGTCACGTTGCGATGCGCGGTCGAGATGGCGGTGAAGCTGTCCGTGAGCGAGGCGTTGCGCACGTTCGCCGTCTGCACGTTCAGGATGTCAATGCCGTTGACCACGAACTGGGTCGCGGTGAAACCGTTGATGTTGAGATTGTAGCAGTTGGCGACGCGCAAGGCGTCGTCGGGGATCGTGCCCACGCCGAAGGAGTTCGTGACGCTCACGTTGGTCAACCCCGCCACGTCCACCAAACGTCCCGCGATGGACGTGCCGAAGGTGCAGTTGATCAGCCGCAACGTGTTGTTGACGGTGAACGCGCCGCCCACGTCCAGCGTGCCCCCGATGTGCAGCGCCGAGATGTTGGCGTGGCTGGAAACCACGTTGGTCAAATAGAAGCTGTTGTTCAACGCCGCCGTGGCATTGGTGTCCGCCACGTTGATGTTGGCGTAGCCGAACACCGTCGGGTTGGTGAAGCCGCCGATGTTACCGGTACCGTCGGTGCTGAGCGGACCGTTGGCGTTGTTGTTGCCCGTGATCAGCATGTTCACGAAGTGAAAGCTGCTGCCGGTGCAGGTCTCGGCGATGCCGATGCCGTTGGTGTTGCCTACCGCCGGGCTGCTGCCCGTCACCGAAAACGCCGGCGGCAGCAGCGTGAAGTTCTCGAACCCCAGGCTGCTGTTCACCAGATTGGTGACGGTGAAGACGCCTTCGTGCGAATCCGCCGTGGTGGTGAAGTTGGACCCCACCAGGATGGCCTTGGTCGCCCCGTCGCTGGTGATGGTCACGCTTTTGGCCGTGCCCGAAATGAGCAGCCGCGCGTCCACCACGTAAGTCTGGCCCGACTGAAGCAGCACCCGGTTGGGTCCGGCGTCGCCCAGCGCGCTGTTGATGGCGGCCTGAATGTTGGTGCTGTTCTGGGCGGGTGTGCCCGGCGCCCCCACCGCGTAGTCGGCGGCTCCGGCGCCCACGACGCCGAAGATCGCGACCGCCGCCAAAATGATGATAACGAGGTGGTATCTGATCCTCATGATGTTTCCTCCTGCTCTCATGGTCATCCTCCTATCGGTACATTTCCCACACGCCGGCTGGCACCGACGTGTCGGTCACCGCTCCCACCTGGATCGCCCCGATGTCGGTAAAGTAGTCCGGGTTGATGCCGTCCGAAGACCCGGCCGCCAGCGCCGGCGAACCCGGCAGCGGCGTCACCCCCGCCCGCGAGTTCGGGAACGTGCCCCCGGCCAACTGCGGATTGGCCACGATGTCCGTGGTGGGCGGGTTGAGAATGTTCTGATACCCGCTGTTGTGCCGCAGGTTGAACCCGAACCGGGCGAAGGTCGCGTTGCCCGCCGTACTCACGTCGCGCAGTCCGCCCCCGCCGCCCATCAGGATGTTGTTGTAAACCTGGTTGTCGTCGCCGTTCACCACCATGTTGAACGTCTGCGAGTTGACCACCGTGTTGTTGATGTACCGGATGTTCCGCGAGCGCCCCCGATAGGTCCCCTGGGCGTCGCTGGAGGTGGCCGGAACCAGACTGTGGTCGACGATACCGTAGGCGCCCGAGAGAATCACGATGTTACGGGAGATGGTCAGATTGCGCGGATGCCGCTCGGTTTGCGGAGCCGATGGATCCCCCGCGCCCCGCGCGACCAGCGCGGAATGATGCCCGACGGACAACTGATGATGAAAGTGTCCGTCACCCCGCTGTCGTTCACCGCCAAGACGATGCCCCCGTTGGCCGTACCCACGAAGTCCGTCGATTGCCCGCAGCGGGTGATGTGGTTGCCCCGCACCAGCACCGAGCACGGCTCCTCGAAGAAGCCGATCCCCTCCCGGCCCGTGTCGACGAGCGTGTTGTTCTCGATCACAATTCCGTCCACCACGTTCCACTCGAACACGATGCCGGCGTTGTCGTTGCCGTCGATCACGCAGTTCCGGACCACGAAGCCGTGGATGAAACCGCGCGGGTCCCCCTTGGGATAGAAGACTTCGCCGGCGAAACCGCCGGTGCCGCCGATGCCCTGCCGCGTCCCGATGCGCATCACGCAGTTGTCGATCACCGGGCCTTCGCCGCGGCCGATCCAGCGGATCGCGTTGGCCATGTTGGCGGAAATGAAGCTGCAGTTGCGGATGACCACGTTCTCGGTGCGGGCGCTGGGGCAGTAAATGCCGCGCGCCCCGATCCCGTTGCCCACGAAGCTGCAGCCCTCGATCAACAGGTTCCGGATCACTCCCTCCGGGTCCGCGTCATCGGGAAAGAGATACACCCCCGCCGCGCTGCCCGCGCCTGTACCGTAGTTGCGGAACGTGCAGTTGCGCACCGTGATGTTGGACCAGCCCGCCTGGAAGTCGATGTTGCGCTTCTCGGCCGCGAAGGCCGTGTTCTCGATCAGCACCGGTCCCACCGCGTTGATGGCGTTGCGGAAGTGCAGGTTGACGATGTTCTGCGCCCCGGTCCCCTCGGTGTAGTCCTCGCACACGAAATCGCAGTTGCGGATGGTCAGCGGCCCCGGCGTGCGCACCTCGATGCAGGTCCCCGGGTTGGAGTGCTGCGCCGGGTTGGTGTCCGCCGCACCTCCGTCCCCCTCGCCCGTCGCCGGATTGATGATCTTGCAGTCGTCAAACGTGACGTTGCTGCTCGTACCCTCCAACAGCACCAGGTCCTGCGCGGTGGTGCTGCGGGCGCCCGCCACGCTGTTGCCGTTGATGTCCACCCCCTGGAAGGTCACGTTCTGCGCGCTCACGGCGAAGCGGGTCTCCCGCAGGTCGGCGCGCGTCGCCCCGCTGGTGATGGTCAGATTGTTGACCGACACGTTCACCAGCCCGTTCTCCACGTGTTGGCCCGTAATCACGATCCGGTCCCCCGGTTGGGCCGCCGCCATCGCCGCCGCGATGGTCGAATAGGTCCCGGGAACCGCCCGGTCCGCCGGCCAGGCGGGAACCATGGCCGCAGCCAGGCAGCCTACAAGACAGGCGATGCAAATGCTTCTCTTCATCTTCCTCCTCCTTGTCAACTCACGGTTGCACTTCTATCCTCCCCCGGCTCGCCCTGGAACCGGGGGAGGCTCCGCTATGTTCACCTTCATCCCGCTCAGGGCGGGCCGAAGCCGATGATGTCCCCCGGCGACATGACGCCGTTGGAAATGTCATACAACACCCCGCACGGCGCGTTGTGGATGCGATTGGGCCCGGTCGACAGCGTCAGATACTGCTTGCCCTGCTCCCGGTACGCTTTGCGCGTCATCAGGTCCCCTTCCGGCAGCCAGCCCGGCACCGTTCCCGCCAGCGACGACGGCTCGCTGATCATCGGCTCCAGATGGTACAGGCCCCAGACCCGCCCGTAGATGTTCGTTCCCACGCAGTTCATCACCGTGTTCGAGTTCTTCAGGTAGAACGGGTCGAACAGCCCTGCGACATGTACTTGATGGCGTGGTGAAAACCGATGCTGGCTGCGCTCGTGGTTGTGCAGGTAGGTCTGCACTTCCGTGGCCGAGATCAGCCCCAATCGACGCGATAGGCCTCCACCGCCAGAAAGAACGTGTGGAAATCCCCCTGCACCCGCGACACCTTGGCGCGGATTTGCGCGGTCAGAAAATTGGGGACCGCGATGGCCGCCAGGATCGCAATGATGGCGACCACGATCAGGAGCTCAATCAGTGTAAAACCTCTCCGACGCATTGCCGAACCTCCTTGTTTGCGCCCGAGGCGCAATTGCTGTTCCTTCCTTGACACGATGTCGCTCGCAACCCGTTTCGCTGGCGATGCGCGGCGCGGGCGCGCCGTCATATCGCCATGCCCGGGCCTTTCTGAATGAAATAGTTCCCCGGCCCCAAAAGAAAGATGTCGCCGTCGCTGATGAGGCCGTTGCTGGGATCATAAGTCGGCTCCCGCCATTGGGCCTGCACGTCGCGGTCGGGCCCGAAGCTGTACGTGCTGTACCAAAACGTCTTTCGCGCGAACGACTGCCAGCGCCTCTGCCAGAGATAGTCCAGATACACGCTCCCGTCCGCCTGCTGCCAGACCACCAGGTTTTGGTAGTGGTAGGGGCCTTCGGGAAATGGCGTGGCCACGCCGCTCTCGACCCAGGAGGCGTTCTTGGAGAAGGGGTCCCACGGCAGCCGCGCCAGATAGGCCACCGGCGTCGTCAGCTTGTTGAGCCGCGTGTACTGCAGCGGCGTGGTCGGCGGGTAGTGGCCGTAGTCCGTCATGTAGGCCTCGATGGCCACTACCAGGCTGGAAAGGTCGGCCTGCACGCGCGCCACCCGGGCGCGCGTCTGGGCCTGCAGATAATTGGGTACCGCAATCGCCGCCAGGATCGCGATGATGGCGACCACGATCAACAGCTCGATGAGCGTGAAACCTCGTCTCATGCCGCGAGACCCTCCCTGGCGCCTGCGAGCCGAATGGCGTTCTCCGCAAGAAAGACTTCCCCGATTCCGTGGCAGCGAGTGGTTCTGTATGGGGAAACCGACATGCGAAACACACGTGCGCGACCCAATCTGACCGCGACGGAAGATGAAATTACGTCTCGATTTAACCGATGTCAAGCAAATTATCGAATCGATTCGCGCGCATCCATTCAAAAGCGCCCAATAGTTATTGTAAGTCATTAAAAATCAATGGAATGCGTAGAAAATTTGGTCGCAGTATGCACGCTGGCGTAATTATCGTTTATGTTATTATTTACGCCATGGTGGGTCGCACGTGCCCATCCGTCCCATAGGTCCCATCGGTCCCATAGGTCTCACTCTTCTTGCGGGCAAAACGCGGGTTCTACGAGCCGGTTTTGGGCAGGGGGACGGCGTTCTCGGGAAGGTAGCCGAAGAGGCGCGCGCCGCAACTCTCGCGCACGACCAGCCGCGGCGGAACCACGATCGTCACCGGCTCGGGCGGCGCTTCGCCTTCCGGCCAGCACATCAAGTCCCAGAGCATCTGCGCCGCGGTGCGCGCGATCAGTTCGTGATTGTGGTCGATGGTGGTCAAGGGTATCGACTGGTACTCCGACGCGGCCAGGTTGGTGAAACCCATCACCGAAATGTCCTCGGGTAC
Organism: bacterium; assembly: GCA_015075175.1. GTDB lineage: Bacteria > Hinthialibacterota > Hinthialibacteria > H5-UNCL2 > H5-UNCL2 > H5-UNCL2. The sequence continues at coordinate 87,900 of JABTUV010000013.1, forward strand.
TTTGACGCCCCGCTCCGCCAGCCCCTGCATGAGACCGATGGCGTACACGTCGTTGGCGCAGATGATGGCGTCCATTGGGGGCATGTGGGCGACCACGTCCGCGGCCAGCTCGCGCCCGTCTTTGAAGTAATCCGGCGAACTCCCGCCGGACAAGAGCAGCTCCTCTTCGTAGGGCAGCCCCAGCTCCTCCAGCACGCGACGGTAGCCTTCCAGTCGTTCCTTCCCCGAGAAATACGACGGGCGCGGCGACACGATCCCCAACCCGATGTGCCGGCGGCCCAGGCTGTAGAGGTGCCGCACCGCCAAAACGATCCCCTCCTGCCGGTTCTTTTTCACTGACGGCAGGCGCGTCCCGTCCGGCCCGTCCAGCAGCACGATGGGAAAGTCCATCGTTTCATAGAACTCCAGCACGCTGGGATTGAGCGTGCGCACCGGCTGGACCATCACGCCGTCCACCCGACCGTTGGTCATCTCCTCCACGTACCGTCGTTCCTCCAGGGCGTCCGCGTTGGAGAAGCCGGTGATGACGTGGTAATCGTGGGCGCGGAAGAACTCCTCCACCGGATAGGCCAGTTCCAGGCAGTCGTGCCAGCGCAGGCGGGTCATGACCATGCCGACGACGAAGGTCTTGCGGCTGCGCAGCGAGCGGGCGGAGAGGTTGGGGCGGTAGTTGAGTTCGCGGGCGGCTTCCAGCACGCGCTGGCGGGTCGCCTCGCTGATGAGCGCGCTGGGCCGCTGCCGGAGGACCATGGAAGCGGTCGAGGTCGCCACCTTGGCGCGTTGTGCTACATCCTTGATGGTAGCCGTCATGGGCCGCCTCCTCCCGCCTCTTCACTTAGAGATCACGACGTCCCAGTTTGACCGAAGACGACTTTTCTGTCAACCACCAAGAAACGTGGGGGGGCACACCGCGCACCGCCCGCTGCTCCCGTCAGCGGCGTCGCAGGGGCCCTGCCGGCGTGACATCGCGCCGCCGACTTACGCCAGCCGCACCCCGCGCTGCTTGATATCGGGGCCGTAGGGCGAGTCCAGCTCTTCCGCCGTGTAGATATGCGGTTCGATGCGGGTGTCTATGCCGCGGCGATACTTGACCAGCTCGACTTCATGCAGAAAGCGCCCGCCCCTCGGCATGTGAGCCGAACAGGTAGGCGGCGTCAAGGGCGACGCGCCCGGCGCGTAAGGCGGCCAGGTAGGCCTGGGCCACGTCTAGCATCTCTGAAGGAACCCGCGTAGCCACTGCCGAATCTCCTTGATGGAATTCAACACGCCCTCAGTTTATTCCCTGGTGCACAACGGGTAAACACCCTCCCGCTCATCCGGGTATCGGACCGCCAGGTTGAACCGGCTGATCATTTCAAGCTGGTTCAAGACCGGCGGTTCCGGTACCAGTCCGCACTGCTCCGCCAACCGCGCAAGGTCCTGAATACGTGGCGCGTTGCAAGTGGGAAGACAGAGAACGGGCATGATGGGTTCGGTCGCGGCGAAGGACCGTGTCGGCATCCTGCCGACGCGGCGGCGGACGTGCGCAGCGACACCTGAAACCGCGCTTCCTGTAAGCGCTTCTACGTTGACCCGACGGTTGCGTTGTGCTATTTTTTACACGTCCCCAGTTGGACTCGGAGATCTCGCCAGGCAAGGCCACATATGCTGACGCCTGAATGCGGCGTACGTAGTTTCTGTTGCGGAAAGGGCTTTTGGCACGGAAATGTGGAGCGCGGCGAACGGTTGACGCTCTGAGCATCGCTCGCAGAGACGGCGAAGGCCTGTCAGAGTAACATTTCGTACTGAGATCACGATGCCTGATTTCGGGCAGACTCCTTCCCCTCAACATTTCCGCAGTCCTTTTTCAGCCCGCCCTGGCGCCAGCGCAACCAAGCTACAGTCGCGTCAGCAGCACCAGGGTTGTGGCACAGCACCGCGCAGCCCACGCTGGCGGCGAAGTTTTAAATCCCTCATAAAGGCACCGATTCGTGCTGTAGGCCCGTTTTAACACTGATCGGCCTCCGACCCCGCGCCGGAATCGCTGTCCCGCCTTAAGATCCTCGCTCCTCTCCGTGCCGTCTCCTCCTTGGTGCGGCGCCCCAGGTTGGCGATCGAGACGGTCTTGATTTTCTCCCGCAGGCTCGCCAACTGCCCGCGCTCCGGTAGAACCCCCTGTCCGCCGCCAGCACCTCGGCAGACTCCCAAACAGGTTGCGGTGCGACTCCAGCGCCGGCGTCAAGACTCCCTGTCGTCCAGGTTCCTCTCCAGCACCTGGTAGTGTGTGATGAACTCTCCCTGCTCTGCGACAGCAGCACGCAGCCTGAACTCGATCGGTTTCGGCTTGCACTTGCATCAACAACTCGGTGTGCGGCCTGAACAGGCTGAACACCTTCTCGTCGTTGGGGACCTGCTCCCCAACAGCACCCGCCGCTCGGCTTGGTCGATGATCCGCTCCACCGTCGGCAGGCAGGTTTGTAACTCCTCGCAGGTCGCTTCCGCCAGAATCAGCGCCCCCTGTGTCCCCTGCACGCCAGCCCGTGTTGGCCAGCAGTTCGACGACTCGCGCCTGATGCCGCGACCCAGCGCACGCGTTCAATCAGCACGCGGTAGCGCGCCTTGACCCGCCGCTGGGTGGAGCGGCTGGTACTCCTTGCCGTTGCGGGCCAGGAAGGTGAAGAGCCATTTGGCAGCTTGCGTGTGGTAGCGATGCGCCAGCCCAAGCCCGGCAGTCCCTTTTGCGCCCGCTTCAGGACTCGCCGCCAGCACCCGGTAACTGTCCCACAAGAGCGAGGCGTCGGTCAGGAAGTGATGTTGGTCGTAGGCGGTCGAGTCCATGCGCAACTTCCTCCGCTGATCTTCTCCTGGTTCACCGCGAACTCGGCCAGCGCCTGGTTCATGGCCTCCAGCGTCCGGGCCGAGAGCGCCCATCGCCTTGCAGAGGAAGGTGTGAGTCCATCATCGGGCGCGTCCCCAGCCCGACGAAGCCGCGCAGAAAACTCGCTGGTATCGATGCGACTCACTGCCGCCCGGTAGGGCAGCTGCTCGACAAACATCACCACCAGCGCCCGCAAAATCTCCTCGCAACTGTAGGCTGCGCGGCGTCCCCTGCCGGGAGGTGGATAACTTGCCCGCCCAGTCGCGGTGCGCCAGGCGCAGCAACTCGGGTTGGCGGCCAACAGCGTGGCGATCCGCTCGTGCTTCTCCTGGTACTGCCGGACCACCTTTAAAGTTGACTTCCCGCCCCAGTTGAAGTACTGTTGCAGGTATTTTCAAGCATGGCCTGCTCCTTTCGGGTTTTGGTCTCACAACATTTACCCTACAGGGAGCAGGCCTTACTTTTACGATGGTCGATTCTGCTTTTCCGCAACAGGAACTACGTATGGGTGGAAAGTCGATTTATGAGTCTGAGTGACGACGCGAAAGAATTGGGCAAACTGGCGAAAAGACTGGAGATCGCCGGGAGGGACGGTGATCCGGTTGAATTCCAGAAAGTCGTCGGGAAGCTTTCCCAACTCGCCGCGGCCATCCCTGGCCGGTTTGAGTCGGCGCGCAAGGAAGTGGAATCCGAACTGGAAACGCTTCAGCCGGAAATGCCCGGGTATTACCCAGAATTAGAAGGGGAGCTTCGCAACAACGGATGCGATTTCACCGGCGCCTTTCCAGAATACTCGATTTTTCCGTGCGTGTTGAAGATTCGCGTGCAGGAGAAACAGGCGGAGCTCAGCCTGGGACGAACCGTCAGGAAAACTACGAAGCTGCGCCCTGCGGTACTTGCGAAGTGGGCCAAGCAACAAAGCATTGCCTTGCAGAAGGTCCGTTTCAACCGCGAACAGTTCATGAAGAACTTGCGCAAGGCTTACGAATTGGCTACCCAGTTGCAGTACGGCGAGACGGCGGACAAATGGGACCGGCCTGCCTCACTTCACCGCATATACGAGCTGCTCGCAGGCATTGCCGCCGGCAAGCAGGGTTATCCACGCGAACAGTTCGAGAGCGACCTAACGCGCCTAGCGAATGGCGATCCGATGATCGACGTCGAACACGGACTCACATTCGAATTGGGGTACTCTCGCAGTCAATCCGGAACTTTTCTGATCCGCCGGCCGCATGGCGCCGAGGAACGGGTGAAGACGCTCACCATATACAACAAGAAGCGCTGACGGAGCGATCGGAGGTCCACCATGCCGGTATGTCGTTTCGATCTTGATCTACTTCGGCGGGGGCAGCCACCCGTCGCGGACAGCGACTTGCTCCTGGACATGACGGTCGGGACAGAATTGTGGCTCGAGCGCGTGCGTGAACACTACCTGGAAAACTTCATTCGTCATGGAGGCAGTAAGGTCAAACTTGTAGTCGGCGGTGCGGGAACGGGGAAGAGCCATCTCCTGCGGTGGATCGCGGCGACGGCCGCGAGGATGGATTATGCCACGGTCTTTCTGAGCCTCCGGGAACCGGACGCCGAAACAGGCGACTTGCTGCGCTTCTCCAATATCGTTGAATTTTACAAAGCTGTTGCAAAACGCCTCGATCTGAATTCTCTTTGGAGCGGTGTTTGCACAAGGGTCGTCCGTGAGCTCGGTTATAAACCGGAGGACTACGACTTCGACAGGCCCATCATTTCCATGCTGGTAGAGAGAGAGCGTCTTCCTATCGCTGAGGCAAAACGGAGACTTTCGGAGGCTACAGCCAGCGCTTGGTCACACTGCGGGTTGAGCCTCGCCTTTGTGACCTTTTGCTTCAGACTCGTCGCCTGCCGAGGGGAATCCATAGAGCAGGCGCGTGCCGACCTATGCTTCCGATGGCTTTCCGGGGAGAAACTCGACTTAGCCGATGCGCGGCGAGTCATGCTTTTTGAGCGCCTCTCGAAGCCGAATGCCCGCGTCTGGTTGTATTCGCTCGTGCGCATGCTTACGCTGGCGGGATGGTCCGGCGTGGTCGTCCTTATTGACGACCTCGATTTTCTCCCTGATGGCCTGAATCTTCAAACGGGGAGACCGTTCTACACGCCGAACCAGTGCAAAGACATTTGGGAATCGATGCGACAGCTGATCGACGAGGGCGAAAAGCTCCCGCATCTTTTTGTTGTTCTGGGCGGGCGCTCCCCATTTATTGAGGACGAGAAAAAGGGAGTGAAAAGCTACGAGGCGCTGTGGATGCGGTTGCAGAGCGGCCTGGCGCCCGGTACCGATTTTAATCCCTGGCGTGACATCGTGGATGCCGACCTGCTCTTACGCGCCCTTGGGGGAAATAGCTTCTGCGAGCAAGTGGGAACCTCCTTGTCCAATGTGCTCGAGCAGCGCGGTCATGCGCGGCTATACAAGGAATTCACGCCGGATGCTGAAGACTCGCTGCTCAGGCAGCGCGTGCGAGAGGCCGCAACCATGGCGGATGGTGAGGTAGCATGATGCATGAATACCCCAAGGAACGGCAGCGGGCGATAAGGATTATCGAGTCATTACGCTCCGGCGTGCCCACGCGGGAATCCACGCTGGATCTGCCTGACGTGCGCCCCGGCCTGCGGGACCTTATCGAAAAGGACCTCGATCGGCTCGCTGCGGGTGAAAGGGTATGCGGCAGGATCATTTGGGGCGAATATGGCCAGGGCAAGTCGCATCTCCTTCACATGGTGGCCCATTGGGCCCTCGATCGGGGGTTCGCCGTCAGCCTGCTCACCCTCAGCCGGGAAATCTCGGGACAGAGTCTGTTCCAACTCTTTCGCCGTGCGGCTCCCATCGTTTGCGCGGCACATTCCAGCGTCCCGGGGCTGCAATCTCAGCTCGCAGGGCTGTCTCCGACAGCGCTAGTCCAGTCTCCCATTCAGTCCGACGGCCGCTATTGCCATCCCCTACCGGCGCGGGTGGCAGAACTGATGTGGCGTGTGGGTGCACCCGAGGACACGGACCAGCTTTACTACCATCTCGCGGGCGATCTCTTGAAGATGCCCGACTTGCGGCAAATCGCCAAACACGCGGGGCACGCGGATCTTCTGAAGGGTTTACCCTCATTCAGGCAGGAAGAACACGCGCCCGCGCTGTTCGGCTTATGGAGCGATCTGGCGCGGCTGTGTGGCTATCATGGCTGGGTGATTCTCATCGACGAAGTCGAGCTCGTTTCTCGCTTGGGCAAGATAAGCCGAGCGCGGGCCTATCTCAATCTTGCCCGACTCCTACAATGGGTAGACGGCGCGGCAACGCAGTATTCGATCTATACCTTGGGCGCCGCCGCAACTTCGCTGAAAGGTTTTTGGAACGATGGGCAACGCGGCCAACCGGGCGACATCGAGGCGATCCCGCCACTGTGCGTGGAGCGCCCAAAATTCGGTCAAGCCGGCGCCGAGGCGTTGGAAAACTTCTTCCGCCAATGCATGGACGACGACCAGTGTCCCACGTTGCAGCCGGTAGACGAAAAACATCTAAGTAAACTCTTCGACAGCGTTATTACCCTTCATGGCGAAGCCCACGCCTGGAAGGCTTCCATGGTGCGCGAGAACCTCCGTGACTTGCCGCAAAACGCTCCTATCCGGACCCGCATCCGGGCGTTGGTAGAGATGTTGGACCGCGCCTCCGTTACCGGGATAGTCGTCCCGCCAACAACAGATGTCCTCGTCGAACCCACCGTGGGCGAGGAGCCAGGATCCTTCTCCGAGGATGACGTTGATGAAAACGGTGGAGAACCCATTCCGACCTAGGGAGATCCCATCTTCTTCGCGGGTCAGCACCGGCCGTGGGGCGTGCGGGTGGTGCGGAGGTACACGGCCAAGCGTCGTGTCGGCGTGCTGCCGACACTCACGTGCGCCATCGGGGACGCGACGTCCCCGCCACCGGCGACTGCAAGTCGCCGCTACGGTCAGAAAATGCGCACCGCTTGCACCGGCGGCAGGTGCTCGGAGAGCGTGCGCCAACTCTCCCCCTGGTCCTCGCTCACCCATAGCGACCCCGTCGTGCTCCCGAACGCCAGCAGGTCCCCCTCCTCGCTGATGTCCAAGCCGTGCCGATAGGTCAGATCGTAGGCGTGCTCCTGCGGCAGTCCCTTGCGCAGCACCTCCCAGCTCCGGCCCCCGTCGCGCGTGCGCGACACGACCACCTTCCCGTCTACCGCCATGCGCTGCTCGTCCTTCACCGCCGGCACGGTCCACACCGTCTTCGGGTCCTTGGGATGCACCACCACGGCGAAACCGAAAACGGAAGGATCGACGTTGGTGATCTCCGTGAACGTCTCGCCCCCGTCCTCGCTCTTGAACACGCCGTTGTGGTGCTGGACCCAGAGATGATCGGGCGCGGCCTGGCACTGCGCCAGCCGATGCACGTCTTGGTTGACCAGATCATAGGCCTGCTCGGGCGGCACGTAATCCTGGCGCAAACCCTTGCCGACGTTGCGCCAGCTCCCGCCGCCGTCCTGGGTCTTCCAGACGCCGCCGCACGAGATGGCCAGCCGCAGCACGTTGGAATCGCGCGGATCCACGAGAACGGAATGAATGCCGGGATAGTCATAGCCGCCGCCGAACCAGCGCCGTCGTTCGGGCCGATCCCAAAGGGATTGCACAATCCGCCAGCTCCGACCGGCGTCCTCGGAACGAAACAGCCCGCCCGGCGCCGTCCCGCACCACAGGACGCCCGGCTCCTCCGGCCCGCCCGCCACATTATAACTGGAGCACACCTCGGTGGTCTTGGGAAGCCCGCCCGACGGCGCCGGTGCGACCGGCCAAACGTGCGCCCGCACACGCCGGCAGAGACCCTTCGACTCGGCTCAGGGGAGCTGCCGGTGGTACCGGGTACGGCGCTACTCGCTGGCCTGGAAGCGGAAGGTGGGCGCGCTCTGGCCCAGGTCGCTACGCAGGAACTGCGCCTCTTTGGACGGATCCACCCCGCCCGCGCCCGGCGACGCCAACAGGCTCGCCCGCACAAAGACCGTGCCCGAATGCCCCGCCAAAAGCTGCGAAAGATTGGCGTTCACGTCGTTGTTCTTGAAGCCGTTGGGCTGGCCGATGGTCAGGAGCGTGCCGACGGTCGTCCAGCTCGCGCCGTCGCGGCTCACCGCCAACGTGAGGTCGCCGTTGCTCGTGGGCGCCGTCAATCGCGCCTCCAGTTGCGCCGTCTTGATGGCGAACTCGACCGGAATGGCAAAGACCACCGAGCCTTCCAGACCGGCCAACAGCGGGGCAAAGAAACGCTGATTGTCCAGCCGCGTCAGGTCGGCGTTCTCATAGCTGACCGCCATGCCCGCAATCACAGCAGGCTGGAACGGGCGCTGCAACCCCGGCGCCGGGATGCCCGCACTGAACAGGTTGAAGGCGACCTCCATGCGCCGCGGCGGGTTGGTCGGCGTTACGGTCGGCGTATGCGTGGGGGTACTCGTGGGCGGACGGGTACTGGTGGAAGTCGGCGTGCCCGTATCCGTCGGCGTGGGCGTAAGGGTAAACGTCGGCGTATCCGTCGGCGTGGGGGTAGGGGTGCGCGTCAGGGTGGCCGTGGGCGTGGGCGTGGCCGTGTTTTCCGGCTGCAACCCCACCATGATCTCCTGGAAGGTCATATCCACGCGCGGCACAATGCTGCGCACGCGAATCTTGTACGCCTTCCCATCGCGCGTCAGGATGGCGAACACGTCGCCGATGCGCGCGTCCAGCGGGAAGACGGTGTATTGCGACGGCGGCGGCGCGGGCTGCTCGTTGAAGGCCGTCGCGGGCAGCTGCAAGGCGCCCGTGAAGCGCGCGTGCAGCTGCGCGAATCCCGGCTGCACGAACACCAGCACGAAATCGTCCTCTCCGCTGCCGTTGGCGGGCGCGGGAACCATCCCACCCAGATCCTGATTGGCGGAGAAGTCCCAACCCAGGTTGCCGTTGGTCTGCCAGTTGGTAATGCGGTGCGCGCCGGCCATGGGACGATCCAGCGCATCCAGGAGGCTGCCGCGGCGCGCCAGCGTGCGCCGAAACATGGGCCAGTAAGGCTCCAACAGCGGAGTTCCGCCGTGGAACTGAGAGATGAAGAAGGAGAGCGCGCCCTCGCCGAGGACCCCGCCCTCCCCGTAGAGCGCCAAGTCGCCCACCTTGCCCGCGCCCGCGCTCTTCCAGGCGTGCGACATGATGAAAAGATCGCGGCTGTCGACCTGGCCGTCGCCGTTCAGGTCGGCGACCGAACCGGATACCGGCGCGGGCGCCAGCCCCGCCAGATCGTAGAGATAGAGGCGTCCGCCCAGGCGCGCCTCATCATAGACGCCGAAGCCCAGCTCCAGAAAGCCGTCGCCGTCCACGTCACCCAGAACCGGCGTGCAGCGGATGCCGTTGTCCAGGCCGTCATGCCGGCTGGTATCGATCGGGAACCCGACGACCGGCGAGCCGTCGATCTCGAATCCGTAAACCTTGCCGTCGTCGCAGCCGACCACGATCTCGGGCGCGCCGTCGCCGTCCACGTCGCCGAGTACGGGCGACGAGAAGATTTCTCCGCCCAGTTGGATGGGCCAGCCGGGCAGGTAGACGGCGACGTTCTCCGTATCGCTGGGAGGCAGCGCCAGGGACAGGACGTGCAGAAGGCCCGAATCGCTGCCCACGATGATGTCCAGTTTGCCGTCGCCGTCCAGGTCGGCCAGCGTGGGCGAGGAGTCGATGTCGGCGTCGCCGGTCGGAGCGGCCAGACGGCTGATGGGCCGCCGGCCCGCGGTACTGGCGGGCGCCGTCTGCAACACGGGAATGCGCGCCAGCAACCGGCCGATGTGGTCGAGCACGTACAGCCGTCCGTCGGACGAGCCGACCACGATCTCGGGCCGGCCGTCGCCGGCCACGTCGCCGATGGCGGGTGAGGAGACGATGGTGTCGCCGGTCACTACCCGAGCGCGCTCTGCGCCGTTGTCGTCGATCAGGTAGATCAGACCGTCGTACCCGGCGGCGACCACTTCATCACGGCCGTCGCCGTCCAGGTCGGCCAGGGCGGGTGAGGACCGCATGGGCAAAAGCCCGGCGGTCGCTGAGAACGGCCAGCCCGCGACCAGGCTGCCGTCGATGTTATGGGCATACACCTTGCCGTCCTCGCAGGTGAAGACCATCTCGCGATCCGAATCGCCGTCAAGTTCTCCCACCGCGACCGTGGAGTAAACGTCGGCGCCGACGCGGATGAGGCGCAAGAAGTTGGCCTGTTGCGCGGGCGTCGTTCCCGCCTTGGCATCTGGAGTGCGGCTGCTTGCTGCCGCCTCGGGGGCGAAGCTGGCGAAGCCGCCGCGATCGTCGCTTCTGTCCACGACCGAGAAGGCGACCTCGGGCGCCCACTCCGCCCCGGCCGCCTGCCAGCCGGGCGCGGCCTTGCTGGGACCGGGCGCATTCACCTTCACGATGTGCAAAGCGTCGCTGTCCGACCCGAAGATGAGTTCGGGCCGGCCGTCGCCGTCCACGTCGGCCAACGTGGGGGAAGAAATGATCGGGAGAGGCCGCGTGGCCCCGCCGACCACGCCGTTGACGCCCGCCAGCCGTCCCTGGCTGTCCGCGCCCAGCGCCGGGCGGCCGTCCGCCTTGAAGGCGTAAATGTTGCCATCGAAGCTGCCGATCACCAGTTCGTTCACGCCGTCATGGTCCACGTCGCCGATGAGCGGCGAAGAGCGGTGCGAGCCGCCGGTCAGCTTGGGCCAGCCGGCGACCAGTTGCGGAGCCACGCCCGCGGGAGGCGGCGTGACGATCGGCGTTTCGCTGCGCGTGGGCGTCGGGGTGCGCGTGGGGGTGGGTGTGTTGGTATCCACCGGCGTGGTGGGGCTGGGCGTGGGCGTGAAGGTGGGCGTATTCACGCCCGGCGTCACGGTTACCAGTTGCAGGGGCGGCACGACCACGGAGAGTTGCGCGGTCGCGGCGTCAGGTCCGGCGCCGACCGGCTGGGAGGACACCTCCAACTGGAAGGGATAAACGCCGCGGGCCGAGACATCGGGATAGTAATACAGCGAACCGGCGCCCGCGCTGTTGGGCGCGACCTGATTCAAAGCCACGGTCGGCGCGGAAGGCAACACGTTGCCATCGTCGTCGGTCGGGCGCAGGAGCGAGGGCAAAACGAGGCGCCCGGAAAAGTCGCGGGCGGCCGCGCCGCGGTTGAACACGGCGAATGCGGCGGGCACGGCGGGATAGGGCATCCAGACGGCCAAGACGCCCGCGGTTGGAGGGCCGAGAGTGATGGGGAAAAGATTCTTCGGCGTGACGACGACCGCGGTCCAACTCTCCCCTGCGCCGGCGATCAGCTCCTGGCTGCCCGGACCGAAATAGAAGCTCATCTGAGCCGTCTCGCCCGGTCCCAGGACGACGGGCCTGTTGGACACCGACACCGCGCCGTTGTCGATGGCGCCCTCTCCAATCTGCGGCGGCGCGATCGAAGGCGACTGCACCAGCGTGTTGTAGTCCGCCAGCGCCAGGTACTCGGGAGGCTGATTGACAAATGACAGACCCATGGCCGACACGCCGACGGACCCTTCCTCCAGGAAGGCGTCCATGGCCAGAAAGGCGCCGACCATGCCCTCGCCCAGGCCGACCTCGCGCGGCGTGTTGAACACCTGGCCGTTTTCGGTCAGCAGCGTGGGGGTGTCGTCCTCGGCCAGCAAGAGGTCGAACACCATCTGCCCGGCGATACTGTGCGGGACGTTGTCCACGTTGGTCGCCGACAGCGTCACTTGGATCATGGAATCGCCCGCGAAGAAGGGATTGGGGATGATGGTCCAAGCCAGGAACACCTGCAGCTGGGGCAGCTCCTGCAGGGTGTAAATCAAGAACTTGCCGCCCTCGTTGGTAGGCGCGGCGACCACGCTGCCGAACGGCTGCAGTCGGTTGGTGTGGAGGACCCCGTCCACGGTGATGGCGAAATAGCCAGGCGGCCCCCCGCCGCCCGAGGGATGGTGAGTCGTAAGTCGCCTCGCCGGCGTGCTGGCGTATCGCGAAGGCCCAGTGCCCGTCCACAAGGCATCGAATCTGTTCATTCTCGATGCAGACCAGTTGGGCCGGAGCGGACCGCCCCAGGAGAGAGACGAGGCAAAGGGCGAGCGCAAGCCCCAGGGGTTTATGAATGAGTGGATTCGGCCGCATAGCTGGGCTCCTTTACGTCCAAAATTTCATATACGTCCACGGGCTGCTGGCGGCCCTTGACCACCAGCGGCGGCTTCTTGTGCGCGATCACTTCGTCGGCGACGTGCTGATAGGTGTACTGGCTGATCAGCACGCCGTCCACGGGGGCGTTGGACTCCAGTCGGCTGGCCAGGTTGACGGCGTCGCCGATGACGGAGTACTCCAGGCGCTTGATGCTGCCGATGTTGCCGGCGACGACTTCTCCGGTATTGACGCCGATCCTCATGCGCAGCATGGGCAGGCTGCGCTCGCGGTAGTGCTCTTGGAGTTGGCGCATCTTCTTCTGCATCTCGACCGCGCAACGCACCGCGCGGCGCGGCGCCTCGTCCCGGCTGCCGTACGGCCGGGGCGCCCCGAACACCAGCATCATGGCGTCCCCGATGTACTTGTCCAACATGCCTCCGTGCTTGAACACGATCTCCACCATCTCGGTGAAGTATTCGTTCAAGAGTTGCACCACGCCCGCCGGCGGCATGGCCTCCGAGAGCGAGGTAAATCCCTTGATGTCGGTGAAGAGGATGGTCACCTCGCGGCTGGCGCCGCCCAGCGCCAACGCCTCCGGGTCGGCGATCAGCTCCTCCATCACCTCTTTGTTGACAATCCGCGAGAAGACGCTCTTGATGGCGGCTTTCTCGCGTTGCTCGCCCACGTAGGCGACCAGGGCCGAGCCTACATAGGCGACCATGCCGGACGCCAGGGGATGGAACAGGTCCACCCACAGCCGCCCGTAAACGAACGTCCAATAGGCGCCGGCGGCGTACAGCGTCAGCGTCAAAAGCACCAGCGCGGCGTAGCGGCTGCCGCGCTGCGTCACCCCCAGCGCCCCCACGAGGAGCCCGAGGGCGAGGATGGCCGCCAGGTCCATCCAGCCCGGCGCCGCCCGCAAGAAGCGCCGATCCAACAGGTTTTGCACCGCGGTCGCGACCGTGCCGACCATCGGATAGGCCCCCGCCAGCGGCATGGGGCGGATGTCGGTACTGGCGGTCGCGGTCACGCCGAGGAGCGCGATGCGGTTGCGCAACTCGGAGAGCAGCGCCACCGCGCCGAACACCTCGTCCGGCGTGATCTCCGCCTCCTCCAGCCGGTTGCCGACTTCCCGCAAATAAGCCGGCTCCCGCAAGCGGCCGGCGTCGATCTCCAGGTCTCGGATCGCCGCCAGCGTTCCATCGCCAGGTAGAAGTCGGCTATGGAAACAGCCAAGTAGCGCCTCACCTCCGCGTCGTAGTGGTTCAACAACATGCGCCCGTGCCGGATCGTGGGCGCAAGCACGTCACCGCCAGGCGCGCGGGATACGCAGATGCCGCGGAACACCACCTGGATGGCGCGGAAGTCCCGCCCAGCCGATGGTATCGCCAGGGCACGGGCGGGGACGGTGGGTAATCCCGTCCGCACTGCATGACCAGCGGCACGCCAGTTTTCCATCCTCGTCAGGGGGGATGACGGTGAATCCACCCCATCCGCCAGCTCCGCAGAAGAGGAGCGCGAGAGCGCGTCCAAGCTGTCCAGGGCGTCGCCGGCGCGCGTATCCGCGCAGGAGTCCAACCGGAAGCTCGGTAGAGGGGCGAAGCTGACCCGGAACCCTCCGCCTGGGCCGTGCCCGGCGCGTAGCGGTTGGCCAGGCGCTCGGCGGCCGCCGCCCGCTCGCTGGCGCTGTAGACGCGCGCGCGCTCCGACTGCAGCGCCGAAGCCAAAAACACCGCTCCCGGCCCCGCGATCACCTCCGCAAATTGGGCGTCCTGCTCGGCCTCGTAGTTCTGGCCCTCGGCGAAAATGATGTCGAAGGCTACCGCGGCCGCGCCCGCCTGGAACGCTTCACCAGCCCAAAGGCCCTGGGCGTCCCGCCCACTGCCAGGCTGCGCCAGATGGCCGACATGTCGTGCAGCGTGCCGTCGTCCACCGCCAGGATGGCCAGGTCCGGCTTTCGCCCGCCGCCTCGCCCGCAGCCTCATGCGCAGATCGTACAGCGTCAGCTCATAAGTGCGAAAGAACCCCGCCTCCCGCCGCCGCCCATGCGATTCCCGCTACGAGGCCCAGCGCCAACGCGCTCCAGTGGCGTCAGGTGCATCCTCCCTTGCGTCGCTCCACGTCGGTAGTCACCTCTCCGGGAGAGGTCGCCCTCGCAACGCGGGCGGGTGAGAACGGCGCCTCCCGACGACCCCTCGCCCGCAAGACTGGCACCAGATGCACCTTCCCCTCACCCGTGCGTGCGCCCGCCGCGGCGGACGAACGACCTCTCCCCCTGGGAGAGGTGAGGAGCGCAGCACGCTGCGCAACTACGCCCTTACCACTCCCAGCGCAGCGTCATCCAAACGAGGTTCTCGTCGTACTCGCTGGAGTAGTCGTTGGAACTGTTGGTCAAAAAACTGTAATCCAGCGCCACGTTCAACCGCTCGATGAAATTCCGCGACAGCCCCGCGTTGATGTACCACTGCTCGTCCTCGCGCACCCCGTCGTCCGCCAGCGTGGGCACCTTGGGATCCAGCACCTTCTGGGCGACCTGATGGTCGTAGTCGCGCCAGCGGAAATGCGTATAGAGCTTTCCCTGAAGCCCCTCCCAGAAGTGGAAGTTGCGCAGGAGTACCGCGCTGATCTGATGCTCGTCGTATTGATAGAACTCGCCGTTGCTGTCGTTGATCTCAAAGTCGTAGCCGAGCCGGCCGGCGGTGTCCTCGCTCCAGGCGTGCGTGAGGGCGGCGCGCAGATGCACGCGGTCGTCCTCGCGGTCGGATCCGCCCTTGCGCGCACCGTGCTCGTCCAGTGGGTCCTGGTCGTAATCGCGATTGATCCAATTGATCCCCAGGTCCGTGCGCCAGTAGCTCTGCGCCGGCCAGACGTGCTGCCAGACCAGGTCCGTCTCCGGCCCCTGGTAGTCATGAAACGGCGAGTCGCCCAGCGGTTCATAATCGCGCCAATGGTACGTGAATCGCCCCTTCAGCGTGTCGTTGTCGTCGATTTTCCAGTCCAGGCCGGTGAAGGGACTGTAATTCCAGTAATCGGTGAGCAGATATTCGGCGCCGGGAAGATAATTCTGCTTGGCGCCGTCAAAACCGACCCTCCACAACCACGCCTCGGAGAGGTTCAGCTCGTTGGCCACGTTGAGATCGTGATGCTCGGTGTTCTCGTCGTCCTCGTCGGTGTAGAACTCGGCCAGATATTGGTAGCGCATGCGCACGCGCCAGTGGTCGTTGACGGTGTAGGTCGCGCGGGAACCGAACAGCGCCTCCCAGATGACGTCGTCGATTTCGGCGTCGCCGACGTGGGAGAGCTTGCGCGCCTCCACCTCCGCGCCGTCCGCGCCCAGCAGGATGTTGTCGGAATAGCTGAGCCGGAACTGAAGGTAGGGCGTCCAGTCCCACTCGCCCGCGGAAGCGGTCGCGCCGAGGGAGAGGAGAAGGGCGAAGACGATCCCCGAAAGGAGCGCCGCCCGGTCAATCGCAGCCGCGTGTTGCTTCATGCTTGTGCCCCCTGTGAAGCTGTGATCTGTTCCTTCCACGGGGGTGGGTCAGGCATTCCTGCCTGACTCACGGGCGGTCATGCCCGTGCCACCCGATTCTTTTCCCCACGTTCAGAAGCGATCGTCGTCGTCATCGTCCACCCGCTGGCGGACGGCGCCGCGCACGTCGCTGCTGCCGACGGTCTCGTCGATCTGCTGGATGATCTCCTGCACGCGGTCAGCCGACCTGGCCGACCTGCTCGACCACGCCGCCCTCAACGCCGGGCGCGGCGCCGGTCTCCGCCGCCGCCATCTCGAACGACTCGAACGACTCCTCCAGGTTTTGCACCTCGGTCGGCGGCGCGCTTTCCACCGCGCCCGCTCCCAACTGGTCGATGGCCATCATTTTCTCGTTGTCCAGCACCCCCACTTCTCGCCCCATGCGGTCCAGGACGGCGACCACGCCCTCCAGCACCACCACGGTTGTGGCGAAGTCGCCCCGGCGGCGCGGAGGCCGGTCGCTGTAGCGCACCACGAAGCGGGTACCGCGAACCGCCGCGGTCGCCGTCGGTGTGCGCACTTCGTAACGGTCGCCGCGCTTCTTGAGGGCCTTGACGGCCGAGAAAACCTCACCTTCCTTCAGGTCCAGGCGGGTCACGTTGCCGGCTCGGCGCGCCAGCTTGCGCAGCTCGGCCAACTCCAGCGTGGTCTCCGCCGAAACCGCCACGATGCGCTCGTTGCCCAGGTCGATTTTGGCGGTCGAGTCGCGCCCGCAGCGTATCCAGTCCCGTTCCTCCAGGCGCTGTTTTTCAGCCGCGGGCCGATAACTGTTCCCGCCGTCGCGGCTGATCTCGACCACGCCGGTCTTTTCCACCAAGCGGGCCTGCTCCGCCGACCCCGGCGGTTGCGGTTGGGCCCAAGCGCCCGCGGCCACCAGCAGCCAGACCCATCCGATGAGGCCGATCCGTCCCAATGAGGGAAAGCGATTTCGGCGTGCCATGAGCATCCTCCTGGTGCGTGTTTCTCGGATTTGAAAACGGGGACAAGAAAAAAAAGCGGGCCAAGCTTGTCTCGGCGATTCGGGATCAAGACACATGTGCACTACCCCCTGCCTGTCCGGCGACCCCGGCCCGAGTCGCAGAGGCAGGTCGAAATCAAAACGAAAATCCCCTTGACAACGCGACTTATATCACTCGGGCGGGCCGCCTGTCAAGCCGCGACACAACCCGTAACGGCGACTTTTAGGCGCAGCTCGTGTCGGCATCTTGCCGACCCTTGCAGCCCACCACCGGGGACGAGACGTCCCCGAGACCGGCGACAAGATGTCGCCGTTACGGCTGGCGCGCGTGGCGACAGGTTCGTAACGGCGACTTTAAGTCGCCGGTCGTTCGGCATCTTGCCGACACGCAGCCGACCATCGGGGACGAGACGTCCCCGAGACCGGCGACAAGATGTCGCCGTTACGGCTGGCGCGCGTGCAGCCGCTGGTAAATCAGCCGCAGGCCCTTGTGCACCAGGTGCGGATCGACCACGTCGATGCCCTCGCAGTCTTGCGCGATCAGCTCCGCCCAGCCGCCGGTCGCGATCACCTTGGGCGCGTCGCCAAGTTCGCGCGCGATGCGGCGCGACAGGCCCTCAATCGCGCCCACCGTCCCGTAGTAGATGCCTGACTCCATGGCGTTGATGGTGTTTCTGCCGATGGCCACGTGGGGCCGCTCGATGCGCACCTTGGGCAGCTTGGCGGTGCTTTCGGCCAGGACGCGGGTGGCCGGCTCGATGCCGGGGGCGATGGCGCCGCCTAGAAAGTCCCCCTTGCGATCCACCACGTCCCAGGTGGTAGCCGTGCCCAGATCGACCACGACCACGGGAGCGCCGTAGAGTTCGCGTGCGGCAAAGGCGTTCACGATCCGGTCCGCGCCCACCTCGAAGGGACGATCGAGCCGGATTTCCATTAGGTTGAGGTGGCGCGGCGACAGCATCTGCGGCGCCATGCCCAGGTTGGTGAGCGCGCGGTGCACGTTGACGCCGATGGGCGGAACCACGCTGATGAACACGGCCGCCTGAATGCGGGCCGAGTTGAGAAAGTACGCGAACAGCACCTCCCACTCGTCCGCGGTGCGCTCGCGGGAGGACGAGAGAGTGAAATACCTCTCGATGCGCTCGCCCGCAAACACGGCGCCGCCGGTCTGCGTGTTGCCGATATCCACGGTGAGAAGATGCAAGTCGGGGTCCATGGCGCCTTGGGATGCTGCGGAGAGACCGTTCGGTGCGCGGTGCGCACCCTACCTCTCGCGCGCGTATTCTACTCGTACCTCCTCGCGAATCAACCCCGCCGCGAAGGCGCGCGACAAGAGTTCCTCGACCGCCCTCCGTCCGCGCGGGCCGTAATCGACTGTGAAGTCGTTTACGTACATGCCGACGAACCGATCCGCCAGCTGGTGGTCCAGCCCGCGTCCGAAGCCCAGCGCATAGGCGACGGCCTCCCGCCGATGCGCCAGGCTGTACTGGATGCTCTCGCGCAGAACGCGCGCCACGCGCCCGATCAGTTCCTCGCCCAGGTCCCGCCGAACGGCGTTCACGCCCAGGGGCAGCGGCAATCCTCCCGTCGTCTCATACCACCACTGCCCCAGTTCCAGGCACAGCGCCAGGCCGTGCTTTTCATACGTGAGCTGTCCCTCGTGAATCAGAAGACCCGCCGGGACCCGGCCCGAAGCGACCGCCTCGGGGATGGCGTCAAACGGCATGACCTCGTAGTCAAAGCGCCCGATCGCCAGGTTGAGCACGAGAAAGGCCGTCGTCATGGTTCCCGGCACGGCGATCTTCACCTGCGGCAGCCGATCGATGGGAATCTCCTCCCGGGCGACGACCATGGGGCCGTAGTTGTCACCGATGGAGGCGCCGGAGCAGAGGAGCGCGTACTTGTCCCGCACGTAGGCGTAGGCGTGCAGCGAAACCGCCGTGATGTCCAGCGCGCCCCGCATGGCGCGGCGGTTCAGCGTCTCGATGTCGGCGAGGACATGCTGGAAACGCAAGTCGCCCGTGTCCAGCTTGTCCTTGGCCAAAGCGTAGAACATGAAGGCATCGTCGGGATCGGGACTGTGCCCCAAAGTCAGCGTGCGCGTCATGGATGGCCACCCGTCATTGACCCGAGGCCCGCCATCGATGCGGCCACGCTGGCCACGGTCAGATAAATGGCCAAGCTGGAGGTGTCCGTCACCGCCGTCAATACCGGCCCGCTGGCAATCGCCGGATCCAGCCCGATGCGGGTCAGGACGAACGGAATGACCGATCCGATCAGGTTGGCGAAGGTCACGGCGGCGAACACGGCCACCCCCACCGCCGCCGAGACCTCGATGGGGTCGTGCCGCCGGAACACCAGGTGCACGACCACGAAGGTGATACAAGCAAAGGCCACTCCGATCAGCGCCCCCACACGGATTTCCCGCAGCACGTAATGCAGGAACTGGTCGCGCCGCACGTGGCCCGTCGCCAGCCCCCGGATCAGCACCGTGCTGGCCTGGTTGCCGGTATTGCCCGACATGAGGGGGATGAGCGGCATGAAGGCCACGAACAGAATGTTGAGGCCGTCCTCAAAACCCGAGACCACCGTGCACATGAAGAAGCCGGCCGCCAGCGAGATCAGCAGCGCGGGCGAACGCAACCGGGCGACCTCGAAGACGCTGCGGCTGGTCAGCTCGTCCGCGTCGGTGCCCGCCATCATCAGGAAGTCCTCGCTGGACTCCTCCAGGAGCACGTCCAAAATGTCGTCGTGGGTGACCCGCCCCACCACGCGCCCCTCCTCGTCCAGCACGGGCACCGAAACCACGTTGTACTTGCGCATGGTGAGGCGACTTCTCCTGGTCGTCCAGCACGTTGACGAAAACCCGGCGCGAGGCGTCGAACAGGGACACCAGGCACGTCTCGGGGCGGGCGGAGATGAGCCGGTGCATAGAGATGGTTCCCCAGTGAAGCGCCCGTCCAATCACGACAAAGACGTGGTACGATTACCTCGCCGTCGTGGACCTTGCTGCGGATGGTGTCGATGGCCTCCTCAGCGGTCGTGTGGGGTGAGGGCGACGAAATCCGGGGACATGATGCCGCCGGCGGTGTCCCCGATGCTGCATGAGGGCGCGGACTCGTGGGCCTCTTCCGGCTCCATGCCCGCCAGGATGCGGTCGCGCGGACCGAGTCCTCCTCGCGCAGCTCGCCCAGGACGTTCGGCGGCGTCGTCCGCGTCCATCTCCTCCAGGTCGGAAACGGTCGCCTCTGGAATGGCGGCCAACAGTTCACTGGAGACGTCTTCGCTCGGCTTCCGCCGCCATCTCCAGGTCAGGGATGATCAACGCGAAGAGCCTCGATCCTCCTCTCTGTCGTCCAATTCATCCAGGATTTCGGCGATGTCGGCGGGATAGTGGCGGCGGAACCACTCGCGCTGGACCGCGGGGTCCTGGGCGAGAAGCCACTCGACGATCTGTTCGGAGGACCACTCCCGACCGGGAGTCGGCCACGGCGCCACGCGGTTCACTTACTCACGCTCCCTTGCGAGGATCCACGGGAGCCTAGCATGGGCGCTCGGCAGCGGCAAGGCGTTCCGGGTTTCGTCGGACCACCGCCATCCCGACAGCCCTGTGCGAAGCCTCCACCTGCCCCGACAGCACTGAGCGAAGCGCGAAGCGCGAAGTCGAAGTGCGGTCTTGAGCGCGGGCAGCTTGCGTGCACGCACTATCCCCCCACCCCCCTTTAAGGGGGGAGCGGAGGCCGTGCAAAGCCGTTCCTCAGCATCCAAGCCGGCCCTTCGACTCCGGCCTTCGGGCTTCGCTCGGGGCCTTCGGTTTCTGTTGATGCCGCTTCTCAGCCCTGTCGATTCCGGTTTACGCTGCGGATGCCCGGGTAATCAGGCCGGACCGGGCAGGGGTACGAGAAAGCGAAAGCCGGCGGCGCTCAAGCGGGCGTCCAACTCATACTTGAGCAACGCCGGCTCCAGCGAGCGGCGGTAGTCGGCCTCCACGGCGGCGCGACATTCCTCGAAGTCCATGGCCCGCGCCGGCTGCACTTCGGCCAGGCGGACGATGAGAAAGTACTCGCCCGCCCGCACG
Source organism: bacterium (assembly GCA_015075175.1). Lineage (GTDB taxonomy): Bacteria > Hinthialibacterota > Hinthialibacteria > H5-UNCL2 > H5-UNCL2 > H5-UNCL2. Next base: position 108,490 of record JABTUV010000013.1, read on the forward strand.
GGTCCATAGAGCGCGCCGGGCGCGGCCTCCAGCACGGGCAGCGGCGAATACTGCAAGTCCGGCGACAGCAGCTCGCGCAGGATGGCCGGTAACTGATCGAACTCCTGCAAGGGGCGGCGCGACACGACCACGCCGGCTGTTTCGGAGAAATCGCGCGGCGCGGCCCCTTCGGCCAGTTTGGCCGTGATCTGGCCGGCGCGTTCCGCGGCCGCGGCGATACGCACCTCCTCCGAGTCTCCGCTCAACCCGCTCCAACTCACGTGAATCTGCTCCAGCCCGACCTTCAGGGGCGTGATGAAGCTGCCGCGATGTTCCTCGTGATGATTGCGCAGCGTGCCTTCGGGGGCGGGAGCGGCGGCGGCGCGCGCCTCGATCAGCGGCGCCATGAACGCCTCCGCCAGCCGCAACTGCCGCAGCGCCCGGCGGCGCACCACCAACCCGGGCCTCTTGTCCAGTCCGACCAGCCGCGCATATTCCACCAGCAGCTCACGCTCGTATTCCTCGCGAAAGTAGCGCTGCCGGCTTTCGGCGTCGTTGTAACGCTCGATCTCTTCCAGCGACAGGTTCTCGCGCCAGCGCCCAACGTCGCCGCCGGACTTGATGCGCTCGCGCACACGGTAGAGCAGCGCGTCGGCGGGCGCGTCGGGCGCCAGAGCCTGCGGATGGAACACGGCCCCGACCGTCGCTTCCGCCTGCGCCAGCGCCTGCCGCCGCGCTTCCCCGCGCCGCGCCGCCGTCAGTTCCTCCGCCAACTCCGCCGCGTGGACCTCGAACGGCTCCACTTCCGTCGCCTGGATCGCCAAGAGATGAATCAAGTGGTAATCCTCGCCCACTTTGACGGGCGCGGAAATCTCGCCCACTTCCAGGCCCCACAACGCGTCCGCAAATTCCTCCAGCACGTCCTCCGGCGGAGGTTCTCCAGCACACCTTCGTTCTCGACCGACGGCGAGTCGGAGTATTCGTGCACCAGTTGCCGGAAGTCCTGGCCCGCCTCCAGGCGTTTGGCGACCTCCGCCAGGCGGGACTGCGGCGCTTTTTCCTGCGGGCCGGATCGGAGGTTGGCTGGAAACGTAAATGTGGCGGCAGGTGCGGGTTTCTGGACGGTATAGAGGGGCAGGCGTCGCAGGTATTCTGCCGCACTTCGTCCGGCGTGGGCGGGGTGGTGGAATCAAGGATGGCTCTTCTGGCCGCCTCCATCAGCCAGGGACGCTCGGCCTGGGTCAATTGCTTCGACCCGGCGCACCAGCGAGGGCCGCTGTTCAGCCTCGCGCGCGACCAGGCGCACGGCGGCGCAGAGGCGCGCGGCGCGCGCCAGGTCCGCCTCGCTCTGTACCTCGGCCACGTCGAAGAGTTCCGCCCACGCGCTCTCCAGTACTTCCGGCATGGCGGCGAAGGCCGCCACCTCGTCCCGGGTCAGGAATTCCCCGCCCACCTGGACCAAGGCGCCCGGTGGGGGGGGCGGACCCTCCCCGGAAGCCCAGGACGCCGGCCGGCTGCGCGGGTCCCACGATTTCAAGGTAGCGGCGGAATCAAACCAGGACAGGGCGACGGTGATCCCCAGCAATAGCACGGCGCTCCAGTTGCGGCTCATGGCCACAGGCTAGCAGAATCCATCCCTCATCGCAATCCGACCGGCGACCGCGCAGAAGCGCCCGTGGCATCCGGGACGGGCTGCCTCACGCTTTCGCCTTGCCCTACCCAAACGGTGCGGATATGCTCCATGCGCTTCCCATTCAAGATTCGCCGGGAACGGGACACCATGCGCGAGGACCTCGAAACGCTCATTCGCAACCACGCTCAGGCGATGGCGAGCCGCATGGTGGAAGCGGCGGAATCAAGCTTTTCCGAAGAAGACATCCGTCATGAATGCAACAAGATGATCGACGAGTTCGTGGAGCGGGCCGAGCTGGGAATCAAAGGCCGCCACGAATACGGCCTGGCCGGCGGATTCGTGGACTCCAAGTACGGCGGCGTCGTCATCGAGTACAAGTCTCCCAAGGGCGCCGCCAGGATCACCGAGGCCGCGGACGCACCGGCGGTCGCCGCCCTGGCCCGGCAGATTGAACGACGCTTCCGCGACCTGGAGGCCGAAGAGCACGTCGCCATGGAGCGCATTTTCGGGGTGGGATGCGACGGAAAGAGCTTCATTTTCGCGCGCTGGCGTGGAACGCGGCTGGAGATTGACAAGCCCCAGCCGGTCACGCCCCATACGGTCGAGCGCCTGTTGCGGGCCGTCGTTTCCGTGGGGGTGCACGGCTTTTCCTTCACGCCGACCAGTCTCGCCCAACACTTCGGAGCGGACAGCCCGGCGGCTCGGGACGGGATCCGTCGCTTGCACGAAGTGATTTGCGGCAGCGACAATCCCAAGGTGCGCACCTTTTTCCATCAATGGCAGATTCTATTCGGCGAAGTCTGCGGATACGACATTCACGGGCAGAGCGCCCGAATCCGCAAATTGGCCGAGCATTACGACGTCCGAGTCGCAAGACCCGCCGAGCTCCTTTTCGGGGTGCACACTTACTATGCGCTTTTCATCAAGCTCCTGGCGGCGGAGATTGTGACCGCGTTTTCGCCGCTGGGGGTTTCCACGCTGAAGCAATTGGCGTCCGCACCGACGTCGGAGCGGCTGGCGCAAGTGCTTGGCCGCCTCGAGCAGGGCGGCATCTGGTCGGAACTCGGGATTCGCAACTTTCTGGAGGGCGACCTCTTTTCCTGGTATCTGGACGCCTGGGACGAGCGTTGCGCGACGGTCGTCAGGGACATGGCCCGGACCTTTGATCGCTTCGATCCCACCACGCTCAGCATCGATCCGCTGGAATCGCGCGACCTTCTCAAACATCTCTATCAGCAGCTCTTCCCGCGATCGGTGCGTCACGATTTGGGCGAGTATTACACTCCGGACTGGCTGGCGGAATTGGTCCTGGATGAGCTGGGTTACGACGGGAATCCCGACAAGCGCCTGCTTGATCCGGCCTGCGGCTCGGGCACGTTTCTCGTCATGGCGCTGAATCGAGTGCGCAACTGGTTCGCCGAGCACCGCCATGCCTGCGGTTTTCGCGAGGACGGATTGGTCCGGAAAATCCTCAATAACGTGATCGGTTTCGACCTGAACCCGCTGGCCGTCATGGCCGCCCGTACCAACTACCTGCTGGCGATTCGCGACCTGCTGCGATACGCCGGGGAGGTGGACCTTCCTGTTTACCTCTGTGATTCCATTATCACTCCCTCCGAATACGGAGACTTGTGGGAGACGTCGGAGGGACGGGGCCGCGTAGCGCGGCAGCTCCCGACGTCCGCGGGCGTCTTTCTCATTCCCAATGAGATCAGCCAGAACCGGGAGCAAATCGGCCGCTACGTCGAAACCCTGGAGTCTTGCATCGGACAGGGCTACTCGCCGGAGGCGTTCCTGGAACGGTGTCGCGCCCAGGGGATCAACGGAACGGAGGACGCAATTCACAAGCGCCTTTACGAGCAGTTGCGGCAACTGGCCGCCGAAAACAAGAACGGGATATGGGCGCGCTTGATCAAGAACCACTTCGCGCCGCTTTTTGTCGGCAAGGTGGATTTCGTCGCCGGCAACCCTCCCTGGATCAATTGGGAGAGTCTTCCCGAGGAGTATCGGGACCGCATGAAGCCGCTATGGCAGAAATACGGGCTCTTCACCCTGTCGGGCGCGGCGGCCCGCCTGGGAGGCGGCAAGAAAGACCTTTCCATGCTTTTCGTTTACTCCGCCGTCGACAATTACCTTGAAGACGGCGGGCGTCTGGGGTTCGTGATTACTCAGACGGTTTTCAAGACTCACGGCGCAGGCGACGGGTTCCGGAGATTGCGTTTCCCCAGGAACGGCGGCTTCCATCATCTCAAGCCGCTTTCCGTCTTGGACCTCTCGGCGATGCAGGTGTTCGAGGGCGCCACCAATCGAACGGCGGTATTCGCGTGTGAAAAGCGCAACCGCTCGTTCAAGTATCCCGTTCCCTACTCGGTCTGGCGCGGGCCGTCCAGCCTGCCGCAGGAGGTCACGCTGGCCGAGGCGCGCGCGCGGACCTCGGCGATCGCGATGGGAGCCGCGCCGGTCGATCCCGAAAACCCGTCCTCGCCCTGGCTCACCGCTCAAAGAGCGGCGCTTCCCGGCATCCGAAAGGTGGTCGGTCACAGCCCCTACGAGGCGTATGCCGGTTGTTGCACGTGGCTGAACGGCGTCTTCTGGTTGCGCGTGCTGCGCAAGGAACCGAATGGAAACCTGGTCGTCGGCAACCTGTTCGACGTGGGCAAGATCAGGGTCAAGGAAGTCATGGAAACGGTTATTGAGCCCGACCTGGTTTATCCCCTTCTGCGGGGCCGGGACGTGAAGCGCTGGCAGGCGACGCCCTCCGCCCATATTCTTCTCACCCAGGATGCGGAGACCCGTCGTCCCCTTCCGCTTGACGTGATGATGCTCAAGTATCCCCGCACCTATGCGTATCTGCGTCAGTTCGAGGGCGACAAGGCCCGCCCGGAGCGGGGCACGCTGCGGGCGCGTTCCGGCTACCGTCAATACTTCAAACCCACCGACCCCTTCTATGCCATCTATAACGTCGGAACGTATACGATGGCCAGGTGGAAAGTTGTGTGGCCCGAAGTGGGGCACAGCGTTCGCGCCGCAGTGGTAGGTTCAAAACGAGTTCGAAACGTCAAGCCGGCTCTTCCCGACCACACACTCGTCGCAGTTTCCTGCGAATCCTCCGAAGAGGCGCATTTTCTGTGCGCGCTTCTGAATTCCTCGCCGGCTCAGCTGTTTGTCAGAGCCTACATTGCGTTGCACCCCTCACCACATATCATGACCCATGTTCGGATGCCGAAATTCAGGCGCGACAGTCGGATGCACAATCAGCTTGCGGAACTGAGCGAACAATGTCATTTCCTGGTTGCCAGGGGTATCACGGACACTCTCGCAGGGATGCACGCTGAGATCGACCGTGTGGCGGCGCGAATCTGGGGCATTACGCCGAGCGAACTCCGCGCGATTCAGGAGGCCTTGGCGGAGTGGTCGGCGCGCGACGGCGACCCCCAGGCGGACGGCGACGGACAAGATGATTGAGCGGTGGTAACGGCGGCTTCATCGGGATCGTGCAGCCAGTGAACCGGCCGCCGTGGTCCGCAGCGCCTCCGCGACCGCCGCGGCCGCCAGATCGTGGCCGCGCGCGTTGGGATGCAGATGGTCCACCCGCAGCCCATCCTCGTCCTCGCCCGCAAGTACCCGACCGCGAAAGACGGGCAGGAGGTCCAAGACGGGCAGGTTGCGCGCCGCCGCCGCCGCCGCGACCTGTTCATGCGCGTACTGCGAGGGATAATCTGCAAGATGGTCCATGGCCGGAAAGATGACGATGAGAACTTCGAAATCATACTCCTCTGCCAGCGCCGCCAAGCGGTCCAGCCCCGCCTCCAGGCGCTCCCTCACTACGGGATAGCCGTACAGCCGCGTCCAGTAGTCGCGCGTGCGTTCGTCGCGCGGCAGTTGCCGCCAGCGGGGACTGGCCACGGCCGGATTCTCCACTTGTCCCTCCAGCGTCAGCGACTCCCAGGTGTAAAGCCCCAGCGCGTACAGCCGGCTGTGGCGGATCAACCAGCCGCCGGTTCTCCCCAACGCGCGGTCGCGGAAATTGCTCTCCGCCGCGGAAAGCCGATTGGTCAAGCGCATCAGGTCGAAGCTGAAAGGATCGGGGTCGTTGAGCGAGTAGGCGTAGACCACCAGGTCGGGCTGGTAGGCCAGGCCGCGCACGGCCAGGTTCTCGACCGCCTGCGTGATGCTGTAGCCGGTGACGCCCAGGTTGAGCACCTGGATCGAGTCGGTCGCGCCGGCGGCGGCCAGGTGCGCCTCCAGTCGCGCGGGGAAGGCCTCGTGCCGCGCGACCGCGTAGCCGTAGCAGATGGAGTCGCCGATAGCGGCGATGCGGCGCACGCCCGGCGGCTTGGCGCGGGCCAGCTCGCGCTCGCGCATTCCCGCCGAGTTGATGCGCTCGGAGCCGTCCGGTGCACCCGGCAAAAGCTCGTACTCAAGCACCGGATTGGCGGAGAGTCGCAGGCTCTCGCGGATCACGGGAGTGACCTGGGGTCCCAGCGAAAAGACGCGCACCAGCCCCTCGCAGAGGAGCAGCGCCAGGCACGACGCGCCCAAGCCCAGCGTCACGCGCGCCGCCCGCGGATGCCGCCGCCAAAACCGAACCGCCACAGGAGCCTCCCGTTCGTGGGCCGCGCCGCATGGCCGCGCGCCCCATCCCGCTCAACGACGTCCCCGCTTCGGATGATACTGGGCGGCCTGAATTCCGCCAATCCGAAATCGCGGGACGGATGGCCCAGGCAGCGAGGCGCGTCGCGTGAAATCCGGCCCCGAGCGCCGGCCGCTTACGGTTGCGCGGCGGCGAGGAGGCGCTCCAGCTCGGCGCGCCGGGGGTAATCGGGCGGCGCGGCGCGCAGCGCGGACGCCAGCGTCTCGCGCGCCTCGGCTGTCCGGCCCAACAGAAGATAGCAGTGCCCCAGGTGGTGCAGCGTCTGATACAGCGGAATGCGGTTGCCGGTCTGGGTGCGCAGAGCGGCGGCCGCGCGCTCGAAGGCGCCCGCCGCCGCCGCGTAGTCTCCCCCATCCATTTGCACCGCCGCGATCATGAAATACGTGTCCGCCATGCCGCCGTCGCGGCGCAGCTTCTCCTGGTAGACGGAGAGCGCACGCGCCCCGTCGCCCAATCGTAGGTAGCAGGTCGCCAGATGCTCGTAGTCTTCGGCGGCGAGGCCCGTCTCGGCGGCCCGCTTGCGGTACAATTCCGCCGCCTGCTCGTAACAGGGCGTCGCCTCTTCGATGCGACCGCACAGCCACAGCGTCGTACCCAGTTGAAAGTGGTAGTCGGCCTTGCCCGGGAAGTCCCGGATCGCCTGGCGATAAAGGCGCTCGGCCTCGCCGTATTCGCCCAGGAAAAAGTGGCACGTGCCCAGGTTGTAGACCACGTCGGCGAAGCGCCCGTCCGTCGCCAGCAGTTCCCGGTAGAGGTCGCGCGCTTCGGCGAAACGGTTGGTGCTGTAGTAGAGCGCGCCCAGGAAATAGCGGGCGGAGCGGCTGTACGGGGAGAGTTTCACGGCGCGTTGCGCCGCAGCCAGCGCGCCCTGCAAGTCGGCGGGCCGTCCATCCGCGGGACGCGCCGCCCTCAGCGCCTGGTAGTGCAGCGCGTCGGAGAGATAATCCCGCACCGCCACGCTGGTACTCCAGACGGCCACCGGCACAACCAGGAGAAAGGCCAATCCCCGCACCGGAGCGGGACGCGGACGCGTCCACAGCGTGGCGGCGATCCAACCCAGTAACGTCCACATGAAGCACGAATACGACAGCTGCTGCAAGAGTACGTCCGCCAGATTGGCAGCCAATCCGGACACGACGGCCACGGTCGTTCCCAGGAGAATGAAACTCGCGCGATCCGGCGGCTCGCGCCGCAAACGCCCCAGCGCCGGCACAAGTATCGTTCCCAGGAACAGGACGTAAAACAGGAGGCCGGGAAGTCCCAGCTCGACCGCCTGCTGCATGAACTCGCTGTGCGCGTACTCGTTGACCTCCCGCGAGGGATCATGCACGGCGGTGAATGACGTGTCGCGATAGTCGCGGAAGAAGCTGATGTAATTACCGGGCCCGAGGCCGAGGACGGGGTGGGCCGCGATCATGCGTAGGTTGGCTTCATACATGATCTTGCGGCCTTCCAGCATGGCCGCGCTTCCGCGGCCGGACAGGCGCTCGATGATGCGTTGACTGAGGTCCCGTTCGTGAAGCCCCACAGCTACCACGACGACGCAACCCAGCGCGACCAGCGTCCAGCGCAGCCAGGGCGTAAACGGCAAGACGCGCCGAAAAAGACCGGGATGCTGGCGGCGATGAATGATCCCATAGAGGGCAAGGGCCGCCATGCTGACCGCCAGCGCCAGCAGGGCGGAGCGGCTGAAAGTGAGGACCATGGCCAGGAGCACCGCCAGCCCGGCCAGCCATACCAACCGCGCGTTGCGCGCGCGGCCCTCGGGCATGGCGAAGAGAAATCCCGCCCCCAGCGCCAGGCATCCCGCCAGGTAGCCGCCCAGGTAGCCGGGATTGCCCAGCGATCCCGTCACCCGCCGCAGGACCTCGCCCCGGAAGCGCACGCCGAAATCGAAGGTGGGCCGCTCAACCACGTCTAGATTGAAGAACTGGAAGAAGGCGTATACCGCTTGTACCACCGCGATGACGAGAAACACCGCGAGCAGTCGGTTGCGTTCGTGGACCTTGGGGAAGAAGAGTCCCACCCCGAAGAGGCAGCCGAGGTAGAGACTCCAGTTGGCCAGTTGTGCGCGCGCGTGGTGGGGATAGGGCGAGAGCGTCCAACCCAGAAGAAACCAGCCGAAATAGGCGGCCAAGGCGGCCCAGAAATACCACGGCGGGACCATCCGCTCCTCCAGCGCGATGGGCGGGGGGGCCTTGCGCTTGCGCGAGGGTTCGGGCGGGGGAGAGAGCAGGGCGTCCAATAGTTTGCCGAGCGCAAACAGCGTGTAGGCGAAGGCCAGACCGAGGGCCAAGACGGGCTGCTTGATCGCGCCGATGACCACGTTAAAGCGGGTAAACCCCAAGAGCGCGCCGGCCAGGCCCAGCACAAACGCCAGCTGGCAGCCGCGGTACACGAGCGCGCGCAGTCGAGGATTCATGGCCCGTCACGCTATCCGCGTGGGGATGGGCTGTCAACCCGCCAGCGGCTGTCGCCTACAGACGCTCGACCTCTCTCCCGCTCGAGTCCTCCCAGCGGCGGAGGGCGATCTCGCAGTATTCCGGTTTCCGCTCCACCAAGAGGGCGCGGCGTCCCGTCGCTTCCGCCGCCACAAGCGTGGTACCCGAGCCTGCAAAGGGATCCAGAACCCAACCGCCCCGCGCCACGTAGGCCAACAGACAGCGGCGCGGAATCTCGCTGGGACAGACCGAGGGATGCCCCAGCCGCCGCATCTGCCGCGTCACCTTGGGAATCTCCCACACGTCCGTGTGGAACTGCGCCATGCAGTCCCGCTCGACGCCGTCCATCCGGTAAAGGCGGCCGGGCTTGCGATAAACAAGCAGAGTCTCCCAGCGGAAGGCGCGGATAAGTAGAAACGTTGCAGCGGATGTGGCAGAACGCCGGCTGGCGGTTGGCCTGCGGCTTCCGACCCAGGCGATGGCATCCCGGAAGTAGAGGCCCTGTTGTTCCAGGAGAAGCGAATGGTAGGCGACGTGGTCCAGTGCTCGCGCGCGAGCCGCGCCCGACCAGCCATGCCGCAACTCCGCCCGCGGAAAGCCGCGCGAGGGCGGGCGCCAGCGTGGCCGCCATGCCCGCCAGGTAGGCGGGGTAGTCGGTCCAGCCGCAGTAGTCGCGCTGATTATAGTAGGGAGGGCTGGCGAAGAGCAGGCCGACTCTTCTTCTCCCGCCGTCTCGCAGCACGGCCGGGTCCGGGAGTCGCCGCACACGAGGCGGTGTCGGCCCAGTCGGAAAAGGTCACCGGTCGCCACGCGTCGCGTCATGCAAGGAGAAGTGGGCGCAGGCCGCCCGCCGGGACGGGCGCCGTCGGCAAGATGTGAATCGTCAATAGATGAAAAAATGGCGCGTTGTTCGGGCCGGCAGGAGACTGCCGCATTGTCACGACTTGATGCGATAGGCCTGAAACTCCGCGTTATCGAAAATCAGCTCCCATCGGTCCTGGTTCCGCTGGAGAAAGGCCGGATCAAGCGCCACGTCCTCCTCGAAGACGCTTCCGACCACGACCACGCCTGCGCGCACGCGCGAGAGATACCTCAATAGCGCCGCGTCGTCGGTCTCCTTCGCCAGCCGGCCGTGGCAGGCCGGACAGGAGCGCCATCACGCGCGGCTTGCGGAACACGATCGTCCCCGCATCTTCGCCCCAAGTCGCCAGTTGGCTCCACAACTCGCGCGCGGCGGGCCGCTCGATGCCGACCGGGATTTCGCCGAACGGCAGGCTCCCGTACTTTCCCAGATACGTTGCCAACAACAACGCCACGCCCGCGACTATCACGGCCTTCCGGCCCCGCCCGTCCAGTCGCGCCAACAGCGTTTCAAGACCCATGAGTCCGTAACCAACCGCCAGTGGAAAAAGCGGGATGACCAAGCGATACCCTTGTGGAAACGGCCAGAAGCAAAGCGGCAGGAGGTAGAACAGAGGGTAGAGTTCCAGGGGTCCGCACCGCCGCCGCGCCTGTCGCGCGTATCCCACGAGCGCCAGCAGCAGCACGCAGAAGTACACGAGGAGGCGTCCCCAGAGCACGTACCCATTGTCCCAGAATACCGAATAGGCGACGCCGAGATGGACCACGTTGCGACAAACCGACGCGGGATCGAGGCGAAACAGCGACAGATAGCCCCCCGCGCCGGGGAGGAGCGCGGCCTGCGCGGCGATCCAGACGGCCAGCGTGGTCAGGGCCAAGACGGACGCGCGAGAGAGGCGCCGCCGCGCCACGAACTCGCAAAGCGGCAGGATCGGCGCCAACGCAAGCCCCACGCTGCGCGTGCTGTAGGCCAGCCCGATGGCGATGCCCAACCACATCCCGAGCAAGGGATGGGAGGCGGGGCGAACCGCGCGCTGCATCAGGCGCAGCGCCAAAAACACGAAAAAGAGAAAGGGCAGGTCGGAGAGAAGCTGGTCCTTGAAGTCCCAGAGAAGCGGATTGAGGCCCACCAGGAGAATCAACGCTGTCTGCGTCCGCGTTGAAAGTTGCGTCTTGAACGTTTCATGGATCAGTACGAGCGATGCGACCAGGAATCCGACCAGCAGCAGCTTCATGGCGAAAAAGTTGAGGCCCCAAACGCGATAGATGGGCGCCAGAAGCAGCGGAAAGCCGGGGGGATAGTAGGCGGGGCCGAGGTGCGCGGTTTCCGGGGTGCGCCGGTACGACGTGGCCGCGTAGGGCCGCCCCTCCACCAGGTTCTTGGCGTGCTGGAGGTACTGGCTGAAGTCGCCGCCCCAGTCGTGCCCGGAACGGATGGTGCACACATGAAAGGCCAGGATGGCCAGGAGCATCGGCAAGAGAATGGAGCGCGACAGCGGGCGCGCTTCATCATGGACCGGCGGGCCGCACGCGGGCAGGAACGCCGCGATATGATTGAGCAAGCGAGGCGCCATGCCGCTTTCCCCTGTCCGTCCCAGCTGCCGGATGGACGATGATGATTCAGGAACACATGGGCAAGGTCAAGGGAGCTGTTGGCGCGCAGGCTTCCCGTAGGGCACGCCGCCCTTCGACTTCGGCCTTCGGCCTTCGCTCAGGGCTGTCGGTTTGGGATTTCGGGACAGCACAGATGTAACAATAAACAGAAACCGAAGGCCCTGAGCGCAGCGCGAAGCGCGAAGTCGAAGGGCCGGCCTGGATGCTGTTGACTTCCCTAATGCAGCCTTGACTCGCCCCATAACAGGGTGGGGATCAAGCGCACGCACAGTCCGCAGCATAGGGACAGCCGCCGATTCTCGTGGGCTTGCACCAAACCCGCGACTGTCCCCACCTCCGCCTCCTCCGACAAAGGGCTGGAACGCCGCCGGCAAACTGGCTAGCATCGCCGTCATCCGGCTCCCGACAGGGACGAGGTGCAACATGAGAATCGCCGGCATCGCCTTGGGCGCGTTGATGATGCTCTTCCCGACATTCGTTCAGGCGCAAGACGACCTCACTCCCTCATCGCCTGGGAATTCGAGGGGAACGTGGACGACCGCGACCGCTACCATCCGGCCAGGGCGTGGACATCCGCTACGAAGCGGCCACGTGGGCCGGGCCGCGATCTTCAACGGCCGCACCTCGGTCGCCAACTACGGCAGCCAGTCGCGCTGGACCTTCTCCCGCCGCGACGACTTCACCCTCGACTTCTGGCTGAAAACCTCGCAGACGCCTGAGACCATCGCCACCGTCATCATGGCGCAATCCGGGCGAGAATCCCAACTGGAGTTTCGTTCTGGCCGGCCGCAACTCGCGCGGGCGCATTCCCGGCCATCTAGTTCGAATCGTGGACCTGGGACAGCCAGCGCATCAACCCAGCTTCCGTCAACGACGGCCGCTGGCATCACGTGCAGGCGTACTTGACCGGCGCAGCTGCGCGGTTCTCCTGGTGGACGACGAGATTTCCGGCGCGATGAAAGTGGAGATGCACTACCGGCACGCCGCCCGGCTCTGTTTCGGCAACAACATCGGCGACCATCAACCCTACGAGGGAATGCTGGACGATCGCTTCTACCGGGCGTTCCCCGGTCGGTGGCGCGGTTCGCCCGCATGTTGGACGAGACCACGCAGGGAGCACACGGTCCAGGCCAATGACGACGCCTGGCTGGCGCGCGTGACGGCCCCGCAACCCATCCATGCCGCTGACCTCCCCAGTGGAGGGCGCGCCGCCAGGCTGCGCCGCCAGGTCCTGGCCTGTCTGGGACTCTCGCCTTTTCCCTACACGAAGGACCAACCCGGCGATCTCCTGCCGCTGGACGTGCGCTGGGGCGGCAAGCGCGACTATCCTGATTTCAGCGTGCAGGCGCTGGCCTGGCAGACCTGGCAGGGCGTGTATGCCCACGGTTATCTCTATCTGCCCAAGGCGGATCGGCGCCCTATCCGGCCATCCTGCACCCGCACGGCCACTTCGCGCTGGGCACGGCCGCGCCCGAGGTGCAACGCCGCTGCATCGCCCTCGCCAAGCAGGGCTACATCGGCCTGTCGGTCAAGAGCACCCATCCCGAGAGCCTGCCCTGGGGCATTTCCCCCCTGACCGGCATGACCTGGAACAATCTGCGCGCGCTGGACTATCTGTGCAGCCGTCCCGACGTGAACCAGGCGCGCCTGGGTTGCACCGGCGCCTCCGGCGGCGGCCAGCAGACCCACTTCCTCATGTGTATCGACGACAGGTTGGACGCGGCCGTGCCCGCCGTCTACTCCAGCTATATGAAGGAGATTATGACCGGACGCACCTGGGTCCACTGCAACTGTAACTGGATTCCGGGGCTGCTTGCGGTCACGGACGAGCCGGAGATGGCGGCGGCCTTCGCGCCCCGGCCGCTGCTCTTCATCTCCAACCAACAGGACTGGACGGCGCGCTGGGAGACGGAGGGGCTGCCGGACGTGCGCAAGGTGTACGGCTGGCACGGCGCGGAGGGCGCGGTCGAGAACGCGCAGTACAGCGAACCCCACGGCTACCCCAAGCCCTGGCGCGAGCGCATGTACGCCTTCTTCAATCAACATTTCATGGGCGGCGGACTGGCGTCGGTGGTCGAACCGGACTCGCTGCCCGAGCTGTCGCCGCGCGAGATGGCGGCCATGCTGCCGGAGGTTCCCACCTGCCAGGAGCGCGTGGACCGGCTGGAGGCGGAGTTTGCGGCGCGGCTGGGCAAGCGGCTGGCGGAGCCGCGCGACCGCGCCGACGCCGCGCGCCTGCAGCACAACCTGCTCGAGCATCTGCGCCGCTTCCTGCATGAACCCGCTCCCACGCGCCGCGCCTCCCCGCCGGCGACCGTGCACGAGGACGTCTCGGGCGACTGTCGCCTGCGCGTCGTGCACGTCTCCACCGAACCCGAGATCACCGTGCCCGCGCTGCTCATCACCGCGCTGGGCGGAGCGTCCGCGCGGTCGCTGGTGATCCTCGTGGACGGGCGCGGCAAGGAAGTGGTCTTTGCGGAAGAGGAGAAGTTGTGGCGGGGACTATTGGCTGCGGGCGCGGGGATACTCATCCCGGACGTGCGCTACTGGGGCGAACTTTCGACCCATCCCGCCTGGCCGCGCGCCTATGGGACCCTCGTGGGGCGTCCGCCGGCAGCCGTGGCCGCGCACGACGTACTGGAACTGGCGCGCAGCCTGCGCACGACCGGCGAGTTCGACCGGCGGCGCATCGTGGTGATGGGCATCGGCGACGGGGCCGTGCCCGCCCTCTTGGCCGGCGCCCTGGACGAGGAGCTGGAGGGCGTGGCCGGCACGGACGTCGGTCCGACCTATACCGAGGGGCGCACGACGCCGGTCTGTACCGGCATCCTGCAAGTCTGCGACCTGCCGGACCTGGCGTGTCTGCTGGCGCCGCGTCCCCTTTTCTGGGCGGGCGTTCCCGACACCGCGGCCTACGCCAGCGCCGACCGCTTCGCAAAGGTCGTGCGCGCCCGCGGCCATCTGATCACCAGCGAACGCGAAAACGCCGAGCGACCGGGGCTTCTGGCCTGGTACTCGACCCTCCGGGAGCGGCGATGAGCCGCAGTCCCGAGGGCGCGCGCGTCTTCTGGGGCGGCGTCTCCCTGGTCCTCATCGCCCTGGTCTGGGCGACCACCTTCGGCATCGTGCGCAGCACCGTCTCCGGCTATGCCTTTCCCCCCTTCGCCTTTCTCTTCTGGCGTTTTCTTTTAGCCTCGGTGTTCGGAACGGCTTATTACTTCCCGGCTTTAAAGGGAATCACGCCGCGCACCGCCTGGGCGGGCTTTGTCTGCGGCGGATTTCTCTTCGTGGGCTTCGCCGGCCAGACCCTGGGGCTTATGACCATTCCCGCCGCCCGCTCCGCGTTTCTTACCGGCCTGTTTGTTTTGATGGTCCCCTACTTGGCGTGGTTGACGCTGGACCGGCCGCTGGAGACGCACATCGTGCTGGCCGCGGGCATGGCGGCGGTGGGACTCTTTTTCATCACCAACCCCGGAACCGACAGCCTGTCGCGCGGCGATCTCTACACGCTTCTCTGCGCGCTGGGTTTCGCCGGCCAGATCGTGGCGCTGGAGGAGGCGGGACGACTGGCGGACTATCGCCAGCTCTTCATCGTGCAACTCGTGACGGTTCTGGTGCTGTCGGGGGCGGTGATGCTGTGGCGGGAGGGATTCCACGTCCCGAGCGTGAACTTCGTGTGGATGACGATTGCTTTCACCGCGCTGTTTGCGACCGTCCTGGCCTACGCGGTGCAAACTTGGGCGCAGCAGATCGTGCCCGCCGCGGAGACGGCGCTGCTGCTGGCCCTGGAGCCGGTCTTTGCGCTCTTCGTTTCGGCGTTCGTGTACCGCGAGTTTTTCACCCACCTTCAGGCGACCGGCGCCTCGCTGATCCTGGCGGCGATTCTGGTGGTGTCGCTGGTGGGCGTTCCGGCGGCAAGCTCCCGCTCCGCCTCGGAATCTTAATCTTAATCTTACTCTTAATCTTAATCTTAATTTTAATCTTGCTCTTAATCTGTTAATCTTAATCTTGCTCTTAATCTGAAACCGCCGCTGCCGGTGTTACTTGCTGCTCAACCACGCCTCCGTCCGCCGCGATCCCAGCCGTCTGCGTTGCCGCTGTTGCAATGGTTTTACTATGGCGGCCAGGGAATATCTGGCTTGGCGGGATGGGCGCAGGCGCAGCACCCCTCGATACGGCCTCCGGCCTACTCGGGGCAAGGCGCTGCGCAACTACGGCGGCTCGATGCCAGGCAAAATGTGGCCGACGTAGTACCTGACGTGTCCACGCGAAGGCAATGCTCTGCCCTGAGGCGGATCAGGAAGCACGCAAGAAGTTGGATTAAGATCAAGATCAACAGTAAGATTAAGAGCAAGAGTAAGAGCAAGAGTAAGAGCAAGAGTAAGAGTAAGAGCAAGATTAAGATTAAGATTAAGATTAAGAACAAGAACAAAGAAACGGATACGAGTGAGATAATATGAATCGTCTGATGCAGGCCTGCCCGTTGTGGACGGACCTCTACGAGCTGACCATGATGGGAGGCTTCTTTCGCAGCGGCGTGGCGGAACGACGCGCCGTGTTCGACCTCTTCTTCCGGCGGATTCCGCACGACGGCGGCTACGCGGTGGTCGCGGGCCTGCAGGACGCGCTACGGTTCCTCTCGGATCTCCACTTCGAGCCGGACGAACTCGAGTACCTCTCCGAGCTGGGGCTGTTTCCACCCGGCTTCGTCGACCGCCTGGCGGACTTTCGCTTCACCGGCGACGTTTACGCCCTGCCCGAGGGGACGCCCGCCTTCGCCTACGAGCCGCTCTTGCGGCTGGAGGGGACGCTCCTGGAGGCGCAATTGGTGGAAAGCGCGCTGCTGAACCTCATCAACTTCTCCACGCTCATCGCCAGCAAGGCCGCGCGGGTAGTGCAGGAGGCGGGTTACGACAAGGTCGTCGAGTTCGGCCTGCGGCGCGCGCAGGGACCGGACGGCAGTTTCTCGGCCACGCGCGCCGCCTACATCGGCGGAGTTGCGGCGACTTCCAACACCTTCGCGGGCGCGCGCCTCAACATCCCCGTGCGTGGGACCCACGCCCACTCCTGGGTGATGGCCTTCCCCGACGAACTCTCCGCCTTCCGCGCCTATGCCGAAAGCTATCCCGACAGCTGCATTCTCCTCGTGGATACCTACGACACGCTGGGCAGCGGCGTGCCCAACGCCATCACCGTGGGCCGTGAGTTGCGCGCGAGGGGGCATGACCTCTACGGCATTCGTCTGGACAGCGGTGACCTGGCCTATCTCTCCATCGAGGCGCGGCGCATGTTGGACGCGGCCGGTTTCACCTCCACCCGCATCGTCGCCTCCGGCGATCTGGACGAGTGGATCATCCACGATCTCTTGTCGCAAGGCGCGCGCATCGACGTGTGGGGCGTAGGCACGCGGCTGGTCACCGGCGGCCACGATTCCGCCCTGGGCGGCGTTTATAAACTGGCCGCCGTCGAGCGCAACGGACACCTGCTGCCGGCCATGAAGGTCAGCGACAATCCCGCCAAGGAGACGCTGCCCGCCAAGAAGCAGGTCTGGCGCCTCTTCGACGGGAACGGGACCATGATGGCCGACGTGATCGCACTGGCCGACGAGGAGTTGCCCGAGCGCGACGGCTGCGTGCTGGGCTACAACCCGCATCATGAATATCAGCGCAAGGACTACGCGTAC
>JABTUV010000014.1 GCA_015075175.1 bacterium
CCGCGCCGAGTATCGGAAGAGATGCGTCTTGCCGAACTCCAGCTCCTCCAGCGCCGAGAGGCTGGCGGCAAAGTCCGCCTCCGTCTCGCCCGGAAACCCCACCATGAGGTCGGTGGTGGCGACGAAATCGGGCACGATCTCCCGCGCGAATTGCACTACCGCGTCATACTCGCTGCGTGCATAGGGGCGCTGCATGAGGGCCAGGATGCGGTCGCTGCCGCTCTGAAGGGGGAGATGCAGGTGGGGGCAGAGACGCGGTTCGCCGGCCAGCAGCTCGATCAGCGCACGCGGCACGTCGTTGGCCTCCAGACTGGAGAGTCGAATGCGCTCGATGCCGGTTTCATCCAATAACCGGCGTAGGAGCTGGACCAAGTCCGTTCCCAACTCGCGGCCGTATATGCCCATCTTGATGGCGCAGAGGACGATTTCGCGATAGCCGTGGGCCACGAGGCCGGCGACTTCGCGCACGATCTCGTCGGGCGGACGGCTGCGGGGACGGCCGCGCGTGAAGGGAATACGGCAGAAACTGCAATACTGGTCGCAGCCGTCGCCGATCTTGACAAAGGCGCGGGTACGCTCGCCCAAGCGCACAAGGCCGCCCTGGCGGTCGGTCAAGAGGGCGAGATCGTAGCCGCGCTCCGCCAGCGCTGAGACGAGCGCCGCCTTTTGCTGCGCCAGGCTGCCGTTGGAGAGCACGCAGCTCACGCCCGGAATGGCCGCCGCCTCACGCGGACAGGCGGTCGCGTAACACCCGGCCACGACCACGAAGGCTTCGGGATTCCGGCGGATCACACGGCGGATCAACTGCCGCGACTTGCGATCGGCCTCCGCTGTCACCGAACACGTGTTGATGACGTGCACATCCAACGGCTCGATGGTCGAAGATACAAATGGGGCCGGCACGAACTCGGTACGCAGCGCCTCGCCGTCGTACTGGTTCACCTTGCACCCGAGGGTATGCACGAAAAACCGAACGCCGCTCATGAGCGCCTATGCTACGAAAAACACCCGCACTCCGCCAGTGTTTTTCCCCTTTGTCCAATAGGTCCTATTCGATTGCGCATTGTCCCCCCCAACCCCCCTTGTTACTACTGCGGCCAGGAAATGCCTGGCCGGGAAAGTCGGGCGGAGGCGCAGCACGCTGCGCAACCACGGCGTTTGGATGCCCGGTAAAATGTGGCCGACGTAATATTTTCTTGCTATTCGAGGACTCGGGTTTTCATTTTTCCCCAACTTAAGGCGATGCCCTTGTTCCGGGAGGGCCACATGTTTCCGTCGGCGGCCGGGGCGTCAGCGGCCTTCGGCGGAGAGTTCGGCGCGCTGGCGGGTAGTCAGGTTTTCCAGCACGGCGCGGTTGGTCTCCGGGTCGACGCCGACGAGGCGGGCGGTGCGGCCCACCTTGTCGCCGACGGAGGCCTGCAAGCGGCGGGCCTCCGAGGTGTAAAAAATCGCCTTTTTATCGCTGACGACCTCGCCCAGGCGCACGCCCGGGTCCCAGGCGTCGTCGGACTCGGTGACGCGCTTCTGCAAACTGAGGACGCGCCCGGACTCGTCGGGTGCGAGCGACTCCTGCGGCTCTTCGCTGGACTCCTTCTTCTCCTCGGTGGGAGGCGCGACGGTCATCACGTCCTCGGGTTTCTCTTCGACGGGGATGGCGATGCGACCGCCGGACTCGAGCGGCCGGCCGGCGGCGGGCCGGTCGGCGTCGGGATCGATGCCGGCGCGGCGCAATTCCTGGCGCCGCTTCTCTTCTTTCATCAGCTCGTCCTCCTCGCGGAAGTCCACGATCTTCTGGTCCTGGTAGAACTTGAGGAGGTCGCGGTCGGTGGAGAGATTCATGTCGAAGGGATTCTCGATGTTGATGATGTGAGGCGTGACGAAGAGCAGGAGGCGGCGCTGGTCCTCCTGGCGGCCGGTACTGCGGCCGAGAAAGCCGAGGAGGGGGATTTCGGAAAGAAAGGGGACGCCCTTGCGGTCGATGCTCTTGCGCCGGCGCAACACGCCGCCCATGACGGCGGTATGGTGGTTCTTGAGGACGAGTTCGGTGTCGATCTCGATGCGGGTGGTACGCACGCCGGTCTGGTTGTTGCCGACGTCGATGCGCTGGAGGACCTGCTCGTCGTTGAGGTTGATGGTGAGTTCGACGTAGCCGTTCTCGGAGACGTGGACGTCGGTCAGCTCGAGCTGGAGGCCGACGACCTTGTCGCGCACGTTGGCGTAGCCGCCGTAGGCGTAGTTGGGATCGTTGGGGTTGTAGCCGTAGCCGCTGGTCTGGAAGGTGGCGACGGGTTCGGAGCCGCCGTCGTTGAAGAGGGCCTCGCCGTCGTCGCGGACGAGCAGGCGGGGGGAGGAGATGGTGCGGGTGTCGCTGCGGGACTTGAGCGCCTTGATGGTGAGGAGATACTGCTCGGGCTTCAGGAAGAAGAGATCGAAGCCGGTCGTGCCGAGCTGGACGAGGTCGCCGGAGCCGCCGTAGACGTTCTTAATGGGGAGGGCGTCGGTGGCGGCGCCGGAGAGGCCGGCCTTGCCGACGTCGTCGCCGATGGCCCAGTCGACGCCGAACTGGAACTCGTCGTTGGCGCCGACCTCGATGATTTCGCAGACGATGAAGACCTGGCCGGTGGGGATGTCGATGGCGTCGATGATCTGGCGGATTTTCTTGAGTTTGTTGGGAGGCGCCTCGACGATCATGCGGCGGTTGCCCTCGTTGTAGGTGAGTTTCTTGAGGTCGTCGCCGACGATCTCGCGGATCATGTCGATGAGGTTGTTGACCTGGTCGCGCTTGAGGAAGTTGATGGGGAAGACGGCCAGGGGCAGGTCGGCGTCGATGATCTCGATGATCTGGGCGGCCTTGTCGAGGTTGTCCTGGGTGCTGCGGACGACGATGAGGCGGAGGCGCTCGTCGAGGATGATCTCGGGTTCGCCGGAGAGGGCCTCCTTGAGGCGGGTTTCGACCTCCTTGATGTCGGCGTTCTCGATCTTGAAGACGCGGGAGGCGATTTCGGCGCCCTCGATGATCTGAATCTGTTCGTCGATCTTGGCGAGGGCGGCGGCGGTGTCGGTGACGGTGACGGAGTTGTTCTCCACGTCGAGGGTGATCTTGCCCTCGTTGGTTTTGTAGGACTCCAGGATGGGTTTGATGTCCTCGACCTTGCGGTTTTTGAGGCGGAAGGTCTTGGTGACCATCTGCTCGCCGGGGCGCAGAGCGGCGGCCTCGGTCTCGGTCATGATGCGGATGATGCCGCTTTCCTCCATGTAGGTGGCGCCGAGGGGGGGCAGGATGGTGTCGAGGATGGCGCGGAGGGTGACTTCGCCGGTCAGGTTGGCGTTGACGTTGCCCTTGACCTGGGGGCTGACGACGATGCGCAGGTTGAGGTCCTGGCCGAGGAGGGTCATGACGTCCTGGATGGAGTCGCCGGTCGCCACGAAGTCGGAGACCTTGGTGGTATCCAGCTTGCTGGCCTGGCCCCAGCCGGAGGCGAGGGCGAAGGCGAGGAAGAAGAGGGGCAGAACCAGTCTGCCGGGGTGCGAAAAGAAGATGGTCATGGGGTCCTACTCTCTGTCACAGTTTAGTATTCTTGATCTTATTGACGACGGCAAAAGCAATGGAACATCGCGCGGAAGGGCGATGGGACCTATAGGACCCATGGGACGCAGGTTGCGGGATTCCATTGGTTGTGCAGCGATCAATAGTCTTGGTTTCGATCTTCGTCTTAATCTCACACTTAAACTTGCTCTTGCTCTCAATCTTGCTTGAGGGCGGCGCGGGCCTGCCTGCCCGAGCGCCCCGGCCCCCGGCAGGAATGCCTGTACCACCCGTCGCCGCAGCTGTGTGCAAAGGCGAGGCTGGTCGGGCCATGTCACGGGCCTTCGGGGGCGGCGGCGCCGGGTTGCGCGGGCGGGGGCTGGTAGCCTGGGGCGCCGGGTTGCGGGGGCGGGGGTGCGCGGTCGGCGGCGCCGGGGCCGCCGAGGGACGGCCCGCCGCGGGCGGCCTTGATGATCTCGCGCGTGCGCGACGGATCCTCCGTGTGCTGCACGATGATGCGATCGGGGGGATGAATCTCCTTCACCAGCACGTTGCCGTCATACACCTGGCCCAATTTAACGTAGGTGTCCTGCTTGTAGACGTTCTTAATCTTGGCGATCTTGCCCATGCACAACTGGAGTTGCCAGGCGTCGCCGGCCCAGGGCGGGGGTTTGGGGGTGTTGGTGGGCGTGGGAGCCTTGGTGGGAACCGGCGTGGGGGTGACGATGGGTCCGAGCACATGCCGCTGGATGGGATTGAGGAGGAGTTCGGATTCAATGCTGGCCCAGGTGACGGCGCCGGCGAAGGCGGTTTCGGCGCGGACGCGGGCGGCCAGTTCGGCCTCGGAATTGACCTCGACGGCGCTGGGACGGATTTCCAGCACCAGGTAGACCATCAGGGCCACGATGGCGCTGGAGAGGATCATGTAGACCAGGCGTTCGCCCTGGGTGGATTTCATGGGATTACCTCCGGGACCTTGCGCCGGCGGCGCCGGCGGCCAGCGAGAGGCGCGTGATGTTCATCACGCTGACCTTCAGCGGGGCCTGGTCGTCGCGCGGATCGGCCTCGATGACGATACTGCTGACCTCCAGCACGGTGGAGCGGTCGTTGAGAAGATAGAGGAAGCGCATCAATTGTTCCAGACTGGCCTGCACGTTGGTGACGGCGAAGGTAATGGACTCGAACTGCTCGTCCTTGCGGGCGGAGGCGGGGACGGGGCGGATGACGCCGCGTTCGAGTTTGATGCCGCTTTCGTTGAGGAGTTGCGTGAGTTGATCCTGGACGACGATGATCTTGTCGGTGCCTAGGTTGACCTCGGCCATGACCTGGCGGTACTTCTCCTCCTTGGTTTTGCGTTCCTCGGCGAGGCGCCGGTAGGTGTCCAGGCGGCGTTCCATTTCGGCGATCTGATCCTCGATGATCTGGAAGCGGGCGGCGATGTCGCGATAGACCCAGGTCCCAAGGAAGGAGAAGGCGGCGACGAGGGTGAGGGAGAGAAGCAGTTTCTCGCGGGGATTGTTAACCACGGTCGCCCCTCCCGGTGGTGGAGGTAGGCAGGGCGGCGGTGCGGCCGGGGCGGCGGCGCTGGTCCTTCTTGACGGCGGAGGCCAGTTCGCAACGCACCTCGTACTCCCAGATGGGCAGGTGGATGGCGGGGCCGGAGCGGTTCTGGGAGGGTCCCGGGACGACGCCTTCGCGGCGGAAGTGGGGTGACTCTTTCAACTTTTTGACGATCTCGCTGGCGTCTTCGAGGGAATGGACCTGGCCCTTGACCACGACCACGTCGCGTTTCTTGAAGTCGATGGAGGTGACGGTACTGGGGCGGGGGACGCGGCGGAGGATGTCGAAGATGACGTCGACGGCGGGATGGTCCTTGTCGAGGGCTTCGTTGAGGTCGCGGAAGTACTTCTCACTTTCCTGGATGAACTTGATTTCGCTGCCCCACTCGGCGAGTTGCTGCTCCAGTTCGGCGCGGCGGGCGTCCAGGCGGACGTACTTGACGGAGACGGCGGCGGCGGCGAGGAAGAGGAGGGCGAGCGCGAGGCAGGCGGCGTTGGTGAGGAAGCGCTTGCGATGGACGCGGACGTGCTCGGCGACGACCTTGCGGGGGATGAGGTTGATGCAGCCGGGTTGGTAGTAGAGGCCGCGCAGGGCCAGGCCGAGGGCGGTCGCGAATTCGGGGCCGGGGGCCTTGGCGGGGTCGGCGAGGGCGAAGAGGCTGGGAGGCGGCGGCTCGACGCGCGCGGGCAGGGCGAGGGCGGCGGAGAGGTGGGAGATGGCCTCTGCGTTGTGGGCCAGGCCGCCGCAGAAGATGACACGATGGATGGGGGAGCCGTAGGACTCGTGCTGGAAGGCGGTGAAGCCGCGGCGGAGTTCGCGGGCGAGTTGCTCGGCCCACTCGGCGAGGCCGGTGGGAGAGGGTGTGGGAGCGTCGAGCTGGAGGCGGTCGCCGGCGGGCGCGGACGGGCCGACCGGCGCGGCTGCCGCCAGGAGTTTCTGTTCGCCGAAGAAGCTGGAGCGGGACTCGACCACGCGGCCGGCGCGCAGGATGGAGATTTCCGTCACCTGGCGGCCCAGGTTGACGACGGCGACGGTTTCGTTTTCGGCGACGGTGGAGAGGTAGGCGCTGCCGGTTCCGAAGGAGGAGACGTCGATGACGTCGGGTTCCTGGCCGGCGCCTTCCAGAAGGGCCATGTGGGCGACGAGTTCACGTTCGGCGGCGCCGACGAGCATGAGATGCGATTCGGCGTCGCCGACCTGGTCGATGACCTGGAAGCTGATCTCGGCTTCGCCGGGGCCGAAGGGCATCTGGCGCTCGGCCTCGATGGGGACCATGTCGGCGATCTCGTCGCGATGGACGGAGGGGAGGACGAGGCGGCGTGCGGCGACGAGGTGTCTTGGGAGGGCGGAGACGAAAAGGCCGGAGACGCCGCCGTGCAGGCGCAGGGCCTCGCGCAGTGCGGCGGTTTGGCGGGCGGAGAGGTCCTCGGCGTTCTGGCCGGCGACGGGCCGGGGGACGTCGACGCGGGTAGCCTTGACGAGTTCCACCGTACCCGCGGGGGTGCGCGCGAGCGTGGCGACTTTCACCTGCGCGTGTCCCAGGTCGATGGCGGTTGCGTAGCGTTTTCCGCGTCGCATCAATGATCCTCGTAGCGCTCGAATATGAATCGTACCTGCTCCTTTTCGCGGAGTGAGAGGGCGTCGAGGTCGACGACCTTGGTCTGATCGAGGGGGTCGCGTCCGAGTTGCTCCTCGGGCAGGAACGACCGCCCCACGACGGCGGTAATGGTGTATCTGACGTCGCGGACCATGCCGGTGGAACGGATGAGGAAGCGCGGGGAGGAGACATTGCCCATGCGCTTGAGGTTGGCGGCGACCTGGGGATCGACGCCGGTGATGTTGAGGAGGTCCATGTCGTCGTTGTCGTTGTTGTTGATTTCGCGGAAGAAGCGGTCGTCGTCGGTCCCGAAGTCGCCGTCGTTGCCGCGGCGGTACTCGTCGATATTTTCGGCCACGTGCTCGGCGCTGTCTCCAAGGAAGGGGAAGAGCATGGCCTCCAGGCACTCTTTCTTGATGGTGTTGAGGTTGACCATGCCGGCGCCCATGACGGTGCAGTAGTCCATCATGCCGCGCTGGAGTTCGCCGTCGGCGTTGTCGCCGGGGGGCGTCTCGTCGCCGTCGTCCTCGTTGGGGTCGAGTTTGCCGTTGCGGTTGGAGTCCTCGCCGTAGAGGATGGAGTGGGGGAGCTGGAGTTTGTCCAGGAGGAGGAGGACTTCCTCCATGCTGTCGAAGAAGGCGTTCTTGAGGACGAACTGAGGTCCGCCGGCCTCGATGTCGCGGGGGTCCTGGTCGGGGTTCCAGTAGGCGTCCTCGGTGCTGTTGTCGCCGCGGCGATGGTCGCCGGCATCGGAGGCGTTGGGGTCGGGATCGCGCCAGTCGACGATGAGGGCGGCGAGTTTCTGGGAGTCCTCCTCGCTGTTGCCGAGTTGCTGGAGGAGACGGGAGAGGATTTCGACGGTGACCCAGGCGGCGTTGAGGTTGAGCTTGTCGGAGAGGTCCTCGATTTGGACGGTGAAGGCGCCGTCGCCGTACTCGACGTCGGTGAGGAGGTCGGGGTTGTTGCCCCAGCCTTCGGCGTAGGCGTCGTACTTGAAGCCCTTGTCCTCGTTATCGACGGGGACGAGGTCGTCGTCGGTCTTGTCCAGGAGGTCGTTGTCCTTGAGGAGGTCGTCGCGGAGGATGACGAGGGCGCGGGTGAGGCCGGCGCGGGCGAGGCTGCGGGCTTGTTGGCGTTGCACCTGGTAGCCGGCCATCTTGACGTCGAGGCGGGTGTGGTAGGCGAGGGCGAGGGCGATGCTGGAGAGCACGACCATGACCCAGAGGACGATGATGAGGGCGGAGCCGGAGCGCGGGGGGGGGAGGGGGCGCATCAGCGGTACCTCGTTTCGCTGCGGCGGCCGTCGTCGGGCTGACGGATGAGGCGGCCCACGCCGGGGAGGTTGGAGAAATCGACGGCGGCGGGCTGATCGATGTCCATGGAGGGGAGGACCACGCCGGAGCCGCGGCGATGGCGGTCGCGCAGATAGCGGCCGCCGCCGCGGGAGATGACCTTGCCGGTCTTCTCGTGGGGGATGAGGTTGAGGAGGCTGGCGGGGACGTCGGAGACGGTGTAGAAGGACTTGTCGCCCTCGAAGGTGAGGACGATTTCGACCGCGAGGGGCAGGCCGAGTCGGACGGGACGCTCGCCGGGGGCGTAGGGAATCTCCTCGGCGGCCACGCCCTCGGGAGTGATGATCTCCTCGGAGTCCCAGCTGTCGCGCCACTTTTCGCCGTCCCAGTAGCGGAGGTGGAGGGCGGTGACGCGGTCGGTGAGGACGTACTCGCGCGGCTCGACGCCGTACTGGGCGTCGGCGATGAAGGCGGCGTAGTAGCTCTCCTCCTCGTCGGGGAAACGCATGGCGCGCCAGGCGGCCATCTGGTCGGCGAGGACGCTGCGGGTACTGATCTTGACCAGTTGGTGGTCGTCGTTGACTTTGAACTCATACTCGCGCAGGTCGTAGCTGGGCGAGAGGCGGCTGTCGGCCTCGATCTGGACGAAGCTCATGTTGGCGCGGGAGCCCTTAAAGGTGATGGTATTGGCCTCCAGGTCGACTTCGCCGGGGAGGTCGCGGCGGGAGACGAGTTCGGCGAGGGTAGTGGTCGAGGCGCCGGCGCCGGGGTTGCGGCGGCGCTTCCAGAAGCCCTCGGGATTGATGGCCAGGCGGACCTCGGCGGCCAGCCGCTCCATGCCGGTGCGGGCGCTCTGGTAGAGGTCCATGCTCTTCTCGCCCGCGTGGAAGGTGCGGATGGAGGCGTTCAGCGTCAGGAAAATAGTGGAGAGGGTGAGCGCCGCGATGAAGGAGGCGATGAGCAGCTCGACCAGGGTGAAGCCGTTGCGCGGTCGCATGGTCATTTCCTTCCCACCGTGACGCGGGGCATCATGCTCTGGGAATAGAGCGAGAGGCTTTTTTCTGCTTTATCGCGGTCGCTGCGGACCCAGTAGACGGTGACGCGCAATTCGTAGCTGGCGGTTTTCCTGTTTTCCTTCTTTTCCGACTCCCAGCGGAAGCGGGAGAACTGGGGCAGTTCGAAGTCGCCCGCCTCGCGATCGGGGACGTCCTTGTTGTCGGCGAGGTCGGTAGCCTCCTCGAGGCGCCACATGATGCGTTCGGCCAGGAAGACGGCGGTACTGCGGTCGCGGGTGTCGCGGGAGAGGTTGACGGAGTTGATGATGGACATGAGCAGGACGGTGACGCCGGTCGCCAGGATGGTCATGGCGATGAGGACTTCCGCCAGCATGAAGCCGCGCGCGCGCCGATTCATCGGGGCGCCTCCGCGGCGGGAGCCGGCTCGACGTAGAGCGTGCCGTCCTTGATGTAATAGCAGGCGCCCACCTGCGGCAGCATCATCTCCAGGATTTCCAGGCCGGTCGTGTTGCGGAGATTGAGGCGGACCGCGCCGTGCACGTCGGGGGAGAGCTCGAGGCGCAACTTGAGTTGCTCGGCCAGGCGCGGCAGGAGGAAGTCGATCGTGCTGCCGGGCGAGTAGAAGCGCTCGATGCGGTCGCGCAGGACGGGATGGATGGTGATCCCGCCCTGCTTGGCGGAGAGGGCGCGGGGGCGATACTCGACGTAGACGCTTCGGCCCTCGATGCGGCTGTCGGTAGGACACTGGGCGTCCACTTGAGAGAGGACTTCGGGCAGCGTGTACTCGCGTTCGGGGATGGCGCACGCGCCGTCGACGGGGCGGGACACGTCAATCACGACGCCCCAGGCGTGGGCGATGGCGTAGAGGGCGTACCAGACGTCGTCCTCGGGGAAGGCGAAGGGGAGGCGGGCGGCGGGTCCGGGGCCGGAGCCGCCGTCGATGCGATAGCGGTCGGAGGCGCGGATGCGGTCGAGCTCGCGCATGATGAGGGCGGGCCGGCCCAGCGTGGGCAGCACCTTCTCGCGGTACTCGTCCAGTTTCCTGGCCCGCTCCTCGGGGTCCATGCGCGTGTCGGGGTCGAAGTAGGTGCCCTTGGGGTCGTAGGGCTTGTAGCGGCGCGGTAGGGCTTTCTCGACGCCGTGATGCTCCATGATGAGGCGGTCGCGCTCGATGCTCTTGATGTAGGTGTCGGGGGCGAACTTTTCGCCTTCGGCGAGTAGCAAGAGACCGTAGACCTCCTTGGTTTGCAGGAGGGCGTAACGGGTGGATTCATCCTCGACGGGAGCGAGGAAGGCGATGCCGCCGGTGTAGTGGTCCAGTTCGCGGCGGGCGGTGGTGGCGTCGGGGACGAAGCGGGCCGTCTCGGGGCGGTCGAAGAAGGGGGTGGGGCGGCCGGTCGGTTCGGGTTCCCAGACGGCGGGGCGCAGGGTGAGGGGGGAGTCGGGGGCGGCGGGGCGGAGCTGGGGGGCCGGCCCCGTGCCCTTGGGGCTTGCCAACAGCAACACCACGAGGACCAGCACGCCGCCGGCGATCATCAAGGCTATCAAGGCTCGTTTGTCCATGTGCTGCTCAATCGACGTCAGCGTAATACTTGCTGCGCGTCCGGCGGTGCGACGCCGGCGCTACGTCATACTCCTCCGAAGGTCTGGTTGAGTTCATCCGCGTCCATGTAGCGGGGGTTGGAGTTGAAGTTCTCGACCTTGACGCCCGAGCGGAGGGCGGGATGCTTGTCGGTAGCCAGGCGATCCAGGGCGACGCGGGCGCCTTCGGCGGTACCGTCGGGATAGAAGAAAATCTCGACGATGCCGTTGGTGTACATGTCGTCGCTGAAGGTTTTGTAAACGGCGCGGATGGCGTAGCCCTCGGGGACGTGGTTGAGATGCTTTTTCTCCCACTTGCGGCGGTCGTCGCGGGCGCGGTACTTGTCTTTTCGATCCACGAGGTCGCGGTCCCAGATCCAGTAGGAGCCGCGGTCCAGGTCGATGCCGACGCGGCGCGGCTCCTGGGTGACGACCGCGCGCTGGCGCGCGTAGCGCAGGAGCATGAGGAGGTCGGAGCCGGCCTGGTTCATCTGATATTTCTGCAGGGAGCCCACGAAGGCGGGCGCAGTCACGGACACGATGATGGCCATGATGACCACCACGATGATGACTTCGGCCAGGGTGAAACCGCGCTTTGCCTGCATGGTCAGTTACCTTTGGGCCAGTTGGGGCGGCCAGTTGCCGATGTCGTCGTCGGTTCCCTCCTGCCCGTCGGGACCGGGGGAGAAGAGGTCGTAGGCGACGCCGCGCTGCCCTTGGGGATCGTACACGTAGGCGTGGCGCCAGGGATCGACGGGGACCTGGCGGCTCATGAGGTAGGGACCGGCCCAGTCCTGGCTGCCGTCGAGATTGTCGACCAGCGCGGCCAGTCCCTCCTCAGAGGAGGGATAGCGGCCCATGTGCACGTTGAAGGCGGAGAGGGCGACCTCCAGGTTGCGGATTTGCGTCTGGGCGGCGTGGCGCTTGGCGCGGCCGGCGCCGTCGGTGTAGTTGATCGCCACGACCGAGGTCAGGATGCCCAGGATGGCGACGACCAGGATGAGTTCGACCAGCGTGAAGCCGGCGCAAGGGTTTTTGTGCACGGGGCGACGCTCCTTTCTAGCTTGACCTGTTCATCTTCATCACAGGCAGGAATGCCTGTGGCGCTCTACGGCGCACTCACGACGGTGCGCGGTGCGCACCCTACTGTGCGTCTTCGGTCCAGTTGCCGATGTCGTCCTCGGTTCCGTCCTGGCCGTCGGGTCCGACGGAGTAGACGTCGAAGTCGATGCCGCGGGTACCATCGGGGTTATAGATGTAATCGCGTTTCCAGGGGTCCTTGGGGACCTCGCGGCTGCGCAGATAGGGGCCGGCCCAGTCGGGGCTGCCGTCGAGGTTTTCGACCAGGGCCTTCAGCCCCTCGTCGGCGGTAGGATAGCGGCCCATGTGGATGTCAAAGGTCTCCAGGGCGGTCTCGAAAGTCTTGATCTGGGTTTTGGCGGCGTTGACGCGGGCCTTCTGGCCGGAGCCGCGGACGTTGAGGGCCACCACCCCGGCCATGATGCCGAGGATGGTGACGACCAGGATGAGTTCGACCAGCGTGAAGCCGGCTCTCCGTGTCATGGATGTTCTGCGCATCGCAAATCACTCCTTTCGCGCCTTGCGGCGGGTGGTTGTCGTCATAGTTTGCTCGTGAGCTGGAAGATGGGGATGACCATGGCGTAGACAATGCAGCCGACGGCGGCGCCCATGACGATGATCATGAGCGGCTCGATGAGGGAGGTGAGGACCTTGAGGGTGCGGTCGGTCTCGGTTTCGTAGGACTCGGCCATGCGCACGAGGGTCTCTTCGAGGCGGCCGGTCTCCTCGCCGACGGCGACCATGTTGACGGCGACGTCGGGGAAGAGGCCGCCCTCGCCGAGGCGGTCGGAGAGGCGCTCGCCCTCGCGGATGTTGTTTCTGACGTTGGCGATCACGCGGGCGATGTGGAGGTTGGAGGAGACGGACTCGACGATCTCCAGCGCCTTGAGGATGGGCACGCCGTTGGTGAGGAGGGTGCCCAGGGTGCGTCCGAACTTGGCCACCTCGCGCTTGATGAGGAGGTCCCCCAGCACGGGTATCTTCATCACGATGCGGTCGCGCTGCGTCTTGCCCTCGCGGGTGGAGACCACGCGCACGTATCCGAATACCAGCAGCGCAAGGGTTCCCAGGATCAACCACCAGTAGCCGGTGAGGGCGTGGGAGACGAGCACGAGCATCTGGGTGGCGTAGGGCAGTTCCTGGTCGAGTTCGGCGAACATGGTGACGAAGTTGGGGATGACGAAGGCGACGAGCACGAGGACGACGCCGGTTCCCAGGACGACCATGATGGCGGGATAGAACATGGCGGCGATGATCTTGCTTTTCATCTCGCGCTCGGCTTCCTGGAAGTCGGCGAGGCGTTCCATGACCTGGTCCAACATGCCGCCCATTTCGCCGGCGCGGACCATGTTGCTGTAGAGGTCGGGGAAGATTCTGGGGTGCTTGGCGAGGGCGTCGGAGAGGCGGAGGCCGCCCTGCACGTCGGCGCGGAGGGTAGTGAGGATGCGGCGGAACTTGAGGTTGCCGCACTGCTTTTCAAGTACCGAGAGGGCGCGGACGAGCGGCAGGCCGGCGCGCAGAAGGTCGCTCATCTGGCGGGTGAAGGTGGCGATGTCGCTTTGGGAGACGCGCTTGAAGGTCTGCAGGGAGACTTCCTGGGCGAGCCCTCGCCCGCCCTTCTCCTCGACCCGGATGGGGTAGAGGTTCATGCTTTGCAGGCGGCTGATGACGAGGCGGCGGTTGTCGGCCTCAAGGGTGCCTTCGACGGTTTCGCCGCTGGTTTTGCGGGCTTTATATTCGTAAAGCATGGGTGGCTGCTCTTGTTCTCTCTCTTAATTCTCGATCTTGCTCTTGATCGTAATCTCTCTCTGCTGCGCTCACCGACCCGGAGGTCTGTGCTACGCCGGGGGACAGGCGCAGCACGCTGCGCAACTACGGGCGTCAGTCGCCGACGGCGCGGAAGGAGCCTCCTTCGTCGGGCAGGACGTTGTCGAAGATTTCGACGTCCTCGAAGGAATCCTCCTGGGTGACGCGCATGACTTCCTCCAAGGTAGTGACGCCCTCCTTGGCTTTGCGCCAGCCGTACTGGCGCAGGGTGACCATGCCGTTGGCGATGGCCTGTTTTTTGATTTCGGCGGCGCTGCACTTGGCGACCGTCATCTCGCGCAGGCGGTCGGTCATGGGGATGATCTCGTAAATGGCGATGCGGCCCTTGTAGCCGAGGTACTTGCAGGACTCGCAGCCGCGGCCCTTGCAGAGGGTGACGCCCTCCCACTGCTCGCGGGGCATGTTGAGGGCCATGAGGTCGGCCTTGTCGGGCCGGTAGACTTCCTTGCAGTCGGGGCAGATGCGGCGCACCAGGCGCTGGGCGATGATGCCGATGACCGAGCTGGCGACGAGAAACGGCTCGACGCCCATGTCCAGAAGGCGGCTGACGGCGCCGGCGGCGTCGTTGGTGTGCAGGGTGGTAAACACCAGGTGGCCGGTGAGGGCGGTGCGAATGGTGATCTCGGCCGTTTCGTGGTCGCGGGTTTCGCCCACGAGCATCACGTCGGGGTCCTGGCGCAGGAGCGAGCGCAGGACGTTGGCGAAGGTCAGTCCGATCTTGGGCAGCACCTGAATCTGGGTGATGCCGTGCATCTGGTACTCGATGGGGTCCTCGATGGTGATGATCTTGCGCTCGACCGAGTTGAGCTTGTCCAGGGCGGCGTAGAGGGTGGTGGTCTTGCCGGAGCCGGTGGGGCCGGTGACGAGGATGATGCCGTGGGGGCGGTCGATCATGCGTTTGAAGAGGGCGAGGGCGTCGCCCTCAAAGCCGAGTTCCTCCAGTTGCATGATGGAGCTGGAACGGTTGAGGATGCGGAGGACGAGGCTTTCGTCGTAGGGGGTGGGGACGGTGGAGACGCGGAGGTCGTACTCGTGGCCGCCCAGTTTGAAGTTGATGCGGCCGTCCTGGGGGAGGCGTTTTTCGGCGATGTTCATGTCCGCCATGATCTTGACGCGGGAGATGACCGCGCTCTGGTAGTGGCGGATGCTGGGGGGCACGGGCGACTCGTAGAGGATGCCGTCGATGCGGTAACGGATGCGCAGCTCCTCCTCGAAGGGCTCGATGTGGATGTCGGTGGCGCGGTCGTTGATGGCCTCGGTGATGATCTGGTTGACGAAGCGGATGATGGTGGCGTCTTCGGTGAGGTCCTCGCCCTCGATCTCCTCTTTTTGGTCGCGGGCGCCGGACTCGCGCATGAGTTGGTCGATGGTGTCGGCGCCGATGCCGAAGTGGCGCTTGAGGCAGTCGCGGATGTCGGCGGAGACGGCCAGGACAGGCTCGATCTCGAGTTTGGTGACGAGGCGGAGGTCGTCGAAGGCGGTGTAATTGAGGGGATCGGCGGTAGCGACGCGCAGCGTGCCGTCGCTGATGGCGAGCGGAAGAACGTGATAGCGGAGGGACAATTGCACCGGCACGGCGCGCAGGGCTTCGGGCTCGGGCGACAGCTTGGTGACGTCCACGCTGGGGATGCCCAGATACTCGGAGACGCGGGAGAGCAGGGCGTCCTCGGTGAGGACGCCGTTGGAGATGAGGATTTCGTCCAGGCTGCGGCCGCTCTTCTCCTGCTCGACGAGGGCGCGGTTGACGTCGTCCTGCTGGACCAGTCCCACGTCGACGAGCAGTTCGCCGAATCTGCGGCCGAGGACACCCGGTGCTTGTCTCATGCCGATGCTTCCCTCCCGGGAGTTTGCCGGAGGACTCAGAGCAACTCCCGTACCAAGTTGTTAACGCGAGCCGGGCACTGTTGGTAACCCCGGCGCACCGGAGCGCCCTGACCCGAAAACGCGTCCTAAGTACCTACAACTACGAGAGTTGCTGGTTAGACGAGGGACGGTCGTGGGTTCGTGGTCATGGGGCCATCGGCGTCGCGCGGGCGGAGGCGGACTGGGTTTTGCCGGTTGTCCGACCGCGAAATCGCGATTGGGGGGAGGGACAGGCGCCAATTTCCGAAGGGGAATGGTGGCGCGGTCGGGAAGTTGCAGGCGGAAATCGGCGACTGTCCCAGTGGGTTACATAGGGCCCCAGGCCATCAGGTCGCCGTAGGACATGATGCCGTTGCTGATGTCGTAGTAGATGCCGCAGGCGGCGTCCAGGCGGCGGTCGGGGGCGATCGAGAGCGTCATGTATTGGCGGCCCGCGCGCATCATCTTGACCGCCAGCTGCGTGCCCGCCGGCGGCCAGCCGTAGATCGAATTGCCCAAAGGCTCGAAGTGGTACAACCCGAACATGTAGTTGGCCCAGTTGGTGACCCCGGAGCCGCAATCGTAAACCGGCTCGGGATAACGCGCGAAGGGGTCCACCAGCTGGTGGCTCATGTAGGCGACGGGAGTGGTCAGGCGGCTATGCTGGTTGGCGGTGTGAAAATGCAGCGCCGCCTCCAGGTCGGTCAGCTTGCCGAGGTTGTTGTCGATGCGATACGACTCGACGGCCAGAAAGAAGGTATGGAAGTCAGATTCGACGCGGGCGATCTTGGCGCGAATCTGCGCGGTGAGAAAATTGGGCACGGCGATGGCCGCCAGAATGGCGATGATGGCGACGACGATCAGGAGTTCGATCAACGTAAAGGCGCGCTTGGGCATGATCCCCTCCCCTGCGGAACAACTATGTCGTGGGGATGAACGGACGAGGCGCGAGGAGAAAGCGGGCGAGGGCAGAATGACAGGCAGGAGAGGCCCTTTACGACCCGTTCATCCACGGGGAGAAGCTACTCCTGCGGGGGGCGGAATTTCAAGTATAAAATCCGTTTTTACCTGTAAATCGGGATGAGCGCTCCCATCGGCTACTCGGGCGACCAGTGGCGGGAGCGGCTGCCGCGGGAGCGGCGCGTCTCTACGGGCAGGCCGGTGAGGTCCTGGGGCAGGCTGGTCACGTAACCCGGGAAGCCCTGGGCGGTGTCTTTTACTTCCACCATCCAGGCGTCGGGAAGTTTGCCCGTGACGTAGCCGGCCCAGCTGCCGTCCGGCTGCCTGACCATGAACTCGGGATACCAGACGAGATCCCGCCAGTAGGGCGGATCGTCGTTATAGACGTACCAGACTTTGACCATGATGAGTTTGTTGGGGGAGTCGATGCGGCAGCGGAAGAGCGTGCCCGCGCCGTACTTGCGCCCGCCCCACAGGAAGTCCGCCCCCTTGCGCTCATAACTGAGATCCCGGATGGTGGTGATGGGGCGGCCGTCGAACACGTGCGCGATCCACATCATCCAATCGAGGGGGTGCTTTTCGCTCTGGCTGGCGTGGCGATAGTTGGGGACCATTTCGATCGTCCAACTGTTCCCCATCGAGGCCTGGATGGCATTGATGCGATACATGGCGTAGCCGTCTTCGTTGGTTCCGCCGATATAGAGCGTTTTGGCGTTGCTCCACTTGCGGCAATAGGGGGGATAGAGGACGCGCTCTTTGGATTCCAGGTGGTGTCGGCTCCAGGCCGACTCGTTGCCCATGTAGACGATGCCGACGATGCGGGGATCGGCGGCGGCCATGGCGGGGATGGGAGTCGCGCGTTTGGAGTGGCCGCCCACGACGGCGCGGATGTCCTGGCGCGGGAGCCTCAGCACGTCCGCCATCACGTCCAGGGCGAGAAGATAGGGGACGCCGATGCGGAAGAGGGGATGGTCGTAGAGTTGTCCGGTTTTCTGGTAGTAGGCGGAAAGGAAGCCGATGGAAATCTCGCGGCCGTCTTCGCCGTCGTATTCGCCGGGGACGGGACAGATCATGGTGGGATAGCCGGTGCGGGCGGCGATGGGTTCGCCGTAGTTGCCAAGGAAAGCGTCGCGCCAGGGGCCGGTCGCCAGGCCGTCCCAGCTGCGCTGGCCGACGATGACGACACGGCCGCGGCGGGCGCCGCGCGCGTAGAGTCTGCGCTCGGCGGGCGCGAAGATGACGCAGGGATGGCCCCACTTCCGCCCCTCCAGCTCTTGGCTGTAGAACTTGACCTCGATGCGCCGCAGCTTCATGCCCACGACCGTGTCGGAGGGGACGATTTCGTCTTTGACGATGGTGTAGTTGTAGGGAAGGAGCGTCGGCCGGCAACGCGCCCACAGCCCGGCGGGCGTCTCTTCGGTCGCGCCGGCGGGAGTGGGCTGGGCGCCGGCTGAGAACGGCAACAGCAGGATGAGAACGACTGAAAGGCGAAGGATCATGGCGGGGACTCCCTGGGTCTGCAATATGCGCCGACGAAGGCTGTCGTTTCGACCGAAGGGAGAAATCCCTGCTCGCGTGGGCGGGCCGCAGGACGGAGGGGGGAAGATTTCTCCCTTCGGTCGAAATGACAGTGTAGTTCGGTCGAAATGACAGTGTAGTTCGGTCGAAATGACAGTGGAGGGGGGAAGATTTCTCCCTTCGGTCGAAATGACAGTGTAGTTCGGTCGAAATGACAGAGTAGTTCGGTTGAAATGACAGTGGAGGGGGGAAGATTTCTCCCTTCGGTCGAAATGACAGTGTAGTTCGGTCGAAACGACAGTGTAGTTCGGTTGAAATGACAGTGGAGGGGGAAGATTTCCCGGTCGAAATGACAGTGTAGTTCGGTCGAAAGTGACAGTGTAATTCGGTTGCAATGACAATTGCGCGGTCGAAATGACAATGCTACCGACAGCGACGGCGTTATTTCCAGCCGGTCACGTCGGCCGGGCCGGAGCGGTAGATGTTGCCTTTCGAGAGCAGGCCGTTGGAGACGTCGTAGCGCATGTCCACTTCGGTATACACCCGGTCGGGGCCGAGGCTGTGCGAGATGTAGCGCGCGCCCTGATCCTTCAACATGCGGTTGCTTCCAATGCGGTGTTGCCCTCGAACGTGATGTAGGCCGTATCATTGTCTGCTCGACGTCCAGCGTGTCCACGTGATAGACGGACATGATCCAGGTCTGGGTCGTACTTCTAACTTGCCAGGGGTCCTTGAAGGGACCTTGCTGTAGGGATGGGGTAGTGAGATACTTGTGCTGGGCCTCGGTGTGGATGAGGGGGTTGCCGGTATAGGTGTAGTTGCCCGGGATGCCGCTGCGGATGTAATGGGGCGGATAGGTCTGATGGTCGGTGTAATAGCTCTCGTAGGCGACGAAGAGTTCGCGCAGGTCGGCGATGGCGCGGGTGTTCTTGGCGCGCACCTGGGCGGAGAGGAAGTTAGGCACGGCAATCGCGGCCAGAATGGAGATGATGGCGACCACGATGAGGAGTTCGATGAGTGTGAAGGCGCGGCGGTTTGACATGGGTCAACTCTCCACGACACGGGCTGGCGCTACCGCCGTCGGCAGAACGAGGGTGTCAAAGGGAACGGTATGCGCGGTCATGGCCTTGGCCATAGCTGATTTAATGATAGGCGCCTTGGCGGGGGAAGTAAAGGCCAGGATTGAAGGGCCGGAGCCGGAGAGGAAGCAGCCCTCCGCGCCCGCCTCTACGGCCGCGGCGACGACTTGGGGAAACCAGGGCATGAGCACCCGCCGGGCGGGTTGGTGCAAGTAGTCGCGGAAGCAGTCGGGG
Organism: bacterium; assembly: GCA_015075175.1. Classification (GTDB taxonomy): domain Bacteria; phylum Hinthialibacterota; class Hinthialibacteria; order H5-UNCL2; family H5-UNCL2; genus H5-UNCL2. The sequence continues at coordinate 19,113 of JABTUV010000014.1, forward strand.
GACAGTCGGCGCGGTTTGGAGAGGAGTCCGGCCACGAGGGCGGCGGTATTGGCCAGGTTTTCGACCGCTTGGGCGCGCGGGATGGAAGTCGGAAGGAGGGCGCGCGCCTTCTGGGTGGGTATCTCTATTTTGGGATGCAGGATGACGGCGAGGGGCGGATCGGGGATGGAGGGGGAGAATGAAACCCAGCGGTCGCCGACACGGCGGGAGAGGGTGAGGCCGCCGTAGAGGCTGGCGGAGACGTTGTCGGGATGGCCCTCGAGGGCGCAGGCGAGTTGCAGTTGTTCGTCGTGGGACAGTTCGAGTTGCGAGAGTGCGCATCCGAGGAGCACCCCGGCGACCGCGGCGGCGCCGCTGCTGCCCAGGCCGCCGTGGAGCGGAATGGGGTTGTCGATGGCGACATGCAGGGGGGGGAGCGCGCGGCCGGCGCGGCTATACACGACGGCGATGGCGCGATGGACGAGGTTGCGCTGGTCGCGGGGGATGGCGTCCGCCGGGCCGGCGCCGTGGTAGTCGATGGCCAGGGCGTCGGCCGGTTGCGCCGCGACGCGGAGGTGGAGACCGAGGGCGAGGCCGAGCACGTCGAAGCCCGGCCCCAGGTTGGAGGTCGAGGCGGGGACTTCGACGGAGATGCGGTTCATGGTGTGCGGCGCCAGCACGTGTACCGGCGCGGGCGCCATGCGGCGGCAAGCAGCCGCAGTCCAGAGGGGGAGGAGAGCGGGTTCATTGCGCCTCCAGGATGTCGATGGAGAGTTTGCCGATGAGGGGGCCGAGGGCGATCTGGCGGTCGACGTTGCCTTCGACCAGCACAATGTGGGTGGCGTCCACGTCGGAGAGGCCGAGCGAGGGGTCCTGGGGCAACCAGAGGCGGCCGTCCGGGGTTTGCACCGCGACTTCGTTCCAGGCGTGATAGTGGAAATGGCCGTTGCGATAGACCAGGCCGGCGACGATGCGGCAGGGGAGGCCGGCGGCGCGAGCCAGGGCGGCGTAGAGGGTCGAAAGCTCGGTGCAATCGCCGGCGCCGTAGCGCAGGGTGCGGCTGGCGACGGGAAGGCCGGGGCACACCTCATATTGCACTTTCTGATAGACGTAATGGGTGAGGCGGGCGGCCTTGGCGGGTTCGTCGGAGAGGCCGCGCAGCGCCTCGCGCGCGGCCTTTTGGATGTCGGGATGCCGGCTGTTGGCGAAGAGATCGGGAGCCAGGTAAGGTGCGAGGTCGCCGTCGGCGGGGTCGAGTCGTCGCGCGGAGATGGTGATTTCGGCGGTGTTCCAGTCAACGGCGGTGACGGCCTGACGGAGGCCGGAAGGTATCGGACGGCGTTCGCGGGGAAAATGTAGATAGAGGCGGAGGAGGCGGGTGCGCTCGGGTTCGTCGAGGGCGCGCTGCGGCACAATCCCGCCCGCGGGCATGCGGGCGGCGACGGCCTCTTGCTCGGCGGCGGACAACATGCGGGGCGGCGCGGTAGCGCGTTCAGCCGGTTCCGCCTTCCATTCGTATTCAAAGAGGTCCTCGTTCATCACTAGGCGCTGGGGGACGCCGGAGTCGTCCCGCTCCACGATCAAGACCGACTCGGCGTACTGCGAGTCGATGGAGAGGTGCGTGGTACTGGAGGGGACGAGCGTGGCGGGCACGATGGAGGCGGTGTAGGGCTTGAGCGCTTGCAGCGTGCCTGCCTGGTCCAGGAGCGGGAGAAGATCATAGAGAAAGAGGGGGCCGCCGGCGTCGATATCCATGCCGCTGGGCGCATCGGTTTCCAGGCGGCCCCGGCCGTGCTCGTCGAAGCGACCGCGCAAGAGGAGGCGGGTCTCGGGGAAGTCGGGGGAGGTCTTGGACTTGGTGTCGCACTCGAAGGAGACGAGCGAGAGGTCGGCGGCGAGGCGGACCTGCCAGCGATGTTCCTCGCGCACGGACAGGCCGAGGGGGTTGTAGTCGCGCACGTCGTCGAGCTCGAGATAGTAGGCCTGGCGGGGCTGCTTGCGGTCGGTTTGGGGTGAGAGGTCAAGGCGCATGTAGCCGACGTGGACGCCGTAGATGCGGCAGGTGAGATAGTGGTCCTTGATAACGGGTGCGGCATGGACGGAAGAGGGAAGCAAGAGAGCGAACACGACGGCGGCAACGAGGGCGTAGCGCCGGCATCCCTGCCGGCGCGCGCGCCATGCGGCAGCAAGCTGCCGCAGTCCAGAGAGTGTCATCGGGGGGGTCTCCTTTGCGCGGCGGCGGCTTCGGCGTCCTCCAGTTTTTTCTCCAAGGCGTCCAGGCGCGCGCGTGTTTGTTCGTCCCAGGGGTGTTGGCGGCTGCGGGCCAGTTGCTGGCGCGCGCGTTCCCAGCGCTTCTGCTGAATCAGGTTCTCGATGGCTGCCAGATGCACTTCGGGATTGTCCGGCTCGGCGCGGAGGCGCTCGCGCAGCAGCCTGCCCTCGGCGGTGAGGATGTTCTCCTGGGCGGCGGGCACGAGCAGGGGGTCCTTGCCGACCTTAAGGAAGGCCTTCCAGAGGCGGATGGCGTCCTCGTAGTGGCCGAGGGCGTCGTGGGCAGCGGCCAGATTGTTGAGCACGATGGGATCGCGGGGATCGATGGTCAAACCCTCCTGGAAACAGCGCAGCGCCTGATTGTATTCGCCCTCTTGATAATAGAGCTGGCCGAGATTGACGACGGCCTCGATGAAGTCGGGCTTGAGCAGGACGGCCTTCTTGTACTCTTCGACGGCTTGGGCGTAGTTCTTCTCGTCGGAGAGGGCGAGGCCGCGGTCGAAGGCGGCGTTGGCGGCGGGAAGCGTCTTGGGCGCGAGGGCGCGTTGGCGGGCGCGGGCCTCTTTGTGATCGGGATCGAGGAGAAGAATCTCGCGCAAGGCGCTCATGGCCGCCAGGTCGTCGCCGGTTTTCCGGGCGTGGTCAAAGCGCTCCAAGCAGGCGGTGAAGCTGGCCGAGAAGATTTCCGCGCACACGCGGCTGTTGAGCTTGCGGGCCTCTTTGTGGTGGGGATCGAGGAGCAGGAGTTGCTCGAGCGATTGGCGGGCGTCGAGCAGTCGGCCCGCCCGTTGGGCCTCTTTGGCCTGAGACCAGAGCGTCGCCGCGTCGGTCGCCGACGCAGGTTGGGCAAGAAGAGTGAAAGCGAGGACGAAAGGCGCGATGCCTGTCATGCGGGCGGCCTCACTCGGCGCGAAAGTCGCTTTTGCCGCCGGTTTTTTCCAAGAGGCGGAGGGGGCCGATGACGATGCCTCGGTCGATGGCCTTGCACATATCGTAGACGGTGAGGGCGGCGGCGGAGGCGGCGACGAGGGCCTCCATCTCGACGCCGGTCGTAGCGCGGGCACGGGCGCGCGTGAGGATGCGCAGGCGGCATCCCTCGGGGGGCGGTTCGGGCGCCTCGATCTCGACTTCGACGAGCGAGAGAGGCAAGGAATGGCAGAGGGGGATGAGGCGGGCGGTCTCCTTGGCGGCCAGGATGCCGGCCAGGCGGGCGACGGCGAGCACGTCGCCCTTGGGAACCTTCTGCGACAGGATGGCGGCCAGCGTGTCGGGGGCGAGCGTGAGGATGGCCTCGGCGCGCGCCTGCCGGTCGGTTGCGGACTTGTCGCCCACGTCGACCATGCGCGCGCGACCGCGCTCGTCCAGGTGCGTCAGCTCGTTCATGGAGTCAGCAGCTCGGCGTCGGCGGAGAAGAGTTTGCGATAGCGTTCGTGGACGATGTTGATCTTGGTCTGCGAGGAGCGCTTGACGCGGTCCAGCCAGGCGGCGACGTTTTCGGCGCGCTTTTTTTCGCCCAGTTCAGCCGCCAGGGCCTCGCGCAGGTTGTACTCGGAGAGGTCCTGGCCGCGCTTCTCGAATCTGACGATGTAGTAGCCGCGGGGGGATTCGATGGGTCCCAGGATGCTTCCCGGGGGCGCGTTTTCCACCGCGCGGAGGATGTAGGGATCGATGTCGTCGGGGCGCATGAAGCCCATGTCGCCGCCGGTCTCCTTGCCCTGGGGATCGTCGGAGAATTCGCGCGCGACGGTGTTAAAATCGGCGCCGGACTCCAGGCGGGCCTTGGCCATCTCGGCCAGGGCGCGCCGCTCCTGGCGCTCGGCCTCGGGGGCGCCCGGTTCGACGTACACCGCGACGACGCGCAGGTGCAGGCGGTTCTGGAAGAACTCGGGATGCTCCTCGAAATACTTGGTCACCTCCTCCTGGGTGACCACGACGGGCTGTTCCTCCTGCTTCTGGCGCAGGAACTCGCCGCTTTTCATCTCCAGGAGCACGCGCTCGCGCAGGTCGTTTTCGTTCATCTCCTGCTCGTAGAGGAATTTCTGGAAGAGTTCCTCGGAGGCGAAGGAGCGGCGGATGCTGGCCATGGCCTCCTCGACCTTGGCGGGCTGGTTGGGGATGACGATGTTGGCGTCGCGGGTGTGCTGGAGGATGAGGGTCCGCGATGAGGGGGTATCCAGGAGGGGCCGCGGAGTTCCTCGAAGCCGCGTTTCAGGCGTCCGTGCCCGGGCGCAGGCCCCGCCGCTGAGCAGGAGCGGCTCGGCCTCCTCGACGACCTGCCGCTCGCGGATAGGCTCGCCGTTGACTTCGGCGATGATGGCGGTGAGGGGAATCTCCTCATCGATGGAGTAGGCGTGGTCTTGGTGGGAGGGGCGGTCGGCGTCGGCTTGGCCTGGTCCGGATTGCATCCGGCCAATGCGATGAGCAGCACGGCCAAGAGCGGGGCGAGGGCGGCGGAACCGACTTTCATGGCGCAAACTTCCTGATTTCAAAAGCTTTGGAGTTAAAGCCTTCAGCGGCGGTTGCGAGGCGGTGTCAACGGAAAGTCCCGTTTGAAGGGGATACGGCGTGAGGCGCGGCAGCAAGCTGCCGCAGTCCATGGGGGTCCCCTCAAGGAGAGGGGGTGGTGCATGGGCGGGGGAGTGGGACTAAGAGCAAGATTAAGAACAAGCGCAAGATTAAGAGCAAGAGCAAGATTAAGATTAAGAGTAAGATTAAGAGCAAGAGCAAGATTAAGATTAAGATTAAGATTAAGATGAGATGACGATACGCGGGCGCGTATCGTCATCTCAAGCGCGCCCGGATCATGAACATCTGGAGGCACTCGACCAGTTTGCGGCGGAGGAGGGAGGGGCGGCGGGGCGGAGGCTCTCGCGCAGCATGGCCTCCAGGCCGGCCTGGCCCTCCTCCTCGAAGAGCGGCGAAGTCGGGGCCACGCCGATGGGATTGACGATGAGCGGCTGGCGGGTGATGGGACAAACGGGCTGCTCGGAGAGCAGACCGGCGGTCAGGAGATCGTAGGTGTTTTTGCCTTCGCCGTCGGCGGTAATGGGGGTGCCCTGGGAGAGGCCGTACATTTGGGCGAGACGCTTCTTGGCCTCATCGACCATGGTCAGGCGCTCGCGCAGGAGCATGACCTGATAGCGATCGCGCAGGCGGAGGAGATCGGGGACCGCTCCCAAGAGAAGGACGGCCTCCTGGCCGAGGTCGCCGCCCTTGCGCGACAGGCCGCGCAGCACGATGCCGTCGCCGGCGTACTGGCCGAGGGAGAGGCGCGGCTCCAGGAGGGAGCGCTGGGCGGAGAGGTCCACGGGCAGGCGGCGCACGAGTCCGAGCGAGAAGAGGCCGTCGGGGCGCTCGGAGGCGCGGGCGGCCAGGTAGTCGGGGGACACGAATTGCATGACGTGCCGGTCGCCGGGCATCTGCGAGGCGAGGGCGCGCAAGTCGGGACGCTCGGCCATCACGCGGCCGGCGGCCTGCGCCTCAAAGACCGCCACCAGCGTCTCCGGGCTGTCCGCCCAGTAGGTGAACGGCTCCTTGTAAGTGAAGGCGGACCAGTGGGAGAAGGGAAAAGCGGCACCGCGGCCCACGCTGTAGCTGGGGCCGTGCGGCAGACTTCCCCGCTGTACGGAGAGGCCCATGCGCTCGGCCATCTCTTTGAGCAGGCGCGCGCCGCGGTCGCTTTTGGTGCGCGCGAGAATCAATACGGGTTCGGGCCGGGAGGTCGAGTATCCCACCGCGAGCTCGTCTCCCATTTCATTGAAGAGATCGTCCAGCGACACGCCGGTGGTGGAGGCGAAGGCGCCGGAGAGTTGGGCGAAAGCGGCGGCGGGCGAACCGCCGATCTTGTCCATGGCCTTCTTGACCGCGTCCCAGGTAGGGCCGAGCTGGAGGACGGCGGCGGAAAAGGCCGCCAGGTCGGCGGGAACCAGCGCGGGGGATTGCAACTCCTCGGAGCCACGGGTGGAAAACAGGTGCAGGAGACCTTCGTACTTGCCGCCCAGGTCCACGTAGCGGGTGCTACGCACGCCGTCGGAGGCGGACTCGACCAGGAAGGCCAGACTGCGCACATGGGTAGCGCCCAGTCCGTCGACCAATCGGCGCAGGTCGTAATACTGCTTCTCGCGCAGGCTGTCCACGCGGCCCTGTTGTTCCATGTAGGCGTAGAGGTTGTTGACGGTGGTCTTGACGTCGCAGAAGGCCAGAAGAAGCGCACGGCCGCTGTCGGGGCGGGCGAACTTCTTCTTGATCTGCGCGTACTGGGGGTTCTGGGCGAGGCTGTCGGCGGCGGCGGCGGGGCGCGCCAGCGTCCTCTTGAGCAGGTCGGCGTCCATGGAGGCGAAGAAGAGGCCCGGCTCTTCCTGCCAGCTGCAATAGAGTTTGGATTTGCGCGTGGCGATGCTCCAGACGTCTCCCGCCTCGGTCACGAGCACCTCGCTGCGCTGCGGGAAGTCCTGGCGATAGGCGTTGCGCAGGGCGGCGAGGAATCCCACCGGCCGGGTCTTGTCCAATCGGCCCACGAGGACGGCGGGGACGGCCAGCGTGGTCTCGACGTCCAGACGGGTGGGAGGCATGACGCCCAGCATGACCTCACCTTCAATATAGCCGCCGAGGACGCGGGCCAGGGTCTGGATTTCGGGGTCCAAGGTGCCCACGACGCGGCGGACGTACCCGGACAAGTCGGGGGTGGTGAAGGCTTCCTTCCAGCCGGAGTCCGCGCCGACCTTCTCCATCTCGGCCACATCGAGTTTGAGGGCCAGGAAGGTATCCTTGGGGAAAAAGGCCTCCACGTCGCCGCCGGCGGCCAGGCGGGCGGCTTGCTCGGCCTGGCCGGCGGCGGTCGGGCCGACGTTGCCGGTGTTTTTCGGGCCCTTGTAGAAGTAATAGGTGTACGCCGCCAACAAGACGACGATGACGGCCATGATGAGTCGGCCAGGGTTTTTCACGGTACGCTCCTCCCCTTCCTCGCTGGGTCGTTATGCTCCCGTCCGGTAGTGCTCGTGGTCGGTTGCGCGTATGTGTGCGAAGATTGTGCCAGATAGGGTATAATATCTAGAATCGGCGGCAATGCAAAGTACTAAAATCGAATAAAATGATATTGTTATGTGCACAAATGCCGGTCCCAGGATCGTCGAAGTGCTGCAATATTCTGCGGTTGTTCCCACGATTATTTTGCAAATTTGCGTAAATATTTGTTGCAACCGGCGTGCCGCACGGGTCGTCGGTTGCGGTCGGGGCGCCGGCCGTCCCTACCTATTATAATACGCCTTTGCGATTTGTGCTTGCGGGGCGCGCGGGTGGAGCGCAAGCGTGAGGATTCACGGCTGCAGACGGCGCGGACCTGCACGGGCCAGTCGTCGCAGTTTGGGAGTGGGTGCAGAAGATTTCTCCCTTCGGTCGAAATGACAGGCGCCGTTGTCAGACGGGCGGGATGGGATGGACTACGGAGGGAATGGCCTCCGGCGAGACCGCTCCGCCGGAGACGATGAGCTTGATGGCGTCTTCGACCGCGATGTCAACGATGCGCACGTCCTCCTCGGGGACCAGCAGCAGATAGCCGGAGGTGGGATTGGGGGTAGTGGGAATGAAGACATAGCGCAGGCGCTGGTTGACGTCGATGACGTCGGCGATATGGCGGGTCGTGTCCGCGGTGTAAAAGCCCAGCGACCACATGCCTCGCCGCGGATACTCGACCAGCACGACCTCCTGAAAGAGGCCCTTCTTGGAGCCGAGGATGGCGTCGGTAATCTGCTTGATGCCGCGATAGACCGTGTTCACCACGGGCAGGCGTCCCAGCAGGGCCTCGAAGAGTCCGATCAGCAGCTTGCCCGCGTACAAGCGCGCCAGGACGCCCACGAACATGATGAAGAGGACGAGGATGACCAGGCCGACGCCGTAGAGTCGCACCTCGATGTCCATCTCCGCCAGTCTCTCCTCCAGAAACCTGCGGAAGGGGCCGTCCAGCTTGTTGAAGGCCCACTGCAGGAGCCAGAAGGTGAGAAAGATGGGGACGGTAACGAAGAGGCCGGCGAAAAAGAGATTGCGCAACTGGGAGAGATGGGGATGCCGGGGGGTTCCGTCGGGTTTCTTCATTTTGGAGTTCCTCCGCCTGCGGGAGCATCACACTCGTAATCCTAATCGTAATGGTACTCGTAATCGATCACGATTACGAGTGCGATTACGAAAGGGAATCGAGGAAGATCAGGGTTCCTCATCGTGGGAAGCCTCCGCTTGCAGCGGACGGGCGAGGATGCGGGTGACGCGACGGGCGTCGCCGGAGAGGATTTTCCAGGAGAAGGGGGGATGGGAGATTTCCTCGCCGACGAGGGGGATGTGGCCGAAGAGACTGGAGACGTAGCCGCCGACGGTGTCGCACTCGAGGGTGTCGAACTCGCGATGGACGGCGTCCTGAAACTCTTCGAGGTTGAGGCGGGCGTCCACGATCCAGCCGCCGTCGGGGGCGTCCTGGATCATGGGGGCCTCCTCCAGGTCGTACTCGTCCTGGATTTCGCCCACGATCTCCTCGAGGATGTCCTCGAAGGTGACGAGGCCGGCGGTACCGCCGTACTCGTCGAGCACGATGGCGATGTGGGTTTTGCGGGTCTGCAGTTCGCGCAGGAGTTCGAGGATGCGCTTGTTTTCGGGGATGAAGTGGGGCTGGCGCATGACGTCGGCGAGGCAGAAGGGACGGGAGGGGTCGGCGATGAAGGCGAGGAGGTCCTTGACGTGGAGGATGCCGACGATGTGGTCGACGCTGTCCTCGTAGACAGGGATGCGGCTGTGGCCGGACTCTTGGCAGAGGCGCAGGGCGTCGGCGAGGCTGGTGGTTTTCTCGACCGCCTGAATGAAGGTGCGGGGGGTCAGGATCTCGCGCGCGTAGGTGTCGCCGAAGTCGATGATGGAGTGGATCATCTCGCGTTCCTGGTCCTCCAGGACGCCCTCTTCCTCGCCCACGTCGATGAAGGTGCGGATTTCCTCCTCGGTGAGGAGGGTGATTTCCTTGCGGCCGCCCTGGCGCAGGAGGATGAAGATGGCGCCGGCGCAGGCCTGGGCCAGCCAGATGATGGGATAGAGCAGGACGTGCACGAAGCGTAGGGGGCGGATGACGAGGACGGAGATGCGTTCGGCGTGGCGGCGGCAGAAGGCCTTGGGCACGAACTCGCCGAAGACCAGGATGATGAAGGTCGTCAGGGCGGCGGCGAGGGCGGTAGCGCGCGCGTGCAGGAGGTGCTGCGAACCGGGGAAAAACAGCGCCAGCGTCAGTCGTTCGGCCAGGAAGGCGGTGGCGATGTTGACGATGTTGTTGCCCACGAGAAGGATGGCCAGGTACTTGTTGGGATTGTCGATCCACTCGTGCAGGGGATTGGTCTCGGGCGGCCCGAGTTTTTTCACCCGCCAGCTGGTCATGGAGGTGAGGGCCGTCTCGGAGCCGGAGAAGAATCCGGAGAGGATGAGGAGACACACGAACGAGAGGGACTGATAAAAAAGTATGTTTTCCATGCGTCAGGGTTCTCCCAGCATTCCCAGCGCCCGGTGCTGCCAGCCGGGCGGGAGGAGATGGTTGACGAGGCGGCCGAGGCGCAGTTCGGCGTCGGCCCAGGCGAGCTCGTCGGATTCATGGTCGTAACCGCAGAGATGCAGAAAGCCGTGGAGGAGCAGATAGGCGAGTTCGCGGGCGCGGGCGTGGCCGAGGCGGGCGGCCTGTCGTCGCACCGCGGGCAGAGAGATGATGAGATCCCCCAAACGCTGCGTCTCGCACGGAAAATCGGGTTCGCCCGCGGGAAATGAGAGCACGTCGGTGCACTTGGACTTACCCAAGTAGCGGCGATGGTAGGTTTTCATTTCGGCGTCGCCGGTGAAGAGGACGGCGAGGGGTTGGCGGGCGCGGCCCTGGGCGCGCGCGAGTCGGGCGATCAGTTCGGTCATTGTGCGTCGAGGCAGGGGGACGCGCTCGCCGGAGCGGTTCAGGAATTCGAGGGTGTCGGGGGGCGCACCCTCTTGAGTACAAAAGGGCAGCACCCGGAGCGGACTTGATTTTGCTTTCTCCCGCGGTTGTTTGAATCCGTTCATAGCGGTACCGCCTTGCCCTCGGCGCGGTCCTGGGAGGGGCGTGGATACTCGATGCGGCGGTGCATCATGTTGCGGACGCTTTTGGCGAAGGCCTCGCCGAGTTTGTGCAGGTCCGCGAGCGTGAGGGCGCATTCGTCGAACTGATCGTCCACGAAGCGGTCGTTGATGATCTGGCGGATCATCTGCTTGATCTCGCCCTCGTTGGTGGTGTTGAGGGTGCGGGAGACGGCCTCGACGGCGTCGGCCAGCATGACGATGGCGGTCTCGGGGCGCTGGGGCTTGGGACCGGGATAGCGGAAGTCCTCCTCGCGCACGGAGTCGTGCTGGTCGCTCTGGAGGGCGCGCTCGTAGAAGTAACTGATGAGCATGGTGCCGTGATGCTGGGGGATGTAGTCCATGAGGACCGCGGGCAGGCCGTGCTCGCGGGCCATCTCCAGGCCGGTCTTGACGTGGTTGCGGATGATCTTGGCGCTCATACTGGGCTGCAACTTGCTGTGCTTCATCTTCTGTTCGCGGGTGACCTGGTTTTCGGCGAAGTACTCGGGGCGCTCGATCTTGCCGATGTCGTGGTAGAGGGTACCGACGCGGACTTCGAGGGCGTTGGCGCCGATGGCCTCGGCGGCGGTTTCGCCCAGCTGGCACATGGTCAGGGTGTGCTGGTAGGTGGCGGGTGCGCGCTCCTCCAGGAGTTGCAGGAGTTTGGTCTTGCGGCTCCATTCCAGAAGCTTGAGGTCGGTGGTGAGGCCGAGGAGCGATTCCATGGCGGGCAGGAGGAAGCCGGTAAACATGGCGGCCATGACGCCGGAGGCGGCCGCCCAGCCCAGGCCGATGAGATGCTGGCGCCAGTTTTGCTGGAGGTCGACGAGAAAGGGATTGAGGATGCCGATGATGGCGGCGGCCAGCAGGAGGGCGGCGAGGGAAATCCAGAGGCAAGCCAGGTAGAGGTCGCTGCGCTTGCGGATGACGCGGGTAGTAAAGATGGCGACCATGGCGCAGCACATGAAATAGACGTAGAGCATGCCGGCCAGGAGGCCGTTGTCGGCGTGGTTGATGACGATGCAGATGGAGATGAGGTTGACGATGAAGAGGGCCATGCGGCCGGAGATGAGGATGTTGAACATGAGGCCGACCATGGCGACGGGGACGGCGAAGTAGAGATGGCTGAAGGTGGTGGGGATGCGAGCGGCGACGTGGTCGAAGAGCTGGGAGAGTCCGAGGGTGAGGAGAAAGATGCCGGCGAGGGTGGAGAGGAAGCGGTTGTCGGCGAACCAGCGGGGATAGTATTTGCGCAGGAAGCCGGCGAGGGCACCGACGAGGGCGGCGCAGATGAGTGCCCAGCCGAGGCGGGCGGTGTACCAGGGGCGTTCGAGGAGGCCGGCGTACTTATTGAGTTTGGCGCGGGCGAGGGGTGTGATTTCGTCGCCGGCGGCGACGATGACGTCGCCGGCGCGCACGCGCTCCTCCAAGCCGGCGACGCTCCTGCTCTGCTGCTCGCGGCGGGTGCGGGTGAGGTCGCGCAGGTAGCGATGGGTGGGGACCAGCAGCTGGTTGCCGATGGCCAGGGCCAGCTCGCGCTGGTTGGCGTACTCGTCGCCGGGGAAGGCGGCGTTGAAGTAACGGGACAGCTCGGCGCGCGCGCTGGCCATGGTGATGAAGGGGCCGGCCAACTGCTGCCAGTGGACCTCGCCGTTGCTGTAGCTGCCGATGCGCGGATCGTTCTGCAGGGCGTAGAGCATCTCGGCGAAGCCTTCCGTGCCGTCCACGATCTTGGAGCGATAGACGTTCTGCACGGCCAGGCGGATGGCGTCGCGCATGGTGCGATACTGATAGTAGCGGTTGTGGTAGACCACTTCGGGGGTGCCGGTGAGGAGCAGGCCGGCGGAGGCGAGCGCCTGGCGGCGCTCCTCGAAGGAGGATTCACGGGGGGAACCGTCCGGGTTGATGAAGAAGATGGAATCGACCTTGGAGAGGATGTCGGACAGGGAGCCGGATTCGACGGTGAAGATGGGGGGCAGTTTGCGGGCGGCCTCCTGGCGCAGTTCGTGGGTGCGCATCTCGTCCACGACGGTGAAGTCGCGGTCGGCGACGATGGTGCGGCGCGCGCGGTCGCCGACTTGCAGGTTGGTTTCCAGCGTGATCTGGCGGGGATAGAGGAACTGGTGGACGGCCAGGCCGAAGACGAGAAAGAGGGCGAGGCGATAGGCGACGGAGAGGCCGCGACGTGCGGAAGCGGCCAGGCCCAGTTCGCGCATGGCGCGGCGCGGGTCCTTGGGACGCCCGACCGACTTGCGCGCCGCCTCGCGTTCTCCCGCCGGCATAAGGTCAGTTGCTGCCTTTCTCGCCCGCAGAATCCCCCTTACCCCCCTTGTCAAGGGCGGTTTCGGAAGCGCTCACCTTATTGAGGGGGGTTTCGGAAGTACGGTCAAGGGGGGGTTGGGGAGCGCGGGCGCCGTTCTCCTGGCGTTCGTAGGCGTCGATGATTTTTTGCACCAGGGGATGGCGCACCACGTCGCGCGAGTTGAACTCGACCAGGGCGATGCCGGGAATGTCGGCGAGGATCTCGCGTGCTTGCACGAGGCCGCTCATCTTGCGGCTGGCCAAGTCGATCTGGGTGATGTCGCCGGTGACGACGGCCTGGGAGTTGTTGCCCAGGCGGGTGAGGAACATCTTCATCTGGCCGGTAGTGGTGTTCTGGGCCTCGTCCAGGAGGACGAAGCAGTGATTGAGGGTGCGGCCGCGCATGTAGGCGAGAGGGGCCAGTTCGATGACGCCGTAGCCCATGAGGCGCTGGATTTTCTCGAAGTCCATCATGTCGTGGAGGGCGTCGGTGAGGGGGCGGATGTAGGGGGCGAGTTTTTCCTGCATGTCGCCGGGCAGGTAGCCGAGGCTTTCGCCGGCCTCGACGACGGGGCGGGTGAGGATGATGCGCTTGACGCGGCCTTCTTCGAGGGCGGAGACGGCCATGGCCATGGCGACGTAGGTTTTGCCGGTCCCTGCGGGGCCGATGCCGAAGACGATGGGGTGGTCGCGGATGGCCTGCATGTAGAGGCGCTGGGCGGCGGTTTGAGCGCGCACGTGGGCCTTCTGAGGGGAGACCTTGACGCTATAGCGCAGGGCCTCGCTGGGGGAGACGGGGCTGGCTTCGTCGACCATGCGGATGATTTGCTCGACGTCGGGGACGCGCAGGACGTGGCCGCTCGTGACCAAGGCGGTCATCTCGCCGATGACGCGGTCCACCTTATCCAGATCCTCGGGGCGACCGGAGAGGAAGAGTTGGTGGCCGCGGGCGGTGATGCGGCTGGCGAAGCGGCGTTCCAGGACGCGCAGCAGGGCGTCGTTCTCTCCGTAAATGTCAAGGCCGGAAAGCGAGCCATCCAGGATGACCGTGCGCTCTTCCATCTTGGGTGCGGTTACCTCTGGGAGGTTCCCGAGGGCGGGAGCCATAAGCCGGCGCGATGGAGGGTGAAGGTGCGGCGGCCAGCGAACGGTAGCGAAGCGAGGCGTCCGGTGTTGGACCCGGTCGCGTGCCAAAAAGGAGACGGGCGTCGATCGGGTTCTGCGTCTTCGAGCATGATGAAGAATTTGCCATCGGGCGGTTGGGGTGTCAACAGCAATTTGCGCGCGGAGCGCGTGGGGAAGGGGGAGCCGCGAAAGCGTGGCAGCGTCGCGGCGGCGTGTGGAGTGCGGCCGCGGGTTGGCGGTCACGTGGTTGCATGGTGCGTGCACCTTAGAGTACTCGAGGGTGGCGCCTCGTCCACGCGTCTTCGGCGAGCCGGGGATGCGCGGAGGCGGCGAGTGCGGTATAATTTTTTTCGAGGTGAGGAGGCGTGGATGCTTTTTTTCTTGACAAGGTACTTCAAAAAAATATGATAACTCTCGCAAAGTGAAGCGCTCCCGAATTTTTTCGGCGACACAATCTACCGAGGAGCAAGAGAAGCAGTCACGCACAAGAGGACAGGAAGATTTCGGGATGGAAGTCTTCCGGACCCCGGGAGGGAGAAGCGACCGGGGTTGCATCGGCGCCAGGGATACATGGAAGTTACGCGCAACCGTCGAAGGCAGCAGCCGTAGGGGCTCTCTGGGACGCGCCCGGCGTCCCGCTGTTGACGACGGTTTTTTCATGCGCGGGGTTGGGCGAGACTCGCCTGGAGTTCCAGGCTCTCCAGCCACGGAGGGAAGGAGGTGATGAGCGTGAAGAAGACGGCGAAAAAGGCCGCGAAGAAGGCCGCCAAGAAGACGGCGAAGAAGGCCGCCAAGAAGGCGACGAAGAAGGCCAAGAAGGCGAAGAAGTAGTCGCTTTCGACCGGGCCGTCCGGGCGGATCTTCCCCCGGAACACGGCCACGACTCTCAGGAAGATCGCAAAGACTGCAAGACAAAGAGGTAGGCTCTCCCCTCGGGGAGAGCAAAAGCAGCCCCACTCCGGTGGGGCTGCTTTTTTATGTGGAGTGCAGCAGCAAGCTGCCGCGGACGTGGAGTGGATGCGCGCGTTGGCAGGCGCGGCGGCAGCAGCCGCCGTAGTCCAGAGGGACGCACCAAGTGGGCGCCGATGCCCACACGCGAGCGGCGGGACGCCGGCGCTACGGAAGAATCCTACGGGAGCAGTCCAGAGTTACACGACGGGGGGGAGAGCGAGGAGGCGCCAGCCGGTCTCGCGGATGGTGCGCAGGCTGGCGGCGCGCACCGCGCTGGTGGGTTTGTCGGGATCATAGACGAGCGACTCGGGATTCTCCAGGAGGCATTCGAGCGCGGCGCGAAGGATGTCCGTTCCCAGCGCCAGCGTCGAAGCCGCCTGGCCGATCCTGCCTTCGATCAACCTGCCTTCAGCTCGAAGCCTGCGTTCGACCACTTCAAAGCAGGCGGAGTCGCCGGGATTCTCGAAGGGATGAAAAGTCAACTCGACGCCGTTGGCCAAGCGAGCGCGCAGGTCCACTTCGTAGCCGGGATAGAAGATGCCCAGGTAGGGGACTTTGGCGATGGCCTCGGCGACGTGGACGAGCGAGCAGCTGGTGTAGGTGGCGCCGAGCATGAGCACGCGGCCGCCGAGTTTGGCGAGACGATGGAAGGGGCTGTCGACGCCGAGGGCGGAGGCGGCGGGATGGCCGGCGAGGATGCGATCGGCGTGTTTGCCCCAGGCGCAGGCGGAGTGAGTGGGATGCAGGCTGCGGGCGACGCCCTGGCGGCGGCGGAAGGCTTCGCTGACGGCGCCGACGGCGCTGGGGGTCTGGGCGTGCAACCAAACGGGCACGGGGCGATTCATGGCGGGCATGAGCAGCGTGCCTTCGGGCGTAAGCGTTTCCATGAGGGCATCGACGACGGCGTCGGGGCCGCCCTCGACCCAGCCGATGGCTTTCAGCGAGCTGTGCACGGCCAGGATGTCGCCGGGGGCGACGCCCAGTGCGGCCAGGTCGCGGACGATGCGCGCCTTGCTGATGACGGGCTGGTTCATGGCTTTCGGCCCAGGGCGATGAGTTCGAAGGGTTCGGGGACGGGTTTTTTCTGCTGGATAAGTTCGAGGCGCGAGCGGTCCTCGTCGAGGGAGAATCCGGCGCCTTCCATCATCTTGCGCACCTCGGGTGCGGTGTAGAAGCGGGGGCGGGCGACGAGGGACTCGCCCATGATTTCGCCGTGGCGGACGTTGCGCAAAAAGAACTCCCAGCCGCCGGGATGCAGAAGGTTATAGAACTGGCAGTAGGCGACGCCGCCGGTTCGCAGCACGCGGCGGGCTTCGCAGAGATAGCGGAAGGCGTCCTCGCGGGCGAGGTGGATGAGGACGATCTCGAAGACGACGGCGTCAAAGGAGGCGTCGGGGAAGAGGGAGAGGTCGCTTTTTTCCAACGGGGAGAAGGCGACGTTGGAGAGGTCGTCGCAGCGGCGGCGGGCCTCGTGGATCATGTTCTCGGAGATGTCGACGCCGACGTAGCGGCGGCAGTGGGGGGCGAGGCCGCGGGCCACGCGGCCGATGCCGCAGCCGACTTCGAGCACGACTTCCCGGCCGGAGAGGGCGAGAATGGTACGGATGATGTCGAGGGCGCGGGCGGAGGCGGCCGCTATTTCGTCGTCGCTTTTGGCTTCGCCCAGGACGCCGATGACGGCGCCTTCGGGGGTGGAGGCGAGGCTGTTCCAGAAGGACTTGTAGTCGCGACCGCGGCGCGGGTCCCAGTGATGCAGGGGTTGGTGGTGGGGCGGGTCGGGCATGGCGCAATTCCTCGCTGTCGGTCTTGTGACATCATGCGCGAAGGGGGGAGGCGGCGCAAGGGGGACGTACCCTGTCATTTCGACCGAAGGGCGTTGTCATTTCGACCGGAGGGCGCTGTCATTTCGACCGAAGGGCGCTGTCATTTCGACCGAAGGGAGAAATCTTCCCCGCGGCGAGCGCAGGCGGCAAGAAGGCGAAAGATTTCTCCCTTCGGTCGAAATGACAGGGGGGGTGCGTGGCTGTGGTCGTTGCGTTGCCCAACGGCTTTTGCTAAGTTGACGCGACTGGTCTTTGGATGATCCCAAACATAGACAGGCGTCGCGCCTGTCCACCTCGCAAGGGAGGGCCTGCCCGCCATGCCCGTTGCACCGGATGCGCTTACGACCAACTTCAGCTGGTGGATCGACGGGACGCTGATCGTCGTTTTCTTCGGCAGCATCGTCTTCATCGGGTCCTATTTTCACAAGTGGATCAAGAGTCCGGAGGATTACGCCATCGCGGGGCGGCAGCTGACGCCGTTCATCCTGGCGGCGTCGCTGGCGGCGACCAACATCAACCTCTACAACTTTCAGAGTTACGTGGGCTACGCGTATCGCGAGGGCATCTCGATCGTGTGGCACGAGTGGACGGGGCTGATGGCGCTGGCCTTTGCGGGGGTGTTCATCCTGCCCATTTTCCGGCGGCTGCGGATCGCGACCATACCCGAGTTTGCGGGGATGCGTTACAGCCCGGCCCTGCGGATGTTGATCGGCGTACTTTGGACGCTGCGTTTCGCGGTGTGGCTGGGGATCGTTTTGTATCTGGCGGCGCAGATCGGCTGCGGGGTGATGGGGTTGTCCGACCAGGGGCCGGCGTTCACCTACCTGGTGTTCACGTTCGGCGTGATGACGGTTCTTTTCACGATGGCGGGCGGCATGTGGGCGGTGGCGCTGACGGACATTCTGCAATTCATCTGTCTCCTGGGGGGCGCCTTGGTGATGATCCCCATGATCATGCACACGGTGGGCTATTGGCGGGGCATGGAGAGCACGCTGGCGGAGCTGGGGCGGAGCGAGCTGTTGAACTTCGTGCCGGTGGAGGGGACGTGGAACTGGAAGGGCATCCTGGGCATCTGGCTATTGGGGATGCAGTGGGCGAGTACCGACCAGGCGATGCTGCAGCGGGCGTTCGGCAGCAAGACCATCAAGGGTGCGGCGCAGGGGATGGTGTACGCGGGCCTGATCATGGTGGCCTTCGCATTCATCATCCCGATGCCGGGGATCGCCTACGGAATCAAGGCGACGCTGGGGGAGATGCCGGCGCTGCTAAAGCAGGACAACGCCCTGCCGTATCTTCTGGCGTCGGAGATCGTGCCGGTGGGGCTTCTGGGATTCGTATTGTGCGGGCTTTTGGCGTCGCAGATATCCACGCTGGACGCGGGGCTGAACTCGGCGGCGACGGTGTTCACGCAGGACCTGTACCTGGGCTTTCTCAAGCGCAAGCCCAGCCCGCGCAGTCAGGTGTTGGTGATGCGGGTGATGACGTGCGTGGTGGGAGTGTTCATGATCGGGTCGGCGTACTGGGCGCGGGCGTCCCAGAGCGGAGTGGACCTGTACCTGGGGATCATCACGGTGATGGATCTGCCCATGTTCGTGGTGATCGTGATTTACGGGCTGTTGTGGAAGCGTGCGACGGCGGCGGGGGCGATCGCTGGATATTTGGCGGGGATGGGTTTCGGATTGCTCGTGCAAGTGCGCGCCTACCTGGGCGCATGGGCGGACAAGGCGGTCGACGGCATCTATCGCGTCTACTCGTATCTGCCGGTACTGGGTGAAGGCGTGACCGCCGACAACGCCGGCGGCTGGGACACGGCGCTGATCGGGATGATCGTGACCGCGGCGGTCGTGCCCGTGGTCAGTCTCCTGACGCGGCAGACGCGCGCGAAAGAAGTTGAGGAAATCTGGAAGCATCGGGCGGTCTCGGAGGAGGAGCTGGAGACGGGGGAGGTGTTTCACATCTGGCCGCGCACCGCGGCGGGGCGGTTGTGGATTACGGTGATGCTTTTGGGACTGGGGGCGTTTCTGGTGGGGAGTTTCATGGGGAAGTATCCGTCGGCGCGGGGTTATGGGATCAGCAAGCTGGAGATGCGGCGATTTGAGCAGACGGCGCTGCTCTTGTCGCCGGCGCAATTGCCGCCGGAGGTTACGGTGGAGGCGCGCAAGGCGCTGCTGGATGATCTGGTCGCCTTCGCCAAGCTGGATGCCACTGTCCCGGACTCGGAGCGGCGGCCGGCAGCCGACGCATTGGCCGGGCGGATGAAGGAGATGATGAAGAAGTACTTGGCGCACGTCGAGAGTTCGCTGCAGACGGACATCCGGGCGGCGGAATGGATGGGCGAGTTTTCGGCGCGCCTGGAGGGCGCGGTCGCGGGTCCCGACATGCCGTTGGCGGACAACCGCTATGCGGGCTACGTCACGGTGCTGGGGATGCTCTTGTTTTTCGCCGGGGCGATCTTGCGCATGAGGTACGATTGAGGCGGAAACGGGGAAGAAGGGGAAATCGTTCTCATTGCGGCCGTTACAAGGGAAGTTCCAGCGAGGCGGTCGTCCTCTCGATAGGCCCGAGTACCGGCTGCTTGAGGACTCGGGTTTTGTTTTTTCGCAGGTGCTTTTAGGGAAACCGGCGGCTAGGCCGTGATGGCGAAGGCGGCGTCCAGGATGCGGCCGGTAGTGCCGTCGTTGCGGATGAAGGTGGAGCCGGAGATGAGGCGATGGTCGCCGATGGCCTGGTTGAGGGCGTAGCTTTGCAGGGAGAGCGCGACGATGCCGTAGTCGGAGAGGCGCGAGAGTTCGGAGGGCTGCGAGAGGCCGTCGCGGTTGTCGTCGCGGAAGAGTAGTAGCTCGGCGAAGATGGGGTCGCGGGCGTCGATTAGGCCGTTGCGGTCGGCGTCGAAGCGGGCCAGTTCGGCGAAGCCGTCGACGGCGCCGTGTTGATCGCCGAAGAGTTCGCGCCCGCCGTCGATGGCGCCGTTCCGGTTGCGGTCCCAGGCGAGGAAGGCGTCGCCGCCCGCGGCCGTGGCGGTTTTTTCGACCACGCCATCGCCGGTGAGATCATAGGTGGCCTCGGCCAGCTGGACGCCGTTGCCGTCCAGGTCGAGGATGAGCGGATCGCTGCCCGGCGGGGGCTGAGGTTGCACCTGGATGCGCGAGACGCGGATGATGGTGCGCTGCTCTTGTACTTCGACTTGGACGCGCAGTTCAAAGGCCTCGGCGGCGCCGACGGGTGTACCCGTGGCCGCCTGCATTTGTGCGTTGAAGTCGGAGAGGCCCGCCACGTCGCCTTGCGAGAGAAACTCCTCCACCTTGCGGATGTACTCGCCGAGGGCCTCCTCGTCGCCGGAGAGATGCTTGATGAGGGAGAGATAGTCCATGAGGAGGCGGCCGTCCTTGCCGAGCATCTGGGTCGCCTGGCGGTTGATGGTGTCGGCCAGGCCTTGCGGGAGGATGGAGGCGCTTTGCGACAGGAGACCGGAGCTCCAGTCCAACTGGACGGAGAGGCTGGTGCGCTCGCGCAGGACGGAGAGATCGAGGGCGGAGAGGCGGGCGCCGGTGCGGGTGTCCAGGAAGGAGAAACGAGAGAGCGCGAATTGCTCCTGTGTCGTCTCGATGCCGGCGGCGAGGCTGAGGCGGCCGGCGAGGGCGTAGGTCCCGTCGGGGAGGAGGGTGAGGGGTCCGTCGGAGCGGGGAAGCGCGGGAGGGGTCCCGGTCAGGTCCAAACGATCCCCTGGGGTGACGGCGTTTCCGACGGGGGCGGTTGGCTGGCCGGGATCCCCTCCCGAGAGAGCGGGGACAACCTCCGTGTTGCGCCCCGATGAACTGGACGAAAGCGTCTCGGGGTGCGCGCCCGAGAGGGATAGTGGGTCCATGAGCGGCGTCCGTGCCAGAGTCGGGCCGGTGGAACGCCCCCATTCCCCGCGCCCATTTCCCGTAACATCATCGGCAGAATGTGCCGGGGACTTGAGGCGGAAAGGCAAGAGGCGCCGCAGGGGGGGAATAGAGGCAGGCTGGGAGGAGGGTGGCGGCGGGCGCGGCGTCCTCTCGATACGCGGCGCGAAGTCAGAGCGCGCGTTGCAGGCGGGTCTTCCGGCGCGCCGCTACTGGAGGACTCGGGTTTTCTCTTTCCCGGGTCCACCCGTTGGGGCGTTTTTTCGAAGAGTTTGGCGTGAGTGTCAAGAGACGGCAGCGCCCATCGCCGCCGCGGCGGGGGAAGATTTCTCCCTGCGGTCGAAATGACAGGCGGACTCCTGCTTTCGCTGGGGATCGACAACGGAGGCATCACCACGCTGGATCAGGATCATCGCGGTTTGTGTCGGGTGGTGTGTTTGAATCGCACCGAGTACCTGGCGGGATCGGAGTGCGAGGGTGGCGCAGCACGCTGCGCAACTACGTCCCCCTCACCCTAACCCTCTCCCCAAGGGAGAGGGGATTCGACCTCTCGCCAGGGGAGAGGGGATTCGACTTCTCCCCGAGGGAGAGGGGATTTCACGTCTGCCCGAGGGAGAGGTCGTGCGTTCGCCGAGGCGGACGCACGGGTGAGGGCAGCCCAAGCGGGCTGCGTCAGAAGAGGGTTTCCTCGGTGTCGGGCATGCGGCCGAACCAGCGCTCGACCAACTCCTGGACGACCACGTCGGGCTTTTCGCGCTCGATGAGTTCGGGAGCGAAGCGGTCGGGGCGCATGTGGACGTAAACGGCGCGCGAGAAGTGCTCGGCGAAGTAGGGGATGACGCCGTAGAAGTAGGAGTCGTTGAAGACGACGGCGCGTGGGAGTGAGCGGTCGCGCGACTCGGTCGCCAGGGCCATGTAGACGCGCCAGCGCGCCCATTCGTCGGAGCGGATGCGCGGCTGGGCGAGGGTGGCGGCGGTAGGGAAGTTCGCCGCCAGGGCCGGGTGCCATTCGAAGAAATCGTCCATGCCGAGCATTCCCGCCAGGTCGCCGCGCGGATTGGCGCGCTGATAGATGCGGTAATCCGACAAAGGCCGCGGTTGCACCGAGGGCAGAACGCGCCCGATGGCCATCATCATTTCAGTATAGCCGACGAAGGCGCCCAGGTCGTTCCAGTGGGTGTCGGCCTTGTGGTAGAGCAGGCGGTCGCCCTTGGCGGCCTTCATGGGTCCGCGCAGGTCGACGATTACGAGGTCGGTGGTGGCGCGCATGAAGTTGACCCACTGGTCGGTGCGGGACTCGGTCGTGGCGGGGACGATCCAGTCGGGGAGATACTCGGGATAGACGCCGGCCTTGTCGGGGGCGATGACGATGATGTAGGGAATTCCCTTGCGGGCGAGCCACTCGCGGCGCAGGAGCAGGTTCCAGCGCCAGTCGTCCAGTTCCTTGTCGGTGAACGGTTCGGGAGAGCGATAGACATCGACGGCGTTCTGCGCGCCGTAGAAGAGCCAGCCGTGCTTGCCCAGGATGACGTCCGACTTGGGGGAGACTCCCAGTTCGCGGACGAGCAGATGATTGTAGGCATCGATGAGGTATCCGCGCAGGCCGAAGTGGTCGTTGTAGTACTTGTCGTAGAGGCCGGGATAGGCGGCCAGCGCGCGCCAGTTCCAGGCGAGGCGCGGCTTGATGGCGGGCTTGCGGCGCTCGGAGAGGGCGGGGTCGGGTCCGACTTCCCACTGCCGGGCCACGTAGGGCGCCGAAATCAATACCAGAAAGAGCAGGACGAGGATCGCATCGGGCCAGCGGGGGCGGCTATGGGTCGGCGTGGGCGCGTTCATGTCAGAATCGATAATAGATGAAGGGATTGTGAGTGCCCGCGGCGAGCGCCATGGCGGAGCCGGCAAAGATCAGGGCCAGGCCGACGATGCCCGCGCCCTCCAGAACGAACCGCGCCAGGCGGGAGGATGGCGTCTCCGTCAGCCATACGCGCAGCATGGGCAGGACGGGCGTGCTCCCCAGCGCACCGATGGCCAGAATGAGGCGGAGGTGGTTGTTGAGATAGAGGGCGGGATAGTAGTGGCCGGTGCCCTGCGAAAGTCCGAACATGGCAGAGAGAAAGGTCGCGGCGTAGCCGAGGGTGTCCGCGCGGAAGAGGACCCAGCCCACCATGACGACGAGCATGACGTAGGCGTACCGGAGCGGTTGCGGGCGGCGGGCGATCCAGGCCTCCAGGCCCCATCGCTCCAGGACCATAAAGGCGCCGTGGTAGAGGCCCCAGACGACGAAGTTCCAGGCGGCGCCGTGCCAGAGGCCGCAGAGAAAGAAGACGGCGACCAGGTTGAAATAGACGCGGGGCGGGACGCGGCTGCCTCCCAGGGGGATGTAGAGATAATCCCGGAACCAGAAGGAGAGCGTCATGTGCCAGCGCTGCCAGAACTCGCGGATGGAGTGGGAGATGTAGGGATAGTTGAAGTTCTCCGGGAACTTGAAGCCGAACATGAGGCCCATGCCGATGGCCATGTCGGAGTAGCCGGAGAAGTCGAAGTAGATTTGCAGGGTGTAGCAAGCGACGCCCAGCCAGGCGAGGCCGGGGGTGAGATCGGGGGCGGGCAGGGCGAAGACGGCGTCGGCGCCGGTCGCGGCCACGTTGGCGATGAGGACTTTTTTGCCCAACCCGATGATGAAGCGCCGCACGCCCGCGGCGAAGCCCTCCAGGGAGACGGTGCGGTGGACGAGTTGCTCGGCCACGTCGCGATAGCGCACGATGGGGCCCGCGACCAGTTGCGGGAACATGGACACGAAGCAGGCGAAGCGCAGGAAGCGCCGGGTGGCGGCGACCTTGCCGCGATACACGTCGATGGTGTAGCTCATGGACTGGAAGGTGTAGAAGCTGATGCCGAGGGGCAGGATGACGCGCATGGGGTCGGTCCAGGCCAGCCCGGAGAGTCCCAGTGCGGTGACTGCCGCGTTGTAGTTGTCGACTGCGAAGTTGAAGTACTTGAAGAAGCCCAGCAGCGACAGGTTGCCGACGAGTGAGAGCACGAGGCCGGCTTTCTGGAGGCGGGTGCGGGGGCCGGGGGGGAGCGGTTCCAGTGGCGCGCCCGGCCGCCAGCCGCCGGAGATCATCAGTCCCGCCACGTAGTCGATCAGGATCGACAGCGACATGATGAAGACGAACCAGTTTTCGCCCCAGAAGTAGAAGAAGAGGCTGGCGAGGAGCAGCCAGAGGTTCCGCAACGCGCCGGGAAGGAGAAAATATCCGAACAGCACCGCGGGCAGGTAGAGGAAGAGGAAGACGGTAGACGAGAAAACCATGGGCGCTCCCGCGGGGGCGGTAAAATCGCCCTATATTAGACGAAAGCGGCGCGGGAGCAAGGCGGGGATTGGGGAGGCGGGGGGCAGGCGATTATTTGGATCCTGAATTGTCATTTCGACCGCAGGGAGAAATCTACCCCGGCGCGGCGCGGTCGTCGGGCGGAAGGTGCAGGATTTCTCCCTGGGGTCGAAGTGACAGGGGTGGCTGCGGGTGTGAAGAATCGCAGATGCACACCTAGTCCATCAGGCGGAAGCGCAGGATGTACCAGACGGCGGCGAGGCCGTCGCGCCAGTTGATCTTTTTGCCCTCGCGATAGTCGCGGCCGTGGTAGCTGCAGGGGACTTCGTAGATGCGCACGCCCAGGCGGGCGATCTTGGCGGTTACTTCCGGCTCGAAGCCGAAGCGGTCGCAGCGCAGGCGGATCTTCTTGAGGACCTCGGTGCGAAAGACCTTGTAGCAGGTCTCCATGTCGGTGAGGTTGAGGTTGGTGAGCATGTTGGAGAGGAGGGTGAGCAGCTGGTTGCCCACGTAATGCCAGAAGAGATGGACGCGGCGTTCCTGGCCCATGAAGCGGCTGCCGTAGACCACGTCGGCATGGCCCTCGACGATGGGCCGGATGAGCTTGGGATACTCGGCCGGATCGTACTCGAGGTCGGCGTCCTGGATGATGACCATGTCGCCGGAGACGTGGGCGAGTCCGGTGCGAATGGCGGCGCCCTTGCCGCGGTTCTTTTCGTGATAGAGAATGCGTGCGACCTGGCCCTCTAGGCTGGGCAGGAGCTCGCGGGTGCCGTCGGTGGAGCAGTCGTCGACCAGGATGATCTCTTTATCGACGGGCGAGGCGTTGATGCGCCGGACGATCTCTTCCAGCGTGTTCCTCTCGTTGTAAACGGGCACGATCACGGAGAGGCGCATGGTCGAGCGCATCCTTTCCCATCGCGGAGCCGGAAGACTGGGCCGGTCGTTCCAGGTAGACGTTGACGGCGTCGCGCCGTCTTTGCCATATTGGCGGCATCCCGGAGGCGCGTCAAGTGCTGGGGTTCAGCTAGGTGAGGGGGAAGCCCGCCTGTGGGCAACGTCCCCCTCACCCTAACCCTCTCCCCGAGGGAGAGGGGACCATACCTCTCCCCGAAGGAGAGGGGATTGCACCTCTCCTCGGAGGAGAGGGGATTGCACCTCTCCCTTGAGGGAGAGGTCGGCGCGTCGAGCGGGTGAGACGAAAGCGGAGTGCGCGACCATCGATGAGGCAGGGACGGCGCGCCTTGTGGGCCGTGCTGGCCGTGGCGCTGGCGTTGCGTCTGGGCGCTTTCAGCCTCGCCGTGGGGCGCGATCCCGCCTGCATGTTGGAGCCGGATTCGCCTACCTACGAGGGGCCGGCGCAGGCGCTCCTGGCGCATGGCCGCTTTGCGCGCGTTCCTGAGACGCCCGAGACCCCGGAACTCCATCGCACCCCCGGCTATCCCCTCTTCATCGCCGGCGTCTACGCCCTCGCCGGTCCGAACCACATCGCGCTCGGGCTGGCGCAGATCGCGCTCAGCCTGGTCCCCATCATCGTCGTCCATCGCCTGGGAAGGCGAGTATGGAACCAGCGGGCGGGACGGTGCGCCGCACTGCTTCTGGCCCTGGACCCCATCAGCTTGATTACCGCCGGATTGATTCTCTCCGAGACGGCGTTCACGGCGGTTCTGGCGCTGGCCATGTTGAGTGGAGTGAGATTATTGGAGGCGCAGCACGCCGCGCAACTACGGGCCTGGCTCTTCGGGCTGCTTCTGGCATTGGCGGCGTTGGTACGGCCGCTGGCCTACTATCTCATCTTTCCCGTCGTGGCAGGCGTCGTGATCGCCCAACAACGAGTGCACGGCCGCTGGTCGCGGAGCCTATTCGTGGTGCTCGCGGTACTCGCGCCATGGCTGCTCCTGGTAGGCGGCTGGCAGGCGCGCAATTACTATGTCGCCGGCAGTCCCGAGTTCAGCCTGATCGCCAATCTCGACCTGTTTCTCTATCGCGCCGCGGGCGTGGTCGCCTTGCAGGAGGGAGAGAGTCTGGAGGAAGCGCAGGCGCGGCTGCTGGGAGAGCTGCCGGAAGGGGAGAAGCTCTCGGAAGCGGAGCGCAGCGCATGGTACGGCCGGCGGGCGCGCGAGATTCTCCTGGCGCACCCGGTCGCCGCGCTGCGGATGACGCTGTCAGGCGCGGGACGGATGCTGGTCGGACCGGGGCTGGCGCTGGCGCGCGAGTACTTCTCCCTGGGAACGCGCCGCCTCGCGCGCGCCGTCGGTTTCGGGCTGGCAGGTTTTACCCTGGTGCATCTGGGCGTCGTCTATGCCGGCATTGCGCTGGCGCTGTGGGGCCTCCGTCGGAAGACGCCGGACGGTTGGGTGCATGCGCTGCTGGTCGGCACGGTCCTCTACTTCATCGCGCTGTCGTCCGGACCGGAGACTTATGCGCGCTTCCGGGCGCCCATCATGCCCCTCTTCTGCCTTTACGCGGGGGCGGGATGGCAGCAACTGGGCAGCCGGCGGAGCGCCGACACGTCAGACTAAAACGGTTCGCGTTGCCAGACGTCACTGCGCAAGACGGCGTTGTCAGGCTCAAAGAAGGTGGGAAGGGGCGCCGGCTGGACGGCCGGACGCTTCGCGGGCGCGGTCGAAGGCAGGAACGGGATGGCGTCGCCGGGCGGGGCCAGGGGGGTTCGCAGCCACGGTACCGACGGCTCAGTAAGTTCGCCCATCGCCAGGGCGAGAGACGACAGTTGGGAGCGGGTCGCGGCCAGCTGGTAGCGGATGTGCGCGGCCAGGTAGGAATCCACCGCGATCCCGGCCAGCACGACCAAGATCACGACGACCGCCGCCGCCCCCAAGATGGAAAACGCCGCTGTCTGCCGTCTTCCCCGCATGGCGCGCCTCTCCTGTTCGCGCTTTCCCCACTGCCCCTGTTTTTCTATTATGACGGATCAACCCGCCTTCCGTCACGCTCATTTCGACCGTTTCTTGTCATTTCGACCGTTCGTTGTCATTTCGACCGTTCGTTGTCATTTCGACCGAAGGGAGAAATCCTTCTTCCCTCCCCCTAGCGCCGTTTCAAGAAAAGTTTTAGCGCCCCGGTCGTCCTCTCGATACGCCGGAGTACCGGCTACTCGAGGACTCGGTTTTTGCCTTCCCGCAACTACTTTTTGAGAAACGGCACTAGTCAACCGCAGAAGCACAGATTTCTCCCTTCGGTCGAAATGACAGGAGGCCGGCTTGCGTCACGCAGGAAACCGACGGTTGTCGCAACTTGCCTCAATGATTGGACTTGTGACTCCGGCTCGGTCAGTAACTGAACGGGTCCAGTTTCACCTTGCCGCGGAACACCCAGTAGACCGAGATGGTGTAGGCCAGGACGAACGGCATGCCGATCAGGGCGATGACCAGCATGATGCCCAGCGTCCTGTCCGAGCTGGCGGAGTTGTAGAGCGTCAGGTTGAAGGCCGGATCCAGGCTGGAGACGATGAGGTTGGGGTAGACGCCGATGCCGAAGAGGAACACGAGGGCCGCGATGGTAGCCGCCGAGGAGACGAACGCCCGCAAGGCCATGCCGTGGTAGAGGGCGCGAGGGATGTTGGCGATGGCCAGCACGTTGAGGATCACGACTACCCACGCCCAGGGGAAATGGGTGAAGTTGGCGATCATGGTGGGAACGGCGTAGAGCGTCCAGGCCGTCACGATGGCGTAGAACGCGAGAAAGGCGAAGTAGCTCTTCCAGATCCAGCGGCGCGCCTTCTCGGCCAGCTCGCCATCGGTTTTGAGATAGAGATAGATGGCGCCGTGCAGGGTGAAGATGGAGAGGTTGAAGAGTCCGACCGCGATGGGATAGGGAGACAGGAGGGAGAGGAACGAGCCGGCGAACTCCATGTCGGGGCCGATGGGGATGCCCAGGATCATGTTGCCGACGGCGATGCCGAAGAGCAGGCTGGCGAGGATGCTGGAGAGGGCGAAGGCGACGTCCCAGGTCGTTCTCCACCATGGCCAGGGTTCCTTGCTTCGGAATTCGAGGGCGACCGCGCGGAAGATGAGGCAGAAGAGGAGCAGCATGAAGGCGAGATAGAAGCCCGAGAAGGCGGTCGCGTAGGCATGGGGAAAAGCGGCGAAGAGCGCGCCGCCGCCGGTCACCAGCCAGACTTCGTTGCCGTCCCAGACCGGTCCGATCGAGTTGAGCAGGGTACGCCGTTCGCGGTCGCCCTTGGAAAAAAGATGCAGCGCGCCGATGCCCAGGTCGAAGCCGTCCAGGATGGCGTAGCCGATGAGGAGCAGGCCGAGAAGGAAGAACCAGATGACGGGCAGCATCAGGGAGTACCTCTCCACGTGGCACGGGCATCCCGCCCGTGCGCCGGGTGGGAATGGCGGGGATGGAAGGGGGCAGAAACGGGAATACGACGGAGAGTAAGATTAGGATTAAGAGCAAGATTAAGATTAGGATTAAGAGCAAGAGTAAGAGCAAGATTAAGATTAAGATTAAGAGTAAGATTAAGAGTAAGATTACGATTAACAGAGCGGGGAGGCTGCATCTACCTTTCCTCCGTGTCCGCCAGGCCGAAGCTGGTCTTGCCGCGGCGGGAGAGGGCGTCGCGCAGCGCCTCGGCTCCCTCCTCGTGCGGAGGATGGACGGCCTCCGGGCCGGCCTTGATCTTGCGATCCAAAACAAACAAGAACAGCGCGAAGAGCAGCAGATAGACGAGGGTGAAGAGCGTGAGCGAGGTGAGAACCTCGCCCGGACGGACGACCTTCGACACGCCGTCGCCGGTTTTTAACAGGCCGTGCACCAGCCAGGGCTGGCGACCCACTTCGGTAGCGACCCAGCCGGCCTGGTTGGCCAGGTAGGGCAATCCCACGGCAAAAACAAAGACCCACAGCAACCACCGCGTCGACCAAAGGCTGCCGCGCCACAAAAGCAGAGCGGCGTAAAGCGTGAGGACCAGCATGACCATGCCCAGCGCGACCATGAGATGATAGCTCTGAAACGTCAGGCCGACGGGCGGCCAATCCTCGCGCGGAAAGGCGGAAAGTCCCGTGACCGGCGTCTGCCAGTCGCCGTGCACGAAAAGCTCAGCATTCCCGGCACGGCCAGCTCCGCCTGACGTGACTTCTCCCGCCTCTGGGTCGGGGATGCCGAAGAGATGCAGCGGAGCCGACGGCTCATTTGCCGCGAAGATGCCCTCGAAGGCCGCCAGCTTGGCCGGTTGATGCTTGGCGACCACGACCGCGCTGTAATGGCCGAGCAGCGGTTGGGCGAGGCACGAGAGAAGTCCCATGCCCAGGGCCAGCTTGAAGCTCTGCGTGGCGAAGGGGAGATGGCGGCCTTTGAGCACATAATACGCCGACACGCTCATGACGAAAAACGCCGCCAGGATGAAGGCGCCCACCAGCGTGTGCAGGAAGCGGCTGGGTAAGGACGGATTCCAGACCATGGCCCAGAAGTCGAGGATTTCGGCGCGCGGTCCCCAGGGCGTCGCGACGATGTGGTGCCCGGCGGGCGTGTGCATCCAGCTGACCGCCACGAGAATCCAGATGGCGGAGAAGATGGAGCCCAGGGAGACCATGACGGTCGAGAAGAAGTGGACGCGCGGGGAGACCTTGTCCCAACCGAAGACGAGAATGGCCAGAAAGCCCGACTCCAGAAAGAAGGCGAAGATGGCCTCGGAGGCCAGGGCGGAGCCGAACACGTCGCCCACGTAGCGGCTGTAGGTTGACCAGTTGCTGCCGAACTCGAACTCCATCACGATGCCGGTCGCTACCCCGAGGGCGAAGGCGAGGGCGAAAACCTTGATCCAGAAGCGCGTCATGGCCTCGTAGAGTTTGTCGCCGGTGCGCAGGAAGCGCCATTCCATGAGTACGATCAAGACGCCGAGGCCCATGGTCAGCGGGGGGTAGAGATAGTGGAACATGGCCTTGACGGCGAACTGGAGGCGGGACAAGAGGACGAGATCGAGGTCCATGGAGTTTGTCCGTGGAAGCAAGTCGTTGTCGTGGATTATGATAGTCGCGGCCGAGCTGTCAATAGCGTAGCATGGCGACCATGAAACGACGCATTCCGGCCTTCAAGAAGGAAGACGAAGAGCGCGAGTTCCGGGCGACGCACGACACGACCGATGACGTCGATTGGTCCAAGGCGGAGGTTTGGAGGTTTCCCAAGCTGAAGCCGTCGCGGCGCATCGCCGGGGCGCAGGGACAGGCGCCCATTTCCGAAGATACCTGATCGCTTGATTCGGGAGAGCTCGGCGGAAATGGGTGACTGTCCCGTCGCGTCGTTCCGCCTCAGTTGGCGTGCCGGGGGGTGTAGAGGATGTTGCCCACGACCAGTTCATAGCCGCGCCGGCCGAAGACCACCTTGTACTCGACCTGGCGCACGTCCACGCGCCCGAGAAGTCCCTGGCGGCGGAGATAATCCTCTTCCAGAAGCGTCATGCGCCGGTCGACCTGGGCCAGCGCCTCGTCGGAATCGCCCAGAACTCCAATCTGAATTACGTCGCCCGGCGGCACGCGGGGCTTGAAGCGCTCGACGCCGCGCTCGGTGCGAACGCCTTGCGCCGGACCGTCGCCGCGATTGTAGAGCGTATGGTCGCTGTAGAAACGGCGCAGCTTGAGACCGAGGCCGGCGAAGGCTTCCTGGCGCGCGCGAAAGGAGAAGCCGTCGCGCGGATTGAGGGGCAGAATGAGGGCCGCGCCGGGGGTTCCGCCGGCGCGGTTGAAGAGGTCGGTGAGGTCGGCGGGGCCGGACGGTTCGCCTTGAGTCATGCCCGGCCCGGGCGCGGGCGAAAGGTTGGCATAGAGCTTGGCCAAGTAATCGGCAGGGTCGGCGGGAGCCGCCTTGGGGGCGGGCGTGGGGATGGCGGTGGGCGGGGGTTGGCGGCGGGCCAGGTCCTGGCGCGGGCGCGGCGGAGCGGCCTCACTCTCCTCCTGGACCGGCGGCGGCACGCGCCGCGGCGAGACCTCGAGCAGCGGCTTGGGCGCTGACGGCGGGGGAACTTCGGCCACCACGGGCGTCGGGGGTGGGACCGGCGGGGGCGTGGGTACGGGTGGGGGCGCCTCGACCTGGGGAGCGGCCGTTTGCGCCTGGGGCGCGGCGGCCTTGGGCGGGGTGGGCGGCCGGCGTGCCGCCAGCGAACGCGGGGGCGTCGGCGCGGGGCGCTCGACGACGACCTGGACGGGCCGCCGCGCGGCTACCTCGGGTAGCAACAACCATCCCAGCGGCCAGGCGAGGAGCAGGGCGTGCAGGAGAACGGCGAGCGCGACGGTCCAGCGCGCGCCCGCCAGAGGCGGGCGCGGGCGGGGGTCGGGGTTGGTGCGATCCCTGCTCACGATGCCTGCCATGCTCTTTCCACATAGCGCGCGGATCGGAAGGTGTAGCGCCAGCATCCTGCCAGCTTGCGCAGGCATCTGCCTGCGCGCTCTGGCTTTCGCCTGCCGACCGCGAAGCGTGGGGCAGGACGCCCCACGCAAGCCGGCAGGATGTGCCGGCGCAATACGCCAGCGGTACATCTGCAAGCTGGCTACGTTCCAGGGGATTGCGCGACGAAATATTCCGCCTACCCGGGTGTGGGGAGCCAGAGGGGCGAAAAACCTGATTGACAGGGACAGGAGGGCGCATTATCGCAGTTTGGCGGCGTCTATCATTCAGAGATTACTAGGATTGTACAGTCTCGTTTCAAGTTTTTTATAAGTGGACGGAGCGCCCATGAGCCGCAGTGAATACCGCCGCGTGGTGTCGGCCATCGACGAACTCCCGACCCTGCCGGCGGTCGCGATCCGGGTCATCGACGCCGCCTGCGACGAGGATCCGGCCAGCCTGCGGGAAATCGCGGCCATCGTCGAATCCGATCCGGCCCTTGCCTCCAAGCTGCTGAAGTTCGCCAACAGCTCGATGTTCCACTTCGAGGACGTGCACACGGTCTCGCGTGCCATTTCGCTTCTGGGGACGCGCATGGTGCGCAACCTGGCGCTGTCGGTGGGCGTGTTCAACATCTTCGGCGAGGACAAGGGGGAAGTGGAAGGGTTCTCCGTACCCGAGTTCTGGCGGCACGCGGCGGCGTCGGCGCTGATCGCGCAGAAGCTGGCGGAGCGGTTGGGCTATGGGCAGCCGGAAGAGGCGTTTCTGGGCGGGCTGATCCACGACGTGGGCAAGATCGCCATGTACCACTGCATGCCGGAGGAGCTGGCGCGGGTGATGCGGGCGATGGCCGACCAGCGGCGGAGCATGATCTCGGTCGAGCAGGAGCTGTTGGGGACGGACCATACCGAGCTGGGCAAGTGGGTGGCGCAGAAATGGCGGCTGCCGCAGCGCGTCATCGATCCGATCTGGTTGCATCATCAACCGCTGGCGGGCCGCAGCCGCGGGGAACTTTGCACGTTGCCCTTCTTCGCGCAGTTTTCCGACGTGATCGTGAACCTGTATCGCATCGGGACCTCGGGCAACGACCGGCTGGTCGCGCCGATGGAGCCTTACCTGCGGGCCACGGGACTGACCGAAGCCGAAATCGACGCCATGGTCCAGGACACGGTCGCCAACCTGAACAGCCTGGCGGCGATGTTCGGATTATCGGAAACCACGGCGGAGTTGTATCTGTCGGCGGTGCGACGGGCCAACGCGGAGTTGGGGCGGATCGGCTTCGAGCTGGACCATCGGTTGCGGGCGCTGGAGATCTCGGAGAGCACGCTGAAGGTGTTGTGCGACTTTCTGTCGGCGACGCGACCGGAGGACGAGATCAATTCCGTGCTCACGCAGGCGGTGCGCGCGGCGCACCAGGCGTTCAAGGCGCGCTGGGTGATTTGCCTGGCCATCGAGCCGGAAGAGGAGATGCTCTTGGGCAAGCGGCTGGACGCGGAGCTGGAGGTGATCTCCGAGTTGCGGCTGCCCATCGGCGGCGACCTGTCGCTGGAGGCGGTGGAGGAGAGCGGGAGCGGGCGGGTGTCGCTGTTGGAGCGGACGCTTCTGTCCGATCCCAACGGCGCGCGCATGTACTCGGAGATCATGCGGGCGCTGCAGTCCACCTCACTCGTGATCAGCCCGCTCTTGTCGGGGCGGCGGGTGATCGGGGAGCTGCTGCTGGACCTAGGGCCGCTGTCGGTCCCGGCGCGGCAGCATCTGTCGCTTCTGACCAGCATGATCGCGTCGGCGCTGGACCGGTGCGTGCTCTACGAGGGGCTGTCGCGCAAGGCGGAGGACCTGGCGCGCGCGGGCCGCAAGGTGGAGGAGGCGCAGGTGCAGATGTTCCACAACGAGCGGCTGGCCTCGGTGGGACGGCTGGCGGCGGGAGCGGCGCACGAGATCAACAATCCGCTGGCCGTCATCTCGGGCAAGGCGCAGATGCTGGCGCGCATCGAGGACGACGCCAAGCGCCAGGCCGATCTTCGCACCATCGTCGAGCAGACCAAGCGCATCAGCCGCATCATCAACGACCTGATGGGCTTCGCCCGCCCGCCGCAGCCCGAACTGAAGAGCACCGACATTCCGGAGGTGATCCGGCGCGCGCTTTCGCTGGTGCAAAACCGCATCAGCCTGGACAACATCCAGGTCGTGCAGAATTTTTCCGCCGACCTGCCGCGCACCGTCGCCGACCCGCATCAGCTGGAGCAGGTGTTTCTCAACTTGCTTATCAACGCCGAGCAGGCCATGCCCAAAGGCGGCAAGATCACCATCACCGCGGGGCGCGCCGACGATCCCGCCATGATCGAAGTCTCGTTCGCGGATACCGGGGCGGGCATCGATCCCGAGCACCTCAAGCACATTTTCGACCCGTTTTTTACGACCAAGGAGGAGGGCAAGGGGACGGGACTGGGGCTGGCGATCTGCCACTCGATCATCGAGAGCCATGGGGGCCGCATCGAGGTCAGGAGCCGGCCGGGGCAGGGGGCGGTCTTCACGATACGTTTGCCCATCGACCAGGGGGCGCAGATCCGGGCGATCCAGTCGGACCTGAAGCGGGAGACGCGGCGCAAGCGGGCGGCGCGGCACGAGACGTATCGCCTGCTGGTGATCGACGACGAGGCGGACCTGCGCGAGATTCTGACGACCAGTTTCCGCGACGCCGGCTACGAAGTGGAGACGGCGGCCAATGGCATGGAGGGGCTGGAGTTTCTGGCGGGCCACGAGGTGGACTGCGTGCTTCTGGACATTCGGATGCCCAAGAAGGACGGGCTGGAGGTGCTGTCGGCGATCCGCAACAATCTGGCCAACGTGCCGGTGGTGGTGATTACCGGGCTGGCCTCCAGCGAGCAGATCAACGAGGCGATGGAGCTGGGGGCGTTCGCGGTGTTGCGCAAGCCGTTTGACATCGGGGAGGTGATGCAGACGGCGGAGGCGGCGATCAAGGCGGCGCGCAAGCAGAACGGGGCGGGAGGCGGAGCGGCGTGAGCGTGGCGGAAGCCGGCGGACTCACCATCGAGGAATTGTGCGGGCGGACGGGGCTGGAGGAGAGCGCGGTGCGTTTTTACGAGGCGCGCTATCCGCAGCTGTTGCCCCCGCGGCGGCTGGGGCGGGACGAGGTGCTGTTCGCGCCGGAGACGGCGGACGTGCTGCTGCGATTGGATGGGCTGTTCCGGGCGGGCACGAGCAGTCCGGAGGCGCTGGCGGCGCGGCTGGAGGAGTGTGGGCGAAGCGCGTCGCGGGCGGGTTTTGCGCAAGTGTTGGCGGTGACCAGCGGCAAGGGCGGCGTGGGCAAGAGCAATCTGGCGCTGGCGCTGGCGATCGAGATGTCGCGGCGCGGGCTGTCGACGCTGCTTCTGGACGCCGACTTGGGCGCGGCCAATCAGCATATTCTCGCGGGCGTCTCGCCCGCCGCCACGCTGGACGACGTGGTACTGCACGGTCGCAGCCGGGAGCTGTTGGTGACGCCGGGACCGGAAGGCATCGGCCTCATCGCCGGCGCCTCGGGCATTTATCAACTGGCCAATCTCAATCCCTTGGAGAAGCGCACGCTGTTCGGGGTCTTCTCCGAGTTGGAGGCGCGCGCCGACGTGCTGGTGGTGGATACGGGGACGGGGCTGTCGGACAACGTGGTCGAGTTCGCCGCGCGGGCGGATGAAGTGGTGGTTGTGACTACCCCGGACCTGACCAGCATCACCGACGCCTACGGGATGCTGAAGACGCTGGCGCGGCTGGGATCGGAGGGGCGGTTGGGTGTGGTGGCCAACCGGGTGCAGAGCGTGATGGAGGGGGAAGCGGTGTATCGGCGGCTGCTCGTGTGTAGCGAGCGGTTTCTGGGGCGCGGGGTGGAGTATCTGGGGCACGTGTATCGGGACGGGGTGATCGAGCGGGCGACGGGGGCGCGGCGGCCGTTTCTCTTGTTGGCGCCGGACAGCCGGGCGGCGCGATGCGTGTGGCGCATCGCGGACGAGATTTTCCCGCGTCTCTGCCGGCGCAAGACGGCCCCCTCCGCCCTGGTCCGCCGCGCAGGGTAGGAAAAATAGGGTCAGCGCCTATTTTTCCAGTGGGAGCACCGCCGGGCGAGAGTCTCGCCGGAAAATAGGCGCTGACCCTATTTTTCCGGAGACGGGGTAAGGGACGATGAACGAAACCGCCAGAGCAACCGTCGGACCGTCTGTGGACGGGGCTTTCCTGGAAGGAGGCCGCAAGGGGGTTTACGGCCACTTCCAGCTGAAGGAGGCGCCCTTCCGCGACGCCGTCAATCCGCGCTTTCTTTTTCGCACCCGCCAGGCCGAGCGCGCGTATCTGCAACTCAAGATGTATCTTGAAGACAAGGGGGCGCTGGCGCTGGTGACCGGCCGGAGCGGCGCCGGCAAGAGCCTCTTCATGCAGTGTCTGCTGGAAGAACTGAGCCAGTCGGACGAATTTCGGCCTATCGCGCTCTTCGCCACTCCGGATATGAGCCTGACCGGCCTGCTCTACGAGATTCTCTACGAGCTGGACGCAGAGATGCCGGGATTCCGCCGCCAGGCCATGCTGGAGCAACTGCACGAGAAGATCATGGAGGAGGCGGCGGCGGGCCGACGGGTCGTGATCCTCCTGGACGAGGCGCACTTTCTCTCCAGCTCGGCGCTGCATCTCCTGCGCACGCTCACCAACCTGGAGTCGCCTGAGGAGAAGCTCTGTACGCTGGTGCTTTTCGCCGAAGAAGGATTTGTCGCCCGGCTCAAGCACAAGA
Organism: bacterium; assembly: GCA_015075175.1. Classification (GTDB taxonomy): domain Bacteria; phylum Hinthialibacterota; class Hinthialibacteria; order H5-UNCL2; family H5-UNCL2; genus H5-UNCL2. The sequence continues at coordinate 55,000 of JABTUV010000014.1, forward strand.
GCTGCCGTCGCTCTCCAGCCGCATCGGCTGCCACGTGTCGCCGCTGCCGATGGACCGCGACCAGACGGAGCAGTACATCAAGTTCCGGCTGCTGGTGGCCGGGGGCGGGCGACGCTGTTCACCAAGGAGGCGTTCGAGGCGGTGTATCAGCATACGGGCGGCGTTCCGCGCCTGGTATCGCGGCTGGCGGCGGCTGCGATGCAGGAGGCGTACCTGGACGACGTGCCCGTGGTGGACAGCGAGCGGGTGCGACGGGCGCTGGCGCGCCAACTGCCATGAAGCCGCCCCGCTTGACACGCACCGGCCTGCGCTGCGCTCCTATGCCGCCGGCATCCCGTGCCGCCGGCATCTCTGCCGGCGCCGACCTCCGACCGCGTCACGCCCGAAGAAGAGGGCATCCTCTGGCAGGCTCCCGCGCTTCCTTCCCGACGCCTGGGAACTCGGCATAATAGCAAGAAAAACAAATAGTTATATCTTCGATTCGCCGGCATCTTCGCCGGCAAGGCGCACGCGCCGGCAGGGTTGCCGGCGGTACGCGGCTGTCGCAGCCCGCATATTATCCTCTTGACAAGGGCGGTTTTTGCAATCAATATGATATCATATGGATATTCAAGTCCCGGAGGTGAGTTCCATGACCTCGCAAGAACGGATTCGCACCGCGTTGTCGGGCTGGTTGGTACTGGTCGTAGCCATCGTGCTGCTTGCCGCCATCGTCGGATTCATCGTCGTCCAAGCGCGCACCCGCGGTTGGGGATGACGCCGGAGCAGGCCTTTTACACGATGAAGGAGGGCCTGGCGGTCGGTTGGCGCGTGACCATCGCCGTCATACTGGTGCTCGCATTTGCCCTGACCTTGCCCGGGTTTCTCATTCTTCAGCCCAACGAGGCCAGCGTGCTTCTGCTCTTCGGCAAGTACAAGGGAACGGTGCGCGAGAGCGGCTTCTGGTGGGTGAATCCGTTTTACACCAAGAAGAAGATCAGTCTGCGATTGCGCAACCTGAACATGCAGAAGCTAAAGGTCAACGACAAGGCGGGCAATCCCATCGAGATCGCCGCGGTGATCGTCTGGAAGGTGGAGGACACCTATGCGGCGTCGTTCGAGGTGGATCACTATCCTTCTTACGTCGAGATACAGAGCGAGTCGGCGCTCCGCCACCTGGCCAGTTACTATCCGTATGACAGTTGGGAGGACGTGGAGGTGGTGACGCTGCGGGGCAGCATCGACGAGTGTCGCACAAGCTGGAGGCGGAGTTGCAGGAGCGATTGGGTAAGGCGGGGGTGCGGGTGGTGGAGGCGCGCATCGCGCATCTGGCGTATGCGCCGGAGATCGCGGAGGCGATGCTGCGCCGGCAGCAGGCGACGGCGGTGGTGGCGGCGCGGTACAAGATCGTGGAGGGCGCCGTGGGCATGGTCGAGATCGCGCTGGAGAAGCTCAAGTCGCAGAACGTGGTCGCGCTGGACGAGGAGCGGAAGGCGGCCATGGTCAGCAACCTCTTGGTTGTTTTGTGCGGCGAGACCAACGCGCAGCCGGTAGTCAATACGGGGACGCTGTATCATTGAGGCTGGAAAGGGAAAGCCCGAGTTCCCGGGTAGGCTGGGAAAAGGAAAACCCGAGTTCTCGAGTAGCGCGGAAGGCGCGTATCGAGAGAACGGCGTGGGAGGGAGGCTGGGCGGAGGCAGGCCGCCGTGCCTCTCGATACGGCCCCGAAGTTACTGGCGGTGTCATGGGGGAGGGTCGGCGGGGCCTACTCGAGGACACGGCTGGGTTGCTTCGCGAGAGTCGAGGACACGGCACCAATGCTTGATCCGGCGTACTCGAGGACACGGCTTCGCGGCAATGGCGGCATGTTGATCCGGCGTACTCGAGGACACGGCTTACAATGCGGCTTGATCCGGCGTACTCGAGGACACGGCTTACATTGCGGCTTGATCCGGCGTACTCGAGGACACGGCTTACATTTTGAGTTCTCGGGTAGTCCGAAGAAAGTAAAGCCCGAGGTCTCGAGTAGTCCGGGAAAGAGAATCCCGAGTTCTCGAGTAGCGCCGAAGGCGCGTATCGAGAGAACGGCGTGGGAGGGAGGCTGGGCGGAGGCGGGCCGCCGTGCCTCTCGATACGGCTCGAAGCCTACTCGACTTATGGGGGCGTTCTCGGCGGGGCCTCTGAGAAGGACACGGCTTACGAGCGGCGCAGATCCGGCGTACTCGAGGACACGGCTTACAATGTGGCTTGATCCGGCGTACTCGAGGACACGGCTTACAATGCGGCTTGATCCGGCGTACTCGAGGACACGGCTTACATTGCGGCTTGATCCGGCGTACTTGAGGACACGGCTTACATTTTGAGTTCTCGGGTAGTCCGAAGAAAGTAAAGCCCGAGGTCTCGAGTAGCGCAAATAGAAAACCCGAGTTCTCGAGTAGCGCCGAAGGCGCGTATCGAGAGAACGGCATGGGAGGAGGCTGGGCGGGCAGCGCCGCCGCCGCCGCTCGGCCTCGATACGGCCGAGATCGCGGGGCTCTCTCGAGGACACGGCCGGTTGCGCGCGTTGCGTACTCGAGGACACGGCCTGATTCCTCGGAGGTCTCAGGCTCGAGTCCAGAAGAAAGCAAGAGTCTCTCAAGAGAGTCCGCGTAAAAAACTCCGAGTTCTCGAAGTAGCGCCGCGCGAGACCACGGCGCGTATCGAGAAGAACAGCATAGGAAGGAGGGCTGGGCGGAGGCCGCCGCCGCAGTCCGCCGATACGGCCCCGAAGGAGGTCAATCGTCATGGGGGGGCGTCGGCGGGGCCTACTCGAGGACACGGCTTACATTGCGGCTTGATTCGGCGTACTCGAGGACGCCTTAGCTGAACGCGCGCAGATCCGGCGTAACGGCACGAGCGGCCTGCGCGATCCAGCCGTACGCGATTGACGGTGATACGGCCAAGCGATCCGCGTACTCGAGGACACGGCTTGAGGATCGCGTTCTCCAGTAGCCGAAAGAAAGCCCGCTCGCGAGTCCGGGAAAGAAATCCGAGTTCTCGAATAGCGCCGAAGGCGTATCGAGAGAACGGCATGGGAGGAAGGCTGGGCGCGAGGCCGATCGCGTGCCTCTCGATACGCCCCGAAGGAACGGCATTTCGCGCGTCTAGCACCTGGGGCGTCATGCCGAAATAGAAAACTCTCGAGTAGGCCACGGCTTACGAGAACGCATCCGGCGTACTCGAGGACACGGCTTACATTGCAGCAGATCCAGCCTACTCGAGGGACACGGCGTTGAGCGTTCTCGAGCAGTCCGAGCCAGAAAGTGCCCCGAGTCTCAGGTAGCGGCGCAGAAAGAAACCGGGAAGCTCCGAGTAGCGCCGGAAGCGCGTATCGAAGAACGGCACGGGAAGGGCCTGGGCGGAGGCCGGCCGCCGTGCCTCTCGATACAAGGGTCGCCACGGGAGGGTCAGCAGATGCCCTCGAGGACACGGCTGGAAGGACGCTTGTATCCGAAGCGGTCGTCGATCACGGCATACAATGTGGCCCTCCGTCCGTACTCGAGCGCACGGCTTAGGCTGTGGCTTGATCCGGCGTACTCAGGGACACGACGGGGTCGCAGCGATCCAGCGGCTTTACTCGAGGACGCGGTGTACTGCGCAGGAGCGGTCAGGCGGCTTGCTTATCGCGGGGCGAATCGAGGACACGGCTTACATTCCGGCAGAATGAAGCGCCCAGGGAGGCAACCATAACCAGGTATGCGCGTCGCAGCCAACCTTTCTACGCCACATCAGCCCGGAACTCAGGCGGACAGCTCAATCGCTGAAGCAGCGGATGAAGCTTGACCAAGCGTCGGCCGAATATCTCAGCGCGCGGGAGTGCGCGCCAGGTCGGCTGGGCGACGGCAAGCGCGCCACTCAAGGCAACGCATAGCTTCGCCCAGCCGCTCCCCAAGTGGGCCCAGAAGCCGCATCGAGCGCCAAGCTGATCTGGAATGCGGCTGGTCGCCGCATAGAAGGCCCACGCGCCGCGTCCGCGGCACGCCCTACGGCGTGGCGTCCTGGACGGGGTCGCTGAACAGGCTTGGCGGCGGGAGACATGGTCGGTGATCCATCGCCGCGCGGTCAGCGCCCCAGGCAGCGTCGTGGCGCCGCCAGTCGGCAGCGCCCGGATGGGCCAGGGCTGCGCCAGGTCGGCGGCGGCAGGCGCGACGGCCTCGCCCTCCAGCCCAAGTCTCAGGCAGCTCGCGCGAGGGGCTGAGGGGATCCAGAAACGCGAGCGCGCGCAGGTCGTCTGCGGCCGCTTCGCGCTGCCCCAGTCGGCGGTGGAGATGGGCGCGCAGGGCCAGCGTCTGCGCGTCGGCAGGCGCGACCGCCAGCGCCGCCGTCGCCATCTCGGCGGCCAACTGCGTGTCTCCATGCCGCAACGCCGCCCACCCGCCGCAAGGCCGCGCCCACTCCTGCGGCATCGCGCCTGGAAGGCCGCTACCGCCGCCGGCTCGGAACCAGACGCCAACAGTGCGCAGGCCGCCAGGTAGGCGTCCCGGCTTCCGTCTTCAGTCGCACCGGCAATTGCGCCCGTCTCTTGCAGACTCCCTGAACGTCCGCCGAGGACCTCCAGGCGACACAGCGAGCGACTGTGCGTCCATTCATCCACTCTGGCTTCCAGTTTCCGACCGGGATGCGTGAGGGGAAAGAGGAAGACATCGGGGCGGCCCGGCTGCAACTGCCAGGGCATGTCGAAGAGCATGGCGCCGTCCCGCTCGACTACCAGCCGCAGCCAGTTGAGAAAGCGAAAACTGCACCAGCGCGCCTCCAGGTGCGCGTCGCGGAGGGTAAAGCCGCCGGCCAGGTCGGGCGCCATCCAGGCTGGCTCGCCCATGCGGTGCACTGCGACCCACTGCACGACCCACTCGCGGCGCTGTCCGGGCACGAGCTGGGTGGGATGGTTGGAAAGCTTGAGAGCCGCTGCGCGCTCGTCCAGGGTTGCGTCCACGTGAAGCAGGAGAAGCGCATAGAGGCCAGAATCGGAGTCGGGATCGTAATAGCCCGCGAAGGCCCAGCTGTCGCCGGAGGCGGGTGGACGCCCGCGGCGACGCGGATCATGCGGCCTGCCGGGGTAGTCGCCGGAGCGGCCGCCAGCGACCAGCCGGTCTCCAGCGGATCGGGTCCCGCATTGTCGGCCCGCACGATGGTATAGAGTCCGGCCAGGTCGGAGGGCAGGCGGTACTCGACCGCCCAGCGCGCGCCCGTCGAGGCATCCGTCACGCCTACCCACACGCTGACGGAGGCGTCGCCGTCCGCCGTCAATCGCCAGGACAGCGGCCGGCCGGGGGGGAGGTTCTGTCCGAACGTGAAGGCGACGCCTGCTTCCGACAGGAGTTCGCGGCGGCTGAACTTGTCGTAGCACGAGACCAAGCGGCCTGACCGAGGTATGACCACGGCGCGCAGGTAGTCGTTTTCCAAAACCATGGCGGGGACGTGGCTCCAGGTGGATTCCGACAGGCGGGCGGTCGTGGGCAGGGGCGTGTCGGGGCGGCGGTCGCGCCCGACCGCCCACAGCGATGGGCCCAGCGTCAGGATGAAGAGCAAGGCGGTTGCGAGCAGCGGCGGACGCATGACCCTCTCCGGGAGCGACGTTCAGGCGGGAAGTATTCCAGAAAAACGGCGGGACGCAAGCGAGTTGGTGGATTGACGGAGGCGGGGTCGAGTGCGGGCCTACGAGGTGCGCTCAGGGCCTGCGGCTCTTGGCCGTGTCGGCGGACCGGAAAGTCCGAGGGGAGCGTGTACGTTTTCGTACAGGATGCTGAACCCGATGGTACAGTGACCCTGTGTCCCCCCGGCGCGCAAATCCTGTAACCAACTGGAAAGAAATGGACTAACATGCCAGCCGGGGGCCTGGCATGAGTCTCGCTTGCGCTCCGGGATGGGAAAGTGTCGGCCAATACGTCTGGGACGGATGGCGTTTGGGCAACATAGGGTGGCATCGCCCGGCACGGAAAGGAAGTGGCGCGTGGATCGCATCATCCCTCGGCTCGCCGCGACGTTTATCCTTCTGGGTTGCAGTCTTGAGAGTTTTGGCGCCGAAGCCTATGCCGGTTACACGTTGTTCAATCCCACCAGCTCGAAGACGGCCTATCTGATCAACATGGCGGGGCAGACGGTGCGCTCCTGGACCAGCACCCGCAATGGGAACTATTCGGTATATTTGCTGGAGAACGGGCACGTGATCCGTGGGGCGGACGCGCCGAACCGGCCGCTGAACGGGCCGGCCGGGGGCGGGCTGATCGAGGAGTTCGACTGGAACGGCAACCTGGTGTGGCAGTACACGTACAGCAGCGCGACGGTGCTGGCGCATCACGACATCGAGCCGATGCCCAACGGCAACGTGCTCTTGATCGCCTGGGAGGTGAAGACAGCGGCAGAGGCGGTAGCGGCGGGGCGCAAGGTGAGCCGGGCCATGTGGCCGGACCATATCGTGGAAGTCAAAAAGACGGGCGCGAGCAGCGGGGAAATCGTCTGGGTGTGGCGCGCCTGGGATCATCTGATCCAGGATTTCGATGCGAGCAAGGCCAACTACGGCGCGGTCGGGAGCCATCCCGAGCTGATCGACATCAACCTGGGTTCGACCCTGGCGGCGGGCGACTGGCTGCACATCAACGGGGTCAGCTACAATCCGGAGCTGGACCAGATCGCCATCAGTTCGCATTACATGAACGAGATTTACGTGATCGATCACGGCACGACCATCGCCGAGGCGGCGGGCCACAGCGGCGGGCGGCGGGGGAAGGGCGGCGATATCCTGTATCGGTGGGGTTGTCCGGCCAACTATCGCGCGCCGGGCAGCCGGTACTTCGACGTGGTGCATTGCGCGTGGTGGATTCCGGCGGGCCTTCCGGGCGCCGGGCGGCTGATGGCCTTCAACAACGGGGCGGCCCAGCGTTACTCGGTCGTGGTGGAACTGATTCCCCCGATGGACGGGCAGGGGAACTACGTTTTGAGCGCGGGTTCAGCCTACGGTCCGGCCGGCCCCGCCTGGACGTATTCGGAGGGTTCCACGTTCTACTCCAACCATCTGGGCAGCAATCAGCGCCTTCCCAACGGGAATACGCTGATCAGCCGGTCGACGACGGGGTACTTGTTCGAGGTGAGCGCGGCGGGGGAGAAGGTGTGGCAGTACACCTACGCGGGGCAGATCGCGCGCTCGCTGCGGTACGGTCTGGATTATCCCGGGGTAGCGGCGCTGGCGTCGACGCCGACGCCGACGCCTACGCCGACCGGCACGGCCACGCCGACTGCGACGCCGAGCGACACGCCGACCGGCACGCCGACTCTCAGCCCGACGCCCACGCCGACGTGGACGGCGACTGCCAACCCGGAACCGGATACCCCGACGCCCACGGATACGGCGACGGCCACGCCGAGTGAGACGCCCACGCCGCAGCCGGACACGCCCACACCCACGGAGACGGCGACGCCGACGGCCAGCGATACGGCGACGGTCACGGCCACGGCGACGGTCACGGCCACGGCGACGCCGCGGCCCCTCTCCGATTACGATCTGGACCATGACGGGACCATCGGGGCGGGGACCTCTTACTGCTCTTTGAAACTCGATGTCGGAGAAGGGCGGGGTGGACTTCAACGGGGACGCGACCTGCGACCGGGTCGATCTGCTGCTTTTCAGTCAGCATTGGGGCGAAGTGATTCCGGCGCCGCCGGCCCTGATCGTGATCGACCTGCCGGGCGGGGCGACGATGGAGTTCGTGCGCATCCCCGCCGGCCATTTCCTGATGGGGCGACTTTGGAGCCGAACTGGAACGACTACTTCATCTCCGAGCAGCCGATTCACTCCGTGACGCTGGAGTACGACTTCTATATGGGACGGACGGAGGTGACGCAGGCGCAATGGTTGGCGATCATGCAGAGTTGGCCGGGCGAGAATCCGGCCGACTTCAGTTTCGGGCACGGCGGCGAGTATCCGCGTATTTCGTGTCGTGGGAGGACTGCCGGGAGTATGCGCGGCTTTTGAACCTGTTGCAGTTGGATGCGGGGGTGTTCCGGTTGCCGAGCGCGGCGGAGTGGGAGTACGCGTGCCGGGCGGGCAGCGCCACGCGTTTCTTTTTCGGCGACTCCGACTGCAGCCCGCTGGGGATGAGCTCCTGCCAGTTGTCCGACTACGCCTGGTGGGCGGGCAACAACGAAGCCTATGGGGCCAAGCCGGTGGGAAGTCGGGCGCCCAACGCCTGGGGGCTGTTGGACATGCACGGCAACATCGCGGAGTGGTGCGCGCCGCACTGGCATGAGGATTACACGGCGCGCCGAGCGATGGGCGGGCGGGGGGACAGCAGCGGCGAGGGGCGGAGGGTGCGCGGGGGATGTGGGACGACATCGCGGCCGACTGCCGCTCCGCCAGCCGCCTGGGACGCTACCCCGACGCGCGCGTCTATTACATCGGTTTCCGGCTGGTACTGGAGCGATGAGGGCCGCGCCGCGCCTGGGCCTCCTACTCTTCTGGGCGCCCGCGCTTGTGGGCGCAGGCTCCGTCCGTGCCGAGGTGGTCGCGGATACCACGTTCAGCGTGGATCGCGGCTTCTACCGGCAGCCGATCGTGGTCGCCATCACGACGGAGACGCCCGGCGCGACCATCCGCTACAGCCTGGACGGCAGCGCTCCCAGCCTGACGCACGGACAGGATTACGTGGCTCCCCTGTTGATCGAGCGCACCACGGTATTGCGGGCGGCGGCTTTTAAAGAGGGTCACACGCCGAGCAACGTGGATACGCAGACGTATCTTTTCATCGGCGACGTGATCCATCAGTGCGCGAGTGGAGAACCACCCGGTCCAGGCTGGCCGGCGGCGCCCGTCAACAACCAGGTGTTTGACTACGGGATGGACCCGGACGTGGTCAACGATCCGCGCTACGCAGAGCTCATGGACGATGCGCTGCTGGCGATTCCGTCGCTGTCGATTGTGACCGATCTCGCCAATCTGGTTGATCCGGCGACCGGCATCTACGTCAACGCCTACAACGACGAGCGGGAGTGGGAGCGGCCGATCTCGCTGGAGTTGCTGCGTCCCGACGGGGGCGCGGGATTCCAGATCGACGCGGGATTGCGCATTCGGGGGGGCGGCAGCCGCACGCCGACCAATCCCAAGCATTCGTTCCGGTTGTTCTTTCGTTCGGAGTATGGGCAGGGCAAGCTGAGATATCCCATGTTCGGGGCGGAGGGGGTCGCGGAGTTCGACAAGCTGGACCTGCGCACGGCGCAGAACTTCTCGTGGCATTCGACGCCGGACGAGGCTTACGCCACCTGGCTCTACGACGTGTTCTGCCGCGACTGTCAGCGGGACATGGGCCGGCCGTATACCCGCAGCCGTTATTATCATCTCTACATCAACGGGCATTACTGGGGCTTGTATCAGTCCGAGGAGCGGCTCGAGGCGCGCTACGCGGAGTCCTACCTGGGCGGGGACAAGGACGATTACGACACGGTGAAAGTCGGGGACTTCAAGGTGATGGAGGCGGCGGACGGGACGCTGGACGCCTACCAGGCGCTGTGGACGGCGGTCAACGCGGGCGTAGGCGACGTGACGGCCTACTTTCGCGTGCAGGGAAAAAACGCCGACGGATCCTCCAATCCCGCCTATCCGCGGCTCTTGGACGTGGACAATCTGATCGATTACATGCTGGTGGTTTTTTACACGGGCAGCCGGGACACGCCCATCGGTCCACCGGGGCGGGACACGGAACCGCGCAACATCTACGCGCTCTACAACCGGGCGGCGCCGGACGGGTTCAAGTTCGTTGGGCATGACTTCGAGCACACGCTGGGGGTGCATCTGGACGAGGTGGAGGGCAAGGGGGTCGAGTTCAACCGGGTGAACGTGGCGCTGCGGGCGGCCTTGCAGATGAAGGATACCTGTAATCCGTGGTTCCTGCATCTTAAGTGCGCGCAGGGGAGCGCGGAGTATCGGATGCGCTTTGCGGACCGGGCGCGGCGGCATTTTGGGCGGGGAGGCGCGCTCTCCGCCGAAGCGTCGGCGGCGCGATTTCTGGCGCGGCAGGGGGAGATCGAGCTGGCGATCATCGCGGAGTCGGCGCGTTGGGGGGACTATCTGTCGCCCGAGCGTCCGCGCACGCGCGACGACGACTGGCTGCCGGCGGTCAGGAATATTCTCAATCAGTATCTGCTGGCGACTCCGCGCGCGCGCCCGGCGGTAGTGCTGGATCAGCTGCGGGCGCGGGGTTGGTATCCGGCGGTCGAGGCGCCGGAGTTGGTGCCCCCTGGTGGGCGTGTGCCCAGCGGGCTGCCGCTGTCGGCGAGCGCGGTTGCGGAGGAGATTTACTATCGCCTGGACGGGGGCGATCCGCGCGCGGTCGGGGGCGGGGTGGATCCGCAGGCGTTGCGTGCCGCAGCGGGTTCGCCGCCCGTGCTGCGGCGGTCGACGCTCGTGGCCGCGCGCGCCCGTTCGGGCGGGGAGTGGTCGGCGTTGAGCGAGGCCACGTTCACGGTAGTACCGACGTGGCGCGAGCTGTTCGGTCTCGGGCTGGCCTGGCATGACGCCGAACCGCCTGCCGGACCGGATTACTTTCCCGACGGCCTCATTGACGAAAAAGACCTCTTGATCCTGAAGGACCTTTGGCGGCCGTAGCATCATCAACGGTGAGCCGAGGGCTGCGGGGCGGGCACGCCGGCGGCCGCAAGCAGCCGCACTCCAGAGTCATGCGGCAGCAAGCGGCCGCAGTGCAGAGTCATGTGGCAGCCGCAGTCCAGGCGGCGTCTTTTGCGCTCAGCGCAGCCGCATCCAGCCTGCGGGCGGGATGCCCGTCGCACCTCCGACCACGACCTCCAGCGGGGTTTGCGAGCGGTTGCCATGCGCGTCCTGCACCTCCAGCACCGCGCGACTGGTCCCCGTCTGGCTGCCTTGGACGGTGGCCGAGAGCATACCGCCCGCGGTCACGCTCACTTGCACCACGCCGGTATTGGATTGCGAGACCACGCTGAAGACCAGGTGGCTCGCGGGCGTGTCGTCGTCGCTGACGCAGCGTTGGAGGTCCAAGAAGTTATTGTGGGCGCCCGAGCCGGCGGCGAAGAGGACCGCCTCGGGCGCGAACCAGACGGGCGGCCGGCCGACCGGCGTCGGAGTGGCCGTGGGCGTAGGGGTAGGCGTCGCGGTCGGCGTGGGCGTGTCCGTCGGAGTGGCGGTCGGCGTGGGAGTGGCGGTATCCGTGGGTGTGGGGGTGAGCGTGTCCGTCGCCGTGGGTGTGGGAGTGAAGGTCGGCGTGGGAGTCGGCGTGGGTGTGGAGATCAAGAGGTCCTCGTGATTGTAGCCTCCCAGGTCGTCCACGTAACCGGCAAGGTACGAGGAGGCGACGGGGAACGGCGGCCCCAGGAGGCCCCAGGCGTCCACGCGCGCGCGCACCGGGCCTGAGGGCGGCGAAAGCGTCCAAGTGGCGGTGTCCACGTCGCCGGAGACGGCGATGGACCCGAGCGCCTGCGGATTGGCGCCCGAGAGAATCGCCGACACGGGCAGCGAGGAGAGTTCCGCCGAAGAGGGCATTACGACTGGAAAGACGCCGGGAATGGCCGGCGCCATGATGGCGCGGACCGCGTCGGTGTAGGTGATGGAGGCGTTGACCACGACCGGGAGACTCTGCATTCCGGCGGGGACGGGGGCGGCCTGCCAGGGCGCGCCCCAGGTGTAAGGTCCGCCGGCCAGGTACCACGCGCTGGGCGCGGACAGCGGCTCGGGGAAGCCGGTTCCAAAGAGCGCCGCTTCCGAGACCCACACGTTGGGGCCGTGCCAGGGATCATGAAACTCGAAGTAGTTGACCGTGGGATCACTGGCGTTCACCAGCGAAAACCCGATGCACACGACCGAGTGGCCCAGCTCCGTGTAGGGCGCATTGAAGCCGCTGGTTTCGCCCTCCTTGTCCGAGCCGTTCGGTATCCAGGCCATGCCGCCGGGGATGTGGAGGATGATGGGAAGCCCCATGAGGAGCAGGTTGCGGAGTTTCTGGGCGCTGGAGGGGGGAGTTCCGGCGGCCAGGCTCATGGCGACCCATCCGCCGCCGGGATCGACGGAGGAGCGGGCGGACAAACCGTAGGGTCCCGGCAGGCCCGAGGGGCCGGGCGGTCCCATGGCGCGCAGGCCGGTGTAGCCGCCGGCGACGAGGCCGTCGGCGGAGTTGGAGCGCGCGCTGAAGTGGACCGCGCGGCGCGAGTCGGAGATGGTCGTACCCGGCATGTTGCCGAAGGGAACGCCGGTCCAGATGAGAAACTGCGGCGGCGCGATGTTGACCTGGTTGACGTTGCAGACGTGGCCGATCTGATCCTGCGGCAGGCGCACGACGCCGGGTCCGGTGGGATTGTCGGCGCGATTGTCCCAGTAATCAAACAGCATGTGGACGGCGGCGACGGTGCACCACTTGTTGGCGGGGGAGAATCCGGCGCCGCCGGCGGGGGCATCGGGATTGCCGTTGCCGACCTGCGCGAAGTAATGGCCGCCGCCCTGGTAACCCACCAGCGTGGTGGTGATGGGGGTCCAGCGATGGATGACGTAGTGGACCATGTCGTCGAAGAGATAACGTCCGGGGCGCACGCCGACGGCGGCGAAACCGGTGGAGTAGACGAGCGTGGCGTTGGCGGCGAGCATGGGCGCACCGCCGCCCAGCGTGGCGTCGCGTTCGGCCATGCCGATGGGCCAGGCGGAGGCGGAGAGGGCGACGGGCCCGGCGCCGGTCGCCTCCAGGCGCGCGTGATAAAGCCCCGAGGCGTCCGCGGGCAGACCGGTCGCCGACGCGATCAGGTTGAAGAGGGGCGGACTGCCCGGCGGTGCACCGGCGGAGAGTTCATAGAGTCGCAGTGTGAGCGAACCGGGCGTGCTCACGTCGTCCAGCTCGAGGGCGTAGCCTCCCACCGGCACGCCGGCCAGGTGTTGCATGCGTACAAGCAGTAATGCGCGTTCGCCGGCAAGGGGATGGGGATGCGTGACCTTGGCGAAGAGGCCCTGGTCGGTGGCCGCGGGCATGGGGGCCGGGAAGGTCTGGAGGGCGGCGTTGGAATAATCGACGTAGGCCAGCGTGAGCGCGTCCGTGGCCGAGGCGAGGGCCATCTCCTCGTTGACGCTGGGAGGCAGACCGGTCGTAATGACGACGCTGGCGCTTCCCACGCCGGCGGGAGCGGAATAGAAGCTCCAGGTGGGATCGTAGTACCAGGTGTGCAAGACGCCGGTAGCCAGATTGATGGAGTTGAGGAGATCACGGTCGAAGAGGTCCTCGCGCCACATGCGGGCGGTGGGACGGGAGAGCGTAGCGGGCGGCTGTAGGGCCTCGGCGACATGGACGCACGTGAGGAGGAGACAGGCCAGAAGCCCGCGCCAGACGCACGGGCAGCGCGAGGAAATGGAATGAGTGTGCATGGAGACCTCCCTGGGTCGAGCCGGCAAGGCGGCTTGTCCATGAGAGAGGGTCGCACTTGCCGGAAACGAAGCGCCGCGTCATGGAAGAGAGCGGACCGTCCCAAGTCAGCGCGGAAGTCAGGTGTGGGCAGATGCAAGTAAGCCGGCCCGGTGAGCGACCGGGTCCCGCGGATAAAGAGCGCGACGGCGCGCAGCCGATTACTGTGTTCGATGGGAAAGGATAACGCCGCCGCGCGCGAAAAGAAAGCCGCATCATCGCATGAGGCGCAGATTGGAGATGGGATTGGTATCGTGACTCAAGAACGGTTATCCCTGCGTCAAGAGACGCGGGCTGCCCGTTTTGAAGCGGGGGAGGAGGCCGCACGCTGGTCATCGAGGACGAATGAGATTACGAGTACGAGCAGGATCACAATCATTGAACACGGCGCAAGAAGAATGATGATGTCCAGGCTTGACAGGGTGGACAGGTGATAGGACGCATGGGACGCATGGGACGAAGCAGGCTGAATCCTCGGCATAGGCAGACATCAACAAGATCGCGATGGCGAGTCGTAATCGCAAGCGGTCTTACTGCGCGCGATAGAAGAGGACGTGGGGGATAAGGCAGGGGATCGGAGATTTTCCAGTTCGACGCGAAAGCCGATGTTCTCCAGGAGGCGCCGCCACTCTTCGTGATGGCGGTAGTGGACGGGGGTCGTGGGATCGATGAGTTTGTCCATCCACCAGGTAAACCAACGTTGATAGCGGGGCGGTATCCACATCCTTGGCGACGAGGACGCCGCCGGCGGGGAGGTGGGCGTAAGCAGAGGCCAGCAGCCTTTCGGCGGCGGCGGGTGGGACGTGGTGGAGGATGTCGAGTGTGACCATGGCGTCGCAAGGCTCGTCGGGCTGTCGGCGGGATACGTCCAGGTAGTCGAAACGCAGATTGGGCAGTTCGAGCCCGCCGCCGCCTGGCGGGCGACCGCTAGGCGCCGCCGGTTAATGTCCACCCTGATGATCTCGCGCTGGGGGGATGTCAGAGCGAAGTAGAGATCGAACAATCCGAAGCCGCAGCCCACGTCGAGAATCCGCCCGTTTGTAGGGAGATGCGCCTCGATGCGCTCCAGGATGTCGAGATGGATGATCTTAAAGCGGCCGTAGACGTAGGCCTTGATGATGGGGCGATGGTGGTGGCGGAGAATCCGCCGCAGGATGGCCTGGCGCCGGCGGCGTTCCGCGGAAGTCACGGCCGGGCGGGAACGGCGGCGGGACGGGAGAAGAGATCGACGCCTTCCGCCGCGATGATTTCCGCGTCCACGAACTCGCCCGGCTGCGGCCCCCCTGTCATTTCGACCGGGAGAAACCTCTGCGGCGCGCGCCCTGTCATTTCGACCGCGGGGAGAAACTTCTGCGGCGCGCGCCCTGTCATTTCGACCGCAGGGAGAAATCCTTCCTCGTCCCACCCCTTGCTGTCATTTCGACCGCAGGGAGAAATCTTTCCTCCCTCACCACTCCCTGTCATTTCGACCGCAGGGAGAAATCTTCCCGTTGCACCGCGGGCGGGATAGTACACCAAGCCATCCACGTCGGGCGACTGCCCCGCCCAGCGCGCGCGCACGAAGTCGGGATAGAGGTTGGAGGGGCCGTCGACCAGGAGTTGCAGGGTGGAGCCGACGCGGGCGGCGTTTCTCTGCTCGCAAAGCCGGGTGCAAAGTTCCGCGAGTCTCTCGAAGCGGTGTTCCACGACCGCCGGCGGGGGCCGGTCGGGCAGTCGGGCGCTGGGGCATTCTTCCTCGGGGGAGAAGCGAAAGAGGCCCACGCGGTCGGGGGCGATGTGTTGGACGAAGTCCATGAGGGCGTCGAACTCGGCCTCGCCTTCGCCGGGATGGCCGACGATGAAGGAGGTGCGCAGGACCAGGCCGGGCAGGGCGGCGCGGAAGCGCTCCACCAGGTTGAGAAGCATCCGGGCGGAGCCGCCGCGGCGCATCAACTTGAGAATGCCGGCGTCGCAATGCTGGAAAGGCATGTCCAGGTAGGGCACGACCCGGCGCGCGGTCGCCATCACTTCGCTCAAGTCGTCCGTCACGCTGGCGGGATAGAGATAATGCAGGCGAATCCAGGTCAACCCCTCGATTTGGTCCAAGCGTCGCACCAGTTCGGGCAGTTGCGGTCTTCCGTAGAGGTCGGTCCCATAGGCGGAGGTGTCCTGGGCGACCAGGGTGAGTTCGACGACCCCGCGGGCCGCCAGCGCTTCGGCTTCGGAAACCAGGCTCTCCAGGGTGCGACTGGCCAGTCGGCCCCTCATGCGGGGAATGATGCAGAAGCCGCATTCGTGGTCGCAGCCGTCGGCTACACGCAGGTAGGCGGTGTGGGGCGGGGTGGCCAGGAGGCGCGGGACGCCGTAGGGGGCCAACTCGAACCGCCGCTCGGACTCTCCCAGTTGTTCCAGAATCCACTCGCCGAGGGGCCGTCCGGGTTTGACGCCGAAGACGGCGTCGATCTCGGGCACGCGCGCCTGAATGGTCTCGGCCATGCGTTCCATGAGGCAGCCGAACACCAGCAGTTTTTTGGGCCGGCCGCGCCGCTTGTACCGGGCCATTTCGCGCAGCGTCTCCAACGACTCTTCCACCGCGGAGCCGAGAAAGCCGCAGGTATTGACGAGAATGGCGCCCGCTTCCTCGATATTCTGGGTGATGGGGATGCCGGCGGAGGAAAGCATGCCCAGCGCGCCCTCGGTATCCACGAGGTTTTTGGGGCAGCCCAGGGAGATGGGGTAGACTGGGGGGGGACCGCTCGTCCGCCGGCGTGGGTTGCACTTCATGGGGCGAGAGGTTAACCGAAAGGCGTCGGCGCGTCACTAGCTGGTTTGGGGGGAACTGCGCCTGGCTCGCTCAAGCCCCCCAGTCCCCCTTGGTACGGGGGGAGCGGATGGGTGCATGAAGCGAGTCCTGAGCATCCAAGTCGGGCTTCGACACGCGGCCCGAAGCGGGGTTTACCTCATTCAGCACATACCCCGTCGGGCCGCTGCTCAGCCCTGTCGGTTTGGGTTTGTGCAGCTGCTCAGCACTGTCGGGTTCATTTCATGCACGCGGGCGTAGGCGGCGGCCTGTTCCTCGGGGGTTTCGCAGTACGTCACCACTATCAGTTTCATGCCCGGGCGGGCCAGTTTGGCCAGTTGCTCTTCGATGGTCGCCGGATCGCCGACGATGCGCGCGTTGACGGCGATGCCGGTGCCGGCGAAGGCTTGCGCGACCGCCTCGGCGTCGTTGGGATCGGGATCGGTCTGGCAGGAGAAGGCTCCGTCGACCATGCGCAGTTTTCCCAGGCTGCGGATGGCCTCCGCCTTGGCCGACCAGTTGCCGCAGGAGTGAAAGACGGTGCCGTCGAAGGCCTCGCCGACTTTCACCATGGCGGGCGCGGCGAAGGTGAGATACTGCTCGTCGGAGAACATGACCACGCAGTCGTCGCTCATGCCGATGCCGGAGAACTCGCGGCTGCTGGCGAAGCCGTGTCCGGGCCAGACCAGCGCGTCGCCGATCAGTTCGCGCTGCTTCTTGGTGAACTCGATCAAGAGGTCCGCCATGATGGAGAGGAGGCGAGAGAGTCCCTCGGGATCGTCGTACACGCTCATGAAGAAGTTGTTGATCTCGACGAGGAAGCTGGCGGCGTTCATGGGCGACTGGGTGTCCGTCAAAGACATGGGGAGGCGCCCGCCGGTCTTGTCGAGAAAGTACTCGATCATTTCCAGGGTATGCCGGCCGATGGGGGTTTGCGCGATGGGGACGGGCTGGCGCTGGAGCGCCTCGGCGACGGTCTTGAAGGGAGCGATCATGCCCGGGGCCTGGCCGGGAGTCCAATGGTAATCGACGCCGAAGGCGCTGGCGATGGTTCCGATGCCGTACCAGGGTTCCAGGAAGTTGGCGATGTCGGCCGGGTATTCCATGCTGCGGGCGAGCGCGCCGAGTTGCAGTTCCAGCGACAGTTTCATGTCGCGGCAGCCGTAGGAAAAACATTCCGGCACGCGAAACCGGCGATAGACGGCGACGCCGGCGTCGC
The DNA here is from genome assembly GCA_015075175.1 of bacterium. Lineage (GTDB taxonomy): Bacteria > Hinthialibacterota > Hinthialibacteria > H5-UNCL2 > H5-UNCL2 > H5-UNCL2. The sequence goes on from JABTUV010000014.1 coordinate 72,416, forward strand.
TCCGCCAGAAGGCGCGGTTGCGCTCCAAGAGTTCGGCTTCGTAGTCACGATAGGCGGCGTAATCGAAGCGCTCGGGCGCGATGGGTTGCACCGCCGTGCCCTGCGCGTCCGCCAGCTTGTAATTGAAACTCCGCTTGCCCATGCCGTCCCTCCTGGAGTTCAAGCTTCAGCTTGTCTTGCCGGCAAACTGAAGTTTGTACTCCCGGGGTGTTGCCGGCAAACTGAAGTTTGTACTCCCGGGGTGTTGCCGGCAAACTGAAGTTTGTACTCCGGCGCCTTGCCGGCAAACTGAAGTTTGTACTCCGGCGTGTTCCGCGCTATCTGCGTCTCCGTGCGAGCCATGTTTCGGATGGTGAGGGAACCCTTGTCGGATTGTCAAGTTCGACGTTGCGGGATATGGCGCAGCACGCTGCGCAAGTACCGGTGAAATGGCACTGGACAAACGGGCGAGAGATGCTAGGGTTGAAACCTCCCCGACATACGACTGGCGCGTCTCTCCCGGGCCGAATCAACGAAGGGAGGCTCATGAACGACCGGATTTATCTTGACCACAATGCGACGACTCCGCTGGACCCCGAAGTGCGGGAGGCCATGCGGCCGTTTCTGTCGGAGCGTTTCGGCAACCCCAGCAGTATCTATCAGGAAGGCATGGACGCGCGCTACGGGGTGGAAAAGGCGCGGATGCAGGTGGCCGAGCTCTTAGGCTGCGAGGAAGAGGAGGTCATTTTCACCGGCGGGGGCAGCGAGTCGGACAACGCGGCCATTTTCGGGACGCTGCGGGCGTTGCGGGAGCGGGGGCGGCACATCATCACGTCGCAGATCGAGCATCCGGCGGTGTTGCGGACTTGCCAGTATCTGGAGAAGTACGAGGGATACAAGGTGGATTATCTGCCGGTAGACCGCGACGGGCGCGTAGGCGTGGAAGACGTGGCGGCGGCGCTCCGTCCCGACACCGCGCTGGTTACGATCATGCTGGCCAACAACGAGACCGGGGCGATCCAACCCATTCGGGAGTTGTGCGCGCGGGCGCATGAGCAGGGGGTGCGCTTTCATACGGACGCGGTGCAGGCGGCGGGCAAGGTCCCGCTGTCGGTCGGCGAGCTGGGCGTGGAGCTGCTTTCGCTGTCCGCGCACAAGTTTCACGGCCCCAAGGGCATGGGGGTATTGTACTGCAAGCGGGGGACGGAGCTGTTTCCGCTGATTTTCGGCGGCGGCCAGGAGCGGGGACTGCGGGCGGGCACGGAAAACGTGGCGGGAATCGTGGGGACGGGCCATGCGGCGATGCTGGCGCGGCGTCGGTTGGCGGAGGACGCGGCCCGACTGGGGGAACTACGCGACCTCCTGGAAAACCAGCTTCTGCAACGCGTGCCGGGCGCGCGTGTCTTGGCCGGCGGCGCGCACCGGTTGCCCAATACCAGCCTGATGACTTTTGCGAACGTGCCCGGGGTGGAACTGGTCGCGGAAATCGACGGGTTGGGCGTGTGCGCCTCCAGCGGCTCGGCCTGCTCGGCCGGCACGACGAAAGTCTCGCACGTGCTTTCCGCCATGGGAGTGTCGCGCGCGGAGGGCCTCTCCGCGGTGCGATTCTCGCTGGGCCGGGACAATACGCGGCAGGAGATCGAGCGCGCCGCCGCAGTAGTCGCCGAATGCGTGGAGCGGATGCGCCTGGAGGCCCGCCCGTCGGGCCGCTGACACCTGCCGGACTCAACAACACTCTTCAGTTCTTGATGCCATCCTGGGCCGGCTTGACAAGCTTGGGGGGGGTGGTAGCATCGCCCGAACCCACCTTTTGGAGGCAATGAGCATGGCGGTCGTGTCCAAGAATGAGCGCGCCAAGGCGCTGGATCAGGCGATATCCCAAATCGAGAAGCAGTTCGGCAAGGGCAGCATCATGAAGCTGGGCGAGCAGCCGGTGCAAAAGGTACCGGTGATTTCGACCGGCAGCATCGGGTTGGACATGGCGTTGGGGATCGGGGGCGTACCCAAGGCGCGGGTGATGGAGATTTTCGGGCCGGAGAGCAGCGGCAAGACGACGCTGGCCTTGCACATCGTGGCGGAGGCGCAGAAGGCGGGGGGAGTGGGGGCGTTCGTGGACGCCGAGCACGCCTTGGACGTGGGTTACGCGCAGAAGCTGGGCGTCAACATTGATGAGCTGCTGGTTTCGCAGCCTGACAACGGCGAGCAGGCGCTGGACATCGCCGAACTGTTGATCCGCAGCAACGCCATCGACGTGATCGTGATCGACTCGGTCGCCGCGCTGGTGCCCCGGGCGGAGATCGAGGGCGAGATGGGCGACCAGCAGGTGGGACTACAGGCGCGGCTGATGTCCAAGGCGCTGCGCAAACTGACGGGGGCGTTGGCCAAGAGCAACACCTGCGCCATTTTCATCAACCAGATCCGGGAGAAGATCGGGGTGATGTTCGGCAATCCCGAGACGACCACGGGCGGGCGGGCGCTGAAGTTCTACGCCAGCGTGCGGTTGGACGTGCGCCGGATTACCACCATCAAGGAGAAGGGCGAAAGCGTCGGCAACCGCACGCGCGTGAAAGTGGTCAAAAACAAGCTGTCGCCGCCGTTCCGGGAGGCGGAGTTCGACATCATCTTCGGTCGGGGGATTTCGCGCGAGGGGGAGCTGATCGACATCGGGTCGGAGCTGAAGATCATCAACCGCAGCGGGGCGTGGTTTACGTATGGCGACCTGCGGCTGGGGCAGGGCCGCGAGAACGCCAAGCAGTATCTGTTGGAGAATCCCAAGGTATACGACGAGATCGCGGGCAAAGTGCGGGCGGCGCTGGCGGGCGGTGCGGTGTTGACCAAGGGCGGGGGGAAGGCGGGGGAGGAATAGGGGCGGATGCGGACGCCAAGGGCAGTTACACGGTCGGGTATAGTTGACCATTGAAACGTTGCAGGCAAGGAGAGTATGAATCATGTCATGGGACGATCAGCACCACCGATTTTTCTCTGGAATACTCCCCTTGATTCATCACGACGCAATGACGCCGTCGTTCGGCCCCTCACGCGAAAGCGCCTTGTTTTCGGCTGGTATGGGGGAGAATTCAACCATCTGGACTGGCTGCTTCCGCTGCTTCCTCCCTGTCACCATTACTGCGAGCCGTTCGGCGGATCCGGGGCTGTCTTGCGGCGGCCGGCCGTGGGCCGACAACCGCAGCGTACCGGAAGGCATCTTATGGGTGTTGCGCACCGGCGCGCGTTGGAAGGATCTGCCTCCGGAGTTCCCCGGCCCGAGCACGTGCCGGTGTCGCCTGCGCATGTGGGAGGAGCAGGATGTCTGGCTCAACATCTGGCGTGCCTTCCTGTCGGAGTTGGACGAACGCAAGCAGTTGGAGTGGGCCGAGTGTTTCGCCGACGGAAGTCACGCTGATCGAACCGACGTTGAGCAAGATCTCGTTTCTCCGGCCGGGACCGGGGCGGCCTCGGCAATAGCCGGAACGACTCGTGTATGACAAGGCGGGGGACTGCGACGACCTGCGGGAACGACTGAAACGGCGAGGCATCGAGTTGATTTGTCCGCCCAGAAGGAATCGGAAGAGAGTCACGCAGGATGGCCGGAAGCTGCGGCGCTATCGGAGACGCTGGATCGTGAAGCACACCTTCTCTTGGATCAGCAACTTTCGCCGCTTGGTGGTGCGCTACGAGAGGCGTCTTCTCATGTACCAAGCCTTCCTCAACCTCGCGTGCCCCATGATCACATTAAACCGGTTATGACGCCGCTTCCAGCGCCGTTTCAAGAAAAGTTGTAGCGCCCCGGTCGTCCTCTCGATACGCCGGAGTACCGGCTACTCGAGGACTCGGTTCAAGCTCTCTCGCAACTACTTTCTGCGCAACGGCGCTAGCGCGTCGGGCTCGTAATCGTTATCGCGGATCGACTACTAGGAACGAGTAAGATTAAGAGTAAGATTAAGAGCAAGATTAAGATTAAGATTAAGATTAAGAGTAAGATTAAGATTAGGATTGGGGATTCATGTCGTACGAGATCGTCATCGGACTCGAGACCCACACCGAGCTGCACACCCGCAGCAAGGTTTTCTGCCGCTGCGACGCGGGTTTTGGCGGCGAGCCTAACAGCCACGTCTGTCCGGTCTGTCTCGGGCTGCCGGGAACCCTGCCGGTCCTCAACCGGCGTTCGCTGGAGCTGGCGCTCCTGACCGCGTTGGCGCTGGAATGCGAAATCCCCGCCCGCTTCCAGTTCGACCGCAAGAATTACTACTATCCCGACCTGCCCAAGAACTACCAGATCAGCCAGGAGTATCAGCCCCTGGGCCGCAACGGCCGGCTGCTCCTGGTGATGCCGGACGGCCGCGAGAAGAGCGTGCGCATCCACAACGTGCACCTGGAGGAAGACGCCGGCAAATTGCTGCACGAGGGGGGCGGGGCGCTGGTCGATCTCAACCGCGCGGGGACGTCGCTCTTGGAGATCGTCAGTTATCCCGACATTGCGAGCCTGGCGGAGTTGGACGTGTACATGGCGACGATGCGGCAGCTGTTGCGCTACGTGGGCGCCTCGGACTGCAAGATGCAAGAGGGTTCCCTGCGCTTCGAGGTCAACATCTCGCTGCGCCCCGCAGGAGCGACGCAACTGGGGACCAAGGTGGAACTCAAGAACATCGGCAGCATGAAGGCGGCCATGCGCGCGGCGGGCTACGAGATCGAGCGCCAGCGGGAGGCGCTGGAGGCGGGCCGGGAGATCGTGCAGGAGACGCGGCTGTGGGACGAGGAGCGCGGAGTGACCGCCCCCATGCGCAGCAAGGAAGGCGCCAAAGATTATCGCTACTTCCCCGAGCCGGATCTCGTGCCCGTCGAGGTGGATGCCGCCTGGCTGGAGGCGTTGCGCCGCTCGCTGCCCGAGCCGGCCACGGCCCGCCGCAGGCGCTTCGTCGCCCAGTACGGCCTGCCCGACTACGACGCCGGCGTCTTGACCGCCGACCGCCAGGTCGCCGACTGGTTCGAGGCTGCCGTCGCCGGCCGAACCGATCAGGCCAAGACCATCTCCAACTGGGTCATGACGCATATCCTGAAAGAGCTGCCCGGCGAAGACGACCGCATCGAGGACCTGAAAGTCAAGCCGGAGCATCTCGCCCAATTGGCGGAGCTTGTCTCCTCCGGCGCCATCAGCGGCAACCAGGCCAAGGAGGTGCTGCTTCTTGTGATCGAGAGCGGGCAGCCGCCGGCCGAGATCGTGGAGGCGCGCGGCATGAAGCAGCTCAGTGACGCCTCGCTCCTGGAAAAGTTCGTCGAGGACGTGATCGCCGCCAATCCCAAGCAGGTCGAGCAGTATCGCGCCGGCAAGGAGGCGGTGCTGGGCTATCTGGTCGGCCAGGTGATGAAAGCGAGCAAGGGCCAGGCCAATCCCAAGCTGGTCAACGAGCTTTTGCGCAGCAGACTCTGACTTCTCTCTTAAAAGGGGGGATGGGGGGACAAGGCCCGGGAAGATGGGACCTATGGGACCTATGGGACGCGAGCACCGGGGACGGGCGCCCATTTCCGAAGCTGGTGCGCCGGTTTCATGCGAGCGCTGTGCAAAAATGGGCGGCTGTCCCCTGCCGGCTCTTACTTTCGGCGCATCCTGCCGATTTTCAGATAGTGGCCGAGGTTGGCCTTGGGGGTGAGGCGGGGCACGAAAGCGCCCTCGCGGCTGGCCAGGATCGTGCACACGCCCGGGCCGTGCCCGGAGGTCACGCAGTCGCTGTGGACCACGATTCCGATCGACGTGGCCCCGGTGATGTAGCTGCGCCCGTAACTGTGGTCTGCGTCTTCGATGAGGACCACGTCCCCGAAGCGGATGTCCGCCAGTCCGTACTCCTCGTTGGTCGCTTGGTCGAACATCTGAATGTCGTAATCCCCCGAGTAGCACTGGTTGGCGCCGAGGCCGGAACCCATGATTTTGGCGGGCACGATCTTGGCCACGTCTACTTCGATCTTGCCGTCCCTCTGCTCGGACAGGCCGAGTTTGTAGAAGAGCTTGGGGTCCAGGTTCATCACCTTGATGTCGGGACGGCCCACGATCTGCATGCCCAGGCCCTTGGCGCGGACAAGAATCTTGTCGCCGATGGCCATTCTGTCCAGGTCCTTGTCGGCGAAGTCGATCATGACGTGCTCGATGCCGCCATGCTTGCCGGTGACGACGCCCTTGGCGCCTTTGGCGTCGCCGGAGATGACGCGCGCGGGATTGCCGATCTGACAGAGCACGTTGACGCCCTTGTTGATGGCCTGCTGGTCGGGGCTGCTGCCGTAAATCTTCGTAGATACGCAGGGTTCGACGTGGTCCGCCGCCAGTCCCGTCGCGCGGTCGCCGACCTTGACATTATAGGTGATGCTGCCCACGCCCGGCAGGGCGGGGACGGTACCCGTGTTGGTGATGCGGTAGGGGAAGATCGGTCCGCCGGGCGGCGGGGCCACTTCGGTCAGGACGGCCATTTCGACCAGTTGGGTTTCGTTGAGCTTGAGCATGAGCGACTCCCTGAAATGATAGTGATCGACGCGTGAGCGCGCGCCCGAACGGCAGCGCATCGTGCACCATACCATCCCGGCGGCGTTGTTGTCCAACCCCCCGGACGCTTTCTGTCACTCCGCCCCGTTTCCGTCATTTCGATTCCTTTATGTTATTCCGAATCCTTTCTGTCATTTCGATTCCTTTCTGTCATTTCGACCGAAGGGAGAAATCTTCGCCTCCCGCCGCACCCCAACACGCGCGGCAGGATTTCTCCCTGCGGTCGAAATGACAGCTTGGCGGTGCGGGTAGCGCATACTAAGTCTTTGATTTGCAATTAGTTATAAGCAGTCGCCGGCTTCGTGCGACTTCATTTCGCTGATAAAATTATGTTTCACCCATAAAAATCTTGCTTGACAAGGGGGTTTCTCCTGGGGGAGAATCGGAGCCGTAAAAGTCGTTCCGCAACTGCGCCGCGCCCCTCCCTCTGTTCCCTTCGGTGCAGGCGGGGTGTCGTTTGCGGGGGATGTTTTCGGGAGGTTTGCGCCCATCGGAAAAACACGACCCGGTTCGGGTCGTCAAGCAAGACAGCATGTGGAAAAGGAGGTAACCACCTTGCGACGAGCCATTTTACTTTCAACGTGCCTGGCGGCGTTGGGACTGCTGGTCCCGGCGGGCCGGGCGGCGGATCGACTGGTTCCCAGCCAGTATCCGACCATTCTGGACGCGCTCAACAACGCGCAGACGGGGGACCGCATCGTGATCTCGGGCCAGGTAGTCCTGGACCAGCAGGTGGTGGTGGCGATCAACGACCTGACCATCACGAGTGGGAATCCTCGGGCGGACATCCGGCGCACGCGCTTTCTGGTGACCGCGTCGGGCGTGACCTTCCAGGACGTGGACATCAACGGAAAAAGCCCGGCGGGCGCGCGCAGCCCGGATGCGCGGTCGCTGGTCACGTTCACGTCGACGGCAAGCAACGGCACGCTTATCGGCTGCAAGATCGTCAACCCCGCCAGCGGCACGGGCACGGGAGTCGAGAACAGCTCCGACGACGTGCTGGGGCCCGGCGCCTGCGTCAACGTGCAGGCCGAGGGCGCCCTCTCCGTGCGCAACTGCAACTTCGCCAACGACATGGACGCCGACGTCAACAACGAAGTGGGCATTCTTCTGGGGCCGGGGGCGGGCAATCCGTCGGTCGGCCCGGTGCTGATCGAGGGCTGCACCTTCCGCGCGGTCGAGCGCAACGTCTCCATCGTGGCGCCGTGGTCCAACATCACCATTCGCAACTGCGGCTTTTCGCTCTCCAACCAGGGAGCGATCGGACAGGCGCCCGCCGACGTTTACGTCAACACCGACTGGGCGGACCAGACCTTCGAGGGCGCGGTGAACAACCTACTCATCGAGGGCAACGTTTTGGGCGGGGTCGAGTCGCCCCAGGGCAGCCGTTACAGCTATCCCGTGGCGACCCTGTCCACCCTGAACAACTGCATCCTGCGCAATAACCACCTGACCACGTCCAACAACAACATCGGCGTCTACTGGCGGGGGCGCGGCAACGGGCTGGTGATCGAGAACAATCGAGTGGACGTGCGCGGCACGGCCAATGAGACCTCTTACGGTTCGCTCTATCTGCGCTGCGCAGGCTCGACGGCGAACAACTTCGTGTTCGGCGATCCGCGGCTGCGCATGAAGAACGTGATCGTGCGGGGCAACGTCTTCACCAATCCGACGGGCACGGGCGAGCTGGCGGCGATCACCCTGCGGGACTGGTACGAGAACACCGTGATCGAGGACAACGTCATCCGCAATTATCTCCTGAACGGGATTTACATGTTCGAGGCGCCGAACGGGCACGTGATCCGGAACAACTATTTCCAGAACGTGGGGACGGTGCGGGGCGGAGTGAACGCGGCGATCGCGGGGGCGTTGCAGGACGGCGCGGCCATCGGCAACACCATCGTCGGCTGCCAGGTGGGCATCCGGCTGTTCACCTCCAGCGGGGTGAACGGCACGGCTCCGTCCCCGCCGTTTCTGGATCGGCGGCCCAAGAACAACGTGATCGCCCGCAACGCGATCCTGGGGTGCGTGAGTACGGGCATACTGGATCAGTCGGGCGAGGTGGACGGGACGGACACGCAGGGAACCTATCTGCAGCGGTCGTTCGGGAACCGTTACGTCAACAACACCATCACCAATCCGGGCGCGGAGGGCATGGCGCTGCGCGGCGACCAGCACTGGGTGTACAACAACATCTTCTTCGGCGGGACGGCGGCGGTGCGCGACAACCGCACGACCGGCGCCAACACCAGTTTCGCGGCCATCGGCTTCAATGCCGTCTATGCCACCAACTACGTGGGAATCGCGCCACCGGCGACGGACATCCAGTTGCCCAATTCGCCGTTCGTGGGGGGCAACAACCCGACCACGCGGGCGGGGGTGACGCCCAAGGCCGACGCGCCCGTCCTCTCCGCGGGTACGGGTGACGGGCTTTCTCCCGATTACATCACCGACATCGGCGCCATCCAGCTGGGCGCCGTCACCGATACCAGCGTCCCGGCCGCCGGCTGGGCGCTGTATCGCTAGGAAAGGAGGAACAAGCACATGAAACTACATCGCGTGACTACCATCGCCCTCTGCGGGCTCTTCCTTTCCGTGTCGGGAGTTTGGGCCGGCACGTTCAACGTGGGAGCGCCCACGGGGGTTCCGGCGACGGACCAGACCAACATGCAGAACGCGCTGTCCGCCGCCTTGGCCAGCGCGGATCCCACCAACCTGGTGGTGTTCAATTCGGGCGGAACCTACCTGATGAACGACCGGCTGGTGGTGTCGGGTCAGAACGTAAAGGGGGTGACGTTCACCAGTTCGGGCGCCACGCCGGCCATCGTGGTGGCCGCGCTGTGGACCAGCGGCGGCAACGATCTGGGGGCGTTCCATTTCGACGGGAACACCGGATGCAAGTTCGGGTTCAGCAATCTGACGCTTTTGCCGGCGCCGCGCAGCGTGGTGGGAGCGACCTCGGCGGGCGTGACTAACGCGGTGTTCGTGAATCCCAACAACACCAACTGCGACTTCAGCTTCGAGGACGTGCTGGTGACCGCCAACGACGGGGCCAACGCGCCGGTCGACACCGACGGGGACGCCAATCCGCAGGCCTTTCCCAACATGACGACCTGGGGGGTGGACGGGATTCGGGCGGGCAACCCGGCCTCGGGATTGTATACGGGTTGCAACTTCTATTTCGTGCGGACCGTCATTTCGCATCTCATGTCGACGGCGACGGGCGGGCACGGACTACTGCTGCAGGGGGCGACGCCCAACGCCATCCCCAATTCGGCGGCGGAGACGCACTGGGGCAAGTTCTACGCGCGCGACTGCATTTTCAGCATGCATCTGAACGGCGGGCCCTTTCAGATCGCGGGCTTCGCGGACGTGGACATGCGCAACTGCCGCCTCTTTGCCACCGCGGTGCAGGTTCTGACCAGCCAGGGCGACGGCTTCTGGGTGGGGCAGTCGTGGAAGGTGCGGATCGTGGATTGCACGGCGGAGGACGTGGCCTATCACGGCGCGTCGATCCGCACGTGCAGCGACGTGGTGTTGACGCGGTTTACCACGCGCAACAACGTGCGCTATTCCGGCGTGGGTATTTTTAACACCGCCAGCGTGGTGATGACGGACTGCAACATCACGCTGGATATTCCCGTCACGCGCTCCAGCGCGGTCACGCCGTCGCGCTGCGTGTGGGCTACCTACGACGCCGCACCACTGCCGCCGGATCCGCGCCGCTTCTGGGCCTTCAACTGCACCTTTACGGGGGGAGGTTACGCGGTCTACTCGCGTGGGCCGCTGGACAGCCGGGTGGAGAACTGCGTCTTCTCCGGCCAGACGCGCACGTGTTACGAGGACGTGACCGTGACGGCTCCGCCCATCGGTTCGGCGACGCTGACCATCCGCGACTGCACCATGTTCAACGCCGAGTTGGGCGACCTGATCACGGCCTACACGCCGGATGCCAATCCGGCCGAGTGCGCCTATATTTACACCAAGCAGGACTACGTGACGATCGAGCGGGTGGTGATGGTGGGGACCTCGGTGGTTTCGGCGTCGTGCGCCTACGGCATCCTGGTGGACGTGCCCATCCAGGCGGTGGTGCGGGACTGCTACGTGGCGGACTTCAACCGCACGGGGGTGCACATGCGCAACGCGCGTCCCTTGTCGTCGGGATACTCGTCCAGTCTGCTTGTGGAGAACACGACGGTAGTGCGCTGCGGGGTCAACCAGACGCCGGGGCTGCCAGCGCCGCCGACCGCGCTCACGGACGCGGACAACTGGTACGCCCCCATCAGCCTGGACCAGGCGCTCAGTCTCTCGGTGCGCAACTGCTTTGTTGACACGACGAAGACCGACGCGGTGCATCTCAACATGACCGGCATCAACTACATGAACAGCACCGCCTCCATCGAGAACGTGCAGTTCACCGGCTGCCGGGACAACCTGATCTTCGTGGCGGGTTCGGACTTCAACGGCAACCAGTTGACGGTGGACGGCGTGACCGAGATCAGTCCCAACCCGGCCAACCAGCACGCGGGGGCGGCGGCCATCGTGGTGCAATCGGCGACGGCGACGATTTCCAACGTGACGCTGACCAACCGCGGCGGGACGGGCATTCTGAACCAATATCGCAGCGACACCACGCAGGGCCTGCACGTGTACCGGGACATTTACATGAACACGATCGGACCGGATGCGATCGTGGTTTCGCAGCTCTACGGCGGGCAGATGCAGATTTCCGACACGACCATCCGCAACGTGACGGCGGGTTCGGGCCTGTCCTTGCGGGGCGGGCGCAACCTGGTCTTGTCCAGCGTGGAGGTGACGGACGCGGCGCGCTACGGGGTGAGCGTGGGCGAGGACGCAATTACGCCTTCGGGCGCCATGAGCGTGACCAGCATGGACGACCTGTGCCTCTACAATAACGGTCTGGGCGGGTTGCGCATCCTGCAGGGGGACCGGACGAAGGGCAGCATGAGCCTGACCAACAGCACGCTGTTGGGCAGCCCGGCGCAGCTGATCTACGAGCCGGTAGCGACGAGCTACGCGCAGATTCTGTGGGTGACGGACACGATCATCGCGGGCGACAATCCGGGCGGGATCGGGATATCGGTACCGGTCGTGGTGGCTGGGGGCGCGGCGCCGGCGCCGCCGCGCGTGCGCGTGAATACCAGCGCGCTGGTCGAGGGCGGTCCCTGGGCCTTGGCGACGCCGACCAGCGTGGACGCCGGCAATCCCGCCGGTACGGTGCTGCTCGTGTCGCAGAACATCGTCAACAAGGATCCGGGTTTCTCCAGCACGACGCCGGGCGACCCGGACTTCCTGGCGGTGCGCTCGGCGCAATATGGCGGGAAGGCGACCGGCACGGGGCCTGGTCAGACGACCGACTTGGACGGCTGCTCGTATTACATCGGCGACCTGGCCGTACCAGCTTGGCGCCTATATTAACGCAGGGATCAAGACCCACTTGGGTCTCTTCCGCTCCTGGGGCGGGGCTACAGGCTCCGCCCCTTTTTTTCGGCGGGCATGGGACGTATGGGACGCATGAGACCTATGGGACGATGCGTAAATTAATAAATTGAGATTATTTATAGTTATCATGGGCTTGCTTGCCTATTTTCGTTGACATGGCTGGATAGCCGGACTAAATTGGTATGGTCCAACTATGCCCTCGCGGGCCAGACCCGCCCGCGCGTTGCAGAGTGGTTTGAAGCGCTTATCGGCGACCACGATTCTGAAACGATCCAGCTTCCGGCAGGAGCTGAAACGTCATTTTCGTCCAAAGGAGGGAGTCATCTTGCGTAGAATCATTTGTTTGACGACATGCCTGGCCGCCGTGCTGGCGTGGGCGTCGCTGGGATGGGGAGCGGACCGGCTGGTTCCCAGCCAGTATGCCACCATCCAGGCGGCGGTCAACGCGGCGGTAGCGGGCGACCGGATCGTGATTTCCGGGACTCACGTGGAGAACGGGCAGATCACGATCGGCGGCAACGACCTGACCATCACGAGCGGAACGCCGCGCGCGGACATCCGCGAGTCGGCGTGGCTGGTGCAGGGCCAGAACATCACGTTTGACGGCATCGACATCAACGGGGACAGCGTGGCGGGGGCCCAGAGCACGACGGTGCGGGACCTGGTGACGCTGTTTCCCAGCGCCGGCGACATCACCTTCGAGGGCTGCAAGATCGTCAACCCGGCGCGGGGCGTGAACACGGGCGAGGACGCTTTCACCAACCTGGATACGCACAGCAATCCGGGTTGCGCCATCGACGTACGTCTTTCCGGGCCGCTGACCATCCGCAACTGCAACTTCGTCAACCGCGATCCGGGCAACGGGCACAACATCGGCGGCCTGCATTTCAACCAGGCCATCGGCACGCCCGACGGACCGGTACTGATTGAGAACTGCGCGTTCGGAGTGGAACGGCGGGCCATCGACTTCCAGAGCGGCTGGAACAACGTGACGATACGGAACTGCACGTTCCGGGGCGAGGTGGGGGCCTTCAACGCCGCCTGCGGCATTTTCATCCACACCGACGACGTTTCGCCGGTGGGCATCTCCAACAACTTTTTGATCGAGAACTGCCAGTTCCTGGGCAACGGCGTCAACACGCAGGCCTGGGTAGGCATGCACATGTTCGCGGGCGAAATCCACAACGTGATCATCCGCGGCTGCCAGTTCCCCATCGGAGTGGGCGGCGACGACATCTACTGGCGGATGCGGGGCGACGACCTGTCGATCGAGGATTGCACCTTCGACGGGAGTACCGGCATCACCTTGCGCATGACGGTGCGGGTGGACGCGGGCAACGTGTCCGGCATCTTCGCGGGCGATCCGCGGCTGGTGTGGCGCAACTGCGTGATCCGCAACAACACCTTCACCAACCTGGTGGGCCAGTGCATCTCTTGCGGGGAGGGTTTTGTTTCGGGATACCTGATGTTCAACAATTACTTTGCCGACATGCCGGCGACCTACGCCTTCGGGGCGCTGGACCTGCCGTTCTCGGGCTTCATCCGGGACAACGAGATGGTGCGCTGCGGGGCCTCGGGGATTCTGGGCGGCATCTCGACGGTGATGAACGACAGCGTGATCGCGGACAACTTCATTTTGGATTGCCGGACGGGCATCACGCTGCGGTCCAGCCGGGGCCTTTACAACGACGGGTGAACCTGCAGTTGGACCGCAACACGCGCGCAACGTGACGCTGTCGCGCAACATCATCATCCGCAGCGCGTCGGACGGCTTCTTCGACTCGAGCACCGACCGGGGGCGACGGCGACGGGCAGCGGGTCTTCTACAACGGGCGGCCGGTGAACATCCGCTACATCAACAACACGGTCGTCAACGCGGGCAACGACTGCATGGCGATCCGGGGCGACAACCTGTCGGTGTACAACAACATCCTGTACGGGGGTATCGCGGCGGTGCGGGACCTTGGGGCGGGGGTGCGGCCGGCCAGTTTCGCGGCGCTGGGCTTCAACCTGAGCTATAACAACGCCTACATCGGGTTCAGTTTCCCGGGCGGGGCGCCGCGTCCGGCGACGGACGTGCGGCTGACGGCGCCGACGCTCTTCAGTACGCCGTTCCCGACGACTTACGCGCAGGTGACGCCCCTGCCCGGCACGCTGGCCATCGACGCAGGCTCGTCCAACGGGATCGATCCCGATTTCAGCACGGACATCGGGGCCATCGAGACCGGCGAAGTGATTAACACCTCAGTGCGGGCATCCGCCTGGGAACTCTATCGATAGGAAAGGAGGAACATGAACATGAACAAGACCACATGCGGCAGCAAGCAGCCGCACTCCAGATTGATCGCTTTTCTGTGCGTCCTGCTCCTTTCCGTTTCGGGAGCGTGGGCGGCGGACTTCAACGTGGGGGCGCCCACCGGCAACCCCGTGACCGATACGGCCAACATCAACGCGGCGCTGGCCAACGCCCTGGCGGATTCGGGTCCCAACCGGGTGATCTTCCAGTCCGGCGGTAAGTATGTGTTGTCGGCGACGCTGTCGATTTCCGGCTCGGTCAAGAACGTGACGTTCACGACCGACGGAGCGGGCAAGGCCACCATCGTGGGGCCGAACTACATGGCCCGCCCCGGTACGTGGGACGGCGTCTTCACCCTGATCGGCCTGACCAACAGCAGCGTGGGCTGGGACAACATCATACTGCTGCCTCCGCCCTTCTCGACCCTGGGGGTCTCGCCGTTTGTAGCGGGCAGCAACACCATGGGCATCGGGGTGCATCCCAACTGCGCGACCACGACCATCAACATGGTCAACATGATCATCGCGGCCAACAACAACGCCGACCAGCCCATCAGCACGGACGGTACCGTGGACCCGCTGACGGTGACCAATTACACGACCTTCGGCGATGCGGGATTGAACGCGCCCTATGACGCGGCCCTCATCAATCCGGGCGGAACGGGCAACCGGTACTATTTGAAGAACCTGGTTGCCACCGGATTCCAGAACCAGGGATTCTGGACCGGCGGGGTGCTGTTCGGCGTGACCCGCGGTTCGCAGGCGGACAGCCTGGTCGCGGAGAACTGCATCTTCAGCTATTCGATGGCGGCGCAGGGCTTCGTGGCGGATGGCGTCACCAACCTGCGCATGGACAACTGCCACTCATTCAACAACGTGACCGACTGCATCTACGTGGAGGACGGCGTGACCGCGCTGTTCAAGAACTGCTCGGTCAGCCGCGCCGGCCACCAGGGCGCGGCGGCCCAGGGACTGCAGACCCTCCGCGTCGCGCACGTGACCGTGGACGGTTGCCTGGCCAAGGACTGCTTCGGGGCGGATGGCGCCATCGGCATGGACATCAGCCACAACGACGCGCGCTTCACCGACCCGAGCAACAGCTCGTTCACCATGCGCAACTCGGTGTGCGACAACAATGAATATGGCATCCTCACGCGGCTGACGCACTGGACGGTCGTGGAGGACTGCACCTTCACCAACAACGACCGCAACGGCTACCTGGAGCGGAATGCGCCGGCGGTGGTCGGCGACAGCACGACCACCATGCGACGCTGCGTCTTCCTCAACAACCAGCACCAGAACCGCTTCCCCTACGCGGGCACGGGCAATACCACCGACTTCCGCTTGGACCTGGTGCTCTACTCCGACTTCCAGGTGGTCGAGGACGTGTTCATCTCGTCGGCGGGCAGCAATGGCACGCGCGGGACTACGCTGTTCCGCCATCCCGTCAACTTCCATGCGCGCAGGCTGGTGACGGTGAACTCGAACCAGTCGGGCATCTGGATCACCGACAATCCGGACGGTACGACCAATCCCGCGCTGGCGGCGTTGATGGGGGCGACGGTGGAGGACTGCTACGTGCTCAACTGCGGCCTCAACAACAACAGCAACTTCGGCGTGGTTCCGCTGGAGACGACCACGGCGGTGCGCGAGTGGGCGCCCATCAACTACTTCCGCGGCCAGAACTTCTGGTGCATCAACACGGTGGTTGAGAACGCCATCAGCGACGCCGTTTTCATGTCATTCACGGCCAATCGCAGCAACACTGCCAAGGTTTGGGTGCAGGACTGCACGTTCATCAACTGCAACAACAGTTTGATCGCCCTGGAGGCGGACTCGGACAACTCGATCCAAGCCACCATCAGGGGCGTGTACGCGATCGGCATCCCGGCCAACCAGCGCAACGGAGACAGGAACGCCATCGACATTGCGGCGCCTAACGTCTCTATCAGCGGCTTGTATCTGAGCAATCAGACGGGCAGCGCGATCGTCAACAGTTACGTGGGCGCCGTTACCGGCACGCAGGCGTATGACAACCTGCATCTCACCAACATCGGTTCCAACGCCATCGAGGTCGGGCAGACTTGGCGCGGCCGCACGCACGTGACCAACAGTGTGATCCGGGACGTGACCAACGGCTCCGGCATTTCGCTGGGCAGCGGCGTAGAGAACCTGCTCAGCAACGTTGAAGTCACCAACGCGGCCCGCTACGGCGTGACCATCGGCGAGGACGGTATCAACCCGCAGACGCCCATGAACGTGACGTCATTGGACCGCCTGTGCCTCTTCAACAACGGCATCGCCGGCATCCGACTCCTTCAGGGTGACAACACCTTCCCGCCGATGACGCTGACCAACAGCACGATTGCGGGCAACCCGGCGGGGATCGTTTACGAGCATCTGTTCGGGCAGGTGCTGCACGTGACGGACACCATCATCGCGGGCGACAATCCGGGCGGGGTGGGGGTGTCGGTCCCCGGTCAGGTGGTGAGCGTGCCGCTGGGCATCCCGGCGCCGCGCGTGCAGCTGTGGACCAGCGCGCTGGTGCAGGACGGGACCTGGGGGCTGACCACGCCGGTGCAGGTGGATCCCAGCAATCCCGGCAACACGGTTGTGCTGACGGGGGTGATCTCGGGCAATCCGTACTTCAAGAACGAGACGCCGGGGCATCCCGACTTTTTGGTCGTCACGGCGGTCAGTTACGCGGGGGCGGCTACGGGGGTCGGCCCCGGGCAGACGGGCGATCTGGACGGATGGTCGAGATACGAGCAGAATCCGCTGGACGTGGCGTACTGGCGGAGATTCTGAGTTTGGTCCCCCCTGGCCCCCCTTGTTAGGGGGGAACATTGAGGCTTGAGAAGAGCAGCGGGAGCCGGGCGGCTCCCGCTGCTTTTTTGTATGGAGTGCGGCAGCTTGCTGCCGCGACCTTGGCGCCCCCCTTAACAAGGGGGGTTGGGGGGGATGGAGCGCCCACGGGGGTCGTCCGCGCTCGAGGCCGCCCCCTTCGACTACGCTCAGGACTGCGCTTCGACTGCGGCCATCGGCCTGCGCTCTGGGCTGTCGGGGAGGTTGTCGGGCTGTAGTGCGGCAGCAAGCAGCCGCAGTCCAGATGGGGGCGTCAGTTCTTCCCGATCAGGTCGTAGAGGCCGAAAATCGGCAGGTAGAGGGCGATCACGATGAAGCCGATCACGACGCCCAGGAAGACGATCAGGAGCGGCTCGATCAGCTTGGCGAGGCCATCCACCATGTCGTCCACCTCGCGCTCGTAAGCCTCGGCGACTTTGAAAAGCATGGCGTCGATGGCGCCGGTTTCCTCGCCTACCGCGATCATGTGCACCACCAGCGGGGGGAAGACGGCGGGGAACTGCTTGAGCGGCTCGGAGATGGTCTCGCCGTCGCGGATCGACTTGTGCACCTCGACCACGGCCTTGGCGACGACCTCGTTGCCGGAGGTGTCTTTGACGATGACCAGCGCCTGCAGGATGGGCACGCCGGTATTGAGGAGGGTGCCGAAGGTACGCGAGAAGCGGGCGATGGCGGACTTCTGGATGAGCGTGCCGAACACCGGCAGCTTGAGTTTGACCAAGTCGGTGGCGTACTTGCCCTTTTCGGTGCGATTGACGAGGCGGTAGACGATCACTATGGCGATGAGGAAGGCCACGGCGACGTACCAGCGATGCAGCATGAACTCGCTGGCGGCGCGCAGGAACTCGGTAGGACCGGGGAGGCGGGTGCCGGGGCCGCCCAGTTCCAGGAAGATGGCGACGAACTTGGGAACGACGAACACCATGATGATGGTGAGCACGATGCTGGTGATGATGACCACGATGATGGGGTACATGATGGCGCCGCGGACCTTGCTGCGCACGGCGGCGGCCTTCTCGGCGAAGATGGCGAGCCGGTCCAGGACGGTCTCGAGGGCGCCGCCGATCTCGCCCGCCTTGACCATGTTGACGTAGAGTTTGTTGAAGATTCTGGGCCACTTGGCGAGCGCCTCGGAGAAGGTGGCGCCGGCCTCCACGTCGTCGGCCACGCCGGTGACGGCTTCCTTGAGGTTCTTGTTGGAGGTCTGCTCTTCGAGGATGCGCAGGCTGCGCAGGAGCGGCAGACCGGCGCCGATGAGGGTCGCCAGCTGGCGGGTGAAGGCCATCATGTGCTTGCCGGCGACCTTGCCGCGGTTGAGCGCCTTGACGATGTGCTTGATGCCGGGCAGCTCGAAGAGGTCCGCCTGGGTGGCGGCGGCGGCCTTCTGGCGTTTGACCTCGGTGGGATAATACCCCATGCCGCGAAGCCGCTCGATGACGATGTCTTCGGTGGCGGCTTCGATCATGCCCTTGATCTCCTTGCCGCCGCGGTCCATGGCCTTGTAGGCGACCTGCGCCATTGTGGGGTACTCCTAACCCGAAACGTCACATACAGTCTATCGCCGAAGCTGGGGGACTGTCAATGAGACTACGGGGGTGGTGCGCTACCTCGGCCACGAAACTGGTAGCCGCGCGGCGCGCTGGAGGGCGCAGCACGCTGCGCAACTACGGCCCCGGCATTAACATCAATATCGACAAATCCTTTTATTTCTCCACGCGAAAGGCGCGCTTGGTCGCGCCGATGTTGCCTTCCCGATCCTTGAAGCGCACGACCAGGGTGTGGCCGCCCGGTTCCAGGTCCTCGACGTTGAGGCGGAAGCGCAGGGTTTCCTCGCGTTCGTCAAAAAGGCCGTCCTCGGGCACGACGCCCTGCCAGTCGCCGCCGTCCACGCAGTATTCGGCGTTGGAGAGGAGGCCGGCGTCGTCGGCGAGCGTAACGCCAGCGATCCAGCCGCGCCCGCTCCGTTCCACCTTCAGTTCCCGTCCCGGCACGACCCGGGGCGGCGTGTTATCTACCATGAAGGTTTCGGACACCAGCGTCGCCGACTTGACTTCGTCAGGTGGATTGGCGGGGGAGTCATCGACCGTCAGGCGAATCTCGTACTCGCCGTCGGGCACGGACTGGGTTTCCCAGCGGTAGTTATTGGCGGTGATTTCGTCCTTGAGGAGGAGCCAGCCCTGCTCGCCCTTGCCGCGGAATTCGAGTTTGGCCAGGAGAGAGTCGCCGTTGGGGTCGAGGGCCTGCCAATTGATGCTGATACGGCCGCCGTCGCCGGAGTCGCCGGAGGAGGAGGGGCGGGAGGGGGGCGCGCCGGAGGATTGATCGGGACGACCGGAGGGGGCGCCGGAACCCGGCTGAGAGGGTGGCTGCGGCGGCTGAGCGGGTGCGCCGCCCAGGTTGAGCTGGGTGATCTGGGGCGCGCGGTTCACCTGCCGCGCCGCCACGGAGACCTTCTCCAACCGCGGCGACTCGTTCCTGCCGCCCCGCTTGAACTCGGCCTTCCACTGCAGGAAGCGGCCGGCGGGGCTTTCAACGTCACCGGGGGATGTGCGGGACTTGCTCCAGGCGCTCCAGGTCTCGTCGGGCTTGGCGACGTTGCCGCTGCGGGTGGAAAACGCCAGGCTGCCGGAGCCGGAGCTCTCCCAGTCGATGCGCCCAAAGCGCGATTCGACGCCGAAGTCCTTGACGTCGGAGAGGAGTTCGCCCTTTTCGGCGAGTTCGTTCTGAATATGGACGACGGCGCCGGGATTGCCCGTGCCGGCCCAGAGTCGGCCGTCGGGTGCGCGCAGGAGCGAGAGCGCCATGTCGCCGGGTGCGCGCAGGAGGGTCTCGGCCGCGCCGGCCTCTGCGATGCGGTAGAGGGCGCCGGAGTTGTCGGTAGTCACGATGACGCCGGCCTCGCCGTCGGAGACCATGGCGAAGATGAGGGCGTTGGGACTCTGCCACCAGAGGGAGAGGTCGCCCTGGGCGGTGAGGCGGTAGACGCTACTGGTCTTGTTGACCCGGGCCTCGCCCGTGGGCGGGGTGGGCTGGCCGGGGGAGCGGGGCGCGACCTTGATTTCCGGGGTACCGGCCAGGAACAGGGCGCCCTCCGGTCCCTCGGCGAGCGCGCGGATTTCATGCGCCGGGCTGTCCCAGAGAATGCGTGTCCGCCCTCCGGGGAAATCTCGTAGATCAAGCCCTCGCCGACCGAGCCGGCGTAGATGACGCCCTTCCGCCCGACGAGGAGGCTGATGATGTGGGCTTCGGCGCTGGTGAGGAGTTTTTCGACCTTGTCCGGCCCCGCCAGGCGCAGGACTTGCGCGGGTTTACCGGTCGCCAGTACCAGCCGGCCCTGGGCATCGAAGGCCATGGCCCAGATGTAGGTGGCGCCGGTCTTGTGGTAGATGGAGGTGCGGCCCTTCTCGTCGATCTGATAGATGATGCCGGAAGGGGAAGCGCCGGCGAAGAGGCGGCCGGACTTGTCCACGGCCAGGGCGTAGATTTCGGCGGCGTCCAAGTCGGCGAGGAGTTCGAGTTTGCCGTCGTTGCCCCAGCGATGGATGCGGCCGTCGTTGCCCGTGCCGAGAAAGAGATTGCCGGCCTCGTCGCGGGCCAGCGACCAGACGAGGGGATCGGAGAGGGTCTTGGCGGCGTCCTTGGGCGTCTGGGTAGCCCGCGAGAGCGAGACGCGTCCGGGATCGGCGATGCGCACGCCCTGGGGTTGGCCGGCTTCGAAGTCGGCACGGGTATCCACCTCCCAGAGGACGGTGGGCGCGGCCTGGGCGGAAACCAGGAGCGAGGCGAGCGCCAGGACCAGCAGTGCGCCGCACCGGCGCGGAAACAAGGGACCGACTTGAGTCATACGTCTG
This sequence comes from bacterium, assembly GCA_015075175.1. Lineage (GTDB taxonomy): Bacteria > Hinthialibacterota > Hinthialibacteria > H5-UNCL2 > H5-UNCL2 > H5-UNCL2. The sequence goes on from JABTUV010000014.1 coordinate 93,398, forward strand.
CACCTCCGAAAATTAGGGTCAGCGCCCATTTTTGCCGCAATTCCGGCGATCCACGCAACCTCCAGGCGCAAAAATAGGCGCTGACCCTAATTTTCGCGGGGCGGGGCCTTGCGGTCCACGGTGAAGTTCAAGGTCTGGCTGCCGGAGACCGCCATGTCTATCGTGATGGATTGCTCCAGCAGTTTGTCGCCCTGGTAGAGTTGGGCGCCGCCGGTTTCGCTGGTTCCGGCGTGCACGAAGAGGACCGAGCCGGGCAGATCAGGCAGTTCGCGGCCACCCACGGTAGCACCGGCGTCCATATTGGAGACGGTGAAGACGAGGGTATTGTTGGGGACGACGTCGCGCAGGATTTCCAGCATTTTGGGGATGTTGTCGGCGACGTACTTGCCGGGGGCGCGGGCGCGGTCGCGCTGCTTGGCCGCCGGTCCGGCGGCGGCGGTGAGTTGATAGCGCCCGTCCGGCATCCACTCGGGAATCTCGAGCTGGAAGCGTTCCCAGCGGGGTGCGCGGTCGAACTGGGAAAGTTCGCAGGCCATCTGGAGTGAATCGCCGGGTCGCACGCGCTCGCGGGGGAGGCGCAAGGCGGTCAAGCTGACCATGCGCACGTCCTCCTCCAGCGTCGCCTCGACTTCGACCGAGTTGACGCGGACTTCCTCGTAGGGGTTGGTGAGCATGTAGTTGAGGGCCTGCCCCAGGTCGGTGAAGGCGGCCATGAAGGAGCCGTTGCCGGAGAAGAAGTTTTCATAAGTGAGATCGTCGTAGCCCTCCAGGTCGAGCCGGTAGCGGAGTTTGAGGGCGAAGGGGCCCAAGGCGCGCCTCGCGGTAGTCCAGGGAGGCCATCACGCCCATTTGGACCATGCTGGAGAGATAGGGAGGGATGGCGGACGACCTGGTAGTTGAAGCTGTCGTCGCGGCCGGCCTGGACGTTGCGGACGCGGACGGAGACAGGCAGCATCTCGGGCGTCGGGCCATAGAGCCGGCGACGCCCGGGGTGCGATCCTGGCGGAGGGAGCCGAGGGGTTCCAGGGCGTAACCGAGTTTGAAGGAGCGATTGAGCATGGCCATGACGTGGACGACGTAGGTGGCGTTGAAGGGGAGGTCGGTAGAACCGGCTTGGTCCATGGGATGGCCGAAGGCGACGAAGCGGTCGCCGTCCTGCCAGGTGAGGGTGCCGACGGCGGCGGCGTCGATGTCGCCGGAGAGGAGGCCGACGCCGACGGAAGCGCCGGGTTCCAAAACGACCGGGTGGGTAGCCTCCTTCTTGCGCGCGCCGCCGGGCATGGCCAAGGGAACCCAGCCGCGCTGGTAGAACTGGTCGCGAAACTCCTCGACGACGGAGGCGGGGACGCCGGACAGGACCAGCGGGGTCGCCAGGGGCATCATGGAACCGGCATCGGGAAGGAAGGTGGAATTGGGCAGGAAGTCCGAGCCGGATTCGAGGCCGCGGAAGGGAAGAGCGGCGGAGTTCCACCATTGCTGGAGGGCCTCTTTGCCGGCGGCAGGATTGACGTGGGAGGGCGGGACGCGGCGCCACGGCTTCTTCGTCATGTCCTCCTTCATCACGTCCAGCATGGGGCCGATGGGGGTGACGCCGACGATGGGGTCCTTGCTGAACATGTAACCGTAGGCGAGGGCGCCGGCCAGGCGGCCCTCGATGTAGATGGGGCTGCCGCTCATGCCTGCGACCGTGCCCGAGTGTTCGAGATTCTGACCCGAGAGGCGGCAGAGGATCATGTCGGTCTTGGCCAGGTTGTTCCAGACCACGCCGAGGACTTCGACCTGGAATTCTTCCACCTGGGTTCCCACGAAGACGCTCTTGCCGACGCCCTTCATGCCGCGGGAGATATCGCGGGGGCTGATGGCGTTCAGGCCCAGGGCCAGGGGGGGACAGACGAGAAGAGCCAGCGCGGCCAGGCCAAGGCGAGCCGCGCGACCGCGCGTGCACAATGGGAGTACAGGCTTTAGCCTTTTGAAGCGCAAACTGAAGTTTGTACTCCGCTGGAGCATCGAGCATCCCTGTCGGACGGAATCGGCGGACGGACCATGGCGGCGTCGTCCGCAGTGGAGACTCTCGTATAGCACACAAAGCGCTTCCCGGCAACCGGCGGGTGGGCAAGGTTGCGACACCTCTCCACTGGGAGAGGTTGGCGCGAAGCGCCGGTTGAGGGGGAGGGAGGGAGGAGCGGGATGCATCGGGAGAAGACGATCGTAGCCACCTCCCCCTCACCCGCCCCTCCGGGGCGACCTCTCCCCCTGGGAGAGGTGAAGGCCCGCGTTGGCGTGGGGTCGCGCGTCGGCGCAGGCGGATCACGGCCAAGAAGGGTGGACAGCAAACCTGCAATCCTTGGCAAGGGATGCGGGTTGAAGTATGGTAGGCGGCCGAAGCGGGAGGAAGGCATGAGCGGATGGGATGTTTGGAAGGGTCTTTTTCATCGCGGCGGGCGGGCGGCGAAGGTCTCCTTCACGCAGGCCAAGCGGCTGGTGGTACTAATCGTGGGGCTGTCGGTGTTGCTGGTGGGATTGGCCATGGTCGTACTTCCGGGACCGGCGTTCATCGTGGTTCCGCTGGGGCTGGCGATTTTGGCGACGGAGTTCATCTGGGCGCGGCGGCTCTTGGCCCGGCTGAAGCGGGAGATCTCGAACGCGGGAGAGGCCATTAAGAACCGGCTGAACGGGAGCCAGTGAGGTGCAGGGTGAGTCGTGCAGGCGAGCGATGGGACCTATGGGACGTATGGGACGTATATGCTGCGAGGCGATGGGTTTCATTGCTTATGCAGGGATCCATGGGGAGGCGGGAGGGCGCTGGAATCGGTCGGCATCACGGTCGATCCGGCGACCCGAACGTTGAGAAGATCGCCGGCGATTCCGCTGAAGAAGGGTCCACGTGCGTTGCGAGCGTGTCCGAAGGCGAAACCGGCGGAACTGTGTCCGCGCCAAAAAAGTGTTGAAATGGGGCGCAAGGCGTGCTCTAATAGGTGTGGATAGTACCGGCCCAATGCCTCTCGTCGATGATTCAAGCGCGTCGCACGGCGCCACGAGAGGTACGGGCCTCTTTTCTTTCCACCGGGCGATTCAAGTATGCAACGCGTTGCTCTAGTGTTGGACGGCGGCTTTCTGACCAAAAAGCTGCAACAACGGCTTCGACGCTACCCTCTTGCCAGCGATGTGGACCAGGAATGCCAACGTATTCTTGGCTTATCTGCGCTCGCCGATACAACACTGCTGCGGATCTATTACTACGATGCGCCGCCCCTTCAAAAAGTCATCAGCAATCCTGTTGACGGTTTCGAAAAAGATCTCGGCAGGACACAGCGCGCGCGTGAATCGCGCGCGCTTCAGGAAGGCTTGGAGCTGCTGCCTAATTTCGCGGTTCGACGCGGCGAACTCTTGTTTCAGGGTTGGAAACTGGGGGACGCCGCCACGCGGCAGATCCAGACAACACCGCGCCCACCTGGAGCGAAGGATTTCGTTCCTGACATTAAGCAAAAGGGCGTCGACCTTCGTATGGGTCTCGACATTGCGTGGCTGGCGCTCAAGCGGCTGGTGGACATAATTGTGGTTGTAACGGGAGACGCGGACTTGGTACCGTCGTTGAAACTGGCGCGCAAGGAAGGCGTGCGCGTCTATCTCGAACATCTCGGCCATTCGGTATCGCGCGACCTGAAGGTCCACGTGGACTTGGTTTTGTAAACGCGCGAGCGCAGTTACCGTCCGAAACTTCCCCCCTCACACATCCACCTTCACCGTCACGTCGTCGTGATCCTCTCTTGCGCGGTGCTGGACCTCGACGTGGGGCGGCTCCGGTTTCGGCCAGATGATGGAGGCGATGATCGAGAGGACCAGAATGGCGGCGACTACCCCGAGCGCGATGGAGGGCGGCAGGTGGAGGACCTCTGAGCCCAGCATCTTGACGCCCACGAACACCAGTATGGCGGACAGGCCGTAATGGAGGTGGTGGAACATGCGCATGACTCCCGCCAGCGCGAAGTAGAGCGAGCGCAGGCCGAGGATGGCGAAGACGTTGGAAGTGAAGACGATGAAGGGATCGCGGGTGATGGCGAAGATGGCGGGGATGGAGTCGCAGGCGAAGACCACGTCGCTGGATTCGACCAGGAGCAGGACCACGAAAAGCGGGGTAGCGACGCGGCGGCCGGCGCGCCAGGTAAAGAACTTGCCCCCCTCGAAGTCTTCCGAAACGGGCATGAAACGCCGGAACAGTCTTAACACCGGATTGCGCTCGGGATGCACCTCCACGTCTTTCTGCAGGCCCATCTTGACGCCGGAGTAGATGAGAAACAGGCCGAAGACGTAAATGATCCAGTGGAAGCGGGCCAGGAGCGCCGCTCCCGCGGCGATAAACAGCGCCCGCATCACCAGCGCGCCCAGAATCCCCCAGAAAAGCACCCGGTGCTGGTACTGGGCGGGCACGCGGAAATAGGTGAAGATGAGGAGGAAGACGAAGATGTTGTCCATGGAGAGCGAATATTCGATCAGGTAGCCGGTGAGGAATTCGAGCGCGGGATGGGCGCCCTTGAAGTAGTAGATGCCGACGCAGAAGGCGAGGGCCAGGCTGATCCAGACGCCGGTCCAGGCCAGCGCTTCGCGGAATCGCACCACGTGCGCGCGGCGGTGGAAGACGCCCAGGTCCAGGCTCATGACGATCAGGACGATCAGGCTGAAGCCGATCCAGAGAAGGGGGGTAGTCACGAAGGTGCGGACTCCAAGGAGATGAATGACTGCCGGGGAGAGCATACACGAAGCGGCCGGCGCGCCAAGGGGGGAATTGCGCGATGCCCGGGTCGCCGCGGAGGTTTAAACAAGCAGCGCCGGCCTGGCAGCAAGGGGCCGAAGCGTGTGGGCAAGATGCCCACACGCAAGCCGGCGGGACGCCGGCGCTACGTCGGTGTGCCTCGATCCGCCGGGAGACCGCCGTTGGGCCATGCTGGGCGCGAGGACGCTCTTACGCGGGCTTGGCGTACTCTCCCATGCCGGTGATGTCGATGACGACGGCGGGTTCGTCGCCGACCGTCCAGGCGTCGTGGCCGGGCGGCAGGAGCGAGACGTCGCCGGGGCCGTAGGTCGCCTCGCTGCCGTCGTCCATGACCACGTGCAGGCGCCCCGAGACGTGGTACTGGAGATGCGGCGCTTCGCAGCTCTTCGTCTTGACCAGCGGTTTGACGTGAGTGGACCACTTCCAGCCGGGCTGGAAGGTTCCCCGCCCGAAGGTGACGCCGCCCAGCGTCACCAGCTCCAACTTGCCCTTCTCGAAGCTGCGCACTTCATCGGGTTTCGCCATGCTCTTCTTCTGCATCTGGGACATGAGCTTGCTCCTTTCGCGTGAGACAAAGACTGGGAACAGGCCCAGGACGGCGAGGGTTCGGCGTGGGCGTCGGTTGTTATGACTATCTTGACACAGGGCGGCGGGGGGTAGCAAGAGGCGAGTCAGGGCGGGTGCAGCCGTGAGAATCTGCGGCTGCGAATCGCGCGCAAGTGCTGCAGGCGGTCGCCGCGGTTCCGGTGGAATTAAGTTGTCATTTCGACCGACGTAAACTGTCATTTCGACCGAAGGGAGAAATCTTCCCCACCGTTAGCGCGGGTCGAGTCCGAGGCGAAAGATTTCTCCCTTCGGTCGAAATGACAGCTGCGCCGTCAGCGCGGGTCGAGTCCGAGGCGAAAGATTTCTCCCTTCGGTCGAAATGACAGCTGCGCCGTTAGCGCGGGTCGAGTCCGAGGCGAAAGATTTCTCCCTTCGGTCGAAATGACAGCTGCGCCGTCAGCGCGGGTCGAGTCCGAGGCGAAAGATTTCCTTCTCGGTCGAAATGACAGCGCCGTCAGCGCGGGTCGAGTCCGAGGTAGAAAGATTTCTCCTGGTCGAAATGACAGCTGCGCCGTCAGCGCGGGTCGAGTCCGAGAGGAAGATTTCCTTCGGTCGAAATGACAGCTGCGCCGTCAGCGCGGGTCGAGTCCGAGGCGAAAGATTTCTCTTGGTCGAAATGACAGCCGCGCCGTCAGCGCGGGTCGAGTCCGAGGAAAAATTTTCCCTCGGTCAAATGATAACGCGCGCCGTCAGCGTGGCCGAGTCCGAGGCGAAAGATTTCTCCCTTCTGGTCGAAATGACAGCTGCGCCGTCAGCGCGGGTCGAGTCCGAGGCGAAAGATTTCTCCCTTCGGTCGAAATGACAGCTGCGTTGCTGGGCGTAAAAACTCCATCTGCACCCCTCAGGGGAGCCGGCGAAGTTTGCCGAGGAAGGAGAGCAACTGCGCCAGCCAGGCGGGCGCTCGAGCACAATGGGTCGCCGGGAGAATCCAGCCGGGGCGAGCACGCGCGCCTTCCAGCCGGAACGGCCCAGAATGGCCTCGGGCAGGCGCATATCGATCACCTTGAGTTGATTGCAGGGTACCCGGGGCCGGCTGATCTCCAAGAGGACCGATTCGCCGATCCAGAGGCGATGGCCGGGGGCAAGGGCAAAAAAGTCGATGCCCTCGGTAGTAATATTCTCGGCGAAGGCGCCGGGATAGACGCGCATGCCCTCGGACTCCAATTGGCGATAGGTCTCGACGTCGTAGAGGCAGACGGCCTGGTCGGGGCCGCCGTGGACGTTGGTGTGGCGGATTTTGTCCCCACGCACGCCGTCGTGCTCGACATAGATGCGCTCGACAGGCGGACGGGGCACGCCGCCGACGGGACTGGCCTGCACGCTCACCACGCGCGCGGATAACGCCATCACGTTGCAGATCTCCTCGGCTGGCGCCAGGGACGGGCACCAATTTTCCAGCCACAGTGCGGATGAATGCGGGCCGGCCGCCGGAAAATTGGTGACTGTCCCTCGTCCCCTACGGGTGATGCATGCGCTCCTGGCAAAGATAGATGACTTCGGCTTCCAAGTCGATGCCAAAGCGGTCGCGCACGCGGCGGGAGAGTTCGCCCGTGAGGGCCAGCACGTCGCGGGCGGTCGCCCGGCCGCGGTTGACCAGAATATTGGCGTGCTTCTCGTACATGGCGGCGTCGCCGACGGCGAGCTGTTTGCCGCCGACCTGCTCGAGGAAATAGCCGGCCGCCTGGCGGCGCGGAGCGGAGCTGACGGGCAGAACGTTCTTGAAGTAGCTGCCGGCGGTGCGCACCTGGGGGGGCGGATGCTTTTCGGCGCGCAGGCGCAGCGTCTCCTCGAGGGCCGCCAGACCCGCCGCGGCGTCACCGCGCTGCAGTTGCAGGGTGGCGGCCAGGACGATCTCGCCGGTCGCCTTCAAGCCGCTGGCGCGATAGGCAAAGCCCATCGCCTGGCGCGGGCGCTCCTCGATCTGTCCGGCGCGATTGACCAGCCGCACCGAGAGGGTGCGATCGCCGATGGCCTGCCCGAAGGCGCCGGCGTTGCCGTAGACGGCGCCGCCGACGGTCCCCGGAATGCCGGCGCCGAACTCGAGGCCCAACAGGCCGGCGCGGGTGCACGTCACGACCAGCTCGTGCCAGTTGGCGCCGCCGGCGGCGGTCACGATCGTCCCTTCGATGCGCGGGGGAAAGGCGTAACGATTGACGATGACGATCCCCTCCAGGCCCTCGTCGGCGACCAGCACGTTGCTGCCCTCACCCAGGAGGAAGTAAGGCAGCTTATGGGCCAGGATGTCGCGGTAGATGTCCAGCAGGTCGCTTTCGCTCTCGGCGACGAAGAGCAGGCGGGCGGGGCCGCCGATGGCCAGGCGCGTGAAACCGGAGAGGGGGGCATCGCAGACGAGGCGGTCGCCCCACTTTCCGCGCAGGGCGGAGAGCGTCTCCGGCGCCAGCCGGCAGGTCTGCGGGGACAGGGGACTCATGGGTCGCGGTTTTCTCCCGCGTCAGCAAACCGCAAACCGCGCGTTTTGGCAACTGGATTTCTCGGCAGGCGGACGTAACGGCGACATCCTGTCGCCGGTCTCGGGGACGTCCCGTCCCCGACGGTGCGCACGCATGTCGGCAAGATGCCGATACGACCGGCGACAAGATGTCGCCGTTACGGGGTGAGGCGCGCATGCGTCGGCAGGATGCCGATAGGACCGGCGACAAGATGTCGCCGTTACGATTGAGTCTCATCTGCCAATTGCGGCCTTGACTTGCCTGCCTTCATCTCCGAACATGCGCTTTTCCCACAAAGAGAGAAGGAGACATGGGCAAGAACATACTGATAACCGGCGGGGCGGGTTTCGTAGGCAGTTTCCTGGCGGAGGAGCTGTTGCGGCGCGGCCACGCCGTCCGCATCTTCGACAACCTGGAGCCACAGGTTCATCCCAAGGGCCTGCCCGACTATCTGCCTGCGGACGCCGAGTTCACCAAGGGCGACGTGCGCGACTACGACTGCCTGGGCCGCGCGCTTGCCGGCGTCGAGGTCGTCTTTCATCTCGCCGCCATGGTCGGCATGGGACAATCTCAGTATAAGATCAAGCATTACGTGGACGTGAATACCGGCGGCACGGCCAACCTTTTGGACCTGCTGGTTAACCGCCGGGACAAGCTGGCCGTCAAGAAGCTGATCGTGGCCTCCAGCATGAGCAGTTACGGCGAGGGGCTGTATCGCAGCGCCTCGGGCCGGTTGATACAACCTCCGCTGCGTACGGAGCCGGGGCCGGGGCGTTGGGAACCGACCGACCCGGAGAGCGGGCAGCCCCTGACGGCCGTGCCGACCCCGGAGAGCACGCCCTTTTCCGCCGGCGCCATCTACGCGCTTACCAAGGCCGAGCAGGAGCGCATGGTGATGTCCATCGGCCGGACGTATGAGATTCCCGTGGTGGGCATGCGCTTCTTTAATATTTACGGGCCGCGCCAGAGCCTCTCCAATCCGTACACGGGGGTGGTAGCCATCTTCCTCTCCATGATTAAGAACGGCAAGCCGCCGGTGATCTTCGAGGACGGGTTGCAGACGCGGGACTTCATCTCGGTCCACGACGTGGTTGCCGCGTTGGTAGCCGTGATGGGAAGCCGGAAGGCGGACTACCAGGTGTTCAACGTGGGGACGGGGCGGCCGCGGACGGTTCTTTCCGTCGCCGAGGTGCTGGCGCGGGTGTATGGCGCGGAGCTGGAGCCTCAGGTAACCGAGCAGTTCCGCAAGGGCGACGTGCGGCATTGCTACGCGGACATTTCGCGTCTCACTGAGGCGACCGGCTGGGAGCCGAAGGTGGCCTTCGAGGACGGCATGAGGGAGCTCGTCGACTGGAGTCGCACCGCCACGGCGATTGATTCGTTCGACAAGTACCGCAAGGAGCTGGTCGCCCACGGGCTGATTTGATCGTAGCGGCGACATCTTGTCGCCGGTGTCGGCGACCTCGCGGGCGCCGGACATTGCTCTTTGTATCCCCCCGGTTTCGCGGTAGAATGGCTCCAGCATCCATTGTTCTCAAAGGAGTCGCGTTCATGCTGCGTCCATTTTTCTCCATCGTTGTGGCGGTCGTTTTGGCCGGCGCCGCCTGGGGGCAGAATGATCCCATCACCCCGAAGAAAAAAATGCAGCTCTTCAACGGCCAGGACCTTTCCGGCTGGCAGATGTGCCTGCCGGGCAGCGACGTGGACCCCGGAACGGTGTGGCGCGTCGCCGACGGCGTCATCTCCTGCAGCGGCACGCCGTTCGGTTACATCCGCACGCGCAACGCCTACACCAACTATCGCTTGCACGTGGAGTGGCGCTGGTCGGGCAAGCCCGGCAACTCGGGGGTATTGCTGCATATCTCCGGGCCGGACAGGGTCTGGCCCAAGTGCATCGAGGGGCAGCTGATGTCCGGCAATGCGGGCGACTTCTATTCCATCGGGGGGACGACCATGAAGGAACGGCCCGAGGGCGGCCGGCACATTCCCAAGAAGAAGGAGAGCAGCGAGAAGCCCGTGGGCGACTGGAACAGCTATGACATCACCTGCGCCAGCGACACGATCACGCTGGTCGTCAACGGCGTGGAGCAGAACCGGGCGACGGCGACGAGCGTGTCGGCGGGCATGATCGGGCTGCAGAGCGAGGGCGCGCCGATCCAGTTTCGCAACGTGTATCTCGAGCCACTGCGTTAGCCCCTGCGATTCCGATTCGTAATCGTACTCGTCGCGTGTGGAGAAGACAAACTGAAGTTTGTACTCCCGGGAAGCAGGGCATGATCTTCCACCATCCGTGGGGCCTTTTGGCGCTGTTGTCGCTGCCGGTCATCGTGGGGCTGCACTTCTTCCGCAGCCGCAAGGAGGTGCGGCGGGTCGGGGGCCTCTACCTGTGGGAGTTCGCGCGGCAGCGACCACCGGTTGGGGCGCGCTGGGACCGGCTGATCCGCAGCGCGTCGCTTCTCTTTCAGCTCCTGGCGGCGACGGTCGCCTCGCTGCTTTTAGCGGGCCTGGACCTGCCGCGCGAGGGCGAGAGCCGGCATTTCGCGGTCGTCGTCGACGATTCGCTCTCCATGTCGGCGGGAGTGGCGGAGACATCCGCCGAGCGCGCGAGAAAGGCGCTTTTGGGTTGGGCGGAGGAGAAGGATCGTTTCACGCTGATCGCCGCGGGAGCGCGGCCGCGGCTCCTCTGCGAGCCCTTCAGCCGCCGCGCCGAGCTGGCCGCCGCCCTGGAGACCTGGCGTCCACTCGCGCCCACTGCCGACTTCGCCGCCGCCTCCGCGCTGGCCGGCAAGTTCCTCGTCGGCGATGAAAAGACGCTCTGCGTGACCGACCACGTCGCCGCCGCGACCGCCTGGCAGTCCGTGCTCGAGCTGTGGGGCGTCGGACAATCGCTGGGCAACAACGCCATCGTGTTCGCCGACCGTGTGCGCATCGGGCCGCGACGCGACCGCATCCTGGCGCGCATTACGCGCTTCGCCGACAACGACGCGACCGTGGAATTGACCGCCCTGGCCGGCGGACAGCCCTTTCATCGCGAGAACCTCACCCTTTTGCCGGACCGGGCCGCGGCGCTGGCGTTCGAGACCGGCGCCGTGGACGTACCCATCGAGTTGCGCCTGCCGGAGGACCCGCTGGTGGACGATCATGTCGTGGTTTTGGCGCCGGTCGAGCCCAAGCCGGTGCGTGTCGCCTGCCTGGGGCCGGCGCGGTTCCGCGAGTATGCGCGCCGCGCCACGCTGGCCGTGCGCGACACGTTCTTCCTTGAGGACGCCGGCGAAGCCGACCTGGTGTTCATCGCCGGCGCGACCGAGGCGCCGCGGGCGCGGCACGTCTGCCGGCTGCCGGCATCCGCCTCCGGTTTGCCGCTCGCCCTGGCGCAGGGCAAGGACCTATTCGTCGATCACGGCGACCGCCGCGTCTCCGATCTCCCGCTGGACGGCCTCCTTTGGGCCTGGTTCCCCGGCCTGTCGCCCGCCCCCGGCCGTCGCCTCATCGAGCACGCCACGCAACCGCTGCTGGTCGCCGCTCAGCCTGCCCCACGCCGCGTCAATTACGACCTCTATCTCGCCTGGGAGCGAACCAACCTCTTCCGTCATACCGCCTGGCCCGTACTGGTACAGGCCATGATCGAGCACTGCCGCGAGGACCTGCCCGGTATGGATCGCAGCAACTATCGCGTGGGCGAAACCGTGAGAGTCAACCTGGACGAGGAGAGCGACGGCGGGTGGACGCTCCTCTGCAACGGCGTGGAGGTGCGACGCTACGAGACGGCGCCGGACATGCTGTCCGAGCTACCGCCGGGACTCTACCAGCTGTCGCGCGGGGGAACCATGCGGGCGCAGTTCGCGGTCAACCTGTTTGCGAGCGGCGAGTCGGACCTGCGCCCGCTGGAGAGCCGCGCCGCCGATACCCGCGCACTGGTTCCCTCCGTCGTGCGCGAGACGGAAACCCATCGCCGCCTGTTTTTCGCGCTGACGGCGCTGTTGATCCTGTTTGCGGGTTCGGGATGGGCGTGCCAGGATCGGGCGCGTTGAGTGCACGATTGCGATTACGAATCGTAATCGTGCTCGTACACGAGGACGATTATGATTAAGAGCAAGAGCAAGATTAAGATTAAGATTAAGAGTAAGATTAAGAGTAAGATTAAGAGACGTGATGGCCCTTCCCGGATATCCCACCATCGACTATCCCGAGGCGTTGCTTCTGGGCGCCGTGCTGGTGTGGCTTTACCTGCGGGTGGTCAGGATCAGGAATCTCTGGCGCGGGATGCTTTTGGTCGCGGGGATTCTGCTTCTGGCCTATCCCTCGCTGGTGCGATCGACGGAGTCGGTTGATCTCTTTGTATTGGCGGACCGCTCGCGGTCGATCTCGGAGGAAGGTCGCGCCAAAGAGATGGAGATCATCGATCTGCTGCTGCAGCGGGCGCGGCCGGGCGACCGCGTGGGGATCGTCAGTTTCAATCAGCGGGCCTACCTGGAGCGACCGCTGTCGGAGGGCGGGGCGCACAGCTCGTTCAACATACCCTATTCCGAGGACGCCTCGGACCTGGACGAGGGGCTGGCGCTGGTGCTGAGCCAGATCGTGCGCCCCGAGCGGGCGCGCGTGCTCGTCCTCTCCGACGGCCAATACACCGGCCCCGATCCCATGCGACAGGCCCAGATGGCGCGGCAGAACGGCGCGCCCATCTTCTACCGCGACCTCGTGCGCGCCGAACTCTACAACCTGGCGGTGCGCGACGTGGTCACTCCCGACAAGCTCTTGGCCGGCGAGCCTTTCCGCGTGGTCTTCAAGGTCCATGCGACGACCGCCACGCGCGGGCGCTACCGGCTGCTGCGCGACGGACACATCGTGGGCCGGCCGGAGAGCCAGGGCTGGCGCGAGCATGACTTCTCCGCCGGCGAAAACCAACTGGAGTTCCGGGACGTGGTCGAACAACCCGGCCTTCACGGCTACCGCCTGGAAGTCGAGACGATTCCGCGCGAGCGCGAGACGCTTCTCTCCGACAACGAGGCGGAACGCTACGTCGAGGTGGTTGGCGAGCGGCCGCTCCTCTTGGTCAATCACACCGGCCGGCCGGATAACGTCTCGCGCGTGCTCTCGGCGGGGCGCCTGGCCCACCACGTGGTCGCGGTGGAACGCTTTCGCATGTCGATCGAGGAACTGTCGGGATACTCGGGCGTGATTCTCAACAACGCGCCGGTACTGGGCCTGACCCTCCGGCAACTGGAGGGGCTGCGCGACTTTGTGACCCAGGAGGGCGGCGGCCTCGTGGTGCTGGGCGGGAATCGCAGCTTCGCCGCCGGCGGTTACTACAAGTCCGCGCTGGAACCCATCCTGCCGGTTTCGCTGGAGGATCGCCAGCAGTCCAAGAAGGTGAGTACGGCCT
>JABTUV010000015.1 GCA_015075175.1 bacterium
CACGTCCAGCCCCTCGAACTCCTCCTCGTCCGTCACCCTCATGCCCAGGAACGCCTTGACCAGGCTCCAGCCCACGACCGACGCGGCGACGGTAAAGGCCCCCGCCGCGACCACGCCGATGAACTGCGACCAGAGCAGCGCAAACCCGCCGCCCAGAAGCAGCCCGCCCTCGCCCGCGAAGAGTCCCACGGCCAAGGTGCCGAAGACGCAGCACACCAGATGCACCGAGAGGGCGCCCACCGGATCGTCGATGCGCAACTTGTCGAAGCCGATCACGGAGAAGACGACGAGCACGCCGGCGAGCGCGCCGACGGCCAGGCTCCAGGCGGGCGAAATGGCGTTGCAGCCGGCGGTAATCGCCACGAGTCCCGCCAGCGTGCCGTTGATAATCATGGAGAGGTCGGGCTTGCCCAGAAGCAGCCAGGCGGTAGCAGTGGAAGCCAGGAGGCCCGCCGCCGCGGCCATGTTGGTGGAGAGCGCGATGCGCGCGATCGCGCCCGCGTCCGCCGCCATGGTACTGCCCGGATTGAAGCCGAACCATCCCAACCACAGGATCAAGGCGCCCGTGGTCGCCAGCGCGATATTATGGCCGGGAATCGGATGCACCTGGCCGTCGCGGTACTTGCCCTGGCGCGGCCCCAGCATAAACGCGCCGACCAGCGCCGCCCAGCCGCCTACCGAGTGGACCACCGTGCTGCCGGCGAAGTCCACAAACGGCGTACCCAAAGCCGACAGAAACCCGCCGCCCCACGCCCAATGCCCCACGATGGGATAGATGAACGCGACCAGAAGAAATGAGAAGAGAATGAACGCCTGGAACTTGATGCGCTCAGCGACCGCTCCCGAGACGATGGTCGCCGCCGTGCCGGCAAACACGAGTTGAAAGAAGAACTTGGCCGAAAGTGGCACCCCCGTCCAGTTGAGGGCCGAGTAGACGCCCTGGTAGGCGTCGCCCGTGGCGGGACTGTTATCCGCGCCCGCCAGACCCAATCCCGAAAGGCCCAAAAAGCTGTTGCCGTCCCCGAACATGAGCGCGAATCCCACCACGAAGAAGGCGATGCTGGCGATGGCGAAAACGATGAAGTTCTTGGCCAGGATGTTGACGGTATTCTTGGCCCGGCAGAAGCCCGACTCCACCAGCGCGAATCCCGTGTTCATGAAGAACACGAGGAAAGCGGCGACCATCACCCAGACGGTGTCCAGGGCCACCTGCAGGTCGGCGTTGCTCATCTGGGCGGAGGCGCGCGGGGCGAGCGCGACGGCGGCCATGGCAAGGCCGGCGAATAGAAGCCAGCGGCGAAGCTTGGGCATGGCGATCTTCTCCCGGAACCAGTAATGCCTTGTCCGGGATCAAGAATCGTGCCAGCTCGCCCTCAGGCGCCTAAGTCCTGCATTGACAGCATATTGCCTGCCTGTTCCAGGGTCCACGGAGACGTTGGGAGACCTGCCTGCTTTTGCGCATCCTGCCCAATGCTGAACATGCCCCGCTGTCATTTCGACCAAAGGCTGTCATTTCGACAGAAAGCTGTCATTTCGACCGAAGGCTGTGATTTCGACCGTAGGGAGAAATCTTTCCCCCGTGTATCAGTAGCAACCGCCGCGAAGTGCGAGATTTCTCCTTCGGTCGAAATGACAACGGCGCCCAACTACGCCCATACGTTTTGTACTTCCGGCCGATCCGTGCGCCCCTACTTCCCCTGCCAGCTGGGGATCGTCCGGTACGGCGTCTCCACCAGAGGTCCGGGTACACTTTGGCGTTGCCGTAAATGTCCTACCGTCGATGTAATGCTGGGTCGAGGTGTGAGCGGAACTCCGCCGTCCAGAACTCGCCGGACTCTTTCATAGCCAGCGGTTGCCAGAGCACTGGTCTGACGGCATCGGCGGGTAGAGCGTGACCTGGCTGACGCCGGAGTCGTCCGCGAGGGCGGCGCGGATGGCCGCCACCGGCTCTGCGGTCGGCCGTGTGCGTGAGCGCCACAAGCGCGGGCGGGACGGTTTCGCCGCGCAGGGCGCGCGTAAGGTTGGCTTGCGCCCGCCTCCGGCAGGCTCAGCGCGCGTCCCCGCCCGCTCGCAGGTGAAGTAATACTGGAGGGCGCGCGCGCCGTCCGGTAGGCTTTCCAGGCGCGCCCTGTACTCCAGGCCCGCGCGCGCATCATCGACTCAGGTATGGGGACCTGCCCGGCGCCCGCGTCAGCTCGGCGGTGCGATAGTGGAGAGCGACGGACGGTCCTGCGCCGCGCCCGCGCGCGCCCAGTACCGAGGCCGCAGCTCCAGCGGCTCGCGGGCCGTCACGACGCGGGCGGGGCGTGACCCAACCTGGGTTCTCCGCGCCGCTGCGCCGCCAGCGCCAGTCGCGGTCCAGCCGCCATAGTTGCGCCGTCAGGTTGGCCAGGTTCTTCCCTCCCCGTCCAGGTGAAGCCCTCCCACTGCGTGTGCATGCGCAAATGCTCGCGGATGGGGGCATAGTGCCCGTCGGCGATACGCGCCAGCTCGTGCCGATGGGCCACGGCGCGACGGTCGAACGTCCGCGGCGCCGAGGTCAAGGCCCCCGTCTCTTCAAACAGTTTCACACGTACCGCCGCGCGTATCCGGGCCGCGTAATACCGCCCCAGCGCGGCGACCGCGTCCACGTCCATGCGAATCTTGTCGAACTCATCGGTCGATCTCTCGGCCACGAGGCCCTCCTTCTCCGGCACGACCACCACGAAGTAGAAGCTGGACCCGTTCGGAGCGGCGCCCAGCTCCACCGCGCCCGCCGGAAACTTCCGGCTGAAAAGCCGATACGGCGAGGCGTCGCGGTCGCTGGTCGAAATCGCCTCGCCGCTGGGCGAGAAGGCGCCCATCCACTCGGGAAGCGGATTGCGCATGTCCCAGGCCACGAGGACCTCGGCGGGATGGTCGAGGGCGAAGCTCCAGGTGAAGCCGCGCCGGAGCTTGTCGTCGTTGGGAGTCGCGATCAACACGGCCCGCTCCAGCCGCTCGGGGATGGCCGTAATCGTGTAGGCGCGGTCGGTGTAATAGGCCGCGCCGGCCATGAGGCGACCGGCGGCGTAACCGCGCCGACTGAGGGACGAGACCGACAGCGGCGTGAGGAATGCCTGACTTTCGTCGGCGGCCTGCTCCAGATAGTCGGCCACTTGCCACGGAGTCAGGCGCCCGTCCGGCGTGCCCCCCAGAATGTTCTCGACGTATTCGACCGGGCTGGCCATGACTTGGCCATCCAGGGGATGGGTCGTCAAAAAGTCGTCATAGTCGCCGGTCTCCGCGGGCATTCCCGTGATGCCGCCGCGGCGTTCCGCGCCGATCTCCATCTCCGGCGCCATGTTACGATGGTCCGGTCCCAGGCAGTGATAGCTGTAGATCATGGGCACAATCCGGCTGGAGGCCTGCGTGGCCTTCCACAGTCGGTTGCCCGCCTCCCTGCCGAAACGTTCCCGATACATTTCGAGGAACAGCGCCTCGGGCGTCTGGGGATCGTACATCAGCCGGCCCCACAGCTCGTACCACAGCCAGTCGCGCTCTGTCGCCCACTGGTAGTAGTTCCGCGGCGTCTCGGTGGGTTCGTGGTATACGTTCTCGATGGGATAGTAGGCCGTCATCGGTTCGATGGAGAGGCCCGCGCCGTCGGCGTAGTTTCCGGTCGCCGCGCAGCGCCGCACGAAGTCATAGCCGCCCCAGTGGAAGATGCGATGCGTGCCGTTGGCGCGCACCTGGTAGAGTATCTGGTAGTTGCGCGGCCAGTCGGTATAGGACTCATACGAATAGGACGGGGCCCAGCGGCGCGGGGTCGTGATGGCGTGATAGGGCAGGCCCAATTGCTCGCCGTTGTACTTCGGCTCGATGTAGAAATCGCCCGAGAAGCCTTCCGCGATGGGCGTGATTTTGTCCTTGGTCGCCAGCCAGGAGCGCGTGTAGAGGTTCAACCGCGCGTCGATCTCTTTCAACGCGGCCACATAAGCGTCGGTGAAAAAGCTCTCCGGCTGGCCCGACTCGCCGATGCGGAAGCCGTACATCCAGAGATCAGGGCAGGCTGCGACGAACTGCTTGCAGGCGGCCTTGATATAGGCGACCAGTTCATCGCCGCCCATGGCGCGCGCGTTGCGTCCGCGCCAGGTCTGGGCGTTGTAGTTCATCAGCGCCACGGACACGCCGTACTCCTTGCCGAGGCGCAGGATGCGGTTGAACATGGCCAGGTTGCGCGCCGCCGTCTCGGGCGGCACGCCGCCGGCGCGCGCCTGCGCCGCCGTCGCGCCCACGTCGGGAAAACCTTCCACCGTCACGAAGTAGGGGTAGATGTTGGGAAAGTACGTGCTCTCCAGGTCGTAGGCGGCGTGCAGGTCCAGAAGGTTGTGGCGGGTGCGCGCCAGCATGGCGAAGTAGTCCCGCCAGAAGCGTTCGTCGAAGAACCACGAGTCGGGGTCCTCCAGCGCGTCGGTGAAGAGGAACTGGTTGACCGCGCGGATGCGCAGGTGGGGCTGCCTGGCGCGGGACGTGAGCTGCTCGGCCGGCGTGCCCGAGGCGTCCGCCAGGCGGACCTGGTCGGCCAGGTCCAGGAGCCCGTACATGAGGCCGACGGCGTCACGGCCGGCGACGGTCGCCGTCTTGCCCGCGACCTTGATCGCGTAGGACTCCGGCGCCTCGGGCACGGACAGTCCGGCGGCCCCTTGGCCCTTCTCCACCTTGACGGTCAGGACGGGCCTCTGCGCCGCGGTCGAGGCAACGAGACCCTGGGCCGTCAGGGCCTTCTCCAGTTCGGACAGCCCGAAACGCGCGGGGGCGGGCAGGTCGCCCGGCGCCGGCACGGCCACGCGATCCGCGGCGAAGGTTGGCGGCGCCCACGAGAGGACGCTCAGGAGAATGAGGAGACGGCAGGCATTCATGCGGCGAACCTCCGCGACGCAAGCAATGATAAAGGACGTGAACCATCAGCATAAGACGCGGGGGGAGGAATTCAACCCCCGTTGGAGAGGGACGCGGAAGGGACAGGCGCCGATTTTGAAGGGAGAACTTGCCTCCAGCGCGACATGGGCGCGCAAAATCGGCGACTGTCCCATGCGCAGCCTATTCCGGAGCCGCGGGCATAACGAAGGAGAAGGTCGAGCCTTCGCCGGGTTGGCTGCGGAGATGCATGTGGCCGCCGTGCGCCTCGACGATCGAGCGGGCGATGGCCAGGCCCAACCCCGAGCCTCCCGCCCCACTCCCCTTGCGCCCCCGGCCGCGATAAAACTTCTCGAACACCTTCTCCTGCTCGGCCGCTTCGATCCCCGGACCGGTATCGGTGACCCCCACCTCCACTTCGCCTCCCGCCCGCCGCGCCCACAGCTTCACGCCATCGCCCGGCGACGTGTACTTCAGCGCGTTCGAGACCAGATTGACGAGCACCTGCTGAATCCGGCCAAGGTCGCCGGAAATATACAGGTCCGGCTCGACGTCCAGCTGGAAGTCCAGGCCCTTGGACTGCGCCTGCTGCTGGTAGGAAAGATGGATGAAGTTGCAGAGATAACGCACGTCCACGCGGCTCATGTCCAGCTCCACCTTGCCCGCTTCGATGCGCGACAGGTCCAGGATGTCCTCCACCAGCGCGGCCAGCCGCAGGGTGTTGCTGTAGATGATGTCCAGAAACTCCTTCTGGCGGGCGGGCAGGGCGCCGGACTCGCCGGAGAGGATGAGGTCCAGGTAGCCCTTGATGGAGGTAAGGGGCGAGCGGAGTTCGTGCGAGACGATGGAAACCAGCTCCGCCTTCATGCGGTCGGCCTGGGCGGCCTCGGTGATGTCCTGCAAGAGGATGACGGTGGCGCAGCGGCCGGCGGAGTCGCGCTCCAGCGGGGCCAGGTTGACGCGCAGGATGCGCCCGCGCCAGGGCAGTTGCACCTCGCGGCTGTCGGTCTTGCGGATGCCGGCCAGCTCGAGGCGTTCCGCCTCCAACTGCGGCCAGCACTCGGCCAGGGGACGGCCCACGGGCGAGCCGGACAACGCCAGAAGGCGGCACGCCTCGGGGTTGGCCTCGCTGATGACGCCCGCCGCGGTGACCGCCAGCATCCCCTCGCCCATCCCCTCCACCAGCGCCCGCAGGCGCCGCTGCTCGAGCGCCAGCTCGACCGTGCGCTCGGACAGCTCCTTCTGAATGCGCGCCACGGTTTGCTCCAGACGGTCCAGCTTGCGGCGGTTCTCCGAGGCGTTGAACAAGAGCTCCCATTCGCTCTCCTCGGGCAGACAGACCATGCAGAGACCTCCGTCCGCGGTCCCAAGCAGAGCCACGTGGCACCCAAAAGAGAGGTCGCCCGCACCCCGGTGCAGCGCGTCGGCGAAAACCGGCCCGGGGCCGTCGCCCAGCGCCTGCCGGATGGCCCGGTACTCTGCGGATTGGACGAAAAAGTCCTCCACCCGCGCGGGGGCGCCCGGCGGTCGGCTCGTGTCGGAAGCGATGCCATAGATCACTTCCGCCTTGTCGTTGGCGGCGTACACCCGCCCCTCGCGGTCGGCCAGGACAATCGCCTCGACCACGGGAAGATCCAAAAGCATGTCGCGCAGATTGGGCTGGGAGCGTGGCATGGTCGTAATCTTAATCGTACTCGTAATCGTCATCGATTACGACATCGTGCTCAAACTATAATACCAAAATGCCAGGGTGGCTCGGGCATTCTTGCCCCAGTCACCGAGCTGGAGGTCCGTGCCACCCGGCGAAGCGTCATGCACGCACGGGCACGATGCCGGTCCTGAGTCCGCCGCGGCGGATCGACGGGCCCGGGTCACGTCCCGGAGGCTACGGCAACAGTTCAGGATTTCCGCACCGCCCGCTCCAGCCCCACAAACACCGCGCGGGCGATGATGCCGTGGCCGATGTGCAGTTGCTCGATGCCCTCGATGCGGGCGATGGGGCGGGTAGTGTGGAGATGCAGGCCGTGGCCGGCGTTGGTGCGCAGGCCGGCGGCGCGCGCCTCGCCCACCGCCCGGCGGATGGCCTCCAGCTCGGCCGCCCGCGCGCTTTCGGTCGTGGCGTCGGCGTAGCGGCCGGTATGAAACTCGACGAAAGCCGCGCCCGCCGCTACCGCCGCCTCGATCTGCGCCCGCTGCGGATCGATGAAGAGGCTGGTGGGAATGCCCGCGTCCGCCAGCGCCGACACCAGCTCGCGCACGGCGCCGACCTGCCGCGCCGCGTCCAGCCCCCCCTCGGTCGTCAACTCCTGGCGCTTCTCGGGCACGAGCGTGACAAGGTCCGGCTTGACCTCCAGCGCCAGCGCGCGGTTGGCCGGTGTATTGGCCATCTCCAGCGTGAAGCGGCCCGCCGTCATCGGCCGGATGCGGCGCACGTCGTCGGGACGGATATGCCGGCCGTCCTCGCGCGGATGCACGGTGATGCCGTGGGCGCCGGCCAGTTCCACCATGGCCGCCGCCACCACCGGCTCGGGATAGGGCGTGCCGCGCGCGTTGCGCAGCGTCGCCACGTGGTCGATATTCACGCACAATTCCATCGGCGTCAGTCTCCCCGTGGTCTCAACCTGAAATAAGCCGTGACTTGCAGGATTTCCGGATTGGCGGGCCGCACGTCGGGATACTGCGGCGCCAGTTCCGCCGGCAACTGCGTGACCATGTAAACGATCTCGGGATTGCCCGGCAGGCGCCGCGAATCATCCGTGATCGTGATGGGATCGCAGCGCACCACGAACGGCGGCTGCATGGCATCCAGGGCGTCCAGGCTCTTCTTGCCTCCGGCGACTTCCAGGCGGGGCGGGTCACAGCGCGTGTCCGGGCTGGTCGCGTCCACCACCAGTTCCTCGCTGAGGTCCAGGGTGTAATCCACCACCACCGGATAGGTGCGGGTCGCCAAGAGCACGGACACCCGCAGCACCGGCGGCGAGAACTGCCGCACCGCCCGTCGCAGCGCCGGCAGCCGGCGCAGATACTCGCGTGTGGACAGCATCTCCGGCTGGATGCGGATTTCGTGCTCGCCCGGCGTGATCTCCGAGAGGTCCACCGTGAGCTGGCAGGTCTGCCGCTCCGCCTCGATCATGAGTTCCGCCGGTCCGGACACCACCACTTCCACGTCGCGGTTGACGAACTCGGAGGCGGGGTCCAGTTGCAGCGTGTCCGGCAGGTTGGTGACCGCGATGTTGCTCTTGCGCACCAGAGCCGCGTCTCCCCTGTAGTTAATCTGCCGGACCAGGACGAACAGCACCAGCGTGATCAGAAACGCGGACAGCTTGGCCCAGCCGTTGTTGGTGAAGATCTGCCACATGTCAGGTCTCCTCGGCCTCGCCTTCCATGATGCTCTGCAAGACGTCCTCCAGCCCCTCGGCGTCCAGGTTGCGGGTGCTGTTGCCGCCCACCGCCAGCGAGATGATGCCGGTCTCCTCCGAGACCACGACCACCAGCGCGTCCACCTGCTCGGAGAGGCCGATGGCGGCGCGATGGCGGGTGCCGAACGAGGTGGAGAAGTCCAGCCGCTCGGTCTGCGGCAGGAGGCAGGCCGCAGCGATGATGTGGTTGGACGAGATGACGACCGCGCCGTCGTGCAGGGGCGAGTTGGGGGTGAAGATGGTGGTCAGGAGTTCGGACTTGACCTCGTGCTCCAGGCGGGTGCCCGTCTCGACGATGCCGGACAGGTCGGCCTCGCGTTCGATGACGATCAGGGCGCCCCAGCGTTTCTGCGAGAGGATTTCCGCGGCGCGGCAGATTTCCCGCAAGACGGCGGCTTCCGCGCTGCTGCCGTAGCGGTTGAAAAAGTTGACCAGGCGGAACTCGACCAGCGCGCGGCGCAGCTCGGGGGCCATCATCATCATGGCGCCCACGATCAAGGGGGTAATCAGATACGTGCGCAGGGTGTTGATGGTCTGCAGATTGAGCCAGTAGGCCAAAAGAAAGATGAGGCTGAGGTTGACGAGCCCCCCCAGCACCTGCAGGGCGCGGGTGCCGCGCACGCGCAGGAGGAGAAAGTAGATGATGCCGAAGAGGATGGCGAAATCCAGCGCCGTCCGCCACCATTCCTGGAAGAAGAGCATGTTCATGGACTCTGCGCCTCCCGGAGGCGGTCGGCGACGGCCAGCACGGCGCGGGCCAAGGCGGCGTGATGCACGCGGAAGATGGCCGCGCCCGCCAGGCGCCCGGCGACCAGCGTGGCGGCGGTCGGCAGGTCGCGCGCGTGCATTTCCCCCGTAGTTGCGCCGCGTGCTGCGCTGCTGGAGGGAGGGTCGCTTAACGACGCCAGAAACGACTTGCGCGAGGTTCCCAAGAGGATCGGATAATCCAGTTTACACAACTCGTGGAGATGGGCCAAAAGGGTCCAGTTCTGCTCGGCGGTCTTGGCGAAACCGATGCCCGGATCCAACACGATGGCCTCGCGGGCGACGCCGGCCGCTTCCGCCCGGGCGGCCGAGGTGCACAGCTCGGCCTTCACCTCCGACACCACGTCAGTATAGACGGCGTGCCGCCGCATGGTGGTGGGCGTGCCGCGCATGTGCATGAGAACGAGGCCCGCGCGGGTTCGGGCGGCCAGCGGCAGCATCTGCGGGTCGAAGTTCCCGCCTGAAACGTCGTTGATGATGGCCGCGCCCGCGGCCAGCGCCGCTCCGGCCACGGCGGCCTTGCGCGTGTCGATGGAGACGAGAAAACCCTCCGCCGCCAGACTCTTCACCACCGGCAGCACGCGCCGCAGCTCTTCCTCGACCGGGACTTCGGCGGCGCCGGGGCGGGTGGATTCGCCGCCCACGTCCAGAATGTCCGCGCCCTCCGCAGCCAGCGCGCGCCCGCGCGCGATGGCCGCCTGTGGATCATACCAGGCGCCGCCGTCCGAAAAACTGTCCGGGGTCACGTTGAGGACGCCCATGACGAGGCAACGCGGGGAGAGGCACAGCCTATGCCGCGCAAGACGCCAGGCGGGAGCGTACTGGGCGCGGGCGGGGATGGGATTCATGCGCAGCCTCCGTAGTCTCCACCATACCGAGGCCGATGGGGGGCGTCAATGATGCCGCAAGCTCCGCAGCGCCGGCCTCCGCGGGATGTACCGCCGGCGTCCCGCCGGATTGCGTGTGGGCACCTTTTGCCCACGCGGTTCGGGCCAGGGCGCGGGGGCGAAGCGCGGGGGCGGGACGCCGCCCACGCCAGCCGGCACGATGCCGGCGTTACAGGGTCCTTGCCGTCAGCGCGATCACGTCGTCCACCCAGGCCATCTGCTGCGCGAAGTACTCCTCGGGCGCAAAGGGCCGCCGCTCCGGGCACTTCTCGCAGATTTTGGGATAGTTGCCCGACAACAGTTCCCAGCGCAGGCGGCGGTAGGCGGGGCCGTTCCAGACTTCGTCGACCGTCTGGGTTGCGAGGTCGCCCACGATCGTGTTCAGGCGCGGACAGCAGGGAAAGACGCGCCCGTCGTACTTGACGCCCATCATGCGCCAGAGGGACTCGCAGTAGAATCTGGGCGGGCCGGAGAGCGGCGGTTCGCGCCAGCCGTCCGGCGAGGCCGCCACGTCCAGAGGGTGCAAATCAGGCGGCTGGTTGTGGGGGGTGCGCCAGAAGCTGATACCGAGAGCCAGCGACTCGACCCGCGCCGCCTCCACCATGCGGTCCAACTCCGCCGCGTCCACCGTCAACCCCTTGTGGCCGCCGAAGTCGGCGTCCGCCTCGAAGGGCTGCGTCAAAATGTGCTCGGCGCCCAGTTCGTGCGCCAGCCGGGGCAGGGCGGGATAATCCCCCAGGTTGTCGGAGAGGAGACAGAACGACACGCACAGGATGGGTGCGCCGAGGCCCCGCCGCCGCTTCTCCGCCGACAACCGCTTGAAATTATCGAGGATTTTGGGAAAAGCGTCCGAGCCGCGCACTTTCTTGTAGGTCTCGGGCGTGGTCGCATCCAGGGAGAAGTTGACCAGGGAAAGTCCGCCGGAGAGAAACAGGTCGATGATCTTGTCGTCGACCAGGATGCCGTTGGTACTGGTCATGCCCATCAGTTCGTGCTCCCGGCAGCGGGCGATGTGCTCGGACAGCTGGGGCAGGATCAACGGCTCGCCGTAGCCCAGCAGCAGGACCGAAAGCGCGTCAGGATAGGCGGCGGCGACGCGCTCGAACACCGCATCCGGCATGTGTTTGTTGTCCGCGAAGCCGTCGGCGGTCTCGCGGTAGCAAATCTTGCACTTGAGGTTGCAGTAGGCGGTGGGTTCGTAATAGAGGTTCATGGGGCGGGCGCGGGCGACCGTCTCGGGGGCCAGAAGGTCGGCGCGATAGCGGCGGATGTTGACCCGCCGCCGCAACTGCCGCCACCATCGCGCGATTCGCTGGTTCATGCCGCCTTCCCCATTCGCGTGGCACGGGCGTCTTGCCCGTGTGCATGGGCGGGATGCCCATGCCACGGCTCAGGTTAACATACCCAGGCGAGCGTCGCTACGCCATATTTGGCGTTGACGGGGGAAGCTGCGGTGGTCAAGATCACGCCGCCATGCCGCCGCTTGTCGAGCTCCGCAACGTCAGCAAAGTGTACCGGTTGGGTCGAGGACGGCCGGTCTCGCTGAAAGAGGCGCTGCTGGGCCGTTCCCGACGGCCGCCCGCCGATCATACCACCATCCACGCGCTGCGCAACGTGAGCCTGACCATCCAGCCGGGCGAGAGCCTGGGCCTTGTAGGCTTCAACGGCTCGGGCAAAAGCACCCTGCTCAAGATCATCGCCGCGATTACCGAGCCGACCACGGGGACGGTCATGACGCGCGGGCGCGTGGCCTCGCTCCTGGAACTGGGCGTCGGGTTTCATCCCGAGATGACGGGGCGGGAAAACGTCTTCATCAACGGCTCGTTTTTGGGTCTGTCGGAGCGGGAAGTGGCCGCGCGCCTGCCCGAGATCATCGAGTTCGCCGAACTCTCCCGCTTCATGGACACGCCCGTCAAGCACTACTCGTCCGGCATGTTCCTGCGGCTTGGATTCGCCGTGGGCATCTGCCTGGACCCGGACGTGCTCCTCATCGACGAGGGTTTCGCGGTCGGTGACGAGGCCTTCCAGATCAAGTGCGTGCAGCGCGTGCGCAAGTTGCGGGAGGCGGGCAAGAGCCTCATCCTGGTCTCGCACGCCCTCTCGCTGGTAGTCGAGCTGTGCAACCGCGCAATCCTGTTGCGGGACGGGGAAGTGGCCGCGGAGGGCAGCCCGCCCGAGGTGATGCTGACCTACCATCGCCAAGTACAGGAGAAGACGCAGGGCCGCACCCTTCGCCGGCTCACCGCGGCGGACGTGTTTACGCTGGACCGGGGCGGCAACCATCGGGTCGAGCTCCTGTCCGCCCGCCTGCTGGACGCCTCCGGCCGGGAACGCCACCAGTACGGCCAGGATGAGGGCTGGACGCTGGAACTGGAGTTCGTCGCCCACCAGCCGGTCCAGGATCCCAAGATCGTGGTCGCCATTACCGACATCGAGCGCCGGCCCATCTTCGTAACCAATAACGAGGCCGAGAATCCACCCCTCGGCCAGGTGGAAGGCCGGTTCCGCTGCCGGTTCCGCCTGGAGCGGCCCAACCTGATGCCCGGTTACTATCTCGTCGGAGTTCTGGTCATGCCCTACCACCACGACGACCAGGCGGCGGACGCCGGGGCGGGTTGGCTCGAGGACCTCTATGAGGTGCGAAATGGATTTGTCGGTTTTTATATTATGCCGTCCGCGGGTCATTCCCGATATCACTGGGGCGTAGCTTACCAAGCTCACCGTTGGGAAATCGAAATCCAGCTGTAAGCTACTGATTTTAGTAAATTTATTTGTTCGAACCGGGGGATTTGGCGGCGGCGCGGAAGAGAATCCGGCGTTTTTCTCGTATCTGGAGGATGAGGCAATGAAAACCCGCGGCGGGGCGAAAAAGCGTTGGAAAGCGGTTTTCGACCTGTCAACTGGGAGCAGGAGTGCTTTATTGACGAATTGGCGATTAAGGTGGGGAGGCTGGGGGCGCGGGCCGTCGACGGGCCTGGCCCGGCCAAAAAAAGAAAAAAAGCACTTGACATGGCTGAAGAATGATAGAATACTCCCGTGATTAGCTCTTGGTCTCGTGCAATGTTGCAGTGTTAGATGGGAGATCTTCTCAGGAGGTGGAACCCACAGAAGAAAGCATGGAGAGGCATCGCCCCGATGAGCCGGACCGACGGCGGGGGGTGCAGTGTCCGACAGAGCGTATTCATTTCCCTATTTTATCGAGTTTGACCGAAGGGAGGAAAGGATCGTCATGGGGAAATTTACAACGGCCTTATTCTTTCTCATTGTTGGGGTTGGGCTGTGCCTGACCGTCAACACCTACGCCGAAGCGCCGGTGTGGGACGACTTCCCGGATGTGAAGTTGCTGATCGGCGACGTGAACCCGATTGACATCGAGTTGGCGCAGTACGTGTACAGCACCACTACCGATGTCTTCACGTTCACGAGTTCGACGGCGGGGATCACGATCTCGGCCACGTCGCCGTTGGGCGGAAGCGTGGCGGGAACCAACCCGGGCACGGGCGTTCAGAAGGGCAGCGCGTTCCCGGAGCTGCCGGGATCGCTGTCGGGCGCGCCGCCCGGCGCCACCGACGTGACGCTGGTAGCGACCAACCCCGAGGGCAGCGTGGAAGAGCTGTTCAAGCTGAAGTACTCGAAGTTCTTCGTCTCCAGCCCCCGCTTCGGCAGCGACAACCTGCTGACGCCGGTCGGGGCGGTCAGCCAGTACACCTTCACGCATATCATGAACGCGACCGAGCCGACGGTGGGCGGCGTATTGAACCGCAACTATGCACTGTCCTACATCGGCACGCCGGTCAACCCGAACGCGTTGTCCTGGACGGCGATGGTTAATCGCGCGTGGCGATTCAGCAGTTGACCAGCGGCGGAGCGCCGGTGGATCGCTCGCTGAGCTCGGCGGAGCGGCGCATGTCGATCTTCCCCTTGGCCCCGCGCAGCAACCCGGTGCTGGCGTCGCAGACCACGGGCATCGGCGTATTTGTGGGCGCCGACGGGCATTACGAGCTGACGCCGCACGCGGCCTTCACCGCTCCGGTGCTGATCGGCATCCGCGGCGACTCGCTCGCCAGCGGTCCGTCCAGCGTGGGCTATGACGGCACCTTCATCTTTGCGGCGCCGCAGCTGGTGGGCAGTTTTAACATGCCTGCATTTGCCGGCACTCCGGGCCTGAATGGTCCGGCGACGGCGGCGCGCGAGTTCAGCTTTGAGGGCATCACGCCCAACACGGCGTACTCGCTGGGCGTGTTCGCGCCCACCACGCTGAACAAGTGGCTCCTGTCGCGCGCCGACGGCAGCGCGCAGCACTCGACGGTGACGGGCAGCTACGGCGCGGCGGTGGTAGCGTTGTCGGGCTTGGGTAACGCGGCCCTGCCGGCCAACCTGTTCCCGGGCGCGGCCGCGGGCAACGTCCTGCGCATCACCTGCCCCTCCGACACCGGTCTGAACCCGGCCGGCAAGCCCTACTTGGGCGACAGCGTCGAGCTGCGCATGTTCTACTTCTCGTTGGCCGACGTGAAAAAGGGCGGGACCTACACGTACGCGGCCAATGTGGCGACCAATATGGCGGCTTCCCGGACTCCCGCCAACGTGCCGCGCATCGCCGTCATGGTGGCCACCTCGCCTCACCTGGGTGAGTTGGCTTACAATGAGTTGGCCGGTCAGGCGGTGCCGCGCGACGGCAAGTGGATGACGCTCAAGTCCACCATCGAAGTGGCTGACGCGTGGTTCAACTACACCGATCCCGACACGGGCAAGAATGCCCAGATTGAGTACGCCGGTCTTCTCCTGTATCTGGGCGTCGTCAGCCCCGGTCCCAACAATCGTTCCACGGCGTTCGCCGGCGGCGAAGTGTATTTCGACAATCTGCGCGTGTATCCGTCCGAGTTCGACCTCGATTTGGCGCTCGGCAGCACCGAGGTCCCCTGGACGCACTACACCGTCAACGGCTTGTCGCTGCAGGGCAATACTGTCGGCTTCACCACCCCACTGCTCACTTCCTACGGTGACGTCGAAGCGGTCGCGGGATCCGGCGCCACCCTGACGCAGAACTTCCCGCAGTCCTTTGCCAATACGGCCAGCGGTCAGACGGGTGATCCCGCACTCAATAGTCCAGGTGTCGATTTGGCCGTGGCCTACGGGACCAACAACTTCGTGACCCCGAACCTGACCAGCGCCAACGGCCACAGCATCTCGTTGGATCCGCTGTCGCGCGGGTCGCTCAATCAGTCGGGTGGTGTGTTGTTCACGGTTTTCGATCCGCACAGCTACGCGCCGACGCGGGTCTTCCAGCCGGCGGTCATTTCCACTCGGGCTTACATTCGTACCAATGAGTCCAACCCCAATACGGTGGGCATCGTGGGTATCTGCATGTTCGGCACGAGCCGGACGGATGGCGCGGACCTGCTTCCGTTCTATGCCGCGCAGATCGATTCGGTGGGCGTGCCCAATCAGGCGGGCGTGTGGCGCGAGGTTACCATCGAGCATCCGTGGGCGGCCGGTACGGTGCAAGATCTGCCCGTGACTGGGGCCGCGGGCAGATTCGCCCACGCCGCGCTGTTCCTTATGTATGCCCAGTCGCGCGGTGATGACGCGGGCCTGAACGCTGAACTGGTCGCGCTCGGCCAGGGCGGCGGCGGCAACATCTTCGGCGTCAACGGCGACAAGTCGCCCGGTGGCGCCGCCGATGTCGGCAAGGTCTACATCGACGACATCATGCACCACCGCGTCAGCGACGCTGTCGCCTACTTCGACGACAGCCTGTTCGAGTAAACGCGACTTCTGCAAGTCGACCCGAAAGGGGCGGAGAGCAATCTCCGCCCCTTTTTTCTTTGTGGCCGGTACCGCGCCGTCGATGTTAAAGTCTTGGGCGCGCGCGCAACGCGACGCGACAGACGGTGGATGAGTGGAGCGCTTGTGAGCGGCGTCAATCCTACTGGAGAGCGGTCGCGCTTGCGTTCACCCACTCTGGCCACGGGACTCCTCCTTTTCGTGGCGTTCTGTGCGCTCTGGCTGCTGATCTCTGGCCTGGTCGCCGGGTGGTACGTAGGGCGGCCCGCCACGCCGCCTGCCTTTCAACTCTTCTGGAGTTCGCCGCTCGTCGCTCTTGGAGCACTGGGGTGCGCCCGGGTCCGGCGTGGCGGGAGCTCGGTCGTTTGGATGATGGGTGTGATGACAGCCGCACTACTGGCCTTCTTATGGTCGTGGTGCGGCCGGGAAGGAGTGGTGGCGGGCGCCGCCACTCTGGCACTGGCGGCGTTTACGCCTGCCGGCGTCGGACAGGGCATCGATGTCCGATTGCGTCGGCATCCCATGCTCGCACGCGGGCTTGTGGCGACCACGCTTTCGCTTGTCGGTATCGAGTTGCTGCTGCAGGGCGCGGCTTTCGTGGTGGGGCGACAGACGGGATTGCGGCTGACTGCACCGGCCGAGGAGGCGCTGTCCATTCTGTGCCTTGGCGATTCTTTCACCTATGGATTGGGCGCCAGCAGCCGACAACGGTCCTGGCCCAGTTTGTTGGAGGCGGGTTTGCAATCACGCCTGCCCGGGCGGCCCCTGGTGGTCTTGAACGCGGGCAGCCGGGTCGCAATTCCTCCGCACTGCTGGCCTGGTTGAGGCGGGAGCTGCCCCGATTGCGTCCCGACGTCGTGCTGGTCTCCTGCGGAGCCAACAACCAGTGGGACCTGCGCCAGGTGGACCTTGCTTCCCTGCCCGGCATGACGCGGCGCGAAGCCTGGAAACTGGGTATGCAGCAGGCCGCCCTTTCCGTTCGCCTTTACCGTGCGGTGCGTCTGCGAACGGTACGCTTTGCCGAACCGACGGAGACGGAGTTGCCCTTCGGACTGCGGGTCGAGTATCTTGACGCGCCCAGGGAGCGTGAACGGGTCGCGGCGCTGGAACGGTCTCTGGCCGCGGATTCCACGGACTTCGCCGGCTGGAAGGAGTTGGCGATACGGCTGTGCCGCCTGGCGCGCAATCAAGACGCGCTGGCGGCCGTCGGGCGGGCGCTCGACCTGCAGCCGCGCAATCCCGACCTCTGGAACCTGCGCGGATGGATTCTCTCTTACCTGCGTCGTGGTGAGGAGGCCGCCGCGGCCTTCGACCACGCGGTCGCCCTCGGACAACCCACGGAAGACTACTATCTCTGCATCGCGTTCGCTTACCTGTTCGACGAGGAGGCGGCGCTGGCGCACATCGAACGACTCCAAGAGACCGCTCCCGAGGTCGCCTCGCGCCTGCCGCGCTTGGACCACTCCTTTTTCCGCCAGCGCCGCTATCTTCAGATTCTCTACGCCGACCTCGCGGCCATGCGCGAACTCTGCCTGCGCGAGGGCGCCCTCATGTACGTCCACGACTATCCCTACGCCAACCCCGTCTCGGCTTGCCTGCAGGACTTCGGCCGCTCGCATGACTGCTTCCTGGTATCTCATGCGGAATACTTCGAGCCGCGGCGCAGTGAGGGAACCGCCGACTCCCTGTTCGCCTACGACGGCCATTGCACGGACGAGGGCTACCGCATCATGGCGGAACGCCTTACGCCGCCTCTCCTGGAGGCGCTGCGCGCGCACGGCCTCGTCAGTCCCGCCGGCCCATGACGGCGCGGGATTTTTGGTTTGCTCCGCCGTCGTGCGCAATGATAACGTCGTGATCTGGAGCATTGGGAAAACACGAGGACGACATCGGCAGTGCGCAACAACATCGGTGTAGCCGTCGGCGACCTCTGGCGGTATCGGGGCTTTCTCTGGAACGTGACCGTGCTCTCGCTGCGGCTACGCTACAAGGTCGCCGTGCTGGGGTTCCTCTGGTCGCTGTTGCGGCCGTTGTTTCTGGCGCTGGTACTGTTCGTGGTGTTCCGCAGTTTCGTGCGCTTCCCCGTCGACGCGCCGGTCGGCTACGGCGCCTGGATCGTCGCCAGCATGTTGCCCTGGGCTTTCTTTGCCAGCATCCTCTTTGACGGCGTAGGCTGCCTCGTGGGCAATACCAGCCTGCTGCAAAAAGTGTCGGTCCCCATCGAAATCTTCCCCCTCAGCGCGGCCTTGGCCAACCTGGTCAATTTCACCCTCGCAGTGGTCGTCGTCCTGCCGCTCCTGGCCCTCCTGGGCGCCATCCCCGTCGGTCCCGGCTGGTTCATGCTGCCCGTGATCGCCCTGCACATCTTCCTTTCGGCGCAGGCCTCGTCTGCATCGCCAGCACCCTGTTCGTCTTCTACCGCGATGTGGGCCTGATTCTGGAGGTCGTGGTGACGGCTTGGTTTTACTTCACACCGGTGTTCTACCAGCCCAAAATGGTATTGGACCAGTTGGATTACGGCGCGACCGCGGGTCGCTGGGTCGTCGCGGCGTTCCTGGCCAATCCATGTACCTCGGTATTGGACCGTCTGCGCTGGAGCTGTGGGGCGAGAACGGCCTGGAGACCCTGTTCGGCGAGCGCACGGCGCAGATTTCGTGAAAACCGCTCCTTGGGGCGCGGGGTTTCTCTTCTCGCTCGGGTTGTTTCTCTTCGGCCTCTTGCTCGTGCGTCGGAAGCGCACGGCCATCGTGGACTTCCTGCGACGGCGGACGCGTCCTCTCCAGCCTCGACAAGGGGCTGGGGGGACACGGCGGGCAGTCGTTGCGCAGCGCCTTGCCCCGAGTAGGTCGAAGGCCGTATCGAGGGACGCTGCGCGCGGCAGCAAGCTGCCGCACTCCACAGGGGAGTCCATCGGGGAGTTGCGTTGACAAGCACCGGCGGCGCGAGCACACTTCCCGCATGAGAAGCGTCCCGGCGGCGGCCATTGCGTGCATCCTGTGCCTTCCGGCATGGAGCGAGTCGCCGCAGTATCTCCTGATGCTGCGCCAGGACGGCGCCCTGGCCAAGGCGGACATCGCCGGAGCTTCCCCACCCCACGCCTTCCAACTGCTCAACCAGCCCGATGCGGGTTTTCCCTCATACCTGTCCGCCGTCGATCTCGAAGTGCGCCAGGGCGGTCTTTACATCCTGGATCGCCGCGGGTTGGTCAAGAGCCACGGCGGCTACGGCCTGGAAGGGTTCCTCCTGGATCAGGCGGTCGCGCGCGACCTGGAGTTTCGAGGCGCCGGTCCGGAGGCGCTCATGATCGACGAGGAGGCGCGCGGTTATCATCTCTCGCCGGGCCGGCCGCCCGACATCTGGCTGGCGCCCGCCTGGCCGCCCATACGCGATCTGGAGTTCACGCCCCGCGGCGAGCGCGTGCTCGCCGACGCCGCCGGCGCTCTCTACCTGGAGGACGCCGCCACGCCCTTCCTCTCGTTTCCC
The DNA here is from genome assembly GCA_015075175.1 of bacterium. Classification (GTDB taxonomy): domain Bacteria; phylum Hinthialibacterota; class Hinthialibacteria; order H5-UNCL2; family H5-UNCL2; genus H5-UNCL2. Next base: position 19,217 of record JABTUV010000015.1, read on the forward strand.
CTGCGCCGCGGCGACCAGGCCGAGGACCTGGAGATCGGGCCGGATGAAACGTACTATCTACTCACGTCGCACGGCGTTGTCTTCGCCGCCAGCCGGCAGGGCGGCCGCACGACCATACTGCCCACCACCTACCTGGAGTCGAGCCTGGCGCGCGCACTGGTACTCGCGCGCGGCGGCGGCGGCTTCTGGGTTCTGGACGCCCTCGGCGTGATTTACGCCTATGGCAACGCCGACCCGGTGGAGTCGTTCGTCTCGACGACTCCCACCTGGGTGGATTTGGAGGCGGTGTATGCCGACGATCTCCTACCGCCTGCCGCGCCGCCGCCCGAGATGCAGGTTGCGCTGTTGCCGGCGGCGGCGACGCTCTCGACCACGCAGCGGCGCGTGGAACTGGCCGTGCAGGTCGAGGGTGCGCGCGACCTGGCCGGGTTTATCATGAAAATGCGCTACGATCCGGCGCTCCTGGCGCCGCTGGCCGCGGACGTGGAGCCGGGCGCCGATTTCGCTCGCGTGGGCCTGGACCCCGCCATCCGCGGGCCGGTCGCGGGAGGCTACCGACGAGCTGCTCCAAGGCGTGGCCGTGGTGGACGCGGGCAAGGGCATCTCAGGACGCGTCGAGGTCGTCCGCCTGCCCTTCCGCATCCTCGCCGATGCCCCGTCTCCACCGACGTCGAGATCGTCTCCTTCAAGGCCATCGATACGCGCAAGGGCGCGGGCTGGGTGGAAGCGGTTGCGTTCCATCCCGCCCGCCTGTCCCTCCGCACCCGCAACCCGCGCACGCTGATTTCGCTTGCGCCCGATGAAGAAGTCAAGCAGCGCGAGGTGGAAATGGGCGAGTGGTTCGCCGTCTACTTGTTGGCCCAGGACTGGCGAAACCTGTCGGGCGTGCAGTTCGACCTCGAGTACACCGGCGCGCGCGTGCGCGATCTCGGCTACGACGAGGGCGAGCTGCTCCTGTCGGAGGGACGTCCGGTGCGCTTGGACCTGGCGACGGCGGAGAAGGCCAATGCCGAGCGCGCCCGCCGCCGCCAGCGCGTCGTCTTCCCGCAACGCGACCGGCTCCCCGCCGGCGACGGCGTCCTGCTTGCGTTCTTTTATAAACCGCTGGAAACGGGCCGCATTCACATCCTCCTGCGCAACGTCTACGCCACCGACAGCAGCCGGCGCCTGGCGGGCAACTCCGCCCTCTCCGACGAGGTCGTCGTCAACGTGGTCGGCCGCAGAATGCGCCCCTGACTCCCCCCCTTGACAAGGGGGGGGTGGAGGGGATAGCGCGCGTCCCTGGGCCCTTGCGTTCGTCGCCTTCTCAACGTTATACTGATCTGGACAACGACGGGAGGCGAGGCGCATGGCCACGAGAAGCATCGGCATCCTGGGACTGGCCCTGATTCTGGCGGCGGGCGCCGCCGAGGACGGGCGCGATCCCTCCACGCTGGTGATCGCCCGCGTCAAGTACGGCGGCGGCGGCGACTGGTACTGCGACCCCAGCTCCCTGCCCAACCTGATCCGCGGCTTGCGGGAGCGCACCCCCGTGCGCGTCGCCGAGCGCGAAAAGGTCGTTCAACTCTCCGACGCCGACCTCTTCTCCCATCCCTTCATCTACCTCAGCGGCCACGAACAGATCAAGCTGACCGACGAGGAGGTCTCCCGCCTGCGCCGCTATCTCCTGCGCGGAGGTTTCCTCTGGTGCGACGATAACTACGGCCTGGACGAGTATTTCCGCAGCGAAATGGCCCGCGTCTTCCCCGACCTGGACTGGAAACCCGTGGAAAAGAACCACGCCATCTACCACTGCTATTACGATCTGCCCGACGGGCTGCCCAAGATCCACGAGCACCACGGCGGGCCGCCGCAGGGTCTGGCCCTCTACGACGAGGACGGCCGCATGATGGTCTACTACACGTACAACACCGACATCGGCGACGGCCTGGAGGACGCGGAAGTGCACCGCGATCCCGACGTCAACCGCGAGAAGGCCATGCGCATGGCGATCAACATCGTCATCTACGCGCTCACGCATTAGAGTTGGAGGAGATACAAGTCCATGTCATTCACCATGGTCTCGGAAGCGCCGCCATTGCGGGAGGACGCCGACGGAGCGCTCCGCATCGGCCGATCGCGCGTGCTCCTCGAGTTGGTCGTTCATGCCTTCCAGGACGGCGCCGCTCCTGAATCAATTGTCCAGCGATTCCCCACGCTGACGCTGGCGGAAGTCTACGCGGTAGTTGCCTACTACCTGCGCCATCGGGACGATGTCGAGGGTTATCTGAGACATCGCGAACGCCAGGCTGGGGAGGTCCGCAAGCGAGTCGAGGGGATCCAGGGTGACTTGGGGGAAATCCGCGCGCGTCTAGCGGCCCGGCGCCGGACGAGTGGTTGAAGCATGCTGCGGCTGTTGGCTGATGAGAATTTCAACGAGGAAATAGTCCGGGGATTAATTCTACGAGTCGTCGACGCCGGCCATGGAGGGATGAGCGACGCCGAAATCCTGGCGTGGGCCGCCGCCAACGATCGGATCGTGTTGACTCACGATCACGCCACGATGCCTCGGCAAGCATATGAACGCGTCTCACGCGGAGGACCCATGAGCGGCGTATTTCTCCTTCGGGACCGCCTGGCCATCGGGCAGGCCATCGAAGAGATCGTTCTCATGCTTGAATGTAGCGAGCAAGATGAATGGACGGGATGCGTTGTTTACCTTCCGCTGCGGTAAGAAGCGTTCGCGCGTGCATTCAGTATGGATGGACGTGGTAGCCGGCGGGAGTTTTTGCTTCACAACCACGGCATGAAGTACTCTTTTAACCATCTCCTGTCGCATAATCATCCTTCCTCCCGCTTCCGCGCAGGCGCCCTTAATCTCGGCGAAAACCCCTTGCCATAAGCGCGTCGACAGGCCGCCGGCGTTACGTATTCGCGACCACCAGCGGCCTCAGCGCGTCGTGCACGTTGGCGATGACGACGGCGGAGACGGTCGCGGCGCGACCGTCCGTCTCGTCGCGGGCGGCGGCCAGCGCCTTCTCCACCTCCGCCTTGGCGCCCGCAAAGAGCACCAGGCTCTTGCCCCCCAGGTCCCCCACCAGCCGCACCTGTAACAGCAGGACCGGCGCGGCCTTGCCGGCGGCATCGGCGGCGCATACGCCCGCCACCAGGCTGTCCGCCTCCAGCACGCCCAACGCCTCCTCGTCCGTGCAGACCTGTGCGCGCATCATGGCCCGCAAGAGCTCCGGGTGCACGTCGGGCAGCACCGCCGCGTCGCGCAGCGCCACCGCCGCGTGCGCTCGACCCTCGGCCATGGCCTTTTCCACTTCAACAGGTTGTCCCGAGACCAGGACGAACCATCGTCCCGGCGGCGCCGTGAACGCCTGCTCCAACTTGACCGGCGCCGCTTTCAAGAGCGCGTCCGTCGCCGCCATGCCCGGACCGATCTGGTCCCATTCGGCCATCCCCAGGCACGCGGGAGAAGTGGGTTGCGACATCAGCGTTCTCCTTCCTCCAAGCATTCAACGTAGGCGCCGAGCGTAGCGGCGCGACGGCCGGCGAGCAGTCCGTCCAACTTCCTGCGCGCGCCGGAAAGGCCCGCATTGTGAATCAGGCGCTGCTTGAGCGGGAGTCTTGGTCGGGGATGATCGGGATCGAACTCCCAGGGATGCAGATAGAGTACCGCGGGCCGTCCCTGCCGCCGCGCTTGCCGCAACGCCCAGCGGCTGTAGAAGAGCGGCAGCACCCGCAAATAGAAGCCGCCTGCCGCCGGAAACGGCCCCCACGGCGTTGTCACGACCAGCGGCGGCAGCTCCCACAGGCCCGCAGGCAGCCGATACGGCGCTCGCGGCGCACCCGCCTCGCCGTACAGGTAACTGCGATAGGGCATGATGGAACTGTCATAGCGAAATCCAGCTCCGCCAGCGCCGAAAAGTGAGCCTCGTCCCCGCGCGTGAGAGAAAACATGGGCGCCCGGTAAGCCGACCACGGCCCGCCCCGCCAGCTGCTCCAGGCGGTCCTTCTCCCGCTTCAACATGGCAAGAAACTCGCGCGGCGATTGCCGCCGGCTGGACCCGTGATCGAGCCGTGGCAGGCGACCTCGTGCCCCGCCGCGGCGACCTGCTTGACCAGGCCCGGATGCCGCTCCGCAATCCACCCGAGAAAGAAAACGAACAGGAATCCGGTTGGCTTTGAACATGATAAGAGAAAGTCCATCCCGACGGAGATCCGGTCGGGATACCTTTCCCAGTCGGTGAAGGGGATGGTCTCCGGGCTGACAAAGTAGTCCTCCACGTCGACCGAAACCAAAACGGGGGGATCGGGATCGCAGCCGTCGAACATGATGAAGCGACTGTAGAGGAAATGAGTTAAACCGGCAAGACGGGACCGGATTTCGACCTGTCATTTCGACCGAAGGGAGAAATCCGGCGTTCCGCGTGTCGCACGTGGAGTCTTTGACCGCCCCTGAAGTCAAAGATGTCGTTTCTAGAGCTGTCATTTCGACCGCAGGGAGAAATCCAGCGTCCGGCCTCTCGCGCGTGGAGTCTTTGACCGCCCCTGAAGTCAAAGATGTCGTTTCTAGGCTGTCATTTCGACCGAAGGGAGAAATCCAGCGTCCGGCGCCGGACGACGGTGAGATGCCGAGTAAGATTTCTCCCTTCGGTCGAAATGACAGGGCGCTTCGGTCGAAATGACAGGGCGCCTCACTCGAAATGACAGGGCGCCTCAATCGAGATGACAGCGAAGTTGCGCCGGTGGTGCGCCGCTAAGCGATGGAGCTGCGTGGAACTACACTCGCTGCCGCGAACTCCTACGACTGCACCCCGGGCGCCGCGGAGGTTTTTGTTGACACGGGGTCATTCCGTCATGGGCGCGCCCCTTGTAGAGTTTGCCACTTCGGCTTCGTGGCGCCGCGGGATTTGGAGATGTGGTGAGGTGGAGGGACAGTCGCCGGTTTCCGGCGGAAGTCCTCCCATCATGTGGAAGATTGGCCTCGAAAATCGGCGCCTGTCCCTGGCACGCACGCAGAATCAAGGGACAGCCACCCGTTTCCGAAGTGAGGTGGGCGCGCGTTTCAGCGAGGCGGGCGGCGGAAACGGGTGACTGTCCCGGCGGATTAATGTATCGTGGCCCGCGATGGGACACCCTCTACTACCTCAGGAACCGCCCGGCGCGGTGCATCGCAGCGACCGCGTGCTGCCTTCTTTCCTGCACCTCGTGGCCGGCAACGGCCTGCGCATTTTTTTCAACCTGGGCGCGCTCTGGCTGGTCTCGCGGCTCTCCGGCGACGGCGCGGTGCGCGATACCTTCGTGGTCTATCTCTCCGTGGTCGGGCTGCTCGAACTCCTGGCCGGGCAATGGCTGCTCTCCACCATCCTGCGTTTCGCCACGGAAGAGTACACGGAGACCGGCCGCATGGGGCGCACGCTGGCCGGGACGATCGCCTTCTGGCTGGCCGGGGCGCTCCTCTTCTGCGCGCCGCTGGCGAACGGCAGCGAGCGCCTGACGAGCTTCGTCGGCCTGCCCCATGAACCCATCTGGGCCTTGGCCGTCTGCGCCTATCCCTTTCTTTCCGTCAGCCGCACGCTCCTGCCCGGATTCCTGCAGGCGGCGGGACGCAGCCGCAGCTTCGCCTATTTCCCCCTGGCCCAGCCCGCCCTATTTGCCGCCCTGCTCATGGTCAACGCCGTCGCTCCGGGACCCCTTTCTCTGGCCGCCGTCGTCGCCTCGCTGGTCCTGGCCGAGACCGCCAGCTTCCTCTTTCTCCTCTCGCGCGTCTTGGCCGTGGCCGGACGGCCACAACTGGACGGTCCGTTTCTCTCGCGCATGACGGCTTATGGCCTGCCCTTCCTCCTCATGGGCGTGGGCGCGCAGATCGTCCAGAACGTGGACATCCTCGCCTTCCAGTGGTTCAAACTGGCGGAAGGCCGCGCCATGGCCTACAAGATCGCCTACCAGATCGCCGGCTATCTCAGCATGGTTCCCAACATGTCGATCCTGGTCCTCCTGCCGCTGTTTCTGGAGCGCAGGCTGGCGGGACGGGAAGAGGGCATGAGGCGCTATTACGCCGAACTTGTGCCGCAGTTTCTTTTCCCCCTGTCGCTGGGACTCGGGCTGCTGTGCACCCTGAGCGGTCCCATCCTGGCCGTCTTCGATCCCGCATTCGTCAACGCGGAGCCGGCTTTGGCCCTCCTTTTCGTCTCCGTCTTCTTCGCCACGCTCCTGGCCATCGATTCGCCGCTTTTTCGCAGTTACGACAGGGTCTGGGGCGTGGCAGCCATAACCGCGGGTATGGCCATGGCCAACATCATCCTGGATTGGCTGCTGGTTCCGCGCTACGCCACCACGGGCGCGGCGGCGGCGACGCTCTCCGTTTTCACGCTCGCCGCAGTCGCGCGCATCGCCCTGCTCTCCGCCAGCCTGCGCTTTCGCCATTACGACTATCTCCTTTACGCCGCGCCCGCCTTGGCCGGCTGCATCCTCACGCTGGCGGTCGAACGCGTCGCGCTCCGCCTGCCCCTGGCCTTGCTGCTTGCCGCCCTCGCGCTCTTCCTCGTGCGCGGAACGCGCCTCTATCGCACCAGCACCCTTTACGCCTTCGAGCACGCCCGCCTTCCCGCGCCCCTGTTCGCGGCGCTGCTCTCCTGCTATAGATGGTTGGGGAGGGAGAATGGAGCGCCCTGATCGCGACGTTGCCCGCACGGATGGTTTGGCAGGTCGAGAGGATGAGGTGGATTGAGGGCGAGATTGGGAGCAAGAGCAAGATTAAGAGCAAGAGCAAGATTAAGATTAAGAGTAAGATTAAGATTAAGAGTAAGATAGGGATGACGAGAGACATGTCCCCATGTGCGGAATCGCCGGCCTGATCTATTCCGACCGCGCGCGGCCCGTGGAGGCCGGAGCCATCCGCGCCATGAATGCCGCCCTCGCCCATCGCGGACCCGACGACGAGGGCGTCTGGACCTCGGGCGCCGTCGGTCTGGGCCATCGCCGTCTCTCCATCATCGACCTCTCCCCCGCCGGCCATCAACCCATGCAGAACGAAGACGGCTCGCTCCGCCTTGTCTTCAACGGTGAAATCTACAATTTTCCCGAGCTGCGCAAACAGTGCCAGGAGCGCGGACACGCGCTGTCTTCGCATACCGACTCGGAAGTCATCCTGCATCTTTATGAAGACTTCGGCGACGCCGTGGTGGAACGGCTCAACGGCATGTTTGCCTTCGGCCTCTGGGACGCGCGCAAAGAGCGACTGCTTCTGGCCGTGGATCGATTGGGCAAGAAGCCCATCCGCTACAGTCTCGGCCCGTGGGGACTGGCTTTCGGCAGCGAGATCGGCGCGCTGCTGGCCCTGCCCGAGGTCTCGCGCGAGGTCGATCACGAGGCCATCTGGCACTATCTCACGCTGGGCTACATTCCCGCGCCCATGACGGGTTTCTCCGACGTCCGCAAGCTGCCCGCCGCCCATCGCATGGTCTATGAAAGCGGGCGCGTTCGGCTCGAGCGCTATTGGCGCATCGACCTCTCGCACAAGGACGCCAAGCGACCCGAGGAGTGGCAGGAGGAAATTCTCGCGCTCCTGGAGGATGCGGTGAAAATCCGCATGGAGAGCGACGTACCGCTGGGCGCGTTCCTCTCCGGCGGCGTGGACAGCAGCGCCGTCGTGGCTCTGATGGCCAGGCATTCGAGCCGCCCCGTGCGCACTTTCTCCATCGGCTTCGCCGAAGAGAAGTACAACGAGCTGCCGGCCGCCCGCGACGTGGCCGGCTGGTTTTCCACCGAGCATACCGAACTGGTCGTGCGCCCCTCGGCCATGGAGGTCTTCCCGAAGCTGGTGGACGCTTACGGCGAGCCTTACGCCGACTCCTCCGCGCTGCCGTCGTACTATCTGGCCCAGGTGACGCGGCAGTACGTCACGGTCGCCCTCAACGGCGACGGCGGGGACGAGAACCGCCGGTTACGAGCGTTACAGTCTCTTCGAGGCGCGTGGACAGGATGACGGCCGTCCCGCGGGCCTTGCGCATGGGGCCGCTTTTTTCCGCGCTGGCGCCCTGCCTGCGGCCCCTCTCGCCGCGGCTGGCGGACAAGCTGGGGCTGGCCGCCGACCTCTCCAGCCCGCTCCTGGCGCGCCGCTACCTGCGCTTCATCAACGCCTTTGACAACGCGGGCAAGGCGGCCCTGGTCACACCTGAGTTCTACGAGCAACACGCCGGTTCGCCTACCCTGGAGTGGGTCTCCACGCGCATGAGCGAACCGGAGGCGGGTTCCCATGCGCTCGACCGGATGCTCTACTTCGACATCCGCGAGTACCTGCCCTATGATCTCCTGGTCAAGATCGACATCGCGACCATGGCGCACGCGCTGGAGAGCCGCTCGCCCCTTCTGGACTATCGCATGTTGGAGCTCTCGGCGCGCATGCCCGCGTCGCTGAAACTATCCCACGGGGAGAAGAAAGCCGTCTTCAAGAAGGCGCTGGAGGAACTCTTTCCCCGCGCCCACCTCGACCGGCGCAAGATGGGTTTCGGCATCCCCATTCACGATTGGTTTCGCGGCGAACTGAAGGAGATGGCGGTGGACGTGCTGACCTCGCCGCGGTCGGCCCAGCGCGGCATCATCCGTCCCGCGGCGGTGCGACGCATGTTGGACGATCACTTCTCCGGCCGCTCGGGCGAAGGGGTGCGCATCTGGACGCTGCTCTTCTTGGAGATGTGGTTCCGGCGCTGGGTGGATGGAGAGGCGGGCTAGCATGCGCCACTGCTCTTGCCTGTCATTTCGACCGCAGGGAGAAATCTTGCAGCGTGCGCGGGATACCACCGACCTGCCGAGAAAGATTTCTCCCTCCGGTCGAAATGACAACGGACCCGGCAAGGGGTGGTAGTAACGATGGAACGCCGGCTGTGCATCGTCAATCTCTATGCGCGGGCGCTGTTCCAGCCGGCGGTCGCCGCCCCGTTCGGCGGCAGCGAGGTGCAAATGGCGGGATTGGCGCGGGCCTTCGCCCGGCGGCCTGGCTGGCGCGTCTCCATGGTCGTCGGCGACTTCGGCCAGCCCCCGCGCGAGGAAATCGAGGGTATCACCTTCATCCGCAGCGTGCGCGTCGGTCAGCTGAACCTCCTGGCGCGTCTCCTTAACTCGCGGCGCTATCTGCGGGCGTTCAGGGAGGCGGACGCGGACCTCTATCTCATCACCGCCGATGCCGGCACGCTCATCTGGCGGCTGGCGCGCTTCTGCCGCCGCCACGGCCGGCGCCTGGTCAACCGCGTCAGCAGCGACAGCTATGCCGACGCCGGTTTCCTTTCCGACGATCCGGTTCGCGCCCACCTCTACGAACGCGCCCTCAGGCAGTGCGACTTGGTCGTCGCCCAAAACGCCGGGCAGGTCGTGAACCTGCGGGAACTGTTTGGCGTCTACGCCGTGACTGTCAATGCGCTCGGGCCGCCCGTGCTTGACGAGGCCGAACAACCCCAGCGCCGCCACGTCCTCTGGGTGGGAAGGGCGCGGCGCATGAAGCGTCCCGAGCTCTTCATGGAACTGGCAGAAGCCCTGCCGCACCAGTCATTTGTGATGATCCTGTCGCCCGACGAACCGGACTTCGCCGAAACCGTAGAGCGCGCGGCGCGGCTCGTACATAATCTCACGCTGGTTCCCGGCGTCCCGCCTTCGGCCATGCGCGACTACTATCTCTCCGCCAAGGTGCTCGTGAATACCTCCGATTACGAGGGCTTCCCCAGCACCTTCGTGGAGGCTTTCTGCGCGGGCGTCCCCGTCGTTTCGCTCCATGCCGATCCCGATGAGTTGCTGAGCCGGCAGGAACTGGGATGCTGTGCCCGGGGCGACATGGACGACCTCGTCGCGGGCGTGCGGAAATTGGTCGAGAACTCCCAGCACTGGCGGCAGGTCAGCCTGCGCGCGCTCGAGTATGCGCGGCAGCACTACGATCCGGAGCGGGTCGTGGCCCGTTACGAGGAGCTGTTCAAGCTGGCGCTGGAAAAGGGAAAGCGCCCATGAACGCGACTCTTGCGCGACCGCCGGAGGCAGAGGGCAGTCCGGTCACCATCGGCGTGGTATCGCTTACCGCCTATGGGCTGTTCGTCCCCGGCAGCGCGCGCCGTTACGGCGGCTCGGAGGTGCAACTGGCGCGCCTCTGCCGCGCCGTCGCCGCCCGACCTGGCTATCACGTCGTGCTCATCACCTCCGGCGAGGGACCCTTCACGACAATCCTCGTGGACGGCGTGGAGGTTCGCAAACTGCCGTGGCGTCCCGATGCCGGCTCCCGGGGCAAGCTGCTCCTGGCTTGGCGATTGCGGCGCGAAATCGCCCGCCTCGCACCCGACCTCTACGTCCAGCGCTGCCTCGGGATCGAGACCGGCTTGGTCGGCTCCGAATGCCGCCGGAGAGGCGTTCCCTTCATCTACATGACGGCCAGCGACTGGGATTGCGACGGTACCTACGATCGTGAACGACCGGCATGGATCACGCGCATCTCCCATCGGGGCATGAGGGCCGCCGACCTCATTCTCACGCAGACCGAGCGCCACCGCGCCATGCTGCGCGCGACCTACGGCCTTGAAAGCAAAGTCCTCCCCTCGCTGTGCGACTTGCCCACCCCCGCGCCCTGGCCGCGCGCGCATTGGTTGTGGGTGGGACGCTGCGAACAAAGCAAGCGCCCCGATCTCTTTCTCGATCTTGCCCAGGCTTTTCCTGCCGAATCCTTTGTCCTCATCGCGCCGGTGGGAAATGATCCGGCGTTATTCGAGAGTATCCGCGCCCGCGCCCGGCAACTGTCCAACGTCCGCTTTCTTGCCGGCGTTCCCTATCACGAGATGGACCAGTATTATCGCGCCGCCAAGGGACTGATCAACACGGCGACCCAGGAAGGATTCCCCAACGTTTTCCTGGAGGCGAGCAAACACGGCGCGCCCATCCTCTCCCTCGCCGTCAATCCCGATGAATACCTCACGCGTCATGCCGCCGGCATCTGCGTGTCCGGCGATTGGCAGGCGATGAAATCGCAACTGTCCGCGTGGTGCAGCGATGAAACAACACTCGCGAAGATGGGCGAGTCCGGCCGTCATTACATCGCCCAACATCATGCGACCGAGCGCGTGCTGCAAGCCTTTCTCTCCCACTTGCATTCGCTCCTCACACGACCCAAAACCTGATGTGATGATTATTAAATAAATATAAAATACATCATAAACTTCAACCAAAATATATATCATTGATATAATATACATGAAAAGTCGTCACATAATACGTGACTATGAGTCAATTTCATGCCCACCCCAAAAGCGTGATTGACGACCCCGCTTGGATTAATAAAATACGCTGGCAATGGAAGGTGGGCCGGTGGATCGCGTCGCGCGGCACCTTGATTGACGCGCGCGAGCGCGCCCGGCAGAGGAAAAAAAAGACTAACGCGGGAGCGCTAGTCTTAAGGCGAGCGCGCCAAGCGCGGCGCGCTGCGGATGGATGCAAAACTCGTTGGCTGCAAACGCCAGTCCGGTGCTACCTCTTCCGGGCTGGAGGCTTTGCGGTCTTCCTGACAGCCGTCGGGCTGTGAAAGAGAACCGTCCTCTTGGGCGGTTCTCTTTTTTTAACGGGCCCGCAGTCGCCTTGACCCCGTCCCACCGGATGGACGCGAAAAACAAGCAGTCGTCGAACCCGGCCTGCCCGGAAGCTCAGTTCTCCGTAATCGGAGTCGTCGGAGTCATGGGCGTCAACGGAGTCGGAGGAGTCGTGGGGGGCTCCACCTTCTTCGGAGCGGGCTTCCGGACCGCCTTCTTGACTTTCTTCTTGGCGGGTTTCTTGACCGCCTTCTTGACCGCCTTGGTCTTTTTGGCCGCTTTCTTGACCGTCTTCTTGGTTGTCTTCCGGACCAACTTCTTGGCCTTCTTCACGGCCTTTTTCGTTGCTTTCTTCTTCTTAGTGGTCTTCTTGGCTGCCTTTTTCTTCGCCTTCTTCATTCTGGTGTCACCTCCTTTCTTTTGCCATTTTTATCGAAATCATCGGTTCCGTCGTCTAGCTTTTCTACATGTCGCCCTACAGCTCGCCGGATGACCTAGCAGTTGTAGAGATTATCAATCCGGACAATTCAGCATTTACTATATTTTAATTGGATCATATAAAGAAGGCGAAATACCTTGTCAAGCAAAAAAATCTGTCATAAGGGGCAAAGTAGCGCGATTCTTCCGGCAGGGGAGCCGTGCGGCAGCAATCTGCCGCAGTCCACCGGGGGCAAGGCGCTGCGCAACGTCCGGGGCGGGGCGGCGCAGTGCGCCGGGCAACTACGGAGTGACGGCAAAGCCCAGAAAGCGGGTGTCCCAAGTCGGCTCCCGGCGGCCGCCGACGACGCCAAGGCCGATCATGGGGAGCGGGTCGGTGAACTTGCACCGGCCCGCGTCGGTCCACGTCTTCCCGTCCCGGCCGGCGCTGAAGGAAACCTCCGATCCCTTGCGGACCAGCCGCAGGAAGACCCGGTCCCCCCGCGCCATCGGCGTCCTCTGTTCCCTCCATTCGCCGGCTCGATCTTCTCCCACGACGAGAGAACGGCCGTCGCGTCCCACCGCCAGACGCACAAAGTGGTCGTGGTCTCGCCAGAGGCACAGGAAGGCGCCGGTCGCCGCGCGGACTTCGACCGTGGCCGCGAAGTCCCCTTCCGGCGCGTACTGGAGAAACACGTTGCGGGCGGCATCGCCATGCTCGCGCGCGTCGCCCGCAGGACGCACCACCAGCGCCCCCCGCTCCAGCCGCCACGCCTCGGGCGACTCGTTGAAGACGATCCAGTGCCGCCGGTCCAGCGCAGTTCCTGCAAAGTCGTCGCTTCCGGCCCGGCCAAAGGGCTTGGCGCCGGAGGGCAGCGGCTGCGGCGTCAACGTCGGCCCGTCGCACACCAGCCGCGCCGGCCCGGTCGCCTCCGGCACGAATCGCACCCGGTCGATGGCCAACTGCCGCCGCCCACCCGAGGAAAACCACATGTGCGTATGGTGGACTGAGAACCACTCCGAGCCGTCCGGCGATTTTATCAGGGCGTTATGCCCCGGCCCGGAGACTCCCGGAACGCGCGACAGGATGGGATTGCCCTCGTACTTCTTCCAGGGTCCCAGCGGCGACCGGCTGGTCGCGTAGCCGACCGCGTAGTTGGGATCGGAAAAGCCGTTGCCGGAGTACAGCAAGTAGTACCAACCCTCGTGCTTCACCACGAAGGGAGCCTCGTTGACGTGCCACTCGCCGGCGGACTCCCACGGGCGTTCGGCCTTCAGGCAGAACGCGGGCGTCGCCGCGATGGAGAGAAGATCGGCGGAGAGGGGCGCCACGTAAACCTGGTTGCCGCCGGCCTGCATCAACTCCAGGACGAAAAAGAGATACGCCCGGCCGTCGTCGTCAAGGAAGCAATGTCCGTCGATGGTGTCGTGGTCCAGTCGCAGGAGCGGCGCGGCGGCGTCCACGAACGGCCCCAGCGGCGACTCCGCCGTGGCCACGCACACCGCCTTGCCCGCCGCCGCAATCTGAAAACTCGGCGACGCGCTGTAAAAAAGATAGAAAACGCCCCCCTTCTCCACTACCTCCGGCGCCCAGAAGTGGTACCGGCCCCAGGACGTCTCCGTCTTGCGGAAGCAGTATCCCCGATGCACCCAGTGCACGAGGTCATCGGAGGTCCAGACGAAATAACCGTTGTGCACGTCGGAGGTGGCGTAAAGGTAGTATGTCCCCTCGTGTCGCAGGACATACGGGTCCGCCAAGAGGACCTGCAAGGGATTGCAGTAGCGGTCCACGAAACCTCCGGCGCGGGCCGGGCCGGTTGCGACAACGACCAGCAGGCAGGAGGCAAAGAGACGCATCAATTCCATTCCTTGCGCGTTCGGAGGAGCTCGCCGCGCGAGACGATGCCGTTGGTGGGATCGTAAAGAAACGGATCGGGAGAGAGGGCGCCCTCGCCGATGAAATGGGCGTTGCGCGACGAGTCCGGCTCCAGCGTCCGGTCCGGTCCGCGGCTGCGCAGGAGAAAGGTGTGGTCGTGGCGATAGGGCCAGAGCGCGTGCGGCGTGGGATTGCAGGCATAGCCCCAGAAGTTGGTCCAGGTCAGATAAAACGAATCGGCGATGTCCCACTGCGGGCCGGATGGCTCCGCCTCGCTCGGCGTGAACAACTCCCGCCACTTGACTCCCGTAAGATAGGGGACGGGCGTGGTAAAAAACGAATAACGTTTGTGGTACGGGTACTCCGTACACGTGCTCATGTCCCGATAGGGAGGATACTCGCCGGCCCAATCGACGGCGTAGGCCTCGGCGGCATGGGCCATGGTTCGCAAGTCTCCCTGCACCGCCGCCACCCGCGCGCGCACCTGCGCCGACAGAAAGTTGGGGACCGCGATGGCCGCCAGGATCGAGACGATGGCGACCACGACCAGGAGTTCGATCAGCGTGAAGGCGCCCCGTCTCAAGCGTCCGCATCCTCCACGGTGATCTCGCCCTCCGTCTCCTCCGCCCAGGGATACGCCCAGCCGTGGTTCCAGGCGTGCCGGGCCAGTTCCTCGCGCAGGTGCGCGGTGAGAAGCTTGCTGTCGGAGGCGGCGCAATTGTCCTCCACGTGCGCGACCGTCCTCATGCCCGGAATGACAGTTGAAACCGCGGGATGGGAGAGGCAAAACTTGAGCGCCAGCCGCGCCAGGGTGGGACGGTCTTCGTTGAGGAAAGCCGACAGTGGCTCGAGGTGGCGGGCCGCCTCCTGCAGTCGCTGGGGCGTCAACCATTCGCGCCGCCAATCGTCCTGGTCGAATTGCGTGTCGGGAGTGAGGGCGCCGGTCAAGAGCCCCTCCTCGAAGGGTACGCGCGCGATGATGCCCACGTTGGCGGCCTGCGCCGCGGGAAAGAGCTTCTCGGCGGGCCGCTGCTCGAAGATGTTGTAAATGACCTGGATGGTGTCGGTCAGGCCCGCCTGGACCAGGCCCAGCCCGCCGTAGGCGTCCCAGTCGTTGACCGACACTCCGAAGGCGCGAATCTTCCCCTCCGCCCGCAACTGCTCCATCGCGTCGTACCAGTCGGTCTCCATCACGTAATCCGGCGTCCAGGCGTGCAGCTGCTGCACGTCCAGGTAGTCCGTCTGCAAGCGCCGCAGGCTGGCTTCCGTGCATTCGATGATCCAGTCGGCGGGGAAGGTCTCCTCGATGGGGTCGCCGGGGCGGACGGGCCAGCGCATGGTCTTGGGAGGGACCTTGCTGGCGATGACGATCTCCTCACGATGAGCGCCCAGCGCCCGCGCGATCAGCTCCTCGCTGTGGCCGTCGCCGTAAACCATCGCCGTGTCGTAGAAAGTCACCCCCAGCTCGAACGCCCGCGTCAGCGCCGCGACCGCCTCCTCGTCGCGGGCCGCGCCCCACATGCCGCCGATGCCCCACGCCCCGAACCCGATCTCACTCACGCGAATCTGGGTCTTGCCGAGAATCCGATAGCGCATGGAACCGCCTCCCGTGAAGGGCTCAAAAAAACTGCCATGCAGCCGACCGATATTGTGGAGCTGGACCGACCACTTTGCAAGCGCGAACGCCGCCGGGAAAACGCGCGGGACAGTCGCCGATTTCCGCCGGCAAGCCCGGCAAGCGAGGCGGGTTCTCGCTTCGGAAACCGGCGCCTGTTTGAATGTATAGGTGCGAGGGGTTGACAGCAAGAAGCCTCCTGCGAGTAATAAGGTTGGCCCAGTTCGGTCGAACTGACTCAAAATACTCAACAGGAGGCATCTCATCATCGACCAGAGGATACTACTACATTGGGTTGGATGTCCACAAGAAGAGCGTGAGTTTTGCGTGATGGAGCCGGATGGGACGGTGGTGAAGGAGGGCCGGGTCGTGGCGACGCGAGGGGCGTTGACCGCCTGGGCGGAAAGCCTGCCGGGGCGGTGGTACGGAGGATGGAAGCCACCCTCTTCAGCGGCTGGGTGTACGACCACTTGCAGGGGTATGCGCTGCGGCTGGCGGTGGGCGATCCGGGGCGGTTGAAGGCGATCACGGCGGCCAAGAAGAAGAGCGACGCGCTGGATGCGCGGATGCTGGCGAATCTGCTGCGCTGCCATCTGTTCCCAGAGTGTTTCATGGCGCCCAGCACCGTGCGGGAGGCTGCGCCGCGTGTTGCGCTACCGCAACAAGATGGTGCGTGAGAGCACGCATGAAGAACCACATTTCGGGCTGCTCATGGAGACGGGTATGGAGTACAACAAGAAGCAACTGCACGGCCGGCGCTAGCTTCGCCCGGTTGCTGGAGCAACTGGAGCTGCCGCCGTCGGTGCTGAATCTTTACGCATGACACGGGCCGGACTGGATTTCTTCCAGTCGCGCCAGGGTATCTCTTGGCGGCGCTGGCCCGGGATTCCCGCCTGCAGGAACGCATGGAACGGCTGAGGAGATTGCCGGCGTCGGCCAGGTGACGGCGTTGACCTGGATGCTGGAGATCTGGGATCCGAACCGCTTCCGCAATCGGCGCCAGGCGGTCAGCCACTGTGGACTGTGCAGCGCGCAGCGCGAGTCGGCGGGCAAGATGCAACGGGGCCGCTCTCAAGAAGCGCAATGGGCATCTGCAGACCATTTTGATCGAGGCCGCCAAACTGGCGCCGCGGTATGATGCCACGCTGGCGGCGGTGTATGATCGGACACTTGCGTCAACCGGCCGGCGGAATCTGGCGACGCTGGCGGTGGCGCGCAAGTTGGTGGGATATCTGCTGGCGGTGGATCGGCGCTGGCGCGGAACAGAAGAGGAAAGTGGCGGCCTAAGGCCAAGAGGGAACTCAAAGAACGCGGATCTGACTCAGGATAGCCGGCCAGCCCCCGTGTTAGGGACTGCGCAAGCGGCCCTGCGCTCGTAAGGCGACCCTGGCGCCTGTTTCGGGGCTGGCTGGTGGACCACAACTCATAATTTGGCAGGCCCATGGCCCGCGGGGCCATGACCCAGGCCACCATGGATGTCTGGTCGCGTTGGCTTAAGCAACGCCGACCCAAACGGGAGCCTCAGGCTCCCATCCCTGAGGAAGGTTCGTGGTCGAATGCGTTTATCGCTTTTCGGGTTGCCGGAGGAGTACGCCATAAAGAAAGGCGGAAAGAATCATCTCTCCGCCCTCCTCCGTATAACCACCGGTCGCGGCGCTCGGGTCGCTCGCCAGCGTTGCCCTATCCTCCGGACCGGCACGCAAAGCGTATCAGAAACAGGCATTCGGACAAGTGCCGAAGCTCGTGGGAGACTCTTTTCCCTTGACAGGTACCTATCATGGATGTCCCTCGCCCCGAAGGCTTGATTTTCCGCCGCCGGGCGGCTACAAACAATGACGGCCCGGTCGCCGCACGGCCGACCGAGACCGTCGCCCGGAGTCGTCGCATGTCTCCTCACACCTTCATTCCCCGATCCCTTCATCTCGTCGCTGCGTCCTATAATCCTCTTGGTCGTGCAAACGGGCGCGGCCGAGGACCCCGCGTCGCCTTCGCTACGGAACGCCTGTGCGCCGCCCTCGCCGATCCCGCCGCCGTCACGATTCACACTACTACCGTGGAAGCCGCGTCCAATCCCTACACCCTGCAAGTAACCGGCAACGTGGTGTACGTGACGGGCCGATCCCGCCGGCATCCTCTACGGTTGCCTCGACCTGGCCCGGCGCGTGCAGCGCCCTCGGTGGCCGGCTCCCCGAAGACTTCTCGGTCCAAGAGTCTCCCGCGCTCTCCTTGCGCGGGACCTGCATCTTCCTGATGAAACTGGGCGGCCCGACTATCCGTCACGCCCCAGGGGCCCCTTCTTCTACGACAAGGCCATGGACGCTCGACTATCTCGACTTTCTGGTAGAGAACCGCTTCAACTGACGCATCGCCTTCTGGAACGGCCATCCGTTCGATTACCGTCAAGTTGGAGCAGTACCGGAAGCCAGAGCAGCCTGTCGCCGCAACTGTTAGAGGAGAACCACGACACGCTCTTGTGGCTGGCGACGGAGGCGGAGAAGCGCAACATCTGGCTCATGTTCCAGTTTTACAACATCACCTCGCCCGACTTCGCCCGTGCGCACGGCCTTCCCTGCGGCAACAGCGACCCCACCCTGCTCTTGGCGGGTACACGGCTGTGCATCGAGAAGTTCGTCTCCGAGTTTCCCAGCATCGGGCTGTACATCTGTCCGGGCGAGGCCCTGCGCCTGCAGTACACCGACGGTTGGATCAACGACGTGATCCCGCCGGCGGTCAACCGCACCGGCAGGAATCCGCCCATCATGATCCGCGCCTGGGGCATCGACCTGCCGCACATGGCTAAGGTCGCCGGCCACTACACGCCGCTCCATACCGAGCGCAAGTACAACGTGGAGATGCTGGCCTCCGACCACGTGGATCCGGAGAACCTGGACTGGTCGAGAGATGACCGCCAGCACGTGGTCAACGTGCATTGCATCGCCAACCTGGAGCCGTTCCGTTGGTCGCCGCCGTCCCATATTCAACGCTGCCTGCAGAGTTCAAGCGAGCGAGGGGGCTACGGACTGCATCTGTATCCGCGCAAGGCCTGGCGCTGGCCCTATGGCTGCGACCTTCCTGATGCGACCCAGGTGCAATGGAAGCGCGACTGGATGTGGTTTGAGGCGTGGAGCCGCTATGCCTGGAATCCCGATCTCGATCCCGGCGAGGAGCAAGTATACTGGAGCGCGCCTCACCGAGCATTTCGGCGACCGGTCCGCCGCGGAAAAGTTTTGGCCTCGCAGGAAGCCGCCCGCCGACGTCTTGCCCAGCCTGCAGCGGCTGATCTGGCTGGCGGCGACAACCACCACAGTCCTCTCCGCGGGATATTGTCCCGCAGATGTTGGCGGCGCCCGGCGCGCCTTCCTGCGCGGGCGCGTGATGCGCATCCCCACCTACCTCGCCGCGTCGAACGGGGAAGACTGGGAAGGGCACCGCGCGCGAACCTGCCCCGCCGTGCTTGCCCCCGCCAGCGTAACCGCCACCGGCGCGGGCAGGTCCTCGACCTCGTCGCGCGCCGACAGCCTGATCTTCACCGACCGCGCCTACACCTTCGGAATGCCGTCCCGCCGGAGTTCATCGGCCTGCCCACGATTCGCTTCTCCAACGACGAGGGCAAACGGGGCCAGGCCCGCATCCGCTTCCGCTGCGACGAGCCGGTGCGCGTGTTTGTCGCCTTCAACCGACCCAGCATCAACTGGGCCGATCCGCCCGCCAAACTGGACGTTCTACCTGGACGGGTACCCGTTCGAGGGCGTGTCGTTGGAGATCGCGTGGCGCGAGTATCCGGCGGGCGACGGGTTCCATTTTCCCACCGGCACGTGCGCCGTCATGGGATTCGCGCGTGTCGACGGTCCCCGCCGGCGCCCGGGCAGACGCCGGTGGAGTTCATGGCCGAGCTGGTCGATGCTGCGAGACGGCTCTGAGTGCGGCGACGCTGGGCGCGGCCCGCGCGACCTGCAACACGACCGAGGCGCCGCCGCGCTTCCGCCGCCGATGTTACGTTACTTGGCACGGTTCTATCAAAACAGCTGGCCGCCGCGCTCGCGACGACGCTTGGCAGGCCGATGCTGCCCCCTGGGGCCTGCCGTGGACGCGCTTGGGGCTTCACCAGAACTACCGCCCAGCTGACCGCGCTCACCGGACGACCTACGAGCATGAGCGACGTCCCCATGGTATCCATCCGCAATCTGGGCGTCTGTCCGTTCCATTGAGCGACATGCTGCCTTATTTTGAAAGTACGCGCGAACCTGCTGGCCCAGGCCGCCACGCCGACCACCACCCACACGCCCACGATCACGCCCACGCCCACGCCGACCTCGGCCGGACGCGGGGACCCGTTCTGCGACGGCTGGCGGAACCTGTGGCGCGGATCTCCTTGCTTCTCCTTCTTCTGGCAAAGCGATGAGGACCCGTCTTCGGCCCCGGCGGACCTGGTGGACGACGGCGTCATCAACCAAGAGGACCTGTTGGCGCTGGCGGGCTGCTGGCGGGCGGACTCTGATGGCCGCGGGAACCGACGGCATGGCGGCTACAAGATTCCTCTTGGCAGCCTCGGCGCTCATGCCCCAAAACGGCGGTGGCGGCGTATGGATCATGAGTTTCACCGCGGTTGTCAAAGAGGTTGCGGGCTGGTGGATCGGCTGGATTGAAGAGATTCCCGGCGTTAATTCGCGGAGCAGGATACGCGATGAGCTGTGGACAATCTCCGTTCGGCGCTGGGAAGCGATCAGGCGATCCATCGCGCCGAGGCTCGCGCGCCGCCGCGGACGCCTGCGGGTTGGCTTCCTTTTTCACGAATGGCTTACGCGGAAATACGCCTCGGCTGTTGCGTCGATCGCCACGAGGGCATGAATGCCATACGCCGCCAGCGCCAGCAGTGCGGCGTCCTCGAGGATCAACGTCACTCCCAGCGCGCGGCCGGACCGAGCAGCCGCAGTCGATGCCCGCCATCCCGCGCGCCAACGCCACGCTCGCCGCTGCGATGAACACCACCAGGGGCCGGCGATCAAAGTTCCGCCGCCGCCCGCGCGCGCCGAAAAGGAGGGCCTGCCGCCGCCGCCAACTCGACCCCGGCAGCCCGGCCACAAGTCCGATCCACCGCTCCGGTAGGAGGTCATAGTGGTAAACGGCGGTCGCCAGGCTGTCGGGGTCCATCAGCTTTGGGCCAAGCCGCGGCCACGAACACGACGAGAAGCACGGCGCGCGCCTGGAAGACCCCACCGGAAGAATTGGGGTCAGCGCCTGATTTTGGCATCGATTCCCTCACGGTCAAACTCCACGAGGAAAATTGGGCGCTGACCCTAATTTTCCTTCTTCTCCTGCGAGGCGGCCAGGGCCGCGGCGATTTCGACCATGGCCCGCGTCGCCGCTTCATCCGTTCCCAACAGCAGCGGTTGGCCATGAACATCTTCAGCGTGGCCTCCCGGCTGGCCCGCGTGGCCTTGACCTGTCTTGTCCAGATAGGTGAAGAGCAGCTTCACGCCTTCCTCCGTCTGCGTGTCGTGCTCCAGAAAGATCACGTGGTCGGCGTAGGTCGTCTCTAGGTCGGGCAGTATCTTGTCGCGGAAGATGGCGCAGTCGGGACAGGAGGACGAATAGAAGAGATGCACCAGCAGTTTGCCGCCGGAGGCATGGGAGATGCCGGCGGGGGCCTCGGCGAGGGGCGCGGGGCGAAGGGGCAGCAGGTGTCCCGTGCGGCTGGCGGCCAACACTGCGCCTCGCGGCTCCAGCCCAGGTACGACACGCGCGGCTCCGCTACCGTCCGTCGTTGACGAGAATGCCCGCCCGCGCCCAGGAGCACGAGCAGCGCCAGCATCGGCGCCTGTTTCCACGCGTACTGCCATATCTTCACAGGCGGCGCTCCTCTTCCACTTCGTCACAACACTATCGCCTAAACCAGCCTGTGTTTCAATTGCATCTGGCGAGTAGATGATCGGCTTTCGCCATGTTACGATGCACGACATGAAGCTCACTTGGCATCGCCTCTGCTTTATTCCGGGTTTAAGTCTTCTTGTTGGGATCGCCGCCGCCGATGCGCTGCCCGGCGATCTGAACGGGGATGGGCGCGTGGACGGGACGGATGTTCTGATCCTCTCACAGCATTGGCTGCGCGAGGCGACCTCCACCGCGACCCCCACGGGTACGCTCTCCCCCACCCCCAGCTGGACCGTCACCCCCACCCCGACGACCGCGCCCGGGACCGGCTCCCTTTCGGGAACGGTGCGCGACGCCGAGACCCAGGAGCGCCTCTGGGGCGTCCTGGTGGAACTGGTGCAGGACGGGACGCGCTTCCAGACGCTCACCTTGGACGGCAGCTACCTCCTCTCCAACGTCCCCTATGGCAGTTACAGCTTCTTTGCCGCCAAGTCGCCGGAATATCAGACCTTCACATTCTCCGGCTTGGCCGTCGGCGCCAGCAATCCGCCCGTGGACGTCTCTCTGCCGCCGCTCTTCACGCGTACCGCCACGCCCACGCCGACGAGTACCTCGGTCGCCACGCCCACGCCGACGGGGACGACCACCGCGACGCACACCTTCACGCGCACCTCCACACCCACGCGCACTCCCACGCCCACGCCCACCGTGACGCGCACTCCCACGCCCACACCCGCGATCCTGGCTCTGGGCACGGGCCAGTTTCGCACCCTGGATGAGGCGCCCGTGCTGCGCAACGGACAGTCGACCGGCAATCGCCTGACCTTCACGTTTTCGCCCAACGGGACGGCCAGCGCGCAACTGGGAGGCGCGGCCGGCCGGACTTTCAATGGGAACTACACGTACTCATGGCAGGCCGGCCAACCGGGCGTGTTCACCTTCTCCGGCCTGACTCCTGGCGGTTCCACCAGCATGACCGTGGTGTCGGGAGACGGCCTGCCGTTGGGTGGACCCTATCCCAACCCGGAGCGGCTGCAGGTCGTCTTCTCGCTCTCCGACGATGCCGGCGCGGTTTACCAGGCCGTGGCTTGGCGCGTGTCCGAGTAAGCCGCAAGCAACCGGACTTTCCGCAGGGTAACAAGGGGCTTTTCCCGCCGACTTGTGTGTGTTATGATTCTCGGAAACATGTTACTTCCAAGGAGGCCCGTGCCATGTCCCGACTTCGCACTCTCTCGCTCGCCGCGCTGCTTCTGGCGCCCGCCGCTTGGGCGCACTTCGGCATGATCATCCCCTCCGACAGCATGGTGATGATGGAGGACAACCGCACCCTTGCGCTCACGCTCTCCTTCTCGCATCCCTGCGAGGCGGAGGGCATGGAGATGGCCCGGCCCGCCGCCTTCGGCGTGATCGCCGACGGCAGCCGGCTCGATCTGTCCGCCACGCTGCAACCGACCCAGGTTCTCGGCCATGCCGGCTGGAAGGCCGAATACGCCGTCAAACGACCGGGCGTGCTGACTTTCTTCATGTCGCCGCAGCCCTACTGGGAGCCGGCGGAGGACTGCTTCATCGTGCACCACACCAAGTCGGTCGTGGCGGCCTTTGGCGAAGAGGAGGGTTGGAACCAGCCGGTGGGATTGCCGCTGGAGATCGTGCCGCTCACGCGGCCCTTCGGTCTTTATGCGGGCAACGTGTTCTCCGGCGTCGTGCTCAAGGACGGCAAACCGCTGGCGGGCGCGCCGGTGGAAGTCGAGTATTACAATCGCGACGGCAGGCTGTCTCCGCCCAACGATTACTTCATCACCCAGACGGTTCTGACCGACGAGCGGGGGGCCTTTCATTACAGTCCGCCGGCGGCGGGCTGGTGGGGCTTTGCGGCGTTGGTGGAGGACGAGAAGACCATGCCGCGCGAGGGGCAGGAGAAGAGCGTGGAACTGGGCGGAGTCCTCTGGGTCGAGTTCACCGCCTGGCCCGGACCGTAGTTGCGCAGCGTGCTGCGCGGTAGACCGCCGCGCCTCTCGATATGGCCCCGAAGATGGATTGCTTCTTTCATTGGGGCGTGTCAGCGGGGCCTACTCGAGGACACGGCTGACATTATCGCGCAAAGCTACTCGAGGACACGGCTGACATTTTCGTGCAAAGCTACTCGAGGACACGGCTGACATTATCGCGCAAAGCTACTCGAGGACACGGCTTGGTTTTTCCCGTTCTCGAATAGTCCCGAGAAAAGAAAAACCGAGTTCTCGAGTAGCGAAGAAAGAGAACCCGAGTTCTCGAGTAGCGCCGCAGGCGCGTATCGAGAGAACGACATGGGAGCGCCAGACTCCCGAAGAGAGGATGTTGCCAGGATGCACATCGCCGAAGGCGTGTTGCCCGGCCCGGTCCTGATCACCGGGGCGGCTCTGTCCGCCGCCGGCGTCGCCGTGGGCATCCGCCGGCTGGATTACGACGACCTGCCGCGCGCCGGCCTGCTCACCGCCGCCTTCTACGTCGTCTCCCTCATCCACCTCGAATTCTACGGCGTCAGCATCCATCTCGTGCTCAACGGCCTCTTGGGTCTGCTCCTGGGCTGGGTGGCGTTTCCCGCCATTCTCCTGGGACTGCTTCTGCAATCGGTATTCTTCCAGGAGGGCGGGCTGACCGCCTTGGGCGTGAACACGTTTGTCATGGCCGCGCCCGCGGTCGTGGCCGGGTTCGTGTTTCGCCCCTTGATCCGTTCGGGGCGCCGCGCCATGCTGCTCTGGGGCGGCTTCGCCTGCGCCTTTCTGGTCGTCCTCGCCAGCGGCGTCCTGGCCGGACTGGCGGTCATGAGCGTGGGTGAGCCGCTCCACAAGATCGGCTACGCGGTCATGGTTTACCATCTGCCGCTGGCGGTTCTGGAGGGCGTGATTACCGCGTTCTGCCTGTCCTTTCTCCACAAGGTGCGACCGGAGGTGTTGGCCGGTCCGGTTTCGGAGGCGTCCCCATGACGCGCATCGTCGTCTTCGTGGTCACCCTCGTCGTCGGAGCGACGCCCGGATGGGCGCATCGGCTCAACGTCTTCGCCTACCTGGAGGGGGAGCGCGTTTTCGTGGAAGCGCGCTTCAAGGGCGGCACTCCCGCGCAAGATTCGGACGTGCGCGTGGAAGACGGCGCCGGCGCCACCCTGGTTTCGGGTCGGACCGACCGCGAGGGCAAGTTCGACTTCGCCGTCCCCGCGCGCGGGGAGCTGGTCGTGATCGTGGACGCGGGTGAGGGCCATCGCGGACAATGGAAGCTCTCCGCCGCCGAGCTGGGCGGGACTTCGTCATCCGCGGCTTCGCCGCCTCCCCCGCCGTCCTCGCCGACCGCCGCCGCCGCGCCGACGCTGGACGCAACTCAACTGGAGGCCGCCCTTGAACGCGTGCTGGAGCGAAAACTGGCGCCCATGCGGCAGATGCTGATCGAGCAACAGATGCGCGAGCCTGGCTGGCGCGAGGCGCTGGGGGGCCTGGGGTGGGTCGTGGCCGCCGTGGCCGCGGGCATGGCCCTCCTGGCACGTAGAAAGTACCGGCGGCCATGAGCTGCGAGACCTTCGCCGAGGGCCGTTCCTTCCTGCATCGCGCCGATCCCCGCGGCAAGCTCCTCGCCGCCGCCGCCTTCGCCTTCACCGTCGCCCTCTGCGACCGCTTCCCCGTCCTCTGGGCCGCCCTGGCCTTTGCGCTGGTGCTGCTTTTGTGCGCGCGCCTGCCGCTGGGGAAGCTCTTGGGACGCCTGGCCGTGGTCAACGTGTTCATCGTCATCCTCTGGCTGCTCCTGCCCCTGACCGGCGGGGGAGAGAAAGTCTACTGGGGCGGCCCGGACCTGTCGCTGCCGGGCCTGCAACTGGCCGGCCGCATCACCTTGAAGGCCAACGCCATCGTGTGCGCCTTGATCGCGCTGGCGACCACCTCGACCGTGAACGCGCTGGGGCGCGGCCTGGAGGGCCTGCGCGTGCCGGAAAAGCTGGTGCATCTCCTGCTCTTCACCTATCGTTACATCGACGTGTTGGCCGAGGAGCGCGCGCGGCTCGGAACCGCCATGAAGGCGCGCGGGTTCGTCCCCCGCCTGGACCGCGCGACCCTCGCCGCTTACGGCTGGCTGGTGGGAATGCTGCTCGTGCGCGGCTACGACCGCTCCGTCCGCGTGCACCAGGCCATGCTCTGCCGCGGCTTCCGCCAACGCTTCTACACGCTGACGGAATTCGAGTGGAAAACCGCCGACAGCGCGCTCGTCGCCGCCGTTCTGGCGGCTACCGTTCTCTTGGGATGGATGCAGTGGAAGGGAACTCCGTGGTGATCGCCGCCCAGGACCTCTCGTTCGGCTACGGCGCGGAGCGGCCGGTCCTGTCGGGTCTGGAGCTTGCGCTTCACGCCGGCGAGTCCGTGGGCATCGTCGGCCGCAACGGCAGCGGCAAGACCACGCTCCTGCATCTGCTCGTGGGTCTCTTGAAGCCGGCCGGCGGGCGGATCGAGATCTTCGGCCGGCCCTGCGAACGCGAGAAGGACTTCCAGGCCGTCCGCGGGCGCGTGGGACTGCTCTTTCAGGACGCCGACGATCAACTCTTCTGCCCCACGGTCGAGGAGGACGTGGCTTTCGGCCCGCTCAACCAGGGCAAGAGCCGCCAGGAGGCGCGCGCCATCGCCCGGCGCAGCCTGGCCGAGGTGGGGCTTGCCGGTTTTGAGAACCGCATCACCCATCATCTCTCCGGCGGCGAGAAGAAACTGGTCGCGCTCGCCGGAGTCCTCGCCATGCAGCCGGAAGTGCTCCTTCTCGATGAACCCACCAGCAACCTGGACGAGCCGACCCACGAGCGCGTCACCGCCATCATCGCCGCCCTGCCCCAGGCCAAGGTGGTGGTGACGCACGACGCCGCCTTCATGGCGCGGGTGGTGCAACGCCGCTACCACCTGTCAGACGGCCGCCTGTCCCCGTAGTTGCGCAGCGTGCTGCGCTTATGGTCATTTCACAGCGTGCTGCGCCAGGCCGGCGGATCGGCTTGACGGGCCTCTTGTTTGTGAAATAATACCCGCCGACGCCTCATCCCTCGGAGGTCCTTTCGTTCATGTCCGGCAAACGTTCCCTCGCCTTCGTTGCGCTGGCCGCGCTGCTTGCGGCGGGCGCCGCGTCCCCCTTCTCCGACGAGTCGATCGCGCTTCCACCGCCCCGGCATTCAGGAACGCTTTCGGTGGAGGCGGCGATGTACCAGCGCAGCACGCTGCGCAACTACGCCGCCGAGCCGCTGACGCTGGATGAGATGGGGCAACTCCTGTGGGCCGCGCAGGGCCGGTCGGCGAGCGGCCGTCGCACCGCGCCCTCGGCGGGCGCGCTCTATCCGCTGGAGGTCCACGCGCTGGTAGGCGACGTGTCCGGCCTGTCGCCCGGCCTTTATCGCTACCAACCGGCGGAACATCGCATCGCCCTCGTGACTTCCGACGACTTGCGCAAACCCTTGGCGGCGGCGGCGGTAGCCCAGAACTGGATCGCCGAGGCGCCCGTCGTCTTCGTCATCTCGGCCGTATACTCTCGCACCGAGAAGAAGTACGGCGAGCGCACGCATCGTTACGTGCACATCGAAGTGGGCCATGCGGCGCAAAACCTGCTTCTCCAGGCGGTCGCGTTGGGCCTGGGCGGCGGCGAGGCCGGCGCCTTCCGCGACGAGGAACTGCGCCGCCTCCTGCGCCTGCCCGCCGACGAGGCGCCCCTCTACATCCTGCCGGTAGGTAAGCCGCGATCATGAGGGAAGGGACAGTCACCAATTGTCCGCGCAGCTCCTCCGTTGATGGGTATGATTCACTGGGAAAATTGGTGACTGTCCCTTGTCTTGTGCTAGCCTATCGGCATGAAAAAGGAGCGGGGGGAGCCACGACAATCGGCGCTGTTTGAGGCGGGCGCCGCCGAGGCGGTCTTGCGCCGCGAGGCGCCGCTGGCCGAGCGCATGCGGCCGCAGACGCTGGCCGAGTTCGCCGGCCAGACGCACCTGGTCGGACCCGAGGGGGCCTTGCGCCGCGCGCTTGCTTCCGGCCGCTTCGGCTCCATCATCTTCTGGGGTCCGCCGGGCACGGGCAAGACCACCCTGGCCCGCCTCCTCTGCCACCACATGGACGCCGTCTTCGAGCCGCTCTCCGCCGTCGCGTCCGGCATCGCCGACCTGCGCAAGGTCATCGAGCGCGCCCAGAGCCGCGAAAGAAGGACGGTCCTCTTCGTCGATGAAATCCACCGCTGGAACAAGGCGCAGCAGGACGCCCTTCTGCCTTACGTGGAAAACGGGGCGCTCATCCTCTTCGGCGCCACCACCGAGAATCCCAGCTTCGAGGTCGTCGGGCCGCTCTTGTCGCGCTGCGAGGTGTACACGCTGTCGGCGCTGTCGGCGGAGGACGTGAAGGGGGTGCTCTTGCGGGCGCTCGCGGACACGGAACGCGGCCTGGGAGGGCGCAACCTGGTGCTGCATGACAACGCCCTGGCCATGCTGGCGGAGACCAGCTTCGGCGACGCCCGGGTAGCCCTCAACCGCCTGGAGCGCGTCGCGCTGGCCGCCGAAGAGGAAGGCCGCGGCGAGATCGACCTGGCCCTCTGCGAGCGCGTCCTGTCAAGGCGCGCCCTGCTCTACGACAAGGGCGGCGAAGAGCACTTCAACCTGATTTCCGCACTGCAGAAAAGCATCCGTGGCAGCGATCCCGACGCCGCGCTCTATTGGCTGGCGCGGATGCTCATGTCCGGCGAGGATCCGCTCTACGTGGCGCGGCGCCTGGTGCGCACCGCGGCGGAAGACGTGGGACTGGCGGATCCCCGCGCCCTCCAGATCGCCCTGGCCGCCAAGGACGCCTACCACTTTCTGGGTTCCCCCGAAGGCGAGCTGGCCCTGGCCGAAGCCGCCCTCTACCTGGCGACCGCGCCCAAGTCCAACAGCGTCGAGACCGCCTACAACGCCGTCTGCGACGAAATCCGCGACAGCGGCCATCTGCCCGTCCCCTTGCACCTGCGCAACGCGCCCACGCGCCTGATGAAGCAACTGGGCTATCACGAAGGCTACCAGTACGCGCACGACGCCCCCGACGCCTTGGTGGACCAGGAACACCTGCCGGAGGCGTTGCGCGGCCGCATCTTCTACCGCCCCAGCGATCGCGGCTACGAGGAGAAGCTCGCCGAGCGCCTGCGCCTCTGGAAGGAGCGCCTCGCGCAGCGCCGCAAGTAAAACATACTACGCCGGCCACGCTTTACCTGGCATCGAGACGCCGTAGTTGCGCAGCGTGCTGCGCCTGCGCCCGACTTCCCAAGCCAGGTATTTCCCGGCCGCCGTCGCAAAAGACAACCCGAGTTCTCGAGTAGTCCGCGGCAGCGGACGTATCGAGAGAACGGCCTGGACGCGGGCGGGTGGAGGTGAGTCGCCGTGCCTCTCGATACGGCCCCGAAGAGAGGTTTTCGCTCTCATGGGGGTACATCGGCGGGGCCTCCAGAGGACACGGCTCAGGTTTGTGCATGAAGGATCCGACTCTGGGACACGGCTCGGGCACGTGCTGAAGGACCAGACTCGAGTTTGCGCTCAGGATTTGTCGCGAAGGATCCGAGGACGCGGTTCAGGTTTTGCATGCGAAGGATCCGACTCTGAGGACACGGCTCAGGTTTGTGCATGAAGGATCCGACTCGAGGACACGGCTCAGGTTTGTGCATGAAGGATCCGACTCGAGGACACGGCTCAGGTTTGTGCATGAAGGATCCGACTCGAGGACACGGCTCAGGTTTGTGCATGAAGGATCCGATCCGAGGACGGCTCAGGTTTGCATGGAAGGATCCGACTCGGATACACGCTCGGGTTTGTGCATGAAGGACCGACTCGAGGACGCGGCTCGGGTTTGTGCATGGGACCCGACTCGGGGACACAGTATTTGTGCATGAAGGATCCGACTCGGGACACGGCTCGGGTTTGTGCATGAAGGATCCGACTCGAGGACACGGCTCAGGTTTGTGCATGAAGGATCCGACTCGAGGACACGGCTCAGGTTTGTGCATGAAGGATCCGACTCGAGGACACGGCTCAGGTTTTCTGTGTGGTTGAGTGCATGGAAAAAAGAAAGACCGAGTTCTCGAGTAGTCCGCCGCGGCGGACGTATCGAGAGAACGGCCTGGACGCGGCGAGCGGGTGACCTACATGCTCCGTGCGCGGATGGCAAATTATTGTGCGGCCATACCGACGACCTTGGAAGCGCTACGAAGAACACCGGGCCGCAAGGGCGCCACTTCACGCGCCGGCGAGTGCCAAATGGTGGCTGGTGCCGGGTACCCACGCGGGACGGGGAACGGCAGGTCAAGAAGTGGAGCCAGGCCAAGAAGGATTTCCCGGCCGCCGTCGCAAAAGACAACCCGAGTTCTCGAGTAGTCCGCGGCAGCGGACGTATCGAGAGAACGGCCTGGACGCGGGCGGGTGGAGGTGAGTCGCCGTGCCTCTCGATACGGCCCCGAAGAGAGGTTTTCGCTCTCATGGGGGTACATCGGCGGGGCCTACTCGAGGACACGGCTCATATTTTCTCCCTCAAGGGCTTTACTCGCGGACACGGCTTGAGTTTTCCGCATCAAGGGGCCTACTCGAGGACACGGCTTGAGTTTTCCGCATCAAGGGGCCTACTCGGGGACGCGGCTTACCCATCCCGCCGACCGCGAGTCGTGAAGACCGATCAGGATTTCTCCTGCAACAGCCGCAGCGGATTGCGCAGGCTTGCGTCAGCCGCATCCATCCACCGGATGCGCTTGTCCGGCCTTAGCCAGGTCATCTGCCGGCGGGCGTAGCGGCGGCTCTTGCGGATGATCTCCCCGCGCGTTTCCGAGAGCGACTTCCTGCCCGCCAGATGCTCCACCATCTCTTTATAACCGATGGCCTGCATGGCCGTGTGCTGAGGTCCGCAGCCGCGCGACAGAAGTGCCCGCACTTCCTCGACGAGGCCGCGGGCCAGCATGGCGTCCACGCGCCGCTCGATGCGCTCATCCAGCACCCGCCAGTCGCAGGTGAGTCCGAGGCGCACGGCGCGCCCGCTCCACTCCGGCGCGGACGTGCGCCGCGCCGCCGCGCGCATGGGCACGCCCGTGGCCGGTAAGAACTCCAGCGCCCGGATGAGCCGCTTCTCGTCGTGGGGATGCAGGACTTCCGCGCGCTCGGGGTCTACTTTGCGCAGCTCGTCTCTCAGCCATCCTTCCGGTCGCAACCGTGCCTCTTCCGCCAGGCGCCGCCGCAACCGGTAGTCCGGCGGCGGTCCGGGCACGATCCCGTCGATCAACGCCCGCACGTAATAGCCCGTGCCCCCGACGACCAATACCGGTATTCCGCGGGCCAGTAGGTCCGAGAGAATCGGCGTCGCGTCGCGGAGAAAATTGGCCACGCTGTAGTTCTCCGTCGGCTCGGCCACGTCCAGAAGATGATGCGGCACGCCTCGCCGCTCCGGTATCGTCAACTTTCCCGTGCCGATGTCCATGCCCCGATAGACCTGCATGGAATCGGCGGAGATGATCTCGGCTCCCAGCATCAACGCCCACTCGACCGCCAGGCTCGACTTGCCCACCGCCGTCGGACCATGGATGACGCACAGAAAATTGGGGTCAGCGCCTAATTTTGGCATCGATTTGGAAAATTGGGGTCAGCGCCTATTTTTGCGGTCGAGCCTTTCCACTACTGTCGTTCCCACGACAAAAATAGGCGCTGACCCCAATTTTCGTCACGTCCTCTTGAACATCTTGTAGAGATCACCCTCGGAAAACAGCACCGAGATGGGCCGGCCGTGCGGGCAGACTTCGCGGTTGGGCGTGCGATACCACTGATCCAGCAGCTCCTTCATGTCGGCGTGGTCCATGGCGTCGTTGGCGCGGGTGGAAGAATGACACGCGAGGGTGATGAGCGCGCGCTCCCGGTGCGCCTCCCAGCCGCCGGCCTGGCCGGTCCGGGCCAGGTCGGAGAGCACGTCGCGCACCAGCGCGGCGGCGCCTTCCATGCGCACGCGCGGGGGCAGGCTCTCGACCGCGAAGCTGTCCGGCCCGAAGCGCGCCAGTTGAAAGCCCAGCCGCGCAAAGAATTCGAGATGCTCCTCCAGGAGTTCCGCCTCGCCGGGCGCCAGCTCGACGGGCGTGGGAAAGAGCAGTCGCTGGCTGACCGCCTCGCCACGTTCCAGTTGGCGGCGGAAGAGTTCGTAGTTGACGCGCTCGTGGGCGGCGTGGGCGTCCACAATCAGGAGGCCGCTGTCGGTTTCGGCGATGATGAAGAGGCCGAAGAGCCGCGCCAGCGGCCGCACGCGCGGCGCGTGCCCGCCGGCGGGCGCAGACGGCGGAGGCGCGACGCGCTCCAGCAGCCGCGGCGACTCCGGTTCGGGCGCCGCCGTAGCCGCGGGACGCGCGTCCACGGGCGCGGAAGCAGGCGCCGGTCGCGGCGGCGCGATCTCCGCCAGCATCGGCCGCCGCTCCGCCTGCGGTTTGGACAAGTACTCGGCTACCGCCGCGCGCACGCTGGAGAGAAACTCGTCCCGCCCGCGCGACGGCGCTTCACCGGCCGGGACTTCCGCCTCCCGCCTGGGCATCGCAACCACCGCGCCGCCCGCGGCGGCTCCCAGCGACGTCTCCAGCGCCGCTCGCACCGCTGAAACAATCGCCCCGAACACTCGGCTCTCCTGCGTGAATCGCACCTCCAGCTTGGAGGGATGCACGTTGATGTCCATCGTCTCCGGGTCCACGTCCAGATACAGCGCGCCCACCGGATAGCGCCCGCGCTCCAACAAGTTGCGATAACCCTCCAGGATCGCCGACACCAGGTTGCGGTTGGCGACCACGCGATCGTTGACGAGCGTAAAGAGTTGCGCGGGGCCGGTGCGATGCACGCTGGGGCGCGAGAGATAGCCGGAAACGGCCACGCCCTCCCGCTCGGCGATCACGGGCACGAGGTCAGGCTCCAGTTCACGGCCCCAGAGCGAGAGCAGGCGCTCCAGGCGGTCCGCGGCGCGCGGCAGGGTCAGCACGGCGCGGTCGTTGTGGCGCAGGCAGAGGTGCACGCGCTCCGCGGCCAGCGCCACCCGCGTGAAGGCGTCGCACACGTGCCTGAACTCGGTCGGCACGGTCTTCAGAAACTTGCGCCGCGCGGGCACGTTGTAAAAGAGGTTGGCGACCGTCACGCGCGTTCCCGCCGGGCACCCCGCCGCCTCCAGCGTGGGCGAGACTCCCCCTTGGCAGCGCAGCCGCCAGCCGGTCGGCGCCTCGGCGGTGCGCGAGAGAATCTCCAATTGCGAAACGGAGGCGATGGCGGCCAGCGCCTCGCCGCGAAAGCCCAGCGTGGAGAGGGTCAAGAGATCGTCCAGCGTGCGAATCTTGCTGGTGGCATGGCGCTCGATGCAGAGGCGCAGGTCGTCGGGGTCCATGCCGCAGCCGTCGTCGGCCACTACGATGCGGTCGATGCCGCCCAGGTAGACGTCCACGTCCACCCGCGTGGCGCCCGCGTCCAGGGCATTGTCCAACAGTTCCTTGACCGCCGCCGCCGGTCGCGGCACGACTTCGCCCGCCGCGATCTGCTCGGCTACCTCGCTGGGAAGGAGCTGGATTTTCGCCATGACCCGCCACGGTACCATCCCGCGCCGCCAGCGGCAAGCGCCCCAGTGTTCAGAGTGCAGCCGTAAGAATTTACGCCTGCGGGATTTTTCACCTCTCCCCGAGGTTGAGGTCGGCGCAAAGCGCCGGGTGAGGGGGAGGGTGGGAAGAGCGGGACATATCGATAGAAAACGATCGTAGCGACCTCCCCCTCACCCGCCCCTCCGGGGCGACCTCTCCCCTTGGGAGAGGTGAAGGCCCGTGTTGCCTTGGCCTCTCGTGTCAGCGCAGGCGGATCGTGGCCGAGAACGGTGAAAAATGAACCTGCGCCCCGTGCTCAGCGGCGGCGCAGCGTGGCCGCGACCGCCAACGCCATGCCCGCTGCAAATCCCCCCACGTGCGCCGTCCAGGCCACCGGCTCGTGCCGCGGCAACAATGACAGCACCTCCAGATAACTGTATGCCAGCTGCAACGCCAGCCAGTACGCCAGAAAGAACACGGCGTGAATCTCCGCGCGAAACACCAGGATCACGATCCAGACGAAACAATGAATGCGCCGCAGCGGAAACCACCAGAGATAGGCCCCCAAAACGCCGGCAATCGCCCCTGACGCGCCCACCAGGTGCGCCGACGAGCCTCTATGCAGCACCGCCCACGTCAGCGTGGCGATCATCCCGCACACAAGATAGAACGCAAGAAAACGGAAATGCCCCAGCCGCTCCTCGACTTCGCTGCCGAACACCCACAGATACAGGAGATTGCCGGCCAGATGCAGCACCGAGGCGTGCAGGAACATGCTGGAAAAAAGCGATCCGAAGGCCCCCACCGGCAGAAAGGGATAGTCGGAATGGATGCGGAACAGGAGCGCGGGCGAAAGCGCGTAGCGGGTGAAGAAGAGCTCCCGCTGGTAGCTGCCGAGCGTGCAAGCGTAAGCGAACGCCGCCACGTTGCCGAGGACCAGCAGATAATTCACCCACGGCGCACGCCGCTGGGTGGAGAGACTGCGGAACGGCAGGATCAGCATCGGGCGGCGGGCCGGACTACTCGTCCGACAGGTTCTTGCTGATGGTCACCATGTTGCCCTTCTCGTTGAAGACCACCTCGTCCATGTAGAAACGGGCCAAAAAAATGCCGCGCCCGTGGCTCTTGAATAGATTGTCGGGATCCGTCGGATCGGGCAGCGAACGAGTGTCGAAGCCCTCGCCCTGGTCCATGATGGTCACCTGAATCTTGTTCTGATCGATGGTCTCCTGGATGGTGACTTCCTTCGACTCGTCGCGGTGGTTGCCGTGGATGATGGCGTTGGTCAGGAGCTCCTCGACCGCCAGGCGCAGGCCCAGCTTGCTGCGGTTGCGGAAGCGGCCCACCAGCGCGGCCGTCTCCACGATCTGGAACGAGACCGCGTGCACCAGCGAGAGGCGGCTGGGAATCTTGATCAGCGACTGCACGCGCAGAAAGGGCAGAAGCCCGCGCCCCATGCGATAGGGACGCGAGACCTCCAGGCCCTTCTGCACGACTTTCAGGATTTCATCGATGGCGAAGGGCTTGCGGATGAAGTTGAAGGCGCCCAGGTTGAGCGCCTGGATCGCGTTCTCGACCGTGCCGTGGCCGGTCATCATGACCACGGGCATCTCGGGATGGGCGACGCGCACGCGCCGCAATAGCTCCAGTCCGTCCATCTCGGGCATCTTGATGTCGGAGACGAGAAGATCGAAACTGGTCTGGTCCAGGCGCGAGAGCGCCTCGCGGGCCGAGCCGCACGCGCTCACCTCGTAACCCTCGCGCACAAACAGCTCGACCAGGAACTGCCGCAACGTCTCCTCGTCGTCGACCACCAATAGACGGAATTTCTCGGCCACGTGAAAGGCTCGTCTCCCAAGAGGTTAAAGGCCATCATAAAGGCTCCCTTGGGGAAGTCAATGCGCATGCCGGCGTCCGGCTGCATTCGCAAGGTCATTTCGACCGACGCCTCCTGTCATTTCGACCCATGCCTCCTGTCAGTGCGACCCATGCCTCCTGTCATTTCGACCGAAGGGAGAAATCCCTGTCTCGCACTCGACCCGCGGTAACGGCGGAAGGATTTCTCCCTTCGGTCGAAATGACAGGAGTGTTTCCAGGCGCCGCCGATGGAGTCTGCATCCCACGTGTCGCCCGCGCCTGTAACCAGGGCCATCCTTGTGCTAGGCTCGACCGCGATGCGAAGGAGAGAGCCAAGAGAGGCGCGCCGGCGGTTTGCGCGGCGCATGATCGGGGGCCTGGCGACTTTGGCCGCGCTCGCCCTGGGCTGGCCCCGGCTGCGCCGATGGCTGCCCGACGCGGACCTCCTGCCGCCCGGCTCGGAGCAGTTCATCGACGTCGGACCCCTGCAAGGCTTCATGGCCGGACAGCCGACCGCGGTGCACTTGACGCTGCCGGACGCGCCGGCCCGCGCGCGGCCGGTCGTCTTCGTCCTCGGCTCGCCGGAGGGCGCATGGCGTGTGTTCTCCAGCGTCTGCCCGCATCGGGCCTGCGTGGTCGAGTATCGCGCCGAGGAGGCGGGCTTTCGCTGCGGTTGCCACGATTCCCGCTTCGACGCGGCCGGCCGCCGCCAAAGCGGCCCCGCACCGCGCGACCTGGACCCTCTCCCCCACCGCGTCGAGGCCGGCCGCCTCCTCGTCCAATGGAAACGCTACCGCCCCGGCACGCCCGAGAGCGTGGAGGGGTGAGGGCGGGTCACGCGGAAATTCCGCGCCGGCGCTACAGGGAATCGCCGTGTGATTGCTGAAAATGCGCGCGTCGATGGGGTGGGGTGCCACCGTTTTGTACTCAAAAGGGTGGACGGGGTTACCCTGCACCGGCAGCGAAGGCCGTGACTCCGGGAGCGCACCCCTTAGAGTACTAAGGGGTGGCACCCCGGCGCTACCGGATAGGCCACCAT
Source organism: bacterium (assembly GCA_015075175.1). Lineage (GTDB taxonomy): Bacteria > Hinthialibacterota > Hinthialibacteria > H5-UNCL2 > H5-UNCL2 > H5-UNCL2. Next base: position 55,003 of record JABTUV010000015.1, read on the forward strand.
ATTTGCGAGCCAGAGCACTAAGACGCTGGTTCGGCGTGCGCCAGTTCCACCAGCGCCAGGCAGGCCGCGCCCACCAGCCCGGACTCGTAGCCCAGCTGAGCCGGGCGGATTTCAGGCGTGTGAATCACCGCCGAGTAGGTGCGCCGGGCCATCTCCTCGCGCATCGGCTCAAGCAGGGCTTCTCCAAAGCCGGCTCCCCCGCCGCCCACCACGATCACCTCGGGGTCGAGCGTGTTGCAGACCGAAGCGGCGGCCAATCCCAGGTAGCGGCCCGCGCGGCGAATCGCGGCCCTAGCCAGCTCGTCACCCTCCCGCGCCGCGGCGTCCACGTCCGCACTCGTGACCTTCTCGCCCCGCATGGTTTTCTCACTCAGGCGCGAGGACGCGCCTTCCTGCAACCGGCGGCTTACGTAACGCGCAATCGCATCCGCCGAGGCATACGCCTCCACGCAACCCGGCCGCCCACAACCGCACATTTCGCCCTCCGGCTCAACCGTGATGTGCCCCAGCTCGCCCGCGCAACCGGAAAAACCCTGATATACCCGCCCATCGACGATGATGCCCCCGCCCACGCCCGTGCCGATGGTGAAAGCCGCCAGGCTATGCGCGCCCCGACCCGCCCCGAACATGTACTCGGCCAGCGCGCACACGTTGGCGTCGTTGTCGATGACCACCGGCAGGCCCAGCGCCTGCGACAGGAACCGCCGCGCCGGCACCCGCTCCCAGCCGGGAATATTGAACGCCAGGCGAATCTCGTCCGGCGTGACCACGCCGGGCGTGCCCAGTCCCAGTCCCGCCGCGCATCCATCGCCGCGGTTCACCCCTTCATCCCGCAGCTGCCGGCCCATCTCGGCCAACGCCTCCAGCACCGCCGCCTGCCCGGACTGGGGGGTGGGAACTCTGCGCTCCACGAGGACCCGTCCGGACGCATCGACCAGCCCGGCCTTGATGTAGGTCCCTCCCAAGTCGATCCCGATTACCGTCTTGTTCATACCCGGGTACTCACAATCCAAGCGTCTTCAAGCTGTCGGCAAAGTTATATCATTTACGGGTGATAATCCAGTTCAACTTCGTTGTCGAATGTAAACAAACCATCCCCCAACGCCGGCCGAATTTGCTTGCCGCGCAACAACCATTTCATTATATCTCTAGGTTATAGCGGGTCTTACGATCCCCCACAGCTACTCATCACGGAGAAGACCATGCCATCCGACATCGAGATCGCTCAGACAGCAAGAATGCTACCCATCACCGACATCGGCGCCAAACTCGGCATTGAACCTGACGAGCTGGAACTTTACGGCAAGTACAAAGCGAAGATCACCGACGCCGTCTGGGAGCGGGTAAAGAACCGGCCCAACGGCAAATTGATCCTGGTGACCGCTATGACGGCGACGCCCGCGGGCGAAGGCAAGACGGTGACCTCCATTGGGTTGGCTCAGGCCTTTGGACGCATGGGCGTGTCGCACTGCCTGGCGTTGCGCGAGCCTTCGCTGGGACCCACCTTCGGCATCAAGGGCGGCGCCGCCGGCGGCGGCTTCGCCCAAGTCCTGCCCATGGAGGACATCAACCTGCACTTCACCGGCGACATTCACGCCGTCGGCGCCGCCAACAACCTCCTGGCCGCCCTCGTGGACAACCACATCCAGCAGGGCAACGCCCTGCAACTGGACCCCCGCCGCATCACCTGGCGTCGCGCCATCGACATCTCCGACCGCCAGCTGCGCTTCATCGTCGCCGGACTGGGCGGCCGCCCCAATGGATTTCCGCGCGAGTCCGGCTTCGACATCACCGTCGCGTCCGAAGTGATGGCCGTGGTGGCGCTGGCCAGCGACATGGCCGACCTGAAGGAACGCCTGGGCCGCATGATGATCGGTCGCACTTGGGACGGCAAGCCCGTCTTCGCCGGCCAACTCAATGTCGTCGGCTCCCTGGCGGTGCTCTTGAAGGACGCCATGAAACCCAACCTGGTGCAGACGCTGGAGAACACCCCCGCCATCATCCACTGCGGACCCTTCGCCAACATCGCCCACGGCTGCAACAGCGTGCGCGCCACCCGGCTGGCCCTCAAACTGGCCGACTACACCATCACCGAGGCGGGCTTCGCCGCCGACTTGGGCGCGGAGAAGTTCTTCGACATCAAGTGCCGCCAGGCGGGCTTCACTCCCAGCGCGGCCGTGGTGGTCGCCAGTTGCCGCGCCCTCAAGATGCACGGCGGCGTCCCCAAGACCGAGATCTCACAACCCAACCCCGACATGGTGCTGGCCGGATGCGCCAACCTTCGCGTGCACCTGGAGAACATCCGCAAGTTCGGCGTGCCGCAGGTGGTGGCGATCAATCGCTTTCCCACGGATACGGATGAAGAGGTGGCCCAGGTGAAGTGCTTCTGCGCCGACATGGGCGTGGAGGCGGTGGAGAGCACGGTGTGCGCGCGCGGCGGCGAGGGCGGCATCGAACTGGCCCGCGCGGTGATGCGCGCCGCCGATCAGCCCAATGGCTTCAAGTTTCTCTATGATGAGAATCTGCCCATCAAGAAGAAGGTGGAAAAGATCGCGGTCGAAATCTACCGCGCCCGCGGCGTGGAGTGGACCAACCTGGCCGAGCGCCACATCAGGCAGTTGGAGGCGGACGGGCTGGGCAACGTGCCGGTGTGCATGGCCAAGACGCAGCTCTCGCTCTCGGATACGCCGGGCCTCCTGGGTGCGCCGACCGACTGGCGGCTGGAGGTCAACGACGTGCGCATCTCCCGCGGCGCCGGCTTTCTCGTCGTCATCTGCGGCGACATCATGCTCATGCCCGGCCTGCCCAAGGTCCCCGCGGCGGAGAAGATCGATATTCTCGAGGACGGCACGATCGTAGGGCTGTTCTAAAAACCCTCGCCCCGGGACTCCAAACCTGCGTCTCCCCTCTCCCCGGTACTCCGGGGAGAGGGCAGGGTGAGGGGAAACGCGTGGCCGACCACTTGCCCGATCGCGGCCCCCAAGGATGCCGGATTACCGAAAAATGCACTTGACAATCCTCTTCAACCGGGCATAGATATTTGGTTATTCAACGTACGCAAATGGGCCGGATTGTATCGTAGCTGCCGGGCTTCTGCCAATTCGACCTGAACAGCGACCCCGTGCGGCGTCCAGCCGCCGGTTGGTGATTTCGTTTTCAGGCAATCGCCTTCCGAGGCGATTAGAAAGGAATTGGACGAACATGAAGCATCTCGCCTATGCCTTGGTCGCCTGCCTGCTAACCGCCGGATGCGGCAGCGCCAGCCGCCAATATCAGGACACGCATGGCCCGCGCGAACGCGAACTGACTGTAGGAACCGTCCAGAAAGAAATACACAAGGGAATGAGTGCGGCCGCCGTCGCCGAAGCTTTGGGATCCCCCAACATCGTCACCACCGACGAACAGGGCCGCGAAGTTTGGATTTACGACCGGATCTCGACCGACGTCACCTATTCGCAAAAGGAGACGGGGGGAGGCATCTACCTCATCATTGCGGGCGCCGGAGCCGGCAAGACCACCGGGGCCGCTTCCAAGACGCAAAAGACGCTGACCGTGATCATCAAGTACGACGAAAACAAGCAAGTACGCGATTTCGCCTACCACTCCAGCAAGTTCTAGGGAGGCGTATGCAAATGGCGTCTGTCCAAGACTGCCTCAAGTGCGGAGTGCTGCTGATTGTCTTGTCGTGCGCGCAGGGCTGTGGGCAATCCGTGCCTAAAGGCGCGTTGGCACTGAGTCCCGAGTCGCTGCAAGACCGACAAATGCAAACCCGTGTTTTCAGTACCACTGACGAAGCCATGCTGCAAACCGCGTGTGCGGCCCTTCTGCAGGACCTTGGTTACCAACTGGACGAAAGCGAGACGGAGCTTGGAGTCATCGTCGCCTCTCGCCACCGCGATGTCACCAATACGGGTGAGGTAGTCGCGGCGGTTTTCGTCGCGGCGATGTTCGGAGTGCACACCGCTTATTCCCGAGAACAAAAGGTCCTTGCGTCGGTGGTGACCCGTCCCATCGGCGACGAGCGCGTCGCCGTCCGCGTAATCTTCCAACACATGGTCTGGAATACGGACAACCAGTTGGTCCGCAATGAGCAGATCAACGATGCGGAGATATACCAGGAATTCTTCTCAAAATTGTCCAAGTCGGTATTCCTGGAGGCCGAGGGTATATAGCCGTCGCGGAGGTCCCCGACATGTACTTCATGCGCGTGATTACCATGTGTGCGTGTTTTGCTGTCTTGGCCTTTCTTACAGGGTGCGGCAGCCGACAGAAGGACATATTCGAGTCTAAGGAGTCTCAAGTCGCGCTGCGAAGCATGCAGAGCCGCGTGTTTGAAACCGGCGACCGCAACTTTCTCTTGCGGACCGTCATCGCGACGTTGCAGGACCTCGGGTTTGTCGTCGACAAGGCGGACAATACCCTCGGCACGGTTTCCGCTACCAAGCGCTCGAAGTACAATCTGCGTATGACTGTTACCGTGCGACCGAGGGGCGAGACCGCGCATATCGTGCGCTGTAACGCACAATACAATCTGCAGATCGTTGAAGACCCCGAGCCGTATCAACAATTCTTCGCTTCGCTATCCAAGGGCCTTTTCCTGGACGCGCAATTGGTCGAAGATGAAGAGGGAAGGCCGCAAGCTGCCAACGCAACCGACCAGCCGACGAGATCCCGCCCGCGTCGCGGCGCATCGGGTCAGAACACGTTGCAGGAATACCAGGAGTTATTGCCCTATGGCTCGGAACCGGCCAAGGCACGCGAGGTCTTGGGCGAACCGGAGAACATCTTCAAGTTCGAGAACGGCGAGGAGTGGCAGTACCCCTCGCGCAAGCTGAAGGCTACGATCTATCGCGGAAAAGTGCTCGCCGTGGAGGCAATGAATCCATAGGCTTCGGACGTGAGTGACGCACGTAGCAGAGACTCGACGCACGTCGTAGGTCTCGTGAGACGCCTGGCACGCACTAATGGGCCGTACCTGCCTCGCAGGGTTTGACCATCGTGGAGTGTGCACGCCGCACGCCGTCGCGCCCAGCCTCATCACCGCCGCCGTTCGCCGTCAATTCCTGCTCTCCGACCCTCCACAACCGCCGCCCCGCGCTTGCCCGCCGTCGTCGATCCCCCCTGTGCAAACACGCCGCCCCTCCCTGCATCGAGACCGCCGGCGCCGGCCACGGCGGACGAATTGCTCGTATTCATGCTAGAATGGAGCGTGAGGTGGGAACGTCCTTGACCCGAGAGACGCCGGCGTACTTGAACCTGTTGGAAAACGGTGATCTGAACCGGCGCGCCCAGACGGCCGCGGCGGCCATGCGCGAGTGTCTCCTGTGCCCGCGCCGCTGCAGGGTGGATCGCACCCGGGAGGCACGCGGCTACTGCCACGTCGGACGCCTGGCCGGCGTCGGCGCGGCCGGCCCCCATCCCGGTGAGGAACACTGCCTGTCGGGCATCTTCGGCTCGGGAACCGTCTTCTTCTCCGGCTGCAACCTGCGCTGCTGTTTCTGCCAGAACTTCGACCTCAGCCTCGCCGACCGCGGCTATCCCACCAACCCCTCGGACCTGGCCGAAATCATGCTCTCCCTGCAGCGCCAGGGCTGCCACAATCTCAATTTGGTCACCCCCTCCCACGTGGTTCCGCACGTCCTGTCTGCGCTGGTCGTCGCCGCGGAGCGGGGCCTTCGCCTGCCCATCGTTTACAACAGCGGCGGTTACGATGCCCTGGAGGCCCTGCAACTGCTCGACGGCGTGGTGGACATCTACATGCCCGACTTCAAGTTCTGGAAGCCCGAGAGCGGGGAGCGCTACTGCCACGCGCCCGACTATCCCGAGGTGGCGCGCGCGGCCATCCGCGAAATGCACCGGCAGGTGGGAGACCTGGTCATCGGACCGGACGGACTGGCGACGCGCGGCCTCCTGGTGCGGCATCTGCTCATGCCCGAGGGCGAAGCCGAGACCGACGCGATTCTCAGGTTTCTGGCCGAGGAAATTTCCATCCACACGGCGGTCAACCTCATGGCGCAGTATCATCCCAACGACCGGCTGTTCCTGTATCCCGAGCTGCAGCGCCGCGTCTCCCGCGCAGAGGTGGAGCGGGCCTTCGCAGCCGCGCGCCGCGTGGGATTGTCGCGCTTCGTTTGATTCGTACCGCCCCTCCCTGCCGCCACGGGGCGCCCCATCCACGACGATGACGACAGGCGGGAACGCACGGCCCTTGGACCGCTCCCGGCCGTCGATGACTTCATCCCGCCACCTCTCCTTGACCAGGTCGAACATGCCGCGATCGCGCACTCCGAAAAAGGTGATCGCTTGAAGTTGTCATGATACACGCTCCCTTGGTCGGTCCAATGAGAGCGAGGCCGGCGGCACGTTCACGCGGGCCTGAACAGTCAATTGTATCATAAATCTCAATTCGCCCTCCGGACCGCTCTGAATACTTCGTTGCATCGTGGTATACTCCTTTAGGGGGCCGAGAGGAGCGGCGACAAATGGGGGCAGTGCAAGCCCGGGGCTTTCATTTCTACCATGAACGGTCGAAGTGGTTAGCCCGCGGTGTGACTTATGGTCCTTTTGAGGGTCTGGGAGAGCACCACCCCTATCCACCGGACGATCAGGTGCGCAAGGACTTCGCCTTCATGCGCGCTTCCGGCGTCAACGCCGTCCGTCTCTATGCGTTGCCGGGAGACGGCGCTCTGGGGGAAGCCGCCGCCGAGCATGACCTGCAGCTCCTGTTGGACATCCCCTGGCCCAAGCACCTCGACGTTTACGATGATCCGAAACTGCGCGCGATGTGCTTGCGCATGGTGGAGGAGGGTGTGCGGCGCGTGCGGTCGTGGCCGAACGTGCTGGGCGTTTTCCTCGGCAACGAAATTCCGCCCGACCTGGTTCGCTGGCACGGCCCGGCCAAGGTGGAGAGATTCCTCCATGCCTTGTACCGCAAGGCCAAGTCGCTGGCGCCCCGGCTGCTCGCGGGGTACGCCAACTTCCCCTCCACCGAGTACCTCGATCTGGGATTCTTTGACTTCTTGGGGTTCAACGTCTATTTACACGATCCCGAAGAGTTCCGCCGTTATCTGACCCGCTTGCGGTTGCTCTACCCGGAGAAACCGCTGCTGCTCAGCGAAGTCGGCCTGGACAGCCTGCGCCACGGCGGGCACTACCTTGAAGCTACGGATCGACGACCTCGGGCTTACGACCTCTTCGCCGGCCACCGGGAGTCCCACGCCTACCCCGACTCCCACCTCCACCTCCACGCCCACGCCCACGTTCACGCCTTCCGGCCCCAGCGCCCCGCCCGTCTGGTTCGCTCCCGAGGCGGTTCTCCTGGCCGCGGATTCGGGAATCCACAGCGATGTTCTGGACTTGAAGAACTACATCAGCGATGACAACACGCCTCTGCAGTACATGGTTTTCAGCCTGGTTTCGCAGTCGAATGCTTCCGTCGTACAAGTGGACGTTACTTCCTCCGGCCTGGTGGCCGCAGTCGTCGGGTCCGGCCGGATGGGAAAAAGTGACGTGGTCGTGCGGGCCGGAGACCTGTCCGGCAACGTGGCGGACACGACGATCCAGTTCGTGGTCGCCGGCCCGACGGGAGTGCCCGAAACCCGGTGGAAGAACCTGCGCTGAAGAACTCCGCGCGGCCGGATCGACGCCACGGCGTACTTGATCGGCGCGTCCGTGCTCGACAACGCGGCCCGGTTTTTCCGTAAAAGGTCCCGTTCCGCCGCCCGCGCGGAGATCAAGCGTCGGCGCCTTGGCCCAGGATTGACGCCAGGCGCGCTTGCGCCGCCGTCCGCACCTGGGCGTAGAGGCTGGCGCCGTGGCTGTCCATGGCCACGATCAGCGGCCCGAACCCGCGTACCCGGAACGCATACAGGGCCTCGGGATGCAGATGGGGCCAATAGACCGCTTCCACTTCTTCGATTTGCAGGGTCTCCAGCGCCGCCGCTCCGCCGGTAAGGGCAAGGTAGCAGGCGCCGAACCGCTGCATGGCGGCCAGGCTTACCTCCGACAGCCCGGCCTTGCCGATGATCGCCCGCACCCCGTACTTCTCGAACAGCGCGGGCGCAAACCGGTCCATGCGCGCGCTGGTGGTCGTCCCGATGATAACCTTCTCCCATTTCTCGCCGACGCGCCGCAGGCTCGGCGCCGTATGCAGGACCGGGTAACCCGCGAGCGAGACCGGCGGCTCCTTTCCATACTGGAAGATCTCGATGTGCGTGCGGTCGCGCATCCCGTAAATAAGCCCCTCAAGAATAACCTCCTCGCCGACGCGAAGCGCGCGCACTTCGCCTTCGGACAGCGGTGTGGAAAGGGTGATGGCATTCATGTCCTTGTCTTAATCTCGATTTTAATCCGGCTCGTCATCGTGCACGGGCAAGTGCACGATCATGAATCGTAATCGACTTCGCGCACGGTTACGATTGCCGATCGTAATCGCTGGGTCTTGCGCTCCGGCTTCAGAATCCATATTCCACGCGGCCGTCGGGCCACAGGCGGGCGCGGGCGCGGCGCGCCGCCCAGCACTGATTGTTGACCGCCACGGGATTCTGCGTGATGTGCGTGTACGACCACTCGATGTGCACCGCCAGGGTGGTCGTATCCCCGCCCAGGCCCATCGGCCCGATGCCGGAGCGATTGATGGCATCCTCCAATTCCTCTTCCAACGCGGCGAACATGGGGTCCGGATTGCGCCGGCCGACCGGACGCACGATGGCCTTCTTGGCCAAGAGACCCACCGAGTCAAAGCTGCCGCCGATGCCCACGCCGATGATGCCGGGCGGACAGGGATTTCCGCCGGAGCATACGACCTTGTCGACGACAAAGCGCTTGATCGCCCCTAGACCGTCGGCGGGCGTGAACATCTCCATCGCGCTCATGTTCTCTGATCCGGAGCCTTTGGGGACCATCACGATTTCCAGGTAGTCCTGCTCGGGAGCGAAGTCCCAGTAGATGATGGGCATGCCCTGGCCGAGATTGTCCTGGGGGTTGTCGCGCGTGATGGGGTGGGCGGTGCTGCCGCGGAAGGGATGCTCCAGCGTCGCCCGGCGGGTCCCCGCGGCCAGCGCCGCCTTCAGGCGGCAGCCGTCCAACGCCCACGGTCCGCCCGCCGTGACCATGTACAGCGGCAGCCCGGTGTCCTGGCAGATCAGCATCCGGTTGGTCTCGGAAATCTCGATGCTCTTCAGAATGGTCTTCAGAACCGTCCGGGCGGTCGGATGGGTCTCGCGCTGCAAGGCCCGCCGGAGCGCCTCGGCGACGTCGGGAGGCAGTTCCTTCAAGGCCCGGATATAGAGCTCCTTGGCGACTTCCTCCACCAGCTCGTAATCGATGCCCGGAAGGACGCCGGAGACAACCTCATTGGGGAGGGAAACCGACGAGCGCGGGCGGGCGCCGGCCGCCTCCAGCCCGGTCCAGTCTGGCGTTTCATTGTCGTCCACTAGGGGCGACGCCTGCGACGTTTGGGGCGCGTCGGGCAGCGTTTTTCGTCGGAGTTCTCCGCAATTCTTCAATCTCTTGACTCCATTTCACTTGTTACCACTACATATACTATCATAACATTAATTACCTTCAGCGTCAAGCAAAAAATAGCCTGTCAACCCTGCAATTACTTTACTTGCGTCTACTTTATCATTTGTTAAATCTTCCACGCCAGCGAAGGTCCAACGAGCCGGCTCCGCAGCATCTCGAAGTCGGGCGTGTGGGTGGGCCGCCGAGGGCGGGGCGAAAGCCGCCCCCCCCACGGTGGTCTGCTCCGGCCCACGCACCACTCGCATCAGAATGCCCGCCATCCGAGTATCGCGACCCAATCCCCGATGTAGTACGAGCATCCGTCCAGGTCGGTGGTTTGACCCGCGCCGATGCCGGTAGCCTGGTTCCCGTAGGCGGTCGAGCGGACCGCCAGGAAGTTCGCCTCACCCGGCGTGGTACTGGCGAAGACGGGATCGGCGGTCACGATCCCGCTGAGCGTGATCGTTCCCGCCGGATTGAGGGGGCTCACCTGCGTCGGGAAGGCCAGCGCCCAGTCTCCCTCGGCGATCAGCGCCGAGGTGAACACTTGCACCCGCGGCGGATTGATGCCCGAGAACGTGTCCACGACCAGCACGGGAATATCGATGCCCACGCCGCCCGGATTGGCACCGCCGATGATGCAGTCGGTCGCTTGCAGCACCTGCCCTTGCAGCGTCTCGTAGCTGATCCCGACGGGGCTGTCCAGCAGCGTGCTGTTGGTCAGGGCCATGGGCGGCTGGGTATTGTCGCCTTGCTTGATCTGAAGGTTGACGCCGTTGCCCACGAGGCACAGGTCGTCCAGGGCGGCGACCGAGAGGCCGGCGCCGACGCCCACCTTGCCCAGCGTGATGCCCGCGCTGACCGCGTTGATCACTTCGATATTGGACAGGAGATTGCCGCGCCCGCCCAGCACTTCCAGGCCGTTGGCGGTCACGTCGCGGATCACGACGTCGTGCACGCGGTGCACGCCCGGGCTGCTTCCCGCGAAGCCTGCCGAAATGGCCGTCGACCCGTTATTGAGAACCGTCACGTCGGCGATTTCCACCGTCGCGGCGCGCACGTAAAACGCGGGCGGATCGCGGTCGACGACCGTGCGAGCGGCGTCGTCGTCCGTCTCGGGCACGATCGACACGGCCGCCCGGTCCACGGTGAGGTTACGCAGCGTCGCCGACGTGCTGTTGGTACTCGGGTTGAGGGCGAAGAGCGTCACCAGGTTGTTGCGGCAATTGACGAAGTCGATGTTCTCGACCAGCGTCGATCCCGAGGTCGCGGTATCCCAGAAGAGATACATGGCATCGGCGAAGCTGTTCTCGATGCGGCAGTTGCGGATGGTGTTGTTACCGCCGTCATCCACGACCATGGCGGCGATGCGGAAGGCGTTGGTCAGGAGGTCGGTCCAGGGCGTGCCCTTGGCCGCATTGATGAACCGCCCGCAGTCGATGAGGGTGCAGTCCTCGATCAGCACGCCCACCGCCGGCCGGAGATTGGCGGCGACCTCGTTGTACACCCGCATGTCCGCCAGCCAGATGCCGGCCTCGTTGGCGTTGGAGACGGTGGTGTTGCGGATGACGACGTTCATCACGTCTTCCGTGAGGATGCCGGTGTCCGCGTTGACGTCCACGGCGCCGCCCACGCGGATGTTGCAGTTCTCGACCACGGTGTAGCCCATGCGGCTGCATATGGCGGCGGCCCGCTGGGTGACGTTGCCCGGCGCGATCGGGCAGTCCTCGATCACGCAGTTGCGCACCTCCAGCGTGGCCCCGGCTATGCCGGTCGTGGTCACGTTGGTGAAGATGGCGCTGTCGGCGATGTTGCGGAAAGTGCAGTTCTCAAACACGCCGCGCCGGGTAGAGGCCGCCAGCTGCACGCCGATCCCGCCGAGCACGTTCTCCACGGTCACGTTGTTCATATAGACCTCGCCCGGACCGGAGTTGGCGCCGTCCGATCCGGTCAAGTCGATGGCCTCCACGTCCGCCCCGCCAGCCAGATTGCCGTTGGCGCAGTAGACCCGCGTGCAGGAGAAGACCTGGTTGGCGAACTGCAGACCCCGCGTGTGGATCAGGAAGCTACGGCCGTTGGTGAAAGTGCAGTCCACGATGTCCACGTTGTCGGAGACCGAATCCGTCACAAACGCGTAGCGCTTGCCGATGCCGGACTGGTTGACATGGCAGTTCTGCAGCCACACTTTTTCGGCGTCCATGATGCGGAACGTCTCCCGGCTGGAGCCGGTAAACCACCAACTGTCGACGTAGCAGTTGTAGAGGCGGACGTTGGCGATGCCGTCGATCATGAGGTCTTCCAAGGTCGAGCCGCCGCCGAAAGCCGGGCCGGTCCAGCCGGCGGCGTAGCTGAACACGCTGTTGCGCGCCTCCCACACCTCGCCGCACTGGTGGCGGAGAAGGTCGGTCGAGGTGCGGCCGGACCAGAAGATGGCCTGCCCCGCCAGCGAACCCACGAAGTTGTCGAAGTAGAACTCGTTATCGGCTCCGCCCGGAACGGCTTCGATGTTGCTCTGCGCGCCGACGAACACGCATCCCACCCCGAACATGGTCCAGTTGACCGGAACGAGGTCGCCCGGCGTTCGCAGTCCATTGGTCGCGACGGGGTTGTTGGTGTTGTCGTTGGCCGTGATCAACAGATTGTTGAAACGAAAGGTCGTCGTGGTACTGAGCGGCGAGATTCCGATGGCCAGCGTATTGCCTACCGCGCCCGTCGCTCCCGTAACCGAAAACGGCGCGGGGAGAATAATCAGATTATCCCATCCGATTTGGCTGTTGGTGACGCCGCAGGAAAACAGGCCCTCGTATGGACGCGAGTTTCCCAAGAGGGTGGGATTGGGCGTGTAGTTGGGACTGACCAACGTGGCCCGCCCTGCGCCGGTCGTGGTGAAGGTGACGTTCTTGACATCGCCCGCGACCGTCAGGGTCGCAGTGAGCACGTAGGTCCCACCGGACTGGAAGAGCACGCGGTTGGGGCCGGCGTCGGCCAGGGCGCTGGTGAGCGCGGCGTTGACGTTGGCGGTGTCGGTCACCGGGTTGCCCGTGGGGGCCGGCACGGTGTAGTCGGCCGCATGGCTTCCCGTCACGGAGAGGAGCAGGCCGCAGAGTATGGCGATCCAGATGTTGTGATGCTTCATGATGATGCCTCCCTTGCTCAGCGGTACAGTTCCCAGCCGCCGGCCGGGACTCCGGTGTCCGCGACGGCGCCCAGCTCGAACGCGCCGATGTCGGTGGTGTAATCGGGGTCGATGCCGTTGGTGGAACCGGCGTCGATGGCCAGACTGTCGGGCCGCAGCTGGACCGCCGCCAGCGAGCCCGGCAGGGCGCCTCCCACTACCGGCGGCAGGAGCGAGTTGATGTCGGTCGAAGTCATCGGCACATTGCCCGCCGTGGTGTTGTAGTAAAGGTTGAAGCCCCGCGCCGAGAACACCGTGGCGCCGGCGTCGTTGAGGCTGCCGCCCGGCCCGCCCATGAACAGGTTGTTGTAGACGCTGATGGCGTCTCCCCGCACGGTCAGGTTGGCGCCCCCGCTGTTGGCGATGGTGTTGTTGACGTAGCGGATGCCGACCGACCGCCCGATCCAGTTCCCCTGTCCGTCCGTGCCGCTGTCGACCGTCTGGTCGATGATACCGCTGCCCGTCATGCGCAGAACGACGTTGCGCGAGATGAGGATGTTCTGCGGGCGCCGATCCAGGTGCGGGGACAGCGTGCTGCCGTAATTGGACCCCGCCGTGTCGATGCGGATGCCGACCGGGCAATCCAGGATGAAATTGCCCAACAGGCTGCTGCCGCGGCCGGTAATGTCCAGGGCGGCGTTGCCGCCGCAGCGCTCCAGCCGGTTGTTGCGGAAAAGCGTGCTGTTGGGAGTCTCGTCCACCTCGATGCCCGTGCCGGCAATGTCCAAGAAGACATTGTCCGCGACCGTGTTGGGGCCGACGCAGTTCTCGTCGAAGAGCATCGCAAGGGCGGTATTGCCCGTGACCAGGTTGCCGGTGAAGACCAGGTTGCGGATCTCCAGCTCGGGATGCATGGGCGGCAGGGCGGTCGCGGAATTGTAGGAAGTGCGGGCGGCGAAATGCACCGCGCCGCCCACGCCCTGTCCCGACCGCACGTCGATGCTGTTGTTGTCGATGACCAGCCCCGTCCCGCGCGCGTAGGAGCGAATGGCGTTGTTGGCGATGGTGGAGCGAAACGTGTTGTTGCGGATCACCGCGTTGTCGATCTTGCCGGTCGCCAGGAAGATGCAGCGCCCGCCGGCGCCGTCGTTGTCGGCGTCCGGCGCGCCGTCGAAGGTGTTGCCCTCGATGAGCAGGTTGGCGACAACCCCGGTGGAATCGGTGAAGTCCGTGTGCATGTAGATGGACGACGACGAGCCGTCGTCGGGATTGTCGTTGGACAAATCCATGTGGTTGCCGCGGATGGTGATGTTGTCGTAGCCGTGCGTGATCGAGACGCCCTTGCTGTGGAAGCGGAACACGCTGTTCTCGATCAGGTAGGGGCCGGCCAGCGAACCGCCGGACGCTTCGCTGAAGTGGATGCAAACCTCGGCGTTGATGCCCGAAGCGGCGTAGTCGTCGTCGTTGACGAAGTTGCAGTTGCGGACGGTGACCGGCCCGCTGCTGCGGATTTCGATGCAGCTCCCGGGGCTGGTCTGGGCGTCGAAGTTGTTGGACGCGGTGTCGTGGGCCGTCGCCGCGCCGCTGGCCGGGTTGACGATGCGACACCCCTCGAACGTCACGTTTCCGCTCGTCTCCGTGAGGATGATCAGGTCCCGATTGTTCGGATTCCGGACGCCCGAGACGCTCTTGCCGTTGATGTCCACGTCGCGAAAGGTGACGTTGGACGAGGTGACGAAGAAACGCGCCTCGCGGATGTCGGCGCGGATCGCGCCGCTGGTGATAGTCAGGTTGTCCAGCCCGATGGGAATCTGTACGCTTTCGGTATGCGTCCCGCTGATGACGATACGGTCGCCGGGCTGGGCGGCGTTGAGCGCATCCACGATGGTCGCGTGCGGGGAGGGCACGTTTCGGTCCGCCGCCCATCCCGCAAAGCCCAGGGCCAGCATGGGCAGCCCGAGGATCGTTATCAAAATGATTCTCTGCATGTTTTCCTCCTTCTGGTGGCATTCAGCCGTACATCGCTTAGGACTCCAGACCGCCGGCGCAGTCAGGCAGGAGGATGGGGTAAGTGGTCTGAAGTTGCTCGGTTCAATCACAAGGGTCGTTAATGGATCGTGCTGGCCGTTGCGCCTCCTGTTCGCTTCGCGGAATGGTTCCCCTCCGGGGTTTACTGCATGCCCGTGGAACGCAGAGTCAAGTCGCCCTCGCTCACGAGGCCGTTGCTGGGATCGTAAGGGATGCCTCGCAATATGCTCTGACTGAGCGTTTCCAGTTTGCCGTCAGGCCCGATGCCCAGGAGGACCCATTCATTCAGCTGCATGGGCCGCAGTCCCAGCTGGGCGGCATTGATGGGAAAAAGCGCGCCCAGGGCATGGTCGTTGTTCCCCCAGCCGCGGTGGCCGTCCTGATCCGCGTAGGTGTAGGTGCGTCCCACCATCAACTGGATGCCGCCCGGATCGGTGGCGCTGGTCTTGAAAGGGTCCAGCGGGAGGGAGGCCAGATACGCTACCGGGGTCGTCACGGGGCAGAGGACGGTGAACATGGTGCGCGTGCCGGGACTGCCCGTCGGGACCGTGACCTCCAGCCCCAGAGGCGGGTATTTCGCCCGCTCGGAGGCGTCGTCGTCGTCCCAGGCGTCCAGGAGCGTGATGTTGTAATCCACCTGGAACGCCTCGATGCCGGTTCCCAGGTTGCGCATGTCCGCCAGCGAACGCGCGATGCGGGCGCGAATCTGGGCGTGCAGGAAGTTGGGTACGGCGATGGCCGCCAGGATCGCGATGATGGCGACCACGATCAGGAGCTCGATCAGCGTGAATCCCCTCTTCATAATGCACCGCTTCCTTTCTCGGGAGCAGCCGGGAAGGCATGGAAGGTTGGACGCAGGAGAGCGGCCTCCGGCTGGTCTGCGCCGGGCGGTCCGAACGCCCGCAGCGCCCCAGCCTCCAAGACCCTGCCGCTCAGCTGAATCAACCGCGGTCCGACGTGGAACTTGCCGTCGCGCGTCTCCACCATGCCCTCGCGGGCGAGCGTGCGTAGAATCCGCAAGGCCGTGGTTTTGGGAATGGCGAGATGCTCGCTGATCTCTTTCAGCGACATAAGCGTTCTATGCTCGGCCAGGAGAAACAGGATGCGGACGCTCCGTTTCACCGATGGAACGGCATACATGGGACGAGCGTGGACGGCCATCGCTTCTCGCTCCTGGACGATGCCTCGGTTACATCTTGATGAGAGAATATGTTAGTCTTACCATCGTGTCAAGCTCTTTTTTTTCCAAATAAATCGTGGGAATTTGCGGTTAATAGGCTTGACAAGGGCGGCTCGGCTTGTTATTAAGACACGCGCGTTGAGTTAACGCTTGGTAACTTATCCCGAGACGCCATAGCGGTTTGCCGGCGAGGAGCCAGGGCGGTGCATCCCGCAACGCAAGGAGGCGGCATGATCCATTTTCTCATTCACAGCCCGCAGGACAGTGTCGGGGTGGCGGTCGTGGACCTGGTCGCCGGCCAGCAGTGTCGCGGCGTCGAAATGGAGAACGGCCGCGAGATCCAGCTCGTCGCCCGCACCGATGTCCCGCTCGGGCACAAGATCGCCCTGTCGGACCTGGCGCCCGATCAACCCGTCCTCAAGTACGGCCTGCCCATCGGCAAGGCCACGCAAAAAATCGCGCGCGGCGAGTGCGTGCACGTCCACAATCTCTGCAGCCGGAGGTGGCAGGCGAAATGAATGACATACGGTTCCTGGGCTATCGCCGCGAGAACGGCAAGGTCGGCATTCGCAATCACGTGGTCGTCCTGCCGGTCGACGACATCTCCAACGCGGCCGCCGAAGGCGTGGCGTCGATCGTGAGAGGAGTGCTGGCGCTGCCGCACGCCTATGGACGGCTGCAGTTCGGCGAGGACCTGGAACTCACCTTTCGCACCCTCATCGGCACGGGCCGGAATCCCAACGTAGCCGCGGCCGTCGTGATCGGCATCGAACCCGAATGGACCGCCCGGGTCGTGGAGGGGATCGCGGCCACGGGCAAACCGGTGGAAGGGTTCGCCATCGAGCGCTGCGGCGACCTTCGCACGATCGAGCGGGCGGGACGGGCGGCGGCGCGATTGGCGCAATGGGCCGGCGAGAAACAACGCGAGCCATGCGGCCCGCGCGACCTTTACGTGTCAGTCAAGTGCGGCGAGTCCGACACGACTTCCGGGTTGGCCTCCTGCCCCACCGTGGGCAATGCCCTGGACAAGCTGGAGGCCATGGGCGCCACCCTCAGTTTCGGCGAGACTTCCGAGATCTGCGGGGCCGAGGAAGTCTGCCGGGCGCGCGCCGCCACGCCGGAAGTGGGCGAGGAGTACATGCGCATCTTCCAGGCGTACAATTCCTTCATCGAGTCACATGGCGTGGACCTCTTGGGTTCCCAGCTACCCAGGGCAACATCCGCGGCGGGCTGTCAACCATCGAGGAGGGCGCGGGCAACCTGCAGAAAATCGGGAAAAAGTGCCGCTTCGTGGGTTGCCTGGGGCCGGCGGAGGAACCGCGGGGGCCGGGTCTCTGGTACATGGATACCTCCTCCGCGGCGGCGGAGGCCGTCACTCTCTGGGCCGCTTCCGGCGCCGTCGTCCACTTCTTTCCCACCGGACAGGGCAACGTCATCGGCCATCCCATTCTCCCAGTCATCAAGCTGTCCGCCAATCCCATCACGGTAGAGACCATGAGCGAGCACATCGACCTGGACGTGAGCGGACTCCTGCAGCAGGAAATCACGCTGGAGGAGGCCGGCGACCGCCTCCTGGACGTGATGGTGCGCGTCTGCAACGGACGGCTGACCTCGGCGGAAGTGCTGGGGCATCGCGAGTTCGTGCTCACCAAGCTGTACCGCAGCGCGTGACGCTTGGGACCTATGAGACCAATGGGACCAATGGGACTTGGACAAAATGCCCATCGGGTGCGTCCCATAGGTCCCATCCCCTATCCGCCCAGCGAAATCAAGAACTTCAACAACCCCAGCACCGCGAAGATGCAGAGGACCGCCAACCCGAAACCGACCGCGTCCACGCGGTCCCACTTGTCGAACTCCCAGTTGCTGCGGGGAAAGAGCTTCCGGTCGTCGAAGCGCCGCGGATTGGCGTATGACAGCTGCAGGTTGCGCGCATCCTCCTGCCGGTCCTCGACCACGACGGTTTTCATCTTCACGTAAAAGCGGTCCAGTCGCGCCGCGTCGTCGGGGCGCGTAAGCAGTGAAACTCCGATCATGAGCAGGAAGGGCACAAGCACGCGAATGAGCACGCGCAGGGTCTCGTTCCCGGCGTAAGCGTGCCGGGAGAGATCGACGCCAAGCGCCTCCAGCGCGACCAGTTCGAGACTGAGCATGCCCGATCCGTACGGGCGGCCCGCCTCGTCGCGCTTGATGCCCTTGGTCCAGAAGATGGACTTGGCGGGCAGAACCGTCTCCTTATCGAAGCGCTCGCCCGGCGCCAGCGGGGGCGGCTGGGGCGTGGCGGCCTGCTCTTCAGCTGAAAGCGCGGCCCACCTGGCGCGCTCCGCGGCCCTCTTCTCCACGTCCATGCTGTGCGCGCGGTAGGTGCGCGCCACCACGATCGGCTCCGTCGTCCCCAGCAGCCGGGGATGGCGGCGCAGGCCGGGCGCCAGCTCGGGCAACAACGCCGGCGCCGCGAAGAAAACCACCGCCGCGAACACCATGGTCGTCCAGGCCGCCTTGCGATTGGCGCGCCGCCATTTCATCCCCAGCCAGAACGGCGCCGCGATCATCACGTTCAGCTCCCACATGAACTTGAGCAGTTGCAGGATGGTGTCGAAGCGCGTGGCCACGAGCGCGCCCAGAATCACCACGCCCGCGCCCAGGACTCGGCCCACGCGCACGTAATGCCGCTCCGCACGTCCCGGCAGGAGCGGGCGATACACGTTGTGGGTCAGGAGACTGGACGACGTGATCATGATCGCGTCCGCCGTGGACATCAGCGCCGCCATCAGGCTGGCGATCATCAGTCCCACCAGTCCCAGTCCCACCGGCCCCAGGAGATCGTGGGTCGCGTAGCCCCACCATAGGTCAGGCTCGGCGATGCGGTCGTGATAGATGACGATGGCGCAGAGGGCGAAGAATCCCCAGACCACGGCCAGAAAGCGCTTGATGTAGCTGCCCCAGGTGGCGCCGAAGCGGGCGGCGTACTCGTTGCGCGCCGAGGCGTTGGTGGTCAGAAAGGCCGCCTGCGCCGGCGTGTTGCTGATGGCCAGCATCGCCAGCGCCAGGATGTAGTACCACGTGAAGTCCATCATGGTCGGCGAACCGAAGATGTCGAAAAACGACTCGGGTACCCGCGCGTGCACCGTGCGCAAGGCGTCCATGATCCCTTCGCCGCCGTACAACTGGTTGATGCGCATGAAGGTGAACGGCAGGAGAAGAAACGAGAGGAGAATAATGCACATGCCCTGCAGGGTGTCCGTCAGCGCCGCCGCCTCGAAGCCGCCCGCCATCGCGTACAGCATGACCACGATACAGACGATCCAGATGACGAGATTGCGGTCGAGATGGGAAAAGACGCGGCGCGGCGAAAGCTCGTTCAGCTCGGCCAGGCGCGCCTTCTCATGGTCCGTGAGCGCCTCGTAACCGGTGGTACGCAGGCGGTGGTGTTCCTCGGCGAGCGCGTATTCCGCCCGCTCGGAGACCGACAGCTGCTCCGGCGCTTTGGGCGTCATCGCCAAGAGCGTGATCGAGGCGGCGGCGAATCCCACCGACAGATGCGCCATCATCACCAGGCAGGCCACCAGCGTGTAAAGCCCCGCGATGCCCTTGCTGCCGTAACGCTCCTCGTAATAGTCGCCCATGGTCAGGAGGCGCAGGCGCCGCATCCAGGGGGTGATCAGCCAGTAAAAGGGCGTGACGGGAAGATAGATGAGCGAGCTCCAGATGCCCGCCGCGCCGTTGGTGAAGGTGGTGGTAGCCGTGCCGACCGGACTCTCGACGTTGGTCCCCTGTCCGAAGGCGATGAAAACCTGCACGAACTTGCCGAAGCGCCGGCCCGCCAGGAAGTAGTCCTCCTGGTTCCTGATGCGCCGCATCGACCAGGCCCCGATGCCCAGCACGATCGCGAAGTACCCGGCGATTACGAAGAGGTCGACGACCGACAGACCGAAAACCATCCTGCCTCCCGACTAGGCTGTGGCGGGAAACGACCGGAACCCGCCCGCCGTTACGCATACACGCATGAAGTGCGCGCATTCGGTCGTATTCTCGAAATCATCCACGGCGGCCATGATGCGCTCCGCCCGCGCGCGCGGGCAGATGCCGGAGAACTCCGCGCACGACAAGAACTTCTCGCGCACGACCTCTATCGGCGTGAACTTGGGGTCCAGCACGTCGCGGTTGGTATGGATGCGCCGCAACCGCCGTCCGTCGCGCGTCCAGACGATCAGAAGATGCGGCTTGTCGATATGGTCGGGGAAGTCGTCGGGCAATATGACGGGAGGAGGCGGCGGATCATCGACCGCTTCGAGAATCTCGACTCGTTCCGCCAGCCGCAACACCTCCACGTCGCGGCGGATTTGCTCGTCGGTGAACCGGCTGAGCTTGATCTCGCGCCGTACCAGCGCCAGCGCGGCGCAGTAGGCGGCGGAGAATTGCGCGTCCACCTGGGGATGCGGCCCCAGTTTCCAGCGCCCGCCCACCAGGTTGGCGCCGTTGGGCTCAAAGGCGTCCGGCGGCCAGTAGATGCCCACGCGCGCGATCTTGTCCGGTGTAAGATCGTATTCGCGCGACAACTCGAGCGCGGCCAGCGTGGTCGGATACGAGCCGCCGCACCCGATGAAAACCTTGACCGTGCAACGTTCGATCTCGTAAAAATCGGACTTGCGTTGCAGCTCCTCTTCAGTCGGCGGCTCGGCATGGATGAAAACCGGAAAGAGGCCCGCAATGCCCTCCAATGCGCGTCGGGGTCCCGTCACGTCGCGGGCCGCCAGCTCGACCGCCCACAGCGCGTTGCGCGCGGTGAAGGCGGGCTGGATGCGCTTGGCCAGCGTCTTGTCGAGCAGCCCCTGCCGGTTGCCGCCGGCCTGCGAGTAGGTCAGGCCCAGCGCATTGACCGTGTGTTCAAGATCAAGACCGAAAAGGCGGCAGGCCGCGCCCGCCACGCCGAACCCCCCGACCACGCCGGTCTGCAGGAACCCACGTCCCGACACGCCGCGGCACCGTTGATCGTACAGGTTGCCGACGCGACAGGCCGTCTCCACCCCCAGTACCGCGGCGTCCAGCATCTCGCGGCCCGTGGCCCCCGTCATCTCTCCCACCGCCAACACCGCCGGCCAGACCATGCAGGAGATATGCAGCGAACTGGGCACGTGAATGTCGTCATAGTCCAGCGCGTGCGCCAGAACGCTGTTGGCGAAGACCGCGTTGGGGAGCGGTAACTTCTCTCCCGACAGCAGCGCCGTCGCCTCCGGCCGCCCGCCCCAGTGCTGGACCAGGTCCAAAGCGGCGGCGACGCCGGGGGCGTTCCAGCCGGCGATGCTCGTGCCCAGCGTGTCCAGGAGCAACTTGCGCGCGGCGGCGCGGGCCGCGTCGGTGATTTCATCCGCCGGCGTTTCCACGGCGATGCGGGCCAGTATCTCCAAAAGAGGCATCCTCTTCTCCCGCCTCACGCGCCCGCGATTTCGCGCACGGCGGCGTCCAGGTCGCTCTCGGCCTGGGCCAGCCGATGATATCGCTCCTTTTGGCGTTCGAGCGCCTCGGCCAGTCGCCGCTTGCGCTCGGCGACCATCCGGCCCACCTCCTCGGGCGCCACGCCGCCGCGCGACCGGTGCGCCGCGACGAACTTCACCGGGTCCAGCGCCGCCCCGATCCTCGCCGCGTCCAACCCCAGCGGCTCCCCCGTGACCCTTCTCGCCATCTCGTCCACCAGCTCCGGCGTCATGTCCCGCGCCGTCCGCCCCGAGTCCGACAGCTCCCGCACCACTTCCGCCACGATGGCGTGGCAGATGCGCCACGGTATCTTCTTCTCGCGTACGAGAATCGCCGCCAGTTCCGTGCAGGTCGAAAACCCTTCCGCCGCGTGCTTCAGCATCACCTCCCGATGCACGGAAATCGCGGGCACGGTCTTGTTGAACAGATTCACGGCATAAAGCACCTTCTCGACCACGGGCACGGTCGCCTCCGAGAGCTGCATGACCTCGATGGTGTCGCCCCACATGATGTTGTGGCTGCGCGCGCAGGCGTCGTTGTAAGCGCCCATCACCGCGCCCACGGTCTGGCGAATCTCCTCGAACACGCACGGATTGCGCTTCTGCGGCATCATGCTGGAGGTCTCCGAAATCGAGGCGTCCACCTCCAGCATGTTGTACTCGAACGTGCACCAGTGGTACATCTCGGTGGCCGCGCGGCCCATCGGCAGCATCAGGTTGGTCAGAGCGCAGACCAGCGTGACCGCCTGGTCGGTGCCCGCGACGCAGAAGTTGGCGTGCTCCAGCACGGAGTCGAAGCCGAGCAGACGCGCCGGCAGCTCGCGGTCGATGGGGAAACTTGTGCCCGCCAGCGCCCCGCACCCCAGGTCGCAGCGGTTGACGGAGGCGTAGCTTGCCTCCAGCTGCGCCTCGGCTTCGGCGACCGCCTCGTGGAGACCCAGCAGATAATGCCCGAAGGTCATCGGCTGCGCGTGCATGTAGTGCGTGTAGCCGGGCATCACCACCTCGCGGTGGAGGTCGGAGTACTCCAGAAGCGTCTTTTGGAAGGCCAGCACCGCGTCCAGGAGCGGCAGGATGGCCTCCCGCATCTTCATGCGATAGTGCGGCGGCGGCAGGGTGCGCCCGATGATCACGTCGCTGGCGATGGGTCCGATCTTGTCGGTGAGATAACGCTCGAATTGCAGGATCGTCTTGGGAAAGCGCGGGTCGTAAGTTGCGACCATCTCATCGATGGTGTGCGGACCCACGTCCCGCAGCGCACCGAGGATCTTGGCGCCGCGCTCCGTATCCAGGATGCCCTGTCGCACCAGCATCACCGTCCAGGCCGAATGCACCCGGGCGTAGCGGGGAATCAATTCGTGCGCCTCCGAAAGAAAGAAGGCGATGCCTTCCTGCCGGGTTTTCAGCTCTTTTTTTCCACCCAGGCGGGTGAAGGTGTCCAGCGTGCGGGTCGGTCGGGTCATCCCAAAGTCTCCTCGCAGAATTGCTGCTGTGATTGTAAGTTGCTTTTCCGCCCGGAGGCAGGCTCAAGCCTGTACTCCGTAAGGCTGCCCAACTACGGGCGGCGCCCCCGCTGCCAGGCGAAAATCGACGGAACCGCCGGCGACGGTCGCGGCGCATCCAGGTCGAGGGGGTGAAGGCGGCTGCCTTCTTCACGCAGGGCCGCGCCTTCCCCGCCTACCATCCGGCCGGCCCCGCCGTACAGCGTGTTGTCGATCACTTCCACGCCCACGCAACTGCCATCCAGTTCGATCCCACAGCGCGAGGGGTCTTTCAAGACGAACACGTTATTACGGAAAATGTGATCGAATGAACGGTTAACGGCGAGAACAGCCGGACCGGTGTCGGCGATGAAGCGATTGTGGAGAATCAGCCAGCCCTCGTTGGAGCCGGAGAGCCGCAACCCCGCCTTGGGCGAGCGGAAGTCGCAGTTGTAGACCACGTTGCGCGGGCCGATGGGGCCGTGGCTGCGGTCGTGCGGCGGCGTCGAGTAGGCGCCGTATCCGTAGCTGCCGGTGTCGCCGTGGGCGTCCACCACGCATTGCTCGAAGAGGTTTTCGTTGGCCCAGCCGGCGTGCCATTGCGCGTCGCTGCCCTCGAAGGTGCTCTGGCGGATCACGTTGCCCGCCGCCGCCCACTGCAGGCACGGCGCATGCCGATACCGCCGCACGTGCACGTTCTCCATGAGGCAGTCGTAGGAGCGCTCGAAGCCGGCGTAGGCCGTGCCGCCCCCCCCGTGATACCAGGCGTCCTCGAAGACACAGTCGCGGATTTCGCACCACTTGGCATAGCGCGTGTAAACCGGGTAGCGGCCCGCCTTGACGATCTTGACGTCGCGCCCCCAGCATTCCCAGGCGTTCAGGAAGAGCACGACCTCGGTCCACAGCTTTTCCGTCTGCTCGATGGTCATGCCCTCCACTCCGCAGCGGCGGATGGGATGGAGGCGCTGTACGATCACGTTGTCGACGGCGGGAAAGTCGATGCGGCAGGGCTGGTTGAGCCGCACCCGCGCGCCGCTGCATGATTCGACCCGAAAATGATAGCGACGCATGTCCTGTACCGCGCTCTTGTTGCCGGTCAACTGGTTCCAGCGATCGGTGAGCGGCGCGAACAGGAGCAACGCGGCGCCCGCGGGCAGGTCGGCCGGACCATCGAGCACGATTTCCATGTCCCCGCGCTTCGCGTCTTCCGCCAGATGCCATGACTTTCCGCTGGTCTTGTCGCCGACGAAGAGAAATGCGCCGATGCTGGACTTGTCGTGGATCGGGTAGCGTTCGCCGCCTTCGGGCAGGCGCAACTCCGGATCGACGTAGACGGAAATCTCGGCGCTGGCGCTGCCGCCGCTCTTCCAGGTGGCCGTGGCGCGCAGCGTGTGGGTCCCGCTGCCCAGCATATCGACGGCGACGGCGGCCGGCGCGCGCAACACGAAGTTCTCGTAGTTCAGCCGGTCAGGCGGCACGTCGCGCAGGAGCCTGCCCTCGGATTCGAGCTTGAAGCTGGAAATTCCGCCGCGCGGCGCCGCGTGCACCTCGATGTAGTGGTCCGGTCCGAGGGACTCACCCGCGCGGGGCGAGAAGAATTCCACGCCGTGCGGCATGTATCGAAAGACGATCTTCGTCTGGTCCATGCCCGCTCCGCGCAGCACGATGTTGTCACGGGTAATGACGACCGGCGCGTCGAGATGGTAGACTCCCTCACCGAAGGCGACGGCGCCGCCGCCCGCAGCGACGGCTGCATCGATGGCGGCCACGATGGCCGGGCGGTCGTCGTTGCCGTCGCCCGCAACCGCGCCGAAGTCCTCGATGTTCGCCACGACACTGGCGTCGGGAATGCCGCCCGGCACGCCCGCGTACCTCCAATCCGGATAGACCAGGCCATCCGGTCCAACCACGTCGGCCGCCGTCAGCCGGTGCGTCTCCTCCGGCTTGAGCTTGTACTGCGGCGGCCAGGGGAGCGGCGTCTGCGACCCAGCCCGAAGCTGAAGGCACAGTACTGCGACGGCCGCCAGGCCGGCGAGAGCTACCCGCATCGGAGCTCGCCAACCGGTACGCAACCTCACCATTCATCCCTCCTCCGGAAGCGTCGCTCGGAAAGGTATGGCCGCCGCCGCGCGGTTGGCAAGCGCAATTGAAGTACGGAAGGAAACATTTCAATTGTGGAATGCCCTGCTTGGCGGAGAGGCCCGTCATGCGTCTTTGCAGGACGGCTCGGGTATTCCCGACCGCGGGCCGGCAAGCGGATCACGACGGCCCGCCCCCTGCTCCTCGCTTGGCTACACCGCGCGGCAATGTTGATCCCACGGGCCGGAATCGTATGCGCCACCGCCGCCGTAGTGCCGGCGCTCATCCTCCCACGCAGCCGTCTGCTTGGGCGCACCTTCTCTTGGGACAGGCTGCGACGTCCGCATCAAGCAGCCGCGGTCCCGTCGTACCGTTCTCGTGGTGCTTGGGCGACTCGCAATCCGGTCTTGCGGCGGTGGATTCCGACCGTGGTTGCGAAGGACGAGCCTTCTTTTGCACCGGCACTTAGAAGAGTGGTAACCGTCCGGTGAAGTGCATCTTCTCAATCTGAGGAGGTTGGATCAGGATGGGGGCCAAGGAGGTGGAGAGCCATGGCACGAAGAGGCAAGAACGCAGGACCCGGGCCGCAGGCGAGCCGGCAATAGCCCAAGCGTGGAGCCCAGCGGCAGCGGGAAGCGCATTGGCGGCGTCTCAGAGGTGAGTGGGAAGCCAGCGGGCTTACGCAACGCGAGTTCTGCCAGCAGCAGAAGGTTTCCCTGGCGTCCTTCTGCTGGTGGCGGTGTGAACTGGCACGCCGCGACCGCCAGCGGGCCGCCACATCGCATCCCGACAACCCGACCGCGCGTGAGCACGGCTGCGCAGAGCAGACAGCACAGAATACTCACCATGCCAATATGACGGAATTAGTCATATCTCGAAATTTGGCTTGGCTGAGGTAGCGCATCGCACCACCGCGCCCCTTCCAGCGGCTCAATTCAGCGGGATGCGTTCGCGGATGAACTCGGCCCGCATCGCGTCCCGCTGCGCCGGCTCCAGGTGCGTGCCCGCGATCTTCTGCAGATGGCCCGGCCCCGAGCAGATCATCACTTGGTTGAGCGCCTCCACCGACACGTTCGTCACGATCCCCAGCCGCACCCCCAGCCGCAACGCCGACAAAAGCTCGTTGGACTCCAGACTCGAGATGGTGCGCGCGTGCTGAAGAATCCCGTAGGCGCGCCAGATCTTGTCCTCGATCAGCGACCGCGCCTCCTTCTGCAGCTGACCCAGCGCCTCCTCCTCCCAGTCGATCAACCTTTTGACCAGCTCCTCCAGTTGCTCGACTTCCTGCACCTCCGACACCCCCAGCGTCTGCTGGTTGGATATCTGAAACAGGTTACCGGTGATCTCCGTCCCCTCGCCGCCCGTGCCGCGCACCGTCATGCCCAGCTTTTGCACCGCCGAAAGGAGCCGATTGACCTTCTTGATCATCACCAGCGCGGGCAGATGCAACATGACCGAGCAGCGGATGCCCGTGCCGGTGTTGGTGGGACAGGCGGTGAGATACCCCCACCGGGGATGGAAGGCGTAAGGCAGATAGTGCTCCAACTGGTCGTCCAGATCATTGACCTCGCGCCAGGTCTCGCGCAGCGCCAGCCCCGGCGACAGGCACTGGATGCGCAGATGGTCCTCTTCGTTGACCATCAGAGACAACCGCTGGTCGCGGCGGACGATGACGAGCCGTTCGGCGCCGCCGGCCGCCAGCTCGCGCGAGATCAGTTGCCGCTCGGCCAGAAACAGCCTGTCGGCTTCGTCCAGCTTGTCCACGGGGATGATCTCGCAGTCGGAGAGCATGGAGCAGCGCGCGACCGCCTCGCGCACCGCCGCCGCCACCGCGGAAAGGTCACGCGGACCCGCCCAGTGCGAAAACGGATGCCCCTCCAGGTTGCGCGCGAGCCGGATGCGCGAACTGACCACCTGGAAGGGCGACCCGTTGGCGTTGGCCAGCCACGGGCAGCGCGTAAAGTCGCCGTCGGAAAGGAGCGTCATCCCGAATCCCCCCCTTCCCCCCTTGTTAAGGGGGGCGACTCATCTTGCCTCTCCCCCTTGGGGGGTGTGGAAGCGCCGCGCCGCCCCGCCAGGGCCTCGTCGCGGCGGCGCTCCAGCCCGCGCACCTTGTCCCGCAACTGCGCCGCGCGGGCGAAGTCCTCGCGTCCCACCGCCGCCTTGATCTGCGCGCGCAAGTCCGCAATCCCCTTCTCCAGGTCCAGCACCGATCGGATGCGCGGCGGGACCTTGCCCACGTGGCGTCCCGCCTGCACCTGCGAGAGTAGCGCCGGCAGCTCTCCCGAACGCCCCATCGCACGCCCGCAACCGAACTTCATCGACTCGCGGAAGGCCTTGTAGGAAAGCCCGCAGGCCGGGCAGGTCGTCTCCCCCCCCGACTCCTCAACCGCTTCCGCCGGCGCCGCCTGCACCTTGGCCCCGCTCTCCATCGCCGACGCAATCGAGATCACGCCGTAACTCAGCGCGTTGGCGCACTCGCGGCAGGCGTAGAAGCGCGTCAACTCGCCGTTGTCCTCGCGCTGCGTCACCCGCGCCCGCGCCGGCCGGCTCTTGCAGAAATCGCACATCATCGGCGGCATCAGTTTCTTCCCCTTGCTCTGTTCATTACTCAATGGGTGCCACCCTTTAGTACTCTAAAGGGTGCTCCCCAATCCTTTCTCCCTGCGCGCTACGACCCTGTCTTGGCCGCGCGCGGCTCCTCCACCAGCACCGGCTCCCCCTCCGTCCGCGTCAGGCGGTGGAAGGCCTCCGTCAGCCGCTTCGTGATCGGTCCCGGCGCGCCGTCGGCGATCCTTCTCCCGTCCGCCTCCACAACCGGCACGATCTCCGCCCCCGTCCCCGTCAGGAAACACTCATCCGCCGTATAAACCTGCTGCCGGTTGAAGAACATCTCGCGCGCGACGATCCCCTCGGCCGCTGCCAGCTCCATCACGGCGTTGCGGGTAATCCCCTCCAGGGCGCCTGCGGCGACCGGCGGCGTCCACAACTCTCCTCCCACCACCAGAAAAACGTTGTCCGCGCTGCCTTCGCACACGTAACCCTGCGCGTTGAGCATGAGCACCTCGCCCATGCCCTGCCGATTGGCCTCCAGCCGCGCCAGGACGTTGTTGAGATAGTTCAGCGACTTGATCGAGGGGTCCAGGGCGTCCGGGCTGTTGCGGCGCGTGGCCGCCGTGGCGACCCGGATGCCCCGCTCGTACAACTCCCTGGGCCAAAGCGTCAACTTGTCCACAATGCAGATAACCGTCGGTTTCGGGCAAACGACGGGGTTCAGTCCCAGGTCCCCCGGTCCCCGCGACACCACCAGCCGGATGTACGCGTCCAAAAGCCCGTTGCGGCGCACCGTCTCGCGGACGACCTCCGCCATCGCCCCCGCGTCCAGGGGAATCTCCAGCATGATCCCGCGCGCCGAGCGATACAGCCGAGCCAGGTGCTGCTGCAGCCGGAAGATACGCCCGCTGTAAACCCGCAGACCCTCAAAAACCCCGTCGCCATAGAGAAATCCGTGGTCGAAGACGGAGATCTTCGCCTCCTCCTTCGAGTAGAACTTGCCGTCCAGGTAGATTTGCATCATTTCTCCCACTCGCAGTCGTGAACCTATAGATTACTCGCATCTCCTACGGGCCGCAAGCCTCCGTGGGACAATTCCAGCAGGCGATGGGCGGTGCGGGCCAGGCCCGGGTTGTGGGTGACAAGCACGGTCGCCACGCCCAGCGCTTCCCGGCGCGCGCGCAGTACGTCGAAAACGCGCTGGCCGGTCGCCTCGTCCAGGTTGCCCGTCGGCTCGTCCAGAAAAAGCACGCGCGGCTGGTTGATCAGCGCCCGCGCGATGGCCACGCGCTGCTGCTCGCCCCCCGACAGTTGCGCCGGATAGTGATGGCCGCGTTCCCCCACTCCCATCTGCTCCAGGAGCGCCCGCGCCCGCTCCCGCGCCTCTCCCCGCGAAGTCCCCCCGACCAATGCCGGCATCATCACGTTTTCTTCGCTCGTGAACTCCGACAGGAGATGGTGAAACTGGAACACGAACCCGAACGCCCGATTGCGCACCTGCGTCATCCGGCTCTCGTCCAGCCTTCCCACCTCCACTCCGTCCAGTTGGAGCGTACCCTCCGTCGCCCGATCCAGGCAGCCCAGGATGTGCAGGAGCGTGCTCTTGCCAACTCCCGAGGGGCCGACGATGCTGATAAACTCCCCTTCTGCAACGCTGAAGTCCAGGTTTTCAAACACCGTCAACGTTCCCGCCGGAGTCGGATAGCGCTTGGTAAGTCCTTTTCCTAAAAGGATTTGCTTCCGGTTCTCACTCATGCCGAATGGCCTCCACGGGAACCAGTCGCGCCGCCATCAGCGCCGGAACCAGGCTGCACAGGAGTCCCACCCCAAACGTAAATAATATTACAAACGCAAAAAACTCCCAGTGCATCTGTACCGGCAGAGTTTTCGCATAATAAATGTCTCCCCCGCCGGGAATCTGAATCTCGAGTATTTCGATTAGTCGGCAGGTCACGTACCCCAAAACGCAGCCCGTCAACACGCCGACCGAGCAGAGTACCAGGCCCAGGCACACGAACACGGACAAGACGCCCCGCCGCGACGCCCCCATGGCCCGCAGGATGCCGATGTCCCGCCGCTTGGTCAGGATCATCATCACCAGCGTGCTGGCTACGCTGAACGTCGCTACCAGGATGATGACCGCCAGGATGCCCGCCATCACCTTCTTCTCCAGCCCCAGCGCCTCCGTAAGCACCCGGTTCTGCTGCATCCACGTCTCGACCACCAGAAACCGGTCGGGAAAGGCCCTCTCCAACCGCTCGTCCAAGTCCTCCTTGGCCCGCCAGGTGTTCTCGACCGAGGGTTCTTTCAGCTTGACGATCACCCGCTCCACCACGTCGCCGCGATGAAACAGACGTTGCGCCTCGCTGATGTGCATCAACACCAGGCTGCTGTCGAAGCTGTAATAGCCGGTGCGCACGATGCCCTTGATGACGAAGCGTTCATGCTCCGGCTCGCTGCGCGAAAGGCTCTGGCCCAGCATGGGGACCATGATGTCCACGCGACGATCCAGGGCGGTTTGCAGCAGTTCGGTCTCGCGCGCCTCGTCCGCGTGCGCGGACACGTACAGGCGAAACACCTCTTTGGCCATCTCCTGGCCGATGAAGATGGGCGGCACGGTCGGCTCCAGTTCCTCCACGCCGACCAGCTCGGCTTCGTCTGCGGTGGAATCCCCCCCGGCCGCCGCTGTCGAGGGGGGAGAGTTGGGGGAGAGATCAGACAGAGCGCCGATGCGCAGATACCGGCTGATGTCCATTACCGTCGGCGACGACTCCGGGTCGATGCCCTGGATTTCCACGATGGACTGGCGCCCGTTGTCGGACATGAGCAACCCCAGCGCCAGAAACGCGGGCGCCGCGCCCGAGACGTACGGCGACTGCCGGACGACCTCCACAACCTTGCCGTAGTCGCGCACGCCCTGCCGCTCGGTGATGTTCAGATGCGCCTGCACCCCCAACAGTTGGCTGCGCAGCTGGTCCTCCATGCCCGACTGCACGCTGATGACCACGAGAAACGCCCACACACCCAATCCGATGCCGGTCATGCTGATGAGGCTGATGACGGCGATCAACGCCGAGGCCCGCCGCGGCAGAAAGTAGCGCAGGGCAATGTAAACAGGGTATCTCATCGCAGGCCTTTCGCGTCGGCTTCGTGCACGCTTAGTGTTAGGCAAGGCCGACACGGGTGTCAACCGCCGCACTCCCCATGACACGGTTGATTTCCCCGACCGCTCCCGCTAGCCTCATCCCAACACTCGCGGGAGCGGGCCATGAACATCGATCTCGTCTTCTGGGGACCCTGGCTGGTCGGCTTTGTCGTCTTTGCAGTCTGGGTCTGGCAACCCGTCAAGGAGTTCAAACAGATGTGGGACGAACAGCATCGCCGCCACGCCGAAAGCCTCGAAAGCGACCCTCCCCGCTGACATGCGCGTCTTGGTGACCGGCGGAGCGGGCTACATCGGCGCCATCACCGCCCACAAACTCCTCGCCGCCGGTTGTACCGTGGCGGTTCTGGACAACCTGGAAAAAGGCTACCGCGCCGCCGTTCCCCCAGGCGTCCCCTTTTACCAGGCCGACCTGCGGCAGCCCGATTCGCTTGCCCTCCCCCTGCGGGAGTTCCGTCCCGAGGCGGTCGTCCACTTCGCCGCTTATTCGCTGGTGGGCGAATCGGTCCAGCATCCCGGCCGCTACTTCAAGAACAACGTCTTGGGGGGACTCCATCTCCTGGAAGCCATGGCCGCACTCGATTGCCGCCGCATCCTCTTCTCTTCCACCGCCGCGGTATACGGCGACCCCGCGCGCATCCCCGTAGTAGAAGACGATCCCACCGTGCCCACCAACCCCTACGGCGACAGCAAACTCGCCTTCGAGAAAATCCTCACCGCCTTCCAAAGGGCCTACGGCTTCCAGGCGGTCTCTCTGCGCTATTTCAACGCCGCCGGCGCCTGGCAGGACCTGGGCGAAGACCACCGCCCCGAAACCCACCTCATTCCCTTGGTCCTGGAGGTGGCGCTGGGGCGGCGGGAACAACTCTCCATCTACGGCGACGACTACGACACGCCCGACGGAACCGCCATCCGCGACTACATCCACGTCAGCGACCTGGCGGACGCGCACGTGCGGGCGGTGGAGTATCTTGCCAAGGGTCAATCTCCCCCATCTCCCCTTGTCAACGGTGGAGTGTTTAACCTCGGCAATGGCGCGGGTTACTCGGTGCGCGAAGTGCTGGAGACGGCGCGGCGCGTGACCGGGCGCGCCATTCCGGCGGTGGTGGCGGGACGTCGGCCGGGCGATCCGCCACGCCTCGTGGCCGGCTCGAAGCGCGCGCGCCAAGTTTTGGGCTGGAAACCGCGCTTTCCCGAACTGGAGGCCATGATCGCGGACGCTTGGGCTTGGAAGCAGGCTCATCCCGATGGCTACGCCTGATCGCATTTCTCTCAACGACGTACCCTGGGCGCCTGAGACGAGGGCAGTGAAGTGGAAGCGGGGACGCCGCCCCCTATTGTCCTTTCGACCGCAGGGAGAAATCTTGTGTTGCGCATGGCGCCGCACCCGGATACGCCGACAAAGATTTCTCCCTGCGGTCGAAATGACAGCGGCCGCACAACTGCGGTCGAAATGACAGCGGCCGCACAACTGCGGTCGAAATGACAGCAAGGTGGCAATGTCGGTGCGCGGTGCGCACCCTACCATCTCATGCCGGAAGCCGTGATGTCGCCCAACTTTCCCTTCCGCCTGCCTTGATTTGTCTCCCTGCCAGCGGTAAGCTTTGATCGTTCAGAAGGTTACTCACACTTTCCGCGCGTCGGGGGGCGAACCACCCAGACACGGCGCGGCCGAAGTCGGGCGAGAAGACGCATGATCCTAGAGGGCAACCTGGGGGCCTTCCCCTTCGAAGACATTCTCAAGTACGTCCGGGACCGCCGGCAGTCCGGGACGCTGGCCATCGACTGCGCCGGCGGCAGCCACCGTCTCTTGTTCGACTCGGGACGGCTGGCGTTCCTGGAGCACTTCCAGGATTTTGCTTGGCTGGGACGCGGCCTCCTGGGAGCCGGCGTCATCGACCGCGTTGATTATTACCACTTGTTGGACGAAACCGAAGGCCACACCTCCGAGGCGCTGCGGCGACTCGCCTCGACCCGCGACGACCTCCTGCGGGAGTGCCTGCCGGCCGTGCTCGCCGCGGCTCTGGATGACGAGCTGCTGCTTCTGACTCGCAACCGCGACGGCGCGTTCCGCTTCTCCGCCGAGGTCGGCGACGTCCCCGACCCGCTCCGCCTGGACGCGCCGGCCGAAGGCGTGTTGGCCCGCTGCCAGGAACTGATCGCCGCCTGCTCCGAGCTCCTGGCCCGCCATCCCCATCTTGAGACGGCCCTGTTTGCAACCGAGAGCATCGCCGACCGCTCCTTCCACCACGCGCAACTGTCGCCGTTGTCCTGGCGCGTGCTGGCGGCCGTCAACGGGCGGCGCCGCGCCGCCGACCTGGTCGCGCTCACCGGCCTCGGCTACTGGCAGGTATTGGTGGCCCTGGATCAACTGCTTGCGGCGGAATTGGTTCGCGCGTGCGCCGAGGTCGTGGACGACTCACGGCCCGCCCTCCGGCTGGAGCCTGACCCCGCGACCAATGGCAACGGTCGGCCGGCGCGCAGCTGGCTGCCCTTTCGTTCCGGCGAGGAGGAGAAGACCCCGAGCACAGGACCGGAGGCACTGGCGCTCTTCTGCAATCGACTGCTGGAGAAGACCTTCGAAGGCGAGGCGGCCCCGGACGAATCCTGGCTGCCGCGGCGTTGGTCCGAGCTGGTGTCGCGCTATCCCCTGGCCGACCTGGTTGTGGTCAACTCGCGGCACCTCTCCGCCCAGCCGTTGGCGCGGTGGTGGGAGCGGTTCTGCGGCGGGCAGGCGGAGAACGCGGTGCTGGAGGAAACGGAGCGGGCGCTGGCGGCCTTGGCGGCCGACCTCCGCGGGCAATTGCATCAACGGCTGGGAACCCGCAAGGCGACGACCGCCTACGCCCGGCTGCACGCCGCGACGCTCTCCGCCGAGCGCTCACCGCTCACCGCCGCGCGCCTGGCCGAAGTGGGCCTGCCCGCGCCCGGCGCCCAACCATGAAAGAATCGAGTGCATCGCATGGCCGGTGAAACTGTTCTACTCATCGACGAGTCAACCGCGCGCGCCGACCTGTTTCGCCGGCAATTGACCGGCGCCGGCTACCAGGTGCTGGTGGCGCACGCGGTCGCACCCTTCACCTGCCGGAGGAACCGAGCTGGACGTGGTGCTGGCGCAGGCGGACCTGTCCGGGGACGGGGGGCGCGAGGTGGTGGCGAGACTGCGGGGAGACCGGCGCGCGTGGCGGGCGGCCATCGGTCTGCTCATCCCTGAGGAGACACTGCGCGCGCGCGAGGGCGAGAGCCTGTCCGGCGCGATGGACTATCTGGTCGTGCCCTGTTCGGCGGAGACGCTGGTGCGCAAGGTAGGCGAACTGGCCCGCGCCGCCGCCGCCCAGCGCGAGGCCGACGCCCGCGCCCGCGAGATGATCACCCGCTACGTCGAGGAGACGCTGGCGACTTCCTTCCGCCGGCTCCTGGAGGAGAAGGCGCAGGAGATGGTCGAGGACCTGGCGGCGGGCATCGCCGAAGTCCTGGAGGCGCGCGCCCGGGAGGCCATGCGCAGCCGCCTGGAGGAGGCCATCAACGAGGAGAGCCGCCAGCGCCTGGCCGAACTGGTGCGCGAGACGGGCCTGTCCGTCTTCGGTGAAGTCGCCGAGGAGGCGGTCTCGCGCGTCGCCTCCGGCATCGTCGAGGCCAAGAGCGATGAGGTCGCCCGCCGCATGGAGGAAGAGGACCTGCCCGAGCTGGTCGGGCGCCTGGTCGAGCGCGAACTGGAAGGCCGCATGAACGAGTTCACCAGCCGCATCATCGTCTCGGCGGGCAAGGACATCGTCGCCAAGGTCGGCCAGGAGACCGCCGCCAACGTGAAGAAGGTGGCCGAACGCACGTTCCCCGAAGTCGCCGAGCGCCTCTTGCCGGGGCTGGTCACCCCTATGGTCCGCCGCCTCGTGAAGGAGTCCAAGTAGGGTGCGCACCGCGCACCGGACCGCCCGCTCGTGGCGTGCGCACCGCGCACCCACGCCCCTGTCGGGGCGCGGCAGCAAGCTGCCGCAGTCCAGAGGGGTCAGCCCGAGGCGCGGATCAGCAGTTCGGGATCGACCTGGTAGGAGGCGAAGCGGGGAGGCTTCTGCTTTTTCACCTTGCACTGAATCAGGAGATGCAGCGTCTCGGCGCTCTTGCGGGAGATCATGGAGAGGCCCGTTTCCAGGGTAGTCAGGGGAACACGCGCGTAGGCGGAAGTGGGGAGATTGCCCCAACCGACCACGCTCAAATCGCCGGGGACGCGCAGACCGGCGCGATCCAGAGCGTCGATCAGCTCAAGCGCGGCCATGTCGGTCCCGCACATTACGGCGTCGGGGCGCTCGGGCATGGCGGCGATCAGCTGGGCGTGGCGCAAACCGTCCTGGCCGCTGCGGTCCCAGCTGACGACGGCCGGCTCCAGTTGGGGCAGATGCCGGGCCAGGAGCGCGTCCAGAAAGGCCTGCCGCCGCTCGCGCGCGCGGAAGTTCTCGGGATGCTCAGGCCCCATCACCTGGAGTTGCAGCCGCCGCCGGCCCCGCGAGACCAAGTGGTCCACCATCATCCCCACGGCCTTGCGACGGTTCTCGTGCGAGCCGGGAAAGGGCGAGTCGGCGGGGCCGTTGAGCAAGACGAAAGGGACCTCCAGCGCGCGGAGGGCGTCCACGTTCGGGCCGACCAAGGCCCCCGTCGGCCAGATCAACAATCCGTCGCAGCGGCCCCGCCCCAACTGGTCCAGCAGCTTCAACTCGCGTTCGGCGTCCGCGTAGGAACAGGCGGTAAGCAGAAAGAACCCCTGGTCAGAGAAGTAGCGCTCGATCTCGTCCAACCGTTCGGCCATGAAGAAGCCGTGCATGTTGGGTACGATCATGCCGATGGTGTGGGTGCGGCGGCTGCGCAGCGACTGGGCCATGGGATTGGGCCGGTAGCCCAGTTCCTCCGCCAGGGCCTTGACGCGCCGACGCGTCTTGTCGGTAATCAAGGGGCTGGGTAGGTCGCGCAGGATGGTCGAAACCGTGCCGACGGAGACCTTGGCGGCCTTGGCGATGTCTTTAATGGTTGCCACGAAGCGAGGGGCTCCCTATAGTCTCGAATGCGCCGAATCAGTCTCCAGACATACCATGTAACGTTCGCGCGATCAATGCGACGCCGGGATGCCGCCTCAGCCTGACCGACAAAGCCGCTACTGGGAATCCATCGAGGAACGCCGGCCGGCCGACCATCCGGTCGTCCTAGCCTTCGCGGAGGGCGTCCTGGCCGCCATTCTGCCCCATCTCCAAGAGGGGCCGGTCCTGGAAGTGGGCTGCGGGAACGGCTTTCTGACGCGGGCGCTGGCGCGCCGCCTGCCCGTCGTCGGGGTGGACTTCTCGCGCGAGATGCTCGCCCACAACCCGACCACCGGTCGGATCCAGGCGCGGGCGGAGGCGCTGCCCTTCCCTGACGGGGCCTTTCCTGTCGTCCTGTGCCAGAGCCTCCTGCACCATTGCCCCGATCCGGCCGCGGTACTGCGCGAGATGGCACGGGTCTCACGCTGCTGCGTGATCGCCCACGAACCCAACCGTAACAACCCCGCGCATGGCGCTGTTTTCGCTCACGAGGCGTCGAATGGGGCGCCCGCTCTGGGAGAACGTTCACGGAAAACCTGTTCCGGCAGGCGGGACTGCGCGTCGTCGAGCATCGTGCGCGGAATGATCCTGCCTAACAAGACGCCGGCGTGGCTCTTGCCGGTCGCGCAACGGCTGGACGGCGGCCGGCGGGCGTAGGGGTTTTACAGGCTGGTGGTGGGGAGAAGGATGGGACGGGTGGGACCTATGGACAAGTCGCCCGGATGTCATGCGCCGCGTCCCAGGTCCCATAGGTCTCATAGGTCTCTGGGGCTATCTTCTCTTGAGCATCCACGTGCGGACGACACGGGCCAGCTCTTCCGGGGCGGTCTCGCGGATGATTCTGAAATTCTCGTCGATGGGGCGATGCTGCGCGCGCATCTCCTCGATGCGTTGCTCGAGTGCGCGACGGCGGGCGTCGTCCGGTCGATAGTACTCTTTCATGCCCTTATTTTACCGCGGTTGCGGCAACTTTCCCGTTCTGCGCGCCAGACTCATGTGCTAAAGTTAGCTCGTGGAGGTGGTTGAACCATGAGACGATTGGCGGCGCGGGAGAGCCGGCAGGAGATTGTCAAGCTGTTCGCCGAACGCAACGCGGACGCCGCCGCGGTGCGCGAGCGGGCGGCGGAGATCGTGCAGACGGTGAAACTGACCGGCGACGCGGCCCTGGTCGCCTACAGCCGCGAGTTCGACCAAGTGGACCTCGCCGACGGCCTGGCGGTCCCCCCCGAGATGCTGTCCCAGGCGGAGAAGATCATCTCGCGCCCGCTGCGGGCCGCCATCGAACTGGCGATCACGCGCATCCGGCGCTTCCACGAGGCCGCCAAGCCCAGGTCATTTGAACTCAAAGAGGCGGGAGGGCGCGTAGGGACGGACTGGAAGCCGCTGGCGCGCGCGGGCGTTTATGCTCCGGGGGGAACCGCCCCGCTCTTTTCCACGCTCCTCATGTGCGCCGTGCCCGCCCTGGTCGCCGGCTGCGAGGAGATTGTCGTGTGCACCCCGCCGCAGCAGAAGCTGGGCGGGGGCGTGCATCCGGCGATTCTGGCCTGCTGCTCGATTCTGCACATCCGCAAGGTCTTTCGCATCGGCGGGGCGCAGGCCATCGCGGCGATGGCCTATGGTACTGAGAGCGTTCCGCGCGTGGACGTGATCGCCGGCCCCGGCAACAGCTACGTGACGGAAGCCAAGCGCCTGGTGTGCGGGGACGTGCGCATCGACTCTTTGGCCGGTCCGAGCGAAGTGCTGGTGATCGCCGACGCCTCCGCCCATCCTGCCTTCGTGGCCGCCGACCTTCTGGCCCAGGCCGAGCACGCCGGCGACAACGGCTGCGTGGTGATCTCACCGGACGGCGCGCTGCTCGACCAGGTCATGGCCGAAGTGGACAAGCAACTGGCGCATCTGTCGCGGCAGTCGCTGGCGCGCAGCTCGATGGACAGGTACGGGCTGGCCATTCACACCGACTCGCTGGAGGAGGCCTTCGATCTGGCCAACCAGTTCGCGCCCGAGCATCTGGAATTGATGCTGGAGCATCCCCGCGAGTGGCTGCCCCGGGTGCGATGCGCGGGAGCGGTGTTCTTGGGCGCATGGACGCCGGAGCCACTGGGCGACTACCTGGCCGGACCCAACCACGTGCTGCCGACCAACGGCAGCGCCCGCTTCTCCGGTCCGCTCTCGACGGACGTGTTTATGAAGAGTACCAGCATCTTGGAATTCGACCGCGAGGGGCTGGCCTCGCTCGCCGAGGCGACCATCCGGCTGGCGGAAGAGGAGTGCCTGTCCGCGCATGCCGCCTCCATCCGCATCAGGACTTCGACAAGCCCTCTCTCTGGGGAGAGGGTTGGGTGAGGGGACGGTCGTGAATGCCTACCTGCGGCGGTCGGTGGATGCGGCGGAGGGCTACGTGCCGGGCGAGCAGCCGCGGCCGGGCGAGGTCAAGCTGAACACCAACGAAAATCCCTTCCCGCCCAGTCCGCGCGTGCGCGAACTGCTGCAGGGCTGGGATACGGGGCGGCTGCGCATCTATCCCGAGCCGACTTCGCGCGCTTTGCGCGAGGCGGCGGGCCGCGTCTGGGGGCTTCCCGCCGAGAATATTCTCGCCGGCAACGGCTCGGACGAGATTCTCGCCATGCTCTTTCGCGCGGTATTGGAGCCGGGAGAGCGCGTGGTTTTCACCGAGCCGAGTTACATTCTTTACGACACGCTCACGCGCCTTTTTGACGGCGTGCCCGCGCCGCTCCCCTGCGGGCCGGACTTCAGCCTGCCGGAAGAGCTCGATCAAGCGCCGGCGCGGCTGGTACTGCTAGCGTCGCCCAATCCGCCCGCGGGACGCTCCTGGCCCAACGATTACATCGCCCGCATCTGCCGCGCGAATCTTGGGCGCGGGGTGGTCGTGGTCGACGAGGCTTACGTCGATTTCGCCGACGCAAACGCCCTGCCGCTTCTGTCGCACTATGAGAATCTTGTGATTGCGCGCACGCTTTCCAAGTCGTACTCGCTGGCGGGTTTGCGCGTGGGTTTCGCGCTGGGCAGCCCGGCGGTTCTTGAGGGCATGGACAAGGTGCGCGATTCGTATAACGTCGATTGTCTGGCGCAGGCCATCGCCGTCGCCGCGTTGGAGGATCAGGAGTATTTCTCCGGAAACGTGTCGTTTCTGCGTTCCGAGCGGCGGCGGGTGCGGGAGGGGCTTATGGCGCTGGGGTTTCACGTCCCCGAGAGCCAGGCCAATTTTGTCTTTGCCTCCCATCCCGCAATATCGGGGCGGGATCTGTTCGTCCGCCTGCGCGAGCGGGGGCTTTTGTATCGTTACTTTTCGCGGCCCGGCATGAATCACGGCGTGCGCATCACCATCGGCGCCGCCGAGCACAACGACCGGCTGCTGGCGGCCGCCGCCGAGATCCTGGCATCCACGAGGGTGAGGGCATGAAGAAGAGCCATCGCGTGGCGGAAAAGAGCCGCAAGACCCGCGAGACCGAGATCCGCCTCAAGCTCAACCTGGACGGCGAGGGCAAGTACGCCGTTACCACCGGCGTGCCCTTCTTCGACCACATGCTGGAGCAACTTTCGCGCCACAGCGGCATCGACCTGGAGATCGAGGCCAGGGGCGACATCGAGATCGACGCCCACCACACCGTCGAGGACGTGGGGATCGTCTTGGGACAGGCCTTTTCGCAAGCGCTGGGCGAGATGCGCGGCATCCAACGCTATGGTTACGCCAGCGTGCCGATGGAAGAGGCGCTGGCCCATTCCGCCGTGGACCTCTGCGGGCGCAGCAATCTCATTTATCACGTCAAGACGGCCACGAGCACGGTCGGCAATTTCGACACCGAGCTGGCGGAGGAGTTTTTCCGCGCGTTCGTTTCCAACGCGAAAATTACCTTGCACGTCAACCTGGCCTACGGCAACAACCAGCATCATATCCTGGAGGCGGTGTTCAAGTCGGTAGCGAGGTCGCTGCGCATGGCGGTCGCCCTGACGGGGGGCGGAGACGTGCCGTCCACCAAGGGCGTGTTGTAGGGGCGCCGCGAGGGACAGGCGCCGATTTCCGGCGCTACGCGACCGTCCAAGGCAAGAAGGCATCTTCGGAAATCGGCGCCTGTCCCTTGTTCTCTTGAAGCGTGTCGGCAGGATGCCGACACGCGAGCCGGCGGGACGCCGGCGTTACCGGTTCGCGGCGAAGCGGTGAGCTATTCTTTGATCGATCCCGACTATGAGTCCGTCCTGTCCGGGCTGGCGCCGTGGAGCGAGGCGACGCTTGCGGGCCTGCCGGGGGCGCAGTGCGTGAAGGCGGCGCCCGGGCGCCTGGTGTATCGCGTGCCGCGCGGCGGGCAGGTTTTTTACTTCAAACGCTATCGCCCCCGCCGCTGGTGGAGGCGGTTCGTGCCCACCAGCAAGGGCCGGCGCGAGCGCCTGATTACGGAGGCCGCTCATGCGCGCGGGTTGCCCGTGCCGCGGCTCGCGGCCTACGCCGAACAGGCGGGCGACGCCTTTCTGGTTCTCACCGAAGTCGGACCTCAAGGGCACCTGGTCGAGGTCCTCCGCAAACGTCGTACTGAGTCGGGCGCCACCCTTTTGAACTCAAAAGGGTTCGTGCCGCGCCAGTTCCTGCGGCGTCTGGCCGAGTTCGTGGCCGACCTGCACGAGAAGGGTTTCGTGCACGACGATCTCTCCGCCCTGCACATCCGACTGGACGAGGCGGACCGGTTTTATCTCATCGACCTGGATCACGGCCGCTTTCTCTCACGCGTGCCGGACGTGCTGCGGCTGCACAACCTCCTGCAACTGTATCGCTCGATGACGCGGCTTTCCCCGCGCGCGGTGGACGTGTACAGGTTTTTCAGATACTATTGTGAGCGCGTTCCGGCTTGGCGGGGACGCGAGAAACTCTACTGGAGACGGCTGGCGAAGGCGATGGACTATCGCACCCGGAGCGCGCGGGGGCTGTTTTTCCGCGCGCGCTACGCCATGATCCTGCGGGGGTGGACGCGGTGAGGCAGGTCCCTCCGCTGTGGATCGTGCGGCGGCTCTTTCCCTACCTTTGGCGCTACAAATTCCGGTTGGCGTCGGCGTTCGTGTGCATGGCCATGGTCGCCGTCTTGGCGGCGGGGACGCTGCTCCTGCTCAAACCGGTGCTGGACGTACTGTTCGCGCCCAAGACCAACGCGGGAGTGGTGGTGTGGCGGGCGCCGGCGGAGCGGGCGGCGGAGCTGGGCGCGGCCATCTCACAGTATCGGCAGGTGACGACCTGCCTGGCGTTTCCCGGACCCGCTTCGGGCGAGATGGAGTTGCGCGCCAGCCTGGCGGCGAGGAGCCGCGAGCAATTGGCGGGCATGGCGGGGCGCATCAGCGCCGAACTGGGCCTGCCCATGCCCGAGATTCTTCCCGCCGCGGAGGCCTTCTCGCAGATCACCAAGGCACGCTCCGCGACCGATACCGAAGAGGGCGCGCCCAGCTGGAACGATCGCCTTCTGTCCCGCGTGTACGCCTGGGTGGGCGATTATCGCGCCCGCCACGGCTCCGACTACGCCGCGCTGGTCATGATCGCCTTTCTTATCATAGTTCTGATGGGCCTGAAGGGATATTTCACTTTTCTCAACGAGTATCTCACCGCCTGGGTCGGCAACAAAGTCGAGATGGACCTGCGGCTGGACGTGTTCCAGCACATATGCTCGTTCTCGCTCCTGCGTTTTCATCGCCAGAGCGTGGGCGAGCTGATGAGCTACATCGCCAACGACATCCAGCTGTTGCGCTCCTCGACCTTTGACGTGGTGGGCAAGGTGGTGCAGGAGCCGCTGACCATGCTGGGGATTCTGACGGTCCTGTTCGGGATCGACGCGCGCTTGACGGTACTGGCGCTCTTGGTTACGCCGGTGACGGGATGGGTGATCGCGCAGTTCGGGCGGCGCGTCAAGTCGGCGCGCCGCGCCGCCCAGGGCCATCTCGCCGACATTAACGCGGTGCAGCAGGAGGCCTACTCGGGCATCCGCGTGGTCAAGGCGTTCGGCATGGAGGAGTATGAGGTGCGCCGTTTCACCGAGGCGAGCCGCAAGGTTTTCCGCATGTTGATGAAGTCGGCGCGGGCGCGCTCGGCCAGCAGCCCGGTGATCGAGTTTCTGGGCGCGCTGGCGCTGGGGGGGACGCTGCTTCTGGGCGGCTGGTTCGTCAATACGCGCCGCATCGAGGGCAGCGAATTCCTGCAGTTCATGGCGGGCCTGGCGTTGCTCTACCAGCCCGCCAAGCAGCTCTCCAAGGCGTACAACGCGCTGATGGCGGGGTTGGTGGGGGGCGAGCGCGTGTTCGAGCTCTTGGCCGACCGGCCGGACGTCGAGGATGCTCCCGACGCGGTTCCCATGCCGCCGTTTCGGGACAAGATTGAATTCAGACACGTCGGATTCAGTTATCTGCCCGGCCGCCCGGTGGTTCATGATTACAGCCTTACCGTCCGGCGAGGGGAGGTGATCGCGATGGTCGGGCCCTCCGGAAGCGGAAAGTCCACGCTCATGAACATGCTGGGGTGCCTGGACACTCCCACGAGCGGGCGCTATGACTTCACGGGCAAGAATGTGGCAACGATGAGCGACGACGAACTGGCCGAGATCCGCAATCGCGAGATCGGTTTTGTTTTTCAGACCTTCAACCTCCTGCCGCGCTCAAACGCCCTTCACAATGTCGAGTTGCCGCTGATCTACGCCGGCATCGGCCGCACCGAACGGCTGAACCGTGCGCAGGCGGCGCTGGAGGCCGTGGGCCTGGGAGACCGGATGCATCATCGTCCGAACGAACTTTCAGGCGGGCAGCGCCAGCGCGTGGCCATTGCCCGGGCGCTGGTGAATGATCCCAAGATCATTTTTGCGGACGAGCCCACCGGAAATCTTGATTCGCATACCGGCGAACTGATCCTGCAGTTGTTCCGCAAGCTCAGCACCGAAGGGCGCACGATCATCCTCGTCACGCATGATCCGGAAATTGCCGCCATCACTCCGCGGCGCATTGAAATCCGCGATGGCAAGATCGCCGATACAGTGGACGAAACGCTGGCCGGACTGAAGCGGCCAACCCAACCCGTGGCCGCAGGCGGGTCATCATGAACTTTTGGAACGCAATCGTCGTCGGGCTGAAGGAAATCTGGTCGCACAAGTTCCGTTCGCTGCTCACGATGTTGGGCATCATCCTCGGCGTCTCCAGTCTTGTGGCGATGTCGGCGCTGGTCAAAGGCATGGAAACCGGCGCCAAGGAATCACTGGTGGCCATTGGCGGCCTTCAGAAAATCCGCATCGAGCCCGCGGAGGTGCCGGTCGAACAACGTCATTTGCAGGATCAGGCTCCGGGGCTCACGATGAACGACGTTTACGCGCTCCAGGCCAGCGCTCAGGGCGTGAGCAACGTCTTCATGTGCCGCCGGGCGCGGCGCGAGGGCGCAAGCAGAGAAGACCTCTTAATTCACGAGGGTTCCCATGCGTAGGGAGTTCGTCCATGGCACGCGCGATTCGTCGCATCGTGGACGATTCCCGCGCCGACGTGCTCCACCTACTGGGACGCGCCATTGGGACTGGGCCAACTAGCGTTCCGTTCCGGCACGGGATCAAGTCATTTGCTGCGGTGGACTTTCCCATCGGACGCGGACCAGGTCGTCTCAAGTACACGCGCCACGTGCATCGCATTCTGTGCGTGTCGGAGGGCATCCGGCAGGTTTTGATCTCCTGCGGGATTCCGCCCGAACTGGCCGAGACCGTCCATTCCGGCATCGACCTGTCGCGCTTCGAGACAGCCACGGATGCGGCCGCCGTTCGCCGCGAATTCTCAATGGCGGGGGTTGATCCACTGCTAGTGAGCGTGGCGGCGTTGACGGACCACAAGGGCCATGCGTATCTCCTGTCCGCCATGCCGCGCGTGTGGCAGCAGTTCCGCGCCCGGCTCCTGATCGCGGGAGAGGGCTGCGGGAGGCGCTGGCGCGTCAATGTGAGGAGCTGCACCTGGGGGACGCGGTGGCTGCTCGGCTATCGGCAGGACGTGCCGACCTACTGGCGGCGGCGGATTTGTTCGTGCTGTCTTCGCACCTGGAAGGACTGTGCACGTCGATTTTGGACGCGATGGCGATGCGCCTGCCGGTGGTAGCAACGACGGCGGGGGGCATCCCCGAGGCGGTGGTGGATGGGGAGACGGGGCTATTGGCCGCGCCGCGCGATCCGGAGGGACTGGCGGAGCGCGTCTGCAACTAGCGGGGACAAGCCGCGACGCCAGGCGATGGGACGCGCCGGGCGCGCGTGCGTGCAAGCGCGTTTCACTGTGGACGCCATGGTGGAAAAGACGCTGCGGGTGTACTCGTAGGGTGGGTTTTACCCACCATAAGGAAGGGACCGCCGGAACAGTCGGCGGTGAGTTCTTGGCTCGCCCGTCGATGACGCAAATCACGCGGACTCCCATGCAACGTGGGCGCATCGTAGCCGTCCTCTCATTTTTATGACGCAGATTTGTCTCGCGTCTCAAGTCGGTCTATCAGCGCGCCGCTACTCGAGGGACTCGTTTTCTTCTTAACAAGTATGTACGGGTCCACCCCATTTTTCAATGAGTGCCGGTTTCAGCAAGAGTTGTCGACCCGCATCCTGTATCGCGGACCAGTAACTCCGGTCAGAGGATGGAGCAATATCAGGAAGAATAGTCCTCGAGGCGTCCCCAGTGGTCACCGCCGGACGTATC
Source organism: bacterium (assembly GCA_015075175.1). GTDB lineage: Bacteria > Hinthialibacterota > Hinthialibacteria > H5-UNCL2 > H5-UNCL2 > H5-UNCL2. Next base: position 99,337 of record JABTUV010000015.1, read on the forward strand.
AGTGGCAACGCTGAACCAGCAAGCAGCGGGGCATGACGCGCCGCGTATCGAGGAGGACGGCCTGGACGCGAGCAGCCCGCTTCGGGCGGTCTCGGTTTGGCGCTCTACGGGTGGGGCGAAGCCTCGCGGGAAACTGTCCATGCGTTCCACCAAGATAGTCCGCCACAGTGCGAGCGGCGAGGCGTGGCCGGCGGTCCAGTGGCCGTCGTTGGAAAGTAGTGGAGCAGCTCGGCCTCGGCTTGCGGAAGACGGGCAGCGGATCCAGCACGTCGATGCCCTCCTCGCGTCCAGGCGGCCAGGCGCTCGCGGAAGGTCAGTGTCCGCCCAGCTCAGCCGCCACACTGACGACGCGCCCCGCCAGTGTGGGATCGACCTGCTGCGCCAGCGGGATGACCACGAGCAGATAGCCCGCGTTCATCGCGCGCCAGCCTTGCGGTTTCGGAGACACCTCAGCGTGCGGTCCCAAGCGGCGTCGTCATGCATCGCCCAGCCGCAGGACGGCAGAGGAGTCATGCGGATCGCCGATCTCTTCAGCCTGCACCCAGCAGGTGCGTTGGCGGAAGGGCAGGGGCGTTCAGGCGGGCGGCAGGCAAAACGTAGGCGCGGTCCTGGGCGATCATGCGCAGCGGCGCCGTCCATCAGACGATCTCCGAGCGACCGCCGCGTCGTAAACGTCGTTCATGAAGAGACGCCTGAACGACCGTCAGGTTACGCGGAAGCGGCTAGCTGCCGCCTTCCAGGCACTGCTCGGCGCTGCCGAGGCCAGCGTAGCCCGTGACCACTTCCACTTCGCGCGGCGAGAATCCTCTCCAACCGCCGGCAAAACGTCTCCTCCAGTTCGACCTGCGCGGCTTCCATGAGGTCGCCGAGAACAGTGCGAAGACGCCGGGCGGTTTCTCAGACGCATGCTCGACGTCCCTCATGCCCGGCAGATTGTAACGCACGCACGTCGAAGCCGTCGATCTCGGGCGATAGCGCAGAGCGGCGATGGGGCAGTACTTGCCGGCAAGGGTGGGATCGTCGCCGAAGAAGGCGGCGGCGGGCAGAGGATGCGGGCCGCGGCTTCGGCGATGATGAACAGGAGCAGGCAGGTGGCGGCGAGGCGCGACGCAGGACAGGAGCCGTTGCGCATAGCTCACGCCTTCTCCGCCAGCGTGATGGTGGCGATTCGAGCAGCAGGTCGCTGGGCGTGACGCGCAGGCCGGATGCGCAAACATCCGATCGCGGCGGGAATGGCGCCGCGCAGACTCAGGCAGGTAAGTAGGCGTCGCGGTTGCCGGAGATGATGCGGCCGACGAGGGGCAGGACGTATTGAAGTAGAGGGAGAGCGTAGCGGGGCCGCGGCGTAGTTGAGCACAGGCAACTCGCCGCGGGCGCGACACGCGGCGCACGCCGGCCAGCGCGCGCAGCAGGTCGGCGACGTTGCACGATCAAAACGCAGAGGACGGCGTCGAAACACTGATCCGGCATGGGGCGGGGTAGGCGTCCACGGCGTGGGCTGACCGAAGCGTGCGGCAGTTGCGGCGGGCGCGGGCCAGCATGGGCGGGGCGAAGTCGGCGATGACGACCAGTGGGCGCGGCCTGCGACGGGGCGCGGGCGAAATCGCCGGTCCCGCCGCAGAGGTCGAGGGCGCGGGCGCGAGGACGCCGGCCAGGCACCACACCGCGCCGCCGCCAGAAGCACGTCACATCCCCGGGTACGTGATTAGGCAGGTCGTAGGCGCCCGCGATGCCCGAACATGTCGCGCACCGCCGCGACTCTGGCCAGTCTTCTTCCCGCAGGCGGGCGTCGCGCTCACAGCAGGCAGTTCCCAGGCGGTCCCAGAGTTGGTCAACCCGGCGCCGCACCTCTTCGTCCATCGATGTCGGGCAGCCAGGGCTGCGTCTGGCCTTCGTTGGGCAGCTTTCGAGTCGTCAATGCCATCTGCTGCCCGAAACGCACGTATTCGGCGGTGATCAACGCGTCATCGGTCCCCAGACGAAGACGATAAACGCGCGTTGTTGCCACCCACCACAGCATCGGCAGGTTCTGCGTCATGATCTTCGTCGCAGACGATGGTCTTCTCCAGCATCATCTGCCCCCTTTGAGGGCCGTAGGCGACGCGCGCGCGTGGCGCGTGGCTCTTGCGGATGCGCACCAGGGCGAGATTGTGGAACCCCCCCTCGACCGGCAGATTCATGTCGATGATCTCGGGGAAGTTGATGCGCAGGAGGGGCAGAAAGAGCCGCTCGGTGGTCTTGCCCAGCCAGGCGTCCTCGGCGGGGGGCCTGCCCACCACGATGGTGGGATAGACGGCGTTGCGCGCGCGCGTGAGGGCGGTGACGTGCAGGACGGGATAGTCGTCCTCCAGCGAATAGTAGCCGGTATGGTCGCCGAAGGGACCTTCGCGGCGCAATTCGCCCGGTTCAACGTAGCCCTCGATCACGATCTCGGCGTCGGCTGGGACCCACAGGTCGTTGGTGGTGCACTTGACGAGATCGAGGGCGCGGCGGCGCAAGAAACCGGCGAACATGAGTTCATCCACGGCGTCCGGCAGCGGGGCGGTCGCCGCGTAGATGAGCGCCGGATCGCCCCCCAAGACCGCGGCGACCGGCATTCGCCGCCCCAGTTTCGCATATTGCGCATAGTGGCTGGCGCCCACTTTGTGTTGATGCCAGTGCATGCCGGTCGTCCGTCCGTCATAGACCTGCATGCGATACATGCCGATGTTCTTGTGGGCGCCGTCGGGACTCTGGGTGAAGACGAGGGGGAGGGTGATGAAGCGACCACCGTCCAACGGCCAGCACTTGAGAACGGGCAGCGCGTTGAGATCCGGTTGTCGCTCGACGATTTCCTGGCAGCGGCCCTCACTGACCTTGCGGGGAAGGACGAAGCGCAGTTCGGAGAGGCGGGCGGCCAGGTCGAAGCCCTCTTTCAAGCTCCTGGGCGGCCTGGCTTGCACTAGTTCCTCGATGCGGCGGGCGGCGTCCGAGAGCTCGGGTACGCCGAGGGCCAGCGCCATGCGCTCGCGGGAACCGAAGGCGTTGATGAGCACGGGCATGGTGTGCCCGATCACGTTGTGGAACAGGAGCGCCGGTCCGCCCGCCTTGACCGTGCGGTCGCAGATTTCCGTGATCTCCAGGTCCTGTGAGACCGGCTCGGAGATGTCCACGAGCATCCCGCGGGCGCGCAGGAGATCGATATATTCACCCAGGTCTGCGTAGGCCATGCGTCGATGTCCCAAAGGTAGTGGGCGGCAGGGTAACACACGCAGTAGGGTGGGTTCTAGCCACCAATGCGGCCGGGGGGAGAGAGCCTCGAAACGGCCTGGGCGCGTCCATGTCGTCCTCTCGATACGCGAAAACCT
>JABTUV010000016.1 GCA_015075175.1 bacterium
CTACATCAACCTGTTGGAGAAGTATCGCGGCGCGGGCCTCACGGTGTCCGTCGTGGGCCTTGGTACCGAGCGGGACAGGGACGCGGAGTTTCTGCGGGACGTGGCGGCGCGGGGCGGGGGCAGCGTCTATTTCACCGAGGATGCGGCGCAACTGGTGCAGTTTTTCACCGCCGACACGCTCACTTATACGCGCAGCAGCTTTGTGGAGGAGCCGGCGCCCGTGGCGGTGCGGGCGGGAGCGTATGCGCTGGCGCCCGAGCAGCGCTGGCGGGACTTCAGCTCGTCGCATTACAACCTTTTGTTCGCGCGGCCGGGCGCGGAGCTGGCGCTGCAGACGGCGGACGAGGACGCCGCGCCCGTGCTGGCCTTCTGGCAGCGGCAACTGGGGCGCGTGGTCGCGCTGGCGCTGGATACCTCCGGGCCATTCGCCGAGCATCCGCAGTTCGGCGACGTGCTCTTGTCGAGCTGCCGCTGGGCGGCCGGAAGCCAGGTGGAGGACAGCTTCGCCATTTCCGTGCGATACGAGGGCGATCGGGCGCGCATTGAGATGGAGGTCAGCGACGAGGAGCGCGAGAGCTTGCCGCAGGCGTCGTTGACGGTTTTTGCCCCGGGCGGCGGCACCCTCTTGCGGCCCATGCGCTGGGAGGGTCCCAATCGGCTGGCGGGAGAGGTGAAGCTGGAGGAGCCGGGCCTGTATCGCGGCGTGGTGCGCGCGGGGGACCGGGTGTTTCGCATCGGGCCGATGTCGATGCCGGTGTCGCCGGAGTTTCTCACTTCGCGGGAGCCGGGCGCGGGGCGGAGGACGCTGGCGGAGCTGGCGGCGGTGTCGGGCGGGCGCGAGGCGTTGGACGTGGGGCAGCTTTTCCAGCGGCCTGCGGCGGCCAGATCGTCCACGCCCATCGTTCAGCAATTACTCATAGTTTTTCTCTTACTATTCCTCTTGGAAATCGCCGAGGCGCGATTTGGGATGCTTGCACCGATGCGCGGTGCGCTGCGTCGGGGGGCGGCGTGGAGCGAGAGGACGGCGCGGCGGCTGGCGCGCCGGCGAACACCCGTGCCGTCCGCGGCGACGCTTGCTCCTGCCCCCACCGCGTCAAGCGCGCCTCCCGCGGCGGAACCCGCCGCGCCTCCCGCGCCCGCGCCCCCGCCGACGGCTCCGGAGCTGGACTATCTCTCCAAGAGCAAGGACCGCGCGCGCCGCCGCTTCCGCGAATAATCATGTTTTGATCTGAATCTTGCATCCGACGCACCACACGCGCTGTTGCGGCGGGGGCGGTGCGCGGTGCGAACCCTACGCGAGGTTGCGGCCGCGGGCGGCGAACCAGAGCGTGCCCAACGCGCCGAAGGCGAAGGCGGTGAGGAGATTGGCCGTGGGGCTGAGCATCCAGAGCGGCCCGCCGGCGAACGCGGCGATCGAAACGATGCTGTCGCGCACCAGGTAGTAGGCGCCGAAGGTCTGGGCCTTGGCGCCGTCCGGCGCCAGGTCCATGATGAGCGCCTTGCGCGTCGGTTCGCCGAACTCCTTCAAGCCCCGCAAGACGAACGCAAGGAGCAGGAGCTCGAAGCTGCGCGAAAAGAGAAGCACCAGTGGAAACAGGGTGAAGAAGACGAAGGTGGCGACGACGAAGGGTTTCTTATGCGTGCGGTCGGCGAAGTAGGCGACGGGGATGTAGATGAGCACGGCGGTCGCCATTTCGACGCTGCGCAGGGCGCTGAACTGGAGGGCGCCCACGGGGCCGGGTTGGTCGGGCGTGCCCATCGCCCAGAGGACGACGAAGGCGTAGGGAATCTGCTCGCAGAACCGCACCAGGATGTCGGCCACGAGCAGGCGCCGCAGGTTGGGTCCGGCGGCGGCCAATACGCGCAGGGGGTTCTTGACGGCGCCCTCGCCGGCAGGGGACTCGCGGCGATCCTCGATGAGCGCCTCCTGTAACACGACCGCGACCACGGCGAGAATAAGCGCGCCGCCGAAGGCCAGCCGCACGCCTTTCTCGACGCCCCAGACTTCAATCAGGGCGCCGCCGATGACCGGTCCCAGCGCCATCGGAATGCGTCGCACCAATGAATGTACCGAGACGCCCATGGTGCGTTGGTTCTTCGGCAGGACCTGCGACACCAGGCTCATGGTCGCCGGCAGCGAGATGGCGCTCCACGACAGGAAGAAAACCGCGCCCACGAGCACCGCCTGCCAGCTGGGGAAAACGATGACGACGAGAAAGCCCAGCATGGAGAAGAGATTGAAGACGAGGAGCGCGCGCTTGTAGCCCAGCCGGTGCGAGAGGTAGCCGCCGGGAAAGGCGTAGAGCGCGCCCAGAAGGTTGTCCAGGAAGTTGAGGAAGCCGACGGAGATGAAACCTCCGCCCAGGGCGACCAGGTAGACGGGGAGGTATTGCTCGCCCAGGTGCTCGCCCATGCCGACGAGCACGACCATGGCGAGCATGCCGACGATGCTTTTGCGGAGGCCGAGGAAGTCGGCCAGACGCCGAAAGAGTGCCATGATTGCCGATCTTCCCTCTTCCCGTGAGGGGGTATGATGTGGAGTGCGGCAGCTTGCTGGCGCGCCGTCCCCCTCACCCGGCCCTCTCCCCAAGGGAGAGGGTATGATGAGGAGTGCGGCAGCTGCTGGCGCGCCGTCCCCTCACCCTGCCCTCTCCCCAAGGAGAGGGTTGAGAGCAGCGCGCCGCGCACCTACTCCAGCCAGAGAAGACGCTGGCGCCAGTCGCCCAGGTACGCCTCCCGCCAGCGACTGACGGTGCGCCTGGCGGCGTTGACTTCCACCGGGTCGGTCCAATAGTTCGGGCCGTGGTCGGTGCAGCGGTATTGCCCGCCCCAGTGCGGCAGCTCGCGCAGGCCGGGTCGCCGCGCATGAGATAGAGGAGCGACGGCGTGTCGCCCATCTTCAACCGCGCCATCTTTTGCATGAACAGATCGCCCAAATCCGTGGCCGGCCAGGTACTTTTAGGGGAAGGCGTCGTTGCTCCAGTCGCCGTCCTGCCCGCCGCCGCTGTACATGCCCACGTGCGTCGTATTGTTCTCGATCAACCAAAGGTCCCTGTGATGGTTGAAGACGTAATTGCGCGCGTGCGGATCCATTTTCGTATTCCATGCTCCGATGAAATGCACGCGGAGCTTCTTTTTGATGGAGGATCATCATGCAGCGCCTGGGCGACGTCGGTAATCGAGCCCCACACGAGCACGTAGAGGGGGCGCCGGTCCGGTTTTGCGCAGCGGATGATCCAGCGCAGGCCCTCGGTGGGCGTCGCATATCCCACCGGCGGCGCGGGGTTTACCGCGCCCTGTTTGGCGAGGCCGCGCAGAACCTCCGGCCGGGAAAGCGTTTGGATTTCGCTGCCAGCCTGGGATAGTCCCTGGCGTAGGCGTCGATGACTTCAGAATGTCGCGCTTGCGGCCTTTGCCGGGCGGGAGGCGACAAGCCCCTCTATGTCGAAGAGGTCGGCGTAGAACATGAGATGGATCATCGACTGAATGTCGTCGGGATCGCTGCCGCCGATGTCGGAGGAGACGAGCAGGCGGTAGCGTTCGCCGGTAAGGGCGCCGCCGGGCGGTTCCGCCGCCCGGCACGAAACCGCCAGGACGAGCATGACGGCCCAAGCGAATGTACGCATATATTCCCTCTCCTCGCCCTGCGCTGCCCTCTCCCGGAGGGAGAGGGTATGATGTGGAGTGCGTGGCAGCCTGCCGCGCCGTCCCCTCACCCTAACCCTCTCCCTCAGGGAGATTTCACCCTCCCTTGAGAGGGAGAGGCGCGCGAAGCGCCGGGTGCGGGGGAAGCCGCGCAGGGCGCTGCGCAACTACGGTTAACTCGACTTGATTCCCAGCCGGGCCAGATTCTCCTTGTAGGCCGGCAGGTTGTCGCGCGTGATGACGTCGACGCCGGTGTCGATCACCCGGTCGTCGGGCAATTCGGAAAGCACCTTGTCGCGCCCCTCGGTCTTGATGCGATAGAGCAGTTCCACGGAGCGGCGGCCGAACTCGTAGGGTTTCTGGCCGATGCAGACGTCGATGACGCCCTTCTCCAGGTACTCCAGCGTCTGCGGTTCGGCGTCGAAGCCGATGATCTTGACCTGGCCGACCTTGCCGACGGACTCCAGCGCGCGCGCGGCGGCGGGTGCGTTGTAGGAGTAGAGGCAGAGGAAGGCGGCCATGTCGGGGTACTTCTGCAGGGCGGTTTCGGCGTTGCCCTGCGCCTTGGGGGCGTTGATGTCGTCGGTCATGATCTCGACGATCTCGATGCCGGCGCCGTCGACCGCGTCCTTGAAGCCGGCCAGGCGGTCGCGGGCGTTCTGGGCCGTCAAGCTGCCGACCTGCGCGACCATCTTGGCGCCGTTGGGGAAGACCTTTTTGGTCGCCTCGCCTGCCGCCTGGCCGGCCTTGTAGTTGATGGTCCCGATGTAGGCCAGGCGGCCGGTGTTGGGGGCGTCGCTGTCCATGCAGATGACGGGGATGCCGGCCGCCATCGCCTTCTGGACCGTGTCGGTAAGGGCGTCGGGGTCCAGGGGAGAGACGGAGATGCCGTCGACGCCCTGGCTGACCATGTTCTCGACCAGGCGAATCTGTTCGCTGGAGTTGGCGCGCGCGGGATGCTGGATCGTGACCTTGCAGCCGAGTTCGGCGGCGGCGCGCTCGGCGCCCACCTGCATGGGTTCCCAGAAGGGCGAGGCGCCGTTGGTGACGATGGCGATGCGGACCTCCTGCGGTCCGTGGTCGCAGGAGGCGAGCAGGCCGGCCAGAAGCGCGAGGGCGACGAGCTGGAGACGCGAAGACATGGCGACCTCCCGGGAGAGAGAATAGGTGCGCACAATCTACGCCTGGACCGGCGCGGGCGCAAGCCGGAGTTGGCGGCGGGTGTGCACCGCGCACCGATGTTGTTTACGCACGCTCCCGTTGGCGCACAGTGCGCGCCCTACCGGCGGGTCAGCAGGCCCAGCGGAAGAAGCGCCAGAGCGTAACAGCCGAGGCTGGCCAGGAGCAGATTGGAGAAGCCGTACAACATGCTGAAATAGAGCGACAGGAGCGTGCCCAGGACGAGGGCGATGCAGTTGACGGCGTAATAAAAGGCGACCGTGTCGGCGTGGGGCGGGGCGGACAGCCGGAGGTAAGAGGGAAACGGCGCGCCGATCAGAATGCAGGGGGCGGTGAGAAAGAGAAAGAGCAGCAGGCAGCGCGCCTCGTAGCCCATCCGGCGGCCCAGCTGCGCGATCAGCGGCGAACCTTGATGCAGAGCCAGAAACAGCACCAGCATCGCGGCCGTGGCCAAGAGTACCGTTTGCGCGCTCCAGTTGCGCGACAGCCATGCGCCCAGCCCTCCCAGGATCAGAAACGCGGTCATGATGGTGAGCATGGAGTAGATGGGACTTCCCAGGAACAGGTTGAAGCGCTGAATGAGCGAGAGTTGCAGCATCCCGTATCCAAGTCCCAGGAGGGCGAAGAAGCCGAGGTCCAGGAGTTGGCGACCGCCGGAGATGGGCATGCGGGTCAAGAAGAACCAGCCGAGGATCGGACCCAGGAGGAGGATGATCACGGAGACGAGTTGGCGCAGGAGGCGGCGTTGCAGGGCGTGGCTGCGGTCGAATTCATAGAAGAAGGGGCGATCGTCGCAAGTCGGGGCGACGTCGGACGGCAGGGATGCCAGGAAGGCGGCCTTGTCCACCGCGGCAAAGAACCGGCCCAAGTCGGTCGGGCCGGGGCGGCCGGGCGTGTAGATGGGGAAATACGGCGGCGGGCTGGCCGCAAGTACTTTCGCCACTTCCTCCTCGGTGAAGGGCGTCTTGTTGAGCAGGAGAAAGCCCGCGTCCTTGCCGCGGAACGTGTCCTTGCTGTCCAGCCGCAAGCCCATCACCACGAGGTGCGCGCCGGGATCGGAGACGCCCGCGTCCGCCAGCGCCTGCCAGGCGGTGGTCATGATGCGAAACAGCTCGACGTTCTCCTGGTAGTTGTTGAGCCACTTGCCGATGTAGACCACCCCGCCGGGATTGAGGGCGGCGAGGTAATCGTGGAAGGCCTCGAGGGTGTAGAGGTAGTTTTCCAAAAAGACGTTGGAGCCGGGGAAGGGGACGAAGAGGTCGGCGAAGAAGAGGGTGATGACGTCGAAGGTCTCGTCGGTGTCGTGGACGAAGCTCCTGCCGTCCATGACGTGGATTTCGGCGTGGTCGTAGGCGTGGTTGCTTTCGGCGGCGAGGGGGCCGCGCATGAGCTGGACGGTTTCGGGGTTGATCTCGACGCCGACGATGCGGCGTGCGCCGCCCTCCCTTGCGCGCATGATGTCGTCGCCGCCCCCCAGGCCCACGATCAGCACGCTGGGGTGGTCGTGCAGGAGCATGAAGTGTTTTTGCACCATGTAGTGGGTCTTGGAGATGACGGAGAAGAAGAAGTCGTTGTAGAAGAAATTGACGGAGGGCTTGCCGGCGTTGGCCTCGGCGGCGCGATGGAATTCGCTGTCCTCGGGGAAGGCGACGCCGCGAAAGAGGCCGCCGATGGGATCGTCCCAGCTTTCGATCACGTCGATGCGTGCGACCAGGCCCCAGCGGGTAGCCAGGAGTTTGTTGCGGGGGTTGCGCAGCTGTTTGATGCCGATCATGGAGTCGGGGAAGGGGACCTCCTGGCGGGCGAGGCGGAGCATGTTGAGGCCGTCGCGGGAGAGTTGCAGGGCGGCGCCGGCAAGGGAGAGGAGGAGGACGGCGGCGCCGGAGAGGAGGGCGGCGGTTCGCCAGCTTCCCGGTTGCAGGAGGCGCGTGGAGAGCAGGGTGACGGCGCCCAGGAGGCCGAAGAGCACGGCCAGGAGCAACTCGCCGCCCCAGCGCGGCAAAAGAAAATACAGGATCAAGACGCCGCAGCCGGCTCCAAAGAGGTCGGCGAAGTAGATGCCGTGCAGGCTGCGGCTGCGCAGGCCTTCGGCGATCACGACGCCCGCGCAGACGAAGGGGAGGGCGAGCATGAGCGTGACCAGCCGCACGTCGCTGGTGGAAAGCAGCGTGGCGAGGGAGAGGAGCATGGCCCAGGGCAGAAGCGCCGCCGCGCCCACCAGCAGACGCGGGCCGGAGGCGTAGAGGCAGAGCGCGGAGCCCAGCGCCAGGCCCAGAAACACCACGGGAATCACCGACAGGGGCGTGCCCACCAGATGGAGAAACAGGAGCGCCTTGGAGAAGACGATCTCCAAAAGCAGCATGGCCAGCGCGGCGCAGAAGACGGCGCTGCCGACCACGCCGCCGGTGGTGGCAGGGTAGGCTCGTTTGTCGGATTGGTCGTCGTGCGACATGGCGCCTCTACCTGGGACAGAGCGACCGGGGACAGTCTCTCACGAAGCTTCGCCTCACCCTTAGAGGATAGCAACCGAGGCCGCTGCGAGGTCGGCCTGGTAGCGTCGAAGCCGTCCTCTCGATACGCGGCCCGAAGGTGCATCTCGCACCTCAACCGGGCGATTCGCCGGGCCGCTACTGGAGGACTCGGGTTTATTTTCTCCCGCTACCCTGTCAGGACTCATTGTTGAGAGCAGTCACCTGTCTCCGCGCCCACCCGCCCTTCACGGCTACGGCATCTGCCAGTGCAACGAAAAGATCAGAATATCCAGCCGGTCCAAGCGGCCGTCGGCGTTCACTTCCGGCGTCGCACTGCCCGCCGAGTAGGCCTCCAGGAGGCGCAGGAGATCGTCGGCATCGACGCGGCTGTTGAAGTTGAAATCCACCCACGGCGTGGGCGTGGCGGTAAAGGTCGGGGTGAGGGTGGGCGTGTCGGTCGGCGTAAACGTGGGGGTGATGGTCGGCGTGTGGGTCGCAGTCGGCGTGGGTGTGGCGGTGGGTGGGACCAGGATGCCCGTGCCCGGATTGCCGCGCAGCCCGCTGTACCACCAGTTCTCGGGGATGGTGTTGTCGGCATAGAGGTCGGTGAGGACCAGGGAGGGGCCGCTGCCGTCGGGGAAGCGCGGCCAGCGCCGCCGGAACGCCGAACCGGTCGGGTCGCCGTCCCCGTAGAACACGTAGTCGATCTGAAAGCCCAGGTTGTCGATGATCTCGACGCTGTCCTCGTCGTTGGCCAGGTTGAAGTCGAAGTCGCCCACGCTGTTCTGCGGGGTGAGGATGGCGCCGTAGGCGCGGGGGTCGCGCATGACGCCGACGTTGTTGCAGACCACCAGGTAGCCGTAGGGTGCGATCACGGTTCCCGGGGGGAAGCTGAACTCGTGGACGATGGGGCGGCTGTCGCGGAAGCGCCAGCCGGTGAGGGAGACCGGCTCGCCGGTGAGGTTGACGAGTTCGAAGTACTCGAAGCTGGAGTCCTGCACCTCCTCGGCGGGGAAGCCGTAGAGCTCCTGCATGGGATGATACATGATCTCGCAGATCACGATGGTGGGCGAAGCGATTTCTGCGGGAGCGGGCGTCTCCGCCGCGCCGACGCGGTAGACCGACAGCCCCGCGAGTGCGGAGAGAAAGAGCGCCGTTGATTTCATGCAAATTCTTCTCTAAGTTTCAATCAGGGACGCGAAACAGGGGACAGTCACCGATTTTCACCGGTATTTCCCGTACCCTGAGATGCCCTCGGGAAAATTGGTGACTGTCCCTCATTCCCCCAGATTTCCGCGCAGGTAGGGAATTGTGGGAGAGAGGCCCAACAGCGTCAAGCGGATTCTCCGCGCGTGGGGCGCGATTTTGGCGCTGACGGTCTGTGTGTGCGGGCCGGGGGCGGAGGAGCTGGAGGGGCGCGTGCGGCGGCTGGAAGCGGAAAACGCGGAGTTGCGCGCGCTGGTGGAAGGGTTGTCGTCGCGCCTGGAGCAACTGGAGGGACGCGCCCCGGTGGCCGCCGCCACGCGCGCGAAAAGCGCGTCGCCCAGCATGGAGGAGCGACTGGAGAAGCTGGAGGAGCGCGCGGCCGAGCAGAAGGACCGGGGGTGGTTCTACTCGCAGCAGGGCCAGAAGATACGCCTATCGGGGCGCGTGGAATTGGAGTATCGCGACGTCGGGCGCGAGGACAATTACTACTTTCAGAGTACCGACCATCCGGAGGGCACGTTTGCCCTGGACAAGGCGGTACTGCGCCTGGACAGCCGCTTCACGAGGGACGTAGACGGGCGCCTGCGCATCGACGCTTACGACGATCGGGCGGTGTTGCGGGAGGCGTTCGTGGACTGGGACAACCTGCCGGCGGATTCGCGGTTGAGAGTCGGTCTCATGCAGAAGTTTTTCCGGCCCGGCCGCCTCACGGAGACGTATCCGCTGGTAGGCACGGCCTTCTGGCGCGCACGCGACCTGGGGGTGGACTGGCGCTGGCGCCATTCCTCCCTGTACGGCCATTTGGCCGTATACAACGGGCTGCAATTGAACGACAAGGAGATCGGGGAGGACGACTCGTTCCCCACCATCCGCGACGACTTTGAAGGTCTTGACCTGAGTCGAAACAAGGAGCTGGCGGCGGGCCTGGGGTGGCGCCGGGACTGGGGGGAGTGGGGGAGGAGCGACTTCTTGGTCTTCGGCGTGGGAGGGGAGCTGTCGTCGGAGGATCGCGATTTTCTGGCGCTCGCCTTCGAGCCGTTGACCCTGCCGGGTACCCACATCCGGGGCTATCCCGACTCGGACGACGACGAGAAGACGCGTGTCGGGATCAACGCGCGCTACGACGTGCTGGGGGCGCGGTTGGAGGGCCAGTACATCCGCGCGCGCGACGGCGAGCTGGACCGCGACGGCTGGTACGCCGAGGTGTCGTACTTCATCGAGCGCGAGGCCCGGTACTTCCGGGCGTTCCGCCCGCTGGTGCGTTACGGCGAACTGGAGAGCGACCTGCCCGCCAGTCCCTTCAACTCACTCTCCTGGGATCGCCGGGCCTGGACGCTGGCGTTGATTACCACGCTCACGAGCGACCTGTACCTGAGAGCCGAGTACAACTGGAACGACGAGACGACGGGAGCGGATTCGATCAACTTCGCCGCCTTCCCCGACCGCCCCCCCTATACAGGCTACAGCCGGCGCGATACAATCGCCAACGACGAGTTTCTCCTGCAGCTTCGCTGGGAGTTCTGAGCGCCGGAGTTTTCGATGCCCAATTTCGCCGCCGTGGACGTGGGAACCAACGCCATACGTATGCAGATCAGCCGGCTGGAGGATGGGTCGCGACCGGCGTCGGTGCTGTTCCGGAGGGAGCCGATCCGTCTGGGACGGGGCGTGTTCGAGTCGGGTGGACTGGACTCGCGCGAGTTCGACTCGGCCATCCGCGTGCTGACGGAGTTTGCCGAGACCATCCGGGAGCACGACGTGGCCGCGGTGCGGGCGGTAGCGACCAGCGCGGTGCGGGAGGCGGAGAACGGCGACTTCTTCTGCTATCGCGCGCAGAAGCTGTCGGGGTTGGCGCTGTCGCCCATTTCCGGCAGCGAGGAGCTGCGGCTGGTGCAGGTAGCGGTGGAGCGGACGTGGCCGGACTGTCCCAGCCCGCTGTTGCTGTTGGACCTGGGGGGCGGGACGCTGGAGATGGCGGTTGTATCGCGGGGGCAGATTCATGGTTGCACCAGCCTGCCCTTGGGGGGCGTGCGCATGGCGCGGCAATTCGGGGCGGACCGGGCGTTGTCCGACGGGACGCTGGAGGTGCTGCATCGCTTCGTGGCGGTGGAGTTGGAGCACGCCTGGGAGCGCATCGGCGACGCGCGCGTGGAGGCGGTGGCGGCGGTGGGGGGGATCATGACCATCCTGCGCGACATGCAGGCGGTGGGAGAGAGACCGGGCGAGGCGCCGATCGCGGTGACCGCGGGGCAACTGGAGGAACTGGTGGCGGGCATGGCGGGGCTGGATGCGGCGGGCCGCGCGGAGAAGTTCGGGTTGGGCCTGGATCGGGCCGATATCGCTCTGCCCGCCGGCGTGGTGGTGTCCGAGGTGCTGCGCCACGTGGGCAAGGACAAGCTGTACGCGCCCGAGGTCAGCCTGCGGGAGGGGATACTTTTCGAGCTGGCCGACGAGTATTTCGGCGTGCGCGAGGTGGCCGACACGGAGGAGTCGATCGTGGACGCGGCGAGGCGGCTGGGGGAACGCTATCGCTACGACCACGAGCACGGCGAGCGCGTGGCCGAGCTGGCGGCGGTGCTCTTCGACCAGCTGCGTCCGGTGCATCGCATGCCCGACCGGATGCGGGGGGTGCTGCGGGCCGCCGCCGTCCTGCACGACATGGGGTCGCACGTGGACCGCGCCAGCCATCATCGGCATGGCGCCTGGTTGGTGCGCAACTCGGAGATGCCGGGCGTCTCGGACGCGGACAAGACGCTCATCGCCCTCATCATCCGGTATCATCGCAAGCGTTCGCCGTCCGACGGCGATCCCATCATGAAAAACCTTTCCATCGAGCTGCGCGACCGGGTGCGGCGGATGACGGCGATTCATCGCATCGCGGACTGCTTGGATCGCGAGCATCGCGGGCGTGTGGAGAACGTCCACTGCCGCCTGGAGCGCGAGGGGGTCGTGATCTGCGGGGAGTCGGACGCGCCGTGCGAGGAGGAGAAGGCGGCTTTTCCCGATCGGTCGGCGATGTTCGTGGAGGTTTTCAAGCGCCCCATCCGGCTGGAGCTGAGGGTGAAGTAAGAGAGAGGACGGCTTCGATGCGGGAGGGGCGGTATCAAGCCGCCGTGGCCTCTCGATACGGCCCCGAAGTTACCTGGCCGTCCCAACGCGAGTCATGCGGCGGGGCCTACTCGAGGACACGGCTCAGGTTTTCTGCCTCAAGGAGGTTCCCCGAGGACACGGCTTAGGTTTTCTGCATCGGGGCGGTTCCTCGAGGACACGGCTCAGGTTTTCTGCATCAAGGAGGTGCCCGAGGACACGGCTCAGGTTTTCTGCATCAAGGAGGTTCCTCGAGGACACGGCTTAGGTTTTCTGCATCGGGGCGGTTCCTCGAGGACACGGCTCAGGTTTTCTGCCTCAAGGAGGTGCCCCGAGGACACGGCTTAGGTTTTCTGCCTCAAGGAGGTTCCTCGAGGACACGGCTTAGGTTTTCTGCCTCAAGGAGGTTCCTCGAGGACACGGCTCAGGTTTTCTGCCTCAAGGAGGTTCCTCGAGGACACGGCTCAGGTTTTCTGCCTCAAGGAGGTTCCCCGAGGACACGGCTTAGGTTTTCTGCCTCGCTGAGGTTCCTCGAGGACACGGCTCAGGTTTTCTGCCTCAAGGAGGTGCCCTGAGGACACGGCTCAGGTTTTCTGCCTCAGGAGGTGCCCTGAGGACACGGCTCAGGTTTTCTGCCTCAAGGAGGTTCCTCGAGGACACGGCTTAGGTTTTCTGCCCTGCGAGGTTCCTCGAGGACACGGCTTAGGTTTTCTGCCTCAAGGAGGTTCCTCGAGGACACGGCTTAGGTTTTCTGCCTCAAGGAGGTTCCTCGAGGACACGGCTTAGGTTTTCTGCCTCAGGAGGTTCCTTGAGGACACGGCTTAGGTTTTCTGCCTCGCGAGGTGCCTCGAGGCACGGCTTAGGTTTTCTGCATCGGGGCGGTTCCTCGAGGACACGGCTCAGGTTTTCTGCCTCAGGAGGTTCCTCGAGGACACGGCCTAGGTTTCTGCCTCGGGAGGTGCCCCGAGGACACGGCTTAGGTTTTCTGCCTCAGCGAGGTTCCTCGAGGACACGGCCTAGGTTTTCTGCCTCCAGGAGGTGCCCTGAGGACACGGCTTAGGTTTTCTGCCTCAGGAGGTTCCTCGAGGACACGGCTTAGGTTTTCTGCCTCAGCGAGGTTCCTCGAGGACACGGCTTAGGTTTTCTGCCTCAAGGAGGTTCCTCGAGGACACGGCTTAGGTTTTCTGCCTCAAGGAGGTTCCTCGAGGACACGGCTTAGGTTTTCTGCCTCAAGGAGGTTCCTCGAGGACACGGCTTAGGTTTTCTGCCTCGGGAGGTTCCTCGAGGACACGGCCTCAGGTTTTCTGCCCAGGGAGGTGCCCGAGGACACGGCTTACATTTGCATGTTGCGCTCGGAAAAGGCGCGTCGCTGAAATGTCTCGAAAAAGAAGAACCGAGTCCTCGAGTAGCCGGTACTCCGGCGTATCGAAGGACGGCTGCGATGCGGCCAACCCGCCTTGGAGCTGCGTTGGTATTCATCCTCCATCGGCGAGGCGAAGCGTCCCTACGCTGGGAGCGCGGCCAGGAGCTCCTCGCAGACGCGGTCCACGTCGCGGTCGGTCGCCGTAATACATCGGCAGCGAGAGAAGTCCTCAAAGCGCGCTCGGCCACGGGCAGTCGCCGCGCGCGCGCCGTAGCGCTCGCGGTAAAACGGCTGCGTGTGGACCGGAATGAAATGCACGCTGGTCCCGATGCCGCGCTCTCGCAATCCCTCGATCGTCGTCGCGCGTGAACGGCAGTCCCGACAGGTCCAATTGTACGACCAGAAGATGCCAGGCGTGGCCTTCTGTCCCACTTCAGCCTGTTCACGCCGGGATGCGGATGCGGGATGGGGCCAGTCTCTCCACGTAACGGGCGGCGAGGACGCGGCGGCGGGCGAGGAATTCGGGCAGGCCAGTTGCACGCGCCCGAGGGCGGCGTCGGGGTCGGTCATGTTATGCCAGAGCCGGCCCGCGCATTTCGTAAGGGCGAGCCTTTTGCGGTAGCGGTCCCAGGCGCCGCTGGACGGGCCGTGCAGCGAAAGCCGGCGGGCGCGGGCCATGGCCTCGCCGCGAGGCTGGTCAACATCCCGCCCTCGCCCGTGGTCATGTTCTGATGGACAGCGAAGCAGGTGGATGGCCAGCCCACCGACGCGGCGGCCGCGAAGTTCGGCGCCGACCGCGTGGGCGGCGTCCTCGATGAGCGCCAACCCGTGTCGCGCGGCGATCTTCTCCAGCGCCGCCACGTCGCACGGCAGGCCGGCGTAATGCACGGCGATGACCGCCTTCGTTCTCGGCGTGATGCGCGCCTCCACGCCGGCCGGGTCCAGGTTGAGGGTATCGGGGAGGACGTCGGCGAAGACGGGGGTGGCTCCGGCGTGCACGACGACGTTGGCGGTGGCCACGAAGGTGAGGGTGGGGACGATGACTTCATCGCCCGGTCCCACGCCCGTTGCGAGCACGGCCAGGTGCAGGGCGCTGGTGCAACTATTAAGGGCGAGCGCCTCAGGGGCGCCCACGAAGCGCGCGAATTCCTCCTCGAAGCGGGCGACCTCCGGCCCGCGCGTCAGCCAGCCCGCCCGCAGGGACGCGACCACGGCGTCGATCTCGCGCTCGGTAATACTGGGCCTGGAGAGAGGTAGAACGTCGCTCATGGTTCGAGCGCCGCGCGGTGCGCGGTGTGCACCCTACTCCAGTTCTTTGATCTTGGCCATGCGGCGGGCGTGGCGGCCGCCCTCGAAGGGTTCGGCCAGCCAAGCGTCCACCATGCGGAACAGCTCGTCCTCGGTGAAGTGCTGGCCGCCCAGGCAGAGCACGTTGGAATCGTGATGCCGGCGGGTCTCGCGGGCGGTCTTCTCGTTGTAGACGACCGCGCCGCGCACGCCCGGCAGGCGGTTGGCCAACATGCCCATGCCGATGCCGTTGTTGCAGACGAGGACCGCGCGGTCGGCCCGTCCCTCCGAGACCGCCCGCGCGGCGGGAATCCCGTAGTCGGGATAGTCATCGGCCGGGTCCAGCGCCGCCGGTCCGAAGTCCACGACCTCGTGTCCGGCCCGCGCCAGGTGCTCGGTCAATCGCTTCTTGAACTCGAATCCGCCGTGGTCGGCGGCCAGACCGATCTTCATTTCTTCTTCTCCTTGTGTCCGGTCGTGCTATACATGATCCGACCGTCGGCGTTCGCCGTCAAGGGAGGGGTCATTGCCCAAGACCGCCACTATTTATCACAATCCTCGTTGCAGCACCAGCCGCAAAGTGCTGGCGTTGTTGTCGGAGCGCGGCGCGCCGGTCGAGATCATCGAGTATCTCAAGACGCCGCCCACGCCGGCCGGGCTGGAGCGGCTGCTGGGGCTTTTGCGCATGGAGCCGGAGGAGATCGTACGCAAGCGGGAGCCGGTCTACAAGGCGCTGGGCCTTGCGACGCGCCGCTACTCGCGCAAGGAGCTGATCCGGCTCCTGTGCGAGAATCCCATCCTGATCGAGCGGCCCATCGTGGTGGTGGGGGACAAGGCGGTGCTGGCGCGGCCGCCCGAGAGCGTCTTGGCGATCCTGCGCTGAGGCGTCGCGCGGCGAGAGGACGGTTGAAATCCCCTCCCACGTTTGCGAAGATCCTTGGCCGATTCACACCTGATACAAAGGAGAGGACGCCATGCAGTACGTTCAACTGGGCCGCGCCGGCGTGAAGGTGAGTCGCCTGTGCCTGGGGACGATGAACTTCGGTCCCTTTACCAGCGAGGCGGACAGTTTCGCCATCATGGACAAGGCGCTGGAGTTGGGGATCAATTTTTTCGATACCGCCAACGTGTACGGGCGCAAGAAGGGGGAGGGGATCACCGAGCAGATACTGGGGCGCTGGTTCGCGCAGGGCGGGGGGCGGCGCGACAAGGTAGTGCTGGCGACCAAGGTTTACGGGGCGATGGGCGACTGGCCCAACAGTTCGCGTCTTTCCGCGCTGCACATCCGCGCGGCCTGCGAGGAGAGCCTGCGCCGCATGAAGACGGACCGCATCGACCTTTACCAGATGCACCACGTGGACCGGAATACGCCGTGGGAGGAGATCTGGCAGGCGATGGAGACGTTGGTCGCGCAGGGGAAGGTGATCTACGTGGGCAGCAGCAATTTCGCCGGCTGGCACATCGCCGACGCGATGCACGCGGCGCGCGCCCGGCACTTCATGGGTCTGGTCTCAGAACAGAGCCTCTACAACCTGATCTCGCGCACGATCGAGCTGGAAGTGATCCCCGCCTGCCGGCATTTCGGGTTGGGACTGATTCCGTGGAGTCCGTTGGAGGGGGGGTTATTGGGCGGAGCGCTGGCCAAGGCGAAGGAAGGGCGCGCCGGCGACGCGCTGCAGCAGGAGCGGTTGGAGAAGCATCGCGCCGCGCTGGAGAAGTACGAGGCGCTGTGCCGGCAGATGGGTAGTGCGCCGGCGGTGGTGGCGCTGGCCTGGCTCTTGGCCAATCCGGTCGTGACGGCGCCCATCATCGGTCCGCGCACGCTGGAGCAACTGACGGGCAGCCTGCCGGCGCTGGAGTTGAGGCTGGAGGCGGAGATGAAGA
Organism: bacterium; assembly: GCA_015075175.1. Classification (GTDB taxonomy): domain Bacteria; phylum Hinthialibacterota; class Hinthialibacteria; order H5-UNCL2; family H5-UNCL2; genus H5-UNCL2. The sequence continues at coordinate 16,120 of JABTUV010000016.1, forward strand.
AGCGGCTGGAGGAGCTCTGGCCGGGTCCGGGCGGCGAGGCGCCGGAAGCCTACGCCTGGTAGCGCCGGCGTCTCGCCGGCCCGCGTGCAGGCATCCTGCCTGCACGCTTCGGAAATGGCCATGCGACGCGAAGCGTGGGGGCGGGACGCCCGCCACGCAAGCCGGCGGGACGCCGGCGCTACACGCTATGCGCATCTCCATCAAGTCTTCGCGCGCCGTCCGGTGGACGCTAGGGGCGGGCGTCATATTGGGCGTGGCCGCGGCTGCGGTACTCTGTCAGGGGTTGGCGCGGACGCCGGTCGACGTGGGCGTCGATCTGGCTGTCCTCCCGTCCGAGGCGCCGTGGCTTTCCGGCCAGCGTTTCGGGCCGCTGGAGATGCGGCGCATCCCCGAGCGGTTCGTTTCACACCGCGTCTCTTTCACGCTGGTGGCGTTGGGTTCCAGGAATCCCGCCGCGGCGGCCTCGGAGGTTAAGATCTTCAACCTGCCGGAGCGGGGTGAGATCGAGGTCGAACCGCCCGGCTCGTGGCGCAACCTGGGCAAGGGTTTGTGGGTCTCGCATCGCGTGCAACCGGCCACGCTGACGTGGAGCGGGCCGGCGTCGCGCCTGCGGGTGCTGCAACTGGTGCACAATCCGTGGTCGGGCCACGCGCGGTTGACGACGAGTACGGGCGAAATCGAGCTGGATCTTTACGCACCGGAAGAGCGCAAGGGGATCGTGGATTACGCGCACCCCGCGGGGGAGCCGCCGGCCCGGTATCACGGGCGCGTGCCGCGGCGCGCCGCGTCCGCCTTGTCGCTGAGGACCGGCCCCGGGGCTGAGATCGCGCGCATCTACGTGGGGGGATGGTGGCCGCGCGCTTACGAGGGGACGGCGGCGCGACGGTCGGCGCCGGGCGTGTGGAGCCTGCCTTCCCTTCCCGCCTGGCAGCGCGGCGGATGGGTTACCTTCGTTCCGGCATGTTTCGCCTTCACCCTTCTTACGTATTGCGCGCTTCGGCTGTTCGTACGGCTGTGGCGCGCGGCGGCGCAACCACTGCCGGATTTCGCCCTCGCTCCCTTTCCCCGGCGCATGTTTTTCGCATTCTTCGGCGCGCTCATGCTCGAGTACGTCGTCGCCTGGCTGGCGCTCTTTCCCGCCGCCATGACCGAGGACTCGCTGTGGACCTGGGACATGACGCGCATGATGAAGTGGAACGACAACCATCCGGCCTGGCACGCCATGACGCTGGCGTTTTGCACCCGGTTGTGGGACAGCCCCGGCTCGATCGTCCCCGCGCAGATGCTTCTTTTCGCTGGAGTGCAGGCGTATGGTTTCTGCCTGCTCGTGCGCGCGGGGGTGCGGCGGGCGGTGGTGCTCTCCGCCTTCGCCCTCTCGCTCTTGTCGCTGCGCAACGCGCTGGTGGTCGCCACGGTCTGGAAGGACGTGTGGTTCACGGCGCTTCTGGCGTTCGCCATCCTGGTCTCGCTGCAACTGCTGCTCTGCGCCCGCTCGCGCCGGCGGATGTGGCTTTGGATCGCGCTGGGGCTGGCGATGGGATTTCTTCCCCTCTATCGCCACAACGGGCTGGTGCTTTTGGCGGTGTATCCCCTGCTGTTGCTGCTCGTCTTCAGGCGGGAGTGGCGGCGCGTGGCGGTCGCATCTGCGCTGGCATTGGCGGTGCTGGGAGTGGTGAAAGTCGGCGTCTATCGCCATTATCAGGTGGCGCCCATGGACAGCCGCACCTGGGGGTTGTTTTACTCCTGGCAGATCGCCGCGCTTCTGGACCAGCCGGTCGTGCTTGCGCCGGAGGAATATGAGCTACTGGACGGCGCGCGTCCCTTTGGGGAGGGCGCCTGGGACTACAGGCCGGAGCGGCCCATGAGCACGATTTACCATCCGCTGCACGGCTACAAGTACATCGCCGCGCATGAGGGGGAGTATTTTGCGCTTTATCGCGCGCTGCTCTTGCGTTATCCCCTGGTGTTCGCCTGGCAGCGGCCGGCGACGACGGCTTACCTGTGGTGGCCGGGAGTGTACCGTTCGCCGATGCTGAGCGGCGGCTCGTTTGCGACCAACATTCGAGAAAACCACTTCGGATTGGAATCGCGGCCGGTATTGCCGTGGGTGCAGAAGGGTCTGGCGTTCCTGGCGCAGGGCAGTTATCGGGCGCCGCTGCTGCACGATCTGTGGCGGCCGGCGTGGCATCTCTGGGCCATTACGCTGGCGGCCATTGTACTCATGCGGCGCACGGGCCGCGGCGAGTGGCTGCTGCTCTACGGTCCGCTGTGGATCAATACGCTGGTGATCGTCCTCTTCACGCACTCGCCCGAGGCGCGCTACCAGCTGCCGGTGACGTTCATGGCCGGAATGTTGGTCGCGCTGGGGTGGCTGCCGTGGGGAGAGGGTCGCGCGGAGGCGCGGAGGGGGGAGAGGATAGCTCGCGCGGAGGCGCGGAGGGGGGAGAGGATAGCTCGCGCGGAGGCGCAGAGGGCGCAGAGGGAGGGATAGCTCGCGCGGAGGCGCAGAGGGCACAGAGGGAGGATAGCTCGCGCGGAGGGGCGAGAGATAGCTCGCGCGGAGGGGCAGAGGGCGCAGAGGGAGGATAGCTCGCGCGGAGGCGCAGAAACAAACGAGCATGGGTCGGATGGGACGTATGGGACCGATGGGACAAACCAGGATGAATACTCTGCGGTCTCGGCGGCTCTGCGCGAGCTGAGCGGGATTCTCCGCGCGCTCCGCCTCTCGTTGACACCGGCGCGCCCAGCCGGTATCCTGCCTACTCCCTGGGAGGGGCGATGACGACGTATATTCTGGGCATATCCGCCTTCTATCACGACAGCGCGGCGGCGCTTTTGGCCGACGGCGAGATTCTCGCCGCCGCCCAGGAGGAGCGCTTCACCCGCAAGAAGCACGACTTTCGCTTTCCCACCCATGCCGCCAGGTACTGCCTTTCGGCGGCGGGCATCGGCCCCGGCGATCTGGCCTGCGTGGGTTTTTACGACAAGCCCTTCGTGAAGTTCGAGCGGTTGTTGGAGACCTACCTGGCATTCACTCCCGTCGGGTTGCGCTCCTTTCTCATGTCCATGCCGCTCTGGCTGAAGCAGAAGCTGTGGCTGCCGGAAGTGATCGGCAAGGAACTCGATTACGAGGGCGAAGTGCTTTTCTGCGATCATCACGAGAGCCACGCCGCCAGCGCGTTCTTTCCGTCGCCTTTTTCGCGCGCCGCCATTCTCACCATGGACGGCGTGGGCGAGTGGACGACCACCAGCTGGGGCGTGGGCAGGGACAACCGCGTCGAGCTCAAGTCGGAGATCCGTTTTCCGCACTCGCTGGGTTTGCTCTACAGCGCCTTCACGTATTATACGGGATTCAAGGTCAACTCGGGCGAGTACAAGGTGATGGGGCTGGCGCCTTACGGCGAACCCAGGTACGTGCAGGCGATTTACGACCATCTTGTGGACCTGAAGGAAGACGGTTCCTTCCGGCTCAACATGGAGTTCTTCAATTACTGCCAGGGGCTGACGATGACGAACCACAAGTTCGATGAATTGTTCGGCGGTCCGCCGCGCAAGCCCGAGAGCAAGCTGACGCAGCGCGAGATGGACCTGGCGCGCTCGGTGCAAGTGGTGACGGAGGAGATCATGCTGCGCACGGCCCGGCACGTGCACAAAGAGACGGGGGAGAAGAACCTGTGCCTGGCGGGGGGAGTGGCGCTCAATTGCGTGGGCAACGGGCGCATTTTGCGCGAGGGGCCGTATGAGAGGCTGTGGATACAGCCGGCGGCGGGCGACGCGGGCGGCGCGTTGGGCGTGGCCTTGTATCTCTTGCATCATTATTATGGCAAGCCGCGCACGGTGGACGGCGGGCGCGATATCCAGAAGGCGTCGCTGTTGGGACCGGCCTGGAGCGACGAGGAACTGGAGGCGTGGCTGAAGGAGAGGGGCTATCCCTACCAGACTGTTTCGGACGCGGAGTTGCCGGGGCGGGTCGCCGACGAGATGATCGCCGAGAAGGTGGAGGGATGGTTCCAGGGGCGGATGGAGTTCGGCCCTCGGGCGCTGGGCGCGCGCAGCATCCTCGGCGACGCCCGCTCGCCCAGGATGCAGTCCACCATGAACCTGAAGATCAAGTACCGTGAGTCCTTCCGGCCTTTCGCGCCGACCGTCCTGCGCGAGCGCGTCTCGGACTTCTTCGAGATGGACTGCGAGTCGCCCTACATGCTCCTGGTTGCGCCGGTGCGAAAGGAGCTTTGCCACGAAATGACGCCGGAGCAGAAGAGTCTTTTCGGCATCGAGAAACTGAATGTGCCGCGCTCGACCATTCCCGCCATCACGCACGTGGACTACTCCGCGCGCGTGCAGACGGTCGAGCGGCAGGACAATCCGCGCTATTATGACACCATCGCCGCCTTCGGGGAGAAGACGGGCGTGCCGGTGGTCATCAACACCAGCTTCAACGTGCGGGGCGAACCCATCGTCTGCACCCCCGAGGACGCCTATCGCTGCTTCATGCGCACGGAGATGGACGTACTTGTCTTGGGCCGGCATATTCTCTACAAGGAACAGCAGCCCAAGTTCGAGGACAGGGGCGACTGGCGCAAAGAGTTCGAACTCGACTGATGGCGCGCAGCATGTTCTATTCGTTCCCTAGGTCGCATAGGTCCCATTTCTTCCGGGAGGCCGCACGCACGCCATGACGGATACAGAAGGCGCCCGAGGCACGCGAGAGTCGCTGACCGGTTTCGGCAAGGTCGTGGGCGGCGCGTTTGTCGTGCTGGGCGCAGTGCTCTTGTTCTGGCATCGCGCCGACCGCGAGTCGCTGCGGTTTCTGTTGGGCGAAGTTTTCGTCGTCATCGGCGTTGCGCTGGTAATATGCGGCCTGGTTGCGCCGATGCTGCTGCGGCCGGTCGAGAAGGCCTGGTGGGCGCTGGCGCTGGCGCTCAATATCGTCGTCAGCCGCGTGCTTTTGTCGCTCTTCTTCTATCTCGTGATGTTTCCCATCGGTTTCATCATGCGCCTGGTGGGCCGCGATCCGATGGAGCGCCGATGGAGGAAGGACGTTCCCACTTACTGGACGCCGCGCAAGCCGCAGCCGGACGTGGAGAAGCACTGCAAGCGGCAGTTTTGACCGTGGGACGGTCGAGGGACGGGCGCCGATTTCCGAAGTGAGGCGTTGGCGGGCGCCGGGAGAACTCGTCGGAAATCGGTGACTGTCGCAAGGCGCGCCACGCTTGCTTTGCATCCCATTCGTACCTAACATGCGCTCGTTTCCGATTACTTGATGCGCCACTCTCACGGAGAATCGCGATGCCCGAATGGAAGTCCGACGCCGAGCTCTTTTCGCTCATCACGCGCGAGCTGTACACGCCCGTGCTGGGCGACATTCTGGATCAATTGGGCTGCGACCATCAGTTCCTGCCGCAGCCCATCCAGCCGATGCGCGAGGAGATGAAGCTGGCGGGCCGCGCCATGCCGGTGCTGATGATCGACGTGTACGGCCCGCAGAAGAAGCCGTTCGGGCTCATGACGGAGGCGCTGGACCAACTGGAGCCGGGCGAGGCTTACGTGGCCACGGGCGGCGGGATGCGCTGCGCGTACTGGGGGGAGATCATGACCGCGACGGCCAAGATGCGAGGCGCGCTCGGCGCCGTCGTCAACGGTTTCCACCGCGACACGCCGCAGGTGCTTTCGCAGGACTGGCCGGTGTTCTCGCGCGGGCGCTTCGCGCAGGACTCGTCCATTCGCACGCAGGTGGTCGATTTCCGCTGCACGATCGAGATCGGCTGCGTGAAGGTGCATCCGGGCGACCTGGTGTTCGGCGATCAGGACGGTGTGGTGGTGGTCCCCGCGCGCCACGTGGAAGAAGTGGTCACGCGCGCGCTGGAGAAAGCTCGGGGCGAGAAGCTGGTGCGGCGCGCGATCGAGAACGGCATGAGCAGCACGGAGGCGTTTCGGAAGTACGGGATCCTGTGACGGCGCGCTGACTGCCAAACAAGGGAGCGTTTCATGTCCGAAAAAGTCACCTTCATCGATTATCTTCTGCTCCTGTCGACCCAGGCTTTGTACGGCCTGGGGGCGATCGCCGATCCGCAGAGCGGCAAGACCGAGGTGAATCTGCCGCTGGCGCGATACACCATCGACATCCTGGGTCTGCTGGAGGAGAAGACGCGGGGCAACCTGACCCAAGAGGAGTCGGCCCTTCTCGCCGACACGCTCACGCAGCTGCGTCTTACCTTCGTGGACGTGGCCGAGAAGGAGAAGAAGAAGAGCGAGGGCGGCTGATGCGCGCGGTAGTGCAGCGGGTCAGTTCGGCGTCCGTCACCATCGGCGGGCAGGTGGTGGGCGAGATCGGGACGGGTTTTCTCGTGCTTTTGGGCGTGGCGGAGGGCGACACGGAGGCGGACGCGGACTACCTGGCGGACAAGATCGCCAAGCTGCGCGTGTTTCGCGACGATGACGACAAGATGAATCTCTGTTTGCGCGACGTGAACGGGGGCGTGCTGGTGGTCTCGCAGTTCACGCTGCACGCCGACACGCGCAAGGGCAATCGGCCCAGTTTCATCCGGGCCGCCGGGCCCGAACTGGGGGAGAAGCTGTATGAGTATACCGTGGAGCGGCTGCGGGCGGCGGGCCTGCCGGTTGCGTGCGGGCGCTTCGGGGCCATGATGGACGTGGCGCTGGTCAACTCGGGCCCGGTGACGATCATCTTGGACAGCGAAGATCGCAAGCGTTCGCGCCGCGAGGGGTGACCGCCTGGTCAACGCACGAAAATGCAAACCAGCGTGCCGGCGCAGCACGCCTCGATACCGCCTGCGGCCTAGTCGGGGCAAGGCGCGGCGCGACTACGGAAGGAACGGCCGGCCGGTCAGCATCTGGAACGCCTCCACGTAGCGCTGCCGCGTCTTCTCGATCACTTCCGTCGGCAGGCGCGGCGCCGGCGGGTTCCGGTCCCAGTCGATCCCCAGCAGATAGTCCCGCACGTACTGCTTGTCGTAGGACTTTTGCACCTGGCCCGGAATGTAGAGGCTCTTCTGCCAGAAGCGCGAGGAGTCGGGCGTCAGGATCTCGTCCACGAGGATGAGTCGGTCGTCCACCAGCCCGAACTCGAACTTGGTGTCGGCCAGAATGACGCCGCGGCTCTCGGCGTAGTCGGCGGCCTTGCGGTAGATGGCCACGGCGGTGTCGCGCAGGCGCCGCGCCAAGGGTTCGCCCAGACGCTCGACCACGTCCTGGTAGCCGATGTTCTGGTCGTGGCCCTCTTCCTCCTTGGTGGCGGGAGAGAACAGCGGATAGTAGGGCGCGGGGATGCGCTCGCTCTCTTCCAGGCCGTCGGGCAGGCGCACGCCTCCCACGTCCGCGCCGCGGCTGTAATCCGCCCAACCCGATCCCGAAAGATACCCGCGCACCACGCACTCGATGGGCACGACCTTGGCCTTGCGCACCAGCATGCTGCGGCCTACCAGTTGGTCGCGGTAGGGCGCCAGGATTTGGGGATACTGCGAGACGTCGGCCGTGATGAGATGATTCTCAACCAGGTCGGCGAGCAAGTCGAACCAGAAGAGGGACAGCTGGGTGAGAATCTTGCCCTTGTCGGGGATGGGATTGGGCAGGACGCAGTCGAAGGCGCTGATGCGGTCGGTAGCCACGATGAGGAGGCGGTCGCCGAGATCGTAGACGTCGCGGACCTTGCCGCGGCGGAAGAGGGGTACGGCGTCGATGCGGGTTTTGTCGATGACTTTGGTGTCCATGGTTCTCTCGCGTGAAGTATTCAGGATGAAAGCGCCCCCTGGGTGAAGAGGGGCAGGTCGGGGTCGGGGGCGGCGTGGCCGAGCACGGGGGTGGTGCGGAGCGCCTCCGCGGCCGTTTCCGGCGCAATCGGGTTGATGAAAAACCCCGTCCCCCACTCGAAGCCGGCGACCCGGATCAGCTTGGGCATGATCTCGAAATGCCAGTGGTAGTGGGGCGGGGGGGACTCGCGGCAGGGGGAGGTGTGCAGGACGAAGTTATAGGGCGGGTCGGAGAGCGCGCGGCCCAGCCGCTCCAGCGTGTCGCGGAAGAATGCCGCCAGTTCGGCGAGTTGGGCGGCGTCGATGCGGTCGAAGCGGCTCTCGTGCGCCTTGGGCAGGAGCCAGGTCTCGTAGGGAAAGCGGGAGGCGAAGGGACAGAAGGCGATGAAGCGTTCCGACTCGGCGACCAGGCGCAGGTTCTGGCGGCGCTCCTCCTCGATCATGGCGCAGTAGACGCAGCGTCCCCGCTGCTGGAAGTAGCGGCGCGAGCCGGCCAGTTCCTCGGCCACGATCTTGGGCACGATGGGGGTGGCGATGATCTGGCTGTGGGGATGCTCCAGGCTGGCGCCGGCCTCGCGCCCCTTGTTCTTGAAGATGAGCACGTACTGGAGGCGTGGGTCCTCGGCCAGCGCGGCCATGCGCTGGCGGTAGCAGGCGAAAATTTCTTCCACGTGGTGGGGATCGTATTTCCAGAAGCGTCCCTCGTGGTCGGGGGACTCGACCACGACTTCATGCGCGCCGACGCCTTCCATGCGGTCGTAGGGGCCGATCCGCAGCGATCCCAGGCGACGGCGAGCGAGGGCGGGAACCTGTTGGGGAGACGCGCAGCCAGCCGGTCGGCTGGCGCTCGGGTGGGGAGACGGAAGGCCATCACCCGGGCGGGTTTTTCTCCTCGGCGCCGGGGCAGAAGGGGCAGAACTGGCCATGCGACGGCGTCTCCTCCCAGGTGAGGAACGACTGGGGCCGCTGGCTCCGTTCCTCGGCCACGATCACCCACGATCCACGATGGGGTCCCTGCGAAACCTGACCTCGCCTCCGAACAAGCCCGGACCCTCTCTCCGCGCCCTTCGGTCACCTGGGCGCAAGCCCAAAGACTAGGAACGCCCCCCCTGCGTGTCAACTGCATTCGGCCACGGGCGAAGTTGCAGTTTTTCATGCCCAGCGGCATCGCTGTCATTTCGACCGAAGGAGAAATCCTTGCCGCGCACTCGGCCCGCGCTGATGGGGAAGATTTCCCTTCGGTCGAATGACAGCCGCGGTCGAATGACAGCCAGGGTCGGAATGACAGCCAGGTCGAAATGACAGGGGTCGGAAACAGCTGCGGTCGAAACGGCCGGCGCGTGGCGTTTGCTGCTGAGTCTGCACGAGCAAAGGGCGCCTTGGCGCCCCGCCCATCCCGCGCTTGAACTTTCCCCCCGCCTTGTCTAAACTGAAAAAGGATGCGAAGAGACTCTGAGGCCAGGCGGGAGAGGGAACCATGTCGATGAAGCGCATGACGCGGGACGAGGTTTTCAATCGGCTCGAATCGGGGATGTCGCTGGCGGGACTGAACCTGGAGGAGGTGGACCTGTCGCGCGCGAATCTGTCGGGGGTGGATTGTTCGGGGGCGAACTTTCATCGGGCGCGGCTTACGGGCGCCAATCTTGCGGGAGCCAGGCTGTGCAAGGCCAACCTGCGGCGCTGCGAACTGGTGGGCGCGGACTTGTCCGGCGCCGATCTGTCCGACGCCGACCTGCGCAACTCCTTTTTCAACGACTGCAACCTGTCGGGGGCGCGCCTGGAGCGCGCGGACGTGCGTTTCGCCAAGTTCACCGGCGCCCGACTGGAGGGCGCCTCCTTCGCCGGCGCCGTGTACGATCAGATGACGCGCTTCGACCCCGACCAGGTACGAGTTTTTTCGGCCATGGTCAAGAAGGGGCCCGAGGGCGTATTCATCAAGAAATGAGCGCATCCAGCGTGCCGCAGTACCAGCCGGGAGACCGCGTCAAACTCTTCAAGGGGACATTTCTGGACCACGGGATCATCGTGCGCAACGGTTGCACCGTGACGGTCCTGTCGGTGGACGCCGAGGGAGGCTACGAGGTTGAGTACCGCGACGCGGAGAACCAGCCGCATCGGCTTTCGGGCGTGGCGGAAGTGGAATTGCGGCGGTGAAGGGTCGGGACGCGGAAGAAACAAGGCGTGGCGCCCAAGACGTATAGGACCTATGGGACCTATAAGACGTATGGGACGGAGATAATCTAAGAACTCTCTGCGTTCTCCGCGGCTCTGAGCGGGGTTTCCTGACCCGGCGCAGCACGCTGCGCAACTACGCTCGTGCCGTTTCAAGAAAAGTTGTAGCGACCATGCCGTCCTCTCGATACGCCGGAGTACCGGCTACTCGAGGACTCGGTTTCAGCTTTCTCGCAACCAGTTTTTGTGAAACGGCACTAGTGGGCCTCGCGGATGATCTCGTCGATGGTGGTGATGCCGCGCACCACCTTGCGCCAGCCGTCTTGACGAAGGGTGCGCATACCCTCCTCGCGCGCGCGGCGCGCGATCACGCTCGTAGGCTGCCGCTCCAGAATCATCGCCCGCACCTCGGGACTGGGAACCAAGAGCTCGAAGATGCCGATGCGGCCGCGATAGCCGATGTAGTTACAGTGCTCGCAGCCCTTGCCGCGATAAAACACCACGTCCTCGACCTGGTCCGGCTCGTAACCCATTTCGCGGATCAGGTCGTCCTCGGGGCGGTACTCGACCTTGCAGTCCTCGCAGATGACGCGCACCAGCCGCTGGGCCAGCACCGCCTCGACGGTACTGGTGACGAGGAACGGCTCGACGTGCATGTCCACGAGGCGGGTGATGGTGCTGGGGGCGTCGTTGGTGTGCAGCGTGGAGAGCACGAGGTGGCCGGTGAGGGAGGCCTCGATGGCGATCTGCGCCGTCTCCAGGTCGCGGATTTCGCCCACCATGATGACGTCCGGGTCCTGGCGGAGAATGGAGCGCAGGCTGGAAGCGAAGGTCAAGCCCACCGCGGGCCGGATATTCACCTGCACCACCCCGCCGATCTCGTACTCGACCGGCTCCTCGGTGGTAATGAATTTGAGTTCGGGGGTGTAGATTTTGCGCAGGGCGGCGTAGAGGGTGGTGGTCTTGCCGGAACCGGTGGGGCCGGTGACCAGCACCATGCCGTTGGGTTTGCGCACCACTCGCATGAATTGCTCCAGCGTGTCGCCCTCCATGCCGATCTGTTCGAGGCCGATCTTGGTCATGGAGCGGTCCAGGATGCGCATCACCAGGCTCTCGCCGTTGACGGTGGGCAGTGAAGAGACGCGGAGGTCGATTTGGCGGGACTGCATGGTCAGGTTGATGCGGCCGTCCTGGGGGAGGCGGCGCTCGGCGATGTTCATGCCCGCCATGACCTTGAGGCGGGAGATGATGGCGTTGTGCAGCCCGCGGGGGATGTCGGGCACCTCGTGGAGGGTGCCGTCCACGCGATAGCGGATGCGGAAGCTGTTTTTGAACGGCTCCAGGTGCATGTCGCTGGAGCGCTCCAGGATGGCCTTCAGGAGCAGCAGGTTGACCATCTTGATGACGGGCGCTTCGTTGGCGATCTTCTCCAGGTCGCCGAAGTTCTTGTCGTCGAGGTTGTCGAGGTTGAGCTGGTTGACGTTGATCTCGTCCAGGATGGAGCCGACGGAGGCGTCGTCGACGGAGTAGTACTCGTCCAGCATGACCGCCAGGTCCTCGGGACGACAGACGGCGCCGGCGACGGGGAGGTTGAGGAGGATGCCCAGGTCGTCCAGGGTGGAGGGATTGAGGGGGTCCTCGAGCGCGATCAGGACGGTGCCGTCCTCCAGGCGCTTGACGGGGAAGACCTTGTACATGCGGGCGGTGCCCGCGTCCATGATGCCGAGGAGACTTTCATCGACGGTGATCTCGCGCAGGCGCACGAAAGGCATGCCCAGGTCGCGGGCCATGTCCTCGTACATCTGGTCGTAGTCGACGCCGAGGGGAGCTTCGACCTCGGAGACGGGGGCGGCCATTTCGGTGTCGCCCACGAGGCCCTCGCGGCGGGGGCGGCCTTCCTCGAGCGGACCGGCGGCTTCGCTGATCTCCTCGGGGCGGCCGGCGGCTTCGTCCTGAGTTTTGCCGGGCTGCGGCTCACCGGGCGCGGCGCGCTGCGCAACTACGGGCGGGGGCTGGCCGGGCGCGGCGCGCTGCGCAACTACGGGGGTTGATTCGCTGTCGCTTCCCTTAATCAGACCGGAGGCGGCCAAGAGCGACGACAGGTCCGCCGGTTTGGGTTTCTCCTGCGACGGTTCCTGCCGCTCGTCTGCCTGCGGTTTTTCCTGCTCTTCGGCGGCCATGGGTGGCTCCTCTGGTTGTCGTCGGCGATGGGACCTATAGGACGGATGGGACCTATAGGACCTCCAAGTCGCATCTTACTCTGCGTTCTCCGCGGCTCTGCGCAAGCCTTCTGCGCCCTCCGCGCCTGTGCGCGAGCCTTCATCGGTGCGCGGTGCGCACCCTACTCCAATAACTTCTGGCGCACGTCGTCGGGGCTGTGCGAGACGCGCAAGGCCTCCTCACCGGTAATGATGCCCCGCTTGGCCAGATTGACCAGATACTGATCCATCGTGATCATGCCCAGATTGCCGCCCGTCTGGATGGAGGAGATGATGCGGTTGGTCTGGCGCTCGCGGATGAGGTTGGCGATGGCGCTGGTCATAATCATGATCTCGTAGGCGGCGACGCGGCCCTTGCCGCCCTTGCGGGGTAGGAGCTGCTGGGAAATCACCGCCGCCAGCGTGACCGACAACTGCATGCGAATCTGCTCCTGCTGGGTGACGGGAAACGCGTCGACCACGCGGTTGATGGTCTGGGAGGCGCTGTTGGTGTGCAGGGTGGCGAAGACCAGGTGGCCGGTTTCGGCGGCGGTGATGGCGGCCTCCATGGTCTCCAGGTCGCGCATCTCTCCCACCAGCACCACGTCGGGGTCCTGGCGCAGCGCCTGGCGGAGGGCGCGTGCGAAGCTGGGGGTGTCGACGTGCAACTCGCGGTGGGTGACGATGCTGCGCTGATGGGGATGGTAATACTCGATGGGGTCCTCGATGGTGATGATGTGGCAGTCCCGCTCGCGGTTGATGTAATCGAGCATGGTGGCCAGGGTGGTGGTCTTGCCGGAGCCGGTCGGCCCGACCACGAGGATGAGTCCGCGCGGCTTGTGCAGGAGCGCCTTGATGGGACCGATGGGCAGCCCCAGGGCGTCGAAGGAGAGGATGCGGTGGGGGATGAGGCGCATCACGATGCCGATGTTGCCGCGCGTGCGCAACACCGCCACGCGGAAGCGGGCCAAGTCGCCGAAGGTGTAGCCGAAGTCGGTGGAGCCGATCTCCTGCACCTCCTCGCGGTTGCGGTCGGGGGTGATGGACTCCATGAGCATGACGGTGTCGTCGGGGGTGAGCGGCTCGGTCCCCAGGTTTTCCAGCCGCCCGTCGATGCGCATGGTGGGGGGACGGCCCACCGACAGGTGCAGGTCGGAGGCGTCGCGCTCCACGATGATTTTCAGGAGATCATTCATCTCCAGTTCAATGGCCATGAATCCGTCCTCTCCAGCTGCTGTCCCAAGCGATAGGACCCATAGGACGTAGGGGACCTATAGGACCTCCAAGTTTCCTCTAACTGTGCGTCCTCTGCGGCTCCGCGCGGCAGCAGGCGGGCGCAGTCCACAACCGGTCAGGCGACGTCGCCCTGGGTGATGCGGAGCACCTCCGTGGAAGTAGTAATGCCCAGGCGAACCTTCTCCCAGCCGTCCTCGCGCAAGGTGCGCATGCCCTGCTCGCGGGCCAACACCTTGATGACCTCGGAGGGCCGCCGCGCCATCACCATGTCGCGGATTTCGTCGGTCATGATCATGATCTCGTGGATGGCGGTGCGTCCGCGATAGCCGGTGTGGGAACAGTAGTCGCAACCGCGTCCGCGCACCAGCATGACGTCGCGGAAGAGGTCGGGGTCCTTGCCGAACTCGGTGATCTCGACGGGCGTGGCGGGATAGAACTCGCGGCACTCCTTGCAGACGCGGCGCACCAGGCGCTGGGCGATGACCGCCTGCAGGGAGGAGCAGACCATGTAGGGGGCGACGCCCATCTCGATCAGGCGGGTGGTGGCGCCGGGGGCGTCGTTGGTATGCAGGGTGGAGAAGACGAGGTGGCCGGTGAGGGCGGCGGTGACGGCGATTTCGGCCGTCTCCTTGTCGCGGATTTCGCCCACCAGGATGACGTCGGGCGCCTGGCGCAGAATGGTGCGCAGACCCTGCGCGAACGTCAGCCCGATCTCGTCGTTGACCTGCATCTGGTTGACGCCCTCGATCTGATACTCGACCGGGTTCTCCACGGTGATGATCTTGGTGTCGACCGTGTTCAGCAGGGAGATGGCGGAATAGAGGGTGGTGGTCTTGCCGGAGCCGGTGGGGCCGGTCAGGAGGATGATGCCGTTGGGTTTGCGGATGAGTTCATTGAAGGTGCGCACGTTTTCGGGCAGGAAGCCGATCTCCTCCAGGCCGCGCATCACGCTGGCGGTTTCCAGAAGGCGCAGGACGATGCTTTCGCCGTGGATGCTGGGCAGGGCGGAGACGCGGAAGTCCAGGGTCTTGCCCTCGATGCGCAGGGCGATGCGGCCGTCCTGGGGGATGCGCTTTTCGGCCAGGTCCATGCCGGCCATGAGTTTGAGGCGGGTGAGCACGGGGGCGCGCAGGGAGGGGCCCGGGGACTCGCGGTCGTGCAGGATGCCGTCGATTCTGAACCGCACCCGGAACTCCTTCTCGTAGCACTCGAAGTGGATGTCGGAGGCGCGCTCCTTGTAGGCGTTGCGCAGAATGAGGTCGACGAGTTGCTTGATGCGCCCCTCGTCCATGTCGCCGGCCAGGATGTCGCCGGCCAGCTGCTCGGTCGTCAGGGTTTCCTCTTCGGCCTGCTTGACGCTCTCCTCCTTTTTGGTCTCCTCCAGGATTTGGGAGACGAGGAGCGCGTTGTTGCGATAGTAGCGCTCGATGAGTTCGCCCACCTCGGAGGGATCGGCGATCACCTGCTCGATCTGCAGGTCGGTGTAGATGTTCTGCAGATCGTCGACGGCCTGGAAGTCGGTGGGGTCCTGGAAGCGACGATGAGCTTGCCGTTCTCGCGCTTGAGGGGAGGACCTTGTACTTGAGGGCGTAGTCGCGGTCGATGAGGTCGCGGACTTCGGCGGTGAACTGGTAGTCCTTGAGGCGGACCACGCGCATGCCCAGGGAGCGGCCGAGGGAGAGGAGAAAGGCTGGGACGTCCTCGGGGCGCTCCGGCTCGGAGTGCGACCTGGTAGGCGGCCTCCATTTCGGGGAGATGCTGGAGTACGCGGGTCCCGTCCTCGAGGGGGCGGCGCTTTCCTCGGCGAGCCGGGGATCGCGCGCCTCCTCGGGCGGGTCGCCCTCTTTTCTTTTCTTGCGAAACAGCATGATACCGCCTCGTCTCAAGGTCAGTTTACTTCCGCTTCTCCAGCGCGTCAATCTGCTCCCGCAGCTGGGACAGTACAGGTTGCTCCTGGAGCGCAAGGCTCTCTGGGATGACTTGGCGGGCGCGCTCAGGAGGCCCATGTTGACCAGGATGGCGATGCGGGCGTTCAGGAAGCGGCGGCGGGCGGTGACATCGGCGCCCGGATCGGGCACGCGGTCCAATTGGTGCCGGGCGTCGTCGAACTTTCCCGCCAGCGCGTAGATGGAGGCCAGGTTGAGGGCGGCGTAGAAGGAGGCCGGGTCGAGATCGACGGCGGCGCGGGCGGCGCGCTCGGCGTCGTCCAGGCGATTCTCGCGCACCGCCACGACCGCCAAGACGGAGTGGGCGGCGGCCAAGCGGGGGTCCAGGGAGGCGGCGCGGCGCGCCAGGAGGGTGGCGTTGGGATAGTTCGCCTGCGCCAGGTGGACCATGGCCAGGGCCACCTGCAGGCGGGCGGTGTTGGGATGCTGCGCCTCCGCGGCGGAGAGACCGCCATGGCTCCATCACCCGCTCCTGGTCCAGGAGATTCCAGCCCCAGGTTGAGGGCTGCATCCAGGAAGCCGGGATTGACGCGCAGCTCCTGGCGATAAGCGGCTTCCGCCCTCACGCATCCTGACCGGCGCGCTCCAGTGCGAGTGCCTCGTTGTAATGCACGCCGCGCAGGAGTTCATTATGCCCTGGGCGTCGGTTCTCCGCCACCGCGGCGGCGAAGTTGCCGGAGAGGAGTTCCAGTCGGGCCAGGTTGGCGTGGGCCTCGGCCAGGTCCTCCAACTCGATGGCGTCGGAGAGCAGCTGGCGGGTCTCCGGCAGGGGGCCGTCGCGGGACATGACGACCATGGCGCGGTTGGAGGGCGAGGGCGGGTGCGGTCGCCCTCCTGGGCGACCACGGCGTCCAGTTGCTCGAGCGCCTCGTCAAAGCGCCCTTGCTTGCTACAAGGCGACGGCCAGGGCCGTTGCGCGCGAGGTTTTTGTCGGCATCGGACAGGCTGTCCCGCACCACCTGCCGGTAGGTCTGTTCCGCGGCGGCGAAGTCGCCCTGCTCCAGGCGGATAAAGGCACGTGCCAGGAAAGCCACCTGGGGCGCCTCGCGCCCGTAACTCTGGATCACGCGGTCCAAAACCGAGCGCCCTCGAATTGTCCTTGGCGGGAAGGAGCAGCGCCTGGTTGAGCCATGGCGTAGATGAAGCCAGGGTCCTTCTCGTAGGCTTCCTGGAAGAACGCTGGGCGCGCTGCAGCGCGGCAGCGTCGCCGGACTGCTGGTAGCTGCGGCGCTCCAAGAGTCCCAGGTTGTTGAGCACGATGGCATTGTGCGGCTGGCGGCGGCGGACTTCTTCATATTCCTGCCGCGCCTCCTCGAAGCGGCCGGTGCGAAAACAGACGTTGCCCAGGTTCAAGCGCGCCTTGGCCAGGTCAGGGCCAGGTCGCGCGCGCCGGTGATGTAGGTTTCGCGTCGGTGTAATTGAGGCAGCGGTCAGCCCGATCGTGCCCAGGTTGTAGAGGGCCACGGCGTTGTTGGGATCGATTTCCAAGACGCGCGTATAGGTTTCCACGGCCTCGGAGAGCAGGTGGCCTCGTAGAGGCTGCTGGCCAGCTCGAGGAGGGCCTCGGGAGAGCCGAGGCTCTGGATGTACCTGCTGCAGGACGGCGTTGGCGGCGTCGCGGTTGCCCAGGCGATACTGGATGGAGTAAAGCGTCATGAGGAGGTTGGGATCGCCGCCGCCCTCCTGCATGAGGGGAGTGAGGAGGTCGCGCGACTCGACCAGTTTGTCGGCCAGACGCAGGACGCGCACGTAGTCGCGCACGTATGAGATTGGCGCGCTCCAGAAGTCGTAGGCGCGCTTGAGGTTCTTTCGGCCTGCTGGAGGTTGTCCAAGGCCAGGTAGATGATGCCCAGGACGTGATGATTGCGGGCCAGGCCGGGGCCATGCCGACGGCGGTGTTGGCGCTTTCAGGGCGGCGCGGGGCGACTCGGCGTAAAGGCGCGCCCAAGCCAGAGATGGTACGCGTACTCGTTCTGCGCCGCCAGTTGAGTGGCGCTAGACCAGCGGCGAAACCTCGGCATGGCGACCGGTGGAGACGTAATACTGGGCCAGGAGGAGATGGCCGTCGGGATCGTCGGGTTGGGCCGCCAAGAGACGTTGAGGAGGGCTTCCGCGCGGGCGCTGGCCTCGGTCTGGCCCGGCGGACCAGAGGGCGAACTCGACGCGGGCCGCGCCGAAGGCGCGATGGGGTTCTGCGCATCCAGTCCCAACACCTTCTCGAACATTTGGGCGGCTTCGAGAGGAGAGTCTGGCGGGCCTGCGCGGAGGGGGCCTGGTCGGCCAGGGCGACGCGCAGGCGGCCCGCTACCAGAGCGGCTTCAACGTCCTCGGGATGGGCGGCGAGCAGCTGGTCGGCGTACTGCCGCGCCTCCCCCGGCCGATTCAGCTTGTCGGTCAGAAGCACCGCCAGGCGGTACTGGGCGTCGCGGTGGGTCGGTTCCTTTTTCAGGTGTTCCTGGTAGCGGACGACGGCCTCTTCATAGCGTTCCTCCGCCTCCAGCCGCTGGCCCTGCTGGTAAGGCGTGGGGCGCAAGAGCCACCAGGCGCCGCCGCCCACGGCCAGAATCAGGAGCACTGCCAGGCCGAGGATGGTCGGCTTGTTGGCGAGACGATGCGAGAACGCCATCTTCTGCGGTTCCTTTACTACTCGTTGTGTACGCCCCTGGCTTGTGCGCGACGGGCGAGAAGCAGGGTCCAAGGTGAGAGAATCGTCCCGCCGCGGCGGGCGCCGGATACACGCATCCTAGGCACTATGTTGAAGGCTATCAGGAGCGGAAGCAAACGTCAACCCGGACTTTGCCGTCTAAGGCTTGTATTATCAATTGGTTCCGCGGAGGAATCGGGTTGGGTGGAATAGATCAGCGTGGTCGGGGGCAATCCCCAGGGGCCGGGGCCGTTTTCCAACTCGGGTCCACCCTCCGGGTAGACGCGGACCCAGCGCCGGCTGGCGGTCTTCCAAGCGGCGAGGATGCGATAGGCTTTGCTATCGGTCCCATAGGTCCCAGAGGTCCTATTGCGCAACGCCTGCCTGGCCGTCTCCTCCGGCAGCGCGTGGAGGAAGAACCAGTACTGGTAAGCCGGATGGCAGAGAGTTCTCGCCCACGAAAACCACGCGGGTGACGCCCTCGCGGGAGAGGCGCGCCTCAGGCCGGAGACGCTGCCCGCCTCGCGCGCCCAGGCCAGGAGCGGCGAGGTGGAGAAGAAATCGCCGAGGATGCACTCGCGCGGCAGGTAGTAGCCGTGATTGAGGCCGACGATGAGGGTGCGTTCGCCGGGGCGCGGATGGCGGCGCAGCCAATCCAGCGCGGGGGTGAAGTTGTCGGGAATCTTGTCGGCGAGAAACTGCTGTCGGGAGGTGAAGCCGAGCACGTAACCGAGTGGGGCGCGCCGGCGGGGTGGGAGCGGCGGTGACGCGCAGGGCGAGCAGGAGGGCCATGGCCGTCTGGCCGGCCAGCATGGGCAGGGTAAGGGCGCGCGCCGCGCGACGGTCGCCCGCGCCCCACTCCAGCAACGCTCCGAGGAGCGCCGCTTGGACGGCGAGAAAGGGAAGGAGAAAGCGCAGGTCGCGGTAGCTGGCGGCCCACGCCAGGTAGAGCCAGAGCCAGAGAAGCGCGGCCCATCGCATTCTTCGGGGTGCACCGGGAGGATCAAGGACCAGGAGCGGCAGGCCCGCCAAGGCCAGCGGACCGACGGGCCAGTCGCCCAGCCAGCGCTCAGGATGGCCGCGACGCTGGGATGGTCGCGCATGGGTGCGGTCGCCGCGCGGTAGGGCAGAAACGGCGAGATCGGTGGTCCATCCGCGGGCGAGGCCGCCTTTCTCCGCCGCGTGGCGGCGTAGATGGCAGCGTCCGCCGGCGTCCAGGAGAGAGGGAAAGAGGCTGGAGAGAAAGGGCGAAAGGATTGCCGAGAGTGACGCCGTTGTACGCCCACCAGGGCGAACAGCGGCAGAGTCCCAGGGCGGCCGCCAGCGCCAGGCTCAGAACGACCGGCGGGCGCTCCGTCGCAGCGCCAGGCTGCGCCCGCACAAGAGCAGCAGAAGCGAGAAGGGCGATGGAGAGCTGGTCGCCGCCGCCATGCCGCAGAGGAGCGCGAGGCGGAGCAGGTGGTGGGGCGCGGGCCCTTTGTCGTCGGCGAGCCGACCCAGGCGGCGCAGCGCGGCCAGGAAAAAAGCCAGCGCGGCGAAGTCCACGAAGCTGTAGGCCGCCAGGCTGGGAGCGTAGGCGACGGTCGCCAGCGCGGCCGCGGCCCAGAGTCCGGCCGCCGTCCCGCCCATCCGCCGCCAAGTCCGCCGCCAGCGCGAGGCCAGCAAGGAAGAACACGCGACATGCAGGAGGCGCGGGCGCTCTCGATGCCCAAGGCCAGTCCCGGCGCCGACAGCATCCCCGCCAGCATGGGAAAGTGGGCGCGGATGTTGTAGGGGAAGTCGGGTAGGCGTCCCGCCTCGACACAGGCGCGGGGGACCAGGGCGTGGTAGGCCAGGGCGTCGGATTGATGGACCGGCATGGGCGCGGAGAGGAGCGCCAGCAAGGCTGAGACGACTATGATGAGTACGAGCGTCCACTCATAGAAGCCGGCGGGGCGCATAGGGCGAGTCCGGGTGGGGAGCGTGGGTTTCCTTGGCCGGGGAGATTCCCGCAGCGAGAACAGCCAGCGCGGTGAGAGTGAGGGGCGACGAGAATCAGGCGGGCGAAAAAGAGGAGAAAGCCGGCGCCGAGGGCGCCCCAGGAAAGGAGGGCGGCCTCGGCGCGCCGTCCAACCTCGCCTTCCCGCCCCAGCGCGCGCCGCCCAGCCCGCCGAGGGAGGGCAGCAGCAGGTATCCCCAGCCGCCAGATGCGCGCCCAGGAGTGAAATCACCCGCACCCCTCTCGGCCAAAGCGAGTCGAGCAGAGACGCGCAGGAGATCAGGATAATGGAAGCGCAAGTCCCGCCGCCGACCAGGAAATCGGCAGCAGCAGGAGGAAGAGCGCAAGGGCGGAGAGGGTCAGTCCAAACGTCGATCCCGGTCGCATGTCCGTATCTTAATCTTAATCTTACTCTTAATCTTAATCTTGCTCTTGCTCTTGCTCTTGCTCAATCTTGCTCTAATTTTAATCTTACGCTTAATCTTCTGCGACTCCTCGCGCACCGCCTACGTTCCCCGCTTAACAAGGGGCCAGGGGATTGCGCTCCTACCAAGCCACGTGCTCCGTGCATCCGCGCGTCAGACGGCGCTCTCCGCGCCGGGGTGCGGAAGAATCTCGATTAAGAGCAAGATTAAGATTAAGACCACGATTAAGATTAAGAGCAAGAGCAAGATTAAGAGCAAGGCAAGATTAAGATTAAGAGTAAAGATTGAATTAGATTAAGAGTAAGATTAAGATTGGCAGACAAGACCAGCTCGCCAGGCGGAGACGGGGCCAGTGATACGCAAAATCCAGGTAGCGGCGATAGTCGCGTCCGCCGGCAAGCCCACCAGATACTCGCGTTCCAGGCACAGCCGGGCGCGCTCGACCTCGGCGTCGTCCAGATGATCCAGGAGCAGGCGGACAGGAAGCCGGAGAGGTCCAGGAGGGCGGCGCGCTCGTGGAAGCCGGGGAAGCCGGCCGGCGCGGGCTGCGGGCACAAAAACAGCGCCCGGGCGCCGGAGGGCAGACGAGCCAGCGTGCGCTCCAACCGCTGCGGCGAGAATCCTCCGGTCGAGACCTCAGGCACAGCCAAGCCAGCCCGCGCGCTCCACGTACAGTCGCCGCAGCGATGCGCGTTCCTGTCGGGACAGAAGGGATGGCGGCTGGAGACTTTCGCTCCCGCCAGCCGATAGAACCGCTTGGCGACGGCGAAGACCACGCCCTGCTGCAGGCTGCCCTGGCTGGCACGGACGGGAGGAGAGGAGGAAGTCGCCGGGCGCTCGGGGTCCGAACCTCGGTCCAGAGGAGGCTCGAGAAGAGCACGAAGCGGCGGGCGGCATCGGCCAGCCACTGGCGCTCCGAGGGCGAAAGGCGGAGAGGGCGCGGGCGAAGTCAGCCAGGCCGTGCTCTGCCAGCCGCCGCGCACGTTGTTGCCGGGCCAGCGCGGGGCGGGGCGCAGGTAGTCCTCGCGCATCCGCTCGGCCAGCCGGTTGGCGCGCCCGGAAAGTCCCGCGGGCGCGCGGGAGCCGTCCACCGGCAGGTCGCCCTCCGCCGCCCACTCGACCAGCGCCCATGGCATGTAGGCGAGGCAGCGGCCGCGGGCGTAACTCTCCCTGAAGCGGCGGTACAGGCCCTCGGGTCGGACCACCATGCTCCTCCGCAGGTGAATATCCGGTCGGCGGGCGCGTCCAATCGGGAAGGCGTTGACGGACGCAACCGGCCGCGGATAAAGTTAGCACAAGGTTGGGCGCAAAGGAATGATCATGAACGCAAGGGGAGAAAAAGAGACCCGGAGTCGACGCTCTCCCGGCGCAGCCTATTGGTGGGTCGTCGTGGGGTTGGCGGCAGGGGGAGCGTTCTTGCTCTCGGCGTGCGAAAGCGGGCGGCAGGCGCGGGGGCCGCGCGAGCTGCCCGCTCCGGAGCGGGTGTATACGCTGGTGAGCCGCGCGGGGGGCAGCGACGAGGTGCGGGTGCGCTGCGCGGGGGCCTTTTCCGCCCGCATCCGCGGGCTGGAGCGGCGGCGCGTGCACTGCGTCTGGGAGTTCCGGCGCGGCACGCGCGAACCCCTGCGCTTCGATCCGGCCGCGGTCCGCCTGGAGGACCCGGACGGACGCCTCTTCGGCCCCTCCGAGGTGCGCGTCAACGGCCGCGTCGACCAGGCGCTGGACCTTTCGTCCGCCGGCTCCGCCCTCGTGGACATCTTCTTCGACCTGGGCGCCGACTATCCCCTCTCGCGCCTGGGCAGCATTATGCTCTCCTGGCAACTGGACCTGGGCGACGAGGCGCGCCCCTTTACCACCCGGTTTTACCAGGAACCGCGCTCGCGCCGCTATGGCGCGGCGCCGTCGCATTGGGGCCTGGGCGTCGGCTATTCGACGGGCGGGCGTGGCCGCTCCCACTGGGGCGGCGGAGTGTCGCACGGCGTGTGGTGGTAAGCTGCGCCGGTCGTCACGGCCCGGTCTTGACGATGTCCCCGCCACCATGCAGGGTGGAACCGCAGCCCGTGCAGTAGACGGCTTCCTCGGGATTCTCTACGCCGCAGCGATCGCAATGCACGAGCGCGCCTCTCGGCCGTCAACGTCGGAAAAAGGGGAACGCGACCCACGTTACGAGGCGGCGGGGGAAAAGTCAAATCTTGCCCGTCCCCGGGTCACCCCCGCCCGAAAATGCGACTGTCATTTCGACCGCAGGGAGAAATCTCTCACCTCGGCTCACGGTCAGCCGGCGCGCGCGGAGAGATTTCTCCCTGCGGTCGAAATGACAGCTTGCGGTTGATAATGATAGCGGGTGTGCGCCCTACGCCTGCGGCAGGCGGCCGGTGGAGAGATAGGCCTGGATGGCGGCGCGGATGTGCGCGAGGTCCACCTGGGCGTCCTTGCAGGGGCCGGCGACGCGCTGGATGTTGACGCCCAGCACCGACAGTTTTCCCTTGGTGTCGTTGATGCCGGTGACGAGGTCGCGCTCGCAGGCCACGCCGATGACGCCGCCGGGGCAGAGTTCGCGGATTTTGTCGCGGGCGTGGCGGCCCCGACCCACCGTGACCACGCGGCAGCCGTACTCGTCGCAGAGGGCCTTGATGGGTTTGAAGAGGGAGGGTTCCAGGCAGCGGGGCAGGAGTACGAGGAGGCTGTCGGGCGGCACGCCGCCGCGGGCGCGCATCTCCGCCGCCTGCAGGGCGTTCCAGAGCTCGACGAAGCTGTTGCCCACGTGGTCCTTGTCCTTGCCGACCCAACGGCCCACCAAGAAGGCGCCGCGATGCACGAAGTCCAACATGCGCCGCGCCCAGGCGAGCGGCAGCCGCCGGCGGCCGGACAGGGCCGACCAGGCCAGCAGCGCGTAGAGCGCGTAGAAGGCGAGGGAGGTGAGCACGCCCAGGGCCAATAGGGCGCGCGGGACGGTCGGGTTGTACTGGGCCAGGCGCGGCGCGATCATCCACCAGACGGTCCAGCCCGCGCTCATGTAAAGGAAGAGCGCGGCGCCGCCCAGGCAGAGAAAGAGGCGCGGCGGCTCGAAGATGACGCCCTCGTGATGTTCCAGGTCGCCGTCCCAGTCGGCCCATTCGTGGCCGAGAATGCGGTCGCCCTGGGGCGAGTAGGGGCGACCCAGGCTGTCATACCTGCGCCCCGGTTGCGGGACCTTCGACTTGGAGAACAACCGCATCGCTTACCTGGCGGCGCGCAGGCCGGCCAGCCCGCGCGCGGAACCCGAATGCGCGAGGAATTCCTTCACGGTGGTCGCAATCGACTCGGCGTCGAGGCCGAACTTTTGGCGCAGAATCTCGGGAGCGCCGTGTTCGACGAAGCGGTCGGGCAGCCCGATGCGGCGCACCGCGATCTCGTGCTCGCCGGCGCGTTCCAGCATCTCCAGCACGGCCGAGCCGAATCCGCCGGCCAAGACGTTCTCTTCCAGCGTCACCAACCGCGGGACGCGGCGGACGTGTTCGAGAATCAGCGTTTCGTCCAGCGGTTTGATGAAGCGGGCGTCGATGACGGCGGCGGAGAGGCCGTCCGCGGCCAGGAGTTCGGCGGCCCTTTGGGCGGCGGGCACCATCACGCCGACGGCCACGAGCGCCACGTCCTCGCCGGGCCGCATTACGCGGCCTTTGCCCGGCGGCAGGGGCGTGGCCGGCCCTTCCATGGGCACGCCGGGTCCCGGACCGCGGGGATAGCGCACCGCCGCCGGGCCGGGATGGGCCAGCGCGGTGGCGATCATGCGCCGGCATTCCTGCTCGTCGGCGGGGGCCATGACGATCATGTTGGGAATCATGCGCAGGTAGGACAGGTCGAAGGCTCCCTGGTGGGTGTCGCCGTCCTGGCCGACGATGCCCCCTCGATCCAGGCAGAACGTGACGGGCAGGTTCTGGATGCACACGTCGTGAATGACCTGATCGAAGGCGCGTTGCAGGAAGGTGCTGTAGATGGCGACCACGGGGCGGAAGCCCTCGGTCGCCAGGCCGGCGGCGAAGGTGACGGCGTGCTGCTCGGCGATGCCCACGTCGAAGGTGCGGTCGGGGAAGCGTTCGGCGAACCTGTCCAGGCCGGTACCGCCGGGCATGGCGGCGGTGATGGCCACGATGCGCTCGTCCCGCTCGGCCAGTTCGATCAGCGTGTCGGCGAATACGCGCGTGTAGCTGGGCGGCTCGGGGCCGCTTTTGCGCGGCGCCTGCCAGGTGGTCACGTCGAACTTGGGCGAGAGCGCGTGATAGGAGTGGTCCTTGTAGAATTCCTCCGGATAGGCTTCGCTTTTCTCGAATCCCTTGCCCTTGATCGTGTAGACGTGCACCAGCGCGGGTTCGTGCACGTTGTCGCGGATGCGCTCCAGCATGGGGATGAGGTCGGCCAGGTTGTGGCCGTCGATGGGGCCGAAGTAGCGGAAGCCCAGTTCCTCGAAGAGCATGTCGGGCACGAAGAGGTTCTTGAGGCCCTCCTGGATGCGGGAGCCGATCTCGGAGAGGCTGCTCTTGACCAGCGGCAGCTCGCGCAGCATGAGCGGCACGTCGCGGACCAGCTGCTCGAAGGTGCCCTTGTAGCGGTTGTAGCGAGGGTCGGTGATGAGGCGGTTGAAGTAGTGCGAGAGCGCGCCGACCGAGCGGCCGATGGACATCTTGTTGTCGTTGAGGACGATGATGAAGTCGCGGCCGGAGTGGCCGGAGTGATTGAGGGCCTCGAAGGCCATGCCGGCGGTGAGGGCGGCGTCGCCGGCGACCGCGATCACCTTGAAGTCCTCGTCCTTCATGTCGCGGGCCACCGCCATGCCGTAGGCGGCGGAGATGGCGGTACCCGCGTGGCCGGCGCCGAAGGCGTCGTAGGGACTCTCGTCCCGCCGCAGAAACGGCGCCAGGCCGCCGTACTGGCGGATGGTGGCCATGCGCTCCTTGCGGCCGGTCACGATCTTGTGGGGATAGGCCTGGTGGCCGACGTCCCAGACCAGCTTGTCGCGGGGGGCGTTGAAGACGTAATGCAGGGCCAGGGTCAACTCGACCGTGCCCAGGTTGCTGGCGAAGTGGCCGCCGGTCTGGCTGACGGTGAGGAGCAGGAAGCGGCGCATCTCCTCGGCCAGCTGGGAGAGTTCCGGGAGGGAGAGATGCTTGAGGTCGGAGGGCAGGTTGACTTTCGCCAAGATGCCGGATGGGTCCATGACGCGGGGCGTCTCCTGGAGTGCTTGATGGCCCGGCGGGCGGCGAACCGCCTGTCGGGGACAGAACTTATCTTGAGGCAAGGGCGGGGCGGCGTCAACCGCGCAAATGGGGAGGGCGCGCGGCTTGACTTTGGGGGGCGGGCTTGGTAGTGTCCGGCGTTTGGACAGGCATCGGGCCGTCCGGTCGGACGCGCCCGGCCGGCAGGCTCGGCGGCGCAGCGCACCTCCCCCAAGCTGCGCGGGCGGAAGCTGGTTCACGTGGAAAAGCCGACTGGACCCCGCCGCATGGGGGGGAGGCCGTCGCCGGTGGGCGGCGGCGCCGCGCCTTTCCCGTCGCTCCTCTTCCTCCTGCGTCGAGTGTTCGGTTCACGGCCGCCCGGCGCGCGCGCCCAGACCCGGGGGAATCCACGGACGCCTCCGCGCCCCGCGCCTGGAAAGGACGGATACCCGCATGATCGCCGTGATCCCCGCCGCCGGTGAAGGCACGCGCCTACGCCCGCACACCCACACCCTGCCCAAGGTGTTGGTGGACGTGGCGGGAAAGCCGATTTTGGGCCACATCCTGGACCAGCTGGTCGCGGCCGGGATTTCGCGCGTGGTGTTGATCGTGGGCTACCTGGGCGACCTGGTGGAAGAATACGTGCGCGGGCATTTCCGGCTGGAGGCGTTTTTCGTCGAGCAGGAGGAGCGCAAGGGGCTGGGCCACGCGGTCAGTCTGGCGCGGCCCCACGTGGAGGACAAGCCCTGCCTCATCATTTACGGCGACACCATCTTCGAGGTGGACCTGCCGTCCATGCTGGTGGGGGAGGTTAACCTGATCGGCGTGAAGGCGGTGGAGGATCCGCGCCGATTCGGCGTAGTGGAAACCGACGGACGGCGCATCACGCGCCTGGTGGAGAAGCCCGAGGCGCCCAAAAGCAACCTGGCCATCGTCGGGCTGAACAAGCTGGTCGATTCCGCCGCCATGTTCGACGCCATCGACCACTTGATGAAACACGAGATTCGCACCCAGGGCGAATACCAGTTGACGGACGCCTTCCAGCGCATGATCGAGGTGGGCGCGCGGCTGGAGACGTTTCCGGTGGAAGACTGGTTCGACTGCGGCAAGCAGGAGACGCTGTTGTCCACCAACCGGCGGCTCTTGGAGCGGGCCGCGGCGGCCTCTGAGCGGCCGGGGACGGTGATCGTGCCGCCGGTGTACATCGCCGACGAGGCGGAGGTGGAGGAGAGCGTGATCGGGCCGTACGTGTCGATCGCGGCGGGGTGTCGGGTGCGACGGGCGGTTCTGTCGGATTGCATTCTGTCGGTGGGCGCCGTGGTCGAGAACATGGTACTCAAGAACAGTCTGATCGGCGCGCGCGCGCGCGTGGCCGGCAGCGCGCTTGTGTACGACGGGGGCGACTCCTCGACGGTGTCGCATATCGAGTGAAGGGGCTACTCATGGGACCTATGGGACCCGTGGTTGCGCAGCGTGCTGCGTCGCAAGTCGTAGTTGCGCAGCGTGCTGCGCGGGAAATCGTAGTGGCGCGGCGCGCTATCGCTTTCGCCAAGGAGGAAGGACGGGCATGTCGGATTACTTGTTTACATCGGAATCGGTGACGGAGGGCCATCCCGACAAGGTGGCCGACCAGATCAGCGACGCGGTGCTGGACGCGGTATTCACGGAGGATCCGCACGGGCGCGTGGCCTGCGAGACGCTGGTTTCGACCGGGCTGTGCGTGATCTCGGGCGAGATCACGACCGAGGCGTTCGTGGACTTCAACAAGACGGCGCGGGACACCATCCGGCGCATCGGCTACGAGGACGCGCACCTGGGTTTTGCGGCCGACACCTGCGCGGTGCTGGTGGCCATCGACGAGCAGTCGCCGGACATCGCGCGCGGGGTCAACGAGACCACCTCGCACGAGCAGGGCGCCGGCGACCAGGGCATGATGTTCGGCTATGCCACGACCGAGACCAGGGCGCTCATGCCCGCGCCCATCTACTATGCCCATCGCCTGACCGAGCGGCTGGCCAAGGTGCGGCGCGACGGCACGCTGGACTATCTGCGGCCGGACGGCAAGAGCCAGGTGAGCGTGCGCTACGCCGACCACAAGCCGGTGGAAGTCACCGCCGTCGTGGTCAGCACCCAGCACGCGGACAAGGTCGCCCACAAGCAAATCCGCGAGGACGTGATCGAGCACGTGATCAAGCCGGTGATACCCGAGGAGTGGTTGTCATCCAAAACGAAATATCACATCAATCCGACGGGCCGTTTCGTGATCGGGGGGCCGCACGGCGACTGCGGGTTGACGGGGCGCAAGATCATCGTGGACACCTACGGGGGCATGGGGCGGCACGGCGGGGGGGCGTTTTCCGGCAAGGACCCCTCGAAGGTGGACCGCAGCGCGGCTTATGCGGCGCGCTGGATCGCCAGAACGTGGTCGCCGCCAAGCTGGCGGGCGCTGCGAGGTGCAGGTCGCCTATGCCATCAGGGTGGCCGAGCCGGTCAGCATTCTGGTGCACACGTTCGGTACGGGCGCGGTCAGCGAGCAGAAGTTGGAGAAGGCGATCCGAGGTTTTCGATCTGCGGCCCAGGCGATCATTTCCGCGCTGGATCTCTTGCGGCCCATTTATCGCCAGACGGCGGCCTACAGGCATTTTGGTCGCACCGGCAAGGACTTCACGTGGGGAAGACGGACAAGGTGGACGACCTGTTGGCGGCGGTGAAGTAGGGTGCGCACGGCGCACCGCGCATCATCCCCAACCGCCCGCCTCGCGCGGGCGGTTTCATATGGAGTGCGGCGACCTTGCCGCGGCGGTGGTGCGGCCGGGCGCGCGCGGCAAGCTGCCGCAGTCCCGATGCGCGACTCAGCGGGTGCGGCGCAGGTCGTCGTCGGGGAGCGCCAAGGGGTCGGAGCCGAGCAGGCCGGTCCCGCCGGCGCTGGGCGACGCGGTGGAGCCGGCGGGCGGCGGGGTGTGATCCAGCTGCACACCGGCCTCCTCCAGCTGGCGCTGCAACTGGCGCGCCTGTTCGAAAAACTGCTCCGCCTGCACGAGCAGCGCCTGCGCCTGCGCCTCCGCCCGGTCCTGTTCCACCCGGGTGGTTCCCAGGCGCCGGCCGTCGATGCGCAGGTTATAGGCCTGCTCGCGCAACTGGTTGCCCTGCCGCATCTACTTGTTGTAGCGGTTGACCATCTGGTTGGTGCGCACCGTCTGGCGCCGCTCCTGGCTGCGCTGCTGCATCTCCTGGCGGCGCGCGTCGGTTCCGACCAGCGGCGCCGGCTGCATCGGCTCGGTCATCGAGCGTACGATGGTGAAGGAAAGCACCTGCGAAATGGGAATCTTCACCTCGCTGGTGGCATTGGCGAGGCGCACCGCCAACTCGCCGTTGGCGTAGCTGGAAATCACCCCGTCCACGCGCTGGCGGGTCGTAAGGAGGATGACGTCCGCGGGCAGGAGCGGCGAGAAGAGCGTGCACATGGCAAAGAGAGCGGCGATTCTCATGGTAGTATTTCCCCCTGTCGATGGTGGTGTCGCCGGGCGGCCCAAGCGTGGGCGGATGGCGGCCCGGCGGGCCAACGTCCAGTCCATACGAGACCATCATATCACGTCCGAGGCGGCGCGTAAGCCCCTTCCGGCGTTCCTCTGTCAACGGAGTCGCGGACCCATGCAGGCGGGAGCTCACAGGGACCCTGAGGCGGCCATTTTCAAGAGGTTAGGATTCTTGACGCTCCCCCGCCCTATCGCTACAATGCCGCCTTCGTGAGCCAAGGTAGCTCAGCCGGTAGAGCAGCGGTTTCGTAAACCGCCGGTCGGGGGTTCGAGTCCCCCCCTTGGCTCCATGGCCTTTGGATGTCCGACAATGCCTTTCTGTGGTATTCTAAACAACTTACGGCTTCCGTCAAGTTTACCCGAATTTGCCGGTGGTTGCCGCTCGTTGTCGCCTTGTGCCGCCTGACTGCTACCAATATGCTGCCGTTTTGCCGCCGTTTTGCGCTCCTGGACGGCAGCAGGAAAAACCGCTGCAACCCCCGGCAGAGCCTCCAGCGCCCGCTGCCGATCCACCAGTTCCACGTGCGCATGTCGCCCCAGAGTCAGTTCCGGGGTGGAGTGGCGGGCCAGCTCCTGCGCGACCTTGACGCCCACCTTGGCATTCACCAGGTGGGTGATGTAGGTGTGCCGCAACGCGTGAAAGTCCACGATGCGGTTGCCTGCGTCCTTTTGGGCGATTCCAGCCGCCGCCAGGTCGATGCATATCATTTTGGCGGCCCTCTCCGGCAGGTTCAGGACCGGGCCCTCCTCAGGCCTTCCCTGCAACCAGACTTTCAGCAGCGCGGCCAAGTCCGCCCGAATCGGTTGGACATCGCACCGACGGTGTTTGCTGTAACCAGCCTCAATCGTGATCGTCGGCGAGTCGTCGTCCAACTCGAACGAGGACTTCGTGAGGCTGCGCAATTCGCTGACGCGGAATCCCGTGCCTGCCGCGAGACGATAGGCCATGGCGCGGTCCTTGCCTTCCATGCCCAGCACCGGACCGGACGTCTCCGCCGCGGCGACGAGGTCTTGCAGCTCCTCCGGGGTCAACGCCCTTCGCTTGTAGCGCGGGTCCAGTTTGACGTTATAGCCGGGGAGATGCACCAGGTTGTCTTCGGGAACACGGCCGTCTCGCCATAGCCACCGCGAGAACTGCTTCACGGCGCGAAGAACGCGGTTGCAGGTCTGCAACGACGTTCCCTGGTCCCGTTTCGCTCCTATCGCGCTTTGCACTTTGGCGGGAGTGAGGTCCGTGATGTTCCCGGCGTGGCATGAAGCAAGCAGCCGTTCGGCCCGGGAGACGACCAAGTTGGCTTGTTTGTTCGTGACGCCCTTGGAAAGCAGGGATTGCTTCCATTCTTTGAGGTGCTCTTTGAGAGGCCGGCGTCCCTCCGACGCGTAGCGCGCCGTTTTGACATCGATAATGCCGGCCCGCCGTAGCGCGACGGTCATCTCAAGGTCGGCCGCCATGATCTCGGTGGTTTCGCGATCACGCGTGCCTCGCACGCGTATGCGACGACCGTTCTCGTCGGAGTATTCGAAGCAAAAGGAACCCTTGCGATTCGCTCTCCCGCCGCGTTTGAAAATGCTCGCCATGACTGACTCCTGTTACCTTGTGGAGAATTCTCTCCCATGGAATTCCCGATTTCAAGGGATGCTTTCCCGTACCCCGGCTGATTCACCAGCACCGGCTATCCAGCCAGGTGTCCACGGTTTCACGGCGCCACCGCACCACCCGCCCCTCCCGGAGGTCGGGGTGGGGGAGTCTCCCTGATGACACCCACCGCCAGTATGTGCGCACGCCGATGGTGAGGATTCGGGGGATTTCGGATGGCTTGAGCAGCGACTGCATGCCGCTCGAGGTGGCAGGGTTCGAGGGGCTGTCGAGTATGTCCTTGGGTTTCGTTGTCACGTCGGTTGCTCCCGTGAGATGTAATGCTTTCTCTTGAGGCGTTCTGCGTCCTCCGGTGGCACTGATGGCTGCTTGGCCGCGTGTTTCCGATGGACCGGGGTGTTTTCTCGTGTTGGGCATGTGCCGTCCTCACTTGCTCTGTTTGTTTTCCAGGTGTCCGTTGGTCTTCCGACGGATAGGGCAGTTGGGGTCGCAGAAGAGTTGCACCGTCGTCTCTTCACGAATCGCCGGCGCTTGGCCAGGTTGAAGATCGTGCGCAGGAACATCAGCTCGTTGTTCAACGTTCTCGGCGTGACGCCATTGCGGCTGCGCGTGTTGGGATGCCCATTGGGAGAGATGCGCTCCCGCCGGCGGAAGTCCTTATAGCGCTCGATCAGCCGGGGATCGACCTGGTCCAAGTACTTCAGGTACCCGTCGCCGGCCTGGATGAACTCGGTGAATTTGGTGAACACGCCGCAGTATCGCGTGATGGTTTTGGGCGCCTTGTTCTCGGTCGAGAGGAAGTCTTCCAGTTGCTCCCTAAACGCCGTGATTGATCAGGATGCGCTTCAACTCCTTGTCCGGGTCGAGGAGCCCACCGCACTGCTTCTCGAGGCGGGCTTCTACCTCGCCCATCGCCAGCTCGGCAGTGCGCTTGTTGCGGCCAATCCGCCGGCGTATCTTCTTGCCCCGGAGGTCGTAGCAAAAGACGTAACAGGTGCCGGCGCCCCCAGGCTTCTTTTCCTCAGAGTAGAAGTGGTTGTCGGCCTTGGAACGGAACATCAGGGTGGCCCTCGTGAGTGCCGCTCCGGAGAGAACTCCCGATCAGGTTCGGAAAAATTCCGTCACTGGAAGGCATCCGATGTCAACCTAAATTAGGCGTTTTATAGGCACTCGAGTTTGGGTGCTTGGAACTAAATGGCTTGAAAATAAGGGGTTAAGTCTTGCAAGAAACGTATGGCGGAGAGGCAGGGATTCGAACCCTGGGTACCCTTATTAGGGGTACACACGATTTCCAATCGTGCACCTTCGGCCAGCTCGGTCACCTCTCCCTATCGGCGAGAATACCACGGTTCGGTCCGTTGTAAAGTGCGTGCGTAACGTCGTCTCCCGCCGCACGCAACTGCGACCCAACGCTGCAGGTCCCCGGGGCGTGAGACGCGCGCAACTTGCGCGTCCTTTTAATCGAAGGCGCCAACCGACGCGGGAACATGCTACGAGAAACCTGTCATTTCGACCGAAGGGAGAAATCCTGTTCGCTGCTTTCGGGCGGGCACAGGAGGCCGGGAGAGATTTCTCCCTGCGGTCGAAATGACAGCGATGCAAGGCTGACCAGAGCGAGGTGGTGCTTTGCGAGTCCGTACGAGTTCTCCCTGCGGTCGTTATGACAGCAATGCAAGGCTGACCAGAGCGAGGTGGTGCTTTGCGAGTCCGTACGATTTCTCCCTGCGGTCGAAATGACAGCAATGCAAGGCTGACCAGAGCGAGGTGGTGCTTTGCGAGTCCGTACGATTTCTCCCTGCGGTCGAAATGACAGCGATGCAAGGGGGCGTGAGCCGCGAGGACTCCTCATACGGGCCTCGGTCCCACGTTCCGGGACCGTGCCCTCGCGTCCTTCCGTTCCCGGACGGGGGCGGCTTCCGACCGCTCTCTTGTGACTTAAGTGCAATAAATTCATGTAATTATGCGCAGAACAAAGGTTCCTCTTGTATTCTTGTTGCCGCCGGCTTATGTTGTACGATTCTAACCCCTGCGCTGCGCGGGGGATGCCGGGGAGCCGGCGGTAGGGCCGTGCCGCCGTAAGAGCGAGACAATCCGTGGCGAAAATCAGCGCGCGCTGCATCGAGCGGATCAAGGCCGACAACGACCTCGTCGAGGTCGTCGGCCAGTACGTTCAACTGCGGCGCGTGGGCAATCGCTGGGTCGGCCTGTGCCCGTTCCACGCCGACAGCCAACCCTCGTTTTACGTCTCCCCCGACCTCGGCGACCACGGCCTTTTCAAGTGCTTTGGTTGTGGCACGGGCGGGGACGCGATAAAATTTATCCAGTTGAAGGAGTCGCTCTCCTACGTCGACGCGGTGCAGGCCCTGGCCGACCGCCGGGGCATCACGTTGGAGTGGGAAGGCGGCCGCAGTGAACGTCCCACGGCGGGTCGATACGACCTTCTGGAGTGGGCGATGCAGCAGTATGAGGGGGCGCTGTGGGGCGCCGGGGGTAAGGCCGCGCGCGACCTGCTCTCCCGCCGCCAGGTTTCGGAAGAGACCGCCCGCCGGTTCCGGCTCGGGTTCGCACCCGCCGGCTGGACTTTTCTGGCCGACGCCGCGCGCCGCAAGGGACTGGATCTCTCCGCGCTGGAGAAACTGGGCCTCCTGGTCAAAAGCCAGGAAAAAAACTCGTTCCGCGACCGCTTCCACGGTCGGCTCATGTTTCCCGTCTGGAACGCCATGGGCCGCGTGGTCGGCTTCGGCGGCCGCGCCATGAGCGACGAGGACCAGCCCAAGTATCTCAACAGCCCGGAGTCCGACCTCTTCGCCAAGCGGCAACTCCTCTACGCGCTGCATCTGGCGCGCGACGCCATCCGCAAGGAGAACGTGGTCCTCCTGTGCGAAGGCTACATGGACGCCATCGCCTTGCACCAGGCGGGATTCGCCAACACCGTCGCCGGCTTGGGTACGGCCCTGACCGAGTACCACGTGCGCACCCTCAAGCGGCTGGCGGGCGAGGTCGTCCTGGTCTACGACAGCGACGCGGCGGGCCGCAAGGCGACCGCCAAAGCCATCGACCTCTTCCTCAAGGAAGAGGTCCCCACGCGGGTCGTGGAGTTTGGAGAGGGGGAGGATCCGGACGATTTTGTAAGAAAGCACGGCGCCGCGGCCCTGCGGCAGCGGCTCGGCACGGCCCCCGACGCCTTCGACTATACGCTGGAGGCGGCCCTGCGCGGCAAGAACCTGGCCTCCAGCCAGGACGTGTCGGAGGTCGTCCGCGAAGTGGGGCGGGTCCTGGCGGGAATGCCCTCGACCGTCGTGCGGGTGCGAAATCGGGACAAGCTGGCGGCGCGGCTGGGCGCCGGCGACGAGGCGGCCCTTGTCAGCATGGCCATCACCCCCGAGCGCGCCGCCCGCATTCAGGCCGACCGGCTGGCGGAAATCCTCCAGGTCGACGTCAAAGTCGTGCAGCGCGAGCTGGTCCGGCATGGCGTCAACTTGGGCGCGGTTCAGCCCCGCAAGGGCGGCAAACCGTTCCCGCGCCATCGCAAGGGCGGTTACCAACCCTGGGAGCAGCCGGGTGCGCCCATCCCCGCCAAGCAGCCGCCAGCCGACCCGGCCCTGTCGGCCCGCAAGGGACTCCTGGCCCTGCTGCTCATGGGCTATCGCGATGCATCGCTGCAAGCCTTCTGGCTGGGTCGAGATGGACGCGAGGTGCTGCATCGGATTCTGGCGTGGTGCGGCGAGCAGCCGCCGCCCGAGCATCCCTTGGACCGATGGATCGACCGTCTGGCCAAGGCACTCAGCGCCGGGCAGCAACCGGACCTGTCGCCGGTACTCTCTTCCGAGGGAGAAGATGGACAAGTGCTTTCTGAGGCATTTTATGGTATTTCCACTCCGGAGACCGCGATGCGGGAGATCGAGGATTACTTGTCGATCTTAAGAACGTTGCAGCAGGAGAAAGCCGTGCGGGAACTGGAACAACGGCTGCGTGCCCCGCAGCCTCCCAGTCGCGCCGAGGCGCTGGAGTTGGAGAAAAAGCTTCACCGAATTGAGGCGGAGAAGCGTCAGTATCTTTGATGAGGTCAATTCACAGCGACGCGATTGCGCCGCGCAGGGAGAGGAACCGGATGGGTGGAGAGAGCAAGACGCGGAAAGCGACCCGCGGCGCCAAGGCGCGTGCGGCGAGCCGAGGCAAGGGCAAGGCGCAGGTTCCCAAGGCGGCCGGCACGCGCCCGCGCAAGCCGACGGCCCCCGCCACGGCCCGCGTCAAGGCACCCAGGCGTCCCAAGGCGCGCAAGTCCACCGTCGAACGTATCGTGCCAACGTCAGACAAGACCCTCCCGAAGGCAAAGGGCCTTCTCAGGACATGCAGAAAAACCCGCTTCAATCCCTTCCGAGACCAGCCCCGTGCTCGAGGTGAAGCCAGCGCCCGCGCCTAAGAAGGCGACTGAACTGCCCGCGGCCTTGCGCAAGCCGGCCCGCAAGAGCAAGGCCAGGCGCGTCGCGGTCCTGCCCGCCGCCACGACCGCCAAAACCAAGCTGCTCAAGGAGCACATGGCCGCGCAGAAGGAGGCCGACCGGCTGGAGCGTATGGGGCGCGTTCCCGACGAGGAGGAACTGGACCTGGTCGAGCCTGGCCACGAGGAGCCTGAGGACGGGGAGAGTCGCGCCCAGATCACCCGCAAGTATGCGACCGAGCTGCGCGATCTGGCCAAAATCCGCGACAAGGAGGGGCGCGTCACTTATGACGACGTCAACCGCGTCCTCTCCAAGTCCGACGTCGAAGTCTCCGGCGACGAGCTGGACGACTTCTTCGACACGTTGGACGACATGGACATCAACGTGGTGGACACGGCGGAGCGCGACGAGGAGGAGGACTCCTCGCGGGCGCTGCCGGCGGTTCCCGAAGAGACGCAGTTGTCCAGCGCGGAGCGCCCGCGCTCCGACGACCTGGTGCGCATGTATCTGCGCGAGATGGGGCGCGTGCCGCTTTTGACCCGCGAGGAGGAAGTCATCCTGGCCAAGCGCATCGAGAGCGGCCGCTTCAAGATCGGACGCGCCATCGCGCCATATCCCATGACCCTCTCCGAAATCGAGCGCATCCTGGAGCGCATCGAGCTGGGCAAGCTCAAACTGGAGGATGCGCTGCAGAACATGGAGCTGGACGACGAAGAGATGGAGGAGGAGCGCAAGCGCACCGTCAACATGATCCGCTCCAAGCTGGCGGGCCTGCGCGCCGAGCAGGAGGCGCTGCGCTCGCTGGAAAAACGGCTGAAGAATCCCCGTCTCTCGCCTGCCACGCGCAGGCGACTCCTGCACGAGTCCATCGGCCACAAGACGCGCGCCGGCAACGTGCTCCTGTCCTGCAAGTTCGACCATGAACTTCTCGGCAAGGTCGCCAAGCGCATCGTCGGCTTCTACAAGAAACTGGAAAAGGCCCGCTTCGAGATGGCCGAGATCGAGAACTATCTCAAAGTGGACGGCGAGACGCTGGCCTCGCAACTGGCCAAGATGGAGGAGAGCCGCCGCAAAACCAGCCTCGAGCGCCATTCCGACCTGCCGCGCGAGCGCCTCATGGACCTGGCTCGTCGCCATCGCCGCGCCCAGGAACTGATCGACAAGGTCGTCGCCGACACCGGCATGAGCATCGAGGACCTCGGCCGCGTCGCCATCGCCGTGCGCAAGGGCGAGGCCATCGCCCACAAAGCCAAGATGGAGGTGGTCGAGGCCAACCTCCGCCTCGTCGTCTCCATCGCCAAGAATTACACCAACCGCGGCCTGCAGTTTCTCGACTTGATTCAGGAGGGCAACATCGGACTGATGCGCGCCGTGGACAAGTTCGAGTATCAGCGCGGCTACAAGTTCAGCACCTACGCGACGTGGTGGATTCGGCAGGCCGTCACCCGCGCCATCGCCGACCAGGCGCGCACCATCCGCATCCCCGTGCACATGATCGAGACCATCAACAAGCTGACGCGGGTCAGCCGCCGGCTGGTGCAGGAGTTGGGGCGCGAGCCGACGCCCGAGGAGATTTCCACCCGCATGGGCATGTCGGTCGAGAAGGTGCGCGGCGTCTTCAAGATCGCCCAGCAGCCGATCAGTTTGGAGACGCCCATCGGCGACGAGGGCGACACGCACTTCGGCGATTTCATCGAGGACACCTCGGTGGTCTCGCCGGCCCACGCCACGGCGGAGGAGATTCTGCGCGATCAGCTGGAGGACGTCTTGACCAGCTTGACGCCGCGCGAGGAGACCGTCCTGCGCCTGCGTTTCGGCATCGGCGACGGTTACGTGCGCACGCTGGAGGAAGTGGGCAACCGCTTCGGCGTGACGCGTGAGCGCGTCCGCCAGATCGAGACCAAGGCGCTGCGCAAACTGCGCCATCCGATAAGAAGCCGGAAACTGAAGGACTTTCTGGAGTAGTTGCGCAGCGCCTTGCCCCGAGTAAGCCAGAAGCCGTATCGAGGGGTGCTGCGCTCATGGCGGCGCTACGGCGAACGGCCCCCCCGACCCCCCCTTATTGAGGGGGGGCCATCCCGCCAACCCTCTTACAAAGGGATCAGGGATCGCGGGCGAGGCGGAAGCCCACGTGGGAGAACAGCGGCAGATCGGGTTGGTAGGCTTCGCGCGCCGCCGAACGACAGCGGCCCGCCGCGCTGCCCCAGCCGCCCCCGCGCACCACCCGCTGCGCGCCCCGCGGCTCGTCGACCCACGCGGAGCCGTCGTCCGGACGGCCCGCGCCCGAATAGCTCTCGTGCCAGTCGTCCTCGCACCACTCCCACACGTTGCCCGCCATGTCGAACAGCCCCCGCCCGTTGGGCGACTTGGCGCCCACCACGTGCGCGTAGGCCTGCCCCGCCCCCGCCGCGTTGACCACGTACCAGGCGTACTCCGCGATGGGACTGTAAAGCGGATCCGGATCATCGCCCCAGTAAAAACGCGTCGTCCCGCCCGCCCGGCAGGCGTACTCCCACTCGGCTTCGCTGGGCAGCCGGAAGCGCCCCTGTCCCAGGCCATTCAACGCGGCCACAAAAGCCCTGGCGTCGTCCCAGGAGACATACACCGCCGGCGCGTTGGGATCGCTTAAGACATTGGGCTTGCCGGCCCACGGCGCCGTACCCATGACGGCCTGCCACTGCCCCTGGGTCACTTCGTAACGGCCCAGGTAGAAATCATGCCCGAAGGTAACGGCGTGGCGGGGGTCTTCGGACGCTTCGCTCTCCTGTTCAGCCGGTGCGCGGCCCATCTGGAAGCCGCCGGCAGGAATCCGCGCCAGAACCAGCGGCGTGGCCCCCTGGGGAAGTCCGGGCAACAGCAGCGAGACCTCTTCCGGCCCCGGCGTCGCCGTGGCCGTCGGCGTGTCGGTCGGCGTCGGCGTGGCCGTGGGCGTGGCCGTCGGCGTGGGCGTCATCTCACTCCACGACAGGGCGAAGAGCAACCAATCCAACATGTTGGTCCGCCCGTCGTGGTTCAGGTCGAAAGCCTGTGGATCGCCGCCTCGACCCTCCAGCATGAGCAAGAGATCGAAGACGTCGACGGATTGATCCTGGTTGAAGTCGGGCCAGCGCGGCGGCGGCAGCGGGGTATACGTCCAGGTCGGCGTCCTCGTGGCCGTCGGCGTCGGCGTCGGCGTGGACGTGGCGGTCGCCGTGGCGGTCGCCGTGGGCGTGGCGGTACCCGTCCAAGTGGCGGTCTGCGTGGCCGTCGGTGTGTGCGTGGACGTGCCGGTCGGCGTGGGAGTTGGAGTCGGCGACAGCGTCGCCGTGGGCGTATCGCTCGGCGTACCCGTCGGCGTCGCCGTGTGACTGGCCGTGGCGGTCGCCGTGGCCGTGTAGGTCGGCGTGCCCGTCGGAGTATCGGTAGCCGTCGGAGTCGCCGTGGCCGTATCCGTGGGCGTCGGGGTACCCGTCGCCGTATCGGTAAAGGTGGGCGTCACCGTGGGCGTCTCCGTCGGGGTGTGGGTGAAACTGGGCGTGGGTGTCGGCGTAAACGTGTAAGTCGGCGTGTCCGTCGCCGTATCCGTGGGCGTGGGCGTGTCCGTCGCCGTGGGAGTGGGCGTGCCCGTATCCGTCGGCGTGGCCGTGTCCGTGGGCGTGGGCGTGGGCGTGAAGGTAGGCGTAAACGTGCCCGTGTCCGTCGCCGTCGGCGTGTGGGTCGGCGTGAACGTATTCGTAAACGTCGCGGTCGGCGTCGGCGTGTCGGTAATCGTCGGCGTGTCGGTAATCGTCGGCGTGTCGGTCGGCGTGCCCGTCCAGGTCGGCGTAGGCGTGTAGGTCCACACCTTGACCAGAATGGATGCGAACGAACCCGCCCCCCGCTCGTCCCAGGCCCAGAAGCCCACGTCATAGTCGCCCGGCAACCCGTAACGATGCACCGTCGCCGACTCGACGGTCGCGCTGGAGACGGGTGCGAACACGTCGATCTCGTTGACGTGATTGAAGGCCCAACCGTACTCCATGAGGAGACCGTCCACGTCGGTGGCCGCACCCACCAGATCGACGTCCAGCGGCGCCGGACCCTCCAGCGGCGCGCCGGACAGCGACACCAGCGGCGGCGCGTTGGTCGGCGTCGAGGTAAAGGTGGGCGTGTCGCTCGCCGTGGGCGTCGGCGTGGGGGTGGGCGTGAACGTATCGGTAAACGTCGCGGTCGGCGTGCGCGTATTCTCCAGGACGAGAATCTCCCGGCTGGCT
This sequence comes from bacterium, assembly GCA_015075175.1. Lineage (GTDB taxonomy): Bacteria > Hinthialibacterota > Hinthialibacteria > H5-UNCL2 > H5-UNCL2 > H5-UNCL2. The sequence goes on from JABTUV010000016.1 coordinate 55,487, forward strand.
GCGGCTACCCCGCCGTGATCGTCAAAGGCCCAGAAAGTGACCACGTGCGTGCCCGGCGGTCCATACAGGCGGAAAATGTCGGAGACCATGGTCGCCGCATTGACGGTGATATAGAAATCGATCGTGCCCGGGTCCTCGAAAGCCCAGCCGCAGTCGGTAAGAATGCCCGTAGGCGCGGTGGCCGCGGCGACCAGATGCACGTTGAGCGGGGAGCCGCCGACCAGGGGATCGACGGAGAGCGCGATCGCCGGTCCCGGCTCCACATCCAGCACGCGAATGCCGCCCGCCGGTACCGTCACGCCGAACGGCCCCGAGTATCGCCCCAGCGCAATGCCCGTTACGCGGTCTCTCGTGTACCACGCCTTACCGGCGGGCGGGGTGATGGTTACGCTGCGGTCGGCGGGGTCCAGCCAGCCGGGATCGACCAGGATGATCACGTACCGCCCGTCGCCCAACTCCACCTGCTGCGAAAAGACGTCGCCGGTAACGGTGAACGGCAGGGCGGAAGCCTCAGCGGCCAGATCGAGCAGGATTTGCGTACGCCCCGCCGACAGGCTGTAAGGGGTCGCGCCCTGCGAGAGTCCGTCGCCGTCGGTCGTCCACTCGGTCGTCCAGGGCGTGCCGGCCGCGGGGGCGTCCGAGCCGGGCAGAAGCGCCACGAAACCCGTGGGCGTGAGCGGAATGTGGTTGTCGAACTGCCGCCGCCGTCCCCACAGATAACTGGACAGGTCGGTGTCGCGCGTGGGGGCCATGCCCCAGAAGCAGTCGAGCCGCTCGCAGGCGTAGGCCGCCAGGTCCGATGCGAAGCCCGCCAGATGGTGGCCGTTGAAACTCGTATCCAGGAACCGCGACGTGGGATCGTCCAGCCGCAAGAGTACCGGCGAAACCCCACGCACCTGCTCGCGCCGCGGCGGCACGATGACGCCCTTGCCCAAGAGGTGCAGGAGCGGGACCAGCCCCTCCAACCCCGACCGCGTCAGGCTCCCGCCCGCGTCGATCTGCCCCGCCTGGTTGATGATGACGGACGCCCCCAGCGCCACGTCCTTCACGTTGTAGCGCAGCGCCGGATGGCCCGCCATCTGGTATTCCCAGTCCCAGGCGCGGTTGAAGGAGAGTTGTCGGCGATCATGCGGCTGGCCCAGCGGTCCACCTCGCCGTTGAGCCACAGGCCCACCGCGCCGCCAGGTTGACGTCGGGCGAGCGCGAGTTGCTATCCTCGACGGAGGACGACACCGAGCGATGGGTGCCATCCGAAGCAAGGCGCGCACCGCCGGCAGGGACGGAACCGCCGCCCACCACGTCGCCTTCTCGTGCAAACCATCATCTTGCCGCCGTGCGCCACGCACAAGTCCATGGCCGGGACGAGATAGTGCTCCAGGAAGTAGGGGAAGTCGGCGAGCTTGTCCTCGGCGCATACCAATCCCAGGCAGGCGTCCGGCGCCGCATCGAAAATCGCCTCGACCGTCGAAAGCTGCATGTAGGGCGCGCTGTTGCGGCCGATCTGCACCATGAACGCCTGCCGCGGCCTGCATGTCCGCAGCCAGGCTCACGATGTCGGCGGCCGGCAGGGCGTAGGGATAGCGTGGATCGCGCGCCCAGGGCGTCGCATCCGGCCGCATCAGGACCACGTTCTCCGTCATGCTGAAATCCACGAAATAGCGCAGCCGGGCGTAAGGATAATCGGTCTCGTACTGGTCCAGAAGGTCAACGGCGTCGCTGACGGCATCGGCGACCTGGGTGGAATACGAAACGACTCTATAAGCCAGTTCGATGGGGATGGGGCCGGGCTGGCCGCTGATGGTGTCGTACGTTCCGGCGACCACGGCGCCGGTGAGGTTGGCCAGCATCGCCGCAATCGTGCCGATGCGTCCCTGCCGCGGCAGGTTGGGAAACGGCGTCTCCCAGCCCGAGTTGAAAACGACTTGATAGAGCGTCTCGTCGCCGTTGGGACTGGCCCCCAGCCAGACCGCGTTGTCCGGTCCGGGCACGTAGGCGACGCTGGAGAATCCCTGCGAGCCGCGCACCTGCCCCAGGATGGCGCCCGCAGCATCGTAGAGGACCAGGTCCGGCCCGTTGGCGATGAAGGTCTCCGGTCCCGCGTCGGCGGTCAGGTTGCCTACGGCGATCTGCGGCACGCGATAGAAGAAGTCCAGCGTGGTCGGGGTATGGGCCGCTTCCGCGAAGGTGGTCGAGCGCACCAGCGGTACGCCGACCGTCCAGCCGCCGTCGACCAGGGTGATTTCGTCCACCGAGTCGCCGTCGCGGTCGGCGACGACGCCCTCCAGACCCTGGTAGGCGCTGGTGATGGTGACATTGTCGGGGACGGTGATGGCGGGGGTGAGGCCGTCGCCGTCGAAGGTAAGAACCGTATAGGGGCCGCCGGGAGGCGAAGCGTTGAGCGTCAGGCACAACAGCTCGGCCTCAGGATCGGCGTCGAAGTCGCCCGTGGCCAGGAGGGCGATGTAGCGGCCGGTGTCGATGGACCCCAGGAGCGCGCCGGCGGCGGAGAGCTTGACCAGATGTTGGGCGCTGCCGCCGGCGAATACGCGCGGGGTGGCGCCGTCCAAGGCGCCGATGGCCACGGCCACCGCCACGCAACCCAGATCGTAGTTCCAGAGGGCGTCGCCCGTCGCCGAGTAGACGTAGACGCGCCCGTCGGCGCAGGCGGCGGCGATCTCGTCGCGCCCGTCGCCGGTCAGGTCTCCCGCCGCCAAAGCGAAGATGAACCCGCCCGCGGTAGCCTCCAGAGGACCGCGCCCGCGTTCGAGTAGGCCGTCACGTGCCCGCTGTAGGCGCCGCCGACCACTTCCCGCGCGGCCGGATTGCCGTCCAGTTCGGCGGCCACCAGCCGGTAGGTGCTGCGGTTGGGAGTGGCGATCGTGTTGACGTCGGCACGAGCGGCGGGCGCGGCGCCCAGAAGAAGCATGAGACCGATGGAGAGGCGCCGGCCAAGGCGCCCGCCTAAAGTCAAAGACTCGGCACGCATGGAGCGCACGGGCATGGTCGTCTTGCTCGCGTGGGATCAGGATGACCGCAGTATAGCCGGATCGCCGGCGCTTTCAAGCTTATCCCAGCCGGCGCAACCACGCCCGACCCATAGGTCCTCTGGTGCGGGGTAGGGTGCGCACCGCGCACCAACCCACCCGCCGGCACTTGCCTAGTACGCGTGCGCGAAGGCCACCGTCTCGAAGGCGTACACCGACGGAATGCCGGGCGGCGAGTTGATCGGATCCAGATAGAACTGGTCGAAACGCCAGTCGCGGTTGGGCGCTTCGTATACGGGACTGCCGTAGCGCCAGGCGCCCGTCGCCGTCTCGCTGTTCCAAAAGTTGATCAACGAACCCCGGAACGTCAGCGTTTTGCCGGTCCATTTCTCCGAGAAGCGCAGGCTGTTCTCCAGCCCGCCGTTGTAGGCGCCGGAACCGTCTCGGTGTTGCCCATCATCACGACCGCGTTGATCGTGGTATTGGTGGCGTTGCGGCTGCTGTAAGTGGTGTTTCCATCCGACCAGTTGTTGGACAGGATGTTGAAGGCGTCGGCGGCTACCAGCTCGCGCGTCTTGTTTGTAGTGATGTAGTTGCCCTTGATGTAGAGCGGATTGTCGGTGGCGACCGTCAATCCGCCGGGCGGCAGCTGGGCGCCGTTGGTGAGGCGCACGGCGTCAAAGGTCGTGCCGTTGGTGCTGCCGGACTTGGATACGTACAATACGCCGTTGGCCGGCGCCCGGCCGCTCTCGATCAGGTTGCCGATGTTCACCTCCACCGCCGAGACGGTGCGGTTCTCGCGATAGTCGAACCAGGTCTTGGTCGAGATGATGCTCTTGGTCTGGCTGGGATTGCTGGGATTGGGATAGGTGAGCGGGACCACGCTGCCGTCGGGGGCGTAACCGACGCCGTCGATGATGGCCAGGCCCGCCTTGTTGTGGAACTTGGCCTGCGCCAGCTCGGGGGAATCGTCAGGCGAGCTGCGCTCCACCACCTCATGCGGGTTTTCCGTCAGGTTGATGGGCAGGCGCAGTTGCGGCACGCCGTGATCCTGGCTTTGCACCAGCGAGTCGTAGCGGTTGACGACCTCCTCGGCCCAATTGGCGCTGTCGTTGTCCAGCCACTGGCCGCCGTCCCTCATGCTGATATACTGGCCGTCGCCGTTCATGACCAGCACGTCCCCGTTGGCCATGGCCGAGCCGTCCTTGCGATAGTGGTACATCTTGCCCACGGCAGTCATGCCGGCGTTGATGGAGAGGGTATTGCCGGAGCCGAAGTAGAGGTTGCGGTTGGTGTGGATGCGCCCTTCGGCGACCATGACCGGGCCGGGCAGGATTTCCAGATCGTTGTCGTAGAAGGCGAAGAACTGGGCCAGGGGAATGGCCTGGGCGCGCAGGCGCTCGAAGACGCGCGCGTAGGCGTAGCGGCGCGATTTCTGCATCTCGGCGGTACCGTCGTTCTGCGCGTGGACGACCGCCACGTCGATGTCAAAGTCCCGCTGCTGGGCCAACAGCCCGCGAAAGGCGCCGCCCTCAAGCGGGCCGAACAACTCCGAGCTGGCGGCCTTCACCGACAGCCCGGGCCGGCCGTCCTCATCCTCGACCCGGTAGGGGGCGAACTCGGGCAGCGCCGACAGCTCGGGCGAGAGCGGGGCCAGGTCGTCCAGCTGCTCCTGGGTCGCGCCGCCCTGGGTGATGTAAAGCACGTTCAGGTCCCCGTGGACCTTCTGCAGGACGCCCTCGGCCACGTGGAAGGCCTTCAGCGCCTCGCCCCGCTTCACCGTCATGTGCACGCTGCCGTTGGAAAAGAGCGAAATGCCCGCCATCACCAGCGCGGCGGTCAAAATGAAGATCATGGAGATGAGCAGGGCGTGGCCGCGTTGCGTCGATCCGTTGCCAAGCATGATGGTTGCCTCCAATCGGGTTACGAGCCGTCGCCGTCAAATAGCGACGCCTGGTTCTGGGTACCGTTGCGGACCAGCACGGTGGAGCTGATCTCCACCCCCTGGATGTCCGCGCCGCCGTACCCGCCGTAAGTGAAGTCGTTGGTTTCGCCGACCCGGAAGGAAAACACCAGCAGGTTGTTGTTGACCAGGGAGGAGTCGGCGATGGGCAGCGTGAGGGATTCCAGCGTGTCCTGCGGATTGACGCGGGCGACGTAGGGGCGGACCCCGTTGCGTCCGACCACCCGCGCCAGCACCTCCGGAGCCGCGTTGCGCGAGAGGTCGCGCCAGTACAGCAATTGATTGTCCTTGATGGTGGAAACGTCGCCGTCGGTCCCGGGCGAGAAGCGAAAGCGGCTGGTGCGACCGTCGGCGTGGTTGATGACGACCTCCTCGCCGTAATCGCCCGAGACATTGACCAGCGTCGCCTCACGCACCTCCCTCGACAGTACTTCGCGCGCGCGGTAGCCGTCGTTCTTGAATTGCACCAGCGACGTGACCTGGGCCAGAATGTCGCTGGAGACGGCGATCAGGGTGAAGGCGCCCGCGAACACCAACGCGCACAGAAAGATCGATAGCGAGACTTCCAGAAGCGTGAACCCGCCGCCGGCAGGCGATAGGCGCGTCTGCATGGCCGCTCCTCCTACTAATAACTAGTCCACGACCGAAATCAGCGTCGTCAGTTGCTGGCTGTAGGTTTCCGGCAGCGTCTCCTCGGCGTAGCCGCCGCGCACCTGGTAGTCGAATGTGACGGTCACGAGTTTGATACGGTTGTTGGGATCGCCGCCGACTAGAATCTCCTGGATGGTGACGCGGCGTTCGCCGTACACGTCGTCGGCGGGATCGGCCGTACCGCGACTATCCAGGAGGATGCGGGAGTCGCCCGCTTCGGGAGGGAAATTGGCCGCGACGATCTGATCGTAATTGAGGCCGCGGATTTGCTCCATCTTCTCCTGGCAGCGGGCCAGCGCCGCCTCGCCCAAAGTCTCGATGCGCGTCAATCGGCTGTAGTTGCTGATGGAGAGGAGAATCGAGGAGACCACGATCCCCACGACCAGGATGGCGACCACGGTCTCGGTCATGGTGAAGCCCGCGCGAACGCGCCGTTTGCGCCGTAGGTGTTGCACCGAGACTGCCATCTATGACCTCCCGCCCCCAGGTTGCAGCACGCGCCGACGCCCGCAAGGGGGCCGGTCCTCGTGCTGTGCTCGCTATTTGTGTACCGCTTTTTGCAGAATAATGCGAATGAAGTTAGTTGTTAAAAATCAACCAGTTACGCATGATTCCGAAGCGCGCCAGAATACGTCGGCGGGAATAACTGTAAAATAAAAATACCATTATGTAATGAATAGATGCAATTGAGAATCAGGCCGTTTCGGCACTCGGCAGCGTCCGGACTTCGCCCCCGTGAGGTCGCAGGAGGCCGGACAATAGGGCCGCAACGTCCAAAACCAAGGCCACGCGGCCGTCTCCCAAGACACTCAAGCCGGCCAGCCCGGGCACGCGCGACAGGTAACGCCCCAGGGGCTTGATGACGACCTCCTCCTGGCCGAGAAAGCGATCCACGGCCAGGCCCACGCGTTGTCGCGACCATTGCACCGCGGCGACGAAGATGGGACGGTTGGGATCGCCCCCGCGCAGCGGGGCGCCCCCGGGAAGGCCGTAGACCGCCGCCACGCCGTCGCGCAACGGCACGACCTCCTGCTCGCGCACCAGCTGGATGCGGCCGGCCGGAACCTGGTGGATTTCCTCGACCGCCGCCAGCGGCAGGGCGTAAACGGTCTCGCCCGCGCGCACCAGGAGGGCGTGCACGATGGCCAGGGTGAGGGGCAGGCGGATGCGGAAGGTCGCGCCCTGTCCGGGCTGACTCTCCACCTCGATGGTCCCCGAGACGCGTTCCACGTTGCGTCGCACCACGTCCAGTCCCACGCCGCGCCCGGAGATGTCGCTGACCTTGCCGGCGGTCGAGAATCCGGGCAGAAAGATGAGATTCAACGCCTCCGACGTGGAGAGGGGCGCGCCAGGCAGGTCCGCCGCCAATCCCTTTTCCACCGCCTTGCGATAGACGGCCTGGCAGTCGATGCCGCGACCGTCGTCCCGCACCTCGATCATGATGCGATTGCCCTGCTGGGAGGCGCGCAGTTCCAGCCGCGCCTCGCGCGGCTTGCCCGCCGCCAGCCGCGCGGCCGGCTCCTCCACCCCGTGATCCAGCGCGTTGCGGATCAGATGCACCAAGGGATCGCCGATCTCCTCGATCACGCTGCGGTCCACTTCCGTGTCGCCGCCCGAGATTTCCAGTCGCACCTCCTTGCCCAGCTCCCGCCCCAGGTCGCGCACCATGCGGGGAAAGCGGTTGAAGACGCTGCCGATGGGAACCATGCGCACGTCCATCACGCTCTCCTGCAGGCGGCCGGAGAGGCGCGAGAACTGCTCCAGCGATTCGGAGAAAGCCGCCTCCAGCGCCTTGAGGTGGGCGAGTACGGGCGGGGCGACGGCGTCGCGGCGCAGCCGCAGGTTGCGCAGATAGTGGCGGAAGTCGGCCCCCAGTTGGGCGAAGCGCGAGCGCTGCGTGACCAGCTCGCCGATCTCGTCCATCAAGACGTCCAGCTTGCGCACGTCCACGCGGATGGTGTCGTGGCGCAGCGGACCGGGAGTCGGTCGCGGGGTCGGCGACGCCGGCGTCGGGGAAACTTCAACCGCCGCCACGACCGGCGCGGCGGACGGCGCAGCCGCAGTCGAAGGCAACGCGCGCACCTCGGCGCGTTCCACTTCCGCCACGTTGCAGGCTCTTTCCACCGCCGCGGCGGTGGCGCCCGCGATCAGCGCCCGCGTCTGTCGGCCCGCGTAGCCCGCCTCCAAGCGCGCGGCTTCCGGCTCGCTCCAAATGAGCGTCCCGGCTTTCTTGAGATTATTGAAAACCAGGTAATTCCGCGCCTCCGGCAGGACCGAATCAGCGCGCACGTGCACGGCCGCATAGACCACCGGCCCGCGCGTCAGGGCCTGCCGCAAGGCCTCCTGCGCCTTCCGCGGAAGGTTCAACTCGGAATCTCGGGCGGCAGCATTGCCGCACTCCAGAGGTTCCTGCGCGGCCGGACTCGATCGGCGCGGGCGGCAGCAGGCGGACTTCGACGTGCAGCACGCCGCCCAGGTTGCAGGCGGCGCGCAGCCGCGCCTCCGGCGCCGTGGTCGACCGACCACCTCGAGCGATCCTGGAATGCGCCTTCCGTCACCGCCGACCGCTCGGATGGCACTTCTCGATGGAGCCGACCGCCTCCAGGTTGAGAGGATGAGGAAGGCCTTCACGTCCTTCATGGGCAGCTGCGGATCGAGAGCCACCGTGATGCGATAGCGGACGGTGCGCGACCGGCGGCGGGGAAGCGGGGCGGGATGGTGGAGACCGGCTCCAGGGGCGCGGGCGGGGCGGACCGCTCCAGGAAGGCTCCATGGCGTTGCACAGCTCCGTCGCGTCGGTATGGGGAACGGACTGGGTGGTGATCTCACCCACCATGGTCTTGAGCATGTCCACGCCGGACAGAGCAGATCGATCATGGGGCGGTCGGCCGGCCGCTGGCCGCCGCGCACTTCCTCCAAGAGCGACTCCATCTTGTGCGCCAGCGTGGCCACGGTGACGAAGCCCATCGAGCCGGCGGCGCCCTTCAGGCTGTGCGCGGCGCGGAACACCGACTGGATGGTGTCCTCGTCGCCGGGTTGATCTCCAACGCCAGAAGACCCTCGGAGAGGGCCGCCAGCTGTTCGTCGGCTTCGTCCAGGAACGGACCCATGTAATCGGAGAGATTGAAGGGCATGGCGGCTCCCGGGTACAAACTTCAGTTTGTGCCCTGTCGGTGGTAATCGGCGCAGTCTAGGAAGGCTCCTTGCGCCTGTCAAGCCACGCCGATCGCGGGGTGCAGCCGTAAAGATCTGAGCCTGCAAGCCACGCGGGACTGTTCCGGGCGGTCGTCGCAATTCCGATGGCATGGGCTGTCATTTCGACAGGGAGGTGGAAACCCTAGGGGATGTTACGTAAGGTCCCAATTCCGATGGCATGGGCTGTCGTTTCGACCGAAGGAGAAATCTCCTTCCGTTGGCGCGGGTCGAGTGCGAGACAGAAGATTTCTCCCTTCGGTCGAAATGACAGCTATGCCTCCAGGTGCAAAAAAGGCCGCAGCTGCGCCCCAGTACCCGCGCCAGCGGCAGCAAGCAGCCGCACTCCACATGGTTACCGAGCACGATTACGAACGCGCTTCGCGCGCATACACGTCCAGCCACGCGCTGTCCGACACGCTCTTGCGTTCCATGAGCGAGAGCCGTCCCCCGACCAGTGCCTCGACCAGCGGCGGCGTGTAGAGGTAGTGATAATACTCACATTCCTCCCCCGTCGCCTCGTTGCGGTAGGTCTCCACGTACGCGCCCTGCTCGGATAAGTACTGCGACAGAATGCACGTCAAGAGAACCGGATCGTACTGTTGCACGTATTCGCGCGGGCGCTGCGCGGCGATGAAGGGAAAGAACCCGTCCTCGTAATGGACGAGCAAGCGTCCCTCCGGCGCGAGCCAGCCGGGCAGGCGCTCGACCAGGCGGGAGAATTGCGCCGGCGGAAAGTCGGCGATGCTGTCGCCGAGAAACGTGACGGCGTCATAGTTTCCACCGAGGTCATCCTCTAACACGTCCGCCTGCTTGAAAACGGTATGGGAGCCGTGCTGCTCCGCTTGCGCCTTGCCGCGGGCGATCATCTCCGCGCAGGCGTCTACGGCGACGACCAGGGCTCCCAGCCGCTCCAGCTCCAGCGCAAACGCCCCCGTCCCCGCGCAGAGGTCCAGTACGCGCATCCCCGGCTTGACATGCAGCGCCAAAAACGGCGACAGCCGCGCCACTTCCGCGCGCCGCGACTCCTCGGAGAATTCGGACACAAGCCAGCGATAAACCGTCGGTAGCTGGTCACTCATAGCGTCCGCTCAAGGCCGCTCCCATGCCGTTCTCTCGATACGCTTCGCCGCTCGGGAGAGCTATCGAGAGGCACGGCGGCTTTACACCGGAATGGTGGTCCGCGTGCTTCACGTCCATAGTGCCACCAGCCACAACCATAGCGCCGAGATGCCCAGCGTCGCCAGCGTCACCGGCGCGCCCACGCGCGCGTGCTCCCGCCAGCCGATCCGCACCCCCAGCCGCCGCGCCTGATCCACCACGATGATGTTGGCGATGCTGCCCACGATGAAAAGGTTTCCCGCCAGCGTGGACGACAGCGCCAGGACCGGTCCCGCCAGGGGATGGGTGGCGACGGGCAGAAGCAGCATGACGGCGGGAACATTCGACACCAGGTTGGAGAGGACTGCGGTGGAAACAAAGAGCACAGTGGGCTGGGCGGGATCCATGCCCGCCGCCGCCAGCGCGGTCGTCGCCCGCACCAGCATCCCCGACTGCGCCAGCGCATGGTTGACCACGAAGAGGCCGATGAAAAGCACCAGCAGCTGCCAGTCCACCAGCGCCAGCATCTGTCGGCTGGCCATCTTGCGGCTGGTCAGAAGCAGTCCCGCCGCCCCCAGGGCCAGCGCCTCGCGCGACCACGAAGTGAACAGAAACGCCAGCACCAGGAGCGTGATGACCGCCAGGCCCTTGGCGCTCTGCCACGGATTGAAGGGCGGCGCCTCGACCTCGAAGGATTGAGCAGGCTCGCTCCAGTTTCCCGCGGTGGAACGCGCGATGATCCACCACGTGGCCGCAAGCCCCAAAACGACCGGCACGATGGCCAGGAGCAGATAGCCGCCGAAGGAGAGGCGCAGCGCCTGGCCGATCAGCATGTTCTGCGGATTGCCGATGAGGGTCGCGGCCGAGCCGACGTTGGCCGCGCACGCCAAAGCCAGGAGAAACGGCACGGGCCGATAGCCGCGGCGGCGGCAGCTCTCGACCAGGATGGGCGCGACCGCCAGGCACACGATGTCGTTTGCCAGAAGCGCCGAGAGCGCGGCGGAACGGATGACGAGAAGAGCAGGCGCTCCGGCCCGCCGTCGTGGGCCGCGATGCGCCTCGTCACCCGCGTGTAGAAGCCCCCCACCCGGAACTGCGCCGAGACCACCATCAGACCGAACAGGAGGGCCAGCGTGGGCACGTCCACCGCGCGCCACGCCTCCGACGGCGAGAGCCGCTCGGTCGCCACCAGGAGAATCGCCCCCAACAGCGCCACCCCCGTGCGATCCAGCGCCAGCCCGGGGATTTCGCCCAGCAGCATCCCCACGTAAACCAGGATGAAGACGAACAGCACGCCCGCGTCCATTTCATCAAGACCCTAGCGGAGCCTGTGGCTTGTGGCAAGCATCCTCCCCGGACGTCGTCCGGGTGCACCAGCGGAGTACAAACTTCAGTTTGTCTGCCTGCAACACGCCACGTTGCGCAGGAACAGACTGAAGTCTGTACTCCGAAGAACTCCGAAAAAGGCCTTGAACGGAGATAGTTGTTGGAACATACTTATTCCGCAACGCGGGCAAGGCGCCCTGCTAGTCGAGTTCTGGAGCATTGTCATGGCTGAGAAGAAGATCATTGCGGTATTGGGCGCGACCGGCGCGCAGGGCGGCGGCCTGGTGCGCGCCATCACGAGTAGTCGGGACGCCGGCTTTGCCGCGCGGGCGATCACGCGGGACCCCGCCTCCGACAAGGCGCAGGCCCTGGCCCAGCTGGGAGCGGAGGTCGTGGCCGCGGACGTCGACGACCCCGAGAGTTTGAAGAGGGCGTTCGCCGGCGCGTACGGCGCCTTCTGCGTCACCTTCTTCTGGGCGCACTTTTCGCCGGAGCGGGAGATGACGGAGGCCCGCTCCATGGCCGAAGCCGCCCAACACGCCGGCCTTGAGCACGTCATCTGGTCCACGCTGGAGGACACCCGTAGGTGGGTCCCCCTCGACGACGACCGCATGCCCACGCTTCACGGCAAGTACAAGGTCCCCCACTTCGACGGCAAGGGCGAGGCCGACAAGTTCTTTACCGAGTTGGGACTGCCGGTCACCTTTCTGCTCACCTCGTTTTACTGGGACAACTTCATTCACTTCGGCATGGGACCGAAAAGAGGCCCCGAGGGCGCGCCGGTCATCACGCTGCCGATGGGGAACGCCAAGCTGCCGGGCATCGCCGCGGAAGACATCGGCCCGTGCGCCTACGGCATCTTCAAGCGCGGCCGGGAGTACATCGGCAGGACGGTCGGCATCTGCGGCGAGCAGTTGACCGGCGCGGAAATGGCGGCCGCGCTCAGCCGCGCGCTGGGAACCGAGGTGCGCTACAACGCGGTGGAGCCTGAAGTCTATCGCGGCTTGGGCTTTCCCGGCGCGGACGATCTCGCCAACATGTTCCAGTTCAAACGCGACTTCGAGGCGTATTTCTGCGGCGCGCGCGATCCGGCCGTGGCCCGCGCGCTCCATCCGCAACTCCAGACGTTCGCGCAGTGGTTGGAGAAAAACGCAGCGGCCATTCCGCTGGAGTGAGAGACGGAATATCCCCCTCAGTCTGCATCGGCGCCGGGCCGCCGCGCGGCCGGCGCCGCCTCCACCTCGTCTCCGCGCTGCCCATCGTCGAACGCGTCGTGGACTTCCCGGCCGCGTTTGCGCGCCGGCGCGTGCGACAGTACCGGGGACAGCCGCCCATTTCCGAAGATACGTTTGTCCCTCCCCTGCGGCGTTTTCCGCCGGAAATGGGTGACTGTCTCGCTTCCGCCTGCTAGCCTTGCGGCATGGCTCTCCTGCAACTGGAAGTTCAGAACGGCGACGCGCGGGCGGGGCGCCTCTTTACGCCGCACGGCGAAGTCGAGACGCCCGCCTTCATGCCCGTGGGCACGCAGGGCGCCGTCAAGGCGCTCACGCCCGAGCTGATCCGAGAGACGGGAACCCACATGATTCTCGCCAACACCTATCATCTGCACTTGCGGCCCGGCAGCGGGATCATTGCGGAACTGGGCGGCCTGCATCGCTTCATGAACTGGCCCGGCCCCATCCTGACGGACAGCGGAGGCTTCCAGATTTATTCCCTGGCGCGCCTCTGCCGGTTGGACGACGAGGGGGTGGTCTTTCAAAGCCACATCGACGGCAGCACCCACCGGCTTACGCCCGAGCGCGCCATGGAAATCCAGGCGCAGCTGGGCGCGGACATCGTGATGGCGCTGGATGAGTGCACGCCGTACCCGTGCGAGTATTCGGCGGCGGCGGCGGCGGTCGAGCGCACTACGCGCTGGGCGGCGCGCTGCCGGGCCGCCCAGCGCCGCCCCGACCAGGCGCTCTTCGGCATCGTGCAGGGCAGCGTCTACCCGCAGCTGCGGGAACAGAGCGCCAAGGCGCTCGTCGCCATGGACTTCCCCGGCTACGCCCTCGGCGGCCTGTCGGTCGGCGAGGGACGCGAGCGCATGTGCGCCATGCTGGAGGCGACCGTCCCCCTTCTGCCGTCCGACCGCCCCCGCTACCTGATGGGCGTGGGTACCCCCGCCGATTTCATTCTGGCGGTCGAGCGCGGCATCGACCTCTTCGACTGCGTGGTTCCCACGCGCACGGCGCGCAACGCCACGCTCTACACCAGCCGGGGCCGGCTCAACCTGCGCAACGCCCAGTACGTCCGCGACGCCGGCCCGCTCGACCCCGACTGCGCCTGCCCGACCTGCCGGCAATACTCCCGCGCCTATTTGCGACATCTCTACGTCGCCAAGGAAATCCTCGCCTCCATCCTGGGCACTCTGCACAACGTCGCGTTCTTTCAGAACATCATGGCCCGCATACGCTCGGCCATCCGCACCGGGACGTGGGCGCAGCTGAAAGAGGAGGTACTGGCGGTATATGGCGCGTGCGACGAGCACGCCTCGGCGGGATGGGACCTATGAGACCCAGGGGAACCATGGGACCAACGTCGACCCAAGAATGTGATGAGCGTTTAATAGGTCCCATAGGTCTTATAGGTCCTATTCGTCCCATGCCGGCGCCTCGCAGTCTGGCCTTTTTGTGCGTGTTTCTGCTGGCCGGCGGCGCTCGGGCGCTCCAGTGGGAGGTCTCCGACCTGTCGGAGCGGCCCGTCGTGGACGCTCCGCTGGGCCTGGCGCTGGACTCGGGGGGACGGCCCAGCGTGGCCTTCGTGGACGAGAAGCGCCAGCGCCTCTTGCTGGCCCGCCGCATCGGTGGAGTTTGGGAAGAAGAAGAGGTTTTCCACCCGGCCGGATTGGGAGCGCGCGCGGGCGAGGCGCTGGACCTCGCCATCGACGCCCACGGCCGCCGGCATCTCGCCCATGCCTCCTTCCGCGCCTACCAGGGCGTGCAACTGGAGTATCTCAGCGACCGCCGCGGGACGTGGCAGATGGAGACCCCCGGCGGCCCGCGCCGGTTCGGCTACGACGCCGCCGTCGCGCTGGACCCTTCCGGCGGCGCGCATCTCGCCTGCCGCTCGGCTCGCCCCGACAACGATCTCTATCTCGTCAGCCCCAAAGGCGCCGGTTGGGAAATCCTCGATGTGGAGACCGAGGGCCATGTCGGATTCTGGATCGACCTAGCGATGGGCGGTTCCTATCTGCCCGCCGCGACGCATCCCGACAACGCCCCCGGCAGCGGGGCGGGGCGACGGTACAAGCCCTTCATCGCCCACGCCGTTTACGACAAGAGCCAGGAGAAGGGCGCCGGCCCGCCCCTCGCGGTGCATCTGCGCTACATCGACCCCAAGGGGCAGTGGACGACCGATGTCCTGCCGGTTTCAAATGCAGGTTACGGCCTGTCGCTGGCGCTTTCGCAGTGGGAGGAACCGCATCTCACGTTTGGAGGCGGCGGGCGGCTTTATCACGCCGAGAAGATCGCCACGACGACTGAGGGCGCGCGTGCCGGCTGGGCTGGAGATCGTTGTCGACAGGTCGGCGACAACGGCGGACATCACGGAGGACCTTGCTCACGCCGCCCAACTGGTGGGCTGGTTTGCTTCCATCGCGCTGGGACCGGGAAACCAGCCGCGGATCGCGTTCACGTCGCCGCGGGGACTGGAGGTCGCCCATCGCGGCAAGGACGGCTGGAGCGTGGAGCTGGTCGCGGCGGCGTCGGGCGCGGGCCGCTGGTGCAAGCTGGCGTGCGACGCCTGGGGCGGCGTCCACGTCGTTTATTACGATCCCACCGGCCGGCGCGCGCGCTACGCCTACGGCCGCCCGTGACCGCCTATAGTCCCTTCAGCGCGTCGTGCGCGTTCCAGCGATAGAGGCGAATCAGCGGAATCAACGTGGCCGCCCCCCGCAGCCGCTCCAGGCAGGCGAGCGCCGCCGGCGGCGGGGCTCGCGCTCGGACAGCGCCGCCGGCCCCCGTGCGGGTCCAAGAGCCCCGCCAGGATGTGCAGGAGCGTCGTCTTGCCCGCCCCGCTGGGGCCGCGGATGAGGAGGCGCGTGCCCGGCCCCACGCGCCGCTCGCCTACCGTCAGCAGCGGCCGCGCCATGCCGGGAAACTGGATGCGCAAGTCGCAGAGATGGATGTCCATCAAGCCTCCTCTCGGTAGGGTATCGCAGGCATCCGTCAGCGTCTCACCCAAGGGCAACCTTTTGAACTGCGGCTGCTTGCCGCCGCATGCGTCAAGCCCGCGCCAGCAAGCTGGCGCACTCCACACGAGCTGCCGCGACGGGCGCTCTCCCGCGCCCGGCCCTTGACGGCCCGCCTTCTTTCGTGAAACCTTGAGCCGTATCGATCCACGTCGCAGGGAAGGCCGATGCCGCAACCGTCCTACACCGTCTTCTCCGAAATCTACGACATGGTCATGCGCGACGTGGACTATGTCCGCTGGGCGCAGTACGTTCTGAAGCTGGCGGCCAAGTACCGGTTTTCCACCGAGCGCATTCTCAATCTGGCCTGCGGCAGCGGCGCGCTCGAGTTGCAGCTGGCCCCGCGCGGCTGCCGCCTCACCGGCCTGGACTCCTCCGAGGCCATGCTGGAGAAGGCCCGCGCCAAGATGGCCGAGCACGGCCTCACCGTCGATTTCCATCTCGGCGACATGCGCAAGTTCAAGCTTAACGGGACCTTCCCTCTCGTCCTCTGCCTCTACGACAGCATCAACTACCTCCTGTCCGAGGAGGACGTGGCCAGGTGCTTTACCGCCGTCGCCCAGCATCTCTCCCCCGGCGGCGGCTTCATCTTCGACATTACGACCGAATACAACATTATGGCCAATTTCAGCAATTTCACCTTCGCCGAGAATTTCGAGCGCTTCGCCTACATCTGGGAGAACTCCTACAACCTTGGAAGCAAGATTTGCACCTCGGACGTGACGGTCTTCCTGCCGGATGAGAGCGGCAGGTACTTCACGCGGACTACCGAGCGGCATCGGCAGAAGATCTATCCCCAGCGGACCATCCAGAACCTGTTGCGGGAGACGGGCTTCTCGCTGGAGGCGGCGTACGACGGGATGACGCTGGAGGCGCCGGGCCGGCAGACCGAGCGCATCCATTTCGTGTGCCGGCGATGATGGCCGGGCATGCGCAAACTTCCCTCTGGAAGTCGCGCGTGGCCATCGGGCTGGGCGCCAATCTCCCGCCGCGCGAGGAGAGCCTGCGGCTGGCGGTCTTCAAGCTGACCTCGCTGCCGGCGTGTCAACTGCTGGGCGTCTCCTCGCTGTATGAGAGTCCGGCCTGGAAGTGCGAACCCGGCGCGCCGGATTTTCTCAACGCGGTCGTCATGGTCGAGACCAACCGCCGTCCCGGGCAGTTTCTGGAGCTCTTGCATAAGTTGGAGTTGGAGATCGGCGGGCCGCGGCCTTCGCGCAACCACGACGCCTCTGCGCCGTACCACTCGCGGGCGCTGGACCTCGATCTCCTCCTGGTGGGGACCGAATCCATCCGCGAGCCGGGCCTCGTCGTCCCCCATCCGGGGGTGCGCCGGCGCGACTTCATCCTGCGGCCGCTGTGCGAGGTCGCGCCCGACTGGCCCATTCCGCCCGACGGTCGCACCGCCGCGGAGCTCCTGGTCGCGCTGCCCGCCGAGACGCTGCGCTGCCGTGTTTATGCCGGGCCCGGATGGACGCGCCCCGCCGGACCCCAGGACCTGTGAGGCCGGCGATGCGTCGCGCCCTCCTGGCCCTTCTGCTCCTCTGGGCCGTCCTCTACCTGCCGGGGCTGGGGCAGTCGGACCTGCTATCGACCAACGAAGCCAATCGGGCGCTGGCCGCGCGCGAGATGCTCGCCCGCGGCGACTGGGTCGTGCCCACCCTGGCGGGCGAGCCGTATCTCAACAAGCCGCCGCTTTATTACTGGCAGGCGATGCTTTGCTACATGCTCTTCGGCGACCACGAAGTCAGCGCGCGCTTGCCCGCGGCCCTGGCCGCCCTGGCGACCATCCTGACAGCGTTCTTCTTTCTGGAGTGCGGCAGCTTGCTGCCGCGAGAAAGGGACGCTGCGCGCGGCAGCAAGCTGCCGCAGTCCACATGGCCGGGCGTGCTCGTGGCCGCCACACCCCTCCTCATCATGCAGGGAACCGAAGCCGAGCTGGACATGGGCCTCGTCCTCTGGGTCTTTCTCACCGAGCTCTTCATGTTGCAGGCACTTTGCGCGCGTCCCCTGCGCAACACGCTGCTGGCTTACGCCTTCCTCGCGCTGGCCATCCTGACCAAAGGCCCGGTCGCGCTCGCCTTCTTCGCCCCCATGCTGATCGTGCAAGTCTGGGTGGGTCGGGCCTCCCGACCCGACGCGGCGCGAACCCCAAGCGGGACCCCGCACCTGGCCGGCCTTCTCGTCTGCCTCGCCCTCGTCCTCCCATGGTGCATCGCCGTGGTGGATCGCCTGGGATGGGACTACGCTTGGACCATCCTCAAACGCGAGAGCTTGGAACGCACCATGACCGCCAGCCGCATCAACGCGGAGCCGTTCTGGTTCTACCTGCCGCGCTTGCTCGTGGGATGCCTGCCGTGGACGCCGCTCCTGTGGCTGCTCCGGGTGCATCCGCCGCGGAATGCCGGAGAACGGCTCACGCGCCGCTACCTGGGCTGGTGCAGTGCCGCGCAGTTCGTCTTGTTCTCGCTCTTCGCAGGCAAGGAGACGCAGTACCTTTTCCCCATTCTTCCACCGCTGGCCGTGGTTGTGGCGTTGGCGCTATGCGCGGAGATGGACGACCCGCGCTCGCGCGTGCCCGCCTGGATCGGACGCGCCTGCCTGGCCGTCGTGGTCGTCGCGGCCATCGGGAGCGTCTTCGCGTCCTTTCTGCCGCGACCGGAAGCGCAATATTCGTGGAGACTGGCCCTCGTCGCCGTACCCCTGGCCGGTTTCTGTCTCTCCGAATGGAGACGGCGCGGCGCGTCCCGGTGGTGGGCGCCGGCGCTGGCGCTCGTCTTTCTCCTCACCATCGCCAACAGCTTCGTGCGCACCCCCGTGCGCAACGCCCGCAGCTCGGTCAAGGCCGACATGGCCGCCGTGCTCGCCCGGCTTCCAAACGAGGCCCCCGTGCTCGTCTATCGCCACGGCGAGAGCCAGGCGTACTATTATCTCCACGGGCGCGCGCGCGCCGTCCATCAACCGTCCCAACTGGCGCCCGGCGACTGCGTGCTCTACGAACTAAGTGCCGAACCGGATCTCGCCGGCCTGCCCATGCAACCTCTCCTGGAAATTCCCCGCCCGAAAAAACCACTGAGACTGGCGCGGGTACTCGGCGACTCGTAGCCGCCGCGCCGGCCGGACTGAAAAACGGATGACGGGGCGCGGCTTTCCGTGTATCGTCCCCCCTTGATCCCCGCAACTTCCCGTTGGAGACAACGTCATGCGCCGCGATTCACTCGAGTTTCTCAAAACGCTCCTCAATACCCCCAGCCCCTCCGGCTTCGAGCGCCCCGGCCAGCGCGTCTGGCGCGATTACGCCCAAAAGTACTGCGATGAGATCACCAGCGACACCTACGGCAGCGTGGTCGGCGTCATCAACCCCAAGGGCGATCCCAAGGTGCTCGTCGTGGGCCATGCCGACGAAATCGGGCTGATGGTCAACCACATCGACGACAAGGGATTCATCTACGCGCGCTCCATCGGCGGCATCGACGCGGCGGTCGTGCCCGGCAAGCGGCTGACCATTCACACCGCCAAGGGTCCCGTGCGCGGCGTGACCGGCGCTACCGCCGTGCACCTGCGCGACCGCGACAAGGAGGACAAACCGCGCAAACTCTTCGAGCTCTACATCGACATCGGCGCGGCGGACAAAAAGGCGGCGGAGAAGCGCGTCGCCGTCGGCGATCCCATCACCTTCGCGGACGAGTTCGAGGCGTTGGACGGCAACGTGGTGATTGCGCGCGCACTGGACAATCGCATCGGGACCTGGGTGGCCGCAGAGGTCCTGCGCCTCGTGAGGGAGTCGGGAAAGAAGCCGGCCTGCGCGGTTTACGCCGCCAGTTGCGTGCAGGAGGAGATCGGCCTGCGCGGCAGCCACATGACAACCTTGCAGGTGGAACCGGACATCGGCCTCGTGGTCGATGTCGGCCATGCTACCGACAGCCCCGGCATCGACGCGCGCCAGCATGGTTTCGCCAAGCTGGGCGGCGGCCCCATCCTTTCCATCGGCGGCCCCACCCTGCCGGAAGTCAACGACGTGCTCGTCAGTCTGGCGAAAAAGCACAAGATTCCGCTGCAGCGCGGCGCCACCCCCGGCGGCAGCGGCACGGACACGGACATGGTCTTCAAAGTCACGGGCGGCGTGGCCTGCGGCCTCCTCTCGCTGCCCATTCGCTACATGCACACGACCGTCGAGATGACCGACCTGCGCGACCTGGAACGCATCGCCAAACTCTTCGCCGAGTTCTGTCTCAGCTTGAAGAAGGGGCAGCGCTTCAAGGCGAAGATTTGACGGGAAGGGACAGTCACCCATTTCCGCCGCGCACTTTCCACGTGCGCGAAAACGTAACGTGGGACATTGGGCGCCTGTTTGAATGTATAGGTGCGAGGGGTTGACAGCAAGAAGCCTCCTGCGAGTAATAAGGTTGAGCCCAGTTCGGTCGAACTGACTCAAAATACTCAACAGGAGGCATCTCATGTCGACCAGAGGATACTACTACATTGGGTTGGATGTCCACAAGAAGAGCGTGAGTTTTTGCGTGATGGAGCCGGATGGGACGGTGGTGAAGGAGGGCCGGGTCGTGGCGACGCGAGGGGCGTTGACCGCCTGGGCGGAAAGCCTGCCGGGGCGGTGGTACGGAGGGATGGAAGCCACCCTCTTCAGCGGCTGGGTGTACGACCACTTGCAGGGGTATGCGCTGCGGCTGGCGGTGGGCGATCCGGGGCGGTTGAAGGCGATCACGGCGGCCAAGAAGAAGAGCGACGCGCTGGATGCGCGGATGCTGGCGAATCTGCTGCGCTGCCATCTGTTCCCAGAGTGTTTCATGGCGCCCAGCACCGTGCGGGAGCTGCGCCGCGTGTTGCGCTACCGCAACAAGATGGTGCGTGAGAGCACACGCATGAAGAACCACATTTCCGGGCTGCTCATGGAGACGGGTATGGAGTACAACAAGAAGCAACTGCACGGCCGGCGCTATTTCGCCCGGTTGCTGGAGCAACTGGAGCTGCCGCCGTCGGTGCTGAATCTTTTACGCATGACACGGGCCGGACTGGATTTCTTCCAGTCGCGCCAGGGGTATCTCTTGGCGGCGCTGGCCCGGGATTCCCGCCTGCAGGAACGCATGGAACGGCTGAGGGAGATTGCCGGCGTCGGCCAGGTGACGGCGTTGACCTGGATGCTGGAGATCTGGGATCCGAACCGCTTCCGCAATCGGCGCCAGGCGGTCAGCTACTGTGGACTGTGCAGCGCGCAGCGCGAGTCGGCGGGCAAGATGCAACGGGGGCCGCTCTCCAAGAAGCGCAATGGGCATCTGCAGACCATTTTGATCGAGGCCGCCAAACTGGCGCCGCGGTATGATGCCACGCTGGCGGCGGTGTATGATCGGACACTTGCGTCAACCGGCCGGCGGAATCTGGCGACGCTGGCGGTGGCGCGCAAGTTGGTGGGATATCTGCTGGCGGTGGATCGGCGCTGGCACGCGGAACAGAAGAGGAAAGTGGCGGCCTAAGGCCAAGAGGGGAACTCAAAGAACGCGGATCTGACTCAGGATAGCCGGCCAGGCCCCCCGTGTTAGGGACTGCGCAAGCGAGCCCTGCGCTCGTAAGGCGACCCCGGCGCCTGTTTCGGGGCTGGCTGGTGGACCACAACTCATAATTTGGCAAGGCCCATGGCCCGCGGGGGCCATGACCCAGGCCACCCATGGATGTCTGGTCGCGTTGGCTTAAGCAACGCCGACCCAAACGGGAGCCTCAGGCTCCCATCCCTGAGGAAGGTTCGTGGTCGAATGCGTTTATCGCTTTTCGGGTTGCCGGAGGAGTACGCCATAAAGAAAGGCGGAAAGAATCATCTCTCCGCCCTCCTCCGTATAACCACCGGTCGCGGCGCTCGGGTCGCTCGCCAGCGTTGCCCTATCCTCCGGACCGGCACGCAAAGCGTATCAGAAACAGGCATTCGGACAAGTGCCGAAAGCTCGTGGGAGACTCTTTTCTCCCCTTGACAGGTACCTATCATGGATGTCCCTGGCGGCAGCGGGAGCGCCTGTTTCAAATGCGGAATATCACTTCACGCCGGCGTCCGGGGGGCTGCAACAGACGTTTGCTTGGTGTATGATACTTCTCTACATTCGCATGTTCCAGGGGAGGTTCTCTCATGCGTAAACTGCTCGCCCTTTCCCTTCTCGGCGTGCTGACGCTGCCGCTTCCAGCCGCCGTGCTTTCGGTTCGCAACCCCAGCTCGCTGGCGCGCCAGGACTGGCCGGTCGTGGTCCCGGCGGCGGCGCTGGCCGAGCGCGGCCTTGCGCCCGGCGCGGATGAAGCTATTCTTGTACAATACGAGGGCCAACCCGTCGCCAGCCAATTGGACGACTTGGACGGCAATGGCCGCTTTGATGAACTGGTGTTCGTCTCCCACTTCCGGCCCAACCAGGTGAAAGAATTCACCCTGTCGGTCGTCGCCAAGTCCCAGGCGCCCCGGTTCACCCCGCGCGCGCACGCCGAGCTGGGCGTCAAGAGCGGCGGACGCTTCGAGGGCGACCTGTACAAGGGCGGCGTCTTCGGCGACGTGACGCATCACGTCATGCCCAAAGAGCACGCCGTCCACGACGGCTACTATCGCTACGAGGGGCCGGGCTGGGAGTCGGACAAGATCGCCTGGCGCATGTACTTGGACAAACGCAACGCCATCGACATCTTCGGCAAGCGCATTCCCGACATGATCCTGCACCAGCTCGACATGCCCGGCGCGCCCAGCTATCACGACCTCCAGGACTGGGGGACCGACGCGCTCAAGGTCGGCGAGACCATGGGCGTCGGCGGGCTTGGGATGCTCACCGAGGAGAGTGGCCTGCGCGTGGTCAAGGTCCAGGACGACGTGGAAGCGCGCATTCTGGACATCATCGCCGACGGGCCCGTCCGAGCCGTGCTGCGGCAGACCTGCAAGGGTTGGAAGACGCCCCAGGGCACGCTGGACGCGGTGCAGGAGATTCGCGTCTACGCCGGCCAGCATTGGTTCGAGAACCGCATCACGATCACGGGCATCGACAAGACCATTCAGTTGGTCTCGGGCATCGTAAAGCACCTGGATGACCTGATCCTGGCGCCGGACCGCAAGCTGCGCTGGATGGCCACGCACGGGCCGCAGGAGATACACGGCGACGTGCTGGGCATGGGGGTGATCTTCCCGACGGCGGAGATGGGCAGCGGGGACGCCGGAGAAGCGACCGGATGCTATTACTTCCCCATCGAGCTGCGGCCCGGCCGGCCCGGCGTGTACTGGGCGCTGGCCGCCTGGGAGCGCGAAGACCCCCGTTGGAGAAACCAAGCCGACTTCGTGGACTTGATGAATCACACCGCCGCCTGCCTGGCGGAACCCCTTCAGATCCTGCCCGACTCCGGCATGAGCGAGCGGGCGCGGTTGGAGCGTGGCCTCCGGCACGCGCAGAAGAAGCTGCGCCAACTGGCCGACCAGAAGCGCGAGGGCCGCTGGCCCGCCTCTACCGAGCTGGGTCGCTACGCCTGGAATACCGGCGGTTGGACCGGCGGATTCTTCCCCGGCTCCCTCTGGCAGATGGCCAAATTGGACCCGGACCCCTACTGGCGCGCGATGGCGACGTTTTACACCGCCGGTCTCTCCCGCCACAAGACGCGCACGGATACGCACGACCTGGGCTTTCTCTTTTATCCCTCCCTGGTGGAAGGATTCAAACAGACGGGAAAGGCCGAATGGCGGGATGACGCCGTCACGGCCGCCCACAGCCTGGCGCGGCGCTACAATCCCCGCGTGGGCGCAATTCGCTCGTGGGGCGCGCTCTATGCGACCGAGCGGGCGGGCTGGACCATCATCGACAACATGATGAACCTGGACCTGCTCTTTTGGGCTTCCGAAACGACCGGCGACGCCAGCTACGCGCGCATGGCGCTGACCCATTCCAAGACGACCGCCCGCTTCCATGTGCGACCCGACGGCAGCTCGTATCATATCGTCTCGTACGATCCGGCCACGGGCAAGCTGGAGCGGGGATTTCAGGGTCAGGGCTACAACGACGACACCACCTGGAGTCGCGGGCAGGCCTGGGGCGCGCACGGCTATTCCGCCGTCGCGGGTTGGACGAAAGACCCGGAGATGCTGGCCATGGCCTGGAAGATGACGGATTACATTCGCACCCATCTGCCCGTGGACAAGGTCCCCTACTGGGACTACCAGGCGCCCAACCTGCCCAACGCCATGCGGGACACGTCGGCCGCGGCCATCTATGCCGCCGGGCTGCTGAAACTGGCCAGGGCGGAGCCGGATGCGGCCAAAGCGAGCGTGGCCCGGGATGAAGCCAGGGCCGTCATCCTCTCGCTGTGCGACCACTTCCTCACGTCCGAGTACGACTGGGAGGAGGGCGTTCTGCGGGAAGCCTCCGCCGCCGGCGGGCGCGACTCGGGGAGCCTGCCGTATGGCGATTACTACTTCATGGAGGCGTTGGCGCAACTGCTCTCGAAGTGATCCCGGCCCTGTGGACTGCGGCTGCTTGCTGCCGCATGATCCTCCCCAGCCCACCTTGTCAAGGGGGGAGGCGATGCCGCATCAGCCGGTCGTGGGATGCGCCCGGCACTGGTCCAGCGCCGCTTGGAGTACGCGCATGTTGGCCAGGCCGTCTTCGGCGGGAGGGAGCAGTTTTCCCGCGCGAACCGAGGCGGCGAAGTCAGCCAGTTCCTCGACGAAGTGGTTGCAGGGCGGGAACGTCACGGCCTCGGGCGTCGCGTCGCGGCCTGTGCTCCGCTGCATGATCAGTTGCGCCTCCTCCGGCGGGCCCCAGGCGGAGGGCAGGAAGAGGCTGACGCCCGTGCCGACCAGCTCCAGCGAGCCGCGCGAAGGCCCCTCGAAGCCGGCATCGATGGCCGCGTACACGCCGGACGGGAACGAGAGGGCGACGAGGAGCGACAGATCGGCGCGGCGCTCATTGAATCGCCCGCGGGCGAAGATGTCGCTGGGTTCCTGTCCGGCAAACAGGCGGGCGGCGTTGACGCCGTAGCAGCCGATGTCCCAGGCGGCTCCGCCGCCCTGGGCCGCGTCCAGCCGCCAGTCCTCCACGTCGATGGTGAAGGTGAAATGGGCGAGGATGAAGCGCAACTCGCCGATCCCGCCCGCCCGGAGGATCTCCAGCGCGCGCCGCGTGCGCGCGTGGTGCCGCCACGAAGGCTTCCTGCAAGAGCACGCCGGCGCCTTTCGCCGCGGCGACCATCTCCTCCGCCTGCGACAGCGACATGGCCAAAGACTTTCGCACAGGATGTGCGCCGCGGCCGCCGCGGCAACCCAGGCGTGATGGTCGGCGCCGGCGGCGGCCACGTATACGGCGTCCACCTCGGGATCGTCGATCACGCCCTGGTAGGAATCATAGGCGCGGGGGATGGAGAACTCGCGCGCCCACTCGCCGGCCACGCCCGGCCGGCGGCTGCCGATGGCCACGAGCGTCGTCTCCGGACATTGCAGGAGTAGGGACGTAGCGGCGGCGGGCGATGCGCGCGCAGCCGAGGATGCCGAAGCGCAGCGGCCCGGTACTCATTCCGGCGGCCCCTCAGGCAGGGTAAAGCCGTGCCGCCGGAAGGCGGTGATGCCCCACGGCGAATAAACGTAGCGCAGAAACTCCGCCGCCATGCGCGGACGCCGCGAGTCGGCCGGAATCGCGCTGGCGTAGATGATCTTCGGCTGCTCGGCGTCGGGAATCGACAGCACGACTTGTACGTTCTCCGCCGTGCGCACCTCCGTCGTGTACACCAGTCCCACCTGCGCCTTCCCCGACGCGACGGCGCCGAGCACGGCCCGCGCGTCGGGCAACGTCGAGGCGCGGCTCCAGGGTGGAGAGAAGCCCGCGGGAGGACAGCCAGGCGCGCGCGGAGTCGCCCGCGGGCACGCCCGCCGCCGCTACCGCAATGCGCGCGATTTCAGCACCGGCCAGCTCCGAAGCTGCGGCGATGGGACTCCTCCTCCCTCGCGCCGACTACCGCCAGCCGGTTGCCGAAGATCGCGGCGGCTGTCGGGCAACAGCTTGCCCTCGAACGCCAGCCGCTCCAGGAGGCGCGGGTCGCCGCAGAACACAATGTCCGCCGACGTGGCCGCCAGGACCTGCCCCAGCGCCTCGCTGGAGGCGATGAACGCAGGCGACGCGCGCGCGGATGCGCCTTCGTGCCGCTCCGCCAGGCTCGGTGAACACGTCGGCCAGGCCGACATCCGCCAACGACGAGGCGGACCGTCTCGCGCGGCTCGCCGCAGCCGGCCATCAAAGCGAGTACGCACAAGGCAAGAGCCAGGCGATACATAGGCGAAAACTCCGGAAAAAGAATCGATTGCAAGTCGACGCCGGGATTGTGGCCCGAAACTCGGTTTTGCGCAAGGGATTGCTGGGCGCGCAGCCGTGGCGCCGGCGCCCCGCCAGCTTGCGTGTGGGCATCTTGCCCACACGCTTCGGAGTCACAAGCACGCCGGACGCGCGGCGAAGCGTGGGGGCGGGACGCCACCCACGCAAGCCGGCGGGACGCCGGCGTTACGGCCTAGTTCGTCCTGTGCCAGCTTTGGATGAAAAGCAGGAGGTCGCGCTGATCGACGATGCCGTTTCGGTCCAGGTCGGCAGGGAGGTAGCTGGGCGTGGTCGTGACGGTGGGAGTCGGGGTAGTAGTAGCGGTCGGCGTGGGTGTGAAGGTAGGCGACGTGGTTGCGGTCGGCGTGGGAGTCGGCGTCTGCGTGAGCGCACCGGCGCGACGAGCGATCTCGTAACCGGACAGCGCGTACACCTCGCCCGCGTCGTCGTTGAGCGGCGTCCCCGGTCGATCCCCGCGCATGGCGTTGATGAGCGGGTCGGGATAGCCGTCTCCGTCGAACTCCTCCCACCAGGCGGAATAGCACATGCCGTCGTCTTCGTCCGCGCCCCAGATTTCATAGCTGTGCGGCGTCGCCGGCTTGTTCGCCAATAGGATCACCGGCGGGAAGGGCTCCGGTTGGCCGAAAAAGACGTCCACGATGCCGCCGTCAATGCGCGAGCCTGCGGCCAGCCCGCAGGGACTGCCCAGGATGAAGTCGTCAAAACCGTCGCGGTTCAGATCAAAGATGAGAAACGTGTCGCCGGTAATGTCGCCGGCCGCGCGCGCGTAGATGACGGTATGCGTCACGCCGGGGATGGGGGCGTTGGCGACGAACTCGACGCCGCGCGGGATCGGGCCGTAGAAGATGTGCGCTTCGCCCGCCAAGGGCGAGCTGTTGTCCGCGCCGCGCGAGCGCAATGAACCCATGGCGAAGTCGGGATGGCCGTCGCCGTTCAGGTCTCCGACCGAGGTCTCCTCGCCCAGATAATCGCCGGCATCGAAGCCGAAGATGCGCGTCACCGAGGCGGCGTGCGGCAGCTGCGACAGATGCAGTTCGGCGGGCAGCTCGGGCGACGAGAAAATGATGACGGCCTCGCCCGCCTCGGGGACGTCGTTATTCTGGCCGTCGCCGCCGCCCAGCGTCGAGGTGTCGGGCGGGATGGTGACGCTGAAGCGATAGCTGGCGGCGGAGATGATGAGGTCGTCGCGACCGTCGGCGTCCACGTCGCCCAGGTACACCGTCCCGCCGAAGTGGTCGCCGGCGTCGTAGCCGGAGACATGCGTGATGCGCAATCCGTCGCGGCTGGCCAGGTCGATGCGGGCGGGCGCCGGGCTGGCGCCGTAGATGAGATAGGCCTCACCCACGTTAGGGCGGGCGTTGCCCGGGCCGTCGGCCTGGTCCGCGCCGATGAGAAGGTCGGCCCGTCCATCATCGTCCACGTGGCCCGCGCGCGCCCAGACTCCGAGCCGGTCGGTCGGCTCCTCGCCGTAAATCCAGATCACGCGCTCGTGGGTCGCCTCCGAGAGATCGATGCGCGCCGGCCACTGAGAGGCCCCCAGGATGAGCGCGACCGCCCCCGCCCGGAAGCGCGGCGCCTCCGGCGGTCCGCTGTGGTTCTGCGCGCACAACGCCAGATCGTCAATGCCGTCCCCGTTCCAGTCCAAAACCGTCAACTCGCAGCCCGTCAGGTCGCCGTTGGAGGCGCCGATGATCTCGACCACGCCGGCAAGCGGCAGCTGCGACAGCTCCAGCGTA
Organism: bacterium; assembly: GCA_015075175.1. GTDB lineage: Bacteria > Hinthialibacterota > Hinthialibacteria > H5-UNCL2 > H5-UNCL2 > H5-UNCL2. The sequence continues at coordinate 83,011 of JABTUV010000016.1, forward strand.
CCGGAGACCACCCCGTCGCCGAACACGATGTAGGTCTCACCTGACTCGGGCCGCAGCAGTTGATTGCCCGGTCCGCCGGTCGCGCGCATGGGGCACAGCACGACATCGCCGAAACCGTCGCCGTTAAGGTCCCCCGCGCCCACGGGCATCCCGTAAAAGCCCCCGCCGGCGATGGCCGCGTAAAGGGTCCTCTGGCCCGGCTGGGCCGTATCGCGCAGGTCCCAGACGTCGCCTCGACCAAGACAGGCAAGGCCAAGCAACGCGAGGATGGAAAAAAGTCCCCGGTACAGCATCGCGGCCTCAGCGGGAGGGTGGCCGGGCGGCGGCGTTCTTCTGGATCAACCGTTCCACCGCCAGCATCAACTCGTCGATCATGAAGGGCTTGGCGAAGCAGCGGTCGCGGTTCTCTTCAGCGAACTTCTCGTAAGTGGGATAACTGGAGACGCAGGTGATAAACAGCGTGCGCCGCGCCTGCTCGGGCTTCTCCGCTTCCAGCCACTGGTAGATTTCCATGCCGGAGAGGTGGGGCAGGTGGATGTCCAGCACGATGGCGTCGTAGTCGTTGCGCGACAAGAGTTCCTGGGCCGCGCGGCCGTCCTCCGCGGTACTCACCTCGTAGCGGGAGCGCAGGCATTCCTTCAGGACCTGCCGGATACCCGACTCGTCGTCCACGACCAGGACTCTGGCGACCATGGCGCATCCTTTCACGCCGGAAGGGGCTTGGGCGTCTATAGCTATTCTAATGCATAACTCCACGATTTCAAGGGGGTTATTTGCGGGAATGCGTGGGCAGGCTGTCTTTTCGAGCTAACCCAAGCTGTCATTTCGACCGAGACCAAGCGTCATTTCGACCGAGACCAGCGTTCGACGAGATCAGCGTCATTTCGACCAGAAGCAGGTTGTCATTTCGACCAGAAGGAAATCTTCTCCTGCGCGATGCTGCCGTTTGGCGGGAAGAAGATTTCTCCTTCGGTCGAAATGACAGTGGCGAAGCGTGGGGGCGGGACGCCCCCACGCAAACCAACTAGATGCCAGCGCTACGAAATCGAGATGCCGGCGCTACGGGCTGTAATAATTCCACGTCAGTTTGCTCTTGCGATAGTGCGCCTTCGCCCACGGGCTGGGCGCGTTTCCGCGCGCGAGGGACCTCGTTGTGATGGACGCGCAACTGCCGGCCCGCAGTACAAGAATCTCTTCCCGCCCGTCGCCCGCGACGTCCGCCACGTACAGCCGGTCGGCCTGCTCGGGAAATCGCTTGATGAACTTCCCCGAAATGGGATCGAAGATGCACACGTCGCCCGACTCATGGCGCGCCTTGGCCGACGCCAAGCGCGTCCGCCGGCCCGTCCAGTCAATCGTATGGATGACCTCGACCCCCTTGGCCGTCCAATCCTTGGGCGCCACGCGGTCCATTTCGTAATGCGAGATCACTTCACCCGTCGATGAGAAGACCCAGGGCTTCTGGTGCGTGTCGTAGCGGCTCCTGCACCAGATTTCCAGGCCGGGGCGCCCCGGATCGAATTCGCCCAGGGCGGCGTTCTGCGGCTCTTGATGGTTGTAGTGGCTCTCCCAGATGAGACCCTCTATCCCGTAGAGAAAGACGCGGTTGCCGCCGCCTTCCTCCAAGGCGACCACCTCCAGGCCGGGCAGGTCGGGACGCACGTCGTCCACGAAGATGGAATCGATGTGTCCGCGCAGGGGGATGCGAGTGATGATCCGACCGGTGCACGACAGGATGGTCCCGCCCAGAACTTCATCCCGGCCGTCGCCGTCCAGATCGGCGACGCGCGCGCCGTTGTGGGCGCAGGCGAGAAAATCGTCGCGCTGCCAGAGCGGCTTGACCCGCCCCCTGGCCAGCTCCTCCAGCGCAAAGGCGGCGACGAACCGCCCCATGCGATAGCCCTGCTTATTAGTCGCCTGCAAGAGCAGATCTCGGTCGCCCATGCCTCGGAAGTCCGCCAGCACGAGATGCTCCCAGCGTTCCGTGCCCTCGGGAGAAGGGATGCGCGCCTGCCACTTGTCCTTACCGGTCCTGCCAGTCAGCACCCGAAGGAATCCGTCGCGCGTGAGAAAAAGGACTTCCGTCGTCCCGTCGCCGTCGATGTCGCCGGCGGTTACACCCGGACCATGATGGCCGGGCAGGCCGTGACTCTCCGACGATCCCCCGACCTGAACGGGGACCTGTCGCACCCACAAACGTTGTCCGTCGTGCCCGTAGGCCGCAACGTGGCCGGGGACCGTGATAAGATAATCGCGCCGCCCGTCGCCATCCAAGTCCGCCGCGATAAGTCCGCCCGCGCTGTCGGTGGGCGCGGGAATATCCAGTGCGATCACGAAGGGGTTCTCGACATACTGTCGAACGTCCTCTGCCGCCGCCGCGGCGCCAAGCACCATCAAGCCGAGTGTGCGAAGTATCCTCATGGTCGCCTCCGATGGTTCATGTGGATGGAGCAATCCGCTTGCGATCCCTCATATCATACACGAACCGCCTCTCGCGACATATCGGCGTTTGCGCCCTCACAATTCATGCTAAGAGATGGCGCGGATTGGCGACTTGACTTCTCATCGAACGCGCTATATGATAATAATGTAACTGCAACTACATGTATTGAGGCGACGATGGGCGGCAATCCGGAATCCCGCGAGGATTCCTCACAGCCCGGCGCCGTGGGTGGACGGATCGTCCCGCTCGACGGGACCTCCGCCGAGCACCTGGAACGGATGATCCGGGACATGGCCGACGTGCCGGTGTTTCCCGCCGCGGGACTCAAACTGCTGGCCGCCTTCCGCAATCCCTACTACAACGCCCGTCAACTGGGCGAGATCATTTCCGGCGACGTGGGCATGTCGGCGCGGGTACTGCGCATGGCCAACTCCGCCTACTACAGCATCAAAAACAAAGTCACGACCGTCAACCACGCCGTGACGCTTCTGGGCGTGCGGGAAATGGAGCAGATGGCGATGAACCTCTGTTTCATGTCGGTGTCGCCCCAGGAGTCGGGCGGCGGCGACCGGTTTGATCCGCTCGGCTACACGCGCCACTCCATGATGGTGGGCAAGGTGGCGGAATACCTGTCGGGCGTGATCGTGTTCCAGATGTTGGGGCGGGGCGAGGCGTACGCGGCCGGGCTTCTGCACGACGTGGGGATGATTCTTCTGTATCGCAACCGCCGCGCCGCCCTCTCCGAGGCGCTGACGGTCGCCCGCGAGAAGGGACTGGGATACGCCCAGGCGGAGCTGGCGGTCTTGCAGGTGAGCCACGCGGCGCTGGGGGCCTGGCTGGCGCAGATGTGGAACCTGCCGCGCAACCTGTGCGAGGCGATCGCCTATCATCACTCCATGCCGCCGGAGACGGCCATTCAACCCGAGCTGGTGGCCTTGCTGAAGTTGTCGGAGGCGCTCGCGCAGCGACTGGAGGCGGCGACGCTGGCGGAGATTCTGGACGATGAGCCGCTGGACGCACCGACCTTGCGCATCCTGGGTGCACGCGGCCTGCCCGCGGACCCACGCGAACTGGTGGATGTCGTCTACAGCCGCCATGAGGAGGATTTTGCGCGCCTCGGTCGGGAAGTCGAAGGGATGCTGTCGGCAGCTTCGGACACGGCGCCGCGCCGCACCGTCGGCGACCTGCAAGGACGCATCGAACCGGAGCGCCCGCCGCCCACGCCCGACAAGGACGGCGGAGGCCTGTCGCGGCTGAAGCGCTGGTTCGGCCGCCAGTGAGGGACCGCCTGGGGGACAGTGACCAATTCCTGCCGGCAAGTCTCGCACAGTGCGCAGGAGTGACTGCGGGAATTGGTGCGTGTTCCTGTCTGCGGGGCGCAGGGACAAACGCCCATTTCCGAAGATACGTTCATCCCTCTCATGCGGCGTCTTCCGCCGGAAACGGGTGACTCTCCCCGGAGTTACCGTCCTTCTCCCTCTCCGGTTGACGTTGACACCGCCGCCCCCCCCCGATAGGCTCTTATCCAAGGTTTTCGCGGGGAAGAGAGACGACCCTCATGCGCGTACTTGTGACCGGCGGCGCGGGATTCCTGGGTTCCCATCTGTGCGATGCCCTCATCGGCGACGGCCACGAGGTCATCTGCATGGACAATCTCGTTACCGGTAGCATGGACAACATCGCCCATCTCCTGGGCGAGCGCCGCTTTCTTTTCATTCATCACGACGTGACCAATTACATCTACGTCGAGGGAGCGCTGGACGCGGTGCTGCACTTCGCCTCGCCCGCCAGCCCGGTGGACTATCTGAAGCTTCCCATCCAGACGCTGAAGGTGGGTTCGCTGGGCACGCACAAGGCGCTGGGCCTGGCCAAGGCCAAGGGTGCGCGCTTTCTCCTGGCTTCGACCTCGGAATGCTACGGCGATCCCCTGGTCCATCCGCAGCCGGAGACGTACTGGGGCAACGTCAATCCCATCGGCGTGCGGGGAGTCTATGACGAGGCCAAGCGGTTCGCGGAGGCCATGACCATGGCGTACCATCGCGCGCACGGAGTAGCCACGCGCATCGTGCGCATCTTTAACACCTATGGCCCGCGCATGAGGCTGTGCGACGGGCGCGTGGTCCCCACCTTCATCGCCCAGGCGCTGCGCGGCGAAGACCTCACCGTCTTCGGCGACGGCAGCCAGACGCGCTCCTTCTGCTACGTCTCCGACCTGGTGCGCGGCATACTGCTCCTGCTTGCCAGCGACGAAGTGGAACCGGTCAACATCGGCAATCCGGATGAAATGACCATCAAGCAGTTCGCCGAAGCGATCATCGCCGCGACGGGCGCCTGCAGCCGCATCGTCTATCGCGACCTGCCCAGCGACGATCCCAAGGTGCGGCGGCCCGATATAAGTAAGGCGCGGCGGCTTCTGGGCTGGGAGCCGAAAGTCCCCCTGGCCGAAGGGCTGGCTCGCACCATCGAGTACTTCCGGGGGAAAGTCGCCGCCTGATGCTTTCTCGCGCCGTCCTCCCTGCCCTCATCCTCTTGTCTCTTTCGGCGCCGGCGAAATCGCAAACCGAAGACTTGCCCTCCGATCCCTACGCCCACACACGGCGTCTCAACCTGCTCTCGGCGGCCCTGGAAAGCGGCTATTTCTCCAACAGCTTCGCCGAGGACCGGGGACAGAAGCCGCCGGCGGACTTTACCACGATCACCGGCCGCTGGATCGTGGGCACGGGCGGCGAACACAGCCGTCACGGCGACCACCACGTGGCCCAGACGACTTCCGCCGCCACCTTCTGCCTCCTGGAACGCAGCCTTCTGGTCGTCCAGAATTTCCGCGCCGAGGTCAGCATCGCCGGCGACGGGGGCAACCTGGCCAAGGCCGCCGGTCTCTACTTCCATCGCCCCGACGGGCTGCAATTCACCTTTGTCGAGCTGGACTGGAAAACCAACCAGGTGGCGGCCTATTATTGGGACGGGGCCGGCGAGCGTCTCCTGGCCTCTGCGGCTTATCCCCTGTGGCGGCGCGGTTGGCATCGCCTGGGCGTCTCGGTCCAAGGCCCGCGACTCTCCGTCACGCTCAAGGGGCGGCTGGTCTTTTCCGCACAGTTGCCGTATGATGATGAGGCCGGCTTCATGGGCTTCCTTACCCGCCAGGACAGCCGGGCGCGCTTCGACCAGTTGGTCATTCGCCCCGATCCATCCAATCGAACAAGGAGGCAGCGCCAGGCGACGACTGATCCCTGAAATGGCGGCCGGCTATCGATTCCTCTACTACTCGTTCGCCGCGATTTTCACCTTCAACTCCTTCGTGTTGATCGAGCTCTTGAAGTGGAGGCACCGGTAGGGGCCAGAGGATGGGGACTGGACGATGCTGGCGGTGCTGGCGCTGAACGCTGATGATGTTGGTGTTGTCGATCCTGTCGCTCTTGGCCTTTGACCCGCGCGCGCGCGGTTGGCGACCGATCGCCGCTGAGCGGATGCTCGCTGCGGATTGTCACGGACGAGGTCTCGCCTCACCCGCGGAGGGAAGAAACCGGGGCCGCTCCGGTAATCGTCCCCGTCGATATTCAGACGCACTAGTGCCGTTTCTCAAAAGTATTTGCAGGAAAAGCGAGACGAGTCCGGCAGTAGCGGTACTCCGCGTATCGAGAGGGCGACCGGGGCGCTACAACTTTTCTTCAAACGGCGCTAGGGCCTCTTGCGCACGCCGGCGGCCAGCGCGGAGAGTCGCGCTTCCTGCTCCGAGATGGTCGCCTGCGGCCCGGTCACCTTGACAATGCTTACGCTGGTCCACCCTCGACGATCAGGCCGAAGAGCCGCTGGTCGGGCCGCGGTTCGGACCGGGGCGCCATCGGCCCCATTGCGGTCGGAGTGTACGTCCCCGTCGCCTCGACGATGGTCACCGAAAGCCCGTCAGCCTCCATTTTGCGCGTGGCGTGCTCGGCGGCGCCGCCGCCGGGCGCCGTGAACTGGCCGATCCAGCGGTTCACGTTGGCGGCCGCGTCGCCGCCTTCCCCGCGTCCGAAGGAAAACACCGTCAACTCCGCCTCACCGCCCGAACCCGGCAGGCCGTACTCCGCCAGGCGCATGGAACTGGACGGCGCGCGCTTCTGCCAACCTTCGGGTACGGTGAACACCAGCCCCGCCGCCAACGTTCCCACGCCCGTCGCCGGTTGCGCCGCCAGGTTGAGGCGGTGCAGGCTCAGGTGCTTGCCTCCGCACGCCCACAGGAACCCGAGGGCTGCCACTACAACGACCGCCATGCTGTTTCTGGTCATGGATCATGCTCCTTCGCATACACGAATGCGCGAGGGTCCCTTAAGTCGGTGTCGCTCCGTTGATGAAATAGTCGAAAGAAAAATCGAGACCATCACGACCGAGACGCCCAGCCGCAGTCCCATGCCGAGCACCATGCCGACCACCGTCCCCACGCCGACGCGACCTGAGTCGCCCAGCCTCATGCCGCCCAGGAGTTCTCCCAGGATCGCGCCGATGAGGGCAGAAACAGCAGCGCCAAATCTGCCCGGTGACAATCGAGACGAGCGTTCCCAGGAGCGCGCCCGCCACGCCCCGCCAGGTCCCCTGAACTCACTGGCCCCCACGCACCCATGAAGAAGTCCAGGACCTGTACGAGGATGGTCAACACCAGGAGGATGACGATGGTCCAGATGGAGATTCGGCTGAAGTGGTCGCCGGGCCAGGCGTAAAGAAGGGCGCCGACGAAGATCAGGATCGGTCCGGGCACGGCCGGCAGGACGGCGCCCGCCACGCCGATCAGCATGAGAAGAACCGCAATGACCAAGAGGGTCAGCTCCATACTGGCGCCTCGCGGGTCAGAATGCGCACGCGCCGGCCTCGATCACCAGCCGTCCCTCCGCAAAGAGTTGAATGGCCTCGGGATAGAGCTCGTTCTCCACGCAGTGCACCCGCGCGGCCAGGCTGTCGGGAGTATCGCCTTCCAGCACGGGTACGGCGCGCTGCAGGATGATCGGCCCATGGTCGTACTGATTGTCGGCGAAGTGGACCGTGGCTCCGCTTACCTTGGCGCCGGCCGCCAGCACTGCCTCGTGCACGTGATGGCCGTAGAAGCCGTGGCCGCAGAAGGCGGGTATCAGCGCGGGATGGATGTTCATCACCCGCCCCTGGTACTCCTCGGGGATGGTCCAGAGGGACATGAAGCCGGCCATGCAGACGAGATCGGGTTTATGCGGGGCAAGGGCGGCGGCGAGGGCGGCGGAGAAGGCGGGCGTGTCGGGATGGGCCTTGCGCTCGACCAGGAGGGCGGGCACGCCGGCGCGCTCCGCGCGCGCCAGTCCTCCGACTCCCGGCCGCGAACTGACGACCGCGATCACGCGCGCGTCGATGCGCCCGGATTGACAGCAATCCAGTATGTTTTGCAGCGTCGTCCCCCCTCCCGACAGGAGCACGTGACCAGCCGAGACCGCCGAATGCCTTCGTGGGTGCGTGCGACATGGGACGATGTTTCCACAGCCCGCCCGCCGCTGCAACCACGAAAAGCGAAGCCGACAGCCCTGAGCAGTTGCGCGGCGTGCTGCGCTGGAGGGTTGCGCAGCGTGCTGCGCGCGGCGCAAGCAGCCGCAGTCCACGGTCCCGCGCGGCAAGTCCGCCCTTCGACTTCGCGCTTCGCGCTTCGCTCAGGGCTGTCGGGGTAGTGGTATGGATTCGCTGAGGGCTGTCGGGGTGGGCAATCACATCCTGTTCCCGACTCGCGGGGTGGCAGGCAGTCGAGGGGGCGTGCAGATGGAGTTTTGTACACTTCCCGGCGCAGCTGTCATTTCGACCGAAGGGAGAAATCTCGCGCCGTGTACTCAACCCGCGTTGCCGGCGGGTGAGTTTTCTCCCTTCGGTCGAAATGACAGCGTGATTCGGTCGAAATGACGGCTCAGGCCCCTCGCAACCGCGGCGACCACCTGGAGCGCTTGCGCGCGATTCGCAGCCGTCAATTCTTGCAGCTGTACCCGTCGAGGGTCGGTAGCGAAGAGGCCCGAATGCAGATAGATCAAAACGGTTGCAGGCGCGCCTGACTTCGTTGATGAAAACCAAGGATGTCCGAGCGGGAATAGCCGTTGCCAGGACGGCGAGCGCTCTGGTATTCTAGCGCCCCAATCCACGCGGGAGTGTGGCGACCCGACGCGGCAAAGCTCCGGGAGGATCAAGGTCCATGTGCGGTGTAGTGGGATACGTCGGTCATCGCGAATGTTCCAGCCTGCTTCTGGAAGGATTGCGCTGCCTGGAATACCGGGGCTACGACTCGGCGGGGGTGGCCTGCGTGGATGCAAGCGGCATCTCGGTAGTCAAGTCGGTCGGCAAAGTGGCGACGCTGAAGGAGAAGGTCGCCGAGCGTCCGCCCCAGGGTCGCACCGGCATCGCGCACACGCGCTGGGCGACGCACGGCGGCATCACCGAGGCCAACGCCCATCCCCATACCGACATGCGCCGCCGCGTCGCGCTGGTGCACAACGGCATCATCGAGAACTACCAGACGCTGCGCGCCTTCCTGGAACGCGAAGGCGTGCGCTTTTCCTCCGAAACCGACTCGGAAGTGCTGGCCCAGCTGATCGGGTACCACTACGACGGCAACCTGTACGAAGCGGTCTGCAAGTCGCTGGAAGTGGTGGAAGGGACGTTCGGCCTGATCGTGATGGCGGCGGACCAGCCCGACCTCTTGGTGGGCGCGCGCCGCGGCAGCCCGCTGGTCCTGGCCATCGGCGAGAACGAGAATCTGCTGGCCTCCGACGTGCAGGCGCTCGTCGCCTATACCGACCGGGTGGTCTTTCTCAAGGACGACGAGGTCGTCAACATCACCCCGCGCGAGTACAAAATACGCGGCCTGGACCGCGCCCCCCACGCCGCCGAAATCGAGAAGATCGAGGTCGCCCTGGAGAGCCTGGAGAAGGGCGACTTCCCCCACTACATGCTCAAGGAGATCTTCGAGCAGCCCAAAAGCCTGCACGACACCATGCGCGGACGGCTCAACCTGTCCGAGGGGACGCCGGTCCTGGGTGGGATCGCCAACGTGCGCGACATTTTCAAGAACGCCGAGAAACTCGTCATCACCGCCTGCGGGACCAGTTGGCATGCCGGCCTGATCGGCCGCTACGTGCTGGAAGAATGGACGCGCATCCCGGTCGAGGTGGAGTACGCCTCCGAGTTCAGGTATCGCAACCCGATTCTCTCGCCGCGCACGCCGGTGATCTTCATCAGCCAGTCGGGGGAGACGGCGGACACGTTGGCGGCGTTGCGCGAGGCGCGCATGAAGAACGCACCCTGTCTGGGCATCTGCAACGTGGTCGGCAGCAGCATCCCCCGCGCCACCGACGCGGGCATCTACACCCACGCCGGCCCCGAGATCGGCGTCGCCAGCACCAAGGCCTTCACCGCCCAGGTCGCCGTGCTGGTCATGATGGCGGCGTGGCTCGCCCGCCAACGCGGCATGTCCCTGGGCCGCGGGCGCGAAATCCTCTCCGCTCTGATCGAGATCCCCGAGCAGATCAAGAAAATCACCGCCCAGAGCGATCGCATCAAGGAGATCGCCGAGACCTTCAAGGACGAGCACCACTGCCTCTGCCTGGGGCGCGGCGTGCAGTTCCCCGTCGCCTTGGAGGGCGCCCTCAAACTCAAGGAGATTTCCTACATCCACGCCGAGGGCTATCCCGCCGCCGAGATGAAGCACGGCCCCATCGCGCTCATCGAAAAAGGCATGCCGGTGATCGTGATCGCCACGCGCGACGTGACCTACGAGAAGATCGGCGGCAACATCCAGGAGATCAAGGCGCGCGGCGGCAGCGTGATCGCCGTCGTGGGCGAGGGCGACAAGGACATCGCCGAAATGGCCGACCACCTGATCGAGGTCCCCAACGTGATGCCCGAGTTGGCCCCACTCCTGACGGTCGTCCCCCTGCAACTCTTGGCCTACCACCTGGCGGTGCTGCGCGGCTGCGACGTGGACCAGCCGAGGAACTTGGCGAAAAGCGTGACGGTGGAGTGAGGGGAGATGCACTTGGTCGCGGGCTTTCCGACATTGCGGCCGCCAAGCTGATCGTGCTATCCCGGGATATCATCGTTAGGGGGTAAACCGCGGTGAGTACGACCGCGTATCAGCGGGTTGTCAACGAGGCGGAACAGCTTTCGCGCGAGGACCAGTGGCGGCTGGTTGAGCGGCTCCTGTCGCGGTTGAGGTTGGCGGAGACGAGGGGGGCGTCGTCCGCGGTTAGAGGACTTCGCCGACAGCGCGCCGTATCCTATGTGCGGCGAAGACACCCAAGCATGGGTCTCGCGGACGCGCGCTGAATCGGAACGGGGGCGAGTACCCGAGTGAGAGTCACAAACGCTCTTGTCGGTTGCAGGTTCAATCAAGCGGCCGTCTGTTTCGTCCCCGGCGTGTCCTCGGCGGGGCGGCCGAAGCGCTGGAACCCGTAATAGACCAGCGTGCCCAGGAGGAGGCCGACCACGAATCCCTGCGGCACGCTCGCCGCCACGACCCCGACCAAGAGCGCAATCGACAGGTTGCGCGGTGCGGACGCTTGGTCGCGCACCAGCAAGAGCAGCGTCAGCGCCTCGAAGAGCAGGACGACTCCCAGAATCGGTTGCGGGAACGCCTTGATGACTTCCGAAAGTCCCCCCGCCAGAAACATCCCCACGACGAGATAGAACGCGCCGTAGATCACGACCGAGCCGCCGGTGCGCGCCCCGAAGGCGTAGTGTCCCGCCAGTCCGCCGCAGCCGTGGCAGGCGGGCACGCCTCCAAAGACCGGCGCAATCAGGTTCACGAGCGAGTAGGTGAGGCCGATCCGGGTTGCGCCGACGCGGCGCTCGGGAAAGAGATCGTGGATGGTCTGCTCGGTCGCAATCACCGAGTTGGAGAGCGAGAGCGGGATTTGCGGCAGGGCGAGAACGACAAAGCCGGTCAGAATGTCCGTCAGCTGCGGCAACTGCAACTTGGGCAAGGAGATCCCAAAGCCGTCGGCGATCCCTCCCAGCCGCAGGTCGGTCGCCAGCGCATAGACTACCCCGAGGCCGATGACCAGCAGTCCGGGCGGAAAGCGGCGGCCGCCCCACAGGGCCAACATGATGAAAAGGCCGGCGGCGGCCAGCGCGTAACCGGTCGCGCCCATGGCGGGGATGTAGTTCTTCAGCGCCAGCGTGGCCAGAGAGAGGCCCAGCCCGAACTGAACGCCCCGCACGACCGCGCGAGGAATCCATTGCACGAGAAGGCGGAGCGCGCCGGAGAGCGTCAGGAGCAGCATGACGGCCCCGATGGCCACGCCTGCCCCCAGGAGCACTCCGCCCGCGATCTTTTGTGTAATCACCAGTACCGCCATCGCTTTCAGCGGCTGCATGGGCATGGGCAGGCCGTAGAGCAGTCCCGTGGCGATCTGCAAGAGGCCGAAAACGATGAACACGCCGCCGGCGTCCAGTCCCGTGGCCAGGATGATGCCCACGATCAGGGGCAGGTCCGTGCCGATGTCGCCGAAGCTGCCGGCCAGCTCGTTGCGGTCGAAGCGAATCCATGATGAGTCCATGCCGTCTGCCCTTTCAAGATATTACGGGACGAAGGGCCAGGTTGCGGCCGGGGGGCGCGCAAGCGAAAAGTCGTCGCCCGGGTCGCCGGCCGTCAGGCTGGCCAGCCGGTCGTCGCGGCCGTCCGGGCCGACGCTGTAGAAGCAGGCGTCCGCTTGATGATAGCGGTAGGGTTGGCCGCTCCAAGGGTCCAGCGGAGGCAGGTCGAAATAGCGGGGCGCCAACGACTCGGGGTCGGTCGGCAGGGGTCGTCCGGAGAGTTCCTCCAGGCGCGCGGCCAACGCCAGGCGGGCCAGGTCGAAGGCGGCGCGGCGCTCCAGCGCCGTCGCCTGTTCCGCCGCCAGGAGCTCCTCGATCTGCCGCCGCACGTGCCAATACATGAACTCCTCGCTGCGCGCCGACAGTCCGAACAACTCCGCAGTGTAAACGGAAAAGAGCTGCTTCTCGCCCGCACCCAGGGTCGTCAGCCCCTCGTTGCGCCAGACGTTCCAGCGCGCGGACCAGGAATCGTTGCCGGCCGGGTCGCCGCGGTCTAAAAGGTAGGCGATCTGGCGCCGGATCAGGTCGCGTCCCCACATGTCGGGGCGCAGTTCGGCGGTCACGTTCTCGGGCGCGCGCGCATAAGCGTCCGCGATCATCTCCTCCAGCATGGCGCGATGCACGTCGCCGGTAGGCAGGGGGGGCGCCAAGTCGGCCATGGCCGCCAGGGTGCGAGAGAGCAGCGCCGTGTCGGTGCATTGGCGCGCCAACTCGGCCAGCGCGCGCTCGACGTGGGGCTCATGGCTACCCCTGCCGTCCAGGCGCGAGGAGAGCGCATTGGGCGGGGGGAGATTGCGCGCGCGGAAATAGAGCAGGGCGGCGCGCGCCGCGTCTTCGTAACGACCGAAGTGCACGTCCACGACCACGCAGGTGGGCAGCCAGCGCGTAATGCCGCGCGCCTGCCGCTGCAGCGTGAACGCGGGCATGTCGGGAATATGCGCGGCGAACACGTTGCGGCGGCTGAAGCCGGGATGCGCGACCAGCCGGGCCAGCGCCTCTTCCGCCGGGCGGCGGCGCTGCCGCATCTCCTCCAGCGCCGACCAATCCAACTCGCCCCGCGGCCCCGGGACCATGTAGGAACGCGTCCCCCAGAAGCGCGGACCGCCGCTCCGGCCATCGCGCCCGGCTCCCCAGGGTCCCATCCGCGGCGTCGAGGCCTCGCAGTACTCGACCACCAGCTTCTCCAGGTCCGCGGGCAGCCGCGGCGCCAGCCAAGTACGGGGAATCACCAGCGGCGCGTTGACGAACCGCAGCATCTCGCCGCGTTCCCCCTCGGAAAACGACGACACCAGCTGCGTCACGCCCGCCGCCGCCAGCACAAGAAACAGCGCGCATGCCCCCGCCGCCAGCCAGCTCCCCCACCGCTGCCTGCGTTGGAGGCGCGGCCGCGCCACCAACTCGCTCTCCACTACCGCCATGATCGCCTATGGACTCCCAACCGGAGTCGTGTCGGGGAGTTCGCCATGCCGTGACCCCCGCGGTCCGGTGCAATACTACTATAGAACGTTTCGTGGGTCGGATTAAAGAGGCAAAATGAGACCCCCTCTCCCTTGGGGAGAGGGCTGGGGTGAGGGGTTGCGGACGCACGACGCCCATGCCGCGGTCGTCAGCCTTCTTGCCAGGCCGCCAGCGTTTTGGTCTTCTCGGCCAGATTGAAGCATTGCTCGGCGTTGCCGTGCATGATGGGATCCACCAGGGCCAGCGCGCCGGAAAGATCCAGCCATCCCTCCTCCACCAGTTCATAAAGCGCCTGGACGATGCCCCGCCGCGCCAGTGTGGCGTGGCCCAGCACCGGCTCGACCGGAATGTAATCCCCGCCGAAGGTAAAGACCTTGTTGGCGGGCGCAGTGACCAGAAACTTCTTGAGAAAGTCCTTGCTCGCCTCCGGGTTGAGAATCCATCCCCAGCATAGGTCGATGTAGGGGTGGGTATAGCTTGTCGGCAGCGCGATCATC
>JABTUV010000017.1 GCA_015075175.1 bacterium
CGCGCGTGCGCGAGGCGATGGGATTGCTGGATGCGGCGGCTGGCGTGCTGCCGATCGTGTGTTCGTGCGGCGTGCGGATCAAGCTTCCGCCGGGACTCGCTGCAACGCAGGTGGTTTGCCCGCGCTGCGGAAAGCTGCATGAGCCGTCACAGGCCGTCGCGGAAGCCGGCGACGAAATGCGCGGCAGCGCAGCGCTTGTCGGCAACGAGTATCGTACGCGTGACAATACATCCGGCGCGCCCGGGACGGCGCGACGCATCGCACGGCCCGCGCAGAACATGGTCTATCGCCGCCGCAGCGGAGGCTGGGAATCGTTCCGCTGCGGATGCGGCCACGCGGTGGAATTGAGTCCGCAATTCTCCGCCCCGCTCGTGCAGTGCAACAAAGGCGGCGGGCGGATTCGCGTGGAAGAAATGCGCTCCTAGGTCGGATCCTCTACCAGACGTTCCTGCTCACCTCTTTTTCTCCACCTTCGCCCAAGTGTCCTTCAACGACACCGTTCGATTGAAGACCATCGCTCCGGGCTTCGAGTCGGGATCGACGCAGAAGTAGCCCAGGCGCTCGAACTGGAAGCGTTCGCCCGCCTTCGCGCGAGCCAGACCAGGCTCGACGTACGCCGCAACGACCTCCAGCGAGTTCGCGTTGAGGTTGCTGGTCCAGTCCTCGCCCTCGGGCACGTCGTCGGGGTCGGGCCGGGTGAAGAGATGCTCGTACAAGCGCACTTCGGCGGGGACGGCGTGGCGGGCCGACACCCAGTGGATCGTCCCCTTCACCTTGCGTCCGTCCGGACTGTTCCCGCCGCGGCTGGCCGGATCGTACGTGCAGCGCACCTCCACGACTTCGCCCCCCCCGTCCTTCACCACGTCGGTGCACGTCACGAAGTAGCCGTAGCGCAGTCGCACCTCGCGGCCGGGCGAGAGCCGGAAATAACCCTTGGGCGGATGCTCGCGGAAATCGTCCCGCTCGATGTAGAGCTCGCGGCTGAAGGGGACCTTGCGCGTTCCTGCACCCGGATCCTCCGGGTTATTGATGGCGTCCATCTCCTCCACCTGGCTTTCGGGATAATTCTCGACCACCAGTTTGAGCGGGCGCAGAACGGCCAAGACGCGCGGGGCGCGCCGGTTGAGATCGTCGCGCACGCTGTGCTCCAGCCGCGCCACGTCCACTACCCCGTCGTCCTTGGCCACGCCCAGGCTGTAGCAGAAGTTGCGGATCGACTCGGGCGTGTAGCCGCGCCGCCGCAGCCCCGACAGCGTGGGCATACGCGGATCGTCCCAGCCCGAAACGTATCCCTCGCGCACCAGCTGCAGCAGCCGCCGCTTGCTCATCACGGTATAGGAGAGATTGAGCCGCGCGAACTCGATCTGCCGCGGATGGTAGACGCCCAGCGCGTCCAGGAACCAGTCGTAGAGCGGGCGATGGTCCTCGAACTCGAGCGTGCAGATGGAATGCGTGACGCGCTCGATGCTGTCCTCCAGCCCGTGCGCCCAGTCGTACATGGGGTAAATGCACCAGGCGGCGCCGGTGCGATGGTGCTCGGCGTGCAGGATGCGGTACATGACCGGATCGCGCAGGTTCAGGTTGGGCGAGGCCATGTCGATCTTGGCGCGCAGGGTGCGACTGCCGTCGGGGAACTCGCCCGCCTTCATGCGCCGGAACAAATCCAGGTTCTCCTCCACCGAGCGATTGCGATAAGGGCTTTCCCGGCCCGGCTCGGTCAGGGTGCCGCGCGACAGCCGCACCTCCTCGGAAGACAGGTCGCAGACGTAGGCCTTGCCGGCCCGGATCAACTGCTCCGCGTAGTCGTACATCTGCTGAAAATAATCCGACGCAAAGTAAAGATGCTCGCCCCAGTCGAAACCCAGCCAGCGCACGTCCTCGATGATGGCGTTGACGTACTCCTCCTCCTCCTTGGTGGGGTTGGTGTCGTCGAAGCGCAGATGGCAGACACCGCCGAACTGCTCTGCGATGCCGAAGTTGAGGCAGATGGACTTGGCGTGTCCGATGTGCAGGTAGCCGTTGGGCTCGGGGGGAAAGCGGGTCACGACGCGCCCGCCCCACTTGCCGGTGCGCAGATCGTCCGCGACGATCCTGCGGATGAAATCCAAGGGCGCAGACGTTGCGCTGGGGTTGCCTTTGTCTTCGTTCATGATAAAAAAACCACCTGTCAGGCGCGCAGTTCCAAGTAAATTAGCACACGGGACGGGAGGCGGCAATTGTAGGGTGCGCATTGCGCACCGACTGGTTCCGCGAGCGAATCGCATATTGACAACGACGAAGTGGCAGCGCTACACAGGGCGTGCGAAGGAGAATCGGGCGAAATTCGGCTCCAGGCCGTGTGAGCATCTTGCGAGGCTCCTATATTCGGTATCCTTCGCGACACGTTGGTATCCGAGCCATACTACTCGGGCGGTATCATTGCAACGGCGCGGTCCAAGCGCCTGATTGCCTCATCTCTCCCGAGCACTGCCAAGATGCTGTAGATCCCCCAACTGGCACTGCTGCCAGTCAAGGATACTCTCACCGGCTGAGCGAGCTTCCCCAGCTTCAGCCCATATTCCTTAACGACCTGCTCCACGACCTCTATTAGTTCCGGCTCACGCGGCATGGGAGGCAAGCTTGACAAACGATTGCGAAGTGAAACGAGAGCTGCCCGGATCTCCGGGCGGAGATGTTTTCGTGCGGCTTCCTCATCGATCCTCACTCTCTCGATACTATTCATGGCGAATCCCGCAGTAGCGGCGGACTCGACCATGGTAGAACCGCGCATCGTTGCGTTCGCTACGACGGTAGGCCACCAGTACGAAGGTATGGTCTGCAAGTACGGAGGGTCCTTGGGCGTGCCCGCCGCCAGAGCATTCCTGATCTCCTCCTGCAGTTTTGCAAGAACCTGTGGGCGTTTGGCATAAAATTCCTCCGCCTCCGCCGTCGTTGGTTCCTTTTCGGGAACACGCATCCGCTTGTGCTGCTCGTTCACCCACTTGAGTTTCTCCAGGTCCCACACCGCCGGCGCCTTGTTGACTTCCGGCAGGTCGAAGTACTCGATCAACTCCTCGACCGTGAATATCTCCTGATCCCCGTGCGCCCAACCGAGCCGCGCCAGGTAGTTGATCAGCGCCTCGGGCAGAAACCCCTGCTCCCGATAATCGAGTACCGACGTGGCCCCGTGGCGCTTGGAGAGCGGCTTCCGGTCCCGGCCCAGAATCAACGGCAGGTGGGCGAACTCGGGCGCCGGCCAGCCCAGGGCGCGGTAGATGAGAATCTGCTTGGGCGTATTCGCCAGGTGCCCGTCGCCGCGGATGACGTGCGTGACGCCCATGTCGTGGTCGTCCACGACCACGGCGAAATTGTAGGTAGGCACGCCATCGGAACGCACCAGGACGAAATCGTCCAGCTCGCTCGCCGCCACGCGGTTGTCACCCAGGACGCAATCGGTGAAGGTGACGTCGCCCTGCAAGGGGACGGCCAGACGGACGACGCTGGCACGGTCCGGCGTCGGCCCGGAACGGTCGCGGCAGCGGCGGTCATAGCGCGCCGTCTCGCCGCGCGCCATCTGCGCCGCGCGCATTGCGTCCAGCTCCTCTCTCGTGCAATAACAGCGATAGGCGCGCCCGGAAGCGAGCAACTGCTCGGCGATTTCGCCATGCCGGGCCGCGCGCTGCGATTGATAGACCAGGTCCTCGTCCCAGCCGAGTCCCAGCCAGCGGAAGGCCGCGAGGATGCTCTCCTCGTACTCCTTCGTGCTGCGTTCGACGTCGGTATCCTCGATGCGCAGCAGATACTTCCCCCCGTGATGGCGGGCGAACAACCAGTTGAAGAGCGCCGTGCGCGCGCCGCCGATGTGTAGATGCCCGGTGGGCGAGGGCGCGAACCGCACGCGAATCCCCGACTCCCTCATCCCGGCCCCCTCTTGTCAAGAATCCGCGCAGTGTAAACCCGCGAAAATATTTGTCAATGCGGCGATCCCTGCTATCATCGCTCCGATTTTTTTCGTTTGGGCGCGCGCGCCGGGAGAAGAGCATGCGCTTCACCAAGATGCACGGCATCGGCAACGACTACATCTACATCAATTGCCTGGAGGAAGCCGTCGCCGACCCGGGGGCGCTCTCGGTGCGACTCTCCGACCGCCGCTTCGGCGTGGGCGGCGACGGGATCATTCTCATCTGCCGGTCCAGCGTCGCCGACTTTCGCATGCGCATGTTCAACGCCGACGGCAGCGAAAGCGAAATGTGCGGCAACGGCATCCGCTGCTTCGCCAAGTATGTCTTCGATAAGGGCCTCACGCGCAAAGAGACGATCACGGTGGAGACGGGCGCAGGCGTGAAGACGATTGCGATGGAGGTGGTCGGCGGCAAGGTACGGCGCGCGCGCGTGGACATGGGCGAGCCTATCCTCTCGCCGGCGCAAATCCCCGTCAACCTGCCGGGCGAAGCCATCGTCAACGCCCCCATCCTGGTCGAAGACCGGCGCTTCTTTTTCACCGCCGTATCGATGGGCAATCCACACTGCGTCGTGTTCGTGGACGAGATCGACGACGAGCTGGTACTGGGGTATGGACCCAGGTTCGAGCGGCACGCGCTCTTTCCGGCGCGCGTCAATACCGAGTTCGCGCGCGTGATTTCTCCCCGCGAAGTGGAGATGCGGGTGTGGGAACGGGGTTCGGGCGAGACTTGGGCGTGCGGCACGGGCGCTTCGGCGGTGGGCGTGGCCGGCGTCCTGACCGGCCGGACCGAGCGCAGGATCACCGTGCATCTGCGCGGTGGCGACCTGGAGATCGAGTGGGCGGCGGGCAACCACGTCTTTATGACCGGCCCGGCGGAGACCGTCTTCGAGGGCACGCTCGACTCGGAGTGACCTGCGCGCGTCGTTGTTCACCCCTCCCTGGGAGAGGTCCGCTCCCCTCTCCTCAAGGAGAGGTGTAGTCCCCTCTCCCTCATGGGAGAGGTGTAGTCCCCTCTCCCCTGGGGAGAGGGTTAGGGTGAGGGGGGCGTAGTTGCCCGGAGGTCGTCCGATGCCACATCACATGAGTCGCCGCCGGTTTCTGGGCGCGTCCGCCGCGCTGGCAGCTCCGCTGTTCGTACCAGCGCGGGCGCTGGGCCGCAACGGCGCCGTCGCCCCCTCCGCGCGCATCGTGATGGGCGCCATCGGCCTCAACGGCATGGGCACGAGCGACCTGCGCTCCTTTCTCGGCTGCCCCGAGGCCATGGTGGTCGCCGTGTGCGACGTGGACCGCGCCCATCGCCTGCGCGCCCGCCGCCTCGTCGAGGACTTCTATGGCCGGACCGAGACCTCCGGGGCGTGGCAGGGCTGCCGGGATTACAACGACTTTCGTGAGGTCGTCGCCCGGACCGACTTGGACGCCGTTCTGATCGCTACCCCCGACCACTGGCACGTGCCCATCGCGTTGGCTGCGGTCCAGGCGGGCAAGGACGTTTACTGCGAAAAACCCATCAGCCGCACGGTCCGCGAGGGGCGTATTCTTGCCGATGCAGTCGCCCGCCACGGACGCATCCTGCAAGTCGGCTCGCAGTTGCGCTCCACCCGCAACGTGCGCCACGCCTGCGAACTCGTGCGCAACGGGCGCATCGGACGGCTCCACGCCATTCACACCTTTCTCCCTTTCGGGCCAACCAGTCCGTTACGGGCGCCGGAACCTGTACCCGAGGGACTCGACTACGAGATGTGGCTGGGACCCGCCCCCTGGGCGCCCTATACCACCGACCGCTGCCATTACAGCTTCCGCTGGATCAGCGACTACTCCGGCGGCAACCTGACCGACCTCGGCGCCCACGACAACGACATCGCGCAATGGGGCCACGGCTCCGAGTACTCCGGTCCCATCGAGGTCGAGGGAGAGGGCGAGTTTCCGCCCGACGGCCTCTTCAACACCGCCACGCGCTTCCAGTTGCGCTATCGCTACGCCGACGGCGTGGAGCTCATCTGCTCGACCGCGCGCGTGCAGGGCGTGCGCTTCCAGGGAAGCGAGGGCTGGGTGTACGTGCGCAGCGCCATCGACGCCGAACCCAAGTCGCTGCTGACTACGGTCATCGGTCCGGGCGAAGTGCATCTCTATGACAGTCCCCATCATCAGCAGAACTTCCTGGATTGCGTGAAAAGCCGCCGCCAACCGATTGCGCCGGTGGAAGTGGGTCACCGCTCGATCACCATCTGCCACATCGGCAACATCTGCCTGAAGCTGGGCCGGAAACTGCGATGGGATCCGGAGCGGGAGGAGTTTCCGGGCGACGACGAAGCCAACCGGCTGCTGGCCGCGCCCATGCGCGCCCCCTGGAACGTATAGCGCCGGGACAGTCGCCGCTTTTGCGCGCCGGGGCCGCATGCAATGCGGGCAACTACTTCAAAATCGGCGCCTGTTCTTAAGAATGGGCCTTGGCACAGTCGCGAGAGAACGTCCCCTCCCCGCGCGAGAGGCAGTCCCTCCCCGGGGAGTATGAGGGGGGAAGTTCCCGGAGGTCAAACCGACGCCAATCGCCGAGTCGCCGCCGGTTTCGCGTCCGCGCGCGCAGCCTGGGCCGACCAGCGTGGGTCGCACGCGTCCCCTCCGCGCGCACGTGAGCGCCATCCTCACGGCGGGAAGCGACCTGCGCCTTTCGGCGCCCGAGGCGGTGGTCGCGGCGATGACGCCCACCGCCGCCGCTGTCGAGACTCTGGCCACCGAACTCCCATGCCGGGATTCAACGACTTCGAGGCTCCGATCTGGACGCCGCTGATCGCCCCGACCACCGCACGCCCACCGTGCTGGTCCAGGCGGCAGACGTTTAGCGAAACCACCAGCCGCACGGTCCGCAGGGCGTATCTGCCGATGAGTCGCCCGCCACGGACGCATCCGCAAGTTCGCAGTTGCGCTCCCCAATGCGCCACGCCGCGAACTCGAATGGGCGCATCGAGGCCCCACCACACCTCGGCCAACAGTCCGTTACGGCGCCGGAACCGTACCGAGGGACCGACAGAGGATGTGGCTGGGACCCGCCCCAGCGCCCTATACCGACGCTGCCAGCCTGGATCAGCTATCACCTGACGACCTCGGCCCAGACAACGAATATCGCGCAATGGCCACGCGAGTACCGTCCCATCGAGGTCGAGGGAGAGCGAGTCGCCGACGGCCTTCAACACCGCCGCGCCCAGCTGCATCGCTACGCCGACGCGTGGTTTATCTGCTGACCGCGCGCGTAGGGGCGCGCTTCCAGGGAAGCGAGGCTGGTACGGCGCGCATCGACGCGAACGCTGATAGGTACGTCCGGGCGGGCACTCTGACAGTCCTACAGAGAACTTCCGGATTGCGGCCGCCGCCAAGATGCGCGGTGGGCGTCGTCGATCACCATCTGCCCACCGCAACATTCCGAGCCAGCCGGAAACGCGATGGATCGAGCGGAGGAGCCGGCGACGAGAAGCTAACTGCCGTGGCCGCCATGCGCGCCCCGAACGTATAGCGGGTCGCCGCCGGGCCGATGCGCGGCAACTCAAAACGGCGCCGTTCTGGGTGGCCGTGCGGAACGAAAACCAGCCGATAGCCGGTACTCCGGCGTATCGAGAGGACGGCCTCGATGCGGCCAGCCCGCCCTCGGAGCGGCCTCGGTTTTTATCTTCTACGGGTGAGGCGGAACCTCGTGAGGGACTCTTCCTCGCCCACGGTCCGCGCTCGTGTAGGCATTCCCCCTTGTCAAGGAGGGGAGCCGATCAGGCTTCGCGGGCGGGGACTTCGTCCAGCATCTCCTCGTTGTCGAAGGTCACGCGCAGCACCTCTTCGACCGTGGTCACGCCCTCCATCACCTTGCGCAGGCCGGAATCGCGCAGCGTCCTCATGCCGTGCTGACGGGCGAACTCCTTCAGGTCCTGCGCGTTCATGCCCTGGTTGATGCAACGCTTGACGCCGGAAGTGATCTCCAGAAGCTCATAGACGGCGACGCGCCCGCGATAGCCGGTGCCGTTGCAGTCGGGGCAACCCTGCGGATTGTAGAACGTGTACGTCCCGTGCGGGGGAAGTCCCAGCGAAGCCAGCAGCGCGGCGTCCGGACTGTAGGGCTGCCGGCACTTCACGCATACCCGCCGCGTCAAGCGCTGCGCCACCACCAAGTTGACGGACGCCGTCACCAGGTAGCCGGGAATCCCCATGTCGGTCAACCGGATGAGCGTACCCGCCGCGTCGTTGGTGTGCAGAGTGGACAATACCAGGTGCCCGGTGAGGGCCGCCTTGACGGCGATCTCCGCCGTCTCCAGGTCGCGGATTTCTCCGATCATGATCACGTCCGGGTCCTGGCGCAGGATCGAGCGCAGGCCGTCCGCGAACGACAGGCCGATCTCGGGCCGCGCCTGCACCTGGTTGATTTCGTCCAGCCGGTACTCGACCGGGTCCTCGACGGTGACGATGTTGCGGTCGGGCGCGGCGATGGTCGCCAGCGCCGAGTAGAGCGTGGTGGTCTTGCCGCTGCCGGTCGGGCCGGTCACGAGGATCATGCCGTAGGGCCGGCGAATACTGCGCTGGAAGACGTTCAACTCCTCGGGGGAAAACCCCAGCCCCGTCAGGTCCAGGTTGAGGTTGCCGGCATCCAGAATGCGGATGACGATCTTCTCGCCGTTGACGGTGGGCAGGGAGGAGACGCGGAAGTCAACGACGCGGCCGCGGTCGCGGATTTTGAAGCGGCCGTCCTGCGGGCGGCGGCGCTCGGAGATGTCCAGCTCGGACATGATCTTCAGGCGCGAGATGACGGCGTTCTGGAAGCGCTTGGGCGGCGGGGTGACCTCGTGCAGGACCCCGTCGATGCGGAAGCGCACGCGCATGTCGCGCTCACGCGGCTCGATGTGGATGTCGCTGGCGCGCGAGCGCAGGGCGTGGCTGATGTAGTGGTCCACCAGCTTGATCACGGGCGCCTGGTCGATGTCCTCGTCCAGCTCCTCGCCCGCATCCTCGGAGTCGGCGACCAGTTGCACGCTGGACTCGTCGGCGGAGGCCAGGATTTCCGCCAGCGCCGCGCCCGCCGCGTTGTAGGTCACCTCGATGGCCGCCTCGATCTCCTTTCCGCCGCGATGCACGGCTCCATGGAAGCCGGTCTTCAGGCGCAGCGTGTCCAGGAGAAAGGTGAAGGTGGGATCGGCCAGCGCCACGCGGATACGCCCGTTGCTTCGCCGCAGGGGGAGGATCTTGTAGCTGCGGGCCATGCGTTCGGACACCAACCGCGCCGTCTCCGGGTCGATCTCCTCCTCGCGCAGGGAAACGAAGGGCAGCCCATTCTGCCGCGCCAGGCTGCGCGCCAGCTCCTCGTCGGTGATCATCCCCCGCTGCACCAGCTGGCTGCCCAGCGGCTGTCCGCGGTTCTCCCCCATCTCCCGCAGTACCGCTTCCAGCTGCTGCCGGTCGATGAAGCCCTGCTCGATCAACACCTCGCCCAGGCGCGGGCGTGGACCGCGCCGCACGGCGACCGCCGGACCATTCCCCACTTGCCGCAACTCCTTCTTCTCCACCCCAGCGCTCCCCGACATTTCCAAAAAAGACGAATGGATTCCGGCGAGGGTTTACCCGATCTCGTCCCAGGCGACTCGGGCCGCGTCCAGCAGCGGGCCTTCCGTGCAGGTCGTGATGTTGCGCGCGCTCCCGTCCTCGCCCCGGCCGGGGCAGACGCACGAACGGCAGACTCCCGTCCCACAGGCCATCATCTCCTCCAGCATCACCCGGCACGGGAGATGCCGCTGCCACGCAACGAGGGCCGTCGCTTTCATCATGCCCATCGGCCCACAGGCGACCACTTCATCTCGCCCCACGCCGCCGGGAGCCGCTTCCAGCAGCTTCTCCAGTAATGCGACGCAAGTCCCGACAAACAAGTCCCGTACTAAGTGTACTGCGGAAAGATGAAATTGCATCCCAAGGGCCTTCGCCATGTAATGAAAGTATCCATCCGAAAAGCTGGGGAAGGCGGGCAGGTCGGAGAGTTGATTGATGCCGTAAACCAAGTGTTTTTCGGTAGCTGCGTCGGCCAGCGACTGCCCCCAGAAGAGCATGGGGGCGACGCCGTAGCCGCCGCCGACGCACCAGACGCGGTCCGGCGCGGGTTCGGACAGGTCCCGCCCCACGCCCAGCGGTCCCAGGAAGTCGACCCCATCGCCCTGCTCCAGCGCCGCCAGGGCCTGCGTCCCGGGACCGATGATCTTGAAGTACACCGCCAGGCCGGCGATCCGTTCCGGCGACGGGGCAGGGTCGCCGTTGGCGTCTATCCATAAATGGATGGAGAAGGGGCGGCGCAGGAGGTTCTGCTGCGGGGCGCGGCCTTCCGGAGCGCGCAGTTGCACGAACTGGCCCGGCACGGCCCGCCGCGCCTCGTCCGGGCACTCCAGATGCAGCTGGCCGAAGCGCCCGTCGGTCTCTTTCCGCCGGACTTTGACGTTCAACCGGGGGGCGGGGGTGGGGGGCAAGGGGATGGTCTCCTTTCCGGGTTTCTCAAGCCTTGGGCCACGGCCAGGCCAAGCCCAAGGGTGAAGAGGAGCGGTATGGTCGCCAGCCACTTTAGCCATCCCATCGGAGCGCGCAAGAGCTTGATGAAATAGAGGTCGTAGTCGTAATCCGAAAAAGCGGGACGAACGCCCGGCCGCCAAGGCCCCAGTTCCGGCGGCGTGGGCCGGCCGTCTTCGCTTTCCAAGAGCAGTCGCGCGTGCAGGATGGGCGTGGCATGTTTGAGGGAAAAGACCGAGCGGGCGACGAACTCCTGCGCATACTCCGCGCTGCCGCTGCGCCGATACGCCTGCTGGTAGAGTCGCAGATGACTGTCGATCGGCGAAACCAGGATTCCCAGCGCATTCATTCCCAGCGAGAGCATGGCCAGAAGGCCCAGCATGTAGGGTGCGCACCGCGCACCAACCAACGCTCCCAATGGGAGGGTAAGCAACGGCGTAATCTGGAAGACATGCCGCGGTCCCCAATCCCAGCCGCCGCCCCAATTGACCCACTTGGCCATGGCGAAGAGATGAAGGAGTATCATCGCGCACAACCCGAGCGCCAGCCGCCGGTCGCGCCGCCATAGGAGTACCCATCCCCAGGGCGCCAGGATGAGAATGGGCGAGTAAACGAGGAGTGACCGCCCCGGCGACAGCAGCAACCCGTAGAGGCCGTAGAGAAGCGGCGTGGAGAACTCAAAGCCGCCGTGCTGGCTCTCGTATCCGGTCGACAGAGGTGCGCCGAAGCGCCAATAATTGAGCGCGAGCATGGCGCCAATGGCGAGCAGCGGCACGGCCGCGAAGCACGCAAGCTGCGCCAGCGTTGCGCGCATCCTGCGCGGCTGTGCCGCCCTATTCGTCCCATGGGTCCCATAGGTCCCATTCCCCGCGGCTACCAGCGCGGCGTACACCCCCAACCCCGCTGCCAGAAACACGCTGTCCGACCGACACAGGAGCATCCAGCCCACACCCGCGCCGGCGAGGAGAAACTCCCGCAGGCGAGTGCGAGCGGGGCCGCGGTCGGCGCGAACCAGCCGCCACAGCGCCCAGAGCAGCCCCACGACCACGGTCGGCTCGGAGAAGAAGGTGCGCCCATGCGGCCAGGCGACGGTGCAAAGGCCGTAGAGGAGAGCGACGCCCACGCCCTTGCGCGTCGAGGCGAAGATTTCTGAAGCCAACAGGCACAAGAGCGTCGCCGCCAGGGCGGTCGTGACGGCGCCCAGGGTCGAAACACGCGCGCGCACGAGCCATGCCGCCAGGTCCTTCTCGTCGTGATGGTGTTGGAAGAACAGATCGTCGTGGGCGCGGAAGATGTTTCCGTCCCTATCCCGATAGACGCGCGCGACGCGCCCCGAAGAGAGCACGCAGTGCTGCGGGAAGACGGCGACCAAAGAGGCAGGCGCCCACCGGGCGCCGAAGCGCCCGGCCCACACCCACGGCACGGCCAGAAGCGAGTTGCCGATGCCGTACTGCGCGTACTGCCGGTCGTCGCGTCCGGCCTGAGTCGAGAAGCCCTCGGCAATGGGCGCAATCGCCAGCCCACGCCCCAAGGCCAGGCTCTCGGCGGTGCGAAACATGACCTCTTCGTCGGGGGAGAAGAGATGGCCGGCGGTGGTGGTGAGATAAAGGGCGACAAGAAGGAAAAAGAGAAGCGGAGCGCGCGGCCGGCGCCAGTCGAGTGTGCGGCCTGCCGGGACCGGGATGGAAACCTCGGGCGTCATGATTCCCCGCGCCAGTGGTAACAGGAAAAATGCAGGCAGTCACCCATTTTTCCTACCCCCGGTCCGTAGCGGCGACGTCTCGTCGCCGGTCGTGTCGGCATCTTGCCGACACAGCCGCCCACCGACGGGGACGGGGCGTCCCCGAGACCGGCGACAAGATGTCGGCGTTACGGCGCCCATGAGGGTGAACATCGCTCACAGAGATGTTAGCATCGTTCAACGACATCGGACGAAACGGCGGTTGCTCATGCCCAGACCCCTCGCCTTCGTTCTCAGCCTCTTCCTGTCGGCGGCCGTCGGCGCCATCACCGACGCCGAAGTCTCCGCGCAACTCGGCCGCGACATCATCCCCGCCGCCCTGCCCCTGCAGCAACTGCAGGACCATCTCGAACTCTCCGTCGCCGACATCCCGAGCATCGACAACGAGACCGACTGGCGGAGCTACGCCGATTCCCTGCGCCGGCAGATTCTCGATCTCGTCATCTTTCGCGGCGAAGCGGCGGCCTGGCGAGACGCTCCTACCCGCGTCGAGTGGCAGGACGTCATCGAAAACCCCGGCCCCGGCTACCGCCTCAGGAAGTTCATTCTGGAAGTCCTGCCCGGCATGTGGGTTCCCGGCATTCTCTACGAGCCCGAGCCGATTCATTACAACATGGCGCTGGTGCTCAACTTCAACGGACACCACGCCGAAGACCTGGCCAACGCGGACAAGCAACTGCGCTGCATCAACCAGGCCAAGCGCGGCATGTACGCGCTCTCGGTCGGCTTTCTGGGCATGGGACAAACGCAGACGCCGGGGTTTTCCCACTACCGCATCAACCAGTTGGACCTGTGCGGGGCCAGCGGAGTCGCGCCGTTCTACCTGGCGATGCTGCGCGCGCTCGAGCTGGGACTCTCCTTGCCCTACGTCGATCCCGAGCGGGTCGCCGTGACGGGGTTGTCGGGCGGAGGGTGGCAGACCATCCTCTTCAGCCCGCTGGAGACGCGCGTCTCGCTGGCCGACCCGGTCGCCGGTTTCTCCGGCTTTCGTACTCGAGTGCGACACTTCCAGGACCTGGGCGACTCCGAGCAGGCGCCCGTGGACCTGGGCTGGATCGCCGACTACACGCATCTCTGCGCGCTGATGGCCCCGCGCCCGCTGCTCCTCACTTACAACCAATACGACGACTGCTGCTTTCAGGCGCCCTATGCCCTGCCCCCGCTGCTCTCCGCCGCGCGCCCCGCCTACGACCTCTTGGGCGCGCCCGGCGCCCTGCGCTCGTACATCAATTACAGTCCGGGTACGCACAACTACGGCGTGGACAATCGCCAGGCCTTCTATCGGATGCTGGGCGACTTCTTCTACCCCGGCGACATCAATTACAGCGCGATCGAAATCCCCTCCGAGTCCGAAGTCAAGAGCAGCGCCGAGCTGCGCGTCACCCTGCCCTCGCCCAACCAGGACTTCCATACGCTGGCGCTGGCGCTCGCTCAGAAGCTGCCCAGGAATCCCGCAATACCCGAGGACCCGTTCGCTTTCATCGCGTGGCAGGCGGAACGGCGCGCGGTACTCTCCGAGCTCGTGCGCCTGCCGCGCTATGACGCCGTGGCGGAACTGGTGGCCAGCGAGACGGGCGAGGAGCTCTTTTCCACCGCCTGGAGGCTGGGGATGGGCGGCCGTTGGACCGTGCCGGCGGTCCTCTTGACGCCATTGGCGCCGCAGGGCGCGGCGATTCTGATCAGCGACTCGGGCCGGACCTCTCTCACCTCGGCGGCCATGGTCCAATTGATCGTGGAGAAGCGCGCCGTCTTGGCGATGGACCCGATCTTCATCGGCGAGTCGCGGCCGGCCAGCTATCCCGACCTGATGGCCATCATGCTGTCGGCGGTAGGGGACCGACCGCTGGGGATTTCCGCCGGGCAGGTGCTGGCGGCGGCGCATTGGCTGCGGGATGAGCAACGCCTGGGACCGCCCGCCCTCCTGGCCTACGGTTCGCGCAGCTCGCTGGTCGCCCGAGTCGCCGCCGCGCTGGAGCCGGAACTCTTCTCAGCCGTCGAAGTCCAGAGCGCCCTGCCCAGCCTGCGCCAGGTCATCACCAACAACTGGATCGTCGCCAACGGTCCGGAGTACTTCTGCTTCGGACTCTTGGAGGAGTTTGACATGCCCCAGTTGGCGGCCCTGGCGGAACCGCCGCCTCCCCTCCCCACGCCCACGCCGACATCCACCCCCGCCGGACCCGGCGACGTACTGGTCGATGGCCGCATCGACGGGTTGGACCTCTTCTTGTTCTCATTCTATTGGCAGCAGGACGAAACCGAGTTCTCGCGCCGCGCGGACCTCCTGGACGACGGCCGGATCGACGAAAACGACCTCCTGCGACTGATCGAGGCGCTGCAAGGTCCCTGACGGGTGGCACGGGCATCCCGCCCGTGCATGACGCATGGGCACGATGCCCATGCCACGGCGGGACTTGCGTTCAGGCGGAGCCGGCGGGTTGGTCCAGCGCCCCCCGCACCATGCGCACCAGCTCGGAAGGTTGGTAGGGTTTGGGGATGAAGCCCGAAACGCACGGCTGCTGCAACAACTCGTGCGTGGGGTCCAGGCTGTACCCGCTGGAGAGGATGACGCGCACGTCCGGCCGGAACGCCCGCAGCCGCTCCAGCGTCTCCATACCGGACAGGTTGGGCATGGAGATCGAGGAATGACCAGGTCGATGTCGCGCTCGTGCTGGGCGTAGACCGACAGCGCCTCGCGCCCGTCGGCGGCCTCCATGACCTTGTAGCCGTGCCGCGACAGGACGGAGCTGCACAGGGCGCGGATGATCTCTTCGTCGTCGACCAGCAGAATGGTCTCAGTTCCGCGCGAAGGGGCGTCCTCGGCGGGAATAGCGACGTTGCGTGAGCCGGTCGCGGCCGCCGGCAGGTGAACTTTGAACGTGGTTCCGAAGCCCGGTTCGCTGTAGACGCTGACGCCCCCCTCGTGCTGCTTGACGATGCCGTAGACGGTCGCCAGCCCCAAGCCGGTCCCCTTGCCTTTGTCCTTGGTGGTAAAGAAGGGATCAAAGACGCGTTTGCGCACCTCCTCGGGCATGCCGATGCCGTTGTCGGAGACGCTGATGCGCACGTAGGGACCGGGGCGCGGCACGCCGGCGGAGCGGCAGGCGTCCTCGTCCAGGAGCGCGTTTTCCGCCTCCAGCGTGAGGCGCAGGGGAGCGGCGCGCCGACTGCGGGGCATCGCCTCCAAGGCGTCCCGCGCATTCACGCACAGATTCAGGAGCACCTGGTGCAGTTGCCCCGCATCGGCCAGGACCGGCCGCAAGTCCGCCGCGCACAGCTCGCTGATCTCGATGCGGCGGTCGAAGGTGTTGCGGGCGATGCCGGCGACTTCGCGGATGACCTCGTCAACCGCAATCGGTCTCCGGACGGTTTCGCTGTTGCGCGAGAAGGTCAAGAGCTGCTTGACCAGTTCGGCGGCGCGCAGACTGGCGCGCTCGGCGTCGACCAGGAGCGAGCGCGCCCGCTCCGGCAACGGCGTGTGCAGCGCCAGCGCCAGGCTGCCCAGAATCGCCGTCAGCACGTTGTTGAAGTCATGCGCCACCCCGCCCGCCAGTTGCCCCAGCGCCTCCATGCGCTGCGCGTGCTGGAGCTGCCGCGCCAGTCCCTGCTCCTGCGTCACGTCCCGTTGCACCGCCACATATCCCGTCACCGACCCGCTCTCGCGGTCCAGCAGCGAAGAAATGGTCGCCTCCACTTCCATGAGGCTGCCGTCCTTGTGCTTGTTGGTGAGGTGTCCGGTCCAGACCTGGCCGCGGCGCAGCGTCTCCCACATCTGCGCGTAGAACTCGGGGGGATGCTGGCCGCTCTTCAGGATGCGCGGCGTCTGGCCGACCACTTCCTCGCGTCGATAGCCGGTGTTCTTCTCAAAGGCGGGATTGACGTACTCGATGACGCCGTCGCGATTGGTGATCATAATGGATTCGGCGGCGCATTCGACAGCGGTCGCCAGGCGGAGTTTCTCCGATTCGGCGCGGCGCAGGGCGCCCTGATCGAGGCGGGCTTCCACGCGGCAGGCCTCCGCGCGCGCCACCGCCAGGCGCAGGAGCGCGCCCGCCAGTCCCGTCTCCGCTTCGTTCAGCGTAAGCACCGCCGCGCCGGTAGTCCGGCTCCAGCGCGATTTCTCGCGCTCGTCGGCCACGACGACGAGCACGGCGACGCGCTCCGCCAGGCGTGCCAGGCGCTCCCTGTCGGCCGACTCAAGGGCGCCGCTCGAGCCGTCCACGAGCAGCAGCTGCACTTCCCCTCTTGAAACGCGCGATTCGGCCTCGGTCAGGTCCCCCGCCGTGACCAGCCGCACCCCCAGCGGCCCGGCCAGCGCCATCGCCGGCGCGTGCAGCAAACCCGCTCGGTCCTCGACCAGCAAGAGACACGGCGAAAGGTCTCGCATCCCGGTTCGCTCCTAGCGTGCGGTCCCGCCAGGGCCGCAAGGGCGTTAAAAACGACTAAAACAGCAAAAACGAAAACCGTCCCCGAGGGGTCGCCTCAACGATGCTCACTTTCCATTTTAACGTAAAATAGCGGTATTTCAAGGCATGTGTAATGTAATATTGCGCAGTGAAGCGGACCATCCAATTTTTAAGTAGCCTTGACTCGCGGTTACGGGTGGGACAGTCGCCGATTTTCCGCGCTCGGCCCGCCATTCGCTTGAGCTCCCGCTTATCAGTCGGCACTGGTCCTCGCCTGCCAGCCGCGCATTATCGCCCCCAGCCCCCCTTGCTAAGGCGGGAGCCGGCACGACCTGCGGTCGTTGACTTCCCCGACGCCTCATGGCAACAATCAATCGATGAGTCCACTGACCCAAAGGTGATGTGCCATGCCCCAGAATACTCGATTTCAAGTCCCCCTTCCCGTCAACGAGCCGGTCTACTCGTATGCGCCGGGTTCACCCGAGCGGGCGGAGCTGACGGCGACGTTGGCGGCATTGTCCGGTGCGCCCATCGACATGCCGATGATCATCGGCGGGCGGGAGGTTCGCACCTCGCGGGTGCTGGAGATACGCTGCCCGCACCGGCTGTCGCAGATCGTGGGATATTCGTACGCGGCGGACGAGGCCGTTGCTCAAGCGGCGGTCGAGGCGGCGCTTACAGCACGCGCCGAGTGGGCGGCCGCGGCGTGGGAGGAACGGGCGGCGCTCTTTCTGCGCGCCGCCGACCTGCTTGCGACCAAGTATCGCGCGACCCTCAACGCCGCTACCATGCTGGGCACGAGCAAGACCTGCCACCAGGCCGAAATCGACGCCGCCTGCGAACTGGCCGACTTCTGGCGCTTCAATCCGTACTACATGGCCGAAATTTACGCCGACCAGCCGTATTCCCCGCGCGGCACACTCAACTGGATGGATTACCGTCCGCTGGAGGGCTTTGTCGTGGCAGTGACGCCCTTCAACTTCGTCTCCATCGCCGGCAACCTTCCCACCGCCCCCGCGCTGATGGGCAATACCGTCGTCTGGAAGCCCGCCCGCCAGGCCGTGCTTTCCGCGCACTTCATCATGCGCATTCTGATGGAGGCCGGCCTGCCGCCGGGCGTCATCAATCTGGTCACCGGCGCCGGTGCGGCGGTCGTGCCTCCGCTGGTGCAACATCCGGAGCTGGCGGGCGTCCATTTCACCGGCAGTACCGCCGTCTTTGCGGACATGTGGAACCGCATCGGCGGCGCGCTGCTGCAATACCGGACTTTCCCGCGACTGGTGGGCGAAACGGGAGGCAAGGACTTCGTGGTCGCCCACGTCTCCGCCGACCTGGACGCGCTGGCGACCGCCCTGGTGCGCGGCGCGTTCGAGTACTCGGGTCAGAAGTGCTCCGCCGCCTCGCGCGCCTACATCCCCGACACCCTCTGGCCCGACCTGGCGGACCGGCTCCTGTCCATGTGCGCGCGCATCAAGATGGGCGACGTGGCCGACTTCTCCAACTTCATGGGCGCCGTCATTGACGCCGAGGCCTTCGACAAGATCAAGGGCTACATCGATTACGCCCGCGCGACCGCCGGTTTTTCCATCCTGTTTGGCGGCGGCTGCGACAAACGCGAAGGTTTTTTCATCGAGCCGACGGTAGTCTTGTCGGAGGATCCCCGGTCGAAGCTGATGGTGGAAGAGATCTTCGGGCCGGTCCTGACGATCTTCGTCTATCCCGAGCGCGAGTACGAGGCGACTTTGCGCTTGTGCGACGAGACCAGCCCCTACGGCTTGACGGGAGCGGTGTTTGCGCGCGATCGGGCGGCGATCGCGCGCGCCTCCGAGCTCCTGCGCCAGGCGGCGGGCAACTTCTACATCAACGACAAGCCGACCGGCGCGGTCGTGGGGCAGCAGCCCTTCGGCGGCAGCCGCGCCTCCGGTACCAACGACAAGGCCGGCAGCCGCATCAATCTCCTGCGCTGGACCAGTCCGCGCGCCATCAAGGAGAACTTCCTGCCGCCGGCGGACTTCGTGTATCCATACATGGGTTAGCAGGTTGGGACGGCGGAAGGGACAGTCGCCCGTTTCCGGCGGCAACCCGCGTGCAGGACGGAAGGCTCCCTTCGGAAACGGGCGCCTGCTCTTAAAAATGGGCCCTGACAGAGTTGCGAAAGAAAGAAAAACCGAGTCCTCGAGTAGCGGCCCGACGAGCTGTGCCCGTTGATGCCAGATGTCACTTCGGGCCGCGTATCGAGAGGACGGCCCGGACGCGCCCAGTCCGCCGTCGGAGCCGCCTTGGTTTTCATCCTCTATGGGTGAAGCAGAGCCTTGTGAGGGACTGTCCCTTAAAGGAGGAAACGATGTCGCGATCCCTCGCACTTTCGATTCTTTTCGCAGCCCTCGGCCGCGCGCTGGCGGTCGAGTCGAGTACGCCTGCGTTCCAACCCATACCACCGGCCCGCCTGTGGGAGCGATTTGAAGCCACGGCGCCGCCCTTCACCTACACGGTCGTCAAGGACGAAGCGATCGCCTCCTCTGAGGACCCGAGCCGGCGGCTGCGGCGCGTCGAACTTTTGTTTTCGACCCAGGAAGTGTTCGGCGAAACCCTCCGCAGTCGCGCCGAGCTCTTCATCCCCATCGACGACCCCCGCATGACCGATCCCGCGCGCCGCGGCAGAGTCGCCATCGTCGGCGGTTTCGGCGGTCCCTTCTGGAACAACTTCGTCTATAACTTCGCCCATCCCATCGCCACCCGCACCGGCTATCCGACCATGATCCTGGAGTGTCCCGGCCACACCGACAGTCAGCCCGACCGTGAGTGGGACATCCGCCCCATGCTGGCGCGCGTCATCGAGACCAACGATCCCTTCGACCACCACTTCTTCCGGCTGGGGATCGTCTTCGTGCGCGCGATGGAGGTCTGCGCCGCAGTCCTAGAGGTTCCCACCGCTGAGATACGCGCGGTGATCGGCGGGCACAGCAAGCGCGCGACCGCCGCTTACACCGCCGCGGCCATCCGGCCCGAAAACGTGGCCGGCATCGTGTATATGGGCAACGAAAGCGTCTTCGACCGCCGCATCGGCACGCCGCTGGAGTCCACTTCGCCGTATTTCACCCAACGTTTCGTGCGCTGTCCCGTCATCTTTCTGGGGGCAACCAACGAGTCGGGCTACCGGCGCTTCAACATCAACCGGATTCAGTCGCACATGGACCCGCCCTGGACCATCGCCATGATCCCCAACTACCGCCACGACACCGACGATGAAAAGCACTTCGTCAACTGGCCGATGTGGGTCTCGCACTGCCTGGACGGGCGGCCGGTCACGCGCATCGTATCCGCCACGTACGAAACCCAGGAGCGCGGCACGCGCTTCTACGCGCGGCTGGACACGCCCAATACGGTCGTGATGGTCAAGTTGTGGACGACCTACAACGACGATCCCCCCTACTGGCGCGACCTCATGTGGTTCCCGGTCCCCATGTTCCCGCGCGAGGACGGATGCTACGAGGCGTGGTGGAGCGGCAAGCCGCCGGACGCTTGGCTGATCGAGGTCGAGGACGTGGCGAACGGCTTCCGGGGTTATGTTACGACCCTGCCGGTCAACCACACCGGGGGGCCGTCGGAGACGCCGCCCGACCGCTACGGCATGCCGCGCCTGTGGGAGCCGCCGCCGGCACGATAGAGGGCACGTTTATTTGCGGAGGTGCAATCGTGCGTCCACAAGTTCTTGCTGCTGCCTTTCTGCTTATGCTTTCGGGCGCTCTCGCCGAGGAGGCGCCGATTCGCCGGATATGGGAGGACTTCCAGTCCCAGCTGCCGCCGCTCACCCCCAGAATCACGCGCGACGAAGTCGTAACGTCCGACGTGGCTCCACGCGTGCGCCTGCGGCGCGTCCACGTAACCTTTGTGAGTCAATACGTGGAAAACGGCAGCCCGCTCACGCACCATGCCGTCATTTTCGCGCCGGAAAGGATCGCGCCCGAGAACCGCGGCAAGGTCGTCATCGTGGGCAGCATCGCGGGGCCGTTCCAGAAATCGTTCGAAATCAACTACGGTCAACCCATGGCCGCGCTGCTGGGCTATCCGACCATGATCCTGCCCAATCCGGGCGAGACGCCGGACCGGCCCGACCGCGAATGGAGCATCCGCTACCTCTTGGACCTGCCGCGCGAGCAACGCAGGGTGACCGACCATTACTTTTTCCGTCTGGCCATACCCTACCTCCGCGCCATGGACGTGTTCGCGGACGTGCTCAAGCTGCCTCGCGGGGACATCCGCGCGGTCGTCGGCGGGCACAGCAAGCGCGCGCCCTCCGCCTACACCGCGGCGGCCATCGATCCCGCGCGCGTGGCCGGCGTGGTCTTCATGGGCATGGAAGGCCGCTGGAGCCGCCCGACCGGCGGCCCTTTCGACGCCGTTTCGCCGCTGTTCAACTCGCGGTTTGTCAAGTGCCCCACCCTCTATCTGGGCGCGACCAACGAAGACGGTTACACCATGTTCAACGTGACGCACAACCAGTCGCTCCTGGAACAACCCTGGACCGTCTCCATGGTCCCCAACTATCGCCACGCCGCCGAGTCGCCCCAGCAGTTTCTCATCTGGCGGATGTGGGCGGCGCACTGTCTGTCGGGACGCCCCGTGGCGCGCGTCTGGGACGCCACCCACGAGGAAACGCCGGAAGGCACGCACTTCCGCGCCCGCATCGTGGACCCCAACGTCATCGTGCAGGTACGCGCCTGGTACGCCTACTGCGACGACGTGCCGCTGTGGCGCGACCTCGTCTGGTATCCCGTCCTGATGCATCCCAAAGAAGGCGACCTGTGGGAAGGCTACGAGCGCGGCAGGACGCCGGACGCCTGGATGGTGGAAGTCGAGGACGTGGGCGGCGGGGTGCACGGCTACGTCACCAGTTGCCCGCAGAACATCACCGGCAAAGAGGCCCGTGAGCGCACCAGCCGCGGCAGCCGCAGCCGCCACTGGGAGGAGAAGTAGTCCCCTCTCCCTGCGGGAGAGGGTAAGGGTGAGGGGCGGCGTGGGACAGTCACCCATTTCCGCCGCCGGCCCTCGACAAAACCGACATGCAACTTCGGAAATGGGCGCCTGCTCTCAAAAATGGGCCTTGGCAGGTTCGCAAGAGAAAGAAAAACCGAGTCCTCGAGTCGCGGCCCGACGAGCCAGGTGCTACGATGCGAGATGTAACTACGGGCCGCGTATCGAGAGGACGCTTTCGATGCGGCCCGCCTGCCTTCGGAGCGGCCTCCCCGCGTCCAGGCTGTCCTCTCGATGAGAGGCGCGAAGGCACAGCTCGCATCTCAAGCGGACTATCCGGCGCGCCGCTACTCGAGGACTCGGTTTTTCTTTCTTTCTTTCTTTCGCGACTCTGGAAGCGTCCATTCTCAAGAGCAGGCGCCGATTTTGAAGCGCCTGCTCCCACCTGTCGCGGGCTGAGCGCGCAAAATCGGTGACTGTCCCCCGGTCGGGCCGCGCGGCTTGAAATGCCGGCGCCTCTCCACTATCGTCCCAGAGCATGAATCCCATCTATCTCAACCTCATGTGGCACCAGCATCAACCCTACTACCGCGAGGGCCGCTCCAATCGCATGATGCTGCCCTGGGTGCGACTGCACGCGCTCAAGGACTACTACGACATGGCCGCCATCCTGGCCAACTATCCCAGAATCCACCAGACCTTCAACCTCGTGCCCTCCATGCTGGACCAGTTGGAGGGCTACGTACGCGGCGAGTACACCGACCGCTACCTGGAACCCAGCCGGAAGCCGGTGTCGGAGTGGTCGGCGGCGGAGAAGCGGTTCGTGGTCGAGCGGTTCTTCGACGCCTCGCCGCGGATGCTGGAATCGATGCCGCGCTACATGGAGCTGCAACGGATGCGCGGGCCGGGACCGGTCACCGACGAAGTGGTGCGCCGCTTCTCGCCCCAGGACCTTTTGGACCTCGTGGTCTGCTTTAACCTGGTCTGGATCGACCCCCTCTGGCGCGAGCGCGACGGAGACATCTGCCAGACGCTCTTCCGCATCGGGCGCGAGTTTACGGAGAAGCAGAAGCAGCGGCTGCTTACCCGCCAGCGCGAGATCATGGCCGAGGTGATTCCCATTCACAAGCAGCTTCAGGACGCGGGGCAGATCGAAGTGACGTTTTCACCCTACTTCCATCCCATCCTGCCGCTCCTCATCGACAACGAGTGCGCGCGCGAGGCCATGCCCGAGGCGGAGTTGCCCGAGCCGGTCTTCAGGCATCCCGAGGACGCCGAGGCGCAGATCGCGCTCGGCATGGCGGCCTACCGCCGCTGGTTCGGACGCGATCCCGCCGGCATGTGGCCTTCGGAAGGCTCCGTCTCCGCCGCCCTCGTCCCCATTCTCTCCAAGCTGGGCGTCGCCTGGATCGCCACCGACGAGGAAATCCTCGCCCACAGCCGCAAGAAGCCCCTCACCCGCCACGTGGACGACACCCTGGCCGAGCCGGAAGCGCTCTACCGCCCCTACCGGCTGGCGGGTGGGAAGAAGCCCGTCTACGCCATCTTCCGCGACCGGCTCCTGTCGGATCACATCGGTTTTCATTACGCCAACATGGACGCCGAGCACGCCGCCCACGACTTCATGCACCACCTGGGCAGGATTCACGAACAGTTGGGCGAAAAGAGCGAGAAGTACCTGGTCAGCGTGATCCTGGACGGCGAAAACTGCTGGGAGTGGTATCCGCGGGACGGGCACGACTTTCTTGCGGCGCTCTACAGCCGTCTGTCCAGCGCGCCGCACGTGCGCTGCGTGACGGTCAGCGAATTCCTGGCGGAGAATCCGCCGCAGAAGGAGCTGAAACGACTGTTCGCCGGCTCCTGGATCGACCATAACTTCTACATCTGGATCGGGCATGAACTGGACCGGCGGGCGTGGTCGCTCTTGTCGCGGGCGCGGGAGGCGCTCGCGGAGGTGGAGAAAAGCGGCGCGCTCCCGCCCGAGCGGCTGGAGGAGGCGCGCTGGGAACTCTACGCCGCCGAGGGCAGCGACTGGTTCTGGTGGTATGGGGACGACCATACCAGTGAGCACGACGAGCTGTTCGACCGGCTGTTTCGCGGGCACCTGGAGACGTTGTACGAACTGTTGGGCCTGCCGGCGCCCGAGGAGGTCTTCCAGCCCCTCGGCGTGGCGCCGGAGGGGCGCCTGGCGCGTCCGCCCAAGGGACCCATCTCCCCCATCTTGGACGGCCGCGAATCGGATTTGTTTGAATGGGACGGGGCCGGGTATTATGATGTACGGGCTCACTCCGGCGCGATGCATCATGCCTCCGAAATCCTGCGGAGGATTCACTACGGCGGAGACGAGCGCAACTTCTACCTGCGGCTGGATACGACGAAGCCCCCGGCGGAGTGCCTGGCAGGGGGATGCCGATTTCAGCTGCGCACCGAGGGGCCGGAGGCGCGCTTTGTCACGACCGAGCCGGCGCGCGGTCCGGGCGCCTCCAGCGTGGTGGCGGCCTCGGACATGAGGGAACTCCTGTCCGTGTCCGAGGGTTTCGTCGCGGGCGAAATCATCGAGTGGGCGGTTGCCTGGGAAGCACTGGCCGTCCCGCCGGGCGGCAAGCTGGCCTGGTCCCTGGCGCTCTTGGAACGCGACGCCCCCGTCGGCGTCTATCCCGCCGCGGGCGCTTTGGAGGTTACCCGTCCGTCCGCGGAAAGCGAGTAGTCTGTCATGTCGGTTTTGTCGGAAGATCGGCGTCCCTATCCCATGAACCATATCCTCGCCATGGTTCTGGCGGGGGGCAGGGGCACGCGCCTGGGTCCGCTCACCCAGGACCGCGCCAAGCCCGCCGTGCCCTTCGGCGGCGAGTTCCGCATCATCGACTTCGTCATCAACAACCTGATCAATTCCGGCATCTTCAAGATCAAGGTTCTCACCCAGTTCAAGGCCGACTCGCTCATCTGTCATCTGCACGACGCCTGGAACCTGTCGCGCATGTTGGGCCATTACGTCGATTGCGTGCCCGCCCAGATGCGCACCGGCCAGACCTGGTTCACGGGTACCGCCGACGCCGTCTACCAGAACATCTATCACATCGAGCGCGAGAAGCCGCCGCTGGTCGCCGTCTTCGGCGGCGACCACGTCTACAAGATGGACGTCAAGCAGGTAGTGGACTTCCACTTCGCGCGCAACGCCGAGGTGACGGTGTGCGCCATCCCGCGCCCCATTTACGAGGCCGGCCAGTTCGGCATCCTGGAGGTGGACGGCGAGGACCGCGTCGTGGGCTTCGAGGAAAAACCGGCCCAACCCAAACCCATGCCGGACCATCCCGACCAGGTGTACGTGTCGATGGGGAATTATCTCTTCGAGACGGAGGTGCTGCTGGAGGTGCTGAAGGAGGACGCGCTGGACCGCGGCAGCAGCCATGACTTCGGCAAGGACATCCTGCCGAAGTTGATCCGGTCGCGGCGGGTGTATGCCTACGACTTCAACCGCAACGTGGTTCCCGGCATGACCCCGCGCGAGCGCGGCTACTGGCGCGACGTTGGCACGGTGGACTGTTACATGGAAGCCAACATGGACTTGCGCAGCGTGGACCCCGTGTTCAATCTCTACAACCGGCAGTGGCCGATGCGCACCGCCGCCAAGTCGCGCCCGCCGGCCAAGTTCGTCTTCGCCCAGGAGGCGGGACGCCGCGGCGTCGCCCTGGACAGCCTGGTTTCCGGCGGCGTCATCATCTCCGGCAGCCTGGTGCAAAACTGCATCATCTGTCCGGACGTTTTCATCCACTCCTACTCGAAGATTTACGACTCCATTATCATGCACGGCGTGGACATCGGGCGGGGCTGCAATATCCGGCGGGCGATCATCGACAAGGGCGTCCACGTCCCGCCGGGCACGACCATCGGCTTCGACGCCGCGGCGGACAAGGAGCGCTTCTTCGTCTCCCCTTCGGGGGTGGTGGTCATCGGAAAAGACTACGCGTGGTAGTCGGGTTGAACGCCTTCCTCCCCACGAAAACGATTACGACGCGTAATCGTAATCGCACGATGAGCGGGAGCCCAGGGCCAGCAGCGCAAACAGCGCCAGGGGAAGATTGCCGGCCGTCAGCATCACATCGAAGCATCCGTGGACGAGAAACGCCAGGACGCCCGCGCAGAGAAAGACCCGCGGGTCGTCGCGCGCGGGCCGGAGGTGACGCAACCAACCTCCTATCATGCGGAGAAACGCGAAGAGTCCCGCCGCCCCGAAGGCCAGCAGCAGGTGCATGTAGAGATTGTGGGCGTGCGTGTAGCGCTCCGCCAGCATGGGATGGGAGAAGCCCACGCGTGTGCCGGCTAACTCGTGGCCGAAGGCATCGCCCCATCCCTGCCCGAACACCAGCCGCTCGGGATGGGCGGCGAGCATCTCGACGCTTCCCTTCCACAGGTTGACGCGCGACAGCGGCAGCGGATCCCGCAGTTCGGCGCGGATTTCGCCGAAGCGCACAGCCAGCGTCGTGTGAAACGCCGCCAGCAGTCCCGCCATGACGAAAAGCGCGGCCAGCGCGACCCGCCGCACGGCTCCCCGCCCGGCCCATCCCATAAACACAATTTCCGCGACCGCTCCCACCATCGCCGCGCGCGAGTAGGTGCGAAAGAGGAGATAAAGCGAGACCAGCGCCAGCGCGTAAAGACCGTAACGCGGCCATCGCTTGACGTGCCTGGACAGGTAAAGCAGTACGGGCAGCGCCAAGAGCAAATAGCCGGCGAGAAGATTGAAATGACCGAAGGTCCCGCGAATGCGCTCGACTTCGCCCCCGAGGTCCTGCCGCAATGCGACCGCGCAGAGATAAAGATGGCCAAGAAGAAACGCGCCCCACAGAACCTCCACCTGCCGCCGTCCCACCCGCAGATTACTGAGATAAAGGTAAAACCCGAACGCAAACAGCAGATACAACCAGGTCTTCAGCGCACTGTAGGGAAACGTCGAACCGACGGAAGAGACCAATGCGAGGGCGAGAAACATGCCGCCGGAGAAGCTCAGCGGCGCTTGGACGGGGACGCGGCCGCTCCGCAGCCACGCCGCTGCCCAACCCGACAGGA
The DNA here is from genome assembly GCA_015075175.1 of bacterium. GTDB lineage: Bacteria > Hinthialibacterota > Hinthialibacteria > H5-UNCL2 > H5-UNCL2 > H5-UNCL2. Next base: position 26,648 of record JABTUV010000017.1, read on the forward strand.
GCAGGTAGGGGATGCTCTTGACGGCGTGGCCGCCGAAGGAGCCGACCGGCAGCTCAATCCGTCCCGCGCCCAGGGTAAAGAGCACGAGCGCCAAGAGCGCCAGCGCGACCGCCTCCAACGCGCGCGCGAGTGCCTGTCGGTTCATGGGGCGGGCTCCGGGTTTGGGTGCTTGAGATACCGCGACAGATCAAACGAAAAAACCTCTCCGTATCCGTTGAGGATCAGGACGCGCATGATTTCCGGTATCACAACGAAGTCCACGCAATCGCCGCGCCGCACGCGCACGGAGAGATCGCCGTAAGCGATGGGAAAATTAGGGTCAGCGCCTATTTTTTCAGGCGAAACCGTCGACAGGCGTGAGTTTCTACTGAAAAGACAGGCGCTGACCCCAATTTTCCCCACGCCGTGCAGGCCGCCCCAGGCGTCCAGCCAGACCAGATCGTCCTCCCAGGCGCGCAAGGCGACCGCGTCGTCGTCGGGTGCTGGAAATGCGTGGCGCTGGAAGCGCAGCGTCCTCTCCGCGTGGGGCGAGGCGTGGAGAACGCCGTGCCGGTCCAATACCACGAACGTCACGGCGGGCGGGTCGGATCCCTCGACCAAGCCGCGCGCCTGGTCGTCGAAGGGAAAGAGCGGCGGCGCCACTTGGGTGAAGGTCGTCCCCGCATCGATGCGGTACACGGCGCCGCCCCCTGACAAGACATACGGTTGCGGATGACCGTGTGAATCAAACGACAGGTCGACGGCGCGGCCCAGTCCGTACTTGACTTCGCCGGTGCAAGCGTAGGGGGAAGCCGCGCCGAAGTAGCGCATCTCGCCGCGCGCAAAGAGGCAGAGGAAGCCCGCGCCGTCGGGCGTCGCGCGCACGCGGCAGGCGGGCCCCAGCGCGCCCGAAAAGACGTGCAACCGCCGTCCGCTCCCGTTGATGAGCAGGAGTTCGCCGTGCTCGCGCAGGACCGCCAACTCGTCGCGCGCCCGACTGTAGTCGAGGCTCACGGCGCGGTTCTCAGGACGGATTTTCAAGTCTTCGCCCAGGAGCGCGAACTGCGCCAGCACGTGGTGCTTCAACAGGTCGTCCGCCAGGCAGGCTTCACGCAACACGTCGGCCCCGGCGTCGCGCAGCGGCGAGAGGCGTTGCGCAGCCTCCATCCAGGGAAGGGACAGGCGCCCATCTTGAAGCAAGAGCTCGGACCCGTCGCGGGCCGGGCGCGCAAAATCGGCGACTGTCCCCAGGGGGCGCGTGGGATGCCGCAATTGCACGCGCGCCAGAAGGTCGCCCTGGCCTGCCGCATAGTAGAAAGCTAGGGCCGAGATCGACTGCGCCGCCACAGCAAGAAGGATGACGCCGGACAAAGCCCATCGCGGCAACGCCACGACCGGCCCGCGACAAGACATGAACGCAAGAAGAAAAACGGCCGTCTGGACCGTCCCAACCAGCGGCGCGGAGTGGGAAACGTATTGAACCACGAGTTCGCCCGCCGCCCAGGCCGCCCCGCACGAGAGCAGGACGCGCGTCCATGCGCCCTTTAGAATACTTAAGGGTGGCACCCGGAGTGTGAGGAGGAAGAGGGCCAGCGTGCCGGCGACGGCGGCCTGCCGAAAGCTGCCGAGGGCCATGATATAGAGCAACAGCAGCCACGCGGACGCCACTGGATGCGGCCCGCCTCGCAAGCGGGGGAAAAGACGCTTGCGATCTTCATTCACGTTCATGCCCCGCAACCATGCCTGCGCATTTGTCCCTCATTCAAGCTGCCATCGGCGCCTTCCCCCTCACCCGGCGCTCCGCGCCGACCTCTCCCCGAGGGAGAGGTGGAGAATGCGCTCCGCGCCGACCTCTCCCCGAGGGAGAGGTGGAGAATGCGCTCCGCGCCGACTTCTCCCTTAAGAGAGGTTGGATCCCCTCTCCCTCGGGGAGAGGGTTAGGGTGAGGGGGCGTGGCGAAGACCGCCCTACCCCCGCCTGCCGCGGTATGCTAAAACCAGCCCATGCAGCGACGTCTTGCGCCCCTTCCCACGTTGCTCGTGCTCCTTTCCACCCTGGCGTATTACGCCTTCGTGGTCCATAACCTGTCGCTGGCTTACCTGGATTTCGGCGACGGCAACTATCTCTACATCAGCGCGCGCATGGCGGACGGCGCGGCCCTCTACTCGGAGATCCTCTCGCCCCAGCCGCCCTTGCATCTGTGGGCGGGAGCAGGCATTTTCAAGCTGACTTCCGCGCCGCTGCCGGGGCTTTGGATCGCGCGCTTCTATACCGCCACGCTGCACGTGCTCACGGCGGCCCTCGTCCTCTGCTGTTCGCTGTCGCTTTTCGGACGGCCGCGGGAAGCCGCCCTCGCCTATGCGCTGGCCTTGTTTCTGCCCATCGGCTTCTGGTGGACGCTGGGCTTCCAATCGGAGGCGACCGCGCTGCCGCTCCTGCTTCTGGCCTTCTACGGGCAACTGCGCGGCGGGCGCGGCTGGATGGCGGCCGGCGGCCTGGCCGCCGCCGGCGCGCTCCTCACCAACATGACGTGCCTGCCCTACGTGATCCTGCACAGCCTATCAGCCGCCAGCCTGCGCCGCAAGCACGCCCCCGCCTTCTTCCTGCCGCTTGTGGGCGTTTACGGAGGCGTGGCGGCGATCCTGCAATGGACCACCGGCGGCGCCTTCTTTACCAACATCTGGAGGAACCAGGTCGGCAGCTTTCCTCCCAACCTGTGGGATTACGGCCCCGCCAAGCTGTTGGGCAACGGCATGGTCATCGTCGACCTGGAGGGCGCCTGGATTCTCCTGGCGCTGGGTGGGATGCTGGCGGCGACGCGCCTCTCCGTCGATCCAGACACGCCGCTCCTCGCCCAGCAGCCGGGTTTGCGGCGCTACGTGCTCTGGGTCGGCGTTTTGCATCTGGGCAGCATTCTCTTCATGCTCAAGGGCGGCACGGCCAATTATATCTTCATGATCGCCGAACCCATGGTCGCGCTGTTCGCGGCGCGCGCCGTCGGCCTCCTGGCCGGCGTCTGGAGGCGCACCATTCGCGACCTCCATCCGGCGGCCCTGGCGGCGCGCGCGCTCCTGGCCTTGACGCTGGCCTGCCTGCTCGTGGTTCCCACGTTTCGCCTGCACGCCGCCGTTTGGATGACGAATTGGAGGACGCCGCCCGCCTCGCAGACGCTCTCCGCGCTGTCCCGAATGGACCCCACCAACAGCCCCGAGCGCGAGGTGCGACGCGCGCTGGCGCTGGTCGAGAGCCACGCCCGCCCGGGCGATTTGATCCTGGCGCCGCCTTGGTACGCCTTCGCCTCCCGCACCCGACTGCCGGGGGACAACTGCGAGACCTATCTCATCGGCATCCGCTACGCCAACCTGCGCGCCGCGCTGGCTCAGAGTGGCGAGACGCTGTCCGCCGCCGTAACCCGTCTCGGCCCCGCCGCCTCCAGCTACGCCCGCGACGCGGTCCAACAGCTTGCGCCCGTGGTCGAGGCGTTGAACTCGCGCCAGGTCAAAGTCGTCTTCTGGCAGGTCGACCGCGGCCATCCCTTCTACGCCATTCCGGAACTGCGGCAGGCGCTGGAGGAGAATTATCAGCGCGTCCCCAACTTTGAACTCCAGAACGCCAACGAGCGGCTGGTCGCCTACCTGCCGCGTGACTGAACGCGCCGAGAGACGCGCCCACGCAAGGCGGCGTTGACAGTCGCCGACCCCCTGATAGACTTGCGCGTCGATGAATGCGCCCAACCGTTGTTCCTCTTCCGTCCACGAGCGCGCGGCGCCCCTGTCGGCCTCGCCCGCGTGGGTGTGGCTGCTCCTGGGCCTCTGCACGGCAGCGGGGGCCGTGCTGCCCTTTTTCTCACCTCCCATCGCGCTGGGGTTGGTGATTCTCCTCGCCAGCGCCGTCGTCGCTTGTACGGCGCCTTCGCCCTTACGTCCTCCTCCTCGCCGGCCTGGCCTTCTCCGTTGAGATAAGAAACATCACCGGCGGCGGCCTGGGAGTCGTCCTGCCCACCGAGCCCCTGATCCCGCTGCTCTCCGGTCTGGCGTTGCTGATCCTCATTCTGCGGCGTAGCGTCGCCCTGCCGCGCACCCCCCTCTCCCTGGCCATCGGTTGCTACGTCCTGGCGATACTGGCGACCCTGCCCGACGCCGCCCATCCCCTGGTCTCGATCAAGGGCGTCGCCCGCGACCTGCTCTACATCCTGGCCGGCTACAACCTGTGCGTCTTTTTCATCACGACGCGGCGCAGGCTGCACGTTCTCCTGCTCGTCGTCCTGGCCGCGCACGCGGTCCTGGCGGTTTACGGCCTCGCCACGCAACTGGCGGGCGAGGTGCGCATCTACGGCGAAGTCGCCGAGCCGTTTTTCGAGAACCACTGCATTTACGCCGCGTTCATCGCGCTGTCGATGTCCGTGGTCCTCTCGTATCTGTTCGAGACGCGCACGCGCGGGCGGCTGCTCCTGTCCGGCGTGCTGGCGTTGTGGAGCGTGGCGGTCGCCCTCACTTTCGTGCGTGGCGCCTGGATTTCCCTCTGCGCCGTGGTCGTCTTCTATCTCTGGATGTACCGGCGGCAATTGTCGCCGCGCATGTTGTTCGTGTTGGTCGTCGCGGGAGCGGTCGTGGCCCTGGTCGCGGGAGGCTTGCAGCTCAAGTACCTCTTCGAGGAACGGCTGGCGCACGCGCTGGACACCGGCTACGTCACCAACCGCGACCGGCTGGACCGCTGGGGCGCGGCCGCAAGCATGTTTCTCGCCCATCCCCTCAACGGCGTCGGCTGGGCCGCCTATGCCGACGAGTATTTCCGCTACATCTACTTCCTGGACGCTTATTCGACCGACATCCGCATGGGCGCGCACAATCTCTACCTGGAGATCGCCGCGGAGAGCGGCATCATCGGCCTCGCCGCCTTCGCCGCGCTCATCGCCGTGTTCTACGGGCGCATGACGCGGCTGGCGCGGCGCCTGCCGCGCGGCGGCCCGCGCTGCCTGGCCATCGGTCTTGGCGGCGCCATGCTGAGCTACCTGGTCCATGCCTTTGTCAACAATCTCGGACCCAGCGACAAGATCGGTGTCAGCTTCTGGTTGCTTTTTGGGTTGCTGGCGGTAGTCGAGCGGCTCGCGGAGGAATCCCCCCCGGCCCCCCTTGTTAAGGGGGGAGTGTGATGCGCGCGCTGGTGATCGACAAGACGGCGGTCCTGTCCGCCAACCATGAGCGCTTCGCCGCGCTGGCCGCCCAGCCTGGCGTGGAGCTGACGGTCCTGTCGCCCCGCGTCTGGATCGAACACGGTCGCAGCATCGCCGCGGAAGTGACGGACGCGCCCAACTATCGCATTGTCCTCGGCCGCACGCTGGGACACGGGCGCTACGCGCGCGGTTGCTACCTGACCGGACTCGGACGCGCCCTGCGCCTGGCCCGACCGGAGATCGTGCAACTGCTGGAGGAGCCTTACTCGTTCTTCGCCGCGCAGACGCTGCGCCAGTGCCGGCTGTGGGCGCCGCGCGCGAAAGTCCTCTTTTACACCTGGGAGAACATCTACCGCCCGTTCAAGTATCCGGCGCGCGTTTCGTGGCTGTACGCGCGCATCGACCGGCGCATGTACCGGCGCGCGGCGGGCGCCGTCTGCGCGACGGCGCAGGCGGAGCGCGTGCTGCGCCTGAAGGGATTCTCCGCTCCCACGGCCGTCATCCCCTACGGCGTGCCGCAGGCGTTTTTCGACGCCGGGCAGGATGCGCCCCGCCCGCTGAACGGCGGCTCCTTCACCGTCGGCTACCTGGGCCGCTATCTGGCCATGAAAGGCGTCGAGGACCTCCTCTCAGCCTGCTCCGGCCTGCCCGAGGCGCGGCTCGAACTCTTTGGCGCCGGCGAAGACGAGACCATGCTCAAGAGCAAAGCGAGCCAACTCGGCCTCGGCGAGCGCGCCCGCTTCCATCCCCCCGCGCCGCCTGAGGACGTACCGGCCGTCCTCCGACGACTGGACGCCTTGGTTCTGCCTTCCCGCACCACCCACAACTGGAGCGAGCAACTGGGGCGCGTGCTCATCGAGGCCATGGCGGCGGGCGTGCCCGTGATCGCCGCCGACAGCGGCGCCATCCCGGAAGTGCTGGACGACGCGGGCCTACTCTATCCCGAGGGACAGGCGCAGCAACTGCGCGCGCGGCTGGCGCTCATCCAACGCGACGAGCCGGCCCGGCGCCATCTCGTCGAATTGGGCCGGCGGCGCGCGGCGGCGCGCTTCACCTGGCCCCGCTTCGCCGCCGACCTCTCCGCCTTCTGGCGCGACCTCCTCTCCGGCCGCGCGGCCGCGCCCGACCTCTCCGGGCATCGGACGCGCGCCCGCGGCCAGGCGGCCGACGCATGAGCCGCCCCCTGGACTCCCGCATCGTGCGCAACGCGGCCCTCATGTCCGCCGCCAACCTGCTCTGCAAGGCCATGCAACTGGCCTTCTTCATCGTCCTCATCAAATATCTGCCCTCCGACGTCTTCGGCGCCTTCAACACCTTCGGCGAGGCCGCCCTCATCATGGTCGTCGTCGCCGACATGGGCATCGACAACCTTCTGGTGCGCGAGGTCGCCCGGCGACGGCGCGATCCCTGGCCGTTGGTCAACAACCTCTTCGGCCTGCGACTCTCGCTGATCGCCGCCGGCGCTCTGGTGCTGGCGGGACTGCTCGCACTGATTCGCCCCGAGGGACAGAATCTGTATATCGGCCTGGCGGTCCTCTATGGCGTCCTCGTCTCGCTGCTGGCCTACGTGCGCGGGATTCTGCGCGCCTACGAGGCGATGGGGCGCGAGGCCATCCTGAACCTCGTCGACAAGGCGACGCACGCCACCCTGGGCGTGATCTTCGCCCTCTCCGGCCAAGGCGTCGCAGCCCTCCTCCTGGCCATGTGCATCGGCAGCACGCTGGCGCTCATTCTAGGCGGCGCCTGGGCGGTTTCGCTCTGCCGCACCTGTCTTTTGCCCCGCGCCCGCGACTGGAAGAGGCTGCTTCACGTCGTCTGGCCCTTCGCCCTCGTGGCCATGACCGTCGTGCTCCTGCACCGCCAGGATACCGTCATGATCTCCGCGCTTCGCGGCGACGCCGAGGCCGGACGCTACAACTACGGCTATCGCCTCCTGGAGGGTCTCTTTCTCGTTCCGCAGATTCTCTCGCTGGCCTGCTATCCGGCGTTCTCCCGCATGTACCAGGAGGGCGTGGACCTGCGCGCGCGGCTCTTTCCCTTTCTCTCCATGCTGTGGACGCTGGCCGCGCCCATCGTGGTGGGCGGCGTGCTGCTGGCGCCCGGCATCCTGCGCCTCCTGGACGCGCAGGGCGCCGACAACGTCCTCCGCATCCTGCTCTTTTCCTATCCCTTCATCTGCGGCAACTTCATGGTGGGCACGGTCCTCGCCTCGGTGAACCTTCAGCACAGGAACAGCGCCGCCAGTGTGTCGGCGTTCCTGGCCAATACCGCGTTGAACCTGGCCCTCATCCCGCGTTACGGCGCGGAAGGCGCGGCCGTGGCGACCGTCGCCAGCCAGGCGCTCTATCTGGCGCTCATGCTCTACGTGTGCCGGGCGTGGTTCGCGGGTTGGTCGGCCGACCTTGCCAGGTACGCAAAGTCGCTGGCCGTCGCGCTGGCGATGGGCGCGGTCGTACTCCTCACAGATCGGGCCGGCGTTCATACCTTGCTGTCGATTGCCGCCGGCGCGGGCAGCTACGGCCTCTTCGCGTGGTTGTCGGGTGTGGTTCGCGGACCGCAGCTGGTCTCCCTCTGGCAGCAGTTTCGCGGCGGCGCGCCGCTGCTGGAGGCGGACGAATGAGAGTCGCCGTGGACGCCCGCGCGCTCGCCGGCCCCAGAAGCGGGCTTTTCGTCTATACCGAGAGCATCCTCGCCGCCATGCAAAAGGCCGCGCCCGAGACCGAGTGGACGCTCTACTCGCACCGGCCCGTCCACGCCCCGGAGCTTTCGGGCGAAAGAGTCGTGCTGCGCTTTCCGGACAGCACGCTCCTGCGTCCCTCGTGGCTGCGCGCACGGCTCGTGCCGGCGTTGCGGCGGCGGCGACCCGACGTCTGGTTTTCGCCCCTCTCCGCCGCGCTCGCTGCCCGCGACTGCCCCTCCGTGGCGGTCGTGCACGACCTGGCCATGCTGCGCTTTCCCAAGATCATGCCCGCGCATTATCGCTGGAGCTGGACGCGCACGCTGGCGGCGGCCACGACCCGCGCCTCCCGCCTCATCGCCGTCTCGCAGTCCACGCGCCGCGACCTGGTCCAACTGCTGGGCGTTGACGACCGCCGCATCCGTGTGATTTACGAGGCCGCGGACGAGTGCTTCTTTCAACCGATGGCGCAAACGACCGTGGCGGAAACCCTCCAGGCGCTCTGCCGGCGTGAAGGCGCGGAGCTGTCCCCCGGCTACCTGCTCTATCCCGCGACCCTCGAGCCGCGCAAGAATCACCTTACGTTGCTTCGGGCGTACGTTGAACTCTGCATGGAGAAGAAGGCGCGACGGCCGCTCGTCCTCGTGGGCGGCAAGGGTTGGGGGGACAAGCGGAAGGTGCTTTCCATTTTGCGCGAGCCGCCGGATGGACCCGGGCTGCATTGGATTACCGGCGCGGACCGTGAAGAGCTGCGGGCTTTGTACGCGGGCGCGCGCATGATGGTGTTTCCGTCGCGCTACGAGGGCTTCGGGCTGCCCGTGGTCGAGGCCATGGCCGCGGGAGTACCCGTAGTCGCCTCCAACGTTTCCAGTCTGCCCGAAGTGCTGGGGGACGCGGGCCTCTTGCTGCCCGCCGACGACGTGAATGCCTGGAAAACAGCCGTGCGCGACCTGCCCGACGACGACGCGCGCCTGGCGGCCATGCGGGAGGCGGGCCTGGCCCGCGCGCGCAACTTCAGCTGGGACAAGGCCGCCGAGGCCACCCTCTCCCTCCTCCGCGAGGCCGCCCGGTGAGAATCCTCTATCTCTTCCCCCAGTTTCCCTGGCCTCCCGACAGCGGCGGCAAGATCGTCACCTACCACATGCTGAGGCACATGGCGAAAAATCATCAGATCACGCTTTGGACCTTCGCCCAGGACCGACGCGACTATCAGAACCTCTCACACTTGAAGTCTTACTGCGACAGGATCGAGCTCTTCCCCGCGCGGCGGCGCCTGCAGCCGGTCGCGCTCGTGCGCGCGCTATTCGGCAAGCTGCCCTACAAGGCGCTGCGCTGGCACGACCGCGGCGTGGCCGCCCGCCTGCGCGAACTCTTGGCGCGCGAGCACTATGACATCATCCATGCGCAGAATCTCACCACGGCGCAGTATCTCACCGGACGCGAGAGCGGCGCGACCCTCTACTACAAAGAGAATCTGGAGGCGTTGATCCTGTCGCGCTACGCCGAGGTCGTGCGCCTGGCCCCGCTCAGATGGCTGCTCCGACGCGAGGCGGCCAAGACGCTGCGCCTGGAACTGCATCTGCGGCTCTGCGACCAATTGGTCGTCATCTCCGACGCGGACGGCGCCCGGCTGTGCGAAATGGACCCAGCCTCTCGCCCGCGCACGTCCCCGCGGGCGTGGACGTCGAGTACTTTCAACCGGAGTACAAACTTCAGTTTGCTTCGCGGCAGGCTGAAGCCAGTACTCCGCAACCGGGCGAGGGGGAGCCTGAGCCGGCGACCGTTCTGTTCACCGGCAGCCTCTATTACTATCCCAACCAGGACGCGATCCTCTTTTTCATGCAGTCCATCTGGCCGAAACTGCGCGAGGCGATGCCGGACGCGCGCTTCATCATCGCGGGCCAGAAGCCCAGCCGCATGATCCGCGCGCTCGCGGAGCAGCCGGGCGTCGAGGTCCACGCCGACGTGCCCGACATGCGGCCCCTCTTCGCCCGCGCGACCCTATACGCCGTGCCCCTGCGCGTTGGTGGAGGCATGAGACTGAAGATTCTGGAGGCGATGGCGATGGGCAAGGCCGTCGTCTCGACGACCCTCGGCGCGGAAGGACTGGAGTACACTCCGGGCCGGCAGCTCCTGCCCGCGGATGACGCGGAGATTTTCGCCGCGCAGGTCGTCCGGCTGTGCCGGAACGCCGAAGCGAGACAGAGCCTGGAACGCGAGGCGCGCGACTGGGTCGTGCGCCATTATACCTGGGACGCGGTGATGGGGCGGCTGGAGAAGGTGTACCAGGACATGGAATACAACGCGCACTTCCTGCGCAAGACCAGCGCGCGCGTGCGATGAAGCCGGATGCGCGCGCGGCGCTGCGCCGCTTCTACCAGGAGAACGCCGCCTACTGCGAGGACCTTCTCGCCCACGACGCGGCCTACCATCGCGGCTTTCTGGCGTTCGTGGCGCGCTGGCTCGACGCGCGCCGGTTCCCGCGCCTCCTGGACCTGGGTTGCGGAACGGCCGCCTCCACCGCATGTCTCTCCGAGCTCGGCTTCCGGGTCGTCGGCTCGGACCTTTCGCCGCTCTTTCTCAGCGAGGGCCGGCGGCGCTGCGGCGCCGAATCGCTGGTCTGCGGCGACGCCTTCGCGCTGCCTTTCGGCGACGGCGCCTTCGACGCGGTCGTCAGCTACGAGTTCATCGAGCACGTGCCCGACGTGCCCCGCGTTTTGGCCGAGATGGCGCGCCTCACGCGGCCCGGCGGACGCATCCTCATCTCCAGCCCCAATCTCTGCTCACCCTTCTTCGCCCTGGCCGACGTGGTCAATCTCCTCTGCGGGAGAGGCGGCCGGCCCGTGTTTGCGCCGACTCTGCCGCGCGCGCTCGCCTGGATGCTTCACAACACCCGCCTCTGCCTCTCCAAGCTCTTCTCCCCAGAGCCGACGTTCCTGTATCGAGAGCCTGACCTGTCCGGCAAGGTGGTCGGCGGCGACGCGGACAGCGCGTATCTGGCGCATCCCTACGACCTGGCGCGCGAGCTGTCGCGGTTGGGCTGCCGGGTATTGTCGCGGGCCTCCGGCGCGCGCCTTCACACACGCGCGGTCGCGGCCCTCTTGCCGGCCTTTGCGCCCTTCATCGGAATCGTGGCGGAGAAAAAGCGGACAGACGATTGCCCGAGGAATCAAGCCGTGTCCTCGAGTTGCAGTGCGCGAAAAAGGTAAACCGTGTCCTCGAGTGGACCGTCTGCGGCCGTATCGAGAGGCACGGCGGCGGCAGCGCGACAAGCCCCGCTCCCGTGCCGCTCTCTCGATACGCGCCTTCGGCGCTACTCGAGAACTCGGGTTTTTCTATTTGCGCTACTCGAGAACTCGGGTCCTTCTATCTGTGCTACTCGAGAACTCGGCCTGTCTCTTCCTCGGATCCTTCCCTCTCCCAGTCAATTGTCCCCATTCAGCAGCCAGGCGCGGTTGAAGCGCGCCAGCGTGATCTTCTCATAGGGATGCTCGACGCCGTTCTCGTACATGCAGGCCACGTCGCCCTCCGGTAGGAGGGCCAGGTCGGAATACGCCGCCGGCCCCTCGTGGAGGAGGCGCAACACCGGCCACGTCGCCCCGCCATCATAGCTCAACCGCAGCGTGAGCCGCTCGCGCCTCTCACTGGCCGGGTTGCAGAACAACAGCCCGAATTCACCCTTTCCCAGCGGCCATCCCAGGACGCTGGCCTGACACACCGGCTCGACGAGGACCGGATCGTGCTTGAGGGCGCCGAAGCTCTCGCCCCCATCGTGACTATAGGCCACGGCGCGGCGATTCATGCCGCGATAGCTGCGCATGTTCAGATACACCCTCCCGTCGGGCAGTTCCGCCGCCATGCACTCGTTGACTCCGTCGCCCAGGATGCCGCCGATGCGCCAGTGGTCGCCGCCATCATCGCTGAGAATCACATGCGAGCGGCCCGCCTGGCCGGTAGCGAGCGGCACGGAATGGTCGCAGGGGACCAGCAGCCGCCCGGACGAAAGTTGGATGGCATGGCCGGGTCCGGTCGCGTACCAGCGCCAGTCGGGAGACTTGACCCGGCGGGTGATCTCGCGCGGGGCCGACCAGGTCGCGCCGTCGTCGTCGGAATGCGAGAGCCAGACGCTGCGCTCGGCCCGGCGCGCGCGCACGTCGCGCTCGGTCCGGTCGCCCGGATTGCGGGTCGTCAGGAGCAGGATGCGTCCCGTGCGGGCGTCCACCACGGGCGCGGGATTGCCCCACGTGTCCGGTCCGGCGTCAAAAAGCAGCCGCGTCGGTTCCCAGCTCGCCCCACCGTCCCGGCTGCGGCGCATGACCACATCGATGTCCCCGCTGTCGGAGCGCGAACGCTTCCTTCCCTCGCAAAACGCCAGCAGGCTCCCGCGCCGCGTGACCGCAAGCGCCGGAATGCGATACGTGTGGTAGCCGCCCTCGCCCGAAACGAAGAGATGCGTGCGCACCAGTCGCGGCTCCTCGTCCCGCGGCGATCCGGTCGTGTGCCGGGAGACGCCGCATCCCAGCACTCCCAGCCAGGCGCACGCGAGGATGAGAACCATCCGTGGGATGCTCATGGCGAACCTCCGGTCGAAGCGGAGAGCGACGGGCGCAGATAATCCACGACCGCCCCCGCGGCGATCTCGTGGCCGACCGCGTTCCAGTGGGAATCAAATGCGAAATAGGACTGGGGACGGCCCTCGTGGAGCGCGCGGCGGAAGGCGGGCAAAAGGTCCAGGCAGGGGATGCCCTCCGCCTCGGCCCACTCGCGCACGGCGGCCGCGAAGCCGTTCTGATGGCGCAGGGCCTCGGGGACGAACAGCATGGGGTCCGCGTCCGCGGGCAGGCCGGCCGCCGCCCCCGCCTCGTGCGCCATGACCTTGTTGAGAACCTCCGGCGCGTAGACCGTCTCCTTGCTCGGCGCCAGCACCAGCCGATAGTCGATGCCGCGCCGCCGGCAGAGCTCCCGCGAGGCCCGGATGGCCTCCAGCATGGGCGGCCAGCCCGGCTCCGCCCGCACCGCCTCGGGCGACCACGCCAACTCCCGCAGATACGGCGGCGAAAACGCCAGTACCACGGTTCGCCCGTGCATGGCGCCGCGAAACGGCTGCAGCGGATTGATCTCCGGCTCTTTCAGCGCGTCCAGCATCCAGGCGAGCAAGGCGCGCACCGGCGAAGTCTCCCAAGGACTCTTATCCCGCACCTGCCAGCGCCAGAAGGGCAGCCCGCTGGCCTTCCATTCCACCCAGCGTTGCGCGTCGGCCAGGTCGTTGCCGTCAAAAAGCACGTGCAGCACGAGATCGGGGGCGTACTCGGTCGCCGAACGCGCCAACGCCGCGTACTCGTGCGGCGGGCCGTAGGCGTAGAGGCCGACGTTGATGGTCTCGACCTGCAGTTGGTCGGCGACCCGGCCGGTCCAGGCTTCGTTGAGCGGGAAGTTCTTGGAGAGGACGAAGGAGTCGCCGAGAAAGAGGATGCGGGGGCGTCCCTCTCCGTAGCGGCCGCGAAAGCCCAGCCCGTCGGCGGTGAAGGTCGCGTCGGGCACGCGGTCCAAGTGCAAGAGCTCTTCTGCGGTCGGTGTGCATTGGCCGAGGGCATAGAGGTCGCCGTGGCGCGCTCCGCCGGGGACGGTGAGTGTGGCGCCGGGAACGAAGCGAAACTCGGCTTCGTCGTCCGGCTCGGTGCACCACGCGCGCCCCTGGTAGAGATACATGCCGAGGCCCGGCAACCGCACGAACGCCTGCCGCGGCAGGACCTGCGGAACCAGGCGCAGGAAGACTTCCAGCAGCGCCCAGGCGACCAAGAGGTAGAGGACGCCCAACGCCGTCCAGCGCGCCAGGCGGCGGGGCAGGTTGCGAGGCGTGGTCAGGTTCGTCATGCTCGCCTTCAGGTTACGTGGGCAGACAAGCTGAAGCTTGTACTCCGAAATATGGGCCATCTTAACCGGCGGGTTTTCGGCTTGGGAAGCGAAACCGCCCTGAGGTGGACTGCGGCTGCGTGCTGCCGCGGTCCCGGTTTGGCGCGCGGGGGGATAAGGCGTGACATGCGGCAGCAAGCAGCCGCACTCCACACCGGGATGGCGGTTGCAGCGAGCCCGCGAAGGATGATACCGTGCCGATCATGCGCCCCGCTCGACTCGCCCTGGACGGTCTCCTTCTGCTCGTGTCGCTGCTCCTGGCGGCCACGGTGGGACAGGGTTGGCCAAGCCCCGACGCCGTGGGATTGCCGCTGACCTGGAAGGTCCACTTTCTGGCCATCGTCGCCCTACTGGCCGTGTTGACGTTTTGGACGGCGATTGCGGCAGCAAGCAGCCGCATTCCAGACGGGATTGCGGAGAGTACGCCGGCGGCGTGGACCGTGCTGGCGCTCTTTATTCTCATCGCCAAGGCGCCCTATACGCAACTCCCTTATTTCTGGGACGCCATGGGCTACGTCGCTTCCGGCGCCTGGGAAACCTACAACGACGACTTCCCGCTGATCCTTTCGCCGCTCTTCGACTCGGGCCATCCGCCGCTCTTCTACCTGCTTCTGGCGCTGGTCTGGAAGGTCTTTGCGCCCACGCCGGCGGTCTCGCATCTTTTCAACTTGGGTTGGGGCATCCTGGCCGCGTGGGGAACCTACACGCTGGGCCGCCGCCTCTACGGACCCCTCGCCGGCTTCTGGGCGGCCCTGCTCCTCACGCTCTCGCCGCTTTTCTACACGCAGATCGGCACGCTGCATTTCGAACCGTCGCTGGCCGCCCTGACCGTATGGGCGGTCTATTTCGCGCTGGCCGGCAGGGTGATCCCCTACCTCTTTTGCGCCACGGCCATGGTTTTGATTAAAGAGCCTAGCGTCGTGCTCGTGCCGGCCGTGGTCGTGGCGGTGTGGTGGCGGGAGCGGCAAAAAGCGACCCCACTCCACTCACGGCGGCAAGCAGCCGCACTCCCCGTGTTATATGCCCTGCCGCTGGTCCCCCTCGCCGTCTGGCTCATCTACCATCGCGTCGAGACGGGATGGTTTCTCACACCGCCGGGAGTCCCCAAAGAGGCGCGGCTGTTTCTCCCGCAGGTATATGGGCCGCTGCTCTGCGTCTTCAAGGAGCAGTTTCGCTGGCTGCCGAGCCTGGCGTGCGGCGTCTTCATCGCGTCGTGGCTCCGGCGACGGCCCACGCCCCTGGGGGAGTGGCTGCGCTCGGACGCGGTGGGACTGCCGCTGATCTTTCTCATCGCCCTGGCCGGCTACTGGCTGCCCACGGCGACGGTCTTTCTCGCCGCGGTATCTGCTGCCCATACTTCCACTCTACTTCATCCTGGCGGCGGCGGGGATGTGCGCGGCGCTGGGAGCGCGGACCACGCTTTTCGCGGCCATTGCGGCCATGCTCTTCATCGGCGCCTGGCAGAACCCGCCCGAGCGCGGCTACGACCTGGGCGGCTACCTGCGCTATACCAGCTACCTGCGAACCCATCGCGCGGCGGCGCGCTACCTGGAGCACCACGCGCCCGACGCCCGCATTCTCGCCAACTATCCCTTCAGCCGTGAACTCTCCTGGCCGGTCTATGGATTTGTGAGTCGCCCCCTGCAAGTCGTGGCGCCGGCACGGCTCGCCGAGGCCACGGCTTGGGACTACTGGGTCTTCAGCGAGGAGTCGGAGTTCAACGCCATCGACTTCCCCGGTTATCGCCAGATTCAGGAGCGCTACCGGCTGGTGGCGCGCTTTGTGGACCAGGCGACGATTCCACGGGGATTCGAGCCGGAGGTGCGCATCTACCAGTCGCCGGCGATCGCGGAGCGGGCCTTCGTGGATTTGGAGGTGCTGTCGGACGGGACCCTGGTCAAATTGAGTGAGAGCGGACTGGTCCTGCGTGGAAATCTGCGGCTGGCGGGCGTGCCCCTTTTGAGCGCGACCGCGGCGCGCATCAAGTTCAACGCCGAGGGGACCGGCGCCTGGCTCCTGTCGCGGAACGGCCAGGTGCAAACCTGGGGGGATGCGACTCACTTCGGCGACCTGTCCAGCGCGGCGGATATCGACGCCCGCGACCTGGAGCCGTGGCCGGGCGGGCGGGGCTATGCGCTCCTACTCAGCGACGGGCGCGTCTTCGGCTTCGGCGACGCCCGCCTGCCGGCCATCCTGCCCGCGACGGGAGAGGGTCCGGCGCGCGATCTCGCCGTTACCCCGGCCGGCGGGCTTTACGTTCTATATGGGTCGGGCAAAATCGACGCCTACGGCGCCGCAGAGCCGGTAGGTCCCCGCTGGGACTTCGACGCCGCGCGGGCATTTGCGCCTTCCCCAACGGGAAGCGGCTGGTATATCCTGGACCTCTACGGCGGCGTCCATACGACCGAGGACGTTCCCCGGAACTCGGTACGGCGTCCCGAGCACTTCTGGAGCCCGGATGGCTTGGCCGTGGACCTGGTGTTCGGAAGGGATGGACGGGGTTACGTGATGGATCGGAAGGGAGAGGTTACGCAATTCTGATGTCTGATAGTCTTAATCTTAATCTTAATCTTAATCCTAATCTTGCTCTTGCTCTTAATCTTAATCTTGCTCTTCTCTCCCATGCTCCAACAGCCAAGCATGCCAATCCCATCCGGAGAAGCGAGGCTGCGGCGGGATGCTGAGGAAGCGGAGCCAGCGCCAGAAAGCGCGCGCGGCCACGCAGGTTGCCGCGCCCGAGTCGCCCCCGCCGGCAGCGCGCCCGCCGCGCGGCCGGCGCCGCTGGCTGCGCTTGGCCATGGCCGCCCTTTTGGCCTACATGGTCGTCTTCTCCGTCCTCCTGGGTCTCGGACTGGCCTACGTCATGGACATCCTGGAGAGCTTGGATCCCGAG
Organism: bacterium; assembly: GCA_015075175.1. GTDB lineage: Bacteria > Hinthialibacterota > Hinthialibacteria > H5-UNCL2 > H5-UNCL2 > H5-UNCL2. The sequence continues at coordinate 43,283 of JABTUV010000017.1, forward strand.
CTGGCGCGCATGGAGACCTATCGTCCCAAGCAGGTCACGCGCGTCCTGGACCGGGACGGCGCCCTGGTCGGCGAAATCTTCGAGGAAAAGCGCGAACTCGTCCCCTTCTCCGACATGTGCCAGTACGAAGCCGGCCAGCCGCGCTGGTATCTCATCCAGGCGCTGGTCGCGACCGAGGACAAGAATTACTTCCGGCATTACGGCGTCGATCCCGAGGGCATCCTGCGCGCGGCGTGGGTGAACCTGAAGGCGGGTTCCATCCGCGAGGGCGGCAGTACCCTCACCCAGCAACTGGCCAAGGACATGATCCTCACCGCGACGCGCACTTGGGAGCGCAAAATCCGCGAGGCGTTCCTGGCGCTGCGCATCACCCAACGCTACACCAAGGAAGAGACGCTGGAGATTTACCTCAACCAGGTCGAGTTCGGCCACGACATCCACGGCATCGGCGCGGCGGCGCAGTTCTACTTCAACAAGCACGTCTCCGAGTTGTCGCTGGAGGAGTGCGCGACGCTGGTGGGCCTCTTGAAGGCGCCGACGCGCTACTCGCCCATCATCAACCCCAAGCGCAGCGCCGAGCGGATGCGGGTGGTGCTGGCGCGGATGCGGGAGGAGGGGTATCTGTCGGAGCGCGAGCTGGCGCGCGCCCGCGACCGCACGCTGCGCTTGGCGGGCCGCCGCGGTTCGGTGCGACGCATCGTGAAGATGCCCTATTTCTTGGACTACGTCAGCCGCGACCTGGCCGGCTCGGGCATGTTCGGCACGCGCAAGTCTCCCGGCGCCCTCTCCGAGCAGTACAAGTTGACTTACGACGACATCCGCGAACAGGGATTCGTGGTGCGCACCACGCTGGACCCGAACCTGCAGGAGATCAGCGAAAACGCGCTGCGCGCGGGCGTGCGCGCCATCGAGCAGGAACGGCGCCGCCATTCCTGGTACTGGGGCGACTCCGAACCGCCGCCCTGGCCCACCCGCCTCTCCGACGGCGCCGTCCTGGACGCCGTGATCGAGGCCTCCTCGGAGGACACGCTCACCGTCAGGCTCTCACTGGACGGCTCGCGCGTGGTCGTCGCCGCTTCGCCCGAGCATCCCGCGCGCCGCTGGATGACCGAGTACGGGGTGCTGGACAAGGGTTTCCACGTGCGCGTCATCGCGCACGCCTCCATCCCCCCCTTAACAAGGGAGGTTAGGGGGGACAAAGCCTACACCTTCACCCTCATGGACGAGCCGCACGTGCAGGGCGCGGTGGTGCTCCTGGAGTGGCCACGGGCCGGATTGCGGCGCTGGTCGGCGGAACCAACTACGCCGAAAGCAACTTCATCCGCGCCGCGCAGGCCAAGCGCCAGCCGGGCTCGGCCTTCAAGCCCATCGAGTACACCGCGGCCCTGGAGGAGCGGGAAAAGTGGCTGACCGCCGCCTTGGCGGCCCTCTCGCAGGACCTGCCCCCGCCCCCCGTCGCGGGCTTCACCCCCATGTCCCGGCTTTACGACAAGTATCTCGAATTCCGCGTGGGCAACAAGAAATGGGTCCCCCGCAACTACCACAATGAGTACTGGGGACCGGTGACGGTGCGATTCGCGCTGGAGAAGTCGCTCAACGTGGCCAGCATCGATCTCGTGATGCGCTTTGCGGGCACCTGGCCGGAGGGCATCCGCCGTACGCAGGACGTGGCGCGCCGCCTGGGCATCGAAAGCCCCATCGGCGACGATCTCTCCGTCACTTTGGGCACCTCGGAGGTGACGCCGCTCGAGCTGGCCGCCGCCTACGCCACCCTGGCCAACGGCGGCGTTTTCAACCGTCCCTGGTGTGTCGAGCGCATCACCCGCTTGGACGGCCTGCAAGTCTACGAGCACACGCCCAGCCCCAGCCTGGCGGTCTCTCCTCAGGTCGCCTTTCTCATGACGCGGCTCTTGCAAAACGTGGTCGCCAAGGGTACGGCGGTGCGCGCCGGGCGGGAACTGGGGCACAACTTCGCCGGCAAGACGGGCACGACCAACGAGTATACCGACGCCTGGTTTGCGGGCTACGGGCGCGGACTGTGCTGCGTGGTGTACGTGGGCTTTGACGAGCGCAAGTCGCTGGGAGCGCGCATGGAGGGCGCCCACGCCGCCCTGCCCATCTGGATCGATGTGATGCGCCGCGCCCGCGAACTCTATCCCGCCCAGTTCCGCGAGTTCGATCCGCCTGAGAAGGTCACCGCCCTGACGGTGTGCGAGAAATCCGGCCTCCTGCCGGTCTCGGAGTGTTACGAGAACAAGTCGGTCGTCGAAGAATACTTTCTGTCCGGGACGACGCCCTACGAGTATTGCGATCTGCACGCGCGTTTTCCGATGGAGCCGGCCGAGCCGCCGTCGCTGGCGGCGTTGTTGCGCGAGGATCGCGCGCGCGAGGCCGCCGAGCGCCCCGCGGGGCGCATTCGCCGGCCCCACCGCGTCCCCCAGAGCGCCCCCCGCCTCGACCCCAGGCGCCTGGACTGGTGGGACGCTCCGCTGCTCCGCTTCCCCCACGGAAGTGAACTCTGGGACGACCAGGCCGACTGAGAGGCCTTCATCTTTCAAGCAGTGGGCCGGGCATTCCCGCCCGAAATAGGGAGCGAGAGGTTCTCGGCATCACACTTGCGAGAGGACTTCGTTTGAGTAAGAGTAAGAGCAAGATTAAGATTATGAGTAAGCTTAAGATATGAGAAAGCACGATTCCAATTCCCAGCCGTTGCGAATCGGCATGGTCTGTTATCCCTCCATCGGCGGCAGCGGCATCGTGGCGACCGAGCTGGGAAAGCAACTCGTCTGCCGCGGCCACGACGTGCACTTCTTCTCTTATGACGTGCCCTATCGTCTCACGGACAAGGACGGCGAGGACCTGTCGGTCCCGTGTTCCGAGGGCAAGCGCGGGCGGCTGCTCTTCCACCACATCGACATTCCCGACTTTCCGCTGCTGCGTTTCCCCCCTTACACCATCGCGCTGGCCAGCGAGCTGTGCGCGCTCGCCGCCGCCGAGCGGCTGGACCTTGTGCACGTGCACTACGCCATTCCCCACAGCCTTTCGGCGGTACTGGCCAAGCTGATGCTGCGCGAGGCGGGCCGCTCGAATCTGCCCGTCATTACCACCCTGCACGGAACCGACACGGCTCTGATCGGGTTGGACCGGCGCTTCAAGCCCACGGTCGAGTTCTCGCTCAACGCTTGCGATGCCGTGACGGCGGTGTCGCACGCCCTGCGGCAGCAGACGCTGCGCGACTTCTCCCTCCGCCTGCCCATCGAGGTGATCTACAACTTCGTGGACCCGGAGCAGTTCATGCCCGCCGACCAACCGTCCGCCCCGCCTTACGTGATCGTGCATGTTTCCAACTTCCGCGAGATCAAGCGCGCCGACGAGGCGGTGCTGATTTTCTCGTACATGAAAAAGATGCTGGATTGCCGGCTGGTGTTCGTGGGGTCGGGACCGACCGAGGCGCTGGCGCGCGAGCAGGCGGAGCGGCTCGGCGTGGCCGCCCGGGTCGAGTTCGTGGGGCGCGTGTTGGACGTGGGCAAGGTGTTGGCGGGCAGCCACCTCCTCCTGTCGACTTCCGAGATGGAGAGTTTCGGCATGTCCATCGCCGAGGCGATGGCCTGCGGCGTGCCGGTAGTCGCCTACCGGGTGGGCGGGATTCCCGAAGTGGTGGGCGACTGCCCGGCCGTGGAACTGGTGGAACTGGGCGACACTTGCGGCATGGCGGCGGCGGCCGGCCGGCTCTTGGAGCGATCCCGCCAGGAACCCGAACTGGGCCTGGCGGCGCGCCGCCGCATTCTCGACCACTTCACCCCCGAGCACATCGTCCCCCACTACGAGGCGCTCTACCGCCGATTGCTCTCCACAAGCGAACGCGAACCGGTCGCCCGGGACCGTCGCTCATGAGGCTGCTCTTTCAACAATGGAACGCGAAAACCCGAGCCGTGTCGTCCAGTAGGCCCCGGTCACGCATGAACCCGAGCCGTGTCCTCCAGTAGGCGCCCGTCATACATGAACCCGAGCCGTGTCCTCCGGTAGGCCCCGGTCACGCATGAACCCGAGCCGTGTCCTCGAGTAGGCCCGGAGTCTGCGGAGGGCCGTATCGAGAGGCACGGCGGCGTAACGCCGGCCAGCCCTCGCGCACTATCCCCCCCGCCCCCCTTGTTAAGGGGGGAGTCATGTCAGCTGGGAGTCTCAAAGCCCGCCAGGGCGGCGGCTTCACTGTCGGCGATGTCGAAGAAATGCACCAGGTCGGTATTGGAGAGTACGCGCCGCACCTCGGGACAGACGCCGAAGAGCTTCATCCTGCCCCCCGCGGCGGCGAAAGCGTGCTGCATCTCGATCAGGAGGCCCAGGCCGCTGCTGTCCACGTAGGGAACGGCGGCCAGATCGACCAGGAGGAGCACGTCGCCCTCCTCGCGATAGCGACGCAGTCCCCGCCGCAACTCGTCGGCGGAAAAGAAGTCCAGCTCGCCGGACAACCGCACGATTCGCACCCGTCCGGCCTTTTCGGTTGAAACCTGCACCATCTTCCTCACGATTGCGGCGGGATGACGGCCTCGGACTCCCCGCTCCAGGCGGCCCGGGGCGCCCGCAACACGGCCACCACCGCCTCCACGATCATCCAGAGCGAGAAGACTAACAAAAGCAGGCCGATGATTCCAAGCAATTTCTGGGCCTCGCCCGGCCCGAACCAGAACTCCTTCAACTTCAGGACCAGCGCGTACTCCGTCACGCCGAACACGAACAGCATGGGCGGAAGCGTGTAGCGCACCGGCAGGCGGCGCGAGACGAGATAGGTGGTGGTGACGAGCAGCGCGAGGGCCGCCAGCAGTTGATTGGTGGCGCCGAACAGCGGCCAGAGTTCCACGCCGCCGCCGGAGAATCCATAACACAGTCCCATCGCGGTCGCAATCGCCAGTCCGCCGGCGGCGTAGCGGTTGCGCAGGCCCGAGCAACCGGGCAGGCCCGAGAAGAGCTCGGCGACAACGTAGCGCTGCAGCCTCATGCACGAGTCGATCGTGGTCAACGCAAACCCGATGATAACGACCGCAATGATGGTCCTCGCCAGTTCCACGCCGATCCCCAGCCGCTCGATCAGGAACGCCGATCCGTTGATGAAAGGCTCCAGCATGGCGCCCAGCGTGCCGTCTCCGCCCCAGGCGCCGTAGTGCGAGAACCAGTAGCCTGAGTCCACCGCCGAGCAGCACACCACGATGGCCAGCACCGACAGGGCGCCCTCGGTCAGCATGGCGCCGTAGGCTACCGGCCGGGCGTCGCTCTCACGCCGCAATTGTCGCACCGAGGTCCCCGACGACACCAGGCAGTGAAAACCCGAGATGGCCCCGCAGGCGATGGTGATGAAGAGAATCGGGAAGAGCGGCGGCGCGCCCGGCGAACCAAAGGCTTCATAGTGAATCGCCGGCGCCACCACCGTCGGATGCGCCAGCACAAGCCCGGCGATGATCAGCCCCATGCCGGCGAAGAGCGCCCAGGCGTTGATGTGGTCGCGCGGCTGCAGGAGCAGCCACACGGGCAGAACCGCCGCGAAGTACGAGTAGGCCAGGATGATGCCGATTAGAATCTTGACCGCGTGCGGCGAGGGGAGGCTGATGGGAAAGCGCACGCCCAGCACGACCAAGACGTAAGCGATGACCACGGCCAGGATCGTGAACATCCACAGGCCCGACTCGCGGCGCCGGAAGAACACGCCCGCGACCATGGCCATGGCCGTCACTCCCAGCACCGGCACGACCGTCTGCGGATAGGTATGGATTAGGCGCGCGATGATCAGCGCGAACACGGCCAGGACCAGAAGCAGCAGGCAGAAGATGATCCAGAGAAACAAGAAGCGGCTGCGCGGCCCGACGACCGCGCCGGTCAGGTCGCCGATGGAGCGCCCGCGATGTCGCAGCGAGACGTACATGGCGCCCAGGTCGTGCACGGCCCCCAAGAGTACGCTGCCCAGTACCACCCAGAGGAAGGCGGGCAGCCAGCCCCAGAACACGGCGATGGCCGGCCCCACGATGGGCGAAACGCCGGCGATGGTGGCAAAGTGGTGCCCGAAGAGAATCGCCGGCCGGGTGGGAACGTAGTCCACCCCGTCCATCTGTTCGTGGGCCGGCGTCGGCCGGCTGTCGTCGAAGCGAAACACGCGCCGCACGATATGGCGCGAGTAGAAGCGATAGCCCCAGACGAAGAGCACGGCCGCCGCGGCCAACAAGACCAGCGAGTTCATGACGATTTTCTCCCCTTGGACGGAGCGGCGTAGAGGTCCGTCATTTCGCGCGCGTAGCGGGCCATCTTGTCGCGCAGGCGCTGCGGTTTCTCCACCCGCGCGTGCGGCCCGTATTGCAGGAGCCACCAGCTGAACTCGTCCAGTCCGCGGGTCGAAAGCGACAGGGTGAGGCCGCCGTCGCGATGGTTCGTCAGCGTGGCGCGGGGGATGTGCTTCTCGCGGATGTAGGCGGCCACGGTGGGGTCAAACCGCACCACGATGTTCTCCAGCCGTCCGCCCATGATGCCCCAGCGTTCATCCAGATCGCGCACGTAGTCCTCCAGCGGGGGCGGCGAAAAGGTGCGCGAGAGGGGTTCGACGCTGCGGAAGCGGCCGGCCTTGAAGGTGCGCACCTCGCCGCGCTCGCAGCAGTAGGCCACCAGGTACCAGGCGTTTTTCTTATGGACCAGAAAGTACGGATGCAATTCCCGATCGTTTTCCTGGCCGCGGGCGACGGAGAGATAGGTAACCGAGACGGCGCGATTGGCGGAGATGGCGGCGCACAGCGCCTCCAGGACGCCGGGCGCGACTCGATTCTCCGGGCACGGCCCGGCCAAGGTGCGCGCGGACAACTGCGACAGGTCCCCCGCCGTGCCGTTCGCGACCGTCCCGAACAGCTTGTCCAAGAGCCGCCGCCGCGTCGCCTCGTCCAGGACGTTCTGTTGCACCAGGAGGTTGAGGCCCAGCGTGATGCGGAACGCCTCCTCGGGCGAGAACAGCGCGCCCGCCTGAAAGTACGAGGGCAGAATCTTATAGCCGCCCTGATGGAACACAATCGGCACGCCCGCCATGTTCAGATCGCCGATGTCGTCGTAAATGCGCTTTTCGGAGATGCCGAACATGCCCGCCAGATCGCGGGGACGCAGATGCGAGTTGCTCTTGACCACGTCCACGATCTCCAGGAGGCGGGCGAGACGATGGTACTTGGGCATTTACTTGCCCTTCAGCGCTGCCGCGGCCAGCCGGTCGGCCAACCCGTTGAGATGCCGGGGAACGTAGCTGATGGCGAAGTGGGCGAAGCGCTTGCGCAGGGGTTCGACGGCGGCGTAGAGCTTCTTCAGGTTGGGATGCTTGACGCGATACTGGCCGCTCATCTGGCGGACCACCAGTTCGCTGTCCATGAGCACGTGGATGCGGCGCACGCCGCGCGCCAGCGCGCACTCCAGGCCGCGCTGCAGCGCCACGTACTCGGCGATGTTGTTGGTCGCCTTGCCGATGGGTCCGGAGGCTCGCTCCACCTCCCTGCCGCCGTCGTCAAAGAGCACGGCGGCGAAGCTGGCGGGGCCGGGGTTGCCGTCGCAGGCCCCGTCGGCGTAGAGCACGTGGATGCCCGGACCGAATGTCTTCGGTCGGAAGGCCGGCTCGGCCGGGCGCTCCTGCTCCAGCGCACCCGCCGGCAGTGCCGCGTTCAGGCTGCCGCTGCGATAGCCCTCCAGGTCCAGGCTCACCGTCAGGTAGCCCTGCGCCTTGAACCCGGCTACCACCTCTTCCCGATGTTCCAAAACGCGCGGCAGGTCGGCGGCGGGAACCTCGATGCGCGCGTGATGCTCGCCCGTGTGGCGCACGCGGAACTGCCGCAGTCCCAGTCGTCGCAAGATGTCTTCCGCCGAGGCGACCATGGCCAGTTTCTCCCTCGTGATCATTTCACCATACGGAATGCGCGAGGACAGGCAGGCGAAGCTGGGTTTGTCCCACAGCGGCAGATGGTACACCTCGCGCGCCACGGTGCGAATATCCTCCTTGGTCATGCGGGCGTCCAAGAGGGGACTCTGCACGCGATGTTCGCGGGCCGCCCGCCGCCCCGGACGATGGTCGCCGGTGTCGTCCCAATTGCTGCCGTCCAGGATGTAGGGGTATCCCTCGTCCTCCGCCAGGCGTTCCAGTTGCTTGAACAACTCGTCCTTGCAGAAATAGCAGCGGTTGGTGGGATTCTGGGCGTAGCCGGGAATGGCCAGTTCGGAGTAGTGGATGATGCGATGGTTCCAGCCGCGATCTCGCGCCAGGCCGAGCGCGTCCCGGCCCTCGGCGGCGGAAAGCGTTTCCGAGTCCGCCGTCACCGAGAGGCAGTTATCGCCCAGGACCTCGTGTCCGACCGCGGACAGGAGGGCGCTGTCCACCCCGCCCGAGTAGGCCACGATCACGCGTCCCAGCTGCCGCAACCGCCGGCGCAGGAAGTCCAGCTTCTCCGCCGGGGCCGCGGTCGCTTGCGGTACGGCCAGCTCCTCGATCCCAACCGCCATGTCGCCTCCTCTCCCAGTCCGGCTGATGCCTGAGTCTAAACCATCCCAGCGGGGCCTGCAAGGTTCACGTAGCCGCCCTGCTCGCACGGGCGACAAGATGTCGCCCGGACCGGCGACTACAAGTCGCCGCTACGCGCATCGGTTGAGACTCAGTCCAAAAAAAATGCTCGTTCCAACAAATAAATGCTGACAGTCGATCGACTCAACGATATTCTGAGTGCATTGCCCTTTGCCGTGTACTTTTCCAACCTCGAAAACATAAACGGGAGCTCTTTCGGACCCGCGGGTCCGGGAAAGGAAAGGTGCATCAGCCATGAACAGGCGCGAGACAGGTTTTTTTGCGACGCAGCTTGGCAGTGCGAGGACGGCGCGGCTGGCCGTTCTCATCCTTGTGGCGGCGGCCCCAGCGGGCCTGTACGCCCAGCCGGATTACACCTGGACCTTCGTGGACGACGGCGGCTCCAGCTACATCCTGACGGCCGTCTCCTCCAGCAAGCTCTACGCCGGCAGCTTGCCCGCCGAGGATCCCACGCTCAACCTCATCCAGGGCAGGCGCTATCGGGCGATCATCCAGGATCCGGGAACGCACCCCTTCGACATCGTGGCGCTGGGGTCCAATTCGGGCGAGGACACGGTGCTCTTGGCGCAAGGCGCCGGTACGGGGACTATGGAAGGCGACGGCACGGTCGCCTGGGTGGACGTGGGCGACGGCACGGTCGAGTTCACCCTCTCGCCCAGCCTGGTCGCCGCCTTCACCGCCGGCGGCAAAACTCCCGGCTATCGCTGCAACGCGCATCCCGACTCGATGCGCGGCCAGTTCGCGCTCTACGGAACCGGCACGTTCATCACCAACCCCATCGCGGCGACGATCCCTACCGGCACGCGCGCGGTCGAGCTGGAACTAGTGATGTCGGGGCTGGTCTCGCCGGTGGGCCTGGCCGATCCCAACGACGGCTCGGGCCGGCTCTTCATCTGCGACCAGGCGGGGTTCATTCGCGTGCATCCCGCCGGCACGGTCGCCCTGGACGTGCGCAGCCGCATGGTCACACTGTCCGCCGGCTACGACGAGCGCGGACTGTTGGGCGTGGCGCTGCATCCCAACTTCGCCGCCAACCGCAAACTCTACACTTACACCTCCGAGCCGCGCGTCCCCGGCGCAGAGGATTTCACCGTCCCCATGACCGGCAATCCCAACCATCAGGCGGTCGTGGCCGAGTGGGTCGTGTCCGCGACCGATCCCAACACCATCGATTCGAGCAGCCGGCGTGAACTCCTGCGCATCGATGAGCCGCAGGGCAACCACAACGGCGGCCAGTTGCGCTTCGGACCGGACGGAAAACTCTACATCTCGCTGGGCGACGGCGGCAGCAGCGACGACATGGCCGACGGCCACAGCGCCGACGGCAACGCCCAGGACCTTACCAACGTACTCGGCACGCTGCTGCGCATCGACGTGGACGGCAATAACTCCGCCAACGGCCGCTACGGCGTTCCCGCCGACAATCCCTTCGTGGGCGTGGCGGGCGTGGATGAAATCTGGGCCTACGGCTTCCGCAACCCCTACCGCTTCAGCTTCGACAGGTTGACCGGCGACCTTTACGTGGGCGACGTGGGCCAGAACAAGATCGAGGAGGTGGACCGGGTCGAGAAGGGCAAGAACTACGGCTGGCGCTGGAAGGAGGGAAGTTTCTACTTCGATCCCAACGGCGCCTCGGCAGGCCAGGTGACGACCGTGCCGGTCGCGCCCCTGCCCCCGGACCTGGTGGACCCGATCGCCGAATACGACCACGACGACGGCATCTCGGTCATCGGGGGGCACGTGTATCGCGGCGCGGCCATCACCCAGCTGTCGGGAGTATACCTCTTCGGGGATTTCGCGCGCACCACGAGCACACCCTCGGGACGGGTCTTTTACCTGGACGCAGCCAACGACGTGTTCGAACTTCAGATCGGCAGTCCCACGCGTCCCTTGGGGCTTTTCCTGAAAGGCATGGACGAGGACGCGGCCGGTGAGGTGTATCTCTGCACCTCCTCCGTCCTGGGGCCAAGCGGCACGGGGGGAGCGGTTTATAAACTGATTCCGCTGCCTACCACCGAGGTTCCGCGCGCCCAGTGGGCCGGCTATCGGTAGTTCCGCGGCCTGCTGCGCCGCGTGCGTAGTTGCGCCGCGTGCTGCGACGCACCGACGGGCGCTATCCCCCGCAACACACCTTGTAAAGGGGAAGCCAAGGCAGCGTCAGGTGGGGCGGAAGCATCCAAGGCCGGCCTTCGACACGCGGCCCGAAGTGGGACTTTCGCCTTGAACAAGGCATCCCGCCGGGCCGCTGCTCAGGCCTGTCGGTTCTGGATATTGTCGCGGCGCCCACCGAGCGATTTCGAGTGATGCGGACCTCAAGTTCGCCGAAGCTTATTTTGGCGCGAATATCCGTCGTACTGCGGCCAGGTCCTCAGGCGTGTCCACGCCGCGATGGGCGCGCTCGGTCGTGATCACGCGAATGCGCACGCCGTGCGCCAGCGCGCGAACTGCTCCAGTTGCTCCGCCCTCCAGCGGATGCACCGGCCACTCTACCAGCTGCAGCAGCAGCTCGCGCCGATAGGCGTAAAGCCCCAGATGCAGGCGGTACGGCACGACATCGGGCCGGTCGCGATGGTAGGGAATCCGGCTGCGGGAGAAATAGAGCGCGTCGCCCGCTTCATCGACGACCACCTTCACGCGATTAGGATTGTCGGGCGACTCATCGCCAGGAAAGGGCGCGGCGACGGTCGCCATGCCGAGGGAGGGATCGTCGACCAGGAGCGTCGCCAGGCGCGCAAGCAGCTTGGGATCGACCAGCGGTTCGTCGCCCTGCACGTTGACGATCACGTCGTTGTCCAGTTTGCGCGCCACTTCGGCGATGCGATCGGTTCCTGAAGGACAGTCGGGCGAAGTCAACTCGGCGCGGGCGCCGTCGGCGCGCACGACTTCGGCGATGCGCGGATCGTCCGTCGCCACGAGGACTGGATCGAAGCACCCGGCCGCGCGCGCGCGGTCCACGACGCGCAGAATGAGCGGACGGCCGGCGATGTCAGGGCGGCTTGCCGGGCAGTCGGCGGGAAGCGTAGCGGGCCGGAATGACGGCGGCCGGCGCTTTCATTGCGGCAGACGCGCGGCGGCCTCGCGCAACAGCTCCTCGCGTCCCACCGGCGCCAGCCCCATCTTGCCCGCCTTCACGCCCCCCGCGAGATTGGCCAACGCCATCGCCTCCGTCGCAGTCGCACCGGCCGCGACCGAGAGGGGCGAGCGTGGCGACGACCGTGTCGCCGCAGCCGGTCACGTCGAACACCTCGCGCGGATGCGCAGCCACGTCGACGCGCGGCGCGTCCCGACAAACAGGCTCATGCCCTCCCACCGCGCGTCACGAGCAGATGCCCCGCCTCGGTCCGCTCCAGGTACTTGCGCCCCGCCGCCTCCAACCGTCGGGCTGTCCGTCTCGACCCCGGTCGCCACGGCCACCTCGTAATGGTTGGGCGTCAACCAGTCCACGCCGCGGTCCATCTCGATGGCGGGACTCTTGGGATCCACCAGGATGGGAAACCAACCCGAGACGTCGGCGAAGGCGCCGCGCAGCTCCACCAGCTCGGCGACCAGCGCGGACGTGACGATGCCCTTGCCGTAATCGTCGATCACCAGCACGGAGAGGCGCGGGAAGATGTCGCGCAGGGCGTCCAGGAGTTGCCGGCGGAGGCCGGGCGAGATGGGCTGCCGGCTCTCGCGGTCGATGCGTACGAGGTGCTGCGCCTGGCCGTGATAGGCGGCCACGATCCGCGTCTTGGTCGTGGTAGTCCGCTCGGGATCGACCACGAGCAGCGGATCAGCGGCGTAAAAGTGCGACAGGAGGGCGCGCATTTCCTCGCCGTGGGCGTCCTCGCCCACGAGGCCCAAGAGCGACACGCCGGCGCCCAGCGTGAGAACATTGTGAGCCACGTTGCCGGCGCAACCCAGCATCATGCGGTCGGTGGGGTTTTCCACCACGGGCACGGGGGCCTCGGGCGACAGCCGCCGCACGCGCCCGCTGATTTCGATGTCCAGCGAAACGTCGCCCACCACCCCGACGCGCGCGTCGGAAAACGACTCGATCAGCTCCTCGGCCCGCCGCGCCGACAAGAGAGCGCTCAACGGCCCGTCTCCTGAAACACCCCCATGCGGCGGAAGCGGCGATGCCGGTCCTCGCGCAACTCCTCGGGCGAGAGCGCCAAAAGCTCCCGCAGATGCCGCAGCACGGCCTCCTTCAGCGTGGCCGCGGCGGCGTCGGGATCGCGATGCGCGCCGCCCAGAGGCTCGGGCATCACTTCGTCCACCAGCCCCATTTCCAGCAGGTCGCGGGCCAGGATGCGCATGTTATCCACCATCTCGGGCGCCTTGCTGCCGTCTTTAAGAATGATGCTGGCGCAGGCCTCGGGGGTGCAGACGGCGTAGTAGGCGTTCTCGAAAATCAAAACGCGGTTGGCGACGCCGATGGCCAAAGCCCCGCCGCTGCCGCCTTCCCCGGTCACGCACGCGATGATGGGAACCTTCATGGCCGCCATGGCCTGCAGGTTCTCCGCGATCACCAGCGCCTGGCCGCGCTCCTCCGCCTGGTCGCCCGGATAAGCGCCCGCCGCGTCGATGAAGGTGATGATGGGCAGCCCGAAGCGGTCCGCCAGCTCCATCACCCGCCGCGCCTTCCGGAATCCCTCCGGATGCGCCATGCCGAAATTGCACTCGAGGTTCTCTTTCGTGTCGTGGCCCTTCTGGTGTCCCAGGAGAGCCACGGGCAGGCCGTCGATCTTGCCCAGTCCCGCCGTGATGGCGTGATCGTCCCGAAAGGCGCGATCGCCGTGGAGCTCGACGAAGTCCTCGGCGATGCGCTCCAGATAGTCCATCATGTTGGGCCGGTCCAGATGCCGGGCCAGCTGGATGCGCTGGTAACTCGTCAGCCCGGCGCAGATTTCCCGCAGCCGGTCCGCCAACTTCTCGCGCAGCGAGGCGATCTCCGCCTCCATGTTGATGTCGTTGTTCCTGGCGTAGAGCGTGATCCGCTCCAGCTGGTCCTCCAGCTCCTTGAGGGGCCGTTCAAAGTCGTATCGCATGGTCCGCCTTCGTTATCTTGGTTGAAGGACATTCTAGGCCTAAGGAAAACACCCGGTCAACGGCGGATTGGCGCCGCCCCCCGGAGTTCAGGCTTCAGCCTGCCGACAAACTGAAGTTTGTACTCCGGGAGTTCAGGCTTCAGCCTGCCGACAAACTGAAGTTTGTACTCCGGTTCTTACTTCGGCTTACGGACCATCCCTCAATTGATAGATGGGCCGGCCCTGGCTCTCATGGTAAGTCCGCACCAGCATCTCCGCCAGTAGCCCAAGCAGAATGAATTGGACGCCGATCATCCCCGCCGCCACGCACAAGAGCGGCAGCGGCGTGCGGTTGAAGTTGGTCGAAGGCTCGGCGCCGTACTTCAGATAGACCGCGTACAGACCGGACAGGAGGCTCACCCCGAAGCACGCCAGTCCCGCCAGCCCGAACACGTAGATGGGCTTGTTGCTGTAAAGCGTCAGGAACTTGAAGGTCAGCAGGTCCAGGAGGACCTTGAACGTGCGGCCGAGGCCGTACTTGCTCCTGCCGGCGCGGCGCGGCGCATGGGAGACGACGCACTCGCCCACGCACCCGCCCTGCGCCGCCACGTAAGCCGGAAGAAAGCGGTGCATTTCGCCGTACAAGCGCACACCGGACAGCACGCGCTTCTTGTAGAGCTTCAGCGTGCAGCCGTAGTCGTGCAGGCGCAGGCCCGTCGCCAGTCCGATCAGGCGGTTGGCCAGCATCGAGGGCAGTCGCCGCGTCAGGAAGGGGTCGGCGCGCGGCCGCCGCCAGCCGCTGACCACGTCCAGACCTTCCCTTTCCAGCTGCTCGACCAGTTGGGGGATGTCCTCGGGCGCGTTCTGCCCGTCGGCGTCCAGCGTGGCGACCAGTTCGCCCTGGGCGTGGTCGAAGCCGGCCATCAGCGCGGCGGTCTGGCCGAAGTTGCGACAGAGCGAGACGACGCGCACGCGCCGGTCGCCTTTCGCGGTCTCCGCCAGCCACTCCCCGCTGCCGTCGCCGCTGCCGTCGTCCACGTAAATCACTTCCCAGGCGCGCCCCAGCTTCTCCATCGCCGACGCCAGCCGCGGATGCAGCGCCGGCAGGCTCGCCCGCTCGTTGTAAACGGGTATCACCACGGAGATGTCGATGGTCTCCTCCCCATCGGTCAGTAGGGTGCGCACCGCGCACCGCCGCCCCACCGATTCCCCACTCCCGTCAGCGCCTCCCGCCCCCACCGCTCCAGTACTCCCGCTCGGTATGCACCACGATGCGGTAAATCTGATCCCAGCGCGAAAAGGCCTCACCCGTCTTCTCGTCCTTCAGGTTGCTCAAAAGAAACGAGGCCGTCTGCCCCGGCCCCAACGTCTTGTCCGGGGGAAAGCGAAAAATATACGTGTGGTGGTCGTGCGTATAGATATAAACATCCAGATGGTCGAGCGTGAGCGCCCCCAGGTTCTTGATGCTCATGCTCTGATGGTCGTCGGAGATGGACACGTCCAGCCGCAGCGTGCGGGTGCGCTCGGGAGGGATCACGTTGCATCCGGAGAGAACGACGGCGATCAGGCACGCAGCCAGCCAGGCGCTTTTCATTTGGCGATGAAATCCTCGCACGAGACCGCGTTGGGACGCTCGGGGCGCGCACAGGCGTTGCCGTAGTTGAGGCGGCAGTGGTCGCACAGGATCACGTCGCCCTTGGCCAGGCCGAATAGACGACTCCACAGCCGCCTCAGGGTTCGCCGCCAACCGCCCCTCATGCGGGCAAGTCTAACACGTCAGCGATAAAGGCTCCAGTGGAGTTCACGCACGGCGGAGGGCAGCCCGCCCGGCGGCGGAGTGTCCGTGATGGGAAGCGGAATCTCCGGCTGCTCGACCAGGAGCTGGCCGAAATCCACCTCGGAGAAGGAGGGATTGTCCACATAGTGGAAAATCCGCGCCTCGATCTCCGCCGGATCGGTCGTACCCCAGTAATTGTTCTGCGCGTACTGGCGCAAGATGGCGGTGCGCGAGGTGTTGCAGAAAACGGCGTTGAATCCGTTGTCGCGGATATTGTTCCTGCCCACGTTGGTCTGGCCGGTGTTGCGGAAGGTGAAAGATTCGGCGGGGCGGCCCAGGCGCGGACGCGCGCTGTTAAGCATGGCCACCCCGTTGAAGTCGTTGCGGATGATATAGTTGAGCGCGATCAGCGGAATCGCGCCGTTGGTCGCGTAGATGCCCGTGCCGCTCTCCGGAGCCGCCGTATTGCCGCCGCCCGGACTTTGCACTACCAGGATGCGGTTGCGCTGGATCACGCAGCGCCGGATCATCGGATCCGTATTGTTGAGATACACTCCCGTGTGGTTGGAGTCGATCAGCCCGTCCTCCAGCACCAGGTTGTCGTCGGCGATGGCCGGATTGACGACCAGTTCCTGGTAGGTGATGGCGCGGTTGGCGTAGCGCACGGAAAAGCGCGCCAGCTCCGACATCTGATTGTGCTGGTTAAAGAGGATGCCGTCCCAGCCGCCGGCCAGGTCGGCGCTGGAGAGGGCGGCGTAGCCGAAGGTGACGCCCAGATGGCTGCCGCCGGTTTCCAGCGCGGCCAGGGCGTGCCCCGTCGTGTAGGAGGCGTCCCCGTCGCCCAGTTGCGCCAGCCAGCCGGGCTTGCCGAAACTCACCCCCATCCGCCCCGTCTCCTGTTGAAAGCCCGCCAGCGAGATGAAGGCCGCATCGCGCCCGTGGCTGTTAAACTCGCCCGACGCCAAGTCGAATCCGTTCAGATTCGTTCCTTCCGCGTGCAGGCCGCCGCGAATCTCCAACCGCCGCCCGCCCGGAAACACCATGCGTTGGCCCGACATCACGATCAGCCGGTCGTTCTGCGAAACGATCACGCTCACGCCGAAGACGAAATCGGTATACGTGCCCGAGTAAATCTGCGCGATACCGGGCAAAAGCGAGTTGGCGTAGCTGGCCAGTTGCGGCAGGGTGTAAACCAGGCCGATGCCCGGCGTGGTAATCACGTTCACCGTCTGGGTTCCCGCCTGGGAGATGCGAAACAGGTTGCCGGTCTGGCGCTCGACCACGAAGAGGTCGCCGCGCCGCCCCGCCGCCAGCGCGACCGGCCCCGAGAATCCGCCGGCGATGTCGGTGAAGGTGTCGATGGTGCCGTTGGAGCGAAACGTCAGGCGCGAGATCACATTGGAGCCGGTTCCCGCCAGCGCGCGCGTCACGTACAGATCAGTGCCGCCCCCGCCCGTCGCGGTGGTCTGATACGCCAGCGAACCCTTGAAGCTGCTGGACAACTGCAGGATGCCGTCGGTCTGCCCGTTGCGGTCCACGTCGCGCAGGACGCGATAGAGTCCCACTGTTTCGTGGGCCACGAAGAGATCGCCGGTCGACGGGCCGCTGCCGTCCAGCTTGAACGCCATGCCCAGCGGCACGGAAGGCTGCGGCAGATTCACGTTGAAAGTCGCGAATCGGCCCCAACCCTCGGCATATCCGTCGTTGTTGGCGTCCGGGGTCACGGTATAGATCACGCGCGCACCGGTCAGCAGCGTATCGCTGACGTAGAGATCGCCGGTCAGCCCGTTGGTCATGGCGAAGGCCACGTTGCCCGGCGAACTGAGCACGGAAAACTCGGCGAAGACGCGGATGCGGTTGGAGAAGCCGTCGCCGTCGGTGTCCGGCTCGGCCGCCATAATGCGGCGGCCCACCTTGTCGGCGAAGTACGCCGTCCCGCCCGAATCCACCGCGATGCCCTGCACGTCCACGGTGGTCTGGCCGGTGGCCGCGCCGATCATGATGTTGCTGACCAGGCGCTCGACGGCAAGCGCCACCACGTTCTGCACCCCGCCGGCGCCCGCCACGTATGCGATGGGAACCCGATAGACGCGCGTAATCTCGCCCACGTTGGCGGTCTTGCAGGCGAAGATGTCCCCCGCCGGCGAAATCGTGAATCCCGTAATGGTGTCCCCGCTGGACTGCGTGATGGGCGTGGCGGTCGCGCCGGTAATCAGGTTGGCCACGAACTCCGAGCGCAAGCCGCTGGCTACGGAGATATTGCTCTGCGCAAGGGCCGGACCCGCCAGACTTGCGGCCAGCCCCAACAGCAGGAATAACTTAAGTCTTTTCAAGGGGTTCTCCTATTCTTTAGGAACACGCCATCCACAATCCTGTGCACGATGAGCCTATCACTCGTGGTTCGTAAGTGTCAACTTTTTCTTGGCCGGAAAGGGGCGTCCCAAAAGCCCGCATCGCCCACGTTAACTGCTTAAATGTGAGATGATTACAGCGGACTCGGCGAGCCTGTCGGGCGTGCTCGGGGTGGTCTGTCGCCGAGCTGTCATTTCGACCGTGTGCTGTCGTGTGCTGTCGTGTGCTGTCGTGTGCCAGTGTGCGGTCTGTCGCCGCGCGGTCGCCAAGCTGTCATTTCGACCGCAGGGAGAAATCTCCCCCACTTGCTTCCTGCCGTCCCGCGCCCATCGCCAGTTTTCTCCCTGCGGTCGAAATGACAGCTGAGTCGAAATGACAGCTGAGTCGAAATGACCGCTGGGGGGATGCGCCTCCTCCTCAGCCGCCTTCCCCTCGCCGCGCATTTCGACTATCCTGGCCTGTAAACGGCATCCGGACTGCGGCAGCTTGCTGCCGCATGACCGGCGGAGGCGATGCCCCTTGCTTCTGGAAATGAAACGCATCACCAAGCAGTTTCCCGGCGTCTTGGCGCTGGACGGCGTGGACTTCTCCATCGACGCCGGCGAAGTGGTTGCGCTGGTGGGCGAGAACGGCGCCGGCAAAAGCACCCTGATGAACATCCTGGCGGGAGTCTTTCCCGCCACGGCGGGCGAGATCATCTGGGACGGCCGGCCCGTGCGTATTGATTCGCCCCTGTCCGCGCGGCGACTCGGCATCGCCATCATTCATCAGGAGCTGCAACTCTGCGAGAACCTGGACGTCGCGGCCAACCTGTTTCTGGGGCGTGAACCTCGCTTGGGCGGACCGCTGGGAGTCCTGCGCCGAGGCCGGCAGTACGCCGACGCGCGGCAATGGTTGGATCGCGTCGGGCTGCCGCTGCCCGCCGACACGCCCCTTTCCCGCCTCACCGTGGCCCAGAAGCAACTGGTCGAGATCGCGCGCGCCCTTTCGGTTTCCGCCCGGCTGGTCGTCATGGACGAACCCACCTCCGCCCTGACGGAAACAGAGGCGCGCCGGCTGTTTGAACTGATCGCGCAACTGCGCGCCCACGGCATCGCCGTCATCTACATTTCGCATCGCCTTGAGGAAGTGCTGACGCACACCGACCGCGTGGTCTGCCTGCGCGACGGACGCCGCGTCGGGGCGGGTCGCACCGCGGACCTGTCGCGCGACGACATCATCAAGATGATGGTGGGACGCGAGGTCGGTCAACTCTTTCCCAAGCGGCCCGTGCCGGTGCGCGAGGTGGTACTGGACGTGCGGCATCTCTTCGCGCCCGGCGTTTCCGACGTGTCGTTCGTGCTGCGCCGCGGGGAGATCGTGGGCTTTGCGGGCCTGGTCGGGGCGGGCCGCAGCGAGGTGGTGAACGCGCTCTTCGGCGCGGTTCCAAAAACCGCCGGAGAGGTGTACGTGCGCGGCCGCCTGGCCGACATCCGGCATCCCGGCGACGCGGTGCGCACCGGACTGGCCTATGTCACCGAGGATCGCAAACTCCTGGGGTTGGTACTCACGCAAAGCGTGCGCGACAACACCACCCTGGCCTTCCTCCGCGACATCTGCGGCGGCATCCTGCTCGCGCGCGGCCGGGAAACCCGCGTCACCAAGCAGGCCATCGAGCGGCTTCGCATCAAAGTCGCCGACATGCACACGCCCGCGCTCCATCTCTCCGGCGGCAACCAGCAGAAGGTCGTGCTGGCCAAGTGGTTGGCGGGCACGCCTACGGTCGTGATTCTGGACGAGCCTACCCGCGGCATCGACGTGGCCAGCAAGGCGGAAATCCACTCCCTCATCTGCGACCTGGCGGAGGAAGGCGCCGGTGTCATCCTCATCTCCTCCGAGATGGAGGAAGTCCTCGCCATGAGCGACCGGATTCTGGTCATGGCGGAGGGGCGCATCACCGGCGAACTCTTGCGGCGCGAGGCGACCCAGGAACGTGTGATGGAACTGGCCTCCCCCCGCACGGCAAGGAACTGAGAACGGCGCGAGGCAGAGAGGGGACCAGTCGTGGGACAGTCGCTCACGGCGCTTCGTCTCGCCTATGGAAGATGAAAACCCAGGCGGCTCCCAAGGCGGCCTCGGCGAATCGAAGCCGTCCTCTCGATACGCGGCCCGAAGTCGCATTTCACCTCGATGCGGGCCATCCGTCGGGCCGCTACTCGAGGACTCGGTTTCTCTTTCTTTCGGAACCCCTGCCAAGTAGCTTCTTCCAGAGCAAGATGCAGAAATGTAAGCCGCGTCCTCGAGCAGGCCCCGTGATGCAGAAAGTGTAAGCCGCGTCCTCGAGTAGGCCCCGTGATGCAGAAAGTGTAAGCCGCGTCCTCGAGTAGGCCGTCTGCGGCCGTATCGAGAGGCACGGCGGCGTGTAGGCGTCAAGGCCGCGTCCATGCCGTCCTCTCGATACCCGCTAGTAGATCACCTTGTTGAGCGGATACTCGATGATGCCCGTCGCGCCGGCGCGCTTGAGTTCGGGCAGCAGTTCCTTCACCTTGCGCTCATCGATGACCACCTCCAGGGCCATCTCGTCGGGCATCGGCAGCTCGCCGCTGTAATCGAGCAGCACCTTGCTGCCGTAGAGCGGCGAAACCGTGGGGCTGGAGAGAGCGGGCAGGAGCCTGACCACGTCGGGGACGTGCTCGCGTTTGACGTTCATCTTCAGTCCCACCTTCTCGTGCGCCTCCAGCGCGGCGGAGAGAAGCATGGCCAGGTTCTCCAGCTTGCGCCGCCTCTCTTCGTCCTTCCAGGCATCATGATTGGCGATGAGAACGGTATAGGACTCCAGAATGGTCTCGACGATGCGCAGGTTGTTGGCACGCAGGGAAGAGCCGGTCTCGGTCACATCCACGATGGCGTCCACCAGGTTGGGGACTTTCACTTCCGTCGCGCCCCAGGAGAACTCGACGTCGACGGGCACGCCCAGTTTCTTGAAATAACGTCGGGTGAAGTTGACCAGCTCAGTGGCGATGCGCTTGCCGGCGAGATCGCGCGGTGACTGGATGGAGGAGGCCGCGGGCACGGCGATCACCCAGCGCACCGGCACGCGCTGCTGCTTGGAGTACACCAGCTTGCACACTTCATGCACGTCGGAGTCGTTCTCGACCACCCAGTCGCGGCCGCAGATGCCGGCGTCCAGGGCGCCGTCCTCGACGTAGCGCGACATCTCCTGGCTGCGCAAGAGCATGGGCGAAATCTCCGGATCGTCGATGCCCGGATAATACGAGCGCTCGTCGACCGACAGGCGGAAGCCCGCCTTGGCGAAGAGCGCGAACGTGGATTCCTGCAGGCTGCCCTTGGGCAGGCCGAGCTTCAAGAGCATGGCGAAGACTCCTTGATCGTATGAGACCTATGGGACCTATACGACCTATGAGACAGGCATCGCGCGTGTCCCACAGGTCTCATAGGTCCCATTCCCTCACGGCCGGATCGTCACTTTCGTGTACATGGGCACGAGGTCGAAGAGTTCGGCGATGTCGTCGTGCACCAGCCGGATGCAGCCCGCGCTCGACTTGCTGCCGACGGTCTCCGGCTCGTTGGTCCCGTGAATGCCCAGGCCGGTGCGCGCCTGGGGATTGGTGGGCAGGCCCAGACCCATCCAGTAGGCGGTCTTGCCCGGCTCGCCCAACGCGTAACCCTCGTCGCCGGGCTTGTAGCGCCGCCCGTCCTGCGGGCTGACCCACGTCGGGTTCTGCTCCTTGGTCCCGATGACGTACTCGCCCTCTTTGGTCTTGTAATCGATGCGGCCCACGCCGCAACGATACCATTTCAGAAAGGTGCCGTCATTGCGGAAGAGGTAGAGGCGCAGGTCGCTCTTGTCGACGACGATGTTGACGCCGCCGGGTTGGGGGACCTTGATGGTCATGCGCGGGCGGATGGCGGCGGAGCGCAACCCGTTGACTTTCATGAGATACCAGGCGGTGGTGTTGTACTTCTTGGCGATGGCCTCCAACACGTCGCCGGGTTGAATCACGTAGTTCTCCGAAAGCGGGTCGATCTCGGGGGAAAAAAGCCAGACGTTGTGAATCTGCGACAGGAGATCGTAGGCGTCCAGGCGGACGTTGTTGAGCTGCTCGTCCTCGGGTTCCCCCAGCTTTTCCAAAAGCGCCAGCAGGTTGGCGTGGACGGTCTCGATCTCGCCGCGGCGGTGGAGGATGCGGTTCCGGCCCATCTGGGCGGCGTAGGCGAAGGCGCCGTCCGGCCGCTTGGACAGAAGGTCGGCATAGAGTTGCTCGGCCTCCTTGGGCGACTTCTCCTCCTTCATGCGGGCCAAGTGCAGGAGGCTGGAGGCGGCCGCATCCGTATCGGGATAGTCCGCGAGAATCCGCTCGTGGATCGAGACGGCCTCGGACTTACCCTGCTTCTCGTAAACCTGGGCCAGCATGACCAGCGCCTCGGCCTGCTTGGGACGCGGCAGGGCCGAGAGCTCGGCGATCAGTTCGTGCAGGATGCGCTGCGCGGATTCGTAGTCCTCGTCGGCGCGGAAGGCGTCGGCCTGGTAGAGCTTGGCCTCGGCCGCTTCGGCGGCACGCTGCTTCTTGAACTTCCAGCCGTAAAAGCCGCCGACGCCCACCAGCGCCAGCACCAGGATGCCGACCAAGATGCCTTTGAAACTCATGCCGTACCGTCCCTTCGCGCCGTGCGCATAAGACCCATGGGACTCATGGGACTCATAAGACCCGCACCACCCGCATCCTGTAGGTCCGATGGGTCTTAGAGGTCCTCTTCATGACCGGCCCATCCGATCCATGCTCAGGTGCGCGCCTTGGAGGCGGCCTTCAGGCGGGCGCGGGCCAGGGCCGGATTCTTCTTCTCCGCCCGCTTCTGCCAGAACTCCGCCCAGGTCACCAGGAGCGGGCTGGCCACGAACACGGACGAATAGGTTCCCACCCCGATGCCCACCAGGAGGGCGAAGGCGAAGTCGTTGATCACCGGCCCCCCGAACAGGAACAGCACCGCCACCGTCAACAGCGTCGTGCCCGAGGTCAGGATCGTGCGCGACAACGTCTGGCAGATGCTGGTGTTGATCAGGTCCTCCAGCCGTCCCCGTCCCGTGGTCAGATTCTCCCTGATCCTGTCAAACACTACGATGGTGTCGTTGAGGGAGTAACCCACAATCGTCAGGTAGGCCGCAATCACCGGCAGCGTGACCTCCCGCTCGACCCCGGGCAGGAAGCGGCACAGGGAGAAGACGCCCAGGGTGATCAGCACGTCGTGGATCAGCGCCACCACCGCCGCCAGGCCGAAACTGAACTGGAAGCGAATCCAGATGTAGATGATGATGAAAAAGCAGGAGTAGATGATGCTCTTGACGGCCTTCCAGACCAGTTCCTGGCCGATGGTGGGACCGACTTCATCCACCGAGAGAAGGGACTCGCGGCCGACGCCGGGCAGTTCATGCACGATGATGTCGGCGGTGTTCAACCCGACCGAGAAGAAGTCGGACTCCGCCGAGGCGGCCATGATGACGCTGCCCTCAAACCCCAACCGGGAAAGCGCCGCGTCGATGTCGTCGCGGCCCACGCCCGGTTTGACGTAGAGATGGGCGAAGTTCTTGCCCGAGCCTGCCTCCACCCCCCGGAACTCCGGCGCCGCCTCGGTCGTGAAGCGATCCAGTTGCTCGCCCAGCGCCTTGGACAGGTAGCTTTGCACCGTGTCCTGGTTGAGCTGCCGCCGCCCGGAAACCTTGATCGAGTAGCGGTTGGGATCGTGCACGTCCCCCTGGATGACCGCCTCCGCCAGGCCCAACTTGGCCATGGTACTGCGGATCGACTCCACGTTGGTGTTGGGAACGACGATCTCGATCTTGGTTCCGCCGGTGAAGTCGATACCCTTGGTGACCCCGACGGTGAAGAAGAGCAGGGCGGACAGGGCGCAGGCGGTTCCGGAAATGGCGTACCACAGGCGGCGCTTGCGCATGAAGATGTCCGTGCGCACCCCGTCCAGCCAGTGCAGCACGCCGATATTGATGCGTTCGCGCCGCCCGCGGATGTACCAGAGGTCCATCAGCAGCCGCGACACGAAGAGCGCGGTGAAGAGGCTGATGAGGATGCCGAAGATCAGAGTGACCGCGAATCCCTTGACCGGCCCGGTTCCAAAGGTCAGCAGCACGAACGCGGTAATCAGCGTCGTGACGTTGGCGTCGAAGATGGTCGAAAAGGCCTTGTCGTAGCCTTTGTCGATGACCGTGGCGATGGACTTCTTGTCGGCGCGGGTCTTGAGCTCCTCGCGGATGCGCTCGTAGATGAGCACGCCCGCGTCCACCGCCATACCGATCAGGAGCACAATGCCGGCGATGCCGGGCAGGGTGAGGGTGGCGTGGGCCAGCGCCAGACAGGCCAAAAGAAACAGCAGGTTCAGAAAGAGCGACATGTCCGCGATCAGCCCGGGCAGGAAGTAGTACACGACCATGAAGGCGACCACCAGGATGAGGCCGAGCAGGGTCGCCAGGGCGCCGGCGCGGATGGAGTCGTTGCCCAGGCTGGGCGACACGCTGCGGTCCTCGACGATCTCGATGGCGGCGGGCAAGGCGCCCGCGTTCAGGGCGACCGCCAACATGCGCGCCTCGTCGTAACCCATGTTGCCCCCCGAGATGCGCGCCGCCCCGTAGTGAATCGCCTCGCGCACCACCGGATGGCTGACCAGGTATCCGTCCAGCACAATGGCCAGGTTCTTGCCCACGTTCTTGCTCGTCACGTTGGCAAACAGCTTCGCCCCCTGCCGGTCAAAGCCCAGGCTCACCTCGAACTCGCCCGTCTGCGGATCACGATAGGCGTAGGCGTGCTCGATCCTGTCGCCGCCCACCTCCTTGGTCTTGTTGACTCCATGCAGGGTCCGATACTGCCGCCCCGTGCCCCGCTCCACCTGAAGGGTCGACAGCACCAGCTTGTACTTCCGGTCCAGTTGGTTGGTGAAATCGGGCGAGAAGATGACGGCGGATACGGCGGGCACGTCCGCCGCGGCGATGCACAACTCGCCCCGCCGCTCGTAAATCTTATTGCCGGCAAACAGGCCCGTGCCCAGCTTCTTGTCGATGTCCGCGATGGCGGTGGTAAACTCCTCCCAGGGCATCTCCAGGTGGAACGAGAGCAGGGCGGTTTTCTGGATGATCTCTTTTAGGTCCTCGGGATCGGTTCCCGGGCACTCGACCAGCACGCGGTTGGTCCCCGCCAGCCCGGTGATATTGGCCTCGCGCACGCCCAGGCCGTCGATGCGGTTCTTGAGGACCGTGATGACCTGGTCGGTGATGCGCTGGCCGGCCTGCTCCATGGTCTCGGACTGCACGTCCCCGTGCACCTCCAGCACCAGGTGGGCGCCGCCCTGCAGGTCCAGCCCCAGACTGATGGCCTTGGAACTGACCTTCTTGATCCACTCCTTCTCGGCGACGATCTGCTTCTGAATCTCGATCCGTTCCGTCTCGTCGGTGGTCGCGGCCAGTTGCTCCTCCAGCTGGACCAGCTTGGGCGTCTGGTTCTTGACGCGGTCTTTGAAGGGCACGCTCATCCACTGGTAGGTTGGGACCAGAACCCAGAGGGAAAGCAAGATAAGTACGACGGTTAGGACGATCCTGCCGGTATAGCCGCGATTCATGAACACTCCTCCGAGGCGACTGAGCCTGCGTATAGCGCAAGGTCAAAGGTTGGGATAGTAAGCTAGCCCCGCGGCCCTGTCAACGGCGCAAGGCGGCGAAATCCGGCGGCGGAGGGGGCGGTTCAGAATGGGTCTTTTGACATTTGGCGCCGTCTCTCTCATTTCGACCTGGCAATCTATCTGTCATTTCGACCGAACCACCCTGTCATTTCGACCGAAGGGAGAAATCTCCCGCCTTGAGCTGGGGCGGCGAGGGCGGAGGTGGAGATTTCTCCTCCGGTCGAAATGACAGAACGAGGGCGGGCGCGGGATTTCCTCTGTCGAAATGACAGAAACGAGGGGAGGCGTGGAGATTTCTCCCTTCGGTCAAAATGACAGAAACGAGGGTAGACGCGGAGATTTCTCCCTTCGGTCGAAATGACAGAAACGAGGGGAGGCGTGGAGATTTCTCCCTTCGGTCGAAATGACAGAGGCGAGGGTAGGCGGGGAGATTTCTCCCTCCGGTCGAAATGACAGAAACGAGGGCGGAGGCGGAATTTACATCTTGAGCGGCGATTTGTGGTACTATTTGTTTTTGGAGAGGTCTGGGTTGGTCGGAGCAATCTCGGGTAGGCCGGGGCTCCTGACCCGACATGCCGGGTCGGCAGACCCGGCCCACCCAGCGATGACAGCAGGGGGGACCGGAGGGTCGCGCGGGCGCCTGCGGGCGCCCGCGAGGAAAGTCCGGGCTGCATAGGACGGGATGCCTGGTAACGCCAGGGCGGCGCAAGCCGACGGAAAGTGCCACAGAAAAGACACCGCCCGCGCGAGCGGGTAAGGGTGAAATGGTGCGGTAAGAGCGCACCGCGGTCCGGGTAACCGGACCGGCAGGGCAAACCCCATCCGCAGCAAGGCCGAACAGGGGGGATGGACTGGTTCCGGTCCGCTCGACTCCCGGGTAGGCCGCTGGAGGCCGCCGGCGACGGCGGCCCGAGAGGAATGACCCTCACTCGCCCAAGGGCGGGTACAGAACCCGGCTTACAGGTCCCCCCTGCCTGCCTCCCGAATCTTGATCTTGATGTTGATCGTCATCGTTCCGGCGGCAGGGAATCCCGAAGAAATTCAACTCGAGCAGCCGTGGGTGCAAACCACGGGACGGCTCATGCCGGCAGGGATACCGGCCGTACGGGCCTCGGTCAGCGGACGGCCACGGACTCCGGTTGCGGCGCGGACTCGGGCCGGGGCAAGAGCCCCGCGCGCGTGACGATCTCCGGGATCGCCGCCTCCCACATCACCGGCATGAGATGCACCCCCGCCACGCCTTCACGATTCTTTAACTCGTGGATCATCTCCACCGCCCAGTTGATGGCTTCGTCTTCGGGGTTTTTCGCCTGCTCCATGCGCGTGATGAGGCCGTCCGGCACGAAGACGCCGGAGATGCTCTCTTTCATGAAGGCCAGCGCCCGCGCGCTTTTCGCGGGCACGATGCCGGCCAGAATGTACACCTTCTCGTGCAGCCCCTCCTTCTTGATCGCCTCCAGCCACGTATCAAACATGGGCAGATCGAAAATGGCCTGGGTGTTGATGAAGTCCACGCCGTTGGCGATCTTCTTCTGCAGGCGAACCACGCGGGCGTGCAGGGGTGGGGCGAAGGGATTGGCCGCCCCGCCCAGAAAGAGCGGCGCCGCTCCCTTGAACTGCTCGCCGTTGAAGAAGCGCGATTCGTCCGCGAACTTGCGCGCCAGCCCGATGAAACTGATGCTGTCCAGGTCGAACACGCCCCGCGCCATGGGATGATTGCCCAGGCTCTGATGGTCGCCGGTGAGACACAAGAGATTGTGGATGCCCGCGCCGACCATGGCCAGCATTTCACTTTGCAGCGCCATGCGGTTCCGGTCGCGGCAGGTGAGTTGCACGACCGGCTCCACCCCGCACTCTTTCAGAACCATCGCGCATGGGACCGGCGACATACGCACGACCGCGCTCTGGTTGTCGGTAATGAACGCCGCGTCCACGTAACCCTTGCAATGGACGGACTTCTTCCTGATCAGGTCGAGATTGGGCCCCTTGGCGGGGCCGACTTCCGCGGTGATGGAGAAGCGACGCTCTTGCAGGACGCGCTCCAGATGGGTGCGAGGGGGTTTGGCGTTCATGGGGCGGCTCCCGTCGAATCGGTGGACTTACTCCGCTCCAAGCCCAAAAGGCTCTTGATCTTCCAACGCATCCCCCGCCCCTCGAAGCTGCCGTCGCGGCCCGTCCAGAGGTTGAGATAGGAGCTGGTCCCCTGAAGCGACCAATCCAGCGCGGGTTTGACCTTTTCCGTGCGCGCCAGGGTGTGCAGAAGGGCGCTGCGGCGGTAGATCTTGTGCCAGACGCACTCGCCGATGCCCTCCACCTCGCAGGTTCCGTCGATGCCGGTCCCCCCGCAGGGGCCGTTGCGCAGACCCTTGGGACAGTTCATGCAGCAGACCATGCCGTTCTTGGACAGATGACAGGCGCCGCACATGCGGCAGTCAAACAGCGTCTGCTTGAACAGCTTCTCGAAGTAGACGAGACTCTTGTATCCGAAACGCGCCACCGGTCCCATGCCGACTCCCTCAACCTATTGGTCTAGACCAATCCTACACCCCTGCAGGCCCTTGGGCAAGGGGTCATTACGTATAACGGAAGCTTGCGCGTCATGGGAAGTTGAAAGATGGGCGGGAAACGGGAGCGCTCCTAGCACGGGACGCGCCACGCAAGGCAGGCGACCCATGGGACCCGCAAAACCTCGGGGACGCCCGTCGACAGACCGCGCCAAGGCGATCCCATCCCGTGCGTCCCATAGGTCCAATAGGTCCGAGGGGTCGCATTCCCGCCGGCTATTTCCTCATCTCCCACACCAGGTGCGCCAGCTCGGGAACGATCAGCTGCTCCATCGCCAGTCGCACGGCGTTGCGGCTGCCGGGCATGGCGAAGACGAGCGTCGTCCCAATCAGGCCCGCCGCGGCGCGCGACAGCATCGCCGCCGCGCCCACTTCGTGCCACGAGAGCATCCGAAACAGCTCGCCGAAACCCGGCAGCGGCCGCTCGATCAGCTGCGAGACGGCTTCGTAGGTCCCGTCCCGGGGCGCAATGCCCGTGCCGCCGTTCGTCAGAATAACGTCACAGTTTCCCGTGGCCGCAAGCCCCCGAATCGACGCCGCCAATTCGTCAGGCTCATCTCTCATCACGGCGTAGTGCACGACCTTGTGCCCCGCCGTCCCAAGCATTTCCCGGATGATGCGTCCGCTCTCGTCGCTTTCCGGCGTGCGCGTGTCGGAAAGCGTGATCACCGCCACGCGCGCCGGCGGACGCTCCCGCGCCTCTCGCCGATGGCCTTCGGTCGATTCCGACGGCATTCCAACTTACTCCAGCATGGTACTGACGCGCTCCGCCGCGCGCGGCAGCGGCGGAAACGGCTGGTGCGGCTCCCGCTGATACCAGTAGCCCACCGACGAGTGATGATTCGTAAAGGGTCGCCGCGCGTTCGTGCCCGGCGCCCGCCCCGTCTCGATGTGCACCTTGTTGCTCTTCGTGAAGGGTATCGGGTCCAGAATGTGATAGCGATACACGTTCCAGTACGATCCCGGCCGGCGCACGCGTACGTCCCGCTGCGGATCGGGACTCTGCATCAGGGGACAGCCGAAATAGAGGTTGCTGAACGGCTTCGCATAGCACCACGCGCCGCAGAAATAATCCTCGCTGCCCGTGCCCGTCAGATTGGGTTTCTCCACGCCGTCCACGTAAATGTGGTCGTCGCCCTCGCCCCACCAGCCCTCGCTGTTGAGGTGGATGCTCATGTTGCAGCCCACGTAATGCCCCTCGCCTTCAGCCTCCATGAGCACGTAATCGGCGACCGGGTCGGCCGGGAACTTCTGGTTGTACCAGGCGTGGAAGTAGCGCGCGTCGCGGGGAATCTTCACGTCCTTGCGATAGTCGATGTAATAGTAGAAGGAACGGCAGGCGGTCGCCGACTGGTTCTCAACGGTGATGGTCGCGCGCTGTTTGAACGGCATGGGCCAGAAGCAGTTGAGACCCTTGTGCGAGCCGATCTGAATGGGGACGCTGTTGATGTCATACACCATGCCGTGGCCGAGGCCGAAGAAATCGCCCACGGGCGCCTCCACGCTGGGCGCGGTCTCGCCGTCCCAGTAAATGCGCAGGACCAGCTGGCGCAGGTGCATGGGGTCGGGATGGGCGATGGTGAACCAGATGTGGTGGATCATGCCCGGGCCGGCGATGTCGGCCAGGACGGCGCGATCCCAGGGACGGATCGAGATGGCGTCACGGTTGCCGCCGGTCGGGTCGGTACTGGACACGCGCGCGGCGGTGAACTTCTGCGGCTGCCAGAGACTGGAAATGTCGCTGGGCATGATCGAACCGCCGGCGTGGGCTGTGGCCCACAGGGTCGCAACGGCGAGGAAAAAAACGACGCTTCTCATGGAACAACCTCCTGCGGATGATGGGTTAAATCCAACTGCGCCGGAAGCGCGCACCGACGCGCGCGGCGGCTTGCCGCCAGTTTCCCCGCAATCCACTCCCGCGTCAACAGGAATGAAAGCCGGACCGACGCCCCATACGTCTCATAGGTCCCATTCGTCCCATCCCGTCACGCATGATCCCGCCGCCCCCCCTTGTTAAGAGGGGAGCGGACTACGCCGCGGCAAACGCCGTGAAGTGGCGGGAGAAGTGCTTTTCCAAGAGCTCGGCGTACTCCTCCGCGTGCGCCT
This sequence comes from bacterium, assembly GCA_015075175.1. Classification (GTDB taxonomy): domain Bacteria; phylum Hinthialibacterota; class Hinthialibacteria; order H5-UNCL2; family H5-UNCL2; genus H5-UNCL2. The sequence continues at coordinate 73,355 of JABTUV010000017.1, forward strand.
GCGCCGTCGCCTTGATGACGGGTCCGAACTCGGGATGCGTCAAGAGGTCGCCGAACGCCACGTGCAGGACCTGGCGCGCGTCGTCCGCCTCCGGCGCCACCAGGAAACGCCGGTCCAGGTCCGAGTCGGCGACCGCGTCCGGATCAGGGACCTTGCTCATGTCGGTGTTGAGATGATAGCTTTTGCGCGCGGTGGCAAAGTGGTCGATGGCCAGCCTGGCCATGCTGCGAAAAGCCGCCGGCGCGTGGCGGGCCGAGAGCCGCAGCGCCTCCAGGTAGCTGGTGCCCGCCGTCTTGACGTGCACGGCGCCCTTCATCACCTCGGCGAATATCGGATAGAGCGAGAACTTGTCCGAACCCGTGTGGATGGAGATCTTGTAGTTGCCGAAGCTCTTCTGGATGGCGTGATGGACGCGCAGCGTCTCACGAAACTGCGAGAGATCGCCGCGATAATCCACGCCCTTCTCGAAGCTGCCGACGAAGCGCGGGGCCAGCGAGGTGAAGGCGACGCCGGCGCGACGCAGCTCGGAAGCGACCAGCACGTGGGCCGCGTAGGTGGTGGGCGTGTCGGTCTCGTCCACGCTGACCTCGAAGTCGGGCGCGCCGTCGCCCTTCCAGGCCGCCTCCGCCGCGCGCCACATGCGGATCACGTGCTGGATCGCCTTCCAGTAGACCAGAGCCGCGCGTTGCACGTCCAGCGGCGTGAAAGCAAGCGTCATGCCCGCCAGTTTGCACTCGGTGTATTCCGACAAGAGGCGCTCGGCGTCCCGTTCGTCCTCAAAGAGCGCGCGATAGGCGGCGGGGACCTCGGCGTCGGTGAGCCGGGCGGCGGCGTCGTTGACGTGCTCGGAGGGGTCGGCGGTGAACCAGGTGAAGCCGGCCGCCGCCAGTTGCGCCACTTCGTCGGTCGTTTTGAGATGGTCGGCGTCGGCGCCCCAGGGATGCGACCAGCCTTGGGACGCGACCGCCCGCATGGCCGCCTCCATCACGTCTTTCGGAGTGCGCCGCGTGCGCGTCATCTCGCGGATCGACTGCTGCGCGAAAACCGGTGCAACCCTGCCCTCCAGCCCCGCGGCGCGCAAGGCGCGGATGTGCCCGGGCGTCGCCAGCCCCAGTCGATCTCCGAATCCGACCGAGGGAACCAGTCCCAGCGGCTGTGGTTTTGTATTCGTCATCGCCCTGCTCTCCGAATTTCAAATGCGATCAGACCGTATACGTGGACGAGGCGGTGGCGCCGCCGCGGCCCGTCCAGTTGGTATGGAAGAACTGGCCGCGCGGCTTGTCCACGCGCTCGTACGTATGCGCGCCGAAGTAATCGCGCTGCGCCTGCAGGAGGTTGGCCGGCAGCCGCTCGCTGCGATACCCGTCATAGTAACCGAGCGCCGAGCTCATGGCGGGCACGGGAATCCCCAGCACGACCGCCGTACCCACCACGCGCCGCCACCCCGCTTGCGCCTGGGCGACGGCTTCCTTGAAGAACGGGTCCAAAAGCAGATTGACCAGCTCGGGGTTCTTGTCGAAGGCCTCCTTGATCTTGCCCAGGAACGCCGAACGGATGATGCAGCCGCCGCGCCACATCAGCGCAATGCCGCCGTTGTTCAGATGCCAGCCGTACTCCTTGGCGGCGGCGCGCATCAACTGGTAGCCCTGGGCGTAGCTGACGATCTTGGATGCGTAGAGAGCATCCTTGATGTCCTCTATGAACTGTTTTTTCTTCACTGGATTCGCGGCGATGGCTGTCAGATTCGGCTTCGGGCCTTTCAATTTGCGAGCCGCCTTGACGCGTTCATCCTTCAGCGCAGACACAAAACGCGAATAGACTGCCTCCGCCATGAGCGTGATTGGAATGCCGAGATCCTGCGAGTTGATGACCGTCCACTTGCCCGTGCCCTTCTGTCCGGCGGTGTCGAGAATCTTGTCCACTAGCGGCGTGCCGTCCTCGTCCTTCTTGGCGAGAATGTCGCGGCTGATCTCGATGAGGTAGCTGTCGAGATCGCCCAGGTTCCATTCCTTGAGAACTTCATGCATCTCGTCGGCGCTCATGCCGAGACCGTTCTTCATGATGTTGTAAGCCTCGCAGATCAACTGCATGTCGCCGTACTCGATGCCG
>JABTUV010000018.1 GCA_015075175.1 bacterium
CCCCTCCAATTGTTTCGGATTGAGGATGCCGTTAAAAATTTCATAATAATTGCTTAGCGTGATCAATTTTCCCTGCGAGACATCCCCCAAGTCGGGACGGGTTGTCAGAAAAATAGGCGCCGGGAATTCCGGCAGAAAGTGATCGGGAAAGTCGAAGTCCAAATCAAACCGACTCAAGTCTCGTCCCGTCTGTTTTTGAACCTCGGCAATATGGAACTTTGGAAAAAGCATCCCGCCCTCGGGGTGGTTGGGATGGGGAAGCGGATAAAACCCGGCCGGCCACAGGTCTTTCTCCTTGATTTCCTCCGGAGTCATTCCGGTCAACTGATCCCAAGTCGCACCACCGGGCAATTTAACGCGGACCCCTTCTTGCACCGGCTTGCCTCGAAACATCGTGAGGCCGGGTGCCGCACGATTGGCCATATCATAACGCTCCTGCAAGAGCTTTTGGTGCTCCGCCTCGACACGAGACTTATCGGCCACCATCTTATCCACAATTTTCTGGAAGGATTCGGTAATGTCCACAGGCATGTAGCTAGACGCTTGATCCGCCGCCCTGGCGCCATTGCCGCCGAGACGCCAGAAAGCGAAAATTCCCCCGGCTGAAAGAACCAAAACCGCGCCAACCCATGCAAGACGCTTTTTATTCATGGCCAGCCTCCTTTTTTCCATAGGATTGGATCACTTATTATAGATGGCCGCGATATTATCACGGCAAAACCCGACCCCTCAAACGAAAACTCCCCAACCCGAGATCATTGTGCTCAGGCCCTATCGAAGCGGTCCAGGTTCATCACCTTGTTCCAGGCCGCCACGAAGTCACGCACGAACTTTTCCTGCGCGTCGGCCTGCGCATAGACTTCGGCCAACGCCCGCAGCTGCGAGTTCGAGCCGAAGATGAGATCGACGCGGGTACCGGTCCACTTGCGTTCGCCGGTGCGGCGATCGCAGCCCTCGAACACGTCATGGTCGCCTGCCGCCGGCTTCCACATCGTGCGCATGTCCAGCAGGTTGACAAAAAAGTCATTGGTGAGCGTCTCGGGCCGGTCGGTGAAGACGCCGTGCAGTGACTGGCCGACGTTGGCGCCCAGCACGCGCAGGCCGCCGACGAGAACCGTCATCTCCGGCGCGGTCAACGTCAGCAGTTGCGCGCGATCGACCAGGAGGTGCTCGGCGGCTACGGTGAATCGGGTCTTCTGGTAGTTGCGGAACCCGTCGGAGACGGGCTCGAGGACCGCGAAGGACTCCACGTCGGTTTGTTCCTGCGAGGCGTCCATGCGTCCCGGGGCAAAGGGCACGGTGACATCGTGGCCGGCCTTCTTTGCGGCCGCTTCGACGCCGGCGCATCCCCCGAGGACGATCAAGTCGGCCAGGGAGACCTTCTTGCCGCCGGATTGCGCGTCATTGAAGGCCTTCTGGATGCCCTGCAAGGTCTTGAGCACCCGGGCCAATTGCGCGGGCTGATTGACCTCCCAGTCCTTCTGCGGGGCCAGGCGGATGCGCGCCCCGTTGGCGCCGCCGCGCTTGTCGGAGCCGCGGAAGGTGGAGGCCGAGGCCCATGCGGTGGAGACCAGTTCCGAGATCGACAGGCCGGAGGCGAGGATCTTCCCCTTGAGGCCGGCGATATCCTTCGCATCGATCAGCTTATGATCGACCGCGGGGATGGGGTCCTGCCAGATGAGGTCCTCGGCGGGGACCTCCGGCCCCAGATAGCGCGAGCGGGGCCCCATGTCGCGGTGGGTCAGCTTGAACCACGCGCGGGCGAAGGCGTCGGCGAACTCTTGGGGATTCTTGTGGAAGCGCTCCGCGATCGGCCGGTAGATCGGGTCCATCCGCACGGCCATGTCCGCCGTGGTCATGATGGGTGTCACCCGTCTTGACGGGTCGTGTGCGGCCGGCGCGAAATCCTTTTCCTTCAGATTCACCGGCACCCACTGCCAGGCGCCGGCGGGGCTTTTTACCAGGTCCCAATCGTAGCCGAACAGCATGTCGAAATAACCCATGTCCCAGCGGGTCGGGTTGGGCGTCCACGGGCCTTCGATGCCGCTGGTAATGGTATCGTCTCCCTTGCCGCTGCCAAAGCTGCTCTTCCAGCCGAGTCCCTGCTCCTCGATGGGGGCGCCCTCAGGCTCACGTCCCACGTGGGTCGTCGGGCCTGCGCCGTGGGTCTTGCCGAACGTGTGCCCGCCGGCGATGAGCGCGACCGTCTCCTCGTCGTTCATGGCCATGCGCGCAAAGGTCTCTCGAATGTCGCGGCCGGAAGCCACCGCGCTGGGTTGGCCGTTCGGTCCTTCGGGGTTGACGTAGATCAGGCCCATCTGCACCGCGGCCAGAGGCGTCTCAAGTTCCCGATCACCCGAGTAGCGCTTGTCGCCCAGCCACTCGGCCTCCGAGCCCCAGTAAATGTCCTCTTCCGGTTCCCAGATGTCTTCGCGCCCGCCGCCGAAGCCGAAGGTCGCAAACCCCATCGACTCCAGAGCGCAGTTGCCGGCGAGGATCAAGAGGTCCGCCCAGGAAATCTTGTTGCCGTACTTCTGCTTGATCGGCCAGAGCAACCGGCGCGCCTTGTCGAGGTTGGCGTTGTCCGGCCAGCTGTTGATGGGCGCAAAGCGCTGATTACCGGTCCCCCCACCGCCGCGTCCATCACCGGTGCGGTAGGTGCCCGCGCTGTGCCACGCCATGCGGATAAAGAGGCCCCCGTAGTGGCCGTAATCGGCCGGCCACCAGTCTTGCGAGTCGGTCATCAGCGCATAGAGATCCTTCTTGAGGGCCGCAAAGTCGAGTTTCTTGAATTCCTCGGCGTAGTTGAATCCTGCTCCCAGTGGATTGCTCAGGCTGGAGTGTTGATGGAGAATCCTGAGGTTCAACTGGTTCGGCCACCAATCCCGGTTGGATGTGCCCTTGCCGGCGGCGTGTTCGTGAATTCTGCCCGTCACCGGGCACTTGCCTTCTTGGTTCATCTTGGTTCCCCTTCCATTCAAGACTTGGGTTTGTGCGGTCAACGACGATCCGAGGGAACGGCGTAGGAGGCGTTTTCTCGCTGCTGTCCCAATCGGTCGCGGCGCTGCATCCCGCCACCTACACCAAGGAAATGATGGGATGCAGGGCAGGCAAAGTCAAGCGAGGTTTGGGGCCGCCGGGTGCGGACGGATCGCCCGTCCCGCACGCCAACTCTTTATTTGTCAATGAGTTGTGCACGGTTAGCGTGGCGCTGTCTTGACCGTCGGACGCCGGGCGCGTTCGAGCGAAGCGGTCCCGTTCCTTTCAGGCTGTTGCGCAGGCAGATCGACGACCCACTCCACGCGGGCGCCCCTCGAGTCGCCCTTCTCCAGGTTCACTTCGCGTGTCGCCGCCGCCGATCCCGACATCACGGTCACGCGGTAGCGCCCGAAAAAGCCCCGAAACGCGAACCGGCCCGTCTCATCCGTCCGCCCGCTGATACGCGTCATCCATTCCTCGCGGATCAGCCGCCGCAGCCGGAGATACGCCGGCTTGGGCCGCATCTCGGCGTCGACCAGCCCTCCGTTCTTCCGCCACGACGTCGCGTCCGACAGGTCCCACCAGGTGATCGCTACGACGGCCGGATGCCCGAAGCAAACCCGATAGAACTTCTCCGCGAACTCCGCCTGCTTCTCCTCGTCCCACACGCCCCGATCGACCATCCCGACGACCCGCTCGCCGTCCGAGGTCGGAGTGAACTCCGTTATGTGAAGGCCCTTCCCCAACTCCGCGTATCGATCCAGAATCTCCCACGTCCGGTCCATGGGGAACCACAGGTGCGGCGGTTCATGCGCCTGAATCCCGATTCCGTCGAAAGGCACGCCGGCCCGGACGGCCGCTTTCAGCAATTCGTAAAATGGCGGACACCCGTCGGCCATCACTTGGTAGTCGTTCACGATCAGGCAGGCGTCAGGACGGGCTTGGCGCGCCCAGCGGTACGGCTCGTCGATGGCTACCCCCTTGCAGTGAGCCGGCTCATTGACGATCTCCCAGAACTCGATGGCGTCGCCGAACCGTCCCAGAAGGTCGAAAATCCGCGCCCGCTGCAGCTCCGGGGGCGGCATCCGGTCTCCGTTCCACGCCGGTTTGCCTGAAATCGCGTCCCACAACACCGGGTGCGCTTTCATGCGGATGCCGCGCTCCTTGCACCACTCGATCACGGTCTCGGTGTAGGCGTAGTTGGGCCGGCCGCGCTCCTCTTCATACCAGCGCCAATAGAACGGCAGCGTGGCGTAGTTGAAGAGTGCTTCGAACCGCGCCTTATGTTCCTCAGCCGGGCTCATGTCAGGCCGGGCGGCTGTACTCTCGTAGTCCCTGACGTAGTGGGCTTTTCTTCAGCCAGTCGAACGAGAAGATATTGCATCCGAAAAGGAAGGCGTGGTCGACCTGCTCGACGGAGACTTCGGCGTCCGGAACCGGTCGGGCGCCGTTTCGCACCACGACGGTCGCATCGCGCTTGCGGTGTTGCTCGGTCGATTCGGCCGCCTTCGCCAGGGTCATCGCCTCGGCTGCGTCCTCGCGCGCCCGGCGGCTCGCCTGCCAGCGCTCCGCGTCGCCCCGGCTGACCGTCGCATGTCTCCGTTGGGCCGTGATTTCAATCCGGTCCAGATAAAGATTGCGGTCCTCCGAGTCGGTCCTGGCGTCATTGAGAAACGAAACGGCCAGCCGGAAGACGCCCGGTTCGAGCGCAATCTGGAACGTGTAATCGCGCGCCCGGGCCGACTCGACCGTTGTCTCTCCGCGCGCCTCCCCGTCGACTGAAACCCTCATCCGCGGCCACTGGCCCTCCGCCGGCGAACCGTAGGCTCGCACCTTCAACACGTACTCGCCGGCTGCCTCAATATGCACGTAATCGCCCACCTCGCCCGCCGACCACAGGTTCCAGATGCCGGGCGTCGCTTCCGCCCCGATGGTGCGGACGCTCGCCTCTTCGGCCTCGATCACCAGCGCCCCTGCCGTCCAGGGGAGGCTCCACGCCAGCCAGCCGATTACGACCGTCCGAAATTGAAGGCTTCGCGTCATCCGTGCATTCCCTGTCCGTGAATTCCGAACATGAACCGAGGTCTCCCAGCGACACGCTCACGAAAGCTCGTTTCCTCCGACATGGATGGCATTCTGGCCTGGACGAAGCTCAGGATCAATGGAATTGGTTTCCGATGCGGACCGGGAGGCGGCGAGACGGACCGTCCATGGCTGCATGGCGGTTGCAACGACGGCGCGGCGCAGCTTTTCACGGAGTTCGCAGGTCGACCTTGTCGTTCACCAAAACCACGTGCCGCCAGACGGTCGCGTCGCTCTCCGACAGGTCGAGCGGGACCTGCGCGGGGCGGTAGCCGGGCTTGCGAATCCAGAGCGTATAGTGCCGGCGCGCGAAGCCGGCGCTCCACGTGTTGTGTGCGCGGGTCAGGACGACCACGCCGCGCGAGGTGGGATTGCCGTAGGCGTCGCGCACCTCGACTTGGGCGTCGCGCAGCGGCGAGCCGGTTTCATCGACCATGGTGAGCCGGACCACCACGCCGGGCGACAGGACGAAATTGCGGCGCGTGGGCTCGCCCGCGCGGATCACGACTCCCGTCTCCTCGCTCGGCGCCACCACACCGTCGGGCAAGTGCACCATGCAGGTCACGTCATAGCGTCCGGGTGTCACGTTCTCCAGCTTGTACTCGCCGCCCGCCAAGCTGCGAGGACCCAGCTGCGTCAGGGTGGCGCCGCTGTCGCGGTCGCGTAAAATAAAAAGCGCATTGACGCGCGAGTCCTCGCCCAGACCCATGCCGGAGATGAAGCCTGTCAGCGTTCCCGACGGGGAGAGGGCGATGCGCAGCTCGGCCGTGCGGTCGCCGCGTACCTCGAGAGGAGCGACGGCGGTGCGCCGTTCGTAAATGGCGCGCGCGAGATAGGCGCCGGGCGAACTCGTCGATCTGGAGACTCCCTGGCGGTCGGTAGTCGCGCCGGCGGGTCGGCACGCCGGCCCGCCCCATCTCCGCCCTCGACCGGTTGCTGGAAGGCCGACTCGGAGGCCGGCTCGAGCGCCACGACCGCCCCGCGTACCGGTTGGCCGTTCTCGTCTACGACCACGCCGCGGACGCCGCCCTCCGGCAGCTTGAGGGTCACCGTCCGCTCGCCCGACTGCGGCATCTCGACCGGCTCGCTCACCGGCACGCTCTCAAGATTGCGCGCCGCATGGACGAAGTAGCGGCCGCCCGGCGCAAGCCCCAGCAGTTGGAACTTGCCCTCCGCGTCGGTGCGCGTATGGGCGACGCCGAAGCGGCGAACGTCGCCGATGTCGGCGATCTCGCCCTCCGACAGGCCGATCCAGACATCGGGCACGGGTTGGTTGCGCTTCATCACCGTGCCCTTGAGGGTGACGCAATCGCGGGCGCCGAAGTGGCAGACGGCGACCTCGCCCTCTTTCACGACCACCAGTTGGCGGGTGCGCATCTCGGCGCTGCCGAGAGGCCCGCCGGCGCCGGCCGGCCCGGGACCGCCGCGCCGTTCTCCGGGTAGCGGTGAAGCGGCCTGCGCCAAGGGCAGCGCCATGCCTTCGCCCAGGGCGGTCCGGGGTGCCAGTTGCAGGTTGGCGGCTTGCGGGACCATGAACCGTTGCGCCCCGGCTGGAGCGGCGTCGCCGCCTGGTTGCGGCGGTCGCGCGTCGCCCTCGCGCCGCTCCCCGGCGTCCCCTCGTTCCGGCGCGCTCCGGCGCCGCTGCGGCAGCTCCACGCTTACGATGTACGGGCCGGGCTCCAGATAATCCACGCGATACTCTCCCGCCGCATTCGTGTACGTCTGCCCTCCGCGCAACTGCCGGTCATTGAGCAGCCCCCCCGCCCCGCCGACGGTGACGCGCGCGTTAGGAAGCGGCTCACCGGTCACGCTGGTGACGCTGCCGGCGATGCCGCCCCCCGTCGACAGCGTGATTTCGACCTCCTCGTCGCCCGTCTCGATGCCGGAAAGCCGGCCGGGCGCGTAGTCCGTGGCCGTGACGAGAAGGTCGTAGACGCCGTACTCCAGCGGTTGATGGCGGAAGTAGCCGGTCGCGCTGGTAATGGCCTCGGCGCGATAGTCCTCTGGGAAGCCCATCATCGCCGCGCGCGCGTCATCGAGGCGCGCCCGTCCATATTGCACCCGCGCTCCCTGGACCGGGCTGCCGGACCTGGTCCTGACGAATCCGGCGATGGCGTCGCCGCCGGACAGGTAGAGATCGCGCTGCACCTCCGTCCCGCCGGCGATGCGGACAAAGCGCGCGTGGCGGCGTAGGCCGGCGCGGCGACCGCCAACTGGTAGGCGCCCTCGCGCAGGGCGGGGAACCGGAAGCGGCCGGCCGCGTCGGACTCCACCTGCGTCCGGCCCCAGGCGCTCGTGAGTTCCAGCACGGCGCCGGAGACCGGCGACTCTTTGCGCCTGTCCAGCACGCGCCCCGCCAGGCTGCCACCCTTCTGCAATTCCACCGTGACTCCCGTCACTTCCCGGCCCACTTCCACCTGAAGCCGCTCCAGATCGGGATGGGGGAGCATGAAGGAATCGCCCCATACGGCGTCGAGTCGATATTCTCCGCGGGGAAGGCCGGACAGGAAGAAGCGGCCGTCGGCGTCGGCGGTAACCGCATACGAAGAGCGTTCCAGGCGATGGGCGGATATGATGGCGCGGGGCGCCGGCTGGCCGGTCTCCGCCTGCAGCGCGACGCCGGAAATGGCGCCGCCCCGGCTGAGTACGAAATCCACGCCCGCCGTGCCCGAACCCACCTGCGTCTTCCGGCCGCGCACGAAGCCGCTGGCTTCCGCCACCAGATCGTAGTGCACGCGCGGCCACAGCCCGGCCAGCACGAAATAGCCGCTGGCGTCGGCGATCGCCGTGATGGATTGATGGAATTCGGCCACGAGCGGGATCAACTTCTGGTCGATGGCATACAGCGTGGCGGTGATGCGCGCGCCGGACAGGGGTTCGCCGGAGAGATTAGCCCGCACCTGCCCCCGGATGGGCGCTTCCGGCAGGAGCAACACGGTAGCATCGGAGAGCGTCGCGCCCGCCAAGAGGTTCAAGCCCGCCAGGCCGGTTCGCGCATAGCCCGTCGCCTCGACTACCAGCCGGCAGGGTCCCGGCAGGAGACTGTCGAAACGGTACGCGCCGGTAGTGGACGAAATGGCCGTCGCGTCCGCGATTCCCGTGGGGCCGAACACGCAGAGCGGAACGTTGGACACGGGGGCGAGGTCCCCGTCGATCACGAGTCCGGCAAGTTGCGCGTGGGGATCGCCGCGATCCGCCGCGCGCGGCGCCACGGGCGGCAGGGCGAGCGGCGCGGGCGCCGAGGCCCCTTCTCCCAGCTGGGCGATGGGCGTCGCCTTGGGAATCGCCGCCGGTTCCGGCTGTCGCCAGGGAGCGGACCAATACACCGCCGCCACGCCCCCGATGAGGCACGCGACCGGCAGGATGAGCATCCAGGGTGAGATACCGCGTTTTTGGGCCATGAACAAACCTTTCTGGAGTCAACCCCGCCCGCCGATGCGCCCTTTCGAGTACAAAAGGGCGGCGCTCGGTGGAGTACAGGCTTCAGCCTGCATCCCGGCACGTTCACCCTCTTGAGTACAAAAGGGCGGCACCCGATAGGTTGCGTCCCCTCTGGAATCAACGCGCCCGCATGACTATAATTACGCCATCCCAACGCGCGAGGTGCACATCATTTCCGATCCGAGGTCCAGAATAGAGCAACTCCGCCGCGAGATCAAACGCCATGACGAGCTGTATTACGTGGCGGACCGGCCGGAGATCAGCGACGAGGAGTACGACGCGCTCATGGCCGAACTGGTGGCGCTGGAGGCGCAGTACCCCGAGTACGCCGATCCCGACTCGCCCACGCAGCGCGTGGGGGGCCGGCCGCTGGAGGCGTTCGTGTCGCGCCAGCATCGCATTCCCCATGCCTCCATCGGCAACACGTACAACGAGGGGAGTTGCGCGAGCTCGACGAGCGCGTCAGGAAGCGCTGGGGACCAGCGCTACGAGTACTGCGTGAGCCCAAGATCGACGGGGTGGCGGTCGCGGTGCACTACCGGAACGGGTCGCTGGCTTCGGCGTGACGCGCGGCGACGGACGCATGGGCGACGACATCACGGAGAATCTCAAGACCATCCGCCGCCTGCCGCTGCGGCTGGACATGCAAGCGGCGGGACTCACCTACCTGGAGGCGCGCGGCGAGGTCTACATGGAGCGGGCCGGCTTTGCGCGTCTCAACGAGCGGCGCGAGGAGGCGAGCCTGGACCTCTTCGCCAATCCCCGCAACGCCACCTCCGGCTCGCTGAAACGCTGGACCCGCGTGGGTCGCCCGCCGTCCCCTGCGCATCGCCATCCACTCGACGGGTCATCTCGAAGGCGATGCGCCGGCGACCCACGCGGAGATGCTGCGTCTCATGGACCGGCTGGGCCTGCCCGTGGTCGAGGGCTGGAAGGTCGCGCGCGACCTGGACGCTGTCCTTGGGCTGATCGAGGAATGGCGCCAGCGGCGCGACCAGTTGGCTTACGACATCGACGGCGTGGTCGTCAAGATCAACTCGTTCGCGCAGCGGGAGCGGCTGGGCAGTACCGCCAAGAGTCCGCGTTGGGTGATGGCCTACAAGTACGCGGCGCGGCAGGCGCAGACGAGACTGTTGGGCATCACGCTGCAAGTCGGTCGCACCGGCGCGATTACGCCGGTCGCCGAACTGGCCCCCGTGCTCCTGGCCGGCACGACCGTGAAGCGGGCGACCCTGCACAACGAAGATGAGATCAAGCGCCGCGACCTGCGCATCGGCGACCTGGTGGTGATCGAGAAGGGCGGCGACGTGATCCCCAAAGTCGTTGAGGCCGTGGTTTCCGAGCGGCCCAGAGGGGCCAGGCCGTTCGTCATGCCGGACCGGTGTCCGGCCTGTGGCGGACCCTTGGAACGGCCCGAGGGCGAGGCGGTCTCGCGCTGCCACAATCCCGCCTGCCCGCCGCAGATACGCCTGCGCATCCGCCACTTCGCCTCCCGCAACGCCATGGACATCGAGGGCCTGGGGACGGCCCTGGTCGAACAACTGGTGTCCAGCGGGTTGGTCCACTCCATCCCCGATCTCTACCGCCTGAAACACGCCGAGCTGGCGGCGTTGGAGCGCATGGGCGACAAGAGCGCACAGAACGTGCTGGACGGGTTGGAAGCCAGCAAGCAGCGCGAGCCGGCGCGACTGCTCTTCGGTCTGGGCATCCGCCACGTGGGGGCGGTCGTGGCCAGGCTGATCTGCGACCACTTGGAGCGCGATCTCCTCGAGCTGCCGGACAAGTCAGAGGGGGAGTTGTCCGCCATCGAGGGCGTGGGGCCGGTGGTGGCGGGCAGCGTGGCGCGCTTCTTCGCCGACCGCCGGCAGCGGGCGATGCTGCGTGAATTGGCCGATCTCGGCCTGAATACCCAAATCCCCAAACGGGAGAAGGCCAGAACCTTGCGCGCAGGGGTGGCCGGCAAGACTTTTGTCCTCACGGGAACCCTGCCGCATTTCACCCGCGAGGAGATGACGGCGAAAGTGCAGGCCGCCGGCGGCCGTGTCACCGGCAGCGTCTCAAGAAAGACCGACTACGTGATCGCGGGCGAGGAGGCGGGCAGCAAACTGGCCAAGGCGCAGGAGCTGGGCGTGCCCGTGCTGGACGAGGCCGCCGCCCTCAAGCTCTTGGGCCCGGCATAAGGATCGTCCACGGCGGGGAGGCAAAGAAGCGTGGTCCAAAAGACCCCTTGCCGAAAGGTCCTTGAACGTCTAGAGTTTCGGCTTCTGGTCAAAGCCGCGCGTTGCACCCCCACCGCGCGCCCCGACCGCACATCCCGGTTTTCTCGGAGTATCCCACGCATGTCTCGAATGCGCGATAACCTTGCCTTTTTCCGGCAGTTCCTGGTCCGTCCCGCCGCCATTGGCGCACTGCTTCCCAGTTCCCGATTCCTGGCCCGCGCCGTGGTCAGCGGCCTGGAGCTGGACAGCGCCCGGCTGGTGGTCGAGGTCGGGCCGGGGACGGGCATCTTCACCGACCACGTTCTGCCCCTGCTGTCGCCGCGAACCGACTTCTTCGCTGTCGAGATCAATCCCCACCTGGCGGCGATCTTCCGCCAGCGGCACCCGGATGTGACGCTCTACGTGGATTCGGCCGTCAACGTGCCCCGCATCGTAGCGGAGCATGGCTCCCGGCAGGTCGATGCCATCATTTCCGGCCTTCCCTGGGCTTCGTTCAAACCGGAACTGCAGGACGAGCTGATGGGAGCCTTCCTGTCGGTGCTGAAGCCGGGAGGCCAGTTTGTCAGTTACGGTTACATCCAGGGGATGGTCCTGCCGGCGGCGCAGCGGTTCCGCCAGACGTTGTTGCGGCAGTTTTCCTATGTGAAGTTGTCCGGGCCGGTGTGGCTCAACGTCCCGCCGGCGTTTTACTACCAGTGCCGTTTGTGAAGAGTCAATTGGAGTGCGGCAGCTGGGGGCGGCGCGCAGCACCCCTCGATACGGCCTCCGGTCTACTCGGGGCACGGCGCTACGCAACTACGAGTACGAGCAAGTGCAGATTGTACGGACTGAGTCGCGTTATCAACTCATCCTGCTTGCGGATAGGGCCGCACCACCAACGTATCGCGTCCCCAAGCAGGTTTGGGCCGGAGGACCATTCCCGCCGAACACGCCTCCTCCAACCGGCAGATCTCCAGGCGGCAGTTCAGGCCGCATGGATGCGGTCCGGAGCGCTTCCAGAGGCATTCATGCGCTCCTCCGTCCACGTAGGTTTTGCAGGTCGGGGGTGAGGAGGGACCGCGAAGAGGCAGGATGCGCCACGGTTGGATGCTGCGCAACCACCGTCCCATCACGAACGCAAGCGCGACCACGAGGCACGGCAAAAGACAGAGGGTGCAAAAAAGAGCCATCTCGTCTTTTCCTCCGAAGTGGTTCCGGCGGGATGTTCTCTATATAACGGGATTTTAGTCGAATTCAACGGTAATCGTCCCCGCCGCACAAAAAACCCCTCGACCGCCGACGGCTCCGTAACGGCGACCTGCCGGTCACCGGTCTCGGGGACCTCCAGGTCCCTGATGGCGCGCCAAGTGTCGGCAGGATGCCGACACTACGGCTCATCTTCCGGCCTACCCAACCGCCACTCCAGCACGTCGAAAAAGAGATCATAAGCCGTCGCGTCCTTCACCCTGCGGTTGAAGACCCAGAGCCGCTGCGGCGAGAGGAGAAACGTGTAGGGTTGATCCTCCCACAGCTTGCGATGCACGATCCGGAAGAGCTCTGCGCGCTTTTCCGGGTCCAGTTCCGCACGCGCCGCCTCCAGGAGCCGGTCCGCGTCGGGATCGGCGTACTGCTCGCGGTTGAAGCCGTCCAGGGTCTGCGAGCTATGGAACCACTCGTAGGGATCGGACTCGAAGCCGAGCAGCCACTGGCCGAAGGAGGCGTCGTAGTTGCGCTTCTTGACCCAGTCCAGCCAGAGGGCGAACTCGACGTTGCGGACGCGGCAGCGCACGCCGACCTTCTCGCAATTACGGACCATGGTGAGGGCCGCCCAGTTGTTCTGGGCGTCCGCCGCGCCCGACACGAGCACGTCGAACTCGAACACCTCGCGCCGGTCGGGATCGCCGTCCAGCGGCTCCCGCTGGATCATCCCGTCGTTGTTCAGGTCTTTTTCGCGGACGCCGTCGCCGTCCCGGTCGATCCAGCCCGCTTCGTCCAGGAGCGCCCGTGCCCGCTCCACGTCGTAGCGGTACGGCGGCAGGCAGTCGTCGTAGCCCGGTTCCTTGAAGAACGCCGGCCCCGTGATCGGCCGCGCGTAGCCGAGATAGATGTGCCGGACCGCGTCCTCCGCGTCGAAGAGGTACGACATGGCCCGTCGGCAGCGCGGGTCGGAGAAGAACGAACGCCGGTTGTTCCAGGCGATGTACACGTAACCGGGACTGAAGAACGTGCGCGTGTAGAAGTGGCGTTGGAAGTCCTCTCGCGCGACCGCCCGCCAGAAGGTCCAGGGGTTGCCCAAGGACATCGCGTCCACGTCGCCCTTGCGGAAAGCCTGGAATGCCACCACCGGGTCGGTGATGATCTTGAACTCCACGCGTTGGATGGAGGGTTTCACTTCTCCCCAGTAGTCGTCCCAGCGCTCCAGGATCACGCGGGTGTGGCGCTCCCAGGAGACGAAGCGGTAGGGTCCCGTGCCCAGCGGCGCATCGCGGCGCGGATGCTCGGCCAGAGGACCGGAAAAGTCGCCGTAGTAGTGTTCGGCGACCAGCCGCAGATCGGCGCAATTCTGAAGGTTGGTGTAAATGCGCCGCGGATAGTGCCAGCGCAGCGTGAAGTCGTCCAGTTTCTCCAGTCTCACGTCGTCCACGTGGCAGGCGATCAGCTTGAAATGGGTCGTTTCGGGAAAGAGCTGGGAGAGCTGGACCATCCCCTCCACGGCGTTCTCGCTTACGGCGAACGTGGCGCCGGCCGGGGACTGGGGGCCGGTCGCGTGCCAGCCGTCGGAGAAGGGATAACGGTTGCCGCTGTCGACGAAAAGGACCGCGTCCCAGCGCGCCACCCGGCTGGAGGGACTGTAGGCGACCGACTCGCCCGGCTCGCGCGCCAGAAAGACGACCAGGTCGTGGAGGGGTTTCCGGTTCGCGGACAGGTACAACCGACCGTCCCGGCGCGCCGCCCACAGGGCCAGCCCGCTCTCCTCCGCCAGCAACGCCGCCTCCGTCTCCGGCGTGCCGTCCATGACCGCCGGCTGCGACAACTCCGGCAGCGCCTCCCAGTCGATCGCCAGGTACTCTTCCGCCTCCACGCGCCCGTCGCCGTTGTCGGGGGGCAGGGTCTCCGCGATCCAGCCGTCCACGTATCCGCTGCGGGCGTATCCGGGAACGTCCAGCTCCATCGACTTGCGGAACGAGAACAGCACGTCGTCCGCGTCGAAGCGTTCCCCGTCGTGCCAGCGCACGTCCTTTCTCAGATACAGCGTGTAGTCCAGTCCATCGGGGGAAATTTCGTAGTGCGTGATCAGGCGGGGAATGAGCCGGTTGTGGCGATAGTCCCATTCCAGGAGATTGTGGTTGTAATAATCCTGCACGTAGGAAGCGTCGGCGCTGGTGCGCAGGAGGGGATTGAGGTAGTCGGGGTCGGCGCCCAGCCAGCGGCGCAGGGTGTTGTCGGTGCGGGGGGTGAAGGGCGCGTGGCGCTTGCCCGCCGCCCAGGCCACGATCAGAACCACCACGAGGACGGGAACGAGCCACCGGCTCCATGCAAGGAGGAGCGGGACTTGGGCGGGCAAGCGGCGGTCGTGCAAGGGCGGCATGGTTTCCGTCATGGTTGCGGACTGCTGCCGCATGGTACAGGAGCGGGCGTGGGATGCAAGCGTTGTCGGCGGGGGCGGCCGGTTTCGAGCCGCCGTGGCCTCTCGGTAGCTCTCCCGAGTAGCGAAGCGTATCGAGGGACGGCCCCGAAGGAAGGTTGTGCCTCTCACGAAGGCGCCGCGGCGGGGCCTACTCGAGGACACGGCTCGGATTCTGTGCACGAAGGGGGCGAGTCGAGGACGCGGCTTACATTTGCGTGTTCTGCTGGAAAAAAACAGTGTGCCCGTGGAATGTATTTCAGAAAAAGAAGAACCGAGTCCGGCAGTAGCGGCCCGACGAGCTCTATTTTGATGCGAGATGTCGCTTCGGGCCGCGTATCGAGAGGACGGTGTGAGTGCTGGCAGGCCGCCTTCAGCGGGGGGCAGTCCCTCATGAGGTCTTGCCTCACCCGTAAAGGACAAGAACCGAGGCCGCTCCGAAGGCGGGTTGGGCGCGTCGAGGGCGTCCTCTCGATACGCCGGAGTACCGGCTACTCGAGGACTCGGTTTTTCTTTCTTTCGCAACTCAGGCAGGGCCCATTATTGGGAGCAGGCGCCGATTTTCCACGGAGACCTTCGCTCGGTGTGGGGGAGAGACTGGACAATCGGCGACTGTTCCGTGCCGGCACGCTAGGGCGGGAGCACGTGCAGACCGCGCCGGCCGTTGGGAAGCTCTGACTTGCCGATGGTTTCGGACTCATGCGGGCAGGCGGGCGGCAGGATGCGCCCGTCCTTGTCGGTGACGGTGGGAGGGAAACGATAATCGCCTCCGGCCGGACAGCCGGCAGCCGGATCGAGGCCCACGAGGTAGGGCGCCAGAGCGGCAGCCGGACCGCCTTGGGGCCAAGCCGCCTCCGCGCCCGCTTGGCTTGCGAGGGCGTAGCGCTCGGCAGCCTCTCGGAGGGCCGCCAGGCGCTCCGAGCACTGCCGCCCCAGCGCCTCCTGCCGCGTCCGCTCCAAACCCTGGTAGTGGCTGTAGCCGTACAGCCCCGCGCCCGCCGCCGCCGTCAAGAGCAAGGCTACCAGTAGGATCCGCATCTTCCGCTCCCCTCGGATGGCTTTGGGGTTAGAACGTAGGACAGGCCGTGCGGCAACGCAAGCGACCGCTGGAAGGAGAACGTCTTTTCGCCGGATCAGCCCCCCTCGACGCTCCCGGCGGCTTGTGGTATTAGTCAAACCCGATGAACGAACTCCGCGCCGCCCCAGTCGAGAAGCGGACTCTGGACCGCGACAGGTTCCTGGCCGTGCTGCGGCGCACGGAGCGCGAGGAGTACAGCTTCTACAACGAGCCGGTCGAGGTGGACGCGGGCGAGGTGGAGCGGCTGATCGCCGACCTCCGGCGCGAATCGCGGCGGCTGGCGGGCCTCTACGCCGTCTACCTGGACAGCGATCCGCGGGACTGGCCGGTCTCGCCCCGCCGCCTGGTCGCCGTCTACGACGAAGAGACGGTCAACTCCCGCAACCAGAAATTCGACGAGGTCCTCCGCATCGTGGGGACCCGCAACATCCTGTCGCCCGAGTTCCTCTCCATCGACCGCTTTCTCCTGGAGAACCTGCCCAAGCTGGACTGTCTCATCCGACCGCAGCGCATCTACGGAGACGAAATCTCGGGCGTGGCGACGCGCGAGAGCGAAATCCGCTTCTTCAACATCAGCCGCGTGCAGGACCTCCTGTCAACCGGCTACCTGGAGTCATTTTGGACCGCCGAGGTCGAGCGGCAGGTTGATACGCGGGCGTTTCTGGGCCGATTGGCCCAGTTTTCGCGCCTTCTGGAGGTGGTCAAGGAGATTCTGCGCCGCCCCTCCGCGCCCGCCTGGGACCGGCTGGACGCGGACATCGCAAAGCTGGCGCGGTTGGTTCGAGATGGGACTGGAGCGCTCCGGATGCTCATGAACCTGGCGCGAGTGCTTCATCCGCTGTTTGAGATCATCGCCAGGCTGGACGCCTTCTTCGCCCGCGCGCTGGTGGTCAACATAGAGATGGAGGACCCCGCTCCCTACCGCGCGCTGGTGGCGACCGAGTCGTTCATCTCGTGTTCGTGGACCGCTGGACCGCGCACGACGCCCTGGAGCGCATGTTGCGCTGGAACGGCCCTCAGCGCGAGGCCTTGTCACCGTCCTGCCCGCCTGTTTCGCCGTGCAGCTGCTCGAATACACCAAGGCCAACAACACCTTCTGCAGCTACATCAAGAGCTGTTTTACGACCGAGGGCATGAGCGGCAACATGGAGCGCAGTTACATCAGCTGGGAGCGCGGCAAGCTGCTCAACCACTATCGCAACCTCTTGTCGACGCTGGGAGTGGACCGGCCGGAGCGGCTGGTGTTCGACTGCAACCTCCGGTCGGGCGGCGCCTTCAACAAGGCGGTCAACCTCCTGAACATCAAGAAGAACAAGAACCGCCTGAAGAGCGCCGCGCGGATGCTGTCGGGCGCAGCTTAGCTTAAGGGAGTGGAAAAGACGGGATGACGACGATAGAAGCTCTGCGATGGCCGGCGCTGGAGTATCGCTGGGGCGAGCTCCACTTCGAGGACGTACGCCTGTCGCAACTGGCGGAGGCGTGCGGCACGCCCGCTTACATTTACTCGCGGCGCGTCCTGTGCGACAACTATCGGGCTTACGAGCAAGCCCTGGAGGGGCGGCCGCATCTTGTGTGCTATGCCATGAAGGCCAACGGCAACCTCGCCCTCCTGCGCATCCTGGCGGAGCTGGGGGCGGGGCTGGACATCGTCTCCGGCGGCGAGCTCTACCGCGCGCGCCGCGCCGGCGTGCCCGCGGACCGCATCATCTTCTCCGGCGTCTCCAAGACCGACCGGGAAATCGAGGAGGCGCTCACCGCCGGCATCCTCATGTTCAACGTCGAGTCGGCGCAGGAACTCTCCGTGATCGCCGACATCGCCGGCCGCCTGGGAAAGGTCGCCCGCATCGCCCTGCGCGTCAATCCGGACATCGATCCGGGAACCCATCCCAAGATCACGACCGGCATGAAGACCAACAAGTTCGGCATCGACGTGGCCGAGGTGCACGATCTGTATCTGGATGCGGCGCGCGATCCGCGCCTGTCCGTGGTGGGCATCCAGGCGCACATCGGCAGCCAGATCACCAGCCGCCGCCCGCACCACGACGCCTGCGAGCGGTTGTGCGCGCTGCTGGACAAGCTTCGCGCCGAAGGGGTGGTCATCCGGTATCTGTCGCTGGGCGGCGGTCTCGGCATCACTTACCACGACGAGCAGCCGCCGGAGATCGGCGCGTTCGTGGCCGACTTGTGCGCCATCGTGGGCGACCGCGACGTCACGCTCATCATGGAGCCGGGCCGCTCGCTGGTCGGCCATGCAGGCGTGCTCCTGTCGCGCGTGCTTTACACCAAGTCCAACGACTGCAAGAACTTCGTCATGATGGATGCGGGCATGACCGACCTGATCCGCCCCAGCATCTACGATGCCTACCATCCCATCCTGCCACTCCGGGAGAACAACCGCCCGCCCCAGTTGGTCGACGTGGAGGGACCGATCTGTGAGTCCACGGACGTACTGGCGCGCAACCGGCATCTGCCCCAGCCGCGTCGCGGCGACGTTTTGGCTATTCTATGCGCGGGGGCTTATGGGTTCTGCATGGCCTCCAATTATAACGACCATCCGCGACCCTGCGAGATTCTCATTGAGGGCGACCGCTGGCGGCTGGTGCGTGCGCGCGAGACCTACGAGGACCTGGTGCGTGGCGAGGAATGAGTTTCCGCCGTCGCCAAGAGACGGTCATTTCAACCGCTAGCTGTCATTTCGACCGCTAGCTGTCATTTCGACCGCAGGGAGAAATCCTGCCCCCATGCACCGCTCTCCACCCTGTCATTTCGACCGCTAGCTGTCATTTCGACCGAAGGGAGAAATCTCCGGGTGCTTGCAAGGCCTCCCAGTACGGCGGGGAAGATTTCTCCCTCCGGTCGAAATGACACGAGCACAGGGGATTGAATGACAGGGTGCACGGGGGATTGGTGGTGGCACGCGGCTGAGCGGTCTTGCGACTCGGGTTGTCGGTGACATGCGGATTAAGAATCAGTCTCAGGGCGGGCGAGAGGGCTGCCCTCCACGCGGTACCGTTTTCGGGGACGACCTGTGCGGCAGTCACGTGGGTCGCAAAAATCTCTATGGCCAAGACGGGAAAGGTGCGATGCTTTTTTCGTAACCGAAGGCATACCCTTGTGTGGAGGTTGAGAGACGACCATGATCCGTCGCTGGTATCCTGCCAATATGTTACTCACCCAGATTCTCGTAGCACTAATGGCCTGCACAATGGCCGTCGCGGCGCCGCTTCGATTCGTCGAGTATCCGGGCAACCCGGTACTCTTGCGAGGGCCGGATGGGACGCCGGATGACACGGCGGCCGGCCGCCCCTGTGTGATCCGGGTAGGCAATGAGCTCCGGATGTACTACATGGCGCACGGCGGCACGCTGGCGTCGAT
Source organism: bacterium (assembly GCA_015075175.1). GTDB lineage: Bacteria > Hinthialibacterota > Hinthialibacteria > H5-UNCL2 > H5-UNCL2 > H5-UNCL2. The sequence goes on from JABTUV010000018.1 coordinate 18,779, forward strand.
CCAGATTCGCCACGCCACCTCGGAAGACGGGATCACGTGGAACAAGGTGGCCGGGCCGCCGCTGCTGGCGGGGGATGGGAGCGGATTTGACGCATTGTACGTGACCGACCCGACAGTCGTAGTGGATAACGGACAGTACCACATGTGGTTCGTTGGCGCCGACGTCAACGCGAACATGACCTTTGGCCACGTCTATTCGACCGACGGGATTCAGTGGACTACGCGGGAACAGGTTTTGAACCGTGGCGTTCCCGGCGCTTTCGACAACTTCACCATGAACGATCCGTGTGTGATCAAGGTGGGTGGAGTTTTCCACATGTGGTACGACGGCCGGAACGGACCCACGAGCATTGGGAATCCCACCAATTTCCTGCGCGTTGGCTATGCGACATCCACCAATGGGATCAATTGGCAGAAGCGCGGCGTTGTCCTGAGTCCCGGAACCCCGGGTAGTTTCGACGAATGGTCGGTTTACGGGCCGGAGGTCCGTTACGACGCTGGATTGTTTGAGATGTATTACACCGCACAGAACTACGCGGCTGTGACTCAAATCGGAGTCGCCGTGTCTCTTGACGGCGAGAACTGGACCAAGGTTGGAATGGCGCTTACGCATGGAGCCGCAGGTACTTGGAATGCCTTTGCCTCTAATTTCCCCTCGGTTCTCGACACCCCCGGCGGTTTGATGATGTGGTTTTCGGGGGACGCGGTGGGACAGGGCAGGACGGATATCGGGCTGGCGCAATTGGACGGCCGGTTGGTGCATCCCGGCAGCGTGGACCCGCAGTGGTTCGCCTTGCCGCTGGTCGCGCTGCCGCAGAACTCGGGGACCCACGGCGCGCTCATGGACCTGGATGATTTCGTCACCGACAACAGTACCATGGCGGACAGCCTCACCTTCACCGTGGTGCGGCAGAGCAACCCCGAAATCGTGCAGGTGTCCACGACCGCGCGGGGCGCCGTCTCGGCGACGGTGCAACCGGACAGGATGGGACTCAGCGGCGTGGTTTTCCGCGTCCAGAATCCCTTCGGGCGTACCGCGGACGCCCGTATGACCATCGCCGTCGGCAGTACCGGCGTTCCGATGGTCCAGTGGGAATCGCTCAAATAAGCGCCACCGTCAAGAATCGTTTCTGTCATTTCGACCGCTGGCTGTCATTTCGACCGCTGGCTGTCATTTCGACCGCAGGCTGTCATTTCGACCGCAGGGAGAAATCTTCGGGGCGGCTGCCGCCCTTTCGCGTCCCCGGAAGACAAACTTCAGTTTGCCACTGCAGGCTGAAGCCTGAACTCCGGGGCGCATCCGATCGCGCTTGACGTCGGCGCGGCGGTAGTATGAAATAAGCCTCCGACGCGGTTTTATCCGATTACTCCTGGGAGGTTGGCTCATGTTCAAGTTCTCTCGCATCCTCGCTGTCGCGGTCGTCTTCAGCATGGTTGCTTTCGCCGGAGCGGCCCCGATCACGTTCCAGTCGCTGGTCGCGGAGATGACGGATCTCTCGCGGCTGGCGGAGTTTCCCGATCCGCCCTACACCTGTTCGCAGGCTTCCAGCTACGACCGCCGTTCCACCGATCCGTCGGTCCTTACCGATGAGAACTGGTTCGCCAACGGCGACGCGGGGCAGTTCATCCGCACCGAGAAACACGGGGATCGCACCGAGTATGTGATGATGGACGCGGAGGGGCCGGGCGCCATCGTGCGTTTCTGGTCCGCCAACGCCAACGACGGCGGCGTGGTGCGCTTCTACTTCGACGGCTCCGACACGCCCGCCATCGAGATGCCCATGCAAGACATGCTCAACGGCAAGAACTGGCCGTACCTGGCGCCCATCGCCGGCGTCCGCTCGCGCGGTTGGAACAACCACCTGCCCATCCCCTACGCCAAGCATTGCAAAGTAACCGCTGACAAGAATCGTTTTTACTACCAGATCAACTATCGCACCTACGGCAAGGACGTGGCGGTCGAGACGTTCAAACCGGGCGAGGTGGAAACGCACCGCCAATTGATTGAGCGGGTTGCGGCAACGCTGAAAAGGCCGGAGGAATTTCGTCCGGCGGGAGTTTTGGCGGGCGAGGAGGAGCTGCACCTGGTCTTGGCCGCCGGCATGAGCGGCGAGCATACGACCACCGGGGGCGGCGCCATCGCGCGCCTGGCCGTCAACGTTTACGCCGACGACATCGAAGTCGCGCTGCGCAAGACGCTCCTCACCGTCACGTTCGACGATCAGAAAGAGCCTTCCATCGTGGCTCCGCTGGGCGACTTCTTCGGCGCCGCGCCCGGCCTCAATCCCTACTTCGGCCTGCCGCTGGGCGTCGAGTGGGAGGGCCGCATGTACTGCAACTGGGTCATGCCCTTTAAAGACAAGGCCGTCTTTCGGTTGGTCAATCATTCCGAAAAACCCGTGGTGGTCGTGGGACGGGTGAGCCGGCAGGCGCGGCCCTGGACGGATCGCAGCATGTACTTCCACGCCAAGTGGCGCATGGAGCATCCCATTCCCACCCGCCCGCGCCAGGACTGGACCTATCTGGCCGCGACCGGCCAAGGCAGGTTCGTCGGCGACAGCCTCAATGTCACCAATCCCGTCGCCGCCTGGTGGGGCGAGGGCGACGAAAAGATTTACGTGGACGGCGAGAAGTTCCCCAGTACCTTCGGCACGGGCACGGAGGATTATTACGGCTATGCGTGGTGCTGTCCGGACCCGTTCACGCACGCCTACCACAACCAGCCGCGCTGCGACGGTCCGGCCAACTACGGCCAGACCAGCGTCAATCGCTTTCACATCATTGACGACATTCCGTTCACGAAATCGTTCAAGTTCGACATGGAAGTCTGGCATTGGGCCGAGACGCAGGTCGGTATGGCGGTCGTGTCGTACTGGTACGCCGGACCGGACGCGCGGGATGATTTTCCGGCCGTCACCGCCGCGGATCTGCGCGTGCCCGGGCTGCCCGGACACAAGCGCGTGAAAGACGCCCTGGAGGGCGAGGAGTTGACGGTCCTGGACAAGACGGGAGGCGTGACCGAGCGGCAGCCGCTGGACCCGTTGGAGTGGAGCCGCGGCGCGCACCTCTGGTGGCGGAACGGGGCTCCGGGCGACGTGCTGACGCTGGCGTTGCCGGTCGAGGAGGCGGGCAAGTATGAGGTCATCGCCGTCTTCACCAAGGCCCAGGACTACGGCATCATGCAGATTTCCATCAACGGGCAGGCGGCGGGCGCTCCGATGGACTTTTACGGGCGCGGCGTCACGCACACGCCGGAGACCTCGCTGGGCGTGTTTGATCTTGTAGCCGGCGACAACAAGCTGCAGGCCAAGATCATGGGCAAGAACGAGCGCGCCGTGCCCAACTACATGATGGGGCTGGATTATATTCTACTCAAACCGGTCAAGTAACGCCGGCGACCCATACGTGTCGCATGCGGGCCCCTTGTGCTGCACCCCAGGGACAGCCTCTCACGAGGCTTCGGCCCACCCGTGGCGAATAGATACCGATGCAGCACCGAGGGCGGACTGGGTACATGGAGACCGTCCTCTCGATACGCCGGAATACCGGCTACTCGAGGACTCGGTTTCCCTCTCTTTCACGATTGTGCCACGGCCTGTTTTAACGACAGGCACTGATTTTCGGAACAGGACCTTTCCTCTTGCCAGCATCTTGCGCCGAAAATCGGTGGCTGTCCCTCGCCTTCTGTTCCTCCCCCGCGCATTGACGCCACCGCAGCGGGGCGCTAGGATCGTGCTCCATTTGCACAGGAGGACGCCCCCATGCCCCGAATTGCCTTCCTGCCCGGCGACGGCATCGGCCCGGAAGTATGCGAAGAAGCGCGCCTGCTTCTGGAGATGGTCGCCAGACACGCCAAAATGGACTTCGAGCTGATTGAATCGCCCGTCGGCGGCGCCTCCCTCGACAAGCACGGCGCGCCCCTCACCGACGAGACGCTGGCCGCCTGCCTCTCCTCCGATGCCGTGCTGCTCGGCGCCGTCGGCGGTCCCAGGTGGGACGACCTGCCGTTGGACAAGCGCCCCGAAAAAGCCCTCCTCCGCCTGCGCAAGGAACTGGACTGCTTCGCCAACCTGCGTCCCGTCAAGGTCTGGCCGCAGTTGCGCGCCGGCTGCCCCCTGCGGGCGGACATCGTCGAGCAGGGCGTGGACATCCTCTTCGTGCGCGAACTGGTCTCCGGCATCTACTTCGGCGCTCCCCGCGAGCGTCGCACCCGTCCCGACGGCGTGGTGGAAGCCGTGGACACCGAGTATTACAACACCGCCGAGATCACGCGCGTGGCCGAGGTCGCCTTCCAGGCCGCCCAGCGCCGCCGCCATCGCGTCACCTCCATCGACAAGAGCAACGTCCTGGAAACCTCCCGCCTCTGGCGCGAAACCGTCGCCGAGGTGGGAAGAATCTATCCCGACGTCGCCCTCGACCATCAACTGGTCGATTCCGCCGCCATGCGCCTGATCACGCATCCTATCGCTCTGACGTGATCGTGACCACCAACATGTTCGGGGACATTCTCTCCGACGAGGCCTCGGTACTCTCCGGCTCGCTGGGCATGATGCCGTCGGGCAGCATCGGCAGCAAGGGGATCAACTTCTACGAGCCGATTCACGGCAGCGCGCCGGACATCGCGGGCAAGGGATTGGCCAACCCGTTGGCGACCCTGCTGACGGTCGGCATGATGCTGGAGTACTCGTTTAACCTGCAGCACGAGGCGCGGCGGCTGGAGCAGGCCGTCAACGCGGTGCTGGACGCGGGCCTGCGTACGGGCGACATCATGCAGCCCGGCTGCCGCCAGGTGAGCACGAGACAGATGGGGGCGGCGGTGCGGGAGCGGCTGGCGTAGTGTGGAGTGCGGCAGCTTGCTGCCGCGGTTCTATGTGGACTGCGGCTGCTTGCCGCCGCGTGCTCGGCGCAGCAACCGTTGGCCGCATGGCAGGCTCTATCACCTGCAGCCGCCGCCGCAGTTGTCATTTCGACCGAAGGGAGAAATCCGGCGTTTTGCGCTGGTGACGGGAAACACCGCCGAAGATTTCTCCCTTCGGTCGAAATGACAGGGGGCGTCGGTCGAAATGACAGGGGGCGTCGGCCGGAATGACAGCTTCATTTCCCCTCGATCACTGGGGCGTGGGTTCGTGGCGACTTTCATGCCGCGAATGGTACGATCGGCGCGCGGCAGCCTTGATTCTTGCCGTTCCACATCTGCGCACCTTCTCCGATTGACCAATATCACAAATGGGTTATCATTCCCATTTGAGATGGTAACGCATATTCCGCGAGGTTCACCATGCTATTCGATCTGGACATGATCAAGAGCGTTTATTCCCGCATTCCGGAGCGCACGGCCGCGGCGCGCAAGGCGGTGGGACGTCCGATGACGCTGGCGGAGAAGATTCTCTACTGCCACCTGTACGACGGCCCGGCCAAAGAGGCGTATGAACGCGGCAAGTCCTACGTCGATTTCGCCCCCGACCGCGTCGCCATGCAGGATGCCACCGCGCAGATGGCGCTGCTGCAGTTCATGAGCGCGGGGAAAAAGCGCACCGCTGTGCCTACTACCGTCCATTGCGACCATCTGATTCTCGCCAAAGTCGGCGCGGAGGCCGACCTCGCCAAGTCGCTGGACATGAACCGCGAGGTGTTCGACTTTCTGTCCACCGTCTCCAACAAGTACGGCATCGGTTTCTGGAGGCCGGGCGCGGGCATCATCCATCAGGTGATACTTGAAAACTACGCCTTCCCGGGCGGGATGATGATCGGGACCGATTCGCACACGCCCAACGCGGGCGGGCTGGGGATGGTCGCCATCGGCGTGGGCGGCGCGGACGCCGTGGACGTGATGGCGGGCATGGCCTGGGAACTGAAGTTTCCCAAACTTATCGGCGTGCGTCTTACGGGTAAGATGTCGGGTTGGACGGCGCCCAAGGACGTGATCCTGAAGGTTGCGGGCATTCTCACCGTCAAGGGCGGCACGGGCGCCATCGTCGAGTACTTCGGGCCGGGGGCGGCCACCATTTCATGCACCGGCAAGGCGACCATCTGCAACATGGGCGCGGAGATCGGGGCGACCACGTCGCTCTTCGGTTACGACGCCAAGGCGGCGGCCTACCTGCGCGCCACGGGCCGCGCCGCGGTCGCCGATCTCGCCGACGCCATCGCCGAGCATCTGCGGCCTGATCCCGAAGTGGAGAAGAATCCCGAACAATACTTCGATCAGGTGATCAACATCGATCTCTCATCGCTGGAGCCGCACATCAACGGTCCTTTCACGCCCGACAAGGCCTGGCCCATCTCACAGTTTGCGCAGGCGGTCCGCGAGAACAACTGGCCGGCGGAGCTCTCTGCGGCGTTGATCGGTTCGTGCACCAACGCATCTTATGAAGATCTGGATCGTGCCGCGTCATTGGCAAAACAGGCGGCGCAAGAAGGGCTGTCGGCGAAGTGTGAGTTTCTTGTGACGCCCGGCTCCGAGCAGGTGCGCTACACCATCGCGCGCGACGGGCAACTGGCCGCGTTCCAGAAGATGGGCGGGGTGGTCCTCGCCAACGCCTGCGGCCCCTGCATCGGCCAGTGGGACCGCCACGCCGAGATGAAGGACAAGAAGAACAGCATCCTCACTTCCTTCAATCGCAATTTCAGCAAGCGCAACGACGGCAATCCCAACACGCACGCCTTCGTGACCTCGCCGGAAATCGTCACCGCCATGGCGCTTTCGGGCGATCTGACCTTCAATCCGCTTACTGACGCGCTCACGACCGACAGCGGCCGGAAGGTGAAACTCGCCGAACCCCGGGGCGACGAGCTGCCCAAGCGCGGCTTCGCCGTCGAGGATGCGGGTTACCAGGCGCCGGCCGCGGATGGCAGCGCCGTCGAGGTCAAGGTGGATCCCAAGTCGGAGCGCCTGCAGTTGCTGGAACCCTTTCCCGCCTGGGACGGCAGGGACCTCACCAACATGGTTCTGCTTCTCAAGGCCAAGGGCAAATGCACCACGGACCACATCAGCATGGCGGGGCCGTGGCTGCGCTATCGCGGGCACTTGGACAACATTTCCAACAACATGTTCATCGGCGCAGTCAATGCCTTCAACGACAAGACCGACTGCGTGAAGAACCAGTTGACGGGAGAGTACGGTCCGGTCCCCGCGACGCAGCGCGCCTACAAGGCGGCGGGGGTCGGCAGCGTGGTCGTGGGGGATGAGAATTACGGCGAGGGCAGCAGCCGCGAGCACGCCGCCATGGAGCCCCGGCATCTGGGCGTGCGCGCCGTGATCGTGAAGAGCTTCGCCCGCATCCACGAAACCAACCTCAAGAAGCAGGGAATGCTGGCGCTCACTTTCGCCGACAGGTCGGACTATGACAAGGTGCAGGAAGACGACCGGATCGACATCGTCGATCTCTCGTCCTTCGCGCCCGGCCGGCCTCTGACGATGATTCTGCACCACAAGGACGGCACGACGGACAGGGTGGCGCTCAATCATAGTTATAACGCAGCGCAAATCGAGTGGTTCAAGGCCGGAGGCGCGCTGAACCTGATTAGAAAAAAGCAGGCGCAGTAGCAGCCGGGAGAGTTCTTGGGACAGTCACCCGCTTCCGGCGACGTCCTTCATCCAAGCGGTCGTGCGTTTTTGGAAATAGGCGCCTGTCCCGCGCCCGAACTGGGGGCTGTCCCAACGCGGCGCGACGGTGCGCGATGCGCACCCTACAGGTGGGTTCGCTGCCACATCTCAAATACCATGAGAATCCACAGCGTGAGGTTGTGTTCGCGCTTGTTGGAAAGATGCTCACGCCAGATACGCTGGACGTAATCGGGATTGAACCAGCCGCGGCTCTCGACCGCCTTTCTTGAAAACATCTCCTCGGCCAGGTCGCGCAGCTCATGCTTGAGCCAGTGGCCCATGGGAATGTCGAAGCCGTGTTTGGGACGGCGCAGAAGGTCGTCGGGCAGGAGGTCGCGGAAGGCCGACTTGAGAATGGCCTTGGTGTTTCGGCCGTCCAGCTTGAACTCGGCGGGCAGGCTGAGGGCGTACTCGACCAGGCGATGATCCAGGAAGGGGACACGCACTTCGAGGTTGTGGCGCATGGACATGCGGTCGACTTTGGTGAGCATGTCGCCGGGCAGGCCGCGCACGAGGTCGGCGACCAGCGCGGCGGTGAGGGGATCGCGCCGTGCTCCCGCCGTCCAGGCCTGGCGCAGAGGCGCCGTGGGATCATAGTCGCCCAGCTCGCGTTTGAGCGAGTCGGAAAAGAGCTCGCTTCGCATGGCGGAGTCAAATTGCTCCAGCCAAGTAAGATAGCGGCCCAAGGCGTCGCGGCCATGCCCGCGCAGGAGCTTCTTGGTCTGCCGGAAGCGCTCCAAGAGCGGCGTGGCGCGGCTCTCGGGCAGCGCGCGCAGGAGCGGCACGACCACCCCCTCGCGCAGGGGACGGGGTATGCGCAGAAAACGTCGATAGTAATACTCGCCCAGATACTTGTTGTAGCCGGCGAAGACCTCGTCGCCGCCGTCGCCGGACAAAATCACCTTAACGCGCGTTCGCGCCAGCTTGGAGACATAATAGACGGGTAGCGCGGACGAATCGGCGAAGGGTTCGTCCAACTGCGTCATCATGTCCGGCAGGGCGTCAAGCAACTCGCTCGGTCCGACGGTGAACGTATGATGGTCCGTTCCCAGTCGTCGCGCCGTCTCCTCCGCGTGGGGCAATTCATCAAACAGTCCGGGGCCGACGAACCCGATGGAATACGTCGAGACGGGGCCATCCACCAGGCGCCGCATGAGTGAGACCACCAGCGTGCTGTCGATGCCTCCCGACAGGAACGCGCCTACCGGCACGTCGCTCTCCAACCGGTACTTCACCGACGAAGTCAAGAGTTCGCGGATGTTCGCCTCCGCGGTCGAGCGATCGTCGCGCGTTTCGTCCAGGTGTTCGAGGGCGTTCCAATACTGTCTGAAGGTCGCGTTTCCGTCGCGAAACAAGAGACACTGCCCCGGTAGGAGCTGCCGTACGTCCTCTAGGATGCTCTGCGGCGCGCCCACGTAAAGCGTGGTGCAATACTCCGCCAGTGCGCGCGGGTCGATGCGTCGGCCGATCCACGGCAGGGCCAGAAGCGCCTTGAGTTCAGATGCAAAAGACAGCGTTCCGCCCGCCAGGCTGTAATACAGGGGCTTCTCCCCCAGCCGGTCGCGCGAGAGAAGAAGCGCGCGCTCGTCGCGGTCCCACAGGGCGAACGCCCACATGCCGTTCAGATGCGCGAACATGCCCAGCCCGTACTCGCGATAGAGATGGAGGAGGGTTTCGGTGTCGGAGCGCGTCCGGTACACGCAGCCCTTGCTTTGCAGTTGCGCGCGCAGGTCGCGATGGTTGTAGATTTCGCCGTTAAAGACGATGGTGAGGCGCCCGTCGGGCGTGGTCATGGGTTGATGGCCGCCGGCCGGATCGATGATGGAGAGCCGGCGATGTCCCAACCCGAGCGGGCCGTCGATGAAAAGTCCCGAGTCGTCCGGGCCGCGATGCGCCAGCCGCTGGGTTGCCGCCGCCAGCAGCTCGCCATCGACGGGTCGTCCGCTCCTATAGTGATACCAGCCGCAGATGCCGCACATGACGGGGCGCATGGTAGCACGCCGGGGACGGGGAGGCAGGGGCAATTTGGCGGGTCGAGCGGTCTCGCGGGCCGAAGTGCGAACGCAAAAAAGGCGGCCCGGAGGCCGCCTCTTTCATCGTCACGCCAGGGGCGGCGAAAGCATCATTCGTCGCCGTCGTTGCCGATGGACTCGACCGGACAAGCCTCCAGCGCCTCCTCGCAAACCTCGATCTCCTCGGGCGTGGAGGGCTGGCGATACACCACGTCATGGTCGCCGCTCTCGGAGACTTTAAAGAAATCCGGCGCAATCGACTCGCAGGCGCTGCACAGGATGCAGGTGTTGTCCACGTAGTACTTGCCGGGAACGTTGTCCTCATGCCTGGCTGACTTGTCGGCCATGCGGTTTCCTCCTTGTCGTGTCGGGCCGGAGGCGGGAGCGATTCGCCCCCATTCCTCCATTAAGCCGAAAACCGGCTTCAGTTTAATCCCGGTCGCCGGCCATGTCAAGGGCCAGCACCGGTGCGCCCGGAAATACCGGCGGCCGCCCCGGCCCTGCCGGGGCGCACGGAAGGCCCTGACCGGCCGAAACTTGATTCACGTAACTTAAGCTTTGTCTTGGTCCGGGCAATAGTGTAGAATCTCCGTCCGTTAAGGCAAGAACCGGCGCATGGCCCCTAGCTTACACATCCGGGAAAAGCACAGATGAGTCTGGAACGCAGTTTCAATCTCCGGCGCCACGCGCGGCACGACGTGGCGGTCGTGGAAATCTCCGGCCAGCTGGTTCTGGACGGCATCGCCGACCTGAACCGCGAAATCCTGGTCTCCGTGCCCCGCGACAAGCCCTACCTGGTGCTGGATGTATCCGGGGTAACCTACTCGGACAGCAGTGGGCTGTCGACGCTATTCGCGGTGCAAAGCAAGATCGTGCGCGCGGGGGGGACGATGGCCCTCTGCGGCATGCACGGGCATCTGAAGGACCTGATGCAGGTCTGCAACATCGGGGACGTTTTCGCCGCGTTCGCGACCCAGGAGGAGGCGCTGCAGCACGTCCAGGAGGAGCGGGCGCGCAAGACCGGCCGCGCCACGGGTTGAGCCGGCGCATGATCCCCCCTACTTGAGGGGGGAGTTACGGACTGCGACCGCAGCTGTCAATTCGACCGCAGGGAGAAATCTTCTGCCGCGCACGCGACCCGGGGTAACGGCGGGAAAGATTTCTCCCTGCGGTCGAAATGACAGGAGCGTGCGGTCGAAATGACAGGAGCGTGCGGTCGAAATGACAGCTCAATTCTACCGGAACCGCGACGCATTCTCCACGCAGTAATGTGCGAGGCGCGCGCCAGCCTGGAGTCGAATTGACAGCTCAATTCTACCGGAACCGCGACAGCGACTTGGAACAGGTCCTCGTGGTTTGCAGCGGTGGATCCTCACGGTTGCAAGCACGCGCGTCCGGGTCTTGACAGCGCCCCCGAATTGCGGCAAGGTTGTTTTTCCTGCGCGGCGGGCTCGTAGCTCAGATGGTTAGAGCGCACGCCTGATAAGCGTGAGGTCGGTAGTTCGACTCTACCCGGGCCCACCATCCCCCAAGGCCGTTTGTCCAGCAGCCCAGCGATCACGGACCGCCGCAGCGTCCCGTTGCGCGTCGCGCGTCCAGGAACCCCGAACATGTAATAACGGAACGGTGGAAGTATCCCTTCCCCCGTTTGCGCAAGTCTCGTCCTGCTTCTCACTCAATTGTTCTTCATATACCCCGGCGGCGGCGACGGCCCGAACCGGTAAATCTCGCCGTCCGAAAGCAAACCGTTGCTTGGGTCGTAGGTCCACGACCGCAGGTTGGCGACGTTGGCCGGCGTCAACGGAAACGGCAGGTATCCCGTCTCCTCGTCCTTGTCCGGCCCCAGGCTGAAAAGGAACCAATATCTCGGATCATCGACGTCCGGCGCTGTGCTGTTGACAGTGTTAAAGCGGATGAAGTCGTAGTAGACGTTCGCCGAGGAGACCAGGAAGCTCCCCGGCGTGCCGCAACGGCCGTCGCGGTCGACGTCCCGCGGGCACGTGTCCCACGGCTTGAAGAAGTCCAAAGGCAGTCGCTTGATGTACGGTACCGGCGTGGTCACGCAGTTCAATTCCTGCACCACGGCATAGCCGATGGACTTGGGATAGTCGTGGTGGTCCACGCGGTAGGCCTCAATGGCGATGGCCAGGTTGCGCATGTCTTCTTCCACGCGGGCGATGCGCGCGCGCAATTGCGCGTGCAGGAAGTTGGGGATGGCGATCGCCGCCAGAATGGCGATGATGGCCACCACGATCAGCAGTTCGATTAAGGTAAAGCCCAAACGACGTTGCATGTTAGTCCTCACTCTCTCGGGCATCAGTCAAGCATCCGGCGGGGCGCGGAGCAGACCCCACCACCAATGGATATTAGAGGAGCGCTCCTAGTCCGTCAACAATTTCAGTACGCGAGCGTAACTTGCTGATTTAACAAAAATTACGCTTCTCATGAAGGGCGCCGGACGGGAGTCGGTCGTCCAGACTCGATCATCGCGGCCTGGCAGCGGGTTGGGCGGGGATCGTTCCAGACCCTCCCTGTGCGGTTGACTCGATATCTCGCTTTTTCTAACCTGACCACGACGGACCCGTAGTTGCGCAGCGTGCTGCGCGGTCGCAAAGAAAGGAGGGACGTGCAAACATGATCATCGCCGGGCGCGTCTTGCGCTGCCGCGAGGGACTGGCCGAGGTCCTCTTGATCCAGACCGCCGGCGCCAAACAGGAGAAAGGCTGCCACAAATGCGGTGGGCCGGTGCGATGTCCCATTCCCAGGCGCCTGAAGGTGCTTCACGTACCTACCGGGCGTCCCCTGGAACCGGGAGAAGACGTGGAAGTCGAGGTCTGGGAAGGCCCCAGCGAGTACGAGGGGGGCCATTGGGGCGCGGAACTCCTGGTCGGCGTCTTTGCGGGCCTGACGGGGCTGGGCATGGCGCAGATCGCCGCGCAACGCGGCTGGCAGGTGGTGCTGTCTCCTGCGGTCGCATTCAGCCTCGCCGCGCTGTGCGGCGCCCTGGGCGCGCTCTTCTTCGAGTGGAACTACCGCCGCCGCGCGCGCCTCTCCCGCCTGCGCACGCGGATATTGTGAGAGGCGCCGAACAGCCGCCGGGACCAGCGCCGATTTTGCCCGTCCCAAGCCGGCGTCACTGCGAGCGTCTCTGCGCGCAATTGACGACGCCCCCCCCAACGCGCCCCCGACCTGATTTCCTCGTTCCCAACTTCGCGCCGCAATGGTAGAATCTCGCGTTTACGACATCCTTCGCGTTTGAGGTGCGATTCATGGATCCCAATGCCGTTTCCAGCCACAGTCTCACGGTCCGCGTGGACATCAAGAACGTTCAGGGCAACTTCGCCAAGCTGACCAACGTGATCGCCGAACAGGGCGTCTCGATGGGCGCCATCGACGTGGTGCACGTGACGCGCGACTGGGTGACGCGCGACGTCACCGTGAACTGCGGCAACGAGGAGGAGGCCAAGCGCGTGCTGGACGCCATCCGCAAGATGAAGGGCGTCCGGCTGCGCAGCTGGTCGGACAAGACCTTTCTCCTGCATCTGGGCGGCAACATCCGCGACGAGAACAAGATCCCCGTCAAGACGCGAGAGGCCCTCTCCCGCGCCTATACCCCCGGAGTGGCGCGCGTCTGCATGGCCATCGCCGAGGACAAGGACAAGGCCTACAACCTGACCATCAAGAACAACGTGGTCGCGGTAGTCTCCGACGGAACCGCAGTGCTGGGCCTGGGCGACATCGGTCCCGAGGCCGCCATGCCCGTCATGGAAGGCAAGGCCATGCTGTTCAAGGAGTTCGGGGGCGTGGACGCCTTCCCCCTGTGCGTGGACAGCAAGGACCCCGAGGAGATCATCAAGTTCTGCAAGATGATCGCGCCCACCTTCGGCGGCATCAACCTGGAGGATATCTCCGCGCCCCGCTGTTTCACCATCGAGGACCGGCTCAAGAAGGAGTTGGACATCCCGGTGTTTCACGACGATCAGCACGGCACGGCGGTGGTCGTCTTGGCCGGACTCCTGAACGCGCTCAAGCTGGTGGGCAAGAAAATCGAGGATCTGCGCGTGGTGGTTTCGGGCGTGGGCGCGTCGGGCGTCGCCTGCTCCAAGATTCTCCTGAACGCCGGCGTCAAGGAGATCATCGGCCTGGATCGCGAGGGCGCCATATACAAGGGGCGCACGGGCCACATGAACTTCATGAAGGAGTGGTTCGCCGAGCATACCAACCCCAGGATGCTGCAGGGCAGGATCATGGACGTGATCGAGGGGCGGACATGTTCCTGGGGCTGTCGGGGCCGGGGACGTTCCCGGTGGAGGCGCTCAAGAAGATGGGGCGGGACCCGATCGTCTTCGCCATGGCCAATCCGGTGCCGGAGATCATGCCCGAGGAGGCGGCGCCCTATGCGCGCATCGTGGCCACGGGCCGCTCGGACTATCCCAACCAGATCAACAACGTGTTGTGCTTTCCGGGCATGTTCCGGGGCGCGCTGGACGTGCGCGCGAAAGAGATCAACGAGGAGATGAAGCTGGCCGCCGCGCACGCCATCGCCGACATCATCCCGGAAGCCCACCTGATGGAGGATTACATCATTCCCAGCGTGTTCGACAAGAAGGTCGCCAAGGCGGTCGCCAGCGCGGTCGCCGACGCGGCGATCGCGACCGGCGTGGCGCGCCGCGGAAAACACCGCTCCGCAGACCAGGTGGACTTCTGAGGCTGCGGTTTCAGCTCTTCTCGCGCCTCCCGGCATTGCTGTCATTTCGACCGCGGGGAGAAATCTCTTGCTCCGTCGTCGCGGCTCGCGGAGAAAAAAGAAGGTTTCTCCCCGCGGTCGAAATGACAGCCGGATGCCGCCGGCGCGACTGCTTCTCGCGGCGGTTGACAGCCGCCCGCCGCGTGATAAACTGAGCGCGCACGCACGGGGACTATTTTCTTCTTCACAGGAGCAAATCGTGGCGCAGTATCAGATCATGCGATGGAAGGGCATCCCTTCGCAGGTCAAGGCGTTCGACGGGAACGGGGAAGTCTCGGCCATGCTGTCGAATGCGTTTCAGGAATACATCGACGAGGTCGCCATGCAGGAGGGGCTTTTAGGCTCCGACGCTTATCTCGACCTCTGGACGTGGGACGAACCGGTGGAGCGACCGGGCGGCGCCCAGGAAGTGCTGGACGCGCTGGTCGCCGAGTTGGAAGCGGCCGGTCCGCGGCCGGCCTGAAGCTTGGACTCCGATTGACTCACAACAACGCTCAAGGAGTGTGCTCATGACCGGTCAGGACGCCGCCGGAAAGTTGCGCCAGCAACTGCATTTCTTCAACAACGTCGCCGACGCCTTCGCCCCCGGGCACGGCGACTATCGCCCCACGCCCGAGATGATGACGGTATCGCAGCAGATCAACCACGTCGCGCACACGACGCGCTGGTTTCGCACCGCCATCGACGGTGAGTTCGACATGGATTTCGAGCGGTTCCAGCGTGAATACATGCAGGTTTCCTCGCTTGCGGAGGCCCGGGACAACCTGACCGGCGCCTACGAGGACTTCGCCGCGCTGGTTTCGGCTCAAAGCGAGGCGTGGCTCCTGCAACCGCTTCCCGAAAACCGGATTCTGGGGCCTGCGCCGCGGCTGGCGACCATCGCCGCCAACGCGGACCATACGGCGCACCATCGCGGCGCCCTCTCCGTCTATTTGCGGCTGCTGGGGATCGCCCCCAAGCTGGTCTACGCGCCGTAACCTCTCCGGGTGGGCGGGGCATCCTGCCCGTGCGGCGGGGTGAAACAAAAACGGCGGGCAACGCGCCCGCCGGTTGGCTTACTTCTTCGCGCCGTCCGACTCAGCGCATCTTGACTTGCAGATACAGGTTGCGCGCGCCCGCCTTGACCGTCAGGGCCGCGTCGCGCTCGCGCAGCGTGGAAATCTTGAACACGTCCACCACCGCCTCCGCGTTCAGGGGCTCCTGGCCCTCCGACGTGTAGGTAGCCTGGATGTGCACCTTGCGCGCCTTGTAAGCCAGCTGAGTCGGCGGCAGGTACAGGCCGAGATACTGCGGATCGCCCCGCGACGGGTCGACCGGCGCGCTGACCAATTGCCCGAAACCGGCATCCTGGTCGGCCAACTTCACTTCCATGCGCCCCTCGGTGTCGATCTTGCCCAGGCTGTTGAACGCGACCGCGACCACCTCCGCGGACGGCCCGTCGCCGTAAAGTCCGCCGCCGGACAGGAGGCTGTCGTCCACAATCAACCGCGACGGCAGCACTTTCAGGTAGAGATTCACCGCGATCGGTTTCGGAATCTCCGGCGTTTGCACCGGCGTGTCATTGACCGGCACGGGCGACGGCGTCTGGGTCGCGTCGGGGATGATCGGCGTGGGGATTACCTCCGGCAGCTTGGGCTCCTCGGGCGGCTCGCTGGGCTCGTCCGGTTCGCCGGCGCCGCCGCCCGCGTCCGCCGTCTGGCTGTATTTCAGCCCCGGCGAGTAGAGCTGGAGGACCAGCGAGGCGTCACGGGGAACCGGAGCGGTTCCGCCGGCCAGGTCTTGCGTTACGTCCACGGCCAGCAGGATGGGGCCGCCGGCCGGGCCTTTCACGCGCGGTTGGACTTCACCTGCGGCGCGCGGGGCGCTGTGGCTGCTCATGGACAGAACCACGTTCACCCCGTAGTTCAGCGGCTCGACGGCGACCGACCCGGTCGCGTCCACCAGGTACGCGCCGACTGCGATGCTGAACGTGTAAAACCCCGTCGGCTGCCCGTAGACGGTCGCTGATGGCGCCGTGGGATGCAAGTGGGCAACCTTATTGATGAGCGGCGGGTGAACGTCCCACTTCTCCAGGTCGCTGACGTCGGACAGGCTGTTGGTCGCCGCGAGGGCCAATCCTACGATGGCCAAACCCAGCGCCAATCCCGCCAACCCGACCGCCGCGTTCTTAACCCTTGTCTTCATATCCCGTCCACTTCCTTCTTCGTCCCACTTGCCTTTTTCGGCATCCGCCTGAACCAGGTTCAAGCGTTTTTCGACTCTAAACCTAGTATATCAGGCCCCCGCTCCGACATCACAAAAAAGTTCTAACCGACTGAAATTGAAAAAGATGCTGACAATAGGACGTTGCGCCTGGGAGTCCTCTGGCCCTACCCAGATTATACCGCGCGGCGCGACCCTAACAAAGCCCTCACGCCGCGTCAAGAATCTCTTGACCGAACTCGTAACAGTAATTAATATCAACAATATCATTGCGCAAAGCGCAGGAAGATGGACTCCATCACTTTCTGGGACAGGACCATTTCGTCTCGGTCGGGCGAGAGGTCCACGATCTGGCCGCGCGAGATGACGGAGAAGACCAGCGAGCGGGTGGTCGCCAGGTTACAGACGCGGGCGAAGGACATGGTGAGATCGGCCTTGTCGACCTGGCCCGGGAATCGTGCTGACAGCTCGTCGTAGAGCTCTTGTGAGAAGAGCACGGGCAGAAGGTCCGCGACGGTCTCGTAGGGACCGTCGTCGGAGCCGCGCTCGCGGTAGGCGGACTGAGGTTGAGGGTCGAAGCGGCCGTCGCCGTCGCTGTCGAAGGCGCCGAAGACGCCGTCGTGGCCGACCAACCGCCGGCCCAGGAGCACGTGGCGGGCGACGATCCAGTTCCAGTCGGCGCGCTCGGCGGCAGGCAGCGTGGGCGGCGCCCAGGGCAGTGCCGACAGCACCGGCAGCGGCGCCGTGTTGAGGTTGATCTGGCCGGGGATCATCCGCCCCTCCGTGCGCGAGCCGGTCAGAAAAGCGAAGTTGGGCGAGAGGTCCGTCAACCCGAAACGGCCGAAGGGCTTGCCGTTGTGCACGTTGACCAGGTAGCCGGGGGATGCCAGGCCGCCGTTCTTGACGGGTACGTAACGCTGCGTCTTGGCGTCCCGGTCCAACCCGAAGTTGTGCGTGGCGGTCGCACTGTAGGGCTGGGAGGGACTGCTCCACAACTCGCCCGTGAAGGGGTCGAAATCGGGCAGGTAGAACGGGTTGGGCGCGCCGGGCGTGCCGGTGCGATAGAGGTACTTCCGGTCGCCCGTATCAAAATCGCCCACACGGGTCACTTCGACGTAGTCGAAGTAGAAGCCCGGCTCTTCGTCGTCGGGAATGATACGGCCCGCCAGGTCGCGCGCCGCCCCGTCGCACACCAGCTCCAGCGTCAGGTCCCCCTGCTGGCGCGGATACCAGTAGAAGACCACGTTGCCGTGGTGCATCTGCGCGCGCGTGAGGCGATCCACGGGATTCACGTAGAGGTCCTGGGCCGCGTCGTCCTGCAAGGGGGAGAGGAGATGCCAATTCAGGTCGGTTCCCGGCGCGTCCGGGATGACGACCTGCCCCACGGGACGGTTTAATACACCGAAGACGCGTACCTGGTAGACGGCGTCCGGCGACATGAGCGTGGCCAACCGCGCCGAACCCTTCCAGAAAAAGCCGATGCGAATGTTGTCGGAGACGTGGGTGGGAGCGAAGTACATGCCCAGGCGGCGACCCAGTACCGCGTCCTGCGAATCCGTGGCGCGCCCACCCAGAAAGCGCATCCGGTCGAGGTTGGTTCCCGCGGGCCGGTCCGCCTGGAGGGCATAGAAGCGCATGGTGGGCGTCTCGGGCGAGACGTAGGAAACGCGCCGGCCCGCCGCCTGCTCGACGCTGGTGTTAAACCGCAGCTCGCCCGGATCACGCCGCTCCTGCGCCGTGAAGCCCAACCGTCCGGTCGGCTTGAGCGCATTGAGGCGCGAGGTGAAATATTTCATCCGGTCCACGGGGACCAGGTTCACCCCCGTGCCCGCCACCGGCCCGACCAGTTGCACGATGCCCTCGCGCGGGCTGATGTCCAACCGCTCGCCGCTGAACTTGCCCGCGCCCACGGCTACCGGGTTGGTCAGAAACAACTCCGAAAACGCCATGCGCAATCCCGACTCGGACACCGCCTCGTTCACGGCCACGTTGATGGTGGTGTTGTAAAACGCCTCCAGCACCGACAACTTGGTCCGGTCCGGCACGATCAGGAGATAGTTGCGAAAGTCAGTCGGATTGTTGGGATCAAAGGGCGGGATGACCGCGTTGGGTCCGATCACGTACTTGTTGGTCGCCTGGCCGGTGACCCATACCTGCCAGCCCGATACGTCTACCGGCAGGCGCGACAGGTTGATCAACTCCAGGTATTGCATGTCCTTGGCGAAGAGGTCCACGCTGTCAAAAGAGAAGTCCTGCAGGTCGTGCTCGCCCCAGGCGCCCGTGCCGTGTTTGCCCTTGTTGCCCAGGTCGGCGGGAATCTCGATGTCGATCTCCAGTTTGCCGCCCGTCAGGTTGACGTTGTCCACGGTGAAGGCGTTGAAATCGGCGCCGCGCACGGTGCGATTCCAGCCGCCCAGCGCCAGTACGTCCGTGTCGTTGATCTTGATGGCCTTCTGCAATTCCGTGGCCACCGCGGTCGTAAACGGATCATAGGTGATGGGGCCGGTGGTAATCACAACGTCGTAGACGCCCTCGGGCACGTTCTCCCAGGTCCAGCGGGCGCGCTCCGGCTGCGGGTTGGGACGGTCGCTGGGCGAGGGCGGCTCGCTCGCCGGTTTCTTGTACGGATCGTTGATGACGCGATAGTAGGCGCGGTTGACGGCCCGTGGCGCATTCGCATCGTAGAGTTCCCGCTTGTAGGGCGTGATGCGCAGCGCCCCGCCGGCCAGCGAACGCTCGGTCGTCTCCCGGCTCCAGGAGGTGTCGTACCAGTACTGGGTTCCCGTCGGAAGCGTGTCGTCGGCCGCGCCCTCGGTGAAGTCGCGGGAGTCCTCGAACGTGTCGGCGTTCTCCGCCTCCAGGTGGATGACGGGGGCGGACATGATCTCGTTGAGGCGCACGCCCTCCAGGCCGGTATAGACGCCGACGTGGTTGAGGTTGAGGTAGGGGATGCCGCTGGTGTCGCCCTCGCGCATGGGAGGCAACCCGCCGTCCGCCGGCGAGGTGAGCGGGATGGGAAGTTGATCCGGCGTGGTCCCCAGAAACGCGGCGAAGCGCTGGAAAGGATAACTCACGTGCCTCCCGCTGTAACCGTACAGGCGGGCGATGGTGGGCGGATCGAAATTGCCGACCGGCTGGTCGATGTAATCCACCAGGTTGACCAGGTAGGGATACTCGGGAGGGTCCTCGTCGAAGCGGCCGTCCTCGTCGTCGTCCCAGGCGGCGAGGTAAGGCTCGCCGAACTCGTCGGTCAGGCCGTCCCAGTCGTTGTCGATGCCGTCGTTGGCCCAGCCGAGCAGGGCGATGGCGTCCAGCGCGCGCTTGACTTCGGGATCGTTGAAATCGGTTCCGCCGTCGCCGTCGTCGTCGATTCCCTGCACCCCGGGATAGCCGTCGCCGTTGGCGTCGCCCCAGGGGTCTTCGTTCACGCCCCACTCGGGATCGTAGCCGACGTTGCCGTCACCGTTGATGTCGCCGTCGTCGTCGATCAGCCCGTCGCGGTCGTCGTCCTGGCCGTTGCCCTCGCCCGGCTCGTCCACGCGCCCGTCGCGGTCGTTGTCGATGCCGTCCGAGGAGAAGAGCGGGTTGAACGTGTCCGACTCCGGGCCGCTGGCCCAGTCGCCGTCCGGCCGCCCGTTGCCGTTGTGGTCGTCACGGTCGGGATTCCAGTCGCCGTCGTTGTCGATCTGGATGGGCAGCACGTAGTTGATCCCACCCAGGCTGTTGGCGCGCGCGTGATAGGTTAAGAGGAGCGAGGGATTGATCAGGCCGGGCGAATACGGCCCCTTGAGCGGATCGTTGATGACTCTGCCGCAGCCGGAGAAATCTGCGGCGAGCAGCTCCAGATGGTGACCAGGTTGCGCACCTTGTCGAAGGTGGTGGTATTGCCGAAGGCCAGGTCGGTGCGAGAGAAGCCGGGTACCAGCGCCAGCTCGTCGATGGAGCCGAAATTGTTGTCGTCCCGGCGGTTCCACTCGGAGGGTTCGTCGATGCCTTCGCCCTCCTCGTCGGTGAGGCCGTCCGCGTCGTTGTCCAGCCCGTCGCCCAGGATGTCCGTGAGGGTGATGTTGAACATGCCCTGGCGCGGGGCGCCGATGTAAATTTCATCGAACTCGTCGATTTCGCCGTCGCCGTCGTCGTCCAGACCGTTGAAGCCGACGTTGGGCGTGTTGTTGCCGTTGTCGTCGCCCGGCCCGCCGGGCGCCCCGTCCGTGCCGTAGCGATAGGTGAGGATGTTGCGCACCAGCGTCTCCGCCTGCGACGCGGGCCAGCCCAGGTTGATGAACATGCTGACCGCGTCCAACTCGAAGGTGTCGATCCCCTCGTTGTAACGCAACGAGAGGTTGCCGAAATGGTTGAGGTTGAGCAGCCCCGAGTGGTCCACGACCCCCGCGAAATCGCCGTCGTCGTCGACCAACCAGTGCATCTTGAGATAGGCGTCGGTGCGCGGGTCGGCGAGGTAGGCGCCGGCGCCGCGGTTCACGAAGGTTTCGTCGGGCGGCTGATAACCCCCGTCCTCGTCGATCAGGCCGTCCTCGTCGTCGTCGAAGTCAAACAGCGGGTTGTAGCCCGGTTGGCCCTTCTGGACACCCATGTTGTCCTCGTCGGTGAGGCCGTCGCCGTCGTCGTCGATGCCCAGAAGGCCCGGGGCGGTCTGGGTGTCGAAGCCCATTTGCACCGAGAGGTCGCCGGGGGGGTCCTCGTCCAGCCCCTGGGGCAGATAGTACTCGGGATCGGCCATGCCCTCCGCGAATCCGGGAACCGGCAGGAGCCGCGCGGGCGTGTAGCCGCGCGAGGAGAAGACCGAGTCGCGGTCCAGCCGCCCGATAAAACCCACGTACCAGCTGTCCATCTTGGAGTCATAGGGGCGCGGTTCATCGCCGGAGTAGGGAATGTTGTCGGGACCATTGGCGAGCGCGTAGAGCGAGGTGTTGGTCTTGCGCAGGGCCGCCTCGGAGACGTCCTGGACGCGCATGAACCGCTGGAAGCTGCGCGAGGTCGCCAGCTCCAGCCGCGCCGCCGCCAGAAAACTGAACGCCACCAGCGCCATGATGGTGAGAATCGCCAACACGCTGATCAGGGCCACGCCCGAGCGTCCAGGATGAGGGACAGTCACCCATTTTCCAGGTGACGTCCGCGGATGCGGGGCGGAGCTGCGCGGAAAATTGTTGACTGTGCCTTCCACGGCTCGCCTCACTTTCTCGCGTTGGCCGGCGCGACCGAAGTCTGCATCATGCGCGGGCGCTGGGTGCGATTCTCATCCGCCAGCCAGACGGAGATGGTGACCAGCATGGGCAAATCCGACAGGATGTCCGCGTCAGTGTCGGGCGGGCGGCCCAACTCCGAGTTGACGATGGCGGGATTGGCCGTGTCCCAGTTGTTGACGGTGCGCAGGTTGCCGTCCCCGTCGCGGAAGGTGTAATGGATGTCCAATCCGACCACGTCGTCGGCCAGGTCGGCCAGCGAACCGGCGCTGGAGGCGAATTGCGTCTCGTCCGACAGATAGGGCACGTCCAGGCCGGAAGGCTCCCGATACGTGCCGAAGGTGCGCAGGCTGCCGCCCTGCATGCGAAACACGCGAAAGCGCTCGCGCAGCGGATTGGGATAGAGGGGCGAAATCCCGTAGCCGATCTCGACGATGTCCAGGTCGCCGCCGTTGGGCACGGGCGCGGTGAAGTTGATGATGTCCATGGGAATGGTGGCGGATCTTCATCCACCATGAAGTCGCCGTCGTTGTCGATGCCGTCCCAGGGTCCTCGTCCATCCTGCCGTCGCCGTCGTTGTCCACGTTGAGATAGGTGACGGTGATGACGCCGAGGGCATAACCGCGGGTGGGATCCTCGCCCAGCGTCTGCACCACCGAGCGGCCGATGTGCCGGCCCACTGAGCGATAGCCGACGGGCTGGGCGATGCGCAGAGTGTCGCGCAGGAAGGGATCGGGGCCGGGACTGGCGGCGCGGATGCGCTCGGTCACGCGCGTCAGGATGCTGCGCCCGCGCTCCTCGACGCTGGTGCGTTGGCGCGCACGCTCGCGCGCGTCAAGCCGGACCTGAACGTCAGAAGCGACAAACCCACGATGATGGACAGGATGGTGATGGAGATCATCACTTCCACGAGGGAAGCGCGAGGAAGGGGATAGGACGTATAGGACCTATGGGACCTATGCGACGCGCGACCGGAACGCTGAAGGACAACGGAAACCGCATCATCGTTTGGTCCTCGCGCCGACCGGCAGGATGCCCGACAGGACGTAGCGGCCCAGGTAGGGTCCTGTCGATGCGGCCGTCAGATCGTCGTCCAGGCCGTTGCGCGCCTCCTCGTCGGTCCAGCCGTCGCCGTCCTCGTCCTCGCGGTCGCCGCCCCAGGTGATCTCGATGCGCACCAGCCGGTAGCCGGGCATGGGATAGGCCAAGAGGTCCTCGTCGATGAGGCCGTCCAGATCGTTGTCCAGATGGTCGTAATACTCCTCGTCGATGCGGGCCGCGCCCAGGAAGTAATCGTTATCGTTGTTGAAGCCGTCTCCGCCCTCCGAGACGCGCCCCACGAAGATACGCCAGGAGTAGTTCTGGTAGGGCCGCCCGAACGGCATGGGGCAGAAGGGAAACGAGGCCAAACGGGTGTCCTCGTCGATTCTGCCGTCGTGGTCGTCGTCCAGGCCGTTCCAGACCTCCTCGTCGATGCCCTCGTCGATCCTGCCGTCGCCGTTGTTGTCCAGGCCGTCGGCCAGCGCCTGGCCGAGGAGGTTTCGGGGCGAGCCGGGTTCCCCGTCGCCGTCCTGATCGACGCCGTCGCCGGGCATGAGCGCGCGCCGCGCCATGTACTCGCGGGTCGCTCCCGCCGGCGGGATGAGCACGAGCACCGAGGCCAGCATGGTGTCCTCGTCGCGCAATCCGTTGCGGTTGTCGTCGCGCCCGTCCGCGTACTCCTCGTCCACGGGTGGCTCCGGATCATACGAGAGATCGCCGTCGTCGTTGGCGTCGCCGTTGTCGTCGATCGCTCCATCGCGGTCGTCATCGATGCCGTTGGGAGCGATGTAGGGATTCAGGTTGGGAAAGCGGTCGAAGCCGCGCTCGTGGTCGGCCTCGGGCATGCCGTCCCAATCGACGTCCTTCCAGCCGTCCTGGTTCCAGTCTTGGTCGGGCGGGCCGGGATTGGTCGAGTAGAACTGCTTTTCGCCGGGCAGCGCGTTGTCGTCCATGCCGTTGCCCGGCAAGGGAATGGCCGACAGGAAGGGCGTGTTGGGGTCGGGGTAGCCGACCACGCCCGGCACGTCGCCCATGAAGCGCTCGGCGGGAAGCGGCCAGGGGATGTTGGGATCGGCGCGCATCTGGTAGAGCAGGTGGGCGGAGGGATCGGCCTTCAGCGACTCGATGATGCTCTGGGCCAGAAAGGAGGCGCGGGTGTTCTGCTCCACGCGCAGGGCGACTTCCGCGCCCTTGGGAAAAATCTGCAGCACCGCGATGAGTCCCGCGCCCAGGACGATCACGGCGATCATCACTTCCAGAAGGTTGAATCCCGCCGGTCGGGAGGCGCAACGGGAGCGCGTCACCGATACACCCCGATGGGCAGTTCGTCGTGCCATGGACTGTTCTTGCCGTAGGGGTAGGTCTTGATGCGGCCGGTATTGCCGAGCACGGTGATGGTGTGCACCTTGCGGCGCGTCTGCATTTCGGCGGCGTCCTTGTCGGTCACGCCCACGCCCACGCGGCCCCGGATGTTGCGCAACTGGCCGCTGCTGATGAGGGCGTAGTCGTAGGGGACGTTGCGGCCGCCCAGTTGCAGCGGATCGCTCTTGAGCGCCAGGTGGAGGGAGAAGGAAGTCTGCGAGGCCTCGACGCGCCCGCCGGCGGAGATTTCCGTCACGTTGCCGGCGGCGTTGAACACCACGTAGAAGATGGCGGCCGGTTGGTTGGAGGGGAAAATGCTGTTATTGTCGCTGTGCAGGAGGCCCAGGGCGCAGTTGACGTCGGCGATGTCCACGAAGCGGGGCAGGGTGATGATCTCGCCCAGGCGGCGCGAGTTGTTGGTCCAGGCGCGGCCGCGGCCCTCGTCGATCTTGCCTTCCAGCCAGAGTTGTTCGTTGCGCAGGTCGATGGCCACGCGCCGCTCCAGCCCGCGCGTAATCGCCGCCTGCCGCGCCGCCGACAGCACCGTCGTGGACGACCGTGGTCGCCTCGCTGAGTTCCCGACCCCGCCCGTAGTACACGAACGAGCCGATGCCCAACCCGGTCATGATACCGACGATGGCGATCACGACCATGAGTTCCATCAACGAGTAGCCGGACCCTCGACCGCGCCCGCCGGTCATCGCTAGTCTCCTCTAAATCAGCGACTTACATGCACTCATCGCCGTGGAGGAAGCCTATCATGGGCGCGCTCCGGTGTCAATTTTGGCGCGGAATGAAGGCGGACCAGGCGTAGCACTCCCTCGCGGTCCATAAGTTTGCAACCGAGACGAGGATGGAGATGTCATTTCGACCGAAGCACCCTGTCATTTCGACCGAAGCACCCTGTCATTTCGACCGAAGGGAGAAATCTCATCCGGACTTCCGATCGTGCGGCACGCGACGCTGGATTCCTCCCTTCGGTCGAAATGACAGGCTTGTCTCCGAGTGTGAAAAATTGAATCTGCACCCCGGAACTTACGGCCCCACGCGATAGATGTCGCCGTCGCTGATGATGCCGTTGCTCGGATCGTAGGAGAGATCGTCCAGGGCGCGCCGCAGTCCGCCCATGGCGTTGACGGCGTTGACGATTCCAAGGTCGGTTCCCTCGATGTAATGAATCACTCCCCGCTCGTTGATGTCGCCGAGTCGCGCGGGCGAGCCGCTGTCGCTGGCGGTGGAAAGCGGGTTGGGATTGTTCGTCCCCACGCCCGGCCGCCCCACGTCTTTGAAGAGGTCCTGG
Organism: bacterium; assembly: GCA_015075175.1. GTDB lineage: Bacteria > Hinthialibacterota > Hinthialibacteria > H5-UNCL2 > H5-UNCL2 > H5-UNCL2. The sequence continues at coordinate 44,253 of JABTUV010000018.1, forward strand.
TCCGGACCGAACGAGGTGAGTACCCACCCGTTGGCGCCGTCCTTGGCGTTGCGATAGCAGTAGGTCAATATGTCCCGATAGCCGGGAATGAAGGGGTCGTGGGGCAGGGCGGCGATATAAGGGACGGGCGTGGTCAGCGTGTCGAAGTCCTGGCCGGCGACCTTGCCGCCGCCGCGCACGCGAAAAGCGTAATAGCCCGGCGCCAGCGGTCCCAACACCGCCGCGATGGCGGGGTCCTGGTTGGCCGGATTGTCCGTGCCCTCGGGATAGTCCAGGTGATCCACGCGATAGGCCTCGATGGCGGTCGCCAGGTTGCGCAGGTCGGCGTGGACGCGACCCACGCGCGCCCGAATCTGCGCATGCAGAAAGTTGGGGACGGCGATGGCGGCCAGAATCCCGATGATGGCGACAACGATCAGGAGTTCGATGAGCGTGAAGCCCTTGGCGGCGCGGCGCAGATTCATGGAGCGGTGTTCGATGGAACGGATCGGCATGTCGGTGTCTCCCTTGGTTTTCGTTTGTATACTATAGGCAACAGCCGATGGGCATAGTGCACTGCCAGGTAGGTTTGTCAAGTAAATTCCTGCCTTCGATTGGAAAATTCTTGACCAAGTTGAGATTCAAATCTCAATCAATTTAGGGAGTGATGAACTTGGATCAAGAAAGTCGGAGGTGACTTACTCTTTCAGGGTCTCCAGGAAAGCCTCGGTTTCGGCGCCGATGCAGCCATCGTAACGCACGCAGGGGAGGCAGGGGTCGGCGGGATCGCATTGTGGCCGGAAGGTCGCCAGCTCCTCTTTCAGTTGCCTCAAATGCTGCTCGTCCTGGGCCAGAAATTGCACCAGCTTGAGCAACGCGCGCATGGTACAGGGGGACAAGAGATGCTCCATTTTGCAGGCGTCCTCACGGGCCGCCTTGGATGGAACGCCCAGGATGTCTTCCAGAAAGCACTCGATGACGAGGAAGTTCCGCTCCACCATGCGCGCCAGGCGCGATCCCTCTTCGGAGAGGTCCAACATGCGGTGCACGTCCTCGATGATCCAGCCACGCTCTTTCAAAAGCTGCATGGCCTTGGAGGCTGCGCCGCGTGTAACGCCGAGGTATTCGGCCACGTCCGTGGCGCGGGCGTAACCTTGACGCTTGCGCACGTGCATCACCGCCATGAGGTAATGAGCCGAGGAATGGGTCAATTCGGCGTTCTCGAAGGCGCGCCAGACGGAGCTGTCGTTGGCTGCGACGGTCATTTTTCCGTCCTCCTGGCTCTACTTTATCATCCCACGGGCGATGCCGTCAACCGCAACAGGCGCGGGAGAAACCGGCGGGTCACCCGAGAGGCCGACGCCGGGGACAGGCGTCGACTTCGGCGGCGCAAGTCGCGCCATAACGGGGGATTCCAGTCAAGATCGGCGACTGTCCTGGGCCGTCCAGCGCAGGGCCATTTCCCGGTCGAGTGCGATTCGTGCCTTCAGCGTCGCCAGGTCGGGGAAGCGCTCCTCGCCGCGGATGCGCGGCCCCAGTCCCACTTGCAGCATCCGGTCGGCCAGCTCGTGCGGCCCATCCAGCAGATGCGCCTCGACGACGTGGGGCAGAAGGCCGGCGTCCAGGTTCGGATCCAACTCTCGCTCGGTCGGGCGGGAGCCGTAATAGATCAACGCCGGATGCCAGTTCTCGCCCTCACCGACCATGGCCCGGCCGCAGTAGACGCCCGCGGGTGGGAGAAGCAGCGAAGGCTCGACCAGGAGGTTGGCGGTGGGAAAGCCCAGTTTGCGCGCCCGGCCCGTCCCCGGAATGACCACGCCCTCGACCTGGTGTAATCGGCCCAGCAGCTTGGCCGCCTCCGCCATCTCGCCGCGCTCGATGGCGCCCCGCACGCGCGTGCTGCTGACCGGCTCGCCGTCGACCAGGTGCGGAGCCAACACGACCGCTTCCGCGCCCAGCTCCGCCAGGATGTCCCGCAGCCGCTCCGGCGTCCCCTGTCGGTTGCGCCCGAAGTGGTAGTTGAACCCGACCACGGCGACCCGGCAGTGAAACCGTTCCAGGAGGACCGACTGCACAAACTCCTCGGCGGACAGGTCGGCAAAGTCGCGCGTGAAACTGGGCGAGACGAGATAGTCCACGCCCATCCCCGCCAGGAGGTGCAATCGCCGATGCGGGGTGAGGAGCAATCGTGGGGGCCGCGCGGGGTGGAGGATGCTCTGGGGATGATTGGCGAAGGTGAAGGCGAGCGCGGGCAGGCGCAACTCGCGCGCCGCTTGCACCGCGGCGCCAATCACCTCTTGATGGCCCAGGTGCAGGCCGTCGAAGACGCCCAGGGCGCACGCTGCCGCTCCGGCAGCCTCCAGCCGGGGAAGGCGTCGTCGTCGACGTAAACCACGCGGGCAGGAAACGAATGCGCGCTTTGCACCATGGTAGACCCGTCAGAGCTGCTGCCGACGGGCGGAAACTCCCCCCATGCCGGTCGGCTCAGACCACCGGCCGGGGCAGGGCCTGATGGATTTTCTCCAAGAGCTCCCGGTCCTTGAAGGGCTTGACCAGCGAGTCGTTGGCCCCGGCCATGGTAAGCCGGTCCACGTCGGACGGTTCGGAGGCCAGCGCGATGACCGGTGTGGCGGACGTGAGCGAATTGTTCTTCAGGCTGCGCACGATGTCCGCATCGCCCGGCATCGCCGCCTGCACGACCACGTCGGGACGCAGTTCGGCGACCTTCAGGCCCGCCTCGAAACTGCTCCGGACCATGTGAAGATCGACGTGCTCCTCCTCCAGAATCTTGGCGATGCGCGCCAGCGTGTCTTCGTCCCGGTCCACCACCAGGACGATCGGTCGCTCGCGGTTGCGCTCCTGGCCCTTGGTAGCCATCGAGTGCTTGACCACGAACTCCTCCAGGTCGCGCCTGCGGATGCGGTAATGCCCGCCCGGCGTGGTATAAGCCTTCATCTGGCCGGTCTTGATCCAGTTTTTTATCGTATTGGGAGTGACGTAGCAGTAGTCTGCCGCGTCGAACGTGGTGAGCAAGGCCTTTTCTCCCTTGTCGCTCTTGGGCGCCATGTCGTCCACCTTCTCGAACAAGCTATAGATTACGGTGAATCATCGTAATCTGTATTTAATGCAAATAATACCGTGGCCCAAGGGTAAGTCAAGCTCTTTCACTTTTTCGACTTGTGGGATATGATTGCGGAAACCGGATATTTCTCTTGACAGCGGTTTTTCCCCAAACGGCGGACCTTGAACTTAACTCCTTAGGTGTGAGATAGTTAATACGGGTTGGGGGAGCCATGACGACACGCAGGCGGCCGGCGTGGCCGAAACGGAAGCGCATCGTGATATGGATTTTGATCTTAATTGTCTTTTGCCTCGCTATTCCGGGTTTGCTCTCTTTTGCCGTGCTGCGGCTTCCACGGCAGGTCGTTCTGCCCAACCAGGGAGGAGCTCGCGCTCTGCTTAGGACGGCGGGATACGCTCCCGTGATCGTGACCGCGTCGGATGGAGTCCAGCTGCGCGGATACTCGATCCATCGCCCGGAGGCGCGGGGTACCGTCGTCCTGGTGCACGGCTGGGGGCCGAACCTGGCGACGCTGGACGCGGACGCGGGTATTTCCCTGTCGCGGGGTTTGACGTGGCGGGGCTGGATTTACGGGGCATGGGGACGGCGGCGGTACCCACTCGATGTTGGGTTTTCTGAGGTCGGCGACCTGCGGTCCCTCTTCTCGCATCTACGCGCCGAGGGCCGCCTGCCCCGCCCCGTTGTGCTTTCGGGCATCTCGCTGGGGGCGACCATCGCCCTTCTGGCCGCCGCCGAGGAGCCGGAAGTCGTGGGCGTAATCGCCGACTCGCCCTTCAACCGCCTGGAGGAGGCAGTGGACCACTACGCCGCTCGTTCTCTTCCCATCATGCCCAAGTACCCCATGCGCTGGTTGACGTTGCGGCTGGTCGAGCTGCAGGTCGGCCGGCGGCTGTCGTCGCTGTCGGTCGAATCGGTGCTGCCCAAGCTGGCGCCGCGGCCCATCCTGCTTATGCACTGCGAGGGAGACTCACTCGTCTTGTGCCGGAACTCGGACCAGATCGCGGCGGCTTATCCGGAGCATACGGAGTACTGGCGCATTCCGGGCGGCGACCATCTCTCGGCCCGCTGGCAGGACCCGGACGAATGGGAGCGGCGGGTGGATGCGTTTCTGGAGCGAGTCGCGCCCGCCTTGCGCGCGCCTTGATCTTGCCCGCCGTCTGAGCTAGGCTGGCGCAACGTCGCGCTTCGAGGCCGCCTGATGATCCGCGCATCCTCCTTCACGGCGATGGCTGCCGTACTCCTGGCCCACCTTCCGTCCCCTTCGGCCCAGACCTGGCCGGCCGAGGTGGTCGTCGTCCAGTACGAAAGCACGCGCAAGAACGACGCCGACCTTCTGCAGTACGCCCGCTGGTACAATCCCGACGCGACCCAGCCGCGCCCGCTGCTCGTCGCCCTGCACACCTGGAGCGGCGACTACAACCAGAACGGCAGCGTCCCCTATGCCCGCTGGTGCATCGAGCACGGCTGGGTCTTCATTCATCCCAACTTCCGCGGCCCCAACAACAAGCCCGAGGCGACCGGATCCGATCTCGCGGTCAAAGACATCATCAAGGCGGTCCATTACGCGCGCACCCATGCCGTGATCGACGACACGCGCATCTACCTGGTGGGCGTGTCGGGCGGGGGATACGCCTCGCTGCTTCTGGCAGGTAAGGCGCCCGCCCTCTGGACGGCCGTCTCCGCCTGGGTCCCCATCGTGGACGTGGCGGAGTGGTACTATGACTCGCTGGCCCTGGGGAATACCCAGTACGCCAATAACATTGTCGCGTCGGTCGGGGGAATACCCAGTCCGGGTTCGGCGGCGGAAGCCGAGGCCAACCGGCGCTCGCCGCGCTTCTTTCTGCAACATGCGACGGTCATCCCGTTGGACATCAATGCCGGCATCCACGACGGTCACGGCAGCGCCAGCGTGCCCATCTCGCACACGCTGGACGCCTTCAACGTGATCGCGTCCCCGGCCGATCGCATCCCCGAGGCCGACATCGTTTTCATGACCACCAGCGAGACGATTCCCGCCGGATATCCCGAACCGCCCGTCGATGACCGGTACGGAACCAAGCGCGTCCTCTTGCGCCGGAGTTCCGGCCTGGCGCGCGTGACGCTGTTTGAGGGTGGTCACGAGATTATTCCGACCGCCGCGTTGACCTGGTTGTCGGAGTTCACGCGGGGGCGGCGCGAGCTGCCGTCCGTCAACGCCATTGTTCCCACGCCGACGCCGATTCCGCCCTTGCCCTACCAGCGTCAACCCGATCTCTCCATCCCCGACAATACGCCCGCGGGCGCCCTGGACCGGCTGGTCGTCACCTCGACGGCCACGCCGGCCTCCCTGGCCGTCTTTCTGCACGTCGAGCATCGCTGGGTAGGCGACCTGACCGTGACCGTGACGCATGAGACGACCGGGAAGGCCGTCACGCTGCTTTCACGGCTGGGATCGCCCGACGTGTCGCAGATGGGCGTCTGGGCGCCCGGGATCGTGGCGCATTTCGACGACGCCGGCGCCCCCTTGGACGCCTGGGGGCATTTCGACTTCCCCGTTCTGGGAACCGTGCGGCCGCGCGAGCCATTGTCCGTGTTCGCAGGCGAGCCTTTGGACGGAACCTGGACCATCCACCTGGTCGATCATCATTGGGGGGACGCGGGCCGGCTGGTCCGATGGGGATTGGTTCCGACCCTGGCCACGCCCACACCCACGCCGACGGCCACGCCAAGCCCCACGGGTACTTTCACGCCCACGCCCACTCCCACCGCCACGAACACCGGTACGGCGACCCCGACGGTCACGCCCACGCGACCCCCGGCCGAAATCTTCGATCTGAACGGGGACGGCCGCGTGGACGCCGCCGACCTGCTCATCTACCTGGCCTCGCGGCTGGACCTGGACGGCGGCGGTACGGCGGATTCCCGCGATCTCCTGCTTTTCTCGGGCCACTGGGAGATGTCGGTACGTTAGTCGCACGGCCCGGAGTTCAGGCTTCAGGGCCTGTCTGCCATGCAAACTGAAGTGCGTACTCCGGACCCTGCGCGGTGCGTGCAAAGAAGTTTTGCAGCGCGGAAGCGAAAATCCCGCACTTTAGTTGAAATCGGCAAATTCGAGCGTTACCACGATAGTGTCTGCTCCGTGCACAGTATAAAAAACGCGACATTCGAGGACGTGGGACCAAGGTGCTAAGACTGATCGGGAATCTCTTGCGGGCGGTCGTCTTCGGGACGGGCAAGTCGGCGCTGGTCGTGCGGCGGGACAAGCGGCGCATGTTTGCGTCGCGGCGCAAGTATGAATACCTGCCGCCGCGGCGCACGCTGCACGTGCTCCTGGCCGCCGCGCTGGCGACGGGCGCTTCCGCCGGCGCGGAGGAGGCGTTCATCGCCGCGCTGGGGTCGTTTTCGACCGTTTACGAAGGGCTGGGCGAGGAGCGGGCGGGCAATATCGAGAAGGCGGCCTCGGCGCTAAACGGAATCATCCTGAAGGCCGGCCAGACCTTCTCCTTCAACGCCACGCTGGGCCGGCGGGATATCGATTCGGGCTACGATCCGGCGCCGGCGTTCATCTACGGTGAACTGGAGCCGACGCCGGGCGGCGGCGTCTGCCAGGTCTCCTCCACCCTCTACAACGCCGCGCTGTTGTCGGGCTTCGCCATCCTGGAACGACACCGCCACAGTCAGCCGGTCCCCTACCTGCCGGCGGGACGCGACGCCACGGTCTCCTACGGCAGTCTCGACCTAAGGTTCAGGAATCCGCACGACATGCCGGTCAAGCTAGTCGCGGAGGCCCGGGATGGGCGGCTGTCGTTTGCCTTTCTTGCCCCGCGACCACTGGCGACGCGCTACCAGCTGCGCTCGCGCTCGGTCAGGGAAAGCGATCCCGACCCCGGGGCGCGGCCCGCCGAGCAGGTGGTGGTCGAGCGCCTGACGCTGGAGGGTGGCAAGGTGGTCAAGATCGAGACCGTCTCGCGCGACCGCTATCCGGCGCTGGCCAGCCGCCCGTAGGACGCGCCACGCGGCAGCAAGCTGCCGCAGTCCATAGGCGATGCGCCCACCGGCCGCGTTTTTCTCTGGAGACGGGCCGCGTTTTCCTGCTATCTTTAATGCGATGGACGTTGCAAAGCAGATGCGATACTGGCAGGAAGGCTCGGATGAAGAATGGTCCGTGGCGGAGATTCTCCTTGAGAAGGGGAAATACCGGCAGGCGCTGTTCTTCGGGCATCTGGCGCTGGAGAAGATACTCAAGGCGCTGGTCGTCCGGGCGACAGAAGAGATCCCGCCGCGCATTCACAATCTCAGGACGTTGGCGGAGATGACCGGCTGCAAGGTACCCAACGACGTTATGATCGAATTGCGGAATGTGGAGGCTCACCAGATTCGGGGTCGATACCCGACGGAGGGAACGCGACTGCCGTCTCCGAAAATGGCGCGCGAGGATCTGGAGAGGATGGAGCGACTCAGGCAATGGTTCAAGAAGCAATTTTAAGTACCGTGAAGCGCTACCTGGCCGGCTTGCCGCAGTACGGCATCCATCCCCGTCGGGCGATTCTGTACGGTTCTTTCGCCCGCGGGGAGGAGCGCCAATACAGCGACATTGACTTGATCGTGATTGCTCCGGAGTTTGACGAAGCGCCGGACATGGAGACGGAGAAGAAGCTGTGGGTAGCAACCGGGGGAGTGGACGACCGCATCGAGCCGATCGGCTGCGGCGTGGAGGAGTGGGAAAGAGACACGTGGGTTCCCATTCTGCAGATCGCGCGGCAGGAGGGGATCGAGATCGCGGCGTGATATGGACTGCGGCAGCTTGCTGCCGCGCGCAGCACGCTGCGCAACTACGGCGTATTATCCCCCCACCCCCCCCTTGTTAAGGGGGGAGCGGCGGCAAGCAGCCGCACTCCATACTGGGGGGGAGCGGCGGCAAGCAGCCGCAATCCAGATCAGGCGGCGTCGCCGGCGACGGCGTGCGGCGGCTCGGCGGCGATTTCCGCCCGCAACAACTCCCGGTTCATCTCCGCGATCACCCGCACGTCGATTCCCTTGGGACACACCGCCTGGCACTCGTAGTAATTGGTGCAGTTGCCGAAGCCTTCCGCGTCCATCTGCCGCACCATGTTGAGCACCCGCTGCACCCGCTCGGGCCGGCCCTGCGGCAGATGCTTAAACTGGGAAACCTTGGCGCCCACGAAGAGCATGGCGGAAGCGTTCTTGCAGGCCGCCACGCAGGCCCCGCAGCCGATGCAGGCGGCCGCGTCCATGGCCCGTTCCGCCTCGACTTTGCCGACAAGAATGGCATTGCCGTCCGGCGCGCTGCCGGTATTGACGGAAATGTAACCTCCGGCCTGCATGATGCGGTCGAAGGCGCTGCGGTCCACGATCAGGTCTTTGATCACCGGAAACGCGCGCGCCCGCCACGGCTCGACGTAGATTTCCTCCCCGTCCTGAAAGCGGCGCATGTGCAACTGGCAGGTCGTGGTCAGGGGGTCCGGCCCGTGGGGGACGCCGTTGATGACCATCCCGCAGGCCCCGCAGATGCCCTCGCGGCAATCGTGGTCGAAGGCGACCGGATCCTCGCCCTTCTGCAGAAGCGACTCATTGAGCACGTCCAGCATTTCAAGAAAGGACATGTGCTCGGAGACGTTGGGGAGCTCGTAGGTCACCATGCGGCCCGCGTCGCTTGCGTCCTTCTGGCGCCAGATGTGGAGTTTGACGCGCATTACTTGTAGCTCCTTTCCGCCAGGTGGACGTTTTCAAAGACCAGGGGTTCCTTGTGGAGGATGGGGCCGCGGCCGGGGCCGGCGTACTCCCAGGCGGCGACGTAGGCGAAGTCGGCGTCGTTGCGCCGAGCCTCGCCCTCCTGCGTCTGGTACTCGGTGCGAAAGTGGCTGCCGCAGGACTCCTCGCGCGCCAGGGCGTCGATGCAGAGGAGCTCGGCGAACTCCATGAAGTCGGCGACCCGGCCCGCCTTCTCCAGCGAGGTCGAAAGCGTCTCCGCCGGACCCATCACGATCACGTTGTTCCAGAACTCCTCGCGCAGCTCGGGAATGCGGGCCAGCGCCTGGCGCAATCCCTCGGCGTTGCGCGACATGCCGCACAGCTCCCAGACGGATGCCCCAGCTCACGATGGAAGGAATCCACCGTGCGCCGGCCGCGCACCGCCAAAGCCGCTTGACGCGCTCGGCGACTTCCCCTCCACCTTCTTGAATTAGGATGGTCCACGCCGACCTTGCCCGAGCTCTGGGACGCGAAGTAGTGGCCGATGGTGACGGGAATGATGAAGTAACCATCGGCCAGGCCCTGCATGAGGGCGGAGGCGCCCAACCGGTTGGCCCCGTGGTCGGAGAAGTTGGCCTCGCCCAGACGAACAGGCCGGGATGGTACTCATCAGGTTGTAATCCACCCACAGGCCGCCCATGGTGTAGTGCGGGCGGGGTAGATGCGCATGGGGACGTCGTAGGGGTCCTCGCCGGTGATGCGCTGGTACATCTCGAAGAGGTTGCCGTAGCGCTCCTGGATGACGTGCCGGCCCAGGCGGGCGATGGACTCGGCGAAGTCCAGATAGACGCCGCGGCCACCGGGGCCGACGCCGCGCCCCTCGTCGCACACCTCCTTGGCGGCGCGGCTGGAGATGTCGCGCGGCGCCAGGTTGCCGTAACTGGGATACTTCCGCTCCAGAAAGTAATCCCGGTCGTGCTCGGGAATCTGGTTGGGCGGGCGTCGGTCGCCCTTCTGTTTGGGAACCCAGATGCGCCCGTCGTTGCGCAGCGATTCCGACATCAGCGTCAGCTTGGACTGGTAGTCGCCGGAGACCGGGATGCAGGTGGGATGAATCTGCGTGAAGCAGGGATTGGCGAAGGCGGCGCCGCGCTTGTAAGCCCGATACGCGGCCGTCACGTTGCAGCCCTTGGCGTTGGTGGAGAGATAGAACACGTTGGCGTAGCCGCCCGTGGCCAAAACCACCGCGTCGCCGGAAAAGGAGGCGATCCGGCCCGTCACCATGTCTCGCACCACGATGCCGCGGGCGACTCCGTCGATGACGACCAAGTCCAGCATTTCGGTGCGGGGTACATCTTGACGGTGCCGGCGGCGATCTGCCGGCAGAGGGCCGAGTAGGCGCCCAAGAGCAGTTGCTGTCCCGTCTGGCCGCGGGCGTAGAACGTCCGCGAGACCTGTGCCCCGCCGAAGGAGCGGTTGGCCAGCGTCCCGCCGTACTCGCGGGCGAAGGGCACCCCCTGGGCCACGCACTGTCGATGATGGCCCCGCTCACCTCCGCCAGCCGATACACGTTGGCTTCTGCGGCTGCGGAAGTCTCCCCCCTTGATGGTGTCGTAAAAGAGCCGCCACACGCTGTCGCCGTCGTTCTGGTAGTTCTTGGCCGCGTTGATGCCGCCCTGCGCGGCGATGCTGTCAGCGCCGCGAGCAGTCCTGATAGCAGAAAACGCGGCAGTTGTAGCTCGCCCATGCTGGCCGCCGCCGCCGCCCCGGCCAGTCCCGTCCCCACCACGATCACGTCGAATTTGCGCTTGTTGGCCGGGTTGATCAGCTTGATCTCCGCCCGATGGCGGGACCATTTTTCCGTCAAGGGACCGCCGGGAATCTTCGCGTCCAGTTTCATCTCCATGCCTCCCGCCGTGTCGGGAATCCAACCAAGACACCCCCAGGGAATCGGGATGTAGCCGCCGCCAGCGCGATGCCCAGCACCGGCCCGATCCTGTTGATGATGGGGTTGTAGCGGTCGTGATTCAGCCCCAGCGACTGAAACATGCTGGTGGCGCCGTGATAGACGTGAAGGCAGAGGATGAGCATGGCGGCGACGTAGACCAGCGAAATCCACCAGACTTTGAAACTGTGGACCGTCAGGAGATAGAGATTGCCGGTATAGAGCTCCGGGTTGGTTACCTTGAAGGTCAAGTGGGCGAGATGGTAGATGAGATAGAGCCCGATTCCCGCGCCGCTCCAGATCATGGTGCGTGAGGCGGCGGTAGCCCGCACGTAGCGGCGGTGACGGTAGTCGATGGGGCGCGCCGCCAGGTTCTCCAGCTTCAGCTTGATCCCCACGTAAATGTGCAGGGCCAGCATGATCATCAACACGATGCGCACCAGCCACAGAAGCGGTCCGAGATGGCGGAGCTTCTCGGCGTAACCGTTGAAGGCTTCCGGTCCCAGAAAGATTTGCAGGTTGCCGAGCAGATGGCCGACCACGAATCCCACGAGCACCACGCCCGTAACGGCCATGACGGCCTTGTAGATGATGGACAGGTTCCAGGTTCTGACGACGGCGTTCATGCACACCCCCTCCCCGCGCGGAAGCGGCGCGGGAGTTCGAGAATCGCAGCGGCGACGATGACCCGCACAAATTCGCCGGCAAGTATGGGAAAGAGGTTGCGGCCCGTCAATGATTTTATTGGACAGGTGCTTTTATCACCCGATTCATGTTATCTTGAGGCGGATCAACCCTCGCGCCATGTCAAGCTCAAGCAAAGGAGGACGCCTCATGGAGGCATTCGGCAAGGGAGACAAGGGAGGGATGGTGCTGGGAGGGACGCTGTTGCGTTTGGGTCTCGGTGTGCTCTTTGCCGTCGCGGGCCTCAACAAGTTCATCGGCGGCTACTTTGCCTTCGCGGAGGGGATGACGACGAACTTCGCGGAGACGTGGTTGCCGGCCTTCGTGGTCATCCCGTTCGCGTATGTATTGCCTTTTCTGGAGGTGGTGGTCGGCGCACTCCTGGTCGTCGGGCTTTTCACGCGGCTGACGCTCGTGGTCACGGGCCTGCTTTGATCGTGCTGGCGTTCGGCACTGATGCTGCAGGGCAGGCCTCGGTGGTATCCGCAAATCTCACCTACGTGCTGATGGCGGCGGTCGCGCTGGGGATGCTGGGAGAGGGGAATCCCTACTCGCTGGACGCCCTGCGGTGCAAGTGACTCTTGTGGACTGCGGCAGCTTGCTGCCGCGCTCTACGCTCCCCGCTTGACCAAGCGGGGACCATGCGCCGTAGTTGCGCAGCGTGCTGCGCGCGCCAGCAAGCCGGCGCAGTCCAAATCCGTCACCCGCGCAGGGGGCGCTTGTGCGGCACGCCGGTGCGGCGGGGGTAGCGGTCGGGGGTGGGGGCGACTTTGTCGACCACGACCAGGCTGCGGGTGTGGGGAAGGCCGGGCAGGCGGTACTCCTCGATTCGCACGACTTCTCCGCCCAGTTGGCGCAGGGCGTGCAGGGCCTGGCGCGCCTCCTCACGAGACGATTTGCCCTTATAGGCGATCATGCGCCCGCCCACGCGGAGGAAGGGCAGCCCCAGCTCGGCCAGCACGCCCAGGTTGTCCACGGCGCGCACCACGACGCCGTCGAAGCGCTCGCGCAGGGCGGGATCGCGGCCCGCCTCCTCGGCCCGGCCTAACCGCACCTCAAGATGGGTCAATCCGTGCGCCTCGGCAAAATGGCGCGCGAACGTCAGCGGTTTCTCGCGCGCGTCCAGGAGAGTGAGGCGCATTTCCGGGCACACGACGGCCAGCGGCAGGCCCGGCAGGCCCGGCCCCGAACCCAGGTCCAGCCAGCGTCCGCTCCATGCCCACTCCGCCAAGCGCACCAGCGGATAGAGCGAATCCACCAGGTGCAAGACCGCGAACTGCCGTCCGTCGCGCGTGCCCGTCAGGTTGCCGGGATAGTGGCGGACTTCGCGCGAAAACGCTTCCAGGACGGGCAGGACCTGGGCGCGGCCGGGGAAGTGCTCCTTGAACCAGACGGCAAAATCAAACACGCTTCAACCAAAGAGAAGACGTTCCAGTCCGTAAGTCAGGCCCGGCAAGGCGGCGACCTTGCGCACGGCCAGGATCACGCCGGGCATGAAGCAGTTGCGGTCCAGGCTGTCGTGGCGGATCACGAGCGTCTGGCCGGCGGCGCCGAAGACGACCTCCTGGTGGGCGAGATAGCCGGGCAGGCGCACGCTGTGGATGCGCAGACCGGAGGCTTGACCGCCGCGGCTGCCGGGCAGAGTCTCCTTCTCCGCGGCGCCGGTTTTCCAGGGGATGTCCGCGCGCGCGGCGGCGACCAGCTCGGCGGTCTTCAGCGCCGTGCCGCTGGGGGCGTCGGCCTTGCCGTCGTGATGCCGCTCGATGATCTCGCAGCGATCCATCCACGGCGCCGCCTCCGCCGCAAACCGCATCATCAGGATGGCGCCGATGGCGAAATTGGGCGCGACCAAGAGGTTCTTCTCGATCCGGGCGCACAGCTGCGAGAGTTCCTCCAATTGCGATGCCGACAGCCCGGTGGTTCCGATGACGCCGTGCGCGCCGGCGGACAGAATCGTCCTGCAGTTTTCAAAGACCGAACCGGGATGGGTGAAATCGACGACCACGTCGGCGCGGGAGGTCCGAATGGCGTCGGCGAGGGCGTCGCCGAGATCGGTTTCGGCGACCAAGGTCATACCTTCGGCGGCGCGCACGGCGGCGACCGTCGTCGCGCCCATCTTGCCGCGCGCGCCGTTGACCAGCACTCGAATCTCGGACATGGACACCCTCCTCGTAGCGCCGGCATCCTGCCGGCTTGCGTGTGGGCATCCTGCCCACACGCTTAGATTGCGCCGATCCAGATTCTCCCGCCGAAGCGTGGGGACGAGACGTCCCCACGCGAGCCGGCAAGATGCCGGCGCTACGTTACGTGTGATACTCCGCGTTGATCTTGACGTAATCGTACGTCAAGTCGCACGTGTACGCCGTGCAGCGGGCCGAGCCTAAGCCCAGGTTGACGGTGAACTCGACCTCCGTGCCCGCGACCTGTTGGGCGGCGACGGCCTTGTCGTAGGCCAGCGGCCGGCCCGCCTCGATCACATGCTGGTTGCCGATGGTAAGAGATCTTCTCCTGGTCCACCGGGACGCCCGCGCTTCCCACCCGCGCCATGATCCGGCCCCAGTTGGGATCGCCGCCGAACAGCGCCGTCTTGACCAGGCAGGAGGTGGAGACGTGCCGGGCGATGGTCTTGGCCTCGTCGTAGCTGCGGGCGCCCACGACATTGATGGTGAGAAAGCGCGTAGCGCCTTCGCCGTCCAGAATCAGTTGCCGGGTCAGATCCGACAGTACCCAGGTCAAGGCCTCGGAAAAGGCACGATGATCAGGGCCGCCTTGTTCCACCGGCGGATTGCCCGCCAGGCCGTTGGCCAGGACGATGACGGTGTCGCTGGTACTCTGGTCGCCGTCCACGCTCATCACGTTGAAGCTCTTTTCGACTCCCTCCACCAGGCATTCGTGCAGCAAGGGAGGGGCGATGGCGGCGTCGCTGGTGAGAAAGGCGAAGGTCGTGCCCAGGTTGGGATGCACCATGCCCGCGCCCTTGGCGATGCCCGCGATCGTGACCGTCCGGCCGGAGAGGACGGTCTTCTTGTAGCTCTCCTTGCGGCAGGTATCGGTCGTCAGGATGGAATCGGCGACGTAGCCGTGTTCGTCCTCGCCCAGTTCGGCCAGGGCCAGCTGGATGCCGCGGCGGATTTTGTCCATGGGCAGTTGCGCGCCGATGATGCCGGTGGTGGCCACGGCCACGTCGTGGGTGGGCACGCCCAGTCCCTGGGCGACCTGTTCGGCCATGGCCAGGGCGTTGCGTGCGCCTTCGGGGCCGGTACATACATTCGAGACGCCCGAGGAGGCGACGATGGCCGACAGCCGTCCGTCCGCCAGGTGGGCGCGGCACAGGTCTACCGCCGCGCCGCGCACGTGATTGAGGGTGAAGAGGCCCGCCGCGCTGGCGGGAACCTCGCTGGCAATGAGTCCCACGTCCTTGCCCTTGCGCTTGATGCCCACGTACACTCCGGAGGTCTTGTATCCGGCGGGGCGGGTCAAAATGCTCATGGCGACAGCTCCGAGAGTCGAAACTTAAGCACGTGATATTACACGAATGAGCGTGCGGCTCAAGCCTACGCTGGCGACGGCGCCGCACCCCTCGATACGGCCTTCGGCCCACTCGGGGCGAGGCGCCGCGCAACTACAGTTCCGGGGCGGACCTGCCGAAAACTGTTGCGGGCGAAAAGTCTGGGTTTTCCCGGGGGGACAAGCATGGACGGGGTATCTCTCACCGCGGCCTACGAGCGTCAGGCGTTCTCGCTGTCGGCCAATTATCAACTGCAATCTGAGCAACTGCTTCTGACCGGCCAGCCGGCCGGGGAGGGGCGTGGCTCGGGCGACGTGCTGGCCATTGGATCGTCGGAGACCCTCAACCTGTCCGTGAGCCTGGAGATCGTGGTCGAGCGGGCCTACGCCCGGCTGCAGGGCCGGCTGGGGGCGGAAGGCGTGCCCACGGGCGACCTGCCGGCGCGGCCCGACCTGGGGGATTACTCCCCCGAGGCGGTCGCCGACCGCATCGTCGGTTTTGCGACCGGCTTTCTGGGAGCCTATCTGGAGAACCATGCCGATGAACCCCAAGACGAGGCTGTCTCGGCCTTCCAGCAGTTGATTCGCGACGCCATCGAGGAGGGCTTCCGGCAGGCGCGCGACATCCTCAACTCGCTCTCCGCGCTGTCGCCGGAGATCGGCGGCGTCATCGACGAGACCTTCCAGTTGACCATGCAGAAGCTGGACGAGTTTTTCGCGCGGCTGCGGGGCGAGGGGTCCGGCGGCGATGTGGTGCAATTGTCGGGCGGCCCCCTGGCCCAGCTGGAGTATTACGAAGATCGGACCAGCATTTCGCTGTCGCTGACCTACACGCGCCAGAGCCAGCTGGTGGAAGTCGCCGCGCCCGGCCAGAGCGTTGATGTAACCACGTAGTCTGGAGTGCGGCTGCTTGCTGCCGCATGGCGCGAGCGCGGCAGCAACAGCCGCAGTCCACACGTGATCGCGGCACAAGCAGCCGCAGTCCACACCGTGATTCCGTGCAAAACCAGTGACATACCCGACCGGGGCCGCTACAATCCGCCGCCTGTCAAGGCCAGTACGCATGGAGGACCATGATTCATGGGTCAACAACTGCGCAAGCGCAAGCTGCTGCCCAAGCGGCGTCGGCGGCGCGAGAAGCGAGTCAAGGCGCGCCGGAAGGGTACGGCGTAAGGTCAGCGCCTAATTTTGCGGGTAGCTTTGCCAATTGTGACAAATCTTGCGGAAAAATTAGGCGCTGACCCTAATTTTCCCCATCAGGCGTCGGGCAGTTCCAGGCCCTTCTCGGTGGGTTGCCAGATGACCGGGTTGCGGAGCGTGCCCAGTCCCTCGGCATGGCACTCGACCACGTCGCCGGCGGTGATGGGGCCCACGCCTTCCGGCGTACCCATGCTCACCACGTCGCCGGGAACCAGCCGCATGGTGCGCGAGATGAACGCGAGCACCTCGCCGATGCCGAACACCCACTGTTCCGTATTGCCCCACTGGCGCGGTTCGCCGTTGACGGAGAGGCAGAGCTGGATTTGCGGCGGCCAGCCGAACTCGTCGGGCGTAACCAGCCACGGCCCCATGGGGCCGAAGGTGTCCGGCCCCTTGGCGCGGGTCCAGGGCCATTTCTTCTCCTGGTCGGCCTTCTGCACGTCGCGCGCGGTCACGTCGTTGAAGAGCGTGTAACCCGCCACGAACAGGTCGGCGTCGGCCGGCGCAATCGCCTTGCCCTCGCGGCCGATCACGACCGCGACTTCCACCTCGTGCTCGATGCGGCCCAGCCCGACCGGGATTTCCACCGATTCGTCCGGGCCGATGATGGAGAGCGGATTCTTGAGGAAGATCATAGGCTCGGCGGCGACCTTGTGGCCCATTTCGGCGGCATGGGCGGCGAAGTTGCGCCCCAGGCAGAAGATGCGCGGGGGACGGGCCATGGGCGACAGAAAGCGCACTTCCTCGGCGACCGGCTGCGCGTGCGAGAGGAGATTCTGCCAGTCGGCGGGATTGCGCACGACCGAGCCCAGCACGTCCTCGAAAGCGAAGGGACCCGGCCGGCCCAGCCGGCGGGCGAGCGCGGGCGACAGGTCGTACCACTGCTCGTCGCGCGACGCCGCCAGGAATGGAGCCGGATTCTTGTCAATCGCGCAACGAGCCAGCTTCATCCGTTCCGCCCCCCCATCCTGCCCAAGTCCCGGGTGGCTCGGGCATTTCTGTCCGAGGGACGGGCAGGAAGGCCTGCCGCCCCTCCCCCACACACACCAAGGGCATCATGGCAAGCCGTCCGCCCGATTGCAAGTCCGGCGGTAACGACCATCCCGGTCGGCCAATCCGCAAATTCCTCTGGTTTTCGCCGTTCCGCGCGGCTAACGTGCGGGGTTGGGACGCGGGTGCGCCTCCGACCATGACGATGACCATCAGCGCCAGGAAAGGACTGCCGGTACGCTGCCATGACGCCTGAGCAGATCAGCCACATCATCAACGAGCTGGGCGAGGATCGCGCGCGCTACTACAACGCGGCCGCCGCGCCCATCATGCAGACCTCGATCTTCACGTTTCCCACCACCGAGGAGCTGGCGGAGGGACTGTCCCACAGTTTTGAGCGCAACGTGTACTCGCGCGGCCAGAATCCCACCAACCAGATCCTGCAGAAGAAGCTGGCGGCGCTGGAGGGGACGGAGGAATGCCTGCTCTTTTCCTCCGGGGTGGCGGCGATCTCGGCGGCGGTGTTGAACGAGGTCGGCGCGGGGGACCACATGGTGATGGTGGACAAGGCGTATGGGCCGGCGCGCGCGCTGGCGGGCAAGTACCTGGCCCGCTTCGGCGTCGAGTGCAGCCTGGCCGACGGCAAGGACCCGGAGGCCATCGCTGCGGCCTTCCGGCCCAACACAAAGGTCCTCTATCTGGAGACGCCTAGTTCCATGGTGTTGGAATTGCAGGACCTGACGGCGTGCGCCGAGCTGGCGCGGCGGCACGGGGTGGTTACCATCTGCGACAACACCTACGCGACTCCGCTCTATCAACGGCCGGCGGAGCATGGCATCGACGTGGTCGTGCACTCGGCCAGCAAGTACCTGGGCGGTCACAGCGACCTGGTGGGAGGGGTGGTGTGCACGGACGGCGAGCGGGCGCGGCGCATCTTCGCCGGTGAATATCTGACGCTGGGCGGCGTCATGCCTCCCTTCCACGCCTGGCTGATCCTGCGCTCGCTGCGAACCCTGCCCCTCCGCATGGAGCGTCACGCCGCGACCGCTTTGCGGCTGGCGCAGTGGTTGGAAACGCATCCGCGCGTGCTCGCCGTGCATCATCCCTTTCTTCCCAGCCATCCTCAATACGAGCTGGCGCGGCGGCAGATGCAGTCGGGCACGGGACTCTTCAGTTTCGAGCTGGATGCGCCCGACCGGGAGGCGATCTTCAGCTTCTGCGACCACCTCAAGTGCTTCCACCGGGCCATCAGCTGGGGCGGCTACGAATCGCTGGTTTGCCCGACCGCGGCATCCTACAATCGGCAGGCGCAGCCCTCCCCTTATCCGTGGAACCTGATCCGGCTGCACGCGGGGCTGGAAGACCCGGACCTCTTGCAGGCGGACTTGGAGGCGGCGCTGGCCATGGTCCCCGCGACGGCGGCGACGGCGTAACAGCCCGTTGGAGAAGTGGGCCGGGCGCCCCTGTCGGGCGCCGGCGTCCCACCTGCGTATCCTGTTTCCCAACATTCCCGTCGATTGCCTCCCGCGCGCGCCGGACGGGGGTCGCCGCAGCTTCATAAATCTTTGATTTTGTGCAATTGCGTGCCGCGCGTCGACTGGCACGGGCCGTGCTCCACCCTCACCGGCTGTAGCCACAGGAACAACACTTGAGTAGGAGGAACCAATGAAGATCGCACGGGGAAAAGTTCTCGCCTTACTGGTCGCGGTCGGGACGGGCGGACTGCTCCTGGCGGCGGCGACAGGCGATGCGCAACGCGAAGGCAGCGCTCGCGGCAAGCTGCGGGTCGGGGTTTACGACTCGCGCGCCGTCGCCCTCGCCTACGCGCCGTCGCGCTTCAATCCCGCCAAGGAGAAGCTGGCGGAGTTCAAGGAGGCAGAGGCGAAGGGCGATACCGACCGCCAGGCGCAGCTGAAGGCGTGGGGCGAATTGCACCAACAGCAGCTGCACTGGCAGGGCTTCGGACGCTATCCGGTGGACGACCTGTTGAAACACATCGAGGCTGAATTGCCGCGCATCGCGCGCGAGGCCGGCGTGGACGTGATCACAGCCAGCCCGGACTATCTTGGAGCCGACGTCGAGCTCGTGGACGTCACGGAGAAGCTGGTCGCGCCGTTCCAGCCGAACGAGCGGACGATCAAGTGGATCCGGGATCTGAAGAGGCAGCCGCCCGCGTCCTTTGCGACGCTGGCGCGGATGAAACACGACGATTGAACGGCCGCCGGGCGTTCACCGGACCGCCCGCCTCGCTCCGGCAGGGCGGGCGATTCACTGGCAGTGGCGTGCCAGACGGCACCTCGGCGCCGGCGAACAGGATCTTCTTGACGGGCAGGCCGAGCCGCGCTGGAGGGACGACGGTCCTCTCCGGCGCGTCGCGCTACGGCGAGATTGCGTAGAAGACATCATCTGCCTTCTCAACATCTTGTGCCAGCCAGCCCGTCCGCCCCCAGTATCTTGCCGAGTTCTCAGCTTGGTTTCCGAAAGCGAGGCGAGTACAATGGAGGATGGTGACCGATATAAATAAAATATAAAGACAATTCTGTTCATGACCTCAAGCGTTCTCGATTTGTCCATCTCCATTTGCACACCGAGTACAGCCTCCTGGACGGGGCCTGCTGCATCAAAGGCAAGAAATCGGGCGACCCTTCCCCGCTGTTCGCGCAGGTCAAGGCGCACGGCATGGACGCCGTGGCCATGACCGACCACGGCAACCTGTTCGGCGTGGTCGATTTCGTCCAGCACGCCCGCCAGGAGGGCGTTAAGCCCATTATCGGTTGCGAGGTGTACCTGGCCGAGAAGGACCATCGCATCAAGGGCCAGCCGGGCGAGCGCCAGAAGACTTACCACCTGACGCTTCTCTGCGAAAACCTGACGGGTTACCGGAATCTCTTGAAGCTGGCCTCCATCGCCTACGTGGACGGCCTTTACTACAAGCCGCGCATGGACAAGGGGCTTCTGGCCGAGTTCCATGAAGGTTTGATCTGTCTGTCGGGCTGTTTGACGGGGGAAGTCAGCTCCAACCTGGCGCGCGACCGCATCGACCTGGCCAGAAAGGGCCTTCTGGACCTGCGCGACATCTTCGGCGAGAAGCACCTCTTCGTCGAGGTGATGCACAACGGCATTCCCGACCAGGAGAAGGCGACCGCGGGCGCGGTGGAACTGGCACGGGAGCTGGGACTGCCGCTGGCGGCCACCAACGACTGCCACTATCTGCGGCAGTCCGACAGCGAGATGCAGGACGTACTCCTGTGCGTGCAGACCAACCGCAAGATCACCGACCCGGACCGGATGCACATGAGCGTGCCGGCTTTCTATATCAAGAGTCCGGAGGAGATGGTCGCCGAGCTGGGGCATCTTCCCGGCGCGATCGAGAACACGCTGGAGATTGCGGAGCGCTGCAACGTGGAGTTGGACCTGTCGGGCCGGACCTTTCACATGCCGCACTACGAAATCCCGTCGGGCGAGGCCACGGACCACGCCGGTTACCTGCGCCGGCTGGTGGAGGATGGGGCGCGGCAGCGCTACGGTGATCCGCTGCCTGCAACCGTGCAAGAGCGCATCGACTACGAACTTTCCGTCATCGGCAACATGAAGTACGAGTCGTACTTCCTGATCGTGTGGGATTTCGTGGCGTTCGCGCGCAAGCAAGGCATCGCGGTCGGACCGGGACGCGGTTCGGCCGCCGGCAGCATCGTCGCCTACTGTCTGGGCATCACCAACATCGATCCGCTCAAGTACGATCTGCTCTTCGAGCGCTTTCTGAATCCCGATCGCGTGTCCATGCCCGACATCGACATCGACTTCGACGACCGCCGGCGGGATGAAGTCATTCGCTACGTCTCCGACAAGTACGGCCAGAACAGCGTGGCCCAGATCGCGACCATGGGGCGGATCAAGGCCAAGAACGCCATCCGCGACGTGGGGCGGGTGCTGGACATCCCGCTCTCCGAGGTCAACCGCGTCGCCAAGTTGATCCCCGAAGGCCCCAAGGTGTATCTCTCCGAGTGCCTGGAGGAGATTCCCGAGTTGTCCGCCATCGCCGGCAGCGACGCGCGCTATCGCTTCTGGTTCCAGCAGGCGCAGAACGTGGAGGGGATGATCCGGCAGGTCGGCGTGCACGCGGCGGGGGTGGTGATCGCGCCCGGGGACCTGCGTGAATACGCGCCGCTGATGGACACGAAAAAGGAAGGCATCGCGGCCCAGTATACCATGGAGGGGCTGGAGGCGCTGGGGCTGCTGAAGATGGATTTTCTCGGGCTGGCCACGCTCTCGGTGATCGAGCGCGCGCTCGAGTTGATCCGCCGCCGCGGCGTCGAACTCGAGCTGGACAGCGGCAACTTCGACGATCCGAAAACCTACGACCTCATCTCCTCGGGCCGGACCGACGGCGTCTTCCAGGTCGAGAGCACGGGCATGAAGAACCTCCTGGCCAAGCTGCAGCCGCGCGTCTTCGAGGAGCTGATTGCGCTGATGGCGCTCTACCGACCCGGTCCGCTGGGATCGGGCATGGTGGAGACCTTCGTCAACTGCAAACACGGCCGCGAGACCATCGTCTACGACCATCCCAGTCTGGAACCGATTCTCCGGGAGACTTACGGCGTCATCCTCTATCAGGAGCAGGTGATGCGGATCGCGGTGGAGATGGCGGGCTTCACGCTGGGCCAGGCGGACCTCATGCGCCGCGCCATGGGCAAGAAGAAGGAGGACGTACTGGCCGCGCAGAAGGAGGCGTTCGTCTCGGGCGCCGTCGCCCGCGGTTACAGCCGCGAGGTGGCCGAGAAGGTGTTCGACAAGATTCTCTTCTTCGCCGGTTACGGCTTCAACAAGAGCCACTCGGCCGCCTACGCCGTGCTGACCTATCAGACGGCGTTCCTGAAAGCCAACTATCCGCGCGAGTTCATGGCCAGCCTGTTGTCCAACGAGATGGGCCACACCGAGAAGATGGTGCAGTACATCCGCGACTGCCGGGAGCTGGGCATCGCCATCCTGGCGCCGGACATCAACCGCTCGGAGACGGACTTCTCGGTCGAGGAGGGGGGCATCCGCTACGGGCTGGGCGGCATCAAGGGACTGGGCGCGGCGGCGACGCAATGCATCATCCGCGAGCGCGAGGCGCGCGGGCCGTTCCGTTCCCTGTTTGACTTCTGCGACCGCATCGAGGCGCACGTCATCAACAGCAAGACGGTCGAGAGCCTCGTGCGCTGCGGGGCCTTCGACGGTTTCGGTTTGTCCCGCGGGCAACTTTTGGCCATGTATCCCAAGGCCATGGAACAGGCCGCCGCCCACCACCGCGACCGCGCCATCGGCCAGTTGGACCTCTTCGGGATGGCCCAGATCCAGGTTCCCGACGCGATCGAGGTTCCCGACGCGCCCGACCTGCCCGAGAGCGAGCGGCTGGCCGACGAACGGCAGCTTTTGGGCATCTATGTCTCCGGCCATCCGCTGGACCGCTACCAGCAGGAACTGGCCGAGCTGGGCACGACCAACCTGGGCGAAATCGAGAAGGGTAACATGCGCAACCTGCGTCTGGCGGGGGTGGTCTCGGAGGTGAAGAAGCGGGTGCTGCGCGAGGGCGAGATTCTGCTCACGTTCATGCTGGAGGACGCCTACGCGGCGCTGGAATGCCGGGTGTTCGGGGACGCCGCGCGCAACCTGGAGGGCGTTTTGACCGACGGTGCGGTCGTCGTGGTGGAAGGCAACGCGGAGCGGCGCGACGAGCGGCTGTCCCTGCGCGCCTACCAGGTGCTTTCACTGCCGGACGCGCATCGCCATTTCATCGCGGCGGTGCATTTGCCCGTAACTACGGACCAGTTGGCGGAGCGGCGGCTGGCGGCGCTGCGCACGGCCTTTGCGCGCATGAGGGGCGGCGCCGACCTCTTCTTTCACGTCACCACTTCCAAGGGCGAGAGCCTGGTCATCAAGGCGGGGGACGACTTCAAGATTCTGCCCAGCTCGGGCAATCTCTCACAGCTGGAGGAGATTCTGGAGGTGCCGCGCAAGAGCTTCGCCTTCGACTACGCCGCCAACCGTCCCAAGCCTTCCTCCACCAACAGCTACCGCCCCGGCAATGGCGGAGCGCGCCCGGCGGGGAGGGCGTAGGCGGCGGGTGAGGAGGTCGCCGCGTTACCGTTCGCTTCGCGCCGCTCGTCCGAAGGGCCGTGCGCGCGCCATCCCCCCCAAGCCCCCCTTGTTAAGGGGGGAGCGGAGGCCGCGTTAAGTTGGACCTCCGCATCCAAGCCGCCCTTCAACTTCGCGCTTCGCTCAGGGCTGTCGGTTTTAGTTTACGCCCGTCTCCGGTCCTGTCGGTCATGGCTATTGCCGCTGCTCAGCCCTGTCGGTTATGGTCATCGTCGCTCCGCAAGTCCATCGCACAACCAACCGACAGCCCTGAGCAGGATGGCCTGACGCGCGTTGATTGCGCATGGGTGTTGGAGGCCATCGCCGCTTCAGGCCATCCGTGTCGATGGGCGGCCTTTGGAGGGAGTGGCCCGCGCACGGCGGCGCAGCACGCTGCACGACAACGGCGGACGGGCACAGCACGCTGCGCGACCACGCGGCGGTTCCCGGGCGAAAATTGGCCTTGCGGAGCATGGGTCCATACGATAGCCTCCCCCTTCGGTTTGTCCCTCGGACTCCGGCCCCCGGCGCCTTGGGTTTGCGATGGGCGCAATAAAGCGTAAGTAACTTATATCACTGAAGATAGCGAGGTATTGATGGGCGACATCCTGGCCATGTTCCGACTCGACGGCAAGGCCGCGGTGCTGACCGGCGGCGGAGGCATCCTGGCGGCGGGGATGGCGGAGGCGCTGGGCCTGGCCGGCGCCCGCGTCGCCCTCTGCGACCTTTTCCCCGACAAGGCGGAAGCCGTCGCCAAGCACCTCTCCGGGCTGGGCATCGACGCCCGCGCCTACAAAATGGACGTGATGGACCCCGCCGCCATCCGCACCGTGGCCGAGACCATCTACAGTGATCTGGGGCGCGTGGACGTGCTGGTCAACGCCGCCGGCGGCAACCAGAAGGCCGCCACTACCGCGCCCGACCTCTCTTTCTTCGACATCGAACTGGAGCCGCTGCAAAAGGTGATCGGGTTGAACTTGTTCGGCGGGGCGATTCTGCCCAGCCAGGCCTTCGGTAGACGCATGAAGGACCAGCCGGAGGGCGGCAGCATCATCAACATCTCGTCCATGAGCGCCTATCGCCCGCTGACGCGCATTGCCGGCTACTCCGCCGCCAAGGCGGCGGTCTCCAACTTCACCCAATGGCTGGCCGTGCACCTGGCGCAGGAGTACAACCCCAAGCTGCGCGTCAACGCCATCGCCCCGGGATTCTTTCTGACGGACCAGAACCGCTTCCTTCTGACCGACGAGAAGACCGGCGAACTGACTGCCCGCGGCCGGCAGGTGATCGATCATACTCCCATGGGTTGCTTCGGCGATGCTTCGGACTTAAATGGTGTGACGCTGTGGCTGGCCTCGCCCGCCAGCCGCTTCGTGACCGGCACGGTCGTCCCGATCGACGGCGGCTTTTCCGCCTTCTCGGGCGTTTAAGAATACAAGGAGAGCCTTGCATGGACCCGGTTGCCCTCAAGCAATTCAAGCCGAACAAAGACTTCTTCATCGGCATCGACTCGGACGGATGCGCCTTTGACACGATGGAGATCAAGCACAAGGAGTGCTTCATCCCCAACATCATCAAGCACTGGAACCTGCAGGCGGTGTCCAAGTTTGCGCGCGCGGCGGGGGAGTTCGTCAATCTCTACTCGCAGGATCGCGGCATCAACCGTTTTCCGGCGCTGGTGAAGGTGTTCGACCTGCTTATGGATTGGCCGGAGGTGCAGCGGCGGGGAGTGGACATCCCGCGCGCCCAGGCGTTGCGCGACTGGATCGCCCGCGAGACCAAGCTGGCCAACAACACGCTCTCCGTGGAGGTCGAGAAGACCGGCGATCCGGTATTGGAGCAGGCGCTGCGCTGGAGCAAGGCGGTCAACGATTCCGTCGCCGACATGGTGTACGGGGTCCCCCCGTTTCCCTTCGTGCGCGAGAGCCTGGAGAAGGCGCAGCCGGTGGCGGATATGATCGTGGTCTCGGCGACGCCGGGCGAGGCGCTGGCGCGCGAGTGGCAGGAGCACGACATCGACAAGTTCGTGGCGGTCATCGCCGGTCAGGAACTGGGCAGCAAGAAAGAGCATCTGCAACTGGCCGCCGGCGACGGCAAATACAAGCCCGGCCACGTGCTGATGATCGGCGACGCCCCCGGCGACATGAAGGCCGCCCAAGCCAACCACGCTCTCTTTTACCCCATCAATCCCGGCGACGAAGAGGCCTCCTGGGAGCGTTTCTTCCAAGAGGCGCTGGACCGCTTCCTGTCGGGAACCTACGCCGGCGACTACGAGGCGGCCCTGATCCGGGAATTTCAGGCGAAGCTTCCCTCCGTTCCGCCCTGGAAAAAATAGGAGGAGATCATGCTGGCGCTGGAGTGCGGAGCGGACCGTCCCGTCATCGACGCGCGCGAGACGCGCCATTTCCTGGCCAACTACCTGCAGGCGCAGTTGGGGGAGGTGCGGCGCGTGCTCATTCTGCCGCCCGACTTCACCCGCTTCCACTCGGGCGCGGGCGAGATCACCGCGCAACTGTATGAAATCTTCAAGCGTCGCGCCGTGGTGGACGTCCTGCCCGCGCTGGGCACGCACCGGCCCATGAGCGCCGACGAGCTGGACCGCATGTTCCCCGGCGTGCCCCACGACCGCTTCATCGTGCACGACTGGCGGCGCGAGGTGGTGCAACTGGGGGAGGTCCCCGCCGCGCTGATCGCGCAATGGTCGGAAGGGTTGGTGGATTATCCCATCGAGGTCGAGGTCAACCGGCGCGTCATCGAGGGCGGGTACGATCTCATTCTCTCCGTGGGGCAGGTCGTGCCCCACGAGGTGGTCGGCATGGCCAACGGCAACAAGAACGTGCTGGTGGGAACGGGCGGGCAAGCGACCATCAACAAGAGCCACTTTCTGGGCGCCGCCTACGGCATGGAGCGCATGATGGGCCACGTCGACACGCCCGTGCGGCGCGCGCTGGACTATGGCGAGGGCATGTACCTGTCCCAGCTTCCGCTGCATTACATCCTGACCGTGCGCAGCAAGGGAGCGGACGGCGGGATGACCACGAAGGGCCTCTACGCCGGGCGCGGCAAGGAGCCTTTCCTGCCCGCGGCGCGGCTTTCGCAGCGCGAGAACCTCGACCTTTTGGACGAACCCCTCAAGAAAGTGATCGTCTATCTGGATCCCGACGAGTTCAAGAGCACGTGGCTCGGCAACAAGGCGGTCTATCGCACGCGCATGGCGATGGCGGACGGCGGGCTCATCATCTGGCGCCCGAAACCGGGTTCGGCGAGGATCCGGAGATCGACCGCCTGATTCCTAAGTGCACGGCTATCGCGGCACGCCAGCCACGCTGGAGGCGGTCAAGAAGAACCCCGAATTGGGAGAGAATCTCTCCGCCGCCGCGCATCTCATCCACGGCAGCAGCGAAGGCCGCTTCAGGATCATCTATGCGCCGGGCAAACACCTGTCGCGCCAGGCGATCGAGTCGGTCGGATTCGGCTGGGCCGATCTGGAGGAGTTACTTCGAAGGTACCCCTTGGACAAGATGCAAGACGGTCGCAACGTCATGTCGGACGGCGAAGAGGTGTTTTTCATCAGCAACCCGGCGCTTGGGCTGTGGGGTCTGAAACGGCAGTTTGACTGATTCCCTCGCCCTGCGGGAGGGATTAGGGTGAGGGGCACGCGGCGTAAACAGGCGACTATCCCGAACGAAACATTCGGTGCGCGGTGCGCACCCTACGATAGGAGTGAGATACGATGCCCCCTCGTAACGTGATCGTGGCGCAGTCCGGCGGACCCTCGCCGGTCATCAACAACTCGGTGCGCGGCGTGGTCGAGACCTGCCGCGAGTTTCCCAGTGTTTTCGGAACCGTCTACGGCGCCTGGCACGCCATCGAGGGCGTGCTGAAGGAGGAGCTGCTCAATCTCTCGGGTCAGCATCCCGAGGAGATCGCGCTTCTGCGCACGACCCCCGCCGCCGGCTCCATCGGAACCTGTCGCTACAAGCTCAAAAAAGGCCAGAACGAGGACTTCGAGCGCTGCATCGAGGTCTTTTCGGCGCACAATGTCGGCTACTTCTTCTATATCGGTGGCAACGACAGCATGGACACGGCGCACAAGATCGCCGAGCTGGCGCGGTCGAAAGGGCTTGACCTGGTCGCTACCGGCGTGCCCAAGACCATCGACAACGACGTCGGGGACAGCCGGTTCAAGCTGATCGACCACACGCCCGGCTACGGTTCCACGGCGCGCTACTGGGCGCAGTACGTGCGCAACGCCAATGAAGAGAACATGGGCAGTTGTCCGGCGGACCCGGTGCTGGTCTTGCAGGCGATGGGGCGCAAGATCGGCTTCATCCCGGCGGCGGCGCGGCTGGCGGATCCGCGGCGGGAGATGCCGCTGCAAATTTACCTTGCCGAGGCCAAACTCCCCCTGGAGGCGCTGGCCGACAACGTCAACGACCAGCTAAAGAGAGATGGGCGCTGCATCCTCGTCATCTCCGAGGGCTACGACGTGGGCAAGATCGGCGAAACCAAGGACAGCTTCGGACATACCCAGTTCTCGGCCTCCGAGACGACGGTGGCCCAGATCGTCATCAACTATCTCAATCAGAAGAAACTGCCGGTTCCCGGCAAGGCGCGCTGCCAGGTCTCGGGGACGGACCAACGCCACGCCATCGTCTACGCCTCCAGCGTGGACCTGGACGAGGCGTACAAGGTGGGACAGAAGGCGGTCCTGATCGCCAAGGACGAAGGCGGCGGCTGGATGAGCACCATCCTGCGTTCGCCCGGCGCCATCTATGCGGTCACGTATGACAAAGTGCCGTTGGAGACGGTCGCCAACTCCGAGCGGACCTTTCCGGCCGACTGGATCGCGGAGAACCGCATCGACGTGACCGATGAGTTCGTGCGTTACGCGCGGCCGCTGATCGGCGACGACTGGGTGAGCGTGCCGCTGGTGGACGGGCTGGCGCGCTTCGCGCGCCTGGAGATGAAGTTCGCCGACAAGAAGTGCAGGCCGTACGTGCCGCAGGCGTACCGGTAGTTGCGCGGCGTGTTGCGCTGGTGCGCGGCGTGTTGCGTTGGTGCGCGGTGCGCACCCTACAGCGTAGGTGCGCGGCTTGCTGCGCCGGTGCGCGGTGCGCACCCTACAACGGGACATTTCACGTATCATGCGAGGAGGATAAACATGTCTGGATCGGATATCGGAATCGTGGGACTCGCCGTCATGGGCGAGAACCTGATACTCAACATGGAAAGCAAGGGCTTCACCGTCTCGGCCTACAATCGCACGGTCTCCAAGGTCGATGACTTTCTCGCGGGCCGCGCCAAGGGCAAGAAGATCGTGGGCTGCCACAGCATCGAGGAATTCTGCAAGTCGCTCAAGAAGCCGCGCAAGGCCATGCTGATGGTGAAGGCGGGCAAGGCGGTGGATGACTTCATCGAGCTCCTGTTGCCGCATCTGGAGCCGGGCGACATCATCATCGACGGCGGCAACACGCACTTCCCCGACACCATGCGGCGCACGCAGTACGTGGAGAGCAAGGGACTGCTTTACATCGGCACGGGCGTTTCGGGCGGCGAGGAGGGGGCGCTGCGCGGTCCCTCGATCATGCCCGGCGGCTCGCCCGCGGCCTGGCCCCACGTCAAGCCCATCTTCCAGAGCATCGCCGCCCGCACCAGCGACGGCTCCCCCTGCTGCGACTGGGTAGGCGAGAACGGCGCCGGCCACTTCGTCAAGATGGTCCACAACGGCATCGAGTACGGCGACATGCAGCTCATCTGCGAGGTCTACGACCTCCTGAAGCGCGCCGCCGGGCTCTCGAACGCGGAGATGCACGCGGTCTTCGCCGAGTGGAACCGGGGCGAGCTCGACAGCTACCTGATCGAGATCACCCGCGACATCCTGGCCGTGAAGGACGAGAGCGGCCGCGAGGTCATCGACCTGATCCTCGACGCCGCGGGCCAGAAGGGCACCGGCAAGTGGACGGTCGTCTCCGCGCTCGACGACGGCACGCCGCTCACGCTCATCAGCGAGGCCGTGTTCGCCCGCTGCCTCTCCGCCGCCAAGGCCGAGCGCGTCGAGGCCGCCAAGCAGATCAAGCCCGACGTGGGCGCCTTCACCGGCGACCGGCAGGCCTTCGTCAACGACCTCCGCCAGGCGCTCTTCGCCTCCAAGATCGTGAGCTACGCGCAGGGCTACGAGCTGATGCGCGCCGCCGCCAAGACCTACCGCTGGAACCTGAACAACGGCGGCATCGCCCTCGTCTGGCGCGGCGGCTGCATCATCCGCTCCGCCGTCCTCGGCGACATCAAGGCCGCCTTCGACCGCAACCCCGGCCTGGTCAACCTGCTCGTCGACCCGTTCTTCAAGGCGGCCGTCGAGACCCGCCAGGCCGCCTGGCGGCGCGTCATCGTGCAGGCCGTGCAGCTGGGCATCCCGGTGCCCTGCCTCAGCTCGGCGCTCGCCTACTTCGACGGCTACCGCACCGCGCGGCTGCCGGCCAACCTGCTGCAGGCGCAGC
>JABTUV010000019.1 GCA_015075175.1 bacterium
CTGGTTGAGGATGACTTCGGCGTTCTCGTTGCGCTTGAGTTCGACGACGATGCGGGTGCCGTCCATGTCGGACTCATCGCGCACGTCGTCGATGCCCTCGATGACCTTGTTGCGGACGAGGTCGGCGATCTCGACGATGAGGGCGGCCTTGTTGACCATGTAGGGGATTTCGCTGACGACGATGGAGGAGCGGTTGGCGCGCTCCTTGGTCTCGACGCCGGCGACGGCGCGCACGGTGATCTTGCCGCGGCCGGTGGAGTAGGCTTCCAGGATGCCGGAGCGGCCGAGGATGACGCCTCCGGTGGGAAAGTCGGGGCCTTTGATGTGGCGCATGAGGTCCTTGACGGTGGCCTCGGGGTTGTCGATGAGGGCCACGCAGCCATCGATCACTTCGGTGATGTTGTGGGGCGGGATGCTGGTCGCCATGCCGACGGCGATGCCGGTCGCGCCGTTGATGAGGAGATTGGGCACGCGGGCGGGCAGGACGACGGGTTCCGTGGTCTTTTCGTCATAGTTGGGAACGAAGTCGACGGTATCCTTTTCGAGGTCGGAGAGGAGCGCCTCGGCCAGGCGGGTCATGCGGCACTCGGTGTAACGCATGGCCGCCGGCGGATCGCCGTCGACGCTGCCGAAGTTGCCCTGTCCGTCCACCAGCGGGTAGCGGTAGTTGAAATCCTGGGCCATGCGCACGAGGGTGTCGTAGACGGAGACTTCGCCGTGGGGATGGTAGTTGCCGGTGGTGTCGCCGACGACCTTGGCGCACTTGCGGAAGGGGCGGTTGTGGTTGAGGGAAAGGTCGTTCATGGCCGCGATGATGCGGCGTTGGACGGGTTTGAGGCCGTCGCGGGCGTCCGGCAGGGCGCGGGCCACGATCACGCTCATGGCGTAATTGATGTAGGAGGTTTTCATCTCGTCCTCGATGTTGATGGGACGGATGATCTCCTGGTTGTTGAGGGGGCTGGACATCAGCGGAGTCCTTTCAGGGAATGGGACGAATGGGACCTATAGGACGTATAGGACATGGTGCTCTGCGGCCTCTGCGTCTCTGGGCGACAAACTAAGAACATTTCTCTGCGGCCTCTGCGTCTCTGGGCGCCAAACTAAGAACATTTCTCTGCGGCCTCTGCGTCTCTGCGCGAGCTAAATATCGAGAAAGCTCACGCTGCGGGCGTGGCGCTGGATGAACTCGCGGCGCGGCTCGACCTGGTCGCCCATGAGGGTGGAGAATATCTTGTCCGACTCGACGGCGTCCTCCATGCACACTTTCAGGATCACGCGCTTCTCGCGGGACATGGTGGTCTCGCGCAGCTGGGAGCTGTTCATCTCGCCGAGGCCCTTGAAGCGCTGGACCTCGATGCCCTTGCGGCCGATTTCCTTGACGGCGGCGAGGATGCCGGGGATGGAGAAGACGGGGCGCTCGTCGGCGTCCGCCAGGAGATAGAAGGGGGCGGGCTTGCCTTTGCCGTTGTCGCCGCCGTTGTGTTTTTCCTTGGGCGCGGCGAAGAGTTCGGGGTTGAGGCCGGCGCGTTCCAGCACGTTGAGCAGTTCCTCGACCTGGCGGGACTCGACGATCTCGATTTCGGAGAGGCGCGGGGACTTTTTCTCCTCGTCGGCCTCGGAGTTGGCGAAGAGGGGGAGTTCCTCCAGGCGCTCGCGCAGTTGGGCCAGGTCCTTTTCGTCGTAGGCGTAGTGAGCATCGCCGTCGACGATCAGCTTGTGGGTGGGGAGGCGTTTGCCCTGCCTCATGCGGATGAGTTTGGGAAGTGAGATGTCGCGACGCGAGAGGAGGCGCTGCATTTCGGAGAGATCGAGGATGGCGCGGAGGACCTCGGCGAGGGCCTTGCCGGAGAGTTCGCGTCCGCCCGGCCCGCCGATGCGGAGGCGGGCGGTCTCGACGCCTCGATCCACCAGGTAGGCGTCCAGCGCGGCGTCGTTCTCGACGTACTTCTCCTGCTTGCCCTGCTTGACCAGAAAGAGGGGCGGCTGCGCGATGTAGAGGAAGCCGTTCTCGATCAGCTTGGGCATCTGGCGGAAGAAGAAGGTGAGGAGCAGGGTGCGAATGTGGGCGCCGTCCACGTCGGCGTCGGTCATGATGATGAGCTTGTGGTAGCGGGCGCGGTTGATGTCGAAGTTTTCGTCGCCGACGCCGGTTCCCAGTGCGGTGATGATGGTTTTGATTTCCTCGTTGGAGAGGACTTTTTCCAGGCGCGCCTTTTCGGTGTTAAGAATCTTGCCGCGGAGGGGGAGGATGGCCTGGAAGTTGCGGTCGCGGCCCTGCTTGGCGGTCCCGCCGGCGGACTCGCCCTCGACGAGGTAGAGTTCGCAGAGGTTGGGGTCCTTTTCGGCGCAGTCGGCGAGTTTGCCGGGCAGGCCGGCGGACTCCAGCGCGCCCTTGCGGCGCACCAGGGCCTTGGCGCGGCGGGCCGCCTCGCGCGCGCGCATGGCGTCGATGCCCTGGTTGCAGATTTTGCGCGCGACCGTCGGGTTCTCCTCGAAGAAGTCCCGCAGGCATTCGTACACCACGCTCTTGATCGGCCCCTCCAGCTCGGGATTGGTGAGCGTGGTCTTGGCCTGGCCGCCGCCGAAGATGGGGTTGGGAATCTTGGCCGACACGACCACGGTCAGTCCCTCGCGCACGTCGTCGCCGGACAGACCGCCCGCGTCGTCCTTCTTGAGCAGGTTGTTCTTCTTGGCGTAATCGTTGCAGACGCGCGTCAGGCTGGCGCGGAAGCCGGAGAGGTGCACGCCGCCCTCGGTCGTGCGCACGTTGTTGGCGTAGGCGTACTCGATGCTGTTGTAGGTATCGTTGTACTGGAGCGCGAACTCGTAGATGAGGGTGCTCGTGGTCCCGTCCAGGTTCTTGACTTCCGTCTCGCGCTTGAAGTGGATGGGCTTGGCGAAGGAGACGTTCTTGCTTTCGTTGAGCAGCTTGACGAAATCGGGCAGGCCGCCCTTGGAGAGGAACTCGACGGAGAAGACAGGCTCCTCGCGTTCGTCGCGCAGGATGGTCTTGACGTTGGGGTTCAGGTAGGCGAGTTCGCGCAGGCGGCCCACGATACGGTCGCGCGAGAGCGAAACGTCGCCGAAGATGTCCTTGTCCGCCTTGAAAACGACCTTGGTTCCGGTCGACTTGGTCTTGCCGATGGGTTCCACGGGGGCGAGGGGGCGGCCGCGTTCGTATTTCTGGTAGTAGACCTGGCCGTCGCGCTTGACCTCGATCTCCATCCATTCCGAGAGGGCGTTGACGACGGACAGGCCCACCCCGTGCAGACCACGCCGAGGTGGTGTGGCTCTTGTTGTCGACTTTGCCGCCCGCGTGCGGCTCCGGTCGCCACGACTTCAACGTACTCTTCTTTTCTTGTCGTGCAGGCCGACAGGGAATGCCGCAGCCGTTGTCGGTGGTGATGGTGGCGGAGTTGTCGTAGTGGATGATGACCTCGATGCGGTCGCAGAAACCCGATGGGCCTCGTCGATGGAGTTGTCGATGACCTCACGTGGTTGATGCAATGATGGGCCGGTGTCGTAGATGTACATGCCGGGGCGTTTTCGGACCAACTTCGAGGGCCCTCGAGGGCACGACAATATTTTTCAGAATAGTCGATACTGGCCTTGTTCATGTTTTTTATCTCATCACTCGCTCATGGACCTGGCTGAGACGGCTTGTAACGGACGAGTTTTCTGGAAATAGGGCGGCAAGGCCGACGATGGAGGCTGAAAGAGCGCGCCTAAGGCGTCAGGTTGACTTGCCTCATTTCATGGTACCATCGCAAAAGGCTACCAGAGGGCGGAAAAAGTCAATGAAGTGGGTCGTCGCAGAAAATATTATGTTTTAAATGCGGTGCGCCCGGAGGGGCAGGAAAGGGCGTTCGGGCGGGTTTTCGGCGCGCTTAAACAGAGCAATAAATAATAATGCAATTTACGATATTTATGACATTCGTGATTTAGGTTTAGCAGGAGTGTTTCAGGGCAGAAATGTCAATTGTGTCAGGGTTTTGGCCGTTGGTTCGGGGTAGTGCGCGGGGGCGCGTGGGGAGCGTCAGAACGTGTGACAGGATGCCCACCGCAGGCCAGTATGATACCGGCGCTACCGACATCCGCTACCGATACTCGCGCCGGTAATGCAGGCGCTGCAACGGCTCTCCGGCGCGTTACAGCATCGTTCAGTGGCCCGTCTTTTCCTGCTAGATTGATGACATGCCGATGCACTCTGGTCCTCTTCTGATCTTCCTCTTAGCGCTGGGATTGCGCGTGTGGTTGGGGAGGCGCCGCCGAGTTTAATCAAGACGAGCCGCCAACGCGTTTGATCCTCTCGCTCTGGCATACCAGCGGACGCACAGCGCGTCAGCGCATTCTTCGACATGTACGGCGATTACAACGAGGGCTGTACTATCTCAATCTGCCGTTTTACGTCGTCTTGAGAACAAATCCGGCGGCAGCGGCGCTGCCGATTGCGCTGGTTGGCGCGCTGGCGTGGCGCTGTACTTCACCAGTGATCAGGCAGGTCGAGGCGCGACGGCCGTCCTCTCTGCCGCTGCTGGCCGTCGCCGTGGGCGATCATGGCCATGCGCGTCACGCTACGAGATGCTCCTGCCGCCCGCGGTGTGGTTTTAGGGATTGGGTATTTCCTGCGGGCGGTGCGGAACCGCAGTCTCGTGCTCCGGCGGGTTTCTGGCTGGAGTGCGTTTTATACGTACGCCGGTGAGGTTGTTGCGCCGTTCATGCAGGTGCTACTGGTCGCGTATCGGCGGGAGATGGGACGTATGGGACGTATGGGACACGGCGGCGAGGCGTGGCAGGCGCAGCACGCTGCACAACTGACGAATATTGTGTTGTTCGTGGGGTGCTGGCGCCGTTTTCTATTGGATGGCGTTTCGCACGCACGACCTGTTGGCGCGCGCGTCGGCGGTGGACGTGTTTGAACCCGGGCGCCCCTTTGTGTCGTCGCTGGCTGAGTTCATCGTCAATTGGGTCAGGCACTATGATCCGCGTTATCTGTTTTTCTCCGGCGGTGATGAGCCGCTGTTTACGCTGCCGGGATGGGGGATTCTCTTTGCCTGGACGGCGCCGTTTGTTCTGATCGGATTT
The DNA here is from genome assembly GCA_015075175.1 of bacterium. Lineage (GTDB taxonomy): Bacteria > Hinthialibacterota > Hinthialibacteria > H5-UNCL2 > H5-UNCL2 > H5-UNCL2. The sequence continues at coordinate 5,086 of JABTUV010000019.1, forward strand.
CTCCATGTCTGTCGGCGGCGCAACGCGAGGGACGGGGTGCTTCTCTCGTGGATGTTATTTTATCCCGTCGCGGATGCGCTCACGGTGTTTGCACCGCATCCGCAGCGGGCGATTGCGGGCGTGGGGCTTTACGAAATCCTGGCGGCGCGGGGGCTGGTCTTGGCGTTCGGGTTTCTGCGGCGGCGACGGCCGCGCTGGGCGCCGGCGGCGGCGATGCTGGTCGTTTTGGCGGCCGGCTGGCAACTCTCCGCGTGGGCGCGCGAGTACTTCGGACCGTATCGGCTGGAGTATGCGCGGCGGTGCTATTACGGGCTGGATCGCGTGTTCAAGAGTTCATATCTGGAGGGGGAAGAGACGGTGGTAGTCACGCAGCGGATTCATCGCGGGCCGATGCAGGTGTTTTATCATCGTAATCTGTGGGGACCATGGAGGGAGAGGGCGGAGGAGCGCCCCCTCACCCCGGCCCTCTCCCTGAGGGAGAGGGGGGAGGAGCGGCAGCAAGCAGCCGCACTCCAGAATACGCGGTATGCGGCGCCGACGCATGACCGGTGGGGGCGGTTTGCATTCGGCGAGCCGTTTCTGCTGGATTATCCCGGCGCAGTGTATGTGCTGCACTCGGAGGAAAGAGGACTCTTGCCCGCGCTCGACGTGATCCGCGATCCGCGCGGGGCGGTCCTCTGGGCGATTGTCTCCGACGAGGCGCTGCACGCGCACGCGCCGTGGCTGGCCGACGGCTCGCCGGTGCTGCAACTGTTGGACGTGGAGTTGTCCCGCACGCACGCCCGTGTCGGCGAAAGCCTCGCTGTTCGCTATCGACTGGCGCTCGTCGGCGAGTGCAGCGAGCCGCTGGCGTGGGCGACGCACTTCTTCTCGGGGGAGACGCTGTGGCCGCACAACGTCACGATGGAACTGGAGCACGTTCCCCTTGGGAAGAGTTTCGACGTGGTTGTCGAAACCGTGGTGCCGGAGTATGCCGGTCCGGGCGAGTACCGCATCTTTGCGGGGCCGTATCGGGCGGCGGACGAGGCGCGGTTGCGGGATGCTTGGGGGGCGGACTTCCACGCCGTCGGGAGGCTCACGATCGCGGCGGGAACGCCTGCCGGAGATGGAAAGTACGCCTGGGAGCGGGAGGGACGCGCGTTGCTGGAGATGACGCCGCCGTCCTTGCCGGAGCGCAGGCTGGCGCGCGGAGAACGCTTCGTCCTGCGCAGTGAAATCGAGTGTCCCGAGGCGCTGGACGATCCCGTCGAACTGGTCGTGAGTTTTTTCACTCACGGCGGTCAGTGGGATGAGCGCAGGTGGCTGGCGCGGGGCCGGCATGGGCGGGAGATGATCGAGATCGCCACGCGGGTACCCGGAAACGCGAGAGCCGGACCGTACTCGGTCCACGTGGGGCTGTACGATCCGGCGCGCGAGCGGATGCTCTTGTCCCGCGACGGTCTTCGTCGCCTGGAGACGGGCCGGATGCACGTGGCGGGCCGAAGGCGCGAGTGAGGCGGCGCTGCCCGCGGGTTAATGCTTCCTGATCTCTTCCAACAATTCCTGCGCGTGCACGTCGGGCTTGACGGTCGCGTAAGCCTTGGCGACCTTGCCGTCCTTGCCGATCAGGTAGGTGATGCGGCCGGCGACCCCGCGCTCTTCGTTGAGCGCTCCGTACTTGCGGCTGATTTCCTTGGTGGCGTCCACGATCAGGGGGAAGGGCAGCGAGTATTTCTCCGTAAATTTCTTGTGGCTGGGCTGGTCGTCAACGGAAACCCCCCAGACCACGGCGCCCAGCTTCTCGAACTCGCCGTGATTGTCGCGGAAGTTGCAGGCCTCCTTGGTGCAACCGGGCGTGTCGTCCTTGGGATAGAAGTAGAGGACGACCAGTTTGCCGCGGCAGTCGGAGAGCTTGACGGTCGAGCCGTCGGTCGTGATGGCGGTGAAGTCGGGAGCGGGAGCGCCTTCCTTGAGCATGGGACGAACCTCCTTGGTTTGAGTACTGGACGCGGGGACGTCGGGAGCGGCGAGCGGAGCGGCAGCGGCCGAGAGCACTCCCACGAGCAGCGGCGCGCAGAGGCGCAGAGGGCGCAGAGCAAAGACGGCGGCGGCCGAGAGCGGCCACGCCCGCAGTGTCGAGACGCTGAAGATAGTTTTCATCTCCTTGAGCCTCCTTGAGTTAGGTCTCGAAGCAAGCAGCCTATTATGGCACGTGCCGGGCGGTTTGGCAAGACCTGGTCTCAGTCGCGGTGCGTAGGCGGGATTCAGCTGTCATTTCGACCGCAGGGAGAATTCCTACCCGCCGTTACTGCGAGTCGAGTGCGAGGCAGGAGATTTCTCCCTTCGGTCGAAATGACAGTTGGGCCGCCAAGTGGAAAAAAAACGCATCTGCACCCCGTTGGTCGCGGCGTGGCGGCATGGACTCTTCGCTCCTTCGACGTGCTCAGGACTCAGGGGAGCTGCCGGTGGTACGGGAGGCGTGCTATAGTCGCGGCCATCATGGCTTTCCCACAAGTTCGCAGTCGGTCCGTGTGGATGGTGGTGCTGTGCCTGGCGGTGGGAGCGGCCGCGTGGTGGCAGGGGCCACGATGCGGGTTGGTGGGGCGGTATGAGACCATCGACGAGACGGGTGCGTCGAGGCTGAGGCTGGTGCGCCGGGACGCGCGCCTCAACTTCACCGATGCACCGCTGCGCTGCGTCTTTCCCGACGCGCGCGCCTACCGGGTGGTGTGGGAGGGCTGGCTGCATCTGGATGAAAACCCCGCCGGGCCGGACGGTTTTCGCTTCACGCATTGGAGGGACTTCCAGGTTAGTTGGAACGAGACGACGGTGGAGCTGGACGGAAGGCCGGCGGGGGCGGCGCGGCTGGATCCGGGCTGGCATCGCGCGCGCATCACGACTGTGAACCTCGGAGGCGGCGGACGCGACGCGCTGGTGTTCACGCGCAAGCGCGGTAGTGAATACGTGGAACCGCGGACGTGGGACCTGTGGCCGGAGGAAAAGCCTCCCAACCACGTGCTGTTGCGCAATCGGGTGCTGTTGGCGCGGGGAGGTGCAGTGCTGGCGGCAGGAGCGGCGTTGTTCGCGCTGGGGTGGTTGCTGGCGTGGCGCAGCATCCCTCGATACGGCCTTTGGCCTACTCGGGGCGAGGCGCTGCGCAACTACGGACAGCGCAGCACGTTGCGCAACTACGAGATGGCGTTTCTCATCCTGGTGGCGTTGGGAGTGCGGGGGTGGGCGCTGTGGGACAGCCGCGCCATGATCGAGTCGGACGAGGCCTCGACCGGCCTTCTGGCGCTGCATATCGCGCAAGGCGTCGATTTTCCAGCGTTTTTGGGCGGGCAGGCGTACCAGGGCAGCGCGGAGGCGTTCGTCATTGCGGGTTTGTTCAAGCTCTTCGGGGCGTCGGCGTGGACGCTGAAGATGTGGCCGCTATTGTGCAGCGTGGGGTTTGTGGCAGCCGCGTATCTGCTGTTCGAGAGGATCGAGTCACGTGCCGGCGGGAAAGCTGCCGGCGGTACGGCGTTCCTGGCCGCATTGTATTTGGCCGTGCCGCCGCAGTTGTTGCTGGAAATGTCGCTGAAGGCCTGGATCGGTTATGACGCCACGCTGTTTTTGGGGACGTTGGCCGCCGTTTGGGCATGGAGGATGGTAGAGCAGCCCTTTGAGTACAAAGGGGTAGCACCCGGTGGGAGGGAGATGCAGCTCCTGGGTTTGGGGGTGCTGTTGGGTTTGCTTTTCTGGATGCACTTTGTCAGCCTGTTTTTCTCGATCTTATGCCTTGTCATTCTGCTGGGGCATGAGCCGCGGCTATGGCGGCGCTTCGGCTTGTGGGCGCTCGTGTTCGGCGCGCTGGTGGGAGCGACGCCGGTCTGGATTTATAATCTAAATCACGGGTGGGAGTCGTTCGCGTTTCTCTCCGGCGGGGAGAGCGGGGGAGTTCACTCGCGGGGACTTTTCGGCAATCTTAGCTATGTTTTTCCGCGCCAGAGCCTGCCGGCGCTCCTGGGGCTGCGACCGCGCTGGCGCTACGAGGAGCCGTTTGACTTTCTGTCCGGCGTGCCTGCGCCCGTCGTGTGGGGGTTGGTGCTGGCAGCGGGAATCGGATTTGTCGGCAGGTGCGTGGAAAGACCGCCGGGACCGCGACTCACATTGGTGCTTTTCGGCGCAGGGGTCGTGGGGCTGGCGTGCGCGTCGTCGTTTGGGCCGGCGCCGCACTATCTTTTGGCGTTGTATGTAGTCATCCCGTTCGTGTTGGCCGATGGTCTCACGATCCTGTCGCGCCGGCACGCGGCCCTGCCCGGCGCGCTGATGCTGCTTTTGATTGTTGAGAACGCTTGCGGGATCGCGGCGACGCCCTCGCTTCTGGCCTTCCAGGCGCAACATCAGATTTACACCGGCCAATTGCAGAGCCGGAGCGATGGGCCGCTCTTATCCGCGCTGGAAGAGGAGGGATTGCGCCACGTCTCGGCGGGTTATTGGACCGGCCATCGTCTCACCTTCCTGTCGCGCGAGAAGGTGATCGCCACGTATCTGTGGGATCGGCGCTATCCGGCCCATTTTGCGGCCTTGCAGCGAGCCGAGCGCGTGGGTTATCTCGTGCACTGCAATTATTTCCGCGATCCGGGATACCACATGTTCGAGCCGCTGGTGTCGATCGTGCAGGCGGAGGCGCTGTTTTCGAGGGTGGGGTTTGCGCGGCTGGACGGCGCCGGCTATCGCGTGTTTTATCCACGAGCCGAACATGCGTCGGCGGGCAAGCCACGCTGGAAGGTGTGGGGCACGGGACGCCATGCCGAGGAGGCCGCCGACCACGATCTCTTTACGGCGTTCGTGTGCGAGGCGGGCGGCGGGTGGTTGAGCGTGGACCTGGGAGAGGCGCGGACGCTTTCCGGGCTGGTGGTGGCCGTACCGGCGGATGCCGCGCCCGTGGCCGCGAGCATCGAGGTGTGGGGCGGCGGCTCGGCGAGCGAATTGTGGCGGTTGGGGACGCTGGCTGAGGACTGGCCAGCCCACGCCCTGGCCGCGGCCTGGGAGCCGGCGTCGGTGCGCGTCCTGCGGCTCGTGGCGCATGAAGTTGCACCGGAGCAAAGCTGGCGGGTGCATGAACTGTTCCCGTATTAGGCGGGGGCCAGGGAATGCCTGGCTTGGGAAGTCGGGCGCAGGCGCAGCACGCTGCGCGACTACGGCGTCTCGATGCCAGGTAAAGCGTGGCCGACGTATTGAGTCGGAACCTGCGCATCAGGCGCGGAACTTGTGGGGAATGCGAGATTTAGGTATAATTTGGATACCCTAGCCCACCATCGCCGGTTGAACGACAGGGGAACATGAGCAAGTACACAAACGCCTGCCTCGAGTCTCTGGCGGCACGCCTGGACGTCGAGGAGGTTCTCGCGGATATCAACTACCGGCTGGACACGATCCAGCGTAGCCCCGACCGGATCAAGTGCTATTGCCCCGTCCACCAGGAATCGATTTTGCGCAGCCTCACCATTGACGTGGGGCGGAAGCGGTTCAATGGCGGCATATCTTTGTGTCCGCCAGCCGGAGCGGGAGCCTGCTGCGGCTGTGGGCGCTGGCGAAAAGAAAGAAGAGTGGAGGCGGCGGAATACTGGGCGCGAAGCATCAGGTCAAGCTGGAAGCGGACCCGGAATGGAAGGCGGCGGCTGGGGAGGCGGTGGTGGAAGCGCCGCCGGAAGAGAAGCCCGCGCCCAAGGAAAAGCCGAAGAAGGTGGTCCCCCCCGAGGCGGCGGTCGCGCGCGGTCCTGCCGAGCCGCCCAAGCGCGGGGGGAAGCTGGTCATCCGCAAGCGCCGGCTGGAACCCGAGCCGGCGGCGGCCGTGTCCGCGGCGGAAGCCGACGCGCTGGTGCAAGCGCAAGCGGCCATCGCCGCCGGACGACTCGCCGACGCCGCGCGCATCCTCTCCGTGCACCTGGCGGCTCATCCCGAGGACCTGGAGGCGGTGCTTCTCTCGGCCAACCTGCTGGTGCAACAGAAGGATCGGCAGGGCGCGGCGGATCTTTTGGCTCGCACGCTTAGGGAGCGCCGGGACAGCCTGTCGGGGCGGGACCTGTTGACACTGTCGTGGCGGCTGCATGAGCTGGAGCCGGAGAGCGCGGCGGCGATCGACGTGATGGCGGAAATCTACGAGTCGCGCGGGCAACAGGGCGAGGCGCTGGAGAAGTGGTACCAGTCGGCGGACATCTGGCATCGGCGCGGGGACCGCGGGGCCTCGATGGCGCGGCTGGAGCGGATTCTCAGCCTGCGACCGGATGAGAGCAAGGCGCTGGAGGCGCTGGCCAAGCTCCACATATTGGAGAAGCAGCCGGAAGCGGCGGTCGAGACGCTCTTGCGGCTGGCGCGGGTGTATCTGGACAAGGACATGTTGGGCGCGGCGGGAGAGGCCTGCCAGCGGGCGCTGAAGCTCTTCCCCGAGTCCGTGCCCGTCCTGCTTCTCTCCTCCGAAATCCATGCGCGGCGGGGACTGGAGGCCGAATCGACACAGGCGCTCTTGTCCGCGGCGGCGGTTCACGAGGCGGCGGGCGAACCGCTGGCGGCGGTGCAACTCCTCTTTTCGAGCCTGGAGAAGCATCCCGAGCGGAGCGGGCTGCGCGAGCGGCTGGCCGACCTCCTGGCGGGCATGGGACGGCGCGACGCGGCGGCGGCGGAGTATGCGCTCCTGGCCGAGCACTGGAGCGAGCGCGACCTGTTGGGCAAGGCGGTGGAGGCGATCCGGCGGGCGGCGGAGCTGCATCCGGAGAACGCGGCGCTGCGCGAGCGATGGCTGGGGTTGCTCTTGGAGAAGGGCGACCACGCCGCGGCTGCGGAACTCCTGGAGCGATGGGCGGCGGAGGCGGAGGAGGCAGGCGACTTCGAGACGGCGCTGGCCTGCCTGGAGCGGCTCCTGGCGCTGGCGCCGGCGGGCGGGGCGCTGCGATGCAGGCTGATCGAGTTGTGGGTCGCGGCGGGGCAGGCGCCCTTGGGTTATGAGCGGCTGCGCAGCTTCCTTGAGGATGCGGAGGCGCGCGGGGACGCGGCCGAGCGGGAGGCGCTTTTGGCTCTGCAAGCCAAACACTGGCCCGACCGGGGCATGGTGGAGGCGCCGGAGTCGGTCCTGGCGGCACCGGCGGCGCCCGTGGAATCGGCGGTAGAGCGGGCGGCGGGGCGGCTGGCGCGGTACCGAGACGAGAACGAGCGGGAGCGGGCCGCCGCCGAGCTACCCGAGTTACTGGCCGCGGTAGTGGAGGCGGGCGAAGTCGAGCGCGCCGTGGCGTTGTACTCGGAAACGCGCGCCTGGGCCGCCCTGCCGGCGCACGTCGCGCTTGAGTTCGCCGAGATGCTGGCGCGTGCGGGTCGCGGCGACGCGGCGGCGGACGTGCTTGTGTCGGCGGCGGAGGAGGCGCGAGGGGCGGGCGAGCGGAGCGCGGCGGAGGCCGCGTATCGGCGGGCCGTGGAGCTGGACGGGAACAATCCGCGCGTGTGGCAGGCACGGCTGGCGTTTCTGCGGGAAGACGCTTCGGCGCGCGAGGAGGCGCGCGCCGCGGCGCTGGCGCTGGCGGAGGTGTACGTGCGCCGCGACCAGGCGGCGCGCGCGCTGCGCCTTTTGGACGAGGTCTATCGGGAGGATCCGCTCGCCTTCGAGGTGCTCGTGCGGCGCATCGAGCTGGAGGTGGAGGAGGGCCATCCCGACCGGGCCGCAGCCTTGTGCCTGGAGGCGGCCGCGCAGGCGCCGGTTGAAACGGCGCTCTCCCTGCTCCTGCGCGCGACCGACTTGTCGCCGCAGGACCCGGAGACCTGGCAGGCGCTGTATCGCCATCACGCCGCGGCGGGCCGAGTCGCGGACGCCTTGTCGGCGCTGGGGACGCTGCTGGACCTATTGGAGCGCAAGGGTCTCGTCGGCAAGTGCCTGGCGCTCTTGGAGGAGGCGCGCGGGGCGCTTTGCAGCGGCGGGCCGGAGGCGGACGAAGCGGAGATGACGCTGCTTTTGCGGCTGGCGCGGCTTTACGAGGCCAAGGGGGACTGGCGGGCGGCGGCGCGCGAGTATCTGCGCCTGGCGGAGTTGTCCGAGCGGCGCGAGGGCATCGAACCGGCGTTGGGCTGGGTGCGCAAGGGTTTGGAGCGCGATCCCGACTTCCTGCGTCTGCGCCTGGTGGAAGCGCGGCTGTTGTCGCGCATGATTCCGCCCGGCGACGCCGCGCGCCGTCTGGCGGGCCTGGCGGCGACGCTCTCGGGTCGAACCGCGCGCGACGCTTCCGCCGACGCCCTCCTGGACGAGGTATTGGCGGAGCTGTTGACGCTGTCGCCGGAGCACGTAGAAGGGTTGCTGCTACTGGCGCGGCGGCAATTGGAACGCGAGCAGCCGGACGAGGCGCGGCGCTGTTATCTTCGCGCCTGCGAAGCGGCGGAGCAGACCGAGCAGTGGGAGGCGGCGCTGACGGCGGCGGAGGCGGTGCGGCGGCTGGACCCGCAGGACCCGGAGATCCTCCTGCGGTTGGCCACGCTTTATCAGCGACGGGGGGAGCCGGCGCGGGCGGTGGTGTGTCGGACGCAGCGCCTGGAGGCCATGCTGGCGGCATGGCGCGAGAGGCCGGCTGCCCGACGGCGCAGCGCCGTGCTGTCGGAAGCCGAGGCGATTCTGGCGCTGGAGCCTGGCTCGGAAGCGGCCCGCCGCGCGCGCATCGCCGTGTTCGAGAAGGACGGCGAAACCGAGGCGCTGCGCGGCGAGTGGTACGCGCTGTTGGAAATCCAATCTGCCTCCGGCCAGCATCTGCCCCAGCTGGAAACCTATCGCCAACTCTTGTCGCTGGAGCCGGACAACGTGGCGTTGCGGCATCGCTTCGCGGTGCACTTGGAGGGGCTGGGGCGGCTGGCGGAAGCCGTGGAAGAATACCTGGAGTTGGCCGAGCGGCTGGCCGAGAGCCAGCCGATGGCGGCGGAGGCGCACTGGCGGCGGGCGCTGCAACTGGAGCCGGGTTGCGAGCGGGCGCGGCAGGCGCTGACCGCCCGCGAGCCTGAGGCTGCCGCCGCCGATCCGCTCAGCGAAGCGGATGCGGCCCTGGCCGCGGGCGACGCGCGCGCGGCGGAGGCGGTTTACCGCCAACTGGTTCTGGAGCGACCGCGCGAGGTTGCCGTGCGCGAGCGTTTGGTGCGGCTTTATGTCTCGCTGGGAGACTCTGCGCGGGCCATCGCCGAGATCGAGGAGCTGTGCCGCCTGTACGAAGAAGAGGGGCGGCTGTTGGAGACGGTCGAGCTCTTGCGGCAGGCGGTGGAACTGGAGCCGGGCCGCTGGCAGCTGCACAGCGCCTTGGGGGACCGCTACCAGCGGTTCGGCAATTTCGCTTCGGCGGAAGCGGCGTATCGGGAGGCGTTGCGGTTGTTGCCCGCCGGGCGCGAGGCGGAACGGCGTGAACTCCACCGGCAACTGGTGGCGGTCACGCCGGGCAATCTGGAGAGCCTATCGACGCTGGAGCGCTGCCTTTCAGAGGGGGCACTGTCGGCGGGCGAGAGGCTGGAGGCGGACGGGGTGCGGCTGGATATTTTGCGGCTGTTGTCGCTGGAGCCGCCCAGCCGGCGCGTGCTCGCGGAGGCGGAGCAGGTGGTGGGGCGGTTGACCTCCGAAGGGGAGGCGGCGCGCGAGGCGCACGCGCTGTTGGCCGGCATCGCCATGCGGGTCTCGCCCGCCCACGCCGGATCCCATCGCGTCTATCTGGCGGTGCAAGACTATCTTTCTGACCGTGAGAGCGACGCGCTGGAGGAGGCCGCCGCCGCCTTGGCGCTGCCGCAGCTGGAGAGCGTGGATTTGGCGATTCTCTGCGAGCTATTGCTGCGCCTGGGAGCGGAGGCCGAGCATCTGGGGGCCGCGCGGCGGCTGGCCGATCGCCTGCTTTCGACCGGGCGCATCGAGGAGGGATTGGCGCAGTGGCGTCTCCTGGTGGAGCGCCATCCGAGGGACCTGGGGCTGCGGGCGGACTGGATCGCGGCGCTGGAGAACGCGGGCGCGCGGGCCGAGGCGCAGGCGGAAAAGCTGGCGCTGTCCGCGCTCCATCTGGACCTGGGCGAACGCGTCGAGGCCATCCGTTGGTGCCGGGCGGCGCTGTCTCTGCCGGCGGAGGAGTTCAATCGAATCTGGGAGGAGGGCGCGGAGGAAGGTCTCGCGGTCAAGAGTCCGTTTTTGCCGGAGGACGTGCCGGTACTGCTGCGGCTGGCGGAGATTCATCGGGCGGGGGGACGGGCGCGCGAGGAGGCGCGCGTGTGGAAGCTCTTGTCGGCGCATTGCGCGGATCTGGGCCAGTCGCAGGAGGCGATCGCTTACGCGCGGCGGGTGTTGGCGTTGGCGCCGGACGATACGGCGGCGCACGCACAACTGGCGGCGCTTTATGAAGCCACGGGCGACGCGGCGGGCGCGCTGGCGGCGCGGGTGGAGTTGGCGCGGGTGTTTCTGGCCAAGGAGGCGCCCGAACGCGCGCTGGCGACCTATCGCGCGGCCCTCGAGCGCAACCCGGACGCGCTGGAGGTGCGCGAGGAATTGGCCTCGGTGCTCGCGGACCTGGGGCGCGCCGAGGAGAGCACGCGGGAATTGCTCCTGGTGGTGGACCATCTGTGCGCGCAGGGGCGGGGAGAGGAGGCGCTGGCGCGGCTGGAGCGGTTCGTCGAGAAGGACCCGGGCAGTCCGGCGTTGCGGGAGGCGCGCGCCCGCCAGCTGTTGGCGCTGGGCCGCGAGGTCGAGGCGGTGGGTGAATATGTGGCCCTGGGCGACGTGTATCGACGACTGGAGTTGACGCGCAAGGCGCAGGAGAGTTACGAGCGCGCGTTGGTTTCGACGGCAGCGAGCCGGCCCTGGTGCGATTGGCGGGGGTGCTGGTGGATCGCGGGCGGGACCGGGAGGCGGGCGAGCAGTGGTTGCGGCTGGCGCGGTTGCGCTTGCGCGGGCAGGACGGGGCGGGGGCGGTTGAGGCGTTGTCCGCCGCGCTTTCCGCCGTGCCCGAGCATCCCGCCGCGACCGATCTCCTGATCACTACGCTGGAGGCGGAGCGGGCGGCGGGCCGCGAGATCGCCCCGGCAGAGTTGTCCGCCGCCTATCTGTCGCGCGCGCGCCGCGAGTTTTCGATGCGGGCGTACCGCGAAGCGCTGGAGTGGGCGCGCAAGGCGGTTGCGGTCGAGCCGGGGAATTCCGCCGCTTCCCAGTTGCAGGAGGAGATTGTCCGCGTGCTGTCGCGCGAACTGCCCGAGGAGCATTTGGAAGTGCGGCAGGAGACGCTCCTGTCGCTGCTTTCCGAGGGCGACACGGCGGGCGCGCTGGCGGTGCTGGAGCGGTTGATCCTGGACTATCCCGACCGCGTGGACCTGGCGCGGCAACTGGCCGAGCTGTATCGGGAAGCGGGACGGAGCGCGGAGGCGACCGCGCTGCTCGTGCAGCAGGGCCGTCGGCGGCTGGATCGCGGCGAAGCGGGCGTGGCGGTGGAACTTCTGCGCGAGGCCTACCACCACAGTCCGGAGAACGCGGCGGTGGGGGAAGTGCTGTTGGAGGCGCTGCTTTCACAGGGCGAACGGGAGGCGGCGCGGGCGCTGGTGGTGGAGCTGGGGCGGCGGGCGGCGGAGGCGCTGCCGCGGCGAGCCGGCGGCGCCGCCTATCAGGCCGCCGCGCGCTGGTTCCGCCGCGGCGTCGAGCTGTGGCCCGAATGGGAAGCCGGCTACGAGGCCCTGATCGAGTTGGCCGACAAGGCCAACCGACCCGCCGACGCGGTGGGATGGCTGGAGGAGCTGCTGGCGTTTCTGGAGAAGCATCGTCGCCACGAGGAGGCGCTGCGGGTGGGGGCGCGGTTGCTCTCCAAGCTGCCCGAGCCGGACGCGCGCGAGTTGTCCGCGCATCTCGGGCGCGCGCAGGAAAAGGCGCGCCGGCGCATCGGCGCCGAGATGGCGCAGGCCGACCGGCTGGTGCGGCTGGGGCGGCCGGAGGAGGCCGCCGAACTGCTGATGCTGGCCGCGCACCGGGCGGCCAAGTGCGAGTTGTCCGCCGAGGCGACCCAGCTTTACGCGCGGGTGATCGAATTGTCCGCGCAGGAGCGGCTGCTCTTTGCCGCGCTGGAGGGGCAGGCCAAGTTGCACGCGGCGGCGGGCCACAAGGAGACGGCTGCGCAGGTGCTGTGGAGCATGGCGCCGCTGTATGAGCGCGCCGGTGATCTGCGCGCGGTGGGCTGGACCTGCCGGCGCGTCGGGAGCCTGGCGCCCGAGCATCGCCCGCGCGCGAGCGGCGTTTGCGCTCCTGTCGGGCGCCGGCGGCGCGGAACGCGAGGAGCGCCTTGCCTGCGGCCTCTTTCTGGCCCAGCTCTATCGCAAGAGCGATCTCTTCGGCAAGGCGGAGGAAGTCTACCGGCAACTGCTGGAGGAATTCCCCGGCGACGACGAGCATCCCGCGCCGGCGTTCGCGCCGCTGGTTTCGCTGTACCGCGACAAGGGCGAGGAGGATCGACTCTGCCAGTTGTGTCTCTCGCTGGCGGAGAAGAGCGGCGGTCGCGGCCATTTCCGCCGGCAGATCGAGTATCTGCGGCAGATGCTGAAGCTGCGCGAGGACGATGTGGAGGCGCGGCGGCGGCTGCCCGGCGCGTATTATGCCGCGGGCGACTTCGAGCATGCGCTGGCCGAGCGCGTCAACCTGGCCATTCTTTACCTGCGGCAGAACCAGCCGGTGCAGGCGCTGGAGACGATCCGCGACATCCTGCGGCAGGACCCGGAGCACTCGGTGATACTGGAGCTCCTGGACGTGCTGGTGGAAGAAGAGGCGCTGCGCGGGGCGGTGCTGGACGCGGTGAAGGGGCAGATACGGGAGTTCATGCAGGAGTCTCCCGAGCGGGCGCGGGCGCTGCTCCTGTCGGCGGGCAAGTGGGCGGGATTGGACCGGTCGCTGGCGCCGCTCCTGGCGGCGGCGTGGGCGGCTGTGGGCGACCGCGAGGAGGCGGTGCGGTGGGGGCTTGCCTGGGCCGAGTCGGTCGCGGGCGAGAAGGGGGACGCCTCCGCGCTGGGGCCGCTGCGGCAGGTGCTGGCCTGGGACCCCAAGAATCCCGAGGTGGCGGATCGCATCCAGCGGGTGGAAGGGGCGCTCACCGTACAGCGCGCCGAGGCGCGCCACATGTCGCTGTGGCAGTCTTCGCTGTTGCTTTTTGCGGAGGAGCGATGGTCGGAGGCGGCGGCGGGCTTCTCCGAGCTTCTTTCCCTGTCGCCGGACGATGCCGAGGTGAAGTTGCGGCTGGCGCAGGCGCTGTCGCGGCTGGGGCGGGCGGGATCGGAGGCCGATCGGGAGCGGGCGGCGGGGCTGTTTCTGGAGCTGGCCGAGCATGAAGACCGGCGGGGCGCGGCGGCGCGGGCCGAGGAACATCTGGACAGCGCGGTGGCGCTTCTGCCCGACAGCCTGTCGGTGCGGAACGCGCAGCTGGAGTTCCTGTCGCGGCGGGGCGAGGCGGCGGCCCTCACGCGCGCCCACGCCGAATTGGCCGCCCTATACCTGCAGGCGGGCGACGAGGAACGGGCGCTCTCCGCCTATCGTGCCGCTTTGGCGCTGGCGCCGGAGCGCGTGGACCTCTTGGCGGCGACCGCCGATCTCCTGGCGCGCCGGAATCAGTTCTCGGAGGCGCGCGATCTTTTCCTGCAACTGGCCGAGCGCGAACTGGCGGGCCATCGCATCATGGCGGCGATTTCGGCCTACCAGCGGGCGCTTTCGTTCCGGCCGGACGATGCCGAGGTGTTGGACCGGCTGGCGGAGGCGTACGTGGCCAAGGGCGAGTTGTCGTCGGCGCTGGCGCAACGGCGGCGGCGGATCGCGCTCTTGCGGGAGCAGGGCCGCCGCGAGGAGATGCTGGCGGAGTACGCGCGGCTGGCGCAACTGGACGAAGAGAACGCGCAACTCCTGGTCGAGTGGGCGGAGGCGCTGCGCGAGGCGGACCGGCCGGGGGAGGCGGTGGAGAAGTTGCGCGGCGCGGCGGAGAAATACCGCGGGCGGGAACTGCTGGGCAAGGCGGCGGAAATCTATCGGGGCCTCTTTGAAGAGAATTCGCGCGAGCTCGAGGCGGGTTTGCTGCTGGCGCGCTGCCATGCCGACATGGGCCAGGCCGAGGCGGCGGCGGGGGTGCTCGTGGAGGTAGCGCGGCGGGCGCTGGCGGTGGGAGAGGCGGCGCGCGCCGAGGAATCGCTGCGCAAGGCGCTGGAGGCTCATCCCCGCAGCCGTGCCGCGCGCCGCGCCCTGGCCGATTTCTTCGCCGGCCGCGGCCAGCAAACCGACGCGATTCTCTGGCTCATGCAGCTGGCGGCGCTGCATCGGGAGAGCGGTTCCCCCGACCGCGCCGCCGAGGTCTACGCCGAGGTGCTCGAGCACGATCCCGACCATGAGCCGGCCTGCCGGCAGCTGTTGCGCTGCCTGGAGGAGACCGGCGAGGAGAAGCGCAGATTGGCGACGCTGGAGCGGCTGGCGGGAATTCACGAGCGACGCGGTGCAACTGAAACGGCCTTGGAGGAGTATCTGGCGCTGGTGGATCATTTTCTGGCGGCGGCGGAGGGCTGACAATGTTTCTTACTCTTACTCTTAATCTTACTCTTAATCTTAATCTTGCTCTTGCTCTTACTCTTAATCTTATTGACGACGGCAAAAGCAGTGGAACATCGCGCGGAAGAGCGATAGGACCTATGGGACCCATGGGACGTATGGGACGCACGCCGCGGGATTCCATTGTTTGTGCAGCGATCAATAATCTTGCTCCCAATCTCTTCCTCAACCGCAACCGTGCTACATTCGCGCCTTCAAGTCAGAGCGGAATTCTCCATAGGTACCCATGCTATGCAATTTGACCACGAGAAGCTGAACGTTTACAGGGCGAGCCTGGATTTCAACCGCCGGATCGGCGAAATGGTCGGAACCTTGCGCGACTGCAATCGCCACGTACGCGACCAACTGGCGCGAGCGGCGCTGTCGATCTCGCTCAATATCGCGGAGGGAAACGGCAGAAGATTGCAGGGAGAGCGCAGGCGGTTCTTTGAGATTGCGCGTGGATCGGCGCTGGAGTGCGCAGCGGCGCTGGACGTGCTCGCCGTGTCGGGCGTGTGTCGGACGGAGGATGTTGATCCGTGCAAGGCCTTGCTTGTCGAGATCGTCTCGATGCTGACGAAGATGGCCGGTCCCGTGCACCGCGCGGGACGGGAGGAGTGAGGACGCTTGAGGGCAGGGGAGAGATTAGGAGTAGGAGTAGGAGTAAGAGCAAGATTAAGAGCAAGATTAAGAGCAAGAGCAAGAGCAAGAGCAAGAGCAAGAGCAAGATTAAGAGTAAGAGTAAGAGTAAGAGTAAGATTAAGATTAAGATTAGGATCAAGATGGGCGCGTGCGAGGAGATTCACGCACCATGGGAGTCTTGAACCAACCAATGGGACCGGCCAGTAACAGCCCCGCATGGTGGAAGCGTTGCGGCCCTGAGCGAGCCGAGGCGCTGGCGCCGGGGCGGCCCGACATTACCGAGAGACTTGCGCGGGCGCACGAGCTTCTGGGGCGGCACGACTCGGCGACGCAGTACCGGCTGCTGTCGGCGCGGCAGTGGGAGGAACATGGAGAGGCCGAGGCGGCGGAGCGGACGTATCGCGCGGTTTTGGAGCGGGAACCGGCGCACGCAGTGGCAGGGCAGTGCCTCATGGATCTCCTGCTGGACTCGGGTCGGGAGGCGGAAGCGGGAGAGTTGATCCTGGCGTGCGCGGAACGGCTGGCGGATCGCGGTGAAGTGGCGCGGGCGATCGAGGTTGTCCGACGGGGCCTGGAGCGGGTTCCGGAGGCTGCGCTGGAACGGCGGCTGGCGGAGCTTGGAGGAGCGGGCGCGGGCGCTGACGCCGCCCAAGCGCCCCTGAAACTGGCGCGGGCAGGCGGGCGCCGGGCGGAGGATGGATGCGATAACCTTACTGGCGCGCGCGCGCGCTGGCGCCGGAGGCCAACGAGACGACTACCGAGCCGGCTGAGTTGCTGGCGGAGGAAGGTCAGCTGGCGGAGGCGCGCCGCCTCTATGTTTCTCTGGCCGACGGCGCGGAACACCGCCTGGCCTGGGACGAGGCTTTGGGCTGGCTGGCGCGGGCGGAGGCGCTGGGCGAGCCGCCGCCACTGCTCTTGTCGCGGCTGGCGGAGGCGGCCCGCGCGCCGACCGACCTGAGGAGGCGCGACGCGCGCTGGCCCGCCTGGCGGATGTTTACGAGTCGCTCTCAACACGCGGCAGATGGCGGAGACGCTGCGGCGGCTATTGGAACTGTCTCCCGACGACGTAGCGGGCGCGCGTCTGGCGGAAGCCTTCCACGCCATGGTACACCCCGGCCAGGCGGAGCAGCAACTGCTGTAGGCGGCGCTGCAGGAAGCGCAGACGGGGGCGACCGAACGCGCACTTGTACTCTTGCGCCAGGCGTACCAGTGGGCGCCGGAGGACGCGGGGGTGGTCGAGGCGTTAGTAGACGCCCTGGAGGCGGCGGGCAAGCGCGAGGAGGCGGCGGAGGTTTGCCTGGAGCGGGCGAGAGGCATGCATCTGCCGCGCCAGGCGTCGCAGATCGAAGAGCTGTGCGGGCGCGCGCTGGAGTTGGCGCCCGAGTGTGCCGCGGCGCGCGAGCGGCGGGTGGAGGCGCTGGCGGCGCTGGGTCGGCGCGAGGAGGCCGCCGAGTCGGCCCTGGGTCTGGCGCACTTGCGCGAGCGCGAAGGCGCCCTGCCGCAGGCGGAGAGCTGGGTGCAACGCGCCCGCCAGTTGGTCCCCGAGCACCCCGCCGCGCGTGAATTGCTCTTCAACCTCCTGGAACAGTCCGGCGATGCCGAGCGCTTGCAGCGGCAAGTCCTGGAGGAGGTGGGCGATCTCACCGCGCTGGGGCGGCGCCTGGAGGCGCTGCAACTGCTGGCGTGGGGGGCCGGGAAGTTTCCCGACTCGGAAGCGATCCTGCGGCGACGGCTGGAGTTGGCGGAGCAAAGCGAGGATGCCGCCCTGGTGGGCGCGACGCTGGCCGGGTTGGCGCAGTTATACGCGAGGCGGCCCGCTTCGCCCGAGGCGCTGTCGGTGTTTGCGCAGCGCGCGCGGCTGATGCCCGAGGACCGCCCCGCGGCAGAGCAGTGGCTGGTCTGCGCGGAGGCTCTGAACGCCGCTTCCGCGATCCAGGAGGCCCGCCAGCACCTGGTCGGGGTGTTGCGGCGGGCCGGGGACCGGCAGGCGCTGCTGGCGCAACTGGAGCGCTTGATCGCGGCGCGTCCCGACGATCTCACACTCCTGGAGGAGCGCTTGGCGGTCGCCGGAGCGGAGGCGCCGGTGGAGATGCAGACGGCTTGGCGGCGCGAGTTGGCGGAGGCCGCGTTTCGCGCGGGACTGTACGGCAAGGCGATGGAGGTCTACGGCCGGATGGCCGAAGCGGAGCCGCTGGCGGTGGTGTGGCACGAGCAGCGGGCGCTGTGCGCGTTGAAGCTGGGCAGTCCGGCGGACGCGGTAGCGGCGTATCGCGCGGGGGCGGCGAAGTTGTGGGAGGAGGGCCGTGCGGCGGAAGCGTACGGCCTACTGGCGCGAGCCATCGCGTTGGCGCCGGCGCAGCCGGCCTTGCGCGCCGAGGAGGTCGAGCTGCTCTTGGCGCTGGATGAGCCGGGCCGGGCGGCGGCGAGCCTGCGCGAGCTGTCGGCGCTCTTGGCGCGCGAGGGATCGTTGGAGAAGGCCGTGGCGGCCTTGGCGCGGGCCGTCAAACTGCTTCCCGACGAGCCGGCCCTGCGCGTGGAATTGATCGACCTTTATCGCCGCGCGGGCATGACGGAAGCGGCGGGCGAGGCGGCGCGCGCCCACGCGCGGAGCTGTTACGAAGCGGGACGGCTGGAGGAGGCGCTGGAGATGCTGGAGCGTGCCGTGGCGGTCGACGAACACCACCGGCCGACGCTGCTTCTGCGCATTGAGTGGCTGGTGGAAGCGGGCCGGAAGGAGGAGGCGGCTCGCGCCGCGCTCGAGCTGTCCCAGCGCGAGCGCCAGCAAGGCCAACTGGCCGAGGCGCGCGAGACGCTCGCTCGCGCGGCAGCCCGGATCACGGCTCACTGGAACGGCGTGGCGCCAGATGGAGCCGACACGCCGAAGTATCGCCGGCGTTCGGGGCTTTGGAGCGGATCGAGATGGCGAATCGGTTGCTGGCGCAAGGCTGGACCGAGGCCGCCGTACCGACTTCGAGGAGATGCTGTCGCAGCCGGACAACCTGGAGGTGCGGGCCGGGCTGGCGGCGGCCTACCGAGCTTGCGGACGGCTGGCGGAGGCGGCGGAGCTATGCTGTCGCTGGCGCGCGTGACGCGGAGCGGGCAGCCCTGCCGGCGGCGATGCGGCAGTTGGAGGAGGTCCTGGCATTTCTGCCCAATCATCAGCCGGCGCTGGAGCAGTTGTGCGCGCTGGCGGAACGCACGCATCCACGCAAGGCGCTGGAGTATCTGGTGCGATTGGCGGAAGCGCGCGCGGCCGCGGGGCAGTGGAGCGCGGCGGCGGAGACCTATCGGCGCGCGCTGGCCGAACACCTGGACCATCTCCCGCCTGGCAGGGGCTGGCGGAGGCGTTCCTGGCGGACGGCCGGGCCGAGGAGGCCGTGCGCGCACATCTGGAGGCCGCCCGCCACCGCGAAGCGCACTTCAATGGCGGGCAGGCGATGGAGCATTGCCGCAAGGCGCCGGCCATCCGGCCTGATTGCGTGGAAGCGGAAGAGCGGCTGGTCGCGCTCTACGGGCAGCTGGGCGGGCCGACGAGGTCGAGGCGCACCTGTTGCGTGCGTCGGTTTCTGGAGCGGAGGGGGACGGCTCGCGGGCGGCCCGGCTTGAAGAGCATCCCCGGCGCGCCGGAGGCTCGCCGGTGCGCGCGCGGCTGTTGGTTTCTATCAGGGCTGGGTCGCAGGGAGGACTGGTCGAGCAGCATCTGGTGTTGGCGCGGCTGTACGCGCAGCGCGGGGACGAGGCGTCGGCGGAGGGGCAGTACGCGGCGGTGTTGACGCTGGAGGAGGGGAACGTGGCGGCGCACGAGGCGTTGGCGGCGGCCGGCCTGGCGGCGGGCGGCGGCGAGGCCGCCGACCACTTCACCGCCCTCGCCGAGCGCTTCCGCCGCGAGGGCATCAGGGACGCGCGCTCGACTACTATCGCCGCGCGCTCGAGTGTATTCCCGACGATCCGGCCTTGCGTGAAGCGGTGGCGGCGGCATACGTGGAGGAAGGCTCGCCCGCCAAGGCGGTCAACGAGTTCATCCTGGTGGGCGACGTGCACTTCCGCAACCGCGCCTACGAGGAGGCGCTGGCGGTGTATCGGCGGGCGCTCGAGCTGGGGCCGGACAATCTGCGCACGCTGGGCAAGCTGGTCTCGGCCTACGAAGCGGCGGGAGAGGTGGAAGCGGCGGCGGAAGTGCTGTTTGACATGGCGGACATCTACGCTCGGCGGAGCCTGACGTGGAAGTCGCGGGAGGCGGCGACTCGGGCGCTGCGGCTGGCGCCGGGCGAGGCGGTGTTGCGGCGTTACCTGGAGCGCAGCGCGGTGGCGGGTGAGCTGGCATCCGCGGTCGCCGCGGTGGAAGAACTGATGCCGTTTTTCCCGCGCCGGTTTCAAGGGCGGGCGCGCGAGCTGTTGGCGGAAGGCGGGCGGGGCGGGCGCGCGCCGACGGAGGCGCGCCCGCAGGCGGCGTCGTCCTTTGGACAGCCGGCCTGGCAGGCGTTTCGTGATCCGTCGCCGGCCGCGGGTGCACCGGCGCCTCCCCATGGCCACGGTCGCGCGCCCGAGCCTCCGGCCCCGAGCGAGTCGGGGGCCGATCCGCGCCGGACGTTGGTCGAGGCGCTGCATCTCTTCTCGCGCCGCCGCTACAGTCGCGCCCTGGCCAAACTGGACGAGGTCGCCGGCCTGCCGCGTGCCGGCCTCTCGCAGAACGACCTGGCCGATCTCTTCTCCGCCAAGGGGCAGTGCCTGATTGAACTGGGGTATCCCCGGGACGCCATCGAGCCGTTCGAGTCCGGCCTGTCGCTGTCGGGTCTGGACGCGGAGCGCGAGATGTCGCTGCAATACGGGCTGGCGCGGGCATTGGAGGAGAGCGGGGACCGTGAAAGGGCGATGGATCTTTACAAGTGGGTATACTTGAAGGACGCGTCCTATCGCGACGTGAAGATCCGGCTCTTGTGGTCGAAGAAGAAGTAGGCGGGATCAGTCGCCGCGCAGGCGCGGCGCCAGGACGGGGCCGGCGGGGCGTGGGCGCGGGGGCGGCGCCTTTTCCCCCTCTCCCACGTCCAGGTAGAAAAGCCCCATGGCGAAAGCCCACAACGCGAACAGCGGCACGTAGGCGACCGCTCCGTAGAGTCGCAACTCCGGGTCATTGGCGAAGGCCCGCGCGCCCGCCGTCATGGTCGCCCCCGCCGCCCACGGCAGGAGGCTGAACCACCACAGCCAGCGGGGGTATCTGGGGTCCCGCAGGCACAACAGGTTCAGAAGCAGACCCGCGATCCACAGGAACGTGTTGCCCACCAGCACCAGGTGCTGGCCCATGCTCTCGGGCATGGAAATCCAATAGTAATGCTGCTGCACCAACGTGGCCTGCGCCTGCCGGTGCAGGAGGAGCAGTTCTTCCGCCATCGCCGGCATCTTCATGATCCCGACCAGCGCGCACACCCACACCGCGATGATGCCGAACCCTCCCACGACCAACACGGAGGAGCCCAGCGGCCCCACACCGGGTCGGATGCGGTTGGTCACGAGGGAGAAGAAGATGAGTTGCAGGGTCGTCGCGGCCAGCACCAGGAACCAACCCAGGCGCCAGTAGAAGCGGTGTTCGTGGACGTAGGTGATGGAGTATTGGGTGGTTTCACCTACCAGGGTGTAGCCGGGGGAAATCCAGGAGAGGACGCCGATGCCGGCCAGGAGGGAGAAGATGGCGCACAGGTAGGCGATGAAGCGATCCCAGGGCGAGCGTTCGTAGCCGAAGTAGCCGATCCAGGGTTTCATGGATATAAGATACGCGGCGGGGGCAGGAGAATTCAAGGTAGGAAGCGGTTCATGCGAGAGAGCCTGCGGGAGATTGGGAGAGGACTTAGGGGGCGGTTGCGCTTCTATCGCGTGATCTACAAGGACCCGCGCACGCCGCGGCGCGCGCGGTTTTTTTTCTGGCTGGCTTTCGGGTACCTGGCCCTGCCGCTTGATCTGATTCCGGATTTCATCCCCGTGCTCGGGCACCTGGACGACGTGGTGGTCGTGCCGCTGCTGCTGCGGCTGGCGTTGCGGGCGGTTCCGGACGAGGTTTACGCGGCTCATGCGGGGCTTCTGAGGGAAGAGAGCGCACCTTGAGGGAGTCCGTGCACGCGGCACACCCTTTTGAGTACCAAAGGGCGGCGCCCCATGCGTCGGCAGGATACCGACGAGACCAGCGACCGGAGGTCGCCGCGACGAGGGCTGGAATGCTCCCTTGACGGTCGAGGGGGCGCGGTTACACTGGTTTTTGCCATGCGCACCGTCAATCCCCACAGCGCGGAGAAGCTGCACGCGCAGCTGGCGCGCCTTCTGCGCGAGGAGATCGCTGCGGGACGCTACGCGCCGGGGACCAATATTCCCACGGAAAACGAGTTGTGCGCGTCGCACGCCGTCAGCAAGGCGGTAGTACGGCAGGCGGTGGGTATGCTGGTCGCCGAGGGATTGGTGGAGCGGCGGGCGGGGCGAGGTACGCGGGTGCTGTCGACCGGGCCGGCGGCGGGCGTGCGGATGACGCTGGCCTTGGGCGATCCGCGCCTGGCGGCGTCGCATCCGGTGGAGGTGCACGTGGAGAGCAAGAAGATGGTGCGCGTGCCGGCCGCGCTGCGCGACTTTTTTCCCCGTTCGGACGCGCTGCGGCTGTTTGAACTGGTACGCCTCTTTACGCTGGACGGAAAACCCGCCGCGCTGGAGACCAGCCACGTGGCGGAGACGCACTGCCCCGGCCTGGCGGTTCTGAACCTGCGGGGACGGGGCATTCCCGAGGTGCTGGAGGGCCATTACGGACTGCGGCTGGCGCGGGGGACGCTGCGGTTCGCCCTGGGCGCGGCGGAAGCCGAGGAGGCGCGGCTGCTCTGTCTGCCGCCGGCGGCGGGCGTGCTGGTCGCCGTGCAACGCCTCTGCCTTGCCGACGACGCGCCGGTCGCGCACGTGCGCGTGGTGTCGGCGGAGGGCGCGCCGGCATTGACTTTCGAGTTGCGCCGCGCCGCGCCGTGAGACTCCCCCGCGACGTTGCTGCCTGGTCGCTGGTCGCGCTGGCCCTGACGGCGGTAACCCTCCTGCGCTTCGGCAACCTGGGCGCGCGCAGCCCGTGGTTGGACGAGATCATGGCCGCCATCGCCTCGGGCCTGGGCGCGGCCACGAGCCTGGACTACGCGCGCGGCGACGTGACGCCGCCGCTGCACTATCTCCTCATGGTTCCCTTCGCGCGCAGCGCCTGGCCGGAGTTCTGGCTGCGCGTGCCCGCCGCGCTGTCGGGGGTGGTGGGCATCGTCGCGCTGTATGCCTGGCAGGCGCGACGCGGACGGCCTCGCGCCGGCGCCTGGGCGGCGTTCTGCTTCGCCCTCTCTCCCTTCGCCCTCTTTCACGCGCAGGACGCGCGCATGTACTCGCACATGATGCTTTTTTCCATGCTGGCGATGATGTTCCTGGATGAAATGCTGGACGGCGCTGCCGGGGAGGCGCAGCACCCCTCGATACGGCCTGCGGCCTACTCGGGGCCAGGCGCTGCGCAACTACGGCGGGGGCTGCTTTTGACGCTGGCACTGACGCTGGGGTTGTACAACAGCTACTTTGCCGCGTTTTTGTGGACTTCGCTGGCGCTGTACCTGGCCTGGCGCGTCGGCACGGAAAGGGAATCCTCGGGGCGGGGGCGCGCGTTGCCGGCGATACTGGCGATGCTGGTCCCCGTGGCGCTGCTCTTGCCGTGGCTCGTGGGGTTGCCGGAGAACGGCAAGCTGGGATTTCACTTCTCAGGACTGCAAGTACGCCATGCGGGAGAGGTGGCGTGGAGCCTCGCGCGCGAGTTCGGCGGGGGCGAGATGGGAGTGGTCTTCTGGCCGCTGGTCGGTTACGGCCTGGGGCGGGCCGAGCGGCGGGCGCGGATGCTGGGCGCGATGCTCTTCATCGTGCCGGCGGCGTTTCTTTTGGTTTACGATCCGCGCGGGCACTTTTTCGCCGCGCGCTACCTGGCGTATCTCTTTCCCTTCGCGGTCGTGGCGGCGGGATGGGCGCTGGCGGAGCTGGAGGCGCGGTTGGTTGCGCGCGCCGGTTGGCGTCCCGCCGCCGCGACGGCGGCTTTGGCGGCCGCTCTTGCCTTGTCGGCGGCGCCCGCCCTGTGGCGATACGAGCGGGGCGAGAAGGAGAACTGGCGACAGGCCGCAGCAATTCTCGCCCAGCGCATGAAACCGGGCGACGTGCTCCTGACGGGAGTGCACGACGCGCGCATCGCCATCGATTACTATCTGGCGCGGGGCGGGGCCAGTCCGCTGACCGAGCCGATCCTGAGATTGGCCCAGGCGCAGCCGCCGGAGGTCTTTCCCCTGCGCGGCGGCGTAGGCCTGAATCGCCAGATCGTCCTCAATCCCAATTTGCGCGAGACCTGGCAACTGGAGGAGCTGGAGGCGCTGGCGGCCGCCAGCCGCAAACCGGGCGACGTCTGGTGGGTATCCGCCCATCCGGAAGCCTACGCGCGCGACTTCCACGTGCATCTGGCGCGCCGCTGGGAGCGCGTCGCGGTTCTGCCGGCGCTGGAAAGATGGGGGGAAATCCGCGTGTATCGCATGAAGCGGGAACCCCGAGCGAGTATCGATTAAGATTAAGATTAAGATTAAGAGCAAGAGCAAGAGCAAGATTAAGAGCAAGAGCAAGAGCAGGAGCAAGAGCAAGATTAAGAGCAAGAGCAAGATTAAGATTAAGATTAAGATTAAGATTAGGATTGAGATTGGGGTTTTGAGTCGGCGGAAACCTGCGTGGTCCCCGACTCGCCCCTCCATAGCAGCGCGAACATGCGACCCGAGCGGTCGCCGTCGCGGCGGTAGGACTGCAGGTCGGGTTCTTCGTAGGTGCAGAGGGGCGAGACCTCGATGTTCTCCTCGGGGAGGCCACAGGCAAGAAGCGAATCTCGATTGAGTCGGGCGATGTCCAGTCTTTCTCCGGGGAGAATGGACTGTTCGACCGGCAGGTGCGAAAGGCGCCTTCGCACCTCGGCCAACACAGCCGGGCCGACCTGATAGTTGCGGGCGGAGATGGAGGGGCCGATCCAGGCGACCAGGTTTTCGGGACGGCAGCCGTAGCGCGCTTTCATTTGTTGCAGGGCGTGGGCGGCGGCGTCGGCGACAGTTCCGCGCCAGCCGCAATGCACGAGCGCCATCACCTCGACGACGGGATCGACCAGGTAGACGGGCGCGCAGTCGGCGACCAGCACGGCCAGGACGAGATCGCGCCGGTCGGTGAGGAGGCCGTCGGCTTCGGGCCGTTCGGCCAGCTCGGCGGGAGAAGTTTGGGCTGCCAAGACGCGCACGGTGGCGCCGTGGACCTGCCGGTTGCGCACGAGTGTGCGGTTGGACAATCCGAGCGAAGTCAGCAGTTCGGGGGGCGGCGGCCACTTGCGGTCGCCGGCCGCGCCTTCGCACACCGAGGCCAGCACGGCCGCATACGTGGCGGGCCAGGCGGGGGAGGCGGGACGTTCGAGCCGGAATCGCACCCCGTCAATCCTGTTCGTGCGTGCGGGGGGGCGGTCGATCGAATGCCCGGATGCCGGGACGTTGCACGTGCGGGCGGTCGGGACTGACGCGATCCACGATCAGCCCGATGCGCGACAATGGCCAGAAGCGGAAGACCGCCTTGCCGACCACGTTCTTCTCGGGCACGCCGCCCCACTTGCGGCTGTCCAGGCTGACTCTGGAGTGGTCCCCGAACACGTAATACATGCCCTCGGGGACCCTCTCGCGCGTGAAGAACTTCCCGTCCACCTCGTTAGTGTACGTGTTGACGTGAAAGAAGGGCACGCGATCCAGCGGCCTGTCGTTGACGAAAATCCGTCCCTCGCGCACCTCGACCACGTCGCCCGGCTTGCCGACCAGCCGCTTGATGTAGTAGCGCTTGTCGGGGTCGCTCTGCAGCAGCACGTCGGGGACCTGGAAGACCACGATGTCGCCGTAATCGGGCGGCTCGAACCAGTAATAGAACTTGGAGACGAGGATGCGGTCGCCGACGAGGAGGGTGTCCTCCATGGAGCCGGAGGGGATTTCATAGGCCTGCACGACGAAGGCCTGGAGGAGAATAAAGACCACGAGCGCGGTGATGAAGGATTCGAGGGTTTCATAGACGCGGGCGCGGCGGCGGGCGTGCTGGGCCAGCCGGCGTCCCAGCGGGAAGAGGGAAATCTTCTCGGCCATCCAGAGGAGCGGATACTTCATGCCATCCTCCCGGGCCGCGCCTCACACGAGGGCGGCCAGAATCTCGTCGGCCAGAAGTCGGCCGCGGCTGGTCAGGGTAACGCGGACGCCTTCTTGGCGCAAGAGGCCCGTTTGCAGATAACGCCCAAACGGCGCGGGCGGCGGAGGATTTTCGGGGGCGACTTGCCTGTCCCACTGCGACAGATCAAGGCCCTCGGCGAGGCGCAAGCCGAGCATGAACCACTCGGCGGTGCGCGTGGTGGGCGAGAGGATTTCTTCATCCAGGCGCGCCGGCGGGGAAGAGCAGCGCAGATAGTCCTCCAGGCGGGGGGTATTATGGAAGCGGCGGCCGGCGAGGTGGGAATGGGCGCCGAGGCCCAGGCCCAGATACTCGCCGCGGCGCCAGTAATTGAGATTGTGCGCGCATTCCCGGCCGGCCATCGCCCAATTGGAGATTTCGTAGTGCGCGTAGCCCGCCTCCTCCAGCATGAGCTCGGCCCGTTCGTACTGCTCGGCCTGGCGGTCGGGGTCGGGGGCGGGCTGACGGCCCTGCCGGATCGCGGCGGCGTAGGGCGTGCCTCTTTCGACCGTCAGGCCATAGAGCGAGAGGTGCTGGGGCGAGAGCTGCAGCACTTCCGACAATGTGCGTTGCCAAGCGGCGGGGTCTTCGTAAGGCCAGCCGTAAATGAGGTCGAGGGAGAGGTTGTCGATGCCTTCCTGTCGGGCGAGGGCGACGGCTTGGTGGACGCGGCCCTTGGTATGGATGCGGCCGAGGCCGACGAGCGTTTCGGGGTCCATGGACTGTACGCCGAGGCTGAGGCGGTTGGCGCCGACCTGGCGCATGGCGGCCAGGCCGACGCGCGAGAGGCTCTCGGGGTTGGCCTCGAAGGTCCACTCGACGCCGGGGGGGACGGTGAAGGCGGCGCGCAGGGCGTGGCCGATTTGCCGGATGTCGGCGGGCGAAAGCAGGCTGGGGGTTCCGCCGCCGAAGAAGACGCTGGTGATGGGGCGGTCGGCCTCGGCGGCGCGCGTGACGATTTCGGCGCAGAGAGCATCGACGTAACGTCGGCGCACCTCCGGCGCGCCGACAGCGGTGACGAAATCGCAGTAGTGGCAGCGCATTTCGCAGAAGGGGAAATGCAGGTAGAGGCCGAGGGGAGCGGTTGTGCTGCAATGCGTCATTTTTCCAAGTGCGCCGCCCAGGGACGGCCGGTCACAAGGTTTTGCCTTACCCGTAAAGGATAAGAACCGAGGCAGCTTCGACGGCGGCCTGGGCGCGTGCAGATCGTCCTCTCGATACGCGGCGCGAAGTTACATCTTGCACATCAAGCGGGCGATCCAGCGCGCCGCTACTCGAGGACTCGGTTTTTCTTTCTCTCGCAACTCTGTCTGGGCGCATTTCAGGACAGGCACCAATTTTCCCGCAACATTTCCGGTCAGGGGCAAGACAGGCGTGGAGAATTGGTGACTGTCCCGGGCGCCTCCCCTCACCCAGCCCTCTCCCAGGGGGAGAGGGTTCAGATGTCCAATATCGCCATGAAGGCTTCCTGGGGGATGACCACGGAGCCGATCTGCTTCATGCGTTTCTTGCCTTCCTTCTGGCGCTCCAGGAGTTTGCGTTTGCGGGTGATGTCGCCGCCGT
Source organism: bacterium (assembly GCA_015075175.1). Taxonomy (GTDB): domain Bacteria; phylum Hinthialibacterota; class Hinthialibacteria; order H5-UNCL2; family H5-UNCL2; genus H5-UNCL2. The sequence continues at coordinate 32,096 of JABTUV010000019.1, forward strand.
AGCACTTGGCGGTGACGTTCTTGCGCAGCGCCTTGACCGTCTCGCGCGCGATGATCTGCCCGCCCAGCGCCGCCTGGATGGCCACGTCGTACTGCTGGCGCGGAATCACCTTGCGGATTTTTTCCACCAGCTGCCGTCCCTTCTCCTGCGCCTTCTCGCGGTGCACCATCACCGACAGGGCGTCGACCGGGTCGCCGTTGACCAGGATGTCCAGCTTGACGATCTTGCCCGGACGGAAGTCGGCGAACTCATAGTCGAACGAGGCGTAGCCGCGCGAGATGGTCTTGATCTTGTCGTGAAAGTCCAGGATCACCTCGGCGAGGGGAAAATCGTACTTCATGATGACGCGGCCGCCGGGCAGGAACTCGCTGCCGCGGTCGATGCCGCGCCGGTCCATGGCCAGCTTCATTACCGGCCCGACGTACTCGTTGGGGGTGATGATGGTGGCGTGGATGTAGGGTTCGGCGATCTCGTCGATGAGGTTGGCGGGCGGCAGCTTGCTGGGGTTGTCGAATTCCAGAAGTTCGCCCTTTTTGGTCTTGACGCGATAGACGACGTTGGGGGCGGTAATCACGAGCGAGAGGTTGTACTCGCGCTCCAAGCGCTCCTGGACGATGTCCATGTGGAGCATACCCAGGAAACCGCAGCGATAGCCGAAGCCGAGGGCGGCGCTGGTCTCGGGTTCGAAGTGGAAGGCGGAGTCGTTGAGGTTGAGCCGCTCCAGGCAGTCGCGCAGGAGTTCATACTCGTGAGACTCGGTGGGATACATGCCGCAGAAGACCATGGACTTGGCAGGCTTGTAGCCGGGCAGGGGGGCGGCGGCGGGGCGGCTCTTGTGGGTGATGGTGTCGCCGATGGAGAGGTCCTTGACCTGGCGGATGTTGGCCATCAGGTAGCCGACGTCGCCCGCCGACAGTTCGCCCACGCGCTTCATGGCGGGGGTGAAGACGCCGACCTCGGAGACTTCGTAGTCCATGCCGCGCGCCATCAGGCGGATGATGTCGCCCTCCTTGACCGTGCCGTCGAAGATGCGGAAGTAGGCGACGACGCCGCGATAGGTGTCGTAGATGGAGTCGATGACGAGGGCGGAGAGTGGGGCGTCGGGATCGCCGGCGGGCGGCGGCACGCGGGCGATGATGGCGGAGAGGATTTCGGCGGTGCCTTCGCCGGTCTTGGCGCTGGCCAAGAGGCACTCGTCGGGATCGCAGCCGAAGAGGTCGTGCAACTGCTCGATGGTGGAATCGACGTCGGCGCCGGGCAGGTCGATCTTGTTGAGCACGGGGAGAATCTCCAGGTCGGCGTCCAGGGCCTTGTGCAGGTTGGCGATGGTCTGGGCCTCGACGCCCTGGGCGGCGTCCACGACTAAGAGCGCGCCCTCGCAAGCGGTGAGGGCGCGCGAAACTTCGTAGGAGAAGTCCACGTGTCCGGGCGTATCCACGAGATTGAGGCGATAGACGGCGCCGTCGGCGGCGGTGTAGTTGAAGCAGGCGGCCTGGGCCTTGATGGTGATGCCGCGCTCGCGCTCCAGTTCCATGGTATCCAGCATCTGGTCGCGCTTGTCGCGGTCGGAGACGGCGCCGGCGTATTCCAGGATGCGATCGGCCAGGGTGGACTTGCCGTGGTCCACGTGGGCGATGATGCAGAAGTTGCGGATGAGTCGTCGGTCCATGTTTTCTCACGCATCCCGCGCGGGTACTGAGGGCGGCGGTTCCGGCGCCAGCCGTCAACGCTAGCATAACCGGGGTTGCGTGCAAGCACCATCGGAAAGCGCGTGTTCGGGTGCAGCCGTAGAGAATCACGGCTGCAGACTGCGCGGAGCTGGTCCAGGTGGTCGCCACAGTTTGGGTGGAATTGCGCTGTCATTTGGCCCGCAGCGCCCTGTCAATTCGCCCCAAGGGAGAAATCCTGCCCGCCGTTGACGCGAGTCGAGTGCGAGGCAGAAGATTTCTCCCTTCGGTCGAAATGACAGCTACGCCGCCAAGTGTAGAAAACCCCACATGCCCCCGGCGCGTCCCGCGCGGAAGTTCGTCACGCGGCGGCGCGCGACAGGAGGTTGACGAGCGACAGCAGCCACTCCAGGAACACGATGGCGGCGCGCAGGGCGACGAAGAGCAGGATGGGGGAGAAGTCCAGGATGCCGATGCGCGCCCAGGGCGCCAGGCGATGCGCGAAGAGAAGCGGCGGCCCGCCGACGGCGAAGAGCAGCCGGAACGGCAGGTTGTTCGGATTGGGGGAGAACCAGGAGAGGATCACGAGCAGGATGGCGGCGACCATGAGCACGTGCAGGATGATCCAGGCGGGTACGAGCACGAAAGAGGCCAGGAGGGCGGTGGCATGGACGGCCGCCGCCGGGGCCGCGGGCGCGATCCAGGCCATCTGCTCTTTGAAGTCATTGCCGAGGGCGTTCCAGGCGGGCCAGGCGAGGAGGCGTCCCAGCAGCGACGCGGTCGCCGCCGCCAACCCGCAGTAGAGATTGAAGGTCAGGAGCGCCGTAATGAGTACCGGCCAGTTGCTCTTGAGGCGGAATCGCGCCGCCGTGCGCCGGAAGAAGGGGACGGTGGACTCGTCCAACACTTGCAGGGCCAGGGGCCGCCAAAAGCCGCCCGCCTGCTGCCAGGAGAAGGCCAGGAAGAGGAGAGCGGAGCCCAGGTAGGCGGCGTGCAGGCAGAGGTTCTCGGTACCCGTTGAGAGGAAGAAGATGGAGAGCACCCATGATTGGGGGAGGAGGGTGGAGTCCGGCTCGGGTCTCCCCAGCCAGGCGACGATGACGGCGGCTTGGGCGAAGGGCTTGAGGGCCACGATCAACAAAGCTGCAACCAGGGGGACGCGGTCCTTGACTCCGTACCAAGAGGCGGGCAGGAGGCTGCGCAGGGGCCGGCAGAGGATTTCGGTGTAATTGAAGAGCGCCGTCGTCCATACCCCGTAGCCGTAGAGGTAATAGCCGCGCATGGCGTAGCGCAAGAGAAAGAGGAGAACGACCGCGTACACGAACACGTCGATGAAGCGGAGGAGGATGGCCGGTCCGGCGTCCCTGGGCAGGAAGGGGAGCATGGGTCAGCGATGCTCGTCGCCGAGTTCGGCGGAGCGTCGGGCGGCGGCCTCGACGGCCTGGCGGAAGATGCCGAAGATGTTGCTGTCCTCGAAGACTCCGATGCCGCGCAGGGTGGTGCCGCCCGGGGAGCAGACGCGCCGGCGCAGGACCGCCGGCTCGTCGCCCAGTTTGCGGATCAGGCAGCTGGCGCCGTAGAAGGTCTCGACGACGAGGGTGCGCGCCACGTCGGCGGAGAGTCCCTGGGCCAGGGCGGCTTCCATCAGCGCCTCCATGAGCAGGAAGACGTAGCCGGGGCCGCTGCCGGAGACTGCGGTGACGGCGTCCAGGAGTCCCTCCTCGACTTCGACGACCGCCCCGACGGTGGAAAGGATCTTGCGGGCGGCGGCCACGTCTTCGGCGGTGGTATGGGGGCCGACGCCGATGGCGGTGACGGCGCATCGGACCTGAAGGGCCAGGTTGGGCATCACGCGCACCACGCGGCGATGGCCGCCGAGTCGCTCGCGGATGGAGTCGGAGGGCCGTCCGGCGACGATCGAAATCACCAGCTGGTCCTGGGAGAGGTGGGGTGCGCAGAGGTCCAGGGCCTCGGTCACGTTCTGGGGTTTGACCGCCAAGAAGACGACGGGGATGCCGCGGATGGCGGGGCCGATGTCCTCCTCCAGGGCGATGCCGAACTGGCGTCCGATGTGCTCGCGGCGGGCGGGATTGATTTCGACGGCGAGAATTTCCTCGGGGCGATAGAGGCCGTCGGACAACATGCCGCCCAGGAAGGCCTCGGTGGCGTTGCCGGCGCCGATGAAGACGATTTGCTTAGACATGAGTTGGCTCCGCGGTTGCGAACTTGATCAGCCGGAATGGTAACACAGATGGGTGCTCCGGCAAGTCTTCCGAACCGGGCCGGCGCCGCCTTAAAGGCTTATGGCCGCAAATCGCGCGCAAGTCCTCCAGAAGGTCGTCGCGGATGCGGGGGGTCTGGGCCGCCAAGGGGAAGCAACTCCATCTGCACCCAGCGGGGCGGCGACGGCGGTTCACCCCCGGCCCATCAGTCCCCGCGCGGCGCGGGCGGGATGCTCCTGGCGGACCAGCAACTCACCGACCAGGACCCCGTGGGCGCCGGCGCGCGCCATGCGCATCACGTCCTCGGGGGTCTCGATCCCGCTCTCGGCCACGAGCAGGGTGCCCCGCGGCGCCTGGCGCGCCAGAGTCTCGAAGGTTCCCAGATCGACGTTGAAGGTGGAGAGGTCGCGGTTGTTGATGCCGATGATCTCGGCGTGGCCGGCGACGGCGGCGGACAGTTCTTCTTCGTTGTGGACTTCCACGAGCGCGGCGATGCCGACGCGGCGCGCCTCGTCCATGAACTCGGGCAGGCGGTCCTTCAGCAGGGCCACGATGAAGAGAAGCATGTCTGCGCCTAGAATCTTCGACTCGGCGACCTGATGCAAGTCGAAGATGAAGTCCTTGCGCAGGAGCGGGACTTCGACGGCGCGGCGCACGGCGGAGAGGTGCTGCCGGTCGCCGTGGAAGTGGTTGGACTCGGTAATCACGCTGATGATGCCGGCGCCCGCGGCCACGTAGTCGAGGGCGAGGGCGACGGGATCGAAATCGGCCCGCAGGGGGCCCCGGCTGGGCGAGGCCTTCTTGATCTCGGCGATCAGGGTGAGGCCGGGCCGGGCCAGGACGCGGGCGGGATCGCGCAGGATGGGATGGCGCCGGGCCAGCGTGCGGATGCCCTCCAGCGTGTACGCCTTCTTGAGGCGATCGACTTCGAGTTGTTTGTCGGCGACGATCTGTTCCAGGATGGTCATAGCCGGTTGGAGACCTCGATCCACTTTTGCAGGGCGGCGCGGGCGTTTCCACTGGCCAGGGACTGGCGGGCGCGCGCCAATCCGTCCGACAGGTCGCTGGCCACGTCCGCGACGACGAGGGCGGCCGCGGCGTTGAGCGCGACCACGTCGGTCTGCGGACCGGGTTGGTTGTCCAGCACGCGTCGGGCGATGGCCAGGCTTTGCTCGCGGCCCGACGAGACCAACTGCTCCGGCCGGCAGCGGGGAAGGCCCAGTTCGGTCGGGTCGATCTTCATGCGCGAGGCGGCTTTTCCATCGGAAAGCGAGGCCATGGTCGTCGTGGCGAGCGTGATTTCATCGGTGTGGTCGTCGCCGTGGACAACCATGACCTTCTCGGACTCCAGGAGTTGCAGGACGTCGGTGAGGAGCTGGACCAGATGGGGGGCGCAGACGCCCAGCAGTTGGCGGCGGGCGCCGGCGGGGTTGGTGAGCGGCCCGAGGATGTTGAAGACCGTGCGCACGCCCAGTTCCTTGCGGGGTCCCATGGCGTTTTTCATGGCGGAGTGCATGAGCGGGGCGAACATGAAGCCGATGCCGACCTCGTCGATGCAGGGGCCGACTTTGTCGGCGGGCAGGTCGATTTTGACGCCGAGGGCCTCCAGGAGGTCGGCGCTGCCGAACTTGCCGGAGGCGGCGCGGTTGCCGTGCTTGGCGACGGCGGCGCCCGCGCCGACGGCCACGATGGCGGCCAGGGTGGAGATGTTGAACGTGCCCGAGCCGTCGCCGCCGGTTCCACAGGTGTCGATCAGGTTGGGGCGGGAGGAGCGGACGGGGGCGGCGTGGGCGCGCATGGAGGCGGCCATGCCCGCGATCTCCTCGGCGGTCTCGCCCTTGCAGCGCAGGGCCACCAGGAAGCCGGCGATCTGGGTGGGGGGGACGCGCCCCTCCATGACCTCGTCCATGGCGGCGCGCGCCTCCGGTCGCGTCAACGACCGGCGCTGGCAGAGCTGGTCCAAGAGAGTCGTGAAGTTCACTGTTGCGACCGGCCGGCCGTCGGACGGCGCGTCTCCTTCCACAAGCGGCGAGTCAGGCGGCCGTAGGCGGCCAGGAAGAAGCCGGCGCAGAAGATCGCCCACAGGACCGGTTCGACCGGCGCCTGCACCAGGAAGGCCAGCCCTACGAAGATCATGGCCACCCCCAAGAGTTGGAGATGGCGCTTGAAGAAGATCATGGCGTTAGCGACCACGCAGGCCAGGATGGCCAGCGCAACAAGCGACTGGAGCGGAGTGAACACCAGGTGCTGGGAGAAGGCCTCCCAGCGGGCCGCCATGTCGTGCATCAGAAGCGACTCCGTTTGGGACGAGTTCAGCCCGTCGGCGTGCGCCGGCGACTTTCCCGGAGCATAGCATGGACGGGGCAGGCTGCCAATGGAGCGTTGGCGCTCACGAGTGCGGCGCAGACAATAGACCTATAGGACCTTGGCGGACAATAGGACGGCCGGCCTTCTCCGCCTTCGCGCGGCGACGGTCCTATCGGTCCCATAGATCCCATCGGTTCTATGGTCCCCCGGCGACCCGGTCGCGCAACGCCTTCAGCTTGGTCAACACTTCTCGCATCCCCTCGGCGGGATCGACCGGCGTGGCGGAGGATGGATTTTCCTGCGGTGGAAGATTCCATCATGGCCAGGAGGCGCGCAGTTGCATGTCGCTGATCTGGGTCGCCAGGCCGGTTTTGCCGGAGCGGGTTGGCCGCCGCCCTTGGTGCGAGCGTGGTCCAGAACTGTTCATGGTGTCTTCAGCGACCATGCCGGCGTCCAATGCGGCCACGAAGCGGCGCGAGGCGGCGGCAAGCGTTGCCTTTCCTCCTCGGACAAGCGCGATTGTCCCAGCGGGCTGCGAGCGCCCGGGCTGGCGTCGGTCACGTTCCAGTGGGCGACGTCGTCGTATTGCAGCGCCGCCAGCATGAGCGCGGCGATCTTGGCGACATCTTGAGGTCGGCCAGCGAGCCGACGATGTCATCGACTCCCACCGCGCGCTTTCCAAGCGTCCAGGAGGTCGCCGGCGACGACCTTGGCCTCGGCGACCTCATCCGCGGGCAGGGGGAGCGCATCGACGGCCTGGGTGATGAGGGGTCGGACGACCGAGGTGGTCAGCTTGCGCCAGTAGACGCTGATGAGGATGGCGGCCACGACCACGAGAATGAGCAGGACGATGAAGGCGATGAGGCAGCCCCTGGCGCAGCCGCCGCCGCGAGGCGCCGGCGGGGCGGATGCCCGCTCCGGTGTGATGAGTTCCCCCGTGGCGATGTCGCGTCGGCCCTCGGGCAAGCTGCTCATGGCGGATGCTCCTGAATGTCTTATCGGGAACGTCGCCACGTTAGGCAAGCCCGGGGCGTGATGCAAGGGCTTGTTTCGCCAGAGGACGGTGGCGCGCAGGGACGATGCTGTCATCTCGACCCAAGGGAGAACGTAATTGTCATTTCGACCGTAGGGAGAAATCTCTCCCCGCGTCTTCTCCTCCCCCGACGTTCGGCGCAGGGTTTCTCCCTTTGGTCGAAATGACAGCGGTGGTCGGGGGTGCTACTGGATGCGGATCGAGGCCATCGACGCGCGGAACGCCGACTCGTACTTGGGGAAGTCCGCCTCCGAAGCGACAAAGGAGACTTCGATCAGCTTGTCCCCTTTATGGATGTACGCCTTCATGGCCCGCACGCCGGTGTCAGGATAGGCGAGGACGGCCTCGACGGCGGGGCGCCCGCTGATGGTCGTGGAAGTCTTGGCGATGATCTGGGAGTTCTGGGCCCTGGCGAGGGTATCGACCCGCTGGTTGAAGTCCAAGCCCTGGAGGGGCTCGGCGATCACGACGCCGGTGTAATCGCCCTTGCTGCACATGGCGGGAGCGTCTTGGCTGACGCTCCAGCCGGCGGGCGCGGACATGGACAGTCCTACCTCGGCCAGTTCCATCCTGGCGCCGGATCCTCCGCCGGTACGGCAGGCGATGAGGGCCAGCGGCAGGAGCAGCACGGCCATCCGCCGCGCGAGTTTGGTGGCGTTGAGCGGCATTATTGCGTCTCCTCCGTGTTTCCAACGAATCGACGTATGGCGCCCGTCCATCAAGGACGAGTCGTGGACTTGTCGAGCAGGTTGTCGAGTCCTATGGCGCCAGATCAATGTCCCTCAACTACCTGGTTCGGTCAAGCCTGAAGAGCCCGGAGGGCGGGCTGCCGGCGCAACGTTTTCATGCTCGCTTGACAGGCGCGTCGGCCCCTACCATTATGGTATAGGCCAATCTGCAAATGAGCGGGCCTCGCGCGGATACGGATTTTTTTGCTCAAGGAGCACTACCATGTCCAGACTCTTTGCGACCGTTCTCACCTCGTTATGGATGTTCTCCGCCGTCGCCCAGGAGTGGAGCGGGCCGGTGCGAGGCAGCTGGGTGCAAACCGGCGCGCCGCAGCGCGGCGACGTCACGCTGGTGGGAGAGCGGGGCGCGTGCGAGATCGTGGTGGCGCCCGAGGCGCATTCGGCCATCCTGCGGGCGGCGACGTGCCTGGCCCGCGACCTCTTTCGCATCACCGGGCAATGGCCGAGTATTGCGACCTCGGCGAGCGAGGGGAAGGTGCATGTGCGGCTGGTGAGCGTGGCGCCCCCTCACCCAAACCCTCTCCCTGAGGGAGAGGGCTTTAAGACTCCTCTCCCTGAGGGAGTGGGCTTCAAAACTTCTCTCCCGGAGGGAGTGGGCTTTGAGAAGCTGGCGGGGCAGTGGGAGGCGTATCGCATTCTGACGGACGACGATGACGTCTGGCTGGTGGGTTCCAATTTCCGGGGCACGGCGTTTGCGGCGTACGCGCTGTGCGAGCGGTTGGGGGTCGATCCGCTTTATCATTGGACCGGATACGAGCCGCAACGGCGCAAGACGCTGGTTTTGAAGAAAACGGACTATGAGAGTCCGCCGCCCAGCTTCAAGTATCGCGGGCTTTTTCACGACGACGAGGACATCCTGCCGCGGCCCTATGACGCCAACGGCTATCCCATGCAGACGGGCACGGTTCCCCTGGTCTGGTACGAGCGGTTTTTCGAGACGGCGCTGCGGCTGCGCATGAACCAGGTGGCGCCTTACGTGCGGGTGCAGCGGCCCTTTGAAGTGCAGAAGACGGCGTCCGATTGGGGGCTGTTTTACACTTCGCACCACTATGACACGCTGCTGTCCAACCCGTGGGGTTATCAGCGTTTCGGGCTGGGAAAAGCCCGCAACGCGGGAGAGACCTGGGACTGGTTCAGCAATCGCGAGGGCCTATTGTCCTTCTGGCGCGGGGGAGTCTTGGAGAATCGCGGGCTGGACTGCATCTGGCCGGTGGGCATGAGGGGCACGCAGGACACGAGTTATCGCTTTCCCGCGGGCATGAGCGCGGAGGAGCGGGGCAGGGTGTTCCGCGAGGTGATCGACGCGCAGGTCGGCATGACGAAGGACCTGCTGCCCAAAGACAAGACGCCCGTTTTTCACTTCACGCTATACGGGGAAATGCTGCGCAACTACCAGCAGGGGAACTTCGACTTCCCCGCGGATGTGATACTTGTCTGGGACGACAACGGCGACGGGGTGATGCGGGCGCTGCCGGAGGCGCCGGGCAAGTGGAAACACGGCGTCTATTATCATCTGGCGTTTCTGGGCGGAACGACCAAGCAGACGCACCATACGGTCACGCCCATGCGCATCGAGGAGGAATTCAGGAAGATCGTGTCGGCGGGCGCGACCGAGTACATGCTGGTGAACGTGTCCGAGCTGCGCGAGTTCGTGATGGAGGCGCGCATGATCGCGGAAATCTGTTGGGACGCGACGGCGGCCTTTGCGCAACCGGATGCGGCAGGGCGCTACGTGGATTGGTTCTGCCGCGAGTACTACGGCGCGGGCGCGGCGGACGCGGTCGAGGCTTATCAGCGCTATTATCGCATCCTGGATACGCACGACAAAATCTGGTACGGCAACAGCAAGGTGGTGGGTGCGGTCGGCTCGCTGCAGAAGAAGTTCCGCGGCGAGTCGTTCGTTCCCGCGCAGGCGGCGACGCTGCCCACGCTGCGGACGCGCCTCTCGATGTACGAGGAGGCGCTGCCCGTGGTGGGACGTGCGGCGGATCGCATGGGCAACGCGGAGCGGCAGTTCTTTTTTGAGAACTGCGCGTTGGGGCTGCTGATTGACTATCGGCCCACGGTTGCGGCCATCGCGCTGGTGGAAGCGATGAGCGAGCCGGACCTGGAGAAGGCATGGGGGATGTGCGTGGCGGCGCGGGCGCCGTTGGAGCAGCTGGAGCTGGACCTATTGTGGGCGGAGCGGCCGCCGTTTGCGGGCTGGTACGCGCCGACCTGGATTCGCCCGCGCGGCAGCGTGCGCAACGTACACGAGGGTTACGAACAGCTGCGGGCGCTGCTGACGAGCCGCCCGTAGTTGCGCCGCGTGCTGCGCTCTTCCGGGTGATTGCGCAGCGTGTGCGGCGCAGCGCCGGCATTCCTGCCGGCATGAGCCTTTTCATCGGCCCCCGGTAGCTATATAAGTCGGAGGGGACCGCCATTGCGTCGGGAGGAGCTCCCATGCGCCGGTTGATCGCTGTCGCCGCGTGTTTCGCACTCATCTTCACGATGCGGGGGAACGCCGCCATGCCGCCCGAGGCTTTTCAGATGCTTCCCAGGCCCAAGGAGGTCGTATTGACGGGCGGAGCCGGGCTGTCATACGGCGGGTTGCGGGGGCTCGTGCTGGTGGACTGTCGGCGGCCGGTCCTGCCGCCGCTGTTGGACTTTTTGCCGCTGCTTGAGGAGAGCGGACGGGGGGTGCTCACCCTGCGGCTGGCCGCGGACGCCGAGCTGCCCGCTTCGACGGAGGGATACGCGCTCACCGTCCGCGAGGGACGCGCGGAGATCGCCTCGCGCGGACAGGCGGGACTCTTCTACGGCTGCCGGACGCTGGCGCAACTGTTGGAGGACGCGCGCGACACAGGTACGGCGATTCCCGCGCTGGCCATCCGGGACTGGCCGATGCTGGAGTACCGCGCCGTCCACATCGACACCAAACATCATCTCGATACGCTCCGATATAACTATGATTTGATCGACCGGCTGGCGGCGATCAAGATCAACGCGATCATCTGGGAGTTCGAGGACAAGCTGGCTACCGGCTGCGTCCGCTGGTAGCTGCGCCGCAGCACATCACGCTCGAGGAGATGGCGGCCTGACCGCGTATGCGCGCGAGCGGCACATCGATCTGTCCCCGCTGGTGCAGGGTCTTGGGCACGCCACCTTCATCCTCAAGCACGAGGCTTACAAGCATCTGCGCGAGAAGCCGGAGGACCGCTGGGCCTTTTGTCCCAGCCTGGATGAAACCTATGAGGTGCAGTTTGATCTCTATCGTGACGCCATCACAGCGACGCCGGGTGGGCGGTACCTGCACGTGGGAGGCGACGAAGTTTCCGTGGGTACGTGCCCGCGCTGCCAGCCGATCGCCGACCGTGAGGGCAAGCTGGCGCTGAATCTCTTGTGGCTCAAGCGGGTATGCGCGTTCGCGCGCGAGCACGGGCGCATCCCCATCTTCTGGGACGACATGATTTTCAACCATGCGGGCGTGTATGGGACGATGCACGGCGAGCGGGCGGGCCAGGACGTGGCGGGCATCTGGGAAAAGGGGCTGCCCGTGTTGGAGCGACTGCTGCCGCGGTTTCCGAAGGACTGCGTGTACATGCGTTGGAACTACGGGCCGGCGCGCGAGGAGGGCAACCGGCGCGCGCTGGACTGGTACAACCAGCATGGGCTTGCGGTGATGATCGCGACGGCGGCGCAGTGCACGTCGCCGCTCATGCCGGAGGAGGCGCGGCCGGCGGCGATCGAGAGCTTCACCGGGCTGGCGGCGGAGCGCGGCATAACGGGCATGCTGTGCACGGCCTGGGACGACTGCTCACCCCACATGGAGACCTACTGGCGAGGGCTTTGCGCGGCGGCGGAGTACGGTTGGTCGCCGGCCGGTCGCAGTCTTTCCGAGTTTGAAGTTGCATATCTCGCGCGCACGTTCGGGCCGGAAGCGAAGTCGGCGACGGACCTCTACCGGGACCTCTGGGAGAGCGTGCGATTCTGGAATCGCGCGCTGGTACTGGACGGCGACCGCGAGCGCTATCGCAACCTGATCGACCTGCCGGACGCAAGCGATCCGGGCGCGTGGAGCGAGAGACATCGGGATCGCATTGCGATTGCGCGCGCGGAAATCGAGCGTGCGCGGACGCGCGGTGAACGTGTCGCCGAGCTTCTGAAGGAGTCGCGGCGGGGGCGGTTTCAACTTGAAATCCTGGGCGCGATCAATCGCTTTCAGGCGGGGCCGTCGCGGCTGCTGGTGGCGCTGGCGGCGGCGGACGCCAGCGAGTCGGTCGCGCGCAAGCGCGGATTGGAGGAGGTGCGCGCGGCGCTGGCGGAGCACGCGGACGCCTGGGGCGAACTAAGATCAAGCTATGGCAGGTCGCGCATTTTGGACTATCCCGGATACGTGCCGGATCATTACTTTCATTTCGCCAGCAAGCGGCACGACATCTCATTCATGATCACGGTCGAGGAGGCGCTGCATCCCAAGGTGGAGGCGTGGCTGTCGGAGTCGTCATGAGTTGCGCGCGAGGGGACGGAGGCGGACGTAGCGGCGACCTCGCGTCGCCGGTGTCGGGGACGTTTCGTCTCCGAGTCGCCTGGGCGAGGATGGTGCTCCTCTGCGCCATGGTCGCGTTCTGCGGATGCAGCGCGCACTATCGGGGCACGCCGATAGCGGACGCGCAGGACCGGCGGGAACTGGTGCGGGTAGCGCCGGGCGCGGTCGGAATCGAGAAGGCGAAACTGGAGCGCGTTGACGACATCGTCGCGGAGGTGGTCGCCGCGGGCAGGACCGCCGGAGCGGTCGTCGTGATCGGCAAGGGACATTCCGTTCTATATCGCAGGGCCTACGGAGACCTGCAGGTCGCCCCGCGGCGGCGGGGCATGCGGCGGGACGCGGTGTTTGATCTGGCGAGCATCAGCAAGCCGGTTTCGACCGCGGCAGGCGTGATGCTGCTTTATGATGAAGGTAAGGTGGACATCGACGGGCGCGCGTCGCGTTATCTGAGTGAATTTGATACGCCCGACAAGCGCGGAATCACGGTGCGACAGCTTCTGACGCACACGTCGGGTTTGCCGGCGGGTATACACATTCCGACGCTGGAGAGGCGGGCGGGTCCGGGACCGAACGCGCAGGCGTACTATGAGGCCATCGCGCGCTGCCCGCTGTCGGCGACTCCGGGGACGCGGTTCATTTACAGCGACGTGAACTACGCGGCGCTGGCGCACTTGGTCGCGGTGGTTGCGGGGCAAAGGATGGATGAGTACCTGCGGGAGCGGCTGTATCGCCCGTTGGGGATGAAGTCGACGGGATACTACCTGGGGCGCAACGCGTTGTCGCGCACGGCGCCGAACAAGCCGGCGGGGGCGGGGCGCATCGGCCTAGTGCACGATCCGACGGCGCGGTACATTCAGGACGGGGCGGCCGCGGGCGGCAACGCCGGGCTTTTTTCCAGCGCGGACGATCTGGCGCGTTTCGCCCGCATGTTGCTCAATGGCGGGACGTGGGACGGGCATCGTCTGTTGTCGGAACGCGCCGTGGAGTTGATGACGACGCGACAGACCCGGGTGGCGCCGCGCAGCCTGGGTTGGCACGTGTTTTCCAGCACCGGTGAAGCCGGGTCGGCGACGGCGATTTCGCACACGGGTTGGACGGGAACCTACATGTACGTGAACTTTCAGCACGAGGTGTTCGTCATCTATCTGACCAACCGCACCCACTTGCGGGACGAGCCTGACGCGACGGGGCGGCGGGTGAACGAGGTGATGGCCGTGATAGCCGACGCGCTGGGGTTTGAATACTGATGGTGCGGTTTTCTGCAACTATGATGCGCGGGCGGATCGCCGTCGGTCGGCATTTGTGGTTTTCAGCGTCGGTGGTGTTGCTTTTGAGCGGCGTGGCGCGGGCGGAGCCGTCGCTGGAGGAGCTGCTGGGGGCGTGCGAATTCCTGGACGTCGGGGACGTGCCGGAAGGCGTGGTTCACGCGCCGGAGTCGGCGGTGTACGTGGCGCTGCCGGTCGACGGGGGTGATGACAACCATCCGGGCACGTCGTTGGACCGACCTTTCGCGACGCTGGACCGCGCCCTCGAGTACGCTGAGGCGCATTCGGAAACGGCGCTGTCCATCTACCTGCGGCGCGGCGTACACACATATAAATCGAAGCTTCCGGAGCAAGTGATTTCGCGCGGTAATCTGACGATTGCGTCGCTGCCCGGCGAGTTCGCCACGGTGCGTGCACCCTATTGGCCCGGGAGACCGGGGAGCGAGAGGGAGGCCACGGCGTTCGTCGCAGATGGGTCGCTGGAGAAGCTGGCGTTTGAGTCGCTGGTGCTTCTGGGTTGGCGGACGTGTTTCGAGTTGCGGGCGGGCGGCGGGAAGATGGCGGACGTGGTCGTCCGCAACGTGTTGGCGACGGACTTCGCGCCGACGGTGGAGGGGGCGTCGTCGTCGTTCTTGCGCGGCGCTGCAGGTGGTGAAGCCGGCAGTGAGGGCGTCTTGGCGAAATTGGCGCTGGTGAATGTTAGCGTGATGGGGGCGAGCTGCGGGGTGGAGCTCGGTAGCGCCGCGGGCGGGTCGGTGCGGGGGGTGCGATTGTCGCACTTCAATTACATGGGCGGCGGCGCGGCGCTCGGGGCGGCCGGGGAGAGCGGGGTGCGGCTGTGGAATTGCGAGAGGGTGCTGTTGGACCATTGCCGGATCGTGAGCGCGGGCGGCGGCGGGATGGTTTTGGACGGCTCGAACGTCGCGATCGTGAACAGTTACGTTGAGCGGGCGGGCGGCGCGGCGGTGGAACTCATGCGCGACGGGGAATTGATCAACAGCATACTATACGCCCACCCGGCGGCGCGGCTGGCGCCGCTGGTGGTGCACGCAGGACCTTTGCGCTGTGTGCATAGTGCGATTGTGGAGGGCCCGACGTCTTACCTTGCGGCGTTCAACTATGATGGCAGCGGTTCGGGTCGTTGCGAGATGGTGAACTCGGTTTTCGCGCGCGGCGGATCGTTTTACGCGGGGACGGACGGGCTGGTGGCGTTGTCGAACCGTTTTGCTGAAATCACGCCGGGCGCGCCGCTGGTTGCGGGGCAGGCGCTTGCGGCGGACGCGACCGCGCTGAATCAACGGGCCAATTGTTCCGGGAACGCGGTCTCGACGCTGCAATTCGCATCACCGGAGACGGGGGACTGGCGGAGCAGGGCGGAGAGCGACTGGGTGGATGCGGGAGCGACGGCCGGGGTGCTGCTGCCGTCGTTCGATTACTACGGGCGGGCGCGGGCGCAGGGGAATGGACCGGACATCGGGCCGGCGGAGCGGGTCGTGGCGACTCCGACGCCCACACCGACGCCGACGGTGGCGCCCACGGTGACGGTGACGCCGACGCCCACCTATCGTGTGATAGCGGCGATGGAGGCGCGGGCTTTATTTGACGCGGGGGCGGACGTGCTTTTCGTGGACGTGCGCGAGGACTTCGAGTATCGCGGCGGTCACGTGCCGGGAGCGTTGAATTTACCCTGGAACACGAATGTCCTGCAGAACAATCATGCGACGTTGCCGGAGAAGATGAAGATCATTTACGACCAGCGCGGCTCACGCGGCGCGGCGGCGTCACAGTTTCTCGTCAATCAGGGGCACGGCGGGGTGTACAATCTTGCGGGCGGACTGGAGGCGTGGCTGGCGCTGCCCGCGCCGGTGCGACCACCGGCGGACTACTCGCACGACGACGTGGTGGACGCGGCGGATCTCGTGCTGCTTCTGCGCGTGCGGCCGGACGCGCTGTTGGACCTCAACGAGGACTTCGCGTTCGACTATCGCGACGTGTTTTTGTTCGCGCTGTCGTGGGGGCGTGTATACCGTCCGATCGTGGAGTAGGCAAGGCGGCGGCGCTCAGGCGTAGAGGTGCGCGACGTAGTCGGCGTAGCCGTTATAGAGGAGCGTGTCCCGGTTTTCGCCGGTTCCGAGCATTCGCTCCTTCTTCTGGGACCAGCGCGGATGGGGGACGTCAGGCTCGACGTTGGAATGCCAGCTGTACTCCCTGGGGTTGACGTCGTTCCAGAAAGTCGGTGGCCGCTCGGCGGTGAACTCGATTCCGACCAGGGATTTGATGGACTTGAGGCCGTATTTCCAGGGAAGGACGAGGCGCAGGGGTGCGCCGCATTGGGCCGGCAGCGGCTTGCCGTAAATGCCGGCGGCCAGAATGGCCAGCTCGTTCATGGCCTCGGGAAGTGTGATGGCCTCATAGTAGGGAAACGGATAATTCTCGTATTTTTCAAAACCGGGCGCCTCCTCGGGGCGCATGAAGGTGACCAAGCGAAGGAAGGCGGCCTCGTTTTTGACTCCCACGTGATCCAGAAGCGCCTTGATGGGAAAGCCGGTCCAGGGAACGGCCATGGCCCAGGCCTCCACGCAGCGGAAGCGGTAGAGCCGCTCCTCCAGCGGCATCTTGGCGATCAAGTCGTAGGCGTCGTAAACGCCGGGGCGTTCGCAGAGACCGGCGATCTCGATCTCCCAGGGATGGGTGCGAAACTTACCCACCAATTTGTGGACCTCGCTCTTGCTGGTGGAAAACTCATAGAAGTTGTTGTAGGTCGTCGCTTGCTTTTCATGGGTCAAGTCGCGGTCGAGAGCGTAGGCGGTGTTGGGAGAGGCGGGAAATAACTTCGCATAGGTGGGAGGAAAGGGGAGGAGGGCTTCCGGCGTGGCGGCACGGGGCGGTTGGGTGGGGATGGAGCGGTCGGCGGGTTGAGGTGGGGCGGACGGGGCGAAGGGGCGGTCGCAGGCGGGCAGGAGGGCGCCGAGGCCGAGAAAGCCCATCTGCTTGAGGAAGCGCCGCCGGTCGTGATAGACGGACTCGGGCGTGGCCTGGCTCTCCGGGATGGCCCAGCCGGGGACGGTTTTGACGTGGGGCATGGCGCGGCTCCAGGTCCGAGGGTGGAGAAGACTAACACGAGCGGAGGGGGCGCGGCAAGCGAAGTCAGGGCAAGGGAAGTCGCGGTATGGTGGAGATGACCGTGTTTTACAGTCGGCGGCGTAGGGGGCATGTGGGTGGCATAGCTACAGTTTCGACCGAAGGAGAAATCCTACCCGCTACCGTGGCTCGAGTACGCGGGAGAAGATTTCTCCTTCGGTCGAAATGACAGTCCTGGCGGCGGGTGGAGGCGATCCGATCCTTGCCTGGAGTGCGAGGCGGCTTGGGCGGAGCGGGGAGAAGCGTGGGCATGGGAAGCCGCCATGTGGTTGGAAAAGTGCTTGACAGGGCGCGCGAAGATTATTATATTTCGCCACGTAACGAAATGAGGAGGGCCGCAGGAGGTAGTGGAGGTGGCCAAGGCGCTGGGGACGAGACGCGGCTGCGGCTGCTGCGCGTTGGGGAGAGAGTTGTGCGTGTGCCGCTCTTCGTGCTGGTGGAATTGGCGCCTTCCACCGTCTCCGCCACCTGGCGATTCTGCGGGCGGCGCGGCTGGTGGAGATGCGCAAGAGGCCGGTGGGTGTACTACCGGCTGGCGGGGCGGGAGGCGCCGGAGCCGGCGCGGTCGGCGCTGGCGTGGCTGCGGGGCGTCTGGGCGATGATCCCATCCTCGCCCGGACCGCCCGCCTGGCCCGCATTCTGAAGATGACGCCGGAGGAGCCTGTGCGAGCAGGGATGCTGGTGCTGAGGGCGTAGGCGCAGCACGCTGCGCAAGCACGGCCGCGCGGCGAGGTTGCGCGGGGGCGAGTGAGAGAAAGGAGAAGATGATGGTGCAATTTCGAGCCAAGGATCCCGATGCCGTGCGCGAGACGGTGCGGGAAGGATACGCTGAAGGTGGCTGGGGCGGGGTGGATGCTGCGGGCCGGTCTCGTCGTGCTGCGGGCCGTCCCAGGCGGTTCGCTGTCGCGCGAGATCAGCTACAGCGAAGCGAGCCTGCAACGCTGCCGGAAGGGGCGGACATGGGGTTGTCGTGCGGCAATCCCACGGCGCTGGCGTCACTGTCGCCGGGCGAAGTGGTGCTGGATTTGGGGAGCGGCGGGGTCTGGACGTGTTCATCGCGGCGCAGAAGGTGGGGCCTACGGGGCGGGCCATCGGCGTGGACATGACGCCGGAGATGCTGGGCAAGGCGCGCGCGAACATCGCGGCGTTCACGAAGCGCACGGGCCTGTCCAACGTCGAGTCCGGCTGGGCGAGATCGAGCATCTTCCGGTCGCGGACGGGAGCGTGGACGTGGTGATCTCGAACTGCGTGATCAACCTGTCGCCGGACAAGGCGCAGGTGTGGCGGGAGATTGCGCGCGTGCTGCGGCCGGGCGGGCGGGTAGCCGTGTCGGATCTGGCACTGCTGCGCCCCCTGCCGGAGGCGATCCGGGAGATGGTGGAGGCGCTGGTAGGATGCGTTGGGGGCGCGGTGCTGGTTTCCGAGACGGAGGAGATGGCGCGCGCGGCGGGCCTCGTGGAGGTTGTGTTGACTTCCAATCCCGTTACGTCGATGCCATGACGCAGTGGAACGATCCATTGTATCGGAGCATCATCGCGCACCTGCCCGCGGGGACGAAGGCCAGCGATTATATCACCAGCCTGTCGGTGTCGGCGCGGAGGGGTGAGGGCCGGGTCGCCGCGGCGGCCGGGGGTCGTGCCGGGCGGCCGTGCGCCTACTTTGCCGGCAACCGCCTTGACCCCGCTGCGCTTCCGGCCTATATTGACAGACTACTCTGGCCTCGGTCTCCGCGCCGGGGCTACGCGGAGGTTGGGTACATCGCCAGCCAGCGTCCCCTGATCGTTCAGAGCGACAGCACCCTCCTCTTAGAGGTGGATCATCCGGATTTCGAGGAAATCCGCGACCGGCTCAACTCGTTCGCGGAGCTGATCAAAAGCCCGGAGTACGTCCATACCTATCGCATCACCCCGCTCTCGCTCTGGAACGCCGCCAGCAGCGGCGTCGCCGCCGAGACGATTCTGGACACGCTCACGCGCTACAGCCGCTACCAGGTCCCCGACAACATCCGCTTCGAGATCGTAGAGACGGTCAACCGGTACGGGCGCGTGGTCCTGGACAAGCGCGACGGCGAGTTGCTGCTGTCGGCGGACGATCCCCTGATCACGCAGGAGATCGAGCAGCACAAGCCGCTGCGCGAGGCGATCCTGGGCCGACGCGACGAGCGCACGCTGCTGGTCAAGCCGCTGGAGCGCGGCAACATCAAGCTGGCGCTCTTGCGCCTGGGCTACCCGGTCAAGGACCGCGCCGGCTACGTGGACGGCGAGAGGCTGGAAATCGGCCTGCGCGACCGCACGCTTCTGGGCCAACCCTTCGGCCTGCGCGGGTACCAGTTGGAGGCGCTGTCCGCCTTCTATCGCGAAGGCTCCGCCGAGTCGGGCAGCGGGGTGCTGGTGCTGCCCTGCGGGGCGGGAAAGACCATCATCGGCATCGCGGCGATGGCCCGGCTCTCCTGCCATACCCTGGTTTTGGCGACCAACATCGTGGCTCTGCGCCAGTGGCGCGACGAGATTCTGGACAAGACCACTCTCACGGACGAGCATCTGGCCGAGTACAGCGGCGAGAAGAAGTCGCTGGCCCCCATCACCCTGGCGACCTACCAGATTCTCACCTATCGCCGGCACAAGGAGGACGACTTCCCGCATTTTTCTCTTTTCAACGCGCGCAACTGGGGACTCATCATCTACGACGAGGTGCATCTTCTGCCGGCGCCGGTGTTTCGCGTCACCGCCGAGGTGCAGGCGCGGCGGCGTCTGGGCCTGACCGCCACGCTGGTGCGCGAGGACGGCAAGGAGGCCGAGGTCTTCTCCCTCATCGGCCCCAAGCGCTACGACGTGCCCTGGAAGCAACTGGAGAAGCAAGGCTGGATCGCCCCGGTCACCTGCTACGAAATCCGCCTTCCCATGGACTCCTCGCTGCGCGTGGACTACGCTTCCGCCAGCTTCCGCAACAAGTATCGGGTGGCCGCGGAGAATCCCAGGAAGCTGGAGGTGGTGGACCGGCTGGTCGCCCGCCATGAAGGCGACCAGACGCTCATCATCGGCATGTATCTGTCGCAGCTGTCGCAGATCGCGCGGCGGCTGCGCGCGCCGCTGATTACGGGCAGCACGCCCAACCTCGAGCGCGAGGAGCTCTATCATCGCTTTCGCATCGGCGAGGTCAAGACGCTGGTGGTCAGCAAGGTCGCCAACTTCGCCATCGACCTGCCCGACGCCAACGTGGCCATCCAGGTCTCGGGCACGTTCGGCAGTCGGCAGGAGGAGGCGCAGAGGCTGGGCCGCATCCTGCGTCCTAAGCCGGGCGGCGAGTCGGCGACCTTCTATTCCCTCGTCACCCGCGAGAGCCGCGATCAGGAATTTTCGGCCAAGCGGCAGCTCTTCCTGACCGAGCAGGGCTACCGCTACGTGATCGGCGATGAGGGGCTTCTTGAGTCGATTCTGGCGCGGAAAGCGGCAGTCGATTGACGATTACGATTTGTAATCGTACTCGTAATCTTGCTCGTACTCGATTGCGAGCAAGATTAAGATTACGAGCAAGATCAAGATCAAGATCAAGATCAAGATTAAGATTAAGATTAAGATTAAGATTAAGATTAAGAGTAAGATGGAGGGGGGGTTGTGAGCGACTCGCTCCTGCACTGTCTTTCGCAATTGTCCATGGAGCAGAACCGCCGGATTGCGCTGCGCATCGGGTTGTGGCCCAAGACCAACAGTAAGCAAACGTTGATGCGGGAGGTTTACGGGCGGCTCCTGGATCCACAGTATCTCGGCGAGGCGCTGGAGGGGCTGGACGACGACGAACGCCTGGCTCTCGAGCATCTGGTGCGGCGGGTGCGTCGCCATCCGGAGAACGGAGGCGAGGCGCCGCGACTCCTGTTCGGACTATTCGGCACGCGCACCGGCCGGGCCGTACACGTTCTGTCCACGCTGGCGGAGAAGGGATTCCTCTTTCCGCGGGGCGAGGGGGAGGAAATCCCGTCGTTATTGCCGGGGGAGTTGGTGGAGCGGCTCGCACCGCTGATAGGAGCGGCCGGGGGGCCGTGGGGTGCGCCGCGGCGGGAGCCGCCGGCGCGGGTCTTTGCGGGTCAGAGCCGGTTGGCGCACGACGTGATCAGCGTTCTGGCCTATGCGCGCAAGAACCGAGTGCGCATGACGCAGGGCGGCGAGGTGTTCAGTCGGGTGCGCGAGCGGTTGGCGGCGTTGTGCATCGCCCGCCGCGAGGCGTTCCCGCCGGGCCTGGCTGAGGCTCTCGCCCCCCAGCGGCGCGACGTCGAGTCCATCCTGGCCTTTGCGGCCGGGGAGGGTTACATCGAGGAGGAACAGCAGCGTATCCTGGTCGCCGAGGCGGCGCTGGCCCGCCTTCGGACCCTCTCGCTGCTGGACCTCTGCCGGGAATTCCTTCGTTCGCTGGAACGCGGTTGGCTGTTTCACTACTCCATGCACCAGCGGCTGCTGGAGATGCTGCGGGAGGCGGAGCCGGCGCGCTGGTACGACCTGGACGCGTTGCTGGACGAAGTGGCGGGGAAGGCGCGCACTCCCGACCGCGCCGCGCGGCGCTCCTCGCTCTTTGCGTTGCTGGGCCTATTGCACGACCTGTCCGTGCTCGACTTCGGGTGCGACGCGGCCGGCGCCGACTGGGCGCTGCGCGTCTCCCCCGCCGGCTGGGCCATGCTCTGCGATGAACCTTTCCCTCCCGCCGAAAGGCTCGTTCGCGAAGTTCACGCCTTGCCGGACTTCACCGTGCTGGCGCCGCTGGAGGTCGAGGCCGACGAACGCTGGCAGCTGGAGAGTTTCGCCGATCTCGTCTCCGCGGACACCATTTTCACCTATCGGATTTCGCGCCAGTCGATTTACCGCGCGCTGCAGGACGGCGTCGAGGTGGAATCGATCCTGGCGTTCTTCGTGCAGCACGGCGAGCGGCGGCTGCCGCAGAACGTCGAGTACTCGGTGCGCGAGTGGGCCGCATCGTTCGGGCGCATCCATTTCGCCGACGTGCTGCTCCTGCGGTGCGACAGCGAGGAGCTGGCCGCCGAGGTCGCCGCCAGCCCTGACATCCGGCGGTTCATCGAGGGCCAGATCACTCCCCGGGACTTGCTGGTCTCCCGAGGCGGCTATGAGGAGATCGTCAAGTACTTGGAGAAGATGGGCCATTTGCCGAAGACGTTGCGGAAATGATAGTATTATCGTCATTACTTCCACGGCCACCATCACGTAGGCGCCTGCCGCGCTAGTGCCGTTTCAAGAAAAGTTGCAGCGCCCCGGTCGTCCTCTCGATACGCGGAGTACCGCTGCTGCCGGACTCGGTTTCTCCTTTCCCGCAACTACTTTTTGAGAGACGGCACTAGAGGGCGCACCTGCGCCCCCCCGCGGTCGGCGCAAATCAAGGCCCGGGGAGGATGTCCTTTTCGCATCGTGGGGACATTCTTGCCGAGCCTGGGCGCGCCGTGGATGTCGCATTGACACTCCTCGTCGCCTTTGTAGAGTGCCTTGCTGACGTGGGGCGGCAAGCGGCCGCACTGTGGAGGGAATCGAGGCGGACTCTTCATGCGCGTGCTGATTACGGGTTCCAGCGGCGATCGGCGCCAACCTGGCGCTGGCGCGCTGTCGCAAGGTCACGCCGTGCTGGGCATCGACCGTCGGCCCAATCCCTGGACCGATCAGGTTCCGACCCAGCTGCTCGACCTCGCCGCGCCCTGCCTGGAGCCGCTGCATGAAATCCTCGCCGAGCATCGCTGCGACGTGGTCGCATCTGGCCGCGCACGCCAAAGTCTATCAACTGGTGATTCATCCGGAACGTTCGCTGGAAAACGTGCTGATGCTGTTTCACGTTCTGGAGGCGGCGCGCCGGGCCGACGTGCCGCTGATTTTCGGCAGCTCGCGCGAGGTTTACGGCGACATCCACCGCCACTACACCGACGAGTCCTGCGCCGACTTCGTGATCGCGGAAAGCCCGTACTCCGCCAGCAAGATTTCCGGCGAGGCCTTCATCTACTCCTACGCGCAGTGTTACGGCCTGCCCTACCTGGTGTTTCGCTTTTCCAACGTTTACGGTCGCTTCGACAACGATCTGGAACGCATGGAGCGCGTGATCCCGCTCTTCATCGACCGCCTGGGGAAGCATCAGCCCATCACCATCTACGGAAAGGAGAAGGTGCTGGATTTCACCTACATCGACGATTGCGTGGCGGGGATCGTGGCGGGCATCCACAAGCTGGTGGGACGGGAGGTGGTGGGCGAGACGGTCAACCTGGCCTACGGGCGGGGCAACAGCCTGGAGTACCTGGCGCAGCTGATCGCCCAGACGCTGTGCGTGCGCGCGGAAATCAACTTCCTGCCGAGCCAGAGGGGCGAGGTGACGCGCTACGTGGCCGACATCGGCAAGGCCCGCAAGCTGCTGGGTTATGATCCCCAAGTACCGCTGGAGGAGGGTATTCCCCGCGCCATCGCCTGGGCGCGCGAGTTCGCCGCCCAGGCCGCCGCGCCGTAGCGCCGTTGCGCCGCCTTCGACCATGCACCACCGCAGGATTACGCTCTGGGTCCCCTACGTCCCCTACGTCCCGATCAGGTCCCATGGCCCATGCACTGTCTGCTCGTGCGTCTGTCCGCGTTAGGCGACCTGGTCCACGCGCTGCCGGTCTATGCGGCGCTGCGCGCCCGTTATCCCGAGGACCGCGTCGGGTGGCTGGTGAAGACCAGTACGCCGCTCTCTTGACCATGCTGCTGGGCCTGTCGCGCATCCATGGCGCTGAGAGGCAGGTGGAAAGGGAGGGCTTCCTTCCGAGGCGCGCTTGCGGCGCGAACTGGCGGAGGCTGATTACGAGGCCGCGCTGGACTTTGCAGGTCTTACCAAGAGCGCCCTGTGGCCGGCTTTGGCGGGCATTCCACTGGGTCGGCTCTATGACGCTGACGGCCGCGAACTAGCGCGACTGTTTTATAATCGCAAAGTCAAACTGACCTCGACCTGCCGGCACGTGGTCGAGCGCAACCTCGCCCTTGCCCGAGCGTTGGATGCACGCGAGACGCCTGGTAGAGTCGCCTTCCAGGTTGCCGACGAAGTCAAAGGCTCGGTCGATGGGTGGTGGGAGGCGCTGGGGTTGTCGGGTCGGCGGGTCGTCGTCGTCAGCGCGGGCGCGGGCTGGGAGAGCAAGCGCTGGCCGCCGGAATCGTTTGGACGGCTGGCGCGGCTACTGTCGGAACGGCTGCAGATGGTCCCCCTGGTGGTGTGGGGGCCGGGTGAAGAGGAACTGGCCGAGGCCGTGGTCGCCGCCTCAGAGGGTGTCGGCCGCCGTGCGCCGGCGACCAGTATCCCCGCCATGCTGGAGACGCTGTCGCGCGCCTGCCTGTTGGTCGGCGGCGATACCGGCCCTACGCATCTGGCGGCCTACTTGGGCGTGCCTACCATCGCCCCCTACGGCGCGTCCGACCCCATACGCAACGGTCCGTGGGGCGCGGCCAGCCTGGTCCTGACCCGCGATCTGCCGTGCCGACCCTGCTGGAAGACCGTCTGTCCCCTGGTGCATCGCAAGTGCCTGAACGAGCTTTCGCCGGAGGCGGAAATCGATGCCATGATCGGCTGGTGGGAACGCCTTGACGAAACCCGGCAAAGGCACTAAATTCAGCAAGATAGCTGTCATTTCGACCGCGGGGAGAAATGCTTGGCCGGTTGCGACGCCGGCGTCTGCGGCAGGATTTCTCCCCGCGGTCGAAATGACAGCGGGGTTCGAGTCAGAGAATCGAAAGGCGCGCCCATGGTGAGTCATACCGCAGCATTCCTGCCCGGAGGTTCGGAGTGGATCGTCCTGCTGCTGATCGCGGCGCTTCTCTTCGGCGCGCGCCGGTTGCCCGAGTTGGGGAAAAACCTGGGCGCGGGCATGAGGGAGTTCAAGCGCTCCATCACCGGCGAGAGCGAGGAAAAGCGCGCCGAACTGCCCGACCGCTCCGCCACTGCCTCGGTGGAAACCAACAAGCCCAACGAGGCGGCTTCCGAAAAGCGGTCCACTGAGTAATGTTCGGGGATTCTGAGGCAACGAGCACGATTACGAACGGTAATCGGGAGGGAATCGCATTGAAGAAAATTGTCTTGCTGGTCGTGCTCGTACCGTTGATGGGCGTCACCGGCGTTCCGGCGCAGACGCGCAATCCGCTGGAGGCCAGCCAGAAGCTGTGGTACGAGAAGATCATGAACATGGGCGGCGGCGTCGGCGCCGCGTCCGTCGAGGCCGAGTTGCCGGGCCTGGACCTGCCCGATTTCCCGGAGGGTCCCAAGACCTGGGACGGCCAGCCGCAGGTCGTCGAGGAGGCGGTTTTCGATCCGCCCGCGCCCTACTTCGAGACCGCCCAGTATTATCGCATCCTGACGCCGATTTCCTTCACCGCGACCAAGGGCGAGGACTACAGCAAGCCCACCGGCGACGGGAACGCGGCCCTGGATTACTGGCGGCTCTTTTCCGGCGCGCCTACGCGCGCCAGCTACGACCTGTTCGTCACCGCCACGCGCAAGCGCAACTGCGAATTCTTCGCTCCCGGCCTGCTCGTGGATCCTTTCGGGTACGAGAACTCCAACCTCCAATTCTGGGCCATCTTCCGGTTCCTGGACGCGCAATGGCGGGCCTCGGGCGAGCGCGTGCGCGCTGGCGGCACCCGCGTCAAGATGGACTTCTGCCACCAGATGCTGACCTTCGCCGACCACATCGACAGCCAGCAAATGAACATCCACTGGGCCTGGATCGCCTTCTACGTGCGGCGGCTGGCGACCAGCGGCTTGACCCAGTATTACCGGGACAAGGGCGACGCCGCCATGGCTCAGAAGTACCAGCGCTACGGCGCCGCATCGCTCACCTATTATCGCACCCTGCGCCGCCGCTACGAGGAACTCTCGCGCAGCTTTGTGGAGGGCGACGTCGACCAGTTCTCCGCCTACGTGAAGAACGGCCCCAACCGCGAGATCGTCAAGGAGCTTCTGCTTCTGTCCGGCGTGATGTTGCGCGTGGCCGAGGACTTGTCGACCGCCGAGGAAATCCAGCAGATGGGGCACATGGTCGGCTGGCCCAGCGTGAAGGTGATGCGCTACACCAAGATCCGTCCCCGGCACTTCGAGGCGATGCACGCGACGCTCACCGAGCTGGCCGATCCCAAGAACCCGGCGGTCGACGAGTCGGTGCGGAAGTGCGCGCAGTGGGCGCTCTCGGCGGAGCAGGACAGCCTGGTCAGCAAGCTGCGCGCCCGCAACGAGGTGTTCCTGTGGCAGAATCGCCTGGACCCCAACGAAACCGGCCTGTAATCTCTTCCGAGCGGGATCCAGGCTGGACATCCGCGCGGCCGGTGGCTAACGTGTAAGTCCGGCGCCTGCCGCGCCGGGTTTATTTAGCCATCACGAGGTCGCCGCCGTGAGAATCCCGCTTCATCTCATCCCGATAATCCATTCCTGGCTCATCCTGTCGCCGACGGCTCCGGCCGCGCCGTCGCTGGAGGAAGCCTGGGCGGCGCTGCCCGGCTACACTTACGGAGCGGATCGCGCCCCTCTGGTGGTATTGGAGACCCACGTCTGGGAGACGGCGGCCAAGGGCGATTCGGCGCAGCGCCTGCAGCTGGGGCGGCGGCTGGCGGACGTCCTGGCCGGAGCGGCGACGACGCCGGACGCGCGGCGCTTCGCCTGCCAGCAACTGGCGATCGTGGGCGGAGCGGGGGAAGTTCCCGCGCTGGCGAAGTGGATCGACGACGCCCGTATGGGCGATGCAGCCATCCTGGCGCTGGCGCGGATACCGGCGCCCGAGGCTGGGGCGGCGTTACGGGGCGCGCTGGCGACGAGCTCGGGCAGCGTCCGCACGAGCGTCATCGCCGCGCTGGGGCAGCGCCGCGAGGTGGACGCCGTGCCCGCCCTGCGGCAACTGGCTGCGGGGGCGGACCGAGCCGTGGGCGATGCCGCGGCGGCGGCGCTGGCCCTCATCGGGGGCAAGCCGGCGGCGACGGCTCTCACGGAGCTGTTGTCGCAGGCGGAGGCGCCGCGTCCAGCCCTGATCGACGCCTGTCTCGGCGTCGCCGACGGCCTCGCCGCAGCCGGCGAGCAGGAGGCTGCGGTCGCCTTGTATCGACGCCTGTACGCCGAGCCGATGCCGTCGCTGGCGCGCGCGGCGGCGTTGCGCGGGCTGGCCGCCTGCGAAGGCGCCGAGCTGCGCACCCAGCTGTGGCAGGCCCTTGCCGGACCGGATGTGGAAGCGGCCCGCGTCGCCGCCGAGTGCCTGCCGCAACTGCCGGCGGAGCCGGACGGCGCCGCTCTGCAGCAGCGCCTCTTGTCCGCGCCGCTGGCTCTGCAGGTGATTCTCCTTGCCG
Source organism: bacterium (assembly GCA_015075175.1). Taxonomy (GTDB): domain Bacteria; phylum Hinthialibacterota; class Hinthialibacteria; order H5-UNCL2; family H5-UNCL2; genus H5-UNCL2. Next base: position 59,333 of record JABTUV010000019.1, read on the forward strand.
GCCTGGGGCGTAGCACGGCGCACGGATGCCGCCCGCGGCGTTGGCTGCGGCGAAAGAGAGCCATCCGATGTTCAGGCTGCAGCCTTGTCCGCTTTGGGCAACTGGCGATGCGGCGTCCGTGCTGACGCGCTGGCTGCGGCGCTGATGCGACTGCGCCCGCGATCCGCGAGGCGGCTGCGAGCGCTGGCCGCCTTGTCCGCTCCGGGAGTTGATGCCGCCCTGGCGGAGATCACCGCCCCACCCGCGCGCCGCGCCCGCCCTGGGTTCTCCTGGGACAGCGATTGGCGGTGGAAGTTCCGTTCCGGACTGCTTGCTGGCCGGCGGCGACCTGAGTCGTCGGTGCGCGGCCGCCCTCGGCAGCCTGGGCGCGCTGCTTTCGCCCGACCGCGCCGGCGACCTTCTGGCGCTGCTTTCCAAGGTGGAAGGCGAGGCGGAGCGCGACGCGCTGCGCGAGGCGCTGGTTGCCGTCCTTCGCGGCGACAACGATGTGGAAGGCCGCGTGGCGCCCTTGATCGCGGCGTATCCGAGCGTTCCCAAACCGGCGAAGATTACGCTCTTGTCCGCCTTGAGTCGATTGGGTGGTGGGAGGGCATTCGATTTCGTCGACAAGGAGCGGAGTGCGGCGGATGCGGAGTTGTCCGACGCCGCGGTGCGGGCGCTGGCCGACTGGCCGGAGGAGCGCGCGCTGGAGACGTTGCTTTCGATCGCGCGGACCAGTTCCCAGCGGACCCAGCAGGTATTGGCGCTGCGCGGATACATTCGCCTGCTGAATCAAAGTGAGGAACCGGCCGCGTCACTCTTGCCGCGTTATCGGGCGGCGCTGGAGGCGGCGGGGCGGGACGAGGAACGCGCGCGCGGTGCCGCCGGAGGGCGCGCTTCCGAACCCGCCGCGCTCGAGCCTGGTCAAGCCCCGTCTTTCGCCCACGCTGAGTAGCGACGCGGGCATGGCGGCGCTGGCCATCGTCGCGGAGATGAAGGCCGCTGACCAGCGGGCGGCGCGCACGGGCCGACATCGCCGAAGCGGACAACGCTAACCTGGTGGCGCAGCGCGCGCGCCCTGCGCCGCCGCCTGAGTAACGCAGGACCGTCGCCGATGGCGCGCGGCCGCTTAAAACTGGCGCGTGTCCCGGCCCAAAAGTCACCTGACAGCATCCAGCCGGGATTGAGGACGTGGAGGAGCAGCCTCGTCCAGGAGCTCCTGCAGGACGAGATGGTCGGGGAAACGGCGGAAGCCGCGGCGGACCGCCGCCAAGCCGCCGTGGCCTCTCGATACGGCCCCGAAACGACCGCTCGCCCCTCACGAAAGAACTGCGGCGGGGCCTACTCGAGGACACGGCTTGCATTTGCGTGTTTCGCTCGGAAAAACGGCGCGTCCCTGGAATGCCTCGAAAAAAGAAGAACCGAGTCCTCGAGTAGCGGCCCGACGAGCTGTATGCAATGATGCGAGATGTTACTTCGAGCCGCATATCGAGAGGACGGCTTACATGCGTGCAAGCCGCTCTCGAAGCTGCGTTGGATTTCACTCTCTATGGGTGAGGCGAAACCTCATCGGCGCGTGTCCCCGGTCTGCAAAGTCACCTGACAGCATCCAAGCCGGGATTGGAGGACGTGGAGAGGAGCAGCTCGTCCAGGAGCTCCTGCAGGACGGGATCGTCGGGGAAACGAGCCAGCCCGAGGCGGGCCGTCGCCAGGGCCTCGTCGGGGCGACCTTCCCGGGCGTCCAGCGTGGTCAGCAGGCGCAGGCTGTCCAGCCAGGCGGTCTTCCAGCGTTCCGCCTCGAAGCGGTTGGCGTAACTCTGGGCGGCCAGCCCCGCCTCCGCGGAACGCGCCGCCTCCTCCAACGTCCGCCGCGCGGTCGCTGAGTCACGCCGGCCGAAAAGATGGGCGCGGGCCAACAGCATCAACAGTTCCGGGTTGCCGGGATTCTTCTCCAGCCCCTCCTCTATGAACGCAATGGCCTCATCCACCCGGCCGTAGTCGCGGCGCAGGGCGGCCGCGCCCAGCTTCCAGCCCTCGATGAAATGGGGATCGATGGCGACGCCGATCCGGTACCACGGCAGCGTCGAGAGCGCCCCCGTCGCGTCCGGGTGCGCGTGATCCGTACTGTAAGGCTGAATCTCCCGCTCCAGGTCGCCGAAAACCCCCCGCCAATCCCTCTCCTTGTGCAGGACCAGGGTATCGCCGTGCGTGCACTCGAGTTCCTCGTGCACGCCGTGTTCGGCGTGATGCTCGTGATCGTGCTCGGGCGCCTGCTCGGGTTGCACCGCCGAGACGATGGAGAAAGCGTTCTCCGGCACGTCGGACGCCGTCCGCGTCTCCATGGCCGCCAGCCGCGCCCGGTCCTCGTCGTGAAGCAGCGCAAACGGCATCGCCTCCATCCCCCGATGGGTATGCGGCCAGAGGCCCAGCCGGTGGGTGTGCACGAGCGAACCGTGGGCGTGCTCTACGCTCAAGAGCCACTCGCCCTCGTCGTGCCAGTGGGGGATGTCCGGATCGGTGCGATGCGAGTGCGAGAGATGCTGCTCGGGATGCTCGTGAAAGTGCTCCGCCTCCAGGTTGTGCATGTGCTTGCGCGCGCCGTAGGCGTGAATATGCGTGTAGAGTCCCTGGTAGTGGGAATGGACCTTCCAGTGCTCGGCCTCGGGCCGGGCCATGTCGGCGGGGCGGAGGCTCTGGACCAGCTCGGCCTCCTCGGAGTGCGGGTGGGACGGCGCGGAATCCTCGCCGGACTGGTAGTAGACGCCGCGATGGCGGATTTTTTCGACTTGCAGGAGCGTGACGGCGGCCAGAGTGGCGCGCAGCTCGCCGCCCAAGACGTCCCACACGTCGAGGGGTTCGTCGCCCACCCGCGGCGGCTGGATGGCCTGGGAAAGCCCGGAAAGGCGGGGAGCGAGCGCCGCCAGGAGCACGAGCGAGGCGACCATGACGACCAGCGGCGCGCGAATTGCGGGGCCTACAGCATCCGCCGCTGTAACAGCAATCCCGCCGCCCCCAAGAGCTGCGCGATGTAGCCCAGCGCGTACAGCGTCAGATACACGAGGACCCAAGCCGCCACCGGCTCCCAGCCGTGCACGACCTTGCCGTTCAGATTGAAGAGGTCCAGATGCGGCAGGGTGAAATAGAGCGCCTCCGCCAGCCGCAGTTGCAGTCCCGACAGCTTGTCGTGCACCAGCGAGAGCGCGGTCGAGAAAGTGCTGGCGCCGATGGCCAGAAGCAGCGACAGGCAGACGTTGGCGGCGTGGGTCAGGAGCAGCGAGAGAAAGAGCGTCATGGCCACGAGCAGCGCCAGGGAGAGAAAGCGCAGATAGAAGTTCTGCGCGACGATCCAACCCGGCATGGTCCCGGCCCGCCAGGCCACGATCAGAAAGATGGCGTAGAGCACGACCAGCGAGAAGAGACACATCAGGTTGACGCCCACAAACTTGCCCAGGAGAAACTCCCAGCGCGAGAGCGGCTTGGCCAGCAGCGGATAGAGCGTGCGGTTGGAAATCTCCGCCGGCATCTGGCGCGCGGCGGCGGTGACGGCGATCAGGATGGCCGACCAGGTAATCACGAACAGGGCGATCTGCGACACGAAGGCGGAGAACCCGGCAATCCGAAGACGCGGACCATGGCCGCTCCGCCTATGATCCCCGCGGAGAGGATCGCCAGGACGTGAAGTCCCTGCGCCGGAAGGACCTGCAGTGCACCGCAGGCGATGACGCGCTTCATGGCAGGCGGGGCCTCGGCGCGAGCAGAATGGGACCTATGAGACGAATGAGACGAATGGGACGGAACCGCGACAGGCGACGTGGGAATCCCAGAGGTCGCAGGGGTCCCATGGGTCGTATGCGTCTCATCGCGCGTGCGGCGCTAGTCATGGCGCCCTCCGCCCTCCCCGCGGGAGGGGCCGTCGCCGGTCGTCACTTCGACGAAGAAATCCTCCAGGCTGCGCCCCTCGCGCTGGGCGCGCACCTTCTCCAGCGACTCCTCCAAAAGCACGCGCCCGTGGTTGATGATGATGATGCGGTCGCAGAGCAGCTCGACTTCGGAGAGTTCGTGCGAGGAGAAGAAGATGGTGCGGCCGGCGGCGCGCAGGCGCGAGAGAATCGCGCGCAGGTCGCGCCGCCCGACGGGGTCCAAGCCGCTGGAGAGTTCGTCGAAGATCATAAGATCGGGATCGCCCAAAATCGACTGGGCGATGCCCACGCGCTGCTGCATGCCCTTGCTGTAGTGCTTGAGCCGCACGTCCTCCTTGCCGGAGAGTCCCACCAGGGCCAGCGTCTCGTCCACTTTCTTTTTCAGCTCGCGCTCGGGCAGGTCCATCAGGCGGCCGTACATCAGGAGCGTCTCGCGCGCGGAGAGAAAGGGATAGTAGAGCGCGACCTCGGGCAGGTAGCCAAGGCGGCGCTTGGACGGCCGGCTGCCCGCCGGATGGCCGAGCACCTCGATGCGGCCGCTTTTGGGGAAGATGAAGCCGAGAAGCGACTTGATGGTGGTGCTCTTGCCCGCGCCGTTGGGGCCGAGAAAGCCGACGACTTCGCCCGGTTCCACACAGAGCGAGATGCCCGCGACCGCCCGATGCGGCGGGCGGAAGGGTCCCTTGGGATACTCGACGACCAGGTTTTCGACCCGGATGGCGCTCATGCGGTCCGTCGCATTGAAGTTTGGAGGGGCGCCGGATGCCCGTCGGCGGCCCTGTATAGTATACCGAAGAACGCGGGGGAATTCAAATCCGTGCGGTAACGCCGGCATCCTGCCGGCTTGCGTGTGTGCATCCTGCACACACGCATCGTCGGCCTCGGCACTCGCGCGCGAAGCGTGGGGGCGGGACGCCGCCCCCCCAGAGGCCGGCGGGAGGCCGGCGCTACGACTGACTGGGATAGTCGGCGCCCTCGTCGTCCACGATCAGGTCGACCAGCGTGGGGGTGAGGGAGGCGGGGCGGCGCTCGGCCAGTTTCAGGCCCTTGACCAGGGGGAAGTAGAGCGTGAAGGCGGCGCCCCTGCCCAGCTCGCTCTCCACCTCGATGCGGCCGCCCATGCGCTCGACGATGCGCCAGACGATGGACAATCCCAGGCCGGTGCCTCCCTCGCGGCGGGTGAAGAAGGGATTGAAGATGCGCGGAATGTCCTCGCGGGCGATGCCAGGCCCGTTGTCGGCGATGCGGATGACGGCCCAGCTGCCGTCCTCCTTGTGGCGCTCGGAGAGCTCGACCTCGACCCGTCCGCGCCCGTCCAACGCCTGCGCGGCGTTGAGCAGAATATTGGTGAAGACGCTGGCCAACTGCTTTTCGTCGCCGCGAATCACGATGGGATACGGCGGCAGCGTGCGGGCGACCTCCAACCCCTCGTGTTCGCTGCGCAACTGGATCAGGTTGATGGACTGCTCCAGGACGGCGTTGACGGTGAGCGGGGCGTCCACGAAGTCGCCGGGACTGGAGAGGCGCAAGAGTTCCTGCACGATCTTCTCGCAGCGGGTCGCCTCCGACTCGATGATCTCCAGGTCCTCGCGCAGTTCCTCGGCGACTTTGGGGCTTTTCTGCAGATACTTGGCGCAGGACTTGATGATGCCCAGCGGATTGCCGATTTCATGGGCGAGGCCGGCGGCGATTTCGCCCACGCTGGCCAGCCGTTCGGTGCGAATCAGGCCCTCCTCCAGTTCGCGGATTTCCGAGACGTCCTTGAAGACGCAGACCACGCCCGGCTGGCCCCCCGGCTCCTCGATGGAGCCTTCGATCACCTGCGCGGCGGCGATGGCTTCGACCTTGCCCCCGTCGGCCCGCCGGAACTCGACCCGGTGGTTGGTGAAGACCTCGCGGCGCGTGCGGGCGATCTCGATGATGCGCGCCATCGCCGGAAAGGCGTAATACACGTCCTGGTAGCGCACCGCGTCCTCCGCCACCCCCAGTATCCGGCAGGCCGACTCGTTCATGAACACCACCTGCCCCGCCCCGTTGGTGGCAATCACGCCGTCGCTCATGGAGGAGAGCAGCGACAGGTTGAACTCGGACGAGAGCCGCAGATCGCGCAGCGAAGTCACCAGCTCCTCGTTCTGCTGCGACAGGTTCTTCATCAACACCCAGGACAGGAGGATGACGCCCCAGATTTGCGTGAGGGTGACGAGGAGGCGCGTGGCCGCAAAGGGGTCCCGGAAGGGGGAGCCGGCCAGGGCGATCACCAGGTACAGCATGATCGCACCCATGTACACCACCAGCGTCTGCACCGGCCGCTCGAACACCCCCGTGCCGTGCAACACGATGAGAAAGAAGAGGATGTGGTAGTTGCTGTGGATGCCGTCGGTGGTAAAAACGAGGCCGGCCATGAAGAAGAGATCGAGCGCGAAGGTGGTGTAGGCGAAGGCGCGGACGACCGGGATGAAGTTGGGGACGCGCAGGAGAAGATAGGTGCACAGGACGGTGTAGGCGAGAAAGATCACCAGCAATGCGGCGGCGGCGTCGGAAAGGATGGTGATCTGCGAGTTGACGACGGCCAGAAGCACGGCGATGACGACCATGACCCAGCGGATGGGTAGGATGGTCTCGCGCTCGAAGCGGTAGAGTTTTTCCAGAACGGTGAGTTGAGTGGTCACGGTCGGCTGCGCATGGGCGGATCATCGCACCTCGGGCTGGGTGAGATCGGTGACGGCGGGCAGGTCGGAGAAGCGGGCGGTGCGAAAGCGCCACTGGTAGGGGGTGTTGTCCAGGCGCAGGCCGGTGCGCGTCACCAGGCGCGAGGAGAGCGAGACGCGGTACTCCTGGCCCTCGCGCAACTGCACGTCGATGCGTACCAGGGCGCCCCGCGCGGTCGCCTGCTGAAAGTAGATGGGCTGCGAGAGCGGTCGCGGATGCACCTCGACCGACCGCTCCAGTGAACGCATGTCCAGCGCCTCGCTGACCTCAAACGAGATGCGCGCCAGGGGTCCGGGCACCATCATGCCCCCGTCGGACGGTCCCGTGGAAAGCACGCGCGGCCCGCCGGTGGTGAAGGAGAAGACATAGGGTTCGCGCAGGCGATTGCCCAACAGGTCGCTGGCCCCCGTCCCGACGACCACGCGATACTGCCGGTTGAAATAGACGCGGGGATCGCGATGGCGCAGAAGATGCATCTGGATGGTGTCGGTGCGAATGGCGCTGCCGTCGCCGAAGCTGTACTCGAGGGCGACCGGCGGGTCGATGCCGATGGCGTGGATGACGCGGGCGGTGTCCATCATGCGGTCGAAGGTGATGGTGACCAGCGTCTCGTCGGTGACGGGGACCTTGCGGGCGCCGTCGGGCGGGTCGGTGAAGAGCACGCGGGCGTAATCCACCTCGCGCGAGAGGATCAATTCGGGAATCGGCCGCACCTCGCCGGCCACCAGCTGGACGCCCGCCGCGGTCGACGGAACGTAGCCGGGATAGGTCGCCAAGACGCTGTAGGCGCCCGGGGAGAGGCCGGTGAAGCGATAGCGTCCCTGCGCGTCGGCGACCACCACGGCGCCGGTTTCCGTGAGGGTGACGGTGATGCCGGCGGGGATGCCGCCGTCCTCCAGGCGCACCTGACCGTAGAGCGCGCCGGTCGTATCCTCCTCGTTGGGGGCCAGCACCATGCCGGAGAGTTCGCGCTCCGCTCCCTCCTCGACGGCGACGCGCAGGATGCGTTCACTGACGTAGCCGGGATGCGAGAACAGGAGGTTGTAGAGCTGGCCGGCAGGCCCACCAGCGTATTCGCCGGTGGGCGAGGTGTCGGCGGACACGCTCGTCCCCTCGACCAGCCCCTGGATGCCGGAGTGGTCCTGGCGGTCCAAAAGCAAAGCTCGCCCGCGCAAAACGCCCCCCGCGAAGGCGGTCGAGGGCAACGGCCGCAGCCGGACCAGCTCCAGCGTGACTCCGTCCGGTCCGATGGACCGTTGCAGGAGCTCGGGCAGGTAGCCCTCGCGCGACAGGCGGATGGTTTGCGTGCCCGCGGGGATGTCGTCGATGCGGAAAGTGCCGTCGGGGCGCGAGAATGTCATCAGCGAGGTTCCCTGCAGGGCCACGATCACGCCCGCGTGGTCGCTGGCACCCGGCAGCTCGACCCGGCCCTCCAGGTAGCCGCGCGCCGGTTCCGTGGCCTTGGCGCGCAGGATGATCTCGCGCAATTGGGTCGTGTTGTCCGCGATCACCGTCACCGGGATGGGTTCATTGAACACGTAACCGCTTTTCATCACCGACAACTCGTAATCGCCGGCCGGCACGCCGGAGAGCTCGAAGCTGCCGTCCGAGCGCGTGGCCACGTAGAGCGGAGTGCCCAGGAGGTTGACGTACACGCCGCCGTGGTAGCTGTTGCCCTCCAGGAGGACGGTACCGTGGATGGCGCCGGTTTCTCCCGGCGCAGAAGAAGGTTCGGGGGAAAGCGTGACGGGCAGAAGTCCCAGGACTGCGGCGCGGCCAATGACCAGCTCGGGCTTGCGGAAGGTCTCGTAACCGGGATGCCGCGCCAGGAGCGTATAGGTCCCCGGCGCCAGGCCGTCCATGCGAAAATCGCCCGCCTCGTCGGTGGTCGCGGTCCAACCGGTTCCCAGGAGGCTGACGACGGTACCTTCGTGGTTGGATTCGCCGTCCAAGAGAAAGCGGCCCTTCAGGCCGCCTTCTTTCGGGCCGCCGCAGGCGGCCAAGAGGAGGCAGGCGCCGAGCGTCACAAGCGCGACCCATCCGGCGGTCGTGATTCCTTTTGGTTGGCGCGCAAGGATGCGGGTCATGCTCGGTTTACCACTCCTAAGATGGGCCGACAGACTAGGATAGGGTCGCCGCCGGGCAAAGTCAATCGCCGCCGGGACAGTCGCCGGTTTTGTGCAGCCAGCCCGCCATTTGCTCGAGCTCTCGCTTCAAAATCGGCGCCTGTCCTTCGCCTGCCAGCCGCGCTTTATCCCCCCGCCCCCCCTGGTTAAGGGGGGAGCGGATGGCCGCATGACTTGCCGTTTGGCAGGTTTGCAGTATAATTTTCCAATGAGAGAGGCCAACTCCGCCGCATCGTCTACGGAATGCGGCAGCTTGCTGCCGCCATGCGGTGTAGTCGCGCGCGGCGGTCAGCTGCCGCACTCCACATCGGGAAGAAGCCATGGTCCAACTCCTGCAGTTCGGCGACATCCACCTGGACGGCCCCTTGGGTGGCCTGTCGGCCGAGCTGGCCGCGCGCCGCCGCCATGAGCTGCGCCAGAGCTTCTCCCGCTGCCTGAAGGAGGCCGCCGCCCGCAAGGTGGACGCGGTGCTCATTCCCGGCGACCTATACGAACACGACGGCTACGCCCCCGACACGGCGCCGTTTCTGTGCGCCCAACTGGAGGCGATCGCTCCCATCCCGGTCTTCATCGCCCCCGGCAATCACGATTTCCACAGTCCGCGCGCGCTTTACGCGGAGCATCGCTGGCCCGGCAACGTGCGCATCGCCACCCTGCCCCGCTTCGAGATGTTTCCCGTGCCCGAGGCGCCGGTCGCCGTGCACATGTTCGCGCATACCTCCAAGGAGAACGTGGACAACCTCCTGGCCGGCTACCGCGTCCCCGAAGACGAGCGTCTGCACGTGCTCAACTTTCACGGCGGCCTGAATGAAGAGCGCTTTGGCAGCAAACGCTTCTGCTGCCCCTTCTCCTTGGACGATCTGGCGGGCACGGGAGCTCACTGGGCGTCGGTCGGGCATTATCACGGAGCCGTCGACCTGGCGGCCGACGGGCGTCTTCTGGGCGCCTACGGCGGCTGGATGGAAAGCCACTCCTTCCGGCACGTCGGTCCGCAGTCGGTCCTGTTCGTCACGCTGGAGAAGGAGAAGCCGCCTGTCGTCGAGCGGTTTACCTCCAGCAGCCGGGAGTATCGCATTCTCGAAGTGGACGCGGGGGGAGCGGACAACCTGGAGGCGCTGGTCGAGCGCATCGTGGCGGCGACCGGCGTGGACCGTCCCGAGGGACCCCATGCCGGCCAACTGGTGCGCATTGTGGTCCGCGGCCAGGTCGGACCGGCCGTCCCGGTGGACCAACTGCGGGCCGAACAGCTAGCCCACCATTGCTTCCACCTGGAGATCGAGACCGATCTCCTGCCCAATTACGATCTGGATCGGCTCTCGCAGCTGCCCGACACCTGCGGCGCATTCGTGCGACGCATGCGATCGCTGGTGGCCGAGGCGCCGCCCGAGGAGCAGGCGGCCCTGCGCGAGGCGCTCTATTACGGACTGGACGCGCTCCTCTCCGGGGAGGTGCGACCGCGCTCGTGAAGATACTCTCGCTTACCATCTCCGGCTTCGGCTGCCATCGCGACCAGAATTGGGAGTTTGATCCCGGGCTGAACTTGGTCGTAGGCCCCAACGAGGCGGGCAAGACCACGCTCTTGCGTTGCATGTTGGGGATGCTGTATCCGCTGACGCGGCGGCGGGGCGGGGCGACGCCGGAAGTGGATTTGTGGGCGCCGTGGACGGGCGGCGCGTACGCCGCCGCCCTCACGCTGGAAACCGACGACGGCCGCCGCCTGGAGGTGCGCAAGACCTTCACGCGCGACAAGGAGAAGGTCAGCATCGTGGACGCGCAGCGCGGCGAGGTGACCGGCGAGTTCCTGGAAGGTCCCGACGGCAAGGACCGCGACGTCGGTCTCTCGCTGTTCAATCTGGTGCGCGATGAGTTTCAGCATACCGCGTACATCCGATACGGGGAATTGAGCTGGGCGGGCTACCGCAACGGTCGCGGGCAGTTGGCCAAGCGGCTGGAGCAGATGGTGGACGCGCGCAGCGGGGCGTCGGCGGCGGAGGCGCTGCAAGTGCTGAAGAACACCGCCGATGAAGTCGGCAGCGACCGCTCCTCGAAGCGTCCGCTGGACGTGGCGACGCGCGAACTGGCGCAACTGCGCCTGCGCATCGCCGAAGCGGAAACCAAGTACGTCGAGCTGGCCGAGCGCGAGGCGGAACGCGAGCGGCTGGCGGCCGAGCTGGCGGGCCTGGAGCGGCGCATCACGCTCGAGGAATTCCTGGAACTGGGCGACACCGAGCGCGAGCTGGTGGCGCGCATCGACAAGGCCCGCGCGCTCGCCGAAGAAATCAGGCAGATCTCGGAGCGGATCAAGGAGCTGGGACCGGCGGCCGCCGACGATCTGGGCAAGCCGCGCGAGGAACTCACCCGTTGCCGCGCCGTGCGCAAGGAGCATGAAAAGGACCTGGCCGCGCGCACCGAGCAGTTTCGCCTCACCATCCTCGAGCGCATCGAAGCCTGCCAGGAGCGGCTCTCGCAACGTTACGAGAAGTTTCTCGCCCTGCCCGAGCCGGAGTTGTCGCGTCTGGAGGAAGAGGCGCGCCGCTGGCAGGACTGGAGCGCGCGCCGCGCCGAGATCGCCCGCAGCCTTGCCGAAGAGGAGCAGCGGGCGGGCGCCAACGGCCTCTTCGAACTGCAGGAGATCAACCTCCGCCTGCTGCGCGCCCCCGACAAGGCGGAACTGATCGAAACCGGCAAGGAGCGCCTCTCCGAACTCGAAAACACTCTGATCGTCAAGAACCAGGAACTGCGCGACTTGGAGAGCCGGCGGATGGTGGCGCAGGGCAACGTATCGCGACTCTGGACGTATGGGGGCGTTTCGGCGGCGGCGGCGGTCATTTCGTTGCTTCTCTCCGGCGGCGATCAACGCGGCTATATCGTTTTGGCGGCGGCTCTGGCGGTCGCCGCCATCGTGCTGGGAACGTGGGCGCTCTTGCGGCGGGGCACGGTCGCCGCGCAGTTCACGGCGCCCCTGGCCGAGCTGGAGGCGGCGCTGTCGTCGCTGCGGTCGGAGCGCGAGGGCCTGTTCCGGCAACTGGAGGAGGCCGCCGTGGCTCTCGACTTTCCCTCCTACAAGGATTGCCGGGCGGCCCTGGAGAAGGTGCGGCGCAATCAGATGCGCGTGGGCGGTCTGCAGCATTTGCAGCACAGCCAGCGGCAGGTGGAGTCGGACCTGGCGGCGCTGGAGGCCGGGCTGCGCGACTGGGCCGCGCGGCTGGAGATTCCCCTGCCGGCGGGCGACTTCTCTTCCGCTCACGCCAAGGCCCTGTCGGGCGCCGTGGTCGACTATCGCGCCGACCTCCGGCAACTGGAAGACCTGCGCCAGGAGCAAAAGAAGCACGCCCAGGAACTGGCGGAGCAGCAGGCCCGCATCGGCGAGTTGGAGGCGGCCGAGCGTCGCGTGCTGGCGACGCTGAAACTGCCCGCCGAGGACCTGGAGGCGGGGTGGGTCGCGTTTCAGGAACTGGACCGCCGCCACGCCGCCTGGAACGAACTCTCACTGGCGCGCGAGAAGGCGCAGGCGATGCTGGAAAGCGTCTGTCGGGGCAAGAAGCCGCCGCAGCTGGAGTCCGACCTCGCCGGCGTGCGCCGCCGCCGACAGGAACTGGCGGCCGCTTATGCGGATCTGCCGGATGCCGCCGTCCAGGCCGGCCGTCAGCGCGCCGACGAACCCGAGCGCGCCAGAATGAAAAACCGCCAGCGCGAACTGCGCGACCAGATTCGTGCGGCCGAAGTCTGGGCCAGCACCCAACGCGAGAACCTGCCTTCCCTCTCCGAGTTGCGCGAGCGCCAGGCCGGCCTGGAGGCGCGCATCCAGCAACTCGAAAATTACCGCCAGCGACTGCTCCTGGCGCATCGCGTGCTCTCCGAGATCGCCCTGCAGTCGCATCGCCGTTGGTCGGAGGAATTGACGGAAGAAGTCGGCCCCATGCTCTCCCGTCTCACTTTGGGTCGCTACGAGAAGGTGATCATCGATCCCGAGCTGCAGCTGCATCTCTCGCCCCTGCCCGACCGGACGCTTTCGCCCGACGAAGTCGAGCGCAGCCTTTCATCCGGCACGCTGGACCAGCTCTATCTCTGCCTGCGGGTCGCGGTCGCCGGCTTGATCTCGCCGCGCGAGCGCCTTCCGCTGCTTCTGGATGATCCCATGCTCACCTTCGACGAGTCCCGCCGCAAGGCCGCCCTGACCTGGCTGGGGGAACTCGCCCAGCAACGCCAGGTGTTTCTCTTCTCCTGCAATCCAACCTACGCTTCGCATCTGCCGGAGGGAACACGAACTCTCCAGCTGGCGACGCCCCCCGATTACGTTTCGTAATCTTACTCTTACTCTTAATCTTAA
>JABTUV010000002.1 GCA_015075175.1 bacterium
TACACGGCACAGTCGAGTGATTCACAGGTACTGAACCGGTTTGCCGCCGCTACCCATACGGGATTGGCACAATTGCTTGCCGCGGGGAGCGGAGGGATCCAATCCCTACCGATGACTGCCAACCATGGCGAACTGCTCTTTGGCTTCATTGATGTTTGCAACCAAGTCGCCAATGGACCCGATGCGGGCAAGCTGGATGTCCACCTGGAGGTTTACGATGAACCGGCAACCATCCTGTCCGATACCAGCTTTACCCTGAAAGGGAAACTGCTTGGAACAGGCGGGAAGGTCAAATTGGGAGAGCGGGCCGAAGAGGTTTTCCGCTACCCCGTCTTTCGAGGTGTCTGGCAGTCTGGACGCAGTTTCATCCTGGAAGATTATTCTCAATCTGATTTCGAGCAGCCGGACGTTCCCACCTACAAAGAAACCCAGCAGAAGATGCTCGATACCGTGATTATTCAACCCTTGGAGGATGCATGGCAGCGAGTTGTCGATCTGGCCAAGCAGGGGATTGAGACGGTCCTCGAAGTGGGTGGGAAGATCATTCGGTTTGCGGCCGATGCGGTAGCAAGCGGAAAGCAGATCATCGTGAGTGTATGGAACCTGTTCACGGGCGGTCAGGGCAAGCCACTGCTCGAGGGTTCGCCCGAATATGCCATCGCCGAGCGGATCCTCACCCAGGCCCAGGAGCAAGCCGGGCTTCAGTTTGGCATCGGCGGGTTTGTTAACCTCCAGACGGAGGATGGCCTGCTTGCGGGTACCGCGACGATGACGTTCGGCTATAGCGACTCCGACGTGACCGGAGTGGACGAGAGCCGCCTGGCGGTCTTCTGGTACGATCCCGACGATGGGGAGTGGGTCTACGTCGGAGGCGTGGCCGATCCGCAGCAGAATCAGGTCTTCGCGACCGTTGATCGGTTGGGGACCTTCACGCTGGCTCCGATTCATCCCGAGGGATCGATTGGCATGAACGCCACGCCGCCGTCGATTGCGGCTGGCGGTGAGGAGACCGTCGTTGTGTGCGGTCCGCTCGTGGATAGCGCGGGCGATCCTGTCGCTGACGATACGGCGTATACGGTGACCACCGACCTTGGGGAGATTGTGGCGCAGGACCAGGTTCCCGATGCGAGTGGCCTGCAGGTGTTTTCGAGTTCCGGCGAGCTTTCTTTTAGCTTGAGATCCTCGACCATCGCCGGCATCGCCAGCCTTCGGGTCGAGAGTCTGGCCGGTCGGGCGGTCGGGGAGGCCACTGTAGAGTTCACCGACGATGAGCCTCCCGCGGCTCCGCAAGGTGTCGTCGTGAAAGCGGACGACGAGGGCGCATGGCTCTACTGGGGCGACAACGCGGAGCCGGACATTGCCGGCTACCGTATCCATTTTGGGACCGAAGCCGGCGGCCCATACGACGGCGGCGCTTCCATCCGCGGGTTGCCCTCCCCTGTGGACGTCGGCTTCGCGACTCAAGCGTACCTTCCGGGGTTGATCAACCGGACGGAGTACCATGTCGTGATCACCGCGCTCGATCACGGCGGTAACGAAAGCCCGGGCGGGGAGGAGGTTTCCGTCCTGCCGACGGTGAAAGGTGACTGCGACGGCGACGGGAACATAACGGAGAAAGACCTCCTGAACTTCTCGTACGGTTTCGGCGCCCTGGCGGACGATCCCGACTACGTTCCGCTGGCGGACGTAAATGGGGACCGGCAGATTGACGAGGAGGATGTTCTTTCGTTGCTGAGCGCGATTGAATCGCCCGCCGAGGCGCAGAAGGCGCGACAGAAGCAACTGCTGCGAGAGCTGGCGTGGTAGGCCCAACTGACTATGCAATAGAACCAAATCTGGAGTCGGCGGAAGCCTGGGCCAAGCGGTAGGCCTCCGCTACCGCCTCCGTCGAGGGCCGCAGGTAAACGCTCGTGGCCCGCAGGGTCTTGTGCCCCACTTGCTTTTGGACGATCGGCAGCGGCAGCTTGTGGTGGTGGATGTACGCCATGAGGTGGGCATGGCGCAAACCATGGACCGTAAGCCGGTGCAAAGACCGGCCGCAGGAGTCCTTGCCGTACTCTTGGTCCAACCCTGTCTTTCTGACGTAGCGCTGGAAGATCTGCCGGATCCGGTTTTCGGAATAGTGCCAGTTCGGGTGCCCAGGCGGATGGAAGAGGTACGTCTCCGGCTTGAGGATTCTTCCCAATCGCCGGGTTGCTCGACCCTCTCGTTTTAGCAGGCTCAGAATCTCGTTGAGCAGCCCCCGCGGCGCGTGGCTGATCCTGAACTGCCGCGTCTTCGTCTTGGCAGCTGGGAAAGTGATCGATCCTTGGGCGAAGTTGACGTGCTTAAGTTGGATCCGCACGAACTCCCCGACTCGACAGCCGAGTTCGTAGATCAGCCGCAGCATCAACTTGTGCCGGTAATCGGTGATGGAATCGAAGAGTTGCTGAAGTTCCGGGAGCGTCAAGTACCGTATAGTCTCGCCAAAACGCTCGTATTTTTGGGAAGATTTCACATTTGAAGAAACGCCCCGTCTGGGGCCTTCATTTTGCCCTGAAATATCCTTGTTTTGCGCCATTCTCTTCACATTGGTTCCCTAATGTGAAAACGCAAGCCACCTTCTTAAAGTTATCGATCGAGCAGAAAGTGAGAGTTGTCTTGTGCCGCTGAGGAAGGCGGCTGGCAGATCACTTGTTTTCCGATCCGCGCTGAACGCCCCGGACATAGCAGCGTCACTGCGCATCCGTCCGCTCCCGATCTTCGGACGGTTTGAGTTCCCTCGATTGACGACAGCGGCGACTTTGGCCCAATTCTGCCACCATCGCTCGTACAACCACCGTCCCTCGACCGGGGTCAAACCAACCCGAACCCCGGTGTCGCGCGAGGCAACCGCCTTATGAAACAGAGCACTGTAAGCGAAACGTAGCGCATGCGATCCCAGGATGGATGGGTTTCCTGCCCGTGTCTGTGGATGCACTGTGATCGTGATTCCCTTTCCCCTTTCGATTCAACCACACAAACGGCGTGCTTTCTCGGTTGCCTACTCCAACAAACGCAACACCAGATCCGCGCCATCTCGGAGATCATCTGCGCGAAGTTCTTCGACCCTCCATGGTGGATTGCCCTCACGCAGCCGCCGGCGAATGAAGCGGTCGCGGCGGAGGTTGGGGCCTCTATGAAATGCTGCGCCGTCGACGTAAATGGCCAGTCGGCGTTCCGGAACTGCGAAATCGGCCACGGAGATCGGTGCTTCTCCATCCCTCGCGGCTACGGGAACCTGCTTCTGGGGATGGAAGCCATGCTGCTCGAACAGGCGCAGGAAGCGGAGTTCCAGCGGGGAACCGACGCCGGCGTGATAGGCTTCCAGCCAGGGAGCGGGATCGTCAAGGTCACCTGTTTCCAGTGGAGCGGGTCCCGGCGCCGCTTGGGCAAGCTCATCCAAGGCTGGGATGATCTGCGGCCAGGAGAGCATGTCGTGGTAGCGCTGATTGCCGTATGCCTTAAGGCAGCGGTAGCACGCCGTCTCGCAATCTCTGTGGTCGAGATGCACGAGGGTACTCCTTGCCACGTCGTTGAACTGCTGCGCGATGCGCTCCAAGTAGCCACTTCCCCCCAGGTTCGGGTCGACGAATGTGACGCACAGGAGATTGCACTGGTCTTCGCGAACGGTGGACACCCACGGTCCTTCCAGTTCGAATTCCAACTCCCTTTCATCCAGCATGAAGTGGAGCCGTATGCCATTCAGTAGCGCGTATCCAAGCGACAGTCCCCAAGAAGTCCATTGATCCGTCCGCTCGGTCGCCGGAACGGGCAACAGAAGGCGAAGAACCTCGACCTGAGCGGCAGCAACGATCGCAAAGGGGCGAGGAGAAGTACCCCTCCGCGGACAGTCAGGCGCATGTCCATTGCCGTTTTGATCCTGCGCGCCGGCTTGTGGATTCCTGCGCCCACCGCGCTGGTTGTCGATGGGTACGGGTGGGTCCAACTTGCGCCCGCATTCAGGACAAAGCAGGAAACCTCTTGCACCCATGTGGAGCATCGGCTGGCCGCTGTCCAGCTCCGCATCCGTGGGTGGTAGGCTTTCGTTCAACCAGCGCACCTCTTCCATGCTGCTCAGGCGCAACGCCCAGCCGTTAGGGAACCTCCAGCGCCCATGAACAACACCATCCCACTGCGGGTGAATCTTGACGAGGTTGCGCATGGCAAAACGATCCTCTTCGTCAAGAATCGGCTGCTCCTCGTGTTTGGCTACGAATCCGGCAAACTCGTACGCAGGACATCCTTGAGCTGGGCCGCTGGTACTACACCGTGGACAGCGGGGTTGATCCGCCGCGTAGCGCAGGTCGCAGATGGTACAAACCCGGTACGTCCAGCTTGGCCCCTCCGTACGAGGGTTCCAGGGAGAAGCCCGGTCCAGGCCTATCACGCGCCAGCGGCGCCCGCGGGCATAGACCAGGGCGTCTGGTTGAAATTGACCGATACCGAATCGTCGAATGGTGCTGACGGGATCCTCTTCGTGGGCGTCGCGGAGCAGGCGCAACGTTGCCGGTTCCGAAGGGAATTCGTACCCAGGCAGCAGACCGAATTCAGCGAAACGCCGCAATGGATAGCCCGCAGAGCGGTCGTCGGCGTCGTTCCCCTCTCCCCTGCGACTCGTTGGAATGCCGAGCAAGCGAGCGACAAGATCCCCGGCACTGGTCCCTGCGTGTCGGTTCATCAGCGACTGAGCGTAGTGGTCGAGCGCGTGTCGTAATTCGATCACCTGCCGAGACGTACGACTGAACACGTCTCGTATTCTGCCGGGCAGGTTCGTCAGGTTTGCGCGCAAGAAACAGTCATCGAGCCCAGTGGTGTTTAGCACATCCGCGTCCCACGCCTCGTGTGCAACGGTCAGTGCATGGTCCACTTGGCGCTCAACGGCGGCAATCAGCTCGTCAACTCGCTCCTGATTGATCTCACCCGTTGGAGAGATATACTCCACCATTCGTCCCGCCAATCCCGGTTCCGCGGCCCCAAGCACAATGGCATTCAGGTGGCGGGCGATGACATCGCGGTTGGCCAGGGAGACGATAGGGGCAGGTACTTCGCCCGCGATCATCTCGGCTGGGCGCTCGTAGAAGTACTGATCGTGCGGAGTGCGGCGGGCGTATCCCAGAACAAGCCCCACGCGGGCGCGGCGTCCCGCTCGTCCACCGCGCTGGGCATAGTTGTCTGGCCGCGGAGGCACGTTCCGCATGACGACTGCATCCAGGCCACCCACGTCGATTCCCATTTCAAGCGTCGGGGAGCAGGCGAGCACGTTTGTCGGAGACTCCCCGGCGGGTGCCTTGAAGTCATCCTCCAGCTTGCTGCGAACGTCTGTAGTGATTTGTGCAGTGTGCTCTCCGGCCACCAGGGGAATAGCCTCGGGCATGAGAATTCTCTCAACGCTCCGGTGGTGACGGACGTCCCCAGAACTCCATTGCTCAAGTGTCCCGTGGCAGCGCGGACACGGCAGTTCGGCTCGGGCCATCGCTGCCGCGTGCCCACATACTCCGCAGCGAAGGCGACTGCTGTCATCGAGCAAGCAGAGGAAGGTCGCCTCGGCGTTTACCTGCAGAAGGTGAGTGTTTTGACGAGAGCCGTAGAGGCGGGAGGCGACTAGGAAATTCCCATGCTGGAGGAATTCCAGGATCGCGACCATTGTGTTTTCGTCAGGATCTATGCCGCCGAGACGTCGCAGCAGATTCCGCAGCGCCACTTCCAAGTGCGGTGGGCGCCCACCGCGGCCCGGCGCGCGCCATGCGTTCGAGCATCCAATCCCAGCGGGAATCTCCGCTCGATCGATGTAGGGCAACACAGACTGGTCGCGATCCAGTGGGTATCCGTGCGGTTGCTTGATCCTCCGCTCCCACTGCGCCGCACCAACGAAATCGGGGCATTCGCTGGAGCGGGGATCATACTGGAGCATGACTCGTGAGAACGCACCGCGCGAGCGCATGGCGTCGAGCAGGACTCGGCAGATGTAGAAGAGATCCTCCGAGGTGACTCCAAGACGCTCTGCCAGCTCTCCACCACATGCATTCACGTATTCATCCAGGCGGTCGTATCCAATCCCGACCAGTCCGAGGTTCAGGACCGTGGAGCGATAGCCCGCATTGACCGAAATGTCGTCCAGGAGCGGCGCCTCCTCGAAGGCGCGAATGCGTTCCAGAGCCTCGGTCGGAATCCAACGCGTATTCTCCGGAAGATACGGACTGTCTCTCCCGTCGATGGCCGCCTGCCCCAGCAACTCCACGGCACGCTGGATCGACAGGCGTTGATGCTCCAGCAGAAGACGATACAAGCGGCGGCGCATGCGGTCGTAGCGGCTTGCGAAGATGATGAAACGCGCCTGGTGGGCGGCATCTTGGCGGCTGTCGCTGAAGATCAGGAGACGTTCCTTGCCGTCGTGGCCGGGGCGATCTCGATTCGCTTCCGCAAGGGCTTCCACGAGCCCTTCGCCAACCACCTTCACAGCCGCGGAGGTTCCGAGCGACACGGACGTAATCACGTTGCGGCTGCCGGCGGTACCGCCGCAGCAGAGGCATCGCGTGCGCCCGGGCGCCAGAATCACGTTGAGAGGATAGTCATTCGGGTCCGCGCTGAAGACGCTTGCTGCCGGGGCGAACGATCCCGTCATCACGGGCCGGCCGCCCATCTGGGTCGGCCTTCTCTGAGGACCTCTGCGCCCCCGGCGCGTCGGCGGACCAGCCTCCGGCGCTTGCGCATCCTCCTCGACTTCCTCTTCCTCCGCCCATCCTTCCTCAAACCGGCCGGGTTCGTAGAGCATCCACTCCGGTCCCTGGCTCTCGTCGGCCTCGCCGCGCAAGCCGGCGCCGGGATCGCCCACGAACCGGAGGTAGTGCGCGCCGCAGTTGCGGCAGAGGTACAGCGGCGCCGTGGCTGAGTTGCACTCGGTGCAACGCTCCTCACCCCGCGGGTACAGCCGCCCACATTCCGGATTGATGCAGCGATGGAACTTCCAGCCGCCGCGGATGAAACGATGTGCACGCAATCGCAGCGCTCCGGGCGTGCCCTCCGGCAGAGCCGCCCCCAGCACGAGGCCCGCTTCCACCTCACGACACAAGGAGTCGTCGGCGACGGTGGAACGGCTGCCCACCTCGCTGCGCAGGCACGCCATCAGTTCGCTCGCCGGCATGGGGCGGCGCACCAGCCAGCGGTGCAGGTCCCAGATCAGCCGGCACTGCCGCACCGCATCGGACAGCGGCGTCGTTTCGGGAATCCCGGCCAGTCGGCAGATGGCGCGCCCGACGGCCGCCGAATCGCCGAGGTCGACAGGCTCAAGGTCCACGTCTGGCGGGGTAGCCGGATACTGCGCCTCTGGTGGGATTGCGATGTCCTGCAATTGCTCGCCAAATACTCGGATATCCGACTCTGGCGCGCCGGTGAGCGTGTTGAAGAAGCCCTGCACGGCCACGTCTCTGCGACTCCGGATCTCCGCCTCCGGCAGGTCGTCCTCGACCAGGGAGCGGATGGTCGCCGAGGTTCCCACGGGGACCAGCGTGGGGAACCGCCGCGGGCGGTCCGCCGCGGATACTTCCGCGCCCCAGTCCTGGCGGGCGCGCGCGAGGTGGGCGCGGAGGCGGCGCACCAGGAGCGCGACGTTGCTGCCGAGGTTGCCGCGGTAGGTGTGGACTTCGTCCAGCACGAGGAAGCGACAGCGGTGGTTGGCGAAAATCGCCTCCCGGTCGGACGGGCGGACCAGCAGGTACTCCAGCATCATGTAGTTCGTCAAGAGGATGTGCGGCGGGTTGTCGCGCATCTCCTTACGCTTCGCCTGAGGCGTGCCGCGGTCGTACTGTTCCACCCGAATGGCGCCGGCGAATCCCGCGGTCTCCAGGTAATCCTCGATGCGCTGTCGCTGATCGTTGGCGAGCGCGTTCATCGGGTAGACGAGGATCGCCGTCAGTCCGGACTTTCTGAAGCGGGTTGCGTCCTCCCAGGCGTTCTGGATCACGGGCAGGAGGAAGGCCTCCGTCTTGCCGCTGCCCGTGCCCGTCGTGACGACCACCGGACGCGCGGTTGGCGACAGGAGTTCCTCGATGGCCTCGGACTGGTGGATGTAGGCGTGCTCCGTCCCGGCGCGCTGCTCCATCACCCGGGCCAGGCGCGGATCGAGCGGCAGGTCGTGCCAGCGCCGACCCTCGCGGAACGGGCGGTGGGCCTGGTAGAAGGCCCTGGGCCAGGAACCCGGTTCATCCAGCTCCCGCTCCAGCGCGGCCCGCGCGCCGGGTCCTGGCGCGAACCCGTCACCGGAAGTAACTGCGGTACTCGTTCAGAACATGATCCAGCGCACGAATGGATGCGTGTCATCCAATCTCGATGATCTTCGTTCAAGATAAGCGTTACGTTCCAGACGGACTTCACGCGGCCAGTAATCATAATCGATATCGCATATCCGCCGTACCGACTTTCTTATGAATCTGAGCCATGGTTTCTTGTGCGTCGGTACTGTCACCGACCTTGGTCGCTGCTCGAGATATCTGGTCGCGAAAGAGCACGAGGCATTTTCCGTTCTTTCGTGCGCGCTCAGTATTGTATGCCATGCACAGGCTCATCCCAACGGCGTGTACGGATGATCACAAAGAGACTGCGTGGGCAGGTATTCCAGTGGCGCATGATGAGGCATAATCGGTTGCGCGATCTCGCGGCCGAAATGGAGAAGAAACGGCTTCACGTAAATCTCTGATCTGAAGTCAAAGTTTTCTGCATCAAACATGCTGATTCGTTCACGAGGGCTAACCAAATCTATCACGTTGAGGGGAACCTGGACACGGAATTGCCCCACGACGACATTCTCGCCGATCGCCGGACGAACCTCCGCGAGACAGGTCTGTTCGTCCTGGCAGCCGTAGAAGTGAGAGATACCACGTGGACTCATACGGGTCTCGGTCGTGATATTTATGGGGGCGCTTGTGAGCGCCTTGTTTCCCCATCTTTCATAGCCTTCCATTGCGCGTCTTGCACGGTAAATCACAGTGCCGGGGTTGATCACACTGCGGCACTGCGACAAAGCACCGTCAAACACCTCCCAGAGTTCAACCTGCCCGATGTCATCAAGTTGAGCGACGTCTCCTCTGCACATCGCATCGAAGTGGATATTCCGCTGTCGTTCCAAGTCCTCGAAGAGTGTGAAACGGCGATCATGCTTGACCATCGCGCAGAATGTGGTCCAATACTCCAGATAGTCCCCGTAACTGCTGAGAGGATGCTGGACTATCAACGGTGTTGTATCGAAGCGTGACATCCGGACGAGTGTCTGAGGGAGTTCGGAGCCGCCACCGAATGGGGAGAAGATTGCCTCGTAGTCAATCAGGATCTGTTCCAGGTCGTTGGTGTCGAACTGGTAGCCGCCCTCGGCACTTTCATACGGCACCTGTTGGGCTGCATCCTCGTATTTGCGGCTGATTCCCTCGTCCACGAACGGAGACATGTCCCACAACGCCGCTACTGGAACATCTCTGGATCCACAAAACTCGCACTCACCTGTCGTTCCCTGGCTCTCGATGAAGGCCCGGATCG
This sequence comes from bacterium, assembly GCA_015075175.1. GTDB lineage: Bacteria > Hinthialibacterota > Hinthialibacteria > H5-UNCL2 > H5-UNCL2 > H5-UNCL2. Next base: position 9,547 of record JABTUV010000002.1, read on the forward strand.
CCGGATCGGCGAAGCAGTCGCGGCAGCAGAGTTTGTCGCCATCTTCGGCGCGGGTCATTTGCGCCTCCGCTTCGCGGAGATGCCGCGCAACAGGGGGTGGGCGGCGTCGGTGTTGTTGTCGTCCTCCAGGTCGGGGAGGTCGATGACGGGTTGGGGGAGGTTTTCGTTCAGGGGGATGTCCCAGTAGGGGTCGTACTTGCGCGTGAAGGCGTCGAGGCCGATGGCTTTCAGTTCGTCGAAGCGGGCCAGGCAGAGGTCGGGCGCCTTGGAGTAGCTCTTGTGGCTGAAGGTGGAAAGCACGTGGGCGTACTGTTCGCGGGAGAGCCCGTAGGCGTCCGCGACCACCGCGTCAATTGCCGCACGCAACTCCCAGCGGGCGTCGTCGCCCTCCAGCACGGGCCAGGTGAAGGGCGGGCGTGCCTCGCGCCATGCCTCACCCAGCTGCTCTTCCCAAAGATGCGCGTAGGCAACATTATTGCAGGAAAGCCTCAACGCAATGTGTGCGACGCACTTACCGGCAACGGATTGTAGAGATGGCCAACCGATAGACGCCATGACGAATTCACTCAGGCTTGCTTGTATTCGCTGCCTCACTTGGTAGTCAAAGGGATAGGTGGAAATGACGGCCAGCAATTGAAGCATTCGTGAGGATGACCTCGACCACGGAGCCTTGTCCGCAGTAACCGTGTGGCTACTTGTGCATCCAGGTGGAACGATTGCAGCCATCGTGCTGCGTGGGTTCGTCTTTGTCGATCCAGACGTGGCACGCAGCATCAAGCGGTAGTAGCAGGCAGCTCGCGTTAGCCCTCGCCGTGAACGCACGTCCGCAATGCGAACTGCTTTGGAGGGACGGCTATCCCAGCGCGAGCTTTCATCCGACTGCCATTCTGCATCATACGCGCCGATCGGTTGCCCTCAAAACCAACAGGGCGTTGACTGCCACCATTGTCTGCAAGTGGTCCGGCGCTCTGGGATCATCTATCACGTCCAGGGCCAAGGGACCAGGATCTCTCTATCATCGTTAGTGTGAGCCGCGGCCAAGGAAATCTCCAGCTTGCGCAATACGCTCTCCACGCGAAGCGATGAGAGAGCCAGCAAAACTTCACAGTCGAGCCGGCTGTGCAGCTTCCGGCAGTGCCAATGAGTCTCCACTTAACGCGCGAATGTCCTCTATCGATAGGACCAGTGGATTGGAGTCATCGTCAAACAATTCCTCCAGATTCTGCATGTCAAACATGCAAGAGATTCCCGGACTTGGTCCGCCTGAGGTCCCGACAATTAGTGCGAATTTCATCACAGGCGGAATATCGAAGAGCCTTTTCATGTTCTGGTACGAACGACAGGTCCGCCACCCGCCACGGAGTAACATCAAATGGCGGACGCCGGTCCAGCCCGGCGTCCCTTGGATCGACGCTGGCAAGACAAGACCGATATTTCCACCTCGAACGGTTAGCATCACGACGCGCTCGCAGAAATACGCTGACAAGTCTGGGTCTCCTCGTCGGTAACCGAGGTTGTCTCCACCACAGACGGGGTAAAGCGCGTCAAGGGCCGCTTGAATTTGCGCAAAGTGTGAACCAAACCGCTGCCATGCGAGCCTTGCTGCGCCATTTCTGAGGATGGCCTGTGCGATTTCCTTGCGTTCGGAGGTTGAGTTGGCGGCTAAATACCGCTCATCCGACGTCGAGAAATACTCCTTTTCTTTTGGTCGGAACGTATCCCACGGCGGATTGCCGAGCACCGCGTTAAACCCCTGCTGCCCGTGCGGGATGCCGCGAGGATAGAAGACCTCGGGGTAGGTGAGGTCGTATGACAGCGCCGGGATGCATTCGACCGACGTAAGGAGCGCGTAGATGGAATCGCGTTGCGCGGGGATCTCTTCCACGCCGAGTCCATGCGCGATCATCGCCCGGAGCGGTTCGGAGTCAATCGTCTCCGGCAGATCGCCGGTCTGGCCGATCACTCTCAGCAGGGCCGAATAGGCGTGGTCGTCGCAACGCTCCGCCCCCAGCATCACGCCCCCGCTCCACGCCGCGGCAAGCACCCGGAAGGGCAGGAGGGCGCGGTCGAGCTGGGCCTTGGTCTCCGCCTTGCGCACCAGTTCGGAGACGGTCGCGCCTACCCCGGCGTCCAGGTCGCCCACGTAGTGGATCGCCTCGCGCAGGGCCTTGTCGAACTCGATGTTGAGCCCCTGAACGAAAAGGTCCTCGACGGGCTCATTGCGGTTGCCGGGCCGGAAGATCAGGTGCTTCCAGAAGGGTCCGGTGAGGGAGTCGCCGACCACGAGGCGGTGGTCCAGGAACGTGAGGGGCATGCCCTCGGCCTGGGACTCCAGCCAGAGCGCCAGCTTGGCGAGTTCCACCGCCAGCGGGTTCTTGTCGACGCCGTAGAGGCAGTGGGTGGCCACGAGGCGCCGGCAGAGGGCGACCGCGAGCCGCTGGGAGAGGCCGGACTCGCCGCCCTCCGCCGCGTGGCTGGGGAGGTAGCGCACGAGTTCGTCTTCCGGGTCGGGCAGTTCGAGCACCCGCTGCCGCCAACCGGCGGCCTCCTGGCGCGCCTTCTGCTTCTCCTCCGGCTTCCGTGCGGACTCGGCCCTCTGCTCCGCCTGCGACGCCTGCTCATCGCAGTAGCGGCAGGCCTCGTAGAGCTTGTCGGCCAGGAAGCGGCAGGCCTCGACGAGGAAGTGCCCGCTGCCCATCGCCGGGTCGAGCACCTTGAGGTGGAGGATCTCCAGCGGGTGGGGATCGTTCTCCGGGCTGCATTTGGCGACCTGCGGGCCGAGCGTCTCCTGCACGAGGAAGCGCACGAAGGAGTGGGGCGTGTAATACGAGCCGGTCGCCTTGCGTCCGAGTCCGGCGCGGAGGTAGAGAAGCGGCCGGGCGGGATGGCCTCGATCCATTCGACTTGGTCTTCTTGCCGCGGGTGGGGGTCTCGTCTCTTCCGGCTCCTCGCTTTCGTTGTCCTCATCTTCAGAGAGGTCCACGACCGAGGTGTCTTTGGGATGGTACTTCTCCCCCTGGGCAAGGGGGACGACCACTTCGAGCTTCTGGCGGCGCAAGCGGCACATGGGCTCGGCGGTGATGCCCGGCTCGAGCTCGAGGAGCGCCTCGTAGACGCGCCCGAGGTCTTCCACGTCGAGCGGGCCGTAATGGACGCGCTCGCGGGACTTCGTGCCCCGTTTAACAGCCGTCCAGAGGAGATTGTCAAGCAGATGGGCGACGGCGCGCTCACCCCAGGAAAGGCGGCCCAGGATGGGCGTGGCCGTGGGGCCGAACAGTGCTCCGCCGAGTGGCTTGACGTTGAGTTCCGTGCATTCCAGTCCCTCCGCCAGCATGCGGAAGAGGGTGCGAAGACCATCTTCCAGGAAGCGCCCGGTCTGCTGGCCGGCGAGGACGGCTCGCGCGTACGGGGCGAGCGCGAGGCCGGGGGAGAAGGTCCGGCGCCAAAGTCCCGTGGAGGCAAAGGTGAACGAGCGGCCCGGGTCGTCGCCGGACTCCAGCTTCAGCACGAAGAGAAGGCGATAGACGGTGATCAGCCCCTCCCGCCAAAGCGCGCGGGCGAGGGCTTCGCGGTCGGTCTGTTCGGCCAACCAGTCGCGGTTGTCGGGGTGGTCGAGCACGCACTGGACGAAGCCTTCGACGGCACGGCGCGCCTGGAGGCGGAGTTCCTTGGTAACACGGGCCTGCTGCAGGCGGGCCTTCTCGACAAGGTCGGGCAGCGCGCGCACGCCCTCAGGCGAGGCGAGAGCCAAGACGAAGCGGAGAGAGTCGGGAACATGGCGGCTGCGCTTCCAGTCCGGATCGAGCGGAATGCTGACGACGGAGTCGGGCCGCGCCGGATCGGAGAGCAGCAGCTGCAGTTCGATGCCGTTGGTAAGCAGTCCCAAACGCTCGTTGGTCGTGAGCAACACGCGCTGGGCGATCTTCTGATGGCTGTAGCGGAAGTGCCGCCCGCGTTTGGTGGGGGCGGCGAGGTCTTCGTTGAAGGACGTGGTCCAAACGCGGAGCCTGGCGCCGTCGTCGGCGATGAGGAGCGTGCCGCCGGATTCGAGGTCCTCGCGGGTTTGCACCTTCTCGGCTTCCTCGCAGTGGGAATAGCCGAGAAGCGGAATCAGCGGTTCGATGACATGGCTGAACACGCGCAGCGGACCGCCGCTGCCGGCCAGCATGCCGAGCTTGCGCCGCAGAACCTCCCAGCGCTCCTGCAGCTCGCGGCCTTCAACGCCGGCGGACTTAGGAAGCAGGTTCCTGCGGGAGAGTTCCTTCTCCAGCTCGAACTTCACGAACGGCTCGGGCAATGCCGGCCCCTGGAATTGGCAGGTAGTGAGGTCGAGGCTCATGACTTCGCCTCCGGCAGGAGCATCAGCACGCCGAGCGGCACGATCTCCGGCGCCCTGAGATCGCCACGGCCCCGCAGGTCGGCAAGCCGGTCGTGATACAGCCTCAAGACACCCTCGGCTTCCAGTCGAGCCCTGACCGGTTGCGAACGATCCTCGTGGAACGCCGCCAAGCACTGCTCCGGGTCCTTGCGAGAGGCCCAGCTACGGCTGGGGACGCGGGGGACAGAGGCCGGATCATCGAACAGACCCACCTCCCACGGCTGGGCTCGTTCGGCGGCGTCGGTGATTTCGTCGGCGCGCTTCTTGAGCCACTCCGCCTGAGCCGCCATTTCCGTCTCCAACGTCTTCATGTGCGCCGCTACGAATGAATCGGCCATTGGACCGAAGCCCTGTTCGGCCGCAGCTTGCGCTTGCCCCTGGGCATCCTCCCACCAGTTCTTGTAATGCTTCTTCCAAAGGTCGGTCGTGCGCAACGCCTTTTTCGGGTCGGCCAGTCCGAGCCAATGGTCCGCTGAATCCAGGAACTCCGCCGTTTCGTCCTGATTCACGCGGACGGCCAGTACGCGTTCCAGTTCCCGGCCGCGACGGCTGGCCATCCTCCCAAGGAATGTGAAGAGCAGGCTTGGTTCGGACACATTTGCGGCGACGGCGCTGGCGCGGGTATCCAGCCCCCTGCGGACGGCCTCGCCCAGGGAGAGGCTGCGGACGCTGTCCAGAGCGCGACGAACCAATGGATGCGCCCGCCCGAGATAGCCGACCGGGCGCTTCTTGTCATCCGCGGTAACGTCAATGTCCGTCGTAAGGCGGACCAGACGGGACTCGGCGTCATAGCCTGGCAGGTCGTCGAGATCGTGCAGCCAGTGCGGCGGCAGGCGGAGGGCGAAATGCGGATTGTCCAGGCTGCCGACCACTTGGCCGTTCTCCAGGAGCACAGCGTCGCACACGAACTGCGCGAGGTCCACGTGAGCTGCCTGCTCGCCGACGCGCGCGGCGTCCTCCGCTTCGTCTGAAAGGCGCTGCTCGGCATTCACGCCCGTGCCGCCGAGCCAGTCACACGAGCGCGCGGTCTCCCGGAAGCCATGCAGTACGCGGTCGATCTCTTCCAGCAGCTCGCGCGTCGCCTTGTCCGCGCCTTCGTTCTCCCGCTCTTCGTGAAGATCAAACAGAACCGGATCGCCGCTGAAGAGCTTGCCCTCCTCGTTGATGAGACCGTCCAGCAACTTAACCTGAACGAACTCATCTCCCAAGCTGACCCCCAACGTGTTGGGGACAAAGGTGAGGCGCGCCCTTTGCCGCTCCCACTTCATCACGAGGCGGAGGAGAATGCGCTCCTCGAAAGTCCCCCGGAGGTAGAGATAACGAACCATGGGGACAAGCGTCTGGCCATACCGGTCGATTCGGCCGTTGCGCTGCTCCAGGCGGTTGGGGTTGAACGGCAGTTCCAGATGTATCAGGTGGTGGCAGCGGTAGTGCAGGTTCAGGCCTTCCGCGGAGGCATCGGTGCTGACGAGAATCTGGTTTGTCATTTGCCCGGAATGTGGAGGTGGTCGCCGTTCGTTGGTTCTGGTCGTCAGTTCCACGAAAACTCTGGACTCCGGCAAGACCGGCGGACTTGAGACATGCCACGGCGGCGTCGAGACTGTCGGTGTACTCCGTGTAGACAAGTACGTTCGCGTGCGGCTCCGCTTTCCGAATGGACTTGATCGTGTCGACCAGAGCGTCGAGCTTTGGGTCCTGATGTAGGGCACCCTCAGCGAGGTCGCTCAATTCATCGAGGCGCGCCAGGATGTCGGCCACCTTCGACTCGCGGTACGAGCCGCGCCGGATGTCCTTCTGCAGGGACGCCAACTGGTGGCCGAGGTCCTCCGCCGCAAGGAGGCACTGCTCTTCTTCCTCTTCGAGTGTCACAGCACCGAATCGGTCCAGTTTGCGCTGGTAGTCGCGAAGTGTGCGAACGCGCTGGCGGCGCTCCTCCTGCTGCTCCGAAGCAGACTTGAGGAAACGTTCAAGGTTGATTGCAACCGCGCTAAGCGTTGTGTGGCACGCCTTTACGGTCGAGACGCTGCGCTTGAGAAGAACAAACCAGGCGAGCACACTGGCGTAGTCATTGCCGCGGAAGGCTCGCTTGAGTTGCGGCGCAAGAAGATCCAATAGACCGCGCTGGAGATCCATGAACCGGTCGTGGTGCTTGGCGTCGGCCACTACCGGCACGGGAGTAACTTCCCGCTCGGGGAACATGGGTTTCGTCTGTCCAGGACTATCCGGATCCGGGATACGAAGGTGCTTCTTGAGGCGGCGAACCGCATGGTCGCGGTAGCGGTCTCCACGCAAAGCGCCGCGGCCGTCCACGAGCGAACTATCGAGCAGCTCGCATAGCGAAGCAAACGAGCGGTCGTTTCCGTCATGAGGGGTAGCCGTAAGCAGGAGGAGTGCATCGCACGACTTCGCCAGAACCTTCGCAAGGCGCCGGCGCTGCGTGTCCTCCCGCTCCGCGGCTGATCCGACGTCCATGCAATGGTGCGCTTCGTCGATGACGACCACGTCGTAGGAGGTCCGCTCGAGCTGTTCCACAATCCGTTCCTGCTTGAGGAAATCGATGGACACCAGGCCATGGGAAATGTGGTCGAACGGATTCGCGCCGAGCTCCTGGCCACGACGCACCTCCTCCAAGGCAGCGCTGTCGATGATGCGCAGCCGAAGCCCGAAACGCTCCCGCATCTCCTCGTGCCACTGATTCAGGAGGAGGCCGGCGGGCGTGACGATCAGGATGCGATGCGCCAGGCGGCGCGCAATGAGTTCGGTGAGGACAAGGCCAGCCTGCACCGTCTTGCCGAGGCCGACATCGTCCGCGAGTAGCAGGCGCGTGCGGCTCATGCGGATTGCCCGGAGGGCGGGGACCAGCTGATAAGGTTCCAAGCGCAGCCTACCTGGCTGAACCGCGACCATAGCACTCGGTCCGAGAGCTTGCTCCAAGAGAAACGCCTGATGGTAGGCCAGCCAGTTGTCGAGATGGGCGGCCCGCTCAGGTTGGAGATCGTGACGAATCGGTTCTATCTCTTCCAAGGGAGAGAGGACGTCTACTTCCGCGCCCTGAGTCGAATGATCGAGCCCCCGCAAGCGGTAGAGAGTCTGAAGACCCAGTGACTCCGTTCCTACGACCTCCCACCGAAGGCCTCGCGCGGTTACTTCAGTACCGGGCAGGATGGCAAGTGGTTCAGCCATGTCGGCAACCTCCCAATATCAGCAGCAAAGGTCAAGGGATCACGTAAAGTCTTCTTGCACCATAGCAGAAATGCGCGATGCGGGGACCAGCATCTCCGCTACAGAAACAAGCATGGCGGCACCAAACCTCATGCCGAACGTAGGTCCTGCAAGCCCAGCCGGAAGGTCAGCCGATTTGAAAGACTGTCTGGTAAAGGTATGGCTGATTCGGACTCTTCGGTAATGAGCCTGCTGACTTCTTCCTGGCCCATCACCACGCGAAACCACTGCTCGCGGTCGGTCATCACGCGGTATTGCCGTTCGTCCGCGGCGCCGGCGAGGTAGGGGAGGTAGACCACGATCGGCTGCCGCCCCTCGGCCTTGCAGCCGATCCGGTCGATGCGTCCGGTGCGCTGCTCGATGCTGCTCGGATTCCACGCGAGGTCGTGGTGGATCACGTGGCGGCAGAAGCGCTGCAGGTCCACGCCCTCCCCCATCACTTCGCTGCACACGAGGATGTCCGGGAAGAAGGGCGTGTTGAAGGCTCGCATCAGCCGCGCCCGTGTTGCTCGGTCTGTCTCACCCGTGGCTACCTGTACGTTGGCGAGCGTGACTCTGCTCGAATCTCCGGAATCGTCGGCGTCGCCGGCATCGACCCGAATGCCGCGGGTCTGCGTCCTTGCCGCCGCTTCCAGATAAAACCCACGTTCCGCCGTGGAGCATTGCGTCGTCAGAAACTTTACAAAGCCATCGAACTTCCCGAGCCAGGAGATACCCGAGCCGTCTTCGTGCCGCAGAACTCTGTCCACTGCGACGGTTGGATCGATTGTGTCCAGTTCCGCCAGTGGGAAACAGCGGACCAGCGTCGACTGCACGCGCAGGAACCGGCGCATGACGTCGAGCATCCGCTCGCGATCATCGTCGGACGCGCCGACCCTCTCCAGCGCGTCAGCGTGTTTCAGCAGGATCGCGTTCAACGCACCGTCAACTGCAATCCTCCCGGGCCTCGTTTTGTCGTCAAAATATCGGTTCTGCACCCTGTCAATCAGCCGGTCCACCTCTTCGTCGCTGGCCCCGCCCAACTGCCGCCGGGCATCCGCCATCAGTCGCCGCTCGATTTCGAAACTGATATGAAGGCGCAGGGCGCGGCAGGTGTAGCGGTAAAACGCGAACACCAGAACCTTCTCTCCGGCCTCCCACAGGTCCACAATTCTCCCCACCGTTGCGCTGATCTTGGGATGAGTTGCTCCCGACGAATCTCCGAGCATCCTGTCGAACTCACCGAGATACCACTGCGCGTGGCCAAGGTCTTCGCCCATGTTCGCCGTCTCGTCCTGTTCGTCCTTCTCGGCTTGCTTATTCTCGCGCGTGAAGCGGAACGCTTCATAAGAGGAGCAGAGGGCCTCGGCAAGGAGATCCTTACCCGGCTGAATTGCACTGCGGGCGGCCAGGAAAAAAGGCAGGAGCTGCCCCGGCGGAATCCTGAGTCCCCCCTGCCCATCGTGCCGTGTGATGCCTTCGCCGTGGATACGTTGCCGGCGTGGGACTTCCGTCCCCACCCACAACTGGGCCTTGTTGTGGCGGGCGACCCAAGGGCGCAAGGCTTTTTCGGCCGAGTCGCGAGCCGTACGTGCGGCGTCGAAGGCGTCTACGACCCCGCGCTGTCGGTGTGTCAGTGCCTCCCGGTTACACGCAGTGAGCGCGTCCCACCACGATTCGGTACCACCATCCGCGTCCTCAGGCTGCAACCGGCTCCACGCCTTCTGAAACGCGATCGCCGTCCGCTGGCTGTCGGTCAGTTGGTCGCCCAGGCTGGCAAGGCGGCTGCGAAACGCGTCCTGCTCCCCCAATTCCACGGTATTCCACTTCACGTCTCCGAAACGCTGCAGCACGCTGACGAGCTCGTGGTGCCCCAACTGGAAGGGCGTGGCCGTGAGAAACAGCATCCGATCGAAGGCATTTGCCATCGCCCCGTCGCCCAATCTAAGGTCCTGCTCGGAGTCCGGGCATTGCAGCGTGCGTGCGAGCGAGGTTCCCGGGTTCTTCAGGTGGTGGGCCTCGTCGAGCACGAGCAGAGGCGAGCGCCACCGGCTGCGTGCCAAGAGCTCCTTCCAAAGGTTGTCCTCCACCCGGCGGAGGGCGCGCCTTACTTCGTTGAGACGCTCCGTAAGGCGCTCATCCCCACCCCGCGCTCGGACTGGCATGTTCTTGAGTGCTTCGGCCAATTCCCGCAGTTCGATGCGGTCCAGAGCGCGTACCACCGCTTTGGGGACAGGATCATCGTCCAGTCTCTTGTGCTCGTCGCGGACTCCGCCGTTGTAGATCTCCTGCCAGGACTCGGGATCAGTATGGAGCAGGTGCGGCCACAGATCCTCCCGCAGTTCGTGCGCCCGCTCCTCGCTGAGCGCAAAAAGAAGCTGGCCGAGAAAGCGATGGATCTGTCCCTTTACCTGGATGAGCCGCCGAGCACCACCGCGACCATGCCGACGCAACGCCTCCGCAATCAGCGCGAGCCGTACCCATTTATCAGTCTGACTGCGGGACATCGCCCCTGCCCCACGAAGATCAGGTGGCAGCGTTCGCGTGGCGCGTCGTCCAAGAGCTTCATCAGCTCCACGCTATGCCGCGCGATGCCAAAGCGGATTACGCCCGGGTCCATCATTTCCTTGCGTGTCGCGCCTTCGCGGCGCAGGGGGCGCCGGCCTTCCAGATACAACTCGCAAAACGTCGCAAGGTCCTGCTCCCACTTGTCGATCAGATTGGGGGGTACCATGAGGATGACGGGGCCTTTGGGGCTCTGGGTCGCGATACTGTAAGCCACGGCAAGGGCTACGTACGTCTTGCCCATGCCGACCTCGTCGGCGAGGATGACGCCCGGCTGACTCTTCAGGCGGCGCAGGATTTCGACCGACTCCGCGCGCTGACGGAGCTGGTCCGCCTCGGGCACCCGCTCATTCAGGCGCATGCCCAGGACAAGGTCCCTTGGTGGTTTGTAGATGTCGTTCAGTTTCGGCATCGCTCTAATACCCGATCCCAGAATTGCAGTGCACCGGCGCCAAGCCGGTCACGAATACAAGTGACGTCGGAGTCCAGCCGATTCGCCAGTTCTCCCAGAAACGGCCGGAAGATCGCCTCGAAGTCCGGCTTGCTGAGAGCGCCGTCGCGCGGTTGGTAGTCCACTTCACGCAGCACAATCAGGAAGTCGGCCAAGGACAACAGTGCCTCGTCCGCCGCGCCGTCGGCTGCAGCGAGATTCCCGGCCATGCGCTCCGCGAGCGGTTCAATGCCGATCAGCCCCCGGAGATGCCATTCCACGGCTTGCCGACTCCAGACCGGCCGCTCCAGGTTGGCGCGCAAGCGCGCAAGGATGCGCGCGCGCCGGCGGATGCGATGCAGGAAGGTAGCCTCCAGGTCGTAGCGCCGCAGCGGATCGAGGTCGGGAGGGGTCGCCGAGTCGAGGTCGTCGTCGAAGATGTCAGAGGGCTTGCTCTGCCGGGCCCAGACCCTGAAGGCGGCACTGGGATCCGACGCGGCCAGAATCCAGAGCATGTCGTCCGCCGACATCTCACTCAGCGACTCCGGAGCGGGCAACTTGTGGCTGTCTTCGACATTGAGGGGAAGGAAGGCCTCGTTCCCGCCCCAGCGAACCAGCAAACGCTCTGGAGGCTGGACCGGCGACCAACTCAGTTCGACAGTCTCTGGCCTTCCAAATTCCTCCCAGGAGACATGGCCGATTAGATGGTCCTGCTGCCGGCCGCAGGCGTACACATCCCACGCCTCAGGCAGCCGATCCGGCGCCAGGTACAGGAGTACCTGCCGGACATCCCCAGCCCGATACGTCGCGCCAAGGAATCCCCGGGGTACAGGCGAGGCGGCGGCCTGCTCCTCCTCGTCACGTTCTGGTTGTGCACCAAGCCACTCCGCGGCGTCCGGGTCGGCGATCACAACTACGTCGGGCCACACAGCCGCAAGCTGACCGACATCCCGTCCGAAAGCCACGCGTTCCACCAGCGTGAGCAGGTTGGCCTCCGCATTGCGATGGCCGCCGATGCCCATTCCCGCGCAGGTGAAGTTCGAGGAGCCGATCATGAGCGCGTAGCACGAAGGGGACTGCAGTTCAGCAAGAACTGCGTGCCACGGCCGGACATTCTGCTCTTCGTCCTTTGCCGGGGCGTGGCAACCGACGCCGTGGCCTGGTACTTGAGTGGCGTTTGCACCAGAGAGCGGGGGGCGGCCAGACGAGGAATTGCGGCTTGGGCATCCTCACACACGGCAGGTACACAGAAGTCGATCTTTCGACTGGTTCCGCGAGCCATCAGCTTGCACAGCGACGACACTACGCGGCACTCCTCGCCGTCAAGATCGAAGAAGGGAGATGCAACGCGCACCTTGTCAGGAGAAGAACCATGCTTCCGGCACGCGGTGACGGCTTCCGCGAGGCTGCTCCGTTCCATCCCGCCCGTCGCCGCGGCAGGCAACGTGAACACCAGCTGCTGCCGGGTGGTCCCTCGCCGCTTGATGGGAGTCCAATGCTAGACCTGCCGTTCGACGTGAGAGAGGAAATTACTTGCGCGCCGGACCTCCGGTAGGTCGACTCCTCCCCTTGGTACCATGTTGATGAGTGAACGAAGGAAGGCGACAGCTTCTTGCAGCGCCTCGGTGTCGGCCTGCTGCGGAGAGAGGTCGATGGCTCCGGCCACCTCGAAGTTGGTGCGATAGCCCGGCTCGGTGAGATTCGCGGATGCCACGATGATCCGAATATGCCGGGTCCATGCCAGCAGGGAGAGTTTGGCGTGCTGCTTACCGGATGGAAGACGCACTGGCAGAACGTCCCACCGCAGCGAATGCTCTACGCCCGCCTGGGTGTGGTCGACGAGGACCCCGGCGTAGGCGCCGCCCAAGCGACTCTCACGTTCCAGGAGGAATGCGAAGTCTTCGCGATTCGGGTCGGACTCGATCTCGAGGAAGCGCGCTAGGCATTGCTCATCAAAGAGGCCCGGATCGAACGTGTAGGTGGTCGCAAGGCATCCCATCGGATCACCCGCCCCCTGCGGAGCCCTCCACAGGTCCAGCATATGGCCGCTGCTCGCTGACTTCGCGCGCCTGCTCATGAGAGGTCCTTATGGAATCGTCTAATGGGATGGCTGCGGTATTCATGAACGTAGCGGTCAGGCTGGATCTCACGGCGCGCCACGCGATAGGTGTGTCGCATGTAAATACGTTCGCGTCCGATACGGTCGAACCAGGGACGCTTGCCCTCCGCCGATTTGCCACGCTGGACGATCTCGTGATGCTCGCAGAGGACGAGGGCACAGGCTGCCGCGTCCATGGGGACCTCAAAGCGGCCGAACCGCTCGACGAACAGGTGCGGAAGCGCGGCGCCAACGAGGCTTATGTCCGCGAGCGCATGGTGTGCGGCAGTGAATCGGTCGTGCAGGCCATTCACGCTCTGGCAGAATTCCTCGTCGCGCGCGACTTCTGGCACGGGGTATCCCTGAGCGTCGCGTCGAGCAGACTCGGAGCGGAGAATGTCGAAAGCATCCTGCAGCCTGCGAGCGAAGGCCTCATAGGCACGAATCGCCTGAAGTAGTGAGCCGTACTCCGGAGCCCGCCGTTCAAGCAGGTGGTGGACTTCTTCCTCCTCGTAGCCGTCGTCCTCAAACTCATCCTGAAGTTCCCACATCAGTGGCAGTACTCCAAGACCGCGTCCGGAGGTGGACAGGACGAGTTCCCGCAGAAAGCGCCTCTCCCGAGTCCGTCCGCCCGAAGGAGCGAACGCATGGGCCAATTCCTCCCACGCGTCGCTCCTCCATCTCGGTTGCGTTCGGGGCGGCTTTTCGCCAAGGCTCCGCCGCACTGCATCGGACCAGCGCGTCAGGAGCGACTGGACATTGCGAAGGTTCGCGAAACCCATTCCGCGCGCCCAAGGCGTCCGCAGCTCCGCATTCAGGCCCGGCGCGAGGTGGACGTCAGAATGCCGAGGTGCGCCGCCAGGCGTTTGTCAGACGCCATGGAACCCGAAATGCGTGGGGTCTTCAGATAACTCCGGGCGTCGACGTAGCCATGCTGTTGCAGCGCCCGTCGCGTTACCAGCGTTCCCGACACCCAGATCGATGGATCCTCCCGGACGGACGAACGATCGCCTCGACGATCAGCCACTCCCAGACGAGGTACGGTGAGGGCATCTCGGTAGGCGGGACTGTCTTCGAGGTCTTCCGGACGAGGAGCACCCACAGCCATGGCGGTGAGAAACCGGATGCGCTGCATGCGTTCGCGCACAGCCGGCACGAGTTGCACGTGCCAACTGGTCGGCAATTTGGTACAACCCAGCGGATCCAGCGAACCCTCACTGGACCCGGGTGGGTCGTACGCCGTCAGAAAAGGGAAGAACCGCCGCACCGCCTAGATCCTAATAGGAGCAACCACAGACGACCTCGTCGTTTCGTAGCGCAGGAGATGACCTTCACGCCGACGTGTTCGCGGCGCCGGACCGGGATGTCCTTGCGTGCAGCCGCGCAACGTCGAGCGACGACGTCGCCACGATGATGTTAGCGCTCCGGCACCGACTCGATCGTGCAAAGGCTGCCCGAACGCTTCCCGACCTTCTGGGCCAGCTGCCCGCGTCCGCCGATATTGCCGTACTCGAACTCTCGAAGCGCGACCAGTTTGCCGTAGCCGCCCTGGGTCCCTACCTCGACTTACGCTGGGCGGGCTGCAGGGCTTGCAGCGTCCATCGACAGTCGCGAGCATCGGCGGACGTATTAGTACCACGAACCACTCAACAGTGTTGTTTAGTGTCGATCAGCGGTCAATGGGTTTTCCGGCATTCGCCTGTCATCCGGACTCGTTCTCGTTTTCGCGAGGAGGTGCCGATCGCGCGTAACCAGGCATCACCGTTGCACGCCACATTGACCCGTGGGGCCGCCATTGACAATCGCGCTACCTTCTGCCTCGGTTTGTCGGGGATCATTCGCTTGGGAGAACGCGAATGACAGAAGGGCGGAGGGACAACCCGCTCCAGAGGTTCCGGCGTGTACCAGTTCTGGGAGGGATGAGCAGCAATCTCCCGCTGGGCTTCACATCTACCATCATCAGCCCAATGCCAAATTCATCGTTGACACCTGCCTGTCGGCAATGGAAAACTTGTCCGTAACCTTCCTTCCTGCATTTCGGAGATTGTTGCTCGGAAAGGACTCCCTCAAGGCTGATATCGGAAAGATGTTAAAGGACGAGATCAGGCGACTCGCACAAAAGGAACTGGAGTCGGTCGTCCGGACCCTGCGTGGCGACCTTGCCGACCTCAAGCGCATGCTGACCGAGCACATGCGCATCATGGGCGAGTCCGGCCGAATTGATGTGCTACCTGTCAAGGCTCCTCGCCTGCAGGGCAAAAAGACCGCAGTGCCCGCGTCGGGGGGGCCTCAGAAACGAATTACCGGCAAGATGATCCGTCGCATGCGCCAGCAGCTCGAACTCTCGCAAGCCGACTTTGCGCGTCTTGTCGGCGTATCGGTCCAGTCCGTACGGAATTGGGAGCGCAAGGTCGGGCAACTCCGTTTACTCGGGAACACACCGCAGGCGATCCTGGAAGTGGCGGAAATGGGGACAGAGGAGGCGCGCCGCAAACTGGGGAAACCGGGCCCCGTAGCGTCTCCGCCGCCCGCTCAAGTCCACCGCCGCACTGCCCCGCAAAAGGCCAAGGTCGCTGCGCCAAAGCCCGGCAGGCGGTCCGTTCCTGCGCCCGAGAACATCGTCGAGGAGATTCCAACCACCGGTAGGATGGTCCGGCAGCAGCGGGAGCGGCTCGGTCTCTCCCAGTCCGACTTTGCCCTTCTGGTCGGTGTTTCTAGTCATTCGGTATATCAATGGGAGAAGAGAACCGGTCAGACCAAGTTCCGTGCGAACACGGCTACTGCCCTCATTCAGGTGGTTCGCATGGGAAGGGAGGACGCGCGGCGCAGGCTGGACGAGTTGGCTGGCCGGACATCCTCGGAACCGATCCCGGACCGTCGCCGAACTCCTGCCGCAGCGGCTACCGCGACGACCGGAAAGGGAAAGCCGGGGCGTTCTCGTAAGGAAGTCGTTGAGAACACGGTCGAGAACACAGTCGAAGACACGCCCATTACGGCCAAGATGATTCGGCATCATCGCGAGAGACTTGGGCTGACGCAGGGAGGGCTGGCCAAGTTGCTGAACGTCCACCTGCGCTCCGTCTATCAGTGGGAACACAAGCCTGGCACACTTCGCTTTCTGGGGGACACGAAGAAGGCCCTCCTGGACGTCATGGCCCTGGGGGTGGGACAGGCTCGGCGACGACTGGAGGTGCTGGAAAACGGGCAACCGGCGGAGACGGGTGTATCCGAAGAACGCTCAACGGCCGGGGACATGACCCATGCAACCCTGCCGAACCCGCCGGTCGCCGTCATGGAGGATGGTCCCATCACCGGGAGTTCAGTACGGGCCCTGCGTAAGCAACTGGGCGTTTCTCAGGCAGATTTCGCTCGGCTGGCCGGTGTCCATACTCAGACGGTGTATCAGTGGGAACATAGACCCGGGGTGCTGCAATTCAAGGGCGACACCAAAGAGGCCGTCTTGAAGGTCATGGCCTTGACTGCCGGACAAGCCCAGCGCCGCCTGCAGGCGATTGAACAGGGGGTGCCAGCGAGCAGGGACATCAAACGTCCCGAGACAGCGAAGGTCAGGGCGCCGAGGCCTGCGAAGAAGCCGCGGTCCGTCGCCCAGGAACCGGAAGCCGGCCGGACTACCGGGCGCTCCATCGGGAACCTGCGGCAGCGGCTGAGTCTTTCTCAGGCCGACTTCGCTCGGTTGGTCGGTGTCCATACGCATACGATCTGTCAGTGGGAGCACAAGCCCGGCCCGCTAACGTTCCGCGGCAAGATCGAGGACGCTGTTCTGGCGGTGCGAGAGATGACCCCAATGGATGTCGAAACCAAACTCGAGGCGTTGAAGCGAATCCCCGACGCTGGACGCACGAGACGCCGGATCGGTCAATCGAAGACCACGGTCGACGACGCACGCACCACGATGGAGCAACCTTTGCCGGAGTCGACTTCCACACCACCGGCCACACTCCCTCGCGAGACCCCCACGAATCCGCGGGAGGCTGCTGAGTCGAAGGCCGGAATCAATGCAAATCCGGCGGGCAACGAGGTACCCGACCGCCGAACGGCCGAGGATACGACCGGAGCAGGCACGCCGGTCCACCCGGTTCCCCAGGTCGAAGGGGATGATTCATTTACCGCAAGTACGATCCGGGCCCCTGCGCAAACGGATGGGGATTCGCAGGCGGATCTTGCCCGGCTGGTAGGCGTCCACACGCAGACCGTCTGTCAGTGGGAACGTAAGCCCGGGCCGCTGCAATTCCGCGGCAACGCAAAGAGCGCTCTCTTGGCGGTTCGAGGCATGAGCTTGGTGGAAGTGGAGACGAAACTTGAGGCAGTGCGAGGAGTCCTCGGCGCTGGACGAGCACGGTCTCGATCCGGTGGATCGACGAGCAAGGGCGACAACGGGCGCCCCACGACCGAGACGTCCATGCCGCAAGTGTCCTCTCCGCCAGATAGTCCTCCTCCCGAGGTTTCGGCAAGGCCAGCTGCGCCGGCCGCTTCCGAGTCGACGACCCGGAATGCTACACAACCGGCGGAAAAGACGGCGGGGCAGTCGGGTGGAGAGGGAATGCCCACGATTTGAGCTGGAGATTCCCGCAGTGGTGGTCCAAGCTGTCCCGGACTGGGCTGTCTGCCGCAACTCGGTATACCATGCAAGTCGAGCGCTCTCGGCCAAACGCCGAAACAGCCAGGCGTTGTGCACCGTTTGGACCGCGCACACACGCTGCGCCCGAACCCGGAACTCGGTGACCAGGTCATGGTAGATTCTCTGGGCTGAGAGACCCGACTCAGCTTGTCGAAAGTGACCTGGCGGGCTCTATGCAGCCTGGTGTTGGGCGCGGATCGGCAGCGCGTCGAGCACGTCGCGCAGGTGCTGTTTGCGCATCATGTTGATGAGACGGATCTTGTTGTCCCGCACGAACTTCAGGCCACTGGGCGGCATCTCCTGGGATTCGATATCGTCCTCGTCCGCCAGCCAGCCGGCTGGGTGGTCGTCGGCGGAGAGGAAATCGAGCGCCGGCGGCTCAGGCGCCATGCGAACCTCCCGATGGAACGGAACTGTACTTTTCGCGATTCATATCTGGCCCCTTTTCGCGCGTCCGCGTACCCGAGAACCGTCCCCCCAGGAGAAGGACCCGCCGCCGCCGGGTCTTGCATTCCAACCCCTCCGTGCCATAATGAAACGTAACACTGTCTATTGGGAGTGCCCTCGTCATGCGCCTTGACATGTTCTGGAAGACCCGCCGCCGGTTAGTGGCCAGCGTTTTCGTTGCTGCACTTGTCGTCGTACTGCTTGGAGCAGTTGGCATTTTGGTTGCGCCCATTCTCTTTCTATCTTCCGAACAGGTCGCGAGGATGCAGGCCTTTATGGACAATCCCATCGGCTTCCCGGCTGAATGGGAGCACGCCGCCGACATCTCGCCTGAACTGGAGAAAGGTGTTCTCGACTACGAGGCGTCCTACGGTGCCTTCAGCGGAGCGGCTGGTTCCTTCACGGATATCGTCCGAGAGCTTGAGGGCAAGGTCGAGACCGGCGCCCTGTCGAGGGCCGATTGGGCAAACCTCACGCGGCTCGTGCAGAGCGAGAATGAGCTTCACGCAGCCTTTGCCCAGATGGGTAGTGCCAGCGGTTACAACCTCTCGCGCGCACATGCTATCGACGACGGCTTCATGCTCAGGAACTGGACTGTTCAGCGCCTGGAGCAGTTGCGCGCCGTGGGCGCCGCGCGGCGAGGCGACTGGCGCCATGCCTTCGACACCGCTGCCGCAATTCTGGCGTCCGCCCGCGTTGACCCTCCGCGCGTGCCATTGTACTTGCGAATCGCTCAGCCCTCCCAGGTCGGAGCTTCCCACCTGCTTGCCGCCTTCGCCCGCGCATGCACGAGTCCCATTCTGTTGCGGGAGGTCCTTCTTGAACTCGAACCGTATCGTCCCGCGCCTCATCAAGACAAGGTCGATGCGCTCCTGGAGGAGAGAATAGCCATCCTCCTTCAGCGGCGCGCAGAAGGCCTTCCCGTCCACCTCGGACCGGAAATGACTGGGCGGGATCTCCTTCGCGCTGAGTACAACATGGAGCACTACGTGTCCCGACCTTCCGCCAGCCGACCTGTTTTCGACAACTCCTTCTCCGCCCGGTGGAGACAACTCAAGGAGACTCGCGAATACCTTGAACCACTTCCCGCCGACTTTCGCCGTTCGTGGTTGCGACTGCTTGCAGCTGAATTGATTGGACTGGATCGTCTCGCCGAGGACTACCTGTATCTCATGTTCGTCGAGGAGAAACCGCCGTTTGATACCTACCCATCCGGTGAGGCACGAACGTACTTCGACCTCGCGCGGTTGGCAATGGCTGAGAGAATCGTGGAACTGGAGCAGGGAGTCCGGCCAGCCCGGATGGAGGACCTCGTGCCAGCTGTCTTCCCCGAGCAGCTCATTGATGCCGAATCCGACAAACCCTACCTCTTCAGCGAGGCGCGTGGCCACTTCTATGGTGTCGGCCCGAATGGACAAGACGATAGCGCGGTACTCGGCGCCGACGACATCGTGCTCGATGCTTCCTCGCTCGTCCGCCTGATAGCAGAATAGCAAACGCAAGGCCGATTCCGACAAACGGGCTTCGGCAGCATGCGGGGATGTGCCGTGTTGCGTGTGTCCGCGGTGGACCGTCCGCGCTGGCATCACGCCGACCTCCGGCGGATCAGGCCGCGGCTCTTGGCGCGCTGGCAGTTCGCCTCGGCGCGCAGGTTGCCGACCAGCCGCTCGCGCGTGAACCGTTCGAGGGTCCCGAGGTGGTTGCGGAAGGAACCCAGCACGCCGGTGGAGAGTCAGACCTTGACGGAACCGCATGCATCCTGTAGACCTCCTCACATCGGGACAATCAGCAGAGCGCCCTGCCTGCCACAACACCTGCATCGGGCTGCCCAAGAACTCAGCTGAACTCCCAAAACGCATCCCTATCGCTCCGGCAGGCCAATGGAGGCCGAAATGCCAGCACCGCAGAAATACAAGACGCACCGGCTCCGAGACGGAAGAATCATCGATGCCCTAAAGGCAATTGCGGCTGAATTCCCCAACAGCAAGTCGACTCTTCAGCTTTCCTTCGCCGGAAAATCGCTCACATGGTCCGTCCTACAGACCGAAGACCACGAGGACATCGTCTACATCCGCGAAGCGGAATCCGCCCTTGTCGAATCGGCCACGCTCACGATTCACGAACCACTTCAGTCAAGCATCAGGATCGGCCGACTCGACGCTGTCGACGAAGTGACACTGAACATTGGCGAGAAAGTGAGCAACCGTGACTCAATTCGCCTCCTGTCAATCGCCGCGATGCATTTTCCACCGTATGAGCGCACGGAAGCTCTGGACAAGCTACTTGGCAACGAACTCGCCGAATTCTATCGGAAGCGAGACGAGGCACTGCTTCGCCTTGAGTCCATGACGCAAAAGCTAATCGAAGAGAATGAGTCCTACCGCCGTAAGGTGGACCAGCAACTGGATGAGTCCAGGAAGAAGCTCCAGGCCGAGTATGAGATTCGGATTGAAGAGGCTAACGCCGAGCATGCAGAGCGCTTGTCGACTCTTGAAGACCGTCAAGGCGCTCTCGACTCACGAACAAGGGAGCTCGACGATCGTGATGCGAAGCACAGCCGACGAGCCCTTCGGCAGGACCTGAAGAAAGAGCTCGCCAAGCGTGCCGAGAAGTTCACGCTCAGCCCGTCGACGACGCGCAAGCGTTACTTCATTCATGGCGCATTTCTGCTTCTGATATTCGCTTCTGCCGCTGTCGTTGCGTCTTCCATGTTTCAGGTCAGCCAGGCCGGTTCCGTCGGTTGGTTTTTCATGGTCAAGTCCGCTGTAGCCTCATTAGCAACTATCGCAGCGATCATATGGTATGTCCGTTGGAACGACTTGTGGTTTCGCCGGCACGCGGACGAGGAGTTTGACCTCAAACGGCTTGAACTCGATATTGATCGCGCGAGCTGGATCGCTGAGCTCATTATGGAATGGCAGGACAAGGAAGGTAAGGATCTGCCGCGGGAACTGCTGCTCTCTCTCACCGCCAACCTCTTCTCAGCGAAAGGCGAGCCTCCATGCGCACGTCATCCAACCGAGGACCTGCTTTCCCTCCTCTTGGGAACCGCAGCGGATGTGAATCTCAACCTGCCCGGCATCGGCACCGTTCACCTCGATAAGAAGGGCGGGAAACAACTGAAGAGAGCCCTCGAGGAGCGGGCCGATGAATAGGATGGACAATCGGCAAACGTGTGGTTTCGCGGGCCTTCTACCGCAACCTTCGGTGGGCTTGGAACTGCCTATCAATGGCCGTAGTACTGGGTGATTCCTTTTCAGTGATTAGCTTTCAAAAACAGAATGCACGAGACTTCTCTGGATATTAGATAGCGGCAGACCGCGTTGTCGCTGCGCAAAGGGAGGTGGAATAATAAATGTCCCTCAAGACCGTAAGGGCTCAGCGGTTCGCTGACTCTGTTGGCGCTATGCTTCTGTCATACGCAGCACACGGTCTATCGACGTCGTCCTTGGAAGGAACTGGGAGATTACCTTAGGGATGGTCTCATCGTCGCGGCCGCAAGTGTTGCGGCTGAGGAACATCGCGCATCGGTACTAGAAAGAGAGTACATTCCCAACAACTGGAAGGGAAGAAAAGTCGACATCGTCGTGCAATCCGGTACATCGAGTTCTCCGAAGATCATCACTGCGGTCGAGTTGAAGTGGTGGCGGAGAGATGACGGCGGGAACTCGAGCAACCGAAGACGAGAAATCGTAGTAGACTTCTTGCGAATGGCAGCACTGGCCCCTTGTGTTGAGGTAGCTGGCTTTGTTGCCCTCCTCTCAACAATGTCGTCCTGGCAGAAGACCACCGGTACTACATGCACCGACAAAGCGGTAATGGACTTGATTAAGAGCGCGGGAGTACAGAGGTGGGACGTGCGCGGCATGAGGAATTGTGCCGCGATTCGGGCTGCTATTAGTGAGCTCAGTGGCCAGGTCCCTATCTGCAATATTTTCTATTCAGAGCTGTTGTCCATTCATGCTCTGACGCAGTCCAAGCAGACGATTGCCGTGGCGCATGTGTGGAGAATTCATAAACGTCAAAACAGCAAGTTCCTTAAGGACGATGTCGTCGAGAAGCTGGTCGAGCGGAAGAAGTGAGAATGCATCTGGTGTTTTTCTCCATCCGAGTTCAGAATATGCCAGCGGCACCCCGTCTCAGCTTACTCTCTTCCAGACAATTCAGCTTCCGAGTCTTCTTTCCCGAAGGTTCAATGTGCCAAGCTCCAAGATGCCGTCCGCTCGCGCATCTCGAGGAGCGGAATGCCCAGCATGTGCGCCGCGCGCGACAGGGTGATCACGTTCGCCTCCAGAGCCTTGCGCACGAGCAGGCTGAACCGGTCCTCCACGAAATCCTCCGGCGCAAGTGTCGGCGGCCGGGCCAGATTGACCCAGCTGAGCTCGGCCGGTCTGATCCACCAGCGTCGGCGAGTTTGACCCGCCCCGGTGTCGGCCGGTTTGACCCATTTCGCGGCCGCGTCGGGGTTGGCCGGGAGGGGGGCGGTGTTCTACGGTCTCCTACCGCCCGAGACGCGGCGAGAAGATACGGGAGATCACGCTGGACCTGTTTTTCGTACGCAATGCCGGCCGCAAGTACCGCGACTTGGCTGCGTTGCACGGCCTCATGGAACCGGAGAGCCCCATGCCGACTATCGTGAACTGGCGCCACCTGTTTCAGGACGTGAGTTGGTGTTCGACTCGCGAACCGTGCGCACCTCGTCCCGCAATGCCTTGCGCATCGCGTCATCAATCGACGACGGCTGGGCGAGCAGCTGCTCGACCACCTCATTGGCCCGTTCAACCAGGTCGATACGGGCCGCAGCCCGCATCAAGTGGCCGTACGCGAGCCGGATGTCAAATGGCGACGGCTCGTATCCCCTGCCTGAAAGCAAAGCCCGGATGGTGCACAACCCCACCTCGGCGGCGAAAGTGGGTTCCTTGTCGACGTAGTCCCGAGCCGCGCGGATGAGCGTCTTCGGTTCCGCGTCACTGTCGCGGGCGCACTTATTCCTTTCCGCAACAGAAACTAGTTAGCCGAAATGTGTGGGCACTTCGTATGCGGGCGATGCCAAGTGGCTCGGGGCTTCGCCGCGGGATGGTGCGTGTGGCCCAGAGCGACGAGGGTCTTCAGCGCCAGCAGCGCTGCCGGGGCCAGACGTACACCGAGGTCCGCTTACACCCACCTGATTTGTGCTTGACAAAGCGCTTGGGGATGATGATTATCTGCGTGGTTGCGCAGAAACGCAGCAAAATCGGAAGAGGTCTTAGCCGATGGACACCGAAGCCGCCCTTTTCAAGGTTCTGTCCGACTCCACCCGCTTGCGCCTGGCCGTCCTACTCGCGTTGCGCGGTGAGACCTGCGTCTGCGATTTGGCCACCGCGCTGGATGCCCCCGACTTCAGAATCTCCCGCCATCTCAGCATCATGCGCGCCTCCGGCATGGTCGAAGCCAGGCGCGAGGGTACCTGGATGCACTATCGCCTCGTCGATGGTCGCACCGGGCTGGAAACATGCCTGCACGCCTGTTTCCGCGACTGTCTCCACGACCATCCTACCGTGTGTGAGGACTTGGCGCGGTTGGCGGCCGGCGCTTGTCGAAAGGAGAAATGCTGTGTCTGAGAAGCTCAAGGTTCTTTTTCTGTGCACAGGGAATTCGTGCCGGAGTCAAATGGCCGAAGGCTGGGCGCGTCATCTGAAAGGCGATGTCGTGGCGCCGTATTCGGCGGGCATTCAAAAGCACGGACTCAATCCGCTGGCCGTCAAGGTCATGGCGGAAGCCGGGGTGGATATTTCCACGCACCGCTCGAAGACGGTGGAGGAACTCGGCGATGTCGCTCTCGACTACGTTGTGACGGTCTGCGACCACGCGCACGAAAGCTGCCCCCTCTTCCCCGGCAAGGCGAAGGTCGTGCACGTGGGCTTTGACGATCCGCCGCGCTTGGCGGCGGGAGCGGAGACGGAAGAAGAGGCGCTCGGCCACTACCGGCGGGTGCGCGACGAGATCCGCGCCTATGTGGAGACGCTCCCGGACGCCTTGGCGTCGGTGCAGTAGGCCGCGCGGGGGAGGGAGACATGTACGAGCACGCCAAGCCATCGGTGCTCTTTCTGTGCACCGGCAACTCCTGCCGCAGCCAGATGGCCGAGGGCTGGTTGCGGCACGTCGCAGCGGACCGTTTCGAGGCGCTCTCCGCAGGCCTGGAGCCGCGGGAGATTGATCCCCTGGCGATCGCGGTGATGGCGGAGGTGGGCGTCGACATTCGCGGCCAACGCTCCAAGAGCGTTTCTGAATACCTGGGGCGGCGGACCGTCACGCATGCGGTTTTTGTATGCGACGCCGCCGAGCGGAACTGCCCGCGCATCTACCCGTTCGCCCTGCATCGGCTGTCCTGGCCCTTCGCGGACCCGGCAGCCTGCGCGGGAACCGAGGAGGAGCGCCGCGCCCGCTTTCGCGCGGTGCGAGACGAGATCGGAGCCCGCATTCGGGCGTGGCTGGACGAACTCGGGGTCGAGGGCGCATGACGATGCTGCCGTCGTACGCTTGGATGGTGCTCGCCGCGGTGTGCGAGATTGGCGGTTGCTTCGCCTTCTGGGCGTGGCTGCGGCTTGGGAAAAGCGCCGCCTGGCTCGTCCCCGGCATGCTCGCGCTGGCGGTCTTTGCCCTCGCGCTCACGCGCATCGAAAGCGCCTTCGCCGGGCGGGTGTATGCCGCTTACGGCGGCGTCTACATCGTTGCGGCGCTCGGCTGGCTCTGGCTGGTGGAACGACACGCTCCGGACCGCTGGGATCTCTTCGGCGCGGGCGTGTGTCTGATAGGAACGACGATCATCTTGTTTGGACCAAGGACCTGATCGAGGAAAGTGAGGACGGAGACCATGACGCAACAAGACCCCAATGATATTCGCAATACCGTACGCGAGGGTTACGGGCGCATCGCCGCTGGAGAAGCAAGCTCCTGCTGCGGGCCGTCGTGCTGCGGGGGCGACTCGACCGGCACGTCCGCGCAATTGGCGCAGTCGCTGGGCTACAGCGACCAGGAACTGGCGGAGTTGCCCGAAGGGGCGAACCTGGGCCTGTCGTGCGGCAATCCGGTCGCGCTGGCCTCGCTGCGTGAAGGCGAGGTCGTGCTCGATCTCGGCAGCGGGGGCGGCTTCGACGTGTTCATCGCGGGCCGCAAGGTGGGGCCGTCGGGCCGCGCCATCGGCGTCGACATGACGCCCGAGATGCTCGCCCGCGCGCGCCGCAACCTGGCGACCTACCAGGAACAGACCGGGCTGGACAACGTCGAGTTCCGACTCGGTGAAATCGAGCACCTGCCCCTCGCCGACAACAGCGTGGACGTGGTCATCAGCAACTGCGTGATCAACCTGTCGCCCGACAAGCCCGCGGTGTGGCGCGAGATTGCCCGCGTGCTGCGGCCCGGCGGGCGGGTGTCGGTTTCCGATATCGCCCTGCTGCGCCCCTTGCCTGCGGCGGCGGTCGCTTCCGTCGAGGCGCTGGTCGGCTGCGTGGCCGGCGCCGCGCTGGTCGACGACACGAAGGAGATGGTCCGCGCCGCAGGGCTGGTCGAGGCGGAGTTCGAGATGAAGTCCGCCTACATCGACCAGATGGCCGACTGGTCCGATCCGGTATTCCGCGGCTGGCCGCGCATTTTCCGGACGGCACGAAAACCCAGCGACTTCGTGACCAGCCTCGCCGTGCATGCGCGCATGCCTTCGGGCGGATCGCGCGTGAACTGAGGCCGGGACCGAAGTGATCCGAAAGAGGCAAGGACACAATTCCGGAAGGCAGTCATGAGGAGCGTGCTCTTCGTTTGCACCCACAATTCGGCCAGAAGCCAAATGGCCGAGGCCTTGCTTCGGCGCCATGCCGGAGATCGCTACGACGCCATGAGCGCCGGGCTGGCGCCGGTCGGCCTCCATCCGCTGGCGGTGCGGGTGATGCGCGAAATCGGCATCGACATCTCGGGCCAGCAATCGAAGTCGCTGGAGGACTTCTCGCGGTGGGCGTTCGTCGACTACGCGATTGTGGTGTGCGAAACGGCGGAACGGGAATGTCCGGGGCCCTTTCCTTCCGGCATCGAGCGACTGTATTGGCCGTTCGAAGATCCGGCCGCGCTCGTGGGCACGGAGGAGGATCGTCTTGCGCGGTTCCGGCAGGTGCGCGACGCGATCCAACAACGCATTCGGGATTGGCTGGACGAGAAGACGGCAAGTGCCTGAGCCGGCCGGTCGCGTGGTCAAGTTGAAGAGAGGGTTTTACGTCATGATGCAAGGTAACACAGCGAATCGGCGACCAGGCGGGCATGGGCCCGGCAATGTGCCTGTGGCTCCGCTCGCGCAAACTTCATGGAGGCAGTCTATGCCCAAGTTGGAAGTCTACGACCCGGCCATGTGTTGCGCGACGGGCGTCTGCGGGCCGCAGGTGGATGCCACCTTGGTTCGGTTCGCCGCGGACGTGAAGTGGCTGCAAGGCGAAGGCGTGGAAGTGCGGCGTTATGGCCTGTCTCAGAACCCGTCGGCCTATGTTGAAAATCCCGTGGTCAGAGGCGCTCTGACCGAAGCGGGTGAGTCCGCCTTGCCCCTGACACTTGTCGATGGCGGAATCGTGGCCATGGGCGTTTATCCCACGCGAGATCAGTTGGCGGATTGGCTGGGCCTTTCCGCGCTCGGAAGCAGTCTGTTCACGCCGGCGGTAGCCGAGCTGGTCGCCATCGGGGCGTCCATCGCCTGCAACTGCCAGTCGTGCCTCCGTTATCACCTGAAGGCGGCCGGTGCGTTGGGCGTGAGCACCGCGGACATCGCGCGCGCGGTGGAGCAGGGCGCCAAGGTCAAAGACGCGCCGCATCAAGCCATTATGCGCCTGGCCACTCGGCTCTTGCAGTCCGACGGCGGCGCCCCGGCTGTGGCATCCGTCGGCACTGGCTCGGAAGCGGTAGGAGATTGAGGAAGTTTGAGAATATGACCATGGAAGCACAGATACAACCTGCCCACGATTCTTCGCTCGCCCCGCTCCTGGAGCGGCCCACGCGCTTTCTCTTCTTCACCGGTAAAGGGGGCGTCGGAAAGACGTCACTCGCGTGCGCCATAGCTGTGGCCCTGGCCGACCAGAGGCGGAGCGTGTTGCTCGTTAGCACCGATCCTGCCTCGAATCTGGACGAGGTGCTTAACCAGAGGATCGACGGTTCGTCCACGCCGATTGCCGGTGTCGCGGGGCTGTTCGCCCTCAACATTGATCCGGAAGCGGCTGCGCAGGCTTACCGCGACCGCATGGTCGGTCCCTATCGCGGCAAGTTGCCCGACGCCATCCTGCGCAGCATGGAGGAGCAACTCTCCGGCGCCTGCACCATGGAGATCGCCGCTTTCGACGAGTTCGCCCGACTGCTCGGTGAACCTGCGCCACCGTCGGCTACGACCACGTCGTCTTTGATACCGCGCCGACCGGCCACACGCTGCGGCTGCTGATGACGCTGCCCACGGCGGACCGGATTCCTCGAAAGCAACACGTCAGGGACCTCGTGCCTCGGGCCATTGGCGGGCCTGGAAAAGCAGCGCGCTGTCTATGAGAGGTCCGTGGCAGCCCTGGCAGACGAAGCACAGACGACATTGGTACTGGTGAGCCGGCCGCAATCGGCGCGTTGGCCGAAGCCGAACGGACGAGCCAGGAACTTGCGGCCTTGGGATTGCGCAATCAGCACCTGATCTTAAACGGGGTATTCCGCGCCTGTTGCCCGGAGGACCGTGCCGCGGTGGCGCTCGAGCGCCGTGGCATGAGCGCGCTTGAGGTCAAACAGGCATTTCTCTCGCGTCTGCCGCGAGCGGAAGTGTCCTTGCGCGGTTACAACTTGCTCGGCATCCCCGCGCTGCGAGCATTGGTCCGCAACGGCAGAGCCGAGCGTATCGAGGCAAGCGACCGGTCCCCGCTCGATCTGCCCCCGCTGGAATCGCTTTCGGCATTGGTGGATGACTTGGTTCAATCGGGAAGCGGCGTGATTATGACGATGGGCAAGGGCGGCGTGGGCAAGACCACCGTGGCGGCAGCGATTGCGACGGAACTGGCGCGCCGGGGATTGCCGGTGCATCTCTCCACCACCGATCCGGCGGCGCACGAGGCGGCGGCGGCAGGCGAGATGGCTGGATTGGAGATCAGCCGGATCGACCCACGGGCCGAAACCGAGGCCTACGTCGAGCAGGTGATGGCCACTTCCGGCAACGGCCTCGACGCCAATGGCCGCGCAATGCTGGAGGAAGACTTGCGTTCCCCGTGCACGGAGGAGATTGCGGTGTTTCGGGCTTTTGCCCGGATTGTCGCCCAGGGACTGGACCGTTTCGTGGTGTTGGACACCGCTCCCACCGGGCACACGCTGTTATTGTTGGACGCCACCGAGGCTTACCACCGGGAGATCGCGCGCAAGGCCAGCGACCTGCCCGAAGAAGTGCTGCAACTGCTGCCGCGGCTGCGCGACCCGCAGTTCACGCGAGTCTTGATCGTCACGCTGCCGGAAGCGACGCCGGTGCATGAAGCGGCGGCGTTGCAGTCGGACCTGCGCCGGGCGCGCATTGAGCCTTTTGCCTGGGTCGTCAATCAGAGTTTTGCCCGCGCCGAGACGCGCGATCCGCTGCTGTTGGCGCGAGGCGCCGGCGAGGCGCCGTTCATTCATGAAGTTGTCCGGGACTTCTCGCGCCGCACGGCGCTGATTCCATGGGTCGCCCAGGAACCCGTCGGCCCGGCAGGCCTGAAGCAGCTCTTCCAGACCACATCATCGTAATAGACACGATGAAAGGAGATTGATTGTGATCACGTATGTTTACGAGACGATTCCCACGAGTCCCCAGGAGCCGCACCGCTACTACGAAATCCAGCGGCGCATGAATGAGGCGCCGTTGACCGTTCATCCCGAGACCGGTGAGCCAATTCGCCGGGTGGTGCTGGGTGGATTCGGGCTGCTCAGCTCCGGATTGCGCCGGGGCGGCTCGTCATGTTGCGACCCGCGTTCGGGCTGCTGCGGCTGAACCTCTCGCGGAGGATGACAATCTCGAGGTGATGCGCGAAATCGGCATCGACATCTCCGTGCACAGGTCGAAAGCACTGGGGAACTTTCTCGCAATGGGCGTTTGTCGACTACGCCATTACGGTGTGCGAAAGGGCGGAGCGGGAATGCCCGGGGCCTTTTCCTTCCGGTATCGAACGACTGTATTGGCCGTTCGACGATCCGGCGGCTTTCCAGGGAGACGAGGAGGAACGCCTTGCGAAGTTTCGCGAGGTGCGGGAAGAGATTACAGGCAGAATCCAGGCCTGGCTCCAAGACCTGGCGGGCCGGGAGTGAAATCGATAGAGTGGAGACCTACAGATGAGCAATGAAAACAAAACGGGCAACGTGAGCGACCGGCGCGCGAGCATGAGCCCCTTTGAGCGTTATCTCACACTCTGGGTGGGACTCTGCATCATCGCCGGCATCGTGCTGGGCAAACTCGCGCCCGGCCTGGCCCAGACGCTGGACGGCATGGCGATCTACGTCAACAACGCACCGGTGGTCTCCATCCCCATCGCCGTGTGCCTGTTCTTCATGATGTATCCCATCATGGTCAAGATCGACTTTGGCTCCGTCATACGGGCGGGCAGGAGCGGCACACCGGTGTTGCTGACGCTGTTCATCAACTGGTGCATCAAGCCCTTCACCATGTACGGCCTCGCCTTCCTGTTTCTCGGCGTGTTGTTTCGCGGGTTCATCGGCGCCGAAGCGACCGACCTCGTGAAGATGCCCTTCGGCCTCGACCTGCCCGTGGGCGCGACGCACGGCGCGGGAACCGTCGTCCTGGCGGACGGCGTCAAGATGATGGAGATCCCGCTCTGGCGCAGCTATCTGGCCGGATGCATCCTGCTGGGAATTGCGCCGTGCACCGCGATGGTGCTTGTGTGGGGATACCTCGCGCGCGGCAACGACGGCCTCACGCTGGTGATGGTCGCCATCAACTCGCTCACCATGCTGGTGCTATACGGCGTGCTCGGCGGGTTCCTGCTCGGCGTGGGCCGGCTGCCGGTGCCCTGGCAGGCGCTGCTGCTCTCCATCGCCATCTACGTCGCCTTGCCCCTGGTCGCCGGATACCTCTCGCGCCGGTGGATTCTCGCGGCGAAGGGCGAGCGATGGTTCCGCGAGAAGTTCCTGCACGTGCTGACGCCGGTCACCATCATCGCCCTTTTGACGACGCTGGTGTTGCTGTTCAGCTTCAAGGGCGAGGTGATCCTGGGAAATCCGCTCACCATCGTTTGGATCGCGATTCCGTTGTTCATCCAGACCGTGCTTATCTTCGCGCTGGGCTATGGGCTGGCGCGCGTCTTGCGGTTGACGTACGAAGACGCCGCCCCGGCGGCGATGATCGGCGCCTCCAACCACTTTGAAGTCGCGATTGCTACCGCCGTGATGCTCTTCGGGCTGTCGTCCGGCGCGGCGCTGGCGACCGTCGTTGGGGTGCTGATCGAGGTTCCCGTGATGCTCATGCTGGTGCGCTTCTGCGTGGCCACGGCGGACCGCTTCCGCCGCGCGCCCGAGACGGCAGACGGACGCGAACCCAGCTTGGAGACGGCATCATGAGTGGGTTCCGGATTCAATCTCTCGCATCGGATGGCGGTCGTTGCAGCCGCCTTTCAGATTCTTGAGAACGGTTGTTCGAAAGGAGAACACGATGAAGGCAATGATGACAATGGCGGGTGTTTGGTGTGGTGCATGGCGGGAGCGGTTGGGGCGGCGGAGATCGCTGCCACGCCACAGGACGCTCAGCGGCGGGCGTGGCGGCGGCGATCCAGAGTGCGGCCAGCGCGCAGCAGCGTACTGCGTGGTGTGCGAGCAGCAGGACGAGCCGACGGGCAGAAGCTGCAGGGCTCGTCAAGACGACCCTGACTTCGCTCGGCGCCAAGGCGCAGTGGACTGGCGTGGATCGCAAGGCGGCCGAAAACAAGGCGTTCGTGCAGAAATACGGCCTGGATCGCGCGCCCATGCCGCTGGTGCTCGTGCTGGCGCTTCCAACGGCGCGACCACCGGTGGGTTCGTCGCCCAGCAGGCGACGCGCCCGCTCTTGGAGGGCGCCATCGCCGGCCCGGCGCTGCAACAGAGCCTCCTGGCTCTGCAGGAGCGTAAACTGGTGTTGCTCTGTGTGCAAAACGGCAACACCCAGCAGAACGCGGAGGCCATGAAGGCGGTCCGGGAGTTCAAGGCCGATGCCCGCTTTACGCAGGCGACCCAGATCATCATGGTCGACCCCGCCAGCCAGGCGGAGCAGAAGTTCCTGGCTCAACTGAATATCGGCTCGGACACAAGGTCGCCCGACCGTTCTCCTGGCGCCGCCCAATGCGGCGCTGGGCGTCTTCACCGGCGCGACCACCAGGACGTGCTGGTCAACACCTGGTCAAAGCGCTGTCCTCGAGCGGTTGCGGACCCAGCGGCTGTGGACCGAGCGGCTGCGGACCGCAGTAGTCGCACGACCGTTCAGAGTTATTGACTTTCGGAGGAGAGGAAAATGCGCATTCGCACCCTGGTCTGGAGGAGATTTTCGAACGGAAGAGTCGCAGCTGACGAGCTTCCTGGCGATTCTCCTGGGCATCAGCGTGATCGTTTCGATCAAGAACATCACGCACTATTCCGAAAATGGCGGTCGCGCGGGAGCTGGACGCGCTGGGGACCAACATCCTGATTCTGCCCAAGTCGGCATCCATGCAGGACTATTACAGCGCCGACATGCAGGAGGAAGAGATCCCGGAGGAATATGTGACCACCCTGTCCACCTCCGATTTGTCGGGGCTGGACAACCTCTCGCCCAAACTGTCGGTCCCGCTGGAGCTGGAGGGTAGGCGCTTCATCCTGACCGGCATTCTTCCGAAGAATGAGTTCAAGGCGAAGATGGCCTGGCAGGGGGCGGGCATCTTCGCCCGCCCGGAGGGCTGCGGAACGGTGGTGGATCTGCCGCTGGCCGGCGTCGCTCCCGCGCCGGGAGAACCGGCGCAGCGGCGTATCATCGAGGACCTGGGCGAATCCGAGCTGCTTGTGGGCCACGACATGGCAGGCGAGCTCGGCATCACCGAGGGCCAGTCGTTCACTCTCATGGGCAAGGCGTTCCAGGTGAAGGCGATTCTGCCCATGACGGGGACGGTTGACGATGCGCGCGCCTTTGCCCACCTGCACACGCTGCAAGCCCTCGCCGGCAAGGGCGCCGTCATCAACGCCATCGAGATCGTCGGCTGCTGCGAGCAGATCTCCAAGGGGCTGGTGCAAAAGATCAACCAGCTGCTGCCGGAGGCCAAGGTCGTCACCATCTCGCAGATTGTGGCGACGCAGGTTAACACCAACCACATGATGGCGCGGCTCTCGCTGCTCTTTCTCGTCATCATGGTGCTTGTCGGCGGCGCCAGCATCGCCAATTACATGTACGCCAACGTCTACGAGCGGCGGCGTGAGATAGGCACCCTGATGGCGCTGGGGGCGGGCCCGAAGCTGGTGCTGCAGGTGTTCCTGCTCAAAGCGTTGCTGCTCGGAGTCGGCGGTGGTGTGGCGGGGTTCTTTTTGGGAAGCGCCGCAGCGTTGTGGTTGGGGCCGCGCATCGCCGGGGTACCCGTGCTGCCCATGCCCATACTGGCATTCTGGGCGCTCGTCGTCGCCATCGCGATTGCACTCGCCGCCAGTTTCTTCCCCGCCCGCCGGGCGGCCCGGCTCGATCCCAGTGTTGCCCTGCAGGAGGTGTGATCCATGCTCAAATTGGAATCCGTCAGTAAGAGTTACAAGCATCGCGGCCGCGTGGTCAACGCCCTGGACGACGTGAGCCTGGAGATCGGGAAGGGCGAGTTCGTTTCCATCATGGGGCCGAGCGGCAGCGGGAAGAGCACGTTTCTGCTCCTCCTGGGCGGCATGCTCACGCCCAGCCGGGGCAAAGTGCACCTGGGGGGAGTCTCGGTCTACGACCTTGCGCCCGCCGCGCGCGCCGAGCTGCGAAGGCAGAGGCTCGGCTTCGTGTTTCAGAGTTACAACCTCGTGCCCTATCTGACGGCGCTGGAAAACGTGCAGGTACCGCTTTTTCTGGCGGGGCTGTCCGGAGACCGGCAGCGCGAGCGCGCGCGGCAGCTTTTGGACCGGGTCGGCCTTGGCGACCGAATGGACCACAAGCCGGCCGAGCTCAGCGGCGGACAGCAGCAGCGCGTGGCGCTGGCCCGCATGTTGGCCAACGATCCGGAGGTCATTCTGGCCGACGAGCCGACCGGCAACCTCGATCCCGAGACTTCGGGGATGATCCTGGATTTCCTGCAGTCATTGCACCGCGAGGGCCGGACCATCCTGATGGTGACGCACGACCCGCGCGCCTCGGCCTACGCCCACAAGTCGCTCCGTCTGGCCGAGGGCCGCATCTCGAGTAACGGCGCGCAACCGAAGATTCATCCTTGCCCGTCGACGGACACCCGGGTCGAGCACCAAATCTAGATATTACAGATAGATAGCCTATTCATGACGGCCCTTGGGGCGAGCCTTCCGGGAGGAAGATCCGGCAGGTACAAAAAAAAGACTCGACGAATCATGATTATTTGGCGTAATATGCAAATAGGTTGTTCGCGGAGGGAGGAGACGGCATGGAACCCCAAGTGAAACGGCGCTACGAAGCCAAGGCCAATGTCATCAAGGCCATGGCCCATCCCACGCGCCTCTTTCTGGTCGACGAACTCTCCCGTGGGGAGCATTGCGTGATGGACCTCGCCGCCATGGTCGGCGACGACGTCTCTACCGTTTCCCGTCATCTGTCCATCCTCAAGAATGCCGGGATCATCACGGACGAACAACGAGGTACCCAGGTGTTCTACTCGGTGCGGGTTCCATGCGTGTTGAACTTCTTCTCCTGCGTGGAAGGGGTGCTTGCGGCGGACCTTGAGGAGCGCAGTTGCGCGCTGCGATAGAGTCGTCTTTTTTTTGGCTCGATATCTGGCACATTGTACAAATAGACACGATTGGGAGCGCTCATGAACTGGCGAAGTGAATGGAAAAAACTTGCACTGATGGCGGGAGTGTTCCTGCTGTTCTTCTGGCTGCCCGTGGATCGCGCGCGATTCACCTCCGGCATCATGGAGGCGCTCCAGCTTTCGCGCTGGTATGCCCGCGAACACGTGCTGCTTTGCCTCGTCCCCGCCTTCTTCATCGCCGGCGCGATTGGCGTCTTCATCAGCCAGGCGGCGGTCATGAAGTACCTGGGCGCGCGCGCCAACAAGGTGCTTGCCTACGGCGTGGCCTCGGTGTCCGGATCCATCCTGGCCGTCTGCTCATGCACCGTGCTGCCGCTGTTCGCGGGCATTTGGCGGATGGGCGCGGGGCTGGGGCCGGCCTGCGCGTTTCTGTATTCCGGCCCGGCCATCAACGTCCTGGC
Source organism: bacterium (assembly GCA_015075175.1). Lineage (GTDB taxonomy): Bacteria > Hinthialibacterota > Hinthialibacteria > H5-UNCL2 > H5-UNCL2 > H5-UNCL2. Next base: position 43,677 of record JABTUV010000002.1, read on the forward strand.
GATCATCCTGACGGCGCGCATCCTCGGTATGGGCTGGGAATTGCCCGCGCCGTCGGCGCCATCGCGTTCAGCGTCATCATCGGACTCATCATGCACTTCGTGTTTCGCAAGGAAGAGGACGCGAAGGCCACCTACAGGCGGGCATGCCGGAACCGGAGGTGACCCGGCCGCTCTGGCAGAACGCCGCGTTCTTCGCGGTGATGGTGGGCATTCTCGTCTTCGCCAACTGGGGCGCCCCCAACGACTTCCACTTCGAGATGAAGACGGCAGCCAGTTGCATGCAGCCATTGTGGGTGCACCCGAAGATGCCACCGTGGCGGGCAGTGTGTACACGGTGAAGCCGATCAATCCTCACCGGGGTGGGCCGGAGATGACCATTCTTGCGGCCGACATCGCTTCGATGGTTCCGGTCGAGAGCGCCTGGACCACACTGTGGCAGAACAAGTGGCTGATTACCTCGCTGTTCGGGATCGCATTCGGGTTGACCTTGATCTTCTGGTTCGGGCTGGCGTGGTGGAAGGTGGTACTCGCGGCGATTCCTCCGCCGTGCTCGCGCTGGCGTTTCGGGGCGAGGGCATGTGGGTGCTCCTGCCGTTCTCCGCGGCTGTCATTGGCCTCTCCGTGATTACGGCGAGCAAGGAAGGCGAAACGCGCGACTGGTTCGCGGCGACGTGGACTTTCGCCAAGCAGATCATGCCGCTGCTTCTCTTTGGCGTCCTGATCGCCGGATTCCTGCTGGGACGACCGGGGCATGAAGGGCTGATTCCCGGCAAGTACGTCGAGATGCTGGTCGGCGACCGGCCCGACACGTTTCTCGCCATTACGGGAATGGGGAGGGGCGTTCGAGTCATTCGCCAACGCCGTCTGGCCGCTGTGGACGAACTTCTTCGCCAGCGTTTTGGCGCGTTCATGTATTTCGCGACCCTGACCGAGGTCCCGATCCTGCAAGGGCTGATCGGCGCGGGCATGGGCAAGGGGCCGGCTTTGGCGCTGCTGTTGGGCGGTCCGGCGCTCAGCCTCCCCAACATGCTGGTGATCCGCAGCATCATGGGTACGAAGAAGACCGTCGTCTTCTGTTCGCTCGTCGTCGTGATGGCGACCATCAGCGGAATCGTTTTCGGGGCGGTGTGGGCATGACAACGACACGCGCAAAATTGCAGGGCGCATGTTGGCGCTTCTGTTTGCCTCGCTGGGCCTCGTCGGGTGCGTGGCTATGCGTCCCACCGATCCCTACCGGCCGGTCGTCGCCTCCCCCCGCGTCGCCGCGCCACCGGCGGCGCAGGTTTCGCAAGCCGCGCCGAGGCTCGATTCGAACCCGTTCGCCTGGAGGAGGCCATCGCGGTAGCGTTGGAGAACAATCCCGAACTGGCCGCAACCGGTTTTGATGCGAGGGCGCGGAGGCACGGCGAGACGCCGCGGTCGGGCGAGATTGCCCGAGCTTTCCGCGCAGGGCGCGTTCACCCACCAGCTCGACGACCTGCGGCTCGTGCCCGCGCCATCGTAACGGAGAGGCGGGGGTCTTCAGCGATCAACTGACATCGGAGACCTCGTTTTGCGCCTGCCGCTCTACACCGGCGGCCGGTTGACGAGTGAGGTCCGCGCGGCGGAACTCCTCAGCCAGGCAGGCCGATATCGCCTGGGGCGGACGCGCGAGGAACTCGTCTTCAATGTCACGAGCGTGTTTTACAGCATCCTGGCGCAGGAGAAGGTCATCGAGTCGCTGGTGTTTTCGCAACAGGCTCTCCAGTCCCATCTGGCGCGCGTCAACGATCTGATCGACGCGCAGAAAGCGGCCCGCGTGGACCGGCTGCGCACGGCGGTGCGGCTGTCGGACGTGGAGCAGAAGCGGGTCCGCGAGGAGAACACCCTGGCCATCCAGCATCGCGTGCTCGCCAACCTGCTGGGAATCGAGACGGCGACTGGATCGCTGGAGATCGAGGGTGAGCTGGAGAATGCGGCGCTCTCCGTTGCCACACCGGAGACAGGCATTGCCGAGGCGCTGTCGCAGCGCGCGGATTACCTGGCGGCGCGGCGGGAGCTGGAAGCGCAGGCGCGGCGCGTGGACGCCGCCCGCGCGGGGCATGCGCCGACGGTCGGCCTCTTCGCCTCCTATGGCGGACGCTGGGCCGTCGACCCGACGGACCACCCGGCCGGGACCGACGACGCCGAGGACGTGGGGCAGATTGGGGTCGATATCCAGGTCCCTCTCTATCAGGGCGGGCGCATTGAGGCGCGCGTGAATGAGGAACGCGCCCGGCTGGGCGCGGCCCAGGAGCGGCTGCGCAAGCTCGAGTTGCAGGTCCGCCTTGAAGTGGAGACGGCGCTCGCCAATCTCTCCTCGGCGCGCGAGCGCGTTCGCACCCTGCAGTCGGCCATCGATCAGGCGCGCGAGAGCCTGCGCATCGAAGAGGAGAAGTATGCGGTCGGCAAGGGCGCCATCGTGGACGTGCTGGACGCGCAGGCGGCTTTGCTCCTGGCGGAGACGAACTACTACCAGGCGCTGGCCGACCTGTCCGTGGCGCGCGCGCAACTCGAACTGGCGATGGGGGGGCAAGTGGAATGATCCGAGCATGGATTTCCGTGAAGGACGCGACACGAGGATTCGGCTGCGCGTGCGGCAGGGTTCGCCGGCCTTCTCTCCCTCCTGGTGGTCTCGGGCTGCGGCGGCGGAGCTGCGAGCACCCCGCCGGCAGGGCGCAGAAGAAGCTGCCGCTGGTCTCCATCGAAGCGGCGACCCGCAGCACGATGACGCGCGGCATCGACCTGACCGCCGAGGTCGTGTCCGTCAACGCCGTGCGCATCAGCTCCATGGTCGAAGGCCCGATCGGCTTCTGCCCATGGCGCGAGGGCGACCGCGTCGAGGCGGGAGAGAAGCTGGTCGAGATCGACCGGGAAATGTACCGGGCCGAAGTCAAGGCGTCCGAGGCGGCGCTGGCGGTGGCGGTGGCCAAGCTGGCCGACCTGCGCGCGGGTACGCGGCCCGAGGAGATCGAGAAGGCGCGACAGAGCGTGCGCGAGGCGGAAGAGAGCGCGGCGTATGAGAAGGACGACTTCGAGCGCATCGCGCAGTTGGTTGGAAAGGGTTCTCTGGCGGGCGAAGAGCTGGAGAAGGCGCGCGTCAAGCGAACCGCGGCGGAGGCCAAACTCTCCGCCGCTCGGCAGCAGCTGGAGATGCTCGAAAGCGGCTCGACGCGCACCGCCATCGCGGTGCAGGAAGCAACCGTGAAGGAAGCGGAGGCCAAACTCGAGCTGGCCCGCGCGCGCCTCGCGGAATGCATCATCGCCGCGCCCTTCGCCGGAACCATCACCGCGGTTCTGGTTCGCCAGGGCGACATGCCCGCCGCCATGAAGCGCGCCGCTCTTGGAAATGGCCGACCTGGACTCGCTGGTGGTCCGCTGCGCGGTCCCCGAAGCGCAGGCGGGCGCCGTGAAGCCAGGAATGCAGGCGGAGATTGGACTGGATGCTCTTCCCGGCGTGACGCTGTCGGCCGGGGTGGTGCGTGTCTATCCCGAGCTCGACCCGCGGATGAGAACGCGAACCGTCGAGCTTGCGGTCAAGGACGATGCAAACCTCGCGCCGGGGATGTTCGGGCGCGTCCGTTTGATCGTCGAATCCGTCGCTGATGCCGTCGCCGTACCGGTCCAGGCGGTCGTCGTCACGCCCGCCGGCGGAGGTGGTTTTCATCGCCGCCGAGGGTAAGGCGGTGCAGCGCAAGGTGCAAACAGGCATCGAGGAGGGCGGGCGCATCCAGATCCTTTCTGGAATCGAGCCAGGTGAGAAGGTGATCACGGCCGGCCAGGAGAAACTGAAGGACGGCGCGGAGAGGATCCGCCTGCCCGGTCCGCCCAAGGGCGCGGGAAAGCCGGCCGGCAGCGGGGAGCGCCCACAATGAGACTGACCCACTACGCGGTCCATCGCCGTCTTGCTACCAGCGCCATCGTGGTCGCGCTGGTGGTCCTGGGGGTGTATGGCCTCTTGCGGCTGCCGGTAGACTTTCTGCCCAACATTACCCACCGATGATCAAGGTGCATATCTGGTGGAGGGGCCACGCGGAGGAGATCGACAAGAGCATCGCCGATCCCCGAGCGGCAGATGGCGACCGTGGACGACCTGGACTACCTGAGTCCTCGTCCATCGAAGGCATGTATACCCTGCAGGCCAATTTCAGGTACGGCGTGGACGTGAACGTGGCGTATCAGGATGCGCTCGCGGCCATGGCGCGCGTGGCGCGCGAAGCGCCCAAAGACATGGACCCGCCGGTCGTCATCAAGGCGGACCCCTCGCAGTTGCCCATCGTGCAGGCTCACCGTCGCCAGCGACGACTGGGACCTCGTGCAGATTCGCACCTGGGTCGATGAATGGCTGCAGGACCAGCTGCTGGCGGTTCCCGGCGTGGCGGGTACCGAGATCGTGGGCGGACTCAAACGGGAAATCCGCGTGCATCTGGATCCCATCGCGCACTGGAAAATACGGCATCGGACTGGCCGACGTACTGACCCGACTGCGGGAAGAGAACGTCGAACAGTTCGGCGCCGCGTCACGGTCGGGCCAGAAATCATCGCCCGCACCATGGGCAAGTACCAGTCGCTCGATGAAATCCGCGACGTGCTGCGCGCGAGGCCAGGCCAAGGTTTACGTGCGCGACGTGGCCGAGGTGCTCGATTCGCACGAAGAGGCTCGCGTCGTCACGCGCCCTGGACGGCAATCCCTGCGTGGCTCTCCGTGCTCAAGCAGGCCGACGCGAACACGGTCGAGGTCGCTCAGGCCGTAAACCGGCGTCTCGCGGAACTGGCGCCGGCGCTGCCGGAAGGCGTGCGGATGGGCATGGTGGAAAACCAGGCCGACTACGTCAGCGCCGCGCTGGCGGGGGTGCGCAACGCCGCCATTGAAGCGGCCATTCTCGTGATCCTGATCGTCTGGCTCTTTCTGGGTTCGTTGCGGCAGGTGCTTGTCATCGCACTGGCGCTGCCGCTGACGCTGATCCTGAACTTCGGCCTCATGCAGCTGTCCGGGTTCTCCCTCAATATCTTTTCTCTCGGCGGTCTCGTGATCGCCATCGGCGTCCTGGTCGACAACTCCATCGTCGTCATCGAGACGATTACGCGGAGGCGGCACGACCGGCCCGAAGACCCGATCAACGCGGTCGTGGTCGACGCGACATCGGAAATCGGACCGGCCATCGTGGCCGCCACGCTCTCCTTTCTAGCGTTGTTCGTGCCGTTTCTGCTGGTCCCGGGGCTTGTCAGCCTTCTGTTCCGTGAGCTGATCCTGGTGATCGCGGGCATCGTCGTGATCAGCCTGGTCATGGCGGTCACCGTGACGCCGATGATCACGGCGCTGGTGTGGCAAACCGGAGCGGCGGCGCAGGGTATCTCGCTTTGAGCGCATTTTGAGCGCGTGACGGCGGCCTATGGTTGGACGCTGAAAACGCTCGGTGCACGGTGGGTCGTGATTGCCGCGTTCGTGGCCGTTCTCGCATTGGCCGTGCTGCTGGCAGGGCGCATGGGAAGCGAGTTCCTGCCGCAGATGGATGACAGGCGCATCATGGTCAAGGTGAAACTGCCGACCGGCGCGTCGCTGGCCGAGACCGACAAGGTGTTTGCCCGGATTGAGAGGGAGATCGGACAGGACGAACGCATCCAAAGCCTGTTCACCCTGTCCGGCGGGAAGGTCTGGGGGCTTTATACCTACGAGATCGCCAACGAAGGCGAACTCAATCTTCAGCTGGTCCCCCGGCACGCCCGCGACATGAGCACGCAGGAGTATATCGACTACCTTCGCCCGATGGTCGGCAAGATACCCGTCCCCGGCGGCAATGCGATGGTCATGCAGAGCAAGATCAAGGGCATCCGCAAGCTGGGCGACGCGGACATCGAGGTCAAGATCAAGGGACAGGACATCGAGCGGCTGTACGATCTTGCCCGTCAGACGGCCGGCGCCATGAACGGCTTGGAGCACTTCACCAACGTCTATGTCTCGATGGACATGACCAAGCCCGAGTACCGGGTGCAAGTGGACCGGGCGCGGGCGGCGGAACTGGGCGTCTCCATCGGCGACATCGCGGATACGATGCGGTCGCTTATCACCGGGGCGGTGGCCACGCGCCTCCGCGACGGCGACGAGTATTACAACATCCGCGTGATGATCCCCGAAAGCAAAATGATCGCGCGCCGCGACGTGGAGAATCTGCCGCTCAAGTGCGCGCAGGGCGGATACCTGCGCATGAAGGACGTGGCCGAAGTGCGCCAGGCCGTCGGACCGGTCGAGATCGTGCGCGAGGACCAGGTCAAAGAGGTGGTCGTGCGGGGCGACGCCGCCGGCGTAAGTGTCGGCCAGGCGCTCGGCGAACTCCAGGCTTCCCTGGCGAGCATGGACCGGCCCGTCGGCTACGACTTCACCTATGGCGGTCAGGCGCAGATGATGGCGGAAATGAAGCGGACCCTGCTGGCGATTCTGGTTTTCGCGATCTTCTTCTCGTTCATTGTGCTGGCCGTGCAGTTCAATAGCTTGAGGCTGCCGGCGCTCATTCTGGGAAGCGTTCCCTTCTGCCTGGCGGGCCTCGTGTTCATCATGCTCGCGACCGGCCTGCCGCTCGGCGCAACGGTCATTATCGGCGTTCTCGTCGTCGTCGCGGCGACCGTCAACGACGGCGTGCTGCTGCTGACCTTCGCCAACGAGTTGAGGGCAAGGGGCGGCATGTCGGCCCGGGACGCGGTCCTCGATGCGGCCAAGATTCGCCTTCGCCCCCGCGTGATGACCACCATCGCCATCCTGGTGGGATTCATCCCGCTCGCGCTGGCTCTGGAGGCGGGGGGCGACATGCTCCAGCCCATGGCCGCCGCCGCCATCGGCGGCCTGCTGATGGAGATGCTTGTCGCGCTGTTTCTGATGCCGTGTTTCTACGACATCACATCTCATAGAACCATTCAAATGGAGGCAACAACATGAAGATTCAGATTCTGGGCACGGGATGCCCCGGTGCAAGAAGCTGGCGGACGCGACCGCGGCCGAAGGAGCCAGGCTCGACGACGAGGGAGAAGATCACCGACATCAGCGAGATCATGAAGTTCGGCGTGATGATGACGCCGGGACTGGCCGTGGATGGCGTCGTCAAGGCGGTCGGGAAGGTCCCGTCGCTGGAGGAGTTGAAGGCGCTGCTGAACTGAGGCAAGACGAAGGCCCCGGGTTGCCCGCAAGTCATGGACCGCCCGAGGGTGAAGACACAGACAGACCAGATTGGCAGGGAGGGACGGATCATGCCACAGACAATCGGACGGAGAGAGTTGATGAGCGCCGCAGGTGCGGCCGTGGTCGCGGGCGCACTGGGCGGAACGGCATTCGGGCAGGCGACCCCAGCCAAGCACCGCATCATCGGCGTCTGCTGTAGTCCCCGCAAGGGAAAGACCACGTCTGCCGCCTTGCGCCTGTGCCTGGACGCCGCGCGGGAACAACTCCGGAGCTGCAGACGGAGTTGATCGAACTCGCGGGGCTCAGCATCCCCGCACAGCTGGCCGCCGGCCAGCCGCTGCGCGATGGAGAAAGGGACGATTTCCCCGACCTGGCGAAGCGACTGGGGGATCCCGCCGTGGTCGGCATCATCGTCGGCTCGCCCGTCTATTTCGGCAACATGAGCGCGCTATGCAAGGCCTTCCTGGACCGTTGCGGCGCGTTTCGCTCGGACAAGTTCAAGCTGCGCAACAAGGTCGCCGGAGTCTTGGCGGTCGGCAGCGCGCGCAACGGCGGCCAGGGAGCTGACGATTCGCTCCATCCAGACCGCATTGATGTGCCAGGACATGATCATCGTCGGGGACGGACAGCCCTCGTCACGCGTCGGGGCGACCCTGTGGAATCAGAACGACTCGATTGCCGAGGACGACTTCGGCACGGACACGGCGGGAAATCTCGGCCGCCGCGTCATGAACTGGCCGGCATTGTTGCACGATAGAACGGATAGACCGGGCCGGGTATCCGAACCGGGTATTGCGGAGCGGGGCAATCAGGGAAGGGGCCATCATGTCTGCATGCAGCGTAGGTTTCGTGGGAGCAGGGCGCGTCGCGAGAATTCTGGTGGGAGGCTGGGCGAAAGCGGGGACGCTGCCGGTAGGCATCGTTGCCAGCGACATCGATCCGGCAGCCGGTGAGTTGCTGCGATCGGTTTGCGGAGACGTCAACGTGGTCGCTGAAGTGTCGGCGGCGGTGCACCAGGACCTCGTGTTTCTGGCCGTGCACCCGCCGGCCATCAAGGACGTCGCGCCCGCGATCAGGGACGCACTCGCAAGTGACGCGATCCTCGTTTCACTGGCGCCCAAGTTCACCATCGCGAAGCTCTCGGAGATGCTGGGCGGCTTCTCGCGCATCGCGCGCGTGATTCCCAATGCCCCTTCGCTGGTCGGGCGTGGCTTCAATCCCGTGGCCTTCGCTGCGAGTTTGCCGGCGGACGCGCGGCAGCAGGTGGAGCGCCTGCTGGCCCCCCTCGGTGCGTACCTGGGGTTCCCGAGGACCAACTGGAGGTCTATGCCGTACTGGCGGCGATGGGACCCACGTACTTCTGGCCGCAACTGTACGGGAACTGAAAAGTTGGGCGAGGCTTTCGGACTGGACGGCAGGCAGGCGCTGGAAGCCCTGGACAAGATGCTGTGGGGTCGTCGCGACGATGCGCGACTCCGGTCTGTCGGCGGAAGAGGTGGTGGACCTCATTCCCGTCAAGCCGATGCGGGAGGAAGTGGACACGCTGGTTGCGGCGTATCGCGCCAAGCTCGGCGCACTGCGAGAGAACTGCGGCCGTAACTGCGGCCTGCGGCGTCGATGATTTCATCAAGTATTACGAACGGAGGATCGATATCATGAGCGAGACAAGGCAGACACCGGGAGGAATCGTCAAGGCGGTGGTCGTGATCACACTGGCCGTAGTGGTCGGACTGGCGATCTATGCGAAGAATTCATCCGGTCACAAAACTGAGACATCGGGTAGCGGCGATGGTGCTGCGATTGCCGCGACTACAACCGGCCCCGAAGCCGCGTCGGTCGATGCGGCGACGGCCGCACTGGCGGCGGCCAGTCCCTTGGTGAACGTGGCCCTCCCCCGGCTGGTCGATCTGGGCGCGGGCAAGTGTGCATCCTGCAAGATGATGGCCCCCATCCTGGAGGAACTCAAAACGGAGTACCAGGGACGTTTCGACGTAACGTTCATTGACGTCTGGGAAAACCGGGAGGCGGGCCAGGAGTATGGGATTCGCGTGATCCCGGACCCAGATCTTCTATGACGCCGACGGCAACGAACTGTTCCGCCACGAGGGGTTCTTCTCCAAGGAGGACATTCTGGCGAAATGGGTGGAACTGGACGTTCAATTCTAGCACCACCGTCTTTCACAGGAGTATCTCATGCAGGAACTGTTCACGTCTCTGACCCGCGCGGTGGAAGGCTCTCCGGTGGTCGCGCTTTCGGCGGCTTTCATCTGGGGTGTGCTCTCCATCATCCTGAGCCCCTGCCACCTGGCCAGCATCCCGCTGATCGTGGGGTTCATTGACGAGCAGGGGCGCATCTCGACGCGCCGCGCTTTTTACATCAGCTCGTTGTTTGCCGTCGGGATTCTTCTCACCATTGCGGCCATCGGTGTGATCACCGCGCTGGCGGGACGCATGATGGGCGACGTGGGGAGGTACGGCAACTATTTCGTGGCGATCATCTTCTTCGTCGTCGGTTTGCACCTGCTCGGGGTGGTCCCGCTGCCGTTTTCGGGTCCGGGAAATGTCGGCATCAAGCGCCGCGGGATGCTGGCCGCCTTTATTCTCGGCCTTGTGTTCGGCATCGCCTTGGGGCCGTGCACCTTTGCCTACATGGCGCCGATGCTCGGCGTCACGTTCAAGCTCGGCGCCAACAACTTTCTTTACGGTGTGCTGCTCCTGGCGGTGTATGGCCTGGGGCATTGTTCGGTGATCGTACTGGCCGGTACCTTCACCGAGGTCGTCCAGCGCTATCTGAACTGGAACGAACGCAACAGGGGCGCGGTGTTGCTAAAGCAGATCTGCGGGGTGCTGGTACTCCTGGGCGGTGTGTGGTTGATTTACACCGCACCGTGAACTCGATGCACGGGGTGAAGGGGGAGACTGCTGAAGCTGCGCTGGCCGGATGCCTGATCATCCTTTTGCGGCCACTATCTTGAGGGCGACCCACCCCACCGCTCTATCTGTGGATTTGCAGCAATCGCAGGCTGTTGAAGACAACGAGCAGCGTGGCGCCCGTGTCGGCGGCGATGGCCATCAGAGCGAGGCCATCCCGAGCAGTGTCAGGATAATGAACAGGAGCTCAGTCCCAGAGCGAATACGATATTCTGCTTGATGATGCCAAGCGTCCGCCGCGAGTGGCGAATCAACCAGGGCAAACGAGACAGGTCGTCACTCATCAGCCACGTCGGCCGTCTCCAAGGCGGCGTCTGTACCCATCGCACCCATGGCGATGCCGAAGGTCGCCGCCGCCATGGCCGGGGCGTCGTTGATGCCGTCGCCCACCATGGCCACATGTTTGTGTTCGCGCACCAGTCGACCGATGGCCTCGACCTTGTCCTCGGGCAGCAGTTCGGACCGAATTCCTCGATGCCCGCCTCGGCCGCGATAGCACGGGCCGTGCCCTCGTTATCGCCGGTGAGCATCACGACCATCTTCACCCCGGCTTGCTTGATCGCCTCGATGATCCGGGGAACGTCGGCTCGCATGCGGTCGGCGATGCTGAGCAGTCCGCAGACATGGGTATCGTTGCCGACGGCGACAACCGTGTGGCCGGCATCCTCCAACTCCAGCGTCCGCGAATGTACCTCATCCGTTTCCTGGTTCTTTTCGTGCATGAAGCGATGGCTGCCGATCCAGTACTTCCGCCCGTTCAGGCTGGCTTCCGCGCCTTTCCCCCGGACCGCCTGAAATCCTTCGGCCGCTGCCGGCTGAATGCCGGCCTCGCGCGCCTTACGCACAATGGCCCGCGCAAGGGGTGCTCGCTATTGCCGTCAAGCGCTGCGGCAAGCTCCAGAAGTTCCCGTTCCGTATGCTCGTTCAGGGGAAGAACCCGTTGCACTTCCGGCCGGCCGTAGGTGAGTGTTCCCGTTTTGTCCAAAGCCAGGGCTTGCAGCCGGCCCATCGCCTCAAGGTAGACGCCTCCCTTGATGAGCACGCCGCTTCGGGCCGAAGCCGTCAGTGCCGAGACAATGCTCACCGGGTGGAGATCACCAGTGCGCACGGGCAGGCGATGACCAGCATCACCAGGCCGCGATAGATCCATTCTGACCAGGATGCCGAAAACAGAAGCGGCGGCAGCACCGCGATGGCAATGGCCAGGAACATCATGAGCGGCGTGTAGTAAACGGCGAACCGATCCACCCATTGTTCACTTCGGGCCCGGCGAGTCTGTGCGCCTTCAACCATGTGGATGATTCGAGCCAGGGTGGTGTCCGACGCCGGTTTCGTTGTCTGGAACTCCAGCGCCCCGTCCTGGTTAATCGTGCCGGCATAGACTTCGTCCCCGGGCGTCTTGGCCACGGGCATCGATTCCCCGGTAATCGGCGCCTGGTTGACCGTGGACTCGCCCTTGGTCACCTTGCCGTCCAGAGGAATGCGTTCTCCCGGCCGGACGATCACCGTCGCACCGAGCGGCACATCCTCGACGGGCTTTTCATGAGCGTCGCCGTCATCCGGGCAGACGCACCGCGCCGTGGGCGGTGAAATATCCAGCAGCGCGCCGATCGCGTTCCGCGCCCGCTCAACGCTCCAGTGCTCCAGGAGCAGTGCCACGGCAAACAGAAAGGCTACCGTCGCCGCCTCGAACCACTCGCCGATTGCCATCGCGCCGATCACGGCGACCACCATGAGGAAGTTCATGTCCGGTCGCAGTCGTCGCCCGGCCTGGACAGCCTTGGGCGCGACGTACCAAGCCCCGGCAATCACCGAGGCCACGTAAAGCAGAACCGCCGACAGGGTAAACGCGTGTTGTTCCGTACCGTCTCCGGCAAAGGCATCCATCAGGCTGCCGTGCAGCATCCAATGGGTAACGAATCCCGCCACGAGCAAGGCACCGCTGGCGATGGCCATCACCAGGCGACCATGCCGCTCCCAGAACGAGCCCTGCGCCTTCTCGGCTCGCCTTTGCCATGGCGAGGCCCTCATGCCGGTACCGTTGACGGCGGATACGATCCGCGCCTCGTCGACTGCCTCGGGGTCGTACTCGACGCTCATCCGGGCATTGAGCACATCACATTCCAGATCGACCACCCCGGGCAGTCCGCCGATCTCCCGGCGCAGGATGGCGACCTCCTCCGCACAGTCGAGTCCTTCTACTCTATAGTCGGATCGTCGCTTCATGATGCACCTCCAACCTGCCCCGCGGCAGCTACCCGGTCCGCGGGTTCCCTGGCATAGAGTAGGATCCGCGTTCCGGAGACGGCGACTCCAACGGAACCGAGTCCGGTCTCCTCGAAGCACGGTGCCAGGAACCGGGCCATTCTCCATATTTCCGCGCGCTGCACCGGTTCACACCGCCGTTTCCCCACGCTCCCCGGTTTCGATGCGCACCGCCCCAACCAGCTCGAGGACGTAGATCTTGCCATCGCCTCGCAGACCCGTGTGGGCGGCTGCTTCGACGGCGGAAACCACCTCCACCACTCGCTCGTCTTCGCAGGCGACCTCCACGCGCGCGTGCGGAACGTAGTCGACCAGATCCTCGACCACGCGGTGGGGCGCATTGCGCGCGCGCCCGCGGCCAAAGCCGCGCACGTCGCCGACGCTCATGCCCGACAGCGCCTCGATCTGGTGCAGGGCCGTGGTGACGGCCGAGAGTTTGTGCGGCTTGATGTAGGCGATCACGATTTTCATGATGCGACTCCCCGCTGATTCACCCAGTTCCACGCTTCATCCATTCCGTCCTTGTAGAAGAACTTTACCGGCGCGCCAAAACAGGCCAGAGAAGCGGGTTCCCCACTCCTCCCATTTCCGGTCTCCAACCACGGCGATGCGTCCGTAGTCCTTCATGTGCCCGGCATCGAATCGCAGGTCCTTCCACACGGCCTCTGCCTCGAAGCCCGCGAAATCCTGAAGCTTGATGAAGAAGCGCGTCTTCCCGTGCGCTTCGAACATCTCCTCCAGCACCGGCAGCACGCGCTCATAGTCTTCGTTCGTCAGTTTGCCGCAAGCCGTCATCGTGACGACCCGGTCCTGATTGATCTCGTCGATCGTGAGCATGGTATCCTCCGTCTGTTGAGCTTACTTCCTCTCCGGGGCGATGCTGAACCACTTGTAGAGCGCGGGCAGGACCAGGAGCGTCAGAATGGTGGAACTCACCAACCCTCCAACCACCACCGTTGCCAGTGGGCGTTGCACTTCGCTGCCCGTACCGTGCGAAAACAGGAGCGGCAGGAGTCCGAGCGCCGTGGTCAACGCTGTCATCAGCACGGGACGCAGGCGCAGGCAGGCGCCCCGCACCGAGGCCTCGTCCATCTGCACACCATCGCGCAAAAGCTGATTGAGATACGTGACGAGCACCATGCCGTTCTCCAGCGCAATGCCGAACAGCGCGATGAACCCGACCGACGAAGGAACCGAAAGATTCAGCCCCGTCAGCCATAGCGCGACCACGCCTCCCACCAGCGCGAGTGGAATGTTCAGGAGAATCAAGAGCGCGTTGCGCATCGAGTTGAAGCTGCTGAAGAGCAGGAGAAAGACGAGCAGCAGCGTGACGGGTACTACGATGGCGAGCCGCCGATTGGCCTCCTGCTGCAGTTCGAACTGCCCGCCCCAGGTCACCAGGTATCCGGGCGGTAGGTCCACCTCTTGCGCAATGGCCTCTTGGCCGGCCTCGACAAACGAGCCGATGTCGCGCCCGCGCACATTGGTTTGCACCGTGATGAACCGCTGATTGTTCTCCCGCGTGATCTGCCGCGGGCCAACGATCTCCTCGACAAAGGCGACGTCCTCCAGCGGCACGCGAAGACTGCCCGGACCGGGAATCAGAATGCGGCGGATGGCTTCCACCGTCGTGCGATGCTCCGGATGGTACCAGACGGCGATGTCGAAACGGCGGACACCCTCAAAAATCTGCCCCGCCAGCTCGCCGCCCACCGCCGCGCGCACCACCTCCTGCACATCGCGCACGTTCAGACCGTAGCGCTCCAGCTGGTCGTAACGCATGCGCACGCGGACCTGCGGGGTTCCTGTCACCTGGTCCTTCTGCGTCCGCCGCGCCGGGCACCTCGCGAATGACGTTGGCGATCTCCTCGGCCTTGGCGGCCAACACGTCGGTGTCCGGGCCGAAGAGCTTGATGGCCAGCTCGGCCTTGGTTCCCGTCAGCAGCTCGTCGACGGCGGCGGCAATGGGCTGGGTGAAGTTGAACTGCGCGCCGGGATAGTCCGCGAAGGCTTCGCTCATCATCGCCATCAGCTCTTCGGGTGAATCCGCGCGGGTCCACTCGTCCTGCGGCGCAAGCTGGACAAAGATCTCCGCGCTGTTGACCGGGTCGGCGTGCGCACCGACCTCGCCGCGGCCCACGCGCGTGACCATCTGCCGCACCTCGGGGAACTGCCTCATCATGTCCTCTTCAAAGCGCGTCATGGTGTTGCCCGCCTCCTCCAGGGAGATGGAGGGCGCCATGGTGGCGCGAATCAGGAGGTCGCCCTCGTTCAGGCGCGGGAGAAACTCGGAGCCCAGCCGGGGAAAATCACCACTCCGAGCGCCAACATGGCCAGCGCCAGGGCCGCCGCGAGCACGCGCCAGCGCACGAACAGCCGAACGATCGGGCGGTAAGGCATGAGCAGGAGCCGCACCACGAGGTGTTCGCCCGCCGGCTTCTCCCGGCCCGCTGCGCGTCGAGGGCGTCGCATGAAGAGATGGGCGCAAATCGGCGCCAAGAGCATGGCAAAGAGCAGCGAGCCGAGCATCGCCAGCGAAACGGTATACGCCAGCGGACGGAAGGTCTTGCCCTCCACTCCCTGCAGCGTGAACAGCGGCAGAAACACGAGGATGATGATGGTGATGGCAAACAGAATGGGACGTCCCACCTCCGCGCACGCGCGCGCGACCACGTGGACGCGCGGTTCTGCCGGGTCGCTTTCGCGTAGCACCCGGTCCACGTTTTCCACCATCACGATGGTGCCATCGACCATCATCCCGACGGCAATCGCCAGCCCGCCCAGCGACATCAGGTTGGCCGAGATGCCGAGGAGTTTCATCAGGAGAAAGGCGAACAGGATGGAGAAGGGAATCGAAAGTGCGACCACGAGGCTCGGCCGCAGTCCGCCCATGAAGACGAGCAGCACGATGGCCACGAGCACGATGCCTTGGAGGAGCGCGTCGGTGACGGTATGAACCACGTTGCTCACGAGCGTCGCCTGATCGTAGTAGGGGATCACGCGCACGCCTTCGGGCAGGATCTGGTTGATCGCCTCCATGCGCGCCTTGACGCGCTCGATCACGGTCGAGGTATTGGTACCAATCAGCTTGAGCACCATGCCCACGACCGCCTCACCCTTTCCGTTGGCGGTCGCGAGACCCTGGCGCAGTTCGCCGCCCACGACCACGCCCGCGACCTGCCGCAGGTACACCGGCGTGCCGTCGACCGTCTTGAGCACGATGGTCTCCAGATCCTCGATGTCTTCCGCCAGTCCGATGGAGCGCACAATGTACTGCTCCGCGTTCTTGACGATGAACTGCGCGCCCACGTTGGAGTTGTTGGCCTCGACCGCCTCGACCACTTCGTGGATCGTGAGCCTGTAGCGCAGGAGATCGTCGGGACGGATTTGCACCTGAACTGCTTCACAAAGCCGCCCAGCGAGAGGATCTCGGTGACGCCCTTTTCCGTCTGCAGGTTGTACTTGATGATCCAGTCCTGGATGGTGCGCAGTTCGTGAGGTCGTACTGCCCGCTGGCGTCTTCGAGCCGGTAGAACAGCACCTGCCCCATGCCCGTGGTGATCGGTCCCATCTGCGGGTCTCCGAAACCCTCGGGAATCTGCTCGCGCGCTTCGGTGAGGACGCTCGCCCACGACCCGCCGCGCAAAGTAGATGTCGGTCCCGTCCTCGAAGTAGACGTTGACGACGGAGAGCCCGAAATTGGAGACAGAGCGGATGTGGTCGATGAGTGGCAGGCCGTTCATCGCGCTTTCAATGGGATAGGTGACGAACTTTTCGACCTCCTCGGGCGCAAGACCTTCGGTGACGGTAAACACCTGGACCAGCGCGGGCGTGACGTCCGGCAGGGCGTCGACGGGAAGGCGGCGGTAGCTCCACCAACCGCCGACGAGCACAAGCGCGCCGAGCGCGATCATGAGCCAGCGGGCTTTAAGGATGGCTTGCAGGAAGGGTAGCATCGGCAGTCTCCTTAATGCGAGTGGCCGGCGTGGGGGTCGATACTGCCCTTGACCAGCTCCGCTTTCAGGATGAACGCCCCGGTTGCCGCATACTGCTGCCCGGGCTGGAGACCTTCGAGAACTTCCATCTGGTCCGCGTCTTCGCGGCCCAGTTGCACCGTTCGCGGGTGGAATCCCTCATCGGACCGCACGAAAACGACGCGGCGGTCTTCAATTGTCTGGATGGCGGTCTTGAGCACGACCACCGGCACGCTCGTCCTGCCGGCAGCGACCTGCCCGGTGATAAACATCCCCGCCCTCCAGCGGCCATCCGGATTGGGCAGAACCACGCGCGCGAGTGAGGTGCGCGTCTCCTCGCCGACCACCGGACCGATATAGCTGATCACACCCGTGCTCGGCTCGACGCCTTCCCCGGCCGTGATGCGCACCGTCTGGCCTCGTCGCACCTGCGGGATGTTGCGCTGGTAGACTTTCAGGTCGATCCACACGGTGGAAAGGTCGGCGATGGTGAAGGGCTGGCTCGTCTCCTCGAGGACCTCGCCGCGCGTGATGTGCTTTTCGATGATGGTTCCATCCGCGGGGGCGGTGAGGTCGTAGAGCGTCAAGGCGGCATCGGGATGGCTCGGGAGCGATTTGAGGTACTTCTCCGCAAAACCGACGGCATGCAGCTTCTGCTCCACCGCGGTCATCTGGATCTGCGCCTCGCGCACGGCCTGACGCGCTTCGAGGTAGTCCTGCTCCGGGGTCAGCTGCTTCTCGAAGAGCTCCTTTTCGCGCTCGAAGGTCGCCTGGCGCAGCTCGACGCGTTCGCGCGCGGCCAAGTACTCCGCCTTCAGGTCGGCCAGGTCGCGACTCTCCAGCACGGCCAGGACATCGTCCTGCCGGACCCGGTCTCCCAGGGTGGCGCGCACTTCTCGGACAATCCCGCCGATTCGGGGCACGACGTGAATCAACGCGTCCTCGTTGAGTCGAACTTCACCCGGAAACTCCACGTGGGTCGTCAGCGTTCCGGCGGTGGCTTCGGCGATGCGGATGCCGAGGCGCCCCAACTCGTTGCCCGGAAGGGAGACGACCTGTTCGCCTTCCCCTTCGGCATGCTCCTCGTGCGCGCCTTCCGGCGTTCCGGCGTGCTCTTCGTGGCCTTTCTCGCCGGCGTCGTGGAGGTGCGCTTCGGGCGTCGCGGCGTGCTCCTCATGGCGCTCCGGCACGGGCGCGGCAGATATCCGTCCGGTCCACCGTTCCGGAAGGTCGTTGCCCAGGATGACGGCAACACCGCCCGCCAGCAGGACGACTGCCGTCGAAAAATCAGGACTCTCTTCATGGTTGCATCTCCTTGTTGTCAGTAGATGGATCGGTGGCGTCCCCGTGGGACGTCTCCAGCGGCGCGCCGATCAGGCCTTCCAGTTCGGCGAGCGCCTGCTGGTAGGCCGTCAGCGCCTCCAGGTAGCGGCCGCGCAGTTCAAAGACGCGCTGCTGCGCGTCCAGCACGCTGACGAGATCGAACTCGCCCAGCCAGAAGCCCTCCAGCAGCGCGTCATACACCGACTGCGCTTCGGGGATGACGTCGTCCCGCAGCCGCTCCGCCTCGCGCCACGCGGTGGAAAGCCGGCCGTACGCGTCCGGCTGTTGCTGCCGAGAGGCTGCGCGCGACCGCTGCTTCTTCTGGCCTCGGCCCCGCCAGTCGCTCCCGCGCGGCGGCGATATTGCCTTGGTTGCGGTCGAAGAGCGGCAAGGGGATGGACACCCCGACAACAAAGGCATGGTTGTCAGTTTCATTGTAGTAGCGCGCGCCCGCGCCGATGGACGGATCGGGAACGGCGCGAGCCTCGGCCAGCGCCAGCGCGGCTCGCCGCGCGGCCATCTCCGTTGCCCAGCGCGCCAACTGCGGGTTCTGCGCCAGCGTGTCGTTCAGAACGGCTAATTCGGGCGCCGGGGGCATGAGTTCCAAGTTGCCCGCGACGGTGGAGAATACGGGTTCTCCACCCCACTGGGCCGCCAGCCGGCGCCTTGCCGCTTCCAGCGCCTCGCTCGCCGTCGCCAGGTCCGTGCGTTGCGTTTCCAGCGCCACGCGCGCGCGGCGGGTTTCCACCGGCGAGACCTTGCCCGCCTCCACCCGCCGAGAGACGGTGTCGTGGGCGCGGCTGGCGACTTCAACCAAGCGCGCCGCCAGCTCGACGCGCTCCTGCGCCGCAAGCACCTCGACGAACGCGGCGTGCGTCTCCGTCACGAGTTCCAGCCGCCGCGCTTCCAGATCCCAGGCGGCGACATCGGCCTCCGCCTCGGCCAGCAGGCGGCGCTTCATGCGCTTGCCGGCCAGCTCGATGGTCTGGCTGAGCAGCAGGGTCCCTTCGGCGCCTTCCACCCCGCCAAGATCCTGCTCGCCGGACTGCCCGCCGAGGATGTCTTCCACCTCGGCCTCGAGTTCGGGATTGGGCGGCAGGCCCGCCTGCAACGCCTCGGCCTCCCGTGCCGCGACCTCGCGACGGATGGCGACCAGGGCGGGATGGGCGCCAAGCGTCCGGTAGAGCGCGTCGTGAAGCGTGAGTGGACCAGTCGAGGCCGGTCGCTCGGTGGTCGCCGAAATCGGTGTCTGCTCAAGCACCGGCCCGAGCGGTCTCGGTTCCGGCCAGCGGGCCTCGTAGCGCGTGCTTTCCATTGACGCGCATCCTGCCAGCAGGGCCAGAGGCAGGACGAACAGGTATCTTGCGAATCGCATACTGGGTCCTCCGTCGCAAATGCAGTTCTGTGGGCACGACAAGCGTGGCTCACGGTTTGAAGAGAGCGGATCGTTGGACGAAGTGCGGAGGCTCAGGCGATGAGGATGACGGTCTTGAGGCAGAGCAACAGAGAGGAAACCACGGGTCTTGCATGGCCGGACGCGGCGAGAACCCGGGGACTCGGATCCAGGCAGCCGGCCGGGCAAGATTCGAACGGGCTTGCGGGAATCTGCGGCGTCTCGACGAGAGAGGTATCCTGCCGTGGTTGCAACGAGGTGTGTTCGCCCTCGGAGAGCAGGATATCGGTGCAGACGCAAGAATCAGCCGCTGATTCCCCGGTAATGGTCTCACGCGGCTGCCGCTGCTGGGCGGCCGCAGGGCACGGAACATCGCAATCCGTGTTGTCGGCATGAGGCAGCTCGATGGCTAAATGATCGCTCCCCAGGCACAGGGCAAGACCATGCGCCGATCCACCGGCCGCCGCCAGGTAGCGACGACCAACAGATAGACGAACCAGGAAGAGCGCGCGGCGCAGGATCGAAATCATTGATCTAGACTAGTGCCTTTGCGTCGATGGTGCCAACCTCCCTTAGCGCAGATTACCGCCAACGGAGGATTTAGTCTTAACCACGCCTGCACCGGAATAGACGATGGGTTCTCGTGCCGCGGTAAGCAGCGAGCGGACGTTGGGGATCATCCCCCTACCTGCGCAAGCCCAGCCCGTGCGGCAGTGCGCCGACGGTCTCTTGCAGCCAGAATGAGAAAAGCCGGACAAGGTAGCCTCCAGTCCGAGAGCCCAGCAGGGGGGAACCTAAAAGGGAAACCCGCTGGCGTCCCATCACTTGTTCTCGATCGGTCGAATCTCTCCTGCGCCACCAACCATCGCCAGAATCCCGGCACGTATCGCCGGATGGAGAATCGGCCAAGCGGCGATGATTGTTGTGAGATCAGGAGGCAACGAGGTGACCGAGCAGGAATTGCCCGTTCCAAGTGCCGACGTAGGTGCCGACACGGCTTTCTGAGAAGTGCCACAAGACCCCGCTTTATATGAAGTTATGTGCTGTCCTGAGGCGGGTTCGAACCCCGTCTCCCGCTCCATAATCCTTTGATCCGCAAGAACTTATATTTTTGTACTTCTTCCATTAAGCAAGATTTATTTTATTTATTATAGTTCTCCATCGGGTTCCCCCACCACCGAAAAGTCGGACCCGAGACCCTCTTGATATTTCCTGCTGTCAGGGAGTCGCACTGCGAAGTCGCGATCCGCCGGTTGGAGGAGCAGACTGGTGGTCGGGCCAAACTTCTATCGCCGCGTTGCAAAAGGAGGCAATTGCAGCGCCCGAGGTTGTCTTGCAGTCCGGCAGCTTTCCAGAGGTCGGGCGTCTCCAGCCACAGGGCCAGCGGGAGGTAAACCGAAATCCACCTTACAAGTCGGTCGTCTATGAGGTATCCTGCCACTCCGACCCACGGGCATCTCTCGGCGTCAGACGTGCCGGGTAAACCCGCCCTTCCCGGATGGAAGGAGGATGAGGATTTGAAGCGCCACACGAGACTCCCCATCGCCCAGACTCCGACCGACGCGGTGCTGGAAAGCATCTCCGACGGCGTCTTCACCGTGGATGCGGAGTGGCGCATCACGTCGTTCAATCGAGCCGCCGAGGAGATCACGGGCATTGCGCGCGGGGAGGCCATCGGAAGACCCTGCTCCGAGGTCTTCCGCTCCAGCATGTGCGAGGCCGAATGCGCCCTGCGGGAGACCCTTGCCTCCGGCAAGCCGATCATCGGCAAATCAGGATACATCATCGACGCCAGCGGCACACGCATCCCCGTCAGCGTTTCCACCGCGGTTTTGCGGAATGCAGAGGGCCGAGTGGTCGGCGGAGCGGAGACTTTCCGCGATCTTCCGAGCTGGAATCCCGCGTCGGGAACTGCAAGGACGCTTCACGGTCGGCGAGTTGGTCAGTCGAAGCCCACTGATGCAGCGCATCTTCGAGGTCCTGCCCGCCATCGCGGCCAGCCCCAGCACGGTGCTGATCGTGGGGGAGACGGGAACCGGCAAGGAACTCCTGGCGCGCACCATCCACTCGCTGAGTCCGCGCCGCAACGGGCCCTTCATCGCCGTTAACTGCGGCGCGTTGCCCGACACCCTCCTGGAATCGGAGCTCTTCGGCTACAAAGCGGGAGCGTTCACCGGGGCCGCCAAGGACAAACCCGGCCGGTTTGCCCTGGCGCGGGGGGGGACTCTCTTCCTGGACGAAATCGGAGAAATCAGCCCGGCCCTTCAAGTTCGGCTCTTGCGAGTACTGCAGGAACGGAGCTACGAGCCCTTGGGCTCCACGCGTACCGAGAAGTCAGACGTGCGCGTCGTGGTGGCTACCAACAAGGACTTGGCGGAAGCCGTGCGTCGTGGATTGTTTCGTGAGGATCTCTACTACCGAGTCAATGTGGTTCGCGTGGAGCTTCCTCCTCTGCGCAAGCGCAAGCAGGACATCCCTCTCCTGGTGGAGCAGTTCACCTCCCGTTTCAATCGACTACAGCAACGGTCCATACGGGGCGTCGACGCGGAAGCGCTCTCGCTGATGATGGCGCACGACTGGCCGGGCAACGTGCGCGAGCTGGAAAACGCCATCGAGCGCGCCTTCATTCTCTGTCAGGGCGACTTCATCGGCGTCGAGCACCTGCCCGATGAGGTGACGCTGCACTATGCCTCCCGTGCGGCCACGTCGCACATGCAGGGCGCGCGCGACCTCCTGGACGCCCAGGCGATTCGCACCGCCTTGGCCCGCAACGGCGGAAACCGCTTGGCGGCCGCCCGCGAGTTGGGAGTCCACAAGAGCACCCTTTTCCGTCGCATGAAGAAACTGGCGATCATTCCCCCGAACATGGACGGACGTTCCCGTTCGCGGCATAAAGAGTAGCGTTGCTGCGACTCTGCACCGCAGCCGGAGTCGCACACATGCACCCTTTGGCAGCCTCAGCCGCTTGCCACGACCCGGTCTAACTGTCTCACAAACAACTACTTAGAAACATCTTGCGCCAGCGCGTCAGGTTGGCACGACAATCGCACCTGCATGTCGTCGAAACTCGGCGGAGACGCGCAGCGATGAAAGCAGCGTTCGCGGCTTGGAACAACCGGATTGCGCCTGTCTTCGACGTGGCCCACGAGGTCCATGTCGTCGAGGCCGAGTCGGGCCGCATCCTCGCCGAGACCCGGCAGTCTCTCCCCGATGATCCGCCGGCCCAACGCGCGGTGTGCCTGGTCGAGTCGGGTGTGGCCACACTCGTCTGTGGCGCAATTTCACGCTCCATGCAGGCGTTGATTGCGGCGTACGGCATCCGAGTCTTCCCGTTCGTCGCGGGAGACCTACGCGAAATCATTGACGCCTGGCTGTCCGGCACGCTGCGGAGTCGCCACTACGCCATGCCAGGTTGCGGCAAGACAAGGCAAGGCCGCAGACGCGGCCCGGGACAGGAGGAAAACGAAATGCAAGCAAGAGCGCGAGGGGGAACGGGGCGCGGGGGAGGCCGAGGCCAGGGACGCGGCCGAAGGCGGCAAGCAGGACAGGGAGCCGGACGCATGGGTGGACCCTTGGAGGCCGGCCCCAACGGCTTCTGCGTGTGCCCAAAGTGCGGATACAGCGAACCGCACGTCGGCGGGCAGCCTTGTTTCGCGCAGCGCTGCCCGCAGTGCGGCGCAAACATGACGCGACAGGCCAGCTGACGACAATGCTGGGACGCAGGGAGAGGAAGAGAACCAGACGATCGCTTGCACGAGCGCATCGAGAAAGGAGAACCAACATGCCAGGAGGAGACAGAACGGGACCGATGGGCGCCGGCCCAAGGACCGGTCGCGCCGCCGGATTCTGCGGTGGATTCGGCGTGCCCGGCTATGCCAACGCCATGCCGGGACGTGGATGGGGAATGGGAGGACGAGGAGGGGGCCGCGGATTTGGCGGCGGCGGCTGGCGCCACGGGTACTTCGCGACCGGCCTGCCCGGCTGGATGCGCCGCGGCGCCTATCTCGCGCCCTATCCCTTCCCCGATCCGCAACTGGAAAAACAGGCGCTGAAGAACCAGGCGGACGCCCTGCAGGCGCAACTGGATTCCATCAAGCGGCGCTTGGGAGAGCTTGAAACCCCAAGCACCACCGATTGAACGCCACAGCTCTGCCGCAAGGCAAGGAGGCCAACATGGGAACCAAGGGCATCGAGATTGTCGACATGGACGTGAAACAACTGATCGGGCTGCTCAACCGGGCGTTTGCCGACGAATGGCTGGCCTACTACCAGTACTGGATCGGCGCGAAAGTCGTCAAGGGACCGATGAAGGAGGCCGTGATCGCGGAGTTGACCCAGCACGCAGCCGATGAACTTCGTCATGCGGACATGCTCGCGCTGCGCATCATTCAGCTGGGCGGGACCCCGGTCACGCGGCCCGAGCAATGGTACAGCCAGAGCAATTGCGGATATGACGCCCCCGACAGCCCCTTCGTGAAGGACGTCCTCGATCAGAACATCAAGGGCGAACAGTGCGCCATCACGACCTACAAGAACCTCGTCAGTCTCACGATGAGCAGGGATCCCGTGACCTACAGCATCGTTCTTCAGATCCTGCAGGACGAAGTTGAGCACGAGGAGGATCTGCAAGCGGAGCTGGAGGACCTGGAAACGCTGCTGACGGCGGCAGCGAAGTAAGAAGGACAAAGCGTGTGAAAGTAGCCTTTACAACAACGGGTGACGACCTCGCTGCGCCGCTGGACAGGCGGTTCGGCCGAGCCCCGAAGTTTCTCATCTATGACACGGACACGGAATCGTTCGAGATCGTCGACAACCAACAGAACTTGAACGCCGCCCAAGGCGCGGGGATACAGGCTGCGGAGACAGCGGTGCGACTGGGCGTCAGCTGCGTGGTGACCGGCCACTGCGGCCCCAAGGCTTTCCGTGTCCTGACTGCTGCGCGCATCGGGGTGTTCAGTTCCGATGCCCCGTCGGTGCAGGAGGCGCTGGAGCGCATGCGCCTGGGACAATTGAGGCCGCTGCTGTCCGCCGACATGGCAGGGCATCGGGCCTGAAGAACTATGCGGACATTTCTTGATTGCATTCCATGCTTTGTCCGGCAGGCGCTGGAGGCGGCCCGATTCGCCGGCAGCGAGGTTTCCGCGCACGAGTACCTCTTGCGTGAAACGCTTGGGTTGGCTGCCCGGATGGATCTGTCGCAGAGCCCGCCCGCCATGGGACAGATCATCCATCGCCG
Organism: bacterium; assembly: GCA_015075175.1. Lineage (GTDB taxonomy): Bacteria > Hinthialibacterota > Hinthialibacteria > H5-UNCL2 > H5-UNCL2 > H5-UNCL2. The sequence goes on from JABTUV010000002.1 coordinate 67,988, forward strand.
CCTGCGCGAACTTACCGGCGTCGCCGATCCCTATCGCGCGGTGAAGCAGCGTTTCAATCGCTTGGTTCAGTCCCTGCTTCCCGACCTGCGGCGAGGGATTCGCGGTTCCCCGGACCCCTTGGGGGCGGCCGTCCGGCTGGCGATCGCCGGCAACGTGATCGACCTCGGCGTGTGCGCGAACCTCTCGGATGTCGAACTGTACGTCGCCATCGAGCAGGGAAGGCGCGAACCGCTGCTGGGCAACCTGGAAGAGTTTCCCCAAGCCGTGGCGGCCGCCGAACGCATCCTTTACCTGGCGGACAACGCGGGGGAAATCTTTCTGGACCGGCTGCTGATCGAGCAACTTCCCACCGGTCGCGTCACGCTGGCGGTGCGGGGCGGCCCCATCCTCAACGACGCCACGCGCGAGGACGCCGAAGCGGCCGGACTGGCAGCAATGGTGGAGATCATCGACAACGGCTCCGACGCACCCGGCACGATTCTGTCGGACTGCAATGAGACGTTTCGGGAACGCTTCGCCGCAGCCGATCTCATTGTCGCCAAGGGCCAGGGGAACTTTGAAACGCTCAGCGACGTGCCGGCACCGCTCTGGTTCCTGTTCAAGGCCAAGTGCCCGATCATCGCCGATTACGCGGGGCAGAAGCTGGGGGCGCACGTAGTGATGAGGTCTCAGGCGCCTCCCTGCACCCGCGCCTTGGCAGCCTCCTTGCTAGCTGCCGACGAGTCGCGGGCCATAGAGAGTGATTCATGATCCTGGCCATCGCTTCGGGAAAGGGAGGAACCGGCAAGACCACCCTTGCGGTCAACCTGGCCAGCGTGTGGGGCGCTCCCGTGCAGCTGTTGGACTGCGACGTGGAGGAGCCCAACGCGCATCTCTTCCTGCCGGGCCGCACGCTGCGGGAGGAGGTATGCGCCATTCCGATTCCGCAGGTCGACGCGGCGCTCTGCGACGGGTGCGGCGCATGCAGTCGTTTGTGCGCCTTCCACGCGATCGCCGTAGCCGGTGCAACGGCGCTGGTGTTCCCGGAGCTGTGCCACGGCTGCGGGGGATGCGCCATGATCTGCCCGCGCCATGCCCTCCGCGAAATGCCGCACCGCATCGGCGTCGTCGCAACCTGCCAGGCCGGCCCGATCACACTGGTGCAGGGAAAGTTGGACATCGGCGTTCCGACGGCGACGCCTCTGATTCGGGCGGTGCGCCGCCAACTGCGTCCGGGCATGGCGGCGATTCTGGATGCGCCACCTGGCGCCTCCTGTCCGGTGGTTGCCGCAGTGCGCGGCGCTGACCTGGTCCTGCTGGTAACGGAGCCGACGCCCTTCGGTCTCCACGATCTGACGCTGGCGGTGGAGATGCTGCGGCAGCTGGCGACGCCGTTTGGCGTCGTCATTAACCGCATCGGGATCGGCGACGACCGCGTGCATGCTTTCTGCGACCGCGAGGAGATTCCCCTGCTGGCCGAAATCCCGGACGACCGAGCCATCGCCGAAGCCTATTGCCGGGGCGATCTCATCGTGGAAGCCCTTCCCCGCTATCGCAGCCTCTTTGAAGACCTTCGCGACAAGGTCGCGGAAATCTTGAAACCTGCGGGAGTGTGAGCCATGCCCACCTACGAATACGAATGCGAGGCCTGTGGACGCCGATTCGAAACCAGGCAGTCCATCACCGCGGAGCCGCTCCGGCAGTGCCCGACCTGTCACGGCCCGCTGCACCGCGTCCTCTCAGGTGGGAGCGGTTTCATCCTGAAGGGAGCGGCATCCGAGTGTTCACTGGAGCGGGAGGGCCGGACCTGTTGCGGCCGGGATGAACGCTGCGGGACGCCGCAGTGCGAGCGTGAACAATGAGCCGAGCGCGCTTCCGACACGTCTACGGTCCGGTGGCCTCCCGGCGATTGGGCCGGTCGCTGGGCGTGGACCTGGTACCCTTCAAGACCTGCAGCTACGACTGCATCTACTGCCAGCTGGGACGGACCACCCACAAGACGACCGCGCGCCGGGAGTACGCTCCGATCGAAGAAATCTTGGTGGAGCTGCGGGAAAAGCTGCCACAGACTCCCAAGCTCGACTATATCAGCCTGGCCGGATCAGGCGAACCGACGCTGCACGCCGGGATCGGCGAAGTGATCCGGCGTATCAAGGATATCACCTCCCTACCCGTGGCCGTGCTGACCAACGGCTCGCTGCTCTGGATGCCCGAGGTTCGGGACGCGCTCCTGCCTGCCGACCTGGTGTTGCCCTCCCTGGACGCGGGCAGCGACCACCTGTTTCACGCCATCAACCGGCCGGCCTGGGAGATTGACTTTGCCCACATGGTGGGCGGGCTGGCTGAATTCACACATCACTTCGGCAAACCTGTATGGTTGGAGGTGTTCCTGCTGGCGGGAATCAATGACACGCCTTCCGAGATTGCCGCCATCGCGGCGCACGTCAACCACATCCGCCCGACGCGCGTACAGCTCAATACGGTTTCGCGCCCGCCCTGTAAGGAGTTCGCCCGTCCGGTCCAGGTGGAAAGGCTGCGATCCTTCGTGCCCCTGTTTGGCGCAACGGTCGACGTGATCGCCGGAGAGCTGTCCGGCGGGACATCCACGGGTCCGCAAGGCATGGTCGACGATGGCGCAATCCTGGCGCTGCTGGACCGCAGACCGTGCACCGCCGAAGACATCGCGACCGGTCTTGGCTTGCACCCGCACGAGGTTGCCAAACGTCTCGTCGCATTGCTTTCCACCCGGACCGTGAAGGAAACCCGGTTGGGAGAGCGGCGATTCTATACCGTCACGGGAGCGCGATCATGAAGCCTGCGCACTTCCTGGGATTGGGGAACTTGCCGCTGGGAACGCGAGCCAAAGTCTCGGGCGTCGCCGGCGGACACGGCGTGGTCCGGCGGCTGGAAGCTATGGGCATTCGGCCTGGCGTCATCGTCGAGAAGATCTCCGGACAGCCGTTCGGCGGACCGGTGGTCGTGCAGGTGGGAAGGGCGCGCGTCGCCGTCGGCTTCGGGATGGCCCAGAAAGTCATGGTCGAGCCCATGATCGCGGAGGAGCCCGCATGAGATTGATCATGGTCGGCCATCCCAACGTGGGTAAGAGTGCGCTTTTCAACCGGCTCACCGGCGCGCGCGTGGTGGTTTCCAACTATCCAGGAACCACGGTGGAGTTCACGCGCGGCGTGATGCGTCTCGTGGGACGGCGCGTTGAAGTTCTGGATTTTCCCGGGACCTACTCGCTGGATTCCAGCTGCAAGGCCGAAGAGGTCGTGCTCGCGGGGTTGGAGGAGATGGCGCCGGACGACGTCCTGCTCAATGTGGTGGACTCGACCAACCTGGAGCGCAACCTGGGCCTGACTCTGCAACTCCTGTCGCTGCGGCGGCCCATGCTGGTCGCGCTGAATTTCTGGGATGAGGCGCAGCACACGGGCGTCAGCATCGACGCACCGGCGCTGGAGCAGCGGCTGGGCGTCCCTTGCGTTCCGGTGGTCGCGGTCGCGGGACTGGGCATCCGGACCCTCGTCGAGAGAATTCGCGAGTCCAGACCGTCCACTTACCTGTTGAACGGCCGCTGCCGCTGGGAAGCCGTGGGCGAGATTGTGCGCGAGGTGCAGACCCTACGCCATCGCCACCACACATGGCGCGAGCGACTCGGCGACGCCTCGCTGCAACCATTCACCGGCGCGGCCATCGCGGTCGTGGTGTTGGGAGGTTCGATGGCGGTCGTGCACTGGGTGGGGGAAGGGTTGATCGAGGGCGTATGCGAGCCGCTCTTCGTGCGGATGTGGACACCGGCCGTACTGTGGCTCTCCACGCATTGGGGGAACGAAGGTTGGCTGCATGACGTCCTGATTGGAACGCTGACAGGCGGAGAGATCAATTACGGCGAGTCATTCGGCCTGCTGACGACCGGACTCTACGTTCCCCTGGCCGTGATCCTTCCCTATGTCTTCGCCTTCTACTCCGTGCTGGCCGTTTTGGAGGATTCGGGTTACCTGCCGCGGTTGGCCGTGCTGGCGGATCGACTCATGCACACGGTCGGACTGCACGGCATGGGCGTCATTCCGATGCTTCTGGGGATGGGCTGCAACGTGCCGGGCGCGCTCTCCTGCCGCATCATGGAGAGCGAGCGGGAGCGCTTCATCGCTTCCGCGCTGCTGGCAATCGGAGTTCCGTGCATGGCGCAGACCGCCATGATCGTGGGCCTGGCGGGCCGCTACCCGCTTGCCCTTCCCATCATCTTCGGTTCGCTGGTCATCATCTGGTTTGCGCTCGGATTGCTCATGAACCGCTTTCTTCCCGGCGAGAGCCCGGAGATTCTCGTGGATGTTCCCCCCTATCGCCGGCCGAGAGTCCGGTCGCTGGCCAAAAAAGTGGGCATGCACCTCACGTGGTATCTGCGCGAGGCGGTCCCCTTTGTCTTGCTGGGCGTGCTCCTGGCCAACCTGCTCTACCACCTCGGCGTCATCGCATTCGCCGGCAGGCTGGCCGCGCCGGTGGTGGGCGGAGTCCTGGGTCTGCCGGCGGAGTCCGTCGGCGGGCTGCTGATCGGACTGTTACGCAAGGATCTGGCGGTCGGCATGCTGGCCCCGCTGGATCTTCCCTTCCGCCAGACGGTCGTCGCTTGCGTCGTGCTGGTCCTCTATTTCCCCTGTGTGGCCACCCTTCCCGTGCTGCTCAAGGAGCTGGGGAGCAGACAGATGCTGCTGGCCGCCGCCATCATGATCGGTACGGCATTGGCCGCCGGCGGTATTCTCAATCTTGCCCTGTGGGCGACCGTGGGCTGAACGGAGAATCACGGCATGGTGAAGGAAATCGTCGTCATCAGCGGCAAGGGAGGCACCGGCAAGACCAGCCTGACCGCGGCTTTCGCGGTACTGGCGCAACGCGCCGTCATTGCCGATTGCGACGTGGACGAGGCGGACTTGCACCTGATTCTCTCGCCGGACGTGCGCGAGCGCCACGAATTCCGCAGCGGACAGGAAGCCATGATCCGCGCCGCGGACTGCATCGGTTGCGGGGCGTGCCTGGCCTGGTGCCGGTTTGACGCCATCCGGATGAATGGACAGGTTGCGGGCGAAACCGCGTTCAGCGTCGATCCGATCGCCTGCGAGGGTTGCGGCGTGTGCGTGCGCTTCTGCCCGGCGAAGGCCATCGATCTCTCCGAGCGACGCTGCGGCGAGTGGACGGTGTCGGAGACCCGCTGCGGCCCCATGATTCACGCTCGCCTTGGCCCGGCGGCGGAAAACTCGGGCAAACTGGTTTCGCTGGTGCGCCGCGAGGCCCGCCGCATCGCCGGGCGGCAGGATCGCTCCCTCATCCTCGTCGACGGTCCGCCCGGCATCGGCTGCCCCGTCATCGCCTCGCTGACCGGCGCTGACTCCGTACTGCTGGTTACAGAACCCACGCTGTCCGGCGAGCACGACCTGAAGCGCGTGCTCGAGCTCGCCTTGCACTTCGGCATCCCCGCGGCGGTGTCGGTGAACAAGTGGGACCTCTCTCCCGAGATCACGGAACGCATCGAAATCAAGGCCCGCCAGGCCGGCGCGCGCGTGCTCGGGCGCGTCCGCTACGACGAAGGAGTCACGCAAGCGCAAATGCAGGCGCGGGCCGTGGTGGAGATCGACACTGCGGCCGCCCATGACGTGCTCTACCTGTGGCACGAAGGCTCAACCTCACTGGGGCGTGAGATGGAAACATCCGCCGACTCATTTTACTCGCCGAACTTGCGCGATCACGCGCTGCACCCGCGAAACATGGGGCCGCCGGCCGATTTCACCGGCCACGCGCGCACTACCGGCCCGTGCGGCGACACGTTGGAGTTCTGGCTCGGAGTCCGCAACGGTACCGTTGAGAAGGCCGCCTTCACCACCGACGGCTGCGCCTTCTCCCACGCCTACGACAGTGTTGCGACCTGCCTGGCGGAGGGCAAGAGCATCGCGCAGGTGGCCTCGTGGCTGAGGCGGACATCCTGGAAGTTCTCCACGGTCTGCCCGAAGAGCATGAGCATTGCCCCCTCTTGGCGGCAACCACGCTCCGGGCTGCCTGTGTCAATGCGAAAGAGACACCATCAACGCCCGCGGGGCAGGAGCTTAAGACCATGAGAATCGCCATTCCCCTCGCCGCCGGACGACTCTCGGCGCACTTTGGACATTGCGAAAGTTTCGCCCTGCTGGACGTCGACGTCGATTCCAAGCAGGTCCTGAAGCGCGAGGACGTGCCAGCCCCGCCGCACGAGCCAGGGCTCTTGCCGCGATGGCTGGCGGAGCGCCAAGCGACCGTGATCATCGCCGGCGGCAAGGGGCAGCGGGCCCAGGATCTCTTCGCCGAGCAAGGCATTCAAGTGGTCGTCGGTGCGCCGGCGGAGACGCCCGAGCGCCTGGTCGTCGCTTTTCTCGCCGGCACATTGCAAGTGGGAACCAACACCTGCGACCACTGACGCGCGGGGCACCGCCCATCGCGTCCGCATCATACTGTTCCCCGGTCGCAAGGGAGCGTTTGTGTTGGTGTTTCCGTGCGCATCCCTCCGCAAGGAGACAAACAATAAGGGAGGTTACGACGATGTTGAAACGCGGAATGGAGGCTCTTGTCAAGACAGTCCTGTGCATCGGCATGCCCTTGCTTGTAGCCGTGGTTCCGGCATATGCCGGTCCGGGCTACGTGGGCAGCGCCGACTTGGACGGCAATGGGGAAGTCGACTACGATGACGTGCTGCAGCTCCACAAGCAGTGGCACACCTCGGGTACCGGCAGCGGCATCTCCTACGATTCCGTTCTGCCGCAGGGTCGGACGCTGCCGGGAAGCCAACACGGGACGACCCGCGGCATGAAGCATTTTGTCGATCGGGCGGACGGCATCGGGCCGCTGACCGGCGTGGGCTACAGCCAGCTGGCTTGCCAGAGCTGCCATACACCCAACTGCCATTCCTGCCATGCCGGCAACGCCCAGCGGCAGGTGGCCACGTGCTTTCGCTGCCACAGCCGCCAGGCGCTTAATCAGAACACGCTCAAGCTCAGCGACGTGCACGTGACGGCGGGCATGGAGTGCGTGGACTGCCATACCGACAGCGACCTGCACGGTGACGGCGTGGAGCGGGATTCAATGCTGGCCGGAGATATCGAGATCAAGTGCGCGTCCTGCCACGACATCGGCCAGATAGCCAATCCGCCGCTCGAGCATACCCTGCACGCCGCCAAGATTGACTGCTCGGCGTGCCACGTGCAGTCCGTCGTGACCTGCTATAACTGCCACTACGACACGGAGATCAATGAAAATCGCAAGATCAACGTGGGAGCGCAGAAGAACTACTTGTTGCTCGTGAACGGCCGGGACAACAAGATCGAAGCCGCCACTTACATGGCCCTGTACTACCGCGGGCAGGCGCCCACGCCGGCGGAAGGCAAGTCCTTCGTCGTCTATGCGCCTTTCTACAATCACGCCGTGGTGGGACCGGGAGCGCGCACGTGCGACGACTGCCACGATAACGCCAACGTGCGGCAGATAGATTCCGCCGGCGCGCTCACGATGGCCGGCCTGGCGCAATCGGGAGTCAGTGTGGATCACGCCACCGGTGTGATCCCGATCGTGGACGGCGTGGACTACGGATTCCAGTTCTTCGACCACGACGGAACCACCTGGGTCCCGGCCAAGACCGCCATAGACCAGATTCAGTTTGGATTCTGTTCACCGCTAACGCAGGAGCAGTTCAACAAACTCAAGACTCCACACTGACGGGCGTCGCCTGTCCGGTTCGGCTGGACTTCGCATCCGTACCGGAGAGCCGTGGGGAATAGCGTGTTGCATGAGGCAAACGTTTCCACCATGCGCTTCTCCGGGAGCGGTGTGCCCGTAAACGTCCCTCGTCCCCTCGTGGCGGCGCGGAAGGAGCATGTCAGGAAGTCTTTTCCGCGTGCAGCAGGTAGCCGGTCTCCGGACCGTCCAAGAGCTGCTGCACGGTCAATCCCGCTTGTTCCACGCTACCGACCATAGCCGAGGGCGTCGGGCAGTTCGTGGCGCGCGACCGGGGCGGACGGCCGCGATGGAAGCTGTTGAGTTTGTCGCGAGGGTCCACGTGGCAGATCCACAGATTTGCGCCCGGTTTCATGGTACGCGCCATTTCCGCGAGGGCATCCTGCGGGCGTAGGAATGTGGAAAGACGTTGAAGCAAACGACCTGGTCAAACCAGGCGTCCGGCTGCGGCAGCGCGTAGACGGAACGCACGGCGAACGTAGCCTGTGAAGGCAGGGCTCTCGCCCGTGCCTGCCGGATCATCGCGCGCGAGACATCCACGGCGAAGACCTCGCCTTCCGGACCGACGGCGCCGGCCAGCAGCGCGGTCAGGCGGCCTTGCCCGCAGCCGGGCTCGAGAATCCGCTCGCCTCTCTGAACCCTCCACTGAGTCATGAAGAAGCGCACGCGGTCGGACTCCTCGTCGTCGAAAGCGGCAAAGAGGCCCTCACGCGCCAGCTCATCGAAATACTTGCCCACCGAGTGTTCTTCCGGTGTCAGGCCGGCTTCATTGTGCGTTCTATGCATAGAAACAACCCCACAATTAGGCTGGAGAGAATCACGATGCATGCACCCACCGGCAGGTCCAACCGGTAGGCCAAAAGCAGTCCGCCGAGCGCGCTGATCACGCCGAGCAGGGCCGCGGGGAGCAGGGCCCCTTGGCAGCTGCGGGCGACTCGTAGCGCGGCTACCGCGGGATTGCACACCAGACTATGGAGCAGTTGACCGCCGACGATCTCCAGGTTGATGGTGATCACGCCCGCGGAGAAGAGCAGCAGTGCGCCGAATACCAGCGATTCGGGAAACAACTGGGCAGCCAGCTGCCGGGAAAACAGGAGTGCCGCCAACTCCTTCTCGAGCACGATGATAAAGATGAGGAGCGCCAGCCCCACGACCGCGATCAGGCCGACCTGCGCGGGCGTGACGAACAGAATGCTTCCCCACAGGAGGCTGAGCATGGCGGTCTTGGGACCGGTGGAAAGTCCCATGCCCAGCAGTGCCAGCCCCATCGCCAGTGAAAAGAGCGTGCCCAGCGCCGCGTTGACGTCCAGCTGGCGGTTGGAGAGCAAACCTCCGAGCAGGAGCGCTCCCAAGAGCGCGCCCACAAAGGCCGCCAGCGTGTGTGAGACGCCCAACAGTTCGCCAAACACGGCGCCGGCCAGCGCCGCATGAGCCGTGCACACCGCCAGGAAGGGCATGCGCAGCCCGATGATATAGACCCCCAGCAGTCCCGCCGCCGCTCCGCCAAGCACCGCGGTCGCCGCGGCCGGCACGGAGATCGGGCCGATGCTCTTCTTGCTGCCCGTTTCCCACACTTCCAGCCAGAGCCTCCCCGGCTCCAGCTTCGCAATCGTGTGGTAGGTGAAGTCGATGTGATCCTTCTCCGCCAGTTCGTCTGGGTCCACGAAGACGGCATCAGCCGCCTCCAAGAGAAGCGTCGCCGCCTTCTCCGCCTTGGGCAGGTCCCGCGCCGCGTCGCCGCTTGTCTCCATCGCCGACGCCGCCGGAGCGCCTCCTCGCGATTCGGATGCTACAGCGTCTCACGGCCCAGGTAGTCTTGTCTACGATTCCGCAGAATGGTAGGGTGAGGTTCCACCAACATCCCGATAGGACCTGGAGACTCGCCATGCATCGCTGCATCCCGCTCGCCCTCATGCTGCTGGTTGCCGTTGCGGCCCTTCCGGCCGAGGAAGGCCGCCAGCCGTCCCTGGACGCCCGCCCGTCCGCCCTCTACAACGTCCGCGACTTCGGGGCCGTCGGCGACGGCGCGACCCTGGAGACGGCCTCCCTGCAGCGCGCCATCGACACCTGCGCGGAGGCCGGCGGCGGGATCGTCTTCTACCCGCCCGGCGACTACCTGACCGGTACCCTCGTGCTGCGCAGCCATGTCACGCTCGAGCTCTCCGCCGGTTGCACCATCTGGGGCAGCACCAACCTGGACGATTACCCGCCCCACGTGCCCGAGTTTCGCTCCTACACGGACAACTACACCGAGCGCAGCCTGATCTATGCCGAAAAGACCACGGGAACCGCGCTAATCGGCCGGGGGACCCTTGACGGCAATGGCGCCAGCAGCGCCTTCGATCAGCCCGATGGCCGGCAGCGCCCCTACAAGGAACGGCCCTACATTATGCGTTTCGTCGAGTGCACGCATCTCCTGGTCTCGGGCGTTACACTGAAAGACACGGCCATGTGGGTGCAGCACTACCTGGCCTGCGAGGACGTGCGCATCGAGAACGTCACGGTTCGCAGTCGCATCCCCCGCCGCAACGGCGACGGCATTGATATTGATTCGTGCCGGCGCGTGATTGTAACCGGCTGCAACATTGACTGCCAGGACGACGCCATCTGCCTGAAGAGCACGTCGGGCAAGGTGTGCCGCGACATCGTGATCAGCGATTGCGTCATTACCACCCACTGCAACGCCTTCAAATGCGGGACCGAATCCATCGGCGGCTTTGAGAACGTTACGCTCACCAATTGCACCATGTTCGATACGCGGCTGGCGGGGGTCGCCATCTACTCGGTGGACGGCGGCACGGTCAAGAACTTCACGATCTCCAACCTGGTGATGGACAACATCGGCGCCCCGTTCTCTCTGCGCCGCGGCGCGCGCTACCTGAATCCCTATCCCGGCGGACAGAAGGACACGCCGGGCGAGTTCTCCGGCGTAACTATCCGCGATATCGAGGCGACCAACGTCACCGGCATCGGCTGCCCAATCGCGGGGATTCCGGGATATCCCATCGAAGACGTGTCCATCTCGAATGTCCGCGTAACCTTCAAAGGAGGCGGCAAACTGGAGGACACGACGGTAGAGGTCCCCGAGTTTCCGGCGAAGTATCCGGATTTCTACATGTTCGGCCCGCTGCCGGCGTACGGCGTTTACGCGCGCCACGTGCGCAACCTGTCGCTGGATGGCCTCACGGTGAGATTCGGCGCGCCGGACCTGCGCCACGCGCTGGTTTGTGACGACGTGGAGAACCTGGTACTGGACAGGTTCGCGCCACAGCGGGCGGAGTGCGGAGCGCCGCCGATCCGGCTCGTCAATTCGCGCAACATCTGCCTGCGCGGCTGGCTCCCGGCGGAAAACCTGCTGCCGTTCGTGCGCCTCGAAGGCAAGGAGACGAAGAATATCGTCCTCGATCCCATGCTGATGATTGCGGGCGACAGAACGGTCGAGTTCGGCGAGGACGTCCCCCGGAACGCCGTCCATCGCTGGACGCGCTGACATCCCCCGTGTCACGGGCAACCGACTGCAGGCGCGCCGATAGGTGGCCGCGTTTCAGGAAGTCTGCGGTCCCTGCGCCAGGGCCACGGGTGGTCCGTCTCCCTCATGCGCGCGACGCTTCAATCCCCGCGGGAGCGGCGGTCCCGCCACGACTAGCAGGATAAACGCGGCCACCACAAGCAAGACCCTTAACCAACCCCCCTCCCGACTCTCTCCCACCTCCTTTTCCTCACCCCCTTACTCCCCCTATTCCCGACTTCCCATCCGCTCTCGAACTAGGTTCAATATCTATGTCCCCATATACTTGGCCCTGAACATAGAAAACCGCCCCACGAACACAGAAATAGTGTCAGAAAGCGTGCATGGCGAGGGCCAGCCCGCAGACCGGCTTGGTGAAGAGCATGAGCAGCGGGATCGCTTGAGAAATGAAAGGAACGGGAAGGAAGAGGATGTGACGGCCCCGGGTTTGAGCCCGGGGCCGCCTTGTTGCCGTCAGACTACGGGCAGGAACGCGCCGTTTAACGTGATGTTGCGTTGGATCAGGGCGCGGGCGAGGTCGAGGGTGTCGAACGTGTCGTTGCTGTAGCCGGCCTCCAGGACCGTGTTGCCGCGGAGGTGCTTTTGGACGTACATGGCCAGGAGCATGTGGCGGAGCAGGTGGTTTTCCAGGATAGGAAACGGGCGGCCAGTCTCGTGGTTGCCGCCCTTGATCCGGACGAAGCGGTTCTCCCCGAAGTAGTCGTCGAGTTCCGGCGCCTTCTCCTCGTACTGTCTGGCCGCCAAGTGGGCCAACTTCTCCACCAGTTCTTCCTTGCGGCCCGTCAGGCTCACGCCGAACCCCCGCAGGACATCCTTGAACGTGTTGACCGCCGCATTCTCCCGCAGGTAGTTACCCACGCTGTATCGGTCCACCCGGCAGCCGGGGACGGCGGCCTGCGCCTTGCCGGGCTCGCGCTTCTTGCGGTAGTCAAGTGATGGGAACGCGATGCGGAACTGCTCGGTCGTCAGCATCTCATCTACCCGGGCGGGCGTGGTCCTGAAGCAGTACTGGCCCCCGCCCGTCCGCCAGCGTTCGGCGATCTCACGAGCCTTTGAGCGGGTCGAAAGCGCCTTGCCGATGTCGGGATGGAGGTGGATGACGCCTTGCCGGCATTCGCCCTGGTAGAGGATGCTGTCGCGCAGGTAGGTCGTTTGCGGTGGGTGTACGAGGGTGAAGTTCGGTATGCGGTCCGCCAGTCGCAGGCGGCCCTGTTCGTCCGTCACGCGAAGGAGGAAGTCAGTGGAGCGGAAATTGACCACCGGCAGTCCCTCGCGGATGAGGACCTGCTCGTGGTCGGCGAAGTCGTCGAGCGACAGGATTTCGGAGAGGTCGTAGTTGTCGAAGTCGGCGTAGCCAGAGATCTTGACCCGTTTGTCGCGGGCCTTCACGAACGAGCGCTTGGCGTCGAAGTCGGGATGCGTGGCCCCGAGCAGCGTGTATGCGACCTTGCGGTCCCACGTTGCGCGCAGGCGCTGCTTGGCCAGGTCGAGGAGTTCGACGTAGGTCAGATGGGAGACGAAACGCACGCCATGATTGAGGTGCTCGACCAACTGCTCGAAGGGACTCTTGCCCTGGTAGTAGCGGGCCTGAGTGATGGCGTCGGCGTTTTCGCAGTAGCCGAGTTGCTCGAGGTGGGGAAGTTTGACATCGGGGGAATTGAGGCGTTCAACGAAGGCCTCTTGGAGCGTCGAGGGATCCTCGAAGTTCCAGATGGGGTGGACGCCCTTCTCGAATACATCGGCCGCGGGGATGTCCACACGCCCAACGGCCAACTGCAGGAACCGCGGTACGACCGGGTCCGGCTGGAAACTGAGATGATAGGTCTTCATGGGTATGGTACTCCTTTCGCTATCGAAGTGTGGTGGCGCTGCTTGGGCCACCTGCTTGAGTACAGAGGGAAGTCTGGTATTGAAGGAAATTGATCGCAAAGAACGATTGCACAAAATGGGTTCAGGAGAGCCGCATGAGGATGGCGCGTTCCTTCCACAGGTCCATTGCGTCGGAACGCGGGAACGAACCGCAACGTCAATATGTCAACAGTTCGATCAGCAAGAGAAGATCCTCTGCGTCGACGGTCCCGCTGGCGTTGATGTCGGCCTTGCGCGACGTTTCGTCGCTGCCCTGCCAGTGCAGGGAGAGTTCGAAGAGGTCCAGGAAGTCGAAGCGCCCGTCCTGCCGCACATCGCCCGGCCCGGCGGGCGTCGGAGTCGGCGTGGGGGCGTTGGGATCGAACTCGTAACAGCCCATGTCCTCCTGGCGGGGCCACTCGTCACCAACATCCGCGCGACCGTCAATGGGTACCTGACGCCCATCCAAATCCAAAATGGCTATGAGAATCGGTTGCTGATCGATGACAGGAGAAAGTGGAGAAAGATGAAAGTCGCCACGCATGGGATCAACAAACAGCGGATCCGACGCGACCAGATTGATAAGCGCCAAATAGTTGCCCCAGACGCCGCTTTTGACATTCACGCAACTTGCCACGAATTCCAAGTCATTCGTGTTATCGTAGATATCCGCTCCGCGTCGTTTGGCCTCATTACCCCAGACAATACACCCATAGTAATAGCCGGAGTTGTGTGCCCCGCCTCCGTCAAGCGACGCAACGTTGCCAGTAATGGTAAGCCTCTTGAGCTTTCCGGACATCGCAACTCCGCCGCCAAACATGGCATAATTGCGATACACTAGGCAGGCCTCAGCCAATCCGTGGGGTTGAACGTTGCAGATACCGCCTCCCATGACTTCGGCCGTGTTGTCGTGGATCTTGCAGTGTCCAATCCAACTGGGATCTTCCGACAGCCCGTAAATGCCACCTCCGGCACTGGCCGCATAATTAGAGTGAATGTCGCATTGTGCAATAACTACTTGCGCCCCATTTCCATTGATCCCCCCACCGTTGATGGCGCTGCCGTTTCTAATGGTGAAGCCATACACCCAAGCGGCTACTCCCTCCTGCCATCTTCCGTTTGTTTCATCGCCGCGGAATGTGACTACGCTGCCCTTGCGGCCGCCGTCAATCACAGTGGACCGAATGACGTCCCAACGAAACATTGGCTCACTGCTCCAAGGGTCCACGAGTGAACGTAAGCTCACATTCTTACCATTCATGCCTATGTTCTCGTAGTATATTCTTAACCGTCCGGTGAAGTACATCCTGGGGAGGCAGGGGCTGGAGCGGTCGTGGCGCCAGCCGTCATGGAAGCCTGTCAGGTTGAAGATTCGGAATCGTTGAAGGAAAAGGAGGCAGAAGGAGTCCCGTCGTCGAGCTTCAGCCGTCGATCTGTCCCGCCGCGACAGGAACATGCGGCGTTTCCGGTTTCCAGTGCCCCGCGCAAGAGTTCTTCAATCTGGCTCTGCAAGTGCGAAGGTATGCGGCCCAGCACGTCGCAGGTAAGCGAAGCGGTTCGATAACCATGCCGCCGACGGGTGACCATCGACGGCTGACCGCGACGCCAGGCGGACCTCCTGCACCTCTTGCCTACAACGATTCCTGAACCTTCAATCTGACAGGCTTCCATGACGGTTGGCGCCACGACCGCTCCAGCCCCCTGCCTTCCCCAGGAAGTACTTCACCGGACGGTTACTACAGGTGAAAGGAGGTAGACGAAACGAAAATGGAGACAGAAAGACAACAAGGCAAGGGGATCGAGTATTACGCCGCGTTGTATCGCAGCATCCGAGAGGGGGTTGCCAGTGACGAAGCGGCGCTGGGCATCTTTGCCGGGATGGTGTACGGCATGGCGAACCATTCGGAGCCAGGAGAGAGGTCGGACCGGCCGGAAGTGAATGGGTATCCGGCAACGGACCGGCAGGTTGCGTACCTGCGAAGGCTGGGCGTGGAACCCAGGGAAGGCATGAGCAAGGAAGAGACCTCCAGGCTTCTGGATCAGTTGCTGGAGAACCGGCAGGAGGCTGCGGGTTATCAGAGTTTTCCGGCGGAAGCGGTCGAGTAAGTGAAGCATGGACAGGTTGAGAAGCAGGGTTTCCCGGGCGGAGGGGGTCCGCCTGATGCGGGAGTTGTTCGTCTCGCGGGCGGACGTCTTCGCGGTGCAGGTGAGGCGGGGAACGGGATGGGGCTATCAACCTGTCCGTCGAAGTTTGACGGACGAGGACCTTCTGGACCATCTGGAGGGGGAGATCACGCTGGGCGTCTATCCGGCGTTATCGGAGACGCGGTGGCTCTGCATCGACATCGACAGCCGGGACCCGGCGGTCGTGGGTGCGGTAGGGAGCGCGTTCGAGGCGCGGCGTATTCCATTCTACCTGGAGGATTCGGGGAACAAGGGCCGGCACGTCTGGGTGTTCTGGGAAAGGCCCCTGGCGAACCGCAAGGCCCGCGAGATCGGCCGGTCGCTCGGGGCGGAGCATGAGATCTTCCCCAAGCAGGACCGGGTTGTGGAGGGCCGCCTGGGGAGTCTTCTCAAACTTCCCTTGGGGATTCATCGGACTACCGGGCGCCGCTGCGTGTTTGTGGACTCGGAGCTGCGGCCTTATGCGGGTCAATTGGCCTTCCTGAAGACGATCAAGCGCGTGGATGGCGAGCGCCTCTGGAAACGCCTGGGATGCGACATCGGAAGAAAACGGACGCGAACTCAGCCGTTGACGACCGAACCGCTGGTTGAACCGGCAGTCATGCGGCCGTGCGTGCGGCGGCTGCTCTGCCGGGGTGTGGAGCGTGGCATGAGAAACAGAACCGGGCACGCGATCGCCTCGGAATTGCACCGGGTCGGAGTGGACAAAGAGACTGGGGTGGGCATCATGGCGGGCTGGAACGCAAGGAACCGACCGCCGCTGCCGTCGGGGGAGTTGGCGGCGGTCCTCGACTCGGCGTATGCGGAGTTGTACCGGTACGGGTGCGGGGCGGGGAGCCTCTTGCGTTCGGTATCAAATTGCAGCGGGCCGGAGGATTGCGAGTTCTTTCAGCGACCTGGCGACCCCGAAGGAAAGCGATTACCAGTGGTTGGCTCGGACGATCAGGAACAGGCCAAGAAGAGCCGGGATGGCGACCAGGTTGACGGCAAACAACCGTAGCGGGTTGATGGGCACGAACGCTCCCCATTCGCCCCAGCCGGTCCCCTGCGGGGAATGAAGGCGGCCCTCCAGGTTGGCCAGGCGAAACATCCAGATGCCGTTCAGGGCCATCAACGCGAGGGTAGCCGCAAACCAGGCCGGAAGACCGTCGAGGTTCTCCTCCCTATTTGCCCCTTGTTCTCCAGGGTAGCTTCATGGTTGACAACGATGCCCTCAAAGCGAGAAGCTACTGCGGTTAATCGATGTCTTTTGCAGAGGTCGGGCTCTCTTTCATCGTGCTGTCCGAGTTCAATTCCCGCCCTGTGCTCCAGAGGCGCGAATTCGCGGTATAATGTGTCCTGCAAGTCGAGGAATGCATATGAAACGCACATTGCCCTTGCTTCCGGTCTTAATGGTCCTTGTACTCTGGTGCCTTCCCGTGGCGTACCCCGACGGTCGTATCGATAGCGACGATCTGCTCAACGTGGCCGAGAACTGGCAAAGGACGGGCGGGGGGCCGGGGGACTTCACGGGCGATGGAGTGGTCGATCAGGCGGATCTCCTGTACATCATTCAGTGCTGGAAGCAAGCCACGAGCCCGACGTCCACGCCGACCTTTACGTTCACTCCCACAGGTACGGGCACGGATATATCGACCTTTACACCGACGATAACCGCGACATGGACCGGCACGTCCACCCGGACATCCACTCCGACAATCACGCTTACGTCAACGCCAACCCCCACGGCCACGCCGGAGGAGATTATCATCGACATCCCGGGACTGCCGGAGGATGCGACTCCGCTCATCCTCGTGCGGATTCCCGCCGGAGAGTTCCTGATGGGGCGCTATCCCGGCGAGCAGGACAGCCAGGACTACGAAGACCCGCAGCACTACGTGGACATTGGCTACGACTTCTACATCGGCAAGTACGAAATCACCAAGGCGCAATGGGAAGCGATCATGGGCACGACGCCCTGGTCCGGGAAGAATTACATCCTCGACCACCCGGACAGCCCGGCTGTATACGTTTCCTGGAATGATATCCGCAACGCTGCGGGCTCGACCGGCTGAACGCGCTCGATGGAATCTTCCGCCTACCAAGTGAAACCGAATGGGAATACGCATGCCGTGCGGGTACTCAGACACGCTTCTACTGGGGCGACGACCCGGATGGTATCCACCGCAACGACTATGCCTGGACCTACAGCCACACCGCGAACATCGGCGAGAACTGGGCCCATGTCGTGGGCCTCAAGTTGCCCAACGCCTTTGGCCTCTTCGATATGAGCGGCAACGTGGCGGAGTGGTGCGAGGATTGGGTGAACGACCGTTACAATGGGGCTCCGACTGACGGCAGCCCATGGACAATGGGCAACGGCGCGGGCCGGATCGTGCGTGGTGGGGGTGTTTACGTCGATTTGGATGACGTACGCTCGGCGGCACGGGCCGCCTACACGCCGGATTCCTATGGCCACCCACTCGGTCTCCGGGTGGTGCGAAGTCTGGAATCGGCAGTCGCCCACGTGGATTCCGCCACCATCGGCGCCTTTTTGCCGCCGTCCGTGACGCAGAGGCTCTCCACGTCCAACGGCGGGATGCTGACCGGTTCCGGCACGGGTGCGGTTGGATACCATTGGATCACGGAGAAGGATGGTGTGTCCGTGCACGACAGCGGTCCACTCGCCGCGTCGATGGTGGACGGACAGGCGACGCTCCATCTCTACCACGGTTTTCCGACCGCGCTTTCCGGACTATACGAGTCCTTCATCCGAATCACCAGCCAATCACCGTACCTGGAATCGCCGAGAGCGAGCTACACGGTGCAGGACACCACGGCGCTCGTGGGTTACGTCTCGCTGAACGTCTTCTCTCCCCTCACCCAACTCCGGGGCGCGAAAGTCTCGAACAACGGCGCGGTCTACGGCTTCGACCACGGCCGGGTGGATTACCACTGGACGACTGAGAGAGACGGCGTGGTCGTGCATGACAGCGGGCCTCTCTCGGTGGTCATGAAGTACGGCGCCGCAGCCATCCCTGCGTACGACGGGTTCCCCACCAACGTGGCAGGACACTACACCTCCCATATCCGAGTCACCAGCCAGTCACCCGAGTGGGTGTCGCTCAACGCGGACTACTCGGTCATCTCGTTCGAGGGCGAAGGAGTCACTATCGACCTTCCGGGCCTGCCGGCCGACGCCACGCCGCTCGTGCTGGTCAAGATCCCCGCAGGCAGCTTCATGATGGGACGATACCCGGGAGAGAACGAAAGCCGCGCGAACGAGGATCCCCAGCACCGGGTAGACATCGGCTACGACTTCTATATCGGCAAGTACGAGATCACCAAGGCGCAATGGCAGACCATGATGGGTACCGCGCCTTGGGTGGGCGGCGCAACGTCTACCTCCCTCGTTCCGAATGCTGCGGCGAACTGGATCTCATGGAACTCCATCCGGGAGCCGGGTGGATTTCTGGACAAGATTAATGCCCTGGGTCAAGGGATCTTCCGCCTGCCCAGCGAAGCGGAGTGGGAGTACGCCTGTCGTGCCTGCACCACGACGTCCTATTACTGGGGCGACAGCCCGATGCCGTTGAATGACTATGCGTGGTTCAGACCTCTACCCGGTCTCGGGCCGCAAGGTGATGAAAGAGACAGTCCGACGGTCGTTGGACTCAAGCTTCCCAATCCCTTCGGACTCTACGACATCATCGGGAACGCGGAGGAATGGTGCGAGGACTGGTGGAACACCGGCTACCAGGGAGCGCCCACGGATGGAAGCGCGTGGCGGGTGGGCGACGACGGAAACCGGATTGCACGAGGTGGTGGTGTGTTATCCACGTACTCGGATTGCCGCTCGGCATACCGACACTGGCGGGCTCCGGGAAGCCTCGAATACTGGGATACGGGCGGAAGAGTTTTCGGGTTCCGGATCGTGCGCACGGTGGAGTCGGCCACGGCGAACGTGGATTCCGTGTCGGTTGGCTCGTTTGCGCCCCCGGTTCTGAACCAGAGGGATACCACTTCCAACGAAGGCATGTTGCATGGTCAGGGTACAGGCGCGGTCGGCTACCATTGGCTTACGTACAAGGACGGCCAGTTCTTGCACGACAGCGGCCCGTTTGTCGTCTCGATGGCGGATGGACAAGCAACCATTCCGCCGTACGACCTTTTCCCGACGGCTTTGCCAGGCGATTATGAGTCCGTCATTGAAGTAACCAGCCAGTCTCTCCGCCTGCATTCCGCGACGGCCAGCTATACCGTGCTCCCGACCACCGGTACGGTCGATTCCATCTCGATCAGCCTCTTTTCCCCTCTCACCACGCTGCAGGGCAACCCTGTGGCGAACTACGGCAGCTTTTCGGGGTCCGGCCACGGGGCCGTCGAATACCACTGGCTTACCGAGAGGGACGGCGCGTTCGCGCACGACAGCGGCCCGCTCACGGTTCAGATGATCGACGGCGAGGCGGATATTCCAACCTACGCAGGTTTCCCCACGGATGCAACCGGCCACTACGAATCGTACATTTGGGTCACCAGTCAGAAACCGGAAATGGTGTCGCTCACCGCGGATTACTCGGTGATTTCCACGGCAGGTCAGAACGAGATCGTGATCCACCTGCCCGGCCTGCCGGCCGACGCCACGCCCCTTGTTATGGTCAGAATCCCCGCCGGCAGCTTCATGATGGGAAGGTACCCTTGGGAGGTGGACGCCAATTCGAACGAGGCTCCTCAGCACCGGGTAGATATCGGTTACGACTTCTACATCGGGAAATACGAAATCACCAAGGCGCAGTGGCAGGCAATCATGGGGACGACGCCGTGGGTGGGCCAGGGCACGGGCTGGAATATTGGCCCCCAAAGCCCCGCGACCTACGTCTCCTGGGATGATATTCGCGGTGCAAGCGGTTTTCTGGACAAGCTCAACGCTCTCGGACAGGGAAGGTTCCGGTTGCCCAGCGAGGCGGAGTGGGAATATGCCTGCCGCGCCTGCACCCCGACGCGCTACTATTGGGGCGATGATCCAGGCGACAAGCACGTCGGCGCATACGCGTGGTACGTCGGGAACCATTTCGAGGACGGTGAGTTTGGACCGCACAACGTGGGACAGAAGATCCCCAATAATTTTGCACTCTTCGACATGAGCGGCAATGTTGCAGAATGGTGCGAGGATTGGTGGAACCGCAATTATCAGAACGCACCCGCGGATGGAAGCGCCTGGACATCCGAGACTCTACGAAACATGTATCGGGAGGATTCTTCACGATATCGCCAGCCTTGGTCGATCCGCAAGGCGCCTGACAGCAGCAGTGGATCCCCTTCCTCGGCTGGCAGGCTTCCGTGCGTCGTGCTTTCTGTTATACAGTAATTACGTGAATATCTGCTCCAACCTGAAGGTGTCCAACAGTAAAAGGGAGACTTCGTCTGTACGACGAGGAATACGGAAATCCCGTGTTGGAAGTCCATCGGGTACTCGACTTCCTGGAGTGGCTGGTGGCCAACAAGAAATGGAACTACCTTGCCGCCGGCGTGGCCCTCCAGGGACTCGCCGGGCTTCAACTGCAGGAGGCCTTGAGGCTCCGTTGGGGAAACGTGGACTTCGACAACTGCACGATCACCATCGAGGGTGAAGTCAAGAACCGGTATCGCATTCGCCGGATACCGGTGTGCAGCGTGGTCCTCTGGCTGCTGAAGTGGCATCGGCGCAGTTTCGAGGTCAGGACTCCCAACAACAACAGGGTGCTCCGCCACTACCAGCGCTACGAGGGCTATTCGGATGCGGTCAGGAAGGCGCTTGCACTTTGGGACCCCAAGGTTGTGCTCAAGCCCAAGGATCTGCGCAATACCCTGCAGACCGCCGCCATTGACGGTGGGTGGTACGACTACTACCTCAAGCGCTATGTTGGCCACGCGCCGACCACGATTGGCGAGAAGCACTATTTCGGAGATCAGGGCAGGCGCCTCACCCCGCTGTTTCAGGAGAAGGTGGTGAAGAACATCGAGGTCGAAATTTCGACCTGGGAAGCGCCGGAACCCTCACTGATCCTTCCCGGACCTCGGTTGGTCAAGAGGCAGGAAGCTTGACGGCCGATGCTAACGCAGCATGGTTTGGGGGCCTCATGCCGCCCCTGGTGCCGATTCGCATTGCACGAATTGCACGAGGTTGCACGAAAAGCGGGGCTTAGGGGTTCCGTAAGTGGTTTCTGGAAAATGGCGAAAGAGGCTGTAATTGCATAACTTGCGAGTGGCTGGGGAGGAAGGATTCGAACCTTCGGCCTCCTGATCCAGAGTCAGGCGTTTTACCAACTCAACTACTCCCCAACGGGGGACAAATATCGGAACACATGGGCGCATTGTCAAGTGAATTCCCGGCGGTGCGATGGGGCCCATGAGACGAAGGGCACCCATGGGCCATGCGCCGCGCAGAATCAGCACGCGCGGCACGCAGGCGCAGCACGCTGCGCGACTACGCGGAGACGGTGCAGCGCAGGCCGCAGGCGCAGCACGTTGCGCAACTACGAGAGGCGGCGGGCTTCCGCCAACAGCGGCGCGCAGAGCGCCGTCGTGTCGGCTTCCGTCGGGGCCTCCGCGATGATTCGCACCAGCGGCTCCGTCATCGACGCCCGCACGTGCACCCAACGGTCGGGATAGATCACCTTCAATCCGTCCTCATCGTTCAGCTGCGCCGATCCGTGCAAGGCGCGCGCACGCGACAACAACTCGCCCACGCGCTCGGGCGCCACCTTGGCCGTGTGCTTGACCATGTGGTAACGCGGCAGACTCTCGACCAGCTCCGCCAGCGTCCTTCCCGTCTCGGCCATGTAATCCAAAAGAAGTCCCGCTCCGGCCAGCGCGTCGCGTCCCTCATGCACGGCGGGCCAGATGACGCCGCCGTTGCCTTCGCCGCCGATGGCGGCCCCGTGCGCCCGAATGGCGCCGACCACGTGGGCCTCGCCGATGGGAGTGCGAATCACGCGCCCGCCGTAGCGCGCCGCCACGTCATCGATCAATCGGCTGGTCGAAAGATTGGCGACGGCAAGTCGTCCCCCACGCGCAAACACCGCCAGCGTCGTCAGGGCCAGCGTGTACTCCTCGCCGATGGCCGTCCCCGAAGCGTCGACCAGCGCGAGTCGGTCGGCGTCGGGGTCCAAGGCCATGCCCAGGTCGGCCCGCGTCTCCGATACGCGCCGGCGGAGCGCCGTCAGATTCTCCGCCAGCGGCTCGCAGGGGCGCGTGAAGCGGCCGTCGGGCACGCAGTCCAGCTCGATGACCTCACACCCCAGGAAGTTGAGCAGAAACGGCAGGGGAAGACTTCCCGCGCCCCGGCACCCGTCCACGACGACGCGAAAATGCCGCGGATGAATGGCCTCGGGCTTGATCTGTGACAGCACGCGCTCCACGTGCGCCTTCCAGGCATCCGGAGCTTCGCGCAGATGACCGAAACGCTCGGACGGCAGACAGGGCGGCGCGCCCAGCTCGTGCAGCGACAGGAAGCGTTCCAACATCGCCGGCGACAGGAACGAGCCGTCCGGGCCGTAGAGCTTGAGCGCGTTCCACTGGCTGGGATTGTGACTGGCGGTCAGGTTGACGGCCCCGGCGGCGCGCTCCTTTTTTACCGTAAAGCCGACCGTGGGAGTGGGCGCAATACCGATGTCCAAGACGTTCTGTCCGCGTGAGAGCAATCCGGCCGCGACCGCCGCCCCGAGCGCCTGCCCGCTGGGGCGGCTGTCCCGGCCCACCACGACGGTTCCGCGCGGGCAGAACCCGGCGAACACCGCGGCCAGGTGGAACGCCAGCTCCGGCGTCATGGCCTCTCCCACGATGCCGCGAAATCCGGCGATGCTGACTGTCAGGCCCTCAAGCGAGGGAACTTGCTGGAGCATGGCGTCCTCACGTGAACGGATGACGTTTTCTATCCATTGGGAATACGGCAAACCGACGTATGTACTCCGCGAGACCAACTGGAGTTTGTACTCGGGAACGCGGATTTTTCAATGGGTCATGCCCGTCAGCGCAGACCTCCAGGGTTGGGGCCGTTCCATCCATGGCCAGGAGGCGATCAACTGGGTCGGCGGCCCCTGCGAGTCTGATCCATGAGCAGAGCGCCCGCGACCAGGTGTCCAGCACGAGGGGATCGTCGCAGCGCCTCGGCGAGGGGCCGAATATGGCGAGCGCGCGGCGACAGCCTGCGGGTGCCGCCCTCACGGCGGCCGGCGGAGAGCTGGGTGCGAGCCGCCAAGACGTCCACGCGCGCGCGCTGGTTGGCGAACAGCACGTTGCTGCCATCCAACCCCACCAATTCCTCCGCGATGGCCCGCGCCTTTTCGTAATCCGCGAGCGCGCTGTCGTACTCGCTGCGGCGGCGCGCGATCTCGCCCCGGAGACGCAGCGCGGACGCCTCCTCGTTGCGCAGGAAGGCGTTTTCCGGCAACTTCTCGCGCACCGCGGCGAGGCGAGCCAGGGCGTGCTCGACTTCGCTCTGGGCGGCGGCCAGGTCGCCCATGCGGATCAGGATATCGACCATGTCCAAGGCGGCGCCGGCCTCCTTGCCGGCCAGCGTAAGGCTGGCGGGATTGCGGGCGACCAGCTCGCTGAGAACCTGCCGGCCGCGCCGGCATTCCTCCAGCGCCTCCGGCAGGCGGTTGCGGGCGGTCAGCACGCGCGCGTTGCGCAGGCGGAGACCCGCGGCCTCGCTCAGAAAGGTGGCGTTGTCGGTGGCATGGCGCAGCAGTTCGCCTGCAATGGATTGGGCCAAAGAGAAGGACTGCGAGGCCTCGTCGATGTTCCAGCGCGTCAAGAGGAGGCTGCCGCGCAGGCGGGTGGTCGCCAGGAGCGAGTTTTTCCAGACTACGTTGAGCGGGTCCTGGCTGGCGAGGCGGGCGGCCAGCGTGTGCGCGTCGGCCTGCTCGGCCAGGGCGTCGGCCGCCTTGCCCTGCAGCGACAGCACGTCGGCGATGCGGCTCTTGGTGGAAACCAGATCGTGGATCAGTTCGGTGTTGTCGGGACGGGCGGCGATCAGGCGAGTGCTGCCGTCCTCGGCCTTGCGGAAATATTCGAGGGCGGCGGAGAGGCGCCCGCGGTCGAAGGCCAACATGCCCAATTGGCGGTGGATGAACACCAGCGAGCGCGCCCAGACGGAATTGGCCGGTTGGTCATGGCGGTGTTTATCCGCCAGGGTCAGCGCGCGCTGGATGATGCGCTCCGCGTCCGCGAAGCGTCCCTCGCCCGACAGCGATTCGCTGTAATAGGTCAGCACGCTGACCAGGTTCTGCTCCAGGGTGGCGTCGTCCGGCCGCGCCACCAGCATCTCCTCGACCAGTGCAATGGCCGCCTCGAACGACGCGAATCCTTCCGTGGGCCGGTCGGCGAACATGTGCGCCTGAGCGATGCGATAGTGGACCCAGAACAGGTTGCCCTTGGCGATGTGGTCCTTGGGGTCGGTTTCCACCTGGCGAGCCAAGACGCCGCGGGCCATGTCGTAGGCGGAGAGGGCGTCGGCGGGGCGGCCCTGGTGCAGGAAGACGTCGCCGATGTTGAGAAAGGCGGCCGCGCGCTTGGAGCCGGCGACGCGGTCTTTGGGATTGTCAGGCAATTGGGCGTAGTACTCCATGGACTGGCGCGCGGTTCCCTCCAGGAGGTCCAGGCGGCCGACTTCCTTGAGTTTGTCGCGCAGGTCGAAGAGCATGAAGTTGATGAGAGACTCGGCGCGGGCGCGGCTGGCGTCGGCCACGCGGCGCTGCATCTGCTCGCGATAGAACCCCCAGAAGAGGAGGAGCGCGGAAGCCAGAAAGACCGTGGCGGCGACGGACAGGAAACGCAGAGTGCGGCGGCGCGCAAAGGCGGCCTCCGCCTGCCGCTGGCTTTCCGCCAGGTCGGCGCGAATCTGCTCCAGGTTGCGCAATTTTTTCGCCAGCTCGGAAACGCTGGCATAGCGTTCCGCCGGATTGCCGGCAAAGCACGGCGCCATGATGTCGGCCAGGAGCCGGTCGTGCACGTCTTTGCGCCAGTCCGGCGCCAGTCCGCGCGAAAGGTCGCCGATGGCGATCTGATACAGCACCACGCCCAGCGAGTAGATGTCCGAACGGGTCGAGGCGGGTTGGCCGGCGACCAGTTCCGGCGCCATGTAGAGATGCGTGCCCGAGCGGGAGCTCATCTCCGTGCCCATGAAGGTCTGGGTGAAGCCCATCGCCGTCTTGCCTTCCAGCAGCTCGCTGGAAACCACCTGGCCGATGCCGAAGTCGGTCAGCTTGACCTGCACGTCGATGTTGTTGCGGCTGGAGACGAGGATGTTGGAGGGTTTGATGTCGCGATGGATGATGCCGGCGTCGTGGGCCGCCTGGAGGGCGTCGGCGACCTGGGCCACGATCTCCAGGCGCGTCTGGATGGGCAGGCGCTCGCGCACGCGCGCGTCCTCCCAGAATTGGCCCAGGTCCCGTCCCTCGACCGCCTCCATCACGATGTAGTACGGCGGCTCGTCGAAGAAGACGTCGTAGAGGCGGACGATGTTGGGATGCTCGCCGATCTGCTGGCGCAGGAGGCGGAAGAGCGTGACCTCGCGTTTCAAGGAGCGGACGCGGTCGGCGCGGAAGCAGAACTTGAAGACGCGCACCTCCTTCATGGTCTTGTGGCGCGCCTTCCAGACTTCGCCGAAGCCGCCTTCCCCCAGCTTCTCGACCAGCGTCCAGCCGGGGGCGGTGGGAATCTCCTGGTCGATGGCGGGCCGCCAGCCCAGCACCGGCTCCTGGTCGGCGGAGACCACGCGATGCGCTTTCTCCGAGTCGGTGGGCGGCGCAAGCGGCGCGTGCGTCGTCTCGCCTACTTCGCAGATGCCGAAGGGATGGTCCACGCCCTTGAAGCGGTAGGCGCCGTGCTCCAGCCAGGAGATTTCTCCAAGCCCCACGAACTCCTCGCCGCGCAGGACGGTGCGGGAGTTGTCGAAGACGCTGCGGGTGAGAAGCGTCTGGCCGCCGGAGGCCAGCGACATGACGCGGCTGGCGGTATCCACCTGGATGCCCAACACATCCATGGCGCCGGCTTCCTGCTTCTCCTGGATGAAGACTTCGCCCATATGGATGCCGATGCGCACGAAGATGGGACGGGGGGTCTCGCGCGAGACTTCGCGCAGGGCCGCGTGCACCTGCAGCGCAAAGCGCACCGCGTCCGATGGCCGCAGGAACACGATGAAGAATGAGTCGCCCGCGGTACTGATCTCCTGAGAGTCCCGGAACCGCTCCAGCACCCGGCGGATGGTATCCTGCTGCAGGCGGATCATGCGGGTCCCGGCGGCATCGCCCAAATCCTGCTTGGCACGGGTCGATTCCACCATGTCGGTGAAGACCAGCGTCAAGACGCCGGTGCGATGGCGAACGCGGAATTCCTCGATTTCCTGGCGGTGCTTATCCGTGAGCGGAACGGGACCGATCATGCGAGCCCTCTTGGGCTTGGGAGTTTCGTGAGATTGATTATCAATTTTTTGACGGCGGCGTCAAGAGCGGAGCAAAGGAGATGGGACCAATAAGACCCATGGGACCTATGGGACAGTTCTTGTGCGCACGGAGTGGGCAGGCGGAACGTGGCCCCAGCCCCATAGGTCCCATGCGTCCCATAGGACTCATTCGACCTCGCCCCCGTGCTTGACTTAGCTGCCTAGCTCCTCTAACCTTAACGATTCCTTTTTGGGAATGATTCTGAGAGTTGGGATGGTCGTCGGCGGATGCGTGGGAGCGAGATTCGGCGGTCTTTTCTGGACTTTTTCGTGGCTCGTGGGCACACGGAGATCGAAAGCGACCTGCTCGTGCCCCGGTCCGATCCGACGCTGCTTTTCACCAGCGCGGGTATGGTCCAATTCAAGGCGCATTTCCTGGGCCAGGCGACCGATGGCCTGACCCGCGCCACCACCTGCCAGAAGTGCTTCCGCACCAGCGACATCGAGAACGTCGGCTACACCGCCCGGCACCACACGTTCTTCGAGATGCTGGGCAACTTCTCGTTCGGCGATTACTTCAAGCGCGAGGCCATCGCCTGGGGGTGGGAATGGGTGACACAGGTTCTTCGGATTCCCGTCGAGGACCTCTGGGTGACGCATTACGAAGAAGACGAGGAGGCGGCGGGGATCTGGGAGCGCGAGATCGGCGTGGCCCGCGACCGCATCGTGGCGACGGGCAAGAAGGACAACTGGTGGGGTCCGGTCGGGGACAGCGGTCCGTGCGGTCCGTGCTCGGAAATCCACGTGGACCGGGGGCCGTCCTACGGAGAAAAGAACACCATCCACGACGGCGGCGACCGCTTCGTCGAGATCTGGAACCTGGTCTTCACCCAGTACGACCAGCAGAAGGACGGCAGGTTGGTCGAGTTGCCGCGCAAGAACATCGACACCGGGGCGGGGCTGGAGCGGATCGCCTCGGTGATGCAGGACGTTCCCAGCAACTTCGAGACGGACCTCTTGCGCCCGCTGTTGAGCAGGGCGGAGGAACTCTCGGGCAAGCGTTATGGTTCTTCCAGCGAAATCTCGATCTCCATGCGCGTGCTGGCGGACCATGGGCGGGCGATCACGTTCTGTATCGCCGACGGGGTACTGCCGGCGAATCTGGGACGGGGCTACGTCTTGCGGAGGATCATCCGGCGCGCGGTGCGACATGGGCGGCGGCTGGGCATCGACCGGCCCTTCCTCTCCGAGCTGGCCGATGTGACCGTGGAGGTCATGCACGACACCTATCCGGAACTTGCGGGCCGGCTGGAGTACGTCAAGCGCGTGGCGCTGGCGGAGGAGCAGGCCTTCGCCAAAACGCTCCTGCGCGGCACGGAACTGCTGGATCAATTGATGGCCGAAACACGAGCCGGCGGCGGCCGGCAGCTGCCGGGCGAGGAGCTCTTCCGGCTCTTTGATACCTATGGATTCCCGTACGACCTGACGGAGGAGATCGCCCGCGAACAGGGCCTCGACTGCGACCGGACCGGATTTGAGGCGGAGATGGAGAAGCAGCGGCAGCGCGCGCGCGCCGCTTGGAAGGGCAGCGGCCAGGTCGGCCATCGCGAACTTCCCGCCGAACTGCTCTCGGCCCGGACCACGTTTCTGGGCTACGACGAGCTGGAGTCGCAGGAATGCGAGATTCTGGCCATTCTCTGTGACGATGACCCCGTAGAGTCACTGGAGGCGGGGCGGCAGGCCGAGATCATTTTGGACCGGACGCCGTTCTATGCCGAGGCCGGCGGGCAGGTCGGCGACGTGGGGGTGCTGGAGGCCGGCAGCGGTGCGTTCCAGGTGGAAGATACGCAGAAGACGCAACACGGCGTGTATCTGCACCGAGGGCGGCTGCTGCGCGGGGTATTGAAGCCGGGCGAGCACGTGACGGCGCGCGTGGACCGGCAGAAGCGCAGCCTGACGATGGCGCACCACAGCGCCACGCATCTCTTGCAGGCGGCGCTGCGGCAGGTGTTGGGCGGGCACGTGCAGCAATCCGGCAGCCGGGTGTCGCCCGACTCGCTGCGCTTTGACTTTACCCATTTCGAGGCGGTTTCGCCCGGGCAGATGGAGGAGGTCGAGAGGCGCGTCAATGCGTGGGTGTGGGAGAATCTGCCGGTGGTGGCGCAGGAGATGGACCTGGAGGAGGCGAGGCGGGCCGGGGCGCTGGCCTTCTTCGGCGAGAAGTACGGCGAGCGGGTGCGGGTGGTGCGCATGGGAGACGTATCGCAGGAACTTTGCGGCGGCACGCACGTGCGACGCACCGGCGACATCGGCCTGGTAGCCCTGGTCAAAGAGTCGTCGATTTCAGCCGGCAATCGGCGGGTCGAGGGGCTGGCGGGCGCGCGGGCCTGGGAGCGGCTGAAGGGCGAGCTCTTGGCGGAACGCCGGAAGAGCGAGGACTATGCGGAGAGGCTGCGGCGGCTGGAGAAGGAGCTGGGCGAGCTGCGCGCGGCGGGGCAGAAGAACTTGGCCGCCCGACTGGCGGGCGAGGCGGCTGAGGTGGGCGGGGCGCGGTTCCTGGTGCGCTCCCTGAATGGGGTGCAAGACGTTGATTTGGATACAGTTATGGACGGACTCAAGGACCGGTTGCCCAATGCGGTGATTGTTTTGGCCGACGAGCGGGACGGGCGCGTGGTTTTCCTATGTACGGTGAGCGATAATTTGGTTACCCAGGGACTGCACGCGGGCCATCTGGTCAAGGAACTCGCGCAGCTGACCGGCGGCGGGGGTGGGGGCAAGCCCACGCGCGCGCAGGCCGGCGGCAAGGACCCCTCCAAGCTGGGGGAAGCGCTGGCGTTGGCCGAGCGCCGCATCCGGGAAACCTTGAGTAAGAGAGGGTAACGCTCATGGCTCTTCGTCAATCGGTCGGCGGCTGGAGGGTGGGGTTGTGCGCCGCGGGGTTCATTGCGCTTTTCGTATTGCAGGCGGGTCGCCCGCCCGCCGCGGACGTCAAGCTGCAGGACCTGATCGAGGGGGGCGGTGCGCCGAAGGTCACCGGCAGCGTGGCGGCCGCGACCAGTGAGCTCAAACAGGTCGGCTTCAAGATCGGCGGCGACCGCTATCGCAACAACTTTGACGACGAGCGCTGGCGCAACGAATGTTTCGCCTACCAGGGCATGGGCCACCTGGACGGAAAATATCTGGATTTTGTTTACGGTGGGGATGATGTCATCGTGTTCTGTCTCACCGCGCCGCAGGTGAAGAACGGCGGCAAGCTCAAGATTACCGCGTTGATCGCGGCCGATCCGGGGGACGTGGAGATTTCCACCTCGGCGGATCATCGGAACTACAAGCGGGTGGCCGGCATCTCGCGGCTGGGGACGCTGGAGGTGGACCTGCCGCCGTCCTCGGGTGACGAGATGTACGTCATGCTGGACGGGCGGGCCGGCAACGGGGTCGTGGTGGACGATCTTGAGATCACGCTCTCCGCTGAGGGTCCGACGCCGACGCCCACCCCGACGCCGACGCAGACGCCGGCGGTCAGGGACGACCGGCCGGGCTACCAGCGCACCACCCCCGGCACGACGCGCGGCGAGCGCTACGAATTCGATCGCCGTCCGCCGGGAACCACCACCGGCCCGCGCGACCGCACCGGCATCACGCCGCCCGAGAAGTGAGGCCGTGACGGCGAAGTTTTTTACGACTGAGAGACCATCGACTTCATGTTGCACGCCATAGCCAGAAAACTGTTTGGAACTCAAAGCCAGCGCGATATGAAGCATTACAGCCGCGTCGTGGACGCGGTGAACGCGCTGGAATCCGAGATCAGGAATCTTTCCGACGAGGCGTTGGCCGCCAAGACGGCGGAATTCCGGGCGCGGTTGGCGGAAGGCGAAACACTCAAGGCGCTTCTGCCCGAGGCGTTCGCGGTCGTGCGCGAGACCTCGCGGCGGGTCAACGGCGAGCGGCACTACGACGTGCAGTTGATCGGCGGGGCGGTGCTGTTTGACGGCAAGATCGCCGAGATGGCGACCGGCGAGGGCAAGACTCTGGTGGCCACCCTGCCGGCCTACCTGGAGGCGCTGGGGGGCAAGGGCGTCCACATCGTCACCGTCAACGACTACCTGGCCCAGCGCGACCGCGACTGGATGGGCCCCATCTACGAGTTTCTGGGGCTTTCGGTGGGCGTGATCAAGCACGGTTTGTCGCCCGAGGAGCGGCGCGCGGCCTACGCCTGCGACATCACCTACGGGACCAACAACGAATTCGGCTTCGACTATCTGCGCGACCACATGGCGCCGCATCCCGCCTACTGCGTGCAGCGCCCGCTCAACTACGCCATCGTGGACGAGGTGGACAGCATCCTCATCGACGAGGCGCGCACCCCGCTCATCATTTCCGGCCCCGGCGAGGAAAGCACGGACAAGTACATCGTCGCCGACCGCGCCGTGCGCCGCCTGACGCCGGACAAGCACTTCAAGGTGGAAGAGAAGGACAACGTCGTACATCTGACCGAGGAGGGCAACGAGTTCGTCAAGAACATCCTCGGCATGAACCTGTACGACGAATCCAACATCGACATGATCCACCACATCAACCAGGCGCTGCGGGCGCATCATCTTTTCAAGCGCGACGCCAAGTACGTGGTGGACAAGGGCGAAGTGATCATCGTGGACGAGTTCACCGGGCGGCTCATGCCGGGCCGGCGCTACAGCGACGGCTTGCACCAGGCGCTGGAGGCCAAGGAGGGGCTGAAAATCCAGCAGGAAAACCAGACGCTGGCGACCATCACGTTTCAGAACTACTTCCGGCTGTACAAGAAGCTGGCGGGCATGACGGGCACGGCGGACACCGAGGCGGCGGAATTCCTGGAAATCTACAAGCTGCACGTGGTGGTCATTCCCACCAACCGTCCGCTGCGGCGCACCAACTATCCCGACGTGGTGTATCTGACGGAGCGGGACAAGTTCCGGGCGGTCGTGGAGGAGATCGTGGAGAAGCACGAAGAGGGCCGGCCGGTGCTGGTGGGGACGCTGACGATTGAGAAGTCGGAGCTCTTGTCGGAGATGCTGAAGCGGCGGGGGATCAAGCACAACGTGCTGAACGCCAAGAACCACGCGCGCGAGGCGGAGATCGTGGCCAATGCGGGCCAGGCGGGGGCGGTGACCATTGCGACCAACATGGCGGGCCGCGGGACCGACATCACCAGCCGGGGTGGTGAGAAGGGCGGGCTGCACATCCTGGGACCGAGCGGCACGAGAGCCGGCGCATCGACAACCAGTTGCGGGGCCGCGCGGCCGGCAGGGCGATCCGGGTTCCTCGCGCGTTCACCTCAGCCTGGAGGACGACGTCATCCGCGTCTTCGGCGGCGACAATCTCAAGAACTGGGCCGCCCGCTTCGGCATGAAGGAAGGTGAAGTCATCGAGTCGCGCATGGTCACTCGGAGCATCGAGAAGGCCCAGAAGCGCGTGGAAGAACATCACTTCGAGATGCGCAAGAACATTCTCAAGTACGACGACGTGATGAACAAGCAGCGCGAGGTCATCTACGGCTTGCGCGACGACTTGATGCGCGGGGGGGACTATCCGGCCGAGTTTGAGCGCATGGTGCGCGACGTGGTGGGCTACATCATCGACACCCATACCGACAAGAAGCAGGCCAGCGAGGACTGGGACTGGGAGGCGATCGGGCGGGCGCTGGCCACGTATTTTAACGACCGCGAGGAGATCGCCCGCGATTATCGCTCGGTGGAGGCGTTCGAGGAGTTCCTGGTGGAGCGGCAGCTGGGGCGCTACCGGCAGCGCATGGAGAACTTCGGCGAGTTGGGGCCGCACGTGCTGCGCGACCTGATGCTCTCCAACATGGACGCCAAGTGGCGCGAGCATCTGCGCAACATGGACCACCTGAAGGACGGCATCGGGCTGCGGGGGTACGGGCAGAAGGACCCGCTCCTGGAGTACTCGTCCGAGGGCTATCAGATGTTTGAGGAGATGTTCTTCAACCTGGAGCGGGACGTGGTGACGGTGTTCTTCCGGGTGGAAGTCGTCTCCAGCCAGGAGGAGCGGGCGCGGCGGGCGGCGGTGCGGGGGGTGATGCGGCGGGCGGAGGAGCGGCGGCCGGCGCCCAGTTCGGCGATGGCCGCGGCCATGGCCGCGGGCCGCGACAA
This sequence comes from bacterium, assembly GCA_015075175.1. Lineage (GTDB taxonomy): Bacteria > Hinthialibacterota > Hinthialibacteria > H5-UNCL2 > H5-UNCL2 > H5-UNCL2. The sequence goes on from JABTUV010000002.1 coordinate 100,831, forward strand.
GGCTTCGCCCATCGAGAAGTTCCGCGCCGGCGTCAAGGTCGGCCGCAACGATCCCTGCCCCTGCGGCTCGGGCAAGAAGTATAAGCACTGCTGTATGCAGTAAACGATGTGGAGTGCGCCGGCTTGCTGGCGCATGAATGTGGAGTGCGCCAGCTTGCTGGCGCGGGTTGGAAGGGCGCGGCAGCAAGCAGCCGCAGTCCAGAGGAGAACAAGGAGCTGGCATCCGGCCCGTTTCAGGCTATAATGGACACGATTTCGCGGCATTTCTGGATCGCGCCGGAGGACATCGCGCTGGCGCAGGGACTCCTGGCCGGGTTTGAGGGGTTGGCCTGCCTGCGCGTCGCCCGGCGCAATACCGGTGAAGTGACCTTCTGGATTCCGCCCGGCCGGGAGGACGACTTTGACGTGTTCGTGACCGACCTGGCCCACTGGGTGGAGATTCGGGAACGTACCGTGTGACGGGCCGGCCGCAAGAGGAAGGGAGCATCATCATGGCCGACGGCGACGCCAAGTGCATCCTTGTCATCGACGACGAACCCCACATCTGCGATCTGATCCAGACCGAGCTGGAGGATGAAGGCTACCGCGTCATCACCGTTTCCGACAGCCAGAAGGCGCTGGACGCCATCCGCCAGCACCATCCCAGCCTGATCTCGCTGGACATCCGCATGCCGGGCCTGGACGGCCTGGAAGTGCTCTCGAAAATCCGCGAGATCGACATGCAGATTCCCATCGTGGTCCTCACGGCGTACAGCAGCTACAAGCAGGACTTCTCCGTATGGGGCGCGGACGCCTACATCGTCAAGTCGATGGACCTGTCCGAGTACAAGCAGAAGATCGCGGAAATCCTGGGCGCGGAAAATTAGGGTCAGCGCCTGATTTTGCGCGGGGGTGGACGCGTGGTCGGAAAGCTTTCTGCAGAATCAGGCGCTGCCCCTGATTGCCTTCAGCGCAACCTCCGCCTCGATTTGGAGTACGAGGGCACGCGCTACGCCGGCTGGCAGGTGCAACCCGGGGACGCCGGCCAGGTGACGCTGGAGGCGACGCTGGTCGCCGCCCTGTCGCGACTCTTCAATCATCCGGTGCAGGTGACCGCCTCGGGTCGCACCGATGCCGGCGTGCACGCGCGCCAGCAGGTGGTCAACGTGTTTACCACGAGCCGGATCACGCCGACCCAGGTGTTGCGCGGCGGCAACAGCCTTTTGCCCGACGATATGGCGATCACGCGCGTCTTGGAGGTCTCGCCGGACTGGAACGCGCGCCGCAGCGCGATTCGCCGCACGTATCGCTATTGCATGCTCGTGGGACCGGCGCGCCATCCGCTGCAACGGGCGACCGCGTACCACTATCGTCGGGGAAAGCTCGACCTGCCGGCGATGCAGGCGGCGGCGCAGGTGTTGGTGGGCACGCACGACTTCTCCGCCTTCCGTTGCGTCCACTGCGACGCCAGGAACCCCGTGCGACACGTCTTCTCCTGCGACCTCCGGCAGGAGGGCGAGCTCTTGACGCTGGAGATTTCGGCGTGGGCGTTTCTGCGCCACATGGTGCGCATCATCATGGGGACGCTGATCCGGGTGGGGGAAGGGAAGTTGACGGCGGAGGAGGTGCGTGGCATTCTGGCGGGCCGCGACCGCGGGGCGGCAGGGCCGACCGCTCCCGCCTGCGGGTTGATCCTCTGGGAGGTCCAGTATCCTTGAAACGTCCGGCGCTGCGCCGATTGATGCTCGCCCCTCACGTCACGCTCTTGGCGCGCGAGCAGCACGATAACGCCCTGGCGGCGCTGAAGCTATTTACCACCGCCGGCGCCGCCGATGATCCGCCCGGCCGCGAGGGAACCGCCAACCTGGTCGAGCAGATGCTCTTGGAGGGAACCGAACGCTTCACCAGCGCCGAGATCGCCGAGCGCATCGAAGCGGAGGGCGTGCATCTCAATACCCACGCGGGCAAGGACGGTTTTACCGTCTCGATGCTGGGCACGCGCGAGGGCTTCATCGCCTGCATGCACATGCTGGCGGAAATCCTGGAGCATCCCACATTGCCCGACGACAGCCTCTCGATCGAGAAGAAGCTGGTGGTCCAGGATATCCGCGAGGAGCAGGACAATCCCGCGGAAATGGTGTTTCAGGAATTCGAGCGCCGCTTCTATGCGGGGCATCCCTACGCGCATCCGGTGTCGGGCGAGGAGGAGACGGTGCTCTCGTGCCAGCGCGAGGATCTGGTGCGCTTCTATCGCAGCTGTGTGCAAGTCTCGCATTGCCTGGTGGCGATGGCGGGCGACCTGGAGCCGGAAGTGGTGGTCGAGGCGCTGGGGCCGGCGCTGGCCGACTGGGGGAACGCGGAGGCGCGTCCCATGCCGCGTCCGGAGCGCGAGTATGCGCCGTCCACGCATCGCGTCTCGCGGCCCCTGGATGCGCAATGGGTGGTGATCGGCTATCCCGCCCCCGGCGTCCATTCCCCCGACTACATGCCGCTGCGCGTCTTGGACGGACTTCTCTCCTCGGGCACGGACGGCAGCCTGTTCGCCGAAATCCGCGACCGCTTCGGCTGGGCTTATCAGATCGGCAGCAGTTACGCGCCGCGGCGCGGGCCGGGCTTCTTCTCCATTTATTTCAGTACCTCTGCCGAGCATTTGGACGGGCTGATGGAGGAACTGGTGCGTCTCGTCGGGCAGTTGGCGCGCGAGCCGCTGGCCGACGAGCATCTGGCGCGCCTGCGCACCTATCTGGCGGGAATGTTCGTCATGGGCGCGGAGACCAACATGGGGCAGGCGACGCAGTTCGGCACGTATGAGCTGTTGGGTTTGGGAGCGGACTTTCCCGAGCGCTTTCCCAGCCTCTTGGAGGCGGTGCAAGCCGAGGACCTCTGCCGCGTGGCGGACCAGTACCTGCGCGAGCCGACGATCGTCTACTGCGGGGCGTGACGCGGGGACAGTCACCGATTTCCGCCGGAGTCTGAGCTGAGATCGAGAGAGTTACGACGTCGGCCACATTTTGTCTGGCATCCAGACGCCGTAGTTGCGCAGCGTGCTGCGCCTGCGTCCGACTTCCCAAGCCAGGTATTTCCCGACCGCCGTAGTATCATCGGAAATCGGTGCCCGCTCGAAAACCAAGCCGGCTCCGAAGGCGGGCTGGCTGCATCGAAGCCGTCCTCTCGATACGCCGGAGTACCGGCTACTCGAGGACTCGGTTTTTCTTTTTCTCGCAACCCTGCCAGGGCCTATTCTTGAGAGCAGGCGCCCATTTCCGAAGATACCGGTCCCATCTGATGGGGGTATGGCGGCGGAAATGGGTGACTGTCCCACTCATTCCGGGCGCTCCAATTCCTCCTCATCGATGCGATACTTGCGGGCGAAGTAGAAGAGGCAGGCCAGTCCCAGGACGACGGCGAACCAGAGGGTGGCGGCGCGGATGAGGCCCATCGCCCAGAAGGCCTGGCTTTTGTCGACCATGCCGGAGAGCGCGGGCGGCAGGAGGGTCAGGAAGCCTTCGGTAGGTCCAAGGCCGCCCGGCGTCACGATGCCGGCGATGGTGGAGAAAGCATAGATGAACGCCGCCTGCCAGGGACCCATCTGTGCGGACAGGCCGTCCCAGACGAGATAATACGCCAGGCACTCGCCGCCCCAGGAGAGGGTGGAGAGAAGCGTCATGGCGACGAGCCGGCCGGGGCTGATGAGCGGCCCCAGCGCCGCGTGGGATTCGGCGATCTTGGCGGCATGGCGCGACACCAGCGGGAGCCGGGAGGAGGCGCGGATGAGGGAGCGGCAGAGCGGCGCGCTCATGAGTACCGCCAGGAGCGCCAGCGGAACCAGCAACGCGATCCATAGAACGCCGCGCGTGGAATAGCCCTCGATGCGATAGGGCAGCGGCAGCGTGAGCGCCCCCAGCCCGGTCAGCAGCAGCAGCGCCAGAAAGTCGGTGATGCGCTCGGCCAGGACGATGGGAACGGTCCGGCGGCGCGGCGCCCCCGTGCGCTGCTTGACCAACTGCGCCTTCAGCAGTTCGCCCACCTTGCCCGGCGTGATCGCCATCGAGAACGCGGCCAGGAACACCAGGAGGCTCTCGCGCCAGGCCAGCTTGACCCCCACGACCGAGAGATAGTACTGCCACTTCAGGAAGCGCAGGGCGTAGTTGGCCAGCACGGCCAGCATAATCACCGGCAGGACCGACAGTCGGAAGTGCTCCAGCGTATCCAGCAGTTGGGGTCCACCCGCCCACAGCGCGATGACCATGTATATGAGTACCGCGACCCCCAGCATCCAGAGGAGTCGAGAGCGTAGACGGGAGAGAAAGCGGGACGATGGCGGCAAGGGCGCGCTCGCTTGTTTCGAGTGTCACGAATGATCGGCAAGCGGCACGTTACCGGCAATCCGGGCGGGCGTCAACCGGCTTGGGACCGGCTTGCGGCCGTCGGGTGACGCGAGCTGTCATTTCGACCGCAGAGAGAAACCCTGGCTCACGCGGAGAAAAGCCCGAACGCGGCGCAAGATTTCTCCCTGCGGTCGAAATGACAAGGAGGTTGCGGTCGAAATGACAAGGAGGTTGCGGTCGAAATGACGTGAGTGCTCGAAGGCAGGCACAGGCGCCCATTTTCCGGCTTGCGGCGCGCGTTGACCGAGACATCTCGCAGAAAATAGGCGACTGTCCCTTCCTTCCTACGGCGGTGGGACCACGGTGAAGCGGCGCGTCTCCGAGAAGGCGCTGGTGCGACCGGCGTCGTCCAGCGCGCGCACCTTCCAGCGATACTCGCCCAGGATGTTCCAGCGCATCTTGCCGGTCGCGTCGATCACCTTCCAGGGCATGCGCGGTTGAATCTGTTTCGCCGCGGCGTAATAGATGAACGCCTCGGCGGTGGGGTATTGCGGCTCCGTGTCTTTGGGATAAAACACCACGACCTGGTACCTGGTCGCGCCGGGAACCGCCGTCCATTCCAGAAACAGATCGAGATTGTCGCTGGGGCGCGTGACGCCGTCGGCGGGTCCCAGAAGCTGGGGCGGATGGGGGAACTCCGGATCCGGGAAGAGCAGGTTGCCGTGCGTGGTCAGATAGATGTAGGCAAGCAGGTCACGGCTGTCCACAAGGCCGCTGTGGTCCAGATCGGCCAGTTGGGCGAAAACCTTTCCTGGCGCGGGCGTGTCTCCCCAGGCCAGCGCGAAGGCGAAGAAGTCCTGGTTCACGCGCGAGATGCGCTGCTGGTTGCTGCGATAGACGTTGGGTTCGTGAAACTGGTAGCGCGTCACGTTGCCCGGGATGGGCACGACCGGCGTGTCGACCAAATTGTAATAACTGTAATAGGGATGCACCGTGGGGGTCGGCACGGGAGTGAAGTCGGGGTCCACGAGGCTGGGGGAGAACTCGCCCGTGGACAGCTTCTGCGCGCGCACCGACCAGACGTACTTGAAACGCCCCGAGTTGGTCTCGCCGATGTAATACGTGGTCGCCACGTTGTGCCGGTCCTGGAGGGGAAAGACCTGAATGTTATTGGGGAATCCCACCGCCTCGATGCCCAGAATCATCTGATAGCGCACGTCGTTCTGGGGGACCGGCGTGCCCTGTTGGGTCGCCGGCTTCCAGATGAAAGGGACCAGCCTGTGATCCCCCGCGTAAACCGCCTCGCCGGGGGGCGGGAACAACTGCTGGACCGGGTCCAGCGTGCGGTTGGCGACGTTGGGCGTGTTGGTCGGCGTCACGGTCGTGTCGTTGGGGACGCTGATGCGGCGGAAGTCGCTCCACTCGCCGCGCACGAAGTTGGCGTCGACGGCGGCGATCTGCACGTTGTAGAGCGAACTCACCTTGATGAACTCGTTCAGCGTGGTGGTGACCGTGGAGACGGCGCCGGCGGGATTGAGCACGAACTTGTCGCGCGTCTCCGCGGGCACGCCGAACTCCAGATGCACGATGTAACCGAAGGCCTCGGGCACGCGATCCCACCAGGCCTCGACCTGAAAGGCTCCCGACAGGATGCTGGACAGGGGGACGGTGAGCGTCGGGGTGCTGGGCGGATAGGTGATGTTGACCTTGGGCAGGACCACGGCCGGTTGCGCGCCTTGCAGGTAACCCACCAGGCCGAGCACGTCGGGTTCATTGATGGCGCCGTCGCCGTTGAAATCGGCCTTGGGGTTGTAGGGGTCCGTGCCGGGTTCACCACTGCTGGTTTTGAACCATTGGGTAGCAAAGGCGAGCACCTCGCGGCGGTCGATCTTGCCGTCGCCGCCGACGGTGACGCCAGGAGTCGGCCGCGGATAGATGTCGGGCGCTTGGCGCACTTGGAAGGAGGCGACCACGCGGAACTCGCGCACCTCCGATTGGGGGCCCTGCTGGGTGATGTTTGGGGGCGTGCCCTTGTAGCCGCGCACGCGCCACTGGTAGCGCCCCAGGGCGGGCGTGATCCCCCCGGACAGCGACACCAGGTTGTAGACTTCTGAATCGGCCGGAGCGTAGAGCACGTGGGCCTGCGGCGTGTTGCTGCCCTCGGGATAGAAGTTGACCGCGATCTGATAGCCGTCTTCGTTGGCCACGTCCTGCCACTTGAGGGCAACCCCCACGCCGGGATCGATGACCGGCGGCTGATTGATGAAGACCTGTTGGTGGGGTGGAGCCAGGAGGGGGGGCGCCTGGGTCACGTCCTGCGCCGGGCCGAACGGCGCGAGCGTGAGCAGACCAACAAGCAGGAGGCGGCGGAGCGGCGTCAACGTCGTACCTCACGGGAAATCGAGAATCTCATTTTCAAGAGTAAATATCACAAGCAGTTAGCTGCGCCAATCCTAAATTACCGTCTGCCCCTCCGTCGATGGTCAGTTTTTCCTGGGAAAAATCCATCCCGGTCCCAGGGGGCCGGGGGCGCGGAACTCTCCCGAACCGGTCAGGGGCAGCTCGGGGAAAGGCGACTCCAACGTCACGTTGTGGACCGCCAGATAAGTACCCTCGACGCGCAAGAGCTGGGCAAAAGAGATGCGGGCGTCGATCTGCGCGCGCAACTCGCGCACCAGCGCCGATGAGTAGTCGTCCAGCACCTCCATCACATCATGGCTGGTGATGAGTCCCAGTTCGTGGCTCTTGCGGCTGATGCGCAGGCGCTCGGCCTCCAGGACCACGGCGGTACTGGCCGACTCGATGCGCTGCCGGTCGGTCATGATCTGGCGGATGCGGCTGCGTACATCCAGGAGTACCTGCTGCTCGGCGTCGGCCAGGAGGATTTCCGCCTGCGCGCGCTGCTTGTCGGCCATGTCACGGCGCACTCTGGCGGTGCGATTGCCCAGCGGATAGGTGAAGAAGAGGCCGATGCTCCAGTCGTAATACTCGCCGGAGCTCATGAGGTCCCAGGCGTCGCTCACGTCACGATCGGGAAAGGAGGGCAGTCCGCCGAGATTGGGGATGGAGTCCTTGCCCTCGGGAGCGAGGCCGGTGTAGGAAATCCAGGAGGCGAGGGAGAGGTCGGGCAGCAACTGGTTACGGGCGAAGAGTTGCTCCAGACTGGCCTGAGTGATGGCTTCGCGGGCGGCCCAGAGGACGCCGCGGCGGGCGCGCGCCGTGGCAAAACTCTTCTCAACGTCCAGCGGGCGCAAGGGCATTTCCGGGCTGCTGGAGGGGACCAGGCGGACGAAATCCAAGTAGTCGCCCTCGAACCAGTTGAGCAGCCGTTTGAGCGCGTCCTCGGCGTCGTCGCGTTGATTCCGCGCGGTCAGCAGCAGTTCGCGGCGCAGCTCGACCTGCGCCTCGGCTTCGAGGACCTCGACCTTGGCGCGCATTTCCACCCGGTAGCCCGCCTCGATGTTGCGCAGCAGGTCCTTGGCGACCTCCAGCGAGAGCCCGGCGATGGCCACGTTCCTCTCCGCGTAGACCAGTTCCCAATAGGCCCGCTCGGCGGCCAGCGCCACGTCGGCGACCCGCTCGCTCCAGGCGTAGAACGACTCCTGCGCCGCCCGCTCCGCCTGCTGGATGCGCAGTGTGTTGATCAGGCGCCCCCGATTTTTCAGGAACGGTTGCGACAATTCGAGTCTCAAACTGGAATTGTACTGCTCCACGCTGGAGTCGGGAAAGTAGGAGAAATAATTCGTATCATAACGGTTGGTATCCCAGAACACGCCGTAGCGCGTTCCTGGGGTAAGCAGGCCGGAAAGGCCGGTGGAGAAATCACCGGTCATGTCGCGTTGCTCCAGGCCGAAGGACACCGCCTGGGAGATGCGGAAGCGTTGGCCGGGGGACTCAGGGATGTCGTGCTCCGTGTAAGAGTAGCCGAGGCTCAGGGTGGGATCGAACTGACCCCAGTCGGCCCGGCTCTGGTCGTAGGCCAGGAGCGGGGTGAAGCGGTCGGCGGCCAGGCCAAGGTTGCGTTCCAAGGCGACGGCGATAGCCTCCTCGACGCTGAGACGCACGTCCCGGACCGCTTGGGGCCGGGCGGGCGCGGCAAAGGTCAGGATCCAGACCAGGATGGAAGTGAGGGCTGACAAGCGGGCGATCATGATGCGGACCTTCCGGTGACATTATCCGTAGCTGCGCAGTGCCGCGCGCCGCGCAACACGCTGCGCAACTACGCGAGAATATCGGCGCGTGAAGCGCGTCCAGTCGAAAGTGACGGCGGCCTATTCGAGTATATAGTATCATTCTAGTGCTAGCGTTGCCCGAGGAGGGGACGGCGACGGCCCTCCAAGGTCTCCAGTCAGCGCGTATAACCCAGAAAGAGCTGGGGCAAGATGACCTATAAGAAACTTGAGAGAGCCAGCCCGAGCGACCTTGCTGCGTTCGGCTCTCGCAAACAACCCAGTCACGTTCGAGCGGTCAGGTCGCGGTACATTCTGGTCAGGAGGTGGCCCCGTTGTCTCGAATCTGGTCGCGTATTATCTGTGATTGCCTTGGTGGGAATGCTGGCAGCCGGTGCGACGGCGCAGGATTTTGACACCGGGCAGGTGAAAGGAACGTACATTTTGGACCACTTCGGCCAACTGTACGCGAATGGTGAGGTCGGGTCCGCGACGTACGAAGGCGTCTTTTTTGGACAGCCGGGGATCGAGGTAGACATCGAGATAACGCCCACGGGCGGGGGCCTGTGGCTCTTGGATGCCTGGGGCGGATTGCACACGCCGCAGGGCAACGGCGCAGGCGGCGGGGGCAACGACGCGCTCAAGCAATTCATCGATCCCACCCCGGCGGACGAGACCGACTCCAGCTACGCGCCTTACTTCGGCGTGCCGGTTGCGGTGGATATGGAGTGCATTCCCCAGGCCGTGCCCTCCGCGACGGAGACTTGGGGACTTTTCATTCTGGACAATCAGGGCGGGGTACACGCGGTGGGCGCGGCGGCGGCCGTGCAGGTCGCCAGCCTGGAGCTGGCGCCCTACTTCGGCTTCGACATCGCCCGCGACCTCGAGCTGACCGCGACCGGCGGCGGCTACTTTATCCTGGACGGTTACGGCGCGGTGCACGCGGTCGGCGACGCCCTGGACCAGATCCCCTCGCCCATGGGCTTCGCCATCCCCTACTTCGGCTTCGACATCGCCAAGGACCTGGAGCTGATCACCAACCAGCCCCTGCCGGCCACGCCGGAGACCGGCTGGTATCTCCTGGACGGCATGGGCGGCCTGCATACCATGGGCCTGCCCGCTATCCGCTCCGGCGATCCCGAGGACAATGTCTACATCACCGAAGCGATGCAGAACATTTACTTCTACTTCGACATGGCCCGCGATTTCGAGATCATGAGCGATTCCGTGGCCGTGACGGGAGACGAGACCTACTTCCAGTTGGACGGCTCGGGCGGGATTCATCCGCGCTCGGAGTATCCCTTCGCGCTGGAGGATGGCAACGGCGATCCACTGCACTATTTCATGGGCATGAATGTCGCCGTGGACATGGAGTATCTGCGCGAAAGGTAACGTCCAGCGGGCCTTTCGGGGCGCCTTCCGGGGCCTCGCGGCAAGTGCCGCGAGGCCCTTGTTTTTCAAGCACTTACGTGCCGTCTGGGGGCGTATTGTCGCGTCCAATTGTGATTGACACCCCGCCGGGGCTATGGTTAACTGCCGAAGTTTACCCGGCGCGCGCGCCGGCGTAAGAATTTCTAAACCCTCGTAGGCAAAGGAGGCCTGTTTCATCCATGTCCATCAAGGTCGCCATTAACGGATTCGGGCGCATCGGTCGCCTCGTGGCGCGCAAGATGCTGGAGCATTCCAGCCTGGAGCTGGTCGCGGTCAACGACATCACCGACAGCGCCACGCTGGCGCATCTCTTCAAGTATGACTCGGTTCACGGCCGCTACGACGGCGCGGTCAAGGCCGAGAGCGACGCCATCGTGATCGACGGAAGGAAAATCAAGGTGCTGTGCGAGAAGGATCCCAAGAACCTGCCCTGGAAGGCGTTGGGGGTCTCGATCGTGGTCGAGTCGACGGGCAAATTCACGGAACGTGCCGGCGCGGGTCTCCACCTGGAGGCGGGCGCGCGCAAGGTGCTGATTTCGGCTCCGTCCAAGGACCCTGACGGCACCTTCGTCATGGGCGTCAACGATGACAGCTATGATCCGGCCAAGCACCACGTGGTTTCCAACGCCTCGTGCACGACCAACTGCCTGGCGCCGGTCGCCAAGGTGCTGTTGGACGAGTTCGGGATCGTGAAGGGGCTGATGACGACGATTCATGCCTATACCATGGACCAGCGCCTGCAGGATGCGCCGCACAAGGACATGCGGCGGGCGCGCGCGGCGGCGGTCTCCATGATTCCCACCACTACCGGCGCGGCCAAGGCGATGGCGTTGGTCATCCCGGAACTCAAAGGCAAGCTGGACGGTTACGCCATGCGCGTTCCCACGCCCAACGTGTCGGTGGTGGACCTGACGGTGCTGGTGGGGAAAAAGACCAGCAAGGACGAGGTCAACGCCGCGGTCAAGAAGGCCGCGGAGGGCAAACTCAAGGGCATTCTGGCTTACGTGGACGAGCCGCTGGTTTCCATCGACTTCAACCATGACAGCCACAGCAGCTCGTTTGACGCGCCCTACACGTCGGTGATCGACGGCGACCTGGTGAAAGTGCTGGCGTGGTACGACAACGAGTGGGGTTACTCGTGCCGCACGGTGGACCTGGTCGCGAAGATGGCGAAGGCTCTTTAGGGGAGCGATGCCATGAACAAGAAAACGGTGCGCGACGTCGACCTCGCCGACAAGCGCGTGATCATGCGGGTGGACTTCAACGTCCCGCTCACGGAGGCGGGACAAGTCGCCAATGACGCGCGCATTGTCGCATCGTTGCCGACTATTCGTTACATTCTGGAGAAAGGGGCGTCCCTGGTCTTGATGTCGCACCTGGGACGTCCCAAAGGAAAGCTGGAGCCCAAGTACAGCCTGGCGCCGACGGCGGCGCGCCTGTCGCAGCTGTTGGGCCGGCCGGTACGCATGTTGGCCGACTGCGTCGGCCCCGAGGTGGAGGCCGCCTGCCGTGCCCTGAAACCGGGCGAGGTCGCCCTCTTGGAAAACCTGCGGTTTCACAAGGAAGAAGAGGCCAACGAGCCGGGCTTCTGCCGGGCGCTGGCCGGGCTGGCGGACGTTTACGTCAACGACGCCTTCGGCACAGCCCATCGCGCTCATGCCAGTACGGAAGGAATCACGCGCTTCGTGCCCGTGGCCGTCGCCGGTTTTCTCATGGAGAAGGAGATCGAGTATCTCTGCAAGGCGCTGGATCGTCCCAAGCGGCCGTTCGTGGCCATCATGGGCGGGGCCAAGATCTCGGGCAAGATCGACGTGATCACCAACCTCCTGCCCAAGGTGGACGTGCTCTTGGTCGGCGGGGGCATGACCTACACGCTGATGCAGGCGCAGGGACAGGGTGTCGGCGACTCGCTGGTGGAAGCGGACAAGCTCGAGGTAGCCCGCGAGGTGCTCGCCAAGGCGGGCAAGAGCGCGGCTCGGTTCGTCCTGCCCGTGGATCACGTGGTCGCGGCCGAGTTGGCGCCCGGCGTCGCCTGGAAGGTGGTGGAGGGAGCCATCCCGGCGGGCATGAAGGGACTGGACATCGGTCCGAAAACGGTTGAACAATACGTCGGAATCATCAAGAGCGCGGGGACCGTCGTCTGGAACGGGCCGATGGGGGTGTTCGAGACGCCGCCGTTCGACGCGGGCACGCGGGCGGTCGCCGAGGCGCTGGCCGCCAGTTCGGCGACGAGCATCGTGGGCGGCGGCGACTCGGTCGCGGCGGTCGAAGTTTGCGGCGTGGCCGACAAGATCAGCCACGTCAGTACCGGCGGCGGCGCCAGCCTGGAACTGCTGGAAGGACGCACGCTGCCCGGTCTCGTGGCCCTTAACGACGCTTGAGCGCAAGAGCTTAGGAGATAATGCTTTATGGGTGACATTATTCGCAATCTGTTGATGGTATTCCTATTCCTGATTTCAGTCGTGCTGATCTTTCTGATTCTGATTCAGAAGGCGCGCGGCGGAGGACTTGGAAGCGCCTTCGGCGGGGGGGGCGCCGACAGCATCCTGGGGCCGGCGGGCGGCAACAAGATCACCATGATTACGACCCTTCTGGCGGTCGCGTTCGTCGTGATCTGCATGTTCGTGTCGTTTTTCCTGCCGCCGCAGGGAGGGGTGGGATCGGTGGTAGGCGAGACGTTGCAGGCGGCGCCGGCGGCGCCGCCGCCGGTCGCGCCGCCTGTTGAGGAGGAAGGCGTGCCGCCCGCGGACGCCGTCGATCCGGCCAGCTAAGCGTGGGGGGGATCCGAGGGCCGGCATGAGGGGCGGGTGGGTCGCCGTCGCGCTCCTCGATACGGCCTCGAAGCCACATTCCGCCCCGATGTGAGGCTAGCGGCGGGCCTACTGAGGACACGGCTTGCATTCCTGGCGGGAGCAAGACTGGAGGGTGCGGCTTATATTTCCGCGTCCTGTTCTGGACGCAGGTGCTTAGCGAATCTGAAAACAGGAGAACTGAGTCTCGAGTAGCCGGTACCTGGCGTATCGAGAGGACGGCTTTGGCGCGATCAACCCGCTGGATCCGTCTTGTTTTCATCATCTACGGGTGAGGCCACGCCTCATGAGGGACTGTTCCGGCCGTTATGACGACTTCTGCCTGGAACCTTTGAAACCCGGACCTTGCCCAACGGCTTGTTTGTGCTGGTGAAACCGATGCCCAGTACGCCCGTGGCCGTCGCCGACGGTGGTGGAACTGGCCTCCGCGGAACGGCCTGACGAATGGGGCCCGTCCCACTCTGGAGCATGTTTTCTGGCGGGACGGAGCGCGCGGAGTCGAGATCGACCGGCAGGTGGGGCGCTGGTTAGCGTCAACGCGGCGACGGTTCGACTTCACCCACCATTACGTGGCGCTGCCCGCCGAGCACGCCCCGTCCGTCGGATGTACCCGACGCGCTCTTCCACCCGCGTTTGATCCCGTCGAGTTGGAGAAGGAGCGCAAGGTCGTCATCGAGGAGACTGCGCCACGAGGACTATCCCATGGGCGCATCTACGACGTGTTCATGGCGACCTGTTTTGCCGGAACGGCTATGCGCATCCCATCCTGGCACGCGCGAGAGCCTGTCGGCCCTGGATCGCGGGCGGCTGCTGGATTACTGGCGGCGGCGTTACGCGCCCGGCAATTGCAGTCCTTCGTGGAAACGTCGAGCCGGCGGCCGTGTTTTCCGAAGTGGAGCGTTGTTTTGATCGAACCGCAGCCGGTGGAAGTCTCCAACGGCTGTCCGTTTCCCGCCGTCCCCGACGAGCCGGTGCGGGTCGAGACGCGATCCGACATCAGCCAGGCATACATGCTGGCGGGTTACGTGGTCCCACGCCCGGCCGGCACCCGTGATCTGTACGCGCTGGACGTGTTGTCCACTCTGTTGGGCGAGGGCCGCAGCAGCCGCCTGCATCGCCGGCTGACCGAGGAACTGGGCCTCTGTCCCGACGTTCGCACCTCCTACTTCGATATGAAGCACCTGGGGCTGTTTTACACCGACCTGTCGTTTGAGGACCCAGCCACGCGCGCGTCAGAGGAACCGTCGGCGCAGCTCGAGCGCGTCCGCCAGGCGCCGCCGAGTGAGAAGGAAATCGAGAAGGCGAAGAAGATGCTCGTGTCCGGTTTCGCCTTCAGTAATGAGCGGGCCAGCCTGATTGCCGACCTCGCGCATCGCATTCACAGCCGGTTGGAGGATGCGCTGGCCTACATCGAGTGCATCCGGAGCGTGGCGGCGGAGGAGGTCGTCAGCGCGGCGCGGAAGTATCTGGTAGGGGAGAACTACCGCGAGGTGCGGATGCGACCGGGGGCATGACGGCCCCGGGGCAGCTCTCACCGGCTTTGCTTCACCCATACAACATAAGAACCGAGGCCGCCTGAGGGCGGCCTGCTAACGTCGAGGCCGTCCTCCTGATACGCCGGAGTACCGGCTACTCGAGGACTCGGTACTTTTTTCTGTCGCAACCACCCCCGGAAGCCTTTTTTCAGAGCAGACGCCAATTCCCGGAGGGAGATGGTCGTGTACAGCGACGGATGTCGGCGAAATCGGCGAGCGCTCTGAAATGGGCCGTGACAGGTTTGCGGGAGAAAGAAAACCCGAGTCCTCGAGTAGCGGCCCGACGATCTGTGTGCCTTGATGCGAGATGTCACTTCGGGCCGCGTATCGAGAGGACGGCCTCGATGCGGCCAACCCGCCTTCGGAGCGGCTTTGCTTTTCACCCTCTATGGGTGAGGCGAAGCCTCGTGAGGGACTGTCCGTTCGTCCGCCGCGTGACGTGGTGGGTGGCGCCGCTCCTACGAGTCACCAATCCGCCAGCGGTTTTACCGGGACTCTCTCTACCGTCTCACCGTCCTCCCACTGCGGCGACAGAAGCACCGCCACGCGCACGTCGCCCGCTGGTCGGGAAAAGCGGACGATCAATCGCGACACGCCCTTGTTGGCGGCCTGGGGCGGCGCCTGCTCGGCGGATTCGACGCTCCACGAGGCTCCCGCGGGCGAGAGAATTCTCGCCGTCAATTGCCTGCCGTTCTGCTTGAGGACCGCCGTGGCGCCGGAGGGTTGGATGCTTGCGTCCGTGGTCATGCCCCAGGCTACCTCGCAGGGACGCGCCAGTCGGAACTCGTCCTGGATCAGCGCCGCGCGCCGGCCCTCGATGAGGGCGACCCCGCGCAGAACGCGACTGGCGCCTTCCACGTAAGCCGACGAGAGGTCCAGAATCGCGAAGGCGCGGTCTTCTTTCGAGTCGAATCGCGTGATGGAAGCCTTGCCGTCCAGATGCTGGTTGCGACCGTCCAGGAGCGGCACGTTGTGGCTCTGCGAGTTGAGGCGATAGTAGCTCCAGCGGCGGTTTCCAAAGTAGGCGGGCAGGTTGTAGTCGTCCGCGCCCAGGTCGCGCGCCCAGCGCGCGCCGAGAGCGTCCAGCTCGAAGTTCCCGAGGTCCAGATGGCCGTGGGCGACGCGGTTGTAGCCGGCTTTGACGCCGACAAAGAGCGCATTGGGATCGTCCCAGGCGCTGCGCATGACGGCAACCTCCACGGGACCGCGGAAGCGGGTGTCCAGCGGGCGGGAGACCTTTTCACGGGTGGGAGATTGATAGAAGAGCAGGTGGTTGGCGCCGGCGCGGCGACCTCCGGCGAGAAGCGCGTGCTCGGCGTCCGACCAGGCCGGCTGCCGGTAGCGGCCCGCCAGCCAGAAAAGGCAAGGCAGAGGGCCGCGCCGCGCCTGCCCGCCGATGTCGGCGTAATTCAGGTACAGTCCCGTGGGTCCGGTGAGGGCCAGCGGGAACTCCGCCGCCTTGGCCAGGCCCGGCATCTCCGAAAGGCCGTAGTCCGTGTCCAGCGCGGACTGCATGGCCGCCAGCGCGTACACCGTGTAGCTGGTGGCGTAGTTCCAGTAGCCGACCCCCTCGCCCCAGGCGCCGTCAGGCTCGTAGGTCTTGAGCGGATTCTGCAGCGAAACGACCGCCTTGGGGACCATCTGGCGCGCGTACTCGGGATGAGTGTCGGCGATGGCCAGCGCGCCCACCACGAGTCCTCCGTTGCACACCTGGTTCCAGTTGAAGGCGTTGCGCACGAACCAGTGGCGCGCATAGGCGTCCAGGCCGGGCTTCATGCCGTGCCGGATGAGACCTTCGCGCAGGGTCGCCCGCGTGGCCTCGTCCAGCCAGTCGTAGAGCCAGTCGTAGCCCACGCCCACGGCGTGCGACATCTCGGCGGTGTCCAGAAAGTGGGAGGGATTCCAGTCGGGAAAGGCGCAGACGGCCAAGAGGTTGTCGCGGGCGGCGCGGGCGTACTTGGGATCGCCGGTCAGCCGCCAGGCCATGCCCAGCGCCTGGGTGCGATCCAGGCACTCGCGGCTGACGTGCAGGAGCCGGATGGTGATCTTCCGGTACTCGAGCGTGGGCGCGGTGCAGTAGCGGTCCGCCGCGGCCAGCACGTCCTCGTAGTAGCCGCGCAGCGTGGCGTCGCTCGCGATGCGCGTTTTCAGCCCTGTCCATTGCGCCTCGCGCAAAAAGAGGCGCGGATGGCCGGCGTGGAGCGTGTCAAGCACGGTTTCCTCCGACGGCGCGACCGGCGCGCCGAATGATAGCGATGCGCTCATGGCGAAGACGAGCAGGGGCGCAAGGGTGGAGGGACGGGACATGGTAAACCTCCCAGGGTGCACGGGATGCGGGGATCATACCATCGCGCGCCCGCGGGGAGAAAGAGAAATGGTTGGTGGCCCGTGGTTACTGCGGCTATAATGAGTAAGGTTGAGGCCGCGAGTCGTAGCGGCGACGTCTCGTCACCGGTCGTGTCGGCATCCTGCCGACACTTGTCGCGCAGCGGCGGGGACGAGACGTCCCCGCGACCGGCGACAGGATGTCGCCGTTACGGACGCGGTCGCCATCAAGGGCGCAAGGAACGACGCCATGAAGAATCTTGCAGGCATCATCTTGGCGCTGGTGGGCGCTGCACTGTTGTGGCCGCTGGGCGGATGCGAGTCGCACCGTCATCGCCACACCCGCGTGGAAGTGGAGAGCGGCCCGATGGGCTATCCGGGGCGAGCCGGCCCGCCGCCTCATGCGCCGGCGCACGGGGTTCGCAGGAAGGCGATGTACGTGTATCGCTACCATCCCGACTGCTTCGTTTACTTCGACACGTCGCGCAGTCTGTATTTTTACATGGAAGGCGGAAAATGGCGCTCGGGCGCGAGCCTGCCGGTGGGCTTTTCCTCCGACTTGGGGAGCTACGTCACGCTGGAGATGAGCAGCCAGGTTCCGTACTCGCGCTTTTCCGAGCACAAGCGCAAGTATCCGCCGCGCGGCGGCCAGGAGATGCGCAAGGGCGGCGGTCCGGTCAAGTCAAGCCCCCAGAGGAAGAGCGGGCCGCGTTGAGGCGTGTCGCCTGGGCAGGACGCCCATGCCGCGGATTGACAACGCCGGCGGCGTTCTGACAGACTCGGCTCATGCCCCCACGGTCGGTCCGCCGCTATCTCCTCTTCGCGCTTGCCTGGTCGCTGGCGGTGGCGCTGTGGGCGAGCCTGCCCTCGCTCCTGATCGCTTCTCATGCGCCCGCGGGGGCCTATTACGCCGGCGGGGTGCAAAATACCGAGGACGCCTGCTTCTATATCTCGCAACTGGCGGATGGCGCCGAGGGCGCCTGGCTGCTTGCCAACCGCATGAGCGGCGAGTCCGCGGGCGCCGGCGAGTTCCGGCCCTTCTTCACTCTTGCGGGATTGCTTGGAAAACTCGTGGGACTGTCGCCGACGGCGACTTATCGCGCGCTTAACGTGATCGGCGCGTTTCTGGCGGCGCTTGCGCTCAGCCTGCTCTCGGGATGGATGCTGGGTTGGTCGCGGGCGGCGATGGCTGCGTCGGTATTGATTCTTCTGTCCGCCGGGCCGGTGGCGCTCCTGCCCGCAGGCTGGCGGGACGTTCTTGCGGGCACCTACGGCATTCTTCCGGCGGAGGAGATAATCAGCGAAAGCAATACTTATCGCGCCCTGGCGGCGACGGGCGGGCACTTTGCCTTTTCGCTGCTCTTTCAAGTTATCGTGTTCTGGACCTGGGCGCGCGCCATCGGCGGCTCGCGGCGGACGCTCATCGGGTTGGTCGCGTCCGTTTTTGCGCTGGGGACGACGCATCCCTACGACTTGCCGCCGCTGGCGCTGGCCGCGCTCCTGGCGCTGCTCCTGCCCGCCGCGGAGGCGCGGGCCTGGCGGTTGTCCTGCCTCGTGGTCCTCTTCGCGTGTGTACCCGTGATCGGCTATCGCGCCTGGCTGCTTGTGGACCCCGCCGCCGGCTCGCAGTATCCCGAAGTCTTCCTCAATTCGCCCAATCCCTACACGTACCTTCTGGCGCTCATGCCCTATTGCCTCCTGGTTCCCTGGGCGGCTCGCGGCGTCCCGGCGTCGCAACGACTGGGGGCGCGCATCCTTTCTTGCTGGATGGCGGCCGTCGTGGCATGTCTCTATCTGCCCATCTCGATCCAGCGGCGCATGGTCGAGGGGCTGCACTGGATGGCCGGGTTGTGTGGGATGGCGGGCGCGGCGCACCTGTGGTCGCGGCGCGCGGAGTGGCGCCGTGATGCGCGCCCATGGTGCATCGCGGCGCTGTGCGCGGTGCTCGTGGTTTTGGGGCTGGTTCCCAACCTGCGCTTTCCCTTCGCTATTGCCGGCTGGGCGGCGAGCCGGCCCGAGGAGTACTTCCTCTCCAGGCCGGAGCGCAGCGCGCTGGCCTACTGCGGGCGGAATCTGCCGCCCGGAAGCGTCATCGCCTCCTCGCGCGCGCTGGGGCCTTACGTGGCCGCGCGGACGCCCCATCGGGCATTCGTGGCCCATTATCATCTCACCCACCAATTGAGGGACAAGCTGGAAGCGCTGGAAACGATCCTTCATCCCGCCACGCTTCCGCTGGAACGAAAGCATCTGCTCCTGCGGGAGAACGTCACGCATCTCATCTTCGGGCCGCGCGAGGCGGCGATGACCCCGTGGCGACCGGGCGGGGACCCGGCCCTCTCGGAGGTGTACGCCACGCCCGACGGCGCGGTGCGAGTGTATGCGGTAGTTCGGGAGGAATAGGACCGATGGGACCCATGGGACGGGAAGGGCGGGCGACGCTGGTCAGATGGCCGGCGAGCTGCTAGCCTGCGACGCCGAACGACGAGGGACAGGCGCCGATTTCCGAAGCTCTAGGGTTGCGCGATGCGCACGAGGGCGGCGGAAATCTGCGACTGTCCCGCAAGGCATGATGGGAGAACGTGAAGGATGATGCTGCAGAGCCGAAAGCCGCTTTTCTGGCTGCTTCTCTTTATCGTCGCCTATCCACTGGCGGCGTTTGTCGTGATTCCCATCCTGCGTACGCTGTGGGAATCATTTCTCGTGGACGGACGGTGGAACCTGTCCGCCTACCGCACCGCCTTCGGGGCGGATTCGTCGGGCTGGCAGGCGCTGTCGACGAGCGTGCTGATCTCGCTGGGAACGGTCGCCGGCGCCGCGCTGGTCGGCGTGCCGGTGGCGTTTCTTTTGGGACGGGTGGATTTCCCCGGACGCCGGCTGGCCTCGGTGCTGGTGATTTTTCCGCTGGCGCTGCCGCCGCTGGTGGGCGTGCTGTCGTTCATGTTTCTCTTCGAGTCCTACGGCGTGGTCCCGCTGGCCCTGCAGGCGCTTCTCGGACTGGACCGTCCGCCGTTCCGGCTCACCGGCCTGGCCGGCGTGCTGGTCGTGCACATCTACAGTCTTTTTCCCTTTTACACCGTCTTCGTGGCTCAGGCGCTGCGCGGGCTGGACCGCAGCCTGGAGGAATCCAGCATGGCGCTGGGCGCGGGCCGGCTACGCACGCTCCGGCGCGTCACGCTGCCCATGCTGCGACCCGCCCTGATGTCGGCCACGCTGCTGGTGTTCATGACCAGCATGGCCAGCTTCTCCGCGCCCTATCTCTTCGCCTTGAACCATCATTTTCTCTCTACCGATATTTTTCTCAACAAGATCAACAACAACAATCCCCAGGCGTTGGCGCTGACGGTTGTTTTGGCGGGGATCAGTCTGGCGTTTCTCGGATTGATCCGCAAGGTAGGGCCGGGACGGGTGCTCGGGGGAGGGAAGGGGTCGCCGGCGCCGCTGCGGCAGCTGCGTTCGCCGGCGGCGCGACGGCTGGCGGCGACAGCGGCCGCCGCCTTCTGCCTGCTCGTGCTCCTGCCGCATTTCATGATCGCCTTTCTCGCCTTCGTGAAGACCGGCGGCTGGACGCACACCGTCCTGCCCGAGCATTATACGCTGGAGAACTTCCGCCGCATGTTCGTACAGCCCATGTTCTTTGCGCCCATCGTCAACAGCGTCAAGATGGCTGGGATGGCGGCGGTCGCGGTGGGAGTGTTCGGACTGATGGCGGCGCTCTTGGTGGTGCGGGGACGGTTCGCCGCGCGCGGGCTGTTGGAGATGGCCGTGATGCTGCCCTGGGCGCTGCCAGGAACGGTCATCGCCATTTCGCTGATCGTCAGCCTCTCCCAACCCCATCTCTTGACCGGCGGCGTGGCTTGGGCGGGCTCGGTGTGGCTTCTGCCGGTCGCCTACTTCGTGCGTTTCATGCCCTTGGGCGTGCGCAGCACGGCGAGCGCGCTGGAGCAACTGGACCCGGCGCTGGAGGAGGCCTCCGCCAGCCTGGGCGCCGGCCCCCTGCGCACCTTCCGGCGCGTGCTCCTGCCTCTTCTCTGGCCCGGCTGCCTGGCCGGGATGCTGTTTACGTTCATTACCGCCGTGGGCGAGTACACTTCCAGCATTCTGCTCTATGTTCCCGACAACATGCCCATCTCGATCAAGATCGACATCCAGAGTCGCATCCCGGATTTGGGTGGCGCCTCCGCCTACTCGGTGTTACTCCTGGCGCTGGTTTTGGGCGCCCTCTACGCATCGCGCAAGTCGCTGCGCGTGGGCGACCAGATCCGCCTTTGATGCGCTTCGGCCATGAAAGAAGAAGACACGTGGAAATGCTCGTATTGCGGCAAGCCGACGGCGCGGGGGAATGCGTATTTTCCTTTCTGCTCGCAACGCTGCAAGATGGCCGACCTGGGGCGCTGGATGCTGGAGGACTACAAGATCGCCGAGCCGCTGCCGGAAGAGGGGGAAGCGCCCGCGGATGAATCCGAACCGGCGCAGTGACCACTTAAGAGAGATTGCATCGAACGGCCGTCCTCCCGATACGCGGCCCGAAGCGACCGATAGCGTCACATATTGGTCCTCAGCGGGCCGCTACTCGAGCACTCGGGTTCTTTTTTTACGCGATTACTTTACCTCAAAAGAGATTAGCGGTTCGGGGCTGGTGCGGGCGGCGGCGAGCGCGGCGCTCCTGGCCCTCGCGCAGCCGATGGCGGATGGCTGGCCGCGCTGGACCGGCATTTTGGGACTGGTCGCGCTGGTTCCCATGTTGACGCTTCCGCCGCAGCCCCGTCTCCGGCGTGCGCTCTCCTGGCTCCTCTGTGGATACCTCTATGGGTTCGTTTTGGTCCACTGGATGTGGGTCGTCCACTGGCTGGCGCTCCTGCTCCTGCCCCTCCTGTTCGGAACCAGCTTCGCTGCGTTCGGGCTGCTCGATGGCTTTTGCCGCGGCCAGCGGGAGCGGCTGTGGCTGGGCGCGGCGGCGTGGGCGGCGCTGGAGCTCCTGCGTTCCGTCGGACCGTTCTCGTTCTGCTGGGGGCTTTTGGGCTACGGGCCGGAGCGCGCCGGCATGTTGTCGGTCGTGGCCGCCATGCTGGGACCCTACGCGGCGGGCTACGTGGTATTTCTCATTAATATGAGCGTGATTGGAGTCATCCGCGCCGGAAGCTCATCCTTGCGTCGCAGGTGGATCGCGTCGCTGTGCGTGCTGCTTGTTTTTGGTTTTCTTTCGACGCCGCCCGCGCCGCAAGCATCGCCCAAGCTGCGCGCGCTCCTGGTGCAAGGCGCGCACCCGCAGGCGGTCAAGTGGAAGCCCCCTACCAGCTCCTGGCTGACTACCTGCGCCTCACCAACCAGGCGCTTGCGGCCCTGTCGGAGACGCCGGACCTGATCGTCTGGCCCGAGGTCGCCGTCACCGACGTGTTGCGCTGGCGACCTGACCTGCGGCGCGCCCTGCACGGACTGGTGGAAGACGCGGGCGCGCCGCTGCTCTTCGGCGTCCTGGAGGCCGACACGGACGAGGCGGATGAGGACGAAATCTACAACACCCTGTATCTCTTTTCCCCCGGCGGCGGCGAGCAGCGCTACGACAAGACGCATCTCGTGCCGTGGGGTGAGACCATTCCCTTGGGCGAAGCCTTGCCCTGGTTGAAGGCTCTGGTCTACTCGCGCGGCGGCGGTGAAATGGCGGCGGGGCGGCGGCTCACGCGCTTTCAGCTTCCCGACGGACGGGTCTTCGGATGCCTGATCTGCTTCGAGTCGACGCTGCCGAACCTGGCGGCGCGGCTGGTGCGCGGCGGGGCGCAGTTCCTCGTGGTTGCTACCAACGACGCCTGGTTTTTCGACACCGCCGCTCTGCCGCAGCATCTCTGGGCCGCGCAGGCGCGCGCCCTTGAAACCCGCGTGCCCGTGCTGCGCGCCGCCAACACGGGCATCACCGCCGGCATCGATTGCACCGGACGGCTGGTGGGACGCATTCCCGACCAGATTCCGGGGACCAGCCTCGTGGAAATCGCCCTGCCGACGGGGCGTCCGCTCAGCGGTTACGCGCTGGGAGGCGACGGCTTCGGCTGGCTGTGCCTCCTGGCGTGCCTGGGATTTGTCGCCGTAAGGTCGCTGGGGGGAAGGAGAGCGTGAGGGACCGAGTGAGGGACGGTCCTGCATGAGGCTTCGCCTCACCCGAAGTGAATGAAGACCGTGCGTGAGGAGCGCCCTGGCCCCCGTAGGGGATGAGCTTGAGTGGCGGTGGGTTCCACCCACGGGACGTGGCGCCCATGCCGATCCCGACGGTGAAAGAGTCGAATGGGGTCGGCCCGCTCGCAGCCGTGGTTGCGTTGCGCTTGCCCTGCCCACATTCAACCCTTCCGGGGTTGGGCGGGGCGGGACTTGCCTCTCCCGTGGGTTTCACCCACGGCTACTCGAGTTCAATCCCGACGGGATTCCACGCGCGAATGCCCGCCTTGTTTCATCTCCCTCGCCCGTTTTCGGGACAGCCGCCGATTTCCGAAGCGGGATGGTCGGTTGGATCGGCGGATGGCGGCGGAAATCGGTGACTGTCCCGGCGCCGTTACGCCGAGCGCAGTGCGCCCGCCAGCCGCTCGATGGCGTGGCGGAGCTCGTCATTGTCCGCCATCATCTGCTCCACCTTCCTGCAGGCGTGCATCACCGTGGTATGGTCCTTTTTTCCGAAAAAAGTCCCGATCTCGGGATAGGAATGGCGGGTCAACTGCTTGCACAGGTACATGGCGACCTGCCGCGGCACCACGTACATGCGCGACCGGTTGGCGCCCAGAATATCCGCCGTCTTGACGCGAAAATGCTCGGCCACCTTCTTCTGAATCTTGTCGATGGAGATGTTGCGGTGCTCGTTGTGGTAAAGGTCGCCCAACAACTTGCTGACGACCTCCACGTCAAGCGCGGCGCCCTTGTAGGAGCTCATGTAGCAGAGAATGGTGACGAGGGCGCTCTCCAACTCGCGCACCGAGAGCTTGATCCGGTTGGCGATGAAATTGATCACGTCGTCGGGCAGCGAGAGTCCCTCCTGCTCGCACTTCTTGCGCAGGATGGCGATGCGCGTCTCCAGGTCGGGGGCGGAGATGTCCACGATCAGGCCCCACTCGAAGCGGCTGCGCAGGCGCGACTCCAGGGTGGGGATGTCCTTGGGAGGACGATCGCTGGAGATGACGATCTGCTTGTGGGCGTTGTGCAGCGCGTTGAAGGTGTGGAAGAACTCCTCCTGGGTGGCCTCGCGGCCGGCCAGGAAGTGGACGTCGTCGATGAGCAGCACGTCGACGTTGCGGAACTTGGCCTTGAAGCCCTGCTGATCGTTCTTCTTGATGGACTCGATGAACTCGTGGATGAACTGCTCGGCGGGCAGGAAGGCGACTCTCATGCCGCGATGATGATCCAGCACGTAGTGGCCGATGGCCTGCATGACGTGGGTCTTGCCCAGGCCGGTGCCCCCGTAGATGAAGAGCGGATTGTAGGCCTCCGCGGGGGAGGCGGCGACCGCCTTGGCGGCCGCGTGCGCCAGCGTGTTGTTGGGTCCCACCACGAAGGTGTCGAAGGTGTAGCGTTTGTTGAGCGGATACTCCCACTCGTAGGCGTCGTTGCGCGGCGCGGCCCGCTCGGCACGATGCGTGCGAGAAGGGAAGTCCTCCGCCACGATGCGAATGCGATGGTCTTCGCCCAGGTGGCGTTGCACGATCTCGCCCACCAGCTCGCGATAATGATTATCCAGGTAGTCCTTGTAGTAGGTGTTGGGAACCGAGAGCGTGACGAGGCCGGGTTGGCAGGAGCGGAGGCGAAGCGGACTCAACCAGTGCTCGAAGTCCTCGTCGTTCACCTCCAGCCGCAGCTGGTCCAGAACCTCGTCCCAATCGAGACTTAATTTCACCGCCATCAATCACGGCCTCCGAGAAGATTCTGTTGCGTTGCGTCCGTTCTCGCCCGCCGCCTGGGAAAAAAGACTCCCCCACCACCACTGCGGCTTCGTCCAGAGGTCGCCCACAAGTTTTCCACTACTTATTCACATGGCCGACGGTATGCGCGGTCACCCGCCTGAAGAGGCGGAATCGGCCATGAAGATACGATACAGTCTATCTCCCCCGCCGGCATCCGCCGCGCCGCTAGATTCCCGGATTGAATCGCAAAGAGGAGCCATCCCTGGAGCAAGTCCCGTACGCGTCCCACCCGAGTTCCCTCCGCAACGCCATCTTCACAGGTTTTTCACATGCTGCACACGCTCGTTGGTGGAACGCGGCGACAATTACCACCGCCCGCGCGCGCCATGCAAGCTCTTTTTTTTTCGCGCCGATGTTCGATTCAAGTTACGCGCGCGGGTGCATCGTGTATCCATGCGAGAGCACGAAACTTACCGCCGCCAGACGCGATGGCAAAAAAAATCGCCGCGCGGAATTCCCAAAAATTTGTTAACGTAATGGGGGCGGAGCGTGGAAAATCGCGGCTGCGGTGGGGGCGGCGAGGGCGAGGCGCGGATCGATGAAGAGCAGGATGTGGCTCGTGGTATGCATGGTGGTGCTTGTGGGCGTGGGCTACCGCATTACGCGCAGCGCCTCGCCGGACAAGGCGGCGCGCAAGGCCTACGGGCAGTTGGAGAGCGCCTTCCAGGATCGCTCTCTTCTGCGCCTGCGGATGCTTCTGCCCGACGATTTCCGCGTGGACGGCGTGGGCGGCGTGGGCGAGGCGATGGCGGCCTGCCGCTATTTCTTTGAGCAGAACCGGTTGATTTACGTGGCCTCCAGCGTGCGCGTCGCCGAGGTGCGACCCGACGAGATCGAGTTGGCGGTGGAAGCGCGGCTGTCGGGCGTCGATGCCCAAGGTCAGCGATGGCGGGGCCTCTCCGACCAGTTCGACCCGCTCAGGTTTTCGCTGTTCGTCGAGAAACGGGAAAACGGCTGGGTTCCTGCGCGCATCGCGCCCGAGGAGCGGCTGCGGCGCGAGATCAAGGCGGTGGTGGGATATTGGTGAAAAGGGCCGACAGGACGTCGCCCGGACCGGCAACTGCAAGTCGCCGCTACGGAGGGCGTTTCCCCGTAGCGGCGACTTTCAGTCGCCGGTCGTGTCGGCATCTTGCCGACACACCGGTGCAGTCGGGGGGGACAGGATGTCGCCCAGACCGGCGACTGCAAGTCGCCGTTACGGAGTCAACGGGCTTTCAGGATGAGCAGCAGGGTACCGTCTTTGTAGGCGCCGCCGCCCGAGATGAAAGGCTCGCGTACGCGCGCGTTCACCTTGTTCTGCTTGCCGCCCTTCTCCCACGCCACGACCACGGGAACCTTGCCCTCCTCGGCGGGTTTGACCGCCACGGACACGGAGAAGCCGCTCTCGATGGCGATCCGGTGGGTGTTCTCCATGCCGGCGTCCAGCGACGCGGACGACATGACGGTGGCCGCGTTGTATCCCAGTCGGCGGATATCGCCGGCCACGTCGGAAAGGCTGCCGGGGATGTCGGGCTTGTCGGTCTTCCTGGCCAGAACCAACCGGATGGAGAGCGACGTGGGGTCGGCGGCCTCGGCCGTTGCCGCTGCCAGGAGCAGCGCGGCTACCAGGCTCAGGGACCACAAGCGATTAACCGGACGGAACATGATTCTCGCTTTCCGTGCTCCAGGAGAACATCACGACCGGCGTCAGGCTGCCGGGCAGTTGATACGTGGTGACGTGCGTGTCGGCGTCGATTTCGTCCACCTCGGCCAGAAGCTCGGCCGCCGGCGGCGGGCCGTTGGATACGACGTTGGCTGCGAAATCCGGACGCGACCCGGCGGAGTCTGGTCCAACCGTAACGGGCCACTGCCACCATACCACGGCCAGGAGAGCGGCGCAAGCGGCGGCAGCGACCCAGCGAGGTTGCAGCCAGAGGCGCAACAAGTCACCCAAGGTCCAGGCCTGGGGCCGCGCCAAGCGGCGCTCCAGTCGGCGATAGAAGGCCGCCCCATCGGGCAGGCGCCGCGGCTGGGGGC
Organism: bacterium; assembly: GCA_015075175.1. GTDB lineage: Bacteria > Hinthialibacterota > Hinthialibacteria > H5-UNCL2 > H5-UNCL2 > H5-UNCL2. Next base: position 127,358 of record JABTUV010000002.1, read on the forward strand.
AGGCCGCCCGCAACAAGTTTGAGAGTCGGCGTTGCTCGGCCAGCCAACGCGCCTCCTCGCCCCCCTCGGGCGTCGCGTCCCCGTCGTAGAGCGCGCGCAAAAGGCGCTCCTCTCGTCCCTTCGGTTCTTCGGCGTTCATGGCGACCTCGTTCCGTCCCTCCCGGGTTCCTCCAGCAGGGGTCGCAGCCGTCGCGCCAACTGGTTGCGCGCGTAAAACAGCCGCGACATCACCGTGCCCACGTTGCATCCCACCGTCTCGGCGATCTCCTGGTAACTCATCCCCTCGAATTCCCGCAGTTCCAGGACCGTGCGGTGTTTCTCCGAAAGTTCTTCCAGCGCCTGTCGCACCCGCAGCAACATCTCGGCGTCCGCCGCCGTCTGGGTCGGCGAAGGCGCGGCATCGGGCAGGACTTCCGACAGCGCCCGGTCGTCCTCCTCGGCTCGGGCGTCCAGGCTCACTAAACGCCCGCCCCGGGCCTTGCGCACGTGGTCGAGGGCGACGTTGCGGGTGATGCGGTAGAGCCAGGTGAAGAGTGAGGATCTCCCGGCGAAACCGCCCAGCCCGCGATGCGCCTTCACGAACGTCTCCTGGGCCACGTCCTCCGCCTCCGCTTCGTTGCCGACGATCCGGTAGGCGATCCGGTACACCCGCTCCCGGTAGCGCTCGACCAGCTCGCGGAAGGCCGCTTCCGAGCCTGACCGGCAGGCGTCAACCAAGGCCGCGTCGTCCGCGGTTTGCAGGTCTGTAAGTTTGGACGGAATGGCCGCGGGTTTATTCATGGTCTGAATTTATACCGTAGCACACCCACCGGCGCAGGACTTGATCCAAATCATGATTGAGAGCCTGTCTCATGTCTCAGGATGCGCGAAAGCCCGCCTGAGCGTGGGGGTTTTTATACTTTCACGTCGAAATCGGACGTTAGAAGCCTGAATATTTTCGGTGGTCGGTGCGTCCCAAGCGTTAGTAGAATTGAAGCCGGAACGCGCCGGAGAGGGAGGACGAACATGAAACGCATGTTGACACTGGCCGCCATCCTGTTGGGTTTGCCCATGCTCGCCGCCGTGCCTTCCCATGCGGGCGGATGGAGCTTCGGGCTTAGCTACTCCAGCGGCTATCCGTACTACGGACGGTCGTACTGCGCGCCGGCCTACGTGTATCGCCCGGCGGTCGTGTATCGCTCGTATTACGCGCCGGTGTATTACCACTATCGGGCGCCGGTACGCAGCGTGTACGTGGAGCGGGTTTACGCGCCCAAGTACCGCGCCTACCGGGACTACGATCGGCATCGGGATAATCGGCATCGCAGCAGCTTCTCGGTGGATTACGGGCGGTACGGACGGCACGAGGATCTGTCGATTTCGTATCGGTCGGGAGGTGGAGGCTGGGTGCCGGGATACGTGGACGGGCACGGGCGATACGTGCCAGGCTACTACCGCTGAGAGCGGCACGCCGCGAGCACGAAAAGGGCCGCCTTGGGCGGCCCTTTTTTTGTGGCGCCGGCGTCTCGCCAGCTGGCGTAGAAGGCGCCTCGCCCCCACGCTTCGCGAGCGCGCCGCGGGACGCCGAAGCGTGTAGGCAGGATGCCTACACGGCGAGCCGGCAAGATGCCGGCGCTACGGCGTTGGCGCGACGGCGCGAAAATTCCTGCTGCGGGGGGCGGGGGAAACCGCTAGGCTCTTCGGCCTATGATCCACGTGGTCCTGCCCGCCTATAACGAAGAAGAAAACCTGCCGGGCCTCCTGGCAGCGTTCGCGGCGCTGGTCGCGCACGCAGAAGAACCCTACCGGATCTACGTTGTGGACGACGGCAGCGCGGATGGGACCGCGGCTGCGGCGGAAGGCTTCTCCCGTTCCCTGGACGTGCGCGTTCTGCGACACGGAGCCAACCGGGGCCTGGGCGAGGCGCTGCGGACCGGTTTCTCGGCCGCGCTGGCCGACGCCGCCCCCGACGACGCCGTGATTACCATGGACTCGGACAACACCCATTCCCCCGACTACGTCCCGGCCATGGCCGAGAAGCTGCGGCGCGAGCGCCTGGACATGGTCGTAGCGTCGCGCTACTGCCCGGCCGCGGGGCAGACGGGCGTGCCGAGCCTGCGCCGCGTGCTCTCGGGCGGCGGCAATCTGCTCTTTCGTCTGGTCCTGCGGCTGCCGGGCTTGCGGGATTACCCTTGTGGCTATCGCTGCTTCCGCGCGGGCAAACTGCGCGAGGCGATGGAGCTCTTTGGAGACGATTTCGTCACGCGGCGGGACTTCAGCGTCACCGGCGAGATCACGCTGCGCATGAGGCGGGTGACGCGCGCCTTCGGAGAGGTTCCCTTCGTTCTGCACTACGAGCGCAAGCACGGCCGCAGCAAGATGCGCGTGCTGCGCACGGTCTTCTCGACGTTGCGGCTGCTGTTTCGCGGATAGCGGATGTGGAAGGTGGGTGGAACCCACCCTACAGGAGGACGGCCTTGCCGCGGCGCGGGGGCAGCGGCAGGACGTTGTCGGCGTCCAGCTCGCCGGTCTCCAGCGGCGGCGGCAACGATTCCGGCAGGGTCGGCTTCGGGCGGGACAGCAGCGTCAACAAGGCGCGCTCGCGGTGCTCGAAGAGGCGGGCCAGCGCGCCTTCCACCAACCATCGGTTCAACAGCCGGCCAACCCATCCGTATTTCAAACGGTATTCGACCGACTCGACGACTTCCGTGCCCCAGCTCGTCTCGGAGAGGCGGATTTCATGCCGCCAAGCGGCCAGAGGACCGGCGTGCATCTCTTCCAGCAGGCGCTGGGGTGGGATGAGTTCGCGGATTACGCTGGTCCAGGCCCAGCGCCGCAGAAAAAACGAAAACCGGAGGAACACGAACGCGCCCGGCGCAAGGGCGCTGCGGCGGTCTTCCACCTCCACGCGATAGCGGCCGGGCGTCAACCGCGCCAATTGCCCGGGATTGGACAGGACTTCCCAGACCCGTTCCCGGTCCGCCGGCGCCACTGCGTGGTACTCGAAGCGATGCATAACTCCACCCCGCCAACAAACCGGTTCCAAGCACCGCCGACTGATCTCTAACGCCTGCAACGGGTGGTTTATTGCCCCGTTACACTCCCCAACCAGATCAACGCTCGCCTGGCCGGAGGAGATTTGCGCGTCGCCGGTGGTTTCTCCACTTTAAAGACGGCTGGGTTGGTGCTGGAGTTACAAAAAATCGGGGGAAACCGCCCGTACCGAGACTGTCCCTCGCTTCAGTCTCAGCCGGTTTCGGCTTCCCCCCAAGATCGTGCGATTGCTCAGAATCGCGCTTGCCCTTATCACGGTCTCTCGATGCTTTGAGGCTTCCGCCTCGTTGATGATGTGAATACAACAGCGCGTGACCGATGTCAAGAAAAAAATCGTATAATTTTTGTTCCGATTACGAAATATTTCATGTAAGTCATGCATGTTCAGATAGTTAAGCTAATTACAGAAACTGTAGAAGTGTGGGATTGAGGCTGCGACGCAGGCGCAAATTCGCCCGCACAGGACCCCTCGATACGTCCTGCGGCCTACTCGGGGCAAGGCGCTGCGCAGCTACGCTTTTGGGAGGCCGATGGCGCGGCCGACCAGGTCGCAGCGCAGAAACGTGGTTCCGCCCAAGTGCGCCGGGCCTTGGATGAAGTGGTCTTCTTCGCGCAGGTCGAGGGTGAAGCGCCCGGCGCCCGCACGCATCGCCATTTCCTCCAGAATCTCCCGCAGGCGCTTGCGGGCGTGATCTTTTGCGGCGTCCAGGTTGTCGAACTCGGCCTGCTCGTGGGGCGTGTGGACGGTGAAGCAGCCGACGCCGCTGTCCTTTACGAGTACGGAAGCGGCGATCTCGATGCGTGCGGAGGCGGCGCCGACCGCATTGGCGACGGCGCCATGCTCGGGCAGGCGCAGCTCGGCGTCCAGAACCCTGGCGACCTCGGGCAGGAGCAGCGCGGCGGGTGCGCCAAGACCGACCAGCGGCGCCTGCAGCCGGGGCCGCAATTGAACCCAACGGCCGCCCCGGCGGGTCTCGGCGACGGCGCGCCGCGCAAAAGCCGCGTCGTCCCAGTCCTCCTCGCGCGGACGCTCCGGCTCGTCCAGCGCCTTGCGAAGTACCAACTGGGCGAGTCGCTCCGTCATGAGGGAGAACACGTCCGAGATGAGCGCCTCGCGGCCGCTTGCGTAGCGTTGCGCATAGAGCGTGAGCGCCGTCTCCGCCGCCGCCGCGTTCCAAAGGCGCAGGTCGCCGCGCGCGTGCCACAGGTCGGTCGGCGTGAGACCCGCCAATCCCACCAAGCCCGCCCGAACCAACTCCTCCCAGCCCAACAGCTTAGAGTCCATCACGTCGGCGCGATGGGCCAGCCACGACAGGTGCATGGGGCCCTCGCTCTCCAGGATGTCCAACATGCGCGCCTGGTTGCTGCGCAAGGGAAGACCGGCATGGCGGGCGATCAGGACGAGAAAGTCGCCCGGCTGGTGGTGGTAGCCGATCTTGTCGGGAGTCTCCAGGAACTGTTTGAGTTGCTCGTGGACGGGGGGGTACTGCGTAGCCAGGAAGCAGAGGGGGATGGCTCGCTCGGGACCGAGTGCGAGGAGGGCGGGCTTGCCGCGGCGATGGTTGAGGCGCACGGCGATGCGGCTGTCGCCGCCCAGACCCTCGGTCGAGAGCGCCAGCGCGGGGAAAGCGAGATGCCGGCCGCCGACCTCCGCGCCGGTCGCGCGCAGGATGGGACGCCCCTCGTGCAGCATGGCCGCGTCCGAGGTCGTGCCGCCCACGTCCAGGACGAGCATGTCGCTTTCGCTTGCCGTCAGCGTGCGGGCGCCGACCGCGCTGGCGGCGGGGCCGGAGGCGACCGTCTCGATGGGGCGCTCCAGCGCGCGGCGATGGTCCATCAGCGTCCCGTCGCCCTTCACGATGTACAGCGGCGCGTTCGGCAACCGCTCCAGAAGCACGGCGTGCACCGAGTCGATCAGGCGGCGGATGAGCGGCAGCAGGCGCGCGTTGTGGGCGGCGGTGTTGGCGCGATCGACCGCCCCCAGCTGCTGCGAGAGTTCGTGCCCGCAGACGACCGGCAGGTCCCCGACGGATTGCGCCAGCTTTCTTACCGCCAGTTCGTGAATGGGGTTCCTAATGCTGGAGATGCCGGCGACGGCGAGCGCCTCGGCGCGCTCGCGCTCGATCAACTCGCGGATGGCGGCGGTCGCGGCGGCTATGTCGAGAGGCTGACTTTCTCGGCCCGAGATGTCGATCTTGCCGGGGACGTGGCGCACGCGCGAGAAGTGCAGCGCCGCCAGGTTGGTCTCGTCCATGCCGATAAGGACGAGACCGACGCGCCCGCCGCGATCCTCCACCAGCGCATTGGTCGCCAGGGTGGTCGAGAGTCCCACCAGTCGGACCATGGAGAGAAGGTCCCTCGGCAGTTGTTCGACCGCCTGCCGGATGCCGAGGGCGTAGTCGTGGCGCGTGGTGGAGCCTTGGCGGCGGCCTGCACCGCACGCGCGGCGAAATCGAAGATAACCGCGTCGGTGTAGGTCCCGCCCGCGTCAATGCCCAGTGAAAGCCCTTCCGAATGCAACCAGAGATGATCTTCGTTCAAGAATGCGACTCCTTGGTACGGGGATCGAGGGAGTAGGCCGCCAGCACGCAGCCGGGCCAGTCGGCGTCCGCGACGGCGGCGAAAACGTCGGAGGATGGGCCGGATCGGACAACCCGATCCCTTCCAGAAAGCGCAGCAGGATGCGATAGCCGTCGGGCGTCAGGACGGACCTGGATGAAACTGGATGCCGTACGTGGGATGGCCGTGGACCGCCAGCGCCATGCACTCGCCGTCCTCGCTGTACGCGCCCGGGCGGACCGTGGGGGGCAGACTCTTCTCGTCTACCACGAGGCTGTGGTCGCGCATGGCGGGGAAGGGTGAGGCCAGGTCGGCGAAGAGCGGGAAGCCGTCGTGGTGGATGAGAGAAGGGAAGCCGTGGCGCACGCGCCGCGCGTTGACCACGCGCCCGCCGACGGCGACGGCAATCGCCTGGTGTCCGAGGCACACGCCCAGGATGGGAATCCTGCCCGAGAAGCGCCGCACCAGTTCGACCGAGACGCCGGCGTCTTCCGGTCGGCCCGGTCCGGGCGAGATCAGGATGGCCTCGGGCCGCGCCGACTCGACTTCGTCCACCGTGAGCTCGTTGTTGCGATGGACGCAGACCTCCTGGCCCAGCTCGCGCAGATACTGCACGAGGTTCCAGACGAACGAGTCGAAGTTGTCGATGGCCAGGATCATGGCATCTCGTAGGGTGCGCACCGCGCACCGGCGTTTCATGTTGGTTGCGAGTCGGTGCGCAGTGCGCACCCTACGCGGTGGCGGTTTGGTGCGCAGTGCGCACCCTACGCGGTGGCGGTTTGGTGCGCAGTGCGCACCCTACGCGCCGGCGGTTTGGTGCGCGGTGCGCACCCTACTCAGTACACCGTCGAGGGGTCGAAGACGAGCTCTCCTTCCACGCGCAGGGTGGTCTTGTCGTCGGACAGCACGCGATGAAAGCAACTGAACCGGCCGGTGTGGCAGGCGGCGACGTTCTGCTTGACGCGGAACACCAGCGCGTCGCCGTCGCAATCCAGCGCGACGCGCCGCACTTCCTGGGTGTGGCCGGAGGTCTCGCCCTTCAGCCAGAGCTTTCCCCGCGAACGGCTATAGTAGTGCATAAGACCCGTCTCCAGCGTCTTGCGCAACGCCTCGTCGTTCATGAACGCGCACATGATGACGTCCCCGCTTGCATCGTCCACGACGATGGCGGTCAGCAGGCCGTTCTTGTCGAACTTCAATTCGTCCCAGAGATTCATGGTTCCTCCCGATGGGTTCACACCACCGCGGCCTCGGAGGCGGTGCGGCGCATGGGGATGCCGCGCTCGCGCAGGTAGCGACGGGCGTCGCCCACGGTGTACTCGCCGAAGTGGAAGATGGATGCCGCCAGGACCGCGTCCGCCTCGCCCAACACCAACGCCTCCCAGAGATGCGCCAACGAGCCGGCGCCGCCCGAGGCGATGACGGGAACGCCCACGGCGCGCGAAATCGCGCGCGTAAGCGGGATGTCGTAACCGTCCCTGGTTCCGTCGCAGTCCATGCTGGTGAGAAGAATCTCTCCCGCGCCCAGCTGGACCACGCGCTCCGCCCAGGCGACCGCGTCCAAACCCGTGGGCGTGCGCCCGCCGTGGATGTAGACTTCCCAACCGTTCTCTTCCGGCCGGCGGCGCGCGTCGATGGCGACCACGGTGCACTGGCTGCCGAAGCGGTCGGCGGAAGCCTTGACCACGTCCGGGTTTTGCACCGCGGCGGTGTTCAAGCTGACCTTGTCGGCTCCCGCGCGGAGCAATCGGGCCACGTCGTCCACGCTGCGCACGCCGCCGCCCACGGTCAGGGGCATGAAGACCTGCTCGGCGGTCCGTTGTACCACGTCGATCATGGTCTCGCGTCCGTCGCTGCTGGCGGTGATGTCCAGAAACACCAGTTCATCCGCCTCCTGCGCGTCGTAGGCGCGGGCGATCTCGACCGGATCGCCGGCATCGCGCAGGTTGACGAAGTTGACGCCCTTCACGACCCGCCCGCCGGTCACGTCCAGACAGGGAATTATGCGCTTGGCCAGCATGGTTCTCCTTCCCCTTGCGAAGGCTGAGTTTAAGCATACGCTGAGGCAAGTGTCAATTGCCGGCCGGGCAGCAGGAGCGTTGACACCCCGCCGGCCATGAGCTATAGATAAACCGTCGTAAATGCAGAGAATTTAGGGGACTAGCGAGACTTGCCGGCGACTGTGAGCGTGCTCATCGTCAGTTTCAACTCGGGCGAGCATCTGGCCCACACGCTCAGCAAGCTGTGCACCCCGGGATGCGGCGCGCAGGTGCTCGTGTGGGACAACGGCTCGGGGGACTCGACGCCGCTGATCCTGGAGCGCCATCAGGATCGGGTCGCGCGGCTGGGAGACGGGCGCAATTACGGTTACGCCTACGCCGTCAATCGACTGCTCTCGGCGGCGACGGGCGAGTGGTGGTTGCTCATCAACGGCGACGTGATTGTGGATGGAGAGAAGCTGGAACAGATGGTGCAGGCGGCGAAGGGGCTGCCGCAGCCGTGCCTGGTGGGTTTCGGACAGATGAATGAGAACGGCACACCGCAGTTGACTTGGGGGAATCGTCCGAGACTGGCCACGGAAGGGGAACGCCGCCGCCGCACGCGGGCCTTCAGTCGCGGCGAGGGCGCCTGGCCGGCGGAGAGTCCGATGGAGGTGGACTGGCTCTCGGGAAGCCTCGTTTTCGGCTCGCGCGAGAGCTGGCGGCAGGCAGGCGACTGGGATGAGGCGTATTTTCTTTTTTTTGAAGACGCCGAGTTCTGCCTGTCGGCGAAAGAGCGGGGCGTGCGGATATTCTACGACGGTCGGGTGCGAGTGCTGCACGGGCACGGCAAGAGCATGGAGACGCGGCCGGCGCTGGCGCGGGCGGCCTATCGCCATGCGCAGAGAATCTACTGGATGCGCCACGGCAGCGGGTGGGAGAGGCTTCTGGCACGGTTGTATCTGGCCGGTTGGCGCGCGCTGTGGTGGGCGGACATGACGCCCTTGGGCCGGACGCTCTTGGAGCACTACCGGCGACTGCAGCGGCGCCGCCCGGGCGAGCCGCTGTGAGCCGAAGAGATAGAGCACCGGAGAGCGGCACACGGCAGCGCCGGCATCTTGCCGGCTTGCGTGGGTGGCGTCCCGCCCCACGCTTCTCTCCTGCCGCCCGATTGGCGAAGTGTGGACAGGATATCGACACGCAAGCCGGCAAGATGCCGGCGCTACGGTTTCTAGTGCGCAACTGTGGGAGACGCGATGGCGAAGGTTCTGCACTACGTGGCCAGTTTGCGCGGCGGGGCGGCCGTAGTCGCGCTCGAGCTGGCGCGCAGGCTGCCCGCGGAAGGCATCGACTGCGCGCTGGCCGCGCCCTCGACAATCCGGCCATGAAGGGCCGGAGAGCCAACTGGGCGCGCGTGCATCTCTGCCGGGATCGCGCCGCCCTCCTGCGTATCCTGGCATGGAGCGGCCGGCCATCCTGCACTGTCACGGACATCGCGCCGCCTGGACCGGCCGCCGCGTGCGCGGCGATGTAAAGATCGCCGTCACTTATCACGGCTTCCACGTGCCGCACTATCGCACCGGCATGGCGCGGCTGCTGGTCGGGCTGTGGAGAACCACGCGCTGGCTCGGACCCACTTGGTGATTTTCGTATCGGAAGAGGATCGGCGCACGGCGAGGCGCGTGGTTGCACGGGACCCGGCACCTCGCCCGTCCGCCCTTTCACGTGATCGCCAACGGCATCGACGTGGAACGGTTTCGACAGGGAAAACGTGCACCGGTGCGACGCGCGGAGTTGAATCTCGCGGACGGTGATTTCGTGATAGGCTACGTGGGGCGTTTTCATCGGCAGAAGTCGCCGGGCACGCTCCTCTGCGCGCTGGCGGAGCTGCGGGCGGACCTGCCGGCGGCGCGGCTGCTCATGCTCGGCGACGGCCCCTGAGGCGGACTTGAGGCGTCAGGCGAAACGCGCCGATCTCTCGGACCGGGTCCGGTTTCTTCCGCCGCGGGCGGACGTGGAGCGGTTGTATCCGTGTATGGATGCGTTGGCGCTGCCGTCCCTGTGGGAGGGCCTTCCCCTGGCGCTGCTTGAGGCCGGAGCCGCGGGCGTGCCGGTCGTGGCCAGCGACGCGCCCGGCATCCGCGAGCTGGTGGCGCACGAGACGACCGGCCTCTTCTTTCCAGCGGGCGACGCCTCGGCTCTTTCCCGCGCCCTCGTTCGACTGGCCCGCGATCCGGCCCTCGCCGCCCGGATGGCCGCCGCATTGCTGAAGCGCGTGGAGGAGAACCACACCGTGCAGCGCATGGTCCGCGATCACGCCGCGCTCTACCGGACGGTGCTCTAATGCGCCCGAAGGGTCCCCTCTTCTGGTTCGTGGTGGTGGATTTGACGACGCTCCTCATCGCCTTCTACCTGGCGTGGTGGTTTTTCGAGCAGACCGATCCCAACGCTTCCTTCGACCACCACCTGGGCGTGTTCGCGCACGTGCTGTGGGCGCTGCCGGCGCTCTTGGCCGCCAAGCTGGCCATCTTGGGCCTTCTGCGCCTGTATGACTTCATCACCAATCGCACCGACATCGATATAATCTACCTGGCGGTGTGGGCCGTCGGGGCGGGGGCGGCGTTCGAGGTGCTGTTTCTGTCCTACGTCAAGGTCTTTCACATCGACACGATGATGCGGGACGAGGTGAGGCTGGCGGTGCAGATTTCGCGGGCGCTGGTGGCGTACAACGCGCTGTTTACCTTTCTCGGCATCACCGGCTGGCGGCTCATGTATCTGCGGCGGCGGCGGCGCTGGGGATACGATCGGGCGCGGGTCTTGGTGGTGGGTGCGGGGGAGGTCAGCCGCAGCGTGTCGCGCGAGATCGACAGTTATTCGGCGCAGGGCCATGAAGTGGTGGGATTTGTGGAGGACGGGGTCGAGGCGGGGGCGGGCGACTCGCCGCTGCTGGGTCGGGTCGAGGACATCCCGCGCCTGGCGCGCGACAAGAACGTGCACGAGATTCTCATCGCCTCGCAGCGCACCAGCCGTCGGCGCCTCTTGGAGATTCTCGCCCTCTGCCGTGAGACCGACTGCACGCTCTGGCTCATGCCCGACGTGTATGAGACCATCGTGGGCCAGGTGGACTGCCAGATGGCGGGCATCCCGCTGATCCAGCTTTCGACGCTGGCGCGCAAGCGCCGCGCACTGGCCGTTAAGCGCGCCCTGGACGTGGCGGTCGCGCTGATGGTGATCTTCCTCTTCGCACTGCCCGCGCTGGTGATTAGCGTCTTGATAAAGACGACCAGCCGTGGCAAAGTCATCTTCGGTCAGGAACGGGTGGGGCAGCATCATGCGCCGTTCACCCTCTATAAGTTCCGCACCATGCGGGAAGGCGCGGAGGAGGAGTCCGGGCCGGTGTTGTCGTCCCCGGATGATCCGCGCGTGACCGGCGTGGGACGGATTCTGCGCCGCTTCCATCTGGATGAAATCCCGCAATTCTGGAACGTTCTGTGGGGAGACATGAGCCTCGTCGGACCGCGGCCCGAGCGTCCCGTTTTCGTCGCCCGGTTTGAAGCCGAAATCCCGGCCTATCGTCTGCGCTTCGAGGTCAAACCGGGTATGACCGGACTGGCCCAGGTTTACGGTCATTACGCCTCCTCGCCCGAGCACAAGCTGCGCTACGATCTCTCCTACATCCACAATTTCAATCCGCTGCTGGACCTGAAGATACTCCTGGCCACGCTCCTGCATCTTTTCACCGGCCAGCGCCCGCGGGGGTTGTGAGGCGCGCCATGCCCTTCTCCTCGCAACGCCTCGCCGACTATCTGGACCACCTGTCGCGGCTGGCGCTGGGTTCGCTCTTGGTCGTTTTGCCGTGGATCATCGACGTCAGGCTCTTCGTGGTGGCCACGGACGAAGGGCGGTATCTCAAGATCGAGTGGACGGTCGCCGTGGTGCTGCTGCTTTTTGCCGTCCGGACGCTGTGCCGGAGCGGCCGGGCGGGCGTGAGCCTTTTTACGCTCGGCTTCTATCTCTTCGTCCTCGTGCACGTAGTGGGCCTTCTTGCAGGGTCGTCCGGTGTGACCTCGTTCCACCGCGAGATGTTCTTTCGCTACGCGACGCTGATCCTGGTCGCGCCTCTGCTCTACCATCTCCTGCGCGACTACGAGGACTTGGGCATGATGCGCGTGCTGGTGCTTGTTGGGGCGCTCCTGCCCACGCTGTACGGACTCTGGCAGCAGTTGATTTTCGCCTATCCCATTCCCAATCTCGCCTGGTGGCGGGACCCCATGGGGTGGGAGCCGAACCAACTGCTCAAGAGCCGCATCGTCTCGACCTTCGGCAATCCCAACTACTTCGGCAGCTATACGGCGGCGGCGTTTCTGTTTCTTTCTCCCCTGGCGATCCGGCATCGCAAAAACAGTCTGCGGCTGGGGGCGTTGGTCGCGTTGCTGCTGGGAATGCTGGTGTGCATCTACACCACCAAGTCGCGCGGGGCGGTGATGGCCCTGATCGTGGGCGGCTTCGGGATGCTCTGGTTCGGCGCCTTCCTCCTATCGCGGCGGGGGCATCGCTGGGCGGTGCGCGGCGGGATCATACTGGCCATGCTCCTGGTGCTGGTGGGATTCATGTACAAGGGGCGCCAGGCGACGGGACAGGAGAGTTTGATCGACCGCATCGGGGAGGGCCTGCAGGGGCGCAGCCCCAGCATCAACAACCGCATGGTTCTCTGGCAGGCGGCGCTGGCGCTGTGGAGCGAGCGGCCTCTCCTGGGCGCCGGCCTGGAGGAGTTCAGCATCCAGTTCATTCCCACCCTGCAGGCGATGCTGGAGGACCCGGCGCACGACAGCTATCGCGTGATCGTGGCCAACATGGAGTCGATTTACGCCACCAACGCGCACAACGAGTATCTGCAAGTGCTGGCGGAGCTGGGGTTGCTGGGCGCGGGGGTGTTTCTGTTCTTCAACGTGGCGATTCTGTGGGGGTTGGTGCGCATCCTGCGCGAGCGGGCGCGGCGGCGCCTGCGGCGCAGCGACGCCACCTTTTACGTGCTGGGCACGATCGGGGCGATGCTGGCGGTGCTGACCGACGCGGCCGTCAGTTTTCCGCTGCGATTGCCGGTCAATGCCTTCTATTTCTACTTCTTCTGCGGGATTGGGCTGGCGCTGATCCGGCGGCTGGGAGGCGACGTGGTGCTGCCCCTGCCGGCCCAGCCGCGCGCCTTCTGGCGGCCCGCGGCGGCGCTGTGCCTGCTTTTTTCCGGCGGCGCCGTGCTCGCCTCCTGGGGCCGCGAGTATCCCGCCCGCCACTTCTTCTACCTGGCCAAACTTGAAGTGGACAAGCTGGTCAAGAACGAGCTGGAGGCGGAGCGCGAGGCGCGCCGGCAGCTCTATCGCGTGCTGGACTTCAGCCCCGACCACGGCGAGGCGCATTTCCTCTTGGCTCGCGTCCTCGGCACGACGACCGAGTTCGCCGAAGCCCAACGCGAACTGCGCCTGGCCGCCAAGACCTGGGGCAATCCCGGCGTGGACCTGCAATCCGGCAACCTCTATTTCGTCAACAACGAGCTGGCCCGCGCCCGCGAAAAATGGCAGAAACTGGCCGACCTGCATCCCAAGATGGAGCGCATTCATTACATGATCGGCCTGACCTACTACCGCGCCGGCAATCTGGACCGGGCGCGCGAGGAATTCGAGACCGACTTGAAGTATCATTCCGACCAGGAGTACGCCAAGGAAGTGTATTTCTACCTGGGTGAAATCGCGCGCATGAAGGAGGAGTGGAGCAAGGCCGAAGGGTACTACTACAAGACGTTGAACAAGAGCAAGCACCATTTTTACGCGCATCTGCGGCTGGCGGAGCTCTACAGCGGGCCGATCGAGAATCCCAAGGCCATGCTGGACCACGTCACCGAGGCGGAGCGGCTGGCGCGGCTCTCACGGGATACCCAGGTGTTGCAGGAATTCGAGAAGTCGAATCGAGAGATCAAGGCTCGGGCGGCAAGGATGATCCCGAATCTCCGGCCCCGCCCTTAATCATGTTTAATCTTGATCTTGATCCTGCCCTTGCCCTTGCTCGTAGTGCCGTTTCTCAAGAAGTAGTTGCGGGAAACGAGAAACCGAGTCCGGCAGTAGCGGTGCTCCGCGTATCGAGAGGACGACCGGGGCGCTACAACTTTTCTTGAAACGGCACTAGTCGTTTTCTTCCCGCTGCGACTTCCGATTGCAGGGGATAGGCTTTACGATGGTCGGGCGGCGTTTGCGCCAGTCGTGGGTGGAACCAACCTTACGCAGCTGAATAGGATGAGGATTCGGTCCAGCGGGTGGATGGATTAAGAGTAAGATTAAGAGCAAGATTAAGATTGGGAGTGACATGCCTAAGTTCTACAACACGCTTTCACGTCGACTTGAGGAGTTTCGTCCGCGGGTGGAGGGCCGAGTGGGCATGTACACCTGCGGGCCGACGGTCTACGATTACGCGCACGTGGGAAACCTGCGCTATTTCGTTTTCGTGGACGTGCTGCGGCGCACGCTCTTGCGGCGAGGCTACCGCCTGACCCATGTCATGAACCTGACCGACGTGGAGGACAAGATCATCGCCGGCATGGCGCGTACCGGCAAGGACCTGTCCAGCTACACGCAGCCTTACATCGACGCCTTTTTTTCCAGCCTGGCGGACCTGCGCATTCAACGCGCCGAGGTTACGCCAACCGCCACCGGCCACATCGAGGAGATCGTGGCCCTGGTTGAGGCGCTGGCGGAACGCGGACACACCTATGAGAGAGACGGCTCCATCTACTACCGCATCCAGACCTTTCGCGAGTATGGAAAACTCTCAGGCGTCAACCTGGACGAGGTCAAGGTGGGCGACCGCGTGGACCTGGACGAGTATGAGAAGGAGGACGCGCGCGATTTCGTCTTGTGGAAGGCGGCGAAAGAAGGCGAACCCTTCTGGGAGACGCGCATCGGGCGCGGGAGGCCCGGCTGGCACATCGAGTGCTCCGCCATGGCGATGAAATACCTGGGCCCGCACTTCGACATTCACTGCGGGGGCGAGGACCTCATCTTTCCCCATCACGAGAACGAAATCGCCCAGAGCGAGGGCGCCTCGGGACAACCCTTTGTGAACTACTGGCTGCACGCGCGGCATCTGCTCGTGAACGGGCAGAAGATGTCCAAGAAACTGGGGAACTTCTACACGCTGCCCGACCTGGTCGCCCAGGGCCATGCGCCGCTGGCGATCCGGTTGTTCTTCCTGCGCAGCCATTATCGCGATCCGCTCAACCTGTCGGAAGAGGCGTTGGTCGGCGCCGCTGAGGCGCGCGAGCGTATCGTCAGCTGCCATCGCCGCCTGGCGGAAGTGGTGGGAGACGGGGAACCAAGCAAGCCGATCGCGGAGGAGATCGCCGCCGATCTCGGGAGGTTCGACGCCTGCCTGGACAACGACTTGGATACGCCCAACGCTATCGCCGTGGTGTTCGAGATGGTGCGTCGGACCAACCAGCGGCTGGCGGCGGGGGAATTGTCGCGTGCGGACGCTATGGCGCTGCGCGCCTTGCTGGAAAACGTCGACGGCGTGCTGGCCATCCTGCCGGAAGCGCCCGCGGGAGCGGATGCGGAGATCGAGCGCCTAGTGGCGGAACGCCAGGCGGCCCGAAAGCGCAAGGACTTTGCGACCGCCGATCGTATCCGCGACCAGCTGGCGGCGGAGGGAATCGTGCTCGAAGATACGCCCCAGGGAGTGCGCTGGTACCGCAGGTAGGGTGGATTCTGCCCCATTCTCAGAAGGTGGGACAGTCCCTCACCAGGTATTGCCTCATCCTTTGAGGATGACAAGCCAAGTCAGCTCGGAAGGCGGGCCGTTCGCCTCCATGCCCTCCTCTCGATACGCGGCCCGAAGTCAAATCTCGCATTTCATGCAGGTTATCTCCCGGGCCGCTACTTGCGGACTCGGTTTTTTCGTTCTTCCCGAACTATGGCATGGCTCATTCTTGGGAACAGGCACTCTCGCCTGTCTGCCGGGCAGGAATGCCCGGCCCACCCGGGATGGATGGCAAGATAAAGAGCAAGAGCAAGATAAAGAGCAAGAGCAAGAGCAAGATTAAGATTAAGAGTAAGATTAAGAGTAAGATTAAGATTAAGATTAGGACAAGGGGGTCAGGCGGCTGCCACGTAGCCCACCATTTCCGAAATGCGCATGATGTCGAAGGGCTTGGAGACGACGGGACGGCCGGCGGCGGCCAGAAACGAACGGGTCGCGTGACTGACTGCGTCGCCGGTAATGAAGACGACCCGCTCGGCCTGCGACGGCCGGTATATCTTCAACCACTCGTAGATTTGCATGCCGTCAAGGTCGGGCATCCAGAGGTCGAGAAACACCACGTCGTAGCTCTCCTCCTGCAGGAGGGCGAGGCCGCGGGTTCCGCCGTCCGCGGTCGTGACGGCATGGTCGTCCAGCGCCAACACGTCCGCCAACAGCTGCGTGACGGCCTCGTTGTCGTCAATCACCAGGATGCGCACGATGGCCTGTCCCTCCCTGGAATGGAGGCGGGGCAGGAACCCCGCTCCATCGTCCCGTCCGGTCTGTACAGGACGGAAGGCAAGCTCCGGACCGTGTTCCGGTTCCGTCGCTTGACCAACGACCAAGTGAATGAAACGCCTGCCCCCACGGGCGACCGCGATACCTGAGTTATCGGCGGTCGTCCGCTTTAAGTATAGCGCGAATCGTGGGATACGTGTATCGTACGGGGCGGAACTCGGCGCCGCGCCGCCTCTTATCCAACATCTTGAGGACCGCCATAGGCGACGGCGCCATATCTTGTAGTCGAACTGTCAGAGAGAGTCGTTCATGCGCATTGGGATCGTGGGTCTGGGGGCCTCGGGGAAAACCAGTTGCTTCAATGCCTTGACCGGCTCCCACGCCACGACCGGCGGCTTCGGAGCGGGCGGGCTGGAGACGCACATGGGAGTGCTGGCCGTGCCCGATGAGCGCCTGTGGGCGTTGTCGTCGCTCTGCAAGCCGAAGAAGACTACCCCGGCGACCATCGAGTTCACCGACGTTCCCGGCCTGGGAGGGCACGGAGGATTCGGTCGCAAGGCGCTGGCCGACCTGCGCGACGCCGACGCGCTCCTGCTCGTCCTGCGGCTTTTTCATTCCGACACGGTTCCCCATCCCGAGGGTTCGCTGGATGCCGTGCGCGACCTTTCCCTGATTTGCACCGAGTTGGCTCTGGCGGACTTGGAGATTGTGGACAAGCGGCTGGAGCGCATCGACAACCAGATCAAGAAAGAGACGAAAGAGAAGCAGGAGCTGCTGCAAAGGGAGAAGCTCCTTTTGGGCGAGATCAAGGCGCGGCTGGAGCATGACGAAGCGGTGGAATTGGACGCGGCGGACCGTAAGCTCCTGGGCGGCTATGGATTCTTCTGTCTGAAGCCGCAGGTCTGGCTGGCCAACGTGGGCGATCTGTCCGACGCGGAGGAGGCGCGCGGCTGGGAGCGACTGCGTGCCGAGGGTGCGCGCCGCGGCTGCCCGACCGTGGTGATGAACGCGGCGCTGGAGTGCGACCTGGCCGAGTTTCCGCCGGAGGAACGGCAGGAATATTACTCCGCCGTGGGACTGGAAGGTCCGGCGGCGGGAGAACTGATCCGGAGGAGTTATGCCGCGCTGGGGCTGATCTCGTTCTTTACCGTGGGTGAGGACGAATGTCGGGCTTGGACGATTGCCCGCGGCACGCTTGCGCCGGCCGCGGCGGGCTGCGTCCATTCCGACTTGGGCGCGGCTTCATCCGCGCCGACGTGGTCGCTTATCCCGACTTCATGGCGGCGGGGTCCTTCACAAGGCCAAGGAGAAGGGCACGCTGCGCACCAGAGAAAACATTACCAAGTGCAGGACGGCGACGTGATCATCGTGCATTTTCCGTGTAGGGTGCGCACCGCGCACCGCCGGCAAACCGAAGTTTGTACTCGCGCTTGTACTACGGAGGGGCTGCGGCGGCGGTTTTAAGTGTTGCCAATTGCGAAGTTTACGATACACTGACGGCATGACGTGAGGTCGCCGGCCGGCAGGATTCGAGGCGACCCTCCGAGGACGACCATGGCGCTGCGGAAACCTCTCAAGCTGGATCATCCCGCGGATACGGGCGGACCTCCACCCTTCTGGGCGTGGAGATCAACAACCTGACGGTCGAGCAGTTTCTGGAGCGGCTGACCGAGTTCGTTCATTCTCCCAGAACCAACCACATCGCCTACGTCAACATCGACTGCATGAACATCGCGCAGGTGGACAAGAACTATGCGCGCATCCTGCGTGAAGCGGACCTGGTCTATCCGGACGGGATGGGCGTGGTGTTCGCGTCGTGGATCTTCGGCCAACCGCTGCGGGAAAGAGTCAACGCGGGGGACCTTCTGCCCGAGTTCTGCCGGTTGTGCGTGGAGCGCGGCTACAAGCTGTTTCTTCTGGGAGGAGAGCCGGGGATCGCGGAGAAGGCGGCGGAAAACCTGGTGCACGGCATCCAGTTCTCCATTGTGGGGACGCGGCACGGCTACTTTGAAGAGAAGGACAGCCCCACCCTGATCGAAGAGATCAACGCCAGCGGCGCGCACATTCTCCTCGTGGGCATGGGCGCGCCCCGCCAGGAGGTGTGGATCCGCCGACATAAAGAGGCGCTCTCCGTGCCCGTGGCCTGGGGCGTGGGCGCCCTGTTCGACTATTACGCCGAGAAGTTCCGCGCGCCCCCGTCTGGATGCGCAAGATCGGCCTGAGTGGTTGTTCCGCCTGGTGCTGGAGCCGCGGCGCCTCTGGAAACGCTATCTCATCGGCAATTTCATCTTCACCTTCCGGGTGGCGTTCCTCGTCATCTGCGACTTCATCATCGGGACCTTTTCCTGGTTCGGGGCCTACTGGCTGCGCGCGGAAATGGCCCGGCGCGACCTGATTTTCGACCGGTCGCTGAACCCCATCGACCACTACGTCACGGCGCTGCCGTTCATTCTGGGCGTGTGGATATTCGTCTGCGGGATGATGGGCTTGTACCGCCGCCGCCGCGACCTTTCGCGGGTGGAGGAGATGAGCGGCATCCTGAAGGCCAGCTTCTTCTACGCCGTTTCCAGCATGGCCGTGGCGTTCATGCTCAAGGAGCAGGACCTGGGACGCGCCGTGATCGGGTTCTCCATCATGATCAATTTCGTCCTCCTGGCGACTACCCGCATCTTCTTCCACGCCTATGAGGACCGGCAGTTCAACCGCGGTTTCGGGCGCGTGCGCACTCTCATCGTCGGCTCCGGTCCGACGGCTCTGACCGTGCGCAACCGGCTCTTGGAGCATCCCATTCACGACCACGACGTGGTCGGCCTGGTGGACGATGCCGTCTCGACCGAGACCCGCCTGGCGGGATGCCGCCACGTGGGACGAATCTCCGAACTGGCCCAGCTGGTGCAGAGCCTGGGCATCGACCAGGTGTTCTTCGCCAAGCCGGAGATGGAGAAGAAGGAGATTCTCAACCTGGTGGTGGAGTGCGGCGAGACGAAATCCGACTGCCGCTTCACGGTGGTGTCCGACATGTTCGAGGTGCTGGCCCAGCAGGTGGAAGTGGAGGAGGTGGACAACGTTCCCGTCAACGTGCTGGGCAGCGGCAAGCGCAGCATGGACTACGTGCTGGGCAAGCGCGTGTTTGACCTCGTGGTCGCCCTGGCGATCCTGGTTCCCGCGTTGATCCTGCTCTTTCCGCCCATCTGGATTCTCATCAAGCTGCGTTCGCCGGGGCCGGTGTTGTTCCGGCATGAGCGGGTGGGGAAAGACGGGAAGCGCTTCATCATGTACAAGTTTCGCACCATGCACATGAACGTGGACCCTTATGAGGAGGCGCCGGTGCGACCCGACGATCCGCGCATCATCGGCTGGGTGGGGCGCATTTTGCGTCGCACCAGCCTGGATGAACTGCCGCAGCTCTTCAACGTGATTGCCGGCGACATGAGCATGGTGGGGCCGCGCCCCGAGATGCCCTTCATCGTGGACCGCTATGAGAAATGGCAGCGGCACCGGCTTACCGTCAAGCCCGGCATCACCGGCCTGTGGCAGATTCTGGGCCGCAAGGACCTGCCGTTGCACAGCAATCTCGAGTATGATTTTTACTACATCCGCAACCAGTCGTTTCTGTTCGATCTTTCCATCCTGCTGAAGACCATCCCGGTCGTGCTATTTGGGGAAGGCGCGTACTGAGAAGAACATGCAGAGCAGTTCCAAGGCCGCAATCTTCGCCACGCTCGCGCCGGAGATCGGGCGCGCCGTCAAGTCCGCGCCGGACTTGGACTCCGCTTACCGGTCGGTCGTCAAGCTGATGGCTGCGCGCGTCCCGCATTTCAACTGGACGGGCATCTACCTGCTGGAAGGCGACACGCTGGTGCTGCACAACTTTGTCGGCAGGCCCACGGAGCACACGCATATTCCGGTGGGGCGCGGCGTCTGCGGCGCGGCCGTGGCCGAGAAGCGGAACATCATCGTTGAGGATGTCACGAAGCACGAGAACTACCTGGCCTGCAGCCTGGAGACGCGCTCGGAGATCGTCGTGCTCATCAAGGACGGCGCGAAGATCATCGGGCAGATCGACGTCGACAGCGACACGGTCGGTGCGTTTGACGCGGAGGACGAGCGGTTCCTGGGCCTGGTCGCGAGGCTTCTGGCGGAGCGCGCGTAGTTGCGCAGCGTGCTGCGCCGGGCGGCGCAACCACGCGCCCGTTGCAACCACTACCCCTGCACGCTATTTTCACGCTTTCAACGACAACTCATTGCGAGAGAAGGGCATTCCATCATGACGCAGGGCATTCCGCAGGAAGTCTATAAGCAACGCCGCGAGGCGGTACTGGACGCAATCGGGACCGGCGTGGCGCTCGTGCCCGCCGGCGAAAGCTCCAATTCCCTGACGGGTCTCTGGGACCCCGACTGGAACTTCTATTATCTGACCGGCATCGAGAACGAACCCGGCGCCATGCTGCTCCTGGAGGGCGGACAACAGCGCGACACGCTGCTCTTTCTGCGTCCCCTCGATCCCGAAGTTGAAGCCTGGGACGGCCTGCGCCATACCATTGGCGCGCGCCTCCGGCAGCAGATGGGGGTGGAGAAAATCCATCGGCTGTCGGCACTGCCGGGCATGTTGAACCAGGCTGCGCGCCGCACGCGCCGACTGGTGTGCCTCCTGCCCTTCGCCGCGTACAACAGACCGCTCTCCGCGGACCTGGCCATCTTCAAGCAGGTCGCCGACCACGTGCCCGGCGTCAAGATCGAGGACATGACCGACCTCCTGCCCGCCCTGCGCTGCAGGAAGGACGCGCATGAACTGGCGCTGATGCGGCAGGCCGTATCGATCACCATCGAGTCGATGCTGGAGGCGGTTCCCAAGATCAAACCCGGTCTGCGTGAGTATGAGTTGCAGGAGATGCTGGAGCACGGTTACAAGACGCGCCACGCCCGTCGCACGGCGTTTTGCACCATCGTCGGCAGCGGGGTCAACTCGACCGTGCTGCACTACCGGGCCAACGACGAGCCGATGCAGGACGGCGACGTGGTGGTGGTCGATACGGGCGCCAGCTACATGAAGTACAGCGCCGACATCACGCGCACCTTTCCCGTCTCCGGCCGCTTCAGTGAAGAGCAGGCCAGGATTTACGACCTCGTTTTGGACGTGCAGAAGAAGATGATCGAGCGGGTGGGACCGGGCATCACGCTCTCAAGCGCTGGCGACCGGCCGGGCGTCAGAGGAGATGATGGAGGCGACACCCTGGGTACGTGGGATTACAGCAGCGCCACGGGATCGGACACTACCTGGGCGTGGAAGTGCGCGACGTGGGCGGCCGCAAGCGCCCGCTGGAGCCAGGCTGCGTGATCACGGTCAGGCCGGGCATCTACGGCCCGACAAAGCGGGGATTCGCATCTGGCCTATAGGACGACGTGCTGCGTGACGGAAAGGGCCGCTGGTGCTCTGCGGCGATGCCTGGGACGACGGGCCGGGATGCTGGAGCAACTGGGGTGATAGTGGTTGTAACGGCGGCATGTTGTCGCCGGTATGCCCGTGCATTGCTCCGCAATCCGAAGAAGGAACGATCTGATCATGCCGGCACTGTCGAAATCGAGGAATGATGCGAGTCGATGACACGCGACGATGCCCGTGGCGGCGACAAGCGTCGCGTCAAGAGCATCGAGGACGTCCCGCGCCCGCGCGCCGGGACGTCACCATGCGCACAGGCTTGACGCCTACCCACACTGGCGACTGGGCGGACGCCATGTATTTCGTGACGTTTCGGACGTGGTTCAGCAGAGTGGTTCGAAGAGCACCTTGCCGCCATGGGCCGCGCGCCGACGGGGCGGGCAGCGAACCATCGCCGGTTTGCGGGTGGGAAATGCGCCGCCTGCTGCGGCGAGTTGGTCAGCACGCTGGATCAGGGTCACGGCGCCTGCTGCATGAAGGACGTCGCATTGCACGGATCGTGGCCGAATGCGATCCGGAGACATAATCGTGATCGGTACCGCCGACCCGCGCGTGGTGCGTCATGCCAATCCGTCCACGTCGTCGTTCGACCCTTGCGGGGGATGGGTGGAAGGATCGTGCAGTCAGGCGCGAAGGGCTCTTCGCCGCCGACAATCGACTGCCGCGCGGCGGGGTCTGGCAGCGTGGCCACGTTCGACCTCCGATTATCCGCGATGAAGCTATGAGCATACCGGGCGGGCGGTGCGATACGTGGTGGACCGGAATCCGCCCGAAGGCGAAGGAAGCGCTGGCCAAGTGGGTCTGGGCGCCGCCTGTCGGCGTGGATGCGCGACCTACGACCTGGGCGTGGAGGAATCGACTACGCCTGTCTAGCGGCGAGCACGACAAGAGCCTGGCGGTGCGCGACGAGATGTCCCATCAGGTCAGTTGGCGCGCGACCTAGCGACCTGGAGGTCGCCGTTGCAGAGGAATAGCGGCGGCGGCGACGATTGTCGCCGGTCTCGAGACGATCCGTCCGGCGGCTGGTGCGCGCCGCACGAGCAGGATGCCGACGTCGACCGGCGGCCTGGAGGTCGCCGTTGCGCGTGCAACCCGTAGCGGACTCTGCCGTCGCCGGTCTCGGGACGTCCGTCCCCGGCGGAGATCGAAGCCTGTGTCGGCAGGATGCCAACGTCTTGACCGGCTACAGCCTGGAGGTCGCCGTTGCGGGGAATAGCGTTGGCGGCGACATGTTGTCGCCGGTCTCGGGGACGTCCCGTCCCCGGGGGTGGGCTGACTTGTGTCGGCCGGATGCCGACACGACCGGCGACCTGGAGGTCGCCGTTACGGGGGAATAGCGCCGCGGCGGCTCCCCGCTGGCCGGTCTCGGGACCATCCCGTAAACCCCGGCGGTGCGCGCAGTTATGTCCGGCGGGATGCCAAAACGACCGGCGGCCTGGAGGTCCGTAGAAACCAGTCGAAACCTAGCGGCGATAAAGTGTCGCCGGTCTCAGGTGATTCTCGTCCGCCCCGGCGGACCCGCGACATGTGTCGGCGGGATGCCGACGACCGGCGACCTGGGTCGCCGTGCGTTCCGCGCATGGTTTATCGTCCGGCGCCGATAGTCGAACGGCGCCAGGATGCTGGGATGCTCGCCGCAGACCTCGCACTCGGCGTTCTTGGGAATCCGTACCCGCCGGAACTCCATCGTCAGAAGATCCACCGTCAGCAGATACCCGGCCAACGTCTCGCCGATGCCCAGAATCAGCTTGAGCACCTCCGTCGCCTGCAGCGTCCCGATCACGCCGGCGATCGCGCCCAGCACCCCCGCCTCCTGGCAGCTGGGAACGAAGCCGGGCGGCGGCGGCTCGGGAAACAGGCAGCGGTAGCACGGCCCCCGGCCGGGCAGGATGGTCGTCAATTGGCCCTCGAACCTGAGAATCCCGCCGTGGACCAGCGGCTTGCCCGACAACACGCAGGCGTCGTTGATGAGAAACCGCGCCGGAAAGTTGTCCGTCCCATCGACCACAATGTCGTAGTCGGCGATCACGGAAAGTACGTTTTGGGACGTGAGACGTTGCCGATGCGGGACGACTCGGACGTCGGGATTGAGGGCCGAGAGTTTTTCGCCCGCCGACTGGACCTTGGGCCGCCCCACGTCGGGGGTATGATGAAGAATTTGGCGCTGCAGGTTGGAGAGATCGACGGCGTCGCTGTCCACGATGCCCAGCGTACCCACGCCGGCGGCGGCCAGATAGTAGGCGACGGGGCAGCCCAGCCCGCCCGCTCCGATCACCAAGACGCGCGCGGCGGCGATCTTTTCCTGCCCCTTGCCGCCGACTTCCTTGAGAATGATGTGGCGACTGTAACGCTCGATCTGTTCGTCGGTGAATTCAATCATGCTCCCGTGCCTGCCGGGAAAAATAGGGTCAGCGTCTATTTATACAGTCGGTCCTATGCTATACGGAGGAACTCTCGGCACAAATAGGCGCTGACCCCATTTTTCCCGCTTCAACCTCCCGCCACGGCGGGCACGATGGAGACCTCGTCGCCGTCCTTGATGGGCGTGGTCTCGCCGGACAGGAAGCGGATGTCCTCCTGATTCACGTACACGTTCAGGAAGCGCCGCAACCGGCCCGTCTCATCATACACCCGCTGGCGGAAGCCGGGGAAGCGGTTATCCAGGTCGGCCAGGAGTTCGGCGATGGTACCGCCGTCGGCCTCAACCTCGAGTCGGTTGCCGGCGACGGCCTGCAGCGGAGCGGGTATGCGCACGGTGATGCTCATGTTTCAACAAGGCCTCCAACCAAGGGAAAATGCACGCGAGAGAACAGGAAGCGGGGCCGGAAACCTCTCCCCCACACGTAGTTCCGGCCCCGCCTCTGCCGGGTTCCGCCGGGTCGCGGCGGTCCCATGTCCTAGGCCGCGATGGCCTCCTTCTGCAACTCCTGCCAGGCGGCCTCGAAGTGTTCGACGCGCGCCTCCACGCGGACGGGCTGCGCCAGCGCCCCGTCCAGCGCCGCCTGGGTCTTCAGTCCATTGCCGGTAACGGCGACCACGATGGACTCGTGGCGCGGGATCACGCCCGACTCGCTGAGACGAACGGCGCCCGCCAGCGTCGCGCCGCCGGCGGTTTCCGCAAAGATGCCCTCGGTCTCCGCCAACAGCTTGATGGCGCCGATGATCTCCTCATCGGGAACCGCCACGGCGCTGCCGCCCGTAGCCTTCAGACTTTCCAGCACGGTGTAGCCGTCGGCCGGATCGCCGATGGCCAGCGACTTGGCGATGGTATTCGGCTTCTGGGGCACGATGCGGTCGCGGCGGTGGAGGAAGGCGTCGACCACGGGGCAGCAGCCTTCCGGCTGGGCGGCGTGGATGCGCGGCAACTCCCCTTCGACCAGTCCCACCTTGACGAACTCGTCGAAGCCGCGATGCACGCGGGGCAGAAGCGTCCCGCCCGCCACCGGCAGGACGACGTGCCTGGGAAAGCGCCAACCCAGCTGCTCGGCGATCTCGAAGGCCATGGTCTTGGCGCCCTCGGCGTAGTAAGGGCGCAGATTGACGTTGGCGATGCCCCAACTGGGGTGCCGCGCGGTCAACTCGGCGCACAACCGATTGACCGCGTCGTAGTTGCCCTTCACGGCGACCACGGTCGGGCCGTACACGAGCGAGTTGACGATCTTGGCCGCTTCCAGGTTGTCGGGAATGAAAACGATGCAGGGCAGGCCGGCCTGCGCGGCGTGGGCGGCGACGGAGTTGGCGAGGTTTCCCGTTGAGGCGCAGGCGAAGAGTTCCAGGCCCGTTTCCAGCGCGCGCGAGATGGCGACCGGCACGACGCGGTCCTTGTAACTGAGGGTGGGCGCATTGACCGCGTCGTTCTTGATATACAGCTCGGAAACGCCCAATCGCTCCGCCAGCCGTCGCGCGCGCACCAGCGGGGTGAAGCCGTTGCTCTGGCCGACCTGCGGCAGGCCGGTGAGGGGCAGGAGCTCGCGATAGCGCCAGATGTTCTGCGGGCGCGAGTAGATGAGCCCGCGCGACAGGTAGCGACGGATGGCGCCGTAGTTGTAGCGCGGTTCCAGCCGTCCGAAGCAATGCTCGCAGACGGTCAGGTTCTCCAACGGATAATTCCGGCCGCAGTCGCGGCAGGCCAGGCCCTGCACGTGGTGAATATAACTGCTCATGCGTCCGGCCCCCTTTCGATCAGGAGCCGGAAAACGCCGTCCTCCGGCTCGCACGCCAGCACGCGGTGGCCGTCGCCGGTGATGCTGCGGGGCACGTTGCGGATGGGCGCGCCGGGATCAATGAAAATCTCCAGCACCTCGCCCGGAGCCATGCGCTCCAGCCGCAACTTGGTCTTCACGTAATTCATGGGACAGGCGACGCCTCGCAGGTTGAGCGAGGCCTTGGCACAGACGGTCGGTGTGGTCATAAGCCACTCCTTTCGGGGTGTTACGGCCACGTGCTCTGCCGAGTCGAAAAACAAAAACCCCAACTCGGCGAGAGCTGGGGTCCTTCGAGTCAGCAAATATGCTGGTCCCTGAGCTTCCCCGCTCTCTCATCTCCCGGAAGTTACACGCCCGTCGAGTAGCCGGGCGATCGGAACTTCGGCGCCTGTTGGGGGTGGGGCAGACATTCCTGCCTGCCGTTTCCCTCCCAAGCCGAGACGCGCCGTACTGGTTTAACGCGCCTCCCGAAGCCCCCCTCCGTTGGATTTGGCACCGGACGATCAATACGAGGGTTGCGTACGATCCGGTTGCCGTGGTTTCACAGGGCCAGTCCCTCCACCACTCTAGATAAGAGCTACGTGGTAGTCCCCGACGGATCGGGGACCTATGTTGGGGCGAATAATAATGGGAAAATGGGCCGTGTCAAGTACTTTTTTGCGCCGGCATCTCGTAGCGGCCACCTGCGGGTCGCCGGTTGTGTCGGCATCCTGCCGACACACGCCCTCGGGAACGGGACGTCCGCGGGACCGGTGACAGGATGTCGCCGCTACGGGCGGGCGCGGCTCATGCCCTGGCCTGCGGCTGGGGCAGGTCGGCGATCTCCAGCGTAACGCGCAGCCGGAACGGCCCCAAGGCGCTGGCGAAGGGCACGTCCAGCCAATGCGACTGGGAGGGATAATCGACGGCGTAGCGTACGCCGCGCACCACGGTGGGCAGGGCCAGGTCGATGGGCGCGCCGCTCTTGGCCAGCCGCGCCCGCGCGATCCCCGCGACCGCGTTGACCAGCTCCGCCACGAAGTCCATCACGCTCTCGTCCACCACCCGCGTCTCCGTGCCGCGCACGCGGCTGACCATCGAGAGGGCGGTGGTGACGGGGAACGACAGCGCCGCCATGCCGCGCGCCGGCCCGGAAAACCCGATCAGGGCAGTGATGTCGCGCGGCTGGCCCATCTCCTGCACGATCCCCAGCTCGCCCCGCTTGACCTCGGTGGAAAGGACCGTGGAAAACAGCTCGTATACGGCCTCAATGAATGGATTGACGTATTCGGCCTTCACAAAGACTCGATCTCCTCGTATGCGCTCGCCAGGGTCGGCTGGGCCGCGTGGGCGCTCGCGTGAGCCGTCGAGGTGTCAAACGGTGGGGTGGCGGCGACGGCAAGCGCGTTCCAGTCGGCTGTGCTCCATCCGGCCAGGAGGCGATCCAGATCCAGAAGCACAGCCACGCCCCCGCGGTCGCTGCGGGCGACCCCCAAGACCGGCGCATGACATTCAGCCAGTACCGGCGGGTCCTGGATGGCGCCCGCGCCGAAGTCGATCACGGTATAGACCGTGTCGACCGACAGCGCGACGCCCACGACCTCGCCTTCCAACCGTGCTGCGGCCACGATGGCATTCTTTCCCGGGGCGGCTGAAGTCCCGCCCAGTTTGCCCGCCAGGTCCAGGAGGGGCAGCGCATGGCGGCGAAACTCGATCATTCCCAGCACATGCGGCGGAGCCCCCGGCAAGGGAGTCGCTCCCACCCGCCCCAAGACGTGCACGACCCGCGCGACCGGCAGTCCGAACAGCGTCCCGCCCGCCGAAAAGGTCAGGTACTTGCCCGGTTCCGCGGTCTCTCGCCCCACCATCTGGACGCGCAGACCTTCGCCCGGCGACATGGCTCATCTTCCCCCAATTCTCCAACCTCGGGTGCAGTCGGCCCGGCAGGTGCTCGTAGAGGCGTCGTTCAACAACCAAATTAAACCGCTGAATCGAGCCGTTTTCCAGTGGCGTGCGCGATTATTGCCGGCCCGCCGCGGGGTGGGTCAATAATCGTCGCACGGGGGAACAGCCTGCATGGAAGCAAAGGCGGCCAGGGCACGCACGCGGGCGGCCGCGTGATCGACGATGGGGCCGGGATAGGTGGGCGCCAGGGCGCCTGGGGGCGCCTTGGCCGGTTGATGCAACAAACCGTCGGGCAGCGCCGCCAGCTCGGGTATCCAGCGGCGTATGTAAACACCCCCTGGGTCGAACCTGCGGCCCTGCAAGGTCGGATTGAAGATGCGAAAGAAGGGCGCGGCATCCGCGCCGCATCCCGCCGACCACTGCCAACCCAACGAATTGTTGGCCAGGTCCGCATCGACCAAGGTGTCCCAGAACCAGCGCGCCCCCGCCCACCAGGGCAACAAGAGATGCTTGGTCAGGAAGGAGGCGACGACCATCCGAACCCGGTTGTGCATCCACCCGGTATGCCAGAGTTCCCTCATGCCCGCATCCACGAAGGGAAAGCCGGTCGAGCCGCGCTGCCAAGCCGACAGGGCGCGCGCGTCGCGGCGCCAGGGGAAGCTGGCGAACTCGGGGCGCAGCGGCCGTTCCGTGGTAGCGGGGAAGTAGTGCAGAATGTGATGGGCGAACTCGCGCCAGCCCAGTTGCCGCAGGAAGGCTTGCGCGCCGGGGTCGTGGGCGGCGCGCCGGGGCTTCTTCTCCTCCAACGTGCGGACGGCGTGCCAGACCTGCCGCGGCGACAGCTCGCCGAAATGCAGGTGGGGAGAAAGGCGGCCGGTCCCGACCAGGTCGGGCCGGTCGCGGTTCCGGGGATATTGCGCCATTCGGTCCAGGAGCTGCGAGAGGCGGGTTTCCGCGCCCCTGCGTCCCGGTTGCCAGGTCTGGCGCAGGCCGGCGTCCCAGGGGACGCGGGGCAGCAGATCCAGCGCTTCCAAGGGCGTGCTTTCGGGCCAGCGATGTGGAACAGGGAGGTGGGATGGCTCGGCCAGAGGCGTGGACGGCTCAATCTGTCCAAGACAGGCGTTCCAGAATGGCGTGAACACGCGATACGGTCCGCCCTGGCGGTTGCGAACTACTTCCGGGGGAAAAAGCGTCGTGCCCGCAAAGTTCCGGCAGGTGATCCCGCGCGCGTGCAGGGCGGCGGTCAGTTGTTCGTCGCGCCGGGCTACCGCAGGCTCGTAGCGGCGGCTGAAGAAGACCGCATCCGCGCCCGTCTCCCTTGCCAGCTTGAGCAGCTCGGCTTCCGTGGGGCCGCGTCGGAGAATCAGCCGTGAACCCTTCGCCTCCAGCTCCCCTGCGAGAGACCGCAGCGAATAGTGCAACCACCACCGGCCGGCGGCGCCCGGCGGCCAGGGCGCCTCTTCCTCCGGCGCCCAGACGAACACCGGCACGACGAAACCCCCGCGTTCCACGGCGGCAGCAAGGGCCTCGTGGTCCGCCAAGCGAAGGTCAGTCCGAAACCAGACGAGCGTGGGCCGAGTCATGGCCGGGCTTCTCCGATTCTTCGTGCCATCCTCCTCTGTGCAGACCCAGCTGGACGTAATCCCGCGTGAAAAGGAGCGCCAGCGTCCAGTCCAGGGCGATGCGCACACGCCGCGTCCAACCGGGCATCTTCATCAGGTAGACCGTACGCCAGAGAAACCAGGCGGGAAAACCCGAGAGTTTGACGCCGAAGACCTTGGCGACGCCGGTGCGGCATCCCAGCGCGACCAGCGATCCCTGGTGCCTGATGTCGCAGGGGCGGGCCGGTTGGCCCTGCAGTACGCGCGCCAGGTTGCGGGCCAAGGCCACGCCCTGCCGCACGGCGTGCTGCGCCGTGGCCGGATAGGGCTTTCCTTCCGCGTCGATATTGACCGCGCAGTCGCCGATGGCCCACACGTCGCTGCAACCCGCGACCCGCAGGTCCCGCTCGCACAGGACGTATCCGCGCTCGTCGATCGGCAGTTTCAACCTGGCAATCAGCGGACTGGGGGCGATCCCCGCGCACCACAGCACGGTGCACGCAGGCAGGACGGCGCCGTCGGTGAGGATGACGTGATCTTCGCGCACTTCGCGCACCGAGACGTTGAGGCGCACGTCGATGCCGCGTTTCAGGAGGTGCAGGCGGGCGTATTCGGACAGGTCGTTTTCGGCGATGGAGGATAGCAGTTTATCGGCGCGGTCGATCAGCGTGACCTTGATCTCATCGCGGCGGATGGTGCGATAGAGGCGGCGCGCGGACGAGAGCAGCACCTCCAGTTCGCCGGCAGCCTCGACGCCGGTGAAGTTGCCGCCCACGACCACGAAGTGCAGGCGCGCCCGGCGCGCCGCGGAATCGGTCAAAGCGTCGGAAATTTCCAGCATCTGGATGGCCCGGTCGCGCAGGCCCACGGCGTCCGCCAGGCTTTTCAGCTGGAAGCCGTACCGGGACAGGCCGGGCACGGGCGGCAGGAGCGTCACGCTGCCCGGCGCCACGACCAGATGGTCGTAGCCCATGCGCGAGACGTGCTCCTCGCCCGCAACCTGGTAGACGACTTCGCGGCGCTCTTGGTCCACGTCCAGAACTTCGGCCATGATAAAGCGGGTGGTGGAGAGGAAGCGCCGGATGGAGACGACCGCGTGGCGCGGCTCCAGGCTGCCCGTACCCGCCTCCATGAGCAGGGGATGGAAGACGAAGTAATTGTGGCGGTCGAAGAGTACGATGTCGACCGGCAGGCCGCGCGCGCGCCGCTCCAGTTCCTGGGCGCAGTAGGCGCCGGCGAAGCCGCCGCCCAGAATGAGAACGCGCCGGGAATCACGGCGGCCTGCGGCCGGGACGTGGTCCACGGGTTTTGCGTCCGGCGGCATGGCATCGGCTCCTTTCGGCGTCACGTTAACATGGCAGCCAGGGAATGAGAAGCAGGGGTGTGAGGGTTTCCGCGATGGTCTTGAGGGGGATGGCGCGCGCGATGGCACGGCGATTGCCGGCCTTCGACACGCGGCCCGAAGAAGGATCTCCTTTCAGTGGAGGGAGGCGGTCGGGCCGCTGCTCAGGCCTGTCGGTTCCGGTTATCGCCGATCCCATGACCCTCGAACAAGTACTCCGACAGCCCTGAGCAGGATGGCCTGAAGCGCGCGGCGGACTTGCGCGAATGCAGAAAGCTTGCTTCGCTTCAGGCCATCCGTGTCGAAGGGCGGTCGCACCGCGGCGCGGCACGCAGCCCAACCGCGGTGCAGGCGGACTAAAGAAAAGGTTGAAACAGCGGCGCGGGCGGGTAAATTCAAAGGCCCGGCCGCAAGGCCGAACCCTTGGAGGGGAAGGGAGCCCATGGGAAAATCGACAGGCGCGTCCGGCAAGTCGGCGGTCCCCACCCGAAAAAAGACGCAACCGCTGGTCGCCTTGCTGGGCCTGGCGATCCTCCTGGGATTGGTCTTTTACGTGGTGCGCGTGGGGTTGCCGGAGTGGCGCAGCGGGTCGGAACCGTCGGTTTCCCTGCCGGCGACGCCGTCGCCTGCGCCAAGCCCGGCCGCGCCCATCCGCGCATCGGCGACCGCGGAAGCAGAACGTTTCACGGCGGAGGGCGTGCGGCAGCTTCTGCAGAACCGAATGGAAGAGGCCAAGGAGAGCCTGGACCGGGCGCTTGCGGCCTCGCCCGGTTACGCTCCCGCCAAGCTGGCCCTGTTCGAGTACTACAATATGCGGCGCGACTTTGAGAGCGCCATCCGCGAGGCCAGCGAAGTGCTGGCGGCGGACCCGGCCAACCTGGACGCCCGCTTCGCCAAGGCGGTGGGCCAGACCCACCAGCGGTACAACGACGAAGCGCTGGAGACGCTGGCGCCGCTGTTGGAGCGGGAACCGCGCAATTCGCGCTACCGCTACTATCAGGCGTTGGCGCTGGTGCAGAAGGAGAAGTTCGAGGCGGCGTTGGAGGCGCTCTACAAGGTCGCCGACGACGCCGTGCAGGACGCGCAGTACTTCAACTTGCGCGCGCAGATTCTGTGCGACGAGGAACGCTGGGCGGAGGCCCTGCCCGACTGGGACCAGCTTCTGAAACGGGAACCGACCAACGACCACGCCGCCGGCATGAAGGGACTCTCTATGGCCTACGCGGGCCGGCGGCAGGAGGCGCTGGGCTGGATGCAGCGCGGCCTCCTGATCGAGGTGGATGATCCCGCCACGCTGCGCGAACAGGCCGCCGACGCCCGCAAGCGCGGCGACGAGGAGACCGCCCGCAAGTACGAGGAGCTGGCCGATCGGTTCGAGAAGTTCATCGCCGAGCGGGATCGCCTGTTGGCCGCC
The DNA here is from genome assembly GCA_015075175.1 of bacterium. Lineage (GTDB taxonomy): Bacteria > Hinthialibacterota > Hinthialibacteria > H5-UNCL2 > H5-UNCL2 > H5-UNCL2. The sequence goes on from JABTUV010000002.1 coordinate 159,335, forward strand.
ATTTCAGCCAACCCCGCCGATCCTGACCTCTATTACGACCTGGGCGTGCTGTATCGGGAGAACGACTTTGTATCCCGCTCCATACCCGTGTTCCTGCGGGCGCTGGCGCTGGACGGGAGCCACGCCCCCGCCATGCTGGCGCTGGGCGACGTCTACCTGTCGCTGCACGAACCGCGCATGTACTTCCGCTACTTGGAGCGCTATCTCAAGCTGAAGCCGGAGGACCTCCAGGTGCGCATGACGCTGGCGCTCGAGTACGAGAAGTTCCGGCGCTTCCCCGACGGCCTGCGCGTGATGCGCGAGTATCCCCAGGCGGTTCATCCTGACATCGAATACGTGCGTACCCTCCGGCGCATGAAGCGCTCGGCGGGGGAGTGAGGCCGTGAAGGTCCACGTGGTCACGGGCTTTCTGGGGTCGGGCAAGACCACCTTTCTGCTCAACTTCGTGCCCAGAATGGCGCGCGGAGAGCGGATTCTCATTCTCGTCAACGAGTTCAGCCAACTGGGCATCGACGGGCCCATCCTGTCGCGCGGCGGCCTGTCCACCATCGAGCTGCCGCACGGCTGCATCTGTTGCACTTTGGCGGTGGGACTGCTGCAAACGCTGGAGAAGGCCCGCTTCGAGCTGGCCGCCGACCGCGTGCTGATCGAGCCGACCGGCATCGCCGTGCCCTCGCAGATTCACACCCTGCTCTCGCAGCCTCCCGCCGACGGCTGGTGCGAGGTTGGGCCTTACATCGGCATGGTGGACGCCGGCCGCTATCGCCAGATGGCGACGGGGCTGTACGTGTTCTGGAACGACCAAGTGGAAACCTCGGACGTGCTGCTGCTCAACAAGATCGACAAGGTGACGGCCGCCGAGCGGGAGGCGATCACGGCGGACCTGTCGGCCCGCAATCCGACCGCGCGCATCTTCCCGACGCTCTACGGGGTCCTGCCGGAAAGCGAATGGGACGGCATCCTGGCGGGGAGGCACTGCCGGCCCGCGGAACGCAGACACGCGCATCTGACGCCCGAGCAGAAGCGCGTGGAGTGCTGGGACTTCTCGTCAAGCGAGCCGCTGCCACGCGCGCGCGTCGAGGCGTGGCTGGCGGCCATGAATGCGGGCCGCTTCGGCGACGCCTTGCGCGCCAAGGGCGATGTTTTCGACGAACAGGGCGGCCGCCATCTGGACTGGGTCCCCGGCGACGTGCACTGGACGGAGCCTGTGGGTCAGGAGACGCGCCTCGTGGTGGTCGGACGGGACTTGGACAGAAACGGCCTCGCGCAGGCGCTGGCAGGGGGGTAGGGACGGGAAGACGGGCGTCAAACCGCCGTGCCTCTCGATACGGCCCCCAAGGAAAAGCGCGGCCTTCATGGAAGTGCGTCGGCGGGGCCTAGGCTTACATTTGTGCGTCTTGCCTTGAATAGATGTGTTTGGAAAGGGTTCCGGAAAAAAAACCGAGTCCTCGAGTAGCGGCGCGCTGGAGTGCCCGCTTGAACTGCGAGATGTAACTTCGCGCCGCGTATCGAGAGGACGGAGTGGACGCGTCAGCCCGTCTTCGGAGCGGCCTCGGTTTTTGGGTTCTCTACGGATGAGGCAGGGCCTCATGGGTGACTGTCCCTGGCGGCGCCTCAGGCCAGGATGTCAAGCAGATTTCCCAGCAGCTTGTCCTCTGCGCGGATCACGGCGGCGTTGGCGGCGACGGCGTGCCTGGAGGCGAGGAGGTTGACCGCTTCCCGGGAAAGATCGAAGCGATCCTCGGGTTGCGGGAACTGGACGGCGGGATCGGCGGGGACTTCCTGTCCGGCGCGGGCGATGCGGGCGGCGGACTGTTCATACCGTCGCAGGGCCGAGTGAATGCCGGCGAGCGCCGAGTTGATTGCATCCACCATCAGGTGCACTCCGGAACGTCGGCGCGGCGCTCGACGATGGAGACTCCCAGTCCCCCGCCGGGTTGCACGCGCGCGTTTAGGTTGCGAAGCTCTTCCAACGTCAGGGTCAGCCCGCAGCGGCGGTTGACTTCCGCCAGTACCGCCTCCGGCTCGCGCGCCATGCGCCCGCCCTCCAGTCGCAGGATGGACTCGATGCGCTTGATCGTCGTGGGCGGCAGGTCGGTCCCCGCCGGTTGCTTGTGGCATCGCCCCTTCATGAGGTTATTATACCGCGGGAAAGAGACCGCGACAACCGCCTGCGCAGGCGGCGAATGGATCTTTCCGGAGGTCCGCAACATGGTGGTCAGTTGAAGCCGTTTCTGGTAGGCTTGCGGCAGCCTGAATAAGTTCTGTAACGGCAGGGAGGCCGGGAGCGTTTAATCCGCCAGCCATGAGACTACCCGTTTGCTTCACATGCGGCGCTGCGCCCCTCGATACGGCCTTCGGCCTACTCGGGGCCAGGCGCTGCGCAATTACGGCGCTGTTGGCCGCCCTCGTCTGGCTTTGCGGGGGCTGTGCTCTGCCCGGCAGCGGCGTCGGCGCCACCGCCCCCGCCGACGCGACCGGCGAATCCCTCCTGGGCGTGGACAAGCAGAAGAAGCCTCGCGACTACATCGTGCCCGTGTTCGTCATCGACCTGGTGCGCGGCCCCATGGAGGCCTACCTGTCCACCGTGGGCAATCTGTACCCCGTCAGCCAGCAGGTGATCGCGCCGGAGATATCCGGTGTGATCGCGTTCGCCAGCGCCTGGAAGGAGGGCGACTTCGTCGCGGCGGGGACGCTATTGGCCGAACTGGACAACGAAGAGATTTCCTTCGCCGTGCGCGACGCCAAACTCAAGCTCTCCGCCGACGAAAGCCAACTCGGTCCCGCCCTCGCCAAGCTGGACAAGGCCAAGTCCGACCTGGACTTCTTCAAGCGCCAGTACGAACGCGGGGCGGTCTCCAAAGACGAACTGGAGCGGCGTGAGCTGGCGGTGATCGACGCCGAGTCGGCGGTCACGGCGGCCAGAAACGCCATCGCCGCCGCCAAATCCGCGCTGGAAAAAGCCGAACTGCGGGCCAAGAAGTCCAAACTCTTCGCCCCCTTCGACGGCCAGCTGGTCAACAAGGAGTTTCTGGCCACCCAGCGCACCAGCCAGGAAGTCGAACCGCTCACGCGCAAAGAGGGGCAACTGGTGCAACCGGGCGAGGCCCTCTTCGGGATTTTCAACGACAAGATCATGCGCGTGGAAGTGGACGTGTCGGGCAAGGACATCGGCAAGGTCAGGCCGGGCCAGCGCGCGCTGGTGCACGTCTACGCCCAGGACGGCATCGACACGGTGGGCCGGGTGGCGGACATTTCCACCAGCGTGGACCCTACCAGCCGCGCGTTCAAGGTGCAGGTGCACGTGGACAATTCCGAGCGTCGCCTGTCGCGCGGCATGTTCGCGCGCTGCGACCTAGTGGTCGAGGAGCGGGCCGACGCGCTCGCCATTCCCCGCGAAGTCACCCAGATGCGCAACAACCGCCTGGTCGTCTTCGTCGTGGACGACGACGGCATCGCCCGCGAGCGCGCGGTGGAACTGGGCATCGAGAATCGCACCCACGCCGAGGTTACGAGCGGCCTGTTGGAGGGCGAACGGCTGATCGTGCGCGGTGCGGAAACCCTGAAGGACGGCACGCCGGTCAAGGCCAGCAAACTCGATGAGACTCTCTCTTCGCAACCTGGGCAAACGGTATCCCAACGGTCATAGGGCGGTCGCCGGGCTGACCCTGGAGTTGTCGCGCGGCATCGTGGGGCTTTTGGGGCCCAACGGCGCCGGCAAGACCACGACGCTCGGGATGCTGGCGACGACCGCGCAGCCGACCGAGGGCGAGATTCTGGTCGACGGTCGTCCCCTGCGAAGCGTGTTGCGCGACTATCAGCGGCGGCTGGGATACCTGCCCCAGCACTTCGAGCTGCCCGCGCTTCTGGAAGTTCACGAAGTGCTCGAATTCATGGGCGGATTGTGCGGCCTCTCGTGTCAAGAGGCGCGCAACCGCACCGACCAACTGCTGGAGACCGTCGGGCTGGCGCGCGTCCGACACCGCCGCGTCAAGCATCTCTCCGTGGGCATGACCCGCCGGCTGGGCATCGCCCAGAGCCTCGTGGGCGATCCCGACGTGCTCTTCGTGGACGAACCCACCACCGGCCTGGACCCCGAGGAGCGCAACCGCTTCTGCTCGCTGCTTGCCCGACTGGGCCGGGAGAAGACGGTGGTCTTTTCGACCCACATCGTCAGCGACGTCGAGGCGGTCGTCTCGCGCGTGGTGGTGCTGGACGGGGGAGTGTTGGCATACGACGGGGCGCCGTCCGGGTTCGTGTCGCGCGCGACGGGCCACGTCTATCGCGTGTTGATTGCGCCGGAGGAACTGGAGGCGCTGTCCCGCCGCCATCATCTCGCGTCGGTGCGCGAGGAGGACGGTCGCCTGTGCGCGCGCATCGTCATCGCGGGAACGCCGCCGCCCGAAGCCGTCCCCGCCGAACCCACCTTCGAGGATGCGTATCTCTATCACTTCCGCGTCCTGTCGGGCGCCGAACCCCGTGGACTCTGGACGGCCGCATGAAGAACGTCCTCCGCTCCGAAATCACGCTCTTCGTCGGCATCTCGCGGCGCCTGTTCACGCTCTCGGCGGCGCCGCTGCAGTTTGTGCTCCTGCTTCTGCCTTTGGCCTCGCTGTGGGTGGGATTGCCGACCCCAAGCGAGGCCTACGCGCAGTGTCTCTGGCTGACGCTGGCCGCCTCCGTCCTCCTGTCCATGAATCTCTTTCCCCAGGAGATGGAGGACGGGACCCTGGAGGTGACGTTCACGCTGCCCTCGCCGCGCGACCGGCTGGTGTTGCGGCAGGCCTCGACGGTCTGGATTTGGCTGGCGGTCTTCCTGGCCGTGATCGATCTGCTTTACTTTTTCCTGTCGGGCGCATCGCCCTGGCGCATGGCGCTGGCGGTCCTGCCGCCGGCCCTGCTTTTTTCCAGCGTGACGCTGTGGCTGTCGGCGGTGTTCCGGTCGGGGCCGCTGGCGGGGCTGGTGGTGGGCGTGGCCGCGTTGCTGCATTATCGCTACCTGCCGCGGATCGCCTTTCTGGCGCTCTTTGTGGATCCCTTCGCGGCCGTCACCGACAGCGCCGGACGCATCATCGAGGAGAGCCAGGCGGTCGGCGCCTGGACGCCCGGCTATGCTGCCGCTTTCTGGTCCCTGGTGCTCTTCTACGTCTTCGTCGAACTGCTCCTGCGCCGCATGCGCCGGAGCGAACTCTGGCTCAGGTAACATGCACAAGCTCGTCTCCGCCGCGCTCCAGTATCCCGTCACCATCCTGATGCTTTTTGTGGGCGTGATCCTCCTGGGTGTGATCGCCCTCGAGCGGCTGCCGACCAACCTGTTTCCCGACATCGCCATGCCCCGCATCACCGTCGTGGTGGATACGGACGGGCTGTCGCCCGAGGAGGTCGAGCGGCGCATCAGCCGCCCCCTGGAGCGCAGCATCGCCACCCTGCGCAACGTGCGCTCGGTGCAGAGCATCTCGCGCGCCGACCAGTCGGTGGTGACGGTGGACTTCGACTGGGACACCGACCTGGATTACGCCTTTCTGGACGTGAAGAAAGCCGTCGGCGACCTGCGCGAAGAGACGAGAAGCACGAACATCTTTCGCTTCGATCCCAATGCGCTGCCCATCCTCACACTGGCCCTCTTGGGCGAGGCGAATCCGGTGGACTTGCGCCAGTGGGGCGAAAAGACCCTCAAGCCGAGCCTGGAGCGCATCGACGGAGTCGCGCAAGTGGAGGTCTCCGGCGGGTTGGACAGCGAGGTCCGCGTCCAGGTCAATCCCGAACTGCTCATCGCCTACGGCATCGACTACAACAGCCTGCCCGCCTCCATCAGGAACGCCAACGTCAACTCCTCCGGCGGCTGGATCGAGGATCGCAACCGGCGCTACGTGGTGCGGGCGCTGGGCGAATACCAAAGGCTGGCGGACATCGGGGCGACCGTGGTGGGCTACCAGGGCAACGTGCCGGTCACGCTGGCGGACGTGGCGGAGAGCATCACACTGTCCGCGCGCAATCGCGCCAACCTGGTGCGCTACAACGGCCGGCCCGCCGTCGGCCTGGCTGTCTTCAAGGAGCCTGACGCCAACACCGTCCTCTCCGTGCGCAAGGTCCGCGAGGCGCTCGTCCAGCTGGTTCCCGCCGATTCGACGCGCTTCAAGATCGAGGTCGCCTACGATCAGTCCAGTTTCATCAACGCCGCCATCGGAGAAGTCAAGTCGGCCGCGCTCTGGGGCATCCTGTGGGCGACCCTGGTACTTTTCCTGTTTCTCAGGCGGCTTGCTCCCACCCTGATCATCTTCGTCGCCATTCCACTCTCCATCGTGGCGACGTTTAATCTCATGTACTTCTCGGGCCTGTCCTTGAACATCATGACGCTGGGCGGGCTGGCCTTGGGGGCGGGCATGTTGGTGGACAACGCCATCGTGGTGATCGAGAACATGTTCCGGCGGCGGCAAGCGGGCGACGACGCCGCAACCGCCGCGCGCCTGGGAACCTCCGAAGTCGCCGGAGCCATCCTGTCCGCGACCCTGACGACCGTGGTCGTTTTCTTTCCCATCGTTTACGTGCACGGTTTCACCGGCCTCCTGTTCCGAGAGCAGGCGCTGACGGTGTGCTTTTCCCTCCTGGCGTCGCTCGCAGCCGCCGTTCTGCTCATTCCCGTGCTGGGCGCGCGCTATCTGCGGGCGCGGCGCGTGGCGCGGCATCGCCTCTCGGAATGGTACGGGCGCGCGTTGGCGCTCGTCCTGCGCCCGACCGGCCAACTGGCTGTGGTCGCCGCGCTCGCGGCCGCCCTTGCCTGGAGCATCTGGACGCTGCCCCGCATCCCGCGCGAACTGGTCCCCGACGCCGACCAAGGCCAGTTCGTGGCGCGCCTGACCATGCCCCTGGGCAGCAGTTTGGAAGTCACCGACGAGGCGGTGCGACGCCTGGAGGGCCGCCTTGAGGAACTCGGCGACACGGTCCAGATGTATTACACGCGCATCGGGGAGTCGGAAGAAACCGCCCGCCGCGCTCAGGACGTATTGGCGGGCCCGCACCTGGCCGAGATCAGCGTCACCCTGGCGACCCGCGAGGCCCGCTCGCTTTCAACTCGCGACGTGGTGGACATCTTGGAAGCCGAGCGCGCGCAAATCTTCGGCGCGCAGATCGAGTACGCGCTGGAACAGAACAGCGTGGAGGACTTCATCCGCTCGGAGGAGTCGCCCATCGTGGTCGAGGTGCGCGGCGAGCATCTGGAGACGCTGGCCGACCAGGCGCGGCAGATCATGGACCGGCTGGCGCACGCCGGCGGCTTCATCAACCTGCGCAGCAACCTGTCCGCCGGTTTTCCCGTGGCCGACATCCGTCCCGACAAGGCGCTCCTGGCCGACTACGGCCTGGACACGGAGAAGGTCGCCGCCGCCGTGCGGGCGCAGGTCGGGCCGCAGGTTGCGTCGACCTACCAGGACCTCGAATCGGAAAAGGACATCGTGCTGGAAATGCATCGTCCCAACGTGGACATCGTCTCCACGCTGCGGGAGATCGCCATCGCGCGGCCCGGCGGCGGCACGGTGCGACTGGGCGACATCGCCGAGATCGTCCTGGAGCCCGGCCCGCGGGAAATCCTGCGCCGCGACGGCGACCGCTACATCTCGGTCTCCGCCGACCTGCGCGGGCTGACGCTTTCGGAAGGCGTCGAGCGCGCCCGCGCCGCCCTCGCCGACGCCCCCTTCTACGCCTCCATCACCGGCGAGGAGGAGCGCCGCGCCGAGTCCTTCCGGAGCCTCTCGTTCGCCCTCGTCCTGGCCCTGGTTCTCGTCTACATGGTCATGGCCTCGCTCTTTGAGTCGCTGCTCTATCCCTTCATCGTGATGACGACCGCGCCCTTGGCGCTCATCGGCGTGATCGCCGCCTTCGTCCTCACCCACCAGACCATGAACATGATGGCCTACATCGGCATCGTGATGCTGGCGGGCATCGTGGTGAACAACGGCATCGTGCTGGTGGACGCGATCAACCGGCAGCGCGCGGAGGGCGGCCAGCTGCGGCCGGCCATTTTGGAGGCGGCGCGGCGGCGCCTCCGGCCCATCCTGATGACCAGTTTGACGACCGTCATGGGGCTGTTGCCCATGGCCGTCGGCATCGGCGAGGGCGCTGAATTGCGCTCGGCCATGGCCATCGCCGTCATCGGCGGCATGGTCAGCAGCACCTTTCTCACGCTGCTCTTCGTGCCCGTTTTTTATCTCTGGATGGCGCGGATCAGCGACGTCGTGGTCGCCGCGATCACCGCGAGGGCGCGCCGCCGGCGGGAGGAGCGGGCCGGTGCATGAAGGTAGCGCCGGCATCCTGCCGGCTTGCGTGTGGGCATCAGGCCCACACGCTTCGACAACTCTGCGGCGAGCGGACGCGCGGGGGCGGGACGTTCCCCGCGCGAGCCGGCGGGACGGCGGCGCTACGTCTGAACGGAGGCGGTACCCTCTATGAGCGCCGTGTTGCACTTCGCGCGCGTCGAGTGGTTGATGCATCGGCGCAGCCTGCGCGCTTGGCTGCTCTTCGTCCTGCTTGTCTTTCTATCACGTTACTTTTTTATGCACCTCTATGGTCAGGCGACGGGCGCGGAAGGGTGGCGGCGTGTGGGCGGAACGCTGGCGGCCTGGGCGCTCGATCCCATCGGCGCCGCGCTGCTGCTCTCCGGGCTATTCTTTGCCATCGACGCGGCGGGTTGGGCCGAGCGGCCCGCCTATCGCGAGATTCTCTTCCCCCGCCCCTTCTCCAACGGCGCCATGGTTCTGGGACGATTTCTGGGCATCTACGCCGTACTTGTCATCGCCTGCCTGGCGCCGCTGGGTACGCTGGCGGCGCTGGTGGGACTTCCCGGCGGACCGTCGCTGGACTGGGGCGCGTACGCCTGGATGCTGGCGCACGTGTGGTTGCCGGGACTGGCGGTCGTGGTGGCGGCGGCGCTGTGGATTCGCGGTCTCGTGCCCAGCACGCTGGGGGCGGGCGTGGTCGCGCTGGCGGGATGGTCCGCGCTCATGTACCTTTCCATCCACTTGCCCGACTTCTCGCTGTTTCACGTTCCCTTGGAGCGCCTGCGGGCGGCGACGGGCTACACGGGCGGCGCGGGTCTCCTCCTCTTGTCGCGGCCGCTGTGGGGATGGATGGCGGTCGAGCTGGCACTGACGGCGCTGTTTCTGGCGGCGGCGGCGCTGGCGCTGGATCGCACCGGGCGGCGCGTGGCGCCGCGCGGCGTCCGATGGTGGCAGACGCCCACCCTTCGCAGTCTCGCCCTGGCCTTCTGGCCCGGCAGTTCGCCCGGTAAGACCGCGCTCGCCCTGCTCGGCTTCGGGGCCGGCGCGCTCCTCGCCCTGGCGGGCTTGGATTACCGGCAGTATCGCGCGCATCTCGCGCTCACCCATCGGCTGGAGGCCGAACTGGCCGCCGTGACAGGAGGCGATGAGGTGCGCCGCGTAGGGGCCTTGGAGGGCGTTGAGAGACTGATCCTCTCCGAGCCGCCTGCGCCCGCCCTCGTTGCGTCGAGAGAGATCGACCTGCGCTTCGATCCGGCCACGGGACATCTCTCCGCCAGCGCCGCCCTGGGCATCCGACCGGCCACGGGTGAGGCGACCATGCTCTTTCTGCTCAATCCGGGCTTGGTCGTGGAGAGCGCGCAGTGGAGCGACGGGCGGAACGCGAGCTTCACGCGCCGGTTCAATCAGTTGGAGGTCAACGCGCCCGACGGAGTCGAGGCGACATTGACGGTCGCATACCACGGTAAACTGTTGATGCGTCATCCTGACAGCGTCGTCCTGCCCGCGTGGAAGCGCTACCAGCCGGCGACCGCGCCGCGCCGCTTCGTGCATCTGGATGCGGCGCTGGGGTGGTTTCCCGAGCCGGCGGCCATTGCGCGACGGGGTCTGATCGCGGCGCACGAAGCCGCCCCGCCGGAGCCGGCGCCGTTTCTCGTGCGCGCAGAAGGCGTACGGGGCCTCTCGTGGGTCGCCGGCGGCGATGAGCCGACGAGCGGCGCATGGCAGAGCCATGGGCCAGCGCGGGACCTGGGGGCTTATGCTGGGGCGTATCAGGTAGTGGAGGGAACGATGCATCCCTGGCCCCTTGTTTGGGGGACGTTGCCGCTGCGACTTTATCATTTTCTGGGCGGCGCGCAGCGCATCATCTACCTGTGGGACAAGCGAAATCCTGGCCAGCGGGATGGCCCGGTTTACCGGGCGAGTATCCGCTTCCCGCGACTGTCGGTCGTCGAGACGCCGGACGAGGCCGCGTGACGGCGGGCGCGGGCTGCTCTCCGATTCGCGGCCGCGACCCTACATGCAGGTGGCCCGCGCGGAAGAAGAGGAGGCGCGGGCGGAGTGGTGGATCTGCGGCGGCGCTTCCGCTACCTGGACCCGCCAGGTCAAGACCCTTCAGGACAAGTTGGTCAGCGACTATCTGCGCTCGGGCGTGGTCGCGCGCTCGCCGCTCTTGCATGAAGCCCTGCCGCGCTACCTGTCGCGGTTTCTCTCCTCGCACGAGCGCGCGCTGGCCATGCAGGAAAAGACGCGCGAGTTCGACGTGACCGCGCGCCTGGCCGGCTACTATCGCCTGCCGCTCTCCGAGGCCGCCGCCCTGCGCTATCCCGAGCGCGCCGAGGTACTGGAAAAGCGCGGCATGGCCCTCTTCCACATGCTGCGCTTCCGCCTGGGCGAGGAACGCTGGCGGAATCTCCTGCGCGCGTACTCCGAGACCTACCGCTTCCGCTCCGTCGATTGGCCCGACTTCCTGCGCCTGGCCGAGGCGCATCTCGGCGAGAGCCTCGCCGACTTCCAGCGCGAATGGATCGACGAGGGCGCCCTGCCCCAGTATGAAATCCTGCGCGCCGACGCCCTCATGTTCGACGATCCCGACACTCTCGGCATGGACTATCGCGTCACGCTGGAAATCGCCAATCGCGGGACCGGCGGCACTCCCGTCCCCATCTATCTCCGCACCGAGCGCGACCGCATCTTTCAGACGCCCCGCATCCCCGCCGGGGAGTCGGTCGTCCTGCGCCTGGAAGTCCCCGACCGGCCGCTCTTCGCCGAGGTCGATCCGCAGGGCTGGATATTACAGCTGCCGCGCTACATGCCCGAGGCGGAGACCTACGCCCACGACTACCGCAAGGTGGAAATCTGGGAGAGGATGGCCGGACGATGAAGCTCTCCGCCTGGGCCGTCCGCCGCCGCGTGACCACCAGCATGATCTGCCTGGGGATCGTGCTGCTCGGCTCCATTTCCTATCGTCAGTTGCCGCTGCAGCTCTTTCCCGACGTGGTCTATCCGGGCATGGGCATCCACGCCCGCCTGCGCGAGGCGACTCCGCGCGAGATGGAGGAGGAGCTCACCGTCCCCATCGAGAACGCTGTCGCCTCGCTGCCGGGCGTGCGCAAGATCGAGAGTTGGACCGGCTTCTGGGGCTGCTGGACCAACGTCGAGTTCGACTTCGGAACCGACATGCGTTTTTCCGGCATCGAGCTCTCCGAACGGCTGGAAGTGCTCAAGAAGAGGTTCCCCAAAGAGCGGCTGGAGTACGGCGTCTTCCAGTGGGACACCAACGACCTGCAGAACCGCTTTTTCATGGAGTTGTGCGTCACCGGCGAAGGCTCTCCCGAGATGCTGCGGGACGTGGTGATGACGCGCATCAAGCAGCGCCTGGAGGAAGTGGACGGCATCTACAACGTGGAGCTGGGGGGCGTGGAGCCGCGCGAGATGGGCGTGACGCTGGATCCGCGGCGCATGCGCCACTACCAGGTCCCCTTCTTCCAACTGGTGCAGCGCATCCAGTCGTGGAGCAACGAAAAGGTCTACCTGGGCAAGCTGCAGACGGCCCAGGGGCAGGCCTACGTGCGGCTGGCGGAGAAGTTCGGCAGCGCGGAAGAACTGGCCGCCCTGACGGTCGATCCGAAAACCCGCCTGCGCCTCTCCGACGTGGCGGAGGTAGCCGAGTCGGCCGGCAACCAGAATTCGCTCTATCGCGTCAACGGCCGGCCCAGCATCGGCCTGCAACTGGAAAAGGAGGCGGGCGCCAATCCCCTCCGCACCGCCGCCCGCGTAGAGAAGGTGCTCGAACGCATCAACGCCGGCCAGCTGCCGCCCGGTTACTCCGTCGAGATCCTGCAGAGCCAGGCGGAAATCCTCTCGCGCATCATGGCCAAGATCGCCAAGCTGGCCCTCACCGGCATCGCCCTGGCCGTCGTCGTCCTCTTTGTCTTCGTCCGCCACGGCCTCATCACCCTCACCGTCGTGCTGGCCATCCCCCTCTCCATCTTCGGGACCTTCAACTTCATGTACGCCAATGGCATGACCATCAACATCCTCTCCATGGTCGGCATCACGCTGGCCATCGGGATGCTGGTGGACAACAGCATCGTGGTGTTGGAGAACATCTATCGCAACTACCAGTTGGGCAAGTCGCGGCTGGAGGCGGCCTGCCAGGGAGCCGACGAGGTGGGCCGCGCCATCACCGCCAGCACCCTGACGACCGTGATCGCGTTCGCCCCCATCTTCTTCCTGCACGGCGAGGTGCGTCTGATCTTCCGCGAGATGGGACTCTCGATCGTCTTTCCGCTGCTGATCTCGCTGCTGGTGGCGATCACGTTCGTGCCGATGGCGACGTACTTCATCCTCTCCATCGAGTCGCGGCGGCGACAGGAGCGGCTTGCGGAGCGGCGCCGGCGCGGCTTTTTCCGCCGGGCCTACGTGCTCCTCCTGTCGGGTTCGCTGCGGCATCGCGGCCGCCTCCTGGCCGTGGTGGGGCTGGTGATTTTCTTTACCTGGGCCTTCCAACGCAATCAGTTGGATCAGGGGTATCTCGAGCGCAACCTGGAAGAGGACGTGTTCAACGTGCACATCACCATGCCCGAGGGCAGCCAGCGCGCGTCCACGGACAAGGTGGTGCGCGAGGTCGAGGCGATCCTGGCCCAGAAGAGCAAGTTTCCCGAGATCAAGCGCTTCTCGGCGTGGGTCTATGATGATCGGGCGCGCATCGTGGTGCGCATGGACCCGGACGTGGCCGGCCGCGTCAAGGAGCAGCTCAAGGAGGCCATCCTGGACGAGACGGAGGGCGTCCCCTTGGCCGAGATCGGCTTTCGCCGCCGCAGGATGGACCCACAGGCGGGCATGGTCGGCTTCGGCGAGTCCGGCCGCCTGGAACTGCGCGGCCCCGACTACGACGTGCTGCTCTCCGTGGCCGCCCGCGTCGAGGCCTTTCTTCTCACCATCCCCGGCATCCGCGAGGTCGCCAACGATCTCTCCACCGGCGCGCCCGAAGTCCGCCTGCAGATCGACCGCGAGAAGGCCAGCCTGCTCAAGATCAACGCCCTGGCGATTCAACAGGCGGTGCTTTCCGCCAACGCCTCCGGCCACGTCTCCCAGGTGCGGCTCTATCGCGGCGAGGACGACATGGCCGTGGTCTTTCGCCTGGAGGGCGCCGATACGCGCATCCTTGCCGACCTGCGCCAGGTCGACGTGTGGAGCGCCGACGGCCGCGCCTTCCCTCTGGAGGACGTCGCCGCCTTCACCCTCGGCGACAGCCCCGGTTTCATCCATCGCCGCGACCAGGAACGCATCGCCGCCATCACCTTTACTACCGACAACGTGCGCAAGAAGACCGACGTCATCGCCGACATCAAGCGCCTCGGCAGTTACGTCGTCCTGCCCCCCGGTTACAGCTTTGAACTGGAGGGCGAGCAGCGCCAGATCGACGAAATGCTCGCTTCCCTGCGTCAGGTGCTGCTTCTGGGGTTCCTGCTCGTCTATATGGTGATGGCGGGGCTTTTTGAGGCCTTCTTCGCCCCTTTCGTCATCATGTTCACCGTGCCCCTGGCGATTGTCGGCGCTATTTGGGCGCTGCTTCTCACCGGCCACCAATACGACGCCATGGCGGCGATGGGCTCCATCTTTCTTTTGGGCATCGTGGTCAACAACGGCATCGTGTTCATGGACTTTGTCTCGATGCTGCGGCGCCGGCGCAACTACGGGCACGTGCGGGCCATCCTGACCGCGGGCCAGTACCGCCTGCGGCCCATTTTCATGACCAGCCTGACCACCATCCTGGGGCTGCTGCCGTTGGCGTTGAAGACGGGGGAGAGCAACCCCTGGCGGCCGCTGGCCTGGGTCGGCATCGGCGGCATGTCGGTCTCCACGCGTCTGACGCTGGTGGTTTTGCCGGCGGAGTACCTGACGCTGGAGCGGACGCTGGACCGCTGGCGCTGCCTGGCCAGGCGGGGCGTGGGCGTGGCGGCGCTTCTCTTTCCGCGCGCCTGAGCGGCGAGGAGGAGATTCGCTGCGCCATCTGGCGACTCTGCCCGCGCGCCGCTACAATCGTGCCGAGCTGGCCCAGCTGCCGCTCTCGCTCTCGGCGCGCAACCTGACCGTTCTATATCGGGACCGCGGCCGCGAGCTGGGGCTGGCGTGGCGCGAGTGGCGGCAACGGCGTGGGGCGTCCCGCCGCGCCTGGCCGCGCCCATTCCCCGCCGCGCCGCGTGGTTTGCGGCGTCTACGCCCTGCATGAAGTCGATTTCACCCTCCAAGCGGGCATGATCGGCCTTCTGGGTCCCAACGGCGCGGGCAAGACCACCCTCCTGCGCCTGCTCTCGCTGCTGACCGTGCCCACCCGCGGCGACGTGGAAATCTGCGGCCTTTCCGCCGCCGGCATCGCGCCGAACTGGGCCCCGCTGATTGGCTTCATGCCCCAGTCCTGGTTTCGGCGCCTTTCGCTGCGCCGACTATCTCAACCAGCAGGGCCATCTGGCGCGGCCTCGGCGATCCCGCGGCGCCCGCGCGGGAGGCGGTCGAGCGCGCCCTTCTTTCCGTCAACCTTTACGATCGCAGAAACGACCGCATCCGCCATCTCTCCGGCGGCATGAAGCAGCGCCTGGGCATCGCCCAGACGCTCCTGCATCTGCCCTGCATCATCATCGTGGACGAGCCGACCGCCGGTCTTGACCCGATGGAGCGCATCCAGCCCAGCAATCTGTTGGCCAGCCTGGCGACCGACCGCATCGTGATCTTTTCCACGCATATTGTGGACGACATCGGCCCAGTTGCGACCGGCTGCTGGTTCTGAGGCGGGCGAGTTGATCTATTCGGGCGGGCGGCGCGAGTTGGTCGCCCGCAGCCGCGAGCGCGTCTGGGAGTGGGTCGTCGGCGAGCGAAGCAGTTCCTCGGGCGTGGCGGAAGTGGCGCAGACGCTGGTCGCGGAGGGTCGCGGGTACGCGCGATTTCGCCTGAGCGCCCCGTCCCCGACGCGCGCTCCGTCGATCCGCGCCTGGAGGACGTACATTTCGACCTCCGCCGTTTCCAAATATGGACTGCGGCGGCTGCCGCGCCTGAGCGGAATCGTGATCGCTCTTGCTCGTAATCTTGTTCTTGGTCGTGCTCGATTACGGCAAGATTCAGATTAAGAGCAAGAGCAAGAGCAAGATTAAGATTAAGATTAAGATTAAGATTAAGATTAAGATTAAGATTAAGATTAAGATTAAGATTGAGATTAAGACCTTGCGGGAGTACCGAAAATGCGCATCCAAGCGTGGAGCCTTGTTCTCATCTCCATTTTCTCGTTCGGTCGGGGTTCGGCCGGCGATCTCTTCACCGCGCCGCCGCCCGACGGGCGACTCTCGTTGGACGAAGCGATGCGGCTGGCCTTGGCCCATAACGAAGCCATCCGACGCGCTCAGCTCGCCCAGGAAGCCGCCGAGCTCCAGCTGGGCGTGGTCCGCGCCGACTTTTCGCCACTGGTCAACGTCTCCGCCAGCGCCCGCGAGGCCGGAACCCGCAGCCGCGACGTCTTTTCCATCGCCGGCCAGACCTTTGGCTCCGGCCGCATCGTCGAAGATACCGAGTACGACCAGCAGCTGGCGCCGGTGCTTTCCAAGCGCTGGACCAGCGGCCTGTCCACCTCGCTTTCGGGCAGCGTGGGCTATAACAGCGACAGCGACGTGCCGTCGGTAGTCGAGTGGCGGGCGGATTATCCGCTTTCCGGCAAGGAGCGCGCGCGCATCCGTGAGCGCGTGGACAACGCGCGCCTGCTGGCCGAGCAGCAGGCCAACGCCGCCGTAGTGTCGCAAGAAGACATCCGGCTGGCGGTCATCTCCGCGTATTACGCCGTCATCCAGGCGTCCGAACAGGCCGGCATCGTCATCGACTTCCTGCGGCAGAGCAGAAGCATCCT
Source organism: bacterium (assembly GCA_015075175.1). Lineage (GTDB taxonomy): Bacteria > Hinthialibacterota > Hinthialibacteria > H5-UNCL2 > H5-UNCL2 > H5-UNCL2. Next base: position 175,502 of record JABTUV010000002.1, read on the forward strand.
GGATTACAACGAATCCATGCTCTCCGGTGGGTTCGTCGCCTCGCTTCAGGTGGACGAGTCGCGCATCGAGGTTCAGCGACGGCAGGCCGATCTCCTCACGACCGAGGACCAAGTCGCCGCCCGACGCGAGGCGCTTAACGTACTGGTGGGTCTGCCTGTGGACGCCAGCTATGTTCTGGTCGAGGACCTGCGCCTCACTGAAAACACCAAGTCGCTGGAGCAGTGGATCGCGGAGACGCTGGCCGCCAACCTGAATCTGTCCAACCTGGACAAGTCGCTGGCCATGCAGTTGAATTCGCTGGAGGTGACGCGGCGGCTGGACAACGCCGACGTGCAGCTGGGCGCCTCCGCCCGTCGCACCGAGGACGGCGACGAAACCCTGATGCTGGAGTTGACGCTCTTCTGGCCGCTCTACGACGGTGGGGTGAAGCGCATGTTGACCGAGTCAGCCTACAAGGACATCCAGTCCAACCGGTTGGCGCGCTGGAACCTGGAGCGGCAACTGGTGGCGGCGGTGCGCGACGACTATCGCCGCCTCTCCAGCGAGTGGAGCCGCGCCGCCATCCTGCAGCAGAGCGTGGCGCTGGCCGAGCGCAACATCGACATCGCGCGCGAGAACTACGAGGCCGGGCGCCTTCCGTATCGCAACTTCGTGGACATTCAGCTGGACCTGGCCAATGCGCGGGACAGTCTGATCGCCTCCCAGGTCAGCTACAAGGTCGCGTTGGCGCGACTGTCCTCGCGCGTCCATCCCTCGCCCTGGCAGACCGAACGGTAGGGTGCGCACCGCGCACCGCCCGGCGGGAAGTCGCAGGAGGCTAGGGTGGGTTCTCCCCACCACTCTCTGGCGCCCCCGGCGCGGCTATGCCGACCGCCGTTTCGCTTTCCGGCGGCAGCGGCGGCGCTTGCGCCGGCAACCACAGTCTGAAGGTGCTGCCTTCCTCTCCCGGCTCTCCGCCCAGATGCGCCCGCCGTTGGATTCGACGATGCTCTTGGTTATCGACAGCCCCAACCCCGTCCCGCTCGCCTTGGTCGTGAAGAACGGATCGAACACCGGTGCAGCACCTCGGGATCGATGCCGTGTCCCTGGTCGGCGACTTCCAACTCGACGTAATCGATCCCGCGCTCGGACCGGGGACGCGCGCTGATGCGCAACTGCCCGCCCAGCGGCATGGCGTCGCACCCGTTCGAGATCAGGTTCAAGAGCGCGCGCCGCAGCTGCGCCGGATCGGCATGGAAATGCCGCGCGGCGGGATCGATCTCGACCTTGAAGCGGATGCCCCGCGACAGGTACGGCGTCTTGTCGATGCCCGCCAGCGCCTCGGCGATGAACGTGTCGACGGCGACCGTTTCCCGGTTGGTTGTGCGGGCGCGGCGTAACGCAGCATTTCGTCCACCAAGTGCTCGAGGCGCTGGACTTCGCCGGTGATGATGCCGACATAGCGTTCCAGGCGTTTCCTCTGGGCCTCAGGGACGTTCTCGAGGGGAGTTTGGCGATGCGCCGGGCGAATCCGCCGATGGAGACGAGGGGATTACGCAGCTCGTGGGCCACGCCGGTCGCCATCTCGCCCAAGGCCGCCAGCTTCTCGCGCGCGACCAGGCGCTCCTGCGCCTCCGACAGCTCCCGCTGCGCGCGCTGCACGGACTCGAAGAGATGCGCATTCTCGATGGCCACGCTGGCCTGCGAGGACAGGGTGACAAGCAGGCGCCGGTCCGACACCGAGAAGAAGTCCTGCGCGCCGCCCTCCCGGTAGATGGAAAGCGCGCCGATGCACGCGTTCTTGGCCACGATGGGCGCGGCAATAAAGCACAGGTTGCCCAGCCGCCGGCTTTCATCCCGAAAGGGGTTGTGTTCGTCGGGCGAGGCGACCTGAGGGAAGTGGGTCTGCGCCGCGGCCGCCGCCACCTTTTCCTCAAGGAGGTACGCCTCCGGCGGAAGCGCCTCGGTCTCCTCGTGATGCTCCATCGCCAGGATCAGCCGTCCCCCCTCCTGGAGCCGCAGGATCGCTCCCCGGGCCGACAGCAGGCTGGTTCCCACCTCGCAGATGCGACGCAACAACTGGTCCCGCTCCAGCGTGGACGAGATGATCTTGCCCACCTCGTTGAGCGTGATCAGTTCGTGCAGGCTGCGCGTGGCTTTCTGGTACAGCTGGGAGTTGCGGATCGCCCCGGCCACCTGGCCGGCGACGGAGGTGAGGAACTGCACTTCCAGCGGCTCGAACTCGCGCTCCTCCGCCGTCTGGACGTTGATCACTCCGATGATGGCGCCGCGCGAGATCATGGGCGCCGACAGGATGGACGAGAATCCCAGCTCGCCCGTCTCGGGAAAGTAGAGAAATCGCGGATCCTCAGCGGCGTTGCTGATGGCGACCGGCCGGCCCTGCGCCGCCACCGTCCCCGTGATCCCCTGGCCGACCGGCATCCGTACCTTGCCCACCGACGCCGGATTCAGCCCCTGCGTCGCTTTCAGCACCAGGTTGCGGTTCTCGATCAGGTAGATGCTGCACACGTCCACCCGCATGTTGATGCACACCAGCCGCACGATCTCACGCATCACATCGTCCAGCTCCAGCGTGGAGTTGACCAGCTTGCTGATCTCGTTGAGCGCAGTCAGTTCGGCGATACGAAGGTACGTTCGCTCATGGCCGCATTGTACTGCGGAGCGTGTTGCGGGGCAAGGGACGCGCGCGCTTCTCTCTGAGGCCGTGGTATTGTCCCCTCTCCCTTGGGGAGAGGTGAAGATCGCGCTACGCGCCCCTCTCTCAAGGAGGGACGGTCCCCTCCCTTGGGGAGAGCTTCTCTCTGAGAGCGCGCTGCAACGATGCGGTATCGTGTCCCCTCGCCCGGCGCCGCGCCGACCTCTGGGGAGAGGTGAAGATCGCGTGCTACGCGTCCCCTCCCACAGGAGAGAGAGCAGTCCCTCTCCCCGGGGAGGGTTAGGGTGAGGGGGTATGCAACGATGTCCGGCGGGCATCCCTCTCCCCGGCGCGGGCCGCGCCGAGAGGGAGAGGTGAAGATCGCGCCACGCGCCCCTTCTCCAAGGAGATGCGCGCCTGGGGGAGATGCGGCGTGAGTGTGGAGCGAGGCAACGATGCGGCGCCGGAGGCCCCCTCACCCGGCGCTACGGAGAGGGCGCCGACCTCTCCCTCAGGGAGAGGTGAAGATCGCGCGCGCGCCCCTCTCTCAAGGAGAGGTTGTCCGCCTCCCGCGGGAGAGGTTACTGGAGGGCCCCTTTCGATGCGGCGCGCTCAAGCGAGCCCTCACCCGGCGCTGCGCCGACCTCTCCCTCAGGGAGAGGTGAGATCGCGCCTACGCGCCCTTAGGAGCCATTGAGGCGGAGAGGGTTATGTGTGGAGGTGAGTGCGCCGCAACGATGCGGCGTGCCGGAGGCGGGCATCCCTCAGCCCGGCGCTGGGCGCCGACCTCTCCCTCAGGGAGAGGTGAAGCGTTGCGGCTTCGCGCCCTCTCTCGCGGGCGAGAGATTGTCACCCTCCTCCCCAGGGAGAGGGCCAGCGTGCAGACGACGGCGCGTCAATCGCAGCCGCCGCAACCTCTTGCGATGGCATCGGGCGGCCAGTCCCCGCTTGATTTTTCCCAATCGATTCTATCCGGCTGTGGACGAGACATCCGGCACGGGGGACGCATGAGAACCAAACAGAAGAAATATCGGCAATGGACGAACCGACCGCCTGGGACTCCCCCTGGACGTTGGTGCTGCTCTTGGCGCTCTTGTGCCTGGGCATGGGGTTGTGGTTGAGCGTGCCCGGTCCGGTTGGACCCCTGACTCGCCCTCCGCCCTGGCCGAGCGCTTCCTGGGCGATCCCGCCGCCCGGAAGGCGCTTGAGCAGATGCGCGACGACCACCAGGAGCGCCTGGCTGCCATGAAAACCGACCACCAGGCGAAGGTGGACAAGTTGAAGGGGCAAATCCAGGCGGCGCGGCGCGAGAACGCCCGCCTGCTTGGGGAAATCGAGAAACGGTCCGCCACGCCATGAGCGAAACCCGCGCCGGTAAGACTCCCAAGGGCAGCGTGCTGGTCGTCGACGACGAGCGCAACATGTGCCGCATTCTGAACAAGGTACTGAGCGACGAGGGTTACCGCGTCCATTGCGTGCACACCGCCGAGGACGCCCTCGCCTGGCTGCCCGGAAACCACGCCGACATCGTGCTCACCGATTTGCACCATGGCCGGCATGGACGGCTTGGACCTCCTGGAGCAGGTCCGTCCCATCAGCCGGAGACCTGCGTGATTGTCGCGACCGCCTATTCGACGGTGGAAAACGCGGTGCAGGCGATGAAGGCGGGTGCCGCGACTACGTCAAGAAGCCATTGACAACGACGAGCCTGGTCCCATCCTGCGCAACGCCATGGAGCGGCAGCAGCCGCTGGAGCAGAACCGCTACCTGCAGCAGCAGCCATGAGCGCTTCCAGATGGACAACATGATCGGGCGTCGCCGCCCATGCAGAAGATCTACGACCTCGTGCTCAAGGTGGCGCCGCTGGACAGCACGGTCCTGATCTCGGGCGAGAGCGGGACGGGCAAGGAACTGGTCGCGCGCGCCATCCACCATCATTCGCATCGCGCCAAGAAGCTCCTGGTCGCCTTCAGCTGCGCCTCGCTGCCCTCCGAACTCCTGGAGAGCGAGTTGTTCGGCTTCGAGAGGGGCGCCTTCACCGGTGCACACCGTGAGAAGAAGGGCCTGGTCGAGGCGGCGGAAGGCGGCTCGCTCTTTCTCGATGAGGTGGGCGAGATGCCGCTCGAGCTGCAGGCCAAGTTTCTGCGCTTCCTGGAGTCGCGCCAATATCGGCGTCTGGGCAGCACCGCCGCCCGCACCGCCGACGTGCGCCTGATCGCGGCGACCTTTGCGAACAGAACCTGGCCGTCAGCGGTCAGGATAGCCCGCGAGGACCTTTTCTTCCGGCTCAACGTGGTGCAGATTGCGCTTCCGCCCCTGCGCGAGCGGGGTCGAGGATATTCCCCGCTGGTCAAGCACTTCATCGGATTTTCAACGAACGTTACGGCGCTCCATTACTGGCATGGACCCGGAGGCCATGCAGGCGCTCTTGTCTTACGACTGGCCGACAAACGTGCGCCCTGCAGAACACGCTGGAAAACACCATGGTGACCTGAGCTCGGAGTGATCGAGACCCCGGACCTGCCGGCGCGCATCCTGGGCGGGCCGCCAGCCATGGGCGGTCAAGGACATCCCGCCTATACCGGGCTGTCGTTTCGCAAGGCCAAGGAGGCCTTGAGCGGCAGTGCTTCCGTTCCCTCTTGTCCTCGACGGAAAACAACGTGACGCGGCCGCCTTGGAAGCGCGGGTTGTCGCGCCGCCAACTCTACGAGAGCTGCACAAGTATCATCTGCGCGCGAGAGGACGAGGAGATGCCCGTCGAGCCGGCGGGTGAGAGCGCTTGGGACGAGTGATCCTCCCATGCTACTGTGCGGAAATCCGCACAGTGGCGGGGCGATAGTATAGCTTACTTCCTCGCACATGTCAGTTTTCTTTTTTTGATGAATCTCCAATTAGATTCCTAACTATATGTTTTCACTAAAGTTACATCGGGCTTCAATTCGGGTGAATTCCCGCCGTTTCTCGCCTGCTTCGCTTTCGCAAGTCTTTATTTATCAAGAGGATAAGCAACAAGTCGAGCGCAAGTCACGATTCTGGCACAAGCGTTGCTTGTAATGCGGCTTGGAAGCAGAAAGGAGCGAGCGCCATGGCCCGACCGCTGGAAAGCTGGATGTGTATCTGAAGGCGATCAGCAGGGTTCCGTTGCTTTCGGCCGACGAGGAGCGAGTGCTGGCGGAGCGCGCAGCACACGGCGACGCAGAGGCCAAACGCCGCCTGGCCGAGGCCAACCTGCGCTTCGTGGTCAAGATCGCCAAAGCGTATCGCCACCGGGGCCTGCCTCTGTTGGACTTGATTCAGGAGGGCAACGTCGGCCTCATGGAGGCCATCAACAAGTTCGACTATCGCAAGGGCTTCCGGTTGACGACCTACGCGGCATGGTGGATTCGGCTCTACATCCAGCGGGCGCTGGAGCAGAAGGCGCATCCGGTCAACATCCCCATCAACAAGATCGAAATCCTGCGCAAGATTCACACGCTGGAGCAGGAATTTCTGCATGCGCGCGGGCGCATGCCCTTCACCCACGAAATCGCCGAGCGGCTCGGGCTGCCCATGCGCAAGGTGGACGAGGTTTTGCAGCTGGATACCTCGTTTATTTCGCTGGAGTCCAGCGCCGAAGAGGACGGTGTGCCGATGGAACGGGTCATCTCCGACCAGCGCATTTGTGCGCCCCAGGAGTCGCTGCGTTACGAGGAGATGGACAACCGGCTGGAGCGCGCCATGACGGTGCTTTCGGCGCGGGAGAAGGACGTGATCGAACGGCGCTACGGGCTGGACGCCTCCGGCAGCCCCTGGAGCCTGCGCAAGATCGGCAAGGCGATCGGACTCTCGGCGGAGGGCGTGCGGCGGATCGAGGAACAAGCCCTGCTCAAACTACGCCGCGCGCGCGTCCGCCGGTTTGTTGAGGGTCTGATCTAGTTGCACTCTACCCACACCCCTGCTCCCGCGAAATCGGCGGTGCTCCCCGGCGCCGCCGATTTCCTTTTGTAGCGCCGGCATCCTGCCGGCTCGCGTGGGCGGCGTCCCGCCCCCAGGCCTCGCCGCGCGTCCGGGGCGCTTGTCACTCCGAAGCGTGTGGGCAAGATGCCCACACGCAAGCCGGCGGGACGCCGGCGCTACGGTTTCCCGGTCGACGCCTTGATTTCTCCGGCGCGGTCGCCTATCTTACTTGCGTCAGCGGAGGGATGGCCGAGCGGTTGAAGGCGCCGGTCTTGAAAACCGGAACGGGGCGACCTCGTTCGTGGGTTCGAATCCCTCCCTCCGCCAGGAAGGAATGAGACCGGTGGGACTTATGGGACCTATGCGGCATCCGCCGCGGAGACACCGGCATTCGCGCAAAGTTTCATGGGTCCCATAGATCCCATAATCCCAGGATAACCGCCATGCCTACGCCCATCACCGTCGAAGTCGCCGGCAGAGTCTATCAGGCCGAGCTTGCCGATACACCATTCGCGCGAAAGGTCTACAAGGCGCTGCCCATCGCGGCGCGCGGCAATCGCTGGGGCGAGGAGATTTACTTCAGCACGCCCGTGTCGGGAGGGCTGGACGAGACGGCCGACGACGTGGTCCCCGTTGGGACCATCGGCTACTGGCCGCCGGGCAAGGCCATCTGCTTCTTCTTCGGGCCGACGCCCGTCAGCGAGGATGACGAATGCCGCGCCGCCAGCCCGGTGAATCAGATCGGCAGGTTCCTGTCCGACACGGAATCGCTCAAACAGGCGCCGGACGGGGCGGAAGTGGTCATCACGGCGTAGGGTGCGCACCGCGCACCGACGCCGCATCTCGCGGGCTCGAATGGTGCGCGGTGCGCACCCTACTTTTTCAATTGCGGGTCCAGCGCGTCGCGCAGGCCGTCGCCCACGAAGTTGAGCGAGAATAAAATCACGGTCAGGACCGCGCCGGGGAAGATCAGCATCCACGGATAGCTCTGCATGGCGTCCGCCCCCGCCTTGGCCAGCTTGCCGAGGCTCGCGTAAGGATCGGGCACGCCCAGCCCGAGGAAACTCAGAAAAGACTCCTCCAGCATCACCGCGGGGACCATCAGCGTCGAGTAGACGATGACGGGGCCTAAGACATTGGGCAGAATGTGCCGGAAGAGAAAGCGGCGGCGGCCGCAGCCGACGGCGCGCGCCGCCTCCACGTACTCCTTCTCCTTCACCGACAGCACCTGGCCGCGTACGATGCGGCTCATGGTCAGCCACTGCACCGCCCCCAGCGCGATGAAGAGATTCAGGATGCTGCGTCCGAAGACGACCAGGAGAATGATCACGAGGAACATCCAGGGCAGGCCGTAAAGGATGTCCACGACGCGCATCATTACGTTGTCCAGGCGGCCGCCGGCGTAGCCGGCGACGGCGCCGTAGGTGACGCCGATGACCAGACTGACGGCGGTCGCCAAGAGTCCCACCGCCAGGCTGATGCGGGTCCCGTAGAGCACGCGCGACAGCAGGTCGCGCCCCAGGTCGTCGGTTCCCAGCGGATGGGCCGGACTGGGCGGGCGCGGGCCATATTCCAGGTTGATGCGTTCCTGCGGCGGGATCGGCAGGATCGGCGCCGCCAGCGCCAGTCCGACGATCACCGACAACACGATCATCGATCCCACCGCCATGCGATTGCGCATGAGCAGGCGCAGGGCGATGCGCGTCGGGCCGAGGGCTTTCATTTCGTGCCGTACCTCACGCGCGGATCCAGGATGGCATAGGCCACGTCGACCAGGAGATTGAAAAACACCAGCAGCGTGGAGTAAATCAGCACCGTACCCAGGACCACGGTGTAATCGCGATTGAGGGCCGAGAGCACGAAATAGCGCCCCAGTCCGGGGATGGAGAAGATCGACTCGATCACGAGGATGCCGGTGAGCACGTGGGCGCTGGCCGGTCCCAGGTAGGAGACGACCGGCATGACGGCGGGACGGAGGGCGTGACGCAGGATGACGAGGCGCTCGGGCAGCCCCTTGGCGCGAGCGGTGCGAATGTAGTCGGTGCGAATCACTTCCAGCATCCCGCCCCGCGCCAGCCGCGCAATGTAGGCCGTATAAGGCAAAGCCAGCGCGATCGTGGGCAGGATCATGTAACGCGCGCCCCGCCAGCCCGCGACCGGCAGCCAGTGCAGCGTGAGCGAAAAAAGCAACACCAGAAGCGGCCCCAGAACGAAGTTGGGAATGGAAATCCCCGTCATGGAGCACGACATGAGGAGATGGTCCAGCCAGCTGTTCTGGCGCGCGCCGGCCAGGATGCCCGCCGACAAGCCCAAAACGACCGCCAGCGCCATTGCCATCGCGCCCAACAAGAGCGAGGTTCCGAAACCATCGGCGATGATCTCGTTGACAGTGCGACCTTCGTATTGAAACGACGGCCCCAGGTCGCCGCGCAAGAGGCCGCCCATGTCGATCAGGTACTGCCGCCAGACGGGCTTGTCGAAATGATACTTGGCCTCCAGGCTGCGCCGTACCTCTTCCGTCATGTTGCGTTCCTTGTCAAAGGGACCGCCGGGCGCCCCCCGCATGATGAAAAAGGAGGCGCTGGCGATGACGAAGATGACGGGGATGACGGACAGGAGGCGCTTGAGGATGTAGGTGGTCATGAGGCTGCCGGCAGGAGCGAAACTTCCTTGAGCGGGCGCAGCGAGAGCGCGTTGAAGGGCATGTTCTTGATGCGCGGGCTGACCAGTTCGCGCGCCACCAGGTGGTAGAGGGGGGCGATGGGACGGTCGACACGCACGAGGAGGTTCTCCGCGCTCATCAGCTGCTCCAGCCGCCGCGCCGGCTCGGGCAGGCGGTCGGCCTGCTCCACGTAATGGTCGAAGTGATGGTTCGAGTAGCCGCAGTGGTTGTTGCCGTTGTTGGTCGTGAAGATGCCCAGAAAAGTGATGGGATCGTAGAAGTCGCCGTACCAGCGGGCGCGCGAGAGGTCGTAGCGCATGGCGGCCCGCTCGGCCAGATAGACTTTCCATTCGCACTTGCGGATGCCCAGGTTGACGCCCAGATGCTCCTGCCACATGGCCTGCAGGGTCTCGACCAAGCGCACGTGCACGTCCTGTTGATCGACCAGGATGTCGAGCGTGGGGAAGCCGGCGCCGCCGGAGAAGCCCGCCTCCGCCAGGAGCCGCCGCGCCTCCACCGGATCGAAGAGAGACTCGGCGGGCGGCGGCGACCAGCCCGGATAGCCCGGCGGAACCAACGCCGTGGTCGCAACCTCCCCCGCCCGCGTCACGTATTTGACGATCTTCTCCCGGTCGATGGCCAGCCCGAAGGCCTTGCGCACCTTCGGATTGTCAAACGGCCTTCGCGTCGTGTTGAACTCCACGTACATGGTGCCCCACAGCGTGGTGGCGCGATAGTCGGGATGCGCGCTGAGCCGGTCGATGTGCCCCTGCGGAATGTCCCGCACCCACAGCGTCTCGCCGCGCTCGTACATCTTCACGCTCGTGTCCAGGTTCTCCGTGGTGTAGATGACGACGCGCTGGAGCTTCACCTTGCCGGCGTCGTAGTAGTGGGGATTAGGCTCCAGCACGATGCGATGGTTCTGGCGATGCTCGACCAGCGTGAAGGGGCCGTTGCCCACGAATGTCTCGGGGCGAATCCAGGTGACACCGAGGTCGGTCGCGCTCTTTTTGGTCGGCATGTAGGTGTGAAAGGCGGCCAGGTAGAGAAAGTAGGGCGTGGGGACGACCAGTTCGACGACCAGCGTTTTCGCATCCGGCGCGGAGACGCCCACGCTGGAAAAATCGGTGGTCTTGCGCTCGTGGTAGGCCTTGGCGCCCTGAAGGAAGAACAGATAGTCGGCGTACTGCGAACCGGTGCGAGGGTTGAGCACGCGCTCCCAGGAATTGACAAAATCCTGCGCCGTGAGGGGAGTTCCATCGCTCCAGAGGCTGTCGCGCAGATGGAAGACGAAGCGCCGGCCGTCGGCGGCGGCGTCCCAGCGCATGGCTATCCCCGGTGCAATTGCCAGCGTGTGCGGATCGATGGTGACGAGGCCCTCGAAGAGTTGCAGGGCGACGGTAGCGTCGGAGAGGCCGGTCATGAGCGCGGGATCCAGATGCTCGGGTTCGGCGGTCAGATTGAAGTAGAGCGTCTGGGGCGGGTCGGGCGGCTCGCCGCCGCCGCAACCGCACAGGGAAGCGACGCCCACCGCCGCGGTGGTCGCCAAGAACTCCCGCCGTCTCATGGCATCGCCCCGCGCTGCACTGATAGAAAGTCCAACGGATGGAAGTTCCAGGCGTTGTCGTGCCAGTTGACCACCCACGGTTGCACCAGGTTGCGGTTGACGGTAGAAGTAAAGCGGCGCAATCGGCATCTCGCGCAACAGCAGCGCCTCCGCCTGGGCGAAGATTTGCGCGCGCCCGTCCGGGTCCGTCTCTTGGTTGGCCCGCTCGATCAGGGCGTCGTACTCCGCGTTCTGCCAGCCGGTGTTGTTGTTATTGAACGTGTCCATCGTGTCCGAGCGCCACATGTCCAGAAAGGTGTTGACGTCGGGATAGTCGGCGATCCATCCGCCGCGCGCGATGTCGTAATCCAGCTTGCGCACGTCCCAGAGGTAGACTTTCCACTCGCGGTTTTCCAGCGCGATGTCGATGCCCAGGTTCTCCTTCCACATGGATTGCACCGCCTGGGCGATGGCCTTGTGGTTTTCGCTGGTGTTGTAGAGTAGTGTGAGGCGGGGAAAGCCCTTTCCCCCGGGAAAGCCGGCCTCGGCCAGGAGCTGTCGCGCCTTCTTTACGTCGTAGCCCGGACCCGCAGGCGGGCGGTAGCGCGTGATGGTGGGGGGCGTGACGTGGTCGGCCGGCCGCTCCCCGCAGCGCGTGATGAACTTGACGATCTTCTCTTTGTCGATGGCCATGTTGAGCGCGTGCCGCACGCGGACGTCGTCCAGCGGCTTGCGCGTCACGTTGAAGCGATAGAAGTTCGTCCCCAGACTGTCGCCGTTGTGGTATTCCGGCATCGCCATCACCGCCTCGGCTCGGCTTACGGGGAAGTCCGTCACCCACTCGGTTTCCCCCGCCATGAACATGTTCAGGTTGGTGTCGATGTTGTCCGAGGCGTAGATTTCCACGCGCTCCAGCTGGACCGCCTCCGCGTTCCAGTAGTGCGGATTGCGCACGACCACGATGCGGTCGTTGGGCACCCATTCTTTCATCAGAAACGCCCCGTTGGCCACGAAGTTGGCCGGGCGCGTCCAGCGCTCGCCGTGCGTCTCCAGCGCGCGCCGATTGACCGGATAGTAGGGGAACATGGCCACCAGCGTGAGAAAGAACGGGCAGGGATGGTTGAGTTGCACCACGATGGTCCTCGGGTCCGGGACCTTGATGCCCACCTCCTCCCAGGTGACCTCGCCGTTGAAGTAGGGCATGGCGTTGCGGATGTAGCGCAACTGGTCGGTGTAGATGGCGCCGGTGGTGGGCGTGAGCAGCCGTTTCCAAGAATACTCGAAGTCGTGCGCGGTGACGGGATCGCCGTTGCTCCAGGAGGCGTCGCGCAGGTGAAAGGTATACACGAGCTGATCCTGGGAGATGTCCCAGCGTTCCGCCATGCCGGGCAGGACGGTCGTCGAGCTGGGATCGGTGGGATTGACGCGCACCAGTCCTTCCAGCATGGTGGAACAGGCGCGCACGTCGGGTACGCCGCCGATGTGCGCGGGGTCCAGCGTTTCGGGTTCCGCGCCGTTGTGGAAGCGAAAGACGCCGCCGCCGGGCGCGGACTTCCCGCCGCAAGCCGTGAGCGCGACGCACGCCAGCATGGCCGCAAGCTGATACAGCCTCAAGCTTCTGCTCCTTCCTCCGCTCCCCCCTTAACAAGGGGGCCTGGGGGGGTCTGTCTCACCCGCACGAGTCGGATATGCTTGACGCGGCCCCTCGGTTTGTCAACCCGATTCACGCACCCGTAGCGGCGACTTTCAGTCGGCCTGAGCATGGCGAAGGATCGTGTCGGCATCTTGCCGACACATGTATGCGCCATCGGGGACGGGACGTTCCCGCGACCGGCGACAGGATGTCGCCGCTACGTTCGGACAGCCACGTTTACGGTTCTTTTGTTTCACACGCGGCAATGCTACAGTACCCCGCCATGAATGAACCCCGCGAAATCCGACAGGCGCTCGCAGAAGCCTCGTTCTTGAAGCAGCCCGCGCTCGTCTTCAAGCTGGCCTGGCTGCGCTTTTACCGGGACGGCTGCGTGCATCGCGCCGCCGCCATCTCGTATTCGACCCTTCTTTCACTGGTTCCGCTGGCGGCGGTCGTACTCTTCTTTATCACCTACTTCGGACAGTATTTCGGTCAGTTGGACGAGGTACAACAGACGGTGCAGGACCGCGTCATCGACTTCGTGTTTCCCTTTTCGACCGATTCCGTACCCGCCGCGACCGGCCCGCCGGCGGTCGGGAACCTGCGGCTGGCGGAGGGGGCGATGCCGGCCACCGCGGAAGTGCGGCAGAACACGGAAGACCGGCTGGGCGCCATCATCAACCAGAAGCTGTCCGAGTTCGTGGCCAACGCGCGCGCCTTGGGGGTCGTGGGCGGCGTCTTCTTTCTGGTTTTTGCCATGCTCCTGGTGGTGGCAGTGGAAGAGGCGTTCAACGCGGTGTGGCGCGGGGCGCGCCGCAGCTGGTACGCGCGCGTGCTCAACTACTGGGCGCTTCTGTCGCTGGGGCCGGTGTTCCTGGTCGCCTCGCTGGTCCTCACCAGCGGCCTATTGGCCCACGCGCCCGCCTCGGTGCAACTCGTGCTGCCCACGGCGGCCTCGTTCATCGGATTCTGGATTCTCTTCGAGATCATGCCCGCCAGCCGCGTCTCGCCGTTGGCGGCGGTCGGCGGCGCCCTGGTGACCAGCGTCCTCTGGGAACTGGCCAAGCACGCCTTCGCCTGGTACACCACGCATTACACCGGCCTGCAGAACATCTACGGCTCGCTCTTCGTCGTGCCCATCCTGCTCATGTGGGTCTACTACACGTGGCTGGTCATCCTCTTCGGCGTGGAAGTTTCGTACGTGTTGCATCACGCCCGCAGCCGCTTGGAACCGGCCGGCTCCCAGGCTGTCGGCGTGGACCGCGAGACGCTGGAGGAGATGCGGCGCATGAGAGACCGCATCGAGGAGATCTTGACGCGCCTCAATCGTTCCTCGACCTCTGACAACAGAGAAGAAACCCAATCGCCCGAAAGCAATTTGTCGCCGCCGATCAATCAATAAGTGATTGTCCGCTACAATTATTAGCGATAATAGACCCTTCGGACGGCTCAAATGTCATAACCTCAAAAATTCTTCGAAAATTTCGTTGACACCTGCGACTGAATGTCGATACGTTTCTGGACGCAATCTCAACTGTTGGCAACGCAACGTCACAGGTCGAAGAACTCATCCCTCGACCCGGGGGTGGGGTTGGGAATCGGAGTATGATGGCTTTGTGTAACAGAGGCTCAAACCATGCGGCGGCCGGCCGCCTCCGGGCGGGACGTATGAGACTCCTTCTGGGACTGGCGGTGGCCGGTGCGCTGCTTACCCAGGTGGGCTGGGCACAGACGCCCACGCCCACCCCGACCGCCACGGAGACCGCCACGCCCTCGCCGACCTACACGCCCAGTCCCACGCCCACTTCGACCTCGACCCCGACGCCCACGCCGACGTTCTCGGGATACGTCCAGACCGTCGTCTTGAGTTCCGACTACGTCGTCAACAACATCCCGTCTCTAGCCAACGTGCAGGGATTCTATCGCCTCCAGTACAGCCCCGCCAATCGATATCCGACGCTGACGGCCGACGTCGAACTCCTGGGCGAGGTTGCCGGCGCCACGACCACCTACGTCTCTCAGCGCATGAACCTCTCGACGGCGTTGTTTCCGCCCGGATTCCCCGTCCCCGTCAACATGGTCGTGCCGGCCACGCTGCTCCTGCCGCTGGACGGCAACTTCTCGCTGCGGGTGACGCTGGACCCCGAAATGACGACCATGGACCCCGACTACACTGACAACGTCAGGAACAGCATCCCCAAGAAGATGCCGCACTTGTCGGGCAAGGTGTTCTTCGGCGACTGTGAAACGACCATGACGCACCTGTCGGACTTCACCGTGTCGGACGCGGACACGGGCGTGATCGTGGACGGCAGCGGCGTCTTCAACGGCTTTCCCATTCATTACGGCGGGGTGACGGCGGACCGGGAGACGGCGCCCCATGCGGGGGACCTGCACGCGATCGGCGGGACCGTCCCCTTCACGCCCAACTCGCCCACGGTCGTGGGGGGATGGCAGTACACGTTCACCCAGGCGCGGCTGACGGCGACGGGCGCGGAGGCGCGCGTGGCGGTCCGCTTGCCGAACACAGTCGCCGTCAAGTTGGACGTACCCGCTCCTGAATTCTTCGGTGGTCTCAACTTCCCCGTCTCCGGCGCCAGCTTCATGCCCCTGACCTGCGCCTTGGCTCCTATCGGTACCGTGACGACCTCCCTTTCGTTGATCTGGATGCAGGAGGATCTGCCGTTTCACGTCTATAATCAGACGCAGGTCTTCTCGCACGCCTCAGGCTTTCTTCTGCCCGGTTCGACCATGGAGTACGTGCACAAGAAGCGCATGACCGCGCCCAACGCCGGCCTGAAGCCCAGCTGCGACACGTTCTACTACAACGGCTCGCTCATGTCCGCCACGATCCAGCCGGACGGCATCCACGCCGACCTCAACGTGGGTTCGGCGATCTACTACACGTCGTTTCCGCACGGCATGGTCTTGCTGGTAACCGGCGGCTACGTCAAGACCGACGCGGGCGTGATCGACTCCGCCGTCAGCAAGCTGGTGGATACGGCCGCGGGCACGACCTATTATAACGACGATTGCCCGCCCGCCACGCGCTTCACGCTGCTCACCGCCTACTTCGATGAGATGAAGATCTTCTCCGACGGAGCCATCCTGGCGGATCACGACATGACCCCGGCCTCCCGGCTGGATTGGAACACCTACATCACCGACGTCTCCGGCACGCCCCGCACCTATCTCTACATGCCCGGCTATCGCACCTTCATGCACCAGAACCAGTATCGGCGAGTGCAGGAGTATCTCACCGCGGGCCGCAAGGACAACGGGCAGATGGTCATCCGGGATAACTTCCTGGAGTACTGGATCCTGGGCGCCGGGCACTACGCCGGGTTTAATTTCACCGCCCAGGACCTTCTGGACGTGCCCTTCACCGCGGAAGTAGCCGGCCAGACCATGAACTTCAAGTACACGCTGGGCAGCAAGCTCTACGTGCGCTTCTCGGGCGTGACCGGCAAGGCCGACGCGGGTCTCATGATCCCGCCCGTCTCCATCACCATCTACGGCGGCTACAAGGTCAACATCGAGTCCTTCGGGCAGTCGTTTCTGTCCAACGATCCCTCGGGCTATCCCACCAAGATCAACGGCGAGATCGACATCCCCTGGCCCAGCGACATCCTGGTGGGATTCGAGCACATGCAGATGAACGGCTGCGGCAACTTCGAGAACGGCGAGATCGCCGACGACAGCAAGAACCAGGTGCTCAAGTACTGGGACGCGCCCATCGAGATTTCCGCGCTGGGCTTCCGGCAGATCGAGGGCGATCCCGACCCGGACCATCGCACGCTGTGGTTGTCGACCGTGAACACCGTCTCCACGCTGGCGGAAAGGCCCAAGATGGAGATGGAAATCCTGCCCAACGGCAACGTGGGCGACTCGCACATCATCCACGCCTTCCAGTCGGTGATGCAGGGCTGGAAGTTTCACGTGACGCGCATCTATCTCACCAGTTGGGACGGCAATCCCAACCAGCCCAACGGTTTTTACAACGTGATCGGAGACTTGGTCTTCCCCTTCTGGGGCGCGACGCACATGCACGGGATCGTGCTGGGGAGCGTGGGCACGGCCAAGTTCACCGGCGGCCAGGAGTATTTCGGCGGACCGGACCCGGACCCCTTGCGGCGCGGCTTCCCCAACTCCATCGCGCCCGGCCAGCCCATCAACACGCGCATCAACACGTTCATCTCCACCCCCAGCTACTATGCCGTGGTCAAGAAGGAATTCGCCGGGCTTATCAACCTGCACTATCCGGTCAAGTACACGCAGGCGCCGGTCAACCAGTTCAAGTCGCCGGAGGTGGAAAAGCAGAGCCTGATCGTCATGGACGTCGAGTCCTCGGTGGAACGCATCACGGTCGAGGAGACGGAAATCCGCTTCGGCCTGAAGTATGAGGGTCTGCCGCAGATCAGCTTGGCGGCGGTCTACAACCAGTACAGTTCGGAGTTCGCCTCCACCTTCCTGTCGCCCATCAAGAGCAAGATCGACGGCCTGGCGCAGCATCTGACGGGGGACCTGTCCAACGTCTTGCGGCCGCCGGTCAAGGCGGCGCTCCTGCCGGCGGTGCAGGCGCTGGTCAACCAGATGCAGTCGCAGATCGCCGGGCTGGACCCGCCCGACCTGGCGGCCTGGAAGGCCGCCAACCTGGACCCGCTGCTCAACGCCAATCCCCTGGCCCTGCCGACCAAGTTCACCGGCGGCTCCATGCCCGTGCAGCAACTCTTGGAGGACCAGGTCATCGACCGCCTCAACGGCCTCACCAATGATCTCCTGGGCGTGAACGCGCAGAAAATCCAGCAAATCGCCGGCCTCATTCAGAGCATCATCGAGGGCCTCGGTTTCCTGGGTCTCGTCAATCCCGACGTCTCCGGCATCATCGCCGACCTGCAGAACTTGATTCCCAACCAGAGTCACGAGGCCATCGAGTCCACCGGCATCCAGGCCAAGGTGAACCAGTTGGTCAACGAAGCCAACGGCGCGCTGGGCCTGGACTACGTGGACAATCTCTTCAACGATACCGACCTGGCCAACCTGGAGACGCAAATCCGGAACGCCGTCAAGAGCCAGCTGAACGGCTACAGCCTCAACCAGCTCAAGAGCCTCTCCGCTGACCAGTTGACCAACCAGATCGTCAACCAGATGTTCAACGCGACCATTTTCAAGGAGTTGAACAAGCAGACCATCAACATCGTCGCGCCGGTGAAGAACTCGCTGCAGGACATGGTGACGGGCACGCTGGACCAGATCAACAACGAGATCATGGACTTTCTGGACGAGGTGGACGTGGGGCTGGCGCAGGCGACCGCGGCCATCAACGACGTGATCGGGGTGAAGGCGGCCGAGATCAAGGGCTACGCCATCATCAACTATGATTATCTGGAGCAGTTGCACATCGACGCGATTTTCACCATGGCGGCGCCGGATGAAGTGACCTACCACGCCTATCTGGACATGAAGCGGCAGCAGACCGGCAGCGACGACACCTTCTGCGGCGTTGTCTTGGACGGCAAGCCGGTGATGGACGTGACCATCGGCGCCAAGGGCATCGGCCTGTCCTGGGGCGTTTCCGAAGTCAAGGTGGACATCGCCGTCAACCTGATGTTCCTGGGCGGCGCCTTGTCCAACTTCGGCGGCAGCATTCAGATGACGGACGGCATGTTGGGATTCGGGTCCTTCGGCATCGTGCCGCCGACCGGCTTCGGCGTGGCCGTGGGGCTGTTCGAGAACTACCTGTGGGCGCAGGCCAAGGTCAAGTTCGAGAGCTACGTGATCTACGGCGGCATCTTCCTGGGCCGCTCCTGCGACCTGGAGCCGCTCAAGATCATCGATCCGGAAGTGGCCTCGATTCTGAAGGTGGACAGCATGACGGGCGCCTACGTGTACGCGCAGGGCTCCTTCCCCATCTTCAACTACGGTTGCATGTTCAAGGTGGGCGCGGAGCTGGGCGCGGGCGGCTGGTTCTTTTTGGAGGGTCCCAGTTACGGCGGCAAGTTCGTGGGCGGCGTGTTCGGCAAGGCCGCCTGCATCGTCAGCGTCAAGGGCCAGATGCGCCTGATCGGCGGCAAGGACCAGGCCGGCTGGTTCTTCTCCGGCAACGCCTGGATCGCCGGCGGCATCGGCTTCTGCGATGAGGAGGACTGGGACAGCCTGTCGGAGGCCTTCGACGACGACTGGTGCTTTGTGTGCGGCTGCAACGCCAAAATCTCCTATCGCGTGGGTTCGGCGTGGGACGTGAGCTACAAGATCGGGTGTCATTAATTCGATGAACAGGAAAACTTGGCATAAAACAATCGGGATTCTGGCGCTTCTGGCGTCGCTGTGGGCGCCGGCCGTTCGGGCGGACAACGTCCAGGACAACTTCAAGATGTTCTTCGCCGGCGTGGTCGGCGAGCAGGGCGACGGGCGGCGCAAGATTCTCCTGCGCTGGTACGGGTTGGAGGGCCGCCCGCCCTTCTCCGACTATATCGTCTACTGCAAGGAGGGCGCCCCCGACGCGACCGGAACCTGGCAGAAGATCACGGAGACCGGAAAAATCCGCAACCTGGCGACCATCCGCAGCATCTTCGAGCGCGCCGGCGAGGAGAAGGTCTTCGCCGATCTCTTCGCACAACTCTCCGCCTCCTGTCCCAGCTGCTCGACCCCCACGCCGGACACCTACGCCGCCCGGCTGGTGGAAGTTCTGGACGCTACCGACGAGACCAGCGAGTTCCGCAAGACCATGCTGGTGCAGTCCAACTACGGCGTGGCGCTGGTGGAAGGGGTGGGCTACATCGACCGCCGTCTCCCCGGCGTCTATACCATGATCCCATGCGACCAACGTGCCGGGCGCGACCACCGATCTGGTCCTCGGCCGCATCACCGTGGACGCCAACAACGTCACCCTCCTGCCCGCCCCGCAGCAATTGTCGGAGACCTTCATCGAGTATCGCAACCACGAGCGCGTCTATCTCAAGTGGGAACTGGGCGCGGACTGGTACAAGGGCGGGCGCTGTCCTTCGGCTTCGACCTGTATCGTTTTCCGGTCCCCTGCCGGGCGGAGAGACCTTCGAGTCGCTGGAAGCGGCGAACGCTCTGACCAGCTCAACGACTTCCCGGTGATCATCCTCTCGCCCACGCCCGAGGGTACCGAGAGCCGGGCATAACTACTACTTCGTGGACGACAACATCACCGGCAACACCGAAGCGCTGGTGCTTGAGGCGGGAATGCAGTTGACCTACTGGGTCGTCGCCTGGGACCTCCTGGGCCGGCGCGGCAAGCCCTCAATCCCTATACGGCGACGGTGCAGGACGACGAGCCGCCCGATACTCCGATGGGTCTTTTCTGCCAGACGGAACAGTTTGCCGGCGAGGATCGGCTGGTGCTGATCTGGAAGCGCAACCAGACGACGACACCGCGCTATCAGGTGTATCGCTTCGCCAAGTACGAGCACACCTATAAACCGCAGGCGTGGCCGCCGGTGGACGGGCTGACGGAGGGGCTGATCGCGACGGTGGTGCAGCCGCCGTCGGCCTCGGGAGAGTTCGTGCGCTACCGCGATTTGGGACCCAGCGTGGCCATGCACTTGAAAAAGAACTTCTGGTACCAGGTGCGGGCGCTGGACGAATGGGGCAATGCCGGCCCCTTCACCGGCCCGACCCGCTGCGTGCTCTACAACCGGCAGTCGCCCGACCCGCCGCGCGTCGATTGCATCCTGACGGCGACCGGCCACTGCCGCATCAGCGCCAGTCCCCGCACCCCCACGCCCAACGACGACCGCCGGATTCTGGTCAAGTTCCTGGGTACGCGCAATAATCCCAAGATTCACAAGGTCCGAGTCAGCTTCGGCTACGTCGTCTCCGACCGCGTTCTCTATCTTCCCATCGGCGAGATTCTCTTCGACCCGGAGACCCACAAGGGCGAGTTCGAGTACACGCAGCCGACCGGAGCCTCGACTCTTTTCCGGCACCTTTTGGAGGCGATGGACCGCCGCGGCGTGGTCTGCGCCACGACTACCATCAATGTCAACACCTCGCCGCAGCAGGGCGCCGCCTATGACTATCTGATCGACGTGAACGCCTTCATCGACGTGGAGATGATCCAGAACTGCGACCGCACGCCCACCAGCCGGCCGCCCGAGCATCATCCCGATCTGGGGCCGACCGGCCTGGTGGCGACGGTCGGGCCGGGCGTGGTGCTGGTGAAGTTCCATCGCTCTGTGGACGGGGAGACTTTCTCGCCCATCTGCGACGTGACGCCGCAAGGCAACGTGGCGACCTGCATCGATCTCTACAATCCCGTGGTCTCCGGCAACGTATGTTATGCCGCGCAGTCGGTCGACGCGGACGGCAACCAGAGCGCGTTGGAGTTCTTTCTCAACTGCGTCAAGTTCATCGGGGGCATCCTGCCCTCGCCCCTGATGAAATCCGCCACGCCCGAGGGCACGCCGACCGATCCGTCGGTCACGCTTACCTGGTGGGGGCCGTATGACGGCGTCGAGTCGTACACCGTCATCTTCGAGACCGGCGGCGTGACGCCCACGCATCCCTTGGTCGTGCCGCTGCACAAGCTCAACTACGATCCCAACACCTCGTTCCTCAAATACTCGACCAAGATGGTGGATGGCAAGGGGGCGCAACTGGACGCGGCCAAGACTTATCGCGTGATGGTGGTCGCCAACGCCATCGGCGGGGCGACCTATGCCAGCGATCAGAAGAAGTTCAACTGGAACTGGGACCCGCTGGACGAGGCGCTGGTCTGGCCGGCGCGCGACGTGCCCGACAACCTCGACTACTTCTCCGGCATCAACGCCCAGGGCGTCCCCGTCCCGCCGGTCATGCACCAGTCGGGCCTGGGCGTGCTGCTCTTGATGACCGACAAGCCCCCCACCCCGGGCACCACCGCCGGCAACATCCTGGAGAAATTGGTCATCAAGCCGCCGTTCATCGTTTATCGCCAGCGCACCGATCTGCCCAGTCGCAATTTCATCCAGGTCAGCCCGGAGATTCTGTCGATTCACACCGCCGGCCTCTCCGCCCTCGACGACCCGTGGTTCGTCGATTTCGGGCGGCTGGTCTGGTATCTGGACACGTACAACCTGGTGCACCAGGCGAAGTATCGCTACGTGGTCGTCAAGCTTTCGGATCGGGGCGAGATCGCCGAAGTTTACGGACCGACGCCGGAAGTACAGGTCGTGGCGACGCCATGAGGAGCCGAAAGTGATGCATTTGCGAAAGGCCGCCTTGCTCGTTGTCGCCGTGCTGGTGGGAATGGCCGCAGAGGCCCACGCGGACGCGCAGCTCTTTTCCGCCACGGACGCCAACGTGATCATCTACAAGAAACCGGGCCTGTTCGATCCGGGCGGAGGCGATCCGCCGGTGATCGAGTCGCGCCACGTGGCCGGCTGGACGCGCCTGGCGACCGCCTTCACCCCAACCTCGGTGCAAATATTCTTCGACGTGGTCGTCGGCGGGCACCTCGTACCGGGCGGCTCCACGGTCGTGGGCGGCCTGTCCGTGCCCGCGCCGCTGGCCGACTACGGTGTGGCCGTCAACCAGGAGCGCGACGACCTGTCGGTGCTTTACTTCGCCGGGCCCAAGCCCTTCGAGCCGGTGCGCGTGTGGGCCATCCCGCCGGGAGGAGACTACGCCTCCAGCGTGCGCGTCGAGTTCGCCTCCAGCCACCCCACCGCCACCATTCAGTATCGCATCGACGGCGGCGCTTACCAGCCCCACGTGCCCGGCGCCTCCTACACGTTCTACAAGAACACGGTGCTGGAGTTTTACGCCACCAACGGGCCGGATACGAGCCTTGTGCATCAAAACGATTATCTCGTCCATCAGCGCGGCGACGCGGACACGGACGGCGACGGCGTCCCGGATTTCGTCGAGATCGCCTACGGGCTCGACCCTTGGGACTCGCTGGTAGATAGCGACGGGGACGGCTGGGAGGACCTGGACGAGCTGGTGCGCGGCAGCAACCCGAGGCTTTTTTCGTCGGTTCCCGCCGACACGGACGGGGACGGCTGGAGCAACTACGACGAGACGGTGCGGGGGACTGATCCCAATGATCCCAGCGACTTCCCCGCGGGCGCGGGCGTCAATACCTGCGAATACGTGCTCCATGTCGAGGGCGTGCGCGACGCGACCAGCAACAGCAAACTGTCCGACGGCAGCGTGATGCGTTTTTCCACGCTATACGGCAAGCGCATCGCCGATGCCACGGTCGAGGGCGGCAGTGTCGAGCTGCGTATCTCCGCCGGCGAACCGCTGGTGGTGCGCGGCGTCGAGAGCACCAACTATAATCTCGGATTGCTCGCCTACCTGCCCGAGTGCATCCCGTGCATCAACCGGCGCGCTCTCTACACGCCCGGCATGAGCGCCGCCCAGTGGCTCACCGCCTACCGCACGGCCTACGAATCACAGATGGTGCGCAACCTGCCCGCCTTCATCCTGGATGCGTCCAGTACCGCGCAGGTCCTGCTTTTGGCGCGCCTGTTCGAACTCCAATTCAACCTGGCAGGACCGTTCTACCTTCCCGTGTCGGGAAGCGGAACCCAGGACATCAATATCGGCGTCGGCGAGCTGCAGGAATGCACCATCAGCAAGAACCTGAACCAGGTTGTTCAGTACTTCGCCGCCCAGACGCCGCAGAGCGGCGGGCTGATGCAGCAAGTCACGGCTTTCATCGGCTCGGTAGGACCCTCGTCCCAGCGCCCCATCCTCATGTCGCTGGCCGACGCCTATCACGGTCGGGTACTGGGAGCCACGGAGCTGCCGCCGGGGGTCACCAACGCCCAGCTGGCGGCGCAGCGGACCGCCAACGACGCGATCGTACTCTCCGCGCCCAGCCGGCTCGTCCATGCCTCCGGCGTCCTCCAGCTGGATCCCGACGGATATTATTACGTGTTTCTTGGTCCGTTGAAGGTCATTTTGGACTTCGAGGCGGCGGACGGACCGACCAGCCTCATTCCCGGCGCGCTCATCACTTTCGACGGCCGCATCGTCGAGAACTGCGATTTCCCCGGTCAGCCCTACGTCGCGGTCGGGCTATACAGCCTCTCCGGCGCGCCGATTGCGCAGAACAACCTGGACGGCGACAACGACGACCTGCCCGACCAGTGGGAGCTTTTTTACTTCGGAACGCTGGCCTACGGGCCGGGCGACGATCCGGACGGGGACTTCGCCAGCAACGCCTTCGAGCTGGCCAACCACAGCGATCCGTCCGACGGCACTTCGGGAGGTCTGACGCCGACCGCCACGCCCACGCCGACCAACACCCCCACGGTGACGCCCACGCCGACCGCCACGGGCACGCCTACGGCGACGCCCACGCCGACGTGGACCCACACCCCCACGCCCACGCCCACGGGGACCAAGATTTTCAGTCCCTACGATCTCAACCTCGACTTCGCGATCGACGTGGGGGACCTCCTGATCCTATGGAAGGGCCTGATCGAAGGCACGGGCGACGGGGACGTGAACGAAGACGGCAAGATCGACCATCTGGACGTCTTGGACTTCGGGATTCACTGGAACATCCCGTTGACGCCGCCGGTCAGCCCGACTCCCACGCCGACGCCGTAACGCTTCTGGAGTGCGGCAGCTGCCGCGCATGTGGAGTGCGGGTGCCCGCACGCGGCAGCAAGCTGCCGCAGTCCAGACCGGCGCAGCGCGCTGCGCAACTACGGGCGCTTGCGTTTTCGCGCCGTGGCCTTTTTGATGGCGGGTTCAGGCGCCAACTGCCGGTAGAGTTTCTCGTACTCGACCGCCGACTTGTCCCACGAGAAGTCCGCCGCCATCGCGTTCTTCATCACGGCCGTCCACGCCTTCCGCTCGGCGAAGAGCTTCAGCGCGGCTCGCACCGCCTTGCCCAACTCCGCCGCTTCGGGTTTGGAGAACACGAACCCGTTGCCCTTGCCCGTGCGCGGCGAATAATTCACGATGGTGTCCGCCAGTCCCCCCGTCTTGCGCACGATGGGCGGCGTGCCGTAGCGCAGGCTGTACATCTGGTTGAGTCCGCAGGGCTCGTGCCGGCTGGGCATGAGGAACATGTCCGCCCCCGCCTCGATGCGATGGGCGAGCGGCGGGTCGAATCCCACTCGCAGGCCCAGGGCATGCGGATACTCCGCCGCCAGCCGCTCCAGGATTTCCTGGTAATGCCGCTCGCCGTTGCCCAAGACGACCAGCTGGATGCGATGCTCGGAGAGAAGGTCGGGCAGGATGGCCGCAACCAGGTCGATCCCCTTCTGCTCTACCAGGCGCGCGACCATGCCCAGTACGGGAATATTCGCGCGCGCCTCCAGGTCGAACTCCTCCTGCAGGGCCGCCTTGCAGCGGGCCTTGCCCGCCAGGTCCCGCGCGCTGTATTGGGCGGCGATGTGGGGATCGCTCTCCGGGTTCCATTCGCTGTAATCGACGCCGTTCAGGATGCCCGACAGGCGCTTTTTCTTGAACTCCAGTACCCCTTCCAGTCCGCAGCCGAACTCCGGCGTCTGAATCTCCCGGGCATAGGTGCGACTGACGGTACTGATCCAGTCGGCGTACATGATGCCGCCCTTCATCAGGTTGATGTCGCCGTAAAACTCGACGCCGTCCATGGTGAACACGTCCCAGGGCAGGCCGGTCGCGGGCAGGAGCGACTTGGGGAAGTAGCCCTGATAGGCCATGTTGTGGATGGTGAAGAGCGCCTTGGTCCGCGCAAAGAAGGGATCGGCGGCGCAGAGCGTCTTGAGATAGATGACGGCCGGCGCGGACTGCCAGTCGTTGGCATGGAGCACGTCGGGCGGCCAGTCCAGCGCGCGCGCCAATTCCAGCGCCGCCCGGCACCAATTGGCGAAACGTTGCAGGTTGTCGGGATAGTCCCCGCCCGGCCCGCCGTAAAGTCCCTCGCGGGCGTAGTAATCGTGGTGTTCCAGGAAGTACACGTCCAGGTTGGGACGCGGCGCGGCCTTCCAGAAGCGCCCGCCGGCCGGTCGGCCATCCAGATGGAAACGCGCCGACAGGTCCGTGGGTTGGATGCCGAACTCGTCCACGTCGATTCCGCCGTACTTGGGGAGGACCACGACGACCTCGTGGCCGCGATCAGCCAACGCCGCCGGCAGAGAGCCGGCCACGTCGGCCAACCCGCCGACTTTCGCGTAGGGATGCATCTCTGGCGACAAATATAATATTTTCATGTACTTACCTCGTGTCGTCCGGCCGTCCCGACCGGGCGCATGAAATGGAATCTCGAATGGAACTAGTGTAGTCAGGCTCTCCAAGGATTGCAAGCCAAAGGGCCCGGGTAACAGCCTTTAACGGTTATTGAGACGCATTAGACAGTGCGTAACAGGCAAGTAGAAATAATTTTTGACGGAGGTGAATAGTTAAGGTTATTATATAATCGTCATACCCATCAATTTTCGGCCAAGTCGCTGTCACGGAGTCTCAATCATGTCGATTCGCGTCGCCAGAGTGTGCGGTTTCGCGGTCTTCTTGATTCTCACGACTGGGGCGGCGGCTGGCCTCTCGCGGCCAGGGGCGCATCGCCGCCGCGACTTATCCGGCGTTCTGCGGCCAGTGCCACGGCGACGCGACCTCACCCGCGCCCGTGGGACTTGTGGCTTCATCCCAACCGTGCTTCAGCACGCACGACACGCGCGCCTCGAGGAGTACGACTGCGCGCTATGCCACAACACGCCCGAAGGTCCGGGCGGAACCGGGCACTTCGACTTCATCGCGCCCGCCGACGTTATCCCGGCGACGGGCAGCCCGCTCGTGGGGGCCGGCGCACGCCACGATTCCAGAGCCGATCATGCTCGGCTTCTTACTGCACCACGAACCTGCCGGCGCGGCACAGGCCCAACCGCCGGTGTGGGGACAGCCCGGCTCGGTCTTCTGCGGCTCCCGCCATCCCGCCCATGCGCGCGCGGCGGGCGACTTCTGACGGCAACGGTCGCCTGGAGGAAGGAGACTTGCTCCACTTCGCGCGCCAGTGGGGCATGACGGCCGCGCTTCCGCCGCTGGATGCCGATCTGGACCATGACGGCGCCGTCGATGCCGGCGACCTGCTGCTTCTTCTGGCGGACTGGCACGCGACGGTCCATGCGGGCGAGCTTGGCGGCAGCCATGCGGTCCACTTCGACGCCGTGCGCGGGCCGGGGATCACGGGCTGCACCGTGTGCCATGTGGACAATCTCACCACCCATGCGCCGCGCGACGGCATCGTCCACTTCGCCGACGGCAAGACGCTGGCAGAGACGGGGGTTTGCAACGGCTGCCACGGTACGACCGCGCAAACCAAACCCATTTGGGGAGAATGCGTCGCCTGCGCCGACTGCCACAACGGGACGCATCCCGGCCACGGCAACCCCGACGGCAGCGGACTGGCTGCGCCCGACAAGTCAGGTTACTTCTTCACCGCCGGCCACGGACTTGCCAGCGATTCGCGGTACGCGCATTCCGGCAATGCAGGCGCCGGACTGGGCAGCTGCCTGCCCTGCCACGATGCCCGGCCGACCACGGGCCGGCACATCTCCGGAGTTGCAGGCGACTACAAGCGACTTCGATCCGTCCCGTCGGATGATCTGGCGTACACAGCGCCGATTGCGGAGTTGTGTCTCTCGTGCCATCGCCCGGGGCAAACCGTACCCGGCCCCTTGGGCCGGGACGCGACGGCGGAGGCTCTCCCGCATTCGGCGGGCGTCTCCGGCCATTACGGTACCATCTCCTCCGCCGAATCGGCCTTCCCGGCCTATGGGGATGAGAGCGACTTCGCCCTCCATCCGGGCTTTGGTTGCGAGGTCTGCCACGATGCGCACGGGACGGCCAACCTGGGCATGATCCGGGCGGTCGTGGACGGGTTCCTCGGCGGGATGAGCGCACCGTCGTCCGTCACGTTGACTTCGGCTTCGCCCGGCTGGGTGCAAACGGACGGAACCGGCATCTGCGAGGCCTGCCATCGTGCCGGCGGGCCGGCGCATCCCGACACCCACCATCCCGGCAACCACAACCTCGGATCCGACTGCCGGTTGTGCCACGACAACCACACGGGCTCGTTTCAAGCGTCAGCAAGTGAGACGTCCTGCCTGGGATGTCATGGAACGGCGCAGGGGAGTCGGCGCGCCGCCGGCGCGGACTTCATGCTCCGCTCGCACCACGTGGTCGGCGGCGCTACCGACGGCGACTGCCGCGTGTGCCACGACGTGTCGCAACACGCCGGCGGGACGGTGCGATTGATCGACTACAACCAGACCGGATCGGTCGTCGAGTTCACGTCTGATGCGGCGCTGGAGCCGTTCTGTCTCGGATGCCACGACGCGGACGGCGCGGGCGGCGATACCACGCCCTTCTCGGACGGCGTGCCCGTGCAAAACGTGACGACGGGCTGGGACGCGGGCGCCCACAAGGCGGCGGGGGTTTCGTGCATGGGTGACGGCACGACCGGCTGTCACGGCAA
This sequence comes from bacterium, assembly GCA_015075175.1. Lineage (GTDB taxonomy): Bacteria > Hinthialibacterota > Hinthialibacteria > H5-UNCL2 > H5-UNCL2 > H5-UNCL2. The sequence continues at coordinate 203,339 of JABTUV010000002.1, forward strand.
TGGACACGGCAGCCGGAAGAAGCATCTTCTCGCGCAACCCTACACGCCGCCCACGGCGCCCGGCTACGTCGAAGAAGAGGAGGGTTTCTGCTACCGCTGCCACGGCGAAGTCCAAGGGCAATTCGCGCTGGCCAGCCGCCATGACGTGGCGTACGGCGATCAGGCGGTGGAGGGCGGCAAGGTCGAGTGCGTCCACTGCCACAATCCCCATCTTGCGACCCATCAACATCCGCTGGTCAATCCCGACAGCCGCGCGAACGCTTGGACGGGCGGGGAGACGGGATTCTGCCTGGTCTGCCACGACGGCGCTCCGCCCACGGGTGTCGCGTTTCCGGCACAGAGTCCCGGCTCAGGTTACAACAAGAGTCGTTTTGTGGGAACGAAACACGATGGAGCAGGTCGGACGTGCGGCCATTGCCACGCGCCCCACGGCAGCGCGCAAGCGTCGCTGAAGAGCCTCCGCTACGACCAGTTGGACAGCGTGGTCTGGAGTTTCGGGAGCGCGCAGTACGCCTTGTGCTGGCAGTGCCACGACGAGGCCAAAACGGTTCGCAGCGGCAGCGGGGCCAACGCCAACAACGCCTTCGGCACGCGCCACGACAAGCACGTGCGGGGCGAGCGCGCCAGTTGCATCATCTGCCACGACGTGCACGCCGGCTATGACGCGGGCGAGGACGGGCTGATCAGCTCGCCTATCCGGTGAAGAAAGCCTGAACTCTCGCTGGGCGCGCAGACGCTCGACCGCTTTTTCGGGACACGGGGACCAACCGCGGCTCGTGTTACTTCAGCAACTGCCACGGCGAAGCGCACAATCCGGAGAATTACACCGGCGTGGAGGCCGGTACGTTAAAATGAGTCGCCCCTCTTCCCCAACCCTCCCCGAGGGAGAGGGGGCGGCAGAGCGCAGCACGCTGCGCAACTACGACTCGTAGCCCTCTCGCCGAGGGAGAGGGAGGCTACGGCTTCCGCGCGATGACCAGCCCTGGATGAGCCTTTGCCCTCGTGGGCCAGCCGTTGCATCTCCGCCATCTCCGCCCCCATCGCCCCGCGCATGAGGGCCTGATCGAAGCCGATCACTTGAGCGCGTCGTAGGTCAGTTGCATCGACAGCATGTTGAGGTAGAGATCAACGCGGGGCGAAGCGGCCCGTGTCCAGCGTCGTCTCGACCGTGCAACCCGCGCCTCTCAAGAGCTCCGAATAATCGTCCAGCGTGAGGATGCCGGGGAACTTCATGAACGCAAGCAGCCGGTCCGCCTCGGCGTCGGAGAGTCCCGGTCCTTCCAGCCAGTCGGTGAACGCGATCACGCCGCCGGTCCGCACCAGGCGCGCCGCCTCGGCGACCAGCCTGCCCTTGTCCTCGACGTAGCACCAGGCGTCCTCGCCCCAGACGAAATCGGCGCAACCGTCGGGAAGCCCGCTGTCGCACACGTCGCGCAGCACAAAGGTGATGCGTTCGGACAGTCCTCCGCAGCGACGCGGGCGCGCCCGCGTTCCACCACGCGCGCGCGGTGGCGTCCACGCCCGTCATGGCCGCCACGTTTCGATAGCGCACGAGAAAACGCATCCCCGCCCCCGTGCAGCAACAGAGGTCCACGCCGGCCATGCCCGCGCCGACGCCCGCGCGCTCCGCCAGGTCCAACGACGAGGCGAATCCGCCGATGTGGATCTGCTCGCCCATCACGAGCTCCCACAAGTCGCCCTCCGGCCCGGAATAGACCGCCTGCACGTCTGACAGGTGAATGTTGCTTCTGCTCTTCACGTTGGTGGCTGCTCCCACGCGAGGATAGGGGTCAGGGACCGCTCAAGCGATGGACGGCCAGCTCGAACCAGTCGCGGTAGTCGCGGCGGCCGTCCAGGTCGAAGTCGGGACGCGCCGCCGCCGCCGCCGCCAAGTCGTCTTCGTCCACGTCGTTGTCGCCGTCGAAATCGGCGCTGCGATAGGCGGAGAGAAGGTAGCTGCCGTAGCGCGCCGAGTAGGTCGTGGTCACGTGGCGCACCTGCAATCGCACACTGCCGGTGCGATCCGCGGTCCAGCCGATGCGGGAATTGCCGAGCAGCCGTCCCAGCGCGTCGCGCTCGCCGCTGTTGTCGTTCTCGGCCAGCTTGCTCGTGGCCGACTCGTTCCAGAGGGTCAGCACGGTATCGGCGCCGTTGTGCAGGTCGTGCGTGCGAAAGACGTAGCGGCCGCCCGCGACCACCGGCACGGAGAACCAGTCCTCGTCGCCCGCGTCGAATAAGGTGAGCGTGCCGGCGCGCGCGCCGGCGGCCACGTCGGTCGCGTCGGCGACCTTGTTGTTCTGCTCCAGACCGTCGGAGAAGTAGAAGATGGACTGGCCCGCCAGCGTGGCCGGAAAGTCCGGCCAGTCGGCGCGCGCGCCCCAGCGCGCGCGCCAGGCCAGAAAGAACGACTCCATGTTGATGGGTGAGGGCATGGCGGGAATGTCGAGATGAAAGAGCGTCCAGAAGTCGGTAGCGGGAATCTGGATGGGATCGTCGTCGATGGGATCGGTGCAATCCCAGAGGGCGGCGGCCACGCGCAGCTCGCAGGCCGCTCCCGGCGCGACCGCGAAGTTGTCGCGCGCCTCGTCGCGCACCGACGCCTCCTCCAGGTTGAATCCCAGGTAGTCCACGTCGCCGTAACTGTCGAAATGAACCGGCGTGCCCCGGAAGAGGCTGGAAAGATAGTGCGCCATGCCCTCCGACCAGGAGAGCGTGAGACGATACTCCTGGTTGAGGTAGTGCTGGCCGCCGGGCGACTCGTCGCGTGAGAAGGCGTCCGAAACGTAATGGCCGAACTCGTGCGCGATGATGGCGTCGTCGTATTCGTCGGTGTCGTCGGACCCGCCCAGAATGTGCAGGGCGTTGCTGGAGTAGTACGTTCCGTCCAGCGACCCGACTTCCCAGTAGGCGGTCAGCGCGGGAAAGGCGAGTGCGGCGTCCAGCTCCCGCAGCATGGTGAAACCGGACAGCAGGATGTCGTAGATGTTGAACGCGCCGCCCACGCTGCGCTGGCCGTTGTCGCGATAGAGCGCGACCACTTCGATCACGGCGCCGCCGTCCAGGTCGTAAGTCGTGAGCGCGGAAACCGCGGAATACGTGGAGCCGCTGTTGCGCGCTACGCGAAACCACCCCTCGGGATGGCGGGCCTCCACGCGCACGCGCACCAGTTGCGAGCCCGAGCCGGGATGGGTGAACGTAACGCCGCCATCCTCGCCGGTGGTCTTTACGTCCAGCGAGACGCCGCTGCCGTTCTCAAGCACCGCGCGCGCGCCGCGGATGGGGAGCTCGACCAGCGCCCCCGTCCAGCCGGTCGCCGCAAAGACGCGGTCTTCGTAAAGAAATCGCGCCTCGACCGTCCCCGCCGCGAAAACCGGCGTCAAACCAGGAATCCCGGCCAGGTACAGGAACACTTGAACAAACGTCAAGACCAAACGTCGTATCGTCATTGCCGGTACATATCACAACCTTCCGTTCCCATCAACGTTTCTCCACCAGCACGCAGACGGTCAAGACGCCGCCCTCGTCGAAGGCGTGCGACAGGCAGCGCGCGGGATGGCGGCGCAGGAACTTCTGCAGCCGCTCCGCCGCCGACTCGTCCTTGATTACAACGAAATGGAGACGCGCGTCCTGGACCTTCTCCCCGCCGGGCAAAAGCGGCTGGTCGGGCGAGAGTACCGCCGCCAGTTTCTCGGTCGCGCGCGCCAGCGCGCGCCGCACGCTGTCCTTGGGCACGCCCAGCATCCGCCCCACGTCCCGGATCGAGCCGCCGGTGGATAGCAGCGCCAGGATGCATAGCTTCTCCTTGAGCGGCAGAATCCGCCGCGCGCATTCCGCCACGCGCTCCTTCAGGAGCTCCCCCCGCCGCCCGCAACCGTCGCTGTCCTTCTGCATCTCAAGGTAGCGTTGCACCATCTCGTTTTCAGACACCAACCGCTCCAGAATCTCAGGGTCGTAGGGAACTTCGCGGCTGTCCAGGGGGACTTCGACCGACTCCAGGAGCGCCGCGTAATCGATCAGGTCGTCCAGGGGATGTTCATCGCCGTGCATGGTCTGCCTCCGCATGTTAGATGCGGCGGAGCCATACCAGAGTCGTGCCGAAATGGCGTAAAGTCGGAACTTGAAAGGACACGGGGGATTGCGACATGCTCGAAGACATGAGACCGGCGGCTGCCATCGCGTTCTTTCAATTCGTAATCAATTGCGCGCGAATCGCGGCGGGACAGGCCGCGCCCGAAATCGTGATCTGGGAGCAGGACGGCTCCCCGATGATTCGCATCCCCGCCGGCGCGTTTGAAATGGGACTGACGGAGGAAGAAGCCCGCGCCGCCTGGCAGGAGGACACGGCGTTGTGGGCGCAAAATCTCAAGGCCGCGGGATGGCCGGCGCCGCGGCTGGAGGACTATCTGTCGGCGACGCCGAAACATCGCACCAGCGTCTCGGCCTTTCTGCTGGATCAGTATGAAGTCAGCAACGCGCAATACCGGAAGTACGTCGCGGCGACCGGCGCGCGGCCGGCGGAGTATGCGGGCGATCCGGTACTCGGGCGGGACGAACATCCCGTGGTCGGCGTGAGTTGGCGGGACGCGACGGCTTACGCGCGATGGGCCGGCAAGCGTCTGCCCACGGAGGCCGAGTGGGAGTATGCGGCGCGTGGACCGACGGGACTAATGTATCCCTGGGGAGGGATACTGGAGGCGACGCGCGCCAACCTGCCGGTCGAGCTGTCGCCCGATGAATATGCACAGAGCGCGCCGCGCGGCTCGTTTTCCGCCGGTGCTTCCCCCTTCGGAATTCTCGACCTCTGCGGCAACGCCATGGAGTGGGTCGCCGATCCCTTCGACGCCCGCTACTACGCGCACAGCCCGACGAGCGATCCCCCAGGACCGGCCACGGGGGAGTTCCGCATCCTGCGCGGGGGAGGATGGAAGTACTTTCATAGTCCGGCGATCTATCGCAGCGCCTACCGCGCCCCGCGCTACCTGGGCGACCGCGCGCCGTTCGCCGGTTTCCGCTGCGCGGCAGACGACCGGATGGACGGGATGGAGTTTTGACGGGATTACGGGATTGACAGGATGGGGAAAGAAGGGGTGGGGCGGCGGGCTGGGGCGGCGGGCTGGCGCGGGCGACGAGCTGGGGTGGCGGGCGGGGTGGGGCAGCGGGATAGGGGCGTGGCTGCGCGTCCCATAGGTCCCATAGGTCCCATAGGTCCTATTCGTCCTGTCGCTCACGCCAGATACGGCGCCAGAATGGGCGCCAGGCGTTCGCCCCACACGCGCTCCCAGTCGAAGAGACCGGTCGCGCGCTGGCGCGCGCAAAGGCCGTGCTCGGCCAGAAGCGCGCGATCGGCGGCGTAGACGGCAATCGCATCCGCCAGCGCGATGGCGTCGCCGGCTGGGACCAGCGCGCCGGTTTCGCCGTCCGCCACGATCTCCGACAGGCCTCCCAGATTGCTGGCGACGACCGGCCGCCCCGCCGCCATCGCCTCGACCGCCGCGATGCCGAAGGGCTCCTCCCACAGCGACGCGGCGACCACGAGGTCGACGCCGGCGTAGAGCGACGCCAGTTCCTCGGGCCGCCGCCAGGGAACGACAACGAGGCCGGGTCGGCGCGCGACATCGCCTCCCGCGTGGACCTCGACGGCGATCCCGCGACGCTGCAACTCCTCCGCCGCCGCCAAGAGGACCGACAATCCCTTGAGGGGGTCCTCGGCCCGTCCAGCCAGCAATACGCGCAGCGGCCGGTCGCTCTTAACCTCCGGCAGCGGCACGCCGGCAAAGCGCTTCGTGACGACTCCCGACGGCACGCAGTGTACCGGCACGCCGATGCCGGAGAGACGCTCCGCCTGCGCCGCATTGTACACAATCAGCTCGCGCGCCTGCCGCAGCCAACCGACCAGATCGCGCCGGTATGCGGCCGTCCCCGCCCCTGAATACAGATACTCGTGCGACAGGTGCAAGGCCCAGCGCCGGTCCGGCAGCCCCAGCGCGATCGCGGCCCGATGTTTCAGCACGTCCAGCGCCCCTGGAAAGTAGCAGCGATGGCAGCGGGCGGGGTCGGTGAGGAAGTTCCCGTCCGGGCAGACCTTCCCCTCCCGAAACAGGTAGTGCCGTACGTTGACGCACACCACTTCATGCGCATAGAAGCGGACGATGGTGGGATGATGGGAGAGATAGGGCAGGAGAGCCGGCTTCATGTGGTAGCCGTCGCCGAAAAAGACCAGGTGGGGCGCGAATCGGTCGAGGGCGGCGCGCAATCTGGGTCCCAATACCCGCGGACGATACCGCGACGGCGACACGGGGAGGGTCTCCACCGCCAAAGTGGGAAAGTCCCGGTATTGTCCGCGCGGGAAATAGCGCGTCATCCTGGGGCAAAAGAGGCGCACGCGGTGGCCGTCGGCCAGGAGTCGGCGGGCAATCTGCACCAGGTCCACCCACGAGCCGCCGGTGGGCGGCCAGTGGAAGAGCAGATCCACGAGCGCCACGTTGGCCATGAACCACCTTCCCGCCACGGTCAAGGTAGGGAAGGGCTGCGCCTTCCTGACGGCAATGTAGCCACAAGCGCCGGGGCAGGGAAGGGGCTTATGTACCTCCCCCTTTAACTTAACAAAGGGGGCTGGGGGGGATAAAGCGTACGCGGGGACTGGGCGCACTGCACGCCGCCCTTCGACACGGAGGGCCTGAAGCGAAGCAGGCTTCCAGCGTGAACATAGGTCTTTCGCACGCTTCAGACCATCCTACTCAGGGCTGTCGGGCTGGGTCAATGGGCCAGTACTCGGGGCTGCCGGGTTGGGTTCTCCCGACGGCTCGGATGTAACAAAAACCAGAAACCGAAGGCCCTGAGCGAAGGCCGAAGGCCGAAGTCGAAGGGCAACTTGGATGCGGCGGACTACCTGAATACGGCCTTGGCTCCCCCCTTAACAAGGGGAGGCTGCGGGGATTCTGCGCAGTCAAGCCCTCCCGAACGTTGCATTCGGCATGAATTCGCCGGAAAATATATACGAGGAGCATCTGCGGCGCCCGGTCTTCTGCGCCGATCATTTCCGACCCGACGAAGAGAGAACGGCGTGATTACCCTCGTGGCCTCCATAACGACCGGAATGATCGGCTCGATCGTGCTGACGATCGTCTATCTCTACCTGTCGCGGCGCGACCGGGCGCCGTTCCTGTCCGTCTGGGCCTATAGCTGGGTAGTGTACAGTCTGCGCTTCCCCTTCAAAGCTGCGGCGTTGCGCTATCGGCCCGGAGCGGAACTTCTGGAGGTCGCCGGTCAGGCTTTCACGCTGGCCGCGGGCATTCTGCTTCTGTACGGTACGTATCTCTTCCTGCAGCGGCCCATGCGGCGCATTTGGACTTACGGCGGCGTGGCCGCGGGGACCTGGCTTCTGGTCATGCACGCCGCCGGCTATCCGCTCTATTCCACCATTCTGCCCGTCTGCGGGCTTCTGTCGTTGATCTACCTGACGACGGGTTACGCCTTCCTGTCGCATCGGCAACTGTCGGGGGCGGGCAAACTGCTTACGGGCTGGACCTTCATCGTCTGGGGCGTGCAGAAGGCGGCCCTGCCCTACATCGAGAACCGCCTGCCCACGCTTTCTCCCGTCGCCTACCAAGCCGGCGCCATGCTGGGGATGCTCGTGGCCGTGGGCATGCTGCTCACGTACTTCCAGAAGGCGCAACGCGAGCTGGAGGCCAGCGAGGAGCGCTATCGGCTGCTGGCCGACCATGCGCGCGACGTGGTCTATCGCTTTCGCCTGCATCCGCGGCCGGGCTTCGAGTATGTCAGCCCCTCCTGCGCCGCCCTGCTGGGGTATGCACCCGCCGAGTTCTACGCCGACCCGCTCCTGCCGACCAAGCTGGTGCATCCCGACGACCGGCGCCGTTTTCGTACCCTTTGGCGTACCCGCCGCGAGCTGGAGAAACCCGCCCAGTTTCGTCTGCTGGCCCGCGACGGCCGCCTCCTGTGGACCGAGCAGCAGAACATGCCCCTCTACGACCAGACCGGCCGCATCCACGCCGTGGTCGGCATCCTCCGCGACATCACCGAACGGCGCCAGGCCGAGGAACTGTTTCGCACCCTGGTCGAGCAGACCTTGGCGGGCATCTACATGATCCAGGACGGCCGCTTCGTGTACGTCAATCCCAAGCTGGCGGAGATTTTCGGCTACACCCAGGCGGAGCTCTTGTCGGGCGTGTCGGTGGATGCACTGACGGCGGAAAAGGACCGGCCGCGCGTCAAGGAGAACATCCGACGCCGCCTTGAGGGCGAGCTCGAGAGCATTCATTACGGCTTTACCGGCATTCGCAAGGACGGAACCGAAATCGAAGTCGAAGTCCAAGGCAACCGCGCCGAGTACCAGGGCCGGCCGGCCATTCTGGGCGCGCTCCTGGACGTGACCGAACGCCGGCGCGCCGAGGAGAAAGAGCGCCAACTGGAGGCGCAGATCCAGCACGCTCAGAAACTGGAGAGCCTGGGGGTGCTGGCGGGAGGGATAGCCCACGACTTCAACAACCTCCTCATGGGGATTCTGGGCAACGCGGGCCTGGCGCTTCTGGAGCTGCCGCCGGACTCGCCAGTGCGACGCAATCTCCTGCAAGTCGAGCGCGCCGCCCAGCGCGCCGCCGAACTCACCAGCCAGATGCTGGCCTACTCCGGCAAGGGCAAGTTCGTGGTTACGACCGTGCATCTCTCGCAGATCGTGGGCGAAATGGTCAGTCTCCTGGGGACGGTGATCTCCAAAAAGGCCACGCTCGATCTGCGGCTGTCCGAGCAGGTGCCGCCCATCCGGGCCGACGCCACGCAACTCCGGCAGGTCGTTATGAACCTGATTACCAACGCCTCCGACGCCCTGGAGGACCAGGCGGGCACGATCACGCTCTCGACCGGCGAGACGCTGATCGGGCCGGAAGCGGGCGACGGGGCCTACCTGACGGGCGAGGTCGCCCCCGGCCGCTACGCCTTCGTGGAGGTCTCCGACACGGGCAAGGGGATGGACGAGGCGACGCTGGCGCGCATCTTCGACCCGTTCTTTACCACCAAGTTCACGGGACGCGGGTTGGGGCTGGCGGCGGTCTTGGGCATCATCCGGGGCCATCGCGGCGCCATCCGCGTGGACAGCCGGCCGGGGCGCGGCTCGACCTTCCGGGTGCTGTTTCCCGCCGCCGAGCCGGTGGAAACGGAATCTTCACAGGATCGCGAGGGCCGGTTGCCGCTGGCGGCCTCGGGCGTGATCCTGGTGGTGGACGACGAGGCGCACGTGCGCGACGTGGCCCGCCAGGCGCTGGAGAAGGCCGGCTTTCTCGTGCTCTGCGCCGAAGACGGCCGGCAGGCGGTGGAGCTTTACTCCCAGAACTTCGCGGACGTGTCGATCGTGCTTCTGGATATGACCATGCCGGAGATGGACGGGGCGGCGACTTTCGCCGCGCTGCGCCGCATCCGCGAGGGCGTGCGCGTCATCCTCCAGCGGCTACGACGAGCGCGAGGCGACCAGCCGCTTCAGCGACGCCAACTGGCCGGCTTCCTGCAGAAACCCCACCCCGCAGAACCTGATCGCCAAAGTCTGGGAGGTGCTGTGGCGGTAACAGATATGCGGCAGCAAGCAGCCGCACTCCATAGGCGGCCGGCGTCACTGCGTGGCCTGCCCGATGCGTCGAACGCAACGCGCGTCCGTCCTATTGGTCCCATACGTCCCATTGGATCTCTACGATGCGCGCCCAGTCTCACCACCAGGATCAGCGCCTGGCGCAGGTTGGTGAGTCCGAGTACGCTGGGCTGACCCTGCTTGAGATAGAGCGTGTTTTCCACCAGCACCTTGCCGCCCGCGCTCTCGTGGAGGTAGCCCTTGACGATGAGGTAGGGCTTGCGCACTTCCAGATACTGCACCTCGCCCTGGTAGGCGTCGGTCAGCGCCAATCTCGCGCGCCCGGCGCGGCCGGCTTCGGCGGCCAGGTCCACGATGCCGCTGCCCAGCTCGCGCACGCCCGCCAGCCCGAAGGTGCGGAGCTCCTCTTCGGACAGACCATAGCGCTTCATCGTCGCCATGGACTCTTCCCTGCTGGGCGGGCTGTCCAGAAGCAGCTCCGGGTTGGACAGAACGTGCACCACGCCGCCGCTCTCCCGATAGGTGGCATTGAGCGGAGGCAGGACGACCTCCAGAATCTGCCGCACGCTGGCGCCCTTCATATTGATGGTGGTTTTGCCCTGGACGCGCGGACTCACCACGATGGTCACGCCCGCGTCTCTTGAGAGTCGCGCCAAGGCCGTCACGACGTCCTCGTCGTTGGCGACGAAATCGGGAACGCGCGCCTCCAGGCCCGCCCGGCTGCGTTGCACCACGATCGTATCCGCCGGCGTGGTGGAGACCACTTGCGCGCCGGTCGCGGCCCCGACGATGCGCATGTCGGCGGTCTGATACCGGCGGGTTTGCGCCATGCCACTGTAGCGCGCGCTTGGAACGCCGCTGTCCACGGCGGGCACACCCTCCAAGAGCGCCAGTTGCAGGCGGTAGCGCGTCGGCTCCGCCGCCGCGGCCTGCTGCTCGAACATGCCCTCCAGTTGCGCCAAGAGCTTGGTGATACGCTCGTGCGTGGAAGGAATCGCCGTCACCACGAGGGCATTGGCCTTCTCGTCGGCGATGATGGATTCTTCGACTTTGAAGAAAACGCTGTCGTTTGGACCGACTACCGGACCGGTGGTCGCCGACTGAATCCGAACGTGTGCGGGAGGGCCTTCGACCAACAGATAGGTGTGCAGCTCGGGGTCCAACAACGCCTTGGCGGTGGTCGAAGTGAGACGTTCGACCCGATAGACCTTGAGGGAGGTCTGATAGTCACGCTCGAAGTCGGCGCGGTTGGTGTGCGGCGAATCGCCGTTGGGTGGGCGAGCATCCGCGCTCCACGCCGGTGCGACGCACAAGAGCAGGCCCGTCAGAATGCCGCGAAGGATGAATGTATTCATGGTCTCCTCCTCTGCCAACGCTTGCGGGCGAGCGAGTATTCACCTCTCCCAACGAGAGAGATGAATTCCCCTCTCCCTGAGGGAGAGGGTTGGGGTGAGGGGGAAGGACCCACGCCGCACTCTCCCCCTCACCCGGCGCTTCGCGCCGACCTCTCCCTGAGGGAGAGGTGGAGAACGTGCGCTACGCGCCTAGGTTCGCTCGCCGGTGGCCGACTCGACCTCCGACGCCGCCAACTGGAACCGCCGATCCACCACCCAGACGCTGTTCTCGCCCATGCCGATGACCAGGCGGCCGTCCTCCTGGCGGGCGAAGCGCACGCGCGCCGCCTCCAGAGCGGACGGGTAAGTCGGTTCCGCCACTTCCAGCTTCGGCGGGGGGATGATCTCCGCCGTCTGGGCGAAGTAGCCGAGCGCAAAGCCGAAGACGAAAACGGCGGCGATGCCGGCGGCCTGCCGCACGCGGCGCATCCACCGGCGCGGGCGCAACGCGCGCAGGTTCTCGCGCAACATCGGCACGGGCAGCTCCTGGGCGGCCTCCACGCCGGGAGCGGGCGCTACCATCCAAGCCTGTACCCGCGCCAGCGTCTCGCGCGTCTCGTCCACTTCCGCGCGCAAGTTCGCGTCCTCTTCCAGCCGCGCCGAAAAGGCGGCCCGCTCGCGTTCCTCCATCTCGTCCCAGAGGTAGGCGAGGATCTCCTCCTGCCGGCTGCGTCGTTTGGTCATGGTTGCATCCTTTCTCTCTCGTACCGGCGGTACGCTTGTTTGGACTGCGGCTGCTTGCTGCCGCGCCCTCCGCTGTGCAAATGCCTGCTCCCGCAGCTGCGGCAAGCAGCCGCAGTCCACATGCGCAGCACGCTGCGCAACTACAGCTTGCCGCGTAAGAGCCGGCGTAAGCGTTCCACCGCGCGGTGGATCTGGCTGCGCACCTGCCGCGCCGGCAGGCCCAGTTGCTCTCCGATCTCCTTCGGACCCAGCTCGGAAAAGAGCCGCAGCGCCATGATGGCGCGCTGTTGCGGCGAAAGATGCACCATGGCCCGCTGGATCGCCGCCATCCGCTGCTCCGAGAGTACCGCCCCGCGCGCTTCCTCTCCCGCGACCTGTCCCTCCGCGCACATCTCCGCCAGGTACTCGGGGTCTACCACGTCCTCGCGCCGGCTGGGACGGCGCAGGTGGTTGATGGCCTCGCGCGTGACCATGGTCGCCAGCCAGCTCCTGAACGCGCCCCGCCCGTCGTACTTGCCGATCTTTTCCACCAGCCGCAGCATCACCGTCTGGGTCACGTCCAGGGCGTCCTCGCTGGACAGGACGACGCGGTAGGCGAGGTTGTAAATGAACCGGCGATGCCGGGAGACCAAGCGCACGAAGGCCGCTTCGTCGCCCCGCGCGGCGGCACGGGCCAGCTCGCTGTCGTCGCACGCCACGGTGGGAAGGCTCCAGGTCAAGGCTTGTTCCATCAGGCAACCCACGTCGGTCGTCATGCGTCCGTCTCACTGACAAGGAAGACGAACGCAGCTGAGAGATAGCTTACAGGGAATTGTAACTCAAATGAAACCCAATGAATAGCGTCTGGACTGCGGCTGCTTGCTGCCGCACCCCGCGTACCCAAAGGTCCCCTAGGTCCCATCCGTCCCATGCCTGCGCATGTTAATCCTCCCCCCCCCGGTTAGTGTGGGACTGAGTGCCAGTCGCCGTCTCCCCTTGGATTTCGCCTTAGGTTTCTCTTGGAGGAGGATTTCGCTATCGGCCGTCAGGGGCGGGCTACGACACCGTGCGGTGCGTCTGGAGAGACGCGAGCGGCGGGCCGGCCAGGACGAGAGTGCGGGCGTCGGCAAGGGTATCGGCGAAGAAACGCAGCATACGCCTATCCGGAGACTACATGCGTCGCCTCCTTCGCCTCCTGCACCGGCAGATTCGACCCCTTGCGCGCGAACACCTCGTTCCAGTCCACGTGCGCCGTCACCCGCATCAGCACGGCCAGCGTGACGACCGCCCCGATGGCGACCGTCAGGCCTGTGATGCCTTTGAGGAAGAAGCTATACGAAAAGAGCACGAGAAAGAACAGTTGCCCGGCGACGGCGACTTTCCACGGCAACCGCCCCTGCAACGCGGCGGAAAGATAACTTGTCACAAGGACAACCGACACGATCGCAGAAATAATGAAAGATACGTGAATGTTCACCACGCCCGCGAGATAGCTTAGCAGCAGGTGGAACGCGAAGAATCCCGCGGCCACGAACAGGTAGTGCATGGGATGGATGTTGATCTCGTAGAGTATATTGATGGTCATCACCAGGATGAAAAAGAACAAGAGGCATACCGGCGCAAAGAACGTGATGCGGCTGGTGAGCGGGCCGGGGTTGAGCTTTTCGGGCACGATCACGCCGATGTCCTGGTCGGTAATCAGGTCCGTCGTCTTCCAGAGAAGCATCATGCCGCCGCCGGACTTGTCGGCCGTGGTGGCCGACCAGCCGCCCTCAGGATAGTCATAGTTGGTGAAATTGGTCGCCACGGCGAGCGTGAGGTTCTGCACGCGCCCCACGTTGGGGTCGACTTGATAGCGCCACTCGCCCAGCCCGCGCGTGTCGTAGCGAACGGAGAACGTGCGCGTGGCGCCGGCGGGCAGCTCGACGATTTCGCCGACGCCCTCGTGCGTGTTGATGGGGACGGACAGCGGCGCTCCGTCCACCATGATGGCGAAGTTGTCGTAGGTCCCGCCTTTGGCGGGAAAGTTGAAATGGATGCGCACCTTCTGGGTCACGTCCTCGCTGTTGACGATGGTGTAGGCGCCGTCGAACGAGCACTTGTACGTCGGATACCACAGGAGGCCCTTCTTGCGGTAGTCGGTTGCAAGACTAACCTTGATGTCGTTTTGGACCGGCATGAGCCAGCGGACCTGTTCGGTCCCCGGAATCTGCACCGCAAAGGTCGGCGCGCCCTGCAGCAGCCGGGCGCCGTAGAGGTCTTCCACCTTTCCGCTCAGGCGCTGGCCGAAGTTGATGGAGCGCAGCTGGGTAGACGTGCCGAGGATGATCCAACCGGCGGATGTCGCAGCGAAGATGCAGGCGATGGCGATAAGACGTGTGACGTTCATGGGATCAACTCCTGTCTTATGAAGTTTATATTTGAACGCCGCTCAACGGCGGGCGGCAGCGAGGCGGCGTCCTCTCGATACGCGCCTTCGGCGCTACTCGAGGACTCGGTTTTTGTCCTTTCGAGGACTCGGCTTATCTTTCTCCGGTGGTCATTCAACGTGTAACTCCCTTGACATTCGTCGGAGCACCCCTGAGTTACGACTACGGTTTCACCGGTTCCTTGTACGACACGGCGAGTTTCATGCCCTCGCCCTTGTGAAACGCGCGCGAGAAGAGGTACGGCTTGCCGATGAAGTCGGGCGGCAGCTTCCAGGTTGCGCCGGGCGCGGGGCTGACGGGACCTTCCAGCGACAACAGTTGCACCCGCTCGGGCAGGGCGATCCCCACGCACAGACGGCGCGCGGCCAGGCCCGTCTCGGGAAGGATCGTCTCCAGTCGGCCATGCAGGCCCAGCCTGTCGCCCTGGGCCAGCAGCGCCAGCTCCACGTGCGACAACTCGTCGGCGTCCAACGGGATCACCCACGCGCCAAGAGGTCCGGCGTAGACTTTCCGATCGCGGCTATTGACTTTCAACGACCAGACTTGCGCGCCGCAATCCGCCCCCCTTGTTAAGGGGGGAGGCAAAGCGGCGGCGTATGAACCTCTTCAAGAAGTCGAACGATTCGAGCTGCCAAAGGTAACTGGTCCGAAGCGTGGGGGCGAGACGCCCCCATGCAAGCCGGCGGGACGCCGGCGCTACGGCTGGTCGGCGGGACGCCGGCGCTACGATCTGGAGCCGCGGCGGCACATCAGAACGACGCGGCGCGGCGCCACGGATGGACGTGCGCCAGCTCGACCAGTCGCGCGTGGACCGCTTCGATCACGTCATCCGGCGTCGAGGTCCCCGCCGTGAGTCCCACCACGGTCAGCCCCGTCAGCCAGGCCGCCTCCACGTCGTCAGGACCTTGGACGTGGTAAGCGGGCACGTGCTGCTCGCGCGCCAAGTCCACCAGTTGCCTCGTGTTGTTGGAGTTCTTTCCGCCTACCACGATCAGCGCCTCGATCCATGGCAGCATGGCAAGCACGGCCAGTTGCCGGTCGCGCGTGGGCTGGCAACTAGTCATCACGTACTTGACGTCGGCGGCGGGATTCCTCTCGCGCACGGCCTCGACCACGGCCTCCGCCTGCCGTGGCGGCGTGGTAGTCTGGGCGATCACGCCAATGCGACGGTCCGTATAGGCCTCGACCTCTCCCGGGCCGGCCACGACGACGAAGTGCGACAGGTCGCCGACGATGCCCCGCACTTCCACGTGGTCGCGCTTGCCGACCACCACCAGGAGCCGGCCCTCTTGCTCCAGCGCGCGCGCCACGCGGTGCACGTACGTCACCAGCGGGCAGGTGGTGTCGATCAACGTCTTGCCCGCCGCGACCAACCTGTCCCGCTCGCGTTCGGAGACGCCGTGCGCGGTAATGAGCACCTCCGGCCGCTCCGGTAGGCGCTGCCGGTCGCGCTCCGACATGGCCGCGAACCCGCGCTCGGCCAGTTCGGCCTGCACGCGTTCGTTGTGCACAAGTTCCCCGTAGACGGCGACGCGCTCGGGATGGGCGACGCTCCTGGCCGTCTCCAGCGCGTCGCGCACTCCGAAGCAGAATCCCATCGCCCTGGCCCTGATGATGCGCATGACGCCTCGACCTCTCGTCAATCAATAACTTTGCGTAGCAAAGTAAAAGCCTCAAAAAAAAGAGCCGCCGTCATGCCGGCGACCAGCCCTTGCGCAGGGGCGCGGCGTCCTCCGCCGCCGATTTCGCTCGCGCCGCCGCCGCATCCGCGACCACCCGCTCCAGCTCCTCCAGGTAGGCCAGAAACCGCCGGCGCCCGCGCCGCGTCAGGCGGCACAGCGTCTGCGGCCGCCGCCCCACAAACCCCTTCTTCACTTCCACCAGTTCCGCCTCCTCCAGCGCCAGGAGATGCCGCGACAGGTTGCCGTCCGTCAGCGTGCACAGCTCCTTCAAGTCGCTGAAAGACAACCCCTCCCGATGCGTGGCCAGCGAGGTCAGAATCCCCAACCGCGCCTTCTCGTGCATCACCCGGTCCAGGCCGTCGTAGGCGAAGCGCCCGGACTGGCGCTCATCGTTGTGGTTTCTTACCACCGTTGTTCTCCCTTTCCAGGTTCCAGTAGAGGACCATGGCGCCGGCCAGTTGTCCGACTCCGAACACCAGCCCCATCCCCCAGACCACCGCCGCCGGCGAAGCGGGCGCGGCCAGCAGCCAGACGCCGGCGATCACGTAATAGAGTCCCACCCAGCCGATGCGATGCGGTAGGTAGGGGCGCGCGGCGAAGATGCCCAGGCCGAAGAGAATGGCCCACAATCCGGGCAGGAACTCCACCGGCAGCTGGCGGGCGTGAAAGACGCCGGTGCACAGGACGCCCGCGAACAGGGCGGGCAGGAGTTGGCCCACCACCCGCCGGGTGGTGCGGCGTTCGCGCTCACTGTAACGGAAGAGATAGCTGTGGACGATGCCGGCGCCGGCGACGGTGGCGCCCAGCGCGGCCACGCCGGTCCAGTAGGCGATGAACCAGGCCAACGGGTCGGCGGGGAAGATGCGCAGCTGGAGTCCCGCGGCCGCCAGGGCCAACAGCCCCGACAGTCCCACCGGGACCGACCGGAATCCGCGGTAGACTTCGCCGCGGGACACGTGCGCGTGGATTTCCGAAATCTGCGAGAGGGCGCGATGGATTTCCATAACGATGCAGCCTGGCGCATTCACTTTGCATTGTCAAGTACTTTTCTTTTGGGACCTTTGGGTGCTATGCGTCCCTTCGCCGGGTGCCGCCCTCGGCCGTCAAAAAGAGAGGGAGCGCGGTCGCCCGCGCTCCCTCCGAGAGCGTCATGCTCGAAACCGTCGAACCGGCTTAGAACTTGACCTTGACGGCGCCGCGGAAGAAGACCGCCTCGTCGTCGGCGTTCAGCTCGCCGATCTTCTGGCCCAACGCGTTCTGGAAGCCCGTGTACGAGCCTTCGATCGCGTCGCCGGGGAAGAAGATGCCGGCCGCCAACTGCGCGGAGACTTCCTCGCTGAACATGTAGTCCAGCATCACGTCCCACTCCCAGCCCAGGCCGTCGTCATCGGTGAAGGTCACCGGGCTGACCGGGCCGATCGTGCTGTACTGGCCGGGCAGAATGGTGGCCTCATCCTCGTCGTGCAGGAGGAAGTAGTAGAGAGCCGAGGACAGCCGCACCGAGTCGGTCAGGTCCAGACCGCCGTACAGGTTGAAGACGTGCATGTTGGTCTTCACGTACACGTCGGCGATTTCGCCGTATACCTTGCCCTCGAACGGCGCGAAGAAACCGTCGAAGTCGGCCTGCTCGGCCAGGTCCTCGTCGCCCGACAGGAAGGTGTACATGAAGCCCAGCCCCGGGTTGTAGTCCGCGTCCGGATGGAAGTGGACGCCCAACTGGGCCGCCCAGCCGGAGATGTCGCCCTCACTGTCATTGGTGGCCAGCACGTTATTGGTGCCGTCCAGATCGCCGAAGTTGTAGGCGATTTCGCCCTTGTAGGCGAAGCTGTCGTTGAAGTCACCGGCCACGCGCAAGCCGACGATGTACTGATCCACGCGCAGGTCGTTGGCGCCCAGGAACCCGTCGCCGTCGACCATGTTGAACGTGAAGTACCCGTCGATCTGCGCCGTCTCCAGGCCCAGATAGCTCAAATACACGAACCACGCATCCGCATCCTCGTCGATGCTGCGCGTCTCCGCCGCCTTGTCGTACCCGATGTTCAACAGCCAGTCGTTGAAGTCGCCGGTCGCCAGGATCATGTCGAACGGATCACGATCGATCGTGCCGATCTGGGCCAGATCCTGCGGGCTGGTGGAGATCGCATCCGAAAGGATGAAGCCGTGACCCCAGTAGGTGTTGTAGGCTTCCTCGCTGTTCGGATCGTCGCCGAAGTTCAGATACTTGCGGCCCATCGTGAAGGTCCAGGCGCTGTCGTAAATCTGGCTGAACTGCACGTAGGCCTCTTCCACGAACACGTCCAGGCTCTCGGAACCGCCGCGATTGAAGTCGCCGATGTCCACGGTTTGATAGTCGCGGTCGGCCTCCAGGCCGATGTGCACCATCACGTCGTCGGACAGGTCGGCCTCAAACCACAGCCGAGCGTTCATGCGCAGGAAATCATCCTGGTCGTCGCCCGAGCCGGGTCCGTAGTAATCGGACAGCCCGTCGCTGTTGAAGTCAAACGTGTTCTGGATCCAGATGTAGTAGGTGTCGAGGCTGCCGCCCAGATCCATGTGGTTCAGGTCGGCAAACGCAGGGGCCGCAAACAGCATCGCGGCCACCGCAAGAATCGTTGCGAAGCGACTCATGTCGTCACAATCCCCTTTCTTTGGGTGTTTTCCCGGAGGGGCCTCGCGGCCGTCTCCTGGGACCATTCGCGTAGCACAGTTTCCGCAGGTTACACAACACAATCAGCACGGACCTACGCTCCTGCCCACCTCCCTTCCGGCCTGGTTTTGACGCACACACGTATCGTCTGACACGCAGCTTCCCCCCACGGTAGGAAGCCGGACTTGGACGGAATCTACTCGACGAGATCGACCCTGTCAACCCTGATCGTGCGCTTTTCCGCTCCAGAATCGGCTCAAAGGCGGCCTGGGCAATGGCAAATATTTCAGTTAGTTAAATACCTTGCCCAGAGCAGCCTCGGGCATCCTGATGATATTTCTATAATTGCTGTTTTATTATTTCGACCGGTTGGCCGTCTGGTCCCACGGTACGCCCCAGCGCCTCGATGCGCAGTCGGCCCGGTCTCTCCAAGAATACCGCGAAAAAGTAACTTCCGCACGCCACCGGAGGCATTTCGCGTCTCAAGTCCGGCCAAAGGGCGCCTTCCCAGGGATCGTCGTCGGCCGGTTCGTACACCAGCACAGGGCCTTCCGCGGCGTCGGGCCGGGCGAGCAGCTCGGGGTGGGCGGCCACGAGGGCCAGGGCGGCCGCGAGGCCCGAGTCCGCCGCCGCCCGCGCCTCTCCGGCGGCGAACCACGGCTCCCAGTCCGGCGGTTGCGCGCGACTGGCCTGCATCCATAAGAGTGCGGCCTCTGCCGCCAGCGCACCTAGAAGCACGAACGCGAGCAGCGTCCGCCGCCGGCTCATCGTCCCCGCGCCTCCACGAAGAACTCGTGCAGAATCTCCGGCGCGTCCAGGTTTGGATCGGGAATGAACAGCGCGCGGATGAAAACCCCTTCGCGGCTCTGCACGCGATGCGGGATCAAGGCGACGCGGCTGGCCGTGCCCAGGATGTTGGAGTACGGTTCACCGGCATTTTCCCCGGACAGGACTAAGCGATGCCCCTCGGTGCGCAACGTGGCGGTGCGGGTCGCGCCGTCCGGCGTGCGGAACGCCAGCAGGAGTTCGTCCGTCGCCGCGGGCGCATGGACCGCGGCCAGATTGGCGAGGCCGGCGCGCAGGGTGGCGTCCAATTCCAGAATGGTGTGGGCCACGCCCAACTGCCATGCCGCCGAGTCTTGCGCCCGGCGGGCCTGCCAGACGAGTACGCCTCCCGCGATCAGGACGGCCGCCGGCGCCCATCGGAGCAACCTGCCGATGATCCGACGCAAGAGGGCGGTCATGGGCGCGCGCTCCGGTCGGCCACGAGGACTTCATGCTCCAGCTGGACGGGCCGACCGCGCTCCGTCCAGCGCAGCGTCAAGGTCAGGTGGGATAAGCCGGGCACGGAAGTAGCTGTGAGCCGATACTGGCCGGTGGCGTCCGGCAGGTCGGCGATCAACGCGGGTTCCAGGGGAAGATCGCGCGACCGGCCGTCGGGCGACCCATCCGGATCGGAGATGATCCAAGCGTACTCCGAAGCCAGCAGGCTGGTCGCCCGCGCGCGGTTGGCGAGCGCGATCCGGCGCTGCACACCACGCTGCAGCCAACCATGGGTCGCGGCCATGACGATGATGAGCATCAGGATCACCACCATGCACGCACGTTCCAACCAGTGCGACCAACTGCCTGTGGATGAGGAACCGCGCGGCGGCATGAATCCCGTCCCCGTGACGTGGAAATTCGACGGCCGGGCCAGCTTATGGCCCGCCTGATCTCCTGTCAAACGCGGAATGGCGGCGCACTTGCCGCGGGGGGCTTGTTATGCTAGCTGGAGCGCATGAAGCTCCTCGTGCGCATGAGCAACTGGCTGGGAGACGTGGTCCTGGGCACGCCGGCGCTGAGACGCCTGTCGGAGCTCTTTCCCGGGGCGGAAATCGCCGTGTTGGCGCCCGCGGGCAACCGCCACATCCTGCTTCATCATCCTGCCGTGACGCGCTTTCTGGACCTGCCCATCGAACGAGGGGCGTGGGCGCCGTTCAAACTCGGGCAGGCGCTGCGAGCCGAACGCTTCGATCGCGCCTACTTGTTCCCCAACTCCTTTTCCTCCGCCCTCTCGGCGTGGTGGGCGAATATCCCCGAGCGGGCCGGCTACGCGCGCGAAGGCCGCCGCGTTCTCCTGACGGATGCCCGCCCACGCGACGCTCAAGCGCTCTCGCTGCACATGGTGCATTATTATCTCAATCTGGTCGAACCGGGAGGCGCGTGGGGACCGGAGTATCGGCCCAGGGTCTACCTGACGGATGATGAGAAGTCCTGGGCGGAGGAATACCTTGCACGCCACGGTGTGCATCCCGGCGACTTGATCGCGGGCGTGAATCCGGGGGCGGTCGGCGGCACGGCCAAGCGCTGGTTGCCGGAGCGCTTTGCGGTGCTGGCGCGGCGGTTGGTCGAGGAGCGCGGCGCGCGCGTGCTGCTCTTCGGCAATCAGGCGGAACGCGCCCTGACTGAGGAGATCGCGCGCATGGCCGGCGCGCCGCTCATCAATACCGCGGGCGAGACCAACCTGCGGCAACTGGCGGCGCTCATGGCGCGCTGCGCGTGGGTCGTCACCATCGATACCGGCGGCATGCACGTGGCCGACGCCGTCGGCGCGCGCGTGCTGGCGATCATCGGCCCGACCATCTATCAGAATACGCGTCCATTCGGCGAGAAGAACGTCATCGTGCGCGTGGACGTGGACTGCTCACCCTACAGGCAACCCTGCATGTTGAAGGAATGCCCCATCGACCATCGCTGCATGACGGGGATCGCGGTAGGGCGAGTGTGGGAGGCGCTGGGGGACGGGGATGAATGAGACCAATGGGACCGATGGGACCTATGGGACCCATGGGACCGATGAGACCGATGGGACACACGCGCAGCGTGGCGCGCTCGTCCCATAGGTCCCATAGGTCCCATCCGTCCCATAGCGCCTATTCCTTTTCTCTTCGCTGCCTGTCGCGCGCGACGAGGCGGGCGCGAGTCATGGCCTCGCGCACGCCTCCCTTTTCCAGGAAGTCCTGTTCCAGGCGCCGAATCTGCCGATCCAGCAGATAGTTTGTCTGGTGGATCACGCAGATGATGATATTGGCCACGGTCTCCGCCGGCCGGTTCTCGATAAAGGGGCGATAGGTCTCATAGGTCACATTCGTCCCACGTCCCATTCTCCGCGCGTACAACGCCTGCTTGCTGCCCTTTTCCCAAAGCTGCATTCCCCGCGTGCGCAGGAAATCGTGGTAGTCCGCCAAGAGCTCCTCCAGGCTGGCGCGCGCCACGTTGGTCAACTTGAGCTCGGACTCCTTGGAGGTTCCGGAAGCCTGGCTGCCTTCGGCGATATTCTGCTTGCCGGACCGAGCGGCTTGCACCATCTGATCGCACGTCCGGTCGCGCTTGTCCAGGAATCGCTCACAGAAAGAGACCGTGGCGTCGTAGACAATCTGCGCCTTCTGATAGGACGCCAGATTGACGTATCCGCCGTGAGGAGGAATGAAACCTTCCGGCAAGGCAGTGCTCCTCTTGAACACAAGTGGAGCGCAGGCTATCAGGCTGCGGCGCTGCGCGCAAGTAGAATGGGACCCATGGGACCAATGAGACCAATGGGACCTATGCGACGGGCACGCTGTGTCGACCCGCGTCCCATAGGTCTCATAGGTCCCATCGGTCCCACGCGTCCTATCCCTTTCCCCTCAGCGCCACGTCCGCATTTCCCCCGGACAGGATCACGCCCACGCGCATTCCCGCGAAAACGCCGCTGTTCTTGAGCAGTGCCGCCACGGGCACGGCGGACGACGGCTCGATCATGATCTTCATCCGTTCCCACACCAGACGCAACGCGGATAATATCTCATCTTCACTCACAGTTAAAATGTCTTCGACGTGATTTGAAATAATCGCAAATGTACGTTCCGACAGGTTGGTGCGCAGGCCGTCAGCGATGGTTTCAGGACTCTTCTCGTTTTGCACGATATGTCCTACACGCAGCGAGCGCGCCGCATCGTTGGCGGCCTCGGGTTCGCCGCCGTACACGCGCGTTCCCGGCGACAGGTAATGCGTGACCAGCGCCGTCCCCGACAGGAGTCCTCCGCCGCCTACCGGCGCCAGGATCACGTCCAGGCCGGGGACGTCCTCCAAGAGTTCCAGGGCCGCCGTGGCCGCGCCGGCGATGATGCGGTCGTCGTCGTAAGGATGAATGAGTACCGCGCCGGTGCGCGCGACCACCTCGTGGGCGGCGGCCTGGCGCGCGGCGACTGTCGGCTCGCAGAAGGTGATCTGGCCGCCGTAGCCCTCCACCGCGGCGACCTTGACTTTGGGGCCGTGTGCGGCATGACGATGTGCGCGGGAATGCCGCGAATGCCCGCCGCATAGGACAAGGCCCCGGCGTGGTTGCCGGAGGAGTGCGTCGCCACGCCGCGCAGGGCCTCCTCGTGCGACAGCGAGAACACGGCATTAACCGCGCCGCGCGCCTTGAAGCGCCCGCCTTCTGAAGGTTTTCGCACTTGAAGAAGACCTCCGCGCCCGTCATGCGATCCAACGTCCGGCAGGTGAGGACAGGCGTGCGATGCACGTGCGGCGCGATGCGCGCCTTCGCTTCGCGGATGTTCCCAAGGCTGGGGCGAGGCTCGTAGGTTCGTCGCCTTCTCTATGGACGTTCCGGGCCGGATGCCCTTGCTCTCGTAAATGGGAAGCATGATCGCGCGCAGGCGCCGCAGTCGCCACAGGAACACCAGCCCGCCGGCCATGCAGATCAAGCCGCCGGCAAAGCAGGCGGCTGGCGCGCCCACGTGATGCGCCGCCGCGCCTACCAAGAGGTTGCCGAACGGCGCCATCCCGATCAAGGACAGCGTGAACAGCGCCATCACCCGGCCGCGCTTGTCTTCGTCCACGATGCTTTGAAGTACCGTGTTGATCGACACGTTTTGCACCATCATGCCGAAGCCCGTGGCCAACGTGGGGCGACTGAGAGGGCAGGCTGCGCGAGAGCGTGAAGCCGACCAGCCCCAGGCTGAAGATCAGGGTAGCCACGGGAATCACCCGCTCCAGGCCGTAGGGAGCGCGGCGAGGCCAGGTAGATGAAACCTAGAAGCGCCCCCACGCCCACGCCGCCGTTTGAGATGCCGTACTCCTCCGGCCCCCGCCCCAGCACTTCCCGCGCGAATACGGGCATGAGGACCGAGTAGGGAAAGCCGAAAAGGCTCACCAGCGCCAAGAGCATGAGCAGCGTGCGGATGTGGGGAGAGCGGGCCACGTACCCGACTCCCTCCAAGACGCCCCGCAACATGCGGGTCTGGGGGCGCGCCTCGATCCCCGCGCCCAGTTTCATGCAGCCCAGGGCGATGATGACGGCCAGAAAGCGATTCCGTTCAAGACGAAGCAGAGGCCTCTCGTTCTTGAAGACGCCGATCAGGAGTCCCGCCACGGTCGGGCCGACCACGCGTCCGCCGTTGATGAGCGAAGAGTTGAGCGCCAGCGCGTTGCCCAGGTCCGCCCGGTCGCCGATGGTGTGCACCACCAACGACCGTCGCACCGGCATGTCTACCGAGTTGATGAGTCCCAGAATCACCGAGAGGATCAGGATCAGGGTAAGATCGATGCGTCCCGAAAGCGTGAGCGCGCCCACGGCAAAGGCCTGCAGCATGGCCAGCGACTGGGTGGTCATGAGCATTTTGCGGCGGTCCCAGCGGTCGGCCAGAACGCCGGTGAAGGGGGTGAAGAGAAAGATGGGAATCTGGCGTGCGAAGGCGACGAGACCGACCGCCTGCGCGGAATCGGTGAGACGAAACACCAACCACCCCATGGCTGTGAACTGCATCCACGTGCCGACTTGGGAAAGCGCCTGGCCCATGAAAAAGAGGCGATAATTGCGGTAGCGCAGGGCCCTCAGCAGGAAACGAAACTGCTGAGAGAAGGAAGCAGGGCTGAATCGTGCAGGCATCGAAGCGTCGTATCTCCTGGTTGGCGGAGGGCAGGACCCACCGGCAATTCGGCAGCATACGACGGGCCGGCGGACAGGTCCATGTGGAAATGTAGGGTGCGCACCGCGCACCGCCCCGCCGGATGGCCCGATTCACAGGCAGGAATGCCTGTGCGACCCGATGTTCGGTCTGGGCCAGCCGGGGTTCGCTTGCACCATGGCGGTCCCCCTGGTTGACGGAGAGCAGGACCCACCGGCAATTCGGCAGCATGCGACGGGCCGGCGGACAGGTCCACGTGGAAATGCAGGGGGCGCGCCTTGTGGTAACTGTCCCACCTCGGCAGGGCTGGATTTTTCTCCCGGCTCGTGTACAATCACTTTCGCCGAGCGCCGGTAACTCAATTGGTAGAGTTCCAGCCTTCCAAGCTGGCTGTTGTGGGTTCGAGCCCCATCCGGCGCTCCAATTCCCCGGACGCTTTTGGGTTTACTTGCTCCCCCCGGATGATTAATCTGCTTACGGAACATGGCATGACGACCAGGAGGCGGAGGGTGACGCCGGGTTGGCGCGAGGACGGGACGGCGGGGCGGTTTTTGTTTGCCGCGCTGTTATTAACGTTAATATGCCTGGCGGCGGGGGCGCAGCCCTCCCACCGCTGGACGCTTTATGGCGGTGGGGACGGGGCCGACGGCGCCGCGGGCCTGGCCGTCTCGGCTTCGGGAACTCTGGTCGTCGCCGTTAGCCGAGAGGCGGAGGCGGAAGTCCTGTCGCTCTCCCCCTACGGACGGATTCTCTCCGCCAGCCCCAGCGGGAGCGGCGGCGGCTTTTCCGCAGTGGTCGCCGATGCCGGCGCGCGCCTCTGGCTCGTGGGTTGGACGGACTCGCCGGCGTTTCCCTACGGACTGGCCGGAGACTCACTTCCCGGCGGCGGAGATGCATTCTTCCTCTTGCTTCCGCCGGTCCTTCCTCCCACTTCCGTCACCGTCCTGGGCGGCGAAGGCCGGGATGAAGCGACTTGTTTCGCCGTTTCCCCTCAGGAGACGCAGTATCTGTGCGGGCGGACGACGTCCTTTTCGGGCATCGCCACGCCCAACGCGGTTTTCACCCAGTATCGCGGCGCGGGTGACGGCTTCGTCGCCGCCTACGGGAACGGCAGCCGCCGGTGGAGCAGCTACCTGGGCGGAGGCGCGGGCGACGAGATTCGCGCCGCCTGTACCGGCCCGGACGGCAGTCTCTACGTTTCGGGGAACACGAGTTCGGACGACTTCCCCTGCGAGGGCGGCGCGGACACCTGCAAGAACGGCGGCGTGGACGCCTTTCTGGCGCGCTTCTCGGGCGAAGGGCAACTGCTGTGGTCCACCTTTTTCGGCGGCGACGGCGACGAGTCGGTCGAGCGCCTCGCCTGGGACGGGGACGGCTTGATCCTCTTGGGCGATACGAACTCGAGCGATCTGCCTACGCCGGGCGGCTATGACCCGGGACACAACGGCGGGCGCGATCTCTTTGTGGCGCGCTGGAGTCCCGCCGGGCGCCTCCTGTGGTGCAGTTATTTCGGCGGACCGGGCGACGAGACCGCCGCCGATCTCCTGGTCGAGGCGCCGGGAGTTTTGCGCGCCTTGGCCACGACCAACTCGACGACGCTGCCGTCCTGGATCGAGCCGATCGGCCCCGGCGGCATGGAAGACCTCTTGCTTTGTCTTTTCAACGAGACCGGCGTGCCGCTGGAAGGGCAGCGTCTTGGGGGAAGCGGGAGCGACCGGGCGCGCGCTGTGGGCCGCGATCCGCGCGGGAGGTTCTTTATCGCATTCGACACGCAGTCGACCGACTGGCCGCGCGCCTATGGCGGGAATCACCACTTTACCGCCGGCTGGGATTACGCCGTGGTGGGCTTGTGGGAAGGTTGGGCGCCGGACCTGTTCGAGCTGGGCCTTTACTGGAGATCGCAGGGGATGCCCTTGGCGCCGGACCTCTCCGGCGACGGCGCCGTGGACGAATGGGACGCGCTCGAGCTGTGGCGCCGCTGGCACAAGTAACGCCGGCGTATATTCGCACAGGCCGCGAAGCGTGGGGGCGGGACGCCCTCCACGCAAGCCGGCGGGAAGCCGGCGCGACAGCACGAGACGTTGCGCAACGGGAGGAGCGCCATGAGAAGAATCGTTTCAATCGTGCTCATCGTCATTGCCGGCGCGGTGTGGGCCGAGGATCCGGCGGTCACGCCGCTCATGGGCGCCAGCGTGCCCGGGCGGGAGTCGCTGGCGGAGTTCTATGGCGCCGATACTTTGAGCTGGGAGGAGATCACCGCCTCGGGCGTGCCCGCCGACGTCGATCTCCTGGTATGGGCCTGCCATACCAAGGAGCTGCCCGCCGAGGCGCGCTCGCCCCAGGTCGTCAACGCCGTCAAGAACTATCTCTCGGGCGGGGGCGCGCTCTTTCTCTCCAGCTTCGCCGAAGCCTGGGTCATCGACCTGGGCCTGGAGACGGTCTATCCCAACCGCATGGACCAGGGCCTCTTCGGCGGAGCGGGTTCGGCGCCGCTCTGGCAGCAGGGTTTCAAACCGCTGGTCTCTCACCCCATCTTCGCCGGCCTCCAACCCTCCGAGCACAATCCGGGAGCTTTTTACATCGCGGGCGCCCATGCCTTCTTTCTGGAAAGCGGCTTCTGGGAAAACCAGACCATCAACGCCCAGTGGCTGGCCAGCTACTTCCGCCACAACGGCAGCAGCGTCCTGGACGGGACGCTCCTGCGAACCGTCAACCTTTGGACGGTCGGCCAGGGCGAAGTGCTGGGCTACGCGCACAATCTGTTTCTGGAGGATTACTGGCACAATCCGCATCGCGCCAACCTGCACCGCTTTCTCCGCAACGTGGCGGAATACCTGACGGGCGAGAGTGAGCCGAGCATTCGGGCGCTGCCGGAGACGCCCAGCCGGCTGCATGCGGACGTGCGCATGGCCGCGCCTGCCCATGTCCACCCACAGCCGCACAGCCTCCATCGCGACCTTCCGGGACTGCCCTACGTGGCGCACTGGGGGTGGCTCGGAGCGATCAACTACCAGCGCGTGCCCATCGATCCGGTCGATCTCCGGCATTTCAAGACGTGCCTGATCGACGAGCCGCGCCGCTGGGGCGGCAACCTGCTCGAGTTCTATCCGCCGGACATGTCGCAGGGCTTTCCCTTCGCCTGGGAAGCCGATGATCCCATCCCTCCCCCGCAGCGTTACTGGGGCGGCTCCTTCTGGCCGGCCTGGAGCTGGCAGAAGGCGCGCGAACTCATCGAGTACGCGCACCAACGCGATTTCATCATCCACACGTTTTATCATCCCGATCCCGTGCAACGTCAGTCGGACGAGCTGTCGGCGGACATCTATCCGCGCTTCGTCGAGCTGCAGGCGCGCGAGGTGCAAAACAGCCTTCTTTACGGGCGCGAGGCCTCTCAGGACGGACTGGGACTGGAGGGTTGGTACAGCGACACGGCCGGCGACATCTGCAAGCGCGCGTGGATGTACAATCCTGGTAGTTATATCCACAGCACCGCAACCCTGATCGGACGCACGCCCAATTTCACGGGGACCTGGCAATGCGCGTGGGGCCGCGTGGGCGGCGTGCACGCCAGCGGCTTTGGCGACCGCTTCCGCTACCTCTACCATCCCCCGCTCTATCTCGGCAATCAGGCCGACTGCCGCGACCGTCGCACCAGCAATGCCGTCTGGGGCAGCTGGTCCACGTTTGGGGGAGGCTCGTATCCCGACTGGCTGGTGCGCCAGATGGATGACTTCGCGCGCGTGCGGCTCTATCTCGATACCGGCATCTGGTGGCTTGGGGAGCCGGAGGCCACGCTGCGGCCGGAGTTTCGCGATTACGTTTACGTGGCGACCATGGAGCCGTGCCGCCGCGCCGTCACTACCCGTCTCCACGCCACGGGGCGGGACGGCTTCCGCGCCAAGTCGCAGCAGAGCTATGCCGACGTGCCGCCCGAGTGGGCCAACGCCGAGCCGTATCCACAGGATACGGGCGTTATCCAAAACAACTACCTTCGCCTCCTGCGCATGGCGGGCGAGGATCGTGGGATTCTACAATATGATCCGACGCGCACGGCCTTCTTTCACGCGACCGAACGGCCACGCCCGGCACTGGACCTGTCGCCCAGCTTCATGACGGCCGTCCCGCTTGTGCCGGAGAAGACGGAAATCGCCGCCGAGGCGGTCGTGTTTTCGCTGGGACAATTGGACAACAGCAACGCCGAGTTCAAAGGCTCGGGCGGCTACTCGAAACGCTTTGTCGCGGGGAGTACGGCCGCGGGCTTTCCCGGGCAGATCAACTATGAGAGCACTCCCAGCTGGCCGCAGGAGATCGAGTTCACCATCAACACGCAGCCGGGTCGGCACGTCCTGCGCGTTCACATCCTGCCCGTCAGCAGCCCGGCCATCGTAGAGGTGTCCGTGGACGGCGACCTGGTGGATACCTGGTTCCCCACACCGGGACAAACGCTCTACGAGATCGGTTTCAGCGTAGCCAGTCTGGGCGCGCACACGATGCTCCTGTCCGTGCAACGCGCCTCGGGCGCGGCGGCGTCTTTTGACAAGATCGAGGTCGCGCGCACGAGTAACCAGTGCGCCCGCTTTGAGCCTACGCTCATCGGCGGGCATCGCGCCGAAATGCGCGAGACGGTCGTCTCCGGGCCGGAGGGCGCCTACCGGCAGGAGCGCACCTATCGCATCGACGGGGACAGTCCTGCTCTGTTCGTGCATCTGGAGAACGTGACGGCGGCGCCGACCGGCTGGGAGACGCGCATGAGCTTCCCACTGCATCCGGGAACGGAGCCGCTGGGCGAATCGGCGTGGCGACTGGTCTCCTCGACTGCGGCGGCGCCCGATCTCCTTCTCTTTGTGCAGGGACTGGACGTGGAGAAAGTGGAGCGGCGCGGCGCGGACGTGGGGCTCGCGTTTCCCGCGCGCCAACTCACCTGCGCCGACGTGGCCCTGGTGGTTGCCGACGGACTCTACGGCGCCACGGACGCCCCCGCGTTGGCCGCCATGCTGTTTGCGCCCACGCGCCGCGTCAGCGTCGAAGATGAAAAGCCGCGCGCGCTTGATAATCCGCATCCCGCGCCGCGCGTCGAGGTGGTCGAAGTCGCCAGCGCCTCCGGCGGCCCTTTCATGGTCGCGGAAACCGGCGCCCGCGGCGCGTACTGGACCGCCCGCGGCGGCCAACCCCTCGGACAACGCGACTACCTCAAGCTTTACTTTCAGGCGGGAGGATCGGTCAAGATTCAGCCCTATGGTTTCATCGACGGCATCGTGAAGCCCGGCTGGGGCTGCCAATACACGCTCGCCGTACGAGATAACGTGCAGCCGCGCCGCTGCGAAGTGGAAGTCGTCAAGACCGGCCCGTTCATGTTCGCGCCGCGCATCGAGTGGAAGGAGCCTTTCGACACGGTCTTGCTCGACGGCAAACCCTGGCGATATTTTGAGGACAATGTCGTCTATCTGCCCAATCGCCCCGGGCATTACGTGGTGGAGGTGAGTACGACCGGGCAGAATGCGCCGCGGCTGGCGCGTACATTCCTGTCCGTGGAACGCGCGGCGTGGAACCCAGAAAGCCAGACGCTCGATCTCTCCACGAGCGCGCCGCACTACTGGTCGGGAAGCCTGCCCAGCAACAATCCTTACACGGCACAGATTCTCTGCGCCAGCACGCCCACGGGCGTCGAAGGCGGCGGGCGCGTCGTGCCCTGGAGCGAGTATCGCGCCAGGAGCGAGGACGTGGAGGTGATGGCCGGGCGCGGCGCCATGGTCGAGCTCTATCCCGGCCCGGCCCGCATCCACTTCGGCAGCTTCCAAACCGAAATCCAGATTCCGCAGGTCGGAGGCTCCGGCGGCTCGCACTGGTTCGGTTACTATGACAAGTACCAGTTCGACCAGACCGACCGCTACGTGCTGGGCATGGAGGTGGGCTTCGACACACGCGATCCCCTGCCCAGCGACGAGATCAAGCTGGGCATGGTGGACCGGCGGGACGGGCATCGCTGGATCGAGTTCGCCACGACGAACGCGTGGTGCTGGCAGCAGGGGACGATGCTGCAGTGGATTCCCGGCTCGGCCAGCGACGTAGTGTACAACGTGCGCGCGGGCGACGGATTCGGGGGCGTGGTGCACAACCCGTGGACAGGGGAGAAGCGCGCGCTGCCGCGGGCCGTCTACTCGCTGCATCCGGGCGGACGGCTGGCGCTCTCGCTCAACTTCGCCCGCCTGGACGATACGCGGCCCGGCTACGGCTACGAGGGGCCGGACGATCCCTTCGCGTCGGAAAACTATCCCGCCGGTGACGGCATTTATCTCATGGACATCGTGTCGGGCACGTCACAGTTGATCATCTCCTACGATCAGTTGGCGCACTTCCAGCGCACGCCGCAGGACGGCGAGCGCAAGCACTGGGTCAACGTGCTGCTGTTCAATCCCAGCGGGACGCGCTTCGCCTTCGTGCATCGCTGGTATCCGCCTTCGGGCGGCTATACCACGCGCCTTATGACCGCCAACACCGACGGCAGCGGCCTTTATGTCGTGGACGGCTGGGGCAGCGCCTCGCACTTTCAATGGTACGGCGACGACAAGATCGTCTGCTGGACCAACACTCCCGGCCGCGGCAGCCGCTATCATCTCTTCACCGATCAGAGCACCGACGTGGAGATTCTGGGCCAGGGAATCCTGACCGAGAACGGGCACATGAGCTACTCGCCCAATCGCGAGTGGCTGCTGACGGACACCTATCCCAACTCGCAGCGATTGCAGACGGTGATGCTGTTCCGTCCCGCCGACAATCGCCTGGTAGTCCTGGGGCGGTTCTATTCGCCGCCGGCGTTCACAGGCACGGTGCGCTGCGATACGCATCCCCGCTGGAGTCGGGATGGGAAGACGGTGTGCATCGATTCGGCCCACAGCGGCAGGAGGCAGATGTACCTGATCGACGTGGGTTGGATCGTCGGCGACTGAAGCGCGCAAGAGCCGGAGTGAAAACTTCAGTTTGCGCAAATCCCAAGCTAAAGCTTGGACTCCGGAAGCTTGATCCTGCTACCGCGGCGTGATCTTGATGTTGCGATAGGCGACCGGGCCGTGGTTGCCCTGGAACATCAATGGGCCGGTAGGCGCTTCCCTGCCCGTGATTCCACCGGGCGTGGGGCCGGGCATCTCCAGGTTGCGATGCAAGACGACGCCGTTCAGTTCGATCTTCTCGAACATGGCGTTGGCGATCTTGCGGCCCGAGGCGTCAAACCGGGGAGCGCGCCAGTCGATGACATATTTCTGCCACTCTCCCGGCGGGCGGCAGGCGTTGACCGGCGGCGGCGCCGCTCCGTAGACCGCGCCCATGTCGCCGTTATTCAGCTCGGTTCGGCCCCAACTGTCCAGTATCTGCACCTCGTACTCGCCCATCACGTAGATGCCTGAGTTGGAGTTCTTGGGAACCATCACTTCCAGCTCGATGCGGCAATCGCCGTACTTTTCGTCCGAATAAATGTCCTGGCTGTCGCCGTGGCGGCGGGCCAGGTTGATCATGGCGTCGCCGCGGGCGTCGGCCACGATCAGCATCCTGGGATCGGTGGGCGAGAGGGCGGGCGTGCCCACGATCCACCGGTTCGTGCCCGGATCGGGCAGGGTGTGCCAATTGGCCAGATCGTTCCCGTTGAAGGGACGGGAGGCGCGCGACAGACGCGCGCTTTCGCAACTCAACCCGACGAAGACGACCAACGCGAGGGTTAGGGCGAGGCTTGCACGCATGACGAGGCTCCTTTGCAAGGGGGCGTAGCAGACTTGGGCGGTAGATTACACCCAACAGGCGGGATAGGAAAGCGGATGTTGCGGGGCGCGGACTTTTGCCGCTTGCAGGGGGACGCCGAATCCGCCCGCCGGCGGCCGGTGCGCCCGGCAGGTTCCCCGGCTCCCGGCCCGGTCGCAGGACTTACCGACCTCCCCCTTGGGAAAGTGCATCCTCCGGCCAGTCTGCCGGTTGATTTCGTCCCGCAAGCTTCCTATACTGTCCTATCACGAGCCGGTACCTTGAGGTGTTGGGATGGTCATTCGCTACGAAAAGCTTCAATACCAGATCGACTTGCAGCGACTCTACGACCGCAAGCACGAACTGGAAAGACTCCTGGCCTCCATCCCCGCCGAACAGCAGCAGTTGCAGGAACAATTCAAAGCCCACACCGACAATTACCACCAGCAGAAGGAACACCACCGCCAACTCCTGGCCGAGCAGCACGGAGCGGAGAGCGACCTGTCGGGATACGAGGCGCAGCTGGCGAAGAAGCAGGGGCAGATGCACGAGGTCAAGACCAACAAGGAATACCAGACGGCGCTGCACGAGATCGAGGTGCTCAAGCAGAAGATCGCGGAGACGGAGGAACGAATTCTGCTGGCCATGGAGCGGGTCACCGAGCAGGAGGCCCGGTTGGCCGGACTGAAAAAGGCGCTGGACGAAGAAGAGGCGCTCCACAAGGAGCGCCTTTCTTTTCTGGAGCAGAAGCTGGCGGCGGCGCGGAGCGAGCTGGCACACATCGATCCGGACATCGCGGCGCTGGAAAAGACCGGCTCGCCCGACCTGTTGGCCGCCTTCCACCGGCTCTTGAGGGTGCGGGGGCGGGCGGTCGTGCCGGTCGACGAGCGGACCTGCGGCGGCTGCCACGCCACCTTGACCCCCAACAAGATCGAACTGGTCAAGTACGGCCAGCAGATCGAGTACTGCGACAACTGCCAGCGCGTGCTCTACTGGCCGGACGAGGCGCGGCAGGCGGAAGGGAAGGCGGTGTAGGGCGCGCGCCGCCACCGCCGCGGCGTGTCGCCGGTCCATCATGCGGGCGCGTTCCCTCCTTCTGGAAATGCTGCGCTGGAAGGCAGCCGCCCAATTCCGCCATCTGCGCGAGTATCTGTCCGCCTACCGCATCCAGTTCTGCGTCTATGCCGTCCTGATTCTCGGCTTCTGGGCCTTCTGTTTTCTGACCGTCCACAAGACCATCACTTACGTCAACCAGACGCTGACCGTGATCGGTCCCTTTCTTCTGGACCGCATGTTGTCCATCTTTCTCCTGGCCGTCTTCATCATGCTGGTTTACACGAACCTCTTGACGGCGTTCTCGGTGCTGTTCGCCTCGGAGGACCTGCCGCTGCTGCTGTCCTCGCCGACGCGGCCGGGCGAGGTGTTTCGCACCAAGATGGGGGAGAGCCTGTTTCTGGGCAGTTGGACCTACCTGGCGTTCGGGATACCCATCTTCGCCGCCTATGGGGCGACGCTGTCGGCGCCGCTGTACTATTACGTCATGGTCCTGGGGGCGATGGTCCCTTACGCGGTGCTGGCGGGACTGGCCGGCATCGTGTGCAGCATGTTTCTGGGGCGCTTCAGCCGACGGCGGCGGCTGCGGCTGGCGGGCGTTTTGTTCTGGATCCTCATGGGGCTTCTCGTCTACTCGCTGAAGGACGTGCTGGTCGCCGCGCCCCGCCACACCGCCGAGGCCGCCGACCGGCTGGTGCAATGGGAGCACGCCCGCTCCATTTACATGCCGCATCTCTGGTTCTTTAACCTTATCAAGGAGTCGCTGGCCCGGCACGGCGCTGAATCGCTGATGTATCTGCTCATCCTGTGCGCCGCCGCCGCCGCCGGCTTCCAACTGGTGGGAGGCATCGGCGGGGCGCTCTATCAGCGCGTCTGGCAGACCAGCCAGGAGTCGGGCGACGACGCCCGCGTCTCCCGGCCGGGACTCGTGCTCAGCCTACTTTTTCTGCCCGCCCGCCTGCTGCGCCGCTCCGCCCAGTCCGTCGTGGTCAAGGATCTGCGCCTCTTTTTCCGCGACGTGACGCAGTGGGGGCAGATGATGGTGGTCTTGGGCCTCCTGGTTCTCTATCTCCTGCAGCTCTCCGCCATTCCCCTTTCGGAGCGGCGCGTCACCGTGGTCAACGTGATGGTGATGTTGAACCAGGCAGTGCTGGGATTCGTGATCTGCGCGCTGTCGATCCGGTTTGTCTTTCCTTCGCTGTCATTGGAGGGACGCGCGATCTGGACGTTGGCCAGCAGCACCCTGACGCTGCGGCAGCTGTTCCGCATCAAGTGGCGCTTTCACCTGGCGTGGGTGTGCCTGTTGTCGCTGGTGCTGCTCGTGCCCGCCTGGCACTTTCTGGAGATGCCGGGAAGCCTGCTTTTCGTGGTGGCGGCGCAACTGCTGCTGCTGTCGGTGGGGTCGGTGAGCCTGTCGATGGGGGTGGCGGCGCTGTATCCGCGCTTTTACGCGCGCAACGCGGCCGAGATCAACTCGGGCACGGGCGCGATGGTTTGCATTATTCTCACCCTGAGTTACCTGACGCTGACCACGGCGTGCTTTCTCTCGCCGCTTCTTCCCGCGCGCGAGGCCGACGACCTGCTCTCGGGAGCGCTGGAGCAGCCGCTCTACACGCTCTTCTGCTGGAGCCTGGGGCTGCTCTTGCACCTGGCGGCCATCGCCGTTCCGTTTCTCGTGGGACAGCGACGGCTGGAGCGCACGCCCCTGTGAACCGGATGTCGATCCGCTGGTCAAGCCGCCGCCGTCCTGCTAGGGTAGCGCCATGAATCCCCGCATCCTGTCCGCGGTAGTTCTGATCGGGTTGGCGTTGGGCCTGGCTTGGGAGCAGTACCGGGAGAGCGCCTTGCGCAGCCGCGTGGCCGAGGTGTGGGTGCATCATCGCGCGCTCAGCCGCGCCCTCCTGGACTACCAGCTGGAGACGGGCGACTATCCGCCCACGCGGCCCGGCGCGCTGGCGGCGTTGACGACCCCCGTCGCCTACGCGCCGCGCCTCCCGCTGGATCCCTTCCAACGCGAGGGCGACCGCATGTACCGCTATCGCAACCGGACCGAGCATCCCGATGGGGACGCCGCCTGGGTGCAGTTCACGCTTGCGGGAATCGGGCCGGACGCCGTCTGGTCGGACGACGACGCGCTCGTGATCTACGATCCGTCCAACGGGATCGTCAGCGCGGGCGACGTTTTCACGCCCGGGCCGGCGGAAGTGATAGCTCCTCCGGCCCTCTGGAAGGCGCCCTTGCGCCGATCCCCACAACCCGCCGAGCTCTCGGCAAGAGAGGACTGACCATGTCGCAGCGACCCATCTGGCAGGTGCACGGGAAGCGCGAGCCGTCGGAACTGTTCGTCGGCTACGCCGCCGGATACGACGTGATCCCGCGGCCGGCGGCGGACAGCCTGCTCCTGCCCCACGACCTGGCCACCAACCAGGCGCACCTGGTGATGCTGGCTCGCACCGGCATCGTCGCGGTCGAGCCGGCGCGCGCGCTGGCGGGGGCGCTTTGAAACTGGAGAGCGTGATCGAAAAGCGCGAGTTCGTGCTGGATCCGGCCTCTGAGGACGTGCACATGAACATCGAGGCGTGGCTGGCGCGCGACATCGGCCCGGACGCCGCGGGACACTTGCATACTGCGCGCAGCCGCAACGACCAGGTCGCCACGGACATGCGGCTCTTTCTGCGCGAGCGGCTGCTCTCGCTGGAGGCGAGCGTGGACGGGCTGGTCGCGTCGCTTCTGGCGCGGGCGCAAGCGTGGCTGGAACTGCCGATTCCCGGCTTCACGCATCATCGCCACGGCGCCATCTCCACCGTCGCCCATCTGTGTACGGCGTATGCGCAGGCGCTCCTGCGCGACGGCCGGCGCCTGGCGTCCGCCCATGAGCGCGTCAACCGCTCCCCCCTGGGCGCCGTCGCCGGTTACGGGACCTCCTGGACCATCGACCGCGATTACGCGGCCCGCCTCTTGGGATTCTCCGGCGTCGAGGCCAACACTCTGGACCCCGTCAGCAACCGCTGGGAGCTGGAAGCCGAAGTCGGGGCCGCCGTGTGCGTCCTGCTCAATCATCTTTCCACCCTGGCGCAGGACATGATCCTCTTGTCCCCCGAGGAGTACGGACTGCTGGTCTTGCCCGAAGATCTGACGACGGGCAGTTCGGTGATGCCGCAGAAGCGCAACCCCGATTTCGCCGAGGTGACCAAGGCGCGCGCGGCGGCCGCCGCCGGGCATCTGGCCGCGCTCCTGTCACTGTCGCGCGGCAATCTCTCCGGCTACAACCGCGACACGCAGTGGAGCAAGTACCTGATCATCGATCTCCTGTCCCAGGTCGAGCTGGCGCCCGAAGTGATGGCCGCCGTGGTCGAGCGGATGGAATGGGACCGCGAGGCGCTGGAACGCTCCGTGAAGGCGGGGTTTCTCTATGCCGTGGACCTGGCCGACGGGTTGGCGCAGGAGTTTCACGTTCCGTTCCGGCGGGCGTATCGGGCGGTGGGAAGCGCCGTGGCGCACGCGCGCAAGGCGGGCCGCGGCGACGTGGCGCCGGCCGATCTTCACGCCGGCCTGGCTGCGGAGGGCCTGGACGTGCAGCCCAACGCCGACTGGCTGGCGTGCCATTGCGACTGGAAGCACAACCTGTCGCGTCGCGCCCACTTCGGCGGGCCTGCCCCGGCGGCGGAAAAGGGCGTCATCATGGCGCTCCAAGAGGCCCGCGAGAGCGCCCGGCGCGACTGGGAACTTCGAGTCGCCGCGGACACCAAGGCGCACGAGCAATTGCTTGCGGAACTCCGGCAGCTCGCGGCAAAGTCTTAGTGGTGATGGTCGCAAGTACGATGACGCGCGGGTGCTGCAAGAGCGCGCGTGGACGCGGTGGGGCGCCACCCTTTTGTATTCAAAAGGGTGGACGGCGCCGCTTCGCACCGGCGGCGGAGGCCGTAGTTGCGCAGCGTGCTGCGCGGTTCGGGATCATTGGCGTCTACATCATTGGTGGCGGCGGAAGTGAAAATGGGCCTTGCCGGAGTTGCGAAAGAAAGAAAAACCGAGTCCTCGAGTAGCGGCCCGCCAAGCCGGCCGCATTGATGCGAGATGTAACTACGGGCCGCGTATCGAGAGGACGGCCGCGATGCGGCCGACCTGCCATCGGAGCGGCCTCGGTTTCTTAATCCTTTACGGGTGAGGCGAAGCCTCATGAGCGACTCTCCCGTTGCCGTCACAGTCGCTCCAGCGGGCGCTCGCCGTGCTCGACCCAGCGCACGAGCTCCAAGAGCGCGGCCATCGTCTCCTCCGGATTGATGGCGCAGTGGCCCGTCCGGTTGACGACCTGCAGGACGAAGTTCTCGGACTTGCCCGCTTTCGCCCCGCGCGCGCGATAATCCATCTGGGTCCATAACGGAACGAGATAGTCCGTGCGGTTGTGCAGCGACAGGAGCGGGCGCGACAGGTTTCCGGTCGGCGTGCGGTACTGCTCCAGGTACTGCTTCGCCTTGGGATCGGCCTTGTAGCGCCTGACTTTCCCGGCCAGCCTCGCCGTAATCCGTGTCGGTGTTGTCAAAAGGACTGCCGCCGGCATGTTCGACCAGGTCCTTGATGCCGTCCGTGCCGAAGACCATGAGGCCCGCGAAAGTCGAGGCGTCGGGCAGCTGTGCCGCGGACAGCAGCGCCTCTATGGCGCTGGCGTCGCGCACCGAGCGCGCGAAGTGGGGAAGAAACGTGGCTGCGTAACTGAATCCGTTCGGGAACGTGACGGCGTCGCCCGGCAGCCCGGGGAAAAAGGCGTCATAGAGCACGCGCAGACGCAGCATGTTCTCCTGCCAGAGTTTCAGGCTGCTGTCGACCGCCCCGCACAGAGCCAGCCC
The DNA here is from genome assembly GCA_015075175.1 of bacterium. Taxonomy (GTDB): domain Bacteria; phylum Hinthialibacterota; class Hinthialibacteria; order H5-UNCL2; family H5-UNCL2; genus H5-UNCL2. Next base: position 241,310 of record JABTUV010000002.1, read on the forward strand.
GCCGTCATAATGCTCGGGATGCAACTCCAGCAGCGCCACCGTGATGCAGCCGCCCATGCTGTGACCCATGACATAGGTGCGGGAAGCCGCTCCGATCTCTTTCTCAAAATGCGCGCGCAGCGCCTCCAAGTCCCGGATCGCCGAGGCCACGGCCCAGCCGGTATCGGCGTAACCCGAGTAGGCGACGGCAAAGCCGCGCTGCGCGAGACCCTCCCCGACCGCGGAGAACATCGGTCCCAGCCGGTTCGTGTTGCTGTAGCCGTGCGCGTACAGGATCAGCGTGCCGTTCCAGTCGGTGGGTGCGTGGATGCGGTAGGGCGCGCCGGACAGATCGCCCTCCAGCGTGCGCGCAAAAGCCGTTGTCAAGAACAGGAGAGACGGTACGAGGAAAGTCGCGATGATTCGCATGTTCGTCTCCTTGAGTCGTTTACGGCGCCAGCATACCCCGCATCCGCGGGCGGAATCCAGCTGAGAGTGTGAAGAAGGGCGTCGCCATGCCGCCTTCCGCCCCGATGAAGTTCGACCGCCCGGACGTCGCCCCCGCCCGGACGGAACGGAGAAGCGGACTGTCATGGCGAGGAGCAACCTGTCATTTCGACCGAAGGGAGAAATCCTTCCCGCGTCCCCCATTGTGCCCGCTCCGGGGGCAAGATTTCTCCCTTCGGTCGAAATGACATCTCGGTCGAAATGACATCTCGGTCGAAATGGCGGCTGGATGACGGCGACGGGATTACGATTACGAGCAAGAGCACGATTACGAGCAAGATCAAGATTACGAGCAAGATCAAGATCAAGATTAAGATTAAGATTAAGATTAAGATTAAGATTAAGACTGGAACACGGTGCCCTCTCCCTCTTATCCAGTCAATCCCGTTGTCCCGTCCAAATCCCTCCCGTCAATCCCGTCTCCCCAACTCCTCCGCCAGCCAATCGCCGACTATTTCCCCCGCCAGTTCGCATCCTCTCGGCGTCCAATGAGGGTCGGTCTCGAAGTAGAGTCGCTCGTCCACGTGTTTCTCCAACAGCGGCAGGAGGTCCAGGCAGGGGACGCCGTGGCGCGCGCACAACTCGGTTAATCGCCGGTTGGGCAGGTCGCGTTCAAGCGTGAACTTGGGATTGTCCTTCTGCACGCGCGTCCAAGTGTCAGGATAGACTTGCAGCATTTCAGGAATGGCAACGACGTACAGACGCGCCGAGAGCCGGCTGCACTCGTCCACCAGTCCGGCCAGGGCCTGGTCGGTCGCCTGCCAGGCTTCCGTCATGGTCTCGGGTTGGGGTGTTTGATAGAGTCGCGTGCGACGCTCCAGCGTGACACGCTCGTCGTCCAGCATGAATCGCACCATGCGATAGAGGTGGCTGTGGCGAAAGAACGTCGATCGCAGATTGGGCTTCTTTCCCTCGCGCACGCGCCATCCGTCCACGATCTCGTAGCGCTCCGGGTTGGCGTTGTCGCGCGCGTCGTTGGACAGACAAAACGCCAGCACCACCACGTCAGGTCGGTAATATTCCCCCTCTTCGCAAAGAAACGTCAGCTCCTGAACCGTCCCGTAGGAGGGCACGCCGGCGTTGATGATCTCGACGGGGCCGTATCGTTCCGCCAGGCGGCGCTCGACGAGGCGCACGAGACTCCGCTCTTCCAAGCTGTAATAGCCCATCACGAAGCTGTCGCCGAGCATCAGCACGCGGAGGCGCGTGGGGGATCTTTCGCCCACCTCGGAATTTCGCAGACCGCGCGAGTTGATCCTGACGGGAACCTTGTACTCGGTCGTGTGGACGATGCCTTCAACGCCGGGCGTCAGGCGATAGGCGCGGGTGGGGTGATTCTCGAACAGGTACTGGGGAAAGGCGTAGGTCGGCTGCGGCGCGGCCGTTCGCACCAACAGCTCTCCCAGGAGCAACGCGACGAAGCAGCTGCAAATGAACAGCACGATGCGCGCGCGACGTGGGTACTTGGGCCTGGAGGCGCGGTCAGTCTTCATGGATGCCCTTGACCGGAGTGCGTCGACGGCGCCCTCCCAAGGCGGCGCCGGCGTACCGGCTCACTCTCCCAGCGGCGCGCCGGCCAGCACCAAACCGTCGAAACGGTACGGCGACTCGCCGGCCGCCCACGCCATGCCGCGCAGAAGCAGAATACGCATATACGGATCGTCGAATGTCCAGATATAATGACCTGGGATGCAGCCGAACACGCGACCCTTACCATACTCATAGCACCAGAACATCGGTTCGGGACGCTTCCTGCCCGAGCCGTCATCCTCGTCGGAAGTTGCCAAAACCTCGACCTTGGCGCGGTCGCCGCGCAGCGGCCAGTAAGCCTCATCGATGAACTGCATCCGTTCAGTGCAGGCCGAGACAAATGGGGTGGTCGGGCGCCGTGATCCGCAAGTCCAGCGGTCCGTGGCGGAAGCCTGTGTAACCGTATTCCCATGCCAGGCCGGTCAATTCCGTCACGGCGCCGACGATGTCGGTGGTGGGCACGATGCAGGCCGGATGCACGAGGACCCAGCCGCCGCCGCGCGCGAGAAAGGCTTTCAGTTCCACCAGCTTGGTCGCGTCCCAATTGACGTAGCAGTGCGTGACCACGAGGTCGGACTGGGCGAGTTGTTCGGGGCTGGGCCAGCCCCAGGCGGCGTTGACTTCGATCTTGGGCGCGCCGGCATGAGCGGGACTTGCGTCCACGGCCGGTCCGTAAAGATTGATCTGTCCGGCATCGGGCGGCGCCTGCTGTTCGCCGCCGAGAAGCAGCCGCCAGCGCTTCTGCCACAGTGGATAGTCGTGCTCGTTGGGTCCGTGGTCCTTGCGATAGGCGACGAGCAGCACCTTGAGCGGCCGCAGCTCGCCGGTCGCGCTCCCCGGCGCGCGCGCGAGCACCGCCTCGACTTCAGCTCGGCCGCGCGGCGCCGGCGGCTCCGCCCCCGAGGCAACAAGTACTGTGATCAACGCCGCGAAAGCAAGAATCAAGGCTCTGATGTTTGACATAGTCGCCATTCCTAAAGAACCCAAGGCTGTCGATAGGCCCGGGAGAGCATCCGCGTCGCGGCCGGATCGTCCACGATCTCCTCTTTCGCCGCGTCCCACCGCAGGGGGCGGCCCAATCGCATGGAGATGTCCGACAAGACGCAAATGGTCGTGGAGCGATGTCCGTACTCGACCGGCGCGGCGGTGCGCGCGCCGCTGCGAACGCAATCAATGAAGTTCTGATAATGATTGGACGAGTGGTAGAGATTTGTTTCGTCGGGATGAATTCTCTCTCGCAACAGATGCTTCGGGTGCGCGTCGACCACGCCGCGCCAGATGAACACCCAACCTTCCGTCCCCTCGAAGAGGACGCCGCCGTCCACGCTGTTGAAGCGGCGGCAGAAGTCGCGTCCCGTGACGGTATCGATCACGTTCCAGACCACGCCGTCGGCGAACGTGCAGCGAATCCGCCAGGTGATGGCGGCGTCATAGAGACCCTTGGTGGGAAACTCGCCGCGCGCGTCGACTTCAACCGGACCCGAGTCGTCGGCGCCGGTGCCCTGCTGGGCGCTGTCGATGTGGTGCACGCCCCAGCCGGAAAGATGGCCGAGGCAATAATCCGAAATGAAATACCAGCTGTGCCAGTCGCCGGTCGTGCGCAGATGGGTATAAGGCGCCCAGGGCGCCGGACCCAGCCACATGTCATAGTTGAAACCGTCCGGTACCGGCTGGACCGGCTGCGGATCGATCGCGGCGCCGGCGGGCATGACGATCTCCACGTTTTTCAGCTGGCCGATGCGTCCGTTCAGGACGAGTTCGCAGCCGAAAACCATGCGCGGATCGCTGCGCTGCTGGGTCCCGTGCTGAAAGACGACGCCGTAACGGTTCACGGCGTCACGCACCGCCACGCCTTCCCTGAAAGTGAGCGTGAGCGGCTTCTGGCAGTAGATGGCTTTGCCCGCGCGCGCGGCGGCAATCGCGACCAAAGCGTGCCAATGATCCGGGGTGGCGATATACACGCAATCGATGTCATCCCGCTCCAGAACCTCGCGGTAATCCTCATAGGCGCGACAGTCCTGGGCGCCGTACTCGCGGTTGTAGAAAGCGGCGCGCTCCAGTCTGCGCTCGCGCTTGACGTCGCAGACCGCAAGGACCCGCGCGTAGCGCGACCAATGATCGGACCCGAATCCGCAGCCGACGACGCCCATGGTGACGCGGTTGCTGGGAGCGGTGGTTCCGTCCAGCCCGAGCGCGGAGGCCGGAATAACGGCCGGAAAGGCCAGCGCGCTTCCCAGGGCCAGCGACGATTGCACGAACTGCCTGCGAGTCGTTGTCTTCTTCATGGTTGCAGCTCTTTCAGTAATCTCCTCGCCTCGGCGACGTCGCGTTCGGAGCGGTTGGCGGAAACGACGGCGTTCAAGACCTGGAGGACGGCGGGGCGGCTGTCTCTCGCCAGTCCGGGCGCCAGCGCGACGATGGCGGCGGAGACCTCCGGTGCGACCTCTCCGTCCGCAAGATGACGCCGCAGCGCCTCCAGCGCCTCGGGCGTGGGTACTTCGCCCAGCGCGGCGACGACCAGCTTCTTTTCCTCGGCGCGCCGCGCCAGCCCCCACAGCTGCGAGAGCAACTCAGCCTCCTGCCGGCCACGGTTCTCTCGCGCGCGCAGCAACCGCACGTAACCGCGGAAGCCCAGCACGTAATGGGCATCCCGCCGGGCATGGCGGACAAGCTGCAGGAGATCGGGCAGGGCGCGCTCGTCGGGCCAGCGGGAGAGGGCATCCACGGCGGCGTCGCGGACGGCAGTCTCGTCCGCTTCCAAGTGTGCGCGCAGAGTCTCCAACGCGGCGTCGGCCGCCACGAGGGGCAAGAGTCGCAGCAGCGCGGGCTTGGCCTCTGCCGGGGCGCCCGGCAACGCAGCGAGAATCGCGGGGGCGCACGTTTCGCCGCCGCGGGCGCAAATCCTGGACAGCGCCTCCGCGGCCCGCGCCCGATCCTCGGCGCTCCTTGTTTCACACAACCACCGCGCCAGCGCGGGCGCTTCGCGCTCGGAACCGAGATGGCCGAGCAGGAGCGCCGCCGCGGTGCGAACGTCCGCATCGGCATCATTGATTCCCAACAGTGCGGCAGGCACGGCCTCCGACGCCTTGCGCGCGTTCAGGACAGCGAGCAGCTCCGCGCGCGTCGCGGCGTCGAGGCCGGACCGCGCCAGCATGTCAATCATGGTTTGATCGACGTTGCGGCCGCGCATCTCCACGAGGCTGCGACGCGCCGTCTCGCGTTCCGCGGCGGCCGCGCCGACGGCCAGGTTTGCCAGGCGGGTCACGTCGTCGGCGCGGCCCGTGGTCGAAAGCGCAGCAATGGCGGCTACGCGCACACTCGGGTCGGAGCTGTCCAACATGACCAGGACGGCCTGGCGCGCCGCCGGATCGGCGCGGTATTGCAGGGCGGCCAGGAGCTCCGCCTGGCCCGCCGGCGGCAAACCCCCAAGTCCGCGCGCCAGCGCGAGAGTCGCACCCCGGCCGCCAATCTCGCCCGCCAAGCGGCCGGCGCGCCGCCGCAGCCGCTCGTCCGGTCCGGCCAACGCCTCCAAAATCAACCGATCGGCCTCGTTGGGAGAAGCGCAGACCAAGCCGGAAAACGCTGCGACTCGAAGCGAGGCAGGCAGCTCCATGTTATCATAGTAGCGTCTATAGATGCCCTGGGCCGCTTCTCTCCGTCCTCGCGCCATGAGGCGCTCCGCGGCGGCCAGGTGGGCGTCGCAGGCAAGGGGGCGGCGCGCCGGTGGAGCCTTGGAGGCGTAGTCGGCCAGGGCCGCAACGGCCTTGTCGGACGCGATCTCGGCCAATGCGGCGAGCGCGGCGGCAACCACGGCGTCGCTGGGAGATTGAAGGAGCGGGATGAGCTTGGTCGTGGCCTTTTCGTCGCGCAGCGCGCCCAGGGAGCCGATGACGCCCGCCAGCAGCTCGCCCTCGGTCCGGTTCAGCGCGTCGCGCAGCGCGTCAGCCGCCCTCGGCGTGCCGATTCCCTCCAGGGCGTAACGCGCCATGTGCGAGAGTTCCGGGTCGGCCAAAAGCCGGCCCAGCGCGCGCGCGGCGCGGTCCGTGCCGATGAGGCGCAGCTTGCGGCAGGCGTACTCCTTGCCTGCCCGCGTCGCCTCCGAACCCAATACCCCTATCAGGCGCCTCTCCAGCTCCGCGCGCAGCGCAGGATCCGCGTGGCAAACCTGCACCAACCCGTCGATCTGAATCGACGCCGCGTCCGCTCCGCCCCACTGGTACGTCCCCAGCGCGGCGAAAGCCGCATCCAGCGCGGCGCGATCCGCGGCGCCCGCCGCTGCGACAAAAAGCGAGAGCATGGCAAGAGTCGCCCACAGGAAGAAGTCGAACGTTTTTGCCCGCATGTGTCGTGCATCCATTGGCATCGAAGTGATCCGCATGGTCTTATTTGCGCGCCTTTTTGTCAACCTTGGGCTTGGGCGTTGAGCTTGCCCGCTGGATGTCGGTGAAGCGTCGCGTCTGCTCGGTAATCGCGCGCTCGGTCGGCAGCCGCTCCATCGAGCTGGCGCCGTAGAAGCCGTCCACGCCGGGACAGCGCCCAGGACCGCCCTGCGCGTGCTCGGAAACCGGCGATGGGTCCGCCGTGACAGAGCACGATGATGTCGTCACGCAGATTGCGCGCCGTTTCCACGATGCGGTCGATGAGCGGATAACACTCCTCCAGCGTGCGCGCGGTCTTGGCCCCGATGGAGCCTGAAGTCGTCAGTCCCATGTGCGCCACCAGGATGTCCGCGCCCGCCTGGACCATGGCGCGGGCGTCCTCGGGAGTGAAGACATAGGGCGTGGTGAGGAGATCCAGCTGGTGCGCCAGCCGGATCATCTCGACCTCTCTGGCGTAACCCATGTTGGTCTCTTCCAGGTTGGCGCGGAAGGTCCCGTCGATGAGACCCACGGTGGGGAAGTTCTGCACGCCCGCGAAACCGGCCTCCTTGATCTGCGCCAAAAATCGCGGCATGAGGCGCATGGGATCCGTCCCGCACACGCCCGCCAGCACGGGCGTCTTCCTGACGACCGGCAGGACCTCGGCGGCCATTTCCATGACGATGGCGTTGGCGTCGCCATAGGGCATGAGTCCGGCCAGCGAACCATGACCCGCCATGCGGAAGCGGCCGGAGTTATAGATCACGATCAGGTCGATGCCGCCCGCCTCCTCGCACTTGGCGGAGATGCCGGTCCCCGCTCCGCCGCCGATGATGGGACGGCCTTCGGCCAGCTTCTTGCGAAAACGTTTGAGAATTTCCTGACGTGATTCGGGCATGTTGCACCTCCATCCTTGTCATGTTTGCCGGGTGGGACAGTCCCTTGCGAGGCTTCTCCTCACCCGGAGAGAATTGATACCGAGGCAGCTCCGAAAACGGGCTGGCCGCATCAAGGCCGTCCTCTCGATACGCCGGAATACCGGCTACTCGAGGACTCGGGATTTCTTTCTCTCGCAACCTCGGCACGGCCTGTTCTTGAGAGCAGGCTACCCTAAGAAACTATGATTGCCGCGATTTGCGCCATTGGTTTCGAGCACGATGACGATTCACGACGGCGGCCTGGCCGCCTTGATGTTCGCCAGCAGGGTCTCGGCGCAGCGGCGCGCAAAGGCCTCGTCGTTGATGTTGCAGTCCATCTCGACGATCTCGATGTCGGGTCGGAGTTTCTCCTTCAGAGCGTCGTAGCAGGCGCGATCCGCCTCCGGCCACCAGAAGGGGCCGCCGGGGGCGTCGATCATGGAGACGCCCCGCAAGGGAATCAAGACGGTCACGGGAGCCGTGGACAGGTTCAGTTTCTCCGCCATGTTTTCGCCGATCCTGCGATTCTCCTCCACGTCGGTGCGCATCAGGGTGACGTTGGGATTGTGCGGATAAAACCTGCGTCCCGAGAACCTGGCCGGGACGGTCTCGGGCGCCCAGAAGTTGACCATGTCCACGCAGCCGGGAACCACGACAGCGGGGATGCCGTGGCGGGCGGCGGCCGAGAGGCGCGTCGGCCCGGCGCTGAACACGCCGCCGACGATTTCGTCCGCCCACTCGGTCGTCGTGATGTCGAGCACGCCCGAAATGAGCCCGGATTCGACCAGCCCCTCCATGGTCCGACCTCCCGTGCCGGTACAATGGAAGACGAGAACCTCGTATCCGGCGGCCTCCAGGAGCTTGCGCGCGGCGGTCACGGCGGGGGTGGTATTGCCGAACATGCTGGCGGCGATGAGGGGCCGGTCGGCGCCGGTCTGGATGGTGGCCGTGCACATGCCGCAGATGGCGCCGGCGGCGCGGGCGAAGACCTCGCGGCTGATGCGATTCAACCCCGCCACGTCCACGATGCTGGGAATCATCACGATGTCCTTGACGCCCACGTAGGCGGAGACGTCGCCGCCCGCGCAGGTGGACACCATGACCTTAGGTACGCCGAAAGGCAGCTCGCGCATGGCGGCGCAGGCGACACTGGTTCCCCCCGTCCCACCCAGCGCCAGGACGCCGTCAAAGGCCTTTTCCTGATACAGCCTGGGCAGAAGCACGCCGGCGCCGCGGCTCATGGCGGCGACCGCCTCCCCGCGATCGCGGCGCTGGACCAGCTCGTCCAGATTCACGCCTGCCGCCGCGGCGACTTCTCGCCGCGTCACGTCCGGCTCTACCTGCGGCTTGTCCAGCACTCCGACGTCGATAAGCAGCGTCTTGCAGCCGTTAGCGTGGATGCACCGCCGGACGAAGTCGTACTCCGCCCCCTTGGTATCCAGCGCGCCCAACAACGCAATCGCAGAGGGCATGGAGGCGACTCCTTGTTGTGTTCTTCTGGAGTAGCAGGGTAACAGCGACGCCCCGGCGCGCGACCGGGGGCTTCCAGCCCCCTATTCATACGCCTGCCGTGGACCGGAATCAATCAGGAAAGACCGACGGGAGAACTTAGCTGTCATTTCGACCGAAGGGAGAAATCTTCCCCGCCGTTTCGCATCCACCCGGCGCGGACCACGGGATTTCTCCCTTCGGTCGAAATGACAGCTGCGGCGACGGTCGAAATGACAGCTGGGGCGACGGATGGGGGAATCGGAGTCGGCGCGCAGCCGGGAGTGGGTGCGTGACGGGAGAGTGCGGGTTCGGGGGTCTGCGCGCCGTCCTCCGCTTACTTGCCCAGCCAGCCGTCCGTCGCCGAGGCCGCCAGAAGAAACGCTCCCGTCCCCCAGGTGTACGTCCCCTGGGGCTTGACGGCATAGCCCCGCTCGTCCCGCGGGCCTGTGCCCGCCGACACGCCCGTGAAGCGGCCGACGTCGTCCACGTAGGGTACAAGTCCCTCCCAAGTCTTGCGGAACCGCGCGTCATAGGGAAGGTTCGCCAGCCCCAACCGCTCCGCCTCCGCGTAGGCGTACAGATACATGGCCGAAGCCGACGTCTCCAGGTACGTGCTCGAATCCGTAAGGATGGTGTGCCAGAGTCCCGTCTTTTCGTCCTGCACCCGGACCAGGCTGTCGATCAACTGCTTGTATTCATCCCGCAACCATTCGTAAGTCGCCGTGCCTTTCGGTTCGACCTTCATCGCCTCAACCAGCGCCATCACGACCCAACCATTGCCACGCGCCCAGTAATCGCCGTGCTGCCGGCCGTCCTTCTGATCCCACATGTGATAGTAAAGTCCGTTCTCATTCTGGAGGTGTGTTTCAAACACGCGCAGTTGCCGGATCGACTCCTCGTGATGCTGTTTTCGCCCGGTCAGGGCGGTGCTGGTGGAAAACGGCGGAACGCACATGAACAGCGTGTCTACCCAGAGTTCCTGGTTGTCGCGCCAGTGGTCCAGGCCGCCGTCGCGCGTGCGGGTGGCGGTGTTCATCATGTAGTCGAGCACCTGGTCGGCCATGTCGAGGTAGCGCGCCTCGCCGGTCTTCTGGTAGAGCAGAAGCAGGGGATAGGCTGGTCCCCAGTGGCCGCAGTAGCGCGCCGCTCCAGCACCGGCATGATGCCGGCTTCGTGCCAGTAGTCCGCCCAGCGTTGTACAAAGCGGAGATAGCGGGGGTCGCCGGTCAGTTCGCCGGCGCGCATCATGCCGGCCATCATGACGCCTTCGCCCCAGTCGAAGGGCGGCGTCTCGCGGGCGATCGTGTCGTCGCCGTTCGATCACGCGGTCGGCCACGCGGACCGCCGCCGCGCGCGGCGTCTCGGCCGCTCCCTGTGTCTCGCTCATGCGAAAACCTCCCGCGCAGCCTGCCAGAAGCAACGCGACTTCAGCCGCCAGGAGAGCGACCGCGCCGCCGGCGAGTCGTCTTGTCCGTATTGTGCTCATCACCTTGTTTCCGACTGGAAAACGCGCCTTGTCGGCGGTTGCGGGCGTTCTAGGGTCCAGGCCGGGTTTCGCAATCAAGCGCAAACCCGGAATGCGCGGAAGATTTCACAAGTGAAACCGCCAGTACCGTTTCCAGACAAGTTGTAGCAACCCGGTCGTCCTCTCGATACGCGGAGTACCGCTACTCGAGGACGCGGTTTCTACTTTCTCGCAACTACTACTGCGGCCATTTGCCTGGCATCGAAACGCCGTAGTTTCGGCAACGCCTTGCCCCGAGAGCTCGCAGGCCATATCGAGGGATGCTGCGCCGGCGCCCGACTTCCAAGCCAGGTGTTTCCCGGCCGCCGCAGTGTTTATTGAGAAACGGAACTCAGGAAGGCGGTCGAACCATGAAAATGCGAACCGATGCGAAGAACCGAGTCGCCGCGGCCCCCGCGCGCCCCCTCAGCCTGCCACGTGCACCGCGACGCCCAGCTCGCGCAACTGCCGGACAGCCCTCAACCGGCGCCCCCGCGTCCGTCACCAAGGCGTCGATCTGGCGCAGCGGAAGCACCGGCATCAGGGAGTGAATCCCGAGCCTGCTTGAGTCCAGCAGCCATCGATGCGCCGGTTGGCGCCGGCCGCCATCGACCGCTTGACCTCGATCTCCAGCGGATTGGGGTCGGTGATGCCTTCCGGCCATGCTAGGCCGGTCGCCGAAAGGAAGAAGATGTGGGCGCGGAAGTCGCGGAAGAAGGCCTCCGCCTGGGGGCCGACAAACGTCTTGGTCTTCTCGCGCAGAATCCCTCCGCTGCACATCAGCGTCAAGTGCGGAGCGGTTTTGGAGGCGATGGTCGCCACGTTGAGTCCGTTGGTCAGCAGCGTGACCGCGTAACCGCCCAGGTAATTGACCAGGCACGTGACCGTGGTGCCCGAGTCCAGCGAGAGGATGTCCTCCTGGCCGACGAACTTCTCGACCGCGTAGCGGGCGATCAGGTTCTTCTCGCGCTTGCGGATTTCCATGCGCTCGCAGAAGCGGGGTTCGGCGACCGCCGCCTGCAGGGGGTCCACGCGCACCGCGCCGCCGTGCACGCGCAGGATTTTGCCTTCCGCCTCCAGCGTGTTCAGGTCGCGCCACACCGTCATGGTTGACACGCCCAGGCGCTTCTCCAATTCCATCGCGGACACGCTGCCCGCTTCCGCGACCCAGTCGCAAATTTGCCGTCTGCGTTCTTCCGCAATCATCATTCTTACCCTCGTTTCTGGAAAAATATAACAAATCGTACAGGAGACGCAAGTAAAACATTTTCACGCCGAACTGGATTCTTTTCGAGCCGGCGGACGCGAGCCGGGATGATAGCTTATCAAATATTATGTTAGAAGGCCGACCGGAATACAGGCGTCAACCAGCTCGTGCCGGCAAGCCTTGCACGCTGCGCAACTACTGGGCGACGCGCAGCACGCTGCGCAACTTACCGGGCGACGCGCAGCACGCTGCGCAACCACGCCGGTTGCCGGCTTACCAGAGCACGGTCGCCCGTGGCCTATCCGCACCCGGGGCCAGGCGCCGCACGACGTTTTCCACGAAGCGCCGTTCGTTGGCCGACGGCGGGCGGCGATCCACCGTCCCCAGCCCGTAGCGCAAGCTGAGGGAATAGGCCGCCAGGCGGCCTCCACCGAGGGAGTACTCCCACAGGACGGGATCGGCGGCTTCCGCGGCAAGGATGCCGGCTTGCGGCTGCTTGTAGCCGACCGCGAACCAAGCCAACGGCGTCGCGTCCCGTAATATCGCCGTCTCGCTCGCCCACAGCACGCGCTTGACCACGTCGAACCGGCTCGGTTCGATCAATGGATAGCCGCCCTCGCTTGGTCGCAGACCGGCCAGAAGGCCGCGCGCGGCCATCGCGTCTACTCCGACCCAGACGATGTTGTCGCGGTAGGACGTGCGCAGCGTCGTCGTGGTGGGCGGCGCGTCGGCGATCCCCAGCAGGTCCGGCAGTACCCGCGTGGCGTTGGACAGGAGGAGCGCGCGCCCGCCCCGGCGCAGGTGCTCAGCGAGAACGGCGACGGCCTCGGCCCGCAAGGTCGCGGGAATCTCCTCCAGAAAGTAGTAATTCCAAACGAGTACGTCGTCGCGCGTGAGTCTCTCCATCCCCGCGCGATCCCCGATCCGCAGCGTGCGCGGCCGGAACGGCTCCAGATAGGCGAGCGTCTCGTCCGCGGTCTTGCGCCGCAGGTGGGCTTCCAGCTCCGCTTGCGCATCCACGGATGGAATGGGACGGACCGGCGCGGAGGCGTCGAAACGCAGCGCGATCCGGCCCGTCCGGAAGCGTACCACGGTCGCCTCACCCGGCCGCGCCCCGCACGCGCTCGGCCCCATCCAGAAGCGGGTGAGGGCGCGCCCGGCGTGTCGCACCAGCGCATGGAAGTAGAAGTCGTCGGGGACGCCCTCGCTCCAGGGCGGCAAGTCTGCCTCGAAGACGAGCGCTTCGCCGTCCCAGCGGGCGGCATCGATGCACGCGAAAGTCTGGCACAGGCGCGGCGCCGCGTCCTCGCCCTCTTCCACCACGAGCTGGTAGCGCCCGCGCCGGTTGGGCAGAAAGACGTGCGAACCATCGAAGTAACGCCAGTCCCGTCCGTTCAATCGGGCCTGTTTCACGCCGGAAGCGAAGCGCACGCGCGGCGCGAAGAGAAACGACGTGATCTCTTTCACTTCAACTGTCAGCGAGACGGTTGCGCCGGTGCGATGCAGGTTGGAAAGGGCCGTCGTGTATTGACAACCCCAGCCCGGTCGCGCCACCCCTCGCAGAAATCCGTACTTCTGAATCTCCGCCGTGCCGTGGGCGGGCAGGTAGCACTTCAAGTAGTCCGTCCCGGCATGGCGCAGGCTGGGGTGCGCGCCGCGATGCGCCCATCGTCCGTACTCGAAGACCTGGTAGGGCGCGCCGGACGGGTTCTCGACCTGCACGAGGTGCGTGAGGGGAAAGCCGTAGGGATTGGAGATGATCGCGCGGCCATCGCCGTCCAGTTCCACCCGCTCCGGCGGCTTCCGGAAGTAATCCAGCAGTTCGGGGTAGTCGTCGCGCGTGTACAACCCGTCCGGCAGCAGAATGCCGATTTCGAGCGCATCCTGCCCGCCCGGCGTCCCCAGGAATTCCAGACCGAACCCCGGCCGGGGGGAGACCTCCACGCCAGCTCCGCGGTCCAAGAGGAAGACCGCCAGCGGGGGGAGCTTTCCCCTGCCGTCCGAAAGAGCGAAAACGTCCCTGGCGACTGATATGATCTTGTCGTAACCATCCAGCCGGAGGCGCGTCGTGCAACCGCCCTCTCGGCGATGGATGCGCACGTTCAGATACGGCACGTCGTTGTAGACGGTAAAGCGGCGCTCTTCGGTTCGCAGCGTGTCTCCGTGCCGGAGCTGCAACCTGGCCACGAGTTCCGCCACATAGCCCGCCGGCTCGGGAAAGTCGAATTCGACGCTCGCGGCCTTCAGCGGCGCGCCGTTGGGAAGAAGGGTCTCCAGCAGCGACTCGGATAGCGTGAAGGCCCGGGAGTCGCCGTCGTAGTGCGCCAGCCGCTGGGGATCGACGCAGAGCTGCGTCGCGTCGCGATCGTGAAGGTGATAGAGGCGCAGGTAGTTGTTCTGGATGAAAGCCGTCGGGTTGGGATGGGGAAAGCGGCTCGGCGACTGCCGCCGGCCGATGGCCATGGCGGTCGTCGCCTCGCCGATGCCGATGCTGTCGCGGCCCGTCGCCAGGAGCTGGGCGGCAACGGCGCAGCGGATCGGATCCAGGCTGGTTCCGTACACGTAACGCCGGTTCTCCTCCCGGCACATGTCCTCGGCTTCATTGATCCACCAGAGCGCGGAGGGCGAGACGTTCCAGCGTCCGCGCGCCAGGGCGCGCGCGCGGAACTGGTCGTTTAACTGCTTCAGAATCCAGTCGGGCTTGCCCAGGCCGCCAAAGGTCCCCGCGGGCGCGGACCGGCATTCCGCCTGGCTGCCCCAGAACTGAAAGCCGTAGCGCTTGCGGCGCTCGTCGTAAAGCTTGAAGTAACCGCGTTCCAGCATGGGAAAGGCGGTATAGTCAGAAGTCTGATCGTCGCTGCCGATGCCCGACGAGGCGCTGCAGTCCGCCTCATTGGGCAGCGTCTCCGAGTAGCGGTGGTGGATGGTATAGAAGTAGGTAGCGGGACTGTACGGCCAGACGCAGAGGTTGAAGAGCATCGGCGTCATGGTCTGCCAGTGTTCCGAGCCCATGCCGTCGATGCGCTCCTCGGGCGGCGCGGAGAGGGCGTCGAACTGGCTGCCGAAGAGGGAGACGAGGGCGCGGATGGAACTGGCGAAGGTCTGCGACTGGATGGAGTGGGGGAACCAGTGGACCTGCATGTCCCGCGCGTGGATTTCGCGGTGGAACTGCGCGTTGCTCTCCGCCGACCAGCCCTCGCGCCGCACCAGCGGATAGCCGCCGGGATAGACTTCCACCAAGTTGGCGCCCCAGCGAAAGCTCTCATCCACCGCCCGGTGGACGAGATAGTCGGGCGTGACGGGGGCCTTGCGCTGGTAGGTCGGCGTGGTCTCCCAGCCCCACAGGTCGATGTGCAGCTTGCCCGGATCGTCGGTCAGGAGCGAATGGGGGGCGACTTCCACGCCGGGCGCGGCGGACCATGCCACGCACGCGAGCAACGCTGTTGTCAGAAGAGCGAAAGTAAGCCGACCTGTCATGCTCTTCTCTTACCTTGTCGGCTACGAGACACGCGCGTGCCGGCGTCAAGGCCTGCTTTGCCGCCGCGGGTTGGGCCCGTCGACGATTTTGCGCGTCATCAGGCGGCGATCCATGCGGCCGTAACTTCAAAATCGGCGCCTGCTCTGAAAAATGGAAATTTCTGGCTGGCTTGCGAAAGAAAGAAGAACCGAGTCCTCGAGTAGCGGCCCGACGAGCTGCGTACGTTGATGCGAGATGTAACTACGGGCCGCGTATCGAGAGGACGACCTCGATGCAGCCAGCCCGCCTTCGGAGCGGCCTTGCATTTCATCCTCTACGGGTGAGGCGAAGCCACGTGAGGGACTGTCCCTTCGGCGCTTCATCCCCCCCAGCCCCCCTTGTTAAGGGGGGAGCGGAGGTCCGCATGAAGTGACTCTAAAGCAGGCAAGCCGCCCTTCGACATGCTGCTTCGCAGGCTGCTCAGGGCTTTCGGTTCCAGTTATTGCCGCGGGCTCAGCCTTCACCTCCAGATGGTGCGCGCTCAGTACGACTCCTGGGGCGCTTCGCCCTGGGGCGTCGTCTGCATTTGAGCCGCGGCGCCCATCGCCATTTGCACCATGGCGGTGATCTCGGCGCCGGGCACGATCAGGTCGGCCTGCAGGTCGCCCTTATCCGTACCTACCAGCATGAGGATGCCCAAAGTTATGAGGGCGGAGAAGAAGGGCAGCGTTTCGCCTTGCGCTCCACCATTTTCTGGGCCAGCCGCAGCATGTCCATCATGCTGAAACGCATCATCATCACCTTGTTGGGGTGCCCTGCTTCTCCAGCGCGTGGAAGGGGCCGTCGCGCGCCGGAATTGGCCTGCGATACCTCCGAAAGAATGGTCAGCCTTGTCCGTCCCCAGCGCCACTCCCTTCTGCGTCGCCGCCATGCAGGTCCAGTCCCCGCCGTACATCGCCTTCACCATCCGCTCCATCTCCGGATCACCGTGGCGGAAATCACCATGCGATAGCTGGAGACGCCGTCGGCGCACCCACTGGTGGTCTCCATACTCATCATGCCTTGCGGCATCATGCCGGTCCTCAGCGACCCCATGGTCTCCATGTATTGCTCGAAGAACTTGAAACCCGCGGGCGGGATCGACCAGCCCGATCACCTCTTGCACCTGCCATCCCCATGAAGCCGCCGGGCTTGTCCGGCTGCACCTGGTAGGCCACCATCATGTCGCCGGAGAGATGCTTCATCATCCCGTCCAGCATCTCGTTCATCTTGCGCGTCTCCTCGGCGGTGGCGGGCATGACGACGGTCATGATCTTGTCTTTCACGAAGGCGACCATGGGGGCATGGAGGCGGCATTGAAGCGGGCGACCGAGGCGATGGCGCTACCCGGTCGGGACGGCGCCCGAATAGGGCAGGTTGGCGGCGCCGGGATTGGCGGCGATGAAGGCCGAGAACGGCGTGCCGGTCTTCGGCGTCACCCGCTTGGTCACTTTCACGTCCAGGTCCATCAGGTCCGCCGCCAGGACCATCCCTTCGACCTGCTTGACCAGGCCCAGGGCGGCGTCCACTTCGGCGGCCAGCGCGGCTTGCAGCATCTGCGCCTGCGCCGCCGCGCGCCCGGCTGCATCTGGCGATGCTCACGGCCATCATGTCCTTCATGCCTCGATGCCCGCCTCGATGTCGCGCTGGTAGGAACTCCACAGGCGCGCTATGGGCAGGTGCACGAGCAGGTCGCCGGAGACGGCGCACTGGCGCGTGAACAGGGCGGGATGGGTCGCCAGGTGGGCTGCCGCCAGCGCCGAGGCGCTCTGCGGCGAGTCCCCGACGATCAGGTTGTCGCCGACCAGGGCAAGGACGTAGCGATGAGCTTGTCCCCGGCACGGTGGGACTGGGCGGGCGTAGCCGCCCTCCTCCCGCTTCTCGATGGCGCTTTCGCCGGTGACCGGATCCTTGAAGTCGGCCAGGAGTTCCTTCTCGCCTTCACGGGCACGATCGAGGAGGGGCGAAGGCGGCGCGCGCAGGCGCCTTCATGAGCACCAGTCCGGCAGGCCGGTTCCAGTCCAGGCTGGCCAGCTCCCGCCCGCCCGCGACCCCCGAGGAGGTGGCTTTCAGGAGGTTGGGCAGGCATGCCCAGCACCCCGGCGGCGAAGCGATCCACGCTTGCGGCCAGCTCCTGCGGGTTGGGAATCTCGACGTACACGAGGGCGTCGGACGGAAGGGCTGAAAACGGCCACTCCGAGGCGCCGCCGGTCGCCCACGCCGCGGACGACGCCACCGCCATGATGACCAACAACCTGGATACGCGCGCCATGACCTGCCTCCTGCGGGGAATCCTGGGGACGCAACGGCCCCGTCCGTGCGCCCTTGCGCACGCAAGACGAGCCGACTGCGTTTGCGTTACCGTAGAAGTGTAGCCGCTCGCCGCTCCCGCTTCAAGGGCGATGCACGGGGGATTCTCCACCGGCGGTAGGAGTCGCCCCCAAGCAGACGATGGGGCGCCAGGGGACGGCTCAGGCCGCCTGAATTCACTTGTTCCCAACACCCCGTGCTCTATGATGGGAGGGTCCATCAAACGCGCGGCTCGCCTGGTCGAGATGTGAACCGGAACTCTCCTGGGGAGGTCGCCGGGGGTATTACGTGCCTTGGAGGGGACCATGCAGACTCTGGCGGTCGTCATCTTTTATACGGGCGCAATCATCGGCATCCTCGGCTATCTCGGAATCCTCTACATCGCATTTAGCGAGAGCGTGGTCTGGGGACTCGGGTGTCTGTGCGCGCCCATCGTGGTGTTCTTCTTCGTTTTCACGCATTGGGAGGACGCCAAGCCCCTTTTTCTCGTGACGGTTTTCGGGTTTCTTCTGCAATTGGCGGCCACCTTCCTGGGCGCGGCGTAGATCCCGGCGCCATCATGGGTGGCACGGGCGATCCTGCTCGTGGTTCCCGCGGCGGCTTGCCATGCGGCCCTTTCATGGTTAGAATCGAACCCCAACGCTCGCACTGAAAGGTGGCGCTGCCATGCCCGCTGTCCAACGCGCCCGTGCTCATGGTCGTGGCCGCTGGGTTCTTTTCTTTCTGGTCGTCGTCCTGGTCGTGGTGGGTTTCCGGCCGGTGGCGGCCTGGCTGGCGGAGCGGGCGCTGCTCGCAGCCGTCGTCGGCGAGCTTTGTGCCCCGCCGCGCGTGACTTCCATCGACGTCGATCTGTCCGAGCGGCGCGCCGTCTTCACCAACGTAGAGCTCGACGCGCCCGACCACCCTGCGGTTGTCGCCATCGCCCGCCTCGAGCTGTCGGCGCGACCCAGGAGCCTCTGGAGCGATGAACTCGTCTTTCCCGAAATACTCATTTCCGGCGTCCAGATCGATTTGTCCGCCGCCGGCGGCGCGCTGCGATCGGGTACCGAGGCGACCGGCCGGGTCTGGTCGCATCTGTCCGCAGGTCAGCTCGTCATCGAGGGCGCCAGCCTGGAGGGCGACTTCGCGCCCGACCGGCCGACCCGCGCCCGCTGCGTGATCGAGCAGGTTTATTGCGCCGACGTGCGCCTCACGCTGTCCGATGCGCCTCCTCCCGCCGGCATCGACTGGGTCCTGTCCGACTGCATGATCGCGCGCTCGACCGCTACCCTCACCGACCACGGCGTCGAACCGCCCCTGACCCACGCGTTCCAACTGGCCGCGCTGGACTTGGATCGCGTCCATTTTCCCGCTTCCGGTCCGGAGGTCCTGTGGCCGATGAAGGGCGGTGGGCAGATGCGCGCCGACGGCGAGGCGGGAAGCTACTACTTCTCGGGCGGAGTCAACTTTACCCGGCAGGGCGCGAACTTCACGCTGCGCGCGGACTGCATGAGGTTGCCCCTGCCGCCCTACTCGTCGCTGCTGGCGCGTCCGCTGGAGTACGGCTACCTCACCGCGACCCTGCACGCGCGGTGCCGTAACAACCGGCTGGACGCGACCGCTGACGGCGAATGGAACCGTCTCTGGTTCGCCCCAGAGGGCGCCGACACGACCATCTACGGCCTGCGCGAGAAGGCCGTCTTGGACCTGCTCCTTGCCAAGGGCAATCGACTGGAGTTTTCCGGCGTCCGCATTACCGGCGACCTGGGCAATTCCGACATTGACTGGCCGGCCGTCCCGCGCGTTGCCCTGGAGTATCTCCTGGAGCGGCAGCTGCGCCTGGAACTGGGGGCGCCCGGGGTTCTGGGCCGGCTGGCCCTGACGCCGTCGCCCGCGGCGCGTCGCGCCGGGAGGTCCGCGCCGCATTGGAAAAGTCACACCCGAATCCGAATAAGTGAGAGCGCAAGATGAGCGCAAAAAAGATCCTTATGATCGTCGGCGACTACGGCGAAGACTATGAGATCATGGTCCCCTTTCAGGCGTTGGCCATGCTGGGGCACACGGTGCACGCCGTCTGCCCGGGAAAGAAGAAGGGCGAGAAGGTGCGCACGGCGGTGCACGACTTCGAGGGCGACCAGACTTACAGCGAGAAACGAGGGCATGATTTCACGCTCAACGCCACGTTCGCAGCCGTGAAGCCGGCAGGCTACGACGCGCTGGTCCTACCCGGTGGACGCGCGCCGGAGTATCTGCGCCTGGACAAGGGGGTGCTGGCGATAGTGCGGCATTTCGCCGACAAGAAAAAGCCCATCGCCGCCATCTGCCACGGCATCCAGCTCCTGACCGCCGCGGGCGTGGTCGCCGGGCGCACGCTGACGTGCTATCCGGCGGTCCGGCCGAAGTCGCCGGCTGCGGCGGCAGGTGGAAGAACGTGCCGGTCGACGCTGCGGTCGTGGATGGAAACCCTGGTCACGGCGCCCGCCTGGCCCGCCCATCCGCTGGGTTGGCGCGGTTCCTGGAGGTCCTGGAGCGCGGATCAGGCTGTAGTGGGTGGCAATTGCAATAGGACGTATGGGACGAATGGGACCCATGGGTGCGTGTGAAAGGTCGCGATGGTAGAAGGGTGGATCCTTCTAGGAGCGGCCCTGGCCGGTCTCTCCTTCTGCTACGCGCTCTATGAGGCGCGGCGGCCGCGCGTCGTGGAAGTGCGTGTGCGCCACGCCCGCATCCCTGCGGCGCTGGACGGACTCTCGCTCCTCTTCGCTCGACTTCCACCATGGGCCGTTTTTCTCGCGCCGCTGGTTGAGGGAGATCGTGGATCGCGCCAACGCGCTGGCCCCTCGACGCCATCCTCCTGGGCGGAGACTATGTGCAGCACCGGCGGCGCTACATCGCCTCGTGCTTTGCGGGCGGCGCGCCTCTCCGCGCCGTTGGGCGTGTACGGCGTGCTCGGCAATCACGACCATTGGGAGGACGCGGAGGCCACGCGGGCCGCAATGCGCCGCGCCAGCATCACCTGCCTGGACAACGCCGCCGTCTGGCATGGAGAAAAACGGCGCGCGCCTGCGCCTGGGAGGCGTCGGCGACCTTTGGGAGGACGCGCCCGACCTTGCGCCCACCCTGGCGGGCGTGAACGGACGCGACTTCGTGCTGCTGCTCGCGCACAATCCCGATTACGCCGAGGAGATGCCCGGCGATCGCGTCGATCTCATGCTGGCGGGCCACACCCACGGCGGCCAATGCACGGTGTTCGGCCTGTGGGCGCCGTTCATCCCCTCGCGCTACGGCCAGAAATATCGCGCCGGCGTGGTGGTCGCTCCCGGCACGACGGTGTTGGTTTCGCGTGGACTGGGGGCAGGCACGCCGCCGGTGCGCTTCGCCGCTCCGCCCGAGATGATGCGGCTCGTGCTCGAACATGACGCCGGCGCGACGCCCCAACCTCGGCCCATGGTGTCGGTGGTCGGAAGCGAGGCGAAAACGTGACAGGCGACAAGGCCGCTCCTATGCCGTTCTTTCGATACGCGCCTTCGGCGCTACTCGAGAACTCGGGTTTTTTGTTTATCGGTACTCGAGAATTCGGGTTTTTCTCTTTTTGCCGCTGCCTGAAAACGGGAAAAGGTAAGCCGTGTCCTCGAGTAGGCCCCGCCGCAAAATCTCGATTCAAAGCAGAATCTAACGTCGGGGCCGTATCGAGAGGTACGGCGGCTTGGATGCGGTGAGTTGGCCGCCGGAAATCGTGCTCTTTACGCTTGCGCGCGACCGAAATCGGGAATCTTCATCGTCTCCCCGCCCTTGAGCGCCGACTTGTGCGCCACGATCCCCGGCGCCGTGTAGGCTACCGCCTCGTACACGTCCACCTCGGGCGGGCGCCCCTCCAGGATCGCCTGAATGAACTCGTGCGTGATGAAGGTATGGCTGCCGCCGTGCCCCGAGTCGTGGCGCATCGTTTCCGGCAGCATTTCCCAGAAATTGGGCACGTTGTACACCGAGAAGTGGCCGTAGTCCTTCAGGTTCTCCTGTTCGCCCAGGCGCGGATCGCGCTGCGGGTAACCCAGCTTGTTGGCGGACCCTTCCGGCCGCCACATCACCAGCGACATCTTGTCGCCGTAAAAGGAGCCGCGTTCGCCGCCGCCCGCCGCCAGGTGCCAGCACACCGACACGCGCGCCGCGTGGCCCTTCTCCGTCCTGAAGAAAGCCGTCTCGTTCCAGAATGGATTCTTGTAAGCGTTGCCCACGAGATCCGGGTTGTCGTCGCCCCATCCCAGGCAACTGACCTCGACCAGCCGCTCCCCTGTCACGGGCACGATCATGCCGGTGCAATGGGTGGGATAGAGCATGGGGGGAAGGCCGTGCCGCCAGGTGGGACGCGTCGCGTTTTCGCGCAAGCAGAGATTACCCTGGGCGTCCTCGAACCACAGGTTAACCAACCCTTCGTGATGGTATTCGCTTTCGGTATAAAAGAGCGTACCGAACGCGCCCGCCCGCGCGAACTTGCGCGCCGCGATGATCTCGCACATGAAGTGGCTGGTCTCCGACATCATATAGACCATGCCGGTGGATTTCGCCGTGTCGATCAGCTTGCGGCAACCGGCGAGGTCCAGGGCGGCGGGCACGGCGGAGATGACGTGCTTGCCCGCCTTCATCGCCGCCACGGACATCTCGACGTGCAGGGGCGCGGGCGTGAAGACGCCGACCGCGTCCACATTCCTATCCCGGAGCATCTCTCGATAGTCCGTGTACGGGGTCGCCTGTGAGTTGTAGACGCGCTGCAAACGCTGGATGCGGTCCTGGCGCAGGTCGCAGACGGCGGTCACCCGGCAGTTGGGATGTTCGTGCCAGTAAAAACTGGCGCCGAAGTTACCGCCGATGACCCCCATGCGCACGACCCGGTCGGTCTTCTGCTGGTAGGGGGCGAAGTCCATCGCCAGGGTCTTGGGGACCTGACCGGCCAAGAGCGCGGTTCCCGCCAGCCCGGCCAAGAGGTCGCGTCGTGAAAACGGGGAGAGCAAATCGTGTTGCATAGGAGATGCCCCTTGTCTGTCGCGTGGGATAGGGTAAGGGGAGAATAGCACAAAAACGAAGGGCCGGGAATTCCCGGCCCCTTCGTCGATGTACTGCCTGTAGTGAAAGGTGACTATCTCGGAAGCCCGAATGAGGTACTGCTCACCCGCTCCCACCGCCGCCATGGCCGCAAGTGGAGTCACCTCCAACAGGACGTGTCCAGGAGGCTCGGCTTACCGAGCTTCTGCCTCCCGACAGCCACCTACGCTCGTACTGTTTGTACTCATGTAGTGACCACCTCCTTTCGCGATAAACGAAAGAAATCACATACCGGCGGCTATGTCAAGTTGAAATCCGGGGGGCGCGTTATCCCCCCCAACCCCCCTTGTTAAGGGGGTAGTGTGGAGTGAGCCAGCTTGCTGGCGCGCGCAGCACGCTGCGCAACGACGGCGCATCATCCTGCCCGCCCCCCCCTTGTTAAAGGGGGGAGTCATACCGCCCTCGCCCGATAACGTTATGAGACTCAATTCCAGTCGCTCCTGCCGGCGCTCTTCCCGCTTGCAGTTAACGTTGACACTCTCACATGCCCTTACTAGACTTCGGTTCGATGATGACATACCGGCTGGGAAACAAGAGGTTTGCGGATTGCATCAAGTCCTGCCCTGAACCCTCGCTGTCAATGCCTTCCGTCGGCGGTCCATCGCGCCGGCGGCTTCGTGGGATTAGGTTGAACCTTTTTGAGCCATAAGAAAGCCGACCCGAGGTGACTGGGGTGCATCGAGGGAGCCGTTGGCCGCGTGTGGGGGTAGCGCTTTGTCTCTGGATGGCGCTGTGCTTGCCTGCGCGGCTGGACGCAACCATCTATTACGTGGACGCCACGGGAGGGAGCGATTCCAACCCGGGGACGAGTGAGGCTCTGCCCTGGCGCACGCTGGACAAGGTCAACCGGCGCACGTTCCAACCCGGCGACGCGATCCTGTTGGCGCGCGGCCGGGTGTGGCGGGAGCAGTTGACGGTCCCCTCGTCGGGTGGTCCTGATGCGCCCATCGTCTTCAGCGCCTACGGCGTGGGTGAACGGCCCAAAATCCTCGGCAGCAACGTGGTGTCCGGCTTTCAGGTGTACAGCGCCTCCGCCCTGCGCGCCCCCTGGCCCTACAGCACCAGCGTGGTTTACTTCGACGATCAGCGCGGGCGCAAGCAGACGAGCCTCGCCGCGCTCGCGCAACCCGGCGACTGGTACTGGCAGTCGGGCGAGCTGTTCGTCTATCCCGGCAGCTTCACGACCGTCGAAGCGGCCCGCCGTGAGTACGTCATCAAGTGCATCAACCGCCATTACGTGGTCTTCGACGAGCTCTGGCTGGGGCGGGGCAGTTACATCACGTTCGACCTCTTCACCGGCCAGAACATCGTGGTCCGCAACTGCGACATCCACGGCTCGGCTTCGGGCAGTCCCAATTTCCGGGTAGGCGCGGCGGTCAACGGTCTCCTGGTGGAGCATTGCACCTTCGGGCGGCCCGAGGACGAGAGTTTCTCGGGCCGACGGCTCTTGGAGATGGGCGCGGCCGGCTCGCCCGGCCTGGGCGGCAACTGGATCGTGCGCAACTGCACCTTCCACTGGACCACGGAAAACGACACCGGCCTCATCGGCAACGACTGGGCGCTGGGGGTGATGGGCGTGCGCCAGGGCAACGTGCTGATCGACGAGTGCGCCTTTCACAACATCGAGGACGACGGCGTCTACATCTCCGGCAACGACACCGCGGGCGCCATCATGGTGCAAAACTGCTACGTGGTCAACGCCGGCAACGCGGGCATTCGCACCTGGAACCAGCAGGGGACGCTGGGCGGCCCGGTGATCATCCACAAGAACAAGGTGCAGGGCTGCGGCTTCGCCCACAACGACGCCATGGGTATCCACATCAACTCCACCTGGAGTCCCACGCTGGTCGAGTACAACGAGGTCTGGGGCGGGCGCAACCTCGACCCCAACGCCGAGGACGGCGGCGGCATCGCCATCGACGGCGACAGCCGGGGCGCCGTCGTGCGCTACAACCTGGTGCACGACAATTTCGGCAAGGGCATCTACGTCTACGGCATCAGCGGCCCCAGCTTCAACCACGTCGTGCATCACAACGTGGTCTACAACAATGATTGCGGCATCACCGTGAGCGGCAACTGGAACGCGCCCGTCAGCAACGTACTGGTGCACAACAACACGTGCTACAAGAACTACAATGGGCCGACCATGGGGCCCAATTACGACACGGAAATCCTGGTGGGGCCGTACGCCAGCGCAGTTGACTTGCGCAACAACATTCTTTACTCGTCCAGCAGCACGCCCACGTACTACCTGATCGAGAACTCGCTGGGCGCCATCACGGCGGATTACAACCTGGTGTTTCGGGAGGGGGGCGGCGCCATCGCGCGCAGCAGTACCAGCGGATTTCGGACTTACGCGCAGTGGCGGGCGCTTGGCTATGACGCCTCGGGGATCAACGCGGACCCGTTGTTCGTCAACCCGGGGTTGTTTGATTTCCGGTTGACCAGCGGCTCGCCGGCGCGGGACGCGGGCGACACGGTCCCGTTTCTCCTGGATTTCCTGGGCGTTTTGATACCGCAGGGGCCCAAGTTCGACATGGGGGCGTACGAGTACGGGAATGGCTCGGAACCGACGCCGACGCCCACGGTGGATCCGACCATCACGCCCTCGCCGACCCACACGGCGACGCCGACGCCTACGGTGGATCCGACCATCACGCCCACGCTGCCGCCGGCGGGCTGGAGCGACGTGTGGCACGTGGTCGAGCAGACGAGCGCGACCATCTCGCGCAACTCACTGACCAACCGGAACTTCCGCAATTGGATCAAGGGCGCCTACGTGCACGCTTCGGCGCCGGCGGTGCGGCTGCGTCTGCGCGGCGCTACCGCGGGCACGGGTACCTTCGTGGACAACGTGACCATCGGCCGCCGGGCGGTGAGCGGCGATCCCTATGACTTCGCCGCGCCTCCCACGGTCGTGACCTTCAATGATGCGCCCTACGTGCTGGTACCGCCCAATACCACCGTGTACAGCGATCCGGTCGCCTTTCCCGTCGAGGCAGGCGCCGACTACATCGTGGCCATGTACTTGGAGGGCAGCGAATTGATCCCGCTGTGGAACCAGTCCGGCACGATTCACGGATACAGCCGCAATGTAGCGGAGAACCAGACCGGCATGGTCAACGTGTCGGGCTACAACGAGGTGTACTCGATTTACATCGTCGAGGCCCTCGAGGGAACCAGCCAGCCGGTCGCCACGCCCACGCCCACGCCTCTGCCGGACACGGGCCAGCCGCCGACGTGGGCCGGCCCGCGCGCCGTGCTCTTGCCGGCCAATTCCGGTTTCCACGAAAGCGCAATCGAGCTGTCGCAGTACGCCTGGGATGACGCCACGCCCCGCAACCTCCTGCAGTTCGGCCTCGTGTCGCAGGACAACTTCGTCGCAATCGGCGTGGAAGTTCAGGTGACCGGCCGCGTCCGCGCGTCGGTCCAACCCGAGGCGAGGGGAACCAATCACGTCGTTTTTGCCATTCAGGATGTGGCGGGAAACGCGACCGAAGTGGGGATCGATTTTGTCATTATGGGCGCAACGTCGGTACCGGCGGGAGTCTGGAACCTCCTGCGCTGACAGGCAGGAATGCCTGTCCCACCCGGAACCGGATGCGGTGCACTTTTTTTTGCAATCGACCGCGGCGTGCCGTATAATGTTGCCGAGCGTCGGGAGAGCGTATTCCCACAAGGTCATAATGTCCTTAATTTAGGACAGTTAGCGCTTCGGCGTTGATCTCCCTCGAGAGGGAAGAAGGTCGGGGCGTGCGCCCACACCCGATCGGGACGCAACTATTCGAGGTCGAACCGGAATGGGCCAGAGAGCCAGCGGCGTCGCCGTGTGCGCGCCGGGTCGGATGTGGGCAGGCTTGTTTCTCGCGCTAGTACTGACGACAGCGGGAGCGGCGACGTACTACGTGGATTCGGCCGCCGGCAACGATACCAATGCGGGAACTTCCCAGGCCGCCCCGTGGCGAACCTTGGGCAAGGTCGGGGCGACCTCGCTGCAACCCGGCGACATGGTCCTCTTGAAACGCGGGGCGACCTGGCGCGAGGAGCTGCGCGTGCCCGTCTCCGGTCTCCCGGGGGCGCCCATCACCTTCAGCAACTACGGCTCCGGGCCGCTTCCCCTCGTGAATGGTTCCGACCTGGTCACCGGCTTCTCGCTCTACTCGGGGAACGTGTGGCGAGCCGCCGTTGCCTGGCAGCCGTACAGCGTCTACTTCAACGACGCCCGTGGTCGCCCCTGCGCCAGCCTGGCGGAAGTCACGAGCCCCCTGGACTGGTTCTGGGCCTCCAACTATCTCTACGTGTATTCCGCCAGCGACCCGGATACGGAATTTGCCCGCGTCGAAGCGGGTCGGCGCGATTACGGCATCAACAGCAACCAGAAGAGCTACCTGGTCTTCGACGGGCTGGAAACCGGGCGGACCAACTATATCGCCTTCAACGTGTTCGCGGGGCAGGGCATCACGATCCGCAACTGCAACGTTTACAGCGGCCGGCTGGAGCAATCCAATCTGCGCGTGGGCGCGGCGGTCAAAGGTCTCCTGGTCGAGAATTGCGTGTTCGGGCGTCCCAGCGACTCCGATTATTCCGGCCATCGCCTGATCGAGATCGGCCAGGCGGGGACCATCGGCTCCGGCGGCGACTGGACCGTGCGCAACTGCACCCTCCACTGGACGGTCGAGACCGACCTCGGCCTGGTCGGCAGCGACTTCGGCATCAGCGTCCTCGGCTGCCGCTCGGGCAACGTCCTCATCGAGGGCAACTCCCTCTACAACATCGAGGACGACGGCATCTATCTCTCCAACAATGACACCACCGGAACCGTGATTGTGGAGAACAATTACGTCTACAAGGCGGGCAACTCGGGCATCCGCATCTGGACCCAGAAAGGGGTCCTGGGCGGGCTGTTCTTCATTCGCCACAATCGCGTGGAGGCCTGCGGTTACCTGCACAACGACGCCATGGGCATCCACCTCAACGGGAGTACCAACCCGCTGGTGGTCGAGCACAACGAAATCTGGAACTGCCGCAACCTGGACCCCAACGAGGACGACGGCGGCGGCATCGGCATCGACGCCGACAGCCGGAACGTCACGCTGCGCTACAACCGCATCCACGACAACTACGGCAAGGGCGTTTTCGTCTACGCCATCGGCGGCGGCCACTCGACCAACCACAAGATCCACCACAACCTCGTCTGGGCCAACGATTCGGGCATCATCATCAGCGGCCAGTCGTCGTCTACCCAGGCGCGCAACGTCGAGGTTTACAACAACACCTGTTACAAGAACTACAACGGGCCCGCAAAAGGCCCCAACTACGACTGCGAAATCCTGATCGGGCCGGACGCGCAGAACATCACGGTCAAGAACAACATCCTGTACTCCAGCGATTCGGGCTACGCGTATTTCTTCTTTGAGCGCAACCTCTCGGGGATCGTGATCGACTACAACTGCGTGTACAAGGACGCGGGGGATTACGTCGCCAACGGCAGCAACATCGGGCGGCGGACGTGGACGCGCTGGCTCCTGTTGGGCTATGACGCGCACGGCAAGAACGCCAACCCGCAGCTGGTGGACGCGGCGGGGGGCGACTTCCGCATCGCGTCCACCTCGCCCGCGCGGGATGCGGGCACGTCGCTTGGCATTTCGTTCGACATCGTAGGAACGGTGATTCCGACGGGACCGGCGCCGGACATGGGGGCGTACGAGTACACCACGGCGCCGGCGCCCACGGCGACGCCCACGCCCACGTCCACTAGTTCCGGGGCGGGCACAGCCACCCCGACTCCCACGCGCACGAATACCCCCACGCCGACTCACACCAGCACGCCGCCGGCCGCGGCCACGCCGACCCCGACGCCTACGCGCACCCCGACGCCCACGCCTACCGCGACCAGCACGCCTTCCAGCGGCTGGCAGACGATCTGGAGCGCGGCCGGACAGACCGGCGCCATTCCCAGCTTGAACTCGCTCTCCAATCGCAATTTCCGCGACTGGATCAAGGGCGCGGCGGTCACGCGCAGCGCCGACAGCATCCGGCTGGCCCTGCGCGGCCCGGCCGCCGGTTCTCCCACGACCGTGGACGCCGTCAGCATCGGACGGCGCGCCGCCGCCGGCGACCTTTACGACTTCGCCGCTGCGCCTGCCATCGTGACCTTCGGCGGCAGCCGCAGCGTGGTCCTGCCGCCGGGCACGACCGTCTACTCCGACCCGCTGCTCTTCGGGATGATCCCGGGCCAGGATTACATCGTGGCGCTGTATCTGGCCGGCACGGAGTACCTCACGCAATGGACGCAGTCGGGCAGCGTGCAGTCGCATGGGCGCGCGGTTGCGGCTGACGAAACGTTGATCGTCAATGCCGCCGGCTACACCGAGCACTCCAGCATCTTTCTCGTCGAGTCCATCGAGGGCGCTCAGAATCCCACCCCCACGCCCAGCCAGACGCCCACGCCCACGCCGACCTGGACGCATACCTCCACTTGGACGCCCACGGCGACTTGGACGGCCACCGCGACGTTTACGCCGACTTGGACCAGCACGCCCACGCCCACGCCGGTGCCGGAAGGCAGCTGGCAGGAGATGTGGAGCGCATCGGGCCAGACGGGCATGCCCACTCCGCTGCGCAACTCGCTCACGGACCGCAACATCCGCAACTGGATTCGGGGCGGGACCATCTCCGGCGGCGCGGCGCTGGTGCGGGTGCGCTTGCGCGGCGCCTGGGGAATGACCGGGACCTTTGTCGACAACGCCAGCATCGGGCCGCGGGCGACGGTCGGCGACGGTTACGACTTCGCCGACCCGCCGCTGGTCCTGACCTTCCAGGGCGCGCCCGGCGTGGCCATCGGTCCGGACGAAATCGTTTACAGCGATCCCGTACTTCTCAATCTGACGCCCGGCGTCGATTACCTGGCGGCTGTCTATCTGGGCGGTTCCACGCTTATGCCCTACTGGACGGAGAGCGGCGCGGTCCACAGTTACCATCGCACGGCGGCGCAAAGCGAGACCGAACTCGTGGACGTGTCGGGCTACTTCAGTACGGCCGGGGTGTACGTGGTCGAGGCGATCGAGGGCTATGTCCCGCCGCCGCCGACGGCGACGCCCACGCCGACCCCGACGCCGCTGGTCGTGACCTGGACCACGCTGTGGCAGGCGGGTTCGCAGACGGGAGCGCAACCCAGCGGCAACTTCCTGTCGGACCGCAACTTCCGCAACTGGATCAAGGGCGACCGGATCGGGTCGGGCGCGCCGGTAGTGCGCTTGCGGCTGCGCGGACATGCTTCGCAGGCGACGCACCTCGACGCCGCCGCCGTCGGGCTGCGGGCGGCCGGTTCGGCCAACTACGCCGCCGCCCCGGTGGCCGTGACCTTCGGCGGTTCGCCGGCGGTCGAGATTCCCGCCGACGACGTGGTCTACAGCGACCCGATCCCGTTCAGCGTCGCGCCGGGCGTGGACCTTCTGGTAGCGCTCTACCTCGCGGGCGGAGAGTACATGGCGCAGTGGACCCAGAGCGGTTCCACCAACAGTTACAGCCGCACCATCGCCCTCGACCAGACGGAGCCTGCTGACGGTGTCCGGTTACACGGCGCTTTCCAGCGTTTGTGCTGGAGGCCATCGAGGGCAGCGGACGACCTGCCGTAACGGCGACGTCCCGTCGCCGGTCCCGTACCGCCGGCATCCCTGCCGGCAGGTGCAGCACGCTGCGCAACTACGGGAACTTCACGACGACGCGCGCCTGGCAGCGCGCGGCGAGCGAGGCCAGACCCTCGTCGTACAGCGCGTCGGCGACTTGCGCGATGGGCTTGAATGTCCCCTCGCCGTTCTTGCCCGCGCCGTGCGGTAGGGAAGCCAGCGCGTCTGTGTGTTCTCTCGCGGACAAACCAGGTAATTCGCCGCCTCCCGGCCCGCCCGCAAGGGAGCAAAATGGGGTCAGCGCCTGTTTTTCCAGCGGGATGGGCGGTGTCTGAGAGTCCCTCGCGGAAAAACAGGCGCGGACCCCGTTTTGCGTCGCGCCGTGGCGATGCACGAACATCCTGCGCCCGTCGATCTCCTCGTGTTCAACGTAGTTATGGGGAAAGTCGCAACCCCAGTGCACGGCGGTCTCGTCCAATCCCATCGCGGCCAGCGCGCGGCGGGCGATCTCGGCCCGATGGCGGCGCCCCAGGCTTGCACCGCGCGCGCGGCGGCGAGGAAGTGCCGGCCCGCCGCGCTGTCGGCCGGCAGTCGCGCAAAACGGCGTCCCATCTGCGCAAGCAGCATGGGATGGCGCGCGAGATGATACGCCAGCTCGCGGGCATGGCGCAGGCTGCGGCGCGGCTCGGCATACATGCGCCCGATCGTGCGTCCCAGGCGCCCTGAGCCGGCGTGGACCACGAGGAACCGTGCGCCCGTCTGGATCTGCGACGGCGCATCCAGCACCTCCACGGCTTCCCAAATCTCGACGAAGTGGTTGCCCCCGCCGACGGCGCCGAAGTCATCGTGCGCCCGCTCCCGGTATCGTTGTGGAAGGAGGGAGTGGACGGACGCGTCGTCGCTCGCCGGTTCGCGGCGGCTATCCCCCTCAGACCCCCTGTCAAGGGGGGAGTATGCCATGCCGCATTGACGCGGGATTGGAGGCGTGGCCACGAGTCCAGCGGGCGCGCGGCGTCGTCCAGCGCGATGACCAGCATCCCGCACCCCAGGCCGTGGTCGAGAAAGCCGGGAAAGAAACTCCCGCGAGGCGAGGACCGCGCCGGTGGGCGCGGCGTTGCGCTTCTTCAATGGAGGTCGGGAAGGGCGACGACCGCCTCCACGCCCGGCTGGCGCGCCCATTCCGACAGGCGATCCAGGCTGCCGTCCGGCGGGATGAGCGACGGCGGGCAAAAGAGCCGCAGCCGGCTCAAGCCTCGTCTCCGAGGGGTTCGAGGGGCAACTGCATTTCGTAGATACGGACCAGGTCGGCGATCTTCACCCGCGCGTCGGGGGCGAAGGCGGAGCGCCCATCGAAGGCAGCTAGGCCGATGTCTTCCAGGAGTTCCGCCACGTCGCGGTCCAAAAGCAGCGCCGTCGCCTTCAGGACCTTCAGGAGGCGCGCCTCCATGAGGATGCCGGCCTGCGCCCGCCGGGGCTTGCCGGTTGACGGTGCCTCCTTCGCCAGGCCGTAGGCGCAGCGAAAATGCGCGACCTGGGCGCGGTCGGCGTCCGAGAGCGCGGGCACGTCGGACAGCGCGTGGAGCGACAGTTGCTCGATGAGTCGCCCCAGGGTCGTCTTTTTGGCCTCGGCCAGGGCCTTGGCGACGGAAAGGAACCGATGCTCCAGGCGGACCCCCGTCTGGATGCGTTCGAAGTTACGCGCGCGGGTGGCGCGCCGCTTCTTGGGACGAATTGGCGGCCCGGGTTCCGGTGCGGATGCGAGCGGCTCGGGTTCGCTGACTGCGGTGCTGGCGGCCGGACTGGAGACCGCCGGCTCCTCCTCAACCTCAGGCGAAACCTCACCGGGAAAGAACGAGAGTTGGCCCGAAAGGTGGGCGCGGGAACGGTCGCGCATGGGCTCTGCCTCCCTGGAAATGGCACGTCTCAAGTGCGGCGGTGGCCATCATATAGATGCAGGTACACGAGAAGTCAAGCGGGAATGCGCATGGGCAGAATGGCCATGCCACTCGGGAGTACGACTGCTTGCTACCGTGTGGCGGCTCCCCGACACGTGGGGAACGCCCATGCCAAAACGACTATAACTGGACGGTCGCCAAGAGCTTATCGACGACCTCGAACGCCTGACGGGAGCGTGGCAGGAGCGCCTCAAACGAAGGCGCCTCGGTCAAGCCACCGCCGCATGGAGAACTATCTTGATTTATATCGCCCTTGATAACGCTCATTGCACACTTTAGGAGCCGGTAATCCGCCAGTTCTGAGGCATGATCTTGCGCCAATTGAAATCGGGCGTGGGTTGCCGACCAAGGTAGGTGATTGATCCCGCTGCTTGGACCGAGACTTGGGAAAAGCAGGGCGCCGAGGCGTGCCCGAGTCGCACGTTTGTCCAGGTCGGCATGGAGAGTGGTAAGTCGGCTGCTGAATTGCAGCGGGCTGACCGAAAACCCGTCACTCGGAGAGTTATGGGATCGTCGGGTCAGCCGAATCGGCTCGTAGACCGCCAAGAGCTCCTGGTCGCGGCAGAGTAGCAGGTTGTCGGAGAGCAAGCGGGCGTTCGGGCAGGCGGTCAAGGCCATGGCGAGCGACGACTTGCCGCAACCCGCCGGCCCGACGATGGCCAGCCCCTTGCCGGCGACTTCAACTCCGGCTGCGTGCAGGACCTGCCAGCCCTGCCGCTCCATCCACAAGAACGCGGGGTAGTAGACCGTGTAGTAGGTCAGCTGCCGCAGCGTGCGATGAGCGTGGCAGGCATGGCGCAAGAGACGTCTCTCCTCGTGCCACGTGCGTGCCCAGTGGAATCGGGCGTGGAGGGAGAGGGCGGAATCGGTCGCGTCCCACTCCAGCGTCAATCCGGGCAGGTTCCTGGACGGCTGCCAGGAGAGGCGGCCTTCGCGGGTCGCCAACCCGCGGGCCAGCTGGGTCCAAGCCGCTTCCGGCGCCGCGCGCGCGACCGGCCGTAGCGGGCGCGGATGGTCCCAACGAACGTCCACTCGGATGGGTGCGCGCTCGCCCGCATGGGGACGCAAGTCCTCGACGAAGTGCAGGCGCAGGTACTCGGCGTAGGACGGTTCGTCCGTGGAGAGCCGCACGGTTGTTCCGGAGACGTGGATGAGAAAATCGAACATGCGGGCAGTCTAGGGAGCCTGGCGGGAGCGTCAAGGCGCAGAACGCGCCGGTACTCACGAGACCCTGTCAGGAGGCGCCGGTCGAGTCCTGGATTGTCGCGGAGTGTCCTGTATTTTCACGAGTTCTGCAGTTCCCTCCTCCCAGAACGCCAGTTCCTCCTCGGGCGTCATACCCTCGGTTGCCTTTCGCACCGCCTCCGCGCCGCGCCGCTTCATTTGTATGCAGTCAATTGTCTTGTTCTTCTTTTCCACGACCCACGACCTCCAAGGGCGAATGGGTTTCAAGCGTGACAAAACCCAATAGCGTGTTGACCGCATTATACATCGTAATCTTGCGAAAATGTACAATATGTCTAAAGTTCCAGCTGACGATCACAGTCACGCGCGGGTCCGTGCTTTGGCACGTCGTAAGTTACAGGGACGATCCAGATGAGGCGCATCCGGCCCCCCCGAGGGGTGAAGAAATCAATCATGGTCGAGCGCGGCGCGAAAGGTTATACTCGCCGAGGACCATGAAGATCGTCTATCAACTACCTGCGGATCGACCCGACGGCTTGTACCACTGCCTGGCGGTAGCGCGCGAACTTTTCTTTCTGGGCCATGGGGTGGAAGTGTGGTCGCGGGGCGACCTGTCGCGGGCGGTCGAGTGGATGTATCCGCAGGGCTACGAGGTTCCCGTGCGGCGCGGGGTGTACACCGGTCAGGCGGACTGGTTGCATTTGGGCATGTTCCCCGGCGCCTTCGAGGACGCGCCGGCGACGTTGGGGCGCGTGCGCCTGGCCATGGACGTGGAGATGCTGCCCCTGGGGACCAGCCCGCGCGACTACGACCCTAGCCTGCGGCGCCTCTCCGCCCGCCTGGCCCTGTCCAGGTTTACCGCTGAGCGATTGATCGACGTGCTCGGCCTCTCCAGCCACGTGGTGGGACAGGGCGTGGACTTTTCTCTGCTTGAAGAAGACCAGCCCACCGCTCGCACTCGCACCGAGCCGTTTCTCCTGACGGTCGTCGGCGCGGGACGGGAGGGCGGACGCAACGACCTCTTGGCCGCGCTGGCGCGCCTGCCAGGTGCGCCGGGGCTGGTCATCGTCAGTCCCAAGGAGACGGAAGGCTGCCTGGCCGCCGCCAAACGCCTGGGAGTCGCCCAGCGCGTCGAATGGATGGCGGACGCGCCGCGGCGCGCTCTCGTGCATCTCTATCGCAACGCCGCGCTGTTCGTACTACCTTCGCACTACGAGGGCTTCGGGCTGCCGGCCTTGGAGGCGATGGCCGCGGGCGTGCCCGTCGTTCTGACCGACTGCGGCGGGGTGTGGGAGTTCGCCCGGCCGGACCACAACTGCCGCATGGTTCCGGCGGGCCGGCCCGAACTTCTGGCGCTTGCCATCGGCCATCTTCTTGCGGATGCGTATGAGCGCCGCCGCCTTTCCGACAACGGCGTGTCCGACGCCCGCGCCTTCACCTGGCGCCGCGTCGCGGAGGCGACCCTGAAGGGTCTCAGTTTTGTCATGGAGGAATCGCAAGGTGTTCCTGCAACCCTTTCCGCACCGTAAGTCGTGGATGCTCGTCCTCGCTTTCTCCCTGACGTTTTCCGGCTGCGAGAGCGGCCAGTTCCGCCGGCTGGCGGGCAACGTGCTCGTGCCCGTGGATACCGAGCTGCGGTTGGGCCAGCAGTTCTCGCAGGAGGTCGTCAAGCAGCAAAAGGTGCTGGCGCACGAGCCCACGCAGGCGTGGGTGCAGGCCATCGGCGCGCGCGTGAGCGAACCGGCCCGCCGGGCGCGCCCCGAGATTACGTATCACTTCACCGTGCTGGATGAACCCAACGAGGTCAACGCCTTCGCCGTACCCGGCGGGTACATCTACGTGTACTCGGGGCTGTTGCTTCTGGCCAGCGACGAGGCGGAGATCGCCGGCGTGTTGGCTCATGAGACGGGCCACATCGTGGGCCGCCATTCGGCCAATCAGATGGCGACCTCGATGGGGCTGGACTTCTTGACTTCGCTGGCCCTGGGGGACAATCCGGGCTATCTGGCGCAGATGGTCGCGGGACTTGGGACGGGCAGCGCCCTGCTCAAGTACAGCCGCGACGATGAATACGAATCGGACGCCTACGCGGTGCAATACACGCGCGAAGCCGGTTACGATCCCGGGGGCATCATCCGGTTTTTCGGCAAGCTGCGGGACCTTTCGGCGCGAGGCGAGGGGCTGGAATTCTTTCGCTCCCATCCCCTTACGCAGAACCGCATGGACCGCGTCCACTACTTGATCCAGAACTCGGGGCCGTATCCGTTCGGGGAGCGGTACGAAGCCCGGATGGCGGAGCGGCTGGCGGACCTGCGGGCCTATTATCAGAGCCGACCGGCCCGGTAGGCGTGACCTGGGGGGATTCCCAAACGTCAGAAATCAGGTCAGGCTGGAGTAATTTCCTGGGAATCGGCGTGTTGGCCGGACTCAATGAACCAGAGTCTCACTATCACTTGACAACCAGCCCCAATCTCGTCATGCTGGGGGCCGGAACCGAAAACCGGCGGATGGACGCAGATGGCCTATACGATTTCGGATGAACACGCCCTGGAGCTGATCTGGACCAGCATCGTGGAGCACGGTTCGGCGACGTCCGAATGTCTGACTGGGCTGCCGGAGCACGAGGTGCGCCCGGAGGACTGCCAGCGGCTGGTGGAAAAGGGGCTGGTGCGCGCCAGCGGCCGCCAGCTGTGCCTGACCAAGGAGGGCGAGGCGCACGCGGAGGCGGTAGTGCGCAGGCACCGGCTGGCGGAGCGGCTGATGGCGGACGTGCTGGAGCTGGACGAGGCCTCGTCGGCTTCCTCCGCGTGCCGCTTCGAGCACGTGCTTTCCGACGAGGTGACGGAATCCATCTGCATCCTTTTGGGGCATCCCACGCAGTGCCCGCACGGCCATCCGATTCCGCCCGGCCCGTGCTGCAAGCGGGCGCGCAACGATCTGGAGTCGCTAGTGCGACCGCTGGCCTCGCTGCGTTCCGGCCAGGAGGCGCGCATCGCCTACGTGGCCTCGCGCCGCCGCGGCCGCCTGGATCGTCTGGCTACTCTGGGCCTCCTGCCCAATCGTCCCGTGCGTGTGCATCAGCGCTTTCCCTCCATGGTCGTACGCGTGGGAGAGACCGACATCGCCATAGACCGGGAAATCGCCGGTGATATTTTTGTGCGGGTGATGAAATCATGAAGGAAGAGCTGCAACGTTTCGAACAGTTTCTGCACACCAAGGGTCTGCGCATGACTCCCCAGCGGCGCATCATCGCCGAAACGCTCTTTGCCACCCACCATCACATCGACGCGGAGACCTTGTGCGACATGGTGCGGGGGCGGAATCGCAGCGTTTCCAGGGCGACCGTGTACCGGACCCTTTCCCTCCTGGTCGAGAGCAAGCTCCTGGACGGGCGCGATTACGGCCACGGCTACAAGCAGTACGAGCACGTGATCGGCCACGAGCATCACGACCACCTGATCTGTTCGGTCTGCGGCAAGGTGCTGGAGTTCACCAACGAGTCGGTCGAGCGCCTCCAGCAGGAGATTCTGGATGAGCACGGCTACGCGCCGGAGACCTACAGCCTGGTGATCCACGGGGTGTGCCCGGACTGCCGCACCGACGCGCCGGCCGGCGGGGCCGCCTCGTCGTCGGCCCATTGACAGATCGCCCGGCTCATGCTGCAATCCCTGGGCCTGCTTGGCAGGCCGGGCTGAAAAACCGATGGCTTGAGGCCGATACGTGTCTGAATTCCCACATCCCATCCCCTGGAAGAAATACGGACTGGTCGCGCTGGGCCTGGCCGTCCTGAACCTGGCCGCTTTCGGCGTGTTTCGCTCCCGCACCGACATCTGGCTGTCGGTGATGACCTTCACCCTGATTTACGTGGTCATCTGGTTTTGCATCAAGTTGTTCGACACCGAGAAAGCCTACCGGCGCCGTCATGCGCAGAACCCTGCGCATTATCACCTGACCACTCTTCTGGAGGTGGTGGGTCTCGTCGTTGGCATCTACGTGTACTTCTACTTTTCCCTGGGGCGGCGCGAGCCTTTGTCGGCCTTCGTGGCGTTCTTGCGCGAGAAACTGGCCTCGTCATGGGTGATGGCGGTGACGTTTACGGGCCTGCTTCTGGCGTTCGTGATCTACCTGGTGTACGAATTCTTCAACAACGAAGAGCCCGCCTGAGCGGCCGTCGGCTCCCCCTTGAACAAGGGGGGCTGGGGGGATAAAGCGCAGATGGGACCGTCGCCAATTATCCACAGAGGCTATCGCCATCCTGAAGACGACCTGGAAAATGGGTGACTGTCCCTCCCTTCTGGGGTAACCTGAACCCATGCACGGCATCCACCAGCGCATGATCGCACGTCTCCTCTCGGTCGTCCTCTTCGTGGGGGGCGCAGCTTGGGGGCAGGGGCGCTTCATGGTGTACGAAGTGGCCACGCCCAGCCCGACGCGCGAGGTGGAGCTGCTCCTGTCGCATCGGCTCTCGCCCGTGGAGCCGCCGCCCTGGGGCGGCTCGGTGCACGTGGTGGGAACCGCGGAGACGGAACGCGAACTCCTCCGAGTGGGCGCGGCGATCCGCGGCAAGAGCGACCGCGTTCCGTTTCGCTGGTTGCGGCCGGACGACGTCGCCGAGCCGGTTGCGTTGGAGGTTCCCGCGCCCCGCCTCTCCGCCGCCCACGGCTACCACGGACGCGCCGCGGTCGAGCGCCTGCTCCTCAACTGGACCCGCCACTATCCCGACCGCTGCGCCCTCTATCAGTTCGGCGCCAGCCTGCACGGCGCGCCCATGCTGGCACTGCGGATTTCCGATCATCCCGAGGTGGACGAAGACGAGCCGGCCGTGCTTTTTGGCGCGGGCATCCACGCCTCCGAGCTCTTCACCGTCGAAGTCGCGCTCGATCTGGCCGAACATCTCATCCTTGAGTATCCCAACGACCCCGAGGTTCGCCGCTGGGTGGACGGCTGCGACATCTGGATCGTGCCCATCATCAATCCCGACGGCAACGATTGCGCGCATCACTACGACCATCGCTGGCGGAAGAACGCGCGCGGCACGTATGCCACGGAGCCGCCGCATTCGGGCGACGGCGTGGACTTGAACCGCAACTTCCCGGTGGGATTCGGCTTGGCCGCGCGCAGCAGCGCGGATCCCTTCTCGGGCTATTTTCAGGGAACCGGACCGGCCAGCGAACCGGAAACGCAGGCCATGCTGGCCCTGGCCGAAAGCAGGCGCTTCGCCCTTCTGTATACGTATCATACCGCCGGCGGATGGGTGCTCTATCCCTACAGCGAGCGCTCGCTCTTGTCGCCGTCGCCCAATTACGCCGAGGAGTTCGCGCGCGCCCTGGGCGCGAAGCTGTTCGTGGAGGACAGCACGCGGCCCTATCGCGTGGCGACGGAGATGTATCCCGTGGCGGGCGTCGACCAGGACACGTACTATTACGAGTACGGTACGTTCGCGTACATCATCGAAGTCGGGCGGCGGGGCGGTCAGCCGGAGTTGGCGCGTTGGCGGGAGCCGCTATTGGCTTCCGTCCGTCCCAGCTGGCGCTTTGCCCTGGATGCGCTGACCACCGGCCCGCGCCTCTGGGGCCACGTGCGCGACGCGGCTACCGGCGCTCCTCTGCCCGCCGTCGTCGCCATCAAAGAACAGGCGCTGCGCATGAACGAGCGCTGGACCGCCCATCCCCGCACGGGTCGCTTCGACAGGTTGTTCGTCTCTCCCACCACCGTGACGCTGGTCGCCCGCCTGGAGGGCTACGAACCGCAGGAACAGCGGGCGACGGTCACCGACGGTCCGGTGCAAGTGGAGTTTCGACTGCGGCCGGTGGAATCTCCGGCCGAGTAGGGTGCGCACCGCGCACCGGCCTGCTTCGTAATCGTCCTCATCATCCTCTGTTGTCATTTCGACCGAAGGGAGAAGTCCCGCCATATTCACCGGAGGCGCCGGAAGCGTGGGGAGGGGTTTCTCCCTTCGGTCGAAATATGCGACAGCTTTCTATCGTGCCCACGTTCGCAAGCGTCTTCCGACAGGCAACGCCGATGCGCCGCCGGTGCGCGGTGCGCACCCTACCTCAGAAACTCCACCACCCGCTTCTCCACGTCGTCGGCGTCATAGTCCCATAACAGAATGTGATTGGAGCGCGTGTACCAGACCTGCTCTTTGGTCGCGGCGGGAATCTGCGCAATGACTTTCCGGGCGGCGCGGGGGCTGGAGACGCGGTCGCGGGCGGCGTGCAGATGCAAAACCGGCATGGTGATCTTCGCCAATATCTCCGGGTCGCGGGCGCGCCGTCCCAGCTCCTCGATCATGCGCACGCTCACGGAGCCGACCGCCCCGTAGGTCGGCCAGGCGCCGCGTGCCTCCTTCCGGTTCACGCAGATGAAGGGCCGATACTTGGGAAGAAAATCGAACATGCCTCCCACCAGGTGGTTCCAGACGTGCGGCGGCAGCACGTAATACCAGCGATGCGAAACGTCATAGTAAGGGGCGATCAGGACGAGACGGTCGACGGGCCGCTCGGCGGCCAAGAGC
Organism: bacterium; assembly: GCA_015075175.1. Lineage (GTDB taxonomy): Bacteria > Hinthialibacterota > Hinthialibacteria > H5-UNCL2 > H5-UNCL2 > H5-UNCL2. Next base: position 280,973 of record JABTUV010000002.1, read on the forward strand.
GTGGCCAGGGAGCCGCCCATCGAGAAGCCGACCACGAAGACGCACTCGTGGTCGGAGGCAAGCCGGTCGAACTCGTCGCGCGCCGCCTTGCGGAGGTCGTCGGCGGTGACTTCCGCCAGCTCCTGGGGGCGCGTGCCGTGGCCGGGCAGGAGAGGCGCACGCACGAAGTGACCTTCCGCCGCCAGCCGTTCCCCAAGCTGGTTGAAGTCGCCGACCGAGCCGATGAAACCGTGCAGGAGGAGAACAGCGGTCGCGGAGCCTGGGTCGCCCAGGGCTTTGCTCTCCGCGCCCACGATCACGCCCGTCTCGGGATTCCGCGCCCAGCGCGTCTCCTCGCGCGCCAGCGCCTGCCGCCCCAACGCGCAACCCATCGATTTCAGCAGTCCCGCGACCATCAGAACCAGTATCCCCCACCGCCACATTCGCCGCTTCACGTCAACCCTCGCCCGTTCCGATCGGGAATCTCCATGCGGTTTTCGTGCCAAGCTCAATACCGTCGGCGACGGCATGAATACGGGCGAATCATGTTAGCAGGGCGCCCGGCCGGTGGGTAGCGGGTTACGCACTTGCGGCGGGGAGTGGATCCCGCCGAGGACGGACGCAACGTCGTTCATGCGGACGCCGTCCAGTGTCCGCCGGTTGCCCCTTCGACCGACTGCTGTTAACAATGGGCCTTGGCAGGTTCGCAAGAGAAAGAAAAACCGAGTCCTCGAGTAGCGGCGCGCCGGGAAGCCAACTTGAAGTGCGAGATGTAGCTTCGCGCCGCGTATCGAGAGGACGGCCTTGATGCGGCCAACCCGCCTTCGGAGCGGCCTCGGCTTTTTATCCTCCACGGGTGAGGCGAAGCCGCATGAGCGACTGGCCTTCAAACCGGCATGGCTTTCTTGGCTCCAAGGGCCGCAGCCGAAAGTCCTTGCCTGCGACGGTGGAGGACGGTACTTTCGCCGCGCGCCAAACGACCGAGCCATGAGGACGGACCAGGGTTGGTCTCGCCCAACCGGCGCGTCCTTTCCGGGTGAGAGCTCTATCGGCCCGCCCCCAGGCGCCTTGTTGCGTCCGACAAGTGGAGGCTCGAAGAATCGGAGGATACCGTGCGCATTATCTTTTCGATTTCCAGATGTCTTGCGGTTGGGGCGCTGTCGGCCATGGTTTTGTGCCAGGCGACGGCCGGCGATGCGCTCGAAACCGTCAGGGGGTTCCCTGAGAAACAGCGGGTGGCCCGCCTGGCGGCCTGCCTGGAGTTCCTGCGGGACGCCTCGACGCCCGCCGCGGCGCGGGCCGAGCTGATCAAGCTCTTCGCCGAGGACGCGCGGTTGTTGTCGCCGCACTACGGCTGCAACAGCATCAGAATCGATGAAAAGGAGTGGATCGATCTCCTCTCCGAGGGGATCAGGCAGGATCCCGGCGACATCCACGTGGTCTACGCGCTCACCCGGCTCTTGATCAACACCCGCCAGTATGCCAAGGCGCTTGAAGTCGTCCGTCCCTACGCCCGGCTGCATCCCGATGACCAGGCGTCCCGCGCCTGGGTCGAGTATTGCGAGCTCAAGCTGAACGCGGGCGAAGAGAAGCGGAATGAAGTCATGGAATTCGACGTCCATTTCTGCGTCATCACCAAGAATCCCAAGGCGCAGCGGATGGCGACGCGCGCGCAACTGGAGGAGGAAATCGCCATCCTGAACCGCCGCTTCGTGGACCTTGCGGGCAATCCGCTCGGCAAGTTCAGGTTGAAGTCCGCCTCCCTTTACGACGACGTCAAGGACCTCGGATGCCCTTTTGTGGCGCTTGGCGATACCACGCAACCGTACGACAGCTACGGCTGGCAGGAGATTTTCAACCAATGCGAGCACCGGCAGGTACGGGATGCGAGCGCCATCAACATCTTCATCAACGACGCTTACCGCGAGCCTTTGGGGTTCGACTCACATATCTGCCACGGCAAGAACAACGGCAACCGGCCGCCCTACATTCTTCTGGATTACGCCCGCCTCAACAACACTTCGCTCAGCCCGGAGGTGCACGAAATGGGGCACGCTTTCGGGCTGGGTCACGTGGGCGTGGCCGGGGCTGACCGCTTTTCGCACACCAATTACATGTGCAGCAGCGAGCACAACTACGGCAGCGGGGGACGCCGCAACCTGGGATTCTCCGAGGATCAGGCGGCGATCATGCTCTACAACGGTCGGCGTATGCGGGAGTTCTTCGGGCGTTAGCGTCGCCCGTTCTCGACCTGCAGGTGGCAGCGCACCAGAAATTCCGAGTCTTGACGGCAAGATGAAAATGGCCTAGGGTCCCCTGGTATTACCAGATGCCCTGTGGCATTACCATACTTTTGATACTATTTCTGTTCGACGGAGTGCAACATGACACGTGCAGCAACCACACAACGCCTCGTGAGGTTTCCACAGATCGACGGGGAGTGGTGGCCGGTCGCCGGCAACCCCATGGACCACAAGTACGCCACGGCAGACCAGGAGCCGGTGGATTTCGGCATCTGGCAGGCGGCTGACGGGACTTGGCAGATCTGGTCCTGCCTGCGTCGCACCACCGCGGGACGCGATCAAGGCGGCAAGGGGCGCGTTTTTTATCGTTGGGAGGGCCAGTCGCTGTTCGACACCGATTGGAAACCCATGGGCATCGCCCAGGAGGCGCGAGTCGACCTGGGCGAGACTGCCGGCGGCCAGCAGGCGCCTCACGTCATCCGGGTCGGTGATACTTACCACATGTTTTACGGCGACTGGGAGAACATCTGCCATTCGGTGAGCCGGGACGGCAAGCACTTTGAGCGCGTGATCGGGTCCGACGGGACGGCCAAGGTCTTCAGCGAAGGCCCGGGATTCAACACCCGCGACGTCTGCATGTTGCTGCACGACGGACTCTGGTACTGCTATTACACGTGTCATCCCAATAACCAGGGCATGGTCATGGTGCGTACGAGTCGGGACCTTGAGAGCTGGTCGGACTCGAAGGTGGTCGCGTTCGGGGGCCAAGCGGGAACCAGCCTAGGCTCGATGGAGTGTCCGCACGTGGTCAAGCTGGGCGAGGACGAGTTCTATCTCCTGACGACCCAGAGCTACGGGGACTTCAGCGACGGCCAGATACGCAAGCGCGGCAAGCCCCAGACCAGCGTGTATGGGTCGTCGGATCCCACGTATTTCGGCATCAACCAGGACGCGAAGTATTGGCTTGGCCACCTGCCCGTGGCCGCGCCGGAGCTGGTCTTCTACCAAGGTCAGTGGTACCTGGCGGCGTTGAACGAGGGCGCCTTGGACGGTATCCGCATCGCCAGGTTGAAGTGGGTGGAAGCCCAACCATCGCCGCGCACGGTCGGCTAGTGCCGCTTCACAAGAAACAGTTGGCGGAAGGCTGAAACCTGGTGCTGGGGTCGCCGGTACTCGGGTGCGTGGAGGGGCGCCTTGGTTGCGGCTGTTTTCTTGAAAAAGGACCAGCGACGACGCAAGACCACCGCATCCTGTCCGCGAAGGGCTTGAACGCGGGCAGCCGCAAGTTGCAGCAGCGGCTGCCCAACTCGCGTCCACGAGGGATGTTTCATGCTTCGGCCCGATTCGGCACGCCGCACTTTCTGTGCTTACCACAATTTAAATCGATAATTTTAAGATACTTATGATTCATTCTGGGGTTCTTTTCCGCGCGGACGGCCCTCCCTTATTCACCTGCGTGGAGTTTGGCGGGAACTCCATGGGGTCTTTGATGGAATTTGCTTGACTTGGCCTGGAAGGAGTGGTAATACCACATGGTAATACCAGATTGCCTTGAACGTGGCGGTGAGCGGGATTCAGAAGTCGAAGGCGCGACGGGATCGAAGTCGAAGGTCCGGTTCTTGTGCGTCCAGGGACAACGATTCCGGCATTGCTTTCTGGGCGTGACGGAATGCCGCCCATCGGGTTCAATCCCTCAGTGCTGGGGTATTGCGATCATTCGTTGCAGGGAGGAATCATCGTGAAGTTCTGCAGAAGAGTAACTTTCCTTTCGCTGCTGCTCATGGTAGGCCATGGGTTCTCGCAGACGTCTACGTGGGGCCGGCCGGCAACGACGCCAATGACGGCCTTACTGCCGGAACCGCCAAGGCTACTTTCACCGGCGGAACCGGAGCGCTGTCGGTGCTGAACGCGCAGCCGGCGGGGTCGGCGCTTCGGGTCCTTGGGGCGGTGACCGACAACGGCGTGGGCGCGGTGACGGCCGGCGGGGTGATTATCCGCTCCGATCCGCCCGGTTCGCGGTTCATCCTGAGCCAACTGGTGTTGACGGTAAACGCGGCCAACGTCACCATCCAGGACCTGGAATTCCAGGTCGGCTCGATGCACGAGGCGGCCATCGTGGTGGCCGCCAACGGTTGCACCATCCAGTCGTGCAGTTTCACGGGGGTGGCGCCCAACGGCGGTGAGACCTTCGTGATCGAGGACGAAGTGGCTCCCATCCAGGTAGTGGGCGCGGGGAACCTGACGGTGCGAAACTGCATCTTCACCGCCGATCAGGCGTGGGACTACTGCGTGGTCTTGTCGGACGCGGCGGGCGCGGCTTCGGGGATCACCTTCGACGGCTGCACCGTCAACTCCAACAACCTCACCGGCGGGCTGCGGGCCTATCGCGCCTACGATAACGTCCAGGTCACCAACTCCAACTTCATCACGATGCGCCGCGCCGCCTGGGAGTTCAGCTACATCTATCCCAACAGCCTGATCGATCCGGGAACCGCCAGTAACCTGCTGTTCCAGGACCTCAACATCACCGGCCACTCCGAGGGCGCCTCGTTTAACGCCGCTATTCACTTCCGCCAGTGCTCGGCGGAGAACATCCAGGTCCGCCGGGTCAACTTCTCGCAGATTTCCGGCAACGGTCAGGACGCCGTGCGCATCCACAACGCGACCGTGGACACCATCATACTGGATACCGTCGAATACACCTATCCGCCCATCGGCAACAACGACTACTACATTCCGTTGACAATGGAAACCAACGTGAACGTCGTCAACGCCACCATCGTCAACTGCAGCTTCACCACGGCCATCGCCTTCCGCTGCGACGACCAGGTGAACAACCTCAGCAACATGGTGATCAAGGATTCGGTGTTCACCAAGACGCCGTACCGCGCCGCCAACAACATGATCCGCGTGCGCAGCACGTCGGTGCGGGGATGCACGATGGACAACGTGACCATCGTGGGGGACACGGGCGACGATCTGGTTTCCTTCTTCGGCAACCCGCTGCTGCGGGACCTGACCATCCGCAGATGCACCATTCGCGGCAATGCGGGCGACGAATCCATCGTGATCCTTGACGGCGCCGTGGCCAACGTTCTGATCGAGGATTGCTCGACCAACGGCGACGGGCACGGCATCAGCATCAAGAACGGGGCGACCACGGTCAACGGCATCACGATACGCGGTTGCACCATTACGGCGCTGAGTAACGGGACGACCGACGCCGGGGCGATCTCGTTCAACGAACAAGGTTCCGGCGGTCCTACCCTAAGCAACGTCACGCTCGAGAATCTCTGGTTGTACGCCAATTTCGGCGTTTACGTGGAGGCGACCAACCTCAGCAACGCCGTCATTCGCAATACCGACATGAGGGGGGACGGGGTGGTGCGGCGGGGGCTGGAGATGCGCGGCAGCACGCTCACCAACGTCCAGCTTTCGGATCTGGTGCTGGTGGGCCGGGAGAACGGGCTGAATGTCAACGGCTGCGTCGGATCGGGTCTCTCGCTCACCAATGTCAGCGCGCTGCCCGACGCGGCGTCGTTTTCCGACAGCGGCCTGGAGATTGATTTCAACGGTGGGGGCGTCAGTATCAACGGCGCGATCGTCGACGGCGGCGGCACCGGGGCGGGGTTGGTGCTGGGCACGGGGGCCACGGCCGCCGGCGGCTGGACGGTGCAGAACGGCACGCTTTCCAACTGCGTCGGCGCTGGCCTCTTTGTGGGCAGCGCCCTCCAGAACAGCAGCTTCACCAACCTGGCCATCAGCAACAGCAGCGGCGCGGGCCTCCTCGTCGGCAACCGGGTGACGGACTGTACCTTCACCAGCGTCAGCGTGGACGGCGTGACCGGCGGCCCGGGCATCATCGTCGACAATTCGACGGCGACCGGTGCGCAGAACATGGCGGCCAGGATCGCCTTCTTCGACTGCGCGGTGGATGGGGCCGACGGCATCGGCATCAACGTACAGGGCGTCGGCCACCGGGTCCAGGGCTGCACGGTCGAGAACGGCGGCAGCGACGGCATCGCGGCGACCGAGCCGAGCGGCATCCTCGCGGCCAACGCCGGCATCGCCATCGTCAGCAACACGGTGCGCGACTGTCCGCAGGGCGTGGCGGTGGCGCTGGAGGGAAAGAACTCGACCGTCGGATGGAATACTCTCTACCGCAACGGCGGCGGCATCCGCTTGCGTTCCGGCATCACCAGCGCGCGGGCCGGCAGCAGCAACACGACCAACAACAGCATCCTGCGCAACGCCGTGTACGGCGGGGCGGGTTCGGCCACGGGCATCTTCGAGACCTTCAACATTCAGGTGCCGGGCGACACCGGTCCGGGCAACAACGCCTACGTGAACAACACCGTCACCGACTGGGGCGGTCACGGCAGCGAGTTCATCGGCGCGGGCAACACCATCCAGAACAACATCTTCGCTTTCAACGGCGGCTCGGGCCTGCGCGTCCTCAGTCTCACCGGTTTGACGGCGGGTTGGAATTGCGCGGCCATGAACGGAGGCGTTGACTTCGACGGCATCTCCGTCGACTACAGCAAGGACATCTGGTACGACCCCGACTTCGTCTCGCGCACTCCCGGAGCGGCGGGTTTCTATCGCCTGAGTCCCACCAGCGGCGCCCTTGACCGGGGGACCCCGGTGGGGACCGGCGTGGATCTCGGCGCTATCGAATCGGGCGCATCGGAGGTGCCATCATGGCGCGTGTACTAAGGCAGACGATGGACAAGGCGAGGGGAGGAACCATGACCATGCAGAAACGAACCATGACTACCGGATGCGCGATTCTCGCGCTGCTCTTGGCGCTGCCGCTTCTCTGCGGCGCGACCACCTACTACGTGCGCACCGACGGCAACGACGGCAACGACGGACTGACCAACACGCCCGCGGGCGCCAAGGCCACTTTCCAGAACCTCCTGGCGATGGGCGACGGGGACACCGTGGTGTTCGCGCCGGGAACCTACGACTCGGGAGGCGCCACTCATCTCATCTTTCGCGTCAACGTCACCTTCCGCGGCTCCGATGCGGTCAACCGGGCGGTCCTGCGCAATCTCACGCTCAACCTGACCTCGACCGCCAATGGGGTTACGTTCGAGAACCTGGTGCTGGACGGGGCTTACTCGGTCCCCGACGTGTTTGCCCTGGACAACGGATGTTCCAACATTACGTTGCGCAACTGCGAAGTGCGGGACCCCTCGCTGGTCAACGTCGCCGACGCGCTGCGCCACGGCCTCATGGTGATTCAGGGCTGTACCAACCTCTTGGTGGAGAACTGCCGGTTCGCCGTCAACGCCAACGCGGACATCGGCAACCGCATCCACATGTTCATCGCGCACTACGATCCCTTCAACGCCAACGTCAACGCCAACTGGACCGTCCGCAACACGGCCTTCTACGCCACGCGCACGGTCTCGACCGACGCCGACTGCGCCGCCATTTATCTTTGGCACAACGTGTCCAACTTCCTCGTCGAGGGCTGCACCTTCGAGACGGTGGCGGAGGTGATGCGCATCGTTTCCACCGATGCCGGCGACCCTCCGCGGGTTTACAGCGGATTCACGTTCCGCAACAACGGAATTCAACGGGTGGAGGCGCTGCACGCCATCTACATGGGTTCCAACAGCGTGTACGAGAACTTCGTCATCCGGAACAACTACGTGACCAACGCCGAGGACAGCTTCATTCACGTGCCCGGCGGGGGCACGGCGGTGGTGGACGGGCTGGAGCTGTCGGGGAACGTTCTGGTGGACGTGGGGTACAACAACGACGGTACCGACCGCGCGCTGACCATGGACGAGGTCCGCATCAATCCCACGCCGGGCCGACGCGTGGTGATCCGCGACAACCGCTTCGTGCGTCCCAGCGTGGGAGCCGACGAGTGCGTGTGGTTGAACCTGGCGGGCGCCGGCGTGGACATCATCAACAACCGGTTGGGCAATTACACTTCGACGGCGCTCTTAATCGACGGGGCCGAGAGCCTGACGCCCAACGGCGCGCTCTCCGACGTGGCGGTGACGGACAACGTGTTTCCCAACGCCAACGGGATCGCGCTGGCGGTGCGGGGCCTCAGCGAGTCGGTGGGCGGCGTTGTGATGGAGCGCAACGTGGTCCAGGCGGCGGGCGGCTCGGGTATCGAAATCCGCAGCACCCTGGGGGCGGGCGGCGTCATCCGCAACAACACCATCTCCAACGCGGCCACCCAGGGCATCCGGGTTGCGGCCCCCGGCGTGCTCATTGCTTACAACGACGTCTTCGATTCCGGCAATGCCTCCGGCGCCGGCATCCTGCTCAACCAGTACAGCAATCCCAGCGACGTCTCCAACTGCATCGTGTCGTACAACATCTGCGCCGGAAACCAGAGCTACGGCATCTCGCTGGATACCGTGCTGGCGGCCACCAGCCAGAACGTCACGGTGATGAACAACACCATGGCCAGCAACGTGAACGGCGGCATCCGTGTCGGGCTGAATAACTGCCACGTCTGGAACAATATCATCGCGTTCCACAGCGGCACGGGCCTGGCGTTCCAGGCGACCACGCCGGGAGCCATCGGCTACAACCTGCTGTATAACGTGTTGACCGGAGGAGCGGACTACTCGGGCTTCGTCTCGACTCCGCTGGCGGGGGATGTGTTGGCCAATCCGCAATTCGAGAACTTCGCGGCCCGTGACTACCATCTGCGGGCGAGCAGTCCGGCCATCGGGGCGGGCGCGGCCCGCAGCGGCGCCAATCTGGTCGCCAATGGCAGCGATCTGGGCGCCCTGCCGACGCAGGCGCAGAATCTGTCGCTGCCGACGTCCCACTGGACGTTGTATCGCTGAGAATGCGGGCAATCGCCGCAAAAAAAGCGCCCCGGCGATTCGCATCGCCTGGGCGCTCGCTTTATCGGGATGGGGCGGTCAGACTAGAAGTCCTTGCGCGGATCGCGCGGCCCGAAGCGATAGATTTCGCCGCTGCTGATCAGGCCGTTGCTGACGTCGTAGGTGATCGCCCGCAGACGCCGAATCACCACGGGAGAGTACGGATAGTTGGTGGGGCTGTAGTTCTGTTCCTGGTCGCGATCCGGACCGACGCTGAGCAGAAACCAGTGGTCGGCGTTGACGTTGGCGAATCCCTCCGTCTTGAAGCGGATGTAGTCGTAAGCGCCGCGCCCTTCCGTGATCAGCGGCGGGTTCACGCAGATGCCGTCCCGGTCGCTGTCGCGCGGGCAGACGTCCCACGGCCAGAAGGCGTCGCGGGGCACTTGACTGATGTAGGCGACCGGACTGGTCAGGACGCCCAATTCGTGGAACCAGGTGCCGGACCAGGCCTGGGGATAGTCGTCATGGTCGGTGCGATACGCCTCGATGGCGGTCGCCAGATTGGCGTGCTCCTGTTCCACCCTGGCGATGCGCGCGCGAATCTGCGCGTGCAGGAAATTGGGTACCGCAATCGCGGCCAGAATCGAGATGATGGCCACCACAATCAGCAGTTCGATCAGAGTGAATCCGCGACGATGCATGATGACGGCTCCTTTTCTTTCCGCCGACGACCCCTACGCGCGAACAGAAGCAGGACAGGAGGTAGGAAGCGCCACGAATTGGTATTACCAGTAATTGGCGTCGATCTTTTACTACAGGTAAGACCAGTTTGCAAGCTAAATTTTCGGTCGCGATGAATCGGGAGCATTGATGCGGGAAATGAATCAATTATACCAATCGATCGTGATGATACCGCCGCGGCCGGTTCCCCTCGGCCTCATGAGATGGAGTCTTCCGTGGTGGGGTTGGTGCACATTCGAGTCCGGGAGGTGGGTCGGTCCCGCCGCATCACGCCAGAGGAACGCTGGTACGAAGCACGGTGGTCTTCCGGGCGTGTCTTGTATCCGGGCCATGATGCTGGTAATGGGCGTCTTCTGGGCGGGAGCGGTCACAGCCGCGGAGCCACCCGAGCTCGAAGGCGACTATCTGTTGGCTCCCGATACCGTGTTTTCGATCACACGGGCAGGCCCACGCCTGTACGGCTGCCTGACGGGTTGGGCCACACCCGAGGTGATGCAGGCTTCGGCTTCTACCTGGTACTTGCCTGCCTATGATACCACGCTCCGGTTCCGGCGCGAGGCCGGGAAGGGAGCGCCGCACCCGCTGGTCGAGCGATACCGGGAGACCGCGATGGGACGGCCGACCGGCGGCAGCCATTGCGCCTGGCCCACCGGCGTGAGCGTGGAGGCGCGCCTGCTGCGCGCGATTCCCGCCTACATGGCCCGCTACCATTGTCCCGCGGTCTCACTGGCGATCATCAGGCAGCGGGCGATCGTCTGGCATCACGAGTTCGGCGTTCAGGCGGCGACGCGGCCGGTACGCATCGACGAGAATACCGTGTTTGAAGCGTGCAGCATGGGCAAGGCGCTTTTCGCCTATCGCGCGCTCATGCTGGTGGATGCCGGCCGGCTCGACTTGGATCGTCCCCTGAACGAGTATCTGACCGCGCCTTGGGCCCCGGAGGCGCCGGAAACGGCGCAAATCACGGCGCGCATGGCGCTCCAGCACACCACCGGCCTGCCCAACTGGAGAAGCGGCCGATTGCGCATGGTCGCTCCGCCGGGCCGGAGACACACGTATTCCGGCGAGGGGATCACCTTCCTGCAAAGAGTCGTTGAAACGCTCTGCGGAAGGCCGATCGACGAGCTCATGCGCGACGATCTCCTGCAACCGCTGGGTATGCGGCGAAGCAGCTACCGCTGGCGTGAGGAATACGGCGCCAACCAGGCGCTGGGCCATGACCCGCTGGGCCGGTGCAGGGCAGGGAGGCGTTTTCTGCGCGCCAATGCGGCCAGCACGCTTTACTCGACGCCGCTGGATTTTGCCCGCTATCTCCTGTTGATGATGGATCCGCGTCCGCCGGCGGCCTTGGCGATTTCCCACCAGCTGAGAAACGAGATGCTCTCGCCGCGCGCCCTTCCGAGCGGCCAAGTCACTTTCGGGCTGGGCTGGGAGCTGTACCGCGAGTCGGGCGAGCGGATCTGCTACGTCTTTCACGTCGGGGCCAACAAGGGATTCCGCTGCCAGGCCCGTTTTTATCCCGAGACGGGCGACGGGCTGGTCATCATGACCAACAGCGACAACGGCCGGGACCTGTACGAGAGGGTCATCGAGATGGTTTTTCCCTCTTCGATCCCCCGCGCAGGACATTGATCTAAAATCAAGTTCGGTCCGTGATTTTTTTCAACTCCTGGTTGACTTATATTAATCGTATGGATAAACTGGTCATATCAGTTCAGGTGGTGCGTGGAGCGATGACGCGTGCGGACGAGGACAGGTTCAGCCGCAACGCGGCAGGCTTGTCCTGAAGCCGCAGTTCATGGAAGCGTCGGCCCCCCGCGCCGCACATCCGATCCGGAAGGAGTACGAGGAGAAGCTCATCTATGGCTACAGTGATGGAGCCGCCTGCCCGCGAAGAGTTCAAACCCGGGCGTTACAGCTTGGTGGGAGAAAACAGCCGGCGAGCCGTGGAGCTCGGCCTGGCGGAGGCTGAGTGGTACACCTCCCCGATTTCGCGCGAGGTGCTGCGGGAGCTTCTGGAACGGCGGGATGGCCCGCCCCTTCGGGATACGTTCATCTGGGTGAGCGCGTTGGCGCTGTTCGGCGGACTGGGTTACGCGCTCTGGCCCTCTCCCCTGGCCCTGCTGCCGTTTCTGGCTTACAGCGTGCTCTATCGCTCCACCGCCGTAGCGCGCTGGCACGAGACGGGCCACGGGACCGCCTTCCGCACCGACTGGCTGAACGTGGTCATGTACCACATTACCTCCTTCATGATCATGCGCGAGCCGCACGTCGCGCATTGGAGCCACACCCGCCACCACAGCGACACGACCATCGTGGGACGTGATCCCGAGATCGGCATCCCGCGTCCTCCCAATCCCCGCAAGGTGCTTTACGCGCTGACGGGCTTCCCGCAGATGCGCAATTACTTCAACAAGATGAAGCGCTATTCGCTGGGCAACCTCAACAAGGCCGAATTGACGTTCGTGCCCGAATCCGAGCATCGCAAGATCTTCCGGACGGCGCGCATCCATCTCACGATCTACGCTCTCGTGATTCTCTCGTGTGTGTACTTCTGGAGCCTTCTGCCGCTCTTCTACGTCGGCCTGCCGGGAATTCTCGGTGCGTGGCTGGCGCCCATCTTCAGCCTTACCCAGCACGCCGGTCTGGCCGAGAACGTGCTCGACCATCGCCTCAACTGCCGCACCATCCTGATGAACCCGATCAGTTGCTTTCACTACTGGAACATGAACTACCACGTCGAGCACCACATGTTTCCCCAGGTACCGTACTACAACCTGCCGCGGCTGTTCGAGCTGGTGAAGCACGACATGCCGGAGCCGTACCACGGCTTGTGGGAGGCGTGGCGCGAGATCATCACCACCATGCGCCGGCAGCTGAAGGACCCGGCGTACTTCGTGAAGCGGAGAATCCCGACGCCGACCATTCCGCACCTGGCCAACGTCGCGGCCAAGACCATCGTGTGCCGCAGCGAGGCCGACGCGGAGGGTTGGGTGCGCGTGTGCGGCAGTGACGAACTGGATTTTGAGGACGTGCTGCGATTCGACCATGCGGCAAGGACGTATGCCCTCTATCGCGCCGCGGACGGGCGGTATTACGCGACCGTCGTGATTTGCACCCACGGCAACACCCATCTGGCGACCGGGTTTATGAAGGGACACGTGATCGAGTGCGCCAAGCACGGCGGCCGCTTTGACGTGCGCGACGGTTCCCCGCGGCGGGCGCCGGTGTGTGTGGCCCTGCGGACCTATCCGGTTCGGGAGAGCGACGGAAATTTGTACCTGAACGTGTCCGAGGCCGAGGACCAAGGCCGGCGCGAGACCCGATACCGGTTTCGCGTGCTGCGCAACCAAAACGTGGCCACGGTCATCAAGGAACTGGTGGTCGAGCTGACGGACGACTCGCCGCCGCTGGAGTATCGTCCCGGCCAGCACGTGCAGATGCTGATCCCGCCGTACGAACGCATCTCATTCCGGGATTTGGACGTGTGCATGCCCTACGCCGAGGTCTGGGAGGCGCAGCACGTGTTCGACTTTGAGGCGACCAACCCGACGGCGTTGCGGCGCAACCTGTCCTTGGCGGGCAATCCGGCGGTGGAGAAGCGGGTATTGCGCTTCAACGTGCGCATCGCCACGCCGCCGCGCGGGCAGGACTGCAGCGCGGGGGCCGGCTCCAGCTACCTCTGGAGCCTGAGACCCGGCGACACGCTCACCGCCGTCGGTCCCTTCGGGGACTTTCTCATCAAGGACACCAACCGCGAGATGGTCTACCTGGGTGGCGGCTCCGGCATGGCTCCGCTGCGCTCGCACCTGTCGTATCTGTTCGAGACGCTGAAAACCGGGCGCAGGGTGAGCTACTGGTACGGCGCGCGGGCGCGCCAGGAGTTGTTCTACCTGGATTACTTTCAGGACCTGGCGGCGCGGTTTCCCAACTTCTCTTTCCATCCGGCCCTGTCCGAGCCTTTGCCCGACGACGCCTGGGATTCGCACACCGGCCTCATTCACGAGGTGCTCTCGCGCGAGTATCTCGCCCATCATCCCGATCCGACGGCGATCGAGTATTATCTCTGCGGTCCGCAGCCCATGGTCGTGGCGGCGCGCCGGATGCTGTCGGCCGTGGGCGTCCCGCCCGAGCAGATCGCGTTCGACGAGTTTTAACGCCGGGATACAGGCGGGAAGAGAGAAGACTCGCGGAAGGTTCCTGGGGCTCTGGGCGTCGCAGCTCGCGCCGTTCAGGGCCTCTTTTTCCACAACACTTCTCTGGGCATGATCGCCCTCAGCGCCTTCTTCACGCGCCGGGCGGCGGCCACCGCTCGTCTGGCTTCCTCTAACGTTACCGGCTCTTCATCGCCCGGATAGCGGGTCGTCGTGGCGTACAAGGTCAGTCTCCTCTGTTCGTCCAGTGAAAGCTGAACAGGAACGGATGGGGGCGAGAGCGCCAGAAGCTCGCTTATATCGTGGGTCCTGGGAAACGGCACGCCTGCAAGCACCAGAAGGGCCTTCAAGTATTTTTCCACGCACTGCTGCGCATGAAAACAAACCGTGTCGGTGGGACAGTCCTCTCCCAATTTCAGCGTATGGGCGGCGTTTTTCAAGTCGTTCTCGGCCTTCTCGACCCATCCTCGCGCGACCCGGAGAATCCGCTCATCGCCGGACATAGAGCACTTCTCCCTCCAGGGCGGCGGGCCTTTCGATAGTTCCAACGACTTCCTTGCGCCAGGCGAATTCCTCCGGGGTGGTGACCAGAATATCCTTGGGAATCCGCAGGTCGTGCAGCGCTATCCCGATCTCGACCGCCTTGTCGCGCTTGGAGCCTTCGATAGGAAGCACGACCAGAAGGTCCACGTCGCTGTCCACACCGGCGGTTCCCGCGGCCGTGGAGCCGAACAGGATAACCTGCTCCGGATGGAACCGCTCCACGATGCGGTTCACCATCTCGTTGATCTTTTCCGCCGCGGGACCTTTGCGCCAGTCCACGACTGTCTCCTTGAGAGGCCTCGGCGCCCGTAGCGAGCACGTCTTGCTCCTGTCGTCACAGGATACAAAACGCCGGTCCGGTTTACAAGGACGTGAATCGCACGCCTCCGGGATGGACGTCCCGCCATGCGCGGTTTGCGTCAGCGGAACTTCAGCGCCATCTGGCAGGCCGAAGTCAGCACGGCGGAGCCGTGCCGCGCGCCGGGAATGATGATGAGCTTCACGCAGGGCGGACGACCGTGGCGGCGCGCCAGCTCGTTCATGTCCTCCGCCCAGCTGCGCGCGAAATCAACGCGGGTAATCCCCCGCTGCCCGGGCCGCTCGGGCTGCGGGATGGTATCGTCCGAGCCGATGACGATGGTGATGGGAAGCCGGGTCGCCCGGATCCAGCCCTCGAAGTCCGGCTCGACCACGACGTGCCGCAGCTCGTCGGGGTTCGTATAGGGTAGGTCCTCCTCCATGCGGCCCGCGCCATAGGGCCACGGCACGGAGGTGTCGGGGTAGGGATAACGTCCCGGCGCGCTCAAGACGACCTGGTGCAGTCGTTCCGGATGGCGTACGGCGTAGTGAACGGCGAACTGGGCGCCGGCGGAGTGGCCGTAGAGATAGAACCTGCCGTCGAAACCAGGAATGATCGCCTTCAGCCGATCCACGGCGCGCGTGGCGAACTCGTCGGCGCCGATGTCGCGTCCGAACAGGGCGCGATAGCCGCCCGAGGACTGGTAGCGATGCATGTCGAAGGCGGGCGCGATCACGACGGTCCGGTTTTTCTCCGCGAATTCCAGCCAGCGCCGGATGAAGCGGTCCGCCCACTCCAGCGCGGTCGGGCCGGTCGCCTTGACCGTGCCGTGCGCCACCATGAGCACGCGTGGCGAGCCGTCGAAGCTTTTGGGAATGTACTGCAGGTAGTCGCCGTGCTCGGTCTCGATCCTCTCGACCTCGCCCTTATGCGCCACCACCATCCCGTCGCGCGCCGCGCAGGAACAGAGCAAGACCGCCAGCGTCAGCGCAACCTCCATGTCGAGCAGCTTCTTCATAGAGACCTCCGGCCCGTTCTACACACGAATCGGGTACGTGCCGTGCTTGAGGCACGCCTGGTTCATGGCCACGTAGTTCTCGAAGGGGACGTAATCCGGGATGGAATTGCCCGAGCCCAGGCAAAATCCGCCGCCGGGAGCGACTTCGCGCAACAGCCGCTTCACCTCCTCCTCCACCTGCGCGGGCGTACCCAGCGCAAGCGGACCGGTAAGGCAAAGGTTGCCGATGAGGCAGAGCTTGTTGCCGTAGCGCTCCTTCACTTCGCGGATGTCCATCGCCAGCGCCTCGACGGGATGGATGGCATTGACGCCGCAGGCGATGATGTCGTCCATCACCTCCCAAAGGACGCCGTCGGTGTGGTAGATGAGGGGGGCGGAGCGGCTGCGCGCGATCTCGGCCAGCTGCTCCAGCCAGGGGAAGTGATATTTGCGCAGAATCTCGGGCGCCACGAACAGGCTGGTGCGAAAGGCGATGTCGTCGTTATACACAACGGCGTCGACGAAGTCATAGGACGCCATTTTGCGCCAGACTTCCAACATCATTTCGCCCGCGCGGTTCCAGACCGCCTCCACGAGTTCGGGATTGTCGTAGAGCGTGAGGCTGAAAGTCTCCAGCCCCATGAGCCGCCACGTCCGCGTGAAGATCTGACCATACTGCGCGATGACGCCCATGCCGGGAGGCGGAGATCGCCCAACTCGTCGAAGGTGAGAAGTTCATGTGCTCGGGGCCGGGCCAGACGAACTCCTCGAGCTCCTTCCAGTTGGTGATGATGCCTTGCCTTCTTCGGCCCAGTTGCGGCCGGTGCTGTTTTCACGGGACTCGCCGGCGGGCACGCGGCCGGCCGGGTTCTCGTTGATGCCGGGAATCAGCTTGATGTAATCGTAACCGGCGCGATACCAGAACTCGACCCGGTCGGCCATGGTCTTGACGGGCCGGCCGATCACCTTCTCGGGAACGCTCTTGTGGAACCAGAAGTCCGCCAGGGGGACGGCGTCAGGCTCGCCCTCCAGAAGGAGCATCCGGCGCACGCGCGAGAAGTCCGGCGCCCGCCCGCAGCGGTCGATGATGGCTCCGGCGCCGTAGGTCGTCTGGGATGTTGCGGTCATTTTTTTTCCTCACTTGTCGGGCCGGCGGCCCAGTTTGCGGTCGAAGAAATCCACCAACGTGCACACGAGGTGGATGCGTTCACGCTCGCGCGTGATCCCGTGGCTCTCCTTGGGGTAGAAGAGCACCTCGAAACGCTTGTTCAACTCGATCAGCTTCTGCGTGAGCTGGACCGTATCCTGAAAGAGCACGTTGTCGTCCTGCATGCCGTGAATCATCAGGAGGTGGTCGGAGAGGCCGCCGGCATGATGGATGGGGCTGGTGAGCCGGTAGGTCTCGCTGGCGTCCCCGGGGGTGTCCAGGCGCTGGCCGGTGTAATGGTAGTTGTAGTTGGTCCAGTCGTTGACGGGAGCGATCGAGACGCCCGCCCGGAAGACGCCGGGATGCTGAAAGAGCACCATGTGCGTGAGGAAGCCGCCGTAGCTGTGGCCCCAAAGGCCCATACGTTCCGGATCCACGTAGTCCTTCTTCTTGAAGTACTCGGCGGCGAGCACGCACTCGGAGGCGTCCACAATTCCCAGGTTGCGATAATAGCCGCGCGCGAAGGCCTCGCCGTAACCCTGGCTGGCGCGCAGGTCCAAGTTGACGATGATGGTTCCGCGCTGTGCCATCCAGTGGTTGAGGATGCGCCCCCAGTCGTCCTTGGCGCTGTTGGCGTAGAGCTCGGAGAACACGACCGGATGGCGTTGACCGGGCTTCATGTCGGGGGGCAGAAAGACGCGCGCCCAGAGGGTCGTCCCGTCGGGATTGGGAATCTGCATGAAGACGGGCTGAATCAAGGGCACGCGCTCAAAACCCGGTTGCGGCGAGCGCGTGATACGGCGTTGCCGCCCGGGACGGCGATGATCCACGAGATACAGCTCGGGCGGGCGGGTACTGCTGCTGGAGACGAGGAGACTGTAGCGTCCGTCCGCGCTGCCGACCGCCGAATTGCGTCCGTCCAGATCGCCCAGGCGGACCGGTTCCCGATCGGGCTGTGGCAGATCCAAAAGGAAAACGCTGAGGTCCACCGGCCGCGGGCGCCAGGCGGAGAAGATCACGCGGTTCCTGTCGGCGAGCGCGCTGAAATCCGCCACGTCACACTCGCCCGGCGTCAGGTCCGCGAGCTGGTGCGTCGCATCCAGCGGCAGGCGATAGAGATGGTTCCAGCCGCTCCGCCCCGACAGGAAGAGCAGAGAGCCGCCGTCCGCGCTCCACTGCACATCCCGCTCGGCGATCCAGGTCTCGCTGGTTTCCGAGTAGACCTGGTCGGCCTTCAAGGTCCGGGCGTCGATGAGGAGAATCCGGCGGGTCTTGAAATCGCGGCTGACTTGATTGCAGGCGATCCATCGGCCGTCCGGGGAGACATCGGCGTCCCAATGGACTTCGCTCTTGTCCGCCTCGAACCAGCGGATGAGGCCGCCCGTCGCGTGAACGACGCCCACGCGATGCACGGCGCCCGGCTCGCCGGCGTTGGCGCGACGCTCGCGCCGGTACGTGACTTGGCGCGGCAGGTAATCGGGAATGATGATCTCTTTCTCGTGGCTCTTGTCACGCTCGACCACGAGCAGGCGCCGGCTGTCGGGAAACCAGTCGTAACCCACGATCTCCCTGCCCTCGGCGACGCTGGTCCGTTGCGCCAGACTTCCCTCGCGCAGGTTGAAGAGCCAGAGGTTGCGGTCGCGCAGATAGGCGAGACAGCGGCCATCGGGCGACCAGGCGACGCCGCTTTCCGACCCGACGGTATCCAGGAGGCGTCGTGGGCGCGCGCCGGGCCGCGCTTCGACCAGCCACAGGTCGCCCAGGTACACGAAAGCGATCCGCCGCCCGTCGGGACTCCAGGCGTAGTCGCCGATACCGCTCGACTCTTGTTGATCCCGGAGGCGTTGCTCCCGACTGCGCGTGTCGCCCTCGCGCTCCGGCGCCAGGACCGGCATCATATCCGTCAGTCGAACGTACTTCCCGGCGGCGCTGTCTCCCAGGTAGAGATCCAGAAAGCGCTCTCCCCGCTCATTCCAAAGGAAGGCGAAGCGGCCGCTCTCGCGCCGGGGAAAGCGCGCCCGGCCGGGCGCCGTGCCCCACAAGGCCGGGCGCGCATGGAGGCGCTCCAGCGTCAGCTCCTCCGTCGCCTCCCGCGGATATGACGGATCGACACCGGCCGCAGCCAGTGCCGCCAGGATCATCAGGACGAACGGCGATCCGCAACGGTTCAGTCGTCTCATAGGCTTCTCAGTTCCCCTCCGAGTGTTCCAGTTCCCAACTCAGATAGTCAAAGTCCATGTCGTACACCTTGACGTTCTTGATCCGTCGATTCAACACCCACCGCCAGTTGTGGCTGTAGGTGAACGTGTAGGGTTGCTCCTCCCAGATGCGGCGATGCAGCTGACGGAAGATCGCCGTGCGCTTCTCCTTGTCCAGCTCCTGGCGGGCGGCTTCCAGGAGACGATCGGTGACGGGATCGTTGAAGCGGCCGTAGTTGAATCCGTCCTTGCTCTGAGTGCTGTGGAAGAAGGGGGTGGGATCATGGTCGATGTCCAGGTCCCAGGCGCCGCTGGTGGCGTCGAAGTCGCCGTCGCGCAGCCAGGTCAACTGGATCGCCGAACCGACGGTGCGGATGGTGCACTCGACTCCGACCTTGGGACAGTTGCGCTGCAGCGAGAGCGGAATCCAGTTGTCCTGAACGGACAGGGAGGAGCCGCCCCAGAGCACTTCGAAGGAGAACACTTCACGCAGATTGCCCTTCTCGTCGAGGGGCTCCTTGCTGATCTTGCCATCGCCGTTCAGGTCCTTGTCGCGGATGCCGTCCCCGTCATGGTCGATCCAGCCCGCTTCGTCCAGGAGCCGGGCCGCCTTCTCGGGACTGTATTCGTAGAGCGGCAGGCTGGAGTCGTAGGCCGGACCCTTCCAGAAGTGGGGTCCCGTGATGGGCTTGTTGATGTCCTCCTGTAGATACAGAAGCGCGTTTTTGACGTCGATGAGATGGGACATGGCCTGGCGGCAGCGTTTGTCGGAAAAGAAAGAGCGATCGCAGTTGTAGCTGACAAAACCGTAGCCGGGCTGATAGTAATCGACCTTGCGAAAGTGCTTGTCGAACTCCGGTCCGACGCACTTGCGGGTATAGGTCCAGACGCTGGCCGTGATCAGGTCCAGATCGCCCCGGCGAAACACCTGGAAGGCGACGACCCCGTCTCCGATGATCCTGAAGACGATGCGCTTGATGGCCGGCTTCTTTCCCCAGTAGTCCTCCCATCGTTCCAGCTCGATCAGGTTGCCGCGGTCCCAGCGCACGAACTTGTAAGGTCCCAGGCCCAACGGCACGTCCCTGCGGGGATGTGTCATGAAGTCCTGCCCGCGATAATAGTGTTCCGGGACCAGGCGCAGTTGACCGGCATTGGGGAGGTTTTCGTAGTTCTTGCGGGGAAAATGAAAGCGCACGGTATGGGCGTCCGGGCAGGTCAGCTGCACGTCGTCAACCCACGCCAGACAGAGGTGAACAACCTCGGGCAACGGCTCCGCCTCGTCCAACTTGAAGAAAGGCCGAAGGGGAAGCAGGCCCTCGATGAAGTCCTCGCCCACCGCGAACGTGGCTGAGTCCAGGTTCCCGTCGGAGACGTACCAGCCGGAGGGTCCGGGAAAGAGGTTCCCGCAGTCGGCCAGCAGAAAGTCGCTCGCTTCGGCGATTTCGGCGCCGGGGGCGTAGCGCGTCAGGGCGCCCGGGTAGTTGGCGAGGAAAATGCTCGTATCGTGCCGCGCCAAGCGCGTCCCCGCCAGGTAGAGGTTGCCGTCAAGTAGGGCGGCATACAGACTGCCGCTGGCGCTCTCGGCCACTCGGGCCGCCGCCGGCTCGACTTCGCCATCCATCCTCGGAGCCGACTCCAACACCGGCAGCCGGTCCAGGCGTACTTGGAGAAACTGCGCCGGTCCGATGCTCTCTGCAATCTCGGCTTCCGGCAGAATGGCGACGAAACGGCTGTCCAGGTAGTTGGCGCGCGCGTGGCCGGCCCTTACCTGCGGGTTCATCACCGTCAGGAACGAGAACCGCGCGTCCTCGGCGTCGAATGGCTCGCCGTCGTGCCAGCGCACGTCCCGGCGCAGGTAAAACGTATAGTCCAGGCCGTCCGGCGAGATGTCCCACGCCGTGCACAGCCGGGGAACGTAGTCGCCCCGCTCCAGGTCCCATTCCACCATGTAATGGTTGAGATACTGCATGGCCCAGCGGGCGGTGCGGCCCACGCCCAGGATCGCATTGAGATAGGGGGGGTCGTCGCCTACATGGCGGCGCAGCGTGTTGTCCGTGCGGTGGTGGTAGGTGGGTTCTCCCGTCCCCACCTTGGACGCAAGCCACACGAACAAGAGGCCCAGAAGCGCAAGGACGAGGGCGGTGCGAAGGACTCTCATCGTCAAGACCTTCCAGATGAACATGAGACGCAATTGCGACGGGTTTGGGGCTGTCGGGTCAAGCTTCTCCCGGTGCGTTTGGCTCGGCGAACAGGTACTCCTGTATCCACGACCGCGACTCCAAGCCCTTGATTTGAAGGAAACTAGCGCATAGTATGGGCTGCGTCAATAGTGGTATTACCAGTCATTAGCGCGGCCAAGAAATACCTGAATTGGGAAGCCGGGCGCAAGCGCAGCACACTACGCGACTACGGGGTTTCGGTGCCACATAAATTATTGCCGCGGTAATTATACACGACTTGTGCGATCGGTGGTGATTCCGGTGCAAAACGTCCGCCAAACTTGTAATACCAGTTCTGGCCACGGTACCCGACACGTGCTAGATTACGTGGGGCATTCCAATAAACCGAGAATCCGGGAGGGAGAAGCATGTATTCAGGAGCGGTGAGCGTCGTCTTGGGATTGTTGCTGTTGGGAGTTCTGCCCGCATCGTCAACAGGTGCCGAGCCGTCCTCGGCGAGTGGTGAATTGCCGGCATCGGTGGATCTCCGTCCCAAGTTCAGGCAATGGGACCTTACCCCCCGCAGCCAGGGCAAACGTCCCACATGCGGTACGTTTGCGACCGTGAATGTCTTGGAGTACGAGCTCGCCGCGTATCTGGGCGAAGGAACGCGCCTGAGCGTCGAGTTCCTCAATTGGGCGAAGATCACGATCTCGGGCGCTACGCGGGATGGGGGTTATTTCAGCCACATGCAGAAGGGTTGGGAGGCGTATGGCGCCTGTCCGGAGGTGATGTATCCGTACCGCGGCAAGTTGGACCGGGATTTGCGGCCACCCGAGGAGGCCATTGCGGCCGCTCGGCGTTATCGCGATCTGCCCGTGAAATTCCATTGGATACGGCCCCACACCAAGCAGCCGGGGCTTACGCCGGAGCAGTTTCACGAAGTCAAGCGTGTTCTGGCCGAGGGGCATCCGGTCGCGGCCGGCTCCAACCACAGTCGCACGTTGGTCGGCTATCGGGACGATTCCGGGCAACCGGGAGGGGGCGTGTTTTTCACCAACGATTCGCTGAAGGGGGGATTTTTCGGGGAAGTCACGTACGAGTTTGTGCGGACCAAGCTGTATGACGCTTTCTGGGTGGGAGTCGGGAATGTCGAGAGTCAAGGCGCGCCGGTTGTCTTGCAGCGCCGTAAGGAACGTGCGGGAGAAGCGCCCGCGCAGTAAAGAGGGGCGGACGATGTGGAGTGCGGCCGCTTGCCGCCGCGAGCGCACCGCCCGTGCGGGGATTGAAGGCGCTTGCTCGTGGTCAATGGAGTGCCGCGGGGACGGTCCCCCATGAGGCTATGCCGAACCCGTAGAGAATGAAAACCGAGGTAGCTCGGAAGGCGGCCCGGTAGCGTCCAGGCCGTCCTCTCGATACGTCGGAGTACCGGCTACTCGAGGACTCGGGGTTGTTATCTTTCCCTGAAAAACTCCGGCCCCCCTTTTTCGGAGCAGCGTCAATTCGGCCCCACGCCCCAGTACTGCTGGAAGCGCAACAGGTCCTCGGCGTCCACGACTCCGTCGTCGTTCAAGTCCGCCTTCGCGGGCGGATAGCCGTCCGCCGCCGACTGATGCCACCGGCCCATCAACTCGAATAGATCCGCCTCCGAGAGAACCCCGTCTTCGTTCAAGTCGGCCCGAAAGACCTCCAGGCTGTTGACCACGATCCGGATGGTGGTCGTGGCCTCGTGGCCCTCGCTGTCAACCGTAGACAGGGTAAGCCGGTGCGTTCCCGGCACGAGGTCGGTAATGGTCAAGGTCCCGCCGGTTCCCAACTCGCCCGCCAGGTCGCTGGTCCAGGACAGGCCATCTTCAGGTACCATGCCGTCTTCCATGTCGGTGGCGATGCCCAAGAGTACCACCAGCCCGCCGGGGGCGAAATGGGCGCCGTCCGCGGGATTGGTGATGATGGGTACGGGGGGATGCCCCGGTATAACGACGGGGGCGTCGCTCTCGTCAAAGCCGACGTTGATGCCGTCGCTGGCAACGACCCGGAAGAAGCCCTGGGTCGCGCCCGCCAGAGAATCGACGGCCACCTCCAGCGACGTCTCCGTCAACCCGTGGGCCAGGAGCTCCCAGTCGCGGTCGTCCCGGCTGCGGTAGAGTACGCTGAACGTGAGCGAGGCGCTGTCCGGATCGCTCGCCTCCCAGGCGATCTCCTGCGTCGTGCCCGCGGGCCATGTCTCCGGAACGTTGGGACGCGTGACGCTCACGCTGGGCGCCGCCAACGTCACCATCCGCTCGTCCACCGTCTCTTTGCCGTGCACCAGGGCTACCGACAGGGTCAACGGATCCCAGGGCATCATCTGGAAGGTACTCACCTCCAGCACCTCGGGTTCGTCGCTGTACTCGGATTGGAAGTGAACGTGAAACTCGCGGGAAGCCAGCATGACGGCGCCGGCGCGCAGCTCCAGGGAGTAGGTTTCGGTGGGAAGCGGCCCGTCGTCTTCGTGCTGGGGCGCCTCACCGCCGGTCTTGCCTTGCGCCGGCCGGCTTTGCGTCTCCAGCCCGGCCCCGACCTCCAGCTTTTGCATCTCGCCCAGGATTCCCAGATACCGCCCGCCGAAGAGGGTGGCATTATAGACGGCAGCATGGACCAGAAGCGACGGACCGCCGCCCAGGCTCGACCAGGCGGGCGCGGCGCGATTTCAACTCCGCCTTGCCCGGGGCCAGCCTCGTTGAACATCCGGTTCCAGGTGAACGGAGACATCCAACCCTCCCGGCTTCCTCCCGAGGGACAGTAACTCATCACGTCGTGGGTCGTGGCGGGATTGCAGACCTTGCCCGTCAGAGGATTGAAGCCGAGCTCCTGAATACTGGACGAGGTATGGGGAAATTGAACTGCTGTCGGTGGAACCGCAGGAGTCGGCGGTATTGGTATGATACACGTCATAATCGTGAATCAGTTCGTGGCCGAAAATGAGCGCGCCCGAACCCGGATTGTCGGTAGTGGTTCCCGGGTTGTCGGTTCCGATGCCGACGACCCCCAGCCCGCCGGCGTGAGGATAGACGGGCATGTCGGCGTGGCCCCCGCTCCAGGCCGCTCTGGGGACCCAGCCGTAAACATGGTCGGGCGTTTGTGCTGCCTTGCCGAACAGGGCGTTGTGGAAAAAGAGGAGTGTCCAGGAGGCGTTGAGCGTGGAAATAAGGCTGTGCTGGTTGGCCTGGCTGCCCGACAACGTGCTGGTCCAGTCGAGGTATCCGCTGGCCACGGAATAGATGATCTTGTTGTTGGGCACGGGCAGGAGGGCGTTGAACCAGGAGGCCGCGCCGCCGTTGACCGCCCAGCCGCCGGCGTAGCGCGTGCCGGCGTATCCCGAGGGATGGTAATCCAGCCGCCGGCCCAGGATGCGCAGTCCGTCGCGCTTGCGGAACACGAGGCTGATGTGTCCGACCGCCGGAAAGCGATTGTTACCGGCCACCGCGTCGGGGATGGTCGAATCGGGGTTCACGATGGCGTAGAGATCGATGGTGGCCTGGGTGAGAGTGGAGGACACATAGAAATAGACGTTGGCGCTGTTGACGGCCTGCGACTGGTCCAGGGTGCCTTGGGCCCGGCCGGTCGCGTTGGCCGAAATCCAGTCGCCTCCGTTGTACCGCAAAAAAAGCCGCACCGGCACGTTGTCGCGCACGTCGATTGCCGTCAACGAATTGGAATAGGACAGATAGATGCGCGCCGCGGTGCTCTTGTTGAGGACCAGAGGCAGCGAGTTGTTGGGCTGGTTGATTCCCCGCGTCGGATCGAAATACTGAATGCCCTGGGTGAATTCGATGCCGAAGATGCCGACGTCCTGAATCGCCAGCGGTTCCGGGCCGGCCAGCCCGAGGATGGGTTTATAGGGAAAGACCTTCAAGTTAAATCCCGGCGACGGC
The DNA here is from genome assembly GCA_015075175.1 of bacterium. Classification (GTDB taxonomy): domain Bacteria; phylum Hinthialibacterota; class Hinthialibacteria; order H5-UNCL2; family H5-UNCL2; genus H5-UNCL2. The sequence continues at coordinate 306,149 of JABTUV010000002.1, forward strand.
GTGGGCGTGGAGGTATTGGTCGGCGTGTGGGTGTGCGTCGCCGTGGGCGTGGGCGTGTCGGTCTCCTTGGGGGGCTGCGTGGGCGTCGGCGTCGGGGTAGCCGTGTTCGTGTCCGTCGGTCTTTGCGTGGGAGTCGCGGTGGGGGTCGCGGTATCCGTGGGCTTAAGAGTATCCGTGGGCGTGGGCGTGGGGGTGTCCGTCGGCTTGAGCGTCTCGGTCGGAGTAGGCGTCGCGGTCGCCTGCGGGCAGTACCAGCAGACTCGCACCAGGCAGATTTCGGCCCCTTCGATTTCGATCATGCGGATGCCTTGGCTGCTCTTTAACACCACCACGGCGCCCCCGCCCTTGGGAGCCGAGGCGGAATCCACCACATTGCCGAGGTCGTCCATGGCTTTGAAATTGGTGTCTGTTCCCAGCCCCACGAACAGTTCGACGCGCTCGGGGGCGCTGCCGCGGCAGAGGTTGGGCGAAAAGACGATGCCGGCCTGCTGTTGTGCGTTGCCCTCCGACCAGGGGATGAAGATATCCAGCATCCTTTCGTTGTCCGCGTCGCAGTTGGATACGGCCAGGTAGGCGAAACTCCCGTCCGGCAGGATGGCGGCGTAAACCGTGAGCGCGCCGAGATTGACGACCTCCAGGTTTTGGACCGGTTGCGCATAGACGTCGTTGGCGGAGATGCAACCGTCGGGATTCTGACCGCCGGGCGTGGCCGTGGGCGTCGGGGTCGGTTGGGCGAACGACTCAAAACCAGGCCACGCGGCGGCAACGACCACGAAATTGAAGGCGAGCGCGCGACGCGAGAAAGATGCCGTCACGGGCGTGTCCTCCCGTCTGGCGCCGGATTACGGACGCCGGCGAAATAAGTCTTGACCGCAGGCAACGGCGAGGGAGCGAGTTACTACGTCGGCCACGCTTTACCTGGCATAAAGACGCCCTAGTTGCGCAGCGTGCTGCGCCTGCGCCCGACTTCCCAAGCCAGGTATTTTCTGGCCGCCGTGGTAAGTGATTATATTCCTTCCGGATGCTTTCGCAAGCATAATTGTTGATTTTAATGAGATAGGTTCTTGATTGAGATCAGTTCCAATGCTTTGGGACCAGCTCCTCCCCGTGCGTGGTTCACGTCCAGTACTTGGGTCGGCCGTAGTAGTCGTAGAGGCGGTCCTCGTACTCGACGTTGACCGGCGCGTTGGGATCGTAGGCGGGGCTGTTCCTGATGGTCTCGCGCGACAGATTGACGCACACCTTGCGGTCGCGCCAGCGAATCTCGGTGATCCAACCGGGCGAAGTGATCACCTTGCGCCCGGGCCACCAGTTGCGCGTATCTACGACCATGTAACGGATGATCCAGCTGCCTTCCTCGACGATGAAGTCCTCGACGTGGCCGATCTCGCCGTCGCTGGCGTGAATCCGGTAGCCGCAGACCTCGGCGGCGCTGCGCAGATGCGGATCGCCCTTGGATTCCGGCCGCTCGGCGAGCGTCTCGGGCGGAATCGCCGGTCCGACCTCGCCCATTTCCACCGACGGCCAGTAGGGCGTCCAGGCGTAGTAGTTGTGCAGCTCGATCTCGCGCTGGCGCGAGACCGGTCGGTCTAGGTCGATGTCCGGGCTGGCTTCCACCGCCTCCCGCGTCAATTGCACCGGGAAGCGCCCCGTCTCCCAGTCGGGATGCCCCAGCGCCGCCGGCGAGATCAGCACCTTGCGCCCGGGCAGCCACTTGCCCGTGTCCACTACCAGGTAGCGGATGGTCCAGTCGTCGTCGTGAAAGAGAAAATCATCCACCTCGCCGATCTCTCCATCGGTCGCCAGCAGGGTGTAGCCGCGAAGGTCTTTGATGCTGCGCAACATACCATCGTCTCCTTTCCGTCCGACCGGCCCGAGGGGATGGCTCCCATGGTTCTTGGCATGATAAACCCGGAGAGGCGGCGCGTCCAGCAAATGCGCGCGGGAGCGGCCTGGGTTGCTCCTCTCCCGTCGCCGTCGTTTCGACCGCGCAGTGTCATTTCGACCGTGCAGTGTCATTTCGACCGCAGGGAGAAATATATCGCGCCGCTGTCCGGCATCTCGACGCCGAGACGGATTTCTCCGCGGTCGAAATGACAGGTGGGGGCGGCGACAGGTGGGAGCGGCGACAGGTGGGGGCGGCGACAGGTGGGAGCGGCGACAGATGGGAGCGGCTTGACAGTGGGACGGCGGTGTAGTTAGATGAATGCCGGTTGCAGTCATGTCCGCGTGGGGGACGCCGGTGGTCCCGGGGAGGTTCAAGTGCAGCGCGAACTACTCATGAGCCGGTGGGTTTTTGCACTACTCCTGGCGGGAATGCTTCTCCTGCCACTGCCGGGAGCGGTCGCGCAGGCGAAGAAGCCGGTCATCGGCATCACGCTGCTGACGCGCGACAAGTTCTACACCGACCTGGAGACGGGCTTCAAGACCGAGGCGGCCGCGCGCGGTTACGAGCTGCGCGTGGTCTCCGGCGAAAAAGACCCCAACAAGCAAGCGGACCAAGTCGATGATTTTCTCACACAGAAGGTGGACGCGATCGTCATCTGCCCGTGCGATACCAAGAGCATCGTGCCGTCGGTCGAAAAAGCCAACGCGGCGGGCATCCCGGTATTTACCGCCGACATCGCCGCCGGCGGCGGCAAGGTGGTCTGCCACGTGGCCAGCGACAACCTGGCCGGCGGCCAGAAGGCGGGCGAGGCCATGGTCGAGGCCCTCGGCGGCAAGGGCAAGATCATCATTCTCTCCCATCCCAACGTCACCTCCGTGCGCGATCGCGTCAAAGGCTTCAAGCAGGTCGTCGCCCGGCATCCCGAGATGGAGATTCTGCAGGAAGTGCCTTCCGAAGGCGACCGGGAGAAAAGCCAGCGCGCCATGGAGGACATGCTGCAGAAAGACCAGCAGATCGACGGCGTCTTCGGCATCAACGACAGTTGCGCCATCGGCGCGCTCCTGTCGGTGCGCGCCGCGGGCAAGGTGGGTCAGATTAAGATCGTCGGCTACGACGGCATCCCCGAGGCGCGCGAGCTGATCAAGAAGAACGAGATTTACGATTCGACCATTCAGTTTCCGGACAAGATCGGCAAGGCGACCATCGGCGCGATCGCGGATTATTTCGCGGGCAAGGAGGTTCCGGCGAGTATCGCGGTCGAATGCGGCCGCGTGCGCAGCGAGATGCCGCGTTAGGGTGGGTTCCTCCCACCACCGCGCGTGCTCGGACTCTTAATCGTAATCGAGAATCGATCACGACTAACGAGCACGAGCAAGATTACGAATTACGACCAAGATATACGATTACGAAGTACGATTGCGAGCGCGCCCGGTGGTCCAACCATTCCTTCTCTCCATGCGCGGAATAACCAAGCGTTATCCCGGCGTGGAGGCTCTCAAAGGCGTCAATCTGGAAATCCTGCCCGGCGAAGTGCACGCGCTGGTCGGGGAAAACGGCGCCGGCAAGTCCACGCTCATGAAACTCCTGGTCGGCGCGGACCGCGCCGACGCGGGCGAGATCGTCTTCAACGGCCGGGTTCTCGCCGGCCACACCACGCGCGATGCCCGCAGGGCCGGCATCGGCATCATCTATCAAGAGTTCAACCTGATTCCGTTTCTCTCGGCGGTCGATAACATCTTCCTGGGCAAGGAGCGGACCCGCAACGCCTTCGGCTTCGTGGACAGCCGCCGGCAACGGAAGGAAGCGGCGGAACTGCTTTCCAGCCTGGGCATCGAGATCGACCTGGACGTGCCGGTCAAATACCTTTCGGTCGCGCAGAAGCAGCTGGTCGAGATCGCCAAGGCCCTTTCCGAGCAATCCATCCTTCTGGCCATGGACGAACCCAGCGCTACGTTGACCACGCGGGAACTCGACAAGCTCTTCGAGATCATCCGCCGCCTGAAGGCGCAGGGTATCTCCGTCATCTACATCTCGCACCGACTGGAGGAGGTTTTTGAAATCTGCGACCGAGTGACGGTGTTCCGCGACGGGATGGGTGTGGCGACGCGCCCGGTGTGCGAAGTCAATCGGGAATGGTTGATCGAGCGCATGGTCGGGCGCAGCCTGTCGGAGGAATTTCCCAAGGTGGAAACTCCGGTCGGCGAGGAGCTCTTGCGCGTGAAAGGTCTGTCGCGGGCGGGCGCGTTCAGAGACGTCAGCTTCTCGCTGTATCGCGGAGAAATCCTCGCCCTCACGGGGCTGGTGGGCTCAGGCCGGACGGAGGTCGCGCGGGCCATCTTCGGCGCCGATCCGCCGGACGCCGGGCAAGTCTATTTCAAGGGCAGGCCGGTGCGTTTCGCCAGCCCCGCCGAAGCGACGGTAGCGGGACTGGCCCTCCTCACCGAGGACCGCAAGAGCCAGGGTCTCGTTTTGGGCATGACAGTCCGGGAGAACGTCACCCTCTCCAACCTGGCGGCGCTGGCCACGGCCGGTTTCGTGCGGCGGAAGGAGGAGCGCGCCGTCGTGGATCGCTGCATCGTCGAGCTCTTCATCCGCACTCCCAGCCGCGAACAGACGGTCAAGCATCTCTCGGGCGGCAATCAGCAGAAGGTCGTGGTCGCGCGCTGGCTGCTGTCGGAGGCGGAGCTCCTTATCTTCGACGAGCCCACGCGCGGCATCGACGTGGGCGCCAAGGCCGAAATCTATCATCTGATGAACCGCCTCTTGGCGGCGGGCAAGGGTATTCTGATGATCAGCTCGGAGCTGCCGGAGGTGCTGGGCATGGCGGACCGGATCGCGGTCATGCGCGAGGGCCGCCTGGCGGGCATCCTGCCGCGCGCCGAGGCGACGCAGGAGAGAATCATGCGTCTGGCCGTGGCATGATCAATTCGTAGCCGTAACTCGTAATTCGTAATCGATCCTCGATTAAGAACCACGAGCATGAGCACACCCCGCGCACCCCTCGAAACCGTCCTCCGCTCCAACTCGCGCACGGACTCGGCCAGCTCTCGGTTGATGGGAACAGGCAGGCCGTGCTTCTCCGCCAGCTTCACGATGGCGCCCGAGAGCGCGTCGATTTCAGTGGGTTTGCCGGCCTCGACCGCCTGCAACATGCTGGAGCGATGCGCGGCGGTGGGAGGGATTTCCTCCTCCAGAAAATGCCACCAGTAGCTCTCCGCGTCGTGAAAGAGCATCTCGACGCCTTCCGCCGCGGCCACGCGGTACACCTCCTCCACGACCTGCCGCATCCGCGCGCGCGTTTCCGGGTTCTCCGCCAACTGGCCGTAAGTGCATTGTCGCAACGCCGAAAGCGGATTCAGTGCGCAGTTGTAGAGGACTTTGGCCCAGATGTAGGCGCGGATGCGGTCGGTGGTCCGGCAGGGGATGCGGGCGCGGTCGATGGCGTCCGCCAGCGCCGAGAGGCGCTTCGAGGGAGCGCCTTCGGGCCAGGGACCCAGCATGACGGGGGCGGCGCAGACCGTGATGCGGACCGCGCCCGGACGAGGCAGCATGGCGCCGAAGATGACCCGCCCACCGACCACCCGCCGCCGCCCGAAACGCGCCTCCAGAATCTCGCAGTTGCCCAGTCCATTCTGAAGCGAGACGAACCATGTATCCTCGTCGGCAAAGCGCGCCGCCGCATGGGCCGCGATTTCGGTAGCGTAACTCTTAACCGCTAGGAGGATCGCCGAGGGCGCGGGTCCTGGCCAGGGCTCTCCTTCTCCAAGCGTCGCAACAGAGACGCCGGCATGGTCCCCCCAGATGCCCTCCAAGTCCAATCCGCCCCGCCGGACAGCCTCCCAGTGCGGACCCCGGCCGTAGAGCACGACGGGCGACCCGGCGCGCGCCAGGAAGCCGGCGAAAGCGCTCCCGATGGCGCCGGCTCCGAAGACCAATATCGACCTTGAATCCATGGTGATTTGTTCCCGAGGACCGCCCCGACCCTAACCCGTGCGAGCCGAACATGGCAAGCTACCAGCCAGGACCTTGCCGCACAAGCGCCTGTAAGACGGGCAGACTTGCAAACGATCAAGACTTTGTTGCCCCGAAGCAGGTATTAATCTTCTCAAACCAGTCAGTTTTTCCCATTGTCAAGCTCGGACCTGTTGAGTATCATGACTTCATTGTGCTTGGATTCACTTAATTTTGTGATATATTAACTGTCCGATGGACATGACTTTTGCGCAAGACAGAAAAGAAGAAGGTGCACCATGAACGACCAACCCCTTCGCGTGGTTCGATTTCATCATCATTGCTACACATGCCTGTTGGCGGCGTCGCGGCTGTGCTGCAACCTCTCCGAGGAGCACGTGCGCAAGTTGGCGTCCTTGTCCAAGCAGATTACCTATCGCAAGAACCAGACGCTGTTCGTCGAGGGCGAACCGGCGGCGCGGGTGTTCGTGATCCGCAAGGGCACGGTGAAGTTGTCGCGTACCGCCCCGGACGGGCGGGATTCCTGCTGCAACTGAAGGGCGCGGGCGCGCTGACCGGCTTCACGCGCTCTTCATGGACAACTACGCGGTCACGGCGACCGCCTGTGGCACCGTCGAAGTGTGCCTCTTGCGCAGCAAAGACGTGCTGGAGACGGTGTCGGACGACGCGGTGTTCCTCCAGAACCTGGTGAAGTTGTGCCAGCATGAACTGGTCGATGCCTGGAACCAGTTGATCACGTTCGCCACGGCCGGACCGCGCTCGCGGGTCGCCACGCTGCTCTTGAAGGCCATGCCGGACACGCCGGCGGAGCCGGGCGCGCTGGTCGAGCGTGGCGCTGCCGGTGAGCCGCCGCAACATCGCCGAGTGGCTCAACATCGCGCCCGAGACGCTCTCGCGCATCCTGTCCGAGCTGGAGAACCGGGGTCTGATCATGCGCCTGCCGGGCCGACGCCTGGCGGTCGCCAACGCCGAGGCTCTGGCCGGCGTGGTGACTGGCGACTTCTTACCTGCGCCGGCTGGCAAACCCATCGCTCGTGCCCGGTAACGCGATCGGGGACGCGCAGGCAGGGACCGGCACGAATCTCAAGTTACCGCCCGCTCTATCGTGAGCCCCCGGCGGGGATTCGTGACTGTCCCAATTCCTCCCTTGGAATCCAATAGTAGGTGGGGCGCGTGAAGGCGCCGCTTTTGGGCGCCAACGCCCGGCGCCGCTCCGGCAACTCCTCGTCTCCGTAGCGAATGGTCGAATACAACTGGTAATGCCGCGCGATGGCGGCGAAGAGGTCGAATTCGAGGTTCAGCGGATAGTCGGCGATGATGGCGTCATAGTGGTGCTCGCGGATCAGGGCGTACCACTTTTCGGACGGCTGTCCGCCGCAGCGGGCAAACTCGAGGGCGGCGAACTCGCGCACGTAAACGGGCGCCCGCGCTGGAGATTGAGGTAGGGATGGCTCAACACCCATACCCGCTCGCCTGACTGCGCCAACAGCTCGGCACGACCCGCTCGGCTTGTCGGACGGTTTCGTTTTGACGATTGGGTCGCCAGTCGCCCGGACGATTGACGGCCAGCAGCACGAGTACCTGTGCGGCGACGAGGGCGTGGCGGCCCGCTGCAGGACGAGTCGAGAGTGGCTCCAGGCGTCTCCCAACAGCACCCGCCGACCATACACATCGCCAGCATCAACGGCGGGAGGTTGTTGTAATAGGCGCCGTACTTGAACGTCACCGGTAGGCTGGCCGCCGCGCCGAAGATGAGTAACAGCGCCTCCAGCGCGCGCTCCGCCGCCGCGGTCCTCGCGCGGCCATGGCCAGTCCGACGACGATGCCCAAGACCCACGGCAGTGCGTACTTGAGCGTCGGTTTGACGAAGATGAGCGCGAACAGATTGCGATGCTCAACCGCGCGGGCATGCGCATACATGTAATCCCAGTACCAGCCCTCCGTCAGCCACTGTCCTAGTGCGATCCAGACCAGCGAGACCGCTCCGCCCGCCAAAAGAAACTCGGCCCGTCTCCACCACCTCACCTCCCTCTCTGGGAGAGGGGCAGGGGTGGAAATACCCTCTCCCTCTGGGAGAGGGCAGGTGAGGGGACACCTCTCCCTCTGGGAGAGGGCAGGTGTGAGGACCTCTCCCTTAGGGAGAGGGTAGGGGTGAGGAAGGAACGAGCATGTCAAACAGCCCTACCGCCAAGAGGAACGCGCTGCCGTTCTGCTTGGCCAACGGAGAAGAACCGAGCAGCAGCACGGACGCGACCCTCCAGATCATGCGCCCCGTGTTGCGGCTCTTGGCGTAAGCGCCGATGCCCGCCGCCGCCATCGCCAGCATCAGCGCATCCACCCGGCACAGGTCCAGCCACTGGCCGGTGTATTGATAGAAGCCCCAGAAGAGCCCCATGGCGAGCCACGCCGGCCGCCAGCCGCCGGTGCGCGCGCGCACGAATCCGCCCAGCGCAATGCACGTCACAACCGACGCCAGCATCGACAGGAGGCGCCCGGTCCAGAAAGCGGGGCCGCAAAAATAGACGAGTGGCGCCCACAGGATCAGGTACAAGGGGGGATAAAAGTAGGCGATCCACTGGTCGGGGCGGCTGTAGACGGCCTGGCCGTGCGCCAGCCGATGCGCCGCAATCAACAGGTCGCCTTCCATCCATTCCAGTCCGAAGGGATAGCCGACGCGAAAACAAAAGGCATACAGCACCTCGCCCGCAAAGACGATGAGGGGAAGGAGGCAGAGGAAGTGCGCGGCGCGTCGGTTCATGGTTTCGGGGCCATCTTGACGGCCGCGCACACGCTGTCAAGTAGTTGGCGTTCCTGCTACCTCACGCTCCCGGCCGCCTCGGCTGTCATTTCGACCGAAGGGAGAAATCTTGCGCCTTGCGCTCGGGTGGTGGTTCAAAGGCGGGAGAGATTTCTCCCTTCGGTCGAAATGACAGTATCGTTCTCCTTCGGTCGAAACGACAGTTCGCGTCTCTTTTCAGTCCTGATGGCATGGAGATCGGGAGGTTCGCGCGCGGGCAATGCTCCTGCGGGGCTGGTAGCCAATTCGCCGCGGACCACCGGGGTGGCTGGCCACTTGCGAGAGCCGCACTTGTGGGTACATTGAGGGATGTTTTCCCGATCCTGGGCCCCGGAGGTCGCCATGCGCGGCACGCTCGTGTCTCTCGCCACTCTGTCTACAGTCGCGACCTTCTCCGACGACGATACCGACATCGACTACGTGGTCCTTCTTGCGAGGGAGAAAGGCCGCGCCAGGTTTACCAGCATCGCGGAATCGGAGGGTTATGCGCGGTAACCCTCACGATTACGATTACGATACGTGCTCGTAATCGTGTTCGATTAAGATCAAGATCAAGATTAAGATCAAGATTAAGATTAAGATTAAGATTAAGATTGGGAATGCGGCGGGTTCGGAGGACCATCCTTGATCTACCTGAAAGCCATCATCCTCGCAGTCGTCGAGGGAATCACCGAGTTTCTGCCCATCAGCAGCACCGGCCACATGATCCTGGTAGACGAATGGATGCAACTCTCGCCGGATCGAAGTTTCTCCGAAGCCTTCATGGTGATCATCCAACTGCCGGCGATCCTGTCGGTCGTCATCTACTTCTGGAAGGACCTGTGGCCGCTGCAGCCCAGCGCGGTTGAGACCCGCCTGCGCCTGCGGCTGTGGGCGACCATCCTCCTGGCATTTCTGCCCGCGGCCTTACTGGGCCTGCTCTTTCACAACTATATCGAAGAAAAGCTGTTTAACAGCGGAGTAGTCGCGGGGGCGCTGCTGGTGGGCGGGGTGCTCTTGATACTCCTGGACCGGGGAGGACGGCGCGCGGACATCGCGGGTGTGCACGACATCTCGCCGCGGATCGCGCTTCTGATCGGTCTCTTTCAGTGCCTGGCGATGATCCCGGGCACGTCACGTTCGGCGGCGACCATCATCGGAGCCATGGCGCTGGGGGCCAGCCGCGTCGCCGCCGCCGAGTTCTCCTTCTTTCTCGCCATTCCTACCATGGCCGGTGCTACCGCTCTGACCGTCGCCAAGCACGGCCTCTCCTTCACGGGCGAGCAGTGGGGCGTTTTGGCCGTGGGTTCGCTGGTCTCCTTCGGCGTGGCCTACGGGGTCGTAGCCGGCCTGATGATCTTCATCCGCCGGCACAGCTTCGCGCCGTTCGGCTACTACCGTATCGCGCTGGCGCTGATCGTACTGGGATACTATTGGGGCGCGCGATGAAAACGCGCGTCAGCGCGGCGTCCTGCCCGCCAAGATCTTCTCCAGGCGGTCCGCCACCTCGAACGGGTCGAACGGTTTGGAGATGAAGTCATCGGCCGCCGTCCCCCGCTTCCAGACGCCGTCCGCCAGTTCGCCGTCGCTGGTGATCGAGGTCATAATCACGACCGGAACGTCGCGCGTCTCCGCGTTGGCCTTCAGCCGCTTGCAGGCCTCCAGGCCCGACAGGCCCGGCATCACCAGGTCCAACAGCACCACGTCCACCCTTGCCGACTCGACCAGCGGCGCGACCTGCGAACCCGAATAGCAGCAAACAACCTCGAAGCCGCGAATCTTCAACGCCGTAGTGAGCATCTCCGTAATGGCCTCGTCGTCGTCCCCGACGAGCACCTTGAAGACCGGTCTAGTTCGCTCCATGCAGAGGGTTTTCCTTAAGACATCCGCAGAATCCTGAGCTGACTCAGGCGAAAAAACCATCATACCAGGTGTCACAGTTTTTGTCCAGAAAATTTCAAGCGCAAGCGCATGGGCGCTCGGGATCTATGGGACCTATGGGACGTATGGGACCTATGAGACCTGGGGGACGCCGCCTTCCCCCAAAGACGTGTCCCATGCATCCCAGCGTTCGCGTACATTCCATGCCTCCTCTCGCCCGGTGATTGATTTTCCCGGCCATTTGTCTAGACTGCTCCCCACGATGCGGCGGCGCCGCTCGGTAACATCCTGAATCACTTGGAAATGCCCCTTCCGCTGCAGGAACCGCGCGGAAGCCCGAGAGCGCGACATGTCGGCACGGACTTTCGTCCACCTGGAGACCTATTCGCGGCACTCCTTTCCCCGAGGCGTCAGCAGCCCGGAGGCGCTGGTCCAGACCGCCCGGCAACTGGGTTATGCCAGCCTGGCCCTGACCGATCTGGGCACGCTGGCCGGCCTCATCCCCTTCACCCGCGCCGCGGAGAGCGCCCAGCTCCACGCCATTCTTGGCGCGACCCTTGTGATCGAGGACCAGCCGCCCGCCCGCCTGGTCCTTTTGGTGGAGAACGACGAGGGATACGCCAACCTGCTCGGCCTCCTGCGCCAGACCCGCTGGCACGGACCGCCGACCGTGCCCCTGGCCGCCTTCGAGGGCCGGTCCGCCGGCCTTTTCGCCATCCTCGACCTGTCCGCCGGGCGCATTCAACGCTGTCTTGCGACCGCGTCGACCGCCGAGTGCGTCGAGTTCCTGTGGAGGCTGGAGAAGCTGTTCCCGCGCCACCACTTTCTGCTGGGCTTGCGCGCGGACCTGGCGGGCGACGACGCCTGCAAGGACGCGCTGATCGCGCTGGTGGGCAAGTCCGGACTGCCGCTGGTAGCCCTGGGCGGAGTGCATTACGCCCGCGCCGAGGAGGCCCTGCTCTACCGCGTCGGCCATGCGCTGGTCAATTTCCGCTCGCTGGACCCCGAGGATCGCGAAGTCCTTCTGGCCATGCCCGAGGCCGCCGACGTGCTCTTCTCCAGCCGCTCCAGAACCGCCGCCGCTCCGCCCCAGATGCAGCCGCCCCAGGCCATGCTGGCCGCCTTCTCCGGCTACCAGTCCGCCGTCGATAACACCGCCCGCATCGCCGCCGCCTGCCAATACCTCTTTCCCCTCAAGCGCCGCCGCATGCCTACCCTCTCCCTCTCGCGCGGCTACAACGCCGACTCGTATCTCTGGGACCTCGTCAACCGCCGCGCCGAAAAACGCTACGGCGCGCTCGAAGAGCCGGTCAAGAACCGCCTCTACGCCGAATACCAGTGGATGGTCAAGAGCCGATTGTGCGAAACCCTCCTCATCCTGCATGATCTCGTGCACGAGCTCTACGGCGCCTGGCCGGTCCTGCGGTTTCTCGATCGCCATCTGACGACCAGCCTGATCGCCTATCTTCTGGGCCTTTCCAACCTGGACCCGGTGGTATGCCGGATTCCGTTCGCGGACGAGGAGCCTCTGCCCGAAAACGAAGGGCGGGTCGTGCACGCGGCCACGCCGTTCGGAGACTTTCCCAAGCTGCACGCCCACCTGGCGCGGCGCTTCTCCCTGGAGCACGTGGGCGCGGCGCGTTGCGGGCGCCGCCGCCGCAGAAGGAGGTGGCGACCGCGCTGGCTTGGCTTCAGCGCGTTTACCACGTCGTGCCGGAACAACCCGACGAAGAAACGCTGCGCGACCTGTTGGCCGAAACGCTGCCCGGCGGCCACCATCTCCTCGTGTCGGGAGATTCGCTCCTATTCACCGCGCCCACGCGCCCGCAATACGAGTCCGAGAGCTCGCCGCTCTCCCTGCTGCTGCCGGCGGAAGACCTGCCGCAGTTAAACGGATTGTTGCTGTCAGGTGAGCCGGATCTGCTGGCCAGCCTCCTGTCGCGCGCCCTCGACCACATCCCGCCCGAGCGCCGCAAGGAGCCGCTGCTCCTGGAGGACCCGGCGCACTTCGAGATGCTGCGTTCGTGGCCGTGGCTGCCCGCCTCGCTCATGCTGGGCAACCTGGCGGTGCGTGAGAGGGAGATTCTGCCGCTGCTCTGGCTGGTGGCGCCGCAGGACCTGTGGGGCGTGGCCTACGTGCTGGCCATGCTTTACTGGGCGGGGCGAAGCCGGGCGTTTTTCGCGCAGTTGTCGGCGGCGGCGCTGGCCGCCGTAAAGCGCGGCGGCATCCGCCAGCCCCCGCGCTGGGAGCGCCGCATGGTGGATTCCTCGCCCGTGGGCGAGCGCCTGCTGGCCGTGCTCCAGGCCACCGGCGGCTGTCTGCTTTTCCGCGAGCAGGTGGTGGAACTGGTGGGAGTGGTGCGAGGCGCCTCGCGCCAAGCCTCCCAGGATTGGCTGGCGGAGGTGTTCGCCGGCCAGACCACGTTCAGTTGGGAGCGCCTGCTCTCCGCCCTGCGCGAGGCCGGCTGCTCCGCCGAAGCGGCGACCCAGCTGGAGTCGCACGTGGTGGCGGCGGCCCCCACGCTGCTGCCGCGCGAGTATTTCCTCTCGTTGGCTGCGGGACTGCTCTCGCTGGCCGCCCTCCGGCATCGGGAACCGCTGGCCTTTGCCTGTGCGCTGTTGTCGCGCTCCAGCGTGCCTCCGGCGGAGAAGGAGGCCATCGTGCAGGAGCTCATCGACCGGGGCGTGTCGGTCCTGCCGCCCGACGTCAACCGCAGCGGTCCCCTGGGACGCCCGGAAGGCGGCGCCCTTCGCCTGGGTCTCCTGGACGTCTTGCAGATCGGCGAGAAAATTTCCGGCGCCATCCTGGCGGAGCGCGAGCACGGCCCCTATGCCTCGCTCCTGGACTTCTGCTCCCGCCTGGACCGCAAGCTGGTCAACCAACGCGCCGTGGAAAACCTGGTCTTGTGCGGCGCCTTCGACAGCTTCGGCCTCTACCGCGCCGAACTGCTCTCCTCCATCGACCGCGTGGAGGAGGAGGCCGAGCGCCCCGAGCTCCTGGAAGAGCCCGGCCAGTTGTTGCTCGCCCCCCTCGCCAAAGAGCCGCCCCCGCCCTTTCTGGCGGATGTCCAGTTCGACGAGTTCTCCCCCCGCGATCTCCTGGACAGTGAACAGGAACGGCTCGGCTTCGCCGTATCCACCCATCTCCTGCGCGGCTACGACGAAATCTTCTCCGAGGCCGATCTCTCCGACCTGGCTCATCCCGAGCGCTACGACGACAGCGAAATCGTTGCGCTGGGCTACCTGGGACGGACGGTCGATCTCTCGCCGGTGGGACGGTCGCTGTGCGCCGGCATTTTCTTTGACGGGCGGCGACGCTTCACCTTTCTATCCAACCCCTCGCTGATTTCCGAGCCGCCGCGGGGAGTGCAGTTGGTGCGCGCCGTGCGCGGCAACCTGGGGCACGAGCCGGCCTGCTCGACCCGTCGCGGATGCCTGAAGATACTCAACCTGGAGTCGGTGGGCGAAATCCGGGAGCGGCTGGCGCAGGCGCCGTTTCTCTCCCTGCGGATGGAGGGCAAAGTCGACTGGGGGCGCCTGGAGGAGGTGCTGGTCCGCTTCCGGCTCATGCGCGAAATGCCCGTAGGCTGCCGGCTGCGGCTGCCCGCCGAGGTTGCCGGCCAGCGCGGCGCCCGCCGCTTTGCGACGCTTAACGTCATTCCCACGCGCATCCTCCTGGACGCCGTGTCAGCCCTGGATTTCGTCGCCGACGCCGCCTTCACCGACGCTTCCGGCGCGCCACTGCGATGACCGCCGTCCCGCCCTCGCCGCGAACCCTCCTGGAGTATCTTCAAAAAGCGACCGGGTTTCTGGCGGAACGCGAGGTCGAGTCGCCGCGCCTATCCGCCGAGCTCTTGCTCGCCGATCTCCTGGGAGCCTCCCGCCTGGACCTCTACCTGCGCTTCGAGGAGGTCCTTTCGCCCGGCGTGGTCGAGGCATATCGCGAGCGCCTGCGCCGCCGCGCCCGCCATGAACCGCTCCCGTACATCATCGGCAAGCGCGAGTTTTACGGCCGGCAGTTTCACGTCACCCCAGCCGTGCTCATCCCGCGCCCCGAGACCGAGCACCTGGTGGAAGTCGCCTTGACCCACATGCGCGCCTCGCCCCCCGGCGTTATAATGGACGTGGGGACGGGCAGCGGCGTCCTGGCGGGGACGCTGCTGTGCGAATGCCCCGAGTGGCGCGGCCTGGCGACCGACACCAGCCGCGAGGCGCTGGCAGTCGCCCGGGAGAACGCCCGGCGCCTTGGAGTCGCCGACCGGCTTGAGTTTCGCGAGGGCAGCTTGTATACGTGTCTATTGCCGGGGGAGAATTTCGCCGTCATCGTAGCCAATCCGCCCTACATTCGTAATGACGAGTGGGACGACCTTCCCAGGCAGGTGCGGGACTTCGAGCCGGCGGCGGCGTTGCGGGGCGGGGCGGATGGGATGGACGTGTTGCGTCCCCTCATCCTGGAAGCTCCCAGCTACTTGGCGGCAGGTGGAATTCTGGCCGTGGAATTGGGCGAGACTCAGGGGGCGGCGGTTTTGCAGTTGGCCGGCTCGACCGGACTGGCGGACGCGCGCGTCCTCCATGACCTGGCCGGCAAGCCGAGAGTCTTGGTCGCGCACGCGGGACAGTCGCCGGCTGGGCGCGAGGACGGGCCGTAGCGCGACCGGCGTGCATCAAAATCGGCGCCTGTTCTCAAAAACGGGCACTGACAGAGTTGCGAAAGAAAGAAAAACCGAGTCCTCGAGTAGCGGCGCGCCGGAACCGCATCGTGAAGTGTGAAATGTAACTTCGCGCCGCGTATCGAGAGGACGGCTCGATGCGCCCAGGCCGCCTTCAGAGCCGACTTGGTTTCTTGTCCTCTATGGGTGAGGCGAAGTCTTGTGAGGGACTGTCCCTCGGAGAGGAGCAGGGACGGGCGCCCATTTCCGCCAGCGGGCCGAACCGTTCCACGCTGATTCTCGCGGCGCAAATGGGTGACAGTCCCGGACTGACCACGAAAGGAATGGCAGCATGGATCGCATTCTGGTCAACGGCGGCGTCCGCCTGAAGGGCGAAGTGAAGATCAGCGGGGCCAAGAACGCCGCCCTTCCCATCATGGCTGCGTCCATCCTGTGCGACGGCCCGGTGGGCTCGGCAACGTTCCTGGCTGGACGACATCGTGGGCATGGAACGGCTTCTGTGCAGCCTGGGGGTCGAGGTGCGGGGACGCGACGGGGCCGCATGACCATCTCGCCCCAGACCCTGCGCTGGCAGGAGGCGCCCTACGACCTGGTGCGCAAGATGCGCGCCAGCTTCTTCGTCCTGGGTCCCCTGGTAGGCAAGTACGGGCACGCGCGCGTCTCCATGCCCGGCGGCTGCGCCATCGGCACGCGCCCCGTGGACATTCATCTGAAAGCGCTCTCCGAGCTGGGCGTGGAGCTGCGCGTCGAGCACGGCTACGTCGAGGCCGAAACCCTCACCGGCCGCGTGCTGGGCAACCGGGTGGTGCTGGAGTTTCCCAGCGTGGGAGCGACCGAGAACGCCTTGATGGCAGCCGTTCTCGCCAAGGGCACGAGCGAGCTGTGCAACGTGGCGCGCGAGCCGGAAATCGCGGACCTGGCCGATTTTCTCAACAGTTGCGGGGCGAAAATCCACGGCCAAGGCACGGATACGCTCGTCATCGAGGGCGTGGACCGGCTCTCGGGCGGAACCTACAGCATCATTCCCGACCGCATCGAGGCGGGAACGCTGGCGATCGCCGCCGCCTTGACGCGCGGCAACGTGCGCCTCGTGGGCGCCGTCGCCGACCACATGCGCGCCCTCATCGACCGCCTGCGGGAGGCCGGCGTCGCCGTCATGGAGGAGCCGGACGCCCTGCACGTCATCGGCCCCGACGAACTGGTGGCCATTGATGAAGTGACGACCCGTCCCTATCCCGGCTTTCCCACCGACATGCAGGCGCAGCTGATGGCGCTCCTCTCCATCGCCAAGGGCACGAGCGTGATCAAAGAGACCATCTTCGAGAATCGCTTCATGCACACGAGCGAATTGTGCCGCATGGGCGCGGACATCTCGGTGGATGGGGCCTGCGCGGTCGTGCGGGGTGTCCCCAAACTATCAGGGTCGCCGGTGATGGCGTCCGACCTGCGGGCCAGCGCCGCTCTGGTCCTGGCGGGACTGGTCGCCGAGGGCGAGACGGAAATCCTGCGCGTCTACCATCTGGACCGCGGCTATGAACGGTTGGACGCCAAGCTGGCCGGCCTGGGCGCCCGGGTGCGGCGCGTCTCCGGCAAGGCCAACGGCCACATGGCCGCGGTGGTTCCCTGAACCGCGGCATTGCGAGTCCAGGGTTCCCACCGACAGGGCCTTATAATAATAGAGGAGCCGTCATGCCCGCGGAACGCCCCACGCTCTTCCTGTCTGCGGCGGCTCGCAAGCGGCGGGCGCGGCTGCATCCGTGGGTATTCTCCAATGAGATCGAGAATCCGCCCATGCTGGAGCCGGGCGGCCTGGTCACGCTGCGGGAAAAGAACCGGCCCGAGCTCTGGACCGCGTATTATAATCCGCACAGCCTGATCGCGGCGCGCATCCTGGCGCGGGGCGAAGTGGAGATCGACGGCGCCTGGGCGAGCGGGCGCATCCGGCGCGCGCTTGAGCTGCGGCGGCGGCTGGGACTGGCCCGCGACGCCCTGCGCCTCGTGCACAGCGAAGCCGACGGCCTGCCCGGCCTCATCGTGGACCGATACGCCGACGTGCTGGTGCTCGAGTCGCTGACCGCGGGCATGGACCGCCTCCTGCCGCTCGTGGTGGAGGCGCTGCGTTCCGAGCTGGCTCCGCGCGCCATTGTGGGACGGCTGGACAGCGAGATGCGCGCGCTGGAGGGCCTGGCGCCTTCGACTACCGCGCTGTGGGGCGAGCTGCCCGGCCGCGTGCGCGTGTCGTGCCACGGCACGCCCTTCGACGTGGACGTGGTCGGCGGCCAGAAAACCGGCCTGTTTCTGGACCAGATGGAGAACATTGAGGCGCTGGCCCGATTCGCGCCGGGCGCGCGGGTGTTGGATGTGTGCTGTTACGCGGGGGCGTGCGCGATTCGGCTGGCGCGGGCGGGCGCGGAGTACGTGCAGGCGCTGGACGTTTCCGTGGCCGCGCTGGCGTGCGCCCGCGCCAACGCGGAACTGGCGGGCGTTTCGGATCGCATCCACTGGCAGGAGGCGGACGCCTTTCGCGCCCTGCCCGAGCTGGTGCGCGCGGGCGAGCGCTTCGACGTCGTCCACGTGGATCCGCCCGCCTTCGCCAAGCGTAAAAGGGACCTGCCCGCGGCTCTCTCCGGCTATCGGGAACTCAACCGCCGCGCGTTTCGATTGATGCGACCGGGGGGCATTCTGGCTACCTCGACCTGCTCGCATCACGTGACCGCCGAAATGTTCCTGGAGATGCTGTCGCTGGCGGCGCGGGACGGCGGCCGCCATGCTTCCATCCTGGAGGTCCGCGGCCAGGCCGCCGATCATCCCCCGCTCTTGTCCGCGCCCGAGACGCGCTATCTGACGTGCGTGCTTCTGTGCGTGGAGTAGGGTGCGCACGGCGCACCACTCTTCTCCGGCGTAAGGCAGTCGGTGCGCGGTGCGCACCCTACAGAAAAGCGCCCCGGAGGGCGTCCGGGGCGCTTCTTCCCAACGTCAACGATGACCGCCGGAGGGTCGCCGTCTCTACTGGTTCGGCCGAGGATCGCTGGGACCGAAGCGATACAGATCCCCGGAACTCATGATGCCGTTGGACGGATCATACTCATTGGTCAGATAAAACTGCTTGAGCGCCTCACTCCACGGATTATTGAGATAGTTGCGCTCCTCGTCGCCGTCCGGCCCCAGCCCCTGCAAGGCCCACCAGTAAACCTCCCGGGTCAGACCGGTATTGGTAAATCGCACCAGGTTGTACAGACCATCGTCGGTGAGACGACCGTCGCCCAAGGGGACACACTTGCCGTCGCGATCACGATCGCGGGGACAGACCTCCCAAGGTCGGAACGGGTCCAGCGGGATGCTGGCGATGTAGCGGACAGGAGTGGAAAGCGGCAGGAACTCGGCGTAGTGAACGCCCCCGACGGCGGGAGGGTAGTCCTGGTGGTCGACGTTGTACGACTCCATGGCGACGGCCAGGGCCATGTAATCGCTTTGCACGCGGGCGACCTTGGCGCGAATCTGCGCGTGCAGGAAGTTGGGAATCGCGATCGCCGCCAGAATGGCGATGATGGCGACCACGATCAGGAGTTCAATCAGCGTGAAGGCCGCTTTTTTGGGATGCCCGATTCTCTTCATGGCGTCATGCTCCCCGTCTCGGCTGCGAGTAAGATCATCGTTCAACGATAGAGTTCCCAGGCGCCGGTGGGGACGGCGCTGCTGACGATCTGGGTGGGGAAGGCGCCGAGGTCGCTGCCGTCGGCGACCAGGTTACCGCCTACCAACGCGGCGCCCGCGCCGATGGCCGGACTGTTGCTGCGCAGGTGGTAGTCGCGCGCGCCCACGTTCTCAAAGCGCGGATCCGCCGACAGGTCCCCCGGCAAGGGGGTGGTCGTGAAGCCCGCATAGTTGGCCCCGCCTACTACCTGGTTGTAGAGCAGGTTGTAGCCGATGGTCCCCGGCGTACCGGCGGTCAGGTTCAACCCGATGCCCGGATGCAGGGCCACGATGTTGTTGTACACGTGGGCGTTGTTGACGCCGATGAGAATGCCGTTGTTGAGGTTGCTGACCAGCGTGTTGTTGAACACGCGGGCGCCCGCGCCGGAGTTTGCCATCGCCGACGCCAGCACGATCCCATAGTTGCGGTTGGCCGCCACGGCGTTGAACGAGACGATGCAATTGGCGACCGAGCTGGCCGCGCCCACCGTGGACGATTCGGCCAACTGGATGCCGCCGCCGGTCACGGTCGAGGAGGTGAATACTTCGTTCTGCGTCACGATGGCGCCGGCGGCCGAGACGCGCACGCCCACCCCGTTGCCCATGAACGTGTTGCCCCGGATGCGCGCGTTCGTAGTGAGGGCGGTGCGCACGTTGACCGCGTAGGGCGTCGTGTTGAGAAGCAGGTTGTTCTCGACGGCGATCCCGGTGATCGGCTCCAGCGTGGTGCGCAGATAGATGCCGGTGTCGCCGCTGTTAAGAATCGCGTTGTCGGAAATGACCGCGTCCAAAAGCGCCCCGGTTCCCGGATTCTTCTCCGAGCCGTCCACCAGCATGGCGTTGGTGCGGTAGTTGCTGATTTCGTTGCCCACCACCTCCAGACCTGGCCCGATGGCGTTCAACCAGAGGCACTCATCCGCGCCCACGCTGGGGCGGATGAACCGGTTGTTGCGGATGGAGACCTTCTTGCCGGGCGTGGGATTGAGAAAGGCGTCGTCCAGCCGGATGGCGTTGTCCGTACCCTGGCCGTTGTAGCCGATGTCGCGCATGTCGTTGCCGACGATCTCGACCCCGTCCAGCGTGGCGGTGCCGCCGCCCTCGATCCAGACGCCCGTGTCCTCGATGGCCACGAACAGGTTGTCGCGGATGGACAGATCGCGGTACAGGTTGCCGGAACCCAAAAAGAGGGCGTTGCTGGTCTCGGTGTACTGCAGGCCGTTGTTGCGGAAGGTCAGGTTGGTGAACTGGCGCGGGCCGTCGGGAGTGACGGCGCTCTCCATGCGGAAGCACTCGAAGACGGTGCTGAAGGTGCAGCCCGCGATCAGCACGTTGGCGATGGACTCGTGAAAGATGATGCCGCCGCCGTCCGCGTCGGTGGTCTGGGAAGGGTGCCGCTCGGTGTGGAAGTCGCTGTCGCGCACCGTCCAGTTGCCGGAGGCGAAGCCGGCGCCCAGATAGTCGCGCAGGTTGCCCAGGCACCACATGTTGACGGCGACGTTGATGTTGGTGCTGGGGATGATGGAGAACTTGCATCCGTCCACGAGCAGGCCGTTGCAGCCCTCGACCATGATCAGACCGCGCCGGAGGTCGGAGGCGGGGCTGTCCGCGTCCAGGAGCGGATTCTTGAACTCGCAGCCCACGAAGGCCAGGTTGGCCGCGCCGTTCTCGACGTAGATCACTTCACGATGGGTGAAGCCGTCGTCGAAGACGAGATTCTCGAAGGTGACGTTGGCGACCGTGCCCGAGATGCGCAAGGCCAGCGTCGAAAGCACCGCTTTCTGGGCGGGATTGCCGCTACGGAAGGTCAGGTCGCCGAAGAACAGGATGCGGGTCGCGCCGGCCTCGTTGTAGGTTCCGGGCGCGAACTGGATCACGTCGCCGCCCACCGAGGCGACGACCGCGGCCTGAAAGGTGGCCTTGGCCCCCGTGGGCGTGTCGGACAGGCCGTCGTTGGAGTCGTTGCCGTCGGTGCGCACGTAAACCGTCTTGGCGCCGACCGGCCCGCACAGGGAGACGAGCATGACGGCCGCCAGGAGACCGGAAAGAACGGATCGAATCTTCATGGTGTTGTTACCTCCCCTTCTTGTCGCCGCGCCTAGTAAAGCCGCCATGACGCCACCTCCGAGTCGCCCGACTCGCGCGCCCCCAGGTCGATCTTGAGGCCGACCGGCGTGCCGCGGTCGCGGCAGCCGCTGGTGGGGGAGAGCAGGTAAAAGTTGGCGGACGCCGGATCGCGGGAGACAAAGTCCGGGTCGTACCAGATGTCCTTCGTGTAGTCGATGCCGATGCCGTCGAAATCGACGCCCAGGTTCTCGGCCGCGCAGTTCCAGCCGGCGACCAGGCCGGACAGGCCCGAGGGCCGGACTTTCAGGCCCGAGCCGACGTTGAAGGCGAAGATGTTGTTCTGGATGGTGTTGCCCGAGCCGAGGAAGTCGCTGCCCGCGGCCCAGTCGGTCACCGTGTTGTTCACGTAGGTGTTGCCGGAGGGGCCGGGATCGCCGAAGTAGGCGGGGGCGTCCTCGAAGATGCCGGTGGCGCTGCCGGGCAGGCCGCCGAAGAGGGCGTTGCGCGTGATCGTGTTGCCGGTGGTGTTGGAAATGCCACCCAGTGTGCCCGAGGCGCCGGAACGCACCAGGAGACCCGCGCCGTTGCGGTAGGTGGTGTTCCAACCCACGGTCGAGTTCTTGCCCTCCAGGATCAACGCCGCGCCCACGCAGTCAAAGACCGTGTTGGTGGTCACGGTGACGTTCTGATTGGCGGGCAGGAGCAGATTGACCTCGCGCACGGAGATGCCGGCCCCGCCCGCGTTCTCGACCGTGCAACCGATGACGCGATGGTCGGAGCCCTCGACGCGGATGCCGGTTCCCGGCGCACCGGTCACGTGACAGTCCAAGACGTCGATGCCCTGAGCGGCGTCGGCGGGTCCGCCCGCGCCGGAATTGTCGATGTGGATGCCGGCTCCCGTCACCGACAGGTTCTGCAGCACGCTGTTGCGCACCGGTCCGGTCACGACTACGCCGCCCGACAGGGCGCCGAAGCTGCCGTTGCGGACCGCCCAGTTCTGCGCGGCGTCTCCGCCCTTGGTCTCCAAGACCATCGCTTGGGCGACCCCGCCGCCGGCGACGCCGATGTCCTCCAGCGTCACGTTGTCGCCGTAGAACTGCAGGTTGACGCCGACGCCGCCCACGTTGCTGACGGAGATGCGCCGGAAGGTCAGGTCGCCTCCGTCCGCGAAGGCCACGTTCAGCCCGCGCGTGAAGCTGTTGCTCATGGTGCAGTCCTGCACCAGGAGTCCGTTCACGATAGGCTCATCGCCCGGGCCGGCGGGGATGTTGTTGCGCGCGATGGAGAGGCCGTGATTGCCGCCGGTGAAGGTGCAGTTGGTGAGCGTGGCGTAGGTTACGCGCGAGTTGGCCGTCTCCACCAGAAAGGCCGCGGGCCGCAGCGTGGTCGTGTCGTCGATGGCGCTGGTGCAGGCGAACTGGCAGTCGGTGAAGGCCAGGTCGCGCAGGTTGCAGACGGCGGCCACCGCCGGATAGACCGCGAAGCCGCCCACCACGCCGCCGGTGAACGAGCAGTTGGTGAAGGAGACGTTGTTCAGGTTGTTGAGCGCGGCGATCGTGCTGCCCTGGCGCGTGCCGTTGAAGATGCAGTTGGCGAAGGAGACGTTCTCGATCACCATGGGGTTGGAGGAGTTGGCCATGCACAACGCGGAGACTCCGTTGATGACGGAATTGGTGACGGTGGCGTTGCGCAGGGTTGCGCCGGGCGCCGTGCCGTCCTCGCGCACCAGGAACCCGGCCATGAGATAGCTGGTCGAGGTGGGCGTTCCGCCGTAGAGAAAGCAGCCGTCGATGATGAGGCCGTCGATGCCGCCGCCCGCGCGCGAGACGTTGAAGGCCACGTTGGCGTCGATGCGGGTGTTATACACCCTCACGTTGGTGGAGATATCGTCCTTGAAGGCGATGCCCTCCGAGCCGGTGTCGGTCTGGCTGGTGGGGCGGCAGGTGAAGCTGCAGTCGCGGATTTCCACGTTGTGCCCCTGGGTGCGGGCCGCGCCGGAAAAGCGCGTGCCGAAAAACGAGACTGCGTCGTCGCCGCCACGGTTCTCCACCGACACCCGCTCCACCAGCATCCCCCGGATGATGCTGCCGTCCTGCGTGCGGATGGCGGTTGCGTTCTGACGGAGCTCATTGGTGAAGGTGCAGTCCCGGATGGTCACGTTGTGGCACTCGACGTACTCGAACTGGACCGTGCACGCCGTGGTGGCAACGCAGTTCTGAATCGTCAGGTTCTGGATCAAGGGCCGTTGCGCCCCCGCCGTGGTGCTGCTGTTGCGCACCGCCACCATGTCCTGGAAGGCGTTGGTGCTGGTGGGGTCCTTCTGCATGTTGACCCCGTCGATCAGCACCGTGTCCACCACCGTGGGATTGGGATTGGCGCTGCTGTTGCTGTAAAGGGAGATGGCGTCGACGCCGCCGGTACCCAGGTTGGAGAAGGCGGTGCGGATGACGCGGAAATTGGACGCCTTGGAGTTGAAGATCCTGACCGCCCCCAGGTTGCTGTCGGTCGCAATGTAACCGCGCACGACGCAGTCCTGGATGAGGATGTTATCCGACGTGGTGTTGTCGATCGCGCTGGTGTTGGTCTGCAGCTCGAACGAATAGATGCGCATGTCCAGGAACTGGGTGTTAAGAATTTGGATGTTGTCCCAGGCGCGAAAGGCCTTGACCCCGCCGGCGAAGCCGTTGGAGTTGACCACGCAGTTGCTCATGGTGAAGTTGCTGCCCGGCCCCGCCGAGCTGGACAGGAGCACCACCAGGTCCAGGTTGGCGGTGGGATTGAAGCTGCAGCCGGTCACGGTGACATTGTCCGTCCCCAGCACCTGGATGGGAGCCGACAGATTCTCGGGCGCGTACTGCTCGACCGCGTTGGCGGCCACGCCCGTGAACTGGCAATCCTGCACCGTGCAGTTGGAAGCGACGCCCTTGATGATGATGCTGCCTTCGCGTATTCCCTGACCGTCGAAGTTGAGGCTTTGGATGGTGACGTAGGTTCCCGTGACTTCCAGCACCACCCCGGTCAGGGTGAAGGGCGTGCCCACCGGGTCGCTGCGAAGGACGATGGGGTTGCCGGCCGCTCCGTTGGCCGTCACGCCGATGACGGCGTTTTCGGTCAGGTTGGATAGCACGTGCAAGGTTGAGCCGGCCGGCTGTCCATTCAGGACGCCGACCGCCGCCGCCAGCGTGGCCTTGGCCGTGCCCGCCGACAGGCCGTCGTTGCCGTCGTTGCCGCTGCTGCTGACGTACACGTCCGCAGCCTGCGCCGCAAGGAGGAGTCCCAGCGTGAGTACTCCCAAGACGGCGCTTCGAACAAATGGTTTCCGCCGCATTGCTTGTAGAACCTCCCGATGAATCATCCGGGTCGCCGCGCGACCCACCGGATGAGAGTGAGCGCGTCACGCCGAAAAGTGGGCGGCATAAAACGAGAGAGGACATACAGAAATCACGCAGAACAGGCCACTGGTAGGACCATTGGATGTGGTATTACCACTTGTGCGATCCCATGTCAAGCATTTTCGGGTTTCCGTGCACGAGGCGCTCGTGGTAGAGTCTGCACCACAGGCTGGATGGGACCCTGCAAATGGCATGGCGACGGACGTCGGTGCGCCCCGGAGGCGGCGGAGGGGAGGTCGTAAGTGGTTACAAAAAAGAATGTTATGTTTGTCGCACTGGTGGGAATGGCGGCCCTTTCGGCACGTGCGGCGGAGCGGCAGGTCGTCGTCTATACGGCCTTGGACCGCATGTTCTCCGAGCCGATCCTGGCCGACTTCACGGCGCGTACGGGCATCGCGGTCAAGCCGGCTTACGATACGGAGGCGACCAAGACCGTCGGGCTTTACAACCGCCTTGTGGCGGAACGAAGCCGGCCGGTGTGCGACGTGTTCTGGAACAACGAAATCGCGCGCACGCTGGCCCTGGATCGGGAGGGACTCCTGGCGCCTTATGACTCGCCCAGCGCCAGCGACATTCCCGCCGCCTTCCGTTCACCCGTACATACCTGGACGGGCTTCGCCGCCCGCGCCCGCGTCATCATCTACAACACCCAGCTGGTTAAAGACGAGGAGGCGCCGGACTCCGTTTTCGATCTGTTGGATCCTCGCTGGAAAGGCAAAGCGGCCATCGCGCTGCCCCTGTTCGGCTCGACCTCGACCCATGCGGCGGCGTTGTTCGCGTACTTGAAGCCCGAACCGGCCAAGGCATTCTTCTCTGGGCTGGTGGCCAACCAGGTGAAAGTCCTGGCAGGCAACGCCACCGTACGGGATGACGTGGCGGCGGGGATCGTACCCTGGGGCCTGACGGATACCGACGACGCCTACGGGGCCATCGTGGCCGGAAAGCCGGTAAAGATGGTTTATCCCGACCAGGAGGGTATCGGTACGCTGGTCTTCCCCAATACGGTCGCGCTGATCGCCGGAGCACCGCATCCTGACGAGGGACGGGCGTTGATCGACTATCTTCTTTCCCCCGAGGAGGAACGGCGATTGGCGGAGGGAGCGGGGGCGCAGATTCCCGTGCGCGCGACGGTTCCCGTGCCCGGCCACGTGCGGCGTGCCTCGGACCTGCGCTGCTTCACGCTGCCTTGGGAAGAGTTGCCGGCGGCGCTGGAGGTTTCCCAACCCTTCCTGCAATCGACTTTTATGCGATGAGAACTCCTCTCGGAGTTCAGGCTTTAGCCTGTCCGCTGCGCCGGCTGGTCGCGCCGGCGTGCTGGGCGGCGTTCGCGCTCGTCTGCTACGGTCCGCTGGTGGGGTTTTTGGGCGAGTTGGGGCAGGAGACCGCCGGACCGTCCGGCGCCGATCTCTGGGCGCGGCGACTGGGGCTACTCTGGACCAGCTTTTACGTGGCGGGAGTGGCGACGCTGGCCGCGGTCATCCTGGGGGCGCCGGTAGGCGCGCTCCTGTCGCGGTTGCGCGTGCCCGGCCGGCGCGCGCTGCTGGCGCTCTGCGCCGCCGTGCTGGTCGTGCCGCCCTACGTCTTCGGCATCGCCTGGCTGGCGGCCTTCGGCGCGCGCGGCGCCTGGATCGCCGGCGCCGAGACCGCTCTCCAGCCCGCCTGGGACCCCTATCAGGCCTGGACTGCCGCCCTGGTGCTGGCCTGGGCGTACTTCCCGCTGGTGGTCTTGTGCACTTGGGCGAGCCTGCGCGCCATCCCCCCCGAGCGCGAGGCGGAAGCCCTGCTTCATACCGGACCGATCCGCACCCTGTGGTTCGTAAGTCTGCGCGAGGCCCGCGACGGCGTCCTCTTGGGCGCGGGGCTGGTGTTTCTGCTGGCTTGGACCGACTTCACCGTACCCGATCTGTTTCGCACGCGTGTTTATGCGGCGGAAGTGTTCACCGAGTTCAGCGCCTTCTATGGCCTGGGACCGGCCAGCCGCAGCCTGGCGCCGCTGGTGCTGGGGGCGGCGCTGGTTCTATGCGCGTTCGTGGTAAGGGAAGATCGGGCGGCGTTCCGGCAAGCGGGCGGGCGGGCCTCGGCGCCGCCGTTGCCCCTGTGGGGCGCGGCGCGCTGGTTGGCCGCCGGGGCCTGGCTGGTCGTACTGGGTCTGCTTCTTCTGCCCGTGGTCATCCTTTTCCAGCGGGCGCTTCCCCTGGAGGACTTCGGGCTGGCCTGGAAGGCGGCGGGACCCGAACTGCGCCAGACTCTCACGACCTCGTTCTATGCCGCGGCGCTGGCGGGATTGCTGGGATACGGTTGCGCCGTCCTGATCGTCCCCCATCCTTGGCGGCGCCGGCGCTGGCTGGAGGGACTGACCCTCCTGCCTCTGTTCGTGCCCGCGCCCGCGGTCGGCATCGGCCTCATCCGACTGTGGAACCGGCACGGCGGGATGGGCGAGGTCTACCAGAGCGAGGCCATCCTGGTACTGGCGGCGTGCGCGCGGTTTCTGCCTCTGGCAGTCCTGGCGTGGGCGCGGGGACTGGCGCGCGTGCCGCGGGCGCTGTATGATGCGGGACGGTTGGACGGGCTTTCGGGTTGGGCGTGGCAGCGCCACGTGGCGCTGCCGGCGGCCTGGCGGCATGGCCTGGCGGGCATGGCGCTGGTCTTCGCCTGGAGCGTGGGTGAACTGGGCGCCAGCCTGCTGGTCGCGCCGCCCGGCGCCAGCACCTTGTCGATACGCATCTTCACCTTGCTCCATTACGGAGCGGATCGGATGGTAGCCGCCTTATGCGTACTGGTCGTCGCAAGCATCGCTTTACCCGGGTTTCTGGCCGCCTTGGCGTTGGTTGGGCGGCGGCGGTTCTCTCTCTCGCGCTGACGCCCGCGTGTTGGACCGCGACGGACGCTACGCCGGTCGCCCCCGTGTACTCGACCTGGGACCGGCCCATCGAAGTGGACACGGCGGCGACCGCATGGTTGATCCGGCGCTTCGTTTCGCCCGCGGCGGTATTCGTATTCGAGCCGACGGGGACCCTGCGGATGCCCGGTACCGCCTTCGACACTCCCAGCGCCGAAGACAGTCGCCGCGGCAATCGCACCGTGGCCGAGTACTGGGCGCGCAAGCATAATCTGGAGGACCCGGCGCTGGAGCGCCTCTTGTCGGTCGTCCACGACATCGAGATCAACGTCTGGCAGCCCAAGGCGACGGCGGAGGCGCCGGGCCTGGCCGCCGTTTTCCGCGGTCTGTCCGAGATCGAGCCCCGCCGGCCCGAGTGTCTGATGCGGGGCATGGAAATCATTGACGCGCTCTATGCCGATTTTGCCCGCCAGTCGCGGACTGCTTCACCTGCGAAATAATCCACCTTTCCCGCTTTTAGACCCGACGTCAATTGCACGGTCTCATGCATGTCAAGGGTTGACAGGGCCTTGCACGAGTGAAAGAATAGTCTCGCCGTCGAACGCCAACCTCGCCGGCGTGCGCCGTTCCCGCGACGAAGGCATGCCGCTCCGCGCGTTCGATGCGCTGTTCCCGTGCGGCAGGCAAAAGCCGAAAGTGACATTCTCATTCATCTCGGTTCGCAGGCGTGCTTGCGTCGGCGCGGCGGCTTGCGAGGATTGTGATTCTTGACGTGACCTGACGATTCCACCGGGAGGAGATGCGCGGCGGCGACGCCGCGCGCCGTCAATCATGCGACGTGTCCGTGTCGGAATCCGAAGCGGTTTCCCCTTTCCATACGCACCCGTCTATTACCATGGACGACCGCCGCATCGGCGGCGGGGTCGTCCGGCATCGAGGATGGACATTATGACGCGACGACTCTTATTCATGCGTGCTGGAACGCTCGTGATCATGATCCTGGCGCTGGCAGTGTGGGCGCCGGGCGCGCCGGCCGCGCCCGGTGACATCAACCGCTCAGGGCGCGTGGACGGCGAGGACTTGGTCGAGCTGGCCCGTCGCATCGGCCAACCCACCGATCCCAACGACGCGCGCGACTTCGATCTGGACAAGAACGGGGTGGTCGAGGTCTCCGACCAGGGGCTGTTGCAGCGCAACTTCGGCCTGCGTGGGGTGGCCGCGGCGATGTGGGTTTCCGACACTTCGGGACACCGCGTCAGGAAACTCTCGCCCCTTTCCGGGCGGGTGCTGGCGGAAGTCTCCGGCTTCGCTGCCGTCTCGCGCCTCGTCGTGGGACCCAATAATGACGCCTACCTGGCGGATTCCGGCAGCATTTTCCGGCTCTCCGGCGAACTGTTGGGGGCGTACAGCATCAGCTCGGGGACCGGCTTTCACGGGCGCGTGGCGGGCTTTGGGACCAACTTGTGGCACGACGTGAACGTCGCCGACGGGCGGCTGTGGGTGATCAACAAAACGATGGGGCGGCTCTATCGCATCGAACCCAGTGCGTTTTCCGTCGCCGGCTACAACGTGATCGCGGGGACCGGCCATCATTCCGTGTTCGTTGTGTCCGGGGGTGGGAACATCGCCGTGGACGGTCCGCGGGGCGTGATATGGATGGCCTGGGGGACGCGCAGCGCGGTCCTGCGGATGCGCACCGACGCACCGGACGGTTACAATCCCGTCAACGACACCGGGTACCACACGATGCCGTCCGTGACCAGCCCCGGCCTGGTTTCGCTGGACCCGACCACCGGGCGACTCTGGGTCACGCGCGCCGGCAGCGAGATATCGCTCCTGTCCGCGGACGGCAATACGCTGACGGCGGGCCAGTCCGGCCTGTCGACCTTGAACGAGATCGCCGCCGACGCGAAAAACGGCGGCTGCTGGTTCGCGCGCAGCAACACCACGCTGGGCCTCGTGGATTCCGCCGCGGCCAACATCCTGCTCTCGACCACCACGTTTGCCAAGCCGCTGCAACTGGTTCCCATGCGGGATACGGGCTGGTTGTGGTTCGTTGAGAACGACCGCGATCCGGTGCTGGTGACGCAGCGGGGCGACGTGGTCCTCCGGCGCGCGGTGGACGGGCGTTTTGCCGGCGCGTCGGTCAACCCGCTGCCGCCGGACGCGCGCAGTCCGGTGGTGGACTTGCTCATCAGCAACGCCGAGCCTTCCGTGGGCGGGAACGTCAATTTCACAGCGTTTGTATTGGAGCAGCGCGAGCCGGTCGTCGCCTATCGCTGGGACTTCGACGGGGACGGCCGCTTCGACCGCACGACGTCAACCGCCTCGACCTCGTTCGCGTACAACCGGCAGATGCTGGCCCTGCCCATGGTCGAGGCCATCGACGACCGCGGCTTTTCCGGCTTCTCCGGGCGAAGGACGGTCGTGCCCGGCTACCTGGCGGCGGTCGTGGAAGCGACGCCGACCGCCGGCGACCTGCCGCTGCTCGTGCAGTTCACGGGCAGCTACTTCGATCCGCTCGGCACTGCGACGGTCCTAAACTACCGCTATGACTTCGACGGCGACGGGGTGGACGACTACACGTCGCCGACCAATCCCAACGCCTCGTTCACGTATCAGGCGGCGGGCGAGTTCGACGCGACCTTCAAGATCACGTTCGTGGGCGGGCGGGTTTCGACGGCGGTAGTGCGGATTTCCACCAATCGGGCCGGGCCGACGGCGGTAGCGGGCGTGGACAAGACGGGCGGCGTGCGGCCGCTCACGGTGACGTTTTACAGCGACCAGTCCAGCGACGCGGACGGCCAGATTCTCCTGTACGAGTGGGATTTCGACAACAACGGGACGTTTGATTACGCCGCAGTTACGTCACAGCCCGTTCCGTACACCTACGCCAACGAGGGCGACTACACGGCCACGCTGCGGGTGACGGACAACTCGGGGCTGACGGACACGGACAGCGTGGCGGTGCGGGTGGGGCCGCCGACGCCCATCGCGGTCGCGTCCGCGGCGCCCACGCTGGGCCACGCGCCGCTGGACGTGCAGTTCACCGGCGACCAGTCGCAGGGCGTGGGGGCCAGCCTGGTGCGCTATGAATGGCACTTCGGCGACGGCGACCTGACGTTGAACCCCGACGGTTTTCCCACGCGGCAGCTCTTCGTGGGGACTTACACCTCGACGGGAGCCGATGACATCACCAGCCTTCAAGCCGGCGTCTTGGACGCCTCGCCGTCCGCCGGTCAAACCCTGGGCAACCGCACCTGGACTTTGCGCAGCGACGACGACGGCGTGTTTTCATGGGCCAACATTTTTGGTGGATTCACGCGGGTGCACGGGTATTGCCACATCTATCTTTACAGCCCGGCGGCGCAGACGCTGCGAATCCAGTATCGCTCGCGCACCGCCACGCGCTTCTGGGTGAACGGAGCGCTGATTCACGCGGCCACTTACGTGGGCGTGCTGCCCGGCACGGAGACGGTGGTTCCGTTGCAACTGGCGGCGGGCTGGAATCAGCTCTTGGTTTCCTGCGCGTCCAACGGCAGCGCCTGGGAGCTGGGTTATCGCATCACCGACGCCCTGGGGCGGGGGGTGGTGTTGCCGTATCGCGTGAATCTGCCCACCGCCGGCACGCCGGCGGGTTACTACGTTTCCAACAACGTGCCCAACACCAACCACACTTATGCGCAGCCCGGGCTTTACTGGGCCCAGCTGATCGTGACCGACGCGCGGGGCTACAGCGACCGGGCCACGGCGGCGGTGACGGTGGTGCACGCCACGGCGCCCATCGCCTTTGCCCAGGCCACGCCCAACCAGGGCCCGGCGCCGCTCCTGGTGCAACTGACGGGAACCGGAACGAATGATCCCAACGGCAACATCACGCGCTATCGGTGGGATTTCGAGGGTGGGAACCTGTCGGAGAACGCCGAGGGAGCGCCGCGCGTGGTGGCGGAGGCGCCGTGGAGCCGCACCTCCGTCGGGGTGGCGCCGGGCCGCGGCCAATTCTGCTGGACTGACAGCCCCGGCGGCAACTATACGCCCAATACCAACGCCTCCCTGCGCACTTTTCCGGTCGATCTCAGTTCCGCGACCACCGGTTTCCTGCGCTTCTATCAACGTTACAACTTCGGCGGCGGCGACTTCGGGTACTTGGAAAGAAGCGTGGACGGCGGCAGAACCTGGCAGAGCATAAGCTCTTATTCCAGCACCTTCAACTCCTGGCACCAGGTCAAGCCGAATACTGCATACTAGATCGATGTT
>JABTUV010000020.1 GCA_015075175.1 bacterium
TCGTCCGAACCGGTGACCGTGCGCGGCGCGGAGACGATCGCCACTTCGTTCCCCTCGTTCTTCTCCCATCTCCGCGCGCTGGGCGCCGAGCTGGAGACGGAGGCCGACAGGTGAGGCGGAAGCCGGTCGTAGCCCTGGACGGACCGGTCGGGGTGGGCAAGAGCACGGTTGCGCGCAAGCTGGCGCGACGTCTCGGCTTTCTCTACATCGACACGGGCGCCATGTATCGCGCGGTCGCGTTGGACGCGCTGCGGCAGGGCGTCCCGCTGGAGGACTTCGAGGCCGTCGGCCGGCGCGTGGGGTCGCTGGAGATCCGGCTCGTGCCCGAGGACGAGGGCACGCGCGTCTTCTGCAACGGCGAGGACGTGACCGAGGCGATTCGCGCCCCCGAGGTCTCGCGGGCGACCTCGCCCATCGCCGACAATCCCGCGGTGCGAGCGCGGCTGGTCGCCTTGCAGCGCGCGATGGGCGCGGGCGGCGGCGTGGTGATGGAGGGGCGCGACATCGGCACGGTGGTATTTCCCGACGCGGAGGCCAAGTTCTACCTGGACGCGCGCGCCGAAATACGCGCCGAGCGCCGCGCCCGCCAGATGGAGGCGGCAGGCAGGGCAACGGATCGGGCGTCCATCCTGGCCGACCTCTTGGAGCGCGACCGCCGCGACCGCAGCCGTCCCGTGGGCGCCTTGCGCGTAGCCGACGGCGCCGAGATCGTGGATACGTCGGACATGAGCGAGGACGAAGTAGTGGAGGCGCTGGCGCAGCGCATCGTCCGCCTCACTTTCCCCCGGCCAGGGGGACGTTGCCCGTAGTCGCGCAGCGTGCTGCGCCGCGCGTGGACTGCGGGTGCTTGCTCGCGCACGGGATAGAATGTGGACTGCGGATGCTTGCTCCCGCGCGCGGCAGCAAGCTGCCGCATTCCATAATCTCCCCATAATAAGGCGGGGTGGGCGGCCTTCCAGGCCACCCCCACGGGCGAGAAAGAGATTGCCAGCGGCATGGGGATTTGGTATAAAAATACGTTCTATGAGGCGAACCGCATTGCGTTTCGGCTCGCGCTCAGAGCTTATTTTCGAATCGAGGTTATCGGCGCAAGACAAATACCCCGAACCGGCGCCCTGATCGTCGCCAGCAATCATGCCAGCGCATTGGACCCGGTACTGATCGGCACCTACGTCCCGCGTCAGGTCACCTTCCTTGCAAAAGAGGAATTGTTCCGGCCGCCGCTCAGCTGGTATCTCAGGTTCATGGGCACCGAGTCGATTCGACGGGGACGCGCGGACGTGGGTGCATTGCGCGCGGCCTTGCGCGCGCTGGAGCGGGAAGAGGTGGTCATCCTCTTTCCCGAGGGGACGCGCACCCGCACGGGCGGGTTGGCGCCGGGCAAACCCGGTCTGGGCAAGATCGTGGTCGCCTCCGGCGCGACCGTGGTTCCCGCCTGGGTCGGCGGCAGCTTCTGCGCCCTGCCCGCGGGCGCCCGCCTGCCGCGCCCGATGAAAATTCGCGTGGCATTCGGAGCGCCCATTCCCCCCTCCCATTGGGGGGACGTGCCCGACGCCCGCGAGGGATATGCGGAAATCAGTCGGCGAGTGATGAGGGAAATCTTCACGCTCTCCGAACAATATGCGATAACAAGCACGCAACCGTTCCTGGAGGAATCGCGCCGCAACCTGTCCCTCGGGTCGGCCGGCGCCGATGCTTCCGGCGGAAGCGCAAAAACGTCATCGTCGTACAGGTAAAGGGAAGTCATGGTTGAGGAATCGGGCAAGGGTGGGATGGTCTCGGGGGCGTCGGGGTCCGCCGGCGACGAAAGGCTCCGCAATCTGCAGGCGGTCAACGTCGACGAACTCAGCGAAGCGGACATGGACGCGCTGATGGAGGATTCGTTCTCGCAGCACGCCCGCGGGGAGATCGTTTCCGGGGTGGTCATCAAGGTCAATCCCGACGACATCGTGGTCGACATCGGCAGCAAGTCGGAAGGCGTGATTCGCAAGAGCGACTTCTTTTTGCCCGGCGAGCCGGAAACGGCCTGCGAGGGACAGGAGATTCAGGTGTACGTGATGGCCGCCGAGGACTCGGAGGGCCATCCTCGACTCTCGCGCCGGCGCGCCATGGAGATGGTCGCGCGGCAGGAGGTCAAGGACGCCTTCACCGAGGGCCGACCCGTCAAGTGCCGCGTGATCGAGATTATCGACAAGGGCGGCCTGCGCGTCAGCATCAACGGCATGTTGGGCTTCATCCCCTTCTCCCAGACCGGCGTGCGCAGCCGCAACCGCGAGGACCTGGAACCCTTGGTGGGCCAGGAGATCGAGGCCAAGATCGTTGAAATCCGCGGCAAGCGCGATGTCATCCTCTCCCGCCGAGCCTATCTGGACGAAATCCTCAGCCATCAGAAAAGCGAGACCATGGAGCACCTGGCGCCCGGTTGCGTGGTCAAGGGCGTAGTCAAGAACCTGACCGACTTCGGCGCCTTCGTCGATCTGCGGGTGACGGCCTCCCTGCACGTCCGCCAAGATACGGCCTGGCGGCAATGCAGGCCCGCCCCGCTGACGTGGTGCAGGTCGGCCAGACGTTGACGTGATGGTCCTGGCGGTCACCCGCGACCATCTCGCTGGGCCTGAAGCAACTCACCCTGACCCCTGGCAGGACGCAGTAAAAGTATCCCGCCGGCTCCGTCGTCTCCGGCCGGGTCGTCAGCCTGACCGGCGGCCGCGCTTTGTTTGCTCGGAGCCGGGCATCGAGGGGCTGATCCACATCTCCGAAATCTCCTGGACGCGCCGTCTGCGCCATCCCGGCGAGGTGCTCAAAGAAGGGGAAGTGGTGCAGGTCAGGGTGTTGGACGTGGACTTGACCAAGAAACGCATCTCGCTCAGCTACAAGCAGACGGAGCCCGACCCTTGGACGCTGGCCGCGGAGAGCACCCCCGAAGGCTCTTTCTTTGAAGGGGAGGTCACGGGATTGACCGACTTCGGCGCCTTCGTGCGCCTTCCCTGCGGGGTGGACGGAATGATCCACGTCTCCGATCTGTCCTGGACGCGGCGCGTGCGCAAGCCCTCGGAGATGCTGAAGAAGGGGGATCGCGTGAAGGTCAAGGTGCTGGAGATCAATCCGGCCGAGCAGCGCATCGCGCTCGGCCTCAAGCAGGCCGAAGAGGACCCCTGGGCGATGGTTCCGGTCAAGTATCCGGTTGGATCCATCGTGGAAGTGACGGTCGGCAAGCTGGCCGACTTCGGCGCCTTCTGCGAGCTGGAGGAGGGGGTCGAGGGCCTGGCGCACATCAGCGAACTGTCCGAAACCAAGGTGGGACAGATCGGCGACGTGCTGAAAGTGGGCGATCGGGTGAAAATGAAGGTGGTCAAGATCGATCCCGGTCAGCGCCGCATCGGCCTGTCGGTCAAGGCGCTGGAGCGGGGAGCCGCCAGCCCGGAGGATGAGCGTTACGCCAACGCCGCTCCCGACGCCCCTCTCGCCAACCTGGGCGAACTTCTGGCGCCCCTGATGGAATCCGCTCGTGCGGAGAAGAAGGCTCAGGAACAACAGGGGAGGAACGAGGAATCATCGTAATTCCTAATCGTAATCGTCACTCGTAATCGTGCTCGTGTTCGTACTTGTACGGATAGAGCTGTAGCTGTCATTTCGACCGAAGGGAGAAATCTTTCTCGCTGTTACCGCGGGGCGGGTGCGAAGCGGAAGATTTCTCCCTTCGGTCGAAATGACAGCAATGAAACACGAGTGCGATTAGGAACAGGAGCA
This sequence comes from bacterium, assembly GCA_015075175.1. Taxonomy (GTDB): domain Bacteria; phylum Hinthialibacterota; class Hinthialibacteria; order H5-UNCL2; family H5-UNCL2; genus H5-UNCL2. The sequence goes on from JABTUV010000020.1 coordinate 3,751, forward strand.
AGATTACGATTATGAATTGCGATTACGATTACGAGCGCGCGCACGCTTAGGCTTGCGACCAAGAATGCCGGAATGTTCAAGCAGATTCGTCTGTTGCCCGACCAGTATCTGGGCGTCTCATTCACCTACCACGCGGACATCGTCGCCAGGCTGAAACGACTGGAGCAGAGAAGGTGGAATCCCGACGCGCGGCGATGGGAGGTTCATCTTTCGCATCTGCCGCAGCTGTTGGAAATCCTGTCGATGGACGAACGCAACCTGCCGCGGGACGTGCGTCTGGCCTACGAGGCGGGAGGCTGGAAGCACCTGTCGGTGCGGTTTAGCCTGGGCAACGATTACAGCCGCATCGGCGGGCGCGGCCTGCCGCTGGAGGCCCTGGACCTGGCCACCTCCTTTCCCGTGCCCGGGGCCGAGTTTCATCCCAGCTACAAGAACGGCGAGTGGGACGGCCGCCGCCATCTCCTGCGGCGCGGGCCGGAGATCTCGTTTCCCTCGGGGCTGCTTTCGTGCGTGCGGCGCGTCCTGCGCGAGGAGGGAGTCGATTACGAAGAGGAGGACGGTCGGCAGCCGCCGCCGCGGACGCTCGAGCTGGCGATCGGCGGTCCGGCCTTGCGCAATTACCAGGAGGAGGCGGTCGCCGCCGCCTGTCGCGGCGGTCGCGGCATCCTACAAATGGCGACGGGCGCGGGCAAGACGTTGGTCGCCGCGCATATCATCGCCCGCCTGGGCTGCCCGGCCGTGTTTTTCGTGCACACCCGCGACCTTATGCAGCAGGCCCGCGACATGTTCGAGAAGGCCTTCGGCTGCGCGGTCGGGCGCATCGGCGACGGGCGCGTTGAGCCTGCCGCCGTCACCGTCGCCATGCTCCAGACCACCGCCCGCGCGATGGGCTTCACCGTGCCCGAGGAGGAGGTGGAGGAGGGCCTGGACGAGGGCGCCGCCGTGCCCGCCGGCAAGTACGCCGCCGTCGTCGAGGCGGTCACCGCCGCCCCGCTCGCCATCTTCGATGAATGCCACCACCTGCCCGCCGAGACCTTCTTTCGCGTGGCCATGGCCCTCCCCTCGGCCTACTATCGTTTCGGACTCTCCGCCACTCCCTATCGCGCCGACGCGATGGACCTGCTTGTGACCGCCGCGCTGGGGGACAAGCTCTACGAAGTCAACTCCAGCGCCCTGATCGACCGTGGTTTTCTGGTTCCGCCCCGCATCCGCTTCCTCGCCGTGCCGGCCACGGGTGAATTGTGGGGCGCTCAGACTTACGCCGAGATTTACACCCGTCACGTGGTGGAGAACGGTCCACGCAACGCCATGATCGCCGAGCAGGCGCGGCGCTGCGCCGAGCGCGGGCTGACGGTGCTCGTGCTGGTGCAGCAGATCCGCCACGGCGAGGCGCTGGCCCGGCTCCTGCCCGACGCCGTCCTGCTGACCGGCCGCGTGGACAGTGAGCTGCGTCGCGATGTCCTGGACCGGCTGCGCGCGCGCCAGGTAGAGGTCGTCATCGCGACCACGCTGGCCGACGAGGGGTTGGACATTCCCTCGCTGGACGTGCTGATCCTGGCCGGGGCGGGCAAGAGCGAAACGCGCGCCCTGCAGCGCGTGGGCCGCGCGCTCAGGCAGGTCGGCGAGAAACGCGAGGCCCTCGTGCTGGACTTCGCCGATCCCGCCAAGTATCTCTGCGAGCACAGCCGCCGCCGCCTGCAGATTTATCGCACCGAGCCGCGCTTCGCCCTCGAGTTCGACGAGACCTTCGCCCGCATCCCCGACGAACTGCGCGACCAGGTGAAACCGGGTCTCTTCGACGCGCGGTGACGATTGATCCGGAGTCCAGGTTTTGGCCTGTTGTGTGCAAACTGAAGTTTGTACTCCCGATTCGCTCCGGATTCGCGCCTTGACACACCCCGCCCGCTCGTTCTAACCTGAACAAGAAAGAGGACGCCGTCCCACGGGATCAACCATGACGCAACCGACCGTCGACGCCTGTTTTCGCGCCATCGCCGACACGGTGAAGTCCGGCCGGCGGATTTCACCGGACGATGCGCTCACCCTTTTGCGCAGCCATGATCTGCTCGCATTGGGCCGGCTGGCCAACCTGGTGCGCGAGGAGAAGAACGGCGACTACGCCTACTACAACATCAACCGCCACATCAACCACACCAACGTCTGCGTCTACCATTGCACCTTCTGCGCCTTTCGTCGCAGCGGGCATGAGCCGGACGCCTACACCCTTTCCGTTGAGGATTTTCTCAAGAAGGCCGAAGGCTCCGAGCACTTCACCGAAATCCACACCGTCGGCGGCGTCAACCCCGCCCTGCGGCTGTCGTATTACGAGGAGCTCTATTCCGCCGTGAAGGCGCGCTATCCCAACGTCTCCATGAAGAGCCTGACGGCGGTGGAAATCCACGATCTGGCCAAAATCGAGGGCATGAGTTACACGGAGGTGCTGACGCGCCTGTCGGCGGCGGGGCTGGACAGCCTGCCCGGGGGCGGCGCGGAGATCTTCGCCCCGCGCGTACGCAGGCGCATCTGCGCCGGCAAGGCCGACGCCGAGGAGTGGCTGGCCGTCCACGACGCCGCCCATCGGCTCGGCATCAGGAGCAACGCCACGATGCTCTACGGCCACATCGAGACCGACGAGGAGATCATCGACCACCTCAACCGCCTGCGCGAGCAACAGGATCGCAGCGGCGGTTTTCAGGTCTTTATCCCTTTGGCTTACCTTCCCGAGAACAACCCCTTGCAGGTGAAGGACTTTACCACCGGCGCGCGGGATCTGAAAGTGATGGCGGTCAGCCGCATCTTTCTGGACAACTTCGACCACATCAAGGCGTACTGGGTGATGCTGGGGGTGCGACTGGCGCAATTGGCGCTGGCCTTCGGGGCCGACGATCTGGACGGCAGCGTCACGCACGAGACCATCTCGCACCAGGCGGGCGCGCGCTCGCCCCTGAGTCTGTCCGTGGCCGAGTTGGAGAACTTGATCCGCGAGGCGGGGCGCATTCCCGTCGAGCGCGACACGCATTACAATGTCCTTCGCATCGCGGCCTAGCCTGGCGCGTGGCGCGCCGGGCCGTCTCGCGCAGAGGCGCGGAGGACGCAGAGTTTGTCCGGGTTATCCCGGTCCCATAGGTCTTATGGGTCCCATGGGTGCCATCCATCTCTCGCCCATGGCGCCCAATCACTATCGAAAGGAACACCATCATGAAACGATCCGCATCCGCGAACTGGCAGGGCAGTCTTAAGGAAGGCAGGGGGACGGTGTCGACGCCCAGCGGGGTACTGGCCGACACGCCCTACTCGTTCACCACGCGCTTTGAGAGCACGCCGGGGACCAACCCCGAGGAGCTGGTCGCGGCGGCGCACGCCGGTTGCTTCGCCATGGCGTTTTCGGCCTCTCTGGGTCGCGCCGGTTTCACCCCCGAGAAGGTTTCAACGCAGGCGACGCTGGACTTCGAGCAGGTGGACGGCGCCTGGACCATTACGCACATCCATCTGTCGATGAAAGCCCGCGTGCCCGGCATCGACAAGGCCAGGTTCAGCGAGATCGCCGAGGATGCCAAGAAGAACTGCCCCATCTCGCGCGCGCTGACCGCCAAGATCACGCTCGACGCCGCGCTGGAGTGACGCCCCTCTCCCTGCGGGAGAGGGCAGGGTGAGGGGCGGCGAAGGGGACAGTCGCCGGTTTTCCACGCCGCACCTGCGGTCAGGGCAGCGCTCCCGCTGGAAAACCGGCGCCTGTCCCTGCCTGTTCAAGCAAGCTTTCCGCTCGCGTAGCTACGGCTTGTGCGCAGCACGCTGCGCAACTACGCCGTCGGCGCCGCATCCGGCGAGGCTGCCGGTTGCCAAGTTCACCCGCTTCCGCTAACGTCCCCCTCAATACCCGCAAGGAGGCTCTCGCCCGCTCATGTTCGGCGCCCATCGCATGCCCGTCTCGATGCGGGTCTCCTACGAATGCGATTCCAAGGCCGGCTTCTGCTATGGGCTCATGTACGGTTCCACCATTTCGTATTTCACCTACGTGGCTCTGAAGAACCTTTCCGCCTCCGACCAGGTGGTCAAGCTGCTTTACCTTGCCTCGTTCTTCGGAGCGACCGCGACCATCTTCTGGACGCGCTGGTTTCAAACCTTCCGCAAGCTGCCGCTGGTCGTCTGGACCAAGGGCGTGGCGCGGGCGCTGCTGCTGCTGTTGCCGCTGGCGACCGGCGCGCCCATGTTCGCCGCCATCGTGTTCGCCTTCTGGACCATCGAGTTGATGGCCTCGCCCGCCTACAGCAGCATCATGAAGGAGGTCTATCTCGACAGCCATCGCGGGCTGGCGATGGGCTACGTGCGCGTCCACGTGTGCCTGGGGCAGATTCTGGGCGCGCTCTTTTCCGGCTTCATCCTGCACGAGCAGGGCACGCCCGACCGTCCCTCCCTCTGGGACCGCCTGCCCAGCGTGATCGCACCCGGTCCACACAACTTTGACAAGATCGTCCCCTTCGGCGTGGCGGCCGGTCTCGTCGGACTCGTCTTCTTCCATCGCCTGCATCAATGGAGCGACCAGGGCGACTTCACCGCCAAGTCCACCGAGCCCCACCTGTTGCGTCCCATTCTCGCGCTGTTGCGCGATCTGCCCGCCCTTCGCTACGCCCAGATCGCCCTCTCCCTGCTTGGCCTCTCCAACCTCATGTGCATGTGCCTCTATCCCGTCTACCAGGTGGAAGTCTTCAATATCCGCTATGAACAGGTCGCGGTACTCACGGCGGTCGCCTCCGTCTGCGGCATCACTTCCTACTACGTGTTCGGCTCCATCGTGGACCGGCGCAATCTGTTGGCCTGGCACGCCTGGACCTTCATGCTCTTCATGGCCGCGACGGTGTGCTATCTCGTGACCGAGACCTTCGCCGGCCTGGTCGTGGCGACCATGTGCCAGGGACTGGGTTCAGGCGGATGGGACTTGGTGCGCAACAACTTTCTCATCCGCGTCGCGCCCCACCACCGCCCGCAGCCGGTGTTCACGCTGGACCTGTTTCTCATGGGACTGCGGGGCGTGGCGGCGCCCTTCCTGGCCTTCTGGCTGTGCCGGACCTTCAGTTTTCAACTGGTGTTCTGGATCAACCTGGTAGTGGGCGCGGGGGGATGCGCGGCGTTTCTCTGGATGGGCCGGCGCTACACCGACGGCCGTCCCGCGCCTCGACCGCCCCACGCCGGCGCCCCGCGCCGCCCTTAGCTGCGGAGTACAAACTTAAGTTTGCGTTCAGGCAGGCTGAAGCCTGTACTCCGGGTTGGACTCCATGGGCGCTTCGAGGTCTTACTACGGGAGGACAAGATGTACCTGTGTTCCGTGATATTGACCACGCTCCTGGCGGCCGCGCCGTTGCCGGAGATCGTGCGTACCCAGGATTACAGCGCGCATCGCGCCTCCAGCGTCAATTGCACCGGCGCGAACTATGATTGTATCCAGATACCGGCCCGCTCGCGCGTGGTTTTCGCCACCCTGGACGGTCCGGGCATGATTCATCACTGCTGGTTCACCCTTTCCGCGACCGACCCTCATTATCTCTCCAATCTCATATTGCAGATACGCTGGGACGGGGCGGAGCATCCCGCCGTGGACTCGCCTTGGGGGCCCTTTTTTGCGCTCGGCCACGACGAGTGCGCCGACGTGGTCTCCGCCCCCATCGTGGTGATGGCCGCTACGGCGGGTTACATCCACTATCCGCCCGGCCTGGCGACCTGGAACGCTTACTTTCCCATGCCCTTCCGCCGCCGCGCCGAACTGGCCGTCGTCAATCAGACGGACGAGCACATCCGCGCGTTCTTCTACCACATCGACTGGCGGCGGTATAGGAAACTGCCGCGCGACGCGCACTACTTTCACGTCCAGTACCGCTCAGAGCTCACGCGGCCCGGCCAACTGCCCGGCGACCGCAACACGACGGGCGAAAACAACTACGTCATACTGGAAACACAGGGGTCGGGGCATTACGTGGGCTGCACGCTGCACGTAGCTGCGCATCGCCGCGAGGCGGGCAAGTGGTACGAAGGGGACGAAATGATTACGGTGGACGGGCAGCCGTTGCGCGAGGCAATCCTGGGGACGGGCAGCGAGGATTACTTCAACATGGCGTGGGGCGTGCGGCGCTGGTTCCAGTCGCCGTACTTCGGTACCAGCTATCCCGCCTGGAATCCGGGCGAACCGAAGTGCACTGGGTCGCTTTCGCTCTATCGCTGGCACCTGCCCGACCCCATCCCGTTCAAGAAATCGATTCGGGTGAGGCATCGGCACGGCACACAACAACGACGCGGGCAGCCGCTATCAGTCAGTAGCCTATTGGTACGCGACAGACCGTGATGGTGGTATTGGGGCCCCGCACCTCAAAGGGGTGGACGGTGGCCCCAGATCTCTTTGGGACGGCTGCGATCTGGACGGCGGCTGCTTGCTGCCGCCGCTTATCCCTCTCACCAGCGGCAAAGCAGCCGCACTCCACAACACGCACTCGGGTGCAAAGGTGGCAGTCCACGTTGGGTCATCGGACACCGGCGCCTTGTGGGCGTTCTCAGCGTTCCTTGAGTTTGCGATGCAGCGTGCGCCGGTCGATGCCCAGAATCTCGCCGCGCGCGTCTTGTGGCCCTTGTTCTCCAGCACCTGGTCGATATCGGCGTCCTCCAGTTGCGCCAGCGTCAGCCGCTGGGAGCCGCTGATGGCAGACGCCTCGACCCGCCCGCGCACGCCCGGCGGCAGGTCCTCCTTGGCGATGCGCGTGCGGCTGGTCGCATCACCGCCCGCTCCATCACGTTCTCTCCAGCCGCGCACGTTTCCGGCCAGTCGTATTGCGACAGGATCGCCAGGGCGTCCTCCTCGATGCGGTCACGGGTTTTCGTTCTCGCCGGCGAGCAGCAGTGAGTGCATGGCAGGAGCGGAATGTCCTCGCGCCGTTCCTTCAGTTCGACCAGATGGATGGAATCACCGACAGGCGATGAGGTCCTCGCGGAAGGCGCCGACGCGATGGCCGCTTCCAGGTCGGCGTTGGTTGCGGCCACCACGCGCACGTCGATCTTGGTGGGCGTATTGCCGCCCACCGGCCGCACTTCGTGATCCTGCAGCACGCGCAGCAGTTTCATCTGGATGGCGGGAGAGATGTCGCCGATCTCGTCCAGAAAGATGGTGCCGACGCCTCCTCGAACAGCCCTCTTATTGGCGAGGCGCCGGTAAAGGCGCCGCGCACGTGCCAAAGACCTGGCTCTCCAAAAGCGACTCGGGCAGGGCGGAGCAGTTGATGGCCAGGAAGGGGGCCTTCTTGCGCGGCCCGGCCTCGTGCAGCGCGCGCGCGATCAACTCCTTGCCCGTTCCGCTCTTGCCACGGATGAGCACGGTACTCTTGGCGCCCGCCACGCGCTTGACCAGCTCCAAGACGTCTCTCATGCGGCGGCTGCGGGTGAGAATGCCCGAGAAGGTGTCGCGCAGCCCCACCTCCTCGCGCAACTGTTCCACTTCGTCGCGCAACTGCCGCAGCTCCAATGCCCGCTGAAGCGACAAGACGACCTCGTCCAGGTTGAACGGCTTGGTGATGTAGTCCAGCGCCCCCTGCTTGATCGCCTCGACCGCCGATTCGGTGGAACCGAACGCCGTCATCACCAGCACCGGGATGCGCGGATCGATCTGCCGCACCCGCGACAGCACCTCCATCCCGTCCACCTGCGGCATGCGCAGGTCCGTCAGCACTACGTCGGCAGGATGGCGCTCGATGGCCTCCAGCGCGTCCTCGGGGCGGGTGTAAGTGCGCACCAGAAAGCCCTGCTTGGTGAGATACTTCTGCAGGAGATTCACCATGCTCATCTCGTCGTCGATCACGACCACGTTGGCGCGTGCAGCAGTCATGCGGTCACCTCGTGTTCATGCAGATCCTCCCGCGGCAGCACGACCTTGAAGGTCGTGCCCTCGCCCACGCGGCTGTCGACCTCGATGCGCCCCTTGTGCTCGTTGACGATGCGATAGCACACCGAAAGCCCCAGGCCCGTGCCCTTGCCCACGTCCTTGGTGGTAAAAAAGGGATCGAAAATGCGGGGAAGATGCTCGGGGGCGATGCCATGGCCGGTATCGGAGATGGAGAGGACCAGGGCGTCGCGGGCCGCCCGGGCGGAAATCTCCAGCCGCCCGCCGCCCGGCATGGCGTGAATCGCGTTCAGGATCATGTTCACCAGCACCTGCTTGAGCTGGTTGGCGTCGCCCAGAATCGGCGGCAGCGTTTCCATCTGCGTGACCAGCTCGACGTGATTCTTGGCCATCTCCTGCATGAGCAGGGACAGCACTTCGGAAATCAGGGCGGAGAGATCGACCAGGTCCATGCTGGGCGGGGCGGGCCGCGCGAACTTGAGCAGTTGCGACATCAGCATCGACACCCGCTTGGTCTCGCGCACGATCACCGAGAGCTCTTCGACCATGGGACTGTCCGGCGGCAGGTCCATGAGCAGGTATTCGGCGTTGCCGGAGATGACGTTGAGCGGGGTGCCGATTTCGTGCGCCAGGCCGGTCGCCAACTGTCCGACCGCGGCCATTTTTTCCATCTGCTGTTCCAGGCTCTCGACGCGGTGGGACGGGCCGCGCGCGGCGAAGGCGTCGATCATCAGCCGGAGATCCAGCACCATGCGCCGATGCAGGGCCGCCAGCACACGGCCGCAGTGGGCGGGATCGCTTGAAAGGTCGGCCACGACCAGCTCGACCAGGGTTGCGTAATAGTAGGCGTAGGCGCTCAGATACCAGCGTGGGGACAATCCGAGCCATTCCAGTGTTCCGCCCTCCTGCCGCCAGCCGACCAAATAGTTGCGGTCCGTGCAGCCCCGCGTCAACGACAGGAGATACTGGCGCTGGTTCTGCTTGAACCACTCGCGCGTTTTGGGGCCTTTCAAGATGGCCTGGCCGGCCTCCTGGCGGGCGATTTCGTCCACGAAGCCGTCCACAATCCGGGCGGCATGGCCCTCCAGAAGTGGGCCCAACTCGCGCAGGTACTCCATGTCTTCTGGGGACAGGGCGGGCAGGCTCCAACCGTCCCCGGCAGGCATCACGTCACGCATTCCGGTTGCAGGGCGAGACATTTTGACCTCATAACGGCAGGCAGCCGAGGAAAAATTGTACCCGGGGCGTCTCGCATTGTCAAGAATGTGGCAAATTGTCCCACGTCAGGGGAGAATGAGACGGATAGGACGCATGAGACCTATAGGACGTGCGGCAGCTACCGAGAATCTGCTACACTGATGGCACGGAGGGATGTGGGGTGGGCGGAAGACGGGCAGGACTGATCACAGGGGTGGTTTGGGTGGCGTTGGGCTGGTCGGTGTTCGCCGCCGTGCTCGTGGTCGAGCCGGGCGGCGCCCTGCCCACGCTCGGAGCGGCGCTCGCGGCGGCGACGGACGGCGACGCCATCGTCCTCACCGCCGGTCGCTACGAGGAAGGGCGCCTGTACGTCTGGCACAACCAGCTCACCATCGAGGCGGCTACCGAGCCGCCGCTCCTGGCGCGCACCGCCCTGGTCGTGGTCGGCCGCAACTTTCAACTCCGCCGCGTAACGCTGGACGGCGAACGCGCGCCCGAGCTCACCAACCTCCTGCACTTTGTTTTCGCTTCCGGCGCGCGCGTCGAGGATTGCACCATCAAGAATCCCCCCGGCGGCGACGGGTCCGGCGAACTCGGCGATCTTCTCACCCAGGCGCCGTTGTCCGAGTTCAACGAGAGCGGCAGCTGTGTCCGCATCGCCGACGGCCAAGACATGATTCTCCGCCGCTGCAACCTCGCCTCCGACCGCGACGACGCCATCGTCAACGAGGTCAACCTCTTCAGCTATACCATCGGCCGGCCGTCGCGCGGCCTCGTCATCGAGGACTGCACGTTCGCAGCCCAGACGCGCAACGTCATGCTGGTCGACAGCCACGAGGACGTGACGATTCGGCGCTGCCACTTCGCCCGTACCGCTTCCGGCGACGGCGACCGATTGGGTTTGAGCGCCTGGTCGGCGGCGGGCCTCGTGTGCATCCCACCTGCTCCCGAGGCGCCGACCCGCTTTCAAGACGTCAGGCTCTCAGACAACCGCTTCTCCGGCGTCTCCGGCATCGGCATCCTCTTCTACAACGGAAGGGTGGACGGGGCCGAGATTGCGGGCAACGTCTTCGAGGAAGGTTACGCTCCCAACCTGGTCGTCAAGTGCGGGGGCGACGCCATGCTGGTCTCGGGCAATACGTTCCGGCAGGCGGCGTCGCCGGAGGCGGTAGGCGCGCTGGTCGAGACCGCCTCTCCCCAGCTTGCGCCGGCGGGTGAACGGCTCGCGCAGCTGCGGATGCTGGACAATCGCTTCGCCGCGGCCGGCGGCGACGCCATCCTGCTCCGCGCCGCGGGAGACGAGTGGATCGAGAACAATCTCTTCAGCTCCATCCCCGGCTGGGCCGTGAGGGCGGAGGCAGGCGCGCCCCGGCTGGCCTTTGTCGGCAACGATGTGGACGGCGGCGGCGTCCTGCCCGGAGAGCACGGCGCCCTCTTCCTCTCCGGACCCGCAGAGGTCGTGCGCGGCAACCGCTTTCTCTACCACGACGGCGCGGTGCAATTCGCCGGCGTCGGCGGCGGCAAGTGCTTCGTCGCGGACAACCTCATCGCCCACATGGCGGCTTACGGCATCCGCGAACTCAACTCGGGGTTCGCGGGCAACCGTTATTTCAACAACACGTTGGTATTCATCGACGGTCCGGCGGTGCAGGTGCGTTCCGACCATGTGCACGTCTACAACAACATCTTCGCGTACAACGAGTCCGGGCTGGTCGTCCATTCGGGCGCCCCCGGGCGTTGGGACTTCAATCTCTTCTTCCTGAACGGGGTGCATCACGAGGGGCTGGCCCGGGCGGGGGCTAACGATCGCTTCGCCGATCCGGGTTTTGTCGACCTCGGGGCGGAGGACTTCCGGTTGAGTAGCGCCAGTCCCGCACGCAACGCCGGCACGGCCCCGATGGGGCCGCTTACGGAGCCGGACTTCGTCACGGAACTGGGCTTTTGGCAGGACACGCGCATCGACACGAGCGTGCCCCGCCGGGGGTGGGAAGAGTATCGTTGACGCGGCCCTCGGCTTCCCCCTTAACAAGGGGGGCTGGAGGGGAGGGTGCGGAGCATGGCCAGGACCTCCGCATTGGCCGGCGGGAAACGCTCAGGCGCCAGCGACGCGATCGGCTCCCAGGCGAATCCGCTGGTCGTCTCCAACACCCCGCCGACAACCCGGCAGAGCAGGAAGTGGAAACGCAGGCGTCGGTCGCCGTAGTCATAGTCGCGGACCAGAAGCGCGCGCTCGACGCACCCCAGAAAACCCGTCTCCTCGCGCAGCTCGCGCAGGGCCGCGGCCTCCGGCGACTCACCCGCTCGCATCTTGCCGCCGGGGAACTCGCGTAGGCCGGCCAGATGCGAGTCCATGCGGCGGGTCCCGACCAGGACTAGACCGCCATCCACGACCACGGCGACCGCCACGGGGATGGGTTCAGATTTCGGCGTCATATACGAACCGAACTGCTCCTATTGGCGTTATTGTCATTATTACCGCATGAGCGGGCTGGCCGAGGGAGTTACAATATAAGGGAGAGGACCGTTAATCTCCAGAAGGTCATGATCGCGGCCGTGCTCTCGGTTGTGCCACCAAGCGGCGCGGCAAGGCCGTCGGATTTCCCGGAAGGAGGGGATGCAGAACCGTGCCCGCCCGAACCAAGTCCCCGCAAGACACGGAAGAGAGGACCTCCATGCAGCGAACCGTCATCGTGATTTTGAGCTTCGCATTGGCGCTGGCCGTCGGTTACGTCGCGTACGATGCGCTGTCCGATTTCAAATCGGAGATGCAGCGCGAGCTGGCGGCGCAGAAGCCCCCGGCGGCCGGCTCGGAGTTGCAGATGCTGGCCGGCAACCTGGCGGCGCTGCAGAAGACGGTCGAGGAGCTGCGGCGGCCCGTGGTGGTACCCGCCAACGCGACCGGCGAATACCTGGTCGAGGCCACGGTGCGCGCCAACCAATTGGAGTTGACCCGGCTCTCGACTCGCCTGGAGGAGGCGCGCGCGGCCTTGATCGTGGACGTCTCGACCACGCGCCGCGAGCTGGCGCAACTGGCGGGCGCCCTTCCCTCGCTGGCCCAAGAGGTGCGGGACGCCAGCCGCCAACTGGCCGCCCTGCGTAAACAGATCGCCGCCGCCACGCGCGTGGAGGAGCTGGAGGGACGCCTCTCAACCCTGGACGAGCGCCTCTCCGCCGCTCTGGACGAACTCCGGTCCGAGCAGGTTCGCCACAATCAGATCCTGGCCGAGTGGTCCGGCCTGCCGGTCCTGGCCTCGCCGGAGTCGCTCTTGGAAGCGCACTTGCAGCCCATGCAGGCACGACTGGACGAGGTTTCCGCGTGGATCGAGGGCGCCAGCGGCTGGGGCGACGCGGTGGCGCGCGTGGAAGGGGACCTCGAAAGCTTGTCGAGTCGCGCGGGCGAACATGCGGCCAGGCTGGGCGGGATGGAGGAGCGCCTGGGCGCTCTGGATGCGAGACTCTCGGCGGTGGGCGAGGAGCAAGGAAGCCTGTCCGAGCGCGTCGCAGGCGCTGAAGTCCTTCTGACGACCCACGAGGCGCATCTGGCCTCGCTGCAAGGCGCCGCGGAGGCGCTGGCTCCGCTGGCGGCGCTCCCCCTTTCCGCCATCGCCGAACGCTGGCGGCAGTTCGTCCGGGAAGAGGGCGGCGACGAAAAGGCCGTCCGGCAGTGGATCTCTCCACCGCTTGCCAAGCCCACGCAGGCGATGATCGAGGAAGCGATGAAGAAGTCGCCGTACGCGCGCGACTCGTTCCTCCACCAGTTGCGGCAGCGGTTGCTCCTGTCGCGCGCCGATCCGGCGACGGTGGATGCGGGGCTGGCGGAATTCTCCAAGTCGATGCTGGCGGCGGCCCAGTCCAGCCTGGGCAGCAGTACCGCCACGCTGGAGCGGCTGCACGCCGCCGGCCAACTGCCGACGCTGGGTGACAAGGCCGCCGGGCCGGTACTGGCCAAGTTGTTGGCGGATGAGTCGCCGGTCATCCGGGCGCAGGCGGCGCTGGGGGCGGGCATCCTAGGGGATGCCGGCGCGACGCCGCAACTCCTGCAGATCGCGGAGCGCGACGTCGAGGACTTCGTGCGCGGCTGCGCGGTCGTCGCCTTGGGCGACATGGGCGCGTCCGAGGCCATCCCTCTCTTGCGCGAGATGAAGCGCAAGGAACGCAGCCGCGAAGTCCGCGCCCGCGCCCTGGAGAGCCTGCGCATTCTGGAAGAGCAGCATACCGCCCGCTGACCGCTTGCGGTTGCGCGCAGCGTGCTGCGCCAGTTAGGTGGTGCCGTCGTTGCGCAGTACCCCTCGATACGGCCTTCGAGCCTCTCGCGGCAAGCCGCTGCGCAACGACAGGCGGTGAGCGCTCATGGTCATAGTCCTTTGACTTTTCCCGCCAGTTCGTTTTATAAACGTCCATCCCTTTGTTCACTCTGGGAAGGTTTCACGCATGAGACAGCACTCAAACATCCGCGACCTTGTCGCCGAGGTCGTAGCCAGGCAGCCGATTACCGACATCCACACCCATCTCTACGATCCGGCGCTCAGGTCCATCCTCCTCTGGGGTGTGGACGAACTGGTGACTTATCACTATCTGATCGCGGAAGTCTTCCGCGCGCGGCCCGATCTGACGTATGACGCTTTTGGAAGATGGGCAAGCGGGAACAGGCTGATCTGATCTGGAACGAAACATTCGTGTTGCGCTCGCCATCTCAGGCCTGCCGCGGCGTGTGCACGGTGCTGTCCGCGCTGGGGCTGGACCCGAACGCCCGCGACCTCTCCGCCGCCCGCGCGTAATTCAAGAACATGAAGGTGCGCGATTATATCGACCGGGTGTTTGAACTGGCCCATGTGGAAAAGGTCTACATGACCAACGATCCGCTGGACCCGCGCGAGGGCGAACTGTGGGAGAAGGGATTCTCGCGCGATCCGCGGTTTCTGGGAGTTCTGCGGCTGGATTCGGCGCTGGTCAACTGGCCCGCGCCGCTCGAGCGCCTCGCCGCCAAGGGCTACAAGGTCGAGCGTTCGCTGGGCGAGGGAACCTACAAGGAGATTCGCCGCTATCTCAACCACTGGATCGACAAGCTGGGCGCGAAGTACATGGCCATCAGCCTGCCGCCGCATTTCAGCTATCCCAACCAGGACCCGCTCACGCTGCTCATGATCAAGGCCGTCTATCCCACGGCGAAGGAACGCGGGATTCCCACCGCCATGATGATCGGCGTCAAGAAGCAGGTGAACCCCAATCTGGGTGACGCCGGCGACTCGGTGGGCAAGATGGATATTCGCACGCTGGAGCGCATCGCCGTCAACTTCCCCGACAACAAGTTTCTCATCACGCTCTTGTCGCGCGAGAACCAGCATGAGCTGTGCGTGGCGGCGCGCAAGTTCAGGAACATCGTTCCCTTCGGCTGCTGGTGGTTTTTGAACAACCCGAGCATCATCCGCGAGATGACCTTTGAGCGCCTGGAGCTGTTGGGCCTGTCGTTCGTGCCGCAGCATTCCGATGCGCGCGTGCTGGACCAGCTCATCTACAAGTGGGGCCATTCGCGGCGCCTGATCGCGGAAGTCCTGACGGAGAAATACGAGGATTTGGCGCGCGCCGGTTGGAGGGCCACGCGCGAGCACATCCAGCGCGACGTGGCCATGCTCCTGGACGGCAAACTGATCGCGTAGGGTCGGTTCCACCCACCGACGGGGGAACTGATCGCCCGGCGACGTGGACTCAGGACCGTGGGACGCGGAGGACGACGACGCGCGCGGCCAATTCCTGTCGAAAGGCTTTCTTCACCGTCTTGGGCACGTCGATCTTCTCCGAGTGTTCCCTGTTCCGGTAGGCCCTCAACTCGGAATGCGCATAGTTGTGTGGAAGAGGATCATGCTCCACGCGAAACGTGAACTCGTGCGGACTGCCGACCGCGCTCCAGGGCTTGTCCGGCACGTCCTCATACTTGAATGCCGCCACTCCCCAATCCGGCCAGTCGGGAACCAACACGTCGGCCGGCCGGTTGTATTTCTCGCGATTGACCGAGAACCTGGGGAATCGGATCGCCTCGGGAGCGACCTGCCCTTCCACCAGTTGGCTGGACTTGATTCTGAAGAACAAACGTTCCGACGGCAGGAACTCGGGATCGAGCGGACGATTCCCCTGCAACAGGTGAGGCGGCGTCTCAGACATCGAGAGGCTCGCGAAGACGCCGCAAAACCTCCGTCGTATCGGGCAACGCGAGAGCGTGCACTTCGGCCCGTCCGTCCGAACGTGTTCGCCCCAGGAGCACGTCGCCGTCATTGTAGCATTCCACGTCCAGGTAGTTTGGCCGTGGCGAAAAAACCACCGCTATTCCACCTTCCACCGTGGGACCGATGTGTATCGGCATTGGTCCACCGTGCCTATACAGGATGCCAAGCAGGGTCTTGGCGTTGTCCACGGCGATGTCATTGGGCGGCTCAGCGTCGTAGCTGTCCCAGCCGGCCTCCAGTTCCAGGAGTCCATCGCATTCCCGTCTCAGCGCCTCGAACCGGTTGCGACGCTCGGTATCACCTGTCGCCGGTTGCATCGCCACTAGAGCATCCTTCCTCGTGCGCGCCATCATCCGTTCCCCCATGGACCGTCAACTCTCAATAATAATACGCCTGGGGAAACACGTTGTCCAGCGGGGGATGGCCGCGGCAAGGCTTGGCAGCAGACATGCCGAAGTGTTAGAGTGCTGCCAGTATGCATTCGACAGGAGTACGCCATGATCCCCCGCTTCCTCTTCCTGGTCGTTCTTGCTGCGCCAATATTCGCCGCCGACATCCCCCGCCCCGAGCATCCGCGCCCGGACTTCCGGCGTGACGCCTGGCTCAATCTGAACGGGACGTGGCAGTTCGAGTTCGATCCCGGCGACGTGGGGCTGGCGGAGAACTGGGCCGCCAGCAAGACGGAGTGGAGTCGCTCCCTCGTCGTGCCCTTCCCCTGGGAGGCGCCGCTCTCGGGCATCGGCAGGGACGAGGCCGACGTGGGCTGGTATCGCCGTACGTTCAACGTGCC
This sequence comes from bacterium, assembly GCA_015075175.1. GTDB lineage: Bacteria > Hinthialibacterota > Hinthialibacteria > H5-UNCL2 > H5-UNCL2 > H5-UNCL2. The sequence goes on from JABTUV010000020.1 coordinate 19,835, forward strand.
TGAAGAGTGGGAGGGTCGTCGCGTCTTCCTCCGTTTCGGTGCAGTCGATTGGAAGGCGACCGTGTGGATCAACGGCAGGCTCGCGGGCGAGCACAACGGCGGTTATACGCCTTTCGAGTTCGAGATCACGGGCTTGCTTACCAGTGGCGAGCAGACGGTCGTCGTGCGCGCGGAAGACAAAACCCTGCGCGACCAGCCCACCGGCAAGCAGATCAATTGGTACACCACCACCAGCGGCATCTGGCAGACGGTGTGGTTGGAGGCGCGGGGGCAGGCGTATATCGACAACATTCGTTTCATCGCGGACGCGGGCGCGGGGCAGGTCGAGGCGCGCGCGCGCATCCTCGCCGCCACCGATGCGCGCGCCACGCTGGTATTTGAGCGCGACGTTGACGAAGCCGAGAGCGCCGCCTTGCCGGCGCAGTCCTTTCAAGTCGACCTTCCGGCGGGAACCAGCGAGCATCGACTGGTCCTCAACGTGCCCGATGCCAGATTCTGGTCGCCGGAGACTCCCCATCTCTATTTCGTGCGCGCGCTGCTGCGCCTCGGGATTCGGAACGCGGACGTGGTACACACCTACTTCGGCATCCGCACCGTCGGAACCGGCAAGTTCGCGGGGCAGGACTTCAAGTACGTCACGCTCAACGGCCTGCCCGTCTATCTGCGCGGCGCGCTCGACCAGGCCTTCCATCCCGGCGGCGTCTACACCTATCCCAGCGACGACGTGATAAGGGGCGACCTATCGGCTGCGAAAAGGTTCGGCCTGAACTTCCTGCGCCTTCATATCAAGATCGACGAGCCGCGCTTTTATTATTGGGCCGACCGGCTGGGCGTGCTGCTCATGTGCGACATGCCGTGCTTCTGGGAGTGGAGCGAGGACGCCACGAGCCGCTGGGAGGCCATGCTGCGTGACGCCGTCGAGCGCGATTTCAACCATCCCTCCATTTTCTCGTGGTGCCTATTCAACGAGTCGTGGGGACTCGGCGGCAACGACTATAAGCGCCGGCCCGAACGCCAGAAATGGGTCGAGGAGATGTACCATCTGGCCAAGCGGCTGGACCCCACGCGCCTCGTCGAGGACAACTCACCGTGCTTCTACGATCACGTCGGGACGGACATCAACTCCTGGCACTTCTATATCAACGGCTATGAGGAAGCCCGGAGACACATCGCGCACGTGGTCGAGATGACCTCGCCGGAGTCGGGTTTCAACTGCGTTCCGGGCAAGACGCAGGGCGACGTGCCGCTCATCAACAGCGAGTACGGCGGCGTCTCGGCGGGCGCGGGCGACGCGGACATCTCGTGGTGCTTCAAGTATCTGACCAACGAGCTGCGCCGGCACGCGCGCATCGGCGGCTATGTCTATACTGAGTTACAGGACATCGAATGGGAGCACAACGGCTATCTCAACTATGATCGAACTGAGAAGGAGTTCGGTTATGGAGACATGTTCCCCGGCATGACGCCCGCCGACTTAAACGGTCCTGATTTTCTTGTCATGGACTGCCCGCCGTACATGAAAGTCCATCCGGGGGCGACGGTGGAGATTCCATTATACTTTTCGCATTTCTCGGGCAGGCAATTGTTGGCGCCGAGGGTGCGGTGGCAACTGCGAGCATGTGGCACAGTATTTTCGTATCTTCCTTTGAACAACATCAACTGGAGTATCAAGGCCGATCCTTGGACAGTCGTCCAAGCAGGAACGATTCGCCTGAGCGATGTGACGCCCGACCTGTACGCCGTCTGCGCCTGGGTTGAAGACGGGAGCGACGTCATCGCGCGCAATTATGTCAACTTGATGGTAGAGGAACCGGAACCGCGCGTGAGCGTCGACGAATCGCGGCGCGTGAAGCTGACTTGGGACCCCGGCGAAGTGTATGACTCATCCTGGGGCGACCTCCTCCTTTTCGCCGCTCGAATGCCGGAGAAGGTGTGGGGAACGGGCGGCGGGTGGATCGAGTATCGGCTGAAGCTTCCGCCCGGTCTGTCAAAGACGTTGATGGTCAAGGAACCGGAGTTGATTGAGCCAGGTGGAATTCTCTCTGTTGAGCTGGCGGCCAAGGCGGGCTGGGAGAGGGTCGATTGGGATCGCCGCCGTCCCTATGATTATCCTCAGACGGACGCGCGCAAGTGGCCGACGCGGTTCAATCTGTTCGTGAACGGGGACATGGTCTATTCGGGCACGTTGGAGGACGATCCGGCCGACGCCCGCGGCGTTTTGTCCCATGCGCGCGAGTTTCATCCCGGCTCGTATGGCTATGCGACCGCGATTTCGATTCCGGTGGATGCCTTGTGCAAGGGCGCCAGTGACGAGATCGCGTTGCGCTTTGAGGTTCCCGCGGACGCCTCGCCTTGCGGCGGTCTGGCTGTCTTCGGCGACGGCATGGGTCGGTACGCTTTCGATCCCACGCTGAGCTTCGTCGTCTCATCGACGCTGGAAGCGCGAACGAGCGGAGAATCCGCCGCCGTCATCGGTCGGCGTGCCAAGGTCGTTCTGCCCACGGCGGAGGAGAAGGCCATCGATTGGCGGTACACGGAAAGCGAGCCTGACGCCGATTGGATGCAGCCAAACTATGATGATTCCAGATGGAAGCGGGGTCCGGCAGGTTTCGGCGAGCCGGGCACTCCCGGCGGCATCCTTGGGACCGAATGGACCAGCCATCATATCTGGCTGCGCAACACGTTCGTTCTTGACGGCACGCCCGAGGCGGCGCTCCTGCGCTACCATCACGACGACGAGCTGGAAGTCTATATCAATGGGAAAGAAATCTTCCGGCGCGGGCGCTGGTCCACGATCTACGCCGACAGGAAGCTTCCGCCGGAGGCGCTGTCGGCGCAGCAGCCGGGCGAGAACACGATCGCGGTGCACTGTCACGAAGACGCCGGGGGTCAGTTCATCGACGTGGGGCTGACGGTCCTGGGACCGTCGCCCATTTCCGCCGGGCTGTGACATCGGAACCGAGATGCATCTAGGGACAGGCGCTGATTTCCGAAGTCAGTTCGCCGCGTCACTTGTTACATCGTAGCGGAAATCGGTGACTGTCCCAGTTTGGCGCCGGCTCTACTCGCGGCGGAAGAGGAGGCTGCGGGCGCGCGCGTAGGCTTCTTCGAGAATGTCGGCGCCGCGGGACCAGTTGTAGATGTTCTCGGCGCGGCGGCGGGCGCGGCGTCCGCAGACCGCGCGCCGCTCCGGGTCGGCCAGGAGTTGCAGGATGCCCTCGGCAAGATGCTCCGCGCTGCCCGGTCGCACCAGCAGCCCCGCGTCGCCCAGCATCATCCCCACGTCGCCTACGTCGCTGGCCACGATGGCTTTGCCGGCGGCCAGGTACTCCGCCAGCTTGAGTGGACTCTTGCAGCGGGTGACGGCGTTGTTCTCGAAACAGGCGACCACCACGTCGGCGGCGGCCACGTAGTAGGGAACCATTTCGCGCTTGATGTATCCGGTGAAGGTGAAGGCGCGTGCACCCTCCGAAGCGCGCGCGCGTTCCTTCAGCGCCGCCAGCCCCCGCCCACCACCAACGACGACAAAGCGCGCCTCCGGATATTTCGGCAGCACCATGGCGGCGGCGTCGATGAGGAGCTCTGCATCATGTGCTCCCTCCAACTGCCCCTGGTAGAGGATCACGGGCGCAGGCTTCTTCGGGTTGATGCCAAGGGCCTTGCGCACCCGCTCCCCGCTCACCTGGGGCGAAAACTGCGCCAGGTCCGCCCCCACCGGCAGCTTGAAGATGCGATCCTCGGGAACCCTGCCGTGCAGAGCCAGCTGCCGCAGGCCCTCGCTGGCGACCGAAATCGTCTGCACGTAGGCGGGCAGCGCGCGCTCGAAGTAGCGGGCCAACCTTCGGAAGGGATAGATGTCCCCCTCCGGAAGGGCGTCCAGGATGGCGCTCTCGTAGTCGTCCCAGTCGTAATGCACGGGCAGGTCGCCCAGGTAGGCGACAAACAGGCCCGGCAGCACGGCGTTAGGGTAGCACTTCTGAATGTGGACCATGTCGAACTGCCGCCGGCGGCCGAGGAGCGCGCGCATGTTGCGGAAAAGATGCCGGTCGCGCCCCAGAAGCGGCTCGAACCTCACCGGCCCGTTCTTGGGCAGGTCCCACACCTTCTGCTTGCGGAGCTCGGCCAGGTTCTTGATCTTCATCTCCAGGTCTGGGAACAGCACGGTCGGCTGGTGTCCGCGCAGGGCCAGTTCCTCGGCCAGTTTGACCATGCGCACCACCCAGGGGCAGTAGCGGGGATCGTGGGGATGCAGCATCAGGATGCGCATACGCCCACCTCGCGGAGCATGGCGTGGAGTTTGTCGGCAAGGGCGGAGAGGCTGAAGTCGCGCAGCACGCGGGCGCGCGCGGCCGCGCCCAGCGCGGCCCTGCGCGCCGGCTGCCGGCACAGCGTGAGCATGGCCTCGGAAAACTCCTCCTCGCCGTCGGCCAATAGGCCTTCTTTGCCCTCCTCCATCACGTGCACCGCCTCGCCCCGACGGCTGGCGACCACCGCCAGTCCCGCGGCCATGTACTCGAACAGCTTGGTGGGACTCTTGCAGGCGATCCACTCGTTGTCCTGGATCAGCGGCAGGAGTCCCACGTGGGTTTCAGACAGGACTTGCGGCATCTCGCGGGGGTCCAGCCAGGAGGTGTACTCGACCGGCAGGGCGGGGAAGCGCTGGCGATGGTAGCGGTGCACGGCGTCCTCCATGATGCCACCGCCGACGATGCGCAGGCGGGCGGCGGGATGCTTCTCATGGACGCGCGCAAAGCATCGCAGGATGAACTGCACGTTCTCGACGATCATGTCGCCCCAGATGAGGCCGTTCCAGAAACACCGGCCCGCCATCGCCGCGCGGCCTCGGCGGGCGGAAGGCGTCCACGTCCACGCGGTATGCACCAGATAAACACGGGGATGGTGGGGCGAAGAACTCGACCAGGCGATGGCTGGCGGCCACGCAGCAGAGGGCGCGCCGCGCCAGCCGGTAGGTGATCTCGTCCCACTTGTGGCTGCCGAAAAAGAGCCGGTTCCAGCGCCCCCGCGCGAAGAACTGCGACAGGGGTATGTCGTAATCGTCGCAGTCGTAGATGTACGAGTTGCGTCCGAGCCGGGAGAGCGTGAAGGGCGCGGCGGCGTGAAAGAGGGCCTTCTGGACGTAAAAGACGGCGTCGCGCCGCGGCCACAGCCGCCGCAGCCCGGCCAGCACGAGGCGCATCTTCTCGCGATCGGTCAGTTCATACATGGCGCGCTCGCTTTTTTCCGGCGCCAGGTCGTCCCGGAAGGAGAGCACCTCGGTGGGAACGGCGTGGCGCTCTGCGAGGGCGCGGGCGAAGTGGTAGCAGCGCACGCGGGTATGCGGATACTGATACCCGGAGAGTCCGACGAAAAAGAGGGTGCGCGCGCGGGGAGTGGACAAGGCCGCGCCGGTCAGGAATGGGCGCCGGGCGACCGGCCCAGCTGCGACAGGCGCAGTCGCACCGCGTCCGCGTCGTCGGCGTCCGGATTGGCCGCCAGGTAGAACTCGAGGTCCACGCGCGCCCGCGAGAGATCCCCCATGCGCAGCCAGATCATCCCCCGGTCGCGGATTTCCAGCGACGGATTGGGCGTGAGCGGCAGGATCATCTCGACTACGACCAGCGCGTTCTGCGCCTGGCCGCGCTGGATGAAGATCATCTTCAGGTTGGTAAGGAGCCGCAGCAGCAGACGGCGCGCGGACAGGGGCGACAGAAACACCGGGTCGAAGGCGATGCGGCCCTGCGAGAGATTGTGCACGCGCGCCGCGCAATCCTCCTCGGACAGGCGCGCCCCGGAGAAGAACGGGTCCCAGTAGGCCACTTCGCCGCGATAGTGCCCGCCGACCACGAAGTGCATGGGCAGGCCCACGCCCCACACCGCCAGTCCCAGCCGCCGCGCCACCTCCATGTGCAATACCGACAGCGAGATGGGGATGCCCAGCTGCCGCTCGATCACCTCGTTGAGAAACGAGTTGCGCGCGTCGTAGTAGTTGAGCACGTTGCCCGAGTAGCCGCAGTCCAGGTAGAGATACTCGGCGATCTCGTCGTGCACTTCGTCGGGGCCGGCGCCGGGCAGCAGCCGGCTGTAAATCTCCTCCGCCATCGCGTCGATGCGATGCAGGTAGTAGCCGACGTCCAGGTCGCTCTGGAACGCCCTGGCGACGAGCAGGCAGGCGCGGTCCAGGCAGAGATCGCGGTGGTGAGTCTGTACGTACTGGGTGAACTCCTGGGTCATCATGCTCACGGTCACAAGTCCTTTCCCATCCAGTCGCGGGCGTCCATGCTCCTGCCGGTCGTGTCCGCCGACAGGTCGGACGCCAAATAGAGGAAGACGGGGACGATGTCGTCGGGGGTCGGCAGGGTCGCGGGGTCCTCGTCGGGTTCGGCGGCGGCGCGCATGGCGGTGCGCGTGGGGCCGGGATTGACGCAGTTGGCGCGGATGCGGTGGGGGGCGCCCTCGTCGGCCAGAATCTGGCACAGGCCCTCGATGCCGAACTTGGAGACGGCGTAAGCGCCCCAGCCGGCCCGACCGACGCGGCCCACGCCGGACGACACGAGAATGATGGAGCCGCCGCCGCGCTCGCGCATGAGCGGCACGGACGCCTGCACCAAGGTGAAGACGCCGGTCAGGTTGACATCCAGCACCCGCTGCCAGTCGGCCACGGGATAGTCCTCCAAAGGCAGTCGCGGGCCCAACATGCCCCCCGCCGCGACCACGATGTCCAGTCCGCCGAAGCGCTCGCGGGCGAAGGCGGCCAGGCCGCTCATGGCTTCCGGCGCCCCCAGGTCTCCCGCGTACATGTCCGCCTCGCCGCCCGCGTCGCCTATCAAGCGCAGAGTTTCCCGCAAGGCGTCGTAACTGCGCGCGTTCAGCATCACCCGGGCGCCCCGGGCCGCCATGGCCACGGCGACCGCACGGCCGATGCCCCGTCCCGCTCCCGTCACGATGGCTGTCTTGTCCGTCAGGTTGACTCTCGGCATCCCGTCTCAGGTCGCAGAATTCAACGTTAGTTCATCATTCCCAAGGAAGTGCGAAAAGTCAAGGGGACCCGGGAGGGCGCTGATCCGCCCCAACCCCCCTTGTTAAGGGGGGCGATGTGGAGTGCGGCGGCTTGCCGCCGCGTTCGTCCCATGGGTCCCATACGTCCCGTCTCGCGTCACAGCAGGCGATCCGCGATCTCCAGCACGGTCCGTACCGCCCACACGCCCAGGAGCACGATCGCCAGGCCGATCCAGCCGCATCGTTCGACCGGCTGGAACGCGACGGCCCAGTCCCGGCGGACCAGAAGAGCGGCGCGCAGTGGCAATTGCAGCACGCACAGCACGAGCAGGGGAATTGCCAGCGGATGCATGGCGGCGGCGCGCGGCCACTCTCCGTGCGCGGCCAGGATGAATCCCCGCGTCAGTCCGCAGGCCGGGCAACCCGTGTGCGTCAACCTCGACCATACGCAGGTGGACGGCAGGGCGAAACCGACTCCCGGCAGGTGGACGCCCTGCTCCACGCCGTCCGCAGGCAGGAGTAATGACAGCACCAGAATCGCCGCCGCCCCCGCCAGTACGAAGAGGTGGCCGGGGGTCGATTGCGGCCGGGTTTCCGCGGCGAGCGTACTCATGGCGGCGATCATCCGGGATTGGGCGCGTCGCGTCAAGCCCCGGCTCCGCTTGCCTTGGCCGGAACGGGGTGGTAATCTGGAACACCATCACGGAGGCAGCGTCTCATGGACGAACTCAAACGCTTCGGCATCTCGATTCCGGGCGACCTTCTGTCCAGGTTCGACGAACTGATCGAGCGGCGCGGCTACAGCAACCGCAGCGAGGCGCTGCGCGACCTGATGCGCGAGGACCTGGGCCGCGAGCGCGTCCACTCCAACCAGCCGGTGGTGGGCGTGATCTCGCTGGTTTACGACCACCACACGCGCGAGCTGACGGAGAAGCTGACCTCGCTGCAACATGACCACACCGAGAGCATCATCAGCACCATGCACGTGCATCTGTCGCATCACGACTGCCTGGAGGTGATCGTGATGCGGGGCCGGGCGCGCCAGATCGAGGAGCTGGCCGACCGCATGGCGGCCATCAAGGGCGTCAAGTTCGGCCGCTGCGTGCTGGCGGGGATGGGGTAGGGCGTCCCAATCTGCCGGCAGTAGAAGCTTGCAGGAACCCCGATGCCGACCATATACTTGCCGTGCGGACAACGTCCGGCAGGTAGTGCCTCTGCAGAACGAAGGGCCACACGAATCGAGAGAACGACCATGAAACTCATCATTGAGAACGTTCGGTGCTTTTCCGGACGACACGAACTCCCTATCAGGCCCATTACGCTGTTAGTAGGCGAGAACAGCAGCGGCAAGACGACGGCGTTGGGCGCATTGTCCGTCATCACTAATCAAACTGTCCTCAGGGGAATGCCGAAGTTTGACACACCGCCATACGATTGGGGCAACTACTACTCGATTGCGACATACAGGGGTGGGAGGTTCGGGCGGGCGAAGTCTTTCGGCTTGGGCATTCAAGACCCGTCCAAAAACGAGCGCGGCGCAACAGGGTTGTACCTGTGCTTTCGAGAGACAGGCGGACAACCTTCTTTGTCTAAAATGCGCATCACGTCTCGCCGCGGAGCTCTTGACGTTCAGGTGGAAGGAGAACAGGTATGCGCCGTTCTGGAGTGGGGCGAGCATCGCCGCAAATTCTCCCTCCGCCGCGAGATCCCCGAGTTCGATTTCCGATATCTGCTTCATCGCCTGGTCGTTGACTTGCAACCGCAGGAGTCCCAGAAGCACAGTGTCGCTGTTCCGGCCGTGTACCAGATGCTGGACGAGTTGTTGACGCCCAGGTTCATTCCAACCATCTCGCTGGCCCCGGTTCGGACCAAGCCGGAAAGAACCTATGACCGCTTCAAGGACGATTTCACGCCCGAAGGTGATCACGTTCCATACATTCTGTACAAGTACTTCGAGAGTCCCGCCAACGGCCGCGGCGCCAAAGACCTGATCGCGGCTCTTCGCCATTTCGGCGAAATCTCGGGGTTGTTCAGGAGTGTTACCGTAAAAAAACTCGGAAAACGCCCCGGGGACCCCTTCCAGGTGCTGGTTTCCGTAGCCGGCCGCCCCTTCAATCTTACCGACGTCGGATACGGAGTCAGCCAATCGCTGCCCATCGTTGTGGACTCGATGCGCGCGCCCAAGGGATCCATGATCCTCATGCAGCAGCCTGAAGTGCACCTGCATCCGCAGGCGCAAGCCGCGCTCGCCACGCTGCTGGTTCAAATGTCCGTCGCCGAGAAGAAGCAGCTTGTGATCGAAACCCACAGCGATCATATCCTGGACCGTGTGCGCCTGGAGATTGCACGCGGCACAGTCCCTTGCGAGGGCGTCTGCTTCCTGTATTTCGAAAAACACGGACTGGAGACGACCGTGCATGAACTTACGTTTGACTCACTTGGAAACTTGATCGGTGCACCGCCGTCATACCGGCGGTTTTTCCTGGACGAGGAGGTCGCACTGCTGACGAAATCGCAACAGCGATAATGTGCGTCATCGTCGACAACAATCAGTGCCACAAGCTGTGGAACCGCCATGCCGACGTCGTTACTCTCGTCAACGCTCTTGAAGCGAGGAGGACGGTGCTCGTGTTCGGTGGCAAGTTGACGCGGGAATACCTCGAGTCGGGCAGCATGCGGAGGTATCTTGCTCGTCTGGGCCAAATGGGCGCTGCTCGTCGCATCGCGGATGATGACATCCGTCGAGAGGAGGAATCCATGGCGGGTAGTTGCGTGTCCGATGATGCCCATGTCATCGCGCTGGCGAGGGTGGGCAAGGTACGTCTGCTTTGTACGCAGGATGCGGACCTTATCGCCGACTTCAAGAATCGCGACCTTATCGACGATCCGCCTGGAAGCATTTACGCACTGGGCAATCGCAAGGCAAATGACCGCTTGATTCGGAAACATTGTCAGTGTCACGCAAGTGAGACGACACGTTGAGAAGCGACTCCAACACCACGCATGCCCCCATGTACGACCAATACCTGCGCGTGAAGGCGACGTGCGGGGACGCGCTGCTCTTTTTCCGCATCGGCGACTTTTACGAGACCTTCGGCGAGGACGCCGTCATCGCCAGCCGGGTGTGCGACATCGCGCTCACCAAGAAGTACATCGGCAGGAACATGACCGTCCCCCTGGCGGGGGTGCCGTATCACGCCGTACAGGGATACCTGCAACGTCTCACGCGCGCGGGTCACAAAGTCGCCATTTGCGAGCAGATGACGGAGCCGCAGAAGGGCCGGGCCATCGTCGAGCGCGAGGTAGTGCGCACCGTGACGCCGGGCACGCTTTTGGAGGCGGAGGCGCTGGAGGCGCGGCGCGACAACTATCTCTGCGCCATCGAGGCGGGCCAGTGGGACGGATTGGGACTGGCCTACGCCGATATTTCCACCGGCGAGTTTCGCGCCGCCGCCTGGCGCGGCGAGCGCGCCTTGGAACGACTCTGGAGCGAGCTGGGCAAACTCATGCCGGCGGAAGTGCTCCTGCCCGAGGGCGCCGCCGCGCCCAAGTCGTTGGAAGAGGACCTGCGCAGGCGCCTCGAGTGCACCATCACCCGTCGGCCCGTCGCCCACTTCGACGGCCTCCTGCCCAACGTCACGCAAAGCCTCCCGCCGGAAAAGGAATCCGAAGCGCCCGAACTGCTCAGGATGGCCCGCGCCGCCGCCTCCGCCCTGCTCAAATACGTCGAGGAAACCCAGAAGAACCTTCCCGCCCATCTGGCCGAACTGGTCTATTACACCACCGCCGAGTCGATGGCGCTGGACCCGGCGACGGAGCGGAACCTCGAGCTGGTGCGCAACCTGCGCGACGCGGGCAGGACCAACACGCTCCTGTCCGTGCTCGACCGGACGCGCACCCCGATGGGGGCGCGGCTCTTGCGCCACTGGATTCTGCGCCCCCTGCTTTATCCGCGCGACACCATCCGCCGGCGCGACGCCGTCGGCCTGCGTCTCGACAGGATGATGGTGCGGCAGAGAGTCGCCGAGCTCTTGGAGGAGATGGGCGACCTGGAGCGGCTGGTGGGACGGGTCTGCTTCGGCAACGCCAACGCGCGCGACCTCGTATCCATCGGCCGCAGTTTGGCGCGCCTGCCCACGCTCAACGCGATTCTTTCGTCGCATCCGCCCTTGTGCCGCGCCGTCGCCGACGACGACGCCACAACCGGCGAACCGCTGGCGCCCGAGACCGAGCTCGCCGACCTCCTGGACCGCGCGCTGGTGGACGAGCCGCCCCTCTCGGTGCGCGAGGGCGGGCTTTTCCGCGAGGGCTACCACGACGAACTGGACGAATTGCGCAGCATCCGCCGCGACGGCCACGGCATCCTGGCCGAAATGCAGGAGCGCGAGCGCCGTCGCACCGGCATCCCCAGCCTGAAGGTCAGCTACAACAAGGTCTTCGGCTACTACATCGAGATCACCCACGCCCATCGCGACAAGGCGCCGCCGGAATACGTGCGCAAGCAGACGCTCGTGAACACCGAGCGCTTCATCACGCCGGAACTCAAGGACTATGAGAACAAGGTGCTGGGCGCGCAGGAGCGCATCGAGAGCCTGGAGTACGCGCTGTTTCGGGAGCTCTTGGAGAAGACCGCCGCGCGCGCGACCGCCATCAAGGAGACGGCGGCGCGCCTGGCCCGCCTGGATGCCCTGGTCTCGCTGGCCGACGTGGCGGAGGAGCACAACTACTGCCGCCCCGACATCGACGAGTCCGGCGCGATCGAGATCGACGACGGACGCCATCCCGTACTGGAACAAAGCCCCGCCGTCGATGTCTTCGTTCCCAACGGCGTGCGTCTCGATAACAGGCAGCAGCAGCTCATGCTGATTACCGGCCCTAACATGGCCGGCAAGTCCACTTTTATCCGACAGGTCGCCCTGATCGTGCTCATGGCCCAGATCGGCAGCTACGTGCCCGCCAAACGGGCCAGGATCGGCGTGGTGGATCGCATCTTCACCCGCGTGGGGGCCAGCGACAACCTGGCCGGCGGGCAGTCCACCTTCATGGTCGAGATGAGCGAAGCCGCCCACATCCTGGCCGAGGCTACGCCCCGAAGCCTCGTGGTGCTGGACGAGATCGGGCGCGGGACCAGCACCTTTGACGGCGTCTCGTTGGCCTGGGCCATCGCCGAGTATCTCCACGAGCGCGGCGGTGTGGGCGTCAAGACGCTCTTTGCCACGCACTATCACGAATTGGCCGAATTGGAGGAGCGCCTCCTGCGCGTCGTCAACTACCGCGTGCTGGTGGTCGAGGAGGGGCGCGACGTGCGCTTCCTCTATCGCGTCGAGAAGGGCCACAGCGATCATAGTTACGGCATCGCCGTGGCCAAGCTGGCGGGGGTGCCCGAGAGCGTGATCAGCCGCGCGCGTACCGTCCTGCAACGGCTGGAGGCGGGCGATCATCTGGTGGACTCGCGGCGGCCCGCCAGCGTGCAGATGTCGCTTTTCTCGCTGGTCGAAGAACCTTTGGCGCGGCGGCTGCGCGAGCTGGACGTCGAGGCGCTCTCGCCCTTGGAGGCGCTGCAACTCCTTTCCCGCTGGAAGGCGGAGATGGGGGGCGAGGCGTGAGCCGGATTGCGCTCCTGGGCGTCGGGCCCCTGCCCATCGAGCATCCCGACCGCACGCACGGTACCAGCCTGCGGGCGTGGCAGTTCGCCCGCCCCCTGGCCGAAGCCGGCCACGAGGTGCATCTTCTGACCATGCGCGCCCACAATCGCCTGCGCCGCGACACGGAAATCCGCCGCGGCCGGCACGGCCGCATCATGTACATGTCGGTGGACGAGGTCGAGCATTTTCACAACGACGACTTCGTGCGCGCATGGCTGAGCGAGGCGGCGCCGGAGGCGGTGGTGGGCGTCAACCTCTTTCCCGCCATGCGGGCGTGCCAATGCGCCGGAGACCTGCCCCTGTGGGCGGACCTGAACGGTTTTGCGCTGGGAGAGGCGCAGATGAAAGCGGCGCAGACGGGCGACGACTTCTATCTGCAACATTTCTGGCGCATGGAGCGGGTGGTTCTCCTGCGCGCGGACCATTTCTCGACGTGTTCCACGCCGCAACTGCACGCGCTGGTGGGTGAGTTGTCGCTGGCGGGCCGACTGTCGCATCGCACCGCCGGATGCCGGCTGATCGACGCGGTCCCCAACGCGCGCGCTCCCGAGCCGCCGGCCGGCTCCGCCTTCCACCTGCGCGGCGCCGTCGTGCCTGAGCACGCCTTCATCCTTCTCTGGAGCGGCGGCTACAATACCTGGCTGGACGGCGACACCATGCTGGAGGCGGTTCTCCTGGCCATGGACGCGGCGGACAGCCTGCATTACGTCTCGACCGGCGGCACGCTGGACGGCTATGACGAGTTGACCTATCCCGCCTTCAAGCGCGCGGCGGAGGCGAGCCGGCACGCCGCGCGCTTCCATTTCCTGGACTGGATTGCCGGCTCGGACCTGCCCGGATGCTATCGCGACGCGGACGCGGGCATCAGCGTGGACCGCGACTGCTACGAGGCGCTTCTGGGCGCGCGCAACCGGATGACCGACATGCTGCAATACGGCGTGCCCATCGTGTGCACGGAGGGACCGGAGATCGCCCGGGGGGCGGGAGCGGCGGGGGCGGCGCGGCTTTTCCCCTTCGGGGACGCGCGCGCCGGCGCCGCCGCCATCCTTTCGCTCGTGCACGATCCCGGCGTGCGCCGCGCCATGGGAGAGGCCGGCCGGGCGCTCTTCGCCCGCGCCTATACCGACACCATCGCCATGCAGCCGCTCGTGGAATGGTGCAAGCAGCCGCAACGCGCGCCCGACGCGGGAAACGCCCCCCCGCCGCTGGAGTGGGCGGAGCACGAGGAGGGCGGGCGTTCTCCGCGCTTCTTGCGTCACCTGGTCCAGAAAATCGGGATGTTGCATCCCGAAAGGTGACGCCATGCCCATCCGCGCCGTGCTTTTCGACAAGGGACGGACGCTGACGACCGACGCGCGGTTCGACGTGGCGGCCGGCCTCTCGCAGCTTTACGCGCGGCTTGCGGTCCCCGGCGCGCCCGCTCTGGAGGAGTTCATCGCCTCCGGCCAGGCCCTGCGCGAGGAACTCCTGCCCCGCCGCGACGATTGCGACCTGGAAATCAGCTGCGGCCAGTTTCTCACCACCCTCTTGGAGTCCAACGGCATCTTGACCGACTGCGAGGGCGCCGAGTTGGAGCGGCTCTTCTATTCCGCCGCGGTCAGCGCCGAACCGGAACCGGGCGCCGAGGCGACGCTGCGCACGCTGCGGTCGTTGGGCGCGCGCACCGGCATGCTCTCCAATACGTTCTTTTCCCATTCCCTGCTTGCCGAAGAGATGAAGGCGCTGGGACTGTACGAACTGCTGGACGTTTTCCTTTGCAGTTCGACCTACGGCGTGCGCAAGCCGCATCGGTTGATCTTCCAGATCGCGTTGGCGCGGCTGGGGACGCGGCCCGGGGAGACGCTGTTCGTCGGCGACCATCCGCGCGACGACATCGACGGCGCCAATCGCGCGGGAATCGTGTCCGTGTGGTATAATCCGCAGGCGAAACCGCGCCCCGCAGGCATGGAGCCGCGCTATGAAATCCGGCGGCTGTTGGATGTGGTCGCCATAGTGGAGGCCGGGGAGAGCTCGCGCAGCGACGCGGAGAGCGTAGAGTTCATGTGAGACCCATCCGTCCCATACGTCCTATACGTCGCATCCCCCTCACCCAACCCTCTCCCGCGGGGAGAGGGCTTTCATTTCCCGAAACGCAGTTTCAAGAGGTCCCAGATCATTCCCGGAGCGTCGCGGTGCAGGCGGACGCGGCTGCCGGAGGAGTCGCTCCAGCGCACGGGGACCTCGCGGATGACGGCGTCGGGACAGGCGCGCGAGAGCGTCCAGAGGACGTCCACGTCGAAGGTCCAGCCGCGGCTCTTGATATGCGCAAGCAGGGGCCGCAGCCGGTCGGCTGAGAACGCCTTGGCGCCGCACTGCGTGTCGCGGATGCGCCAACCGAAAAGCAGGCGCACGAGGCGGTTGAAGACGCGCGAGGCCAGCCGCCGCGGCCAGGGCTGCCGCAAGGGCACGATCGAGTCGGGCAGCCAGCGCGAGCCGATGGCCGCATCCGCTCCCGCCAGCACTTCCTCGGCCAGACGATTCAGGCTGTCGCCGTCGGTGCTGCCGTCGGCGTCGGCGAACAGCCAGACGCGCCCGCGCGCGCGGCAGAATCCCCAGAATCGCCCCGCCCTGCCGATGCGCCCGAGAATGTCCACGGAATCAGCCGGATGATGCTGCCTGCGGCGCGACCAGTTGCGGCGTCTTGTCCGAGCAGTTGTTGGTCACCACGATCAACTCGAAGTTCTCGCCCCAACGGTCTTCCAGCGACAGGAGATAAGCGCGCAGGGTCAGGAGGATGCGTCCCTCCTCGTTGTAGGCGGGGATGATGAGGGAGACGTCGAGGGGAGGGGTCGGCTCGTTCACCGTCACCTCGGTTTGGGGCGGCGCGGGAGCGGCCGCGGCCCGTGGCCGCCGCTGGAAATCGAGGTGATTTTCCAGCTGTCGCCCAGACGCGCGAGGCGGAAGACCTGGCGCAACTCGCGCCGGCCCAGGCTGTCCACCTCGCCGCGCACGCAGTCCACGGTCGCCTTCTCGCCCTCGATGACGTTCTCGCGGTGCAGGCGCAGGAAATAGTATTGCGGGACGGGGCCGCTCCGGGCCAGGTTCTCGAAGACCTCGCGGCGCCTGCGTATGTAATCCTGGCGGGAACCGCCGAGGAGGGCGGGCGCCAGGCAGTCCGCCTCGGCCTCGAAGTTCATGCTGTTGGCGGCCTCGATGTAGCGCTTGACCACGGCGGAGGGCGCCTCGGCGGGCGCCCTCGGCGGCGCCGGCGCGGCCATCCGCGGCGCCGGCGGCGCCTGGTCCAGCGGTCCCTGCGCGTGGTCGATCTCGTAGATCGTCCGTACGGCGATCGGCGGCGGAGCCGGCGCCTCCTCCCTCTTCGTGCCGCCGGCCTTGGACGGCAGTCCCAAACGCGCGTCCGTCTCCCCCGCTACTTCCACCCAGTTGACGCGAAAATACTTGCAACTGCGCGGATTGCCGATCATCTGCGCGTACTCGTGCGTGCACACGTGGCGCGCGTCCTCCCGCGACAGCACCTTGTTGAACACGCAGTCGTGGCGGTCGCAGAAGAGCTGTCCCGCGGCCGGCCCGACCGCCGAAAGCTCGAGCGCGGACTGCTTCTGGAAGACCTCATCCAACGTGGAGTAGCAGGGTACGGTGAACGCGGGGCCCATGGCGCGAATCTCCTGCAGGACCTCCGGTCCGGCGGCTGCGATGGCCACCTCGCGATTCTGCTCGCTCGCCGCCAGGCGCACCCGATTGAAGGCGTACAGCGCCTCCGGAGCCACCCCCTCCACATCTCCCAGGTCCAGCACGATGTTCCCTGTCGCCGACGCCAACACGCCCCCCAACTGCCGCTCCAGCTCCTCCACGTAATCCAGGCTGATCACGCCAAGAAATATGCGCACCACGCAGTAGTCGCCGTATTCCTCAAGGTCGAAGTAAGCCATTTGGTTTGTACCCTTGCACGTTGCATCCACCACGGCATCGCACGGTGATGGCGGGATGGTAAGAAAGACGCTGGAACAAGTCAAGCCGCGCACGCCGCTCAAGGGTCGCGCGAACCTCGCGCGAGATTCCCGTCGCGTCAACCGATGGGAAAGAAGATCCCTCATTTCGACCGAAGCACGCTGTCATTTCGACCGAAGCACGCTGTCATTTCGACCGAAGCACGCTGTCATTTCGACCGAAGGGAGAAATCTTCTACCTCGCACTCGCCCCACGGTGACGGCGGGAGAGATTTCTCCCTTCGGTCGAAATGACAGCTCAATTCCACCGGAACCGTGACGACTTGCTGGCGCAGGTCCGCGCGGTTTGCAGCCGAGAATTCTAGCGACTGCACCCGCCGATCCCCAATTCCTTGACTTTCGCTGGGGTGGTTCATAACATGAAGGAAAGTTCGTTGTTCGTGATCGCGCTCGATCACGATTAAGATGACGAACGGCAGCGGCTGTCGCTGCGGATGAGCGGGGGTGCACGTCGGTTTGTCTCTCGACCGGTCTTCCCGCGTCCACGAATCACCGGCTTGGGGGAAAGAGGATCGATGGTCGCCCACGTCAGTACACTTGCCCGAGCGATGGCGCCGGCGGCGGACTACGCCTGTTATCCGCTGGGCTTTGCGGTGTCGGCGCGGGCGCGGCGACAATTGGAGTTCGACGCCATCGTGGCCGGCGCGGAGTCGGAGGCGGCCGCGGGCCGGCTTCTGGCCGAACGGCTGCGCGCGCGGGCGGCGGCGCGCGACAGCTCCCCCCCCATCTACGCCTCTGAGATAACTACCCTGGGCGTCCTCTGGGACATTCTGCGCTTTCTCATCGATCACTACGTCCTGGACGAGCAGCCGGGGGCGCTGACGCGCGGGGTGTACTGGGCCGGCGTGCGGCAGGGTTGGGAGACGCCGGAGCGCTCGGTCGCCGCCCTGGTCGAGCTCTTCCCTCCCGAGGAAGTGGCGCGGGGAGAACGCAGCGCGCGCCAGCTGTTGGACGGGCACGCCGGCCGGCATCCGGGCCGCGACCTGGCGCGGGCCTCGAGAGACATTCGAGGCGATTACGGCGCTGGTCAGCTGCCCAGGTTGCGCTGGGCCAGGAAGGATCGGAATTGACTGAGACCACCTCGCCCTGCTCGGTGATGCGGATCAGGCCGCCGAGCGGCGAAGGTTGCGCGCGCAGGATGCGATGGCCGGGACCGCCGCTGCGGTCGATGGTCCCGCCCTTGCCGTGAAAGGCGGAGGCGCACGCCGCACTCGTCGGCCAGCCTGCCAGGCGCCGCTGGCGGTAGAGATACCAGTTGCCGCCAGGTAGCCGCCGTCCTTGTTGAATCGGAATAACCCAGCATGACTTCCTGAACGTCGCCGCGGCGCGCCAGGTGGGCGCGATAGCGCCGGTCCTGCCACAACTCGGCCATGACCGCGTCGCAGCGTTCCAGGTCGTCTATGGTTTCAAAGAGGGGCACGAGGTCGACCTCGGTCAGGCGGGCGCGACGGGCCAGCGAGAGTAGGCGCCGCAGGTCGTCGGCGTCGCGGGTCATGCTCAGAATGAAGCGATGCGCGGCGGCGGGCGAGTGCCGGCGCTGCAGGCGGCGCAACGCGCGCAGCTCCGCCAGGACCGCCGCTCCGCCGTGGGCGTGCAGCCGGTCGTGATGGTCGCGGAAGTCCAGCTCGGCCAGATGGAAACCGAACACGCGGTCCTGCGTGACCAGGCGCGTCAGGCGCCCCGCGGCGGCCCGCGGCGCCCGCCGCCGCCCCAGCTCCTCCCGCATCGACTCCAACTGCGCGACGAACTCCTCCGCCGACAATCCCGGCGTTCCCAGTCGCCGTCCAAGTTCGTGCAACCGCCGCCGCAAGCCCTCGGAGAACTGAACGGAATCCGCGGGCGGCGATTCCAACCGGCCCGGGCGCGGCTCCCATTCCAGCGGATGAGCGTGGCTCAGTTCCTCCACGAGCAGCCCGCACTGCCGCCGGTAGTAGTCGAGTATCAGCGCGCGCTGCCGTTGCATCGCCGCCAGGCTGACCTCGGGCGTGACCAACGGATTGCCGTCGCGGTCGCCGCCGATCCAGCTGGCGAAGGTCAGGAATTCACGCGTGCGCTCTATGCCGGGATAGGCGGCGGCCAGCTCGGCGTCGAAAGTGCGATAGAAGTTGGCGACGGTTTCGAAGATGGTGCGCTCGAAAAAAAACAGGACGTTGTCCACCTCGTCCAGGGGCGTGACGGGCCGCTCGCGCACTTCCAGCGTCTGCCAGAGGACTTCCAGGATTTCATCCAGGCGGGCGCGGAAGTCGGGATTCTCCAAGTCCCAGTCGGGGCCCCGCGCCAAGCGCATGAGATGGCTCAGCGCGGTGCGACGGCGCGCCTCGGTGGGATGGGCGGTGAGGACGGGCTCGACCTCTAGCGCCGCCAGGCAGCGGGCGAGCGCCTCGGGAGCCACGCGGGCCGCCCTGAGATTGGAGAACAGCCAGGCCAGCGACTGCGGCGGAGCCGCCCGCGCCCGCAGATGCCGGATACGCTCCCGCTCTTCGCACAGATTGACCAGTTGAAAAAAGAGGCTGAAAGCGTGCGCGACCTGGTGCGCTTCCGGCAGGCTCAGGCGCGACAGCAGCCGCCGCTTGGCGCGAATCGCCGCCCGATCCTGCTTTTGCCGGATGGCCTTGGACAGCAGCCGGACCTGCTCGATGCGCTCAAACAGCCGCTCGCCCGCCTGCTCGCGGATCATCGCGCCCAGCCGCGTGGTCACAAACCGCACTTCCCGCCGGAGTTGCTGCATGGTTGCGGGCTATTATAAAGAGAGAACCAAAGGAACACATAGCTCTGCGTCCCCTGCACGCCGTCATTGCGATCTCTGTCATTTCGACCGCAGGAGAAATCTTCAGCCCTCTTGTGGCTACCTGTGGTTGCAGGATTTCCTGGTGGTCGAAATGACAGTCACTCACGCCGTTCCCCGCGGTACGTATCTTACCGGAAAGAGGCGTAACCGATGCGTTCCTGGCCGCGCTTTCGTAAAGCGTGAGCATCTGCACCTGGTCGCCGAGAGGCACCAGGCGGCCGCCGTCGGCGAGTTGCTGAGTGGCGGGGAATTGCGGAGCGGCGGCGGCCAGCATGACGGCGTCGTAGGGCGCCCTCGTCCGGCCAGCCTTCCAGCCGTCGGCGCAGACCTGACGCCGGAATAACCGGCGGCCGCCAGGTTGCCGCGGCGAACCCGACAGCCGGGGCAGGATTCCAGCGTGATCACGCGCGCGCCCATCCGGCGGCGACGGTAGCCTGGTAGCTGCTGCCCCCGCCCACCCAACACCTTGGCGTTGAAGTGACAGCCGCAGCGCCTCCAGCGTCGCGGCGACCACGTGGGGCTGCGGAGATGGTCTGTCCCTCGATGTTGATGGATAGTCAGTCAGGCCTGATCTTGGTCGGCGGGGCGCAATGAAGAGACGGCGGGGCACGACGCGCATGGCCGAGAGCACGTGGCGGGATCGAGATGCCGCGCGCCTCCAGCTGCCGGCTGACCATGGCCAGGTGCAGCCTGGCGGCGACGCGGTTCTCATGCCGGATTGCGCAGCGGCGGCGCGCTGCCGCGTACGCAGTTGCGCCCTTCCGCCTTGGCCTGCACAGCGCCTCGTCGGTCAGCCGGATCAATCCTCCGGCCGTGCGGCCGCTGTCCGAAAGGCTCCACCCTGCCGACAGCGTCACCTGCAACCTGAAGCCGGTACCAGCGTCTCCGCTCCACTGCTCCTCGCGATGCGCCTGCCTGCCCAGCCGCTGGCAACGCGCAGTGCGGCAGGATCACCATGAACTTCCCTCCGTAGCGCGCCACGAAGTCCATCACCCGCACGTTGCCCGAAAGCATCGCCCACTCCGCGCCAGCACCGGTCGCCCACCTGGTGTCCGTAGTGGCCGTTGACCTTCTTAGCTAATCCAATGAATAATCAGCGCCATCGATGCTGTAGCGTCTGGCGGCGAAGTTGGCTGGCCAACTGTTCTAAACTGCGATGGCTGTGGAATGCCGTGATGGCGTCTGGAGCGCTAGCATCACCCGCTTGTAGAGGCGGGCGTTTCCAGCGCGATGGCGGTCTGCTGGGCGAAACATGGCTGCAGACCTGTCGGTCGGTCCCAGGATGGCCCTTGTGGTGTTCACGTTGATGACGTTGATCATGCCTGCGGGCGATGAGGGCACGGAGAGCAGCGACGGTGCTGTAGCGTTTATGCGGCGGCCTCGAAGCGCGGGTCTTCATCGAGACTTGACCAGGAGCGCTTGCTCGCGCGCCACGTAGCCGGAGATGCCGAGTTGACGGGCACGCACCCCTTGGCCTCCGGCAGTCCCCGCCGCCAGTCACCGACAAGTGCGCCTTCCTCGTCCAGGAGCATGATCGAGCAGACGTCCGCACCCAGTACCGACGATGCCAGTCTAACATCAGTTGGAGGATCGCTTCATCTTCTGGGCCGAGACTAAGACGCCGCTGATCTCCTGGGCGATGGAGGAGCCGGCGCAGGCGGGCGGAGAGGGTCTCGTGGTGCCAGCGCCGTGATTGAGATGGCCGCCTGGCTACGATGATGGCCGGAGCCTGATGCCGCTTTCTGTCGAACTCGTCTTTCTAATGCGTATGTTCCACGATGACGCCCAGCTGCCGGCGCTGGAGGTGATGGGCACGGTGATGGCGCGGGCGGGCGTGGTCCGCCTTGCGTCGCACGAAGCGTCCGGTCTCCCTGAGGTGTCCGCGATGGCGATCGGGCGACCGCCTGAAATGCTGGCCCTGCGACATTCCCCTTCCTGGAAGGCGTACGCAGCGTGCGCACCACCCTCGTCCGTGAGTCCCTCCGAGGCCATTGATCGACACCTGCGCCATCCGGCGTCGCCTGCATGATCGAGATCGAGTCCGCCGCCACCACCACGTCCTGCACCTACGCACGATCGCCGGCAAATACCCGCAAGTGACAGATAGCTGATGCGAGCTCAATCTCCAGGAGCAGCCGCATCTGGGTGGAGGCGACGATCCGCATCCGTCCCAGCGTGACGAGGCGTTCGGCCCTGCTCATCGTTTTCACGAACCGATCAGCCGCTGCCCTGGCCTGGAACTGTCGCAACCGGATGGTCGATCGGTAATTTGAGCTAACACTGCCGAGTTGTCGGGTCAAACAAAATCTCCTTTGACTTTGAGTGATTTCCACCATACTTCTATAAATAACGTAAAAATCAGGCTACAGCGTTATTGTAAATGGGAGTTTTCCGGCCCGTCGCGCCTGACGATTGCGCCGCACCGCTGGGCATCCTGCCGGCGCGGGATATAATGACGCGCCGGCCAGCCAGCGCAGTCCACAGGGCGCCCTGGGACCTTGGTGGTGGTGGACTAACCAACCGGCCTGGATGACGATTGCGGATTCGTGATCACTCGTAATCCGTAATCGAGGGTCGAGTACGATCAAGAGCAAGAGCCAGATTATGGGCAAGAGCGAGATTACGGTCACGCCCGCCGGAGGGTTGAGGTTTTACGGCCTGAAAGAAAACTCATCATGGACCCTGACCCGGAGTTTCTCTTTCACTGAGAAACACGCCGAGGCGTTCGACATCTACGCTACGGCATCCGCGAGCGGCAACATCGAGATTACCGGGCGGGGTGGCGCCGGCAAGACCACCCTCTGCCGCGCGCCACGGGCGAGCCTGAAGATACCAAGATCGCCCTCATCTCAATCCCTCCTCCGACGTCGAACTGCCCGAACCATCAACGAAGAGCTCTACATCGACGCCGGCGGCTGCTGCGAAGGAGCCCTGACACGTCAACGACCTTTCCCATCGAGCAGCACTGCAGGGCTGCAATGTGGTGTTGCGATCGACGAGGCGCAGAATCTCCTGATTAGACGCCGGGAACAGATTCGCACTTAGCCTCAACCCGGAGATCGGCGCTACTGATCCAGATCGTACCAGGACAACCCGAATTGCGCGAGCTGGAGCGGCGCGAACTGCGGCAACTCCGGCAGCGTACCACCGTGCGCTGTCACCACATCAACGCTATGAACCGCAAGGAGACGGCGCAGACATCCTGCATCGCCTCAGCGGCCGTCAGCGGCGAAATCGCTTACTGAGGGCGCGGTGGACGAGATTTACAGCCTAAGGGCATCCCGCGCATGATCAACGCGGATTCGTGACCGCGCCCTGACGGGCTACGGTGAGGACCTGCGAGATCGCGGACATCGTCAAGAAGGCGCAACGGAGTCGGTCCCACGCACGGGGCCAGCCACGCTGCCCTGAAGGAGCGGGCTGGCTGATCGGCGGGCGTGGCCGCAGCGCGCCGTCCTCATCGCGGGTTACTCCTCTATCCGTATTGAGGGCGGAACTGCCTGCCGCTGGCGGTCGTAGATGCGCGGCGGCGGAGCCAGACGATGGTCGGCGCGCGCCCTGACGATCCCAATGAGCGCTCGGTGATGCTGGCCAGCCGGCGGCGACTGCCGAGGTCCGCGCGACGACCCGCTGTCGCCGTGGGTCCCACCGCCACGCCGACCGCCGTCGTGGTCGCCTTGGCGCCGCCCGAACCGACTCCCACGCCCGTGCCGCAACCCACGGCCACGCCCACACCCACGCCCGAGGAGGAGATCGCCAACGCGCCGGGTACGCCGGGACAGTTCGACGTGAACCAGATTCTACGCTGCGGCGCGCGCGGCGAAACCCTCCACGCCTCGCTCCTGACCGTGCTGGGACTGTGGGGATTCGACCTTTCTTCGCTGGAAGACGGCTATCGCGAGTATTTCAGCCGTCCGGACGCGCGCGCTCAAAATCCCATCGAGGAGAACTGGGACCCGCTATGCCTGGTGCGACTGGACGCCAATCTCACCCGCCTGTTTTCGCTCAACCTGCCGTGCGTGCTGGAACTTTACGAAGACAACTCGCCCGAGCCAAACTACGCCGCGCTGATTTCGGTCGATGGGAGTCGGTTGGTCCTCGGTGATCCCCTGGTGGGGCGGCGCAAGCTGGACACCACGCGCCTCAATCGCATGTGGTTCGGGCGGGCGCTGGTGTTCTGTGAAAAGGACACCGTGCCCGAGCGACCGTTGGGGCTTTCGGCCAGCGGGGACGAGGTGAAGCTCCTGCAGGCGCGACTGGCCGCGCTGAACATCCTGTCGGGCGTGCCCAGTGGTTTCTTCAACAAGCAGACGGAAGAAGCGGTGCGCGCGTTTCAGGCGCGTTCGCGCATCCAGGTTGACGGGCTGGCCGGTCCGGAGACGGGGATCTTTCTCTATGCGGCGCTGGCCGGCCCGCAGGTACCCCGGCTGCGCCGAGGCTCGCCGTGAGCTCGATTCGCGAGGCGCTGGCCAAGCAGCGGCACGAGGGTCTGCGTCCGCGCGCAGGCGGCGGCTATTACCCCGCGCCGGTCCGCCGGGGAGGGGAGCGGCCGGTCTGGCGGTTTGTGCTGGCGGGCGCCGGCGCGGGCGCGCTGGTCGTGGCCGCGGCGCTGTGGTTATGGAGGGAGCAGAGCACTCCCTCGACGCCGGTGCCCGCGCTGCCCGCAGATGCACCTTCGTCGGCCTGACGCGTCCCCCAGGTTGCTCCCACCATCGTCGTGGTCGCGGCCACGT
The DNA here is from genome assembly GCA_015075175.1 of bacterium. Lineage (GTDB taxonomy): Bacteria > Hinthialibacterota > Hinthialibacteria > H5-UNCL2 > H5-UNCL2 > H5-UNCL2. The sequence continues at coordinate 44,004 of JABTUV010000020.1, forward strand.
CCGCGCGCCCGACCGAATGACCAACTGCTGGAAGACGCTGGCCCAGCCTGCGTCGGGACGTGCGCGAGATGCGCCGTGCGACGCCCCCGCCGGAGTTGCGCCGCCCCAACCTGGCACCACCCGAGAGCCGTCCCGCGCCCACGCCGACGCTGCGTCCCCCCGCGGCCGCGAACGTTCCCAGGACGACGCCGTTTCGCCTGGAGGGTACACTTGAGATCGGTTCCAACGTTGCGGCGCTGATTGGGGGCGAGGTCTATCACGTGGGCGACGTGGTCGCCGGCTACAAAATCCTGGCCATCGGCAAGAATTGGGTTCAATGCGAGGGATACCCCGGCTATATTGAGGTCAGTTCGGCGCCTATCCGGGAACCCCGGCTCGAGCACGGGCAGGATGCCCGCGCTGTCCAGAGCAGAGAGTAAGTTTGGAATTGAACGACAAGAAAAGAACCGTCAAGCGCGCCGCCTCGTCGCGTAAGCCGCCCACGCGCCCGCAACCGGTGGAAGTCCAGCTTGCTTCGCAACGGGGCTCGGCCTATTCGCCGCAGGTGCTTGCGGGCCAGGAGTACCGGCCCAAGCTGTCGCGCGAGGAGGCCTTGTACCGCAAGATTCTGGCCGCCGTAGAAGAGCAGCCGGGCATCCTGCAGCACGAATTGGCGCGGCGGCTGGGCGAGAAGGCGATCATCGTCCTGTCGGGGGTGGATCAGCTTTTGTCGCGGGGGCAGTTGGCGCGGCTGGAGCGGGGCGAGTTGTACCTGCCGGCGGCGCGCCCGGCGGCGGCGGCGCCCGAGGAGACTGCCGCCCAGGCTCCTCGCGAGCCCGAGCGCGCCGAGGTCACGCTCGTCTGGGCGCGCACCGTCTACACGTTCTATCAGATGATCCGCAAGGCCCCCGACGTCTCGCTGGAGATCAACCGGCAATGGATGCGCATCTTTTACCTGCAGCGGAAAATCCTGGCGGTGCGGCGCTACGTGCACGAGGCGCGCTGCGAGATCAGCGTGTACGGCAATTTCCGCGAGCCGCGGGCGGCGGAACTGTTGCGGCAGCTGGGGCTGTCCGAGTCGCGCTTGTCGGCGGGTGGCGACCTGGTGACTTTCAAGTGCCGGGGATTTTCTGAAGTGATGCGGCTGCGGCCGCAATTGGCGCGGCTGGTGGAATACGCGGGCCATCAGCATTATCTGGTCGCGGCGCAATCCGCGCGGGCGGGCGGGCCGGCGGCATGAGGTCGGCCTCGTTACCCCGCGTCTGGCGCCGCTTGACCGGGTGGTTGACCGGGAGGCCGCCGGAGGCGCGATGGTCGCGCGAGATGGACCGTTTTGCGGCGCGCACGAACGAGCGGCTGGCGCGGGCCGAGGAGGACCTGGCGGGCCTGTCGCGTTCGCTGGCGGAGGTCGAGCGGCGCTTGGCGGAGCGGCGCGACCGCCCGTAGTTGCGCAGCGCCGTGTTGCTCTCATTGGTCCCATGGGTCTCGTGGGTCCCATGTTGGCTTCCGACGCCCCC
>JABTUV010000021.1 GCA_015075175.1 bacterium
GGGCTGTCAATTGCCCTTTCGCCGTTGAACCAGGCCTCCCGTGGCGGCCAAGACAACCGCCGGTCCGCCCGCGGGTGGCAGGAGGAAGGCGTCCGAGCGGGCCAGGCCCGGAACCCAGACGACCTGATCGCCGAAGACGACGACCGGCCAGCACCGACGCTCCTCCAAGGGGATACGGGCATCGATCATCAGCTTTTTAAGCTTGCGCGTGCTGCCGTCCAGAAGTCGGATGCGGTCGCCCGGGCGCCGGGTTCGGACGCAAAGGCCGGCGATATGTCCACCGGGCGCCAGGTAAGCGGTCCAGGCGTCGGGTGGATGCACATCCACGGCCTCAATCTCGCTCCTGTGAATCTCCCAGCTGCGGGTGGAATGCCTCCAGCCGCGGGCGGTGCACAACCAGTCGCCGGTGGGCGCTTCGGCACGCGAAAGAGACCAAGTCTCGTATCGCCGCGCAAATCGGAAGCCGCCGCCGACGGACAGACTCCATTGCGGCTCGGGGTCCTCCAGTTTGTCGGCCAGGGCGAGCAGCACGCGCCGCTGATCGGGCCAGTTTGCCTGTTGTCGCAAGAGCTGGTAGAGAAAACGCAGCCGCAGCGGGCGCGGCATGGCTGAGAGCTCGCTCACAGTGGGGGGTTCTTGCAGCAGCGGGGCCAGCTTCTCCCGCCAGGCGTCCTCTTCGAGGGCCATGAGGCGCGCAACCTCTACCCAACGCGACAGGAAGTCCGGCCCGCACGCCTCAATGAAAAGCGGGACCAGTACGTGCCGGATGCGGTTGCGCAGGGGCGCCAGATCGCGGTTGCTGGTGTCCTCACGAAAGGGCACGCCGTGGTCGCGGCAATACTCTTTGAAGTCGGCCAGGCAGTAGAGCATGGGACGCAGGACAGAGACGCCGTCGATTTCAGTGCACGGACGCATTCCCACCAGTCCTGCCGGACCGCAGCCGCGCAGAAGGTGCAGGAGCATGGTCTCGACCAGATCGCGTCCATGGTGCGCCAACACAACGCAGCTGCCCGGGTCGCGCCCGGCCAGCTGCTGAAAGAACGCGAGTCGCTGGCGCCGCCCCCAGGCTTCCACGCCGGTGGAAGGCGGCGAGGCGAGTCGCTTGACTTCCAGCGGCAAGCTGTGCTGCGCGCAGTAGTCGCGCACGAGCGCCTCGTCGGCGTCGGACTCGATGCCGCGCAGACCGTGGTTGACGTGCGCGACGACAACCTTCCAGTCATGCTGGCTTTGTCCCTGGCGCAGGAGGTCGAGCATGGCCATCGAGTCCCCCCCGCCGGAGACTCCGAGGAGGAGGGTTTGGCGAGGGGGGAGGAGCTGAATATTGATAATTCCGCGCATCATCCGAATCCCAATCGTAATCGTAATCGAAAATCGATTCCGATGCACGAGCACGAGCAAGATTGCGAGTTACGATTGAAATTACGATTGGCTGGCGGGCCGGGAGTCCCGCATATAAAAGTTCTCGCCCAAGTAGCTCGCAATCACCCGCGGATCGCGGATGAGTTCCGATGCGGGGCCGGAGGTCAGAATCCGCCCGTCGTGCATGATATAGCTTCGATCCGTCACCTCCAGCGTCTCTCGCACCGAGTGGTCGGTAATCAGTATCCCGATGCCGTCGTTGCGCAGGCTGACGACCAGCCGCTGGATGTCGGCGACGGCGATGGGATCGACGCCGGAGAAAGGCTCGTCCAGAAGCAGGAAGCGCGGCTCGATGGCCAGGCAGCGGCATATTTCCAGGCGGCGCTTTTCGCCTCCCGACAGCGAAGCCGCGGATTGATGGGACAGCGGGGCCAGTTCGAAGCGCTCCAGGAGATCATCGGCGCGGCGCTTGCGTTCGTAATCGGGAATCGGCAGGGTTTCCAGCACGGCCAGCACGTTCTGTCGCACCGTGAGGCCGCGGAAAATGCTGGGTTCCTGCGAGAGATAGCCGACGCCCTGGCGGGTGCGGCGCGGCATTTGCCAGCGCGTGATGTCGATCTGATCCAAGAGCACCCGGCCCGAGCCGGGGCGCGTCAGGCCCACGATCATGCGAAAAGTCGTGGTCTTGCCGGCGCCGTTGGGTCCGAGCAGGCCGACGATCTCGCCGCTTTCCACTTCCAGCGACACGGCATCGACCACGCGCCGGCCGCCGTATTCCTTCACCAGCTCAATCGAACGCAGGGTCCGCTTCATCGACTCCAACTTTCTGTAAGATGGGTGGTACCCGCCAACACGGCGCCGGTGGAGGGCCCCCCCCTACCGTTGGCGCCGGGCGGAGCGGTGCTCGGCCAACGTTCTGGAAAAGTAATGCGTACCATCGCCCTTGGCAATGAAATAGAGCGCATCGGTTGCGGCAGGGGAGAGCGCGGCGGCAAGGGCGCGGCGGCCCGGGTTGCAGATGGGGCCGGGCGGCAAGCCCGCGCGCCGGTACGTGTTATACGGCGAATCCACCCCGAGATCGGAGAAGAGGAGGGGGCCGCCGCGCCGTCCCAGCGCATACAGGACCGTCGCGCACGACTCCAGCCGCATACCGCGCGAGAGTCGATTGTAGAACACCGCCGCGACCAGGGGGAATTCCGAGGGATCGCGCGCCTCGCGCTCGATGAGGGACGCCAGCGTCACCATCTCGTGGCGCGAAAGCCCCGCCGGTGGGTTGGCGTCGGTCGCCAGGCCGATTTCTCGCGCGGCCGACTCGAACCGCTCCAACATGCGCAGGACGATGCGCGTGGCGTCACTGACGCCCAATCCGGCCACGTCGTAGGTGTCGGGGAAAAGATAACCCTCCAGGCTGCCGGCGGCGACGTGATGCCGCGCCAGAAGCTCGGGGGAAGTCAGCAGGCGCTCCAGGCTGGCGGGGGCGATGCCGCAGGCGGCGTAAAGTTGATGCATGATCTCGCGCGTGCCGCTGCCCTCGGGGACGGTCAGTCGCTCCATCTCGCGCCGTCTGCTCTCCTGCAGCTGCCGGGCCAGTTCCAGCGGATTCCAGTCGCGGGAAAGTACGAAGCGTCCCGCCCGCAGGTCGGCGTCGACGCCCTGCCATCGCGCCGCCAGTTCGAAGTGCTCGGGCCGTTCCACCAGCCCCAGGCCGGCCAGCTCGCGGCCGATGCGGCGCGCGCTCCAGCCGATTGCACCTCAAGCACTTCCCGCCGCCGTCCGCCGCGGATACGAAAGCACATCGTAACGTACCGCGACCAGCGCCGCCAGGTTGAGCAGCGTGATCAGGACGACGATCGGCGTGATCTTGAAAGGTGCCGCATGGCGTCTAGTTCCCGCCCGAAAACACGATGTTTCCAAAACGGTCGGGCTGGTGGAAGCTGCCGCGGACCGGGATCCAGGCCTGGTACTCGCCTTGTCCATGCGAGAGGTCGCAGCGGAAGAAGTTCCCGCTCCAGGCGCTGCCCGCTTTCGGCGGCCGGCCGCCTGTCTCCTCAAAGGCGCTCCAGGGAATGGCGATCTCGCAGTCCCAGCCCTCGTCCCGGTCGCTTCGATCCTCCAGCGTGCCGTGCACTACGACGGCGGTTCTCATCCCGACCGCCTCGTAACGCGCGAAGATGGGAATCTCCTCGCGCGTGGGGGGAAAGCGGGTGATCCAGGCGTCGAAAGTTACGTTTCTCGGGCTGACTTCGATTTCGACGTAATCCAAGCCGTCGTTGTCGGCGTCGATGAAAGCTTCCACCACTTCTTCCTCCCAGAGTTTGCCGTCGTGCTCGGAGAGCGTGCCCCAGACGTCGGGATCGGCGCAGGTGAAGAAGAGATACATGGCTTCACGCCCCCACGCGATGCGGACATCTGTGTTGGATTGCCCGCGCCGCTCCAGGGCGTTGAGGAGAATCGGCGTGCATTGCTTCCAGACGCTTTCCTCCATGCGGCCGTCGATGCGTATGGGCTCCCTGGTCCAGCAGGCTTCATGTCGCGCCGGAGGTTGCGCGGAGGGTCGCGGTGCAACATACTCCGTCCGTGTTCCGCAGCCGCAGACGGCCGCGGCAAGCGCCGCGCATGTCATGGCCTGTCGTGCATTCATGGTCCACCTGCTTCCCTGTGAGTCGACAATACTTGTTTGCTACCGTGGTGTAAACATTCGGTCTTGACGGCCAGGAACGCGGGGGCTATAGTAACACGACCCGTGGTGATGCGTGCTACTAAATATTTGCGAGTAGTGCGCGGTGTGACTACGAGGAGGACTCAAAGCGTGGACATCCGCTCGATTCGTGCCGGTTTCAACGTTCTGCTGCTGGCCACACTGCTGACCCCGGCAGTGTGGTCCCATCCGCTGGGCAACTTCAGCGTCAACCAGTACTCGTTCTTTCACTTCGAGCGCGACAGGATCGTGCTTAATTACTACATTGACTTCGCCGAGATTCCCACCTTCACGGAACTGACCTACCTGGATCCCAACGGCGACCAGGTGATTACCGACGCGGAGCGGCTGCACTACCTGGACACTCGGCAGAAGGAGCTCTTGGAAAAGCTCTTCATGGACATCAGCGACGTGCCGGTGCGATTCGTGCTCACGCGTCGCAGTCTGGTCGTGCCCGACCCGACGTCGCCTACGCTGATCGTCTCCGCCAGCCTGGAGGTGGATCTCTCCAGCGTGCGCGTCGGTCCCACCAACCAGGCGCACTATATCGATCAGAACTTCCCCGACAAGACCGGCTGGAAGCAGATCGCGGTCACGACCGGCCCGGGAGTGGTCATCACCAAGGACAGCATCCGGGAGCGGCTGTCGCACATCAATCTCTTCAACGTGCCCGCCATCGAGTACATGACCGACCGCGAGGTTTACTGGGAGTTCACGCTCGACTCGCCCCCGCTGTACAACGAGGGTTGGGTCGCGCCGGCGACGCCGGTCGTGACCATGCTGGCGGGGGAGACTATCTATCAGCCTACCAGCTTGGATCCGACCACGGGCGAGCCGGTTGCCGCGACCGTCCTGCAATCGCGGCCCGCGCGGCCCGAGATGGGGCGGCCTTCCGCCTCCAGCGACAAGCTGATCGAGTTGATGAAAAACCCGCATCGCGGCGGCTGGTTCTTTGCCATCGCGCTGGGGTTGTCTTTCATCTTCGGCGCCTGGCACGCCTTGGAACCCGGCCATGGCAAGACCGTCGTCGCCGCCTACCTCATCGGCGAGCGCGGTACCATCAGGGACGCCGCCATGCTGGGCGTGATCGTCACGATCACGCATACCGGCAGCGTCTTTCTCATGTGGGCGGGGATTTATTTCCTGCGGGAGATTTTTTCCGAGGCGATCGTCTTCAAATGGATCGAGATTCTTTCGGGATTCATCATCCTGATCCTGGGCATATGGCTGATCTTCTATCGCTGGTACAACCCCCTGGGCCGACCGGCGCACGTCCATGGGCACGGCCATGAGCACGGGCCCCGGCATTCCCACGGCGGCCTCACGCATACGCACGGCCCGGGCGGGCATACGCACGAGATTCCCGCCGGCGTCTCCTATCGTCAGCTCTTGGTCCTGGGCATCACCGGCGGGATCATCCCCTGTCCGGGCGCCATCGTGGTACTTCTGATCGCCATGAGCCAGGGGCTGTTTCTCTTCGGCTTCTCGCTGATTCTCTCCTTCAGCGTGGGGCTGGCGCTGGTTCTGATGACCATCGGTATCCTGATGGTGACGGCCAAGTCGTTTCTGGACAAGCATCACGTGGGCGAGGGGTTTTTTTCGCAGCGCATCCTGCCGGTGTTCTCGGCCGTGCTGATTACCATCCTGGGGGTGTTCCTGACGCTCTCGCCGCTCCTGCGCTACGGCTACGTGCAGATCAACCTGTGATTGAAATTGGGACAGTCGCCGATTTCGCGCGCGAATCTTCCGCATGATGCGAAAATGTCACAAGCGAAATCGGCGCCTGTCCCTACTTGCCCACGCGCAGGAAGACTCTCCCGCCGCACTCCGGGCAGCCGGCGCTCTTCAGGTCGCGCACGGTAGTGAACTCGCCGTCCCGCCCGACGCGCACCTCGTGCCGGCAGCCCTTGCAGCGATAGCGTGTGGCGGGCCGATGCTCGCCCGTGTAGATGGCGTGCTTCCACTTGCCCTGGTGCAAGGGGGAGGCGGCGGGCGTGACCTGCAAGTGATAGAGCGTGCTCACATTGGCGTGCATGGCCGCGCCGTGGTAGCGGTTGAAGCCGGGAAAGACGCGCAGGATGGACAACCCCAGCTCCAGCATGGCGTACTGGAGTTCCCAGTTCTGGATGGGGGGCCGCTGCGGATAGGAGAGCAGCACGTCGCGCGTCTGGCTGCGATCCAGCCCGTGAAGGCCGCGCGACAGGAACAGCGACAGTCCCTCCAGCGTGTAGGGAGGATCGGTGATGAAAACGTCGGCGCGGCGATGCAAGGCGTCGGGCAGCGGCTCGCGCGCGTCATAAAGCTGGGTCTCAAGGGACAGGCCGCGCCGCTCCGCGTCCTCGCGCAAGAGGGAGAGGTAGCGCTCGTCGATCTCCAGTACCTGAATGGACGTGAGCGAGGTCTGCGTGGGGGCGACTTTGCCCGCCAGCGCCGCCGCCGCCAGCGAGGTGAAGTCGTCGTCGCCCAAAACGAGCAGGCGTTTGCCCAGTAGAAGTCCCTGCGAGAGAAGGTAGGCGGCGCGGCGCAGGGCGGTCTCCAGCGTGCCGTGCGACTGGTCCAGCGCCGGATCCACGCTGGGACGGCGCTGGAAGGCGGGCGCCAGGTCGTCGATCAACTCTTTCCAGACTTCCGGCAGCGCGATGCCCGTGCCGTCGCATGAGGCGCAGCGGGGGTCCAAGGCGGCGCCGGAGAGGCCGAGGGTGGCGGCCAGTTCTCGCCCGCCAGAGAGTCGCATGCCCGCCTCGCGCACGAGCAGGCCCTCTTTCCAGCTCGCGTCGCACCGCCGCGACCACGGGCAGGAAGGAGGTGCGCTGCGCCAGCCTGCGGGTCGTGCATTTTCGACTTGCGAGAGGGTGGAAAACAGCGCCGCACGCCGGCGGCGCCTTCCTCTAACTGGGCATGTTGCGCGACGCGCGAGAGAACGGCTTCCGCCTGGGATGGAGTCATTTTGATGTGGAGTGCGGCGGCTTGCTGCCGGGCGCAGTACCCCGCGATGCGACCTTTGGCCTACTCGGGGCGAGGCGCTGCGCGATTACGGCCGCGCAGCACGCTGCGCAACTACGGTCTGGCGTAAACGGAAACGCGGCGGGCGCGCCCGCCGTAGGACTCGAACTTGACCTGCCCGTCGATCTTGTCGAACAGGGTATTGTCGCCGCCCATGCCCACGTTCCGGCCCGGCCACACCTGCGTGCCCCGCTGACGCACCAGGATGCTGCCCGCGGTGACCACTTGTCCGCCGAAGGCCTTCACGCCCAGGCGCTGCGCATGGCTGTCGCGGCCGTTCTTCTGCTTGCCGCCTCCGCCCTTGACTTTCGACATGACGCACTTTCCTCTCTTGGGCGATGCCCGCCCGTCTCTAAAGCGTCGGGTAATCTACCCATAATCCCAGTTGCGTCAAGCGTTTTTTGCGCGGAATGGGACCTATGGGACGCATGGGACCTATGGGTCGTGCGCACGCCATCTGCGCTATGGGTCTCATGGGTCCCATACGTCCCATAGGTCCCATTCCCTTCACGCGACCAGGCAGTGCACCCGGCGGGCCACGCGTTGGTCCGGCCGCTGGTAGAGCGCAGCGCGCGGCAGGCACGGCGCCGGCGAGAATCCCGCCAGGTAAATCTCCCGCGCCAGGGTCAGCTCGACCGCTGCCTGGGACGTGATCCAGACCGGCGCGGTCAGGACCAGTCGCCGCCCCGGTTCCAGCACGGTCCGCGCCTGGCCTAGGAAAGCCGCATACAGGGGGCGCAGGCGTTCCACTTCCTCTTTGGCTCGATCCGCAGAGAATCGCTTGGAGAGCGGCGGTCCCAGGTAGGGTTCGGTGGCGATGGCGCGAACCGACAGCGGGGCCAGAATCTGAGTGAGGGTGAGAGCGTCGGCGACGCGCACTTTCCAGCGGGTAGCCAGCTCGGGCCGCGCCTGCGAGAGCCAGGTGAGGTTGGCGCGCGCGTCGGCAATGGCCTGCTCGTCCACATCGCCGCCCCACGCCGTCCAGCCGTGGACTACCGCCTCCGCCAGGAGTCCTCCGGCGCCGCAGAAGGGATCGACGACCATTCCCCCGCCTTCCGGGTCGGCCAGGTTGAGCATCATGAGCGCCAGTTTGGGCGGCAGCATCCCGCGCCGCATGTCGCGCTCCGGCCGGCCGTAATCGCGCTGGGAGAATCCGCGATAGTCCTGGAGGGCGCGCGTCTGGTACACGTCGATGCGTTGCCCGCGTTCACTCAAAAGGAACTCTCCACCGCGCGACAGCATACGGGATTCCCCCACGGTCGCGCTGGGCAGGCGCGGCGCCCGGCCTTCCGGCAGGAGAAAGCGGCATCCGTGGCCCGACTCTTTCAGGTGCTCTTTGACGCTCACTGCCAGCTCGGACAAAGGCATTACCGAGCGTTCGTCCACGACGCCCAGTCCCAGCACGCGCCGCTCCGAGCTACCTTCGACCTGCCCCAGCTGCTCGGCAAGGAGGGCGGGCAGTTCGGCCATCGGCGCGCCGGAGACGATCTCCTGACACAACCGGATGCTTCCGCCCACGCGCGGCCAGAGAGCTTCCAAAGTAGTCCGTTCAGCGCCGGAGAGCCGCCCGCCGTCGCCTCGCGCCTCCAGCGTCGCTTCCGGCGCGTGGTGCGCCAGGAGACTCCGCCACTCCGCCGCGGAGAGCTCTGGACAATGGCCGTATTCCGATCCAGAATATCAGGTTCAAGGTATTCAGGTACCCGGCTTGTTCAGGTGTCAGTGACCTGTTGCGGTGCGACGCTCTATAAATGTACCTTGGCGTCGTCCCCTGTCCAAGGAAAGCCGCTTGGTAATTTCGACCAGCACCAGCTGTCATTTCGACCGACAGCAAGCTGTCATTTCGACCGACAGCAAGTGTCATTCGACCGAGAGAAATCTTCTCTCGCGACCACCGCTACTACGTTTACCTCTTGACTAACTGGAACAACAAAGTCATGTACGTGGGCATGACCAACGACCTGAGAGGCGCGTTCTCGAGCACAAACAGAAACTGATCGAGGGCTCACGAAGAAATACAACGTGGATAAGTTGGTGTACTACGAGGAAAGCAGCGACGTATGGGTGGCTTTGGAGCGCGAGAAGGAGATCAAAAGGTGGCGGCGGGAGAAGAAGAATGCGCTGGTCGTTGCCGTTAATCCGGAGTGGAAGGACTTGAGCCTCGAATGGGGGAAAGATTTCTCCCTTCGGTCGAAATGACAGGTTGGGGAGGCGGTGGAGACCGAGATTTCTCCCTTCGGTCGAAATGACAGGTTGGGGAGGGGGGAGGAGAGCCGAAGATTTCTCCTTCGGTCGAAATGACAGGTAAGTTTCCTCCCAGCCAACGAAGGGGCGGCTGTCATTTCGACCGACAGCAAGCTGTCATTTCGACCGGCGGCAAGTTGTCATTTCGACCGGCAGCAAGCTGTCATTTCGACCGAAGGGAGAAATCCTGTTCTTCGAGCGCGGCGCTACCTTTATACCCTGGGCAAGCCCTTGCATCCCCGCCCGCATGCCTATGTTCGGACATGAGCCAGCCTCCGCCCCAATCCAGTTTCACCGCGGCTTACGTGCTGGTGGACCGCGCGCGGCACAGCGAGGAAAGCAACCAGGCCGAGGCGGCCGGCCTCTTCCGGCTCGTGCCCATGCGTCCCGGCGAGCGGCTCCTGGACGCCTGCTGCGGCTACGGCCGGCACCTCCTGCACTTCGCCCGGTTGGGCCTGCAAGTGACCGGCGTCGAGCGCAGCCGCAGCCTATTCAAGGAGGCCCTGGCGACCCTGGAAGCCGCCGCCTCCAGGGTCCAATTGGAGTGCCTTCCCCTCCAGGAAATGACCTACCGCCGTCAATTCCACCACGCGGTCCTGCTCAATAACAGTTTCGGCTTCGGGGCGACGGCCGAGGAGGACGTGCGCGTGCTGCGCGTCCTGCGCGAGGCGCTCACGGCGCGGGGCCATCTCGTGCTCGATCTGTCCAACCCCAACCACGGCGAACCCTGGAAGGACACCCGCCGCGTGCTCAAGCTGCCCGACATGTTCGTCGAGGAGGAACGAAAGTACCTTCCCTTGTACGACATGTGGGTTGTGAAACAGGCCGTGTACCGGGGTTCGTGGAAGGGCGAGTGGCAGATGGTCGTCCGGCGCTACGACCATGCCGCCTTGACGAATCTGGTTCGGGCTTGTGGTTTCGAGTTGGAACACACGTGGTCCAACTTCGAGGGAGCGTTGTTCACCGGCAGCGAGGAACGCATGATCCTATCGTGCCGCGCCGTGCCGGAGTGAGGCCATATATCATATACTACAATATATTGATATTTAAGTATTTGTAAACTCCAACTTGAAGCGAATTAGCAAGCCTTGAAACATCGATCTTGATGTCTTTGTACCAAGAGTAGGGGCTGATTCGACATGCGGCAAAGGTTGGAGCTCCGTGCATGGTCAGCCAATCGGAGCCGGGCAAGGCTTCGCCTGCGGGTGTCTCCAATATCTGGGTACATGATTCGGCCAAAACCTGTGCCAGGTATTGAGAAGAAGGCCAGCGTGAATAGGCCCGACTGGAACCGGGAATCCGCGCCAGCGGACAAGCCTTCCGGTCGAAGGAGACGGTGATGGTCGCGTCCGGCGCGAAAGCGTAAGCCCGTCGTACCCGGTCGGCGACCGAGACCGCTTCGCCGGCAGGTCGCGTGCAGCGCACGACGATGCCTTGCCGAACCAGGCGCGCCGTCAACTCGCCGACGACGGCGCAGGTTGCCGCCGAGTAGCCGTCCGGCTCCGGTTCGTCGGGATAACCGCCGTCCGGATCGAGGAGGATTCGAGGGTGTTCGTGCGGCAGGGTCGCCGCGTCCCAATCGGAATCGTGCCATGGGGCGCAGGAGCCTTCTCCTCCGGCCCAGCGAAAGAGCGCACGGGCGTAGGCTTCCGCCTCGGCTTGAATGCGTTCCGGCTGCGCCAGCCGCGCGGCTTCGTCAGGATTGGAGATATGCGACGCCTCGCCGATGATCGCGCACAGAGGATTCTCGCGCAGCACGTGATACGCATAAGCGGGGAGGACGAGGCGGCCCAGTCCCAGTACCGCGTCCAGCTCGTTGACGACCAGGTGAGCCAACCGCTCCGCGTCGGTTCCTTCTCGGCCGACCTGATAGTAGGCTTCCGAGCGGTTCAAGTCCCGGTCTCCCCACGCCGTGGCGTTGTGGTGGAGGGAGAGGAAAACGTCGGCGCCGAAATGCCTGGCGATTTCGACGCGCCGCGGCAGGGCGACCTCCTCGTCGCCCTCGCGCGTGAGGCACACCTCCCAACCGCCGTCGCGCAACCTGCCGGCGACGGCGAGCGCCACGGCCAGATTAACCTCTTTCTCAGATACTCCTGAGGCTCCCGAAATCCCTCCCAAGTCCGCTCCGCCGTGACCCGGGTCGAGGGCGACCCGGACCGAACTCTTTCCCGGTACTTTGGGGTTGTCTTTTACAGGCACGTGGTGTACTCTCTAACTGTTTCGTATCGCGTTGGTTATCCCTTATCGTTTAAGACCAGGTATAGGAGGCGCCCATGCCCCTGAACCGCTCTACGACTCTCTTTTGTCTGATCGCCATGAGCCTCTCGCTATCGGTCGCTGCCGAAAAGGGGGAAATCCGCGCCCTCTGGGCCGACAGTTGGAACGAGGGCTTTCTTACACCGGACCAGACCGACGCTTTTCTCAAAGACGCCTGGGCCGGTGGATACAATACCGTGATCGTGGAGGTACGCAAGACCGCCGACGCTTATTATCGCTCCACGCTGGAACCGCGCGCGACCAACCTGGCCGGTGACTACGATGCGTTGGACGATATTTTGACCAAGGCCAAACGTCCGCCCAGGGGAAAGCCGGCGTTGAACGTGCAGGCGTGGATCGTGGTGAACCGTATCTGGGTCGGTGCACAAAAGCCGCCCAAGCTGGACCCCGTGCACCTGGTCAATGCGCATCCTGATTGGCTGATGAAAAACGACAAGGGTGAAGTCTGCAACACGGCGGGCGAAAACCACATGTACCAGGATCCGGCCCATCCGGGCGTGGTCGAGCATACCGCGGCGGTCGTGCGGGAACTGGTGTCCAAGTATCCCGTCGACGCAGTGCACCTGGACTATATTCGCTATCCGGGGCGGGATTGGGGCTACTCGGAGGCGGCTTTGGCACGCTTCGCGCGGGCGACCGGAAAAACCGGCAAGCCGGCGCCGGGCGAGTCGGCCTGGAAGGACTGGAGGCGGGAGCAAAACGACCTTCTCGTACGGCGGATCGCCGCGGAAGCGCGGTCGGCGCGGCCGGGAGTAGTCCTCTCCGCCGCCGTGGTCACCTGGGGCGGGACTCACGGTGGGCGGTTTGAGGAGACCGACGCCTATGCCGGCGCGCTGCAAAACTGGCCGCGCTGGTGCAACGAGGGTTGGATGGATGAAGTACCTGATGAATTACAAGCGGCAGGAACGACCGGCCCACGCGCAAGACTCACCTGGATTGGATCGAGTTGGGGCGGCGTCTGGCCGGCGGTGCACGCGTGATCTCCGGCCAGGCGGCGTATCTCAACCCGTTGGACGGTTCGCTGGCGCAGATGCGCGCCGTCCGGCAGCGCCAGGTGGGATTGGCGACCTATTGTTACAAGAACCTCTCATCCGACAAGACGACACGGGCGACGGTCCTTGGGCGCTTTGCGCGTTGGGCGGCGGAAGGCCCAAGAGAACGGCCGGCAGGCCCGGCGGCGGTGCGGACCATGCTCGCCGGGCGCGTCGTGGATGCCGCAGGTAAGGGCATGGACGGCGCCGCGGTGGCAGCCCAGGTCGCCGGCATGGTACGCCAGGCGTCGACCGACGCCACGGGCTACTATGCCTTTTTCGGCCTGCCCGCGGGCGAGGTCGTGGTTCGCGCCGGTGCGGGACCATCCCAGGCGACGACTCTGCCGCCGGGCGGGAGCGCGCGCCTGGACCTGGCCATGCCGTAGGGTGGGTTCCACCCACCAACGCGGGGCTGGCCAATAGGACCTACAGGACGAGGGAAGCAACCAAGTCAAAGGGCCGTTTACGCGGGTGGACGTGCTTGCATCAACCGGCGGGAACGTCTAAGGTGGGAAAAACCGACACTGCGATCCAGGAACGGAAAATGAACCCAGCCCGCCGCGCCGTCCTTGCCATCCTCCTTGCATGTTTCGCTCTGACGACAACGGGATGCGTGCAGCGCAGCCTCTTAGTGAAGTCCAATCCGCCGGGGGCGCGGGTCTTTCTGGACGGCCGCGAGAAGGGCGTTACGCCGGTCGAGTTCGACTTCAAGTGGTACGGCGGGCACAAGCTGTCGCTGGAGAAGGAAGGCTACGCCACGCACACGGAAACCCTCCACCTCTCCGCGCCGGTGCATCATCAATTTCCCATCGACCTTGTGACCGCCAGCCTGCCAGTGAAAAGTCGCGATAGGCACACGGTGGAAGTGAACCTGGAGCCGGAAGCGAGGGCCGAGGCCCGGTGAAGTGATCCCTCGCAAGAAAAGACCCAGGCAGGAGATCAACTGGCCGCTGCGCCTTTTCATGGCGGTGGCGCTCCTGGCGGCGCTGGGCGTGACCGGCTATCTCTACGGCCTGCGGCCCTACCGGGCGCGGCAACTGGAGCAGTTGGAGGCGCAGAAGGCGGAATTGGCGCGCAAGTTCGAGGCCGAGATCGAAGCGCTGCGGACCGAACAGGAAGAGGAGATCGCCAACCTGGAGATCCAGTTGAAGGTACTGGAATTGGAGCGCAGCCAGTACGCGGAGAAGCTGCGGCAGATGTCGGGGGCGGGCCGGCCGCCCGCGCCGCCGGAGGGGCCATGAGCGCCTACGTGATCGGCATCGACGGCGGCAGCACGGGCACGCGCGGCGCCCTGGCCGACCTGTCGGGCCGCGTACAGTGCTTCGCCTACGGGGAACCCTGCAACCATTACGAGGTGGGCATCGACCGCGCCCAGGCGGTCGTGCGAGAGCTCGTGCAAGAGCTTTTGGACGGCCTGCCGGCGGGCGCGGGTGAAGTCGCGGCCCTCTGCATGGGACTGTCCGGCGGGCCGCGCGGAAGACAAGAAACTCTTTGCGCCCCTGCTCCGGAGCCTTCCCGGCGGGCAGAAAGGATTGATCGTCAACGACGCCGTGATCGCCTTGGCCGGCGGCACGCCTCCGACGTGGGCGTGCTGGCCATCTCGGGACCGGCTCGATCTCTTCGGCGCGCAAGAGCGGAAAACCGTCCGCGTGGGCGGCTGGGGACGCTGCTCGGCGACGAGGCCGGCGGCTACCAGGTGGGGCTGGAGGTCTGCGCGCGGTCATGCGCGCCTACGACGGCCGCGAAATGCCGACGGTTCTCCAGGAACGCGTCCTCAAGCAGTTGGAACTGGAATCGGTCGTGAACCTGGTGCGCTGGAGCCTCTCCGAGTCGCGCAGCAAGGCGGAGATTGCGCGCCTGGCCGACGTGGTGCTCACTGCGGCGGAAGAGAGCGACCCGGTCGCTTATCGCATCGTGCAGCGCGCCTCGGATGAAATTGCGCTGGCGGTCCACACGCTGGTGCGACGGCTCGAGCTCGGCGACCGTTTCCCGGTGGTACTTTCGGGCGGACTCTTCAAAGCGCACCGGTCCTTTTTCGAGCAGGCGGGGCGCAAGATTCGCTTTTATTTCCCGGCGGCGGAGGTGATGGCCCCGCGCTTGCCCGCCTTTGCCGGCGCCATCCTCTACGCGCTGGCCTCCGCCGGCGTCAACATGGCGCAAAAGAGCGAGGAGATCGTCAAGAATCTCTGCGACAGCTGCAGCGAGGAGACGGAGACGAGTTAAGCCCTCTCCCGGTGGGAACGGCAGGTAGGGTGTGCACTGCGCACCATGTGCACTGCGCACCATTGACGTCCCTTACGCAAGCGCTTTCAATGATAAGGGGGGAGGAACATGCCTGACATCACGATCTCGCTTGATGAGGGACTCCTGCGGGCAGGGCGAGAATATGCCGAACGAAACCACATGGCGCTGGATGAGTTGATCCGCAGGCTTCTGGCCGATAAGGTAGCGAACCGGTCGGCGGAGTGGCTGGAAGAGTGTTTCGAGTTGGCCGACCGCTTAACGGTGTCGTCCGAGAGAAAGCCCTGGACGCGCGACGAGCTCCATGAGCGGTCGGGTGCGTGTTGATGCAATTATCCAATTCTCTTGGGCCGATTTGAACCATTCGACACCGTTTTCGTGCAGCGCACAGCCGTCCCGATCCACGCAATACCCGCCACGAGCGACGTAATCCATCCCGGCGTCCAGCCCGGCGGCGTGTATCTGAAGACCACGTGATGCGTGCCCGCATCCAAGTGGACCGCGCGCAGGAACTCCCACGCGGCGATTAGCGGCCGGCGTTCGCCGTCAACGCTGACGCGCCAGCCCGGCGCCCAGTTGTCGGCAAGGACCAGCACGCCGGCAGCCGCCATATGCGCTTCGATTTCCACGCGGTTGAAGGTATAGCGGCGGAGCGTCGCCTGGGACTCTTCTGCGGCAACCGTCGCGCTGGTATCTGACGTTGTCGCAACGTACCGGCGCGGTCCAGGCCGCTGTTGCGACAAGTCGAAGAGTTGACGTCGAATCGCGCTCGAGCTGGTCGCTTCCACCCAATGCGAAATCCACGCGCGGGGAAGGGCAGGGAGTTCGATCATGCCGCGCCGGCTGTAGGCGTACTTGACGTTGAACAGCGCCAGCCGCGACCATGCCGCGGTGCAATCGGTGAGGTCCGCGCCGTGCCTCATGGGAAAGGTCAGCGTATCCGCCGAGTCCTCGAACAAGTCGCAGCTCCGCGAGAGTTCCTTCACGAATTCACCGAAGCGACCCGGATAGAGCGGATCGTAGCCGGAGAAGTTGGGATGGCGGGCGGGGATGGCGAGGTTGTGCAGGCCGCCGCGCATGGGCGGCGTGAGCACGCGGGGCTGCTCCGGTCCGGCCGGCGTGGCGGCGAAAGCGCGCGCCAGCGAGGCCGTGGCCGCGTCCGCGTCGCCCAGTCCGTAGAAGGAGCGATTCAGCATCGCCAAGTCGGTGGTCACGAGCACGACCAACAGCGCCCCGCTCCATCTCCACGTGCGCAAGGCCAGCACCCACAGGGTGCAGCCCAAGAGTAGCAGCATCCACGCCGCGTCGCGGTCGGGATGCAGGGAGAGTTCGGTATTCAGCAGAGCGCCCGCGCCAAGGATCATTATTCCGCCGCCTGACGTCAGGACGATCCGGGTGCGGCGGCTCGCCTGGGACATGCGGCTCCATCCCAGCGCGGCCAGCAGCGAAAGGGCGAGAATCGTGAAAGGCAGGAATCGCACCGGCGCGCGGAAGCGGTCCGCCAGCGGTACGACGTGATAATACAGCCTGTAGAGGACGCTGTAGCGGCCCATGGATAGGAGCAGCGTAAGCAGGGCCACGGCGGCCAAGGGCAGGGCTCGCTTTCGCTCCAGACTGAACAGCGCGACGCCCGCCAGAATGACCACGGCCACGCTCGCGTAGGGGTTGCTCCAATCCCACCAGTGGCCGACGTAGGTTCCGTCCGCCTGATTGCCGAACCAATGGGGGGCCAGAAAGCAGATGAGGTGCGACGGCGCCAGCGAGAACTCCGTCGCGGCCGACCAGGGCAGCGGCTGCGAGCGTCCCGATTGCAGGAGGTAGGCGAGGGTCGGTCCCAGTTGAACGGCGGACAAGAGAAGGCCCCAGAAGATGCCCACGAGGGAGAGGCCGAGGTCGCGCCAGCGTTGCGTTCGACCGCTCGGGTTCACGAGAAGTTGGAAGAGAAGTCCGAGCGCCAGCGCGTGGGCCAGCGTCTGCGGATAGCCGCACAGGACCATCATGGCGACCACGCCCGCCGTTGCCGCGAGGCGCCTCCATGCCGGCAAGAGCAAGGTCAGCCACAGCCACGGAACCCAGGCGCAGGCGAAGAGGTTGAGCAGATTGCCGGCGAAGAGGTGGATGGCGTTCCAGCCGCAGTAGGCGTAGGCGATGGCGGGAAGGAAGGCGGCGTCGCGGTTTGCCCCCAGCTTGCGCGCCAGGAGATACGCGCCGGCCATCGCCAAGAGCGCGTGCAGCGCCAATGAGAGTCCATAGGCCCTTCCCGGCGGAAGCGGAAGCAGCAGGAGGTCGAGGGGGTAGAGAACCGCCGACTGCATGTTGGCCAGGAGCGGCGCGCCGCAGAACGTGTAGGGATTCCAGAAGGGGAGTTCACCCTCCATGAGGGCGTCGCGCACGGCGGAGTTCCAGGGGATGAACTGGGTCGGTACATCGCCGCGCGCCGGCGCGCGTCCGAGCCACGCGCCGGGATAGAACGCGGGTGAAAGGACGACGAAGGCGCAGGCGACCGGCCAGGAAAACCGTGAATGCATTGCCGACACGTTCGCTCATTTCTGTCTCTGTAAGGGATGGTGGAAGATGGCGGCCCCTATCCCCCTCACCCGGCGCTACGCGCCGACCTCTCCCTCAGGGAGAGGTGAAGAACGCGCTACGCGCCGACCTCTCCCCCAGGGAGAGGTGAAGAACGCGCCTTGCGCCGACCTCTCCCTCAAGGGAGAGGTTTGGTCCCCTCTCCCCGGGGGAGAGGGTTAGGGTATATGCGCTAACTTAAGTTGGAGAGAAGGCGAAGTGGGGTCGTTGCGCCATCTGTCGTTGGCGGCGGCGCGGGGGATCGCACAAGAAGCGCCCCAGCCGGGGCATCTTGCGTTGCAGCAGCGGCAACGTGATGGCGCCTTTCACCGTGCTCCGCAGCCAGTCCAACCAGAGGGCCTCCATCCGCCATGGGCTAAGCCGCTTCTGCGGAAAGGGGGAATCCCCAGGGAAAAAAAGCCAACGCCCCCTCCGTCATCTCCTCCACGATCACTGCCCCCAGTAACTTGCCAAACACATAGGTACGGGCGAGATTCTCATCCTTGGCCCGCACATGGTCCAGGTGGTGGAGGCCCTTCAAGCGCTTGAACTCCATCTCGATCTGCCAGCGGAAGCGGTACAACTCCAGCGCCTGTGTCGCCGACAGCTCCGTCTCCGCCAAGTCCGTGACGACCATCACGTAACCGGCCGCCCGTAAAGATCTCGGGTCCGGGGTACGCCCCTTGCGCCTGGCCTCCTTCTCGATCTCTTCGCGCTCGCACTCCGCAGCTGGCGCGGACTTCTTAATCACAATCATGCGCATCGGAAAGCGATCCCGACCATCCTCCACCACCACCGGCCAGTCTCCCACTTCGCCGTCCCCCACGAGGCTCATCAGGGCGATCGTATCCACCTTCTTTCCCCGCGCGCTCTTCAATGGCAGATTCTGCCAATGCCCGCGCACCACCACATGCCCCTGTTGGCGAAGAATCGATGCGATTCCCGCGCCATGCGCGTAGCCGCGATCTCCCAGAACAATCTCTCCTGCCTGCACCCGATGGCGCTTAAAGGTCTCTCCCCCGGACGCGTCGGTCAGTTCCAGCGCGGAGAGCCGCTGCCCAGCCAGGTCAAAACTGGCGTGCAGGCGCAGGTCCGTGCCTTTACTGCCCGGGCGTTGAATCGTGGTCGCGTCCAGGATGCGCACCTGGCAGCCCGGTACTTGGCGTGTCACGCCCCGCTTTTGCAGCATCTGCAGAACCAAATGGCCCAACCACTCCGACGCATGCCGCAAGCGTTTGAGGATCGCCACGTCCGACAGTTCCCCAAGCCCGGCCACGGTGCTCCACGCCGCCAACTGGCGCAGTGACATGTCGCATAGGCTGTACCCCAGGCAGAGGCGCAACAGGTCCTCCGCGCTGGAAATCCGGCGCCTGCGCACCAATGCTAACTTTTCTTCGCAACTGGCTTCCAGGTCTCCCGGCAGCAGGCTCAGCACATGCCGCCACTCTTCATTGATTAGATCTGTATTTTCCATGCAGCCAGCCTACCACTGCGCCGGCTTGCTGTCAATTCATTAAGTTAGCGCAAATGCCCTTGAGGGAGAGGTCGGCGCGGAGCGCCGGGTGAGGGGGAAGGTCACTGCCGGCGCGCCGCACCGATGCAGCGCACTCTCCCCACGCTCCCCCTCACCCTAACCCTCTCCCCAGGGGAGAGGGGACCGGACCTCTCCCCAAGGGAGAGGGAACTTCGCCGCTTGCTGGGCGACGTGCCCGTGGTTCGGGCTTGGAAGCCGGGCTGCGCCATTGTAAGATCACGCGTCGAGTTTCACCTGAGAGGGAGGGACGCCATGCCACGCGCTCATCGCTTCTGCCGGTCGCTGGGGGTTTATGTTTTGCTTCCACTTATTATCGTTAATATCGCCTTCGCCGTGGAGTCCGCCACGCCTCCTTTTGAATCCAGCGTCCCCTGCCGGCAGATCACCTCCCCCGATCGTTCCCACTGGTTCGGCTATTACGACAAGGACCAGTTCGACGCCGCCGACCGCTACGTGCTCGGCCAGGCGGTCGAGTTCGACGACCGCATGCCCGCCGCCACCGAATCGGTCGAACTCGGCATGGTCGATACGCGCAACGGCGACCGCTGGATTCCCCTCGGTCGTACCCTCGCCTGGTGTTGGCAGCAGGGCTGCATGTTGCAGTGGGTGCCCGGTTCGGACCGCGAGGTGATCTGGAACACCCGGAATGAGCGCGAACAACGCTTCGAAAGCGTCGTTTTGGACACAAAAAGCGGCAAAAAACGCGTGCTTCCGCATCCCGTTTACGCCCTCTCACCCGATGGCCGCTGGGCCATCTACCCCGACTTCCGCCGCCTGAACGACACCCGCCCCGGCTACGGCTACGCGGGTCTGCCGGACCCGAACGCAAACGTGCTCGAACCCAAGGACGCAGGCCTGTGGCGCATGGACCTCGCCACCGGCCGCACCGAACTGCTGCTGAGCTTCGCCCGCATCGCCGCCCTCGAGAATCCCCACGAGGACATGCGCGGCTGCAAGCACTGGTTCAATCACCTGCTCTACAACACCGACAGGGGCCACCAATCTCGTCGGCGTGCTTGGCGGATCTGCAGAGGGGCGACTGAACCTGCGACAGAAACTGAGCGACCGCGCGTTCGTCGGCGGCGTACACGGGCAGGTCGGCGACCACGGCGGCTTCTTCTGGCGTTCTGAGGGAACCACGAGGCCGGGCGAAGTCGTGCCTCTTGACCTCGGCGGCCGGGGCAAGGCCCTCGCACCGGGCGCAGCTTTGCCGTCCAGCGACAGCTCGCCCACGAAAACAAAGCGCTTGGCCTGCTCAGCTGACTTGCCCGGACCTGGCCAGAAGGCTGATGGCGATGGGAATCGAGTGCTGCGCCCTCCTTAGATGTCGGCGGGCGCCAGGTTGACGGTCAGTTCTTGTTGGGGAAATGAAAGCCGCTGCGTGATGGCGGTGCGAACGCGGTCGCGGCTTCTTGACGCTGGTGTCGGGCAGGCCCACCAGGTCGAATGAAGCCGCCGCCCAGGTCGACTTCCACCTCCAGGATGTAGGCTTCAACCCTGAACGGCGCTGGAGTGAATGCGACAATACATGCCCTCGCCACCTCGCCGCGTCCCGCGGCCTGCGGGACCGCGATTCGTCCCGGCGCCGGGCTAGTACCGGTCGTCGTCCGAGTCGTAGTACTCCTCTTCCTCGTCTTCGTCTTCGTCCAAGTCCTCTTCGTCTTCCTCCAGGTCCTCGTCGAACTCCTCGTCCTCGAAGTCCTCATCCTCCTCCTCGTCCTCGTCGAACTCCTCTTCGTCCTCTTCCTCCAGCTCGTCCTCGTCTTCCTTGTCGGCCATGCCGAGGGGCATGAAACTGCCCTCCTCTTCACTGAATTCCAGGAGCGGATCCTGGCTGGTCGCAGGCCGCTCCTTGATGTACTCCTCGATGACCTCCTGGGCCACTTCCAGGTCGTTGTCGGCCACCATGATCACGCCATAACCCTTGTCCATTTCGCCCTCGTCGTATTCGTGGATGTAGAAATTGACCCCGGATTCCTCCAGGAGGTCGCTGACAATCGGCTCTTCCTTTTCGTCCCGCAGGGTGTAGAGGGGGTGGACTTTCTCCCCGCCGAACTTGTCCTCCGCGTGTTTTGCCTTCATGGAATTCACCTCGGAACATGCCGTCCACACAGGCGCGGGCCGCCTGCGACTCTGGGGCGGGGCGGCCCATCGGCGCCGCAACTACGCCCGCCAACAGACACCCTTCCGCCGGAAGCGGGGCATATCCTAGCTTGGCAAAAAAGCGGCTGTCAACCCAAAAACTGCGGCGCGAAAAATCATCCCGGCGGCCCCGGCGGCAGTCGCCGGCGTGGAATTCCCGGACCTGCGTTGCTATAGTGAGCCGGTCATAGCATCCCGACGCGGAGGTTTCCCCGGTGCGGTTGAAGATGCGCACCAAGCTCATCCTGAGTTACTGCCTGGTGGCCAGCATTCCGCTTCTGGGAATCCTCGCGCTGCCGGCTTTCAGCGAGAAGCTGTTGCGCGACCGGACCTACGCGCAATTAGAGCAGGTCTCCTCGGACTACTACGACTTCGTCGAGTCCAAGCGCGCCATGTGCCAGCGGCTGGCGGAGGAGATCGTCGCCGACGCCACCTTCCAGCGCCTGCTCAACCATCCCGACCGCGGCCAGGAGATGAACGACTATCTCAGTCCGCTGTTGAAGCCGCGGGGCGTCGAGGGGTTCATCTACGACGCCACCCGCGAGGAGTACTTTCTTTCCACCCTGCCGGAGTCCCCTGCCGGCGCCTCCAAGTTCCTGAAGAAGGGATGGATCGGGAACTCCAATCAATACGTGACCTTCGGCAAGGCCGCGTGGCGCGCGGGGGATCGCTTTCTGGGGGGCGTTTTCATATACTATCCAATGCTGGTGGAGTGGTCGGTAGCGGTGGGGGACCCGACGCTGAAGGCGGGGCCGGTGCTGCGCATGGAGCCGGCGGCGCTCTTGGCCCTGCGCGGCTACTCGAGCGCGTGGATGGAGATCACGCTCATGCAGGTGGTGTCGGCGGGCGATGAGGACGCCCGGGCCGAGGCGGTCGCCAGCGACGTGTCCTCCGCCTCGCGCGTGTATGAACGCTACAAGCCCGCGACCTTCCATCCCGCCCCGCTGTCCGCCACGGAAGTCGCCGCGGGCCGGGTCAAGCATCCCATTCTGGCCCGCTACATCCCGCTGGTGACGGTGGACGACGAGTTCTTCGCCATCGTGATCGCGGGTATGCCGCTGACCAACCTGCAGGCCATCTACCGCCAGACCACCGTAGCATGCTGCCTTTTTCCGGCATCGCGACGCTGGTCGCGCTGCTGGCGGAACGTATTTTTCCGGTCGATCTCGCGCCGCATCGGGCTACTGGTGCGGGGCGCGCGGCGCATCTCGGAAGGCTCGCTGGACGTGACCATTCACGATCCGGGCCAGGACGAGCTGGCGGTCCTGGCGTCGACGTTCAATACCATGGCGCGCCGTCTGGAGAGCACCATGGCGGAAATCCGCCATCGCACCTCGCTGATCGAGGAGAAGAACCGCCTCCTGGACCTGACCGTGACCGAGCTGACACACGTGCGCGAGTTCATCGAGAACGTGCTCAGCCAGGTGGGTTCGGGCGTGCTGACGGTGAACTCGGCGGGCCGCATCACGCAGATCAATCCGGCGTGCCTCTCCATCTTCGCGGCCACGGAGCCGGTCTCGGAGCTTCTGGGCGAACCCATCGAACGGCTTCTGTCGGCGGGTCCGCTGCGGGAGCGCATTCACGGACTGCTCTTGCATCCCGAGTGCATCAGCCATTGGGAGACGACCCAGATGGTCGCCGGGCGGCCGGTTCCGCTGGAAGTCAGCAACTCGCCCCTGGAGATCAAGGAGAAGAAGCAGGGGCTGGTGGTGACGGTGCGCGACCTGTCGGTCATTCGCGTGCTTGAGGAGAGCGTGCGGAGGTCGGACAAGCTGGCCGCGCTCGGCCATCTTTCCGCCGGCATGGCGCACGAAATCCGCAATCCGCTGGGCATCATCAAGGGTTCCGCCGAACTGCTGGAGAAGCGGCTCAGCCGGGACGAGGAGGCGCGCGACCTGGCCCGCTACATCATCGACGAGTGCCTGCGGCTGTCGCGCACGCTGCAGGACTTCCTGGACTTCGCCCGTCCCCGCGAGCCGGCCTTGGACGCGGCCTCCATCAACCAGGTACTGCAAAAGACGCTGCCCTTGGCCGACCATCACCCCCTGCGCGACAAGATTCGCTTGGAGCTGGACCTTTCGCCTGACCTGCCGGACGTCCTGGCGGACGCCGCCCAGTGCCAACAGGTGTTTCTCAACCTGCTCTTGAACGCCTTTGAAGCCTCGCCGGACGGTGGGGTGGTGCAGGTGACTTCGCGCCTGGACGCCGAGCGCGACCAAGTCGTCGTGAGCGTGCAGGACCACGGCGTCGGCATCCCCACCGAAGCGCTGGACAACATCTTCAATCCCTTTTTTACCACCAAGACCAACGGAACGGGCCTGGGACTCTCCATCGTACATCGCATCATGGAGAGCCATCATGGAGACATCCGCGTGGAGAGCCGGCCGGGCGCGGGGGCGACCTTCACCCTGCGCTTTCCGGTCTCGCCCGCAAGGGAGAGAATCGCAAGAACGTGAGGTGCACGGCGTGAGGCGTTTTTCCATCGTTTTGTTGTCGACGGTGCTGCTGGCAACGGGCTGCACGGGGCGGCCGCGAGTGCGCGACCGGCGGCTCTCCGCCGTCATGCTGCGGCCGGACATCATATCCCGCCAGCTTTGGGACCAGGGGTTGCCTTCCGGCCGCTACGTGAACCAGAAGCCGCAACGCCTGGTGATTCTGGACGAGGGCGAGATCGCTCTGCGCATCACCAACCCGCCCAAGTATCTCAATTACGTGCGCGAGCACGGCGGTGGGCGCGACGTGCCCTGTCACTACTACATCGACCGGGCGGGCCATATTTACGAGGGTCGCATCCCGGAAGTGCAGGGCGACCTGGGCGACGCCGGTACGGTGCGTGACGGCGACGTGCTGGTATCGCTCCTGGACGACACCGAGGCGCGTCCTCCCAGCAAGGAGGCGTTGGCGTCGCTGGTGCAACTGTGCGCCTGGTTCTGCGCCTACCATGAGCGCCTGCCGGAACAGGACCTCCACACGCTGCGCAGCCTGGGGCAGGGCCGCCGGCCCGGCGTCCATCTGGAACTGCTCTATCAGGAAGGCGCCATCCTGGCGGCGGTACGCAAGCTCTACCCGCCCGCGCCGCCGGAGCCCGAGTTCTGATGCGGCACCCCCCGGAGTCCAGATTCCAGCCTGTTCTGAGGACAAACTGAAGTTTGTACTCCAGGGAGTCCAGGTTTCAGGTTGTTCTGAGGACAAACTGAAGTTTGTACTCCAAAGCGCGCCGCGACTACTCGCCGTCAGGCAGCGTCAGGCCGTGCACGGACCCGAAGGTGTCCAGCATCATGGGCCGTCCGTCGGGCTGAAACTCCAGATCGATGACGTACTCCATGCCCGTGTAGTAGGGACTTTGGACGGGATCGTCCCGCCGGTCGCCGTGCAGGCTGCCGTAGCCGTCCACGACCAGGAGGCGATTCTCACCGGGGCGGAGTTCGGCGTCGCGGGCGATGTGTTGGGGCAGGTGGAACTCTCGCATGTCGGGGTCCAGCGCGGCGTCGCCGAAGGTTTCGACGCGGCCTTCGTCATCCACGATCCAGTAGCCGCCGCCGGAGCGGGTAGTAACCAGATGGATGAAGCGCCGCCCCGGCCTGTCGCGCGGCGCGCCGAAGTAGCGCGCTCCACCTGCGGCGACGACCGCCCCGCCGCTGCCCAGCACGTAAAACCCCGAGCCCTCGCGCAAGAGCTCGAGATCGACGGGCGACTGTCGCGGCGGCAGCTTGACTGCGCCGGCGGGCGGCTCGGGCGCATTGTAGGCGCTGAGCGTCCCGTCCGCCGCCAGAATCCAGGCGCCGTCGTCGACGCGCTCCATGTCTACCACGCGCTTGTGCACGGCGGCCAGGAGCCGGCCCGCGTGTTCCTTCAGGTCGCCGTTGTCGTAAAGAATCCAGGCGATGCCCGGCGGTCCGCACTCGACGTCAACGGGTTGAATCCACGGATACGAAGGCAGGAGAGGCAGAAGCGCCCAGGGGCCGAGGCAGCGCGCCTCGTTGACGTTGACGGCCCATGCGGGAAACGCAGCGGCGGCGTCCCGCGGCGCGATGAGAAACCGCGCCCGCGTCGCGTCCGGCACGCGCGCCTCCTCCAGGGTGGTGAACGGCTGCACTTGCGCGCGCGTGTAGAACTGCAGGCCGTAGGGCGGCAGTCCGTCCAGGAATACGGCCTCGACCGGCGGCTCCAGCGTATTCAGGTGTTGGCCGAGGGTTTTCATGTGCGGAGAGAGATCCACCACGGGCGGTCGCGGCAGCGCAGGGAGGAGGCTGAGGACGACCAGCGTGGCGGCGAGGCTGGTGCGCAACGGCAGGCGCTTGGGCGCGAAGAGCAGCGCAAGGAAGAGCGTGGCCAGGAGCGCCGCCCATGCGGAAGGCGCGACCAGCGGCAGATGCTGCAAGGCGCCGGCGCGCGCCAGGGCGCCGAACAAAAGCAGCCACAGTCCCGCGTGCGGCAGGAGTTCGACCGGCGGCGAAAGGCTGCGCGCCAAGAGCGCGCCTCCCGCCAGCGCCAGCCACGGCAGGAGATAAACCAGAAAGTGCTGCGCCGGGTACTTCAAAGCCAGGAGAAACAACGCGTAGGTCAGCAGCGCCGCCAGCGTCAGTCGCGCGCCGTGCTCCCGGCGTCGTGAGACGAGATACAGGAGCGCGGGCAGCGCAATCAGAGTGAAAGGGTGGTTGGGATTGCCGGACGCCAGAAGATCAAGCCAATACTGCGGCGCCGGTGGTTGGCTGGACTCAATGCGCAGGGCCAGGTTGTAATCGAAGACAAGCCAGCTGAAGCGCGGCCAATCGACGATCGCCAGCGCGGCATACCATGGCAGTCCGAGTACAAAGAAGACCATTCCGGCCGTCCGGTAGGGTGCGCACCGCGCACCACTCACGCGCGTGGGAGGACCGGTGCGCGGTGCGCACCCTACGAGCATTCCCAGCGGCAGAAGCCCGATCACGTACTTGCTCATGAATCCCGCGGCCAGCGCCGTCCCCATCCACACTCCGCCCCAACGGCGTCCTTCCCAAACGTCCAGTAAACCCCAGGCAAAGAGCAGTGCGGAAAGGACCGGAAGCGTGTCCGTCATCCCCTGGCGGGCGTTGAGAAGGAAGAACTCCGAGCTAGCCAGGAGGGCCGCAGCCAGAAGCCCGGCCGCCGCGTTGAAGCAGCGTTTTCCCAGAAGAAAAACAAGGACTACGGACAACCAAGCGAAGAGGGCGGAGGGAGCGCGCGCTCCCAACTCGTTGACGCCGAAGATTTTGTAAGACATGGCCATGGCCCAGATGCACAGCGGCGGCTTCTCGACATAGGGGCGGCCGTGGTACCACGTAACCAGGTAATGGCCGTTTTCGTGGGCTTCGCGCGCGATCTCGGCGTAGACCGCTTCATCGTAAGCCGCCAGGCTGCCCTCACCCAAGTGCGGAAAGAACATGGGCCAAGCGGCAGCGGCGACCAGGACGGCCAGGACGACGGAGCGGAAGGGGAACCTCATGGGCGCAATCTACGCGAGTCGCGCGGCGGCGTCAAACGCAGGCTGCACACGTTTTATCCCCCAACCCCCCTTGTTAAGGGGGGAGCCAAGACTGCATCAAGTGGGTCCTCAGCATCCAGGCCGCCCTTCGACACGCGGCTTCGCCGCTGCTCAGGGCTTTCGGATCTGGTTATTGCTACAACACAGTTGCACTGAGGACCCAACCCGACAGCCCTGAGCGAAGGCCGAAGGCCGAAGTCGAAGGGCGGGCTTCGATGCAGCCAGCCCGCGGAGACGCACCATCCCCCCCTTGTCAAGGGGGGAGCGGCGCCTGGGCGGTCGCCTGGTTGGAGTAAAGGTTGTAGTAGAGTCCACGGCGCTCGTAGAGCTCCTCGTGGGCGCCTTGTTCGACGATCTCGCCGTCCTTCATCACCACGATACGGTCGGCGTTGCGGATGGTAGACATGCGATGGGCGATGATGAGTGGTGCGGCCGGAGGAAGCGGCGGTCAGCGCCTCGCCGTTGAGCCGCTCGCATTCGGAGTCGAGGGCGGAGGTGGGTTCGTCCAGGAGCAGGATGCGGGGTGCGGCCAGGAGGGCGCGCGCCAGCGCCACGCGCTGGCGTTGGCCGATGGAGAGACTGGCGCCGTGCGGCCCCAGCTCGGTGTCGTAGCCGCGCGGCAGCCGCCGCGCGAACTCGTCCACGTGGGCCGCCCGCACCGCCTGCGCCAGCTCCTCCTCACTGGCGTCCGGCTTGCCGAACAACAGGTTCTCGCGCAGCGTCCCCGAAAAGAGAATCGGAATCTGCGGGACGATGCCCAGCTGCCGCCGCAGGCTGTCCCGCCGGTAGCGGCTGATGTCGTAACCGTCGATGCGCACCACCCCGCTCTCCGGTTCCAGGAAGCGCGGGATAAGGTCCAGCAGCGTGGACTTGCCCGCGCCCGACGGTCCCACGAAGGCGACCGTCTCGCCGGGACGGATGGACAACGACACGTCCGAGAGCGCGAAGCTCCGGCGCCCGTAGGAGAACCGTACGTTTTCAAACTGGATCGCGCCCACCAGCCGCGGCAGCTCCGGCAGCCCCACGTCCGCGTCCGCCTCGCTTCTTAACTGCATCACCTCCTCCATGCGGTCCATCACGGCAAAAAGGCGCGAGAAGAAGCCGAACGAGCGGATGGCCTCCTGCAGCGGCGCGTAGCCGATGCCGAGCGCGACCACGAACTTGACCAGCTCCTGCACCTGCAGGCGATCGGTAAAGAGCAGCCACATGCTGAAGAACAGGAGTCCGCCTACCGCCACCGCCCCCGCGGCCATGATCATGGGCGGATGCAGCGTGAAAACTTGCTCCATCTCGATCTGGGAGGCGAGCGTGGCGCGATTGAGTTCGGAGAAGCGCGCCAATACGAGCCCCTCGCGCACGAATGCCTTGATCTCGCGCGCGCCCACGAGGCTCTCCTCCAGGAGCGAGGTCAGGTCCGCCAGGCGGTTCTGGCTGGCGCGCGCGACCAGATGCATGCGGCGCGAAAACAGCGAGATCAGCCACGCCAGCGGTAGAATCAGAAGCAGCGTGACCAGCGACAGCATCCAGGAGAACCAGACCATACCGCCCAGCGCCGCCAAGAGCACTGCCACGTTGGGGACGAAGTTGACCAGGACGCGCAGGGAGGCGATCTGAAAGACGGCCAGATCATGGGAGAGGCGAGAGATCAAGTCGCCGGCGCGCGTCTCCGCCAGCGAGCGGATGGGAAACAGCAGCACCCGCTCGAACAGCTGCTGCCGATAGGCGGCGGTGATCTCGTGGCTGATGCGGGTCAGAAGAAAATCGCGCGCGAACGTCGCCGCGGCGACGGCGACGACCAGGATCACGCCCAGAGCCACGTGCCATCCCAGGCCGGCCAGGTCGGTCTGAGGCAGAATGACGAGCAGGATTTGAAACCAGTGGGGAAGTTGCAGCAGCAACGCCGCCACCAGCCCCATCAGCGCCAGGGTAGCGACCAGGGCGGTGCGGTGCGGGCGCAGAAGCCCTCGCAGGGTCCACAGGTGCGGGACCTGCCGCGTTACTGCGTTATCCGTTCGCGCATCCACGACAGGACCTCATCAACCAACCGCCCGGTCGCTCCCGGCGGACCCATGATGGACGCCAGTTCCGCCTCCATCGGCTCCAGCGGATGCACCAGCATGGCGCAGACGCGGTCGGCGACCTGACGGCTGGTAATCCTGCCGGAGATTTCCGGCACGACCTCCGCGCGGCGCTTGCGGTTGGGATGGGCGTGGTAGCGCACGTGGCGATGATAGGCGAGCGCGCAGGCACGCTTCACATAGCGGCCCAGAATCGGCAGGCGTCCCACGTGTCCCAGTACGCCCGGCATCGGGTGCACTTCGGCGTAATAGGTGGGGACCAGAACGATCATGGGGATGCCCAGGGCCGTCAGTTCGGCGGTGTTGGTTCCCGGGATGGTCAGGATGAGGTCGGCGCGGGCCATGACTTCGCCCGGCGGCAGGACCTCGATCACCACGCCGCGGTCCGATATCAACCTGCCGTAGGGCGGAGCCGGTTCCCAGCGGGCGTTCTCGCCCTCGATCAAGCGACCGGCGGGGTCGGCGGCGCTGGCGGTCAACATTTCCAGCGTGACGTAGTCGGCCTTGCCCAGGAGCCAGCGGACCTCGGGGCGGGTCGCCGAAACGTGGCCGGCGACCATGGTGAAAAACGGCAGCATGTGCTTGACCATGTAATCGCGGCTGCCGGTGAATATGCCCAGGGTGGGCGGCTGACGCTGCGCCGGCCGGCGGTCGGGACAGCGCAGGCGCGCCGCGTCCACCATCATGTTGCCAAGGACCTGGTACTTGCCGTTGCTCCCGCCCGGCAGTGGATCGGAGAGGAAGATGCGCTGGAAGCGAGGAATGGCAGCCGGTGCTCCGCGTAGGCGAGCAGTGGAAAGCCCAGTCGTCGAGCCGAGCAGCACGGCCAGAGCGGCTCGCCCCTGCTGGCAGGAGAACGCCGGGCAGGTCGGGCGCATCGCCGCCGGCCGCCGGCCGGAGAATGCAGCGCAGCGACTCGCGCGGCGTGGCGACGCCGGAAATCCTGGAATGGACCGTGCCACGGTCTCCTCGCTGCCGGTCGCAAACACGCACGGCAGCAGCGCCGCGCACAAGCGCACCTCCGGCGCCCGCGCCGCCAGACCTTGCGCGAACGGATACAGCCAGGAGGAGATCTCCCGGGGCTGTTGACGGTCGCCACGATCTGCACGGCGGAACTCATGCGCCGAACGTTAGCGGCAAGCGGGTGGAAATGCAATGGAGGGGTGGGGACAGTTTGAAAGCAGGCAAGCGGCGTCAAGCTTGAGTTCCCCGCCCCCTTGTTATGGGGAGCTGGCTGCATTGGTTAGTCCTCGGCATCCAGGCCGCCCGTCGACTTCGCGCTTCGCCCAGGGCTTTCGGTTTCGGTTTTTGCGCCGCTCAGGGCTTCGGTTCTGGTTGTTGCTAGCGCGACAGCCCCGCGCGCGCGCAGGCCGCCCTCCTCGAAGGTCAATCCAGGTTGAGCCGCTTGGCGTCGCCGAGGTTATCGGGCAGCTTTCGACCATTCTGGGCGCAGCGGGATGGCCGAAGCGCGTCGACCTACGCATTGAAACTCCTCGTTCCAGACATAGGTTTCGCCCGCAGGTTCCGCTAAGCGCACCTTCCAGATGCGCTCGTGAAACTCGATCGGATGGGTTGCTCCGAATCGCCGGCGCCATTCGTTGAGGGCGACGGTGTTGCTCCAGGCGCGGCGCTGCCAGTCGGCCAGCATCTCTTGGTGAGCGACGGCCCGCAGCACCTGCAGGCCACGTGCGCCGGCCAGCAGGCCGGCGCTTTCGCCCAACCAGCCGGTTGCCGCGCTTGGTCTTCCGCGCGGCGCGCCTGCGAACGCTCGATGGCTCGTTTGAGCACATCCACGTCCAGCGTAGCCAACAACTGCCGGTCCAGCACCGCGATACAGCGCAAAGTCGCGGAACGGGTCGTCCTCGTCCATGTCGGCGCGCGCCTGCGCCGAAGGTGAGACCTTCACGTAGTCCTGGTCCCTGTATTTCAACGGCTCCCAGGCGGTCACGCCGGGCGCCGTCTGGTTAACCATGCTGCGCAAAGAAGCGAGAAAGAGCGTGAGCTTGACGGGGTTTTTCGCGTCCAATCCCAGCGCCAGGGGTATCCGAAGATACGCCCATGGACTCGAAGAGATTCTCCTGGTCGCGCGCCGACTCGATCAGCCTGTTCCAGACGGGCGCATCATCCAAATAGAGGCTGAGCCAGTCGCCGGAACCAGCCGAAGGCGTCGCTGCCCAGCTCGGGCACGAGCGCCGTGCCCATGTTGCTCCATTGCCGCGCCTGCCGGGCTTCCGGCGACACCGACAGAACAAAATGAAAGATGGACTCCGGATGCGGATCGCCGGCGCCGGCGGAGAGGGTCGATCCTGCGACGACCTCCAGGAACTCGCGATACTGGCTGGAGGCGATCAGGGGGCGCACCGACAGGTCGAAGGCGTCGCGGCCGGGCGAGAGCGAGAAGCGCAGGGCGATGGGATCGAAGTAGGCGCGCCAGTTGCGCTGGTAGTTGTCGCGGAAGCGGCCGTAGGCGCGCGCCTCCTCGTCCGTCACTTTCTCCAACGGCAGCTCGAGGATGGGCGTCATGAAGGCCAGGTTGCCGTAGATGGAGGAAGAGACGCCGCTGGAGGTCATGGAGAGGTTTCCCGCGCCGGAGACTTTTTCGTCGGGCAGGGGACCTTCTTTCGCCGCGCCCGTAGCCATTTCCGGCAGGTGCGCGGCCGTCAGTTCGGAGAGCACCGCGGCGGCGCGGGTGCGACGGGAGGCGCCGATGCGCCAGCGCGGTCCACACCAGCGCCGGATGGTCGCGTCGGACAAGACGAGGAAGGCCGTCTCGGTAGGATCGCTCTTGGCGTAGCGCCGGCGGAAGTATCTGTACTCGTCCACGGCGGCCAGGCTCTTCGTACTGCCCACAGCCGTATTAAGAATGCGCTCCAACTGCGCCAGCGAGTTGGTGACAACGACGGCGCCTGTCACCGTGGCGACGTAGGAGGAGACGGCGCGGTCGGGCGAGACCAAGCCCTTGTACGCCACACCCACGACTTGTCCGTCAACCGGCTTGGCGGCGGGATAAGCGCCGGCAGATGCCGCATGGCGCGCCAGGAGCGCCGCGCGCAAGGCGGGCGCGTCTTTGGCCTCAAAGAGCACCGCCACGTCCGAACCCACGCGCAGGTAGGGATCGGAGCCGGTGAAGGCCACGCTGGCGACCAGTTGCGGGCCCAACAGGCGCGAGAGGGCGTCCGTTGCGAGGCACAACTGCCGCTCGTAGCGGGCGCGCGTGCCGGCGTCCTCGGCGCGCGATTCCAGAAGGTAGAGCAGCGGCGTGGCGCGCTTGTCGGCCGTGTCCATCAGACTGAGCATGGCCGCGAAGCTGGGGAAGAAGAGCGCGTGCTGGTCCTCGGGGATGAATTGCGCCAGCGCGTCCGTTTCAGGCGTCGCGCCCGACAGCAGGGCTCGCCAGTCGTAAGCCCGGACGGTGATGCCGGGGATGGAGTCGAGCGCGACCGTCTCGGCCGTGGC
Source organism: bacterium (assembly GCA_015075175.1). Taxonomy (GTDB): domain Bacteria; phylum Hinthialibacterota; class Hinthialibacteria; order H5-UNCL2; family H5-UNCL2; genus H5-UNCL2. The sequence continues at coordinate 32,129 of JABTUV010000021.1, forward strand.
CGGAGTCACCTGCAGTTGGCGGTCCAGTTGCAGGTTTTCACTGACGGCACGGCCGCCGGAGAAAAGCGAGAAGGTCTCGTCCAGCATGGCGTCACGGGAGCCGGGCATCCAGATCCGGCGCCAGTCCTCCACCGGTTCGGTTGGGACGGTTGCTCCCAGCGCGGCTTCCGCGACTCGCAACTCGTGGCGATACCAGGCCGAACCCGGCACGTTGAGCGACAAAAGCCGCCGGTAGTGGTCGCGCTTGGCGATCCAGTACTCGGCTTTGGCCAATCCCTGGTCCTTGCGCGCCGGAGGCGTGGTAAACGTGAGGCGCACCATGCCCGAGCCGTCGGACTTGGGAAAGAACAGAAGCCCCGACTGGGGAGCGTCGCTGGTCGTGCGGATACAGATGCGTCCCGAGGCCAAGTTGTTGATGCGGCCGGCCAGGTCGTACTGGTTTCCACTCGGCGCATGAAAGTAGGCCTCGCCGGCGTCCGGGCAGACGACGTAGGGAAACATGAAATCCATGGTCAATTCATGACGTGCCGAGAATCCGAGTACAATCGCGTCGGGCGCCGCCGGCAGCGTCCCCTCGGCGAACTTGAGTTCCGAGAGGGGCACGCTGTGGTAGACCTCGGCGGACGCGCCCGATGACGCCAGAAGAATGGAAACGGAGATCAGGAGACGAAGTGCGGACATGGCGTAACTCCCCAATGCAGGATGCTCCCGAAGGCAAAGGCACGGTCTGTCGCCGGGAATGACACGGACATGCTATCAAAAGGGAAGCCCACCCGAAAGGGGCCTGTTGTGGAGTGCGGCAGCTTGCTGCCGCGTAGGCGATCGTGATCCGGGTGGCACCTCTTAAAACTCCCAAGGGTGCTGCAATGCAGGCGTCCGCCCTATACGACCCATAGGACCAACAGGACCTATGGCGGCGGCGCCTTGCAGGCAACCGTCGCTGCCGCTCCATCGGGAAAGCTCGGCACGACATGCACCCTTTGGAGTACTAAAGGGTGGTACCCGGTCACAGCGCCTGCAAAGCCTCCGCCAGATCGTTGATGATATCGCGCGTGTCCTCCAGGCCCACCGCCAGCCGGATGCCGCCGGTATCCACGCCCAGCCGCCTCTTGTCCTCTTCCGGCAGCGAGGAGTGGGTCATGCTGAAGGGGTTTTCGATCAGCGTCTTGATCTGGCCCAGGCTCACCGCCAGTGTGATGGTGTAGGCGTTCTTGGCGACGAAATCGACCAGGCGCGCGGCCTTGCCGAAATCGCCGTCGGAGTCCTTGAGTACGAAATAGACCATGTTGCCGGGACAGAATTCTCCGTCGTAGTTGCGCATCTGACGCTCCGCCAGCGCGCGCTGAGGGAAATCGGGAAGCCCCGGATAACTGACGCGCACGATCTTGGGGTGGGCGCACAGAAACTCGGCGATCTGGCGGGCGCTGCGCTGCTCCGCCTCCATGCGGGTCGGCAGCGTGGAGAGTCCGTAAACCATGATCGGCCAGGCCGACTTGGAGGAGAGGACCGCGCCGAAGTCCTTGCGGAAGAGGATGACCTGGTTGGCCAGCGACGCCGGACAGACGACCGCCCCGCCCATGTCGGTCCCGAAACCCCCGATGTTCTTGGTGAGTGAATGCACTACCACGTCGGCGCCGTGCTCCAATGGGCGCTGGCCGTAGGGCGAGGCGAACGTGTTGTCCACCACGATATGGATTCGCTCCTCCGGGCGGCGGCGGGCGTTGGCCTGGCTCACCACGTCGGCGACGGCCCGGATGTCGATCAGGTCCAGCGTGGGATTGACGGGAGTCTCGAAATAGACGACGCGCGTGGCGGGCGTGATGTGCGCGCGCAGCGCGCTCTGATCATTCACGTCGGCGAAGCGGATGGTGACGCCGAAGCGCGTCAACCATCGGGTCAGGAGACTGTAGGTGCAACCGTAAATCATGTGATGGGAGACAATCTCATGGCCGGCGCCCGCCAACGTGCCCAGCGCGGCTGAAATGGCCGCCATGCCGGAGGCGAAACAGACGGCGCTGTCGCCGCCTTCCGCGTGCGCCAACTGGTCCTCCAGCATCCCGCGCGTCGGCTCGTCCAGCCGGTCGTAGATGAAAATGGGGGCGCGCGTGGCGGGATCGACCTGATCGCAGGCGTACTCGAAGAATCCCTGGGCGCCGCGATGGCTGGTATCCAGGCGAAAGGTCGAGGACGACGACAGCGGCGGGATCACGTGGTGGGAATAGTCCCAATGTCGGCTTTCGTAGTCGCCGTGGATCAACTGGGTGCGCATTTTGCGCTTTTCTCGAACGGGATCGTGATGCAGCATGGCCTTTCTCCAAAGTCGCGGATGGGGGATCGTCGCGCCCGAAGACACGGCGTCCGCAGGGGGAAGTCTAATCCGGCGACGGGGAAATCTCCAGACCTGCCTGAAAGGGCCGGTCGCCGATTCTCCGGGCGATTCCGGCGACGGCCCCTGGACCTCCGCGATGACTCGGCGCCGGCGTCTTGTGCCGTTTCTCAAGAAGTAGTTCCAGGAAAGGAGAAACCGAATCCTCGAGTAGCGGTACTCCGCGCATCGAGAGGACGAGCGGATCGCTACGACCCTTCTTGAAACGGCACTGGGGTGCTCCTCCCCCCTTCATTCGGTCATTGCCGCTGCTGGAACCGGTCGGTTCCGGCTACCGGCGGCGCGGCTCAGTGCAGATGCATTTTCCGCCGTTCTTGGTCACGATCCGCCTTTGCTGACACGAGATGCCCGGCCAAGACGGTTCTGCCCTCCTGGGAGAGGTCGCCCCGGAGGGGCGGGTGAGGAGGTTGCTACGACCGTTTGCTGTCGATACGTCGTCCCGCTCTCCCCACACTCCCCCTCACCCGGCGCTTCGCGCCGACCTCTCCCTCAGGGAGAGGTAAAGAACCCCGCAGGCGTAGATTTCTACGGTTGCACGCCGGGCTCGCGCTTGGTTGATTACGTTGCGGGTTGATGGTAACGTGCCCGGCAGCGCACGGCAGGCGGATCGAATTGACATGAATAACCTCGTCGCATACTGGAGGAGCCGCGGTGGATGGGGCGGGGTTTTCTTCGTGTTCGCCGCCGCCGCGGTAGTTTCCAGCTCCGCGGACAGCCTGCGCATCGGCTCGCCGACGGGCGAGGTGCAACTGGAATGGGCGACCCAGCGGGGGGTGCGCTGGGTCGAGCTGGAAGGGCTGGCGCGGTCGCTGAATATCGCGTCCCACTGGGATCCGGTTACGCGCCGCCAGGAGTATGTGTACGCCGGCAAGGGTCCGGTGGTCTTCATCGCGGGATCGCGGCAGGCGCGTCTGGGGGAGAGGCTGTGTCTACTGCCGGTGGAACCGCGGCGGGAGCACGGGCAGTTCTGGGCGCCCTGGGACTGGGTGGTGGACCAGCTATTGGACTACTGGAGCCTGTCGGCGCTGGAGGCGCCGCCGGCGGTCGAAATCCCCCCGGCCGAGCGGCCGGAGCGGATCAGCGAGCTGATCGCGGAGGCGCGGTTGGCGCAGGCCAGCGCCGCGCGCGCCGGCCGTCGCGTGATTGTGATCGATCCCGCCCACGGCGGCGAGGAAAGCGGCAGCGTCTCCCTCTCCAACCTGAAGGAATCCGAAGTCGCCATGGCCTACGCGGTCAGCCTGGCGCGGGCGCTGCGGCGCGCGGACCCGGCGCTGGAAATCGTACTGACGCGCCGCGGCCCGCAGGCGCTGCCCGACGAGGATCGCGCCGCCCTGGCCAATCGCGTGGCGGGCGACGTCCTCGTCAGCCTGCATTGCGGCGCGCGCCGCACCCGCCAGCCGGGCGCGTGGATTTTCCACATGTCCGACGCGGTCGACAGCCGGCAGGCGCTGGACCTGCCGTCGCCGCCTGCCGGGCTGGCCCTTTGGCGGTTGAGCTACCTGCCGCACCAGGAGCGCAGTCGCGGGCTGGCACAGATGTTCCGGAGCGCCCTGGCCTCGCCGGGCCGGCCCGTCCCCCGCGTCATGCCCGCGCGCTTGCGCCTCCTCGCCACGGTCAATATGCCGGCGGTGCTGGTGGAACTGGGAAACCTGGGGGACGAAGAAGAGGTTGTGCGCCTCTCCGCGGAGAGCGAGCGCGAGTCGGTCGCGCAGGCGATGGCCCAGGCCGTGGTGGACTTCCTCTGCGGGGAGCCGGCGCCATGAACCCTCCCGGCCTCGGGCGCAACGGCCCCGCTGAGCCGCTCCTGTGGACGACCGCGGTGCTGCTGCTGGTAGTGCTTCTGGCGGTCGGGGTGCTTTTCATTCTGCGCCTGGCCGCGCCGCAGGTTCAACCCACCGCGTCGCTCACCGTCGCGTCGCCTGAACCGGCCGGCCCCGTCCGTCGCCCCGGCGAACAGGCGATCACGCTGTACTTTCTCTCGCGCGAGGAACCCCTGCTGGTGCGCGAGACCCGCTGGATCGCCGAGGAAGAGAACCTGGAAAACCTCATCTCGCTGGCGGTCGCGGCTCTGGCCGCCGGTTCCACCGACGAGTCCGTGGTTTCGCCCCTGCCCGCGGGAACGCGCCTGCTCTCATGCTTCTATCACGAAGAGAAGCGCATGGCCGTGCTCGATCTCTCCTCCGAGTGCCTGGACGGCCAGCCCGGCGACACCTTCTCGGAGTGGGCGCTGATTTACGGCCTGGTGAACTCGGTGGCGTCGGTTTCACCCAAAATCGAGGAAGTGCTGTTATTGTGCGAGGGGGAACCCGTGGAAGACAGTCCGGGAAACTGGGACTGGAGTTACCCCTTCAGGCCGGATATGACCTTTGTGCGCTATCGACCCTCGGGTTCCAGTCAGTCGTAGGGAGATGGGACGTGTAAGACCCATAGGACCTATGGGACAGCCTCCGCGGAGGCGGTGAGGCGGCGAGCGAAAGCGTGGGAATGGGAGCAGCCGGTCCGTGGACCGGCCGTCCGCCGAAACGGCGGACGGACCGGCCTACTTCCCTTTCTTCTTGTGGCGGTTCAGACGGCGCTTTTTCTTGCGCTTGTGCGTCTTGATCTTCTGCCGCTTGCGTTTCTTGCCGGAAGGCATCGCGCGTCCTTTCGTCAGAGTTACAATACCAAGAGGAGACCGACCGCAAGGGTCCAAGAGGAAGGGAACGTATCGAGATTCGTATGTCCTGTCAAGCACAATCTCGCGTCTTGTGCGGGCGGGGCGGAGGGAAAGAGAGCGCGCTGCGGCAGGGGGCGGAACGCAGAAGAGGCAAGAGCGGGAGGCGGGAAGGTGGACCAAAAGGGCGGGATGCCCCGCTATGACGTGCTGGCGCCGGTTGTGGTGACCATCGCCGTGGTCGTCTTGGCGGTCTGGCTGGGTACGATGAAGGGCGGTGGGCCGCTGGAGCTGGAGCGGCGGAGCGCGCGCTACTCGACCGAGTGGGCGGCGTTTGCCGGCGAGCTGGACGCTCGCCTGGCAAGCCTGGAGGAGCGGTGGGACACGGACGGCAAGGCGGACCTGTATCGCGCGGTCCGCGACCTGCGCGAAGGCTTCCGTTCACTGTTGCGCTCGGCGGCGGGCGAGGTCGCAGGCGCCTCGGTGACGGCGTATTCGCCCGAGGCGGAGCGGCTGGTGGCCGAGCTGGAAAGCGAATACGCGGACCGCGCAGCCACCCTGGCGGCCGCGCTGCCGCCCGCGGAGCGCGAGGCGCTCCTGTCCGGCGCGCACGCCCTGGAGGAGCAACTCACACAAGTCATGCGGCTGGTTCGCAGCGAAGGCGGCGCCGCCGCCCGGCCCGCCTTTGACGACTTTCGAGCCATTTACCGGCAGTGGCGGCAGGCCTCTGCTTTCAACGCCACGCCTGCCGCGACGACGCCGTGAGTCGCCGCAATTCTTGGAGGTTTTCGTGACCGCGTCCTCCGCGCCGTTCGGGTTCCGTTATTTCGCCGTCCCGCTGCTTTGCTACCTTTGCGCGTGGGTGCATGCCGCGCCGGCGGCGACCTGTCTTGTGACCGTGGAGCGCGCGGCCGGCGCGGACATCCCCCAGGATCCTTTGAGTTTCCTTCAGGCCCCACCCCCAGGGCTGATGATGATCAGTCTGCCTGAGGACCCCTGCAAGAGTTTCCTGCGCTTCGATGGCGCGCTGCTCTACAACCCCCTGCGGCGCGACCTGGAGCTCTTCGATACCCGCGTGCGGGCCGGCCTGGAGGGCGGCGCGCGCGAGGCGACGCCGGCCGGGCGGACGCTCTGGCATCCGCGCGCGCCCATCGTGCGCACATACAAACGCATGGGCGATCTCGTGCTGGAAGAGGACGCCTGGGCGGCGGCGCCCCGCCATCGCAAGCGTGAGCAATGGGCCCGCGAGCGCACGGATTTTCTCTCGCTGCGGGTCGTCAATGCCGGGTCATCGGCGGAGGAGGGGCGCGTCGTCCTTACGCTGGATCAGCGCGGGCCGCTGGAGCTGTCGCCGTCGCGCACCACGGTGTTCGTCCGCGAAGACGATGGGAAACGTTCGCTCTGTTCCTTCTGGCCGCCCTGCGAGGAATTGCGCGGCTATGATGGCGATCCGCTTCGTCCCCTGGAGGACGTGGTGGCGGTGCGCGACTGGGCCAGGCCGGTCGACTCCTCCGCCGACGGGCGCTTCCGCGACGCCATCCTGGGTCCGGCCGGATCGATTTCGTTTCGCTATCCCTGCCGGCCCAATGGCGCTTACGTGGTCGCCTTCGCGTTCATCGAAGGGCATTACGAGGAGGGCGACGCGCGGCCGCTGGAGATTTGGGTCGAGGGTCAGCGGTTTCGTACGCTGGACCTGGCGCGCGAGTTCGGCCGCAACCAGCCGACCGTCTGCGTCTACCGCGTGATCGAGAACGGCGACGGCCGGCTGGATCTGTGCGTGCGTTCGCCGGAGAAGGCGCGTGATGGCAACGCCGTGCTCTCGGGACTCTGGATTTTTCCGGGGGAGCGCGCGCCCGATCCGCCCGCCATTCTCGCCGGCTACGGCGACGACATGGCTCTGGCGTGGACGGATGCCGGCAAGATCGAGCGCATGAAACGCGTGGATGTGCTGTTTCCACGCCTGCGCTTCCATCCGGGTCAGGAGTACCGAGTGTTGGTCGGGTTGCATCGCGGCCCCGATTCGCCGCTGGAGAACCTGGAGAAGAAGGGCGCGGAGAGGGAGCTGGCGCGCGCCATCGACTGGTGGACGAAACTCGACCTGCCCTACGACCGCGTGCGCGTTCCCGACGGCACGGCGCAGGCGCTCTTGGAGGCCTCACTGCGGGCCGCGTATCAAGCGGGGGAGATGAACGACGGGGAAAGCGATGATGGGTTGATGCGCCGCGTGGAGCGGCTCCTCGTCCAGGAGCGAGGGCGCGAACTGCATCTCATGGAGGCGTTTCCGGCGGCGTGGAGTCAACCGGGGATGAGGACGGTCGTGGAGGAAGTTGGCACGTCGTTCGGGGCCGTGAGCGTGGATTTCACCGTAAAGGCCGATGGGCGCACCGCAGTATTACGGGTGAAAACGCCCAAGACCGAGCCGCCCGAGCGGATCGTGCTGCATCTGGGAAGTCTAGGCCCCCGCGCGCGTCAAGTGTGGGCGGGCCGGCGCGCCCTCGGCCTGCAACCAATCCCCGTGTCGGCCGGCGCGACGCTGACCTTCCGCATCGCGCTCACGCCTTAGCCCGCCCGCTGAAAGTGGGCTGGGCGCTACGCCGCCGATTGTCTCTCGATACGCCGAGTACCGGCTACTCGGAACACGGCTGAGCTGCGCCGAGGCGGAAATCCGCGTCCTCAGGGACGATCCCAGTGCCCAGCTGGGGCGTATCGAGGGGTAGCGGTACTCCGCGTATCGAGAGGCGCGCTTGACAGCACCGACCCGCGTTGAACGACTTTTTCAACGGGCTGTTAGGGGGGGCGGCCCCACCTGCCTCGTCATCCACCGGCATGGGCGCGGCAGTGGTGGGTGGAACCCACCCTACGGGAAGGCGTTGCCGCGGCGACCGTCGTCCAGGCGCGCCACGCGTCGCTCGTTCATGGGATGGGCGCGGTTGACGCGCAGGTTGCGGTTGCGCAAGGGCTGCGCGTGCAACAGCTGGATGGCGCGGTCGGCTTCTTCCGGCGAGCTCATCTCGACGAATCCAAAGCCGCGCGAGCGGCCCGTCCCATGGTCGATGACGACCGTCGCGCTTTCCACCGTCCCCGCCTGCGCGAAGTGCTCGCGCAGCTCCGCCTCCGTCGTGTCGTAACTCAGGTTCCCCACGTAAAGCCGTTTCTCAAGCACCGAAAAAACCTCCTTCTGGCGCATTGAAGTTTCAGCCTGTGCTATACGGGCCGCCCGCCGGCGTATCATCCGCGGGCGCGGGGTGGGTCGCTGGGTAGATGGATGCAGGCAGAAAATCACTGGACCGACCGAGTCGCCCGGTCTCTTCTGGTTGCAGGGAGCATGAAAACTTGATGTGATCATTATTAAACCGGGCGGGTCGGCCCGTCAATCGAAAATTGCGGGTCTCCCGGCCCGGGTGGCCCGCTGTCATTTCGACCGCAGGCTGTCATTTCGACCGCAGGCTGTCATTTCGACCGCAGGGAGAAATCTTGCGTGGCGCGCGGCCGTTCCGCGACAAGCGGGAGAGATTTCTCCCTGCGGTCGAAATGACAGCTTTGCGAGACAGCTTTACGGGACAGCTTCACGGGATGCCTGTGCGGGCGTGAACGGACCTGCAAAAAAAACGCGGGCCGCACGGGCCCGCGTTTTGTCAATTCAAACCTTCAGGCGGTCCTATTGGGCGTGCACTACGTCGACCGCTTCGCTGCGATACTGGCCGTGGCAGACGCCGCAGGCCTCGACGCCGGACGGCGAGCCGGTGTTGGATTGGGCGTGGGCGGCCGCCGCATCCGTGTCGTGGCAGCCCGTACACGCCGCCGTGGTCGGTCCGAGATTGGACACGATGGCGCCGCTGGGGAGGCCGGTGGCGGTGATGATCTGATTGATCGTGCCCGCCGGCGTGGGGGCGAACTGCGTACCCGGCTTGTGGCATTTCTCGCAGTTGTTGAGAACCGCCGGGAAATGGACCTCCGAGTAGTCGTGCAGGGCCTGTCCGAAGCCGTACACCTTATAGCCCTTGGTCAGGTGCGAGCCGGCGTGAATCTTGTGGATCATGGTCTTGAAGTCGATGGTGCTGGGGGGCAGGGTTCCCGCGGGCCGCTGCGAGTAGTCCGTGGCCAGCGGATTGTGGCACATCACGCAGTAAAGATACTCGACGCGGTTGGCCCCATGCAGAACCAGTTCTTCGTGACAAGTCATGCACTTGTTGTAATCGATGACCTCGCGGCGCGGGACCGGGGTTCCCCCCTCCACGTCCACGTAGGCGATGGGGTTGTCCAGCGACTCGCGCACGGAGGAGTGCGCCTTGCCGGCGGACAGCTCGCGGGGATTGGTGCGCGCCTCCAGAGCGAAGGCGTAGGTGCCCGTGGCGGTCGCGGCGATAGTCGTTCCAAAAGTATAGGCGTAGGTGCCGGTAGTCTCCGTGACGAGACGGGCCGAACCGCGCGCCACTTCGGTGACGTAAACCTCATAATCCTTGGTGGGGCCGGCCATGGTAATGGCCATGCGATTCAGAGAGTTGATGTCGATGGGTTGCATGGCGTTGTTATAGAGTTTGAAGCGCACGACCGGAGCGGAGCCGGGAACAGCGTTCTGGATCTCCAGAATTTCGCCCTTCAAACCGGCCAATTGCGTCGACTTGGTGGGAATGGTGTGGGCTCCCGCCACGCTGGGGCCGAACTCGGGGCCGGTCTCCTGGTGGCAGAAGCGGCAGGCGGCGTCGGTCGCCTGGCCGCCCATGTGCTGGGTCCAGTCGATGTTGTCGTGGCAGGCGCCGCAGGCCAGCCGAGAGGGGACCTGGCGATGGAAGACGCCCTGCGAACCGTTGTGGCAGACCACGCAGTTGCGGATGTCCTGCGGGAAGACGACCTTGGAGTAATCGTTGACGCTGTTGTTGTGGCCGATGATCTGGTAGGGCGTCCCGCTCTGCACACTGGGCAGGTTTGCGCCGCGATGGATCTTGTGGATCATGTTGGCCATGTCGATGGGATTGCCCGACTCGGGATCAATGGGACCCGGATGATGGCACAAGACGCACAGGCCGTACTCCCGCCGCCCGCCGCCGTGGAAGGCCAGCATGTCGTGGCAGCTGTTGCAGGTCTGGGTGATGGTAACCTCGCGCGTCACCGACACCACCCCGCCATCAGGACGGAAGGTGTAGATGGGGTTGGAGGCGATGCCCAACGCACGCACTTCGATCTGGCCGCCGATCACATGCGTCTCGGCCGGATTGGTGATGTTCAACGCGGTCTTGAACTTGTAGGTGAACTGCCCGTTGCCGAGAGGCGTGACCGTGCCGCCGGAATCATAAGTCGGCTGGCCCGCGGCGTTCCTGATGTAGTTGTCGTAGCGCGTCCCGTTATTGGTCAGGCCGTCCGTGGTGATGCGCGCGATGGTCCAGCGCAGCGACAGCCCGGGGGTGGCGGGATCGAACGGCTGTCCGTTGCCGTCCAGCAGGGAATACGTGATGATCGGCTTGTTGTCCGCGGGGAGGCTCACGTCGACGATGTTGCCATGGACCTGCTCCTGCGGATCCGGCTGCGTGACGACCGTGCCTTCCGTGTGCCACTGGGCCATGAGCCGAAGCAGGTCCTTTTCATCCACGATGCCGTCAAAGTTCAGGTCCGCGGATTGAGAAACCACGGCGGCGTTGGGATTGCCGCCGGCCTTGGCCGCCGCGTTGGCCCAAGCCGTCTTGAAGCCTTCCACGTTACCGGCTTGCACCAACGGCAACACAAGCAAGAGGGCCGCGATGGCCGCGACCACTGCGACAGGTTTGGCTAGCCTCTTTGGAACCATGAGAACTCCTCCGTCAGATTGGCGTGCAGACTATGATTGCCTTGAATCGACCGAGCCCAAACAGAACCGAAACGGTTCTATTTAGTTAACTTTCTTAAGCGTACATTGCCGGACTCATTCGTGAAAATCAAGACGAAAATCGAGAAAAATTAATCTGCTGCCAAGAAAAAGCTTACTATTTGCGGAACGTCACAGAGTACTGTCTCTATGTTGCCGAAATGAGACACCTTGTCTCAATCTCGGGGTTGCGACAGATTGGCCCGTTGGGCAACGCTTAAGTCAATCCCGATGAACCTGTTATAGTTCGTCCCAGGTGTTTCTGGTCCTATTCGTCTCAGGGGTCGGCTCCGTTCCACGCCATGGGCAAGCACCACCCTGTCGGCTGTCGGTAGGCGGGATGGTGGGTCAACGGCGAAGCGATACGCCGACGATGAACAGGATCAGGCCCGGAGGAAGATGATCGTCCCCAACATGCCGGCGCTCTCTCCGCCGGCGCGATCGCCCGTCAGCCAGGGCGTGTACGCCCACGGGAAGGCTCCCAACAACAGCATCAGAAGTCCCGACAGGCGTATGACGCCTGCGGGCGAGAGGGTCTTGCCCAATAAGAGTCCGTTCAGCGCGGTCGCCGTTCCGACGACGACCATGGCGGGCGCGATGAAGGTGAACGCCTCCAGCGGCGAGCGAACATCCGATGCGTCCGCGGAGGAGAAGAGATGGTAGAGAATTCCCGCGCCCGCGGCGGCCAGCGCGGCGCCGAGGGCGAAGACGATCAACCGGCCGATGGCCGTGGTCCCTTCGCTCATGCGTCGACGAATTACGATTCGTAATCGTGCTCGTAATCGTACTTCCTTGTCATTTCGACCGAAGGGAGAAATCTTACCGAAGGGAGAAATCTTACCGAAGGGAGAAATCCTACCGTCTTCGCTGGCGCCGCCGTCAATGCGTGAAAGATTTCTCCCTTCGGTCGAAATGACAGCTGCGTGCTCGATCACGAGTACAAGACCGTTATCGATTACGATCACGATTAAGACTACGAGCGAGCGGCTATTCCAGGCGGTTGCGATGGTGCGCGGCGCGCATCCTACCGGCGGCGGGCCAGTTCGCTGGCGTAATGCCGGCCCAGCGTGTCGCCGTGCCGGCGCGCCCACTCGGAGAGCTTGGTACTCCCCGCGGGCGGCGAAGTCGTATAGAGCAGGCCGGCCATCAGCCCCTGGATTTCCTCGCGTGTCAGCACCACGTCGCCCACGAACTTGCCCAGTCCCCATGCAAACATATAGCCCAGCGCCGGCGGAATCGACACGATGGGCCGGGGCTTGCCGATGGCCTCCCCCAGCATCTCGACCAGGCCGCGATAGGTGAACGTCTCCGGGCCGACGGCGTCGGTCACCACGTCCTGTCGCTCCCGGCCGTGCTGGATCGCCAGCTGGGCGAAATCGTCGACGTAGATGGGTTGCAGGCGGTAATCGCCCCTGCCGAACACGCCGAAGACGGGAAAGCGCCGCAGCATCCAGGCGATGTTGTTGATGAGGATGTCCTCGTCGCCGAAGAGGACGGTGGGGCGCAGGATGGCATAGGAGAGTCCCGACTCGCGCAGCGCCCGCTCCAGTTGCGCCTTGCCGGAGAAGTACTCCAGCGGGCTGTCCTCGCTGGGATTGGTGATGCTGGTGTGGACGATGCGGCGCACGCCCGCGCGCCGCGCGGCCTCGAACAGTTTGAGCGTGTTTTCCACCGCGATGTGGTGCTTGAAGTAGGTGTAGTTGAAGCGCACCCAGTAGGTGTTATAGAGCACGTCGGCGCCGGAGAGCACGGCGACCAGGTGTTCGGGGCGGTCGAAGCTCCAGGGATGGACCTCGACGTCGGCGAGGTCGGGCAGGCGCCGCTTTGCCGAAGTGAGTGTGCGCACTGAAACGCCTGCCGAGAGCAGCCGCCGCGCAATGTAGCGTCCCGAGTACCCGAAGGCCCCCGTGACCACGTGCACGGGCGGTTCCTCGGGTTTGGGACTGTGATGTTTACGCGCGGACATCGCCGCACCCCACAAGCGTAACGTAATAATAGTATCCTATCGCAAGCGTAACACGCGCGCAAGGCCGGCGGATACTGCACGACCGCAGAGAAGTGCACTGTCAGCTCGACCGCAGGGAGAAATCCTGCCGTCCGCCTAAAGGGTCCGGCGAAAAGCGGGGCAGGATTTCTCCCTGCGGTCGAAATGACAGCCGCGCGCAGGCGCGACGCCGGCATTGAAAACGCCGTT
>JABTUV010000022.1 GCA_015075175.1 bacterium
AGGGACGCGGGACTCCGCCGCCGGAGGTGGACGAGTTCTGCGCGCAGATCAAGGAGGTGCTGGGGGCGCGGGCGGTCTATTTCCCGGCCGCAGGACCGCCGGAAGGCGAGGACGCGCCCGCCTGCCTGGCGCGCTGCCTGGCAGGCGGCGATGCAGCCTTTGCGGGCGAAGTCTGCGAGTGCGGGGGACGCGCTTGGGAAGCCATCATCCCCGACCTGCCCGCGGCCTGCCGGCGCATCCTCTTCTGCGGCCTGCCCGTGCACACCTCGGACCGCCTTCTGGCTTTCTGCCGACAGTCGCTGGCGCGCTGGGGAGAGAACCTGGCCCTGCACCGCCAGGCCGCCCGCGACCACCAGCTCTGGAACCGCTTCGCCGGGCAAACCCACTTCAACCAGCTGGCGGAAGAAGTCTTCGCCGCGCTGGGCGAGCGGCTGGCCGTGCGCGAGGCCGCCTTCCTCGTGGAAGACGACGAGGGCCGGCTGGTCCCCGCCGCCGGCCATCGCATTCGCTGGAGCCCCTCGCAGGCCGCCGCCCTGCGCCTCTCAAGCCATCGCTACCGCGAGCGTCTCGCCCATCCTCGGCCACTTTTCACCCCCGAGCCGGGCGATCCCCTGGCCGAGTGGTGGATGCGCCTCTATCTGACCCGCCACGACCAGGGTCTGGTGCGCGCCTCCGACTGCCGCTGCCTGCCCATTCTTCACCAAGACCGCCTGATCGGGATCATCATCGCCACCCTGGCGCCTCAAGGCCCACTCCCCGATCCCGACGAGCTGGCGGTACTGGAGAAGGCCATCGCCGCCGGCCTGCAGAACTCCATCGTCTTCCAGTCGATGCAGAAGTTCACGACCGCCTTGGCGACCATTCATACCATCCATCGCCTCATGCGCACGGCCGAGAATCCGGAGTTCCTCGTGCGCTCGATTGCAGGCCTGGCGTGCGAGATCCTGCCCGCGCGCAAGTGCGCGGTGATGCTGGTCTCCGAGGACGGTTCCCAGCTCCTGCCGGCGGCCGAAATCGGCCTCTCGCAAGGAGAGATCGGCACGTTCCCCCTGCATCGCTCCGACGGAATCCCCGGCTGGATCTGGGTCAACCGCGAGTCGCTCCTGATCGACAATTTGGCGGAAGACCATCGCTTTCAGGATGAGCCTGCCACGCGTTATCCGGAGCCGTACTACCTGGGCCTTCCGCTGGTGGAAGAGGACGTGCTGGGCGTGATTCTGGTCTCGGGCAAGGATCGGCCCTTCCGCGCGGCGGAACGGGACCTTCTGGGAGTGTTGGCCGAGCAGACGGCCATCGCGCTGTCCAACGCCCTGCTGATCGAGCGGCAGCGGCGGACCATCCGGCGCACACTGATCGCCATGACGGAAGTGTTGGAGGGGCCCAACGAGGAACTGAAGGGAATCACGCAACAAGTGGTGGAGTGGGCGTGCCGGCTGCGGGATCGCGGCGCGGCGGAAGAGGTGGACCGGGAGAACCTGGTGTATGCGTGTCTGTTGCGGGACGCGGGGCGGCTGCGCGCGCCCGAGAGCGCGCCGCCGCCATCACGGCAGGCCTTCGCCGCCGAGGATCGCAGCCATCCCGAGATCGCGCTGCGTATCATCCGCGAGATGGGCCTGCCCGAGGAGGTTTCGCGGTACGTGCTCTCGCATCACGAGGCCTGGGACGGCAGCGGCTATCCGCAGGGTCTGGCGGGCGAGGCCATCCCGCTGGGGGCGCGCCTGCTGGCGGTCGCGGAGGCGTTTGTGATTCTCACCCACGGTCGGCCGGGCCGACCGCCCATGTCCGCGCGCGACACATTGCGCCTGATGCGGCGGCTGGCGGGCCGGATGTTCGATCCGCGCTTGGTCGGCCTTCTGTCGCGACTGGCGGACGGCGAAGGGGACCGTGCTTGAAGTTACCTTGCCAGGGGCGCGGTTTCATGATAAAGTCATGCCGGTCCGTAGGAGACGATAAACGGTGCGCGCGGCGCGCTTTGTGGGGGATTGTTCGCCATGTCCGGCCATTCCAAGTGGAGTACCATCAAGCACAAGAAGGCGGCCCAGGATGCCAAGCGCGGCAAGGCCTTCGACCGGCTCAATAAGGAGATCATGGTGGCGGCGCGCGTGGGGGGGGCCGATCCCGACTCCAACCCGCGCCTGCGCACCGCCATCGCCAAGGCGCGCCAGCTCAACATGCCCTCCGACAACATCAAGCGCGCCATCCAGAAGGGCCTGGGCGAACTACCCGGTCAGCAGATCGAGGAAGTCACCTACGAGGGTTACGGGCCCGCCGGCGTGGCCGTGTTCGTGGAGGCCATGACCGACAACAAAAACCGTACCGTGGGTGAAATCCGCCACGTGTTCTCCAAGCACGGCGGCAACCTGGCGGCCTCCGGCAGCGTCTCGTATCTCTTCCGCCGCCGCGGTATGTTCGTGATCGAGCAGGGCGACGAGGAGGCCATTTTGGCCGCGACGCTGGACGCGGGCGTTGAGGACGTGTACAGCGAGGACGGCAACGTGGTCGTGCTCTGCGACGTCTCCAGTTTCTCCGACGTCGAGGACGCCCTCGCCAAGGCCAATATCAAGACGACCGTGGCTGAACTTTCCATGATCCCCACCACCAAGGTGGAGCTGGAGGAAAGCGACGCGCGCAAGGTCCTGCGCCTGATCGAGGCCCTGGAGGAGAACGAGGACGTGCAGAACGTCTACGCCAACTTCGAGATGTCGGACGCGGTGCTGGCGGCGGTGGGCTGATGAGAACGCCAGCCGTAGGACCTATGGACGCACTACACCGTAAATCTAAACCAAGCCGGGATTGTGTTTCGTTCGTCCCATGGGGTCCATAGGGTTCATTGTCCAAGCCGCCTGCTGCGCCCCCGGCACGCTGCGCCACTACGCCTTGCTGCATCTTCATTTTGGCCTCGGCCTGTGCTACACATAATCGGACGCACAGCCGCCCACCCGACCTTGCTGGGAGATCCCGCATGACGCGCATTCTCGGCTTCGATCCCGGCTTGTCCGCCTGCGGACTGGGCGTGATCCAAGCTGAAAGTGGAGAGCTGCGGCTGCAGGAGTGCGCGGAACTCAAGACGCGAAGCGACGCCCGCCTGGAGGAGCGCCTGGCGATCATTTACGCGGCGGTAACCGACTGGATCGCCCGCTGGCGGCCGGACGCGGTCGCCGTCGAGCAGCAGATTCAGGTCAAGAACGTAGGAACCGCCATAACGCTGGGCCAGGTGCAGGGCGTGGCCATGCTGGCGGCCGCGCACGCCGGCATTGCCGCTTACGCTTACACGCCGCGCGACGTCAAGAAGGCCGTGGCGGGAACCGGCAAAGCGGAAAAACAGCAGGTCGACCGGATGGTTGCCGTGCTCTTGGGTTGCGGCGAGAGAAAAATCCGCGAGCACGAGGGCGACGCCTTGGCCGTCGCCATCTGTCATCTTCACGCAGAAAAACTGCAGCGCCTCTTGAAGGAAGGATACCGTCAGGCATGATCGCGCAAATCCGGGGGACCGTGCTTGGCTTGGACTCCGACCATGCCGTGCTGGAGGCGGCGGGCGTCGGTTACGCCGTTTACGCGCCCCGGAGCGTCCTGGCGTCGTTGCGCGTGGGCCAGGAGGCCGTGCTTTACACCGTGTACCAGTTCCGCGAGGACGACGTGAAACTGTTCGGCTTTGCTTCGCGCGCGGAACGCAACCTGTTTCAGACGCTGCGGCTGGTAAAAGGCATCGGCGGCAAGACGGCGCTGGACCTCCTCTCCACGCTGCCCGCCGAGCGCATCTGCCACGCGGTCGCCACGGGCAACCTGGCGCTCCTGTGTACGGCGCCGGGGGTGGGCAAGAAGACGGCGGAGCGGATCGTCTTCGAGTTGCGCGACAAGGTGAAAGGGGAAGCGGGAGTCGCCGCCCCCACCGCTGCCGGCGCGGGCGCCTTGGGCGATGACGCGGTAGCGGGAATGATGTATTTTGGTTATCCGCCTGCCGTCGCGGCGGCGGCCGTGGCCGCCGCGCGCCGCAGCCTGGGTCCTGCCGCCGATACGGAAAGTCTGATTCGGGAGGCTTTGAAACATGTGTAATGTCCTGCGCCGGAGCGCATTGTTGATTCTCTTTTTCGTGCTCGTACTGCCCGCCGGTTGGGGCCAACGCCGTCCCACGCCCACCCCCACGCCCATCCCGGAAGGAATCGTGCAGCAGGTGGAACGCGCCAATCAGATGTTCCGGCAAGGCCAGCGCGAGGAGGCCATCGCCCTCTATCGCGTGGCCCTTCAACAGGCGCCGACTTACGTGGAGGGCCATTACCGGCTGGGGGTGGCGCTGGCGGAGGCCGGCCGGTATCTGGAGGCCGAGCGCGCCTTCCAGGCGGTCCTCGAACTGGAGTCGGACCACACGCCGGCCAGGAACATGCTGGAGAAGTACGCGCAGGAGATCGCCGATGCCAAGCGACCGACACCTACGCCCACGCCCACGCCGACGGCCATGCCCCGAGCCGCGACCGGATTCGTCCCGCCCGCGACCGGTCAGCCCAAACTCACCGACAAGGAACAGGCATTGGTAGCCCAATTGCGGAACTTGCCGGACCCATCACGGCAAACCATGTTGTGGGTTCTGCGCGTCGGGTTCTGGATCGGATGGGCCGTTGTATTGGCCGTGTCCTTGGCAATCGGCGCCGTATTGGGCCTGCTCTTCTGGCTGATCGGCAAGAACCGCGGGCACACCTACCCATGGTGCTGGATGTACGGGACCTTCTGCGCCTGTTTCGGCATCGTGCTGGTATTCCTGCCAACCAAGGTCTCGCACATCATCGTGGGCATCATGGTGCTTTGCGCGTTGGCGTCGATGTTCTTCAGCTGGACGGAGTTCGCCGCCATCGACGTGGACCTGATCCAGCGGGCGCTGAATGACGCCGCCGCGGGGGCCGGCTCCTGAGCCATGACCGACCGCTTGACCGATCCCATCCCGCGCGGCGAGGACCAGGAGCTGGAAGTCTCGCTGCGGCCGCGCTCGTTCGGCGAATTCGCGGGCCAGGAGAGCGTCAAGGAGCAGCTGGGCATCGCCATCGCCGCCGCCCGCCGGCGCGGAGAGTCGCTGGACCACGTCATGCTCGCCGGTCCGCCCGGTCTGGGCAAGACGACCCTCGCTTACATTATCGCCGAGGAGATGGGGGTCGCCATTCGCACCACGTCAGGCCCGGTGCTGGAGAAAAAGGGCGACCTGGCCGCGCTGCTCACGGACCTGCCGGAGCGCGCCATTCTCTTCATCGACGAAATCCATCGCCTGCAGCGTGTGGTGGAAGAGTGTCTTTACCCGGCGATGGAAGACGGCGTGATCGACGTGATCGTGGGCGAGGGTCCGCACGCGCGCACCTTCAAGATTCCACTCAAGCCGTTCACGCTGATCGGGGCGACCACGCGCGAGGGCCTGATCACGGGGCCTTTGCGCGACCGCTTTGGACTGCATCTGCGGCTGCGTTTTTACAGCGACGGGGAGATGAAGGAGATCGTGGCCCGCAGCGGGCGGTTGCTGGGGACGCGGATCACCGGGGACGGCATCGAGGAGATCGCCCTGCGCAGCCGGCGCACGCCGCGCATCGCCAATCGGCTCTTGCGGCGCGTGCGCGACTACGCCGAAGTGCGCGCCGACGGGGTGATCGACCGGCGCGTCGCCGCCGAGGCGCTGAAGATTCTGGAAGTCGATCAGATGGGCCTGGACTTTCAGGATCGGGAAATCCTGCGCATCATCATCGATCTGCACAAGGGCGGCCGGTCGGCCTCAAGTCCATCGCGGCGGCCATGGGGGAGGATGCCGGGACGCTGGAGGAGGTCTACGAGCCGTTCCTGATCCAGACCGGTCTCCTGTCGCGCACGCCTGCCGGTCGAGTAGCGACCGACCGCGCCTATCAACATCTGGGAAGGACGCCTCCGCCCGCGGATGCGCGTCTTTTTTGAAGGAAGATCATGCTGTTCTGGAAGAAGAAAAAGGACGACGAGCCGGAAGCGGCGTCACAGCCCGAGGTGGAGGCGGCCCGGCCGCTTGAGGAGCCGGCGCCGCCGCGCAAGGGGCTGTTGGCCAAGCTGCGCGAGCGCCTGGCCCAGACGCACGCCTCCCTCTGGGACCGCGCCGCCGCGCTCTTCCGCGGCGGCCTTAAACTTGATGACGAGAGTCTGGAGCAACTGGAGGAAATCCTCCTCGCCGCCGACGTCGGCATGATGACGACCCAGCATCTCGTGGCAGGCTTGCGCGAGCGCGCCCGTCGCTTTCGCGACAAGGACGTCCCCGCCGACTGGGCCATGAACACGCTGAAGGAGCTCATCCTGGACGAACTGCAGCACGAGACGAGCGCCCCGGCGCTAGCCGAGAATCCACCTACCATCGTGCTGGTCGTGGGCGTGAACGGCGTCGGCAAGACGACCGCCATCGGCAAGCTGGCGGCGCGTTACGTGAGAGAGGGCATGACGGTCCTCCTGATCGCGGGGGACACCTTCCGCGCGGCGGCTGCGGAGCAACTGGCCATCTGGGCGGAGCGCGCGGGCTGCGAGATTCACTCGGCCCAGGAGGGCGCCGATCCCGCCTCCGTCGTCTATGACGGTCTCGCCCACGCCCGACGCCTCGGCGCGCACATGGTCATCATCGACACCGCGGGCCGCCTGCATACCAAGACGCACCTGATGGCGGAGTTGTCCAAGATTCGCCGCGTGATCGAGCGCGACAGTCCCGGCGCGCCCCACGAGACGCTGCTCGTCCAGGACGCTTCGACCGGACAGACCGGCCTCGTGCAGGCGAGGGTGTTCACCGAGGCGACCCAGGTAACCGGCGTGGTGTTGACGAAACTGGACGGAACGGCCAAGGGCGGCGTCACGATCGCCATCCGCCGCGAACTGGGGCTGCCCGTCAAGTGGATGGGCGTGGGTGAGAAGCTCGACGACTTGGAGCTCTTCGATCCCGAAGCGTTCGCCGCGGCGATCTTCAACTCTCCCTGAGGGAGAGGTCGAAGCACTCTTCACCTCTCCCTCGGGGAGAGGTCGGCGCGGAGCGCCGGGTGAGGGGGAACCTCAGCGCAGCCACGCCCCCTCACCCTAACCCTCTCCCCACGGGAGGGGGGAGTTCACCTCTCCGAGGGAGAGGGGACTTCACCGCTCCCTGAGGAGAGGTCGGCGCGGAGCGCCGGGTGAGGAACCTCAGCGCAGCGCGCCCTCACCTAACCCTCTCCCCACGGGAGGGACTTCCCTCCGAGGGAGGGATCACCTCCTCCGGGAGGGTCGGCGCGCCGCCGGGTGAGGGGAACCTCAGCGCGGCCGCCCCTCACCTAACCCTCTCCCACGGGAGGGATTTCACTCTCCGAGGAGAGGGACTTCACCCTCCCTGAGGGAGAGGTCGGCGCACAGCGCCGGGTGAGGAACCCGCTTTAGCAGTAATTCCCCGCAGAGCAGGGAGGTCTTTCCATGTCGCGCTTCCTTATCACACCCACAGCGGCCATTACTATGACAATGTCAGCTTTCGCCCAGCGCTGGTCTGAAGATGAGGCCGGCGCCTGGTACGCGCAGCAGCCTTGGCTGATCGGCGCCAACTTCACCCCTTCGACCGCCATAAACCAGCTCGAGATGTGGCAGGCGGAGACGTTTGACCCGGCGACCATCGACCGCGAACTGGGCTGGGCGGCGGCGCTGGGGATGAACACCATGCGCGTCTTCCTGCACGATCTCCTCTGGCAGCAGGACGCTGAGGGCTTCAAACGACGCCTGGGCGAGTTCTTGAAAATCGCCGACAAGCACAAGATCAAAATCATGTTTGTGTTGTTTGATTCCGTGTGGGATCCCAACCCGCAACTCGGCAGGCAGCGCGCGCCCAAGCCCGGCGTCCACAATTCGGGGTGGGTCCAGAGTCCCGGAAGAGCGGATTGACCGAAAAGAGTCAGTATCCGCGCCTGAGGCTTATGTCACGGGCGTCGTCGCCGCGTTCGCCGACGATGCGCGCGTTTTGTGCTGGGACGTGGAACGAACCCGACAATATGAACGGCAGCAGTTACAGGCAGCAGGAGCCGCCCGATAAAGTCGCCCTGTCAATGCGCTCTTGCCCCGGGTCTTCGCCTGGGCGCGCGCAGCCAGCCTGACGCAACCTCTCACGTGCGGCGTCTGGAACGGCGACTGGTCGTCGGACGCGGCGCTCAACCCCACTGAGAGGATTCAGATCGAGCAATCGGACATAGTTTCATTCCACAATTACGCCGGCCTGACGATTTCAGAAATCGCGTCCTGCACCTGCAGCGCTACAGCGCCCCTTGATCTGCACGGAGTACATGGCGCGCGGCAACGGCAGCACGTTTTCGGCTCGCTGCCCATCGCCAAGGAACACAGAGTCGCCATGTAATTGGGGACTCGTCAGGGCAAGACTCAGACGCATCTGCCCTGGGACAGGCTGGCAGAAACCCTACGTGGACCGCGAGCCGGAAGTTTGGTTTCACGAGATCTTTCATCCCGATGGGAAGGCGTACAGGGCGGAGGAAGTTGCGTTCATCAAGCAGTTGATCGGCAAGTAGGGCGTGCCTCCCGCGCGCCAAGCCTTTTCCGCAAGGCCGCAACTCGCGCGTGGAGGTCGGCGCGTTGATTGGAGGTCGTCGTGCGCAATATCGCTGTTGCCCTCGCTCTCTTGTCAGGATGGGTTTCCGCGGCAGGCCAGACCCAGCGCGTGATCGCTCCTGCTTCAACGCCCCAAGTGCTGCATGCCGCGGAGCTGCTCGCGGCGGCGACCGAGCTTGCCGGAGCAACTGTGACGCTTGCGGTCGCCGAGCCTCAGCGTTGGAGCATCAGCGGCGTTCCCTGTCCCGTTTCGCCAGAAAGCGTCGGGCTCCTGCAACGCGACGCGGCGCACATCGAGGTCTACGGCGCGGATGCCGCCGGAGTGCTGTACGGCGCGCTCGCGTTGCTTGAGAGGGCGCGGGAGCCTGCGCGCCGTCGAAGGTCCGGAACCGCGCCGGTGCTATTGCCCGAGCCGGTGCAAGAGACGCCGGCGTTTCGCCTGCGCGGGCACGCCATGGCCGTCGTCTCGGCGACCAGCTACGATCAACCCATCACGCGCGCAACCGCTCCGTGGTTTTATGACATGAACTATTGGTTGAGAGAGCTGGACCTCTGTCGCGACTGTCGTTTCAACGCGCTCTATATCTGGTCCAAGCACCCGTTCCCGTATTTTCTCCGGTTGCCCAGTTTTCCCGAGTCGCAGGACCTCTCCGATGCGCAACTGGACGAGAACATCGCCATGTTCAAGTGGATCACGACGGAAGCGGAAAAGCGCAACGTGACCATCATGTTCGTGATTTACAACATTTTCGTATCTCATAGTTTCGCAGAGGCCCATGAAATCCCCGTCGCCAACGCCTTCTGGTCGCCGCTGCTCGTCGATTACACGCAAGAGTGCGTGTCGCAGTTCGTCGCCCAGTATCCCAACGTGTCCCTAGTGATCTGCGCGGGGGAGGCGCTGGCGGAGCGCAAACCGCAGTGGGTGAGCGAGGTCATCCTGCCCGCCGTGATGCGCACGGGGAAGCGGCCGCCCATCGTGGTGCGGGGATGGCAGATGTCGGCGCGCGACGTGGCCGAGGTCATTCTTCCGGTCTACGACAATCTTTACACCGAGAGCAAGTACAACGGAGAACTCCTCACTTCGCCGCGCTACATGGAACCCGCCAACGAGGTTTACATCGCGCATTCGCCGCTGCACATTGTGAACATGCACCTCGTGTCCAACCTGAATCCGTTCCGGTGGTTTGATCCTTACTTTATCCGCGAGTGCATGAAGTTCTGCCATGACAAGGGCGCGCGCGGTTTGGAGGTTTTCCCCCTGGAGTTCTGGGCTTGGCCGCACACGATGGACCGGTGCGAACCGGGGCTCGTGAGCCTTGAGCGCGACCGTCTCTGGTACGAGGCGTGGGGACGCTACAGTTGGAATCCCGACCGCGAGCTGAACGTGGAGGATGTGTACTGGTGGGAGCGGCTGGGCGGGGATTTCGGCCTGACGAGAGACGACGCCAGCAAGCTCCTCTCCGCGATGCGGCATTACAGCGCCGTGATGCCGGCCAACAATCGCTTCTTTTCGGCGCACGGCGGCAACGGCGCCGCGCACACGCTGGGGCAGACGCTGCCGCAGCTGATGCATCAGTCGGCGCGGCACTTCACGCCGGAGCGGGGCGAGACGGTGCGCAGCTTCGTCGCCAGAGTCGCCCACGGCACGCCTACCGTGGGAGAGGGTCCCAAGGAGGGCGCACGGTTCATGGCAGCCGAAAGCGCGGCGGCGGTGCGACTTTTTGACGAGATTATGCCGCGGGCGAGGGCGAATCGCGACGAGCTGGAACGCTGGCGCAATGACGCTCGGGCCATCCACGCCTTCGCCCTGCATACCTACGCCAAAGTGGAGGCGGCGATGGAGACGCTGATGTATCGAGAGAGTGGGCGGCTGCTCCATCTGCGAGAGGCCGAAGCGGCGCTGACGCGCTCGGTCGAGGCGTACCGCGACCTTTGCCGCCTGACCGAACCGGCGTATCTGGCGGCAACGGGACTCCGCTGGTATCGGCATAAGCCCTACAGCACCGTGCTCTCGGTCGATCACTGGACGGACGTATTGCCGCGCTTCGAGCGGGAGCTGGCCGACTTTCGCGCCAACCTGGCCGTGCTTGAGAATGTGAATGCCGATCCATATGAGAGAAGTGTGATTGCTTGGCGTCCAGAGACGCCGTCACGGCTGCTTCTTTATGATAAAGATGCGCTGTTGCCTGACGGACTATTGGAGCATGGGCCGTGGCTCATGTTCGAGCTGGGTTTCGAGCAGGAGTCGCAGGGCTACTGGTGGGCGGACGGGATCAACCTGGCGGCGGAAGTGATCTGCGACGGCAGCCGCGAGCGGGCCTATCAAGAGTCGATCCAGACGATTGAGTGGACGCCGCGGCTGGTGTCGCTTTCACGCTGGGCGGGCAGGCGGATTGCGCTTCGATTGATCGTTGAGCCGCGCGGAAGTCACGAGAGTGAGCACATCCTGTGGGGAAGCGCGCGAGTCCTGTCGGGGCAACTGCCGCGACGCCTGAGCATGGTTGCGCCCCCGCCGACGATGGAGGTCGTGGCAGACCTTGTGCGTTGCGTGGACCAAAGGCGCTACCGGCGGGGCCTCGTCTCTCCTAATGGACAGATGAAACCGTGGGGCGGCTGGGCGCGCGTGCACGCCGGCACGCAATGGGGCGGGAGCGACGCGCGGCCGGCCATATTCATGAGTACGCCCTACCAGCCGCAGGTGTTGGGTCACGCCGCCTTCCTGGAGTTTGATATCCAACTTTGAACACGTAGGGTGCGCACCGCGCACCGACGCCCGGCATGGAGGAACGGTGCGCCGTGCGCACCCTACAGTCCACCATCCAGGAACGGTGCGCCGTGCGCACCCCACAGTCCACCCTCCACGAACGGTGCGCCGTGCGCACCCCACAATCCACCCTCCACGAACGGTGCGCCGTGCGCACCCCACAGTCCACCATCCAGGAACGGTGCGCCGTGCGCACCTACAGTCCACCATCCAGGAACGGTGCGCCGTGCGCACCCTACAGTCCACCCTCCACGAACGGTGCGCCGTGCGCACCCCACAGTCCACCCTCCACGAACGGTGCGCGGTGCGCACCCTACAGGGGAATGAAGCGGCGCTCGGCGGCGCTCTGGTAGGCGGCCTCGATGACGCGCGTCGCGATCGTGCCGGCCTCGCCCGGACAGATGGGTTCGCGTTCGAACAGGATCGCCTCGACGAAGTCGGCGACGAGGGGCGCGTGCACGTTGTTCGGGAAGTCCACCTTGTGCCGCTCCTCCCTTCCCTGCCGCGAGACGAGATAAGCGTCGCCGTTGAGGGGATCACAGCGCACCGCGCCCTGGCTGGCGTCGATCTGGAAGAGGTCGCGCGGAGCCGAGGCGTTCCAGGCGGCCTCCACTACGCCGCGCACACCACCGGGCAGGCGCAGGAGTACGGTCGCCGCCTCTTCGACCGGCCAGCCGGCGCTGGAGGGCGTGAGCGCGGCTCCGACGCGCTCGGGCGCGCCGAAGAGATACGCGAGCAGGTCGAGGCGGTGGCTGCCGATGTCCGGCAAAGGTCCACCCCCGCTCTCCGACGGATCGAGGCGCCAGTCGCCCGCCCGTCCCTCAAAAGGCGAGGCCACCGACGCCCGCACGACCAGCGGCTTGCCCAATTTTCCCGATTCCAAGAGCGAGCGTATCGCCTGCACCTGGGGGTAACAGCGTCGATAGTAAGCCACGCCGAGCGTCACGCGGGCGGCGCGGCAGGCCTCGATCATGCGCCGGCATTCGTCACTGGTGAGCGCCATCGGCTTCTCGCACAGGACGTGCTTGCCTTCCGCCGCCGCCGCCAACGTCAATTCGCAGTGGGAACCCGGCGGCGTGGCGATGTAGACGGCGTCGATGTCGGGATCGGTAAAGAGCGTCTCGGGGCGCGTTGTACTCCAGACGGCGCGGTGCTTTTGGGCGAAGTAGCCGGCGCGGTCGCTGTCCCGGCACATGACGAGCGAGAGTTCGCTGCCCGGATGGGCGGAAATGGCGGGGGCCACGCGGCGGTCGGCGATCTCGCCGCAGCCGATCAGCGCCCAGCGGAGGATGCGTCCCTTGTCTGCCATCGGCGCGCCTTTACGAGAGATGAGCGACGATAGTATGAATGGGGGGAGGTTTCAACGCTGGAGGATGGAGCGATGGGCGCCCCCCTCACCCTAACCCTCTCCCCAAGTGAGAGGGGACTTTACTGCTCCTCCCACTCGACGTGCGGCTGGTCCGGCTGCGGCTGGTCCGGCAGGGGGGTATAGGCGATGCAACGGCGCGCGAAGGGCCGCTCGGGCAGGCGGCAGCGTTCCTCCGCCTCCTCCAGGCAGTGGAAGCAGAGGTAATCGTCGCCGGCCTCCTCCTCTTGCCGGCGTTTCCGCCGCGTCCACCAGACGGCGACGACGAGGGAGAGAAACAGCGCAAAAACACGACCCAGCCTGCCGGCCATGTCACTTCACCAGCTGCAGGATGGCCTTGAAAAGGGCGTACCGGCGCGTTCAGGATTCAAGACGGCCATTTCGGGCTGCCGACGCAGCCCGCAGCGGCCATGCAAGGCCAGGCCGGCCTTGTCGTCACGCCGGCGCGAGCCGGCGCAATCCTCGATCACGTGCACCGCCAGCCCCATCTCGCGGGCCTGCAGCGCGGTCTGCAGCACGCATACGTGGGTTTCTGATGCCGCAGAGGGCAGCGTTTTCCGGCCCGTGGCCTGGCGCGGACAGGAAGGCCTCATCGCCAGGCAGCCGAACGCCGTCTTGACCAGAATGGGAACCCGTCCACGGCGCTTCTCAACTCGGGAACGGTCGGCCCCAGGCCCTTGGGATATTGCTCACTGACCAGGAGGGGCACGCCCAGCGTCTTCATGGCGGTGGTAAAGGCGACGGTGCGCGCCAGGAGCGCCTCGTGGTCGGCAATGGCGGGCAGAAGCTTCTCCTGCACGTCGATGATCACGGCGAGAGCGTCGTCGCGGCGCAGGAGAAGTTGCGTGGAGTTGGAAGCGGTGCCTTTCATGCGCTCATGGTAGTCAAACTCGCGCGCCGGCGCAATGGGGGAGCGCAACGAACGTAGCGCCGGCACGATGCCGGCGCTACAACACGCAGAAACAAGACCGCCGGGGCAAGCCCGGCGGTCCTGGTGCGAAGCGACAGTGTGTTGTTCTACGGCGTGCGCGCTCAGCGGGCGCGCGGCAGCCACGCTTTGAAGACGCCGCGGCGGTTCTTGGCCCACGCCTCTTCATTGTGGCGAGGATCCTCCGGCTGGCTCTCACCCAGGGACACCGTCACCAAGCGGTCGGCGGAAATCCCGTTTTGCACCAGCCAGCCGCGCACCGCGTTGGCGCGCTTCTCGCCCAGCACCTGGTTGTACTGCTCGGAGCCGCGCTCGTCGCAGTGGCCCTCGATGGTGACGGTCTTGTCCGGGTTGGCCCGCAACCACACCAGGTTGTTGCGCAAAACCGCCAGGGCGTCCGGCCGCAGGTCGTACTTGTCGTAATCGAAGTACACCCGCTGCATTTCGGGAATCTCGATCGGCTCCACGCCCGCGGGCTGGGACGGCCGCACCGGCGGCGGCGCAGTCACCTCCCCGGGACCACCCGCCGGCGGTTGTACCACAGGCGGCTCCTTCTTGGCCTTGCAGCCTTCGCAACCCACTAGTGTGACCGCTAACACGAGCGCCATCACTACATAACGATACTTCCAGAGCGTGCGCATAATACTTGATCCTCCGAATGTTTACCGTCTTTACGGTTATTGACCTGAAGTTAAGATTAACTTAACTCGTGATACTGACGCAATGACAGACCCTAGCAAAGCGCAACCGATTGCGCAAGAAGAAACAAAACCGTGCCGTTCGATTTTGGGCTATTGCCAGGCCTTGAATTCCCCCCTTCGGTTGTAGCGCCAGGCCGACTCGTCGTGGCCGACCTCCACGGGCCGGGACTCACCGAAGGAAATGGTGACCAGGCTGTCGGCGTTGGCGCCGCGGGTGACGAGGTAGTTGCGGATGGCGGTCGCGCGCTTGTCGCCCAGCGCAAGGTTGTATTCCTCGCTGCCGCGTTCATCGCAATGACCCTCGATGCGGACCATGACGTTGGGCCGGGCCAGAATCCAAGCCAGGTTGGACTCCAGCGTGGCGACGGCGTCCTCGGTCAGGTTGAAGCGATTGTACTCGAAGTAAACGGTACGCAGTTCGGGCACGGGCGAAGGCTCGCCGGCGGGAATGCGAGAACGGTCGGCGGGAGGGATGTCCAAATCGACGATACCCTCCGAGATGCCGCCTTCCGCGCCCGCCCGCTCGGGGGTGGAATACTCGCCCGCGCCGGGCCCCTTGGCCCGGTCCTTCGTCCCGCGGCGGCCGCACCCTCCAGAAACCAGCAACAGCAACACGAGCATTCCCAAGAGTACGAATTGTACAGACTTCGAGCGATTCATGTCGTCACTCCTTCGTCCCAAGCGGGACTGATGTTGTCAACGGAGATAGGGGGACCACGCCGGCATGAGGGCCTCGCCCTGCAGGTAGGTGATCCGCCGCGTCTCGGTTCCATCGGCGCGCATAACGTAGATGTTGTACCGTCCCAACTGATTGCCGGCGTAACAGATGAACTCGCCGTCGGGCGACCAGCTGGGGCTTTCCTTGTTGCCGCCGCCCTGCGTCAGCTGGGTCACGTCCGAGCCGTCCGGACTGATGGTGTATATATTGAAACTGCCTCCGGCGGAAGAGGCGAATACAATCTTTTTTCCGTCGGGGGAAAACTCCCCCATGTCGTTGTAGCCGGCCATGCGGGTCAGTCGTACCGGCTCCTTGGGGTCAGCCAGGTTGAGCAGATGCAGGTGGGGCCGGCCCGTCCCGTCCGACGAATAGGCACCGACTTGCCGTCGGGCGAGAAACTGGGGCTGTTTTCCACCGCCAGAGTGTAGGTTAGCCGCTTCAAGGCCCCGGTGCGCAGATGATACGTGAACACTTCAGGATTGCCCGTTTTGGAGGATCAACACCAATTCCTGGCCGTCGGGAGAGTACTCAGCCTGGGTATTGATGCCCGGGAAGGCCACCAGCTTGTCGACCTGGCCGGAAGCCAGATTGAGCCGGTACACGTCCCAGTAGCCGCCGCGCAGGGAGGAAAAGACGATGTAGCGGCCGTCCGGCGACCAGGCCGGCGCGACCACCTGGCTGTTGTCGAAGGTCTTTTGCAGAACGCCCTTGCCGTCGTAGTCCATCACGCACAGTTCGCTGCCCTTGGCGGTGCGTTGCACGAAGGCGATGCGGGTGGAGCAGATGCCCTTGCGGCGCGAGAAGTACTCGTACACGTCGTCGGAGAAGCGATGCGCCAGTTGGCGCAGGAGTTCCGGGTTGCCGGTATAGCGCCGCGCCAGCAGTTCGCGCGCCTGGTTGGGATCGACCAGAGAGAAGGTAAGGGTGAGGCGGCCGCCCTCGGCGGGTTCCGCCTTGGTCTTGATGAGCAGCTGCGCCAGCGCCCGCCACTCGGAGTACTGAAGGGCGCCGGCTTCCTGGTCGGCCTTGTGGATGGCCTCGATGAAGCCGCGGTTGGCCACGGGAGCGAACCAGCCGGTAAAGGCCAGGTCACCTTCCAGGACCTCGACCACTTCGGCGGCGACGGCGGGGCCGTTGCGCAGGTTGGCGTCGGCGTCCACGGGGGCGACGGCCACGCTGAACTTCTGGCCGCCCCGCTGCACCACTTCGGCGGTCTCGGTGGAGGGTTGAGCGACGACCGACGGCGCGGCCAGAAGGACCGCGCCCAAAGAAAGAGCCACGAGTAATAATCGCACCGGATGAACCTCCCTGGGTTTGAACGTTGTCATTGGGTTGCCGACCTGGCCGTCTCCACGCGGAAAGGCGTGGTGACCAGGAGGGGCGTATTGCCGAACTCGGGCGGCAGCGGATCAAAGGGCGAGATGTTTCGCACCGCGGCCATGGCCGCCTGGTCATAAGCGTCCGAGCCGCTGCTGCGCGCCACCGCCACGTTGGAGATTGCGCCGTCCGGGTTGATAACATAACTAATGATGGCGACCCTTTGGGCGAGAATATCGGCAGGCTCGGGAGGCGCGTGCCACTGACTTTGCAGCGCGGCGACCAGAAGGTCCAGATAGGTTGCGTACTTGCTGGGATCCACGTCGGTGAAGACGGTGGTTTTCTGGTCGGAGACGTTCTGGGTGCGCGGCAGCTGGGGCTGGGGCAGCGGGGTCGGCGCGGGCGGCTCCTCGCGCTCCAGATTGATCTCCTCGACTTTGGGCTTCGGTTGGTTCTCGCGCCGGATTTTGAAGCGGTCGGGGTCGGGCGTGGGACGCGGGGGCGTCTTGACCGGCTTGGGCGTGGGCTTGGGAGTGGCCACGGTAGTAGGCTTGGGGGTAGGGCGCGGGGTCGCCACGGGCGCGGCAGTCGGCTGCGCCTTCTGGGGTGGCCCCACCAACCGCACCGAGACGCTCTGCGGACGCTTGGGCAGCGGCGCGGTGTGCGCTCCCAGCACGAACGCCAACAGGATCAAGGCGTGCAGCGTCAACGAGATGGCCAATCCCAGCTTCATCGTGCTCCGGCGGCTGCCTTCTTCTCCTCGTCGGTTCCGGGCAGATTCTCCGTCACCAGCCCGTAATTGGTGATGCCCTGCGCGTACAGGTAGCCCAAAAGCTCGACGACTTTGCCGTAGGCGACGCGCGTATCACCCTCCACCAGGACGACCGAGCGGGGGTCCTTGGCCTTTTGCACTTGGGCGCGGCGCGCGATGCCCTCCCTATCTACCGTTTGACCGCCGATATAGTAACTCCCGTCCTGCGTAACCCGGATGGTGAGGCTGTCCTCCTCGCGGATGAGCGGGTTGTGGTCCTCGGTCTCGGGCAGTTTGATTTCGATGCCGCCCTGGTTGAGGATGGGGGTGACGAGAATGTAAATGATGAGAATGGCCATGATGACATCCACGAGGTTGGTGATGTTGGCCTCGTGCAGGGTCGTTACACGGCGGATGACTCCTCGCACGACGGATGCCCCTTTCCGGCTCAGCGCTCGGCCAAAGCTCGCCAGGCGCGCGGGCGCGGTGCGTTCGCCGGACATGTTGCGTTCCAGAATGGAGAGGTTCTTGCCGGAGAATTCGTCCATCTCCAAAATGACCTCGTTGATGCGGTTCTGAAAGGCGTTGTAGGCGACCACGGCGGGGACGGCGGCCACGAGGCCGAAGACGGTCGTGACGAGGGCCTCGGCGATGCCCGGGGCGACCACGGCCAGGTCGCCCCGGCCCGCCGCGCCCATCGCCCAGAACGAGTCCAAAAGGCCCCACACCGTGCCCAAAAGCCCCAGGAAGGGGCATACCGTGACCGTCGTCGCCAGGATGATCATGTGGCTCTCCAGGTTGAGAATCTGCCGTGCGATCACCTGCTCATAGGTGCGCTGAATGGAGGAGAGCATCTCGCGCTTGACGACCACGCTGCCGTCGCGTTGCACCGGCGCCAGCGCGCGCAGCTCGAGATAGCCGGCGGCGAAGATATTGGCGCAGGGACTGTCGGGATAGCCCTGGGCGGCCTCGTAGATGCGTGTGAACTTGCCGCCCTGCTGCTCGAAGTGGCGCTTGAAGGCGCGATCCTGGCGCTTGACGCGGAGGAACTGAAGCGTCTTGGCAAAGACCACCGCCCAACCCGCAACGGAAAAGAATATGATGAGCAGGACCACGCCCCAGGTCACCGCGTCGAAGTGCGCGAAGGCGCGGGTGATGTTGCTCAACATGGTGCGGCCGGTGGCGGCCACGAGAACCTGGGAGAATAGGTAAGGGCACATGTCAGGGTATCTTCAACTCCCGTCCGGCTTGCAGGACTGAGCCTGGGGTCATGCCGTTAACCTCGCGCAGCGCCTCGACGGTGACGCCGTGATCGCGGGCGATGCCGGAGAGCGTGTCCCCGGGCTGCACGGTGTAAGTCTTGCCTCCCGAGGCGGCGGGAGCGGAAGCGCCGCCGCCGACTGCTCTCTCCAACATTTTCGGCACTTCCGTGTAAACCTTTTCGATTTCCCGGTCGAAACGCTGCAAGTCCTTCTGCATCGCCTCCAGGCGTTTGTTGAGTTGACCGACCAGCGCCTCCTGGTTGGCGCTGAGGCGCTGTACGTCGGCGGAGAGCGCGCGCAGGTCGCTCTCGCTCTGGGTGCGGGCTTCCACAAAGCTCTTGTCCAGCGACTCTTTCATTTGCGCCTGCGAAGACTTGAGGTTCTCACGCACCGTGACTTCGACCTGGCCCAGGCGCTCAAGGAGGCGTGCCTGGTCTTTGCGCTGCGCATCCAGGTTCGATTCCAGCGCGGAGAGGCGCTGGCCCAGCTCCTCCAGGCGCGCCTCCATTTGCGCCTTGTCGCGATCCAGCTGCGCCAGCCTGGCCTGCGTTTTCGACAAATCGCTGTCCAAGCTCTCCTGATTATGTTGAATGAGCATCATGCGGTCGCTGGAAGTGCAGGCGGAGAGGACACACAAAGCCAATACGAGGGCCGCAAGCGGCCAATGATTCCCCTTCACGATTCTTCCCCCCAAGGCCGGATGGACGGCTATAAATCGAGTGAGTATATAACACCTAAATCGCCTAGCATCAAGCATTTTTGATAGTCATGGCGGATGGTGCAGAATTGTGGTAATAATTAACCGGAAGGGAGTGTCTCCCTCCGCTGGGGCGGGCGAGAAGCCAGCCGGTGCGCGGTGCGCACCCTACCGCCCCTGGGGCTACGGGTAGCCGGTGCGCGGTGCGCACCCTACCGCCCCGGGGCTACGGGTAGCCGGTGCGCGGTGCGCACCCTACCGCCCCGGGGCTACGGGTAGCTGGTGCGCGGTGCGCACCCTACCGCCCTGGGGCCACGGGTAGCCGGTGCGCGGTGCGCACCCTACCGCCCCCCAACGACCGCTGCCTGGACGAGGCCGCCGCATGGAGCCACGAATCCCCGCTGTCCGCGCTTCCTCCCAGACGTATAACGTGGACCTGGCCCGCGAGGTCCTGCTGGAGAAGGACGGCATCCAGGTTTCGGCCACCCGCGACCGCCTGGGAGCGTTCGTGCGGATCGAGGCGGACGCCGGTCCACTTGTGTCGCTCGAGGACCTCCTGGAGGCGCTCAAAGAGGCCGGAATTACGACCGGCGTACGGCCGGACAAGGTCAAGGCGGCGCTGGACCCGAGCCGGTTGGGCAGCGAGCAGCTGGTCGCCTGGGGCAAACAGCCGCGGCCGGGCGAAGATGGCCGGCTGGAATACGTGGTAGGCGGCGAGAAGGTTGCCACCCCCGCCGACGGCGAAGACCTGGGGCGCATCGACTATCGGGCCCAGAGCCAAACCATCAGCGTCAAGAAGGGAACGCTGCTGGTGCGGCGCATCCCCCCGACCGCGGGCGCGGAGGGGGTCAACGTGCACGGACAGACCGTGGCTCCCCCCGTCTCCCGCGACGTCAAGCTGCCCAAAGGAAAGAACACTGAAATCGACGCGGAGGGACTCAACCTGTACGCCGAAATCGACGGCCTCGTGTCTCAGGCAGGCGGCCTCGTCTCCGTCTCGCCCGTCATGGACGTGCGCGGCGACGTGGACTTCTCGGTCGGCAACATCGACTTTCACGGTTCAGTCAACATCGGCGGAACGGTACTGGTGGACTTCGAGGTCAAGGCGCAGGACGACATCACCATCGGCGGGGTGGTCGAGGGGGCGCGGATCATGGCCGGCGGCAACCTCAAGATCAACCGCGGGGTGCAGGGCGGGGGCAAGGCCCGACTGCAGGCGGGCGGTTGCCTGTCCGCCAGTTTCCTCAACAACGCCGTGGCGGCCGCCGAGGATGTCGTCATCAACGGTCCCATCCTGCACAGCCGGGTGCACGCCAATAACAGCGTGACCACAACGGGCGGCAAAGGCGTGATCGCGGGCGGCAAGGTGTCGGCGCGGTTTCTAATCGACTGCACGGCGCTGGGAACCGAGCTGGGCGCGCGCACCGAAGTCGAAGTCGGCCAGGCGCCCGAGCTGCGCGAGAAGATCAACGCCGTCCAACAGCAGATGAAGAAAATGGAGGGCCAGCTGGCGCGCATCCTGCCGGCCTTCGAGCAGCTGCGCAAGGCGCGCGAGGAGTTGGGCGAGAATTTTCCCGAGGAGCATCGCGCATCGCTGGAGAACGCGGAGCACACCGTCGAGGTATGGCAGAAACAAATGGCGGCGCTGGAGGAGCAGCGATCCGCCCTCCTGGAGGAGGATGAGAAACACCGGCGCGCCGAGGTGTTGGTGCGCGGCGAAGTGTATCCCGGCGTCACGGTGAGAATCTACGACGCGGTCCTGTCGGTTCAGAACGCCATCAAGTTCGTGCGCTTCTGCCGCGATTCCGAGGGGGCCGTCACGGCTCTGCCGCTCGGTTAACGGAGAGGAGCGGCCGGCCTTCCATCGTATCGGGGATGGGCAGCCCCAGGAGCGAAAGAACCGTGGGCGCCACATCGATGCTCTGCGGTTGCGCTTCGGTTTTGCGATTGCAGAAGAAAACGCCGGGCAGGCGGTGGGGTTCCATGCCGGCAAAGTCGCCGCTCCAGCGGTCGCGATTGGGCGAAAGCCAGGCATCTCCCACGCCGCCCAACATGCTGGGCCACGCCATGCGGTAACCAGGACGGAATTCGACCAGGAGATCGGGGCCACGCCCTTCTGCAGTAGCCGTCTCCAGGCGTGCGCCCAACACGACGCGCGCCACCACGGGATCGCCGGCTTCCGGGTCGCGCAAGGCGGCCAGTTCGCCGGCCAGGCGCGAGCGCAAGAGCTCGGCCTGCGCGCCCGGCGGGACCGTCCCTGCCGGTTCCCTTCCCTTCAGATTGAGATAGACGGACCCGGCTCCCAGCGCGTAGGCGTCCGTCTGGCTCCAGTCGATGCCACTGGCCTGGCCCATGCCGGCCTGGCGCTGCAAGTACCCGTGCAGTTGGGTGGGCCGGCTGGTGGAATCGGCGGACAGGCGCATATAGCCGACGTCGACCAGCCAGCGGTTGAGATCGACCGCCTTGCGAAAGCCGGTGTATCCATGCGCTGACAGCACGAGGACTACCGTATCAGGATCGGCATGGGTACGCAGAAGCCCGCCGATCCAGTCGTCGATGCGGCGATAAGCGCGCAGGATGGCATCGCGCTGCGCGGCGGAGAGTTGGGCCTCGCCCGCGCGTTGCTCCGGTTCCAGGAAGCGCCAGAACATGCGCTGGGTGTCGGCGGGATCGGAGAAAGCGCAGCAGAAGAGGCCCCAATCGCGTTCCAGCGCGGTTTTGGCGGCGGCGGTGCGCTCCTTCCAGGTCGCCTCCAGATCGGAGAGGAAGGCCGCTTCCGGCAGCCGCCCCGCGGCCAGTCCGGCCCACTCGGAGGGCGCCCCGCGCGTCTTCAGAAGCCCGCCCGCCTCGACCATCCGCCTGGCAAACGACACGGGATAGGCCAAGGCTGCCTCGTCCGTCGGCGACAAGTCGAGGGGAGACAGGTAAAGGCGGATTTCCGGCTCCAACGCGATGAGATGGAAGCGACACACGCCGGAAAGGGACAGGAGGGCGTTGATCTTCATGGTGATGGCGAGGGGACTCCATTGTCCGACGGCGACGGTCGTTTCATCCCGAAATGGACTTCCAGGCGCCGCCCCAAGTTGCGTAGTCGGATGGGGAGTGGTAGGGCAGGTTATCGGCGAGGCGGGCGCGGCGGGCCAGCAGCGACTTGCGGCGCAACTCGAGCGCCCCGCGCTCGCTCGTGAGGTGCTCAGTTGTCGGTCGATCCCGCCATGCGCTGTCGCACCGTGGGCGAGATGGGGCCAGGCACGGTCCCCGTGATCCAGATGCCCTCGCGCGTCAAGCGTACGACCGGTCCCGAGAAAAAATCGGTCGCTGCAACGGTCTCTCCCTCGGCGGTCGTGGGGTAGGTGAAAGGCCCGGCCACCAGCGCATCCGGCGCCTCCGGGCAGCCAGAATGAGCAGAAGGCCGAGCGGGGAACCGGATAAGCGCCCGGCATCCAGAGGACGGTGGTGGGAACGCGCTGGCGGGCTGCCAGATCCCAGAAGGCAGGCGCCTGTCGTAGACTGACGAGCTCCGCGCCGTGGCGCGGCAGGAAGTCCCAGAGGAACGCAGCCTCGCGCTGCACGCGCCAACTGGCGAGGGCGCGGGCGCGTAGGGAAGGCGCGCGTGCTGCACCGGCGCGTCCCAGATGCCGTGTTTTTCCGGCGTCGTCCCGGTGGTGAGGGACGCCCAGGCGGAGGGAGAGGTCAAGGGCGCGGTCGGCCTCAGGGGATGGAAGGAGCCGGTCTCTGCGAGGCGCGCCAGGTTGGGGAGTCGGCCCTCGTCCATCCAGCGCCGGGTGAGCGCGTAGTCCGCGCCGTCCAGGGCGACCACGGTACGCGCCGGGAGGGAATGCGGGGCGGTTCCGGGCGCAAGCCCCACCCGGCTGCGCCGCCGAATGCGATCAACACGCCGGAAACCACCCGCGCCCGGCGCGGCCGCCGGGAAGGCTCCTCGATGGGACGGCGGAAGATGGGCATGAGGGACTATAAGCAGCCGTGCGGCAGGTCGGGAAGGGGGAATCGCAGTCGGTAGCTCCGGCATCTTGCCGGCTCGCGCGGAGGGCGTCCGCCCCCGCGCTTCGGGTAGCGGGGAGATGTCGAAGCGTGTCGGCAAGATGCCGACACGCAAGCCGGCGGGACGCCGACGCTACCGGCGGCGGGATGCGGCGCTACCGGCAGCGGGACGCCGCCGGGGCCGGCGACCCGAGGTCGCCGTTACGGACGCCGGCATCCCAATGGAGGGCGAAGCGCAGAACGTCCTCGTGGTCCACCCGCCCGTCGCCGGACAGGTCGATCGCCTCGTCCTGCAAGCCCCAGGCCTCCAGAAGGCGCAAGAGGTCCAGGCCGTCCACCACGCCGTTGCCGTCGTAGTCGGGAATCTTCGGCGTGGGCGTGGCGGTCGGGCTCGGTGTCGCCGTTACGGTCGGCGTGACGGTAGCCGTCAGGCTCGGCGTCGTCGTGGCGGTCCACGTGTCCGTGGGGCTGGGCGTGGGCGTAACCGTCGCGGTCGGGGTGTCCGTAAGCGTCGGCGTGGGGGTAACCGTCGCGGTCGGGGTGGGCGTAAACGTCGGCGTGGGCGTGGGAGTGGGCGTGCCCGTGGGGGTGGGCGTGGGGGTGGGTGTGGGCGGCGTCACATAATCCAGTCTGTAAATGCGGCCCGTGTTCAGGGACGTGAAGTAGAGTTCATCGTCAACGTCCACGCCGAACGAGGAGATGGTAAACGGCGCGTCGGCGAGGAGCACGTTACCCCGCACCCAGGTTCCGTCATACTCCAGCGCCCAGATGCGCCCCTGCACGTAATCGGCGTAGACGTACAGCCCGAAAAGCTCGGGCAGTCGGCTGCCGCGATACACGTATCCGCCGGTGACCGACTGGCCCTGGGTGCGGTCGTATTCCCAGACGGGGAACGTTAGGCCGGCGGAGTTGCAGAGGCTGCCCGGCGGATAGCAGTGGGAGGCCTCCATGATGTTCCAGCCGTAGTTCCCGCCCGGCTCGATGATGTCGATCTCCTCGTAGGCGCCCTGGCCCACGTCTCCCGCCCACAAGACGCCGGTCAGAGAGTCGAACGAAAAGCGCCAGGGGTTGCGCAGGCCGTAGGCCCAGATTTCCCCGCGCGCGTTGGGTGTGGCCAGAAAGGGATTGTCCTCGGGGATGTGATACGCCAGGCCGGTGTCGGCGGAGTTGACGTCGATGCGCAGGATGGAACCCAGCAGGGTAGCGAGATTCTGGCCGTTGGCGTAGGTATCGCCGGATCCGCCGCCGTCGCCGAGCGCCACGTAAAGATAACCGTCCGGACCGAACGCGAGACAGCCGCCGTTGTGATTGCTAGCCGGTTGATTGACGGTCAGGAGAACGTGCTCGCTACCCGCGTCCGCCTCCTCAGACCCCTCGGGAAGATGGAACCTGGAGAGGACCGACTTGCGGAAATAGACCGGACCCGACTCGGGCGCGGTGTAATAGACGTAGAAGAAGCCGTTGACGGCGAAATCCGGATGGAAGGCCAGGCCGAGAAAGCCCTCTTCGTTGCCCAGACCGGAGTGCATGCGGCTCTTGAGGTCCAGGACCGTCCGGGTGGACGACACGGTCGCGTAATCGTCGAAAACTTTGAGCAGGCCGCTGTATTGCTCGACCACGAAGAGGCGGTTGCCGCCGTCGCCGGCGTGGCCGATGTAAACGGGCCGGTTGAAAGCGGGCAGGTTGGGGAAGGCGTCCACGATGCGCAGCGGCGGCAGCGCCAGGGCGTGGGCCAGCAGCAGGCCCGTCAACGCCGCGATTGCAGTTGCCACGCGCGCACGCAAGGTCATCGGTCTTCATCCTGCTTGCGGAAATCCCGTCCAGACAGACTGAAGGTTAACCCGCATGGGCGCCCTTGGGAAGCTGTGATTTCGCCCACGCGATGCTGTCATTTCGACCGAAGGGAGAAATCTTTCCACCGGTTTCCCGTCCGCCCGGTGCAGGGCGCAAGATTTCTCCCTTCGGTCGAAATGACAGCTGGGTCGAAATGACAGCTGGGTCGAAATGACAGCTGGGTCGAAATGACAGCTGGGAGGGGGCAGGAAAGGGCGAAGCCGGCGCCGGCCGGCCCGCCAGCGCGTCACAAGGCGTCGATTTTGGCCGCCAGGATGAAGTCGCTCTCGGTCAAGCCGTCGATCTTGTGCGTGTAGAGGGTAATCCCCACGCGCCCCCATGAAAGCTGGATGTCGGGATGATGTCCCTCCTCCTCCGCCAGCGCGCCGACGCGGTTGGTGAAGGCCAGGGCCGCCTTGAAGTCGGGAAACTTCCACTCCTTTTCCAGGTGGTGTCCGTTCACGACTCTCCAGTCACCACCTAGTCGGCGCGCCAAGCCGGCCAGTTCCTCGCCCGCCAAGGGCGGCACGCCACCCCGACAGGGGATGCAATGTCTCTGCGCCAATTCGCTCATGGCAACCTCCACACGGTCTCGTTCTTCGGCGGTTGAGTTTAGCCGACGGCCGCCTGGAACAAAAGGGAGAATCGACGCTACCGGCGGGGGCGGGCCATGTGCACGGAGGCGCCGAAGAAGTTCTCCGCCGCTTCCATCACCGTCTCCGAGAGCGTGGGATGGGGATGGATGGTCTCGCCCACGTCGCGGGCCAGGGCCGCCATTTCGACGGCCAGGGCGCCCTCGCTGATGAGGTCGCCCGCATTTACGCCTACGATCCCCACGCCCAAAAGCCGCTCCGTCGCGGGATCAAAGACCAGCTTGGTGAGGCCCTCGGTACGACCCAGGGTCATGGCGCGGCCCAAGGCCGTCCACGGGAAGCGCGCCGTCTTGTAGGCAACCCCCTTGGCCTTGGCCTCGGTTTCCGTCAACCCGCACCAGGCGATTTCGGGATCGGTGAAGACCACGGCGGGAATGGCCCGCACGTCCCAGGCCGCCTCCTCACCGGAGATCACCTCGACGGCGATCTTGGCTTCATGCGATGCCTTGTGGGCCAGCATGGGCTCGCCGGCGATGTCGCCGATGGCGTAGATGTGCTCGTCGGCGGTGCGGCGGTGGTCGTCGACCTCGACGAAGCCGCGCTCGATCACCCGGACCCGGGTGTTCTCCCGCCCGATGTTTCCGCTGTTGGGGGTCCGGCCGACGGAGATCAGCACACGGTCGAAGCGGTGCTCGCCGGCAGCGTCCTTACCTTCGAAGGTCACCGCGACCGCGTCGCCGGTGTCCTCCATCTTCACGACCTTGGTGGACAGATAGATATTCTTGAAAGTGGTCTTGAGCCGGTTGTGCAGCACGCGGACCAGGTCGCGGTCGGCCCCGGCCAGCAGCCCGTCGGTCATTTCGACCACGGTGACCTCGCTGCCCAGGGCGGCATAGACGGTGCCCATTTCCAGCCCGATGTAGCCGCCGCCGACCACCAGCAGCGACTTGGGCACGTCGGGCAGCTCCAGCGCCGAGGTGGAGTCCATGACCCGATTGCTGCCGATCTGGCCAGGGACGGGACCACGGGCCGGGAGCCGCTGGCCAGGATGCAGCGCTCGAACGACAGCGTGGCGGGCACGTCCCGGGCGCCGTCGGAAGGGGTAAGCGCCAGGGTATGGCTGTCAGCAAAACGGGCGCGGGCCGAGAGCACGCGCACCTTGCGCGCCTTGGCCAATTGCGCGATGCCGTCGGTCAGGCGCGTGGTGATGCCCGTCTTCCAAGCGCGCAGCCTGTCGAGGTCGATCTTGGGTTCCTGGAAAGCAACTCCCCACTCGGCGCTCTCGCGGCTCTCGTGGATGAGGCGGGCGACGTGCAGGAGCGCCTTGCTGGGGATGCAGCCGCGCAGCAGGCAGACGCCGCCGAGCCGCGGTTCCTCGCTGATGAG
Organism: bacterium; assembly: GCA_015075175.1. Taxonomy (GTDB): domain Bacteria; phylum Hinthialibacterota; class Hinthialibacteria; order H5-UNCL2; family H5-UNCL2; genus H5-UNCL2. The sequence continues at coordinate 26,869 of JABTUV010000022.1, forward strand.
CGTGACGGAGAGTCCCTCGTCGGCGGCGGCGAAGGCGGCGACGTAGCCGCCCGGACCCGCCCCGATCACGACCACTTGAGCCGGTTCAGTCATGGTATGCGTTTCCTTTCAGGCGTAGAGGAGAAGTTCATACGGATCGGCCAACATGCGCGCCAGGTCGGACAGGAACCGCGCGCCGTCCGCGCCGTCGATCACGCGATGGTCGTAGCCGAGGCAGAGCGGCAAGATGAGGCGCGGCGCGGGCTGGCCGTCCACGAGCACCAGCTCCTGTCCGGCGCGCGCCACGCCCAGGATGGCGACCTCGGGATAATTGATGATGGGCGCGAACGCCGTGCCCCCGATGCCGCCCAGGTTGGAGATGGTGAAGGTCCCGCCGCGCATCTCGTCGGGGGCGATCCTGCCTTCACGGGCACGACGCGCCAGTTCGTCCAATTCGCGCGAAATCTGAACGACCGTCTTCTTGTCGGCGTCGCGCAGCACGGGCACGAGCAGCCCGCGCTCGGTATCCACGGCCACACCGATGTGATAGTACTGCTTATAGATCAGCTCGGAGCCGTCGGCGGAGAGGCTGGAATTGAACTGGGGGTACTTCTTGAGGGCGGCGGCGGCGACTTTGATGAGGAACGCCGTCGCCGTCAGCTTGACGCCCGCGCTCCTGCCTTCGCCCTCGTTGTAACGTTTGCGGAGCTCCTCCAGGCCGGTGATGTCGGCCCGGTCGAACTGGTGCACGTGGGGGATGGCGGCCCAGGCGTAGGTGAGGCGCTGGGCGATGAGGCGGCGGATTTTGCTGGTGGGCCTCTTTTCAATGGGGCCGTACTTGGAGAAGTCGGGCAGGGCTTCGGGGGACGCGGCGGGCGCGCCGGCGGGAGCGGCCTGCGCGCGCGCGCGGGCAAAGGCCTTCACGTCCTCCGCACTGATGCGACCGCCCGGCCCCGTGCCCGTGACCTGGGCGATCTCCACGCCGATCTCGCGCGCCAGCCGGCGCACGGCAGGCGACGCGGGCGCACCGGATGGCATGGACATTCCTGCTTGTGAGACCGCCGGCATTGCCGGCTGCGCCCCGGACTGGACTGCCCGCTCCGGCTCCGGCTTCGCCTCCACCGGCGGCTGGGGCTTGGGCGCGGGTTGCGCCGCCGGCGTTTTCGGTTTCTTCTCTTCGACTTCTTCGACCGTTGCAGGCCCAGCAGTCCCTTCCGCCGGCTCCAGGGTGAGCAAGGGGGCGCCGACCGCCGCCTCCTCGCCCGCTTTCACGTGCACTTTGACAACCCGGCCCGCGACCGTGCTCGGCACTTCCAGGGCGGCCTTGTCGGTTTCGATCTCGACGACCGGCTGATCTTTGGCGATCACGTCGCCGGGATTGACCAGCACGCGGACCACGCCCGCTTTGGTGATGTTTTCGCCCAGCTCGGGCAGTTTGAAGTCGACCGTCATGCGTATGCTCCCCGCCTAGGCGGTATAGGGATTCAACTTATCGGGATTGATCTCCAGGTCTTGGACGGCCCTCTTGACGAGTGGAATCTCGACTTTCCCCTCGCGCCAAAGGCCGACCAGGGCGGCCAGGGTGACGTAACGCGCGTCCACCTCGAAGAAGTCGCGCAGCGCCTGCCGGCTGTCGCTGCGGCCGAAGCCGTCCGTGCCCAGCGCCATGAGCCGGCCGGGGACCCAGCGGCTGACGGCGTCCGGCAGCGCCTGCAGATAGTCCGAGGTAGCCACGAACACGCCGTCGCGGCCCGCCAGGCACTGCTCGACGTAGGGGACTTTGCGTTTGCCACCGGGATGGAGGAGGTTGTGACGCTCGCACAGGAGCGCGTCGCGGTAGAGCTGCTTGTAGCTGGTGACGCTCCACACGTCGGCGGCGACGCCGTATTTTTCCTCCAACATGGTCTGAGCCGCCAGCGCCTCGTTGAGCAGCGTCCCGCCGCCCAACAGCTGGACGCGCAACTTCGGCTTCTTCATCGTCGAGGGGCGGAAAAGATACATCCCCGACAGGATGCCCTCGCGCGCGCCGTCCGGCATGGGCGGCTGCGCGTAGTTCTCGTTGTACAGCGTCATGTAATAGTAGACGTCCTCGCGCTCCACGTACATGCGCCGGATGCCCTCCTCCACGATCACGGCGACTTCATAGGCGAAGGCCGGATCGTAGGCGACCACGTTGGGGACCGAGAGGGCGTGCAGGTGGCTGTGGCCGTCCTGGTGCTGGAGGCCCTCGCCGTTGAGGGTGGTGCGACCGGCGGTCCCGCCCAGGAGAAAGCCCTTACAGCGCAGATCGCCGGCGGCCCAGATGAGATCGCCGATGCGCTGGAAGCCGAACATGGAATAGTAGATGAAAAAGGGAATCATGGGCACGCCGTGGGTCGCGTAGGCCGTGCCCGCGGCGATGAAGGAGGCCATGCCGCCCGCCTCGGTGATACCCTCCTCCAGAATCTGCCCGTCGATCGCCTCTTTGTAATAGAGCAGGCTCTTGGCGTCGACCGGTTCATAGAGCTGGCCGACGTGCGAGTAGATGCCGAACTGGCGGAAGAGCGCCTCCATGCCGAAGGTGCGGGCTTCGTCGGGCACGATGGGGACGACGTATTTGCCCACGTGCGGGTCGCGCAGAAGCTTGGTCAGGACGCGCACGAACGCCATGGTCGTACTGACGGGGCGGCCCTCGGTTCCCTCGTGGAACTCCTCGAAGAGCTTGGGATCGGGCGGGGCGATGGGATCGGCGCGGCGGCTGCGATCGGGCAGATAGCCGCCCAGCGCCTTCCGGCGCTCGTGCAGGTACTTCATCTCCGGGCTGTCGTCGGGAGGCTTGTAGAAGGGCGCCTCGGCCACGTCCTCGTCGCTGATGGGGATGCCGAAGCGGGTGCGAAACTCGCGCAGTTCGTCTTCGTTGAGTTTCTTTTGCTGGTGCGTGATGTTGCGGCCTTCGCCGGCTTCGCCCAGTCCATAGCCCTTCACCGTCTGGGCCAGAATCACGGTGGGACCGCCGCGGTGTTCGACCGCCGCCTTGTAGGCGGTATAGATTTTCTCGGGATCGTGCCCGCCGCGCCGCAGCTTGCGCAGCTCCTCGTCGGAAAGATGCTCGACCATCTTTGCCAGCTCGGGGTACTTGCCGAAGAAATGCTCGCGCACATAAGCGCCCGACTCGACCGTGTACTTCTGCGACTCGCCGTCCACCAGTTCGCCCATGCGCTTGACTAGGACGCCGTCGTGGTCCTTGGCGAGAAGCGCGTCCCAGTCGCTTCCCCAGATGACTTTGATGACGTTCCAGCCCGCGCCGCGGAAGGCGGCCTCCAGTTCCTGAATGATCTTGCCGTTGCCGCGCACCGGCCCGTCCAGGCGCTGCAGGTTGCAGTTGATGACGAAGATCAGGTTGTCCAGCTTCTCGCGCGACGCCAGGGTGATGGCGCCCAGCGTCTCCGGTTCGTCGGTCTCCCCGTCGCCCACAAAGCACCACACCTTGCAGTCGGAGGTGTCCTTGATGCCGCGGTCGGCCAGGTAGCGGTTGAAGCGCGCCTGGTAGATGGCCATGATGGGGCCGAGGCCCATTGAGACGGTGGGAAACTGCCAGAAGTCGGGCATGAGCCAGGGATGCGGATAGGAGGAGAGTCCGCCGCCGGGGGCCAGTTCACGGCGGAAGTTCTCCAGGTTTTCCTGCGTGAGCCGGCCCTCCAGAAAGGCGCGCGCATAGACGCCCGGCGAAGCGTGGCCCTGGAAGTAGACCTGGTCGCCGGAATCGTCGCCGCTGCGGGCGCGGAAGAAGTGGTTGAAGCCCACTTCCCACAAGGTCGCCGCTGAAGCATAAGTCGAGATGTGGCCGCCGATGCCCTCGCAGTGCTTGTTGGCGCGCACCACCATGGCCATGGCATTCCAGCGGATGATGCTCTTGATGCGCCGTTCGATCTCGCGGCTGCCCGGATAGGGCGGCTGCTGTTCGGGCGGGATGGTATTGATGTAGGGCGTATTGGCGGTAAACGGCATGGAGACGCCCTGTCCGTAGGCGAAATCCTCCAGCTTGCGCAGAAGCTCGCGCACGCGGTCCGGTCCACGCCGCGAAAGCACGTCGTGGAGCGAATCGAGCCACTCCTGAGTTTCGATCTTGTCCAGGGCGTCCAACTCGGGCGAGCCGCCCGGCGACTTGGGTTCGTGCATGAAAAAACCGTCCTTCTGCGACTCGCTCGAAGTCCCACGTACACCGCGCGAGGGGGCGGCGCGCATCGGAAAATGATTTCGCAGGCTAGCATCCAGTCCGAACGCTGTCAACGGCGCGCTCTTGTAACTTGTGCAACAAGAGGCAGTTTGGCGCGCGGACGCGACTGAGTCCAGGTGTGCGGGAGCGCGGGCCTTGGTCCCATGGGATGTGTCGGCAAGATGCCGACACGATCCTTCGCCAAGCTCACGACGACAGGGTGTCGCCGTTACCGCGTCGCTGCTGCGGTTGCATTTGACGGGACAGAAAGATAGATTTGAATCTGCGGGGCCGCAGGATTCCCATGCGGCCGGGAAAGGCGGTCGCCGTGAGCGCGTGCGGCAGTGGTTCTCTTCCCAACCGGAGCGACGGTTGCCCGGCGCTGGCGCACTTCCAGCGCATGATCGGCGCCTGCCTGGCTTACGCGCGCGACAGGAAGGCCGAGGGCCGGCCCATCGTGGGCATCATGTGCGAGTTTACTCCCCGCGAGATCATCCTGGCCGCGGGCGGCGTGCCGGTCTGTCTTTGCGGCGGCTCCGCCTCCACCATCCCCGCCGCCGAGACCCAGCTGCCCGCCAATCTCTGCCCGCTCATCAAGTCCACCTTCGGCTATCACGTGGAGGGTTCCAACCCGCTTCTGGAGATGGCCGATCTGCTCGTCGCCGAAACGACCTGTGACGGCAAGAAGAAGATGTACGAGCTGCTGGCCGAGTCGCGGCCCATGTACGTGCTGGAGCTGCCGCAGAAGCAGAACGATCCCGACGGCCTCGCGGCCTGGACGCGGGAGTTGCGCAAGTTCAAGACCATGCTGGAGGAGCGTTTCAACGTCGTCATCAGCGATGACGATGTGCGCGCCGCCATCGGCGACATGAACCGCGAGCGTTCGCTGCGACGGCGGATCGCGGAGCTTATGGCCGCCGAGGCGCCTCCGCTGACCGGCCGGCAGGTCCTGCACTTCAAGAGCAGCATCTCGGCCATCCCGGAGGACCTGGCGCACTACGAAGCCGCGCTGGACTACTATCGGGCAGCCGCGCCGCTTGCGGACGCGCGGCAGCGCGTGCGCGTGCTTTTGACCGGCGTCCCCATGGTTCACGGCGCCGAGCGGGTGCTATCGATCATCGAGGAGCACGGCGGCCTCGTGGTCGCGCAGGAAAATTGCACCGGCCTCAAGCCAATCCTGGAGGACGTGGACGCGGAGGCCGACGATCCGCTCCGGGCGCTGGCGGAGAAGTACTATCATCTCCCCTGCTCGGTGATGACGAAAAATGACGCGCGGCTGGAGCTTCTGGACGAGCTGGCGCGGCAGTATCGCGCGCAGTGCGTGATCGGCTGGTCTGGCGAGCATGCCTCACCTATGACGTGGAGTCGTACCGCGTGCGGCGGCTGTGCGAGTCGGAGCTGGGCGCCTCTATCTGCGCATCGGACGGACTACTCGCCGGCGGACTCGACGCGCATCGCGGTGCGGTGGAGGCGCTGTTTGAGACGGTGCGAGCGGCGGGCGGGTAGCTCGCATCGGGCAGATTGCGCGTACAGCCGCCCTTCGACAGGCGGCCCGAGCGGGATGGTCCGCTTGGATGATAGAATGAGTCGGGCCGCTGCTCAGGGACTCGGGTTTCGCTTTCCGTGGGATTTCCTGACAACGTATGGAAGATTGAAATGGAAGTAGTTCTTCACCTCTTCCTTCGTTCCCGGCAGTGGGTGGCGGCGCATGGACTTGTTCGAGGCGCGTCATTCCCACGCCGCAGGCCAGACGGCGATGGGGCTGTGCCCGTTCGCAGCGGGCTTCATGCACACGGCGCTACGGTACGCCGCCGCCGGCATCATCGTGACCACGGAATGCGACCAGATGCGGCGCGTGCGAGCGGTTTCTGGAGCATCATCCCGTGCCGCACTTTCTCGGCACGTGCCCGCCACGTGGGAGACGCCCGCGTCCCATCGGCTCTATCGCGACGAACTGGCGCGGCTCAGTCGCTTTCTCGCCTCCATCGGCGGAACTGCTCCCTGCAAAACGACGTTGATCGAGATTATGAATGACTATGAGCAAAGGCGGAGGGCCTTTCATAGTATCGTTGCACTTCTTCCCGCACGGGATTACGTGCGGGCGCGTGTCGCCTTCACGAGGAGGGCGCAATTTGCCGCGACCGGCTACGCCTGTCCGACCGACAGGCAAACCGCTGGCGCTGGTGGGCGGGCCGCTCCTGTTTGAGCATCTGGCGCTATTTGAGCAGATCGAAGCGGCGGGCGGCCGCGTCGTGCTGGAGGCGACGGCGGAGGGGGAGCGCGGGATGCCCGCGCCCTTCGACCGACGCAAACTGGCCGAGGACCCCCTGGGATGCCTGGCGGACGCCTACTTCGGCGCCATCCTCGACGCCTTCCGCCGGCCCAACGACGCGCTCTATTCATGGCTGGGGCGGCGCCTGCCGGAAAGCGGCGCGGCCGGTATCGCCTTCGTACATTACGTCTGGTGCGACCTCTGGCACGCCGAGGCGGAGCGATTGCGCCAGTGGACCGCCCTGCCCGTGCTCGCGCTCGACCTGGCGGAGGACGGCCTTACGGGACCTGTGCGCACGCGGCTGGAGGCGTTCGTGGAGATGCTGCCGTGAGGCCGCCGCGCCGCCTCTCGCTGGCCGAGTGGGACGCGCGCCATGACGAGTTGCGGGACGCCGGACTGGTGGAACCCGCATACGGCGGACGGCTCTCGCGCCACCTGGCGGACGGCGACTTGCGCCTCCTGCGTCTCTCTTTCGATGGCTCGCCCGCCGCCCTGCGCCTGTGGAACTTCCTTCTGACCGAAGAAGATCGCCTGGCGGAGGCGCGCGGCCAAGGCAAGAAGCTCGTCGGCGCCATGAAGGACCTAGGGACCGTGCCCGTGCTGGCCTACAGCCTGCCCAACCTCGCCGCCTTCTATCCTGACGGCGCGTGGTGGATTCCATGCATGATGGAGATGAGCGCGGGCGTCCTGGAGATCGCCGACCGCCTGGGCGTGCCCGAATCCTTCTGTCCCGTGCGGGCCATGCTGGGCGCGTTCGTAACAAGGGCGCACTTCCCCATCCCGGATCTGCTCGTGTGCAGCGTGGGCGCGGTATGCGACGACTTTTCGGCCATCGCGCAACGCCTCAGTAGCATGGGCCATCCCCTCCTGTGGTGGGAGATGCCGCATCGGCGCGCGCCGGAGCCGGGAGAAGAAGGCGTCACGCTGCCGGGAGGTTTCACGGCGCCCCGGTCGCTCGTCGAGTTCGTCGCCGGCGAGCTGGCGCGCGTAAGAGCGGCCCTGGAGCAGCTGGCCGGCGCTCCGCTGACGGACGCCTTGCTCGGCGAAGGCATCCGCATGGCCAATCGCGTGCGCGCAACGTTGTCCAAGTTACGGCGATGGGCCTACACGGCCGACCCCTGCCCCATGCCGGCCCTGGAGATGCTCATCTGTGAGATGCTGGCCATCCACTACTGCTCGGATCGAGCCGAGGCGCTGACGGTCCTCTCCGAGATGCTCGGTGAAGTGGAGCGGCGCATGGCGGCGGGCGTGGGAGTCTCCCCGCGGGACGCCGCGCGCATTTACTGGGTCAATCCGGTCGCCGACCTGCGGGTGATGAACCTGCTGGAGGCCTGCGGCGCGCGGCTGGCGGGTACGGAGTACCTCTTCTCCCATGCGCTGGACGCAATTCCGGAAGACCTTCCGCCGATGGAGGCGCTGGCGCGCGTGGCGCTCTCCGATCCCATGGTCGGACCGGCGCGCGACCGAGCGGAGCGCATCGCGCGTGAGATGGCGGCCTTCGGCGCGGAGGCGCTCCTCGTCTCGCGCATTCCGGGCGCCAGCCATTGCGCGCTGGAGGGAGAAGTCATCGCGGATTACGTGCGCGAACGACTGGGCGTTCCCGTCCAGGAAATTGAAGTCCCTCCCGTCGCGGATGCGCTGGCGCCGGCGCTGCGAACGCGTTTCGAGGCGCTGATCGAGGCGATTGGCGAACGGCGGCGTTTGGGGTAGACTTCGCTTGCCACCGGCCTGAGCCGCGGCAAGAACCGGAACCGACAGGGCTGAGCAGCGACATAAACCCACACCGAAAGCCCTGAGCGCAGGCCGAAGGCCGAAGTCGAAGGGCGGCTTGCCTGCTGAGGACTATCCTAATGCGGCCATCCGCTCCCCCCTTAATAAGGGGGGCTGGGGGGGATAAGGAGCAAGAGCAGCCATCCCGCGCTCAAGGCCGCCCTTCGACTTCGCGCTTCGCGCTTCACTCAGGGCTGTCGGGGAGGTAATCAGGCTTCGCTCAGGGTTGTCGGGGAAGTTATTGGGGATGAAGCATGATTTACGCGGGTATTGACGCGGGGTCGCGGGCCATCAAGGTCGCCGTTTACGACGCGCAGGATGGGCGCGTGCTGGCGACGGGCGTGGCCGACCAAGGGGTACGGCAGGCGGAACTGGCGCGCGAACTATACCGCGAGACGCTGGCGCGCGCCAACGGGCGCGCCGCCGAGGTCCGCCGCAGCGTGGCCACGGGCTACGGCCGCAACTTGGTCGATTTCGCCGATACCACCATCACCGAGATCACCTGCCACGCGGCGGGCGTGCGTTTCTGGCAACCGGAGGCGCGGACCGTCATCGAGATCGGCGGCCAGGACAGCAAGCTGATCCGGCTCAACGCGCGCGGGGGGGTGCAGGATTTCGCCATGAACGACCGCTGCGCGGCGGGGACGGGCCGGTTCCTGGAAGTGATCGCCGCGCGGTTGGCTTTGCCGCTCTCCGCCGTCGGCGAGATGTGCGCCAGAAGCAAGCAACCGGCGACTATCTCCAGCATGTGCGTGGTGTTCGCGGAGACGGAGATCATCGGCCTCTTGGCGACGGGCGCGCCGCCCGAGGACATCCTGGCGGGGGTGTGCAGGTCGCTGGCGACGCGCATGGCGGCGATGGCGGGACGCAGGCTGGACGCGCCCATCTTTTTCACCGGCGGCGTGGCCATGATTCCCGGCATGGCGGAAGCGATGGCGTCCGCGCTCGGCCATCCGGTCGAGGTCTGCCCCCAGCCGCAGATGACGGGCGCGGTCGGCGCCGCCCTCCTGGCCGCGCAGTCCTGATGTGGAGTGCGGCAGCTTGCCGCCGCGTGCTATGGAATGCGGGAGCCTGCTCCCGGCGCGGCAGCAAGCGGCCGCACTCCACACACATTCGCGGCAGCAAGCGGCCGCACTCCAGAAAATTACTCGAAGTAAACGCGGACGGTTCCCGGGCGCAATCGCAGCATGGCGCCGCGCGCGGCCATTTTCTGCCGGTCGGTCGCGGTCGCGCGGAACTCCTCCCACGGAATCAGTTCCCCGCCCTCGACCTTGACGATTTTCATCCCGCTGGTGTGAATCTGAGCCGTGTAGGCCATGTCGCCCGGCAGCGGCCCCTCCCACCAGTGCGGCGCGCGGCCCACAAGTTGCAGTACTTTCTCCGCTTCATCCCACGTGGCGGATGCAAGGTCCAGAAACGTGCGCGCCAGGCTGGGCGCAGGCTGGCCGGTCTTTTCCACTTCCACCACGTAGTGGCCGGGACGATTGGGCAGGAACACCAGCGAGCCGTCGAAATACCGCCACGGCCGCCCATTGACGCGCACGCGGTCGAAAGGCTCCTTCCACTCGAGGCGCGGCGCAAACACGAACGGACCGGTCTTGACCACGTCCACCTCGCAGCGGCCGGGCCGGACGCCGTCGCGGATGGCCAACATGTACTGGCAGCCGTAACCCGGCTTGACCACGCCCTCGATGAAGCCGTAGGGCGCCAGGCGGGCGTTGCCGCCAGCCTGCAAGTAGACGCGCACGAGGTCGCGCCGGCCATTGTCCTGCGCGCCCCGCACCAGCCACGACGCGCGGCCGTCGGCGCCCGTCTCCAGCACGTGATAGGGGCCCTTGCCCGCAGGCTCGACGCCCAGCACTTCCACGCGCGGGATGGAGAGCTCGTTCTTGACCGTCGCGGGCCGACTGCCCGGCCTGACTGTGCGCAGGGGCGCCAACAACGCCTGCCGCACGGCCGGCAGTTCGGACTCGGCATACAGTCCGTCATCCACCAGGATTCCCAGCGTGAACGCCGACTGCTCGCGCGTGGGCGACACAATCACGACGTCGTCGCCGCGCCGTTCCAGTCTTTCCGCGCCGTCGCCGGCAAGCGCGATCACCAGCGCGGGCCGGTCCGCGATAAGACTGGGCAGCCGCCACGTGCGTTCCGCGCCCGGCACGGGCGCGAGGCCGCCGTAGCGCGCAAGCGACAGCCGCGTCTCCCATGCGCACGCCTGCGGCGCCCGGTTTTCGATCTCGACCGTGAACATGGGCGAGTCCGCTGTCACGCGATAACGCCGCGTCTGACAGTACTCTCCCGCCGCATCCGCGAGGAGCCGCTCCTCCAGCACCGCCAGGTGTCCCACTTTGACCGGGATGTCGTGCACCACGCACTGCGCTGCGGTCCGTCGAACGACCAGCGCATCGAAGGCGTGGGCGAAGCCGGGGCGGCCGTCGCGGCGCCGCTCGCCTACCTCCGCCTTCTGCACGCGCAAGAGCAGTTCATGCCGTCCCGACGAACCCAGGCTGAACGGCAGCCGGTGCACCGTACCACCTGCCGGCGCGGGGAAATAGACGCCGATATGGCGGCCGTCCACGTCCACTTCCATGGTACAGGGATACTCGACGGGCAGGGTATGCACTTCCAGTTCGCAGCGGCCCGCCCCGGCCTCGAACTGCACGACGATCTCCTGCGGGCGATCCGGCCAGGACTCGTAGCAGATTTCCGCTGGAAACTGCGATGCATCCGCGCTGCACATATAACGTTTGTCATAGCCTCCGGCGGCCTTGAATTCGTCGCTCCCGCCGTCTACGCGCCCGATGGAAAAAATGGGGTCAGCGCCCAATTTTCCTGAGGAGCTTCCAAACTCCGCGGAACGTGCTGGAAAATCAGGCGCTGACCCCAATTTTTCCGCAGAGAGAAAGTGGTCCGACAGCTCCAGCGCCGGCTGCGGGCGGTCGGTTTCGTGATAGTACGCCAGCCGCAACGGATCATACTGCAGAATCCCGCGATCCTCGCCCGCCAGGCGCAGGAGGCGGAAATAGTTGTTCTGTACGAACGCCGTGTCCTGCGGATAAGGCTCGTCGCAGACGTAGTTCTCGGGCACGCCGGGGACGGTCTCGCGCGCCTTCTTGCGATAGCCGTCGGAGCCGACCGCGCGCAGCGTAGCGGCGACCGCGCAGCGCATGGGATCCATCGAGATGCCGTACACGTAGACGCGGTCCTCTTCCCGCAGGGTTGACGAAGGTTCTCCCAACCACCAGATGGAGCTGTCCAGATAGAGACGGTCGCGGCAGAAGTCGTTGACCTGGCGCAAGAGCCAGTCGGGAGTCGAGCCGCCGCCGTAGTTGGCCCAGCCGCCCCACTCGCGCGAACTCGGCTTCATGCTGCGGCAGTCGGCCTGGTAGGAGAGATAGAGCGGCGGATGATATACGTACCGCCACAGGTCGCCGTAGCCGCAGGCGTTGATGCCGCCGGTGCGGCCGAAGGCGCACATCCACGTGCCCGCGAAGTACGGACCCGTCTTGTCCAGAATCGCCGTACTGTAGCGATAGCTGCCGGGATGGTACATCCAGATCTTGCGCATGTAGCGGCCCGAAGCGTCCGCCGGCCACCACTCGGAGCCGACCCCGTCGTGGGACGAACGCCAGCCGAAGAGGAGACCGTTCTGCATCTCGCGCGCCTGCAGTTCAGCGAAGTCCTCGTAGGCGGCGGCCAGGGCGGCGGAGTCGGGACTGCCGCCGCGCTCCGCAGTGATGGGATTGGGATGATAGAAGAGTTGCACCAGCATGTCGCGCTCGTGGGCCAGCTGGTAGAGTCTGCGCGCGTTCTCCCAGCTCCAGAGCGGATCCCAGGAGCTGCCCCAGTAGCGCAGGGGCGAGCGGGGCGGGGCGATGGGGTCGTCGCTCTTCCAGTCGAAGGGATAGCCGCGGCCCTCGTGCGTGCCGGGAGTATAGAACTCCAGCAGGTGGGCGCCCCAGCGATGCGGCTCGTCGATCATGCGCGTCCTGTAGTACTCAAGGCCCACCGACTCCTTCGCCGCGCGCTGATAGGTGATCTGGCCGTGCCAGCCCCAGTGCGCGATGAAGGGCAGGCCGGGATGCCGGCGCAGGAAACTATGAGGCTGCGGTTGGGCGAATGCAGGCGGAGACATATACTCGTCATACTCGAGCCGAGTGGGAGTCTCCGGCAGGGCGGCGATGCGCGGATTGGCCTTGCCGGTGAGGACCTGCGCCACGTTGCGTAGAAATCGGTGAAAATTGCCCTCCGCCTGATTGAACCAGAACTGCTCCAGGAAAAGGTTGTGGCCGTAGCCGAGCACGCGACCCCGGCCGAGCGTCCATTCCACGAGCATCACGTCGCGCGGGGCGATGAAGTCGCCGTCATAGTTGCGGCGGATGTAATGCGCGAGGGGCCGGCCCGCGCGCGGCTGGCTCCACGCCAATGGCAGATTTCCAGATTCATGCTGTGATTGGAGGAAGAAAGCGTCGGGATGTTCGGAATCAGGAAAGTCCGATAAAGAGGGGGCTCGTTTCCAGGGGTCGCAGCCCGACCTGGAAGGCTCCCTTCACGGGCGTCTGGTCGCCGTAGCCGACGCGAAAATGCTCCATGCGTCCGGGGCGCTCCTGCTCCAGGCCCAGTTCCACCGTCCAGGCGGGGGCAAAGCCGACCAGGAAGAGCGCACCACCGTTCGACAGGAAACGCCGCACGTTGGCGACGACCGCCGGATCACTCGCCTCCCGGGGCAGGGACCGGCTGTGGCACGCCCATACGATGAGATCGACGCGGGCGGGTACGCGAGCCGCCAGGTTGTCGAACGTGATGGGCCGGGCGAAGTAGAAGCCCGCCAGGCTCTCGCGTGTGGGATAGCTATCGGCCATGCTGGGCGTCACGGCGTCCTCCTGGGCGTGAATTGAGATTACGAGAGCACACAGCAGGGCGGGGAGCAAGCTGGGACGGGCGGACATGGCGAGAGACCTCCGGTCAATGTTAACGTTGAGATACCACGCCCGCCGCGGTCGGTCAAGCCCCCAACGGCAGCCGCAACGCGAGGCGACCGGGCCGCATCCGCGGCGGAACCCACAGCCTTTCCGGTATTCTCCCGCTTGCTTCCCTTGCACTTGACGAGGTGGCAGGTTGGTCTCAAACTCAGGCATGGACCCAAACAATTCCGAACAACTGCGCCTGTGTCTCAGCGACGACCATCGCCGTCGCGTGGAAGAGTTTCGCCAGCGGCATCGCACCGGCGTGTTGTCGCTGGTGTTCACCGACATGGTCGGCTCGACCGGCCTCAAGCAGCGTCTTGGCGACGCGGCGGGAACCGCTCTGATCGAGGAGCAGCAGCACCTGGTGCGCGCCGTGCTGGGCGAGTTTCGCGAAGCCGAAGAGATCAGCACGGCGGGCGACTCGTTTTTCGTCGTGTTCATACGGCCGTCGGACGCGGTGCGATTCGCGCTGCGGCTGCTGGCGCGTCTGCGCGCGCGGGGGGACCAGCCGGCGCCCATTCTGGTACGCGTGGGTCTGCACATGGGCGAAGTCTTCATCCAGGCCGGCCAAGACGAGAGCTGGCGCGACATCCTGGGCATCCAGGTGGATACGGCCAGCCGCGTCATGTCGCTGGCGGCGGGCGGCCAGATACTTCTGACCCGGGCGGTGTTTGACAACGCGCGGGCGGTATTGCGCGGCGAGGAGTTGGCCGGCGTGGGACCGCTCACCTGGCTCGACCACGGGCCTTACGAGATCAAAGGCGTGGAGGAGCCGCTCTCGATCTGCGAAGTGGGCGAGACGGGTCACGCTCCGCTTTCGCCGCCCGCCGATTCCGCCAAGGCCCATCGCTGCTGTACGCCCGACCAGGAACCCGTGCTGGGCTGGCGTCCCTCGCTGGACCAGGTGGTGCCCGGCACGCAATGGGTGCTGGACGAGAAGCTGGGCGAAGGCGGCTTCGGCGAGGTCTGGCGCGCCTATCACAAGTCCCTGCGCCGGCATCGCGTGTTCAAGTTCTGCTTCAAACCCGATCGGGTGCGGTCGCTCAAGCGCGAGGTCACGCTGTTTCGCCTTCTGGCCGAACGCAGCGGTGACCATCCGCACATCGTGCGCCTGTTTGACGTCTACTTTGACGAGCCGCCCTTCTACATCGTGATGGAATACGTGCCCGGCAAGGACCTGGTGGAGTGGTGCCGGGCGCGGGGCGGCGCGGCGGAGGCGCCGCTGGCCGCGCGGCTGGAAATCGTGGCGCAGATGGCCGACGCGCTGCAGACCGCCCACGAGGCCGGCATCATCCACCGCGACATCAAGCCCGCCAACATCCTGCTGGAAAAGGACGGCGGCGCGGGCGCGCCGCACGCCAAGCTGACCGACATCGGCATCGGCCAGGTGGTCTCGCGCGGCGTGCTGGAGGGACGCACCGGCGAGGGATTCACCGAGACGCTGGTGGCCACCAGCCATTCCTCGCGCTCGGGCACGCAGATCTACATGGCGCCGGAGGTTCTGGCGGGACAGATCTCCTCCACGCGTTCGGACATCTATTCGCTGGGCGTCGTGCTGTACCAACTTCTGATCGGCGACTTCAAGTGCCCCCTGACGACAGACTGGGAAAAGCACGTGCCGGATCCGTTGTTGGTGGAGGACCTGCGGAGGTGCTTTGCGGGCAATCCGTGCGAACGCTTCAGCAGCGCGGCGGAGTTGCGGGACAACCTGCGCAGCCTGGAGGACCGGAGGCGGAGGCGGGAGGAGGCGGAGGCGGTGGCGCGGCAGATGGCGCGGCGCCAGCGCACCCTGCGCATCCTGTGGCCGGCCGTGGTGGCCTTCCTGGCCCTGGCGATTCTGGCCAGCCTCGGCATGGAGCGGGCGCACCGCCTGCAGCGCGCCGCGGAGGCGGCCCGAGCCGCGCTGGAACAGGAACAGGCGCGCACCGCGGCCGCCTTGGCCGCCGCGCAACTCGCCCGCGACCAGGCCCATCGCGCCCTCTATGACTCCAGCCTGCTCAACGAGGTGTTGCGCAGCGCCAGTAGCGAAGTCGAGCCGCTCCTGGAGCGTTTTCGAGTCCTGCTCATGGAGCCCATCCGCCGCC
>JABTUV010000023.1 GCA_015075175.1 bacterium
CTCGGCCATCCCCGCGGCCAACGAATCCTTACCTGACTGCGCGTACCCGCACAGCCCGACAAGCGCCCGCGGGCCTGCCGGGACTAGCGGTCCGTCGCCCTGCTCGAACCGCAGCACGGGTGTGCCGACCGCCCGTGCCACCATGACCTCTAGCGTGGCGCCCCACGACCGGTACCACCCTGGCAGCGTCACCACCGCAGCGTCCGTGATAACGCATGACAGGTCGTACCGCATCAAGTTGCGGACCATCTCGTCATCCCATGTTTCGGGGTTGCCGGGGTCGATCCCCGCTATCCGGTCCATCTCAGCGGGTGACGTGACAGCGTACCCCCGGTAGCGCAGCAGCGCCGCGGCCCGGTCGAAGGCGTCGTGATTCAGCCTCGGGTAACCACGCATCGGGCCAGACAAGAACAGTCTCGCAGCCATCGGTAACCTCTAACAATCTCTAATGCCGTGTAAGGCCCAGTCTTACATGTGTGGTGGCGCATCCTTGTGGTACGCCTCGATGTAGAGCAAGTCTGCGGGGTCGGTGCGAAGGTACATCGCGGCGCTTTCCAACCACTGCACATCCTCATGCAACGACACGAGATCGTAGTTACATGCGGAGCACAGCAGCCCTCGCACCCGGCCCGTCTTGTGGTGGTGGTCAATGCACGCCGGGCGGCTGGGCGTAAACTTGCGCCCACAGATAGCGCACGCGCCAACCTGCCACTCTAGGATGCGGTTGTAGTCCTCGGCCGACAGCCCGTATACCGCTAGCTGCCGCCGCTTACGGGCATCCATTGTCCACCCACTCCGCCGCATCCAGCGCACAAGCCACACAACCATGCCATATCGCGTGCCGCTGCCGTCGCCCCATGCGCGGGGTCCAGCAGACGTGACGACGACGGCAGGTGGATTACCCGACGCCCACTCGACTACCACCGCTCGCGCCTGCTGGTCGGTGCCCACCGGGAACTTCGCCACCTTCGCGGTAGACACGATGGGCGCTCGCTCCGTTGTGTCGTCCATTGCTTTACTCCACTCCATCCGCATCTTGAACAGGTTTTATGTCGTCGGCTATCTGCTGCAGCCGCTGGTGAACCTTCGGTCCAGCGCCAGGCTCGACCTCGACCACCAACGGGTCATGCACCTGCAGCAGCATATCACCGTGGGCAGGTCTGCGGCCTCTAACATCACATCGCCATAAGCTCCCCCGCCGCCTACTACCGCGTTCAGAGCAGTATAGTATCGGCCTGCCTGCCGGGCGACCGGAAGCAACGATACCGGGCTTGTGCGGCGGTGACGCCGTCCCGGGGCGATCTTCTCTAGCCCCCGCATCATCGCGGACACACGGGGGTACGTCTCGAAGTAACTGTCCAGAATCTTGCGGGCCTCCGCAATGTCCTTAGGACGCACCGGGGAGTGAAGCGTTGACGCCAACTTGGCGGGGCCGATCCCGTAGCTAGCCCCGAAGTTGAGCCCCTTCGCCACCCGCCTCTGTAGGCTGGTGTAGTTCGGCCCGAAGATACGCGCCGCAGTCTCGGAGTGCAGGTCGCGTCCCTGTTCCAACGCCTCCACGATGTGGGTCTCGCCCGCCCAACTGGCCATCACCCGTAGCTCCGCCGCCTTCAGGTCGTACTCCCACAGCTCCGCACCGTCAGCCGGGCGGAACACTTCGCGGACCCCCGACAGCGTGTCCTCACGGGGGATGGTCTGTAGGTTCGGGTCGGAGCACGACAACCGTCCGGTCACCGTCCGCGTGGAGGAAAACGACGGATGCACCCGGCCGTCCAGCCCTACCCGGCTAAGCAACGGGCGGTAGTAGGCCGACACGGCCTTGGACAACTGCCGGTGCCTGAGGATGCGGGCCACCCTAGAGTCGCCCTCGTGAGCAGACAGCGCCGCGACCGACGTAGACCGGTCCCCCGTAGGAGTCTCCACATAACAGGGGAGCCCCCACTCGTCGTACACCAACCGCGCCACCTGCACCGTAGATCGCAGGTTGATCCCCACGCCCTCCTCGATGTCTGCAACCTCTGCTTCTGCCTCCGCTAGCAGCGTCGCTGCGCGCTCAGTGTCGATACCGATGCCGCGCCGGGTCAGGTCGTACAGCACCCGCTGCACTGCCATCTCGTGCTCCCACACTGCCCGAGGTGTGGTGTCCTCGAAGTGCCGGTACAGCCGCAAGGTAAGCTCGGCGTCCTTGGCGGCGTAGGCGCCCATGTCCTCGGCGGTCAGCGTGGCGTACGTCTTGCCCTGCCCGCCCGCCTTAGGAGACCGCAGCAGCCTCTGTAGCGCCACCTTCTCAGCCCGGGAATCCTCACCCCACAAGAACGCTGCCCGCTCCTTCAGCCCGGTGGGCAGGTTTTCGTCCATGAGCCACGCGGCTACCTGCGTATCCCACGAGTCGGGGCTCGGCGTCCACCGCCACCCCTCGTACAGCATCGCCCAGTCAAACTTGGCGTGGTGCCATATCTGGCGCTTATCCCGCAGCAGACGAAGCAACGGGCGAGGGTCGCGGTTAGGTACACCGCTCGGTACGTGCGCCACCGGCCAGTACCACGCCCCCGTATCCGTGGCGACGCTTACACCCGTCACATAGTCGCCCGAGTACGGGTGCAGCCCGGTCGTCTCGGTGTCGATTGCCACTACCTCAGCGGCGGCCACCGCCCGCAAGCAGTCGGCCGCCCCGTCAACGGTGCGTATCAGCATCTCTAACTCCCTCTAGAAAGAACGTAGCCCGGTCCGCTGTCTGCCGAAACGGACCGGGCTACGTGTGGCCGGGCTAGCTGGGAGAAAGGGGAAACCAGCTAGCCGGGCCGCGTGGCCCGTCAGAAAAGGAGGAAAGACCCGGGCCACGAGATCACCATACCACACCTGTCAAGTCAGTGGGTTCGGCGCCTTGTAGGGCTTTGCATACCGCACGTCGTTGTACCTCGGGTCGTTGGCGTCAACCTTGACGTGTAGGACGCACATCTTGCCGATGGTGTTAGCCGTGTTGAACTCCCCGGCCTCCGCCTCGTCCTTCAACCCAAGCGCACTCAGCAGCCCACGAAGCATGTTGAGGCTGGACCCCACAAGGGCGATATGCCGGAACAGCACCCTCCCCTTGTGGTCGCCCTCGGCGACCTCGAACCGGAACACCGCCTTAGGGTTCCCGGCCGCGCTCGTGCCACTCTCCGCATGAACCACCCGGCACACGTAGTCGCCCTCGGGGAGCGGCCCGAACTCTGTGCGGTCCTTGAGACCGGAGAAATCGACCTTGATGATCTCCCCGGCGCCGACCGCCTCGTTGATTGCGTCGTCAAGCGTGCTCATTACTTGTTGCCTCCGTATTCCTTCTGAACAAGCGTCCAGAGCTTATCGAATGTGGGTTCCACCACGTATGGTACGAGAGTCCGAAACCTTGACTTAGTAGCCCGGGCGTTGGACTCCTTCGTAAGCAGCACTCTACCACCTGCGCTGGGCTTCTCGCCACTGGCGTCGGCCGCTTCGGTGCCGTCCACGTCGTCAAGGATAATCAGTTCCCCGATCAGGCTAGCCCAGTCGCACACCACCCGCTCCATCCCTGGCGAAACGTTCGGGGCGGTCCGCCCCCCGAAATCGCGCAGCGACGACGTGATGATGATGTGCTTGCCAAGCTGGCGGAGCGCCACCAGGAACCGGTGCATCTGCCGCTGGCTGGCGTAGTAGTCCGCCTGCTCCGGGATGAAGCGCATTCGCAGACCGACCCTGCGACCAGACGCCTGCTTGGACTCTACAGTGTCGTCGGTCAACTCGTCCATTAGCGCGTAGACCAGCGAGTCCAGAGTGTCGATGACGATGGTGTCATAATCGTCACTGTGTTCCTTGACCCACCAGTAGAGCGCCTCTAGATCTTCGTACCCTTCGGGCTCGAACGTGGTTGCGGTGCCGCCCTGTAGCGTCACAGAGATTAGCCCGCCGTTAGTGTCGATCACCAGCGGGCGTGGCGCAGTCAGCGCCAAGGTCGTCTTACCCCGGCCGTACTCCCCGTAGATGACCGCACGCAATCGTTCGCGCGTGAGTGTCAGCGGGGCGGGTGGGTGGTCCAGCTTCTTCATGCTCCCTCCTTAGTTAGAAACTGCGACGCGGAGAGTATAGTACCGCTTCGCTTCATGCGGGACAACAGCCTAGCACGGTGGGACGCAATCATACCACCCCGGATGCCATAGGCTCCCCCGCCCTCCCGGGTTTCGACCGCTACCGCGTCGTCCAGACAGGCATCCCGGACGGGGCAGACAGCGCACACCTCCAACACAGTCGGCACTACGTCGGGTTCGGGGAAGAACAGGTCAGTGTCCATCCCGCGGCACCGGGCCAAGTCTCGCCAGCTAGCAGCCATTACCCCACCACCGACAGCTCAGCCACCCACTCGGCCTGGCGGGCGCGGGCGAGGGCGATCACGGCCTCGTAGTCGGCACGCCACCGGCCCTCGGTTGCTTTCGGCCAGTCGTGCCCGCCGCCGGGCGCGATCCGTACGGCGAGCTCGCCGGGAGTGCCGGTCCAGCAACCCGCGGTGATCCGGGCGGTACCGTCCTGGTGGCGCCACACGGTGACGTGCCGGTACTCGGAGCCGACCGGACCGACCGTGACGACATGCCGAGTCGAGCCGACCAGCGCATCGTCCCCGACCTGCGCCTGGCCCCCGACCCGCGCCTGGCCCCAGACCCGCGCCTCGCCCCCGACCCGCGCGGTCCCCGACCCGCGCCTCGCCCCCGACCCGCGCCCGGCCCCAGACCCGCGCCGCCCCGACCAGCGCCCGGCCCCGGACCCGCGCGCCGCCCCGACCGCCTGGTCCCCGACCTGCGCCTCGCCAGACCCGCGCCGATTCCCCAGACCTGCGCCCGGTCCCCGACCCGCATCGCCCCAGACCCGCGCGGTCCAGACCTGCGCCGGCCCCAGACCGCGCATCGCCCCGACCAGCGCCCGGCTCCAGAGCCGCGCTCGCCCCCGACCTGCGCCTGGTCCCCGACCTGCGCCTCGCCTGACCACGCGCGGTCCCCAGACCCGCGCCTGGCCCCGACCCGCCTCGCCCCCGACCAGCGCCTGGCCCCGACCTGCGCCTCGCGCCCCCGGCACCGCCTGGCCCCCGACCTGCGCCTCGCTGGTGCGCCCGGTCCAGACCTGCGCCCGGTCCCGACCTGCGCCTCGCCCCGACCTGCGCGTCGTCCCCGACCCGCGCCTCGCCCCGACCCGCGCCTGGCCGGACCTGCGCCCGGCCAGACCTGCGCCCGGCCAGGACCTGCGCCTCGCCCCCGACCAGCGCCTGGCCCCGGCCACGCGTCGGGGCCGATGGTGCGGTCGGGGAAGACATCGCAGTGTCCGCTACCCAACCGCCAGAAACTCCGTCCGGGTTGTGGTGGCGGTGCGCCGGGACAGGCCTCGCCCGTCCCCGAAGTCGTATGCGTGGTCTGCGCGGTCATCAGTCTCCTCCTGCCACTCGGCCTCGCCGGAAGTACGTGTCGCCAAGCTCAACTGCGATCGAGCCGTGCGGCGCAGCACCACGCACTCAGCCGTGTGCGCCAACAGCGTATCTATGTAGGTGGCGGGACTGTCCTCCCCGCCCACCTCCAACCCCTTGTCTGGGTGGTCGCTCGGGAGGTATGACCGCAGCGCAAGAAACGGCGGGCTGGTAAGCACCAGATCAATCGACTCGTCGCCCAACTTCTTTACCAAGTCGAGCGAGTCGCCGATAGCCATGTACGCAGTCACGTCACAGCCCTCCGCAGCGCCCGCCTCTGCCTGGGTGCCAAGCCGCCCCACATCCCGTACTCGTAGTGTGGCTCCTCGTGCGCCATAGCGTGCGCTAGGCACTCGTCCTGCACGGGGCACTGCTCGCACACAGCGCGTGCAGCGGCGTACTGGTGGCTAGAACGTTCAGCGTTCGGGAACCACCATTCCTGCGGGTAAGGCTTACATGCTGCCTGATCCTGCCACTTCAACTCACCGAGATTCATCACTACCCCTTACGTTGTCGGGTGCCGAAGCACATTCTCGAATAGTGTCGGGCAACATCTGCATTGCCCAAAGCCCGCCCTTCGTGTACCCCACATGCAGGAACCCTGCCTCAAACCAAGCGTGGCCCCACGTACAGCGGCCCCGGACCTTACGCGGGCGCACCTTGCTTGGGTCGATAAACGAAACCATACCCAGAGAGGGTATGTCGGGCCACTTCTCCACAGTACGCTTTACAGCAGAACGTATCAGGTCGCTAGCTACCCCCGCCGCCTCGCTACGAAAAGCGGAGCAGACCCACGCGCCCGCCCAAGCGTGCTTCGTGTATTCAGCGTAGGGCCACGACGTGACCCAAAACGCCCCGCCGGTATCCGCGTTCCGCAACTGTTCCTTAGTACCTCTTTTCAGCACAAGGCATCTTCCCGGGGGGACGAACTGCGGGGACCCGACCTTCTGCCTATTGTAGTGGCGATCAGCTATAGGCACCACATCAATGTCAGCCCTGTTAGACACTTCCCACATGGCCCCCCCTTAGTCCAGCACCTGGCTGTCGTCGAAGGAAACCGAGTCGTGGCACGCCTGCCGGGCCGGGCAAGTCTTACACTGCCATCCAAAGTTACGTATAGGTTCCTCGTACCCCAGCACCAGTTGCTTCCTGCGTTCGGCAATCGGGCGCAGCCAGTGCTCCACTGCCAACGTAATCTGCTCTTGGGTACGGTCGAGATAAACCAAGTCGAACGACTCGGCTGGCGGGCGCGGAGACTTCCACTGGTAGGTGTAGATACCGTCCCACAACACACCGTCTACGCTGTAACCGTTAGCCTGTGCCAGCGCCGTATAGAGCGTAATCTGCGGATCGACTGTCAGCAGCGAAAGGCGGTCCCTGGATGAGTACGTCTTGCGCTCCACCACCCACTTCATGCCGCCAATCTCGAAGATGCCGTCGAGCCTGCCAACCACGCCGACCCCTGCCAGGTCGGCCTCCAACTCGACCTCCTGTGCGATCACGGTCGTCTCGTCCCGCAAAGCGGCATAATGGTCCGTGTACCGGTCCATCAGCCAATCCACAGCCGAAGCAACCTCGTCGTCCAACCCCTCGTCGTCATAAGCGGCGTCGCCCCCGGCCCACCAAGACGCAGCAGCCTCGTGCAGCGCCTTGCCCCGAGACATGGCCGCGGTGGGTACGTCCTCCCCGTCGAGCATGTATCGCCAGTGCCACCGCCACTCGCAGGCAGCCAGGGAGGCTGCCTGCGAGTAGCTGATGGACTGTAGCAAGTCGTGCTTCACGACACGGCCTCCTTGGGGGCGGATGTGAACGCCCCGCGGGCGCGCACCAGCGAGTCCAGCGCTGCGTCGATGTGGCGCAGCGCCGCGCCCCTCCACTTCACCGCCTCCAGACTCATCGCTACCGCAGCCAAGGTGCAGATGTCGTCGGCCACCGCGTAAAACGTGTTGTTGACCACTTCGGCAACTTCGGTGGGGCTCAGCGCCCGTACTTCTCGCCCCCGCTCGGCCAACTTCTGGTCATAGTCCGTCACGATGCTACCTCTCCTTCGTCATATCCCAGATAGTCAGGATCACACCAGCGACGATCATCGCCAGCGACACTAACGTTGCTACGTGCTTCACCTGATTCGACCTCCCATCCCGCCGTACATCTCGTCGGCGCAGTAGGGGCACAGCCGCGACCTGGGATCGTCCACCCGTACGAAGCAAAGCTCGCACCTGGCGTCCTCGTCGGGCGGCAACGGGGCCTCCGGCGTGTCCGCTGCCACACCTACCAGCAGCGCAACCAGCGCGGAGATCGCCAACACCGCGCCGCCGTACACCATGATGTCGTAGATCACTGTTCCACCTCCACGTTCCCGAACACCGTACCGTGCTCGGCAAGCTTGCGATCCTCATAGGGTACCGCCACCTGACGGTAGACCTCCATCTTGGCCGCCTCGATGATGCCCAGCACGCGGGCGATGTGCTCGAAGCGAACCTGGCCACTGTTGCGCCCGGCCAGCACGTACAAGAACCCGTCTGCTGCCTTGGCGATCAGGTAGGCCAGCTCGCCATCTTCTGACACGTAGGGCACCGGGACCCCCTCACGTGACGTTGGGCTTACGTAGGGCATAGGTCCTCCTTAGAAAATCCGCCCACAAGGGCGTCAAACACGCTTTGCTTACCTTCTACCACTTCTGCCACGTACTGGTCAATCGTGCCCTTTGCCTCAATGTAGACAACGTTCACCTTCGTGGCAGATTGACCAGACCGCCTGATTCGGGCGATCGCTTGCTCGTTAGCCGCGGGGGTCCACGCCCGGTCGTACATGACGATGTGGCGGGCCACTTGAAGCCCGTCCACGCCCTCACCCACCGCACCGTGGGTCCCCACCAACACTTGTGCCCTCCCTTCTCTGAATGCCTTCACAGCGTCGTCTCGACGGTCCTGTACGTCGTCGCCCGTGTAGGTCACGGTAGTTATACCACGCTTGTCAAGCGCTGCTCTCAACGAGCGCACAGACGCCTTGTACGCGCAGATAACTACCGCCTGCTCCGGGTGTAGGTCGGCGACCAACTCTGCGGCGGACGTAACCTTGCTACCTGTGTCGCCGCCCATTTCGGACCAGTCCGAAGCAAGCTGCCGTAGCCGGGTCATCTGCGACACCGTATTAGACGCTTGCACCACCTCGCCGTCCACGACCATCCAGAACCGTTCCAGCATGGACGTGTACGCTTTCCGCTCAGACGGGGACAGATCGACCAGAACGGTCGTTTCGGTCACGTCGGGCAGGTCGGGCAGAAGTTCCTCAATCGGACGTTGGATCAGGACTCCGGCAATCTGCTCGCGCACCAGTGCCTCGTGGCCGTACTTCAAGTCGCCAACCAACGTGACTGGCCTGCCGACTCGGCCCCGAGGCATGATGTCCTCTGTGCGGAAATGCTCGCGAGTCCACCGCCAGTACGACGGGTACGCCTTGTGGTCGAGCAGATTCAGCGAGGACCACAACTCGTCCGCACTGTTGACCAGCGGAGTACCCGTGACCAGCAGTAGCCTGTTTACACGCCGGGCCACCTTGCCCGCGGCCTTCCTGACCTGCGCCCGCCGATTCTTCAACCGGTGTGCCTCGTCGAACACCGCAGCGTCGAACCGGCCCAGATAGTGCTCGTGGTCGGCGCGAAACGCCTCGTAGTTTACGACCAGCCCCGAGGGGCCTACGGCCTCGAACACCCGCTCACGGGCGGCGGCGCGCCTCTTCGCGCTGCCGTGGCCGACGTGAACCTCAGCGCCCGGCCACCACACACCGGCCAGCGACTCCCAGTGGTGCAGCACCGGGAGCGGCGCCACAATCAGCGCGCGCCGAACCTCCGCAGCATGTAGCCATGCGAGGCTCGTAGGTGTCTTGCCGGTGCCCGGGGCATCGGCGTAGATCATCCGCCCCCGGCCTAGGATGCGCTCTAGGGCGCCCTTCTGGTAGGGCCGTAGGTCCACAAGTACCCCTTTCTGGCAGCCCGCCCTGCGGGCAGCGTATCACACGTCGCTACGGGGTTGCACTGGCGACACCCGCTGCCGGGTGACCACAGCCAGAATCGCCGCCGTGACGGCCAAGATAGCCCCGACCTGCTCCGTCGTCAAGTCAAGGCCGAAAGACACGACCAAGGCGAGGACCGCCTGGACCGCTCCGAGAATAAGTGCAGGCTCGCGCTTCATGGCACCATGCTAGCACAAGGTGGGCGTGGTAGGACTCGAACCTACGTGATGCCAACGCATAGCTGGGTTACAGCCAGCCCCGTTCGCCGCTCCGGTACACGCCCAAGTCAGCGACACAAGTAGATTACCAGCATCGCCACCGCGACGTAAATGGTGGTCGCTAGGTGTGCCCACGCCCATTGCGCCACTCGTCTAGCGTCCTCGGCGCGGGCAGACCGATCATGGCTACGAGAGCCGCCAGCAGCGCCGTCCGGTCGTGCGGCACAAGGAATGTCTCGTGCGCCATGCCCGCCAGTCCTAGCAGGAATGGCAGCCACGTCCGCAGCCACCGAGTCATGCGCCATCGCCCGCACCTGTCATATGCCCAGTATACACCACTACTCCCGATTCATCCGGGCCGAAATCATCTCGGAAGTCCAGCCCGCCGCCCGCAGCAGTCGCCGCACCTCTGCCCGCGCCTGCTTACGCTGGGGCGACATACGCTCGCTGGTGGACTCGGACGGCAGCTTAGGCAGCCCGGCCGTCAGCCGGTTAGCCTCCTGAGTCCGTTCGATGATGGCACGCGTCATATCAGACGTGTAGTACGGGATGCCGCCGAACCGCGCTACAGCGAGCCCGCCGGTCGGCTGGGTGTCGTACCTCTGCGGGCCGAGGTTACTGATCGCCCGCGCAACAGGCACTCCCGTCCCTACCTCCGCGAAGTCCTCCAACATATCGGTAGTCATAACCGACCGCCCGAACTCGTTCACCCTCCGATGCTCGGAGTAGCCGCCCTCCGGGGCGTCCAGCATGTTACGCAGCGGAACCTCCAACTGCCAGTTGAGCGACTGTGCGATGCCGTGCGGAGTGAGCAGTTGCGGCGCGTCCGCAAACGGGTTGAACCTGCGCGTGTTCAGCCACCCGCCCCACGGAAGCTGCACCATACCCATATACGCCTCGGGCATTGCGGTGCCGAACTTGTCGATCATAAGCTCGCGGTTCAGGTTGCCAAGCTGGATCGCCAGCCCGGCCGTGATCGGATGATCCCTACCGAGACGGGCCGTGACCTTCAGAATACCCTTCTGCCACGCGTAGAACGGAACGACCGACTTCACCACATGCCGCTCGAATGGGCTCAAATCGTTGTAATCGACGAGCGCATCGAAAGAACGTTGCGCCGAGGCCACATCCGACAACCCGGTTCGCCGCCCGTGGTGGTAAACCGCGGCCCGGGCAATCTCGTCAACGACCTCGTTAGCTCGCCCTATCCTACGCACAGCGTAAGATAGCCCCTTTACCGGCCGTTCGGACTTTAGAATCTGCTTGATCCCGCCCCGGTAGTCCACGATCGTACCGGCATCGTGCGCCAAGCCCGACAAGATCGACGCCCCGGTCACACCAGGGATGTCCTGGAACGGGAGCCCTCCCCGCGGGCCGAACGCGGTTTCGCTCTGCCGGTAAGACTTCCACGCCTTCGCCCAATCCCCCAGGCTCACACCCTCCGCAAGCTGCATCGCAGTGTTACCAACAATGTTGTTCAAATACCATGTCGGGGAGAAGGTGAGCACGAGCATCTTCCACGGGGAAAGCACCCGCGCCATAGTGCCAAACACACCGTGCCGGAAATCGGCCTGAGACTTCATCAGCGCACGCTGCACATTCTTCGGGATCATATACTTCGGTTCGGCTATAGGGTTCACCATCGTCCACGCAGTTCCCCTCACCGCCTGCGACGGGTCCCATCCCACCCAATCACCCTGCTCCACAGCGGCCCGCACGTACGGCTTAGCCACCACGTCCTCCAAGAACGAAGTGAACGCGTTAGAGTTAGCCTCGTGGGTAATCTGTAGGAACGACGCGGCGAGCGCACCAAGCGACCTATTGCCCACCGCAGCGAACCGCGACTGACGGCGACGCTCATGGTAACCTCTTGGCCGTACCGGCCGTACGTGCCGATGACCACCGTCCCAGAAACGCCGCTTCACCGGGGGTCGTTTGGCGACCCGACGTAGTAAGGGTCGTACCCCAACTCCTCTGCCCGCTCTAGCCACTGGCCCAGCCCTTGGGGCACTTCTCTATAAATATCTGCGATCGCAGCGTCCTTCTCGGCCAGCCCCCTAACTATGTCTGACGCGGCCAGCAGCGGCTTCCATCGCTTAGGCGACCGAGCGATAGACGGCCCGTCCACCGCGTCGAGGTACGCACCGTAAGCCTTATCCATCCTGAGTACCGCCGCCCTGGCCGCCCGGTCAGCCGGAGTGTCGTGCTCTGCGAGGATGCGCTTGATCTCGGCAGCGTTGCGCCACGCTGTCTTCTGGCGCGCCCTCAGCGCAAGAATCTGCCTCTGTATATCATTGGCACGGGCCACCGCCTCACCGCCCTCGAACCCACGCCGATACGCCTCCCGCGTACCCACGAAGTCCTCGTTCGGCGGCTTCTTCCCGGCCCTCTGCTTCGGCGTGCCAGCGGCGTCGATAATCTCCTGGGGGAAGATCGACTCCTTAGGCGGCTCCGCGATCGCCCGGTATTCCCCGAGAATGTCGTCAAACATCGACTGGACATGGGGGTCGGGCTCGACATCTCGCAAGGTGTCCCACACGTTCGCCAAGTGGAGCCGGATAGACGAGAAGTAAGGCTCCATCGCTGCGGGTGCCTCGGACGAAGCAAGGTAACGCTTGAACGCGTCAACAAACTTCTCCCCGGCGGCCGGGGTCCACTTGCCGTCCACGACGCCCAACGCTCTCTCGAACCGGCGCATGTCACCCCGCCCGAGCATCTGCCGCAGCACCGTTGCGTGCCCTCGGACCAGTGCGGATATGTCGCCGTTCGACCCGAAGAAATCCGCCACCGCTACACCAGCAAGGCTCTTAGGCACCTTCCCCGCCTTGGCGTACCGCTCAATACCTGTGTAGACGCCGTGGTATACCTCGCCGGGGTTCTTCCACCGGCCCGGATTCGCGGCGAACTGCCGCACGGCCATCATGTCCGTGACAGCCATCCAGCGGTCCACAGTCTCGGCCGGAATGTTGTTCTGTTCGGCAATCCACCGCATGGCCGTAGCTACCCGTGTACGGTCCCTCTGGTTGCCCATTAGTTGGACTGCGATCTCGCGGGGCAGTATCGGGGTCAGGACCGCGCCGTTCGGGCCGGTCTGCCCGACAGTCTCCGCGCCGCGTGCGGCACCGGCCAGCATCGCCTCGTCTCGGGTGAGGGGGCGCCCGCCGCGGCGCTTAGTCGTCGTCATGTATTGCACGGGCTCCACACGGAAAGAGTGCGTAGCCTCGTCGTAGAACCCTGCGAGCGACACGTCGGGGTTAGACCAAAGGTCCTGATAGACCCGGAGCGCCCCCTCGACGTGCTGTTGCAAGATAGCCATGTTCTCGATCGAGTCGCCCACCAGGTTAGTGCCGACCCCCGGCACGAGAGACGCCTGCACCGCCCACACCTGATCGCCGGGCGGCACCACCACATCTTCGTGTAGGTCGTAAAGGAAACTGCCGTCGCCCTCGTCGGCCCCGCGGATCACGGTGTCTACGATCTTGCGGGCCGTGGCCTTCAGCTTCGCCTCTGTGCGAAGCACAGTAGGCAGCCCGTTGCGGGTGAAATCGAACGTCGCCAGCGAAGCGTCCTTCTTGCGGCGAAGCTCCGCTATCATGTCCGCCGCGGCAGTGATCTCGTCGCCGTAGGCGTCGAGCGCCTTCTTGTACCTGGCGTGGACGGCGCGGACCTCTCTCGCCGCGCTGGCGGCAGCCTTGGTGGCGTCGCGGACCGTCCGTTCCGCCGCCTTGGACGTCTTGTCGGCCGCGTGAGCCAGGTCGTCAAGTTCCTCGGGCGAAATACCCAATGCCCCCAGCCGCTCAGATTCGCGGGCGAACGCCAGCCCTTCGTCGGTCATAAACTGGCGCCACTGCCCCACCCCCTCGTCAATAGCCCTGCCCAACGGGGTATCCCCGACGATCTTGCCGGAGTCGTCGAACTCGTAAAGCCACTCAGTCGGAACGTTATACTTGCCCCGCACAGCCTTGCCTTTAGCTGCGGCCAACTCCGTGCGTATCTGCCGCATGATGGCGTCTACCGCCACCTTCCCCATTCCCGTAGCGGCGGCGTTCGACCGCAGGTCCTCCTCCAACAAGTCCAGTTGTGACAAGCGGGCCATCGCCTCGTCACCGATCATGGCGTCCACAAGGCCCTGGGTCAAGTTAGTGTTTTCCAGCTTCTTGGCTTCTGCCGCGTCGGTCGTGATGGCGCGGGCCATCTCAGGGGTGATCTTGCGGCCGAGCAGCTTGCCGGTTTCCGGCCCCGTCACAGTACGGAGCGCGTCGCTGTAGGCGAGACGCCGCCGGTCGATCTCCTGTAGCCGTGTAATCTGCCGCGCCACGCGATTTACCTCGCGTCCTGCCATCCACCCGCCGAACCGGGCGGACCAGTCGAGCGCCGTCGGACCCATACGAGAGACGACCTTCGTTGCCCACGGGGCAGGGGGCACACCGGCCATCGCCGGGCTTCGTTCTCGCGGTGATCCTCTGCCCGCTGATAGCCCACCGTACCCGGTCATTAGCGCGGCCTTACCGGCGGCGGTGGCCGCTTCGGCGGGCGGCGGCAAGCTGTCTTTCAGGTCGTCCACCGCGTCATACGCTTCGTCTGCGAGGTTCGCAGCAACCGGCGGGTCCACACCCTCGAACGACGGTTGCTCAGCTAGATACGCTCGCGTGCCCGCCTGGCAGACTTCCTCCGACTCGCCGCCCGCGCGCGTACGGTGGTGTAGGTGCTTTCGGCCTCGCGTATCCGCTCCGCGACGCGCGGGTCAACCTTAGGCTTAGGTGGTTTCGGCATGTGGGCGTCGCTGTTCGCCGACCTCAGGCACCTTGTCGAGATTGTCGATGAACTCCATAGCCTCGGCGGGGGAGCCGAAGTCACTGGACGTCTTGCCCGCCGCAGCCAGCCTGCTCCTAGCAGCCCAGCCTTGCCAACCTCCCTGAACGCCTTTCCGGCAGTGATGTACGGGCGAAACCTTGTTGCCACGTCAAAACTTCTGGCGGCTGGCTATCGACGCCTCGTCGAACGTTCCCCCGGCCTTTTCTGTCTTGTATGCCGCCTTACCCGCCCGGCGGAGCACCGCTTCCGCCACTCGCAGGTCCTGGTGCCTCACTGCCTCCCCCGTTTCCCTGGCGACCCGGGCGGCTTCCTCGACACGTTGGGCACGCGTAGCTACCTTCGCGGCGTTCGCTACATCCTCTGCGGTGTACCCGGCGGCGGCCGCCGTTTCTG
This sequence comes from bacterium, assembly GCA_015075175.1. Classification (GTDB taxonomy): domain Bacteria; phylum Hinthialibacterota; class Hinthialibacteria; order H5-UNCL2; family H5-UNCL2; genus H5-UNCL2. The sequence continues at coordinate 14,905 of JABTUV010000023.1, forward strand.
CGGTCCTGGCTGCCTCCGCAGCCTTGCTGCGCAGACCCGGCCAGCTTGGCGGCGGCACCCGCCGCGGCGACGTTCGCCTCGATAGCAGGACCGACCAACCGCGGCCGCCCGCGGAAGTTTCCTCGAAGATAGACGACGGCCTGAACTCCTTACCGAGAAGCTTCTCCCCCAGGCCCCCAACCGGGTCGATGCCTGTGAAGCGTTCCAGGAGCGGCAGCGGGGTGATGCTGTTGGCCGTCATCATGGCGGACGACAGAACCTGCCCGCCCGCCCCATAACTCTGTCGCCCGTTACCGCGCCCTTACCCAGCCGGTACAGACCGGGGAGGATTCCGGCGAACTCCTTGACCGCGTTCCCTATGCCGAAGTTAGGGGTCCACCGCCAGCCGCGCCGGTCGATCTTCTCGCGGACGGCGCGAGCGTATTCCCGCTCGCGTTCTTCGGCACGCCGCTTAGCGTCACGGCGGTCGAAGTAGTCCGCCATCATGGACGCGAAAACGTCCTGCGCCATGACGGACTACTCCCCTTCTGTAGCCTTACGCGGCTCCGCCCAGAACCTCAGCAGCGCCGCTGCGCGCGGCTTGCCGTGGCGAACTAGCTCGTTGATAACGCTATTGTAGCCCCTAACACTGCCGTAATACTTCGTTCCCCACGGACCCCACGAGAGTGGCCCCCCTAGCTTCTTGCGTACCACCTCGTTCGCCCGCTCCGCGGCCTTCTTGGCTTCCCGCACGACCTTGCCATAGTCGCGGTAATAGTTCTTACCGTACGTGGAGATTGCCTGGCCGCGCTCCCAGCTAGTATCGCTTGGGCTATACACACCACGCAGGGCGTCCCTCGCGTCCATCTGGTTCTGTAGACGCATAGCCTTGCGAGTCTGTTCCTCGGGACTTTCCTCCCGCGGCCCGAACATGCGCTGCAACGCGGCCTCCATAGCCATCTCCTGCGCGCGCTCGGTCAGCGAAGGCGGCTTGTCGCGCTCATTGAACTGCCGCTGTTCCTCCCTCAGTCGTGCCCAGCCGAGAGCGTTGTCTGCCCGCTGCGCCGCCATACTCGCGCTGAAACGGGCCGCCTCCTGCGCGGCCTCCGCCTGCGCCGCCCCCAGGGCGCCCCTCGTGCGGGCGAACGCGTCCTGCACGCCGATACGAAGCAGTGGCACGTCGGCCTGCCTCGAAGCGAGGTTCTGGCGCACCACGCTGGACAGTGGCGCCATCACCGTATTCGGCTGAAAGAAGTTAGGCCCTCCGGCGTTACGCATCGCAGCGGCGTAGGCGTTGCCGATCTCCGAGAGCGCGCCCTGAGCGTCGCCGAAAACACGCTGGTTCTGCTGAGGCAGCATGTTGACTGCCTGGTTAGCGGCCTGCTCGCGGCGCGCCAGGTCAGCGAACGCCTTACCAAACTGGCCCACAACCCCGGCCCGGGAAGCGTCAAGTTCATTAGCCACTGATGCTCACCCCCGGTGCCTGAGCGAGAATCCCGGCCCGAGTAAGCCCCGCCAGGGTGCGGGCCAGCCGCCACTGAATGTCGCCCTCGGCCTGGGCAGAATCCTCCGCCGCCCGGGCCTTCAGAATCGCAGAACCACCTGCACGGGCGGTCCCCCGGGACGAGAAGCGGTTGATCAGGTCGGGCAGAGTGCGCCGCCCGAACTGCTGTCGGATCTTCTGCGCCTCATACCCGGCGTCAAGACGTGCCTCGTCTCGGGCGAGGTTCAGGTTGCCCGACTCGACACCGGGCAGAGTAGGCGGCGGAGTGTAAAAAGAGGCAAGCGAAGCCATACCTCTATTCTACCTCAAAGAACGTGTCCGGGATAGAAAGCGGCCCTTCACGGTCGACCGAAAGGTCCACAGCCATCCGTTGCACGCCGTTCACAAAGGCTTCTCGGAACATCCCTGCCTGGTCGGGCTGGCCGTCATCCGCATACGCCCCTGCCAGCGCCCCGAGCACCAGCAGATTGTGGTGCTCAGGGGGAAGCCCTGGCACGTCCGTGCCGTTGACGAGCAGCGCCGGAGCCGCCCACCCGCTCACGTTCAGCGTAGTGTTCGTGTCCGGGGTCGGGTACACGTACAAGGTATTGCCGAGCATCCTGAACCATCTAGGAGCCCCGGAGCTGTCCATCGGCCTCTTGCCGTACACGGGCGACAGGTAGTCGTCGCCGTCGTCAACAGTCTCGACCCGCCACATGCCTGTAATCGTGGCCGTGTTCACCCCCACGGTGAACGCGGCAGTGGTGTCAACCTCGCGGGTCGCCAACCACGGGGTTGCCGCCACCACCTCCATGTAGGCGTCATTCAGATAGTCGGTCCACTCCGCGTCGGTAACGATGTCGTTGGACGGGTCGCGGAACCTAGACCTACATCTAGACTGTAGTTCTGACAACTGCATACGTCTATTGTACCTGCCTAGTAAATCTGGTGCCCCGGCCCGAACCCGATACGGACAACTTCGATGCTGGGGGCCTCCACACCGGAGCTATTGGAGGCCGTATCTACCTCTACGTCGAGCACTTCACCACGCTCTTTAGAAAGGAAGCTCAACATCTGCTTGGCGGCGCCGACGGTAAGAGTCTTAGTCTTGGCGCCTACCTTGACAGTCACTGTCGAATCTGCGTGGTAGCCGCGCGCGTACACCTGGACTTCTCGGACCTCGACCTGCCTACCGTCGGGGCGGCGCAGCGGAGCGGACTTCCACTTGTACGACTCACACCTGTCGAGAGACGATTCCTCTAACCCGAACAGGTATAGTGTCGGGTTCTTGTCCGCCAGTGCCGTTAGGAGGTGCTTCGTGTTGTGGTCCACGGTCGTCCTGAAGCTGCCTGACCCCGCCGTCAGGAACGACGACGTGAACCACGACTTCGTTCGGAAATCGAACACAAGGCCGTGCGGAGCGAACAGAAGGTCGCCCTCATACCCAAGATCACCAATACCGACGTCGTTGTCGGCGCCCGCCTGAGCCCACGTAGAGGGGGTAAGCTGCGGAGAAATGTCTGCGAACGTCTCCCCTGTGGACGTAATGAACACACCACGGTAGCGGCCAATAAATGCTATCCCCTCGGTTGTGAACGTCTGCTGTTGGAACCCGCCCGGTGTCCGTGCTGGCGACATAGATCGAACAATCGGATCAGTAATGTCGCCTTGCACCATGTTCCACGGAGAAGCAGAAAAGCCAACAAGAAGGTCAGAAGGGGCGAACGGCACAATAGACATAAGCGAGTTGCCCGTGACACTAGCGTTGAGTGGCAAGAAGTTGGACGCCTGAAACGACGTGGACATGCTGTCTGAGTACCAAACCACATTAGGGACAGCACCTACATAGATTCGATCGTCGAGAACGGCCAGCGGTCCAGCAATAGCCTCACCCGACGTGGGTCCTGTAGGCGCGACGGTCCACACCTGCGAACCACCTGTCTGCGACCAGTCAATCGCATAAGACCATCGTCGCTCGAACATGGTAAATGTTAAACACTACCCACAAGTCGCCTGACCCATCCTTGAACAAAGCGAACTGCACGGGGTTTGGCCTAGTAGCAAGGGAACTCGGCGCCGCCATCGCAGTACCTACTTGCACCCACTACGTGGCATCGTCGGACGTGTCGAGACGGTAAATGCGGATGCGGTTGTCGGTGATGTTCCGCATCGCCAAAAAGAAATCGGGCTTGTTCCCGACACCGTGCCTATCCCCGGGGTAATGGACGAAGCAGCCCACTACCGCCTCGTTAGCGATGTCAGACAGCCCGCTCGTGGTAACCGTCTCAGGCTTCACGAACGCCCGCAGCCCGCCGCCAACCTGAGGGAAGCAGTCCTCCATAAGCTGCGAACCGTGCGAGGGGATCAGCCAGTCCGCAACCGTGAACAACCCAGGAGCGAAGTCCTGAATCTCAACCCATTCGAGTTGCCGGTTCGTAGGCATCAGGATTCCTCGGGAGTTGTGCTATTCGTCCCAGAAGCCTCACCGGGTGAGGCATCCCGGCGGCCCGGCATCTGGTGGAACACATCCCTCGGGCCGGTCGTGTCGTGGATCAGCCGTGCCGTGTGGTCAGCGAACTCGCCGAGCACATCACGCATCTGGCCCAACACCTCCTTGTCTTTGGCGTCGTTGGCCTTGTCGATCTTGGACAAGGTATCCTCGTGGCCCGGGCTGTCCAGCCGCATCGAAGTCAGGTCGAGAAGGATGCGGTCGAACTCGTGCATCCTCCAATGCCCGATCATGCGGTCCACGCCGTCCTCGCAGTGGCGCCACACTTCCCACCTGCGGGCCACAATATCGCCCTTACGGACGATCCTACCGAGCAACTTCGAGTAGCCCGACTTCTCTGCGGTAATCACCCCCTGGCACAGCCTCAGCCGCGGGTCACCGGGAAACCCCATGTTGTCGCCCTCGCGGAGCTTACGATCCAGGTCCCCCGCGTCTGCGCGAAGCCACTCGAACTCTGGGGTGGGGGCCAAAATGCTCATAGGGCTATTCTAGTATAAACGCGAGTGGGGGGCCGGGTTCTCCGGCCCCCCACGCTATATAACGGTCCTACGGGGTTCCCCGCAGGTTGCGCCTGGTTAGCGCCCTCAGCCTACCCGCTCAAGCCCAGGGGTCCTTACTGGGCGGGTCGGCAAGCCCGATCACTGCGTGGCTGTTCCGGTTAGTGGCCACGAACTGGTGGTACACCTTGAACCGGGCCTCCACAGCGTCCTGGGTGAGAGACCGCTGAAGCACGTTGCCGTCACGGTCCTCCCAATCCCAGTCCTGCATCACGAAGCGGCTGATCTCCGACGGAGTGATGGCGAACGCCGTCTTTACGGGACAGTACCGCTCGGCCACCAGAGTACCCTGGGCGACCTGAAGGCCACGCCAACCGGCCTTCAGGGTCGTCTCCCGACCGTCGTACCGCTTCTGAGTCTGAAGCAGCGAAGCGAGAGCACGTCGCTGCGAGTGCTCAGCGATGTAGAGCGAGGGGCTGCTGCCATCCGCGTCGGTCTCGACACCTTCGATCGCCTGGTCGAACACCGTCTCGGTGATCTTCGTCGTACCGGGAGTACCGACACTTACAGACTTCCACGTCGGGACCGTCGTGGGGTTAATCCCGGCGAACGTCTGGCTCGTGTTGATAAGGTGCCGCAACCCGTTCACTTCTGCGTTGAGGTTGCCCGCCCGAACAAGGTGGTACGTGTCGTTGTTTACCGTGGTGACCACGGCGGCAGGCGTAACCGTCTTGGCGACACTGTCGTAGGGCAACGGTGCTCGTACCCGCCGTGGAGCCGTCAGCAGTGGCGACCACGTCCACACTCTCCCCGACGAACAGGGGCCGGAACTCCGAAGTGGTCGGGCCAGTCCCGGTGAAGGCGAACGTGGCGTTGCTCGTACCAGTCACCGCGTCCGACACGCCGAGAAGCGAACCGGACTGAAGGGCACCGTTGATCGTGACCTTCTGGCCCATAAGCTGCCGGGCGAAGTCGTTCTTCAGGTCGTTCTCAGCGCCCCGCATCTCTCGATCGAGCGCCCGAACGAAAGCGCCCGTGTCAGACACGGTGGCGGCAATGGCGGGACCCGAGACGGTGATCGTGTGGTAGCCGAAGGTAATGTCCTCCTTCGCCTGCGTGAACTGCTGCGACTGTGCGGTCGGCAGCGTACCCAACTCGGCACGGTAACCCGAAGAAGTCGAGCGGCCCGTGTGGACGGCCCACACCGCCTCACGACCAACGATGTCCTCGTCGTTACGCGAGCACTCGGTAACAATCGGGTTGCTGTTGTTTAGGGCGTTGCGGAGGCCAGGACCATAGTTCTCCTTCAGCGCCGCATCATACGTAGTAAGACTAGCTACCATGACTAGAAGTATAGCACTAAGCGATAGGTCGATGCGTCACTTGTTCCGCAAAAGCATCTCTCGGACCCGCTTGGACGCCTCCGCAACGCTCGCCGGGGGCGGCACAGCCTCCCCACCACCCGTGGAGCCAGTCACCCGCTTAGGTTGCTTTTCTGCCTGCTCGCGCTTCTCCGACACGTACTTCTCGTGCGCCTGAGCCACCACCTGCTTCCAGTCGCTAAAGCCAGACTGGATCGCGGACCGCACCTTATCGGGGTCGTCCAAGTCGTCCTCAGTGATGTAGTTGTCGGCCAGCTTCAGCACCATCTCGGCTTGCTTAGCGTCCGTGACGCCGATCTTGTCCATCGCCTGAGTGACGTAACCCTGGACTCTCTCGACCCGGGCCTGCTCCGAAGCCTTCGCCAGTTGCTCCTGGACCGGGGTAACCTGGTCCTTGGCAACCTGCTCCATAAGCTTCACGACCTCCGCAGCGGTCAGCGGGCGGTCGGGGTCGTCGCCAAGAATGTCCGCGTAAGGCTGCGGCTGGGCCTCCGTGGCGCCACGGCCAAGCAACTCGTCGAGCTTGTCGGACCCGACACCGATGGCCTTGCCCGCTTCCTCGAACAGTGCCCGCACACCCTCGGGAGTGCCAAGAGCCTCCGACAGCGCAACCGCCTCGGTTACGAACTGCTCGCCTCCCCACCCGGCGATTCGGGACTCCCAATCGGCAGAAGCGGGGACTTCCTCCGGCGCGGCCGCTTGTCCTTCCGCCTGCCCTTCGGCTTCGCTCGGGGGAGCGGCGTCAGGGGTTCCCTCGACAGGAGCCCCATCTTCTACCGCGACATCCGCGTCGTCAACGACATCTTCAACATCTGCACCCATAAGAATACCTCCTAAGGTTAGGCGCCCATACTAGCAGCTTGCTGGTCCACAGACACGCCGGGCACCCTACCCGGCTCCCCAGGACCGCCGATCCCCGCCCGCTTACCTACCTCGGTACCAGACAGGGCGGACGGACTACCGCCCGTACCCATGCCAGTGTCGGCACCTACCTGGCCGGTAAGCGGATCAGCATACTCGCTAGAGCCCTCAGGCTTAGCGGACTGCTGATCCCGACCATCCACGCCGGGCGGCGGAGCGAACCCGAGCGCAGGGTTGAGCAACTGGTAATGAACCGTGATATGCGCGTCGATCGTGTCGCGAATCTTGATCGCCTCCGGGTCACCCGTGTCGGCCCGCCGGTCGATCTCGTCGTACATCTCGGACTTACGAAGCCGCTCATGCTCGGCGATGTGGACCGCGTGGTCGTCCCACATCTCCGCCTTACGGACCAGACCTTGAATAAGGTCACCGTTCTCACGGTTCGCCCGCTTGGCGTCGATGTCGAGACTGTCAACCACGAAGTCCGTGCCAGGCAAGTCAAGCATCCGGATGAAGTCACGCCAATCCTTGAACGGACTGGCCGGAGTGCCGGGAAGCCCGGAACCGAGAAGGTCCATACCCAACTGGACCCTGGCGGCCTTCGAGCGGGGCAGCGCCGACTCGGCCTCGACGTGGACGTCAACGTGGTCGGTAATGTTCGCCCCGCGTAGCTGCACCACTTCCAAAGTTCCGGCCTCCGACCATACCCGGATATTCCGTTCCTCGGTCCAGAACTGGCGGACCAACTGAAGCATGTGCCAACCCACTTCCCGGACGTATTCCGCGAGCAACCGGGCGCTGTTCGCCATCTTCGTGTCATCTGCTTCCTGCAACGCCAGGATCGCCGCGGCGGCCATTGAAGCGCCGGGGGCCTTGCCGGACGACACGTCCGACTGCCCGGCCCGGTCGCCCATCTCCGCGTCGACACGGTTCATCGCAGTCTCGTGCTGCGCCACCCACCCGGAGTCCGGCACCGTCCAGCGGGGCGGCTCACCTACGGGGTTGAACAGAACCAGGTCGGCCCGGGTGGTGATGTTGCGCGGGTTGATCGACCCGGCAGGGGCGGTCAGCTTCGGCGTGATGGTGCGCCGCAGCGTCGCCTCCCTGGAACGGGCGTCGTTGTAGTCTGCCTGCAAGGGCACCAGGTCCGTTACCCATGTCCGCCCCTCCCTACGGCCGATGCCGGGGAGGAGGCTGACCTGCACGAACGGAAGCCGCCCGTGCGAGTAGGGGAAGTCCTTGGCCGGTTCCAAAATCGTCTTGCCCGCCCACGTCACAACCATGCCCTTCGGGGCAGCGCGGCACGGCAACATCCAGAACTGGTGGACCAGAACCTGGTCCTCCGGGTGCTGGATTCCAGACCGGGTGGTGTCGTTGAGCGCCGCCACGTCGTCGGCCAGCGTGCGTGCCGGGTCGGTCCCGGCGGGCACGATCCCGTACCGCTCCCACACGTCCTCCTTCGTCATGGCGACCGAATGAACCGCCCACCGGGCGGTAGCCATCGTCTTGGCGCCAGGATCGACCGCAAGCTCGAACGCGGGCACCACGTCGAGCGCCACCTCACCTTCGCGCACGTCGCCCTCGATAGTCACCGGCCGCCCCTGGTCGGGGTCCCAGGTGATCTTCGCGTAGGCGTACCCGAGCGGCACCGCCCAGAAGTAGGTGTCCATCAGCAAGAGGGGCCACTGCAAACGGTACATCTCATGGAGCAGAATACGGGTAGCTGCCCGAGCTGCGCCCATATCGTTGTCGTCATCCGTGACGGGGCGGCACTGCGGCTCCGGGGCGGAGCGCAGCAGCCGGGCGATGAAGTGCTCCACGATCGACCCGACCTTGTTCACCGTCACCCGCACCGTGGCCTGCGGGTCATGGGGGTTCTGCGTAGGCGCGCGGAAACGGCCGTTCACACGGTCCCACGCGACCCACTGCTTGCCCAACATGTAGGCAAGGTTCAGCCGCATCTGTTCCTCGGCCATCCCCTTACGGCCCCGGTCGCGCTTGCGTTCGAGCCACGCAATCAGTTGCGCCGGGTCCTCCGGGGCGGCGAACATGTTCGCCTGGTTACTGCTCATCGCCCCTCACCGAGATCAGCCCGGTATCGTCGTGTACCCATGTACCCAAGTTTACATCCTTAGGCGGCTCAGCAACGATAGCGTGGTACTGCTCCAACGACCCGGCCTGGACACGAGAGATAAGGGCGTCCACACGGGCCTGTTCCAGCGACCGCTCCACATCCCGACGCCGCCGGGCGTCGAACGCCAGAAGCGTCTGGGCGACAATAGCCGCCACCGCCACTACAGCGATATAGACCATCACTTCTTCACCTTCTTCTTGGGGGTTTCCGGCACGCCGTCCTCTGCGTTCTCCGCGGCGGCGGCGCGGGCCAAGATATGGTCAACGGCGTTAGGGATCTCCGTCACCGCCTGGGCGATGCACGCAGTGCAGATGAACAGGTCGCCCTCGTACTCGATGGGCGCCTCGAAGTCGATTCCGGGGTCAACGCTGCCACATACGTAGCAGGAGCCCTTGGCGTTAGCGTACTGTGGCGACGTCGTGTAATACATAGTGGCCTCCGTAGCCTATCAGAAATCGTCCGGCACGCCGAGGACAGGGTTCACCGAACGGAGCGCCCGGGTTCTCGCTTCCTCGACTTGCTCCCACATGGCCTCATCGGACCGCCTTTCCGGTATACCGATCAGGTCCAGAACTTACGCGGGCGGGCGGGAACATGCGGCTGGAGGTTCCTCCGACATCGCGAACAGATACATCAGCGCGTCTCCGCGGTCGGGACTCGTGACCCCCTACTTCATCTCCGCCTTCGTCTCAGCCCGGATCTCGCCTGGTGCGTGGGCGTATAGTGCGGGTCGCACACCTGGGCACGGGCTCTCGTCGTCCACGCCGATGCAATGCTGCCGTGCTCAGACCTCCCGGCGCAGCGCCCACCAGCCGACCTGGCGTTCGTGACCGGCCGCCCACCCATAGCCCCGGATCCGATGATCTCCCGCCGGGCGCAGTAACCTCGGATTCTCCGCATCCATACACCGGCACCCGCCGTCCGCGTCGTGCACGACATGAGTGGGCGGTGCTCGCGCGCAAGCGGGCCACGCAGGTCTCGAAGAACAGTCCATCCGCATCGCCGGGAACGCGCGTCGATAAGCGATCGCCGTCCCGAACCGTGACTACCGCACTCGTCCGGAACCGCCAGGGCACCAGGGTCGATCCCCAACTGGCGGACCCCCACAACTTCAGCCGAGTAGGTATGGACATTATCATACCACTCGAACGGAACGAGTACGTCATCCCCAGTGTCCCAAAACTCCGCTTCTACCGAAGTGCGCCATTCAAAGCTTTCTGGTCCCATCCCCTGCGCCTTCAAGTCCTCTAGGAACTCGGGCGTCATAAGGTTGGCGCCCGGCGGCATCAGGCTCGCCTGTGAACGCCGGGTGTCCCACGCCGTGATCTTGATTGTCGTAGTGCGATCCGAACGCGCCATATGCGCCGCGTAGGTGTCGGGCGTGGTCGGGTTGAAGATAAGCAGCAGCCGGGAGTCGCCGCTGGCGAGCAGACGCGTGATGCCCAACTGAAGCTCGTCGCTCCAGCGCGGTCGCCTCGTCTGATGACCAACGGCAGGCCCGTGAGACCCCTGGATTCCTCCGCCGCTGAAGCGGCTGGCCGATGATGAAGTGGTTAGGGCCGTCGTCTTGCCGAAGGTCGCCCAAGACGAGACGGCCTGGAAGCTCGAAGCCGCGCTGGTCGGCGCGCGCAGCGGCGTTGCGAATCTCGCCCCACAAGTTGTCCGCAGGTGCTCGGACAGACTAATCGTAATGATCTTCGACCCGCGGCACGGCCCTCGCATATCTCGCGTGGGGTACCGGGCGTGTATGCCTCAAAGAACGCAATAGCCAACCTAGCGGCCAAATAGGTCTTACCACTCGCATTGCAGCTAGGCACGGCCACCTTGGACCGCGGGATGCTCACAGCCTCGGCAATCGCCCTCTGCTGCGACCACAGCTTTTCGCCGGTAATAATCTCAGAAGCGGCTCCCAAGTCCACATGGCCGAGCATCCGCAACCGGTCCCGCGCGGACACCGACTGCGGCATACGCATCGACCCGGGGAGCAGCAAGGCCGTCACAGGCATTCCACCACCAGAAACGACATAGCGCCTGACGTGTTCATGTAGCCCGTGCCGATCGACGCCTTTACCCGGCCCTGCATTGTAACGGTACCAGGCAGAAGCCCGGTTATCCGTTCGCGCCCGAGGCCCTGGTGGCTGCTGACCTCCCGACCGCCGTCTCGATCTCTACCTCGGGCGGCTGCGGAGCGAACGATGATGATCGAACTGCTGGACGACGCGTAGGCCGACGCGAATCGATGACTACCAGTTTCGTGTCGTTGTACCTTTCTCCACGTCGGACGTTGACCGATGTTGCTGTAACTGGATGTGAACGAGTCTGTGCCGGAGGGTAGTACCTGTAGGCCGCAGTCGCCGCAGACGGCGGCCTGTCTGCGACCGCCCCGCCGCGCTGACAGGCAACTCGAACACGGCGAGCGACGCCGGGTAGTTGGAACCGAACTTGCCTTGTGATCCTCCGGACGGGCCGCCGAACGTGGCTTTAGTGCTCACGGTCTGCGACCCGGCGGCGATGCCGTCGATGGAGTTGAGGGACGACATCTGGTGTACGTATGCGATGGGGCTGCCGTCGTCAACCCTTCGCACAGCCACGCCCTCCTTGTTCGAACCTACGTACACTTCGTGGATAAACTGCCCCGGGGCATATGATCCGCTAGCGATGTATATGACTGCCGACGCGAACACGAGTAGCTGCGACTTGTCATGTTGCTTCGTGAACGTGGTGGTGAGCCCCGTCGCGGTAGCCGCTGCACCGTGAGTAAGTGTCAGATTGATCGTGCGGCGGTCCACCGACCCGGCGAGAGCCGCCCGCTCCGGCGACTTACGCTGAACAGTCATTGCCCCTCCCACACAAGCATTGACAGCACATTGAACGTCTGAAGCTTCAGCTCCTGCCCTGACGTGTTCTCAACCCACAACTCGACCATGTATTGCCCGGCCGGGAACCCGGTAAGTTCCACGAAGCCTCCGGCCTGCTTAGAGTTGCTCGCCTCGTTGGCGCGGCGCACCACTATCTCGTAGAGGGTTCCGCTGATCTTGGCGAAAGCTTTGAAGTTGCTCCCGGCAGTGCCGTTGGTGCCGTCGTTGAGTGCCGCGACGATAATGGGGGTATCGTCGCGTTGCTTGTGTAGCACAACTGCCACACCCGTAGCAACTTGCCAGACACCGAAGAAGCCGCCCGGGATGGTTATCTCGCCCACGGGCAGTTGGAGCTTCCCCAGAACCGGCGAAGTGGCGGCAGCAGCGGACGACCTACCGAGCGCCATCAGGTGACCTCTTGGCCGAACGCCTGAAACGCCACGTTGGCGGTCGAGGCACGTACCCGCAGCTTGTCGGTGGCGGCTAGCGTGATGCCGTTAGTGAACTCGACCGTCTCATACGGGGCAACCGATAAATCGTAGGCGACGTACTGCTTGGTGGCGACCGCGGCGCCGCCCACCGCGACGAACACCCGCACCGTCGCGGTGGTCGAGCCCGTGTTGCACACGATGATTGACGACACGACCGTGCTAGTCGAGGCAGGTACAGTGTAGAGGTCGGTGTCTGTGCTGGCGGCCGGGTTGGACTGGCCGAGCACCTTCAGCGCAGTAGGCATATCTAGAGTCTACCCCCCCATGACCAGGAATGGGCGGGTGAAGCTGTCATCTCCCCCGCCGCCCCCGCCCGGCGCCGCCCAGCTATAGTCGTAGTCGGTGGCGGTGTTCTTGGTAAGCACGTAGCCGGATGCGCCTCCCGCCGGTGCGAGCCCCGCTAGTGCAGCAGCGTCCCACACCGTACCGTCGTACCGGAACACGTCGCCGGTGGACGGCGACAGTGTGGGTTCCACGTCGGAAAGCTCGTTCAGTTGCGTGGCGCCCGCCCCGGTGCCGATCGTGTTGCCGCTCCCCCCGTCGGTAACAGTCAGCCCGCCGTAGGCCCCGAGAATGGTGTTGTTGTTGCCTGTCACGTTTCCGCCCACGGTGCCGGTCGGGGCGGGTGTACGGCGCACACCAAGCGAACACTTGATCATGTTGTTGCTGCCCGACACGGTTAGCAGCGTAAGACTGTTCGTCTTGCCGGGGTCTAGATGCACGTCGTAGTTGCCGCCGGACGTGGCGATGTTCAGCGTCTTGTATTGCCCGCTGACATGGGTGAACTTCCCCGAGGACAAGGTGACCTGCGTGCCCGGCAGGGCGTTGTCTACGAGCACGACTCCGCGGCGGTAGGTGTTGCCGGACGCGTAGATGCCGGTGGCGGTAACGGTGAGAGCGGTCAGCCCGTCCTCGCCAGAGTCCAGGTAGGTGCAACCGACCATCTCTAGTCTGTACCCGTCGATGGTCAGCGACCCGTACTGGTCGAACAGGCAGTTGTCGAATCTGACCAATCCTCCGGCTGCGCCGCCGGACGACTTCAGCGTAGTGGATGCCCCCATCGTAATAACGCAGTTGGAGAAGATGAGCGCGTTTGGCAGTTCCCGGGCGGCGCTGGCGCCCGAACCCATGCTGGTCAAGGTGATAGCACAGTCGTTGGCGAGCACGGTCGGCAGGTTGGTGTTGGTCGCGACGGCCAGTTGCACTTCGGTGCCGTTGAACACGAACAGCCTGGCCCGCCCCATAGCGGCAGTGATGGTCACGTCGTCAGGTTCGGGACCCATGTTCGACGCGGTGATCACGCACGAGTCTGCGCCGTAGGTGAGGGTGGACTTGCCGGACGTGACCATGCTGCCGGAATGGCGTATGTCGAGCCCGTGGAAGAACAGGACGTGATCTTCGTATAGCTCGTTCCCGACGAACGTGATAGAGAGGCAGTCCCACCGCTCTCTGGGGGGCGTACCTATCTTGGTGCCCGACAGGGCGCACTGCCGGTAGTTGAAGTCGGTGGCTGCCCACACCACAATCTTCACCCGCCGGTTGAGCGTCACGTTGCCGTAGGCGGTGTCGTCGTAGTACCCACCGGCCGAGTGCGGCTTCACGTAGATGAACGCCGCCCCGTCGTTCGGCACCGCTTCGACGGCGGCTTTGATCGTGGTGTAGTCCCCGGTGCCGTCGTCCGCTACGGTCGTGAACGTGGTGAAGCCGCCGCCCAGCGCGGCTTCGATCTCCGCAAAGTTGCGGTAGAGCATCGTCCGCGCACGGCCGTCAATGTTCTCGATCCACGGGTGCGGAACACGCATATGTAGATTCTAGTCTACTCCTAGCGCGTCTGCGATGGCGTCGGCCAGGTCCGTTGCGGACGCGGGCGACGTGACGGTGGCGAGAGCCTTCTTGACGGCGAGACGGATAGATTCACGGGTCATGGGTGTACCTCCGTGGCGGGATGTCTAGTTTACCACTCTGGGTCGTCCACCATGTCGTCGGTAAAGTTCTCCATCGCCATAGTGAAATCCACCACGATGATCTGGTCGTTGTAGACGTACGGGTCGGGCGGCCCACCGAGCAGCCGTTCATGCTCCACCAGGTAATCGACCGCCTCGTTGAACAGGTAGCGTGCTCCGCCGACCTTCTCGTAGAGCGCCTTCTTACGGATGCCCTCCTTACCGGCCGCCTGGACGGCGCGGAGGATGTTGTCCCGACGCTCCACCCTGAGATCGTTGTTGTGCTCCTTCGGCAGCGCAACCCGGTAGGCGACCCGGTTGTTGCAGGACAGCAACGTAACGAACCCGAAGGTGGCGTCGTCGGCGCAGATGCCTTGGACGGTGCCGACGCGGTCCTTGTCGAGCTTGATCCGGGCCGACCCTTCCTTCCCGACCCCGAACGGGTCGATCAGGGTGAAAGCGTACGCTGTGCCGTCTATGCCGGAAAGCTTCCGTTCTGACCCGATAGGTCCTCTAGTGGCGTTGGTGTGGGCTTTTGTAACGTGGTCGATGATGAGCACCGCGGCAGCGCCGTTGTCTGTGAACCCGCGAATGGTGCGATGGACGTCGGCTACCTGCTGGGAAACGTACCCGTCGGCTCCGAGCAGGGCCAACACTTCCGACATGGAGTCGATCACCACCAGGTTGGGTGCGTAGGTGGAAACCACGTTGGTGGCGTCCTCTGCGCCGAACTTGCCTTCGGGGCGGAGGTAGTGGCATCGGGCGACTTCCTGGGGCTCGACGCCCAGCAGCCGAAGCCGGTTGGCGACGGTTTGTGGCGTGTCCTCCATGTCGATCCAGACGACGGTGCCGCCACGGTGAAGAACCTGTGTGACCGCAACAAGGGCGGTCCACGTCTTGAGGCTGGACGACTCCCCGTAGAACACGTGGAGACGGCCCGGGTAGATGCCGTGTTGGCCGTCGGTGCGACGGAACATCGTGGCTGGTTCGGGCCGGTAGTCGGCGCCGAAGAACGGCGCCAGCGGCGTCTCTGTGAACTTCTCAGAGTCCAAGATGTTGTCGTTGTCGTTGTCAGTCATTGCTAACCCCTGTCCTGTTCTGTTTGGCCACGGTCCGAGAAGCGGACCGCAGCGTGTTTTCGATCTCCCAGGTCTCAAGCCCGGATTCTCGTGCGCCGCGGATGAGCGGTGCCAGGTCGTCTATCCCCGCCTCGAACGCCCGGCACGCCGCCCAGAACAACGTGTTGTTGCGGCTGCCCTCCGCGGAGACGGCAACCGTAACACCCATCGCCTCGACATTAGTCGCGGTCACGGCGGTGTGGGTGTTGCGGGTGGTGGGGCGCCGCAGCGCCTTGACCCACGATGCTGGCAGCGACGCGGCACGGCCGGTGGCTTTCCACCCGTAGACGTGTTCGGTATGGGAAGGTGGCAGCAGACAGTAGTGCTTGCCCGGCCAGCGGATGTCTACCCCGCGGCCCAACTGGACACGGCCTTCTGTGAGGGGGCAGGTGTAGTAGGTGTGGAATGAGCCGTCACCCGACCCGGTGAGTACGGTGGTGGTGACGGGTAGCACTCCGAGCCTGCCTTGTATCACGTCTAGGGTGTCCTTCCCCTGGTGGCGCACGTCCACGTCTACGACCACGTGGCCGTCCGGTACCGCGCCGCCGATGTTGGCGGTCGGATTGGTGAGCCACCACTGGTCTATCTGGTCGTGGTCGGTGGTGGCGTCGTGTACCCCTCTGGGGCAGAGCGGCGTCTTGCCTCCCGGGTGCAGGGGAAGAACACGCCAGCCTAGGTCGGCGAGATCGTGTGCGGCTTGTCGCATCTCGATCCTCCTATCGTTTCCTGCGGGTGGGCCATCGTAGCACGGTCGCGGCGGCGTGTCTACCCGCCCCGGAAAGTGTCCGAAATGTCCGATGTCCCCCTGGTGAACCCTTATTCTATAAGGGTTCTGGGGTTCGCGAGATGGCCCGAAAAAGCGGTCGGAACCCGGGTAGGAACCTCCTGAGGGGGGGGGGTTCCCGCGCGGCTCACCCGCTAGAACCCTTATGGAATAAGGGGAAAGTCCATATCGTGACACGATATATGTTGCCGGACCAAGAGGAGGGGTACATCGGCGACCCCCCCCAGGGGGGGAGCCGTTGTACCCCCCTCGCCGGGGCCGAATCTTACCCTGGGTGGTAAAGTTGGTGGATGGGTGGATGGGTGGTCGTCGCTGCTTCGGTGGTGGCGGTGGACTGGTGGAAGATTCGCCGGGGGCGGGACACGTTGAGCCAGGTGGCCCGGAGGCACCGGTGGGCTGCCTGGGCGCTCACCCTCTTGTGGGCCGCCCACCTGAAAGACGTCAAGCTGGCCGACTTGACATCGCCCGCCCGGGGGAGTCGGGTAGGGGAGTCGAGAGAAAGGAGAGAGCAATGAGCAACATTGCGGACAAGACCATCTCCGAGTGGTTGGAGGAACGGCGGGCGTCGGAGCGGAAGGTGTCGCCGCCGCCACCCGCCAAGACGTCGTGGTTCTGGAAGATTATCGGCTGGTCCTTCGTGGCGAACCTCGCCATCTTCGGCGGCATGGCAATCGTGAACCTCCTTGTCAGTGGGCCAGCAATCGTCGTGATGCTGTGCCTGGGCGTTGCGGCCTACCTCTGCGACCCCTACCACCGTCCAAAGCCGCGGTGTGGGAGGAGGGCATCACAGATAAGACCATCGCAGAGTGGCTGAAGGAACGGTGGGCATCCGAGCCCGAGCGGAAGGTGCCGGAAGTGCTGCCCGACGTGGAGCTGCCCGAGCCACCTGACGAACACCGGCCACCTCGCCTCTGGGGCAGTGGTGGAGCGGGTGGAGCGGGTGGAGTGGTCGAGGAGACCGTCGCCGGTTACATCGGGATGCTCCTAACCTGCTTCGCAGTGGCAGTCGTGCTATACAGCGCGTACCTGTTCGTCGTGCCGGTGTACCTCCTCGGCGCCTACATCTACGCATCCTGGGAGAGCCGCAAGACTGCCTCGAAGTGAGCCCCAGCGGGGGTGAGAGTGGCGAGGGGGCGTTGACACAGTCGCTGCGCTAGCCGACGCAACTTCGCCACAAAACCTTCACATCTGGCTGCGGTAGGAAAACGGGAATAACACACACGGGGGCCCCCCCGGGGGGAGGGGGGTCCGAGCTGTGTATGGGCGTCGAACGTGTGTACGATCTTAGCTTCTAAACGTCGGGCTGCCGATGGGCCTATTGCCCTCCGGGCCTTTGGCCCTCCGGGCCTTTGGCCCTCCGGGCCTTTGGCCCATTGACCCTTTGGCCATCCGAGCCTTTGGCCATCCGACCCTTTGGCCATCCGAGCCTTAGACCCTTTGGCCATCCGAGCCTTTGGCCCATTAACCCTCCGAGCCTTAGACCCTTTTACCCTCCGGACCATTGATCCATTGGCCCTTTGACCCATTGATCCGCTCCGTAGCGTGCTCCGGGTAGAGGCAGTCGCCAGGATCGCCCACCGCGCCCATCCCGCCAGGATCGCCCACCGTGCTCACGTATCGACGACCGTCGATACGTCTCAAATGGGACATTTAGGGTATTTCGGGGGGAGGACTTGACAAGCGTGCTAGGCTGGCCCCGTAAGCCACCCGCCGGAGCGCCGGTGGGCCCCACGGTGCCTACCTGGTGCCACAAGAGAAAGGGGATGCCATGACCGCTTACGACCATGCTAGGTGGGCAATGCTAGCGGCCCGGGCCGCGGGAATGGACGCCTACCGCGGCGACGCCGCGGCCCTTGCTAGGGACGTCGAGACCGCCGCCTACCACGCGGACCGCGCTGCCTACTACGCGGCGCGGGCCACGGGTGAGGGCGAGCGCGACGCCGCCCACCGCGCCGCCCACCACGCGGCTACCGCCGCCACCATCCTCACCCGATACACGACAACGAGAAAGTAGAGCATAGGCAGCGGGCGGGCCATCGGTGCTCCGGTGGCCCGCACAGTGCCTACCGGCGCCACCCGAGAGAAGGGGTTACCCATGTTCAACCTTGCGTACCGGATCGACACGGCCGACGGCGTGAGCCGGAACGGGTTCAGGTGGCCCGACTCCGGGCCCGTTGAGGCCCCCGGCCCGTTCAACGCCACCAACTCCGGCCCGTGTCCATCCCGCCCCGGTGACGGCATCTGCGCCGCCACCACGTGGGAGGGAGCCGCGTCCGGTGGCCACGACGCCGGCGTGGTTCGGCTCGTGGCCTACGACGACGCCGACGTGCTCGGGTGGGACCGTAACAAGGTCCGCCTGGCACGCGCCCACGTCGTCGGCACCATCCCCGTGCGGGACCTGGCCACCCCAGGTGCCGACCTGGCGGGCGCCTACTTGTACCGCGCCGACCTCCGAGGGGCCGACCTGAGGGGCGCCTATCTGTGGAGGGCCCACCTCCGGGGGGCCGACCTCCGAGGGGCCGACCTCACCGGGGCCGACCTCCGAGGGGCCCTCCTCACCGACGCCAACCTCCGAGGGGCCGACCTCCTAGGGGCCCTCCTCACCGGGGCCGACCTCACCCGCGCCAACCTCCGAGGGGCCGACCTCACCGACGCCGACCTCACCCGCGCCCGCGTGGAGGGCGCTACGCTGCCCAGCTAGCTTAGACGACCACCCGAGAAAGGGGAAACAATGGACACTACGGCCGCCTACGAACTGACCTTGTTCATGGAGTGCGCCGCATCCGAAACTACGTGCTCCGCGGTGTCGACGACCTGCCCGACGGCGGGGCCGACATCATCGACCGAGCACGCGCCAACGGCTGGCGCGACGTGGCGGAGCACGACGACAACTAGGGAGCTTGACAACAGTAGACAGACCGCCTACACTACCAGCAACCGCCCCGATGGTGGCCAAGAGAAAGGGGAAATAAAGTGAAAGCCGACGACCTTTACGCACAGGTTACGAACGACCTAGTTGCACAGATAGAAGCGGGCGCTTCGGAATGGCAAATGCCGTGGCACTCGTGGTCCGGCCAAGTGAGCACCGTCAACCGGCCCTACCGCGGCATAAACGCCGCATGGTTGGCAATGGTCGCGGCGGACCGTGGCTACGCGGGACGGTGGGGTACCTATAAGGCATGGAAGACAGTGGGCGCGCAAGTCCTCAAGGGGGAGCGCGCCACCCGCGCTTTCCTGTGGCGACCGTTTGAGAGGGAGAATCGCGACACAGGCGAGGTAACTAAGGGCGTCTTCGCCACGACGTACGCAGTGTTCGCAGCGGAGCAATGCTCCGGGGTACCGGAGCACTTGTCTGCTCCGCCCGAACGCGTCATCGGGGGCGCAGAAAGCGTGCCCGAACTTGACCGCTACTTCGCGGCGGTGGGGGCCGACGTGCGCCACGGTGGCGACCGCGCGTGTTACCGGCCGGGCGAAGACCGTATTTGCTTGCCATATCGGGAACAGTTTGTGGCGACCGACGGGTACTACTCGACCGTGGCTCACGAGCACGTACACTGGACCGGCGCGGCAACCCGGCTCAACCGTGACCTTTCGGGTCGGTTCGGATCGGACGCCTACGCGGTGGAGGAGTTGACCGCCGAGCTTGGCGCGGCGTTCTTTGCGGCTCATCACCACGTGGCGCCCGACACCAGGAGTGACAACGCTGCCTACCTGGCGAGTTGGTTACGGGTACTGCGGGCGGACCCGAAGGTGCTTCGCACTGTGGCGGGCGCCGCTAACAAGGCGATAACCTACATGGACAGTCTCGCCGGAGTTGGCGCTGCCGACCTGGCCGCGTAGGTAGCTGGGGCGCCACCGCCACGCGTGGTGGCGCCCACGGTGCTTATTTGGTGCCACTGAGAGAAAAAGAGGGATACCATGATGCATTTAGCCTATCGTATCGACGCCGCGGGTGGAGAAAGCCGCGGTGGCTTTGAATGGCCCGACTCCGGGCCCGTTGAGGCCCCCGGCCCGTTCAACGCCACCAACTCCGGCCCGTGTCCATCCCGCCCCGGTGACGGCATCTGCGCCGCCACCACGTGGGAGGGCCGCGTCCGGTGGCCGACGCCGGCGTGGTTCGGCTCGTGGCCTACGACGACGCCGACGTGCTCGGGTGGGACCGTAACAAGGTCCGCCTGGCGCGCGCCCGTCGTCGGCACCATCCCCGATGCGGGACCTGGCCACCCCAGGTGCCGACCTGGCGGGCGCCTGCCTACCGCGCCGACACAGGGGCGCGGACCTGAAACGCGCCGACCTGGGCGCGGACCTTCGGGGCGCCAATCTGAGGGGCGCCCGCAGGCGCCCTGGGCGCGCCGACCTGGGACGCCGACCTGGAGGCGCGGACCTGGGGCGCGGACCTTCAGGGCGCCAATCGAAGGCGCCCACCTGGAGTCGCCCCACCTGGACGCGGACTGGAGCGCGGACCTTAGGGCGCCAATCAGGGCGCCCTGGCGCGCGCCGACCTGGGGCGCGCCGACCTGGGGGCGCGGACCTGGAGGCGCCAATCAGGGGCGCCCACCTGGAGGGCGCCCACCTGGAGCGCGGACCTGGAGGCGCGGACCTTCGCCAATCTGAGGGCGCGCCCCACGGAGGCGCCCACCTGGAGGCGCGGACCTGGAGGCGCGGACCTTCCAGGGCGCCAATCGAGGGCGCCCGCCTGGAGGCGCCCACCTGGAAGGCGCGGCCTGGAGGGCGCGGACGCTGGGCGCCGCAGGCGCCCACAGGCGCCCACGAAGCGCGCCGACCTGAAGCGCGCCGACCTGGAGGCGCAGCGGACGCAGGAGGCGCGACAGCTGGGGCGCCTCACAGGGGCGCGCCCACCTGGAGCGCGCCAACCTGGAGGCGCGGACCTGGAAGGCGCGGACCTTCGGGGCGCCAATCTGAGGGGCGCCATCCTCCGAGACGCCCACCTGGAGGGCGCCCACCTGGAGCGCGCCGACCTGGGAGACGCCGACCTGGGAGACGCCCACCTGGAGGGCGCCCATCTGGAGGGCGCCCTCCTGTGGAGCGCCGACCTGAAAGGGGCTACGCTGCCATGATGCGCCTTGCATATCGTATCGACACTGCCAGCGGAGTGAGCCTGGTCGGCTTTCGGTGGCCAGCTTTCGGCCCGGTGAAAGCGCCCGGGCCGATCGACTACACGAACTTCGGCCCTTGCCCATCCCGCCCTGGTGACGGCATCTGCGCCGCCACCACGTGGGACGGCGCCGGTTCGGGCGGTCATGCTGCCGAGGTGGTTCGGTACGTAGCCTACTCTGACGCCGACGTACTCGGCAGCGATAAAGATAAGCTGCGGCTGCGGCGCGCCTACGTGGTCGGCACCATACCAGTTCGGGACTTGGCCATTCCGGGCGCCGACCTGCGGGGCGCCCACCTCCGGGGCGCCAGCCTACAGAATGTAGACCTTCGGGGCGCCCACCTGGAGCGCGCCGACCTGGAGGGCGCGGACCTGGAGGGCGCGGACCTTCGGGGCGCCACCTTGGCGACTGCCAACCTGGGAAACGCCGACCTGTACGGCGCCGACCTGACAGGCGCCAACATGATCGTAGCCGACCTTACCGGCGCCTACACGGAAAGCGCCCGGCTACACGGTACCTACCTGGAAGGCGCCGACCTGCGGGGCGCCGTGCTTCGGGGCGCCGACCTGGTAAACGCCATCCTCCGGGACGCCGACCTGCGGGGAGCCGACCTACGGGATACCGACCTCTGGGGCGCCGACCTCCGGGGGGCCGACCTGGCGGGCGCCGACCTCCGGGGGGCCGACCTGGAGGGCGCCGCCCTTACCGGCGCCAACATAGAGAATGCCGCGCTGCCCGACTAGCTAGCCTGCAAACACTGTGAGGGCCACGAAGGCCCCCACGACAACCAACCAACAGAGAGGGGATACCATGTACGCCATCGACTGTTACGCCCGCCCCGACTGGGGCGGCGCGCCAGAGCACGAAACCAGGTATGAGTTCGGCACCGTAGACGACGCCGAACGCACCTTCGGTGGCGGGGCCTTCGTGCTCCCGGCGGACCTGTTCACCCGGCCGCACCAGTACGGCAGCGAACGCATCGTCTACACCTCTTGAGGGCAGCGATCGACGACCTGGACAAGCAAGCCGCCGAGAGCTATGTCAGCGCGCACGTAGATGACTACGATGACCTCGCCCAACTCAAGCGAGACGCTACGGAGTGCGGGTGGTTCACGTCTCGCTAGGGACGAAAGGGAGAAGAAAGTGACTGCCACCTGGCAGCCTAAGGTGGGAGACTACGTGCGAGTCTCCGGTAAACGCGGAGTGTGGAAGGTACTGTTTCTCTGGGATGACAAGACGCTCGGATTGTATGGTGGGGCGGCTAACCCGTTAGGGCAACGTATGCATCGCGCCGCAAGAGTCGATAGTTGCCGCCCCGCTAATCCCCCACAATCTCAGCCTCGACCACCACGTCGTCAGAAGCAATCTGGCCCGGCTCGAAAGCCACACCACGAGCGGTAAGCGCCGCCATAATCGCGGCATCTATGTCGGGGCGATACTCGGCGTCGGGCTCGCGGTCAGACTGCTCGACCACGTAAGCGGTTAGCTTAGCTAGCAACTCGACGGCGGACCTAAGTTCGCGAATCGCGGTGGCGCGGTCACGAATACTGGAACCGTCTGAGTCCGCGTCCTTGCACAGTTGGAGCGCCCGCTGCTCAACATGGGAGACTCGTGCCAACAGTTGCTCGGGCGACAACGCAGCAATGGCCGACGCTTCCGTCACCTCTGCGATACGGCGGCGCATACAGCGCGTGTTGTGCCGGGCGAGGGTACGCTCGGGAAGCCCGAACCGGATGGCCGTAGCCCTGACGCCCTTACCGTCCAACAGCGCCGCGTCGATCTCCGCGGCGTCAGCACGTGAGCATATGATGCATGAACCCTTCGGCGGCATGGCCCTACTCTATCAGCCCTGACTGGTCAGACGACCCATCTTCATCGTCCATTATGTAATAACCCCCAACGAATCCGAACGGTTGCGCCGTAGTAGAGGGCTCGTCGTCGTCACAGTCTTGCTCGGCGAGTACGCCAGCTATACACCGTAACTCGTGCGCCACGAGCGGCAGCCCTAACAGGACTATGATGCCAGCAACCAGTACCACGTCTTAGGCCCGGCAATACCATCGACGGGCATCTGCTTGTTGCTAAACCCGAAGAACCGCTTTATATCGGATTGGAAGTCGCGCACCGCCCGCTCGGTATCTGGGCCGAAGTCGGAGTCAACCCGCAGCCCCGCTGCACGCCTCTGATTGAGCAACACTTGCAACCAGAACACCGCCGGACCCTTAGAGCCCCGCCGCAGCACCTGCCTCGATGCGGCGTCCACCGCCCGCTTGATGGCCACCAGTGGATGCTCGCCGCTGGGGGTAGTGGGTACCGCAGCGCCGGGGGTAATCTTGCGGACTGCCGCGGTAATCTGCGGGCCGGGGCATACGGTGCCTCTACCCACCCAATCCTTATGGACGTGAAGCCCGTGGTACCCCGCAGCCATGACCTTCAGCGCAGACAGCATGGCCGGGGTATAGTTCAGGTCGCCGGGTCCAGTCAGCAGCACCACCGCCGCGGACACACGGTTAGCGGTGGACGTGCCGTTGGCGCCCGACCTGACGTTACGGCCCCTTCCCTCATACACGTTACCGTAGCGGTCGATCGCCATGTTGTAGGCGATGTCGATGTAGTCCTCGGTGGGGTGGTTCAGGTGGTACCGTTGGATCGTCCGCATGACATTCCCGTAAGGGACACGTCTATCGGTGATTAGGGGCAGCGGGTCCCCCACCCAATGCACAGTTAGCGAGCCAGGCTCGCCTGCGGGCCACGGGGTACCGGCCCGCTTAGGCGGGGCAGCCCCCCAATCTCCACGAGAGAATGAACGTGCCATGTGTTCAGTCTACCACCTTCAGCCCGCTACTCATCTTCATCTTTCAACCTGGCACCGGCGGTCATCCACCGGTCGCACTCGTCACACTTGTAGGAAACATAGAGACGGGGAAGGTCGTGCTCTACAAGAATGTCGATAAGCAGGTTACCCGCACGCGTCACCCAATCGCGCAAAAGGTCAAAGTCCTTACCTGTGGTAAACATCTCTGGCAACACGTTGTATTCGGTCTCGTTCTTCAGCCGACCCACCATACCTATAGAACCGAACAGGACGAACACACCCATCGCAGCATGAAGCGTGTCCTCATCCGTAATAAGCCCTGCGTTCATGGCGTCGATAATCTCTGCAATAGTGTCCTTGTCAAGCTCAGTCATTTAGGGTCAAACTCCTTCTTAGAGACGAACTCTTGTCCTCTATGCAACGCCCACGACCTGTCGTCTAAAGGAATAATGGGCACCATCTCAACATGGAAACGCCCGTCGCCAGGCTCGTATCGCACTACCGCCAGCCCCTGCTGCCAGTCCTCCCACGAGCGGGGCGGAGCGATCCAAGGGTCAAGCCCCGCCCGCGCCGATGGCACCGTGCCGTCGATCCGGCACAGACACCCGGGGCTAAGTGCCTGGTTGAACTTAGGGCTAGTCCGTGTGTTCCGGGTCTGCCACATCGCGACGATACGGTGGACGTGGCCGAACACCACGCTCACCCGCTCATCGTCCAGTACCCGGTCCAGCATGTTACGCCCGGTGCGGCGGCCGTGGATGGCCGCTAGATTCTCGTTGACGTAGGTCGCGCCACTGGGATACCCGCCGACCCACTTGGTGTTAGGCATATCAGCGATGTTGAGCAGGTGTGGCACCGTCATGGGCGGGTAATCACCGGGCTGCCGCCGCGCCTGCCGGAGCCCCGCAGAAGCCAAGGCGTTATCCAGCACGTAGTTGCTCAGCCGGGCGTCGTGGTTCCCTTCCAACACCCGCGTCTCACGGCTCAGCGCCGCCACCGTGGCGATATGCCTGCTCGCCCGGTCAATCGCCCGCTGGGTTGTGGTCACGAACGACGGCTCTTGCCGGTACCTACCATGCGCGGGCAAGTCCAACACATCGCCCAACATCACCGTCAAGTGCGGGCGCTCGACCTCGATCACCTGCTCCGCAATATGCAACGCCCGCTCGTCGTGGAACGACTGGAACGTACCGTCAAGCAGCTGGCGGTAGCCGAACTGCTGGTCTGGGAGCACGACCGCGGTGCGCCACTTGCAGGGCCGCGGCGTAGCCCGCGGCACCTTCACGGTCAGCGCGGGAGCGGGCGCCACGGGCGGCCACGCGAACCCGGTCTCGTTACGACGGGCAGACTCGTCCGCAGAGCGCCTAGCCCGATAGTCAAGCTGGCACTGGCGAGAGCAGAACACGTTCACCTTAGACTTCGGTACGAACGCCCTATCGCATTGCTTACATTGCGTTGCTGTGTTACTCATGGTTTTTACCTACAAGCCACCTGTCTAACTGCCCATACCCTTCGCACTTCTTACATTGCGTTGTCGTGTCACTCATGGTTTTTACCTACAAGCCACCTGTCTAACTGCCCATACCCCCCGCACTTCTCACATCTAACCCAATCACACTTCTTGTTGCTGCAATGCGTCATAAGGTACGCCCTGCATGTGGGGCAAAGATCACCGGGCCGGTAAGGCTTGCGCCGCCTAAACACACCGGCAACACTCCTCTGCCCGCGCCCGCGCTGCATACTCCATAGACTGCGCCAGCAGCTTAGCTTTGTACGCCCAGTCGTCCAGCGACCCGCCGTTACGCAGCACTAGGTCATGCTTGATAAGGTCGGGGCGTTCAGACTGGTGGCCGTCGGACTCCCGCCCTGGCCGCTCGACGCGGACGATGGTACCGCCCCACGACCGCAACGCATCTGCCTCGTTCGGATAACGCACGTCAGTCACTACGTACATGCTATCAGGGGATTCGTGCATAGCGTCCAGCACCGGAGTTACCCACGCGTCGTCGCGCAAGTCCCGCACCTTGGCGCCTAGCTCCTGTAGCATCGGCCGGTGCTGGGCCTTCAAGCCGTCAGTCCAGCCGCACTGCTCCACCAGTTGCCGGTCCACCCGGGGCAGCGCACTCGACGCCGCGTCCTTCAGCCGGTCGGCGAACGCCAAGCGGTGCCACCCGTA
>JABTUV010000024.1 GCA_015075175.1 bacterium
CCTCGATGGTGGGGATGTCCAGCCGCACCTGACGGATGACCAGGCTGACGACGCCGCGCTGCATGAAGATGTTGGTGCGAAAGCGTCCGAGGCCGGCCAGGCCGAAGGCCAGGTTCATCTCGCGGGTGAGCAGAAACTCGCCCAGCTGGCGGTCGTCCAGGATTTCCTTGCAATAGGCTTCCGTGTCGGCGGGGGTGAGGACGGTCTCACCCAGCTCGGAAATGCCCGCGCCGGTACGCAGGGTGGGACGCGCCCCCACCGACAGGTAGAGGTCGGCCCCGTCCTCTTCGACCATGGTCGTCAGCATTTCCCGCAACGGCAGCGCCATGCCATGCCCCCACTACGCCCGGAGAATGGGTAGAGAATCGCTCATCGCGTTTCACGCTTAATTATAGCAAAGAAATCGCGCAAATCGAGTCACACGGGGTGCATAACCGGCCGCGAGGGGCGGAAATCATTAAACTTGAGGCGCCTGCTGGGGCGTGCGCGACGTAATCACAATAACAAACGAGTCGCTATAACTAGCATCATCATCATAAATGTCAGGAATTGGTCATTCCGAGTCCTATTGCTCCCCTAGGTCCCATTCCCCCGCACCCCCACTCGCACCAGTACCGCCCCCGGCCAGCGCGCCAGTTCGCGGGCTTCGACCAGGAGCAGAATCCGGGCGTCGGGCGCGGCCAGGAGCAGCGTGTAGCCCTGCCGGCGCAGCTCGGCGGTGATCGCCGGCACGCTGCGCTCTCGCTCCATGACGAGCTCCTCCAATGGCCGTCCATAGTACGGCGGAGGATTGTAGGGAATGTCCAAGTACTGGTAGCGCAGGGTCGTACCGGCGACCAGCAGGCGGTCGCCGGGGCGCGCCAGCCGGTTGATGGTGGACCAGTAGGGGTAGCTGCGGTCGTGTTGACTCTGGAATTGCAGGCGGCCGGAGGGCGTCAGGGGCGGGAAGCGCGTCAGGTGTCCGCGGTAGTCGCGCACACCCAGGTAGAGTCCCGCGACCAGGACCGCCAGTCCTGCCAGCGCGGCCTGCTCCATGCGCGGGCGGTTGCGTGGTATGTCCGCCAGCATCCGGGCGCAGAAGACGCCCAGCGCGACGGCATGCAGCCCGGTGGTGGGCAGGAAGTAGCGCATGCGCCCGATGCCTAGAAACCCGGCGGCGGCAATGCTCACAAGGCACAAAAGGAAGAGTCCCAGCGCCTCCCAGCGGCGGCGCTTCCAGCCGTAATAGAGAAACAGCGGCGAAAAGACCAGCAGCACGAAGAGCGGCGCGTGCCCATCCAAGGCGGCGCCGCGAACGACCAGCCCGCAACCCGCCCACCACACCACCGGCGACGGCAGGGTCCAGCCGAACTCGTTCGCGTAGCCCACAAGCGCCTGCCGCAGCTCCGGCGGGGTGGAAAAAAAAGGCGCTTCCAGCGGCAGGAGCGGGCTGCCCGCGCCCACCAGGTTGCGGATCATCCACGGCAGCGTCCCCAGCGCGAAGCACCCGAGCCAAACCGACGCGTGGCGCCCCCACCCTGGTTGCCTGCGGGTTGCAGACGCCAGGCCCCAGACCGCCAGTCCCAGCACCAGCACGTAGAAACCCGCATTGAGCCGGCTCTGAGCGCACCATCCCGCCAGAAGGCCCGAGGCCAGGCACATGCGTCGGGCCGCCTCGGGCGACGATTCCGTCAGCGACAAGTAAAGCGCGTACAGCGCAACGGTCAGGTAAAAGGCGGACCCGAGGTCGTTGTAGCCGAAGGGGGCGAACTG
Source organism: bacterium (assembly GCA_015075175.1). GTDB lineage: Bacteria > Hinthialibacterota > Hinthialibacteria > H5-UNCL2 > H5-UNCL2 > H5-UNCL2. The sequence goes on from JABTUV010000024.1 coordinate 1,753, forward strand.
GTGGATTTGCACCGTCGTCGCCAGCAGTCCGGCGGACAAGAATCCGGCCAGCCGGCCCGCCAGGCGTCGGCCCGCGGCGAAGACGGCGACTCCCAAGAGTACCGCGAACGCATTGTGGACCAGGCTGCCCGCGTCCTCGCGGGTGAAGAGAAACATGGGGACGAAGAGATGATCGATGAACTGGGGATAATAGACGGTGAGGACGTTGGGGGGATCGGCGAAGCCGCGCCAGAGGTAGGCGTTGCGCATGTGGATGACGTGATAGCGGTCGGGGCAGTCGTCCCAGGTCATGGCCTCCAGCGTGTTGCAGACGACGGTGAAGGCGAGCGCGGCGAGCAGCGCCCACTCTCCCGCCCGTAGTTGCGCAGCGCCTTGTCCCCAGTAGCCCGCAGGGCGCAGCGAGGGATGCTGCGCCGGATCGCCTAATTGCGCAGCGCGCTGCGCCTGTGCACGTCGTTGCGCCGCCTGCTGCGCGCGCAGAAACAACCTCCCCCACGGCGCCAATAGCCCCACGACCAACGCCCACGGGTACAGCGCATGGACCATGCCGAGCAACCAGACGAAATGCGATAGGACTCCAAGCCCCAACGCCAGGCGCAGAAGGAAGCCATCCCATCCCGCGGGCTGTCCGCGCGGCCACACCCGCGCGCCCCACGCCCAACCCGACGCCAGTAAGAGCACAAGACCGAGGAGTCCCAACATGCCGGCCACGATACTACAGCGATGGCCTCCAGCGCAGCACGAAAGGACCATCCCCGCGTCGCATAGGTCCCATGGGTCCCATAGGTCTTATGCGTCCTATCCTCCCACGACCACCTCTCGGTAGAACGGCATTCGCCAGAGCGGCGGGGCGAGCGGCAGCCGCCCGTCCAAGAGCGCGGCGACGATCTCGGGCAGGGCGGCCATGGCGGCGGGCGTGGGCACGCCCCCCACGCGCACCAGCGCCCCGTGGCCCGTGCGGTGCACGACAAGATAGGCGCCCGCGCTGGACTCGCACAGCACGAGCGCCCGCGCCGTCGAAGCCGGCGGACGCAGCACGCGCGCGCTGGTACCGTCCAGCGCGTCCAGCGTCGCCTTGCTGAATATCGTCCCGCCCAGGGACGTGACCGAGAGCGTGGTGGGGACGTCGGGCGCGAAGCTGCACGCCTCATCGCAGAGGCCGCGCAGTCCGACCGCGCCCACGCTCTTGTACCGCCAGGCGGCGCCGTCCCACGCGGCGGCGGTGTAAGCGGGATAGCCGCCGATTTCGACCAGAATCCCTCCCGCTTCGCACCAGGTACGCAGCCGGTCCACGCCCGCCGGCCAGGCGGAGAGCGAAGCGGCGGGAAAGTACTCGCTGTAGGGATTGACGAGCACGCGCGACCGGGCCAGCGCCTCGTCCAGCGTGAGCGGGGACGTTACCGACTGCGGCGCCAGCGCGCTAAACGCCGCCAGTACCGACTCGGGGGTCTGTCCGCCCGCGAAAACCGCTCCCGGCGAAACCGGAAACGCGAGGACCGACGCGCGCGTACTCGTGGCGGGCAGGACGGGATGGGTCGCAGCGAGTACTTGACCGCCCCACGGGAGCGTGAAGTCGCCGCGCGCCAGCGTCCCCGCAGTCGCGCTCCCAGGCAGGCGACACAGCGCGACGGCCACGCCCTCGCGCGACAGATACTCGCCGGCAAGAAAGCCGTCGTGGGCGCGCAGGTCGAAACCGCTGGCGGCCACGATCAGTTCGTCCGGCAGCGTGTAGGGCCGCCGCAAGTTGGCAGTACCCGATTTCTCATAGGTCGCGGCCAGGATGCGATCGGCGAGATAGTCGAAGGCCAGGAGTCGGTCCGACAGAGCGCGCGCGGGCAGGACCTTCTGCAACTCCTGGGCGAAGCGCAGCCGCTCGCGCGCCGCGCCCACGAAGTGGTTGCGATTCACGCCCAGAATCGAGAGCCGCGCGTTCAAGAGGAGCGCCCAGGCCAGCCGATCCGACGTGTCGGCGCTATGCAGGTCCAGAATGGCGTCGCCGCCGGAGAGATGGAGCGCGTAGGGATAGACGCGCGCCTCGTGCGGCTTCCAGTAGCCGGGGAGGCTGGTGTTGGGCCAGAAGAGCAGGGGCGCCAGCGGCGGATAGGTCCAATAGTTGAGGAGGGACGCCCACTCCAGCGCGCGGTCGTGGCCCGTCTCGGTTCCCACCGGCCGGCCCCGCGCCGCCTCCTGTCGGCCGATCTGCATCAGGCCGTCGCCGTAGTCGGAGGGATTGGCGTGCGCCGGATTGGCGTCGTAGTCCCAGCTGCGCGCGCCCAACTGGTCGTGATACAAGAGGTCGATGCCGTAGTCCGACAGGAGCGCATTCCGCACCTCCGCGCGCTTGGCGTTGGCTACGGGATGCAGCGGCGTGTTGCGATAGCCGTAGTTTCCCTCGTAATTTTCATAATAGAGCTGTCCCGAAAGGCTGCGCGAGAGCGCCACGTCGCCGTATTGCAGGTAGGACGGCGCCGGCTCGCTGCCCTCGCCCTCCCAGCCCGTGCACCACCAGGTGAAATTGGTGTAGAGCTGCACGAGATGATCTCCATTGTGTGCGGCGCTGACAAAGGTGCGGAACTCGGTTTCGCCGCCGTAGACGGGATTGGGCGGCAGAAAGTCGGGATACTTGCGGTCGAAGCCGCCCAGCATCCAGGCCCAGGGTTCGACCACGGCGGGATGGGTGAAGGCGGAGAGGCTCTCCGCAGCCAGGGCGAAGGGGGGATCGAGAACACTGCGGATTCTGGGCGCCCAGTCTTCCCAGACTGCGGGGGAGAGCTTGTCCGCCAGCGTTCTCCCCAGGCCGCATTGGCGCTTGTAGCGGAGCAGCGTGTTGCGCAGTGGACCGCCGATCTGGCAGGCGACGGGCGGCACGGCGTAACTCTGTCCCTGGCCGACGTAGGCGCGATAGAAGCGGCGGAACTGGGGGACGGGGCCGCAGTGCAGGAGAAAGGTCACCGGCCGCGCCCTTTCCTCGCGCCCGCAGCGGTAGAAGTAAACCGGAGCATCGGAGAGATCGGCGGCGACGAAATCGCAGAAGCCGTCGGCGCCGGGATAGTCGGCGCTTTCGGTGCGCGAAGAGGAGAGGAGCGGCGGCAGGAGTTCGACCCCGAGCGCGCGCGGCCAGAGCATCCGCGAGACCGGCCCGCCCTCCAGGTGGAACGTGTAGGGCAGGGCGATGTGCATGATCGCGCCTGTTTTGCACTCGACCGTACCCGACAGGACGATGCGGTCGAGTTCCTCGCGTACCTGGACCCAGGCGCTGACGCGGGCATGGGAGAAGGCGAGCACGAGCGGGCTTTGGGACGCGACCGAGCGCGCCATGGCGCCTGAAGAGACGCGCGCGCCGTCGGTGAACGCCAGATCGAGCATGGGATTGATGCGCACAAGAAGGCGCCCGTCGGGATGCCTGACGCGCAGCGTGTCGCCGGCGTGGTCGTATTCGAGCGTGTAGGAGGGCGCAGGCGGCGTGTACCAGGCGGCGGCGAAGGCGAAGAGGTCGCGATGGTCGGCGTACCCGTCGCCGTCGATATCGGCGGCGGCTGCAGATTCGATCAGCAGCAGGAGGTCACCGCCGTCGACCCTCCCGCTTCCATCCAGGTCCGCTCCGCCCCAGGAGGGGAGGGCGGCCAGGAAGGCAAGGGCGAGACAGGGACAGACACCCATTTTCACGGGGGTTTCCTTTCTTTTCGAGACAGCTCAATGAAAATGGGTGCCTATCCCGGTCTCGCCTCTCAAGCAAACCACATGGCCGCACAGGTGACGGCACATTGGTTTTCTTCATCCAGAGCCTGGTGGTAGTGGAGCAATTGGCCGGGGCGGCCGAGCGCGGAGAGGAGCGTGTAAAGATTGGCGGCGCTGCAGATGCGGCTCCTGTTGCCGTCGGCGTAGAGGCGGTCGAAGAAGTCGGCGGGCCGGCCCGCCTCCGCTTCGGCCAGGATGGCGCGGTCGTTTTGCTCCACCTGCCTTGTCCAGTCGGGTGAGAGCGGCGCCTCGTCGCCGAAATGCCGTCCGAAGTGCGAGAGGTCCGCAGCTGCCACCAGGCACACCCGCCCCGGCGCTTCCTCCACCAACTCGCGCAACACGCCGACCATGGTTTGCACCGAGTCCACCTGTTCCGGCGACAGATCGCGATGGCCCAGCATCTCGAAGCCGCCGCAGAGGATGGGAACGATGCGGAACTTCTCCGATCCGAAGAGATGCAGGAGAAAAACGACGGCCAGTTCCACGCTGTGCTCGCGGGCGTGATCGAACTCGTCGTTGAAGAGATCGTCGCCGTAGGCGGCGGCGATGCGCGCCAAACGCCGCGAGTCGATTTCGGCCCGCCCCAGCGGGGTGTCGAAGGGCAGGCGCGTGGCGGTGTAATAGCGGTCGCCGCCGAAGTGGTTGGTTCCCAGGATGACGTAGGTGTCGGCCGGACCGGCGGCGGACAACGCTCCGTAACCCGCCGCGTAGCAGGGCGCGCCCCGGCGGTAGTCGATATGGGGAACGATCAGCCCGCGCGGCCGGCGCCGCTTCAACGAAGTCGCTCCGTCGCTGGACAGAATCCGCGCCAGACTCTCCGTCAGCTTCTCCCGCTCCGCCGGATAGCCCGACCCCGCGCAGACCGCCGGACGCGCCGGCAGCGCCGAAAACTTCCGCTTCTCCTCCGCCAGCCACTGCGCAAAATGCCGGCTGTCCAGAAACAGGTAGGCGTCCAGCGAGTCCAGGATGTCGCGCAGGTCCTCTTCGGAGAGGAGTACCCCGTACTTCTCGGCGAAGCGATGCGCGACCGTCCCCAGAGGCGTTTCGCCGTCCAGCTGCGAGATGACAAAAAGCACGGGCGGGGTAGTCAGCAGGATTTCCGACACGAGGCCCGAGCGGTCGCGCAGGCCGATGTGTGTTTCCCCCCCCTGGCGGACGGCGAACGCCTCCACCGGCCTCATGCGCGGACGTTGCTGCAGAAAGGGCGTCTCCATCATGCCCTAGCATAACCGACAGGGCCGGGCGCGGCCAACCTTTTGTGAGGGGGATGGGAAGAATGGCGGGACAGCGAGGAATCGAACCCCGAGCCTTCGGTTTTGGAGACCGACGCTCTAACCAGTTGAGCTACTGTCCCGCTCACTGGAGGCAATATTAGCATGGGCGCGGGATGGCTGCAAGTCTTCGCCAACCGTTTTGGAGTGCGGCGGCTTGCTGCCGCGCAGAATCCCCCCAAACCCCCTTTTTAAGGGGGGCCATGTGGACTGCGGCAGCTTGCTGCCGCGCGCAGCACCCCTCGCTACGGCCTCTGGCCTACTCGGGGCCAGGCGCTGCGCAACTACGCCCGCGCGCCGTATCCCCCCTCGTTAAGGGGGGGAGTTACGGTTCAGAAGCCGGGATGGACCGCCTGTGCCAGCCGGAAACACAACGCCGCCACGAGTCCCGACAACGGCAGGGTCAATACCCACGCCCACACGATCCGCTGGGCCACCCCCCACTTGATCCCCGATAGCCGGGTCGTGCTGCCGACCCCGATGATCGCGCCCGTAATCGTGTGCGTGGTCGAGACGGGAATGCCGGCGTGGGTCGCCAGAAAGAGCGTGAAGGCGCCGGCGGTTTCGGCGCAGAAGCCTCCCACCGGCTTCAACTTGGTGATCTTCATGCCCATGGTCTTTACGATCCGCCAGCCGCCCAGGGCCGTCCCCACGGCCATCGCCAGGTGGCAGGAGAGCACGATCCAGGCGGTGTTCCAGTGGGTGAGCGACAGCTCGGTCGTCACCGACATGTGGCCGGAGGCCACCAGGAGAGCCAGGATGATGCCCATCGTCTTCTGCGCGTCGTTGCCGCCGTGGCCCAGCGAATAGAGGGCGGCGGAGACCAGCTGTCCCTTGCGGAACAGCCAGTCCACGTCCGAGGGCCGCCAGGCCCGGAACATCCAGAAGATGCCGACCATGATGGCGAACCCGCAGACGAATCCGATCAGGGGCGCCAAGGGAATGAACTCGACTACCTTCCAGATTTTGTCCCAGTAGATGATGGAGGCCCCCTGGTAGGCCAGCCCCGCGCCGGCCACGCCCCCGATTAAAGCGTGGCTGGAACTGGTCGGCAGCCCCCACCACCAGGTCAACAGGTCCCAGATGATGGCGCCGATCAGTCCCGCCAGCACCACGTACATGTAGGCCGGATCGTCGGCCCGGATGATCACGATCTTGGAGACGGTGTCGGCCACGCGGGGATGGAACACGAACATGGCCACAAAATTGAAGAAAGCCGCCCACAATACGGCGATCCGGGGCGAAAGGACGCGCGTGGAGACGACCGTGGCGATCGAGTTGGCGGCGTCGTGGAAACCGTTGATGACGTCAAAGAGCAGCGCGATGGCGACGGTGAGAACGACGAGCAGCCAGACGGGATCCATGAGCGGGTCAGCTGGCCTCGATCACGATGCCCTGGATGATGTTGGCGACCTGCTCGCAGCGGTCGGTCGCCTTCTCCATGCGCTCGAAGATTTCCTTCCACTTGATGACCAGGATGGCGTCGGTCTCCTTGAAGAGGCGCACCAGCGCGCGCCGCAGGATGGCGTCGGCGGCGTTCTCGAATCCGTAGATTGCGATGCAGTGCCGGTTGATGGCGTCGGCGTTGCCCAGGTGGCGAAGCCCCTTGACCGCCCCCTCGATCTCGCCCGCGCATTGCACCAGCACCGCCGCCAGCTCGCGCGCCTCCGAGCGAATCTCGGCGATCTCGTACAGGAGGATGCGGCTGGCCGCCGCGTCCACCGAGTCGATGATGTCGTCGATGCGCTTGATCAGCGCATGAATGTGCCCGCGGTCGATGGGGGTGATAAACGTCTTGTGCAGGGCGTCGATGCAGGTGTGGGTGATGGTGTCGGTGTCGTGCTCCAGCTTCTTGATGTGGGCCGCCGCCTCCGCCAGGTCTCCGTTGGCATCCAATAGGTCCCTGAACTGCCGGCAGGCCTCCGCGGTCAGGGCCGCGTGTTGCTCAAAGTAGTCGAAGAAGCCGGCGTGGCGCGGGAGTAATCGAGAGAACATGGTGCATCCAGCTTAAGTATTGATTTTTCAATGAAATATGCGAGAAACGCAGAAATCGACCGCTAACACTATACACACACCCACCTGACAGTGCAAGGACTGCAGGTGCAACTGCGAGAGAATGCCGCGTTGGGATTCTAAACGTGTCCGAAACCCCTTCGGGGTGGCTCAGGCCTTTCCGCCCGAGGCCCTGCCCACCACCCCGGCAAGCGTCTCAATTCGCCGTGGTTAACGCCGGCAGTCGGGCGAATTTAGGCGTTGACGCCCCATGCGCGGTTATGTATCTTTACAGGTTCCTTCGCGTCATGGACGCGGGCAGGGGTGTTTAGCTCAGTTTGGTTAGAGCGCCACGTTGACATCGTGGAGGTCGTAGGTTCAACTCCTACAACACCCACCATTTCCTTGACGCGGCTGGACTTAAACGCTTCGGGGCTGTGGGCGTCCGGCAGGTTCGGCCTGCCGTTTTGATATTTATAGAGGGAGAAAGCTGAGAGAGACATGGCGCGCGAAATGACATCCGCATCGTCCGCGGTCCAGGAGGTTCCCTTGGACCTCTTGCGCCACAGCTGCGCCCATCTCATGGCGCAGGCCGTGCGCCGCCTCTGGCCCGACGCCAAACTGGCCATCGGCCCCACCATCGACAACGGCTTTTACTACGACTTTGACGTGCCCGTCGCCTTCTCCAGCGAAGACCTGGTCAAGATCGAAGCCTTGATGCGCGACATCGCGCGTGAGGACCTGCCCATCGTGCAAAAGCACTGGCCGCGCCAGGAATTGCTCTCCACCTATCGCAACCTGGGCGAAGTCTACAAGGTCGAGATCATCGAGGAGGACGTGCCCGACCCGGAGGTCTCCGTCTACCATCAGGGCGAGTTTTTCGACATGTGCCGGGGACCGCACGTCGCCTCCACCGGCCAGATCCAGCACTTCAAGCTGACCTCGGTGGCCGGCGCCTACTGGCGCGGCGACGAGCATCGTCCCATGCTCCAGCGCATCTACGGAACCGCCTGGCATACCCGGGAGGAGCTGGAGGCCTACCTGCGCCAGTTGGAGGAAGCCCGCGCCCGCGACCATCGCAGGCTGGGCCAGGAACTGGACCTCTACAGCGTGCAGGAGGACATCGGGCCGGGCCTGATTCACTTCCATCCCATGGGCGGGCGCATCCGCCACGTCATCGAGAGTTTCTGGAGGGAGACGCATCTGCGGCGCGGCTACGAACTGGTCTACTCGCCCCATATCGCCAAGACCGACCTCTGGCAGCGCACCGGCCACCTCGAATTCTACGCCGAGAACATGTACGCGCCCATGGAAGTCGAGGGGCAGAAGTACATCATCAAGCCGATGAACTGCCCCTTCCACATCCTGATGTACAAGTCGCATCTGCGCAGCTACCGCGACCTGCCCATGCGCTACGCCGAGCTGGGCACGGTCTATCGCTACGAGCGCAGCGGCGTGTTGCACGGCCTCTTGCGCGTGCGCGGCTTCACCCAGGACGACGCCCACATCTTCTGCACCCCCGGCCAGTTGCCGGGTGAGATCGTGGGCGTGATCGACCTGATGCAGTACATGATGAAGAGCTTCGGGTTCACCTATCGCTGCGTTCTTTCCACCCGGCCGGAGAAATCGGTCGGCGAACCCGCCGTCTGGGAGCTGGCGACCGCCGCTTTGCGCGACGCCTTGGAAGCGAAGGGATTGGAGTATACCGTCGACGAGGGCGGGGGCGCCTTCTATGGTCCCAAGATCGACATCATCCTCCTGGACGCCCTGGGACGCGGCTGGCAAGGTCCCACCATCCAGGTGGATTTCAATCTTCCCGAACGCATGGATGTCAACTATATTGACGAAAGCGGGGAGAAGCGGCGCGTGGTGATGGTGCATCGCACGGTGCTCGGGTCCATGGAGCGCTTTTTAGGCAACCTGGTCGAGCACTACAAGGGAGCCTTCCCCTTCTGGCTGGCGCCGGTGCAAGCCGTCATCGTGCCGATTACCGACGAGCAGTTGGACTACGGCCGGCGGCTGGCGGAGCGCTTTTGGGATGCCGGCCTGCGCGTGGAAGTGGACGGCCGGCGCGAGAAGATGAACGCCAAGCTGCGCGACGCGGAGACCCGCAAGGTCCCCTACATGCTGGTGGTGGGCAAGCGCGAGCTGGCGGAAGAAAAAGTCGCGCTGCGCAAGCACGGCGAGGGGGACCTCGGCCCCATGCCGGTGGACGCGGTACTGGCGCGATTCAAAGAGAGAACTCGCCGGGCGCGATGGCTGAAGGACTTCGGCCGCCGGCTGCCGTCTCAGGGTGGGCGGGGGTACCTCGACCGGCTTGGGGCAGGAATTCCTGCCCGTGGGGGGAGATTCAGAGCAAGAGCAGGATTAAGAGTAAGATCAAAAGTAAGATTAAGAGTAAGACAAGAATGCACGGGGCTACGGCCCGCAACCCTGATACGGAGGTCCTCTAAACCGCATACGTGGCCGTCAAGGACAGAATCAGAATCAACGAGCAGATCGAGGAACGGGAGGTTCGGCTGATCGACCAGGAGGGAAACCACGTGGGCGTGGTGCCTCTGCGGGAGGCGTTGACGCGCGCGCGCGCGGTGGGACTGGACCTCGTCACCATCAACAGCAGCAACGCCCCGCACATCTGCCGGATCATGGATTTCGGCCAGTTCAAGTACGAGCAGGCCAAGAAACGCAGGGAGGCGCGCAAGAAGTCGGCGACCATCTCGGTCAAGGAGGTCAAACTCCGGCCCAAGATCGACGAGCACGACTACCAGTTCAAGCTGCGCAACGCCCTGCGCTTCCTCGCCGAAGGGGACAAGGTGAAGATCACCATCATGTTCCGCGGGCGCGAGATCACCCATACCGAGCTGGGCCGGAAGGTGCTGGACCGGATGCAGGAGGACCTCTCCGCGCACGGCGCTCCCGAAGGCCGGCCGTCGTTTGAAGGGCGCACCATCGTGGCGGTTTTCAGCCCTCTGAAGGGCAAGAAGCCCGCAGTGAAAACGGAAGAACCGAAGGAAGCCTCGGCGGTCTGAGCCGGGATACTCGGAGCACAAACGTCAGTTTGCTCCGGCAGGCTGAAGCCTGGACTGTGAGCCGGCTCGGGACGCCGTCGAAAAAGGAGACAACCATGCCCAAGATGAAAAGCCGCCGCTCGGCGGTCAAACGCTTCAAAGTGACCGGCACCGGCAAGGTCCGCCGACGCCAGTCCTGCGGCAAGCACTTGGCGACCTGCAAGACCACCAAGCGCAAGCGCCAGCTGCGCAAGGAGCTGCCGGTCCACGAAACGGACGCCGCCCGCGTCCGCAAGATGATCGCATCGTAATCGTAAGGAGACAGGAACATGCCTCGAACGACGGCTACCGTGGCCAGCCGGCAGCGCCGGAAGAAGATACTCTCCGCCACCAAGGGCTACCGGCAGGGCGGGCGGCGGTTGATCCGCCAGGCCCAGGAGACGCTGGTGCGGGCCTACAAGTTCGCCTACCGCGACCGCAAGGTGCGCAAGCGGGAGATGCGCAAGTTGTGGATTCTGCGCATTAACGCGGCGGCGCGGGAGCACGGGCTGAATTACAGCCGGCTCCTGTCCGGCCTGGAGCGGGCCGGCGTGGCCATCGATCGCAAGATGCTGGCGGACATGGCGGTGCGCCAACCCGAGGCGTTCGCGTCCCTGGTGGAGACCGCCAGGGCCGCCTGAGGCGGGCGCCCATGTCTTCGGCCTCCCTCGATCTTCCCGGATTGATTGCGGAGATCCAGAGCACGTTGGCGGCGGCGGAGGCCGCCCTGCGCGCCGCTCCGGATCGGCGCGCCCTCTACGAGGCGGGGCTGCCCTTCATCGGCAAGAAGGGGAAACTTTCACTCCTGCGCAAATCCATGGGACAGGTCCCCGCCTCGGACCGCCCCGCCCTGGGCGCCGCCCTCAATCGCGCCCTGGAGGACCTGGAAACCGTCCGCGCCGAGTGCGAGGCCGCTCTCGCGCGGCGCGAACTCGACGCCACACTGGCCGCGCAAAAAATCGACGTCACCATGCCCGGCAAGCGCCCCCGCACCGGCCATCTCCATCCCATCACCCAGGTCGCCTGGCAGATCGTCGATATCTTCCGCGACCTCGGCTTCATTCCCGCCGAAGGTCCTGAAATCGAAACCGACTACTACAACTTCGAGGCGCTCAACCTGCCCAGGGACCATCCCGCGCGCGACATGCAGGACACCTTCTACGTCTCCGAGGGGGTGGTGCTGCGCACGCACACCTCGCCGGTGCAGGTGCGCTACATGGAGCGGCATCGCCCGCCGGTGCGCATCATCTCGCCCGGCCGCGTCTATCGCCGCGACTTCGACGTGACCCACACCCCCATGTTCCACCAGATCGAGGGGCTTTACGTGGACCATCGTGTGACGCTGGCGGACCTGAAGGGGACGCTGGAGGTGTTCATCCCCACCGGCTGTTCTCGCCGGAGACGCGGGTGCGCTTTCGTCCAGCTTCTTTCCTTCACGGAGCCTTCGGCGGAGATGGACCTCTCCTGCCCCAGCTGCCAGGGCGCGGGCTGCCGCATCTGCAAGGGCACCGGCTGGCACAAATCCTGGGCTGCGGGATGGTAGACCCGAGGTGTTCCGCATGGTGACTGACCCGGAGACATATCCGGATTGCCTTCGGCATGGGCATCGACCGCATCGCCATGATCAAGTTCGGGATTCCCGACCTGCAAAGCATGTTCACCGGCGACCTGCGCATGTTGCGCCAGTTCTAAGGGGAAAAATGGGGTCAGCGCCTGTTTTCCCGGCGGCACTCTCGAACCTGGCTCACGCGGAAGCAGAAACAGGCGCTGACCCTGTTTTCCCGATGACAAGGAGAACGAAACAATGAAGAGGATCCACACTGGCGGCGCCTGGCGAGGCGCTGATTCTGGGCGGGTGCGGGCCGTCGGCAGGCAGCGACCGGGCGGAAGCAGGGACGCGACGCCGCGCCGCACACGCCCGTGGCGCCCGGGGTATTGGCCGTCACCCGTGTCGGCCCTCCCGTCGATCTGGGGCTGGTTGAGTTGCTGGCGGACCCCGACGCGACCGTGGCGACCGTAGGCGACCGCACGATCACCAACCGCATGATGCACGACCGCCTGCAATACTACGAAGACCGCATGGAGGAGCGGCACGTTCCCGCGGCGCAGGCCGCCGAGATGCTGCCGCTCCTGCGCCGCGAGGTTCTCAAGGAGATGATTCCGCGCATGGTGGTCGAGGAAGTGGCGGAGGCGGACGACGTGGTCGCGACTACGCCGGAGGTGGAGGAGACGCTGGCGCGCCTGGAGCAGAACCTGCGCGCACAGAACGCCTACGAGGAGTTTCTGGCCTCGCGCGGCTGGACGCCGGAAGACCTGCGCGCCGCCGCCCGCCAGGAGGTGCTGGTGCGGCAGTTGATCGCCAAGCACGTGCGCATCTCCGACGCCAGCGTGGCGGAAGTCTACGAGCTCTTCAAGGCGCAGCAGACCGGGCGGGCGGACATGGCCCGCGCCCGCCACATCCTGTTCATGGACCCCGACCCGGCTACCGCCGAAGCGGTGCTGGCCCGCGTGGCCGCGGGCGAGGACTTCGCCGCCCTGGCGCGGCAGTTCTCCGCCGATACCGGCTCCGCCGCCAAGGGCGGCGACCTGGGCTATTTCACCAAGGGCCAGATGGTTCCCGAGTTCGAGGCCGCCGTGTTTGCCCTCAAGGATGGCGAGACGGCCAGGGAATTGGTGAAGAGCCAGTACGGCTACCACATCATCCGGCGCGAGGGCGTGGCCGGCCTGGACGAGATGCGTCCCGAAATCGAGGAATACCTGGCGCAGCGGGTCGAGTTTCCGCGCTGGATGCAGGAGCAGCAGGACAAGATGACCATCACCTTCGTCCATCCCGAGGACGATCCCAGCTGGCAGCCGCCCGCGGGCGTCCCTCCATCGGACATCGAGTAACGCCCGGCGCGTGACGCCCCTAGTTGCGCAGCGTCTTGTCCCGAGTAGCCCGAAGGGCGTAGGGAGGGATGCGGCGCCGCGGTGGGCGCGCTGCGTCCGGTACGGCCTCATCCCCCCAAGTTAAGGGGGGAGTGTGGAATGCGGCAGCTTGCTGCCGCCGTGCCATCCTCCTTGTTAAGGGGGGAGTCAGAGCTTGACCGTGACCGTTTTGACCTCGGTGTACTGCGCCAGCCCGTACTCGCCCAGTTCGCGGCCGATGCCGGACTGCTTGAAGCCTCCGAAGGGCGCCGCCGCGTCGAACACGTCGTAGCAGTTGACCCACACCGTGCCCGCGCGCACCCGGTTGGCGATGGCGTGCGCCTTGGTGATGTCGCGCGTCCACACCGCCGCCGCCAGCCCGTACATGGTCCGATTGGCCCGCTCGACCACCTCGTCGATGCTCTTGAGCTGATGATGCTCATGACCGGGCCAGAGATTTCCTCCTCGGCGATCTTCATGTCGTCCCGGACGTCGGCGAAGACGGTGGGCTGGATGAAATAACCGCGGTCGCCGACGCGCCCGCCGCCGCAGGTCAGACGCGCGCCCTCGCGCTTGCCCGCCTCGATGTAGCTCATCACCTTGTCGAACTGGGTCTCGTCAACCTGCGGTCCCTGCTCGGTCTTTTCATCGAAGGGATCGCCGACGGTGCGGCGGCTGGCGCGCCGGGTGCTCTTTTCGACGAACTCGTCGTAGACCTTCTCCTCGACGAACAGGCGGGAGCCGGCGCAGCAGCACTGACCCTGGTTGAAGAAGAGGGCGAAGTGCGCGCCCTCAATGGCCGCGTCCATGTCCGCGTCGGCGAAAACGATGTTGGGGCTTTTGCCCCCCAGCTCCAGCGTGACGCGCTTCAGGTTGCTTTTTGCGGCCGCCTCCATGATGAGATGGCCGACCTCGGTCGAGCCGGTGAAGGCGACCTTGTCGATGTGCATGTGGCGGGCGATGGCCCCGCCCGCGGTCGGACCGTAGCCGGGCAGGATGTTGACGACGCCGGGCGGAAATCCCGCCTCCAGGATCAGTTCGCCCACCCGCAGCGCGGAGAGCGGCGTCTGCTCGGCCACTTTCAGGATGACCGTGTTGCCCGCCGCCAGCGCCGGCGCCAGCTTCCACGCCTGCATCAGCAGCGGAAAATTCCAGGGGATGATCTGTCCCACCACCCCGACCGGTTCATGCCGCGTGTAGCAGAAGTAGTCGCCGCCGATGGGGATGGTCTTGCCTTGAATTTTGTCCGCCCAGCCCGCGTAGTAGCGGTAGCAGGCGATGGTGAGGGGCAGGTCGGCGGCCTTGGCGACATGGTAGGGTTTGCCGTTGTCCAGGCTCTCCAATGCCGCCAGTTCGTCAAGATGCTCTTCGATCAGGTCGGCCAGCCGATAGAGCAGGCGGCCGCGTTCGGCGGCCGACATGCGCCGCCAGGGAGCCTCCGACTCGAAGGCCGCCCGCGCCGCAGCGACCGCCTTCTCCACGTCGGGCGCGTCCGCTTCCGCGACCTGTGCGATCACCTCGCCGGTCGCCGGGTTGACGGTGGGAAAGGTCTTGCCCGACTCCGCGTCAACCCAGCGGTTGTTGATCAGGCACTTGGTCGGCCCGATCTTGATTTTCGGTCCTTTTGAAGCCACCGCCGTCGCCATGAGAAAAGCCTCCTCTCCTTTACGCCTCCGGCCTTGCGGCCCAATTGAAATGATCACGTCGCCCTCGTCGGTTCGTGAGCCGATGCGCGAGGGGCGTACGTGCAATCATGAACACGGGCCGGAATTTCTTAATTATGATCGTTGGAGAACCGGAATGCAACAAATTTATTCAAGCGAGTGCAACCGCAAAAATACGCGCAAGTGCCCCAGGAGGTCGCGGCGGTTGCGGGGGGGTCTGAGCTGTCATTTCGACCAAACCAAGCTGTCATTTCGACCAAACCTAGCTGTCATTTCGACTAAACCTAGCTGTCATTTCGACTAAACCTAGCTGTCATTTCGACCAACGGGAGAAATCTTACTCGCCGCAGCGGCTCGAGTACGCGGCAGCAGACTTCTCCCTTTGGTCGAAATGACAGCTCCACCGCAAGGCGTCGGAGGCCGTGCCTGCCGCATTGTTGAAGATTTCTCCCTTTGGTCGAAATGACAGCTCCACCGCAAGGCGTCGGAGGCCGTGCCTGCCGCACTGTTGAAGATTTCTCCCTTTGGTCGAAATGACAGCTCCACCGCCAAGCATAAGAGACCCCACCTGCCCCCCTTTAAGCAGGGGTGTGGAGTGCGGCAGCTTGCTGCCGCGTGAGCAAGCACCGGCAGCGCATAACCGCGGCGCGGCGCGCCAATGAGAAATTGAGATTGAATTGCAGTCGCATTTTGCTAGGATAGGCGCGGCCAGGTCGATCGATTCCTGCGGGAGAGGCTTGTTCCACCATGCCCCTGAGCCGGATTGCCGGGTTCCGCCGTCCGGGCGTATCCGCGCCGGGGTGCTGGCTGTTCCTGCTCGTCTTCTGGTGCGTTACGGGCGCCGGCGGCGCGACCTATACCGTCACCAGCAACGCCGACAGCGGCCCCGGGACGCTGCGCCAAGCCATCCTGGATTCCAACGCCACCAACCAGTCCGACCCCAACACGATCCAGTTCAGCCTGCCCACGGGCATGTTTCAATTCCCGGTGATTGTGCTTGCCAGCCCCCTGCCCAACATCACCCGGCGGGTGAACATCAACGGCACGACCCAACCGCAGCACGGCATCGTGCAACTGGTGGGCGGAAACGCGGGGGCGGGTGCAGACGGACTCCATCTCACCTCCACCGCCGGCGGCAGCATCATTCGCGGCCTGGCGATCGTGTCGTTCAGCGGCGACGGCATCGAACTGGACCACTGCAATAGTTGCGTGATTGCGGGCAACCGGATCGGAACGGACTTCTCGCAGGGAGTGCTGGACCTGGGCAACAGCGAAGCGGGCGTGCGCATCACCGGCGGTAACGACAACGTCATCGGCGGCATCGGCGCCAGCCAGCGCAACGTCATCTCCGGCAACAACGAGGGTGTCCGCATTGACGGGCCGGGCGCCGTCAACAATACCATCCAAAGCAATTACATCGGCCTCACCGCCGACGGCACGACCGCGTTGGGCAACTCCAACAGCGGCGTCAACATCATCAATGCGTCTTCCAACACCATCGGCTACCGGTTCTCCACCGGGCGCAACGTCATCTCCGGCAACGTCAACGGAATTCGCATTATCGGAGTCTCCGCCACCGGCAATCGTATCCTCGGGAATTTCATCGGGACGAATGCGGCGGGGACCGCGGACCTGGGCAACAATATCAACGGCATCCTGATTGTGTCGGGCACGGGCACGGAGATCGGCGGTTTGACGTCGACGCCGGGCGCGCCGCCGGGCAACGTCATTTCCGGCAACAATCAGCGGGGGATATTCCTGGATGACGCCGACGACACCCATGTTTTCGGCAACGTCATCGGCCTCAACGCCAATGGAACGGCGGCGCTGGCCAATGGGAACGACGGCATTCTCATTGACGTGGCATCGCCGCCGGGCAAGGCGCTGGGGATCGTGATCGGCGGAGCTGCCGACGGCGCGCGCAACCTGATCTCGGGCAACGGCGGCGACGGCGTGGATATTCGCGAGGCGTCCGGGGCGATCGTCCAGGGCAACTATGTCGGCATGGACATCACCGGCGAGGCGGCGATCGGCAACGCCGGCTATGGAATCCACCTGCGCTTCTCGCGCGACTGCCAGATCGGCGGCAGCGAGGGCGTGCACCAGGTTTTCTCGACGGGCGCTTCCAACCTGGTCTCGGGCAACGGCTCGCACGGCATCTATATCTTCGGCATGAGCGCGTCCGGCAACCGGGTACAAGGCAATTTCATCGGCGTCAACCGCAACAAGCGCCTGCGGCGGTCCAACAACGGCGCGGGCTTGTACATTTTCGACGCGCCGGCGGACCTCGTCGGTGGATACACCTCCGTACCGGGAACCGGCGTCGGCAACGTGATCTCCGGCAACGCTCATTGGGGCATAGAGATTCGAGGCGCATCCGCCGCGGGCGCACGCATCGGCGGCAACATCGTCGGCGATCATTACGACAGCACCGACGCGGTGGGCAACACCCTCGGCGGCATCATCATCAACGGCGCGCCTGATTGCGTGATCGGGGGTCCCAGAATCGTCTCCAGCACCATTCCCAACGAAGTCAATGGGGCGGACATGGAGCGGGTTTCCGGCAACATGATCTGCGGCAATCCGGGCAGCGGCATCGAGATTCGCGGTTCGGCGTCGACGGGCGCGGTGGTGCAGGGCAACTGGATCGGTGAGGATCCTTTCCTGTCGCCGCCCAGTGGGCGTCGTGGCAACCAGGACGCGGGGGTGTTGGTCGAAAACGCCTCCGGCAACCTGATCGGCGGAGCCGGAGAAGACGAGGGCAACACCATCTCGGGCAACGGCGGCAGCGGGATCGTCATTCACGGCGAGGGCGCAACGGACAATCGGGTGCAGGGCAACCGCATTGGACTTTACAGGCTTGAGGACATGGCCCTGGGCAATGACGGCAGCGGCATCGACATCGTCAACGCCGCGGGCAACACCGTCAGGGGCAACGTGATCAGCGCCAACTCCGACGGTATCTTGATGGTCGGGCAGCCGACGACGGACAACGTGGTACAGGGCAATCTTATTGGAACCGATTCCGCCGGCGCTATGATCGACGTCGACAACAACCCCGGCAACGGCAACGAGTTCGGCAACCGTGTCAACGGCGTCTTTATCCAGGCGCCCGACAATCTGGTGGGCGGGGCGGAGCCGGGTGCGCGCAACATCATCTCCGGCAACTTCCAAAGCGGCGTCTTCCTGTCCCTGCATAGCGGCAATCGCCTCGTCGGCAACTACATCGGGACGGATGTGACCGGCGCGACCGATCTGGGCAATCGCGGCAGCGGCGTAGTGTTGGAGGACATCGAGGACGCGCTGATCGAGGACAACCTGATTTCGGGCAACGACAAAAACGGCGTGGCCGCCTTCCGGTTGAACTCCACGCAGCCGCTGCCGGCGCGCATCATCAACAACCGTATCGGCACCGACGCCGGCGGCATGGCGGCGGTCGGCAACCTCATGAACGGGGTGCTGATTCAGGCAGTCGCCGGCCTGATCGTGGGCGAGCCGGGCGCGGGCAATCTGATCTCGGGCAACCGCGATTACGGAGTACTCATCACCAACCCGGGCGCGAACGCCAATCGCGTGGAGGGCAACCTGATTGGGACCGACGCGGGGGGCGGGGGCGCCTTGAGCAATCGTTTGGACGGCGTCTTTCTGTTCATGGGTGCGTCCGACAATCTCATCGAGAACAATGTGATCTCCAGCAACGGCGGCAGCGGCGTGAAGGTCAGCGGCGCGGACTGCCTGCGCAATCGCATCGCAAACAACCGCATCGGCGTGGACATGAGCGGCCTGTTTGATTTGGGCAACGTCTCACGCGGCATCGATCTGGCCGCGGCGCTGGAGAGCGTCGTCGTGGGCAACGTGCTTTCCGGCAACGGGTTTTCCGGCCTTCTCTTGCACGACAAGGCGGCCCATACCATCATTCAGGGTAATTTCGTCGGATGTGATCCCAGCGGGACGTTTGCCCTCGGCAACGACCTGGACGGCGTGCAATTGGAGAATGCGCCGGAGAACCTGGTGGGCGGGGCCTCGCCGGAGCTGGGCAACGTGATCGCCTCCAACGCGCGCTACGGCGTGTATCTACTGGATTCCGACGCCCACAACAATCGCGTCGAGGGCAACTGGATCGGGACCAATCCTGCCGGCGCAAACCTCGGCAACGCGAGTGCGGGCATCTATGTCAAGAATGCCACCGGCAACGTGCTGGGCGGAGAAGACGAGGGGCGGGGCAACGCCATCGCGCATAACCAGGGCGCAGGCGTACTGATCCTGTCGGGAAGTCAGAATGCGATTCTGCGCAACGCCATTTTCGGCAATCTGGAGTTGGGCATTGATCTGTATCCGGACGGCGTGACGGCCAACGACGAGATCGACGACGACACCGGCGCCAACGACCTGCAGAACCATCCGGTTCTGGCTTCGGCGCGCGCCACGGTCGACGCCGTGAGCGTGGAGGGGGTCTTGACCAGCTCGCCGGAGAGCGTATATCGGCTGGAATTCTTCGTTAACTCGATCGGAGACCCGAGTGGTTACGGCGAGGGGGAGACGTTCATCGGCGCCGCGACGGTCCAGACGGACGCGACGGGAACGGCGGTGTTTGCCGTTTCCTTGCCGGTCGCCGTGCCGGACGGCTGGTTTACCACCGCGACGGCGACCGGGCCGGATGGCAATACCTCGGAGTTCTCGGCGATCATGGGAGTCGTGGGTCCACCTACGCCGACGCCGACTTTCACTCCCACTGCGACGCCCAGCCCCACGGCGACGCCGACGTCTACGCCGACCGCCTCGTGGACTCCCACGCATACGCCCACGGCGACGGCAAGCTTTACGGCGACGGCGACCTTTACGGCCACGGTGACGATGACGCCGACGGCGACGCCTACCGCCACGCCGACGTGGTCCAACACGGCGACGCCGAGCTTCACCAGTACGCAGTCGCCCACGCCGACGGCGACGCAAAAGGCGCCCCTGCACCCGCCGGATTTGAATCGTGACGGCGTGGTAGACGGCTTGGATCTCCTGCTCTTATTGGAAGGAATGGGCGGGAGCGAGTTCGACGTGAACGGCGACGGGAAGGTAAATTACGCGGACGCGCTCGATTTCGGCCTGTGGTGGGGCTTTTCCGCCCCGACGCCGACGCCGACGCCGTGATTCCGTTTCGTTCGCAGCCATGCTTGATCTTGCTTCTGATCTCGCCCCGGTTATTTCGAACGCACCAGGGTGGAACGGTCGCTTGGATCCGCGGCGGCGGACTCAGGGCAGGCCCTCCTGCGCGGAACACGGACCTGGAGGTCCATGCCACCCTCCGAGGCCCACCCTCCAAGCTTGTTTCTCGCCACGAACTGTGGTAGAAGAGAGTATCTCTCTCGCAATTGCCTGTCGTGCTCTGTCGCCGGTTCCCATTCCCCATCGGAGGAGCATCATGCGCAAGCATACTGTGATCGCGGGTATGGTGGTGGGCGTTCTTGTATGCTGCGGCCTGGCAGGCCCTGCCGCATGGGCGTCCGTGGACGCCAACTTTCTCCTGGATTTCATCGAGGGCCTGGGCGCGCCGGAAAACGACGTCACGGGCGACGGGCGGAGCGACTTCCGCGATCTTCTTCAGGTCGCGCTGTCGTGGGGCGAGGAAAGCGTGGTCGTTACTCCGACGCCCACGCCCACCGACGTCGCCGCGACGCTGACGCCGACCTTTACGGCTACCCCCACGGAACCGGCCGCCACCCATACCCCCACGCCCACCGCTACCCCGACGCAGCCGACCCAGACGCCGACTCCGACGCCCACCTCGGGCGGCAACGGCATCCACTTCGCCGACTACTTCCCGCTGGGAGCGGGCGACACCTGGCACTACATCGGCTTCGAGGGCGGTTCGGTGGAGGACAACTTCCGCTGGACGGTGCAGGCGACGGGCAAGGTCGTGGGCGGCGGCAAGATGGCCGCGCGCATGAAAACCGACACCGATGAGGCCAGCGACGACCGCAACCAGGACGAGGACTTCTGGGTGGTCGAAGCCAACGGCGACGTGTACTTTTACGGTTTCCACAACGGCCAGCCGGACGACGTGGCCGACACAGCCCTGGGGAAGGTGGTCTTCCCGGTGCAAGATGTGATCTTCACCGACCCGCTCCGGATCGGCACGGCCGACATGGTGCTGGGCGCAACCATCAGCGATACGGGCGCGTGCCAGTTTGTCTTGCAGCCGCCCCTGGGCGGACCCATCACGGTCAACGTCACACTCACCTCCAACGTGAACCCGACGCTCCTGGCGGAGAAGAACACGCCGCTGGGGGTGTTCACGCAGGTGTTAAGAGTCGTCATCGACATCGACGCGGTCGTGAGCATACCGGCGGTAGGCAATCGCAACTTCTCCGTGCGCGGTTCCACCATGTTCGTCAAGAAGAACACCGGCATGATCGCACAGGACCAGAAGCCCGATCCCAACGACGCGGAGCTTCAAGGCATCGACAGCGGCACGGTCAACGGCCAGGCGGTGCAGGCAAGCAAACCCGGCGCGCCGTAACGGCGACGTCTCGTCGCCGGTCTCGGCGGCGTCCCTCCGCCGTTGCGTGGGGGGGACAGAGCAGGTTGAGGGGGACCCCGGCCGCCTGCTTCCGTCGTTCATCCGTCATCGTCAAATCCTCTCCCGCCCTTCCACACTAATTATCGGCAGGGAACTGTCTCATCCACGTTGGCACAGAGGGCATTGAAGGAGGCGTTTCTTGCCCTTCGCAGGGCTGCGCAAACGGGTGAGTAGTCGGAGAGCGCGCCGAACCAAGCGGCGGGTCTCACCCTTATGCCCTCAATAGGTTGGCGCCCCGCACGTCCCTCCGCAGATTTCCCTTGCCCTCCTGCCGTAACCGTCTTAAAATGCAAAACTTCCGGCGCCGTGGGAAGACGGAGGCAGGAGTGTATACGCGACTGGGAACGTGGATGGTGCTGTTGACATGGTTCGCCGGCGCGGGCAACGCGCTGGAGTGGAATCCCGTGGACGAGCTGATCGCGCCGGACGGCCCCATCCGCCGCCACGTCCCGTTTGTGGGCGCCCGGCAGCCACCGGCCCAGCTGCCGCCGGTATTCATCTACTCCGCCTCGCGGCAGGCGATTATGCCCGCGCGCGCGCTGTTTGTTCCCCTCCCGCGTCGCTACGAAGATGAGGGAACCGTAGAACGCCTCGCTTCCGAGTACGCCCGCGCCATCGCGCCCATGATGGAATACCTCCGCCTTCCCCACCGTCCCGCGCCTACTGAGGTTCCCGACCCCGCCTTCCTCGTGCTTGCCCAGATCAGAAGAGACCACGAAGCGCAAAGACGCCTGAACGATTCCGCCCTCCGGTCGCGCCTCTCCGAGTTGGACGTCAACCTGGTCCTGGTCGTGGAAGTTCCCGCCTATCGCCAGTACTGGGGCGAGCAGCACAAGCTGACGGAAGTGGACGTGTCGATTACGGGTTATGAGTGCGAGAGGGGAACCGCCATCCTCTCCGCGCGGGAGGTTGTGCGCGGGAGCAAGAGCCATGCGGGCGAGACCTTCGAGGTACTGGAGGCGCGCGTGCTGGCTCGCCTGGTCGAGAAGACGCGCGACAGGCTGGTGGACCTCGAGTCGGAGCGGCGCGCGGCGTTGGCGGCGGCGGCGATTCCCGAGGTTACGCCATCCCAGCCGCCGCCCAACCTGTCGCCGGCGGAAGGGGTGACGATATGAGCGACCCCATCGTGTCCCCGCCGCCGCAGGGCCTGGTCGACGAGCCGTTTCCGCTGGCCACGGGGTTGGGACGGGAGAGCGACCTGCCGCGCGGCCCCTGCCGGAGATCATCTCGTTGGACCCCATCCTGGCGGAGCTGTCGCGCAACCATCCCGACGCCGACCTGGGCTGGTGCGGCGCGCGTTTTCCGTCGCCGATGCGGCGCACGCCGGCGACCTGCGCAAGAGCGGGCTGCCCTTCATCCAGCATCCCCTCTGGGTCGCCCTGATCGTGGCCTCGCTGGGCATGGACGACCTCTCCTGCGCCGCCGCGCTCCTGCATGACGTCATCGAGGACACCGCCGGCAAGCCGCAGCCGGTCACGCTCCCCCGCCTCTCGCGCCAGTTCGGCGAGACCCTCGCCAACCTGGTGGACGGCGTCACCAAGATCGGCGCCATTCACGCCGTCACGCTGCAGGAGGAGCAGGTCGAGAACCTGCGCCGCATGCTGGTGGCGACCGCCAAGGACCTGCGCGTCATCATCATCAAGCTGGCCGACCGGCTGCACAACATGCGCACGCTCAACGTGCTCTCCCGCCCCAAGCAGATCGGCATCGCGCGCAACACGCTGGAGGTTTACGCGCCCCTCGCGCATCGTCTGGGCATCGGGCGCGTCAAGTTCGAGCTGGAGGACCTGGCGCTCTATTTTCTGGAGCCGGGCATCTACCTGGAGATCGAGTCCAAGCTGGCCGAGCGGCGCCAGGAGCGCGACAAGTACTTGGACGAAGTCAAGGCGACTATCGCCGAGCGGCTGGTCGAGATGGGCATTCCCGCCGACATCTCCGGCCGCGCCAAGCACATCTACAGCATCTATCGCAAGATGCGCCGCACCGGCAAGGACGTCGCCGACCTGCACGATCTGGTCGCCGTGCGCCTGATTACCGACAGCATCGAGAACTGCTACGCAGCGCTGGGCGCCGTGCATTCCCTCTGGCGTCCCTGTGAAGGCTACTTCAAGGATTACATCTCCTTCCCCAAGCCCAACGATTATCGCTCCCTGCATACCACCGTCATGGGACCCCGAGGCTGGATGCTGGAGGTGCAGATTCGCACCCTGGAAATGCACCGCATCGCCGAGGAGGGCGTGGCGGCCCACTGGCGTTACAAGGAGGGCGGCGTCGGCAAGCGCCTGGGCGCGGATTCCGACTGGCTCTCGCAACTCTCCGGCTGGCTCTCCGACAGCCAGAATCCCGACGAGTTCATGGACAGCCTGCGCACCGACCTCTTTGCCGACGAGATTTACGTCTATACGCCCAAAGGCGAGCTGATCCGGCTGCCCAAGGGCAGCACCCCCATCGACTTCGCCTATCGCATCCACTCGGGGCTGGGCGATACGTTCGCGGGGGCGAAGGTGGGCGGGCGGTTCGTGTCGCATCGCTATGAGCTGAAGACGGGGGACACGGTCGAGATCATCGCGGGGCCGCGGGCGCATCCGTCGCCGGGCTGGTTGTCGATCGTGAAGACGGCGCGCGCGCGCGCCAAGATTCGCCGCTATCTTTTCCAGGCCAACCGCGAGCATCTGCGCGAGATGGGCCGGCAGTCGCTGGCGCGCGAGATCACGCGCGCCGGGCTTTCGCCCGCGCAGGTCTTCGCCTCCGAGCAGTTCAAGAACGTGGTCGCCGCCTTCAGCGCCGACTCGCCCGACGATCTGTTCGTGAAAGTGGGTTTCGGCCGCGTGGCGACCAAGCAGGTATTGTCGCGCATCGTGCCGCCCAAGGTGCGCCCGGAGAAGCGCCCGCCCGCGCCCGCCGGCGCCGCCATGAAGGTCAACGAGCTCAAGGACGTCGTCTATCGCCGCGCCCAGTGCTGCAATCCCATGCCCGGCGATCCCATCACCGGCATCGTCACCAAGTCGCGCGGCATCTCCATCCATCGCGAGGACTGTCCAGGCATTACCCGCTTCCGGGGCGATCCCGCGCAACTGTTGGCCCTGCACTGGGACGGGGACACCGCCGGCAGCTCCGCGTGGACGTCGACATCTTCGCCAACGACCGCAGGGACTCGGCCCGATCTCACCAGCGCCACCTTTCGCGCGGGATGATATCCTGCACTGCCTGACCACGGTGCGGTCAGACAAAGATCAGGCTCACGCTGGAGGTGCACGACGCACCTCAACGCTGTTCCAGCGCATGTTCGGGGTGGAAGGCGTGATCAACGTGGTGCGGCAAGCGGCGGGACGCCAGTTCGCCGCGGACGTGAACCGACTGCGGTCGCGGCGCGTCTTTGCCGGCAGGTTGAGGGGGCGTAGTTGCGCAGCGTGCTGCCGTGGGGCGACCCTCACCCGCTCGACTCCGCTTCGCTCCGATCCGGCGACCTCTCCCTCAGGGAGGTGAAGTCCCCTCTCCCTCGGGGAGGGCGGGTGAGGACAGACCTCTCCCGGGGAGAGGGCAGGAGTGAGGGCGCGTTCTTGGCAGTCCCCGTGGCTGATCGCTACTCGTTGCGCCACCATCGTCAATTGCATCTTTCAGAGCCACGGCTGGGGCGTCTATGAAACCGGGCAGGTGAAGCGAGCGAACCTCTGGAATTGCCTTTTCTGGCAGAACGGCGAGGGCAACTACAACGGAACGGGTATCGACCTGATCGAAGCCGATCCGCTCTTCTTCAATCTGGCGGACGGCGACTTTCGCCTGCTCCCCGGCTCGCCCGCCATCAACGCGGGTACCAGCACGTTTGCGCCCTCTTTCGACATCTGGGGCCGGCCGCGTCCCATCGGGGCGGGTTACGACATCGGCGCGCACGAGTTCGACCCCCCGGGCTACGTCGCCCCCACGCCCACCCCTACTCCGACGCCGACGGCCACGCCGACCCCCACGCCAATCGGACAACCCCCATTTGGTTTGCACCCGAGGCACTGCTTTTCCCCGCCGGCTCGGGCGCGCGTCCGGACGTACTCGACTTGAAGAAGCACGTCACCGACGACACGACGCCCGTGAGTAGTCTAATTTTCAGCCTGGTTTTGCAATCCAATCCCGCCGTCGTGCAGGTCAGTGTCACGCCCTCTGGTCTCCTCTCGGCGACCGTGCAGGGAAATGCTCAGGGAATTAACGTGATTGTGATCGCCGCGCAGGATGCGCAGGGCAATCCATCGCAAACCACACTACAAGTCATCGTCGGCGGCGCCACCGGTATCCTGCCGGGCAGCTGGCAGCGCCTGCGCTGAACCAGGACGCGTTCGCCGCGCCCGGCGCCTTCCACTACCGCGCGACTGGCTCTTTCCTGCACTCGCAGGTTCAGGTATGCTCAATCCATAGTCGTGGGGCCGGCCCTTCGGCAGGCTCAGGACTCGCGCTCTTGCCTGTCGGTTGCCGGAAGGAGGACTTCAGGCGGGCGCGAGTGGGATTAGGATTAAGAGCAAGAGTAAGAGTAAGAGTAAGAGTAAGAGCAAGAGCAAGATTAAGATTAAGATTAAGATTAGGATTAAGATTAAGATGACGGGTCATACACGGAGCCAGGTAAGATGGTCACACGCAGGAGCGCACACCACCAGCGCATGAGGCGCAAGCGGCGGCATCCGCTGGGAACTCCGCCGGGCACGCTCACCGTCAGTCCCGAGGCGCATCCCACCTCGGTCCACGTGATGGGCTACGGGCCGGCGGAGTGGATGGAGCGGCAATTGACCCGCGAGGAACTGCAAGAATTGCCCGCGCTCGCCCGGTCTTGGCCGGTCGTCTGGGCGGACGTGGAGGGACTGGCCGATCTGGAGGCCGTCCAGAAGCTGGGGGCGGTCCTGGGCCTGCATCCCCTGGCGCTGGAGGACGTGCTCAACGTGCCGCAGCGCGCCAAGGTCGAGGCCTATGACGGCACGCTCTTTTTGGTCGCGCAACTGCCGAGTTTCTCCGGGAATCTCCGCCAGGAGCAGATCAGCATCTTTCTCACCGACGGGATCGTGGTGACCTTCCAGGAGCGGCCGGGCGACACCCTGGCGCTCCTGCACGAGCGCATCCGCAAGCGCGGCGGGCGCGTGCGCGACCGGGGCGCCGACTATCTCGCCTATGCCGTCCTGGACCTCGTGGTGGACAGCTATTTCCCCGTCCTGGAGGGCATGGTCGAGCGCATGGAGGCGCTGGAGGATGCCATCCTCACCGCGCCGCGCCGCGACCTGGTCGCCGACATCCACAACGTCAAGCACGACGTGCGCGTCCTGCGCCGCGCCATCTGGCCCCTGCGCGACGCCCTCAACGCCCTCTTGCGCGATTCCTTCCCTCACCTCACCCCCGACACCCGCATCTACCTGCGCGACTGCTACGACCACGTCGTGCTCGCCATGGAACTTCTGGAGAACCTCTCCGAACTCTGCGCCGACCTTCTGGACATGTATATGTCCTCCGTCAGCTATCGCATGAACGAAGTGATGAAAGTGCTCACCATCATCGCCACCATCTTCATGCCGCTCTCGGTGATCGCGGGCATCTACGGCATGAACTTCAATACCGAAGTTTCCCCCTGGAACATGCCGGAGTTGAACTGGGCGTGGGGTTATCCCTTTGCGCTGGGGATGATGGCACTGGTCGCGGGCGGGCTGCTCTACTACTTCTGGCGCAAGGGCTGGCTGTGGTCGTAGGGTGCGCACCGCGCACCACTTCCTCGGGCGAACGGTGCGCAGTGCGCACCCTACGGGCGAAATGACAGATCTACGGTCACGACGCGCAGGCCAGAGGCTCGGCCATCTCCGCGCCCAGGCTGCGCTGTACGCTCGACACCATCCCGCGCAGCGACGACAAGAGCGTGAGGACCTGCCAGTAGCGATTGGGCGCGCGCCCGATGGCGGCGACCACCCCACGGATGTTCTCCAGGTCGACGCTCTCCAGGCGCGTGCCCTCCGGATGGGGACAGTGGACCTCCATCGCATCGACCAGCCGCAACAGCGCCGCCTCCAGCCGGCTTTGCATGGCGGGCGGCAGGTAGCGCAAGAGCACCGTGGCGGCGACCGTCAACCGTTCCTTGTTGCGGTTGGAGATGCGCGCCGTTCCGATGCGCGATACCAGCAGCGGCGAAGGCGGCGCCTCGGGCTGCGCCACCGCCGGGCTGTACTCGATCTGCGCCAGATGGGGGGCGATTTCCTCGTCGATGAAGTAACGCAGTCCCAGGAGGAGCTCCTGTGGATTCTGGAACAGGTCGCCCAGCGCCAGCGGGTCCGACCCCTTGGCGCGCAGCGACAGCAGCCGCCCCTGGATCTCTCGTCGCTCCAGGCGGGGCCGCGGCAGCGGGGCGCAGTCGGCGGGAGGCGCAAACAGCTCGGGATCGTCGCCGACGACCGGCTCCTCGATCACGAACCCATCCAGCCCCTCGCGTACCAGGCTGCGATACTCCACAACCGGTGGTAGGAGTCGGTACTCGGGATGCTGATTGTGCTTATTGCGGTTGAGAAACGAAAATACAGTGCGCGCGAGTCCGGGCCAGTCCATCCTTTCCCTTAGTGTGCATAAATTGCTTCCGGGATAGTGGTTATATCGGAGATTCAGGGCGATTTCTGAAGCGCTTTTCGCAGTTCGAGATAGATGGCCTCCAGGCGGGCGGCCTGGAGTCGCAGATCGAAGCGGGCGACGGCGTCGGCTCGCGCCTGGTAGGCCAGGCGCGCGCGCAAGTCTCCATCGCCCAACACGCGGCGCAGGGCGGCGGCCAGCTGCGCGGGGGCCGGCTGCTCGATGAGAAGGCCGTTCTCGCCGTCACACAGATAGTCGCCGACCACGCCCACGCGCGCGGCGACGATGGGCAGGCCCGCCGCCATCCCCTCCAGCACGGTGCGACAGGAACCGTCCGAGCCGGTCGCCAGAAAGACCAGCACGTCCGTGATTGCCCGCGCCTCGGCGAAGGCAAGGTCGTTGCGCCCTGCCACGACCAGCCGGTCGGCGACCCCCAGCTCGCGCGCGCGACGAAGCAGCGCGCCGCGATGCTCGCCGCTGCCGGCGAAGAGGAGCCAGGCGGCGGGAAACTCACGCGCCAGCAATGCAAATGCCGCCAAGAGCACATCGTGGCGGCGGTCCGGGTCCAACCGCGACCAACTGGCGACGACCATGGCCTCTGCGGGAATGCCCAGCCGCCGCCGAATCTCACGACCCTCCGCTTCGGGCGTGATCTTCTCCACGTCGACCGCGCCGGGAAGATGGTAACCAGGCCGCGCCAGCCGCTGCGCATCTACCGCACACGCCGTGGTGGAAACCTCCAAGAGGCCGTCCATCCGGTCATACAGCCGACGATGCAGGAGATCGCCGCGCAGGGGATGTGAATCGTGATTGTGGGCCAGGAGCAGGGGACGAACGGCCAGGTTTCCCAGCGCCAGGCCGCCGAGCCAGTGCGTGCGCGTATGATGCAAATGCACCACGTCGCAATCGCCTGCGCACGCGCGCAAGCGGTGAAAGTCGGAGAGGTACGAGAAGAAGTTCCATCCGCTCGCCAGCCGCAATCCGTCCCAGACGGCAAGGCCGCGCGCCCGCGCCTCTCGGACCAGCTTGCTCGCGCGGGGCAGGGCCAGGGTGGCGGCATGGCCGCGCGCCGCCAGCGCCTCGCACATGCAAAGCACCGGCTCGGCGATGCCCGTCGCGCGCCGGCTGGCCAACACGTGCAGCACGCGCAGGCGCTCCGTCACGTTCGCTTCTCCCGCTGCCGCTCCCACAACTTCGCGTACTTGGCGTAACTGGAATAGGCGCTCATAAGCGCGATCACAAGCCCCGCCCGGCCGTCCAGCATCCCCAACCGCAGCACCAGCTTCTTGATGAACACCAGGGGCGGACGAAAGAGAAGGTCCCACAGGCGCGCGCGCCGCCCGCGCCGGTAAAGCTCGTCGGCCATGATCGAGGAGTAGCGCGCGATCGTCTCCAAATTGTGCTGCACGTCGCGGTACACGTAATGATGAATGTCGCCGCACAGTTCTCCCACCGGCCCGGCAACCTTGACGTCGTCGTGCGGATTGTACCCCCCCCAGCGGCCCACGCCCTTCCTCCACAGGCGCACCTTGGCGTCGGGATACCATCCCGAGTGGTTGATCCAGCGGTTCATGAAGTAGCTCCTGCGCGCGATGCGGTAGGCGGAAAAGCGCGGCGCCGCCAGTTCATGCTGGATGGCGGCGGCCAGCTGGGGCGAGACGCGCTCGTCCGCATCGATGGAGAGGATCCAGGGGCCAGCGCACTGCTCAGCGGCGTAGTTCTTCT
>JABTUV010000025.1 GCA_015075175.1 bacterium
AAAAAAAACCCCGCCGAAATAGGGCGGGGTTTTGTTTGCGGAGCTGGCTTATTTGGCCGGGCCCTGCACTTCGATCACGACACGGCGGTTCGGCGCGAGGCACTCGATGAGCTTCTTGCGCGGCAGTTTGTCGTCGCATTTCACGCCCGGCACCGGCTGGGTCTTGCCGGCGCCCATGGTTTCGACGGCATCCGCCTTGGCCCCCTTGCTGGCCAGGTAGGCCTTGACGGCGTCGGCGCGCTTCTCGGAGAGCTTCTGGTTGACCTGGTGGCCGCCGATGCGGTCGGTGTGGCCGGTAATCAGCAACAGCTTGACGCTGGCGCAGCTATCCAGTTTTGCCAGCACGTTCTTGTCGAGTTGATCCTTGCCGGCCGCGTTCAGATCGGCCTTGCCAAAGGTGAAGGTGGCATCGTTCTGCAGGGAATAAGTGAAGTTGCAGGCTTTCGGCTTCGCCGGGGCAGCGGCAGGGGCGGCGGGAGCGGCGGGTTCCGGTTTTTTCACCAGTTCCGGATCGCATTCGGCGATGGCCATGGCCGGGGTCCAGCGGGTGGTTTTCCAGCACAGGCCGAAACCGCTTTTGGCGACAAGTCCGCGCGTGTCGAACAGGTAGCCATCGTTGTTCGGTACTTGTGCGCCTGCAACCGTGGCGGACAGGCCGAGGGCGACTGCAAGCAGGGTATTGGTCAGATTAGCGGGTTTCAAGGGTTCATCCTCCACTGGCAATGTGATTGGTGATTGTTATGGTTTGCCGGCGGGACGCCAAGCCGGCACGGGCAACTCGTCTTTGGGATTTAAGCACAAAAACCAATGGCCTACAACTTGTAGTCGAAACGACAATTGAATGAGGATAGGGCTTGGCTGGTGACTCCTTGGCCAAGGTGAGCATGATAAACTTATACCTTTTTGGCAGGGATATTTCCCTCCCGTCTCCGGTTCTCAGCTCGATGACCATCCAATTCGCCAAAGAAACCCTCCCGGTCAGCCTCGAAGAGGAGATGCGGCATTCCTACCTCGATTACGCCATGAGCGTGATCAAGGGCAGGGCGCTGCCGGATGTGCGTGACGGACTGAAGCCCGTACATCGGCGCGTGCTGTATGCCATGCACGAGCTGGGCAACGACTGGAACAAGGCCTACAAGAAATCAGCGCGCATCGTCGGCGACGTGATCGGCAAGTACCATCCCCATGGCGACACCGCGGTCTACGACACCATCGTGCGCATGGCGCAGGACTTCAGCCTGCGCTACATGCTGGTGGACGGCCAGGGCAACTTCGGCTCGGTGGACGGCGACAACGCCGCCGCCATGCGCTACACGGAAATCCGCATGGCACGCATCGGCCACGAACTGCTGGCCGACATCGACAAGGAGACCGTCGATTTCGGGCCGAACTACGACGGCTCCGAGCGCGAGCCGCTGATCCTGCCGGCGAAGATTCCCAACCTGCTCATCAACGGTAGTTCGGGCATCGCCGTCGGCATGGCGACGAACATCCCGCCGCACAACCTGAACGAGGTGGTGGACGGCTGCCTGGCCCTGCTCGACCACCCGGAACTGGGCATTGAGGACCTGATCGGGATCATTCCGGCGCCGGATTTCCCCACCGCCGGCATCATCTACGGCACAGCCGGCGTGCGCGAAGGGTATCTCACTGGCCGCGGCCGCATCGTCATGCGCGCGCGCACGCACTTCGAGGATCTGGAAAAAGGCAACAAGCAGGCCATCATCGTCGATGAGCTGCCCTACCAGGTGAACAAGAAGTCGCTGCTGGAGCGCATCGCCGAGCTGGTGAACGAGAAGAAGCTGGAGGGGATCTCGCACATCCAGGACGAATCCGACAAGTCCGGCATGCGCGTGGTCATCGAGCTGAAGCGCGGCGAAGTGCCCGAGGTGGTGCTCAACAACCTCTACAAGATGACGCAGCTGCAGGACACCTTCGGGGTGAACATGGTGGCCCTGGTCGACGGCCGGCCGCGCCTGCTCAACCTGAAGGAGATGCTCGACGCTTTCCTGGCCCACCGCCGCGAGGTGGTGACGCGGCGCACCGTGTTCGAGCTGCGCAAGGCGCGCGAACGGGGCCATATCCTGGAGGGTCTGGCGGTCGCGTTGTCGAATGTCGACGAGATCATTGCCCTCATCAAGGCGGCGCCGGCGCCGCCCGAGGCCAAGCGCGAGCTGATGGCGCGCACCTGGCGCTCGACCCTGGTCGAGGCGATGCTGGCGCGCGCCAATGCGCAGTCCTCGCGGCCCGAGGGGCTGTCGCCCGAGTTCGGCCTGTTCGGACAGGGCTATCGCCTGTCCGACGCCCAGGCCCAGGCTATTCTCGAGTTGCGCCTGCAGCGCCTGACCGGCCTCGAACAGGACAAGATTCTGTCGGAATACCGGGAGGTGATGGAGCAGATCGCCGACCTGCTCGACATCCTGGCCAATCCCGCGCGCATCACCCGCATCATCGGCGACGAGCTGCGGGCCATCCGCGAGCAGTTCGGCGACGCCCGTCGCTCGGAGATCGTGGTGCACGCCGAGGACCTCTGCCTGGAAGACCTGATCACGCCGGCCGACGTCGTCGTCACCCTTTCCCACGGCGGCTACTTCAAGCGCCAGGCGCTGGCCGACTACCGCGCCCAGCGCCGCGGCGGCCGCGGCCGCCAGGCGGCGGCCATGAAGGAGGATGATTTCGTCGACCGCCTGTTCGTCGCCAACACGCACGACTTCATCCTCTGTTTCTCCAACCGAGGTCGCGTCTACTGGCTGAAGGTGTACGAGGTGCCGGAAGGCTCCTCGACCAGCCGCGGCAAGCCCATCGTCAACCTCTTCCCGCTCGCCGAGGGCGAGAAGATTACCGCGGTGCTGCCGGTGAAGGAGTTCGACGAGGGGCATTACGTGTTCATGGCGACGATGGGTGGGACGGTGAAGAAGACCCCGCTGTCGGCCTTTGCCAATCCGCGCAAGGCCGGCATCATCGCCATCAAACTGGAGGAGGGCGACAGCCTCCTCTCGGTCGTCATGACCGGCGGCGACGACGACGTCATCCTGGCCACGCGCGACGGCATGGCCATCCGCTTCAGTGAGAAGGACGTGCGCTCGATGGGGCGCGGGACCGTCGGCGTGCGCGGCGTCACCCTCCGGGATGGCGATGAAGTGGTCGGACTGGTTGTGGCCCGCGCCAACGCCACGCTCATCTCCGTCACCGAAAACGGCTACGGCAAACGCAGCGCCGTCGAGGACTACCGCAAGATTCGCCGCGGCGGCCGCGGCGTCATCGACATTCAAACCAGCGAACGCAACGGCAAGGTCGTCGGCATCCTCGAAGTCGTGGACGGCGACGACGTCATGCTCATCACCCAGCGCGGCGTCGCCATTCGCACCGACGTGAACGAAAAACAGATGCGCATCATCGGCCGCAACACCCAGGGCTACCGCCTCATCCGCCTGGAAGAAGGCGACCGCCTGCGCGCCGTCGCCCGCCTCGCCGAAAAAGACGACGAACCGCCCGCCGAGTCATCATCAGGACTGCAGTAAGGTACAAGGCAAGCCGTGTCCTCGAGTCGCTCGGTTAAGCAGCAAATGTAACCCGTGTCCTCGAGTGCCCCCTTGATGTAGGAAGGGTAAGCCGTGCCCTCGAGTCTTTCGGAAGCGCAGCAAATGCAAGCCGTGCCCTCGAGTGCCCCCTTGATGTAGGAAGGGTAAGCCGTGCCCTCGAGTCTTTCGGATGCGCAGCAAATGTAAGCCGTGTCCTCGAGTAGGCCCCGCCGAACCACCCCCATAAGGGCGAAAACCCCTCTTCGGGGCCGTATCGAGAGGCCACGGCGACCGGAACCCGCCAATCCGCGGCCTCTCCCCACCTCAAAAACGCCCCCGCTCATCCGCAATCCGCGACAACTCGAAAAATTAACCGTTGATCTCCTCCCGCCACTTCTCCGCGTGCGCGATCTGCGCCTCCAGCCGCAAACGCACCTCACGATGACGCTGCGGATTCACCCTCCCCTCCAAGGCCAGCCACTTCTCCAAAAGACCCCGCGCCTCCTCCACCCCTTCATAGTGCGTATCATAAATGTGCTGAATCACCGTCTTGCCCGATTTCAAACGATACGTATAGGGAACGTGATGGAAAAACAGCAGCAGTTCCTCCGGGCAGGTCGCGCGCGAGTCGAATCGCCGCGTGTTGACGGCGTGATACTGCTGCGTGTAGCCGCTGCCGCTGCGGCGCGTGCGGTCGAAACCCACGCCCAGGCCGTCGGCATGGTGAAAATACTCGCGACTGGCCGGCCGCGGATCATAGTGATTGCCGTTGCATAAGACTCCGACGCCCAAGGGACTCGTGTACTTCTCATAGATCGCCGCCGACGGCAGAAGCATGTCCACGACCGTCCTCACGACCACGGGATCGTTTCCCCACGTCAGCCGCGCCCACTCCTCGGCGATGCTCTCGGCGGAAAGCTCGGGGTCCCAGGCCAGCCGGCCGTAACCGTACAGATTGGCCGCGGCGAAGTGATGACCCGTCCAGTTGCGCTCCTGCCCCACGTTGGAGACTCCCGCCATGCCGCAGATCCGGTACGGAAACACCCGCCCCGCGATGACGCGCGAAACCGTCGTCCCCCGCCCCGCCGTGTACGTGTCGAAGTCGAGCACTTCCTTCCAGGTGGGAACAAGATAGACAAGATGCGTGCTCCGGCCCGTGTACTCCTGCGTGATCTGCAGCTCCAGCACGGTATTGGTGCGCGCCAGTTGCCCGAACAGCGGATGGACCGGCTCGCGAATCTGGAAATCGATGGGACCGTTTTTGATCTGGACCGCCACGTTGGCGTCGAAGCGGCCGTCCAGCGGCGCGAACTCGCGATACGATTCCATGGCGCGGTCGGCCATCCTGGGATTATAGACGAAGGCGCGCCAGATCACGCTTCCGCCGTGCGGCGCCAGCGCCCGCCCCAGCATGTTCGCCCCTTCCGCATGCGTGCGCCCGTAGTCCAGCGGCCCCGGCTGCCCCTCCGAGTTCGCCTTCACCAGGAACCCCCCGAAGTCGGG
Source organism: bacterium (assembly GCA_015075175.1). Lineage (GTDB taxonomy): Bacteria > Hinthialibacterota > Hinthialibacteria > H5-UNCL2 > H5-UNCL2 > H5-UNCL2. The sequence continues at coordinate 5,025 of JABTUV010000025.1, forward strand.
TATCAGCCGATAGATCTCTGCCGCCTTCGCCTTCCACCAGCCCTGCACGGCAGGGTCCGCCGGATCCGCCGTCGAGAGTCCGCCCAGCCGCATGGGACTGGCGAAATTGACCGACAGATACAGGGTGATGCCGTACTCGCGAAAGTGCTCCGCCAGAACCGCCGCCTTCTCCAGCATGTCGCTCCGAAGCACCTCCACCGCCGCGTTGACGTTGTTGACGGCGATCGCGTTGATCCCGACCGACGCCAACATGCGCGCGTAGTCCGTGTAGCGCGAGTCGCCGATGGGCAACTGGTCCCAGCGAAATATCGAGCGTCCCGCGTATCCGCGCTCCACCACTCCATTCAGGTTGTCCCAGTGATTGATCATGCGCAGCGGCATCGCCGGCTGCTGGCTGATCGACAGCCCCTCCAGCGGCTCTCCCGTGGCTACCAGCCGCAGAAAGTGAAACACGCCGTATAGAAGCCCGCGCTGCGTTTCGGCGGAGATGACCGTGACGGACTTTCCCTCTACCTGCGTCGAGAGGATGATGAAGCCCTCCGCGATGCGCACCCGTTCGCGTTCATCCACCGACAAGAGCGACAAGTCGCTCCTCTTCACGAGCAGAATCACGGCGCCCGACTGCGTCGGTGCACCGAGCACCGCGACCCGCCGGTCCAGCAGTCCTGAAAGCCCGCGCACCAGCTCGCGCGTCGCCGCGTCCCACTCGCGGCTGGGAGAGGAAATGACAATCTCCCTGCAGTACGTCCGGCAATACTCCAGCCGCGCGGGATCGTCGATCGGCCGATAGCGCAGCCATGCCTCGTAACCGTCCTCGCCCCGCGCCGCCAGGCCCGCAACGACCAGCAGCACCGTCGTGAACATCGCCCTCAATGCGCGCATCTCGTCCCCTCCGTCGAAACTGACCAGAAAGAGTCATCATACACGCACGCGCAGCCGGAATCCACCGCGGGCGGTTGCACTTCTTCTCCCGGGACCGCCCCTGTCATTTCGACCGAAGGGAGAAATCTTCCGGCTGGCGCAAACTGACCTGGCGGCGGCGCCAGAGATTTCTCCCTTCGGTCGAAATGACAGATGCGGCGGCAAGGGAGGGAAACCGACTCCGCACCCGCTCCGTTGCCTCTTGCCGGCGGTAAACGTATAGTGTTTGACACATCGGAGGAAGAAGGACGGCGCCATGAATCTTGGATTGCGGTGGATGTGGCTGACCTTCCTGTGCCTGCCGGCAACGTGGTGCGACGACAGCGTCCTCCGGCGCTGGGACTTCACCACCGGCACGCAAGGCTGGCGCCCCACCCACCACGTGTCCGACTTCCAGGCCGCGAACGGCCTGCTGCGCCTCACGACTGCCGGCGAGGACGCCTACATCACCGTCGATGCGGCGCGCCTGCCCGCCGCTCGCGCCCATCTCCTGCGCGTCCACCTGCGCAGTACCCGCGAAGGTCGCACGCAGCTTTACTTCTCGACGACCGACTCGCCCGATCCGGCGCGACGCGAGATCCCCTCTTTTCGCGTCCCCGGCGACAACCAGTGGCGCACGCACGAACTCTCCCTGATCGGCGTGGAAGGCTGGAGCGGCGCCCTCACCATGCTGCGGCTGGACCCCGTCAATCCCGCCGTCGGCGCGCGCGTCGAAATCGATTGGATCGAACTGGTGGAACTGGCGCCCCTCTATCGCATCGACTCGCTGGCGCCGGATCGCACCTTCATCGACAGAGGCGCCCCCTTCACGGCCCGCGTGGTCGTGCGCAACGCCGGTGGGCCCGTGTCGGGCGAGCCGCCGCTCGTCAAACTGACCGTAGAAGGAGCAGCGCTGCACGATCCGGTTGACCAGTCGCTTCCCGACCTGCGCCACGGCGACGTGGCCGCCGCCCGTTGGAGCCTCACCGCCGGCAACGACCGCCTCTGCCGGCTCTCGGCACGCCTCTGCGACGCCACGGGCGAATTGCTCGCCTCCGCCGAGACGGCCATCGTCCTTTCCCAACCTCCGCTCGGCCCCGAGATGCACAACGGCCGCATCGGCCTCGGCGTGCGCGAGGGAAGGGAAATGTGCTTCTTTGCGCGCGCCGGGGACCAGTGGCAACTCGTGGCGCTGGCCCGCCCCCTGGCGCGGCTGGCCCTCGGCGAACCCTTCCAGATGCGCGACCTCCACTTTCCCCGCAGCGAACTCAATAACAGCCTGACGCTATACGACGACTCCACGCCCCATCTGCGCGTCGCGCTGGTTTTCACCCTGAGCGACGACATCGTCCGGTGTCGAGCCGAGTTGAGCGCCGACGCGACGGCGGCCACCCTCTTGCACTTCTCCGGTCCCACGCTGCTCGTGCCCGGCGCATCCAAGCGCGCGGCCCTCTTTCCCGGCGTCGAATATCTGGATGCAAACGAGCCTTCCTCGCGCGCCGACATCATCGGCCGGCGCTTCGCTCCCCGCAGCGTGCCGCCGGCTTATTGGATCACGGTTCCCCTCATGGCCGTAGAGAGCGATGCGGCCCTGGTCGCGCTGCTCTGGGACCCGATGCAACCCTGGGCGGGCGAACATCGCCTGCCCGCCGCCCTCTTCGCCTCTCCCAACTTCATCGACAGCCAGGACAATCATCTCATGCAGCTCTTCGTCCCCGGCGGGCCGGAAGGAACGGAGAAAAACCAGCGCGCCGCCCGCCGCGGCCTTCCGCTTCGAGAACTGGGCAAGATTGCGCTGGAGAGCCGGATTCTCATTTCGCCCCAGGCTAAGAGTCCCCTCGACGCCGTCGAGGCCTGGACGCGCCAATTCGGCCTGCCCGAAGTCCCACCTCCACCCCACGACGCCACGCGCACGGAAGAAATCTGCATGATCGGCTTCCGCGACACGCTCTACGAGCCGGGCCAGGGCTGGACCATCCACTGGGGACTCGGCGAAACGCCGCGCCGAAACGACGACTTCATCGCGCGGCTGCTCTCTTACGCCCATCGCACCGGCGACGCCACCTGGCTGGCCCACACCGACCAGACGTTGCAGCAGCCGCTCATCGACCTTCTCGGCCGCCTTGCCGACGCCGCCCCGCGCCTGCCGCCCCAACTGCAGACCCAGGAGCCTGACGGCACGTGGCTCTACCGCGAAAGCGAAGAGATCAAGAAGAAGACCCGCGACTACTCCGACGGCGAGGCCGACAGCCTCGGGCGCGACGGCACCACCAACGTCGGCGTGTGCGCCGTCGCGGCGCGTCCCCTGCTCGAACACGCGCTCCTCTGGGGCGAGCCGGCCGTCGTCGCCGCCGCCAGTCGCGCGCTGGCCGCCATGTCGCCCTTTCGCATCCCCGCCGGCGCCCAGACCTGGGAAGTCCACAAGGACATCCCCGACCTCAACGCCGCCGGCCACGCCTGCGCGTGTTTCCGCATGGGCTACCAACTCTTCGGCGACCGCCGCCTGCTCGACGCCGCCGTCGATTGGGCGCGCGCGGGGTTGCCCTTCATTTATCTCTGGCCCGCGCCCCTCGCGCCCGAGCCCACCACCGCCCTCGTCAACGGCATCCGCGGCCGGCCCTCGAAAGTCTTCGTCCTTTCCGGTACGGACTGCTATGAGAATCCCGCGCGCCGCGTCACGCCTTACGCCGCCATCCCCGTCTTCGGCACGTCCTTCTACGTCGTCCCCTGGTACGGCCATCCGGTGCAATGGTGCGGTCTCGTATGGGCCGAGGCGGTCCTCGAATTGTGCACGGAGCATGAATCGGAGCTTCCGCCCGACACGCTGCGCCTCTTGCGCACGGCCGTCGAGGGGGTGCTCTCCAGCGCCCGCTGGCAGCAGATGGATAAATCGCCCTACACCGGGCTTCTGCCCGACTCCTGGCATCTGGAGACCAACACCGCCTTCGCCGCCATGATCGGCCCCATGCGCATCCACGACTGCCTGCTCCTGTCGGAGGGCATGAGCGACGGCCGCGCCGTTCACGCGCGCGTGCTGCGCCACAAGGGGCTGACCCTGCACCTGGCTACCCGCGCGCGGGTACACGGTGCGACCATCGACGAGAACGGCGCCCGGTTTGAATTGCAGTATCTTGCGCAACAGCCCTTCGACTGCGTCGTCTCGCAGTGCCCCGCGCCGACGGCGGTACGGGTAGACGGTGCGCGCCTGCGGTCTTCCGCCCAACCACCCGACGCCGGCGCGTATACGTTCCACCAGCACCAACACCGCCTGGCCATCCGCCTACCGCGCGCCGACGGCCGCCGGCGCGTCGAAGTGACCTGGAACGACCCGTGAGAGACGGGTGAGGGACGCGCGCGCTTGGGACAGTCACCCATGTGGCACTGTTTCTTTCCAGCGGAACATGCAAATGCAAGCCGTGTCCTCGAGTAGGCCCCGCCGAGTACTCTCGTGAGAGGCAAGAGGTCCCTTCGGGGCCGAATCGAGAGGCCACGGCGGCTTGGCGCCGACTTGCCCGCATCAAAGCCGTCCTCTCGATGTCCCTCAATACGGCTTTCGGCCTACTCGGGGCAAGGCGCGGCCCGAGGCTGCATTTCCCCTCGACGCGGGCCATCCGTCGGACCGCTACTCGAGGACTCGGTTCTTCTTTTCTCCAGACTTGTCCGGGACCATCCGTTTTCCGAGCAGTCGTACCCCCCGGCGCCGCCCTTGCAGCCCCCCACCTTCTGTTCTATCCTCCCCGCGGCCTTGTGGTCGATCCTGCAATCCATCCCGAACGTGTGAAGGCCTTGCGCCATGCCTGAGCTGTGCGAAGTCATGCGGAAATACTGGGGCTACGCCTCCTTCCTGCCGCTGCAGGAGGAGAGCATGAATCACCTGCTGGCGGGACGCGACTGCCTCGTGGTCCTGCCGACCGGCGGCGGCAAGTCGCTCTGATACCAGGCGCCCGTCCTCACTACCGACGGCCTGGCGGTCGTGGTCTCTCCCCTCATCTCGCTCATGAAGGACCAGGTGGACGCGCTGGCCGGCTGCGGCGTCCCCGCCGCGTGCCTGAACAGCAGCCTCTCGCCCGCTGAGCGCCGGCAGGCCGTGCAGCGCATCCGTGAGGGCGCCGTCAAGCTCCTCTACGTCGCGCCCGAGCGCCTGGTCACGCGCCCCTTCCTCGACTTCCTGCGCGAAGTCCGCCTCGCCTACATCGCCATCGACGAGGCGCACTGCATCAGCGCGTGGGGCCACGACTTTCGGCCCGAGTATCGACTCCTCTCCCGCCTGCGCGAGGAGTTCCCCTCCCTCGGTCTCGCCGGCTTCACCGCAACCGCTACCCCGCCCGTGCAGCGCGACATCATCGAGCAACTCCGCCTGCGCGATCCCGCCGTGCTCGTCGGCAGCTTCGACCGCCCCAATCTCTTCTACCGCGCCGAGCACCGCCACGACGGCTTCTCGCAGGTGCGCGAAGTCCTCGACCGGCACAAGGGGGAGTCGGGCATCGTCTATTGCATCCGCAGGAAGGACGTGGACAACCTGTGCCAGAAGCTGTTGGACGCGGGCTACCAGGCGGCGCCGTACCACGCGGGACTCTCCGACTGGGACCGCAAGCGCGCCCAGGAGGACTTCAGCCGCGAGCGCGTCGGCGTCATCGTGGCCACGGTCGCCTTCGGCATGGGCATCGACAAGTCCAACGTGCGCTTCGTGGTGCACGCGGGAATGCCGAAAAGCCTGGAGCATTATCAGCAGGAGAGCGGACGCGCGGGACGCGACGGACTGCCGGCGGAGTGCGTGCTCCTCTACGCCACCGCCGACGTGATGCTCTGGAAGCGCATGTTGTCCCAGCTGCCCGAGGAGGCACAGCCCGGCGCCGTCTCCGCCCTGCACGCGCTGGAACGCTTCACCACCGACGCCCGCTGCCGCCGCGCCGCCCTCCTCTCCTATTTTGGACAGAAACCCGCCGCCGAGGAATGTACCAATTGCGACGTGTGCGTGGGCGAGCGCGCGCCCGTGGCCGAACCGACCGTCCTGGGCCAGAAGATCCTCTCCTGCGTGGCCCGCGTGCAGGAACGCTTCGGCGCCGACCACGTCGCCGGCGTGCTCTCAGGCTCCGAGGAGGAGCGCATCCGCCAGTACGGACACGACAAGCTCTCGACCTACGGACTGCTGCGCGATTTCTCCCGCCCCACCGTCAAGGGCTGGATCGAGCAGTTGTGCGCGCAGGGCTTTCTGGCCCGGGAGGGAGCGTTCGAGGTCGTCAAGATCACCGAAGAGGGCCGGAAGTTGTTGCGCGGCGAGGCCACGCCGCGCCTCCTCTCCCCGCCGCCTCCCCGGCGCGTGCGCCGCGAACGCGCCGCCGCCGAGGGTGATGACCCTCTCTTCGCCGCTTTGCGCGACTTGCGCCGCTTCATCGCCGACGAGCGGCACGTGCCCGCCTTCATGATCCTCTCCGACGCGGTCCTCTGGGAGATGGTGCGACGCCGCCCCCGCTCGCTGCCCGACATGCTCGCCATCAGCGGCATCGGCGAGAAGAAGTGCCGCGAGTTCGGCGCCCGGTTTCTCGCCGCCATCGCGCAGTTCGAGTCGGCCGGCCCGGAGCCGCCGCCCGCCCCGCAGCGCTTCGACAGCGCCCGCGAGGAGGCCTTCAGCATGTTCCGCGCCGGCGCCTCCCTCCAGGATGTCGTCCGTCGCACCAAGCGCCGCCTGCCGCGCATCCTGCGCTTCCTGGAGGATTACATCCGCCTCCACAACGTCAAAGACCCCACCCCCTGGGTCGATCCCACTACCCACGCGCAAATCCGCGAGGTCGCCCGCCAGGTGGGATGTTCGCGCATCGCTACCATCGCCTACCGCCTCGACAACCGCGTCACCGAAGAAACCGTCCGCATCAGCGTCGCCTGCCTCCGCAACGAATGACGGAACGCATCACGGAACGGGTGCCACCCTTTAGTACTCTAAAGGGTGGGTGCAGTACGCAGAAAATGTACTACGTCGGCCACGCTTTACCTGGCATAAAGACGCCGTAGTTGCGCAGCGCCTTGCCCCGAGTGGGCCGAAGGCCGTATCAAGGGGTGCTGCGCCTGCGCCCGACTTCCCAAGCCAGGTATTTCCTGGCCGCCGTAGTAAGCCGTGTCCTCGACTCAGCCCCTTGATGCAGATAAGGTAAGCCGCGTCCTCGATTCAGCATTTCGATAGAGAAAATGTAAGCCGCGTCCTCGATTCAGCACTTCGATAGAGAAAATGTAAGCCGCGTCCTCGAGTAGGCCCCGCCCAAACGCCCCCACTGGAAGGAAAACACACCTTCGGGGCCGTATCGAGAGGCACGGCGGCTCGCATCCACCTCGGCCGCTCACGGCCTGCTCGAGAACTCGGGTTTTGCCTCTATCTCTACCCCTCGATCTCCGCCCGCGCCTGCTCCAGGTCCTCCCCCGTATGCACCAGCAGCGTAAAGCCGATGGAATGAGTCTGGCCGGGTTGCAGCTTGACCAATCGACCCGCTTCACGCTCCCTCTTGCGGCCCAGTACGAACCCCGTCCCCGGCTCGATCCCCGTCACGTACTCGCGCCGAGAGAGCATCTTCCACTGCGACAGGTACGGCAATTCGCGGCACAACACGCAAATCTCCACCCCCAACCCGTCGCCCAGCCTGGAATTGTATAGCAACACGCGCGCGCGCCCCTCACCGTCCGCCTCCGGCTCGTGGAAATACACCCGCTCCTCGTAATCCCTCTCCGGCGGACCATACTCCCGCCAGCGCCCCAGCTCACTCTGCGTCAACTCGTTGTAACCCCAACTACGCTTCACCTTCGCCGCCAGCCGCGTCCGCTCCGACAAGAGCGGATGGCCGAAATTGAGGTGATAGACGACGAGAATCTCCTCCGCCCGATTCCCCTCGTTGGTGATGGAATCCCGCAGCTTGAACTCGGACCGACCGAAGGTCACGGTGATGCTGCGATGATTGACCAGGTTGGGTCCGGTGATGGGCTGACATTCGCGCACGCGGCCCGACACAACCAGCTGCGGCGGATCGACGCTCGTGTCTTCGTGAATGGTCACGTTCTCGGCGGGCAGGCTGGCGTAACGCCCGTGCAGGCCGAAGTATTCACCCCCGTCCGTGAGCGCCTGGCCGGCGTGGCGCAGGCCGCAGGTGGAAAAGAGGCCGGCAGGCCAGCTGCGATGCATGAGCGCGCCGCTCTCTTGGTAGTACGCCGGATGCACCGGACCCGCCGCCGATAGCCACGCCAACGGCGTCCCGCAATAGTGCGCATCATAGGCGTCCAGCCCGCGATCCGGCAAAAGCGTAAAAGACAGCCCGCCGCCGGTATTTACGGCGATCCCCCGCGCGCCCCGCGCCGCTCCATCCTCATAAACGAACGGAACCGCGCCCCACAACTGGCCGGCGCGTCCCGCCCGCTCCATCTGCTCTGCAAAATCCAAGGGGGATGCGTACCGAGTCACGACCACCTCTCCCGAAGGCAGGCGCTCTTTCGAGGATTGGAACCGAGAGAAATAACCCGAGTCCTCCAGTAGCGGCCCGCCGAGTTCCCGCTCGAGTTCCCACTGGTGACTTCGGGCCGCGCCTTGCCCCGAGTAGGCCGAAGGCCGTATCGAGGGATATCGAGAGGACGGCGGTTCGCAGTCAACCACCCTGCAGCGACGTTACTCGGCGACTTGACCTTCCGCCTGCGGTCGCCACTCTTCTCCCTGCGGCGCCAGATTCGCCAGTTCCCCGCGCAGCTCCGACAGGTGGTCCAGATGAGCGAGGATCTCCTCGCAGAGCGAACCGGGGAGATCGAAGTCGGCGGGGGAATCTTGGGGGCGCCGTTTCAACACGCCCATGCGCACCAAGACGAACACGGCGCGGCCCACGTCTTGCGGGCGCTCCAGCCGCCACCGCCGCAAAACCAGCGGGGCCAAGAAGTCAAACCGCTCGCGCGCCAGGCGGCACACACCCGCCAAGAGTTCCGCGCCCGAGATGTGGCGCGGCTCGGGCAATGCGTTCACGACCGCGTGCAGCGCCTCGACGATGAAACCCAGCGCCTCGGGAGCGTATCCGCCGGAACCGCCGCCCTGGGAACGCTTCATGGCCGCGCCCTAGGCCGTCTCGGCGGCCGGCTCCGCCGCCGCCTTGGCCTTCTCCACGAACTCGATCAGCCCCATCTCCGCCCCGTCGGTCGGACGCTGCCCCAGCCGGATGATGCGCGTGTATCCGCCCGGACGCTCCACGAACCGCGGCGCGATCTCGTCGAACAGCACCGACAAGGCGTCCCGCCGCGTCACCACCCGCCCCACCATGCGCCGATTGTGCACCGTGTCCTTGCGCGCGCGCGTGATCAACGGCTCGATGAAACGCTGCAATTCCTTGCAGCGCGGCACCGTCGTGCGAATGCGCTCGTTCATGATCAACGAGCGCGTCAGGTTGCGCAGCAACAGCTTGCGCCGATCCGTGGTCCCCCCCAGTTTACGAGGGTCGCGACGATGACGCATGATCAACTCTCTCCTACTTGTTGTCCCATTCGGCGTCCGGCCAGGGCTTCTCTTCCTCGCGCTCGATGAAGGCCAAGAGCTCCGGGTCCGTGATGGTCATCCCCAGCGACAATCCCATCTTGGCCAACAGCTCCTTGATCTCCTGCAGCGACTTTTTGCCGAAGTTGCGGAACTTCAGCATCTCCTGGTCCGTCTTCTGCACCAACTTGCCGATGGTGCGGATGTTGGCGGCCTTCAGGCAGTTGTACGACCGGATCGACAGCTCCAGCTCATCCACGCACTTCCACAGGTTGGGATTGACGTCCCGCTTGGGCTCCTCCTGGGGAAGCGGCGCCGCCAGCTCCTCCTCCTCCATGGTGATGAAAATGCGCAGATGGTCCTTGAGAATCTTGGCCGCGTAACTGAGCGCGTCCTCCGGCGAAACCACTCCGTTGGTCCAGATTTCCATGGTCAACTTGTCGTAGCCGATGATGTCGCCGACGCGCGTGTCCTCCACCCGGTACTTCACCCGGCGGATGGGCGAAAAGTTCGCGTCCACGGGTATCGCGTTGGGACCCAGCCCCAGCTCGCCGTGTTTCTCCGCCGCCACATATCCCCGCCCGTTCGCCACCTTGATCTCCATCTTCAGGCTGGCCCCCGAGTCCAGCGTGGCAATGTGCAGTTCCGGATTCAGCACCTCCGCGTCGCCCGGAACCTCCAGCGCCGCCGCCGTCACCGGCCCTTCCTTGTTGGCCGACAGCCGCAGCGTGATCGCCTCGTCCGAGTTCGACCGCACCACCAGCTCCTTCAGGTTGAGCACGATGTCGGTCACGTCCTCGGAGACGCCGGGAATGGCCGAGATTTCCTGCAAGACCCCGGCGATGGACACCCCTACCACCGCCGACCCCTGCAGCGAAGACAAGAGCACGCGACGCAGGCTGTTGCCCAGCGTGGTCCCGAAGCCGCGCTCCAGGGGCTCCACCACGAAACAACCGTAGTGGGCCGCATCCGCGCCCCCCAGATGCTCGACCCTTCTGGGCATCACGACCGATTTGAACTTCATCTTCGATCTCTCCTTCTTGGGCTGGCCCGAAAAAAACGGACGCGCTCCCGACCGGCCTAGCGCGAGTACAACTCGATGATCTGCTGCGGATCCACGGGCGCCCCGATCTCCTCCGGCCGCGGCAGGCGCGTCAGGCTGCCCGAGAATCCGGCGTCGTCCCGCACCACCCACGGCGGCAGACCCGAGGCCGCCGAAACCTGCATCGCGTCCACGATCACCGCCAGCTCGCGGCTCTCCTCCGCGATCGCCACCGTATCGTTCACCTTCACCTCGTGGCTGGGAATGTCCACTCGTCGTCCGTTCAGCGTCAGATGGCCGTGCCGCACCAGCTGCCGCGCCTGCGCACGGCTGACCGCGAACCCCAGCCGGAACACCACGTTGTCCAGCCGCGACTCCAACAGGCGAAACATGTTCTCGCCCGCCACCCCGCGCATATTCACCGCTTCCTGCACCAGCCGCCGGAACTGCTTCTCCAGCACCCCGTACATGCGCCGCGCCTTCTGCCGTTCCCGCAACTGCACCCCGTAGTCGGTCTGCTTGCGCCCGAAGCGTCCCCGCGCCCCGAACATGCCCGGCTCGTAACTCCGCTTGTCTACCGCGCACTTGTTCGAGTCAAAGCAGCGGCTCCCCTTCAGAAAAAGCTTGGTCCGCTCGCGCCGGCAAAGCCGGCAGACGGGTCCCGTGTATTTCGCCATGATCCTCTTCCTTCTCTCCTTTTCGGGCTAGACGCGGCGCCGTTGGGGCGGCCGGCACCCGTTGTGCGGAATCGGGGTCACATCCTTGATGACCGTGATCGCCATGCCGATCGCCTGCAGGGCCCGGATGGCCGCCTCCCGGCCCGCACCCGGCCCCTTCACCGACACCTCCAGCGACTTCATCCCGCACTCCATCGCCTTCTTGCCGCACGCCTCCGCCGTCACCGTCGCCGCGAACGGCGTGCTCTTGCGGCTCCCCTTGAACCCCATCCCTCCCGCGCTCGCCCACGCGATCACGTTCCCGGCCACGTCCGAGATGGTGATGATGGTGTTGTTGAAGGTCGCCTGGATGTGCGCCACCCCCTTGGGAACGTTCTTGCGTTCCTTCTTCCTGGTCTTGACGGCCTTGCCCTTGACGGCCTTGTCCTTCCCCATGCGCATGCCTCTCCTGTAATGGTCTCCCGACTACGTCGTCTTCTTCTTGGCGCCCACGGTCTTGCGCGGACCCTTGCGGGTGCGGGCGTTCGAACGCGTGCGCTGGCCCCGCACCGGCAGCCCGCGCCGATGCCGCAGCCCCCGATAGCAGCCGATGTCCATCAGCCGCTTGATGTTCATCGCCACCTCGCGCCGCAGGTCGCCCTCCACCACGCACTCCTTGTTGAGCACGCCCGAAATCCGGTTGATCTCCTCTTCCGTCAGCTCCCGCACCCGCTTGGCGCCGTCCACGTTGGCCATTTTCAGCACTTCCTGGCTCAACGCCCGCCCGATCCCGTAGATGCGCGTCAACCCGATGTCCACCCGCGTCTCGCGCGGCAGGTCCACTCCCGCGATCCGTGCCATCTTCCCGCTCCCTTCCTATCCCTGCCGCTGCTTGTGCTTGGGATTCTCGCAGATGATCCTCACTACCCCGTGCCGCCGGATCACCTTGCACTTGTTGCAGATCGGCTTCACCGATGCCTTCACCTTCATCTCTCTCTCCCTCTCACTTCTGTCGATAGATGATGCGGCCGCGCGTCAGATCGTAGGGCGACAGCTCCAACGTCACCTCGTCGCCGGGCAGTATCCGGATATTGTGCAGCCGCATCTTGCCTGAAAGATGCGCCAGCACGCGGTGTCCGTTGGGCAGGTCCACGCGAAACATCGCGTTGGGCAGCGGCTCCACCACCGTCCCCTTGACCTCGATCACATCCTTCTTCGACATACCGCTCCTTGCTGTACATAGGGTCGGCTTCACCCGCCATCGGCCGCGGATGGGTGAATCCCAACCTCTCTAGATGCCCTCCGGCGTGGGCATCCACGTCAGAATCTCCGGCCCGTCGTGCGTCACCACGCACGTGTGCTCGAAATGCGCCGACAGGCTCTTGTCCCGCGTCACCACGGTCCAGCGGTCCGGCAGCACCTCGACCGCGTCGCTTCCCAGGTTCAGCATCGGCTCGATGGCCAGCACCATGCCCGCCTTCAGGCGCACGTCGCGTCCGCCCGCGCCTACGAAATTGGGTACCTGCGGTTCCTCGTGCAGGTTGCGCCCGATGCCGTGGCCCACGAAATCCTTGACCACCCCGTAACCCCGCGCCTCCGCGTAATCCTGCACCGCCCGCGACACGTCCGACACGCGCCCTCCCTCCTTCACCCTGTCGATGGCCGCGTACAGGCTGGCGCGCGTGTCGCGCAACAGCCGCTCCGCCCGCCGCGAAATCCTCCCCACCGGCAGCGTGCGCGCCATGTCGCCGTAAAAACCCGCCAGCTCGCACCCCACGTCCAGGCTGACGATGTCGCCCTCCTTCAACACCACCGGCCCCGGGATGCCGTGCACCACCTGTTCGTTGATGCTGGTGCAAAGCGTGGCCGGGTATCCCCGATACCCCTTGAAGGCGGGGCGCGCCCCCGCCTCCCGGATCACCTTCTCCGCCAGCCGGTCCAGCTCCAGCGTGGTCACCCCCGGCTGCACCCACTTCTCCAGTTCGAGTTGGACCGACACCACCACGCGCGCCGCTGCGCGCATCCGCTCCAGGTCCGCTTCGGACTTGATGTCGATCACGCCTCGCGCCTCACCTTCTCCAGCGTCTCCACGATCCGGGCGAAGGTGGTCTCGATGTCCCCTTCCGCCGCCACGGAATGCAGGAGGCCGCGGCGGCGAAACTCCGCCAACATGGGCTCGGTCCGGCCGTGATACACCGCCAACCGGCGCCGGATGGTCTCGGGCGCGTCGTCCGGCCGCTGCACCAACGCGGCGCCGTCGTCATCGCAGCGGCCCGCCACGCGCGGCGGGCGCGACGCCTCGTGATAGACCCGCGCGCACACCGGGCACGTCCAGCGGCCCGCCAGCCGCCGAACCAACGCCTCCTCGCCCGCGGACAAGAGCACTACCGCGTCCAGGCGCTGCCCGCGCCGCGACAGAAAGTCCAACAGCGCCACCGCCTGCGCCTGGGTGCGCGGAAAACCGTCCAGGAGAAACCCGCGCTCGCTTTCCGGCCGCGACAGCCGCTCCGCGACCAGGTCCGTCACCACCTCGTCGGGGACCAGTTCACCCGCCTCCAGGTATCCCTGCGCCAAGCGTCCCAGCGGCGTCTCTTCCCGGATGGCCTCGCGCAACAGGTCGCCGGTCGACAGGTGGGCGAGGCCGTAGCGCGCCGCGACACGCGCCGCCTGCGTCCCCTTGCCCGCGCCCGGCGGCCCCACCAGCACCACCCGCATGGCGCGGCCTCCCGGCCTCCCGACCTAAAACGTGCTGCGGCGGCGCCGCGCCAGCACCGTCCCCGTCCGAAATCCCTCGTAATTCCTCATGCGCAGATGATTCTCGATCTGCCGCACCGTGTCCAGCGCCACCCCCACCACGATGATCAGCGACGTGCCCCCCAGAAACGACGACAACTGCATCATCTGGAACGCCGGCATCTGCGCAATCACTACGTCCGGAACGATCGCCACCAACGCCAGAAAAACCGCCCCCGGCAGCGTCACCCGCTCCAGTATCTTCTGGATGTACTCCTCCGTCCGCTTCCCGCTGGAATACCCCGGAATCGCCACCCCGTGCTTCTGCAGGTTCTCCGCCACGTCCTTCGGGTTGAACATGATCGCCGTGTAGAAATAGCAGAAAAACACGATCAGCGCCCCGTACAGCACCTCGTGCACCGGATGCCCCGGCGACATCATGTACTTGACGTAATTGAGCACGTCGATGAAAACGTTGCTCTCACTCACCCGCACGAAATCCAAAATCACCGCCGGAAACATCAGGATCGAACTGGCGAAGATGATGGGAATCACGCCCGCCGTGTTGATGCGGATGGGCAGATAGTGCACCCGCCCCTCGTACATCCGGCTGCCCACCATGCGCCGCCCGTGTTTGATCGCCACCCGCCGCTGCCCCTCGTTCAGAAGCACGATCGCCATCACCATCAGTACGAACAGGCCCACGAGAAAGAGAATCTGCATCCAGTTGATGCTCCCCTGGTCCAACTGGTCCACGATCCCCGAGATGGTCACCGGCAGCCGCGAGATGATCCCCACGAAGATGATCAGCGAAATCCCGTTGCCGATCCCCCGCTCCGTGATCTGCTCCCCCATCCACATGATGAACATCGTCCCCGTCGTCATCAGCACCGCACACGTGAAAATGAACGACCAGTGGCCCACCATGATCACCGGGTTGGCCGCGAACGCCGTCGAGTAGCCGAACATCGCGCCCTGGATGAAGGTGATGCCCACCGTCATGTAGCGCGAGTACTGCGTCATCTTCTTGCGCCCTTCCTCGCCCTGCTTGGAAAGCTGCTCCAGGTAGGGAATCACCGCCGTCAAAAGCTGCAGGATGATGCTGGCGGTGATGTAGGGCATGACGCCCAGGGCGAAAATCGAGTGCATCGAAAACGCCCCGCCGGTAAACAGGTCCACCAGCCCGAACAGCGGGTTGGTGGTCGTCGCGTCGGTGGGATGGAAGATGCGCGTCACATCCACGCCGGGCACGGGGATGAACTTGCCCAGCTGCAACACGACCAAAAGCCCCAGGGTGAACATCACCCTGCGGCGCAGGTCGGGGATCTTGAAGATGTTGAGAATTTTCTCGAACATAAGCGTCTAGGCTCCGGCGGCCGGCAGGCGCGAAAGCGCGCCGCCCGCCGCCTTGACTTTCTCCTCCGCCGCCGCGCTGGCCGCGTGCACCTTGACCGTGAGCGCGCGATCCACTTCCCCCGTCGCCAGGAGCTTGACCGCCTCGTAGCGCCCCTTCACCAATCCCTCGCGCTCCAACAGCTCCGGCGTGACTTCCGTCCCCGCCGGGAATACGTTGAGCTGGCCCAGGCCGACGACGGCCACCTTGCGCTTCCAATTCTTGTTGTTGAAGCCCCGCTTGGGCAGACGGCGCGCCAAGGGCATCTGCCCGCCCTCAAACCACGCCTTCACCCCCGAGCCGGCGCGCGCCCCCTGGCCCTTGCTGCCCCGACCGCAGGTCTTGCCTCGCCCCGAGCCGATGCCCCGGCCTACTCGCCGCTTGCGCTTGCGCCCAGGCGCCGGTATCTCTCCCAGTCTCACCTTCATCACTCCTTTACGGCGGTCGGCCCGGGCGCTTCCACTTCCCGAACTTCCACCAGATAACTCACCTGGGCTACCATGCCGCGGATTTGCGGCGTGTCCTTCTTGACCACGCGGCGTCCCGGCCGGGAGAGGCCCAGCGCCTCCAGCGTGCGCCGATGCTTGGGCACGCGGCTGACCGGACTCTTGCGCAGCGTAATCTCCAGGGCTCGCTCCACCATCAGGCTTTCTCTCCCTTGTCCTTGTCTTTCTCCTCGGGACCCGCGACGCCCCGCAGCGCGCGCACTTCCTGGATGTCGGACAGTTGCGAGAACCCCGCCAGCGCGGCCCGCACCATCGAGATCGGATTGTTGCTGCCCAGCGACTTGGTCAGGATGTCGCGCACGCCCACCGCCTCCGCCAGCGCCCGCACCGCGCCCCCCGCCTTGATGCCGGTGCCGCGCGACGCCGGTCGCATCAGCACCCGCCCCGCTCCGTACACGCCCAACACCTCGTGCGGGATGGTCGTCCCCTTCAGGTTGATCGTCTGCATGTTCTTGATCGCCTGCTCGCGCCCCTTGGCCACCGCCTCGGGCACCTCGCGCGCCTTGCCCAGTCCCGCCCAACTGGCCGGCCCGTTGCCCACCGACCAAAGCCGAGAAGCGGAGTTGCGGCCGCCCTTAGCTACGTTGCTACGCGGTTGATCAGGACGATCTTCTCGAACAGCCCGTCCTCGGCGCGGCGCTCGTCGCGCCGCTCCTCGCTCGCCCCGCTCGCGCGGTCGGAGGCCGTTTCGTAACGTTGCTGCTGCTGATGCCGGTCCGCCTCTCCTTCTAGAGCTCAAGGCCCGCCTTGCGCGCCGCCTCGCCAGACTCTTCACCGCCCATGATACAGATACCCCCCGCGGTCGAACACCACGCGGGTAATTCCGGCGGCCAGGGCCGCCTTGGCCAGCTCCTCGCCTACCCGCTCCGCGCCCTGCCGGTTGCCGCCCGGCGCGTCAAAGCCCTTGCGGTTGCTGGTCGCCGCACAACGTCCGCCCGTCGTATCATCCACCACCTGCGCGGAGATGTGCTTCAGCGCGAAACACCACCAGCCGCGGCCGCTCGGGAACCCCGCGATCTTCTTGCGCACGCGCGCGTGCCGGCGCTGCCGCGGCGTCAACTGCTTCTGCTTCACCATGCCCACCGTCTCTTCTCCCTGGCGAAAATTAGGGTCAGCGCCTAATTTTCCTCATCTACCCCGTATGATTCCGCCCTCGCGCCGGAAAATCAGGCGCTGACCCCAATTTTCGCGGTTACGCGTTCTTCTTGCCTTCCTTGATGCGCACCCGCTCCCCCGCGTACCGGATGCCCTTGCCCTTGTAATGCTCGGGCGGACGGATGCGCCGAATGCGCGCCGCCGTCTCGCCCAGAAGCTGGTTGTCAATCCCCGTCAGCATCACCACGTTGCGTTCCACCTTCGCCGATATCCCCTCCGGCAGCGCGAACTCCACCGGATGCGAGAAGCCCAGCCGCATCTTCAGCATGGGACCCGCCGCCTCCACCGTGTAGCCGACCCCCTGCACCTCCAGACGCTTCTCGTACCCCGCCGTCACGCCCGTGATCAGGTTGGCCAGCCGCGCCCGCATCGAGCCGTGCTGCGCCCGCGCGTCCTTGCTGTCGTCCTCCCGCGTCACCACCACCGCCCCGCCCTCCATCGACAGTCGCGTCTTGGGCAGGATGGGATGGGACAATTGTCCCCGCGGACCCCTGACCTCCACCCGGTCCGCGCCCAGTTGCACCGAGACGCCGGCCGGTATGGGAATGGGCATTTTGCCGATGCGCGACATGTTCTCTTACTCCTCCACGCCTGTCCTTGCGAGCGCACCTGTCACTTCAAGCGCACCTGTCACTTCAAGCGCACTTGTCATTCCGAGCGCACCTGTCGTTTCGAGCGTACCTGTCACTTCAAGTGCATTTGTCATTTCGAGCGAAGCGAGAAATCCCCTCCCCGACCGCCTCTCCTGCCGAGCAAGATTCCTCGCTTCGCTCGAATTGACATCGCACTACCACACCCGGCACAACAGTTCGCCGCCCACGCCGGCCCTGCGCGCCGCCGCGTCGCTCATAAGACCTCGATTGGTGGACAGGATCAGCACGCCCAACCCGCCCCGCACCTTGGGAATCTCCCCCTTGCCCGCGTATCGCCGTACACTGGCCAGGCTGACCCGCTCGATCCGGTTGATGGCCCGCTTCTTGTCCGCCCCGTACTTCAGGTAAATCCGCAGTATCCCCTGCCGGTGGTCGTCGATCAGCCGGTAGTTGCGGATGAACCCCTCCTGCTTGAGGATCTCCACGATCCCCTGCTTGAGCCGGCTGGCCGGTACCTCCACCTTCTCGTGGTAGTTGTTGTTGGCGTTGCGGATCGCCGTCAACATGTCCGCAATCGGGTCGCTCACGCTCATCTATGCCTTCTCCGTCCCTTTCTGGATGCCTTACCAGCTGGCCTTGGCGACGCCGGGGACCTCGCCCTTCAGCGCCAGGTTGCGCAGGCAGATGCGGCACATCTGGAACTTGCGATAATAGCCCCGCGGCCGCCCGCACAACTGGCAGCGATGATAGCCGCGCACCCGGAACTTGGGCCGCCTCGACGCCTTGATCTTCAGACACTTCTTGGCCAATTCCGTATACCTCGCTTCTTTCACCCCGCGCCGTGCTGCTCCGCCGTAGTTGCGCAGCGTGCTGCGCCCGGCCGGTCGTTACGCAGCACCCTGCGCAACTACGTCCGAACGGCATCCCAAGGAGCCGCAACGAAACCCGCCCTCCTCGTCCGTCTTCGCCGTCGTCGCAATCGCCACGTGCATGCCCTGCACGCGCACAATCTTGTCGTGCTCAATCTCCGGAAGATCAACTGCTCGGTCAGGCCCATGGCGAAATTGCCGCGCCCGTCGAACTGCTTGGGCGACAATCCCCGGAAGTCCCGGATGCGCGGAATCGCGATGTTCACCAGCCGGTCGAAGAATTCGTACATGCGATGGCGGCGCAGCGTGACCTTCGCCCCCACCGGCATGCCCTTGCGCAACTTGAAGTTGCTGATCGACTTGCCCGCCTTGGTGATGATCGGCTTCTGGCCGGTGATCTGCGCCAGCCCCTGCGCCAGCGCCTCCAGCATCTTCGGGTCCGCGCCGCCTCCCCCACCCCCATGTTGACCACGATCTTGGACAGCCGCGGCAGCTGGTTGGGATTCGCGTAGCCGAGGCGGGCGATCAGCGCCGGCGCCTTCTCCCTGTAGAGTTTCTCGATTCGCGTTCCACCTCTTCTCCTCGCGCTCAAACGTGTTTCCGCGCCGCAGCGCGCACCCTGAGCCGCGTCTGGCCGCGGCGCGCGCAGGCGCGCCCGCTCTTGCAGCGGTCACAGTAGAACATCACGTTCGACGCCGCGTCGGCATCTCCCGCTCCACCGGCCGCCCTGCTGACCCGCCTGCGGATTGGGCCGCGTGTGCCGCACCCGCCGGTTCACACCCTCCACGACCACCCGCCCGCGCTCCCGGTCCACCCGCAGCACCTTCCCCAGCTTGTCGCCCTTGCCCGCCGCGGGCCGATGCGGTCCCGCCACCACTTTCACCACGTCGCCCTGCCGTATCTTCATCGCCGTCCTCTTTCTCCTCCGCTCCCCGCCTCGCTCCGGGTGGGCGGGTCCTTCGACCAGACCCTGCAGCCATTCCTGCCCAGCTGCGCGCCGCAGCACCCCTCGATACGGCCTGCGGCCTACTCGGGGCCAGGCGCTGCGCGACTACAGCACTTCCGGCGCCAGCGAGATGATCTTCATGTACTTCTTGTCCCGCAACTCCCGCGTCACCGGCCCGAAGATGCGCGTCCCCAACGGGTCCCTGGTCTCGTTGATCAGCACCGCCGCGTTGGAATCAAAGCGGATGGTGCTCCCGTCCGGCCGCGCCAGCTCCTTGGTCGTCCGCACCACCACCGCCCGCACCACCGTGCCCTTCTTGATCGCGCTGGTCGGCAGCGCCTCCCGCACCGAGGCGCGGATCATGTCGCCGATGCGCGCATAGCGCCGCCGCGAACCGCCCAAAACGCGGATGCACTTGATCTTGCGCGCCCCCGAATTGTCCGCCACCGTCAGCATGGTGTTGGTCTGAATCATCGCCCTCTCTCCTCTTCTCTCACGCGCCCCTCCCGTGGTTGCGCAGCGCCCGGCCCCGACCAGGCCGCAGGCCGTATCGAGGGGTGCTGCGCAACTACGCCCCGCTACTGCGCCTTGCGCACCGTCTCCAGATACCGCCAGCGCTTGGTCTTGGAGAGCGGGCGCGTCTCCATGATCCGCACCAGGTCGCCCTCTTTCGCCTCGCCCACCGCGTCGTGCACGTGCACCTTCTTGGAGCGTGTCACGAACTTGTCGTACAGCGGATGCCGCACCGTCCGGTCGATCCGCACCACCAGCGTCTTGTCCATCTTGTCGGACACGACCACGCCCTCGCGCACCTTGCGATGGTTCCGTTCCGTCATGGCCGCGCCTCCCCGCCGCCCCGGCGGCGCTCGCATTGCACCAGCAGCGCGCGCGCAATGTCGCGCCGCGTCTGCCGGATCTTGTTCGTGTTCTCCAACTGCCCCGTGCGCAGGTTCACGCGCAACTGGAACAACTGCCCCTTCAACTCCTCCAGCCGCTTGTCCAGCTCCATGTCGGAGAGACCGTGAAATTCACCGATCTTCATGTCATTGCCCCGTGCGCGAAATGAATCGTGTCTTCATCGGCAGCTTGTGGCTGGCCAGGCGCAAGGCCTCCTCGGCCATCTCCCGCGACACCCCGCCGATCTCGAACAAGACCGTGCCCGCCTTCACCAACGCGGCGTGAAACTCAGGCGCCGCGCGTGCCCATGCGCGTCTCCGCCGGCTTCTTGGTCACGCTCCAGTGCGGAAACACGCGAATCCACACCTTCCCCAAACGCTTGGTCGCCCGCGAAATCGCGATCCGGCTGGCCTCGATCTGCTGCGCCGTCACCCGCCCCGCCGCCAGCGCCTTCAATCCGTACTCGCCGAAACTGATCTCCGCACCCCGCTGCGCCATCCCGCGCGGAAACATGCTGTGCGGCCGCCGGTATTTCTCCCTCTTGGGCATCAACCTGGCCTACGCTCCCTCTTCCGCCGGCTTGTCCTCTTTGCCGATCACTTCCCCGTGGAACACCCACACCTTCACGCCGATCGCCCCGTAGGTCGTCACCGCGGTGTGAAAACCGTAATCGATGTCCGCCCGCAGCGTGTGCAGCGGTACCCGCCCGTGCCGATAAACCTCGGTACGCGCCATCTCCGAACCCCCTAGCCGACCCGAACAGCAAATCTTGATCCCCTGCGCCCCCGCCGACAAGGCCGACTGCTGCGCCTTCTTCATCGCCCGCCGGAACGCTACCCGCCGGATCAACTGCGACCCGATGCTCTCCGCGATCAACTGCGCGTCCCGCTCCGGCTGCTTCACCTCTACGATGTTGATGAACACCGTCTTGTCCGTCATGCTCTGCACCAGCGCCTTCACCTTCTCCACTTCACCCCCGCGCCGCCCGATGATGATGCCCGGCCGCGCCGTGTGGATATTCACCCGCAGCCGCCGCGGAAATCGCTCGATCTCCACCTTGCTGATGCCCGCATGCGCCAGCCGCTTGCGGATCAGGTTCTTGATGCGCAGGTCCTCGTGCAGCCACTCCGCGTAGTTCTTCTTCGAGAACCACTTGCTGGTCCAGTCGCGGATGATGCCGATGCGCAGTCCGTACGGATGGACTTTCTGCCCCACGTTCTCCTCCTAGACGATCTCGTCCACTTCCACCGTCACCTTGCTGGTGCGCTTGAGTATGGTCGCCGCCCGCCCCATGGCCCGCGGCATGAACCGCTTCATCGTCGCCCCCGGGTCCACGAAGATGCGCGCCACCCGCATGTCCTCGAAGTCCAGGTTCGGATTCTCCTGCTTGGCGTTGGCGACCGCCGACTTGATCACCTGCGCCACCGGCTTGGAACCCCGCTTGGTGGTAAACGCCAGAATCGAGAGCGCCTCGTCGCAGCGCTTGCCGCGCACCAGGTCCACCACCAGCCGCACTTTGCGCGGCGCGATTTCAGATGGTTCAATTTGGCGCTGCGGCACCTTCCTCTCCTTCCAGCTTCGCACACCATCAGCGCCGTCTTGCCGCCGTGCGCCTTGAACAGGCCGCGTGGGCGAAAACTCTGCCGGCTTTCCGCCCCACCATGTTCCTCCGTGATGAACACCGGCAGAACTTCTTCCCGTTGTACACCGCGATGTTGTGCCCCACCATCTTCCGGCGGCGTCGTGCCGTCGCCCGCGACCACGTGCGCAGCGGCTGCTTCTTGCCCGTCTCGTTCATCACCGTCACCCGCGCCAAGGCCGCTGCTCGATGAAATATCATGCTGACCGATCTCGGCATGATGCTCTTCTCCTCCGACTTCCGGTCCGACGGCGGACGATCATCTTCTGCGTGCGCGTTTCCTGCGCGTCTCGGCTTGCCAGGTGGGCTGGCCCCACAGCGTCACCGGATGCCGCCCGCCCGACGACTTACCCTCGCCCCGCCCAGCGGATGGTCGATGGATTCATCGCCACCCCGCGGTTGTGCGGCGCCGCCCCAGCCAGCGCATCCGCCCCGCCTTGCCGTACGACAAGTTCATGTGGTCCAGGTTGCCCACCTGCCCGATCGTCGCCTGGCAATCCAGATGCACCAGTCGCGTCTCCCGGCTGGGCGAACTGAGCGTAGCACAATCGCCCTCTTTGGCCACCAGTTGCGCGTAGGCGCCCGCGCTCGCGCCATCGCCGCGCCCTTCCCGATCTTCAACTCCACCGCGTGAACAAACGTCCCCTCAAAATGTTGCGCAGCGGCATCGCGTTGCCAGCTTCTGCTCGCTGCCCACCCCCGACGTCACCACGTCCCCCACCTTGACTCCGTCCGGCGCCAGGATGTACCGCCGCTCCCCGTCCGCATAGCACAGGAGCGCGATCCGCGCCGTCCGGTTGGGATCGTACTCGATCGCCTCCACCTTCGCCGGAATCCCGTCCTTGTCCCGCCGGAAGTCGATCACCCGGTACTGCCGCTTGTGCCCGCCCCCCCGGAAACGCGACGTGATGCGCCCGTTATTGTTGCGCCCCCCCGTGCCCCGCTTGGGTTCCAAAAGCGACTTCTCCGGCCGCTTCTTGGTAATCTCCTCGAACGTCGAGACGCTGGTGAAGCGCCGCGTCGAGGTCGTCGGTTTGTATCGCTTGATCGGCATCCCTGTTCCCCACTCCGTCCTTGCGCAGCACGCTGCGCCTCTAGCTCCCGTGTCGCCGGCCCGCGCAGCACGCTGCGCAACTACGCTCCAAAGTCAATCGTATACCCCGGCGCCAGCACCACCACCGCCTTCTTCCAGTCCGAAGTCCGGCCCACGCTGCGCCCCCGCCGCCGCAACTTCCCCTTCACCACCTGCGTGTTGACGTGCGCCACCTTCACGTTGTACGCCGCCTCCACCGCCGCCGCGATCTCCACCTTGTTCACCCGCCCGTCCACGCGAAACGTATACTGATGCTGCTTCTGCGCCAGCTCGGTGGTCTGCTCGGTCAGCACGATGTTCCGAAGCACGTCATACGGATTCTTCATGGCCGCAGCGCCTCCGCGACTCTCAGAATGGCGTCCTTGGTCATCACCAGGCGCCCCGCCTTCAGCACCGAGTGGGCCGACAACGCGGTCGGCGGCTCCATCTCCAGGCGCGGGATGTTGCGCGCCGACAGGCGCGTGGGCTCGTCAAACGGCTCCAGCACCAGAAGCACGCGTTCGCCCGCCACCTCCAGATTGCCCAGCACGCGCGCCATCTCGCGCGTCTTCGGCTCGGCCAATGTCAGGCTGTCCACCACGACCAGGGCGTCCTCCGCGTACTTGAGCGAGAGCGCCTGCCGCAGCGCGGCGCGCCGCACTTTGCGCGGAACCGCCTGCCGATGCGAACGCGGAACCGGCGGAAAAATCGCCCCGCCGCCGCGGAACTGTCCCGCCCGGATGGTCCCCTGGCGCGCCCGCCCCGTCCCCTTCTGCCGATACGGCTTGTGCCGTCCCCCCGCTACCTCGCCCCGCGTCTTGGCCGCCGACGTGCCCTGCCGCTGGTTCGCCTCCGCCGCCTTCACGACCTGGTACAACAACGCCGCGTTGGCCGGCGCCCCGAACACCTCGTCCGGCAGCGACAACTCCTCGATGATCTCATTCTCCCGATTCCGCACCTGTACGGTTGCCATCTTCCTGTCCTACTTCTTGTTCGGCTTGCGTGTGGCGCGCACCATCACCGCGCCGCCGGACGCCCCGGGAACCGCCCCGCGCACGTAGAGAATGTTGTTCTCCTTGTCCACCTTTACCACCCGCAGCCGCTGCACCGTCACCCGCGCCGCCCCCATCTGACCCGGCAGATGGTGCCCCTTGTGCACCCGGCTGGGAAACGACGACGCTCCAATCGAGCCGGGCGCGCGATGAAACATCGAACCGTGCGACATCCGGCCCCCCCGATAGTTGCAGCGCTTGATGCCGCCCGCAAAGCCCCGCCCCTTGCTCGTCCCCGTCACGTCCACTAGGTCCCCCTCCGCGAACATGTCCACCGTGAGCATCTGCCCGGGCTGGTAGGCCGTCGCGTCCACCACCCGCACCTCCCGCAGCATCCGCGTGGGCGTCGCCCCCGAACGCTTGAAGTGCCCCTTCCGGGGACGGTTCACCCGCGATTCCTTCTCGATCGCCTGCCAGCCCAGCTGAATCGCCGCGTAGCCGTCCTTCTCCGGCGTCTTCACCTGCACCACCGGGCACGGACCCGCTGCGATCGCCGTCAGCGGCACCGTCGCCCCCGACTCGTCGATCAGCGCCGTCATCTTGATCTTCGTCCCCAGGATCGCCTTCATCTCCCGCACTCCTACAGCTTGATCTCCACGTCCACGCCGGCGGGAAGCTCCAGCTGCGTGAGCGCGTCCATGGTCTTCGGATTCCAGTCCGTGATATCGATCAATCGCTTGTGATGCCGGATTTCAAACTGCTCGCGCGACTTCTTGTCCACGTGCGGCGAGCGGTTGACGGTGAACCGCGAGACCCGCGTGGGCATCGGGATCGGTCCCACGATGCGCGCGCCCGTCCGTCGCGCCGTCTCCGCGATCTCCGAGGACGACTTGTCCAGCAGTCGATGATCGAACGACTTCAATCGAATGCGTATGTTCCGGC
>JABTUV010000026.1 GCA_015075175.1 bacterium
GTCGGCTGCCAGTAAGGGCGCGCGAGGCGGGCGGGGGGACGAACCCGGCCCGGCCCGGAGCGCGCGCGGGACTACGGGAGGGCGCGGCGCCGCGCCTTCCCGCGGTTCCGTCCATTCTTGCATTCATACGGGGGTCTGATGCCCACAGCATTGCATCGCGTCGTGGTCACCGGCATGGGAGTGCTCTCTCCCATCGGCAACGGTCTGGCCGAGTTTGAAGAGGGCCTTTATGCCGGCCGCTCGGGAACCGGTCCGCTCACGTATTTCAATCCGGAGGGATTCTCCAGCCGCATTGCGGCCCAGCTGCCGCCCCTGGACATGGCCCGCTGGATCGATCCCAAGGAATCGGACCGCATGGAGCCGTTCGTGCGCTACGGCGTGGTCGCCAGCCAGATGGCGGTGGACATGGCCGGACTGGACTGGGGCCGCGAGGACATGACGCGCGTGGGCGTGATCGTCGGCTCGGGCATCGGCGGCATCGCCATGCTGGAGCGGCAGCATGAGATTTACATGCAGAAGGGGCCGCGGCGCATCTCGCCCCTCTTGATCCCCATGCTCATCATCGACATGGCCTCGGGCATGATCAGCATGCGCTTCGGTGCCAAAGGCCCCAATACGGCGGTGGTCACCGCGTGCGCGACCGGCACCCACTGCATCGGAGAGGCCACGCGGCTCATCCAACGCGGGGACGCGGACGTGATGCTGGCGGGAGGAACCGAGGCGGCACTCACGCCGCTGGGTTTCGGCGGCTTCTGCGCCATGAAGGCGCTGTCGACCCGCAACGACGATCCCGCCCATGCCAGCCGTCCCTTCGATCGGGACCGCGACGGCTTTGTGATGGGCGAAGGCGCCGGTGTGCTGGTCCTCGAATCGGAAGGGCACGCGCGCGCGCGGGGGGCGGAGATTCTCGGCGAAGTGGTCGGCTACGGCATGTCCGCGGACGCCTTTCATATTACGCAGCCCGCGCCCGAGGGCGAAGGCGCCCAGCGCGCCATGCGCGCCGCCCTCGCCGACGCCCGGATCGACCCGCGGGACCTCGATTACATCAACGCCCACGGCACCTCCACCGAGCTCAACGACAAGTTCGAGACCGCCGCCATCAAGGCCGTCTTCGGCGATCATGCCCGGCGTCTCATGGTCAGTTCCACCAAGTCCCAGACCGGCCCTCTCCTGGGCGCCGCCGGCGGCGTCGAGGCCATCGCCACCCTGCTGGCGCTGGCCCGCGGGGTCGTCCCCGCGACCATCAACTACCAGACGCCCGATCCCGATTGCGACCTGGACTACGTGCCCAACACGCCCCGCGAGGCGAGAATCTCCACCGCCCTGTCCAACTCCTTCGGCTTCGGCGGCCACAACGCCGTGTTGGCCTTTCGGCGCTACGATGGGAGGGGCTAGTGGCCTCGGACGCCCTGGAATTGACGCCCGAGCGCCGGCAGGAGCTGCTGGAGCTGTGCCGCTCGCTCGACCTGCCCGACGTGGACGTCCAGCAGCTCAACCAGGCCTTCACCCATCGCTCCTTTCTGAACGAGCATGGCTTTGACGAGAGTCTGGCCAACGAGCGGCTCGAATTCCTGGGTGACGCGGTGCTGGGTGTGATCGTCACCGACTATCTCTTCCATCATTATCCCGAGTTGCAGGAAGGCCAGTTGTCCAAGATCAAGTCGGTGGTCGTGAGCCGGCGGCTCTTGTCGCGCGTGGCCCGGCACATGGACCTGGGACGTCTCCTGCTCCTCGGGCGGGGCGAGGACCAGACGGGCGGGCGCATCCGTCCCTCGATTCTGGCCAATTTGTTCGAGGCGCTCCTGGGCGCCGTCTATCTTGCGTGCGGCCTTGAGACCACGCGCGCGCTGGTGCTGCGCCTCTTGTCGCCCGAAATCCACCAGGTGGGCAGCGGCGAAGTGGTAGTCGACTACAAGTCGATGCTGCAAGAGCTGGCGCAGCGTCGCACCGGGGCGATTCCGCGCTATCGCGTCACCCACACGGAAGGCCCGGACCACGACAAGGTGTTCGCGGTCGAGGCGCGGCTGCTGGACCATCTTTTGGGCGCGGGCAGCGGCAAGAACAAGAAGACGGCCGAACAGCGGGCGGCGGCGGACGCGCTGGAGCGGATGAACGAGCATCCCGGCCTCCTGGAGGAGATCATGCGCGGGGAAAATTAGGGTCAGCGCCTGTTTTTGCTGCAGGATTTCGGGCGCCTGTCGGTGCTATCTGCAAAAACAGGCGCTGAACCCAATTTTCCCCGGGGAGTCATTCTCATGCGCGAACCCATCGGCGAGGAGACGCTGCGGCGCGTGGCCGAAATGGACCGTGTCACCGCCTGGATCGCCGAGCTGGTGCTGGCGGAGGCGGGCCGGCGCGTCATCGAGGTGGGCGCCGGCATGGGTACCTTCACCACCCGCCTCCTGCCGCGCGAGCGCCTGGTCGCCGTCGAGCCCAACCTGGACCACTCCAGCCGCCTGCGCGAACTGGAACGGAAGCATCCCTGCCTGTCGGTGGTCGAAGCGGACTTCACGCACGATGACTGCCGCGCGCTCTCGGCGGAGCGGTGCGACACCATCGTCTGCCTGAACGTGCTGGAGCACATCGCCGACGATGCGCGCGCGCTGGCCAACATGTACCATCTGCTTGCGCCCGGCGGGCGGGCGCTCCTCCTCGTGCCCGCCCTGCGCCGTCTCTTCGGCACCCTGGACACGTTTCTTTACCACCATCGCCGTTATGAAATGTCCGAACTGGCCGAGAAGGTGTCCGCCGCGGGTTTCGTGGTGAAAAAACTCGCCTATTTCAACCTCTTCGGCATGGTGGGATGGTGGTGGAATGCGCGAGTGCGGCGGGTGGAGATCCTCCCCGCCGGCCAACTGGCGTTGTACAACCGGCTCGCACCCGTCTTCCGCCGCATCGAGGCGTGGACCGGCCCCCCCATCGGCCAGTCGCTGTGGGCGGTGGCGGAGAAACCGGAGCGATGACTGCGCGACAGGATGGGTCCTACGGGACGGCCCACGAGCACGGTGAGGTCTTATCGGTCCCATAGGTCATGTCGGTCC
Organism: bacterium; assembly: GCA_015075175.1. GTDB lineage: Bacteria > Hinthialibacterota > Hinthialibacteria > H5-UNCL2 > H5-UNCL2 > H5-UNCL2. The sequence continues at coordinate 3,042 of JABTUV010000026.1, forward strand.
TATTCCGATGCTTACGACACCGCATTCGCATGGAGGACAAGCAGGGGCTTCTTTGACCGCCTTTGGGGCAGGCACGTACCGCCGGGCGGCGAGCCCGTCGAGGAGATCAACTCAGCGGAAGCCGAGGCGCGCCTGGCCGCCCAGCCGACGACGCAGCTCCTGGACGTGCGCGAGCCGGAAGAACTGGACGAGGACGGTTTCATCCCCGGTTCCGTCCACATCCCCATGCCCGAGATTGAGTCGCGTTGGTCCGAGCTGGACCCGGCCCGGCCCATAATCGTCTACTGCGCCGCAGGGATGCGCAGCTACAATGTGGGCTGCTACCTAGCCGGCCGGGGTTTCACCGCGGTCGCCAGCCTGCGCGGCGGACTGCGCGCCTGGCACGGCGAGATCGCCCGCCGGAGCGACGGGCGCCGTACTTGAGGCGCGACCATCCGCGCTTGTTCCAACCAACTTGAAATCGGCTTGAAATTGCCGTCGGACAGTGATAATTTAACTAATTGAAACAACAGTGAGCGCGGGTGTGCTGCGTGAAAATGCACCCGCCTCGCGGGTGTCCGCGCGGAATAACGGCTCCACCGACTCGCACCGACTGCCCCGGAGCATCCCACCGCTCGTCGAACGGGGATGCTTCGGGCGTTTTTCCGTTCGGATGCGTTGTCGCGATAGACGACGATTTCTCGCAGAGCGAGTGACCGATAATGCGGCGGGGAGGTTCACGCCAGACGGGCGATGAGCCTTCCTCTCAACCAAGGAGTGGTTTAGATGGCGGTTGCACAACCCACCAAACCCGTCGAGACGGTGGAGACGGTCGCAATCCGGTTCGTGGGCGATTCCGGAGACGGCATGCAGATTACCGGCAGCCAGTTCACCACGTCGTCCGCGCTGGGCGGCAACGACCTGGCGACGCTGCCCGACTTCCCGGCGGAAATCCGCGCCCCCGCCGGCACGCTCTACGGTGTGTCCGGCTTCCAGATCAACTTCTCCAGCACGGATATCTACACCCCCGGCGATACCCTGCAGGCGCTCGTGGCCATGAACCCCGCCGCGCTCAAGATCAACCTGGGCGACCTGGAGACGGGTGGCATCCTGATCGTCAACTCCGACGCCTTCGTGCCCAGCAATCTCAAGCTGGCCGGCTACGCGGAGAACCCGTTGGAAGACGGCAGCCTGCATCAATACCGGCTGTTCACCATTCCCATGACGACTTTGACGCGTGAGGCGGTCGCCAAGCTGGAATTGAAGACCAAGGACGCGGACCGCTGCAAGAACATGTTCGCGCTGGGGCTGGTGAGCTGGCTCTACGACCGACCGGTGGAACCGACGCTGGAGTGGTTCCAGGAGAAGTGGGGCAAAACGGACCCGAAAGTGGCGGAGGCCAATACGCTGGCCTTCAAGGCGGGCTATTTCTTCGGGGAGACGGCGGAGGCCTTTCCCGCCCAGTATCGGGTGGAGAAGGCGAAATTGGCGCCGGGCGTCTATCGCAAGGTGCGGGGCAACGAGGCGACCGCGCTGGGCATGATCGCCGCCGCCGCGCGCGCCGGCAAGCCCCTCTTCTACGGCTCCTATCCCATCACCCCGGCCAGCGACATTCTGCACGAACTGTCCCGGCACAAGAACTTCGACGTCAAGACCTTCCAGGCGGAAGACGAGATCGCCGCCATGTGCGCGGCCATCGGCGCGGCTTACGGCGGAGCCTTCGCCGCGACCGGCACGAGCGGCCCCGGCATGGCGCTGAAGACCGAGGCCATCGGCCTGGCGGTGATGCTGGAACTGCCCATGGTGATCGTGAATGTGCAGCGCGGCGGCCCCTCCACCGGACTGCCGACCAAGACTGAGCAGGCCGACCTCCTCCAAGCCGTCTGGGGACGCAACGGCGAGTGCCCCGTGGCCGTGATCGCCGCCCAGTCGCCGCCCGACTGCTTCATGGCGGCCTATGAGGCCTTCCAGATCGCCGTCAAGTACATGACGCCCGTGATCCTTCTGACCGACGGCTACCTGGGCAACGGCGCGGAACCCTGGAGGATTCCCAACGTCGAGGACCTGCCCCCCATCGAGGTGCGGCACGCAACCGATCCGGCGACGTTCCAGCCGTATCTGCGGGACGAGAAGTTGGCGCGCCCGTGGGCGATTCCCGGCACGCCCGGCCTGGCGCACCGTATCGGCGGCCTGGAGAAGAAGGACGTCACCGGCGAGGTCTGCTACGATCCCGCCAACCATCAGCTGATGTGCGAGCTGCGCGCGCGCAAGGTGGCCGGCATCGTCGAGAGCCTGCCCGAGCAGACGGTGATGGGGCCGGATTCCGGCGAGCTTCTGGTAGTCAGCTGGGGCGGAACTTACGGCGCGGTTCGCACCGCGGTCGAGCGCGCCCAGCGGCGCGGCCTCTCCGTCGCCCACGCCCATTTGCGCTATCTCAATCCGTTCCCGCGCAACCTGGGAACTCTGCTGCGAAGCTACAAGAAGATTCTTGTGCCCGAGCTCAACCTCGGGCAGTTGAAGATGGTCCTGCGCGCCCACTATCTCGTGGACGCGCACGGCTACGGCAAGATTCAGGGACGGCCCTTCACCGTCGCGGAAGTCTTCGCCGCCATCGAGAAGATGATTGCGGAGTCCAGGCTTTAGCCTGCTCTAAGGCAAACTGAAGATTGGACTCCGGAAGGAGAAAAGCATGGCTACGACGGTTGAAAACATGGCCGCGCGGGAATGGAAGCCGGCCGACTATGCCAGCGACCAGGACGTGCGCTGGTGCCCCGGATGCGGGGATTACGCGATCCTGGCGCAGGCCAAGAAAGCGCTGGCGGCGGCGGGGGTGGAGCCGGACCGGATCACCTGGGTCTCGGGCATCGGCTGCAGCAGCCGCTTCCCGTATTATGTTTCGACCTATGGGATTCACGGCATCCACGGGCGCGCGCCGGCCATCGCCACGGGGCTGAAGATCGCCCGGCCCGACATCACCGTCTGGGTCGCTACCGGCGACGGGGACGGGCTGTCCATCGGCGGCAATCACTTCATGCACGCCATGCGCCGCAACGCCGACATCAAGATCGTGCTCTTCAACAACCGCATTTACGGTCTGACCAAGGGCCAGATTTCGCCCACCAGCGAGAAGGGCAAGCGCACCGTCAGTACGCCCTACGGTTCGGTGGAACCGCCCATCCACCCCGTCTCCGCGGCGCTGGGCTGCGGCGCGACCTTCGTCGCTCGCACCGTGGACATGAACGTCAAGCACCTGGGCGAAGTGTTGGAGCGGGCCGCCCGGCACAAGGGCACCGCGTTCGTCGAGATTTACCAGAACTGCAACATCTTCAACGACGGCGCCTTCAAGTACGCCTCCGACAAGGCCGAGCGCGACGAGCACACGTTGGTCCTCGAACAGGGCAAGCCGATGCTTTTCGGCGTCGACAAGAAGAAGGGCATCCGCATGACCGCCAACATGCAGCCGGAGATCGTCACGCTGGGCGAGAACGGCGTCACCGTCGCCGATGTGGTGGTGCATGACGAGAGGGCGGACAACCCCGGCATCGCGTTCATGCTGTCCCAGATGGCCTATCCCGATTTCCCCGAGCCGATCGGCGTCTTTCGCGCCGTCGAGTTGCCGACTTACGAGAGCCTCTTGGAGGAGCAGATCGCCGCCGTGCGCGCCAAGAAGGGTCCGGGCGATTTGGCCCAGCTCCTGAGAGGCAACGACACCTGGGAAGTGGCGTAACTCCCGCCGCCTGCGGGAGAGGGTTTCGCTTTGGGGAGTGCGGCTGCTCGCCGCCGCCGTTTGCGTACGCGGACCACCGCGCCCGCGGCAGCAAGCAGCCGCACCCCGCACCGCACCCGCCCTTTTGAGTACAAAGGGGTGGCACCCGGTGGATTTCCAACCGGAGCCCTCATCTTGACAATCGCGTCGCTATCTCTACACTGCCCCGACCAACACCAACAAGGACGACACATGTTGAAGGACAAGACCGCCCTCGTTTATGGCGTGGCCAACGACCGCAGCCTGGCGTGGGCGATTGCGCAGGCGTTTTCCCAGGCGGGCGCGCGCCTGGTATTGACCTATCAGGGCGAGCGCATGGAACGCAACGTGCGCGCGCTGGCGGAGACCGTCCCGGGAACGCTCTGTTACGACTGCGACGTGACCAATGATGACGAGATCGCCGCGGTGTGCGCGAACACCGACAGGGAGTGCGGCGGGCTGGACGTGCTCGTGCACAGCGTGGCCTTTGCGCGCAAGGAGGAACTGGCGGGGCGATATGTCGATACCTCGCGCGACGGATTCCGCATCGCCAACGAAGTTTCGGCCTATTCGTTGGTCGCCGTCACGCGACCGGCGCTGCCGCTGTTCGAGAAGCGCGGCGGCGGCAGCATTATCGCGTTGACTTACCTGGGCGCGCAGCGGGTCGTGCCCAACTACAACGTGATGGGCGTGGCCAAGGCGGCCCTGGAGGCGAGCGTGCGCTATCTCGCCGCCGATCTAGGCCCCTTGGGGATTCGCGTGAACGGGATTTCCGCCGGGCCGGTCAAAACGCTGGCGGCGCGAGGGATTTCCGGGTTCGGCTCGATTCTCGCGCACGTAGAAGAACGCGCGCCGCTGCGCCGCAACATCAGCGACAGCGACGTCGGCCAGGCGGCGCTCTTTCTGGCGTCGGACATGTCCAGGAACATCACCGGGGAAGTGCTGTTCGTGGACGCGGGCTTCCACATCATGGCGTGAGGAAATTGGGGTCAGCGCCTGATTTTGAACGCGAGATGATCGCCCACCGAAGGAGCTGCGCCAAAATCAGGCGCTGACCCCAATTTTCCGGTGGGGGTCTTCGGGGCGCGCGCCGTGCTTCTCGTCGTGTTCGTGGCCGCGGCTTGGCCCAAACTGATGGACCCCGACAGCCTGGCGACCGCCGTTTACCACTATGACCTCCTACCGGAGCGGTGGATCGGACTTGTGGCCGTGGTTCTGCCGGGGGTCGAGTTGGCGGCGGCGGCAGGCCTCCTGTTTCGGCGCGCGCGGGCGGCGGCGGAACTTTTGATCGCCGGCCTCCTGGTGGTGTTCATCGCAGCGGCGAGCGTGGCGTTGGCGCGCGGGATGGCGGGCATCGACTGCGGCTGCTTCGGGTCCGGCCGCGCGCTGGGAGTGACGTTGATCCTCGAGGACGCCGCACTGCTGGCGCTGGCGGCGTATGGCATTCATGCCTCGTGGCGATCGACGCAACAGCCGAGGCGTATTTCCGCGTAAGCCATTCGTGAAAAAGGAAGCCAAATCCCGCAGGCGTCCGCGGCGGCGCGAGCCTCGGCGCGATGCAGCTCGATCGCTTCCTCCAGCGCCGAACGGAGATTGTCCACAAGCTCATCGCGTATCCTGCTCCGCGAATTAACGCCGGGAATCTCTTCAATCCAGCCGATCCACCAGCCCGCAACCTCTTTGACAACCGCGGTGAAACTCATGATCCATACGCCGCCACCGCCGTTTTGGGGCATGAGCGCCGAGGCTGCCAAGAGGAATCTTGGCCGCCATGCCGTCGGTTCCCGCGGCCATCAGAGTCCGCCCGCCAGCAGCTCCGCCAGCGCCAACAGGTCCTCTTGGTTGATGACGCCGTCGTCCACCAGGTCCGCCGGGGCCGAAGACGGGGTCTCATCGCTTTGCCAGAAGAAGGAGAAGCAAAGGAGATCCCGGCTGTTCCGCCAGCCGTCGTGCCACAGGTCCCCGCGTCCGGCCGAGGTCGGCGTGGGCGTGGGCGTGATCGTGGGCGTGTGGGTGGTGGTCGGCGTGGGCGTGACCTGGGCCAGCAGGTTCGCGTACTCACTTTCAAAATAAGGCAGCATGTCGCTCCAATGGAACGGACAGACGCCCAGATTGCGGATGGGATACCACATGGGGACGTCGCTCATGCTCTCGTAGGTCGTCCGGGTGAGCGCGGTCAGCTGGCGGTAGTTCTGAAGTGAAGCCCCAAGCGCGTCCACGGCAGGCCCCAGGGGGGCCGAAGCATCGGCCTGCCAAGCGTCGTAAGCGAGCGCGGCGGCCAGCTTGTTTTGATAGAACCGGGCCACAAGTAACACCGCGGAGGCATCGGCAGAAAGCGCGGCGGACTCGGTCGTGTTGCGGGTCGCGCGGGCCGCGCCCAGCGTCGCCGCACTCAGAGCCGTCTCGGCAGCATCGACCAGCTCGGCCATGAACTCCACCGGCGTCTGCCCGGGCGCCGGCGGGGGACCGTCGACACGCGCGAATCCCATGACGGCGCACGTGCCGGTGGGAAAATGGAGCTCCCCGTCGCCCGCCGGATACTCGCGCCACGCGATCTCCAACGACACGCCCTCGAACGGGTACCCGTCCAGGTAGAACGTCCAGTCGGCGGGCGGATCGGCCCAGTTGATGTTGGGTCGGTTGAAGGCGACAAACACGCGCACCGGCTCGTCGCAGCGGAAGCGGATGCGGGCCTGGCCCCGTTTGCCCTCGTCGTTGGAGAAGCGAATCGTGGGCAGGCCGATGAACTCCGGCGGGACGGCATTCCCGAAGGTGTAGGCGCGGTCGGTGAAGATCAGGCTGTCGGGCGCGACGAGGTCGAGGACCTGCCCCGCGCCGGTGGCGGTTACGCTGGCGGGGGCAAGCACGGCGGGGGCAGGTTCGCGCGCGGTGCCCTTCCCAGTCTTCCCCGTTCTCGACGCGGCGAGGTAGGTGGGGATGCGCATCACGCGCCCGCGCAGGAAGGGCGCGCCGGGCGCCGCCAACATCTGCGGGAGCAATATCCCCGCGGAGAGGACTGTGTGGTTGTCGCCGCCCAGCCAGATCAGCCGCTGCAGGCCGGGCAAGACGTCGGCGGCGGCTTCCTGCGAGGCCAAAAACTTTTCCGCGGCGGACCGGTCGCCGAAATGCTCGGTGAGGCGCGCCCTCCAGTATACTTGCTCCTCGCCGGGATCGAGATCGGGATTCCAGGCATAGCGGCTCCACGCCTCAAACCACATCCAGTCGCGCTTCCATTGCACCTGGGTCGCATCAGGAAGGTCGCAGCCATAGGGCCAGCGCCAGGCCTTGCGCGGATACAGATGCAGTCCCGTAGCCCCGCCCTCGCTTCTTGAACTCTGCAGGCAGCGTTGAATATAGGACGGCGGCGACCAACGGAACGGCTCCAGGTTGGCGATGCAATGCACGTTGACCACGTGCTGGCCGGTCATCTTCGACCAGTCCAGGTTCTCCGGATCCACGTGGTCGGAGGCCAGCATCTCCACGTTGTACTTGCGCTCGGTATAGAGCGGCGTGTAGTGGCCGGCGACCTTAGCCATGTGCGGCAGGTCGATGCCCCAGGCGCGGATCATGATGGGCGGATTCCTGCCGGTGCGGTTGACCGCCGGCAGGATCACGTCGTTGATCCAACCGTCGGTGTACTGCAGGCGCAGGGCCTCGCCCGGACAGATGTACAGCCCGATGCTGGGAAACTCGGAGACGAACTTCTCGATGCAATAGCTCGTGTACTCCGCCAAGAGCGGGGTGGGGGCGCTGTTGCCGTGCAGGGGAAGGCCGTGCGCACGGGCGAAGTCGGGCGAGGTGTGGATGTTGTAAAACTGGAACATGAGCCAGATGTTGCGCTTCTCCGCCTCCGTCGCCAGCCACAAGAGCGTGTCGTGGTTCTCCTCTAACAGTTGCGGCGACAGGCTGCTCTGGGCTTCCGGGTACTGCTCCAACTTGACGAAGTAATCGAACGGATGGCCGTTCCAGAAGGCGATGTAGTTGAAGCGGTTCTCTACCAGAAAGTCGAGATAGTCGAGCCACATGGCCTTGTCGTAGAAGAAGGGGAACTCCTGGGGCGTGACGGGATAGTCGTAGCTGCCCAGTTTCATCAGGAAGATGCAGGTCCCGCGCAAGGAGAGCGCGGGAGACTCTTGGACCGAGAAGTCTTCGGGGAGCCGGCCGCCGAGGCGCTGCACGCGCCGGGCCAGGTCGAGGCAACCGTAGAGGATGCCGGCGGGATCGGCGCCCGTCACGTACACCACGTTGCCGGTTACTTGCAGGGTGTAGGATTCGGACGCGGCTTCCACGGTAGTAGTGTGAATCGTGACGGCGGCGGGATCGGCGAGGGCGGCGCACAGGCGTTCCGTAGCGAAGGCGACGCGGGGGTCCTCGGCCGCGCCCGTTTGCACGACCAAGAGGATTATAGACGCAGCGACGAGATGAAGGGATCGGGGAATGAAGGTGTGAGGAGACATGCGACGACTCCGGGCGACGGTCTCGGTCGGCCGTGCGGCGACCGGGCCGTCATTGTTTGTAGCCGCCCGGCGGCGGAAAATCAAGCCTTCGGGGCGAGGG
>JABTUV010000027.1 GCA_015075175.1 bacterium
TTGACGATCCCCTTCTCGGTCAGAATCTCCCCGATCGCCCGCCCCCGCTTCTGCAACTGCTCCAGCTCCGCCTCCAGGTTGGTCGCGCCCGTCTGCAGCGCGATGCGGTCCGCCAGCTCCTCCTCCTGGTGCGTGCGCTCGCCCTTCCCGAACGGCAGCGGGATTTCCCCCAAAAAATCCTTCAGCTCCCGGAACATGTTCATGCCCACCGGGGTCTCCAACATCTCGGTAAAGGACTTCTTTTTCTTGGCCAAGGAATTCCCGCCTTTCCTACTCGGCGTACCCGTAGTGGAGAATGACGGGCGGTCGCGCGCCGCCATCCACCAGGGCGACCACGCGCGCCACGGGCAGGAACTCGACTCTTCCCGCCGGCGCGCGCACGCTCGTCCCCGCCGCCGCCGTCATGCGCAAGAGCGACGCCGGCAACTGCGGCGAAATCTCCAGATACCGCTCGCGGCTCACCGCCTCGACTCGGCACTCGAAGGTCATGCCCGAGATTTCGCCCAGCAGCGGCTCCGTGGGGATGGCGCCCTCGCGCTCTATCCGCGCCATCATGCGCGAGACCGCGCTGTAGGCCGCATCCTCCGCCCGCTTCCGGTCCAAGCGCCCTCGCGCCCGCGCCAGCTCGTCCTGCGACACGCTCATCAGCACCACCGCCGTCACGCTCACAAACAGGAGAATCACCAGCGCCCCCACCAACGCCATCCCCGCTCTGCTCGTCCTCGCACAAACCAGGATGGGGTGGCCCAGGTCGTCTCCAGACCCGTGGGAGTTGAGGCGCCTCATGGCCTGCACCTCACCACAACCAGCGTCGAAAGCTCAATCGCCCCCGCCTTCTGGCCGGGGTCCGTCGCCCGCGCCGTCACCCGGATCAGGTCGGGCAATTGCGTCGCGTCCTGCCAGGTCGGCTCCCATTGATCCAGCGGCGCGCCGCGCCGATGGTAGGCGAACAGCACCTCTGCGCCGCTCGCCGAAGGACGTATCTCCCGCGGGACCAGAGCTCCCTGCTCGCCCAGCTCCGCCGCTCGAAACTGGATGCGGTCGGCCCAGCCGACAAAGTCCACCCGCGTCCGCCCCTCCTCGGGGAAAAGCCGCATCGCCGGCGCAATCCCCGACAATTCCCGCTCCACCGACCACAGCCGGTTGCAGCAATCCGCTATCATCCGCTGGCGCGTCCCCAAGTCGCGTTGCGCGGAAAATAGACCGGTAAACGCCCCGAACGCCAGCGTCCCCACGATCGCCAGAAGGCCCGTCGATACCAGCAACTCCAGCAGGGTTACGCCGCTCCGCCGCCTCATGGATGGAACTCCCGCGCAAAGGTCAGCGTGCGCGGCTCCAGGTCGCGCGGCATCTGGTAGCGCACCGCTACCACCGCCCGCGTCGTCCCCTCCGGCGTCGATTGGATCGCCCGTTCCCAGGCGAAACTCTTGACCGCCGCCGCGAACCGATCCGTGTTGGGCAATTGGCCGCTCGTCGGCAGGCCCGCCCGCGCCGCCGGCGCCGTCACTTCCACTTCCGCCAACAGCGTCTGCGCCATGAAGACCGCCTTGGTCGTCGCCAGCGCCTCCGCCTGATGCCGTCGCCCGGAAAACAACAGGTCGGTGCAAATCGCCAGCGCCACCACCACGCACAGGAGCGACACATACATCTCCACCAGCGTGAACCCCGCCCGCGGCAAGGCCGTCCTGCCCATGCGCGCACCCGTCCCCCCCATGCCCTTGCCCGGCCGGGGACCGTCTCTGGGCAAGGCCGAATTAAAAACCAGGCGACCGTAACCCATGCTCGTGTTTCGCTGAACCAGTAGATTGACCGGCCCGCAGAACGCGGAACCGCCGGAACAAGGCCGAGCCGGCCTTCGCAGCCCATCCAACACACGCCGTCCCAACCGGCGCGCCCACCGTCCCTGACCTTACTGGCCGCGCAAGGCGCTCATGCGCCGGTCGGCCAGAAGGCTCAAATCCACCAACCCCCGCTCCTGCGCCATCTGCGCCAGCGTCTCCCAATCCTCAATCGCCTCCGTCGTCCGCTGCATCGCCTCCAGGAGATGCGCCCGATAGAAGCGCGGGGTGATCCAATCGGGTTCGCTCACGACGACCAGGCTGTACTCGCGGCGGGCGGCGTCCAGCTCGCCCTTCTGCCACAGCGTCTGGGCGCGCGTCAGCCGTCCCAGCGACCAGTCCGGCTGCTGCGCCAGCCCCTCGTCCAGCGTCGCCAGCGCCAGATCGAAATGTCGAAGCTTGAGATACTTGCGCGCGAGCTTGAGCCGCGGCTCCAGGGCGTGGGGGCGGCGGGCCGTATCTTCCAGGAGTGGCCGCAATTGCGGAACTACCAGCTTGGCAGGATCGATCTGCGGCGGGGGGGGCGCCTCCGGCGTGGCCGCGGCCGCCGCGGCCGCCGCCGCAACTCGTGCCGCCTCCGCCCGCTCGTACTCCTTCATCCACGCGACCCGCTTCACGTACATCTGGTACTGATATTCTTCCGCCTCTTCCGGCGTGCGATACCGGCTCTTGGTCCACGGCCACCACCCCGCCGCCGCTACGACGCAGAAACTCGCTCCGCACGCCAGAACCACTACCGTTTTGAGGAAACTGCTCATGTCGGTCGTCAATTTCAGGATTTCCGCTCAATCACCCGAAATTTAGCACAACTCCCTTGCAAGTCAACGGTTTACCGCCCATCCAACACCCGGGACCGTCGCCGATTTCCGCCCACAACCTCCCGACCGCGCCTCCATCCCCCTGCGGAAATTGGCGACTGTCCCCCATTCCCCTACCCCGCCGGCGGTTCCGCTTCCTTCCTGGCCCCTCTCCGTAGCATCAGTGTGGAGGGCGGCGGCGCCTCCGCCGCGTGGCAATCGCTGCACCGCATCCCCTCCCAGCCTTCCCCGCCCGGATGCTCGAACGGCTGCTCCACGTAGGGGACCGGCCCGAACGCCGCCTCCCCCGACGGCTGCGCGATGATGTCGTGGCACAGGTTGCAGTCGTTGGAGATGCTCGCCCCATGCTCGTCCACGTGTTGATTGTCATGGCAGCGGTCGCAACCGGGATAATGCATGTGGCCGATGTGGTTCGGATAGGTCCGCCAGTCCACCCCCTGCTCGGGGAAGAACGTGTTCTGATAGATGCGCGACAGTTCGGCGATGGTCGCCTCCAGCGAGGCGGAGGAGAGCGAGTCGGCGTAGACCTCGCGCAGGCCCGCCTCGATGGCGGCCAGCGCCGTCGGCTTGTCGGGATAATTCTCCGACAATAACTCGAGCGCCGTCCCGTATAGACGCGGAATCCGTCGGTCCAGCCGCCCCGAAACCAGCGCCTTCTGCAACGAGGTCTTGGGCGAATAATAGATGTGCGACGGCCGGTTGTGGCAGTCCATGCAGTCCATCGTCCGAATCTCTTCCGCCGGCGGCTCCCCCTCGGGTGCGCCTTCGCTCCGGTACACCCGCGACCGCCCGTCCGCATACGTCACCCGCACCCATGGGATGCTCGTGCGCTTGGCGTCGCTGGCCCAGTACTCGACTTTGTCCTCGCGGCTCACGTGCCAGTGGATGCCCCCCACCCGCCCCGTGTCGGTCGAGGCGCCGCCCACCTTCATCAGCAGGTGAAAGGCCCGCGCCGTGTTCTCCTCGTCGGCCGCGAAGTACCAGAACACCCGCTTGAAGTCCCCCGAGAACTTCTCCGGCCAGTGGCACTGCTCGCAAGTCTCGCGCGCCGGACGCAGGTTGGCGATGGGAACCGCCACCGGCAGCTCGAAAGTGTCCAGATTGTACTTCCACACCTGGCGCAGCCCCGAAGCCTTCGACTTCACGTAGGCGTTCGCCCCCGGCCCGATGTGGCATTGCACGCAGGTCACCCGCGCGTGCGGCGAACCCTGGTAGGCCGTGAACTCCGGCGTCATGACTTTGTGGCAGGCCTCGCCGCAGAACGTCACCGACTCGGTGAAATGGTACGCCTGGTAGCCTCCCACCGCCGAAATCGCCACCACCAGCGTGGTCGCCACGATGATCGTCGTCAGGACCTTGCGATGCCGCGGCAGGTTGAGATCGAGATGGGGAAACCGCTGCTCCTCGGGCACCAACCCCGCCCGACGCCGCCGCCGCCATTCCAATATGACTCCCACCGCCACCAGCGCCAGTCCGGAAAAAAGAAACGCCGGCACGATCATGTACGTGATGATGCCGTTGTATACGTTCTCGCTGAACCAGATGATGTCCGTGACGATCAGCACCAGCCCGGTGAAAAACGAAACCGTCGCGATCATCCAGCCCAGGAAGCTGAGAGGATTCCGCAAGAGACTCGGCCCGTGCGGAGCCGGCAGGCGGGAGGCGCTCATCGCCGTCCTCCCAAATCGTCGTCATCCTCCTCCGCCTCCAGCCCCGTCAAAATCACCGTGTTGAAGGGAAAATGCCGCGGATGCAGAAACACCGCGTACAGGTGCCAGACGATGATGGCGAACGTCGCCAAAAACGCCTCGTACAGATGGATGGTCTGGTTGACGCCCCGCATCCAACTGGGCAGAAACGACATCGCCCAGTCCGGCCGCCACATCAGGATGCCCGTCACGCCCATCACGACCGTTCCCCACACCACCGCCCAGTATTCCACCTTCTCCACGTAAGTGAAGTGATGCCCGTCCGGCAGATGCCGCTCCAACCCCAGGTAGTACCGGACCGTCTTCCAGAATACCACCACGTCCCGACCGCGCGGTATCATGTCCACCAGATGGTAGCGCCCGTGCCTGTTGAGAATAACGTAGAAGAGGTGGTAAGCCCCCAGCACCAAAAGCACCACGCCGGCGATCTTGTGGATCAGGTTGCGCACGTGTTCGGTCATGCCCAGCGACGCCAGCAACTGCACCCAGCCCGCGTCCGGCATGGTGATGGCGAACCCGGTAATCACCAGCACGATGAAACTCACCGCCAAAACCCAATGCTGGACGATCTCGTTGGCGTTGAACTTCCCCACCTTGGGCAACCCGCGCTGGCGCAACAGCTTCCGGCGGATGGCCGAAAAATGGATCAGGAGATTGTGCGCCACCATCCCGCCCAGCGTCAAAACGATCACCCACATGTAGAACCTGCGCACCAGCTCCGCCTGCTGCGTCAGCGACGCGGTGTGCACCGGCCCGATCTCCGCGTCCTGCCGGATGCGCGGATGGCATTGCCCGCAGGTCGCCGGTAGGTTCGCCTTGTGGACCATGGAACGCGGATCGCTGGAGGGCAGAATGTTGTGCACCCCGTGGCAGGTCGCGCAGTTGGCCGCCGACGTCGACCCGAAGCGCGTCGCCAGCCCGTGATAACTGTCCTCGTAGGTCGCCACCCGGTCCGTGCGCAACCCGTACTTCCGCGACATCACCACCGAGTTGTGGCAGGGCGAGCAGATCTCCCGCGACACCCGCGTGTGCTCCAACGGCGACTCCGGATCGCGCGGATTCAGAATGTAATGCTCGCCGTGGCAGTAGGTGCACACCGGCGTGTCCCGGTTGCCCGCCGCCAACAGCTCCCCGTGGATGCTCGTGAGATATTCCTGGGAAACCTGCTCGTGGCACTGGCCGCACGTCCCCGCCAAATTGAAACGATTCACCGAACTCTTCTCGTGCGTGCCCGGCAGGATGTCGTGGCTGCCGTGGCAGTCGTTGCAGGCGGCGGCGTCCAGGTTGCCCGTCTCGTGCAACGCCCGGCTGTGCGTCGAGTGCCGATAGGAGGCCACGATGTTCTTGTTGACCGCCGGAAACTTCGCCCGGAAAGCGTCCGAGTCGTGGCACTGGCTGCACACCCGGTCCACCGACGGCGGATAGGTGTGCGAACGGGCATCGCCGGAGGAAAAGATCGAGTGCTTGCCGTGGCAGGTCCAGCAGACCGGATAGTAGGTCGCGTCCGCCACGCTCGGGGGATGGTGCACGCTCCCTTCCATCGCCGCCCCCTCGTCCGTGTGGCAGCTCGTGCAATCCACGCGCGGCGGCGGCTGCTCCATGTGCTCGTCCGTGACCCCCGCGTGGCAGTCGGTGCAACTGAAGATGTTGTGAACCGACTCGCTGAAAAACACCAGGTCATTGCCCGACAGCGGCAGCTGGAACGGCTCCGTGGCGCCTTCCGGCGCATGGCAGGTCGTGCAGTCGTCGGTCGAAATCTCCTCCCCCCCCGCCAGCCCCATAATCAGCGCCGCCAGAAAAATAAGACCACTCACGCAACCAACTCGCAGTCTACTCATGAAATCCCTCTGCTATCCCCGAGTACAAACTTCAGCCTGCTCTTCGCCGGCGTCGCCCAGCACGCTGCGCAACTACCGATACCCGAACACCATCGAGTAAATGATCAACCCCACCAGCGAAAACCCCACCACCAGCGCGATCGCCCCGAACACCGCCCCCCAGAAGTGCATCTCCCGCGGCGCCGGCGGCACGATGTTCTTCTCCAGCTCCCCGCTCGCTGCCAACTCCTCGTAATACCGCGGCCGATCCTCCTTCAACTCCTCCACCGCCACCCGCCCCGTGAACATCGCCATGTCCATGGGAAACTTGTCCGGCCGGAAATGCGTGTTGAAAAAGTGAATGGTGAAGATGAACCCCACCGCCAACAGCGCCTCGTCGCTGTGGATGATGGTCGCCACGTTGATCAACCATCCCGGAAAAATGCGCGTGAAATGCTCCGGAAACCACAGCATCAACCCGGTGCTGCCGATGATGGCCACCCCCCAGAAAACCGCGAAGTAGTCGAACTTCTCCCAGTACGTCCACTGCCCGTAATTGGGCCGCGGTCCCCTCCGCAAAAACCACAGCAGCGTCGCCCACAACTCGCGCGCGTCATTCATGTTGGGCACGAGACTGCCCGTCCCCGACAAAACCTCCCGCCAGCTCCGCCCTCCCTGCCTCTTGCGCGAGACGATCATCCCCAGGTGGATCACGAACACCACCACCATCACCACCGCGCAGAACCGATGCAGGCTTCCCGCCGACTCGAAGCCTCCCAGGATGCCCGCCAGCTTCTGCGCCCAGGGCATGTAGGAGAACTTCAGCGCCATGCCCGAAAGCGCCAGCCCGAAAAAGGACAGGATCAGGAAGAAATGCAGTTGCC
>JABTUV010000028.1 GCA_015075175.1 bacterium
CGCCTGAGGAGAAGCTCTGTACGCTGGTGCTTTTCGCCGAAGAAGGATTTGTCGCCCGGCTCAAGCACAAGAGCTACGAGTCGCTCTCCAGCCGCATCGGCTGCCACGTGTCGCTGCTGCCGATGGACCGCGACCAGACGGAGCAGTACATCAAGTTCCGGCTGCTGGTGGCCGGGGGGCGGGCGACGCTGTTCACCAAGGAGGCGTTCGAGGCGGTGTATCAGCAT
Source organism: bacterium (assembly GCA_015075175.1). Taxonomy (GTDB): domain Bacteria; phylum Hinthialibacterota; class Hinthialibacteria; order H5-UNCL2; family H5-UNCL2; genus H5-UNCL2. The sequence goes on from JABTUV010000028.1 coordinate 228, forward strand.
ACGGGCGGCGTTCCGCGCCTGGTATCGCGGCTGGCGGCGGCTGCGATGCAGGAGGCGTACCTGGACGACGTGCCCGTGGTGGACAGCGAGCGGGTGCGACGGGCGCTGGCGCGCCAACTGCCATGAAGCCGCCCCGCTTGACACGCACCGGCCTGCGCTGCGCTCCTATGCCGCCGGCATCCCCCGTGCCGCCGGCATCTCTGCCGGCGCCGACCTCCGACCGCGTCACGCCCGAAGAAGAGGGCATCCTCTGGCAGGCTCCCGCGCTTCCTTCCCGACGCCTGGGAACTCGGCATAATAGCAAGAAAAACAAATAGTTATATCTTCGATTCGCCGGCATCTTCGCCGGCAAGGCGCACGCGCCGGCAGGGTTGCCGGCGGTACGCGGCTGTCGCAGCCCGCATATTATCCTCTTGACAAGGGCGGTTTTTGCAATCAATATGATATCATATGGATATTCAAGTCCCGGAGGTGAGTTCCATGACCTCGCAAGAACGGATTCGCACCGCGTTGTCGGGCTGGTTGGTACTGGTCGTAGCCATCGTGCTGCTTGCCGCCATCGTCGGATTCATCGTCGTCCAAGCGCACCCGCGGTTGGGGATGACGCCGGAGCAGGCCTTTTACACGATGAAGGAGGGCCTGGCGGTCGGTTGGCGCGTGACCATCGCCGTCATACTGGTGCTCGCATTTGCCCTGACCTTGCCCGGGTTTCTCATTCTTCAGCCCAACGAGGCCAGCGTGCTTCTGCTCTTCGGCAAGTACAAGGGAACGGTGCGCGAGAGCGGCTTCTGGTGGGTGAATCCGTTTTACACCAAGAAGAAGATCAGTCTGCGATTGCGCAACCTGAACATGCAGAAGCTAAAGGTCAACGACAAGGCGGGCAATCCCATCGAGATCGCCGCGGTGATCGTCTGGAAGGTGGAGGACACCTATGCGGCGTCGTTCGAGGTGGATCACTATCCTTCTTACGTCGAGATACAGAGCGAGTCGGCGCTCCGCCACCTGGCCAGTTACTATCCGTATGACAGTTGGGAGGACGTGGAGGTGGTGACGCTGCGGGGCAGCATCGACGAGGTGTCGCACAAGCTGGAGGCGGAGTTGCAGGAGCGATTGGGTAAGGCGGGGGTGCGGGTGGTGGAGGCGCGCATCGCGCATCTGGCGTATGCGCCGGAGATCGCGGAGGCGATGCTGCGCCGGCAGCAGGCGACGGCGGTGGTGGCGGCGCGGTACAAGATCGTGGAGGGCGCCGTGGGCATGGTCGAGATCGCGCTGGAGAAGCTCAAGTCGCAGAACGTGGTCGCGCTGGACGAGGAGCGGAAGGCGGCCATGGTCAGCAACCTCTTGGTTGTTTTGTGCGGCGAGACCAACGCGCAGCCGGTAGTCAATACGGGGACGCTGTATCATTGAGGCTGGAAAGGGAAAGCCCGAGTTCCCGGGTAGGCTGGGAAAAGGAAAACCCGAGTTCTCGAGTAGCGCGGAAGGCGCGTATCGAGAGAACGGCGTGGGAGGGAGGCTGGGCGGAGGCAGGCCGCCGTGCCTCTCGATACGGCCCCGAAGGAGAGTCATTGCTCTTATGGGGGGGCGTCGGCGGGGCCTACTCGAGGACACGGCTTACATTGCGGCTTGATCCGGCGTACTCGAGGACACGGCTTACAATGTGGCTTGATCCGGCGTACTCGAGGACACGGCTTACAATGCGGCTTGATCCGGCGTACTCGAGGACACGGCTTACATTGCGGCTTGATCCGGTCTACTCGAGGACACGGCTGGGTTGCTTATGGGAAGCGAGAGTCGAGGACACGGCTTACATTTCCGGCGAATGAAGCGCAACCGGTGAGGCAACCATAACCAGGTATGGCGTCGCGCAAGACCTTTCTACTCCGCATCAGCCCGGAACTCTGGGACGAGCTCAATCGCTGGGCGGCGGAAGAGCTGCGCAGCGTGAACGGGCAGATCGAATATCTCCTGCGCGAGGCGGTGAAAGCGCGCCGGGGCAAGGACGAGCTGGGCGAGCAAGCGAAGGACGGAGAAGGACAGTCGTAGTTGCGCAGCGCCTCGCCCCGAGTAGGCCGCAGGCCGCATCGAGGGGTGCTGCGCCGTGATCTGGAGTGCGGCTGCTTGCCGCCGCATGGGGCACGAACAAGGCCCACGCGCCGCGTCCGCGGCACGCCCTACGGCGTGGCGTCCTGGACGGGGTCGCTGAACAGGCTTGGCGGCGGGAGGGAATGGTCGGTGATCCATCGCCGTTCGCGGTCGGCGCCCCAGGCGGCGTAGCTGGCGGCGGTCCAGGCGGCGGCGCCCGGATGGGCCAGGAGCTGCGCCAGGTCGGCGGCGGCAGGCGCGACGGCCTCGCCCTCCGCTGTTGCCCAAGAGAGCGTCTCGGCGGGCACGAAGGGGCTGAGGGGATCCAGAAACGCGAGCGCGCGCAGGTCGTCTGCGGCCGCTTCGCGCTGCCCCAGTCGGCGGTGGAGATGGGCGCGCAGGGCCAGCGTCTGCGCGTCGGCAGGCGCGACCGCCAGCGCCGCCGTCGCCATCTCGGCGGCCAACTGCGTGTCTCCATGCCGCAACGCCGCCCACGCCAACTGCCGCAAGGCCGCGCCCGAGTACTCTGCACCCAGCGGAATCGCCTGGAAGGCCGCTACCGCCGCCGGCTCGGAACCAGACGCCAACAGTGCGCAGGCCGCCAGGTAGGCGTCCCGGCTTCCGTCTTCAGTCGCACCGGCAATTGCGCCCGTCTCTTGCAGACTCCCTGAACGTCCGCCGAGGACCTCCAGGCGACACAGCGAGCGACTGTGCGTCCATTCATCCACTCTGGCTTCCAGTTTCCGACCGGGATGCGTGAGGGGAAAGAGGAAGACATCGGGGCGGCCCGGCTGCAACTGCCAGGGCATGTCGAAGAGCATGGCGCCGTCCCGCTCGACTACCAGCCGCAGCCAGTTGAGAAAGCGAAAACTGCACCAGCGCGCCTCCAGGTGCGCGTCGCGGAGGGTAAAGCCGCCGGCCAGGTCGGGCGCCATCCAGGCTGGCTCGCCCATGCGGTGCACTGCGACCCACTGCACGACCCACTCGCGGCGCTGTCCGGGCACGAGCTGGGTGGGATGGTTGGAAAGCTTGAGAGCCGCTGCGCGCTCGTCCAGGGTTGCGTCCACGTGAAGCGGGAGAAGCGCATAGAGGCCGGAATCGGAGTCGGGATCGTAATAGCCCGCGAAGGCCCAGCTGTCGCCGGAGGCGGGGTGGACGCCCGCGGCGACGCGGATCATGCGGCCTGCCGGGGTAGTCGCCGGAGCGGCCGCCAGCGACCAGCCGGTCTCCAGCGGATCGGGTCCCGCATTGTCGGCCCGCACGATGGTATAGAGTCCGGCCAGGTCGGAGGGCAGGCGGTACTCGACCGCCCAGCGCGCGCCCGTCGAGGCATCCGTCACGCCTACCCACACGCTGACGGAGGCGTCGCCGTCCGCCGTCAATCGCCAGGACAGCGGCCGGCCGGGGGGGAGGTTCTGTCCGAACGTGAAGGCGACGCCTGCTTCCGACAGGAGTTCGCGGCGGCTGAACTTGTCGTAGCACGAGACCAAGCGGCCTGACCGAGGTATGACCACGGCGCGCAGGTAGTCGTTTTCCAAAACCATGGCGGGGACGTGGCTCCAGGTGGATTCCGACAGGCGGGCGGTCGTGGGCAGGGGCGTGTCGGGGCGGCGGTCGCGCCCGACCGCCCACAGCGATGGGCCCAGCGTCAGGATGAAGAGCAAGGCGGTTGCGAGCAGCGGCGGACGCATGACCCTCTCCGGGAGCGACGTTCAGGCGGGAAGTATTCCAGAAAAACGGCGGGACGCAAGCGAGTTGGTGGATTGACGGAGGCGGGGTCGAGTGCGGGCCTACGAGGTGCGCTCAGGGCCTGCGGCTCTTGGCCGTGTCGGCGGACCGGAAAGTCCGAGGGGAGCGTGTACGTTTTCGTACAGGATGCTGAACCCGATTGTACAGTGACCCCTGTGTCCCCCCCGGCGCGCAAATCCTGTAACCAACTGGAAAGAAATGGACTAACATGCCAGCCGGGGGCCTGGCATGAGTCTCGCTTGCGCTCCGGGATGGGAAAGTGTCGGCCAATACGTCTGGGACGGATGGCGTTTGGGCAACATAGGGTGGCATCGCCCGGCACGGAAAGGAAGTGGCGCGTGGATCGCATCATCCCTCGGCTCGCCGCGACGTTTATCCTTCTGGGTTGCAGTCTTGAGAGTTTTGGCGCCGAAGCCTATGCCGGTTACACGTTGTTCAATCCCACCAGCTCGAAGACGGCCTATCTGATCAACATGGCGGGGCAGACGGTGCGCTCCTGGACCAGCACCCGCAATGGGAACTATTCGGTATATTTGCTGGAGAACGGGCACGTGATCCGTGGGGCGGACGCGCCGAACCGGCCGCTGAACGGGCCGGCCGGGGGCGGGCTGATCGAGGAGTTCGACTGGAACGGCAACCTGGTGTGGCAGTACACGTACAGCAGCGCGACGGTGCTGGCGCATCACGACATCGAGCCGATGCCCAACGGCAACGTGCTCTTGATCGCCTGGGAGGTGAAGACAGCGGCAGAGGCGGTAGCGGCGGGGCGCAAGGTGAGCCGGGCCATGTGGCCGGACCATATCGTGGAAGTCAAAAAGACGGGCGCGAGCAGCGGGGAAATCGTCTGGGTGTGGCGCGCCTGGGATCATCTGATCCAGGATTTCGATGCGAGCAAGGCCAACTACGGCGCGGTCGGGAGCCATCCCGAGCTGATCGACATCAACCTGGGTTCGACCCTGGCGGCGGGCGACTGGCTGCACATCAACGGGGTCAGCTACAATCCGGAGCTGGACCAGATCGCCATCAGTTCGCATTACATGAACGAGATTTACGTGATCGATCACGGCACGACCATCGCCGAGGCGGCGGGCCACAGCGGCGGGCGGCGGGGGAAGGGCGGCGATATCCTGTATCGGTGGGGTTGTCCGGCCAACTATCGCGCGCCGGGCAGCCGGTACTTCGACGTGGTGCATTGCGCGTGGTGGATTCCGGCGGGCCTTCCGGGCGCCGGGCGGCTGATGGCCTTCAACAACGGGGCGGCCCAGCGTTACTCGGTCGTGGTGGAACTGATTCCCCCGATGGACGGGCAGGGGAACTACGTTTTGAGCGCGGGTTCAGCCTACGGTCCGGCCGGCCCCGCCTGGACGTATTCGGAGGGTTCCACGTTCTACTCCAACCATCTGGGCAGCAATCAGCGCCTTCCCAACGGGAATACGCTGATCAGCCGGTCGACGACGGGGTACTTGTTCGAGGTGAGCGCGGCGGGGGAGAAGGTGTGGCAGTACACCTACGCGGGGCAGATCGCGCGCTCGCTGCGGTACGGTCTGGATTATCCCGGGGTAGCGGCGCTGGCGTCGACGCCGACGCCGACGCCTACGCCGACCGGCACGGCCACGCCGACTGCGACGCCGAGCGACACGCCGACCGGCACGCCGACTCTCAGCCCGACGCCCACGCCGACGTGGACGGCGACTGCCAACCCGGAACCGGATACCCCGACGCCCACGGATACGGCGACGGCCACGCCGAGTGAGACGCCCACGCCGCAGCCGGACACGCCCACACCCACGGAGACGGCGACGCCGACGGCCAGCGATACGGCGACGGTCACGGCCACGGCGACGGTCACGGCCACGGCGACGCCGCGGCCCCTCTCCGATTACGATCTGGACCATGACGGGACCATCGGGGCGGGGGACCTCTTACTGCTCTTGAGCTCGATGTCGGAGAAGGGCGGGGTGGACTTCAACGGGGACGCGACCTGCGACCGGGTCGATCTGCTGCTTTTCAGTCAGCATTGGGGCGAAGTGATTCCGGCGCCGCCGGCCCTGATCGTGATCGACCTGCCGGGCGGGGCGACGATGGAGTTCGTGCGCATCCCCGCCGGCCATTTCCTGATGGGGGCGACTTTGGAGCCGAACTGGAACGACTACTTCATCTCCGAGCAGCCGATTCACTCCGTGACGCTGGAGTACGACTTCTATATGGGACGGACGGAGGTGACGCAGGCGCAATGGTTGGCGATCATGCAGAGTTGGCCGGGCGAGAATCCGGCCGACTTCAGTTTCGGGCACGGCGGCGAGTATCCGGCGTATTTCGTGTCGTGGGAGGACTGCCGGGAGTATGCGCGGCTTTTGAACCTGTTGCAGTTGGATGCGGGGGTGTTCCGGTTGCCGAGCGCGGCGGAGTGGGAGTACGCGTGCCGGGCGGGCAGCGCCACGCGTTTCTTTTTCGGCGACTCCGACTGCAGCCCGCTGGGGATGAGCTCCTGCCAGTTGTCCGACTACGCCTGGTGGGCGGGCAACAACGAAGCCTATGGGGCCAAGCCGGTGGGAAGTCGGGCGCCCAACGCCTGGGGGCTGTTGGACATGCACGGCAACATCGCGGAGTGGTGC
>JABTUV010000029.1 GCA_015075175.1 bacterium
AACACACCCATGTCAGGTCTGGCCAAACCCATCTCCGAGCGGTAGTCTTAAGCCTCGCGTGACGGCCCGCTTGTATCTACGAAGGAGGACGTGACATGAGTCATCGTCTTACCCGGCGCGACTTTCTGGCGACGACTGGACTGGCGACGGTCGCCGGACTTGCTCCCGCCTGGGTCCACGGGGCGCGCCCCCGGCCCAATATCCTCATCATCCTGGCCGACGACTTGGGCTTCTCCGACATCGGCTGCTTCGGCGGCGAAATCCACACCCCCAACCTGGACGCGCTGGCGGGCAACGGCCTGCGCATGACGCACTTCTACAATACCGCCCGCTGCTGTCCCAGCCGCGCCAGCCTGCTCACGGGTCTCTACCCCCACCAGGCGGGCGTCGGCTGGATGGTCGCCGATTACGACAAGCCCGGCTATCGCGGCTTTCTCTCCGACCGCGTTGTGACCATCGCCGAGGCCCTGCGTCCGGCCGGCTACACGACCCTCATGTCCGGCAAGTGGCACGTCGGTGAGGTCCGCCCCCACTGGCCCGTGGACCGCGGTTTCGACGAGTATTACGGCATCGTCTCCGGCGGCAGCAACTACTGGAAACTGGACCGGGGGCGCGTCTTCGCCCGCAACGACCAGCCCATCGTGCCGGACGCCCCCGGCTTTTACATGACCGACGCCTTCACCGACAACGCCCTCTCCTTTCTGGACCGGTACGCTGGCGGAGACAAGCCCTTCTTCCTGTATCTCGCTTACACCGCCCCGCACTGGCCGCTGCACGCTTGGCCGGAGGACATCGAGAAGTATCGCGGCCGGTATCTCTGCGGGTGGGATCGGCTACGGCGGCGGCGGCATGAACGCATGATCGGCATGGGCATCGTCCGAAAAGAATGGCCGCTGACGCCCCGCGACTCCGTCGCACCCGCCTGGGACAGCCTGGGCGAAGACAGGAAACGCGACCTGGACCTGCGCATGGCCATCTACGCCGCGCAGGTGGATCGCATGGATCACAACATTGGCCGCGTGGTGCAACGACTGCGTCAATTGGGCCGGCTCGATAACACGTTGATCCTCTTTCTGGCCGACAACGGCGGCTGCGCGGAGGGCGGGCCGTTCGGCTTCGACCGCGGAGAGGGACCCTTGGGAACCGCCGATTCGTACTCCAGTTACGGCCTCGGCTGGGCCAACGCCAGCAATACGCCTTTCCGCCGTTACAAGCACTGGGTCCACGAGGGCGGCATCGCCACCCCGCTGATCGCCCACTGGCCGGCAGTTATCAAGGCGCGTGGCACCCTTTCCGATCAGCCCGGCCACATCATCGATCTCATGGCGACCTGCCTGGACGTGGCCGGCGCGAAATATCCCCGGGAGTTCGGGGGACATGAAATAACGCCGCTGGAGGGTAAGAGCCTCCTGCCTATCCTGGAGGGGAAGAAGCGCAAGGGGCACGAGGCCATCTTCTGGGAGCACGAGGGCAACCGCGCCGTGCGCGCCGGCGACTGGAAACTGGTGTCGCGCTTTCCCGGCAAGTGGGAACTCTACAACCTGCAAGAGGACCGCACGGAACTCCACGACCTGGCCGCCGAGCATCCCCGCAAGGTGCGGGAATTGGAGGCGCTCTACAAACAGTGGGCGGAGCGCAGCCAGGTCCTGCCCTGGCCGGTGCGAACTCCGCCGTCTTCCGGCCGGCGCGAGTTCGTGCTCAAGGTCGGGGACCGGCTCGAGGGCGGGGAGGTTCCCAACATCGCCGAGACGGCGTTGCGCGTGAGTGCGAGCGTTACAGCAACGGGGGACGGCGTGATCGTCGCCCAGGGCGGTTCCCAGGCGGGCTTCGCGCTCTCCGTCGAGGATGGCCGGCCGGCGTTTACCGTGCGCAGCTGGGAAGCGACCACGACCATTAGGTCGGGACAGTCGATCCTGGGACGCAAAGTGACGCTCCGGGCGCAGTTGGACGAAAACGGCGCCATGACGCTCTGGATCGACGACGAGAAGACGGCGAAGGGTTCCGCGCCTATTCTGATTCACACCGTGCCCGGTGAGGGCCTTTTTGTAGGACGTGATCCCGGCAATCCCGTGGGCGCCTACGCGGCTCCCAGCGCCTTTGCAGGCACGATCCACGAAGTGCGCCTTACCCTCTTGCCGTAGTTGCGCCGCGCCTTGCCCTGAGTAGGCCGCAGGCCGCATCGAGGGGTGCTGCGCGTTGCCGTGTTGGCGCAGCGTGCTGCGCGCGCGGAGCGGCATGGGTCCTATAGGACCTATAGGAACGATGGGACGACCTTCACGGCCGGCAATTTCCGCCGACGCCGTTCCATTCGTCCCATAATCCTCATTTCGCCGGATCTTCCCTTGCTTCGCCCTTGACGCCGCCCGTGCCCTGTGCGAGATTATTGTCGCCTGCCCCGCTTCTACCGGAACTGTGTGCGCGTTTGGCGCGTTGGAGGCGCTTTGGCCATGAACGAATTCCTCACCAGCCTCAGTACGTTGGAGACGCTGTTTCTTATTTCCGCCGTGCTGGGCGGCATTGCCTTTCTGGCGCGCATGGTGATGCAGTTCATGGGCGGCGCGGACGCCGACGCCGACCTGGACGCGGGCGGCCTGGACCACGATTTCGGCAGCCATGAAGCCGCCCACCACGCCGATTCCGACACCAGTTTCAAGATTCTCACCATCCAGGGCGTGACCGGCTTCTTCATGATATTCGGCCTGACGGGCCTCGCTTTTATGCGCGCCACGCCGGTGGGATGGTTCTTTTCTACCGTGATCGCCTTTGTGGCGGGCTACGCCACGCTCTGGATCCTCGGCTGGCTGACCACGGTGATGCTGTCGCTGCAATCCAGCGGCAACGTGGACCTGCGCAACGCCATCGGCCAGGAGGCGACCGTGTATCTGAAGATTCCCGCCGACGGAACCGGCCAGGCCACGGTGTGCGTACAGGACCGGCTGCGCATCTTGGACGCGGTCTCCCAAAATCACGAGGAGATTCCCACCGGCCGGCGCGTCCAAGTGGTGGACGTGGGCGAAGACAACGTGCTGGTCGTGAAGAAGTCGTAGTTGCGCAGCGCCTTGCCCCGAGTAGGCCAGAGGCCGTATCGAGGGGTGCTGCGCATCCGCGTACCCCCGCCAGCTTTGCCGGTACGGCGCAGCACGCTGCGTAACCACAGCCCGGGCCTTTGGTACGGGATGATTGGCAAGGAGTGACATCATGCAGTGGTTCGTTCTTCTGGGCACGGCGTTTTTCATCCTTCTGGTCGCGTCGCTCAGTTTTGTGGCCTCGCGCTACAAGCGCTGCCCCTCCGACAAGATTCTGGTGATCTACGGCAAGGTGGGGCGCGGGCAGTCGGCCCGCTGCATCCACGGCGGCGGCGCCTTCATTTGGCCGCTCATCCAGGACTACGCCTTCATGCGCCTCACCCCCATGACCATCTCCATCCCCCTCCAGAACGCCCTCTCGATGCAGAACATCCGCATCAACGTCCCCAGCACCTTCACCATCGGCATCTCGGTCGATCCGGCGGTGATGAACAACGCCGCCGAACGCCTCCTGCACCTGGAGGTGCGCGACATCGAGGAGATGGCCAAGGAGATCATCTTCGGACAACTGCGTCTGACCGTCGCCTCGCTGACCATCGAGCAGATCAACCAGGACCGCGAGAGCTTTCTGGAGGCGATCCGCAAGAACGTCGAGCCGGAGCTGAACAAGATCGGGCTTTACCTGATCAACGTGAACATCACCGACATCACCGACGAATCGGACTACATCGACAGCATCGGCAAGAAGGCGGCGGCGGAGGCCATCAATCAGGCCAAGATCGACGTGGCCCAGCAGGACAAGCTGGGCGCGATCGGCCACTCGGAGGCCCTGCGCGAACGGACCATCAAGGTCGCCGAAAACGAAGCCCAGGCCGAGAAGGGCAAGAAGGCGGCCGAAGCGGACAAGCGCGTTTACGTCTCCGCCCAGGAGGCCGACGCGGTAGCCGGCGAGAACACCGCCAAGGCGCGCATCGCCGACGTGGACGCCGAGCTGGCCGTCAAGCAGGCCGCCGCGCTGCAGCGCGGCGAAGTCGCCCGCCGCGAGGCCCAGGTCGAGATTCAGAAGGCCCAGTATCGCGCCGAGCAGGAGCGCCTCACCGCCGAAGAGGTGGTCAAACAGGAAATCTCCAAAAAGAAGATCGAGATCGCCGCCGAAGCCCAGGCCGAACGCCTCCGCCGCGAGGCCAGGGGCGAGGCCGACGCCATCCTGCTCAGGTACGAGGCCGAAGCCAAGGGCATCCGCCAGGTGTTGGAGTCCAAGGCGCAGGGCTATTCCAGCCTGGTCAAAAGCTGCGAGGGCGATGCCAAGGCCGCCGCTACCCTCCTAATGATCGAGAAGATCGAGGAGATCGTGGCCCGCCAGGTGGAAGCCATCAAGAACCTGAAGATCGACAAGATCACCGTCTGGGACAGCGGCGGCGCCAACGGGTCATCGACCTCCAGTTTTATCTCCAGTCTGATCAAGAGCCTGCCGCCGCTGCAGGAGATCGCGCAGATGGCGGGCGTCGAGCTGCCCGGCTACCTGGGACGCATGGCGGAAGCCCCCGCCAAAGAAGGCGACCGCAAACCGGGCAAGTCAGGCTGACACCGCTCACATTTGCGCATTGTCATCTGGAATTGCGTGTCCCAAAATGGTTGCGGGAACAAGAAAAACCCGAGTCCGGCAGTAGCGGGAAAAAT
>JABTUV010000003.1 GCA_015075175.1 bacterium
CCAACGTCATATTCCGCTTCCGATTGTTCTCGGACGCCAATCCGAACACGGTGGGCGACGGCTGGTACATCGACGACATCGTGGTGGAGACGAACACGGGGGACTTTGACTATCAGTCGGCAACCACGCGCGACACCAGCAACACGTACACTTTGCCGGGACGCTACAACCCGACGCTGGAGGTGCGGGACGCGGACGGGTTCGTGGCGACCGCGTCGGCGTCGCTGCGCGTCCTGTCCGCGCCGGCGGTGGAACTGGTTTCGCCCGCCTCGGGAGCGGTGTATCGCTCGGCCACGGTCGAGTTTTTCGCCTTCGGGTTCGACGTGGACGGATTGATCGTCAAGTACGAGTGGGACTTCGAGGCGGACGGAACGTATGATCTCACGCTGACGTCGCCGACGCGGGTGGCGCACACCTATGCGGGCGAGGGCGCCCGCGCCGCGCGGCTGCGGGCGACGGACGACTCGGGGCTTATGGTCGTGGTGGAGACGAACTTCGCCATCAAGACCCGCCCGCTCACGGCCGAGCTGGCGGCCACCCCCAACAGCGGGAACATCCCGCTCAACGTGCAGCTGGCGGCCAGTTACCTTCCCCCGGATCGCGACATCGTGTCCTCGCGTTGGGACGTGGACGGCGACGGGACGGACGATTTCATCTATTCGGGCAAGCCCGGTCGCGTGCTGGACGTGCCCTCCAGTGCCAACACCACCACGCTGGCGGCCCGCAACCTGATCGACGGCGGCACGGCATCCGGTCAGGGCTGGCAGTCCGGCACCATCTCGCAGTATCCCGCGGATATTCTGCTGGAACTGCACGGCGGGGGGGTGTGGATGATCGACCGCTTCGTGATCGAGCCCCGTTTCGGCGGCGCCAACGCCAACTTCCAGCCGAAAGATTGCCAGCTGCTGGTCTCGGCGGGCGACCTGGTACACGGATTCGTGCCGGTGCAGAGTTTCACGCTCCCGCCGGGCAGCGGCCTGACCGCACTGACGTTTCCGCCGGTATTGGCGCGGTACGTGAAGCTGCGCGTGTTCGGAAACGTGGCGGGGTCGAACACCCTGGCCATCGGCGAGTTGGGGGTGTACGCGGGGGCGGAGAACATCATCACGTCCGTGCCCACGGCGAGCAGTCACAGTTACTCGGCCTCGGGGACGTTCCTGCCCAGGGTGACGCTGCAGGATGCGGAAGGCAACACCGCGCGCGCCTCGGCGCGCGTGGACGCGCTGGTCTCCAACCGCGTCACCGCCACGCTGACCTTCACGTCCGTCCGGCCCAAGGTCAACGAAGACGTGTTCTTCTCCGGCGACGGAACCACCCCCGGCTCGACCCTGGCGCGCTTCGAGTACGATCTGGACGGCGACGGGGTTTTTGAAGTCATCGACGACACCGCCGGCGTGCTGGATTCCTTCACCCGGCAGGAAAACACCAGTTCGCGCAAGGCCGCCAACCTGATCGACGGCCGCAACACCAGCGGGTTCCGCTGGGGCTCGGGGACCATCCCCTCGCCCACGACGGAGAGCGAGTTCGTCTTTCATTTCGCCGGGCTGGCGACGAAGAACATCGACACAGTCGTGATCGATCCCGTGTCCGATTACGGCGCGAACGCGCAAGTGAAAAACTTCAGCGTGGAGGTCTCGGTCACCTCGGCGACGCAGGGCTTTTCGCCGGTGGGCAGCTTCACACTGGAGCAGACCTCGGCCTTGCAGGCGTTTCGTTTCACGTCAACGCCCGCCAAGTGGGTCAAGCTGCGGGCGCTGGAGAGCTACGGCGACACGCGCATGGGCATGGCCGAGTTCCGCGTGCAGGAGACCGGCACGGGCGACAACCTCCTGACCATCGACGGGGACACGGTGCAACGTTACGCGGCCGTGGGCAGCTATCCGGTCACATTGAAGGTGGTGGACGCGCTGGCCCGCTCGGCCACCGCCATGGTCATCGTGGACGTGGATCCGCCCAGCCGCGATGACATCCATATCTGGATGGCCAACCAGGACGCCAGCCTGTTTCGCACCGATGTCAACGGCGTGGTGACCAAGGACGTGCGCGGATTCAGCAGCACCTTCGGAGTCGCCGTGGATCGGCAGCGCAACCACGTCTGGGTCAGCGACCAGACCAAGGACCAAGTGTTCGTCATCAGCCGCGACGTGCCCGCCTCCGGCTACAACGTCACCACCTCCACCGGTTCGCACAAGGTGTTGTCGGGCTTTTTGCGGCCCAGCCAGCCCATCATTGATCCGGCCAACGGCTTCGCCTGGATCGGCGACATCGACCGCAACGCCATCTATGTCATCGATCCGGCGGCGCCGGACGGTTACAACGTCAACACCGGCAGCGGCTTCCATCGCGCCATTCTGGGTTTGAACGGGCCGTATCTCATGGACTGGGACACCGGCTACGACGCGGTGTGGGTGGCCGAATACGACAATAACTACGTGTACAAGATCGACCGCAACGCGCCGGCAGGCTATAGCGTCGCCTCCGGCACGACGGCGCACCTGCGCTACAGCGGCTTCAACCGCCCCTATTCCGTCGCAGTGGATCGCCAGCGTGACTTGATCTACATCACGGAGTACCTGGGCGACGCGCTGGTGCAGTTCATGGGCACGCCGCCTGACAATTACAACATCGACGCCGACAGCGGGTATCATCGCATCCGCACGGGCATCGACGGAGCGCGCGGGCTGTCGCTGGACCCGCGGACGGGCAACGTGCTGGTATGCGCGGAGATCGGCGACTACATCCAGTGGTACACCCCGGAGCTGTCGCCGATCCTGGCAGTATCCGGCTACAACGGGCCCAACTTCTCGATCTTCAATGAGCGGACGGGCGAAATCTATCTCACGCTGAACGCGGCGCGTCAATACCATCGCGTCTCTGTCGGCGGGCAGAGCATGACCATGCTGGGCAGCCGTCCCAACACGGAGTATCTGGCGCTGGACCAGCCGGAGCGCGATGCCGGCCAGGATCCGCAGGTGGCGTTGTCGGCGGCGCCGCGGGTGGGCGCGCTCCCGCACACGGTCAACTTCAGCGCCGCCGCCTCCGATCCCAACGGTCCCATCGCCCGCTACAACTGGGATTTCGACGGGGACGGCCACGTGGACCAGACGGCGACCGGCGGCAACACCGCGCAGTACGTCTATCGCAACGAGGCGACCCGGTTCGCGCTGGCGGAGGTGATCGACGGAGACGGGCGCACGGCGCGCGACTGGCAGGTCATAGGTTCGGGCGAGTTCCGGCTGGACTTGGTCGCCAATCCGTCGTCGGGCCACGGCTCGCTCGCCGTGGCGCTGACGGCGCCGGCCTACTCGCCGCGGGGCGTGGTGCGCTACCAGTGGGACCTTGACGGCGACGGGCTGTTCGAGGCGGAGACGAGCGGACCCACCACCAACACGACCCTGAATCGCGCGGGCGAGCACGTGTTGCGCGTGCGCGCGGAGGACGGAGGCGGCGAGTTCCGGGACGCTTCCGCACGCGTGGTGCTGGTCGACACGCCGCCGACCGTTTCCTTCAACGCCTCGCCCCTGCAGGGCACGCGCCCGCTGCGCGTCAATTTCTCCGGCTCCGCCAGCGACTCCGACGGCACTGTGGTCGCGTTGATGGCCGACCTGGACGGCGACGGCGCCATCGACATGATGGGGCCCACCTTCCCGAGTACGGCGCAGACGTTTGACCTGGTCGGCACGGTCACCGCCACCCTCTACGCAGTGGACAACGCGGGCCTCGTAGGCAGCCTGTCGCGCGTCATCACCGTGCAGCCGAGGGCCACCACGTTGGTCGCCCAGGCGACTCCCACCAAGGCCAACGTGGGCGACACGGTCCAGTTTAACGCGCTCGTCTCGGCCGACGTTCCGATCGTCGAGTACGGCTGGGACTTCGACGGCAACGGCAAGGTGGACCAGACATCTTCCACCAGCCCCGCCATGCCGCGCGTCTACTCGGCGACGGGCTTCTACGGAGCGGTGCTGTACGCGACCGACAGCGTGGCGCGTGTCGTAACGGCCAGGGTGTTTCTCAACGTGCGCCCCGCGGGCACGCCCTTCGCCGTGGCCGAGGCGATCCCGGACGAAATCCAATTGGGATTCTCGACCCAGCTGCATTCGGAGAAATCCAGCGATCCGGGCGGCTCCATCACCAACTATCGCTGGCATCTGGATCCCACGCTGGCGTGGATATACGACCAGAGCACGAGCCGCTTGACCTCGATGGCAGCGGACGGCAGTCGCATCACTTTTCCCGATGTGACCTCGACGGTTTATGACATGGCGGTGGACCCGACCAACGGCGATTTGTGGCTCAGCTCGGCTTCCGGCCAAGTCTGGCGCTGCAATCGGCAGGGGGCGCCGGTGGCCAAGATCACGCACGTCGGACCGCGCAACATCGTGGTGGACGCCACGCGGGGTGTGGTGTGGGTGGCCGATTATAGCAACAGCCGCGTGGTGCGCATGTCGCGCAGCGTGCCCGACGGCTACAGCATCAACAATTCGACGGGACTGCATACCGTTCTGACGGGCATCACGCGTCCCGAGTATCTGGGCCTGGACCGGCGCGACGGCTCCGTGTGGGTGATGGATGTGAACGCCCGGATTCTTTACAAGGTCTCTCCCGACGGCACGCAGATTCTACGCACCATCACCGGCTGGTCGGGGAACGGCGGCATGGCGGTGGACGCGGATCGCGGGGTGATATGGCTCACCAACCGCAGTCCGAACACCCTGTGGCGGCTGTCGCCCAACGTTCCGGACGGTTACAACCTGGCTTCGGCGACGGCCTTCCACACTGTCCTGTCGGGCCTTGCCGGGCCTGCGCAGATCGGGGTGATTCCCCAGAGCGGTCAGTTGTGGCTGGTCAGCGTCAACGGCAGAGAGGCGCTGCGCATCAACGCGACGGGGACGGCCGTCCTGCAGCGACTGCCGTTCTTCACCAATCCGAACGCGCTCGCGGTTCTGCCCGAGGATGGAGCAGTGCTGATATCGGACAACACCGACCGCACCATCCAGGGGTTCACGACCGGCGGCGAGCGCTTCCTGTCGACCACGACGGCGGGCACCGTGAGCGTGATCACACCCGCCTGGCGCAACAACTACGTGGACAGCACCACGCCGACGCCGCGCGAGGTCGCGCCTCTGTTGGCCGGCGACATGGCATACGAGCTGGTCGTCACGGACAACTCGGGCAATACGGACCGGGACGCGGCCTCGCTGACGGTGGTGCGCGGCGTGCGGCCGGTGGCGCTGCCGTCGGCTTATCCGACACGCGGCCCGGCGCCGCTCACCGTCAACTTCGTGGCCAACGGCTACGATCCCGACGGCACCCTCTTCTATCTGCGTTGGGATTACGACGGCAACGGCACCAACGACTACTCCAACCAGACCACCGCCACTTCCAATTACACCTACACGACGCCGGGAGTGTACGACGCGGCGCTTACGGTGGAAGACATCGACGGCAACTCGGACCAGAAGTCGGTACGCATCACGGTCGACCCGCCGGACTTGACGGTGACGGCGCGGGCGGCGCCCGAGACTGGACCGGCGCCTCTCACGGTGGTGTTCTACGCTGAAATGCCGCAGACCACCGCCGTGGTGACGCTGTTCGAGTGGGACTTTGACGGGGACGGGACGTTCGACTCTTCGTCGCCCACCTCGCCGGTAGCCCTGTACACGTACCAGACGCCGGGCGCCTATTCGGCGCGATTGCGCGTGAGCGGTACGGGCAATCAGCAGATCACCGATTCGGTATCGGTGACGGTGCTGGATCCGCGTTTCCCGACCGCCATTGCGGCCGCCGACCCGGTGGCGGGCGGGGCGCCGTTGGTGGTCAACTTCACCGGCAGGGGCGTGGATCGCGACGGCACGGTCGAGCTGTTCGAGTGGGACTTTGACGGCGACGGGACGTTTGACTACAGCAGCTCCTCCAGCGGCGACACGCTGTTCACGTACCAGGATCCGGGCCACTTCCCCGCGCGCCTGCGCGTCACGGACAACGATGGGTTCTTCGGGGAGGCGGTGGTGGACATCGACGTTACGGCGGGTTTCAGCGCCGCCTGGAACGTGGAGGCGTTCGATCCCCTGCGCGGCCAGGGCGCGGAACTGGCCTCCGCCCTGGTCCGTCCCACCAGCATGACGGCGCGCATCCTGACCCGTCAGGGCCTGCCGGTGCGCACGCTCGTATCGGGTGCCAACCGCGCCGCCGGCGTCCACATCGACACCTGGGACGGCCGCAACCAGCAGGGCCAGATCGTTTCGCCCGGCAGCTATCTCTTCGTCGTTGACTATGAGCAGGGCGGCGTGCTCTCCAGCTTCGATCTCTCCGGCACCGGCGCAACCAACTATGAGACGCCGTCGGTGACTTATCCCGCCAACTTCAATCCGCTGGAGAATCGCTTCCTGTACGCGCAGTTCGTGCTTTCCAAGCCCTCCGAGCTGACTTCGTACATTCCACCGTGGACGGGGCGGGCCAACTTCCCCATCCGCACCATTTATCTGCGCGAGCCGTTCAAGAGCGGCAACGTGGTGGTGGTGTGGGACGGCACGTCCGACACGGGCACGGTAGTGCCGCCGGGCGACTACCTGCAGGCGATTCTGGCCTGGAGATTGCCGCAGAACGCCGTGATCGTGGCCAGCCGGCCGGTGATCTCCGACTGGCGCTCGGAGCCGGTATATCTCGTGCCCGGTCCCAATCCATACCAGTCGGCGACGGGCGAATACGTCAAGACGGCGGTGCAATTCACGCTTTCCAAGGACGCGGACGTGGAGGGCATCATTTACGACCAAAGCAACATCGAAGTAGCCCGGGTGGCGCAGCCCGGGGCGAGCGCGGGCCAGGTGGTGATGTCCTGGGACGGTCGGCGCAGCACGGGCGAGCTGGCCGCGCCCGGCCTGTACCACATGAAACTGGTGGCGACCGTACCACCCGGCTTGCAGTCGCCGGTCGTGAACGCGATCATCAAGGTAGTCTATTAGGAGGCGCATGATGCGACAGAGGCTCTACTCCTTTACGATGAACGCCATGCTGCGGGGGATGCTGGTCCTGGCGGCGGGCGCCATGCTGGCGGGCGGGGCGGCGGCGTTCGACTATCCGCCGTTCGACACCGGCCACAACTTCTCCGGCAATCCCGGCGGGCCGGGCGGCGGCGGGCCGGGCGGCGGGGCGGCGGCGGCGATCCGGTCATCATCAAGACCGGCAACTTGCGCCCATGACACGCTGGACTGGGCCTTCCATCAGCGCGGCCTGCCGCTGGAAATCCGCCGCTTTTATCACTCTGACGATTTCTATGACGGCCCCTTCGGCTTCGGCTGGCACCTGGGGCTGCTATGGTCGGCGATTCCGGTCAGGTCGGCCACGCAGAGCTTCGTCATCATCCGGCGCGGCGACGGGCTGCGCGTCACCTTACGCGGAACACGCTGGGCCAGTACGTGCCGGAGGCTGGTTATGACACGCTCACGCCCGAGGGCGCCGGCTGGCGGCTTTCCACCGGCGACGGCACCCTCTATCGCTTCAACGAGGCCGGCCGGCCGACGCGCGGCGAAAAGGACGGCTTCGGCGTGGTCTTTAACTATGACGCCGCCGGCCGCCTCGCCTCCATCACCAGCGACGCCAGCCAGACTCTCTACTTCGCCTACGATCCCAACTACAACATCCGCCGCATCTACGACTGGACCGGCCGCGAGACCAAGTATGAGTACGACGCCGCCGGCAACCTCACCGCCTACGTGGACCGCGAAGGCTACCGCATATGGCACATGCGTACGACTCAACCACAATCTCCTGTCGCGCAAGAGCCGTCGTGGTTTCACCTTTCCCACCAATCAATACGACAGCCTGCGCCGCGTCACCACGCAGAACTACGCCGACGGGCGCCTGACGTTTCAGTACAGTCCCGGCACCAACACTACCCGGCTGACCAATCAGGCCAATCGCACGATTACCTACATTTACAATGAGGCCGGCAAGCCGGTGGAAATCCGGGACCCGGACAACAACGCGTGATCAGGTTCACTTACGACGCCAATTTGAACCGGACCAGTTACACCGATCCGGCTGGTCGCACCACTACGTATTCTTACGACCTTTTCGGGCGGCTTGCGACTGTGACGCAACCGTCCGGGACTCAGATTTGGATATCAATATCATCCTGCTCATGGATTGCTTTCTTCCGTGACAAGCACCGCCAATGTGGCGTACAGTTACCAATATGACGGCATGGGACGCTTGACGCAGGTCAACATGCCGGGAAATCAGACGGCCACGTTCAGTTATAACGGAAACCAGATCACCATCAACGGGCCGGCGGGCAGCTCGGTCTACACGCTCAACGGCAATGGGTGGATCGCCTCGATGCGGAAGAACGGCGGACCGGTGGAGAGTTACACCTATGACGCGATCGGCAACTTGGTGGGTTCCAGCCGGCCGGGCGCGAGCATGGTCTACGCCTATACCGCGCGCGACCGACTGGCCGCCGCCACCGACAACGTCGGCTCCGCCACGTATTTCTTCTATAACGCCGAAAACAGTCTGGAGCGCGTCGTCTATCCCGGCGGGAGTGAAGACGTCTTCAGTACGACCAGTATAATCGCCTCTCAATCCATGCAGTTGTCAGGTCGACTGGATCTCTTGAACTACAATCCGACGGAGGGCGTGGAGCAGGAATTCCTTGCCACGGTGGGACAATACGTCATCTCGGAGTACTTCGGCTCGGTCTGGAACTGGGGCGCGGTACTGGCGGGGTTGCCATAAGGAGGTCACAGGATCATGTCTTGGAAGTTGCGCATCGTTCTGATTCTCTCGCTGGGCGCGGTCGTAGTGGCGGGTCCGTGGGCGGCCGAACTGAAGTACGTGTTCGTGCCCGGCAGCACGGCGGATACACGATTTCCACCAACGCCGTGCAGGTGATGTCGCGGGAAGGCGGCGATCTGCCGGAGACCGTCTCCTACGCGCAGACCTACGGGATCGTGAACCGGGTCGTCAGCCAGCCGGCGCCCGCGGCCAGGGGTCGAGTCGAGACCACCTTCAAGTCGCTCAACGTCCAGATGACGGCGGGCGGCGCGACGACGTCTACAACTCGCAGACTACCGCCACGCCGCCCAATCCTTCATCTCGCTGGCGGCGCTGGTGGGACGAAGTACAGCGTGGACGTTACGGACCAAGGGGCGCGGTGGTAGCCGTATCGGGGCTGGCGGAGCTGCAGCAGCATCTTCTGGACGCGGACCCCAGCAGCAAGCTCTCGGCCAACTATGACATGGGGGCGCTGTTGGACGACGTGACCACGACGGGCTCGGTGCAATTGCCGCCGGGCAACGTGTCGCCGGGCGCGACCTGGACCTCGACGCAGAACGTGGCCACGCCCTTTACCGGCAATATCGTGGTTACGGCCACTTTCACCTATACGGCCGACGAGCAGGTCGGGGGCCTGAACACCGCCAAGATCGACTTCCAGTTGTCGGCGCGGTCCACCGGACAGGCGACGCCGGTCAAACTGCTCTCGGTCGCCGGCAGCCAGATCGAGACGCGCACGGACCTGGACTTGTCCGGCAGCGGCACGCTTAACCTGGCGCTGGCGGAGGGGATTGTAGTCAAGATGACCTGGAACGGCACGCTGGTGACGGGCGGCGCGGCCGCCATGCTGGTCGGCCCCGAGACCCAGACTCAGCAGACCACCAGCCGCGTGACCATCAGCCAGACCATGAATCTGGCCGGCCGCTCGTAGTTGCGCGGCGTGCCCGGCCCGCCGGTAGGAATGCCGGCGGTGCGGAATTGATCGAGGAGGAGTGTGCGTGAGAAGCGCTTCCAGCGTCCAGTCCGTCAGTTTCTCGCTGTTCGGCGACCAGGCCTGCGCCTGCGCGCAGGATCCGACGGGTTACGCCAGCGCGGTGGACATGATGCGCCGCCTGCGCGGGCCGCTGACCGTCTCCTGGGACTTGACCATGGACTGCCACCTGCGCTGCGCCCACTGCTTCAACATGAGCGGTTCGCACCGCCACCCGGACGAGCTGACGCACGCGGAGGCGATGGCCCTGTGCCGGCAGCTGATCGACCTGGAGGTGCTGAATGTGTGCCTGTGCGGGGGCGAGCCGCTTCTGCGGGCGGACCTCTTCGAGATCGCCGAGACGCTGGGCGCCGCGGACATCGTGTTGTCGATGGTGACCAACGGGTATTACCTGACGGAGGAGAAGGCGCGGCGGCTGGAAGCGGCGGGCGTGCGCTTCATTCAGGTGAGCATCGACGGCGTGGACGCGGAGACCCACGAGCGGTTGCGGGGGCTGTCCGGCTCCTTCGAGCGCGCCCTGGCCGCCGCGCGGGCGGTCGCCAAGACCAAGGTGGAACTGGCCGTCGCCTTCTGTCCCACCCGCTTCAACATCGAGCAGTTCCCCGACTACGTCAGGATGGTGCGCGAGCTGGGCGCCAAACAGATTCGCATGATGCCCATCCTGCGCATGGGCCGCGCCGAACTCTTCCGCGACGAACTCCTGCCCACCGCCGACCAACTGGTCCGCTTTCGCCAGCACGTGCAGGAGGCCTCGCTGACCGCCATGGACGACGGCGTCATGATCGAGCTGGGCGATCCGCTCGAGCATTTTTATCTCTTTCCGCGCAACGACGCCAAGCTCTTCATCCTCTGCATCCGCTCCAACGGCGATCTGACCATCACCGGCTATCTTCCGCTGGTTTTCGGCAACGTGCGCGAGCGGCCCATCATGGACTACTGGAACGCGGGGCTGGCCGACATCTGGCGCCATCCGCTGGTCACCAGCCTGTGCGACCGCGTCACCAATCTTGAGGAACTGCGCGACATCGATCCTCTGCCGTGGGTCGAGGGCGATCTCCATGTCGATCTGTTTGATCCCCGCGCCACCCTGGAACATCCGAGCGTGAAAAAGATCATGAAACCGACTCCCAAACCCGAAGGCTTCAAGATTCGCAGCGAGCACGACGACGTCATGTCGGTGTTCCCACTGGATTTCGACTGCGGGCGGCAGGTGCATTTTCTCAATCCCAATGCCACCTTCATCTACCGGCAGTGCGATGGAAAACGGAGCGTGGCGGAGATCGCGCGCGCGCTGATGAAGGAATACCCCGACCTGCCCAAGGAGCAGGCGCGGCGCGACGTGGAGGCGTGCCTCTTTGCGCTGGCGGACCTGGGGCTGGTGGAGTGGAAGAAAAACGGGCGCACCCCGCCGCCCAAGGCGGGGCTGCTCGTGCGCTTCTCCGACGAGACCGACTTCAAGCCCATCTCGAGCTTTCTTTCCGACTGTATCGCCGAGCAGCGCGAGGGCCGCGGCCTTCCCAACTGGTACCTGCCGGTAGACGTGGCGGGCTACTATCATCCCGTGGCGGTGCGTATGAGGCAGTTCCACAGCAAGGAGATTTGTTACGTCTTGGAGCGGGCGGGCAAGCTCCTGGGAGTGGGCAGCCTGACCTTCGTGGCCGCGCCGCTGACATCGTCGCAGATCGGCTGCCTGGCGGTGCGGGGGGACTCGGCGGCGGAGCATCGCGATCTTTCCTCCATCCTTCTGGACGGGCTGTGCCGCGCCGGGCGGCATCTGGGCCTGACCAAGCTGAAGTGCAGTCTGTTGGGCGACGAACCCGCCGCGCCGCTGGCCCGGTTCCTGTCCGAGCACGGGTTCGCCTGCGAGGCGGTGCTGCGCGACGAACTGGGACCGGGCGGCCACTACTCGGTGTACTCGAAGCCCCTGCCGCGGTCGGAGGAGAAGCCGTGAGCATCAAGGTGACGCGTACGACCGCTCCGGCGCTCCGCGAGCTGCGTGAAGTCCTGCAGGAGACGCGCTACGACGCCCTGCAGCGCGCCATGCGCGGCGCGCAGTACTACATGGACCCCTGGCCCAACTACGCCGCGCTCTCCGCGCTGTGCGCGCGCATCCCCGAGCGGCCGGCCACGCTCTTTCGCCTGCTCTTGCTTGGCGACCCTGTCCCGGTTGCGGACGCAAACGCGGCGCTGGGCCGCGAACTGGTCGAGGCGCTCTCAAAAGTCGGCATCCTGCATCGCGCCGGAAAAGACCGGCTGGAGACGGTCAACTACTCGCTCATCAGCTACCAGGACCGTTACGTCTTCACCGACTTGCCCTACTTCTATCCCACCTGCCGGCGCAAGGACACGCGCATCTATATCGGGGCCGATTCGTATCTCCTGGGGCAGAATCTTCTCTCCGACTGCCAGGGGGACGTGCTGGACCTGTGCACGGGCACGGGCTTTCAGGCCATCCAGGCGTCGTCGCCGTCCAACCGGATCGTGGGGGTGGAGCTGGCGCCCGAGGCGGTGGGCGCGGCGCGCTGCAACGTCGTCTTGAACGGCTTTTCCGAGCGCATCGAGATTCTCCACGGCAATCTCTACGAGGCCGTGGGCGACGCCCGGTTCGACGTGATCTACGCCAACCCGCCCTTCCTGCCCGTGCCCGAGGGCGTGCGCTACCCGATGTCGGGCGACGGGGGTTACGACGGGCTGGCGGTGTTGCGGCGGATTGTCGAGGGACTGCCGGGCCATCTCAAACCGGGAGGCCGGGCGGCGCTGATCGCGGAGGGCGTGGGCGACGATGCGGCGCCCTTCGTCGCGCGCGACCTCGCCCGCATCTTCAAGGGCGGCCGCTGGAACGTGCTCTTGCTCATCCGCGGCGAGATGCCGCTGGAATATCAATCCTACGTGATCGCCAAAATGACCAGCGAGGTGTACGGCGAGGTGAGTTGCGACGAGCTGTGCGACAAGTGGCGCGAGATGTACGAGAAGCAGGGCGCGACGCGGCTCTATTCGTTTCATCTGTACGTCGAGCGGACGCCGCGGGGCGGCCGGGTCGAGACCGTCCGGCTGTCGCGCATGGGCAGCGCGCGCGACGTGCCGCGGCTTGCGCCCGGCTTGGAATACCGCCCCGGCACGCCCTCCTACTTTGTCTATCGGGACGGCCGCCGGCTGGGCGAGATCGACCAGGAGACGCGCGAGTTTCTCGAGCTCTGCGACGGCCGGTCGAGCATCGGCGCCATCTCCGCCCAGCTTTTTCCCCGCTACGCCGAGCGCTATCGCGACGGCGGGTTGTACCGCGCCCTCTACGAGGCTCTCAACACCTGCCAGACGCTCTCCGCCATGCAGGTCCTCGTCGCCGGCGACGGGAAGGGAGAGAAAAGCCGTGATTGACACCGGAACACAGAAAGCCGCAGCGGGGAAAGCAAAACCGAGTCCTCGAGTATCGGCCCCTCGCGTATATACAATGGTGGCAGGCTGTGACTTCGGGCCGCGGTTCGAGTGGACGGCGGGGCGCTGTGGTCGTGCTTGGTACGACATTGGAAAAGAGGGTTTTCGTTACATGGGCGCGTTTAGTCGTCCTCTCGATACGCGGCCCGAGGTGAGACCCCGATCGGGTGAAGGTATCTCCTCGGGCCGCTACTCGAGGACTCGGATTTCCTTCTCTCGCTGCACGTTGCAGCGTTTCAGGCGGAGCGTTCCGGCGCTCGCGCTGTACCTGCTGTGGGCGTCCGCCGCCGGTGCGGGCGATCCGCTCGCCGTATTGGGAGAGGCGCAGAAGTTCTCCTTTCAGGTCGGCGGCGCCGAGGTGGCCGTGCTGGATTGCCGTTACAGCCGCGCCCAGGGCGGAAACTACAGCGTCGAGTCGGACCTCTCGTTTGATTACGGAAAGATGACGCCCGGAGGCCCCAAACTGGAGATGACTAGCCGGCTGGTAGTGGACGGCAGCGCCGCGCCGCAATCGTACCGGCTCAGCGCGCGCGTGGGCGCCGAAATTCAGCAGGCGACCTGCGACCGAGTCGGCGATCGTTGGAAATGCCAGGCTACGGCGCGCGGCCAGACGTTGGACAAGGAGTTCCCCATCGATCCCGCCGCGCCCTTCGTCGTGCTCGACAACAACATGATCGGCCACTGGGCGCTCTACCTGGCGCTGGCCCGCCCGCCCGCCGGCGCCTCGCGCGAGCTCTCCGCCTTCGTGCCCCAGTCGCTCTCCCAGCAGCGCTTCCAACTCGCTCCCCTCTCCCCCGACGCGGACGGCAATCCGCGCCTCTCGGTTCAGCCCATCCAGGAGACTTTCATCTGCAACAAGTCCGGCAAGCTCCTCCGTATCGAGGAGCCCCGGCAGAATCTTGTCATTATCGATGTGGCCGAAAGGAAAGCGAGTCATTGACATGCTCGCAACCCCTTACCACCGTCCCCCGCGTAGTCCGGATGGACGACACGCAGCGAAGGCGACTGGCTGATTTTACCCAACGCCGTCAACAACGTGAACGCCATCAACAACGCCAACTTCATCTTCAACGCCAACGCGGTGGCGAACGCGAACGCCCTGTCGAACGCGAACCTGAACTTCAACGCCAACGCCAACATCAACTGGAACGCGAACCATACCTACAACTGGAACTGGGGACCGGATAAATAACTATGGGCGTGGTCATTGGGACGTGAAGAGCTGGCCGGACGCTGCGCGGCGCGGCGTTGCTCTTGGCCTTCTGGCTGGCGGGGCGGCGGGGGCGAGGCTTGCGCCCGGCGAACGCTGGTACGGCCTCGTGCACGACGGCGCGACGGTGGCTACAGCCGCGTGAGCATCGCCGCCGACCGGGTTCGGAGGGCGCGCCGTCTTGCGCGTCAACAGAGGAGACCGTGCTGCGCCTCTCCGACTCCGACCGCCCGGTCGCCGCGGGAGCGCCGCTACCAGGGCCAGCGCGTGCTGCGCCCGCACCTCGCGCCTCTCTACGCCCACCGCATCGTGGTCCAGGACGGCCTCATGGAAGTGCAACACGCTCAAGCGCGTACGACCACTCTGGAGTGCGGCGATCTACTGCGCCGCTGGATAATAGACGCAAACTGCCGCCGCGAAGGTCTGGCGGCTCGCGGCAGCGCAGCCGCACGCCAATCCATGCGGCTGAGGCGATCGTGGCCGCGGTGGAGACTGGAGCCGCGGGAGATGTAAGCTGGGACGACGCGCGCGATGTGCTCCTGGACGACTTGTCGCCCGTTGACTGGATGGTCCTGGCCGCGCGCTTCGGCGCGGCGACCGAGCCGCTCTCGCTGCGGGCGTTCGTCCCCCGTGAACGCGAGCGCGTCGGACTCGACCTGGCTCCCGGCAATCCCGGCGGCCTCCGTTTCACCATCCAGGCGCAGACCGCCACGCTCGGCTGGGACGACTGCGGACTCCTGTCGCGCATGGAGGCGCCCGAACTGGGTTACAGCCTCGTGCCCGGCGACGCCTCCGTCCTCCATGCGACCGGCGCCTTGGAAGTGCTGTCCGGCCTGACCATTCCCTCGCCTGTCTCCGCCGAACGTCTTCCCGAACTGCAAGGCTGGGCGCTGCGCCTCACCGCCGACACTTACGGCGAGGAACTATCGCCCCGGGACTTGACCGTGCAGGGACAGATGTTTTCGGGATCCGTCACCGCCACGCGCGTCTCCGGGCTGTTCACGCAGTCGTGCCGGACCTACGACGGCCGCGAGGCGCCCGCGCTGGATGCGCCGCTGGAACCGGCGTTGCAGAAGTACACGCAACCGGAAGTGGGCATCGAATCGAACCATGCGCGCGTGGTCGAGACGGCGCGGGCGCTGGGCGCGGGCGCGCGCGACCGCTCGGAGGCCGCTGTACGCGCCGGCCGCTCGGTGCACGCCCACGTGCGCGGCGATCTGCTCGTGCAAGGCTCCGCGCTCACCGGCCTGCTTACCGGCCAGGGCGCCTCGGGCACGCGCGCCAAGCTGTGCGTCGCCCTGTGTCGCGCCCTCGGCGTGCCCGCCCGCCAGGCCGGCGGCCTCGTGCTCGCTCCGCCCGATTTCTCCCTCTTCGTGCCTCACTACTGGTGCGAAGTCCATATGGGCGACGCCGGATGGATTCCCATCGATCCCGTCTTCGACCGTTACAACCGGCTGCCGCTCGGCTATCTTACCTTCGTGCACCTGGGAGGGATGCGCCGCATCCAGTCGCTGGAGTTGGTCGCCGCAGAGGACCGCAAGGAGCCGGAGATGCCGCTTCTGTCCGCTACGTCCGAAATGCTTGCCGGCTGCCCGGCGCTCTCCTGGGAGTTCATCGTGGAGGAGAGGCTCATCGGAGAGAGCCATCTGCGCCCGCTGGGCCGCGTCGAATTGTCAGGCAAGTCCACGTATGCCTTCGCGCTGGAGACGCGCATCGACTCGCGCCCCGTGGGCAAGGATTATGTCGTGCAGGCGCAGGCGCGGCTCTACCTGGACGCCGCCGGCCTGCCCGCCTATTACGTTTACCAGGAGAACGTCGGCGGCGTCGTGACCGAGGCGACCTGCGACTTCAGTGCGGAGACGGGGGTGTTGCACTGGCGCGGGCCGGGCCAGTCGGCGGAATTGCCGCTCGTCCGCACGCCCGCCACCTTTATTCTGGACCGCAACATGATCGGGGGTTGGGCGATGCTTTGCCGCCGCCTGCCGCGCGCCGTGGGCGAGACCATCCCGCTGCACGCGCTCGTGCCCGGCCAGCCGCTCGAGCTGGCCACGACCGCCAGCTCGACCCGCACGGAGACCCTCTCCGACGGCGCGACCGCCTGGCTCTACGACACCGCGCCCATGGGCGAGACTCTCTGGATTGACGCCGACGGCATCCTGTGTCGCATCGACAATCCGCGCGCCGGGTTGACCATCCGGCGGCGCAGCACGCCGCCCGGCGACGGCACGCGCAGCACGCTGCGCTACCACGGCGCTGAGCCGCCGGCAGGAGACAAGTCATGAAGGGCGCCTGGGAACTCATCCCCGTCGGACTCATCGTGGCGGCCGCCATCTACGGGGCGATGCACGTGGGCAACCTGCCCGAGCGCGTCGCCATCCACTTCAACGCCAAGGGCGAGCCGGACAACTGGATGGACCGCAAGATCGCCATCTGGCTGGCGCCCGGCTTCGCGCTCTTCTTCTTCATCGCCATCTCCATCGCGCAGGTTTACCTGCCGCAGCTTCCCTCCATCTACCTCTGGAAGACGCTGCTCGTGTTCCTCATGGCCAACGTGCAGGTGGCGACCGTCCTCTACGGCGAGGGGCAGCTGCGTTCGCCGCTGCTGGGCATCGCGCCGGCGCTCGTGCTCTTGGTCGGGTACGGAATCTGGCAGATGGTGTTCGCCATGATGACGCAGGGGAAAGGGTGACGCTCATGGCTGCCGCGCCCGGCCGTCCGGGACCTTTCCGCCGCGCCATCGCCGCCGTGGCAGGCCCGTTTTCGGGTTGGTCCTTCTACCGCCGCGCCTTTGACTTCGTGCGCCCCTACCGCGGGCTTCTGGACGTCTGCTTTGTGGCGACCATGCTGCTCTTTCTCATCTCGCTCGTGCCCGCCTGGTTCACCAAGGTGCTTCTGGACACCATCATCGTCGAGGGCGACGTGGCCAAACTGGACCGCATCTTCCAGTGGGTGATCCTCGTCTTCTTCATCGACCTGGGGCTGGGTTTCGCCAACTTCTGGCTGTTCGTCAATCTTTCCGAGAAGCTGCAGCTGCAGGTCCGGCTCACGTTTCTGAAACACCTGCAGAAGCTCTCGCTGGCGGTATTGGACCGGTTCCGCGCGGGCGGATTGTCCTATCGGCTCCTGTCCGACACAGCGGCGGTTCCCGGCGCGGTCACCAGCGCGGTGGTCGATTTCACGCTTTATCTATTAACCTTCGCCATCGTGGGCGGCATTCTCGTCTACTATCAGCCCAAGTTGACGCTCTTCTGCTTCCTTCTTATCCCGGTGCATATCGCCACGCTGGTCGCCTTCCACGGGCCGGTGCGACGCTGGAGCATGAAGCTGCGGCGCGAGAGCGAATCGGTCTCCGGCGACCTGATCGAGCTCTTCGGCGCCACCCGCCTGGTGCGCGCGCTGGGAACCGAGGGCAAAGAGCACGACCGCATGGCCGACCGGCTGGACCTCCTGCGCCGCTGGTCGGTCAAAAGCAACCTGCTCGTCAAGTCCTCCAACCTGGGCGCCAACACCGTGGCCAACTTCTGGAGCTTCTTCGTCCTCTGGTACGGCGGACGACTGGTGATGGCGGGCGACATGAAGGTGGGCGAGCTGATGTTCTTTCTCATGCTGCTGCTGCGCCTCCTGTCGCCGATTTCGGGCATCACCTACCTGTTCCTCGGCTTCCAGGACACGATCGTGGGCATCGCGCGCGTTTACGAAGTGCTGGACATGCCCGAGGACA
Organism: bacterium; assembly: GCA_015075175.1. GTDB lineage: Bacteria > Hinthialibacterota > Hinthialibacteria > H5-UNCL2 > H5-UNCL2 > H5-UNCL2. Next base: position 18,130 of record JABTUV010000003.1, read on the forward strand.
CGCCGGAGTGCGGCGAGCCGGTGGACTTGCCCGTGGTCGAGGGGCGGGTGGAGTTCCGGTCGGTGACGTTCGCCTATCCCAGCGGGCAGGAGGTGCTGCACGACCTCTCATTCCGCATCGAGCCGGGAGAGACGGTTGCGCTGGTAGGACGAAGCGGGGCGGGGAAGACGACCGTGGCCAACCTGTTGGCCCGGTTTTACGATCCGCAGTCGGGTGCGGTGCTATTGGATGGGGTGGATTTGCGGCGGCTGTCGCGGACTTGCCTGCGGCGCTCCATCGGGCTGGTCTTGCAGCAGGATTTCATTTTCAGCGGGACGATCTACGACAACATCGTGTGCCGGCTGCCGGGCGTTTCGCGGGAGGAGGTGATGGCGGCGGCGCGGGCGGCGCGCGTGGATGAGTTCGCCGAGCGCCTGCCCCACGGCTACGACACCTGGGTGGGCGAGCGGGGGGTGACGCTCTCGGGCGGCCAGCGCCAGCGCATCGCCATCGCGCGCGCGTTACTGCGCGACCCTCGAGTCCTCATTCTCGATGAGGCCCTCTCCGCCGTGGACATGGAGTCCGAGGCTGCCATTCAAGAGGCGCTGGCCGAGGTCATGCGCGGCCGCACGACGCTCGTGATCGCCCATCGCCTCTCGACCATCCGCGCCGCCGACCGGATTTTCGTCATGGAGGACGGGCGCATTCCGGAGACCGGTTCGCACGAGGAACTTCTGGCGGCCGACGGCCTTTACGCGCGCATGCACGAAAGGATGGTGCGGCTATGAGGCGCCCCGTACCGCCGCCCCGCGCAGACGGAGTACAGGCTTCAGCCTGCTCTCTGCCGGTATGCGCAGTACCCCGCGATACGGCCTTCTGCCTACTCGGGGCATGGCGCTGCGCAACTACGCTCATTGCCACACGGCTGCCTTTGTCGGGCGCAGCACGCTGCGCAACTACGGCGCTGGTCGTGACGCTGTGGCTCCTTCCCGGCGCAGCACGCGGCGCAACTACGGAGGCGGGGGGGATCGCCTTCGTGCAGCGCGTCGAGGAGGGCTGGCAGTTGTGCGTGGCGGCCACGCCCGAGGCGCCGATCCGCCTGCTTACCACCGATCCCGACGAGAAGCGCGACCCCGCCTGGTCGCCGGACGGCACGAAGCTTGCCTATGCCACGCATCGCGGGGAAGTCTTCGTGCTGGAGCTGGAGAGCGGCGGCCGCAGCAAGGTCGCGGGGGCCGGGCACGGATTTTTCGCCCAGCCGGTCTTTCTGCCGCACGGCCGGGCCCTCGTCATGGTGCGTTACATCACCGCGCCCGCCGACGACAGCGACCTGTGGACCGTCGAGCTGGGAACGGGCGCCAACGTTACGCCGCGACTCTATTACGCCGGCGAGGGCATGGAGCATTTCCCCGCCGTGGGCGCCGCCGACAACGCGCTCTTCTTCAGCCTCTATGATCCCAAGCGGGATAAGCCGCCCGTGATCGAGGAGTTGATCCGCATGGACCTGACGACCCAGAAGAGCGAGCCGCTCACGCAACTGTCCGCCGACAGCCGTCGGCCCGCCGCCGATCCGGCCGGCGGCCGGCTGGCGTTTTCCACCAACAAGGGCGGCAACTTCGACATCTGGCTCATGGATCGCGATCGGCAATGCGTCCCGCTGGTCGAGCATCCCGCCAACGACGACCATCCCAGCTGGTCGCCGTCCGGGGAGGAGATCGTCTATGAATCCACGCGCGACGGTTTGCCGCAGTTGTGGATCGTGAACGTAAAGACCCGGGCCGTGCGCAAGCTGACGGCCGGCGACAACCAGGAACGTGAACCGGCGTGGTGGTCCGGCAAGGCCGCCGGCGACGCCGCGCCGTAAGGAGGCATACGTGATGAACAAGAGATTAATTGCAGGCCGCACGCCGGTGCTTTTCGCGGTCTCTGCGCCGTCATGGTCCCGTCGGCGCGGGCCGATCTCGTGGGCCAGGTCGGTTTCGACAAGCAGCTGTTCAATCCCAGCCAGGGCGAGTCCATCGTCATCCGCTACGAGCTGACACAGGCGGCCAAGGTGACGCTTACGCTGCACGATCCCGACGGCCGCCTGATCCGCACGCTCGTGTCGGGGGCGTCGCAACCCGCGGGACTTCAAATGGCGACCTGGGACGGCAAGGACGACGCGGGGGTCGTCGTTCCCGACGAGGCCTACTATCCGGTCCTGCGCGTGGAAGGCGCGGACGGCGGGAGCGTCACGCTGGATCCCAGCCAGGACTCGGGCGGCGAGATGCTGACGGGAATCGAAGCGAGTTATGACGCGGCGCGCGGCGTGGTCAAGTACGTCCTGCCCGAGAGCGCGCGCGTGCGCGTGTTGGCCGGCATCGCCGACGGGCCATTGCTCGCAACCGTGATTCCCAACCTGCCGCGTCCCGCCGGCCTCTGCGAGGAACCCTGGAACGCCATGGACGACTCGGGCAGGATCAAGGTCACCGAGCGGAGCGGCTGGCAACTGCGAGTGGAGGCGTTCCGCCTGCCGCGTTGGGCGATCCTGGCGCAGGGCAATGCGGGCGCGAAGTTCACCGATTACACGCTGGCTTCCATGCGCAAGGGCGGGTCGGAGCCGCCCGGGCACCAATTGCTGGCCCTGGCGCGCAAGCCGCGCGTGGTCGGGAGCGAGCGCCTCTCGCCCTTCGCCTCCCAGTCGCGCATCCTCGACCAGCCCCCGCAGTTCAACGTCGCGGTCGTCGGAACCAAGGAGGCGCCCGAGATCGAGGTCGCCCTCGATCCCCTGACCGCCTCGCTTCTCAACGAAGTGCGCTTCGAGGTCGTCTTTTATCTGGACTTCAAGCGCATGGGGGAAGAGGAACAGGCTTATTCACCCATGCGCTTCGCCGTTCCCACCGGATCCGTCGCCGCCGGCCGCCATTGGCTCACCGTCAACGTGGCCAGCCTGACCGGCCAATTGGGAACGCAGACGCTCGAAATCGAAATCGACAAGTAACGAAAGGGGAGCGGTGACATGAATAAGAGCTTAAGTTACCACCGCATGATGTGGGTCGGAATGGCGGTCGTTTTCCTGGGCGGGGCGGCCTTCGCTTCCACCGTGTCGCTGGGAATCGACGGCGGGGGGGTGCAGCCGGGCGCGCCGTTCTATCTCAACGTGTCCATCGACGAGGGCACGGACCTATACGCGGCGCTGTTCGATCTGGTGTACGACGGGGACTTCTTCGAGCTGGTGGACACCAATCCGGCGCTGTCGGGGGTGCAGCCTGCGCTGGAGCTGGGACCCCTCTTGACGCCGGGCGGCTCGCCCACGCCGCTGTCGGCGGCGGGACGCGACGAGCTGGACGCCGGACGCGCCGTTTTGGCCGTGTGCCGGCAGAGCGCGCCCGCTGGCGTCACCTTCAGCCAGCCAGCGCGCTTCTGCGTGTGCAACTGGTCGCCAAGAAACCGGCGTCTCCCGCATCGACTTCTCCGCCAACCATGCGCGACCTGCAGAACCAGAGCATTCCGGGAACCGTCTGGGTCGGCCTGGACATCGTCTCGACCAGCGGCGAGAACACTCCGCCCACGCAGCCGGTCATCGCCATTTCACCGTCGCAGCCCATGACCAACCAGAACCTGGTTGCTACCATCGTGACACCCAGCGTCGATCCGGACGGAGACACGGTGACGTACACCTATGCCTGGTTCAAGAACGGCGCCCCCGCGGGCGTCAGCGTGAATACGGTTCCCGCCGCCAATACCAGGGCGCTGGAAGTGTGGCTGTGCCGGGTGACGCCCTCGGACGGCAAGATCAACGGCCCGGCGGGCACGGCTTCCGCGACCATCGGCTACATCGGGGACGTGAATCGGGACTTCAAAGTGGACCGGCAGGACCTGCTCCTCTTGTCGTTTTCCTGGAATCGGCAGGCGCCCGATCCGCTCCTGCATCCCTTGGCGGACCTGAACCTGGACGGCAGTTGCGACGCGGCGGACCTGACGCTCCTGTGGGACGAGACTACGCACGGCCCGACGCCGTAAGGCGTTTGTGCGACACCGGGTGCGTGTCGTGTGGAGTGCGGCTGCTGGCCGCCGCTGGTGAGAGGGCTTCGCAAGCAGCCGCAGACCAGATCATAGCGGCCGCAAGCAGCCGCACTCCCCAACGCGGCCTTCTCAAGGGGGATCGCGGGTGCACCGGCCACCCTTTTGAGTACATGAGGGTGGCACCCGGCTGAGCTTGCCGGTCCGTCATCCTCCCAATTCTCGAATCGAGACGGCCGAGCCCGTACTCGCGTCGAAGAAGAAAGCCGAATCCGGCTGGAACGTTACGAACAGGCGCTCGCCCGGGGCGGGTGCAGGTCCGCCGGGCGCGCGCATCAACCACGTGGAGCCGAACGCCTCGATCTTCCAGGTCCCCTCCCCGCCATGTTCCCGCGACTCGATGAACCGCGCCGGTACGGTCCCTTCGCCTCCGTCAGCCGGCGTGATGCGCTGCGGCGGGACGGCCAGGATCACCTCGCGCCCGTCCCTGCATCCGGCGCGAGGGGCGGACAGCGGAAGGCGGCCCTCCGGACAGGAAAAAAAGCCGGCGCCGTCGTCCATCGCGAGTCGGCCTGCGCGGATGTTCGCGCGCGGCAGACCCAGAAATTCAGCCACGAAGAGGCAGGTGGGTTGCGCCAGGAGGTCAGCCGGCGCGCCGACCTGCACGAGCCGGCCGTCGCGTTGCAGGGCGATGCGTTGCCCCAGCGCCAGCGCTTCGCGGCGATCGTGGGTGACGAGCAGCATGGTCGTGTGTGCGCGGGCGTGCAGGCGGAGCAGTTCCTCGATCAACTCCTCGCGCAGGGGCGCGTCCAGGTGGGAGAGGGGTTCATCCAGAAGGAGGACCTCGGGCCGGCGGGCCAGGGCGCGTCCCAGCGCCACGCGCTGCGCCTCGCCGCCCGAGAGCGTCCCCGGCCGCCGCGACAAGAGGTCGGTCAGCCCGAGCCATTCAGCCGCTTCCCGCGCGCGCCGCCGCCGCTCCTGCCGATTGACGCCGGCCAGTCTCAGGCCGAATCCCAGGTTGTCTTCGACCGTGAGATGGGGATAGAGGGCGGATTCCTGAAAGAGCATGGCCACGCCGCGGCGATGCGGAGGACTGCCGTCCACGCGCCGGCCGCCGATGTGTACTTGTCCCGCATCAGGCTTCTCCAGGCCGGCGATGAGGCGCAGGAGCGTGGTCTTCCCACAGCCGGACGGTCCCAGCAGCACGACCCGCTCGCCGTCGCGGACGGAAAGGCTGAAGTCCACGACCGCCGCCGGCCCGCCGCGATAGGCCTTGGAAAGCCCGGTAAGAATCAGTTCCGCCATGCCGCCCGCCTGCACCTCGATGGGCGCCAATTGTCCTCAGCCATCTCGTCCGCGTCAAGCATCCAGGAGGGTAAACTTCGGGGCTACTTTTCTATTTGAGAAATAATCTCATCTGGTGTAAAACTGTGCACACGATCGCAGTTGATGGAAGTGCACCAGATTCGATGCCATACGCGCGGAGGATGAATCAAATGCCCGTTAAGAAGGCGTGCCTCTTGCTCTTGCTGTTGGCGGCGTCGTCCGTCCCAAGTCTGTCCGCAACAGAACCACCGGCGGGCGCCGATCCGGCCGCTTGGGCGCTCTTGGAGAAATGGGCCGGCTCGGAATGGGTGCTTGATGCCAGCTGGTCGTCGGGCGAACCGCTCCGTGCGCGTTGCGTGTACACGTGGGGGTTGGGCGGCAAGTTCCTCGCCTGCAAGACCTTTGTCTCCACCGGCACGTCGGAATATCAGCGTTATGAGACCGTGATCGCTTGGCACCCCGACAAGAAAAGCCTGGTTTCCATCGACATGGCGTTCAATGGACATCTGAGCGAAACCGTCATGGAGTTGGTCGACAAGGACACGTTGCGGCAAGGGTACGTGGATTACGTGCCGGGCCACGCGAGTCCGACGCGGCAGGAAATCTCGTTTCTTGATGACGACCACCATACCTGGAGGGTATGGGTGAAAAGCCGCTCGGGTGAGTGGACCCAGATCATGGATGGAGTCTGGCGGCGGGCCGAACGGTAACCGGGTCGATCCACGCCTGTCCCGTGCGGAAAAACCTGGCGGAGGGGACAGGACGGCAATTGAACTTTTTATCGCCGGCGTCCAGGGCTGGGAAGCCGATCTGCGGCGGCGGCTGGATGACGGAAAGCATGTTCCCGAATGAGAATTCGACTGCCGCTCGCTGGACATCGGCCTCTCATTTTGTAGAGTGAACGCGGGCAGGCTAACGCTAACTAAGTCGGAATAGCCTTTTGAAGGTTCTTCAGTTCCTCGACGACAGCGCGGAGTTCGGCGAGGTCGGCGAGGGCTTCATCGGGACGCGGTACGCCGAAGCTGCGTAGGCCGGATCGGTCATGTGCCTGAGTAATCTCGCAACATCGCTGAAACAGTTTCTGGAGTCGCTCGCAGTGAGTCACTGTAACCGCTGCGACGAGCCGCAAATCCTTGAGATTGATGTAGTCCCGGTGACGCACCACGACCCCGCGAAAGACCCACTCTTCCACGGCCCGCTCGACTGTCGCCCGAAGGCCATCGTAGACACCGCAGATTCCCGCGTTGTAATTGTCGTCATTCCCGGCGTCGTAGTCAGCTTGTGTGGCGCGCGCATCCTTCTCTAACTGGTCGATTCGTTGCACGGTCTTTTGCGCGACCCACGGCAACCCATCGGCTACATAGCCGGAGTGAGTGCGGTTTGACTGAACCCGGCAGAGCGAGATGGGCACATCCAAATCACCCGCTCCGGACATCAAGTCGTGCAGAAAACGATGTCGTGCGTGAATACGACGACTTGCCGATCCTTGGCCTCTTCGACAAGGCGCTGGGCGAAGCAGCCTCGCCAGTGATGATCCAGTGAATTCACCGGGTCGTCGAACACGATGGCCGACCGGCCCTGTTGCGTTGCGAGTTCTGCAAGGAACCCCGCAAGCGCGATGCACAGATGCTCGCCTTCCGAGACGATGGCCTCGACGGCCGCATCGTGGGCACCGATGAGCTGAATCTTGTAGTACGACGATCCGAACTCTCCTGCCGCTGCCGCCAGCTCGACATTCAACCGGCGGACTCCTTGCTGCATCCGTTTGATTTCCGACGCGAAGGCATCCCGCAACTGGTCGGTAGCGTGCTCCTTCGCCAATGCCTTGCTCTTGGCGGTCACCTTGTTTGTCTTCGTCTCGTCGATGCATTCCTTCAGCTTCTGAAGCTCTGCCAGCCGCGTCAGATGCTCCTTCACGTCGCCCAGGAGCGTGGCCAGCCATTCGCGGGCTTTGAGTTCGACTAGTTCCGCTTCGAGCTTCTTGCGCTCTTCGTCCTTTGCCGTTCGTTCAATTTCCTCAGCGGCCGTCGATTGCGCGCTGGCCACTGTATCCAATTGCGAGCAGATTTCATCGATGCCGGCGACCGTGACCAGACCAGCCATTTCCCAGTTGCCGCTCGACTTGGCGCCCTGAACGGTCCGCCAGCGTCGCAGGAGGGCCGCCAACGCCAAGCGTGTGCGCTTGTGAAGCGCGGCATCGGCGACCCCTACGTCCTGCAATTGTTCGCTCGTCGCTTGATTCCGCAGCGGCAACGCTTCAATTACGCCCGTCGCCGAATCGAGCGTATGTTTCGCCATCGCCGCCTGCTTGGCGGTGTCATCGGAGACGAACTTCTCAAAGCGTTGCAGACGATCCTTCGCGGAGTCCGCCAACGGCTGCTGACAAAGCACGCAAACCGCGTCGTCCCCGACAATGACCGGAAACTCACGGTTAGGGTAGGCCACGGCGGAATACCGCCGAGCCGCATCCCAGAGTTCACGCCAGACATCTTCGCCGACCCCAGTCAAAGGATCGTCCGAGAAGTTCACCTTGGCGGCAACTTCAGCCGCCTTCGCCTTGAGATGGAATTCGCCAGCCAGGCCGCGCAACTTACTGAGGGCCTCATCCGACAAGAGACCAAGTCCCTGCCGAAGCGTGGCTGCCAAGACGCCGATGCGCCGGCTCCGGTTTCGCAGTTCCTGCGCTTGCTTCGCGGGATCGTTTGCCAACAGGCCGGGCAGATCCTTGAGCCGCTGCCGTTCTGCATCGTTCAGGGACGCCAGCTTGTCCAGGGCCGCAACGTCGGTCTTGACACTCAGCGACTTGAGCAGCTTACCGACAGCCGTGGTCCCGGTCGCTTGCGGCGATTGCAGGAATTTCGGGCGGATCGCTTCCAGCTTCTTCCGTTCCTCGTCAAGTCGCTTCTGCACGTCCTTGCAGACCGTGCCAAGTTTTGGCAACAGGTCCAGGCCCACCGGCGTGAACGCGATATTGTGCTTGTCGCGGACGTGAACGGCGGCACACCTGTGTCGAAGAAGCTTCACCGATCCCAGGGCCTCGACCGGGCGCTGCCCATCGACCCACTGCTCCGGCTTCTGTTCCTTTCCATCAAGCGCGTACGTGATGACCGCAGTCGCCGGGGTGGATTTGGACCCGCCGACACCCAGTATATTCGGAAGGATCGGCGCGCCGGTGCTCCGGGCACGGCACGCCCGCCGCAGAATTCGTCCGTAACCGCTTTTCCCAGAACCGTTGTAGCCGAAGACGACGGTAAGACCCGTCGGGGCGAACTTGAGTTCCTGCGTCTGGTCAAGGGCGTTGACGTTCTCAGGTTCGGCGATGGAGCAGAGCGTCACCGCCGCCCCGGTGGCGGTCCCCTTCGGCACGTCTTCGGGCCTCAGTGGGCGAAGCTCGGGCGCGTTCTCGACCTCCAAACCGTGCGCGTGCCTACAAAGTGCGACGAGTTCGCTGATGTCGTCCGCCGTCAGGTCGCAGCCTTCCACGATCCGACGCAAGGCATCTTGCTGCCAGCCAGGCAACGCCCCGCACCAGCCGACGATCTCGGTCAGGGCATTCGTGCCACGTCGTGTGATCGTTGATTCACTCATGGTATCCATCCAATAGGTGTACTTCTCTTCCCATCTAAACCTCTTCCGCCGACGTTGCCACCATGAACGACACGCCGAGGGTGTCAAAGTGCTTCTGGCCGCAGCGCACCTTGTCGGCTTCGCTGGTGCGGAGCTTCAGGAAGTCCTTCGTGCTCTTGGTTTCGCGAACCAAGTACAGTGTCTCGTCGTCGTACTTCACGATGGCCCAGTCGGGATTGTACTTGCCCACGGGCGTGTCGATCTCGAACCAGTTCGGCAACTTGACGAAAAGCCGGATGTCCTGCCGCTCATCCAGGCGCTTGGCGAACTCCTTCTCGACCTCCGATTCATATACGACATACTCGTACACGGAGTGGTTCACCTGAAGGGCGGTCAGGTAATTGACCATCTCCTCGTTCTTGAACAGCAGCATCTCCCATTCGGCTTCCGTGCCGGTGCCGTCGATTTTCTCGTACTTGATGCCGTCCACGAGCAGCCGGTGCAACTCATGCTTCAGGATGCCCGCCACGGCGTCCATGAACCGCTGCGGTTCCACGAAGAACTCGGCCATGCGGCCAGACTCTTTCATAATCCGCACGAGCGTTGATCGGGTCAGTTCGGTTTCGTTTTGCAGGTAGGCCAGCACGTCCGGAACGGGCCGATTACGGTAGGTAACCTGCTCTTCGGCCGCACTGATGGCGGTCGTGGTCACGCCGCCCCGGACAACGCCGACCTGGCCGGCCGTCACGCGAATCTTCGCAGCCTCAATCTTCTGCATCTTCTTGATCGCGGCGACGGCACGGCGGACCAGTTCGTCGGTCTCGAACTCGACGCGGTATTGCGTCTTCGGCTTGATCCGCTCCCAAAGCGCCTGGAATTCCGGCGTCAACGGCACTTCCTTCTTGAGACGATTCACCCCTTCGTCCTTGTCCTGCCGGATGTGGCGTTCGATCTGGTAAGAGGCGAGCAAATCCACGACAGCCGGTGCAAGTTCTTGAAGTGGCTGGGGAAGTTCAATCTTGAAGTCCGGCTTCTTCGGGTCGAATGCCGGCAGCAGGCGTCCCTCGGTATCGAGCATTTTCTGTTCGACCAGAATCTTCTTGATGGCCTCGGCATCCTTCCTGCCAATGGGCTGCGGTTCGCCGTCCACGACACGTGTAAGCTTGGCAATCGCGGTTATGGGCACCTTGCCAAAAGTGACGCCGCAGTCTTCCTCGTACTCGGTTTGCAGGGCGCGGGCAAAGTCCTCGTAGCTTTCGTTGGCCATGACGAACAGCTTGTTGATGGACTCATCGAAGACGCGCAGGCCATGCTGATTGACCGGCAGCCGAAGTCCCCGTCCGATCTCCTGCCGCTTTTTCATTGCGCTGCGAGTTTCGTTCAGGGTGCAAATCTGGAACACGTTCGGGTTGTCCCAGCCTTCGCGAAGGGCTGAATGGCTGAAGATGAAGCGCAGCGGCTCGTCCTCGGACAGTAGCCGCTCCTTGTCCTTCATGATGAGGTTGTAGACCTCGTCGTCGGCCTGGGTGTCGCCGCGCGTATCCCTCCAGACAGGCTGCTGCTGGCCTTTCTTCGGCTTGTCGGCGGCGAAGTAGCCATTGTGCAACTGCTCCATCGGCAGCTTCAGCCACGCCAGTTCCTTGTAGCGGCTGTCCTTGGCGAACTCGGCAAGCGTCTCCTCAAAGACTTCTGCAAACTTGCCCTTCACGGGGCGTCCGGCGCTGTCGTAGTCGCGGTAATTGGCCACGCGGTCGATGAAGAACAGGCTCAAGACCTTCACGCCCCGGCCGCGAAGCTGAAGCTCCTTCTCCAGGTGTTTCTTGACGGTGTGCTTGATCTGGACGCGCCAAACGTCCTCACGCATTCCGCCGATTTCCTCGCCCAATCGCATCACGCGCCCGCTGGTGAAGCGGATATATTCGCTGTCCGGCTCAGCGTTGATCTCGGCGATTTCATAGCCGGTGCGGTAGCGTCGCCCGTTCGTTCGACAGGGCGAACAGGTCGGCGCCTGTTCTTCACGGTCACGGATTTTCCTTGGGTCCATCCGGCGTTTGGACGTGGATGCGCAGCTTGGCCTTGATGCCGGTCTTGTAGTCGATATTCTCGACGCGGACGAAGGCATCGTTGGCGCCGCCGTCGGCAACGGCGCTGCCGACCACGATCTGCTTGACGAGGCGAAGCTCGAAGGCCCGCACGGGGTCGAGCCGGTATACCAGGTTGTACGGGTTCCGGTGGGTCGCGGAATACCGCAGCGTGCAGAGCGGGTTCAGCGCCCGGATGGCCTCCTGCGCCCGGTCGGTGGAATCGACGCTTTGCGGCTCGTCGATGATGACGACGGGCCGGGTTGCCTGGACGAACTCCATCGGCGAATGGCCGCCGGGGAGCCGGTCGCTCTCGCGGTAAAAAACGTTGCTCTTCTTCCGCTCTTCCTCGGATTCCGCCCCGGTGAAGTTCTTGCGGAAGGCGTCGATGTTGATGACCAGGATTTGCAGCGTATTGCTGATGGCGAACTGGCGAAGCCGGTTGATCTTCTTGGCGTCGTAGACGAAATACTCGAAGGGCGGGTTGTTGTAGAGCGCCCGGAAATGCTCGGCGGTGATCTCGATGTTCTTGAGCACGCCCTCGCGGATGGCCACGCTCGGCACGACGATGATGAATTTCTGGAAGCCGTAGCGCCGGGAAAGCTCGAAGATGGTCCGCAGGTAGACGTAGGTCTTGCCGGTGCCGGTCTCCATCTCGACCGAGAAATGGGGGCACAAGCGGGCGGCGTTCGCGGCCGAGTCAAACAGTTCCCAGGCTTCCAGCGGTGTGTCGGGATCGTCGATCTCGATGTCGTTGCGGGCCTGCACGAGCCGTGTGTTCGCCCGCAGCTTGTCCGGCGCCAGCAACAAATTGTTGCCCACGCCAAGTTCGGTACGGGACTGGCCGGAGAACAGCCCGTCGGCATCCCACTGGCCCAGGTCAATTACCGTGTATTCCGGCGTGCCCTGTGGCTGGCCGTCGAAAAGCTCGGTGACGGCCGCCGCGGCGTCGAGCTGGTAGGTCTGGTTGGCGTCGAATTGCAGTTTCATCGCGAGCTTCCTCTACACCGTCTTGAAACTGGTGACGCCCTTGGTCTTGAAGGTCTGCACCGCATTAGCCTTGAGCTGGTCATTGCCGGCGAAACCCTCGTCGAGGCAGACCACGCGCTCCGGCTTGAGCGCCGCGATGGCCCGGATCAACTCCAGGGTCAATTCCTGTTCGAGGCAGATGATGAGTGCCCCGCCAGCCACGCTGTAAATCGTCTTGCTGGCGAGCGTTTGCTTTTCGACGGTCGTTGTTAGCGGGAAACCGCCTTGAGCAGCAATTCGTAGAGGATGTCGTCGGCCGTCCTGCCGTCGCGGATGTGAGTGACGTGTTTTTCAAGCTGAGCCAGCAGCGTGCCTTCCTCATGCGGCACCTGGGCATCCCAAGTCGTGAAGTTGGACTCTGCCAGCTTGAAGACGCGGAAGCCTCGGTCTGGCCTTTCCCCGCTGTCCATGTCGAGCTTGCCCGCGTCTTCATCGTTCAGCTTCTTGATGACGCGGCGAACACGTTCCGCGCAAATGTCGGCGATGGTCTTGAGGCCCGCTCTGTAAGCGGCGCTCTCTTGGTCGCATGGTTCAGGAAGCTGCACAAGTATGAACTTGCGGTTTCCACTGTCTTGTCGGTTCACCTCCAGGGTTGCGTGAGCCGCCGTGCCAGAGCCAGCGAAAAAATCGAGAATGAGATCGTCACTGGTCGTGCAGGTCCGCATGAGGTCCATGAGCAGATATGGAGATTTTGGCGACTGGAAAATCTTCGCCTTCGTGTTAAACAACTGATTGAACGCTTTTTGCCCGCGCTCCGTGTAGTAACGCTTGTCGAGGAAGATAGTCTTGAGCATGCGTTCTGCTCCGCTCGCGTAGCTCTTTCTGTACATTTTCCACCGGCCTTTGACCTGCTGCGCCACCACAAACTCGATGTCCCTTGCGGCCTTCGCGCGGTCCCGGGTCCAGCAACCCTCGAAGCCATCATCCCAATCGGGAAGCACTTTTGTTGAAGTCTCATCAGGCTCCAAGGACACAGTGCCCTCGTCGTCCACGAAAAACGGGTAATAGAGGTTCTTGCGGTTGTGTCGGCCGAATTCACGGTGCGTATTCCTTAGCTCAAGCAATCGAAACCGGCCGCGCTCGTCCTCCTCCGTGTATTCAGCCGCGACCTGGTCTTCATGCTTCTCGATGGAGAAGTGTCCTTTCGACAGCGGCTGCTTACTGTATGCAACGACATACTCGTGGTTGGTCGCGAAGTACTTGTCCTGTGAGCGGCCCTTCGGGTTGCAAAGAACTGTGATGGCGGTTACGAAGCATTCTTCGCCAAATATCTCGTTCATGAGCGTGCGCAAGCCTGTGAACTCGCGTTCGTCAATGCTTACAAAGACTACCCCGTCCTCGTGCAGCAGATTGCGTGCGAGGTAGAGTCGCGGGTACATCATGTTCAGCCACTTGGAGTGGAAGCGTCCGTCTGCTTCCGTATTCGTGCCAAACTTCCGGCCAGCGGCATCGATCTGGCCGGTGTATTCCAGGTAGGTTTGAAGCGACTCGGTGTAGTTGTCGGGGTAGATGAAGTCGTTGCCGGTGTTGTAGGGCGGGTCGATATAGATCATCTTCACCTTCCCCAGGTACGACTTCTGCAACAGCTTCAGGTCTTCGAGATTGTCCCCCTCAATGATGAGGTTCTCGGTCGTGTCGAAATTGACGCTCTCCTCCGGGCATGGGCGCAGCGTCGCCAGGCTTGGCGTTTGGATGGTCTTGAAACACTCGGCCTTGCCGGGCCAGTTCATGCCGTAGCGTTCCCGGCCGTAACCGTCCGGTGAAGTGCATCTTCCCCGGCTGGGCGGATCTTGTCAGGATGGGCGCCATGGAGGTGGAACCCATGGCACGAGCAGGCAAGAACGCAGAATCCCGGCCACCGGCGAGCCGGCAGAAGGCGTGGTTTCTCCAAGAGGGGCGTGAAGCGCGCTGGCGGCGTCTCAGCCGTCAGTGGAAGCCAGCGGGCTGACGCAACGGAGCTCTGCGAGCAACAGAAGGTTTCCTGGTGTCCTTGTGCTGGTGGCGGTGAATTGGCGCGTCGCGACCGGCGAACGAGCCACCGCATCCCATCCCAACCAGTGGGCCGCGCGCGCAGCGCGCCGGCGCACGGCTGGCCGCGGCCCGGCAGCACAGGAGGCCGCGCCGTCCGCCGCGGCGATTTCAAGCGCAAGAGGACCAAGTCGGAAAGCGGAACGAGGCCAACCGTCCGGTGAAGTACATCCTGGGGAAGGCAGGGGCTGGGCGGTCGTGGCGCCAGCAGTCATGGAAGCCTGTCAGGTTGAAGATTCGGAATCGTTGAAAGAAGAGGCAAAGAAGTCCTGGCGTCGCGGTCAGCCGTCGATGGATCACCGTCGATGGTTACCGCGGGTGCGCCGCGACGGGGCCGTGGCGGCGCAGGCTCCCAGCGGCCCGGCAAGTTTCTTCAATGCGGCTTTGCGCGTGCGAAGGTATGCGGCCCAGCACGTCGCGCAGGTAGGCGAAGCGGTTCCACCCATGTTGCTGGCAACTGGCGATCATGGTATAGATGATCGCCGCTCGCCGCCCACCTTCATCACTGCCCGCAAACAACCAATTTTTCCGTCAAGCGCCACCCGCCGCAGCGCGCGTTCCGCTCGCGTTGTTGTCGATCTCAGGTCCGTCCTCCAGGTGCGCCCGAGCGCCCGCCACTGCAGCGTAGCCGATGGCCTCGCCCATCGGACTCCGCAGCACCAATTGCTCTTTCAGCCAGGCATAAAGTCGGAGGATCGGCCGCTCTCCTGTCGGCGTAACGCGCAGAGATCCGCAGGGGACAGCCCATTACGTCCCCGCTTTTCCACTCTGGCAGAGGCGGCCGATATATGCCAGCGCCTCAGCGCCCGCTCCGGTCGCCGTCCTGCGCTCATGAACTTCCGGCGCGCATGCCCAGCACTTCACCCTCAACGATCTTTGCTCGGTACAGGCATCTGTCGTAACCCGTATATATCTGCCTGCAGGTAGCGGTAGCCATGCAAGAACTTCATCGAATGTTGTCCTGTTTTCGGTTGGGCGTGAAGTCAAACACCGTGTACTCATGCGCTCCGTCGCCGCACGCACCCGCCAGCCGCCCCTGGCGCGTCTTTGTTGGTTCCCGGCTCTTGCACGGGGACCGGTGAGTCGTCCGTGTTGATCTTCCTGCCTTGCAGCACTTCGCATCACGTCACGTACAGCGGCCGGAGCAACTGCGCGCCGGCCCTGACCCAGTCGCTCATGGTCCTTCGCGACAACTCGATGCCATACCGTTGTTGCGATCGCCTCCTGGCGGTACGGCAGCAGATAATCGCACATTTGCTGACCAACACGTGCGCCAGGAGACCCGGACCTGGCAGGACCTTCTCAATCGGCTGCGCCGGCATGGCATTGACCACCACGTTGCTCTGGCAGCGCCTGCGCAGGCATATTGGCCGGCACGTGCTCGCGCACGATGAAGGCGGCAGGGACGTACTCCAGCTGCCGCGTCACTTCTTCGCCCATGCGCTCCAGCGGCGCGCCGCACCTGGCACCTTCGATGCCTCTTCGGGCAGCGCATACCACCCACTCTGCGCGGCAGGCTTTCAGGCAGCGGATTACGACCGTGCCCGTTGCCGGAAGACTGGCGCCGGTTTGTCCTGTTTGATGGCTTCCGCTTCCGTCGCGGCCTCTGCCTGCGGATTGGTTTCCACCCTCCGTCGCGCATGGCCTCTGCGAAGGCGAACAGCAGTTGCTCAGGGGTACCTGCTCCGACTTGCGCCCGAACCGGGAGCGCGCTGCAGCAGCGCCAACAGGTGCGGGCTTTCCCGATGCGCTGATCCTTCTCGCGCGCAGCTGCGTCAGCAGATCGAGGATCATCTGCTGCAACAGCGCCGGGTCTTGGGGTAGGTTGTTCAGATCGAATCGCATGGTCATTTACAAACGCACGAGCGGGGAAAAGTCCGCAAAAGTTGCTGCGATGATTTTTTGCCGTGACGGCGATGTGTGATTGCGGCGTGCGGTTACGGTTAGATCATGCGGAGGCGATGACGTGAGATTGAGGGACGAAGCGGGGCGGCGTACTGCGTGTTGCATTGAATTTCCAAGAGCAGCGTTAACCGGCGGCGTCGAGCCGCATGGAGGCGGTCGCGCCGTCAGGGAAATGGAAGCAGCCCTTTTGATGCGCGCTTGTACCAGAGGCAGAAGCCGGAGCGATCCCAGTAGGATTTGACGCGGTCCGCGCGCTTGTTGCCAAACACGAAGAGGTGGCCGGAGGGGATCCTGTTGCAGCACGTCACGCGCCAGAGCGCCAGACCGTCGAAGCCGCGCCGCATGTCGGTCGGCGCGGTGCACAGATAGATGCACGCTGGGCGGCAGACTCAATCAGGGGACGCCTCCAAGACGGCGATCCAGCAGTTTCTGCAAGAGGGCGGCGGCGAAGTCCCGTGAATGCGGATACAGCGCCCGAGGCGAGCACGACCTCCAGAGCGGCGGGGCCCGACCACCGAGGGCATGGGGCCGCGGAGAACGAAGGGCCAATCAACTGCACCGGATGAAGGGATTTTGTCTGTGTGCCTTGCCCAGGCAGGGCAGATGGACGGAGACCTCGCCAGGCCGCATGCGCGTTTGATTGGATGCCACCGCCGGTCGCCCTTCTCCCGCCGCACTTTTCTCCATCCCCACAACGCACCGCTCGTCGCTGCTTTGCGCGCGGTCGACTTGCTGGGATGCGATGCGGGGGACTGTTGGCGCTCGCGACGCGCCAGTTCGCACCGCCACCAGCAGAAGGTCGAGAGCGGGAACCGCCTGCCGCCGGCAAAACTCGGACTGTGTCGGGCCGCTGGCTTCACCACGGTTCAGACGCCGCCAATCCGCTTCACGCCGCCGCAGGGACTCCGCGCTTGCGCTTCTGCCTGCTCGCCGGTGGCCGGGTTCTGCGTTCCTGCCTGTTCGTGCCATGGGTTTCCACCTCCATGGCGCCCATCCTGATCCACCCTCCTCAGCTTTGAGAAGATGCACTTCACCGGACGGTTACGAACAAGCGAGGCGGGAGGAGGCGCACATCCTACCCGCCCTGCCTGGGCAAGGCACACAGACAGAAAATCCCTTCATCCCGGTGCAGTTGATTGGCCTTTCGTTCTCCGCGGCCCCATGCCTCCGGTGGTCGGGTTTCGCCGCTCTGGAGGTCGTGCTCGCCTCGGGCGCTGTATCCGCATTCACGGGACTTCGCCGCCGCCCTCTTGCAGAAACTGATCGCCGTCTTGGAGGCGTCCCCGCGTTGAGTCTGCCGCCCAGCGTGCGCATCTATCTGTGCACCGCGCCGACCGACATGCGGCGCGGCTTCGACGGTCTGGCCGCTCTGGCGCGTGACGTGCGCTGCAACAGGATCCCCCTCCGGCCACCCTTCTGTGTTTGGCAACAGCGCGCGGACCGCGTCAAATCCTCTACTGGATCGCTCCGGCTTCTGCCTCTGGTACAAGCGCATCGAAAGGGCCGCTTCCATTTCCCGACGGCGCGACCGCCTCCGTGCAGCCCTCGACGCCGCCGAGTTGGGCGCTGCTCTTGGAAGGATTCAATTGCAACACGCAGTACGCCGCCCCCGCTTCGTCCCTCAATCTCACGTCATCGCCTCCGCATGATTCAACCGTAACCGCACGCCGCAATCACATCATCGCCGTCACGGCAAAAAAATCATCGCAGCAGAACTTTTGCGAGACTTTTTCCCGCTCGTGCGTTTTGTAAATGACCATGCGATTCGATCTGAACAACCTACCCCAAGACCCGGCGCTGTTGCAGCAGATGATCCTCGATCTGCTGACGCAGCCTGCGCGAGAAGGATCAGCGCATCGAGAAGCTCTCGCACCTGTTGGCGCTGCTGCAGCGCTCCCGGTTCGGGCGCAAGTCGGAGCAGGTACCCTGGAGCAACTGCTGTTCGCCTTCGCAGAGGCCATGCGCGACGAGAGGTGGAAACCAATCCGCAGGCAGAGGCCGCGACGGAAGCGGAAGCCATCAAACAGGACAAACTGGCGAAGTCTTCCGGCAACGGGCACGGTCGTAATCCGCTGCCCGAAAGCCTGCCGCGCGAGCGGGTGGAGTATGCGCGCCCGAAGAGGCATGTGCGCCAGGAGTGCGGCGCGCCGCTGAGCGCATGGGCGAAGAAGTGACGCGGCAGTTGAGTACGTCCCCGCCTCCTTCATCGTGCGCGAGCACGTGCGGGTCAAGTATGCCCGGCGCTGCCAGGGCAACGTGGTGGTCAGTGCCATGCCGGCGCAGCCGATTGAGAAGGGTCTGCCCGGTCCGGGTCTCCTGGCGCACGTGTTGGTCAGCAAGTATTGCGACCATCTGCCGTTGCACCGCCAGGAGGCGATCGCGCAACGGTATGGCATCGAGTTGTCGCGAGGGACCATGAGCGACTGGTAAGGGCCGGCGCGCAGTTGCTCCGGCCGCTGTATGACGTGATGCGACGAGAAGTGCTGCAAGGCAGGAAGATCAACACGGACGACTCACCCGTCCCCGTGCAAGAGCTGGAACCAGCAAGACGCGCCAGGGGCGGCTGTGGGTGTACGTGGGGACGGGGAGCATGAGCATACGGTGTTTGACTTCACGCCCAACCGAAAACGGACGGGCCGATGAAGTTTTGCATGGCTACCGGGGCTACCTGCAGGCGGATGCGTATACGGGTTACGACGAGTTGTACCGAGCGGGAGATCGTTGAGGTGGGGTGCTGGGCGATGCGCGCCGGAGTTCTATGAGGCGCAGGACAGCGACCGAGAGCGGGCGCTGGTGGCGCTGGCGTATATCGGCCGCCTCTACCAAGTGGAAAAGGGACGTGAAGATGGGCTGTCCCTGCGGATCTCTGCGCGTTACGCCGACAGGAGAGCGGGCCGATCCTCTCCGACTTGCATGCCTGGCTGAAAGAGCAGGCGCAAGTGGTGCTGCCGCAGGTCCGATGGGCGAGGCCATCGGCTACGCGCTGGGTCAATGGCGGGCGCTCGGGCGCTACCTGGAGGACGGGGACCTGAGATCGACAACAACGCGGCGGAACGCGCCTTGCGGCGGGTGGCGCTTGGACGGAAAAATTGGTTGTTCGCAGGCAGTGATGAAGGTGGGCGGCGGGCGGCGATCATCTACACCATGATCGCCAGTTGCCAGCGGCATGGTGTCGAACCCTTCGCCTACCTGCGCGACGTGCTGGGCCGCATACCTTCGCACTTGCAAAGCCGCATTGAAGAGCTCTGCCGGGCCGCTGGCACCCTGCGCCGCCACGGGCCCCGTCGCGGCGCACCCGGCCCAACCCATCGACGGGTGACCATCGACGGCTGACCGCGACGCCAGGACTTCTTTGCCTCCCCTTTCCTTCAACGATTCCGAATCTTCAACCTGACAGGCTTCCATGACGGCTGGCGCCACGACCGCTCCAGCCCCCTGCCTTCCCCAGGATGTACTTCACCGGACGGTTACGAGCAACTGATAGACGCGCAGATCGGCGGCATTATTCTTGTTGAGGAAGTTGACCACCACGACATCGAACTTCTGGCCGTAGCGGTGGCAGCGGCCGATGCGTTGCTCGATCCGCTGCGGGTTCCAGGGCAGGTCGTAGTTCACCACGAGGTTGCAGAATTGCAGGTTGATCCCCTCGGCGGCGGCTTCGGTCGCAATCATGACGGAGGCTTCGTCCCGGAAATGCTCAACCAATGCGGCCCGCATGTCGGCGGCGGGTGAACCGGACACGCGGTCGGTCCCTTTGTGCTTTTCGAGCCAGCGGCGGTAGATTTCCTTGGAAGCCGGGTCACTGTTGGTGCCATTGAACACCATCACCTTGCCCGCGAACTCGGTCTGCTCAAGGATGCGGAACAGGTATTCCTGGGTCCGGCGGGATTCAGTAAAGATCAGGGCCTTCTGCTGGAGCGTGGCTCCGCCAGCGCCCTGCTGTGCCTCGGCGGCAGCGGCGAAGCCACGGCGAAGCGCGGTCAGCAGCACTTCACCCTTGGAATTCCTGGTGATCGACTTGGCCAGTTGATGGAATTCGCGGAGCTTTGCCATTTCCTGGCGCATCTCGGCCAATTGCTCCGGCGTGTAGCGGGGCTTCTGGGCTGCCTCTTCTTCGCTTTCGTCCGGCTCCCATTCGTCGGCCAGTTCGTTCAGATCCTCCCAGTCCTCGGCCAGTTGCTCCGGCGGGGCGTCCACCGCTTCGGCCTGTTTCGCGGCGGACTCCAGCTTGACGGCAAGGCCATTGAGCGTGTTGGAAATGGCGTAGGTGGACGATGCCAGCAGCTTTCGCAGGATGAGCGTCATCAGGGAACGCTGGCTTGCCGGCAGGGCGTAGAGCGCTGGCTGTTGCAGGTATTCCGAGACAAGATCGTAGAGGCGTTGCTCCTCGGGCGTCGGGACGAACTCCTGCACCAGGGCGTGCCGGTTCGTGTATTTGACATATTCGAGCACCTGCTTGCGGAGCGTGCGTTTGCAAATTGGACGCAGCCGCTCCTTCAGGTCGTTGAAGTCGGTGTCGTTGCCGAGCCGCGTGAACCGCGTGCGGTAGATTTTCAGGTCTCCGAAGGCGAAATCGTCGATGATGCTGACCAGCCCGTACAATTCCAACAGCGAGTTCTGCAACGGCGTCGCCGTCAGCAAGACCTTGCGGAACGGGGCGATGGATTGCTTGATGGCGTTGGCAATCTTGTTGGTGGGCTTGTACACGTTGCGGAGCCGGTGGGCTTCGTCGATGACGACCAGATCCCATTGCGTCTGCCGGATGTACGGCTCCATCTTGCGGGCAAACTGGTACGAGCAGATGACGATGGCATCCTGCTGGAACGGATTCAGGTTGCCCGCTTTGATCGTCTCATTGAAGGTGCGGTTTTCCAGGATGGCGGATGGCAGGAAGAATTTGTCGGCCAGTTCCTGATCCCACTGCTTCCGCAGGTTTGCAGGCACGATGACAAGGATTCGACGCTTCTGCTCGGCCCATTTCTGGGCGATCAGAAGCCCAGCCTCGATAGTCTTGCCAAGCCCAACTTCATCGGCGAGGATGGCTCCGCGTGACAGGGGATTGCGGAACGCGAACAACGCCGCCTCGATCTGGTGGGGGTTGAGGTCCACCTGAGCGTCAGACAGCACGGCCGTCAGCTTCTCCACGCTGTCGGATGCGCAGCGACGGGTCAGCTCGTGAGCAATGTAACTGGCGTGAAAGTCAGTCATCATGGCCGCTCAGTCTCGAAACTTTCCGGGGCTTATCGCCTGGCCTGTCGGTTCCGCCCTTACCGGGGTCTTGTTGGCCGGCCAGCACGTATCGCCAGCCGTCTTCGTGTCTTTCCGCACGTATGTCATGCCCCCTGGCACGCAACGCCGTGACGCATCGAGAGATGGTCGGAATCGAGACGCCTATCTCCTCGGCCAACATGGGCGTCGAATACCGCCCCGTGCGTATCAGGCGCAGAACGTCTTCCAACCGGCGTTCGATCTCCAGGGATCGTTCAAACGGCATTTCCCGTGCTCCTTCATCTTCGTTTGCAGTATGGTCTATCGGCTCATGATAGAGTTGTCAAGCAGGGATGCCGCTGGAACGGGATCGACCATTCACCGGCGCCGTCGGCGTGTTTCGTCGCGGGGGTTCATAACCGGGGGGCCCCGCGACGGAACGCGCCAGAGGCAGAGGTGATGCCTCGTCGTCTTCCCAGCCCATTCACCAAAGCCGGAGGTGGATTCCGAGCGGGGGGTCTTCTTCGCCTGGCCGCCGAGCTTTGCCTTGAGTTGGCCGCGCACGGTCAGTTGCGTTCAGGTACGCACCATGTGCGAACGCTTGCCCCAGGGACCGGTATCGCGTGTGCGCCCGGATGCCATTGTGTGGCGGGCTTCGAGAGGCATCTTCCCGGCGGTTTCCCCGGGAAATCCTACCTTAGCAGTGCGAAGGGAAGATGCCTGTACGAAATTCGCTATTGCCCCTATGCATGAACCTGGCAATTGTTAAATGCCTGCTGAATGGGGCTTTTTCGGCCTGTGAAACCGGGCCGGAAGACGGGTGGCGCGGGGCGCGATCCCTCCCGGAATCAAGGTGTTCGGTCGGGCAAACCCCTGCCGCCAGATGCAGCGGTCGCGCTTGGACAATGGGAGATGATGCAGCCGAGTGCCGGCGGTCAACCGGCCCTCGGAAACCGATGTTGGATAGCGATGCCGTCTGGCGGACGGACGCTTCTTGTTGAGAGGTATTCGACAGGTTCAAGGTCATAAACCAATGATAGCGCACATCGCGGACATTGTCATAAATAATGCGACAGCCTTTGAGCCATCGCGTTGCTGCCCAGTAAGCCAGCTTGGGGCGACGTTTCTGGAGCGCGGACTGGGCATTTTTTGCCGGGTGTCCGCCTCTCCGTGGGCTGTGCGGAATCACGGTCGTTGCGACCGCACAGCGGGGCGATTCCACGGCTGTGCGACTTGACTCAAGGGCCATGTAAGGGCGGCTCGCATGTCTCGCCGGGATGGAAAAGCGGCAGCCGAACAGCGGCATCAAAGGCCGGTTCGGAATCTCATATTACTCGATGCCGACCACGGGTTCCGTGGCGGTCCTCGGCTGCTTTTGCACCGGCAACCGAAGGTAGAGTCGGTTGTTCAGATTCTCTGTGATAGATGTCCCCCTGCGCGAAACGCGGCAAAGCGTTTTTCGGCGTAGGGGGGACGAGAGTCCACAAAGTGCAAGGGGGAGCGTCAGTCAAGGACGACCGCCGGAGGGGCACCCGTTCAGCACAAGCGAGGCTTTGGGAGCGCGGATGATCGGGGAGGGGGCCGTACAGGTCGCCGGGCCTGATCCTTGACGGACGCCGGGGTGCTCTCCGGCCTCTTGCCGTGGCCGTGGCTCCGATGTGCCCGGTAAATCGCGTTTTGGGACAGTGCCTTGCGGCTTGGTCATGTTGTCGGGCGTTTGATCGCTTGGGCCGGTGCAGAATGGCCCTGGTGCGGGTGATCGGACTTGAACCGATACTCCTTACGGAACGGGCTCCTAAGACCCGCGCGTCTACCAATTCCGCCACACCCGCGCCTGATGCTCTATACCCTGCCCGGAGCCATCAGCCAAGCATTATTGCGCCGGCTTGTCGTTCCCATCGTCGGCCGGCGGCGAGGGCGTCCTGCCTCTGGGTTTTGGCCTGCGGACATTGATGGCAGCGGCATCGAGCGTATTCTTGATGTGCGATGCGTAGAACTTCTCGATCATCTCGACGCTGGTGCGGCAGTTCTTGGCGATCTGGTAGATGTCGGCGCCTTCCATCAGTCGCAGGCAGATGTAGGTGTGCCGGAGGCTGTAGGCCGTCCGGCGGTTTCCGTCTCGGTCAACCTTAAGATTGAGTTCTTCCAGTATGTTATTGAGCAATTCCCGCTGGCTCTTGGTCTTGCCAAAGACCCGGTCTGTTGGATGCTGCTGGTTGCGATTCTTCAATCGCTCGAACGGCAGCACCGCACCTGTGGTGCTCTTGCAATAGCCGACGCCTCGCTTGCCCCGCACTTCGATTTCGAGGATGCGTTCGCCCGTCGCTTCATCGCTTACGATGGCGACGTCTCGAAATTCGAGGCGTCTGGCTTCATCGGGCCGCAGGCCCGTGTTGGCCATGAACAGCACGTAGTCGTGCAAGTTCTCGCACGCCTTCTTCCACCGGGCCTTTTTGGGCTTCTGGGCTCTGGCCCTCGTTGCCTCGTAGAGTTGCTTGTACTCTTCCGGGGAGAACCAGGCGCGATGCCTGATCTTCCCGGACATTTTGTAAGGCGTTGAAAGGTCTGGGAGATATGCCAGCCAACCATGACGGTTGGCGGTTTTGAGGACGTGGCGAAGGGCAACGATCTCCTGTTGCAGCGTTGATCGCGAGGGGCGTTTGGGTTCGCCGGTGTTCTTGTCAGTCCGGGATGTCATGCGGTGGATGCGGTACTCCTGGACCAGCCCGGCGTGATGTCCACCAACAGTGTGCTGCCAGAAGGCGGCAGGTGGGCGTTGAGGATGAGTTCATGCCCACGACGTATTTTGGGCTTCGTTCTCCGTAGGTTAGGGCCTTGTACTCGGGCAAAAACTTGTCTGGCTGCGTCCTTAAAGGTCTTGCCGACCTTCAATTCCCCGCCTCGCATCTTGCCCTTCAGCTCAAGATACCAGTCCTCCGCGATGGCCTTGGCCATCGCAAAGCTCTCTTCTCGTGTGGAAATGCGCCAGTTTTTGCCGGCCAGAAAGGTGGAGCACTGCTGTTGCGGCTGTTCTCCCGGCGATAGAGGTGGAGCTTGCCACCCATCAATTCAAAATGTTCGGTCATTGTCCTCCTGTGAAACTGTGTAAGAACTGTGTAAGGCTGTAGTGTGGATCAGTCAACGAATAAGTCATTGTCATGGCGCGATATTCAATTGGGTTAACGTTCACGTTACCCAATTTAGGTCGGGATGTGGTCTGACGTAACGTGCTGAGAAGATGTGTAAAAATAGGACAAAACATCTGTATGTGTAAAATACTGTGTAAAACTGTGACATTTTCATCACAGCTGTACCCCTCAGCGTCATGGTGAGCACTTTCGCCTGGAAAAGCCCGGCCATGTCCAGCCCCCATTTTGTTTACCACCGGGAATGTTAGTCCTCCGGGGTTATGATGCCGCCACCAGGGCGGGTTGTCGACCTCATCTCCCGCGTGATAGAGTTCCTTGCCGGCCCGGAGGATAGGCCCGCTGGAAGGCGACCTGAGCGGCGTGGCGGTGCCTGTACGGAGGGGCGGGGATGTCCATCCCTGCCTTTCGTTTGGCCCCTCCGGGAGGCGGAAAGCGATAAACTCCGGGGTCTGGGGCGAGCTCCGCATCCATCAGCCACGCCGCACGGGCTGCGCGGGGGTGCGGTAACAGGCTGCTGCGGCCGGGCAGGTTGTAGTCTCTGCGCCAATCCTCAACGACCACCTTCGCCTCAAGGATGCTGGGTTGGTTCAGGTTCAGCACTCGTCCCGCAGCCGCCGTTGAGCTCTCCAGAGGGACTGCACGGGCCGGATCGATGTGGTGCGTCTTACGCCCTGCTCGACAGCCAGGTCGAGAGCGCCTTGGCAGTAGGCCGGGCCGTTGTCGCTGCGCAGGTGCTGGCGTCTCCCCACTCATCACCCTCTCCAGCACCGGATCACGTCCTTGGCCTTCATCCTGCGGTCTACCTCGATCACCGGGCGTTTCGCGTGCTCATCCACCAGCGTCAGCACCCGCCGTTTGCGGCCTTCCGCGGTGGCATCCTCCATGTAGTCGTAGGTCCAGACGTGGATCCGATGCTCGGCCACCGGGGTTGGACTCTTCTCCCCACGTCGCCGGCGCTTCCTGCGTTAGGCTGGGACAATTCCCGCGCGCCAGTGCACCCGTTCGGGGTTGATGACTCTTCCAGCCTCCGCTCCCAGGCGGTTACGTAGCGGCCGCTTGCGCTCCAGACGATCTCGCCCAAGCGCCTGGCCAGGGGCCGTATCGCGCGCTGCGGCTGGTGGTAACCAGGACGGCTGATCTCAAGCAAGGCGCAACCGCGTCATTCCGAGAGGCCGCGTCGGCAGCGGTCACGCTCTCGCGACGCTGTTGCGCCGTTACCACTTTTCTTAGCAGCCCTTGATCGTTTCGATCTCCAGGTCCCGCTCCGCCACCATCCGCTTCAACTGACTGTTTTCCGCTCCAGTTCCGCTGTCCAGCCCCATTTTGTTTACCACCGGGAATGTTAGTCCTCCGGGGTTATGATGCCCGCCACCAAGGCGGAGTTGTCGACCCCAGCCCCGCGTGATGGAGTTCTCTGCCGGCGGAGGACCGTGGGGCTCCGCTGGAGAGCGACCCGAGCGCCGCGGCCGGTGCCTGTACGGAGAGGGGGGGGACGTCCATCCCGCCTTCGTTTGTTGGCTCTCCGGAGGCCGGAAAGCGATAAACTCGGGGTTCCGGGGCAGGCCCCGCATCCTTCAGCCAGGCGGCACGGAACTGCGCGGGGTGCGGTAGCCAGGCTGCTGTGCGGCGGGCCAGGTTGTGTCTTTGCGCCACTCCTCGACGACCACCTTCGCCTCAAGAGATTCTGGATTAGTTCAGGTTCAAGCACTCGTCCTGCAGCCGCCCGTTGAAGCTCTCCCCAGAAGGATTCACCACGGACTGCGGATCGATGTGTGTCTCACGCCCTTCGACAGCCGGTCGAGAGCGCCTGGCGATGAACTCCAGCCGTTGTCGCTGCGCAGGTACTTGGGCGTCCCCCACTCATCACCCTCTCCAGCACCGGATCACATCCTTGGCCTTCGTACCGATCCGCTGATCACCGGGCATTCGCGGGTGTACTCATCCACCAGCGTCAGCACCGCAGTTTGCGGCCTTCCGCGATGGCATCTCCATGAAGTCGTGGGTCCAGACGTGGTCGGATACTCGGCCCGCAAGGGGTTGGACCCTCCTCCCCACGTCACTGGCGCTTCCTGCGCCTGGGTTGGGACAAGCCTTCCTGCGCCACACCCGGTGCACCCGTTTGGGGTTGATGACTTCCAGCTCAGCACTCCCCAGGCGTTGCGATAACCAGCCCTTGCGCTCCGGGCGATCTCGCCCAAGCGCTGGCCAGGGCCGTATCGTCGCGCTGCGGCTGGTAGTGGTAACCGGGACGGCTGATCTCAAGCAGGGCGCACCGCGTCGTTCGAGGAGCCGCGTCGCTTGGCGGAAGTCACGCTCTCGCGACGCTGTTGCGCCGTTACCACTTTCTTAATGGCCCTTGATCGTTTCGATCTCCGGTCCCGCCCGCCACCATCCGCTTCAATCTGACTGTTTTCCGCTCCGGTTCCCGCAGCGACGAGCCTCGGGACGCTCATTTCCCGAGCTCCGACGCCAGCGGTAGAAGGTCTGCTCGCTAATGCCCTGCTTGCGGCACACCTCCGCCACTGAACGACCGTTGGCCTCCGCTCCGCAGATCGGATGATCTGCTCCTCGTTGTACCGACTCTCTTCATCTTGAACTCCTGTTGACCGGAGATCCTAACATTCCCACTGGTAAAGTTTACAGGGCACGCCCCAGGTCCGTGTGTGCCAGGCAGAAGGCCGCCCTGAATCGAGTCGAAGAACTGGCCCGAAGCGAATTGCACTCGCAATCGTAAGATCGATCAAGATTGAGAGCAAGATTAAGAGCAAAACGAATTAAGATTAAGATTAAGATTAAGATTAAGATTAAGATGCCGTTATGTTTGCATCCTGGGCGCGGGGATCTCCACCAACTCCACCGGATGTTCTCCCAGATACGCCCGGATGATGTCGAGCTTATAGGGCTTGCGATAGTAGATGCGGCGGACGCCGATGTTGAGGAGCACCTTCAGGCAGTGGATGCAGGGGCTGTGGGTGATGTAGATGTCGGCGCCGTCGATGCGCGTGCCGTGGCGGGCGGCCTGCGCGATGGCGTTGATCTCCGCGTGAATAGTCCGGTAGCAGTTCTCCTCGACGACGCCGTTGGGGTCGGTCGAGGTATAGATGAGACAACCTACTTCCGTGCAATGGGGCATGCCCGCGGGCGAGCCGTTGTAGCCGGTAGCTAGGATGTTGCGCTCTTTCACCAGTACCGCGCCCACCTTGGCGCGGGTGCACGTACTGCGCTCGGCGACCTTTTCGGCGATGTCCATGAAGTACTCGTTCCAGGTGAGGCGGTCGGGATGCGCGTGCGCCATGGTCGTCTGCTCCGGGTCGGGGGCTGGATGGCGTGCACTGTAGAGACGGGGGGCGCGGCTGTCAATCACGAGCGGGGAGCCACTCTATCGGCGGTCCTCGTGGTCACACATTTGCTCCGCGTACAGTCGGCAGCCCTGATTGCAGGCGGAAAGATACTGGCAACCGACGCAGTTCTCCGAGCCCGCCTGTTGGCGAAACCGCGCCAGCTTCTCGCCGTGCAGCCATTCATCCAGTGACAGATCGAGCGCGTGTCCGAGGGTTTCGTGCCAGAAGAGGCAGGGCTTGTAACGGCCCGCCTCGTCGATGGCCAGGGTGTGCAGGCCGCCCGGGCAGCCGGAAAGCCCGAGTTGCTCTACCTCGCGCGGGGAGAGACGGCAGGCCTCGGCCAAGGGCGAAAAGGCGCAATCCAGGCGCGCCACGAGGTGGTGCTTACGCGACAGGGAGAGCGCCAGCGGCGGCAGTTCGCGCTCCTGCTCGGCGAACAACTGCAGGTTGCGATGGCGCTCGTTTTCCGCCGTGACCTTGAACTTGATCAACTGCAGCTGGGAAAGTTTCATGAGGCGCGCCCAGGCGAAAATCTCGCGTAGATGGGGGAAGGTCTTGTTGGTGAGGAGCACGTCGAGAGCGGGCGTGATGCCGGCGCGCGCCAGCGCGTGCCGCGCCGCCTCCAATGCGGGCAGGTGGTCGAGGGCGCACAGGCTCACGTGAATTCTGTCGAACACGCGACAGCGGCGCGCGGCGGCGTTGTCCAGGAACGTTCCGTTGGTGGTCATGCGCGGCAGGAGCGAAAGCGAACGGGCGTACTCCGCCAGGTCGAAGAGCTGCGGATAGAGCAGCGGCTCGCCCCCGCCGAACCACGCGACGCCGAAACCCAACTGGGCCAGCTTACCGAGGATCGCCTGCGCCAGCTCGTAGTCCATGCACTGCGACGGCCCGCGCTCGGGGACGGCGTAGCAGCCCTTGCAGTGAAGATTGCACTGGGTCGTCAGCGACAGATACGCCGACAGTTGCAGCCCACCGGGAAAGGAGTCGGAAGAGTCATCAGGTTGGCCGCGGGACGAGCGCCCGCCCCGCTTCTCTTGGCGTTTCATGGGCGTCGGTGCACTCTCTCATCGGCGATGGTATAGAGCTCTTTGTGGGCCTTGTAAATGGCGCATATCGAGGGCATGGAGGCGCGCGCGTATTCCGGGCTGGAGAGGGACTGTCATTTCGACCGAAGGGAGAAATCTTCGGCTTTGCGCCGCGCGGGTCAGGGCGCGGGGAATGATTTCTCCCTTCGGTCGAAATGACAGCTCGCGGGATCGATATGACGAAGCATTGTCGCGTGGCTCGGCGCCCGTGCGTGCGACGACGGTCCGCGCGATGCCGCGTTGACGAGAGCAACGTCCGTGACTAAACTGTCCATGCGGTCGTGCCCAGGCCGGCTCGGTGGATGAGTGAGGATCGCGGTGGAGATCGTACTGCAATTCTTTCCGTCTCTAGCCCTCTGCGCTCTGGCGGGAGTGCGCCTGTTCGGCGTTTTCTTTCTACTGGGGCTGTTGGCGCGGCTGGACGGTCTGGGCCTGGTCGCGGTTCCGCCGCAGTTGGCGATGCTGGGACACCTGGTCGTGCTTTTCCCGCTCGGCCTCTTGGCGATGTTGGAGCTCTTCGTCGACAAACTCTCGTGGGTGGATACGCTCTGGGACGGGTGTTTCACCCTGCCGCGACCGCTGGGGGGGATGGCGCTGGGGGCGCTGCTGGCCTGGCCGGCGGGCGGGTCCATGATCGGAGTCTGCGCCGTCCTGGGAGGGCTTCTGGCGTTGGCGGCCCATGCGGGCAAGGCCGGCGCGCGCATCCACCTGCGCGATTCGGGTCACATGGCTTCAACCCCGGTGGTCAGTCTGGCGGAAGACCTCTTCGTAATTGCGGCGGCGTTCGCCTTCTTGCAGCATCGCCTCCTGGCGCTGGCGCTGTCCGGCGGCGTGCTCATGCTGGCGCTCTTGATGGTGAAAGACGTGGCGCAGACGCTCGTGGGATGCCGGCAGCGCCTGGTCGGACGCGTGCCGCTTCCGCGCGGTCCCGCCTAACTCTCCACGACCCATGGGTCCTATTTTGGCCTCCCGCGATCCAGGATTTCCCTCACCTTTCTTCCCAGATCATCC
Source organism: bacterium (assembly GCA_015075175.1). Classification (GTDB taxonomy): domain Bacteria; phylum Hinthialibacterota; class Hinthialibacteria; order H5-UNCL2; family H5-UNCL2; genus H5-UNCL2. Next base: position 47,841 of record JABTUV010000003.1, read on the forward strand.
GGCCGAAACGGCTTCTGGATGAAATCATCCGCGCCGCGGTCCAAGAGATCCTGCGAGCGCTCATGCATGCTGTAGCCGCTGGCGATGAGCGTGCGGGCGGGGCAGTTGCGGGCCACGAGGGCGTCGAACAGCTCGCGCCCGCTCATCTCGGGCATCACCAGGTCGAGGACGACCAGGTCGAAGGCAGGCGAAGACTCCAGTTTGTGCAGCGCCTCGCGGCCGTTGGCCGCCATCTCTACATGATAACCCAGCTGCGCCAGGACCTGGCCTGCCAGGGCGCGGATCGGCTCCTCGTCGTCTACCAGGAGTATCCGCTCGTGCCCGCCGCGCACCACTTCGTCCTGCCGTCCGTCGCGCTTGACCGCCTTGTCTACCGCCGGCAGATCGATGGCAAAGGTGGTTCCCTGGCCCGGCTCGCTGTACACCGCCAACAGCCCATGATGCGCCTTCACGATCCCATAAACGATGGAAAGCCCCAACCCCGTCCCCTTGCCGACCTCCTTGGTCGTAAAGAACGGCTCGAAGATGCGCTTCTGCGTCTCCTTGTCCATGCCGACGCCGGTGTCGGTGACCGACAGGCGCACGTAAGCTCCCGGCTGCGCATCCTGGCGCGTGCGGCAGTACTCCTCGTCGATAAGATGATTGCGGGTTTCCAGGGTGATGCTTCCGCCGGCGGGCATGGCGTCGCGCGCGTTGATGCACAGGTTCATCAGCACCTGGTCCATCTGTCCGGGGTCCGCCTCGACCACGTCGAGGTTGTTGGCCAGGCGGGTTCTGATCTCGATGCTCTTGTCCAGCGTGCGCGAGAGCAGTTGCACCGCCTCCTCGACCACCTGGTTGAGATTGGTGGGGCGCGGCCGCATGTCCTTGCGCCGCCCGAAGGAAAGGAGGTTGTGGGTCAGTTCCTTGGCGCGTTCGCCGGCGCGTTCCACCTGCTTGAGATAGTTGTAGACGGAGTCGCTCTCCTTCACTTCCTTGAGGGCCATGGTCGAAAAGCCGATGATGGCGGTGAGGAGGTTGTTAAAGTCGTGCGCGACGCCGCCGGCCAGCGTTTCCAGGCTTTCCATCTTTTGCGACTGGATGAGTTGGCGCTCCAGCGTGCGCTTCTCGGTCTCGTCGGAGAGAATGGCCAGGGCGGTGGTCTGGGGACTGCGCTCGACCACGGAGAGTCGCAGGTCCACGAAGATTTCGCTGCCGTCCCTGCGCCTCATGCGCGCCTGCTGCGAGACCAGCCCCTCGCTCTCCAGCCGGGCCAGCAGCTCCAGGGCGAAGGCGTTGTCTTCGGGAAGAAGCATTGCTGAAAGGTGAGCCGCCCTAGTTCCTCCTGGCCCGTAGCCGGTGAGCGTGGCGAAGGCGCGGTTGGCGGCGAACATCTTGCCGCCGGCGGGAAAAAGTCCCGTGATCGCCTGGGTCGAGTTCTCGATCAGCGTGCGATAGAGCCGGCCCGATTCGACCAGTTGGCGGTTCTTCTCCAGGAGCGAGACCTGCATGGCGTCGAAGGCGCGGGCCAGGTGGGAGAACTCGCCGTGGAACTGGTGCAGGTTGAGCCGCCGCTCCATCTGCCCCTGCGAGAAGCCGGTGACGAAATCCACCAGCCGGTCAATGGGGCGCACGAGGCCCGAGGAGACAAAGACGGCGATCACGACCGCCAGCGCCAGGCCGAAGGCGGCGATCAGGAGCAGCTCTCGGTCCAGTTGGCGCAGTTCTTTCTCGAATCCGGACTTGGACTTCAGGATGACGTAGGCGAGACCGTGCTTTCCCTCGGTCTCGGCCAAGGGGGGGGCGCCGGGACTGACGAGCACACCGGAAGCGGTGAGAAACTCGACCTCGTCCAGGCGGAGGGCGACCGGGCGCGCCTCTCTTACTCCTTCCTGCCGCAATACCCGCGAGGCGTGTACCAGTTGCTCGTACTCATCGATCTGCTCGGGCAGGAGGTCCATTTCCGAGGCGACCAGGCGGTCGTCCCAAAAAAAGAGGAGATGATCGGCTTCGGAGAGGGTAAGGTCGCGGAACTGGCGCGCCAGGCTTTCGCTGACTTCCTCGCCGTAAAAGAGGATCACGTCGGAGCCTTCCATCTGCGCGGCCGCGGCCAGAAAGACGCGCAGGCGCCCCTCCGACTCCAGCGAGACCGGACCTTTCCAGAGGGCGTTGGGCGCGGAGAGCTTCTCGCTCAGGCGGTCGAAAACGGCCTCGACGGTGCGCGGCGCGGCGGACACTCCGTGCGTGTAGTACTCCATCCAGCGTTCCGATTGCCCCTCGACCGGACGATACACGAGCGCGGCGCGCTCGCCGCGGAAGAAGTCGGTAAAGCCCTCCTTGGGGTCTTCGATCTGGGCCAGAAAGGTCTTGCGTCCCTCCTGGCCCTCCAGTTGCGCGGCGGCGAAGAGGCGCGGCGTGTGCGTCAGGCTCACCACGTCGCGCTCCAGATTGGAGAGAGCGGTCCTCGATGGTGCGCTTCATGATCTCGCGCGCCCGTATCGGCTTCGACGAAGCGGTCGGAGAAACGCCTGCGAGCGGCTCGCACCACCCACAGGGTGGCGCCGGCGATCACGACCACGAGCAGGAGATGACAGGATCGAAGCTGCTGCGAAGGTGAGGGGGAGAGTCTCTTCTGGGCGACACGGCGGGCGCGCCTCACTTTCCCAGGTGGAGTTCCCGCCGAGACGTGGCCGCCGGGCGCCGTCTCCAGCGCCTGGGGCGCGCCTTTCAGCGTCGGATGCCACGCGACCAAAGCTTCCATCGGCCCGGCGGCAGGTTCCTCAACTCGAACCGCCCTCCGCGTCCGGTTGGGTGAAAAACGGATGCTCCACGACCACGATGTAAGCGCGCATGGTGCGATGGATGTCGCAGTAGAGGTCCACCACTCCCAGGTTTCCGAAGACGACCGTCTTGGCCGGTCCCTCCTGCTTGTAGCGGCCCAGGTCGAAGTCGTTGCCGCGCGAAAAGGAGAACACGTTGTGAAAGAAGGGGTCCTCGTTGGGGAACTCGACCGTCGTGCCCTGTTGAATCGCCAGCACGTGGGGAATGAAGGTCTTGTCCTTCTGGGTCATCTTGGGACGAGCGGCGGTTGAAGAGGCGACGTACTGCGCGGCCGGCTGAGCGGCCGTCGGTGAGGTCGTCGTCGGCAAGCGAAACCGACGCACGTCAGTTCCGGCGGAGGCGGGCCTCGCGGCTGGTAGTCCCCGGTCGCGGCGGGGCCGCTCGGCTTCCGCCGCGACGCGTGGACGGCTGACCGAGTCAACACGACTGTGCCCGCGACCGTGCCGCCACGCCTCCGCGCCGGCGCGGCCGTCAGCATTACCATGCAGATTGCAAGGGCGCTTCGATATTCATCGATGATGTCCCTCCTCCTTGCGGGTAACTTCCGGAGTACAAACGTCAGTTTGCCCGTCTGGATTTCTCCCTTCGGTCGGAAATGACAGTTGCGCAGCAGGCTGAAGCCCGCACTCCGCGCCGGGCGCCCTAAAGCACTGAAACATGAGAACCCCTCCTGGGCGTCGTCCGCCGCGCCGTGCGTCCTCGATGGGCTGCCCGGGGAAAAAGCGGCTGTAGCGCAAGAGCGTGTGCACGTCGCGCCAGCGACGGGATCAGCCAGGTCAGGTGGACGTCCGAACCGCCGCCCATGTGGTTGTCGGCGGGCGTCCCCAGCGCGCCGCAGCGTAAAGTATGCGTACATGCCGTACCACTGGTCGTCGTCCTCATCGACCAGAAGCTTGCGAAACGAGGCCGGAGGCCGAGGCGTCGCCAGAGCCGGGACTGCGCTCCGCCAGGTCGGCGTGGAGGTTGCGGCGTGTCACGAGCTCCTGGTTTCCGAAAGACTGTAGTTGTCGGCGTACAGGGTGCTGAAAAAGCCCTCGGCCTCGTCGTCCCGGGGATCGGAGTCGCCGGTCGCGTAATCGTACCCACAAAGAACCGCGGAGCCAGTGAGCACTGGTAGAACGATAGCGGCGAGGCGCGAGGCGGCGCTCCAGGCCGACAGGTCGCGTCCGCTGACCTCGCCCCAGGGCTGGAAGATAGCCTCCAGGTCGTAGTCCCAGGCCTCCCAGCGTGCGTGAGGCGCGCCCAGGTTGGGTACGCGCGTATCCGCGTTGTGGTTGTCAAGGTGGATCAGATACAGGTCCAGCAAGTGTAATTCCATCCGTGATAGACGAAATAGGCCCCGTGAGCGGTAATCATCCGCGTGGAGGAGCGACTGTCGTCCGTATCGTTGAAGTTGCCGTCGTCGTTGACGGCGTTCTGGGCGATGAGGAGTCAGGTCCCCAGCCGGGCGGCGGAGTTGCAGGCGCGCCGCGTCAGAGCTGTAGGGCGCATTCCACCAGTCGTACTCCGACAGCACCCGCCCGGCGCCGTAATGCAGAACCTGCCGTCCCAGGGCAGCGTGCGCGCCAGCGCCAGCCGCACGTCCACGTATCCCAGAAAGACGTCAGGCTGTCGGTTTCCCAGTTGCCGCGCGTGCCGGGATACTCGTCGCGATGGTCCTCGTCCTCGAACAGGCGGGCGTCGGTCAACTCGACAAGCGCGAAACCAGTCGCTGGGCGCGCATCCAGGCGCAGCCAGGCGCGCGTGAGAATCACTCGTCGTTCTCGGCCATCACGCGCCTTCCAGAAGCGTAGGGGATGGCGTCGTGGGCGTGGTCGTTGAGTCCTCGTTGTCGAAAACCTCCAGTCTAACCCGGAGGTCGCCGGAGACGCGCAGCCAGTAGGGCAGGTCAGAGGCGTCCGCGAGGCAGGGCGCGGTCCAAGCGAGGCCGCCGGCCACGACCATGGCCCGCAGGAAACTTGCGCGTACTCTCTGCAGGCCGATCCGTCCCAGGGATACGAGACTGCCGCGAACGCGCGGCAGGCGTTGTGGTTTCAGCACGGACTTCGGGTAACGCTTGTGTCTTAACTATAGAGCAAACTCGGCCGGGGTCCAACGCACTTTGCGCCGGCGTATGGAGTGCGGCAGCTTGCTGCCAGGCTGCTCACGCCTCCCTTAACAAGGGGTTGGGGATAATGCCTGTGGGTGGGCCGGCGCATCAAGGGCCGCCCTTCGACACGGATGGCCTGAAGCGGAGGGATCTTCTGCCTCATGCAGTCCTGCTCCCGCTTCCAGGCCATCCTGCTCAGGGCCGTGGGGGAGGTATTGGCGCCGCCCTTAACAAGGGGGGGAATCTGCGCGACATGGGACCGTAGTTGCGCAGCGTGCTGCGCGCGGCAGCAAGCTGCCGCACTCCAGAAGCGCGGGTTGACGGGCCGCCGTCGGAATGTAAAATATCCGCAATCCGACGCGGGGGAGGCCCATGCTGCGAAAACTGCTCGTACTCCTGTTGCTGGTCACGCTGGCGATCGCCGCCGGCGCCTATCTCCTGTCGCCGCCTAGACCGCCCCGGCCCCTGCCTTACAACGTGCTCTGGCTGACGGCGGAGAGCCTGCGCCCCGCCCATCTCTCCTGCTATGGTTACGACAAGCCGACTAGTCCCAACATCGACGCCTTCGCCAAGCGGGGAACCCTCTTCAAGTGGTGCATCAACCCCTCCGGCTGGACCAACGAAAACATGGTCTCCAACCTGTCGGGTCTTTATTCGCCGGTGCACGGCGTGATCAGCCGCGACCGGCACGTGCCGCCCGAGTGGTATCTGCCGATGGAGATCCTGCGCGACGCCGGTTTGCGTACGCCGCGTATGCAGGGCTTTCAGGGCGACCTCAACCACGCCTACCTCGGGTACGACGAGGAGGCCAACAACCTGGACCCCAGCGACTGGCTGGAGCAGCACAAGGACCAGCAGTTCTTCATGTGGTTTCACATTCTCGAGTCCCATCTGCCCTACGATGCGCCCGAGCCGCACCGGGGCCTCTTCTGGCGCGACGAGCTCGTCCCCAACGAGGCGGCCCGCAAACGCGTCATGGCCGTGCACGACAACGGCGTGATTCTGGCGGGCAGCATTCCCTTTAATCGAGAAGAAGACCTGCCCGGCATTCGGGCGCTCTACGACGCCGACGTGCACTACATGGACTCGAAGTTCGGCAGGATCATGGAGACGCTGGATCGCCTGGGCCTGCGCGAGAAGACGCTCGTGATCTTCTCCGCTGATCACGGCGAGGAACTGTTGGAGCGGGGCAACGTAGGCCACGCCTCGACGGCCAAGGGCGGCACGCTGTACGACGAGATCATCCACGTGCCCCTGATCATCTCCATGCCCGGCCGCCTGCCGGAAGGGCTTGTCATCGATGCGCAGGTGCGCGGAGTGGATGTCATGCCTACCGTGTTTGACGTATTGGGACTGCCGGCCGAGAAGTACTTTCAGGGCGAAAGCCTGGTTCCGATGATGGAGGACCCCGCATGGCGGTTGGACCGCGTCGCCTACGCCTCCAGCTCCTTTAAGGGCTACCAGGAGGACGATCCCGATCACGTGGTGGATTTCACGCGCGTGGTGCGCACGCCGGAGTGGAAGCTCTACCATCAGATTCGCGGCGGCACGGACGAGACGTACCAGCTCTTTCATCTCGCCGACGATGCGGGAGAGACGCGCGACGTGGGCGGGGAGCATCCCGACAAGTTGGCGGAGATGCGGCGGCGCCTGGCCGACTGGCTGGCGGAGTGCAAGGCGCGCCGGCCGCGCGCCGAGCCTTATCCCAGCCTGTGGGCGGCGGTGCGCGACCAGCTGGGACTGCGGCGCGCGGTAGACCTGTCGGGCGTGGCCTCGCCGCCTCTCATTCTCTCGCCGACCAACGGCGCGTTACTGAGCTGGGAGACGACGCGCGGCGAGGTCGAGATCACCTGGACCGGCAAACCGGGCATACCCTACTTTCTCCAGGCGGAGATCGGCCAAGGTCCGTACCATTTCACGCTCAGCATCCCGGTGGAGGGACCGCGCTTCCGCCGAAGCTTCGAGGAGGGCTACTGGAACGAGTACGTCCATCGTTACAACCCGATCCGCTTCCGGGTAAAAGTCGACGCTCCCGGACATGAATGGAGCGCGTGGACGCAGGTGCGCGTTGAGTAGGCGGCCGCCGCGCGCGCGCGCCTGGAGCCTGGCGATCGGTTGGCTGCTGGTCATCTATGCCACCATCCCCTTGGTAGGCAGGATCGTCGAGGCGAGTTATCGTTATTTTCATCCGCGCTGGTATCCGCTGATCGTCTCGGTCCTCCTGGCGGCGGCGGCGTTTCTGGCGGCGCGGCGCCTGTTCGGACTGGCGCGCGGCGCGGTTGCCGCTGCCTGCGCGCATCACGTTTCTGGCATGCGGGCGTCCACCATTCTCGTCTTCCGCGCCATTGACGGAGCCTGTCGCCGTAAGATTCATCTCATTCAGTACGGGGTGCTGGCGGTTCTCTTCTGGCGGGCCGGTGCGGCTGGATGCGCCCGACCGCGGCGCTTTGGCGGCGAGTCTCTTTCTCTCCCTGGCGGCGGGCATCGGCGACGAGTTCATCAGGGTGTTCTGCCCAGCCGGGTGGGAGGTTGCTGGACGATGCGCGTCAATCTCTACGCTTCGCTGCTGGCGCTGGGATTCGTGGCGGTAATGAACCGGCAGGCGATCCGCGGGCGCATGGGCGCGACTTCCCGCGGATTTGTCGCTTCATCCCTCCTTCTCTGCGTCGCGTTCTTGTGGGTTTTCGTTCAATCCCGACCTGTATTTCGGCTACCGGCATCGCTGCGACGCCCAACTGGTCTTCTATTCGCTGCTGTCGTTGGACGAGTTGGAAAGATTGACCGCGACGTCGAGGCCGGACGATTGCCGTGCCTCACGGAGCAGTTCGACGCGGAGACGGACCAGCGGCTCGCCGCCATGGATCGCTGGCTGGCGGAGGGGAGGTTGTCGTCGGCCACCCACGCGCTTTTCCGGCACATCCTTTTGCATCACGAGTACGTGCGTCGTTTGATGCGCGAGGGCCGACCCGCCGACGCCTTTCGCGAGCATTGCGTCCACCGCGCGGTCTTTCTGAATCTCTTATGGCATTATCCGCCGCGCTGGATGCCGGAAGACGAGGCCCGGATACTCCGTCTCCTGCCGCCGGAGTCCCAGGAGCCGCCGTTCCGCAGCGCCTTCCTACCCGACGCTTCGCCGGTATATCGCCTGAGTCTTGCCGGCGACCGCTTTATCGCCTATGCGCCGCTGCCCGAGCGGCAGGTGCACGACATACTGCTTTTCGACCGCGACCTGTACCGCAGCGTCCATGCGCTCTTTCGCAACGAGGCCGCTTACGAAGCCTTTCAGCGCGAGCATCCCGTCGAGGGCGAGCCGTTTCTCTTCGAGTTGCGCGTGCATCTGTTTCGCCGCGACCGCTACGCGCTTCTGGGGGATTATCGCGTGGCGTGGTGGGAGAACGAGATCATCCGGCGCCACTTTGGAGAGACGGTTGCGCGCACGCCGTGGGCGTGGTCGCCGGAGACCGCCGCCCGCGTGCACGCTTTGGCGCCAGGACTGGAGAAGGATTCGTATACGAGTCCGGTGGGGGATGGGTATATCTACTGGGCCTCGCGCGGAGCCTTGCAGACAGCCTGCCTGGCGGCTGCGGCGGCGATTGGCGTATTCTGGGTCCTGGCCGCAAAATCGCGCAACGGCGCGTAATCTTCGCTACGGCCAGGGACGCCCTCCCTGGGACAGTCACCCATTTCCGCCGAGTGGCGTCGCACCATGCAACAATGCTACTGCGGAAATGGGTGACTGCTCTTGAAATTGGGCCCTGCCAGAGTTGCGAAAGAAAGAAAAACCGAGTCCTCGAGTAGCGGCGCGCTGAGTAGCCTGCATGCGATGCGAGTTGTGCCTTCGCGCCGCGTATCGAGAGGACGGCCTCGACGCGGCCAGGCCGCCTTCGCAACGGCCGCGGTTTTTCATCCTCTACGGGTAAGGCGAAGCCTCGTAAGCATCTGTCCCTTTCGGCTTTCAGCGTTCCAACCATGCGGGAGGCCGCAGAAATCGGTTTGCGTCAGGCTTCCTCTCAACCTTGGTCGGCGCCTCGGCAGTCGAGGGCTTGATGCGCGCCGGCGGAGCTGGTGGCGTTGCCGAGCGGACTTGGGGCGAAGCGGGCCGGACGACACGCGGCGGCGTCACCAAAGCAATCTCGGGTCCGGCAGGTTGCGGCACGACGGCGGTCGCGGCCTGCAGCTCGGGCGTGGCGGACATCCGTTGCCGCGGAGTGGTCATGTCGATGACTTCGATGCCGCCCTCGGGAATGACGAACTCCGGCGCTTGGCGGGTATCGGCGCGGCCGCCCACGGCGTCCGGCGGGGCGAAATCGGAGAGTGCGGGCGTCGCGCCCGCCGGCGCCAGGTCGGCCAAAGTCGGTTCGGTAGCACGCGCCCGCCGCTGTCGCACCGCGCGCAGAATCTCCTGGTTCAGGTTGCGCGCGACCCGCTGGATGCGGCGCGCTTCTTCCACCGGCAGGGGAACCGTGTCGCACAGGTCGATGCAGACGGCGCGCAACTTGCTGGCGTCCTCCATCACGTCCGCCGCCAGTTTGAACGGCAGACGTGCCTGTTCATCCAGGTTGAGCAACACGCCGCACTCGACGGCGTAGGAGCAGAACTCGCCGGCGAACGGCGCGGGCTCGGGGCGACATTGCCCCGTGCCGCGGGCATTGCCCATAAGTTGCACCAGCGACGCCAAGTAGCGCGTGAATCGCGCCAGCATGGTCGTGTCCAGCTCCGCCGCGCGATCGGAGGGCAAACCGCTGTCCTTGTGTTCACCTGACGAAAAGAGGAGGCTGGGCAGACGCCGCCGTACCGCCGCCTCGTGACTGCCGGCAAGATGCAGTACCTCCGCCGCTGCGGGCAGAACGTACAGACCGGCGTCTGCGGTCGCCGCCGAAGTCAGTTCCTCCAGTTCGGGGCAGTACTCGATACCGGCGGCCCACACCACGCCGCTCATGAAATCGCCGTAGGCGCGCCCCAGGCAGCCCAGATGCACGCACAGCACCGCCTGCTCCGCCGGCACGGGCAGATGCGAGAAGAAATGGTCGGCGCCACGACCGCGCTCGTCGGTGGGATTAAAGGAGACGAACAGCAGGCTGCGCTGGCAGGGACGCTGCGCGAGCATCCCGGCCACGGTCAGGAGCACCGCAGTGGGGGCGGCGCCGGTGCTCGCCCCGCGCGCCGGACGGCCGCTCGCGTACTCGCGCGGATCCTCGACCGCCACGATCACGTACTGGTTGCGGAACTGCGGATGCCGGCCCTCAATCGTTCCCACTACGTTCAGGCCGCCTTCGTATTCCTGGCTGTATCGTCCTCGCGGATAGGGCGACTTCAGCCCGGCCCGCTTGAACTGCTCCAAGAGGTACTTCTCCATCGGCGCGCCCGACGAGAGCTGGGCCAGATGCTTTTCCAGTATCGGCAGGATTTCCCCCTGTGGAGGAAATGACAGCGGGTCAACGGGACCTTCCTGCGCGAACAGCGGCGCGGTCCACGCCAGGGCCAGAGTAAGAAGCGTGCGGGTTGCTCTCATCATGATTGATCCTTGAACGGTCCGTCGTGGCTGCGAATTGTGGCCAGATGCCTGCGGGCGTCGGCGCGGCCTTCCTCGCTGTCAAAAAGGCGCAAGGCTTCCTCGGCGTGGTACAGCGCCTTGTCGCGATTGCGGTGCTGCTTGGAGTAAGTATAAATGTAAGACAGATAGCTGTGCGCGAAGGCATTGCCGGGATGCCTGGCCAGGAGCTGATCGAACGTGGCCCGCGCCTCTTCCATGCGACCCAGCTTGTAAAACTCCGAGCCGAGGAACCAGGCGAACACGGCGTCAAGAGGATTGGCGCGGCAGAGCTGCTGCGCGCGCGCCAGGGCGTCTTCGTGGCGGCCGGCCTCGGAGAGGCACTGGGCCTCCTCGTACTTGAGCGCGAGGTCGCCGGGCGCAGCCCGCAGCGCCTGCCCGTAATACCCAGCGCCTCGGCGTAGGCCCTCTCCGCCCGCTTCTTTCGCGCCCAGGTCAAGACTTCTTCATCCGGCATGTCCCGCCCGCGCATGTAGCGCAGGATGGACTCCGGCAGGTTGGCCCTGGCCGTACCCGTGAAGAGGCCCGCGCCCATGATCGAATCGGGCTCGTCAAACGTATGCGGACATCCCAACCCGTGCAGAAACTCGTGGTAGGCGACCGCCCACGGCCAACTGGCGTGGACCATGCGGTCGCGCTTGCCCATCCACGGCGCCTGCTCGTCTTCGCCCACCTCGGGCCGGTCGGGCGCGCGCATGAGTATCTCGCGCGTCACCATCGAGTAGCCCTTGTGCAGCCAGGACATGCCCCCGCTGCCGTAGTTGGCGACTGGATCATACGGCTCCAAGCGAACGTCGGCGAAGACCAAGAGCATGGGATAGCCCGGACCCGGCGCGTAGCCCGCCTTGCGGCAGACCTCGCGCTTCACCTGGTCGTGCAACTCGGCGTAGCGCAGGTTGGAATAGAAATGGTGGTTGAAGTCGCCGACGACCGGCTCGGGAACGATGTGGATCGAGAGCAGGGAGCGGCCTTCGAACAGGCGGAAGTGCATTTTTTGAAACTGCGCCGCGGCGTATTCCATGCGCCGCCGCCAGTCCCCGGGAATGCGGTTGCCGCGCGGAATGAACACGGCGAGGGTGAGGTCAACCCGGCCGATGTCGTCGCCGTTGCGGTAGGCGTGGAGCGCGGGCAGGGTCGTTTTCACCTCGACCGGCGTCGCGGCGCCGTCGCCGCCGACCAACGTTACGTCGCTCCAGATGGATTCCAGGGGAAAGTCCTGGCTGGGCGAGGTGATCTCGAACGAGGCCCGCGCCTCCTCGATTCCCGCCCAGACGACCCGATGCGTGCCCTTGCCCACCAGCGGTTCGCCCGCGACGACCAGTCCCACCGTGCCGTCCGCTTGAAGCGAGAATTCCACGTCGATGGCGTTGTGCAGGCGCTTGCCGGATGCCGTGAAGTTCATGCCGAAATGCCGGTAGTGCTGGTTGTGCACGACCAGCGAAACTTCAGGATAGCGATGCACCGAAACGCGGGCGTAGGCGTCGCTGCGTCGGTCCCAGAGGGTGGTCCAGGGGTCGCGTGACGCGGTCGGATCGAGGATGCGATGGGCGCGATAGCGCACGGCCGTTACGTCAATCTCGTTGGGGCTGGTCCAGTCGACCTCGAAGACGGGCCGGGGATGGCCCGTGTCGGACCACTTTTCCGGATGCCGGGCGGCGTAGAACTGCCGGGCGCGGCCCACGAACTGCTCGACCTGCGGCTTGAGCGGGTGCTCGGGCAAGGCCGGGAAGTCGCGCGCGATCCGCCGGGCGCACGCGTCCTCCTTGCGGTCGAAGGCCGCCAGCAGCGCAAACGCGCTGGCGTAGGCCTGGCAATCGTCGGCGACCTCCAGCGATGCGGAGATCATGGAAACGCCGTGACTGTCAAGCGTGAGGTAATTGATCATGCCCGCCCACACGAGGACTTCACCGGGCGGGTTGCGGTGCTCGTGGGGTTCCATGAAAAGCGACCAAGCGGCGCCGAAGTCGTGGCGCAGGAAGGCGACCTCGGCCAGTTCGCGCCGCACCTCGAAGCGGGTGTCGTCGTCGTAGAGGAGGTGCGTGAGGGTCGCGGCAGCGCGGTCCAGACGGCCCGAGCAGCGGTCCAGGCGCGCGCTGCGCAGCTCGACCGCGGGATGGCCGGGATGGTCGCGCGCCAGCTCCGCCAGCGTGCGCTCCGCGCGCGCAAAGTCGGCTTTGGCGTAAGCCTCGTCGAAACGCCGCAGCTCGTCGGCCTTCGGTTCCCCGGCGCCCCAGCCGGCAAGTCCCGCGGCCAGCAGCAGGGCCGCGATCAGTCCGCCGCGTGTCCAGGTCCTGGCGTATCCCATAGTGCGACTATTTTGCCGCATTTGCCGGCAAATGCAACTGTCAACGTCGCGCCGTTCATCTCGTCGCTGCGCAGCGTGCCGCGCAGATATGGAGTGCGGCTGCTTGCTGCCGCTGCGCTTGCGGCAAGCAGCAGGCTGAAGCCTGTACTCCGCCAACCTGCCGGCAGTACGCCTAGCGTCCCCGCGCGTGCAGCGAGAGAATCGCCTCCCGCTTGGGAAACAGTCCATAAATGCCGCCGGTGTGGATGAACAGGAGCTTCTGCCCGCGCACAAAAGGACGCCTTCGATCTCCTCGATCGTAGGTAAACGCCTTAAGCGTGTGGCCGTGTCCAGGATGATCCCCTCGGTGCGCGCGGCGCGATAGAGCGTCTCGATCTCGTCGCCGTGCTCTCGGCGTAACCGATGCCGCGATGCTCGTCGGATGGGCGGCTCCTCAGGCGCGGGGATGGTCAGCCGGGCGCATAACGGCGCGACAGGCTGCCATGTTCTCGACCGTCTGGCGCCGCATCTTGTCACAGCCGGCGGGAATATAGATATAGACGCCCGGATCTCGCCGAAATCCGTAAACCATATTTTCCGCCAAGTCCCGCCAACGTGCCCCACTGCCCACGGTGCACGACCGTATCAAAACCACGTCAGTGTTTGCTGCTGCAAGGCGACTTCGATGCATACGGTCCGTAAATGCGCCCAGGGCATTGCTGCCGCCGCCAGGGATGACGTAAAGCGGGCGGCCCTCCGCCTCATAGCGGCGCGACAACTCGCGCGCGTAAGCGTCGCGGTCCTCGTCCGTCGCATCCGGTCGATAGGCCATGCGGGCGCCGAAGAGATCGTCCAGCAGCGCGTTGCCGTCCAGCACCTCCGGCTCCGCTCCGGAGAGAAACAACTCGCAGGAAGCCTAGCCAGACCGCCACGCCCGCGGTGATGCGGCAGTGGTTGCTTTGCACAGCGCCGAAGGTCAGCAGCGTGTCGCAGCCCTGGGCGATGGCATCGGCCACGAGGAACTCCAGCTTGCGCAGCTTGTTGCCCGACAGCGCAACTTCGAAAGGTCGTCGCGTTTGACGTAAGTCTGCCCTCCAACTCCTCGGAAACCGCGCCAACCTCTGGATGGGCGTGGGATAGCGCCCGATGCGGATGCGCTCGGGCGGCGTGACGACGATCTTGTGCAGGGACTGGCTCGGCATGATGACGTTCGCTGGACCTCGGAGATGATGGGAACCGGGCCGATCTTCCGGCAGGCGGGTCTCGCTGTCAACCGTCAAAGCGTCTTTTCCACGGGGACGATTTCGGCTAGCGCGGCTTCATCCGTGGTAGAAGAGCCTGTCATGCGCAAGACGACGCCCCAAAGAGAAACGACTTCCTGGAGGCGCTTTCGTCTTCCATCTGGATGCTTGTAGGATGCGCGGACGACGCGCCGGGGCGCGCTGGTTTGCGTCCAACGAATCGGGCCGCTATCAGCTCTGCGCCTGGGAAGTGGGCCAGCCGCCGCGCCGCATCACCAACGACCCCTGCGGCAAGAACTCAGGCTGGTTTGCCTGACGGCGGGCTGGATCTGTTTACCTGGAGGACAAGGGATGCGCGAGGGCGCTACGTGCGCATTCCTTCGCGGGCGGAACGCCGGAAAACCTCACCGGCGAGCCGCCCACTGGGCTTCAGGTTTCTCGTTCGCCCGCGACGGTCGCTTCGTGGTCTTCTTGACCTCGGATCCAGCCAACGGTTTCCGCCTCTGGCGCAAGGACGAAGAGACATTCCAAGGTGCTGCTCTACCAGCACCGCAGCGAACTTGCGCAGCGCCGTCCACTGTCGCGCGATGCAAGCCTCGTCGCCATCGCGCAGAGCGAGCGCAAGCCCGACCGCAACATGGCGACATCGGTCCTGTCCACCGCGGACGGGCGCGCGTGGCGGAGCTGTGGGACGGGCCGGGCGTGCGCGTCACGCCCGTGCGCTTCTGTCCCACGCCCGGCAGTCCGCTGCTGCTCGTGAACTACAACTCAGCAGGCGCGTTCGTCCCGCCGTTGGGTGATCAAGACCGGCGAGCGCATCAACCTGCCCCATCGATCTGCCCGGCGAACGCCCGGCTGGCGCTGGTCGCCGGACGGCAGGTCCATTCTCGTCGCGCAGACCCACGAGGGGCGCGTGCAACTCTACCTCTACACGCTGGAGACTGCGTCGCTCTCGCGGATCAAGCATCCCGCGGGCGTCGTGGACGACGCCTGGTTCCGGCCCGACGGCAAGCTCTGGATCAATCGCAGCGACGCGGCCACGCGCAACCAGGTTCTGGAAATCGATCCGGGCACGGGGGAGTCGCGGGTGCTCTTGGGGAGCGAAAACGTTCCTCCGGGAACAAGGCTCGAGTCGGTTTCCTTTACCGGCGCGCGCGGCGACCGCATCCAGGGCTATCTCGGCCTGCCGCCGGGCAAGCCGCCGTTTCCGGCGGTGCTGCACGTGCACGGCGGGCCGGCCAGCCAAGTCATGGACCGCTGGATGCCGCTCCTGCAGGCGTGGATCGACGCGGGCTTCGCGTTGCTCTCGCTCAACTATCACGGCAGCACGGGCTTTGGCCGCGAGTTTGAAGACTGCATCAAGGGCGACCTGATGAACCTGGAGCTGGCGGACTACGCCGCCGCGCGGCAGTATCTGGTCGAGCGCGGGATCGCCGATCCGGACAAAGTCGTCATTACCGGCGCCTCGTATGGCGGGTTTTCAACCTTGTCGGCGTTGACGCGCCAGCCGGAACTCTGGGCCTGCGGTGTCGGCAGCATCGTGATCGGCGATTTGGCCCTCATGTACGAGGACGCCTCCGCGCCGCTGCAAGGCTGGTGTCTCGTGTACACGGGCGGCAGGCCGGAGGAGAAGCCGGAAATCTACCGGGAGCGCTCGCCCATCACGCACGTGGCCCATATGCGCGCGCCGCTCCTGATCCTGCAAGGCAAGAACGACAGCCGCACCCCGGCCCGCCAGTGCGAGAAGTTCGTGGAGGCGGCCCGCGCCGCGGGCAAGGACGTGACGCTGGTCTGGTTCGAGGAAGGCCACGGCACGCTGGGCATCGAGCAGGCCATCGAGAACGCGAGACGGAGCGTGGAGTTTGCGCGACGCGCGGTGGGACTTGCCGCCGCCGGGCAATCATAGCCTGTTGACATGAGCAGGCAGGCAAGCGGGAACCATCCACTTCGTTTCCAGGCGGCTGTCGCCGAGTTGTGCAGGCGTTACTCGGTGCGACGCCTGGAACTCCTCGGTTCCGCGGCTTCCGGCAGGTTTGCAGAAATTAGCGACGATGACTTTCTCGTCGAGTTCCTGCCGCTTCCCGAAGGGAAGCGCGCGGACGCCTATTCCGGCTTGTTGGAGGACCTGCGCGCGTTGCTGGAGCGACGCGTGGACCTGGTAGTGGAGTCCGCGATTCGAAACCAGGTCTTCCGGGAGGCCATCGCCGAAGAACGCACGCTGGTTTATGGACGTCAAGACTCGCAAACTGCTCCTTTATGTCGCGCTGCCGAGCTTCGATGCGATTGAGTTCGGAGTCCAGGTTGGAGCCTGTTCGAACGCAAACTGAAGTTTGTACTCCCGCCCTTACCGCCCCACGGCCGCGTCGCGGGCCGCGATGAACTCGCGCGTGTTCTGGACAACCGCGTCGTAGTTGCCGGCGCGCACTTCCTTCATGGGGACCAGGTTGCCGCCTGCGCCCGCGCAGAAGGCGCCCGCGTCCAGGTAGCCTTTCAGCGTGTCCTTGTCGATGCCGCCGGTGGGACAGAAGCGATAGTCGGGCAGCGGACCGCGCACGGCCTTCAGATAGGCCACGCCGCCCAGGCAGTTGATGGGAAAGACCTTCAACACGTCCGCGCCCGCTTGATGCGCGGCCACCATTTCAGTGGGGGTGATCACGCCTGGACAGCTCACCTTGCCGGCCTCCAGCGTCATGCCGACCACGCGGGGATCAAAGTTGGGGGCGACGATGAACTGCGCCCCCGCCGCCAGGGCCTCGCGGCAACGTTCCGGGGTGGTGATGCTGCCCGCGCCCCAGAGCGCGTCGGGATACTCGCCGGACAGTTGCGTCAGCGCCTCCCCCGCGCCGGGAACCGTCCAGGTGATCTCGATGCACGCCATTCCCGCTTCGACCATGGCCCGGCTGGCCAGCACCGCCTGCTCCGCCGTATCCGTGCGCAGGATGCCGACCACCCGCTCCCGCCCCATCCGCTCGATGATTTCAGCTTTCTTCATCATGCCTCCCTCATCCCCCCGTCTTCGCAAACAACTTCGGCAACCATACCACCCATTCCGTGGGCAACACCGCGATGATCGCCAGCGCCACGATCATGGCGATGAAGAACGGCAGGAGCGAGCGGAACACGCGCGACACCGTGGTTTCCGCGACCGCGCAGCCCACAAACAGGATCGTGCCCACGGGCGGCGTCACCAGCCCGATGCACAGGTTGGCGATCATGATGATGCCGAAGTGCAGATCGTCTATCCCCAGGCTGCGCGCGACCGGCAGGAAGATGGGCGTGAAGATCAGCACGGCCGGCGTCATGTCCATGAACGCCCCCACCGCCAGGAGAAAGGCGTTGACGATGAGAAGGATCACCCACTTGTTGTCGGAGATACCCAGCAGCATAGTCGCAAGTCTCTCGGGAATCTGCTGGTCGGTGAGCGTCCATCCCATCGCCTTGCTGGCGCCGATCAGGAACATGATAAAAGCCGTGATGACGCCCGTCTCCAGCATGATGCCGGGCAGGTCGGCGAGCTTGACCTGGCGATACAGGATGACGGAAAGAAAGAACGAGTATAGGACGGCGATGGCGGCGGCCTCGGTGGGGGTGAACTTGCCCGCGACGATGCCGCCCAGGACGATCACGATCAGCATCAGGGAGAGAATGGCGCGCTTGAAGCGCACAAGCGTTTCTTTCAAAGAGACGGAGTCGGCCTTGGGATAGCGGCGCCGGATGGAGATCGTCCCGCTGGCGGTCATCAGGCAGAGGCCGACCACGATGCCGGGAATGAAGCCGGCCAGAAACATGTCCTGGATGCTGACGGCGGAGACGGCGGCGTAGACGATCATGATGTTGCTGGGCGGAATGAGAAGGCCGGTGGTGGCCGCGGTCATGGTGAGGGCGGCGGAAAACTCGCGGTCGTAGCCCTCCTTGCGCATCTCGGGAATGAGGGCGGTTCCGATGCTGGAGGTAGCCGCGGCGGCGCTGCCCGAGATCGCCCCGAAGAACATGCAAGCCAAGACGTTCACGTATCCGAGGCCGCCGCGGAATCGTCCCACCAGCGCGTTGGCGAAATCCACCAGCCGCCGCGCGATCCCCCCGCGTCCCATCAACAGTCCGGAAAAAACGAAGAACGGAATGCACAGGAGGACGAAGCTGTTGGGTCCCTCGACCAGGTCCTGGCAGATCAGGATGACCACCATTTTCGCGTCGAACTGCGTGATCGCCGTCAGGAAGGTGGCGATGCCGATGGAAAAGGCGATCGGGACCCCGAGCGCCACCAGGATGAAGAAGGAAGCGGCAACCAGGCATGGGCGCTTCCATCCAGAACGTCTCCTTCTTTCGTTAAAGCAGCGGCGCCCGCAGCCGCCGCAGGATCGCCTCGGCGCAGTAGCAGAGGATGGAACAGTCCCGCGACCGGCAGTGCGGCGTAGATGTAGCGCATCTTCATCCAGGTGAGGGCGCTGGCGGTCTGGTCGGGGAAGGTTTTCATGTAGAGCACGCCGCCCACGATCATGACGCCCAGGCTGAAGGCCATGATGATGAGATTGACGGCGACGGCGGTCATGCGCTTGGCGGGCGGCGGGAAGAGGCGGGTGAGCGCGTCGATGCCCAGGTGCGCGTTCAGCCGCACCGCGTAGGCGCTGCCCAGAATGGCCACGTAGACGAGGCAGAAGCGCGCCGCCTCCTCCGTGTAGTTGGAAAATCTCCCCCGCTGGAAAACCTCCAGCGAGACCACCAGCGTCATCAGTCCGATCAAGCCGACGATCAGCCTGGAAAGGACCGTGTCGATGCCCCGGTTGATCCGTTGCAGGAGCGCGAACATGGCGCCCCTACTCTACGGCCCTGATCTTTTCGACCAGGTCCACCAGCTCGGGGTCCGTCAGCTTGTCGTAAAAGGACTGCGCGGCGGCGATGAAGCTGCTCTTGTCGGGACGGATGACTTCCAGGCCCTTGGACTGCATCTCCGCCAGTTGCGCCTCGCAGTCCTGCCGCCACAGTTCCTTCTGGAACTCGACGGCCTCCCTGAAAGCGGAAACCAGCCAGTCCCGCTCTTCCTGCGTCAGTTTCTCCCAGCTCTTGCGGCTCATCATGATCACATCGGGCACGGCGGTGTGCTCGTTGAGCGTGTAGTACTTGACCGCCTCATACTGCCGGGAGGTGTAGAGGGACGGGACGTTGTTCTCGGCTCCGTCCACCACGCCGTTCTGGAGCGAGGTATAGAGTTCGCCCCACTCGATCACGGTGGGAGTGCAGCCGAGAGATGCCAGCACGGCGATCATGGTTTCGCTGTTGATGGCGCGGATCTTCAGGCCCTTCAAGTCCTCCGCCTTTTCCACGCGCTTGCCCGCGCGCGTGTAAAAACTGCGAAACCCGGCGTCGAAGTAGCAGATGCCCTTCAGATTGTTCTCCAGCGCCACGTCCAGAAACTGCTGCCCGATCTCCCCCTCCAAGACCTTCCAGTAATGGGCGTCGTCCCGGAAAAGATAGGGGAAGGAAAAGAGGCGGCTCTTGGGTTGAAACTGCTCGATGGCGGCCATGCTCACCTTGGTGAGATCGAGCGTGCCGATGCGCAGCTTCTCGACGCATTGCCGTTCCGTGCCCTGGCTGCCGGGTGAAGACCGTCATCTTCATCTTGCCGGCGCTCTTCTCTTCCAGGAGTTGGGCGGCCTTCATGATGCCCTTATGGACGGGATGGTCCTCGTTGAGCACGTGGCCCAGCTTGAGCGTCCTGGGGCCGGAGGCGTCCGAGCCGCAACCGGTCGAGAACGTGGCCGCCAGCGCCGCCGTGGTCAGGAGAACCAGGAACTTGCGTCGCAACATCGAGAGCACCTCGCGGGGGAAAGGATGGCGCGCGAATGCAGGGGCGGGCCGGCAGCGCCCCCCGGGTCACGCGCTTCGCGTACTATCCGGTTGCCTCTTGCGCTTGTCAAGCCAACTTGCATGCACCGCCTTGACAGCCGATCGCGCCCTGTCCTACGCTGAAGGTCCTGCCGCGGCGAGATCGTTGCGGCCAATTCAGGTTTAAGATGGAGTGCTTACCATGTCCACTCGTCCCGATTGGTGCATGCACCATACCGACAAGGAAATCGGTTTTCGCATGGTGATGGCGCCGCCGCAATGCGACCTCGAGTACATCCATTACGGCCGCGTGCGCCTGGATGGGTCGCACCCGCGTGAAGAGCTGGCGACCGGCGGGCTTGAGTTCGCTTTACTGGCCGTGTCGGGCGCGGCGCGTCTCGAAGTGGGCGGCGCCTCGTTTCGCTTGGGCAAGTTGGACACGCTCTACGTGCCGTGCGGCCGGCAGGTCGCCGTCGAATGCGAAGGCGCCTGCGATCTGATCCTGGGCGCCGCGTCCAGCACGCTGGCTTCCGAACCGGTGCTCGTGCGCTGGGCCGACATCAAGGACGACCCGGCCCGCTACTTCGACGTGGGCGATTCCGCCCTGGGGACGCAGCGGCGCATCTACAACGTGATCACCACCGACATTAAGGCGGAGCGGTTGCTTTTTGGTTTCACTTTCGGGACGGCGGGCGCCTGGACCAGTTGGCCTCCGCACGAGCACGCTGCGACCAAGGAGGAGATTTACGTCTTCTTCGACATGCCCGCGCCCGCGTTCGCGGTACAATTCGTGTACACCAACCCGGCCAGGATGGAAGTCTGTGAGCCGGTGCGCGAGGGCAGCGCCGTGGCCGTGCCCCGAGGCTATCATCCCACCGCCGTCGCTCCGGGTTTCAAGACCACCTTCGCGTGGATGATGGCGGCGCGCAATCCCAAGACGGACCGCGACTTCAAGTCAGGCATCCACGTCCAAGAGGACTACGCCGCCGTCCGCTTCCTCTGAACCCTCTCCCCGGGGGAGAGGGCAGGGTGAGGGGCTGTTCCGCCATGACCCGACGTCGTGCTGATTCCTCCTCCTTGCGACGCGCGCTGCTTGCCTGGTACTGCCGCCATCGCCGACCCATGCCCTGGCGCGACCATCCCACGCCCTATCGCGTCTGGGTTTCCGAAGTCATGCTGCAGCAGACCCAGGTTGCGACCGTCATCCCCTACTTCGAGCGCTTCATGGCGCGGTTCCCCGACCTGGCGTCGCTGGCGCAGGCGGACGAGTCGGAGGTACTGGCGTTGTGGGAAGGACTGGGCTACTACCGGCGCGCGCGCTTGCTTGTCGCCGCGGCCCGCGCCCTCACGCGCGCGGGCGGCCAACTGCCCGACCGTTATGACTGCCTGAGAAAGCTGCCCGGACTGGGGCCTTACACCGCCGCCGCCGTCGCCAGCATCGCCTTTGGCCAGCCCATCGCGGTCGTCGATGGGAACGTGCGCCGCGTGCTCTCGCGCCTGTTGGGAGCGAAAGAGATGTCCGAGGCGCAGCTCCGGCGCGAGGCGCAAGCGTTGCTCGACCCCGACTCTCCCGGCGACTTCAACCAGGCCATGATGGAACTGGGCGCGACCGTCTGTTCGCCCAAGGCGCCGCGTTGTCGGCAGTGTCCCGCCAGGGACTACTGTCGCGCGCGGAGGCTGGGCCGCCCGGAGGCGTTTCCCCCGCCGAGACCGCGCCCGGCGACGGTGCCCCTCGAGGAACACGCCGCTGCGCTCTTTCGTCGCGGGCGGTGGTTGCTGGCACGACGCGACGGCGGCGAACGCTACCGCGGGCTGTGGGAGTTGCCCCGCTGCCGGACCCCGCTGGCCGCTCCGCTGGTGGAATGGGTTGAAACCGTGCTGGGATTGATCGCAACTGCGTGTGGAGAGAGCCGGGAACTGACTTACTCGATCACGCACCATCGCGTGCGCCTGGTCGTCCACCCTTTCCGGGTCCAGTCCGGCCGCGCCCGCCGGGGTTTGTACGCCGAAGTGCGCTGGCTGGCGCCCGCCGAGCTGGAGGACCTGCCCATGAGCGCCCCCATGCGCCGCGCCGTGCGGTTGCTGGTTGGACGGGAAACCGGAGTTCAAACTTCAGTTTGGAGAAGGACAAGCTAAAGCTTGTACTCCGAGGCTGGTTGAAACACGGAGACGCGGTTTCTGCCGGCGCGCTTGCTTTCATAGAGGGCCTGGTCGGCCTCCAGCGTCAACTGCTGGCGGTTCTTGCCTGGCTCGAATCCCGCCACCCCCACGCTGATGGTGAGAAACGCGGTTCCCGTCGCCTCCATGCTGGTGAACGGTTGCTCGGCGATCTTGGTCCGCAGGCGCTCGGCGTACTGGCGCCCTCCCTCCAGTCCCGTCTCGGGAAGAAGAATCGCGAATTCGTCGCCCCCGTAGCGCGCCAGAACATCCACGCCCTCGCGCATGTTGGACAGGAGTACGCGCGAAAACTCCTCCAGTACCGCGTTGCCGACCAGGTGCCCGAACTGGTCGTTGACCCTCTTGAAGCCGTCCAGGTCGATCATGATCAGCGCCAACTCGCCGTGGTAGCGTTCGGCGCGGCGGATTTCGCTCTCCAGAATCTTCTGAAAGTGCGCGTGGTTATAGAGTCCCGTCAGGCCGTCGCGCTCGCTCATCTCCCGCACCTGCATGTACAGCCGGCAGTTGTTAAGCGCCATGGTCAGGTACTCCGACGTGATGATGGCCATCTGGTAATCGACCTCGTAAAAGCGCTCCTGGGAGAAGTTGTTGATGTTCATTACGCCCAGCAGGTCGTCTCCCACTTTCAGCGGCAGGCACATGCAGGGGGGAGTGTGGTACTTGGAGCGGCGTTCGCCGGTGTCGTAGCGCGAGCCCTCGAAGGTCTCCAGGATGATGGTCTCGCCGGTCATGCGCACCTCGTCCATCAGCGGCGAGACCCCGCGGGCACCTCGAGGCCGCCATGCTTGGGAAGGTTGGGATGGTTGTGGGACGCCATGACGAAGACGTTGCGCTCCGGCCGCCAGAGAAACAGGCTGTACTGCCACTCGATGGGGGTGCGCGAGAAGCATTCGTCCGCCGCCCGGATGATGTCCTCGAACTCCAGCGAGCGGATCACCCGCCGCGTGAACTCCGCGCCCAGCGACAGCACCATGTTGTCGCGCTGCAGCTTGCGACTCGCCTCCCGCACCGCCTCCGTCAACTCCTCCTGGTGCTTGCGCAGGCGCGCGATCAGGTCCTCGTTCTCCCGGTGCAGGCGGTACTTCTCCAGCGCCTTGTTGACCGTCAACCCGATCAGGTCCAGGTTGTCGATGGGCTTGGTGAGAAAGTCAAAAGCCCCCAGCCGCAGGCACTCGACCACCACGTCCATGTTGCCGTAGGCGGTCATCACGATCACGACTACTTCCGGGTAGTGCCGGCGCAGCCAGCGGAGGAGTTCCAGGCCGTCCATGGGCGTCATGCGGAGGTCGGTGACGACGACCGAGGCGGGGTGGGCCTGCATCTTCTTCTGTGCTTCCACGCCGTCGCCGGCGATCTCGACGCGGTGGCCTTCCGAGCGCAGTATTTCCGCCAGCATCTCGGCGACGACCGCTTCGTCATCCACGACGAGAATGGTCGGGTCGGTAAGTTGGTTCATAAGCCGGATGGACCTTGACCGTTCAAGTTCTCACAACAGAGTATACCGCGCGTCGGCCAATCCTCCAAGCCGGGGGGATTTTTCCCGCAGGCTAGGCGCCCGTCACGTGTCGGTATGCGAGGGCGGGCGGCTCCAGGCCTCGGGAATCCGGGGCCGGTAGTCGTCAGGCTCGCGGTACTTGCCCAAGAGGCGCTTGAGCGCCCGCAGCAGCCGATGGGGCAGGGAGGAGCGCAGCGCCTCCAGGTCGCGGGAAGCGATGTAATAGGCCTCCTCCAGCGCCTGGCGGCACAGGCGGGCGGCGTGCAGGCTGGCCTCGCGATCCGCCGCCAGGCGTCCCAAGTGCGCGATTTCGCCCGCCTGCGCCGCCGCCGTGGCTTCAAGTTGGCCGATCCGTTCTCGCAGGCCGTGCTCCAGCTCCCGAACCTGCCGGTCCAACCGCTCGGTGAAAGGCTCAGGGCGCCGACCGACCTCCAGACGATCCACGACCGCCAGGAACTCCAGCATGGCGCCGGGGCAGGTGAAGCGCGCCTGCGCCAGCCGCCGCGCCGCGTCGCCCCGCCGAGTGACCTCGTCGGCATCATTCAGGACGGCCTCGAACACCGGCTCCAAGCCACCGGGCGCGTCGTCTACAATCCAGCCGGCTCCGGCCGCCGCAATCGCCTCCACCAGGTAGCTGTGCCGGCTGACGACCACGGGAAGCCCGCAGTGCAGATAGACGACGGTGCGGATGGTGGAGGACAGCTCCCGTTCGGCGTTGCAGGGAACCACGTCGACGGCCACGCCGGCCGTTTCCAGGCGCTCCGTCAGTTGCTCGAACGGCAGCATCCCGCGGTACTGAACGCGCGGGCCGGGCGGGAGGGTCGCTGTCGGGTCGAGATAGCGCTGGCCCTCGACTTCGTGCTGGGGATGCGGTCCGCCGAAGATCTCCAACGTGCCCCGACCGCGCCGCTCCAGGACCGACACGAGCGCCGAGAGGGCGGGCGTGGGGTCCTGCCAGGGCCAGAAGACGCCCGCGTAAACAAAACGCGAGGGATCGCGTTCCCGTCCACTTGCGGGTTGCGCCGGAAAGGCAATGGGCGCGTGGACCAGGGCCGGCGCGGCCAGGTCGTGCCCCGAAAGCGCCATGAACGCCAGCCAGTAGTAACGCTGCCGGGGTGTCGCATAAAGCCAGACGTCGGCCCGCCCCAAGGCCCGCAGCTTGGCCAGCGCCATCCGCTCCGTCGCCGCTACCCGCCGCCAGTAGTTCTCCAAAAGCAGCGGACCAGGCAGGTCGACCACGACGGGGCGGTCGACTCGTTCCGGCAGGCTGAGCGGATACCATTGCTCGAAGACGAAGACCTCCGCCGGACTGGCGTCGAGAAACGCCTGCATGGCTGCCGGTTGGAAGGCGGAGTACTGCGTGAGGCCGTACTGGTCGATGAGCGCCTGCGGCAGGCAGACGCGCACGTCGTGGCCGGCCGCCCGCAACGTTTCCAGGAGGGACCACGTGCGCAGTCCGCCGCCCGCTACCGGCGCGCCGTGGCCGGGGAGCATCTCCATGCTGATGAGGTCGATTTTGCGGCTCACGCCGGGCCTCGTTTGGGGGCGATGGGACCTATGGGACTCATGGGACCTATGGGAACGGCGCAGACCCCACCGGATCACCTGGGTCGCATAGGTCCTATCCTTACGCCGGCAGCATCTTCTCCAGAAGATGCCCCACGATGGCGTCGGTCGACACGTTTTCCGCTTCAGCCGTGAAGGATCTTACCAGGCGGTGTCGCAGGACGGCCGGGGCGGCCACGGCGAGGTCCTCACGGCTGACGTTAGGCCGGCCGGACAAGAGGGCGCGCGCCTTGGCGGCCAAGATCAGGTACTGGAGGGCGCGCGGCCCGGCTCCCCATCGCACCCAGCGTCGCACCTTCTCGGGGCAACTGGACTCGCCCGGGCGCGTCGCTCGCACCAGGCGGGCCGCCAGCCCCGCCGTCTCCCGGTCTACCGGGGTACGTCGCACCAAGGCCTGCGCCGCCAGGATTTCCTCCCGCATCAGCACTTTGCGCGGTTGCTCCTGCCCGTCCACGGTCGTGCGCAGGGCGATCTCGATTTCCTCCGCCTCGCTGGGGTAGCCAATGCGCAGGTTGAACATGAAGCGGTCCAGCTGCGCCTCCGGCAGCGGATAGGTTCCCTCCTGCTCGATGGGATTCTGGGTCGCCAACACGAAAAACGGCGGGTCCAGCGGATAGCGCTGCGTGCCCGCCGTCACCTGCTGCTCCTGCATCGCCTCCAAGAGTGCCGACTGCGTCTTGGGCGGGGTGCGATTGATCTCGTCGGCCAGTAACAGGTTGCAGAAGACCGGTCCGGGCAAAAAACGCAGGCGCCGGCGACCGGTTTCCGGCTCCTCCTCGATCACATCGGCCCCGGTGATGTCGGTAGGCATCAGGTCGGGAGTGAACTGGATGCGTGAGAAGGAGAGGTCCAGGACCTGCGCCAGGGTCTTGACAAGCAGGGTCTTGCCGAGGCCGGGCACGCCTTCCAAGAGGATGTGGCCGCGCGACAGGAGGCCCACGACGACCGCCTCGACCACGAGCTCCTGGCCGAAAAAGACCTTGCCGACCTCCGCGGACAGGCGCGACAAAACGCCGGCCAGCCGGTCGATGACTTCGGCGTCGGCGGGAAAATTGGGGTCAGCGCCTATTTTTGAGGCCATGTTCTTCCGATAGTGATTGCCGGCTCCGCAAAAATAGGCGCTGACCCCAATTTTCCCCGTTAGAGTCCGACCAGGCCGGTCTGGTCGCCGCCGGAGACGCCGCCGGCCATCATGCGCCGCAGGGCCGCCGGGTTGTCCGAGTTGGCCAGCGCCGTGTCGCGTGAGATGATCTTGCGGTTGACCAGCTCCAGCAGATGCTGGTTGAAGGTCTGCATGCCGCCCTCGCGGTTCTGGATCGCCTGCCGCAGCTGGGAAATCTTGTTCTCCAGGATGAGTTTCTTGACCGTGGAGGTTCCCAGCATGATCTCCAGGCATGGGATGATGCCCGGCCGGTCGGAGCGAGGCAGCAGCCGCTGGCTGATGACCGCCACGATGTTGGCCGCCAACTGCTGCCGCACCTGCTCCTGCTCAGGACCGTCGAAGAAGCTGATGACGCGGTCGATGGTGGTCTGCGCCTCGACCGTGTGCAGGGTCGAGAACACCAGGTGTCCCGTTTCCGCCGCGGAGATGGCCGCCCGGATGGTCTCGCTGTCGCGCATCTCGCCGATCAGCATCACGTCCGGGTCCTGGCGCAGGGCGCGTTTGAGCGCCTCCAGGAAGCTGTGCGTGTCGTGTCCCACTTCGCGCTGGCTGATGATGCTGTTGCCCTCGTCCTCGTAAATGTACTCGATGGGGTCCTCCACGGTCACGATATGACAGCGGCGCGTGCGGCCGATGTGTCGCACCATGGCCGCCAGCGTGGTCGACTTGCCGCTGCCGGTGATACCGGTCACCAGAATCAGCCCGCGCTCATTTTCCGCGATCGTCTGCACGACCGGCGGCAGGTGCAACTTGGTGAACTCCAGGATGTCGTTGCGGTTGTAGCGCATCGCCATCGCCATGGTCCCGCGATGGAAGTAGGCGTTGGTGCGAAAGCGGACGTTGCCCACCTTGTAGGCGAAGTCCAACTCCAACTTATCCTGAAAGGTGTGAAACTCTTTCTTGGTCATTGCAGATTCGATCAGCGCCTGCGCCGCCTCCGGCGTCAAGATCTCGTCCCCCGCCGGTTGCAGGATGGTGTTCACGCGGATCATGGGCGGACTGCCCACCTTGATGTGGAGGTCGGTGGCGTTGACCTCCATGACTTTTTTCACCAGTTGCTCAAGCGAATATGACACGGTTGCATGCTCCCAGATGGACCCGGGCCGGAAATGCGCGAAGCGACCTGCGGCCGGGGCCGCCCACACGCCTCACGACTGGAATAAGTATACGAACTTGGCGAAAAAGTCAGGATCAAAATTCTTGATCATCTCTTTTTTCATGATCGCCAAGGCGTCGAAGGAGCTGGAGGCGGCCCGGTAGGGCCGATTGGTCGTCAGCGCGTCGAAGACGTCGGAAATGCAGCAGATTTTTCCATAAAGGTGAATTTCTTCACCTTTTAGCTTTTTGGGATAGCCGTTGCCGTCGTAACGCTCGTGGTGCTGCATGACGATCACGCCGATGTCGTGATTCATGAAGCCCAGTTCCGTGAGGATTTGGTAGCCTTCCTCGGGGTGCCGGCGCATGATCGCCCACTCCTCGGGAGTGAGCGGGCCGGGCTTGTTGATAATGTCCGGCGATACGTGGCACTTGCCGATATCGTGCAGGAGAAAGGCCGTGCCCAACTCCTTCAACACGCGTTCATCGCCGCCGGGGAAGAGTACCTTGGTAAGCATAACGCTATAAATGCAAACATTAACTGAATGAGTATAAGTATAATAATCATGAGACGTTAACGAAATGAGGCTCTGGCACGTTTGGCGTCCCGACAAAATATAATCCACCGTGTGCTCGACCATCTCCTGGCAGCGCCGGATGCCTTCGGGTTGGCGCGGATTCTCAAACATGTCCGACATCAGCGAAGTCGAGGTGGAATAAAGAATCTCGCTTTTTTCCGCCAGTTCCAAGGTATCATCCCGGAGGATGTCCCCCATGTTGTGCTCGAGATACTGGCGGTACTTGCGGCGGTCGTCGTTGCGCACGAAGAGTTGCCGCACCCCGTTGTCCACCAGGCGCTGGTGGACGTCGGCGGGAAACGGCAGGTCGCGGGAGCGGAAAAGCACCGGCTGGCCCCCACCGCCAACGCGCGTGTAGAGGTCAAAGTCCAGGATGGAGTCCACGCGGACTGTGGACAGGTTGATAGGGAAATACCTGTCGGTCAACCCAGTCTGGGTCTCTTCAAACATGGCCGTCAACGACATGGGGAAGCGTCCTCCCAAGTTTGCGTATCATCAGCAGCGACACGAGGCCGTACCATCATACAAATAATACGTGGAATCCTCCGAAATATCCAGCCGCCGGAAGGAATCGAGGGTTAGAGACGATGGCGCGGCGGCCCCGATTGACGCGGGGCGGCGGGTCGGATAGGGTGGACATCATGGAACCGCAAACCCTGCTTCTGGTCGACGACAACCCTAATTACCGCAGTGCGTTTCGCCGCAACCTGGAGATGGAGGGATACCGGGTGCTGGAGGCGGAAAACGCCTCGGAGGCGATGAGCGAGCTGGCCCGGTCCCAGCCGGCGGTGGTCATCACCGACTTGGACATGACGCACCGGACGGAGGGGCTGGACCTGATCCGGGAGTGCAAGCGGCACTACCCGCTCTTGCCGGTGATTCTCATATCCGCGGTGGGGACTTTTGACGAGGGGGCCTTGGCCCAGCAATTCGGGGCGTCGGCGGTCTTGTCCAAAAGCCGGATTGAGGAGGCGGCGGCGCATTTTTGCGAGCGGTTGCAGGGGGTCGTGCGGCAGCGGAGGCGGGTGGAAGAGGAGCTGGCGCGGGCGGAGGCGGCGCCGGCGGAGGAAAGCGCGCGCGCGGAGACGCGCGCCCGCCTGGCGGCCCTGCTCTCCGAGCCGGACCTGGACGCCGGCTGCAAGGGCGCCCTCTACGAGGCCATCCTTTCCCTGGAAACCCGGCCCGACGGCGGCGTCCTCGGCCGGAGCACCCAGGAGATCGAGCGGCGTCTCGCCCAGGACCTGCCCCAATTCGCCCAACTCACCGCCGAAACCCGGGAAATGATCGTCCTCGCCGACGACCTCTACTTTCGCGGCGAACGCGAGGAGAGCGTCTCCATCTCCCGCAACATCGGCTTCTCCTACACCTTCGCGGTGGAATGCGAGATCAAGCATCGCATCAACAAGAAGATCGTGCGCCTCCTGGCTGACAAAGCCTTCGGACGGCTCCTGGACGGCATGATGGATGCGCGCACGGGTGGCCTGGACCTGTTTTTCAACCAGTACGTGATCCAAGCCACCCGCCAACTGGGCGAGGACCTGAACGCCGACATCGCGCGGCAGGTGCTGGGCAAGATGCGCGAGCTGCGCACGCGTTACAAGGCCGACGGCCTGAAGGCGCTGGGCGTGATCGTCTTTCTTTTTGGGCGCAACTACGCCTTCAAGACGGTTCGGGGCGAGCAGAAGGTGGCCAATCCGCTGGGGCTGAAGGGCCTGTCGGAAGAGGAGACGCTGGCCTTGGCGGACATGCTGGTGCGGCTCCAGCATCTGCGCAATCCTTACGTGCATCCGGAGTTCACCGCGCGCGAGAAGGCGGGCAAGTTGCGCGAGACGGCGCTGGAGTGTCTGGCGCTTATCCTGCGGCTGTACTGATGCCCAAACAAAGGCCGGCGGACGCTTCCCAATTGTGGTTTTGGGGAAGGAGGGAGGAGGCCGGGGTCCGGCCGGCACGACCGACCGTCCGGCCCGCCCCCGATGACCTGCGCACGGTCGTGGCGCGTGAGTTTGCGGGCTTTCGTTCCCTTTCCCACCTGCGACTGGTGGTCGAGCTGTTTCCCTACAGGGACGTGAAAATCTCGGCGGCGGTGCAGGACGGCGCGTTGTGCATCCGGCTGGGTGAAGCGTTCCAGGCGGCGGACGAGGCGACGCTGCGCGCCGCGGCCCGCATCGTGCTCCACAAGCTGACCGGCCGCCGCACGCGGCCGGCCGACCACGCGGCCTTCAACCGCTTTTCGGAGACGCCCGCGGCACGCGCTCTCCTGCCACTCCACACCGCGACTCCACGTCCGCGCTACCGGACCGTCGGCCGCCACTACAGCCTGCCGCGGCTTTTCGACGCCCTCAACCGCCGCTATTTCCACGGCGCCCTGCCGCGCCCGAATCTGGGCTGGTCGCCCCAGTTCGTCAGTCGATTAGGCTCGTATTATTCAGAAACCGACTTGATCCTGCTCAACGCCCGGCTGGATGACGCCAGGGTACCCCCGCTCTTGGTGGAGTACATCCTGTACCACGAAATGCTGCACAAGAAACACGGTTACCGGATCGTGGGCGGCCGGCGTCAGTACCATACGCGACAGTTCCGGCAGGATGAGCGCAGGTTCGACGGTTACGAGGAGGCGCAGCGGTTGTGCGAGAGTTTTGCGCGCGGTCGCCGCCCGCGTTCGCCACGCCGGCCGGGTGCATGAAGGGCCGCCCCTCGACTTCGCGCCTGGCGCTTCGCTCAGGGCTGCCGGTTCTGATAATTGTCGCCGCTCAGCCCTGTCGGTTCAGTCCCAGTCTGCTGAAGAATCCCATCGCACAACCAACCCGACAGCTCTGAGCAGGACGGCTTGAGGCGCGCGCCACTCCGGCCTTCTTGCCCACGACTGCCGTTGCTTCAAGCCATCCGTGTCGACGGGTGGAGAGGGTCGGGCGCAGATGGAGTTTTTTACACGTGGCGGTGAATCTGTCATTTCGACCGAAGGGAGAAATCTTCTCCCGCGCACTCGCACCGCGGCGGCGGCGGGTAGGATTTCTCCCTTCGGTCGAAATGACAGCGTGGTTCGCTCGAAATGACGGTTCAGACGCCGTCCGCAACCGCGACGACCGCCCAGTGCACTTCCGCGCGATTTGCAGCCGCAAAGTCTTACGGCTGCGCCCGGCAGGGTCTCCCGCCTTGATTGCGGAGGGTTGCAAGAGTAATCTCCGTGCGATTCCGATGTACGGCGGCGGAGAGGAAACCCCATGGAGTGGCCGAAACTGGCGCCATTGTTTTCGCTCCTGTCCGCGGGGGCGCAGGTCTTTCTCATCTACCTGGCGCTGTGCCGGCGCTCGCGCGGCCGGTGCATCGCGGATTCGTCGCCATCCTAGCCTCGCTGGCGCTCTGGAACCTGGGCAGCTGCCTGATCTTTCTGGATCGGAGTTCGCAAACCCTGCACGTGCTGGCGTTCCTGGGCGTGCTGGCCGCCGGCCCGTCGGCGCTCCTCTTCGCCGCCGCCTTCGCCGAGCGCCGTTTGCGAGGCGTGACCCTCGGCTACTGGATCGCCTCCTCTCCGCCCTTTCTGATTCTCAATCCAAACAACCTGACCTGGCGGGACGGCGGGATCACCAACCTGTGGCGCTGCTACGTGCTGGGCTATCTCGTGCTTTTCGTCGGCGGCGCTTTGGCGTACTTCTCTCCAGCCTGCCTTCCGCCCAAGGCAAGGTGCGCCGCCGGCATTATGCCTACCTGCTCCTCATTTCTTCTCGGATTCGCGAGGAGGACTGACGAACCTCAGGTCTGGATGTGCGGATTCCGCCGGTGGGGGCCTCTCGACCGCGCTCTGGTCGATCCTTTTGGGTTACGCGATTCTCCGGCACCGCCTGATCGCGCTGCCGCTGGAGCGGCGGGCGATCCTGGGGGTACGTGGCGGGATTGGCGCTGGTCCTCGCGCTGGGTCTGACCGCGGCCTATCGCACCCGGCAACTGGAGACCGTCATCCTGGCGCTGGCTGTCTTGCCCCTTCTCTATTTCATCATCGCCAATCGCCTCCTGCCCGGACTGTCGCTTTGGGAATGCAACCCAAGGCGCAGCCGCTGCAACCGACCAGTTGCGGGCAGGAGTACGGTGAGCGGCTGGCGGAGGTGCGGGATGCCGGTCGGGTCGCGGCAGCATGGCAGGCGTTTGCGGCGGGACTCTTCCCCGAGGCGCGGTGCCGGCTGGTGCAACCCGAGGAGGATTCGCGCCGGACGCTGGAGAAGGCCCTGGCGGAGGGCCGCCGCAATGCATGCGGGCGAGTGCCTGCAACGCGAGGCGCTGGAGCGAGGCTTTTCTCTCCGGTCGGCACAATCCGGTGGGACGGGCGTCGCTGGCTGTGGCGCGTGCTGGCGGACCATGAGGCGGACGTGCTGTCGGTGCTGCCAGGCCGGCCCGAGGCGCCCTGGCTGGCACTCTCCAGCGCGCGCGCCGGCACGCTGTCGCTCTCCGACGAGGAGGCGCGCACGCTGCGCGCCCTGGCGCAGGAAACCGCCGCCGCCGTGGCGCGCCTCGAAGCTTCTGGACCAGCTGCGCCGCGCCGACCGTCTCTCCATGGCCGGCAGTATCGCCGCCCGCCGCGTCGCCCACGAGGTCAAGAATCCCCTCGGCGCCATCGCCGGCGCCGTGCAGGTCCTCCAGCAGCAACTCCCCGACGACCAGGGCAGTCGCGAGTTCCTCGGTATGATCGCCGACGAGGTACGCCGCCTGGACCGCATCGTGCGCGACTATCTGCAATTCGCCAGGCCCCGTCCCCCCGAGCCGACTGCGGTTGAGCTGCGCCCGCTCGTGCAAAGAATCCTCGCCGGCATGAAGACGCAGCCCGACTGGGCCGTCCAGGTTGAATGGGACTGGCCGGAGCCGGATCCGCCCGTTCTTGCGGACGCCGAGCAACTGGCCCAGGTCCTCCATAACCTGCTCAACAATGCCTTCGAGGCCATGAGCGGAGGGGGCAGGCTGCGCCTGCTAGGACGCATGGAAAACCTTGATGGAAGACCCGGTTTTCAACTAGAAATGAGCGACAGCGGCCGCGGCATGGATGCGGCGACCCTGGCGCGCGCCTTTGATCCGTTCTTTACGACTCGCGCGCGGGGCAGCGGACTGGGCCTGGCCATCGCCCGCGACCTGGTCGAGGGCA
This sequence comes from bacterium, assembly GCA_015075175.1. Lineage (GTDB taxonomy): Bacteria > Hinthialibacterota > Hinthialibacteria > H5-UNCL2 > H5-UNCL2 > H5-UNCL2. Next base: position 80,851 of record JABTUV010000003.1, read on the forward strand.
TGGGCGGCCGCATCTCCGTTTCATCCACACCTGGGGCGGGCACGACCGTGACGCTGTGGTTGCCCCGACAGGAGCCGGTATGAACGCAAGCCCGCCCACCATCGGGCGCATCCTGGTCGTCGATGACGAGGCCAACATGCGCCGCATTCTCTCCACCCTGCTTTCCCAGGTGGGTTACGAGGTGGACGACGCGCCGTCCGGCGCGGCCGCCCTGGCGCTGGCCGGCCGCCGCCGGTTCGACGTGATCCTCTCGGATCTTTGCATGGAGGGCATGGACGGCCTGGAGTTGATGGAGGCCTTGCGCAAGCGGCGCATCAATGCGCCCTTTGTTTTGATTACCGCGCACGGCACGGTCGAGACTGCCGTCGAGGCGATGAAGAAGGGCTGCCTGGATTTCATTACCAAGCCGTTCGAGCGCGAGGAAATCCTGCGCGTGGTGGAAAAGGGCGTCGCAGAGAGTTGCGCGCAGGTCGAGCGCCCGCCCCTGGCGGAGGATGCGGGCATCGTGGGCAGGAGCACCGCCATGAACGCGCTCTTGGCCGACGCGCGCCGCCTGGCCGACCTTCCCACTACCGTGCTCCTGTGCGGTGAGACGGGCACCGGCAAGGAACTGTTGGCGCGGGCGCTACATTCGCAGGGGCGCCGGGTGGGTGGGCCGTTCGTCGCTGTCAACTGCGCCGCCTTGCCCGAGCACCTGGTCGAGAGCGGCTCTTCGGTCACGAAAAGGGCGCCTTTACCGGCGCCATCTGCGCCAAGCCGGGGCGCTTCGAGCTGGCCGACAGGGGGACCATCTTTCTGGACGAAGTCGGCGACCTGCCCGGCCCGGTGCAAATCAAGCTCCTGCGTGTGCTTCAAGAGCGCGTGGTGGAGCGCGTTGGGGTGTCACCTCGCGCAAGGTGGACGTGCGCGTGGTCGCGGCCACCCACGTCGATCTGGCGGAAGCGGTCAAGGGCGGCTCGTTTCGCCAGGACCTCTACTATCGCTTGGCGGTTGTGCCCCTGCGCCTGCCCCCGCTGCGGGAACGTCCCGAGGACATCCTTCCCCTGTGGGAGCACTTCCAGCGTCATCTGTCGGCGCGCCTGGGCCGGCGACCGCTGGGACTGTCACCTGCGGCGGAACGCGCGCTCCTCGCTTACGACTGGCCGGGCAACGTCCGCGAACTGGCCAATCTGGCCGAACGCTGCCTGGCCTTGGCGACGAAAACGGTCCTGGAGCCGGAGGACCTGCCCTTGCCCGGACGACAAACGGATCCGCAACAGGAACCGGGCGGCTCGCTGCTCTCCGCCGCCCATCATCGCGGCCTGGCGGTGCAAAAGGCCATGATCGAGGAGGCGCTGCGCAAGACCGCCGGCAATCGCACCCACGCCGCGCGCATCCTCGAAATCAGCCGCAAGACGTTGCAGAATAAGATCAAGGAGCTGGGCATCGATCTGTAACGGCGACATCTTGTCGCCAGTCCCGGCGGCGTCCCGTCGCCGGGCGCGCTTCGGTTCGCATGGCATCTGGCATCTCGCGCAAGATTAAGAGCAAGATTAAGAGCAAGATTAAGAGCAAGATTAAGAGGATTAAGAGCAAGATTCAGCAAGATTAAGAGCAAGATTAAGAGCAAGATTAAGAGATTAAGAAGATTAAGAGCAAGATTAAGATTAAGAGCAAGATTAAGAGCAAGATTAAGAGCAAGATTAAGAGCAAGATTAAGAGCAAGATTAAGAGCAAGATTAAGAGCAAGATTAAGAGCAAGATTAAGAGCAAGATTAAGATTAAGATTAAGATTAAGACATCAATTGGGATGGCGCCGAGGAGGCGACTCCATGCGTTTGTTCACCATCCTCCTCCTCATCTCGCAGGTTGTGGCCATGAGCGGCGCGGAGCAGGTGCGAGTCAACGCCGTGGGAGAGTCCTTTCTGGAACAGACGGCGGCGGGGAAGGCTCGTGCGCTATCTCAACCTGACGACCGAGGAGGGCGCGGTCTTCGGGCGGGGAGGGGCGCGCGAAATCCGCGTGGGCGTGCAATTGTCCGGCGCGCGCGTGGCCGGCGGCAGCGACGCCTACCGCCTGCGCTTCGAGAGCGACGGCAAGGGCGAAACCCTGCTCGTCTCCGGCGCGGACGCCCGCGGCGTCCTTTACGCCGCCTACGACCTCCTGGAACGCATGGGCCTCGTTTTCACCATCACCGACGATCTCCTTCCCTCGCGGCGCTCACCGGTGCGACTGCCGCGCATCGACGAGACCGTCGCCCCCCGCTTTGCCGTACGCGGACTGCTTCCCTGGCCGGATTTCCTCAACGGCATCACCGCCTGGGACCTTTCCGATTATCAGAATTACATCAACCAGATGCTGAAGTTGCGCATGAACACGCTCATGTTGCACTGCTACGCGCGCACCTACGCCGACAAAAATGGAGCGAGCTGTTTCTCGGCTTCCAGCACAAAGGCGTCGGGCATCACGCCTTCCTGGACACGTCGCTCACGGAGCGATGGGGCTACAACGGCTACAGCACGGACAACTTTGCGTTCGGCGCGGGGATCTCTCTTTTTCGGCCGCGCGTTCGGCAGCGAGGCGGCGCGCTTCTGTCCCGACCAGGCGGCCGTGTATGCGCGCGCCAAGGCGCTGTGGCAGGATGCCATCGCCTACGCGCAGCGCCACGGCATGAAGGTCGCCGTGGGATTCGAGATCAACCTGATTCCCGTCGAGATCGAGGCGCGGGCGGTTCGGCCATGGACGAGGACGTGATCCGCGCCCGCCTCTCCGACCTCCTGTCTACCTATCCCAGCGTGGACTTTGTTCAAGTCTGGTTTCCGAGTTCAATCGCACCACGCGCCCGAGCAGTTCGCCGACGGCATGAAAATCCAGCGGATTCTGGCCGAATTGGCGCCGGACAAGCGCATCGTGACGGGCGGCTGGTTCGCCGAATCGAAACTGGGCGAGCTGGATAAGCTGGTGGGGCCGGACGTCATCTTCAGTACCTTGACGCCGCACAAGGGGCGCATGGACGCGGCCTGGTCGCGGATAGAGGCAGGCCGCGAGCGCTGGCCTGTTCCCTGGCTGGAGTTCGATGGCAACCTGTGGGTTCCGCAACCGTTCGTGTCAGGTCTGCGCACGACCCTGCAGGAGGCGATGGAGGCCGGCGTCGAGGGCCTCTTCGGCATCCACTGGCGCACGCGCGAACTGGACGCCAACTTCGACTATCTGGCGCGGGGCATGTGGGGTCACTTGCCCTCCCCCAGCGTCTACTATCGCGACTTCGCGCGCACGCGCTTCGGCGCCGCCGAAGTCGAGATCGCCGACGCCCTCATCGACCTGGAGCAACTGGACCTCTTCGGCAAGACCGATTCGCAGGAGTACAGCCCTTTCCGGCATTTCAAGTGGGCGCGGCACGCCAGCCGGCAGGCGGACCTGGCGGCGTTGCGCGAGCGCCTGGCCTCGCTGGCCAACCGCATCCCTCCGGGTGAGCCGCGCGCCCGCTTCCAGTATCTTCTCGACACGCTGGAGTGGTCCGCCGAGTTCTATCGCATCAAGAACAGCGTGCCGGACGTGCAGACCTGGGACGACGTGACGCGCCTGGGACTGAAGGAAAGTCTTGAGCTCTACGCGCGGCGCACCACGACCACGGAGGAATTGGGGACGCTGGCGGCGCTCACCTGCAAGTATTATCACGACTATCGCCGCCACGAGGATCGCGCACGCGGGGGACTGACCATGCAGCCGCCGGACCAGGTGGTCGCGGAGGCGGACGGCGACTGGGTGGTGGTGGGCTGGCGGCCGGCGCGGGGTTGCCGGCCGGCTCAGGTTGACCTCCAGCGGCGCGGCTCTCGGGGCGGGGAGTTTCGCGCGGTCGGCCGTTTTGAGGCTTCCCTGCGCGAAGGCCGCGACCGGCCGGGGCCGGGCGTCTGGGAGTACGCCGCTGCGACCATCTCCGCGACGGGCGAGGCCAGTCCTCTCTCGCTGCCGCATCGCGTGGCCGTCGGCAAAGCGGATACGGAGCCGCCCTGGTTGCTCGTCACGCCGCGTAACCCCGTGGGCGTCGAGGGTACGACCTTCTGGTTGCCGGTCGTGGTGCGGGACGACCAGCGTAGCGCGGGCGGGACGCTTTACTATCGCCGCAGCGGGGCGCCGCGCTGGGACAGTTTGCCGCTGTCTCCCTGCGCGCGGCGGACGTTTATGGCGCGCATTCCCGGCGAGGCGGTCGCCGCGCCGGGGATGGAGTTCTATTTCGAGCTCACCGACGGCCAGAACACGACGCGCCGGCCCGCCTCCGCCCCGGCCGTCCCCTACGGCCTGCGCGTGCTGCGATCCTCCTCCGCAACGCCTGCCGTCACACTGCAATTGGAGCCTGCCCGGACCTCGCCGGAGCATGTGCTGTTGCGCTGGAAGGTGGTGTCCGGCGCAACGCCGGCCAGCTACCACATTCTTCGCCGCGGCAGCGAGGATCGCGACTGGATGCTTTACGCGCGCGCGCCCGCGGGCCTGTCCTCGCTCATGGATGACGAGGTGGTCGCCGGCGCGACCTACCAGTACCGCGTGCTGCCCTGCAACGCGGACGGCGCCGAAGGCCCCGGCCTGGAGACCGGCGCCATCCACGTGCCCGCGCGCGACAAGTACCAGCTCCACGTCAACTGCGCGGGCCGCGACTATCTGGACCCGCAGGGCACGCTCTGGCGCGCGGATCACGTCTACAGTCCACTCATGGGATGGGGATACGTGGATGCGCCCGCGGACGCGCATTGGCTTTCCGGCGCGCCCGTGCGCAAGACCGATCGTCCCGCCCTCTTTCAGAGCGTGCGCTACGGCGCGGGAGGTACGTTGACCGATCGCTTAGACGTGCCCGACGGCGCCTATACGCTTGTATTCCTGACCGCCGAGATGTAATACGGCGTGGAAGGCCGGTCGGGGGCGAGGCGCGCGTCTTCTCCCTCAGCGCCGAGGGAAAGACGCTGCTGCGCGACTTCGATCCCACCGCCGCCGCCGGACCGGCGACGGCGATGGAAAAAGTCTTCACGGGCATCCCGGTGGACGACGGAAGGCTGGAGCTCGTGTTCACCGCGTCACGCGACTTTCCGGCGGTCTGGGCCTTGTGGTTGAAACAGGAGTGATGTGGAGCGCGACCGCGGACGGCCTCCCTCCTTCTGCAGAAGTGAAGGGCCTATAAGACGTGTGGGACCTATGGGACCTATTCGTCTCATTCGTCCCATAGGTCCGATTCCTACCTATCCCACCTCAACCGTCTCTCCCGGCGTTACGACCCGCCCGGCCAGACCCTTCCTTGCCAGGGCGGCGACGAAGGCCTGCGGATCCTGCCGGATCAGCGGAAAAGTGTTGTAGTGCATGGGAATGGTAAGCTTGGCGGCCAGCATTTCGGCGGCGGCCAGGGCGTCGGCCGGCCCCATGGTGAAATTGTCGCCGATGGGCAGAAGCGCCACGTCCAGCTTGTCCAACTGGCCGATCAATTTCATGTCGGAGAAGATGCCGGTGTCGCCCGCATGGTAAATCACCTTGCCGCCCAAGTGGATGACGAAGCCCGCCGGATTGCCGGTGGGAAAAAGCCCGTCGTCGTCCTCGACCACGTTGCCGTGCAGGGCGGGGGTGAGCTTGACGCGCCCGAAGGGGAAGTCAAAGCCGCCGCCCAAATGCATCCCGTGGACCTGCGCGCCCTTGCGCGCGCAATACATGGCCAGCTCGAAGTTGGCGATGATGGTCGCGTTCCACTTGCGCGCCAGCGGAATCGCGTCTCCCAGATGGTCGCCGTGGCCGTGCGAAAGCAGAATGTAGCCGCACGCGAGATCGGAACTCTCCACGTCGATCACCGGGTTGGGATTGCCCGAGATAAACGGATCCACAAGCAGGGCGTGCCCGTTTCCCGAAAGTTTCCAGGCGGAATGGCCGAAATAGGTCAGTTTCAGCATGGGTGACTCCTCCGCGCTTGGGATGGAAACGAGAGTACCGCTGAGGTCGCGTTTCGTCTACCGCAATTGGGCAGAAGGGACAGTCCCTCACGAGGCTTCGCCTCACCCATGGAGGATGAAAAGCAAAGCCGCTCCGAGGGCGGGATGGCCGCATCGAGGCCGTCCTCTCGATACGCCGGAGTACCGGCTACTCGAGGACTCGGTTCTCTTTTCTGTCGCAACCCCCCGGAAGCCTTTTTTCAGAGCAGGCGCCAATTTTCCGCGGGCGTCTGCGGGTTTTCCGTGGGAATCACCTGGAAAATCGGCGACTGTCCCAGAGGTTATGGATTGGGCCAGTTCCGCGGATTGGCTGCGGCGCGGAAGTTGGCCGCCCACATGCCCACGGTGCTGGGCGAGAGACGATAGATGTCGCCACGGCTCATGACGCCGTTGCTGATGTCGTAGGGGCAGGCGTTGTTGGTGCGCGGAAAGTACATGATGTAGTGGGTGTCGTCCGACAGGTCCGGGCCGTAGCTGGCGATCACGTACACGTCCCGGTCGGTGTTGGGCGTGGCCCCTGTCATGCGCGTGCTGCCCGTGCCGATGTTGTAGAAACCGATGTCGGTATCCGGCGTCATCCTGGTGTTAAAGGCGTCTATCGGCATCGACGACAGATACTTGACGGGCGTGGTGAGCCGGACGAAGGCCTTGAAATCGACGCCCCAGTAGCCGTCCTCCAGCGGATAGCTGGCATGATCGGTGTAATAGGCCTCCAGGCCGGTTCCCAGCTCGTGCATGTCCGACTCGGCGCGGGCGACCTTGGCGCGCACCTGGGCGGTGAGAAAGTTGGGCACGGCGATGGCGGCCAGGACCGAGATGATGGCGACCACGATCAGGAGTTCGATGAGGGTAAAGGCGCAGGGGCGGGGCGTGCGCATTTGTCGGGTTCACTCCATCGGGAATGTGTGCTACAAGGCGACAGTAGCACGTTTTACACTCCACTGCGAGGGTCAGGATGAGAAAGCTTCTTCTGATCGCGTTCCTGTCGCCGTCATGCCTGGCAAGCGAGGCGCCATGGAGCCGGGCGGACCTTGCGGCCTTTGCCTCGGCGGAGGCCAACGCGCCGCTCGCCGCCGAGGGCCTGGAGCGCGCCCATCGCTTCGTACTCGGCTGGCTGCCCCACGCCGATCCGACTACCGGCCTTTTCCCCCAGCGGTTCCGTCCTCCCCGGATCGACGTCTGGAACGCCCATAACTGCGCCGCCGACTGCTATCCCTTCATGGTCCTCTCCTGCGCCCTGACCGACCGCCCCCTCCTGGATGGACGCATGAGGCAGGTCCTGGCGACCGAACAGCGCCTCACCAACCGACTGGATCGTCTGCCGGATTCCTGGTCGCTGACGAAACAGGCCTTCGAGCATGAGGAGCCGGACCTGGGCCGGATGCTCTTCGGCGCGGCGGAGTACGTGAAGGACGGGCTTCTGTCGGTGGCGGAGTTGATCGCCGACGGCTCTTGGAACGAGCGCATGATCGGGCTGGTGGACGACATCTGGAAGCACGCGCCGGTCCAGACGCGCTGGGGCCGCCTGCCGGACGCGGGCCACGAGGTCAACGGCGACGTGATGATCGCGGTCGCGCGCCTGGCGTGGATGACGGGCCGGCCCGACTATCGGCAGTACGCCTTCCGACTGGGGGATCATTTTCTGCTCGGCGATCAGCATCCCACGCGCGACAGCGACAATCTGCGCCTGCGCGATCACGGCTGCGAAGTGACCGCGGGACTGGCCGAGGTTTACGCGCTGGCGTCCTACGCCTCGCCGGAAAAGGCCGCCGTCTGGCGCGCCCCGCTGTACGAGATGTTCGACCGTCTCCTGGAAGTGGGTCGCCTGCCCGACGGCATGATGTACGACCGCATCAATCCGAAAACCGGCCAGGTCTTGGACCGGCACGTGTGCGACAACTGGGGCTACAATTACAACGCGATTTATACCCTCTATTTGCTGGACGGTACCGGTACCGCGCCGGAGCGTCCGCGCGCCTATCGCGAGGCGGTGCGACACGCGCTGCGCGGGGTGCTGGCGTATCGCAATTACTCCTGGGAAGGCAATCGCTCGCCCGACGGCTTCGCCGATTCGATTGAGTCCGCGATTTATCTCCACCGCTACGAGCCCACGCCGGAGGTGGCGGAGTGGCTGGACGGCGAGACGCGGATTCTTTTTGACATGCAGGATGACGACGGAATCACCACGGGTTTCTATCACGATGGCAACGTGGCGCGCACGACGCTCCTGTATGCGCTGTGGAAGTCGGCGGGGGTGCGCGCGGAGCCGTGGCGCGCCGATGTCCAAGTGGGCGGGCACGTTCGCGGCGACGCCCTGTATGTGCACGTCTCGGCGGCTCGACCCTGGAGCGGCAAGTTGCTCTTCGATCGGCCGCGCCATCGCGATTTCATGCGCCTTCCGTTGGATTATCCGCGCATCAATGCCTTCCCCGAGTGGTATGCGGTCGATGCTGGGAAACGCTATCAACTGGCGCGCGACGGGGAAACAGCCAGGACGCTGGATGGTGGAGAACTCATCGCAGGGCTTGCGCTGGCGGTGGATGCGAATCCGGTAAAGCTGCGAATCCACCCCACGCCGTGAGGGCGGGATGGCTGCGCCCAAGGCCGCCCTTCGACTTCGGCCTTCGCTCAGGGCTGTCGGAGTGGCTTATCGGGGAAGTTGAGCCACGGCAAGTACCCGGAACCGAAAGCCCTGAACCGCCGCACAATCTGAAACCGAAAGCGCAGAGCGAAGCGCGCGGCGCCAAGTCGAAGCGCGGCTTGGATGCGGAGGACCGGCTTTGTGCGGCCATCCGCTCCCCCCTTAATAAGGGCGGAGGGGGGCATAAAGCATGAGTACGGCACGCCTGCTTGCCATCGGCCCGGCGAAGCGTTAGCATAGCCCCAACGCCGGGCGGTCCGCGCCCGCGTATCGACGTGAATCCGGGAGGAACATCATGCGAACCGTGGCGCTCTTTTTCGCTCTCTTATTGACGGTCGAGAAGGGAATGACGGCGGTGAAAACGGAAGCAGTCGAATATCGGGACGGCGACGTGGTCCTCGAGGGCTACCTGGCCTATGACGATGCGACGGCCGGCAGGCGGCCGGGCGTTTTGATCGTGCATGAGTGGTGGGGGCTTTCAGAACACCCCAGGAACGTGGCGGAGAGGTTGGCGGGGTTGGGCTACGCGGCCTTCGCGCTGGACATGTACGGCAAAGGTAAGGTGACGACCAACTCGCAGGAGGCAGGGGCGTGGGCGGGACAGTTCCGGCGCGACGTGGGTCTGGCCGAGCGGCGGTTCCGGGCGGGCCTGGCGGCGATGCAGGCCGCGCCCGTGGTGGACGGCTCGCGCATCGTGGCCATCGGCTACTGCTTCGGCGGCGGCATGTGCCTGGAAATGGCGCGCCTGGGCGTGGACGTGCTGGGCGTGGTCAGCTTTCACGGCGGACTGGCGAGCAATCTGCCGCCGGCGGAACGCAAATTGACGGCGAAAATCCTGGTCTGTCACGGGGCGGACGATCCCGCCGTGCCGCCCAAGGATATCAATGCCTTCATCGAGGAGATGCGCCGCGCCGGCGCCGACTGGCAGATGAACATCTACGGCAACGCGGTGCACAGCTTCACCAACCCGGCCGCCAATAGTGAGCGCGCCCGCTACAACGAGAAGGCCGACCGCCGCTCCTGGCAGGCGCTGAAGAGCTTTCTGAGTGAGTGCTTCGCGGAAAGCGAGTGATGGGACTCATAGGAGCTGTCGGACCTGTGGGGCGACAGCGGACAACATTTGGCTTTTACGAGGACGGCGAAATTAGTAGAATAGATGTTTCCGTCCCTGCAGCATGCCGGCGGCGGCCGTGTCGGCAATTCCGGGAGGCTCGCTCTTGAATCGGTTCCTCGCATCGTTTGCGCACGTCCTGACGCTATCCTTCATCGTCGCCGGTGCTCCCATCTCATGGTCGGCGCCGCCCTCGATCGCGGGAACCGTCCGCAACTCGACCGGCCAGGCGCTCTCAAGCGCCTACGTGGTCGCGTACCGCGGCGGCGCCTACCAGACCTATGCCTACACCGACGGCTCGGGAAGCTACAGCTTCTCCAGCCTTCCCGAAGGCACGTACACGCTGCGGGTCAGCCACAGTCCCTACCTGGGACAGTACTACGGCGGCAGCGTGTTCGAGGATGGAGCGACTCAACTGGCGCTGGGCGCAACCACGGAACTGTCGGGCATCGACGTGGTCCTGCCCGACGGGGACTGGGTGCAGGGCCACGTGTATGACGATCACGGCCAACCGCTCGCTTCCGCCGCGGTTTACGCACAAGCGGTCGGCAACGATCCGTACTTCTACTGGTATCCTTACGCCTACACGGACACCTCGGGTTATTACCGCATTTACGGGCTGCCCGCCGGCAGTTGTGTTCTGCAGGCGGAATCCGCCCCCCACCTGCCGCTCTACTACGGCGACGCCTACAAGGTTGAGGACGCCTCGGTGCTGGCCTTGTCGGGCGGTTCGCACCTGTCCGGCGTCGATTTTCATCTGCCGCTGGGGGCGCGGTTCCAAGTCGCGGTCTACGACAAGAACGACGGCCTGCCGCTGCATGATCCCGGCCAAAGCGTCCTGACCGACTGGATAGTCAACGCCCTCATCAGCGATCCGACCGGGCCGGTGTGGGTGGGCACGGACGGCGGTGTGACGGGTTTCGTCTCAGGGGCGACGATGGGACTGCACGCCTGGAACGCGGGCCTGCCCAACGCGCCGGTGCGCGCGCTGGCGCGCTCCAGCGACGGCTCCCTGTACGTGGGAACCGACAACGGCCTGGCCGTCTATCGCACCTGGGGCACGACCATCTACACGACGACCAACTCGGCGCTGCCCCATAATCAAGTCACCGCGCTGGCGGCCTCGGCTACCGGGCCGGTCTGGATCGGCCTGGCCAACGGCACGTTGGCGCGCCTTTCGGCTGGAACCTTCACCAGTTGGACCGCGGCCACCCGCGGACTACCCGGACCCTCGCCCATCACCTGCCTGGCCATCGATCCCGCCGGCGTGGTGTGGATGGGTTGCGCGGACGGCGCGCAGCGTTACGCGGGCGGCGCCTCCTTTCCCCGTACCACGACCTCGAATTCGGCTCTGCCCAGCAACGCCGTTCAAGCCATCGCCTGTGCGACCGACGGTTACCAGTGGATCGGAACCGACAGCGGCCTTCTGCGCACCAACCTCTCCAGCGAGATGGTCTTTCACAGCGGCAGCGGTCTTCCCACCAGCGACGTCCGCTCGATTTCGCCGGCCCACCACCGCGACGTGTGGGTGGGAACCAGCTACGGCATGGCGCGCATCCTCAACGAGGCCGTCACCGCAACCTATACGACCGGGAATTCCTCGTTCCATCAAGGCGCGGTGAATGCGGTGCTGGCGCGGGGAGCCATCTACGCGGGCGGCGGGTCCGGACTGGACATTTTCCAGAATGGGGTTTTCATCCAGATTCCCGCGCCGCAGCGATACGTGCAGGTGCGCGCGCAGATGGTGGCGCCCGAGTTTCAGAACTTCTACAACGGCGTGTACTCGACCATTCTGGGCGAGGTCAATTCGCTGCCGGGCGGAGAATACCAGGTGCAGGTGACCAGCGCCGACTACGCCGAACAGTGGTACGCGATGAAACCGTCGGTGGCGCAGGCGGACGTGCTCTCCGTGGCGCTGGGCGAGACCTATCCCCAAGTGCTGGTGTTCGCGATGGAAATGGCAGGCTCCATCAGCGGGACGGTGCAGGACGCCTCGGGCAATCCCATCACCTTCGGCACGGCGCGGGCCGTCCCGGCTGGCGACGACTCCCTCAGTTATGCGGGCGGCATCGGCGGCGGCGGCGCCTACTTCATCGACGGCGTCCCGCCCGGAGACTACTACGTGTACGCGCAGGTCTCAGGTTATCCGCCGGGCTTTTACGGCGGCGGCTTCAATCGCTCGGCGGCTTCGACCGTGCACGTCACGAGCGGACAGGACACGCCCAACGTCGATATCGTCGTCACGCAGAACTTCCAGAACGGCAGCGTGGCGGGGCGCGTGCTGGACGCGATGGGCCACCCCTTCGTGAACGTGAGCGTGTCTATCCAGGGCCGGGACGGCACGGTTCACTCGGGCTACGCGACGACGGACGGAGCGGGCGCGTACAAGTTCACATCCGTGCCGCCGGGCACGCACCGGATTTATGCCGAGCTCAATTCGCGGCCTACGCTGTACTATCCCGGCACGTACCGTTCGAGCCAGGCGGGCCACGTGGACGTGAACAGCGGCCAGCATCGCGTGGGCGTGGACCTGGTGGCGCCGGACAGCCCGCGCGCCACCGTGGAGGGGGTGGTCACGAGCGGCGGCGGCCAACCCGTGGCCGGCGCCGCGGTCATGCTCGCCGCCGGCGTTACCTACCAGGCCGTCACTTCGGCGACCGGCTTCTACCGCATCTCCAACGCCTGGCCCAGCGACGACTATTATTTCCTGGTCACGCACCCTGATTATCTGCCCCACTCGCAGGACTTCGCGCTTGCGCCTGGTCAGACGTTGACGAGAAACGTCAACCTGGGCGCGGCCATTCCGGCGGAGACGAAACTGCTCGGGATAGTCCGCGACGCTTCCGGCAACCGCCTCTGGAGCGCGCAGATTTATGCGACCGTCAACAACTCCATCAATTTGCCGGCGGTGTACACGGAGTGGGACGGTTATTACGAGTACGACCCGATCGCGCCGGCGCCCACCACATTGAGCGTGTACCATTCAAATCTCGTTTCGCAGCACATCGACCTCACCCCCCTTGCCGGGGCGACGACGATAAGGGACATTACGCTGGCCTACAACCTGGCGGGATACGGGGCCATCTGGGGGCACGTGTACGACGCCTCGGGCCGTCCGCAACCCGGCTTGCAAGTGCGCCTGTCGGGCGCCGGTTCACGGAACGTTTACACCAACGAGGACGGCGTGTACGTCGCCGCGGGACTCTCTCCCGGAACCTGGACGGTGGAGGTCACGTCGCTGGGCCAGCCGTATCCGAAGGTCACGGGCATCGTCGTTGCGTCGGGCCTGGTGCTGGGCGACGTGGACGTTACCGTGCCGATTCCGTTGGGGCAAATCCGTGGGACGGTGCGCAGCCAAGGCGGCGTGCCGCTGCCCAATCCAGTCGCAGACGAGAATCCCATCAATCACTCCAAGACGGCCGCCTACCGCTATTCCGACAGCCGGGGACGCTACGCGCTGTGCGGATTGCGGGCCGGCTTGTACCGCGTGTCCGCCGCGGCGGAAGGGTACGCGCGGCAGTATTACGACCATGCCGAGACGAGCGACGCCGCCACGTTGCTGTTTGTGGGCCAGAGCCAGGTCCTGACCGGCATCGACTTTTCGCTGCCGGACGCCGTCTGGGTACGCGGCCGGGTGACGACCGCGTGGGGCGAGCCTCTCGCTGACGTCAACCTGGAGGCGAATTCCCCCGACCTGCAGCGCTGGTTGGGCGATGCCTGGACGGACACGCAGGGATACTACAATCTGTACGTCCAGGAGGCGGGCGACTTCGTCGTGTCGGCCCAGTACGACGGCTACGCCTTCCAGTATTACAACCAGCGTCCGGTGTTTGATGCTCCGGACGTGCTTTCGGCGACCTACGGCGCGGTCGTCGAGCCGGTGGACTTCATGCTGGCGCGTTCGTGCGTCATTTCCGGGACGGTTGTGAACGCATCCAACGAGCCTTACAACTGCGGTTACGTTTACGTCTATAACCTGTCCAACCTGGAGGACTCCTGGTTCGCCAACAGCATCGACAGCCAGGGGCGGTTCACCGTCTGGGGTATGCCGCCGGGCGTGTACGCTCTGCGCGCCAACGTCTGCGGCAAGACACCGGTGTTTCTGGCCGGCGCCTACAACGTGGCTGACGCCAGCCTTTTGACCCTGAATGAGGGAGATATCCTCTCGGGGGTGCGCATCGAGGTCCCGGAAGCCGTCGCGAGTGCCAGCATTTCCGGACGCATTACTCGGGCGGGCGGCGCTCCCGTCGCTTACGCCTTCGTGCAACTCTACGGCGTGGACGGCACTTCCTACAATTCCGGCACCTCTGCCGGCTCGGATGGACGCTATTCGTTTTCCAGTCTTCCGCCGGGGGTGTATGCGGTCGCCTACGTGAGGGACGACCAGCCGCCGTACTACTACGGCGCGACTTACTCGCAGGCCGCCGCCACGCGCGTGGCGCTGGGTCCCGGCGAGAACGCCGAGAACATCGACATCGAGGAGTCTGCTTTCACCGATTTTGCCATGCTCTCTGGGGTCGTGCGCGACGACCTCGGCCAACCGCTGGAGGGGGCGCAGGTGAGCCTCTACGACACGTGGTACAACCACACGGCCTATTCGCGTCCCGACGGCGGTTTTGCCTTTTACGATTTGCATCCGGCGCTGGGTTCGCTGGTCCTGTTTGCGCAGAAGGCGGGCTACCGCGAGGCGATGGTCAGCGGAATTGCGCCGACGCCCAACACCTCGCTCGTGCAGGACGTGACGCTGGTCCAATTGACCGGTTTCGGCGTCTCAGGCACGGTCTACAACGCGTCGGGCAGTCCCCTTTCGGGCGCACTGGTCCAAGTCACGGGCATCGACAATGCCCACGCATTCTTGACTTACAGCGATCCCTTCGGCGTCTACGCACTGGGGCCTGTTCCCGCAGGGCTTTATCGCCTGCAGGCTTCGCTCTCCGGCTATGACAACGCGCTGCTGGACTGGCAGAACATCACCGCGGACCGGCAGTGGAATCCCGTACTGGCGACGCCGGCCGCCGCCGGCGCGGTCGCCGGCGTCGTCACCGACGCTTCGGGTTGGCCCGCGTACGGCATCACCGTGCGCAGCCAGGGACCCACCACCCGCCAGACCACCACGGACGACTTGGGGCGCTACCTCCTGCCCAACCTCTCCGCCGGCAGCTATCGCATCTATCTCAGCCAGGAGGCCGACTCGGGTTATCCCGAACAGAACGGCGTGCCGGTGGTCGTCGGCCAGCTGACGGACGGCGTGGATTTCACTGTCGGCGTTCACTACGGCACGATTTCGGGGCGCATCGCGGACGCGACGGGCATGGGCATTCAAAGCGCGCAGATTTCCACCACTCCGGTCGGGCACAACTGGTATCCGCCCACCGTTTACAGTGGACTGGAGGGACATTTCAAAGTGGGGCGCGCGCGCGCCGGAGCGGAGCGCAACTATCGCTTGTACGCCAACCTGGCGGGTTACGTGCCGGTTTACTACGTCGATTCCCTGACCTCGTCAGGAGCCGCCGTCGTCAGCCTGCCCGCGAGTACGGATGTTTCCGGCATCGACTTCGCGCTACAGGCGGGCGCGACCGTCGCGGGCCGCGTGGTCGACCGGCTGGGGCGCGGCGTTTATGGGACGAGCCTCTCCTTCTACCGGCGCGAGGAGCCGCGCGTGATCCTTTATGCCGGCAGCGACAGCCAGGGGGACTACCGCGTCACTACGCTGCCGCCGGGTTCCTACGAGGTTTACGCCTCGCATTCCAGTTACGTGGACGAGTACTACGACGACAAGCTGGCGGCGGCGGACGCCGATCTCGTGGTGGTGGCTGCGGGAGAGCGGCGCGACGACATCGACTTCATGCTCATCCGCGGCGGCGCCCTGGCCGGCCAGGTTGTTGATGCCTCCGGCAATCCGGTCACGTCGGGGACCGTGTATGCGCTCTCGGCCGACCCCAATACCCCTTACGAAGTCTCGACGTCGCTCAACAACCAAGGTGAGTGGAGCTTCGCGGCGTTGCCGCCGGTGGCGTACTATCTCTATGCAAAGGTCAGCGGGCGGCCGGTCATCTTTTATCCCGCCAACTACAGCCGCAACTCGGCGACCATCGTCTCCGTGTCCGACGAGCAGAGCGTCAGCGGACTGGTGATCACGGTCCCGACCGAATCGGTCCCGGGCGGCACCATCGCGGGGCGCGTCTTCCGCCCGGACCACTTCCCCTATCCCAACCTGTCGGTGCGCATCTACGGCGCCGATGGAACCACGGGATCGTACAGTTACACGACCAACACGAGCGGCGAGTACTTGTCGAGCGCGCTGCCGGCGGGTTCCTACATCGTGGGCGCCATCGTTTCCAATCAGGCTCCCTATTACCACGGCGGCACGTACTCGGCGGCGGCCGCGACGCGCGTCGAGGTCGCCCCCGACTCCAGCGTGGCGGGCGTCGACGTCACCCTGCCGGCCGTCAACCATGCCCGACTCTCCGGTACGGTGAGAGACAATCACGGCCGGCCCGTGCCGCAGGCGGTCGTTTACGCCTACTCGCAGGATGGTTGGAGCAGCTACAGCGCCAACAGCGACGGGGACGGCCTCTGGCACATCGAGATGGTCTTTCCCTCGGGTGAATATTCCGTCTATGCGCAGAAGGCGTCGTACTTGACCTCGCCATCGCTGATCGTCGACGTGACGCCGGGCGCGGACATTGCCGGGTTGGACCTGGTGCTCGTGGGATTCGCCCCCGCCATGGTACGCGGGCAGGTCAACAGCCCCAACGGCACCCCCATCTACAACGCCTACGTGTCGGCCGTGCTGGCAGGCGGCGGCTTCAACACCTATGCGTATACGGACCTGTACGGCAGCTTTGTCATGCGCGACCTGCCGCCGGGCAGCTACACCTTTGCGACCGGTCCCTCGGGCTACAGCTCGCTGTCCCTGCCGGGCGTGATGATCGCGCCGGGGACCGGCAATGAAGTCATCCTGACGCCGCAGTACGCCACGGGAGGCATCGTCTCCGGTCGCGTCAGGGACGCCTCGGGCGCGCCCGCCGTGCACGTTTACGTTCGCACCGGCAACGGCACGACCCGCACGACTTATACCGACGGCGCCGGCCGCTACACGTTGGGGGGAGTCTCGACCAACACGACCATCATCCGGTTGAGCGATGAACCGGGTACGCCCGAAGTGACGGGGATTACCGTGGCGGACGGCTCGCACACGGCGGGGATCAACTTTGACCTGGCCACGACCTACGGGACCATAGAGGGCGACGTGTACGATGCGACGGGCGAACTGATACGCGGCCTTTTGTCGATTCGCGGCGAGCCGGTGTCCGGCGGGTCCAACACCGAATCCGTTCCCTCCGGCAGTGACGGTCACTATCTGATCGGGCGCGTGCCGGTGGGGGCCGGCAAAACGTATCGCGTGCGGGCCAGCGGCGCACCTTACCCGACCCGCTATTATGCAGACGGCTACGTGGCGCGCGAGGCGCTGCCGGTCGGCATGGAGCCCGGCGACCATCGCGCGGGCATCGACTTCGTCATGGTCGACGGCGCGGCCCTCCACGGCAGAGTGCGCGATGGAGACGGCGACCCGCTGGAGGCCGTCTCGGTGCGCGCCCGCTGGTTCTACGGACCCGACGTCACTAATTTCAACGGCACTACCGACAACAACGGCGACTATCGCATCACCGGCCTTCCGCCGGGCGAATATACGCTCCGCTTCATGCACTCCGAGCACTTGACGGAGTACTACAACAACGTATTTCAGGAGAGCCTGGCGACCAGAATACCCGTGGCGACGGGAGAGACGCAGCGTCTTGACGCCCAGTTGACGCGCGGCGGCTCCATCGCCGGCACGGTCCGCAATACGACCGGCGATCTGGTCGGCGCCGGCGACGTGTCCGTCGAGCGCGTCTCGGACGGCCTGGACTTCTACGCAACGGTCGAGCCGAACGGAACCTACCGCGTGCCTGGCCTGCCGGGCGGCCACTACGTTGTGTACCTCAGCAGCCTCGGCTACGTGCCGCAGTACTACAACGGCGCGACTACGTGGGAAGCGGCCGCGCGCATCGCCGTCGTTACGGGACAGGCGACTGCCGGCGTCGACTTCGTGTTGATTACCGAGTCCAGCATCTCCGGCCACGTCAGGAAGGGCATCGGCGATCCGGTGACGTCGGGCACGGTTCGCGCCTACCGCTCCGATGGGACCTTCGTCACGAGCACGAGCCTCTCCGCCCAAGGCGCTTACACGCTGCGGGGACTGGCAGCGGGAAGCTATCGCGTGCGCGTCTCCGCCTCCGGTTATCTGGACCATTACTGGCAATACTCGGCGACTCTGGCGGGCGCGACCGACATCGTCGTGCCCACGGCTACGGCCCTGACGGGTTATGATTTCATCCTCTTGTCCGGCGGCACGCTCTCCGGCACGGTCAAGAACGAAAACGGCGATCCGTACCCCAGCGGTACGGTCTACCTCGCGCAGACCTGGTCTCCACTGAGCGACTTGCGCAGCACGTCGCTGACGAGCAGCGGCGAGTTCACGTTCAGCGCGGTCTGGCCGGACACGTACTACGTGTACACGTCGCTCTCCGGCAAGCCCCGCATTTACTATCCCTCGTCCTACTCGGTCGGCGCGGCTTCGCCGGTCCTGGTCAACGAAGGGGCGGCCACCACGGGCATCCACATCGTGGCGCCCTCGTCCATCGCCTCGGGAACGGTCGCGGGGACGGTGAAATTCGCGGACGGCACGCCCGTCTCGGACAACGTGCCGAACATCGGCGTGGACGGTTACTCGGGCACGCACAGCACCAATACGGACGTGTACACGGGCGCCTTCCTGCGCAGCGGCATCACTCCGGGAACCTACATCGTGCGCGTGAACCGGAGCAACACGCCTTCGTATTACCATCACGGCACGTTTGTGAGCGGCCAGGCGACGCGGCTGGTGCTCCTGCCCAATCAGTCGCTGGACAACGTCGCCGTGGTCTTCCCCGACGAACCGGCGATGGAAACCGGTCTCCGGCGTGGTAGAGGATCAGGCCAGCCAGCCGATCGCCGGCGCGCGCGTGTGGTTGTCGCGCAGTCCAACGCGTACCTGGAGGTTCCCTCGCAGCCGGACGGCGTTTACCTTCCGTCGGTTTATCCCGCCCAGGGTTACACGCTGGGTGCGTACCTGGACGCTCAGGTGGATGCGCCGCTGCAGTTAGTCAACGTCGCGCCGGGACAGGCCGTGAGCGGGCGCGTGCTCACCATGACGCGCTACGCGATCGGCGCCCTGGCCGGTTGGATCACGGGACCCGCCGGCACGCCCATCGGCAATACGTCGGTCAATTTGCAGATACAGGGTACCAGTCAGTACTTCTACGCCACGACCCATCTGGATGGCTATTACTTCTTCGCTACCGTGCCCGCCGTGCCGTGTCGGATCACGTGCTACCCCTCCGGCTACGCGGGATTGGACGTCTCGGGGTTGACCGTGCCGGCCGGGGGAACGCTGGTTCGCAACTTCAACCTGGCGTATGCCGCCGGAGGGGTCGTCGCGGGCACGGTGCGCGACGCCTCCAATCTGCCCGTGGCGGGAGTCCGCGTGCTTTCGACCAACGGTACGGGTCGCACGGGTTACACCGGCGTGGACGGGCGCTACGCGCTGGCGGGCCTGTCGGCGGGGAGCGACTATCGCATCTACCTGCCGGATGAACCCGGCGTGCCGGAAGCGACGGGCGTCGCTGTGGTCGCCGACGCGACCACGGCGGGCGTCGATTTTGCGCTCTCGGTGCCTTACGGGCGCATCACCGGCGCGGTGCGCGATGCGACCGGCCAACCGCTCGGCAACGTCGAGGTGGACGGCACGAGCCTCTCCGGCACGCCCAAGCCGGCGGACGCTTCCTCGCGCCACGACGGAAGCTACTCCATGCTGCGCGTGCGGCGGGACGCCGGGGCGCAATACCGACTCTTCGCCCGCGACGGCGTTCACGTGCGGCAATACTGGAATCACGTGCTCACGCAGGCGGCGGCCTCGCCGGTTTCGATTCCGGGTTCGGGGCTTCTGTCCGGCATCGATTTCGATTTGGCGCCGGGCGCCAGTCTGGAGGGCCGGGTGATCGACGCGACCGGCGCGCCGCTCGCCTACGCGGACCTGCGCGCCGACCATGCCGGCGATCTCGGCCAGTTCACGACCAGCGCGGACCTGGCCGGCTTCTTCACCCTTGCCGCCCTGCCCGCGGGCCAGTACACGTTGCGCGCGCAGAAGGCCGGTTATCGCGTCGAATACTGGGACGACCAGGTGCGCGCTGCTGACGCCACGCTGATTTCCCTTTCCACCGGCGAAAGCCGGGACGGCTTCGCGGTCACGTTGGACGACGGCGGATTCATCGCTGGCACGGTGCGCAACACCACGGGCGAGCCGCTCTTTTACGCCAACGTGTACACGCAGAATCCGCAGAATACGGAAGGCTCCAGCAGCGCGTTCAGCAACCTCGCCGGCGGTTATCGCCTGACCGGGCTGCCGGCGGACCGCTATCGCGTGCGCGCCAGCCGCAACGGCTATCTGGATGCCATGGTTGACCACGTCAACGTGACGGAAGGCCAGACGACCGCGCTCGACCTCGTGATGTTCGCGGTAGGACAGCCGACGTGGACGCCCACGCCCACGCCGACCGGCTCGACTACGCCCACGTACACGCCGACGGCGACGCGCACGCCTACGCCGACGATGACAAACACGCCTACCGTCACGAACACACCGAGGCCGCTGGACATCCGCCCCGACGGGCAGGTCAACGCGCTGGACGTGCTGGAGTTCTGCCGCAACTGGAACGCGGTTCCGGGCGGTCCATCCGACCTGAACGGCGACGGCATCGTGGACGGCGCTGACCTGCTGATCTTCTTGGAGACGTGGGAGAGCCGCTGAGTCGCGGCCTCTTCTCCCCCCGCCGTAACAAGGGGGGCTGGGGGGATTGATGGCGAGGGACAGGCGCCGATTCTGAAGCGGGAGCCCAAGCTCATTGCGGGCTGGACGCGCCCAATCGGTCACTGTCCCACGCGCCCATCGCGTTGCAAGGTTGCCATCGCCGCGTGACCGTGTTAGGTTAAGAGCTGCAGAGCCCAACGCGGCAGCGCCGTCGCGCGGTAGCGGGACCCGACAGACGCCTCACGCGGCAATCTCTCGTCCGTTTCGTCCTCTTCCGACCTCCTCGGCTGCCGGTTGCGGCGACAGGCGGAATCCGAGGATGCGAACATGTCTCTACCAGCTCGGGACTCGGGCGGCGACCAACCCTTTGCGGTCAAGGACTGCGCGCTGGCCGCGATCGCGACCGGCCGCCGGGCGCACACGCTGCGGGAGCTCTACGACGGTGTCTCGGCGACCACCCCGAGCAGTCTTTATTATCACTTCTGGGGCGGCCTCCTGCGCCCGCGTTTCGACGATCCCGAGTACAACAACGATTTCGCCGTCTGGGCCTTTCGCGATTTTCACGACGAAACCCTGGCGGAGCGATTGTCGGTGATCGATCCCACCGACTATACCGACATGGAGGAGTTGCGGCAGGAGGTTCTGGACACGCTGGAGGAGCGGCTGGACGAGGACCCCGTGGTTTCCTGGAAGCGCGCCGAAAGCGCCTTCACCTTCATCCGCTCGCAGATCGTGGTACTCGACACGCATACCACCATCACGCATCCGCGGGAGATGCCGGAGATCGTGTCGGCCATGTCGCTGGGCAGCGTGTTTTACCATTTCATCGACGCGCGGAGGCGGCCGCCCATCGGGATCAATGATTTTTCGGCGTGGATCGTCGGGGCGTTTCCCGAGCACACGCCGTTGGCGGAGCGCCTGGCCCACCTGGACCCTTACTTCAACAGGTTGGCGGGCCTGCGCCGCCAGCTGGCCGGCGTCCTGGCCGATTACTTCGGGGAGGCGGCGTCATGAGCGCGACGCTGGCTCGCTATCAGGACATCGTGGGCGCCGATGTCGTCTCGCATCTGCGGCAGCTGGCCGCGCCGCTCGCGGGCATGAAGGTCGTGCACGTCAACTCGACCCGCACCGGCGGCGGCGTGGCGGAAATCCTCCACATGTTGGTACCCCTCAAGGTGGAGCTGGGCCTGGATGCGCGCTGGGAAGTGATTACCGGCGATAGCCTCTTCTATCAGTGCACCAAGGGCTTTCACAACGCGCTGCAAGGGACCGCGGTGGAAATCACGCCCGCCATGATCGCGGCTTATGAAGAGACCAATCGAAAGAACGCCGAGACGCTGCGGGAAGTGCTGCAGGAGGCGGACCTGGTGTTCATTCACGATCCACAGCCTGCGCCGCTCCTGGGGCTTTGCCCCACCCGCCGCGGCAAGTGGGTCTGGCGCTGCCACATCGACGTCAGCCATCCCTTCCGGCCCGTCTGGAAGTACCTGCGACGGCACGTGGCGGCCTACGACGCTTCGATCTTTTCGCTGGCCTCTTTCGCCCAGCCCCTGCCGCATCCCGAGTACCTGATTCCGCCCAGCATCGACCCGCTGACGGAAAAGAACATGGACCTGCCCGAGGACGAGATCCGGCAGGTCGAGGAGCGCTTCGGCATCGATCCCGAGCGGCCCATGATCCTGCAAGTGTCGCGTTTCGACCGCTTCAAGGATCCCGTGGGCGTGATCCAGGCGTACCGCATGGCCAAGCGTTACATTCCACGGTTGCAGTTGGTGCTGGCGGGAGGGGGCGCCTCGGACGATCCCGAGGGCGAGGTGGTGCTGGCGGAGGTACGCGCGGCGGCCGGCGACGATCCAGACGCTCACGTGCTGCTCCTGCCGCCCGATGCGCATCGCACCATCAACGCCCTGCAGCGCGCCGCCGATCTGGTCCTGCAGAAGTCCTTGCGCGAGGGTTTCGGCCTCACCGTCACCGAGGCCATGTGGAAGAGCAAGCCGGTCGTCGGCGGCAACACCGGCGGCATTCGCCTGCAGGTCGTCAATCATCATACCGGGTTTCTGGTCAACACGCCGGAGGGCGCGGCCCAGCGCGTGCGTTATCTCCTGTCGGACCGCGATCGGCGCGTCAAGATGGGCGAGAAGGCGCGCGAGTTCGTGCGAGAGAACTTTCTTCTAACCCGCCACCTGCGCGAGTATCTGACGGTGATGCTGGCCATCGTGCGCGGCGTGGACGATCGTATCGAGGTGGCGTGATGACGCGTAATCTTAATCGTAGCTGTCATTTCGACCGAAGGGAGAAATCTTCTGCATCGCACCCGCCACGCGGTAACAGCGAAGAGGATTTCTCCCTTCGGTCGAAATGACATCTTTATCCGTACGAGTATGATTGCGAATTACCAGCACGAGCACGTTGACGAATCGTAATCGATTACGATTACGATTGCGAATCGAGGTAGATATGAAGGAACTGCAACGCGAAGGCGTTCTGGCTGCGTTCATGCGGCGCCTTGGCGAGGTGGGGCGGGGCGTGCTGCTCTTGGATTACGACGGGACGCTGGCCCCCTTCCGGCCCGAGCGGGACGCCGCGCACATGTATGCCGGCGTGCGCGAGGCGCTGTCGTCGATGATCAGCGGCGGCGGCACGCGGGTGGTCGTGATCAGCGGGCGGCCGGCGAGCGCGCTCCTGCCGCTTTTGGGACTTGCGCCCGCGCCGGAAATATGGGGATGCCACGGCGCCGAGCGGCTCCATCCCAACGGACGCTATGAGCTCATGCCGCTGGACGAAGCGGCTGTCGCCGGGCTGTCGCAGGCGACCGCCTTTCTCATGGATAACGGACTCCAGCGGCATTGCGAGCCTAAGCCGGCGGGCGTGGCTCTGCACACGCGCGGCTTGCCCGATGATGAAGAGAAGCGTGTGACCGGTCTCGTGGCGCCGGTATGGCGGGAGATAGCCTCACGCGCCGGCCTTTCGTTGCGCTCGTTTGACGGCGGCCACGAGCTGCGCGTCCCGGGCGTGGACAAGGGGCGCGTGGTCGAGCAGATCCTGGCCGAGTGTGCGCCGGATGAGCCGGTCGCCTTTCTCGGCGATGACTTGACCGACGAGGACGCTTTTGCCGCACTCTCCGGGCGCGGCCTCTCCGTCCTGGTGCGAACCGAGCCGCGTCCCACCGCCGCCGAAGTGTGGCTCGTGCCGCCCAAGGAATTGCTGGCCTTTTTCACCGATTGGAGCCACAGCCTGGCACGCAGCCGGCGGCTTGGAACGGAGCTCGGATGAATCCCGAGGCCAATCCCAGTCGTCTCTTGATCATTTCCAACCGCCTGCCCGTCGTGGTCGCCCGCGATGAGCATGGCGACTGGGAGGTCGAGTCGGGTTCGGGCGGCCTGGTGACCGCACTGGCCCCGGTCCTGCGCCACCGCGGCGGCGTTTGGATCGGCTGGGCCGGCGCGCCCGAAATCCCCGAGGAAGAACTGGAGCGCCTCTTGGCCGCCCGCAGCCGGCCTCTGGGTTACACCATGAAGCCGGTGACGCTCTCGGACGAGGACGTGGAGGAGTTCTACTACGGCTTCGCCAACGAGATCGTCTGGCCGCTCTTTCACGACCTGCCTTCGCGCTGCAACTTCGAGCCGGCGTACTGGAGCGGCTATCGCCGCGTCAACGAGAAGTTCACGCGCGTGATTCTCGCCAACCGTGAGGAGAACGACTTCATCTGGGTCCACGATTATCATCTCTTTCACGTGGCCGAGGAGCTGCGCAGGTCGGGCGTGTCGGGAAAGATCGGCTTTTTCCTGCACATTCCCTTTCCGCCGCTGGACCTTTTTCTCAAGCTGCCGTGGCGCTTTCAGGTTCTGCACGCGCTCCTGGCCTATGATCTCTTGGGATTTCAGACCGTGCGGGATCGGCGCAATTTCCTGCAATGCGTGCGACTGCTCCTTTCGGACGTGGCGGTCGAGACACGCGGGTCGATGGTGTTCCTGAGGCGCAAGGGCGCCGAGGTGCGCGTGGGCGTCTTTCCCATCAGCATCGACTTCGCCGAGTTCGCCAACCAGGCGGCCAGCCCGGAGGTCGCGGAGCGCGCCTGGTACATCCATGAGCACCTGCCCAATACGCAAATTCTTTTGGGCGTGGACCGACTGGACTACACCAAGGGCATCCCCGAGCGGCTGCGGGCGTTCCGCGACGCCCTGCGGCGCTATCCCGAGCTGCATGAGCGCATCGTCTTCATGCAGGTCGTCGTGCCCAGCCGCGCCCGGCTGAAGCGCTACCAGGACCTCAAGCTGGACATCGAACGGCTGGTCTCGCAGATTAACGGCGAGTTCACGCGCTCCGGCTGGGTCCCCATTCACTACGTTTTTCGCCCGTTGGAACGCGCCGAGCTGCTCGCTTACTATCGCACCGCCGAGATCGCCATCGTCACGCCGTTGAAGGACGGCATGAACCTGGTTGCCAAGGAATATTGCGCGGCCAGCCTGGAGACGGGAGTTTTGATCTTGTCCGAGTTCGCGGGCGCGGCGGCGCAGATGCAGAAGAGCGCGCTCCTGGTCAATCCCAACGACATCACGGGCATGGCCGACGCGATCTACCGGGCGTTCACGATGGACCGCGCCGAGCGGATGGCGCGGATGCGCCGCCTGCGGGCGACGGTCAAGCGCCAGGACATTTACGACTGGGTCAATTCGTTCCTGTCGGCGGCCATCGCCCGCAAACTGGACAACTTCCCGGTCCTGCCGGACTACCTGCCTCAGATGGAGTACGAGCCGCACTCCAATGCCGATTGAATAGGTGTCCAGAGATCGAGAGGACGGCCTGAGAGTGGCATCGGCCAGTGCCGAGCCGCCGTGCCTCTCGATACGGCCCTCCGCAGACTCCGGGCCTACTCGAGGATACGGCTCGGGTTTTCGCGTCAACGCCGCGACGGAATCATCGAGTCGCGAGCGAAGAGGGGAGGTATTCGCGAAAACAGGAAATACCGAGTCCTCGAGATTTGGCGCGAAGAGAGAATCCGAGTCCTCGAGTAGCGGCCCGACGAGTTACTTCAATTACGTGAGCTGCGGCTTCGGGCCGCGTATCGAGAAGACGGCTTGAAAGCGCCATGGGGCGCTGCAAAGCCGCCGTCGCGGCGCTTCCGGGCGATCCCTTCAGTCGGCCCGGCGCGGGACTTCCACTACTGCTACTACTACTTCAGCGACGGGACTACCGGATGGATTCTCGGCAGCGTCGGCCCCGACCGCCAAGTGGACTTCTTCTCGGGTCCGGAAGGGCGCTATGCGAACCGCTCCATCACGGCGGTGCACCGGGGATGATCGACTCCATCTTCGATCCCACCATTGGAATTGTCAGTCGGGGCGACATCATCAAGACGGGGCCGTGAATGCGTCGCGCGCCATGGGTCGTATAGGTCCTATAGGTCCCATTCCCCCTCACCCCGACCCTCTCCCCTTGGGAGAGGGAGCCATTCCCCCTCACCCCTGCCCTCTCCCGCTGGGAGAGGGAGTTACGGGCGGTTGGTGTGCGCGTAGAGCCGGGTCGGCGAGAGGCGCAGGTCGGGCATGTTGCTGGCCCAATCCACCTTCTCCGGCTGGAGTTGCAGCCAGTTGCCCTCGCGGCGATTCTTGTACTTGATCCACCACTTGACCGGACGGCTGCCGCGCAGGCGGCCCAGGTCCTCCTCCAACATGCGCATGTAGTCGTTCTTCAGCATCAGGCGGTCGCCGACTTCGACGTAAGCGTGCTTGTGAAAGCTGTCCGCCAGTTGCATGAGACCCACCGGATGGGCGCGCAGTTCCGGCGAGTTGCGCAGATGCTGGATGCAGGCGTCGGAGACGCCGGCCAGCTCCTGGATCAACTTCAGGTTGGCCTCGATGTCGCTCGTGTGCACGCCGCCCGCGGCGGAAGACGCCCCGCCGAAGACGCGTTGCGTGGACTTGCGGTACTGCCGCGTGCGAATCCAGCCTCCGTCGCCCGAAAGCCGGTCCTTCAGGGCGATCCACGCCGCCACCGGACGGCTGCCGCGCATCTTCGACAGGTCCCGCTCCAGCTCCGACAAATAACGGTCCTTGCGCTTCTTCTCGCACGACTCGGTGAAGATATACTGATGCCGCTTGAGCGCCTCCGACAGCTCCGTCAGCGCCTCGGCGTGCTCGCGCAGGTACGGACAGTCCATGAACGGCGCCATGCCCTCGGCCGTGAAGTAGCCGATAGCCGCCAGGTAATAAACCGCCTCCCAGAACGTGTACTCCGGCTTGTAGGGAGCCAGCCAGGTGTTTTCGTTCACCTGCACCAGCTCGATGCCCTTCTTCTCGGCGTGGATGGTGTGCCCGTAATTGCGATAGAAGTGCAGCTTGTACACGCCGATCACGTTGTAGGGCCGCGGCAGCCGCAGGAGCAGATCCACCGACTCGCGATAATCCTGTTCCGTCTCGAACGGGCTGTCGCCCAGCATGTCGATGTGGTACTCGAGTCCATAGGAGTTGATCAGCGTGCAGGCCGCCAGCGCGTCCTTTTTGGTCGTGGGTCGGGCGTAGTCCTCGCGGTTGAGCCGGTCGCTGCCGCTCTGGATGCCGATCACCACGTCCTGAAGGCCCGCCTTGATCAGGCTGTCCAGAAACGGCTTCTTGGTCGTCTTGGGGTAGGTGTAATACGAGAACTCCAGCCCCGACAGCTCCTGCGCGTAGCGCTCGCTCCACTCCGCGATCCACTGCGGCATGAGGGTAAAGACTTCGTCGTTGAAAGCGAAATGCTGGAGACCGGGCGTGGTGTCGCGCAGCCACTTCATCTCGGCGATCACGTTCTCGACGCTCCTGCGGCGCACGCGCTCGTCGAAGCCCTCGTTGTTCTTCACCGACTCGGAGCCGTGAAAGCAGTACGAGCAGGTGAAAGGGCAGCCGCGGCTGGTCAGGACGATGCGCCGCCAGGGCGTGATGAATCCGTCCGGCGTCAACCGGTTGCGGATCAGCCGGTTGCTGGTGATCGAGTAGTAGTTGGAGAAGTCCCAGTCGGGGAAGGGCAGTTCGTCCAGATTGTCGATGGTCGGCGCCAGCGGATTCCTGACGACCTCGCCCTGCTCGTTGCGGAACCAGACGCCGCGCACGCCCTCAAGGCTCCTGCCGGCGTCCAGCGTCTCGACCAGTTCGACGATGGTTCGCTCCGCTTCGCCCAAGACGCAGATGTCGGCATAGCCGATGGCCTGCTCGGGGTGCATGGTCACGTCGATGCCGCCCCAGATCAGCGGGATGTCCGGCGCCACTTTGCGCAGGTGCTGGGTAACCAGTTGCGAGACCTGGATGTAGTGCGAGATCACCGAGAGCCCGACGTAATCGACCTTCAGTTCGCGCAGGAGATCGACCAGCAGGTCGAGCTCGTGCGGGGTGACGCCGGTCGGCCCGCCCAGCACGGGATCGGGCAGACCGGGAGTGGCGCCCGGGTTGATGAAGTCGTACTGGTTTTTGAAGGTGATAAGCACGCACTCATGCCCCGCCTGCTTCAGGCACGACGACATGTACCGCAGCCCCAGGAAGGCGTTGTCGTAGGTGGCGATGAGTGCGATTTTGCCCATGATCTCCCCGTCAGCGCAGTGCGGGATCGGCGCGTTTGCGGTTTAGTTTAATTCCGGCGCAAGATACTGTCAAGCCGCATTTCCCCGCGCGAGCCTCGCGAATGCATCGGTGCGCGGTGCGCACCCTACAGCGGGATCCCGCACGTGACCCTATCCGGTCAATCCCGTATTCCCCTCAAGAACTCCTATCCCGCAATCCCGTCCCGTTCATGCGACAAGTCCCGCTCGATCACCGCATACGCGTTATGGTTGTGGATCGACTCGTCGTTGTCCGACTCCACGGAAAACCACGTGATCTGGGGAATCTTCGACAGCTTCACGGCTACCTCGCGCACCACGTCCTCGACAAACCGCGGATTCTCGTAGGCGTGCTCGGTCACGTACTTCTCGTCCTCGCGCTTGATGAGCGTAAAGAGTTCGGCCGAGGCGCTCTCCTCCACCAGCCGGACCAGGTCCTCGATCCAGACGATGCCGGTAAAGCGCGCCCGTAGGGTCACGAGACTGCGCTGATTGTGCGCGCCGTAGCTGGAAATCTCCTTGCTGCACGGGCACAGCGTGGTCACGGGCACCTGCACCTCCAACGTGCATTGATGCTCGTCGTTCTGGGTACCCATGAATTTGCACATGTACTGCATCATGCTCTTGGCCTTGCTGACGGGGGCCTCCTTCTCGATGAAGTAGGGGAACTCCAGCTCGATGTGGGCCTCCTCCGCGTCCAGGACCTCCTTCATACGCGCCAACAGATGCTCCATCTTGGGAAAGCCGATCAGCTGGTTGCGGTATTCATTGATGACCTCGATGAAGCGGGACATGTGCGTGCCGCGGAAGTGATGCGGCAGGCTGACGTACATGTTGACCGTGGCCACGGTGTGCTGCTGCTTGTGGGCCTTGTCCAGGACGATGATGGGGGTCTTCACGCCCTTCACTCCCACGCGGTCGATGGGCATGTTGCGTAGGTCGGGCTGGCTTTGGATGTCCTTGATCTGACTTTTGTCGAATACCGCGACGGGCATGGAAAAACTCCTTACGTTCCGGGCGCTCCGAAGAGTGCCAGGACGGTCACGTTGGTAGCGGCCCACGCGGCCAGGGCACGATACATGCCCCGCTGATGCGGGTAGCGCTGGAAGTCTTTATACCATAAAAGGAGGAGGATTGACCAGCACAAAAAGGACGGAATTAGTCCTATTTTGCCGGCGGCGAGTCGTTGAGCCAAGATCAAGCCGGCCAGAAAGGCGGCATGGGCCACGACCGCGCATCCCAGGGCGAAGAGGACGCTCCGGCGGGGGCCTATCCAGAGTGCCAGCGTGCGGTCGCCGCGCCGTTTATCTTCTTCGACCTGATAGAGTTGCGTGAGCGGATAGAGCGCCCCGAAAAGGAAGAAGAAGCCCACGGCGACCAGGAGCAGGGGCATGCCGAGCCTTTCGGGCAGGGTGAGCGACAGGCTTAACCACTCGCGGGGGCTTTCCCATACTCCGGTCATCAATCGATGCAGCGCCAAGGCGGGAACCATGGCTCCCGCCAGAAAAGTCCACAGCCCGTAGCCGAAGCAGTTGATGGCCAGATCGACGCCCGCCAGTCGCTTCCAGCGGAACGGCGGCACGCTGTAGAGAATCGACATCAGGAAGCAGACGGCATAGGCGGCGGCGAACTTGGTCCCAAACAGGACGGCGACCACCTGCCCGCCGACCAGAAAGAGCAGCGCAAAGGGCGCCAACCACCAGCGCGCGGGCGGCGGTCGGTCCAGGTAGCCGACGTCGCCCTCGTCGCGGTCGAAAGCCGAATTGAGCGCCAGCGTGCCGCCGTTGAGTCCCACCGCCCACACGATGGCGGCGAAAAGGAAGGTCTGCCAGTCGCGCGCCACGCGAGCGGCGCCATGGGCGACCACGGCGCCGGTAAGAAAATGGACCATGACGATGGGCCAGGCGCGCGGCCGCAGGTGCCGCACGCCGTCGGCCAGAACCGGAAAGGGAAGAGCCATGCGAGGGCATACATTTCTCGTAGGTCAGCCGCGAGCGCTACCGAAGGCTCCGGCATCGTAGCGCCGGCATCGTAGCGCCGGCATCTTGCCGGCTGGCGTGGGTGGCGTCCCGCCCCCACGCTTCGGGCGAAAGCCGCCAATCCCGAAGCGTGTGGGCAAGATGCCACACGCAAGCCGGCAGGATGCCGCCGGCGTTGCGCGCTACCGCCAGGCGCCCGTCGCCATCAGCCGCAAGCCCTCGTGGAGCTGCTCGGTATTGTACAGCCGGTACTTCCCATCGTACTCGGAGAGCGACGACTCCATGCGCTTGCGCGCCTCCCGGTAGTTGCGCAGATAGCTCCGGGCCTCGCCCTCGACGCGGCCGCCGTTAAAGGCGGCCTCGCCCGCGCGCGCGCGCGTCTGGAAATAATACAGCGCCGTCTCACGCCAGTCGCGCATCAGGCGGTAGAACGCCTCGGCGTGCTCCAGCGAGTCCAGCGTGTCGGCCGCCAGCTGCCGGTCGGCGACCTTGTCCTTGACACCCAGAAAGATTTCTGGAGCTGCGACAGCGCCAGTTCATGCCCCTCGTAGCCCTCCATCGCCATGCGCGCGACGGCGCCGGGCAGGGGCTCCAGCCGGTAGGGATCAAACCCCACGAGTCAGGACAAACCAGCGGATATGCGGCAGCTGGCCACCTGCGTTGTCCTTCGCGTAATCGCTGATGTAATGCCCGCGAAAGACCGTGTGCGGGGCGAGCATGAGGATCTCCGTAATCGCATCGGCGGCATCGGGACCATAGGTCGCCTCGGCCCACTTGTGCAGGACGGCGCGCGGCTCCACGCTCGGATCGTGCCCCAGCGCGCTGGCCAGGTAGGTATTGGCCTCGTTCCAGGCGGGAAGAGCCCTTCAGGTACGAGTAGTGCGTCTGCGGCGGTTGTCCACGCCGTTGGGCCGCCGCCCTCGTTGGGCCAGAGCCAGTAGCCGCCGCCTGCGGCAACCGCGCCATCAGCCGGTACGCCTGCTGATAGTCCTGCCACGGGCAGTCGGGCCACACGCCCATGGCGTGATACTCGCGCCGCGTTTGCACCTCGATGATCTGTTTGTGCCTGCCCACGCCCAGACACGGATTGACCGGATTGTAATACCAGAAGTCGGTCTGCGTATGCTTGACGCTCACGATCACGCCTTCGGTCGGCATGCCGTTCCAGATGCGGTCGTAAAGATACGCCTGCCCCGTGAGCGAATCGTGGCCAAGCGACCAGGTGCGATGCACGTAGGTCTTCTTGTGTTTCTTGCAAACCACTTCCCAGGTCTTCTCGATCAGCTTGCGGTAGTTGGTGGGGTCGTGCCCGCGGCTGTCGGCGATGCCCCGCGCCAGGTAGCCCTTGGTGGGATAGAGCTCGCCCAGCCGCACGACCACGCCGGCGATCTCGGGCATCTCGGTCAACATTTCATCGAATTGCGCCTGGTACGCCTGCCACAGCCTGGGGTTGTCGGCGGAGATGCGTCCGATCCAGTCGCCCAGCGGCGGCGTGTACATGAACTCGTCGGTGTAAACGTAGAAGTCCAGCCCGTACTTCTTCGCGATCGCAATCAGTTCCGTAAAGTAACGCCGATGGTAGAGATGCCGCGCGCGGTACAAGCTGTCCTTCGGATAGATGGCGAAGGGATCGCCAGGGACCAGTCTGTCGAACGTCACGAGATGGATGGCGTCGCCCAGCATGATGGCGTTGCCGCCCAGGTCCGAGACCACCTTGCAGTATTTCTCCCAGCGCGGTATCGCCTGCCGCGCGAAGGCCTCGTCGACGTAGTTGGGACCTTCATCGCTGTCCATGCTGTTGTGAAAATAATTGTCCCAGAAGACGACCTTGCCCTCCGAGTGGATGTCGTAGCGATAGAAGGGGCCGATGCCGGCGAACATCCGCAGCTCGAAGGGGCTGGTAGCCGCTTTTAGCGACAGCGATGCGGGCAAGTGCTCAGTTGCGGTGAATCCCGACGTCGCCAAGATGAAACCTGCTATGTTTAAGTGTGCAAAGCGGTGGAACTTCATGCTTTATCCTCCTGCGAAACTTTCCGGCGCCTTCCCCCTCACCCGGCGCTGCGCGCCGACCTCTCCCTCAAGGGAGAGGTGAAGAACGCGCTGCGCGCCGACCTCCCCCTTGGAGAGGTCCGATCCCCTCTCCCTTGGGGAGAGGGTTAGGGTGAGGGGGCGCGAACTACCACAACCTTCCGCTGTTGAAGTTCTCCGGCGTGGCCGAGCCGTCCTGCATCATCTTCATGCCGCGATGGAGCTCATCAGTGTTAAAGAGACCATAATCCCTGTCATAGTCCGGCAGCGACTTCTGCCAGCGGGCCATCGCCGCCTGAAACTGCTCTTGGAAGGGCGTCGCATCGCCGGGCTTGCCGTGCCGGCGATGCCATGCCTGAAAATAAGCGACGATGCATTCGCGGAAATCGCGCATCATGCCGTAAAACGCCTGCTGGTGCTGGAGCGAATGGAGCGTGCCCTCGCGCAGCTCCTTGTTTTGAACCGAACCCATCACGGAAACGAAGAGCTCCAGCTGGCGCGCGGCGATGTCGTGCGGCTCGTAACCCTCCAGCGTCATGGCCGTGGCGACGTTGGGCAGCTGGTACTCTTTATATGGATCATAACCGTTGAGCTTGAGGATGAACCAGCGCTTCTGCGGATCAGGCAGCCACAGATGGCGCTTGCTGTAGCTCTCGCAGTAAAGCCCGGTCTCGGCGGCGCGCGCGCTCATGAGGAGAATCTCAGTGATCGCGTCGGCCGCCGTCTCGCCGTACATGGCGGCCGCCCATTCACGAATGACCTCTCTCGGCTCGCGTTTCGGATCGTGCCCCAGGGCCGCCACGAAGTAAGTGTTGGCCTCGTTCCAGGCGGCGAAGCCCTTCAGAAACGAGTAGTGCGTCTGCGGCTGCTTGTTGCGGCCCGCCGCCCAGCCGCCTTCGTTGGGCCACAGCCAGTAGCCGACCACGTTCTTCTTACCCGCCATGCGCACCACGTCGTTCTTGTAGTCCCGC
This sequence comes from bacterium, assembly GCA_015075175.1. GTDB lineage: Bacteria > Hinthialibacterota > Hinthialibacteria > H5-UNCL2 > H5-UNCL2 > H5-UNCL2. Next base: position 113,984 of record JABTUV010000003.1, read on the forward strand.
CACGGCATGGCCGGAAACACGCCCATGCCGTCGTACTCGCGCCGCGTCTGATACTCCACGATCTGATCCTGCTCGCACATGCCGATGGTCGGATTGGGCGGTTGATAGTACCAGAAGTCCGTCTGGGGATGTTTGATGCTGACGATGAGGCCCTCTTTCTTCGGACCGCTGAATACGTCTTCGTAAAGGTCGGGCTGACTGTGAATGTAGTTCTCCGTCACCGTCCAGGTGCGATGCACGTACTTCTTCCCATGCTTCTTGCAGACGACGTTCGAGGTTTCGTCGATGAGGCGCCGATAGCGGTCGGGATAATAGCCTCGACTGTCCACGATGTCCTTGCCCGCGTAGCCCTGATAGACGTAGATTTCGCCCAGCCGCAGGAGCACCCCGGCGGCCTCGGGCAGCTCGGTCAACAACTCCTCGTACTTCGCCCGATACGCCTCCCACAGTTTGGGATTCTGATCGGAGATCTCGCCGATCCACTCCGCCAGGTCGGGCGTGTACACGAACTCGTCGGAGTAGATGTAAAAGTCCATGTCGTACTTGCGCGCGATGCGAATCAACTGCCTGAAGTACTCCCGATAGAAGAGATGGCGCTTGCGGTACTTGCTGTCAGGACCGTAAATGGCGTAGGGCCGGCCGGGGACCAGCTGGTCGAAGGTGACGAGATGGATCACGTCCCCGACCACGGTGGCGTTGCAGCCCAGTTCCGACATGACCCTGCAGAAGTTCTCAAATCGCGGCAGGGCCTCGCGGAAGCGCTTCTCGTTGACGTAATTGGGTCCCTCGTCGCTGTCGTAATCGAAACGCCACTGGTTGTCCCAGAAGGCGCCGGAGCCGCCCATGCTTTCATCGATCAGATAGAACGGCGACGAACCCATGGTCATGCGCAGTTTGAAGGGCGAAGGTTTGCCCTTCAGGATCAGCGCCTCCGGCAGGGATGCGGTCGCCGCATAGGCGACGGGCAGAAGCGCCGAGAAGGCCAGAACGAGGCCGAGCGAACGGGGCATGGAAAACGAACCTCCCAGGGAAAGTTGTGGCCAGGACTGCTTGGCAACCACGGAAAGCCTAGATAACCGTCTGCGAAATGTCAACTTAAGGCGTCAGACTGACGCCTTCCACCGCCGCGGTTACTACGTCGGCCACGCCTTACCTGGCATCGAGACGCCGCAGTTGCGCAGCGCCTTGCCCCGAGTGGGCCGGAGGCCGTACCGAGGGATAGGCCGAAGGCCGTATCGAGGGGAGCTGCGCCGCCCGCGCGCCGCGTCGTGCTGCTTCCACAACTCCGGATAGGCCGAAGGCCGTATCGAGGGGTGTTGCGCCTGCGCCCGACTTCCCAAGCCAGGTATTTCCTGGCCGCCGTAGTAATCCGACCGACGGCTGTCATTTCGACCGAAGGGAGAAATCTTCACGTTCGAGCCGGCGCAGCGGTCAGGAGAGAATGGGATTTCTCCCTTCGGTCGAAATGACAGCTTTTTGCAGTGGGTGTAAAGAATTGAATCGGCACTCCTTCGCGCCGGAATCCGCGCAAACCAACCTTGCTTGAGATTCACTCTTGAATTGGCTTCCCCCAAGGCGTACTATCATATCGTGCCGTGCACTCTGCCCAGGGACGCCGTCGGGGCGGTACTCGCCCGCCGACGGCGCCCGCACCTGCCGGTCTCCTGCCGAGGTCTGCCGGGGTGGGCGGTTGTTTTTTTCGCGCATCCCCGGTGAGGGGAGGGCATCATGTCCCGACTGTGTCTGCTCTTGCTTGTGCTCGTCACGCTGCTTGCGGGATGTAGCGGCGGTTCCGGCAGTTACACCGAGGGCCGCCGGTACTACAACAACGACCGCTATGAAGCCAGCTACGGAAGCGTGGGCTATCCGCAGTTGTTTTCCCGGTCGTATTACAGCGAGCTGCGTTAGACGAGAGAAATCAGAGCGGGGCGGGTGAGAGCCGCTTGGGGGCCACGCCCGCCAGGAGCTGCAAAAGCGCCGGACGCGCGCCTTCCAGCGCCGCGCGCCGATGTGAGATGGTGTGTTTTCTTGCCGGCGCCACCTGCCCGAAAGTCTGTCCAAACGGCGGATAAAAGAACACCGGATCGTAGCCGAAGCCGTGGCCGCCCGCGCGTCCCGGAGCGATCCGTCCCTCGCAGGCGCCGTGAAACACGCACAGCACGTCGCCGTCCAGGGCCAACACGACCTCGGAGATGAACCGCGCCGTCCGCTCCGCTTCGCTCCGTCCTTCCAGGAGCAGGAGCAGCGCGTCGATATTGGCCTCGTCCGGGTTGGCCGCGTAGCGTTCGCGGAACTCCGGTCCGACCAGCCCTTCCTCGACCGCCCGCAGCGCGAACCGCGCGCTCCAGATGCCCGGCCGGTTGGCCAGCGCGGGCACCTCCAGGCCCGAGTCGTCCGCGACCACCAGAACGCCCCGCAACTTGCGCCGATCCCGCAGAAAGCTCGAGATGCCGCCTGCCTTCAGCATGGCGTTCTCGACGAATGAATCCCCGGTCTCGGCAATCGGCGGCGCGTCGGGAAAATCGGCCAGCGTGCTCACGTCGCCGTTGCCCAGCGCCGGCGACGACGGTCCAAGCGACAACAGCTCGACGATCTCCCGCGCCTTCTTCCGGTTGCCCGAAGCCACGACGATGCGGGGCAGCCCTGCCATGACGGTCCTTTCCCTTTGAAGTGCTTCCACTCTCCGGCGGCGCGCCATCCCTGTCAAGGGACGATCCGGCGACGCAGAATGTAACGCCGCCCGGCGCGTTTTTGACGAGAATTCCCCGGCTCCCGCTCCCGCCGTCGGTTTTTCCCCTTGGCAAGCGCCGGCCTGCTGCCTATAGTCAACGCAATTCCCGGTTCCGTGGCCGCGCATGAAATCCTTCAACGTTGACGACAGCATCTGGGCGCGCATTGAACGCTGGGAGCCTTATGTAACCCTCCGGCTGATCGTCATCAACGCGGTGGTCTTTCTGGCCAGCTCCGCGGCCCAACCCGGCCGCCAGGACACTCCCGTCTTCGACCGCTTCGGCATGGACTACCTCAGCGTCGTCATGCAGAACCAGCACTACCGCATGTTTACGGCCATGTTCCTGCACGACGGATGGATGCACATCTTCAACAACATGCTGTTTCTGGCGCTCCTGGGCTACATGGTGGAACGGCCGCTGGGGCGGGCGCGATTTCTTCTGGCCTACTTCGGCGCCGGCTACCTGGGGTTCGTCTTCGCGCTGGTGTGGCAGTACGATCCCCAAGTCGCGGCGGTGTCGCAGCGCGGGTTGGCGCTGTTGGCGCGTCCTACCGTGGGCGCCTCGGGGGCGGTCCTGGGGATGCTGGGCGTCTGGCTGGCCTACGAGCGCTCGCTGCGCGTCAGCTTGTCCCAGATGTGGCACAGTCCCAACGGCCAGCGGGTGATGGTGTTCACGGGTTACTACGTGATCGCCAGCCTCGTGGGCATCAACCCCCGCGTCAGTCATTCCGCCCACCTGGGCGGCATCGTGGGCGGATTCCTTTTGGGATTTTTTCTTTTCAGCATGGGCTATCGCGGGCGAACCCTACCGCGGCAGGGTTGGATGGCGCTGGCGGCGTACCTGGCGCTGGCCGTCGGCGGCTTGGTCTACGCCTACCAGAGGGCGCCCGGGTTTAATCTGCTCTAGCGCCTTTTCAAGGAGAGCGGTTCCGAGTAAAGAAAGACCGAGTCCTCGAGTAGCCGGTACTCCGGCGTATCGAGAGGACGACCCCGTGGTGGTACCTCTTCTTGCAACGGCGCGACGGGCGCGAACAAACGTATCGGAGGTGGATCAATGTCGAGCGCAGGACAACGCGCACGCATGGAAGAGTTCATGGCCCGGGCGGGCGCGTTCCGCGAGTCGCGCGTGATACTCGTGGCCGTCGAGTTGGGCATCTTTCAAACCCTCGCAAAGGGGCCATTGTCGGCGGAAGGGTTGGCTCGGCAGCTGCGGCTGGTTCCGCGCGCCGTGACTACCGTCTGCAATGCGCTGGTCTCGCTCGGATGGTTGAAGAAGAAGAAGGGCGACGCCTACAGCCTTCCGCGGGGGCTGCGGCCGCTGCTGGACCCGGACAGCCCCCATACCCGCGTGCACGGCCTTCTCCACACGGCTTACGTGTTCCACTCCTGGGCGCAGTTGGACGCCGTGGCGCGCGGCCAGGTCGATCCCGGCGAGACGCGCGGCAAGCGCCGCACCCGCGAGTCCAACCGCAACTTCATCCTGGCTATGCAAGAGCTCTCCCCCGGCCGCGAACACGAGATGGCCGCGTTGTTGGACCTCTCCGATTGCAGCACGCTTTGCGACGTGGGACCGGGGCCGGGGCACTACTCCGTTGCCCTTGCGAAAAAGTATCCCCGAATGCGTTTCACGCTGGTGGACGACCCCGAATCGCTGGAGGTCGCGCGCGATTACGTCGGCAGGATGCCGCCGGCGATTTCGTCCCGCTTCACCTACGTCCCCGGCGACCTCTTGAGAAAGAAGAAGCCGGACTGGGGTGGGCCTTTCGACGCCATACTTCTGTCCAACGTGGTCCACATCTTCGGCGAAGAGGAGAACCAGGCTATCGTCCAGAGGCTGGCGGGGATGCTGTCGCCCCGCGGGGTGCTCATCGTACGGGATTTCGCCATCAACGACGAGCACACGGCGCCGCCGGTGGCGGCGCTGTTCGCCGTCAACATGCTGGCCAACACCAGCCGCGGCGGCTGCTACAGCGAGCGGCAGGTGAGGGCGTGGATGGCCGGTGCGGGCCTGTCGCGCTGTAAGACGCTGGACTTCCCGCCGTCGTATTTGGTACTGGGATACAAGTGATTTGGACTGCGGCAGCTTGCTGCCGCCGATTCAACGGGTGCAGCTTCAATTCCTGACACCTGCAGACGAGACTGTCATTTCGACCGCAGGGAGAAATCCAGAGTCTGGCGCCGGAGGCTGGAGTGGCGCGGGGAAGATTTCTCCCTGCGGTCGAAATGACAGTCCCGGTCGAAATGACAATCCCGGTCGAAGTGACAGCTATCCCAATCAGAGTTCCCGTTCCGCCTCCTGGCGCACTTGGCGCGCGCTCTCGAAGTACGCCAGGGTCGCGGCCAGTTCGGCCTTCATGTTGGCGTCGGTCGCCAGTTCCAGCGCCCGGCGCTCCGCGTCTATCGCCCGGTCGACCAACCCCAGTTCAAAGTAGACGCGCGCCATCGTGTCCAATATGGCCGGATGCCGGCCGCCGGACAACTGCATCGCCTCGCGTCCCAGCCGGTAGGCCGCGGCCAGGTCGCGCTGCCGGATGTCCTCATGCGTCGCCAGCATCCAGGCCACTTGATTCAGGTTCTCCGTCGTGCGGGGCAGAGCGCGAATCATCGCCTCCCGCGCCGACCGGGCGCCCACCAAGTCGCCCTTTTGCGTCAGGATGTCCACCTTCATCGTGTGGTATTGCAGGTTGGACGGATCCAGTTTGACCAGCTCATCGACCGTCGGCAGGGCGGCGTCAGGACTGTCCGCCGCTTCCAGACTCTTGGTAAGCGCGTCAACCTTGCGGGCCTTCTCGATGTTCCAGTCGCCGGAGAGGACCCGCGCCAGCGCCTCCTCCAGTCCCCCCATCGGATGCCCCGCCCAGAGAATCCTGCCTGCCTGCACCGCGAACGCATGGGGAATGCCGGGTACGCCCTCCATCCACGCCTTGTGGGTCGCACCGGACGGATCGATTCCGACGGTATAGGCCATCTTCATCTGCTCCACAAACGGGCGCACCGTTTCCGGCTTCTCATCGCTGATACCGACGATCGTGACCTTGTCCTTGTATTTCTCCTGCAACTGGGAGAGATGGGGAATCGACTGCCGGCACGGCGCGCACCAGGTCGCCCAGAACTCGACCACGTAGACGCGGGGACTGGCGTCCTTGGCGGGATCGACGGCCTGTCCGCGTACCCAGGTTGCTACCGAAAGGGGCGGGGCAGCGTCCCCGACCGCCAACGGTGCTGCGACCACCGCTCCTGCGGTCGCAAGCGTAAGAATCAGGGTGAGTAATGCGCGCATTCGAGTACCTCCGGTAGGTTCCCAGACCGTCGGGAGTCTATCATGCTCCCTGGGTTTTTGACGCGCGGTGCGACCGGGATTCACGCCTTTGTCAATGCCGAACGCCCCTGCGCGTGGCAGAGGCGTCCGTAACTCAACTCTGGAGGACAACAGAGCTGCGTGAAGCCGGTTTCTCGCGTCCCTACCCGTAGAACGTTAAGGGCGTCCAAAGTTGCGGAAAAAGTTCGCATGGACGACCAAGAACGGCCTTGCGGCCGGGCGCCTGGCAGGCTAGGATAACGCGCGAGCGGATTGGTATGGACCAAGTCCCGGAAGAGGGCCTCTTGCGACTCCGTCGCATCTGTGATAAGTATCAGACTCGTAACGATTCTATAGGGGATGAGAGGAGTTTAATTATGACCGAAATGACCGGACGCCAGCGCCTCCATGCGGCGCTTTTGGGCCAGCCCGTGGACCGCGTGCCGTTCGCCATCAACGCTTGGCAGTGGTACTACGCGCAAAAGTACCGGGGCACGCTGCCGCCCGAGTTCGCCGACTGCCAGACCGCCATCCAGTTCCACAAGAAACTGGGGGCGGACGTGTTGACCCGCTGGGACGGCCAGATCAAGGGCCGCGCCGGGTTGGGGCAGTACGTCAGGTTCCCCCGCTGCAAGTACACGGTCGAGGAATTCGGCGAGCCCATGAAGATGCCCATCATCACGGCTTTTAACTCCTACCAGAAGCTCAACAAGGTGCGGCGCACGCTGGAAACGCCCGTGGGCACGCTCACCCAGGTCTGGCGCTTCACGCCCGAGAGCTGCGCCGACTTCGAGGAGCAGTTCTGGGTCAAGGACTGGGAGCGGGACTATCCCGCGCTCAAGTTCGCCGTCGAGGATCGCAGCTACGACTACGAGATGAGTGAGTACCGGCGCGACCTCGCCGAGATCGGCGACGCCGGTATCATCATGATCGAAATCCCCGAGAATCCGGTCAAGATGCTGCATTGGTTGATGGGACCGGAGAAGGCGACCCTGGCCATGATGGACCATTTGGACGAGTGCCTGGAGATGTTCGCCGTCCATACGCAGAAGACGCTGGAGTTCATCGACGGCGTGTGCGCGCGCACGAGCTACGACGATTCGCCGCTGCTCATGAGCAACGACAACCTGGACGCCATGCTGATGCCGCCGGCCTGGTTCGATCTCGTGCTCTTCGACCATTACCACAAAGTCTCCGAGCGCATCCACGCGCACGGGAGGCTCTTTGCCGTGCATTCGTGCGGCAACAACTGGGACATCCGCGAGTGCATCCGGGATTCGGGCATCGACATGATGGAGGGCTGACGCCGCCGCCGCTGGGCAACTTTCCCTGCACCTGGCGCCCCGGGAGATCGGGGGACATTTCATCGTCGAGGGCGGCATGTACTGCGCCCACCAGGAGATGAAGAAGGGGTGCCAAAGGCCATCGACGCCTACAGCCGGCAACTGTCGATGAACTGCGGACCGTGCGCGTTTCATCTACAGCAGCAGTTGCCAGACCAGTCCCAACACGCCCATGGACAATATCTATTATTCCGCGAGGGCGCGTTCAACGCACGGCCGCCGCGACAACCGACTCTGCGCCCTCTCCTGAGGGGAGGTCGGCGCGCAGCGCGTTCTTCACCTCTCCCTGAGGGAGAGGTCGGCGCGCAGCGCCGGTGAGGACGTCGCCTGGAGCGCGCCGTATCGATGCAGCGCGCCTCCTCAAATCCCTCACCCCAACCCTCCCCGTGGGGAGAGGGAACTGCACCTCCCCTGAGGGAGAGGTCGGCGCGAAGCGCCGGGTGAGGGGAAGGTCACCGCCGGCGCGCCGCATCGATGCAGCGCACTCTCCCAGCTCCCTCACCCCAACCCTCTCCCCAGGGGAGGGATCACCTCTCCTGAGAAGTGAAGAACGAATCCGCAACCGGTCAGACCGGGCGCGGGGCGGAAGATTTCTCCCGCGGTCGAAAATGACAACTTCACCCACGAGGTGAGATACGGTCGAAATGATGATACAGAAAACCAGTGACGGTCGCACCGTTCCTCGTTAGGATGACCGGCATGGAACGAATCGTCGCCCTCGTGCCGTGCTACAACCCGGGCGAACTTTGCCGCCCGGTGTTCTCGCAATTGCCGCGGTACGTGGACCGCATCCTGGCGGTCAACGACGCCAGCACGGACAACACGCCCGACATTCTGGCCGAACTGGGCGTGGAAACCCTGCACCACGCCGTCAACCGCGGCAAAGGCGCGGCCCTCTTGACCGGCTTCGACCACCTTCTGGCCGACGGATTCTGGGAGATGCTCCTGACCATCGACAGCGACGGCCAGCATCGCCCCCAGGACGTCCCGCGACTTGTCGCAGCGATGTCCGCGCCGAGGGCGGGGCTGGCGGTCGGCTCCCGCATGGGCGAACCGGGCGCCATGCCGCTGCGGCGCCGCCTGGCCAATCGCCTCAGTTCGGGTCTCATCTCCTACGTCGCCGGCCAGCGCATCCCGGACTCGCAGTCGGGCTTCCGCCTGCATCGCCGGGAATTGTTAGAGAAGATCCGTCCCCGGCTGTCGGGGCAGGGCTTCGAGCTGGAGACGGAGGTGCTGGTCCTGGCCAGTTGGGAAGGATTCGGCGTGGTCGCCGTGCCCATTCCGTCCATTTACGAAGAAGGCTCCAACCGGGCCTCGCGCTATCGCCCCGTGGCCGACTCGTATCGCATCGGCAAGGTCATCTGGCGCTGCTATCGCAGCCGGCGATCATGAGAGTACTCATGCTCAACAAGGCCTATCCCCCCCACGTGGGAGGCATCGAGCGCGTGGTGGAGTCGCTGGCGGAAGGACTGGCGCGGCGCGGCGTCATGGTCGACGTGCTCGTATGCAGCGAGGACTTCTCCTTCTCGCGCCAGGTGAAGGAGAATCTCTCCATCACGCGCGTGCGGCGCTGCGGGCGCGTCAGTTCCCTTCCCCTGGGAATCTCCACTTTGTGGCGGGCGCGACGCATGGCACCCGACGTGATCCACGTGCACGTTCCCTATCCCCTGGGCGAAGTGGCGACGCTGCTGGCGCCGCGCCGCATCCCCGTGGTCGCCACCTGGCACAGCGACATCGTGCGCCAGGTCCGCCTTGGCCGGCTGTACCGTCCCTTGCAGGAGATGTTTCTGTCGCGTGCGCGTTTTCTCCTGCCGACCTCGCCCCCCATGCTCGAACATTCGCCGCAGCTGTCGCGATACCGGGAGAAATGCCGCGTCGTGCATCTTGGCGTGGAGGCGGCGCGCTTTGCCCTTACTCCCGCGCTGGAGCACCGCGTGGCCGAACTGAAACGCGAGTGGGGACGGCCCACCATTCTCTTTGTGGGACGCTTGATCGAATACAAGGGCCTGCCCATTCTCATCAACGCCATGCAGGGAGTGCCGGCGCGCCTGGAGATCGTGGGCGATGGGCGCCTGCGCGCCAGTCTGGCCGCGCAGGTGCGACACATGCAACTGGAGGAACAGGTCCACTTCGCCGGCGAAGTCAGCGAGCCGGAGCTGATCGCGCGGCTTCATGCCTGCGAATTCCTCGTCCTGCCCTCGACGGGCGTCAACGAGACGCTGGGACTCGCGCAACTGGAGGCGATGGCCTGCGGCAAACCCGTCGTGTGCACGACCCTGCCGACGGGCGTGCCGTACGTCACGCAGGACGAAGTGACGGGGTTGCACGTGCCGCCGGGAAACGCGCCCGCGCTGCGAGCGGCGCTCCTGCGCCTCTTGACCGACGAGCCGCTGCGCCGGCGCCTGGGGCAGGCCGCGCGCGAGCGCGTCGAGGCGCGCTTCTCCGCCGACGCCATGGTCGAGGAAACTCTCGCCCTCTATCGAGAAGCTGTCAGAAAGGGATGAGTCATGTATCGCGTTATCGCCGAGACCGCCTTCTCCGCCTGCCATCAACTGCGCGATTATGAGGGCACGACCGAGCGCCTGCACGGCCACAACTGGCGCGTCGTGGTCGCCGTGGAAGGCCGCGAATTGTCGCCGGAGGGGTACCTGGTGGATTTTCTCCAGCTGCAACGGCGTCTGGAGACCGTGCGCACTCGCTACGAGCACGAGCTGCTCAACGAGATTCCGCCCTTCGACCGCGTGAATCCAACCGCCGAGCTCCTGGCGCGGGAGATTGCGGGACAGATCAGCGACATGCTGGAGGCGCCGGGCGTGCACGTCGCGTACGTGCGTGTGGAAGAGGCGCCGGGCTGCTGGGCCGAGTACCGGCCCGACTGACTCCCCTCTAAACAACGGGGGGCTGGGGGATTCTCCGCGTCCGCGCCGGGAAAGGAGCACGCTTTGCAGCCATTCTGGGAAGCCAACCGGCAGCGGGCCACGGCGCGCTTTCCGTGGCTGGCGGCGCCGCTGGCTGTCCCCCCTTCTCTCATCCACCGACTCGAACCGACGCCCGCCGGTCTGCCGGCGCTCGTCGTCGTGGAAGAAGGGAGAGAGACGGCCTACACCAGCCGGCGCGATCCGCGGCGCGCGGCCGCGCGCTTCGCCGCCGAGCATCCCTTGCAGGGGAGCGGGATGGCGGTACTCTTCGGCTTCGCGTTGGGATACGCCGCGGAAGCACTGCTGCGCTCTGCGGAAGGGCAGGCTGCGCTCTTGACGGTCGAGCCGGACGTGGAGCTGCTCCGCGCGGCGCTCTCCGCGCGCGATCTGGGGCCGCTCCTGTCGCATCCGCGGTTCTTCCTGTGCACACCCGACAGCTTGGACGCCGCCATGCGGGTGGTGGCGCCGTTGGCCGGCGAAACCGCCCCGCTCTGGCTGGCGCACGGCCCCAGCCTGCGACGTTTCCCCCGCCAGGCGGAAGCGGTGAGGGCGCGCGTGGACCTCCTCCTGGCACGGCATCATCTGGAGGTGCACCACCTGCGGCGCTACGGGCGCATCATCCAGGAAAACGTTCTCCGCAACGCCCCGGCGTATCTCTCGGCGGGCAGGCCCGCCAACCTCGCCGGCGCCTGGCGGGCCCGGCCCGCGGTCGTCATCGCGGCCGGCCCGTCCGTGCACAAGAATCTCTCCCAGCTGGCGAAATATGCCGATCGCGCGCTGATTCTGTGCGTGGACACGTCGCTGCGGCTGTGCCTGGCCCGGGACCTCGTTCCCGACGCGGTCGTGGCGGTCGATCCCACGCCCGAGAACTTCCGCCACTTTGAGGCCGTGCTGGACGATCCACGACTGGCGGAGATACCGCTGGTCTTCGATGCCGAGGTCTCCGCGCGCGTGGTGGAAGCCTGGCCCGGCCCCAGGTGGGCGCTGCCGCTGGACAAGTCGGAGACGCTGCGCATGCTGGCGGAGGCGCGAGGGGAGCGGGAGGCGGGGACGAAAGGCGCGTCGGTCGCGCATAGCGCCTTCGGGTTGGCGCGACAACTGGGGGCGAGTCCCATCATGTTCGTCGGTCTCGACCTGGCCTACGCGAGCGACGGGGCGACTCACGCGGCGGGCACGGCCTTGGCGCGCCACGTGGACCTTTCGCAGTGCCTCTGGGTTCCGGGAGTGCACGAGGCGCGCGTGCCGACGCCCGCCCTCGACCACTACCGGCGGCTCCTGGAAGAGGAGATTGCGGAAAACGGCGGCGCGCTGTCTCGATTGCACTGAGGGCGGCGCCCGCATCGCGGATTTGAGATTGCGCCGCTGGCGGAAACGCTGGCCGCGCTGCCGTTGCTGTCGCCGAAAGGCAATCCGCTGGCGCGACCGCAAGTCGTACCGGGTGCGTACGAGCGGTTTCGCAAGCGATTGGCCGCGGACCTGCCCGAGCTCGTGCGGCTGGCGCAAAACCCGCCGGAGCAGTGGAGCGCGGAGACCGCCCTGGGCCATCCGGCGCTCAACCGCTGGCTGCGCGAGGCGCTGTTTGCGCCGCGACACGAGTGGCTGCGCTCGCAACGCGATGTGGAGAGCGACCGTGCGTTGATCGGCGGCGTCCACAACGTGCTGGTCGAAATGCTGCCGTTGCTGGAAGCCTGCGGGCGCTAGGCTTTCGCCGCCCGGCGGGTGGCGGCGGCCATCTCCCGCTCCTGCTCGCGCTTCTTTTCATCCTCGCGCTTGTCGTACTGCTTCTTGCCGCGACACAGCGCCAGTTCCACCTTGGCGCGCCCGTTCTTCCAGTAGAGCTGCAAGGGGATCAGCGTGTAGCCCCGCTCCAAGACGCGCGCGGCGAGTTTGTCGATCTCGCGGCGATGCAGGAGCAGCCGCCGCGGCCGCAGCGGTTCGTGTTGCACCAGTGCCTGGCTGTAGGGATTGATGTGCAGGTTGCGCAGGATGAGCTCGCCGTTCTCGACCGCCGCGTAGGCGTCCTGAAAGCTGACGTGACCCGCCCGCAGGCTCTTGACTTCCGTCCCCAAGAGCGAAAGGCCCGCCTCGACCGTGGAATCCACGTGGTAGAGATGCCGGGCCTTGCGGTTGGTGGCGATGGTTTTGATTCGGTCGGCGCGCTCGGACATGGTAGAGGGAGCATAGCATAGGCTCCCCCTCACCCCAACCCCCTCCCCAGGGGAGAGGGGACTACACCTCTCCCTGAGAGGATGTGAATTTTTTCACGTAGCAGGCCTGCGGTTACGCCGCAGCGCAGAGACGCGGATGGTTTTTCAACAAGGCTCGGCCTGGCTTTGGGGCGCATGCGTTACCTGGGTCGTGCTACCTCCGGTCCGCTTTGTCTCCAAGCGCCCCCGATCCGCCTACTGCACCCTCCCCTTGCCTCACGCCGCCCGCGCCGCGGCCGTGGTCCGCAACGCCACCACTCGCATCAGATTGTGCGCCAGCGCGAATAAGAGCAGCACCGCCCGCACTTTCTTCAGCCCTCGCACCCAGAAACGTTGCAGTCCTCGATTGCGCGCCAAGGCATTCGCCCACTCCGCTACCGCCGCCCCCTCCCTATAAATAGCTTGCGCCTCCGCCGTACTCATCCGCACCCGCCACTCCGCTACCGCCGCACTGTCGCTCTGCTTGGGCGTGTAAGCCCCCGCTTGTTTGTCGGCATGGTCTCCCTTGCGCACCGGCGCATACACCCGGCAAGGGTGCGGCGCCTCGCTCGCCTTCGTGATCTCCTCCAGATTGGCATAGCCCCCATCCACCCACGCCTCCCTGGGCCTCTCTCCCTAGCGTCGCTCCAACTGCTCCAGCATGGGCGTCAACTGCCCGCCATCGCTGCCCACATTGCTCACTTCCACACCCACGATGATCCCCGTCTCCGTATCAGTAGCCAACTGTCCGTTATAAGCCGGGCGAAAACCCCCATCCGGCATCTTCATGATGCGCGCTTCCGGGTCCGTGGTGGACGCACGCACCTTCCGCTTCGCCTTGGCCTCGCGGGTCAGATGCTTGCGCGTCTCCTTCGCCCTCTCCAACTCCGCCTGCGCCGCCGCCAACCGCTCGGCGCGTTCCCGCGCCGCCCGGCTCCGCGACGCTTGACGGCTCTCCCCGTCCCCTCTTTTGCCTTGCGTCCGCCGCCGAGCGGGAGTAACATAACATTCACCGTCGTGCCTTGACGTTGCAGGAAAGGAGGTGGACTTATGACGACCCTTACGCTGCGATCCTACGTGGGCGCCGACGGCATACTCAAGCTCAAGGTCCCCAAGTCGATGCAGGATAAGGACGTGAAAATCGTGCTCAGCGTGGATGAGGCGAACGGACCGACCGTCGATCGGGACTCGCACGGCTGGCCCATCGGCTATGTCCAGGGTGGGTACGCCAACCGCCAGGACCTCGGTCTCCCCGACCCTCCCGACGCCTCATCCCTCTTGCGCTAGTTCGGTTTCTCAAGAACGTAGTTGCGAGAAAAGAGAGACCGAGTCCTCGAGTAGCGGTACTCCGCGTATCGAGAGGACGACCGCGTCGCTGCAAGTTTTCTTGATACGGCGCTAGAGACCCGGTTTGCACCCCGCTGCCACGACATTGACGGTTGTTTCCAACTGGAGTCGTCGCTATGCTAAGCATGTCGCCGCGGCGAACCCGGGGGGAGGACCGTGAAGTTTCATCTCTTGACTTACGGCTGTCAGATGAATGTCTACGACAGCGACAGCATGGCCGACCTGCTCTTTGAGCGGGGCATGTCGCCGGCCGCGTCGCTGGAGGACGCTGATCTCGTGCTCGTCAATACCTGCGCGGTGCGCGAGTCGGCCCAGGACCGCATCTGGGGCGTCTTGGGCAACCTTTTGACCTGGAAGAAGCGCCGGCCGGGACGCATCCTGGGCGTGACCGGCTGCATGGCCCAAAATGAAGGGCAGGCGCTGGTCGAGCGGGCCGACTACGTCGATCTGGTGCTGGGACCGGACGGCATTACGCGCCTTCCCGAACTGCTGGACGAGGTCGCCGCGGGCCGGCGCGGCCTCGTGGACGTGACGCCCGAATCGACGCCGCCCGAGGACTCGCTCTGGCACGCGCCCCTCGCCGCCCCGCAGCCGCCGCGCTATCCCCGCTTCGTCTCCGTGCAGAAAGGCTGTAATGAAAAGTGCACGTTCTGCATCGTGCCCAGCGTGCGCGGTTTCGAGCGCTATCGCCCCATCCCGCACGTGCTGGACGAAGTGAAGATGCTGATCGAGCACGGTTATCGTGAAGTGACGTTGATCGGCCAGACGGTCAACGCCTACCAATACGGGGACGCGGACTTCGCCGAGCTGTTGTATCGCGTGGCGGAGGTTCCGGGACTCGCCCGCCTTCGGTTCACCACCAGCCATCCCCGCTGGATCACGCCCCGCCTGGTCTCCGCCATGGCGGAGATTCCCATCCTGTGCGAGCAGATTCATCTGCCCATGCAGTCGGGCAGCGACCGCGTCCTGCGCCGCATGAAGCGCCGCTACCAGGCGGAGGAGTATTTCCAGCTGGTGGACGCTTTGCGGCGGGCGACGGCGGACAAGCCCGAGCCTCTGGCCGTTTCCTGCGACCTGATCGTGGGGTTTCCGGGGGAAACTGAGGAGGACTTCCAGCGCACGCTGGAGGCGGTCGAGCGCGCGCAGTGGGACAGCGCCTTCACGTTCATGTACAGCCCCAGGCCCGGCACGGCGGCGCTGCGCCTGGGCGAACCCGTGCCGCGCCCAGTCGCGCATGAGCGGCTGTTGCGGCTCAATGACAGGGTCAAGGCCGTCGGGACTGCGCTCAATCGGCAGCTTCTGGGCCGAACGCTGGAGATCCTCGTGGACGACGTGAACGAGGAGAAGGGCGTTCTGTGCGGCCGCAGTCGCAGCATGAAGACGGTCCACGCGCCCATCCCGGAGGGGCGTCGCGCGGCGGTCGGCGAACTTGGGGAGGTCGCGATCGACTTCGCCGCCGCTCATCATCTGAAAGGTCGCGTGGTGCAAGCGGAGTTGTGCGCGGCGCGGGGGGACTGACATGCTTCGACGGATCGCTTTAACGGTCGGCGGGATGATGTTGGGCGTTGCGGTTGCCGCGGCGTACGTGCAGACGGTTGATCCCGTCGAGTACGAGAACCGCAACCTGACGCTGCACGAGGCGCTGATTCTGGCCTGGAGCCGGGGAGACGTGGCGGGCATCCGCGAGGCCGCCGACCAGTTGATCTCGCGCGAGCCTGGCGGGCCGGGCGCGGCGGACGCCAAGTTGCTCCTGGCGTTCACCGAGGAGACGTTGCCGGCCGCCCGCGACCGGCTGACGACCGTGCGGCGCGAGTATCCGGGCACGGTGTGGGAGCGCGAGGCGCTGCTCTCCGAGGCGCGCCTGCATCTTCTCTGGAACGAGCCGGCACTGGCGCTGGTCAAACTCCAGGCGGCCGAGGCGGTCGCCGCCCCACCCAACGAGCAGAGCCGCGTCATCATCGATCCGGCGGAAATCGCCGAACGTCTGGTTTCGCTCTACCTTTCGCAGGGGATGCTCTCGGGCGCCGGCCCGATTCTGGACGAGTACCGCGACCGGACGCTCCCCAGCGCGCGCAGAATCCGTTTTCTGTACCTGGAGGCGGTCTGGCACGCCCGCAACAACCGTCCCGACGACGCCGAGCGCATCCTCAACGATCTTCTCGTGAAGTATCCCGGCGCCGAGCTGGCGGGCGACGCGCAGGACCTCCTGCGTGAAATCGGCCGCTACAGCCTTCCCGCCGGCGATCTCTCCAACCTGCCGGCCACGCTCCCCTTGGAGTGAGGGGACCCGAAGGGACAGTCACCGATTTTCCACGGAAACCTTGCATAGTCGAAAGACGTTGCTGGAAAATCGGTGACTGTCCCTTCGGGCGTGCGAGCCGGGGACAGGCACCAATTTCGCACGTCACATCCCAGCGTCATCGCCAGATTCTGTGCGCGAAATCGGTGACTGTCCCTACTTTCGCTCCGCGCGCAGGATGGGCGTGATCTTCACGTTCGTCCCGCCCTTGATCCAGTACACGCCGGTCTGGAAGATCGGCGCGACTTTCACGTCCGTTCCGTAGGGCAGGGAAATATCCACGTCGTGATTGAGGCTGACGCGCATGTTGTCCAGACGCGCAAAGAATCGGTCGCGGTCCACCAGGTCCCCCTGCGACGGATCGCAGGGAATCCATCCCACGCCCTCCAGGAAAAACTCCGCCCAGACGTGCGCCTCGTCGAGCTCGGTGGCCCAGTAGCCGACCACGGGCCGCGCGGGGATGCCGCTTTTCCGGCAAAGCGCCGCAAACAGGCAACTGTAGTCGCCGCACTCGCCGTGGCCCTCGCGCGCGGCGTAACGCGAGCCCCCGAAGCCATAGATGCGCACGTAGTCCAGATGGTCGCAGACCAGGTCATAGGCGGCGCGGGCGCGGTCCAACGGATCGGAATACTTCACCCGCAGCGTCTCCGCCTGCCCCACTACCCACGGATCCGAAAGATCGATATGGGGTGAAGAAGCCGTGTAGCGTCGATACTCCCCCGACCGCGTGTTGTACGACCGGGCGCGATAGCGGCTGTGGTCCAGGCGCTTCTCCCAGACCGTCAACTCGAAGCTCTGGCTGGCGGAAATCGGCGAAACCGCCGGATGGTCGATGCGCCAGTAGAAACAGGCGGGTTCGCGGGTATGGTGCGTGGGCGGGAGCGAAGTCCGGATGCGTCCCACCTTCTGGCCGGCGCGATCCACGGGGTAGGGCAGCCAGGCTTCCACTCGCTCGGGCAGGGGCGATGCCGAGGTAATCGTGAAACCGAACTCGACCTGGTACACGGCCGGATGCTCGAGCACGAGCGCGCCGGACTCGGCGTGAACCTCCGAGAGCAGGAGTACGAACAGGAAAGCGGCTGCCAGGTGCATGGGAATCCCCTTTATTGGGCGCATCATTGAGAGAAACGCCGGGCACACCGTTTTGGTCGGGAGATTCTCTGTGTGATACGATCCCGCTGGGTGCAGATGTAATGTTTCACAATCGGCGGCGTAGCTGTCATTTCGACCGAAGGGGGAAATCTCCTGCCTCGCACTCGACCCGCGGTAACCGCGGAGAAGATTTCTCCCTTCGGTCGAAATGACAGAGATTTTCGGTCGAAATGACAGAGATTCTCCGTCTAAATGACAGCTTCATTCCCCCGTTCCCACGACAAACGCTTTGATCAAGTCCGCGGGGCTTGACGCCGTAAATTCTTACGACTGCACCCATCCCGCCATACCCGTTGGGTTTTGCTGAGGTTTGGGTTAACATAAGCCGAATGAGGGGGAAAAGCAAAGGTGGGCGAGCCTCCCGAGTTGATCCTGGCCAGCGGTTCGCCGCGGCGGACCGCGCTCCTGGCCGCGGTAGGCGTTTCGCATCGCGTCGAACCCTCCAACTGCCGGGAGACCTGGGACGAGAATCGCCGGTCGAGCACGTGGCCCGCTGGTCCGACCGGAAGGCGCTGGAAGTCGCCGCCCGATTGCCGCGGCGCTGGTTCTGGAGAGTAGATACGACCGTGGCGGTCGACGGGCGGGTCCTGGGCAAGCTGGTGGATGGGGCAGAGGCGGCGGCGCATCTCCTGCCCTGGCGGGCCGCTGGTGCATACCGTTTATACGGATGCAGCCTGCGCGCGCCGGCCGGTTGGCTGGACGCGGGCGAGCCACCGCTGCCGCCGCGCGCCCTGCGGCCCTGGCGCTGGAGCCTGAGCGCGCGCGCCGCGCGCTGGATCGACGCCAGCCAGGTCCGCGTCCGCGCCCTTTCGCCGGACGAAATCGCCGACTACGTGGCGACCGGCGAACCGCTGGACAAGGCGGGCGCTTACGGCATCCAGGGCCTTGGCGGCTCGCTGGTCGAGGCGGTCGTCGGCTCCTGGAGCAACGTCGTGGGACTCCCGATGGAGACTCTATGCGAGGTGTTATCACTGCATGATTGGCTGCCGGTGGATTGGCATCGTTGCGTGGACGTATTCTCTGTGCCTGGCTAGCGCGCGTGGGGCGCGGTCCAGCGCGCGCGCTCGGCGGCGGAGATGGAGAAGACCTTCGGCCGCGCGCCGATCCAGTGTTCGCCGCTCGCGGATAACGCCGTCGAGTGGCGCTTCGAGACCGACTTTTCGCCCGAGCGCGAGGCGCTGCCGCACTACAGCCGCCCCTTCTGCCTTCCTGTGCGCGCCGTCCTCCGAGTGCCGTGTGGAGGTCCTTTCCGCCCTACGTGTCGCGCGACGTGACGCAGGGGCATCATCGCGTACGCGACCATGACGAAGGCTGATGAGCTGGCCGCGCTCTCGCCGTCCGTCGTGCGCGTCGAGCAGCCTGCCTGCACGGAGCCTCGCTGATCAAACTTATCCTCGATCGCAAGCCCATGACCAGTCCCACCCTCAACACGGAGGGTGAGATGACGCGCACTTACACGCACCTTTCAGGCCGGTTGGTTTTCGGGACCGTCCTACCATCAGGCCGACCTGACCGCGGCGGACGACCCGTTCGAGCCGATGCTGGCGGCGATTGCGGACACCATGAAGAGAGCCGCGCCTGGCGCAGCCGGCCGAGATCTCCAGTCCGGCTTTGACTTTGCGCGCCGGCATCTGGCGGAGCGGCCGCACCTGCGAATCGAGGCGGCGCGGGAGGGCCGGTACGACTGGAGCTGGCGCAGCTCCACGCGGCGGGCCTGCCGACCGACCTGTCGCCGCGCGCGCTCGCCCTGTGGCGGCGCGGCCGGCCCGTGTCGCTCCTGTCGCTTCCCGGCGACCGCGGTGCGCTCTATTTCTTCAATCCCGGCCAGCCGCCCCCTACCTCGCGGCATGAGGTCTTTCTCCTGACCTGGAACGGCGCCGCCGCGCCGCCCAGGCGTCCCTACGCCCTGGCCGACGCTCCGAACAACGCCACGCCGTATCCCTTCATGGTCGCGGAGCGCTTTGAGGAGGACAAGAACTATTACAACGAGACCGTGGGCGGCTACGAGGGGATGTGGTATTGGCGCTCGTTCGGGCCGGGCGATGCGCCCTTCTTCTGGCACAACTGGACGGCGGAGAATCTGGCCCGAACCGGCGCCACGGCGGAGTTGTCCGCCCGCATCTACCCCGTCCAGCGTCCGCCCACGCGTTTTACGGCGCGCCTCAACGACCACCCCTTGCCGACTTCCCTGAGGCGAGACGCGCGGCGCCGCGCCCGTGACCTGGGAGCCCTTGAGGAGTGGCTGACCGACGGCCGCCAGTCGCTCCAGATCGCCGTGGACGAAGTCGAGATGCGGCAGGGCGCTCGGTCGAGCTGGACTGGTTTTCGCTGACCTATCCGCAGGCGACGCGCCCGGTCGGCAATCGCCTTACCCTCACCGCGCCCGCGGGCGTCTCTTGCGGTCCTTGCGGCGACGGGCTTTTCCTCCCGCGCGTGGCGCTCATGGTCGTCGATTCCTCCCACCATGCGGCCCTCCTGTCAACCGTCGATACCACTGCGTTATGCAGGCGTGCGCGCCTGCCCGATCCCGGTTGGGGAGGCGCGGAGAACATTGGCTTTCTTCGCCCACGATGAGGCGCAGACGCCCGTCTCTGCCTCACGCCGCGCCCGCCGCTTTCCTGGTGCAAGGACCTTTCACGCCGACCTCTATCGTGCTGTGCGCGGATGAGTTCATCGACGAAGCGCAGCGGCTGGTCGACTACCGCCGAGGCCAGGGCCGCGACGCGCGCATCTTCGCCCGCGAGCGCCTCTACGACGCCTTCAACTACGGCCTGCCCGACGTGCGCCCGCTGAAAACCTCTTCACCTGGGCCATGGCCGACTGGCGGGGAACCCTGCCGCAGTACGGCCTGCTCATCGGCGACGCCGCCTTCGACTGGAAGGACGACTTCGGCTCCGGCGTGCGCAACTACATGCCCATCTACAATCCGCCTGCAACTATCCGCTCACCAATTCGTCCGATCAGTGGTTGAGCTACCTGGACGGAAACGACTCGATTCCCGATCTGGTCGTAAGCCGGCTGTCGTGCGCCAGCCGCGAGGACCTGGCCGCCATGATCGACAACGTGATGACTTACGAGACGGCGGCGCCGCCAGCCGTGGCGCATCCGGTTCGCTCATGGTCGGCGACGACGAGGGTTTCGCCGAGATGGGGCGCAAGATCGCCGACCGGCGCGTCGTCTCCGCCGCCGCCGCGCGCATCCTGGATCAGAGCCGCTATCCTTACACGCGCTTCACCAACACCATCCATGGCTGGCTGCAGCGGCAGGCGCTGCCGGTCCGCGACGCCATCGTGACCGAGATGAACCTGGGGTTGGCGTTTCTCAACTGGTACGGCCACGCCGCGCCCCACGTCTGGTCGCATGAGCGCGTCTTCAAGGCGACCGAGCAGCCCGACAATGACCTGCGCCTGGTCGAGTTCACTGGAAAACTGGCCTTCGTGACCAACTTCTCCTGCCGCAGCGGCTGGATCAACCTGGTCGAGCGCCCTTTCAACATCTGCCTGGCGGAAGACTTCATGCGGCACCGCGGCAAGGGCGCCATCGGCGTGCTGGCCCCTTCCGGCGCGACGGGAACGAGCTATCACGAGCAGATCTGCGACCGGTTGATGGAGCTTCTCTTTCAGCGCGGCCATCACGTGTTGGGGCCGCTGGTGACGCAGACCAAGGTCGAATACCACCTGGAGTCGGACAGTCCCTCTGCCGTGGAGGTCTCCGATCAGTTCATTCTGGTCGGCGATCCGATGGTAAAGTTGGCTCTGCCCGAGCGAGGCGTGTCCCTGTCGTGCACGCCAGAACGATTCATGCCTGGAAGCACCCGGGTGGTGCGCGTGGAGTTGGCGCATTCCACCATCCGCGAGGGCACGGCCAGCCTGCTGGCGGTTTTCCATCCGCTGGAACCGATGTGGCGGTGCGAAGGGGAGCCGATCGTCGCCGGACGCGCCGTCTTCGAGCTTCCCGTGCCCGCGACGCAGACTGCGCCGATCCGGCTTTACGGCTACCTGTGTAACAACCTGACGCGACAGGAGAGCATGGGTTCCATGGTCCTCTCGCCGGCGAGGACGGGATGGACGTGGAGCGCCGCGCGGCGGCAGGGCCGGAACCTCCTGCGACTGGAACCGGCGGTGGGAACGGATGCGACCCCCATCGCCCTTTCCGTCAACGGTGCGCGACAACCCACGGGCCTCTTGGAGGCGACCCTGCCGGTTGCGGACGGCGCGGCGGCGCCTGTCGTCATCGAGGCCTTGAACGAGATGCATCCCGTGGCGCGCTGGGAGGGCGTGCTCCTGCCGCTGCCCGCGCCGGGCGAAGCGCTTCTCGTGGCGCAGGTCCAAGTGGAACCAAGTCCGCTCTCGGCGCTGGTCACGCGCGCCGTGGCCGCAACCACGCTCTACAACCTCAGCGACGCTGAGCTGGAGGGACTGCGCGTGCGCTGGCTGGCCGGAGAGGCGAACCTGGGCGAGGAGAGCGTCGCGCTCCGCCCGGGCGAAACGCGAAGGCTGGAGCGCATCCTGCGCCCGCCGTTTCCCGAGGGCGCGCTGAAGGTACGGGTGGAATTGCTTCTGCCGTAGTTGCGCAGCGTGCTGCGCCGGCGGTACGGCCTCACGCCAGCGCCAGCTCGACCGCCTTCAGGGCGTGAATCTCGGTCGTATCGAACACCGGAATGGGCGAATGCTCGGCTTTGATCAGCATGGGAATCTCGGTGCAACCCAGGATCACGCCCATCGCCCCGCGCTCGCCCAGGCTCCCGATGATGCGCTGGTATTCCCGTCTCGACTCCTCGCGGACCACCCCACGGCACAACTCTTCGTAGATGACGCGATTGACCAGCTTGCGGTCCGCCTCGTCGGGAACCAGAACCGACAGGCCGTACTTTCGCTCCAGGCGACCGCGATAGAAGTCCTGCTCCATCGTGTACTTCGTCCCCAGCAGCGCAACCGTCTTCATGCCGCGCGCCCGGATGGCCTCCCCCGTTACGTCCGCGATGTGCACCAGGGGGATATCAATCTGCGCGGCGACTTCGTCGGCGTTCTTGTTAGTTGTGTTGGAACAGATGAGGACGAAATCCGCGCCGCCCAGCTGGCACGTCCGGCAGGCGTTCACCAGCGCGGCGGTGACCTCGGTTTCGCGGCCCTCGCGCTGCATGGGTTCGATCTCGGCGAAGTTGAAACTATACAAGACAATGCGCCCGGACGCGAGACCCCCCAGGCGACGGCCGATCTCCCGATTGATGATGCGATAGTACTCGGCGGAGGACTCCCAGCTGACTCCGCCTACCAGCCCGATGGTTTTCATGTGTGCGGAACTCCCGGAGAAATCAAACGGCGTAAGAATAGGCGGCCGGACGGAGGATGCAAGTCAAATGCTTCGCTCTGGAGTACAGGCTTCAGCCTGCAAACTGAAGTTTATACCTCAGCGGCGTCTGTCATTTCGACCGACGCTGCATGTCATTTCGACCGAAGGCTTCTGTCATTTCGACCGAAGGGAGAAATCCTCCTCGATGCCTCCGCCCCCACACGGGAGCCAAGATTTCTCCCTTCGGTCGAAATGACAGAAGTGTGTCCTCCTCCGGCGGCGTAGCCGGAGGACATGGGAAAAACCCACCCTACACGCCTTCGCCCAGGTAGCCCATCGACAGGTAGCGCTCGCCCGTGTCGCAGATGATGGTCACTAGGTTGGTTCCCTTGGGAAACCGCTGCGCGACCTGGATCGACGCCCAGACGTTGGCGCCGGAGGAGATTCCCGCCAGGATTCCCTCTTCGCGCGCCAGCCGCCGCGAGGTGTTCATGGCATCCTGGTTGCTGACTCGGATGACCTCTTCGTAAACCCCCGTGTTCAAAACCTTCGGAACGAATCCGGCGCCCATGCCTTGAATCTTGTGCGGGCCGGGGCTGCCGCCCGACAGTACCGGCGAGTCCTGCGGTTCGACGGTGAAGACGCGCAGATCGGGCTTGCGCTTCTTGAGTACTTCCCCCACGCCCGTCACGGTTCCGCCGGTTCCTACGCCCGCCACGATCACGTCCACCTTGCCGTCCAACTGTTGCCAGATCTCCTCCGCGGTCGTCTTGCGGTGGATTTCCGGGTTGGCGGGGTTGTTGAACTGTTGGGGCATGAAGTAGTCGGGATGCTCGGCGAGAATCTCTTCCGCCTTGGCGATGGCCCCCTTCATGCCCAGAGGGCCTTCCGTAAGGACAACCTCGGCGCCGAAGGCCTTCAGCAGGTTGCGGCGCTCCACGCTCATGGTCTCGGGCATGGTCAGGATGAGCCGATACCCCTTGACGGCGGCGACCATGGCCAGCCCGATGCCGGTATTGCCCGAGGTCGGCTCCACGATGGTTCCGCCCGGCTTCAAAAGCCCGTCCCGTTCGGCGGCCTCGATCATCGACTTGCAGATGCGGTCCTTCACGCTGTAGGCGGGATTCTGGGACTCCATCTTACCCCAGATGGTCGCCCCGTTCTCGGGCGAGAGTCGGTTCAGGCGGACCACCGCCGTGTCGCCTACCAGGTCCAGGATGCTGTTAGCGCGTTTGGCCATGATACGGGTCTCCTCGGCTGCCCCAGGGGGGATGTAGTTCCGTTCACTTAAATATGACCAAATGAATCACGAATGTCAAGTATTGAATTGCGTGCCCAATGCCGTAGTTGCATAAAGTGCGGAATTGAGGCAGGGTAGGGCCTGTCGACGACTGGCTGACGGGGCGGCTACGAATAGACTAATGTTAATATTTACAAGGAGATATTATTGTGGATCAGGATCAGGAAGCCGCCCAGAAGTTCGCCCGGCTGCTGGAAATCATGGCAGCTCTGCGCGGGCCGGGCGGTTGTCCCTGGGACCGCGAGCAGACCCACGAGTCGCTGAAGAAGTACCTGATCGAGGAAGCCTACGAGGCCGTCGACGCCATCGACGACGGCGACCCCAAAGTCTTGGCCGAGGAACTGGGAGATGTGCTGCTGCAAGTCGTTTTTCACGCCCAGATGGGCAGCGAGGCCGGCCGCTTCGACATCGGAACCGTGCTGGACGCCATCAACGGCAAGATGCTTTCCCGCCACCCCCACGTGTTCGGGCAGGACAAGTTGGAGACGGCTGAAGCGGTGCTGCGCCGTTGGGAAGACGCCAAGAACGAAGAGAAAGCGCACCGCAAAAGTATTCTGGAAGATATTCCCAGCAGCCTGCCCGCGCTGATGAAGGCCCATCTCATCCAGGACCGCGTGCGCCGCGTCGGGTTTGACTGGGAGAACGTCGAGCAGGTCTTCGACAAGCTGGAGGAGGAGCTGGCCGAGTTCCGGCAGGCCATCCGCGAGGGCGAAAAGACTCACGTCCGCGAGGAGCTGGGCGATCTCCTGTTTGCCCTGGTCAACGTGGCCCGATTCATCGGCGAAGAGCCGGAAGTCGCCCTCCAGCGCACCAACCACAAGTTCATGCGCCGCTTTGCCTACGTGGAGCAGAAGATCCGCGAGCGGGGCCTGTCGCTGGAGCAGGCGGGGCTGGCGCTGATGGACCAGTACTGGGAAGAGGCCAAGACCGAAATCCCCAATGGCGACGTCCCCAAGCTCGGAGCTTGACGCCCGGACCTTTCGGCGCGCGCTGGCCCTCGCGTTCGCCGTGGGTCTCTCCCTGCGCGTTCTCTTTGCGCCTTTGCAGGGGTTCCCCGGCGACACCGTGCAGTTCCTGCGCTGGATGCGCGCGACCGTCGATTGGGGAATCACGTCGCTGTACGATCCCGCCCGCGCGCTGGACTGCAATTATCCGCCCACGCTGCCCTACGTCCTGCGCGTGATCGGCGAAGTCGACGCGCGGCTGCCGTGGTTGCGTCTCTATCCCAAGTTGGAGACGATGCTGGTCAAGCTGCCTATGATCGGCTTTGACCTGGCGGTCGTGGCGCTGCTTGCCTGGTGGTTGCAGCGCCGCGTCGGGCGCGCGCCCGCGCTCTGGGCGGCGATTGCGCTCCTGGCCAATCCCGCTCTCATCCATCTTTCCGGATTCTGGGGCCAGAGCGATCCGGCTGGGTTTCTGCCCGTCCTGGGAGGTTTCTTCGCCATCCTCTCGGGCGTCTATCCGCTGGCGGGCGTCCTTCTGGGGATCGCATTTTGGACCAAGTTCCAGTCGGTCGTCTTCTATCCCTTGGCCGCGCTGATGCTGTGGCGGAAGGGCGGAGCCTTTGCGCTGGGGCGCGCCGCCATCGCAGGAGTACTTGCGTCCGTTGCCTGGTTGTCGCCGTTCATTGTGGCGGGCAATCCCCACTTCTTCCGCATGATCGACAGCGCCTATGGTCAAAACATCGGCCGCTATCCCGATCTTTCCATGGGAGCCGCCAACCGGTGGGCGCTGCATCCCGATCCCACGACCCAGGATTTCCATGCGCCCATGTTCTTTTATGGTCCTGACGGCACGGTCAACGCCAGGGGCCTTCTGGCGCAGTTGACCTGGCGGCGGATGGGCCTGGCGATGTTCCTTTTGGCGCTGGCGGGCGTGCTGGCCTGGTTTTGGCGGGGCAGGGAGACCAGCCGCTGGACGGCGGCCGCAATTCTCTCCGTGCTGGCCTTTTTCGTCTTTCCTACCGAGATGCACGAGCGCTATCTCTATCCGGCCCTTCCGCTTGTGGCGCTCGTGGCCGCGGAGCGAGTCCAGCTGCGGCGGCCTTTCTGGATTCTCTCCAGCCTCTATTGGCTGGGTCTCGCCTGTACCGCGCCGCCGGCAGGCGCCTATCGCTACCTGGCGCCGGTCATGCTGACAGGGCTGGCGGGGCTGGCTTTTCTACTTGCTCGACAAGACGACCTGGAGGCCAGGCTCGCCCAAACGTCCCGACTGCGGTTGATTGCTTTAATCGCCCTGATTCTGCTCCTTCCCGCCGCTCTCTTCGCCTTCTGGAAGGCGCCTGCGCGCCACGTGAGGGTTTACCTGGACGAGCTGCCCTTCACCGTCGTTCGTCAGGAGTGGCGACCGCCCGTGCGCAACGCCAGCATCGAGCATCGCCCCCTGCAACTGGGACGCATGATCTACCGGCGCGGAATCGGGGTGCACGCGCACTCCGAATTGGCCGTGATCGCGCCGGCGCGCGCGCAGCGCTTCGTCGCCGACGTCGGTCTGGACGCCGAGATCGCCGGCGATCCCCGCGCCGACGTGCGCTTTCGCGTGCTGTCCGGCGACGAAGTGCTCTATGAGAGTCCGATCCTGACGGCCACGAGTGAGGCGCAACGTCTTGACGTACCGGTCAAGGCCGGTCAGGAGTTGCGCCTGGTCGTGGACGGTCTCTACAGTCCCAACGGCGACCATGCCGACTGGGCCAACGCGCGGTTCATGTTGGAGGAAAGCAAATGACCCGCTTCTTCGACCGACTTAACGCCCGCGCGGCGGCGCGGCAGTCGATGGTGTGCGTGGGACTGGATCCCGATCCGGCCCGGCTGCCGCAGCATCTGGGGACCGGCCCTGCCGCCGTTCTGACCTGGTGCAAAGCCATCATCGCCGCGACTGCGCCCTGCGTCTGCGCCTACAAGCCCAACGCCGCTTTCTTCGAGGCGCTGGGCGAAGCGGGCTGGCCCGTGCTGCGCGAGACCATCGCCGCCGTGCCCGAGGGCATTCCCGTGATTCTGGACGCCAAGCGCGGCGACATCGGCAATACCTCTCGCATGTATGCGGTCGCCGCATTCGAGCAACTGGGAGCGGACGCCGTCACGCCTGCCCTACAGGTTCTGACCGACAGCGTCGCGCTGTTTCTGGAATACGCCGACAAGGGCGCGTTCATTCTTTGTCGCACGAGCAACGCGGGCGGGCGGATTTCCAGAACTTGACGGTCCAGGACGGTTCGCCGCTCTACGTTCACGTTGCCCGCAAGGTCGCCGAGTGGAGCGCCCAGTACGGCAACGCCGGTGTCGTGGTCGGCGCCACGGCCCCCGAGGAATTGGCCCAGGTGCGGGGAATTGTGGGGCCGGAGATGCCCATCCTTCTGCCCGGTGTGGGCGCCCAGGGTGGAGACCCCGAACTGGCCCTGCCCGCGGGACTGGGAAAGACCCCCGCCGGCCTGGTCGTCAACGTGGGACGCAGTGTCATTTACGCCTCCAGCGGTCCGGACTACGCCGAGGCCGCTGCGCGCGAGGCCGACCGGCTGCGCCGGCGACTCAATCAAATCCGCGCCCGCCTGTCCTGAGTTTCAGTCCCATCAATTCCCTGTCATTTCGACCGAGGGGAGAAATCTGGAACCTTCCCTGCGGTGTACCGGCTGGGGCCGGGAAGATTTCTCCCTTCGGTCGAAATGACAGGGGTGTCGAGAAATGACAGGGGCGTCGAAATGGCAGGCGTATGCGGTCGAAATGACCGATGCCCCCGGCTGCCCTGCCAGCTTCCCCGGCCGGCGTCCGATGCGATCGTCCGTTGCCATTCATTGACACCGCCCCTTCCCGATGGTAACCTAGTGGTAACACAAGGGCAGCAGTCCTGTGTCTTGTGATTGAGTCGGGAAGCGCGCCATCATGCCGAAACGCTCCAACGCCTCGTCTGGTTGCCCGGTTTCGGTCTGGGTCATGCAGGACCAGCTCCATCACGGCCTGGCCTCGCTGGTGGACGCTCCTCCCGACGCTCCCGTGCTCATGATCGAAAACCGCGCTTGGGCCGACGAGGTCGACCATCACAAGCAGAAGCTGGTGCTGATCTACTCGGCCATGCGCCACTTCGCGCAGGAGTTGGTGCAGGCGGGGCGCACTGTGGATTACTACGCGCTGGGCATTAGGCGCGGGGCCAACGGCTTTCATCCTACGCCCGACGGCGACTTCGCGCGGTGTTTGGCGGATCACGCTCAACGCCACGGCACGCGCGTGGTGCGCATGGTGGAACCGAGCGAGTACCGCGTGCAGGCGGAAGTGCGGCGGGTGGTTGACCCGTTGGGCCTGTCGCTCGAACTCATTCCCAACAACCTCTTCATCCTTAGCCGCGAGGAGTTTTCCGAGTGGGACCGCTCGCAGCGCGAACTGGTGATGGAGAACTTCTACCGCCGGATGCGCGCCCGCACGGGCATCCTCCTGGACGAAGACGGGCTGCCGCTGGAGGGACGCTGGAACTTCGACCTGGAGAACCGCGTCCCGCCCATGGAGAACATGGAGTTCACGCCGCCGCCGTCCGTCGAGCCGGACGCCATCACACGCCAGGTCGCCGCCATGGTCGAAGCCGAGTTTGCGGGCCACACGGGCTCGACCGCCGGCTTCAACTGGCCGGTTACGGCCCGGGACACGCGCGCCTGGTTCCAGGATTTCCTGAAGCACCGCCTGCGTCTCTTCGGCATGTACCAGGACGCCATGGTGAAAGACTCCTGGTTCATGTACCACTCGCTCCTGTCGCCCATGCTCAACCTGGGTCTCATCCATCCCCTGGAGTGCGCCCGGGCGGCGGAACACGCGTACCTTTCCGGGCAGGTTCCCATCAACTCGGCGGAAGGCTTCATCCGGCAACTGATCGGCTGGCGCGAGTATCTGTACGGCGTCTATTGGTCGCGCATGCCGGAGTACCGCGAGAACAACTACTTCGGCTTTGGGCGCGACGTGCCCGAGCTAGTGCGTCATGGCCGCACCAAGATGACGTGCCTGAAGATCGTTTTGGAGCAGACGCGCGAGCGCGGCTACGCCCACCACATCCAGCGGTTGATGATCGTGGGCAACCTGTTCCTGCTTTTGGGAGTGGACCCCAGGCGGGCCATCGACTGGTTCCGCGGCGCCTACATCGACGCCAACGATTGGGCGACCGTGCCCAACGTTTTGGGGATGCTCTATTTCGCCGACGCGGGCGACATCGGCTCCAAGCCCTACGCCGTCTCGGCCAATTACATCAGCAAGATGAGCGACTACTGCGCCAAGTGCCACTATCGCTCGCGCAAACGCGTGGGCGTCAAGAGCTGTCCGTACAACTTTCTTTACTGGAACTTCCTCTCCGAGCATCACGACAAGCTGAAGAGCAACAAGCGCATGAGCATGGTCCTCAACCTCTTGCGCAAGAAGAGTCCGGGCGAGCTGCAGTTGATCAAGCGGTACTCGCAGGACTTCATGCGGCTCCTGGCGGAGCGAGGCACGGACTCGAAGGTGGCCGGCGCGGACCACGCAGTCCTCGCGTAGGGTGCGCACTGCGCACCGGCGTGGTCGCGCAGTAGGGTGCGCACCGCGCACCGGCGTGGCCGCGCAGTAGGGTGCGCACCGCGCACCGGCGTGGTCGCGCAAGAATGGGACGGATAGGACCGATAGGACGAATAGGATCGAATCGCGGCATACACGCAGACGGAATCGGTGCGGTGCGCACCCTACGCAACTGCCGGTCGCCGTCCCGCCGACGAGCACGCGACGCCTCCATCGTGTGATCGTTTTGGAGATGCCGTCGAGGTGGATGCGTCGCGCGCGGAGGGTATTCACGTCCTTACACTCGATGCGCTGGAGGAACTGGAAAGACGAGATTGGCAGCGCGGCGCGCCTCGTGGCTGGTACCTGAGACCCGGTAGGCCTCTTCCGCCTTCGCGGTCAATTCCTGAAAGCGTTTCCCAAGGTCCGGCGCGGAGAAGAGCGCGGCCGGCGACCAGCCTGGTCCGCGCCCTGCTTGAACCACCGCCTGGAATCGGTGGATGGTCGATCCCGTCCACCTGAATATGAAACGACAGGTTCCGCCGCGCCCCTCCTCCGCCAGCGCCTCGATCTTGGGGAGCATCGACAGGATAAACGACTGCCCGCCGAAACCCGGATTGACGGTCATCAAGAGCACCTGCTCGACCGAGTCGAGCACGTAGTGGATGGCCTCCAGCGGGGTGCTGGATTCAGACTGACGCCGGCGCGCCGTCCCGCGTCGGTGATGGAATGGAGCAACCGATGCAGATGCACGCTGGCCTCGGCGTGCACGGTAATGCCGTCGACGCGCTCCAGCATGAACCAGGCGCAACCTCCTCGGGGCGGCTGACCATGAGGTGCACGTCCCAGGCAAGCGGGCCGTGCTCGCGGTTCAGACTCCTCAGCAAGAGCGGGCCGAAGGTGATGTTGGGAACGAAGTGGCCGTCCATCACATCCACGTGGATGCGGCGCGCACCGCCTGCTGTATCTGGCCAGTTGCGCCGCGGGCGCCAAAGTCCGCCGAAAGGATGGAGGGTTGATCTCGGGGGCATGCATCTGAGGGGTCATGTTGCTCCCGCCACGCACGATTTCTGTCCCACCAGGACGCCGTCCTGGTACACGAGGATCTGCGCGTCGCCGACCGGTGAAAAGACCACCTCGAGGCGGCCGTCCGCCGGCCGGGGGGCGCGGATGAGCTCGCGTTCGCCCAGTGAGTCGATCAGGAGCACGACGACTTCGCCCGCGCCGACGGTCGGCGGCAGCTCGAACTGCAGCCACTGGTAGCCTTGGCGCGCGTCGCTGTCAACCGCCGCGGCGACCTCCAGAATGATGGGCGTCTGGGAATCGACTGGCTCACCGGGCAGGGGCGATTGATCCACGACTTCTCCGGCGACGCGCTGGGGACGTGCGCCAGCTCGATGGCCTCCAGCAACAGTCCCGCGGCTGAAATCATCTCCCGCGCCTCCACCTGCGGCCGTCCCTGGTAGTTGGGCATGCGGTAGCGAACCGGCATGGGACCGCGCGACACCAGCATGTCCACCGGCTGGTTCTTGAGCATGGTGGAACTGGCCCTGGTCGCTGCGCGAAAATCTGCCCCTCGGGATAGTCCGAGTTGTATGCGCGCACCTCGACCTCCCCACCACCCTTCTCCGCCAGCAGCACGTCGGCCTCGCGCAGCGTCCTGCCCACGATCCGCGGCACCACCACTTCCGGGTTGCCCGAACTTTGCACCAGTTCCACCGTGCGGTCGCGCTTGACGCCCCGTCCCGGCAGCGGCTGCTGGCTGACGATCCGGCCGGGCGGCATGTTGGGATCGTAAATCTCCTCGATGTGCGGCTTCAGCCCGGTCTTCACCAGCAAAACGACCGCCTTGTCCGTGGGCATGTTGATCACGTTGGGAACGCGTACCTCGTCGCGTTCCACCATGCGGTTGAAGACGAAAACCGTCGCCAGCACGGCCAGGGAGCGAGAATCCCCAGGAGCAGAAGAGGAATCCCACCGCGCCGAAATGAACCTGAAGAACCGCTTCAACACGCCTTACGTTCTCGTATCAACCTTGAGTACGTTCCAGCCTCGCGGCGTAGGCGCCGTCCGTGCCCGAGCGATGCGGCCACACCACGAGGTCGCCGGTCGCGTTGACGAAACCCTGGGCGGCGGCCGGCAGATAGGGCCGGACGGTTCGCCGCGTGAACGCTCGATGCCGGGAGAGAAAGCGTTGCACCACGTCCTCGTTCTCCTCGTGCGTCAGCGTGCAGGTCGCGTACACCAGCGCACCGCCGGGCCGGACTTTCTCCGCGACCGAGTCGAGAATCTCGCCGGCCAGGGCGGCCAGCCGGGGAATGTCCTCGGGCGACAGGCGCCAGCGCAGGTCCACGCGGCGGCGCAGCGTACCAAGGCCGCTGCACGGCGCGTCCACCAGCGCGAGATCGACGACTTCGGGCACGGATGGCGGCATCCGCCGCGCGTCGGCCTCGATGATGACAACGCGGGCGTCGCCGGCGCGCGCCACGTTCTCGCGCAGCCGCGCCAGCCTAGCATATGCCGGCTCCAGCGCAAAGACGCGTCCCTGCGGACCGGTCTGTTCGGCCAGTTGCAGCGTCTTGCCGCCGGGGGCCGCGCAGGCGTCCAGCACCACCCCTCCCGCCGGCGCCGCGCACAGTTCTCCCACCAGCATGGCCGCCGGATCCTGGATGACAAACCATCCCTCCGCATAACCGGGCAGCTCGAAGACGCGCGTGCCCGCCGGCAGCCGCAGCGCTGCGGGATGGAGCGGTTCCGGTTGGGTCTCCACGCCGCGCTCGGACAGATGCCGGCGCAAGTCGTCCACGCTGATGCGCTCCCGGTTGACCCGCAACCACAGGCCGGGCCGCTGGTTGAGGCTGGCCAGGAGCTCTTCGGTCTCGGCTTCCCCAAGTTCCTCCAGCCATTGCGCCACCAGAAAGTCGGGGAAGGAGTGCGCGACCCCCAACCGCTCGATGGTCGAGGTCGTCGCCAGGGGCAGTGACCCCGGCTCCTCGGGGGCGGCCCGCAGCATGGCATTGACCAGCCCCGCCAAGCCGGGCGCATGGCCGCGTTTGGTCTCTTTGACAGCTTCGTCCACGATGGCGTGGCGCGGCACGCGGGAAAGAAACATCATCTGGTACACAGCCATGCGCAGCACGGGCAAAAGCGGTCGAGGCAGGGAGGCCAGCCCCTTGCGCGCCAGCCGATCCAGGACCGCGTCCAGCCGTCGCTGCCAGCGTACCGTGCCCAGCACCAGTTCGTGCAACAGCGCCGCATCCTCCGGCGAAAGGGGATGTCTTTGCCGCTCCGCCTCCAGTATTTCATCCAGAAGAGCGTCGCCCCTGCCCCAGCGCGACAATACGCGCAGCGCCAGCCGGCGCGGGTTGACGTAGTTCATGTCCCCACGATAGGAGAAAGACGGGCGGGAATCCACTTGTCTTTCCAACCTCGCCGCGGCCGGGACCGTCGCCGATTCTCCAGGTGGATGCCAGGCATCATGCTCAGACCTCGCTGGAGCATCAGCGCCTGTCCCTTGTCGGTCAAATTCCCCTCGTCGGTTGGGCCTGCGCCTGCGTTGTAGTTTCTTGTGAAACGGACGTGACGATCAACGACTTGGGAGGCCCAAACATCATGCACAGACGTGCACGCCTGGTTCTGGCGGTCAGCAGTATCTTCATCGTCCTGGCAGGATGGACGCCGGCCTGGTCCGCAAGCGCGGATGCCGCCGCGCTCCAGAGCATGTCCGACGGTTTCGTCGCCATCAGCGAGAAGGTGATGCCCTCCGTCGTCACCATCTACGCCGAAAAAGTCGTAACGCGCGAGATTCCATCTTTCCCCTTTTTCTTCGACATGTTTCCGGATTGGTTCGGGCAGCAGGGCAGCCCCTTTGGTCCGCGGCAGCCGCAGCAACAGCAGTTCACGATCAAGGGCGTCGGGTCCGGCGTCATCGTCGACGCCCGAAACGGGTACGTCATCACCAACGAGCACGTGGTGGGAGACTTTGAAGATTTGAAGGTGCGGCTGTACGACGGGCGCGATTTTCCGGGCAAGCTCGTGGGCAAGGACGACAGCAGCGATCTTGCGCTGGTGCAGATCGAGGCCAAGGACCTGGTCGCTGCGGAACTGGGCGACAGCGACGCCATCCGACCGGGCGAGATCGTGTTGGCCTTCGGCGCGCCGTTCGGTTACGAGCACACGGTGACCCAGGGCATCATCAGCGCCAAGGGACGGCCGGGCGTGTCCGATCAGAACTTCGGCAACATGATCCAGACCAGCGCCGCCATCAATCGCGGCAACAGCGGCGGCCCGCTGGTGAATCTTGAGGGCAAGGTGATCGGTATCAATGAGGCCATCGTCGGTCCCAGCGGCGGTTTTGCCGGCGTGGGCCTGGCCATTCCCTCCAATCGCGTGCGTTTCGTGTACGAGTCGTTGGCGAAGACCGGCAAAGTCGTGCGCGGCTTCTTGGGCGTGGAGATGGCGCCGGTAGACGCCGCCGCCGCCAGCATGTTGAAACTGGAGAGCATGGACGGCGCGCTCGTCCATCGGGTGACGGAGGACTCGCCCGCCGCCAAGGCCGGCCTGAAGCCGCAGGACGTGATCGTCGCCGTGGACGGCCGGAAGGTCAAGACCAGCATGGACCTGGTGGACCTCATTTCGCAGACGCCCCCGGGCGAGCGGGTAACGCTGGAGGTCATCCGTGACGGCGCCCGGAAGAACATCGTGGTCAAGCTGGGCCAGCGTCCCGCGGAGCTGGCCGTCGTCGGCAGCCGTCCCGCTCCGGCCGAGAGCAACGTGCTCAAGCAGTTCGGCATTACCGGCGTGCAAACCGTCGATGCCCAGACGGCCAAGCAGATGGGTTTGGGCGAGGCCAAAGGGGTCCTCATCACCGGCGTGCAGCGCGGCAGCCAGGCCGAATCGGCGGGACTCTCCAGCGGCGACGTGATTCTGGAGGTCAACCGTAAGCCGATTTCCAGCCCGCAGCAACTGGACGAACTGGCGGCGTCGTCGCTGAAAGAGCACAGCGTGATCTATCTTTCCGTGCGCAATCGCGCGGGGGAGTCGCTGGTCAGGCTGAGCAAGTAAGAGCGCGCCAGCCCGTAGTTGCGCAGCGTGCTGCGCCACCGATGCGTCCTGCCGTAGTTGCGCAGCGCGCTGTGCCGTCGCCGGCAAGCCCCGCGCGTCATCGGCGCAGCACGCTGCTCAACTGCGGCGCGGCCCCCCAATCGCGCGGATTGCTCCTTCCCGCAATCGGCATGCGCCGCCCCACCCCGAACGCCTTGCAGGTCAGCTTGAGGATGGGCGCCGCCTGGCGCCGCTTGTATTCATTCTGATCCACGCGTCGCACCACGTCCCAAACCTGCTCAGCCGGCAATCCCCTGGTGATGATCTCCTCCACCGGCGTGCGATCCTCGACGTAGGCCAGAAGCACCGCGTCCACCACGTCGTAGGGCGGCAGGCTGTCCTGGTCGGTCTGGTTGGGGCGCAGTTCGGCGGAGGGGGGCTTCTCAAGTGTGCTCTTCGGGATGATTTCGCCGTCGCGGTTGATCCAGCGCGCCAGCTCGTAAACCAACCGCTTGGGCACGTCGCCCAGCCAGTTACGGCCAGTCCGCCGCATGTCGCCGTAGAGCGTGGCGTAGCCCGTGGCCATCTCGCTCTTGTTGCCGGTGGACACCACCATCCAGCCGAACTTGTTGGAGAGCGCCATGAGGAGCGTTCCGCGGATGCGCGCTTGCAGGTTCTCTTCGGTCACGTCGAAACCGCGCCCTTCAAAGTGCGGCATGAGCTGTCCGAGAAAGGCCTGGTACATGGGCTCGATGGGGATGACCTTGAAGGCGATTCCCAGTCTCTCCGCCAGCGCGCGGGCGTCGGCGACGCTGCCCTCCGACGAGTAGCGCGAGGGCATGGAGACGCCCAGCACGTGCTCGGGTCCGAGCGCCCGGGCCGCCAAAACGGCGACCAGGGCCGAGTCGATGCCGCCGGACAGCCCCAATAACACCTCGCCAAAGCCGCACTTGCGCGCGTAGTCAGCCAGTCCCAGAACCAGTGCCCGGCAGGCCCACTCCGGTTCGGGCAGGTCCGGCATCGCCAGCTGCGATTGGTTGTCGGAAAGATTGATCAGCGTCCCGCCTTCACAGAACGGGTCTATCCGGCCCAGGAGCGTACCATCCGGTCCGTAGCCGCAACTGCTGCCGTCAAAGATCAGGCTGTCGTTGCCCCCTACCAGGTTCACTTGCAGCACGGGCCGCCCCAATCGCAACGCCAGGTTGCGCACCAGTTCCGATCGGTACTTCGGCTTGCCCAGTTCGAAGGGCGAGGCCGACAGGTTGACGACGACCTCCGCCCCCTGCCGGACGAGTTCGCCCGCGGGGTCGGCGCGATAGCGCCGCCGCGCCCCGATTTCCAGCTCGTTCCAGATGTCCTCGCAGACGGTCACGCCCAACCTGACGCCGTGGACCGTCGTGGGATGGACGCTCCCGGCCGGCTCGAAATAGCGGTCCTCGTCGAAGACATCATACGTGGGTAGAAGCGACTTGGCGTGCCAGCTGACCACGCGGCCTTCGTGGAGCAGCACGGCGGCGTTGTGCACGGTGCGTCCCGGACCGGCGTTGGGCCAGAGCGTGCCCACGAGAAGCGCCGTGCGACCCGTGCGCGGGGCCATTTCGGCCAGCCGTTCCTGGGCGGCGCGGATGAAATCGGCCCGTTCCAAGAGGTCCTGGGGCGGATAACCGGGCAGGGCCATTTCCGGCGTGACGACCAGCTCGGCACCGGCCGCCTCTCCCGCCGCCAATGCAGCCAGGATGCGTTCGCGATTGCCGCACAGGTCGCCCACCGTCGTATTGATTTGAGCCAGGTAAACCTTCACGCCGAACCTCGTTCCCGATTCAACCTATAGGCGACAATAGACGGCCGGCTACCGCCTTTCAAGTGCTCGCAGAAAAGGCAAAATCTATCACAACCGTCGTATTGGCGCGAATCATTGATAGGAAATCAACAATTTATCCACAACCTATTGCACCGATGGTCTATCTGCGCCATGGCTTCAGGCGGATGTGAGCCATGTTGAAATATCTTCTGCAATTGCAGACGGATGTTGGATTTTCACGGTGCGCCGCTCGCGGGCCTCCAAAAATAAAATAAAGCAAATAATATCATTTTGTTTATGCCTGAAAGCGTGGTTCTGAGCCGCAATACCGCTTGACAGGCACGAGGGCATGAGTGGTGTGCGCAGGTTGAATCGCCGTGGAGCCAACGTGAGAGGCAAAGGAGGTGACGT
The DNA here is from genome assembly GCA_015075175.1 of bacterium. Classification (GTDB taxonomy): domain Bacteria; phylum Hinthialibacterota; class Hinthialibacteria; order H5-UNCL2; family H5-UNCL2; genus H5-UNCL2. The sequence goes on from JABTUV010000003.1 coordinate 150,603, forward strand.
GGAATGCCGGGTATCGAGGTGACCGTCACCGATGGTGAACCGATCGACAACGCGCTCAAGCGCTTCAAGAGACTCTGCGAGCAGTCGGGCCTGAAGGCCGAAATCCGCCGCCACGAGTATTACGAGAAGCCGAGCGTGAAGAAGAAACGCAAGATGGAGATCGCCAGGCGGAACGCTCGTCGCAAGATGAAGCGCAATCGCTAGGCCATGAGCGCAACCGAGCCCCAGCGGGAATGAGCACGCCCTTTGACGACAGCCGGTTGGTCCGGCAGTACCTGGAGGACATCAGCCAGATTCCGCTTCTTACGCCCCGGGAGGAAGCCGACCTGCTGGAGCGGATTGCGCGGGGGGATGAAAAGGCTCGGCGGCAGTTGATCCTGGCCAATCTGCGGCTCGTGGTCAGCATCGCCAAGCGTTACGTGCGCAGCGGGATTCCGTTGCTGGACCTGATTGAAGAGGGCAATATCGGGCTGATGAAGGCCCTGGAGAAGTACGAAGCGGCGCGCAAGTGCCGCTTCAGTACTTATGCGGTCTGGTGGATTCGCCAGGCCATCCACCGCGCCGTCATGCACCAGAGCAGCCTGGTGCGATTGCCCATGCACAAGGCCGAGCGGCTCAACAAGTGCCGGCGGGTGTTCGAGGAGTTGCAGGGCAAGCTGGGCCGCCGTCCCCGCGTGGACGAAGTGCTGGCCGCGCTCCCCTTCTCGCCCAAGGAGTCGCGCGAGGCCTTGGAGATGCTCCTCTGCCCGACCACGCTCGAGTACCTGATGGCCGATGACGACGACGTGGAGGTGCGGCCGTTCCTCGCCGATCACTCCTACCGGCCCGACGTGGGCATCCAGCTGCGCAGTCGCAATGAGAACCTCATCCGCATGCTGTCCGCCCTGCCCGAGCGGGAGAAGCAGGTGATCCGTCTCCGCTTCGGCTTTGAGGACGGCAATCTCTACACGCTGGAGGAGGTGGGCAGAAAGCTGAACCTCTCGCGCGAACGGGTGCGGCAGATTCAGAGCCAGGCGCTGGCGGCGCTGCGCTCCCACGCCGACGCCCACTCGATTACGGAAGAAGACCTGATTTCGTGACGCCCTGCACCGCGGGCATCCCTGCCGGCAGGCGTCGCCGCAGCAAGCAACCGCAGTCCATAAAAGCGCAGCACGGCGCGCGACTACGTAAGAGGGAGTACCGCATGACCCGCAGCATCGACCTGTCCGCGCATATCCGCGACGTTCCCGATTTTCCCGTGGAGGGGATTCTCTTCAAGGACATCACGCCGCTCCTGGGCCACCCGGCGGCGTTTGCGACAGCCGTCGACCGGCTGGCCGAAGCGGTCAAGGAGGTGCGGCCCGAGCTGGTCGTGGCCATGGAGGCGCGCGGCTTCATCTTCGCCGCCCCCCTCGCCTACAAGCTCGGACTTCCTTTCGTCCCCGTGCGCAAGCCGGGCAAACTGCCCGCCGAAACCGTCTCCATCTCCTACGAGCTGGAATACGGCACGGACACGCTGGAGATGCACAAGGACGCCATCCCGGCGGGCGCGCGCGTGCTGGTGGTGGATGACCTGCTGGCGACCGGCGGGACCGCGCATGGCGTGGTCGAGCTGGTGCGCAAGGTCGGCGGCGATGTGGTCGGGCTGGCGTTCGTGATCGAGCTGGCGTCCCTGGAGGGGCGCAAGAAGTTCGCCGACCTGCCCCTCTTCTCGCTCATCCGATACTGACCGCCCTACACGGGGTGCAGATGCAGCTTGTTTCACTTGGCGATGTAGCTGTCATTTCGACCGAAGGGAGAAATCTTCTGCCTCGTTTTGGACCTGCCGTAACGGCGGTGAAGATTTCTCCCTTCGGTCGAAATGACAGTGTGGTTCGGTCGAAATGACAGTGTGGTGCGGTCGAAATGACAGCTCGATTCCACCGGAACCGCGATGACCGCCTGAAGCAGCTCGGCGCGGTTTGCGGCCGTGGATTCTCACGGCTGCTTCCCCGCACGCCGCGCTTCCGTCGCGCAGGCGCGCGTGCTATCCTTCCTTCATGCGCCCGTAGCTCAGCTGGACAGAGCGGCAGTTTCCTAAACTGAAGGTCGCAGGTTCAAGTCCTGCCGGGCGTACTTACTTTCTCTTTGGGAAAGAGAAAGTAGGCAAAGAGAAACCGAGCTTTTCGTTCCCAACGCTGCAGGCTCGCGTCATGGCGGAGGTGTTCTCCATGAAAAGAGGAATCGCCCTCGCAATCGTGGTGGTGCTCGGGTTGGCCTCTACGGCCGCGTGCGGAGCGGAGTCGCCCGCGCCCAGGGAGGCGCCCAAGTCAAGCACGGTTTACATCACCAAGAGCGGCAAGAAATACCATCGCGACGGCTGTCGCTCGCTGGCCAAAAGCAAGATCGCCATCTCGCGGGAGGAAGCCAAAAAGCAGGGCTATACGCCGTGCAGCGTGTGCAAGCCCGACGGCGCGGTCAAACCTTGACGGGGCGCGGACGACAGGACATTCAGCACGCGCTGGTCTGCGACCTCGTGCTCAAGCGTCTGTCATTTCGACCCAGCACGCTGTCATTTCGACCCCCGCACGCTGTCATTTCGACCCCCGCACGCTGTCATTTCGACCACCGCACGCTGTCATTTCGACCGAAGGGAGAAATCCCCCGGCGGAACCCAGGGCCGGAACGCTCCGAAGCAGGATTTTTCCCTTCGGTCGAAATGACCGGCACGGCGGGCGTTTGCAGCATCACCATTGTCGAAATTGCAGCTTTCGTCAAACAGTGCTATTGTACGGGCAATTGACCGCTGTGGAGGCGACACGCTGCCATGGGTTTCTGGAGTCTTTTCCTCGTCTACCTGATAGGCTTCATTCTCATCATCATCGATGTTTTTCTTCCCGGGGGCATCCTGGCGACCTGCGGCGGAATTATCCTGGCCATCGGGGTCGGAATCACGTACTATCAGCATGGGGCGGCGGCGGGAACGACCGCGCTGATTTCGTCGCTGTTGTCCGCGACCCTGGTCGTGATCGTCGGCTACCAGGTGATCGCCCGGACGCGCCTGGCCCGTCGGGCGTTCCTGGATCCGGAGCGCATCGGCAACCGGCCCAACGCCCCCAGCCCCGTCGCCGCCCTCGTAGGCCGGACGGGCGTGACTTTGACCGATCTCCGTCCCGCCGGGCGCGTGCAGGTCGACGGAGAGCCTTACGACGCCCTGGCGACCGGCCAGTTCATCCCCGCCGGGCGCAAGGTCGTCGTGACCGGTACCGAGATGAACTCGCTTGTCGTGACAGAAGCTTAACGCCGCGGAGGACCCTCGTCTCCGCCGATTGAAGGGAGAACAACATGCCGCCCACCAGTGCCAGCGACCTGCTCGTTCCGTTTCTCATCATACTGGTCTTCATCGTCGCCATCATCTTCTTCATGTGGTTGGTCCCGGTGCGACTGTGGATCGAGGCCAACTTCGCGCGCGCGCGCGTGGGCATCTTCGAACTCATCACCATGCGCCTGCGCAAGGTACCCCCCGCGGTGATCGTGCGCCCGCTCATCGCCGCCCGCCAGGCTGAACTCAACATGACGACCCGCCAGCTGGAGTCGCACTACCTGGCGGGGGGCAATCCCAGCAAGGTGGTCAAGGCCATGATCATGGCCGACCGCGCCCGCCTGCCTTTGGAGTTCAAACACGCCTGCGCCATCGATCTGGCGGGCCGCGACGTGCTGGAGGCCGTGGCCATGTCGGTCAAGCCCAAAGTGATCGACGCGCCCGATCCCTCCAAGTCGATGGGCAAGAACACCGTCGAGGCGGTCGCCGGCGACGGCATCCAGCTGCGCGCCAAGGCCCGCATCACCGTGCGCACCAACCTCTCGCGCCTGATCGGCGGCGCCACCGAGGAGACCATCATCGCCCGCGTGGGCGAGGGCATCGTCACTACCATCGGCTCCTGCGCCAGCCACAAGGAGGTGCTCGAAAACCCCGACAGGATCTCCAAGACCATCCTGCAGAAGGGCCTGGACGCGGGTACCGCGTTTGAGATCCTCTCGGTGGACATCGCCGACGTGGACGTGGGCGAGAACATCGGCGCCAAGCTGCAGATCGACCAGGCCAACGCGGACAAGCAGATCGCCCAGGCCAAGGCGGAAGAGCGCAAGGCGATGGCTTTGGCGCGCGAGCAGGAGATGAAGGCGCTGGTGCAGGAGATGCGCGCGCGCGTGGTCGAGGCGGAAGCCGAGGTCCCCAAGGCCATGGCCGAGGCCTTCCGCGCCGGCAACCTGGGCATCATGGACTATTACCAGATGAAGAACATCATCGCGGACACCCAGATGCGCGGCAACATCGGTGATTCGGTGCGACCGCCCTCGGGAAAATCGCCCGAAGAGACGACCTGACGAGGGCGGAATGATGGCGCCGTTTACGGCAGATGGATTCGGCCCGCTGTTGCTCTTTCTTCTAGTCGTGGGAGGAGCCTTGGCGGATGCCTGGAGCAAGCGGCGGCAGGAACTGCAACGGCGCAAGAGCCTGTCGCAAGAGCAGCGGCAGGCCGCCGAGCGACGCCCCGAGTCGGTCGAGACGCGCAGCGTGGTGATGGAGGAGAAGCGGCCGCCGCTCGGCGAGCCGGTCCCGCCGCGGTCCCTGCCGCAAAGCGCGCAGACGGAGGAAACCGAGGCTCCGCCGGTCGAGGATCCGCTGCGCGAGATTGCGCGGCGTTTGGGGATTCCCGAGGAGATTCTCCCTCCCCCGCCGCGTGGCATGGCGGAAGTCCCGCGAGAGCCGGTCGCGCCGCGCCCCAAGCCGAAACCCAGGCCGCAACCGGCCATGCCGCGACCCGAACCGGCCGCCGCCACGGTCGCCGAGGTTCCCGCCGCCCCGGCGGAGCCTCGCCGTCCGCGCCGGTTAAGAATCCGGCAGGAGCGCCCCGCCGCGCCGGCGCGTCCGCCGCTGGTCTTTCACGACGATCCGGTCATCAACGCCATCATCGTGCACGAAGTGCTTTTGACGCCGCGCCAGCGCTCATTGCTGCGCCGCAGCCGCCGCGCGTGACGTAACGCCGGCGTCTCGCCGGCTTGCGCGGGTGGCGTCTCGCCGCTGCGCTTCACGGCCCGTCTACTCCGCCCTCAAAATTGCAGTGCGTGGCGACTCTTGGATACGAAGCGTGCCGGCAGGATGCCGTCACGCAAGCCGGCAGGATGCCGGCGCTACCCTGCCACCGCGTTACGGCGTGGCGGAGGGCTTTTCCGGGCTGGCGGACTTGGGGCTGTCGGCCGGCGCTTCCGGCGAGGCATCGGCGGGCGGGGTTGCGTCCGCGGGTCGTTCCGCCGGCTGCGGAGTCGTGGTCGTAAATCGCACTTCCCGCGACGTGGCCTCCTTGGGGATATAGCCCACGTCGCCCTCGGAAAACCCCTTGACCTGCAACCAGGCGCCTTCCTCCTTGAGAATCTGGAACTCAAAGCCGGGATAGACCAGGGCGACGGAACGGGAGTTTTCGGCGGGCCGCTCGCGCAGGTCCCGCATACGCGTCGCCAGCACGTGATCCTCCTCGGAAACCGTGATGCGCCGCACGTCGACCAGGTCGAACTGCCAGCGGCGCGCCTCCGAGGCGACCGTGGCTACGGGCTGATTGCGCCAGCCGCTGCGTACCGTCACCCAGCCGGAGACTCTTCCGCCCCGCGCCAGTTCCACTTCCGCGGCATACGCCTGCGCGAAGAGTCCCGCGACGATCGAACACAACGTCAGAATGCGCATAAATCCCTACCCTCGTTACTCGTGATATGACCTTATCATGCCACGAGTCGGCTCATTTGTCGAGGCGCCGGCTGAGGACCGGCTGGACGCGGGCGAACACCTCGTCTTCGTCGCCCACCACGGGGATGACCACGCAACGCTCAGGTTCCGCCGCGGCGATCGCCAGATACCCCTCGCGCACGCGCCGCAGGAAGTCCAGGCCCGAGGCCTCGATGCGATCCAGTTGGCCGTTGGTGGCGTTGGGCTTGTGCTTTCCGCGCGTGCGGCCCAGGCCTACTTCGGGGTCCACGTCGAAGATCAGCGTCAGCTCCGGGCGCGTCGGTCCCACGACCTCACGATGGATTTCCTCCACCAGGGTCATGTCGATGCCGCGCCCGAAACCTTGGTAGGCCGTGGTGGAATCGTAATAGCGATCCAGGACGACCACTTCGCCGCGCGCCAGCGCGGGCCGAATACACTCGCGGATCAGTTGCCGCCGCGCAACGGCGAAGAGGAACAGCTCCGACAGGTCGCCCAGCGAGCTCTCCGGCGACAAGAGGATCTCCCGGATGGCCTCTCCCAGCGGCGTGCGTCCCGGATCGACGAATCCCCGCGCCGCCATGCCTCGCCTCTCAAGATAGTCGAGAATCCGCTTCTGCTGGGTACTCTTGCCGCACCCCTCCAGTCCTTCCAGGCTGATGAGCATGATGGTCCAGAATCTCTTCGTTAGTGCATTCCCGGATACCGGCGCGCCGCCGACGGGCGATCAGAGCGCACGCGATCTCCAGCCGCGTCTCCGACGCGACGCCGCCGCAAGACCAACGGAGCCGATCCCTTTCCCAGGACTCGATGCCTCCCCTGCCTCCCAACAACGAGGACTCGGGAGCGCATGCAACAGTTGTGGAGGAATAGGCTCCGCGAGCAAGCAACGATCAAGACGATGCAGGGCGCAGCGTCTCGTCTCCAGCGCGTACTCCAGTTTGCACTTGGGGCAGGCCACGCGGTCTTTGAACTTGGCGGGACCTGCCCGCATTCGCACACCAGCCAACGCGCCGGGCGGGCACGCCGACCATCAGGGCGTAGTCCGGTACGTCGCGCGTCACGACCGCCCCGGCACCGATGAACGAGTGCCGCCCCAGCGTGTGGCCGCACACGATGGTCGCGTTGGCCCCGATGGAGGCCCCCTCCTTTACCAGCGTCTTGAGATAAAACTGTGAGCCGCGCTGCGGATACTTGCAGCGCGGAAAGAGGATGTTGGTGAACACCATCGAGGGGCCGCAGAAGACGTAATCCTCCAGGATCACGCCCTCGTAGATCGAGACGTTGTTCTGCACCTTCACGTGGTCCCCGATCACCACGTTGTTGCCCACGTTCACGTTCTGGCCGAAGGAGCAGTTTTTCCCGATGCGCGTGTTGGACTGAATGTGCGAAAAGTGCCAGATTTTCGTGCCCTCACCGATTTCGACGTTCTCATCCACGAAGCTAGTGGGATGCACGAAGTATTGCTTCTTTTCCGCAGGCCGGGGCGCGGGCGCGGGCGCGGGCGACAGGAGCGAGCGGGTCGCCTCCTCCAGGATCTCCAGCACTTCCACGGCGCTCTCGGCGCCGGCGATTTGCACCGTCCCGGCGCCGATTCGATCCACGAAGTACGCCAGCTCCTCCGTCAGCGGTTGCGCCCGGCTGTACTGGATCGCCTCCGTCGGACCCTCCCGCTTCTTCGGCTCGCCTTGCACCCAGTCGATGCCCTTTTCGTAAAAGTGAATGTTCTTGTCATCCGACGCATCGTCGAACGACAGCATCCCCTTGCTGCCGATGAGTACCAGCCGATGTTCTTTGTAGGGATGCAGCCAGGAGACGAAAATGTGTCCCACCACGGCGCCCGGGTAGGCGAGAACCGTCATGGTGGTGTCGTGGATGTTGGGCTGGAGAAAAATCCCGCCGCGCGAGACGATTTCGGTGGGGCGCTTGCCGATGAAATACTGAAAGATCGAGATGTCGTGGGGCGCGAAGCTCCAGAGGATGTTCTCCTCCTTGCGGACCGTGCCCAGGTTGAGGCGATTGCTGTAGAGATACTGGAGACGGCCGATCTTGTCGGCCTCGATCAGCTGCTTGATCTTGCGGATGGCTGGATGGAAGAGCAGCACGTGGCCGACCATGAGGTTGACGTTTTTCTTCTTCGCCAGTTCGGCCAGGCGGCGGGCCTCGGCGGAGCTGAGGGCTAGCGGCTTCTCGACCAGCACGGGAAAGCCCGCCTCCAGGATGGCGGCGGCGATCTGGCAATGGGTTTCCGCGGGCGTGGCGACGGTGTAGCCGTCAAAGCCGCAGGCCAGCGCCTCCGGCAGAGCGGCGAAGACGCGCGCCTGCGGATGACTCTCCGCCAGCGCGCGCCGCCCCTCCGCGTCGGGATCGACGATACCCCCCAGACATCCCAGGCCCGCCAGCGTCTTGACGTGATTCTTTCCCCATCGGCCCGCGCCGACGACGCAAATTCGTTTAGTCATGGAACTTTCCAATCGTCTCGATCACGTAGTCCTGCATCTCCGCGGTCAGCTCGGGATAGATGGGCAACGCGACGGTGTGCTCCGCCGCGTGTTCGCTCTCGGGAAACTCCCCCTTGCGATAGCCCAGGTAGGCAAAGCATTCCTGAAGATGGAACGGTACCGGGTAGTAGACCTCAGTCCCGATTTTGTGCTGGTTGAGAAACTCGCGCAGTTGGTCGCGCCGCGCGGGGACGGAGATCACGTACTGATTATAGATGTGGTGCTCGCGCCCGTAGACGGCGACCGGCTTCTTGACGCCGGGAACGTTCAGATGCGCGTCGTAGTAGGCGGCGTTCTTCCGCCGCGCTGCGTGCCAGTCCTCCAGATGGGGGAACTTGACCAGCAGGACCGCCGCCTGGATGGGGTCGAGGCGGAAGTTGCCGCCGATCATGGCGTGATAATACTTGGGCTTGGCGCCGTGATTGCGCAGGCGGGCGACCTTTTCAGCCAGCGCGGCATCGTTGGTCGTCACCATGCCGCCGTCGCCGACCGCGCCCAGGTTCTTGCTGGGAAAGAAGGAGAAGCAACCCAGCCGGCCCATGCTGCCGGCCTTGGCGACGCCGGCCTGGCCCGGATAGCCGGCGCCGATGGCCTGCGCCGCGTCTTCCACGACGGGAATGCCGCGCTCCGCCGCCAGCGCCAGGCTGGGGTTCATGTCCGCGCACTGGCCGTAGAGATGCACGGGCATGATGGCCTTGACCTTGTCCGCCTCGGCGCCGGCCCGGGAAAACCACTCCGCCAGCCTCGCCGGACTCATGTTGTAGGTAGCCGGGTCGATGTCCACGAACACGGGCCGCGCTCCCAAACGAGCGACCACCCCGGCCGTGGCGAAAAAAGAATAGGGCGTGGTCACGACCAGGTCGCCCGGACCTACTCCCAGGGCCATCAGCGACACCAGCAGCGCGTCCGTTCCCGACGAGACTCCAATGCCGTGGGCGCATCCGCAATACGCAGCGATGGCCTTCTCCAATTCCTCGACCTTGGGGCCCATGATGTAACGCGTCGAGTCCACGACTTCGTTGAAGGCCGCCTTGATCTCCTTTTCCAGTCCGGTAAGCTGCGCGCGAAGGTCCAGCAGAGGTACTTGCATGACGAGGACACCTGTCGGAACGAGACATGAGCCGCACCCAAGGGGTTGCGGGCGTCAAAAAACAGGGGGATACTAGTGGCCGGTTGAGGGCGCGTCAACCTTTCTTTCCGCTCCCGAACGGCGCCGGAGTGAACCGGGCAGGCGCCGCAACCGCTTGCGAATTTTGGGGTTGCTTGTCGCGCCGGGAGGGTGTAGTTGTGGCGTGGCAGACGGGAGAGAAGGTTGGGCGGAAAGGGAAGGCCGGTTGAATTGCCATGTACCGAGGTAAGCGTATCGCCGTCGTGGTACCCGCGTATAACGAAGAAGTCCTGATCGCGCGTACCGTGACGACCATGCCCGACTTCATCGACCACGTCGTCGTGGTGGACGACCTCTCAGAGGACCGGACGCCGGACATCGTCGCCGACCTGGCCGCCCGCAATCCGCGCATCCTGCTTATCAGGCACGAGGTCAATCGCGGCGTGGGCGGCGCCATCAGTACCGGCTACGTCTGGTGTCGCGAGCACGACGTGGACATCGCCGTGGTCATGGCGGGTGACGGCCAGATGGACCCCGCCGACCTGCCCAATCTCCTGGACCCCGTGGTCGAAGATCGCGTCGATTACGCCAAGGGCAATCGCCTCGTGACCGGCGAGGCCTGGAGGAAGATTCCCCACAGCCGCTACCTGGGCAATTCGGCTCTCACCTTCCTGACCAAGATCGCTTCGGGCTACTGGCACGTCACCGACTCGCAGACGGGCTACACGGCGCTTAACAGGAAGGCCCTGCATCTCCTGCCGCTGGAGGAGATTTATCCTCGCTACGGTATGCCCAATGATTTTCTCGTCACCTGCAACATTTACAACATGCGGGTCGTCGACGTGCCCGTCAATCCGGTATACGGCATCGGGGAGAAGAGCGGGATCAAGCTCTCGAAGGTGGTCTTTTCGCTTTCGTTTCTGATCCTGCGGCTGTTTCTGCGCCGTATGTGGCAGAAGTACGTGATCCGCGACTTCCATCCGCTGGTGCTCTTTTACGCGTTCGGGTTCCTCTTGCTGCTGTTGGACGTGCCGCTGATCGCGCGCATGTTCTACATGTGGGCGACAGAAGGCAGAATCCCGCCCATCAACGCGCTGACCATCGTGTTCTGCACCTTCATGGGATTCCAGTCGATCCTGTTTGCCATGCTGTTTGACATGGAGGCGAATCGGCACCTCAGGGGGCAGGAGTAGTGGCCCCTGATTTCCGCCGCTATCGCAAGGTCTACAGCCGTTCACTGTTGGCGGTTGTGCTGTTCGCGGTCGCCTACTTCGTCATACGAAACGTCAGCGAAATCTCCAGACACGACTTTCAACTGAGTTACCCCCAGCTCCTTTACGGCTTTTTGTCCATCGTCCTTGCTTTCATTGGAATGTTGCTGGTGTGGAACCGATTGGCCGGTTCGCTGGGCCTGCGCGCCCATTGGCTGACGGCGGCCAGGGGTTTTTTCGTGTCGCAATTGGGCAAGTACGTCCCCGGCAAGATCGGGTTGTATCTGGTGCGGATCGACGCCTACGAGGGGCATCCCAAGAGCAAAGTCGCGCTTGCCATCACGTTTGAATACCTGGCCAACTTTGCCGCCGGTTGCCTGCTGGTATTCGCCGGTTTTGCGCTGGCGCCGGACGAGGAAGCGGCTCAATTGCGAGGGTTTTTTGCAGCCGGCGCCGGAGTGCTGTTGCTGCTTCTGTGGCCGAGATTCCTGATCTCGGCCGCCAATCGCATTTTGTTGTGGCTCGGGCGTTCACCCATTGACCACGTTCCCTCATACTGGTTCATACTGCAACTCGTGGGCGCGTATGTCGTGGTGGGACTGTTTCATGGCCTGGGCTTTTACTTTGTGATCGGTGCATTGACTCCCTTGAGTCTCCACCATTATCCCCTGCTGACTGCGGTAAACTATGCGGCGGGTCTGGCGGGGATGGTAGCCGTATTTGCGCCGAGCGGCATCGGCGTTCGGGAAGCTGTGTTCTTTCTGCTCTTGCCCCACTATGTTCCACTCCCCGTTGTCATCGTCGGCGTGCTCTTGGCGAGGCTGGTCAACACGGCGGTGGAACTGGCTCTTGCGGGCGCCTTTGCGGCGGTCAGTCGCTTTAGCGCCGGCGCACGCACGCGGAGGGGGGAAGGCGTGTCAATGCAGGCGACGCCGCGCACAGCCGAGGCCGCCGCGCCTGGCGGGATTGAGGTCTGCGTGTTCGGGACCTCCGATCCATCACTGCCACGAAATAATCTGCTCATTCGCGGACTTCGCGCCGCGGGTGTTTCTGTCACCTTCTGCAGCTTTCGCGTCTGGAAGGGTCGCGGCGTGGAGGAAAAGGTCGCGGTGACGACGCGTGGCGGCTTGCGCTTAGTTTGGATCCTGCTGAAGTACGTCTGCGCGTGGGTATCGCTGTTGTTCCAGTTTTTTCGCAAGGGACGGCGTGCCGATTGTATCCTCTGTTGTTATTTCGGCCACGTGGACGTGTTTCTCGCCAGGGCGCTGGGGAAGATTACCGGCAAGCCGGTGCTGTTGGACGCCTTTTTGTCGATTCACGATACAGCTGTGCACGATCGAAGGCTGGTACCGCCGAAGAGCGCCATGGCTCGCCTGCTTTTCGTTCTCGAAAAGGCGGCGTTGCGCGTCGCGGACGCAGTTCTGCTGGACACCAATGCCTACATTCAGTACTTCGTTGATTGCTATAAGTTGCCGGCCGCGAAGTTTTTCAAGATTCCCAGTGGAGCGGACGAGGCGATCTTCAGGCCGTTGCCGGAAAAACCGCAGAGCGACGCCTTTGTGGTCGCGTATGCAGGCGGATACCTCCCGCTCCACGGGGCGCGCTATATCGTGGAAGCCGCCAGCCTCTTAACCAATTATCCCGACATCCAGTTTCTTTTGATTGGCGGCGGCGGCGAATGCGCGCAAGTACAACAGCTGGCCGCATCCCTGAAATTGCCCAATCTACGCTTTCTTGGTTTCATGCCTCAATCGGATCTGATCGGGATCCTTGCCGGCGCGGACGTTTGTCTTGGCGCGTTCGGTTCGACGGGGAAAGCCGATCGCGTGATTCCCACCAAGGCGTATGAGATCATGGCGTTGCATAAGCCGCTCATATCCGGCCGCTCGACGGCAAGCGCGGAAGCCCTCATCGACGGAGAAAACGCCGTATTGGCCAACATGGCGGACCCCGCCAGCCTTGCGGAGGCCATCCTTAAGTTGCGGAATGACCCGGCGTTGCGACGTCGCATCGCCGACAACGCGTATCAAAACTACCTGGAAAATTACAGCGTTGCCGCGATCGGGAAGGGTATCCTGGACGTCGTCAAAACCGTACTGTACGCGCGCAACGGCAGGTTGCGCAAACACAGGACCACTCACGTCGCCTCCATGCCCGGGCGACCATTCCCACCGGAAGGGCTGGATTACAGAACAAATCCGACCATTCCCGCATGCGCGCGCTTTGGTCCAATACTCCCCATCAGGGCAGAAAGCTCTCGGCGAGTTCCGCGTACGCAGTTCAAACGAATCCGCCGTGAGCTCACCTCGTCCACAACCACCCAAAACGCTCGTTAACGGGGAGTCCAGGACTCTCTTTGGCCAGGTTCGCCCACACGTTAGAAGCCCGCTGGTGCGCGATAATCGGACTGCCGGAGGCGACGGCGTATCCAAGATGGTCGCAAATCTTCTTGAATATGACGCCGCACCATATATCGCCAAAGCGATCATATTCATAGTCGCGTCCCATGAGGAGAAAATACAGAGCGGGTACCGCTTCCGGCCGAAATGCGACATTCATGCCGCACATGGGAAAGTACTTTCCGACGGGGATAATCTGCTGTATCGGCTCAAACTCCAACCGTGTTCGCTCCGAGGCAAGTTGCGTCACGGCATCGAAATCGGGGATTCCCTTCCAAAGACCGTGATTCAACGCCACCGGCCAGCGTCTCTCGTGGTTGAAATAAGGAACGCCACGCGGGAGAACTCCGCGACCGGTGGAAACCCAGGCGTGATCAGGTTGGCGTTCCCCCAAGGCGGCTCTGTGTCGTGTGACGAAATCCTCCTCAAGCGGGTAACAGTCATCGGCAAGCGTGATGATAACATCCGGTTTTTCCAGCCAGGCCCTGTAATAACCGTATGAGCGCACGCAGTCCGTCCGCCGCGGAATGATCCAGGCCTTCTTTCCCAGATCCGTCTCAATATCGCGCCAACTGAAATGCCTGACGTTGGGAGCGTCAATGTCAAAGGTCGGTTCAGGGTTGTCTTCGACCACGAATATTAATTCGGGCGCAAACTGGTCTTTCCACGCTGAAATAAAAGACTTGATGCTCTCGTGCCGAATGGTCGGTACCACGATAATGGCGCTCATGTCGTCCCCTTCTCGGAAGCCGCGTATGTCGAATCACGCAGGCACGCAATGTAGCATGATCAGTCGCATGGACAAGGCATTTTTTCCCTTGCGTCTTTCCCTTGCGTTCCCCGGTAGTGAAAGCTTGTCGCGAAAGGCAGGAAAGTATGCGTGCCAGGACGCCGCGGAGGGCACGCGTTCTCACCCTGCAAACCCGCCCGTGACTTCGGCGTAGCGTAGAAGCGTCACGTTCAGGTCGCGGCGGGCTTCGTCCAGTTCCAGGCGCGCCGCCAACCACCCGCGTTCGGCGTCCAGAAGGTCGATGAACGAAATGCGTCCCGCCGTGTACGCCGACAGCGAAGTCTCATAGGTCGAGCGATTCTGCGGCAGTACTACCTCGGAGACGAGCGCCACCTGGCGGCGGGCCATGTCCAACTCCGCCAGCCAAGCCAGAACCATCGCGCGCGTCTCGGAGCGGGCCGCCGCCAGCGCCGACTCCTGGGCTACCCGCCGCGCCTCCATCTCCGACAAGTACGCCTCCGCCTGCGCGTAATCGGGCCGGTCCTGCACCTTCTCCATGATTCCATAAGGCATGGCCGACTCGCCGAACGACGCCTCGGGCATCATGCCGCGCTCCAACATGCTGTAGCCGCGCGCGGCAAGCGGCCGATTCATCACCTGGCCCATGCGAATCGCCGCCGCGGTGCGCGCCACCTTGGACTCCGCCATTCCCACCTCCTGCCGGCGCGCCAGCGCAATTTGCATCAACTCTTCCCTTTGTCCAACTATGAGAGCGAAGTCCTCATCGACAGGCGCTCCCAGCCGCGCGTCGGGCGCCCGGTCCAAAAGTCCGTTCAACTCGGCAACCGCCGCCAGACGACGCGCGCTCAGGTCCAACAGCATGTTGCGCTGCCGCTCCAATTCCGTCTGCACGCGCAAGAAGTCCGCCTGCGATCCCGAGCCGGACCGGTACTGCTCCTCAACGACTCGCAAGAGGTCCTCGACGATCCTCACGTTCTCGCGCGTGGTGCGCTCCGCCCGCACCAGGTACTGGTACTCGAAGAACGCCCTCCCCGCCGACATGAGCGCCTCGCGCAACGCCTCCTGCCACTCCAGCTCCGCCATGCGCACTTCCTGCCGGATCATCTCGCCCTTGAGCGCAATCGTCGCCGGATAGGGAAAGTAGGATTGTATCATAGTTTTATCGAGCGTACTTCCGGCATCAACCTCGAGGTAGCGGGTGAACGTGCGATATTGGTTGATGAGCGTCTCCAGAAACTCGGCCTGGCTGTACTGCCGCAGCGATGCCTGCCAGCGCTCACCCGCGGCGCGCACCGACGGATTGTGTACCGCCACGGCGACCGCCAGCGCCCGCCACTGCAATGCGCCGCCCAGCCAGGCATCGATGGCGGCGGACGCGGCGGCGATGTCCGAAGCAAGCCCTTCGCGCTCCCTCCCCAGCACGGCGGCGGCGACATCAACAAACACTTCCGCGCTCGGCGTGGCCGGAGCTAACCGTGATAACGCCGCCTCCAGTTCCACAGTTGGCGTTGCATCGTCAACGGCCTTCGAGGTCCACTCCAGCGTCTGCCGATGGAAGGCCGTCGGCTCGGCGGCCCGGTAGTCCCGCAAGGCGCTGCGGTAGTGTCCGTCGCAGGCCGTCAGAAACAAGAGAAGCAAGAGAGCCAACGGCATTGCACCCTTTTGAGTACAAAAGGGTGGTACCTGGGGGGAAGATGTACCCTGTTGAGTACAAGAGGGCCGTGCCCGGTTGGAGAGACGGTAGCCCATCATGGCTGCGGTCCCTCCCCGGCGGTCGTGCCCAGGACGCGTTCCAGCCTTCCCACGGCCTGGCCGTAGTCCGCGCGAGCGCGGTAGTAACTAAGAGCAAAGTTATGGTAGGCAATAGTTGTTTCCAGTACGCTGGAAAAGGACGTCAGGTCGGCGCGGAAGTCGATTTCGGCCTGCCGCATGACCGCCTCGGCCTGGGGGAGGAGCGTTTCGGCGTAGAGTTGCGCAAGGCGCTGGGAGAGGCGCGCGGAGAAGTAGGCTTCGGCGGCCATCTGCCGCACGCGGTTGGCCTCATCCAGCGCCTCGCGGCGCATGGCTTCGGCCATGACGTCGCGCTCGCGCACGAGGGCGCGGTTGCGCTGCTCCCAGATGGGAAGATTGGCGGCGACAAGGCCGAGGAGCATGTCGTCCAGGCCGCCGCCGGCGCGCTCCAACATGGCGCCCAGTGAAAAGTCGGGCAGACGCGAGAGCTGCGCCAGGTACGCCTCATACTCGGCCCGCTCGATTTCCAGCCCCTTCACGCGCAACATCTCGCTGTACGCTTCGGCGCGGCGATAGAGATCGGGCAGATCCCTGCTGAGCGCGTAAACCGGCGCCTGTCGGATCGTCCCGATGCCGGAGCCGGGAGGCAAGTTAAGCAGCGACCGGAGGCGCTCCGCTTGGGCGGCGCGCTGTTCCCCCAAGAGGATACGGTCGTAGCCCAACTGCGCCGCCTGGTTCTCGGCGCGGAAACCCTCCGCAAGTACGGTGCGGCCCGTGTCGAGTTG
This sequence comes from bacterium, assembly GCA_015075175.1. Lineage (GTDB taxonomy): Bacteria > Hinthialibacterota > Hinthialibacteria > H5-UNCL2 > H5-UNCL2 > H5-UNCL2. Next base: position 166,805 of record JABTUV010000003.1, read on the forward strand.
CGAATAGGCCAGAAGCGCCTGATTGCGGAAAAGCGTTTCGATGCGTTCTGTGATAACTAGCGCCTGATCAAGATAGTAGAGCTCATAGCAGGCGTCTTTCACGTCTATGATGAGATCGCGGGCGGCGGCCTCATAGCGCAGGCGGGCGATGTCCGCGTCGGTCGCGGCGATGCGGCGCATGGCCCACAGTTTCTGCCACCATGGCAGAGGCTGCATGGCCTCCAGCTCGGTCCAGCTTCGCGCCATTTGCGGCTCGGAATCGAGCAGGTACTTTCCCGAGAGCATGGGATCGGGCAGGGAAGAAGCCTGCGGCTCCCTGTAGACGGCGGCGAGCCAGCGCTCCCGCGCCGCCGCCACTCCGGGACTACGCAGGAGCGCAAGAACCAGCGCGTCGTGGAGCGAGGGACCGTCCGAGAGCATAGTCTCCTCGGTCGCCGAGAGCGGCGCTTGCATGGCGGCGCGCCACTCTTCCGGTGTCTTCAGCCCGCTGAAGTCGCGGCTGGTGGCGCAGCCGGAAAGCGTAAGCACGAGGACGGCCGCGCCCGCGAGCCGCAGGCCGTGGCGGCGATCAGGCATGGCGCGCTTTTCCCCGCAGATAATTGTCCCGCGTCAACCACAGTTCCTCGATGCGGTACATGTGGAAATGGTCGTGCAGGAGCAGGTGCCGCATCATGATGCGCGGCGTGTAGCGATGATACTCGGGATGCTGCGCCTCGCGGCTCCAGAAGGTAAAGTCCACGGTGTGGGCGCGCTCCAAGAGTTCCGCGCGGGCCTTGACGAAGCCGCGCAGCGCCGCCGACAGGTCCATGTTGCGGTAGTGGTCTGGCGCCACGCTCTCGCCGGCAAAGTAGGTGAAGCGGGGACTCGCCTCCTTCTCGAACCGCCGCCAGCGCGGCAGGAACACGTCCGCGTCCACCGTGGCCAGGTGGCAGGCGTGTTCGTGGATCGTCCATTTGCCCGGAATACGGCACTCGACGACGCGCTCCTCCTCGATCATCTCCAACATGCTCTGCAGCAGCGGAGGCGTACTTTCCAGGCCGGCCAGAATTGCGCTGATGTCGTTCATAATGCACAAACCTCCCTTTCTTCGACGCGATGGTCGAAATCAGTCCGGTTTCAAGCCACGTCCTTTCCACAAATAGTAGACCACCGGGATGACGATCATCTCAAGTACAAAACTGCTGACCATGCCGCCGATCATGGGGACGGCGATGCGCTTCATGGTATCGGCGCCAGCGCCGGTCGCCCACATGATGGGCAGGAGCCCGAGCATGGTGGAGCCGACGGTCATGGACTTGGGGCGCATGCGCACGGCGGCGCCCTCCAGCATAGCCTCGCGCAGCGAGGTCCAGTCGATCCGCGCGCCCGACCTGCGCAGCCGTTCCCAGGCCAGGTCCAGGTAGAGCAGCATGACCTGGCTGGTTTCCGCGTCCAGCCCCGCCAGCGCGATGATGCCCACCCCACGGCTACCGACGGGTTGTAATCCAGCCAGTACAGCAGCCAGAACGCGCCCAGGATGCTGAAGGGCAGGCAGGCCATGACCACGAACGTCTGGAAAACGCTGCGAGTGGACAGGTAGATCAGCACTAGGATGATGAAGAGCGTGAGCGGGATGACCGTACGCAATTTTGTTGCGCGCGAACCATGTACTCGTACTGGCCGGACCAACCGATGGCGTAACCGGCAGGCGGCTCGATGCGCCCGTCGGCGACTGCGGCATCGACCGCCATGCGCGCGCGATCCACGTAGCTGCCCACGTCGATGTGCTGGAGATCCACGTAAACCCAGGCGTTGGGTCGGGACTGCTCGCTCTTGATGCCGGCCGGACCATTCTCGACCTCGAAGCGGCCCAGGTCGCCCAAGGGAATGTGGTAGCCCTGCGGCGTCGGCACGAGCACCCGCCGCAGCTCGTCCACGTTGTCGCGCAACTCGCGCGGATAGCGCAGGTTAATCGAGTAGCGCTCCAGCCCCTCCACGGTGTTGGCGATGGCCATGCCGCCGACGGCGGTCATAAACACCTCCTGCACGTCGGCGACCGACAGGCCATAGCGTTGCAGCGCCTGCCGGTCGGGCAGGTAGTTCACGTACCGATCGCCCATGACGCGTTCGGCGTAGACGCTGAGCGTGCCCGGCAGCTGGCGCACTACGGCCTCGACCTGTTCGCCGACGCGTTCCAGCGTGGCGAGGTCCGGCCCGCTGATCTTGATCCCGACGGGCGTCTTGATGCCGGTCGACAGCATGTCGATGCGCGTCTTGATGGGCATGGTCCAGGCGTTGGTGAGGCCGGGAAAGCGGATTTCGCGGTTGAGCGCGTCCACCAGCTCCTCGGGGGTGCGGCGGCGATGTGCGATCGCGGCGCCCGCGTCGTCCCGGATGTCCACCGCGGGCCAGTCCACCTCGGGCTTCAGCTGGATGGTGGTCTCGATCATCATCATGGGCGCCGGATCGGTCGCCGTCTCGGCACGACCGATCTTGCCGTATACCGACACGACCTCGGGGAAGGCGGCGATGATCTTGTCGGTCTGCTGAAGGATCTCGCGTGCCTTGGTAGTCGAGATGCCGGGCAGGGTCGTGGGCATGTAGAGCAGGTCGCCTTCATAAAGGGGAGGCATGAACTCGCGGCCCAGGCGATTCCAGGGAATGACGAGGGTGCTTGCCAAGAGCGCGGCGACGAGCACGATGCCCCAGGCGGTCGCGCGCGAGCGGAGGGCCGCCGCCAGGAGCGGGCGATAGCCTCCCACCAGCAGCCGACTGATGGGATTGCGCTCCTCGGGCTGCATGGTTTGCGGCAGCAAGGCGACCAGCGTCATGCCGGCGGCGACCAGCGCGATCCAGGTCCAGTAGGAGAGGCCGAACCAGCCGGCCTCGCTGTCGGCGGCCTGCCGGCGCGTACTCAGCCAGATGAGCAGGAAAACCAGCGGCGGCGTGAGCGCGGTCGCCAGGCGGCGCCGGCGCCGGCTCCAGACGGGGGGCAGGAGATCCCGCCGGATGAAGAATCCCGCCAGCACCGGCGAGACGGTGATGGCCAGAAAGGCCGAGGCGGCCATGGCGTAGGTCTTGGTGAACGCCAGCGGACGGAACAGCCGCCCCTCCTGCGCCTCCAGCGTGAAGATGGGCATGAAACTCACGGTGATGACGAGCAGGGCGAAGAACAGCGTCGGCCCCACTTCCGCGCAGGCCTCCCGCACCAGTTGCCAGTGCGGCCGCCCTTCGGCGTTGCTCTCGTAATGTTTGTGGACGTTCTCGACCACGATGATGGAGGCATCGACCATGGCGCCGATGGCGATGGCGATGCCGCCCAGGCTCATGATGTTGGCGCCCAGTCCCTGCCAGTACATGATGACGAAGCTCATGAGCACCGCGAGCGGCAGCGTGAGGATGGGAACAAGCGCGCTGCGGAAATGCAGGAGAAAGAGAATGATCACGAGCGCGACGATGATCGACTCTTCGACCAGGGTGCGGCGCAGGGTGGCGATGGCGCGCAAAATGAGGGCGGTGCGATCGTAGCCGACGTGGACCTCGACGTCGGGGGGCAGCGAGGGTTTCAGTTCGGCCAGCTTGGCCTTGACGCGGGCGATGGTGGAAAGCGTGTCGGCGCCGTAGCGAACGACCACGATGCCGCCGACCGCCTCGCCCTGCCCGTTCCACTCCAGGACGCCGCGGCGCATTTCAGGACCGACTGACACGCGGCCCACGTCGCGCAAGAGGATGGGGGTGCCGTCGGCGCGCACGCCCAGAGCGACCGCCTCCAATTCACCCACCGCCTTGTTCATGCGCGCCAGGTCGATGGCGATGCCGCCCGCCGCCGCCGCGCGCTGCTCTTCCGCCGCAAGCGTTCCCAGGTAGCCCATGCCGCGCAGCATGTAGTCGGTCTCCGCCATCTCGATGGTGCGACCGCCGACTTCGTTGTTGGAGGCCCGGATGGCGTCGCGGACCGCCCCGATCGACAGGTTGTAGGCGCGCAGCTTCTCCGGCTCGACGGTGACCTGGTATTGCCGCTGGAAGCCGCCCAGGCTGGCGACTTCCGCGACCCCCTCGACGGACGTCAGCTCGTACTTGAGAAACCAGTCCTGGATCGAGCGCAGCTGGGAGAGGTCGCGCTTGTTGCTCGTGAGCGTGTATTGGTAGGCCCAGCCCACGCCGGTCGCGTCCGGTCCCAGCTGCGGCGACACGCCCGCCGGCAACTGCCCCTGCATCTGCGACAGATACTCCAGTACCCGGCTGCGCGCCCAGTACATGTCCGTGCCGTCCTCGAAGATCACGTACACGAACGAGTAATTGTAAAACGAGTAACCCCGCACCACTTTGGCGTGCGGGACGGCCAGCATCTTGGTCGTGAGCGGATAGGTGAGCTGGTCCTCGACGATGCGCGGCGCCTGGCCGGGATACTCGGTGAAGATGATCACCTGCACGTCCGACAGGTCGGGAATGGCGTCCAAACGGATGTTCTTGGCGGCGTAAATGCCTCCGCCCAGGATGCCGGCCATCAGGAGGAGGATGATGAATTTGTTGTCGATGGAAAACTCGATGACGCGGCGGATCATGATAACGCCTCAGTAGGGTGCGCACCGCGCACCGATGCTCGCACCCACGTAGGGTGCGCACCGCGCACCGATGCTCGCGCCCACGTAGGGTGCGCACCGCGCACCGATGCTCGCACCCACGTAGGGTGCGCACCCTACTTCCATGCAGCCTCGGCCTCCTTGCCGTGCGCGACTGCGGAGGTCGGCACGAGTTTCATCTCGCACTCGGGGCAGCGGCCCGGTTGATCGGACACGATGTGCGCGTGCGACGCCATGGGACAGGTGTAGAGTGTCGGAGCGCTTGACTTCTTGGCCGCCTCAAAGCGTTCCATCTCGCCCTTGGTCACCGGAATCAACGTCATGCCGCACTCGGAGCACTTGCCGGGCGACGCGGCGCTGACGTGGTAGTGCTCGGGCATCGGGCAGGTGTAATGATCGATGGGATCGCCCGCGTCGTGCCAGGGATGGGTGGGGACCAGTTTCATGCCACACAGCGGGCAGTCGCCGGGTTGTTCGAAGAGGACGGAGGAATGGGCGGGCATGGGGCAGACGTAGCGCAAGGGGGCGGTCGCGTCCGGAACATCTCCCGCCGCCCCCCTCGTTAAGGAGGGGGTTGTGGATTCCAGGATGGCGGATGTGTTGACCATGCCCGGGGAGAGCATTTTCAGCGTGGCCTCGCGCAGGCGGCTCTCCGAGTCGAGCATGAACTGGCCGCTCACCACCACGGTTTCGCCCGGCGCCAGGCCCGACAGCACTTCCACCTCGTCCCTGTCGCTGCGCAGGCCGGCCTTCACCCGGCGCGGCTCGAACTTGCCCGGTTCGCGCAGGACGAAGGCGACCTGCCGTTCTCCCGTGTCCAGAATCGCCGTCGCCGGCGCCAGTACCGCCTGTTCGCGCGGGGTACTGGCCAAGCGCAGCGTGGCGTACATGCCCGGCTTCAATTCGTAGCCGGGATTGTGGAACTCCATGCGCACGGGAATCTCGCGCGTGCCCGGTTCCAGATAGGGATAGATGTACGTCACCCGCCCGCGATACATGCGACCGGGAAGGTAGTCTAACTGCATCAGCGCTTCCTGGCCCAGCTTGACGAACGGCAGGTCGGACTCGTAGACCCTGCCCATCACCCACACGTTGGAGAGGTCGGCGATCTTGTACGCGGGCTGACCGGCGGCGATGAAGTCGCCCTCGACCACGTGGCGTTCGGTGATGATGCCGGTCAGGCGGGCGGTGATGGTGAGAGTCTTGCGGATTTTCCCCTCGTCTTCGATCTGGTTGATCTGTTCGTCGGAGATGTCGAAGAAGCGGAGGCGCTCGCGGGCGGCGGAGAGGCGGGCCTGGGCCAGCACAGCACGCTGCCCAGCTACGTCTCTTAGCGCCACCAGATATTCCTCCTGCGCGCTAAAGAGCTCGCGCGAATAGAGCTCGAACAGCGGGTCTCCAGCGTGCACCTGCGTGCCCGTCTCGCGCACGTAGAGCTTCTCCACCCAGCCGTCCACCTTGGTCGTCACTGTACCCAAGCTCTGCTCGTCGTAAGTGACGGTTCCTACCGTGCGTACCGTCTTTTCCAGGGGGCCGACCCGCACCACGTCGTAGCGAAAGCCCATGTTCTGCTCGGTGACGGGATCGATGCGGATGGTCGGCCCGCCCGAAACCTCGTCTTCGTAAACGGGAACGAGGTCCATGCCCATGGGGCTTTTGCCGGGTTCATTGCGGATGTAGGTGGGGTCCATGGGGGCGCGCCAGTAGAGAATCTTGCGCTCGCCCGCGGGCGCAGCACGCTGCGCAACTACGCCGCGCGCCGCCAGGATCATGGCCGCGCGATCCGGATCCATGGGCGTCAGCTTCATTTCGCACTTGGGGCAGTAGCCGGGTTCGTCGCTGATGATCTCGGGGTGCATGCCGCAGGTGTAGAGCGTCGTGGTCGTTGCGGGCGCGGTGGCCTCGGCGGGCGCCGTGGCCCTCTCATGGCTCGGGCGTAGGCTGTAGCCGATCGCCAGCCCGACCAGCGCGGCCAGCGCGATTACGACCACCAGTCCGAGACGGCCCAGACCCCGCGTGCTCTTTGGCTTCATGTCCATCATAACCCTCGATAGGACCTATAGGACGAATGGGACCTATAGGACGCGCCGCAACTCCCCCAGGCCCACTTCACGGCGCTCGCTGGGTTTCTGCCCCTTCTGCAAGTTGTGTGCCATTCTTTACCCCAGTATAGTATCAATTTTGGCAATTCCAAGCGAATACGTACCCGCGCGCCGCCGGCGTCATGGCCGTTCGGTCGCACTCGAGACCTGACTGAGGGACGCCGGCGTTACGCAGAGTGGATTCTGGTGTATAGTGGGCCTGACGCCCGACGTGGCCGCAGGCAGCCGAATTGTGGTTTTGGTCTTGCTAAGGCGAGAATCAACGGTGCCGCTCGTGCCGCCGAAACGCGGCCTCCCGATTCGCCTGCCGCCCGTTCAGGGCGGGGAGGTGTGGGAAATCAGGCAACAGAATTGTGGTGTTTGAAACATGGTAGGCTCCAACCCGCCGTGGCGGGCAAGAATCCTGGCGGTCGATGACGACCATAATTTCCTGTCGGTGCTGGCGTACAACCTGTCGCGCGGCGGCGCGGAGGTCGAGACGGCCGGCAACGGGCGCGAGGCCCTGGAGCGGCTGGCCGAGAGCGACTTCGACCTGGTGGTGACGGACGTGAAGATGCCGGAGATGGACGGGTTGACGTTGCTCTCGCGCTTGCGCGAGCTTCGCCGCGACCTGCCCGTGATTCTCGTCACCGCCCACGGCGACATCGAGATGGCGGTGGAGGCGATGCAGAAGGGGGCGACCGACTTCATCGCCAAGCCGTTTCAACGCGAGGCGCTGGCGGAGAAGATCGAGCGGGCGCTGCGCGCGCCCCGGCTGGAGCGGGAGAACCGCGCCCTGCGCGAGGAGCTGACCAATCGCTTCGCCTTCGGCGCCATCGTCGGTTCCAGCCCGGCCATGCGGCGCATGTTCGAGATCATGGGCCGCGTCGTGCACCGCGACACGACCGTCTTGCTTCTGGGCGAGAGCGGCACGGGCAAGGAGCTGGTAGCGCGCGCGCTGCACTACAGCGGGCCGCGCAAAGAGAAGCGCTTCGTGGCCCTCAACTGCGCCGCCATCCCTCCCAACCTCCTGGAAAGCGAGCTCTTCGGGCACGTCAAAGGCGCCTTTACCGGCGCCGACGCGGCCCGCGAAGGCCGCTTCCAGGCCGCCTCCGGCGGTACCCTCTTTCTGGATGAGATCGGCGACATGCCGCTGGAACTGCAGGCCAAGCTGTTACGCGTCCTTCAGGAACGAGCGGTGGAGCCGGTCGGCTCCAACCGGGCCGTGCCGGTCGACGTGCGCATCATCGCCGCCACCAACCAGCAGTTGGAGAAGCTGGTCGCCGATGGGCGGTTCCGGCAGGACCTCTATTACCGCCTGGCGGTCGTGCTTCTCTCGGTACCGCCGCTGCGCGACCGCCGCGAGGACATCCCGCTCCTGGTGCAACACTTTCTGAAACAGTTCGGCGAGGCGGACGTACACGTGGAGGCGGAGGCGTTGGCGAAATTGCAGCAATACGACTGGCCGGGCAACGTGCGCGAATTGGAGAATACGGTGGAACGCGCGCTGGCCCTGCGCAGTCATCCCGACCGGCTGGACGCCGCCGACGTCGAGCGCGAGAGCGCCGCTCGCGGCGCAACGACTGCGGTACGCCGGTCCGACGCGGCGCCGCGAGTTCCTGACGACGGCCTGGTGCTGGACCAGGTGGAGAAGCAACTGATCGCCGAGGCGCTGGCCAAGACCGGCGGCAATCAGACGCAGGCGGCCCGCCTTTTGGGCATCACGCGCCAGAAACTGATCTACCGGATGCAGAAACATGGTCTCCTGCGCGGGCAACCGTGAGATACGACGTATGGGACCTCTAGGACCGATAAGGCACGTCCTGAGTCGGATGGGAGCGAGATGGCTCAAGCTGGGTGCGCTGGTCGTGATGGCGGGCGCGGCCATTCTCGCGCATTACCTGACGCCCGCCTCCGGAGGCCACCTGCTTCTTCACGACGTTTACGCGCGTATTCTCTATCTGCCCGTGATCCTGGCGGGTTTCTGGTTCGGCTGGCGCGGCGGGCTGTTATGCGCATTTCTGGTGGGCGCCGCCTACTTTCCGCATATCTACCAGCATCTGGGCGGGCGCATTTTCAGCCTGAACCTGAACCGTACGCTGGAGGCGGTCGTGTATCTCCTGGTCGGCGGGACGACGGGCTGGCTGGCGGATCGGCTGCGCCGCTCGCACCACCGGCTGGAGCGGCAGTCACGGCAGCTGGCCGAGACGCTCTCGGCGTTGACGGAGCGCACGCGCGAGGTCTTCACCGCGGAGGAGCAGCTGCGGCGCGCCGACCGGCTGGCGGCCCTCGGCCAACTCACCACCGGCCTGGCGCACGAGATTCGCAACCCCCTGGGGTCCTTGCGCGGCGCAGCCGAGATTCTCAGCGATCCGGAGACTCCTCCCGACACGCGCCGCCGGTTCAGTGGCGTGCTGGTCGAGGAGGTCGAGCGCCTGGATGGGGTGCTGAAGAACTTCCTCGACTACGCCCGCGCCCAAAAAGACGGCGGTTCAGGCAGCTCTGATCTCTGCCCGGTACTGGCGCGGCTGGCAACGCTTCTGGGCAAGCGGCTGGATTCCGCGGGCATTCGCCTGGAGCTGAATCTGCCGGCCCAGCCGCCGGCCTTGGCCATCGGGGAGGACCTCCTGCAGCAGGTCCTGCTCAATCTCATGCTCAACGCCATCGAAGCCATGCCTGCGGGCGGAACCCTCTCCGTATCCGCGCGCCCGGAGGCAGGCGACGGGCGCTGCCGCATCACCGTCGCCGACACCGGCCCCGGCATTCCCAAAGATATCCGCGAGCGCATCTTCGATCCCTTCTTTACTACCAAGTCCTCGGGCACGGGACTGGGGCTGTCCATCGTGCACAAGATCGTAACCGGCCATCACGGTCAGGTCTCGGTGCTGGATCGGGAAGGCGCGGGCGCCTCTCTGATCGTGGAGCTGCCGTTGGCCTGACCTTCATCCGCCCGGCTGGAAACTGGCACGTCGCTTGCGTTCCACCCGCTTCAAGGCTCGAAAGCCAGGAAGGAGGATCACGTCATGGTGCACGTATACGAGAATCTGTGGAAACGAGGTCGGTCCGCAGTCATCACCGCCGGCCTGGTGTTCCTGCCCGCCGCAACGGTCTCGGCGGCCGCGACGAGTTGTTGCGGAGTGGGCATGTTGGCCGCCCTGACCCAACAGGGGTGCAGCGGCTGTGGTGGGGGCCACGCCGGCCACGGAAGCGCCCCGGCCCCCACCGAGGCGCCGGCCAAAAAGTCCGACGCCGACCTGGTAAAGGAACAGAAGGCCATCTATCCCCTGACGACCTGCGTGGTCAGCGGCGAGAAGCTGGGCGGTTCGATGGGCGAGCCGGTGGACTACCTCCACAAGGACCGGCTAGTGCGCTTCTGCTGCAAGGGTTGCATCGAGAAGTTCCAGAAGGACCCGGACAAGTATCTCAAGGTGCTGGACGCGGCGGTCGTCAAAGAGCAGAAAGAGAAGTATCCGCTCACCACTTGCGTGGTCAGTGGCGAGAAGCTGGGCGACATGGGCGAACCGATCGATTACGTCTATCAGGGGCGGCTGGTGCGCTTCTGCTGCAAAGGGTGTGTGCGCGAATTCGGCGAAAAACCCGGCGAGTTCATGAAGAAGCTGGGTTCGGGCGCCGCCAAGTCCGCTCCGGCGGACGACCCCCACGCCGGCCACCAGCACTGATCCCGACAGGATTGGGTGGGAATATTAACCAGAAACCGAGAGGGCTGAGCAGCGGCGAAGCCGCGTGTCGAAGCCCGACCTTGGATGCTGAGGACCATCTTGATGCGCCCTTGGCTCCCCCCTTAACAAGGGAGGCTGGGGGGTTAAAAGCAGAAGGGACAGTCGCCGATTTTCCGCCGAGGTCTTCGCGTTATGCGTGGGAACCACCTGGACAATCGGCGCCTGTCCCTCCTGCCGGCTCGCTCGGCGCGCATCCCCGGCTGGAAACCCCTGCGCCCTGGTGCTATGAACGTGCGCATGGGCGAGATGCTGGAACTGGAGCTCGCTTCCCTCACGGCGCAGGGGGAGGGCCTGGCGCGCTGGCAGGGACAGGTTGTGTTCGTGCCGCGCGCGCTTGCCGGCGAGCGCGTGCGCGCCGAAACCATCCAGGCCTAGCGCGACTTCCGCCGGGCCGTCGTGCGCGAAATCCTCTCACCCTCGCCGTTGCGAATCACCCCCGCCTGCCCGCACTACGAGACCTGCGGCGGCTGCCAGCTCCAGCATCTGCCGCAGCCCGAGCAGTTGAGCCTGTCGCGCGAGGGCGTGGTCGAAAGCCTGGCGCGCGTGGGCCGTATCTCTATCGATCCACCGCCGGTTCACGCCGACGCCGCATGGGGATACCGCAATCGCGTCATGTTCAAGGTCCCACGCTCCGGCCCGCCCCGCCTCTCCCTCTTTTGCTTCGCCGATCCGGGCAGGAACGTGGGAATCACCACTTGTCCCATCCTGCACCCCTCGCTGCAATCGCTGATCCAGCCGATCAACGTGCTCTTGGAGACCTGGCACGCCGCCACGCGCAACCGGCCCGGGCGCGTGCTTCTGCGACGCATCGGAGATGCCAACGTGATGGCCTGGATTTTCCCAGCCACGGCGCGCATCGACCGCCTGGAACTCCTGGCCAGGGCCGCCGACATCGCCGGCCTTTCCGGTTTTGCGCTGCTTTTCACCGATCAATGGGAGGACGGCCTGTCGCGGGCCTGCACGCGCGTGGTTTTCGGCCCGCGCGAGTTTCGCATCGCGCGCGGCGGACGCTATAGTCTGGCTGGGCCGGAGAACTTCCTGCAAGTCCATGACGCTCTGGCCGAGCGGATGGCCGCGCACATCGTGAGTCTTCCCTATTCCTGTACCCAGCGGGCGGTGGAAGTCTACTGCGGCGTGGGACTTCTGGCCATGAACCTGGCGCGGCGCTTTCCCGATGTATGGGGTATCGATTACGATGCAACCGCGATCGATCGGGCGCAGCGCGCGGCGGAGCAGCAGGACCTGGCGGGCGCGCGCTTCATCGCCGCGGCGGCGGAAGAACTGGCCGAGGACGCGCGGGGACTGCCCGACCGGCTGGATGCAGCCGTGTTCAATCCCCCGCGCCGCGGCATCGCCTGCCGCGCCCTCGAAGCCATCCTGGCGCGTCGGCCGCTGGACCTCGTCCTCGCCAGCTGCCATCCGGCAACCCTGGCGCGCGACCTGGCCGCACTGGCGGCGCAGGGCTGGCGGCCCGCGAGCGTTTCGCTCTGGGACCTCTTTCCGCAAACCTTCCACGTCGAAACCGTGGTGCATCTCACGCAAGCGAAAGGCCATCCATGAGCGGAACTCCCCTGGTAAGCGTCATGCTCGTCAACCATAACGGCGAACGCGACCTGGAGGGTTGCATCCACTCCCTTCTGGAGGAAGTGCGCGACGTGGGCGAGGTCGAAATCATCCTGGTCGACAACGCTTCCACCGACCGCTCGCTCCAGTTGGTTCCGTCCGATCCGCGCATCACGGTCCTACCGCAGAGGACCAACCTGGGCTTTGCCGAGGGCAACAACGCGGCGGCGCGCGCGGCGCGGGGAGAGTGGCTGGTCGGCGTCAACCTGGATACGCGCGGCCGGCCGGGCTGGCTCTCGCAACTACTCTCCGCCAGTGCGCGGCATCCCCACGCCGGCGCCTACTCGTGTCGCCTCCTCTCCGCCCAGACGGGCCAGGACGACTTCGTCTCCGGCTTCATCAACTTCGAGGGCTACGGCTTCGAGTCGCGCGAGCCGCTCTCCGACGGCGCCGAAATCCTCTTTCCGACCGGCGCGGGCTTCATGCTCCGCCGATCCCTGTGGGAAGAAGTCGGCGGCATGGACGCCGGCTTCTTTCTCTTTTTTGAGGACATCGACCTGGGTTGGCGGTTGAATCTCCTGGGCCGGCCGGTCGTGCACGTGAAAGACGCGGTGCTTTCGCATCGCAAGCACGGCGCGGTCGACGCGCTGGGCAAGGCGCGCCGCATGAGATACTACCGGCGCAACGCGCTCATGATGATTCTGAAAAACTACGCCGAGGAGAAACTGGCCCCGCTCCTTTCCGCGTCGTTGCTGCTCCTGGCGGCGCGGCGCGCCATACTCGATCCCTCCCAGCCCCCCTTGTTTAGGGGGGAGCTGGACCGCATCGACCCCTTGCGGGAACTGGGGGGGCGGATGCGCGAGGTCTTGGCGGCGCGGGAGTGGGTGCAATCGCGGCGCGTGATCGGCGATCAGGACATCTTCCGCCGCTTTTTCCCCAATCCCTTGCGCACGTGGGCGTTCGACGACGAGGACTATGCGCGCTTGGACGCGGCGGGCTATCCCGACCAGAAGGCGGCCGTGCTGCGCGCGCTGGGCGTGGAGGCCATCTTCCCGCAGCCATGGGTCGCATAGGTCCTATACGTCCCATGCCCACTTGCGTTACAGTCCTCTCATGCTTTCCCGCATCCTGCGCCTTCTCGACCGTCCCCGCCTGGCGTTCGCGCTGCTTGTGCTGGCGGCGCTGGCCTGCTTTGCCGGAGCCTACGCCGGGCGCGTGTACGTCGATCTCGGCGTCTTCGAGCTGCGCAGCAGCCGGGGCTGGCGCCTGGTCGCCTTCTTTCTTCTCTCGCTGACCTACTGGGCCATGACCACGCGCATGTGGGACATGAGCGACCGCCGCGCGCGCCCCACCCTGCTCATCCTGTACCTTCTCTCCGCCGTGTGCCTGTTTGCGCCTGAGATCGGTTCGGACGGCAGCTCCTATTACGCGCAACTGCGCTCGCTGGTGTTGGACCGCGACCTCAACTTCTACAACGAGATCGCCGGCCATCCCGAAATGTGGGCCGAGAGCGAACTGGACAGCCTGCACGAGCGCGGCTACACCTACGTGGGCTTTCCCATCGGCCCGGCGATCTTCTGGCTGCCCTTCTTCCTCGCCGGCCACGTGCACGCCCATGTTCTCTCCGCTCTCGGCGAGCGCGTACTTCTGGACGGCTACAGTTGGCCCTACCCATGGTGGACGCTGTCGGGGACGGTCCTCTTCGGATTCGCCGGCATGATGCTGACCTACCGGCTGCTGCGCCGCACCTCGACGCCCGGCGCCGCCCTGTGGGGCACGCTCTTCTGCGCGCTGGGCACGCCGCTGCTTTCCTATCTCTTCGTCGAGCCTTCGTTTTCGCACGCCCTGTCCTTCATGCTGGGGGCGGGCTTTCTCCTTTATTGGAGCGAGCACTTCGATGCGCCCACATCCGAGCTTACCGCGGGATGGAGGCCGTACCTCACGTTGGGATGGCTGCTCGGCCTCTCCATGGTCGTACGCTGGCAAAACGTGCTCTTCGCAGCTCTGCCGGCGCTGGACGCCTTGCGGCTCTTGCGCCGCCACGCGCAACAGCGTCGCCCCGGCGACGCGGTCCGCACGCTCGCCCGCTATGCCGCCCTGGCCGCCGTCGCGTTCCTCGCATTTCTTCCGCAGATGCTCGTCTGGAAACTCCTCTCCGGCAGCTTGTTTATCATACCCCAGGGCGAGGGCTACCTGGACTGGACGCAGTGGAATACCTGGCGAGTGCTTCTGCATCCGCAGCACGGACTCTTTTCCATGCATCCGCTGGCGCTCGTCGGGCTCCTCGGCCTTGCGCTCGGTTGGCGTCGGCATCCGCGCTTGTGCGTGTACTTGGGAATCGCGTTTCTCCTGCAACTGGCCATCAGCAGCGTCGTCCACGACTGGTGGGCGGGCGGGGCCTTCGGACAGCGCCGACTGGACAGCGTCTTTCCCATTCTGGGGTTGGGATTGGCGTGGATGCTGGAGCGGTGGTCGGCGGTATCCCCCCCGACCCCCCTTGTTAAGGGGGGAGGCGATGGCGTGCGCTACGTTGGGCCGCGCTTGGGATTCCTCTTTCTATTGCTGCTTCTTCTCTGGAACTTCATGCTCCTGGCTGAGTATCGCATCGGCCCGCTGGGATCGCTGGGTGCGCTGGATTGGACCGTGATCTCAAGTCCCTTCGGCGAACTGGGCTGGAAGAAACTGGCCGACTTCGTCGTGTATCGTCCCATGTTTCGCGCGCTGTGGGGAGGCGTCTTCCACGCCGACGGCGCCTTGTTGCTCTCGGGGCTGGTTCCCGCGCTCCTCCTTGCCCTGGGCTGCGCGTTCGTGCTGGCGCGGTTGCGCCTGTGGTGGACCTGGCCGCGAAGGTTGGAATTGCGGCTTTCCTTCTTTCTTGTAGCCGCCGTCGTTGGGCTTCTCGTTCTGGCTCTTCGGGGCGCGGAAACCCGCAGCGTGCTCAACCTGCGGCCCGCACAGCATCTCGGCAACCTCACCGACCTCACGGTCCATCGCGCGCATGGCTACGAGGGCGGTTTTGCAAGGCTCTCCCTTTGCCCCGGCGAACGCCGGCAGATGCAATTCACGCGCCGCGCCGTGGCCGATCGCCTGGAACTGGTCGCCTACCTCTCCGAACCTGCCTTCGAGCACGGATCCGACGTTGCGCTGCGCCTGGAGCTCCTGACCGAAGACGGCCAGGCGCTGCCCCTGGACTTTCGCTGTCCACACGACCTGGACCGCTTGGACGCCGAGCGGTTTCTCTCCCGACCGTGGGAGCTGGCGCGCACCGCGGACGTCGCCCGCAGTTGGAGACCCTCGCCCAATGCGCAGATCGTCTGGCACAGCTATCGCGCGACGCGACGCCTGGGGGCGCCCACGCGCCTCGTAGGCTTGACGGCTACCAACCTCTTGGCGGAGGGAACCGTCCACGTGGAGGGAATCGCGTTCAATCACGCCGAGGACGGGAGCGGCCAGCGCACGCCGCCGGCGCGCTTCCTGCCGATTCCGCTCGCTCCCATCGCCAACGCCGACTACAAGCACAATCCGTTCGTGCCGCACGGCGCCTATGATCCGCATTACGGCCTGGTCGAGGGGCTGCTTTTCTGGAACGACGAGCCGTTTGCGATCCCCAAGAGCGTGCATGACGGCGGGGGGTGGAGCATTTTCACCACGTGCAGCCGGCAGCGGCAGGACGCGGAGCTGGCCTTGCCCGCGCAACCGCTGTCGCGCCTGGACCTTCTCGTGTGCGGCGGACTCATCCGCAAGCGCGAAGTATTCGATCTTGTGGAAGTCTCCGCGCAGTACGTGGATGGCGCGACCGAGGGGCGCGTGCTGGCCGCCAACCGCGACGTATTTGATTATCTCGATCCCTATGCGCCCCGGCGGCGGCTCGTTTTCGGGCAGGCGCGCGCCTATCAATATGATGGACCTTTGTACGTGGTGTCGTTGCCCTTGTCGCGTCCCGGCGTAGCCGTGGATCGCCTGCGTTGGAGCGACCTGCGTGGGGAGAGAAGCGAGGGCGTGACGTTTTTCGCGCTCACGGCGGTCCGCTCCGCGCCGGTGGGGAGTCCGGCGGCGCTCTTGTCGGACGGTAGCGTATTTCGCGACGGCGTGGTGCTGCGAGGCCCTGATGCCGATCCCAGCCGTCGAGCGGTCGATCTGGCGGCGTCGCCGGAGGGCAGGGGCTTTCACGTGCTGTTCTCCGACGGCAGCGTGGAGGGCGTGGAGACGCGCGAGCGTCTCCACGGCCGACCCCTGTTGGAGGCCCGCAAGCTGGAGCCGGTCGCCGGCGGCGGCGTGGTGATGGACGCCTCGGGAAGGCTCCACGCTTTCGGAAACGTTCGCGCGCCGGACGGTGTGGCCCTGGGAGAAGGCATGGCGGCGGATTTCGTCCTGACTCCGCAGGGCGACGGCGCGTTTGTCCTGGACCGCTACGGCGCCGTCCACTGTGCCGGGCGGACCTCGCCGCTCGGACCGGGGCCGTACTTCTCCGAGCCCATCGCGGTCGACTTGGAGTGGGGTTATGAACGTTACGGACTGTACATTCTGGATCGCACCGGCGCGGTCAGCCGCATCGGCTCTGCGCCCTATTACGGGCGCGCCTTCATGCGCGAGGGCGAGGAGGCGCGCAGTCTGACGGTCTTTCCCGACGGCTATGTGATTACTACCTCGCTGGGACGCATTCTCTCCCTGGGAGGCGCGCCCGAGTTCATCCAGGCTGCCGGCGCGACGCTGGACGCCGCCTGGACGCTCCGCTAGGCGCCGATCCCGTCCGCAGTTGCGCAGCGTGCTGCGCAGGCCGCCCTTCGACACGGATGGCCGGAAGCGAGGAAGGTCTTCAGTATCAAGGCGAGCTTTGCGCGCGCTTCAGGCCAATCCTGCTCAGGGCTGTCGGGTCCGCTGTCCGAAGAACCTGCAGGGCAACCATGACCTTAACCGACAGGGCTGGGCCGCTGCATGAATCGAAACCCAAGGCCCTGAGCGAAGCGCGAAGCGCGAAGTCGAAGGGCCGGCTTGGATGCTGAGGACTACCTCAGCGAAGACCGGCAGGGACCGTCCCTTTCGCATCCCCCATTGTGTTCCTTGACGGCGGCAATCGGTTTTCCTAGACTGCGGCATCGATTTCCCTCACACGTGACGACTTGAGCAACGGGAGCGCGCATGGCCATCTCACCAAGTCAACTGCCGGAGCGGGAAGGCTGGTCGACCAAGCTGGGGGTGATCCTGGCAGTCGCCGGCAGCGCCGTGGGCCTGGGCAACTTCCTGCGCTTTCCCGGGGTGGCGGCGCAGAACGGCGGCGGGGCCTTCATGGTCCCCTACTTCGTCGCCTTTCTCCTCCTGGGGATTCCCATCTGCTGGTCGGAATGGATCATGGGCCGTTACGGCGGACGCCGCTCGGGCCTGTCGTCCTGTCCCGGCATCCTGGGCTATCTCTGCCGCGGCGGCGTCATGCGTTACTTCGGCGCCCTGGGTCTCTTCATCCCGGTCGTCATCTACATGTATTACGTCTATATCGAGTCCTGGTGTCTCGCCTATGCGTGGTTTACGGTCAGCGGACAGCTGGGCCGGGCGGAGGTGAACTTCGCCGAGTTTTTCAACCAGTACACCGGGCTGGGCTCCGGCGGCGGCGAGTATTTCGGCAGCGTGGTCGCCGCGTTTCTGTTTTTCCTCGTGACCTTCTTCATCAATTTCGCGCTCATCTACCGTGGGCTATCCAAGGGCATTGAGAAGTTCTGCATCTGGGCCATGCCGGTTCTGGTGTTGTGCGCCCTGTTCATCGTGGCGCGCGTGCTCACGCTGGGCGCGCCCAATCCCGCTCTGCCGGACCAGAACGTCAACAACGGCCTTGGCTTCATGTGGAACCCCAAGTGGGGAGCCCTCGCCGACGCCGACGTGTGGCTGGCGGCCTGCGGGCAGATCTTCTTTTCCCTCTCCATCGGCTTCGGCATCATCATGACTTACGCCAGCTATCTCAAGAAGAAGGACGACGTGGTGCTGTCGGGCCTGACCGCCAGCACCATGAACGAGTTCTGCGAGGTGTGCCTGGGAGGCCTGATCGTGCTGCCCGCGGCGTTCATCTTTCTGGGCATGGCGGGCACGGCGGAAGCGGCGAAATCGACCTTCGGGCTGGGTTTTGTCACCATGCCGCATATCTTCGCCCTGATGCCGCTGGGGCGGATTTTCGGGTTCCTTTTTTACACGCTGCTCTTTCTGGCGGGAGTGACCTCGTCGTTGTCCATGCTGCAGCCGGCGATCGCCTTTCTGGAGGAGGGATTCAACCTGGGACGCCGCGCGTCGGTGACCTTCCTGGCCCTGATCACCTTCATGGGATCCTGCGCCCTCATCTTCTCCCACGGCAGCGACGTGCTGGGAACCATGGACAACTACGCCTCCAACCTGGGAATTCCGCTGCTGGCGCTGGCGCAGGTGGTCATCTTCGTGTTCGTGATCGGCGTGGACCGCGGCGTGCGCGAGGGCCGGCTGGGCGCGGACATGCGCCTGCCGCGCTGGTTTCCCTTCGTCATCACTTACGTCTCGCCGCTGTTTCTCTGCGGCATCCTCGGTTCCTGGTTTTATCAGAACTTTCTCAGTCCGTCTCGCGTCGAGGAGGAACTCTCCGTGCTGGAGCTCAATACCATTCTGGGCATGCTCGGGCTGCTGGCGCTGTTTTTCGTACTCGTGCATCTGGCGTGGCCGCGCATGAGGCAGCGCGCGATGCTGTACGCCCGGCAGAACCCGGAGGAGGCGCAGGAATGAGCATTTCCGGCTTGATCATCTTCGCCGTCGCCAATCTCACCGTGCTGGGACTGGCGGTGTATTGCTTCGCCAAGGTCTTTCGCATGCCCGCCGAGCACATGCAGGCTCCCATCAAGATCGACACCGGGGAGTTCGAGAAGTTCGAGGACTTCCCCGACAACAACCAAGCATCCAAATCCTAGAGGAGAATCATCATGGTCCAGACCGCTTCCACCATGTTGCCGTTGGGCACCAAGGCTCCGGATTTCCGCCTGCCGGACACCGACGGAAAGTTGGTGTCATCGTCGGTGTTCGCCGGCAAGCCGCTGCTCGTGATCTTCATGTGCAACCACTGCCCCTTCGTCAAGCACATCCGGGCGGGTCTTGCGCAACTGTCGCGGGATTACCTTTCCAAAGGACTGGCGATGGTGGGCATCAATTCCAACGATGTGGCCAATTTTCCTGACGACAGCCCGGAAAAAATGAGGGAGGAGAAGGCCGCAGCAGGCTACGCCTTTCCCTATCTTTTTGACGAGAGTCAGGCCGTCGCCAAGGCGTATCGCGCCGCCTGCACGCCCGACTTCTATCTATTCGACAGGCAGCACAAGCTGGTCTATCGCGGGCAGTTCGATGACAGCCGGCCCAAGAACAACGTTCCCGTGACGGGCAGGGACTTGCGCGCGGCCATTGATGCAGTCCTTGCGGGTCGCCCCGCGCCCGCCGACCAGAAGCCCAGCATCGGCTGCAACATCAAATGGAAGGCCGGCAACGAGCCGGAGTATTTCGGCTAGCATCGCTACCACAACAGGACTTGCGGCGAAGATGAAAACCGAGTCCTCCAGTCGCGGCCCCAATCGTTAGACGACTTTATCCGGGCTCTATCTTCGGGCCGCGACTCGAAGGGACGCAGGTTGACTATGGGGCCTGCTGGAGCGGCGATCAAACGCATCAGGCCGGGTTGGTTTGGTGCGCGGTGCGCACCCTACTTCCGAACACCGCGTACAGCGCCGGCAGGACGAGCAGCGTCAAGAGGTTGTCGGTGATGACGCCGGCGACGACGACGGTGGCCAGTGGGCGTTGCACCTCCGCGCCCACGCCCGTGTTCAGCATCATGGGGACGAAGCCGAGGCCCGCGACCAATGCCGTCATCAGGATGGGCCGCAGCCGTCGCACCGCGCTTTCCTCAATGGCGGAAAAGAGCGGCAAGCCGTCAGCCAACATGCGCTGCAGCGTGCTGACCAGCACGAGCCCGTTCAACGTCGCCACGCCTGAGACGGCCACGACTCCCACGCCCGCCGAGATGGTGAAGGGCATGTCGCGCAGCCACAAGGCCAGGATGCCTCCCAGCGCGGCGAACGGCGCGCCGGTAAAAATCAACAGCGCATCCCGCCAGGAACCGACGGAGAGATAGAGCAGAAAGAGGATCATCGCCAGCGCGGTCGGCACGATCACGGCCAGTCGGGCGCGGGCGCGCTCCAGGTTCTCGAACTGGCCGCCGAACTCGACATGATACCCTTCGGGCAGGCGGACCTCTTCGCGCAAACGGCGTCGCGCCTCGTTGACGAACGAGCCTACGTCCCGCCCCTCCACGTCGCATTGCACGAGGACCCGTCGCTTCTGCCACTCGCGCGTGATGGTCGAGGGGCCTTCGGTCTGGCGGATGCGCGCGAGGGACGCCAGCGGCAGGCGCTCGCCCGACTTGGTGGGTATGACCAGGCGACTGAACGCCGCCACGCTGTCCCTCGTCGCTTCATCCAGTCGGACAACCAGCGGAAAACGGCGCTGGTCGGCGCGCACCTCCACCACGCGCGGCCGCCGACGGCCTAACGTGTGCGCCTCCGCCGCCGTCACGCCGTGGCGCGAGATGGCGTCGGACTCGATTTCCACCTCCAGCATGGGTTGGCCGGTCGTCTGCTCGGTGTAAACCTCCGCCGCGCCGGGGATGGTTCGCAAGACCGCTTCGACCTCCTCCGCCAGTGCGCGCAGCATGTCGAGATCGTCGCCGAACATTTTCACCCCCACGTCGGTGCGAATGCCCGCGGTCATCTCCGCCAGCCGCATCTCGATCGGCTGCGTGAAGATGGCGCGCATTCCCGGCAATTGCGCGACCACCTCGCGCATCTCCGCCGTCAGTTCATCCTGGGTCCTGGCGCGCGTCCACTGCCGGCGCGGATGGAGCATGATGAACACGTCGGACAACTCCGTGCCCATCGGGTCGGTCGCCACCTGGGGCGTGCCCGTGCGCGTCCACAGGTCCCGGATTTCGTCGGGAAACTCAGCCAGGAGGATCTTCTCCAGTCGCGTGCCGTAGCGCACGTTCTCGTCCAGGTCGATGCCCGCCAGTCGCACCGTGTTGATGACGATGGACATCTCCGACAGGCGCGGAATGAACTCGGAGCCGAGCCGCGAGGCGAGCCATCCGCCGGCGCAGAGGAGAGCGACGGCCAGGGTGATGAGCGCGTAACGCGTGGAAAGCGCGGCGCGCACCACCGGGCGATAGAGCCGCTCCAGCGCCGCGATCAGGAGGTTCCTATGTGTGCGCCGCCCGCGGCCCAGCACCAGACTGGAGAGCACCGGCATGAGCGTGAGCGAAAAGACCAGCGATCCCAGGAGTGCAAAGACCACCGTCCAGGCCATGGGGCGGAAGAGCTTGCCCTCGACTCCCTCCAGCGTGAGGATGGGCAGATAAACGATCATGATGATGAGTTCGCCGAACATGGTGGGTTTGCGCACCTCCAGGGCGGCCTCGCGCACCGTCTCCAGCACGCCGCCGGCGCCCTTTTCGCGCAGGCGTCGCACGCTGTTCTCGACCATGATGACCGAGCTGTCCACCACCAGGCCGAAGTCGATGGCGCCCAAGCTCATGAGGCTGCCGGCGATGCCCGCCCGCAGCATGGCGCCCGCCGCAAACAGCATCGAGAGCGGAATGGCGGCGGCCACGATCAACCCTGCGCGAAGGTTGCCCATGAAGATGAAGAGCACCGCGACCACCAGCAGCGCGCCGTATTGCAGGTTCTCGCGCACCGTGTGCAGCACCTGGTCCACCAGTTCCGTGCGAACGTAGACGGGGCGCGCCTCGACGCCGGGCGGAAGATCCCCCGCGATCTCGGCCAGACGCTGCGAGAGGCGCGCGGCCACGTCGTGGCTGTTCTCGCCCATCAGCATGAAGCCCAGACCGAGCACCACTTCGCCTTTTCCCTCGGCAGTGGCCGCGCCGCGGCGGATGGGCCGACCTTCAACCACGGTCGCCACGTCGCGCACGTGTACCGGCACGCCCTGACGGCTGGCGACCACGATGCCCTCGAGCTGGGGAATGGACTGTGTCAGCGCCAGGCCGCGCACCAGTTGCATTTCCCCCGCCTCGACGATGGCGCCGCCGCCGACGGAGAGATTGTTCTCCGAAAGCGCGTCCCTCAAGTCGGCAAGCGTCAGGTCAAAAGCCAGCAGTCTGGCAGGATCGACCTCCACGTGGAACTCGCGCGGCATGCCGCCCCAGGTGTTAACCTCGGCCACGCCGGGCACGGACAGGAGCCGCGGGCGGATGAACCAGTCGTGCAGCGTGGTCAACTCCGTGAGCGTGTGGCTGGAACTGGTAATCAGATAGTGAAAGATTTCGCCCAGGCCCGTTGAGATGGGGCCCATCTGGGGTGGCGCCGCGCTTTCCGGCAGTTCGACTTCCGCCAGCCGCTCCATCACCTGCTGGCGCGCGAGGTAGATGCTCGTGTCGTCGCTAAAGACGGCGGTGACCTGTGACAGGCCCATCTTGGAGATGGAGCGGACTTCCACCAGTCCCGGCAGGCCGCCGATCACCTGCTCGATGGGGAAGGTGACCTGCTGCTCGATCTCCAGCGGCGACAGCGCGGGGGCGGTGGCGTTGATTTGCACCTGCACGGGGGTGGTGTCGGGAAAGGCGTCCAGCGGCAGATGTAGGGCGGAGTAACCGCCGATCACGGCGACGAGCGCCGCCAGCACCAGCACGAGCAGGCGGTTTTCCAGGCTCCACGTTATGATGCGATTGAGCATGGGGGATCAGATTCCGGGCGCGCTCTCGCAGCAGCCGGCGCCGATGTTGTCTTTCAGGAGTTCGGTCTTCAAGAGGAAGCTGCCGGTCGAGACGACCTGTTCGCCGCCGGAAAGCCCCTCGCGCACGACGTAGTGGTCGCCGGTCTGGTAGGCCAGGCTGACCTTGCGGGGACGGAAGAGGCTGTCGCCGGCGCGTACGAAGACCACGTTGCAGCAGCCCTCCCACTGCACCGCGGCGCGCGGCACGAGCACGCTGGGGCGGCTTTCCCCCACGCGCACCTCGGCGCGCCCGAACATGCCGGCGCGCAGGAGGCCGCGCGCGTTGTCCACTTCCGCGCGCGCTGAAAGCGTCCGCGTCCGTGAATCGATTTGTGTGCTGATCCAGGAGAGGCTGCCCGCGAAGCGCTCGCCGGCCAGGCCGTTCACTTCCACCAGCACCGGCGCGCCCAGATGCACGCTGAAGGCTTCGCTCTCGGGCAGCTTGAGCATGGCCCACATCCGCGAGGTGTCCGCAATGGCGAACAGCGCCTGGTCGGCGGCGATGCTTTCGCCCAGCGTTCCGTTGCGTTCCACGACCAGGCCCGCGAAGGGCGCGGTGATGGACAACCTGGGGCTTTTGTCGCCCGTCTCCGCGACGCGCCGGAGCTCGGCATCCGACAGGCCCAGTCCGCGCAGGGTCTCCTCCGCGCGCGACACGGCGACCCGACATTCGACGACCCGCGACTCCGCCGCCAGCACGGCCTCTTCCGTGGTCAGGCCCCTCTCCAGGAGCGATTTCTCTCGCGTCAGGTTCTTCTCCGCCGGCGAGAGCAACGCGCGCGCCTCCAAGTAGGCGGTCTTGGCGTGGCCCAGCTCGACGCTGTCCAGCACGGCCAGCGCCTCGCCCTTGTTGACAACGTCGCCGAGGTCCTTTTCCACGCGCGCCAGGATGCCGGCCAGGCGTGGCGCGATGCGGGCGTGGCGGTTGGCGTTGTAGGCGGTTTCCAGAAGACACGTGAACGTATGCGCGGCGGTCGCCTGTCGCACCGTCTCGCACACCAGCCCCATCTTGTCGGCGATGTCGGGGGAGGGAAGTCGAATCTGGAGCAGTTCCTTGGTGCAGACCACGTTGGGCGGTTGAAGGCTGCGGGGCACGAACGCGCCCGTGTCGGCGACCGTCTCCACGCGCAGGCCCGCGTCCGCGTCGGTCGCCGGCGCGGCCGGTTGTTTCTCCAGGAGCTCCGGGTTGCAGAGAGTGCATTGCGATTCGGGCAGGTTGTGCCCTGCGCACCAGTCGTTCTCGGCCTTGAACGCCGGGATGAGCGCGGGATTGCAGCGCGTGCACAGCGCCTCGGGCACGCCGTGTTCGCGGCACAGACCGCGTTCTTCGATCAGCTTGCGATTACAGAACGGGCAGTCCGCTTCGGCGATCTGGTGGGTGGTGCAGAAGTCGCCGTGGTCGTGCCCGGCGTGGGGATCGATGGCCTTGCCGCGATTGGAAAAGAAAAACCCCGAGGCGGCGGCGACGCCGACGAAAAGAATCACGATCAGGACTTGACGCATGGTTCAATCTCCTTTCAAGGCGAACGAATCGATGGGCGCGTCAGCCAGCGCCCAGAGGCGCGCGGCGGCGGCGTGGGCCTCGGAGAGGAGGGACCATTCCGTCTTGCGGGCCTCGATGACGGCGCGCCGCGCGTCCATCCACTCGAGATAGGACTGCTTGCCGGTGCGATAGCCCTCGCGCGTCAGTGCTTCGACGGCGAGGGCCAGGGACAGGAACTCCGAGCGCGCGAACGCAAGACGGCTGCGAGCGTAGCGATACCGGGCCAGCGCCGTCGCCGTCTCTTCTTGCACGCGATCGCGTTGCGCGGCGCGCGCGGCTTCCGCCATGGCCGCGAGCGCCTTCGCTTCGGCGATGGCGCCCTGGTTGCGGTTCCAGAGCGGCAGCGGGATGGCGAGGCCCGCCTCGATGACGTTCTCGTTTTCCGCGGTGTTGCGGCCCAGGGCCAGCCGCGCCTCCAGGTCGGGCCGGCGCTCGACTTGCGCCGACGCCAGCCGCTTCCAGGCGGCGAGATCCCCTGCGCGCGCCAACGCCGGATGGCGCGCCAGCACGCGCGACGACAGCGCCTCCTCGTCCAGTTCCGGCCAGGAGTCCCGCAACTCTTGCGGCAGACCCTTAAGGGTGAACGCCGGCGCCCCCAGGAGACGCGCCAGGCGCGCTTCGACCGCGCGCTGCTCCTCGGGCAGCGACGCGGCTGAAAGTCGCAGCTCGCGCAGCACAAGTTCCGTTCGCTCGGCCTCCCAACGCGGCGCCGCCCGCATCGCCACGCGCTGCCGGGCGATCTCCAGCGGCTCGGCCAGCTCCGCCTCCAGCGAGGCGTACAACCGCCGGCCCGCCGCCAGATACAGCCCCTCCGCGTAGGCTTCGGCCGCCTCGACGAAGAGTTCCTGCCGTCGCTCTCGATAAGCGAGCTCTAAGACGATCGTCTCCGCCGAGGCCAGGGCGGCGCGGGCCGCGCGCTTGCCGCCCCATTCCAGCGGCTGCACCCACGCGACCGTGTTCTTGCTCCGCGATAGTCCGACGTGATCCAGGGGCCCGTCCTCCGTCTCCAGACCGATGCTGGGATTGGGATAGAGACGCGCCTGGAGGATGCGACCCTCCCCCGCCTCCACTTCGGCGCGCAGCGCCGCCAGCTCGGGGTTGTGCTGTTCGACCAACTGCCACAGCGCGGGCAAATCCAGCTCGGGCGCCTCGCCGCTCGCAGCCTGTACGGCCACGGCCAGCGCGAGGCCCATCCCTATCGTCATGGGTCTCTCCTTCGAAAAATCGATTTTTCAGGGAATCAGGGGAAAAAAAAGAATCAGGCGCGCGGAGGCTGGAAGATGTCGGGCACGAAGGCGTCGCTCCACGCCGCATCGGGCGCGGGAAGGTTGAATACGGGCGTCGATTGAAACGGCATCGCCGATAGCTGCGGCAGGTGCATGACCAGCGCGCCGCCGGCGCATTGCGGGCAACTCCTGCAGGCGTCGCTGGAGCACGGAGCGTCGGCGCCATCGGCGCAGGGCGCGCCGGTCTCTCCGCATGACGAACACGAGGTAAGCGAGGGGTTGTCGTCATGGGCCGAGTCGCATTGCGCCTGGCACAACGACACACACGCGCTTACCGATGCTCCGGGCAGGAGGATCAGCGTCGCGCAAAGCAGGGCGATGAGGCCGCGTCGTCTTGCCCGATGCATGCTCGTGTCCACTCTTCTCCTCCGTGCGGTGGCGATCCTAGAGCAGGCATGGCGCCGCCGTCAACTGCAATCGCGCGGGAAGCCGGGGGCGGCATGGGACGTATGGGACCTATCGCGCGGCGTCGCGCCCGTCAGGCAGGCGTGGGATGCGTCCCATAGGTCCCGTCGGTCTCATCCGTCCCATTCCCTCACGCGCGCGCTTCAAACAGCGGGTCCAGTTTGCCGGCCAGCGCGGTTACGACCACCAGTCCGAGACGGCCCAGACCCCGCGTGCTCTTTGGCTTCATGTCCATCATAACCCTCGATAGGACCTATGGACGAATGGGACCTAGGACGCGCCGTACCACTCCCCAGGCCCACTTCACGGCGTCGCTGGGTTTCTGCCCTTCTGCAAGTTGTGCCATTCTTTACCCCAGTATAGTATCAATTTTGGCACACAGCGAATATGCACCGCGCGCCGCCGGCGTCGCGCCGTTCGGTCGCACTCGAGACCTGACTGAGGGACGCCGGCGTTACGCAGAGTGGATTCTGGTGTATAGGGCCTGACGCCCGATCGGCCGCAGGCAGCCGAATTGTGGTTTGGTCTTGCTAAGGCGAATCAACGGTGCCGCCTGCCGCCGAAACGCGGCCCCTGATTCGCCTGCCCCCGTTCAGGCGGGAGG
The DNA here is from genome assembly GCA_015075175.1 of bacterium. Taxonomy (GTDB): domain Bacteria; phylum Hinthialibacterota; class Hinthialibacteria; order H5-UNCL2; family H5-UNCL2; genus H5-UNCL2. The sequence goes on from JABTUV010000003.1 coordinate 193,365, forward strand.
TGTGGAAATCAGGCAACAGAACTGTGGTGTTGAAACATGGTAGTTCCAACCCGCCGTGGCGGGCAAGAATCCTGGCGGTCGATGACGACCATAATTTCCTGTCGGTGCTGGCGTACAACCTGTCGCGCGGCGGCGCGGCAGGCGGCTGCGTTGTTCAGCGGCCCCGGACAACCGAGGGCGGCGGTCGTGGCGGCGGCGGTTTTCAAGAACTCGCGGCGCTTCATGGCGTTACTCCCAATCAAAAGTGGTAGAACCAGTTTCCCACCCGCACGCGCTTCTGTCAATCGGGATGGGTTGCCGAAAGCAGCCGAACATGTTACAAGTGGCGGACGCGGAACGATTTTTTCCAAGGAGGTTGGGTGCGTGGACAGGACGTGGGCGCGCATGAGCGCGTGGATCGTGGTCATCCTGGCGGGCTGGAGTTGGGTTTTTGCGGCGGAATCGGCGAAAGGAGATCGGGCCTTGAACGTGCGTGAATGGGGAGCTACCGGCGACGGCGTGACTCTTGAAACCGGATCGTTGCAGAGGGCCATCGACGCCTGCTCGGAGCGCGGCGGCGGAAGCGTGATCCTGCCTGCCGGCGATTATCTCACCGGCACGCTCGTCTTGCGCAGCGGCGTCACGCTGGTCCTGGAGGCCGGTTGCACCGTCTGGGGCAGCACCGATCTCGCTCACTATCCCAAGAACGTCCCGCAGTTCCGCTCCTACACCGACGAGTACACCATCCGCAGCCTCATCTACGCCGAAAGCGTGGAAGACGTGGCCATCGTGGGGCGGGGAGTGATCAACGGCAACGGGAGGAGCTTCAAGGGCGAGTACCACGTACGGCCTTATCTCATGCGCTTCGTCACCTGCCGCCGCGTCACCGTCGAGGGCATTACCCTGCGCGACTCGCCCATGTGGGTGCAACACTATCTGGCCTGCGAGGACGTGCGCATCTCCGGCGTGACGGTCAAGAGTCCCGACGCCAACTACAACAACGACGGCATCGACATCGACTCCTGCCGGCGCGTGCTGATCGAGGGCTGCAACATCCACTCGGAGGACGACGCCATCTGCCTGAAATCGACCTCGGATCTTCCCTGCAGGGACGTGGTAGTCACCAACTGCATCCTGCAGAGCCGCTGCAACGCCTTCAAGCTGGGAACCGAGTCGGTCGGGGGGTTCCGGAATATCGCCATCAGCAACAGCACGGTCGTCGACACGCGGCTGTCGGGCGTGGCCATCGAGACGGTGGACGGCGGGGACCTGGAGCGGATCGTGGTCACGAACCTGGCGATGGAAAACGTCGGGTCGGCGATCTTCATCCGGCGCGGGGCGCGCCTGCGTCCCTACACGGGCATGACGCAGAAGAAGGAGAAGCCGGGCCTTCTACGTGACGTGGTCATCAGCAACATCACCGCCCGGCGCGCCGGCGACAACAGCTGCCCCATCGCCGGCCTGCCCGGTTTCGACGTGGAGAACGTGGTCCTGTCCCATCTGATCCTGGAGTTCAACGGCGGTGGGACGGACGCCATGGTCGCGCGCGAGATTCCCGAGCAGCCGGCCAACTATCCCGAGTTCACCATGTTCGGGCGCCTGCCCGCCTATGGGTTTTACGCGCGCCACGCTCGCGGGCTGCGCATGGACAACGTGCAGTTGCGCTATGCGGGGAGGAGATGCGCCCGGCCATCGTCCTGGACGACGTGAAGGACTCTGATCTCGCCGGCTTGTCCGCCCAGGGGCGCCCCGATCGCCCCCTCATGGTCGCGCGCGACCTCTCCGGCGCTTTTGTTCACAACTGCCGGCTGAGCGAGCCGGTGGGCGCGTTTCTCAAACTGGCCGGGGCGGACACGCGCGAGATCGTCTTGCAGGGTAATCTCCTGTCGCGCGCCGGGGAGGTCGTGCAGCGCGCCGAGGGCGTCCCCGATTCGGCGGTGAGGATCGAGTAAACAGGCGCGGAGTCCGGGTTTCGGTCTGCTCTTCGGCAAACTGAAGTTCGTACTCCGCTTCGCGTTCCTGGAGACGTCCATGCGCATCGCCATCATCGGAGCGGGAGCGACGGGCCTGGCGGCCGCGTTCGACCTTGCTCGCGCCGGCCATACCGCCGTCGTTTACGAGGCCTCCGGGCGCCTGGGCGGGCTGGCGGCGGGCTTTCGCGAACCGCACTGGCAGTGGTCGGTCGAGCGCTTCTACCATCATTGGTTTCACAGCGACAAGGACATCTTGCGCCTGGCCGAAGAACTGGGCGTGCGCGACAAGGTCATTTACAAGACGCCCATAACCGCCCTCTATCACGCCGGGCGCTTTTATCCGTTCGACAGTCCGCTTGCGGTCCTGACGTTTCCGGGCATCCCGATGGCGGATCGCGTGCGTTTCGGCGCCGTGGGCGCCTATCTCAAGCTCACGCGCGATTGGCAGCGACTCGAGCATTACACCGCGCACGACTGGCTCGGGCGTCGGGTCGGTCCGCGCGCCTACCAGGCGCTCTGGGAGCCGATGCTGGAGGGCAAGTTCGGCCGCCACTATCAGGACGTCAACATGGCCTGGTTCTGGGCGCGCATCCACGCGCGCACCCGGAAGCTGGGAACCTTCGAGGGCGGTTTTCAGGCCTTCATGGACGTGCTCGGAGCGGCCATCCAGCACCACCGCGGAACGCTGCACCTCGACTGCCACGTACAACGCCTGCAGCCGGAAGCGGGCAGGTGGTGCGTGGTTACGGCGCGCGGCGAAGAGACCTTCGACCTCGTCCTATCCACGACCTCCCCCGCCCTTTTTTCAGCCATGGTCCCCGACCTTTCGCCCGCCTATCTGGACCGCCTGTCGACGCTCCGCTCGCTGGGCGCTATCGCCCTCGTGGTGGCGCTCGACCGGCCCCTCGGCGACGGCGTCTACTGGTACAACCTGCCCAAGCGCGCGGGCTTTCCCTGTCTCTGCCTGGTCGAGCATACAAGTTTCATCTCGCCAGACAAGTTTGGAGGCGACCATATCGTTTATCTCGGCGACTATCTGCCTTCAGATCATACTTATATGACTATGAGCCAGGACCAGATGCTACGCGAGTACATGCCGGCCTTGACTCTTATCAACAAGGCGTTTTCGCCGCAGTGGATCCGCAAGAGTTGGCTGTTTCGCGCGGGCTACGCGCAGCCCGTGCCCACGCGCGACCACAGCCGCAACATTCCCGACACCGCGACCCCCTTGCGGGGCCTGTACTGGGCCAGCATGAGCCACGTCTATCCCTGGGACCGGGGAACCAACTACGCGGTGCAACTGGGCCGCAGGGTCGCGGCGCGGATGCTGGCGGAGGCGCGATAGCGGCGCTTGATTGCGTATCACCACCTTGACAGCGGGAGGTTTTCTTAATCGTGCGTCACGTAATCTTGCTGATTGCAGTTTTGACGTTGCCAGTAGCATCGGGAGGCGCCATGTTTCAGAATGTTGAGGTGTTTTACTATGACGGTGGAACCGATTCGGACGGTCGAACGGCGTTCGCCAATGGTAACAGCACGCTTTCGACCGAGAACCGGTTGGAGATTCTGTCGACCTACGTGAAGGAGTTGCAGCGGCTGTACGGCGTCGATCCAACGCGCTCGCCGATCAGCGACGACGAGGTGAGGCAGGCGCTGGCGGGCCTGAAGCCGCGCCCGCTGCCGGCGGTGCGTCGCGAACTCGATCTCACTACGGCTCGCGCGTTCGCCGCGCCACGCGGCTATCGGAGGGCTTACGCCTGTGCGTTTGAGCCGGAGGGCGGTTGGGGGGAGGATTGGGACGGCGCCCGAGTTGTGGAAACGGACGGCGCGCCCTTCGGGAGGAGCGCGGCGCAATTGCGGGCCGGTACGGGCGAGACGACGACCATGCGCGGTCGCGCCGGGCGGATCAGCTTGCGCGCGGACGCTTTTTATCGTGTATCGTTTGATTATCGCGTGCTTGCCAGTCCTGAACCGGCGGGCAGGCTGAATTTTTCCGTGGAGTCGCGGGCGGGGCAGGGAAGGCGCGCGGCGCGCGTGGGGCGGCGCTCTTGGCGGGAAGGCGCGGGAGTTTCCGGTCGTAAGGAGATTGAATTTCGCACCGGCCCGCGCGAGGACTACGAACTGGTTTTTTCCGCCGTGAACGGCAGCGATTGGCTGATTGACAACATCGAAATCGCCGAAGTCGTCGCAGGTTGGTCGCCGCGGGGATGGAACCAGCCCGGCTATGATGATACGCAGTGGTCCACATGTCCCGTACCACAGCGGTATCTGCATTCGCAGACGACGCTCCTGCGCATTCCGTTCACGGTCCGGGACGGGCGGCGCGTCGCGCTCTTCTCCGCCGGCATACGCGGGCCTATCACCGTCTGGATCAACGGGCGAAAGGCTCTGGAGCGCCGCAACGAACATCCCTTCGAGTTGGAAATCACTTCGTACGTCACCCTCGGCGACAATCTCCTGGCGATGGAGGTCGCTCCCGAATACCGGGGACAGGGGCCGCAGGGCCGCATGACGATGCGCGAGACGTCGCCGGTGTTTCTTTCCGACCTCTTCATCAGTACCACGACGCTGTCGGAGAAGTCGGCTCGGCTGCGCTGGCGCGCGACCGTCCATAATCCGACCGACCGGGCGTTCGAGGGCACAGTGACATTATCCGTAACTCCGTGGTTGCCCGTGGAATCGACGAAGATTGCGGGAGAGGGGCGCCTGTCGGCATCGCTTCCCGCGCGCAGCACGCGCGAACTGGAAGGTTTTCTGACGCTTCCCTCGCCGCAAGTTTGGACGCCCGACTCGCCGGCGCTGTATCTTGCGCGCGCCGTGCTCAGCGATGGCAAGACCGAGATCGACGACGTGGTTGACACTTTCGGTGTGCGCACGATCGAGCAGCGCGACGGCACACTGCTTTTAAACGGGCGTCCCATCGTGCTGCGGGGCGCGGGCGATTTTTCCGTCTTTCCTCCGCTATCCTTGGCGGATCCAACCGCGGCGGTTCCTCCAAGAGAGCTCCTCCTGCGCAACGTCCTTTTGCTCAAGCGCATGAACGCCAACCTTTTCCGCTGGTTTCCCGGCCTCGGCATGTCCGCCATTGACTATGAAAGCATGGGACATCCCTCCAACGACGAGACGCTGCCGATGCTCTGCGACCAGCTGGGCATGATGCTGCAATGGGGCGCCGGTTTCTGGGTCTGGCAGCACGATCACGAGGACGACTGGCGCGCCTGGTTCAGCGCGGCGATCCCGCCGGCGGTAAGACTCCATCGCAACCGCCCCAGCGTGGCCATCTGGGAGGCCGGCAACGAGAACTGGCACGGCATGGGCCGGCAGGAGGGCACGCCCGTGTGGAGCGCCTGGTGGGATTTCTGCTATGAGTTGATAAAAGACCACGACGACACGCGACTCATACTTCCGTCGTCGTATGGAATCGCCAATCGCGACATCGAGCGCGCGGTGAGCGGGAAGCGGTCGCCATGCCGAAGCACTGGAGAGCGGAAGACGTCGTGTGGGACGTGCACTCTATCCAGGCTGGTACGAGAATTGGGACTACCTCGCGCCCAGGGTTTTGAGAGGCCCCGAGGGCCGCCACTGGCTGGACGCCGTCGGCGACGACAACCCGGAGCACCGCCCGTTCTTCTTCGGCGAGTACGGCGCGGAGGCGATGCCCGTCTGGGACCTCTACACGCGCGAGGACTGGAATCTGCGCTGGCTGCACTGGGACAATCAACCCATGGGCCGATTCGAGGCCAAGCACATCGGGCGCCCCTTGCAGTTCTCCGAGTGGGAGCTGTCGCAGGGCTACCAGGCGCTGGCGCTGCAGTACGTGACCACGATGGGACGGATTTACAACGTCGACGGCTTCAACGTGTGCGCGCTGGCGGATACGCAGCGCATCGACGGTACCTACCACAAGGGCGTGTGCGACGTGTACCGGATTCCCAAATACGGTTACTACAGCCTGGCGATGGTCTTCCAGGACTTGTACGTGACGGCGGCGCACGGCGACCTGGCGCTGGGGCGCTCGGACCGGCTGTATCCTGTGATATACAATTGGGGAGAGAGGACCACGGTCAAGGGTCGAATCATAGTAGAGTCGGGCGCGGGAGAGCGCCTCTTGGAGCAGCCGTTCGGTCCCGTATCCGTGCCGCCGCGCGGCTCGGTCGAGGCATGCGGTCCGCTGGAAATCAGCTTCCCCCGACCGGGCGTCTGCGTGATGCGCGCGGAAGTCGAGCGGCTTGCGGCGGGACGGTGAGGGCGTTAGTGCTCGACCCACTCCTGCCTGTGGCGGCTCCACAGGTGGCAGGCGGCAAAGAGCGCTGCGAAGAGGAGATAGCCGACCGCCATGGGCCAGAAGGCGCGCGCCGCCTCGGCGAAGAAGATGGGCAGGATTTCCCCGCTCTCGGTGATGCGATGGGCGTGAATCAGCCCGATCAGCGTTCCCGCTGCGGCCGCGAGACTCCATCCCGCGGCCAATAGGAACTTGCGCTCGATCAGAAACACCGAGATGGCCGCCAGGATCATACTGGTGAAGATAAAGCCCTGCTCGAGCGCGATCATGCCGCGAATCGCCACCAGCCCGGTGAACGCGGACAGGCCCACTTTCGACAGGTTGCTGCCCGCGGCGGTGAGCGTGTTGGAGACGATCATCCGCCCCCACGCGGCGATGCTGGGGAAAAGCCCCACGGCGACCGCCGGCGCGTGCTCTTTGGGCGTCGCCTGAAACGCCTGCGCCGTAATGATAATGCCGATCCAGAGCACGATGGCCATGCCCGCCTCCATCGGGACGACCTGGCTGATCCAGGCGACCGTGCCCGAAAGACAGATGAGCGTGATGAAGCATCCGTTCAAAACCGAGTAGCCGGCGCGCGCGCCCAGGCCCTTCCAGCCCGGATGGCCGATGTAGATGGTGGTCGGGAAGGGACTGCCGAACAGGGCGCCCACCATGCTGCCCACGCCGTTGACGGCCAGGCTGGGCATGGTGGGATAGGAGTCGCCGGCGGCTTCGGCGCTCTCGATGTTCTGCAGCGAACCCACCACGTTGAAGAGGCCCATGGGCACGATGATGGCGAGATAGGTGAGGATGTACTCACCGGTGAGAACGGAGAGGAGGTCGCCTCCGGCCCAGTGGGGCGGCCTGAGCGCGGGCGCCCAGACGACGTCGGGCAGCGCGGCCTGAACCGCGCCGACACTCCAGTACAGCGCCGTGCCCACAAGCAGCGCGAGAAGCCCGCCGGGAATGCCCAGCGGAAAGCGGATGCGCGCGAAGTACTGCACCAGAATCACCGCCAGCGGCAGCATGGCAATGAGGGGCCTCTCGAATATCTTCAGCGCAAAATCCATGGCAATGAAGGTGATGGCGATCCCCGCCAGGGTGGACAGGAGCGCGGCGCGCGGCGTAACTTTGCGAATCCACTCGGCCACGAACGCCCCGCAGAACTCCAGCACCCCCGAACAAAAGCACGCCAACACCCCCACCTTCCAGGCCAGCACGTGGTCCCGCGTCTGCATGTAGACGGGCAGCATGATGAAGAGAAAGAAGGCGAACACGGACGGCGTGTTGATCCCGTAGGGCAGCGCGCACACGTCGGTCCGTCCTTCCCTCCGCATCAGTCTTCTGGCCTGCCAGGAGTAAAAGAGGTTGCCCACGATGATGGAGACGGCCGCGCCGGGCAGGATGCGCCCGAAGATCATCTCGCCCGGCATCCGATGATGCCGCAGAGGAGATGATGAGGAGCAACTGCACGAGGTTATCGACCATCAGGCCGAAAAGCCGTCCAGGTCGCGGGGACGAACCAGGGATAGTGCGGGACGTCATTCATGGCATTGTCTCGACAGAAGTGGATGCTCTGATTTAACCGCAGTCCGGCGGGTCTGTCAATGCGGCCGCCCACGACGTGGAGTGCGGCTGCTTGCCGCTGCTTCCGCCCCCTCTCCTGAGGGAATAGGGGCATCAACCCCTCCCTGGGGAGTGGGTTGGGGTGCGGGGGAGCCAAGAGAGAGGCGAAGCGGCCGCCCTCGTGCCCTTTCAAGAAAAGTAGTAGCGACCGAGCCGTCCTCTCGATACGCCGGAGTACCGGCTACTCGAGGACTCGGTTTCAGCTTTCTTGCAACTACTTTTTGCGAAACGGCGCTATCGGGCCAGCGCGGCGGCGATGGCATCGGGCGGCGTCCACTCAGTGGCTACCAGGTCCCCGACGCGCAGCGGCTCAGGGTCTGTACGCTCCACCTCCCACGCTTCCAGTCCGCCCGGGTAGCTGTGCCGCACTTTCAGCATCGCCGCGCGCGCCGGCGTCCCCTCGGGCGACGGGCGATGGACGACCAGCGTCGTGCCGATGGGCAGGACCATCCCGGGTCCGGTCGTGAGGCGGCCGCCTTGCGGCGACAGGCTCTCCAGGCGCGCCAGGAACGCCGGGAACTCTCGATACAGCACCACTTCGCAGCGACGGCACATGGCGGTCACGACCGCCCCGGGATCGCTGCCGGAAGGCATGGGAAAGTAGCCCTCGAACACGATGGACCCCGTCCACACGTTGACGACCGCCGTCTTGACGATCTCGCCGTAGGTCTCATCCTCCTGGCCGGCCCAGGCGAGGAAGGCGTCGTTGTGCAGAGCGGCCAGCACGTTTTCCGCGATGGAGCGGTCGAGAGCAGGTGAGTCGGAGACGGGCGGCAGCGGCTGCACGATTCCCAGTTGAAAGGGATGGCGGGCGAAATGCGCCCACACCTCGGCATTGAATGCCGCGGACATGGCCGATACCTCGGGGGAGACGTCCGCGCGGGTCGCCAGATCGCAGGGGGAGAAGACCAGGCGCAGCCGCGGCTGGATGGGCGCCGGCGCCGCCGGCCACGCCGGCAGACTCGCCAGCAGTCGCGTTCCGGCCGTGGACTCGAAGACCAACTCCGCCCCTCGGCGCAGCGCCGCCGTAGCGACGCTCAGGTAGGCCAGAGCGTCGCCGGACGACAGCTCCATCGCCGCAAGCTCCTCGCCACCGTCCGCCGCTCGCACGAGCAACCTTCCCGCTTCGTGCCTCGGATTGGAGACGACGAACGCCGCCTCGCTATCAAAGGCCAGCGACGGCGCAAGGATGTCGTCACGATTGAGCCATTCCATCTCGCCCGTCGTGCTCATGGGCCAGGCGGGATCAGGGCGCCAGAGCGCAGGTACCAGCCGATCATGCACCACGCCCAGGCGGCGGCGGA
>JABTUV010000030.1 GCA_015075175.1 bacterium
CTTCGAGCCCTGGCGCTGGCGGCCGCCCTGGGACTCCTGCCGCTGTCGCCCTGGTGGGCGTACAACGGCGTCACTCTCGGCAATCCCTTCGCTCCCTTTCTCTCCAGCCTCTTTCCCTCTCCTTACTGGACGCCGGCGGACGCCGCCATCTACGCCGCCCACGCGGCGGAGAAAGGCGGCCTCGCCCGCGGATGGACCACCGATCTCGCCGTTCTGCCCTACCGCGCGGCGACCGCACCCATGCGCGACCATCCCAGCGTCGCGGCCCATCCCGAGCGCTGGCTGGGCGACTGGCCCGTCGGTCCGCTGGCCTTGGCGGGCCTGCCGCTCCTGGTCCTCTTGATCCTCCCCGGTGCACCCCGAAGAATGCGATGGGCCGCGCTTCTCTGGCTCTGGCTCTACCTGGCGTGGGCCGCCAGCTACCGCGACCTGCGCTTTCTCCTTCCCTTTCTCGCCGTCCAAGCGGCGCTCCTCGGAGCGTTGCTGGAGTGGGGCGCGGGCGACCGTCGCGCGGCGCGCGCCCTTACCCTGCCCATGCTGGCCGGCCAGACGGCCATGGCCCTCCTGCTCGCCCTGCGCGTCACCGCCGCTCCCACCCCCGCCGGCCGCGCCCCACTCGGTTACGTGCTCGGCTTCACCTCCCGACAGCAGTTTCTCGCCGACAAGATTCCCGACAACTTCACCCCCGCGCTGGATTGGCTGCGCCGCCATCCGCGCCCCGGCGAACGCACCCTCATCGTCGGCCTCAATCACGGCTACTACCTGCCGCGCGAGTGCATCCTCGGCGATTTCTTCTCCACCTCGCCGCTCCTGGCCTGGGCGCGCGAGGCGGGCAGCGTCTCCGGCCTGGAGGCGCGCCTCTCCCGCGAGGGCGTCACCCGCGTGGTTTTCGTGGGCGAGAACCTCTGCCATCCGGCTTACCAGTACTGGTTCTTCCTACACGCGCTGCCGGAGGAGACGGCCAGGCAGGCGTTGCGCAATAGGACCTCTGGGACCTATGGGACCGATAGCGAAGCCTATCGCATCCTCGCCGCTTGGAAGACCGCCAGCCGGCGCTGGGTCCGCGTCTACCCGGAGGGTGGACCCGAGTTGGAAAACGGCCCCGGCCCCTGGGGATTGCCCCCGACCACGCTGATCTATTCCACCCAACCCGATTCCTCCGCGGAACCAATTGATAATACAAGCCTTAGACGGCAAAGTCCGGGTTGACGTTTGCTTCCGCTCCTGATAGCCTTCAACATAGTGCCTAGGATGCGTGTATCCGGCGCCCGCCGCGGCGGGACGATTCTCTCACCTTGGACCCTGCTTCTCGCCCGTCGCGCACAAGCCAGGGGCGTACACAACGAGTAGTAAAGGAACCGCAGAAGATGGCGTTCTCGCATCGTCTCGCCAACAAGCCGACCATCCTCGGCCTGGCAGTGCTCCTGATTCTGGCCGTGGGCGGCGGCGCCTGGTGGCTCTTGCGCCCCACGCCTTACCAGCAGGGCCAGCGGCTGGAGGCGGAGGAACGCTATGAAGAGGCCGTCGTCCGCTACCAGGAACACCTGAAAAAGGAACCGACCCACCGCGACGCCCAGTACCGCCTGGCGGTGCTTCTGACCGACAAGCTGAATCGGCCGGGGGAGGCGCGGCAGTACGCCGACCAGCTGCTCGCCGCCCATCCCGAGGACGTTGAAGCCGCTCTGGTAGCGGGCCGCCTGCGCGTCGCCCTGGCCGACCAGGCCCCCTCCGCGCAGGCCCGCCAGACTCTCCTCTCCGAAGCCGCCCAAATGTTCGAGAAGGTGTTGGGACTGGATGCGCAGAACCCCATCGCGCTCTTCGGCGCGGCCCGCGTCGAGTTCGCCCTCTGGTCCGACGGCCAGACCGAGGCCGGCGCCCGCGCGGAAGCCCTCCTCAAGCGTCTCTTGGCGGCCCAACCCGACGATACCGACGGCCATCTCCTCCTGGCCCAGTATTACGTCTCCACCGGTCGCCATGCCGAGGCTCTGCCGCTGGCCCAGCGGGCCACTCAACTGGCGGCGCAGAACGAGTACGCGTACCATCTCCTGGCTTGGGCGCGCCTTTACGCCGAGTCGCCCCGCGCCGCCCTGGAAAGCGCCAACACCGCCGTCGGCATGGCCCCCGGCCTGGCCCGCAATCATCACGTCCTGGGCATCATCTACCTGGCCTTGGACAACCTCCAGCAGGCCGAAAACGAACTCAAGCGCGCCTACGACTTCGAGCGCGCCAATCTCACCTACGTGCGCGACTACGTGCGCGTCCTGCGTCTGGCCGACAAACTGGTCGAGTCGCGCGACCTCCTCACTCCCCTCATGCAGGAGGGCGGCGGCGATCCCAACCTCCTCATGACGCTTTACTCCATCCAGTATCGCCTGGGCAACCGCGACGCCGCCAACGCCGTCCTGCAGCAGTACATCCAGAGCTTCCCCGGCTCTCCCGAGGCCCTCCTCGAGCTGGCCAGCAGCCTCTACGAGAGCCACCTGCTCTCCGAGGCCGTGGAAACCTATACGCGCGTCTTGGAAATCGATCCCAACAACGCCGTGGCCCTCTACAACCTGGGCACGATCGAGCTGGACCGCCTCAATTACACCGACGCGGAAACCTACCTCACCCGCGCGCGCGACCTGGCCCCCGACCTGGCCAAGGCGCGCTTGAACCTGGGCAACGTCTATTTTCGCACCGGCCGCTTCGAGGAGGCGCGGCAGGAATATGAAGAAGTCCGCCGCCGCCAGCCGCACAATGCCATCGTGCTCAACAACCTGGGACTCTTGGAGCGCCGCAGCTACCAGCAGTCCGGCGACGCCGCCGCGCTGCAGCGCGCCCAGCGCTTCTTCCAGGAAGCCTACGAGAAGGACCCCGGCTTCATCTACGCCATGCTCAACCAGGCGCTGCTCCTCTCCCGCCAAGGACAATTCGAGGCGGCGCTCGAGCTCTTGGACCGCGTGATCCAGAGTTACGGGCGCGAGGCGCCCCAGGTGGCTTTCCTGGCACGTGCCTTTATCCGCCTGGAGCAGGGCGACTTCGCCGCCGCGGAACAGACCTACCGGCAGGTGGTGCGGGACAGCCTGTCCGATGCCGACAAAAACCTCGCGCGCAACGGCCTGGCCGTCGCCTTGTACAAGCAAGGGCGCTTTGACGAGGCGCTCGAGCAACTGGACGCCGTGGTCGCCCAGGAGGGCGACCGCACCCGCCCCCTCGCCCTCTCCAACCGCGCCATGGTCGTCATGTCCCGCGACGGCCCCCTGCCGGAGACCCGCCAGCTGCTCTCCGACGCCATCGAGTTGGAGGACCTGGCCGAGGCCCACGCCAACCTGGCCCGACTGGAACTCCTCTCCGGCAACTTCGCCGCCGCGGTGGCGGAGAACCGACGCGCCCAGGAGCACAATGAACTCCTGCGCGGCGTGCATTACAACGAGGCACTCGCACTGGAGCGCGCCGGTCAGATGCGTGAGGCGGAAGCCGCTTATCGCCAGGAACTGCGCGTCAATCCCGGCTTCCTGGATGCAGCCCTCAACCTGGGGCTGAATCTCCTGGACCAGGAGCGGGCCGATGAGGCCATGGCGGTCCTCTCCGCCGCGGAGGCGCAGCATCCCAACACCGCCCGCCTGCAGGTGGCCCTGGCCATGGTCCACCTGGCGCAGGCGAACTATCCCAACGCCACCCTCCTGGCGCGCCGCGCCGCCTCCCTGGACCCCCGCTTGGCCGCCGCCCACTCCGTCTTGGCGGTCGTGGCGGTGCGCGAGAATCGCCTGGACGACGCCGAGCGCGCCGCCCGCGCCGCCGTCGATCTCGACCCGGCCTCCTTCTACGCCGCCCTCAACCTGGCCTCCATCTACGCGCTGGCGGGAAAGTTCGACGACGCCCGGCACCAATTGGACCGCGTGCCCGATCCGGGCGCCGATGTCACCGCCCGCCGCCGCTTCCTGAACGCCCGCATCGCCATCCTGGTCAACATGGGCCTCCTGGAGCGCGCCCGCCAAGTCATCCCAGAGAGCCTTGCGCTCCAGGAGCAACCTGTACTGTCCCAGCTGCGGGAGCAGATTGACGCGCTGGAGAAGCGGAAGTAAACTGACCTTGAGACGAGGCGGTATCATGCTGTTTCGCAAGAAAAGAAAAGAGGGCGACCCGCCCGAGGAGGCGCGCGATCCCCGGCTCGCCGAGGAAAGCGCCGCCCCCCTCGAGGACGGGACCCGCGTACCCCGCAGCATCTCCCCCGAAATGGAGGAGGCCGCCTACCAGGTCGCACCCGAGCCGGAGCGCCCCGAGGACGTCCCAGCCTTTCTCCTCTCCCTCGGCCGCTCCCTGGGCATGCGCGTGGTCCGCCTCAAGGACTACCAGTTCACCGCCGAAGTCCGCGACC
>JABTUV010000031.1 GCA_015075175.1 bacterium
CATGTTGGTCCAGAAGATGCAGTGGAGCAGATGCCCCGAGCCGTGGAAAGCGGCGTTGAGCGAGGCGGCCTTGACACCGGCGAAGTCGCCCGTCTCGCGCGCCTTGGCGAGCGCCGCCTCGGCCGCGTTCAGACCGTCTACATAGGCCTTGTGGTGGATGTCATGGTGCAGTTTCATCGTCTGCTCATCGATGTGAGGCTCCAACGCATTGTACGCATAGGGCAGCGGCGGAAGTTCATGGGCCATGGCTGACTCTCCTTTTCTTGTAATCTCCGAGTCCGTTGTCATTCTGGGACTCAGTCTCTTTTAGGACGGGCCATCTTACCAAGGAAAGGTCGGTTGTCAATGCCGTACAATGTTGGTACGGATTAAAGAGTGAGAAAAGCGCAACTCGCGTCATCCCAGCGTTGACTTATGATCAACGAAAGGGATGACGCGAGCCGTGGTCCGAGAGACGTCAATTGGGCTAACCACCCAGCGTCGCCAGCAAGCTTGACGCCCAGTCAAGCAGGGCCTGCCCTTCCGCCTCTGGGATCTTCCCCGATTCTACGAACTCCCGTATCTTGTCCATGAAGCCGAGCAGCTGACTGCGGGCTGCGGCCGTCTTGCCCTTGGCCAAGCTGTTGAGAATATTCTGGATGTTCTGCTGGAAGCTGTTGGCCTGCCCGCCGTTCAGGGCGCCGTCGCTTCGCAACTCGTCGATCAGCTCCTGCATTTCGGAGATCACCTCCGATTGCGAGAGGATTTTCACGGTAAAGCTCGCGTGCGAGATGTTGCCCGAGTGATCCCGGGCGGTGACAGCCACGGTCGTGGTCGTACCCGGCGCAAACAGACTGCCGGAGGGAGGATCGCACTCGACCGTGGGATAGGGATCACAAACGTCGGCGGCCAGGGGCGCGTACGTGACCACGGCGCCCGCCGGCGACTCGGGCGCCTCCACGATGTCGTCGGGCACGAGGATGGTAGGCGGGACGGTATCGACGACCGTCACGGTACTGGTTGCGACGGAGACGTAATCCGCGTCCAGCACGGCCAGCTTGACTTCGAAGACCATCGGCGAGGACCCGTTGAAATAGAGCAGGGGCGAGACGGCGGTAGAGTCGTCGAACGCGGCGCCCGGCAGATCGACGAACCACTGATAAAGGAGGCTGTCGCCGTCGGGGTCGGAGGAGGCGGAGCCGTCCAATTGCACCCAGCTGGCGGTTCCGGCGGCCTCGACGGTGTAAGGCCCGCCGGCGTCGGCGACGGGCGGTTGATTGGCGCTCGTAACCAGAGCGTTGTTCCAGACCTGGGCGATGCGCGCCAGGCCGGTGTTGCCTGAAAGGAGGATGTCCAGATCGCCGTCGCGGTCGTAGTCGCCCCAGGCCACGCTGGAAAAGTAGGCGCCCGGCAACGCGGCGCGCGTCTCGCGCGAGAACAACCCGCCGCCGTCATTCCGGTAGATCCAGGAGATCAGGCCCGAACCCATGTTGCCGGTGAGCAGAATGTCAGGATCGCCGTCCCGATCGTAGTCGGCCCAGGCGACGCTGCTGTTGGCCACGCCCAGCATGACGGCGGCCGTTTCCCACGCGAAGAGGCCGCCGCCGTCGTTGCGGTAGATGCGGCTGATGCGACTGGAGCCGAGACTGCCGGTAAGGAGAATATCGGGATCGCCGTCCAGGTCGAAATCGGCCCAGGCCACGCTGCCGGAAATGACGCCGGGCAGGACCGCGCCCAGCTCTTCGGTGAAGACGCCGCCGCCGTCGTTGCGATAGAGGCGGGCGATCTTGGCCAGGTTGACGAGCGCGCCGGTCAGGAGCAGGTCGGGGTCGCCGTCGCCGTCATAGTCGGCCCAGGCGGCGCTGCCGTTGGAGACGCCGGGCAGTACCGCCGCCGCGTCCCACGTGAAGACGCCGCCGCCCTGGTTGCGATAGAGGCGCGTGATCGGCCCCAGCGTGGGCGAAAGTCCCGACAGGAAGACGTCCAAGCGTCCATCTAGAGCGTAATCGACCCAGGCGGCCGTCCCCAGCGAGAGTCCGGGCAGGACGGCGTTGGCCTCCAGGATGAAGGCGCCGGCGTCGTTGCGATAGACGCGGGAGAAGACGCCCACCGTGCCCGCGTTGCCGGCGACCAGAGCGTCGAGGTCGCCGTCGCCGTCGCAGTCGCCCCAGGCCACACTGCTGTCCGTGACGCCCAAAAGCCCTGCTTCCACGTCGGTAAAGGTCGGCCCGTCCGCGCGGCAAGTATACGCCGCGGCCAAGCCGATCAGGAGAAGCGCGAGAACCCAATGGAGTTTGTCGGGGTGAGGCAAGGCGGCTGCGATGGCGCGGGCCACAGGCCGGTGGACGCGCTGGGATGCTCCTGGCATGGTCACTACCTCCTCGGCCACCCCAGTTGGCGCGTGTAAATGGCTGCAACAGGTATTTTACAGCATGGGCGATTCCTTTTCCAATTTGCCAAGAAATATTCTCATAAATGCAACGAAACGAGGCATGAAACAGCCGATTTGACACTTTGGGAGGTAGTTGCGCGCGTGTTGCGTCTTTGGAGTGCGGCTGCTCGCTGCCGCGGGGCGGAATAGGACCCATGGGACCTATGGGACCTATTCTCCGGTTACTACGAATAATCGACCGTGATGTCCCCGCGGATCACGGCTTGGCACATCAGGCGCTGGTCCGGCTCGGCGTCGAAGTCGGAGAGGGTGCTCTTCTCCTGCTCATTGGGCGGGTCCAGGTTCTCCATGCCCGATACCACGCGCGTCATGCAGGTACTGCACGTGCCATGATGGCATCCGAAGGGCAGCTCGCCGTTGACCGCCTCGACCGCGTTGAGCACGCTGTCGCCGGCGGCGACTTCGTAGACCTTGTGTTCAGGCAGCACGGTGACCTTGGGCATGGACGCCTCCTTTTTCGCCTTGTCGCGTTCAAGATAATCGCGGCGAAAACGCAGGTCAAGTCAATGCGTTGGTAGGTGGAACCCACCCTACCCGAGCCATTTCATCAGTTTCTCTCGGAACTGCACATACAAGACGCCGACTCCGATAAGGCATCCGCCCAGGACCGCCCAGACGATGATCTTGGCGGGCAGGTCCAACTCCCTCGTGTCGAAAAGGGCGATGCGGGCGATCACGAAGAGAAACAGGGCCAACCCGTAGCGCCGATAGATGCCCGCGCGGAAGGCGAAACCCCAGAGCAGGAGAATGACGGCGGTCGCGCTCCAACCGACGGCGGAGAGTTCGGGCGCCAGCAGGTCGCTGTGCGCAGTCGTCGACATGCCGACGAGGATCATGGCCAGGATGAGCAGATGGCGCAGGGGAGCGACGACGCGGCGCCACTCTTCTGCCAGCGGCGGGAGGCCCGGCAGTTTCCAGCCGCCGGTCGCCGTGCGCTCGTAGGCTGCGGTCAGGAGTCCGGTCGCCAGCATGGGCAGGATCAGATCGGTGAAGCCGTGGCCCAGCGGCCGGCCCACGCCGTCCCGGCTATAGAAATAAAACGCGGCGTGCGCCAGCGCCAGCAGGGGCAGCGTGGCGGCCGCCAGGCGCGGGGCCGCCGCCGCGCGTGCACCCCACAGGAGCAGCCCGGCGGCCAGTGCCACGCCCGGATAGAGCGCCATCGGATGCACTCGCTGGTGGAGCAGGGCATAGACGATGCCGTAGACGGCCAGCGCCGGCAGAATCCACCACCACGCGGGGCGGTCGCGTTGCGCGCGGTCCGTGAGCGCCGTCAGGATCACGCCCACGATGAAAAGAAAGAGGCTGGTCATCGGCCAGTCGCGGGCCGCCGCAAAGGCGCCCAGGCCGTGATAGTACTGGCCGAGGGCGACCAGCAGCGCGACTCCTGAAGCGTAGGCCATGGGCCGCAGGAGAACGGTTCCGCCGCCCAAGAGCAGCGCGCAGAGCGTGCTTGCCAGGAGCGCGTGGGGCCGCGCGAGGGTGGTCGTCAGGGCCAGTGGGACGATCCAGCCGCCCAGCGCCGCCAGCGTACGGGCCAACGCGCCATGCAGGGGCTCTATGGGATCGCGCGCCTCGCGCGTCATGCGTTGGTACTCCCACGCCAGCGCCGGAAGGAAGAGGCCCGCGACCAAGATGGGCGCGCATCGCAGGAGCGAGAGGCTGTCGGCGCGCGTGACGTGGACCAGGGCGGTCGCGGAGAGGGTGAGCGCCGCGAGGGCGACGAGCGTCCAGTAGACGGGCTGGCTGCGTTCCAGGGTGGCCCAGGCGTGCCGCAGCGTGCGCGGCGTCAAGAGTCCCGCGGACAGGAGCGTGGCCCCCGCCAGCCACGCCCAACTCCACGAGGGGACGGCTTCACTGGGTCCGGGCCAGGAAGCGGGCAGCGAG
>JABTUV010000032.1 GCA_015075175.1 bacterium
CGCCAGCCAGTTCGCGGACAACTTCGCGGCCTCGTGGGTCCCCAACATCATACGGGGTACGGCGCGAGCCGCCGATCCGTATATCAGGGAAACGGCGGTCCGCGGCGAGGGCGGCGCATGGTGGCGGCAGTATGCGCGGCGGGTGCAGTATGAACTTGCGCCCTATCCCGGCGCCGCCGGCATGATGCCGCGTGTGGACTTGTGGGGGCGGGAGGTCATCAAACGGCCTGCGGTCCTGCCGGCGACGGACTTCCTCTTCCGGCTGTTCTCCCCGGTCAAGGCGAAGAACTGGCCGGACGACCGGCCTGTACTGGAGCAGAACCTCGACCGCATGATCGTTAACTGGAACAACCAGAATCCCAACGACGTGTGGGCGGCGGAAGGCCCTTCGTGGCGCTATGGGAAGCAGGGGCATGAGCAGTACTGGACTCCCGAGGAGTACCACGAGTTGAGCATCTTGGCCGGCAAGCGGACCATTCAGGCACTGAACGAGCACGCTGCCCGCCTGGACTTCGACCACCCCGCTCCGGAACAGGTGAAGTTTGTGCGCGGCGTGATCGAGAGGGCGCGCGACCTTGCGCGGAAAGAAATGCTCCGACGCAAAATCAAGCGGGCGGCGTAGGTGTAGCCCGCATAGACCCATTTCTCGGCATTTCCTGGCATCATTACGGCTACACTTTTTGGGGTAGCAGTAATTCGTAAGTGCAATAGAATCAGTTGGAGCCGGCGGAGGGCTTCGAACCCCCGACCCGTGGTTTACAAAACCACCTTAACCTGCGTCGCTGCGGACGCTTGCAGAAGGTGTAGCCGGAACTCGTGTAGCCGCGGGGGGCGCACCGGCCAGGAGGGGGGCAACAATCGCGTCGATCTGCGCCGCCAACTCCTGCAACTTTCGCCCGCGAATGATCGCCAGGTAGTGCCGGCTCGTGACCCCGGCGACATTGCCCGCCCGGTGCCCCAGCCACGCCTCCACCCGATACTCGTCTAGCCCCGCCTCCAGCGCCCACGTCGCGAAGGTCTTCCGCAGACACTTGGGCGGCAGGGCCCGCCCCGTTACCCGCGCTAAAATCGGGCCCAGCCAATGCCCGAACGTGTCCGCCGTAAACGGCCCCGGCCGGCGATACCGCGTAAGCAGCAATGGCGCCTCCGGGGACCGACGCCCCTCGCGCAGCGCCTCCAGCCACGGCCGCACGACCCGCGGGATCGGTAGGTCGCGCCGCGACGCGGCATTCTTGCGCTCGCGCGCACCGACTCGCACGACCTCTGCGCCTACATCACCTACTCGCACACGGAAGATCTCCGACGAGCGCAGACCTAACAGCCCGCCCAGGGCCGTGGCCGCAAGAGCACGCTCGTGCTTCTCTTCCACCAGCGCCCGCAACCCAGTGATCAACTCTTCCAACGTCCAGGCTTCCGGCTCCGCGCGCGCCTCACTGCGGTCCACGACCATGCCCGCCAAAGGATCGGCGAACCCATACGAGGCCGCCATCCGCGTCGCCCGACGCACCATTACCAGCCGGTGCCGCCGGCTGTAGAACGAGTAGCCCTATGAGTTCAGGTGAGAAACGTACCGCAACACCAGGAGAAGCGTCACGGCCTCAATGGAATCCACACCCGACCAGGCGATGAATTCCCGCAACTCCCGCATGTGCCGCTCGTAGGAGTCCGGGTCTCCATCGCGTTCACGCTGGGTGGCAGGATGCGAGGCGCTTAACGCCTCCAAACCGGGAGAATGACGTGGAGGCGGAGGCGGCGCATAGCCCAAGAATGTCTGGGCCTCTGCGGGCGTGATCGCGCGCAGCCGCAACGCCTCCCGCACCCGGGCCGGGTCGGGAGCTGTGGGCGCGTCCAGCACCCGGCATAGTCGCTCGCACTCCGCGGCCAGGCGGCGCGCGGCTCCCCCGGGGTCCGGCTCTCCTGCCAGGTCTGATCCCGATAGCCGCACCCTGCGCCGGGCCCGGCCACTGGCTAGAGGCGGGCGGAAACTGATGATCCAGCCCTTCCGGTCACGAAACGCGCTGCTCACGGCGCCTCCATACCCACACCGCCAAGGGTAGGCTCATGGCCGCCACGAAGAGACTGAGCCTGCCCCAGGCTACTGTCGGGCCCTCTTGCCGCAGTCCTGTATGCAGCGCACTATCTTCAAACCTCGGCGGCGCCCAAACGAAGTGATAGCCAGCGGCTACTCGCCCCACCTCCCGCGCCGGCCCATCCACCCGATACCGCACGACACGATACTCCCAGGGCGGACATAAGAGCACAGCGACTACCGCCACGACCCACAACACCACCATCATGCGCATGTGCTCCCCCCCCCCTCGACCGACGAATGCCCCCAGGCTTCTCCCCCCCCACCGCCGGCAAAAGGCGTGCTGAATGCGCCGTCGAGCTTGCAGTATCCGAGTGCCACGCCCACGATGTCTACCTGCCCCGTGGGAAGATAGAGGTCGGCGCCGCGCCACGGGGCGAGACTGCGGGCGACCGCCAGCTTCTTGCGCCTGCCCTCCAACACCCAGCGTAGCTGGCGCACCAGGAGGGCGCCTTCATGCCGCCAGATGCACACCGCTCCCTCGGGAACCGCCGACAGACTACGAGGGGCACGCACGTACAGTCGGCAGTTGTGCGGAAGGTACGGGTCAAGGCTGTCGTCCTCGACCGTGTAGACCTCAAGCCGCCCCCGCGTGCGGGGCCAAAGGGGTGAGGCCTCCATCTCCGCCAGGAGGACTACGCGCTCTTCACCTGTCTCCGTGGGTTGAACCTGCATATTCAAGATGCGACCTCCCATTTGCGCCAGGCAGATTGAGACCCCCCGCGAGGCAAGGGCCTTGAATTGCGGGCTCCTGAGTAGCAGCGCCGTGCGCGCCCGGCTCACTGGGTCGTAGTCCGGCAGGGCGCGCTTCAGGTCGCCGCCGAAGTGGGTGAAGATGCGGTCCAGCATTTCAAAGCTGGGAGTGGCGCTGGCGCACCAGCGGGCGATGTCCGTCGGATAGCACGCCAGCTGGCGCGCGGCGTCCGCGGGCCGCAGGCCGCGCGCCTCGAGCTCCTCCCGGAACCAGTCATTGAACCAGCTCATGGCTCCGCTCCCTTCAGAATTCGCGCGCAAAGGCGCAGATGTACGTAGCGCAAGCATTTTTGCTCAATTGTGGAACCCGGTCAACAAATATCTTGACACCGAGCGAATGTGCAATATTGTGCGCATATTCGCATAATTGCCCATGTGCAAACGGGGGCGGGCATGGACGACCGACTCTTTCGCCATCTCACAGCGGCCGTCCCAGCCGTCATCTCGGCCCGGCGGTTGGCTACCGCGACGGGGCTGGCAACATCGACCGTGCGGCGGTTTCTTCAGGGGAGGAACGACCTCGGATACCACCGGGCGCTCCGGCTCTACCGCGCCTTCATCGACATCATAGACCACGACAAGGAGCTCCGCCAGCGGTTCGATGCCGCGGCTCGGCGGCGTGGACTGCCGGGGGTCGAGCGTGCCCGCTGACGTGGGGACCGCTATGCACTATCTGGCGCTCCAGCTGGAGCGGACCAATCGACTACTGGAGGCGCTGGCTCCGCGCTACTGGAGTCTGGACGAGGTGTGCCGGCGGAATCCCACGGTCCCGCGTGCCACTTTGATCGAGTTGTTACGAGAGCGCGGCATCTACAGGGGACAGCGCGGGCGGGCGGCGGCCATCCCTGTCGAAGACGTGCTGCGGCTGGAGCGAGAGATTCATGGAGGAGGGGGATCGTGAGGAAACGGGTGTTGGTTGACGAGCTTCGGCGGCTGGGTAACCGAAGCGTGGTGGGCCGGTGGAGTAAGGAGGCGCAATCATGACGGAGATGGACACGCGCCTAACGCACTCGCATCGCAGGTGCATGGACACCTGCAAGCGCAAGCACTACCTGGCTTACGTACTGAGGATTCGTCCGCGCACAGACGGCCGCGCGCTGCGGATCGGCTCCGCCGTGCACCACGGCATCCACCTCTGGACAATGGGGAAGCCCCGGGAGACGGCAGTCGCCGGGGCCATCGAACGGTTTGACGCCG
>JABTUV010000033.1 GCA_015075175.1 bacterium
GTGAGGACAACATCCCCGGCTACATGCGCGTGGTCGATCGCTACGTGTCCGAGGACGGGCTGCGCTTCGACGGCCGCACGCGGGTGATCCAGCGCGACGCGAAGGATCCGGCCGACCAGCAGTTCTATCACCTGGCGGTGACGCACACGCCCAAGGGCCGCGTCGGCATGCTCGGCCACTACCGCGTGAAGGCCCAGACGATGGACCTCGAGTGGTGCTTCTCGAAGGACGGTATGAAATGGGAGCGCCCGCTCCGCGAGCCCTGGCTCGTTCGCGGCAAGCCGGGCGAGGGCGACTCCTACGGCATCTATCCGCCCGCCGGCCTCGTCGAGCATGCCGGCAAATGGCACCTGTTCTACACCGGCGTGAACTCCGCCCACAACGGCAAGGACTCGCACGGTCCGCCCCGCACCGTGATCATGTACGCGACCGCGGACAGCATCTGGGCGTAAGGGGGGAGGGAAGCTGACGCGGCGACGCGGCGGCGCGGCGAGCAGGAATGCGGTGATCGGGGTTCGGGAACAGGGGGACGGGCGTGCTACTCTGCGAAGTAGCCTTCGCTACGAAGTTCGCCACGGCGAATCTCGCTATAGCGGACACGAGTCCCGCCCGGCTTCTGGTGTGGCGCATCTCCCAGGCGGGCCTTCGCCACGTCGAAGCGGGCTCGGCCGCGAAGGCGGGTGAACTCGCCGAACGCCCGCCTCTCGCCTGCCATCTTCCCGCCCACGTTACAGGAAGGGGCCGTGCAGGCACGCACGTTCTCGGACTGCGATCCGTCGCTCCCCACGCCCGAACCCCATCCCCCGACGCCCGCTGCCCGTCTCCCCCGTATCCTTCTGAAGATCGTCTTGTCCCAGTGAGGGCCCTCATAGTACACTATGGCGAGCACCTCCGCCGAGGCGGGAACCGTCGCATCCAACACGCCCGGCGGCCAAGCAGGGGGAGCCATGTCCATCGAATCGCGTATCCGCATCCTCTGGGGCGCCCTCGGCCTGCTCGTCACGCTGCTTCTGCTCTCGCTCGCCTACGGCGCGACCGCCGGCGATGAGCATGCTCCCGCGCTCGCAACGTCCTCGAGCGAACCCGACTACGGCCCTGTCGTGCGTGCGAACCTCCTGACGGTGGCCCGTGGCATCTCTGCGTACCGAATTTCGCATGCCGACGAGTACCCGCCATCGCTCTCAATGTTGTATCCGACGTATATTTCCGATCCGACGGTCTTCTGGAACCCCGGCGACAACGACCCTTGTCCGACCACGATCAATAACGACGAACCCGACCAACCGAACAGCACTCAAGTCAGCTTTCTGTATCTGCAGGCCTGGGGCCGGCACGGTCTTGTGCTTCAAGACAGCACGCCCGCGAACAACCAATCCAGGGGATTGTATGTAATCAACTTCGAGAGTCCCTCAACAGTCGTCTTTTTCGAGCCGAGTCCGTCGCCTCCTTCATGGATGCAAGCCGTACGGACGAACCTGCAGCAGTTGGGACTGGCGCTGTCCGCCTATGCAAGCGACAACGATGGTCAGTACCCTGATAGACTCTCGCGACTCTACCCTTCTTATGCTTCGGATCCCCTTCTATTCTGGAATCCGAATGGCATTAGTTGGTACGACCGTCCCGCCCCGCAGACGATCGACAACGATGTCCCGGGTCGAATCAACAGCGCTCAGATCAGCTACGCTTATCTTGGCCTGGAAAAGCACTCGAATTGTAGTCCGGATACAATCCTGCTTCAGGACAGGTCGCCGCTCAACAACGGGGGGGTGATCATCAGTACCCTCACGGTCGATATGGCGGTCACCACTTGGCTCGAAAGTGAGTCCCGATGTGTCAGTCCGCCTAACTGCGGCCTATCGGATCTTCTGCAACTTCGCGGCTTGATCTCCGCCATGCAGGTCTATGCAACGGCTAATAGCGACGACTTTCCTACGCGTCTTTCGATGCTTTACGGTCGCAATGTCGACCATCCTGGTTTCTTCTGGGCTCACGGTGATGTCGATTCACGGCCACTCGTCATTGATACCGACGAGCCCAACCAACCGAGCAGCGCGCAGGTCAGCTACGCCTACTTCAAAACAGGCTACGCCGACCTGAACGTCGTGTTGCACGACAACACGCTCACCAACAACGGGGGTGAGGGGCTTCATGTGGCCACCCGCGACGGCACGACGAGGTTCTTCAAGCGGTCCGGTCGTATGCTGCCCTCGACCGCCGTAGCGAAGTCCCACCTCCTCCAACTCGGCCAGGCTTTGAAGGCCTACGCCGCATCGAATGACGGTCGCTACCCGCAGTTGCTCTCGTCCCTGTATCCGGCGTACATTGCCGATCCCACCGCGTTCTGGAACCCGGGCGACAAGGACGCCTGTCCCACCAGCATCGACGAGGACGGGGTCAATCGGTCCAACAGCGCGCAGGTGAGCTTCAACTACCTCGGTGCACCGTATCGCGAAGGCGATGATCCAGGCATCGTCCTGCTCGCCGACAACTCGCTGGCCAACAACGGCGGGACCGGTATTCTGGTCTTGACGGCAGACTATCTGGTTGACTACTTCGCACCGACGTTTCCTTCTCGAGACGAGGCGATGGTCTGCGCGAACATCGCCCGAAGCAACCTCCGGAAGGTGTATTACGCGTTGCGGGCATATGAGTACGGCCATTCGGGACGCTTGCCACTCACGCTCTCTGCACTGCAGCTACAGCGAGAGCCCCTCCGTCCGAGCGACTTCTGGAACCCCGGCGATAGCGACGAGTATCCACCGATCATCACGAACGATGTACTCGACCAGGCGGAGAGCGCGCAGATCAGCTTCGAGTATCTGGCCGGAGGCGAGGTCCTGGACGATCTGCCCCCTGATGCCGTGCTGATGCAAGACAACACGCCGGCCAACAATGGCGGCGATGGGAAACTGGTGCTCCGCGCCGACGGCCATATCGACTTTGAGTACATGCGGCGGGTGGCCAGTCTGAGTATGATCGGTCCGGAGACTATCCCGGAGAACGGTACCGCTGCCTATACCTGTACCGCCTCGTTCGATGATGGAACCGTCCGTGATGTGACCGGCGAGTCCGAGTGGTCGATGATTCGGGCTCTCGGCTACTTCGAAGGCCAGGGGGCCTACCGAGCCGTTCTTCCGGTATCCGCCGACACGCCGACGACGCTGCGCGTGCAGTACGTGGATCAGGGCGGCGCCGCGTTCGACGCCCAGAAGACCATCACCGTCCAGAACACCGTTCGCGTGCTGACCGATCTGGCGATCACCGCCGGGCCGGCAACGGTCGGGGAGGGCGAGACCGCGGCGTACACGTGCACGGCCACGTACGACGACGGCGGGACGCAGGACGTGACAGCCCAGGCGGTGTGGTCGGTGAGCAGCGGGCCGGGGTCGTTCAGCAGCGCGGGCACGTATGTCGCGCCGGCGACGGTGCTTTGGGGCATGAACGTGACGCTCCAGGTGAGTTTCACCCATGACGGTGTAACGCGGCAGGCCACCAAAGGAATACTGGTCGCGAACACGGTACATATCTTCGTGGGTATCGGCTTGCCTCAGGGGCCAGCCACGCTGGGCGAGGGCGAATCCGGGAGTTTCGTCTGTTTCGCATCCTACGATGATGCCACCTATCACTATGTGACCGCAGAGGCCACTTGGGAGGTGATCTCGGGACCGGGCTCGTTTACCAGTCCCGGGACGTACGCCGCACCACAAACGGTCACTGCCGATACCCCCGTGACGATCCGGGCGACTTACTCGGAGCAGGGCATAACCAAGCAGGCGAGCCGTCAATTGACCGTGCTGAACAGCGTGCGTATCCTCGCCTCGCTGTCGATTTCGTCGGGGCCGGCCGTGGTG
>JABTUV010000034.1 GCA_015075175.1 bacterium
AAGCGGAAGATGTTGTCGATGAAGAGCAGCACGTCCTGGCCCATCTCGTCGCGGAAGTACTCGGCCATGGTGAGCGCGGAGAGGGCCACGCGTAGGCGCGCCCCCGGCGGCTCGTTCATCTGCCCGAACACCAGCGCGGTCTTGTCCACCACGCCCGATTCGTTCATCTCCAGCCACAGCTGGTTGCCCTCGCGCGTGCGCTCGCCCACGCCCGCGAACATCGAATAACCTCCATGCTGGGTGGCGATGTTGTTGATGAGCTCCATGATGATGACGGTCTTACCCACGCCCGCGCCGCCGAAAAGGCCGATCTTGCCCCCCTTGGGATACGGGGCCAGGAGATCCACGACCTTGATGCCGGTCTCCAAGAGCTCCGTGGCCGGTTTCTGGTCCTCGAAGGGCGGCGGATCGCGATGGATGGGCAGGCGCAGGCCGGGCTCGTCAAGTGGCCGGTCGCTCTCCAGCGGATTTCCCAATAGGTCGAAGATGCGCCCCAGGCATTGCTTGCCCACGGGCACGGCGATGGGTCCGCCGGTATCCTCGACCGGCATCCCGCGCACCACGCCGTCGGTGGACTGCATGGAGATGCAGCGCACCTGGTTGTTGCCCAATTGCAGGGCGACTTCGGCGGTAATGGTGCGCTCGGGCAGCTTCACCGTGACCGCGTTGTAGATGCTGGGCAGTTGACCCTCGGGAAATTCCACGTCCAGGGTCGGCCCGATGATCTGTCGAATTACGCCACTCGCCATGCTTGTTCTCCGTTGGTTTCCTTCCTCATCGAGAAACGCTTCCTCGGTAGCGCCGGCGTCTCGCCGGCTTGCGTCGGCGGCGCCTCGCCCCCACGCTTTGCGGGCGGCCCGGGAAATCAGCCATGCGTGAAGGCAAGATGCCCACACGCGAGCCGGCACGATGCCGGCGCTACCGCAATCTGCGCAACTACTTCAAGGCTTCCGCGCCGGAGACGATCTCCAGCATCTCTTTTGTGATGCTGGCCTGGCGTGCCTTGTTGCGGCGCAGCGTCAGGTCGTAGAGCATCTCCTCGCAGTTGCGCGTGGCGTTGCTCATGCTCACCATGCGCGCGCTGTGCTCGGAGGTGAAGTTCTCCGCCAGGATCATGAACACGCGGCTGCGCAGATAAGCGGGCAACAGCTTGTCGAACACCGCCCGCGGCGACGGCTCGAAGATGTACTCGGCGCGCCGCTCCTCCTCCTCGCCCCCGGCCAGCTCCGCCGCCAGCGACTCGTGGTCCAGCGGCAGAAACTTGATCCGCGTGGGCCGCGACAGAATGGTCGAGACGTAATGCGCGAACACAATGTGCACGCTCTTGTAACGGCCCGAGAGAAACCCGCCCACCAGTTCGTCGGTAATCTCGGCCGAGCGCTCCGGCGAGAGATTGCCGCCCATGTCGGTAATCGCCCGCACCACTTCGCAGCGGGGATGGCGGCGGTAGTAATCGGCGCCCTTCTTGCCGATCAGATAGAGCGCGGCCTCGCCCGCGGGCAGTTGCGACAGGTACTCGTCGGCGGCGGACAAGAGCCGCGCGTTGAACGAGCCGGCCAGACCGCGATCGGCGGTGATCACGACGACCAACGTCCGGCCCGCCGTCCGCTCCGCGAAGAGTGGATTCTCCCCCACTCCCGGCGCGCCCAAAAGGTGCGAGAGCATCTCCTGGATCTTCTGCGTGAAGGGCCGCCCCGAGAGCAGCCGATTCTGCGCCTTGCGCAGCTTGGAGGCCGACACCATCTCCATCGCGCGCGTCACCTGCTTGGTGCCCGCGACCGTGCGAATGCGCCGTCTGAGGACTTTCAGATTCTCCGCCAAGCGCCTTGCCTCATGCCGAAAACGTGGTCTTGAACTTGACGATGGCGTCGCGCAGCGCGTCGGCGTCCGGGTCCGACAGGACTCCCGACGACTGGACGCGGTGGATCAGGTCGCCCAGGTGCGAGTGGGACCACGCGCGGAAGTCCGTCTCGAAGCGGGCCAGCTGCTCGACCGGCATGTCGTCCAATAGGCCGCTGGTCGCCGCGAAGATGATGACGACCTGGTCGACCATGGGCAGCGGCTCGAACTGGCCCTGCTTGAGCACCTCCTCGCTGCGGCGCCCGCGGGTGAGGCGCGCTTGGGTGGCCTTGTCCAAATCCGATCCAAATTGGGCGAAGGCGGCCAGCTCGCGATACTGGGCGAGGTCCAGGCGCAAACGGCCGCCCACGCGCTTCATCGCCTTGGTCTGCGCCGCTCCGCCTACGCGCGAGACGGATATGCCCACGTTGATGGCCGGGCGCGTGCCCGCGTTGAAGAGGTCCGGCTCCAGGTAAATCTGTCCGTCGGTGATCGAGATCACGTTGGTGGGAATGTACGCCGACACGTCGCCTTCCTGGGTCTCGATCACCGGCAGCGCGGTCAGCGAACCGCCGCCCAGCTCGTTGGACAGCTTGGCGGCGCGCTCCAGCAGGCGGCTGTGCAGATAGAACACGTCCCCCGGATACGCCTCGCGTCCCGGCGGACGCCGCAGGAGCAAGGAGAGCTGCCGGTAGGCTTGCGCATGTTTGGAAAGATCGTCATAAATCACCAGCGCGTGCTTGCCGTTGTACATGAAGTACTCGCCCAGCGCGCAGCCCGCGTAAGGCGCGATGTACTGCAACGGCGACGGCTCGTTGGCCGGCGCCGAGACCACGATGGTGTAGTCCATCGCGCCGTACCGGGTCAGCGTGTCCACCACCTGCACCACCGACGAGCTCTTCTGGCCCACGGCCACGTAGATGCAGTAAACGTCCTTGCCCTTCTGGTTGATGATGGTATCCAGCGCGATGGCGGTCTTGCCGGTGCGGCGGTCGCCGATGATGAGTTCGCGCTGGCCGCGGCCGATGGGGATCATGCTGTCCACGGCCTTGATGCCGGTCATCAAGGGTTCGCACACCGGCTGGCGGGACACTACGTTGGGGGCGCGAAACTCCAGCGGGCGCCGCTCGCTTGCGTGAATCGGGCCCTTGCCGTCCAGCGGCTCACCGATGGGATTGACCACGCGCCCCAACAGCGCCTCGCCTACCGGAATGCTGGCGACTTTGCCGGTCCGCTTGACCGTATCGCCCTCCTTCACGCCCATGTCCGAGCCGAACAGCACCACGCCGACGTTGTTCTCCTCCAGGTTGAGGGCCATGCCGGTTACGCCGCCGGGGAATTCCAGCAGTTCGCTGTACATGCAGGCGTCCAGGCCGTAGACGCGGGCGATGCCGTCGCCGACGGAGAGAATCGTGCCCACGTTCTCCATCTCCAGCTGGGCGCGGTAGTTCTCCAGCTCGTGGGCGATAAGTG
>JABTUV010000035.1 GCA_015075175.1 bacterium
GTCGCGCGGAATCTGGTTGCCGCGCTCATCCCCCATCCAGTGCAGCAGGATGTATTCCATCGGCAGCCCGCGCCAGAACAGCCCGGCATTCTCGCGGTAGCAGGGCACCAGCCAGTCCGTCTTGCGCAGCGTGTAGGCGGCGCCCAGCGACGTGGCCTCCTGCCCCATGTTCTGCGGATAGGTGCCCATGCGGCCGGAGCGCTGCAGCCGGAAGGCGATCTCATCCAGGTGTCGGCACGCGACCATGTGCGTGTAAAGGCGCACCAGGTCGTCGTCCGGAATGAGCCCCTTGCCGAGCTTGGCGTCGAAGGCGCCGTGCTCGTCGAGGATCGAAATCCGTTCGATGGATGTCTCGAAGACCTTCTTAACCGGCATGGATGCGCTCCCGCTTGCTGGCGGCCCCGGCGGCGATGCGCCGGTCGCCCAGCGCGATGGCCGCCTCGTAGGTTGACGAGAGCGTCTCGCCCTCGCGCAGAATCTGGGCGGTGGTGGCCTCGATCTCGTCATTCATGGCGTCGAGTTTCTGGCGCGAGTAGTTGAGGTACTGGCCGGAGAGCTCGATCACGCCGCCGGCGTTGACCACGAAGTCCACGCCGTACACGATGCCCCGGCTCTTGAGGACGACGGCGTCCTCCTCCGGGCAGTCGAGGACCTTGTTGGCTCCGCCGCACACCACGCGGCAGTTGAGCTTGCGGGCGGTGTTGGCGTCGATCACCCCGCCCAGGGCGCAGGGGGCGAGCACGTCGCATTCGGTGAGCAGGATTTCATCGGTGGAGGCGGCGGTGATGCCGTACTGGTCCACGCAACGCTCGACGTGCTGCCTGTTGATGTCGGCGCCGATCACGCGGGCGCCGGGCTCGACCAGCAGCTTCACCAGGTACGTACCCACGTTGCCCAGCCCCTGCACGGCGACGGTGCGGCCTTCGACCGACGGCGAGCCGAAGGCGTACTCCAGGCAGGCCTTCATGCCGTTGAAGACGCCGCGTGCGGTGAAGGGCGAGGGGTCGCCCCCGCGCGACACCTGCTCGCCGCCCATCACGTGGGCGGTCTCCATGGCCATCCAGTCGATGTACTGGGGGGTGGTTCCCACGTCCTCGGCGGCGATGTAGACGCCGTTGAAGGTGTCCACGAAGCGTCCCATGGCGCGGGCCTCGGCTTCGGTGGGCGCGTGGCCTCGCTGGGGGAGCCAGACCACCGACTTGCCGCCGCCCATCGGCAGCCCGGCGCAGGCGCACTTGTAGGTCATGCCCTGGCTCAGCCGCAGCACGTCGTGCAGGGCGTCCTGCTCGGTGGCGTAGCACCAGCGTCGGGTGCCTCCCAGCGCGTTGCCCAGGACGCTGGAATGCAGGGCGATGATGGCGCGCAGGCCGGTCTGAGGATCCTGGTGGAACGCCACGCGCTCGTGGCCGTACTCACGCATCTGCTCGAGGATGTTCATGACGACTCCGGGGGCTTGGATGATCGGTGCGGGACGAATTGAACGCGCGGCAGGCCCGCGCCGGCTCAGGCGTGGGCTGGCTCGGTGAACGTCGAACCCGCGCCGAAGTGCTGGATGGCGGGGTCATCGACCTTCCTGCCGTGCCCCGCGCCTTCAGGTTGGGCGTGCGCTCGGGAATGGCGTAATCCGAGTTGGGCAGCGGGTCGACGCGGGCGATGGCGGCCTTGGCGGCGGCCCGCATGGGCTCATCGACGTTGTGCCGCAGTTCGCGCAGTTCGTTGCGCGCCTCGTGGTTGGCCTTGGCGCACAGGTAGCGGACGATGGCCAGCTCCTGCTCCAGCGAGGGGCCGTCCATGCCGTTGCGGATGTTGAAGTCCGCCCTGGACAGGGAGCACACCATGGCGTGAATCCACAGCACGGCCATCGAGAGCCGCCGCTGCACCATCTGGTTGGTGATCAGCCGCTCCTCGTGCTCCTTGAACATCATCTTGACCTCGTGGGCGAAGTCGCGGACGAGATCCTGCAGCAGGACGCGTTCGGAGGCCAGTTGCGGGTGAAGCCGCGTGATGATGGGTGCGGCGCGTTTGATGCGGCCGTAGAGCTCCAGCCCGATGCGCAGCGCGGCGCCGATGTTGGCGGTGGGGTTCTCCTTGAGCGCGATCATCCACTCACCCAGCTGCTTGGAGCCGTAGGCGAAGACGAAGGAGTGCATCACCTCGTTGGCGCCCTCGACGATGGTGTTGATGCGGCTGTCGCGCCAGAGGCGCTCGACCTCGTTCTCCGTCATGTACCCTTCGCCGCCCATCACCTGCACGGCCTCGTTGACCACGCGGTAGCCCCACTCGGAGCAGAAGACCTTGCACAGGGCGGTTTCGAGCATGATGTCCTCGTCGCCGCGGTCGAGGAAGCCGGTGGTCATGTAGAGCATGGCGTCCATGGCGTGGCAGTACGCCGCCATGGTGGCCAGTTTCTCCTGGATCATCTCGAAGTCGGCGATGGGGCGGTCGAACTGGTGCCGATACTGGGCCCACTTGACGGCCTGCTCATAGGCGTACACCGCGGCGCCGATCATGCCCGCCGACAGCGTGCAGCGCCCGAAGTTGAGGCATGAGAGGGCGATGTTGAGCCCCTTGCCCTCCTTGTGGAGAAGGTTCTCGCGGGGCACCCTGGCGTTGGTGAAGCGGATGCGCGCCTGCCACGTGCCGCGGATGCCGCACTTGCTGCGGTTG
>JABTUV010000036.1 GCA_015075175.1 bacterium
TCAACATCCTGTCCAACAACTGGTCGGATGGAAACACCACTTACAGCAGCCGCAACGCCACCAATACCACGATCAACGCGGTCGTGATGATGGGCAACACCGAGACGGTTCCCGGCGCCTACAACGGCGGGCTGGAGAACAGCCTGCGCTTCTCGGAGAAATGGACCGGCAAAACGCTGACGTTCCGGGGTTCGTTGATCAACTTTTGGAACAGCGAGACGGCGACGGGCGCCTGGCGCTACGGCAGTCCCGTATACGAAGCGCCCAACCGCGACTGGCGTTTCGACCAGTTCTATCTGGATCCGATCAACTCGCCGCCCGGCATTCCGTCGGTGTACGCCTTCGAGACGGTGGCCTTCGCGCACGCGTACTAGGCAAGTGCCGGCGGGTGGGTTGGTGCGCGGTGCGCACCCTACCCCGCACCAGAGGACCTATGGGTCGGGCGTGGTTGCGCCGGCTGGGATAAGCTTGAAAGCGCCGGCGATCCGGCTATACTGCGGTCATCCTGATCCCACGCGAGCAAGACGACCATGCCCGTGCGCTCCATGCGTGCCGAGTCTTTGACTTTAGGCGGGCGCCTTGGCCGGCGCCTCTCCATCGGTCTCATGCTTCTTCTGGGCGCCGCGCCCGCCGCTCGTGCCGACGTCAACACGATCGCCACTCCCAACCGCAGCACCTACCGGCTGGTGGCCGCCGAACTGGACGGCAATCCGGCCGCGCGGGAAGTGGTCGGCGGCGCCTACAGCGGGCACGTGACGGCCTACTCGAACGCGGGCGCGGTCCTCTGGGAGGCTACCGCGGGCGGGTTCATCTTCGCTTTGGCGGCGGGAGACCTGACCGGCGACGGGCGCGACGAGATCGCCGCCGCCTGCGCCGACGGGCGCGTCTACGTCTACTCGGCGACGGGCGACGCCCTCTGGAACTACGATCTGGGTTGCGTGGCGGTGGCCGTGGCCATCGGCGCCTTGGACGGCGCCACCCCGCGCGTATTCGCCGGCGGCAGCGCCCAACATCTGGTCAAGCTCTCCGCCGCCGGCGCGCTCCTGGGGTCCATCGACACCGGCCGCTACATCGCCCTCCTGGCCACGGGCGACTTCGACGCCGATCCTGAGGCCGAGCTGTTGTGCCTGACGCTCAACGCTTCGCCTCCCGGCGGCCCCTATACGGTTCTTACCTTCGACGGCGACGGCCTCACCCCCGCCATCACCGTCCCCGACAATGTCACCATCACCAGCGCCTACCAGGGTCTGGAGGGCGTCGTCGCCGACCGCGACGGCGACTCGGTGGACGAAATCACCCTGGTCGACGGCGGCTGGACGGTCGGCGTACCGCTGGTGCGCTCGACCACCTTCGCGGAAGCGGCCTATACCCCGACCACGCTGGACTTCTTCTATCGCGTGCCGCAGATCGCCGTAGGCAACCTGACCGCCGACGCGGGACCGGAGACCTTCATCGCCAACGGGCCGGACCTGGTCCTCTACGATGCTGCGGGCGCCATCCTGGGGCAGGTGCGCGGCTCGCAGGGATTCTCCAGCGTCGCCTACGTGCCCGGACCGGACAACGCGGTCTGGCTGGGGGCCAGTCCCAACGGCGACGAGACGCTCTATCAAGTCGTTTTCAACTCGGGCTGGGAGACGCCGTTTCCCAACCTGCCGCGGCAGGGACGCATCGGCACGATTGCGGCGATGCTGGCCAACCTCACCGGCGCCGTGGTCGCCGGAACGTACGACACCATCAGCGGCCAGCCCGGCCCCATCCCCATCGAACTGGCTTATAGAGTCGTTTCGTATTCCACCCAGGTCGCCGATGCCGTCAGCGACGCCGTTGACCTTCTGGACCAGTACGAGACCGATTATCCTTACGCCCGGCTGCGCTATTTCGTGGATTTCAGCATGACGGAGAACGTGGTCCTGATGCGGCCGGATGCGACGCCCTGGGCGCGCGATCCACGCTATCCCTACGCCCTGCCGGCCGCCGACATCGTGAGCCTGGCTGCGGACATGCAGGCCGCGGGCAAGGCGTTCATGGTGCAGATCGGCCACAACAGCGCGCCCTACATGCAGCTTTCGACGGTCGAGGCGATTTTCGATGCGGCGCCGGACGCCTGCCTGGGATTGGTATGCGCCGAGGACAAGCTCGCCGACTTCCCCTACTTCCTGGAGCACTATCTCGTCCCGGCCATGGACTTGTGCGTGGCGCACGGCGGCAAGATGATGGTTTTGCACGAGAAGGCGACGTGGTGGGCGGCGGTTCCGTCCCTGCCGGCGGTGCGCGCCTTGCTTCTGGATGGCACCTATCGCTCGGTGCTCGTGCCCTCCGTCGAGGATAGCAACTCGCGCTCGCCCGACGTCAACCTGGCGGCGCGCGTGGGCCTGTGGCTCAACGGCGAGGTGGACCGCTGGGCCAGCCGCATGATCGCCGACAACTTCTCC
>JABTUV010000037.1 GCA_015075175.1 bacterium
ACTATCGCCTGAACGTGGTGCAATTGGAGTTTCCGCCCTTGCGCGAGCGCCCGGGGGTTATTCCGCTCCTGGCCGAGCATTTTCTGGCGCGTTTTGCGGAAGAGACGGCCAAGCGCGTGTCCGGCATGGCGCCCGACTGCATGGCGCGCCTCGTGCGCTACGCCTGGCCGGGCAATGTGCGCGAGCTGGAGAACGTGATCGAGCGGGCGGTAGTCCTGACGCGCAACGCGGTCCTGCAGCCGGAGGATCTGCCGGCGGAGCTGAACGGACGAGCCGCGCGGGCCGTGCCCGAGGTGCAAGTCGGCACGACCCTGGCGGAGATGGAGCAGGCGTTGATCCTGCGCACGCTGGAAGCCGTCGATGGCAACCGCACCCGCGCGGCGGAGATGCTGGGGATTTCCATTCGCACCATCCGCAACAAGCTGGGGCAATACCAGGCCGAGGGCGTGCCGGTTCCCGCCGGACGCGGCGCGGCCGCCTAGGGGAGAGATCATGACCACCCCGCTGGAATTGGCGCGGGAACTGGACGTGCGCGTGGAGGCGCTGCTCTCGGCCCTCTCCGAGCTGGGCGCCTCTCCCGTCGACTACGAGGCGCCGCTCACCGCCGAAGACGAGGAGTATCTACGCCTGCGGTTCGCTCCCTTCCAGAAGCGATCCTTCTGGCGTTCGCTGCTCGGCCGGTTCCGCCGCCGTCCCAGTCCGGAGCAGTTGGACCGCGAACTCTTCGAGCGGGCGCTGCCGGCCCTTGGGGCCGCTCCGCCCCTTGTCTCCGTTCCGCCGGCGCCCGCGCCTTGGGATGTCGGCGAGGACCTCTCGGCGGCCCTGGCCGCCGCCGATACGCTCTCTCTCCCCAGAACCACCGGGGAAAGGGAGACCTCCCCCCCCTTGACAAGGGACGAAGGGGGGCATCCGCCCGCGGTGGCCGGTGGGGAAGCGGGGATGGAATCCCCGCCCGAGTCTCTCTCCACCGACGTGCTCGGCGACATCGACCTGTCAGCTCTGCTGGGGGCGACCGACCTACCGACGGCGGAATCGACGCAGCCTTCCGGTGGTCCAGAGGAGGGCGACATCGACCTCTCCGAGCTTCTGGGCGTCGCCGCCGAGCCTTCCCAAGCGGCGGCGTCGGCCGTGGAATCAACTCCGACGCCGGAAGAGATGCTGGGCCTCCGCTTTGAGAGCGAAGAAGGCGAGGACGACTTTGACTTGCAGGCGCTCCTGGAAAGCAGCGTGGCGGAGCCGGAAGCGGCGCCGGCCTCGAAAGCCGGGGGCAAGGCTAAGGAGGAGCCGCCGGCCGTTGCAACGACGCCGGTTCCCACGACGGCTCCGGCGACGGCCTCGGCGACCGCTCCCCTCTCGCGTTGGCAGAAAGTCTGGGTCGGAGCCGCGGCGGCCATCATGCTGGCACTGGCCGCATTCGTCGGACGCTACTCCTGGGTCTATTATCAAGAGCATCGGCCCGGCGGGGACCAGCGGCTCTACGACCAAGGCGTGGCCTACCTGGACGAGGAAGCCTACGACAAAGCCGCCGGCCGCCTGAGCACGCTGATCCAGAACTATCCCGACAGCTCGCTGTCCGAGTTGGCGTTCTTCAAATACGGCGAGGCGCTGTTCGGCCAGGGCAAGTATCCCGCCGCCATCAGCACCTATCGCCGCGCGCTGGCTTTCCAGGAACAGCGCGTCAAGGCCACGGAGGCGATGGACTATCCCGACATCTTGCGGCGGCAGGAGGCGCAGCGGCAGATCGCCCGCGGCATGGGCCTGTCGGGCAACTACGAGGACGCGGTGCACGAATACCGTCAACTGCTGGAGCTGTATCGCAACGACGAAATCGAGCGCGAGCTGAAAGTGGAGTTGGCCGAGCTGTACTCGCGCTGGGGGACGGCGCGGGGCGAAGCGCGGCCCTTGGAGATGGCCATCGGCCTGTATCAGATCGCGGCGGCGGAGCATCCCGACGCGCAGGAGACGGTCGGTTGGTACGACGCGGCCGGACAGGCGGCCATGGCCCTGGCGCAGCTGGTTCCGGCCTCCGCGGAAGAGTACCAGGCGGACGCGCGCGAGGCGCTGGAGACCGCCCTGGCCGCGGGCGATCGGCTGGGATTCCTCCCTGGAGAGGAGGCGATGCTTCTGTCGCGGCTGGGGCGGGTTGCGGAGGCGCTGGGGGACGATGCGCGCACCGCCGCCGCCTACCGGCGGCTGCTCTCGGCCAGCCCGGAGTTGCCCGAGGAGGCCCAGGCGTATACCGGGCTGGCGCAGATCGAGATGCGCCGTGCAGAATGGCACCGGCAGGAGGCTATGCGCATCCTGCGGCGCCTGGAGGCGCGCGGGATGGCCGTCGCCGTCCAACCTCCCGCCGCCGGCGCGTTGGGCGACGAGACCGCAGTGGATGAGAAGTC
>JABTUV010000038.1 GCA_015075175.1 bacterium
GCTATTCGCGCTGCTAGTTGCATACGGCGCCCTGCAACTGGCGCGCACGCAGGGTTGGCTGGGAATCGGGTTGGCGGCGTCGGTATTGATCGCGTCGGCACTCTGCGGCGTGTTTCTGGTAGGACGAAACTTTTTCCACCATCGCTATTTCGTGTTTCAGGTTCCGTTCTACGCCCTTTTCGCCGCAGCGGGGGCGCGCTCGCTCGTGGACGGCGCCTGTCGCCGGTTGTCGTCGCCGCTGTCGAAGGGCCTGGCACTGGCGGGAGGCGTTTTTCTCCTCTGTGGGCTGGTGGGCTTGCGGGTTGCGGCGGCGGAGCGTCTCTTCGGACCGCCGACCGGCTTTGCCTTCGCCGGGCAAGTCGTGAAGGCCAAATATCGCCCCGGCGATCGCGTGATGATTCTGGGACCGCGCTCGGCCTTTGACCGGAATATGTTCTTTTCCGAGCATACCGAGCCGCGCTATCCGTTGCGGCGGGAGCCGTTCTTTGCCCGCGTCGGGTATCTGCCGACCGATGCGGGTATGTTGGAGTGGGCGCTGTCCGGGCCGGGGCGGACGTGGCTGCTGCGCGCGTATTACGGACCCTGGCCGGATGCGGTCTTGTACGCCAAGCCGCGCTTCCATCTCTTCGCGGAGGCGCGCCAGTGCGACGTGTACGTGGCGCGGCCCACGCTTGGCGAACCGTCCGTCCTGACAATGTTTCACGTGAAACATTTTCCCGCGTTTTTGCCGCAAGCTACTGAAATCACAGTGGTTGCGCTGGATCGGCTGCCGTTGGTCGTGGCCGCGGACGCCGAATCCGGCGCGGAAAAGCGCGTAACCTGGCGGCTGGATGGGAGTTTACTTACTTTGGAACGGGATGCGGACGGGACGTTAGCGTCCGCTCCTGTCTGGATCGAGCCGGGCACACACGTGCTTAGTCTTGCCGATGGGCCGGAATCTCTGCGCGACCTCCGCGTATACGCGGATGAGGGCGAAACCATCGCGGCCATCAGCCGGCCGCGAAAGGTCGTCTTCGGCGGCACAGTCGAGTTTCTGGGCTACGACCTGGAACCCTCCGAGCGCTTGGCGCCCGGCGACACGTTGACCGTGACGTACTACTGGCGGGCCTTGCGGCGGCTGGAAGAGAACCTGAAGCTGGTGCTTCGTTACGATTCGCTCGACCCACGAAACCCTCGCGCCTGGGTGCGCATCTTCAACGACCACGCGGGTTGCTACGGCCTTCATCCGACCTGCGACTGGGAACCGGGCCGGCTGGTGGTCGAGCGGTACAACATCCGCATACCGGACACGCATCCGGAGGGGTTGTGCGCGATTCACGCCGCCGTGGGCGTGAGCGGGGCCATCGGGACGTTTGACCGGCGGCACGCGTTTGATTATCACAAGTACATGGCGTGGAGCAAGGACGGTGAGGACGTGTACACGGCGGGGGCGCTGGAGATTTCAAGCGACCGCGGGCCGGTGTTTCGCGTGGCGGACTCGGTAGTGGCGCAGCGTGCCGCACGCGGCGCCCCGCGCCAGCTGTCCCCTGCGCTGGCCCTGTTGGCATCGCACGTGGAGGCGGCGACGCGCGACGGCGCCTCCACCTTGCGCCTCGCGCTGCTGTGGGAATGCCGGGAACCGCTGGACC
Source organism: bacterium (assembly GCA_015075175.1). Taxonomy (GTDB): domain Bacteria; phylum Hinthialibacterota; class Hinthialibacteria; order H5-UNCL2; family H5-UNCL2; genus H5-UNCL2. Next base: position 1,629 of record JABTUV010000038.1, read on the forward strand.
GACATTATCGCTATCATCTCACGTTTCGTTCACCGGCCGGCGAAGACTTGCCCGCACTGGTGCGCCCGCCCTTTTACGATCTTTATCCGACTTACGCCTGGCAGGCGGGCGAGACGCTTCTGGACGAGATGACGCTTCCGCTCAAGGAGCCGTTGCCTGGCAAGGCGACGGTGGTGTTGCAGTTGGCGACGGGGCAGTATGACGCGCGGGGACGGCTGGAGGCCGGTGAGACGCTGGGCGCGCCGATCCCCTTGGGGCCGCTGGTGTGGAGCGCGACGCCATGACCACGCCCGCCGTGTCGGTCGTGATTCCGGTGTACAACGATGCCGAGCGGTTGGCGGCGTGCCTGGCGGCGCTGGCCGCGCAGGAGGGCGTGGCCGGCGGCTTTGAGGTGGTCGTGGTGGACGACGGTTCCAGCGATGGTCCGGAGGCCGTGGTTGCGGAGTATGCGTTTGCGCGGCTGGTACGACAGGAGAAGGCCGGACCGGCGGCGGCGCGCAACCGGGGCGCGGCGGAGGCGCGCGCGCCGCTCCTGGCCTTCATCGATTCGGACTGCATTCCGCGTCCCGACTGGCTGGCGCAGTTGATCCGCCCCTTTGACGATCCCACGGTTTCCGGCGTGCAAGGGGTTTACACCACGACGCAGCGCGCGCTCGTGGCCCGCTTTGCGCAGTATGAAATCGAGGAGCGTTACGCCATCATGCGGCGCGCAGAGGGCCTCGCCATGATCGGGACCTACAGCGCCGCCTTT
>JABTUV010000039.1 GCA_015075175.1 bacterium
TGAAGCCGACACGCGCTCGCCCTCTCCTGAGAGCCGCGAGCCGGCCATGGTTGGTGGGCGGCGCGGACTCGATCAGCGAGTCGTTCGACTGATGGTTCGGGTGCCAGCCACCGGGAGCACTTTCTCGCGCCTCGAACGAGTCCGCCGTTGACGAGGTGTAGCTTCCGTCCGGCATTCGGTTGCGCCACCCGGCCACGTCTGCTTCAACGACCGTCAAGCCGCGCGGTTGGCGCCTCGACCGCGAGCCTCTGCTTCGTCTGGAATCCGAGGGCAAGATCCCGTGGACTGACGCCTGTGCGCAGATAATGTCCAAGGGCGCGCCAACGTGGTCCGTGACGTCGATCAGGCGGAATCGACGGCGGCGGCCAGACCGCGGGGGCGCCCGTGGCCCGTAGAAGAACAGTTGCCACCAGATGCAGTTGTCCGATGTCACCGGACACCTTTCATTTTGCGAGTTCCTACCGAGAAGCCAGGCGGGGATCGGATTGCGCGGGTATTTTGCCGCGATTCACCGTTCAATTACCGTTGGTAACGGTGAGGCGAACCGATCCCGGCACAGTTTTCGAGTCTCGGCTACATCCCAGTTCCCAAGCTGAATGTCGTCGGTTCGATCCCGATCACCCGCTCCAGTTTCACGCCTCCCCACGGAGGCACTCGAAGCCGAGAAGGAGATGACGAGATGCTCAACGTTCTCGTGCAGCTGCTCGACGAGGCGACACCCCGCTGGCACCGGGCAATCGAGCGAGAATGGCCGTATGGCCCCCATGGGGACATGCCAGGTCCCGAGGCGTTTCTCTGCACGGCAATCGCGTGGGCCGCGATGCAACACGACTTCGACGTGTTCCCCGAGGCAAGCTATGGGAGCAGCACCGAGCGCATGGACTTCGTCGCGCGAACGCCCGAGGGCCAGTTGCTGGCGCTGGAGTTCAAGATGGTCGGGGGCCGCGGCCGTCCCAATCTGGACGGGCTCGTTCAAGTTTCCAACAAGCTGACTTCGTTCTCGAGGTCGTTCGACAGTTCGAGGATCTGCTTCCGCGGACTCGTCATCGGTTCCTGGAACGAACAACTCACCGACGCGTGGCAAGCAGTCGCCGCAGAGACCGAGCCACGATCTCAACTCGCAGCGAACATCCAGGACCTGTTGGTCCGATACGAAGTGGTGTTGCCTCGCCCCGTCTGGACGAGCGCGGAACAACAGAGCTTCCACCTCCTGGTCGCGTCGCTCGCGGAATGAAGTCACGGGAGACGCCGCACCCTCGCGCGTCCTCGGGCGCCGTGCGGCGCAGAATGGCGCGAACGAGACAGCGAGACACACCACTCGAAGTCGCGATCCGGAAGCGGGTCCACGCCTCTGGCCTCCGCTACTTCATCGACCGAGCCCCGATCCCAGGTCTGCGCCGCCGCGCCGACTTGGTCTTCGCGCGCAGCCGCGTCGCCGTGTTCGTCGACGGCTGCTTCTGGCACTGCTGCCCGCAGCACGCGACGTGGCCGAAGGCGAACGCGCGCTGGTGGAAGACCAAGCTGCTGGGCAACGTCGCGCGCGACCGCGACACCGACGCGCGGCTGCGTGCGGCAGGCTGGCTCGTCGTGAGGGTCTGGGAACACGAAGACCCGGCATGCGCCGCCCTGCGCATCGTGCGCGCCGTGCGGCGGCGCACGAGGGACTGACCGTCAGACGGCAACCGCGCGCATCGCCTCGGCGTGGGCGTGCAGGCGCTCGAGGAAGCCCGCGGGGAACGCCAGCTTGCCGTCGCGCTGCGCGCGTTCGGCACGCGACACGAAGCCCGCCGTGGCGCGCATCGACAGGGGCTTCGCATCACCCAAGAAGCGCTCGATCGGCTCGACCGCCACGCGTTCCGGCCACTCGCCGATGCGAACCGCTTGGCGGCGACCTCTCCCGCCACACGCAGCGGGTGGCCAGCCGTCACCAACGCCGAGCACCCTGTCCAGGCGCCCAGCGTCGAACACACCAGGCTCGGCAACCCGCCGGCCCAGCCATTCCGCCGCACGCACACTCACCGCGTTGCCGACCATGCGCCATCGATACCGCCCCGGCACGACCCGCTCCGCCGGAGCGGTCCAGTAGTCGGGAGACCCCTGCAGGCGCTCGGCAGCTTGGAGGGAAGGGGTCACGACGCGGCCGTTCGGCAACAACACTGCGGGCGCCGAAGGGATGCCCAGCCCCGAACCACCCTTCAGCGTCGGCACCGCACCAACGGCCCACCCCACACCGCGATTGCCCTCGGTCCAGTAGAAGCCGACGGGCCGACCGCGGCGCCACTCGCTCTCCACCCGCGGCGCCGCTTCGTCCGCGAATAGCACGCACGCCGGGTCCTCGGCGCGCGCCGCCACGAGGAAC
>JABTUV010000004.1 GCA_015075175.1 bacterium
GCCCCGATCAATAATGGCGATGCGGTCACAATTTTCCGCTTCCTCCATATAGTGGGTCGTCATGAAAATCGTTGTCTGGTGGCGCAACCGCAGTTGGTTCACGTACTGCCAGATGTAACTGCGCGTTTGGGGGTCAAGCCCGACCGTGGGTTCATCCAGAATGAGCACCTCGGGATCTCCCAGGAGCGCCTGCGCCAGCCCGACGCGCTGCCGGTAGCCTTTGGACAGCTTGCGGATGGTCCGCTTGTATACGGCGGATAGGCCGCACTCCGAGACGACCTTGTCCACCTGCTTCTTGCGCTCGCGGCTCGGCACCCCTTTCAGCTCCGCCACGAAGTAGAGATACTGGTCGGTGCGCATTTCAAGATAGAGAGGGACGTTTTCCGGCAGGTAACCGAGGCGGCGGCGGACCTCCATGGATTGCTTGTCCACGTCGAAGCCGGCGACCCGCGCGTTGCCGGAGGTCGCGGGGAAGTGGCAGGTCAGGATGCGCATGGTGGTGGTCTTGCCCGCGCCGTTGGGGCCCAGGAGTCCCATGATTTCCCCCTTCTCGGCACGGAAGGACACGTCGGACACGGCGGGGAACGTGCCGTAAAACTTGGTGAGGTGATCGACTTCGATCATTCCATGCCTCCAAGCGAAATTTAAATTCTTAGGTCCGGCAAGCGTTGGCCATAACGACCCCCTGGCCTGGGAGCGCCAAACAATGCTCCTAAACGCCGGACTCGGCCATTTGGACGACAAAAACGTTCAAGCGCCTGAAACGTTTTCTTGCGTCCCAAAGCAGCCTGTCACCATAGGAAGGGGAGGTACGCTTGTCAAGGCAATTAGAGTCGCGTCAAGGGGTTACGTCCGGTTGTAGTTGCGCAGCGTGTTGCGCTTGCCGGCGGGGATGCCGGTGTTACGCGGGCAGGCGCAACACGCTGCTCAACTACGGCCGGAGTTCCTCGACCACCCGCAAGCCCACGTGCGGCAGCTGATAGCTCTCCGGCACGGTCATGCGCGCCGAGGGACGGCAGGCGGCGGCGAAATGCAGCCACGATCCGCCCCGCACCACGCGGTAACTTCCTTCCACCGCGCCCGTGGGGTCCGCCACCACCGCCGCGTCCGGATAGGGACCGTAATAATCCATGCACCACTCGGCCACGTTGCCCAGCATGTCGTGCAGGCCCCAGCGATTGGCCCGCTTGCCCGCGACAGGATGCGTTTTTCCATCACTGTTGCCGGCGTACCAGGCCCACGCGTCCAGATCCCGCCCCGGCCGCCGCCCATCGGCCCGGCAGGCGTATTCCCACTCCGCCTCGGTCGGCAGCCGGTAGGTCTTTCCCTGTCGGTCCGAGAGCCGCCGGCAGAACTCGACCGCGTCCCGCCACGAGATCATCTCCACGGGCAGGTCGTCGCCGGTAAAGCGGCTGGGCGTGCCGTCCATCACGTCGCGCCACTGCCGCTGCGTCACTTCCGTCGTGCTGATGCGAAAGGGGCGCGTGAGGGTCACTTTGTGCGGCAGTTCGTCGGCCATGCGCGCCCGATCGTCAAAGGGGGCGCCCATGAGAAACTCGCCCGCGGGAACATAGGCCATGCGCAGGCCGATGCCGGTGACGACCACGTCGCCGGCCTTCTCCGCCGCCCATAAGGGGGCGATGAACGTCGCATTCAGTAGTAAGGCGACGAAAAAAGAATAACCGAGTCCTCGAGTAGCGGCCCGACGAGCGACTCCGATGGACTTGCGCTGTAACTTCGGGCCGCGTATCGAGAGGACGCTTGGAGGCAACAGACCTGCTTGAAGCCGCATGGCTGCGATGTACATGGCCGCGTGGTTCTTCATGCGTTTAGTCCCTCCAGCCGCGCGTCGATCTTCTCGTTTTCCTTCATCATCTCATCCCACGTGACTTCGCAGCGGCGATAGGCCGCGGTGCGACCCAGAATCGTCGTCAGGTTGCTGAGCACGCTGGGCGGCACGGTCTCATTGGCGAAGCGGCCCTTGGTGATGTTGTCATAAAACGTCGCGATGTTGGCCACGGCCCCGTCGCGGTACAGGTTGCCGACGTTGCCGCCCTTGTAGGGGAACTCGCCCTTGATGGTGACATCGCCGAAATAATGCGTATCCACCGTGCCGCGCTCGCCGTAGAGGCGGCACAGGATGTCGTCGTAGCCGCGCCCGCACTGCTTGGAGCTGAACGAGACCGGCACGTCGCCGGGATACATGTAAATGACCTGGAAATGGTCCCAGGTGTCGCCGTAGTCGCGCGTCGCCCGTCCGCCGACCCCGTAGGCATGGAGGGGCGCGGCGTCCAGCATCCAGGCCGCCACGTCGATGGCGTGGATGTTTTGTTCGGTGAGGATATCGCCGGAGAGCGCGCGGTCGTGGAACCAGTTCACGAGCCGGGACTCGGGGCCGGTATCGCGCCAAGGCCGCCCCAGGGGGCCGCATTGGTAGCCCGCGTCGCCGCACACGATGCGCCCGATCTCGCCGAAGCGCACGCGCTTGACCGCCTCCTGATAGAAGGGATGCGTGCGCGTCTGGAAGTCCACCAGATAACAGAGCTGCTTGCGCGTCGCCTTTTCCGCCGACTCGCGGACGAGCGTGCAGCCCGGCACATCCACGGCGATGGGCTTGGCGAGATAGACGTGGCAGCCGGCTTCGACGCCCGCCGCGGCCTGCTCCGGATGAAAGTAGGAAGGCGTCTCGACCACGATGGCGTCCAGCCGGCCGTCGTCCAGCATCTGCTTATAGCCGGACAGGTGCGCGTAGCGTCGCTCCGGCGGCACCCCGTACTTGTCGCCGAAGCGCTCCGCGCGCGCGGGAAAATAGTCGCAGGCGGCGACGAAGCGGTAGCCGCCGTGTTCGGTGAAGAGATCAGCCAGCCAGTTTCCGCGCCCGCCGCAGCCGACGAGACCCAGCCGGATCTGCGAGTTGGCCCGGCTGCCGAAGGCCAGCTCCGGTCGCATGAACGAAAACGTCACGGCTCCGCCGGCGGCCGTCAGGAAACCCCGCCGGTCCAATTCTCTCTGGAGCTTTGCGTCGCGATTCATCTGATTCATGGGAATTCTCCCTGTGAAAAGAGCATCGTCGGCAAGATGGCGAGCATTGCCTGAGACTAGCCCGATCCGCCCGGACCGTCAACCGGCATGGCACGGCGTCCAGCCGCAAAAACTTACGGCTTCCGGCGCCGATCCACGTAGGTTCGCCGCTTAGTAAGCCACCGCCAGCCCAACGTCTCTGTCATTTCGACCGAAACTCCTTATCATTTCGACCGAGACTTCCTGTCATTTCGACCGAAACTCCCTGTCATTTCGACCGAAACTCCCTGTCATTTCGACCGAAGGGAGAAATCTTCCGCCTCGCACTCAACCCGCCGTACCGGCGGGAAAGATTTCTCCCTTCGGTCGCAATGACAGCCTTGTCGGCGAGTGTAACAAATTGAATCTGCACCCATGACACGGCGCTTCCCCCGCGCGGCTAGACATCGACTGCGCCGGGATGCTATACTTAGCTCGCTTCAATGCCCCACAAACCGGTGAGATAGGTTCAGGAGCCGCCATGCGCCGCGTACTCGCTCTCAGTCTTATGTCGCTTCTACTCTGCCCGATTCAGGCCATACCCAACGCTGCCTTGCACCGTCTCTCGCCCGCGCTGAAGCTCTTGGCGGAAAGACCCGGCGAGGAGCGCGTGCCCGTCACCGTAATGATGGGCGGCCCGGGCGATCCCTCAGCTTGGCTTGAAAACGCCCAGACGGTGGAAATCGCCGGCCTGCGCATGGTGCGGGGTCTGGCCTCGCCGCGGGTTTTGGCCAAGCTGGCCCAGGCGCCGGGCGTCGAAGCCGTATTGGACGCCGGCCCGCGTCCTGCACCCGTCCCGCCCGATCCCGACCTGCCCGTCGCCACCGCGCCCGTCGAGGTGAGCCGGCTCCGCCCCGCTCTGCACCGGGCGCCTGCTTGGAAGGCCGCCCCCTTCCGCCAAGCGCCCAAGACCGCCGTCGAAACTCCCGACAACTGGTGGGGCAACAGCGAGATCGGCGTGCCGGAAGCCTGGAACTTGGGCTACGACGGCACAGGTGTGAAGGTCGCCGTGATGGATACCGGCGTCGATTTCGCCCATCCCGACCTCTTGGGGACCATTGCCAGAGTCAATAATCCCGCTTCGCCGCATCACGGCTGGCCCATTTGCTTCGACGGCTACTGGATGAATCGCTACGCCACGACGGGTCCGGCCGTGGGCGGGCGCTATGCGCCCACGGTCGCCCGTAGCGCCACGGTCCACGGCGCGACCGCGACGGCCCAGTACTCGACCTGGAGAAGGGACCGTTACGTGGAGCATACCTTCACCTTCCGCGCCGAGAGCGTGTCGGGCGTGTACCGCTTCGCCCACCATCCCGATACCTCGCTGGCCGAGATTCTGGGCGAATACGCGGCCGTGCGGTCGTCGATCATCCGATGCGGCGGGCCGCGGACCCGGTTACTTCGTTTACGTGGACCTGGACGCGGACTATGACTTCACCGATGAAAGCCTCGCGGTGGAAGTGGCCTGGCGCGACGTGGGGACGCTACCGCGAACGCGCCGGGCACGGACGGCTATCCCGACCTGTCGGGCGGCATGGTGTATTACATCGCCGACGGGGTCCGGCCGATTCCGGCGGGCGACTGGCTCTACAACCTGTCCGTGCCCGCGGCGGGGACGCTGGTCTGTTTCATGCTTAACGACGTCAACGGGACGGGCGGCAATCACGGCACGCAGTGCGCCTCGGCGGTCGCCGCGGGGGGCGTCATCAACGGCAATGCGCCGCCCTATAAACCCGCGTACACCGGCCCGGGCAGCGGCATGGTGCAAGGCCCGGCCAGAGGCGCCGAGATCATCTCCATCGGCAACTACTACTCGGGCGGCTACTATCCCGATTACTACCTCTTCTGCGCCCTGGGCTACGACGGTCAACCGGGCACGGGCGACGAACCCAACATCGTAAGCATGTCCTTCGGTGACGGCAGGACGGACAGCGACGGCTGGAACTTCGAGTCCCGCCTGATCGACTGGGTGGGACGGGCGCTGGCGCCGGACATCAGCTGGGTGATCTCCAGCGGCAACGGCGCTCCGGGCTATATGACGCTGACCTCGCCCAATCCGCCGCGCGCCGTCAACGTGGGCGCTTCCACCCAGTACGGCTCGACGCTTACCTTCGACTCGATCGTGGGGCTGGACCAGATCAACGCCGGCGACGTGCAGAGCTGGAGCGGGACCGGGCCGGCCGCCAACGGCTACGTGGGCGTCAACGTATTGGCCAACGGCGCCTGGGGCACGGGCGACGTGCCGCTCAACGAGTCGCGCAACGGCTGGACCGCCTGGAATTCCTGGGGCGGAACCAGCCGCTCCTGCCCCGAGGCCGCGGGCGTGTTGGCGTTGGTCTACCAGGCGTTCAGAGAAACCCACCAACGCTGGCCGACTGCCGAGGAGGCCAAGCGCATCCTGATGAATTCGGCCGTGGATCAGCACTATGACGTATTCCGGCAGGGCGCGGGGCGCGTGCACGCCGGTCGGGCCGTGAATCTGGCCGCCGGCGACGCGGGCGTCGCCGTCCATCCCCCCGAGTGGTGGGCGGGCGACTATCGCGGAACCAGCTATGACGCCTACGCTCGCCTGGTCGCTCCGGGGCAGGTCGTCACGACCAGCTTCACGCTCACCAACCACGGCGACCAGCCCCTCGTCCTGGACATCTCCGACGCGCAACCGTCCGAGATCGGCCGGACAGAGTTCGTCTTTCACACCATCAAAACGCAGAATGAAGACAAGGTTACCAGCAAGCCCGATTACCTCCATCTCCTGCAAGGGCCGGGCGCCGACAACATCCCGCCCGACACCGACCTCATGACGCTGGAAGCGGTCTTTCCCTTCGCCGATTTCGATCTCAACTACGTTCCGCACGCGACCGAGACCATCCGCCCTCCCTACGAAAACGGCTTTCGTCTGCTGGCCTACGACTGGACTACGACCGGACAGCGACAGGCAGCTTTGACGACACCATCGGACTGGTGACCGGCGTGGTGGAGCAGACCGAGATCGACGCGGGCGATATCTGCGGTTTAATTACGGATACACGATGCGCACCTCGCTGAAGTGTTTCGTGCGAGCCGCCGGCCCGGATGCACACCGGCCTGTACGTCAGGCCCAACGTCGCACAGGCCCACAGGAGGGGCGGGCGGTGGACGTGAAGGTGCGGGCGCGCTTTTTCGCTGACGCCGATTGCCCCTGGCTGGAACCGCTTTCGACCAGCCTGACCCTTCCCCCGGGCGGAAGCGCGCTTCTTTCGGCGCGCATTACGGTTCCCGCCACGCAACCCTATGGCAGCTATGGCGCCAAGTTGTTGCTTTCCCCTCGGGGAGCTCCGGCGACCCAGACCATCGTTCTGCCCGTGGGAATCAACGTGGCCGGCGCCCTGTCCGAGGCGCCTATCGCCCTGGGAGGCGGCTCCGGCGAACCGACCCCCTTCGACAACTACCGTGTGCGCGGAGACTTCTCCTGGAACGACCGCTCCGAATCCGGCGACGGCCGCCTCTATTTCATCGACGTGTCCGCCGCCTCGCCGGGACGCATGTGGTTGACGCGCACCGCTTGGCAGGACAGCGTTCCGACCGACGTGGACACGCTCATCTTCGGTCCGCAGCCCGACGGCTTCAGCACGCCCGGCGACAGCTATTATCTTCCCGTTTACGGTCCCAATACGCTTGCGCCCGTGGGCGGAGAGCGCAGTCCGGGACGGCCCGACTGGCGGTTCCGCACCACGAGCGGCGGAACCGTCGATTACGCCGTCGGCCCCATGAGCGCGGGCCTCCATGCCTTCTTCCTGCACAACATTCTCTTCTCCGGCGAGGTCTTCGACGTGCCCCTGCGCGTGGACGTGGGCGCGCTGGACGTGGCGCCCTATCCGCTCTCTTTTCGTTCCACCACTTCAAGTCTGGTGGGCGCGGTGACCCTCACCTCCAGCCTCGCCCTGCCCGACCTCTCCGTGACCGTCTACGGACCCACGCGGGTCCAGACGTTTCGGAATCAGCCCATCGCGACCCGTGTCATCGGCTCCGTGCAGCCCAACTGGTTCCATCGCTTCCAGACTTCGGGCATCGGCAGAATCGACCTTGAGACGTTCGCCGCCTCGCCGGCCACGCACGACATCGACCTCTACCTCTACCGCGACGGGGCCGACGGCACTAATCCCGACGGCCAGTTTCGCTATCCGCAGGAGGTGGTCGCCTCGTCGATAGGTTTCGACGCGCACGAACGCATCACGCTCTCCCTGCCGCCGGACGGGGATTACCTGGCCGGCATTTACGGTTTCACGGTGGACGACGTGGGTTATTTTGACTTCGCGGTGCGCAACGCGCAGGGGACGGGGCTGATAGAGGTCTCGCCGGCGGTTCTGGGCAATCTGGCGCCGGGGACGCCCAAGTCCTTTCAGATCAACGCGCCGTTGGGACAACCGGGCGACTACACCGGCTACATGTTGATCGGACCGGCGGAGTCGCCCCACGCCGCGGGCTTCTCGCTTCCGCTGGCGTTCTTTCTGGCGGGAGACGCGGACGGCAGCGGCGTCGTCGATGCGCGCGACTATCTTACCTGGCCCCGCCATTGGCACGCCGAGCATCTCGTGCCCGCGGGCCTGGACGTGAACGGCGACGGCGTCTTCAACGCCGACGACGCGGTCCGCTTGATCGCGCCGGTCAGCGGGAAGCCCGGCCCAAAAGCTCGTTGACCTTCTCTTTCAGCGCGCGCGGCGTGATGGGCTTCTCCAGGTAGGACTCCAGCGGCCCCATCTCCGCGTCGCGGAAGATCATGTTGTTGGCGAAGCCCGACATGTACAGTACGGGCGTATGCGGATAATCGCGCCGCAGGCGCGTCGCCAGGTCCCAGCCGGAGAGGCCCGGCAGCACCAGATCGGTGACGATCAAGGTCAGGCGCGGCGACTGCCGGTGGCAACACTCCAGCGCCGCTTCCGCGTTCGTGGCGGTCAGCACGGCGAAGCCCATCTCTTCCAGCATGGCGCCGACCACGCGCAACACCGCCTCCTCATCGTCAACCACGAGGACCGTGCCGCCGGGCTGCGGGGCGGGCGCCGCCGCCGCTTTCGCCGCCTCCTCCATCTCCGGCGTCAGCGGCAGATACACCCGGAAGGTCGTGCCACGTCCCGGCTCGCTGTACACGTGAATCGCCCCGCCGTACTGCCGCACGATCCCGTAAGTGGTGGTCAATCCCAGGCCGGTTCCGCGTTCCGGCGGCTTGGTGGTAAAGAAAGGCTCGAAGACGCGCGCCAGCGTCTCCTTGTCCATCCCGCAGCCGGTGTCCGAGACGCCCAAACCGGCGTAATCCCCCGGCTGCAGGTCCAGCTGCGAGAAGGCCTCATCTTCGTCGAGGTGGATCACGTCCACGGAAATGTCCAGCTTGCCGCCCTCGGGCATGGCGTCGCGGGCGTTGATGGCCAGGTTCATGAGGACCTGCTCGATCTGGCCGGGGTCGGCCTTCACGCGCGCCGGCGACTGGGCGACGCGCGTGCTCAAGTTTACCGCCTTGCCGGTGATGCGCTCCAGGAAGGTCGCCAGGTTTCCTACCAGCAGGTTCAAATCGACGATTTCGACCCGCGCCGGCTGCCGGCGGGCGATGGTGAGAAGTTGCCGCACCAGCTTGGCGGCGCGCTCGCCGGCGGCGTGGATTTCGCCCACGTACTCCGCCTCCTTGCTGCCGGAGGGAAGTATCGGCGCCAACAGCTCCGACAGGCCCATGATGGCGAAGAGCACGTTGTTGAGATCATGCGCGACGCCCGCCGCCATGCGCCCCACGGCGTTCATCTTCTCCTCCTGGAACATCTGCCGTTCGTAACTGTTTGTGTCGGTGATGTGGGACATGGCCTTCCACCGCCTCCAGCCCACTCGAGCCGTACACGCCCACGCCGTGCTCGGAGACCCACTTCTCCCCGCCGCCCGCGGCCTGGAGCCGATAATTGACCACGAAGGGCACGCGCCGCTCCAAGGCGTGCCGCTGGATGCGCTCCACGTCCGGGCGGTCCTCCTCGACGACCAAGTCGTTCCAGTTGAGGCCTCCCTCGACGAAATCCTCGGGCGCGCGGCCGGTAATCGCGCGGCAGGCTTCGCTCACGTACTCCATGGCGGGATCGGTCCCCATGCGACGGCGGTAGACCATACCCGGCAGGCTCCTGACCAACGCGGACAACCGCCGCTCGGCCCGCTCCGCCGCGCTCCGCGAGTGCGCCGCCGTCTTCCAGTAATGTTCAATCAGCACGTAAAAGAAGATGCCGCTGCCTACCACAAAGAACCAGCCCTTCGTGGTCTGCAGGCGGCTGACCGTCGCGGGCGCCGGCGCCAGGAGGTCCGCGACCCGGTCCGACAGGAGAATCCAGATCACTCCGATTACCACGTACAGGATGGCGATGCGCAGCGCGGGCGAGTCGGCAGGATTGCGGTGCGACGGAGACGAGGCGTTCATCGGCGTCCCTCCAGCGGTTCCCGAATCAGTCCCAGCTATTCCGCTACAGATCGGCGGACCCTATCCGATGTGGCTGTCATATTACGTTGACAAGGTTTAGGTATAAAATACTACGGCGCGAATTACGATGTCGAGTCATAATTGCACCTCCCCGTACTTATTTTGGATCACGGATTCCGCCCGGTTCCCAACCATCATGGTTGATGTCGATCAACAAGGGTGTCGAGTCTGCCAGTGAATCGATTCTTGTACGGGTTTTTTCAGCCCATAGGAGCCGGCGGGGCTGGGACGGGGCAGAGATTAACGTTCACTGGCCGGCGGCCCGGGTCCGACGCGGGTGGCCCCGCGCCGGCCGCCGGGCGCAAGCATTACTTGATTTGCGGCAGGAGCGAGGCCGATTCCACGTCCAAGTACAGCCGGCAGGCCGGATGCTCGCGCATGATCGAGGCCGGGCAGGAGGTCGCAATCGGACCGCACAAGGCGTCGTGCACGGCCTCCGCCTTGCGCCGCTCGGGTACGATCAGATACACCCGACGATACGCCATAAGCCCCGTGCAGGTCTGGCTCAGCGCCTCGCGCGGGACGGCGTCCAGCGTGGGAAACCAGCCCTCGCCCAACTGCTGCCGCCGGCATTTCTCGTCCAGCTTGACCCGCTTCACCCAGACGGGATCGCTGAAATCCGCGACCGGCGGATCATTAAACGCGATGTGGCCGTTCTCGCCGATCCCGATGAAGCCGATGTCGATGGGATACTGCCGCAACAGCGCCTCGTAACGGCGGCACTCGGCCTCCACGTCGGGCGCGTCGGCGTTGAGATAATACACTTCGCCCGGATGCACGAAATCCACCAGCCGCTCGCGCAGGAAGCGCCGGAAGCTGGCGGGATGGTCCGGGCTCATACCTACGTACTCGTCCAGATGAAAAGCTCGCACTTTCCCCCAGTCGAAGCCCTTCGCCTCCTTGATGGACTCGACGAAATCAAACTGTGAGGCGCCCGTGGAAAAGACCAGGTTGGCCCACATCTTCTCCTTCTGAACGGCGGCGATGTCCGCGGCGGCGTCCGCCGCCGCCGCCGCCGACAGGCTTCTCTTGTCGGGAAAAACCTGCGCGGTGATCTTGCCCACGGTGAATGTCTTGAGTGGTTTCATCAACGAATACCTCAGCGGAAAGCGTTGTCATGCCGGAGGATCGATCCGGGTTCGGCGCGCCAGGAGATCGGCCAGGAGGCCCAATAACAGCGTTTGCACGGACAGGAGCACAAGCACGGATACGGTAATGTCGGGAATCTGCGTATGCAGGACGAACTTGGATATGATGAGCACGGCCGCCGCCAGAGCAAAGAGGACAAGCGAAAGCGGGCCGAGAATCTTGAGCGGATTGAAGAGCAGAATGGTGCGAACGATCAGCATGAGAAAACGTCCCGGGTCGCGGCCGGCGGCGATCTTGCTCTTGCCCACGCGGGGACGGTACTGGATGGGCCGGTAGGCCACGTCGTAGCCGTTGCAGAGGAAGGCCAGCGTCACCGTGGTCGTCAGCGAGAAGCCGCTGGGCAGGAGATGGGCGAAGCTCCGCAGCACGGACGCGCGCATGAGCCGCAGCCCGGAATTGAGGTCGTCGATTTTTTCTCCCGAGAGATATTGCGCCAGGAGTCGCAGGCAGGTCTTGGCCAGTCCGCGCGCGGCGGAATCCGTAGCGGCAGGGCGGGCGCCGACCAGCATGTCCGCCTCGGCCCGTGCCTCCCACAACGGCACCAGATCGGCGGGATGATAGGTCAGTTCGGCGTCCAGAATGGCGATACAGTCGCCCTTGGCGGCGGCGACGACGCTCCGCACGGCCGCGCCGTAGCCGCGCCGGCGCCGGTGATGGAGTACCCGACAGCGTGGTGGAGGTGTAAAGTCCGACAGGCTGCCGTCGGTCGAGCCGTCATCGACCAGAATCACCTCGCAGGGGTCCAGCGACGCGGCCACCGACAGGAGTTCCGGCAGGAATTCCGGCAGCGCCTCGGCTTCGTTATGGACGGGAACCACGATGCTCAACACGCGGGCACTCTAACGTCCCCGTCTTGATGCGACAAGCGGAAAAAGCCGTAGGGTGCGCACCGCGCACCATGCACCATGCACCATGCACCATGCGCCGCGCACCATGCGCCGCGCACCATGCACCGCGCACCGCGCAGCTCACGCCCCTGCCAGTTGCGACGTGCAATGCGGGCAGCGCTTGGCTTTCTGCGGAATCGACGAGGCGCAGAAGGGGCACTCCATGGTCAACGTCGCCGGCGCGGGCGCCTCCTCCTGCCGCCGCAGCCGGTTCATGGCCTTGATGAGTAAAAAGAGCGCGAAGGCCACGATCAGAAAGCTGATGACCGCGTTGACGAAGAGTCCGTAATTCCAGGTCACGGCGCCCGCGTCCGCCGCCTCTTGCAGCGTGGCGTAGGGACCGGCGGCCTTGCTTCCCTCCTTCATCACGATGAAGAAGTTGGCGAAGTCCACGCCGCCCAGAAGCAGCCCGATGGGCGGCATCAGCACGTTGTCCACGAGACTCTTGACGATGGTCCCAAACGCGCCGCCGATGATGATGCCGACGGCCATGTCCACCACGTTGCCCGTCAGCGCGAACTCCTTGAACTCCTTGAGCATGAGAACCTCCTTGTCTGGGGCGCCGGGAGCGCGCCGGGCGCGACGCTGCCTGGAAATGACTGCGACCATGCTGTGCCCGGCGGCCGGGAAAATCAACCGCGCTTTTCCGTTGCGTGCATCCGCAGAGATTCACGGCTGCAAACCGCGCGGAACTACCCCAGGCGTTCGTTGCAGTTTCGGTAAAGTCGCCACGTCCCTTCCATCGAAGCACGCTGTCATTTCGACCGAAGCACGCTGTCATTTCGACCGAAGGGAGAAATCTTCCCCCCCGCCATCGCGGACCGGCTGCATGGCGGAAGATTTCTCCCTTCGGTCGAAATGACAGCTGCGATGCCGTGACAGCTGCGATGCCGTGACAGCTGGGATGCCGGGACAGCTGGGATGCTGGGACAGCTGGGATGCCGGGACAGCTGGGATGCCGTGACAGCTGCGACGCCGTGACAGCTGCGACGCCGTGACAGCTGCGATGCCGTGACAGCTGCGATGCCATGACAGCTGCGATGCCGTGACAGCTGCGATGCCGTGACAGCTGCGACGCCGCACGAAAGAGTGAACCTGCACCATGGAGCGAAGGCGAATTGCGCTTTCGGAAGCGGTTTCTTGTTGACACGGGGTCATTCCGTCATAAACTACGTGATGTACCCGAAAAATCTGCTCAGGCGGCGTTGCGCCGTCAAGCTACTGTGCTCCTGCTTGCGAAACGTGGATATTCTACACCAGGAGGTGTTGTGGTGGATCGCAAGAGGTTCGTTTCAAGTCCCGCCTACCGTTTTGCCCCCCCCGGTTGATGCTTTTGTGCGTTTTGACGCTCCTGCCGTTTGATATGCTTTACGCCCAACCGTCCGAAAGACTCCAGAAGATCGAAAGTCTCCGCCATTGCTCGGGAGGCCAGAGCGCCATCTTCAACAATATCTTCTGGAACAACAAATACCAGGGTTCGACGTCCCACGCCTACTCGAATCTCTATCAATCCTCCACCCCAGCCTACTCCTGCATCCAAAATTGGACTGGTGGTGGGACGGGCAACATTACCAGTGACCCGGACCTCATCGATCCCACTAACGGCGACTTCCACCTCGGTACCGATTCTCCCTGTATTAACGTGGGTCTTACCTTTCAGGGCTACTTCTATAAGGACATGGACGGCCACTACCGCGGAAACACGGTGGTTTATGGGTATTATACCGCGGGCCCACAGACAAATGGGTACCTGAATACGGGCTATGAGGCTGACATCGGGGCCGATGAGTATGCATGGCTGGAGTGAGTGAGCGATATTCCTGTGAGTGGGGCGGGCATCTTGGCAGGTCAACCTGCTGGATGTCCGCCCTTGCGCTTATGCCGCTCCCCTTTTGTCTTGGCGTACGATACAATACAGGAGGATTCCAAATGAAACCCGTTACATGTGGCTACGCCTACCCGACATTCGCTTTTATGATATTTCTTATGATTCTTGTTGGGTCAGTCCCCCCTTCGCCGGCGGCTCAACAGATCCGGTTCAAAGAAGCAACCAACCTCGATCACTGGTCCCCACGTGCGGACATCTTTCTTACGAACTTCAACGGACAGGTGTTTCTCTATTGGACGGACCGCTATGATAACACCATGGGTTTATGGGGCGTAGTCCCTGGGGAGGTGTGGACTACTGTTGACGGGCGCACTTGGCGCAATCGCACCGATGAAGTGGAATGGGTGCCCTTAAGCGGCCCTTATTTGGATGGGCCCGTATCGCATCAGCAGCAACTCTGGGTTATGCACACCGGCAGAGACCCTGGCATCCGTTCCTCGACCGATGGCTTGCATTGGACGGTCGTGACGAACCAACAGCCTGTCGGTTCCAGTTTCGCCGCGTTCGACGGGCGTCTATGGATCGTGGGCTATAACGGCACGTGGTCGTCGGTGGACGGTGTCACGTGGACAAAGAACAGCGACGGATTCCTTGACAATCAACAAGAAGCCGATGAGGGAACCGTCCTCGCGTTGGGCGGGAAACTCTGGCATTTGAATGAATACACCACTCGTGTTCGTTCTTCGACGGACGGCACCAACTGGACAGTCGTCGGCTCCCGGCCAGACACAGCAACCAATTACTCAAGCACCATCGCCTTCGCGGGCCGCATCTGGCTCATGGGAGGGGCAGAAACGTTTTACAAACCTGTGAAGGATGTGTGGGCTTCTGAAGATGGGACCCATTGGACCAGGATGCCCGCGCCGCCCTGGCCGGAGCGTTCCGGCTTCGCCGCCGTCGTCTTCGAAGGCAAGCTGTGGATTATGGGCGGTCGCGGAACCGACGCCAGACCCCTCAACGACATCTGGTGCACGGCGGATGGGGTCGAGTGGGAAAAGGTGAAGGACCCACCGATGTGGTCGCGGCGGCGGGCACACACGGCGCTGACCTTTGACGGCAAAATTTGGGTATTGGGAGGCCAGGCGTCCAATTATAACAGCCCGGTAACCCACACCTCCGACGCGTGGTACACGGAAAACGGCTTGGACTGGAACGTGGCGACCGGGGCAGCGCCGTGGTCGCCGCGCGCCTTCCATGCTTCCGTGGTCTTCAAGAACAAGATGTGGGTCATCGGCGGAACCAGGTTCGAGTATCCAGGCGGCGGCGTCTTCTATGAAGATCTGAACAATGATGTATGGAGTTCGCCCGACGGCACGAACTGGAGGCGCGAAGTCGAGCACGCCCCCTGGTCGCCGCGCGGCGAACACGTCGCGCTCGTCTTCCACGACCGAATATGGTTGATGGGCGGCGTGGACCGTAATCGCTACAACGACGTCTGGTCGTCCCCGGACGGCGTGAACTGGGTCGTGGAGAACGCCTCCGCGCCCTGGACGCCGCGTTCCGGTCACGCCGCCGTCGTCTTTAAGGACAAGCTGTGGTTGATCGGCGGGAGGATTAGCGGCCCCCAAATAGCTCTGAGTGATGTCTGGAATTCTGAGGACGGGCGTACTTGGGGACGCGTACTGGAAACGGGGCCGTGGGATTACGGCATTCCGCGCCAGAAACATGCCTGCCTCGTTTATGACAACAAGTTGTGGCTTGTGGGCGGCGAGCATCTCATGGGTTTCGCTGACGTTTGGTATTCCGAGAACGGCCTCCATTGGACCCGGGCGGTGGATTACGCGCCCTTCGGGTACCGCACCGACCACGCCATGGTCGTCTTCGCGGAACGCATGTGGCTCCTGGGCGGAAGGCTCCAGACGGCGGGGCTCGGCGCAGTCGAAGTCAATAGGAACGACGTCTGGTTCTCCTACACTTCCGACGTGCCCGACTTCACTCCGCTCCCGACCCCCACCCCAACCGGCACGCCGACCCCCACGCCCACTCCCACCCCCGCACCACCCAGCGCGTTCGTCCTGGACGACTTCGGCGCGGTGCACACCGGCGGGGGGGCCAACAGCGTGGTCCGCACCGGCGGGCCGTACTTCGCTGGAACATCGCGCGCTATGGCGCTGAAATGGCCTGCCTGGGCGCTCAATGCGCAGCATCTTGGCGTCTACGTGCTGGACGGCTACGGCGGCGTGCACACTTACAGCGCCGCCCGCCCGCCGCAGAACTTCTACTTCATGCCCGACCCGGGCGACGTGGCCGTCGATCTGGAAGTCTTTCAAAAGGACCTGGCGGGCGTGCCCGGCGACGTGGGCTACTTCGTCTTGGACCGTTTCGGCAAGCTGTGGGCGGGCGGCCTCGCCGATCCCGCCGTCGCCTTGTCGGGCGGCGTCAATCCACCGCTCAACGGCGCCACGCAGTATGCGGTCGATCTTCTCCTGGCGGACGCGAAGGGCAGGAGTGGCTGGATCATGGACAACATGGGTGCGGTGCATCCCTTCGGGGGCGCGGTTGATCCAGCGTTCCCCGTCTCCAGTCAGGACAACTGGGTCGCCCTCGCGCAAGTTGGGGATCAACTGGTGCGCATGGATACGACCGGCGCGCTGCAATGGAGCGGCGAGCCGCCCGACGGCTGGGAGCTGTCATTAGTCGATGGCGGCTTGATGATCGATCTTGCCGTGCAGGAGGGTTACGGGCTGATCGGGTTGGACCGCTTCGGGGCGTTGCACGCGACCAGCGGCGCCATCCTGCCGCCGCCCGGCAGCGGCCCGCCCTATTTCGGCTTCGAGGCCGCCCGCGACCTGGAGTTGAGGTGAGGTGGAGGGACAATCGCCGATTTCCGGCGGAAGTCCTCCAATCATGTGGAAGATTGACTTCGGAAATCGGGGCCTGTCCCTGGCACGTATGCAGGCGTGAGGGACAGTCACCCGTTTCCGAAGCGAGGCGTGCCCATTGCAGCGAGGCGCCCGGCGGCAACGGATGACTGTCCCAGGGGCGCAAAGGACGGCGCCCAGCCGGAGCAGGCCGAAGCCTGTACTCCGGCGGTACGCCGCGCACGGCGGGCCATAGGTCGCAGGCGTCTCATAGGTCCCATCCCGGCTATCGGCGCGCTCAGTGCGTGTGCTTCTCGTGGTCCTTGCCGAAGTACATCGCGTAGAGCTGCCCGCGCAGCTCGCGCAACTTCTCCACCTGCGACTCGTCCGTGGTCTGCTTGCACTTGACAATGGTCACGAGCATCCCGTGGATCGTTTCCAGTTGCGCCAGGTAGGTCTTGTACGCCTCGCTGCCCTTGTCGGCGACCGGCTTGATGCGCTGGTCTAGAAAATAGACCACCAGAATCTCCCGCAACTGCGCCGCGTGCTCCTCCTTATTGGCGACCCAGCGCACGATCTGGTTGTAGTCCTTCTCCGGCGAAGCCGACAGCATTTTGATCTGCGACATGCCCTTCTGGATGGTGGCCAGATGCTCGTCGATCATCTCGAAGCGGAGTTCGTCGCCGTAAATGCCGCAGGGGATTTCGCAATGGGCCGCAACCCGTCCGGGGGCCGCGACGACCCACAGGCAGACACCCGCCCAGGCCAACGTTTTCATTCTCATAGCGTACTCCTTTCACGAAACCGTCTTGCGCTTGCGCTCTTGCCGGCTATTCTACGGTGCGGCTGGCCGGGCGTCAAGGCGGGGCGGAATCCGGGTTGAAAAACCGCCGCGTCCGCCTATTATTTTCCCCAACGCGCTTATCCGGCGCGAGAGCAGGCGCAAGGAGAAGGTCATGCGAGACACGGGCAGGTCCAGAACAGCCGGCGGGCACGCCAACCCCAGATGGTTCATCGCACTGGTCGTCGTGGTCGTGGTTCTGGGAGTGCTATTCTATTTCCGCCGCGCCCAGCCCATCGGCACGATCGGCATCCTGGGCAACCCTCCCGAGAGCGCCGAGCCGCTCTTGGCGCGCGACGGCCTTTCGACCGGCGACACACAGAAGATTCTCCGCTTTTCCGACGGACGCGAGCTGATCGCGGAGACCGGCGGGGTGCTGGACCTGAAGCGGTATCCCAAGGGCCGGCTGGAACTGCGGCGGGGCGCCGCCTTTCTTTCCAGCGGCGCGGCGGAGCGAGCGCTGGAGGTCGCCGCCCCGCACCTGGCTTTCAGGTTGGAAAAGGGCCGGGTCAACTTGGCCGTCGGCGACGCCACGACCACGCTGGACGTGTTTTCCGGCTCGGTCGTGCTGGCCGACGGGCGCGCCGTCGCCCCGGGTCTTTCGGTCCATGCCGATGCCGCGACGCAGGTTCCCGCCGTGCGCGGCCACGGGGAGAAGATCGGTTGGATCGGCCGCCTGCTGTCCGATCCCGGACGGGTGCGGCCCGATGTCGAAGACACCAACCTGCCGGGACGCATTTCCGGCATGGTCGTCGAAGCCGACAGTTGGAAGCCGGTCGCAGGCGCCATGGTGCGCGCCCTGCCCAACACCGGTGAGTTCGCCCCGCCTGCACCCGTGGCGACGGATGCAGCCGGCCGCTTCCACCCTGAGCGTCCTGACGACGGGCGCCTTATTGCGCGCAAGGACAACCTCTATTCGCTGGGCGCTCACGACGACGGCCATCCCACGGTGGATTATCCCCCAATCGGGCCCTGCCATCCCCTGTTGATGCTCAAGCCGATCACTCCCTACCGCATCATCATCACCGACGAGCGCGACAAACCGCTGACGGGTACGACCGTCAGGATCAGGGGCGACGGTGCGATCGCTGAGGAGGAACGCACCGTGGAGATGGGCGAAAGGACCGAATTGGAGATCACTGCGTGGCGCGACTATCCCGTGCGCATCCAAGTCACCAAAGACGGTTTCCATCCGGGTACGGCCGGTTTTCAGGACGCCGATCCCGACCATCAGGGCGACGTGCAGACGGTGAAACTGCGGCGCCTCGCGCCCGAGGGCGAGAAACTCGAATCCGGTCCGTTCCCGCCGGTCATGCGCTTTTGAAGCTGGTGAAAGAAGCGACGGAAGGGAAAGTAGCGGGGGGTGGATTCGAACCACCGCATGGGGGCTTATGAAACCCCTGCCTTAACCCCTTGGCTACCCCGCCACGAGGAGAAATTTGACTCCAAATCTCCGCCCTGTCAACCCTGCGAGAAGATCTCGTCCGGCGAGAAGAATATCCCGATCTCGCGGCGCGCGCTCTCGGGCGAATCGCTGCCGTGCACGAGGTTCTCCGTAAAACTGTAGGCGTAATCCCCCCGGATGGTCCCCGGCGCCGCCTCGGTGTGTTTGGTCGCTCCGATCAGCGCGCGCATCAGTTCCACGCAGTCGTTTCCCTCCACGACCATGGCGACCACCGGCGAGCGGGTGATGAACGAGAGCAGGTCGGGAAAGAACGGCTTGGCCACATGATCCCGATAATGGACGCGGGCCAGCGCCTCGTCGATCCTGACCATCTTGAGCGCCGCGAGGCGCAGCCCCTTCTTTTCGATGCGCGAGATCACTTCTCCCACCAGGCCGCGCTCCACGCCGTCGGGCTTGACCAGAATCAGGGATTGTTCCACGTGACGACCACCTTACATCTTGGATGTTACACAACAACACCGAGGAGGGGGCTCCCCGGTGCGTTTCTGTGCGGGCCGGATTATCTAACAGGACGCGGCGCGGGCTGTCAAGCCTTCGCGCCGGCGGTCGCCTTGGCGTTGCGCTTGATGCAGTCGGCCATGCGCGAAAGCCCCTCGTGGATGTTGTCGACCGAGGTGGCATAGGAGAAGCGGATGAAGTTCCCCTCGCCCGTGGAGGGGCCGAAGTGGATGTCGGCCAGCACCGCCACGCCGGCGTCGTAAAGCAGCATCTTGCGGAACTCCTCGGCGGTTTCGCAGCCTACCATGCGGCAGGCTTCGGTGACGTTGGGCCAGGCGTAGAAGGCGCCCCCCGGCGTCTTGCACGACACGCCTTCGATCGCGTTCAACCCGGGCACGATGATGTCGCGGCGCGCCTGAAACGAGGCCATCATCCGGTCCGCCTCGTCCTGCGGTCCCGTCAACGCCTCGATGGCTGCGTATTGCACCGGATGCGAGGGACAACTGTCGGTGTTGGTCATCCAGGTAGCGAAATAAGGCGCCAGCGTGCGATTGGCGGCGAAGCCCATGCGCCAGCCGGTCATGGCAAAGGTCTTGGAGCAGCCGTCCAGCATCACCGTTCGCTCCGCCATGCCGGGAATCATGGCGATGCTCTGGAACTTTCCGTCGAAAACCATGCGCGAGTAGACCTCGTCGGAGAGAATCCACAGGTTGGGATACTTGGAAACGATCCTGGCGATCTCCTCCAGTTCGGTGCGGGAGAGCACGCCTCCGGTGGGATTCTGGGGCGAGTTGAGGATGAGCAGCCGCGAGCGGTCGGACAGCTTGCGAGCCAGATCGTCGATGTCAAAGACGAAGCCCTTGGCCTCGTGCAGCGGCAGGGCTACCGGCACGGCGCCCTGCGCGCGAATCTGCGCGTCGTAGATGGGGAATCCCGGATTGGGATAGAGTACCTCGTGCCCCTTGCCGTAGTCCGTCACGGCGGCGATGGTGAACGCGATGAAGGGCTTAGCGCCGTTGGCGGCGACCACGTCTTCCGGCTTCACGTCACGCCGCGCGACTGCGAGAACCTTTGGGCGATGGCTTCCCGCAGCGCCGGAATGCCCGCCGACGGCGTGTAACCCGTCCTGCCTTCGTCAATCGCCTTCTTGGCCGCTTCTTTGATATTCCTGGGAGTATCGAAGTCCGGCTGGCCGATGCAGAAGTTGACGATGTTCTTGCCCTGGGCGATCAGCTTGTTGACCTCCGCCAAAACGACAAAGGCGTTCTCCGTACCCAGGCTGCGGGTGCGTTCCGAGATGAACATGAAACCGGTCCCTCCTGCGTGTTTGCGCCGTAACGGGCGAGGGATTTAGCATGACACAATCGAGGCGTCAAATCAAAAACAAATAGCCTGGTACGGTATTTTTTCGTGTCGCGCGGCAAAGAGCGCTCACACTTCCGGGTCAGTGATGGGCCGTCAATGTCGTTAGGGGGATCGTGAAGCAAATCACGGCAACTGGGCCACGCGCCGCAGCAACCACTCCAGGCAGAATAGTCCCACGAGAAGGGCGAGGACCCACAGACTGCGCCCCACAAATACCGGCATGACCGCAGTCGTCGTGCGCGGCTGATACTGGAACTTGGCCAGCACCGCCTCCAATGTGTCCGCCCGGGCGAAGGCGCCGCCGGTCGTCTCCGCCAAGCGCGACAGGAGCGCGCGATCCATGGTGTGGTCCGCGTCTTCATCCCCCTCTTCGACCACGGAGAAGCCGCGCTCCACGGTTTCGCCGCCCTCCGCGTAGAGCACGCGATAGCCGCCCTGTTCGGCGGGGGTGTAGGTCGTCTGGTAGAGGCCGAGGTTGCGCCGCAGGAGCGCGGCGGAGAGCGCCTCGTCGCCGCCGGACGGACCTACTACGCGCAATTGCACCGACTCGGGCGGCCGGCTCTCGGCGCGTCCCACGTCTCGGAACAACCGGATTTCCACCGGCTCCCCCCGCGCCACGACGTTCTTGGGGATTTCCAGCCGCGACTCGAACCCACCGGGATCCTGCGCGGTAAAGTGCAGGAGCGACAGCCAGAACGTCTCCAGCACCCCCGGTCCGGACTCGCTCTTCTCGGCGTACATCTGCCAGCGCCAGGAATGCGCCATGGCCGACAAGAGGACGTGGCCCAATCCGAAACGCTGCATGAGCAGGAGGGGTTGCGGCGCAAGTCCCGGCGCCTCGCCCACGAGCAGCACGCGCGCCGCGGGCGCCGGCTTGCCCAGAAGTAAGTCGTCCTTGAGCTGCGGCTACTGCGCCCACGGAATGGAGGCCAGCATGGCCGACACGGGCAGGTGCTCGCTGCCGCTGGCCGGTCGTACCGTCAGCTGGTAAGGAAGGGAAGGCGGGGCGAAAGCGGCGGGCAGGAGCGTTCCCAGGTTGCGCGCGGCCGGCTGGGTGCGATCCCATCCCAGGACCAGGAGGGTCGCACCCTTTCCACCTGCTGGCGAGTCGCGCGGCGAACTCGGCGTCGACCATGCCACCGGGCCGGTACAGGACGATCACGTCGAAGCGGCCCAGCCGTCCAGCGCCGCGGCGCGGGTGAGCGGCGCGCGGCTGCGGTGGGACTCTCGATTTCTTCTTCGGCGAAAAGCAGCAGCGTCTCCGCCGGCGCGGCCAGGGGCGGAGCGGCGGGGTCGATGCTGGGTGCGGCCGGAAAGAGGGGCAGGAGAAGCGACAGCTCGATGCGCGGGTCTCCGCCCAGATGCCGGCGGATGAAGCCCACCTCCCAGTCCAGCTCCTGCGCCGCCAAGAGCACGCGCAGCTTGGCCTTTTCGACTTGGATCTCGCGCTCGGCACGGTTGTTGGCGGATACGCTCTCCCCCAGCTGGGGGGCGACTTCGAGGCCCACTCGATAGGCGCCCGGCGCCGGCAGCCGCAAATCGAGCGCCCTTCCACCCGGGTTTGACCCTCGGGGAAGGACAGCTCGCATCGCCTCCACGGTCGGGAAATCGCATCCTCCGCTTGCGGCGCAATCACCAGCGTGGCATCGACCACGTCCTCGACGGGGCCTTGCCGGCTGACTTGCAGGGTGCAGGTGAACGTCTCATTGGCGTTGACGCGACGGGGCAGGGAGAACTGCTCGACGGCCAGGTCGAGGGGCAGCGATTCGGGCCGACGCCGACCGCCAAATGGGCTTCCAAATGCGGCGGCGGTAGCGGAGGTCGCCGTGGTCGCGTCCGTCGGAAATGAGAACCACGCCCGCCAGCCCTCGGGTTTCCAGATTTCGCTGCGCGCGCCAAGGCTCCGCCGATGTGCGTGGAGGGATCGTCCGGCCGCTGGCGCTGGCGGGTGAGAGCGGCGACAGGTCGGAAAGCCGTAAGACGGGCGCCGCCAGCCGGCCGCCGGAAAGCCGTCCCGCCAGGCCCGTCGCGTCCCAAACCAGCGACGCCGCCTCCGCCGCGCGCGTCCCGCCTGCCGAACCGGCAAGTTGCATGCTCTTTGAATCGTCGATTAGAATGGGAAAGTAGCTGTGCTCTTCCTGCTGCATCGTCTCCTGCTGTGTCGGTCCCGAAAGCAACCAGACGATCAGGACGACCGCGCCCACGCGCAGAGCTACCAGCGCCAGCCAGCGCGAGCGTCCCACCTGTCCGCCCAGCGCAGCGTAACGATAGGTCCATAGGACCACCGCGAGGACGAAGAAAAACACAAACCAATCGCCGGAAGTCATAGGTCTCCCTTAAATGGCGTATGCAAGCGCGAGCTTGGGAATCGCAATCTTAATCTTACTCTTAATCTTAATCTTAATCTTGCTCTTGCTCTTAATCTTGCTCTTAATCGTAATCTTGCTCTTAATCTTAATCTTGCCCCGCGCGTTCTTCGTGCAGGAACGCCCGTGCCGTCCCTGAATGTTCGACGTTATCACCCTGTTCGCCATTGAGAACTACCGCCGGACCCGCAAGCGCCGAAAGCATCGCGGCGCGCCGCGGCCACAGGCTGGCGGCCAGGAAAAACGCTCCCCAGGATCATGCCTGCCCGCCGAAGAGGAACGGAACCGTGTGCCCTGCGCGGTCGTAGAGCATTCCTCCCACCAGCGGTCCCAGGATGCGGAGCCACGCTGGAGGCCGCCTGTGCCAGTCCAGCGATGGCCCCTTGTCTTGGGCTGAATCAACCGCGCGAGATCATGCCCAGGAGCGTCGGGTTGGAGAGGCCGACTCCAAAGCATACCGGCGCCAGCACAAGCAGCAGTTGCGGTACGCTGTGGACGGTCGTGATCAATAGCAAACCGGCTGAAAGTACCACGAGCCCGACCAGCAGCGTGGCCAGTTCGCGCATTCGCCGCACCAACCGTCCCACCAGGCTCCCCTGCACGATGGCGCCCAAGACCCCGATGTAGGCGAAGATGAAGCTGAAGTGCTCCACGTTGATGCCCAACCGCCGCGACGAGAAGTAATAGAGGCTCACTTCCAGGTTGGCGAAGGCGAAGGTGACGAGGAAGAAGAGGAAAACCAGCATGACGACCGGCGGGTGCTGCCAGGCCATGGTCAGCTTGTCGAAGTTGAAGAGGCTTTTGGGGGGTTCTTTGCCGCGCCGCTCGGGCGGAAGGGACTCGGGCAGGAAGAAAAAGGCGAAGCCGGCGGCGCCTGCCGACAGGAGGGCGATGGCGACAAACGGCGCCATGAACCCGTATCCGACCAGAAGCCCTCCGATCACGGGGCCGACGGAGAATCCCAACCCGAAAGCCGCGCCCACCAGCCCCATGCCCTTGGCGCGTTCCTCGGGAGGCGTCACGTCGGCGATATAGGCCTGTGCGGTTGCGATATTGGCCCCGAAGGCTCCCGCCAGCGCCCGAGTCAGGAGGAGGAAGCCGTAGCTGGGCGCAAACGCCGCCAACAGGTACGACAGGCTGTAGCCGGACAGGCTCACGATCAACACCGGCCGCCGTCCGATCCGGTCCGACAAGCGGCCCCAGATGGGCGCGCACAAGAACTGCATGAAGGAGAACGCTCCCATCAACATGCCCAGGAGTTCTCCCTCCACGTGGGCGTCGATGGCCAGCGTCTTGGCATACGCCGGGATGATGGGAATCAGCATCCCGAATCCCACCAAGTCGATGAAGATGGTGAAGAAGATGATCAGCTTGGGCGGCAGCTGTCTCACGACGGTCCTTCCCCGTGCAATTCCGCCCACTCTAGTGAACCCGGCCGGGCTTGACAAGGGCGACAACCGCCTCAGGGCGACAAACACCTCTCACCGACTGGGAGTGTATTTCCCCTCTCCCTGAGGGAGAGGTCGGCGCGAAGCGCGTTCTTCACCTCTCCCTTGAGGGAGAGGTCGGCGCGGAGCGCCGGGTGAGGGGGAAGGTCGCCTAAAGCGCGCCGCATCGATGCAGCGCGTTCTCCCCAAGCTCCCCCTCACCCTAACCCTCTCCCCAGGGGTATATGCGCTAACTTAAGTTGGAGAGAAGGCGAAGTGGGGTCGTTGCGCCATCTGTCGTTGGCGGCGGCGCGGGGGATCGCACAAGAAGCGCCCCAGCCGGGGCATCTTGCGTTGCAGCAGCGGCAACGTGATGGCGCCTTTCACCGTGCTCCGCAGCCAGTCCAACCAGAGGGCCTCCATCCGCCATGGGCTAAGCCGCTTCTGCGGAAAGGGGGAATCCCCAGGGAAAAAAAGCCAACGCCCCCCGTCATCTCCTCCACGATCACTGCCCCCAGTAACTTGCCAAACACATAGGTACGGGCGAGATTCTCATCCTTGGCCCGCACATGGTCCAGGTGGTGGAGGCCCTTCAAGCGCTTGAACTCCATCTCGATCTGCCAGCGGAAGCGGTACAACTCCAGCGCCTGTGTCGCCGACAGCCCGTCTCCGCCAAGTCCGTGACGACCATCACGTAACCGGCCGCCCGTAAAGATCTCGGGTCCGGGGTACGCCCCTTGCGCCTGGCCTCCTTCTCGATCTCTTCGCGCTCGCACTCCGCAGCTGGCGCGGACTTCTTAATCACAATCATGCGCATCGGAAAGCGATCCCGACCATCCTCCACCACCACCGGCCAGTCTCCCACTTCGCCGTCCCCCACGAGGCTCATCAGGGCGATCGTATCCACCTTCTTTCCCCGCGCGCTCTTCAATGGCAGATTCTGCCAATGCCCGCGCACCACCACATGCCCCTGTTGGCGAAGAATCGATGCGATTCCCGCGCCATGCGCGTAGCCGCGATCTCCCAGAACAATCTCTCCTGCCTGCACCCGATGGCGCTTAAAGGTCTCTCCCCGGACGCGTCGGTCAGTTCCAGCGCGGAGAGCCGCTGCCCAGCCAGGTCAAAACTGGCGTGCAGGCGCAGGTCCGTGCCTTTACTGCCCGGGCGTTGAATCGTGGTCGCGTCCAGGATGCGCACCTGGCAGCCCGGTACTTGGCGTGTCACGCCCCGCTTTTGCAGCATCTGCAGAACCAAATGGCCCAACCGCCACTCCGACGCATGCCGCAAGCGTTTGAGGATCGCCACGTCCGACAGTTCCCCAAGCCCGGCCACGGTGCTCCACGCCGCCAACTGGCGCAGTGACATGTCGCATAGGCTGTACCCCAGGCAGAGGCGCAACAGGTCCTCCGCGCTGGAAATCCGGCGCCTGCGCACCAATGCTAACTTTTCTTCGCAACTGGCTTCCAGGTCTCCCGGCAGCAGGCTCAGCACATGCCGCCACTCTTCATTGATTAGATCTGTATTTTCCATGCAGCCAGCCTACCACTGCGCCGGCTTGCTGTCAATTCATTGTTAGCGCAAATGCCCCAGGGAGAGGGACCGAACCTCCCCAGGGAAGGGAACTGCACCCTCCCTGAGGGAGAGGTCGGCGCGGAGCGCCGGGTGAGGGGGCAGGTCGGCGCGCGCCGCATCGATGCGGCGCGTTCGCCGGGGAGAGGGCACCTTTCCCCTGAGGGAGAGGGAACTGCACCTCTCCCTGAGGGAGAGGTCGGCGCGCAGCGCCGCGTGAGGGGAAGTCGCCGCCAGCCCGCCGCATCGATGCAGCGCGCTCTCTCCCTTCCCCCTCACGCCCTCCCCAGGGAGAGGGACTCACCTCCCCGGGAGAGGGAACTGCACCTCTCCCCTCTGAGGGAGACGTCGGCGCGTAGCGCCGGGTGAGGGGAGTCGCCCGAGCGCGCCGCATCGATGGAGCGCGCCTCCTCAGCTTCCCCTCATTCTAACCCTCTCCCCAGGAGAGGGGGACCGAACCTCTCCCGGGAGGGAACCGCACCTCTCCCTGAGGGAGAGGTCGGCGCTTGCCGGGTGAGGGGGGTCGCCGCGCCGCATCGATGCGGCGCTCTCTCCCACGCCCCTCTCACCTAACCCCTCCCCTCTCCCCAGGGGGACCGAACCTCCCCGAGGGAAGCCTCCCTGAGGGGAGAGGTCGGCGCGAAGCGCCGGGTGAGGGGAAGGTCGCCCAAAGCGCGCCGCATCGATGCAGCGCCTCTCCCCACGCCCTCATTCAACCCTCCCCCAGGGAGAGGGACTGGGGGAGAGGGAACTCGCCGCTTGCTGGGCGACGACGCCCGTGGTCTGGCCAGCCGGGCTGCGCCATTGTAAGATCACGCGTCGAGTTTCACCTGAGAGGGAGGGACGCCATGCCACGCGCCATCGCTTCTGCCGGTCGCTGGGGGTTTATGTTTTGCTTCCACTTATTATCGTTAATATCGCCTTCGCCGTGGAGTCCGCCACGCCTCCTTTTGAATCCAGCGTCCCCTGCCGGCAGATCACCTCCCCCGATCGTTCCCACTGGTTCGGCTATTACGACAAGGACCAGTTCGACGCCGCCGACCGCTACGTGCTCGGCCAGGCGGTCGAGCTCGACGACCGCATGCCCGCCGCCACCGAATCGGTCGAACTCGGCATGGTCGATACGCGCAACGGCGACCGCTGGATTCCCCTCGGTCGTACCCTCGCCTGGTGTTGGCAGCAGGGCTGCATGTTGCAGTGGCCGCCCGGCTCGGACGGCGAGATCATCTACAACGACCGGCGGAACGGCGCATTCGTGGCCGCCATCAAGGACGTCCTGACGGGCCGGAGCGCGTCATTCCACGCGCCATCTACTCCGTCGCCCTGACGGCAGGACCGCGGTCTCGCTCAACTTCTCCCGCCTCTACGACATCCGGCCCGGCTATAGCTACGTGGGCGTCGAGGATCCGTCGGTAAAAGAGCTGCATCCCGCCGATGACGGCATCTACATCATCGACCTGGAGACGGCGCTTCCAGGCTCGTCATCACACTGGATCAGATTTACGCCTTCCAGCGCACGCCTGAGAGGGGCGAAGGCAAGCACTGGTTCAACTGCCTCCTGTTTGATCCTCCGGCAGGCGCTTCACGTTCCTGCATCGCTGGGTCCCGCCTGGGCATCGCTGGGTGTCGCGCTTCCTCACCGCCGACGTTGACGGCGGCAATATCTGCGTCCTCAACGACCATCGCCGCTTCTCGCATTTCATCTGGCGCGATCCCACGCAATATTCTGGCGTTCTCCTGGAGCCGTCCGACGGCGGTAACGGCTGTTCTTTCATCTTTACCAAGACCGTACCTCCAACGTCCAGACCGTCGGCGCGGACGTCTTGAAGGAGGACGGCCATTGCACCTACTCGCCGGACAAGCAGTGGATTCTGGTCGATACCTATCCCGACAAGGACCGGATGCAGCATCTGCGCCTGTATCGCCCGTCGGACGGCAAACCGGTCCTGCTGGGCAGCGTTTCACCTGCCGCCCTGCTACGGGGGAGAGTGGCGCTGCGACCTGCATCCGCGCTGGAGCTGGATGGACGGTCGGTGTGTATCGATTCCGGCCACACCGCCGCTGGCAGATGTATCTCCTGGACGTGAGCGGTATCGTGAAGACGGGCGCCTGACAAGGGGAGATCGACAGTCGCTGTTTTCCGCCGGCAAGCCCTCGGCAACGCGCGAGACCGACCTTGAAAATCGACGCCGGTCCCTGCCCGCGCTGATTGATTGACAGCGCACATGGCTCCATTATCATGACGCCATGCCCAGGCCCCTGTCCGCTCCAGTCGAGACGCCCATTACCAAGGAGACCTACTGCGCGGGATGGCGCGGCTGCTGCCGTCGCACCGCGCGGGCGATTCCGGCCTGGAGACGGCCGCCAGATCGCGCGCCTGTCGGACGCCTGCCTCGCTTCTGCCTTCCAACGGGCGCTGGAGCAGGCCCCCGCCGTTGCCGCCCAGTGGCTGGCGGTCGCCCCTCGGCGGGTACGGCCGCCGCCAGTCAATCCCTGCTCCGACCTGGATATTCTCATCCTGCATCGCCCTGGCTACAGCGAGGAGGAAGAGGCGGTGATGAAGGCCTCTTCCACCAGTTGTGGGACATGGACCTTGGTTAGCCACTGACCCGCACGCCCGAGGACTGCGAGCGGGTCGTGGAGGAAGACCACGTCACCACCACGGCGCTCCTGGAGCATCGCCTCCTCTGCGGCTCGCGCGCCATCTTCGAGGAGTTCCAGCGCAGGTTCTTCGACGCCCTGTCCGGACCGCGACTGGAGCGGTTCCTGGAGGCCAAGTTGCGCGAATTGGACGAACGTTGGCGGCGCTTCGGCTACGCCATCAACGTGGCCCAGCCCGACCTCAAGCTCTCGCCCGGCGGCCTGCGCGAGTACCACTTCGCCCTGTGGGTAGCCCTGGCCCGTTATCGCGCCCCCGGCTTGGAGCCGCTGGTCGAGCGCGGCGTGCTCTACCGAGGGCAACTGGCCGACTATGAGCGCGCGCTCGATTTCATTCTGCGCATGAGACACGAATTGCACTTCTGCGCCCGCCGTCCCACCGACCAGCTGGTCTACGAATGGCACGAGCCGGTCGCGCAGGGCCTCGGCTACCGCGACGAGGGCCACGTGCTGGCCGAGGAACGCATGATGCGCAATTACTTTCGCGCCGCCCACCATCTTTATTCGCTCTCCCAAGTCGTCGCCAGTCATTGCCGGCACGCCGAAAGCGAGAGAACCACCGTCGTCTGCCGCGATCCCCGCGTGCCCGAAGGAACTGTCATCGCGGGCCGCGAGGTCATGCTGCCCGATCGCTTCTGGAACCTCCAGTCCAGTCCCATGCGGCTGTTTGATTTTCTGGAGTTCATGCACGACCATCCCGACCTGGCGCTCTCGGGAGTGAGCCGCTTTCGCGCCAGTGAAGCCGTGGCGGGCTTCGACTCGACGCTGCGCCTGCGCTCGCCGGTGGGCCAGCGGTTCTTGGCGCTGCTCTCGCCTCCCGTCGGCGCGGGGCGCAGCCTGCGTCTCATGCAGGAACTCGGCCTCCTGGAGCGGCTCATGCCTGCCTGGAAACGCGTGCGCAACCTCGTGCGGAAGGACCTCTACCATCATTACGCCGTGGACGAGCATCTGCTTCTGGCCGTCGAACTCTTGGAGAACATCCCGGAAGCCGCCGGACCCGAGGAGGCGCGCCTGGCCCGCCTCTGGAAGGCCGTCCCGCGCCGCGACCTCCTGCGTTTGGCGGTTCTCCTGCACGACGTCGGGAAGGGAAGCGGCAAGGACCACTCCCTCGAGGGGGCCTTCGTCGCCGAGCGTTTCGCCCGCGCCCTCGGCCTCTCCCAGCCCGAGAGTGCGCTGGTCAAGTGGCTGGTGGAAAACCACCTGCTCATGGGCGAACTGATCCGCAGCGCCGACCTTTCCTCCCACGACGTGCTGGTGGAATTCGCGCGCAAGGTCAAAAGCCAGGATTCTCTCGATCTGCTTTATCTGCTTACTTACGTTGACATTCGCGCCGTGGCGCCCGGTATGATGACGGCCTGGAAGCTGTCACAGTTGGATCGACTTTACCGCAACGCCACGGAGCTCCTCTCCGCGGAACAGGTTCCCTCGCGCCAGGAGACCCGCGGGCGGCGCATCCAGGGCCTTCTGGAGAATCTCCCCGAGGGCGTCGAACTGGAGGTCCTGCACAAGCACCTGGCCAACCTGCCCAAGGATTACGCCCTCTACACGTCGCCGGCCCTGGTCGCCCGGCACATCCACGCCGTCTCCCAGCATGCGCCCGGTTCCCCCGTTGTGCGCTTCTCCGGCAACGGCCACACCGAACCTCTCGAGATCATCGTCGTCACCGAGGACCGCATCGGGCTATTTTACCTCTTATGCAGCGCCTGCCTTTCCGAGAATCTTTCCATTCACGATGCGCGCCTCGATCACTATGACGACAACCTGATTCTGGATACATTGTACTGTTTTGCGCGTCCCGAGGGGACGGTCATGGAGGGGAACGGCTGGCATTGGTGGAAGAGAAGATACGGCGCAACCTGGCGCGCACGCAGTTGCCCCTGGTGCAACGACCGGCGCCCGTCGCGGCCGTGGGAAAACGGGGCGTGCGCTTCAAGTTCCGCATGGGCGTGCGCTTGCGAAACGACATCTCGCGCGACTTCACCGTGCTGGAGGTGCGCACCCTGGACCGCATGGGTCTCCTGCAGGCCATCGCGGGCACCCTGGTCCAATTCAACTGCAACATCCGCTTCGCCCGCATCAACACCGAGGGCCTTCGCGCCACGGACTCGTTCTATATCACCGACCGCGAGGGCAGGCGCATTGAGGACTCCGCCCGCTTGAAGGCTTTAACCTCCGCGCTGGAGGAGATCCTCTCCTAAGGCGGCGCTCTTTGACTGCTGTCAAAAATGGGCCGCGACAGAGTTGCGAGAGAAAGAAGAACCGAGTCCTCGAGTAGCGGCCCGCCGAGATCCTCGTCTTGATGTGAGATGTTGCTTCGGGCCGCGTATCGAGAGGACGGGCTGGATGCGCGCAGGCCGTTCTTGGAGCTGCCGCGGTTTACATGCTCTACGGTTGAGGCGATGCCTCGTGAGCGACTGTCCCTGCCGGGAGAAGTAGAACCGGAGAGGAGCGTGAGGGGTCTTTCCATCCCTCGCGGGCCTATTGGCGCCCGCCGGCGTTACGGCGTCGTATACCCCTCGCGCGTAAACGCTCTCGCCTCGTCAAACAATGCGACCGCATTTTCTGCGGGTACGTCCGGCTTGATGTGATGATCGGGCCCGCAGATGTAACCGCCGCCGCGCCCCAGGTTCTCAATGCATCGCCGCACCTCATCGCGCACCTCATCCGGCGTGCGCCACGGCAGCCGCTGTGTGTTGACGCCGCCGAAGAACGTGATGTGTTTCCCGTATTCGGCCTTCAAGTGACTTGCGGATATGGGCAGCGTGTGGAGTTGCACGGTCTCCCACACGTCCAACCCGATGTCGATCAGGTCCGGCAACACCTCGACAACGTTGCCGCAGGAGTGAAACCAGATGAACTTGCCGCGTCGCCTGCCAAGCTCGAAGAGTTTCGCATAACGCGGCTTTAGAAAGGTCCGCCAGTGGTCAGGCGAAATCATCATCGCCCGCTGTGTGGCGAAGTCATCGCCTAGGCAGAGAATGGGCATGGAGTCTCCACAGGCGTAAAGGAGCGCCTCACAGTATTGATACACGTGTTGGAACACGCCTTCCAAGGCCGCCTCAAAAAGGACCGGCTCGGCGATCATTTTCACCATGCCCTCCTCCATGCCGAAGAGGTCGCACACGCGGCAAAAGAGTGGGACCCAATACGGCCCGCGCACGGCGTACTCTTGCGAGAGCTGTGCGGCTTCCCGCGCGGCGGCGGCGTAGTCGTAGTCGTCGACCCTTGGCCAGGCGTAGCTCTCGATCTCCTGCGTGGTGCTGGCGTGAGCGAGAGGATGCAACATGAGGCAGCCGTATCCGACGCCCGACAGCGTGCCCCATTCGGTCATGGGATGGCCGTCCGGTGTCGTCCGTGGATGAAGGCAGGGGGCGGACACGATGCGGCCGTCCAGCCCCAGGCAAACCGGCACGGCCGTCGGATCGATCCCGAGCGCCGCGGCGATGGCCTCGCAGTTCTCGACGGCGATGGCGTCCACGGGAATCCGGTCGGGAATCTCGTGGCGTATCGCCGCCAGTTGCCGCTCGCGCGAATTCATATCACAGTGTGGTAATCGTGCGGAATGTAACTTCCGTCCTCCAGGTCCACGCGCTCCACCAGCCCGTCCAAGTCGTAGGTGTACTCGAACGAGGCAAACTCCTCCCCCGTCGCACTCTTGTTGCGCAGCGCCGTCAGGTACCCGTAAGTCTCGTCGTACTCGTATTCCACGTAAGCCCCGTTCTCCAGCTCTCGACACCTACCGGAACCGGACCGTTGCTGTCTTGGGGAAAGCGAATGTGACCTTCAGTCAACAACTAAGAGCGGCTCAAAGTACGCTCCACGCAGTTTCAACCGCTCATATTCAGACTTGAATCTCGAAGTAACGATCGTTATCCAACCCGCCTCGGCGCGAAAGATATCGAGTTGGACATTTGCGACCTTGCGGCGATAAAGCACGCGCCGCTTGGCCAACACCGTTCCGCCCAACCCGCACGCGCTGCACGGCGTGTATCTGCTGTACGACGCAGGCGCCAGCACGTCGTAATACGGTGAACTCAATTCCACGTACTTCCAAGGAAGCGCCCACTTTGAGCTTCCGGAAACAACATCGCATGGAACTGCAACAGGCAGGCGAAGCCCCGCTGATGTCAAGGCTTCGACCACGCCGGCATCGATTATGAAGCCGATCCCGATTCCGTCGAAGCACAACTCCACTGGCCTGCCGCGAGTCTTTCCTGCCAAGCTCCCAAACTCGACTCCCGGCACGATTAGTTCCGGAGGGACGACTCCCGCAAGCGAAGTCCGTATCTCGCAAAGCCGGTCCCAACTCACCGCAATCGGCGAGTCTGGGGTCCTCGCAATTATCGCAGCCTGGGGAAAATTTCGAAGGTCCATTTCTGGAAAGACCCGCCCGGTCGCAAAACCACGACGCCCGCAGGCAGGGCATTTCTCCAATACGGGAACTGTCCACGGTCGCATTGCGTTATGGAAGCATCCGCGGTCGATCAGCTCACCGTCGCCGCGCAATTGATAGTAGTGGACTGCGTTCGTCACGCATGTTTCCTTTCAAAATGGAGATCCGCCAAACTCCTCTACCATCTCATCCCAGGTGCACTGGATGAATGCCTCGATTTCATCCTTGCTCGCGCCTCCCCTGTGCTCATCGATGAACTCCCTCCACGCACGGTTCCAACGGCCGCCCCTTCCCCCTGTCCCGTCTCCAAAGTGAATAAAATCGTTAAACTCTTTTGATACTCCCACGCAATAGTCGTCCACGTTAATTCCGCTCTTGTCGAACCAGTTGATATAGAACTCATTGCCCCTGAACTCGGGCGTGAGGTGGTGTTTGATCTGGCCAGGCTTCAGATCCGCTTTGACGCCGCTCTTCTTTGCCCACGTCAGGGTGCAGCGAAGCCCGCCTTTCGCTCCCTTCTTCCCGACACCTTCTAGTATTTCGCGTCCGATCAACGTGCAGGCCTTCGCGCCCCCCTTGCATGCAAGGGGCGTGCCCCCTGTAAACTTTACCAGTGGGAATGTTAGGATCTCCGGTCAACAGGAGGTCCAAGATGAAGAGGAGTTTGCGGTACAACGAGGAGCAGATCATCCGGATTCTGCGGGAGGCGGAGGCCAACGGTCGTCTGGTGGCGGAGGTGTGCCGCGCAGGGCATTAGCGAGCAGATCCTTCTACCGCTGGCGTCGGAGTCTCGGGGAAATGAGCGTCCCGGAGGCCTCGTCGGCTGCGGAACCGGAGCGGGAAAACAGTCAGTTGAAGCGGATGGTGGCGGAGCGGGACCTGGAGATCGAAACGATCATGGGCTGTTAAGAAAAAGTGGTAACGGCGCAACAGCGTCGCGAGAGCGTGGACTTCGCCGCTGACGCGGCTCTCCTCGAACGACGCGGTTGCGCCTTGTTTGAGATCAGCCGTCCCGGTTACCACTACCAGCCGCAGCGATGATACGGCCCCTGGCCAGGCGCTTCGCGAGATCGCCCGGGAGCGGTGGGCCGGTTATCGCACCGCCTGGGGAGTGCTGAGGCTGGAAGGAAGTCATCAACCCCAAACGGGTGCACCGGGTGTGGCGCTGAAGGCTTGTCCCAACCCAGGCGCAGGAAGCGCCGGCGACGTGGGGAGAGGAGTCCAACCCCCGGGCCGAGTATCCGGACCACGTCCGACCCACGACTTCATGGAGGATGCCACCGCGAAGGCCGCAAACTGCGGGTGCTGACGCTGGTGGATGAGTACACCCGCGAATGCCCGGTGATCGAAGGGATCGCAGGATGAAGGCCAAGGATGATCCGGTGCTGGAGAGGGTGATGAGTGGGGAGACGCCCCGCACCCGCGCAGCGACAACGGCCCGGAGCCCATCGCCAAGGCGCGCCTCGACCTGGCTGTCGAAGCGGGGCGTAGAGACACCACATCGATCCGGGCAGTCCGTGGCAGAATCCCTTCGGGGAGAGCCAACGGGCGGCTGCGGGACGAGTGCTTGAACCTGAACTGTTCCAGAATCTCTTGAGGCGAAGGTGGTCGTCGAGGAGTGGCGCAAAGATTACAACCTGGCCCGGCCGCACAGCAGCCTGGGTTACCGCACCCCGCGCAGCCCCGTGCCGCCTGGCTGAAGGATGGGGCCTGGCCCCTGAACCCCGGAGTTTATCGCTTTCCGGCCTCCGGAAGAGGGCCAACAAACGAAAGGCAGGGATGGACGTCCCCTGCCCCTCTCCGTACAGGCACCGCCACGGCGCTCGGGTCGCTCCAGCGGGCTCATCCTCCGGGCCGGCAAGAGAACTCTATCACGCGGGAGATGAGGTCGACAACCCGCCCTGGTGGCGGCATCATAACCCCGGAGGACTAACATTCCCGTGGTAAACAAAATGGGGCTGGACACAAGGCTTGCGGCGGCTTTGGCCCCGCTCAAGTCAGAAATCGCCATCGCCACATTAAAAACGAACGACCCGTACTCCTCATTCTGCCAGTTCTCAACCGCATCACGAGCCGGTCCAATGACAGGAATGAACCCAACAATATCCTCCCAGAATCCAGGCTTGTCTTCGGAGAGCCCCGTCAAATCGAGGAACATTACGGGATTGTTCGACGAAAACACGTACAAGTTGGAACCCTCGAATAATTCAGCGAAAACCGACGGATCCCCACTAATGAACCGCCCGAGTGCCGGCGCGTACCAACGCGCTGCGAAGTCATAAAGCCCCAAATCGGGATCGTACTGCTTGGCGGTGAGGCGACGTGAGGTTTTCACCAAGGCATCCGTAGGAACACCAAACGCATCGCAGGAATAACGACATCCTGCCAACAGCGATCCGCTGCCGCCAGTGAGCCCCGCGACGTCTCCCAGCCAACTGTAGTGAAAATACGTGTCCTCCTTTTCGGGGTTACTCGACGTATATGGTGTTGAATAGGTATAAAGGGTCTCCTTGTGAATCCGACCAACGTCACCGGGAGCGGTATACGTCACCCTCTCTGTCCGGTACGGATCCCCCTCGTCCAGTCCGTCCTGGTCCGAGTCGTACTTCTCATCCACGCGCAACTGGTCTAGCCCCAGCGTCTCGTAGCGCAGCCATTTCGTCAGCGTCCAGTCCGGCGTCTCGCCGGTGCTCCAGTTGTCGTTCATGTATACAACCTTCTGCGTCCGGTTGCCCCCGCACGCGGGACAGTAGTAGAACTCCACCCGCTTCCACGGCCGCAGATAGAGAAAGCCGGTATCATTGTACACCTTCCAATGCACGACCTGGATCAGCCGGTTTTCGTGGTCCCAGCTGTAATCCCAGCGCGCCATGGTCTCCCACCAACTCATCATGTCGGGATCGAACAGTTCATCCTTGCGAGTCAGGTTCCCATTCAGGTCGTAGCTGTACTCCTCCTTATACCCGTCCGTCCCATCGTCCCACTCTCGCAGCGTCAGTTGATTCAGGTCGTTGTACGTCAGCGTGAACGTGGTCGCGTTGCTCACATCGTCCGTATGAATATGCTGCGTGCGATTGCCCGCGTTATCATACTGGTACTGATGGCGATAAACGGTTGCCGCGCCGCTGGTTTTCTTCCACTCATCCGTCAGCCGGTTCTGGTTGTCGTAATCGTAAAGGATGTACGAATTGTCCTCCAAATCCACGCGCCCACCAGCCCGTCCAGGTCGTAAATACTGAACGACGCAAACTCCTCCCCGTCGC
The DNA here is from genome assembly GCA_015075175.1 of bacterium. Lineage (GTDB taxonomy): Bacteria > Hinthialibacterota > Hinthialibacteria > H5-UNCL2 > H5-UNCL2 > H5-UNCL2. Next base: position 36,052 of record JABTUV010000004.1, read on the forward strand.
GCTCTTGTTGCGCAACGCCGTCAGGTACCCGTAAGTCTCGTCGTACTCGTATTCCACGTAAGCCCCATTCTCCAGCATGACGGTCTCGACCGCCCCCGCCGCATCGAACGAATAACTCGCCAAAGGCAAGACCCCGTTATCCTGATACACGCCCACTACGCGCTGCGCCATATCGTAACTGTAACTCAAACTGGTCTGCTTTTCGCTCTCTTTCATCCAGCTCAAGGTCTTCGTCCGCCCCATCGCGTCCCGCTGAAAGGAGATGCTCCCATACCCCACGCCCGACCGATACTGCAACCGCCCCAGTTTATCATAGCTGTAATGCACCTGCTCGCTGCATCCCCACGTGCAGTCCGACACAATGCTCGCCAACTGCCCGGCACTATTATACGCATACTCGACCGTCCCGCTCTGCGTCTGCCCGGTATAATACTTCTTCTGCGTCAACTTCCCCAAGAGATCATACGCGAACTCGGTTTTCGCCCCGTTGCAGTCAGTAAACGAATCCACCCGCCCCCAGGCGTCGTAATGGTACAGCTCGCCGGCGTCCGCGGTCGCATCGTCGCCGTAGAAGCTCCGCTGCGTCATGCGCCCCCAGGCGTCGAACTCGTACCCGATCCACTGCCCCAGCGCATCCGTCACGCTCGACAACTGCGGCCCGTACTGCAACCGCCCGTAGCCATACGCCGTCGTCACCCCCTCGATCACATCTTCAGACCAGGTACACGCTCGAACATTTTTGGCGAGCGTTTATTCAAGTTCATGCCAGTCTGCAAACGAAAAATACGGTCCGAGCCCCATAGATTGCTGCTCATGCGTGAACACCATCGTCCACTCAAAATTAGCTTGCGTGATATACATGTCAATGGGTATCCCGGCCCCCGCAATAAACGTCCGTGCTTTCTCAACCGATGGCAATCTCCCCAGGCACTTAAGCACTCCGAGCGCCACTTCGCCGACAAATACATAATACTCCTCGGCGTTCTTCAACCGAGTATATTCCTCTTCGGCGCGCGCACCCCGCAGGCAACGCGCGTGCCCATGGGAAAAAATGTGCCATGCAAAATCCCCGTGGACCCATTTTCCCTTCGCTCGGAGATTGTGCGCCGCAAAAACGCGACGCCAATGCAACCTCACTCACGCCGCCTCCATGCGTTGAAGGCTGAAGCACCGCACCTCCTTCAATGAGAAAACCCATCGCGCCCGGGACCAACATCATTCATCGCACTCAGTTACAATGATTTCTTCAACATCTTCCACCGTTAGGGTATCTTCATCGAAAAGTTGCATTACGTCTGCGATATCTTGGAAAACTGACAGTGGATTACATAAATCGAGACCAAACGCAATCCATTCATTCACCGTTCCCGTGCCCTCGGCATGGTGAGTAAATGATAAAGCAGCCGCAAAACTGTAAAAGACGTGTTGGTCACAACCGGGCTTCGGCAATCGTGAGGATGATAATGTGGCCGCCCTCCCTCTCCGGCAGGGGCGTGCCCCCTGTAAACTTTACCAGTGGGAATGTTAGGATCTCCGGTCAACAGGAGGTCCAAGATGAAGAGGAGTCGGTACAACGAGGAGCAGATCATCCGGATTCTGCGGGAGGCGGAGGCCAACGGTCGTTCGGTGGCGGAGGTGCCCGCAAGCAGGGCATTAGCGAGCAGACCTTCTACCGCTGGCGTCGGAAGCTCGGGGAAATGAGCGTCCGGGAGGCCTGTCGGCTGCGGGAACTGGAGCGGGAAAACAGTCAGTTGAAGCGGATGGTGGCGGAGGGACCTGAGATCGAAACGATCAAGGGCTGTTAAGAAAAAGTGGTAACGGCGCAACAGCGTCGCGAGAGCGTGGACTTCGCCAAGCGACGCGGCCTCTCGAACGACGCGGTTGCGCCTTGCTTGAGATCAGCCGTCCCGGTTACCACTACCAGCCGCAGCGCGACGATACGGCCCTGGCCAGGCGCTTGGGCGAGATCGCCCGGGAGCGCAAGTGGGCCGGTTATCGCACCGCCTGGGGAGTGCTGAGGCTGGAAGGGGAAGTCATCCCCAAACGGGTGCACCGGGTGTGGCGCCAGGAAGCGCTTGTCCCAACCCAGGCGCAGGAAGCGCCGGCGACGTGGGAGGAGTCCAACCCCTTGCGGGGCCGAGTATCCGGACCACGTCTGGACCTACGACTTCATGGAGGATGCCACCGCGAAGGCCGCAACCGGCGGTGTTGACGCTGGTGGATGAGTACACCCGCGAATGCCCGGTGATCGAAGCGGATCGCAGGATGAAGGCCATGATGTGATCCGGGTGCTGGAGAGGGTGATGAGTGGGGAGACGCCCCGCAAGTACCTGCGCAGCGACAACGGCCCGGAGCTCATCGCCAAGGCGCTCTCGACCTGGCTGTCGAAGCGGGCGTAGAGACACACCACATCGATCCGGGCAGTCCGTGGCAGAACCTTCGGGGAGAGCCAACGGGCGGCTGCGGGACGAGTGCTTGAACCTGAACTGTTCCAGAATCTTTGAGGCGAAGGTGGTCGTCGAGGAGTGGCGCAAAGACTACACCTGGCCCGGCCGCACAGCAGCCTGGGTTACCGCACCCCGCGCAGCCCGCGCCGCCTGGCTGATGGATGGGGGCTCTGCCCCGAACCCCGGAGTTTATCGCTTTCCGGCCTCCCGGAGAGGGCCAACAAACGAAAGGCAGGGATGGACGTCCCCGCCCTCTCCGTACAGGCACACCGGCCACGGCGCTCGGGTCGCTCTCCAGCGGTTCTATCCTCCGGGCCGGCAAGAGAACTCTATCACGCGGGAGATGAGGTCGACAACTCCGCCCTGGTGGCGGGCATCATAACCCCGGAGGACTAACATTCCCCGTGGTAAACAAAATGGGGGCTGGACAGCAGACGGATGAGGATCATGGTGAATCGGTCGCCTTCCGCCCAACTTCCGTGGCGATTTCACATCAGCAAGTCTGCGATTCCCCCACAATAACGTCTTCGCCCGCCTTGGCTGCATCGACAACCTCGTCAAATCCCAATCCCTTCTTGATCACCTGAAGCCTCTTATCCCCAACACAATGATCTTGCCAACGCCTTTCGTTACCACGTTGAGGCCTTCAAGGTCAATGTAAGTTACAGGATTGTTTAGGCAAACGTATAAAGCGCTTGTCCCTCCTCCAAGTCCGCAAGAGGGTACTGGTCTCTAGACATCAGCCGGCCTGTGCCAACATCAAACCAACGTCTCGAAAAATAGTAGAGATTTACGTCTAAATCGAATTGCTTAGCGGTGATGCGACGTGTTGTTCTCGCGACTTCTCCGACGAATTGGCCAAACGCATCGTGGTGAAACCTTTGATCGCATATGAATGCACCACTCGAGTTGCTAAGGGCGGACACAACCATGATCCGATCATAATGATAATAAATATCCTGCTTGTCCGGACTCGCCGCACTATAGGGTGAGGAGTAGGTATAAACCGCCTCCATATTGATGTACCCAATACCAGGATAAGCAGTGTATGTCACCCTCTCCGTCCTAAACGGATCCCCCTCGTCCAACCCGTCCTGGTCCGAGTCATACTTCTCGTCCACCCGCAATTGGTCCAGCCCCAAGGTCTCGTAGCGCAGCCATTTCGACAGGCTCCAGTCCGGCGTGTCCTCGACGGCCCAATTGTCGTTCATGTAGACGACCTTCTGCGTCCGAGTCCCTCCGCACGCCGGACAGTAGTAGAACTCCACGCGCTTCCACGGCCGCATGTACAACATCCCCGTCTCATTGTACAACCTCCAATGCACAACTTTAATCAGCCGATTCTCATGGTCCCAACTGTACTCCCACCGCGTCCGCATCTCCCACCAACTCATCATCCACTCATCGTACAGTTCATCCTTGCGGATCAAGTTCCCATTCAGATCGTAAGTGTACTCCTCCTTATACCCATCCGTCCCATCGTCCCACGTGCGCTCGGTCAGTTGATTCAGGTCGTTGTACGTCAGCGCAAACGTCGTCGCGTTACTCACGTTGTCGGCGTGTACATGCTGCGTCCGGTTGCCCGGAGAACGGGGCAGGGAAGAAGGAGACGCGGTCAAAGACACGGCCATGACGTTGGCGCCCGGTACACGGAATGGGTCAGTACGGTGATGATAGTCCCGGAGGCCGGTGTGGCGCAACCTCTTTTGTGTATCAGTGGTTGGGTTGATTGCATGAAAAACCGGCGGGCGAAAGCGCCTTCAGCTACAGACCCAGCGCCGCCGCCAGCGGCTCGACATTCGCAGGCACGACCGTTGCAGGTTGACTGCCGGCCATCGCCGTCTCCGGGTCCTTCAACCCGTGGCCCGTCACGACCGCGACGACTTGCGCCGGTTGCCGGAAGAACCCGTCCCGCCCGAGTTTGATCAATCCCGCCACGCTCGCCGCCGACGCCGGTTCTACCGCGATCCCCTCCTCCTGCGCCAACAGCCGTTGCGCGGCGAGAATCTCCGCGTCCGACACGGCGGCGAAGAGACCCCCCGAGTCCTCCCGCGCCCGTAGGGCCCCCTGCCGGCTGGCCGGATTCCCGATCCGTATCGCCGTGGCCACCGTCTCCGGGTTCTCGACCGGACGCCCGCGCACCAGCGGCGCCCCAACGTCGGGACGCCGCCACACGCCTTAGGAAGCGCGACGGCGCCGTGCGATGCACTTGACGTTGCACGGTCGATGGGTAATCCTATCGCATTGCCGAAAGGTGGGCCTGATGAAACCTCGACGGATCAACGCCGACAAGCCGCATCTCTGGAAGGCCGACATCGCCGCGTCCGTGGACCGGTTCAACGAATGGTTCATGAGTTTTGCCCCCGAAGCATTTCGGGCGACGCGGGTGGAGACGACGGAGCGGGTGAAGCGCGCGATCCTGGCAACCCACGATCTGCGAAACCTCGATGCAGCGACGTTAAGGGCGAACCCGGGGGCGCTGCCGACGCTTCGCATGTGTACCGCACCGCCGCTCGCGGTCGACCGCCTGATCGGTTTGGCCTACGCCAGCAAGAATCTGATAGGTCGCATGGAGAAGGGAAAGCTGCCGGCCAAGATGCAGGGGGTCGAGCTCGACGCCGAGTTGGCGAAAGTCTGCGGCATCATCACGCGGCTCCTGGACCGCGACATCTTCCCCTGGCTCGACCATGGAACGGCTCCAAGCGGGCACGAGCGCGACCGAGCCTCCACCATCGTCGCCGACCGCTTGTGCAGTGCGGTAGCCAGCCCCATCGTCCGCAACGCGCAGGAGCAGCGCCAGCTCGCCATGATCGGCGACTATCTCGAAGGGCGGGGCTATCGCAAGCAAGCCCACCCGTCCGGCGCGCCGCTGAACGAGATGGAACCGGGCACGTACTGCCTCCGCATGAACGTGCCCATCGGGAGAACTCTCAGAGTCAATATTCCGGTCGACGTCGCAATCCAACCGCGACGGCCCCGTAGAGACCATCTGCCGATCCTGATCGAAGCCAAGTCAGCCGGGGATTTCACCAACACGAACAAGCGCCGCAAAGAGGAGGCGATGAAGATCCATCAATTGCGGGCGACTTATGGAGAATCGGTTTGTTTCATACTTTTTCTCTGTGGATACTTCGGCAGCGACTACTTCGGCTACGAAGCTGCTGAGGGAATCGATTGGGTATGGGAGCACCGCATCGACGACTTGGCGAAGCTGGGTGTATAACCAATGATCGCGCGAAACGAAGGCTCCATTGAAGCGCGGCGGCAGGTCATACAGACCGCGCTTGACGCGCGCAAAGCACCGGCCGAGAGGAACCGCTTGGGCCAGTTTGCCACTCCCTACACCCTGGCGGTCGACATCGCTGCGTACGTGCAGTCCGTAGCGGGCGGCAATCTTCAAGCGGTTCGCTTTGCGGATCCCGCCGTCGGCACGGGCAGCTTTTATTCCGCCGTGCTTGCCGTCTTTGGTCGTGAGCGGATCGAGAGCGCGATCGGCATTGAGCTGGACTCGGACTTTTGCGATGCCGCCCAAAGTCTCTGGTCGGAGTCCGGCCTCGAAGTGATAAGGGCCGACTTCACGCGCGTGGTTGCCAGCGCCCAGCGGCCCACGGCCCCCAACCTGATCCTGGCCAACCCTCCCTATGTCCGTCACCACCATATTAATCACGAGGACAAGGAGCGCTTGCAGTCGCTTACGCGCCGCACGACCGGCGTGAAGGTCCACGGCCTCGCCGGTTTGTACGTCTATTTTGTTCTGCTTGCCACGGAGTGGATGACGCCTGGCGGATACGCGGCCTGGTTGATTCCGTCTGAATTCATGGATGTCAACTATGGCGCCGCGCTCAAAGAGCTTCTTGTCGAGGCCGTTACGCTGATCCGCACGCATCGCTTCGACCCGGATGATGTGCAATTCGGCGACGCCTTGGTTTCCTCCGTCGTGCTCGTGTTTCGCAAGGCGCCCCCTCCGGTGGGACATGCAGTCGAATTCACGTTTGGAGGCACGATCCGCGAACCCCACGCCTGCGATAGGATTCCGCTGGAAGTTCTGTGCGATTCGCGCAAGTGGACGGTCTATCCCAGCCATACTCGTAACGACCGTCGCCTGTCGGGCAACGGCGATGGTCCGACGTTGGGGGATATCTTCTCCATCCGGCGCGGGATTGCGACGGGTAATAACAAGTTCTTCGTGCTGGAGCGCCGTGAAGCCGAACACTACAACCTGCCAAAATGCTATCTGCGGCCGATCCTGCCCAGCCCGCGGTTTCTGAAAACCACTGTGATCGACGCGGACGACGACGGCTATCCTTCTCGAACCTCAACTCTGCATCATCGATCGCGATCTGGCTGAGTCCGTGCTCCAGGCCCAATATCCGGCTTTGTGGAAGTACCTCGAGACTGCGACGGCGTTGGGTGTGAAGGACGGGTATCTCGTTGGCAAACGGAGTCCATGGTACCAAACAGGAAGCGGCGCGATCCGGCGCCGTTCCTTTGCACGTACATGGGACGCGGCGCTGATGAGAAACGCCCCTTTCGGTTCATCTGGAATCGTTCGCAGGCCATCGCGACCAACCTCTACCTCATGCTCTATCCTGAGAACGGCCTGGAGAAGATGTTGCGACCACCCTGAACGCCAAGCGGATGTATTCAGCTGCTGGGTCAGGTAGCCAGGGCACGAACTGCGTGGGAAGGCCGCGTTTACGGCGGCAGCCTACAAGATCGAACCCAGCGAATTACCCGCATTTCCGCCGCGCCAATTGTCGAATGCTGGCCGAACTGCGGTCATCCGTGCAGCGGCAGGGGAACTGTTTGGCGCAGGGAGAGTGTGACTCCGCTGGTATGCGGCTGGCTGCGGTGCAAGATCGTACCGCTGGCGTCCCCGCCGGCTTCACCTACACCCTGCGTTCCCCACCACTGCCTCCACTTCCGCCCCTCACCACCGTCGGCCCTCCCTGCCGCCATCGCCGTCTCCGGTCCTTCAACCCGTGCCCGTCACGACCGCGACGACTTGCGCCGGTTGCCGGAAGAACCCGTCCCGCCTGAGTTTGATCAATCCCGCCACGCCTGCCGCCGACGCCGGTTCTACCGCGATCCCTCCTCCTGCGCCAACAGCCGTTGCGCGGCGAGAATCTCCGCGTCCGACACGGCGGCGAAGAGACCCCCCGAGTCCTCCCGCGCCCGTAGGGCCCCCTGCCGGCTGGCCGGATTCCCGATCCGTATCGCCGTGGCCACCGTCTCCGGGTTCTCGACCACGCCCCCGTGGACCAGCGGCGCCGCCCCTTCCGCTTGGAAGCCCAGCATCCGCGGCCGTCGGCTCACCTTCCCCGCCTCAAAGTAGCGGGTGAACCCCAGCCACGCCGCCGTGATGTTGCCCGCATTGCCGACCGGAATCGCCAGGAACTCCGGCGCATCACCCAAGGCGTCGCAAATCTCGTAGGCTACCGTCGTCTGGCCCGCAATCCGATCCGGGTTGACCGAGTTGACCAGCGCGACCGGGTACTTCTCGCACAGTTCACGCACCAACGTCAGCGCCCGGTCGAAGTTGCCCTCGATAGCTATTACCCGTGCCCCGTGGAGCAACGCTTGCGCCAGCTTGCCCTGAGCGATCTTGCCCTGCGGAATGACGACCCCGCAGACCATCCCCGCCCGCGCCGCATAGGCCGCCGCGGAAGCCGACGTGTTGCCCGTCGAGGCGCACACGACTCGCGTATGCCCGCGCGCCTTCGCCCGGCTTACCGCGACCGTCATTCCCCGGTCCTTGAACGAGCCGGTCGGGTTCAAGCCCTCGCACTTGACCCACAAATCGACCAGGGGCGACACGCGCCGCGCCAGGCCGGGCGTGCGGATCAGCGGGGTGTTACCTTCCAAGAGCGTCACCACGCACGCCTCATCCACGGCGGGCAGAAAATTCCGGTAGTGGGCGATGATCCCCAGCCACTCGGTCGTCGCGGCGCCGGGCATCGTCAGATCATCTCCTCGATGCGGATAAAGAACGGCGTGTCTTTCACGACCACCTCCAACTGGTTGATCTCCTCCAGCGCCCGCTTGAGCGCCCCCTCGCGCGTGGGGTGCAGGGTGAGCGACGTCGGGACCGCGACTTCCGGGGTGCCGTCGCGGCTCACCATGGCCGAGATGCTGATGTTATAATCGGCCAGAATCTTGAAAATCTTGGCCAGAACTCCCGGCTTGTCCAGGACCTCCGCCCGCAGGCAGTAGCGCGAATGGGACTCCTCCCAGGAACGCACGCGCTTGGGGCGGATGCCCCAATGCCCGAAGAAGTGGCTCCTTACCGGCTGGTCGAACCTCCGGGCGATGGCGATGATGTCCGACACCACGGCTGCACTGGTCGGGATCGGCCCCGCCCCCTGCCCGTAAAGCCCGGTCTTGATCCCGTCGGAACTGACCAGGAGAATCCCGTTGTCGACCCCTCGAACAGACGCCAGGGGGTGCGCAATCGGGATCATAGTGGGATGCACCCGGACCTCGACTTCATCCCCAAAGTCCTTGGCGATGGCCAGCAGCTTGATCTCGTGTCGCAACTCATGTGCATGTTCAAAATCAGCGGGAGTTAAACGAGTTATGCCTTCTACTCTAACCTCTTTTGCTAATATTTGAGTCCCAAAGCAAACAGAAGCAAGGATTGCGATCTTGTGAGCGCTGTCGTAACCTTCGACGTCAAAAGTCGGATCTGACTCGGCATAACCTAGTCTTTTTGCATCGCTTAGAGCACCCTTATAATCATTACGTCCCTCTGATAACTCAGTTAAAATATAATTGGACGTACCATTAATAATTGTAAATATTTCAGTAATTTCCGATGCTACCATGGCCCCGTCCAGCGTCTGGATGATGGGAATCCCCCCTCCGACGGAAGCCTCCAAGCCAAGTTGGCGGCCCATTTTGAGGGCCAGGGGGAAGACCTCGTCGCCGTGCTCGGCCAGGAGCGCCTTGTTGGCCGTCACCACGTGCTTGCCGTTTCGCAAGGCAGTGAGCACGACCTCACGCGCAACTCCAGTTCCTCCAACCAGTTCGACGACCAAATCGACTTCAGGGTCGGACGCCAGTTGCAGCGCCTGGTCGTCCAATCGAATTCCAGAGAGGTCGATGCTGCGGGTTTTGTTCAAGTCATTAACTGCAACTCTTTTCAATTCAATTGGATGAAGAGACCTGAGTGCGATCAGTTCTCGGTCCCGCAGCAGCCGCTGGGCGACCGCCGAGCCAACCTGTCCCAGGCCAACCAGTCCGACGCGAATTGGATGTTCACTCATGGCCAGTAATCCTTACGTTTGGGACTCGTCCGTTAACCATCTGAGCAATCTGACGGCATCGTTGAAAGATACTCTCAGAACTGGCTCGACAAAGGCCGAGAAGGCTGAAATCTTGAACGGTATGCGACGCCAGCGCTGTGCCCATCCAGAGGGCCTCGCGAAGCCGCTCGAGCGACAGGTCTGGCCCTGACTGCGCCAAGTAACCGAGAAACCCGCCCGCGAAGGTGTCGCCTGCGCCGGTAGGGTCTTTGACGTCCCGTAGCGGCAACGCCGGCGCGGCCACGACGCCCTCCGCGCCGTGCACGGTCGCCCCATGCCCACCCCGCTTTAACACTACGAAACGAGGCCCGTCTTTCAAAATCCGGTCGGCGGCCTCCGGTAAATTTTTAACACCCGTCAATTGCTGGATTTCAGCTTCATTGATGAATAACAAATCTATCTTGGCGATTACGTCGTGGAGGAGGTCCGGCTGGATCTTAATCCAGTAGTTCATCGTATCAAGCGCAACAATTGTTTTTTCAGTTAGTTGAGAAAGTACTCGGAGCTGCAGTGCCGGGTGGATGTTGCCCAGAAAGAGATACGGCGCTGAGCGATAGTCTTCAGGGATGTCGGGGCTGAAAGACTCGAATACACCCAGGTGTGTATCGACCGTGATTGCTCTGTCCATGGCCCCTTCGTAGTAGCCCTTCCAATGAAACGTGGTACCATCCTGCCTGTGCACGCCGGCCAGGTCGATTCCGCGAGAGGCCAAGAGATCGAGGTGGGCTTGGGGAAAGTCCCGCCCGATTACGCCCACGATGCCCACCTGGGTGAAGTAACTGGCGGCGACGCCCGCGTAGCAGGCCGATCCCCCCAGGATTCGCTCATGCTCGCCGTAGGGCGTGCGGACGGAATCGAGAGCGACCGAGCCGACAATTACGAGGTCCGGAGTCTTGCACACGTGTCTTGCCTCGCGTTTACTGGATAGGGACGTCTCTTGTGTCTCCCGGCAACCGGCCGGGAAGCGGAATGAATCGAAATCAAGCCGCGATCATGGCCGAGCGGCGCGTCGGTTCCGCCGCCGGATAGGGGGAGAGGTATTCCGCCGGCGCCTTGGGGGGCCGGACGCCGGCTTGTCCAACGTAGGGATTCACGCTCACTGCACGTCCCGCAGGATTCCCACCAGCGGGAGATTGCGATACTTCTCCGCGTAGTCCAGTCCGTATCCGACCACGAAGCGGTCGGGGACCGTGAAACCCACGTACTTGGGCTCGCGGATTTCGCTGGACCGCTGCTTCTTCTTGGAGCAGAACACCGCCGTCTCGAACGACGCGGGATTCTTGCGCGCAATCCACTGCTGCGCATAGGCGATGGTGTTGCCGGTATCCAGGATGTCCTCCACCAGGATCACGTCGCGCCCCTCGATGTCGTCCAGGCTGCGCTCACCGACCTTGGGGCGGATCAGCGGCTTGGTCCCGCGGCTGTAATTGGTGATGGTCAAGAAAGCAAACTCCAGCGGGAGATCAATCGACCGAACCAGATCCGACAGAAAGATCACCGAACCCTTCAAGAGGCTGACCATCAGAAGGTCCTTGCCGGCGTAATCCTCCGTAATCTGGCGGCCCAGGTCCTTGATGCGCTTGATGATGTCCTTCTCTTCCACAAGCACTTTTTCAATGTCGTAAGTGAGAATCCCGGATTTCTTGTTCATCGTGGACGAAGACGCGGTCCCGCCTTGGCTCCCTTCGCATGGATGTTGTGAGGGCGTCGATATCGCCGACTCGGCCCGAAAAAGAGCGAACCACGATTATATTGGGCAGGGATCTCCAAGTCAAGCGAAAAGCGGTATTAGCAGCGTCTTGGGAGTAGGCGCGGGGGCCGGCTGGCAGTTGGAGGATGTCGAAAAGCAGTTGATTTTGACTGGGGCGGAGACTATAAAATCCGACGGTGTCGACGCCTCCCTGCCCGGGTGGTGGAACTGGTAGACACGTACGTTTGAGGGGCGTATGGCGAAAGCTGTGGGGGTTCAAGTCCCCCCCCGGGCACCACTTCTTATCTCGACCTGCGGGAATGTTTCTCAGCTCCAAGCGGCGCCTGACGTTGCTCATGGTCGAGCCGTTTGTGAGACTTAGTTGCACATTCCATGAGTGTCGTGTACCTACATTGACGCATGGGAAATCCTGTGGATAATGTCTGGGCAGAATCTTCTCGGGCAGACCAATCCGTTCCATAACGCTAGGTATTTTAGGTACTTGCATCGTTTAAGAATACCAGAAGCGACTTATCCACAAGCCGGTGTTTCACGTGAAACATTTGTCCGCAAACGGATCCTTTCCGGCATCGCAAGTGTTTAGGATCTGCCGCATGACGAGCCGTTGTCCGGCAATTGGGAAGTGCGGGGCGGTCTTTTGCCCTTGGCGGCGCACCTGTCATTTCGACCGAAGGGAGAAATCTTCACTAGGCCGTCGAAGACGATAGTGGACGTGAAATCGGCGCACTTGGTCATTTCGACCGAAGGAGAAATCTTCATCCTTGCGCTCGACTGGCGGTAATGGGGAAAGATTTCTCCTTTCGGTCGAAATGACAATCAATCCGCCGGAACCATAACGACCGCTTGGAGCAGTTCTGCAAGGTTTGCAGCCAGTTGTCATTGTGACTGTACCCGTCATTACGCGGCCCTTGATGGGCTTCCGGCGGTCCGCTAGAGTCGACCTCGAAGTCGAGCGGGGCGTTGGCCCGCAAAGAAGGGAGCAGGCTGCCGGGTGAGGCGGCCGGTGTCGATTATGAGCGTCTCCGCTCCAGCGCCTCAGTACGATGTTGCGGCTCGTCGGCTGCGCGTACTGCCGGTGGGCCGCGCCCCCGTCCTGCGGCTGGGAATCGTCGATTATCCCGTAGCGATGCGCCTCCAGGAGCGCCTGGTCGAACGCGTGATCGTGGGCGCCCTTCCCGGCGCCCTTGTCCTCTGCCAGCACCCGGCGACGGTCACGTTGGGCGCGGCCGCTGATGAGCGACCTCGTGACGGGGCGCCACGCGCTGGCGGCGCGCGGCATCGCCGTCTGCCAGACCAACCGCGGGGGCCAGACGACCGGCCACAATCCCGGCCAGCTGGTCGCCTATCCCGTTCTCTCGTTGCGCGCCTGCGGCCTGGACGTTGAGCGTTATCTGCGCCGGTTGGAAGCGAGCGTCGTTCAACTGCTGGCCGAACACGGCGTCTCGGCCCATACCATCGCGGGCAGGACGGGGGTCTGGGTGGGCGAGGCCAAGATCGCCAGCCTGGGCGTGCGGGTGCGGCGCGGCGTGGTCTATCACGGCGTCGCGCTCAACGTGGAGAACGACCTGTCGCTGTTCGACCATTTCGTCATGTGCGGCCTGCCGGAGGCGAAACCCACTCGGCTGTGCGACCTGGTTTCGCGCCGTATCGAGCTGGCGCAGCTGGAGCGGCGTTGGGCGGAAATCTTGATTGCGATGTTGAACCTCCAGGACTGCGTCGAGCCGGGGATGCTGGAGCTGGACTTGCCCATGCAGTCACAGGTGGCTGCCGGGCGGCGCGGGTATCAGGGGCCGAAGCCGCGCTGGATTCGCGCCCAACTGCCCGGCGGAGACAACTATCGCGAGTTAAAGGGCCTCATGCGCGGGGGCGGCCTGCATACCGTCTGCGAGAGCGCCCGCTGTCCCAACATCGGCGACTGCTGGGAACGCCGCACGGCGACCTTCATGCTCCTGGGCGATACGTGCACCCGCGCGTGCCGCTTTTGCGCCGTGCCCTCGGGACGTCCCGTCGGACTGGACGAGAGCGAACCGGTTCACGTGGCCGAGGCTGCGGTGCGCATGGGTCTCCAGTACGTCGTACTCACGTCCGTGAATCGCGACGATCTGCCCGACGGCGGCGCGCATGTTTTCGCCCGCACCATCCATGAACTAAGAAAGCACCTTCCCGGGTGCAAGATCGAGACCCTGATTCCGGACTTCTGCGGCGACTGGGACGCCCTGCAAGAGGTCATCGAGGCCGGACCCGACGTGCTCAACCACAACCTGGAAACGGTACCGCGCCTCTATCCGCGCATTCAACCCAGATGCAACTACGCGGTCTCACTGGAACTCTTGTCGCGCGCCAAGGCGGCGGGCATGAAAACCAAGTCGGGCCTATTGGTGGGCATCGGCGAGCGCCAGGATGAAATCTTCTCGGTCCTCTGCGACCTGGCGGACATCGGGTGCGACATTTCCACCCTCGGGCAATACCTGCGTCCCACGCCGCAGCACGCGCCGGTCGACCGGTATCTGAGCCTGGAGGAGTTCGAGCAACTTCGCTGTGTAGGCGAGAGCCTGGGGATTCCGCAGGTCTTCGCGGGCCCCATGGTTCGCAGCTCGTTTCACGCGGAGGAGGTTTACGCCCAACGGTCGCTGACGGGATAGGACGTATGGGACCCATAGGACCAATAGGACCTAAGGCAAATGGGGCTGAATCTCTCTGCGGCCTCTGCGTCTCTGCGCGGGTTATCGGCTTTGCCCTGTCCACCAGTACGCCAGCATCCGCGAGATGATCTTGCAGGCGGTGGTGTCGCAACCCGGAGGATTCGGGTCGGGGATGAACTCGACCAGGTCGGCGGCGCGGATGCAGCAACGGCGATTGGAGAAGAGCGCGCGCAATACGGCCATCGCTTCCTGCCACGAGAGGCCATCCGGCTGCGGCGTGCCCGTGCTCCAGATGACGGAGGGGTCCAGGCCGTCCACGTCGAAACTCACATAGACATCGCCCGTCAAGTCGGCCAGCCGCGAAAGGAGCGCCTGCCGGCGTTGATGCAGCTCATGCGCATAATAGATGTCGATATTGGGATTGCCCTGCGCAAGCAGGTATTCCTCTTTTGAGAGGCTGCGGACGCCGATCTGGATGAAGCGGCAACCGTGCGCCAAAAGGCGGCGCATGACCGTCCCGTGCGACCATTGCTCCCCTTCCAGCTGGTCGATCAGGTCGCAATGCGCGTCGATCTGCACGATGGTCAGGTCTCGCAGCTCATTCTCGGAGTAGAGTCCGCGCACGATTCCGTAGGTCACAAGATGTTCGCCGCCGACGGAGAGGAGAAAGCGGGCGGGCGGCAGGTCGCGTACGGCGTCGCTGACGCGGGCCAGGTAGCCGGTCGGCGGCTCGCCGTCGCGCGGGTGGACGGCGGGCGCGACAAAGATGCGCGGCGCTTCCGCAAAATCGACGTGCGTCTCCTCGTCGAAGGTCTCCAACTGGTAACTGGTCTCCAGTATCCGCTCCGGTGCACCGGCCGAGCCGCGCCCGTAAGTCACGGTCAGGTCAAAGGGGAGCGGCAGGAAAACGACCTGCGCCGCCTCCAGCGCGACGGGAGGAAGGCCGAAGAATTGATCGCGGAAGTATTCGACCATGTCAGGCGACTCCCAGGCTGATAGGGGATGCACGAACCTATCGCAATTGCGGTCGGGAATGAACCCACTTTTTGGCGCCCCCAAGGTACAGATTCAGTTCTTAGCACTTGCCCCCAGAGCTGTCATTTCGACCGAAGGGAGAAATTCAGCATGTGGCGCCCGACGACCGAGAGACGCCGACTAAGATTTCTCCCTTCGGTCGAAATGACAGGGCACTCGTCCCGCCAATTCCGCTTGTCCGGTTGTGCGGCCTCGTGGTAGGGTTTGGTCCGTGCCGGACTGCGTCCTGGAGGCTGTCGCGTATATGGATCGCACCGCATCGCCACGGTTGATCGTGCTGACGCTGGTCGTCGTCGCCCCCCTTGTTTTTATATGGAGCCAACCCGCCATGCCTGGAACGCCCGACTCGCTGCCGATGAAACTGCTTGTTACGCCCGGCTTGTGGGGGCACGTGGATACGCCCGTCTCGTTGGCCGTCCCCGGACTACTGCGTTACGGCGGGCCGCTGGCGATGGAAGAGGAGAGGGACGGCAAGACGATTCCCACGCCCTGCCAGTTGACGGACGATGGGCGCCTCTACTGGCTACTTTCGGGCGTGACGCGGCCTGGAACACGGCGCACGTACTTCCTGCGAGCGGCTACGCCCGAAGTCGCCCCCATTGTCGCGGTCGCCGGCGACGGCAAGTACCTGGACGTCTCGCTGGGCGAGCGGTTGGCGTTGCGCTACCATTGCGCCGAAATTCCGCCGCCCTCCGGCGCTTCACCGCTTTTTGCCCGAAGCGCCTTCATTCATCCACTCTGTTCGCCCTCGGGGGAGGTCCTGACGGAGATCCAGCCGCCCGACCACCTGCATCATCTGGGCATCTTCGCGCCGTGGACGCGGACGCGCTTCGAGGGGCGGCAGGTGGACTTCTGGAATCTGGGCGCGGGGCAGGGAACCGTGCGGTTTAAGTCGGTCGAGAAGACCTGGAGCGGACCGGTCTCCGGCGGGTTCGTGGTGGTGCAGGAACACGTGGACCTGTCGGCGCCGGACGGCCCCAAGGCGGCGCTGGTCGAGTCGCTGGAAGTCGTCGTCTATCCGCTGCCGGCGCACGGCGATCGCAAGGCGTACCTGGTGGATTACATTTCGCGGCAGCGTTGCGCGACCAGCTCGGAGCTGGTTTTGGAGAAGTATCGCTACGGCGGCTTCGGCTACCGGGCGCGGGCGGACTGGAACTCGAAGAACAGCCGCATGTTGACTTCGGAGGGCAAGACGCGGGCGGACGCCAACACCACGCGCTGCCGCTGGTGCGACGTGTCGGGGGCCACGGGCGCAGGGCGCTCAGGCATCCTCTTCATGGGGGCGCCGCAAAACGCGCGCAGCCCCGAGCCGATCCGCGTTTGGCCGCTGGACAACCGGCCGGACCAGCTTTTCTTTAATTTCTGTCCGGTGCAGGAGGCGACGCAGGAGGAGATGCGGCTCGCGCCGGGCGTGACGTACACCTTCCACTACCGCATGTTGGTCTATGATGGAGAGATCGGCGCGGAAGAGGCGGACCAGGTGTGGCTGAGTTTCAACGATACGCCCCAAGTTCAAGTCGTGAGGTGAAAGCATGAGGCACGAGAAGAAGTCCAGGCAGGCAACGGGACGGCGCGACTTTATCCGCATCATGACGGCGGCCGCGGCGGCGCCGTATTTCGTTCCGTCCGCCGTTTTCGGGGCGACGGCTCCCAGCAACCGAATCACGGTAGGTGCGATCGGCACGGGACGGATGGGTCGCGGCGATCTGCAGGACCTCTTGGGTCATGGGGACGCACAGGTCGTCGCCGTGTGCGACGTGGACTCCAACCGGCTGGAGGACGGGCGCGCTTACGTCGAAAAGTTCTACGCGGAACGAAGCGCGGACGGCAAGGCCGCCGGCGTATCGATGTATCGGGACTATCGGGAACTGGTAGCGAGGGCGGACATCGACGCGGTGATGATCTGCACGCCCGACCATTGGCACGCGCTGCCGGCGATGGATGCGGCGCGGGCGGGCAAGGACATCTTCCTGCAGAAGCCGCTCACCTACACCCTGGAGGAGGGGCGGGCGCTCTCGGACACGGTGCGGCGCTATGGGCGCGTCTTTCAGGTCGGCAGCCAGCAGCGCTCGGGCGAGCAGTTTCGCACCGCCTGCGAGTTGGTGCGCAACGGTCGCATCGGCAAGCTGGAGAAGGTGGAGGTGACGCTGCCGACCGATCCCGCCGGCGAGAATCGTCCCGTGATGCCCGTTCCCAAGCAGCTGGACTATGAGTTCTGGCTCGGTCCGTGCCAGTGGGCGCCGTACACGGAAGAGCGCGTGCATCCCCCGGTAGGTTACGACCGGCCGGGTTGGTTGCGGGTGGAGGAATACTGCCTGGGGATGATTACCGGGTGGGGCTCGCACCACATGGACATCGCGCACTGGGGCATGGGTGAGAATGCGCCGCTGGAAGTCTCGGGTACGGCGACGTTCCCGGAGACTGGAGTGTGGACGGTGCACGGCGAGTTTCGCATCGAGTATCTCTATCCCGGCGGTGTGACGGTGATCTGCCGGGGGCGGGAGGGCGCGTCCAACGGAATACGCTTCAGCGGGACGGAGGGTTGGGTTTTCGTCACGCGCGGACGGTTGGATGCCGAGCCCAAGTCCTTACTCAAGTCGGTCATCGGCCCCAATGAGGTCCATCTTTACCGGAGTCGGGACCACAAGGGCAACTGGCTGGAGTGCATCAAGTCGCGGGCGGAGACGGTCGCGCCGGTGGAAAACGGACATCGCTCGTGCAGCGCATGTATCGTGGGGCATATCGCCATGAAGATGCAGGGGACCAAGCTACGCTGGGACGCGGAGACGGAGCGGTTTGTGGACAACGACGCGGCCAACCGGATGCTGTCGCGGGCCATGCGCGGGCCGTGGCATTTGTAACGGCGACCTCTGCTGGTCGCCAGTCGTATCCGGCATCCTGCCGACACGTGGGGCAAACTGTCAGGGCGCGGCGACAAAATGTGGCCGTGACCGGCGACCGCCGGTCGCCGCTACGTCGCGGAATCCAGCGCGGATAGGCGGATAGGGAGTAGGGTGATGAAACATCTCTTCGTCGGCGTGTCCGTGGCGCTGTGCATCACTTCGAGCGGGGCGGCGCCGTCCGCCACGGAGATCGCCATGATCCGGGCCGCGGCGCCGGACCGCCCGTCCGCAGCGCCGCAGAAGCCGCGCAAGGTACTGGTCTTCTCCAAGTTTTACGGCTTCAACCACACCGCCGTGCCCTACGGCACGGTGGCTTTTGAAGTCATCGGCAGCAAGACCGACGCTTACACGCCCATTGTATCCGACGACGACGCCATGTTCGAACCGGACAATCTCTCACAGTTCGATGCGGTCGTGTTCAACAACACCAATAATGAGATATTTCTGCCCGAACCGTCGGTGTATGAAAAACTCTCTCCGGAAGAGAAGGCCAAGGCGGACGCGCGCGACGCCAGGCTGAAAGCGAGCCTGGTGGATTATCTCAAGCGGGGCGGTGGACTGGCGGTGCTTCACGCGGGGGTAGCCTCATTTCGCCAATGGCCGGAATACGGCGAGATCATCGGCGCGCGTTTCGACAACCATCCCTGGGTCGCCGGCTCGACCGTCACTTTCAGGATCGAGGAGCCGGAGCATCCGCTGGCGCGGGCTTTCCGCGGCCGGGAGTTCGTCGTGCAGGACGAGATTTACCAATTCAAGGAGCCGTACTCGCGCGATCTGGTGCGCGTGATCGTGAGCCTGGATACGACCAAGACGAACATGAACGTGCGGGGCGTTCATCGCACCGACGGGGACTTTCCCATGACGTGGGTGAAGCCTTACGGCAAGGGGCGCGTATTCTACTGTTCGCTGGGACACCAGCATGACATCTTCTGGAATCCGGTCGTTCTGCGGCATCTGTTGGACGGGGTGCAGTTCGTCCTGGGGGACCTTGTCGGACCGATTGAGCCGCGGCGGTAGGCCAGGAGCACCCTTTTGAGTACAAAAGGGTGGCGCCCGGGCGCTAGCGGTCGCGGGCCTTTTCCAAGAGGCGGTTGAGGCGGGCGACTTCTTCCGGAGTGAAATGCTGGAACTGCTGTTTGTGCATGGCGAGCAGGGGCGCCGCCAGCTTGGAGAGCAGCGCCAGACCTTTTCTCGTGATCGTGACGTGGACGACGCGGCGATCCTTGTCGCCGCGCTTGCGGGCGACCAGTTCGGCGCGCTCCAGGCCGTCGACCAGGCGGGTAATGTCGGGGACGCGGGCGATGAGGCGGTCGCGGATGGCCAGGCAGGGCAGGCTGCGGCCGGCCGCGCCCGCCAGGATGCGCAGGATGTTAAACTGCGCTTCGGTCACGCCGTATTGCTTGAAGAGGGCGGCGAACTCGGTCGCCAGGAGGTCGTGCGTGCGACGCAGGTTGAGATAGGCCTCCTGTTCCGGCACGGGCGCGCGGGGATGCCATTGCAACTCTTCCTGCAACCGCGAGGATTTCATGCGCTGACTCCTCCTGGGCCGGCGTTGTAGCCCGTCCCAACTATTGTGTCAACAACTATTTTTCTGCGCTGCGGGTTTGGCGTCGTTGGATGGACAAACGCGGGGAAACGTGGTACGCATAACCGCATCTCCCCGTCAAAGAGGCCGTGACAGGTTGGGAAGGATCGGGTCATGAGTTTTACCGCGGACGGGCGGCGGGGGGACCTGCGCATCCGGGCGGTCGTGCTGGATTGGCTGGGCACGACGGTGGATTTCGGCGCGTCGGCGCCGGGCGCGGCGCTGGCGGAGGTCTTCAAGGCCGAAGGGGTACCTCTTTCCGCCGGTGAAACCCGCAACGTTCCCGGGCGGTCGGTGCGGGAGCAATTGTGGGCGCTGGTCGGAAATCCCTCCATCGCCGAACGCTGGCGGCGGGCGCATAGCCGCGACTGTTCGGAAGCCGACGTGGCGCGCATGGCGGACGCCCATTCGGCTGCGCTGGCTGCGTGCATTCCCAACCATGCCGAACCCATCCCCGGCGTGATCGACGTAGTGCGCGCGCTGCGCGTGCAGGGAATCAAGATCGGCTCGACCGCCGATTTCGACGCGAGCGTGGCGGAGAAGCTGGTGGCGGCGGCGGAGACGCGCGGCTACCGGCCGGACTGCATCGTGACGTTGTCCGACGTACCTGAGGGCCGGCCCGCGCCGTGGATGTGCTTTGAGTGCGCGCGCCGGCTCAACGTCTACCCGACCTTCGTGATGATCAAGGCCGACGACACGCTGGAAGGCATCGAGGAGGGACTTCACGCCGGCATGTGGTCGGTAGGCGTTGCGGCCACGGGGCGTGACCTGGGTCTTTCGCCGCGCGAGGCGATTGGCATGGCGCGGGCCGATTTCGACCGCCGCTTGAAGGATACTCGCGCGCGCATGAGGGCGGTGGGCGCCCACTTCGTCATCGATTCGCTGGCGGAGTTCCTGCCCTGCCTGGAGGCCATCCAGCAGCGACTTGCCCTGGGGCAGAAGCCGTGACAGCACGAGCGCGGTGCGCTGAGGTTCCCCCTCACCCGGCGCTTCGCGCCGACCTCTCCCACGGAGAGGCGAAGTCCCCTCTGCCTTAGGGAGAGGGTTAGGGTGAGGGGGTGCGGCTTGACACGGCGCGTTTGCGGCTCGTAGAATCCCATCGTGCTGCAATCTTCCACCGTCCTGCGCAGCCTCCCTCACGTCAACAAGTCACAGGAGGAGATCGTCATGGACCTCCGATTCAAGCTGAACGGACGAGAGCAAAGCGTGTCCATCGCCCAGGACCGGCGGCTCTTGTGGGTTCTGCGCGGCGAGCTGGGCCTTGTGGGCTGCAAGTACGGATGCGGCGAGGGATACTGCGGCGCTTGCACCGTGATCGTGGACGGCGCGGCGGTGCGAGCCTGTCAGTTCCCCGCCCGCGAGGCGGCCGGGCGCGAGGTGCTCACCATCGAGGGCCTGGCCAAGGACGGCAAATTGCACCCCCTGCAACAAGCGTTCATGGAGCACGACGCATTGCAGTGCGGCTTCTGCACGCCGGGGATGATTCTCGCCGCATACAGCTTTCTCCTGAACAACCACAAGCCGGATCGCAAGGCGATTATCGCGGCGATGGAAGGCAACCTGTGCCGGTGCGGGTCATACGTGCGCATCGTCGCGGCGATCCAGGCGGCGGCCCGCCGGATGTACGGAGGTTAGCCAAGATGCAAGACGAAAACTATGACTACATGCAACTGGACTTTGTCGATCTGGACGCGCCGCCGCCGATTACGCGACGGGACTTCTTCAAGTTCGCCGCCGGCGGGATCGTCGTTTATTTCGCGGCGGGAGAATTGACTCTTGCGCAGGAGGGCGGGCGTCGCGGTTTTCGACCGCAACTGCCGGACGACTTCAACGCTTTTCTCCTGATCGGGGAGAATGGGCGCGTCTCCTGCTTTACGGGAAAGATCGAGATGGGGCAGGGAATCATCACGTCGCTGGCGCAGATGCTGGCGGACGAGCTGGACGTGCCGGTGGCGTCGGTGGACATGGTGATGGGCGATACGGACCTGTGTCCGTGGGACATGGGGACGTTCGGTTCGATGTCCACGCGTCTTCGGCCCTCCGTTGCGGGCGGCGGCGGCGGAGGCGCGCGGCGTGCTCCTGCAACTGGCCGCGGAGGAGTGGCAGGTTCCCGTCTCACAATTGAAGACGGACCAGGGTGCGGTGGTGGACTCGCTTCAACCTGACCGGCGCAGGAGCTACGCGGAGCTGACGAAGGGAAAGAAGATCGAGCGCCGGCTCACCGAAAAGGCGGTACTGGAAAGGCGTCGGACTTCAGCATCGTCGGAAGTCCATGCTGCGCACCGACTCCGAGGCCAGGTGACGGGCCGGGCGCGGTTCGCCGGCGACATTCTCTTCCCCGACATCAAGTACGCGAGGATTCTGCGTCCGCCGGCGCACGGCGCGACGCTGCGGAGCGTGGATACGTCGGCCGCGGAAGCGCTCGAGGGTGTGCAGGTGGTGAGAGACGGGGACTTCGTCGCGGTCCTTGCGGACCATCCCGAGCTGGCGGAAAAGGCGCTTTCCCAAATCAAGGCTGACTATGACAGGCCATCCAATACGGTGGATGACAAGTCTATATTCGATCATATTTTGAAGGCTGAAAGTCGAGGCAACACGGTAGCGCGGGGCGGGGACCTGGAGACGGGCCGCGGCAAGGCGGTCAAGGTCGTCGAGAAGACGTATCTCAACAGTTACGTGGCGCACGCGCCGATGGAACCGCATACGGCGGTCGCCAAGTTTGACGCGGACCGGATCACGGTGTGGGCCTCGACGCAGCGGCCGTTCGGACTGAAGGACGAGGTTGCGCAGGCGCTGGGGATGCCGGCGGAGAAGGTACGCGTGATCACGCCGTTCGTGGGCGGCGGGTTCGGGGGCAAGTCGCGGAACCTGCAGGCGGTGGAGGCGGCGCGGCTGGCCAAGCTGTCGGGCAAGCCCGTGCAGGTAGCCTGGACGCGCGCGGAGGAATTCTTTTACGACACGTTCCGGCCCGCGGCGGTCGTTAAGATCAGCGCGGGCATGTCGGTGGATGCTCGAATCGCGTTCTGGGATTACGGCGTATACGCGGCGGGGCAGCGCGGCTCGGAGCAGTTTTATGACATACCGCACCACCAGACGGTCGTATACGGGGCGGGATGGAGCGGCGGGGGCGGCGTGCATCCCTTCGGCACGGGGGCGTGGCGCGCGCCGGCGAACTATACCAACACGTTTGCGCGCGAGTCGCATATCGACCTGCTGGCGGCGGCGGCGGGTGTTGATTCACTCGAGTTCAGGTTTAAGAATCTCAAGGACGAGCGCATGATTGGAGTGTTGAAGGCGGCGGCCGAGAAGTTCGGGTGGAAGCCGGGCAAGGCGCCGAGCGGGCGCGGCTGGGGGATCGCGCTGGGTATTGATGCGGGGACGTATGTCGCCCACATGGCTGAAGTCGAGGTGGACAGGAGTACGGGAGCGATCCGCGTCCAACGCGTAGTTTGCGCGCAGGACATGGGACTTTCGATCAATCCCGAGGGCGCGCGCATTCAGATGGAAGGCTGTATCACGATGGGGCTGGGATACGCGCTGGCGGAAGAGATTCACTTTACCGGCGGCGAGATTCACGATCTCAATTTTGACACGTATGAAATTCCACGATTTTCGTGGCTGCCGGAAATCGAGACGGTGGTCTTGGACAAGCGCGAGGCGGCGGCGCAGGGAGGAGGGGAGCCGGCGATCATCTGCATGGGCGCGGTAGTTGCCAACGCGGTCTTCGACGCCTGCGGGGCGCGGGTGCTGCAACTGCCGATGACGCCGGAGCGGGTCAAGGCGGCGCTGGCGGGGGGATGATGCGCGCGCTTCAACGCCGCCGCAGGTACTTGGGCGTCCAGGCGAGCGAGCCGGCCAGCGCGCAAAGCGTGTCCTTGTGGGCGTCCCACATGTCGCCCTGCTGACCGTTGAACGCCTCGGCGAAATCGGGCGCCAAGAAGAGGGCCACGCCCCACTCGAACCACTCGTAGCATTGGCCCGTCGCCACGATGACCATGAGGGCGAGGATGAAACTGCGGCGTCGGCCGGCGGAATGCGTCCCTGCAAAGTACTCCGCGACGGCGGGCGTGAGGCAGACGCCGTACAGTGCGTGAACGAGTCGATCGAAGTGGTTTCTCTCCCAGCCCATCGCCTGGTTGAGCAAGAATCCAAGCGTGTTCTGGAGCCAGGCGTCGTAGGGAACGAACGAGTACAGCCAGCGCGCGGCGAAAGCGTGGACAGCGATGAAGACGCAAACCAGCACAAAATTGGCGTCACCGATGGGCCGTCGCCGCGCGTAAGTCCACAAGGCGACGATTGCCAGGAGGGTGAGGAGGCTGTGCAGCGCCTGTTCGCAAGGCCACGGCGGTTTCACCCACGTGGCAAGGAAGATCATGCCGACGAGAATGAGTGCGCTGCGTTTCGCGGCGTTCATGGAAGACCCGCGGGAAAGATGCGACCTTTTTCGGGCGGGGTCGGCGCGGCTGGTCGGGGTGGCCGGACTCGAACCGGCGGCTTCCTGCTCCCAAAGCAGGCGCGCTGACCAACTGCGCTACACCCCGCGCGGACGCGTTAGTTGTATCACGAACGGCGGGCATGTGCAAGGCGGGGGCAGGCGGGGTTGCAGCCGTACAAACTCACGGCTGCAAATCGCGCGCAAGTGCTCCAGGCGGTCGCCGCGGTTGCGCGGAGGCTGAGCTGTCATTTCGACCGAAGCACACTGTCATTTCGACCGAAGCACACTGTCATTTCGACCGAAGCACGCTGTCATTTCGACCGAAGGGAGAAATCTTACCCGCCGCCACCCCGGCTCGAGCCCGCGGCAGGAGATTCCTCCCTTCGGTCGAAATGACAGATCCGCCGTCAAGGGCAAGAAATTCCATCTGCACCCGGCAGGCGCCGGTTGCGCGGAGGCGAGCCGCCGCCGTCCGGAGGGTTAGGAGAGCCCCAGCGCCTTTTTTTGCAGCAGGAAGAGCGAGCGCATGCCGCTCTCGGCCAGCTCCAACATGCGCAAGTGCTCCTCGTGCGTGAACGGCGCCCCCTCCGCGGTACCCTGGATCTCGATGAATTTGCCCGCTTCGGTCATCACCACGTTCATGTCCACGGAAGCGGCACTGTCTTCGCGATAGGAAAGATCCAGCACGGGCACGCCGTCGCAGATTCCCACCGACACCGCGGCGACTAATCCCGTCATGGGCCACGTATCGATCAACTTGTTCTCCTTCATGAAGGTCAAGGCGTCATGGAGCGCGACCGCGGCGCCGGTAATGCTGGCGGTGCGCGTGCCGCCGTCGGCCTGCAGCACGTCGCAGTCGATCCAGATGGTGCGTTGGCCGATGCGACCCAGATCGACGACCGCCCTCATGCAGCGGCCCAGAAGGCGCTGGATTTCGTGGGTGCGCCCGCCCACCTTGCCCTGCGTCGATTCGCGCGGAACCCGCTGGCGGCAGGACTTGGGCAGCATCCCGTACTCGCCCGTGATCCAGCCGGTCCCCGAGCCGACCAGCCACGGCGGCACGCGGTCCTCCAGGCTGGCCGTGCACAACACGCGCGTCTTGCCGAACTCGATCAGCGCCGAGCCTTCGGCGAACTCGATGAAGTTGCGCGTGATCTTGACCGGCCGCAGCTGATGCGGCAGCCGCCCGTCGGGTCTTGCCATGATTCCTCCAACTCATCCTTACTCATAATCTCAATCTTAAACTTGCTCTCACTCTTATTGCCTCTCGCGCCGTTCCTGCCCGGCCAGTTCCAGCATCTCGCGCGCCATCCGGACGGCCGTCTTCGAGTCGATCGACGAGCCAAGCAGGCGCACAATCTCACCTACTTTCTCTTTTCCGTCCAGTGCGGAAATGCGCACGACCGTGCCCTTGCCGGCGCGCTCTTTGTCGACGAAGAGGTTGTAATCCGCGCGCGCGGCGATGCCGGGCATGTGGGTGATGCACAGTACCTGGTGGTGTAGAGCGAGGGCGGCCAACTTGCGCGCGACGACCTCGCCGATCCGGCCGCCGATGCCGGCGTCGATCTCGTCGAAGATCATAGTGGGAATGCGGGCGGAGCGGGCCAAGACGGTCTTGATGGCGAGCATGACGCGGGAGATTTCGCCGCCGGAGGCGACTTGGCGCAGGGGCGCCGGCTGCGTGCCGTAGTTGACGGCCAGGCGAAATTCCGCCTGCTCGATGCCCGTTGCAAAGAGACGAACACGCCGGCCGACTTCAACTTCCACACCGTCGGGATCGTCCGTGGAATCGAGCTCGATCTTGAACTGAGCGTCGGGCATTCCCAGGAGGCGGATTTCGGCGGTAATCGCCCGGGTCAGCGCGGCGGCGACTTTGGCGCGCCGCCGCGACAGCTCGAGGGCCTGCTGGCCAGGCGCTGCTCCAGCCGGGACAGGGAGGTTCGCAGTTCCCTGCCGTCGCTCGTCGGAGTGCTCCAGGCTGTCCAATCGGGCGCGCGCTTCGGTGATAGTACTGGAGCACGCGATCCAGGCCGCCGCCGCGCTTGTGCGCCAGGCCGGAGAGGACGCAGACGTTCTTCGGCAAAGAGCAGGCGTTGAGGATCGGCCTCCAGTTGTTCGGCGTAATCGAACATGCGCGGGCGATGTCGTCCAGATAGCCGCGCGCGGACAGGACGTCGTCGACCATCCAGCGGCAGGAGGCGTCCAGGGCGACCATGCCGTCCACGATGCGTTCCAGTTGGGAGAGGCGCGCCAGGGATGCCGCCGTCGCCGGACTCGTCGCCCTCCACCAGCCGATGGATGGAAGCGGCGGCGGCGCGCAGTTCTCGACGTGGCGCAGGCGTTCGATCTCCTCGCGCAACGACTCGATCTCGTTCGGATCGTCGATGGCGGCTTTCTCGATCTCATCGACCTGGAAGGAGAGCAGGTCCAGTTCGCGCGCGGCCGCCTGGTCGCTCTCCAGCGCAGCGATGTCGTCCCGGAGGCGCCGGCGGGTGGCGTACAGCCTCGACTTCGCCTCGCGCGTCCTCCAGTTTCGCCGTAGGCGTCCAGGAAGCGCAAGTAGAAGTCGGGGCGCATGGAGCGATTGATGCCGTGCTGGCCGTGCACGTCCACCAGCAGGTCGCCGAGTTCGCCAGCGTTTTCAGGACCACGGGGAGCCGTTGACGAAGCAGCGGAGGGCCGGAGGCGGCGACGGTGCGGCGCACGATGAGCCTGGCCGTCGGCGCTCCAGGCCCGACCGGGAGAGCAGGGCCTCGATGCTCCTGCCCGGCTCGCGCGTGGGAATGTACTCGAAGACGGCTTCGACGCTGGCGGAGTCCGCCCCTTCGCGCACCAGGTTGGGACTGGCGCGTTCGCCCAGCACCAGCGAGAGCGCCTCCAGGAGGATGGTCTTGCCCGCGCCGGTTTCGCCGGTAATGGCGACCAGGCCCGGCTCAAACTCCAGGTCGGCTTCGGCGATCAACACGAAGTTTCTAATCCGCAGGAACTTCAGCATGGGGGCGGTCCCAGTAACGTTCGGCACGCAGGGTGAGCGCTGCGAGGGCGCGTTCCAGCTGGACGCGTTTCTCTTCCAGGCGCCGTTTGTCGCAACCGGAGGGTACTTCAATCGGCGCGCCGATCAAGAGGATTCCTTGGCCGTAGCCGCGGGGGAGGAGGAACCGGTCCCAGCTCTTCAGGCGCCAGGCGGGCCGGCAGTCGAAGGTCATGGGGAGGATGGCGGCGCCGGAGAGCGAGGCGAGTTCGATGATGCCGCCCTGTACGACTTCGCGGGGGCCGCGAGGGCCGTCCACGGTGAGGGCGCCGGGCCGGCCCTCGCGCACGCGGCGGGCCAGCGCCGCCAGCGCCGGAACCCCGCCGCGCGAGCTGGAGCCGCGCACCGCCTCGTGTCCGAACCAGCGCATGATCCGCGCGATGTACTCGCCGTCGCGGTTCCGGCTCACCATCACGCTCGCGCCCCGCAACAGCGGGCAGTAGCAGAGATACAGCAGCCGGCTGTGCCAGAAGGCGTAGACCACGGGCCGGCCCGCGTCCCGCAATTGCGTCAGGCGCTCCGCTCCCTGTGTTTGCACGCGCACAAACCGGCACAGCAGCCAGACCACGAGAGGTCCGAGCGTGGAAGCGAGCAGGCAGTAAAGGCGGTGCTTCATGGGGCGCGCCGGGCGCCTTGCGCCAATTGAGCATGGATGCGTTGGGCCAGTTGGACCGAAATGCCGGGAACGCGGGCGATCTCGCCCGGGGTGGCGCGCGACAGTCCCTCCAGCGAGCCGAAGTGGCGGATGAGGCGCAGCTTGCGCGCACGCCCGACGCCGGGAACGGCGTCCAGGGTCGAGGCCTCGGTCAAGCGACGGCGCAGCGCGCGATGGTAGGTGACGGCGAAGCGGTGGGCTTCGTCGCGGATCGCCTGCAAGAGATGCAGCGCCGGATCATCCCGCTCCATGCGCAGGGGCTGCGACGAGGTGCAGGTGAAGACCAGCTCCTCTTCCTTGGCGAGACTGATGGTGGGAAATCGTCCCGCGCCGACGGCTTCCATCGCCTTGCGCGCGGCGTGGAGGTGGCCGAGGCCACCGTCGACGACGACCAGATGAGGAGGCTCGGCGAAGCGGTCGGCCTCAGGTGTGGAGAGCTGAGCCACTCCGTCCGGGGACAGGTCCAGCCCGTGGGTGAAGCGGCGCGAGAGCATTTCCGCCATCATGGCGTAGTCGTCGGGGAATTCCTCGCGGCGGATTTTGAACTTGCGGTAGCTGCTCTTCTGCGGACGTCCGCCCCGGAAGACGACCAGGGAACCGACCGCCTGTTTGCCCTGCAAGTTGGAGATGTCGTAACACTCGATGCGCATGGGGGGATCGGAAAGGCCGAGATGTTCGGCCAGTCGCACCAGGCCGGGATGCAGCGGTCCGGTGATGCCGTGGAGTTTGCGGTAGCGTTCCTCCCCGCGGAAGGCGGCGTTCTTCTCCGCCAGGGCGAGCATGGCGCGCTTGTCGCCGCGCTGCGGCACGCGCACTTCCACGGCCCGCTCGGCGCGCTCCGCCAGCCAGGATTCCAGCGTGTCGGCGTTGTCGGGAAGGGATGAACAAAGTAGACGGTGCGGAATGGTAGTACGAAAGGCGTAGTGCTGGAGAATGAACGCGGCGAAGATTTCCCCCTCGGGCACGCCCTCGGTCTCCTTCAGAAAGTAGTGTTCGCCGGAGGAGAGCTTGCCTTCATAGCGCCGCATGACGGTCATACAGGTGACGTCGTGAAAGCGCGCCAAGGCGAGGTAGTCTTCGTCTTCCTGTCGCAGGGCGATCATTTTTTGCTTTTCGACGACTTTGTCCATGCTCGTGAGCATGTCGCGGTAGAAGGCGGCTTTCTCGAACATCTGGCGGGCGGCGAAATCCTGCATGCGCTTCTCGATGCCGGCGCGTACGTCGCGGCGGCGGCCCAGGAGGTAGGCCTCGACCTGGCGGCAGAGGTCGCGGTACTCGCCGCGGGTCGCCGCCGCAATGCAAGGGGCGACGCAGCGGCCCATTTCATAGTCGATGCAGGGGCGGGGCAGGTTGAGTTTGTGCGAGGGATACTTGCAGGAGCGGATGGGGAAGATTTCGTGCAGGGCGCGCAGGATGAAACGAGCCGGGCGCACGCTGGGGAAGGGGCCGAAGTAGGACGCCCCGTCGCGCGCCGCCCGCCGCACGACCGTGAGGCGCGGATAGTCCTCGTTCCAGGAGAGCTTGATATAGGGGTAACGCTTGTCGTCCTTCAGCTGCACGTTGTAGCGCGGGAGGTGCTTCTGCACGAGGGTGTGTTCGAGCAGGAGGGCTTCGCCTTCCGTGTCGGTCAGGAGCACGTCGATGGTCGCCACGTGGGCCTTGAAGGTCTCCTGGCGCGGACCGGTGAAGTGGGAGCGGACGCGTTTCTGGCGCGACTTGGCCTTGCCGATGTAGAGGATGGCTCCGTAGGCGTCTTTCATTAAGTTGACGCCGGGGGAGTCGGGCAACTGGTTGATGCGGGCCTTCAGTTCCTCGCGCATGGCGGGTGCAGTATAGCACGGCTCGGGCGACAGGGCGATAGGACCCATAGGACTCATGGGACCCATGGGACGTGTGGCGCGGGACTCCATGGGGCAGGCCGGCCTCGATAGCATGGGGTTGTCATTGGCCATAACTTGGCCGTAGCATGGCGCTTTAAGAGACTGTCGTCAGGAGGCCGCCCATGTTGTGCGTTCGCTCATTCTGCGTCGTCGCCGGACTGAATGTCGCGTTCTTGGCGGGCGCACCATCCCGCGTCGCAGACTCCGTTCCCGAAAACGTGCTCGTCGTGCATTGCGACCAGGGCAAGGACCTGATCTCCCGCAACATCTATGGTCACTTCGCCGAGCACCTGGGCGATTGCATCTACGGCGGCGTCTGGGTGGGCGAAGACAGCCCCATTCCCAACACGCGCGGCATCCGCAAAGACGTGGTGGAGGCGCTGAGGCGCCTGCACGTCCCCGTCTTGCGCTGGCCGGGGGGATGTTATGCCGATGAATATCATTGGCGCGAGGGCATCGGCGCGCGTGACCAGCGGCCGGCGACCGTCAATACTCACTGGGGCATGGTGGTCGAGAGTAACCATTTTGGCACCCACGAGTTTCTCGACTTCTGCCAGCAGATCGGCGCGGAGGCCTACATTTCCGGCAATCTCGGCAGCGGCACGGTGCAGGAGCTGTCGCAGTGGGTGGAGTACGTGAATTACAGCGGCGAGAGCGCGCTGGCCGAGCTGCGCCGCAAGAACGGCCGACGAGAACCCTGGGGAGTCACGTACTGGGGCGTCGGCAACGAAAGCTGGGGCTGCGGCGGTAACATGACGGCGGAGTATTACGCCGACCAGTATCGTCGCTACGCCACCTACCTGCGCGACTACCCGGGAATGCGAATCACCCGCATTGCCTGCGGCGCCAGCGACGCGGACTACCGCTGGACCGAGGTACTCATGCGCGAGGCGGGCCGCTCCATGCAGGGACTCTCGCTGCATCACTACACCTGGGCGCGGGGCAAAACCGCCGACGACTTTGACGAAGCGGGCTGGTTTTCCATCATGAAAAACGCCCGCCTGATGGACGAATTGATCACCAAACACTCCGAGATCATGGACAAGTACGATCCCCGCGGCCGTGTGGGTTTGGTCGTCGATGAGTGGGGGACCTGGTACGACGTCGATGCGGGGACCAATCCGTCCTTTCTGCGCCAACAGAACACGCTGCGAGACGCGCTTGTCGCCGGGTTGACGCTCAATATCTTCAACAACCACTGCGACCGGGTGAAAATGGCGAACCTGGCGCAGCTGGTCAACGTGCTGCAGTCCGTGATCCTGACACAGGGCGAGAAGATGGTCGTGACGCCGACGTACCACGTGATGGAGATGTACCGGCCGCATCAGGATGCCACGCGACTGCCGGCCGAGCTGGTCTGCCGGGATTACCGCCTGGCGCAGGACCGGTTGCCGGCGTTGTCGGCATCGGCGTCTCGGGATGCTTCCGGCGCGATCACGCTTTCGTTATGCAACTTAGACCCTAAGCGGTCCGGGCTGCTGCAATGCGACTTGCGCGGGGCGTCGCCGGCGCGCGTCTCAGGTCGCATCCTGACGGCGCGCGCCATGAACGCCCACAATACTTTCGACAAACCTCACGCGCTGGAGCCGGCAACCTTCAACGGCGCGAAGCTGACGGGCGCGACGCTGCAAGTTACGCTCCCGCCCAAATCGGTGGTGGTGTTGCGGCTGGAGTGATGTGGAGTGCGGCTGCTTGCTGCCGCGTGCACAAACAAATGGGTGCCACCCTTTAGTACTCTATAGGGTGCGATCGCGCTCGATCTTCCAAACCACCACCTGCCGACCGCGTGCACGCAGCAG
Organism: bacterium; assembly: GCA_015075175.1. Taxonomy (GTDB): domain Bacteria; phylum Hinthialibacterota; class Hinthialibacteria; order H5-UNCL2; family H5-UNCL2; genus H5-UNCL2. The sequence continues at coordinate 67,479 of JABTUV010000004.1, forward strand.
CGGTGCGGCCAGCTCCTGCAAGCGCACAAGTATTCTGATCTTCTCCTCGATCGGCAGCCGCGCCAGCCGCATCCGCCGCGCCTGCTTGGCGTCCCAGATACGCTGCAACTCGTCGCTGTCTACTTCCATTGATTCCACCGATCCATCAATCTGTGGCGAGCGATGATGTCCCGAAGACGCTCCTCTTCGATCCTGGCTTCGACCATGAATGCCGCAAGTCGTTGGCGATCCTTGTCGCGTCCGGTTTGCAGCATGATGGCCGCCAGGTGTTCCGGCGCAAACACGCGCGTCGTCACGCCGTGGTAGTCCGCCTCGCGGGCCTCACGCAGCGCCTCTTCCACCAGCGCATTATACGCAGGCAGAAACTGAACCGCAATGCCCTCGATGTTGACGCACTCCGCCTCGGAGGCATAACCGCGGCTTTGGAGTTCTTGATACAACGGCGTGAGGGAAAGCAATCCACCGCTCGTGGAGGGAAGCAGGACGAAAACATCCAGGTCGTAGGTCAAGAAGGGTTCCATGTAAAAGATGGCTCCAACGGCGCCGCCGATGGCGTAGCGCGCAATCACGCCGGCTTTCTCCAATTCATTGAGAACGCGAATGGCGCGCTCCATGTCGCCTACAGCCCGCTGATCCTGATGATCTGCGCGCCCTCCTTCTCCAGCGCGGCCAGCAGCGGATTGATGCCCACGCGGTCCGCCGGCATGTGGCCGAGGAGGACGAGGTTCTTGCCCGCCGCCTCGGGCATGGCGCGCAGCTTCTTGAGGTTGTCATAGGCCAGATGGAAGTAGAGCAGCGTGTCCACGCCGTGGGTGAAGTAAGCCTTGGCGACTTCCGCGCCGCCGTTGGTCCCACCCGCGGTCGCCGTGAAGATGGCGCCGGCAGGGTTGTCGGGGCTGCCCAAAACGCACACGGGTTGCACGGGATCGCCCTGGTACTCGGGCAGGGACGCGATCCCGTCGATGACGTCTTGCACCGTGCCGTTGGGCCCGACCTTGCTGCGGGCGGCTTTATCCAGAATCGCCCGCCCGATGATGTCGCAGGGCAGATGCACGTTCATGTAGGGCATCCCCAGCGCCTTGGCGAAGGAGGGATTGTGGCCGTAGTTGCCGTTGTTGGCGGTAAGGCGGCGGTTTTCCTGCAGTTCGGCGATGGCGGCGCGCGCGGCGGCTTCCGGCACGCCCACGGACATCATCTGGCCGACCTGGCGTTCGATCACTTTATGGAAGTCCAGGCTGGTGGAACCGCCGGTGGGATGGTGGGCCAGGGCCAATCCGCAGCCGAGATGCCGGGCCAGCAGCAGCTCGGCCGGGCCGATGTCGATGCCGGCCAGGATTTTTTCCAGGTGCGCGCCGGAGACCTGGATGCCGGTGTCAGCGGGAGCCTCGGTCAGTCCGGCCAGGTCCAGCGCGATTTGCAGAATTTTTTCGGTAGAAAGCGGCATGGCGAATATCCTCCGGAAAAAAATCGCAGGCGAGGGGCTCCTGCGTCGGGAAGCTCCATTGTAGAGCAAAGGGCGCACGCCGTCACGCCGTAGTTGCGCAGCGTGCTGCGCGGGGGGCCGGCGGCGCAGTACGCTGCGCAACTACGGCGTGGGAGCCGTGGCCGCCGTCCAACTGTCCACGGTGTTAGACAACAGCATGGCGATGGTCATGGGACCGACGCCGCCGGGCACGGGGGTGATCAGGCTGGCCCGCTCCGCCGCTTCCGCAAAGGCCACGTCGCCCACCAGCTTGTTCTTGCCGTCGCGCGGCACGCTGTTGATGCCCACGTCGATGACAACGGCGCCCGGCTTGACCCAGTCACCGCGGATCATCTCCGCCTTGCCGATGGCCGCTACCAGTATATCGGCACTGCGACACACGCCGGGCAGATCCTGCGTGCGCGAGTGGCAGATGGTGACGGTGCAATGGCGGGACAAGAGCAGGAAAGCGACCGGCTTGCCCACGATGTTGCTGCGGCCCACGATGACGGCGTGCTTGCCCTTCAGCTCGACGCCGCTGCGTTCCAGCATGACCAGGACCCCGAGGGGCGTGCAGGCTACGTGGCCGGGAAGCCCCGTCATCAACTTGCCCTGGTTGACCGGATGGAAGCCGTCCACGTCCTTCTTGTAGTTGATCTCCTCCAGAATGGCCTGGCTGTTAATGTGCTCGGGTAGGGGCAACTGGACCAGAATGCCGTCCACGGCGGGATCGGCGTTCCATTCGTGCACTTTGGCCAGAAGGTCGGCCTGGGTGATGGTCGCGGGCGGGTCGAAGGAAAGCGACCGGATGCCGATCTCTTCACAGGCCTTCTTCTTGTTGCGGACGTAAACCTGGGATGCGGGATTCTCGCCTACCAGGATGACCCCGAGGCCGGGCGGGCGCACGCCCGCGGCCGTCCGTTCGCGTATTTTTTCCGCCAGTTCCGAGCGGATTTGCGCCGCCAATGCCTTACCGTCCAGGATGCTTGCCGTCATGGGGGAGCCTCAATTCTTGCAGGTAGTAGTTAAGCCACGAAAGGTTTGTAGCATTCCGCGTCAAGTGCGTCAATCGGAACCGAAATCGCGGTTTCGATCATTACCTGCTTGACAAACTTGACTTAAGGTAGCAAAAATAAGTCAAGTAATATCAAATCGCCAAGTCCTCCGGGGACCCATGACACTGGCCATCGCCGACCCATCCGGCAAACTCAAGGTCCGCATCCCGGCCAGCGGCGAAGATATCCTGTCGCAGATCCTTCTGGCCATCGCCCACAAGGGCGTGATTCGCGCCAGCTATAAGAAGCTCAAGCGCAACGTAGCCCTCAACCAGGGCAAGATCCTGGAGGTCGCCGACGCCGTCCTGCCCTACCAGCGGGAAGACCTCACGGTCAGGATCGTGGACGACGGCTACCAGGCGCTGCTGGGGTACATGCCATCCGTCCAGTTTCCCCAGGCTCCGCATTTTTTCGAGATGCTGTGGATTCTCGTGAACCAGCACGTGATTTTCGGCATCGATTTCGATGAATTGGACCGGATCGCGTCGGAGCACGACTTCAGCCGCGGGGGCGAGTGGGTCGTGGCCAAGGGGCGGCGGCACGTGCCGGGTCGACCGGCGCAACTGGAGTATCACGTTTCGACCGAGGTCAGCCACGCGCCGCTGGTGCTGGCCAACGGGCGCGTGGATTACAAGAGCATCGACGCGGTCAAGCTGGTGGTGGCCGACCAGAGGTTGGTGACGAAGCATCCGGCGACGGACGGGGCGCCGGGAATAACCGTCACGGGGCGCACGGTGGAGGTGCAACCCGGGTCGGACACGAGCCTGCCGGGGGACAACACCTACGTCAGCGAGGACGGCCGCTCTCTCCACGCCAAGGTTTCGGGGCATCTTTATGTCACGAGCGGGCTTCTCAACGTTGAGAAGGTGCTGATTATTCGCACCAACGTGGATTACTCGACGGGGCATCTGCGCTTTGCGGGCGACGTGGTGGTGATGGGGGACGTGGTGTCGGGATTTGAAGTGGAGGCGGAGGGGGGAGTCTTCATCAAAGGCAACGTGGAGGCGGCGCGGGTGCGAGCAGCCAAAGGGAACGTGGAGGTGCTGGGAGGGGTGTTCGGCAACGGGCGCGCCGAGTTGTGGGCGGGACGCAGCCTGCGCGTGGATTTCGCCGACAACGCGAAACTCTCGGCCGGCGAGGACATCGTGGTCAACAAGTACCTCACCAATTGCAGCGCGACGGCGGGGCGGGCGCTGGAAGTACACGGCTCGGGCGGGGCGATCATCGGCGGCACGGCGGTTGCGGGCGAGAGAATCCTGGCGACGGTAGTCGGCTCCGACCGCGGAGGGCGCACGCGCCTTGTGGTCTCTCATCGTGAGGGGGAAGTCGATGGGCTGTCCCTGGACCAGTTGGACAAGGAGATCGCCGGCATCGACGCGCAGCTGGCGGAGGCCGAAAAAGCGGCGGCGCTGGTGGCGCAGCTGAAGGGGGACCTGTCTTCGCTGACGCCCAGCCAGCGCAACAAGATCGCGGCGCTGGTGCGTGGAGCGGCGGGAGAGAAGGCGCGGCGCGCCACGCTGGAGGAGCGCCGGCTGGCGCTTCTGCAGCGCCGCAAGCGCATCAAGTTCGGCGCCGTCCGCATCGAGCGCGACATCTTCCCCGGCGCCGAGGTCGAAATCCTCGGCGCCGTCTATCACGTCACGGCTCCGATGTCGGGAACCATTTTCGGACTGTCGGACGACGGGGCGATCACGCTGAACAAGTGAACGCCGCCGTAGGGTTGACGGGGATACGGCCTTGACTTACAGCCTGAGATACTCGAGGTTTGAATAAATGCGAGCCTCTTGGCAGGAGTACTGAAGGACGCCATGGGAGAAGGGCAACGGCCGCCGGTCATTGATAACCTGCGAGTCACGAATTACCGCGCCCTGCGGGACCTGGAACTGAAATCGATGACGCCGTTGACGGTGCTGGTGGGGCCCAACGGAAGCGGGAAGTCCACCGTTTTTGACGTGTTCGCTTTCCTGTCCGAATGTTTCTTGTATGGTCTGCGCCGAGCTTTGGACAAACGCAACAGGTTTTCCGAATTGCGCTCGAGGGGATCGCAAGGGCCGATCACGTTTGAACTTAGGTACCGCGAATCGAGCCACTATCCCAGAATCAAGTACCACCTGGAGATTGACGAAGGGCCGTATGGGCCGACCGTCAGCCAGGAATGGCTGGAATGGACTCGTGGTCCCCGCGGGCGCCCTTTTCGCTTTCTTGATTTTTCCCATGGCAAGGGTCGTGTTATTTCGGGGGAACAACCCGAGGAGAAGGACGAGCGAATTGATGAAACGTTGGACTCGCCGGATGTTCTGGCCGTCAATACGTTGGGCCAGTTCGCCAAGCATCCGCGCGTCAGCGCGCTGCGCCGCTTCATTACCGACTGGCATCTGTCCTATCTGACCGCCGACAACACGCGAGGGCTTCCCGAGGCCGGGCCCCAGGAACGGCTTTCCTCGAAAGGGGACAATCTCCCCAACGTCATTCAGTACTTGAAGGAGCGGCATCCCGAACGTTTGGACGACATTCTACGGGTTCTGTCGCAGCGTGTTCCCCGTTTGGAAAAAGTTGAAGCGGAACCGCTGGTAGACGGGCGGCTCCTGTTGCGCATCAAGGACGCGCCTTTTTCCCAGCCGGTCCTGGCCAAGTACGCCTCCGACGGGACGCTGAAAATGCTTGCGTATTTGATGCTGCTTTACGATCCGAGTCCGCCGCAGCTGATTGGAATTGAGGAACCCGAAAACCAATTGTATCCGCACCTGCTGCGGGAATTGGCGGAAGAGTGCCGGCAGGCGGCGGGGCGTTCCCAATTGCTGGTGACCACCCACTCGCCCCACTTCGTCAATGCCCTGCGGCCCGAGGAGGTGTGGTTCCTGCAACGGGATTCCGACGGTTACACCCGGGCATCTTCAGCTTCTCGCATTCACGGTATCGAGCAGTTCGTGGAGGCGGGTGCTCAATTAGGTTCCCTGTGGATGGAGAAATTTTTTGAGCTGCCGCCCTGGGAAGAGGACGTTCCCGGCAAACGGAAACGGTCCCCAGGTCGTGGAAGGGCCTGAGCCATGGCGCACGTGGAAGTATTGGTCGAGGAACCCTCCGCGGAAGCCGCGCTGCAGCGAGTCATTCCCCGTATTCTGCCTTCGAGCAGCTTCCTCATTCATCCCTTCTCAGACAAGCGGGACTTGTTGAACAAATTGCCCCAGCGGCTTGACGGTTATAGCAGGTGGCTGCCAGCGGACTGGCGGATCGTTGTGTTGTTGGATCGCGACCGTGACGATTGTCGAGAGTTGAAGTCGCAATTGGACGAGTGGGCCGCGCAGCGTCTCTTGGTGACGCCTTCGCACGCGCAGCGGAATCGCCCCGCGAATCTGGTGAATCGCCTCGCCATCGAGGAGCTGGAAGCGTGGTTTTTCGGGGACATCGAGGCCTTGCGCGCGGCCTACCCCCGCGTGCCCGCCAATCTGGGCAAGCGAGCGCCGTATCGCGATCCCGACGCCATTGCCGGTGGTACGTGGGAAGCTTTGGAGCGAGTACTGCGGAAGGCCGGCTATTATCCGACTGGATTGCCCAAAATCGAAGTCGCCCGGCGCGTTTCAGAATATATGGACCCTGACCGCAACCACTCCAGGAGCTTCCAGGTCTTCCGCGACGGGTTGCGCCGCCTTGTCGGAGCGTGAACTCGGGCGCCGCTATCCCAAGTGCACGATCTCCACGTCGCCCCATTTTTCGCTCAGGTACTCCGCGACCAGCCGGCGGTGGCAGCACTCGGGTTTCTCTTCGCTGCAAAGCAGGCATGCGTTGTCCAGCGTCTCGCGCGAGAGGGTCTCTTCGACCTTGCGCTCGCGCATGAGCGCCAGGAAGTCGCGCTCGTAGGTTTCCCAGTCGCCCTTGTTTTTCCTGTAGGCGTCCAGGATATCCTGCGTCGGGGCCAGCTCGGGCAGGTGCACGTAATCGATATCACAGATACTCTTGACGAAAAAACGCAAGTCGTTCCTCTTGGCAAAACCGGCCAATTGTGAGGTATTGTTGAGTCGAATATCCACCAGCCGCGCGACGCCCGCGCGGGTAAGAGCGGTGAAGAACGCTTCGGCGGATTTCTTGGTGAAGCCGATGGTGAAAATCTTCACGGCTCGTCGCTCCATTGCAACTCATCATCCAAACCAGATTCCGCCTGCCGGTACCCGATGCGCTCGCCCTGGCGCAGGTAGGCGTCCTCGATGATCTCTCGCGGGTGCGAAAGAGGTCGTGCTCCATCTTCAGCAACCGGAGAAGGCGCCGGATCGCCCGCTCGTGACTTTCCAGAGACCCGTCGTCCAGAATATGTTCGATGCGGGCGCCGCGCGCCGCCAGATGGCGGGAGACGAGAATGGTGCGATGGCAGGCGAGGGGGTCCTTCTCCGCGCACATGAGCGCGAGGCGCCGGGACTTGGCGGCCTCCAACACTTCGTTCAGTCCGCGCTGGAAGGCCTCGGTTTGGGCCAGGCGTTCATAGCTGACTCTGCCGTTCACGTAACAGGCGGGATCGTCGCTGCGCGCTCCCAGCTCCCTGCCCAGGAAGACGTACTCGATGCCCTGCGGCGGCAGCGTCGATTGCAGCACATCGCGGTTGAATTGGGGATTCATGGCGCTGTAGGGGCTGGAGCGCACGTCGTAGAGCGCAAGGACGCCATGCTGCTGCAAGAGTTCCAGCAGCCGCTCGAGGGGATGCGTGGAATGGCCGATGGTGAAGATGGGCCGGCTCATGGCGCCTCTCCGAGCGGCGTCTCTGTGATGATGGTCGCGACCAGCTTGTATACGCAGCCCTTGTACTCCTCGCTCAAACTAAGACAGAGAAAAGCGTCGAGCATGGGGAATTCTCCGTCGTTTTTCCCGCCGAAAGCGGCGTCCAGGAGCGGGTCGGTCGCCGGGAAGTCATAGTCCCGTCCCCGATAGGTGAAGGCGGCGCGGTAGCGCTTGCGGCGCTTTCCGTACTCGTCCACGAACGTAGTCGCGCGGACCACGGTCCGGTCTACGTGAATAAGCGCGAGGGAAGTGGAGAGCTGCGAGGCTTGGTCCAGGCTCATGCGGTTGTTTCGGCCGCTGCCGCTGGAGTCGCCGTCGATCCAGAGCGAGGGGGGCTGGTCCATCAAGAGCGGCAGGAGGTCCCAGGATGCGCGGCCGACTTTGCGCCAGCGGGCGTTCTCGGCGATCACGTGGTTTTCCGTCTGATAGTAGTGAGGGCGGGGGCGCTCGAGCGGCACGTCGAGGATGTCGAGCACGGCCGGATCGCCGCCGTCGGTGTAACAGCGGTCGGAGAGCGTCAGTTCGCCGCAGGGACGCGGGCTGACGGGGCGTATCCAGGCGCCGTAGCCGTCGGGCAGGACCTCCTTGCCGGCCACGCAGCGCTCCCAGTTCTTCTTCGAGTTGGCAAAGCAGACGATCCGCTTGGTGTGTAACTCATGGCCGCCGGCCCTTCACATGGAGGGAGAATCGCGCGGGCATTGTGGACAAGGGAAGGCGCGGCGTCAAGCGTGAAGCGCGCTCGGGGTGCGCCGCAGCAACTGTCTACCGCGCTGACCGCGTTCATAACACCAACCCGACAGCCCTGAGCGTAGCGCGAAACGCGAAGTCGAAGGGTGGCCTTGTGGACTGCGGCAGCCTGCTGCCGCGCGCAGCACGCTGCGCAACTACGGCTGGGCGTAGCACGCCGCGCATTGCGCCTTATCCCCCCCAGCCTCCCTTGTCAAGGGGGGTGCCATTGATGCGGCAATTGCGCAGGAGCAGCTTGCGCACGTCGGTCGCCTGCATGCCTCTCTGGGAATTGATGGAGACGTTTTCCAGCGTGATGTTCTCGAAAGGTCGATCGGGCAGGGCGGTCAGCTCGATGGCAACGGCGGCGTGTTCGCAGGTTACGTCCTTGATGTGAATATTGCGAACGAGCGGCGGTCTATCGGTCGCCCCGCCGGCGCCCCAGCTGCTGTAGAAAGCGTTGAAGGTGATGGCCTCGCCGGCGATGTTGCGCATTTGGATGTTCTCGTACCAGATGTCCTCGACCACCCCGCCGCGGCCGCGCGTGGACTTGATGCGCAGCCCGCGGTCCGTACCGTGCATCATGCAGTCGTGGGCGTAGACGTTCCGCACGCCGCCGGACATCTCGCTGCCGATCACGACTCCGCCGTGGCCGCGCTCCATGGTGCAATGGCGGATGACCACGTTCTCGGTGGGACGACCCACGCGCCAGCCGTCCTCGTTCAGGCCCGATTTCAACGCCAGGCAGTCATCGCCGGTGTTGAAGGTGCAGTATTCGATCAGCGCGTTGAGGCAGGAATCGAGATTGATCCCGTCGTTGTTGGGTCCCGGGCCGTTCTGGAAGCTGTCGATGGTGACGTTGCGGATCACGACGTTCTCGCAGTAGATGCACTGGATGGTCCAGAAGGGTCCACCGTTGAGCGAGATGCCTTCGATGAGGACGTCTTTGCAGTTGATGGGCGAGATGAATTGGGGGCGCATGGAGCCTTGCGACGTACCGAAGACCCGCTCCTCGACGGGCGTGCCGCTGCGACCCATCTCCATCAGTCGCACCATGGCGGCTTGTTGGCCCTGGCGGCTCCACGCCCACCATGGATTGCCTTGGCCGTCCAGCTTGCCCGTTCCCGTAATGGCGATGTTGGCGCAATCGCGGGCGTAGATGAGGGGCGAGTAGTTCCAGCACTCGAAGCCGGCCCAGCGCGTGAACACCGGCGGCAGGTAGTCGCCCGGGTCGGTACTGAAGCGCAGAACGGCGCCGGCCGAGAGGTGCAGTTCGATGTTGCTCTGCAAGTGGATGGCGCCGGAGAGCCAGACGCCCTCGGGGACGAGCACGCGCCCGCCCCCTGCCTCCGAGCAGGCGAGGATGGCGCGGGCGATGGCGCGGGTGTTGAGCCTCCGGCCGTCGCCGACCGCCCCATGATCGCGGATGTCGATCGTGCGGTCGGGGAAGACGGGGCGTTGCAGTTGGGGCATGGCGAATGGGGCCTGTATGGGGGCGACGTCGGGCGGGGGTCCTGCCGACCATGCGACGTCTGCGGCGATGATAGCCAAGCAGATCCAGCGTCCCAGCCCACGAATCGTAATCATGGCGACCTCCATGCAAACTGAAGTTTGTACTCCGCCGTGCCCGGAGTACAGGCTTCAGCCTGCGGGGAGCAAACTGAAGTTTGTACTCCGCCGTGCCCGGAGTACAGGCTTCAGCCCGCGGGGAGCAAACTGAAGTTTGTACTCCGGCGATGCTCCAAACAATCACCATTTCAGCACTTGCCTGCGGCGAGCGCCGTTGGTAAACTAATCTCGCCATGCCGGGACTGGCGACTGAATCCATCCCCGAGACCTGGCCCGCCCGCTGGTGGGAGACCCAGCCGGACGGGAAGGTCCATTGCTATCTGTGCCCACGCCATTGTCGCATCGGCGAGGGGCAGTCGGGCTTCTGTTTCATCCGCAGGAACGACGGCGGCTCGCTGGTGACGCTGGGTTACGGACGCCTGGCGGCCGTCAACATTGATCCGATCGAGAAGAAGCCGCTCAATCACTTCCTGCCGGGCACGTCCATTCTGTCACTGGGCGGGGCGGGTTGCAACATGGGCAGCATGTTCTGCCAGAACTGGAGCATTTCCAAGGCGAAGGACGACCACGTGCGGGCGGCAGTGCTCTCGCCCGCGCAGGTCGTGCGCACGGCCGGCCAGTACGGCTGCCCCAGCCTCGCCTATACCTACAACGAGCCGACCATCTGGGGCGAGTTCATCATTGACACTGCCCGCCTGGCGCGCGAGGCGGGGCTGGCCAACGTGATGGTCACCAACGGCTACATCACACCCGAGGCCCTCTGGGACGTTTACGAACACATCGACGCGGCCAACATCGACCTGAAGGCGTTTACCGACGACTTCTATCGGCGCGTCACGCTCTCCAAGTTGGACCCCGTGCTCCAGACCATCGAGACGCTGTGCCGGAGCGGGCGGGTGTGGGTCGAACTGACGACGCTGCTGATTCCCAACCACAACGACAGCGACGAGGAGATCCGCAAGCTTTCGGACTGGGTGCTGGAGCACGTGGGGCCGGAAGTACCGCTGCACTTCACGGCGTACCATCCGGATTACAAGCTGACCAAGGACCCGCCGACGCCGCCGGCGACGCTGCGGCGGGCGCGTGAGATCGCGCTCGGCAGGGGGCTGCATTTTGTTTACTTGGGCAACGTGCACGACCGCGAGGGTTCCACCACGTGGTGTCCGGGCTGCGGGGCGCCGTTGATCGTGCGCGACTGGCACTCGATTTTGGCTGCCCGCCTGGTGGATGGATGCTGCGCGAAGTGCGGGCGGCGCATTCCGGGCCGCTTTCCCGCCCGCCGGCACTAGAACCTCCCTCAGTCAGATAGAGACGCCACGGACAAGGGTTTTTTCTTGACATCCCCACAGCCGCGCGGAATATTCCCCCCGGCAAGTCGGCCGCAGGCGCGGTCGACTCGAACCAACCTGAATTCCAAGGACGACAGGAGACTGATGGGAGCCTCGATTCAACCTCGTACTTCAAGTGCGCCCGCCGCCGTCAAGGCCAAGGGTTTTCACGTCATACTGGACATTGCCGGCGTGCCGGCGCAGGTGTGCGAGGACGACAAGGGCATCCTGGACCTGCTCGTGCGCGCGGCGACCGAGGCGGGGACGAACGTCATCAACTCCTGCCGGTACCATTTCGGGCACAACTCACCTCCCGGTTGCACCTGTTTTGTCATGCTGGACGAGAGCCACATCTCGGCCCACTCCTATGCCGACTTGGGTCTTTTGGCGATTGACGTGTTCACCTGCGGCGACACGGCCGAGTCCAAGGCCGACGTGATTACTGAAATCATCTGCAAGTGGTTGCCGGACGTGGACATCCGGGTGAGTCGCCTGCCGCGGTTCGTATTGCCCCCCGGAGGTGCGTAGCCCCCTAAAGCCTGCGGACGGGGTCATGTGGCCATTCTCCGACTTTCGGCGCTTTCCAAGAAAAAGGGTGACGATTCTGCGTCATTTGTGGTATAAAAAAGCGGAATCCGTTCTGATTCATTGGAACTTGACGGCGCCTGTATTTCCGACCGCAGGGCTTGTCATTGCGACCGAGGCGCCTGTCACTTCGACCGCAGGGAGGAATCTCGCGGTCTTCGACGACCGGCGCCCGAAGCGCGGGAGAAGATTTCTCCCTGCGGTCGAAATGACAGGTGATTACGAGCAGCGGCGAGGGAGTTGGGCATGGCCGATTTTTCGCGTAACAGCCAGGACACCCATGGCGACGAGATGCTGGACGCCGAAGAGGCGGCGCGGTATCTGAAGATCAACGTGCAGACGCTGCGGCGCTTGGCGCGCGAGCAGCAAATCCCTTCGTTTAAAGTGGGGGTCGTGGCGCTTCATGCGCAGCCGGCTGGACCGCTGGGCGGAGAGTCAGCAGCAGAAGCGGAGGCCGACCATCCTCGTGATCGACGACGAGGAGATCGTGCGCACCTTCATCGCCCGCGTTCTGGAAGGCCACGGTTTTCGCGTCACCGGTGTGGCCGGCGGCCAGGAGGGGCTGGCTTGGATGGCGACCAACTCGCCCGATCTCGTCATCCTCGACCTGATGATGCCGGAGATGAACGGCGTGGAGACGCTGAAGTTGATGCGACAGCGCTGGGATTTCATTCCGGTGATCATCATTACCGGCTATCCCGACAGCGAGCTGATGAGCCGGGCGCTGGAACATTCGCCCTTCGCTCTGTTGCCCAAGCCGGCGACTCCGGAGCAGCTTCTGGAGGCGGTGCGGTGGGCGATCGGGGCGGAGAACCTGCCGGGCGCGGGGCGGTGAATCCGGACGGCGCGCGCCGCTCGGTAGTGGTTGGGACGCTGACCCTCTCGTACCTTCTGGTCGTCCTCCTTTCCCTCCATTTTCATGCCCGCGCGTTCGTTTCCGGCAACGGCGACGCCGCGGATTACGCATCGATGGGGCGCAACCTGGCGCGGGGCGAGGGCTTTCGCAGCTCGGTGGTCTATCCGCTGCAGCTGGCGATGTTCTGCGAAGAGGATCCGCACCGCGCTCCCAACTTGCACCGCCCGCCGCTCTTGCCGCTGGTGTACGGCGCGCTTTTTTTGCTTCTGGGCGCGCATGGCTGGATCGTGTGGGCGGTCAGCGCGGCGATGCTGGCGGCGACGGCGTTCGTCATCGTCCGGAGCGGAAGGTTACCGTGGGAGGCGCGGGCCGCGGGCGCGGCGGCGCTGCTGGCCTATCCCACCACGGTCGTGTTCGCCGCCAGCGGCATGACGGAACCGGCGGCGGCGCTGGTGTGCGTGTTTTTGGCGGCGCGGCTCTCTGGGCACTCTTGGAAAACCCGGCGCGGTGCCGTTGTGCTGGGAGGGCTGGCGGGCCTGGCGGCGCTGCTCAAGTACCCCTTGGCGATGCTCCTGCCTTTTGTTCTGTGGGCTGCGTGGCGCGGGGCGGAAAGCCGCCTGCGGTGGAAGGCGCCGACCACGATCGGCGCCGCCTGGCTGGCGGTCGTCCTGCCGTGGTGGGTGCACAACGCCGTGGTCGTGGGCGATCCCTTCTTTACGCTGCAATCGCGCTTCGAGGTGACCAAGGGGCTGCCCGGCTATGAGCTCTTTCGGGTGGCGCGCAGCGACAGCCCGGTCGAACCGCTAAGTTTTGCGGCGCAGAACGCCGCAGCCTTGGCGGGGAAATCGCTGGCCGCGTGGCGCGGGTTCTTTTTGTCGGATTGGGGACTTCACGCCTGGCCGCTGCTCTTGGGGTTGGCGGTTGCCTGGGTATGGCGCAAGCGGGAGGAGGCGCGCGCCCTTCCATGGTGGATTGCCGTGAATGCCGCCCTGCTCCTCGCGCTCGCTCCCATCAACCTGGAACCCCGCTATCTCTATCCGACGCTGATGCCGCTGTGGGTCGGCGCAATCAGCCTGGCGTTTGCGCAAACGTCCGGGAGGGCGCGGACGATGGGCGCAACGGCCCTGCTCCTGCTGCTGTTGGGGACCAACGTTCACGTGATCCAGGCTCGTCCGCGTCCCGGCGATTTCTCGCGGGATGTCGCCATGGTGCGCTCGGCGACGGCTCCGGGCGATCTAGTACTCACCGACGTGGACAGTTTCGTGGCCTGGCACGCGGATCGCACGGCGCTGTGGTTCCCGTGCGACGAGCGCACGCTGGAGCGGATGCTGGAGCGCCATGACGTGCGAGCCGTCTATCTGCAAGGGGGCGTCGATTCGGAGGCTTTGTATCATTTTCGCGATCGTCGAGCCGTGCTGCGAGGGCTGCGAGCGCGGTTCGAAGTGGAGCAGGCGGCGCCCGGCGGCGGGGTGCTATTGACGCGCCATTCGGAGTACAGGCTTCAGCCTGCCGGAGGAACAAACTGAAGTTTGTACTCCGGGGGCGCTCCGGGTGCGATTGGGCTTGTCGCAGGGCTTTGTCCGTGGTATTGGTCTATACCAATTACAGTCTAGTCTCAATAGAGCCGGAGGCGGGCCATGATCCGTATTTTTTTCATCCTGAGCGTTTTCATCGTCGCGACGCTTTGCGTCGAGGCCAGTCTCACCCTGTCCGCGGATACGCCGTGGATCGTGTCCGCCGGCGAGCCGGAAGCGGTGCAGCGAGCGTTGGACGACGTGGCCGCCGATTGGTACAAGGTGCTGGGATACGACCCCATTGTCTTGCGGGAGCCGCCTGAAAACTGGCGCGGTCCGGTCGTGTATCTGGGACTGGACGGTCCGTGGCTGAAGGACCTGGTGAAGGAACCGTGGGCGGGCGCGGAGTGCTTCGTCGTGCGGGTGGAAAAGGACGCGGCGGGCCGGACGGCGTTGGTTGCGACGGGATCGGACGTTCGCGGCGCGATCTACGCGGCCTACGCGCTCTCCGAAGAGCTTCTGGGGGTGGATCCCTGGTACTTCTGGACCGACCACGAGCCGGCCTTCAAGGGGACGGTCGAGGTCCCCGAAGAGCTTTCCCTCCGTTTCGGGCCGCCGACGTTCGAGTATCGCGGCTGGTTCATCAACGACGAGGACCTTTTCAGCGCGTTCTGCCCCGATCCCATGCGGGAGAACGTTTTTTCGCTGGAGATGTACGACCGCATATTCGAGACGGTACTGCGCTTGCGCGGCAACATGGCCGTGCCCGCCACGTTCGCCTTCCCCGACGAGCAATCGCAGGTGCTGGCGGCGCGGCGCGGGCTGGCGCTCAACATGCACCACATCCAGGTGGTAGGACTCAACACCTACCGCTGGCCGGCGGACGTGCCGTATTCGTACCAGGAGTATCCCGAGATTCTCACCCGTGAGTGGCAGCGATGCGTGGACTTCCTGTCGCAGTTCGAGAACGTCTGGACGGTGGGCTACCGGGGCAAGCACGACCGGCCGTTCTGGGTGGATGATCCGTCGCTGGACAGCCCGGAGAAGCGCGGCGCGCTGATCAGCCGGGCGATTGCCGCGCAGGTCGAGATGATTCGCAAGAAGCAGCCGGATGCCATGATCATCTCGAACCTGTGGATGGAAGGTGCGACGTTGTACCACGCGGGGCACATAGAGATTCCGACGGGCGTGGTGCTCGTCTGGCCGGACGACGGGGCTGGAGTTCCGCGAGACGGCGGGCAGGTGAAGGCGGGGCAGGGGGTTTACTACCACACGGCGATGCTCTCGAGTTGGCACAATCAGCTTTCGGAAATGGTACCGCCCGGGCGCATCTACGCGGAGTTAGGGCGATTTGTGCGCGCCGGCGCGACCCGGTTCTTTCTCGTCAACCTGAGCGACGTGCGGCCCGTGCCGCTCTCGACCGATTGCGCCATGAAGTTCGTCTGGGACGCTTCGGCTTATATCGAAAAGAGCGACCAGGAGAACCGGGACGCCTTCCTTCTGGATTGGAGTCGGCGCCAGTTCGGGGCGGCCATGGCGGCCGAGGTAGCCAGGGTTTATGGGGGTTATTTCGATCTTCCTACCACCGGCGGGAGACGCAGGGGGATCAGTGGTTTCATACCACGATTCGCATCCTGCAGCGGGAGTTGTCGCCGGCGATGCGCGCCGGGGCGCCGCTGTCGGCGACGGGAATCGCCCGGGGGCGGAGCGCGTTGGAGATGGTCCAGTCGTCGCAGGGCCTACTGGAGCGCTGGAGCGAAGAGGCGGGTCGGCTGGAGGGACGTATCGCTCCCGACCGGCGGGATTTCTTCCGCGGGCACGTCAAGGTTCAGTTGGCATTGCACCGGCATTCCAACGAGATGCTGGGCGCGTACGCGCGGGCGTTCCTGGCGTGGGCGAGCGGGGAGAAGGATGTGGCGTTGCGGGAGATGAGGGCGTCGCTTTCGGCGGCGGAGGCGGCGATCTCGGCGCGGCGCGAGGGCGAGTATGGTCGTTGGCGGGACTGGTACCGGGGCGATTGGTTCGTCGGTTTTCCCGTGACGCGGGACATCCTGCGGGCGAACGTGGCGCTCATGTCGGGCGAGGCGCCGGCTCCGGGCCGGGGCGTGGTGGGCTCTTCAGAGGTGTACCGGTACCAGGAGCGGTTTTCGGAGAACTTCCCGTTTCTCTATCGTGAGTCGTCGCCGGGACGGTAGAGGGGCGAGTTGCACGCGGCGGCAAGCAGTCGTTGATAACGTGTGGAGTGCGCCAGCTTGCTGGCGCGAGTAGGGCGACGCGGCGGCAAGTAGCCGCAGTCCAGAGGGGGCGACGCGGCAGCAAGCAGTTGCAGTCCAGAAATGGAGATCCAACATGAGCGCAAAGTGACGAATTTGGGTAGGCATGTATCGGCAATAGTTGGTCAATATCGACACTGTGTAAGTTCATGAAATGTTACACGGCAGATAGCGATGGATAGCTGGATTCATAAGGATATATAAATCAGTCAATTACGGAGTTTACGAATTAATCCTCAGGATTTCCTCGTTTGGAATGAGCATTGCTAGTTGCTCAACCACGCGCGACCGCAATAGTGCGACCCGCTCTCACATGCACAACGGCAATCATCGGCATCGAGATGAGAATCGGTATCAAAACGGTGTTGACTTCGCTCCGGGCAAGGGTAAATAGTAAGTATTTGGTCCTGTTTCGTTCAGGAAGGCCCGTCGGGCTTGGAGGTTTGCACCGCGTCGGCGAGGAATACCCAACCGGAATGCGGGGGGAAAATACGAGATCGCGGGGGTACAACGATGGCCCAGGACGTGCTCTTCAACCAATTCTTTTTCGGAAGAGATAAGAGCGTGACACGAGGACTCTCAGAGCTGGAATGGATGCTGGATTACGAAATGCGCTCGGCGATGCGCTACCGGCGATTCCTGTCGCTGGTAGTCGTTGCGACGGAACGGCCGATGGACCTGCAGGACTTCCTGAAAGACTACGTGCGCGGCAGCGACGAGGTGTTCCAGCTGGAGCAGGGCGCGGCCATCCTGATGGGCGAAACGGAACGCAGCGGGGCGTTAAAGGCGGTGGAACGCCTGCAGCGCATGGCGACCAACAACATGGGGTTGCGTTACGCGGTCAACACGTTTCCGTTTGACGGCCATACCGTGACGGAGCTGATCGCGACCGCGTTCCGGCGATTGGACAAGGCACGCAACTTGGACCCGAACGCGGTCGTCAGCAGCGGTTGAGCCGGAGTCGCAGAAAAGTTGTATTTCCCCATTAAATCTGGAGAAAGGGCGGGAAAGTTGAGGTATAAATGTATGGGATTCCGATGCTGTAACAGGGAGTACCTCGTGGATGTAAGTGGTCGCAGGGCAAGGACTGTGGCGGTCTGGTGTGGGGCGGCAATGGCCGCCATGGTAATCGTGGGTTGTTCCTCGAACCTACCCAGGTATACGACGACGCTGCCGGCGCCGCCGCCGAGGGACGTGGTGCGGCTGGCTCCCGGCGACGAACTGGAGATCAAATTCCAGGCGGTTCCCGAGCTGGACGACAAGCAGGTCATCCGGCCGGACGGGCGCATCTCGCTGCAGATGGTCGACGAGGTCATGGCGGCGGGCCTGACGCCGGCGGAACTGGACCAGAAGCTGACCGAATTGTACGCGGAGAAGCTGCGCGAGCCGGTGATTACCGTGATTGTGCGCACGCTGGCCAATCAGAAGATTTACGTGGGCGGAGAAGTCAAAACGCCGGGGCTTATCGACATGGAGCCGGGCATGACGATCCTGGAGGCGCTGATCGCCGCGGGCGGGCCGCTCAAGGAGAGCGGCGATTTGACGAACGTGGTGATCGTGCGGCACAAGGACGGCAAGCGCTACATGGCGTCGGTCAACCTGGAGGAGCAGTTCACGGCAGGAAGCGGCGAGGCGGTGACACTGGCGCCCAAGGACATGGTGCTGGTCCCGCAGACCGGCATCGATCGGGCTAATATCTGGATCGACAAACACATCAACCGGATGATTCCGCGCGGCGACCTGGCCTATCTGGGCGTGGCCGTGTCGCAATAGCCGGAACGGGGATGAGACGCGTATGGTAACACAACAGGAAGCCAGAAAACCCGCCCTGGAGTTGGAAGCGACGGGCGCGCGCGACAGCACGCTGCGGGACGTTCTCTACGTGCTGTTCCGCAACAAGTACAAGATCGCGGCGGTGTTCGTGCTGGTCGTAGCCGCGTCCATCGTGTATTCGCTGACGGCGCCGGAAGTGTTCCAGGCGGAAGCGGAGCTGTTCATCAAGATCGGAGGCCGGCAGTCGTCGATGACGGATGCGGCGGTCTCGACCACCCAGGGGCCGGTGATTCCGCCGTCGCGCAGTGCGGAAGAGGAGATCAATTCGGGGATCGCCATCCTGGAGGGACCCACGCTGGCGGGGCTGGTGATCGACGACATCGGGGCCGAGTGGTTTCTGTCGGGAATAAAGCCGGGCTCGGAGGAGGGTGGAGGCGGGGCGCAGGCGGGACTCCTGGCACGCGCCGTGGGCGCAGGCAAGGGCGCTTTGTTGGGCGTGAAGCGGATGCTGGGCGGCGGCGGTCGGCCGGTGACCCTGCGCGACCAAGCCATCCAGGTGTTTCGCTCCAACCTGGCCGTGATTCCACGCAAAAGAGCACCAATATCTACATGACGCTGGATGCGCCGGATCCGGTGGTCGCCCAAAAGGCGCTGGAACGGGCGCTGGCGCATTTTCAGGACCTGTACATCAAGATCCACGTGTCGGATGCCACGCCGGAGTTGTTCCTGCGGCGGAAGGAAGCGGCCGAGGTCGCCTTGAAGACGGCGGAAGGCAACCTGCAACAGTTCATGTCGGCCAATTTTATCACCTCGATGGAGCATCAGAAGAACCTGCTCCTGGAGCGGCGCGATCAGCTCAAGAAGGACCTGACGGACGCGCGCAGCGCGGTCCTCGGCTCGACGGCCAAGGTGGCGGTGATCGAGCAGAGCCTGTCGCGCGAGCCGGAGCGCATCATGCAGTCGCAGGGCACGCGGGCCAACCCGGTGGTGGAGGAGTTCAAGAAGAAGCTGGCCGAGCTGAAGACGCAGGAGCAGGGGTTGGCGATCAAGTTCAAGGACGACGTGCCGCAGCTGAAGGACGTGCGGGCGCAGATCAAGGAGTTGGAGGCGGCGCTGCGGGCGGAGCCGGCGTCCACTAACGAGACCATCCACGCGCCCAACCCGGCGCATCAGGCGTTGCGGGCCAGCCTGGCGACGGAAAGGGCCATCCTGTCCGAGCAGCAGGAGCGCCAGAAGGAGTTTGAGGACGAACTGCTCAAGGCGGAGGCGGAGCTGGCGCGGCTGACGGCGCTGGAACCGCAGCTGGCCCAATTGCAGCGCGAAGTGGAGGTCGCCAAGGCGAGTTTCAACAACGAAGTCGCCAGCTATCAGCGCGCCCAGTCGTCCGCCGACCTGGACCGCGAAAAGGTCAGCAACGTGAGCGTGGTGACGGCCGCCACCCTTCCGGTCGAACCCATCAAGCCGCGCAAGAAGCTCAACCTGGTGCTGGGCGTGATGCTGGGGCTGTTCGGGGGCGTGGCTTTCGCGTTTGTCATGGAGTATCTGGACCAGTCGATCAAGACCACGGAGGACGTGGAGAAGCATCTTGGGTTGCCGGTACTGGCGACTGTGACGGAAAAAGAATTCAAGAAATGTATCTGAGTTTTTACAATCTCAGGAAGGAGCCGTTTCATATCACGCCGGATCCGGCGTTTCTGTACCTGTCGCGCGGCCACAAGGAGGCGCTGGGGGCGGTCATCTACGGGACCGAGCAGCGCAAGGGATTCGTGGCGATCACCGGCGAGGTGGGGACGGGCAAGACGACGGTGGTGCGGGCCTACCTGGAGCGGATCGACCGGACGCGGGTGCGGCCCATTTATATCTTCAACGCCAATCTGTCGTTTAAAGAGCTGCTTTCGACCATCTTGATGGAGCTGGGGGTGGAGGCGGGCAGCGACAACGTTCACGCCATGGTGCACCGGTTGCACGAGGTGCTGATCGAGGAGTTCCGCGCCGACCACAACGTGGTGCTGATCATCGACGAGGCGCAGAACATGCCGATCAAGACGCTGGAGAATCTGCGCATGTTGTCCAACCTGGAGACGACGCAGGACAAGCTCTTGCAGATCGTGTTGGTGGGGCAGCCGGAGCTGGAGGCCAAGTTGAACCTGCCGGAGCTGCGGCAACTGCGGCAGCGGATCGCCTTTCGCGCCAAGATTGCGCCGCTGTCGGCGCGCGACAGTTACGAATACATCAACTTTCGGCTGGAGAAGGTGGTTTTATCGCGCGAGCCTTTGTTCACCAAGACGGCGCTACGGCGGATCGTGGATTACGCACAGGGCAGTCCGCGGGTGATCAACATACTGTGCGACAATGCGCTGATTGCGGGTTTCGGCTCGCAGACCAAGCCGGTAACGGCGCAGATCGTGAAAGAAGTCATCGCGGATTACGAGGGGCGCTCGGCGCATCGCGGGTCGCGGCTGTGGCGGTACGCGGCGGCGGTGGTGGCGCTGGGATTTTTGGGCGTGGCCGCCTCACCCTACGGCCGCGGATGGATGGAGGACCTGGGCCTGCGGGTGGGGCAGAACGAGGCGGAGCAGCCGGCAGCGCGGACGCCCGTGCCCGCGCCGGCCGTCAAACCGTCGCCGACGCCGGTGGTGGACGTGAATCGCGAGGCGACGGATGAGGATGAGCCGGTGGCGGTGGAAGCGCCGGGGCGGCCGCGGATGGCGGGTCTCCATGCGACCGAGGAGCCGGTGATAGAGCCTATCGCGACGCCGACGCCCACGCCGGAACCGGCTGCGACGGCGACGCCGACGCCCCTGCCGGCGCCCGTGGCGCTGACGCCCGCGACGGCTGAGAGCGTGCTGCCGGCGGCCGTCATGGAGACGGCGACGAGGGCAGAAGTGGTGGAACCTCCCGCGCTGGCGGTTCCCCTAGTTTCCGTGGTGCAACCTCCGATCTTCCAGGTGACCTCGGGGCGGGGAGTGACGCGAATCGTGCGTGAGGGGGACTTTTTGTCGCGGCTGTGCGTCGAGGTTTACGGCTTTTCCAACAGCCAAGTGCTGGAGCTGGTGCGGGAGGCCAATCCGCAGATCGCGGACGTCAACCGGATCATGGTGGGCGACGTGATTCGTTTTCCGGCGCTGCACGTATCCGCGCCGGCGATGATGGAGATCGGCGGCAAGTGAAAAACTTGCGGAAGTCACACGCAGAGAAAAGAGTCTTATGACCAAGATCTTCGAGGCGCTGGAGCAGGCGAGCCAGGAACGGAGCCTCCAACAGGAACAGCGGCAGGCGCGGGCCTTGACGCTGCCCGCGCGCCTGGAGGTCTCCAAGAGCACGCTGGAGGAGACCATGGTCGGTCTCTACCAGAACATCACGGCGATGCTGCCGATGGATTCGGGCAAGGTGATCCAGTTCATCGGGTCGAAACCGGGCGAGGGCACGTCGGTGCTGGCGCGGGAGTTCGCGCGGGTCGCGTCCCTGAAGCTGGGCAAGCGGGTGCTCCTGGTGGACGCGGATCCGCACAGGCCGGTGCAATCGGGCTTTTTCGGCATCCGCCCCGATATGGACTGGAGGCAGGTGATCCGCGAGGGGCGGGAGATCGACCAGGCGCTGTACCAGGTGGAGACGAGCAACTTGTACATCACGCAGTTCTCCAGCAACAACGTGGCCGCGCCGCCGGTCTTCGACGCACCGCAACTGGGGGACCTGTTCGGGGAGTTGCGGAGTGAATTTGATCTCGTCATCCTGGACACGCCGCCCGGGACGAAGTCGTCGGACGGGCTGGCGCTGTCCCCTAAGACGGACGGCGTGGTGCTGGTCGTGGAGGCGGAGAAGACGCGCTGGCAGGTGGCCGAGCACGTGGTGCGCAGGATCGAGAAACAAGGCGGGAAAGTGCTGGGGGTGGTGCTGAACAAGCGCCGCTTCCCGGTACCCGAGTTCATATATCGACGCTTTTAGTGGCAAGGCGTCCTGCCGATCGCCGGGAGCAGCGACGGCGGAGCGCGGTGGATACGGAACCCTGACGGGTGTGAGCCGGCTCCCCGGGGAAGTCGGAGCCGACGGAGGAGCACGAACTTCATGTTCAAGATTCTCAAAGAGATGTGGGCCGAGAAACGGACCGTCAAGAGCCTGGAGGAACGCATTCCCGGCCTCTTGCCGAGCGAACTGTTTCACGCCGAGTGCCGCAAGGAGAAAATGCGTGCGGACCGCACGCTGGTGCCGTTCACGCTGCTCGTCTTCGACGTGGTCAACACCACCGGCGACCATCGCTCGCGGGAGTTGGCGCTGGAGGTGCTGGGTTCGATCGTGGTGCGGTGCAGCCGGGGCAGCGACACGCGGGGGTGGCATCGTTCGGGCGAACGGCTGCAACTGGGACTGCTCCTGCACAATACCGACGCGGGCAAGGCCGAACGGGTGATTCGCACGGTGCGCGAGCAGTTCCGGCAGCTGGCCTCGGGGTATCACATTCATAACGGCAAGCCGGCGGAGATCGTGTGCGAGGCGGCGACCTATCCCAACGTGGCCATCGACGGCGAGCCGCCGGCGCCCGAACCGGACCGCCAGAAGGCGCGCTCCAATATGGCCCGCATCGAGGGGCGGTTGCTGCGCAGTTCGCTGCCCTGGTGGAAACGCAGCACCGACATCGTCATGTCGCTCACGGCCCTCCTCTTCCTGTCGCCGATCATGCTGGCGGTGGCGGCGCTGATCAAGCTGGTGTCGCCCGGGCCGGTGTTCTTCCGGCAGCAGCGGGTGGGCTACCTGGGTCGCGCCTTCACGCTGTACAAGTTCCGCACCATGCACGTCAATTTCGACGCCTCCATCCACGAGCAGCACCTGGCGCGATTGATCGCCACGCGCAAAGAAGGGGCGCCCGACGGCGACCAGCCGATGCAGAAGCTGGACGACAACAACCCGCAGATCATTCCGTTCGGGCGCTTTCTGCGCAAGGCGTGCCTGGACGAGCTGCCGCAGCTATTCAACGTGCTGCGCGGCGAGATGAGCCTGGTGGGACCGCGTCCGCCGATTCCCTACGAGGTCAAGGAGTATCTGCGCTGGCACTCGATGCGCTTTGACGCGGTTCCGGGCATGACCGGGCTGTGGCAGGTCAGCGGCAAGAACCGCACCACTTTCAAGGAGATGATCCGGCTGGACATCCGCTACGCCTGCCAGCGGTCGTTTCTTTTAGACATGAAGATCATTCTGAAGACCGTGCCGGTGGTCATGTCGCAGCTTTACAGCAAGGCGACGGTGGCCCGGCCCCGTCCGACCGTGGTGGAGGCGCAGGAAAATGCTTAACATTGCGGTCGTTGGCTGCGGTTACTGGGGTCCGAACCTGGTACGGAACTTCCGGTCGTTGCACGACTGCCGGGTGAAGGCGGTGTGCGACCTGGACGGGGATCGGCTGTCACACCTGGTGGAGTTGTATCCCGGGGTGGAGGCGGTGACGGATTTCGGGCGCGTGGTGGAGGACGGGGAGGTGCAGGCGGTGGCGGTGGCGACGCCGGTGCGTTTCCATTACGAGCTGGCGCGGGAGGCGTTGGCCGCGGGCAAGCACGTCTTCATCGAGAAGCCCATGGCCAGCCAGCGGCGGACGAGTGTCGCCAGTTGATCCGGCTGGCCGAGGAGGTCCGGCGCACGCTGATGGTGGGCCACACGTTCATTTACACGCCGGTGGTGAGGCGCATCAAGGAGATCGTGGACGCGGGGGACCTGGGCGAGATTCTCTATATCAGCTCGCGGCGCCTGAATCTGGGGTTGTTTTAGAAGGATATCAACGGGCCTGGGACCTGGCGCCGTACGACATCCGATCATCCTGTATCTTCTGGCGAGGTGCCGGCGCGGGTCAACTGCCAGGGCAGGCACGTGGCGCCGGGCATCGAGGACGTGACCAACATCTCGCTGACTTCCGCAACGGCGGGTTCGCCACCATCCAGAGCAGCTGGCTGGATCCCAACAAGATCCGCGAGATGACCATCGTCGGGGACAAGAAGATGCTGGTCTACGACGACATCGAGCCGCTGGAGAAGATCAAGATCTACGACAAGCGCGCAGAGGGACCCTCGCACTACGACACGTTCGCCGAGCCCAGTATTCATACCATTACGGGGACGTATTCCCGCACATCGCTGCGTCGAGCCACTGCGCGTGGAGTGCCAGCATTTCGTGGACTGCATCCGCACGGGACGCACGCCGGAGACCTCGGGCTGGGACGGACAGGGTGGTGCAGATCCTGAGGCGGCCTCGCGTCGATGAGGAACGGCGGGCGAGCGTGGAGATCGCGCTGGACTGATGCACCTGGGCGGGGCCGCGGCGTGGACGCTATGACGAGCAGGGCGTCCGGGATCGCTCCGGTTCCGCGGTCGCGGCCGCGTCGCCAATCTAGGTCGTCGAAGGCCGGCGCGCGTCCTCGCCGCGCGCCGGACGTCGGGAGTTGCGCTGACCGCCGGCGAGAGAGGTCGCCGGCAAGCGTCGATGGTGGTTGGACTGGGACTCCTGATACTGGCGACGCCTTTTCTCCCACATCTGTCGATGGTGGGAGCAGAGGGATGGACGCTTCTGGATCTCGCGCTGCCGCCTATGGCATGCCTGTGCCTGTGGTTGTGCGTGGTGCATCGCACCCTGACGCCGCGCCTGCGGCAGATGAGCCTTCTGCCAGCGGCCATGCTGTTTCTCGTGATCCTGCACGTATTCACCGATCCGCGGCTGGACGAGATCCTCTATCAGTTGACCGCCACGCGCCTGCCGACGGGGGGGTTTCGGTTGTATTACAGCATCGCCGTCAACGTGCTTCTGTACTACGTGGCGCCGCTCGTCATCAGCGACGCCGCCAAGCTGCGACGGTTTCAGAGAATCTATCTCGGGTTCATCATCTTTCAGGTGGTGTTTACATGCCTGCGCATCCCGCTGAAAATCGACAAGGTGCCGTGGGACTCCTACGGCAGCCAGATCATGGCCTACGACGCCAACAGTTACTGGGGAGAGGGTTTGCGCCTGATCGTGCTGGGGGACATGGGAATGCATCTGTTCATCTTCGCGCTGGTGTTCATGTCGGCGGGGACGCGCTGGCGGACGGTGATGATGATCGCGGGCATGGGTTCGATACTCTATTCCAAGGGGCGCGCTCCCATGCTGGCGGCGCTTTTGGTCTGGGTGCTGTATCTCGTGTTGGAGCGGAGGCGCTGGATGCCGGCGTTCCTACTGATGGGCGGGGTGGGTTGCGTCCTGGGCTTCTTCGCGGTCAATACGGAACTTCTGGAGGGGTTGCCGGCCACACCCAAGCGCTTTCTGTCGATCCTTGCGCCGGACAATCCCGAGTACCAGTCGGACACGTACTCGCGGCGGGAGATGTGGGACGTGCAGTGGTATGTGATTCGGCGCAATCCAATCTGGGGGTCGATGAACGACTTTCCCGTGACGGCCGACGAGGACGCCAAGAGCAGCGTGAGGCGCGGCGACACACACGGCGTCTACCTGGGCATGGCGGCGCTGTTCGGCGTGCCGGTGCTGCTCCTGTGGGTGGTACTGGTGCTGCGGCAGGTGTTGCGGGCCTACGATCTTTGGCGGCTCAACGCGAGCAACAGCGAGGCGCGACGCTGGGGGATGTGGCTGTTCATGCTCCTGGTAGCGTATCTCTTCAAGTACGGAACCAGCGGCAACGCCGGGGGCGGATACACGGACTTTTTCCTCCTGTGGGCGCTGGTGGACATAGCGCACAAGGTGGTGCAGCGGGAGGCGGCGCCGGCGCGGACGCCGCTGCGCGGGCTGCCCACGCTCGCTGCCTCGCGTTCCCGCTCGGGGGCGCCTACTCCATGATCGAGGGAGCCATTCGGCCATGAAGACGGTCATTCTCTGCGGCGGCATGGGAACGCGCCTGCGCGAGCTCACCGAGATGCTGCCCAAGCCCATGGTCCCCATCGGGGGCTATCCCATCGTCTGGCACATCATGAAGTGCTACGCCTGCTTCGGGTATCACGACTTCGTCCTGTGTCTCGGATACAAGAAGGAGAACTTCATCGATTTCTTCATCAACTACCGCGAGCGCAACTCAGACATTACTGTGAGTCTTTCGGACGGCGCGGTGCAGTTTCACGACAACCACTGTGAGGACGACTGGAAGGTCACGCTGGCCGATACGGGATTGACCACCAACACCGGCGGCCGCATCCGGCGCATCGAGAAGTACATCGACGGAGAGGACTTCTTTCTGACCTACGGGGACGGGGTGTCCGACGTGGACCTGGCGGCGCTGCTGGAGTTCCACCGCCGGCACGGCCGGACCATCACCGTCACGGCGGTGCGCCCGTCCAGCCGCTTCGGTGAAATCAACATCAAGAGCAACCTGGTGGAGAGTTTCAGCGAAAAGCCGCAGACTTCGGAGGGATACATCAACGGCGGGTTCATGGTGGTCAACCGGCGCATCTTCGACCGATACATGAACGATGATCCGAACCTGGACTTCGAGTCGCAGGTGATGCGCCGGGTTGCGGCCGACGGGGAGATGGCGGCCTTCCGGCACGACGGCTTCTGGCAGTGCATGGACACGAGTCGCGAGTATCAACTGCTCAATGGTCTCTGGGAGAAGAATGCGGCGGCATGGAGGCGCTGGTGAGGATCGAAGGCGCGGCATTTTGCGGCCGGCGGGTGCTGGTGACGGGACATAGCGGCTTCAAGGGGGGCTGGCTGTGCACGTGGCTGGAACGGCTGGGCGCGCGCGTCTTCGGCTATGCCCTTGCGCCCGATACGGATCCCGCTCTTTATCACGTTTTGCGGTTGCGCGAGCGGGTGGACGAGACGATTGAGGACATTCGCAACTATGATGCACTGTTGCGGCTGGTCCGCAGGCTCCAGCCGGAGATCGTATTTCACCTGGCGGCGCAGCCGCTGGTGCGACGCTCCTATGACCAGCCCAAGCTGACCTACGACACCAACGTGGGCGGGACGGTGAACCTTCTGGAGGCGCTGCGAACGGTCGGCTGCGCGCGCGCCGTGGTGGTGGTGACGACCGACAAGGTGTATGAGAATCACGAGTGGGTGTGGGGCTATCGGGAGTCGGACCGACTGGGAGGGCATGATCCGTACAGCAGCTCGAAGGCGTGCGCGGAGTTGGCGGCGGCGAGTTACTATGATGCCTTTTTCAAGGGCGGGGGCAGGACTCTCATAGCCACGGCGCGGTCTGGGAACGTAATCGGCGGCGGCGACTGGGCGCAGGACCGGATTGTCCCGGACGCGGTTCGCGCGCTCTCCTCGGGCCGGGCGGTTCCCGTGCGCAACCCCGGTTCGGTGCGGCCGTGGCAGCACGTGCTGGAGCCGCTGGCCGGATACCTGCTCTTGGCGGGGCGCTTGTGGAGCGGTGACGCCGGGTGTGCGTGCGCGTGGAACTTCGGTCCGGACCCTCGCAGCGGGTGCAGCGTGCGGGGACTGGTGGAACTGGTTCTGGGCGCGTGGGGCGGCGGGGAGTGGAAAGACGTCTCCACGCCCGACGCACGGCGCGAGACGACGCTCTTGAGGTTGAATTCGGAAAAAGCCGAGCATGAACTGGGATGGCATCCGGTGTATGACTGCGCGCAGGCGATCCGCGCCACGGTGGAGTGGTATCGAGAATATTACGCCGGGTGCGACGACATGCGCGCGTTGACCGTGCGTCAGATCGAAGCCTTTGAGGGCGCGAGTGTAGGCCGGGCACTGGAGACGCGGCGATGAAGTTTCATGCCACCCCGCTGCGCGGCGTGTATCGGATCGAATTGGAGAAGCGCGGCGACGAACGCGGGTTTTTCGCGCGCGCATGGTGCCGGCGGGAGTTCGAGGCTCACGGACTTTCGACGCATTTGTGCCAGGCCAACATATCGTACAATCGCCGAGCCGGAACGCTGCGCGGCATGCACTATCAGAAGCCGCCGTACGCGGAGAACAAGCTGGTGCGCTGCACGCGCGGCGCGGTCTTCGACGTGGCGCTTGATCTGCGCCCGGAGTCGCCCAGTTACCTGAAGTGGTACGGAGTGGAACTGTCCGCGGACAACGGAGTCATGCTCTACATTCCGGAGGGGTGCGCGCACGGGTATCAGACCCTGGTTGACGAGAGCGAGGTGTTTTACCAGGTCACGGAATGCTATGCGCGCCCGACCACGAGGGCGGCGCGGCGCGTGACGATCCGGCCTTCGGCATTGCGTGGCCGCTGCCGGTGACGGTGATATCGGAACGCGACAGGAATCATCCGCGCTGGACCGGCGCGTAGAGGGAAGGGAAGCGATGCAGGTACGTCTGTTCAAGCCAAGCCTGGGACCGGAGGAGTTGGATGCCGTGCGGGGCGCGTTCGAGCGCGCCTGGCTCGGTCTCGGACCCAAGGTGAGTGAATTCGAGGAGGCATGGACCAAGTACATCGGAAGCGCCGTTTCAATGGGCGTGAACTCGGGCACGGCGGCGTTGCACATGGCGCTGGCGGCCTGGCGTTTTCCCGAGGGGAAGAAGGTGCTGGTACCCGCGATGACCTTCATCGCCTCCGCCAGCGCCGCGTTGTACAACCGGCTTGAACCTGTGTTCGTTGACTGTGACGAAGACACGCTCGGACTCGATCTGGAGGACCTGGAGAGGAAGATCACGCCGGATTGCGTGGCTGTGGTGGCCGTGCACATGGGCGGGCATCCGGTTCCGATGGAGCGCTTGTTGGCGATTGCGCGAAAGCACAACTTGAAGGTGGTCGAAGATTGCGCGCATTGCGCGGGCGGTGAATACCGGGGCAGGAAACTGGGCACCTGGGGCGACATCGGCTGTTTTTCTTTTGAAGAAAAGAAGAGCATGACGACGGGGGACGGGGGCATGCTGGTCGCCAACGATCCCGAGCTGCTGGAGCCGCTGCGTCCCATGCGCTGGGTGGGCATCGACAAGGACACCTGGCGGCGCAACGCGCTTTATACCGACAAGACGGCGGACGCGCATCACTGGTACTATGAGATCCACATGGTGGGCTACAAGTACAACATGAACGACTTATGCGCGAGCATCGGGCTTGTGCAGCTGGGGAAGCTCGACAACATGAACGCCCTTCGGCGTTCGCACATCGCCCGCTACCTGGAGGGGTTGTCGGGCGTCGATCATCTGCGGCCGCTGCTGCCCTATGACCTGTCGGGGAACTCATCCTACTGGCTTTTCGGGGTGCGCTCGGCGCGGCGTGATGACCTGATTCTGCAGCTGAAGCGGCGCGGTATCGCCACCGGGGTTCACTACACGCCCCTGAACCTGCATCCGCTCTTCGCCCACCACCGCGAACCATGCGAGACGGCGCGCGCGGTTTACCCGACGATGATCACGCTTCCGCTCTTCGCCGACCTGACGGCGGAGGAGATTGATTACGTGGTCGATGCCGTTCGCAGTTTTCCCGCGGACTAGGAGCGGCTTGTGGCGATTCTGATCGAGGATATTCGATTCGAAGAAGTGGGCGCCATCCGGCGGCTGTACGAACAGAGTTCGGAGCAGCTGAAGAGTGATTTTCGCGACCCGACGATTTTCGCCAACCGCAAGTGGTGGTGGATCGCGAGATTGTCGCAGACGCCGCTGGCGGGGCTTCTGCCGGCGCGTGTGCATATCAAGGTGGCGAAGAGCGACGGAGAGCTGGGATTCTGTTGTTGCTGAGAGGCGGGGCGGGGATTTAGGCATCATGGTCAAGGAGGATTTCGGGGAAGGGCATTGGGGCGATGTTGATCGACGCCGCGATAGCAGGGCGGCGCAATGTGCATCTCTCGGTGCTGCACAGTAACGAGCGGGCGCGCGCGCTGTACCGTCGGGTTGGTTTTGAGACCGAAGCGGTGATCGAATACATGGTGAAGAAGTAAGCGGCGGAAGAGGAAGGCAATCCACGATGCAAGCGGAATTCAACACGGCCACGTTGCAGGAGGGCCTGCAAACGGCGGAAACGCGGGCAGGCGACCATGTCAGACCCGCGCCTGTCCGGTTGTCGGAGCATCCGGTGGTCTATTTCGCTCCGGGCGACTGGTGGACCTCGAATCCCGCGGATTGGGCGCGTCTGGCAATGGAGTTTTCCAAGCATACCCCCGTGCTTTTCATCAATTCGGTGGCCACGAGCATTCCTCGGAAGGTGTTCTCGCGCAACTTCTTTCGGCGCGTGGCGCGGAAGCTGCCCAGCTTCCTGCGCGTGCTTCGCAAGCCGATGCCTAATCTTTATGTTTTTACTCCGTTGACGCTCTTTACGGGACGCCCGTGGCTGTTGAGGTTGAATACGTGGTGGTTGCAAACACAGATTAAAATATTGCGGCGTCTGCTGGGCCTGCGCAGTCCCATCCTATGGGTGTCGAACGCGGCGGCGGCGTCCATCGTCGAGGGGCTTGATTACGCCTGCCTCGTGTACAGCGTGACGGACAAGTTCGACGCCTCGCGATATATCAAGGCCCGGGAGACGCTCACGCGCTTTGACGAGATGCTGACGCGGCGCGCGGATCACGTCATGTGCGTGTCGCGGCCGCTGTTCCGGTATTATCAGGGGCGCACGCGCAAAGGGCGCGTGCACTACCTGCCGCATGCCGTGGACTTCGAGCACTTCAATCCGGCGCGCATCGCGGCTCTGCCGACTCCGGCGGACATCGCGCGCGTGCCGCATCCGATCATCGGTTACCACGGGTCGCTCACGGACTCGAACGACCTGGAGCTGCTGGCGTACTGCGCGGAGCGCAGGCCGGACTGGTCGTTCTTTCTCATCGGCAAGGCGATGCACAACGACGTGTTGGCGCTGGCGGAGAAATTTCGCAACGTGATTCTGGCCGGGTTCAAAAAATACGAGGAAATCCCCGCTTATGCTCGGCATTTCGACGTGTGCCTCCTGTTCTGGAAACTGACGGAATGGATCAGTTACTGCAGTCCGTACAAGACGAAGGAATATCTGGCGATGGGCAAGCCGACGGTGTCCGTGCCGATTCCGGAGATCGTGGAGGAGTACTCCGATGTGATCTCGATAGCGGCTACTCCACAGGAGTTTTTGGACGCCATTGAGCGCGAGTTGCGGAATAACTCGCCGGAGAAGGAGCGGGCGAGAGTCGCGCGTGTGCAGGGGGAGACGTGGGCGCACTACGTGGAGCGGGTGGTGGAGATGTTTTTGGGAAACGATGAGGTGGTGCGGAAGTGAGCGTCGGATCCCGGCTGCGCCGCGGCTTGGCGCTTCGTTTCGTCGATTGGCAGAAGCGCACGCATATGGTGCGGAACTACCATCAGCAGATGGAGTCGCAGTGGCGGCCGGCGGATGAGCTTGAGCGCGCACAACGGGAGAAGATTCAGCGGCTGTTGAGGACACGCGTATCACAACGTTCCCTACCATGCTGGGTTTTCGACAGTTGGTCTTCAAACCTGAGGACTTCAAGGAGTTCGGGGATTTGCGCGCCCTGCCGATTTTGACGAAGGCGATCATTCGTGATAATTTCGAGGCGTTGCAGGCGCGTAATAAGCAGGACTTTGCTCCCCGGCGGAATCAAACGAGCGGTTCAACGGGGCAGCCGTTGGTGTTTTTCTGGGACAGGGACGCTCACAGTTGCGGCTGGCCCAACGCGTGGCGGGCTTTCGCGGTCGCCGGTTTCCAACTGGGCGATCCCCTGTTGATACTGTCGGGAGGCGCGTTGATGCCGAAGGTGACGCCGTTGCGTCAGCGAATCTACTACCAATTGATGGGCATTACGCAATTGCGCGCGTATCATTTGTCCGAGGAGGAGATGGCGGGATATCTCACATACCTGCAGGGGACGCCCGGACATCCGAAGTATCTCTACGGTTATGCGTCGGCGGCGTATTTGTTCGCGCGGTATCTGATTTCACGGGGCGCTTCGGTGCAGTTCAAGGCGGTTTTTACGACGGCGGAGGTCCTGCCTTTGCAGCAGCGCGGGGTGATCGAGCGGGGGTTCGGCTGCAGGGTGTTTGACACCTACGGCAACAATGAGTCGTGTCTGGCCGCGTTTGAGTGCGAGCAACACACGGGGCTGCATTACGCGATGGAAAACGCCTTTCTGGAGGTAGTGGACGAGAGAGGGGAGCCGGTAGGGGAAGGGGAGACCGGGCGTTTGATCGGGACGAATCTGGAGAATTATGCGATGCCGTTCATACGGTATGATTCCGGGGATCTCGGGCGTCTGACGCGGGAGCCGTGCGCGTGCGGGAGGGGGCTTCTTCGTATCGGCAATATCATGGGGCGCGCGCGCGATTTCATCTACACACCCGATGGGCGCGAGATCCACGGGGCGTTTTTCAATCATTTCGAGCCGTTCTATCGCACGCCGTGGATCGCGGGCTGGCACGTCTTGCAGGACCGCATCGACCACCTGGTGGTGACGATTCGCCCTGACGGAGAGCCGGTCGAGGCGGACGTGGAGAGGATGCTGGAGCTCATGCACGCGGGACTCGGGGAGGACATGCGCATCGACGTGGTTTACGATTCCAAACTACACACGACGCCGGCGGGCAAGCAGAAGGTGATCGAGTGTCTGATCGAGAAGCCCGGGGCAGGCGCGGGGAAACGAGATTGACGGCGATGGGCGACATCACGGTGCTGTTCCGCAATGATGACGTGAACGCGTTGACGCCCGAGCTTCGCAACGTGACGCGCATCTTTCTGGACCGCGGCATATCGATTACACATACCGTGGAGCCGGGAAACGTCTCGGAGGCGTGCGTTGCGTGGTTGAAGCAAATGCGGCGGGAGCATGGCGGGCTGGTCGAGATCGTGCAACACGGCTGGAACCACGCGAAGCATGGCCGGGGCGAGTTCGGCGACGGCCGCAGCTATGGCGAGCAGTATGATGACCTGGCGCGGGGCCGGGCGAGGATGGAGGAGCTTTTCGGCGAAGACTTTTTCCCCATGATCACCATTCCCTTCGGCGTTTACAAACAGGACACGGTGCGGGCGTGTGATGCGCTCGGATACAAGGTGTTCTGCGCACATTACAACTATCGCCTTTCCAGGCGTTTGTTTTACGCGGTCGGGCGGCTGCTGGGCCGGGGACAGCTTTTCGGGCGGGGGATTTCGAACCATTTGAGGAATTATCCACGCACCCGGATGTTCGAGATCGACTCGGCCATTTCGTTCATCAAGAAGTACTATGACGATTATGGGACGGAGTGCGAGTTCGAGACGGAGTCCTCCATGCTTGGGCACTTTGAACGATTTGAAAGGTTCATACCGGTGATCGTGGTATTGCTGCATCATCGGTATCACAACGACGCCCGGAAGTTGCAGTTGGTTGAAGACGTGGTGGATGCTCTGCAGAGGCGTCCCTGTGTTCGGTTTTCGAGCTATCGGGGCGTTTGGAGCGAGTATCGGAGCTGAAGGGATGGAACGGGGATGCCGGGAATCTGCGGCATAGCGTGGATGCGCCGCGAGCGTGGAGCCGGAACGGTGGAGGCGATGGCGCGGCGCCTGGCTGCGGGGCGGGCGCGGCGCGTGCGGCTGGTCGTCGGGCGCGGGGCGGCTTTTGCTCGTTGCGGGATTGATGGGGCGATATTGCAGACCGAGCCGTTTACGAGCAGGGAGGGGCGCATCTTGTGCGCGGTCGACGGCTGGATCGATGGGGATTGGGGCGGCGGTTGGGCGGAGCGCATCATTGAGATGTACCGGAGGCAGGGGATTGCGGCGCTTTGCGGCTTGCGGGGGCAATATGCAATCGCGCTGTGGGACGGCGTTGAGCGAACGTTGCACCTGGTGACCGACCGTCTTGGGACGCGCAACGTTTATTGGACGATCGTGGCCGGAGATTTCATATTTACATCCGAACTTCGGAGCCTGAGGTCGGTCGCGGGGTTGCGGTTGCGCGGAGACGATGAGGGGCTGGCGGAATACCTGACCCTGGGATACGCGCTGGAAGATCGGACCATACTTGAGGGCGTGCGCTTGGTGATGCCGGGATCCGTGCTGACGTTTTCGGGCGGCGGCGTGCGGGTGGCGCGGTGGTGGACCGCAGACATGGGCGAGGATCGGCCTGCGCGCACGTTGGGGAATTGCGTGGCGGAGTTGAGTGCGCGGCTGGACGTGGCGGTTGGGCGACACATGGTGGCGGGCGGCGCCTTCGGTCTGGGGTTGTCTGGAGGGAGGGACTCGCGATTACTGGCGGGCGTGCTGGCGGAACAGGGTCAGGCGTGCTGCCGGGCCTACACGTTCGGTGATGAGGGGGCGCGCGGCGAGGCACGCGTGGGGGGGCTGGTCGCGGAAGCGGTCGGGATGCGCCACGAGCGGGTGCGGATAGGGAGCGAGGGCCTTGCGGATCGGATGGAGGAGTGCGCGTGGATTTCGGACGGGGGGATCAACACATGCGAGTTCCGATCGCTGGCCGAGGCGTCGGCGGAGCGCGATGAGGCGCTATTCTGGGGATTTGGTGGGGATGTCCTATCAGGGGCGCCGCTGCATCCGTCATTTTACGGGGCGCGGGGCCGCGAGGAACTATGCGGACTGCAATTCCGCGCCGATAAGTGGGAGATGATGGGGGCGGCGGATGCCGCGGCGGTTTTTCATGGCGAATTTTACGCGCGCGTGCGCGGAGTGGTCGAGGACAATTACCGGCGGGCCTTTCGTGATCTGGAATGCGAGGCGCTGCCCAATCTGTGGATGCTCCACGAACTGCGGCAGCGACAGCGCCGGCGCACATTGCGGGTGATGAGCATCTCGGAGGCTTATCTTCCCTCTCTTTATCCCTACGCGGATGACGACGTGCTTGAGTTTCTGCTGGCGCAGCCCGTCGAGTACAAGCGCTATCGGAAGACCTACGCGGAGCTGCTGAACCGGCGGTTCCCGAGCTTGGCTGACATCGCGCATCCGGGGCATCGCATTTCGATGCGCTGGGAAACGCGGCTGTTTCGGGCGATACAGCTGGGAAGGCGGCTGCGGGATTGCTGGACGGACGCGGATTGCGGGCCGGCACGGGGAGTGGACCGGCTGTATGCCGAGGCGTTGTGCGGGCCCCTGGCGGAAAAGTCGCGGGCGGCGCTGGGTGCGCTGGCGCGTGAATACGCCTTGATTGCACCGAATTACGCGGACGCACTGCTGAGGCCCGCTCGGATCATGCAGGGGGGATACTATCGCGTCCTGAAACTTATGACGCTTTCCAGGTTCTTGTCACAGTTGCTGCGGGACGAAGCGCCGGCGCCGCCGGAGGACGTGGTGGTGGTGGAGTCAGGCGGTGACGACGAACGATGCAGAGGAGTGCAATAGCGCTCATGCCTGGGATCGCCGGCATAGTGGGAACAAGCGTCGGCGAGGCGGCGTCGGTCGTCCAAGCCATGGCGCGGCTGCAATGTTGGGGAGCGGCCACGGCGACGGAGCAGACGACGCTTGGCGGCGCCGCCTTCGCCCGCTGCGGCATTGCCGGCTCGCCATTTGAATGTGCGCTGTGTCTGGACGAGCCGGGCGGAGTGATGGTGGCGCTGGATGGTTTTGTGACCGATGTCGGCCCGCTGCAGGCGATCATCGGATCGGACGGACCCGCCCGCACGCCGGCGGAGATGCTGCGTGAGGCGTATCGCATACGCGGCGCGTCGGCGCTGTTTACTCTCCGGGGCAATTCGCCGCGGTCGTGTGGGATGCCGCCGTGCGCACGGCGTTTATGGCCACGGACAAGGCGGGCGCGCGGAACCTGTATTGGACGTTGTGCGACGGCTCGCTCATATTTACCTCGCAACTGACAAGCCTGCTGGCGGTTCGGGGGCTGTCTCTGGCGCTGGACGATCTCGGCGTGGCCGAGTTTTTGACGTTGGGCTATCCAACCGGCGATCTTACCTTGTTCAAGGACGTCCATATTTTGCGGCCGGGGCGTCTCTTGACCTATGACGGGCGCAATACAAGGCGATTGATGTTTACCGAAAGCCGACGTGCGCGAGGGAGCGCGCGCGCCCTGGACGAAAGGCCGCGGAGGAATTGCACCACCGGTTGGAGGCCGCATCGACGGTGCACGACCGCCGCGTCGGTTGGGTGGACATATTAGCGCGGCGCGATTCCAGGCTGGTGGCAGGCTACCTGGAATCGCAGAACGGCGCGGCGGGAGGGGCCCGCATTCGACATCGGGGAGCATGGCGAGTCGCACATTGCCAGATATGGATCGCGACGCCTGTGGAATGGCGTTCTATGAGATACCGGTTACGCTTGAAGATTATATTCGCCAGCACGAGGATTGCAGCTGGATTTCCGGCGGTGGAATCAACAGCTGCGAGTTTCTCAATGTGGCGAGAGCGGCGCAGGGCAGGGAACGCCTCGTCATGGGGGTTTCGGCGGCGACACGCTGTCGGGCGCCCATTTCCCCTGTTTTGCCACGGCGAAGACTCGCGACATGAGCTTTGCCGCTTTATTTCAAGATTGACTCGGGGTATCGATGCTGGCGGCCGAACGGCATGCCGAGTGCCTGCATCCGGAGTTTTATCGTCGCGTCCGCGGCGCGGTGCGTGAACACTATTGGCGGCTTTTTGCGGAACACGAGGCGGTGGAGCCGGTGAACCTGTGGACGCTGCATCGATTTCGCGCATCGCCAACGCCGGCGGACGCTGCGAGTGGTTTCGATTCGGAATCTTACGTGCCCACGGTACCCGTTTCTGGATGACGAAGCACCGGTGTTTTGGCCATGCCGCAATACAAGGTATCAGCGCATACGGGCGGGTGCTGGTGCGATATTTTCCCAAGCTGGCGGCAATCCGGTGCGGGGCAGTACAATGACCTAAGGGCCGCTGCCAGCTGGCCTTTGATGAGGCGCATACAGATGGCGCGGCGCGTGAAACGGTACGTGAAGGGCCTCGGCCGCGGGTGGTTCCGCCGCGATTTCGCCATCGATCGACATGTATGCGGAGGGATTTCGCAGGGAGTTGCGCGAGTACGCGCGGGATTGCCTCCTGTCGCTGTCGCGTACGCGCGGCCTTCTGCGAGAGGAGTTCGCAATGTCGATGCTGGAGAGGCACATAAGCGGCGAGGAAACGTCTCATTATCTCTTATTGAAGTTGACGACGCTGGAAATATTCCTGCGGCAGATGCTGGACCGGCGCGCGCCGGCGGGACTGCGTGAGGCGGTGGCGACGTGAAGCAGCCGATCCGGATCGCGGCCGTGGGGGACATCATGCTTGGGGAGTACGCGGCGCTGGGTTTCGGCGTCCGCAGCCGCTCGGTGCAACTTGGAGCCGACTGGCCGTTGGCGCTCGTGCGAGAGCGGTTGAACGACTTCGACCTTGTTGTGGGCAACCTGGAGGCGCCGCTTTCGGATCGTGGGCGGAATGCGTGGCGATATTCGTCCGTCGTGTTTCGCGGATTGGCGGAGGCGGCCAAGGCGCTGCGGGAGGCCAACTTCAGGGCGCTGTCGTTGGCGAACAATCATATGCTTCAACATGGGCGGGAGGTTTTCTCCGACACCGTGAGGCATCTGGAGGACGCGGGAGTGGTCGCCGTGGGGTTGCGGAACCGGTCGGGAGGCAGCCGCCTGGCGACACTGGAGATGCGGGGCGTTCGCCTCGGGTTTCTGGGATACTCGCTGTGGCCGTCGGAGGCGCACGAACATGAAAACGACTGTTTTCCAATGGTCGTGGGAAGAGAAGAGACGATCATCGACGACGTAAGGAGCCACGTGAAATCAGTGGATCATCTCCTCGTGTGCATTCACTGGGGATACGAGTTCGTCCATGTTCCCAGCGAGCGGGAAATCACACTGGGACGCGCCATCGTTGATGCGGGCGCGCGCGCCGTTCTCGCGCATCATCCGCATGTTCTGCAGGGTGTCGAGCGATACAAGAAGGGCCTGATCGCATACAGCCTGGGCAACTTCGTTTTCGACATGGATGATCCCGCCTGCCGCGAGAGCGCGATACTGGAGTTGACGTTGACCGACTCCACGTTGGAATACAGGTGGGAGCCGGTATGGCTGGACGATACCTTTCGACCGGCGATCGCAACCGGAGAGGACGAACGGCGGATTCTCGCTCATCTCGCGAAATATAATACCATGATCACAGACGAGTCCTCGGCCGGGGATCGCACGGTAGAGGCCTGCCGCGCCGCTTCCGCCCGCGGGAAGGTGGCGGCGCAGCGGCGCCAGAACCGGTACTTTCTCAAGAATGCGCATCGTTATCCGGTCCGCTTTGTTTTCGTCAAATTGGCGCGGAAACTCCTGAACCTGGCGCAGGGACGATACCGGACCGCACAGTACCATCGCGACATCAGTCACGCCTGACGCGGGGAGGAGCCGTCTAACGTGCCCAAGATCAGCGTCTGCATCCCCGCGTACAACCGAGCGCACCTTATCGGCGCCACGGTGCGGTCCGTGCTCGCGCAGAACTATGACGACTATGAGATCGTCGTTTCGGATAACTGTTCCAGCGACGACACCGTCGAGGTGGTGCGGCGATTCGGTGATTCCCGCATCAAGGTCTTTCGGAACGAGCGCAATCTGGGTATGTATCCCAATTTCAACAGGTGCATCGAGAGGACGACGGGAGAGTACATCAAGTTTCTCTTGTCCGACGATTACTTTGTCACGCGCGATGCGCTGGCGACATACGTGCGGGTTCTCGACGCGCACCCGGAGGTTGGACTGGTGTCTTCGGCGTATGTTTCGGTAAACGAACGGGGGGAACTGTCGGGGGCTGCGTGCGGATCCGATCTAGAGAGGGAGACGGACCGTTTTCTGCGCAAGTATCTAAAGAGGACGGAGCAACGGAGTTTGATTACGGAGGACACGCCCTTCGTGGATGGGCGGGGAGCGGCGGTCGGCGTGGAGAACTGCCCGGTTCCCGACCGCATTTATGACGGTCGCAAGGTCTTGAACGCGATATATCGCAGCGGCACGGACCGATTTGTGCTGACGCCCACGCACGCGTGTTTCCGGCGGTCGATTACCGGGGAAGTGGGCCTCTTCAACGAGGAGATCGACGGCGGTTGGGGCACGGAGACGGAGTACTGGACGCGGATTCTGGTTCGTTACGACCTTTATCGGGTCGGGTTTCCGCTGATCGCGTTCCGCCTTCACGCGGGGAGCGGAACGGAGTACGTGATGAAGAAGGCGAGCCAGTACACGGACTTGAGGTTTTACTATGACATGATGCTGGCGAACTGCGGGCGCGAACCAGTGCAAGTTCGCGGATGCTGGGGCGGCTGTCGTTTAACTACAATATTGTCAAGCACTACTTGCGGGCGCGGTTTGGGGGCCAGAGGCCGGGCGCCGAACATCTGCGTTGGGCATTGCGCCAGGACGGGTTGTTTTTTGTTCTTGCGGTCATGGGTTTTCCCGTGTTGTCGCTGTTAAAGCGCTACGGTCGGGACGGGTTTTAAACCATGGCAGCGGACGAGTCGCGAGGCGAGAAGGGGGCGGGAGTCGACCTGAAGCGGACCATGGGACGGAATACCCTGTTCGGCGTGGGGGAGCGGGTGTTTCGCATGGTCGTGAAACTGGCGATGATGGGTTTCATCATCGACCACGTCGGCAAGGATGGTTTCGGACTGTGGGAGATTCTGGTTTCAGTGGTCGGCTTCATGAGCCTGGGAGTCGGGGGCGTGGGATCGGCCTTTCAGAAGTACGTTGCGGAGGCTTACGAGACGCGCGATTTTTTGCGCGCCAGCCGGCGGCTGTCCAACGGGGCGGCGATGATGCTGGTGCTGGCGCTGGTGATGCTCGTGCCGCTGGCGATTTTCCCCGAGTGGGTGGCGGCGGTCATGCGCGTGTCGCCGCAATTTCAGAGCACGTTTCTTTCCGCCGTGGTGCTCCTGGCGGCGACGATGGTATGGACGAATTTCGGGACGGTTTACGGTTCGATCGTGATGGGCGTGCATCGCATTGATTTGACCCGCGCGGTGGACCTTGTCTGCACGTTGCTTGAGGCGTGCCTTAACGTGGTGCTGCTGCTGTCGGGCTACGGCGTTCTGGGCCTTGTGATTTCATACGCAGTGATGGAGATTGCGCGAACCGCGCTCTATTATACGCTGGCGAGACGGATCATACCCGCGATCATAGTCAGTCCCAGGATGTTGTCGAAGTCGGAACTCAGGGAAACGATGCGTTTCGCGGGCGGCTACCAGGTCTTCAACTATCTCCAAGTGGGGTACAATTCACTCTTGCCGATTGTGATTCAGCGCGCGTTTGGAGAGGAGGTCACCGGCGTTTATGGCATCTGCAGGCGATTAATCGGGTTTCCGGCGTTGATTTCGGAAGCGGTGCTCCTGCCGCTGTTGTCGGGGGCGACGTTGGTTTATGCGCGGCGGGAGATGGAGCGGTTCCGGCGGCTGTTTTTTCGGGTGGTAAAGTTCACCTTGGTCGCACTGGTGCCGGGGCTGGTATTCTTGTGCGTGTTCAGCAGCGCGACGTTTACGGCGATGGCGAAGTCGCCGCATGAGCTGGCGCCGCGCTCGATGATTCTGCTTTCGGTCGCAACCGTCGTGGGCGCGCTTGCGCGCGTGTACGCGGCCATGTACCGGGCGACGGGCGGCGGGTCGCGGGACATCATGTGGACGGCCGGGAGGATGGTCACTTTCGTCGCGACCTGGGCGGTTGTGTCCGCGTCGATGGGTTATTTCGGGGCCCTGCTTGCGTTCGTGGTCGCGGAATTGGCGGGTTGGATTTACATGGACGTGGCGATGGCGCACGTGATCGGTCGAGGCAGCTTGCGCAAGACCTGCATTGAGATGGGACGGGTGCTCGCGCCCGCGGTAGTGGTGGGGCTGGTGTGCGCGCCGGTAACGTGGATCGGGCTGC
The DNA here is from genome assembly GCA_015075175.1 of bacterium. Classification (GTDB taxonomy): domain Bacteria; phylum Hinthialibacterota; class Hinthialibacteria; order H5-UNCL2; family H5-UNCL2; genus H5-UNCL2. Next base: position 108,066 of record JABTUV010000004.1, read on the forward strand.
CCGCAGGGTGGGAAGCGCGCTGGAGCGCGGTCGTGCAGCTCTTGCTGGCGGCGATGGTGTACGGCGTCATCGGTGGTGCGGGGTTGGTAGTTTCCGGATTCATATCAAGCGATGAGCGGGAGTGGCTGGGGATGTATGTGCCGTGGCTGCGGAAGGGGAGTGGTTCGACGGTGGATGGATGAGGCCTGCACGTGAATGTGCGGGAGTCCGGCGCCGTTTAGAGCGCAGATTACGATCAAGATCAGGACTACGAGCAAGATTTAGAGCACGATGAAGAGAAAGATCAAGAGTGAGTATTGAACATAGAGCAGAATTGAGATGAGGCTCACTTGGCACGCTGGTTGAATGTGTCTCGACGGGGATGGGCGTGCGTGCTGCCGGCGGCGGCGATTGGGCTGTCGCGTTTCTGGGCGTTGGGATCGGATGCGCCGGCCTGGATGCCCGGGGCCTGGCTGGTCGACGCGGGCTGGTGGGCGAACGGGGCGCGGGGAGCGGTTCTGTTCGGCGATGCGCTGTCGCAGGACTTCGGCATGGCGGCGCTGATGGTACCGGATACAACTGGGCGCTGCCGCTTATCGTCGTTTCGGCGGATATTGTGTGGGGTGAGGCGCTGGCGGCGAGCCAACGTCCTAGCATTGCGCTGGCGGCGCTGATCGTATGGCGCAACCGGGAGGCGCGCGGCGCTATAGGGCATCCTGCTCGGCGCCAGCCCGTTCTATTGGGCAACGGGCGCGGCGCTGCCCGAGTCGCTGCAGGCGCTGTTGGTGTTGGTCGCGTTCGCGGCGTGGATGCTGGGAGGACGCCGTCCTGTGTGGGCTTTCGCCGGAGGGATGGCGATGGGCGCGGCGATTCTCGTGAAGCTGAACGCCGCCACGTTGGGACTCGTCCCGCTCGTGTTGGCCTGGCTGGCGGTGTGGTTGATGACACGACGCGGCCACGCAAGCGACTGGCGCGCCACGATGAGTGGCGCGTTATCCGCAACGGTGGGACTGACGCTGGTGGGAATCGCCGGCGTCGTTCTCGTGGTCGTGCCGCATTGGGACGCCTTCTGGACCATGTTGGCGGAGTCGCGCGCGCGCGATGGCGTGGTTGCGGAAATTGACGTTTCCCGGATACGCCTTGATCTCCGATGGACTGCCGGAAATGAGCGCGTGCTGCCCGTGCCTGGAAGGTGGCGCGCTGGTCACCGGGCGTCATGCTCGCCCTGTGGTTGTACCTTGTCGATGCGTTGCGCGGATGGCGCAACCTGGCACGGCGGGACCGCCTGAACTCGTGTGCCTGGCGTGGGCGATGCTGGCGTGGGGCGCGATTCTCGGACTGAACCAATGGGAGTATCAGCTACCTCTTGGTGATGCCGATATTTGGAATGTTGGGAGCCATGCACCTGGCGCGACCGGCCGAGGAGCTGGAAAACCCGAGCACTCAACCCAGCGGCGGGCTTTACGGCTGGCTGCTGTGGTTGGTGGTACTTCTACCGGTTTTCATCCTGGTCAAGGCGCCGCTGACATGCTGGGTCATGGGGGTGAGCGAGAACCTGCAGGTTGCCGGGCGGCCTGGACTGGGAACGGGGGCGGCGGGCACACCGGTCGCCGTGGCCTGGCTGCTGCTCATGGCGGCTCTGATCCCGCTGCGAGGATGGGCGGAAAAGGCGGCGGAGTGCCTGTGCCGGGCACGCGCGCGGTGGGCCATCGCCGTGGTCGTGGCGTTGGAGGCGGCGACGGTTGCGTTCTACCTGGCGACCGCCGAGGACACGCTGCGGCGCGGCCTGCCGGCGTTCCAAGAGCACGTGGCAGCCGGAGAGACCGTCGCCGGAAGGCTGTCGGCGACCCTCTTCCACTCGCGGCCGGTGCATACCGTGCGCAGCGCCAGCCCGGAGAGCGACCCGGACGAGTTCGACTGGGCGGCGGTGCGAGAGCGTTACCATCCTCGTTACGTGGCGTTGGTGGAAACGACCGGGGGCGTGCGCGACATGGACTACACGTTGATCCTGGAGGAGCTGCGGAACGACGGCTACCGGCCGGCGGCGCGCATGGAAGTCGGCCCCATGCTTCGACGCGGGCCGCGCTACGCCTTCGTCTTGTTTGAGCGCGGGACCGACGAGTGAGTTCCTGCGTCGTTCCGAAATGCCGCTTGACGCCGCAATCGCGCTCGGTTGAAATGACGGGGGCATGGCCGAGCTGCGGGGGGCTGAGGCTGAGGATGCATTGGCAATCGGGCCTGGCGCGCGGGCACAATGGAGCGAGAGCGAATCGCGGGAAGCACGCGGCAGCAAGCAGCCGCAGTCCAGAGAGAATCGGAAAGAGAGAAGCGTGGCGGTTTATTGCCTAGATCCGCTGGCGGATCCCCGGTGGAATGAGTTGGTGGAACGTCATCCCGAGGCGGGGGTGTTTCACACGCGACCGTGGCTGGCGAGCCTGCGGGCGGTGTATGGCTACGAGCCGATCGCCTATACCACGGCGCCGGCGGGCCGCCTCTTGGATTCGGGCATGGTGTTTTGCCGGGTCAAGAGCCGGCTGACCGGCCATCGCTTGGTCTCCCTGCCCTTTTCCGACCACTGCCAGCCGTTGGTTGATGATCCTGTCGTGCTGGCGGAGCTGTTGGCGGCGCTGCGACAGGAGGCATCCAGTGGGCGCTGGGATTACCTGGAATGGCGGCCTCTGTTGGAGGCGACGAATCCGCCGGCGTCCGAGTCCGAGCAGTGGCACTCCCGGGACGCCTGGGTGCATCGGCTGGACTTGACGCCGGAAGAGGACGCACTGTGGTCGCAGTGCCATAACACGGCCATCCGCCAAGCGGTACGGCGGGCGGAACGGGAGGGTGTGGAGGTGGAGCGGGGACGCGACGAGCGATTGCTTTCGGAGTTCTACCATCTGCTCCTCTTGACGCGGCGCAAGCACAAGTTGCCGCCGCCCCCGCGCAGTTGGTTTCGCACCGTCCTGTCCCAGTTGGGCGAGCAGGCGGAAATCCGCGTGGCGCGCCTGGGGGCCACGCCCATCGCCTCCGTTATCACGCTCTCGCATCGCGAGCGGCATTATTACAAGTACAGTTGCTTCGATCTGGAGTACCGCAACTACGGAGGTACCCAACATTTGCTGTGGGACGCCATCGTGGCGGCGCGGCGGCGGGGGGCGCGGGGTTCGACCTGGGTCAGTCCGACCTGGACAACGAGTCTTAACCTTCAGGATCGCCGGGGCGCAGCGCAGCATCGCTCCTGCCATCCCCCCACGCGCGAGGTACTCTATTCCGACGGGGGCTGGAAGATGAACCTGGCCCGCAATGTGTTCTCTTATCTGCCCGACCGGCTGCTGGTGATGGCGAAATTATCTTTACCGACACATTGGATGACACCATCCATGACGACGGTTGCCACGTCACGCGCCCTAATTGATCTGTTCCGCTGCCCGGCCGCCTTTGCCATGGTGCGACCGCAAGCGGGACTGTCGTCGGAGGCGGGGTTCTTTCGCTTCGGGGAGGACGTGATCGGTTGGGGTCGGACGACCGAGGGCGCGGTCGCCGGAACCGACCGGGCGTGAAGATATCCTGCCGCGGGCGCGGGCGGAGGCGGGCGCGCTGGTGCTGCCGTTCGACCTGGACAGAGTGGCGAGAAAATCTGCGCTGGGAACGTTACGTGGCCCTGCGCCAGAGCCTGGACCGATCGCTGTTCATCGGCGTTGCGACAGGTTTTACGCAGCTGCGGCCGCTTTTGGGGTGGCGGTGCGCAAACATCTGCAGCGGGCCTATCTGCGCTCGTGGCAGTCGATTCCTTTTCCCCGCTGGCCGGTGGATACCACGGTGGAGGCGCTCTTGTCGCGTGCGCTGGCTGACGTTGCGCGAGCAGGCTGATCGCGCGCTCATCTGGTTCTGGCCGGATGGACGCCAGGCCGCCGTGATGATGACGCACACGTCGAGGACAGCTACCAGCCGCGATTCGCCTGCTGATGGACGTCAACGATCATTTCGGCCTTGGTCGCGTTCCATGTGATTCCGGAGGGCGATACGAGGTCTCGGACGCCTGACACCTTGCGCGAGCAGGGATTCGAGATCAACGCACGGCCTCAATCCGACGGCGGCTTTTCACCACTACAGCCTGTTCACAGTCAGGCGGCGGATCAATGCCTACCGGCAGTTCGGCGCGCGCAGTTCTGATCGCCCGTCGTATGCACCGACCTGGATTCACCATCTGGACGTGGGCACGACGCCTGTTCCCAACGTGGCGCATCGGACCCGGCGCGGTGGATGCCGCACGGTGTTCTTCGTGGGCGGCATTCTGGTTGCCGTTGACGACTTCGCAGGACTATTCGCTGTTCAACATCACGAAGGACTACAGCATCGATGTGGCGGCAGCAGATCGGCATGATCGTGGAGCGTTCCGGCTGGCGGTTTCAACTGTCATCCGACTATCTGGCGTCGGCGCGGGAATAGCGGTTACCAGTCGCTGTTGGCGCACTTGTCGGAATGCGCGAGCGGGAACGGCTGTGGTTCAACGCTGGGAGATCAACGACTGGTGGCGGCGTCGGGCGGCCATGCGGCTTTGTGCGACAGGGCGATTGGCGCATCGGGGGATGGGCAGACGCCCGGCTTTGGCGCACGATCCTGACGGCGACGGTTGGTTTTCAGACAGAAGCGGAGCGCCGACGGGCCGATATGTCGAGATAGGAAATCAGGGTCCAGCGCTGGTTTCCAGTTGGAAGGTGGAAACATATGGATGAGCGCAAGCGCTGACCCCTTAATTTTCTTGAAAGGAACTGGCGAAATGTCCAGAACATCGCCCCGGACGTCAAACGCAGGGCGAACGTCAAGATTTTTGATTTCGTCAACCTGTACGGATGCGAGATCGGCGACGGCAGCAAGGTGGGAACCTTCGTCGAAATTCAGAAGGGCGCCCGCATCGGCAGGAATTGCAAGATTTCCAGTCATACCTTCATTTGCGAGGGTGTGACGATCGAAGACAATGTGTTTGTCGGGCACAACGTGACGTTCATCAACTACATGTATCCGCGGGCGACCAATCCGGACGGGGCGATGCAGACGGAGGCGGACTGGAAGTGTGTGCCGACGTTGATCAAAAAGGGTGCGTCCATCGGCTCGTCGGCGACGCTCCTGTGCGGGGTGACGGTCGGCGAGGGGGCCATCGTGGGGGCGGGGGCCGTGGTGACCAAGGACGTTCCGCCCCGCACCGTGGTGGCGGGCAATCCCGCGCGCATACTCAGAAAACTCGAAGAGGAGTCTTGACCCATGAAAGTACCTTTCCTCGACTTGAAGGCTCAGTACGAGAGCATCCGCGACGAAGTCGCGGCGGCCTTGCAGGCGGTGCTGGACCGAACCGCCTTCGCCGGCGGTCCGTTCGTGGAGCAGTTTGAGAAGGAGTTCGCCGCTTTTTGCGGCGTGGAACACGCGGTCGGCGTCTCCAACGGGACGGCGGCCTTGTGGGTGGCGTTGGTGGGCCTGGGGTTGGGGCCGGGCGATGAGGTGATAACCGCGCCCAACACGTTCATCGCGACGGTTGAAGCGATCAGCCTGACGGGTGCGACGCCGGTCTTCGTGGACGTGGACGAGCGCACGCTGACGCTGGACCCGTCCCGGATCGAAGCGGCCGTGACCGAGCGCACGCGCGCCATCATGCCCGTGCACCTGTACGGGCAGTGCGCCGACATGGACCCGATTCTGGCGATCGCGCGCCGGCACAGGCTGGCGGTGATCGAGGACGCGGCGCAGGCGCAGGGAGCGGAGTACAAGGGGCGCCGCGCGGGAAGTATGGGCGACGCCGCCGGCTTCAGCTTCTATCCCGGCAAGAACCTGGGCGCGTACGGTGAAGCGGGCGCGGTGACGACCAACGATCCCGAGCTGGCCGCCCGCATGCGCATGTTCCGCGATCACGGCCAGTCGCGCAAGTACTACCACGACATCATCGGCTGGAACGCGCGCATGGACGGCTTTCAGGGCGCGATTCTCTCGGTCAAGTTGAGGCATCTTCCCGACTGGAACGAGGCGCGCCGCCGCCATGCCCGCCGGTACGGCGAGCTTTTGGCCGATGTTCCCGGCATCGTGCCGCCGACGGAGGCGGACTACGCGAAGCACATCTATCACGTTTACGCGGCGCGGGTGGAGCGGCGGGACGCCTTCATGGCCGCCCTGGCGGAGAAGGGCATCAGCTGCGCGATTCACTATCCCATCAACGTGCACCGCCAGAAGGCTTACGCGCATCTCGGCTTGCCCGCCGGCAGCTACCCGATTTCGGAAAAGAGCGCGGAGGAGGAGGTTTCGCTGCCCATGTTCCCGGAACTCTCCGAGGCGCAGGTGGAGTACGTCTGCCGGGAGATTCGGCGTTACGGGGAAATTAGGGTCAGCGCCTAATTTTCCGGCTGGATGGTGGAAACACGAGTAGGTGATCTGGAAAATTAGGCGCTGACCCTAATTTTTCACAGGCGGCGACGGCATGTTGATCGACGACTTTTTGGCGCGCAGCGCAGAGCGGTATCCCGACAAGGTCGCGGTCGTGGGCGACGGGAAGAGCCTCACCTATGGGGAGATGGAGGCGCAGGTCAACCGGCTGGCGCGGCTGCTGCGCGAAGTCGGCGTCGGGCCGGGCGAGCGCGTGGCGGTGTTTCTGCCCAACAGGGTGGAGGCGGCAGTCGCCATCTTCGCCATCCTGCGGGCGGGCGGTGCGTTTGTGGTGCTGAATCCGTCGACCAAGGCGCGGGGACTGGCTTTCATGCTTTCGGATTGCGGCGCGCGCGCCATCGTGGCCGGCGGGCGCGACCGCACCCTGCGCGAGGCGCTGGCGACCCACCCCGCGGGTCTGTCCGCCGCCGTCATCTGCGGGCATGATCCCGCGGAGGAAGAGCCGCTCCTCACTCCAACCCTCTCCCGGGGGGAGAGGGGACGGATCTCCGTGCCGGTCTACAGCTACGAACGCGACTGCGCGCGTTTTTCCGCCACGCCGCCCGAGCACCGCGCCATCGACGCGGACCTGGCGGCCATCGTCTACACCTCCGGCTCTACCGGACGTTCCAAGGGCGTCGCGTTCGCCCACTTCAACGTCGTCTCGGCCGCTCGTTCGATTACCCAGTACCTGGGGAACGTCCCCGAGGACGTGGTGCTGAACGTTTTGCCGCTGTCGTTTACTTACGGACTGCATCAGTTGATCGCCAGCGTCTACTGCGGCGGGACCCTGGTACTCCTGCAATCCTACGTTTATCCTTACGAAGTAGTGCGGGCGGTGATGGACTACCGGGTGACGGGGATTCCGGGAGTTCCGACGTTCTTTGCCATACTCCTGCAAATGAAGGACCTGGAACCCGGCTGTTTCGACAGCGTGCGCTATGTGACCAACGCGGGGGCCGCCTTGCCGCCGGCGCATTTCGCGCGCCTGCGGCAGCTCTTCCGCAAGGCGCGCATCTTCTCCATGTATGGCGTGACGGAATGCGTGCGCGTGAGCTACCTTCCGCCGGAGGAGTTGGAGGCGCGCCCGGCCTCAGTGGGCAAGGGCATGCCCAACCAGGAGCTCGACATCGTGGACGAGCGCGGCCGTCCCGTCGGACCGGGCGAGGTGGGCGAGTTGATCGTGCGCGGCAACCACGTCATGCGCGGCTACTGGAACCTGCCCGAGGAGACGGAGCGCTCGCTGCGGCCCGGCCGCTATCCGTGGGAGAGGTGGCTGTATACCGGTGACCTGTTCCGGCGCGACGAGGAGGGTTACCTTTACTTCGTGGCGCGCAAGGACGACATCATCAAGAGCCGGGGTGAAAAGGTCAGCCCGCGCGAGGTCGAGAACGTGATCTGCGAGCTGCCCGACGTGCTCGAGGTCGCCGTGGTCGGGGCTCCCGACCCCATTCTGGGCCAGGTCGTCAAGGCAATAGTGGTCAAACTACCGGACTCGCCCCTTTCCAAGCTGGATGTGGTCAACCATTGCGCGCGGCTGCTGGAGAACTACAAGGTCCCCAAGATCGTGGAATTCCGCGACGGCCTGCCCAAGACCATGTCGGGCAAGGTTCGCAAGGTAGAGTTGCGCGAGGAGACGGCGCCCCGCGAGCCGCTGTGAGTCGCAGAACCCGGCCGGTTGCGCGGGGGGGGGTCTACTTGCAATCGGCGGTGGCTTCGGCTACTGTACACCGCCGCCGGCCGCATGCGTGGGAAAATTAGGGTCAGCGCCTACTGTTCCGGTCGGATGGTGGAAACATGAGTGGATGATCTGGAAAATTAGGCGCTGACCCTAATTTTCCCCGATTAGAATCAGGATCGGGAAATCGTCATCGGGATGTGAAACATGTTTCGGAACATGATCCAGCGGTTGTTGCACAAGCTGGCGTTCATCGCGCCCGGGGGCGACACCATCCGGCCGTGGCTGCATCGCATGAGGGGGGCGAGGATCGGAAAAAACGTCTGGATCAGCCAGTTCACTTACATCGACGAGCTCCTGAATCGGTAACGATGGGGTGCACCATCGGGCTGCGCACGTCGATCTTTCGCACTTTATTTCGGTCCGCGGCGCTCGGAGCATTACGCGGGCAGGTGTTTCTGGAGAGAACGTGTTCGTGGGGCCGCACTGCGTGATTCTGCCCAACGCATCGGGGAGGGCGGTGATCAAGGCGGGTCGGTCGTCCTCGAACGTGCGGCGCACCACTGGGACCGCCGCCGGCGGTCCTGGCGCCGCGACCGTCGCCGCCGAGCATACCTACGAGGAGTTTTGCGCGGGCTGCGTCCGTGAGGCCGGGCAAACCGGATAGGGAAAATTAGGGTCAGCGCCTAATTTTCCGGTTGGAGGGTGGAAACATCAGTGGACGATCTGGAAAATTGGGCGCTGACCCTAATTTCACGGGAGAAGATGCGGCGAGATTCAACCGGCGGGTTCTGGATATCGACGCGGCGGCGACGGCTGAGGCGCTGTGCAGGTCGATCCGCGAGCGGGTACGCAAGGAACTGCGGCGCGAGGGCGCGGTGATCGGCATCTCGGGAGGCATCGACTCGAGCGTGGTGGCGGCATTGTGCGCGCGTGCGCTTGGCCCTGAGCGCGTACTGGGAGTGTGCATGCCCGAGAGGGAATCCAGCCCGCGCAGCCGGCATCTGGCCGCCGGCCTGGCGGAGGGCCTGGGGATTGCGTTCATGGTCGAAGACATCACCGGGGCGCTGGAGGGGATGGGCTGCTACCGCCGGCGCGACGCCGCCATGCGCCGCGTTTTTCCCGACCTGCCCCCCGACTACAAGGCCAAGATCACCATCGCCAACAATCCGCTGGAAAAGGAGTCGCTCAACTATTTCAGGTTGACGGTGGAAACGCCCGACGGCAAGACGCGGTCGCGGCGCACATGCCGGTCGGGAATACCTGGAGATCGTGGCGCATCCAACCTGAAGCAGCGCACCCGCATGATGGCGCTGTACTATCACGCGGAGAGCCTCAATCGCGCCGTGGTGGGAACCTGCAACAAGGACGAGCACGCGCTGGGTTTTTCGTCAGATACGGCGACAGCGGGCCGATCTCTATCCATCGCCGACCTTTCAAAGTGCAGGTCTTCCAACTGGCGCAGTACCTCCAGATTCCGCAGGCCATCATCGACCGCGTGCCCACCACGGATGCCACAGCGCCGAGGTGACGCAGACCGAGTTCTTCTTCGGCATGGACTTCCTCACGTTGGACCTGTTGTGGTGGGCGATGGAGCAGCACGTGCCGGCGGCGGAGGCTGCCGCGGTCCTGGGGCTGTCGCCCGAGCAGGTCGAGCGCGTCTACCGCGACATCGCGCAGAAACAGCGCAATACGGCGTATCTGAGGAGGCCTCCGCTGGTGGGCCTGGACGGCCGCCAGGGGGGCGGTTAGGAAAGAGGACCTAAAGGACGTAAGGGACCGAAGCCACTCATATCAGCTACACATCCGACTGCGTATTAGAGGCCCCCACCTCCCCCGGGGCTCCCCGCGAGTCCGCCTCGTAGGTCTCATGGGTCCGATACGTCCCATCTTCCCCATTACTGTGCCGGACGATTCCACCAGAACCCGAACAGGAACCAATCCCGCAGGTCAACAACGCCGTCGCCGTCCAGGTCGTACTGGGGCGCGGCGCCGTCCAACATCAAGAGCAAATCATCGGCGTTGACGATGCCGTCGCGGTTGAAGTCGGGCACGAGGGGGACGGCCGGCGTCGCCGTGAGCGTGGCGGTCGGGGTCGGCGTGGCTGTCCCGGAAGGCGTGGCCGTCGGCGAAGGTGTCCCGGTAGCGGTCGGCGTGGGCGTTTCGGTGACGACCACGGGCGTGGTCGGCGTCGGGGTGGGCGACGGCGTGTAGGTGCTGGTCGGCGTGGGCGTGGGCGTGGGCGTGGCCGTAAAGCTGGGCGTGGGAGTCGGTGTATTGGCCAGGTTCACTTCCACCGCGGCAAACGCCGCGTTGTTGGTCTCATCGCTCTCCAGCACGCTGTCGGTAGCGTCCAGTTGCGCGAACAGGAGGGCGAAGTCGGCGCCCGTCATGGCCTCCAGGTGCGTGTTCCAGAAGAAGGGCAGGTCCAGCGTGCCGCCGTGCACGAGGCCCGCGACCGGCTGGTTGGAAATGATCTCGCCGGTGGGCGCTCCTACGCGGACGGTTACAAGGAACGGTCCGCTGGGAACGGAGCCCAGGTTGACCACGCGCGTGGTGACGAGGCGCGTCGAATCGCCGACGTTGCCGGACGTGATCGTGTCAATCGCCAGGTCCGGCAGGACGGTCGCCCGTAGCGCGGTGTTGTTGCCACGGTCGCGGTCGTCGAACTGCTGGAAGGGATCGACGATGGCGACCAGCACGTGGGAGTCCAGCGTTGCCGGCACGGTCCAGGGAACGGTGACGGCGGCGGTGGTGCCGGCGACCAGCGGCGCTCCGAGCACGCGCGTGCCGATGAAAACGCCGTCACCCGCCGGATCGCCGTCGTAGAAGTCCACGCGGGCGTTCTGCGCCGCCAAGTCGCCCCGGTTTTCGACCGTTACGGAAAGCGAAACCAGCGCACCGGGAACCGGATTGTCGCTGGACATGCGGATGCCCTCGGACGAAATCGCCATGTCGTGACCCATGCGATGCCGCAAGAGGTAGATGTCGTTTTGCCCCGGCTCGACCAGGTTCAAGTGAAAGACCGTGCCGTCGGACACCACGTCGGTGGCGGAGCGGAGCGTCTGGGTCTTCATATAGCTGACGAGCAGCTCGTCACCCAGCGCCCCCAGCGAGAGCGAGCTCTCGACGGCGTCGTCCTCGGTGAGCGCGCGCGGCTGGGACCAGAGGTTCTGCGCGCTGTCGTAGAAGGCGGCGAGAATGTCCACGTGATCGGGATTCTGGGCGGCGTAGGCGATGGCGGCGCCGCCCGGGAGGGAGGTTCCCGCGAGCGCGGTGGGCGGGCGGGTGTTGTCCGCCTCGCGCGCGAAGACCGGCCGCGGCAGGAAGCCCTTCACGCGGCCGTAGCGCAACTCGCCGCTGCTGGACCACACGACGACGGCCGCGCCGCCGGGTGCGATCACCACGGGCAGGATGTCCTCGCGCTGGTCGTAGGTCAGGCGGCGCATGGCGCCCCAGGCTCCGCCCACGGTCGAGACGGAGTAGAGCTCGCGGTCGGTCTCGGTCAGCATGTCCCCGTCCTCGTCCACGATCAAGCAGAGGTGCCCGTCGCCGGAGTTGTCGGCGGCGAAGGCCATTTGGACGATACCCGTGGTCGCGGTCCAGACGGTTTGTGAAGCGCTCCAGACGCCGCCGGTGAGCTTGGACCACATGAGCCGGTCGGGGGCCGTGGCCGCGCCCAGGAGCGCACCGGCTTGGTTCTGGATCCACACCACTCCCACCGTGTCGCCGAACTCTACGGCCAGGGGGGCGCGATCCGCCGCGGCGTCGTCCGTCAGCGCGACCGGCGCCGACCAGGTTCCCGCCGTGCGGTCGAAGGTGGCGGCCACGATCTCAAGATGCGGATAGACCTGTTCGGGTTCCGTCGTTCCCGAAACGTCGCCGGAGATGCGGGACCAGGCGGCGACCAGCGTGTTGGTTCCCGAGGCGACCACGGAGGGTTCCAGGTCGGCGGAGAGATCGTCGGTGATCTGGGCCAGGCTCCAGGAAGCGCCCGTCTTGCGGGCGGCCATCATGTCGCCGGCGGCGTACCACGGCTTGGTTTCGTCGTACTTGCCGAAGAGGATGTCCAATTCCGGCGAGGCGACGACCAACCGTGGCCGGGCCAGCGGGTAGACGTTCTCGACGACCAGCTCCTCGAGGCTTCCCGCCGTAGTTGCGCAGCGTGCTGCGCCTGTGATGCGGTCTTGCTCTCGATTTGTTCCCTCGCTCGGCGCAGCACGCTGCGCATCTACGACGTCGTCGGCGATGATGAGCGTCACCTCGGGCAGGCGATGACCGGGGCCGAAGCGTAGGAAGTCAGGCCGGATCGGCTCCCAGATGATCTGATCGTCGCCGGCGGCAGCTAAGTCGTGCAGTCCATAGCCGGCCAGGAGCGCCTCCAGCCCTTCGACATGCACAGGGGCTGCCTCGGGCTTGAGGTTGGGATTGCTGTACAGCTCCCACTCGAAGAGGTCCCACTTACGGGTGAAGGTGAAGATTTTCCACTGGGCATAGACGGAGCCGGCGCCCTTCAGCTTGGCGCTGGCCAGGGCGAACTTGGGAGAGTACTGGAACTCGGCTACGCCGGTCAGACCGAAGGAGGCGCCCACGTTGGCGTCCAGCGCTTGGACTCGGCGAGAATGTGCAACTCGCCTCCACGGAGACTTCGCCGGTGATGGCCTTGGTTCCCAGCCAGCCGGTTCCGTTGCCGCTGGTCGGCCACTCGCCTTCAGCGTGCCGCCCATGAGGACGAAGAGCCTGACTTTAAAGAAGTGCAGCACGTCCTTGACGTAGGGTACTTTTTCCAGCGCGGCGATGGCGGGAGCGGTGACGGGGAAGAGCAGACCCAGCTTGGTGATGGGCGAGCCGATGCCGGATTTGCCTGAAACCCAGCGAGAGGGCGCGGGAACGATGGTCTCGTCGCATTTGACAGAAGCCATGTTGGTAGTGTACTGCATGGCGCCCTGGGCGCCGGCGATAGACTCAGACCCTCGATTTTGGCCATGATTTGAGGCCGCCGTTGCCGGCGGCATTGGCTTCCAGCGCGCCCGCCTCCATGTCGAACTTGAGCGCGCGGTCCAGGCCCAGCGTCAGCCCGCCCTCCAGAATCGACTCCGCCGGCTCGGGCGGGAACTGGACCTTCCAAACTTGCCGCCGATCTCCTTGCCCCATTGCGGCTTGTGCCGCTGCGGCTCCAGGACAAATCGGCAGAAAAAGTCCACCCCACCGGGTTGGGATGGAACCAGGCCGGCTCGGTCAACGCACCGTGCGGCCGAGGCCGTTGGTGATCTCCACTTCCATCTGCTGGCAGAGTCGATGCCCTGCGGAACGGGCTATCCACTGAGACGCGATCCCAGTCGGCGTTGATGGCCTCGGCCACGCCCTGCTTGCTCTGGCCGACGGCGATGAAGTTGACCTGGCGCAGGTTCACATTCTGGTTGTTGTCGTTCCAGCGCACCACGATGGAGAAACGCATCGAGCCAGGAGGTTGGGCGAAGTGGATGCCGTCCAGAGCGCGGAAGTCGATCCCGATGGGCCGGTCTCCCGTCGGTGGAATGAGTTGGATGGTCTCGGCTCGCACCTCGTTGTAGTTCAGTGGAAGGTGCGGGTGGAGGCGAAGTAGTTGGGCTTGGCGGCGCTGACCACGTAGCTGCCGCGATCCAGATTGGGGAAGGTGACGGTTCCGTTGGCGCCGGTGGTGAGGGCGCCGACGCCGGGAATATTGACCTGGACGCCGGGCAGAACGCCGATTTCCTTGCCCTCGGCGGAGAGCTCGACCACGGTGAGGGTCAGGGTGGCCGGGCCGGGCGTGGGCGTGGGCGTGGGCGTGCCCAGCGTCGGCGTCGGAGTGGGCGTGACAGGCGCCTGCTCGACAAACATGCGCGAGAGAAAGACCGCGTTGTTGGCGCGCCAGACGATATCCGTCCAGTGGGCCGAATCGCTGGCCGTCGAAATGTAGCCCACGTCCAGGCACGAGTTGAAGGTGTTGTCGCAGGAAACGAGAATGGGCCGGTCGTCGCCGGGATAGACGAAGCGCGGATGCACCCGCCGCACGAAGAGATGGTTGGCCTGGGTCTGGTCGGTGTAGGTGACGTAAACCACGCCTGAGCCTGATCCGATGTTGGGATTGGCGCTGAAAATGCCCTGCGGGGGCACGAGCAGGTTGTTGTTGGGCAGGGGCGGATTGTGGTTCCAGAGGAAGCCGGTGTCGTCCAGCCGCTGCCAGAAGCTCCGGCCGTCGGCGGTGTTGGCCCACGTCACGTCGAAGAAGTTGCGGTGGAATTGGTCCACGTCGGTGGAGATCTCCGGTCCCAGAGTGGAGCTGGAAAACAGATTGCGCTGGTCGGAAATCTCGAACCAATCGGGCGAGATTAGGCTGTTGGAATAGGCGATGCCGAAGTTGCCGCTAGTCCAGTAGGGGTCCTTATGGAGCCAGACGATGTGATAGTAGCCGCGGGTGTCGACCACGATGTCAGGGAACTGGGCGTTGATGAAGGCCACGGAGCGGTTGGGATTCTGCCAGGCGTCCCAACGCGTGTCGAGAATGGGATCACCGGCCGAATCCAGCTCCACCGCAGTGATGCTGTAGCGATACCAGTAGTACTTGATTTCAGGGTACAGGGGATCGATGGGGACGCTGGCCTGCAGATCGCACTCGGCGGTGATGACCGCCTGGTCGGTGAGCGGATTGACGGCGATGGCCGGCCACTGATAGTCGGAGCTGGCGTCGGTGCCGAACGGAGGCGGCCAGTTGGGGAAAATCTTGACCGCGCGCGTTAGAACGGCGGGATTGTCGGTGGCGCTGTCGACGCGGACGTAGCCGAGAAAGTCCGTACTGCCGAGGGGACGCTGATAGACGATGTGGGCGCGGCCCTGGCTGTCGGCGGCCACGCGTGGGATGGCGACGTTGCTGCCGACCAGTTGGCGAGGCGGCACGGCGAAGATGTCGCCTTCCTGGGCCAGCGGATGGTGCAGGCGGCAATACCAGAGCGATGCGCCCGTGCCGGTGCCGCGCCGCCAGACGATGTGCGTGTAGCCCTTGCCGTCAATGGCCACGTCGGGCACGAAAACGCTGTCACCGAACGGTGATATCTGGATGCCGCTGGGCGGGCACGTGGGCGTGGGCGTGTTGGTAAAGGTATGCGTGTTGGTTCGCGTGGGAGTTTCTGTCGGAGTCGGCGTCTCCGTGGGCGTATCGGTAAATGTATGCGTGTTGGTGGGCGTGCCCGTATTGGTCGGGGTACCGGTGTCGGTGGGCGTGTGGGTAACCGTGGGCGTGTCCGTCTCCGTCGACGTGTAGGTTGCGGTCCAAGTGAACGTCGGCGTCACGGTGATGGTCACCGTGACCGTCTCGCCGGGCGGCGTCGGAGTCCAGGTAAAGGTAGCGGTCGGCGGAACGGTTTCTGTAATGGTTAGCGTTCCCGTCGGCGTGTGCGTAGGCGTGAAGGAATAGGTCGGCGTCCAGGTGCGCGTATTGGTGAAGGTCTCGGTGACCGTGGGCGTGTAGGTATGGGTGTGGGTGTGCGTGACCGTGACGGTACCCGTGTACGTCGGAGTGGGCGTGTACGTGGGCGTGAAAGTCTTCGTATTGGTGAACGAATACGTGAACGTCGGCGTATAGCTGGCGGTAAACGTCCGCGTGGGCGTGCCGGTCCAGGTGGGAGTGGGCGGCTCGGTCACCTGCGTGCCGGTGGGCGTGGGGGTGAAGGTTGATGTGTAGGTCGGCGTCCAGGTGCGCGTATTGGTGAAGGTCTCCGTCGGCGTGATCGTGATCGTTCCCGTGTAGGTAGGCGTGGAAGTGGGAGTGGGCGTCCAAGTGTTAGTGGGAGTATCGACGGCCGTGCCCAGGTCCTCGACGATCAGCTCGTCCCAACGCATGGCAGGCGCGCCGCCCGTGCCCGGATAGCCTGACTCCAGCCCGATAGCCAGCGTGTGGTGCACCGTTCCACGTCAGGCTGGTGGTATACTGAACCACTGGTCGTTGCTGCTGTCGTTGGTGGCGAGAAGACGCGCACTCGCTCCAGGCGTTGCGCGTAATCAGGGCCATAATCGTTGGCGGCGCCCTGCTCCAGGGCTTATAGCGCGTCTCCATCTCGTACCGCTTGCCCGAACCCGTCGGCAGGCCATGCGCACGCGGATGCGGATGATATGCCCGCGCGCGCCGCCATGTCGGGAACCAGGAAGCCGCGATGGTCCGCGCTGTCACCCTGGATGGACCGCCCGCAGGCGAAGCTGTCCTGATAGCGGTTGTGGGCGGTCCCAGGCGGCGTGCTGGTCGCCCCACGCGGATTGATAGGTCCACGAAATCGGCTCGGTCTCCACTTTACGGAGAGAGCGGCGGCGTCCAGGTCCTCGACAATCAGGCTGTCCCAGCGCACCACCGGCGAGCCGCCCGAGTCTTCAATGCTGCCCGACTCCAGACCCACGGCCAGAATGTCGTTGGTCCCGTTCCAAGTGAACGTGACCGAATACTCCTCCCACTGGTTGTTGTTGCCGTCGTTGGAATCGTCGAACCACTTGACCTCGTTCCAGCCCGTGGCGTAATCCTCGCCATAGTTGGCCGGAGGAGGCGAAAGCCTTGTGGAGGTCTCCATCCAGTACAGCTACCGGAGCCGGAGGACAGGCCATGCGCACGCGGATGCGCAGCGTGTAGCCGCCGCGTCCCGACAGGCCGGAGAGCACAAAGCCGCGATTGTCGGCGGAATCGCCGGTGGGATGGCTGGCCTGCAGCGCTTTGCCCGTATAGCCGCCCGCAGTGCGCGTCCGCGAATGTTGATCGCCCCAGGTGGACTGCAGGTAGGTCCATGGTAGGTGGGTTCGCCGTCCCAATCCACGCACAAAAGGGTCTCCCGCGCCTCTGACGCGACCAGCATCAACCCAGCCATGCACCAGAGGCTCAGTCGCCGCCACAACGCATGGTGATACCAGGCGCGCGGTCGTGGCACGCGGTTGGGTGCATGAGCGCAGGAGCCTCCCGACGAAAGCGCAGGCTCAGACGAAAAAGACTGTCCGGCGTTCGCTGTCCTAAGAGCGAGACCAATAAGCAATGTTGGCAAAAGTGCCCAGGGTCAACGGCTTTCCCGTGTCACCTGGTTATGAGAGATGGCAAGGTTTTTGCGTAGTGAATAGAAACATAACGCAATCAGGCGATTTGCGATATATACCGACATAATGCGTTTCTTTGCCTACGATCAATGACTGTGCCAGCCAGAAAGAACAATTGTTGTAGGCTTTGCTGACGTGCTGTAGGGGCCGCGATAATCAGGTTCAGGCCGTTTTTCATCTTTTTCACCTGCGGCGCTGCCGACAGGACATGTGGGATCTGGAGTGCGGGCTGTTTGCTGCCGCGGTATTGCTCCTTCCAACTGTCATGATGAATACGGTAGCAGCCGCACTCAGATGGGGAGAGGCGGCGCAAACAGCCGCACTCAACGGGCTGGCCTGCACGAGCCTGAGGCGGCTGGTAACACCAATCGAGGTCGCGGTCGCACACGCAGGACGCGCGACAAAGTCATGGATCACGCGTGTCTGGTTCCTTCTGAGGTACGGTTATGTCGTTTTCACTCCGTCTCTTATCACGTCCAAATCTCGTGGTCGCCGAAGAGGACCCTGCGGCGGATGCCTGACGATTCTCCTGGCGCCGTGGGCGGGCGCACCATCGTTCGTCACCGATTGCGAGCTGGTTCCGGTCGGGGAGGGCACGATGACGCTCAAAGTGTCCCTGTCAGGGCAACCGGACGACAACGTCACGGCCAGCGTGACGCGGGTGTCCGGCGATACCGACCTCTCCGTACAGTCGGGCGCGACCATCTCGATCCCCAAGGGGTCGTGGGATACGCCGGTCAACGTGGTGCTGTCGGCCAGCGAGGATGCCGACAACCTCTGCTCGCGGGCTCTTTCAGATCACGGAAACCTGCCAACGGCATCGCCGCGGCGACGGTCGAGCACTGGAAGTGGACAACGACGCGACTACCGCGGTCGGGGGCGACATCACCACCAACACGACATGGGCGGATACCACGCAGGCGTACTTGATTACCTCGACCGTGGTCGTCAAGGAGGGCGTCAAGCTGACCATCGCGCCGGGGGTGACGGTGCGGCATGAGAACAACGGCTTCTCGGCGTTTTCGCTGGAGGGCGACCTGGAAGCGCAGGCCGGGGCGACGCTCCTCATGCGTACGCGTGCCTATTGGAGCGAAAGTCTCCGCCGCCACGCCATCGTGGTGAAGGAGGGCGCGCAGGCGAGCTTCGCCGGCGCCAACGTGCTGACGACGGAGACGGACAGCTACAGCACGGAAGGCGTGGACCGCTGGGCGGCGGCGGTGCGGGCCGAGGAGGGCAGCCAGATCGTCGTCTCCGGCGCGCTCTTCCAGTCCATGAACACCAACAGCAACTGGCGCACCGGTTACGGCGTCTATATCGATCAGACCTTCGCCAGTTTCACCAACGTACCCGTAGAGAACCGGTTTCGCGGGTTCCGGGTAGCCGTCTTCCAGCACGCGGCCGACGTGCAGCAGGTGATCCAGCCGCTGGCAATGATCCAGTGCGAACGCAACCACATGTTCTCCGGCACGATCGTGCGCGACATGACCATCCAGAACCACGACGTGCAGCTCTACGGCGATGTGACGGTGGAAGTGACGGCGACGCTGACGCTGGCGCCCGGCTCTGAACTGGAAACCGGCGAAGGCGAGCGGCTTTACGTCAAGGGGGCGATTGTGGGAACCGATGCGCAGGTGACCGCGCGCTCGCGCGCCTACTGGAACCTGAATGATCGGCGGCACGTGATCTATCTCATTAACAACGGCCGGGGCGAGTTCCAGCGCTGCCGCTTCGAGACCACGGAGACGAACGGCTACGCGACCGACGGCGACTCGAGTTACTGGGCGGCGGTCCTGTATGCGGAGGCGGGCGCGCAACTGACGGTGCGGGGATGCACATTCGTTTCGACCAATAGCATCAACAGCTGGCGCGTCGGTTACGGCATCCGGTTGGAGGGGGCGACGGCCGAGGTCTCCGACGACGGCGCCATCCGCAACAGCTTCACCGGCTTCCGCGCGGGAATCTACCAGTTCTTCAGCGGCGCCTCGCAGGAGATCGCCGTCTGCGATTTCAGCGACTGCGAGTGGAACGTGTGGATCAACGGCGACGTGATTCGCAACCAGACGCTGCGCAATTCCTCGACGCACGCGGTCGGCAGCTTCACGGTGGGAGCGACGTCCACGTTGACGCTGGCGCCCGGCAGCCAGCTTTACAAGAGCGAGGGCGTGCGCATCACCGTGCGCGGGCGGGTGGAGGCGGATTCGGCGCATTACGTGCCGCGCACGCGCGCCTACTGGAACGAGACGTCACGCCAGCACGGCCTGTACTTCGTGGAGGGCGGCGGCGGTTCCTTCGACGACTGCACCCTCACGTGCACCGAGGTGGACGGCTACGCCAACGACGGCAATACCAGCTACTGGGCGGCGGCGTTGTACGGCGACGCGACGGCGGAACTGTCCATTCGCGGCTGCACCTTTGAATCGACCAACACGGTCAACAACTATCGCACCGGCTACGGCGTGCGGGTGGAGGGCGGCGCGATCACGCTGGGGGACCTTGCGGGAGCGATGACGCGCATGACGGGATTCCGCTGCGGCATCCCCCAGCAGTTCGGATCGCGCCCGCAGGAGATCTCACTTTTCCAGCAGAATGATCTGCAGATCGGCATGTACCTGGTGGGAGACCTGGTGTCCGACGCGACGTTGGTGAACCGCAACCTGCGCATGATCGGCAACCTGACGGTGGGGCCGGGTGCGACGTTGACCATGACGCCGGGTAGCGACCTGTACGTGCCGGGCTACTCGCTGACGTTTCTCGTGCAGGGCGCGCTGGTGGCGCGCGACGCAACCTTGACTTTGGAGACGCGCGCGCACTGGCAAGACAGCACGCGCCGACACGGCCTGTGGGTGCGCAACGGCGGGCGCTGCGACCTGGAGGACTGCCGTCTCGTCGCCACGGAATACGATGGTTACGCCAACGACAACAACTCCGATTACTGGGCCGGCGCCATCTACGCCGACAATACGGCCACGCTGCTGGTGCGCGCCTGCCGGTTCATTTCCACGCGGGCCACCAACAATTATCCGGTGGGCTACGGCATCCGGCTGGAAGGGGCCACGGCGGAGATTGCGGGCGGGGGCGTGCCCAGCTCCATGCAGGGCTTTCGCACGGGCGTTCTGCAAGTGTTCAGCAGCAACCAGCAGAACATCGAGACGCTCGCGCTTGCCGACACGCCGTGGGGCGTGCGCATCCGCGGCACGCTCTCCGGCGATCTCACCCTGCGCAACGGCAACATGCTGGTGGACCGCGACCTGACCATTACCGGCAACACCACGCTCTCCGTGGCTCCCGATTCGTATCTTTACACCAATGGTTATCTCATCACGGTGGATCCAGGATCGGGGTTTTCCATCGCGTCCTCGACCATGGAAATCTGGCGGCACGTGCGCAACCGAGGGGTGGTCTCGGCGACGGACACCAAGTTCATCGTGCGTACGTATGCCCATCCCAATGCCAACGATCGGTTCTTCGGCTTCGACCTGCGCAACAGCAGCCAGTCCACATTCAGGAACTGCTCGTTTTACACCACCGAAACCCGCACGACCGGCGACAACAACGACTGGTCGGCGTTGTTCTATCTGGCGGACACGGCGCGGCTGGCGCTTTACGGCTGCTACGCGACCAACGCGCCCTCGGGGGCGGGGCACTACACGCGCTTTGTGGTCCGCAGCTTCAGCCAGGGCGCGCTCACGCTCCAAGACAGCATTTTCACCCAGAATTACATCGCGTTGCAGGTGGACGCGGTTCCCGGCCAGACGCTGGTGAAGAACAACGACTTCCACGGCAACACGTGGGCGATCATCAACAACACGCAGCCCGATTTCGTGGCGCGGGAGAACTGGTGGGGTTCGCCCACGGGTCCGACGCACATCGAGAATCCGGGCGGGAGCGGCGACCGCGTCTCGGACCGCGTGGATTACGGCCAGAGCAGCCTGGAGCAGCCGGAGACGCTCCTGTCGGTCCACAACCCGTTGGTGGGCCAGGAGCATAGCAACCTGATCGCCTCCGGCACGCAGCTGGGCGTGGAACTGATGGGCGTACGCTTCGAGCCTTTCTCCTCCAACATCGCGCAGGTCGCATTTCGCCTTACTAATCGCTCGGGCGTGGAATGGGCGGACATCCGCAACTATCGTCTGATGGTGGACGCCAACGGCAACGGGACGATTGATCCGGGCGAGACGGTGCGGGTGGGTGGAAGCTGGTTGGGAGGGCAGGACGCCGGGACCTTTATCGTGCGTTTCGCGGGCGCCTTCGTGTCCCATGCCGATGCCACCCCCGCGTATATTCTCGTGGCCGACTTCCACAACATGGAGGCGGGCGACACGGTGACGGTCAACGTGGACGGCGCGCAGACGCAGGCGGGCGAACCGGGGGTGGGCGTGTCGGTGCTGACCACGCCGGTGACACACGTGGCGGGGGCGCAGGTGTTCGTGATCGACCGGCTGGGAGGCCAGGTGCCCGACGCGCTCAATGGCTACGGTCGCCAGAACAACGTGGCCCTGTGCGCCTTCCGCCTGACCGGCACGCAGCAGTCCATCAAGGTGCTTGAGTTCACGCTCACCAACCTGGTGGGCCTGTCGCGGGGGAACTTCATCGCCGCCTCGCTCTATCTGGACGCCAACGGCGATGGGGTGCTGGACGCGGGGGATACACGCATCGGCGGGGCGACCGAGATCAGCATCAGCGGCAGCACGGGCAAGATCGTCTTCGGCAGCGCCTTCAATACGGGTGGGAGTTACCTCTTGACCGCCAACCTGCGCGGCCTGGAAGCGGGCGACCACATGGTGGTCAACCTGACGGGCGACAAGATTCAGACCGACGCGGTCGTACCCGTGTACGGGGCGGTGACACCCGCCGTTCACGACGTAGATATGCCTTACAGCCTCGCGCTTTCCGAGGTCTGGAACAAACCTACGCACTTCGGCCAGCAGATCGACCAGGCGCGGTACCCGCTCATGGGAATGCGGCTTTTGCCGCTCTCGCGCACGGTCAACGGAATCACCCTGCGCCTCTCCGGCATCGTGGGCATTGGCACGAGCGAGATGGTCAATGCGCGCATTTATTGGGACAAGAACGACAACGGCGTCCTGGATGCCGCGGACGAACCGGTTTCGAGCACGGGCGTGGTGAGCATGGCCGGCAATACGGGCAGCGTCCTCTTCGCCGCTCCCTTCATCGTTCGCGGCAACTACATCATCGCCGCGGACATGCGCACGCTGGCCAACGGCGACGAGATCACCGTGAGCATGGACTCCTCCGACGTGATCGTGCCGGAGGGCTACGTGGTGACGGGGGCGATTCCCGGCATTCGCTACGTGGTGCAACAGGGGGTGGCCGACAGCCGCACCCGCAACCAGCGCTGGACCCTCACTTTCCGCAGTCCCGGCGGCACTTCCGTCAACGGACGCTTCAACAACGCCGGTGACAAGGTGATTCTGGGTTACGACACCGGTTCCGCGTGGATATACGACTCCCAGGCCAACGTGCCGCTCTTGATGCTGAAGGATCATTACGACCGGGTGGAGTACGCGGGCTTCTCCAGCGACGACTCGGCGGCCATCACGGTCACGCGCGACGGGGCGGTGTATGTCTGGGACTTGGCGACCGGCTCGCAGCGCTCCTCTCTCTTC
This sequence comes from bacterium, assembly GCA_015075175.1. Lineage (GTDB taxonomy): Bacteria > Hinthialibacterota > Hinthialibacteria > H5-UNCL2 > H5-UNCL2 > H5-UNCL2. The sequence continues at coordinate 130,839 of JABTUV010000004.1, forward strand.
TCCGATCTTTTGGTGACCAGCGCCGTGCCTTCGCCCGATTTTTCCAAGCTCATGGTGATCACCGAGGGCAAGGGAATCCTCCTGGACATCGATAACGAGCAGCGGCTGTGGGAGTACGTGCCCGGGCAGGCGACGGTCAACGCCATCGCCTATTCGCCCAACGGCGAGTACGTTTTGATCGGTTCCAGCGACAAGCGCGCTTATCTCTTGGACGCGGCCACGGGCGTGGAGGTGCGGCGCTTCATCGGCCATACCCAACCGGTGACGGCGGTCGCCTTCACCGGCGACGGCAGCACGCTCATGACCAGCAGCACCGACGCGGTCGTGCAACTCTGGGCGACGGACAACGGGCAGCCGCTGGGCGGACCGCCGATTACGACGATCTCGCTGCAAGGCCAGTCGTCACAAGGCGCGGCGGTGAGCCGCGACGGCAGTCGCGTGGCCATGGTCACGGGCAGCGGCGGTTCCGCGCAGATGCGCATGTTCGCCGCCAACGGTTTGGAGCTTTTCGCCGTCAATATTGATCAGAAGTCGGGCGGCAACTGGACGGGTTCGTTGGACTCGCTCTCCTTCGACGCGCAGGGCACGCGGGTACTCATCACCTCGGGCAACAACCCCTGGGGACGCAATGCCAGCTTCCGCGTGGACAACGGCGACTATCTGGTCAGTTGGGGGCCTCAGGGGCGCTTCTGGGGCAACCAGGATGGCCGTCCCCGCATGTCGCGCACCGGCGACCGCATTTTCATGATGACCGACTGGGGCCTGAATGTAGTCTCGACCACCATGGAGAAACCGATCCTGCGTTCGCCCAATATTCCCGGCGACCGCGGCTTCGACGTGTCCGCGGACGGCGGCAAGGTGGCCTGGTTCACGGCCGGCGGCAACCTGCGCGTCGATGCAGTCGCCGACTCGGGTTTCTCGACGCTTTTGGACCGTGCCGTCGGAGCCAACAATCATAATGCCGTCACCATGTCGCCCGGCGGCGACATGGTGATCGACGGCGACCGGCTGTTCTCGGCGCATACCGGCGACCTGTTGGCCAACTATGCGCTGCCCGACCGCGAGGCGCGCAGCGCCTTCTCGCCCGACGCAAGCCGCTGGGGCTTCGCCATTCCGCAGGACAAATCGCTCATCACGCTGCGCACCAATGATCCCAACGCGGTTCTCCAGAACCTGATGCAGACGGATCCCTACACGCCCTACAAGATGTTCTATTTCCCCGACAACAAGCGCATCGCCGCGGTTGATGGAGGGACGGGCGTGCAGGCGTATGACATGACGACCGACCTGCCGGTTGGGCTCTACCGTTATCCCTCCAATTCGGACGCCGCGCTGTCGGAGGACGGGACGCTGCTCCTGTTGGGTGGGACCAACCACGTGCGGCTGATCGAGACGCGCACGGGCCGGATTCTGCGCTACTTCTATCCGCAGCATTCCAGCATCCAGACGGTAGGCGTTTACGGTGCAGTTCGCCGACCATGACTCGGTGATCATGATCGGCTGGAGTTACAACTGGAGACCTACCGGCGGAGCCGGGCGGCGGGGCTGGAGATCACGCCGGCGGTGCGCAAGTTGGCGGCGGGCGAGAGCCAAGCCTTCCACGTGGACGTGATCTACGACGACGGCACGCGCTCGGACGTGACGCCCAGCAGCGCGGCGCCCGAGGATCGCGCCATTCTGCGCGTGGAACCGCCGACCGCCGCGACCGTCTCGGGCAACGTGATCACCGTGGCCGCCGGGGCGACCGGCAGCTTCGTGGTGCGCGCCCTCTACCGCGAAGGCAGCGACACCTTCTCCGACGAAGCCGTGGTGACCGTCGGCCTGTCGCATCTGGTCGAGCTGGTCCCCTCGCCTGTCAAGATGACCGTCGTACCCGGCGTGTTCCGCAGCATCAACTACACGGCGCGCTACGACGACGGGTACGAGACCGACGTCTCCACGCTGGTTTCGGTGGTTACGGACCGGCCCGAGGACATGGTGGTGGCAGTCCAGTGCGTGAAAGTCAACCTGACGGCGATTCCCGGCGACTTCCTTTGCACCGGAACCTACACCGACAGCCACAACGACACGCGACAAGCGGTGACGACGGTGACCATGGTCGGGCCCAAGACGGCCTGGGAGCGCTATCGCGTGACCGGCGGCGGTTACGGACTTTCGGGTGACTTCAGTCCCAACGGGCAGAAGCTGGCGGCCGGCTCCGGCTCGGGCGCGATCAATCTCTATTCCGTCGGCGTCACGCCCAGCCAGTATCAGCTTACGCACGTGATTCCCGCGCACGAAGGCTCCATCTCGTATCTTAAGTTCATCAACAACGACAAGATCATCAGCGTGGGCGGCGACGGCAGCATCGCCGTCTGGGACCTGATCGTTTCAAGCACCACGCCGGTCACGCGCTTTTATCACGATGCGCCGATTACCGCCGCTCAGTTGTCGGGCGCCAAGCTGGCCTTCGGCGACAGCCTGGGCAACGTCGGCGTTTATGACTATCCGTCCGACGCGACTGAGTGGTTGTCGCCGATACACAGCGGGCCGGTGACGGCGATCGCGGTCGACGTGGACACGATTCTGTCCGGCGGCGACGACCACCGCGTCAAGGTCATCAAGCGCAGCGATGGGACGGTCCTGAAGACCATTGTGGCGCATACCGAGGCCATTCAGAGCGTGGGGTGGATGGGCGCCTCCAAGTTTTTCATTTTGGGCGGCGACAACAGTCTCTCCTTCTGGCGCAAGTCCGACCTGGAGATCATCGACCGCTATGACTATCCGGCGGAGACCAGCCACGCGGAGTACATCGGGGACCAGTTGTACGTGGGGACGAACGAGCCGGTAGCGACGTGGGTGTACAACAGCGATGGATTGCTCCTGCGCTGGCTGGAGCATCCGCCTTCCGAGGGCAAGGTCAAGAAGTACCTGATCGACCCGAGCGGCAAGTACATCCTGACGGGCCGCGCCAGCTCGAAGGTGGTCGTGGAGACGTTCTTCGGCGCGGTCGAGAAGGTGAGCAAATTCTCCTCCTTCCAGTTCTGGGAGGTGGGGCGCGGCATCTTCCGAGGTTCCTTGGCGCACAGTTTCCCGCTCGGAACGGCGTTCACCTCGGCGGACGGGGGCAAGATCTTCACCCAGGATCCGAAGCGCACCATGAGCTGGAGCTTCGATGTAGCCAGCGGCACGACGGAGGGCCGGGTTCTTCTGGAGACGGGATACTTCATCGCGCCGGCGTTTGCGGGCTTGGACTTCACCGCCGACACCCGCATCCTGGCGACGCGCGTGGACGTATCGATCTACATGTTCGACACGTTCACGAACCTCTTGTGGAAAACGCTGCACACGCCGGGCGCGGGTCCGTTCGCCATCTCGCCGGACGGCAGCCGCATGGCGACCAGCGACTTTCGCACGCGGCTGTGGGACCTGGGCAACCTGTCGCTGATCCGCGAGGACACGCGTGTCGCCAGCTCGCTGGACTTCCGCGGCAACGACCGCTTCCTGGGCGGCATCAGCGGCTCGTCTTTCGTCGCCATCTTCAACCAGGACGGGCTGTTCTTCAACGGCTTCGACACGGCCTATCCGCCCGCGCATCTGTTCGTGAATGCGCTGGGGACGCGCGCGGCGGTGGTGACCGTGCAAATTGTCGGCGACCTTTTCGATGTTTCATATAATTATTTCCTGGAGGTGTTCGACATCTCGAATCTGTCCATCGAAATCCCGCGGGTGACGCCGCCGATTTACCTTCTGACGACCAAGGAGGACATCTTCGGCGGCGGCGAGGGACAGGTGGGGTTCCGGCTGGCGGTGTCGGAGGATACGGCGCTGGCGCTGGTGGGCGCGGAGGGCGACCGGCCGGTGCGGTTGGTCAATCTCAATGACGGCTCGACCATCCGAGAGTTCCTGCCGCCAGGCGGTGGGGGCGACCTGAACCTGGGCGCAGCGGCCGTCGGGTTTACGGATAACGACGACAGCGTGATGATCGCGTGGGCGGAGGGATTCGCCGAGCTGCATCGCAGGGTGCGTCCCAACGATCTGGATCTCCTGGTCAGCCGGGTCGAATCGGGCAAGGCCCCGCACCCTGGCCCTCTCCCCCAGGGAGAGGGGAAGGGCATGGTCGAGCGTTTCCTGGCACGGATGAAAACCGGCGGCACGCTCTACGTGGACGCGGGCGCGGTCTACAGCACCCAATCCATCGCGCAGTATGCCAACGGCGCACAGCTCAACGTGACCTCGACGGCGTCGCTGGTTTCCGACAATACCGCGGTAGCGACCGTTTCCGGTCGGTACGTGACCATCGCCGCCAACGCCCCCGATGGCGCGGTCGCCGCTCTTACCGCCAGCTATGACGAGCTGGGCGACGAACTCTCGGCCACGGTCACGCTGAAAGTGGGCGAGCCGCCGCGGCTTCCCGGCGACCTTAACGGCGACGGCAAGACCGACCGGCTGGACCTCTTCATCTTCTCCATGTGGTGGATGCAGCCCGACTCCGGCACGGGCGCGAACCATCTGGCTGACATGATTGACGACGATCAGATCAACGCCAACGACCTGTTGGAGCTGATCAAGTGGTATCATGGAGCGCTGCCGGGCGAGTAGAAGAAAGAAAATTAGGGTCAGCGCCTAATTTTCCAGATCGTCCACTGATGGTTCCACGCTCCTACCGGAAAATTAGGCGCTGACCCTAATTTTCCCTGTGGCGGGTGATTTCGCCCTCGACCAGATAGATGACGTCTTCGGCGATGTTGGTCGCCATGTCGCCGAGCCGTTCCAGATGGCGGAAGATGTTGGAAAGGCCCATAAGCGCCTCGGCGTCGTCGGGATGGGCGCGAATCTCGTCCAGCACGCGGCGCTGCATGCGCTTGCGAAAGCCGTCCAGTTCATCGTCGCCCGCGCACACTTGGCGGGCCAGGGTGGCGTCCATGTTGACCAGCGCGTCCAGGCTGCTCTTGACCATGGCCTGCGCGTTCCGGGCCATGGTCGGCAGCTCGGCCGGCAACTCCACGCCCGGCTGCCGCATGATTTCGACCGCCCGTTTGGCGATATTGGCTGCCAAGTCCCCCATCCGCTCCAGGTCGTTGTTCATTTTCAAGACGGCGATCACAAAGCGCAGGTCGGAGGCCACGGGTTGGTAGAGGGCCAGAATCTTCAGGCAGTCCTCCTCCACTTCGACCTCCATCTGGTCGATCTCGCGGTCCGAGGCGATCACGCGCTTAGCGGCCTTTTCGTCACGCGACAGAAGCGCGGCGATGGCGGCGGAAATCGCCTCCTCGACCATGGCGCCGAGCGATAAAACCTTCTTTTTCAGGCGCTCGATGTCGCGATGCAGGTGGACGGACATGATGCTTGCTCCTCTTGTGGTGGGAAAATTGGGGTCAGCGCCTAATTTTCCAAATCGTCCACTGATGTTTCCACCCTCCAATCGGAAAATTAGGCGCTGACCCTAATTTTCTCTAACCGAAGCGGCCGGTGATGTAATCTTCCGTGCGTTTCTGGCTCGGCTTGGTGAATATCTGGGGCGTCGGGCCGAACTCGATGAGTCTACCCTCGTAGAAAAAGGCCGTAAAGTCGGAGACGCGGCTGGCCTGCTGCATGTTGTGAGTGACGATCACGATGGTGTAGTCCTCGCGCAGCTCGCCGATGAGATCTTCGATGCGGGCGGTGGAACGGGGATCCAGCGCGGAGGCGGGCTCGTCCATGAGCACGATCTCGGGATCGACGGCCAGGGCGCGGGCGATGCAGAGGCGCTGCTGCTGGCCGCCGGAGAGGTCCAATGCGCTCGTGCCCAGTCGGTCCTTGACCTCGTCCCAGAGTCCCGCGCGCAATAGGCTGCGCTCCACGATCTCCACCAGCTCCTGCCGGCTGCGGACGCCGTGGATGCGCGGCCCGTAGGCCACGTTCTCAAAGATGCTCTTGGGGAACGGGTTGGACTTCTGAAACACCATCCCCACCCGTTTGCGCAGAGCGACCACGTCGGTATGGTCGTGGTAGAGGTCCTGGCCGTCGATGCTGACCGAGCCGGAGATGCGCACGCCTTCAATGATGTCGTTCATGCGGTTGAGCGTGCGCAGGAAGGTGGACTTGCCGCAGCCGGAGGGGCCGATCAGCGCCGTGACCTGGCGGGCGGGGATGTCCATGCTCACCTCGAACAGCGCCTGCACCGGTCCGTAAAAGAGCGACAGCTCGCGCACGCGAATCTTGATCGGCCCTTCGACAGGCTCGGGGCCGGCGGCGGACACTGCCGACGTGACATCCGCGGTCGCCTGGGGTTGTTGTGGCATCGTCATGGTCATCGTGCTCGTAATCATAATTCCTTGTCATTTCAGCCGAGAATCTCAAATCCTCCCGCCGCCGCCCGCTTTGTGCGGAAGGGTTTCTCCTTCAGTCGAAATGACGAGCTGCGCAATCCTGCCCGTGCTCGTAATCAGGCACGAGCAGGATGCGATAATGTACATCAAAGCGCCTCGCATGTACCTTCCGCAGCCGCTCGCGGATCAGGATCCGCGCCAGATTGAGCATCACCACCAGCACGATCAGGAGCAGCGTCGTGGCGAAGACCATGGGTTGGGCGGCCTCGGAATCCGGCGACTGAAAACCCAGGTCGTAGATGTGAAACCCCAGATGCATGAACTTGCGTTCCAGGTGGATGAAGGGATAGAGGCCGTCCAGGGGCAGGCTGGGGGCGAGTTTCACCACGCCGACGAGCATGAGGGGGGCGACTTCGCCGGCGCCGCGGGCCATGGCCAGAATGAGGCCGGTCAACATGCCGGGGCTGGCGGCGGGCAGGACTACGCGTTGCACGGTCTGCCACTGCGAGGCGCCGCAGGCCAGCGAGGCCTCGCGCATTCCCCGCGGCACGGCCGCCAGTCCTTCTTCCGTGGCCACGATCACGACCGGCACGGTCATCAACGCCAGCGTGAGCGAGGCCCAGAGAACGCCGCCGGTTCCAAACGTGGGCGTGGGCAGCCGGTCTCTGAAGAAGAGCGAGTCGAGGGCGCCGCCCGTGGTATAGACGAAAAAGCCCAGCCCGAACACGCCGAACACGATGGACGGCACGCCCGCCAGGTTGTTGACGGCGATGCGCACCAGCCGCACGAACAGCCCCTGCCGCGCGTACTCGCGCAGGTATACGGCGGCGACCACGCCGAAGGGCATGACCACGATGCTGAGCAGAAGGGTCATCACGAAGGTTCCGAAGAGGGCGGGGAAGATGCCGCCCTCGGTGTTGGCGTTGCGCGGCTCCTCGGTGAGAAAGCGCCAGCCATTAAGGCAGAAATGTCCGACGCGCTGCGCGCCCGACAGCCGGTTGGGATACAGGCGGCCCTTTATGTCGCCGAGCGGCAGCGTCTCCCGCTGTCCGGAGAGAAGTTGCAGGGTGAGCGTGGATTCCTGTTGCTGGGAGCGCAGCTCGCGGACCTGGGCGGCGAGTTCCTCGTAAGCCTCCGTGAGGGCGGCGACGCGCCGGTCGATTTCGGTCAGTTCCGGAGCGGCGTCGGGCAGGTTTCGCCTCTCCAGCGTGCGCCTTTGCAGGCGCAGGTTTTCCAGTTGGGCGTTAATCGCGCCGATTTGGCCGCGTTCAATGCGCCGGATGGCCTTCCAGCGCGCTCCACACTCGGAGAGAAGATGCGACAATCGTTCGTCGAAGCGTTCATCGCCGGCGGGAAGGTCGCCCAGGTGGGGCGCGTAGAGCGAGACGGGCAAGCCGATCAAAGCGCCCTTCTCGCGCCGCTCCAGGCGCAAAACGTCGCAGGGATGGCTGACGGCGATGATTTCGGACTCGGCGATCCACTTGAAGGAGAATCCGTAATAGTCGCGATTGCCGACAAACAGCTGCCACTCGCGGGCCGTTCCCTCTCCCTCTGGGAGAGGGTTAGGGCTCGTTCCCTCTCCCTCTGGGAGAGGGTTAGGGTGAGGGACGCCTGGCGTACGGATTCTCGCGTTCCTGACCAGTTCGCCGCCAGACACGCGACTACCGAGGACGGTGTTGGCGCGCGGGCGACACCTCGATCTCGACGATGCGCGCCAGGGGCCAGAAGGTGACGATGCCGTTAACGAAGATCACCGCCAGAGTCCGACGATCAACAATACGCCAGCCGAAGGCCCATGGCCGTGAGCCAGACGAACGGCTCGCCAGTTTCAGCCGCCAGCGGCGAGGGACCCTCACGCGGCCCTCACCTAACCCTCTCCGGAGAGAGAGGGGATTTCACACCCTGAGCCTGTCCCAGAGGAGGGATGGTTGGAAGTGGGTTCATACGGTCTTGACACTTCTCCTCAGAGTGTTGGCGCAGAAACCGCGGCAGTGACGATGAAGGTCAGAATGAAGGCAGGGTACGCCCAAAACAAGTGATACAGCGTTCCTCCCGAAAGGGCTTCGGGCTTGAGATTTCGGCCAGCGGTATGGCGGAAAGCGTCCTCATGCGTTGAAGGGGTTGAGGCTGAGAGAGGATGGGGGTGTTGCCGGTAGCCATGACGACGATCATGGTTTCGCCGATGGCGCAGCCCAGGCCGATCATACTGCCGGAGAAGATGCCGGGCGAGGCGGTCGGCAGGACGACCAGGAGGGCCGTCTGCCAGCGGTTGGCGCCCAGCGCCATGGAACCGAGCGCAGGGCGTAGGGCACGTTGGAAAGCGCGTCTTCGGCGATGGTGAAGATGACAGGGTGTGCAAAGCCCAATCTGACCAAACCACGGAACTGTTGCGCTGCTGGAAGTCGCTTCCCGTCACAGCCGACCACCAATGTGAAGTCGGCAGCTTTTCGCCAGTCGTGGGGTCGGTCGTGACGCACAGCCAACGTTCCAAGGTGGGGCCGAACGACCAGGCCAAGTAAGCGACCATGAAAAGACGGAGCTCCAATATGAGTCCATTCATGGCCGGGCCGGAAGCGAAACAGCGAGCGCTGCGCGAGTTGCGACCCCCTCTCCTCTGGGGAGACGGTTGCATCCACCACTCCCATCACCAGCGCCGCCAGCAGGACCACCGAGGAGGACGCACAAGAGCGAGGCACGCGCGACTCCAACCGCGGCGCCAGCCATAGCGCGCCGAGAAATCCGAAGCACGACCGATGGCAGCGAAGCCATGATCTCCATGGTAGGTTTGACCCAGACGCGCCAGCAGCATAATGCAGGAGCCAGACGTGTAGACGGCGGCCAGCAGCATGAGGGCAACAAAGAGCATCGCAAACAGCGTTCCCTTCAGCGTGCCCCAGATGAGCGGAATCATGGAGGAAACTGGAAACCGAAGTCGTCGGTTCCTCCCGCCGACTGCCAAACGTACTGGGGATGGCTGTAGCCTTCGTACCAGAGCGCGAGCGCCATGGGCTGGCCTCAGGATGCGGATCGGAGAGCCGGTAGCGACGCAGGGTGTGCGCGTCGTCGAGGACGAGCAGGCGATCGTACTTGGCGGAGAGCGCCGCCAGCCTGGGGACGCCGGCGACGTCCGCCTCCCAGCGCACCGACTGGGTAGTACCGAAACGGAGTGACAGATGCGAGCCGGAACCGATCAGAAAGGCCTTGTTGCGAAGGCTGGGAGCGTAGAGCGACGCAGGACCAGGTAGGGAAGGGAACACCTTTGTCTGTCGAACAGCCGCAGCAGCGTGGAACCCTCAGGTGGTACAGGCTCAGATGCGGATTAGCCGGATTGTGAGGTGAGCACAGGCGAAACGCCATAGAAGAAGAAGTCCACCTGCGACAGGGCCTGTGTCAGGTCGTAGAAAAGGATGGAAGCGCTGGCGCAGCGGCGTGACGGAACCGCCTTCCGATAAATGTACTTCTCCACTCTCACGCCTTCACGCGAGATGATCGCCGGAGCTTGCTGACAGCGACGCGTTCAGGCGTGTCCTCTGGGTCGGGCAATGAGTTCGTAGGTCGCCGTAAGCGGTAGAGCGTCGCCAGCCAGCAGCCCGCAGGAGGCTGGTGAGCGCGCGGCCTCATCGTCCCCCGTGTATGGAGTGCGCCGGCGAGCCGCCATCCCCTCACCTGCCCTCTCCCTCGGGAGAGGTCGCAAGTGCGCCAGCGTGTCGCCATCCCCTCCGCCTGCCCTCCTCCTCAGGAGAGGGTCACTGGTACGCCAGCGTGTCGCCGGTCGCGTCCAGGATCAGGAGGACCATCTTCTCGTCACGCCGCCGCCCGGCCATTAACCGCACCTGTCCGAAGCAGTGGCGGCCGCGCTGGGGAGATCAAAGAGGGGCGTGGCGGTCGTTCCTGGCGAACCACGCGGCATGCGTCTTCGTAGTCCGCGCGTGCCCGGCGAGGGAGGCCGAACCGTCCGTCAGCGGTTCAGCGCTAATTCCTGCGTGAGCGGTTGGTAGACGAGGCCGTCCGCCCCTGCGCGACCCTCTCCCCGGGAGAGGGCGCTTTCCTCCACAGTTGACCGACCGCAGGTTTCACGTTCGCCGTGGAATCAATGAACGTAGGCAGCCGTCCCGGCGGACAAGACCGAACGGTACGCCGCTCCCTCGTCCGTTCCCAGCGCGCGATAATCTCCGGATGGCGAGAATGTCGCCCTCAAAGGGTGATTTGCCCCTGGAAGAGCGGGATGATCTGCCATAGGATGAAGATAAAGTGCCCGTGACGACGGCGATGTCGTCAGTCCGCGAACTGACGAACCAGGTCATGAGGCGGTCGATCAGGGTGTTGTGCGCGCGACGAGGCGCGGAACCTGGGGAAGGGCTGGACTGGAGGTGCCGTCCGGAGGACTGCGTCATGGGCGAGTTGGTTGCATGGGACTAGAAAGAGTGGGGTCAGCGCCCTGGTACCAGATCGTCCACTGATGTTTCCGCCACTCAACCGGAAAGTGGGCTGGTACCATTTTCCATGTTTTCTGCGGGATGGACGGTTGGCGTGATGGGTGACAGTCCAGGCGTCCTGCCTGGTCCCCCAACTCGTCGGTTACGACCGACGCGGGCGGGGTAATAAATCCTGTACCGACCGCCAGCTCGCGAGAAGTGCATGCGCAGGGTTGAGCGTCAAGCTGTCCAGGCCTTGCGGTTCGCAGTTGACGTAGTGCTGAAACGCGCCAGCGGATAGTCGCGGAGAGGCAATTCTCCAGCGAGGCAAGAACCGGCCCGCCTCCATGCCCAAGGGGACGGCCTTCACATCGGAGGTGAGATAGCCGATGCCCGAATAGCCGACGCCGCCGATCTCTTCAGCCACGCCACCACAGAGGACAGTGAGCGCCGCCCAACAGGTTCTTGTAGTCACCCTTGTCGAGCGCGTGCTCTTTAAATTATCCATGCGTAGGTTCCCGAGGCGCTGTTGCGGCCGTACAGCGAGAGGGGACGATTGGCCCAATCGCCGGTGAGGCCGACGCCTCCCCAAACCTGGATGGGCTGGCCGCCCCGCTTGTAGGTACTGGAGAAGATGGCGTCCACCTGCTGCAGCGTGAGGCCCGCGATGGGATTGTCCTTGTGGACGAACACCGCCAGGGCGTCGATGGCGACCCGGACGGCCGTGGGCTTGTAGCCGAAGCGCTTCTCGAACTCGTCCATCTCGGTGGACTTCATCTCGCGGCTCATCGGCCCCAGTTGCGCCGTCTTTTCGATGAGGGCCGGCGGAGCGGTGTTAGATCCCTTGCCCTCGACCTGAATGTTGACGTTGGGATAGAACTTGCGGAAACTCTCGCTCCATAGGGTCATCAGGTTGTTGAGGGTATCCGAGCCGATGCTGTTGAGATTGCCGGCGACGCCCTCGACGCGCGCGTAGGGTGGGATGGCGGGATCGACTTTGACGGCTTGTGCGTGCCCTGAAACGATAGCCCAAGCGACCACGGCGGCGGCAAGCAGCCGCAGTCCAAGAACCCTCTCCCTGCGGGAGAGGGCAGGGTGAGGGGGTGCGGCAGCAAGCAGCCGCAGTCCAGAATGGGCGCAAACGGCCAGGGACCGAGGGTGATTGAACATGGACGTTTCTCCTCCTTGTGGGCTCCCCGGAGGCCCGATTCATGTTTATCCGCCGCGATTCTCGTTCGATACGTTAGGGACGTGTGAAGAACGCGCAAGTTCTCGGCTAACGGTAGGATGGGCTTCACCCACCAGTCGGCGGTGGGTGAAGCCCCCAAATTATTGTTCTTGACAATCTTTACGATGGTCAGTAATCTGTTGATATAAGGCAACTTAAGTACTTGCCCGCAAGTCAGTCTCAATCCCACTCCGGGGAGGGAAAGGACCATGGAACATCTTCCGTTCCGTTGTTTGAGCGCGCGCCCTTGGGCGATGATCGTGCTCGCAGGCGCCCTTGCCATAGCGCCCCACGTCTGGACCGACAGCGGCCCCATGCATCAGATCGAACAGACGCGCCCCATCTGGCTGGGTTCGTCCGGCGGCAGCATGAACGACATCACGTCACGCTATTGCTGCGGCGGAACGCTGGGTGCGCTCGTCAAGGACGGTAATGGGATTCTCTACATCCTGAGCAACAACCATGTGCTGGCACGTTCCAACAACGGCACAATCGGCGACGCCATCCTGCATCCGGGGCTGATCGACCAGGACGCATCGGACGGCGATTCGGTGTGCACCCAGGACCCCTCGGACACCGTGGCCTATCTGGCCGGGTTCATCCCGCTGCAATTCAAGAAGGGATTGGGACCGGGCGCGCCGACCAACCAGGCGGACGCGGCCATCGCCATGATCGACACCTCGGCGGTCAGGAATGACGGGGCCATCCTGGACATCGGGACGCTGAGCGGGAACACGTTGGCGGCGGTCGTGGGGCAGCCGGTGCAAAAAAGCGGGCGCACCACGGGCCAGACCTTCGGGCAGGTCGCCGCCGTGAACGTGACGGTGGACGTGGGTTATTCGACTGAGTGCGGTGGCGCAGCCAACCTGGTGGCGCGATTCGTCAATCAGATTCGCATCACGCCCGGCAGCTTCAGCGCGGGCGGGGATTCAGGCTCGGTGATCGTCGAGTCGGACGGGGTGGATCCGGGCGACGGACGGCCGCGCGCCATCGGACTCCTCTTTGCCGGCAGCAGCAGCTCGACGCTGGCCAATCCGATTGACGCGGCGTTGGCCGGACTGAACACGACCATGGTCGGCGGGTCAGGCGGCGGACCGCAACCAACCCCCACGCCGACGCCTACTCCGACGCCCGGGGGAAGCGGGCAGGCGATCGTGCAGTGCATTACGTTCAGTACTGACGGAGGCAAGAACGCTGATAAGCACCTGAACATTTCCGTGCTCGTGCAGGACGATTCCAGCAGTCCCGTGTCGGGTGCGGCGGTGTCGATTGATCTCTTCCGCGACGGTTCGCCCGTCGGTTCGGGAACGGCGACCACGGGCTCGTCGGGCCAGGCGCTTTTCAGCCTCAAGAACGCGGCCAACGGCGCCTACAACGTGGTGGTGACCAACGTGGTCGCGTCGCTTGCCTTTGAGGGCACGACGCCGGAGAATCTCTTTCGCAAGGGCACGGACGCCAGTCCGGACGCGGACTGCCGGGGCGACGCGCCGCAGCCGTCGGAGGCCGTGGTGATGCGGCGCGGCTGGCAGTTGGACGCGGGTATGCACCAGGCGGCCAAGATCAAGGCGCGGCATGAGGATCGGCTGTTCGGCCTGGCCGGCGTGGTCGGGACGGGACTGAGTCGGGACGAGCGGGGACGACCGGTGGTCGAAATCTACGTGGAGAAAGCCGGTGGGGGAGCGGGCGCGCCCGCCACGCTGGAAGGGCGGTGCCACGCGGGTCGTCGTCACGGGGCCGTTTACGGCGTATTGACGAGTCTTCGTTTGGAGTGCGGCAGCAACGGCCGCAGTCCATAGTCATGCCGGCAGGTGATGGAGAAGAGTGCTTCGCCAGCCGGGGTGCTCTCGACCTCGATGCGGCCTTTGTGCGCCTGCACGATGTGTGACGATGGCTGGTCCTCAAACCCGTGCCTCCCAGTTGCGGCTGCGCGCGTTGTCGACGCGATAGAACCGCTCAAACAGGCGTGGCAGATGCTCCGCCGGAATGCCGCATCCCTGGTCGATAACTCTTACCACGACTTCACCGTCCCGCTTTTCGGCTGTGACCTGGACGCGGGTCCCGGCATCGCTGTACTTGACGGCGTTGTCGATCAGGTTGATGACGGCCTGCTCGAAGGTGGCGGAATTGAGGCGGGCGGAGAGGTCGTCGGAGCAGGTGAGCTGAGCGCGATCCGCTTGGCGTGGGCGGCAGGCTGGCAGTTCTCGAGGGCGGCGGCCAGCACGGATCGCAGGGCGTAGAGGGCGATGGCCTCGCGCTGGCCCTCCTCCGATGGCGAGAGCGCCGTCGGATGATGGCGCCCAGCGGTCGGCCTGCTTGGCGATGATGGTTAGGAACCGCGCAGCGTCGTCGGGGCGCTGGAGCGCGCCCTCCAGAAGCGTTTCCACGAAACCTTTTATGGAGGTGATGGGGGTGCGGATTTCGTGCGAGACGTTGGCGACGAAATCGCGGCGGATGTTCTCAGGCGGCGGGCAGGTCACGTCGTTGAGCACCACGAGCGCACCGATGGCGCGGCCGGCGGCGTCGTGGAGGACGCTTGCACGCGCCTGGATATGGCGCTCCGCCGGCTCACGGAACACCAGGTCGCCTTCCACCGCCTCACCCACCGCCAGGGCGCGCGCCACGAAGCGCAGGAGATCGGCGTTGCGCACCGAGCTCCTGAATAGGGCGGCCGTGTATCCGCATGGTCTGGATGTCCAACAGTTCCGCCGCCGCGCGGTTGAGCGAAAGCACGCGCTCTTCGATCCACGGCGAAGACGCCTTCCGCCATGCTGGCCAGGACCGCTTGCAGTTCGTTGCGCTGGCGGGTCATGCGGTCGATGCGGTCGGAGAGCTCGCGGGCCATCTGGTTGAGGGCCTCGGCAGAAACAGCGATTCCTCGAATGGGGAACGGGCAGGCGGACCGACAGATCGCCGCAAGGCCAAGCGAGCAGCGCCTAGCGCAGTCCTTCCAGGGGCCGACTGAGCCGCCGGGACACCAGCCAGACGACTGCGGAGGCTCCCGCCGCCACGGCCAACCCGACGAGCAGTACGTGCAGGTACATGCGGGCTAGATCGGCCTCGATATGGGTGAGGGCGATGCCCGGCCATCCACGCCCGTGAGGGCGCCGTCGCCGCCATGCACGGGCAGGGCCGCGTACATCATGGTCGCGGAGACGGTCCGGCTGTAGCGTTCGGCGTAACTACGGCCGGCGAGCGCCTGGACTTCGGACAGGCCGCGTGGTTGTCCATGCGCGCGGAACCCTCGTCGAGTCCGCGACCACGCAACCGTCCGGCAGGATGACGGTGACGCGTACGCCCGCCTGCCGGCCGAGTCTTTGCGCCGTCGCTTGCGCCTCCGCCGACGCTTCGCGGTCGCTTTGCAGCCCCTGAGCGTGTCGAAGGGCGCCAGTCTCCTGCGGGAGATAGTCTTGCATGGGTTCTACCACGAGACGCGCTGGAAGAAGCAGCTCCGAACCTGCCGTTCGTACGGCTGCGCTGAACGTGAAACGCGTGAAGGCGACCGCCATGACCGAAACCAGCACGATGAGGAGGTAGTACAGCTGCCAGAGGATGCGTCGGCAGCCCCAGCATTGCGGCTATTCCTTCATCGGTAGCCGACGCCGCGCACGGTCTCGATGTACTTGCCGTAGCTGCCCAGCTTGCGCCGCAGACCGACGATGTGCACGTCCACCGAGCGGTCGGTGATAGTCGCTTGCGCAGGCGTCGACGATCTGCGAGCTGTACACAGCCCGGCCGCCGCGCCAGAAGGTGCAGGAGCTTCGAGCTCGGTATACGTGAGTTCCAGGCCAGCCCCGCACGAGCACCTCGTGGCGTCCGGGATGGATGACGATGTCGTGGATGGAGACGGTGGATTGTCCGTCCAACGGCTCGCGCGCGCGGCGGCGCAGGACGGCGCGCACCTTGGCGATCATCACCTTGGGGCTGAACGGCTTGGGTATGTAGTCGTCCGCGCCCACTTCCAGTCCGGTCACGATGTCGGACTCTTCTCCCTTGGCCGAGAGCATGACCACGGGGATGCCGGCGGTCCGGGGGTCGTTCTTGAGCAGCTTGCAGATTTCCAGGCCGTCCAGGCCGGGAAGCATGATGTCGAGCAGCACCAGGTTGGGCCGCTTCTGGTGCGCCGCCTTGATGCCTTCTTCGCCGGTCGCGACGGCGGCGACGGTGTAGCCGTTGCGGGTCAAGTTATACTCCACCAGCTCGCGGATGTCGTCGTCGTCTTCCACGACCAGGATGTGTTCTTTGGCCACGTTCCGACCGCCTTGAAAGGGTGATTGCAGGCGTGGCGATTCTAGCGTGGGCTACGGTTAAGATTGCATCAGGAGAGTATGAAATCTTAATGAACCCACGGCGGCATGGTAGCACGGCGGGCCTCTCTTGGCGACGGGGCAATGAACGGAAGGGCGGTCTTCCATGCGGGCGGCCTGCGCGCAGGCTCAATCCCCCCCCGTCGCGCTTCGCTCAGGGCCTTCGGTTCTGTTTTTCGCGGCCTACGAGCCCTGTCGCACTCATCACGCCGTGGCGGAGGAGAGCGGCAGGGGTGCGGCCAGGAGGCGCTCCAACTGCCTCACGAAGCGCACGAGATCGTCCTGGCTGGGGTGGCTGTAGAGGGCGACTTGCAGCCAGTTGCGCTGCAAAAGGTAACGGCTGCGGGCGGCGACGTGAAAGCCCTCGGACTCCAGCCGCGCGGTGAGGGCCTCCGCCGAGAGGTCCGGCGGCAAGGTCAACGTGAAAACAGCGGGGGAGGCGTACTCCCGGCCCGCCAGCGGCGGCAGGCCCAATCGGACCAGTTCCTCGCGCAGCCAGTCGGCCGCCTCGGCCAGCGGCGGCCGCCGCCGGCAGACCTGGATGGCCGCGTGCAGAGCCGCCAACTGATTGGACGACAGGGTAAAGGGCACGCCTCCGCCGGCGTCATACAGAGCCAGGTCGAGATAGCGCGGGAGGCGCCGAGAGGCCGTCGGCAGGTCCTCTTGATGGAAAACCAACGTTAGGCCGGGATAGGAACCGAGCGCCTTGCCGCTCACGGCGGACGCCAGATACACCTGGGACAGGTCGATGGGCATGGTTCCCAGCGAGCTGACGCAGTCCACGGCCAGGCGCAAGCCGGCGGCGCGCGCGAGCGCGACGAGTCGCGGCAGGTCGTTCTGGATGCCCGTGGACGTTTCACAATGCACAAACCACAGCCAACTGAAGCCGTTGGGGTTGGCGCCGGCCCTCCTGTCCGTAGTTGCGCAGCGTGCTGCGCCGATCGAGGAGTGCGCGCCCATGAGAAGGGATTCCACCTTTGCATAGTCCAAAGGCCGGCCCCAATCCACCGAGAGCGTCTCGAAGTCCAGGTTGAAGCGGGCGGCATGATCGATGAGGCGTTCGCCGAACTCGCCGTTGGAAAGAACCAATCCACGGCCGGAGAGCAATGAGAGTTGCGCGGCGACCACGTCGTTGGCCAGCGTTCCCGAGCCGGTGAGGATCTCTACGGCGTCCGCTCCCGTCCACTCACACAACATGCGGCGCGTGTCGGAGAGGAGGCGCTGGAACTCGGAACTACGATGCGAAAGCGGAGCGGCGGCGAAGGCGCGGGCGACTTCCGGCGCGATGGCGACCGGACCCGGCAGAAGGTTGACGGGCCCGGGACGCGTCGCGTTTTCGACGATCAGCGACAGCTTGGGTCGGCGCTCGGTGAATCGCTCCAGCGTGAGGTACATGGGTTGATACCAGGCGCCGGGGGTACCCACCAGCGGCCCGAAGGGGATGAAGCCCATGCGCGAGTAGAGCTTGAGTTGGCGGGTTGTGCCCGAGATGACGGCCAGATCGAAGCCCTGTGCGATGCAGTACTCGCCGATGCGCGCCAGGAGTTGCTGGGTCAGGCGGCCGCCGCGATACTCGGGTCGCACCGCCAAGAGGCGCAGTTCGCACACCCGATGGTGCGGCGGCAGGTAGTGGTCCAGCTCGGGCAGCTTGCCGTCCAGCGAAAAGGGGCGCCGGTCGCGGATGGCCATCATGCCCGCCAGCGTGCTCCCCTCCAGCGCGACCAGATAAACGTTTTCCCCGTGGAACTTGTCCGTCAGCGTCCGCTCGGGATTGGGCGGATGCTGCGGGATTTCCTCGACGAAGGTGCGATAGAGCAGGCGGCCGATCTCCTCCAGTTCCCAGGGCTGGTCGGCCAGCTTAAACGTGAGTGGGCGCATACGACGGCCTCCCTTGCGCCGCCGACTCCCGCGCGCGGGCGGGGTCGTGGCCGGCAATCCCAAACGTGCGCACGCGATTCCAATAGGCCATATTGACGGGAAGACTGAAGAACAGCGTACCTGATAAACCCAGTTGTGGCAAGGCGCGGATGCTGCGGGCCGCGATGCGCCGCGGGGAATAGAACTGGGAGATGAGCCAGTCGGCGCCCGCTTGCAGTTCCTCCGGCGTCATGCCGCGCGGCTCGACCACCACGTGGCGGTAGTCGTAGTGCTCCCAGTTGTGGTCGAAGATGCGTTTTGCCCGCTCCATTTGGGCGAAGAGCGGCGTGCCGGGCAGGGGAGTAAAGACCGCTACTTGCACGGCGTCGATGCCCGCGTCGTCGGTGAAGCGCAGCGTGCGCTCGAACACGTCGGGGCGGTCGTGGTCCAGTCCCAGCACGATGCCGGTCTCGACTCCGATGCCGGCGCGATGCAGCGTGTCGATCTGGCGCTTGAAGCGGTCGATGCGGTTGAACTGCTTGGACACGTCGGAGAGGTTCTCCGGGGAAAGCGTCTCCAGGCCGACGAAGAGGCCCTTGCAGCCGCTCTTCGCCGCCAGCGCGACCAGCTCGGGATGGTCGGCGATGGAGAGGGTGGTCTGGCTGATCCATTGCTTCTCCAGGGGGACGAGGGCCGTAAAGAGCTCGCGGGCGAAGGCGCGGTTGGCGGCCAGGTTGTCGTCGATGAACATGACGTGATGGCCGGGCAGGCGTGATACTTCATCAATGACGTGTGCGACCGCACGTTGCCGCTGGCCGTTGCCGTGAAAGGCGGCGATGGAGCAGAACCGGCAGCGATGGGGGCAGCCGCGCGTCGCCTGGACGGTGTTGAGCGTCACGTAATGCGGTCCACGCGGGGAGAGATGCCGGGGCAGGCGCGGCAGTTGAGCCAAGTCGAACGGCGCATGAGCTGCGTAGCGGGGCTGCATCCGGCCGGCCAGCAAGTCGGCGATCAGCGCCGGCCAGACAGGCTCCGCCTCGCCCATGACGATGGCGTCGGCGTGGCGGCCCGCTTCCTCGGGCAGGAAGGTGGGATGCATCCCGCCCAAGACGACGGGTATACCCCGGCGGCGAAACTCGGCCGCGAGCTGGTACGCCCGCGGCGCTGTCGCCGTCATGACGGTTATGCCGACCAGGTCGCGCGGGCGATCCAGGTCCAGATCGTCTACTTGTTCATCGATAATCTCGATTTCCCAATCCGGCGGCGTCACGGCGGCGACGGACAAGACGGACAGGAGCGAGAACCGGAACCACTTGCCGTTGCGTTTGCCTTTGGCCTTGCGGGCGGCCCAGAGGCCGCTGGCGGGAACGATCAGGGTTAGTTTCATGGCGTTAACGTCTCCCCTCCCATCCCTTGTCATTTCGACCGACTTATTCTGTCATTTCGACTGACGTATTCTGCCATTCCGTCCGACGTATTCTGTTCGACCGACGTATTCTGTCATTTCGACCGACGTATTCTGTCATTTCGACTGACGTATTCTGTCATTTCGACCGAAGGGAGAAATCTTCTGCTCGCGCTGGACCCGCGGCAACGGCGGAAGATTTCCCTTCGGTCGAAATGACAGCCCACTGCCCGGTCGCTTTTCCCATCGATCACGTTCCGTGCGCACTTAGATGGTCTTTCTAAGACGCTCAAATGACGGAGAGTTAAGAATGGGTGCGATGCGGGGTGGGAAGCCGGCGGCTCGGAGGAGAGGGTGGTTGAGTAGTTGCGTTCGCAGGCGTTTGCATACACTGGGCGAGCGACAGAGGGACTTCTGCCGACACCCGGGACTTGGCGTCCCTGATTCATCGCCAAATCGACAAGCACTTACGTGGACTATCAAAAAAAGCGCGAACTGATTGAACGTGGTGAACTGAAGTACTGAGCAAGCGGCCTGGGTCCACAACCGGCGGCGCTTTCGCAGCTTGAAGATGATGCTGCAGGCGGGCTCTGATCACCGGCCTGCGGTATTTCGGGCAGCGCAACGCCGCTAACATCCGCGTGCGCGTACGCTCGCCTGCAAGAGGCGCCTGCCGCCTTCGACGGCTTTCGCATCTGCATCTGTCCGATTTTCACGCTGACGGCATACGGGCCTCGACCTGGCCGTCTCGTGCCGGGTGCGCGACCTTCCCGCCGACCTGTGCGTGTTGACCGGCGACTACCATTTCCACCTGCATGGTGCATCGGAGGAAGCGTATCCCGTGATGGAGCGGATCGTGGGGAGCATCCGGGCGCGGCATGGGATTGTGGGAGTGCTGGGCAATCACGACGGCCGTGAGACCGCGCCGGAGCTCGAGAAGCTGGGCGTTCGCATGTTGGTCAACTGTGCGCATGAAATCCGGCGCGGGGGCGACAGCCTGTGGGCACTCGGCTTGGATGATCCCCACTATTACGGATGCGACGATCTCGCCGGAACGCTTTCCGACGTGCCCGGCGACGCCTTCAAGGTCCTGCTCGTGCACACGCCGGAGCTGGTGCAAGAAGCGGCGGCACGGGGCGTCGATTTGTACTTGTGCGGACATACGCACGGGGGTCAGGTCCGCGTGCCGGGGATGAAACCGCGGCTGGTCAATACGAGACTGGGCGTCGAATTGCACCACGGCCCGTGGCGGTACCATGGAATGAAGGGTTACACATCCGCTGGCGTGGGCTGCTCGGTCGCGCCGGTGCGATTCTTCTGCCCGCCGGAGATCACGCTGATCGAACTGGTGAGAATGGGGTCGGCGCCTGTTATGGCGGAGTGACTTCCGCCGGGTCGTTGGGCGCGGCTCCCATTTTTCCTTTTTGAGTACCAAGGGGCCGCGCCAGGTCATCAACCCACGGCGTCGGCGCGATAATCCGCTCCGCCGTGGGCCGCCGGATGCCCCAGATATCCCCCCAGCATCCCCGCCAGCGGCCATGCCTCTTCCACCACGAGGCCGCGCCAGGCGCCGATGCCGGAGAGCGGGCCGCGCACGATCAGCGCCGGCTGCGTGAGGAGATCGCCGAACCGCTCCTGGACCGGCGGTTTGATGACGCACTGCAACATGCCGGTTTCGTCTTCCAGAGTAATGAACATGACACCCTTGGCGGTGGGAGGCTTCTGGCGCAGGATGACGATGCCGGCGGTCGTCGCCGATGGCGCACCATCCCCCCCGGCCCCCCTTATTAGCGGGGAGTGCTGCCGCCCCTTCGACTTCGGCCTTGGCCTCGCTCAGGCTTTCGGCATGGACGATCCTGGCGGCGTCGGCTCCCCCCTTGAGCCGGGGGGTCGAGGGGGATTTCGCAGCATGTGAAAGCACGTTTCGATGGAGGGCACGCACAAGGCGTCCAGCGCGCGGCGGGCGAGCGTCATGGGATGGACGCGCGCCGCGTCGTGGCTGCGATAATCCCAGGAGAGGCGCTCGTGCGGCAGAAGCGCGGGCAGATCGGGGATATCCTCGGGTTGTAACGCGGGCAGGTCCACGAGCGTGGGATGGCTGTCGCCTCCCGCCGGTCCCAGCTTGTTGGCCAGAACGCCGATCTCCCACAAAGCGCGGCGGCTGTCGCCGGCGAGGACATCGAGCGCGCCGGAAATCGCCAGGCCCTCCAGCGCCTCGCGCGACAGTTCGACGCGGCGATAGAGGTCCTCCACGCTGGTGAAGGGAGCGCGCAGCCGCTGCCAGAGGATGCGCCGGGCCGCTTCGCCGGAGACCTCCTTCACGCTCGTCAGCGGCTTGCGGATCGCCAGTCGTCCCGCCGGATCGCGCTCGAGATCGTAGCGCAGGCCCGAGCGGTTGATCTCGGGCAGGAGCGTCGCCACGCCGCAGCGGCGCGCCTCCTCCTCCAGCGTCATCGGATTGTACATGCCCGGACGATGCTGCATGACCGCCGCCATGTAAGCCGCCGGATGGTACAGCTTCATCCAGGCCGACTGATACACAGTGCGCGCAAAGGCCGCCGCATGGCTCTTGCAGAAGCCGTAGCCCACGAAATTAGCGACCTTGTCGAAGACGGCGTGCGCGATCCTCTCGGGCACGCCCCGTCCCACCGCGCCCGCGACGAACCTCGTGCGCATCGCCTCCATCTGGCCCGGATCGCGGAACTTGGACATGAGCGAGCGGAACTCGTCCGCCTCCTCCATCGACATGCCCGCAAAATGATAGGCGAGCTCCAGGATCTGCTCCTGAAAGAGAATGATGCCGTAAGTGTCTTTCAAGACGGGTTCCAGATCGGGATGGTCGTATTGCACCGGCTCCTGGCCGCGACGGCGGCGAATGAAGGGATTGACCATGCCCCCCTGCAGCGGGCCGGGGCGGAAAAGCGCCACTTCACTGACCAGGTCGGCGAAACACTCAGGTTGATGCTGCGCCAGAAGATGCAACTGGCCCTGTGATTCGATCTGAAACACGGCCAGCGTGCGGCTCTCCTGGATCATTTAGTACATGGGGATCGTCCAGGGTGAGGCGTCGATGTCCACGGGGCCTTCTGGCGGTTGGCCAGTTCCACGGCCTCCGAGAGGTCGCCATCATGCGCAGGCCCAGCACGTCCAGCTGGTCAGGCCCAGCGCCCACGTCGTGCTTGTCGAGCTGGGCGATCTTAACGCCGTTGGCGGAGACTTACGGGGCGTATGATGCAGCGGCCGCGACAGCAACATGCCGCCAGGTGCTGCCCGAGATGGCGGGGCACTCGTCCAGGCTCGGCGGTCATTTGGGAGGACCTCAAACATGGGGAGGCTCAAGCACGGAGAGGAGGCGCTGCGATGCTCCTCGACGTGGCAGGCGCGGCTGGGCACGACGCGGGACAACTGTCGACCGTCTCCATCAGCCACCCAGCGCCTTGGCCACGTCGCGCAGCGCCGAGCGCAACTGGTAGGTGACGACGGTCGCGGTCATGGCCGTCTTTCCTGTCCGAAGGTCTCCTCCATCCAGGCGATGATCTCAGCGCGCCGGTGGAGTCGAAATCGATGTCGATGTCGGGGATGTCCTTGCGCCGCCGTGCAGAAGCGCTCAAAGAGCAAGTTGTGTTCGAGCGGATCCACGGCGGTGATCTCCAGGAGATAGGTGACGATGGGTTGGCGGCGGAGCCGCAGCCGGCGCAGCGGATGCCGCGCCGCCGCGCCCTCGACGACGACCTGGTGGACGGTGAAAGTATTCCTCGGTCAAGCCCCAGGATGACTTCGAGCTCTTCGAGGCTGGGCTGCGCGCGCGCGCATTCAGGGGCGCTAGCAGCGGGGAGGGCGGCGCGCAGAGCCAGGCCAGATACTCGCCGGCGGACTGGCCGTCGGACAGGAGCGCCGCGGGCGGATGATGTAGCCGGGAAGCAGATCGAGATCACACTGGGCGGCGAGGGCGGCGGCGTTCTCAAACGCCTCGGGGAAAGGAATACGGCGGCGCAGGGCGGCTTCGGACGCCAGGCAGGCCTCGGCGTTGAGGGGCCGCTCGGGCCGGCGCTCGAACAGCGTGCAGCCGAGCCGGATGCAGGTTAGGAGATCATAGCGGCGATAGTCGCGTCGCGCCGCGTGGCGCACGTCGCCGGAAGCGACGACGGGAAGGGAGAGCTCGCGCGCCAGCTGGCGGAGCTGGACGAGGCGCGCGCGCTCGCCGGCGCGCCGATGCTGCGACAGCTCGACGTAGAGGCGCTCGCCGAAGATTTCCACTGGAAAGCCAGCGGCCGGCGGCCTGGCGCCGTCCGCTTCCACGAGTTGATCCAGCTGGCTCTCGCGTCCTCCGACAGGCAGAAGAGGTCCCGTGATGCGCCGCCAGCGCGCCAGCGTGGCCTGAGGCTGGAGGCGCGGGCAGGTGGGCCTGGGTGAGCAGCCGGCAAAGTTGACTGTAGCCATACGGCGAACGCGCCAGAGCACGAGCGACGCCCCTCGACCACGACTTCGCGCCCACGATGGGTTTGACACCCGCCATCCGGCAGGCTTTTGAAAGCGCACGGCGCCGTAGACGCCGTGCCGGTCGGTCAACGCCAGCGCGGCGACGCCCAACTGCGCCGCGCACCGCCAGCGCCTCGGAGGTGAGCCCCGGCCAGAAACGAAAACCAACTGCGAACGCAGATGCGCAAATGATATGATCTGTAGCGCGGCATCACGTTTTCGGCCGTAGCGCCGGCATCCTGCCGGCTGGCGTGGGTGGCGTCCCGCCCCCACGCTTCGCTGCGGGTTGCGAGCACGCTGATCAAACGTGTGGGCGATGCCCACACGCAAGCCGGCAGGATGCCGGCGCTGACGGTCAATCCACCGTGCGCCAGTTTCCAGCTCTGTTCTTGCGATAGACTTCCAATACCGCGCGATTCGTGCGCACGCGGAAGTAGACGCGCCTCCTCCCTCCCACCAGCGGCCTGCACGATCCATTCATCCAGGATCTCGCGCACCGGGTCGCGACAGTTGCGCCACGTGATGAAAGCAGGCTTGGCCTGCACTTCCACCTCGATGGACTGCAAGCCAGCTTGGGCGCCTCCATGACTCCCTTTCCGAGCGGAGGGCCAGTATACCAAGGCCGACCTGGCCAGGCAAGAACTTTACCCCAATGTATTGGGTTTTAATGGAGGGGGTTTCAGGCTTGCCTCCGATCAAGATTGTCCTTGTTTCTTGCGACCAGGTCGCATATAATAACGTTAACATGAGTCAAAAAGAGGTGCCTTCATGCCCGAAATGACCCGCAAGCAGCGGCTTATGGCCGTCCTAAAGGGGGAACCCATCGACCGCCTGCCGTTTGCGCCCAATGCCGAGCAGTGGTTTTACGCCCGGAAGTACAACGGAACCCTGCCGCCGGAGTACCAGGACTGCGAGGACGGCCTCCAGTTTCACATCAAGCTGGGAGCGGACGTGATGACGCGCTGGGAGGGCCAGGTCAAGGGGAAGGCGGGGATCGGCGCGCACGTGCGTTTCCCCCACTGCAAGTACACCGTCGAAGAAATCGGCCCGGGTCGCGTCGACATGCCGATCACGACGGCGTTCAACGAGTACCAGTACTGGAACCGCGTCAAGCGCACGCTGGAGACGCCGTTCGGCACGCTTACGCAGGTCTGGCGCTTCACGCCCGAGAGCTGCGCCGACTTCGAGGAGAAGTATTGGATTTCCGACATGGAGAAAGAATGGGACGCGCTGCGCTTCATGGTCCAGGATCGCACCTATGACTACGACATGAGCGAGTGGAAGCGCGATTACGCGCGGCTGGGCGACGCCGGGTTGATCCTGATCGAGATTCCCGAGAATCCCATCAAGATGCTGCATTGGCTGATGGGCCCGGAAAAGGCTACCCTGGCCCTGATCGATCAGTACGATCGATGCATGGAACTGTTTGCCATGCACACGGACCTGACCTTGCGTTTCGTGGACGAGGTCTGCAAGCGCACGACGTACGAAGAGGCGCCGATCCTGTTGTCCAACGACAATCTGGACGCCATGCTGATGCCGCCGGCGTGGTTCGACCTTGTGCTTTACGACCACTATCGGAAGGTCGCCGAGAGGATTCACGGGCACGGGCGGATTTTCTCCGTGCACTCCTGCGGGAACAACTGGCACATCCGGCATTGCATCAAGGCGTCCAACATCGACCTGATGGAGGGGTTGACGCCGCCGCCGCTGGGCAACTTTCCCCTGCATCTGGCGCGCCAGGAGATGGGCGAGGACTTCATCGTCGAGGGCGGCATGTATTGCACCCACCAGGAGATGAAGGAGGGGGCGAGGGAGGCCATCGAGCAGTACACGATCCAGCTCTTCGATCAGATGAAGGACACCAAGCGGTTCATTTACAGCACGAGCTGCAACATCAGCCCCCGAACGCCGACGGACAACCTGCACTATTTCAGGGACTTCTGCTTCAAGTACGGGAAACGCGGGTGACCGTAGTTGCGCAGCGTGCTGCGCGTGCCTGCAAGGATGCCGGCGGTACGGCGTAGTTGCGCAGCGTGCTGCGCTTTGGCGTCGTGCGGTGCATCACACCGGTACGCACCCCGCGCACCACGCTGCGCAACTACGGCTTATTGAGGCGCGTACCATCGGCAAGCGCGGATATCTGCTTCTTCGATTCCGGGATAGTTATCGAGAATTTCGGCCTCGCTCCATCCATCCGCAAGCAATCCGACAATGTACTCGACGGTGAGCCGGGTCCCCCGGATGACCGGCTTGCCCACCATCACTTTCGGATCGACCGTGATTCTCTCCTCCCACGTCATGGGACCGCTACCTTCCTCTTATACGTACCTGATCATTCTGACACGCGCCTGGGCGCGGCGCAAGGGCGGATGTTACGGACCCATTCAACTACGAGAAACGGGGGAGTTCAGGTTAATGACGCTTCAAGAGCGCCGTCCGTACGCGACTCGCCTCAATGACAGAAAATCGCCCTTCCCAATCCGACCGGGACTTTATGGCAGCAGACACGGCGTCGACAATCTCGGACCGGGAAAGGTCGCCAAGACGGAGAAGGATCACCCCGTGGGCCGGCCTGGCAGCAACGCCGAATACCAAGTCCCCGAAATGCCGGTCGAACGTCAATAACACGCGACGTTCGCGGTAGGCTCGTTCGAGTACTTCGCCATCTTTCATTCCAGGTGAATCGCTTCGGACCCAGGCCACTTCGTGTCCCATATCGCGCAGGGCGCACACCAAGGGGTAGGAGACATTTTCATCGGCGAGGATACGCATCACGCGGAAAGCGGATAGACTTTCACCATTCTGAGTTGCTCGCTGGCGTAGGCCAGGCACGCCCGGATATCGGCTTCCTCAATTCCGGGGTAGTCCTCGAGTATCTGCTGCGGCGTCCAGCCGTTGGCCATGAGTTGAAGAATGAACTCCACGGCCAGACGCGTCCCCTTGATAACCGGCTTGCCGACCAGAATATCTGGATCGACCGTGATTCTCTCCTCCCACGTCATGGGACCGCTACCTTCCTGTTATACGTACCTGATCATTCTGACACGCGCCTGCGGGCGGCGCAAGGGCCATTGCTACGGCCCCATTGCGATCAGGTCCAACTTGACCTCGACCGGGCTTGTCGAGCTGAAATCGACCTCCTTGGAGCGCGGCTTGTAATCGAGCTTGCTGAAGGTGACGACCTGCCGGCCCAAAATGCCCATGCCGGAAAGGTCGAAACGGCCGGCGGCGTCGGTCTCGGTCGTGATGCCATAGGCGGGCACGGCGACGCGCACGCCCGGAACGCCGGCGTCGGCGGCATCGACGATTTGACCGGTCACGCTCGCGCCTAGGCCGGCCTGCGCTGCGCCAGCGGACAACTTGGCGAAGTCGCTGGAAGTCGCGTAACGCGCATGGTCGCCGCGCTTGATGTCCCCGGCCTTGCCGGCGGTCAACTTCGCCATGCTGAAGCGCGGCTGCACGTCGGTGATGGTGATGATGGCGCTCGTGCTCCCCATCGTGCCCAGCACCTCGCCGGTCTCGGGATCGGTGATCGCCTGGCCCTTGGATTCGACTACCAGGTTGTCTCCGACGCGGATCTGCTCGTCCGCGCCAGCGGAGACGATGATCTGCCCGTTGTCGGCGATCTGCGAGACGTTGGTGCGCCAGGGAGTCTGGTCGTCGCCGGTCAGGATGGACTGCACGGCCTGGTAGATGCAACTGCGGATGGCCGCCTGGCGCGGTTCGGAGCTGGACTGGCTCTGGCCGAACGAGATGCCGGCGATGCCGAAGTCGAACCCGCTCGCCTTGTCGCCGGCCTGTCCCACGATGGACTCGGAGTGGATGACCTGGCCGGTCTCGGCGTTGATGACGCGCAGGTCGATGGCCATGTGTGCCTTGCTGCTGGCGGTTCCGCCGCCCGCATGGGTACTGCGGAGGACGCGGTCGCCGCTGCGGCTGCCCGTACGAACGCCGAAGGTCCCCATCATGCGGCCCACGTTCACGCCGCCCGCCTGCTGCTTGGTCTCAACGCCCTCCTGATACTCGGTGATGGCGCCGCGCACGATCAACTGGGCGCCCGTGACTTTACCCCTTGCGGGCGCCGTCTCCGGGTTGGCCAGGCCCGAGGCGACGAGGTTCTGCTCGGTCACGAGATCGTCCAGCGCCTGCCGTTCCAGCACGATGAAACGGTTGGTCTTCACCAGCGCCGTCGTCAGCATCTCCGTGAAACCATGGCCGAGATTGATGCCGGAGAGAAAGCCGCTCTTGTCCTCAAATCCGGCCACGGCCACGCGCTTCTTGGGACCGGAGTAGCCGGGATAGTCCAGTTTGACCATCTGGGCCTGGGCTCCTCCCAACAGGAGACACAACGCGGCCGCTACCAGGGCCCGGAGATGGTCAGGGGCGAACATGCCGCGAATCATCGAAGACTCCTCGCTTGGATAAGGTTGCGGCCCTAGTTTTGTCGCGCGGGCGGCGGTTGTCAAGCCAAAGTGGAGAGTTCTCGGGGCGATTGACACCTGTGAAGGTGTTGACTATTGTGCGGTGAACGCGAGCGCCCCTCCGTTTGAGAATCCTGTTGCCGGAGATCGAGATGCGCCGAGCGCGCCGTGGGTTGGGACTGGCTCTTGCGGCGTGCCTGTGGGCGGCGGGAACGGCGGCGCGCGGGGGCGATTATACCTGGGTCGCGCCGGGCGCGGGCAGCTGGAGCACGGCCTCCAACTGGTCGCCGCCGGTCGGGCCGCCGCGCAGCGCCGGCGACCGGGCCATCTTCAGCGCCAGCGGAGGCGGCAATTGCACCGCGCTCCTGCCGGTGGACTGCGGAACGCTGGAGGTCCGCGCCGGTTATGCCGGCACGCTGGCGGGGCTTTCGCTCAAGTTCAAGCAAGTCTTCGTCGGCGGCGGGACGGTACTGGCGGCGGTCACGTGCAACGGCGACGTGGAGTACGCTTCCGGCGTCCTTACCAGTCTCATTCTGGAGGGCGAAGGCGTCTTTTCCGGCACGAACGGCGCGGCCCTCTTTTCATTGAGAATCGCTCCGGCGTGCATACGCAGAAGAATCTTTTGAAGCGGCGAGTTTGGCGTCAGCGCAGGAACCTACGTCTTGATACGCTCTCCGCGCTCATCGCCAGAGTGGTCAATATCCACGCTCCCGGCCGACTGGTCTTGCGCCCGGGAAGCGGCTTGGCCAGCCTCGGGGCCGTGAACGTCGCAGGGACGGTAGATGCGCGCGCGCGCCAGGAACAGCCTTGGCCTCCGCCGGCGACTGGACGTGTTCGGGACCGTACCTCACTTCCGGCACTTGCTGAATCAACTGATCTCTCATGCAGGCCGACGGCGGGTTGGTGAATCACGGCGACAATCCCGCCGACAACGTGGTCATCCGCGGCGCGACGGCCCAAATCACGCGCTGGCAAAGCAGCAATGCGCTGGTCGGACTGCGCAGGTACTGCCGGATACGACGCTGCAACTGGAGTCAGGCGCCATCGTAACTGTGACGGAAGTGATGGTCAATCTCAGCCGCATCATAGAAGTCACGCCCGCACATCTGGCCGTGGCCTCGTCCTTGACGCTCAGCGTCTCCGGCGACCGGCCGCAACCCAGGTGACGCTCAACCAAGGACTGGCCGTGACGCTTGCGGATCGGACGAGAACCTGGATGGAACCGTATTTGACACGGTCGAGGTGCAACTCTTTAATCCTCGCAACGGCGACCGCGTGGCCGTTTCTCTGATCGAGTCGGGCAGCGCGGCGACCGGCGTGTTCAATAACGCTCATGAATCCGTGCTTGTCCACTGGGGCGGCCCGGCGGCGGCCGACGGCCGCATCCAGGCGCTGCCGGGCGACCGCATCGAGGCCCGCTACCAGGATGCGGAGGACCGGCTCGACTCGTCCATCGCCGTCATCGAAGTGGCCGACATCGGCGCGCCCACGCCCACACCCCCGCCGGGTTTCTCCGCCGCCGACTTCAATCGCGACGGCGCCGTCGACGAGCTGGACCTGTTGATGCTGGTCGAGCGAAATCCAGGTTCTGAATCGAGTTATGATCTGGACCGCAGCGGCGATCTCGATCACCTGGACCTGTTCATGTTTGCGAAGCAGTGGAAGGAATAGCGCCGTTTCAAGAAGAGTCGTAGCGACCCCGTCGTCCTCTCGATACGCGGAGTACCGCTACTCGAGGACTCGGTGTCTCATTTCTCGTAACTGCTTTTTTCGAAACGACGCCAGTTGATGTGTTACATCGCAACATAGGAGTAGGCAGCATGAAGAAGTATGACGTTATTCTGCGCAACGGAACCATCTACGACGGCGGCGGCGGGCCGGCGATCGTGGGCGACGTGGCGATTTCGGGCGACCGCATCGCCGCCGTCGGCCAGGTGCATAATGCCGCCGGAAAGACGGAAATTGACGTGGAGGGCCTTGCGGTCGCGCCCGGTTTCATCAACATTCTTTCGTGGGCGCCGGTCAGCTTGATCGTGGATGGACGCTCGCAGGGCAACATCCGGCAGGGAGTCACGCTGGAGGTCGTGGGGGAAGGCTCGTCGATGGGTCCGCTCAGTCCCACGATGAAGAAGAACATGCAGGAACGCCAAAACGACATCAAATTCGACGTGGCGTGGAATACGCTGGGGGAATATCTGGAGCACATGGAAAGGCGCGGTATTTCCACCAACCTCGCGTCGTTCGTGGGCGCGACCACGGTGCGCGTCAACGAAGTCGGCTACGAGGATCGCGCCCCGACGGCGGCGGAACTGGACCGAATGCGCGAGCTCGTGCGCGAGGCGATGCGGGAGGGCGCGGTGGGCATGTCCACTGCGCTGATCTACGCCCCGGCATGTTATGCGAAGACGGACGAGCTGATCGAATTGTGCAAGGTGGTCGCCGAGCACGACGGGCTTTACATCTCCCACATTCGCAGCGAAGGTGACGAAATTCTCACCGCGCTCGAGGAGTTTTTTACGATTGCGCGCGAGGCGACCGTGCGGTCCGAGATCTATCATTTAAAGGTGATGGGCAAACATAATTGGCATCTTATGGACGAGGTGATCAAGCGCGTCGAGGCGGAGCGGGCGCGGGGACTGGCGGTTACTGCGGATATGTACACGTATCCGGCCAATGGGACGGGACTCAACGCGACCATGCCGCCGTGGGTGCAGGAGGGCGGCTTTCCGGCCTGGCACGCGCGCCTCAAAGACCCCGAGATTCGCAAGCGCGTGGCGGCTGAGATGCGCGCGCCCAGCAGGGACTGGGAAAACATTTTGTTGCTGGCGGGTTCCCCGGAGCGCGTGCTCCTGGTGGACCTCAAGAAACCCGAGAACAAGCCGCTCATCGGCAAGACACTGGCGGACGTGGCGCGGCTGTGGAGCTTGTCGCCGGAGGAAGCTGCGATGGAGCTGGTGGTGCGGGATGAGACGCGCGTCGAGTGCGTCTACTTTACCATGTCGGAAGACAACGTGCGACGGCAGGTCGCCCTGCCGTGGGTCTGCTTCGGCTCGGATGCTCCCAGCATGGCGCCGGAGGGCGTGTTTCTCAAGTCCAGTACGCATCCACGCGCTTACGGGACTTTCGCGCGCGTGTTGGGCAAGTATGTGCGGGATGAAAGAGTGATGCCGATGGAGAAGGCCATTCGCAAGCTCGCTGCGCTTCCGGCGGACAGCCTCCGACTCGACCGCCGCGGTCGGCTCGCCCCCGACTACTTCGCGGACGTGGTCGTCTTCGATCCGCTCAAAGTGCAGGACTACGCGACATTCGAGAATCCGCATCAGTATTCCACCGGCTTCGTGCACGTGTTCGTCAACGGCGGACAGGTGCTGCGGGACGGGGAACATACGGATGCGAGGCCGGGACGCGTCGTGCGAGGACCCGGCTGGGTTGGACAAAGGGCAAAGACGTGAATTTAAAGCACATCCAAGACGAGGAGTGGGTTTCGTCCATGACTTCCCGACACTATGACATCATTGTGCGCTCCGGGACAATTTACGACGGTGGAGGAGAGGCCCCATTTGTGGGAGACGTGGCGATCTTGGGCGACCGGATCGAGTCGGTTTCGTCGAGGATCGGCGGTTCGGCGAAACTTGAAATCGACGCCGGCGGCATGGCGGTCGCGCCCGGCTTCATCAATATGCTCAGCTGGGCCAATGTCTCGTTGCTGCATGACGGCCGCAGCCAGGGCGACATCCGCCAGGGCGTCACGCTGGAGGTGCTGGGCGAGGGCAACTCGATGGGCCCGCTGAACGACGCGATGAAGCGGGAAATGCTGGAGCGCCAGACGGATATCAAGTATGACGTGACATGGACCACGCTGGCGGAGTACCTCAACACCCTCGAGCGGCGCGGCGTATCCTGCAACGTGGCGTCGTTCGTGGGCGCGACCACCGTGCGCATTCATGAGCTTGGGCACGAGAATCGCCGTCCGACGCCTGCGGAGCTGTCGCGCATGGTCGCGCTGGTGCAAACGGCGATGGCGGACGGCGCCATGGGACTCTCCTCGGCGCTCATTTACGCGCCGGCTTCCTACGCTGAGACTGATGAGTTGATCGCCCTGGCTCGTCCGGTAGGTGAGTGCGACGGCCTTTATATCTCTCACATCCGCAACGAGGGCGGGCAGCTCTTTGCGGCGCTGGAGGAGTTCTTCACCATTCTGCGGCGCGCCCGAGTTCGCGGTGAAATCTATCACATGAAGATCACGGGCGAGTCGAATTGGGACAAGTTGCCGGAATATGTGCGCCGAATTGAGGCGGCACGCTCGGACGGGCTCTCGGTGACGGCGAACATGTACAATTACGTGGCGGCGGGAACCGGCCTGGGAACCATCGTTAACATGCCGCTTTGGGCCTATGAGGGCGGACATCGCGCCATGATGGAGCGGCTCTCGGACGCGGCGACACGCGCGCGCATTCGGGCGGAGATGAAGATCAGGAACTCGGATCACGTCGTGTTGGTAGCCTTTAAGAATGAAGCGCTGAAACCGCTTCACGGCCGGACACTGACCGAGGTTGCGGCCATGCGCGGGCAGGCGCCGGAGGACGCCGCGATCGACTTGATACTAGAGGACGACAGCCGCGTGGGCGCGGTGCATTTCGCCATGTCTGAAGACAACGTGCGGCGCGAGATCGCGCTGCCGTGGGTCAGCTTTGGTTCCGACGGCGCCAGCATGGCGCCGGAGGGCGCTTTTCTTGCCTCGGGATGCCATCCGCGCGCGTATGGGAACTTCGCGCGGCTTCTGGGAAAATACGTGCGCGAGGAGAAGATCATCACTTTGCAGGAGGCGGTGCGCAAGTTGGCGGCGCTGCCCGCGGAGAATCTTCGCATCAAGGATCGGGGACGATTGGCGGAGGGAATGCTGGGGGACGTAGTCGTCTTCGATCCTTTGACCATCGCGGACAAGGCGACGGTTGAGCAGCCGCATCAATACGCCGTGGGCGTGCGCGACGTGCTGGTGAACGGCGTGCCGGTATTGCGCGACGGCGAGCATACGGGGGCGACCCCCGGGCGAGTGGTGCACGGGCCGGGACGAAGTGGCTGAAGCCTGGACTGCCGGGAGCGCCGGATGAGATTTCGTTGACACGAGGCGATTCAGCCGTTAAATCAAACAACATGCCTGCGCGAGGGACGCTCTACGACGCCTTGACGTGCGGCGGGATCGTATATGACCTGCCCGGAAACGACCGCGACGGCGTTCTGGCCGCATAGGTCGCGGCCATGCAGTTGCCGGCGGACGCCGACCGTGCGCTGCTTCTGAAAACTTTGCGCGAGCGCGAGGAGATGGCATCGACCGGCGTGGGTGACGGCGTCGCGTTGCCGCACGTGCGCAATCCCGTGCTCCTTTCTGTGCCCAAGCCGATTGTCACGCTGGCCTTTCTGGCGCGGCCGGTGGACTGGGAGGCCCTGGACAAGAAACCCGTGTCCGTGGTGTTTTCGCTGGTGTCGCCATGCGTGCGCAGCCATCTCCACATGTTGTCGCGGCTCGTGTTTGCGCTCAAGGATGCTGGTTTTCGCGAGGCGCTGGCGCGACGAGGCTCGCCGGACGAGATTCTGCGCGAGGTCGCGCGCGTCGAGTCCATGCTTCTGCCTTCGCCCGCTTTTCCCGTACTGGAGTGAACACATGCCCATCGAACTTGAACGCAGGCAATCGTTCGACGCCGTCGCGCAGGATTACCTCATGCACAGGCCGGGGTATCCTGAGGAGATGGTCGACGACATCGTAGCTTATTCGCGCATCCCGCCGCGGGGCGCGGTGCTGGAGATCGGAGCCGGGCCGGGGCAGGCCACGGCGCCGTTCGCGGCGCGCGGATTCCGCATGACCTGCGTCGAGCTGGGCGCGCGGTTGGCGCAAGTTCTGCGCGAACGCTTCGCCCACCTGGGCAACGTCACCGTTGTGAACGCGGCGTTTGAAGACTGGGACGCGTCCGGGCACGCTTTTGATCTGGCCGTTTCAGGCAGTGCGTTTCACTGGATCGACCCGGTTGTGGGACTGCCGAAAGTCGCGCGCGCGCTGGTGGCCGAAGGGACCCTGGCGCTCTTCTGGAACCACCACCTGCCCGCCGATATGGACCTGTACGCCCGAATGCGTGAAGTTTGCCGGCGATGCGCGCCCGGCCGCTGGGAGAGGCGAATGGACGAGAATCCCGCCGCGCGCATGGAGGAGAAAGTCGCGCGTCGGCGCGCCGGCATCGATGCCTGCGGTCTGTTTTCACCGTTGGAAATCCGGCGTTATCCCTGGAACGCCAGCTATGATACAACTCAGTATCTTGAATTGATTTCCACTTACTCGGACCACATTACCATGGAGGCGGAGACGCGGGCGCGACTGATAACCGAATTGGCGCGGGTGATCGATGCGGCGGGCGGCCGCGTCGCGCGCGACTACTGCACCACGTTGTTTCTTGCGCGCCGGTTGTAGGGTGCGCGCGGCGCACCGAGAATCCGGTCCAATCGGCGAGTCGCATAGGGACGCGGTGCGCCGGTTGTAGGGTGCGCACGGCGCACCGAGAATCCGATCCAAACGGCGAGTCGCATAGGGACGCGGTGCATGGAGGGTGCGAACCGAGAATCGATCCAATCGGCGAGTCGCATAGGGACGCGGTGCGCCGGTTGTAGGGTGCGCACGGCGCACCGAGAATCCGATCCAAACGGCGGGTCGCAAAGGGACGCGGTGCGCCGGTTGTAGGGTCACGGCGCACCGAGAAAATCAAACGGCGGGTCGCAAAGGGACGCGGTGCGCCGGTTGTAGGGTGCGCACGGCGCACCGAGAATCCGATCCAAACGGCGGGTCGCAAAGGGACGCGGTGCGCGGTGCGCACCCTACAGGATGAAGCCGGCGTCGGCCCAGTCGGCGTGATCGCAGTTGATGCCGTCGCCGGCGTCGGTCGCACCGATCCAACGGCGAGTCAAGGGACGCGGTGCGCCGGTTGTAGGGTGCGCACGGAGGCGGATCAAACGGCGGGCGCATAGGGACGCGGTGCGATAAGGTGCGCACGGCGACCGAGAACCTGATCCAAACGGCGGGCGGGTGACGCAGTGCGCGGTGCGCACCCTACAGGATGAAGCCGGCGTCAAGCCTCCAGGCGTGATCGCAGTTGATGCCGTCGCCGGCGTCGGTCGCAACCAGAATCCGATCCAATCGGCGAGTCGCATAGGGACGCGGTGCGCCGGTTGTAGGGTGCGCACGGCGCACCGAGAACCCGATCCAAACGGCGGGTCGCATAGGGACGCGGTGCGCCGGTTGTAGGGTGGGCACGGCGCACCGAGAACCCGATCCAATCGGCGGGTCGCATAGGGACGCGGTGCGCCGGTTGTAGGGTGCGCACGGCGCACCGAGAATCCGGTCCAAACGGCGAATCGCATAGGGACGCGGTGCGCCGGTTGTAGGGTGCGCACGGCGCACCGAGAATCCGATCCAAACGGCGAGTCGCATAGGGACGCGGTGCGCCGGTTGTAGGGTGCGCACGGCGCACCGAGAACCCGATCCAAACGGCGGGTCGCATAGGGACGCGGTGCGCGGTGCGCACCCTGCGGGATGAAGCCGGCGTCGGCCCAGTCGGCGTGATCGCAGTTGATGCCGTCGCCGGCGTCGGTCGCAACCAGGCGCACCATCTTACCACCGGGCGGGAGCGGCACGTCCAGGTGCCAGGCGTCGTTGGCGCGCACCAGGGGACTTTCGGCCAGCAGCTTGTCGTCCATCCAGACTTGAAATATCACGCTGGCTCCGCGTAGTCCTTCATCTCATCTATCGATGCCGACGACGGCGACGAAACGCTGATATTCAGGCTTCATGGGATAGGCGAGTTCGAGGTGGGCGGATGTCCCCATACCCCGGGCAAACGTCTCGCCCCGCAGCGTGAGCGGTCTGGGACCGATGGAGCGGTCTTTCTTGACCGCTCCACCCCAGCCGGTCGTAGCCGTGGCAGGCTGGAGGTCGGAAATAAACACGTCGGGCCTGGGCGGGCGCGGCGGACGGCGATATACGCGGAGCCGGAGATGGAGGCTGGGCGTTGCACCGGAAAGGAAGGCGCGCGCCGAATGATGCGACTCTCGCTCACGGACAAGGGATGTTCATACTTTGGAAAGTTAGACTCGGTTCGCCGCCGTCGAGCGTAGTGAAGGGTCGCCCGGCCGGCGGTGCATTCGAGTCGCACTTGCTCGGATTCGTCGAAAATCGACCGGGCGCAGATGATGCGCGGGGCAGGGAGGGGAAGTTTGGTGAACTGCGCCGCCCCATGCACGTCGATGCCCTCCTTCCAGAGTTGCGCGAGGATTTGCAGTCGAGTCGTCTCCGTGAGAGTCAGGGGGCCGGTGTAGGGCACGGTCTGCGAGCTGGAAACCTCCTTCGGTAGAAGGCAGAGATGCGCATTGGGGATGGCCGTGCGAATCTCGACCTTTTGCTGGTCGAAGAAATACGTGGATGCGGGTTCCGTCCACACCTGCTTGAGCCGCAGCATGGCGCAACCCCGCGCGACGGGTACGTCGAGGAGCATGTCGTCGCCGCGGCGCTCGGCCTTGATCTTGACTGCCTGAGTCGCGCCCGGATGCAGCGCGTCGACTTCAAATCCGTCCGCCTTGACCAGGCGGGACACGCCGCGCACGACGACACGGACGCGGTCCGTCTTGGCATGAATCACGGGCGCGACCAAGCCACCGGGAACTTCAAAGAGATTGGCCAGCGCCTCGCCCCCAAGGACCTCTATCACGTGTGGCGCCAGCACCCACTTCTTGCCGCGCATCGCGTCCATGAGCGGTCCGTAATCGATGAAAAGCCGCTCGACGTCGGGATGGGGGAGGTTGGAGTGGTCGTTGCCGGGAAACGGCGCCATGGGATAGCAGCCCATGTAAAGGTTTTGCTGCATGAAGGCGTCGGGCGCGCTCCAGAACTCCTCCTGGCGCGGTTCGATCCAACCGATCAGGGGCTTACGCAGGCACATGAACGCGCACTTGTTCAGATGTGAGGGTATGAACGTGAATTCGTCGAACATGCCGTCCACGTCGCTCATGAGATCCACGCGGCCCATGGCGTTGTTGATGTAAATGAGCTTGTCAGCCTCGTGGAAGCGGCGGCCCAGCTCGGCCATGATCTCCCGCCAGGACAGAAAGAGAGAGGCGACCGGGCGGTCCCACATCCAGCTTGCGCCGTCGTCGCGCTTGGGATTGTAATAGCGCAGCCAGTCGGTGCGATCGATGCAGATGCCCGCGCTGTCGGGCAGGCGCTTGATATGCGCGTTCGCCTGCTCCAGAAGAAAGCGCTGATAGTCGGATCCGCCGGGATCCATTACGACGCAGCGAAACCAGGAGTAGAAAGGGGACCTGCCGTCGGAGGCGTAGAGAATCCCGTCGGCGACCGCTTGTTGTATGAAGCTGCCGGAATCCTTCCATAGTTCACTCTTGTCGGTGATCCGGGGCGGGGGCAGGGGAAAGCGGAGATGGGCGCCGAATTCGGTGACGTTGAAATAATTGAGAACGAAAAAGCCCAGTTCCTTCATGCGGCGCGAGTAATCGGCCATCTGACGGATCGAGGTCGGCTTGTCGCGGAAATTGATCCAGGTTTCCTCTTCGGGAACCGGCGGCAGGAACATGCCCATGTAGGGAAAGTCAAAGCTGGCCTTCCAGTTGACGCGAAAGGACATCTGATGAAAGCGGGCGGCGTCCAGTTCACCCGCGTACCACGAGTAGGCGCCCGTACCGGCGACCTGGTGGGCTCTTGGATTGGGCGGGTCGAAGTAATCGGGATGCAGGGCGACCACGCGGCCCAAGGCGGCGCGGGCGTCGGCCTCGTGGGCGACCAGGCGGTACACGATGCGCACGGGACGGTCCCCGCCTATGCGATGATGTTGATGCGAGAAGACCAGGTTGCCATCCGAAGCAGTGTCAAGCGAGAGATCAAGGATAACGTCGTCAAGCGATTGAATAATGGTGAAGGCCGCGTCGCGCGTGGCGTCCATGATGGTCGCCATGGGAATGGAGAACAGCCGGTGATAATTGAAGTGGAATCCCAGGTAGGGCATGGCCTCGTAGGAGGGTTGGCCGTACCAGAGCGACAAGTCGCGGAATGGCTGCGGTTGAAGAGGATCGTTCCAGCCGCGTTGTAGTTTGGGATCGACCCAAGAGGTCCAGAAGCCGAGGCCGGCGGCGTCGGCGATGCCGAGCCGGGTTTCGATCGAGCTGCTCCAGGGTTCGCCCGAGCCGGTGATTTCAAGCGTCCAGGTGAGGGCTTCCGGCGAACCTGAAAAGTGCTGGCGGAGGGTGCAGGCGTGGTCCGCGAGGGCGAGCCGACGAATAGTCTCGACGGCTCCGTCGGGCGCCTGGGCGGTCGCGGCCGTGCCGCCGTCGCGCACGCCGGCGATCGATGCGCCGCCGGCAACGCGCCAGACGCGGCCGGTGGCGTCGTGCTCGATGCCGGTAATCTCTCCGGCGTCGCTGAGCGTGAGGGTAAGCCCGCCGCCCTTGACAACGTATGCATCTGCCTGCATGGTCAGTACCTCCGGGACGATAAAGAACATGATAATGAGCACCGGGCGGATCCGTCGCGGCGAGAGGTTCATGGCGTGACCTCGCAATTGAAGGTTGATGAATCAATCCGGAAGGCAAGATAACGCGAACGGAGTCGGATGACAATGGGAACCCGAGGCAGTCGTCGCAGGGGCCGGCGCGCCGAGGTGCTGGCGCTGGAAGGGGTGGCGCTGCAGCGCGGGCCGCGACGCATTCTCCACCGCGTGAACTGGGAAGTCCAGGCGGGCGAACACTGGGCGATCCTGGGCGCAAACGGCTCGGGCAAGACGACGCTCTTGCGCGTGGTGATGGGCTACGAATGGCCGACGGACGGGCGTGTGCGCGTGCTGGGTCGGGTTTTCGGCGAGACGGAACTGGCGGAGTTGCGCAAGCACGTCGGATGGGTCAGTTCCAGCCTGGAGCAGCGCGTACATCCCGACGATACGGCGTTGGAAGTCGTGGTTTCAGGGCTGGAGGCGGCGCTCAGCGTGTATCGCGTTTACAGCGACAACGAGTGGCGACTGGCGCAGCGCGCGCTGGAGCTCGTGAACGTGGGAGAACTGGCGGATCAAAGTTACGGCACGCTTTCGCAAGGGGAACGCCAGCGCGTGCTGGTCGCGAGAGCCTTGGTGGGACGTCCCGGCCTGCTCATTCTGGATGAAGCCTGCGCCGGCCTGGACCCGGTCGCGCGCGAGGCGCTCCTGTCCGATCTGGGCGAGCTGGCCCAGGACCCCGATGCGCCGACCCTCCTCGTCGTCACTCATCACCTGGAAGAGATCGGCCCTTGGATTACGCACGTACTTCTGCTTGCGAGGGGGGAAGTCCTGGCTGCGGGACCGCTGCGCGAGACGCTCACTTCACACAACCTCTCCCAAGCCTTCGGGCGGCCGTGTGAACTGCACTGGCAGGACGGGCGTTGCCGGCTGCGCCTGGTTGAGGGTGCGTGAGTTGGGCGGGCCGGGCATCCTTGCCTGGCCGACAAACAAGAATGTCTGTGCCGCCCCGCACAATATTCTTGGTGGGTGGGACCCACCCGACAATTACTCATATCTCGCCCAGCGCCTGGCGGACGGCCCGCGCCAGCTCGTCCATGCGATAGGGCTTCTGGATGAAGCCCGCCAGGCCCTTGCCGGCGAAGCGATGGGTGGCCTCGTGCTCGTTGTAGCCGCTGGACAGCACCACGGTCACGTCCGGACGGATGTGGCGCAGTTCCCGAAAAGTCTCCTCGCCGTCCATGTTGGGCATGGTCATGTCCAGAAGCACCAGGCGAAAGGCGGCGGGATCGCGGCGGAAGATTTCCAGCGCCTCGCGGCCGTCGCTGGCCAGCGTGACTTCGAAGCCACAACGCGACAGCATACGTTGGGCCAGCGCGCGTACCATGGGCTCGTCGTCCACCACGAGGATGGCGCCGTGGCCCTGCCATGCGTCGGTCGCATGGCGGGGGACGGCGCCCTCGGCCCTGACCGGCGCGGCGGGAAAGAGCACTTTGAACGTGCTGCCGCGTCCCGGCTCGCTATAAACCTTGATGGCGCCGCGATGCGCGCGCACGATCCCCAGCACCGCCGCCAGGCCCAGTCCGCGCCCTGTGAACTTGGTGGAAAAGAAGGGATCGAACACGCGCGCGCGCGTCTCTCCGTCCATCCCGCAACCCGTGTCGGCCACTTCCAGGTAGACGTAGTCGCCCTCCGGCAGGCCCTCGTCCAGGTAACTCTCCGACAGGTACTTGGCGTCGCAGTGCATCACGCCGGTACTGAGGGTGATGACGCCGCTCTTGTCGCCGATGGCCTCGGACGCATTGACGACCAGGTTCATCACCACCTGCCGCAGTTGCGCGACGTCCACTTCGATGGAGGGAACGTCGGGACGAAAGCGGTACTTGAGGACGCACTTGGGCGAGACGGAGATCTCCAGCAGCCGCACCATTTCGTTGATGACTTCGCCGATCCGGGTGGTCTGGACGAAGTAGCGGCCGCGGCCGGAGTAAGCGAGCATTTGGCGGGTGAGTTCGGCGGCGCGGCGGGCGGAGGCCTCGATCTGTTCGAGGTTCTCGCGTGCGGGCGAGACGGGCGACAGTTCGGCCAGCGCCAAGTCGGCATGACCCAGGATGCCGGTGAGCAGGTTGTTGAAGTCGTGCGCGATGCCGCCCGCCAGGACGCCCAGGCTCTCCAGCTTGGCGGCATACTGCACTTGCGCCTCCAGCTTGCGCTGGCGTTCCTCGGCCCCTTTGGCCTCGGTGATGTCCTCGTAGACCCCCAACACGCCCACCACCTGCCCCTCCGCGTCGAACAGGGGTACCTTGCTGACCCTGAGCCATCGCAGGCTGCCGTCGGGACGCACCAGCGGCTCCTCGTAGCCGAGCTTGGCATTGATGTTCTCGACGACCCAGCGGTCGTCGGCGTGATAGAGTTCCGCTATGTCGCGCCAGTGGAGGTCCAGATCGGTCTTCCCGATCAATTGCGAGGGGTCGGACAATCCCGCGTCCTCAAGGAAGGCTCGGTTGCATCCCAGGTAGCGGTAATCGCGGTCCTTCCAGAAAACGCGCTGGGGAATGGTGTTGAGGACCCATTGGAACATGTGCTGGGACTGGAAGAGGGCGTGCTCGGCCGAGGTGTACGCGGTGATGTCGTGGATGACCGCCAGCACCGCGGGCCGTTGCGCGTGGCGGCACTGGCAAAGGAACACTTCGGCGTCAACGGTCTCCCGGTCGTTGCGCAGGTGGCGCCAGTAGAAGCGCTGCGCGCGTCCCGCGGCCGCTTCCGCCAGGTGCTGGGCGGCCGCGGCGGCCGAGCGGCGTCCATCCGGCTGCAGCTCCGGGGAAAATTCGAGGGGCCCATGCCCAGAAGTTGCTCGCGCGGGTAGCGAGCATGGCGGCCAGTTCGTGGTTGCAGTCCACGATCCGGCCCTCGACCAGGATGGCTCTCCCGGCCGACGCGATGTTGAAGAGCGTCGCGCAGCGGTCTTGCATCTCCCGCAGCTCTTCGCGCAAGTTGGTGACGTGCTGCGTCAGCTGTTCCCAGAGTTGAACGGAGTCGCCGGGGGGCGGCTCGCCTTCCAAGAGGGAAAGCAGCCGGCGCAGCCGGCGCAGAGATTCGGAGTCCGACATTTCATTGTCCATGAATGACACCCCAGTGTGAAACTGAGTAAGGCAAGAGAACGCGTCCTGCCAGAAGGGCAAGCCCAGGTCGTGCAGGCCGCGTGGATTTTATACATGACACAAGTGCTTCTGACAAGCTGTGATTATGAGCGGCGGCGGCGTATCGCACTCCTGTCATTTCGACCGCAGGGAGAAATCCTTGGCCCTGGACCGGCGCCCCCGGTAACGCTGGGAAAGATTTCTCCCTGCGGTCGAAATGACAGGATGGTCGAAATGACAGGATGGTCGCAACCGTGTCAGGCTTTGCCGATGTCGATCTCCGTCACCCGACCGCCCGCCAAGCGGCTTTCTTCCGCGGCGAAGGCCATCAGATGGCTTTCCATGGAAGCCTCGATGGTGGAAGAGAGAAGCGTGGGGTCCTGGCGGCTGACCGCCTGTACGAAGTCGCGTACCAGGCCGTAGTCGCCGCCGCCGTGGCCGGAGGTGACGGGCGCAGTGCGCCGGTCCCAGGTCGTGCGCTTGCGGGTGGAAAAATCGAACACCGTCAGGGTTTCTTCGTCCCCGACCAGGTCGCCGGCCGTGCCCATGATGCGCGTGCGCCGGCCGCCGTAGGACGTGAGCGCCTCCAGCGAGAACGCGACCGTGATGTCGTCGTCGAACTCCAGGTTGGTGATCTGGTGGTCGGGGACGTTGTTGTCGCAATGGTAGACGCAGCGGCCGTAAGGCCCCTCGCGCAGGGCTGCCAGCACCGCCTCGGGGGAGTCGTCTTTGGCGTTGAGGTGGAAGCGCGACCAGAGCTTCTCGCGCACGTAGATGCGCGGGGCGGAGAAGGGACAGGTTGCTTCGACCGGGCAGCCGTCCGTGCAGCGCGCCGTCGCTCCCGGAGGGGCCATCTCCGGCCGGAACAGCGTCAGCGAGCCGAACGACGACGCCTTGCGGCAGGGGCGATCCACGATCCAGCGCAGGATGTCCAGGTCGTGACATGACTTGGACAGAATGATCGGCGTCGAAGACTCGGTATTGCGCCAGTTGCCGCGCACGAAGGAGTGGGACATGTGGACGTGCTCGACCGGCTCCAGATGCTGCACGCTGACCAGCCGGCCCAACCGGCCGCCGGCCACGATCCGCTTCATCTCGCGGAAATAAGGGGTGTAGCGCAACACGTGGCAGACGGCCACGATGCGGCCCTTCTTCTGGGACCTGCGCAGGATGTCCTTGCACTCCGGCCAGGTCTGGGCGATGGGTTTCTCCAAGAGAAGGTCGTAACCCCTCTCCAGCGCCGCCATGGCCGGCCCGTGATGCAGGTTGTCGGGGGTAGTAATAATACAGACGTCGGCGAACTTCGGCTTCTCGAAGACATGCTCCCAGGTGACGAAGCGATGCTCGTCGGGGATGCCGTAGGTTTCCGCCATGCGCTGGTTGCGGTCGGGGATGGGTTCGGCGACGCCCACGATCTTCCACTCGTCGGGGTGGCCGCGTTGATAACCGGCATAGACGTTGCCGCGACTGCCGGCGCCGATGACGATGCAGGTGATGGGCCGGGGCGGCTTGGGAGGTTCCGCGTCCGGCGTGGCCGGGTTTTGGGCCAGGCTGCGGGGGACCACCGAAGCTCCGGCCGCCCATCCGGCCGCCAACAGAAGCTCGCGCCGAGTCCAGTTTGCGTTTTGCATGGTAAAAAACCCCTTCCTTGGTTCACATGCTCAGGATAGCAGAGTTGTCGCGCCCAAGCGACTCAAAGAGGAACGCGAAGTTATTAGTTGTATTACTACAATGAATATCGCCCGGCTGCAAGGCCGGAAACGGGTGCAACTGTGCGGAACTGCTCCGGGAGGTCGTCCCGGTTAGGACGGAGCTGAGCTGTCATTTCGACCGCAGGGAGAAATCCTTGGCCCTGTACCGGCGCCCCCGGTAACGCTGGGAAGGATTTCTCCCTGCGGTCGAAATGACAGGATCGTCGAAATGACAGGATGGTCGAAATGACAGTTATTACGTCGGGCACGTTTTACCTGGCATGGAGACGCCGAGTTGCGCAGCGCCTTGCCCCGAGTGGGCCGAAGGCCGTATCGAGGGGTGCTGCGCCTGCAACCGCCAGAAAAACGGCATTAAGAGTACAGGCTTTAGCCTGTGACAGCAAACTGAAGTTTGTACTGCGGGCAAAACCGCATGTTATATTATTGATGTTATTATCTTTTATGATATAAAAATACGTTGCAGCTTGGATAGTTTTTCTTGGCGGGGAACAAGACTCATGCTAGATTAACAACGTTACATAATATTCGTTTGTCCACCTGCCTTGTGGTATCGCATGGGTAGAGGCGTTTCGGGGAGCGGGACGCGGCTACATTCGCACAATCGGGACCGCCGGGATCGGCGGCGGATCTCACCAACAAGAAAACTGGGGGAAAACCGGACTCGCCCGGGCAAGGCGGGTCGCTGCTGTTGAACGCGGGTTCAAGAGCGAGCAACCGAAGTCGCATGAGGAGACAGTACGACCAGATGAGAAGCAGACGCTCCGAATGGATTCTGGCCGCGCTGGCCGCCATCGTCCTGGCTGTCGGAGCCGACGGCGCCACGTATTACGTAGACGCGGCGTTGGGCGACGACAACCATCCCGGAACCCAGGCCCTCCCGTGGAAAACCATCGCCAAGGTCAATGCGTTTACGTTCAGCGAGGGCGACGTCGTCTACTTCAAGCGCGGCGAGACCTGGCGCGAGGAACTCTCCAACGACACCGGCCTTGCGGTCGTCACACACGCGGCCTACGGATCGGGTCCGGCGCCGCGCATCCTGGGCGGCGAGAACTACCCGTACACGGCGTTTTCGCTGCACAACGGCTCCACCTATCGCACCGCGCACAGCGAT
This sequence comes from bacterium, assembly GCA_015075175.1. GTDB lineage: Bacteria > Hinthialibacterota > Hinthialibacteria > H5-UNCL2 > H5-UNCL2 > H5-UNCL2. The sequence continues at coordinate 175,736 of JABTUV010000004.1, forward strand.
CCGGCGGGAATCTTCTCCATCCAGAACCAGGCGGGCGATCATGGAGTCTGGTACGTGGCGCCGGACGGGACCGTGACCATTCTCCGCCGCGGCAACAACACCAATCTGTCCGCCGGCCAGTGGTATTACTCCAGCGGCTGGCTCTATGTCAATCTGGGGGCGCCGCTCTCGTCCGGTTCGTTCGAGGTCGCCAAGCGTGTCAAGTGCGTCGAGGTCTGGACCGGCACGCGCTTCTACGATCTGGTCTTCCGTTACGGGCTGGACGGCAACTTCAACCTGGGTTGCAGCAACTTCATCTTCCAGAACTGCGAGTTCGCCTACAACGCTCAGGACGGCGTTGACACCGGCTGCAACGGCTCGGTCGGCCCGGGCTACTTCTACCGCTGCAACATCCACCACAATGGACGCTACGGCACGTACCATCATTACAGCTCGGTGACGGGCAAGTTCTTTCTGGACTACTGCTTGATCCACAACAACCGGCGCGACGGCGTGTTCGAGGACACCAACAACAACGTGGAGACCTGGGCCAACTGGGTGCGCAATTGCGCCATCTGGAACAACGGCGGCTGGGGCGTCAACGTGGACAACAACAACTTGACGCTGTTCTTCAAGGTGTACAACACGCTCTCGATCGCCAACGGTTCAGGTTCGTTCTACGCGACCAACCATCCTGATCTCAACCTGATCGTGGGTCACAACGCGGCGGGCGGCGGGACGTATGGGGGCAAGTGGAGCGGGGCCAGCTATCGCACGACGGATATTTTGGGGGATCCCCTCCTGGTCAACCTGGCGGGGGACGATGTGCGGCTCTCCTCGACCGCGTCCCCCTGCTACAACGCGGGGGTGAGCTTGGGGTTGACCGCGGATTACGCAGGCGCGCCCATCGTGGGCGCGCCGGACGTGGGCGCCTACGAGTATGCGCCCCTGGGAACGCCGACTCCCACGCCCACGCCCACGCCGACCGTGCCGCTGGGGGCGTGGCAGGTGCTCTGGAGCGCCGCCGGCCAGACGGGCGCGCAACCCAGCATCAATTCACTTACCGACCGTAATTATCGTAACTGGATTCGCGGCCCGGCCATCACCGGCTCCGCCGCCTATGTCCGGTTGATCCTGCGCTCCATTTCGGCGACTACGGGAACCTTCGTCGACGCGGCGGCGGTGGGGGAACGCGCGAGTGAAGGCGATCCCTACGACTTCCAGGCCCCGCCCGCAATTGTGACCTTCGGCGGCGCGCCGTTCGTCATGATTCGCGCCGGCGAGTCGGTCGCCAGCGATCCCGTGGCGCTCACGTTCCAACCCGGCCGGGATTACATCGTTGCGCTGTATCTCGGCGGCAGTGAAGTGGTCGCTCAGTGGACCCAAGCGGGCGCGACCAACGCACACCACAAGATGATCGCGCAGAACGAGACGGGCGTCGTGGACGCGGCGGGATACTATCCGGCAAGCAGCATCTTCGTGCTGGAGGCCATCGAGGGCGGTTCCGGCGGCGACGACTCGACTCCGACGTGGACGCCCACGCCGACCTTCACGGCCACGCCCACACGCACCCCCACACCCACGGCGACGCCGACCCGGACGCCCACGCCGACCGCGACCAACACGCCGGGCGGAAGCGGCCATTGGGAAGTACTATGGAGCGCGTCGGAGCAAACCGGAGCCGCCGCGCCGGTCCTCAATTCGCTCTCCAACCGCAACTATCGCAACTGGATCAAGGCCGGCAGCATCAACGGCTCGGCGGCGTCGATCCGCCTGCGCCTACGCTCGGCCGCCCGGTATACCGCGACTCACGTCGACGCCGTGACGCTTGGGCGTCAGGCCGGCGCCGGCGATCCCTTCGACTTCGAGGCTGCCCCGCTGTCCGTGACGTTCGGCGGTTCGCCGTCGGTGACGGTTCCGCCCTCCAGCAGCGTCTACAGCGATCCGGTAGCCGTTGACTTTTCGCCTGCCGGCGACTGGCTGGTCGCGCTGTATCTGGAGGGCACGGAGCTGCTGGCGCAATGGAACCAGTGGGGCGCCGTGCACAGCCACGTCAAGATGATCGCCGTGGATGAGACGTCGCTGGCCGATGTGGAGAACTACGTCGAGGCCATGAGCATCTTCATGGTCGAGGCCATCGAAGGTTGGGTCGGAGACGGACCGACGTCCGCGGCAGAAGAGCCCGTCCGCGTGGGCGCGTTGCAGTCGAGACCCCACCTGGAGGAGGGAACGGCCTACTACGTCGATGCGACCCTGGGCGATGACGCCAATCCGGGGACCGAGGCGCTCCCTTGGAAGAGCATTGCGCGCGTACAGGCGCAGACCTACCTGGACGGCGATCTGGTTCTCTTCAAGCGGGGGGAGACCTGGCGGGAGGAGCTGTCCAATGACACGGGGCGGGTGAAGGTCCTGCACGCCGCCTACGGCATGGGTCCACCTCCGCGGATTCTGGGGAGCGTGAACCGCTCGGCGACCGAGTTCACACTCATCTCCGGGGCGGTTTACGCGGCCAGCCACACGGACCCGGCGGGAGTGCTGGGGGGGCTTGACGCCGTGGGCGACCACGGCGTTTGGTTTTTGAGCAGCGGCGGCGCGGTTACCTCGCTGGTGCGCGCGGCAAGCGAGAACGTCGCTCCGGGTGAGTGGTTCTTTTCAACGGACACGCTTTACGTCAACCTCGGCCAGACCCTCTCCGAAGGCGAATTGGAAATCTGCGCGCGTCCCAAGTGCGTCGAGGTCTGGACCAGCACGGACTTCCGCGACCTGGTTTTTCGCCACGGCCTGGACGGCAACTTCAACCTAGGATGCAGCGACTTCACCTTCGAGAATTGCGAGTTCGCCTACAACGCCGAGGATGGCATCGACACCGGCAGCAACGGTTCGGTGGGGCCGGGGCGGTTCTTTCGCTGCGACATCCACCACAACGGGCGCCACGGCATCGTGCATCATTATTCGTCGATCACCGGTAAGTTTTTCGTGGACGCCTGTCTCGTGCACGACAACGGCGGCCACGGTCTCTATGCCTACACGAACAACAACGTGGAGAGCTGGGCCAACTGGGTGCGACACACGACCTTTTGGAACAACGGCGGCTGGGGCGTCTACGCTGACAACGATGGGGCCACGCTGCATTTCAAGGTGTACAATACGATCTCCGTGGACAACGGCATGGGGGCGTTTTATGCGGTGGATCATGCGGAAATGTTTCTATACGCGGGCCACAATGCGCCCGGTTCGGCGGGAGCATACGGCGGCAAGTGGAGCGAGGCGGCCCATCGGATTAACGACGTGGTCGAGGACCCGCTCTTCGTCGCACCGGATGACGCGCGGTTGGCGGCCGGCTCGCCATGCATCAACGCGGGCAGCGAGCTGGGGCTGAGCCTCGATTTCGGCGGTCGTCCCATCCCCTACGGCGAGTTTACCGACATCGGCGCGCATGAGTGGTATCCCCTGCCGACGCCGACCCCGACTGCGACTCCCACTTCCACGGCGACGGCGACCCCGACGCCGACCCACACGGCGACGGCCACGCCGACCTACTCGCCCACGGCGACCTGGACGGAGACGTTTACGCCGACGGCCACATTTACTCACACGCCGACTCCCACTCCGACCCACACGCCCTCGCCGACGCCCACATATACGGCGACCGAGACTTCGACGGATACGCCCACGGCGACGGCGACCGCCACGCCCACGTTCACTCCGACGGCGACTCCGACGCATACGGCGACCGCGACCGCAACTGCGACGCCGACGGACACATCTACGCCCACGCTGACGCCGACGGCTACTTACACCATCACGCCCACCCATACGGGCACTCCCACGCCGACGCCGACGGTGACGCCGACGAGACGTGGACAGCTTCGCCGACGCCGACCGCCCGTTTACGCCCGAAAGTACGCCCACCCCGACGGCGACCGGCACGGCGACCGCGACGCTGACTCACGCCGACGCACCGACACGCCGACGGCCACGTTTACCCCAGCAGCACCCCCGCCGACGCCCAAGGCGCCGATTTCAATCATGACAATCGCGTCGACAGGGCCGATCTCCCTGTATCTCTTGCGGCAGCTGCGGACAGGTGGAGGCGTGCGGATCTGAACGGAGACGGACGGCGGGATTATCGGGATTGGCTGATGTTGGCGGCGTGGTGGGGACGGACGACTCGTCCGCGGCTGACTGATCTTAATCTTAATCGTGATCTTGCTCGTAATCGAGGCGCGTAGGGTGCGCATTGCGCACCGACGTGGAGCGCCGTCGCTGCCCGTTCGCCGCCCTCGTGCTCGTAATCGAGGCGCGTAGGGTGCGCATTGCGCACCGACGTGCAGCGCCGTCGCTGCCTGTTCGCCGTCCTCGTGCTCGTAATCGAGGCGCGTAGGGTGCGCATTGCGCACCGACGTGGACGCCGTCGCTGCCTGTTCGCCGTCCGGCGGTGCGCGGTGCGCACCCTACGGCGAGCCAGTGGAGCGCCGTCGCTGCCTGTTCGCCGTCCTCGTGCTCGTAATCGAGGCGCGTAGGGTGCGCATTGCGCACCGACGTGCAGCGCCGTCGCTGCCCGTTCGCCGTCCGGCGGTGCGCGGTGCGCACCCTACGGCGAGCCAGTGGAGCGCCATCGCTGCCCGTTCGCCGTCCGGCGGTGCGCGGTGCGCACCCTACGGCGAGCCAGTGGAGCGCCGTCGCTGCCCGTTCGCCGTCCGGCGGTGCGCGGTGCGCACCCTACGGCGAGCCAGGAAGCGTTGGATGCAGGCGAGGGTTTCCGCGCTGATGTGGTGCTCGATGCCTTCGCTGTCCTCCTCGGCGACCTTGGCCGAGACGCCGAGGGCGCGGAGGAACGCAACCACAATGCGATGGCGATTGCGGGTCTCCTCGGCCAGGCGCCGGCCGCGCGCCGTCAGGCGCAGGGAGCGGTACGGCTCGGATTCAATGAGGCCCGCCTTCTCCAGCCGGCGGGCGGTCTTGGTGACGGTGACGCTGGTCACGCCCAGGCGGGCCGCCAGGTCCACCGTGCGCGCCTCGCCCGCGCCTCGATCAGCTCGGCGATCAGCTCGACGTAGTCCTCTCCCGTCTCGCCGGTGTGGTCGCGGCGCGCGCGCGCGTAGGGTTGTGGGGCCTCTTGGAACGCACCATCACCGGCTACCCGCCTGGAAAATTAGGGTCAGCGCCTAATTTCCCGGCTCATTCACTCATGTTTCCACCCCTCCAACCGAAAATTAGGCGCTGACCCTAATTTTCCGGTTGACAGACCCGCCGTCCCGATATTAGCCTGAGGTAACTTTACCTGACGGGGAGGCCGCTGCAAGTGCAATTTGGGCTGCCGCGCCGCGAGGCCGACATTTTGAGGGGGGCGGTGTGCGGCTGTCATTTCGACCGCGGGGAAATCCTGTGTCCCTCGCCCGGCCTGCGAAACGCTGGGAAAGATTTCTCCCTGCGGTCGAAATGACAGGATCGGTCGAAATGACAGGATCGGTCGAAATGGCAGGATGGTGCGAAGTGACGGATGGATGGCGGAGGACGAAATGGTGAGTTTCGGCGGCGTTCTGCGACGACTGTGCGTGTGGGGGCTGGCCGGCTTGTCCCTGCTGCTTACGACCGAGGCAGCCCGGCCTTACAGCGGTTCCTATCCCTACAAGGCGGTCGCGACCGTCGGGATGGTGGGCGACCTGGTGCAAAACGTGGCCGGAGCGCGCGCCCGGATCACCCAGATCATCGGCTCCGGCGTCGATCCGCACCTCTACAATCCCACCCGGTCCGACGTCGCGGCGCTCCTGTCCGCCGACGTCGTCTTCTACTCCGGGCTGCTCCTGGAGGGTCGCATGACGGATACCTTCGTGAAGATCGCCCGCCAGCGTCCCGTCTACGCGGTCACCGAGCGCATCGCCCCCGAGTATCTTCTGCCCGTCGGCAGCGGCCATTTCGATCCCCACGTCTGGATGGACGTGCAGGGCTGGATCAAGGCGCTGGAGGCCGTAGTCGTGGCGCTTTCCGAGTTCGATTCCGCCCATCGCGCCGAGTATGAAGCGAACGGCAAGACTTACCGCGCGCAGCTGGAGGAACTGGACGCCTACGCACGCAAGGTTCTCGGCTCGATTCCCAAACCGCAGCGCGTCATGATTACCGCCCACGACGCCTTTAACTACCTGGGCCGCGCCTACGGGCTGGAAGTGATGGGCATCCAGGGGATTTCGACCGAGTCCGAAGCCGGCCTGGCGGACGTGAACCGGCTCGTGGACGAGATCGTGCGGCGCAAGCTGCCGGCCGTATTCGTGGAGACGAGCGTGTCCGACAAGAACGTGCGCGCACTGATCGAAGGCGCCCGCGCCCGCGGCCATACGGTCGCCATCGGCGGCCAGCTCTTTTCCGACGCCATGGGCGCTGCCGGAACCTACGAGGGAACTTACGTCGGCATGATCGACCACAACGTCACCACCATCGCGCGTGCCCTCGGCGGTTCCGCTCCCCCCAAGGGAATGCAGGGGAAACTGCAGGATGTCTCCCTGCAGTCGAAATGAGAGATGATGAACGCCGCCGTGCCCCTCCATATCTCCGATCTTACAGTCGCCTACCATCGCAAGCCGGTGCTGTGGGACGTGAATATCGCCCTGCCGGAAGGCAAGCTGGTGGGATTGGTCGGCCCCAACGGCTCGGGCAAGAGTACGCTGCTCAAGTCCGTCTTGGGGCTTGTGCCGCGGAGCTCGGGGCGGATTCTCGTGTACGGCAAGCCGGCGACGCGCAACCGCGCTTTGGTCGGTTACGTGCCGCAGCGCGAGACGGTGGATTGGGACTTTCCCGTCTCCGCGCTGGACGTGGTTGTGATGGGACTCTACCGCGAGATCGGTTGGTGCGTGCCGGTGCGACGCCGGCAAAAAGAGAAGGCGCTGGCGGCGCTGGAGACCGTGGGCCTCGCCGAGTATGCGCATCGTCAGATCAGCCAGCTGTCGGGCGGCCAGCAGCAGCGCGTCTTTCTGGCGCGCGCGCTGGTGCAGGATGCGCGCCTCTATCTCATGGACGAGCCGTTTGCGGGCGTGGATGCGGCGACCGAACAGGCCATCATCGCGCTGCTTCTGGAACTGCGCGCCGCCGGTCGCACCGTCCTGGTCGTGCATCACGACATTCAGACCGTGCCCACCTACTTCGACCACGTGGTCCTGCTCAACATGCGGGTAGTGGCGCAGGGGCCGACGGAGGACGTTTTCACCGAAGAGAACCTGCGGCGGACTTACGGCGGCAAGTTGACGCTGCTCTCGGACGCGGCGGAGGCGCTGGCGCGTCGCGGCGCGCAGCGGGGATGAGGCGATGGGCGACTCGCTTACGCGGCTGCTCTTTCTATCGGATTACAATACCCGCGTGGTTGTGGCCGGAACGTTACTGTTCGGCGCGGGCGCGGGGCTGGTGGGGACCTTTCTGCTCCTGCGCAGGCGGGCCTTGTTGACCGACGCCCTGGCTCACGCCACTCTGCCGGGAATCGTTCTGGCCTTCATGCTCTTCGCCGCGCTGGAGGGCGGCGGCAAGCGCCTGCCGATCCTCCTCGTGGGCGCGGCGCTCTCCGCACTGGTCGGCATGTTGGCGGTCGTCCTGATCCGGCGTTTCTCACGGCTGGCCGACGACGCGGCGCTGGGCATCGTGCTCTCGGTCTTCTTCGGGTTGGGCATGGCGCTCCTGGGTATGGCGACCCGCATGGAGACCGGCCACGCCGCCGGTTTGTCGTCGTTCATTTACGGCAAGACCGCCTCCATGCTGCTCTTCGACGCCGTCCTGATCGGCGTGGTCGCGCTGGCCGTGGTATTGGGCTGCCTCCTCTTGTACAAAGAGTTCACGCTGCTCTGCTTCGACTCCGATTACGCCGCCGCGCAAGGCTGGCCGGTCCTCCTGCTCGACATTCTCCTGATGTTCCTCGTGGTCACGGTCACGGTGATCGGACTGTCGGCGGTGGGACTGATCCTGGTGGTTGCCATGCTGGTGATTCCGCCGTCGGCGGCGCGTTTCTGGACGCATCGCCTGTCGCGCACGCTGATGATTTCCGCCGCCGTCGGCGCGCTCTCGGGCGGGCTGGGAGCGGGCGCGTCGGCGCTGGCGCAGGACCTGCCGGCGGGCGCCATCATCGTCTTGGTCGCCGCCGCCCTGTTCGGATTCAGTCTGCTTTTCGGAACCGAACGGGGCCTGGTCAAGCGCGCGCGGGAGGCGGCCCGCCTGCGTCGACGCATCGAGGAGCAGCATCTGTTACGGGCCGTTTACGAACTCCTGGAGGGCGGAAAATTGGGGTCAGCGCCTAATTTTCCAGATTATCCACTCATGTTTCCACCCTCCACCCCAAAATTAGGCGCTGACCCTAATTTTCCCGGTCAGGAGGGCGTTCCCATTTCGGCGTTGCTGGAAGCGCGCTCGTGGCACCCCCGCCAACTGCGGCGCGCCATGCGCCGCGCGACGGGTCGCGGCTTGATCGCCGTTTTACCCGGAGATGCCTGCACCCTTACTACCGAGGGATGGAACGAGGCGCGGCGCGTGGTGCGCAACCATCGTTTGTGGGAACTCTTTCTCATTACCCACGCCGACATTGCTCCCGCCCAAGTGGACCGCGACGCCGATCGCATCGAGCACGTGCTGGATCCCGACATGATCCGCAAACTGGAGGCGCTCTTGCCGGCTCAAACGGCAGGCATCCCCGCCAGTGCGCATGAACTGGCGGGTCGAGGAGGCGCATCGTGAGATTGAAGACGGGTGAGGTTTGACTCCGACATGCAATGGATGGCTCTTGACACGTGGATCGTCGTGGTCGGAGCGTTGTGCGCGATGTCCTGCGCGCTCCTCGGCAACTATCTCGTCCTGCGCAGGATGAGCATGATGGGCGACGCCATCAGCCATGCCGTCCTGCCGGGGCTGGCGGCGGCCTATCTACTGACCGGCAGCCGCGACAGCGTGACCATGTTCGCGGGGGCGGCCGTGGTCGGGGTACTCACCGCGCTGCTCGTACAAGGACTCTATCGCCTGGGGCGGCTGGAGGAAGGCGCGGCCATGGGCGTGGTCTTCACCTCGCTTTTTGCGCTGGGGTTGATCCTGCTGCGCCAGGCCGCCGACCACGTGGACCTGGATCCCGGCTGCGTGCTCTACGGCGCGGTGGAATTGTCGCCGCTGGATACCATCCGGCTGTGGGGATGGGACGTGCCGCGCGCCGCCATCGTCAACGGCGCCACGCTGGCCTGCAACGCGCTGTTCGTGCTGCTTTTTTATAAAGAATTGCGCCTCAGCTCGTTCGATCCGGCGCTGGCGACGGCGCTGGGGATCAACGCGCAGGTCATGCACTATCTGCTCATGACCTTGGTCGCCGCTACCGCGGTCGCGGCGTTTGAGAGCGTGGGCAGCATTCTGGTGATCGCCATGCTGATCGTGCCGCCCGCCACGGCCTACCTGCTCACGCGGCGGTTGGGGGTGATGATCGGCCTCAGTTTGGTCTTGGCCGCACTGTCGGCCCTGCTTGGACATCTCTCGGCGATTACGGTTCCCGGCTGGTTCGGCTTTTCCGACACGAGTACGGCGGCGATGATGGCGGTCGCGGCGGGGGCGATTTTTTCAGTTGCATGTTTTGCAAAATCGTGCTACGCATGGGGGCGTCGTGGGATCGAGCGGATGTCGTTTTCGCTGCGATCGGTAGGAGAGGACGTGCTGGCGGCGCTGTATCGCCGGCGTGAGGCGGGCGATGAGGCGCCCGTGAGCGCCGGCGCGCTGCGCGCCGCGTTAGCCCGCCCGGGCTGGACCGCGCTGGCCCTGTGGGACCTGGCGCGCCGCCGGGCCGTCACCCGGCTGCCGGGCGGTTATGCGCTCACGCCTGCGGGATTGCGCCAGGCTGAAGAACTGGTGCGCTCCCATCGCCTGTGGGAGACTTTTCTCGTCAACATCGCCGGTCAGTCGCCGGCCGACGCGCACGGCAGCGCCATGCGCGTCGAGCACGTCATCGACGCCGCCATGCAGAGTGAGCTGGCTCGTCAGACCGGCTTTCCCGAGCTTGATCCTCACGCCAAACCCATCCCGCGAGGATCATCCTCGGGAGGAGAGCCATGACGCACCTATGTCCTCGTCCGCCGCGCCGCTCGTTCGGTTGTTTGTTCCTTCCCTCGTTCGCACCACTGATATTCGTACTTCTACCGGCATCCATCGACTTGCGGGCCGAAGAGTCCGAGCCTCCCGACATCGTAGCGCCGGGTTATTTCCAGATCGAGTCGCGCTGGGTTCACGCCGAGGACGATGAAGACGGCCTCCGCACCCGCTGGGACGAGTGGCCCAGTACCCTTCTACGCGTCGGGCTCGTCGAGGAGCGGCTGGAACTGCGCCTGGTGTGGTTCGGCTACCATTGGGAGGAAGTACACGACGATACCGGACCCGATAGCCGCCTTTCCGGCGCCGGCGACGCCGAGATCGGCTTCAAGCTTCGGCTGTGGGAGGCGGACGGCCTGCTGCCGCAAGCGGCCTGGGTCACGCACCTCTCCCTGCCCGTCGGTTCCGACGCATACAGCACCGACCATGCGGATCCGAGCACGTTTCTTTTTCTCACCTATCCGTTTTCCGACCGCTGGTCCTGGAACATCAATCTGGGCGTGGTCTGGTCGACGGAACCCAATTACAACGGCGGCGGCGAGACCGGCGCGACCTTTTTTCACGCGACCAGCTTGGACTGCTGTCTCACCGACCGCCTGATGTTGTATCTGGAGTTTTTCGGCGAGAATCCCCTTCACTGGGTTCACGTGGATCAGGATGACCATCATTTCGTGGACGCCGGTGTGGCCTACAGCCTGCGCGACAATCTCTCCCTCGACCTGGAGGTCGGGGTGGGCGTGGACGACGACACGGAGGATTGGTTCACGGCGCTGGAGTTTGTGTGGCGCCTGCCCCGCTGAGGCGATTTCCGGCGCCCCCCTTAACAAGGGGGGTGGGGGGATTCCACGGCGCGAGTTGGGGCCTGGCGGTCGCGTCGAGGAAGTTGACGGTGTAGATGCGGTTTTTCATACTTCGCGGCGTCGCTGTCATTTCGACCGAAGGGAGAAACCTTTCTTGCCGTTACCGCGAGTCGCGTGCGAGGCGGGAGATTTCTCCCTTCGGTCGAAATGACAGCTCAACTCCGAAGTTGACGGGCGGTTGCGGGGAGCTGGGCGCTTTGCTAAGATGCGCCGACTCTTGATGTCAGGAGGCCGGCCATGATCTCTCCCGCAATCCTTGCGGCGTTCTGGAGCACGCTGGCGTTGGCGGTGATGGCTTACGCGCGAGCCGAAAGTCCGCTCGAGCAACACGCCGACACCCTTGTTGACGTCAAGGCGCACTTTGCCGACCCCCCCGCCGCCTTCCGCCCCGCTCCGCTCTACGTCTGGAATGACGACATGCAGGAAGAAGAGATCGCCCGGCAATTGAACGAGTTCAAGGCGCAGGGCATCGGCTCGCTCTTCATCCACCCGCGTCCCGGTTTGATCACTCCCTATCTTTCGCAGCGATGGCTGGAGTTGTTCCGTTTTACCGCCAAGGAGGCGGAAAAGCGCGGGCTGCTCCTGCACATCTATGACGAGAACAGCTATCCGTCGGGATTTGCGGGCGGACTGGTGCCGGAGGCGTCGCCCGACTCGCGCCTGCACTACCTGCGCGAGGAGTGGTTTGCCGCTGAACGCTTCGGCGAGTTGACCGCCGACGCGGACACGCTGGCGCTCTTCCGCGACCGGGGTTCCGTCTCGGAGCCGCCGGAAAGGTTCAAGCTCACGGTTGAACCCGACGGTCGCAGCGGGCGGCTGGAGATCGATGGGCGCGTGGCGGGCGCGTTCACCTGCCGCGAACCGCTGGTAGGCGGCGTCGGCTTCCGCTCCATCGTGGGGCGAAACGCCAGAATCGACGACGTACGCTTCTATCAACTGGACTCCGAGGGCCGCGCCAAGGTGTTTGTCGCCGACAACTTCGACCGCTACCAGCTCGGGGATGCCTGGATCGTCGAGAACCTGGCTGTGACCGACGCCACCCCACCGGCGCTCACCGCCGGCTGCGAGGGCGGCGTCCTCGATCTCAAGCACTCCGGCGGGATGCGCGACACCTGGATTCGCACCGCGACCGGCGTCCGATTCGAGGGCATGACGACGGTGTTCGAGTTCCGCCTGATAGAAATTTCGGGGGACCGCTCGCACAATCCCGCCCTGGTCGTGGGAACGCGTCCTTATGCGGGACGCGCCAGCCAAGGCGCCATGCTCGTGGACATCCGCGACCGGACCCCGGTGTTCGGCCCCGCCATGGTGGACGGCGAGTGGCGCGACGGACAGGTGCAAGGCAAGCTGACGCCGCCCGACCTGGAGCCGATCGTGCTGCCGCAGGTTTCGCCGGGAGAAGTGCGGCAGGCCGCCGCCCTTGGGTTGACCCCCGGCCGCTACGTGCGCTATCGCCGCGTTCCGGTCGGCTCCTCCCCCTGGTACGGCGGCTGGTGGTACGTGGACCTGACCAAACCGGGCGTAGCCGACAAGTTCCTGGACCTGACCTTCTACGCCTACGACAAGTTCTGCAGCGACCTTTACGGCAAGTCGGTTCTTTCGTCCTTTACGGATGAACCGCATACGGGAACCTGGAGCGACGCGCTGTTGTCCGAGTTCCAGAAACAGCACGGCTACAGTCTCACGCCGCACCTGCCGGCGCTGTTCGCCGACACGGCCGACTCGATGCGGGTGCGACACGACTACTTCAAGACCATGCTCTCGCTTTACATCCGCCACTTCGCCGATCGCTATCGAGTTTCTTGTGAGAAGCGGGGAATCGCCTTCACCGGACACGTCTGGGAGCACGAATGGCCGTGGCCGGACATGGGGCCGGATGGGATGCTGTTCGCCTCGCGCCAACACGCGCCGGGGATCGACTGCCTGATGAACCAATACAACGAGGGACCGCACGGCCAATTCGGCAACTATCGCGCCAGCCGCGAGGTCTCCTCCGCCGCCCACCAGATGGGCCGCCGCCGCGTTCTCTGTGAAGCCTACGGCGCCGCCGGATGGGACCTGACGCTGGAGGACATGAAGCGCATCGGCGACTGGCTGCTCGTGGGCGGCGTTAATCTTCTGGACCCGCATCTCTCGTATTACACCATTCGGGGGGCGCGCAAACGCGACCATCCGCAGTCGTTCTCCTATCACGCGCCGTGGTGGGAGGCGTATCACGTCTCCGCCGACTATTTCGGTCGCCTGTGCTGGGCGCTCTCCTGCGGGGAGGAGACGAACCGACTCCTCCTGTTGCAGCCCACCACGACGGCGTGGATGTATGCGGGCGTAGGGCGACCGGAGCGCGGGCGCGTCGAGGCGCTGGCCGCCGCCTTCCATCGCTTCACCATCGAACTGGGGTCCCGCCAGATCGAGTTCGACCTGGGCAGCGAGTCGCTCCTTTCCGAGATCGGCCGCGTCGAGGATGGGCGCCTGGTGGCGGGCAAGCGAGCCTACGACTGCCTGGTCCTGCCCGAGGGCCTGGAGAATCTTGAGAGCTCCACGTTGCGACTACTGGAGGAGTGGATTCCCAAGGGAGGTCGCATCATTTCTTACTGCGGCGTCCCCGCTTATGTCGATGGACGGCCCAGCGAGGCCGTCCGGGAGCTGCGCCGGCGCGCCGGTTACCAGTGGGTCGAGGACGCGACGACGCGCGAAGCCTGGTTGAACGAGTATGGAACCAACGGCGTCAGGGTGTCCGCCAGTCAGCCCGCCGGCGGGCGCGTCTTTCACCTTCAGCGCCGGCTGTCGGATGGCCGGCTGATCTTCGTCTCCAATTGCAGCCTCTCCGAGTCGGCGACGGCCACGATCTCCGGCGTTCTGCCCGGCCTGGAGGTCTGGGACGCGGCGACCGGCAGGGTCTTTTCCTGCGAGACCACTCCCCTTGCGGGAAATAGTGGCGAGAGCCGAGTGGACTTCGATCTGCCGCCCGCGGGCAGCGTGCTGGCAGCTATTCCTGACACGCCGTCCGCCGGCACGAGCACCCTTTTGAGTACAAAAGGGTGGCGCCCCGGTAAGGCCATACCTCCCAGCAGCGAGCTGGCGATTCGCATGGAAAGTCCCAATGTCCTTCCGCTCGATTACGTGGACTTGCAGGTCGGCGGCGAGAGGGCCGAGGGGCTATATTTCTACCAGGCGCAGCAGCGCATCTACCAGGCGCACGGCCTGGACCGCAATCCCTGGGACAGCTCCGCGCAATTCCGCGACAGCATCATCTCGAAGGACAAGTTCCCCGAGAATTCAGGCTTCACGCTGCGCTATCCGTTCACGCTGCGTGATTTCTCCACGCCCCCGGCGCTGCGGCTGGTCGTCGAGCGCGGGGACCGCTACACGGTCCGGGTCAACGACCACCTCCTGACGCCGGCGGCGGGGGAGTGGTGGTTGGACCGGTCGTTTCGTGTCTATGAGATCAAGCCCGAGCACCTGGTCGTGGGGCGCAACGTGATCGAGACGCGCGCGCGGCCGTTCAGCCTGTTTCACGAGCCGGAACCGGTCTACTTGTTGGGGGACTTTCAGCTGACCTCGGCGACGCGGGGCTGGACGATCGAGCCGGCGCGCCCCATGACGCTGGGTTCCTGGGCGGAGCAGGGGCGGCCCTGTTATCCGGGGGTGGTCCGCTACAGCCGGCATTTCAGCCTGCCCGCGGCAGCGACAGCGTTCAAGCTGCGGCTCGGCGACTGGAGGGAACGGTCGCTCAGTGGAAGTCAACGGTCAATCCGCCGGATACCTGGCGTGGCCGCCCTGGGAGTTGGACATCTCAGAGCAGGTCAAACCCGGCGACAATGAAGTTTCGGTACTGGTCTATGGCAGTCTCAAGAACCTCCTAGGCCCGCACCATGCCGGCAAGGTCCGAGGCAGCGCCTGGCCCAACATGTTCCAGCGCGCTCCCGAAAGCGGGCAGCCTCCCGGCTCCGCTTACGATGTGTTGGCCTATGGTCTCATGGAAGATTTCAACCTGCTTGCGCCGTGAATGGTTGTTAAAAAATATTTAACGTCAAATACATAAAGGACTTGTCAGTCGTTATTGGCGCGACTCGAGTTTTGGAGTTATTATAGAGTTGAAAACGGTATGAATTGTTCTCGATTAACCGTTTTCGACTGCCGGTGAGACTTGCCGGCTCCAAGCGATACCGAGGATGTGCGCCCATGTCCAAAGAACTCACTTCGTCGCCCGCACTTGTGGGCGAAGTCATGATGGACGCTCACGAGGCGGCGGAGTATCTCAAGGTCAACGTGCAGACACTGCGGCGGTTGGCCCGCGACAATGAGATTCCGTCTTTCAAAGTGGGAGGCGCCTGGCGCTTCAAGCGCAGCACGTTGGACGCCTGGGTTTCGCGGCGCCAGGACCGCGGATCAAGCCCGACCATTCTTCTGGTCGACGACGACGAACTGGTGCGAGGCGTGCTGGAACGCATCCTGCGCGACTGTGGATTTGAAGTCGCGGTGTGCGAGAGCGGTCAGGAAGCGCTCCTGTACCTGGAGCGGCACGCGCCCCAGCTACTGATCATCGACTTGATGATGCCCGGTATGGACGGCGTCGAGACGCTGCGGGCGGTGCGGGCGCGGTTCGACTTTCTGCCCGTGATTCTCGTCACCGGCTATCCCGACAGTGACCTGTTGGCGCAAGCGCTGCAATACTCGCCGTTTGCGCTCCTGCCCAAGCCGTTGCGGACCAGCCAGCTCCTGGAGGCGGTCAAGTGGGCGGTCGGCGGCGAAAAACTGCCGGCGGCCCTGCGCTGAGAGGGGACGTTTTCCCGTCTTCGCGGTATGATTGTGGAGTGCGGCAGCTTGCTGCCGCATGGGAATGTGCTACACGCTGCGACGACGCCAAGGAGGTTGACTGTTTGTGAGTGGCCCGCATTGCGAACTACCTTCGCGCCAGGAGATTCTGGACAAAATCCGCGACGTAGCGGCCATTCCGGTCGCGTCCATACGCGTGATGCGGTTGCTTCAGAATCCCGACTTTGAAACCGACGCCTTGGTGCAATGCATCGAGTACGATCCGGGGCTGACTTCGAGCGTGTTGCGGATGGCCAACTCGGCGCTGTTGGGCGGGGTGCGCAACGTGGCCAGCGTGCGCGAGGCGGTCCTGCGGCTGGGAGCGCGGCGCATCACGCAAGTGGTGATGACGGCGGCGGTCGGACCGCATCTGCGGCCGGCGGAACGCGGCTACGACCTCTCCGCCGAGGCGCTTTGGCGACATGCGGTGGCAACCGCCCTGGGCGCGGAGACCCTGGCCGCCCGCGCCGACATGCTGGCGCCGCCCTACACCTTCACCGCCGGCCTCCTGCACAACATCGGCAAGACGGTGCTGGCGGGGCAGGTGGGCGTGGACGCCGCGCCCATTGTCGCGCTTGCGGAAGGCGAGAAGATTCCCTTCGAAGCGGCGGAGCGGCGGCTCTTGGGCATCGATCACGCCGAACTGGGCGGACTTCTCCTGGAGCAGTGGAGCCTGCCGGTTGAAATCGTGGAGGTGGTGCGCGCGCATCATGCGCCGGGCGCGCTGGGCGAGAGCAACGTCGCCGTAGACCTGGTCCACCTGGCGGACATTCTGGGGACGATGAGCGTCGTGGGGACGGGCAGGAATGGACCAGCTTTCCGCGCCAGCCGCGAGACGCTGGCGCGCATTCCCCTCACGAAACCGCTGGTCGCGCGCGTCATCGCCGACACTCGCGCGGAGATGGAGGCGCTGGCAAGCATGTTTGAGCTGAATTAGCGTAGGGTGCGCAACGCCCACCGACGTGGAGCGCCGTCTCTGCCGGCTCGCCGCCGAGCGGTGCGCGGTGCGCACCGACGTGCAGCGCCATCGCTGCCTGTTCGCCGCCAGGCGGTGCGCGGTGCGCACCCTACTTGCCGGCGCTCCAGCCGCCGTCGGTCATGAGGGTGGTGCCGGTGACGAACTCGGCCTCGTCGCTGGCCAGGTAGAGCGCCGCCGCGGCAATCTCCTTGGGCTTGCCCATGCGTCCCACCGCCTGCGTCGCCGACATCTCCTGGAAGGCCCGCTCGGGATCAGGATACTCCTTCAAACGTTGCTCCACGAAGTCGGTGTAAACCCGGCCGGGACAGATGCAGTTGACCCGGATGCCCTCGTGCGCGTGGTCCAACGCCATCGACTTGGTCAGTCCCACGACCGCGAACTTGGTCATACAGTAGGCGACGCGGTCGCGCACACCCACGACTCCGCCGATGGAGGCCATGTTGATGATGACCCCACATTTCCGCGCCAGCATGGAAGGAAGAAAGGCCCGCGACATGTTGAAGGGTCCTTTCACGTTGACCGCCCATTGGCGCTCCAATTCGACTTCCGTCGTCGCCAGGATATTGCCGACGGCGCCGATGCCGGCGTTGTTGACCAGGATGTCCAGGCGGCCGGAACGCTGCAACACTTCGGCGGCGACTTTTTCACACTCTTGCCGCGAGCTGACGTCCAGGCGGAGAAACTCGCACTTGCCGCCGGCTCCCGTCAGGCTCGCGACGACTTTCCGGCCCTTGTCCTCGTCGATGTCGGTGACGTACACAAAGGCGCCCGCGCGGCAATAGGTTTCGGCGATGGCGGCGCCGATGCCCGACGCCGCCCCCGTGATCAACGCGATTTTTTCGGAGAGATCGAACATCTCTCGACTCCTTTCCGTGGGGAAAATTAGGGTCAGCGCCTAATTTTCCAGCTCATCCACTCATGTTTCCACCCTCCAACCGAAAAATTAGGCGCTGACCCTAATTTTCCGAACGGCAGACCTGCCGTTGGCTGCCGAGGCCCTCGATGCCCAGTTCCACCACGTCGCCGGGCGAGAGAAACTGCGGCGGTTTCATGCCCATCCCCACTCCCGGCGGCGTGCCGGTCGAGATCAGATCGCCCGCCTCCAGCGTCATGAACTGCGAAATGTACCACACGAGGTAATGCACGTCGAAAACCATAGTCCGGGTATTTCCGGTCTGGCGTCGCTGTCCGTTGACGGAAAGCCACATGGACAGGTTGCGCACGTCGGTGATTTCGTCCGGCGTGGCTAGAAACGGTCCCAGGGGATTGAAGGTGTCGCAGGACTTGCCCTTGGTCCACTGGCCGCCGCGCTCGATCTGAAAGGCGCGCTCGGAGACATCATGGCCGACGGCGTAACCGGCGATGCAGTCGGGAGCATCCTCGGGGCGATCCAGGTAGCGCGCCTCTTTGCCGATTACCACCGCCAATTCGACTTCCCAGTCGGTCTTCCGACTGCCGCGCGGGATGAGCAGATCGTCGTAGGGCCCGACCACGGTATTGGGGGCCTTCATGAAGAGAATCGGCTCCTTGGGGACCTCGGCGCCGGTTTCGCGGGCATGGTCGCTGTAATTAAGCCCGATGCAGATGATCTTGCCGGGCCGCGCGATGGGCGCGCCCCAGCGCGCGTCCTCCGGGACCTCCGGGAGACGCGCGGCATCCAGTCGACGGAGCCGCTCCAGCCCCCCTCCGGCGAAGAAGTCGCGGTTCCAGTCGAAAAAGTGCGCCGAGCAGTCCCTGCGCCGTCCGTCGGCGGCCAGAAGGCCCGGCTTCTCGCGTCCATGCGTCCCAAAACGAATCAGTTTCATTACGAGTCCTCCACGGAAAATTAGGGTCAGCGCCTAATTTTCCAGCTCATCTACTCATGTTTCCACTTTCCAACCGAAAAATTAGGCGCTGACCCTAATTTTCCCCGGTTCCTGCTTCAAGATTGGCGCCTGTCCCTGTCTGCATGTGCGCAACCGTTGCCTTTCCCTCGTTTATGCAGGTATTCCCTGCCTTCTCCGCACCAAGAGGAGATGCTCACACGCCAGCACGACCTCGCCTCGCTGGTTTTGCGCCTCCAGCGATTCGACGACCAGTCCGTAATCCGGGCGCTTATGCTCGCGTTTCTCTTTCAGAGTGACCCGCACGCGCAACGTGTCGCCGATAAACACCGGGCGGACGAAGCGCAGCCGGTCGTAGCCGTAGCTCATCGCCTCGGGGTTGATGTCGCCCGCCGTCATGCCCACGGCGATGGAAAAGACCAGTGTGCCGTGGGCCATGCGCCGACCGAAGGGTTGCGTCTTGCACCATTCCTCGTCCACGTGGTGGGGGTAGAAGTCTCCCGTCTGGCCGGCGTGGATGACGATATCCGCCTCGGTGATGGTTCGCCCAAGCGTTTCGCGGACCGCGCCGAGCTGGTAATCCTCAAAGAAAAGCGACTTGAGTTCCATCCCTTGCCAGGCCTCTCGCTACGCGTACGATTACGATTCGTGATCGTGCCTACCTCTCCCCGACTCCTTCTCACCTGAAGACCGTATACAGCACGGCCATGCACGCAAAAAGCAGCGTCGCCAGGACTCGATAGTCGCCCAGCCCCTTCCAACCCGGAGCCGACAGGCAGGCGGCCGGATGCTCCCAGACGAGGCGCGAGCTCTCCGCGTTGTGCCGATGCGGCGACACAAGAGAGACTGCGACCATCACCGCGGCGCAGATCACGAACAGGTAGAAGGGAACCATGAGAAAGGGGATATCGAGTCCCTGGTACCATCGTGCCAGCGCGTAGGGTGCGCACCGCGCACCGACGTCGAGCGCGGCCGCAGCGGAGGCGGCGCCGAACGAGTCGAGTTTGGCCGTCCAACTGAGGAGAAACAGAACGAGGCCGAGTCCGAAGCCGGTCCAGAGCGTGAGGATGGCGGCGCGGGCGGAGGCGCGTTTCCAGAAGACTCCGAAAAGAAATACGGCGGTAATCGGGGGCGCCACGTAGCCGATCATCTCGTTGATGCCCTGAAAAATGCCCTCGAAACGTCCCACATAGGGCGACCAGGCGATGGCGGCCAGCATGGCGACGGCGGTTGCCCAGCGCCCCACGCGCACCAGCGCGCGGTCGCCTGTCGCCGGCCGCCAGCGTTTGACGATGTCGTAACTGAAAAGCGTGGCGATGGAGTTGAGCGCACCCGAGACCGTGCTCATTAGTGCGGCCAGGAGCGCCGCCGCGACCAGGCCCCGCAGGCCCGTCGGCAAGAGGTGCGTTATCAGGTGCGCGTAGGTATTCTCGCTCTTAGCCAACGTATCCGGCAGATTCCCCTGCCGGATCAGCGCCAGGCACAGCACGCCCGGCAGCACGAAGATGAAGACGGGCAGAATCTTGATGAAGCCGGCGAACAGCGGTCCCAGGCGCGCGTGATGCTCGTCTTTGGCTCCCAAAACCCGCTGCACGATGGTCTGGTCCGCGCACCAGTACCAGATGCCGAGCACGGGATAGCCGAGCAGCACGGAATACCACGGCAGGCCCGAGGCGTCGCCCGTCGGACGCAGCAGGGTGAGTTGGACCGGGTCGACCGAGGCGGTCAGCCCCGACCATCCGCCCGTCTTGACCAGCGCGAGGGCCGTGATGGTGATCGCCCCCAGGAGCAGCACGACGGTCTGAATCGATTCCGTCCATACCACGGCCAGCAAACCCCCAATGATGGTGTAAAGGCCCGTCAGGAGGGCGACCACGACGATGCTGTAATTGGCTGGAAATCCAAAGAGTCCCTCCAGGACGGCAGCGCCGGTATAGAGCGAGAATCCGATGTGGATGACCACGGCGGAGGATGGAGACCATCGCCAACCAGTCGCGGCAGGCGCGGCTGTAGCGCTTTCCAGGAAGTCCGGCAGGGTAGCCACGCGCGAGCGGATATAGAAGGGAGCAAAGAAGAGCGAGAGCATGATCAGCGTAAACGCCGCCATCCACTCGAAGTTGCCGAAGGCCAATCCATGCTGGTAGCCGCTCTGCGCCAGGCTGACGAGATGCACGGTGGAAATATTGGTGGAAAAGAGGGCCAGGCCGATGATGGGCCAGGTGAGCGTGCCGCCGGCCAGGAAGTAACCCTGGCCGGTCGCGCCGCGGCGGCGGCGCAGTCCCGCCCACGAACCCAGCGCCACGATCCCGACCAGGTAAACCAGGATGATGGCCGCGTCGACGGCGTTGATGCGCAGGCCCGCGGCAGGGGCGGTCAAGTGAGGTTCCATCGTCAGCTAACGCCTTCCGGTACATGCACCAGGGCGTGCTTTCGGAGTGCAAGCGGGAGCCTGCTCGGCGCGCCCCGGTTGCTCTGCCGGGAGCAGCAAACCGAAGTTTGTACTCCGTCGGAGGAGAGCCTGCGGAGTACAAACTTCGGTTTGCTCTGCGCGTCCACGCAACCATTGCGAAAGGCGCAAAACAAAGTTTGAAATCCGACGGAAGCGCAAACTGAAGTTTGTACTCCGGACATCGCCCGTCGCTCCATCAATCCGTATGAAATACTTCTTCCATGATCGACCATTTCTCGCCCGGTTTCGCCGTGGCTATGGGATACTGGCAGGGGTCGGTCTCCTTCCACCAGCGTTGGGTCTCGGCGTCGGCGGCCATCTTCTGCATGTCCGCATCGAAGTCATCGCCGACATACTCGAAGTAGCCGAACAGATAGTGTTTGCCCGGTTCCAGTTCGGCCAGGTAAATCGAGTAATTGCGAATCTTACATTCGCGGATCATGGTCAGGACGCCCGGCCAGGGGTGGGCGTGCAGGCGCCTGTACTCGTCGATTTTTTCGGGCTTGACGCCGATCACCATGCCGTAGCGTTGGACGGGTAGGGACCGGCCGCGGGCGGCGTGATGGAAGCTGCCGCAGGCCGCCGTGGCAGAGACCAGCAGGCCCGCCAGGAGCAAGCATGAAGTGCGTGACATGGTTCGTCTCTCCAGGTGCGAAAATATGATCGGCGCGGCGGTCGGGAATCCGCGCTCAAGGCAACTGATTGTGGTTGAGTCCCAGGTCCTCGGTAATGCGGCGGGCGCAATCCTGCGCCGCTTGCAGGACGACCGCGCGGTCCAGGGGCCGCACGGACTTCTCCCAGCGGGTAACCGCCAGCGCCGCCACCATGCCCACGTGCGCGTCTCCCACCGGTACGGCCAGGTCGAGAATGCCCGGATGCGCCTCGCTGGGCGCCTCCGAGTAACCCCGCTCCCGCACGTCCGCGATGGTGCGCAGAATCTCCTGCTGCTTCCTGCGCCCTGCCTGGCAAAAGTCCTCGCAGGAGGCCAGAAAGCTCTCCAACTCCTCCGGCGGCATCAGGCTGAGCAGCAGCCGCCCCGAAACCGTGAACACCGGCGACAGCCGCGCTCCCGCTTCCACCGATACGCGTACTTTCTGCGGCGACGGCGATTCCACCAGAACCAACACCTCCCGATGGCTTAGGACCGACAGATGACAGGACTCGCCCAGCGAGAGCGCCAACTGCTGCATGGGAACGTTGGCTGCGCGCAACAGCTCCTCGATGGGCGGATGCGCGTGCGCCAACGCGTACAACTTCAGCGTGAGTCGGTACGTGCCCGAGCGCGGCGACTTGTAGAGATAGCCGCTCTTCTCCAGGCAGTCCACCATGCGGAACATTTCGCTGCTGCTCTTGCCCAGCTGGCGGGAGATTTCCATCAGGGACAACGGTTGCGGCGACGCCGCCAACAGCTCCAAAACGGCCAATCCCTTTTCCAGCGCCGGCACGCGGTATTCGGCTCGCTTCTTCATCACTTCCGCTTTGGGCACAGCCATGACATCTCCGTAACGTCGATCGACGAAAAAACCTTGCAGTGAGGGGGCTTCTTGGTTAGTCTGGCGAAGATTTCCCTTGAAGTCCAGCACACCTCTCACTAGAATCCATTTTATATATGAAAACAACTTTTGCAAATGAAAAATGGCTACCTCGGGAGGGTTCGCGTGGAAGGCCGTAACCTATTGCAAAGTCCAGACTTACCTAAAGTCAAGCGACCCATCGTGCTGGTCGGGGCGGGAGGGATCGTGCGCGACGCCCACCTGCCGGCCTATGCCCAGGTCGGCTTTCCGGTAGCCGGAATTACCGACCTGGACCGGGGCAGGGCGGAGGTGTTGGCGGGGCGTTTCGGCATCCCCAAGGTATTTGCGAGTCTCGACGAAGCAATCGCCGGCGCGCCCACGGACGTGGTCTATGACGTGGCCGTTCCCGCCGGCGCGATTCTCGACGTGTTGCCCCATCTACCCCGGGGCGCGGTCGTCCTGATCCAGAAGCCGATGGGCGAGAATCTCGACCAGGCTCGCAGGATTCTCGCCCTGTGTCGCGAGCGCGGCTTCACGGCCGCCGTCAACTTCCAGTTGCGTTTCGCGCCGTTCATGTTGGCGGCGCGCAACCTCATCGACTCGGGCGCCATCGGCGAGCTGCACGGCATGGAGGTGCGTCTCACCATCAATACGCCCTGGCAACTGTGGGACTTTCTCTTCGGCATTCCGCGCGTCGAAATCGTGTATCACTCGATTCATTACTTCGATCTGATCCGGTCGTTCTTCGGCGATCCTTCAGGCGTGTATGCCCGGACGGTCACGCATCCCGAAAAGCGGCAGCTGGCCTCCACGCGTACCGTGGCCGTGGTGGACTACGGCGACGACAGGCTGGTCGGGGTCTGGGCCAATCACGACCACGCCTTCGGCCGCAAGCACCAGGAGAGTTACGTCAAGTGGGAGGGCACGCGGGGCGCGATCAAGGTCAAGCTGGGGCTTCTGCTCGATTATCCCAAGGGCGAGCCGGATGAATTCGAATATTGCATCCTGGAAGACGGCCGGGAACCCGTCTGGCAAACGGAAAGGATCACCGGCAGTTGGTTCCCGGAGGCGTTTGTGGGGACCATGGCCAGCCTGCAGCGGTTCGCGGAGGGAAGCGCGTCGGTTCTGCCCACGTCGGTCGAGGACGCAATTCGAACCATGGCGCTGGTGGAAGCGGCGTACCAGTCCAGCGCCGCCGGCGCCACGCCCATTCCGGCGACATGAACACGCAGGAGAGGCGGGGAACGTGATTCGGCTGTCGGGAATCACGTGGGATCACGCGCGCGGTTACGATCCCATGATCGCTACCGGCGCGGCCTTCCACCGCGAACATCCTCAGGTCGAGATCGTCTGGGAAAAGCGCGTGCTCCAGGAATTCGCCTATGAGCCGCTGGATCGGCTGGCGGCGCGCTTCGATCTTCTCATCATGGACCATCCCTGGCTGGGAGGCGCCGTGAAACACAACTGCCTCCTGCCGCTGGACGCCTATCTGGACGCCGATTATCTGGAAGATCAGGCGGCCAACAGCGTCGGGCCTTCGTATGCGAGTTACAGCTGGCAGGGACGGCAATACGCGCTGGCAGTGGATACGGCGACGCCGGTCGCGGCCTGGCGGCCCGACCAACTGGCGGCGCCTCCCGCCACGTGGGAGGAACTCCTGGACCTTGCGCGCGAGGGGCGGGTGGCCCTTCCCGCCATGCCCGTCGATTGCATGATGCACTTCTACATGCTCTGCTGCGCCTTGGGGCGGGAGCCTTTTCCCGATGAGGAGACGGTGATCGACGCGAGAATCGGAGCCGAGGCGCTGGAGACGCTGCGCGAGCTGGCCGGCTGGTGCAAGCCGGAAATGTTCGGACTCAATCCGTTTCAGGTCTATGAGCGCATGTTGGCGTCGGGGCCTGAGGTCTACTGCCCGTTCGGATACGGTTACAGCAATTACGCGCGGCCGCGGTTGGGCGGGCCGGTTCTGCGCTTCGGCGAGATGGTGACCTCTAAGGACGGGAAACTGTTGCGCACGACGCTGGGTGGTACGGGCTGGCCGTGTCCACGCTGCCGGGAGATCGACGCGGCGATGGGTACGTGCGCTACGTTGCGTCGGGGCCGTGCCAGCAGGGCTTTACGTGGAGAGCGGCGGCCAGCCCAGCCCATCGCTCCGCGTGGCTGGATGGGGCGTCAACGCGCGCTGCGGCGATTTTTCCGCGCTACCCTGCCCGCGTTGGACCGGGCCTGGTTGCGCCCCCGCTATGCCGGCCATCTGGCCTTTCAGGACCAGGCCGGCGACCTCGTGCACGCATTCATGCGCGAGGGCGGCGACCCCAAGCGGACGCTCGGCAGGATGCGCGAGATTTATCTGCACACACGGGAAGGTACAGAGGCATGAAACCGCTGGAGGGACTTATCGTTCTGGACTTCAGCCAGTTTCTGGCGGGGCCGTCGGCCGCCTTGCGGCTGGCGGACCTGGGCGCGCGCGTCATCAAGATCGAGCGGCCCGGCGGCGGCGAAGCGGGCCGAAGCCTGGGCATCTCCGATGTCACCATCCAAGGCTCCAGCCTCCTCTTTCACACCATCAACCGCAACAAGGAGAGCTTCGCCGCCAATCTCAAGGACCCGACCGATCTGGAGACGGTCAAGCGACTGGTGGCAAAGGCCGACGTGCTGATCGAGAACTTCCGGCCCGGCGTGATGGAAAAACTCGGATTGGGCTATGACGCGGCGCGCCGGCTCAATCCACGTCTTGTCTATGGAACAATCACGGGCTACGGACCGGAGGGTCCCTGGAAGGACAAGCCGGGCCAGGACCTGTTGGCGCAGTCGGTATCGGGTCTTGTGTGGCTCAACGGAAACGCGGGCGATCCGCCGCTGCCCTTCGGACTGGCGACCGCCGACGTATTGGCCGGCGCGCATCTCGTGCAGGGCATCCTGGCCTGCCTGGTGCACCGCGGCGTGACGGGAGAGGGTGGTTACGTGCAGGTGAGCCTCCTGGAGTCCATGCTCGATTTTCAGTTCGAGGTCCTCACCACGCACTTGAATGACGGCGGCAAGCTCCCCCAGCGCAGCGCAATCAACAACGCCCACGCCTACCTGGGCGCGCCCTACGGCATCTATGCCACCGCCGACGGCTATCTGGCCCTGGCGATGGGTTCCGTTCCGCGCCTGGGGGAACTGCTCGAATGTCCCGCGCTGCTGCAATACTCCGATCCTCAGACGTGGTTTTCGCAGCGCGACGCGATCAAGCGCATCCTGGTTGAGCACCTGGCGACGCGCACCACGCGGCAGTGGTTGGACGTCCTGGAGCCCGCCGACGTGTGGTGCTCGGACGTGCTGGACTGGCCGCGGCTGTTGGCGCATGAGGGCTTTGCGGTTCTGGACATGCTGCAAGACCTCCATTATCGCGACGGCACCACCATCCGGGCGCTGCGTTGCCCCATCCGCGTCGACGGCGCCTTGCTGAAGTCGGACAGGCCCGCGCCGATCGTCGGCCAGGACAACGCGCGGATCGAAAGGGAACTCGTGTAATGTCGTTTGATGAAAAGTTGTGGAGAAAGGCCGTCCCCTCGATACGCGGCCCGAACTCACATATCACGTCGCAGGGACATTCTCGGCGGGCCGCGTATCGAGAGGACAGCCGCGCGCTGCCGCTCTGCTTGAAGGGATGACATAGGTTCCATGCTGCCGTTGGAAGGTCTCCTGGTGGTCGACTTCAGCATCTTTCTGGCCGGGCCCAGCGCGGGCCTGCGGCTGGCCGACTTGGGCGCGCGCGTGGTCAAAATCGAGCGGCCCGACGGCGGCGATCTCTGTCGCAAGCTTTACGTGACCAACGTGACGATCGACGGCGAATCGACCATCTTTCATGCCATCAATCGCAACAAGCTGTCCGTCTCCGCCAATCTGAAGGACGCCGGAGACCGCGCCCGCGTCATGGCCCTGGTCGAGCGCGCCGACGTGCTGCTCACCAATTTCCGTCCGGGTGTCATGCGCCGGCTCGGACTCGACTATGAAAATGTGCGCGAAAGAAACCCGCGCCTCGTGTATGGCGAAGTCACGGGTTACGGTCGCCAGGGACCCTGGAAGGACCTGCCCGGCCAGGACCTTTTAGCGCAGTGCCTCTCCGGCCTGGTGTGGTGGAACGGAACAAGCGCGCATCCGCCGCTTCCCATCGGATTGGCGATTGCGGACATCATGGCCGGAGCCAACCTGGCCCAGGGCGTGTTGGCGTGCCTGGTGCGTCGTGGTCGAACCGGCCGCGGCGCGCGCGTCGAGGTCAGCCTTCTGGAATCCATGATCGAAATCCAGGCGGAGGGCCTGATGGAATTTTTCTTGACCGGCGGAATGCCGCAACGCGAACCGGCATGGCCCGGCCATCCTTACCGTCCCGCGCCTTGCGGCATTTATCCGACCGCCGATGGGTACATCGCGCTCGGCGAGTGCGCCGTGCCCGATCTGAGTGCGCCGTTGGCTCTTCCTGAGCTGTCCGAATATGTCGATCCCGCCGCGTGGATGGCCCGCCGAGCCGAGATCAAGGCCGTCATCGCATCGCGATTGCGCGAGCGCTGCAACGCCGAGTGGGTCCGCGCCTTGGATGCGGCGGGAATTGCCTGCATGGAAGTATTGTCCTGGGACCGACTGATGGTTCATCCCGCGTTCGCACGACTCGAGATGCTCCAGGAAGTCCGACTGGCGTCGGGCACCCGCCTGCGCACGACGCGCTGCCCGATTCGAATCGACGGGCGCGTGCTCAAGTCGCCTCTGGGCGCGCCCGCAGTCGGCGAACACAATCAACTCGTGTTGGAGGAGTACGATGAATCCCAATCCCGATCCGAACAAACACAAGGAGATTCCGCTTTTCAATACCGAGGACTGGATGTATGAGGATTTCCAGATGGGCGAGCGCAAGCGTTCGATACGCCGCACCATCTCCGAGGGGGAAGCGATGGCCTTCAATTGCCTGGTGATGGACCTGCATCCCTACGTGGCGGACGAGATTTTCGCCAGAACCGAGGGTATCTTCGGCCGGCGGCTGGTTGCGGGCGCCATGGTCTTCAGCCTGGGGCTCGGCCTCATGGCGCACAACAACGTGCACACCTTCAGCTACGGTTATGACAAACTGCGATTCATCAAGCCGGTTTTCATCGGGGACACGATTTATACGATACGCACGAATCTTGAAAAACGGCCGAAATATAAGGACATGGGACTCGTAAGAGTGAGCTATGAGGTGTTTAAGAATGAGGGCGAGCTGGTACTGTACTGCGAGCACTTGCAGACGGTGAATACCGCCGTCCTGAGCGGTGGCGGGACCAGGTCGAAAAGAAAAGTTGATATGGAGTGCGGCGGCTGCGGTCGCATCGCACCCCCTCATTCTAACCCTCTGGCGAGGGACATTCACCTCTCCTCAAGGGAGAGGGACATTCACCTCTCCCTGGGAAGAAAGGTCGGCAGGACGCGCGATTTTTCACCTCTCCCTGGGGAGAGGTCGGCGCGAAAACGCCGGGTGAGGAGAGGTCGTTCACGCGCAACCAGGAGGCGCACCATGAGCACGCGCAGCACGTTTCGCATCGCCGTTCGCAGAAGTTCCCGCCGTTTGAGCGGCCATTCTTAAACAGTGGGGCGCTTTCAAAGGCAGCAGGACTGCGACTTGGCGCTGGAGGCGGTTGCGCTCGACCTGCACCCGCTTCAGCAGACGCTGTTTGCGCAGAAGGGGCATGGCGCGGCGACTGGGACGTGGCTTTCATCAATACCGACTGGGTTACCGAAGCGCACGAGTCAGGCGCGGCGTTGGACCTGCACCGTCGCGAAATCAAACCCGCCCGAGGGCTTTTCGGACGCCTGGACCGACTCGCTTCTGCGCATGCAGCAATTCGGCGAAACCGTCATCGGTCTGCCGTACCATGACGGTCCCGAGTGTCTTATTTATCGCAAGGACGCTTTATGAAAAGTCCGACAGAGCAGAGAAAATATGAGAAGAAATACGGCGCGCCTTTGGATCTACCGGAGACTTGGGACGATTTCGTGCGCCAGACCGAGTTCTTTCATCGTCTGAGGAGGGCCCTATGGCACCGTCTTTGCCGCTTATCCCGACGGCCACAACACACGGTGTATGATTACAGCCTGCAAGTGTGGACGCGGGCGGGAATTGATGCAGGATGGCGGTTTAATGCTGGACAGCGCCGCCTCGATCGCAGGCCTGGAGTTTATCGCGGGATGCTCAACCATGCGGCGGCGATTCATCCCCACTCGCGCGACATGGATTCGGTCAAGTCCGGCTTTGCCTTCGCGCGCAGCGAAGCGGCGCTGATGATCAACTGGTTCAGGTTCGCCGCCATGTGCCAGACGCTGCCAGGTCGAAGGTGAAGAACAAAGTCGCCGTGGGGGAACTTCCGCACGCGCCCGGCGCCGCCAGCGCCTCGCTCAACGTCTACTGGGTGCTGTGCATCGGCTCCGGCAGTCCGCACAAGGAGCTTGCATATCGTTTACTTTCGCATTGCGCAAGCGCGGATATGGACAAGCTGTTGACGCTGGAGGGCGGCATCGGCTGCCGCAAATCCACGTGGATGGACCGCGACGTCAACCGCATCATTCCCTTCTATCGCCGCATGGAGGGCCTGCACGCGCACGCACGGGAGCTGCCGCGCCTCGCGCATTGGTCGAAACTTGCGGAAGTGATCGATGGGCTGGTGCTCTCGACCATCAACACCGATCAGCCCGTCGCGCAGTTGGCGAGGGAGGCGCAGGCGAGGGCGGACACAGTTTAACGCGCTACCGCCTTCTTGTCTGCGCCGCCGTGCGGTCTGTCATTTCGACCGCAGGGAGAAATCCCGGTCAGAGTTGTTGGGCCAAGGCGCTTGGGATCGGGATTTCTCCCTTCGGTCGAAATGACAATGACGGCCGGCAGCCGCTGCCCGCGGTGGCTAGAAATACTTGATGATCGACACGAGCAGCTGGTGCTGGTCCACGTCCATGCGCGCGCCGGGCACGTCCAAGACGTCGCCCCCCACGTTGCGCCCGAACCGCCAGGTGTAGGAGAAGTCCAGCGAGAGGGCCTCAGAGACGTAACCGGACCCGACTGACACCCCGGCATAGTCGTCGGGATGGCGATGGCTCGGTTCGGGGTCGTAAAACACGCCGGCCCGCAGAGGAACGATCGCGCGCTCCGTGAAAATAAGATACTCCATTCCGGCGCGCACGGTGTAGGTCGGATCGATGTCCTCCTCGGAGGCGCGGCGACCGGTCACGGCGGAGAAACGATTGCCGTGATCGTCCTCAAGAACAAAATCGTCCCACTCGGTGCGCGTCACATCCAACGAGGTCTTCAATGAACGCGTCCATTGGACCGCGGTTCCCACGCCGACAACCCAGGGGAAGTCCATCTCCTCCTTGCGCGAGAAGCCGGTGAGGACGGGATCGGCGCCGCCGCCAAAATCCACGGAGGTCGAGCGCTTGCGCTCGTGGCGCACGTCGGCGGTGAAGGGCGACTTGAAGACGGCCCCCAGCGCAATCCTGGGCGTCAGCTCGTAGCGCAACCCCAGGTTGAAGTTCTCTCCTGAAAAATCCTTGTACACGTCGCGCATGAAAATCGTGGCGCCGAAAGCATCGGTCTCCTCGACCAACCCCGTCCCGTCGTATCTGACCGTGGACTTCCAGGCGTAATCCCGTCCCAGGGGATCGCGCCAGACGTTGAGCGTCGCCCCCACGGACAGCTTGTCGGAAAGACGCATCCCGAACGCGGGCGAAAAAGCATACAAGTCGCCCTCCTGCTCGAACTCATATTCGCCCTCCTGCGAGAGTAGCGCGTTGCCCGTGTTGAAATCAAAGGACAGCTCGCGATCGAAGCCATAGAGGCGTTGATAATTGAGCGAGACGACCATGGGGCGGTCGAACAGCACAAAGGGATACGAGGCATTGGCGAAGTTGATCCGGTAAAGGTCGATGCCGCTGTCGCCGTCGCTCTCCGGATGGACGTCGGAGAAGAGGTCCTCCAGGCGAAAGAAACCTTCGCCCACGATGGACATCTCGGGCCGTTCCAGCTGCGCCAGGCCGGCGGGATTCCAGGAGGAGGCGGTCGAATCGTCGGCGATGGCGATGAAGGCGCCGCCCATGGCGGTCGCGCGCGCTCCCGAGCCGATGGGATTGGGCGAGGAGGTGATGCGGATGTCCGGCGGCTCCACGCTCCACGTCGCGCCAGTGAGCAGGGAAACCGTGAGAGCAACTATGAGCCGTCTCATCGCGTCATCACCTCCAGTCCGGCGCGAATCGAAACCGCTTGTGCGGGATCGTCCAGGCGTCCCCGACTCCGACTCTCTCTCACGGCATCGAGCCGTCCGCGACCTCTTATCAGCGTGTCGAACTCCTCTTGTTCAAAGACGACGACGGGCAGGCCCTCGCGCAGGCCGTCGCGGGCGCCCTTGTCCATGACGAACGCGCCGCCGTCGCGGCTCTCCACGATTCTGCCGCGCACGACGGGAAAGCGGTACTCCAGTTCCAGGGCCAGCGCGCGCGCCAGCATGTCCAGCGTGCGCGTGTCGGTACGTTCGGCAAAGACGTCGGCGGCGGCATCCACCTCGCCGGTGCGCACGTCCACGAGGCGCGTCTCCGCCACGATGCCGTCGCGGCGCACGCGAATGGTGCCGGTGAGGACCTCGTCGGCGACGGCCAATCCCGCCAGCCGGGTGGCATAGCGCGGATCGGCGAGACCTGAGAGCGAGAGCTTGCGCTCCAGAAGCACTTTCTCCAGCTCTCTGCGCGCCAGGATGCCGAAACGCCCACGCTCGGACAACTGGAATTCCAGGCCGCGATTGAACGACTGGCAGAGAGACAGCGGCGTGTCGCTCTCCTCGGCGGGCAAGAGATCGGCGAAGGCCAGGCGCAACCGCTCGGCGCGCAGCGGTTTCTCCGCGTCGATGCGTTCCAGCGTGACGCTACGCGAGCGACGCGCGCCGCTGGACGTTTCCATGGCAATTTCGATGGTGTTCCTGCCTTCCGACAGCTCGACGCTGTGGCTGAACGTGAGCGTGCGCGCGCGCGGCAGGCCCACAATGGGTTCGCCGGCGATGGAGACGCGGACGATCTCGCTTTCCGCCGCAAGATCAAGATGCAGCGTGAAGTACTCCGTGCCGACGCGCGCCGGCGGTTGCCGCAGCAGCCGGATGGAGGCTTCTTCGCCTTCCAGCGCGGCGACTTTGGTACCGAGGGCAGGGAACCGAGCCGCGGCCCGAGGCGCGGCGCGGCGCCGCCGTTCTCCGCCAAAGCTGATCGCCAACTCAGGTTGCATTGCCGGCACGGTCGCGGGCGCGCAGCACGGCGCGATCCGCGCCCCTCGCCACGGCCGTGAATCGACCCTCCTGCAGCGCCACGCGGCGATCATCCAACGTGAGTTCCACCGCGCCGAGATTGTCCGTCGCGCGTCCCGAAATTTCCCAACCCTCCACCAGTCGCGTCTTCTTCTCGACGACCAGGAACGGCCCAGTCTGGTCCAGGAGTATCGTCGCGTGGTGGATGGTCGTGTTGCCGACCAGGTCGACGGCGGTGATCGTGAGCGGCGTCTGCGCCGCAGCGAGCGCCATTCTGACTTCCAGCGGAACGGCTTTGCGTGGTTCGCGCACGTAATACGACGTATCGTTGACGGCATAGGCGGCGACGGCGTGGTCGTCCTGCATGATTCCCCGCAGCATGAAGTGCGTCGATGAACTGTACCAGGTATCGCCGCCGGGCAGCGTTACCGTTGGGGGACGGGCGTCCCGACCGCCGCGTCGCAGCGCCTGCCCGCGCACCTGGGCGAGAAAATAATGCGCCTTGGCCGTGTCCTCGTCTTCCAGCGAGCGCAGGAGTTCCCGCTCGGCCTCATCCAGCCGATTCTGGCGATAATAGACGACACCCAGCTCCCGATGGGGAAAATACTCGATGAAATGCATGCCGTAAGTCTGCGCGCGGCGCTCTTCGCCGTCGTTCTGGGCCAGGGCGGACAGCAGGTCGCGCTCGGCCTCCTTCCAGAACTCGCCGTCCGCGAAGGAGAGGCCCCGCTCGTAGTAATTCCACCAGCGGGCGTTGAACGTGCCGCGCGTCACGCCGTAGCGCCGGCCGTCCTTCACGTAGGGAGAGACCTGGGAAGTCTGGCAACCGCAGAGCGGGAGACAGGTGGCGGCGATCACGAAGAGGAGAGATGGGAGGGCGGACCGGCGCGGCATCAGTCAATCTGCTGGATGCGGGCGCCGACCAGGAGCGAAGCGCCGCCCGCGTCCAGGAGCGCGCGACGCGGTTCGACCGCCCGAACGCTCAGGGTAACCCCGGCGGCGCCGACCGGCCGGAAGCGCGTCTCCGGGGTAACGCCGTGGTCGCCGCCCACGTTGCACCACCATCCGTCCGGCGTCTGTTCGAGCAGAAGGCCGCGGATGGGCAGCGCCTCCCGCAACTTGGGCGAAAGTTGCGCCATCATCCCCGCCGCCGTTTCACGCGGATCGGAGGACAGCTCTTGCCGGAGGATGAAGAGCGTCTCGCTGTTCTCCCAAACGGCCGAGAGCGACAACACGGATTTTCCGCCCTCAACCGTGAGGCTGGGGAAGAACCACAGGCGAACCAGTTTCAGGCGCGCCGTCCGCTCCGCTTCGGCGGGATCGGACAGCCCCAGCTTGTTGAGGCGAATCTCGTTGAGCAGCCTGTCCAAGTGGCGCCGTTCCAGGACCGACAGGCGAGGATGGGCCAAGAGCGCCTCTTCCAGGTATTCCATCACGGCGATGTCCATGCCCCCCGCGGTGTTCTCGGGGGCCGCCTCCAGCGCGTCCAGGACCGCCGTCAGGACGGGCGAGGACCAGTCGTCGAGGTCGGACGGCGGGACGGGCGGGGCTTTCATCAGTTCGGCGAGATCGGCCAGCAGCACGTCGATGCGGGCGGTGCGTTGCTCTTCGGCGCCGGCCAGGCTGCGGTTGCGCGCGGCGCGCACGAGACCCGCCAAAACCGGATCGGCCGGCCGCGTCGCCGCCTGTCTCATAAAGATCGCCCAGGCGCCGTCGTAATCGCCCAGCCGATAGAGCTCCAATCCCTCCACATACTCAGATGTCACGGCGATGGGCGCCACCCCTTTGTACTCAAAGGGGTGTGGAGTCCCGGTCGGGTAGAGAGTCCGGTTCAACCAGAGTCCGGCGGGAATGGCGGCCAAGACGAGCGCCGCCAGCCCGACGCCTACTAGCCAGGTAGGTGCGGCGGCGCGATGGACGATGGGCGCAGCGGAACGCGTGAGGGCGGGCGAAGCGCCGGCCGTCGCGGTCTCCGCTGACTCTTCGCCGTAGAGCATCCGGTCTGCCGGGGCCTCCGCCGCGCCGAAGAAAATGCGGCGCGGATCGCCGTACAAGACATACGCCGCCCAGATCAGGTGCGCCTCTCCGCGGTCGGCGGCCAGCCGCTCCCGCGCTGACAAGAGCGCCTTGCCGACGGATTGTCGGACGCCAACCGGCGATAGAAGAGTACCGCCATGTCGCCGCTGGGCGCATCCAGCACGTCCCAGAAGGTTCCCACGTAATGCTGCACGCCGGCCAGGAGAAAAGCCTGGGCCAGGCCGTCGGCCGTCTTTGCCGGCTCCCAGGCGCCCGTCCTCCGGACTGGCAGGCATTGCTGAACACGAGGGCGGAAAGCGCTTCTCCCCGCCCGCCAGCCGCCCGGTAATGTCGGCGACGCTGAGCATCCGTCGGCGAGGGCCAGCTGGTCTCCTCGGGCTTGCCTTCGACGTAGCGGGCATGGCCGCAGTAGTGCAGGATGTCGTGCTCGCGCAGGACCTCGACCGCCTCGCGCCGCTCGACCGCGCCGTTGAGCCAATGCACTCCATGCGCGGCGAATGAAGGAATCGTTGCGCACGACCAGGCCCTCCTGGCTGGCGGAGGCCAGGTCGCCGCGCGGATTGGACAGGACCAGCATCGAGGGCGCAGATGGGCGCCGGTCGCGGTTTGCCCAGCGGCCGCTCGGCCGTGCGTACCACGCGCGCCCTACGGCAAACCGCCGGCACAGGAAGTCCCGTCCGTCGTACAGGCCCCCGGCACCCCGACGGCGCGCTCATTCAGGTTGAGCACCAGGTAATCCACCGTCAGCCGCCCCAGGCGCTCCTTGAACTCGCTGTTGAAAAGCAGGTCGGCACAGCCTCGGTCCCGTGGCGGCGCAGTTGCTCCAACGTCTCGCCGTTGCCGCCGCCGACGGCGTTAGCGGTCCGAAGGTCTGCTGGAAGGCGGCGACCAGATGCGAAAGCCGCTCCGAGTCCAGCGGCAGCCGGGCGTAGTACGTGAGCGTGCCCGCGATTTCGTCTCCTCGTGAAGCGAAATCTTGAGGCTCTGCTGCTCCATCAGAATGTCGAAGGCGGCTTCCTGTTTTTCGACCTGCCCGCGGGTCGGCGTGGCGGATTCCACTCCACGCGATTCGCGCGGAGTCGAGGGGCGGGCCGGTTCTCTGGCCCGGTCGTGCGCGCGCGTGGGCGGGTGCAAAGCCCCAAGGTAGGGATCGAGGAAGCACGGGCCGCGGCGGAGACCAGGATTTCGCCGTCGCGGGCGGATGCGGCGATGCGGCGAGCACGGGCCTGGCCCGCTTCCGCTGCGCCCACGTCCACGCCCACGGCCAAGCCCACGGCTGCCACCGTTCCGCGCGCTTCGTTGAGCCGCGCGACTACGGTCTGCATCCGGCGCGCGCACTCGACGGCGGCTATTGGGCCGACGAACTCCGCCTCCAACACACTTTCCGATGCCGCGCGCAGCTCGGAAGCATGGCGTGCCAGGAGGGCCGAAAGCAGACGTTCCGCCGCCGCGCGCGCCGCGTCGGCGCCGGCGCCGGCGTGGATGTCCGCGTGCAACCAGGTGACCGGGTGAATGGAAACCGCCATGGGCTTGGCTCCGGCAGCAGCCCGCCGGCTACTGCACGACGACCTCCAGCATTTCGGACAAACCGAATTGATCCACGACCACGATCCAGAAGGTTCCGGGCGCGACCGGCCGAAAACGGCCCTGCCCGCGCCGGATGGGAACCGACTCCAGCGTGCCGCCCGCATGGTCCCTGAGTTCCGCATGGCCGTCGATGGGCGCGCCCGTCTCGCGGTCGCGCACCGCCAACGCCAGCTGAGTGCGACTCTCCGGCGTGGGAGAAAGGCATACCTCCAAGTCGAAGTGCAGCAGCGACCGGGTTACACACAGGGCCTCGGCCGGCGATCCGCTCCCGCGCACCGCGGCCGCCGCCGGTTGCAGAGCCTGCCAGCCCTCTTCCAGGCAGCGGAAGCCGTGCGCCACCCGCTCGACGACCAGCCGGAACAGGCGTCCAGCGGCGTTCACTCCGGCCATCTGGGACGCCCCGGTCAGGCCGCCGGGCGACAGGCGCCGGGCGCGCAGCTCCGACGCCATGCAGCGCGTCAGCTCATGCCGGCAATAGGGACAGGCTTCCAGCTCGCCGATCAGCCGCTCTTCTTCTTCCCACGGCAGCTCGCCCGCGGCGACCAGCCACAGGGTATTCTCCCATTCGGGATTCCTGCTGTGTTGGCAGGGTTCAGGCGCCACGGCCCGGGTCCGTTTCATCATCGTATCCTCGATTTTCGCCCTGAGGGCCTCCAGAATCGGGTCCAGCGGGTCCACTACGTCCTTCTCCTCGCCTATAGGAAAATATGCCCCGGTATTCCCACTCCGTGCCGCCGGCTCGGAGTACAGGCCCTTCAGCCTGCTCCCTGCCGGCAAGCGCAGCACGCTGCGCCACTACGCCGCTTGCGCAGCACGCTGCGCCACTACTCCAGTGATTTCTTCAACAAAGTCAATCTGTTACGCAAGGTCTTCTCCGGCGTCTTCAAGAGCTCCGCCAGCTCCGAGAAGGGTAACGCCACGAACACCCGATCGGAATTCAGGCGCTCCCTCAGTTCCCGGCGCTTCTCCTCCCACTTGTGGGCGCGCCGAAAAAACGCCGCGTATCGATACA
Organism: bacterium; assembly: GCA_015075175.1. GTDB lineage: Bacteria > Hinthialibacterota > Hinthialibacteria > H5-UNCL2 > H5-UNCL2 > H5-UNCL2. Next base: position 212,170 of record JABTUV010000004.1, read on the forward strand.
GGCATTGCTCCTTCTCCGGCAGGCGATACCCGCGAGCCTCTCGTACCCGTCGGTCCAGGTCGCCCAAGTTGAGCTGGCGGGCCTGAGCTTCACAAATCTCCAGCTCCTCCCAATTCCCGCCAAGATGAAAGAACTCTTCCTTGGTCGTTTGTACCAGGTGCTCAAACCACTGGGCACGGTCGGCGGCGACGCCGAGCCGCGCCAGGAGTTCATCGTGGCGGGCGAAGCGGGGGCTTTCGCGCAGCGCCTGCCGCCGCGCCGCGAGGTCTTTTTGCATCTGGCTCCGGCGGCAGCCGTGCAATTCCGCCAGCCAATCGAGGACCTCCGCCGGCGGCGGACCGTAAGCCAGGTACAGCAGCGACAGTAGCGCCTGGTCGCGGATCGGCAGGCCGTTCATCCAGGCACGGTCCGGTTCCTCCAAGCCGTCGGGTTCCGGCGGGTGGGGATCGGGGAGATTCTCAACCCCTTGCTCCCACACGGTCTCGACGTGCTTGCACGCGGTAATCGACTCCAGCCGCGACTGGCGCTCCTCGGCATCCCGGCATTTCAGCCAGTCCCGCACCGTGTTGACGACCTGAAAGGCCAGGAGCCAGTTGCGCAGGCTGCCGCGCGCCCGGTCGAACTTCTCAGGGTTCTGCCGGAACGTCTCCCGGTCCCAGAGCCGATCCAGAATGTAGTAGACCTTGTTGTAGTAATCCCGTCCGGGATGGTAGCTGACGCCGTGGTCAGGACGGCGCGGATGCGGAACTCGATGGGCAGGCCGTAGCGAATCCAGAGGACCTCCGGACCTCTTGAAACCGGGACTCAAAGTCCTCGCGGAGGTAGAGGGACGAGGTCCTCGTCGCTCATCTGGAAGAGTTCGGAAGCAGCTTCGGGCATGAGGAGCCTGTAATCCCGCAGCCAGGGCGCCCCGCGCGCCGGTTTCCGGCGCGCCCGGGCCGTCCGCTGATGGCGAAAGCGGCGGCGCTTGCGGCGCCGTATTCCGCCTCCGCCCCCTGTTGCGCCCAAAGATAGCATAACCGGCCGCACACTTCCCGTGTGAACTGTAAAAATTTCCTCCAACCCATTTGCTTTAGGAATTTTTCTCCGTTTCTTCCTACCTGAAATCGAGCAGCCAAGTTGAGTGGGATGTCACTTTTCCCTTGGACGAAGGGGAGGGGCCGCGATACCCTTGCGATGTGCCGTGCGACTTGGATGCGTAACGAAGCCCGCTGGGGACAGCGATAAATCGAAGGCGAAGGTGGCAAAGCCGCACGGTGCAATCATGCCCGGAACCAGGCCCGGCGCCCTGTGGGGGGTCGTGTTGTGCCTGTGCTTCGGCGCCGGGCCGGTCGCCGCGGGTTTCCCGCCCGGCGCCGGCGACCTTTACCAGGAGAACTTCAATTCCGGCCGCGCCGACTTCTGGTCCAATCCGGGCGACGCCTGGCGGGTCGTGGGCGGCGAACTGCGCCGCACCGATCTTACTCAGATACCGTTCCCCCGCGCCGTGTACGTCGGCCCCGGCGCAACCGACTGGACCCACTACCTCTTCGAGTGCGATTTCCGCATCCTCAGCGCGACCCGCGGCAATAACGAGGTCGGTTTTTATTTTCGCTTCCGGAATGACAACAACTATTACAAGCTGTATTTCGAGTGCATCAACGGCGGCTGCGCCCCGCGCGCGCAACTGATTCGCGTCGTCGGCGGGAGCGTGACCTATTTATTGGCCGATCTGGAGTGGGCGTTGGGGCACGGCGTCCATCGCGTGGCCGTGGCGATTGCGGGCGCGCGGCTGGACGTGTTTATCGACGGGCTGCCCATCTATAACGGCACGGACGGCGGTCTGACCGCCGGCACGATCGGGGTCGTGGCCGACAAGATCGACGCAGCCTTCGACAACGTGCGCGTCTCGTCGCTTGTGCCCGGCCCGGAACCGCCGCCGCGTCCCGTGGTGGACGGCCTGGACCCCTACGAAGGCTCATTTCACCAGCTGATGACCGTCCACGGCGCGGGCTTCGGCCTCTCGCGTGAGACGGCGGAGGGCTGGGTGCTTTTCGGCAGCGTGCCCGCGCTGGTGGTCTCGTGGAGACCGAATTCGATCGTGTGCCGCGCGCCGGAGGTCGAGAGCGCGGCTGTGCGCGTGGTCGCCTTCGACCAGATCAGCGTGGGCGACGCGCATCGCTTTCGCATCCTGCCCCCCAGCGTGCTTTCCGCCGAGCCTTCCCCCGCCAGCGTGGGCGACGTGGTGGTCCTGCAGGGAGAGCACTTCGGCTTTGCCCCCGGCCAGTTTGGCCGCGTGCGCGCCAACGGCCTTCCCGCCGTCATCGTCTCCTGGCAGGACGATGAGGTGCGTTTTGTCATGCCCGACGTCTCCGGCGACCACGCCACCCTCAAGTTGAACACCGTGGCCGGGGAGGACACGGCCCACGTGACGATATTGCAGCCGATTTACATCACCTGCGAGGTCGCGCCGCCGCGGATCACTCTCGGGGAGGGTCTGACCTTTTCGGGGAGCGTGACGACTCGCGGGGAGGCGCCGCTGGCGGCGCGGACCGTGCTCTTGGGACTGGTCTCGCCACGCGGCGAGATGCGCACGGTGGGCGCGACCATGACCGGCTTTGACGGCGGCTACCAGGACACCCATGCCGTCTCCGCCCAGGAGCTGCCGTATCCCATCTCCGAACCGGGCGTCTGGCAGGCGGCGGCCTTCACGCCGGAGGACGGTCGCTACCGCGCGGCGTCCGTTCTGTCACCGTCGTTCATGGTCGATGCGATCGCCTGCCGGCTGGTCCTGGAGACCTCGCCCGCCCGCGTGGTGCACAACGGGCGCGCGGTCGAGTTTGCCGGCCGCCTGATGCTTACGCCCAACACGCCCGCGGCCCTGACCTTCGTGGAAGGCGCGACCGTCGCCGTGACGGCCCTCGCTCCCGGCGGACAGATACGTGCCTGGGAAGCGGAAGTCTCCGGCGGTACGTTCATGTGCGCGCCCATGCTCTTGGACCAGCTGGGGCCGTGGCGCCTGTCCGCCCGCTTTCACGGCAACCGCGGCGTCCTGCCCAGCGCGACGGCCGAGCTCGCGGTGCAGGCGGTCGCCGAATTGGGTTACGCCATCGTGGTCGCGGGACGCGTTCCCTCCGGCGAGGGCCTGGAAGAACACGCCCGCACGACCGACAACGTGGTGTCCCGGCTTCTGGCAAGTAACTTCGCGCCCGAGAATATTCTTTACCTCAATGGCAAGGGCAAGAACCCCGGCGGCGTTGCGCAGGCTACGGTAAGTAAAGCGGCGGTGGAACAGGCCATCACCGGTTGGGCGGCGGAGCTGATGGCTCAGGCGCCCGCGCCGCTCTTTCTCGTCTGGGTCAACCACGGCGACGTGGTCGATGGCACGGGCCGCTTTCACGTCGGCGACCAGTTGGGGCAGGGAGCGGACGGCTATGTCACGCCGGCGGAATTGGACGGCTGGCTGGACGGCCTGGAGGCGGAGCTGGCAGCGCGCAATCCGGCCCAGACGGCGGGACTGCCCATCGTATTCGTGTACGGCGCGTGCCACTCGGGCAGCTTCCTTCCCACCCTATCCGAGCCGGGCAAGCGCCGCATCCTCCTGGCCAGCAGCGACGCTTACGAAGTCTCCTACCGCGGTCCGGCCGACCGCCTGCCGCGCGACGGCGATTACTTCATCACGCGCTTCTTCGAGTTCGCCGGTGATGGGCACACACTATTGGACAGCTTCCGCATGGCCTCCGAAGAAGTGCGGCAGTACACCCGCAATCGCGACGGCCGGCCCGTCAACGGACGCGGGCAGAACCGCTACTCGGACGGCTCCGACCAGCATCCGCAGCTGGACGACAACGGAGACGGCGTCAGCGAGGCGATTCCGCTGGCGCATGACGGCGACTGGGCCGCCCGCCTGCGCCTTTCCGGCCTCTCCCCCGCCGACGCCTCCGACCGTCTGGCGATTACGTTGCACGCGACCGACTACTTCCTGGCGCCCGGCGGTCCCGACCCCTTGTTGTGGGTCACGGTTTCCGACCTTTCCAGATTGAGGCAGGCCTGGATCGAAATCCGACTGCCGGGAGCGGCGCCGCCCCCGGCTGCGCTATCCGAGTCCTTTCAACGCGTCGAGGCCATGCCGCGATTCCTGGCCGAGGGCGAACTCGGCGCCAGCCTGTGGTGGATGCACTACGAACGCGAGGACTTCCCCGGTTTCACCGAGCCGGGTGAATACCAGGTTTACTACTTCGTCGAGGACGTTTCGGGTCGGCTGGCCCCCGTGCGCAGTTCCCGCGTCTTTCGCAATCGAACGGGGAATCTGCCGCCCGAGCCTTTTTCGCTGGTCAAACCGGCGGACAACGCCGTGGTGGACGTCTTCCCTTGCTTTGAGTGGCAGGACGCCGGCGATCCGGACGGTGACCCGGTTTCCTACGTCATCCTCCTGTCCGAGTCGGCGCAGTTTCCTTATGGCACCATGGTCGTCGAGACGGGCGGCGAACCGCTGCTTTTCGCGGGTCGGAAGCTGCCGCTGGCGGACGGCCGCGCCTACTACTGGAAAGTGATCGCACGCGACGCCTATGGCGCCACACGCGAGAGCCGGCAGGTGTTCCGACTGCGGACCGACACCGTCAACGATGTCTTCGGCTCGCTGCTCGTGCGCATCTACGACGGTTCCACCGGCGGGCGGGTCCCCAACGCCTCGGTCCGGGTGCAGCCGGAGGCGCCGCTGTGGCCGTCCTCGACGGGTTCTTTCGTGGGCCTGGGCCTGCCCATCGACAGCGACTACTGGTTGACGGTCGAGGCGGCCGGATACCGGCGTCCCGAGCCGCGGCGGGTGGTCATTCGAACCCCCGACCAGCCTGCGGTGGCCGACTATTACCTCTACCGGCCGGGCGACGTGGACGAGGATGGGCGCATGGGGCCGGAAGACCTCTTGTCCTTCTCCCAGCAGTGGCAACGGCGGCCCGGCGGAACCGCCGACCTCAATCAGGACGGCATCTGCGACGAGGCGGACCTGCTGCTCTGGTTCGTGGACGCGGAACGAATACGCAACGAACCCGGCGCGAAGAAATAGATGGGAATAGGAAATTTCGGGAAGGAAATGGCTTTTGTTCGAAAGTATAACGTGACGGGGACACAAGCAGCGTCGCGTCGGATTCGGAGTAGGATAATCATGGCAGGTGTTGAGGACGTGGGGCGCGAAGATTCTGCGACTCATTCGCAGCTCGTCAGGTACGGCGGTGTCTTGGCCGTTCTCCTGGCATCGTGGGCATCGCTCACGCCAGCGCGAGGCGAAGTTTACACGCAGCCCAATCTGGAGTGGGAAACCGTCATGGTTCCCGACCAGGAGTGGGAATACGGCCGGGTCGGCGCGTCGTACATCCTCTTTGAGGACGGCCGGTTTCGCATCTGGTACACGACGGGCAATTCCCAGCCCATCACCATCGGCAGCGCCTGGGGGGGCATCGGCTACGCGGAGAGCCTGGACGGCAGGACCTGGTTCGGCAAGCGTTTCCTGGTCAAGGCGACCGACGACGGCGGAACCAGCTACGGCATGATCTATCCGGTCGTGATGAAGGCGAGCGACACGTACTTTCTCTATTGCGCCAACTACTACAAGCTCTACCAAGGCGACTACTGGACGTACCTGACGGTCCGCGCCAGTACCGACGGGTACTCGTTCGGACCGCCTACCCAGATTACGACGCCGTCCGACCATGAGCCGTGGGAGGACATGTATTACACGCCGAGGGGGGTATTTTTCGACCCGCTCACGGCGGGATACCGGTTCTTTTACGAGGCGCGCTATCGCCGCGCGCCGGACACGCCGCGCTACTACCTGGCTTCGATGGTGAGTGCGGACGCCGTACACTGGTCGACGAGGACCCGGTCCCTGGGAGAGGAAGGGACGTTCATTCATCCCGACCGACAGATGGTGGTCTACCAGGAAGGTGATCTGTATCGAGTGCTCTATGCGGGGACGGACGGGCGCATCCGTCGCGCCGTCAGCGTGGACGGCCTGCAATGGGAGGGCATCGTGAACGGCTGGACGGATGGCGCGCCGCTGCTCAGCGCACTTGCCGATCCGCCGCCGGACTTGCACCAACCTCAATATGTCAAGGCGCCTGGTGGAGCGGAGTACATCTATTTCTGGTACTCGCCGGATGGGGAGACGCCGCCGGGGGACGGCGGCCCGCTGACCCACATCGGGCGGGTCATGCTGCGGCCTCCGCTCGACCTCTCGGTGACGGCGCACATCTCGCCTCCCGAGCCGCGCACGCTGGACGACCTTGTCTGCGTCGTGGACATCGATCCTCCCACCGCCGCGGCCGATCTCTCCATCCTGTATCGCTGGTGGAAAAACGACCAGGAACTCACTGACCCCGCCGTGGTCGCCGGCGTTCCCTACGCGGTCACCCGCTCGGTCCTTCCGCACGAGATTACGTCCCGCGGCGAGAGCTATTATTGCTTCGCCCGCATCACCGACGGGACGTCCTACCTGGACCGGCGCACCAGTACCGTCAACATCCGCAACTCCCCGCCGACCGCGCCGATCGTGACCATCGTGCCCGTCAATCCCCAGCCGTGGGACGGATTGGGAGCGGAGTTCGTGGAGTACAGCATCGACCCCGATGGCGATCCGATCAGCTATGAAATCCGCTGGTATCGTTCGCAGGACGGCGGGCAGACGTTTGTGTATCGCATCGAGGTCTCCGGCGTGGTCCCGGAGGGCAGCTGGGTTCCGCCGGCGTTCCTGCGCGAGGGGGACATCTGGCGGGTCGAGGCGATTCCGTTCGAGCTGGCGTCCGCCAAGGCGTCGGGCGGCGTGGCGGCGGCGCGGATCGACGGCGACAAGGGCTGGGACCAGGCCTATGTGGGCGCCAACTATCGCCCCACGGTCGTGGTGCAAGCGCCCGGTCCGGGCAATCTGTGGGCGACGCCGTCGGTGCGAATTGGGTGGCGTGCCGGGGATCCGGACGGCGGCCCGCTGCGCGTGGACCTTTACTACGACGCGGACGCCTATCCCGGCGGCGAGGTTCTCCTGCAGTCCGGCCTGCCGGGTACGGGCGTCCTGGAGTGGACGCCGCCGCGCGGCCACGTGGGCGTCCCGTCCCTGGACCTGACCGCCGACGGCAGGCTCCTTTTTGACGATCTCTTCCAGTTGGCGCTCGCGTGGGGCGTTCCGCTGCGCGGCGGCGCCGCTTATCGCATCTTCGCCCGCGTCTGGGACGACAAGAACGCGGTCGGCACCGACTACAGCGACGGTTTGGTAATCGTGAGTGAAAAGATCCCGCCCGATGGCGGCGGACTGCTCGAATTGATCGAGAATTGGCGGACTCCGGCCCATTAGCTGGGTAGAGACGGCAGGAGCTGTGTTGTGTTGCGGCAGGGGCGCATGAAGGTGTGACGATGCACTGAGTCAGTGTTCTTTTTCGAGTGTTGCGCCCAAAATGACGGCTCCCCGGCAGGGGGAGCCTTTTTTTTCGTAACGCCGGCGTCCCGCCGGCTTGCGTGGGTGGCGTCCCGCCCCCACGTTTCGCCGTTTGGTTGTCCATGCAAGCCGAAGCGTGCGGGCAGGATGCCCACACGCGAGCCGGCGAGACGCCGGCGCTACGATCGCGCAACAGCCTTTGACAGCGCGCGCATCATGTCCTACTCTCTCGCAGTCGGGGGAAATGTCTCCAGGGGCGGACTGTCCCCGGCCGTCCGCGATACCCACTGGCGAAGAGTTCCCGTTCAGGAGGAGATGGTGAAGTCGTTATCCCGTCGCAATTTTCTGGCCGCGAGCGTCCTGTCAGGAGCGGCGCTGGCGGTCAAGGCCCATGCACAGGCGCCGCACGCGCGCGTGCGCGGCGCCAACGAGGACATCCGCATCGCCGTCATCGGCGTCGGCGGCAAGGGTACGGATCACGCCAAGTCCTTCCCCAAACTCCCCGGCGTCCGCCTGGTCGCCGTCTGCGACGCCGACCGGAAGCACACCGACCGCATCGTCGAGTATTTCAAAAAGGAGAATCAGTCCGTCAAGGCGTACACCGACCTGCGGCGCGTTCTGGACGACCCCGAGATCGACGCGATTACGACCGCAACCCCTAACCATTGGCACGCGCTCATCGGCGTGTGGGCCTGCCAGGCGGGCAAGCACGCCTTCATCGAAAAGCCGGTCTCGCACAACATCTGGGAGGGGCGTCAACTCGTGGCCGCGGCGCGCAAGTACCGTCGCGTCGTGGCCGCGGGCACGCACAACCGCTCGTCCCAGGGGCTGCGCGCCGCCCTCCAGTATCTGCGGGAGGGCAACCTGGGCAAGATCAAGCTGGCGCGTGGATTCTGCTACAAGCGCCGTCCCAGCATCGGCAAGGTCGCCGGCCCCCAGCCTATTCCCGACAGCGTGGATTACAACCTCTGGTGCGGGCCGGCACCCATGGAACCGCTCACGCGCACCGGCTTTCGCACTACGACTGGCATTAGTGGCCGCCGACCGGGCAGGGACATCGGCAACCAGGGCATTCACGAGATGGACATGTGCCGTTGGGCGCTGGGCGAAAAGGGACTGGCGCCGCGGGTGTTCAGCATCGGCGGGCGCTTCGGCTACGACGACGACGGCGACCCCCCAACACGCAGATCGCCACGGCTACCATCCGGCTCGCTGATCTTCGAGGTGCGGGGCCTGCCGCGCTCTTCGGGCGGGGACGCGATGGATGCCTACCGCGGCGTGCGCATCGGCATCGTGATCGAGTGCGAGGGCGGCTATTTCGCCGGCGGCGGGGAGGCGGCTGGATTTACGACAACGACGGGCAGCGCGTCCGGCAGTTCACCGCCGACGGCGGCGGCGGCCACTACGCCAACTTCATCAACGCCGTCCGGAGCGGTAAGCGCGAGGAACTCTCCGCCGAGATCGAGGAGGGACATCTCTCCAGCGCCCTCTGCCACATTGGCCAACATCTCTTATCGACTGGGACGGCATTGTCCCAGCCGGGAAGTGGCCGAAAGCGTCAAGGAGGGTGCGGTGGCCGAAGCCTATGAGCGTTTTCTGGCCCATCTGGAGGCCAATGGCGTGGATCCGGCCAAAGTCAGTGTTCGGCTGGGGACATGGCTGAGTCTGGACACGCGGCGCGAGCGGTTCCAGGACTGCCCCTGGGCGATGGAGGCCAACGCCATGCTCTCGCGCGTGTATCGCCCGCCGTTTGTCGTTCCCGAGGCGGTGTAGGAGCGGCCGGATGCGCGGCCTCTCCCTATTGAGTCTTGGTCTCGCTCTCGTCCTACGGGCGACGGGCGCCCCCGCCGGCGACCAGCCGTCGGTCGCGTTGACGCCGCTTCCCGGCAAGGTTCGCGTGGAAATCGGCGGCAGGCTCTTCACGGAGTATCTTTATTCCGGTCAACCGCGGCCCGTGCTCTATCCCGTGATGGGACCCTCCGGCATCGCCATGACGCGACGCTTCCCGCTGGAGCGAGGTCCGGCGGGCGAATCCCGCGACCATTCCCACCATCGCTCCCTGTGGTTCGCTCACGGCTCGATGAACGGCGAGGACTTCTGGACCGAAGGCGGCCATTCGGGCCGGATCGTGCAGGAGGACTTTCGCATCGTCGCGCCCGACGTGCTGGAAACGAGCAACGTCTGGCGTTGTCCGCACGGCGACGGGGTCTGCCGGGATAGGCGGCGCCTCCGCTTTCAAGTCTTCCCCGAAGGCTGGCTGATCGACTGCGAGATCGTGCTCCTTGCCGCCGAGAGGGACCTCGTGCTCGGCGATACCAAGGAGGGCGGCATGGCGATTCGCGTGGCGGACGGCTTGCGGCTCGGCTCCCAGGGCGCAGGCGGCCGAGGCGTCAACAGCGAGGGGGCGACCGGCCCGGACCTGTGGGGCAAGCGCGCCCGGTGGGTCGATTATTACGGCGAGATTGAGGGCAGGATGGTCGGCGTGGCCGTGTTCGACCATCCCGCCAGTTTCCGGCATCCCACGTGGTGGCACGCGCGGGAGTATGGACTTCTGGCCGCCAATCCCTTTGGCATGGCGGATTTCGGAGCCGGTCCCGCCCATGCGGGCGACGCGACCGTCCCCAAGGGGCAGTCGCTGCGGCTGCGTTACGGGTTCTTCTTTCACAACGGCACGCCCGAGGTGGCGCGCGTGGAGGCAGTCTATCGCCGCTGGGCGGCGCCCTGAGGGCGCGCCTTCACGACGACGCCCCGAGAAGCTCTTCCAGCCGTTCCAGGTCCTCCGGTTCGTTCAGGTTGCGAAAGCTGAGTCCCTGTGGATCCAGGTGCAGACATTCCGACTCGGAGAGCATCACGACTTTCAAGAGGTAGAGGGCGCGGCGGGGTGAGCGTTCGCCCGCGGAGAGCGCGCGATGGAAGATTTCGCCCACACGCGCGCGATAGGCCGCGACCAGGGGTTGCGGGCGGCCGTCCCATTCCGCCACGCAGGCGTCCATGTCCGCGGCAAGCCCCTCCTGTAACTTGGCGAGGAGCGCAGGAACCAGGCAGGGCGTGTCGCAGGCGACCACGAGGGCGGCGGGATGGCGGCAGGCGGAGAGACCGGCGACCATGCCGCGAAGAGGGCTGGCCTCCATTCCGGGGTCGTCTCTGACCACGCGATCCACCGGCCAGCCGTCCGTGGCCTGCTCGTCGCGCGCCACCGCGACGACTTCGCGACAGCACTGGCGAAGGCGGGCGGCGACGTGCGACAAGAGCGAGGCTCCCCGCCAGACCACGTCCGCCTTGGCGGCGCCGAATCGCGTCGAGCTCCCGCCGGCGAGAATAATGCCCGTGAATCGCAACGGCTTGGGTTGGGCGGCAAGCATCGGGTTGCCTCCGAAGAGACGCGTCGGCTTCTGATCTCGGACGTCTCAGGATAGCGCCGGAGGTCTCTTTGCGCCAGCAATTTCCCGGCGTCGCGTCTCAGCGGAATTCGCCGGAACGCAGATCGTAGGCGAAGCTGGGACCCCCGGCGACCGTCACGTAGACGAGGGGATGGTAGACGGCGAAGATGGCCCGGGTGCGATTGTCACCGGAGAGGCGGGCGGCGCCTTCCCGCGCCAGGCTGTTGCGCAGCTCAGTCCCGTAATCGAGAATCTCCCGGTCGCTGAAACCGGCGCGCAGCATGAGCGCGCTCACGTCGTCCGCCGAGAGTTCGGCGGCGTCCCGATTGGGCATGGCGACAACCTCCAGGCCGCGGCAGCCGGTCGCGGAGAAAACGAACAGCGCGCCGACAAGCGTCGCCGCGATCGCGTAAGCCGTCCGGGTCATGGCGTGCGTCCTCCCTTGTGTTTCTTGAGGCTCTCCTGCAATTGACTCCTGAACTCGGGGCCGGCGGGCGGCGGCGCCTCGCGCGTGGGAGCGGGCAGGCCGAGCATGGCCCGGTCGGCCAGAAGCCGCGGTGTGACGAAAATCGCCACCTGGCGCGCCACCTGGTTGTGCGACTGGTTGCGAAATGCGCGGCCTACCAACGGCACGCGGCCCAGCCCTGGAACGCGCTCGTTGCCCAGCCGCGAACGGTTGTCGATGAGTCCCGCGACCGCCGCCGTGCCTCCATCCTCTACGCGAATCGTGCTGCGCGCAGTGCGGCGCGTGACGACCGGCAGGTTGTTCTCCCCCCGCGCGACCACGTCGCTCACCTCCGCCTCCATCTCCAGCGTAATCTGGGTGGCATCGCCGATCTGAGGCGTGATCCTGAGAATCGTGCCCGCTTCGATTTTTTCCAGCTGGGCGTTGGTGTAAAAGCCCTGCGTCAGGATCTGAAAATATTCCTCGGTGCTGACGTTGATCTCGGCTTCCTTGCCTTCCTGCGCGACCACCTGCGGGCTGGCGAGCACCGTCGCCTCGTCGTTCTGGGCCAGCAGATTGAGAGTCGCCACGAGTGAATTGGTGAACTCGCGCCCGGTCGTGTAGCCCACCTGGACGCCCCAGGGCCACTGGGCGCCCTCACGACGGCCCGTACCGTGTTGCCGGTCTTCCGAAAAAATCCCCGCCGCCGCTTGGGGAAAGTCCCATTGCAGGCCCATGCTGGCCAGCTTGCCCTCCTCCAGGATGACGACCAACACGTCCATCAGCACCTGGCGAGGGGGTCGATCCATGTCGGCCAGGACGGCCGCGATCTCGTCCAGGATTTCCGGCGGCGCCGTAACAAGGACCATTTTCGAGGTCGAATCGGCCTTGAGATACTTCTGCATCGACTCGGAGAAGAGCGAAATCGCCGCCTTGGCGTCCACGTAGTTGAGCCGCACCAGTCGCACCTGGCTGATGTTGCGGAAGGAGGGCGAATCGGGAGCGGGGCTGGTGACGAGAATGAAGCCGTCCATTTGTCGGTAGATGAAACCGCCCGGCGTGAGCAGGATGTCCAGCGCAAGCTCCAGCGTCACGTCGGACAGTTCGGCGCTGACCAGACCCTGCACGGACATGTCGGGGACGATGATTCTGCCGGTTTGCTGCGAGACGTCGGAGAGGGCGCTGCGCAGGTCGGTCTCGTAGAAGACGTTGGTGACGAGGCCGGTGCGCGGGCCGGTGTAACGCCGATGAGGCTCGGGCGACAGGCTCTGCCATTCCTCCTCATCGGAGGTCTCGCCGGTTGCGGCCTGGGCGGCACGGGCGGAGACGGCCTGCAGCATGGCTTCGGCGTCGAAGGTTTCCGGGGCCTCGGTCGCGGACGTGGGGGCCGCCTGCGCCACGATGCAACGCTGAACTTCCAGCGGATCGTAGCGGGCGGCCTCCGCCCGCGCGGCAGGCGGTGGAATCAACCCGAAGCAGAGAATCAGCGCGTGCAGCGTAATCGGTCCGAGCCGGGGTCTTTGCATGTTTCCCATCCTTTGGGTGTTCTTTCGTCCCATTCGTCCGAGACCGTCACGGACCCGAAACGGCGGGCGCCGAAAAGCTCTTGCGCGCGACCAGTGCGGGCAGGCTCGGATCGTAGCGCACAACCGCCTCCAATTGGTATTCGCCTGCGTCCAAGACTTGGTTCCAGTCCATGACGATGCGCGCCTCGCCTCCGGCTTGGATGAACGAGACCTTCTCGGTCGCCAGCAGTTTGCCCGTGACGTTAAAGTCCGCGTCGCGAACGTTGAAGGTCACTTCGGGCACGAAGCCGGCGTTGCCGGAGTTGCGCAGGGAAAGATCGAACTCGAAGGCGCCGCTGGGTTTGCGGCGCACCTGCAGGGCCGTCAGGACGGCGGCGGGGGCGCGGGTGCCCTGGCCGCCGACGCGCAAAAGGAGACTGTGGCGGGCGCGGCTGCGAGCGGTTTCGGAGGCGTCCAATCCCGCGCGCTGGAAGCAGACGGCGGCGTAATACTCTCCGCTGGCCTCCCGCGGCAGGGCCACGGCGATGGGAACGCGCCGCCTGCCCAGCGGCGGCAGCTCGATCTCGCCCAGGCTGCCGGAGAGGAACGAGGCCGCCGAACGATGGGCCGCGGGCGCGCGCGTCTCCACCAGGTCCTGCGACGCGCCGTCGCGCACCCATTGCATGATGGCGGCCCGCACGGTCAACGGGTCGCGGGTCAGGTTGGCTATGTCCACGGACTGCGTGCGACGCGCGCCGGGCGGCGCGGACAATGCCGCTTCGGTCGGCGACAAAAGAAAACCCTGTGACTGGGCGCGCAACTCCGCCTTCTGCGCCTCCGTCAATTCCGCCGCGGACGGGTCGCCGTTACGAAGATGGAAGGGGAAATGCGTCTCCATGGGTTGCGCCTGGCGGCCTTCCGGGATGAGCGAGAGCTTCATCAGGTAGCTGCCGTCGGGTAGCTTGATCCGGCTCTTGCTGCGGTAGAGGCGCTGGTGGGCGGGCAGGAGCAGGCCGCGCCCCGAGGTGAACTCGAGCGCCTCCACGACGCCGCCCGCCTCGCTTCGAATGTCGGCGCGTCCCTGCATGCGGATGTGCGTGTTGCCGCGGTTGCGCACGGGCACTTCCAGTACCAGCGAATCGGAATAGGGGTCGCGCAGGAGCCGCGGCTTGGCGGCTTCCACGACGGCGCGAATCTCCGGCCCCGGCACGGTCAGCATGATGACGATCAGATTGCGATAGCTGAACTCGACGCCGGCGCGAATGCGTTCGCCCGGAACCCGCGGCGTCTGGCCGCGCTGCGGCGCCCCGTGCACCGCCAGAATCGCGTAATACCCTCCACCCGCCGACTTGGGAGGATTGATGCGGCCGTTGACGCGCACCCCCTGTTTGGGTTTGAGGGCGAACGTCTCCGGAGTGACCGTGATCCAGTCGCGGCAGCTGCGCGAAGCGTCGCTCACCTCCATCGGCAATCCCACATCCGTCACCTCCATCGCGGAGAGCGTCAGCTTGCAGTCCAAGTCGCCGGCGCCGCTGTTGCCGACGTTGACGGTGAAGCTCTGCGTGCCTCCCGGGTAGGCCTTGACTTCCACGATGGTGGGACTGACGAACAGCTGGGCGGACGAAATCGCGGGCACGAGCCAGAAAGCGACGAAACCGGCCGCGCGCATCCAGGCGCGGCCCGATCCGGCGGCGGCGAGGCGGAGCCGATGAGAACGCATGTCGAGCGAGCGAGTCTCCTTCAGGATGCTCCCGGGCAGCCGGGAAAATGGGTGCGGGCCGGAACGGCGGGGCCGTCCGGCCCGCACCAAGGCACAATACAGATTACAGCACCGGGGCCGCGATAATCGCGGGATCCAGATGGTAGTCGCCGTCGGGTTGCGACGAATCGAAGATCAACCGGACGCGCCACTGGTAGTTGTAGGTTCCGGGCGCGCCGCCCCCCACCAACCACCACAGGGTGTCGTGGATGGTGCTGTGGGCGCCGTCGCCGTAGGCCACGGGCGCTTCCCAGCCGCTGCCGGCGTTGAGCAGGATTTCCAGGTCGAAGCTGTTGTTCTGCACCCGCCAGGTGTCGCGGTCGCTCACCATGCCGCCGATGATGCGGCCGGTCCCTGGCCGGAGGCGTCGATGCCGGCAGGACCGTCCGCAGTCGTGCCTTCCTGCTGGTAGAGGGTTCCGGGCACGGATCCGGGCGCGCCGGACCACGCCACCCCTGCATACAGGGCCAGCACGGCCAATACCGTAAACAGACCGATCAGATTCTTCATGATGCTTTCTCCATGGAATTGGTGTGACTCATGGAGTGGATTCGCCATTAGCTCCCCGTCTCCCCGTTGGCGACCAGTTAAAGAGAGGCGGATCTACGCTTCCATTGGGTTGCCCTCGCTACACGTCAGGGCTGGCGACGCGTGAGGACGTCACGCCGCCGGTCCGGGCCTGGTTACACCGGGTGCACGCTTTTCGGCCCGCCAAAGCGCTCTTCCACCACCTCCCTTCTCAATTGGGGTGCACCGCGGAGCGGTGGGTTCGCCCTTCAAAAGACGGGGACCAGGTTCACAAGAACTTCAAAGGCATAATCGCCCGGAGGCTGGTAGGCCTCGGGACGCAATCGGCATTCAAGCACGTAGTCGATTTCACCCGGCGTCGATTCCAGGATCCAGCTGACGGACTGGCCGGCGGAACCAAGGGCGTCGGGACCACGTAGCGGGGTCGAGGCGCCCACCCGCAGCTGCCAGTCGACCGGGATGCCGGAGGCGGCCGGGTGCGCGCCCGCCATGGGTTTGACTTGGGGAATCGAGGTGACCCGCCCCGTGGCGGCGGACAGGACCAGAGCCACGGGCATGTCCGCCGACAGCCTGCCATGGATTTGCGCGCTCTGACTCTCGTTGCACTTGCCAAAGTGGAAGTAGACTTTCTGACCCGTGATGGCATGTTCCACGCGCGCCTTGACGACGACCGTAAACGGAATTCTCAGCATGGTCGCATCCTGTCTGGCGGGGTTGACGGGTAGAATCCGGATTTCGCCCCGATATTCGCCCGGACGATGAAACTCGCCCGTGACCAGCAGCACATGCATCTCGACGGTGGTCTCACCTTCCGGGCCGGTTTCGACGATGAAGCTCGGAGTCGCCAGCGGAAAGGGATCGTTCTCACCGCAGCGACCGAAGACTTCCTGCGCTCGGATATGTTCGGCGGGTTTGACGACCTCGATCTTGAGGTGGGTCGCGTCGGCCCGCAGGCTCCAGCCGGGCTGGGAGGAAATGACTTTCAAGCGCAAGGGCGCGAGGGCGGGATACTCGCCCGGTCGGCTGCTGATGGAGGCCTCCAGGCTGGGCGTAAGGAGCTGCACGGTGAACTCGCGCGGCAACATGTGGGGCGCAGCCCTTGCGGTGGCGGCGACCGCCGGCCGCACAGGGGCGCGCGCACGGGCACGCACCGCATCCGACCACGCGACGTTCCACGCCAGGAGCAGGGACAGACCCCCCGATACGGCGCTCCTCGCCCACCGGCCTGCGGGGATGTACAAACACTGCAGCATCATTCGAGGGTGACTCCATGCCAAAGCATCGTGCAAACCATGGTTGCCGGGTACGCCGCATGTCGGCGCGCCCCAGGACCTCAAGCGAAACGATCACTTCGCTTCTTGAACGCGTTGCCGTTGGGTAGGTTCTCGCGTTGGGCAGGAATGCACAGCAGATTTCGGAGCAGAGATTTTAGCAACGTTGACAGAGTGTACGGGTATATTCTCGTTACGTCAAGTCTTTTTCACCCCTTAAGTCTAACGTATGAGCGGGGGACGTAAACGCAACTTTGATGCCAATTGTGATTTAATCTTACTTGAGAATAGTTTCTACATCTCACCGCCTAAATAAGAACAAGTTATGATACAATGATTAAGAAGAAAGAATGTGGAAACTCAGTCGCAACTAACACCGCCGTGGCGATTGCGGTCAAAAGTTGCTCAGCGTGGTCAAGTAGTGACTCATCCTCACGCGTGGTGGTTGCTGTCGGTGGTTTGATTTCGGTCAAATGGTTACTGACGGGGCCGTCCGTTCGACGGCTGAATCGATCTCGAAGAATTCCAGTGGAGTGAACCCGAACAGGCCCGCCACCAGGTTGGAGGGAAACACTTGGATGCGCGTGTTCAGGTCGCGCACGTTGGCGTTGTAAAAACGCCGCGCCGCCTGGATGCGGTCTTCGGTGTTGGCCAGTTCCCGCTGCAAATGCAGAAAATGTGCGCTGGCCTTCAAGTCGGGATAGCGTTCCACTACGGCCAAAAGCCCCCGAAGGCTGGCGACTAGGGCGTTTTCATCGCGCGCCTGCGATGCCGGGCTGCCCGCCGAGGCGACCGCCCGCGCCCGCGCCGCCGTCACCGCTTCCAAGGTCTCCCGCTCGTACTTGGCGTAACCCTTCACCGTCTCGACCAGGTTGGGAATCAGATCATAGCGCCGCTTCAACTCGGTATCGATTCCGCTCCAGGACTCGCGACAGAAGTTGCGCAGCCTCACGAGAACATTGTACGTGGCCACCAGCCAAATGAGCACGATGAATAGAACCACGGCGACGACGATGAGGGGTGTCGGGTCCATCGTCAGTTTTCCCCTTTCAGTTGGCGGACGAGATAGTCGGGAAAGCGGTCGAGAATTCCGGCGACCAGATCGAGCGCGGTCTCGAATTGCGCGACGTTCCAGGTCCCCGAACGGGCCGCGTAAACCCAGCGCGTATCGAAGATCACCGTGTGGGGCGGCAGCGACAAGAGAAACTCCATGGTCCGCGCGTGCAGCACGTCATAAGCCCAGCGCCGGTCGGGACAAGTGACGTGAAACTTGCGCGAGAACTCCGCCGACTCGAAGTCAATGTCGTCCCAACCCACGAACTCGGCGATCTTGTCGAAAAACGACTCGGGGCGGAGTTTGAGCGGCTTCAAGGGAAGGTCGCTGCCCACGATCACGGCGGAAAAATGGTGGTGGTGAGTCTGGCGCCGGCCCTTGGAGTCGGTGGAATGAGTTTCGTAGTGATAGTCAAAGGCGAAGGAGCGGCGATCCCTCCAGGGGCCGGACATGACGTTGTAGGCGTAACGATTGGAGCCTTGCTGAAGGGGAGGGAAGTTGGGGAAGCGGTTGTCGAAGCCGGCGTCGCGCCCGGAGGAGAAGGTCCACTGATGGGCGGCGGCCCAGGCTGCCAGCTCCTTCTTGCGCCGTGCCGCCGCAATCGAGGAGTAGACCGCCAGCACGATGACGAGGACGATGAATAGTACGAAGAGGACCGGGCCGAAGTTCTCCATGCAAAGACCCTAACACGCGCGGCAGGGCTGAGGCAAGGCGGCAGGGATGCGGGACGCGGCCGTGGAGATTTGAGCCTGCAAACCGTGCGGCGCCGCTGCGGGCGCTTGGCGCAGTTCCGGTGGAGTTGAGCTGTCACTTGGATCAGAACATGCTGGCGCGCGTCGAGGCGGCATACGCCGCATAGGTGGAGTCGAGCTGTCATTTGGACCAGAACATGCTGTCATTTCGACCGAAGGGAGAAATCTTCCCCGCCGTTGCCGCGGGTCGAGTACCAGGCAGAAGATTTCTCCCTTCGGTCGAAATGACAGTACGCCGCCAAGTGAAAAAATCCGCATCTGCCTCCCGAACGCGAAATCCACTCAGAGTGCAAACTTCAGTTTGTTCTGCCGACAGGCTGAAGCCTGTACTCCGATGGCCACGCCGCGCGTAGTTCAGAACGTGTGCGGGCCGTAGCACCACCGGGATAGCCAGCTCGGCAGCCTGGCCCGCCAACCGCTCGGCGTCGGCCTCGTCGCGTGCCAGCGCGATGAGGTTGGAACCCGGCCGGTCATCACCGCGCGCCAGGGCCCCACTCGAGGAGGCGCCGCTTCGACTCCTCCAACACGGGGTACTGTGAGAACACCAGCGGTTCAAAGGCGTTGAAGAGGTGCGCTCCGAGAACGGCAAGATCGCCGGAGGCCAGCGCGGACAGGAGAGTTGAGACGGGTGGGTGTGGGCGCTGCTCATGCGCCGGCAGCGCCGCGTAAAGTTCGGCGGTGGGGCAGTGCATGGGCGGCGAGACCAGCGCGTACCAGAAAGGTCGCGCGGGAGTTCGCAGGGGAAGCACGCGTTCGCCGCGGCCCTCGACCAGTGCGGTTCCGCCCGCCAGCGCAAAGGGCACCTCGCTGCCCAATCGCATCCCCCACTCCAGCAGTTGCGCGCGGCTCGCCCGTACCCGCAATTGCCGGCACAGCTCGCGCAGCGTGGCGGCCGCATCCGCCGATCCGCCTCCCAGTCCCGCCCCCATCGGAATGCGCTTTTCCAGTTTTACATGCCAGTGAGGCGAAATCTTCGCCTCGCTCCTCAAGAGCTCTATGGCCTTGACGACCAGGTTGCTTTCCTCCACGGGCACGTCGGGACGATTGCAGCTGAGCGAGACGCCTTCTCCACCGGGAGAGAACTCCAGTTCATCGCAGAGGCTGACGGTCTGCATCACCGAACGTAGATTGTGATAGCCGTCGGAACGCCGGTCGAGAATGTCCAGAAACAGATTGATCTTGGCGGGCGCAACGGCCGTGATGGGGAAGATCATGCCTGGCCTTCCGGACTTGGAGGGGAAGCGGGCCGTGTCCGGGCCGCAAGGAGGGCCTCCGCCAGCGCAAAATCGGCGGGATGTGTGATCTTGAGGTTGTCGGTTCCGCTCACGATGCAGCGCGCGGGGTGGCCGGCGGCGTACATGACCGTAGTCTCGTCGGTGGGAGCGGCAGCGTCGGCGGGCCAGCGGCGATAGGCGTCCACGAGCAGGTCGTAACGGAAGGCCTGGGGCGTCTGCACGGCCCATAGTCCCTCGCGCGGGACCCGCTCGCAGAGAAGGGCCTGGTCGTTGCTGCGGGAGAGCGTATCCGTAACGGGCGCGGCGAAGGTGGCGCAGCCGGCTTCCGCGGCCGCCGCCACGACCGCGTCGATGCCGGGCCGGGAAGGGAAGGGACGCGCCGCATCGTGGATGAGGACCAGCTCGGGCGGCGAGCCGGCCAGCGCGGCCAACAGGTTGCGCACCGAGTGGCTGCGCGTCTCACCGCCCAGAACCAGTGGCGGGCGGAACTTGGTCGCAGGGAACCGCGCCAGTACCGCGGAGTAACCCGGGCGATCTTCCGCGCGCACGGCGATCAGGATGGCGGAGATGGAGGGGGAGTCCTCCAGCGCCTCCAGGCTCCACAGAAAGAGGGGCTTGCCCCCGAGCGGCAAGAGCGTCTTGGAGGTATCGCCTCCAAATCTGCGGCTGCTGCCGGCTGCTACCAGAAGGGCCACGGCCGAGGGCATGGCGCCGCCTCCGCCGCGTAGATTACGACTCCGAGGCGGTAGAGGCCGAACGCGCGACCATGCGGGCCAGGCGCGACTTCTTGCGGTCGGCCTTGCGCCGATGAATGACGCCGGACTTGGCGGCGCGATCCAAGAGTGAGATAGTCGCGCGCAGCTCGCCCTCGACTTCCGGCCGGGCCGTCCCCGCCGCCAGCGCGTTCTTGACCCGGTTGACCTGGGTGCGAATCTGCGACTTGCGCGCGATATTGCGCACGCGACGCACCTTGTCTTGGCGCAACCGCTTCCAGTTGGATTTGTGAGTCGGCATGATGCGGATTTACCTGTTCCTTTCCCTTAGCGGTGCGTGAAGCCCAAAAGCGCCATTACGCGCGCGCGCTTGACGGCGGTGGAAAGCATGCGTTGATGCTTGGCGCAGTTGCCCGAGATGCGGCGGGGAATCATCTTGCCGCGCTCGGTGACGAAGTCGCGCAACATGCGGTAGGCCTTGAAATCGATGTAGCGGGTGTGGTCGACGCGGAATCGACACACCCTGCGGCGGGAGAAACGGCGGGCGGGTGGGCGGCGGCGGCGCGCCTCCCCTCGCCGCCGGCCTGGACCTCGCGGGGCGGCCGCTCCGCCGGCCGCTCTTCGGCCGGGCGCGCGGATTCGGTATGTTCATTCATCCTGATGCTCCTTTGTCATTGATAAACTCGCCAAAACGGCAGATCGTCGTCCTCGTCAGAGCCTTCGCCGCGTCCGGCAAGGCGGAGGGCGTCCTCGACAAGCGGCGGCGTTTCGCCTTCCGCCCGCGCCGACGCCACCTGCCGATCACCCTTGTCCAGGAAATTGAACGATTCCGCAACGACTTCGTAAGTCTTGCGGTTGTCGCCCTCCTTGGTCTGCCAGGTTCTGACCTGCAGGCGCCCATCGACGGCGATCAAACGGCCCTTGGTCAGATATTGCTTGGCCAATTCCGCCAATTTCTGCCACAGAACAATGTCGATGAAGTCGGTCTCGCGTTCACCTTGAGCATTCTTGCGGGAACGATCCACCGCGAGGGTGAAGTTCGCTACCGGGATGTTGCTGCTGGTGTACCGCACTTCCGGGTCCCGTGTCAGTCGGCCGATCAGGATCACGCGGTTGAGCATGGGGCGTCCTCCTCTCAGGCGCTGGTTTCGTCATCGGGCGGCGCAGCAGACTCGGCAGCGTCCACGAGCGTGTCGGTCGCCACAGTGACCGGCTCAGGCTCCGGCTCGGGCTCCGGCTGGGCCGCGGCGGCCGCCTCGGCGGCGGCGGCTTCCGCCGCCGCGCGCTCCGCGGCTACCCGCTCGCGCGCCGCCTGCTCCTCGTCCTGCAACAGCTTCGCCTTGGGCAGCGCGATCACCACGTAGCGGAGGATGCGCGCCTCGGTGCGGATCGTACCTTCCAGCGCCCGCGGTACTCGTCCGCTCAGGTCGCGGAAGTACACCCACACGTACACACCCTCCCAGACCTTACGGATTTCATAGGCAAGCCGCCGCTTGCCCCACACGTCCTCCTTCAGAATCTGGCCGCCGTTCTCGGTGACTACCCGCAACAGCTTCTCCCGGACTTCCTTCTGTTCGTCTTCATCCGTCGTCGGATGGATCACGTACAGCATCTCATAGAAGCCCTTGTACTTCAGGTCGTCGCTCACTTTCATTCACCTCCCCTCGGACTAATGGCCCCGGACCTACCCGGGGCAGGGATGACGGGAAACAGCGATGCTATCCCAATTCCCGACAAAAGGCCAGAGCCAACCGGCCCCGACCGTGTTTCCGATACCGTCCCATGGGTCCCAGGTCCCCCGCGCAGCACCCGCCGCGGCAGGCGCAGCACCCCTCGATACGGCCTGCGGCCTACTCGGGGCAGGGCGCTGCGCGACTACGGGTCGGTGCGCCGGTTGAAGCGCGCGATCAGCGCCTCAATACCCTCCGCGATCCACGTCGCGCAGCCCTCGACGGCGTACGCAATCAACTCCTCGACCGCCGGGCGGCAATCGGCCGGAAAATCCTCCAGCACGTAATCCTCCAGCGGTGTCTGTCCCAAACCCGCGTCGGCCACGCCCAATCTCAGGCGGGGGAACGCCTGCGAACCCACGCTCTCCTCTATCGAGCGGAGTCCGTTGTGCCCGCCCGAGGAGAATTCCTTGCGCGCGCGGCATGAACCCAGCGGCAGGTTGACATCGTCGCACACGACGAGCAGCTCCGTGCCCAAGTCAAACTCGAACCGCCGGGTCAACTCCGCGACCGCCAAGCCGCTGCGGTTCATGTACGTCACCGGCTTGACCGCCAGCACCCGATGCCCCGTGCTCTGTCCTTCCCAGACGAGGCTGTGGCGCAGATCCGGTGCGGCCGCCAGCCCCAGGCGCAGCACCAGTCCATCCACCACTCTCCAACCCAGGTTGTGGCGGGTGTGCGCGTAGCGCCGCTCGGGATTGCCCAACCCCACCACCACGCGCATCGAGGAGACTTACGCCGATTCCTTGCCGGCTTCGGCGGTCGCCGCCGGCGCCGCCTCGCCCTCGACCGGCGCCTCCACCGGCGCCTCGACCTTCTCGACGGTCGGAGCCAACACGCTGGCGAGCGTTGTGTCGGGGTTGGTGAGGACGTGAATCTTCTCGTCCACGACAAGGTCGTGCACATGCAGCGTCTGCCCCACGCCCAGCGGTTCCACGTTGACCGGGATGAAATCGGGAATGTCCATGGGCAGGCACTCGATCTCCAACTCTCGCAGGGGCGTCTCCAACACACCGCCGGCGTTGCGCACGCCCTCGGGAGTGCCTACGAAGTGCAGCGGCACGCTGGTACTGACCTTGTGGTCGAGGGCGATGCGCAGGAGATCGACGTGAATGGGAAGGCCCGTCAGAGGATGGAACTGCACGTCCTTGACGATTCCCAAGGCGTCCTCGCCGGCGCTCTTGAGGTTCAGGATGGCGTGCCGCCCCTTCTCGCTGCTGATGAGATGATGAAAGGAGTGGCGGTCCACCGACAGCGAAAGCGGCTTCTGACCCTCGCCGTAAAGTGTGACCGGAAGGCGGCCGGTCGCGCGCAGCTTGCGGCACGCGCCCTTGCCCGTCGCCGGCCGGGCGGCTATTTCAACGTCGACTCGATGCATGATGCGTCACTTCTCCTTGTCTGTCTTTTGGCTAGTCCACTTCCAGGTCGGTCGGCAGGAACAAGTCGCTCACGGAGGTTTCGCTGTGAATGCGCGAGATCGCCTACGCCAAAAGCCCGCCCACCGAGACTACGCGGATTTCGGTGTTCCCGCAAGCGCGCCGGGAAGGGATGGTATTGGTGACGACGACGACGCCGTCGATGGGGCGGCGTCGAGCTTAGCGAGCGCGTCGCCGGAGAAGATGGCGTGGGTGGCGCACGCATAGACGCGTTGCGCCCCCTCCTTCCTGATCGCCGCCGCCGCCTTGCTGACGGTCCCTGCCGTGTCGATCATGTCGTCCACCAGCACTGCGTCGTGCCCGTCCACCTCGCCGATAATGTGCATGACCTCCGCCTGGTTGGCGCGCGGGCGCCGCTTGTCTACGATCGCCAGCGGGCAGCCCAGATGGTTGGCGAAGGCCCGCCCCCGCTTGACGCTGCCTACGTCGGGCGCGACCACGACCGGGTCCCGCAGATGCCACTGTTGCACGGCGTGAAGCAGCACCTTGGAACCGTACAGATGATCCACCGGAATGTCGAAGAAGCCCTGAATCTGTCCGGCATGGAGGTCGATGGTGAGGATGCGCTGCGCGCCCGCGGTCGTCAAGAGGTTGGCCACCAGCTTGGCGGTGATGGGCACGCGCGGACGATGCTTGCGATCCTGGCGGGCGTAGCCGTAATAGGGCAAAACGGCCGTGATGCGCCGCGCCGAGGCGCGCTTGGCCGCGTCGATCATGATCAACAGCTCCATCAGATGCTCGTTGACGGGCGCGCAGGTGGACTGGACGATGAAGACGTCCCGGCCGCGGATGTTCTCGTCGATCTGAACGAAGGTCTCCGCATCCTCGAAGTGGCCCAGTTCGCAATGGCAGACGGGAATGCCGAGCGCGTCGGCGATCTCGCGCGTCAGCTCCGGGTTGGATTGGCCGCCGAGCACGACCGGCGGGTCGCTGGAATGGGTCATAGCGGCTCGGTTCCTTCGGGTTCATCGGCGGACAGAAGCCGGTAGTTGTCCGGCACGCGGCGGTTGCGAAGTACGCAATCCTCCAAGCGCGCCACGTTGCCTACCTCCACGTCCACCAGATGCGCGTGGGGCCCCACCCGGCAGTTCTCTCCGATGCGGCAGGCGCCCTGAAGGATCGTGTGCGGGCGGATGATGGTGTCCCGCCCGATTTCCACGTCCTCGTCGATGTAGGTCGTGTCCGGATCTAGAATGGTGACCCCCGCCAGCATGTGGCGGTCCAGGATGCGCCGGCGCAGAATCTTCTCCGCCACCGCCAGTTGCAGCCGGCTGTTCACGCCCAGGATTTCCGTGGCGTCGTCGGTCACGACCGCCTCGACGCGCCGCCCGGTGTCCACCATGATCTTGATGACGTCGGTCAGGTAATACTCGCCCTGCACGTTGTGCGGCGTCACCGCCGCCAGCGCCTCGCGCAAAGGCTCCGCATAAAAGCAGTAGAAGCCCGCGTTGACCTCGCGGATCATGCGCTCGTACTTGTTGGCGTCGCGATGCTCGACGATGGAGAGGACCGAGTTGTCGTCGCGCCGCAGCACGCGCCCGTAACCCTCGGGATTGTCCACTTCGCAGGTCAGCAGGGTCGCGTCGGCTTCGATGTAATTATGGCGGTTGACCAGATGCGCCAGCGTCTCGTAACGGATCAGGGGCGTGTCGCCGTTGACGACCAGAACGTCCCCGCTCCAGTCGGAAAGGCCCGCCATGCCCAACTGGGTGGCGTGGCCCGTGCCCCTGCGTTCCGGCTGGCGGCAGAACTCCACGTGGCTGTTGTCGCGCAAGTAGGCGCGGATTTCCTGCTCTTCATAACCCACCACGACGGTGGTGCGTGCGACCTGCAGGCTGTTGAGCACGCGTAGGATGTGGATCAGCATGGGCTGGCCGCAGACGCGATGCAGGGCTTTGGGAAAGCGGCTTTTCAGCCGCGTTCCGTCGCCGGCGGCCAGCACGATGGCGGCGAGTTGTCGCATTCGGTCCACGTTTTCCCCAAACCCCTGTCCGCGGCAATCGTTGACGATGGGGTGTGTCCAACCGGTCGCCGGACACACATTCCCCCCACCCTGGGACGGCGGTAGCCCGAACGGTATAGAGGCTGGGCGGCACGCTGTCAAGCCCTTTTCCTTTAAGCACTTGCGTGGCGCCGCTTCCCCCCTAACAAGGGGGGTGGGAGGAATTCTGCCTGCAACGCCACTGTCCACATGGGGGTTGTCAGGCCAAAAGTTTTGCAGTATAAGAATCCTGCGGTCGGGTGATTAGCTCAGCTGGTTAGAGCGCCAGTCTCACATACTGGAGGCCAGTGGTTCGAATCCACTATCACCCACCATTCCGTTATCCCGACAAGACAGCCGGATCGAGCGCCCATGCCGCCCAGTCCATGTTTGCGCGACTACCGGCAGGCGGTCGCGCTCGCCTCATCCCGGGATTTCCCGAACGCGCGCCAACGCCTGGAGGCGGCCCTCCGGTCCGACCCTCATTTCCACGACGCCTACTTCCTTTTGGCGCGCATCCACCTGGAAGAAAAGCAGTACGAGCGGGCGATCGCGCTCTTGTCGGGGCTTTATCGGCGCTTTCCCGCCGACCGGGAGGTGGGGCGGCTCTTGGCGGAGGCATATCGCCAGGCGGGGGAAAAGCGGCGGGCCGCCATGCTCTTGGAAGAAGTCGCGGCGCGTTATCCTGAAGATGCCGCCCTGACCCTGGATGCAGCCCGTCTTTGGGCCGCCGACGGGAGGATCGGTCGTGCGCTGCGACGCCTCAAACGCCTTTTGCGCCGGCATCCCGAGCACCTGGAGGCGCTGCTCTTTTTGGGCGATCTCTACTTGGAGCGCAGACAGTCGCGGCGCGCCCAGGAGGTCTTCGCGCGCTGCCTGACGTTGTGTCCGGACCATCTGGCCGCCAAACGAGGACTCGGCCTGGGTCTTAACGGGAACGCCAAGGCGTCCCTGTCCCAGCCGCCGGATGTGCTTGCCCGTGAAGTGGAAACGCTTCGGGAGCGGGCCGCCGAGAGGGCCGCGGCCGGCGACTGGGACGCCGCCTTGGAGGCGCTGGCCATCGCCTGACGGCTGGCGCCCGAAAACCACCAGATTCTCCTGGACATGGCCCTGCTCTATCGTCACGCTGGCAAGCTGGATCGCTGCGGAGAAATCCTGTCTGAACTGGTCCTGCGCGCCCCCGACCATCCGCCCGGCCATTATCAGCTGGGCGCATGGGAGATGCAGCAGGGACGGCTCGCCCAGGCGCAAGCGCACCTGGCGCGAGCGGTTGAGTTGGACCCGTTTTACGCCGAGGCCATCCACGAGTTGGGGGTGTGCAGCCGCCGACTGGGACGGCTTGACGAGGCGGAGGCGCTCTTGCGGCGGGCGCTGGAGGTCAGCGGCGGAGCCGCCGAAAGTTACTACGTACTGGCGCAAGTGGAGTATCAGCAGGGCAGGGGAGAGGAGAGCCTGGGCACGCTTTTCGCCTGCGTGGAGCGCTATCCCGACTTTCACGAGGCGCGCATCGCGTTGGCCAACTTCCTCTGTCTCGCGGGACGGCGCGAGGAGGCTCTGGCGCAGTTGGAGATGGTCCTGGCGCGGGCGCCGCTGCATCTGGAGGCGCAGCGCGCGCGCGCCCATGTTCTGGCCGAGCTGGGGGAGTTGGAGGAGGCGCGTCGCGCCTGGGCGCGTTTGGCCGCCCAAGGCGACGCCGAAGCCGCCCTGCGCCTGGAAACGTTCATTCCCTCCGTTGCCCCGGGGGCCTGAGCATTGCTGCCTATCAACTATCCGATTCCCGACGCCTACCGCCTTCATGCGCTCGTCCTGGCCCTCTTGCTCGCCTGTACCGGATGGATCCTCTACCGCTTCGGCGTGCGCATCGCGGGCTTTGCGCTGGGCTTTCTTCTGGGCGGCGTGTTGGGTATCGTCATCCCGGCCGTGTTCGAGAGACCCGGCGCCCAGCTGTGGACCGTCCCCATTCTGGGAGTGCTGTTGGGTTGGTTCGCTTCCGTTCTGGTCGTCGGTCTTTTCCGGCTGCTCGTCTTTCTTGCCGTCGCGTTGGCTTCCTTCTTCACGCTCTCCGTTGTGGCGGGAGCACCCCTTACGCTGGAAGCGTTTGGAGAGGAACCCGCTGTATTTCTGACGGCTCTCGGCGTCAGCCTGCTCTTGGGGCTTTGCGGCGTGCTGCTGCAGCGTTATCTCATAATCGTCTTGACAGTCTGGATAGGCGCGAGTTTAATGCAGGAAATCCTGCCCCATCCTGCGACCTTTCCCGCGGTCGTGGCCTTGGGTCTGTTCGTCCAGCTGGGGTTCTACCGGCGCCTGGTAACTCGCGCCCCAAGGGAAGAGTCATAAAAACATGAAACCCGCACGCTTTACGTGGACGTTGGCCATCCTTCTCAGCCTGACTGGACCGTGGGGATGCGGGCCGCAACCGCAATACAGAGGCCGGCCCGGTCGACGTGTATCCTCAAAACCGCAAGACGCTGGAGCTGTACTACGATGCGTTGCACGACTACGCGCGCGACGTGGGGCAGTTCCCGGAAACCCTCATGGACCTGACGCGACCGCCGGCTGGCCGGGCCGGCTGGAAGGGGCCGTACCTTCCCAGTCTTCCCAACGATGCGTGGAGCCGTCCGTTCGTCTACGAACGCATGGAGACCGGCCCTTATCCGTATCGCCTCGCCAGCACGGGAGCGAACGGTCAACCCTGGGACGAAGACGACTATCCCATCGACGACGTGCGCCGCAACCGCATGGAGCGCGACCTGAAAGCCTATACCCTCGCAGTCGTGCTGTTTCGCACCCACGTGGGCCGGTATCCCACGACCGAGGAGGGGCTTCGGTCGCTTTTTGTCCAGCCGCAAGGGGCGGGCGGATGGCGCGGCCCCTATGCACCCAAGGTCTTGCGCGACCCTTGGAACCGGGATTTTCACTACAGCCTGGAGTTGCGCGAAGGGGAACCTTATTTCGACGTCTGGACGCAAGGACCCGACGCCGCCGCCAGCACGGACGACATTCACATCCGGGACATTCCCGGTACCGAACAGTTCTTCATTCCCGAGGGCGAAATCGAAAGGGAACTGGCCCGGCTGCGCGGCCAACAGCCCCATGATCAATCTGAATGAACGCTACGTGGCGGAAATACTGGAACAACTGATCGAAGAGGGCGCCCCCTTTTGCACCTGCGAGAACTGCCTGACTGACATCATGGTCGTCACGCTCAACAGTCTTCCACCCAGGTACGTCGCAGACTGCTCCACCATGAATTTCTTCTATCCTTCTAAAACCATTGAGATTGAATCACGTGATATGATCTTAAAACAAGTTTTCGAGTCAATAAAACTTGTTTCTTCAAATCCACGACATTAATCTTTTCATTTCAAGCTATTATGGGCAAACATGCTGTTGGCCGTGTGCTCAGTGCTGAATGGAACGACGAGGAACAGGGAATCGATCTGGTACTCGTCTTCGAACCGTCCGGCGTGCGGCTGCGCGGCCAATGCCGAGCCGGAACGGACCCGGAAACCGGCCACACCGTCTCGCCAGCCGGCCTAAAGGCTCAACTGCCCAAGATCCGCAGCATGAAAGTCTATTGGAACGGCCCCGCATCCGAGGTCGGCTTTGATCCTGCCCGACTGCGAAACCTGGTCATTCATCTTGATTTGGCCGGGTCCCAACTGGGCGTGCGGGAAGGTCCAGCCGGCCCGGACGCCAACGCCTTCCTGTCGCGCATCTTGCGCTAAGGGGCAGGAAGGTCGAGCACTTCGATTTATACGCATAAGTTATATTATGTAAACTAATTGGCTCATGCAAGAAGCCCATCATGGAACCTCCAGGCGTCGAACTTGACTAGATGCATCGAACTTGAGTGGCGCGCCTGGAGGGATTCGAACCCCCGGCCTACGGAACCGGAATCCGGCGCTCTATCCAGCTGAGCTACAGGCGCGCAAAACGGAAGGCGCTAACTTTCGTAGAACAAGTACTTCTTCCAGACGTCCCGGCTCCGCCCATGGTGCCTGGCGACCTGCAGAAAGGTCGCGGACCGGGGCGCCCCGGGCCGGCGCAGGAGCATCATCCCCGCCTCGTCGGGCAGCTGGTTGCCCTTCTTGCGGTTGCAGTCCTTGCAGGCGGCGACCACGTTGTTCCATTGATCGGCGCCTCCCCGGCTGAGCGGGACGACGTGGTCGACCGTCAAATCCTCGAAGCGGAATTCCCGCCCGCAGTACTGACACACCCCCCCGTCGCGCAAGAGCACGTTCTTGCGGCAGAAGGAGACCTCCTTGTAAGGGACGCGCACGAAGTTCTTCAGGCGAATCACCTCGGGAACGCGCAGTTCGCACCTGGCCGACCGCAAGAGGTGGCCGTTGGCCTCAACCTCCAAGGCCTTACCCCCAAGGAGCAGCTTGACCGCCCGCTTCACGTTGCAGATATGGATGGCCTCAAAACTGGCGTTGAGGACCAGGACGCGTGAAGCAAGCCCGCTGAATGGATCTTTTGCGGGAACCGCCTCCCTTCTCCCTCGAAATATTATAATCTTTTATAAGCCCAGTTAATCCAAGCTGTAGTGCAGCATGTAATCCGCTGCCACGACCCGGAAACCAAACTTACCGTAGATCTGGGCGGCGCGAAAATTCTCCAGCGCCGTCCTCAGCTCCAAAAGATTACAATCTTTCACCAACTCGCTGAGTGCCGCAGTCAAGAGACGATGACCGTGCCCCCGTCCCTGATGTTCCGGGGCAGCCGCCAGAAAATCGATCACCCCAATGGGTCCGACGGCCAGCTCCGGAGCGCGTCAGAACGCAGGAAACTGACAAAGCCGGCGATCGTTCTCGCCTCTTCCAACACCAAAATGGTGTACGCCGGCGACCCAAGGCACCGGGCGATCCACTCCCGGAAGAGAGTACGCCCCAACTCCCGACCGGGAAAAGTCCCGGCGAAAAAGTGGCTGTGGACGTGGGAGACCGCGATCAAGTCTTGCAGGTAGAGTCAATTCCCCGCCAGGCCAGGCACGCACTGCTGCGACGCTGCCTTGCGCGCGACTATAGGCTTTGCGGGTGCGACATGTCAAGGGTCGCCTTGTCGCACGCTCATTTTGAGCGTGCAGCCCACGACTCTGAAATCCCATGGACTGAAGTACATCCAATGCCCGCGCGTCTTCACAATCCGCTTTGGCCTCGATCAGGTAAGGCGCCTTCAGGTCGGGAAAACCTCCTCCAACGCGGGAGGATCATCCATTCTGTTCAGGACGAGGCAAGGATGCAGGTTGTAACAGGGGCGGCGAAAGACGTAGGTATGGAACGAGTTCGGCTCAAGGCTCAAAAGTGCTTGAATATCAAGATGTTGTTTCGATCTTACGGCGACCAGTCCTGGGCGGCCTTCGCTTTAATAAAGGGCATTCCAATGAAAGCAGTTAAGTTTATTTTTATCAATGCGTTGGAATGCATACTGAAAGGCCTTGAAGGGCGTCTGGAAGAGTGCGTCTCGGAGGTCGTCGTCTAGTTCATTTAAAACATTAATAACATACATTTGGGAAAATTATAAAAATAAGGTATTTGTGTAATATAGAATCGCAAAACCAAGCGGGCCGCACCACCGCCGAGGCGGGCGATTCAACCGATCGGTACGAACATCAGGCTCGCCCGCAGGTCCTCGGCGGCCTTGGCGATCCGCTCCTCCAGCAGCTTGAGTTCCTCCTGCATACGGGCGAGCGCCAACTCGGTCTCGGGAATCAGGCGCGCCTTGAAATCTTCTGGCGGGCGCGCCATTCCATGATCTGGTCGCGCGACTCCTGGCCGCAGGCATTCTCCTCCAGTCGATAGGTATTGGCCCGCGCCCGCAGCTGCTTGCGCTCGGTATCCAGAATGCGCAGGTACTTGCGCAGGCGGGCGATTTCATGCTCGCTTTCCCGCAACTGCGCCTGGGCGGCCTCATCGCCCGGCTTCTGAGCCACGTGTTGGCTCTGACTCTCCGCCTCGCTCTTCAGCGCCTCCAAGCGATCCGTCTCGCGCGATTTCTTCCTCCAGCGCTTGCAGCCCGTCGCTCCAGCAAGCAGGCTGGCACGTTCGTTGTCTTCCATTCAGCAACCCCAGGGAAATATCTACCACCGCGTGTCTGCAACCGCTTGGGCGGGTCATGCAGAGAGCCTTATCATACGGGAGGGCGAACAGTCGAGCAAGGGAAAAGGTGGGGCGCAATTGGGGTGGGCAAGGCGGCCCCGCGTCCGTATAATACGGCCATGATTCCTTACACAGAGGCCTTGGAGAGAATTCTGGCGGAAGCGCCGCGGCTTCCAGGTGAGCGGGTTCGCGTCGAACAGGCGCTGGGGCGAGTCCTGCTTTCGACTTTCTGCGCGCCGCACCCCATGCCGCGTTTCGCCAACTCAGCCATGGACGGCTACGCGGTCAGGAGCGGAGATCTGGCGTCCGCTTCGCGCGAGCATCCCATCCGGTTGCGCGTGGTGGAGACGGTGCACGCGGGGCAAGAGGCCGGCCGGATGGTTGAGTCGGGAACGACCATCGGCGTCATGACCGGCGGATGCATTCCTCCCGGCGCGGACGCAGTAGTCGTCAAAGAGGCGGTCGCGCGCGACGGGGAGTGGATCGAGGCGCGAGCGCCCGCGCGCGCCGGCCAGCACGTGCGTCCGGTCGGCGGCGATTTCCCCGCCGGCGCTTCCCTGCTCTTCTCCGGCACCCGCCTGGGGTCGGCGGAGATCGGCCTTCTAGCCTACGTTGGACTGGAAGAGGTCGAGGTCGTAGAGCGTCCGCGCGTCGCCATCCTGTCCACCGGAGATGAGCTCATCCCGCCGGGACGGCCTCCGCACGGGGTGGAGGTGCACGACAGCAACGCAGCCACGTTGTCCAGCATGGCGCTCTTGGCCGGAGGCGATCCGGTGCGACTGGGACTCTGCCGGGACAATCCCGAGGAGCTCACGGCGCGGCTGGCCCGCGGCCTCTCCTGCCACCTGATCGTCACCACGGGGGGTGCATCGGTGGGCGAGCGCGACTACCAGCGCGAGGTCCTCCACGAGATGGGGTTTCAGGAGATCTTCTACCGGGTCGCCATCAAACCGGGAAAGCCTGTCCTCTTCGGACGTTGTGGGGAGACGCTGGTGCTGGCCCTGCCTGGAAACCCGGTGTCGGCAGCGGTGTGTTTCTCACTGTTCGCTTGGCCGCTCCTGCGGGCGATGCGGCGGCGGTTTCCCAGCGTGCCTGCGGGCTGGCGCGCGGTAGCGGGTCAGGACCTGCCGGGCGCGGAAGACCGCGAGTCGTTCTTGCGCGTGCATCTGCGACAGGATGAATCGCTGCGGCTGGTGGCACAGCTGACTTCGCTGGACCAGGGATCGGGCATCTTCGGGTCCATGACCGGCGCGGTCGGCCTGGCGCGCGTGCGGGCGGGAGTGCGGCGCGTGCCGGAGGGCGATACCATCGAGGTCCTGCCCCTCCTGGGCGGACCCATGCAGGAGGCGGTACTCTAATGTCGGCGGAGACCCCCATCGAGGTCAGCAAGGAAGCACTGGAGGAGATTGCGCGCGGGTTGTTGCGAGTGCTGGAGCTCAATCCGCAGATCTTGGAACACGCGGCGGCGGAGATCCGCAACCTGGCGGAGCGTCTCCGTCAATTGGCGGGGGAAGCAGCGGCCAAGAAAGCCGCCCAACAGGAGGTCTCGGAGCGCGATCGCTACTTGGCCTGGCGCGCGCAGCATCTGTCCGAGCTGGCGCGCCAGCACGCCGGCCAGTACGTGGCGTTAGTCTACGATGCGGAGCGCGGGGGCTTTACGCCCGCGGGTTTCGGCCGGCATCCCGACGAGGCTGTGGCCGCCGCTGCCGCCGCCCATCCCGGCCGCCAGCTTCTGCCCGTCATCGAGCGCCTTTGAGCCGCGTTGATTTTGATCGCAGCTCATGGCAACATGGAGTCAATCTGGGACAAGGAGAGTTCGGTATGCGAATCGCCGTAGCCGCCGACGACGCCAATTGCGTCTCCACCCACACGGGGCGCTGCCAGGGGTTCGTGATCTTTGACGTCGTCAACGGCGTCGCCAGCCGCCGCGAGTATCGTGAGAACGCCTTCCGCGAAGAGGGCGCCTGCCCCAACCACTCGCGCTGCCACAACGCGGAGGGCGAGCGACCGCACCTGCACGATACGCTGATGAAGCTGTTGTCCGACTGTGACGTGCTGGTGGCGCGCGGGGTGGGGCAGCGGTTGATCTACGACCTGCAGTGCCAGGGGATCGAGACGTTCCTTTGCGACAACGCCAACATCGCCGAAACGGCGCGGCTGTTCGCGGCCGGGCGGCTGGCTCCCCTGTCGGGGGCGGGTCCCTGCCGCGAGGAATGACGAGGATTGAGCGGAGTGCAAACTTCAGTTTGCCGGCAGGCTGAAGCCTGGACTCCAGCCCTAATGTTCGCCGGGACGACGCGTCCCCAGCCAGAGTAAGAGTCCCAGCCCTCCCACGATGACGGCGACGCCGAGAATACCGACCACGAGCAGCGTCGGCTCGGTCGGCGCGAGTCGGGGCGGCAAGAATTCGCCACTGGCCGGCAAAGGCCCCATCGCCGCCGTCACGTGCATCATGCCTGCCAGCGTTTTCATTTCGGTGTTGCGCCCTCCGGCATTCTGGACCCCATCCTACTCCGCCCGGCCTGCCGGCTCAATCGCGCGTTGCCTCGGGCGGCGAAGACAGGCCCGCAAGCGCGCCAGGTTGCGGTCCACGTCGCCCGGATCGTCCTGAGGCGTTTCCAGAATGGCGGGGAGACGGCGAAAGACAGGATGGACCAGTACCCGCCGAAAGCCCGCCTCGCCGATGCAGCCTTCGCCGATATGGGCGTGGCGATCCACGCGGCTGCCGCAGGGCTTCTTGCTGTCGTTCACGTGCAGGACGTGCACTCGCGTGCAGCCGAACGAGGTTTCAATCTCATCCACGAGCTGTTTCAGACCGGTTGCCTCGGTCAGGTCGTAACCCGCCGCGAAGAGATGGCAGGTATCCAGGCACACGCCCACGCGGGGGTCGTCAAGCCGCCGCAGGAGCTGGCCGATTTCCTCCATGGTACGACCGGTTTCGGTTCCCTGCCCCGCCGTATTCTCCAAGAGCAGCATGGTACCGCCCGAGTATGCCCGCAAGACCTTCCCGATGGCGCGGGCCATGCGCTCCAGGGCTTGCGGGATCGATCGGCCCTCGTGCTTGCCCATGTGAACGACGAGATACTCAAGACCCAGGCGGGCGCAGCGATCCAGTTGATCGGCCAGCGCCTGCCGCGAGAGGCGGTACACGTCGCGTCGGCACGAGGCGAGATTGGGCAGGTAAGGCATGTGCGCGACCACAGGCTCGATACGGGTGCTGGTCTTCAGGGCCAGTTGAGCACGACGACGCCGAAAAGCCTCGACCGCCTCGTCGGGCAGTGGAGCGGTTTTCCAGGAGCGGGGGTTGCCGACGAAGACTTGCAGGCACTGGCACTGATGTTTGAGGGCGAGATCGAGCGCGGACGGAAGGCCCTTGGCGATGCTGAGATGGGCGCCCAGGCGCATCAACGCACGGCGGGGCGGTCGCCGACGATGCGCAGCGCCGCGGGTTTTTCCTGCGGTTTGACGACCGCCGCCTTGCGCTCTCGCGCGTACGCCGCAATCGCCAGGCTGTACACTTCGGTATAGCCGCACAGCCCGCAGGTCACGTACAGATACTTGTCCCCCGGATCAGGCGGGTTTTCCGAGTTGGCCTCGTGGTTGGAAACGCGCCGGCCTCCACGTCCCAGGATTTCATTGAGCAGCCCGCCCTTGGAAACGGAGACCTCGCGCGTGACGCAGGTGCGGTTGCGGCACTTGCTGCACTGGAAGTTCTCAATCAGCGCATCCACGACTGAGGCCATCGAGTCGGTCTCCTGACAGGATTTGCAGGTCCGTCGGTTGTCCGGCGTTAATTATTCACGGCGGGCAGCCAGCGTCAACACAATTTTGCCGCTCCAGGCTTCGCCCGCCGCCAGGTTGAGACGCCACAATGGCAGCACCACGCTGCTCTGATAGACGCGCTCGAAGCCGTCCTCCGAGTTGGAGACGGTCTCTACCGGGCAACGCCAGAGGCGCGCCGGATGTTCCAGCTCGACCTCAACCGCCAACCCCAACCAATCCTCGCGCAGGGAAAAGCGGCGGACGTCCGGGGTCTCGCCCACGCTGCCGAGTCGGTTGTCGTCGCCCAGGTCGGCCCCCTCGATCACGTAATACCTGTCGGGTGTGTTTCCGGCCTGAAGCGAGAAGCCCCACTCGCTGCCGAAGAGGGCATCCAGGCGGGTCGGGGACTCGTTGATGATGCGATACTCGACAAGCAGTTCGGCGCCGCGCGAGGGCAGGCGCAATCGCTTTTCGACCCGCACGGGGAGGCCCTGTCCGTCCGCCTCGACCGCACCCAGGCGCGAGAGGAGCACTCCCCGCATCCCCTCGCGCACCGGTCCCGCTTCCCACTTCCAGGCGCCGGTCGCAAAATCCCCCAGCTCGCGATAGGTGAGACCCACCCAGTCGTCGAGCGCGCACTCGGACGGCAGAAAGTGCTCGATCAGCGAGACGCGGCGATAGCGATCGTAGATAAGTTTCTCCGCCAGGCCGGCCTCCTTCACTTTGACGATGTCGTGAATGGAGGCGACGCCGGACGCCGGCGGTTGTTGCGGCAGGGCGCGCAACTTGTCGTGATAGGCTTCGGGGCGGCGGGTCATGGTATTGCAGAGATTGAACTGGAGGCGCTTGTCGGAGAGTTCCAGGAGCGAGCCGCCCGCGGACAGGTTGAGGACGAGCGAGAGGTCCCGACTGCGTACGCGCAACCGGGCGTCGCCCGAAGCCGAGAGAGGCTCGTGCTCGATCTCGATGCCGTCGGCCGGTCCGCCCTCCGCCGCATCCAGCGCGCACTCCGCCGACAGGAGGTTGCGCCAGGTCTCCACGCGCAGATGGTTGAGATAGGTTCCCCCGAAGAGGCCGTGCCAGTAGGCGCAGTTGCACTGTCCGCGCCAGATCCAGTCCAGGATGGGTTTCTGCTGCGCCGCCTTCAACTTGGCGGTGCGTTCCGAGAGCCACAGCATCTTTTTGTGCATGTCGTTGGCCTCGGGATACTTGGCCAGGAAGTTGCGCCAGAAACCGCCGCGCAGGAAGCGTTGATACTCGGCGTCGGGACATTCGTGTTGGACGTTTTCCAGGGCGCGCGACGCCTCCGCCGGCAGCGCCCACGTCATCATCTCGGCGTAGCTGGCCGTCGGCAGGTACACAACGCCCAGCGGTCGCAGCCGCGCCAGGGCCTCGCTGAAGGTCGTGGTATGCAACCATTCGCGTTCTTCCGTAAGCCGGGAGAGGAAGCGCCGCAGCCAGCCCTCCTCGTAAACCCACTGGTGGGTCCCCGGCCAGATGCCGAACTTCTCTCCGTCGTCCACCATCACGACCAGCCGCTCGCCGGATTCGTCCGCCAGATTGCGCAGGTAGGCGATGGTCTCGTCCGGCTCTCGAAAGGGGATGGTGTAGCGTAACTGCTTGTCGATGGGGAACGCCGCCAGCCCCAGTCCCACGTCCTCGGTGATGTAATATCCGAGCAGGTCCGCGTCCGACAGGCCGGAGAGCTTGAAGTGCGTATCGTCCATCAATACGGCGCGGATGCCGGCGCGCACCAGGCTGGAGGGCAGATGCGGCTCCCAGACGCGCTCCGTCATCCACAGCGTCTCCGGCGCCCGGCCGAACAGCTCCTTCACGCGCTGCGACAGCTTCTTGATCTGTCCCAAACGATGCGTTTCGGGAATGACCGGCAGAATCGGCTCATAATATCCGCCCGCCAGAACTTCCACCTGGCCGCGCCCCGCAAGGTCGGACAGGCGCGCCAGATAGTCCGGATGGCGCTCCTCGTACCAGTCATACAGAATACCCGTGTTGTGCACGCAGAACTTGATCTCGGGAAACTCCGAAAGCACCGACAGAAACGGCGCGTATCCCTTCGGGTAGGAGCGCTCGAACACCGACTGGAAATTGCCCAGCGGTTGGTGGTTGTGCACGCCCAGAATCAGCGAGATCGATTTACTGCTCATGGATGGCCCGGTGAAGATTTCTCCCTTCGGTCGAAATGACAGATACGGTCGAAATGACAGATAAGGTCGAAAGGACAGATACGGTCGAAAGGACAGGTACGGTCGAAAGGACAGATACGGTCGAAAGGACGTCTGCGGTGGAATTGACAGCCGAGGTCGAAGGGACTTGGCTCGCGGTCGAAATGACAG
Source organism: bacterium (assembly GCA_015075175.1). Classification (GTDB taxonomy): domain Bacteria; phylum Hinthialibacterota; class Hinthialibacteria; order H5-UNCL2; family H5-UNCL2; genus H5-UNCL2. Next base: position 249,578 of record JABTUV010000004.1, read on the forward strand.
GGTAGTTCATCATGCGCTCAGTAGGGAACGGCCTGGCGCTCAGCCAGTTCGCGCAGGGAATGGTCCTCGTCGTCGGGGAACTTGAGCCGCACGCGGGTGGAAATCTCGAACTCGCTGTCGCGGTTCTCGCGGTCGTCCTGCCGCAGCAGGATGTCCCACCACCAGTCGTGCAGGTCGCGGGTCAGGCGCACGCTGGTCTTGCGGCTGGTGCCCTCGTCCAGGTCGAAGCGGTTGTCCAAAGCCAGCGTCCACTTGTCGCTGACGGGATGAAAGAGGGAGAGGTTCAGATGCTCCTGGCCCTGGCCCTCGATGGGATCGTATTCGGACCACCCGAGCGTAAGCATGGTCGCCGGCAGCGCGGGCAGGCGAAGGAAGGTGACACCGGCGTAGTTGGCGCGCGATTCGTCTCGGTTGATGTCGTACTGGCTGTAGGAGGTGAAGGAAAGCCAGTCGTTGGGATGCACGAAGAACTCGGCCACCAGGTCCTCGTGCTCGTCGGTGCGTTCGCTGTCGGTAAAGTATCCGCTGGAGAGAGCGGCGCGCACCACGTCCTGGGTACCGCCGCCGGCGCGCTTGCCTTGCAACTTGGCGTCCAGCCGGTAGGCAAGATGGCCCTCGTCTTCACGATACAGATCCGTTGCGTCGATAAAGGGAAAAGCGACCGGTTCCTTGGTGACGCGGGTCACGCCCAGCGCCGGATCGGGCGCGCCGTAGTCGATGTCCTGCAGCTCGTCGCTCATGGTCCAGCCCTCGATGGTGAAGCGCGGCTGGATGACGAGACGGGTCTTCTCGTACTGGTTATCCAGAAAGGAATCGAAGTGGTGGGCGAGGCGGGTCTGAAAGGCGATTCCGCCGCGACCCAAGAGGCGCGTGGCGTCGTCGAACTCGTACTCGACCAGGTTGTTCTCGGGCAGTTGCGGCAGGAGGGGCGTTGAAACGAAGGAGCGGCGGCGGACTTGGGGGTCCTGATACTCGGTTGCGCGCAGATTGACGAAGGGAATCGCCCGCAGCGCCGGCATGAGAGAGAACGGCGCGGAGAACTCCAGGTTGAGGTCGGCCCGGTCCACCTCGTCGATGAACAGCGTCTCACGGCCGTCCAGACCGGCTCCGGCCTCGCGCCGGAAGCGTCCCACGTCCGCCGTGGCATAGTAGTAGATCGGCAGCGAATCGGACAACAGGTCCCGCTTCAGCTCGAAGCGCACCTCCGGCGAGTGCTCCGTGTCCGGCAGCGTCGAAAGAAAGAAATCGTCCAGGCGGTGCTTGGCGAAGATGCGAAAATTGTAGAGGTCCTGGGTGCGAGCCAGGTTGATATACGAGTTGCGCTCCAGCTCGAGATCGTCCTGGTTCCAGCCCTTGGCTTTCTCCTCCTGCTCGAAATCCTGGTTGAAATCCCGGTCCGAAAGATGCTGATAGCGCGCCGTTAGGAGAAAATCGTAGGGCAGCTTCTGCCAGTGGTAACCCGCGATCTTGTAGCGGTCCCCGTCAAAGAGATACTGGTCGTCCTCGTCGTCCTGGTCGATGCGGTAGCCGTAAACGCGTCCCCACAGCCGGTCGTAACCGTCGTCGCCGGGGGCGTGATAGCGGTTGCTGACGCCGTATCCCACGCCCAGGTTCTCAAAGTAATCCACGTACACGTTGGGCCGCAGGTAGGTGTTGTAGTGATAGAGAAAGCGCCCGTAGGCGGTCGCGCCCTTCTTGCTGGAATAGCCCGGATAGAGAAAGAAGGCGAAATCCCGCCGGCGCAGCGAGCGCGTGAAGTACGGCAGCCAGCCGACCGGCAGGTTGTGCACGCGATAGGTCGTGCCGTAGGTCCAGTAACGCACGCCCGGCTTGACCACGATGCGATCGCTGACCACCAGGTAATGCGGCTCGACCAGGTCGCAGGTAGTCAGCGTGCCCCTGTGGACGACGACCGTCTTTTCCGGGGTGATCTCGATTCTCTCGCCGGTCAGGAAATAGGAGTCGGTGGAAAAGCGGGCCTCGCGCAGGGTGAAGTGCTGCCGGCTGGCGTCATAAACGACCTCCTCGGCGAAGACCAGGTTCCCCGCGTCGTACAGGATGACGGAGCCGCTGGCCTCAATGAGGGTGACCTTGGCGGCCTGGTGGCGAACGATAATCTCGCGGGCGGTGATGGAGCGGTCGCCGAAGATGACGTTGACGTCGCCGCCGTCCACGCCGGTGAGGCGGCCGATCTTCTCGGCGACCTGGTAGGTAAAGACGCCGCGCGTCACCTCCAGCATGGTGTCGCCGACCTGGTAGGCGGCGCCCTCCTGTGCAGAGGCGCTTCCCGCAGCCATCCACAATAGGGGCACGAGGACGGCCAGGAGCCGGCGGGGCGGAGAAGATTTCTCCCTGCGGTCGAAATTACAGTTGCGGTCGAAATGACAGTTGCGGTCGAAATGACAGCTGCGGCGAGCCATGGCGACCCCGCCCATCATGGATCAGGCCAGGCGGCGGATCGCGTCGATGAACTGATCCACCTCGAACGGCTCGTGAAAGAACTCGGAAACGCCCAGGCCGGCCAGCGCGGCCTGGTCATTCTGCTCTATAAGGACGACCACGGTGGGAATGCGGGCCAATTCCGCTTCGCGCTGCTTGGTTGCGAGCAAGCGGCGGATTCCCTCCCGGTTTCCCGCCACGTCGACAAGAAAGAGGTCCACGGGCCCTGCGCGCAGCATGGAGAGCGCCGTCTCGCCGTCCCCGGCCGCCTGCACCGCCAGGTGGTTGACCTTGAGCAGCTCCTCGTAGAAGGCGCGGCTCTCCCCGCGCGAAATCAGCATGACCACGCGCTTGTTCTTGAGCGCGAACAACGCCTCCGGCAGGCTCGGGCAGACCACCAGGATGCGATGCAGGTTGACCTTGTCGAACACGCGCTTGACCTGCGGCGTAAGATTGATGAGCAACATGCGCTGATTGCGCTGCGCCAGTTGCTGCTGCAGCAGAATCAGCGCCCCCAACCCCGAACTGTCGATGTACACCACGCGGGCGAAGTCCAGCACGATCGGCGCATCCAGCGGCGTCGTGACGGCCTCGATGCGGCGGCGGATGTCGGGAGAATACCGGCTGGACAATTCGCCGGACATCTCCACGACCGCCACGTCCCCGATTCTACGCACTTCGTAGTGCAAGAGGTGCGGTCTCCCTCAGTTACTTGAGCGCTCGGAAAAAGCGGGCACGAGCCGGTCCTGTCCGGTTGCGCTGCTTGTGCATTCCCGCTGGGACGGCTCGATGATGGTTTATACCAAAACGACTGCCTTGTCAATCGCCGGCGAGCGCGATCAAGCTAATCTTGACCGGACTTCCCGCCGCGATGCTGGCCGTGGAGAATCAAGAGGTCCAGGTCATCCACCACGCCGTCGCGGTTCAGGTCGGCGCTGCCCGGCGTGGGCGTCGGCGTGGGAGTGGGCGTCGGCGTGGGGTGAAGGTGGGCGTCGCATCGTGAGATGGCCGGCGGAACTGTGCGGCCCCAGGTCGTACACTTGCAGTCCGGCGACTTCGCTGCCCGCGGCGAACAGCGTGCGCCCGCGAATCGCCAGCGAGGGCAGGACCGTACCACCTCCCGGATTGGGGATGAGTCGCCGCACCACCGCCGGATTGGGAAGGCCGGGGATGTTCCCCGCCGGATCACGCACGTCGATCAGGGACAGGCCGGACGAGAGCACGTGGGAGACCACCGCGTAGCCCTCCTCTGAAAGCGCCACGTCCAGGAGTTGCCGGCCCACGCTCACGCTGTTGACGCGCCGCAGGAGCCGCGGTTCGGTGGCCGCCATGATGTTGAGAAAACTGGACGACGCCGCAAAGAGATGATTGTTGCGCCAGGCGCAGCGCAGCGTGTAGGACGAAACGGGATTGACGCTGAAGGCGACGCTCTCCCACGCCGGCGAAGCCAGGTCGGGATAATTTGCGTCGTTGAGGGCGATGACGGCGTAATTGCCGTCGAACCGCCGACCCGAAAGGAAGGCGCCGTTGGGCGACTGCGCGATGTCGAAGGCCAGGTTGGCGTCGAACTGGCTGAGAAGATAAATCCTGGGCGTCGCGTTGAGGTTGGTAAGGTCATACACCTCCAGGCGCCGGTCGCCGCCGGAGACCCACAGGCGTCCGTTGCGGATGATCAAGCCGGAGTGGGGATAGACGCTGGAGCCGCGGCCCGGCCCCACCACGACGGGACGCTCGGGATCGGCCAAGCTGTAAAAGTAGAGCCGCTCGCGGACGTCGTTGCTGGCGACGAGGTATCCGTCGCCCGCGGCCAGGTCGCCGATCCAGCCGCCGCCCTGTTCGCCCGCGGGGATGGGCGCGAAACGCAGAAATCGGGGCGCGCTGGGATCGGCGATGTCCACGACGGCGATTCCCTGCGACTGGTCGGCCAGGTAGGCGTAGTGCTGGTAGAGCACGATCTTGCGCGCGTTGGTGAACTGCGTCAACTGGGCTTGGGGGATAATCGGGGTCGGCGTCTGGGCGAGAACCGGCGTCACGTGAAGCAGGCAAAGGAGGAGCGCTCCCCAACCAGCTGAGGCGCGGCCAAGAGATTGACAGGTGCAAGGCGTCACGCGCACGAAAGGAATGTAAGGCGACTGCAAGTCAGTGTCAACGTACCAGCGACGCAGAACCGAAACCGACAGGCCTGAGCGGCTGCGAAGCAGCGTGTCGAGCGTCGGCTTGCACGCGGAGGACCAACGTACTACTGTGGCTATCATTTGTGTGGCATCAGAACCCGGTAGTTGCGCGCGGCTGCGCCGCTGGCAACGGCTGTGCAGATCACAATGCCGGCTCGAGGCCGCACTTCGACTTCGGCCTTCGGCCTTCGCTCGAATGCTGAGGGTGGTTTATTGTAAGACTCAGGGCTGTCGGGGTGGGGTACACATTTCGTTCAGGGCTGCCAGTTCCAGATTGCGTGCCACGGCACTGCGACTTTAGTAACCGTACTCTGGCTCAGGTGCGCGTTGACCCTGTCTTGGTTCGGCGGTATTGTACTCACATGAAGTGGTTTCCCTCGAAATCCCTGTTCTTCCTAATGGCCGTGGTCCTTGCCGGTATGCTGGCATTCGACTACTACACCGAGGATTGGAGCATTTTCGCGCAGACGGTCGCCGTCGGAACGTGCCTCATGGCCGCAGTCCTGCCCTTGCTGGTGGTCTGTTATTTCGTATCCCGTCGCAGGAACGTCGCGCCGCTTTCCTTTCGGCGATACCAGTGGCTTCGTTTCCTGGACTACTTCACCCGCGGACTGGGGTTCGCGGGAATAGCGGCAGGCGGTTGGGGTCTGTTCAGTCGCGACGCACTGGGCATGACGATCTTCGGTTTCTCACTCGTGTTCCTCATGGTCGTCTGTGGCTTTCGAGCCCTCGTGGGCGCCTATTGCGAGCCCTACCTGTGCGAGACCAACGAGTGCGATGAGGTGAGGTGAGGCGCACGAATTGACCTGGGCGGTGCGCAGTGCGCACCCTACACTACTGCAAAATCAAGTAGACATCCCCGCGGCAGCCGCATAAAATCTCGCGTTCAAGCAAGCAAGCTAGCCTGCGATTTCGAGGTTGTCTGCCATGAATGCGCCGCGCACTCCCGAAGTGGAAGCCGTCCGCTTTCCCTTTGCCACGGCTGAACCCAGGTGGCAGGAGGTCTGGAAGGCCGAAAAGCTGTTTGTCTGCCCGGCGTAAAAGACCGCCTCGGGCATCTACGTGCTGGAGATGTTCCCCTATCCGTCCGGCCGCATCCACATGGGCCACGTGCGCAACTATTCCATCGGCGACGTGGTGGCGCGCTATCTCATCATGCGCGGTTGCACCGTGTTGCATCCGATGGGCTGGGACGCCTTCGGGCTGCCCGCGGAAAACGCCGCGCAAAAGCACGGCGTGCATCCGCGCCAGTGGACGCTGGACAACATCGCCGACATGCGCGGCCAATTGCAGCGCCTGGGACTGGCCTACGACTGGGACCGCGAAGTGGCGACCTGCCTGCCCGATTACTACAAGTGGGGCCAGTGGCTGTTTCTCAAAATGTACGAGAAGGGCCTCGTCTATCGCAAGAAGGCCGCCGTCAACTGGTGCCCCAAGTGCGAGTCGGTGCTCGCCAACGAGCAGGTGATCGGCGGGATGTGCTGGCGGCACGAGGACACCCCCGTCGAGAGCCGGCAACTGGAGCAGTGGTTCATCCGCATCACCGACTACGCGCAGGAGCTGCTGGACGATCTGGACAAGTTGACGGAGTGGCCGGAGCGTGTGGTGACGATGCAGCGCAACTGGATCGGCCGCTCGGTCGGCACGCGCGTGACGTTTACCGCCATCGGCGCGGCGGACGGCTGGCAGCATCCCTTCGACGTGTTCACTACGCGCCCGGACACGCTCTTCGGCGCGACCTACGTGGTCTTTGCGCCCGAGCATCCGCTGGTGGAAAAACTGGTCAGCCCGCAGCATCGCAAGGCGGCGCTCGACTACATCGCCGCCGCGCGCAAGGCGACCGCCCAGGATCGCATGGCGGAAAACCGCGAGAAGACGGGAGTTTTTCTGGGGGCCTACGCCATCAATCCCGTCAACGACGAGCGCATCCCCATCTACATCTCCGACTACGTGCTGGTCGAATACGGAACCGGCGTGGTGATGGCCGTTCCCACCCACGACCAGCGCGACTTCGAGTTCGCCCGCAAGTACGATCTGCCGCTGCGCATCGTGATCCGCGCCGAGGGCGTGCCCGAAAGCGAGGCGGACATGACCGCCGCCTATGAGGGGCCCGGCATGATGGTCGAGAGCGGTCCTTTCACCGGTCTGTCCAGCGAAGAAGGCAAGATGAAGATCACTGAGTGGTTGGAGGGGCGCGGGAAAGGCAAGGCGGAGATTCAGTATCGCTTGAAGGATTGGCTGATCTCGCGCCAGCGTTATTGGGGAATGCCGATTCCCATCATCCATTGCGGGAAGTGCGGACTTGTGCCCGTGCCGGAGAAGGACCTGCCGGTCGACCTGCCGGAAAAAGTCGATCTCGCCGCCATCGGCAACTCGCCGCTCTCGCGCGTGCCCGAATGGCTCAATGTCGCGTGCCCGTCGTGCGGCGGATCGGCCCGGCGCGATCCCGACACCATCGACACGTTTTTCGACTCATCGTGGTATTTCCTGCGCTTCATCGACGCCCGCAACGACCGCGCGCCGTGGGACAAGGCGCTGGCCGAGCAGTGGATGCCGGTCGATCTCTACATCGGCGGCATCGAGCACGCCATCCTGCATCTGCTCTACTCGCGCTTCTTCACCAAGGTCATGCGCGACCTGGGCCTGCTTGCGCGCGTGAGCGAGCCTTTCAAGAAGCTGGTCACGCAGGGCATGGTCACCAAGGACGGCGCCAAGATGTCCAAGAGCCTGGGCAACACGGTGGACCCGGGCGCGATCATCCAAGAGTATGGCGCGGATACGGCGCGGCTGTTCATCCTCTTCGCGTCCCCGCCGCAGAAGGACCTGGAGTGGAGCGAATCGGGCGTGGCCGGATGCTCGCGCTTTCTGGATCGTGTTTATCGCCTCATGGTCAAGTATGCGCCCCGGCTGGCGGCGGTTCCCGACAGCGACCCGGAGCACCCGGCCGGCGACGATCTGGCGCTGACGCAGCGGTTGCACCAGACGTTGAAGGCCGTCACCGACGACATCGAGCAGCGCTTCCAGTTCAACACCGCGATTTCCCGCATCATGGAGCTGGTCAACGAGCTGTATCGCGTGGCCTGGGACGAGCAAAAGGTAAGCGATGCCGTGTTGGCGACCGCGCTGCGGCGGCTGGCGCAAATGCTCTCGCCCTTCGCCCCGCACTTGGCGGAGGAGTGCTGGGAGATGCTCGCCGGTCCCGGGCGCGTGTGCCGGTCCAACTGGCCCCGGTATGATCCGCGTTTTGTCGTGGAAGACACCGTGGAGATCGTGGTGCAGGTCAACGGCAAGAAGCGCGCCGAGCTGCGCCTGCCCCTCAACGCGACGCAGGACGACGCCAGGACCGCGGCGCTCGCCGACGGACGCGTCCAACGGCACCTGGAAGGAAGACCGGTGCGCAAGGTCGTGTACGTGCCGGGCCGATTGATTTCATTCGTGGTCTGACGAATCAGCAGGGTACGTCGCCACGATGGAAACAAGACCGAGTCCCTGAGCAGCGGTCCGCCCTAAACGCAGCGACGCGAGGCGATGTCGCATCGGGCCGCGTGTCGAAGGGCGGCGATGCGCTGCCGGCCGCCGGCGAAAGCAGAGAGAAGGATTCTCCGGGAGAAAGGCGCGATGGATCGGTTGGAGTTCACCCTCGTGGTCGCGCTGGTGCTGGCGATTGCGGGCGGAGTCGGCTATCGACACTGGCGCGACAGCCGACCGCCGCTGCAGCCGGTTGTGATCTACGGGCGCAGCCAGTTCACTGAAAGAGAATCGATGCCTCGTCCGGAAGTGGTCGCTTCGGCGGCGGCGGCGGTCATCGACGAGACCACTCCGCCGGCGGTGGCTCCGGCGCCGGTCGCCTCGTCGCCGATGCATCTGGACGGCGCGCTCGTGCTCCTGAATCAGGCCGACTTGGCGCGGCTGCAGGACGTGCCGGGCATCGGGCCGGTCATGGCCCAGCGCATCATGGCCGCCCGTCAGGCCCGCGGCGGCTTCATCAACTGGCGCGAACTCTCCGAAGTCTCCGGCATCGGCGACAAGCGCCTTGAAGAAATACGCAATTCCTTTATGCTTGAGGCTCAGAAGGCGGGTGGGCCGGCGGCGCTGATCCAGGAGCCGTAACACGTGCAAAAGGGCGGCAAATTCCTCTGCATGGGCTGCAACCACTACTTCCCCCGCAGGGAAGTCGAGCTGGTGGAAGGAGTGGCGTTTTGCGCCTCCTGCCAGGACGCCAAGGCTGAGTTCATTCAGAACCGCCTGCGCCAGAAGGCGGAGAAGGCGGCGCCCCAGGCGCTCGGTTACGCGACCGCGGAAGACGAGGCCAAGTGGGAGGCCAGCTTCGACACCTCGCAGATGATTTCGGTCTCGACCGGCCGGGCGCGGCGTCTCAAGTCCCCCATCGAGGTCAAAAAGAGCGCCGGGTTCTTTTGGCTGATGCTGGCGGCGGTCATCGATCTTGTTCCCGTGGGCGCATTTCTCTACTGGAGCTATAGCCGGAATCCGCAAAACGGCACGTGGTGGACGCCGGACGCCCTGTTGGTGCTCTTGGGCGTTTTGGCCTATCGCATCCTGTTCACGCTTATGTTTGGCAAGAGCATCGGCATGGCGCTGGCCGGCATCCGCCCGGTGGGAGCGGACGGGCGGCCGGTGGGGTTGTTGGGATCGCTGCTGCATGGGGCGCTTTTCATACTCGGGCGGGTGGTCACCGAAGCCGATTGGAAGCGGGCGGCGGCGCGGGCGGTATACTTCGCCGAACGGCGCGCCCAAGCCAATGTGAAGGTGGAGGCGGCCCGTCCCGGACCGCTGGGCCTGGGCAGCCGCAAAGTCGAGATCAAGCCAAGCGAGCCTGCCGCGGCGCCTTCGATCCACAGCGACCCTTGGAGCGACCCCGATTGGACGCCTCCGCAGCAAAACCCGCCCAGCGATCCCTGGAACGATCCCGACTGGAAGCCGCCGCCTGACCACAGCAGCGATCCGTGGAATGACCCGTCGCGATGAGCGCGTTGCGTCCTTGCATCGGCCTCCTGGCCACGGGGTTGACTGCGCCCACGGGAACGGTGCGTACGCGCCCGGCTGGCGCAGTGGCTGCCGCAGGTGGCGCCTGGCCTGCTTCGTGGTCTTCGCCCAGCCCGCATTTCTGGAATCCATCAACTGGCGCGACAGTGACAACGCGTGGGCCGTGGCGTGCGCTGCGGGAGGGAGCTTTCGCCGCATCGCCGCCGAGCGCCTAATCCTGCCGCGGATACTTCGCCGCCAGCGGCTGGACTTGCTCCACGCCTTGTCGCTGGCCGCCCCGCCTTCCCTGCCCTGCCCCATGATCGCAACCGTGCACGATCTCGGCATGATGGCGTACCCGCAGTATTACCCCCCGCTGCGGCGCGCCTATCTGTCGTGGGCGGTACAGGACTCTACGCGGCGCGCCCGGGTCGTGATCGTCGATTCGCGCTCCGTCGCCCGGCAGGTGGAGGAGCGGCTCTCGGTTCCCGCGCAGAAGATAAGCGTGATTCCTCTCGGCATCGATCCGGTGGAAGTAAGTAATAGAACGCGGCGCGGCCACGTGCTCATGCTGGGCGCAGGCGAGCCGCGCAAGCGCGCCGACCTCCTGGCCGCCGCCTATCGGCGCGCCACGCGTGAAACCGGGCTTCCCGAGCTCGTCCTGGCGGGCCGCTCCCTCCCGCAACGCGACGAGACGACCCCGCATGGCCGCATCCGCCGGCGCCCGTTTCTCTCCGACGCCGACCGGGATGAACTTCTATCGACCGCAGGGCTGCTGGTTTCGCCGTCGCTGGATGAAGGTTACGATCTGCCGCCCCACGAGGCGCTGGCGCGCGGCGTTCCGGTACTATTGAGCGACATCCCCGTGCATCGGGAAGTCTTCGGCGAGGACGCCCATTACTTTCCAGCCGGCGACGCCCAGGGACTGGCGACGCGCCTTTGCGAGCTGTATGCGCACGGGCTTCCCCCGCCTCCACCACGTGAGGTCGTGCTTAAGTGGGGGACGCGTACGTGGCGCCGGACCGCCGAAGCGACGGCCGAGCTCTATCGCCGATATTATACGCCGTAGCGGCGACAGGATGTCGCCGCTACGCCGCATCCAGCCGCTCGACCACGGCTGCGCCGACCGCGTCGCCCCAAACGTTGACCGCGGTGCGAAAGCGATCCAGGATCCAATCCACGACGAAAATGAGCTCAATCCCCTCGAACGGCAGTCCCACCGCCTGCAGCACGATGGCCATGGTAAAAAGGCCCGCCTCGGGAATGCCCGCCGCGCCGATGGAGGCCAGCGTGGCCGTGATGGCCACGATCACGACGGCCGCGCCGGACAGTTCCAGTCCATAGGCCTGTGCGATGAAAATCGCGGCGACCGCCTCGTAGAGGGCCGTGCCGTCCATGTTGATGGTCGCCCCCAGCGGCAAAACGAACTGCGCGGCGCGCGGCGACACGCGGTTGCCCTTTTCCGTACACTCCATCGTGATCGGCAGGGTGGCCGAACTGGAGGCGGAACCGAACGCATTCAGGAGTGCAATCAGCATGTTGCCGGCGTAGCGATGCGGCGCCCTCCGCGCCACGAAGAAGAGAATCATGGGAAGAAACAGGACGGCGTGAATCGCCCGTCCCAGGAGGACCACGCTCATGTAGCGCCCCAGCGAGGCGAGAATGGCTTCGGCGCCGGCGATCCCGCCCGCCGCCAACACCTCCTTGCCGAAGCGCGCCGCGACCAGTCCGAAAATGCCGACCGGCGCAAACCATAGGACGAGCATCACGATCTGCATGATGGCGTCGTTGAGGCCGCGCGCCACGAGCAGCACATTCTCGCCGGTCTTGCCCAGGGTCGTCAGGACGCCGCCCAGGATCAATGCAAATACGATCAACGGCAGAATGTCGGCGCGCGCCATGGCGTCGAAGAGATTGTCGGCGACCATGCGATTGAGCATGTCCAACAGGAAGCGCCAGGCCAGCAGCAGGCCGGTCGGCGGAGCCTCGCCCTCCTCGCCCGCCATGCCCATGCGCTCCAGGCCCGCGATCTCGTGCTTGGTGTCCAGCGAGATGCCCCGGCCGGGCTGCATCGCAGTGACCAGGATGATCCCCAGGCAAACCGCGATAAGGGTCGTCGAGAGATAGTAACCCAGAGTGAGGGCTCCCATGCGGCCGATGCGGCGCACGTCGCCCAACGACGAGATGCCGACCATGATCGAGGTCAGCACCAGCGGAACCACGATCATCTTGAGCATGCGAAGGAAGAGATCGCCGAGCAGTTTGAAATGGACGGCCAGCTGGGGCAGGGCGACGCCGCACAGGAGTCCCAGCGCGACTCCCGACACGATGGCGAACAAGAGGATGCGATGGCGCCGGGGGTTCACGCGCTGGCGTCCCTCTCAAGTTCGGAATTGCTGCCGCCGCGAAAGCCGCGATCGGAACTACATCCCGTAGCGTTGGCGGTAGAGGACGAGCGCCTTGTCGCCGTCCAGGTCCTTGATGACGTCGGCGGTCTCCTGGAGCGCGGCGGCGTCCCAATCGCCGGTCATGGACTCGGTGAACTTGCGGTATTCCTCGAGGCGGATTTCGTCGGTCTCCAACGTCTTCAGGCGCTCGCGGGCGCGGCGGCGGGCCTCTTCGGCGGGCAGCGGCTCCTCGGGAAAGACGCGATCCACCCAGATCAGCATGTAGCCGTCCTGCAATTCCACCGGATCGGAAATCTCCCCCTCCTGCATTCGGAAGGCGACTTCGTCGAAGCGCCGCCCCATGGGACCCGAGTAGACCACGCCCACGTCGCCGCCGTTGCGAAACGAGGGATCGTCCGAATAGAGCTGGGCGGCGATGCGGAAATCCAACCCGCGCACGATCTTGCCCAAAACGTCCCAGGTCTGGTTCTCCGCCAGGCGCATGGCCGCGTATTTTTCCACCCGGTCGGTCAGGTCGGTGATCTCGGCCCGCTGGGTGATGATGTAAGCGCGCAGTTGCCGCAGAGTCTGGTTGAGTCCCGGAGTTTCCGCCAGGCACTGGTCGATCTTCTCCTCGGTGATGCGGGCGGGCAGCTCGTCGTTGACGCGCTGCTGCAGGTAGGCTTCGGCCAGCAGGCGGTTGGCCCAGAGCGCAAGGTCGTATTTCACCACGTCGCTCTCACGGAAGTTCTCGTCGGCGGCGGCGCGGCGGATGAGCTCGTTTTCCGCCAGTTCGTGCAGGAACTCGACCTGGTCGCGCACGTCCGTGAACTCGGAGGCCAGGCGCGAGAAGTCCCCCAGCGTCAAAAGCAGGATCTCGTCTCCGTTGCGCTCGCGGATGGAGAGCACGATGTCGCGCGGCGAGGACTCGCGCCGCCGCACCAGCGAGTCGTTGAGTTCGATCTTGAGCGCCTGCGCCCGTTCCATTTTCTCGCGGAAGGCCGCGCGCACGCGCGTGGCCTGGCGGCGGAAAATCTCCGAACGCACCATCGGCTCCACCTGCGCCAGCGGCGCCGTCATTCCCTGGGTGACCGACAGAAGCCTGACGATGTAATAATATTCGTCGCTCTCCGCGATCCCGCTGATTTTGCCCCGCGACAGGGCGGCCAGCGTTTCCAAAAGCACCGGAGAAACCTTGCGCTGGCCCGCGGAGACCTCGAAGTCCATCAGCTTCCGGAAGGGATTGACGTCGGAGAAGTCGTGAGCTACCGCCAGAAAGTCGCCGCCCGCCTTGATGATGCCGTAGGCCTCCTCGGCCATGCGCCGGGCCTCCAACGGCGGCCGCCGCGTCTTGCTGATGGCGATATAGTTGAACCGATAGCGGTCCGGGCGCGTGAAGTCCTCGCGGTTGTCTTCGTAGAAGCGTTTCACGTCCTGACGCGAGACGCGAATGTTGCCGTAGAGCCGGTGCGAGCGATAGTCCCGGATCAGGAGTTCGTTGGTCCTTTCTTCCAGGGCGTCGGTGAACTCGCGCGTCTGGTCCAGGCCCAGGCGCCGGGCCGACTCGGCCAGCTTTTCGTCGGCCAGAAACCTCATCGCCTCGCGCGTCATCCAGGCGGTCTCGCTGCCCGCCGCCTGGTAGAAGGCCTCACGCTTGGAGAACTCGAAGAAGCGGTCGATGAACCATCCCTGGGTGAGAGGTTTGCCTTCGACCGTGCCGATGATCTTGTTGGGGACGATGATGCCGCCCACGTCGCCGCTGCGGGCGCATCCTCCCAGGGAAAAAACCACCGCTCCCACAAGGACGGAGAGGCCCGCCGCTGCGACCGGAAAATTGAGGCGCTTCATGATTCTCCAGAAATCACAGGGTCAATCACGATTCACGGCCCGCAATCTAGCATCCGTCAGCCGCGATTTCAAGGCGCGCCGACGCTGCGGCTTGACAGGGGCCGCAGCCCAAGGCTAAATACGCCGTGAAATCATCACCCGGATCGGCTGTCGCGTCCATGCCCGTTCCCAGGAGCCTCTCGGTTTTCTTCCCCGCCCACAACGAGGTGGACAACATCGGTCCGCTCACGGAGAAGACCGTGCGGTTTCTGCGCGGCAAGCCGGGGCTGACTTTTGAAGTCATCATCGTCAACGACGGCAGCACGGATGGAACCCGCGAGAGGGCGGACGAGCTGGCCCGCGCGTATCCCGAGGTGCGCGCCGTCCATCACGACGTGAACAAAGGCTACGGGGGCGCCGTATGGACGGGTATTCGAGAGTCGCGCCACGAGGCGGTGTTTTTCACCGACGGAGACGGCCAGTTTGACGTCACCGAACTGGACCTGCTTTTTCCCCACTACGGCCAGTACGACGCGGTTTTCGGCTATCGCATCAAGCGCGCCGACCCGCTGCACCGGCTGCTCTTCGCCAAGGCGTGGGGATTGCTGATCCGCATCCTGTTTGGATTTCGCCTGCGGGATCTGGATTGCGCCTTCAAGCTGATCCGCCGCGACCTGTTGGCCGATCTCTTCCAGGAGACGGCAGGCGCGATGGTGACGGTGGAACTCCTGGCCAAGTTGACGCGCAAGGGCCTCTCCTACACCGAGGTCGGCGTGCACCACTATCCGCGCCGCGCCGGCGTGCAGTCGGGCGGCAGTCTCAAGGTGATCCTGCGCGCCTTCCGCGAGCTCTTCAAGACCTACTGGAAACTGCGGGGGCGGCGACCGGCCCTGGGCAGAGGCAAGAACCAAAGCCCAAAGCCCTGAGCGGCGGCGAAGCCGCGCGTCGATGGGCGATTTTGATGCGGCAGACTCCCCCAATGCGGCTCTGGCTCTCCACTTCATGGGAAGGGATGCTCTACTTTGCCCGCGCCGGCAAGCAGGCGCACTCCATACGACGCCGGCGCGGCAGCAAGCAGCCGCACTCCACGCGGCCCTTGTTCGCCTTGCAATTCCTTCGCCTTTTGCTTAACCTCAAGCCCCCAGTTACGATTGGGAGGTAAAGACTCATGCGCGACGTGATCATCGTGGGCGGCGGCTCCGCCGGGCTGGCCGCCGCCGTTTATACCTGCCGCAACCAGTTGGACACCGTTCTATTTGAGCGGTCGGTGCTGGGCGGCCAGATTTCCCTGACCAACGAAGTGGAAAACTACCCCGGTTTCCCCGAGGCGGTCAGCGGACCGGAATTGACAGAGCTCTTGCGGCGGCAGGCGGTCAAGTTCGGTCTGACCATCGAAAACCGCGCCGTCACCGCCCTGTCGAAAGGCGACGGCGTCTTCCATCTGGAGACCGACGGGGGTACGGAGACGGCCAAGGTGGTCATTCTGGCGACCGGCGCCTCCCCGCGTTTTCTGGGTTGCCCCGGCGAAAAGGAGTACACCGGCCGTGGCGTCTCGTATTGCGCCACCTGTGACGGACCGTTCTTCCGCAACCAGGAACTGGTCGTGGTCGGCGGCGGCGACGCCGCGGTCGAGGAGGGGCATTTTCTCACCCGCTTCGCCTCCAAGGTCACCATCGTACACCGCCGCGACCAGGTTCCATTGCCACCCTGATCATCTCCGGAGCGCTCCGACCCCAAGGGCGCCGTCATCTGGAACACCGTGGTCGGAAATCCTGGGCGACGAAAGAGGCGTGACCGGCGGCTGGCTGCGCGACGTCAAGACGGGGCAGAGCGAAACTTCCCTGGCCAGGGCGTCTTCATTTCGTGGGCCATATCTTCCCAACACCGACTTGGTGGAGTTGGTCGAGGCTGGACGAGCATGGACTCTCAGGTGGACTTGCAGATGCGCATCGAGTCTGCCAGGGCTTTTCGCCTGCGGGGACAATCGCAGCCAGGCCATGCGGCAACTGGCCTGCTCGTGCGGGGACGGCGTCACCGCCGCCCTGGCCGCGCGCAAGTATATCGAGGATACGTTCGCGGACTGATTACGAGGGACGAGCGCTACGCGCTCATCCAGGTTTTCAAAGCCGTCTCCAGCCAAACCAGCGGCGCCGAAAGAACCAGCGCGGGCAGATAATCCGCCGTTGGACACCTGCGCAGATCGCAGTTTCAAGCCGATGGCGACGATCATAAGCCCGCCCACGGCGAAGATCTCCGTCTGGTAGACCGGGGCCATGAAGTCGCTTCAGGAACGCCGCGGCCAGCGTCTGGCCCGCCCTGGTAGACGATGATGGTGAGGACCGAAAGCAGGACGCCCCATCCGAGCGCGGAAGCCAGCGCCATGCTGGCGAAGAAGTCGAGCATGGACTTGACGGCCAGGTTTCGTAGTCTCCGGCGGCGCCGTCCTGAATGCAGCCGACGAGCGTCATGTCGTTTAGCGACACAGAACAGCAGGCTGGCGGTCACGAATCCGCGGCTGATGCGGCCCTCATCGCCGCCGAAACGGTTGACCCAGCCATTGGCCCAATCGGTCCAGTCGCGCTGACATCCCAGGAGGTGCCCCAGGATGCCAGCCGCCGGCGATGGCGACGACCAGGGCCATGATGTGCTCGGCGGCCAGGGCAAGACTGAAGCCGATCAGCAGCGTGGCCAGGCCCAGCCCCAGGAGGGCGACGCGGCGCAGCGCATCCGTGAGCCGACGCCCAAAGAAGATGCCCAGCGCGCGTCTGCGCCGACGGCGATCACGTTGATGAGCGTGCCCACTCCGGGCATGGTGGCCCTGCCTCCTCCCGCCTTGCGTCAACTTGGGCTTGCGCATCAGGCGCCGCATGCTATTGTAGGCGGGTCAGCCCCATTGGTTCCCATCCCAAATAAAGCTGAATTCCAACCCGCAAGGGTTGCAGCCGGCCCGTAAAGGAGCCATGCACATGGAGCAAGCTTACCCGCCCGCCGCACAGACCAGCAATCGCGGCATGATCTCATTGGTCCTGGGAATCCTGGGACTTGTCTGCTGCGCCATCCTGGGGCCCTTCGCCTGGTATCTGGGCAAAGCCGAGCTGTCGGCCATCAAGCGCGGCGAGACGCCCCAGGCCGGGAGGGATCGCCATGGCATGGGCATGATCCTGGGGATCGTGAACCGCCATGATTGATCCTGGTCCATCCTCTGGGTCGTCTTCTTCGGCGGTCTGGCGGTGCTGGCTACCTGGGCCGATCCGCACTGAAAACCGGCCGAGGGCGCGACCGGGACGCCGCGCCCCGCCGGTCGTGCGCTGGCCGCCTCGCATCCGCCTTCTGGTAGTCCTCTTTGGCGACGGTATAGACGCGCTTCATCTCCGCCGCCTTGCGGGATTGTCGCCCATCTTCTTGGGCAGCGTGGCGATCTTGTCGACCACGTCCAGGCCCGCGATGACCCGGCCCCACACGGTGTACTGCCCATCCAGATGGGAGAGGCGCCGTGCATGATGAAGAAACGGCAGTTGGCCGAATTGGGATCGTTGGTGCGCGCCGTCGAGCAGACGCCGCGCTCGTGCTTGACCTGGTTGAACTCGGCGCGCAGGTTGGGCAGCGTTGAGTTGCCCGTGCCGTCGTCGGCCAGGTTGTCGTCCTTGCTCTTGGGATCCCCACCCTGGATCATGAAGCCGGGGATCACACGATGGAAGGTGCAGCCGTTGTAGAAGCCCTCCTCCGCCAGCCTGACGAAGCGCTCCACGTGCTTGGGCGCCAGGTTGGGCATGGTTTCAATGACGATCTTGCCCTGGGCGGTTTTGATCACAATCAACTTGTCTTCGAGTTTCACCGGGGGTTTCTCCTGTGTCGCGGACGTGACGGCGGTCGCCGATTCCACCGCCGCCACGGGGTGGTGCAGAGAACGCCGATTAGAAACAAACCGAGAACGATGCGATACACGATGGACAATCCTCCTCAAGGTTGGGAATGGGTGTTGTCATATAGAACGCGCAAGCTAGCGCAGTTGGACGAAGCTGTCACGTCTCTTTTTTGAGCAGGACGACGGCGCGGGCGGTGATGCCCTCGCCCTGGCCCTCGGGGCCCATGCCCTCGTTGGTAGTCGCCTTGATGGAGACGCATTCGGCGGGACAACCGAGGACTGCGGACAGGCGGCGGGTCATTTCGGCGACGTGCGGCGAAAGGCGCGGCCGTTCGGCCACGACCACGCTGTCCACGTTGACAACCTGCCAACCGGCCAGTTCCGGCAGGGCCAGCACGCGCCGCAACAGGTCCAGGCTGGCGGCGTCCTTCCAACGCTCGTCGCAGGGAGGGAAATAATGCCCGATGTCGCCCAGCGCGCGCGCGCCCAGAATGGCGTCCGTAATGGCGTGCGCCAACACGTCCGCGTCCGAATGACCCAGAAGCCCGCGCTCGTGCGGAATATCCACCCCGCCCAGGACGAGCCGGCGCCCCGCCGCCAGCCGATGGGCGTCGTAGCCGATACCGACCCGCAGCTCCATCTCAACGCGCCATCGCTTCCGCCTGGCCCTTCAACTTGGAAAAGATCATCCGTCCCGCCGCCGTCTGCAGCACGCTCGTGACCGTGACCGGCAGCTTGCGGTTCAGGAAGTGCGCTCCCCCGTCGACGACGACCATGGTCCCATCGTCCAGGTAGCCGACGCCCTGCCCCTCTTCCTTGCCCTGGTTGACCAGGTAGACTTCCAGCTCCTCGCCCGGCAGCACCACCTGCTTAAGCGAGTTGGCCAGGTCGTTGATGTTGAGTACCTTGACCTCGTGGATCTGGGCCAGCTTGTTGAGATTGTAGTCGTTGGTGAGGATGCTGCCGCCGACCTCCTTGGCCAGCATAACGAGCATCTCGTCCACGCGCGCCCCGCGCGGCAGCGCGCGCTCCACGATCTCAAGATTGTCCTCGACCACTCCCTGCAACTGTTTGACGATGTCCAGCCCGCGCCGTCCGCGCTTGCGCTTCAGGCCGTCGGACGAGTCCGCGATCGCCTGCAGCTCCAAAAGCACGAAACTGGGAATCACCATGACTCCGTCCAGAAACATGGTCCGGGCCACGTCCACGATGCGCCCATCGATCAAAACGCTCGTGTCCAGGATCTTGCAGCCCGCCAGCCGTCCAGCGGGATTGGTGAAGAACTTGGTGTTGGAAAAGTCGAAGCGGTCCACGTAGCGCAGCGCCACCACCAGGCCGACGTAGCCCAATACCAAATAGATCGAGATGCGCGCCGCCAGCCAGGCGTTGCGCGAGTCCGAGGCGAACACCGACAGGGGCACCGCTCCGCAGATCATCTGCGCGATCAAAAGTCCGGCCAACAGGCCGCCGGCCCCGATCACCAGCTCCTTGGGATGCGCTTTGCGGGTTTGAACTTCGATGAAGACGATGAGTGCAGAAAAGAAGAATCCCGCCGCCGCCCAATAAAGATGGTCGGCCATGGCTGGAGCCGATTCATTCACCACCACGCTGATGACGAAGCCGAACACCGCGGCGGTAATGATGAACAGAATCCGAACCGTGATTAACAGTGTCACACGATCTCACCTCCCTTCGCAGTCCAGAATTCCACAGCAAGCCGAACCGCCGTCTCAAAGCTGGAAACGGTTCCCAAATTCGCCAGGCAGGAGAGTCGCTCTTGGGATGCAAAACAATTCAGACCCAAACCATACCACATCTAGGTTACCACGGATGGACGGGGACTTCAATCGTGATAAAGTTAACAACGGGATAAAGCCCCTGCTCGTGATTTGTCATAACAATCTAAGCAATTCGCCCAGCGTTCCTACAGCCTCCAACAACAGCCGACCTGTGGCTCGACCTAACTTCGCGTCTTTCGGCAGGATAGCACGCCGAAAGCCCAGATTCTCGATTTCAATAACCCGTCGGTCGGCCTGTGCGACGGAGCGAATTTCGCCCCCCAGGCCCACCTCGCCGAAAATGACGGTGTCGCGGCCCCAGCTCCTGCTCAGGAGGCTTCCGGCCAGCGCGGCGACCCATGCCAGGTCGGCGGCCGTCTCCTCGGTGCGAAAGCCGCCTACCACATTGGCATAAACATCCTGCGTGGAAAAATGCAGTCCGCCGTGGCGCTCCAGAACGGCCAAGAGCATGGCCAGGCGGTTGACGTCCATGCCGTTGGCGGTGCGGCGCGGTGCGCCGAAGCCGGCATTGGGGGAGGTCAACGCCTGTAACTCGAAGAAGAAGGGCCGGCTGCCCGCCATCGAGACGGTGATGACCTGCCCGGGCGCGTCGGCATGTTGGCTGTTCAGAAACAGCGACGCCGTTTCAGATACGGGGACGAGGCCCTGCTCGGCCATCTCGAAGATGGCGACCTCACTGGTGGAACCGAAGCGATGTTTGACGGCGCGCACCAGAATGTAGTGGTGGCCCGCGTCGCCCTCCATGTAAAGAACGGTGTCCACCAGGTGCTCCAAGAGCCGCGGGCCGGCCAGCTGTCCCTCCTTGGTGACGTGCCCGACCAATATCAACGCGCAGTCGCGTTCCTTGGCGGCGCGCACGAGATGGCTGGCGCACTCCCGCACCTGCACAATGCTGCCGGGGCCGCTGGGTATGGCCTCGTGATAGACGCTTTGGATGGAATCGAGCACCAGAACATCGGGTCGGACGGCTTCCAACTGGCCGAGAATCTCCTCCAGGCGGGTTTCGGCCAGAAAGAGCAGGTCGCCGGAAGAGACGCCGATGCGCGCGGCGCGCAGGCGGCACTGGGCGGCGGACTCTTCACCGGAGATGTAGAGACCCCGGGCGCCGCCGGCGATCCAACGGTCCAGCGCGGACAGAAGCAGGGTGGACTTGCCGATGCCGGGCTCACCGCCCAAAAGCACGCTGGAGCCGGGAACCAGTCCGCCGCCCAGCACGCGGTCCAGGTCGCCCAAGCGGCCCGTCCATCGCGATCGTTCGGGTCCCGCAGATGACGAAAGGAGCGGCGCCGCGCTGCGCGAAGCTCTGCCTGCTACCCCGCGCACCGGCTCGGTCGAGAGCTCCTCCTCCGCGCTGTTCCAGGCGCCGCAGGCCGAGCAGCGCCCAAACCATCGCCCCTCGCGATGGCCGCACTGGGCGCAGACAAAGGAGATTTTAGCTTTGGCCATAAGCGTTGCTTTCAGTTGTTCGGGCTGGAAAATTAGGGTCAGCGCCTAATTTCCCAGATCATCCACTCATGTTTCCACCATCCAACTGGAAAATTAGGCGCTGACCCTAATTTTCCAGGCGCGTGGCCGTTCAGTAGCTGAGTTGCAGGCCCGCGAACCAGAAGTTCTCGTCGCCCACGTCTTCGACTCCGCCGCGCACCGCCAGAAGCGGCAACAGCCGGAACATGCCGTATACGTCGGCGCGCTCGTCGTCCTCCGTCAGGCCCACGCCCCGCACTCCGAAGAGCACCCGCTCGTGCGGGATGATCTCCAGCCCCAGCATCGCCTCCGACTCGAACACGCCGCCGACGGGCCGCAGCCAGCCCATCCGGTAACCGTAGGTCAGCTCGAACTCGGTATCCTCGCCGATGCGGTTGCCGCCGATGCGCAGGCGATGCGGGCCGTCCATCCAGGTGGCCACCAGGTCGTTGCGAAGATGGTTGTCATCGCGATCGTAGCGGTCGCGCTCCTCGAAATAGGAGACCTCGTATTCCAGTCCCCAACTGCCGGTGAAGCGGTTGACGCGATGGACCGTCTGGCTGGCGTTTTCGACCATGCCCTTGCTGCGGCGCAAGAGATCACGCGTCTCCTCGACGGACTGGCGGACGGCATCTTCCATCTCCTGGTCGGAGAGCAGCTTGCCCAAGGCCCCCTCGCCGCGGTCCAGCCGCTCGGTGATGCCGCGCAGCTTCTCCGCGGTTGTCTTGGCGTTTTCGGAGGCCAGGCGCATGTTGGCCAGCGTCTCGTCGATGTTGCCCTGGTTCTTGTCGATGACTTCGTCGATACGGTTGGAGAGGCGCCCCAGGCTGTCGGCCATGCTCTTCATTTCGTCGCGCACGTCCACCACCGCCTCGCGCGCGCTGGTGACGGTGGTGCGCAGATCGGCGCGGTTTTCGTCCAGGATCGCCCCCACCTTCTCCTGCAATCGCAGAAGATGATCCATGTTCTCCCTGGCCTTGGCGACGGTTGCGGAGACGTCGTGGATGATCTGCTGCCCCGCCTCCGGGCCGCCCATGACGGCGTTCAGGGTGGTGGTGATCTGCTCCAGGTTGGCCACGGTCCGCTTGAAGTTGGCTTTGGTCGTCGGATCGGCGATCAGTTCCTTGGCCTCCAGGAGCAGTTCGGAGACGTCCTTCATCACGCGGGCCAGGTCCGCCTGGGCGTCCGCCAACCCGTAGAGCTCCTCACCGAAGATTTCCGCTCCCGGCTCCAGGACATCGATGTCGGGCCGTTCGACCTGGGGCGGCTTCAGTTCAATATACTGCTCACCCATCAGGCCCTGGGTCATGATGGCGGCGCGCGTACCGACGAGGATTCTCTTTCGCTCGTCGATCTTCATACGCACGATCACGCCCTGACCGGCCTCGGCCAGGTCGACGCCGGCGATCTGGCCGATCTGCACGCCTCTCATGCGCACCGGCGCGCCCGGCGTCAACATTCCCACCGAACTGAAGCGCGCGGTCATGTCGTACTTCGCGGTGAAGGGCTTGTAGCCTTGGATGGAAAACGTGATCAGGACGCCCAATAGGAGCATTACGCTGACGGTGACGCCGACGCGGCGCTCGGTAGTCCAGAAAGCCATCTTGGATTCAACCTCCCTGCCCTTCCCGGCGCACCAAGAGGTCCGGGGTGAGGATGTCCTCGGTCATGGGGCCGCTGGCGCGACCCTCCACGAATTGCCGCACCAGAGCGTTCTCGGTGCGCTTGGTGTTCTCGACGCTGTCGTCGAACACCACGCGCCCCTGGTGCAGCATCACGATGCGGTCTCCGATCTTGAAGGCGCTGGCCATGTCGTGAGTGACCGCCAGCGCCGTCATGCCCAACTGGTCGCGCATCTCGATGATCAGGTCGTTGATGGCGTCGGCGGTGATCGGGTCCAGGCCGGTGGTCGGCTCGTCGTAGAGAATAATCCTGGGGTTCATGGTGAGGGCGCGGGCCAGGCCGACGCGCTTTTTCATGCCTCCCGAAAGATCGGCGGGCATGACGTGCTCGATGCCGGGCAGTTTCACCCGCTCCAGGTTGAGCGCGACCGCCGCGGCGATCTCCCGCTCGCTCATGCCGCCCTGTTCGCGCAGAAAGAAGCCCACGTTTTCGCCCACCGTGAGCGAGTCGAAGAGCGCCGCTCCCTGAAAGAGAAAGCCGATCTTGCGCCGCACTCGCGCCATGTGCCGTTCGCGCATGGCGCTGATCTCCTCCCCGTCGATCCAGATGCGCCCCCGGTCGGCGGAAAACAGCCCCGAGATGTGCTTGAGCAGCACGCTCTTGCCGGTGCCGCTGCGCCCGATCACCACGCACGTCTGTCCCTCGGGGACCTCCAGGTTCACGTCCACCAGCACGTCCTTGCCGCCCAACCGCTTGGCCACGTGTTCCAATCGAATGATCATCGGGTTACACCGGGAAAATCTTCAAAATCCAATCGGACATGAAGTAATTGGCGATCAGGATGCTGATGGACGCCGTCACGACCGACTTGGTAGTGGCCTTGCCGACGCCCTCCGCGCCGCCGGCAGTGTTGAAGCCGTAGTAGCAGCCCACAAGCGCGATGATGGCGCCGAACGCGATGGTCTTGCCCACGCCCGCGTAGAAGTCGATGGGATGCACCCAGTCGTTCAGGGACGACTCGATATAGAGCCGGGCGGTCA
The DNA here is from genome assembly GCA_015075175.1 of bacterium. Lineage (GTDB taxonomy): Bacteria > Hinthialibacterota > Hinthialibacteria > H5-UNCL2 > H5-UNCL2 > H5-UNCL2. The sequence continues at coordinate 273,179 of JABTUV010000004.1, forward strand.
GATTGAGGGCGGTGACGGCGACCACGAGTCCCCCCAGAAATCCCACGAAAATGGCGCCGATGGTGATGATGGGCAGCATGAACATGGCGGCGAAGAGGCGCGGCACGACCAGGTAGTCGAAGGGATCGGTGGCGAGTGCGCGCATGGCGTCGATCTGCTCGGTGACCTTCATGGTGCCGATTTCGGCGGTCATGCCGGCGCCCACCCGCCCGGCCAGCACGATGGCGGTCAAGGCAGGGCCGATCTCGCGTGCCAGGGCGACCGCGGCGATGCCTCCGGCGTAAAGCTTGGCTCCCCACGGCGCCAGCTGGATGCCCGTCTGAAGCACCAGCACCATGCCCGTAAACGTGCTGGTCAGAAACGCGATGGGCAGGCTGCGGACCCCGATCTCCTCCATCTGCTGGACCAGCAGCCGCCGCCGATGCCAGAGCCGCCCCGAGCGCAGAACCGACCGGGCCGCGAAGATGCACATCGCACCCAGTTCGTCATAGAACCGTTCGATCTTTTCCATGAAATGCTCGACTGCAGCCGTCAACTGCCCCGGGGCCATAAGTCACCGCTCGCCGCAAGCTGTTCCACTCTATAAACGTATATGAGGCAAAAAGATAACTATGGTCGAAAGGAAAGACAATCCCTTTTGGGGCGTTTGGCACGGTTTCGCAAAGAACGGCGGCGAACCGGCCCTCCTCTCGATACGCCGGAGTACCCGCTACTCGAGGACTCGGTTTTCGCCTTCTTACGACTCGCTTGTCTAAAAGGGGGTGTCGTCAACCTCCAGGGGCGGCACGCCGACGTCGGCCATGTCGGCGGCCTGCTCGAAGCGCGTGTACTCGCGGATGAACCACAGTTTCACCGTTCCCAGCGGGCCGTTGCGGTGTTTGGCGATGTCGACCTCGTGGTAGGGGTCCTGGCTGTCCTCCTTTTCATCCAGACGGGAGATGAACATGACCACGTCGGCGTCCTGTTCGAGGGCGCCGGACTCGCGCAGGTCGGAGAGTTTGGGCCGACCGCCTCGCTTCTCCACGTCGCGGGAGAGCTGCGACAGGGCCAGCACGGGGATGTCCAGGTCGCGCGCCAGCCCCTTCAGCGAACGCGAGAAGTCGGCGACCTCCTGCTGGCGGCTCTCGATGCGGCGCTCGCCTGCCATCAATTGCAGATAATCGATCACCAGGAGTCCCAGGTTCTTGACTTCCGCCTTGAGTTTGCGCGAGCGGGCCAGAATATCTTGAGGTGACAGGTTGGGCGTGGCGTCGATGTAAACGGGCGAGCCGGAAATCTCGCCCAGGGCGCGGATCAGCTTCTGCCGGTTGGCGGCGGAAATCTGTCCCGAGCGGACCGACTTCAGGTTGACGCGCGCCTGCGCGCACAAGAGACGCTCGGTGATCTGCTCGGCGCTCATTTCCAGCGAGAAGACTCCCACCGGAACCTTCTGCGTGACCGCCAGATTCTGCACGATGGAGAGCGCCAGCGAGGTCTTGCCCACGCCCGGCCGCGCCGCCAGGATCAACAGGTCGCTCTTCTGAAACCCCGAGGTGATCTCGTTCAGGTCGGTATAGCCCGTGTCCAGGCCGGTCAGGCCCGCCCCGAACTCCTTGGCGCGGTCGATTTTCTCATAAATGGGCGCAGCCAGGTCCTTGATGGGGATGAAGCCCTCGCGCGACTTCTCCTCGGCTACGCGGAAGATGAGTTCCTCGGCCTTGCGCAGGATTTCGCGCGTGGGCTGGGCGGTGTCGTAGGCGTCGGAGAGGATGTCGGAGCAGGCCAGGATCAGCTCGCGCCGCAGCGCCCGCGCCCGCACCTCCTCGACGTGGTATTCCACGTGCGCCGTGGTGGGAATCGAGCGGTAGATGTCCAGGAGTCCCGCCTCGCCGCCGACCGATTCCAGCAGCCCGCGCTTGCGCAGCTCCTCCGCCACGCTGGAGAGATCGACCGGCAGGCTGGACACGTAAATGTCGTGGATGGCGCTGAAGACGCGGCGGTGGGGCTCGTAGTAGAAATCGACCTTCTTGAGCGCACCGACGACCGCGTCCAGGGCGCGGGGGTCCTTCATGGCCGCGGCCAGGACCGCGCGTTCCATCTCCAAGCTGGCCGGCAAGGTCTTGCTGCTCATGGGGTCCCGTGGAACGAAGGTCGCATAGGTCCTATAGGTCCCGTTGCCGCCCCTCACCCTGCCTTCTCGCGCGGGGAGAGGGTGGTTACGCGGCGCTCTCCGCGACGACGTGGAGCTTGAGATGCGCCGACACCCCGTCGCCCAGGTCCACCCGCACGTCGTGCAGGCCCAGATTCTTGATCGGCTCGTCGATGTGGATCTTGCGCCGGTCGATCTCGTGCCCCTGGTCCTTGAGAAGCGCGGCGATGTCCATGTTGGTGACGGAGCCGAACATCTTCTCGCCTTCGCCGACCTTGACGGCGATGGAGAGGGTAAGGGCTTCCAGCGCGGTCGCGACGCCGCGGGCGCTTTTCTCCCGCTTCTTCTTCTGGTCCTCGACCAACCGCTTCTGATGCGAGAGCTGCCGCGCCTTTTCCGCCGTGGCCGGCAGAGCCAGGCCGCGCGGAATCAAGTAGTTCATGGCGTAGCCGCGGTGGACTTCGACCAGGGCGCCGCCCGCGCCCACGTTGCTTACATCCTGGGTCAGTATCACGCGCATCGTTTCTCTGGGAGGCTCGACGCGAACCTCCGCTCTCCTTGTAACGTTGGGTATGCCATTATGAGCCGGTCAACTTACCCCAAACCGGCACGCATTGCAACCTTTTCGCGGCTCAGCCTACGAAGGCGAAGGGGTTGATCCTAACCTTCGTTTCGACAGGTGGTTGCGTGTCGTCCTGACGGAGATAATCGAGGCTGTAGTGCAGCCCGCGGCTCTCCCTGCGATGGAGTGCGCTCTCCACGATGAGCCGCGCCACGGCGACCATGTTGCGCAACTCGAAAGTCTCCACGATCCCCATGCCGCTCTCGATCAGATAGTCGACCTCCGCCTGCATGACGGCTAGGCGGCGCTGGGCGAAGCGCAGCCGTTCCGAAGAGCGGACGATCCCCACGTAGTCCCACATGAGGCGGCGCAATTCGCCCGTCATGTGGACCCAGCGGATGGCTTCCATCCCCTCCCGGCGTTGGTTAAGGGGTCGAAAGGCCAGCGCCCGCGGCATCTGCACCCCCAGGCGTTCCGACAGGCAGCTCTCCGCCGCCCGTTTGCCCCACACCAGCGCCTCCAGGAGCGAATTGCTGGCCAGCCGGTTGGCCCCGTGCACCCCCGTGTGCGCCGCTTCGCCCGCGGCATAAAGTCCGGCAATGTCGGTCCGGCCCCAGGTGTCGCACTCGATGCCCCCGCAACTGTAGTGCGCCGCCGGTACCACCGGGATGGGCGAGCGCGTCAGGTCCACGCCGTGTTCGGCGCATTGCGTGGAAATGAAGGGGAATCGGCGGCGCAAAAAGTCCGCGTCGCGGTGGGTGAGGTCCAGCAGGACGTGCTGGTCGCCGCGCTTCTTCATCTCGGCGTCAATGGCCCGCGCCACGATGTCGCGCGGGGCCAGGCAGCCGCGCGGATCGTAGTGTTCCATGAACGGCGCGCCGTCCAGCGTCTTCAGAATCCCTCCCTCGCCGCGCACCGCCTCGCTGACGAGGAAGGGCGTTCCGTTGGGCGTGTAGAACGCGGTGGGATGGAACTGCACGAACTCCATGTTGGCGAGGGTTGCACCGGCGCGGTAGGCCATGCCGATCCCGTCGCCCGTGGCGATCGCCGGGTTGGTCGTGTGCAGATAGACCTGGCCGAGGCCGCCCGTCGCCACCAGTACGGCGCGCGCGGGGTGAAAACGCAGGCAAGGCCCGCCCGGATCGTAGTACCACAGGCCGGTGCACTGCCGCCCGTCGGGAGTCTCGCCGACCTCCAGGTCGACCACGTAACAGTGCTCCAGAATGGTAACGTTGCGACGGCGGCGCAATTCGGCGAGCAGCGCCTCTTCCACCTGGCGTCCGGTCATGTCGTGGGCGTGGACGATGCGCCGGTGGGAATGGCCGCCCTCCATGCCCAGATCGAAGCCGCCCGACTCGGGCCGCCGGCTGAACTGCACGCCCCATTGCGCCAGTTGGCGGATGAGCGGCGGGCCTTCATGGACCAAAATCTCCACCGCTTCTCGGCGGCACAGCCCCACCCCCGCGATTTCCGTATCGCGCACGTGCTCGGCTTCCGAATCGGTGGGATCCAATACGGCGGCGATGCCGCCCTGAGCGTAGTTGGTGTTGGACTCGCTCTGCTCCTTCTTGGTAAAGACGGTGACGCGCGCGCGCTCCGAAGCAAAAAGCGCGAAGATAATGCCGGCGATGCCGCTGCCGATGACGGCGAAGTCGCTGTCCTCGGGAACCCACGGAAGCGGACGCGGCATACTGACGACCATGGACGCACCTCGGAAAAATCGGGTCAGCGCCTATTTTTGCGGGAAATCCCTGCGGTTGCGTAAGTCTCGACGGCAAAAATAGGCGCTGACCCTATTTTTCCTCCACGCGGTTGCCGGCTCCCAGGCGGATGACCTTGGGCTTGTAGTCGGCCAGGTCTTTTTCATCATACTGGGCGAACGTCAAGACCAGGACAATGTCGCCCGTAACGACCAGGCGGCCGGCGGCGCCCAGGACACGCACCCCCCGCCCGCCCGCCGGTCCCGGCACGGCGTAGGTGGTAAAGCGCGCTCCGTTGGTCACGTCGAACACGTGTACCTGCTCGCCGTAGAGGATATCCGCCGCTTGCATGAGTTCGGCGTCGATCTCCAAGCTGCCCTCGTAGTCGATGTCCACGCCGGTAATGGTCGCCCGATGCAGTTTGCTTTTGAGCAGAGTCAGAATCATCGTTATCCTTCTTGCAGCTGAATATTGTCGATCAGGCGCGTGGATCCAAGAAAAGCGGCAGTCGCCAAGAGTTCGCGTCCCGAAAGGGGCGCGACCGCGGGCTGAAATGTCTCCGCGTCCACGCACTCCAGATATTGCAGCAAAAACCGTTCCTCCTCCGCCAGCCGCCGTCGTGCGGCCTCAGTCACGGCCGCCGGATCGCGTGCGCCGGAGAGAAACGCCCGGCGGCCTGCCATGAGCGCCTGGTAAAGGGCGGGCGCGGCGGCCCGTTCCTCCGGCGACAGGTACGCGTTGCGCGAGGACATCGCCAATCCGTCCGGCTCGCGCACCGTCGGGCACGCCTTGATCTCGATCGGCACGAACAGATCCTGCACCATTCGGCGCACCACCGCCAGCTGTTGCGCGTCCTTGCGCCCGAAGTAGGCGACGTCCGCGGGCAGGATGTGAAACAGTTTCAGTACCACGGTGGCCACGCCGCGGAAGAAGTTGGGGCGATGGGCGCCTTCCAGGCCCGCGGAGAGGCCCTCGACGTGCACGTAGGTGCTGTGCCCGGGCAGGTACATGTCGCCGCGCAGCGGCTCGAAAACCAAGTCGACGCCCTCGCGCTCGCACAGCTCCAGGTCGCGTTGGCGTGGCCGCGGATACGTCTCCAGGTCCTCGCCCGGACTGAACTGGGCGGGATTGACGAAGATCGAGACCACCACGCGCTCGCAGTCGTTGCGCGCCGCCCGCACCAGCGAAAGGTGCCCCTCGTGCAGCGCCCCCATGGTCGGAACCAGTCCCACCCGCTCTTTCCGATCCTGGCACGCCAACACCCAGTAACGCGCGTCTTCGGGCCGGCTGACCGTTTCCATCACTCCAGACTTCCCCAATCCACGTCGCCGTCGCTGTAGGAGGTGGTCGCGTCGGGAAACCTCCCCTCGCGCACCTCGGCGGCGTAACGCGAGATGGCCTCCGCCATGCGCGCGCCCAGAGTCTCGTAACGGCGCACGAAGCGCGTGCTGCGGCCGGTGTCGAAGCCCAGCATGTCCTGCGTCACCAGCACCTGCCCGTCGCAGTGCGGGCCGGCGCCGATGCCGATGGTGGGAATGGAGAGGCGGCGGGTGATCACGCGGGCCAAGCCGGGTGGGACGACTTCGATGACGACGGCGAAGGCGCCCGCCGCCTCCAGCGCCAGGGCGTCCTCCAGGATGGCGCGGCCCGCCTCCAGCGTTTTGCCCTGCACGCGGTAGGCGCCGTAGCGATGAATCCAGCTGGGCAGGGTACCCACGTGGCCCATGACGGGAATGCCGCAGTCGGCGAGGCGTCGCACTTCCTCGGCGCGCAGGGCGCCGCCCTCCAGCTTGACCGCCGCCGCCCCCGCCTCCTTCACGCACAGGCCCGCGTGGCGTACCGTCGCCTCGACGGTTACCCCGTAGGAGAGAAAGGGCATGTCCGCCACGACCAGGGCGCGCCTGACGCAGCGCGCCACGATCTCGGTATGATAGAGGGTTTCGCGCAGCCTCACCGGCAGGGTCGAGTCGTGTCCTTGCACCACTTCCCCCAGGCTGTCGCCGACCAGGATCACGTCCACGCCGGCGGCATCGACGGCGCGCGCGACCAGCGCATCGTAAGCCGTCAGCATGGTGATGCGCTCGCCTTTTGCTTTCATCTCGCGCAACGTGGCGACCGTGACTCGACTCGACATCTCAGTCTTCCAATCCTTCCGCGACGATCACGTCGGCAAAGCGGCTGAAGGCGGTGTGGGGGACGCCGCGGGCCGCCAAAAAGTCGCGCAGGCGGTCCTTGGCATAGATCACGTCCGCGGCCTGCGCCCCGTACTGATCGGAGACGCCGTCTCCGATGTAGACCTTGCGCCCCGAGCCGTCCAAGCGCACGTGGCGGAACTTGCAGTTGGCGCAGCCCACCTCGCAGGCCGGCTGGAAGTGGGGGAACTGCAACCGCACGCGCCCATCGCCGTTCCAAACGCCGTAATTGGAGAACACCGGCACGCCGGCAATCCCGTACTTCTCGAACAGGATGGAGATGTAATTCCCCACGCCGTCGGAGACCACGATCACGCGGTGTCCGCGGGCGCGGACGGCGGCGAGAAAGCGCGGGAAGTCCGGGTCCAGCTCGTACTCTTCCACGAACCGCCGGTAGGCGTCCCAGTCCGCCCGGAACGACTCATACTGGCGCGTCAGGCACTCGCGCGAGCCGATCTCGCCGCGGCGATAGCGCAGGGACCAATCGATCCAATCCGGTCCGCCGAAGCGTTCCAGGATGCGGTCGCCCACGTCCTCGGTGGCGACCGTATTGTCGAAATCGCACACGTAGAGCGTGGCGCCATTCCGCCGCGGCGGCAAGGCTGCCAAAAGCCCCGTGGCGGCATAGACCTGCTCACAGGGTTCCACGGAAATGGTCATATCCTTCGACATTTGGCCTCAGTTCGTTCCCTTCCCGGTCCAACCACCGGACGCGGCCCGGCGGTCCGTCTTCGATCGTGCCGATGCGGGTCAGCCGCAGGCCCAGCTCCCGCCCCGCGCGGTCGATGGCTTCCCGTTGCGCCCGGGGGGCTGCAAAGAGCACCTCAAAGTCCTCCCCGCCGGCCTTGCAAAGGGTTAATCTATCACATCCAACGGCGGCTGTTAAGTCGTTAAAACCCTCGGACAAAGGAAGGGCATCCAGAGACACGGCGGCGGCCTTCCGGGAGGCGGCCAGCAGCCGTGGCAGGTCCACGGCGAGGCCGTCGCTGACATCGGTCGCCGCAGTGATGGAAAGGCGCCCCGCCAGCTCTCGCAACTGCCGCCAGCGATGGCGTCCCTCCAGAAAAGTCTGACGAAAGGTCCTGCGGCGGCCGTCCGATGCCGGCGCGATAGAGGGCCAAACCCAGGGCCGAATCCCCCAGCGTCCCGGTGACCCACAAGTCCTCGCCGGCGGAGCCTGTATCCATGCGCAACGCCCGGCCCTTTTCCACTCTGCCCAGGAGAAACAGACTCAGGTGGATGGCGTCGTCACGGGAGACGTCGCCGCCGGCCAGCCAGGTCTCCCCGCGTTCGCAGGCGTCGCGCAGGGCGGTGAAAACGCTCCAGCCAATCGCGCGGAGTCGTGCCGGGAGCGCCCAGCGTCAGGAGCGCAACCCGTGGGCGCGCGCCCATCGCCGCCAGGTCGGACAGGTTCGCCGCCAAGAGCCGCCGCGCCAGGGACTGAGGCGGATGCTGGTGCGCACGCCTTCCACCATAGCGTCGGTCGGCTGCGACTGGAGCTGGAAGTCCCGCCAGACGAAAGACGGCGGCATCGTCGCCCACCCCGATTTCCGCCCAGGACGGCGCGTGCGCGCCGCCCAGCGTCCGGCCAGCCAGGTCAACAGTCCCGCCTCCCGCCACGCGTTCAAGTCCATCGCCAGGCCCTTGGTCGGCCATCGACGCCGGTATCGGCGGTGGAAAGCTGAAGCGTGGGCAGGATGACACGCAAGCCGGCGAGACGCCGGCGCTACCGCTTGACCCCGATGCAAGCCTGCTACTATGCTAGCTGATCATGCGCAGCGTCCAGAGAAAAATCCCGCTCTCGTGGTTGTCCGCCTTGTTTGTAACTGGCGCCTGTTCGGCCAGGTCGCCGGCGACCTGGACGGCAATGGGGCGTGGACTACCGCGACGCGTTTCTCTTGTCGCTCCACTGGCACAGCCCGCAGGCGGACTATCCCGGCGGATCCTCCGGCGGCGGCGGGTGACCGACGCCGACCTTCTGGCCTTCCGCGGGGTTCGGACAGATCTATTCGCCCACACGGACGTACAACATTCGGATTACGTCGCGTTCAATTGGCGACGAGTGGCGCTTCGTCAATCATGGGCTGGGCGGGAATCGTCCACGAAACGGTTCCTTCCCGGCCTGGCGCCTGCGCGATCGGAACAACGTGCTGCAGAAACCGTCAAACCCAGAGCGACCACATGGGCCTGAGCGCTCTTTCGCGGGGGCACGCTGTCGCTGTTTCGCGTCTCTGTCCTGCCCGAGGGGTTGCCGGCGATGAAGGACATCGACCTGAAGCCGGAAGTGGATTGGGGCAACGACGCCGTCCGCATCGGCGACCGCTTCCACACGTCTTCGAGCGCGATGGTTCCCCTGCCCGGACCGGGGGGGACACAGGTGCAAACGGTGTTTCTGGAAGTGGACGTGACCTATCTGGCGGCGGGAGAGCCGGTGGTCGTGCCGGCGGGGCGGTTCTTGGACACGCTCAAGGTGGAGGTGCGGGCGACGGCGCAGATTCAAGGTCAGGCGACGGAATTGTCCGCGATTTCGGGCAACTTCTGGTACGCTCGGGGCGTCGGCGAAGTCAAGCGGCTGGACCTTGACGGCAACCTGATGGAGCTTCAGTCAGCCTTCATCGGCGGCGTGACCATTCCGTAACGGCGACATCCTGTCGCCCCTACGGCGCTGGTATGGAGGCGGCACCCGGATTCGAACCGGGGATAGAGGTTTTGCAGACCTCTGCCTTACCACTTGGCTATGCCGCCTCGACAAGAAAGGTAGAAAATCATCCCGCCGCTGTCAACTGCCTTGGGTGCTTTGAAAATCCCGCTCAAATCGCCTCGCCGTCTTCTTCGTTGATAAAACGTTCAATCTCTTCCGGCGCCGAGACGATCGTTTCCAGAAGCGCCTTCAGCGGAGCGATGTCCTGCTCAACCACGCGCCACTTCGTAATCGTGGATCAGGATGTCGCGGAATCCCGCCACTCGCTTCCATGCAATACTCGGATGAGCTTGGCGGAAGGCGTCCGGAACACGTTTGGCAGCTTCGCCCCTGATTTCGAAGTTCCTCACCACGGCATCCTGAACCAGGCTGTTGCGCAGGAATTCCTCCCGGCCGCCACGGGTGTAATCCTGGATCTTGCGAATGCATTCGAGCATGTGGACGACGTAAACGCGCGGATCCTTCACAGCGGCGCCGCCTCCCTGAGGATGCGCCGCCGCAAGAGCCAGTAAAGGCCCTCTTCGGTGACCACGTCCACCTTGCGTCCCAGAAGCTCCTCCAAATCCTGGATGAGTCCGACGGCAAACCACGGCGTCGTGGGGCCGGGCACATCCACAAGCAGGTCGATGTCGCTGTTCTCGCCCGCGTCGCCGCGGGCCACCGAGCCCAATACCCGCACGTTGGCCGCTCCGTGCGCATGAGCGATGCGCAGGATCTCCTCCCGTCTCTCTCTCAACAGCTCGTCGATTCCCATATTGGCACCTGGCCGGCGGTAGTGCGAAACGCGACCGCCTACGGCTCGTTCAATACCACCGGCTTGTTCTTCAGGTCGTACTTGGCGATTCTGCGGCGCAGCGAGCCTGTGGCGCTGATGCCGAGTACCTTGGCGGCCTCGCGCTGGTTCCACTTGGTTTCCAGCAGCGCCGCCATGATGGTGCGCATCTCGCTTTCGATCAGCCGGGCCGACTTGTTGTTGTGCTCGGCGGGCGCGGGACCGGGGGCGGCCACCGGAGGGGGGGAAGGCGGCTCGCTTTCCACCGGTACGGCCCCCGCCTGGCGCAGGCTCTCCCGGATCGAGTCCTCGCGGCCCGTGAAGGCGTAGAACTTGATCACGGCCCGCAGCTCGCGCACGTTGCCCGGCCAAGGATACCGAACCAGCATCGCCATCGTCTCCGGCGAAACCCGCAGATCCTCGCGCGTGTACTTCTCCCCGTACTCGCGCAGAAAATGATTGACCAGGATGGGAATATCTTCCGTGCGCTGGCGCAGCGGAGGCAGGAAGATGGAATACTCGTTGAGGCGATAGAAGAGATCCGAGCGGAACTGTCCGCGCCCGATCATGCGCTCCAGCGGGGCGTTGGTGGCCGCCAAGATGCGGGCGTCCACGCTGATGTTCTCCTTGCCTCCCAAGCGGGTGAACTGCTTGTGCTCGATGACCTGCAAGAGCTTGACCTGCAAGCTTGGGGGTATCTCGCCGATCTCGTCCAGAAAGAGAGTTCCTCCCACGGCCAGCTCGAAGCGTCCCGGCTTGCGCCGCTCCGCCCCGGTAAACGCTCCCGCCTCATGGCCGAACAGTTCGGATTCCAGGAGCGTCTCGGGTATTGCCGGGCAGTTGATTTTGACGAAGGCCCCCGTCCCCTCGCGGCCGGAAGACTCATGGATCAAATTGGCGACCACGTCCTTGCCGGTCCCGCTCTCGCCCCGGTTAAGAACCGTCATGTCGGAAGGGGCCACTTCGGCGATGAAACGTCGCACCTGCCCAATGGCCTCGCTTTCGCCGACGAACATGGGCGACTGGGAAAGGCGGCGTTCCAAGGCGCGTTTGGCGGCGGAGAACTCACGTTGCAGGCGGCCCCGCTCGACTTGCAACTGATGCACCAGTTCACGGTTCTGGAGAATCAGCCGCCGGCGCTCCACGGCACGTGAAACGGAGTTGACCAAGGTAAACATGTCCACAGGTTTGCATAAGTAGTCGGACACGTGCTCTCGCACCGCCTGGATGGTCGATTCCAGCGTCGGTTGTCCCGTCAGGATGATGACCTCCAGGTCGGGGCTGAGCTCCTTCAGCCGCCGCAGGGTGTCCATGCCCGAAAGGCCCGGCATCACCAGGTCGACCAGCGCCGCCTCGAACTGGCCATGCCGCACCATGTCCGCCGCACCCTCCCCGTCCGTCGCGGAAGAGGCGTTAAACCCATGCGAACGAAGGATTTCCACCAGCGCGTCGCGCACGCTGACTTCATCATCGACTACCAGGACGGATGCGTCTCGAACGATCATGGTCATTTAACTTCGGGTATTCTGCTCGCCCCGTTTGCCTTGGCCGGCAGGCCAGCCGGTCGGGAAGCTAAGCGCTTGGATTCCTATCCAAGATTATGACTCAAAACGGCAATACGTAAAGTCCCGCTTATTCATTTTCGGCAAATCTTGGTCTTTCATGAACAACTGAGGGCCATTCCGAATGGAATAAGGCGCCTCGGTATTGAGATTCGATCTCATTTTCCGATTCATTGGGAGGCTCAGAGAGACCTGAAGTCGAGCGCTTGAGTCTCACTCAACAATCCGGTTGAAATTTTCCGCCCTACCCCACACCATGCCGCATATCCCATGATTACAGGAGTTGGAGGACGGCCGTGGTTGCGGAAACGCCCAGAGAGCTCATGCGGCAGGCCATGGCCCTCGGCCAGCCCGCGCGGGTTCCCACCATGTGCCAGCTGGCCATCGGCCACACCTTGCAACAGACCGGAGTCGATCCTGTCGAGTTCTTTCTCTCCAACGACGCGTATGCCGACGCCCTGTTAAAGGTTCGTGAAATCTACGACTTCGACGGCATCCTGATCCATAAGCCGGGGCGGGTGTCGTTTGAGGACCTCATCGAGTACGTCGACCGGAGCGGCACGCATCCGGTCGTCTACCTCTCGGACGGCGCCCGGATCGAATGTCGGTGCGACGACGATCCATACTACCGCGCCGAGGGAAACATCTCATGGCCGGAATTTACGGAAATCGACCCGGACGACCCGTGGGCGTGGGCGCCGGAGTCGTTCCGGCGCTGGGCCATCCACAAGGGATCGCCGCCGGGTTGGCGCAAACCGGAGGACTTCCCCGAGTACTACTTTGGCTGCATCGACCGGATTCTGTCTGTCGCGGGCGGAACCTACTCCATTCACGGCGAGGTGCGCGCCCCGCTGGACCACATGATCATGTTCGGCGGAATCGAAAACGCCATGATCGCCCTCTTAATGTATCCAGAGCACGCCCATCGGCTGCTGTCCGCCTTCGCCGAGATGTCCGCCGCCTGGGCGGTCGCCCAGGTGCGAAGGGGCTGCGACGCGATCAAGATCTCCTCGCCCTTCGCCGGCGGCGGCTTTCTCTCGCCGGAGATGTACCGCGAGTGGATCGTGCCCTACGAGCGGCGCGTGGCGGAGGCGGTGCGCGCCGAAGGGGCGTTCGTGTATACTCACACCTGCGGGGCCATCGGCGACCGGCTGGACCTCATGGCCGAATGCGGCATTCACGGCATCGAGACGCTGGACCCGCCGCCGCTGGGCACGGTCGAATTGCCTGAGGCCAAGCGCCTGCTACGCGACCGGCTGTTCATCAAGGGCAACATCGATCCGGTCAACGGGTTGTGGCGCAACGACCGCGAGAAGGCGCGCGAGGTCGTGCGGCGGGTTTATGCAATCGGACGCGAGGGCGGCCAATACATTCTCTCGACCGCGTGCAGCGTGGCGCCGCCCACGCCGCGGGAAAATGTGCAACTGCTGGCGGAGACGGTGAGGCAGTGAAGATGGCAACAAAGGCACTCTCTCCCCAGGGAGAGCGAGTTTCCCCCTCACCCCGACCCTCTCCCTCGGGGAGAGGGAGTCGGGCCCTCTCCCCAGCGGAGAGGGAATATGTGGCGCGGGCGCCGGTACGCGTGGACTTGGCCGGCGGCGGCAGCGACGTGCCCTTCTTCTGCGCCGAACACGACGGCGCGGTCCTCTCCGTCTGTATCGCGCGCTATGTGTATGCGCGGTTGCGCTTTCACGCCGGCCCGAAGATCATCGTCCAGAGCGAGGACTTGAACGAGCAGGTCAGCGCGGACCGGCTGGAGGGTTTGCCGTTGACCGGCCGGCTGGCGCTTCTGTGCGGGATCGCCCGGCGACTGGGGCCGGAGGATGCGAGCTTTCACTTCAGCGTTTACTCCGACGTGCCGGAAGGGAGCGGCCTCGGCGCCTCGGGCGCACTGGGCGTGGCGGGCGTCGGCGTGTTCGACGCCGCGCTGGGAGGAGGACGCTCGCGCGAGCAAGTGGCCGCGCTGGGCAACGAAATCGAGCGCGTCGACCTCGGCCTGGCCGGCGGCAGCCAGGACAGCTACGGCCCCGCCTTCGGCGGCGTCAACTTCATCGAGTATCCCGCCGGCCGGCTTGTTCGAGTGGAACCCTTGCCCCTTCCCGAGTCCCTGCTGCGCGAACTGGAGCGGCGCTGCGTGCTGGTCCATACCGGACAGGGGCACGTCTCCGGCAGCATCCACGACGACATCGCCGCCGACTATCGCCGGCCCCACAGCCCGACAAAACGCGCCATGCTCGAGCTGGCGGCAATCGCCCGTGAAAGCAGAGAGGCGCTGCTGTCGGGAGAACTGGAGCGTTGGGGCGAACTCTTGTCGGAGAATTGGCGCCATCATCAGCGCCTGCACGCCAGTTGCAGCAGCCGGCGTCTCCAGGCCTTCTATCAGGCGGCGGCGCCGCACGTGGTGGGCGGCAAGACCTGCGGCGCGGGCGGAGGCGGCTGCATCGTCTTTCTCGCCCGCGAGGGCAGGCGCCGCGCCCTCGAACGGGCGCTGGACGCGCTGGGCGGACTGAGGTTACCGTTCGTCATCGACCAGGTCGGTCTTTCCACCTGGACCCTGCCCACAAAGGAGTAAACGCTTGAGCCGGATGATTCTCACCGTAATTGGAGGCGGCAGCGTCAACTGGATGCGCGGCCTCATGCGGGACGTCTATCTTATGGATGAAGTCGAGGGCGGGGAAATCCGCCTGTTCGATCCCAACCGCGAGCACACCGAAGCCGTCGCCGCCATGCTGGCGGCGGTCAACCGCAGGCGCGACAAGAATTACAAAATCTCCATCGTTGAAGATCGCAAAGCCGCCCTTACGGGCGCGGACTTCGTGATGACGACCTTCAGTCCGGGCCGCATGGACGCCTATTTCAACGATCTGGAGATTCCCGTCAAGTACGGCATCCGCCTGCCGGTCTCCATGACGGTCGGTGTGTCGGGCATCTCCGCCGCGCTGCGGACCGCGCCGGTCGCCTATGAAATCGTCCAGGACATGGAAGAGGTCTGTCCCGGCGCGTGGCTCCTGAACGTGACCAACCCCATGACGGTCGTCACGCGCGCCATGAACCTGGCGGCCCGGCGCGTGCACGTGCTTGGTTTCTGCCACGGACTGCACGACATCACGCGCCTGCTTGGTCCCATCCTGGGACTGTCGCGCCCCGAGGGCGTTTCCGTGCTCGATTACATCTTTCGCTGGCTGCCGGAGCAGGGGTTTCAGTTTACCACCGCGGGTTTGAACCATTTCATCTGGCTGGTGCGGGCGACTTGGAAGGGAGAGGACATGCTGCCGCGCATCCGCCAGTTCGCCCGCGACCACGAGCGGATTGCTCCTCCAGAAAGCCAGGAGCGCGCGCCCACCCCGTGGGAAAATGACTTTCAAGCCACGCTCGCGCTGTGCCGGCGCTTCGGCTTTCTGCCCATCGGCGGCGATCGCCACCACCTCGAATTCATCCCAAGTCTCTGCAACGTGCGCAACGGCTGGGGCATGAAGTACGGCGTATTCAAGACCACCGTGGACCATCGCCGGCACCTGATCGATCAGTATCTGGCGCGCATTCGTCGCATTACCACCGGCGAAGAGAAAATGGAGTGGATTCCCAGCGATGAAGAGCTGACGGGGGTGATGCGCGCGATCCTGACGCGGGGAAGCATGGTGACGAACGTCAACCTGCCCAATCGCGGGCAGATCGACGACCTGCCGCGGGACGTGGTGGTCGAGACGTTTGCGACGGTGACCGCGGAAGGGGTGACGCCGCACGCGGCGGGCGCGCTGCCGGGCGGGATCGGAACCCTCTGCCGGCTCCACGCCGAAGTGCAGGAGTTGACGCTGCGCGCGGCCCTCGAAGGGAGTCGGGAGCTGCTGCTGGAGGCGCTGTCGCTGGACCCGCACAGCGCGGCGGCGGACTTCGAGGAACTTTCGGCGATGGCGGACGAACTGCTGCTCGCCAATCGCCCGTGGTTGCCGCGCTTCTTCTCGTAGTTGCGCAGCGCGGTGCGCCGTGCGCACCCTACATCGCTTCCATGCGCTTTCGCAACGCGGACATGATGCGCTCGTGCGGCGTTCTTCCCTCCCCTTCCCTTTCCAATTGCCGGGAATCGATGGGACCGCCGAATGTGACGGTGATGCGACCCGTTCGCGGCCAACGGCGCGTCGGCGGCCAGGCTTCATACGCTCCCGCGATTCGCACGGGAATTACTCGAGCCGGATGGGCGGCAAGCACCATCCCCAGACCAGGCTTGAAATCCGTCAGTCGGCCCGAAACGGATCGATGCCCTTCCGGAAACCAAATCAACGTCTTTCTTTCCTTCAGCACATAAGCGCCGAATGCCAAACTGCTCCCGGCGCCGCGTTCCGGCTCGATGGGAAGCACCTGCGCCAATCGGCTGATGCCGCGCAGAAATGCGTTGCTCAAGACGATCCCGGTCCACGCGGCCCAGTAGACACCGCGCAACCGCTTGAAGGGAATGCTCGCGCCGACCACGGGCGCATCCAGAAAACTCACGTGATTGGGCGCCAGGACCATGGGGCCTGCGTCGCCCAAATTCTCCATGCCCTCGACTTTGAGTCTGTAACAAATGCGAAATATGACGCGATTGACGCAATAAACGATCCACGCCACTATGACAAGATACCAGGGAAGCGGACGCAGCCAACGTTTCTGGGCATCACTGATGAGACTTTCCGGATTCTCCAGTGAAAACACTTCGCCTCCGACCAACGCGCCTTCCGCCGCCTCCAGCGTCTCCGCAAGGAGGTCACGCACCGTCTCGACGCGGGCGATGGCGTCCTCCATCAGTTCAACGCCGGCGCGCTGGCTGATCTCCATCGTCAGGTCGAGCCAGGTGAGCGAATCAACCCCCAGCTCCAGTTGCGGACTGGTATCGGGCGTCAGTCTCTTCTCCGAGTATCGCTCCACCAGGATGTCCCACACGACGCGAGCCGCGCGATGCTCCAGCAGCGCCTGGTCCTGGTCGGACATTTCGTCAATCGAGATCGGACCGGCGGCGACCGCCTGCTCCCGTCCGGCGCGGGCGGCGTCGTACTGCCGGGGCAGGACGTGTCGCTGGATTTTCCCCAGGCGCGTGCGCGCGATGGCCTGTCTCGACAGGACAAAGTCATAAACGCGCTGATACGACGGCAGTTTGCGCCCAATCTCCGTCATTGCCTGGCGCACTTCTTCGTACCCGCGCGCCTCGTCGCGTATCTGCTCCGATTCAGGTACCACCACCGCCACCAGCTTGCCCTCGCGTTGCAGCACGCCGATCTCGCCGATGATCGGCGACGCCTCATACGCCCGCTCGACTTCCTCGGGTTGTACGTTTTCACCACCCTCCATGATGATCAACGTCGAAGCGCGGCCGCTCACATAAAGGTAGCCCACTTCGTCGAACCGTCCAAGATCTCCCGTCCGAAACCAACCGTCGCGTGTAAATGCCCGCGCCGTGTCGCCGGGAAGATTCAGGTAACCAGCGAAGACGTTCGGTCCGCGCGCCTGGACTTCACCCAAAAGCGGCGCTCCATCGGGCGCGGGCGTCCCACTACCGGCGTCCTCCGGCTCGATTGGCGCGAGGCGAAGTTCCACCCCGGGAACCGGCAGACCCACGCTCTCCAGCGGTCCGACGCCGGGCGCCTTGAGCGTGAGCAGCGGCGAAGTCTCCGTTAGGCCGTAGCCGATTGCGATCGGCCACCCAAGTCCCTCCAAATTGCGCGCGACTTCGATGTCGAGCGGCGATCCTCCCGAAGCCAGCACCCGCAAACTCGGTCCGAGTTGCCGGTGCAACGGAGCCAGAATGCGCCTGCCCCAGAGAAACCCGAACCGCTGACGCACTGCAGTGCAAAGCCGCCATAATATGAGCATAATGCGACCAGCCATTCCAGTCGCCCTTAGTTTAGCCTCAATGCCGGCGACCATGGCGGAGTACAGGCGCGGCACGCCGATGATGGCTGTACTTTCCGCTTCCCGAATCGCCCGCAGGATCTGCGGCCCAGTCAGAGCATAGGGCAGCACGACGGGAACGCCCAACGACAACGGCGCCAGAAGCCCCACCACGAAGGGGTACACGTGGTGCAAGGGTAAGGGGAGGAGCAGTCGGTCGTCGGGCCGAATCAGGCCGGACTCCTTCAAAACGGTCAGTTCGGCCCCGAGATTGCGATGCGAGAGCGGTACGCCCTTGGGAGGCCCGGTCGTGCCCGAAGTATAAAAGAGCGCGGCGCGATCATCCGGATTCACACGTGCGGGAGAGACCGGTTGTTGAGCCGGCGCAGCATCCCTCGATACGGCCTGCGGCCTACTCGAAACGAGGCGCTGCGCAAGTACGAAATGGGCGTCATCCAGGTCCAGGAGGATTTGTTCAGGGGGGTGTGGAAGCTCAAGGCGTTGGAGGCGCGCGGCATGGTCGGAAGTGGTCGCGACCAGGCGCGCGCCGCTGTCGGAGAGCACGTGCGCAAGCGCGGGATCGGCCAGTTGCACGTCAACGAGCAGAAGCACGGCGCCGGCGCTGAAGGTTCCGAGCGCGGCGGCGACGGCCTCGGGTCGCGGCTCGCAAAAGAGCGCGATTACGTCTCCGCGCGCCACTCCGCGCGCCGCAAGGCCCCCCGCAAAGCGCAGCGCGGCGTCACAAAGGCGCGCGCGCGTCCAGACCTCCACGCCGTCCTTCCGCACGCAGAAGATCGCCGGCGCCTCCCCATCCGCGCCAAGTACGTCAAAAATCGACAGAACCGTCAGCCCCTCGCCCATGCGCGCCGGCTCCCCACAAGTCTGGACCCTACTATAGCGCAGAGGGGTTGCCCATGCGAGAGCAGTCGCTCGACGGACTCCTATAGGTCCCATAGGTCCTATAGGTCCTATCCTCCCGCCGAGGACGCCCTCAAAAATACGTGCGCATGTTATAGAGTTCGGGCGAGTGCTGGTAGGGCTTTTCGCGCGCGCCTGCATCCTGCGTGAAAATATAGATGGCCTCGCCCGCGTAAGGTTGATAGAGCACCAGTTCCTCGCGCTCGTCACCGCACAGATCCGCGGCGAACGCCTGCACGGGAAGCTGGCTCTTGGCCGAACCCCCGCGCAGCCTGTCGTCCACCTCGCGGTCGTAAGGCCCAAGCGTCTGCGCAACCTTGCCCCGGCCGTCGACCAGCGCGCGATCCACAGGAATCCAGAGCAAGTCAGATCCATCGGCAAGCCACCGTACGCGCGCGGGCATGTCCGGATAGGCGCGGTACGTGCTGCGATGCTGGAAGCGCGCCAGCGTCGCCCCATCGCTTCCCCGGCAGGTGATAAAGTCCCCGACGTGTCCGCTGCACAGGATCACAACTTCATTTCCCGGCTCATCGACGATGAAATCTCCCGCCCAAATGGCCTGCCCGTGCGAGACCTCTTCCTTCGATTTCTGCCAGAGGACGTCCCCTTGGGCCGACAGGCAATACGCGGGCCCGGTGCTGCACACGCTGACGAGAATCTCCGGTCTACCGCCGGCGATCACGTCGGCGACCGTGACCATGTCCGCGTGGCGGCCGAAATCGTTTTCAAACACAGTCTGACCGTTTCCATCCAGAACCAGCTCGCCCAGCACGAACTCGTCCCGGCCGTCGCCGTTGACATCGGCCACGCTGCTGATGTGCCCGATGGCGGTCGAGCCTTCAGCGGACGTGCCAGAGTGTGCCTAGCGACGCATCCATCATCACCGCGTGCGGCGGAATGGTGTTGGAGGCGTCATACTTCAACATCAGGCGCGGCGGCTGGCTCTTTCCGTCGGGAAAGGCCACGAACGCCTTGGGGACAGAACGCGAGGAACGAAAGCCCTCGGGCGCGCGCACCGACATGTCGAACGGCGACGGGACGGAGTGTTTCAGCCTGCCGGTTGCGTTAGTCGAATGCGACCAGCATGGGCGTCCCGTTCTGCCATAGTTCACTCACAACTTCGCTTCTCCCATCCTGGTCGATGTCATAAACGAGGCAAAGTCCACGACACGGCGTTTCGCGCCCATGCCTCTCATGGCCCGTCGCCGACTTGACGCCAGCCTGCCAGAGCAGCTTTCCGTCATGATTGAGGGCGACCAGTCGCGCGGGAGTCGTGTGCGGCCCCATCGCATGCAGGACAAAATCCACCCTGCCGTCGTTGTTGAGGTCTCCCAGCGTCGGGTACATGCCCTTGTTCTCGCCCAGCCTCGATACGCTTCCAAAGATGGATGCCGGAGCCTGGACGGCGCCGCCTTCTCCTCGCGCACGGTGGTCGTGTATTCAATCGCATAGTAGCCGTCGCCGGGGAACTTGGGCCGCCACGAGGCCAGCGTCGTGACCGTGCGTCCCCCGGCCAGGCGCACGTTGCGATATAGGTCTTCTCATCCACGCGCCGGCCCTTGTTCGTCTTCACTCCACTTTCAGATCCACGGTTTTTTCCTCGCCCAGATTGAGAATCATGGGCGTAATCTGATCCTGGGCCTCGTAAACCACGTCCACGTTGTTGCTTCCCGACAGCAGTCGCTGAAACACCATGCCATTGGCGTAGAACGATAGCCTGGCGCGATAAAAGTAATCCAAGAGCGGCTTGTGGTAGTTGACCGTAAAAGTCCGCCGTCCAGACAGCACCAGTTGAAACCATCGTAGTCCAACATGCGCTGCTTTTTCATCGACTCATAGAGGCTGAAGGCCTGCCAGCCCTGGCTCTCGCGCCATTCGGCGATCTCCAGGTTGCGCCCGATGCTGGACTCGTCATAGCCCCACTCATAGCTATGGAGGCCGTGCCACGGCTTGCCCTTGACCAGGTCCCAGTTGGGCTGGCCGATGGATTCCTCCTGCTCGAAGTTGAAAAAGGCGCGCTCGGCGCTGTTGAGGAATTCGCTGCGGTCCCAGGTGCGCAGTTTGCTCCATTGCGCGCCGTAACCGGTGACCGCGTCGTGGTTGCCCCGCGTCACCATGGGCGCCGTCCAGCCCGGCTTCATGGGATTGCCGTCCGCGTCCCTTTCCGGCTTATCCTTCTGGAAGGCCAGGTGCGTATAACCGGAAATCAACCGGCTTGGATCGACGGGAGAGATCGTCTCGTAAACCTTCTGATACCAGTCGTTCCACGCCTTGGTTGTCGCTTCGTTGTTGACCTCCCACATGACGATGCTGGGATGGTTGTAAACCTGGCGAATGTACTTCTGATAGCCCTCCCAATCCACGCCCCAGGCGTCGCCCCACCAGATGCCCGCGGTCGTTTCCCAGATGAACATCATGCCCAGTTGATCGCCCATCTCCGCCAGCCGAGGATCGTTGACGTCGGGCCAGGTGTTGCGCGAAAGACCGGGCGAAGCGATGGCCATGCGCACCGCGTTGCCGTTCATGCGCTGAATCACCATGAGGTCCTTGAGCAGAAGATGGGCGGGAGCGCAGCGGCTCCAGGCGGCGATCTTGTCCAGCGGCGGTCGCAGTCCCAGAATCAGCGGGCCGTTGAGCATCTCCGGTTTGCCGTTGATCCTGAACGTGCCGCCTTCCTGGCTCACGGTGCGAATGCCGGTCGTGAACACGTAGTCATCGACCTCGGTTCCGTTGGCGTCAACCAGAAGAACCTGCACGCGATACAGGTTGGGATGCTGGAAGCTCCAGAGCCGCGGGCGCAGCACTTCGACTTCACGTTCCACGGTTTCCCGCGAGTACGGATAGAGCGAGAGCGGCGACTCGTGCGTTGCGACAGGCTCGGCGCATTCCTCGGGATGCCAGGGATAAAAGCGCACGACCAGCCTGCCCGAAAAGGCCGGGCGTTGCTCATTCTCCACGTCGATGCGAAACTTGACGCGCGCGGGGTCGCCCACGTCCACGGCGTGCGCCAGCACTTCCCGGATGTGCGTGTTGCGCACCAGGTCCAGATGCATCCGGCCCGCGAACCAACCGACGTAAGGATCAACCACCCAGCCGCCGCGCCGGCAGCTGTTGACCTTCACGGCTAGATGGTTTTCTCGATTCTTTTCCAGGAACGACGTCACGTCCACGCGCACCGGGTGCAAGTTGGAAATGACGGCGACCACGCGACCGTTGACCCAGATTTCGCCGCCCGGGTCCAGCGTCTCCGCTTCCAGGATGGCGCGCTGAAAGTCCTTCACGGCGACCGTGCAGCGGAGGTAAAGGTCCTGTGTCGCGTTGCGCTCGCCGCCATGGGCGTGCGGCAGGCGCGTCGTCTCCCAACCCGAATCGTCGTAGGACGGTTCCTGCCATCCCGCCGGTTCGGGCTTGAGTTGAAAGTCCTCGTCAATAAAGGTCTTGATGGTGTAGAGCTCGCGCGGATGCTTGTTGGGCGCAAAACCTACGCCCCACAGGTTGTCGAGCGACACGCCCGCGCCGGCCTCGATCACGAGACTGTCCAGGCGGGCGGCGGGATTCTCCAGCGGCACGAAATCCGCCGCCAGAGCGCCGTCCACATAGAAATTATAGCGATCGGCGGTGAAGTCGATTTTGCTTGAAACTATGCCAGCGATCCGGCTGCCACGCCGGACCGTCATATCCTTTCCCTCGGAACTATGATACACCCGACCCCGGGCGTCCAATCCGACGGTTGTGACTGTATCGTCGCCGTCGCAAAGGCGAAATGCCGCCCCAACGCCGCGGGGCGCGCGCACGTCCCACTGGATGGCCATGCGCCAGGACTGCGGCTCCAATTCCCGCCGGACGCGCGCATTCTTCTCGAAGCGCAGCACTCCCCCCTGCACGGTCACGCCCTCCATGCGGCTCCAGCCGTCCAGGGCGGCCCGGTGCTCGGCGTTTTCGCCCGGACGGTATCCCAACCACCTCCATTCCGACAGGGGGATGCGCTTGCGCACGGCCGGCAGCGGCTGCGGCTTGATCTTCGCCAACGCCGCGGTCGCTTCATCATCCTTGACCACCTCCTGGTCCAGCTTGGGCACGCCGAACCACTCGGCGGCGTAGTCGGCGTACTGGCGCAGAAACGCGACACGCTCCTCGGTCGTAAACACGGCGGTTTCGCCCTTGAAGTCAGTCTCGCCGTTGGCGTTGCTGGCGGAAGAGACGTAGCGGAACTCGAACGCCCGCGAGACGTTGGCCTCCTCGGCGCGAGCCGGGAGGCAGACGATGACATAGAGACAGGAGAGAAGTGCGAGAAGCCTGAACATGGTGTTACTCCGAGCGGACGAGATGGCGCCCGGCGACGCCAGGGGACAAGCGTCCCATGTCCCGCAAATACCACCAAAAACCGGCCATGTCAACGTTAACATACGCGCGCCGAGGGACGCCCGCAAGGGAAAGTCACCGATTCTTCCCGGAATTCATACCAATCATCCGAGCCCCTTGCTTGGAAAATCGGCGCCTGTTTCCTCCTGGCGTTACCGCCTGAAGCAGGTAAACGTTGAAAGATCCGGCGCGGTTGCAGTCTGTCGCACTTCGCGGCGTAGCTGTCATTTCGACCGAAGGGAGAAATCTTCTGCCTCCCACTCGAGCCGCGGTAACGGCGGGTGAGATTTCTCCCTTCGGTCGAAATGGCAGCTCAACTCCACCGGAACCGCGACGACTACTTGGAGCAGGTTCGCGCGGTTTGCGACCGCAAGTGCCTGCCGCCCCACTCTGAAAGATCGGTGGCGTTGCGTCTTCGCGGCGTCTACTCTATATCGGACGAGGGTTTACCATGCGCTCTCGGACTGGCAGCCTCATCGCAATACTGGCCGTAATGTTGTCCGCGCCCGTCGCGGCGGACAGGTTGGAGGAGCTCTGCCGCCAATACTCCAACTTCGACCTGGACGTCGACGGCTGCGCGGAGATCGAGCGCCTGGCTGTGCTGGACTCGTCGAGCGCGACGGCCGATCCGCTGCTCCTGGTCGTCGTCGAGTCGCGCCTGCTGGCGTCTCTGCCGGTGCCGCGCCGCGTCGAAAGAGGGTGACCTCCCCGCCTTGCGGCGCTACTGCGACGACCTGGCCGCCGACGGCTGGCGCCCTCGCCTCATGGCCGCTCAAGTATACGCGGGAACCGCCCACCAGGATGGCTGCACCCTCTTGGCCATGCGCCGATTTCTGCAAGCCGTCTCCAAGGCCGATGCGAGTCTGGCTGGCGCGGTCCTCGTGGGATCGTTTCCCGAGGCCATGCTGGTGCGCTCGTGCAACTGGCGGCGCAATGACGAGGCGGTCCTTTTCGCCGGCACGCCGCGCCAGCAACGCTTCCCCTGGCCCGCGCCGCAACTGCGTACGCAGGCCGAACTGGTGGCAGTGCGCTGCGAACTCGTCCTCTGCGACCTTGACGGGAATTGGGAGGAGCGCTACCTGCAGCCCCGCACGCCTCTGCCCTCGCTCCTCGCCCTCTTTCCCGGCGGAGTGCCCGCCCATGGCGGACTTTCCGCCGCCTTTGAAATCGCCAGCACCACCTTCGAGGACTTCTTTTACGTCAACGACGGGCAGTACATGGCGCGCGTGATCCAAACTCCCACGGGCGAGCTCTTGGACGTGAAGACCCTGGACGACCGACGCGACGAGGAATGCGCGCCGCATGATTTGGCGGCGCCGAATCCGCTGGCGCAGCCTGATATCGTGGTTTCGCGCATCAATGCGCGCGGCGTGGCCCTCTCCCCCCGCAGCGACATCCGCGGCGCGTCCGGCGAGGGGCTGCTGGACGCAGACGGAACGCCGCAACGCGTCTCCTTCGCGCGACGTGAGGACCTTCCGCGCGAAACCTTCGTCTTTGACTCGGCCCTGGAGCGCCGCCTCCTGCTGGAGTACTTCGATCGCAACCATCGCTACCGCAAGGGCGCCATGACCGGCCAGCACCGGCCCGCCGGCATCAGTTACGCCCTGCGCGACGGCTTCCAGGAGGTGCTGGGCGCGGCGCAGAACTGGTCGGATGCCTCTCCGGACGATCTTTACATTCGCCAGGCCAACCTCGCCGATTACACCGAGTGGCTCACCTACCCGGCGGTCCTGCGCGACATCCGCGCGCACAGCTATGAGTGGGGCAGCGATTTCGGACGCTGCCGCACCGAGGACCTGGAGAAGGCGACCGGCCCCGCGTGGTACTGGCTGCCGCGCGGAACCGAGCTCATCCCCACGCTGTCGCGTTTCGCGCGTTCGGGTCGCGCCAACTTTTATCTCTACCGCTCGCTCTGGGCCAACGGCCGCCTGCCCGACGGCGCATCCGTCTATTATCATACCGGCTGCGACAGTATCTCGCCCGGCAATGCGGAAACGCATCCCTACAACCATCCCGCCTACAGTTGGATGCAGGGCGCGGAATCGCTGCTTTTCTACTGCAATGGACTGGCGCTGGTGGGACGCTCGAAAGTGTTCTATGACGCGCCCCGCGGCTTCTATGACGCCCTCGCCCAGGGCAAGACTATCGGCGAGGCCTGGCGCGAGTACTTCCGCATTGAAAGCCAGGCTGCCGGCTGGCGCGAAGTCGGCGGCGACATCGGTCGCAAGCGCAGCTACTTCTGGAGCATTCTCGGCGACTGGACCCTCACGCTCCGTCCCAGCAACAACCGACCTCTATCCGCGCCGAGCTCCGGATGATCGTCCCCCCCTCGACCGAATCCCTGCGCGTATGTCCTGTCAGCCTCATAGGTCCCATACGTCCCATGCGTCTTGCTGCACGTCAGCCTACACCCGCAGCGGATACGTACAATACTCCTCCGCCGCCTCAAGGTACGCCTGGTAATTCCGATCCGGGAACGGGATATTCTGGTCCGGACCCAACATGAAGCCGCCGCCGTCTCCCAATTGGCGCAATCGCAGTTTCACTTCTTCTCTTACTTCCTCCGGCGTGCCCCGAGACAACACGCGGTGCGTATCCACTCCACCCATGAAACTGATCCGGTCGCCGTACTTGCGCTTCCACTGGTCCAGCTCGTTGCCCGCCGAGGGGTTCAGCGAGTCGATCATGTCGATGCCGATTTCAACAAGATCATCCATCAGCCAGGAGATATATCCGCAGGAATGCATGAAAAAGAACTTGCCGGCGTCCTTGTAAACCTTGATCCAGCGCGCCAGGCCGGGCTTGATATACTGCCGCCATTGCTCGGGCGAAACCAAGAGCGACTTCTGCGTGCCGTAATCGTCGGCGAGACGAAAGGCATCAATGCCCATCGACAAATGCAACTTGGCGATCTCGATGTAATAGTCCGCCAAGCGATCATAGAAAACTGTGAGTTCCTCGGGATAGTCGATCCAAGCTGTGAGCAGCCGCTCCATGCCCAGGAGCAGATGGCTGCGCTCAAAAAGCCCCCGGGGTTGGTAGACGACGACCAGCGACTCATCGCGGTTGACTTTCCCAATCGCCTCGGGCAGGCCCGCGACCATGGCGCGCGGATCGGGGAATGGATGCTCGACCAGCTCCTCGATGCTGTGACACGCGGGGAAGCTGGGATATGCTTCCCACTCGTGCCCGTGATTCTGCCAGCCCACGCCCCAGATGTCGCGGCCCTCTCGTGGGGCGAGCGCATCCGGCGAAGACACAAGCGTCATGCCGGGTATATAACGCGGGCGCTGCCGGTAAGGAACGTACTCGGGATCGTTGCGCGACAGCACGCGCAGCATGTTCTCTTTGGGGCCCAGTCGGCGCGCGGCCATCGCATCATTCCTCACTCTCAAATTGTACGCGGCGACCGAGACGCCCCGCCTCGCCGCGAAGGCGCAGAAAGCGGGCGAATATCGGCTCGTAACGCGCGTGTGCCGCCGCGTCCGGCGCCTCCGCCTCACTTTCACGATAGACCTGCCTGACCGCGTCGTCGGCGTCCCGATAAAGCCCCACGCCAAGCCCGGCCAGCATCGCCGAACCCAGGCAGCCCGCCTCCACGAGCTCCGGCAAGGAGACGGCGCAGCCGGTAATGTCGGCCTTCAGCCGCCGCCACAGCGCGTTGCGGGAAGCGCCCCCGATCAGCCTCAATGACGTGATCGAGCTGTTGGCAAGGCGTTCCAGGTCTTGCAACATGATCCTTACTTCGCAGGTCAGCGCCTCCAGTACGGCCCGCGCTACGTCGCCGGCCCGGTGCTGCAATGTGAGTCCCAGAATCGCGCCGCGGATCTCCGGTTCCGGATGCGCCAAGCCCGGTCCGGCGAAATAGGGCAGCACGACCAAACCGCGCGCTCCCTCTCCGCTGGCGGCGGCGCGCGGCCCAGCTCGGCGTAAGCAGCCGCGTCGCGCCTCGATGCCGGCCCAAAACGTCCGCCGCAGCCAGGCGTGCAGTCCACCCGCGCCCACGATGCCGTTGATGGCATAGTAACGATCCGGCGCGACGTGGCAGCCCAGGCTGTAACCGAGGCGCCGCGCCTCCTCACCAAGCGGCGGAGCTTCCAGCGTGGTAAAAATCGCCTCCGTGGTCCCCATCGAGTCAAGTACCACCCCTGCCACGTGCGCCCCCGCGGCCAACGCGCCGCAGATGTGGTCGTGGCCGCCCGCGACCACCGGCGTGCCCGGCGCCAGTCCCGTCGCATCCGCCGCCGCGCGCGTCACTCCACCCAATCGCGTCCCCGCCGTCACGACTTCCGGCCATTGGCCCTGGTCAAGCCCAAACGTTTCCATCAAATCCCTCGACCATTCACGCCGCGACAGGTCCAGTAGGAGAGTGCGTGAGGCGAGGCTGCTGCAAACCGCGACATTACCGCACAGGCGAAAGTTAAGATAATCGCCTACCGGCATCCAGTGTCGTGTCCGCGCGTACAAGTCCGAATGTTCCCGCTTGAACCACAAGACCTTGAAAGCGGAATAAATGCCGTCCACCTGCACTCCGCTGATACGAAAAACAGGTCCAGCCATTTCAGGCGAACTCCAATCGGCGGTCAGGGCCTGCGTGCGATCGTCATACCAGGCCAGCGCCGGCGCGAGCGCCTCGCCGTCCCGATCGATGGGAAATACCGATTCGCCCACGCTGGTCGTCGCCACCGCGGCAATGCGCGTAGTTTGCTTTAACTGTGACACTGCGTCGCGGACCACGCCGGCGACCGTTTGCCAGACGCGATCGGCGGGATAAACCGCCCGCCCCGGCCCCTCGTTGACGACGGGCGTCCCCGCAAGAGCCAACGACACGACCCGGCCTGACGGCTCGTACACGGCCGCCTTCACGTTGCTCGTCCCGAAGTCGATGCCCAACAAGGCGTCAACCACGCGCTTCACTCTACTTGCCCGCCTTCAATCGCTTGCTGAAAACGTCCAAAAGCACGGCGCAAAGAAGCGTCGCGCCCACCACCACGTTGTTCCAGTTCGGATTGACGCCCAAGAGCGTGAGGGCGTTCAGGACCAGCGCCATCAAAAGCGAGCCCAGGAACGCGCCCAGGATGGTCCCCTCTCCGCCGGAAAGGCTGGCGCCGCCGATCACGACCGCGGTAATCACGCGCAGTTCCAGGCCGGTACCGGCGGTCACCGACGCCCCTCCCATGCGCGCCGTCAACACGATCCCCGCTACGGCTGCCAGTGTTCCGGTAAGCGCATAGTTGAACAACTTGACCCAGGGCACGGGAATGCCGCACAGAATCGCGGCCTTCTCATTGCCGCCGATATAGTAACTCTGTCTTAGAAAGCGTGAGTACCGCAGCAGCAGATCAAACGAGATGACAAGTATGAGACAGATAAGGATGGGGCACTGCACGCCCATCACGTATCCCTGGCCGATGACGGTAAACGACTTCGGCAGGCCGGCGACGCTGGCGCCGTCGGTAACCACCATCAGCGTGCCCCGCAAAAGGCTCATCATGCCCAGCGTGGTGATAAACGGATTGATGCCGATCCACGCCACGAAGAATCCATTGACGCAACCGATCAGCATTCCCACGGATAGGCCGCAGAGAATGGCCACGGGCACGGGAAGCCCGGCCACCAGCGCCATGGCCGTCGTCGTGCCTGAGAGCGCGACCGCCGCGCCCACGGACAAGTCGAAGCCGCCCGACACCAAAAGTATGGTCATGCCGATGGCGACAATGCTTTCCACCGAGAGGCCGAGCAGCGTGGCGGAAAGGTTGGCATAGGTAAGAAACGTCTCGGAAACCAGCGACAGAACGGCGGCGACCATGAAAATGACCAAGAGAAGCATGAACTCGCGGAAGTCGGTCAGCCGCAAAAGGCGCTGCCGCAATGTGCGCCGGCCGGCCTCGGTTCCCGTCGACCAGTCAAAGCGACCCTGCGCCAGTCGATCAACCTGCATGGGCTCGCACTCCCGTCGCCGCCGCCATGATGTTCTCTTCAGTCGCGCCCTTGCCGCTAAACTCGCCCGCGATCCGGCCTGCGCACATGACCAGCACCCGGTCAGACATTCCGATGACTTCGAGAAGATCGGACGAGATCAGAATGACACCGACGCCCTGGGCCGCCAGTTCGCGCAAGAGGCGGTAGATTTCCGTCTTGGCGCCCACGTCGACGCCGCGCGTCGGCTCGTCCGCAATCAGAACCTTCGGACGCACGCCCATCCACATCGACAACAGCACCTTTTGCTGGTTGCCGCCGGAGAGTGTCTGCACTACCTTGCGGACGCTCGGAGCAGCGATGTTATAGCGGCGCCGGCATTGCTCGGCGAATTCGGCGATGGCGCGGCTGTGCAGAAAACCCAGAGGACGGGAAAACTCCGCCA
This sequence comes from bacterium, assembly GCA_015075175.1. GTDB lineage: Bacteria > Hinthialibacterota > Hinthialibacteria > H5-UNCL2 > H5-UNCL2 > H5-UNCL2. The sequence continues at coordinate 302,302 of JABTUV010000004.1, forward strand.
GATTGGGCGCGATACAGTTTTCTGCGATGCTCTTGGAGAGAAAGAGACCCTGCTCCTTGCGATCCTCGGTAAGGTACGCCAGTCCGTGACGAATCGCCTGCCTGGCGCTGCCAATGGTCACGGCCGCGCCGGCAAGATACAATTCCCCCGACTGCAGCGGCTCGATGCCGCAGAGCGCGCGCCCAAGTTCCGTGCGCCCCGAACCGACCAGCCCCGCCAGGCCGACGATTTCCCCCGCGCGCACCGACAGCGACACGTCACGAAAGGCGCGTCCCCGGCTTCCCTTCTCCAGGCGAAGCGCTTCCGGACCGATGGGCGTCGTCCGCGCGCCGTAAGTGCGGTCCAGCTCGCGTCCCACCATCAGCTTCACAATGTCATCCTCATCGACCGTTTCGATGTTCCTCGTCGCCACGTGCCTTCCGTCCCGCAAGACCGTGACGCGGTCGGCGACCTGGAAAATGTCCGGCAAGTGATGAGAGATAAACAAGACGGCAATGCCGCACAGTTTCAGCTCGATCACATTGCGAAACAGAAGCTGCGTCTCCGCGGCGGAAAGCGAGGAGGTTGGTTCGTCCAAAATGAGGACGCTGGGTTCAAGCGACAGCGCCTTGAGTATCTCGACCACCTGGCGCATGGCGAGCGGCAGATCCTTGACCAGCGCATTGGGTGAGAGGTCCAGATTAAACAGCCGCAGGATGTTCCGCGTCTGGGCGCGCAGCCTTGCCCCGTCGATGATGCCGCCGCGGCGCGTCGGCTGCCGGTTGAAGAAAATATTCTCCGCCACGGACAAATTGGGAACCAGCGATAGTTCCTGAAAGACGACGCCGATGCCGGCGCGCGCGGCGCGCCGTGGATTCTCGAAGCGCACGGGCCGACCGTGCATGAGAATCTCCCCCGAATCGGGCTGGTAAATTCCGGCCAGAACGTGGATGAGGGTGCTCTTGCCGGCGCCGTTTTCGCCGACCAGCGCGTGCACCTCGGCGCGATTCACGCACAGGTCCACGCCGTCCAGCGCCCGCACGCCGGGAAAAGTCTTCACGATGTGCCGGGCCTCCAGAACCGGCGGACTCTCTGTCACGACCGCGACCTCGCACGCAAGATTAGAAGATGTCGCCGGAAAAAGATTCCGCTTCTTGTTGACATGGCCGGGGCGCTACCCCTTTGTACTCAATGGGGTGCTCTAACGCTTGTCGCACCCTTCCAACTAACAAAGCGTGGGACCTCCACAAAACGTCTCAGCGCATGAACAGTTCGCAATTCTCCCTTGTCACTATGATGACGCCCGTGTCGATAAACGTGGGCGCGCCCGTGACTCCGGCTGACTTGTCGTCCCTGCTGATGGGTACGGACAGATGCTTCAGGTTGTGCAACAGCTGAACGGCATAAACGGGCATAAGCGCCGTCTGCTGGACAACCGTAGCCTCGATGACGCCCTCCCTGATGTTGTTGAGCACGTCGTTGCCGCGGTCCATGGCGACGATTTTGACTTGACCGACCTTGCGCGCTTCCCGGACCGCCGTCGCCGCACCGGCGCCGCCGACGGCCTCCACGGATGCGATGCCGGCCAGATCGGGATACTTCTGCAGGAGCGTCACGCACGCCTGCGTGGCGGCGATCGAGTCGCCCTGCGTGTCCGCCTCAAACACCAACTCAATCTCGGAATAGGGCGCAATCGCCGCGCGCAGGCCGCGCACGCGCTCGCGCAGATTGTCCGCGCTCGGCATGGTCGTCACCGCGATCCTGCCCTTGCCTCCAATGCTCTTCGCCATAAGCTTGCCCACTTCAAAACCGGCCTGGTAATTGCCCGTGCCCACGAACGCGATGCGCCGCGAATCCGGAAGGTCCGCGTCCACCGTGACGACCGGAATCCCCGCATCCATGGCCTTGGCGACGACCGAGTTCAGGACCGGCTCGAATCCAACTACGAGAATCCCATCCGGACGCTTGGCGATGGATTGCTCAAACGCCGTCACCATGGCATCCATGTCATAGTTGGCGGGCCCCACGTATTCCGTGCGCACGCCCAACGCCTCGCCGATCAGCCTCAAGCCCAGCTTGTGGTCGTACCAATAGTCGCTGCTGCCCGCCGCGCTGACCTCGATGTACAGTTCCTGCCTTTTCGGCGCGGACCCGGAAGAATCCGGCAAGGTCCCCGTCTGCGGCGTGAAGCCCCGCCTGTCACAGCTGAAACCCAGAAAAATCAACGCTGCAAGCAGTACACCGATGCTCGGGCGTGTCGCCGACATTGCGGCCTCCCTCTATGATTTCGGAACCACCAGCGGCTCGATGCCGCGCAGCCGGCACATCTCGACAAGATCGTCCACCAAGTCGCCGTAGGCGAGCGAGAAGTGGTGCTCGACGTGGTTGGCCACAATGTACTCGATGGTGCGGCGCGCGTCCGCGTCCAGTCGTACCCAGCTGCAGTTTCCGCGCATGTCCTGGCCGATGTCCAGCGCCCCTCCCGCGGCCAGAAAGAGCCGATACTTGCCGCCCAACTCACAGAAACGCGCGATGGTCACGCGCCCGGGGCGCAAGGGAAACTCGATGATGGGGCACGACAGTTTCCACTCCTCGCGGCGGCTGGGTTGATTGCCCAGACTGGCGGCGCCGGAGCCTTTGGACATCTGCGACGGGCAGGCGCCGCAATGCCACATGAAGACGGCGTTGCGGCGCTCGTCCACGTCCACCAGGTCGCAGAAAAAAGTGGGCCGGCCGGTCAGGCTGGCCTGCATGAGTTGCGTAACCAGGCCGTGCACGTCGCCTTCGCAGGCAACCGGGATGCCCTCGTCGCCCAAGCGCGAATTGGCGACGCATGGCAGGAGGTCCTTGGCGAAAAGCTCCGGCCAGCATTTCAGCGCCAGGGCGCCCAGGCGTCTTTCCTCGATGCAATGCTTGACGGCAAGATACATGCGCGAGGAATTGGCCAGTCCCTCCTCCTTCGCATCGCCGCGACGATGGCCCGCCGCGGCCATCGCAGCCTGGTCCGCGGTCACGGCGCTCTCCGCGACGGCGTGATAAGCGTCCATGATGTCGGTAAGACCGATGTGCTCCATCTCAATGCCGAGTATCTTACGAATGCCTAATTCATTAAAAGTGGATCCGTAGAAGCCGATGGGACGATAGCCCGCCAAACCCATGCGGGTGTGGGCCAGCGTCTTGAGTGCGCCCATCACACGCACCATCCGACGGATGGGTTCAGAAACGCGCGCATCCTCGGGCGTGCCGTAAACGAAGCGAAAGCGGTGGCCCAGCTTGCCCAGCGCCGCGCCGTTCATCATCACGCTGCACAGCGAGTTGACGTTGAGCATTCCGCCGTCCATGGGCGGCTCGGGCACGGCCCACAACATGAGCTCGGCGCCGGGCAGGTGCTGCGCAACATACGACGGAATGTTGTCCCAGGTGAATGAACCCGGCAGCATGATAAGGAGGTCCAGGTCTTCGCGCTTGAGCTTTTCCACCTCGACGGCGACTTCTTCCATGCCGGTCACGACGCCGTCGACGGGTACGAGACGGACGGGCAGCGTGGATAGAAATCCGAGCGCCGCCGCCCGCGTCGCCTGGGCGTAGCGCGGATCAAAATGCTCGGAACCCGTGACCATGAATCCCAGGTTGATTTTCACGCGGATGCTCCCTTCAATGCACGACGGCGTGACGGGACTGGTCGTGCACGATAGCCGACAGGGCGCCAATCATGGCGGACACGTCGGGCCGCTGCCAGACGTTGCGACCGATGCAGACGCCCGCCGCACCCGCCCGCATGGCCTCGCGCACGCTCTGCAGGAACTCCTGGTCGTCTCCGCTCTTGATGCCGCCCGCGACCAGAATGGGACGCGTCGCCTTGCGGACGATGGACGCGAAGCTGTCGCGGCTCCCGGAGTAGTTGAGCTTGAGCACGTCCGCGCCGATCTCCGCTCCCACCCGGGCCGCCAGCGCGATGTACTCGGTCTTCGTCTCGTCGGTCAGCTCGGCGCGTTCTCTGCCGTAATGAGCTGCAAGCAACGGCGCGGGGATCATCTCGCCTACCAACAGTAGGCCGTACTGCCGGCAATCCTGCGCGACCCGCGCCAGCTTGGCCAGCAGCGCATCCTCGTTGTCCGCGCCCACGTAGATGTTGAGCGCGACCGCCTCCACGCCCATCCGGGCCGCCTCCTCGACGCTGCTGATCAGGTCGATCCGTTCCAGGTGCTGGCCGAGTCGAGTATGCGTACCGTCGATGCGCAGAAGGACCGCCATATCGCCGAGCACGTCGGCGACCAACTCCAGCGTACCGGGACTGACCAGTACGGCGTCCGCGCCCGCTTCCGCCGCCGTCCGCACCAACGCGACCGGATCCTCAACGCCCGGCAGAGGCCCGAAATACAGCGGATGGTCCAGCGGCACGACCACCGTCCGACCATTTTTCCACAACCGTCGCCCACGCAGCTTCTTTCCGAGACTCATGTATTTTGTCCTTGATGTTCAGGGTGGCATGGGCATTCCTGCCCGTGTCCTCGCGCGCTTTGCGGCAAGGCTAGCAGCTCAATACTTAAGCGTCAATAACAAGCAGGATAACTTAAATCATAAACGGACGTTGACCGGATCAAATTTCCCGTGATAAAGTCTCAGTGGCCTGGAGTCTCACATGAGATTCCGTACCACGGTATATTGCCCATCGGGAGAGTCTCATGACCCCTCGTGATCGTGTTCAAGCCGTCCTTCACCGCCGCATGCCCGACCGCTTGCCCCGTGAGATCAAGTTGACCCCGCCGCTGGAGGAGTCCTTTCAGGCGCGCACGGGCAAGCCTGCGTCTCAGATGCCCGACTATTACCAGTTGGACGTGCGCGATGTCTTTTTCCGCCCTCCCAAACAGAACAACGACTTCAGCACCTATTATCCCGAGGGGCTGCCGCCCATGCCCAACCCGGCCGGCTGGGAGGTCGGCGAGTGGGGCGTGGGTCAGGTCCCCGGCTCGATGTTTCATTTCATCCATATCCAGCACCCCATGAAGGCTCTGGAGAGCCTCGACGAACTGAGGCGTTATCCCTTCCCCGACTTGACTCCTTCCTGTCGCCACGAGCACCTGGAGGCGGAGGTCGCCGCCCTGCACGGGCGGGGCCTCTTCGTCATCGGTTTCATGGAGTGGACCATCTTCGAAATCGCCTGGCACATGCGCGGCATGGAGAATCTCTTTTTCGACGTCATGCTGAACCCGCCGTTCGCCGAGTACCTCTTGCGGCGGATCGCGGAGATACGCTGCTTCCAGGCCAGGCGATACGCCGAAGCCGGCGTGGACATGATCAAGATCGGCGACGATCTGGGATGCCAGAAAAACATGCTGATGGACCCCGAGATGTATCGCCAGTGGTTCAAGCCGTACCATGCCCAGGTGATCGCCGCGGCGCGCGCCGTACGCAGCGACATTCCCGTGTGCTATCATAGCGACGGCAACTGCTACGACGTGATTCGTGACTTGATCGAAATCGGCGTGACCACGCTCAATCCCGTGCAACCCGAGTGCCTGGACCTGGCGCAGATCAAGCGCGAGTTCGGCCGGGACCTGACCTTCTGGGGCGGCATCGGCACGCAGACGACGATGCCGTTCGCCAAGCCCGACGAGGTTTACGAGACGGTGCAACGCACCATCGACACGCTCGGCCCGGAGGGCTACCTGCCCTGCCCCACGCACGTCCTGGAGCCGGAAGTGCCGTGGGAGAACATCGAGGCGTACCTGCGCGCGGTAGAAGAGTACGGCACGGTGAGGGTGTAGGTTGCCCGATTGCCGCCCGCGCGCCAACGCCCTATGAGCTGCCCCGTTTCCTCAGCGAGACGCTGATTCCCCCGGCCTGGAGGTGCACGAGCAGCGAATCCAGGCGCGAGTCCGTGGTGATGGTCTTGACGAACGCTGGATCGGCCATGCGCGGATCGATGTTGTGCGCGACGACCAGTCCGCCGGGCCGCAGTTTGGGAAAGAGCTTCTCCAGGTAGTCGCGGTAGCCGGGTTTGTCGGCGTCCAGAAAGAGCAGATCGACGGACTCGGTGATTTCGAGCACCTTCTCATGCGCATCTCCCAGGACGAGCGAGACCAGCTCCTCCACGCCCGCGCGCTTGAAGTTGGCGCGCGCCAGCTCGGCGCGGTCGGGGTTGATTTCGAAAGTCGTGAGCTTGCCGCCGGTGTTTCTCAGGGCTAGGCAGAACCAGATGGCCGAGACGCCCTGGGAGGTGCCGATCTCGACCACGTGCTGAGCGCCGGCGAACTCGGCCAATAGCCGCAGGAAGCGGCCGTCGTCCATGGGCACGCTCTGCATGCGACCGCGATTCCGGTCCATCTCGGCCAACACGTCCAGAACCCTCTTTTCCGCATCATCTTTGGCCAGCGGGGGACTGACGAAGAACGCTTCCGCGGCTCCCCCCCGCGCGCGCTCCGCCGGCCGCCGGCCCGTCGCATCGCGCGGCGGCTGCGCCTCCTGTCCCTGCGCGCCGACTCCCGCCGCGCCCGCCAACAGCGCCGCAATCGCCAGGGTCGCTTCTCTCCGATTGAGCATGATGGTCGCTCCTTCCACTTTCGTCATGGGATGCGCGAGGGACTGGGGTGGATGTTAGCACGAAGGGAGGCGGACTCCAAGCATAAGAGAGAAGCAACAGAGCACCGAAACGAGCAGGGGCGCAGCAACAGGACAGTCACCGATTTCCGCCGCGATCTACCGATTGAACCGACGATCCACCCCTAGAAATTGGCGCCTGTTTGAGATGTATAGGTGCGAGGGGTTGACAGCAAGCCCTCCTGCGTAATAAGGTTGGTTCCAGTTCGGTCGAACTGACCTCGCAAAATCACTCAGGAGGCATCCCCGCTGTCGACCAGAGGATACTACTACCATTGGGTTGGATGTCCACAAGAAGAGCGTGAGTTTTGCGTGATGGAGCCGGATGGGACGGTGGTGAAGGAGGGCCGGGTCGTGGCGACGCGAGGGGCGTTGACCGCCTGGGCGTGAAAGCCTGCCGGGGCGGTGGTATGGAGGGATGGAAGCCACCCCTTCAGCGGCTGGGTGTACGACCACTTTGCAGGGTATGCGCTGCGGCTGGCGGTGGGCGATCCGGGGCGGTTGAAGGCGATCACGGCGGCCAAGAAGAAGAGCGACGCGCTGGATGCGCGGATGCTGGCGAATCTGCTGCGCTGCCATCTGTTCCCAGAGAGTGTTTCATGGCGCCCAGCACCGTGCGGGAAGCTGCGCCGCGTGTTTGCGCTACCGCAACAAGATGGTGCGTGAGATACACACGCATGAAGAACCACATTCCGGGCTGCTCATGGAGACGGGTATGGAGTACAACAAGAAGCAACTGCACGGCGGCGCTTATTTCGCCCGGTTGCTGGAGCAACTGGAGTTTCGCCGCCGGTCCTGCCGCTTACGCATCGACGGGCCGGATCTGGATTCCAGTCGCGCCAGGGGTAACATTCCAGTGGGCCGCTGGACACTCCGGCATGATGGTCGCTCCGCCCGTCATGGGATGCGCGAGGGACTGGGGTGGATGTTAGCACGAAGGGGCTCAAGCGCAGGGAAGCAACAGAAACCTGGAAACGCATGCAGCAACAGGACGGTCTGAGGCGACCGATTGAACCGACGATCCACCCCTAGAAATTGGCGCCTGTGTAGATGTATACGTGCGTTGACAGCCTGGATGCGAAGTAATAAGGATCTGGGATCCGACCGCAAAATACTCAGCAGGAGGCATCTCATCGACCAGGCTACCATGGGTTGGATATGCACAAGAAGAGCGTGAGTTTTTGCGTGATGGAGCCGGATGGGACGGAGGGTGAAGGAGGGCCGGGCAGCGACGCGAGGGCATTCGGCCTGGGTGAAGCCTGCCGGGGCGGTGGTATGAAGGGATGAAGCCACCCTCTTCGCTGGCTGCCAGCCGCGGGGTATGCGCTGCACGGCCTGGCGGTGGGCGATCCAGGGCGGTTGAGGCGATCACGGCGGCCAAGAAGAAGAGCGACGCGCTGGCCGCGCGGATGCTGGCCAATCTGCTGCGCTGCCATCTGATCCCAGAGGCATGGCGCCCAGCGCACCGTGCGGGAAGCTGCGCCGCGGTTGATCAGAATGGTGCGTGACGCACGCGAAGAACCGGCCGGGGAATGGGCTGGATCCATGGATCGGCTAAACAGAACGCGGTGGCGCTTCTTGGCCAGTTGCTGGGAACGCAACTGGAATGCCGCCGCGGTGGCGATCTTTGGATCAGGGCGGACTGGATTTCATTTGATCGCGCTGGAAATAGAAGAGCGGCGCTGGCGGGGCCTGCAGGAACGCTGGAACGGCTGGGGAACGCGGCCAGGTGACAGCGTTGAGATGCTGGGATCTGGGATCCGAACCGCTACCAATCAGGCCAGGCGGTCCGCACTGGGACTGTGCATGGCGCGCAGCGCTCCATGTCGCCGGGCAGGGTGTCGGCAGGCCGCTCACCGAAGCGCGAGGGCATCTGCAGACCATTTTGATCAGGCGGGCAACTGTTGGCGCGCAGAATGTTGCACGCTGGCGCGTGTAACATGGGCCACTTGCGTCCTCCGGCGGCAGAATCTGGCGACGCTGGCGGTCGGCGCGCAACGGTAAGGGACCCATCTGCTGGCGTGGATCGGCGCGCGGATTGAAGGAAACTGGCATGATTAAGGCCAACGCCGACCCAGGAACGCGGGGGCCCTCAGGCCGGATCCCGTGTTGGGGACTGCCAAGCGGCCCCTGCGCTCGTAAGGCGACATCGGCACCTTTCGAAGAACTGGCTGGTGGACCACACTCATAATTTGGCAGGTATCTCAGGGGCCATGACCCAGGCCATCCATGGATGTCTGGTCGTGGCAACGCCGGCCAAACAAGGAACTCTATCCCTGAGAAGGTTCGTGGTGGTGGCTCGCGCTTTTCAGGTTGCCGGAGGAGTACGCCATAAAGAAGGCGGAAAGAATCATCTCTCCGCCCTCCTCCGTATAACCACCGGTCGCGGCGCTCAGGTCGCTCGCCAGCGTTGCCCTATCTCCTCGGACCGGCACGCAAAGCGTATCAAACGAGGCATTCGGACAAGTGCCGAAAGCTCGTGGGAGACTCTTCTCCCCTTGACAGGTACCTATCATGGATGCCCCTATCCTCCGGACCGGCACGCAAAGCGTATCAGAAACAGGATTCGGACAAGTGCCGAAAGCTCGTGGGAGACTCTTTCTCCCCTTGACAGGTACCTATCATGGATGTCCCTGCGTGCGTCGCATGGAACGCCGCCGCTTCGCCAGGCTCGAGCAGCGACAGTAACCAATACCGACAGGCCTGAGCAGCGGCCCGATTGCATCCCGCCATCCTGCGGCAACCTGCGTCTTCGGGCCGCGTGTCGAAGGCCAACCGGATGCTTCAGGGTGGCTTCATGCGCCCATCCGCCCCCTAACAAGGGGGCCGAGAGGATAATCCAAGCAGTACAGCGCGCCGATTTTCCGCGTGGGTCCTCGCCTTATTGTGGGATTCACATGGAAAACCGGCGACCGTCCCAAGGCCGTCCCGAGACTGCCGCTTGCCTTGCGGGAGGCGCCGCACGTATAGTGGCGCGCATCGCCCCAGATGCCGCGTCCCTCGAGGTTCTCATGTCATCGCACCAACGCAGCCACGGCTCAAGGCCGCATTCCCACCCTGCACATCGTCGCCGGGCTCCATTCCCCTGGCCTACTATCGCGCCATGAAGGCGGTCTGGCAGGAGGGACTGACCATTCGCACCGAGTACGACCGCAGGACCGCGCCAGCGCCTACCTGGACCCCCAGCCGTGACGCGCGCGTGCTCTTCGAAGTGACCGATCCCTTCCGCCAGCCGCGCTTTCCCCCCGTCTCTTTTTGTGAGATAGGCGCCTACATCGCCGAAATCATGGTCGCCAAGGAGCACTACGTCCTTCCCCTCGAAGAGCTGCGCAAGGGCATCCACGGCGAACTCTCCGCCCACCAGTGGCCCTACACCTACCATCAGCGCCTCTTCGCCCACCCGGACTGCGACGGTTCCACCGTGGATCAGGTGAGATTGGCGGTGGAACGCATTGCGCGGACGCCCTACAGCCGCCGGGCGGTTGCAACCACGGCCGTGCCTGCGGTGGACCCCTTTCTCTCCGAGGACGTTCCCTGCCTGCGCGAACTGCAACTGCGCTGTCCCATCGACGCCGAGGGCGCCCTGGTACTCAATCTCAACACCGCCTGGCGCTCGCGGGACCTCTACAAGGCGTGGCCGGACAACGTCATCGCCCTCACCTTCCTGCAAAGCGTGCTGGCCCGCGAGATCGCGGCGCAGTCCGGCCGGCCGACGCGGGTCGGCAGCTACGCCGACTACAGCTTCAGCCTGCACATCTACGGCCAGGATTTCGCCGCGGTCGGGGGGGACGCCCAGCGCGGCCTGTGCAGCTTCTTCGACAACTTCGACGAAGACGCCATCCTGGCCCGGTCTTTGTCCAGCGAGGATGCGCGCGACCTGCTCATCATCCCCCAGCTGGAGGAACTCCTCACTGAAACCAAAATCCGCGAGTGGAAATTCGGACCGGCCTCCATCGCCCTGCTAGAACGTCTCTTGGACGACTTCAAAGCAGGACGCATTCTGCCCTGACCGGCGGCTCCGCCCTTCTCTCTCGCGCCGACCGGGCTGATCCGAATACGGGTCGGCGGCGTCGCGGAGCGCGTCACCCAGGGGATTGTACGCGATCACTACCACGAGTACCGGCACGGCGGGGATGAGTGGCCAGGGATAATGCAGGAGTACCGTGACACGCTGGGATTCCTCGAGAGCACCCCAGCTGATCAGCGGAAGCGCCGGTCGCGGATCAACTCGCGTAGTACCGGGTCGGGATCGGACCAGTTCACGTCAAGTACTCCCATGGAACAGCCGGTGCGCCACAGGCGGACCTCGTAGCCGTCGCTCTCCTGTCCCTTCAGATACAGATGGAGTAGCCGGTGTTGCTCATGCCCCAACCGGATTCGCCCACAGGCCCGGCGGTCTTGCCGTGAGGGATGCTGAAGCGCAAGTCGCTGACTGCACCCAGAACGGCGTCGGCGGTGGGAAACCGAACCCTCGAGTTGCAGATATCCAGCAAGCATACGGTTTCCACGTGCGGACCCACTGAAGAAGTGCACGGGGATACCACAGAAGAGGGGGCTTCGGAAGCGCCGAGACCCGGGTCGGTGCAGCCGCAGAATTTTGCGAGTGCGGAGTTCCTCACCTCTCAGAGGGAGAGGTCGGCGAGAAGCGCCGGGTGAGGGCGGGCGGGGCAGCGCACGGGTACTGGTAGATCGCGGCCGTGGTGGCGTTCCCCTCAACCGTTCGTCCGCCGCGCCGGACGAACGACCTCTCCCTCAAGAGAGGTGAAGGTCCGCCTCTTGCCACTGCCGCTTGGCCGTTTCGGCCGGAAGGAAAACCACTGCACCCCCGCACTGCGCACAAAGTAGTTTATTAGATAGAATAAATTAAGTGACGGGAAATTAGAATGTTATGGTCGGGGCGACTGGATTTGAACCAGGGACCACCTGAACCCCATTCAGGTACGCTACCAGGCTGCGCCACGCCCCGACGCGAACAAAGTGAACTTATAATCCCAAGCGGCTAGCCAAGCAAGGCCAAAATCTGCTTCAGCTCGTCTTTGATGGCCGCCAACTCGTCCAGCATGCGCCGGTTTTCCGCCGCCAACGCCTCCTGGTTAGCCGTGGTGTGAATCTGGGCGACCTTTGCGGGCTAACCGTCCCGCCGGCCGGCCGGCCGGCCCGGCTCCTCGCCGGCCGAACCCGAGCGCAACTTGCGCTCCGCCCCGTCCAGCGTGAATCCCTCTTCGTACAACAGGTGGATGATCTCGAAGATCAGCTTCAGATCGTTGCGCGTGTACTTTCTCTGGTTGCCGCCCACGCGCTTCGGGTTCAGCTTGGCGAACTTGGTCTCCCAGTAGCGGAGCACGTGCGGCTCCACCCCGGTGTACTCGCTCACCTCGCTGATCGAGTAGTAAATCTTCTCGGGGATGTTCTGCTCGCTCAAGCTGGCGGCCATGCGACGATTGGGCATCGGTTTACGTCCTCTCCCTCTCAGGTTTGGCTTCGCGCATCATCAGGTCCGAAACCGCCCGGCGCGGGGGTTTCCCGTCAAAAAGCACGGACGCGATCTCGGTACTGATAGGCATCTCCACTCCATAATCGCGGGACAGGCCCGCGATCGACTCGGCGGTGGATACCCCTTCCACCACCATCCCGATGAAATCCAACGCCGCCGGCAGCGACTTCCCCTCGGCCAACAGTCGCCCCAGACGGTAGTTTCGACTATGTACGCTGCAGCACGTGACGACCAGATCGCCAAGGCCGGAAAGCCCGGCAAACGTCTCCGGCCGAGCCCCCATGGCCGTCCCGAGTCGCATGATCTCGGCCAGGCCCCGCGTCACCAGCGCCGCCTTGGTATTGTCGCCGAACCCCAAGCCGTCGGAAATCCCGGCGGCAATCGCGATCACGTTCTTGATCGCCCCGCCGATCTCCGCGCCCAGGACATCGTCGGACGTATAAACGCGCAGGCTCGGCGTCATAAACACGCGTTGCACCGCGCGAGCGACCTCAGGCCGGAAGGCGGCGCTGACGACCGTCGTGGGTACGTCGCGCCCCACTTCCTCCGCATGAGACGGCCCGGATAGAACCGCCCAGCGATCCAATGCCTCCTCGCCCAGCTCCTCGCCAGCGACCTGGCTCATGCGCTTCCGGGTCCCCTTCTCCAGACCCTTGGCCGCCGACACGAGCAGGGCCGATTCCGGCAGACAACCGCGTAAGCTGCGGCACGTCGAGCGCATGAACCCGGCAGGTACGGCCAGTACTACGACTTCGGTACCCGCCACGCTCACCGCAAGGTCGCTGGAAATCCCGACTGACTCATCAAGCAACACACCTGGAAGCTTGAACTTAAGCTGCCTGTCTTGAATCAAAACATCAGCAGCTTCGGGATTGAACTCCCACACCCTGGTCGGATGTCCCTTGCGACTCAGGAGGCGAGCCAAGGCCACGCCCCAACTGCCTCCACCCAATACTGCGATGCGCCTGACTTCACTCAATTACTCAATCCAATGTACGAAACTCGTTCAACCTTTTCAAGCTATTTCTCACTATCACTAGTAAAATAAGCCGGATGTCCGAACGGGAGCCGACTACCCTACGCTATTATTAGCGCAAGCCTCATGATTTGTCCTGCGAAAAGACGATCTTTTTCTCCTGGCCTCTGCGGAGCCGGCCGATGTTGGCGCCATGGCGCAGGATGACGAGCACCCCCGCCAGGACGGCCAGAGCAAGTCGCGCCGGCGTGAGCGGGTCGATGGCCGTGGTCAGGAGTTGAGCCGCCGCCGCCAAGGGCAAGATGCCGGCCGCCACGATGCTGGCCAGCGAGACATAGCTCCATTTCCAGAGAACGAGACCGAAAGCGACCAGCGCGCAAAGGCTGGAGACGGGCAGGAGCGACAAGAAGACACCGGCCGACGTGGCTACCCCCTTGCCTCCACGAAAGCGCAAGTACACGGGCCAGTTATGCCCCACGATGGCCGCCAAACCCGCCACCAGGGGCAATTCCGCAGGGCCGCTCGCCCAGCTCCCCAACCCGACGGCCAGAACGCCCTTGCCGATATCGACCACGAGTGTGGCTGCACCCAGGCGCGCCCCCATCACGCGGAAAGCGTTGGTCGCCCCCAGATTCCCGCTTCCGTGCTCCCGCAGGTCGATGCCCCGGAAGACGCGCCCGATCACGTAGGCCGTGGGAACGGCCCCAATCAGGTATGAAATCATAATCACTATTATGCTCATAAAAATAACTTTACAGTTAATTACTTAACATCAATTCTGAGATATCAGAATGACTTTTATTAATCACCGTTGAACGGTTTACGTATAACTTTCAGTACATAACGATTCCCGCAAATGAATCGACCTTCAAACTGGCCCCTCCCACCAACGCCCCGTCGATGTCCGGTCGGGTCAGGAGGTCGCGGGCGTTGTCGGGCTTAACGCTGCCACCGTATTGAATGCGAAACCGGGCCGCGGTCTCCGCGTCAAACATTTTGGCCAGCAAGTCCCGGATGAAGGCATGGACTTCCTGGGCTTGGTCGGGCGTCGCCGTCCTGCCCGTACCGATGGCCCACACCGGCTCGTAAGCCAGCACGACTTTGACGGCCAAGTCGCCGTGAATCCCGGAAAGGCCGCCGGTCACGTGCCGCAGCACAATCTCTTCCGTCCGGCCTTCCTCGCGTTCGGCCTCGGTTTCTCCACAGCACATGATTGGGATAAGGCCCAATTCCAGGGCCAGTTTCACCTTCCGGTTGATGAATTCGTCCGTCTCGCCGAAGTACTGCCGGCGCTCCGAATGGCCGACGATGACGTACTTGCAGCCGATGTCGCGGATGAACTGAGGGGAAATTTCGCCCGTGTAGGCGCCGCTGACTTCCGGGTACAGGTTCTGAGCGCCCACGGCAATCCGGCTCTCGGCGACTTCATCCACCACCGCCGGCAAGGCGGTAAATGGCGGGCAGAGCACGACATCGGCGTCCTTGTAAGTTCCCAGTTTCTCGACCAGGCCCCAAGCCAGCTCCTTGGCGGCCTGCGGGGTACCCAGGTTCATTTTCCAGTTGCCGGCGATGATCTTTCGACGCATGAATGGAGGTCCTCCAAGGGAAAGTTAGTAAGGAAAAGCGACTGTAGAGGGCGGGGTGGCCGGTGTCAAAGCGTAGTTGCGCGCGAGACAGCTGGGACTTATGGGACCGGTGGGAGCTATGAACGCTCGTTGTGCGCCCCAGCGGCAATCTTGTCCCATAGGTCCCATGGGGCCCATTCCCTCCCCCCGTGCAGCACGCTGCGCAACTACAGGTAGTCCTCGCGGGGAGGGGCGAAGGCGTCGATGCATTCGCAGTCGGACAGGACCCGAATATGGTGCTTGACGTTGGGGGCGACCAGGTAACCACCGCCGGGCCGGCAGAGCCGGGTCTTGCCGCCGATGGTCGCCTCCAGCTCTCCGGAGACGATATAGGAGACCTGCTCGTGCGGATGGCAGTGCTCGGGGTCGGTCAGGAGGCCCCCGGGCAGGCGGAACCAGACCAGCATAACCCGGCCGAGCGTCACCTCCTTGCGCAGGATGCCGCCCGGCAGCTCGGTCGCGGGCAGGTCGTCAAAACGATAAAAGGCCCGGCTCGCCCAATGGTCGGCGGCGTGGGACAGCGGGGACGTGGGCGTGTGCATGATAATACCCTCGAAAGGCCAGACGGTTCCAAGCAAGCAATATAAGGATACGGGGGCGCGACTGCAACGAGACAATGCAGCCCGCGTGTCGGCACGGACGCCGGCGGCATGGGAGGTAGCCACACGCACGGGAGCGTGGCATAGTGCGGCTATGAAAACGCCGGAGAACCTTATCACCAGCACGCAGAATCCACGGGTGAAAGAGCTGGTCGCCCTGCGCAAGGAGCGGGGAACGCTGGCCCTTGTAGAAGGAGCGCGCGAAATCGAGGCGGCGTTGCAGGCGCGCGCCCTGATTCGTTCCGTCTGGCTCTGCCCTGCCCGACTCTCGGAGCCTGAGCGCGCCCTCCTGCCGCAATTGTCGGCGGCCTGTCCGGAGCCTACCGAAGTGGCGCCGCATGTGTTCGAGAAAATCGCCTACCGCGAACATCCCGGCGGACTCCTGGTCGTGGTCCAGCCCCAGCGGCGCGCCCTGTCGCAACTGGCGCTCTCCCAGCGCCCGCTGCTTCTGCTCGTGGAGGGCGTGGAGAAGCCCGGCAACGCCGGCGCCATGCTGCGTACCGCGGACGCGGCCGGCGTGGACGCCGTTCTCTTCTGCGACTGCCCGCTGGACCTCTACAACCCCAACCTGATCCGCGCCAGTCTGGGGACCGTCTTCACGCTGCCTGCCGTGGCCACCACCGGCGAGGAGGCGTGCGCCTTCCTGGCCCGACAGGGCATCCGGCCCATTCTGGCCGCGCCGCAGGCGGAACGGGACTACTTCGACGCCGACTTGTCCGGGCCGTGCGCCATCGTGGTCGGCAGCGAAAGCGCAGGGTTGTCTCGCACCTGGGAAAAGCTCAACGCGCTGCGCGTGCGCATCCCCATGCAGGGATCGTCCGACAGCCTGAACGTCTCGGTCGCCGCCGCCATCCTGCTCTTTGAAGCGTTGCGCCAACGCCGGGAAAATTAGGGTCAGCGCCTATTTTCGCGGCAAGTTCCACCCGTCACAAGGGTTTGCGCGGCAAAAATAGGCGCTGACCCTAATTTTCCGAGGATATCCCGCGCGCCATCCAGGTCGGCACCTGGCGGCGGCAGCGGCGCCCGTAAAATCGCTTCCAGCGCCTCCAACCAGCGGCCGGAGAGAAAGTCCTCCTCCGACAAGGGCAGAATCGGCAGGCGCGCCGGCAGTTCAGCCACGAACACGTCATGCTCGGCAAAGCCCGTCCGCGGCACATATACGATGGGGCGCCGCGACGACAGACACTCCGCGACCAGCCCGTAACCCAGTTTTCCCAGGACCACGTCGCACGCTTGGACGAGATCGGGATGATACACCGTGCCGTTGGGATAGACCGAGAGGTTGGGCGGCGTCGGCTCGTCCATGTCCTGGAGGAGATGAAACTGATAGCCGCCCATTTTGGACATGGCGTCGAAGGGCAGTCGCTTTTCACCCAGGCCCCCGAATGAGATCAGCACGTGCACGCGCGCGGGGTCGAAGTGCAAGCGATCGCGCGTCGCCTGGCGCGACGCGCGCGGCGGGCGGAAGAGATGGCCGACGGGAACGATGCGCCGGAAACCTCGCATTTCCCCATGTAACGGCAGGCGAAACAGCGCCTCCACGCGACCGTGCGCGGCGCGAATCTCGTCCAGGAGACGGCGATAGTGCGGACGCGACGCCACAAAGGGTTCATAAATCCAATCCCAGGTGAAGTTGCTGATGGCAACGGCGGGCACGTTGGCGACGAAGCACGCCTCCATCGCCAGCGGCGCAATGTCGATGAGCGCGCCGCTTACGCCGTGTTCACGCAAATCGTCGGCCAGCTCCACCACGCGCGCGTGGCGGCTCTCCCACAGGGCGGCAAACGCCGACAAGGTCGCATCCGCATCGGGATGGAAGCAGTCGCGTTGCACCGTGCCCACGTCCAGGTCGACGGAGACGAAGCGAAACGGCCGCGCCAGGTTCTGGCGAAAGAGCCACTCCGGCGCCGAGGTGTAAATCGAGAGATCGACGCTTTCCGGCAGGCGCTCCATCAATGCCATCATGCGGGTACTGTGCCCGAAGCCGTGGCCGGAAATGAAACAGGTGAGAGATGGGTTCACTGGGGGCAGGCGAGGAGGTCGATCAGCTCGTCCGTGGTCATGTGGCGCAACCGCTCCAGCCAGGCCATTCCGGCCGCCTGGCGTTCCGACAGCGCGCGATAGGAGGGCGATTGCGAGAGATCGCGTCGGGCGGGCGCGTGGTTGAGAGCATAAACGCCCGACGCGCGCGGTAGGAGCAGTTCCAGTTCCGCGAAGGCCGCCACGGCCGCCTCGGCATGGTCGGCGCTGTTGCCTTCAGCTACCAGCAGCGCCTGCCAATCGGACAGCGACAGCGTGCGACCCGCGTTGCGGGCCAGTACTCGATACATGCCCGCCATCTCCTGCCGCCCGGGACAGAGCGACGCCAGCATGGCGTCACAGGCGTCCAACACGGACCGGGTCCAGAAAAGATGCACCTCCGCACCGGGACCCAGACAGGCGCCCAGACGGCGATAAAGCTCTTCCGTCTCGGGAGGCGCGATGACGGCCAACCGCCCGGCAAGCTGCGTCGGGACGCCGCCGCCGATGGAGTCCCAGGTCATCGCGCCGGGCGCCGCGGGCAGGTGCGAGTTCTACTGAGACAGCCAGCGCGAGGCCCGCCCCTGCGTGACCAGGGTGCCCGCGCCGTCCGCAAGCAGAAACCGGCACAAAGCTCCGGCGCACGCGCGGAAGACTGCGATAGTCCAAGAGTCGCACCTCGCCCCGCCGGGCCTCCGTCGGATGGGAGTTCGCATCGACCTCCACCCGCTCGTGGTCGCGCACGTCCACCAGCTTGAGCTGCACGGTGGTCTCGCCGCGAAACTGGTTCCAACCCAACTCGAACGCCACGTCCACGCTCTCCCAGTCCAACCGTTCCAGCAGCGTACCCTTGCCGAAGCCGATCATGTCCAGTTTCTCCGCTTGACCGGGGAAGGTCCCCATCGGCGCGTAAACCTTCAGGTGGCCGTTGCCGACCGTCTGGGCGCGACTGCGGAGGTCCACATCGCGCAGGGCGAAGATGGGACGCGGATGGCCGCAGCCGTAAGGCTCCAGGAGGCTCAAGTCGGTGACGAGCCGGCGCGTGATCTGCGCCGGCTCCAGGGTGCGGGTGATGGTGAGGCCGGCCATCGGTTCGATCTCGACGCCCGAGCGGACCACGGCCATCTCAAAGGCGTCCCGGAAGGCGGGTAGGTTGGCGACCGGCAACTGAAAGCCGGCGGCGGCCTCGTGGCCGCCGTAGCGATCCAGCAGCCCTTGGCACTGCGCCAGCGCGGCCGTCACGTCCACCTTGCCCGCGGCGCGCGCCGAGCCGCAGGCCGTCTCGCCCTCGATGGCCAGCACCGCCACGGGACGGTGCAGCGACTCCGCCAGCCTTGCCGCCACCAGCCCCACCACCCCGCGATGCCAGTCGCGATGCGCCAAGACCACCGTCTCCCGGTGCGCTAACTCCGGGTCTTCCTCCAACATCTGGTATGCCTGCTTCTGAATGGCCTGCTCGCGGGCTTTCCGGTCGGCGTTGAGGTGTTCCACCTCACTTACGAGATCGACCGCCTCCTCGCCGGAGGTGCTGGTGAGGAGGTCGAGAGCCAAGCGGGGGTCGGCCAGCCGGCCCGCCGCGTTCAGGCGCGGCGCCAGGAAAAAGGCGATGTCGTCGGTGGAGATTGAGTCCAGCTTAACCCGGCAGGATTCCGCCAGCGCGGCCAGGCCCGGCCGGTGCTTGCCGCTGAAGGCCCGCAGGCCCGCGCGCACCAGGTCGCGGTTCTCGCCGAAAAGGGGCATCATGTCGGCGACCGTACCCAGGGCGACCAGGTCCAGATGCCGCTCGGCTTCCTCGCGCGGCACGACGCCCGCTTCCGCCAGCGCAACCGCCAGCTTGTAGGCCACCCCCGTGCCGGAGAGGTGCGGGTTGGGGTAGGCGCTGTCGGTCCGCTGCGGATTGACGTGCGCCAGCGCCGCCGGCAGGCGCTCGGGGGGACGGTGATGGTCGGTGATAATCACGTCCATACCGTGCCCGCGCGCCGCCTCCACCTCCTCCACAGCGGAGGTTCCGCAATCGACGGTAAGAACCAGCGTCACCCCTTCCAACGCGGCCTCCTGCAACCGGGCGGAGGAGACCCCGTAGCCCTCGTCGGTGCGATGCGGCACGTGGGCTGCCGCGCACCAGCCGTTGCGCCGCAGGAGGTCATAGAGCAGCGTGGTCCCCGCCACGCCGTCCACGTCGTAATCGCCGTGCACGAGGATGCGCTCGCGCCGCTCTCGCGCCTGCCGGAGGCGTTCCACGGCCACCACGATGTCGGGAAGCAGTGAAGGTGAATGGAGTTCGGGCGTTTTGCCGAAGACGAACCGCTCGGCGGATGGGGCGTCCCGCAGGCCCCGCAACCACAAGACTCCCGCCACGATGGGATGGACGCCGAGCGCCGCCGCCAGCGAGTCGACCGCCGGCTGGTCCCAGCTCTCCTCTCTCCATTGGCGGCGTTTCATGCCTCGTCTTTCAGTCTTTCCAGTTCCCGCCTGCGAAGCAGGACCTTCTGCACCTTGCCGGTCGCCGTCTTGGGCAACTGAGCGATGCTCTCCCAGTGCACGGGAATCTTGTAGCGGCCCAATCGCTCCTTGCACCAGCCGGCCAGTTCGTGGAAGTCCAGGCGCGTCTCCTCGGACGCCGGGACCACGAACGCCTTCGGCACTTCGGTCTTCAGGGCGTCGGGAACTCCCACGACCGCCGCCTCAAGCACCGCCGGATGTTCGACCAGAACGTCCTCGATCTCGCGGGGATAGATGTTCTCCCCGGCGCACACGATAACATCTTTTTTGCGTCCGACAATAGAGACGTAGCCGGCCTCGTCGATGCGGGCCAGATCGCCGGTCCGCAGCCAGCCGTCGGGCGTGAGGGCGGCGGCGGTCGCTTGGGGATTCTTGAAGTAACCCTTCATGATGTTGGGGCCGCGCGCCCACAGTTCCCCCTCACGGCCCGCGGGTACCGGCCGACCCTCCTCGTCGCGCACCGACAGCTCGGTTCCCGGAAAACCCCGACCCACGGTACCCTTCTTGTTGTCGCCTGGCACGTTGCTCGTCAACACGGGTGCGGCTTCGGTCAGCCCGTAGCCCTCGCAGACATGGCAGCCCACGCGGCTCTCGAAGGCCCGCTGGATTTCCGGCGGCATCGGTCCGCCCCCGGACACGCAGACCCGCAACTTGTGCATGCCAGGCATCCCCTCCGGCGCGTAACGGGCCAGAAGCCCGTACATCGGCGGCACGGCGATGAACACGCCCGACGGATACTCCGTGAATTGCTTGAGCAGGACTTTCGGGTTGAAGGACTCGTGTACCAGGAGCGTCGCGCCGGTGAAAAAGCCGGACAGTAGCTCGGTCGTCACGGCGAAGATGTGGAACATGGGCAGGACAAGATAGAAGTGGTCGTTGGGCGTGAATCCATAGCCGTCGGCGTATTGCCGTTCGTTGGCGAGGAAGTTGGCGTGGGTGAGCATGACGCCCTTGGGATCGCCGGTCGTGCCCGAGGTGTAGAGGATCATGGCCAGGTCGTCGGGGCGGGTGTGAGGTTCGGCGACGGCGGCGGACGTTGCGGGAAGCTCTTCCAGGTTGACAAGCTGCAAGGAATGAGATGCTTGCGAGAGGATGTCGGCGACGGCGGCGGCGAGGGGGGCGGTCTTGTGCGTGTGCATGAGCGCGCGTTGTTCGGAGTGTTCAGCCAACCGGGCCAGTTCGGCGGGCGCCTGCAGCGGGTTCATGGGCACGAGCGAGCGCCCTGCCCGCAACGCCCCAAAGAACCCCGCCACGTAACTCGGATGGTTCTGGCCCAACAGCCCGACGTGGGGCGAGTCGATGCCTGCCAGCGCCGCTCCCACCTGCTCGATGCGCCGCTCCAGCGCAGCGTAACTCCACACCTGGTCCTCGAAAATGACGGCCGCCTTGTCCGGCCAGGTGCGACAACTCTGGACGAGCTGTCGGTCCAGGGTCGTATTGAGGTTCATTCTCTCTTGCCTCCGTGCCCGTTTCAAAAACTCACTCGCAGCTTCCGGGCCGAACTTAAGTGTAGTAAAATAAGACAGATCAGTTTCAGGCGCCGGGTAAGGCGCGGCACAGCGGAGACCCCCGCCGCCACTCTCGCGTCCCACCGCGTGGAGGTTATCCTAAACGATTGCAGCGGACTTGGCCAGACCGAAACCACTGCGCCCGAAACCACCGCCCCCTGTCATTTCGACCGAAACCATCTGTCACTTCGACCGAAACCATCTGTCATTTCGACCGAAACCATCTGTCATTTCGACCGCAGGGAGAAATCTTCGGCCTTGCGCCGGGCCAGCCGGGTGGGCCAGGATTTCTCCCTGCGGTCGAAATGACAGCAACGTCACAATGGCAGCAGGGGCGAAATGACAGTAATGGTCGAAAAGCCTCTGGCGGTCTAGACCACTTCGTGCCATGAATAGCGCCATTCCGTACGTGGGAGGTTTTCATCATGCCGTTGCGCCTTGGGGCTATCGCCATGCTTGTCGGATTGACCACTTGGGCCTACGCTGAGCACCCCGTGGACCGTTACAACCTGACGTGGACTTCCCCCAGCCCGGACTCGCAAGGGTCCATGCCGCTCGGGAATGGCGACATCGGGATCAACGTCTGGGTCGAGCCGGACGGCGACCTGCGGTTTCTCATCGGCAAGACGGACGCCTGGTCGGAGGATACGCGCCTCTCCAAGGTCGGCAAGGTGCGCGTCCATTTGGACCCCAACCCCTTTATCGCGGGACAGCCGTTCATGCAGACGCTCAAACTTTCCGATGGGGAAATCGAGATCGTGGCCGGCGATCCGGCGACGCGTATCGTCGTCTGGGTGGATGCCAACCATCCCGTCATTCACGTCGAGGTCGCGGGCGAGCAACCGCTGCGCATGAGCGCCACCTCGGAAATCTGGCGCACCTACGCCCGCACCATCAAGAAGGGCGACCGCGAGGAGTTCGCCTTTCTAGGCCTTGAGAATGGGCCGGACCCCATCGTGGTCTATCCCGACGACGTGGTCGAGAATCAGAAGGATCGTGTGATCTGGTACCACCGCAACAAGACCTCGCCCTGGAAGTTCAACATGCAACTGCAAGGGCTTGGCGACTTGACCCAGACTTACAAAGACCCGCTGCTCAACTTGACGTTCGGCGCCATGCTGGTCTGCGACGGACTCGTGTCCGATACGTCCACTTCACTGGTGTCCAGGGAACCTCGAACGGGCTTTCATCTCACGGTCCATCCCTTCACGAATCAGACGGAGACGGTGGAGGCCTGGCTGTCGGAGCTGGAGGCGCAGGTCAAGGCGTCCCAAAGCCTCGACCTTGAGCGGTGCCGGACGGCGCATCGCGCCTGGTGGAAGGCGTACTTCGACCGCAGCTGGATTCGCGCGAGCAATGCGTCGCTGCAGGAAAAAACACTGACGGTACCGCTGGATCCGCTGACCACGCCGCGCACGCCCTTGCGCCTGGGAGCCGATCCCAACGGCGAGAATCGGTTCACCGGCGGCTTGGACGAGGTGGTCATTCTCACGACCGCCCTGTCCGCGGGAGAAATCGAGGACCTGGCGACAGGCCGGGCCGCTCCCAAGACGGGGGTGGGCGCATGGAGCTTCGAGGGCAAGGCCGGGTTATTTCAGAACCAGGCCGCCGATTGGAGCCTGGCGCCGTCGGGCGCGGTCAGGCGCCGCCGCCGGGCGCGTCAGGCAGGCGATCGAACTGACGGGCGGCTGGCTGCAGGCGCCGGAGCGCGGAGAGTTGCGCCTGCGTGAGGCCTTCACGCTGGCCGCCTGGGTCAAGCCGGACGCCGCCTTTTCGGGCGACGGCCGCATCATCGACAAGGCCCTTCCCGGAACCGACAACGGCTATCTGTTGGACATCCACCAGGGCAGGCCGCGCGTGATCGTGAAGAGCGCCGCCCTTTCCGGCCCGACCAAGGTGCCCGCCGGCGAGTGGAGCCACATGGCGGCGACCTTTGACGTGACGAAGGGACTGGTTCTCTATCTGAACGGCAAAGCCGTGGCGGAAAAGCGACCGATTGAGCTGCCCATCGATCCCGAGTGGCTCTCCCAGGCGCACGCCATGCTGCGCTTCGTTTATGCCGCGGCGGGGCGCGGCGCCTATCCCCTCAAGTTCAACGGTTCCATCTTCACCGTGGCCGGCGGCGGCTACGATGACGACTATCGCGCCTGGGGCGGCGGCTACTGGTTCCAGAACACCCGCCTGCCCTACTGGCCCATGCTCGTGTCCGGCGATTTCGACCTCATGCAGCCCTTCTTTAAACTCTACATGGACATCCTGCCCCTCTCGAAGGAGCGCTGCCGGCGCTATTTCAATCACGACGGCGCGCTCATCCCCGAGATGATCTGGTTCTGGGGGACCTATCCCAATCGCGTCTATGGCTGGAACCGAGAGGGCCGCAGCGTGGACTGGGTCGAGGCCGGCCGCATCATCCATCATTATAACAACATGCTGGAACTATTGGCGATCATGCTCGACTACCATGCCTTTACGAAAGATGAGACGTTCCTGAAAGAGAAGCTGGTCCCGATGGCCAGGGAACTTTTGACCTTCTTCGACGAGCACTATCCGCGCGATCCCGACGGAAAGTTCGTGATCCCGAGGGGCATGGCTCTGGAGAGCTGGGACGACGTGAGGAATCCCGCGCAGGACATCGCCGGCCTGCACTGGGTTCTGGAGGGACTCCTGCGACTCCCGGAATCCGCGTATTCGTCCGAGTTGCGGGCGCGCTGGAAGAACCTGCGCGAGGCCCTGCCGCCCTTGGCGACAACAACTACGCCGGAGGGGAAAAAGAAGCTGGCGGTCGGCGACGTCAATCCCGGCCCGCGCCGCAACGTCGAGGTTCCCGAACTCTACTCGGTCTTCCCCTTCCGCATTTACGGCGTCGGCAAACCCGATCTGGAGTTGGCCCGCACCACCTGGCGCGAGCGCGACCTCCGCTACTACTGGGGCTGGCATCAGGACGACATCTGGGCGGCCATGCTGGGCATGACCGAGGAGGCCAGGAGCTACCTGGTCCAGCGCATGTTGCCGTCCAACAACACGATCCGTCAGGGGCGCTCGGACAGCGGCCAGCGTTTCCCCGTCTTCTGGGGGCCGGGCCACGACTGGACACCCGACGGCGACCACCAAGGGGTCGCCATCACGACGTTACAAGCCATGCTCCTGCAATACAACGGCGACATCAAGCTCTTCCCCGCCTGGCCCCGCGACTGGGACGTCGACTTCAAACTGCGTGCGCCTGATCGCACCGCGGTCGAGGGAACCTACCGGGCGGGCAAACTGATCCGTCTCGTCGTCACGCCCAAGGAACGCGAAAAGGACATTGTGTTGCCGGAGTGGCTGAAGTAACCTCGCACGATTGGGATTACCAAGGCGGCCGGCAAACGGCTGGCCTGGAAAGTCGGGCGCCGGCGCAGTGCGCTGCGCAACTACGGCGTCTGGACGCCCGGTATAATGTGGCCGATGTCGTGACAATACGATTAAGATTACGACTGCGAATTACGATTACCAACCGTAATCACGGAGGATGATGTGATGATCCGCCTATGCTTGCCCGCACTTCTTCTTTCCATCCTGTCCATCATGCTTGCCCTGCCGGCCGAGGCGCTGGCTGTGGATGCCGGCGGTCTTTTCAGACCACATGGTGCTGCAACAGAGGCAGCGCCTCACGATATGGGGCTGGGCCGATCCGGGCGAGAAAGTGGAAGTGCGGATCGCGGGCCGCAAGGCCACCGCCCAAGCCGACGCGGCGGGCCGCTGGGCGGTTCGCCTGGCGCCGCTCCGGGCGGGCGGACCCTACGAAATGGTCGTAGAAGGTCGAGTCGCCAGCCTCACGCTTTCCGACGTGCTGGTCGGCGAAGTCTGATATGCTCGGGCCAGTCCAACATGGAGTGGCTGCTCTCGCACGCGTAACGCCGAGGAGGAAGTGCGGGCGGCCGATCATCCGCGCCTGCGGCTTCGACCGTCGCCCGAAAACCGCCGACGCGCCCCAGGAGGATTTCGAAGGGCGCTGGAGCGTCTGTACGCCCGAGACTGCGCCGAAGTTCTCGGCCGTCGGATACTTCTTCGGACGGGCTTTGCTCACCGAATTGGACGTGCCGGTGGGACTCATCAACAGTTCCTGGGGCGGGACGGTCGCGGAGGCCTGGGTCAGCGCAGAGGCGCTGGCGGCCGAGCCGAAACGCGCCCGATTCTGGACGCCTGGCAGAAGCGTATCCGCGAATATCCGGCGGCGGTCGAGAAATACCAAGAGGAGCGGGCGGCTGGCAGGCGGCGGGCAGCCCCGCGGGCAAGGAGCCGCGCCGCCCCAGCCTGGCGATGCAGAATGCGCCCGCCCGCCTCTACAACGGCATGATCGCCCCGCTGCTTCCCTTCCCCGTGCGCGGCGCCATCTGGTACCAGGGTGAGTCCAACGCGGGCCGCGCCCACCAGTACCGGAAGCTCCTGCCGCTCCTGATCCGCGACTGGCGCGCCGCCTGGAGCCAGCCTTCCCTCGCATTCGGGATCGTGCAACTGGCCAACTTCTACGCCCGGAAACCGCAGCCGGCCGAGAGTTCCTGGGCGGAGCTGCGGGAAGCGCAGAACATGGCGCTACGCCTGCCCCACACCGGCCTGGCGGTCGCCATCGACATCGGTGACGCCAGCGACATCCATCCCAGAAACAAACAGGACGTGGGCGCTCGGCTGGCCGCCTGGGCGCTGGCGCGCGTCTACCGAGTCAAGATGGAATACTCCGGCCCGAGTTATCGAGGGATGAAGATCGACGACGGCAGCATCCTGCTCCACTTCGCACACGTCGGTGGTGGGCTGGTCCTCAAAGAGGGTCAGGCTTTCGCCATCGCGGGCGAAGATCGGAGATTCGTCTGGGCTAATGCGCGAGTCGAGGGTGAGCGCGTGCGCGTCTGGAGTCCCGCCGTTCCCCGCCCCGTGGCGGTGCGATACGCCTGGGCCGACAATCCCGACGCCGTGCTTTTCAACGCCGCGGGGTTTCCAGCGTCGCCCTTCCGTACCGACGACTGGCCGGGCCTGACGGTCGGAAACCTGACGCCGTAGCGGTGGAATATGGAGTGCGGCAGCTTGCTGCCGCGCCTCGCGCTTTATCCCCCCCAGCCCTCCTTGTTAAGGGGGGAGTAAGCTCCTGCCTCGGACTTGACTTGCTTTGACCCCTTTGATAGTTTCCAGACTCCAATCCAGGCGACGCTTCAGTTGTGCGGCAACTGAAGTCCCCCTCGGTAGAATCCCCCTAGTGGAGAGGGTTTGATGGAACTCAAAGACAAGTTCACCGTTGCGCTTACCGCCCATCACGCGGCCGGCAAAACCTCGCTGGTGGAAGCCATGCTCTACAGCCTGGGCAACCTGGACCGCATGGGCCGCGTGGAGGACGGCAATACCTTCGGCGACTACACCGACGAAGAGAAAAACCGGCGCATGACCCTCTACTCCAAGATGATCGTCCTGCGCCCCAAGGGCCGCCAGATCAACCTGATCGACACGCCGGGATTCTCCGATTTCATCGGCGACCTCGCAGCCGCCATCCGCGTGGCCGACGGCATGCTCCTGGTCCTCAACGCCAACAACAACGTGGAAGTGGAAACCGAACGCATCTGGGAGTACGCCGACGAGTACAAGCTGCCGCGCATGGTCGTCGTCAATCAGCTGGACAAGGAACGCACCAGCCTGGAGCGCTCGCTGGAGGCGCTGTCGCAGGCGTTCCAGATTCCGTTCGTGCCTTTGCAGCTTCCCATCGGGACCCAGGGGAATCTCTCGGGCATCATCGACCTGGTGAAGATGAAGGCATTCTACTTCGACGCCAGGGGCAAGGCGGGAAAGGCGGAGGAGGTTCCCGCCGAGTATGCCGAAGCCGCCGCCGCGGCGCGCGAGACGCTGGTGGACCGCGCCGCCGAGTTCGATGAGAGCGTGATGGAAAAGTTCCTGGAGGGCCAGGAGCTTTCGCGCGAGGAGATCATCGCCGGCCTGCGCGGCGGTATCGCTGCGAGAACCTTCGTTCCCGTGGTCTGCGCCTCCGTCGCCAAGATGGTCGGCATCTCGACTTTGATCGACGCCATCGGCGACTTCCTTCCCAGTCCGGCGGACACGCGCGGGGCCGTCGGGGTCAAGCCTGGAACCGAGGACGAAGTCGTCCTGCCCCCGACCAGCGACGCCCTGTGCGCTTATGTCTTCAAGGCGACCGTCGATCCCTTCGCCGGAAAGCTCGCCTATCTGCGCGTGTACAGCGGCGCCCTCCTGCCCGAGCACACCTATCTCAACACGCGCAAAGGCTCCAGCACCCGCATCCACGCGATTCTGGAGGTCAACGGCAGGAACACCAAGTCCGTCCAGTCGGCAGGCCCCGGCGACGTGGTCGCCCTGGCTAAACTGGACGATTTGGTCGCCGGCGACACCCTCTGCGACGACAAGAACCCCATCGCCATTCCGCCGACGCGCTATCCCAACCCTGTCATTCAGATGGCCGTGCACTCCAAGAACAAGGACGACGAGGACAAGATCAGCCAGGCTTTGACTCGAATCATCGAGGGCGATCCCACCCTCAACATCCGCCGGGACCCCGAAACCAAGGAGATGGTGCTCGTCGGAATGGGCGAGCTTCAGATCAACGTCGCGCAGGAACGCCTCAAGAACGAGTTCAAGCTGGACGCGGAGTTCACCATTCCCCGCGTTCCCTATCGCGAGACCATCACCGTCAGTTCCGAGGGCAGCTACCGGCACAAGAAACAGACCGGCGGTCGCGGGCAGTTCGCCGAAGTGCATCTGCGCCTGGCCCCCAAGGCTCGCGGCGAGGGCAACGAGTTCCTGAACGAAGTGGTCGGCGGCTCGGTTCCCACGCGTTTCATCCCCGCCGTGGAAAAGGGCGTCCATGAGGCTCAATCGCGCGGATTTCTGGCCGGCTATCCGGTCGTGGACGTGGCCTGCACCGTCTTTGACGGCAAGGACCATCCCGTCGATTCGTCCGAAATGGCCTTCAAGCTGGCGACCATCAATTGCTTTAAAGAAGTGGCCTCCAAGTGCCGGCCGGTACTGCTTGAGCCGATCATGAACGTGGAGATTCGCGTGCCCGACGAGTACATGGGCGACATCATGGGCGACCTGAACACCAAGCGGGGCCGGGTGATGGGGATGGACTCGCAAGGACGCACGCAGATCATCCGCGCGCAAGTGCCGCTGGCGGAGATGTATCGCTACAGCGTGGACCTGCGCAGCATCGCCCGCGGCCGCGGTTCCTACGATATGACCTTCTCGCACTACGACGTGGTTCCGCCCGACGTGACGCAGAAAGTCGTCGAGCAGTACAAGCAGGTTGGCGTGACGGAAGAGGAGTAGCTGTACCGCCGGCATCCTGCCGACGTGCAGGAGGCCCATGCCACGGTCCTGGGTAGGAACGCTCACAGGCGGTTTTCGCAACATCCGCGCGAAAAAATGCTAGACTTCGCCCATCCTCGCGTGATGGAGGTATCGATGCGCAGTCTGTTGAGTGTCATCCTGGCGGGCCTGAGCCTTCTCGCCGCCCATGCCGCCACCACCCCCCTCGTCTCCTGGAACTTCGACGGCAACACCACCTCGACCAACGGCCAGTTCACCGGCCAGAATACGAACATCCAGTACGCCGCCGGTCATACCGGCGCCGCGACCGACCAGTCGGTTCGGTTCAACGGGACCAACTCGCAGGTACGTTACGCGGCCAACGGTCTCTGGACCTTCAACGAGAACCAGAGCTTCACGGTCGAGTTCCACATCAGGAGCACGCAGTTCCCTTCGCCCATCTCGACGCCGGTGATGTGCCGCCCCAGCGGCGGCAATCCCACCTGGAGCTTCGTAATGGGCGGCGATTACGTCGGCTACGACCGGCAGATGGGCCATCTCTGCTTTGAAATGTGGAACTGGGCCGGCGACCGGGTACAAACCAAGCGGCCCATCAACGACGGCGCCTGGCATCGCATCCTGGCGGCCTATTACGCGCCGCAGAATCTGGCGGTGATGTTCCTGGACGGGGAACTGCAGGGGACCATGACGGTCACCGGCGGTTACACCGGCGGCGCGGCCATCTTCAACCTGGGCAACAACGTGGGCGCCAACCAGCCTTTTGGCGGAGACATCGACCAGTTCACCATCTCCAGCGGCGTGCCGGACAATCTCCTGACGCTGATCAACTTCGATGACCGCACGCGCACCATCCCCAAGACCACGGTCGAGTCCAATTACGACCAGTGGTTGCAGCGATTGGTCGCCATCCAGCCCTGGACTCCCACCAATCTGACCAACTGGGAAGCGCGGCGAGCCGCGGTGCGAGAGCAGATTCTTACCGGCCTGGGCCTGCTGCCGTTCCCCTACACGCAAGATACGCCCGGCGATCTGCTGCCGCTGGACGTGCGCTACGGCACGCTCGTGGACTATCCCGACTACACCCTGCAAGGACTGCGCATTCAGACGTGGGAGAACGTGTATGCCTATGGTTTCCTGTACATGCCCAAGGGCGGTTCGCCGCCCTATCCGGCCATCCTGAATCCCAACGGCCATTTTCAGTACGAATCGCGCGACCCGGTGATCCAGAGCCGCTGCATCGGACTGGCGCGCAAGGGTTTCATCGCCCTCTCCATCAACAGCGTGCATCCGTTCGACGACCGCGTCAACCTGTGGCCGCAGTCGGGCATGATCTGGGACAACATGCGCGCGCTGGACTATCTCCACTCGCGGCCCGACGTGGATCCCGACCGCATCGGCAGTACCGGCGCCTCGGGCGGCAGCCAGCAGACCTTCTACCTGATGGCGACCGACGACCGCCTGGACGCCGCCGTGCCCGTGGTCATGCCCAGCTATTTCAAAGAGATCATGACCACGCGCTCCGGCCTGCATCACTTCTGCAACTGGGTGCCCTACCTGATGCGACTGACCGACACGCCGGAAATTTGCGCCACCTTCGCGCCCAAGCCGGCCTTTTACATATCCACCAGCCAGGATTGGACCTACCGCTGGCCCGTGGAAGGATGCCCGAGGTGCGCGCGACCTATGCGCTCTACGGCGCGACCGACGCGGTCGGCCACTTCCACGACAACCTGCCGCATGATTACATGCGCTCGCGGCGCGAAAAAATGTACGCCTTCTTCCTCCGGGAGTTCATGGGCATCACCGAGGCCACGGCGGCGGTGGAACCGGACGACCTGGCGATCCTCAGCGACGCGCAGATGCTGGCGCTGCTGCCCAGCGTGCCCACGGCGGAGGAGATGAACAGCAAGCTGCCGATCGAGTTCGCCCAGCGATTGCGGCCGCCCGATCCGGTAGTGGCGACCGCCGGCGAGGCGCTGGCCTTTCAGAACCAATTGCGCGACAAGCTGCGCGGGATGATCGACGCGCCCATGCCGGAGGGTTTCTCACCTTCCGTCACGACCGCGACGCAGTTCGTCGAGGGCGACATCGACGTGTCGATCCTGCATTTCAAGACCGAAGTCGAGATCGTCGTGCCGGCGCTCTACCTGACGCGGCGGGCGCGAGCGGCCCGCGCCCGCTGGTCGTGTTGGCCGGACCGCAGAGCAAGGGCGTGATCTTCCTGCAAGAAACGGCCTTGTGCCAATCGCTCCTGTCGCTCAACTGCGCGCTGCTTCTGCCCGACATCCGCTACACCGGAGAGATGTCCAGCAACAGCGACTGGTACAAGAATTACGGCGCGCACCTGGGGCGCTTCGAGTCCAGCCTGGGCGCCCAGGACCTCATGCAGATGCTGAAGGTACTCAAGGACGATCCGCGATTCCTGCCCGGGCGGACGGTCGTGATCGGCTTCGGCAACGCCGCCATTCCCGCGCTTCTGGCCTCGATTCTGGACGGCGACGTGGCGGCCTCTGCGGGCACGGACGTGGGTCAGACCTACGGGGAGGGCCGCACGCGGCCGTACTTCAACGGAGTGATCACCATCGGCGATTTGCCCCATATCGCCTTGCTGATGGCCGGGCGTCCGTTCCTGTGGCGGGGGGTCTCGGATGCCGGCAAGTACGCCTTGGTCGAGCAGTTCGCCGGGCTTCTCGACTCGCCGCTGGAATTGTCGGCGGAATCCGACACCTTGGGCCGCGCCGAAATCCTCGCATGGTACGGCGGCCTTTTCGAGCCGCCGCTGCCCGGCGAAGGCAAGGCGCTCTCCATCGGCGACGCCACGGCGGCTCAGGGCGCCGCCTTCTCGTTGTCCGTGTATCTTGACGGCGCGCGCGATGAAACCCAGTTCGGATTCTCGGTCAACTTCGATCCCGGCCGGCTGCGTTTCGTCGGGGCGGACTCGACCGGAACCCTGACGGAAGATTGGGAGGAAGTCTCCTCGCAACCCGTGGCGGCGGGCGTGGCGCGGATCGAAGCGACCGCGGGCGCCGGAACGCCGGCGACGGGCGAAAGCGCGCTGCTCAATCTTCTCTTCACGGTCGAGGCCGCCGCGCCGCTCGGCGACTCACAGGTCGAGCCGGACGCGGCGACGTTTTCCGGCGGCATTGCGGGAGCGACCGGCGTGGCCGGCACGGTCCACGTTCTACCTGCGCCCACGCCTACTCCGACTTTCACTCCCACACCGACGCCCACGCGCACGCCGCTGCCGCTGTCCAGCTATGATTTAAACCAGAACGGCTCGATCGAGGGGGGAGACTTGCTCTTGCTGATCGAGAACTATGGTACCTCCGGTCCCTTGGGGGACTTCAACGGCGATGGCAGGGTTGACGAAACGGACCTGCTCTGGCGTTCTCGCTGCAATGGGGAAACCGTAAGTTCGCATTGACGCAAAAGTAAGCCGTGTCCTCAATCAGGGCCGGTATTGCACAAAACCTCAGCCGTGTCCTCGAGTAGGCCGGCTATGGTTGATAATCCAAGCCGTGTCCTCGAGTAGGCCGACTATGGTTGATAATCCAAGCCGTGTCCTCGAGTAGGTCGGCTATGGTTGATAATCCAAGCCGTGTCCTCGAGTAGGCTGACCATGGTTGATAATCCGGGAAGCCACAGGCCGGCTATGGTTGATAATCCAAGCCGTGTCCTCGAGTAGGCCGGCTATGGTTGATAATCCAAGCCGTGTCCTCGAGAGGGCCGGCCATGGTTGATAATCAAGCCGTGTCCTCGAGAGGCTGGCTATGGTTGATAATCCAAGCCGTGTCCTCGAGTAGGCTGGCTATGGTTGATAATCCAAGCCGTGTCCTCGAGTAGGCCGGCTATGGTTGATAATCCAAGCCGTGTCCTCGAGTAGGCCGGCTATGGTTGATAATCCAAGCCGTGTCCTCGAGTAGGCCGGCTATGGTTGATAATCCAAGCCGTGTCCTCGAGTAGGCCGTCTGCGGCCGTATCGAGAGGCACGGCGGCTTGAAAGCGCCAAGGCCGCGGCTATGCCGTTCTCTCGATACGTCCGCTGGCGCGGACTACTCGAGAACTCGGTTTCCAGCTTTCAGGCGGACTACTCGAGAACTCGGTTTCCAGCTTTCAGGCGGACCACTTGAGAACTCGGTCTTAGTGCCGTTTCTCAAAAAGTAGTTGCGGGAAACGAGAAACCGAGTCCGGCAGTAGCGGTACTCCGCGTATCGAGAGGACGACCGGGGCGCTACAACTTTTCTTGAAACGGCATTGGGGAAGGTGATGACAACACTCGCGGCTCGCACACTCGGCTTGCTCCTCTTCCTGGCTCCGCTGGTTTCCGCGGCGACGACGCCCGTCGCATTGGAGCTTTTCGAGGGCACGGTCGAATCCTCGTCCGGCCACGCGGGGACGGCGCAGAACGTCACCTTCGTGCCCGGCCATCGGGACGCCGGCGACCAGGCCGCCTACTTCAACGGGACCAACGCCAAGGTCCAATATGCCGCCAGCTCGCTTTGGACCTTCAACCACAACCAGAGTTTCACGCTGGACTTTATTTCAAGACCAGCCAGCAGCCGGCCGTGATTGCGACCATGGTAATGACGCGCAGTCCGGGCGCCCCGACTGGATGTTCGTTCTGGCCGGCGACGCCCCCGCTTACAACCGGCGCCCCGGCCACCTCTCGTTCGAGCTCTGGAATTGGAACCAGGACCGCATCAACTCCAGCCGTCCCCTCAATGACGGGCTGTGGCATCACGTCGTGGCCGCCTACTATCGCCAACCGCACCGCGGTCATGTACGTGGACGGCGTCCTGCAAGGCGCCATGTACGTTCCCGCTGACTACACCGGCACGACCAACCAGCTCTGCTTCGGCAACAACATCGGCGCGGACCAACCCTATGCCGGCGCTCTGGATGAGTTTCACGTCCTCTCGGGCGTCCCCGACGCGGTGAAGGAGATTTTCGCCTTCGACGCCTCGCTGCGCACGCTACGAGTACCGAAGTGGAAGCGGGCTACGACGCCTGGATGGAACGCCTGTACGCCATCCGGCCCATTCCGGCGACCACGCTCGCCGAGTGGGAGGTGCGACGGCGGTTCGTGCGCCAACACACGCTGGAGAGCCTGGGGCTATCGCCCTTCCCCTATACGCAGCAGACGCGCGGCGATCCTGCCCCTGGATGCGCGCCTCGGCTCGGCCAGCGACTCTGGCGACTTCACCGTGCAGGGCATCCGCATTCAGACCTGGCAAGGCATCTACGCCTTCGGATATCTCTATCTTCCCAAGACCGGCAGCCCGCCCTATCCGGCGATTCTCAATCCCAACGGCCACTTCGCCTATGAATCGCGCGATCCGGTCGTGCAGAGCCGTTGCATCGGTCTGGCGAAAAAGGGTTCATCGCCCTCTCCATCAACAGCGTCCATCCCGAGGTGCTGTCGTACAACATCACGCCGCTCTCGGCCATGGTCTGGAACATGATGCGCGCGCTGGACTACCTGGAGAGCCGGCCGGATGTGGACAGAACGCGCCTCGGTGCACCGGCGCCTCGGGCGGCGGGCAGCAGACGTTCTACCTTATGGGCGTCGACGACCGGCTCGCCGCCGCCGTGCCGGTGGTCTTGAATGGCTATTTCAAAGAGATCATGAGCACGGCCGACGGCAAACCCTGGCGCACCGGCTCCCACCACCACTGCAACTGGTCACGCGCCTCCTGGCGGAGACGGACTGCCCTGAAATCTGCGCCGTGTTTGCGCCCAAGCCCTGCCTGTACATCTCGACGACCCAGGATTGGACGCGCAAGTGGCCGCAGGAGGAATGCCCGAAGTCCAGGCCGTTTACGCGCTCTATGGAGCGACCGACGAGGCGCGAAACCTCCACGACACCTGCCCCACGATTACATGCGGGCGCGGCGCGAACCCATGTACGCCTTCTTCCTCAAGGGTTCATGGGCATCACGGACGCGACCGCGGCCGTCGAACCGGACAACCTGCCGATCCTGACGCCGCAGGAAATGGAGGAAATGCCTCCACCGGCGCCCAAGATTCCCTCCGCCGCGGACTGGAATGCGGCCATGACGCCGGAGTTCCTGGCGCGCCGCGCCCCGTCGAGCTGCCATCGCCCACAGATTCCGCGCAGACTCGGGGTGCTGCTGGAAGTGGAACGCGCGCGCGTCGCGCGCTTCATCGACGTGCCCAGCTCGCGTGGATTCGCTCCCCAGATTGCGACCGCCAGCGACTTTCTCCATGAGGGCGCCCGGATACGCATCTTCCACGTGCGTACCGAGCCGGAAATCGTGGCGCCGGTCGTCTGCCCGACGCGCCCGGCCGGCCCCGAGCCGCGACGCCCCGTCATCCTGGTCGGCCCCTCAAAGGCAAGAGCGACCTGGCGATTCAGGAAGCCGAGCTTGGCGCGCGCTGGTCGACTCCGGCGCGGCGGTGTTTCTCCCCGACCTGCGCTACAACGGCGAATTGAAGACCATTTCCGGCTGGTATCGACCCTACGGCACGCTGTTTGGGCGCTACGAGGCAACCGTGGCCGCCCACGACCTGCGGCAGATCGCGGCCGCCATCGCCGCCGCAAGCGGCGAGTTTCGCGCCGACGAGCTGGTCGTCATCGGCTTCGGCCACGGAGTCGTTCCAGCGTTGATCGCCGGCGCTTTGGAGCCGGCCGTGCGCGCCTGCGCCGCCGCTGAAATCGGCCCCACCTATCGGGAGGGACGCACGACCCCGCTCTTCGACAACGCCATCGGCCTCGGCGATCTGCCCCGCCTGGCGGTGCTTGTCGCCGGACGTCCGCTCTACCTGGACGGCATGTCCGACCCGGACCTGTACGACGGTGCGAAGGAATACAGCCGGGTACTGGGCCCCGCAGCCGTCATCGCTTCGACCCCGGATGCGCCCGGCCATGCGCGGCTTCTGGAGTGGTACACCGGCCTCTTCCAGACTCCCCTCCCGCCGGGAACCGGCAAGACGCTCTCCATCGGCGACGCCACGTCCGTGCAAGGGGCGAGTTTCACGCTCTCCACCTACTTGTCGGGAGCGAGGGACGAGACTCAGTTCGGCTTTTCCGCGACGTTTGACGCCGGCCGCCTGACCTTCCTCCACGTATCCGCGCCGGACACGGCGGTCCAAGACTGGGACCAGGTGAGTTCCACGCCGGAGGGCGCCGGGACCGTTCGTATAGAGGCCGCGGCCGGAAGCGGCACGCCGGCGACGGGCGAGGTCCGTCTTATCGACCTCGTCTTCACGGCAATGGCCGACGCACCCCTGGGCGACACGGTGGTCCAACCGGTTTCAGCCGGCTTTTCCGGCGGCATTGCAGGAGCGACCGGCGTTCCGGGCATCGTGCACATCCTGCCCGCGCCCACTCCCACGTCAACCCCGACGGCTACGCCGACTCCGTCGCGCACGCCTACCCCAACCCCGTTGCCGCCGGCCGGCTTCGACCTGAACCAGAACGGCCCGGTCGAAGCCGGCGACCTGTTGATTCTAATCGAGAACTACGGTACGTCCGGCCCCTTGGGAGACTTCAACGGCGACGGGCGGGTCGACGAAATGGACGTGCTCCTGTTTTCGGTCCACTGGGACCTCTCCGCCTGATCCGACCTGAATTCACTCTTGACAAGGGCCAAACCCCATGGTTAGACTACCCCAACATATTGGGTATTAGTCTTATAGGTCCTATGCGTCCCATGGGTCCTATTCTGAAAGGGGAAACCCATGAAATCCCTGACGCGCCGCCAGCGGGAAATTCTGGAGTACGTGGTCGCTTTCCGCGAGCGCATGGGGCGGACGCCGACCGGCACGGAAATCGCCCGGCACTTCGGGTTCCAGGACCATTCCAGCGCCTACCAGCACCTGCGGGCGATTGAGCAGAAGGGGTACCTGGAGATCGTGCAGCCCAGCCGGCGGGGGGTGGTGGCATTGCGCCTCAGCGAGGCGGCCAAGCGGCTCCTGCGGCCCGCCTGGCCGCTTCTGGGACGCATCCCCGCCGGTCCGCTCTCGGAGACCGACGAATCGCGGCAGGAGATCGAGCGCCTGGAGGACCTCCTGCCCGGCCTGCGGCCCGGAGATTACTTCCTGGTCGTAGAGGGCGATTCCATGATCGAAGCGGGGCTTCTGCCCGGCCAGTACGTAGTCGTCCGGCCCGAGTTGCCGCCCCAGGAGGGGGACATCTGCGCCGTCTGGATCGAGGGCGAGGGCGGCACGCTCAAGCGGATCGCCTGGGAGAGCGACACGGTGCGATTGATCCCCGCCAACCCCGCATACAGCGAGCAGCGCTATCCCGCCGAGCGCGTGCGTGTACAGGGGGTAGTCATCGCCGCCGTGGCCACGCAGATCTTCAAGCGCACTGCTGTCACTGCAAATTCTTCTGTCACTGCAAATTTCCCTGTCACTGCAAATTCCCCTGTCATTGCAAATTCCTCTGTCACTGCAAATTCCTCTGTCACTGCAAATTCCTCTGTCATTTCGACCGAAGGGAGAAATCTTTCCCAACGGGCGCCGGAGGCCGGGTGCAAGTCGGAAGATTTCTCCCTTCGGTCGAAATGACAGGGGCGAATGAGAGAAGGTGAGAACATGGCGGTCGCCTGTTTTCTGATCCCTGGTTTCGCCGCTTGGGCGCGGCAGCGATTGGCCTCGGCCTGGCCGCAGCTGGGAGTCTATGATGGAGAGCAGCGGATCACAGCGGCCAGTGCGGCGTTGCAGGAGGCGGGGCTGGCGACGGGCGAGAGCCTGGCACGCGCCCGGATGCTTTTCCCCAAGGCGAACTTTTACCCCGCCGATCCCGCTTTGGAGTCGGCGACGTGGGAAGAAGTGGAGGCGCGGCTGTTCGGGCTGACTCCACGCCTCTGGGCGTGGAGGCCCGGCTGGGCGTTTTTGGAAATCGACGATCCGGAGCCGCTGCATCGCCTCGCGGCGACCCTGGGCGCCCAAGCGGGCTTGGCGAGCCGCCGCCTCTGGGCGGCGCTGGCCGCTCTTTCGACGCCCGCCGGCACGCTCCGGCAGCTGTCCGACTCCGCCGCCCGCCGGCTTTTCGCCGAGACTTCCTGCCGCAGCCTGGCCCACTTCGACGTGGAGGAAGAGCTCATCCAGCGGCTGCAACTCTTCGGCCTCTCCACGCTGGGGAAAGTAAACAAGCTGACGCGCCGGCATCTCTCGGCCCAGTTTGGAGCGCGGGGGGAGGCGCTGTATGCGCTTCTGCATCCGGCGCAGCCGGAGCCTCGTCTGCCGCTGTTTCAGCCGCCGCCGACGGTGGAAGTGAGTTGCGACTTCGAGTCGCCCGCCCTGGAGCCGGCGGAAGTGGAGCCGGCGCTCCTGGCCCTCTTGCAGCGAGCGGTGGGAGAGTTGGACGAGCGGCAGGCGCAGCGTGTCACGCTACGCCTGGAAGGGCGGCGCGGCAGCCGGGCGGGTGTCGCTCGACGCGTCCTGCGCGCGCCCACGGCGCGCGTGTCCGTCCTCTGGACGGCCGCCCGCGCCCTGCTCTATTCGCTTCTATCGGGAGAGACGCCGCTGGAACGCATGACGCTGGAACTGGGCGGACTCTCCTCGCCCAGGGTGCAACAGGGCCGGTTCACCTTCACCCGCCCCGCCGTCCGCGAAGCGCTGCGTGGCGTCCAGGAGCGCTTTCCCGGCGCCTTGCGCCGCGCCCGCCTCGCCTCTCCCCACGCCCTCTTCCCCGAGGACCAGGTCGCCTGGGAACCCTATCCTCTGGCCGTGCCCGATGAGTGGAGCCCGCGCTGACCCCGAACCGCATTCCCGACCCTGACCCAGCCCGACTGAGCAGCCACAACAACCCGAGCCGACCGGGCTGAGCGGCAGCGAATACCAGAAACCGAAGGCCCCGAGCGAAGGCCGAAGTCGAAGGGCCGGCTTGGATGCTGAGGACTATCTCAACGCGGCCGTCAACGCCCCCCTTGACAAGAGGGTTGGGGGGGATCATGCGCGGCGCGAAGCAAGCCACTCTCACCAGGAAAACCTCATAGCACGCCATCAGCCTTTGGCTGACCAAGTCAATGCATTATCGAACGTGTCAAGCAGAACCTTCGCGATGATCAACAACGGCAATGACAGACGCCCTGCCCCCAACACCACCACCCGGGGTGGAAAAGTGGCGTTTCTCATTCGGAGAACATCTCAGAAAGCACACTCAAGACCTGGAACGAAATGGCAAGCGAGTCGCTTGACGGCGCGATAATGACTATCGCCGGCTCCTGCATCATCCGCCGCGCCCTGCGCACCCTACCGAATCAAAATATCCGGCCGGAGATACTCTTTCCCCCCCGCTTCCACGCAGAGCATCGGCCAGTCGCGGGCGGCGGTGAGAAAGACGTTGCCGCCGGTTTGCACCAGCATGGTGTCCTCGCACTTGGTCCCCGTGATGGAGGGGTTCCACGCTGCCGGCTGGTTTTCCACTACGCGGCGCGTCTCGGCGGGCGTGACCTTGAACTCGCGCGGCTGGTAGCCCGCCGGGCCGCCCTGATGGTGCAACTTCCATTCGTCGGGCAAGCCCTCGCGCGCGTAGGCCGCCATGCCTTCACGAAACACATCGCCCCACGTCCGCCCCCCCACCGTGCCGTGATTGAATGCCGCATCCACGCGGCAGACGGCCAGATGCCTGGCCTTGAGTTCGCCCGAAAGCGGTCCAAACGACACCAGGCGCGAGAGGGAGACGTAAAGCCCATGCCGCTCCGCGCCCAGTACCAGCATGGCTATGCGCTCGATGCGCCGGTCCGTCGGCAGGGGATGGCGATAGAGCGCGATGCGCTCGTCGGCGGCGACGAGGCAGACGACCACCCACAGTCCGCGTTCCTGGGCGGCCGCCATGAGAGCCTGGGCGACCTGGTTTTCAGATTGTCCGCGTGAAACGGTCAAGGCCACGGACCGCACGGCCTCCTCCGCGTCGCGGCCGGCGGACTGGTAGCGCTCCACTTCCGACGGCAAAAGACTGTAGCGCAGGGGCGCAATCTCCGCGGCCATCAAGGGGCCGCCCGCGACCGGCGCATCCGCCGCCCACCGGCCCTGGGGGAGAAACTCCGCCACGACTCTCCGGCGTCTCTTCGTGCCACGGATACTCCGCGCGCCTCCAGCGGCAGGTCCGCCAACTCCTCCGTCAACCACCGCCGGCGTTCGATGTTGTTGGACATGAACACGACGCGGTCGTGCGTGACCAGGAAATATCCGTTGGCCAGCTCGCCGACCGACGAGACAAAGCTGCGGGCGCCGCAGCTGAGCCAACTGAAATTGGGCCGCCGGCACAGGAGCACTCCGTCCAGCTCCTGCTCGGTTAGAAAAGTGCGCACCCGCGCCAGCTTGAGTTTAAATTCACCACGTCGATTCACGGGACGACTCCCCTCCTCCTGCCGGCATGTGGGGTCATGCCTGGGGTGGCCCAGGCCCTTCGACAAGCTCCGGACTCGCATTCCTGCCCGTGGCTCGGGTACGAATAGCCGACCCACCCAGGGCGGAGGTTAAGAGCAAGATTAAACGCGATAGACCGTAGTCGCCCGGCGTGTCGGGCCCTCCGGCAAGATTACGATTGTGAGTCAGGCCGCATGAAACCAGTCGTACAATTCTCCTACCGGCTCGCGGCAAAACGGAATCAGGTACGGCCCGTCGGGCAGGACCAGCACTCGGGGACGGCCGCCGGCGCGCGCCAGCGCACGCGCCAGGCCTTCCTCCGGCGAGGCGACCGGCGAAACGAAATAACGCCGCAGCTCCTCCGGCGCGATGCCCCGGCAATAATAGTACACTTCCGCCCGCAGCGCCGCGTTGCAGACTTCCTGCGCCATCCATTGATCGATCTTGAACCGCCTTGCGTCCGAGTACAGCCGGAAGAAATCGCGCGGATCGGTCAGATCGTCAAAGCAGCTTCGGAAATCCGCGCTGCCCGCGCCTTCACTGTTCTCCGCCAGGATCACGATGCTCCCGCCCTTGTGCACCGCCCCCAGCACGCCGACCACGCCCTTCCAGGACTGATAGAGCGTGCGATCCAGGGGCGCGCCGCCGCCCGTGGTAACGACCACGTCGTAAACATCGTCCACCGGCGTGAAGTGGCGCTCGCGCACGTATCCCACGCCGACTCGATGGGCTTCGTCCAACTCCCCCGCAAACACCGCGGTAATCTCGTGCTCGGCGT
This sequence comes from bacterium, assembly GCA_015075175.1. Lineage (GTDB taxonomy): Bacteria > Hinthialibacterota > Hinthialibacteria > H5-UNCL2 > H5-UNCL2 > H5-UNCL2. The sequence goes on from JABTUV010000004.1 coordinate 343,042, forward strand.
TGATGGCCACGTTGACGATGAAATCCGCCCCCGCCTTGCGCGCGACCATGAGCGAGGCGTGATGAAACGGATTGTCGTCCAAATAGCCGTAACCCGAGCGGTCCTGCTGAATCATGGCAAAGCCATGCATGTAGCGCATGGTCTCGACCGAGGCCAGGCCCGGTAGAATGGCCTTGCGCCCGCCCGAGAATCCCGCCATCAGGTGCGGCTCGATCAGTCCCGTCAGGACCTTCAGGTCGGCTTCAACGTAACGCCGGTCGATTTGAAGGGGAATGCCGTCCGGGGTCGTGGCGATCGTGACTTGTTCGTCCACGTCGCGGGCGACGTGGTTCTCGATGCGATAATCCCGCGCGATCTCGGCTCCCACCAGGTGCACCAACTCCTCCCCCAGATTGGGACGATGCAGGCCCGTGGCAATCAGGATGAGAATATCCCGGCGCGCAATACCCGCCGCCTCCAGAGTCGCCAGGATGGGCGGCAGGACGACGTCGTTGGGCACGGGGCGCGTGATGTCGGAGATGACCACGCAGGCGTTCCTGCGGCCCCGTGCGACCTCGGACAGGGGACGGCTCCCGATCGGGGCCTCCAAAGCCCGCGCGACGGCTGCGGCGGGAGCAGGCAAACCCGGATCGGCCAGAAGCGGGCGCACGTCGGTTTGGGCGCCCTCCGGCAGCGTCAAGCCTAGGACGCCCTCCCCGAACTTCATATCCACCCGCGCAACCATGCCCGCCTCCGCCTGAATAATTGTGTCAAGATAGAATCACGCCGGTTTCCCGCTGTCAAGGCGCGTCAACGCAGCCCTTTGCGGTAAATTCACCACAAAAAAAAGTGGCAGAGCGGTTGCTCTGCCACATAACGACGATGTGCTCGCTCTGGTTGCCTGCGGAAATTGGGGCTGTTTTCCCGCTTTCCGCGCCCCATGCCTGGGGATTTTGACCACATCAGTCGCTTCGCAACTTGACTCCTAGCAATCATGATGCCAAGAAATCAATATGGGAAGGCTCACACCGAAGTCGAATTATTTTAATATCCTGATATTTATTATATTATGAACACCATGCTCATAACGTACATCAAGTCTGTATCCTGTCCCGCGGGATGCTTAATTGTGTTGACAGTCCCCGCCGAAATGGTGTAGCGTCCCGCGTATATGACTGCATTCCTTGTTTTTCGCTACAGACAACACGAGGGAGGAAGCGATGGCTGATCTCGACGCATTGGCCCAGTACTTGATCAAGGGCAATGCCAAGAAATGCGACGAAATGACGCGGGCGGCAGTCGAGGAAGGATTGGACCCGGCTGATTCTGGACGATGGGCTGATTCGCGGAATGAGCGTCATCGGCGTAAGGTTCAAGAACAATGAGATTTATGTGCCCGAGGTGCTGATCGCGGCGGGCCATGAAGGCCGGCATGGCGGTGCTGAAACCGTTGTTGACCGAAACCGGCGCCGAGCCAATCGGCAAGCTGGTGATCGGGACGGTCAAGGGCGACCTGCACGACATCGGCAAGAACCTGGTCGCCATGATGATGGAAGGCGCGGGCTTTCAGGTCGTGGACCTGGGCCTCGACACGCAGCCGGAGAAGTTCGTCAATGCCGTACGCGAGCTGAATCCCGATCTTCTGGGCATGTCGGCGCTCCTGACCACCACCATGCCGGCGATGGGCGACACCATCAACGCGCTGATCGAAGCGGGACTGCGAGACCGGGTGAAAGTCATGGTCGGCGGCGCGCCGGTGACACAGGGCTTCTGCGACGAGATCGGCGCCGACGCCTATTCGCCCGACGCCGCCTCCGCCGTGGATACCGCCCTGGAACTGGTGGGCGCGCCCAAGAAGTAATGCGGGCATTCCCTGCCCCAGCCGTATAGCCCCAAGGCCTCCCTGCCGATAACTGGGCCGGGAGGTCTTGTCATGTTTACCGCCTTGGTGGGAACGCCGCAGCACGCGATGGCATCGGCCACGCCCTTGACGGTGCGACCGGAGAACAGTCACGCGGCGGCGGCCACGCCGTCCAGGGTCGATTCACCCTTCGCCGTGATCGACGACGTGTTCAATCTCTCCAGTCGGTTTTCGAGCAGGCTTTTCGGGCTTGAGCAGCGGGCCGACCCGGTTATACTGGGGCAAACACTCACGCGTATCGGCGAACTCTTGCAGCAGGGCGTTGTAGGCTACGAGGTGCGAAGGCTCCGCAATGGGCAGCGTCACGTGTCTTTCCTGTCGGTCCAGATGGCCCCGGGCGGGCCGCGCGGTCGTCCCTATCCCGCCGGCGATCCGCGCGCGCGGCTGTCTCCCTGAGCGGGCCGCGCGGCTGTCCTGACCCGCCGCCGCCATGCCCTACTTCTCCAAGCGTCGCATCCTTCGCGTACTCGTGCGCACCTTGCAGTTGCGCGACCGCTCCGACTCGGTGGGTCGTGGTTTGGCCCTGGGCATCTTCGTCGGCATCACCGTCCCCTGGGGCGGGCAGATGATGGTCGCCTTCTTTCTGGCCTGGCTGTTCGGCTTCAATCGCCTGGTCGCGGTGGTAGCGACCAACGTCACCAACTTCGTAACGACCGTTCCTCTCTACATCCTCAGCTATTACCTGGGACTCCTGCTCCTGGGCCAGCGCGCGACGATTCCACCCGCCTCCGAGTTCGCCCGCGCGACTACCAGTCCGCACGCATTGGTCGAGCTGGTCAAACGCCTGGGACCGCCCTTTCTCCTGGGGAACTTCGTACTGGGAGTCGTCCTGGCGGCCATCGGCTACTGGCTCTTCACGCGGCTGGTGCGCCACTACCATCGCCGCCATCGGGTGCGGCGGACACCACCCCCGCCTGCGTAGCGCCTGCCCGGCCCGGAGGGATGTCGGCCCGACGGTTTGTGGGAGCCGTACAGCAACGTGAACCAGAAACCGACAAGGTTGAGCAGCGGCAATAACCAGAACCGACAGCGTTGAGCAGTGGCGAAAATCAGAAACCGAAGGCCCTGAGCGAAGGCCGCAGGCCGAAGTCGAAGGGCCGGCTTGATGCTGAGAACTACCTTAACGACTCCCCTTGATAGGGGCTGGAGGATAATGCGCGCACGCAGGCTTGTCGCATTGCAGGCCGCCCTTCGACACGGATGGCCTGTAGCGCCGGTAGACTCCTGCATTATTGCAAATCCTGCGCCCGCTTCAGGCCATCCTGCTCAGGGCTGTCGGGGTGGTTTATCGGGATTAGGGACAGTCACCCATTCTCGCGGAAGTCTTCGCTTCATGCGCAAGCATCACCGGGAGGGTGGTGACTGTCCCTGACTCCGCCCTACGCGCGGTAAATGCGCCGCAGCGCGGTTTGGACGCGGTCCAGCACGCGCGGATTGAAAAAGAGGTCCTCCCCGGCCGGCTCCATCACCGGCTCCTGCATCATCAGGTAGGCGTCCTCGTTGTTGTCGCTGTAGTAACGGGGCCGCACCACCACGGTGCGAAACTGGTATTTCTCGTACAGGCGGATAGCGACCTGGTTGGAGACGCGCACCTCCAGGACGATGCGTTCCGCCTCCAGCTTGCGGCCCAGATGCATGACCGCCCGCAACAAGAGGTCGCCGTAACCCCTCTGCCGATGCCGGGGCGACACCGCGATGTTCATCAGGTGGATTTCATCCACCGCCAGCCAGAAGATGGCGTATCCCAGCACTTCCTCCTCGGCGGTCTCGCGCAGGCACAAGCACCAGGAATGCTGTTTCATACGAATCTGATCGGAGAACACGGCGGGGGACCAGGGCAGCGAGAAGCTGGCCTCTTCGATTTCCAGCACGCGCGCCAGGTCGGCGTCGGAAAGGAAATCGAGGACGAGGCCGTTCATATCGCTTCCCCACGCGCCCGACGCACGGGCGTCGCATCGGAGACGTAGAGCGGCACGGCCTCGGGGACAGGAAGCGTTTCGCCGCGCCGCAACATTTCGCAGGCCAGCCGGCAAAGCGCCGGGCTGTCCGGACGCAAGTGATCATACACGAACACGGACGCGCCGTAAACGCGGGAAATTTCCCCGGCGTGGGGCGGCAGAAGCGGTCCCGCCACGACCGCCGGCGCCGGCAAACAGCCGAGAAAATGGGCCACGGGCGCCAACTCCGCCGCGCCCTCGGCGCGCCACGCTCCACTCTCGGTGCGATAACGCGACAGGTAGACCTCGCGCGGGTTGAAGGGGACGACCACGAACAGCGGCGTATCGTGAACCGGCGTCTCTTGGGCGATCAGGTCGGCGGTGGGAACTCCCAGCAGGGGAAGGTCGCGGGCCAGGCAGAGGCCCTTGGCGGCGGCCAGGCCGACGCGCAATCCTGTAAAACTCCCCGGTCCCAGCGCCACGGCGATGCCGGCCGGCGGTTCGCCGTCATCCGCCGCCCGCAGGGCCGACACGAGCGCGGGCGTCAACCATGTGGCGAAGTCCCGGCCGGCCTCCGGCGCAAGGCGCAGCTCGATCCCATTCTCGTCGCCCAGCGCCACGGAACCCGGCGCCAGGCTGGTTTCAATCGCCAGTATCCGCACCGCGCGCCTCCCTAGGCGATCTTCTCCAACCAGCGCGCTTCCAGCCGCCGCGCGCCGTCGTGTAAGACGGCGAAATCGACCCATACCGTCTCGCGCGGGAGCGCCGCCGGCAGCACGTCAGCCCACTCGACCACGTGGCGGCCGGGTCCGGCCAGGATCTCCGGCGAAAGCCGGGAAAGCGTCCACCGCCGGTTCCGCCCCTCCCAGTCGTACAGGTCGATGTGCGCCAGCGCCATGGTCTCCGGCGTAAACGTTCAGCAACGCGTAACTGGGGCTGGCCAGTTCGCCTGCCTCTCGCATGTGGAGCAAAACCGCGCGTCCACTCGGTCTTGCCCCGCGCCCAAAGGCCGCACAGCCCAATCCACGGCGTCCGCGGGCACGAGCGCGTCCAGCTCCCGCGCCGCGGCGTGCGTGTCGCCGACGCTCGGACAGGTCCACTCCTTGCGGCGTACGCGAAACAGCCCCGCCTCCGTCGCAAAACCGTGCATGGGTACGTCCTCGGGAAACTGGGGAATGCGCGACAAAACCTGAAAATCAAAGGCCACAGCCAGGAGCTCCGGCATGGGACAGAGCGTCGCAAGAAAGCGATCGAAGTATCCGGCGCCGTAGCCGATGCGCCCGCCGCGCGCGTCGAAAACAAGTCCGGGCATGAGCACGAGGTCGATGGTTACGTGCTCGGCGCGGCGGCAGCGCGTGGGCAGGGGTTCCAGGATGCCGAGTTTACCCTGGCGGGCCAGGTCATGCTCCAGGATGCGTACCTCGTAGATCTCCAGGTACGCGCGCGAGGGCGAGACGCGCGGCAAGACCAACCGTTTGCCCAGCGCCAAAATGCGCGCCAGGATGGGCATGGTATCGACTTCGCCCAGAAGCGAGGCGAACGCCATCACGCATCCGGCCTCTTGAAATCGGGGCCAGCGCTCCACGTTTCCCAGGACCGCGGAGGCGGCGTAGGCGCGGAAGTCGGGCGAGAGTCCGGCGCGACGCTGCTTGACCCAGGCCCGCAGGCGCACCTTCCCGGCCCGGATCGCCTCCGGAGAAGCGGGCCAGGCTACCTTTGCGCCAGCGCCGGTTGAGCTTTCAACCATAGCAGACGCCGATCCGCCTCGTCGCGAAACGAAGACTCTCTATCAATGGCCTCGTAGGCGGCGATGGCTTCGTCCGTCCGGCCCTCATGCTCCAGGCAACGGGCCAGGCGCAGTCGCCACATTTCTGACAGAGGCCCGCCGGGATTCCGCTCCAGCTCCTGGCGATAGTGCTCGGCGGCCTCGGTGTACTTCTGTTGCGCCTCCAGCACCAACCCGATGCCCGCGACGCCCTGGGCGGCCACGCCGGCGTCGCGTCGGCTCGCCAAACGGGTGAAACGCTCCAAGGCGTTGTCGTAGTCGCCGGCCTGGAAATACGCTTGCGCCGCGGCGGCTTCCGCCCGCACCGCCGCACCCGTGCCCCCGAAGTCCCGCACCACGCTGTCAAACGTCGCCGCCGCCTCCTGATAATTCTTCTGCGCCAGGTGCTGGACCGCGCGGCCGTACAGGTCCCCCGCCTGCTCCAGGCGGCTATGCTGGTAGTTGGCATAAATCAGGTACACCACGCCCGCCGCGACCACGATCAACCCCGCCAGCGTCAGGTGCTTCTGATAACGCCGAAACCACGAGGTGGAACGCTCCAGGAGCTCCTCCAACTCGTCTTCCTTCATGGCCTGGCGCAGTTCTTTGCTGCTATAGTGCTTCTTCATAACCGACCACTCCTGTCCTTGCCCATACTTGAAAGAGACGCCGGGCGCCACCGCGCGGCCGGCTGCGTCAGACCCTGCGCACGTGCACGTCATGCGTCTCCAGCCTGACGACCTTGAGCCGGCTGCCGGATTCGATGAAGCTGTCATCGGCGGTCACGGAGACGCGACGGTTCTTAAATAACGCAATCCCGGCGGGACGTAAATCGGAAATCGCCACCCCCTCGTCGCCGACCGAAAGTCCGGTCAAGCTGCCGGTAGTGGGAGAGTCGGGCGGATTGGCCGCGGCAGGTTGCGGCGCCAGCGACAGCCAGTTCCAGAGGGAAGTCGTCGGCAGAAGAAATACGACCATGGCCAGCAGCGCAAATGAGACGATCACCGCCGAACCCACCATCAGCCCCGGCCGCACCAGCACGGTCGGGTCGGCGCTGATCTCCGGCAGGGGCACGCGCGCCAGGCCCAGCGTGAGTCCGATGATGATCAGCGCCATGCCCGCCAATCCCACCAAACCAAACCCGGGGATGGCAAAGATCTCCAGGCCTATCAGGATGAAGCCGACCACGACCATGACAAAAAGAAAGAAGGCTTCGGTTCCGGCCAGGCCGGCGAAGCTGCTGCCCCAGAAATAGAGGGCGAAGCAGACGGCCGAGCCGATGCCGAAGGCACCGAAGCCGGGCGTCTTGAATTCCAGATAGGCCAGAATCAACGCCGCCACCATGAGCAGATAGCTGACGCTGGTACTACTGAGAAAGCGCGCCACGCGCTCGAAGAAGGTCTCCGAATAACGATAGATGCCCGGTTGGGAGACGCCCAGATGCTCTTTGAGAACGTCGTCCAGGCTGTCCACGACGGCGGTCGCCACGCCGTACTGCACCGCCTGGTCGGCGGTGAGTGAGAGCGGGAATCCGCGCTTGACCGGCGGGTCGGCCAGGTCGGTGGCCGCCGATACGAAAGCCTCCGCGATCTCGACCGGGTAGCCGTTGGCTTCGGCGGCGGCGCGCGCCGCCGAGCGCACGTAGCCGGTGATCTTCTCGCGCGTGATCTCGTCCAGTTGGCCCATGTCGCCGCCAAAAGCATGGGCGCGGCCGAGCCGATGGTCCCGCCCGCTTCATCGAAAATCTGCCGCGTCGAGAGCGCCAACAGCGACCCCGCCGACGTCGCGTCCACGTCCACGTAAGTGATCGTATGGATCTTCGCCCGCAAGAGGAGTTCGATCATCTTGCGCATCGAGGTCACCGTCCCGCCCGGCGTATTCATATCGAGAATGAACACGTGATAGCCGCCCGACTCCGCCAGGCCCAGCGCCCGCTTCAAAACATAAAACAACCCCTCCTCGATTTCGCCTTGGACCGGCAGCACGAACACCTTGGCATCCGATGGCAACGGCGGAGCCTGTCGTGGGCCGGCCTCCTCGGACCACGCCCAAAAGGAGCAAATCAGGACGGCCGCCAAGCCCAGGCTGAGGCCTAATCGGGTGTTTAACTTCAATCGTAACAAGCCCATATCTGCACTTCCCGACTTTCGGGACGTTTTCGACACTTGTGCATACTATAAATTATGAAAAGCCTGATCGCAAGTACGATTGATGGATTCGGTGGTCGTGATGAAAAAAGGGCTTGACAGGGAGATAAAATAGCATATAAACATGTTATTAAAGGAGAACAAGGCATTGATATCCAAAACGGGACTCCACGCAGTCATGGCCTTGACCGAGATGGCGAAGTCCACGCCGGAGGCTTACGTGGGCGCCGGGGCCATCGCCCGGAAGATCGGCGCTCCGCAGAATTATCTGGGCAAGCTGCTGCAATCCCTCGCCTCTCACGGCTTGGTGGAGTCGCAGAAGGGCCTCCACGGCGGCTTTCGCCTCAAGCGCGCGCCGGAAGAATTGACGCTCTTCGACGTGGTGGAACCCATCGACCACGTGAGCCGCTGGTCGGGGTGTTTTCTTGGAGGCGGCATCTGTTCAGAGGAGCATCCCTGCGCCGTGCACGTCCGCTGGCAGGAAGTTCGCACGGTCTACCTGCGCTTTCTATCCGAGACGACCATCGCCGACCTGGCGCAGCGGGACGCGCGCGAGGTTGGAGCCATGCTGGGAGCCGGTTGATTGTCGGCCAAGAAAGGGAGACGAGAATCCATGGGAACCGTCGGCAACGTTGGATCCGTGCGCGAGGCGTCGCTGGATCGGCTCTTCTTTCGCGGCGGGATTATCACCGTTCTGACCGTGGGAGCGGTCTGGGGCGCGGTCATTCTCGCGCGCATCGCCATGAACCAGTCGTTCACCGCGGTGGGACTGCACGAGATCAACGCGCATGGGCACGCGCAAATTTTCGGTTGGGTCGGCCTCTTCATCATGGGCTTCGGCTACCAGGTGTTTCCGCGCTGGTTCAAGGCGCAGCCGAAGCATCCCAGGCGGGCGGCGGCCGCCTTCTGGATGATGCTCTCCGGCATCCTCCTGCGCTCGGGCATGGAGGCGGCGCTGCCGTACGCGCCGGGAGTCGCGGGGTTCGCCTTGCTGGGGGCGGGGCTGGAGATCGTCGCCATCACGCTGTTCGTCCACGCCGCGGCGGCGACGCTCCTGGCCGTCCCATGCCCCCCGGCCCCCCTTGTAAAAGGGGGAGACACGGGCGCAGCACGCTGCGCAACTACGGGCGGGGGAGCGGCGAGGCCCGCGTATATCGCCTACGTCCTGTGCGCGCTGGGGTGGTTCCTCGTGCAGGCGGTCTATGACGCGGTCTACTTTGCCGCCACAGCGTTTGCGCCCGGCCGCGAGGCGCTGCTATCGCTGGCCGCCAACTACCAGGCGCCGCTGCGCGAACTGCAAATCTACGGGCTGGCCATGCTGATGATCCTGGGCGTTTCCCAGCGCATCCTGCCGCACCATTACGGCATGGCGACGGTCCCGCGGCGCTTCTCACTGGCCGTGCTCGCCGGCCTGAACGCGGGATTGGTTCTGACCGTGGTCGGATACGTGTTGATGCGCCAGGCGGGCCACGCCTGGGCAGGTCTCTGGTACGGCGGCATCTTGCTTCTGGCCGGCGGCTCGCTGGCGCTTGCGTGGCGCATGGGGATCTTCGCCCGCGCCGACGAGACGGACCGCAGCCTCAAATTCTTCCGCACCGCCTACGGCTGGCTGGCCCTGTCCATGCTCATGCTGGTGCTCTTGCCGGTCCACCAGTTCGCCATCCTCTCGACGTGGGCGCCGGAGAGCGAGGCGGCCCGCATCGGGTTCTCGCACGCCTATTACGGCGCCATTCGGCACGCGGTGACGGTGGGCTTCATCTCGCTGATGATCATGGGCGTAGCCGCGCGGGTCGTTCCCGTCCTGCGCGAGATTCCCGCGACCGGGCTGTCCAACCTGTGGCTGCCGTTCGTCCTCATCAACCTGGGCTGCGCCATGCGCGTGGGCTTCCAGACGCTGTCGGACTTCTCGCCGGCGTTCTTCCCCTTCGCGGGAGTGAGCGGAGTCCTGGAAGTCGCCGCGCTGGCCCTGTGGGGCGCGCACCTGTGGCGGCTCATGGGCCGCCCGGCCCGGATCCCCTTCCCCGCACAAGCGAGTGACCGCGACGGGCGTCCCGCGCGGCTTGGATGAAAACCATCATCCGACAAGGAGACAGACGATGAGTGCATTTCTGGTACTGAAAAACGAGCATCGCGTGATCGAGCAGGTCCTCAACTGCCTGGAGAAAATCGCCGAGGAAGGCGTGAAGGGCGACAAGTTGAACGGCGAGGCGGCGGGACAGGCGCTGGAGTTCTTCAAGTACTTCGCCGACCGCTGCCATCACGGCAAGGAGGAGGACCATCTCTTCCCCATGATGGAGGCGAACGGCTTTCCGCGCGAGGGGGGGCCGACAGGGGTGATGCTCTATGAGCACGACCTGGGCCGCAAACACATCCAGGGGATGCGGACGCAGCTGGCGGCGGCTTCGGCGGGCAACACCGAAGCCGTGCTGCAGTTCGCCGGCCACGCGCGCGATTACGTGCGGCTCCTGCGCGACCATATCAACAAAGAGGACCATTGCCTTTTTGCCATGGCCGAACGCGCCCTGTCGCCCGATAAGCAGGCCGAGCTTTACGCCGCCTTTGAGCGGGTCGAGACCGAGCACATGGGCGAGGGCACGCACGAGCGCTGGCTGGCGGTCGCCAACGCGCTGGCGGAGCAGTACGACGTGCCCAGGGCGACCGAAACTGCGAATCACAGCGGCTGCTGCGGGCATCACTGAGAACCACTTCCAGCAGGAGACAGAGAGACGCCTGGGCAGCGAAGTAGACCGAAACCGACAGGGCTGAGTCGCTGTGAAGCAACGTGTCGACGCCCGGCTTTAATCCCGAGGACTGCCTTACTACGCTGGCATCGAGACGCCGTAGTTGCGCAGCGTACTGCGCCTGCGCCCGACTTCCCTAGCCAGGTATTTCCTGGCCGCCGCAGTAATGCGGCATCGCCTTCCCCCTTAATAAGGGGGGATTGAACCCGCACGCAGGCTGCCCGCTCGCAAGCCCGCCCTTCGACACGGATGGCCTGAAGCGAAGGAACTTTGCGGCATGAATGTTAGTCCTGCGCACGCTTCACGCCATCCTGCTCAGGGCTGTCGGGGAGAAGGCAAGGCCTTCGCCCACAGCTGTCGGGGTGGTTACTGCATGGGCCTGCCCGTCGTCGTGGTTCGCGGATCGTGCTCAATCCCTTGGTGAAGTCCTCGCATTCGGCAGTACGCGCCGGTCGGATTCTTCTGCGCCAGGGCGGGTCCGGGGACTGCGGATCGATCCCTACGTCTTCAGCCGCACGTCGATGGCGTCGCGCAGGCCCTCGCCGATCAGGTTGTAAACCGTGATCGAAAAGAAGATGGCCAGGCCGGGAAACAGCGCCAACCACCAGGCGTAGTCGATGTAGGAGCGGGCGGAAGAGAGCATGGCGCCCCAACTGGGCTGCGGCGGCGGCACCCCGAAGCCCAAAAAGCTGAGGCCCGATTCCACCAGGCTGGCCGCGGCATTGCCGAAGCTGGCCGCCACCCGCACCGGCGCGACCGCGTTGGGCAGCACGTGCCGGAAGATGATGCGCCGCGTGGGCACCCCATCACGCGCGCCGCCGCCACGTAGTCGTTGGCCCGGCAACGCAGAAACTCCCCCCGCGCCAGGCGCGCGATCCCCGGCCACGCCGTCAGCCCGATGGCGATCATGATGTTGTAGATCGACGGCTCCAGCACCGCGACCAGCGTGATGATGAGAAAGAAACTGGGAAAGCAGATCATCACTTCGATCAGGCGGGCGATGGCGATGTCCCACCAGCCGCCGAAGTATCCGGCGATGGCGCCCAAGAAAAGCCCGATGGCCACGTAGATGCTCACCGCCACGAATCCCACCGAGAGCGAGATGCGCGAGCCGTGGATGATGCGGGCCAGGACGTCGCGTCCCACCGGGTCCGTACCCATGGGATGCGCCCAGCTGGGCGGCAGCAGCCGCTCTTCAAAACGCAACTGGTTGGGATGATACGGAACCGGCGGCATGATCGTCCAGTCGCCCGCCTCGCGGTTCAGGTACTTGTCCAGAAAATCGAAGTCCACGTCCCCCGGCATGTTGGACAGCTTGAGCGCGGGAATGGCCAGCCGCGGCCTCAAATTGGTACCCGGAATCCGCTGATAGTAAGGGATGAGATGCAGCACGACGGGATTCTCCGTGATCTCCAGATGAAAATGGAGCTTGCCGCCGCGCTTCATGAGAAGCGGCTTGTTGTTGGCCAAGACGGGCGCAAGTATCGCCATCAGGATCAACCCGATGACCAGATAGAGGCACACCATGGAAAGCTTGCGCTTCTTGAACTGGAGCCAGATCAGTTGGCGATAACTGCGAGAAGCCATGGATTTTTCCCTACGGTCGAAATGACAACATAGTTAGCCCACCTGCTTCTCGAAGGTAACGCGCGGATCGACGATGGTGTAGAGGATGTCGCTCATCAGGATGCCGAGAAGCACCAGGATCGAGGCCATCACGTTGATGGCCATGAGCGTGGTGTAATCCCGCGCCAGGACGGAGGTGAAACCCAGCCGGCCCATGCCGGGGATGTTGAAAATATACTCGATGATGATGCTGCCGCCGATCAGCGCGGGCAGAAGCGAGGCCATCAGGGTGACGATGGGGATCAGCGAGTTGCGCAGGGCGTGTTTGCCGATCACCAGGCTCTCAGGCAGGCCCTTGGCGCGCGCGGTGGTAATATAGTCCTGCCGCAGCACCTCCAACATGCCGGCGCGGGTCTGGCGCGAGAGATAGGCGAAGGAACCCAGCGTCATGCAGATGATGGGCAGGACCAGGTGCTGGGCGAAGTCCTTGGCGTAGGCCCAGTAATTGCCGGCGGACAGGAAGGCGTCGGCCTCCTCGCCGTGCAGGCCGGCGATGGGCAGAAGCTCGAGTTTTCCGCTGCCCTGCCCCACGTAGAGAATCAGCATGTAAGCGACCCAGAAACTGGGCAGGGAGTAGAGGATGAAGAGCAGCACAGTGATGACGCGCTCCTGCAGCGTGTCGCGCTTGACGGCGCTGAAGATGCCCAGCGGAATGGCCACGGAATAGGTGATGACCAGCGAGATGATGTTGAGAACGATGGAAATGGAAATGGCCTTGATGAGCGTCTGGAGCACGGGACGGCGGTCCTTCAGCGAGCGCTGGAAATTGAAGAGATTGAGATGCAGCTTGCCCACGTGCACCTCGACGGCTTCGTAGATGCGCACGTGGTCGTTCAGGAGCGACCAGGCGTCCTCGGGAGGCGGTTCGTGTTCCTTCCACTCCCAGCTGAAGAGCAGGGTCAGCCACTTCCAGTAGCGCTTGGCGATTTCAACCGGGTCTTTGGAGTAGGTCTCGCCCATTTGTGCGCCGCGCATGGCCTCCTTGGTCAGGCCACGCTCGGCTTCGCCCGCCGAAAGCGCCAGCGGGTCGCCCGGCGCGATCGAGATCATCCCGTAGACGATCACCGTCACGCCCAGCAGCGTGGGAATCATCAGCAGCAGTCGTTTGACAATGTAGGTCCACATGCCTCAGGTTCCGCTTTCGTGCCCCGCCAGCTCCCACTCCAGGAAATCGAGGCCCAGGTCGTACAGGCGCACGTTCTTGACCCGCTTGTTTAACACCCAGCGCCAGTTATGTCCAATCAGAAATGTATACGGCTGCTCCTCCCAGAGGATGCGGTGGAGCTGGCGGAAGAGCCGGGTGCGTTGCTCCTTGTCCAGTTCCTGGCGTGCCGCTTCCATCATGCGGTCGGCGCGGGGGCTGGCGTAGCCGCCGAAGTTGAAGCCGTCCGCGCCCTGTGAGCTATGGAAAAACGTGTACGGGTCCGACTCCATGCCCACCACCCAGCCGCCGCCCCCCGCGTCCCACTTCTTGTCGCGCAGCCACTCCAGCTTGAGCGCGCCCTCCACGCTTCGCGCCCGGCATACCACGCCTACCTTGGGGCCGTTGCGCAAAAACGAGAGCATCACCCAGCTGTTCTGCGCGTCGGGATCCGAGGTCAGGTACTCGAACACGAACTTCTCGCGCTGGTTGCCGTCCCGGTCCAGCGGTTCATCCGAGATGATCCCGTCGCCGTTCAGGTCCTTGTCACGGACGCCGTCGCCGTCGCTGTCCTTCCAGCCCGCCTCGTCCAGAAGCGCCTTGGCCTTCTCGACGTTGTACTCGTATCGCGGCAGCTCGGCGTCGTATCCCGGCTCCTTGTAAAAGTAAGGCCCGGTCACGATGGGAAAAAGCCCCAGGAGAATGTTGTCCACGGCTGCCCGCGTGTCGATCAGGTGCGACATGGCCTGACGGCAACGCGGGTCGGAGAAGAAGGAACGCCGGCAGTTGTAGCCCACGTATTCGTAACCCGGCCGATCGTAGGAGAGCTTGTAGAAATGCCGGTCGAACTGCTCGCCGACCGATTTTTGTGTATACGTCCACACGCCCACCGAGCCCATCGCGTCGATGTCGCCCTTGCGAAACACCTGGTAGGCGACCACCACGTCGGAGATGATCTTGAAGTCCACCCGCTGGATGCTGGGAGCGAGCTCGCCCCAGTAGTCCTCCCAGCGTTCCACCACGATGGAGGTGTTGCGGTCCCACTTGACGAACTTGTAGGGCCCCACCCCCAGCGGCACGTCGCGCTTGGGATGCTCGGTCAGCTTCCTGCCCGTGTCGTAATAATGCTCGGCTACCAGGCGCAGGTAGCCGGCGTTTTCCAGGTTGGCGTAGTTCTTGCGCGGGAAGTGAAACTTGACGGTGAAGGCGTCCAGTTTCTCGACCTGCACGTCGTCCAGGATCGCCAGCGCGAGGTACAGCGACTCGGGCAGGGGCTGGGAAGGTGAGAGGGCGAACAGCTCGCGCAGGTTGATCATCGCCTCGGCGCAGGGGGTCGCGGGGGGAAGATTTCTCCCTTGGGTAGAATTGACAAACGACGGCGTCGAAATGACAGACGACGGCGTCGAAATGACAGACGAGGGCGTCGAAATGACAGAGGAGGGCGGCGCATTGACAAGGGAAGGGGCGAAATGCCAGGAGCGACGGCGAAGGTGGCCGACTTGATCCAGGCTTCCCCGGTTGCGTGCCAGCCGGTGGAGCGGGATAGAGATTGCCGTCGTCCACGAGAAAGTAGGCGTCCCACTGCGCGACGAGAGGTCAAGGGCCATAGGCGACCGAGTCGCCCGGCTGGCGGGCGACAAAGACGGCCAGGTCGTGCCGGGCCGATTGCAGGCCCCAGAGGTAAAGGAAATCCCCCCAGACCGCCGCGCCCAGGGCGGTCTGCGTGCCCGAAAGCAGGACCGCCGCTTCCGGCTCGGGCGCGCCGTCCAGAACTGGCGCCGACGAGAGCGAGGGCAGGCCCGACAGTTCCAACCGCAGATACTCGTGAGCCTCCAGTTTGCCGTCGCCGTCGTCCGCCGGCAGGCTCTCGGTCAGCGCGAACTCCATGTAGTCCGAGCGCGCATGGCCCGCCGGCACTTCGGGATTCATGCAGGTTGCGAACGAGTAGAGCACGTCGTCCGCATCGAAGCGCTCGCCGTCGTGCCACCGCACGTCCGTACGTAGGGGAAACGTGTAGTCCAGCCCGTCTTCCGAAATCGTCCAGCCCTTCACCAGCCGGGGAATGTTCTCGTTCTTCTCCATGTCCCAGTCGAGAAGATAGTGGTGCACGTACTCCAGCACATAAGCGGCATTGACGCTGGTGCGCAGGATGGGGTTGAGATAATCGGGATCGGCGGCAAGCCAGCGGCGCAGGGTGTTGTCGTTTCGGGGCACGAAGGGGTCGAGATCCCGGTTCTTCACCCAGTGCGCCAAGAGCGCCGCGAACGCCGCCAGGACGGTCAGGGGAAGCAGGTAGGGAATGGAGTGTAGCCGCATCGTCACCACGCGCGCCGGGGCATGTACTTCAAGCAGGGCAATCTAGTGGCGGCGGCGGGAAGCGTCAAGCCCAACCGGACACGCCGCCCCTCCCAACGAGCGTGCGCTCGTCCAATGTCCTATAGGGTCGTATTGGTCGTAATCGTCTTATCCGTCCGAGCTATCCCCCCAGCCCGCTGGTCAAGGCGCGAGTTGCTCGTGCCCCTCCAACTCCCACTCGAGGAAGTCGAATCCCAGGTTGTAAACGTTTACGTTCTTGACCCGGCGGTTGAGGACCCACGGGTTGCTGTTACCGATCATGAACGTGTAGGGTTGCAGCCGGTAAAGGGTGCGGTGGATTTCCTGGAACATCTCCGTGCGCTTGGGCTTGTCCAGCTCGCGTCGCGCCTCCTCGATCATCTTGTCCACGGACGGATCGCTGAAGCCGATGCGGTTGAAGCCGTCGGCGATCTGCGAAGAGTGAAAAAGGTCATAGGGATCGGCCTCGAAGCCGAAAACCCATCCCGAGTAGGAGGCGTCGAAGTTGGACTCGCGCGTCCATTGCAGGAACAGCGCCCACTCGATCATGCGCGCGTTGCAGATGATGCCCACCTTGGGGCAGTTCTGGAGGAGCGAGAGCATGACGGGACTGTTGGGCGTGTCGGGATTGGCCGTGATGATGAAGTCAAAAATGAACTTCTCGCGCAGGTTGGGATCACCGCCGAGCGGTCCGTCGCTGATGATCCCATCGCCGTCCAGATCCTTTTCGCGCACGCCGTCGCCGTCGCGATCCAGCCAACCGGCTTCGCCCAGAAGCCGGCTGGCTTCCTCGATGTTGTACTCGTAAACCGGCAGGGACGAGTCGTAGGCCGGCTCCTTGTAATAGAACGGCCCGGTCACCGGCTTCAGAATGCCCATGCCCACGTGCGCGCAGATGGCGGACGCATCTACCAGGTGCGACATGGCCTGGCGGCAGCGATAATCGGAGAAGAACGAGCGGCGGCAGTTCCAGCCGATGTAGCCGTAGCCCGGCCGGTCAAATACCAGTTTGTAAAAGTGCTGGTCGAAATTCTCGCCGCGCGACTTCATGGCGTAGGTCCACGTGCCCACGTCCATGGCGTCGATGTCGCCCTTCTTGAACACCTGGTAGGCGACGACCGCGTCGGAGATGATCTTGAACTCGACGCGCTGAATGGCGGGTCCGCCGCCCCAGTAGTCGTTCCAGCGTTCCACCACGATCTGGGAGTTGCGATCCCGCCTTGACGAACTTGTACGGCCCCCACGCCGACGAGAGATCGTCGCGGCGCGGATGCACGTCCAGCTTGACGCCGTCGTCATAAATGTGTTTGGGGATCAAGCGCAGGCTCCCCGCCGCGTCCAGGTTGACGTAGACCTTCTGCGGAAAGTGAAACCTGACCGTGTACTGATCCAATTTTTCCAGCTGCGCGTCGTCCACGATGGCGGCGATCACGGCGACGGTCGCAGGTGCGACCTCGCCGGCGTCCAGCGCAAACAGTTGGCGCAGATCGACGATACACTCCACTTCGGAAGCGGAGGCGGCGAAGGTCGCGGACTTGACCCGATCGGGGGAGGCGGCCAGCCAGCCGGAGCGGGCGGGAAAGGTGTTGCCGTCGTCCAGAAGAAACAGCGCGTCCCAACCTGCCACGAAGGTGGAAGGCCCGTAGCGTCGGGGCTCGCCGGGCCGGCGCGCGACGAAGATGGCGGTATCGTGCCGGGCCACGACCGGCGCGGAAAGGTAGAGCCGGTCGCCCAGCCGCGCGGCGCGGAGGGCGCCGCGCGTCGTCTCCGCAACCGTCGCCGCCGCGCTCTCGCCCACGCCGTCCCAGCCGGGTTCGCCCGGCAGACTCGGCAGCTCCGCCAGCGTCACGACCTGGTACTCCTCGGCGGCGATGTCGCCCTCCGCGCTGCCGGCGGGAATCGTGTCCCGCACCACCATGTCCATGTAGCCGGAGCGCGCGTGCCCCACCCGCAGGTCGGGATTCATGCTGGTCTGGAAGGAGAACATCACGTCGTCGGCGTTGAAGGGCACGCCGTCGTGCCAGCGCACGTCCCGCCGCAGGTGCAGCGTGTAGTCCAGCCCATCTTCGGAAATCTCCCAGCGGCTGGCCAGGAGCGGTTTGTAGTCGTCCTTGGCCATGTCCCATTCGATCAGGTAGTGGTGCGTATACTCCAGCACCCAGGAGGCGTAAACATCCGTCCGCAGGATGGGATTCAGATAATCGGAATCGTTGGCCAGCCAGCGCCGCAGCGTGTTGTCGGTACGAACGTGAAACTCGCTGCTGCGACTTCGATAGACCCAATAGCCGACGCCGCCCGTCAGTGCCAGGAGCGCCAGGAGCGAGAGGATGGAACCCAGGTAGCGTTGAACGAATCTCACGCGGGCAGTTAGCTCCTCAAAGGGATGGACAACGTGAGCGGTCAATGTAGGGGCAGTGAGGAAAGGCGTCAAGTGTGGGGTGGGTTCCGCGCCTGACGATCACGCGGGCGCGTCTGGTGGAGCAAGGGGGGATCGAACCCCCGACCTACGGCTTGCAAAGCCGTCGCTCTCCCAGCTGAGCTATTGCCCCACGATTCTCGCACTATAAGCCAGGAGCCGCGTCCAAAGCAAGTCCTTTGAGAACGGCGTCCCATAGGTCCCATGGGTCCTATTCATTCCGGAGCGGCAGCATCAGGTAGCTGGCAAACCCGCCGGAGAGGTTGCGCGCGGACAGTCCCGCCTCGCGCAAGAGGCGGGTAGCCAGGTGCGAGCGCGCGCCCACCCCGCAGTGCACGCGGATGTCGCGCCCGCGCGGCAGCTCGGACAGCCGCTCGGCCAGCTCATCCAGCGGAATGTTGACCGAACCCGGGACATGCCCCCGCTCGACTTCGCCGGGCGTGCGCACGTCCAGGATCAGCGCACCGTCGCGCGGTTCGTCCCAATGCGCCAGCGGCGCCAATCCGCGCAGATGGTTGACGGCGATGAATCCCGCGATATTCACCGGGTCCTTGGCCGAGCCGTACTGCGGCGCGTAACACAGCTCGGCTTCTTCCAGATCGTACACCGTGGCGCGTTTCTGCAGCGCCAGCGCGATTACGTCGATGCGCTTCTCCACCCCCACGTGTCCCACCGCCTGCGCGCCCAGGATGGTTCCGTCGGAGGGATCGAACAAGAGCTTGAGATGGATCGTGCGGGCGCCGGGATAGTAACCCGCATGGTGCGCCTGATGCACGTACACTTTCTCGTACTTGCGACCCAGCCGGGCCAGCGTCTTCTCGCCGGCGCCCGTCGACGCAATTGTTAGTTCGAAACAGCCGACTACCGCCGTGCCCTGGCTGCCGCGATAGGTTCGAGTATTCCCGAAGACGATGTTATCGGCTACCAGCCGTCCCTGACGATTGGCGGGACCCGCCAACGGACACAGCGTCCACTCGCCCGTCACCCAGTCGCGCACTTCGACCGCGTCCCCCACCGCATAGATGCCCGGCGCCGCTTGCATGTACTCGTCCACGCGGATGCCGCCGCGTTCGCCGAGTGAAAGCCCGGCCGCCCGCGCCAGCGCCGTCTCGGGACGCACGCCGATGGACAGGATCACAAGCTCTGCGGGCAGCTCCTCGCCCTTTTCCGTGCACACCACGAGACCGCCATGCTCGCCGGCGCGAAAACCGCCGACCCCGTCGCCCAGCCGCAGGTCTACTCCCTTCTCAAACAGGTGGTGGTGGACGGGGGTCATCATCTCGGGGTCCATCGGCGGCATGACCTGGGGAAGTTTCTCGACCAGCGCGACAGAGAGGCCGCGATGGCGGAGGTTTTCCACCATCTCCAGGCCGATGAAGCCTCCCCCCACGACCACGGCGCGACGGGCATGGCGCTGCTTGATCCAGGCGGTAATGGCGTCCACGTCGGGGATGGTGCGCACGCTGAAGATGCCGGGCAGGTCGATGCCGGGCAGGGGTGGACGAATCGGCGCCGCACCGGGAGAAAGCACCAGCGCGTCGTAGCGTTCTTCGTAACACTCGCCGGACTCCAGATTGCGTATGGCGACGACCCGCCGCTCGCGGTCGATCCCGACGGCCTCGTGGCGCGTGCGCAGGTCGATGCGAAAGCGCTCACGCAACACTTCAGGCGGGGTCACGAGCAGGCGGTCGCGTTCGGCGATCACCCCTCCGACGTAATAGGGCAGCCCGCAGTTGGCAAACGACGCATACGGGCCGCGCTCCAAGAGGATGATTTCGGTACTGGGCGAAAGCCGCCGCAGGCGCGCCGCGCACGACGCGCCGCCCGCCACGCCGCCCACGATGACGACTCGCTGGTTCGTGCGAAAGTGTTTGGGGTTCATATCGTTGAAGCGATCAGACCCCCAATGAACGCCCCGTACACGCCGCCGATCCACGGGTTGGAGGTCAGCGGGCACGCACCGGTCGTGCACGATCCGGCATAACCCATCACCGCCCCGGCCAACCCACCAATGATGACTCCAATAATCACCTTAATAAACATGACTTCTTCCTCCGCTCCGTTACTTCCTTGGGCGCCACCCTTTTATACTCAAAAGGGTGCGTGCCACGCAGCCGCCCAACTTCTGCATCGGCGGCAGGATGCCGCCGAGACCGGCGACCCCTGGTCGCCGTTACGGACGCGACAGCCGCTTCTCAAGTAACGCAATTTCCATGGGAAGCGTCTTGAGCATTTGCTGGGCGCGGCGGCGCACGTCCTCGTAGGCGTAGCGGCCGCGGCCCAGCATGATCGCCAACCGCTCGCGTTCCAATTGTTCCAGCACCCGGCGGCGGTTCGCCAGCCGCTCCTCCAGCGTCCCCCGCGCCTCCTCTGTCATTTCCAGCGGCGGCTCCTGCGCCTTGCGCGCCTCTATCGCGCCCGCAATCACCATCGCCCGCGCCAGGTGGTAGCTGAATTCGAAGTCTTTGGTCGTGGGTCTTGGCGGCAGGACCGCCTCGACGCCGTCGGCCTTGACCCGCTCGCGCAACTTGTCCAGGGCGTCCATCTCCCCCACGCGCGACAGAAGGCGCGGCGTCTCGTGCCCGATGGCGCGCGCCAGGTCGTCGATGAGTTGCCGGCGGCTCTTTTTCATGTCGCCTGATTATCCCCCGAAGCGGACGGCGGATCAATCCTCCATCGCGCCTTCCAGCCCCACAGCGCCAGCACCGCCAGGCAGGTCGCCAGCGACACCCCCAGCGACACGCGCACCACGGCGACGTAAAGCGGGTCCGGTCGCACCACGATCCAGTTCTGCAGGTCCACCCCGTTCTTTCGGATGTATTCATCGATGATGTTGATCGGGCGCCACAGGTTCGTGTGGTCCCAGAGCGTGGTGGTGGTCTGGACTACCGCCGCCCAGAGAAAGACTTTCGCCATGAGCGGCAGCCGCCGCGTGTACCAGCTGCGCTCCAGACCGACGGCGGCGTAAAGTATCGTGAACAAGAACGGAAGCAGAAAGAAGCGAGTGGCGACGCGCTCCGTGCCGGCGAACGGAATCGGCAGGAACCGCGTGACAGCCAGAAAGTAGTCAAACGACAGGACGGCCATGATCGCCAGCGGAATATCCAGCGCGGCGAGGCGCCAGCCGCCCCGCTCCGCCTCGGGCGAGAGCCGTCGGATGATCCCGAAATACAAGAGAAAGGCGAAGCCGACGCCGCCCACGTAATGGTTGAACTCCGCCCACGGCTGCTTGCCGAAAATCCCACCCACGTAGGGATGCGTGTAGTCATAGGGGACCACCATCCCCTCCAGCCACTCCCAGACCGTGGTGAAGCCGGTGATGTAGTCGTGCTCTTTCCTGTAGAGCGTCACGAGGGTCGGCCAGAAGCGGCAGGCGCACATGACGAAACTCGTGGGAATCGCCAGCGCCGCCGTGCGCCGGAAGGGCGGGTTCCAGACGGCGGCCAGCGCCAAAAGGATGACGCACAGAATGTAGCCGTGGAAAAAACCCTGCAAGTCGATAAGAAAGAGAAGGAGCGACAAGGGCATCCAGAGATGGCGGAGACTCGGCTCCTCCAGCGCCTTCAGGACGAACCACATGAAGAGCGGCAGGAAGAAATAGCCCGTCCAGATGGCGTGCCCGATGCCCAGGTGTGCGGCGATGTGCCCGTTGAAGTTGAAGAGCACGAAAAACATGGTGAAGGGCAAGAGTGACAGCCGGTAGCGTTCTCGCAAGGCCTGACAGCCCAGAAACCCCACGCTGTAGGCCAGGAGCGTGTTGATGAGCACGAAGGTGGGCAGCTCGACCCAGCGCATGACGAGAATCTGCGGCGACAGGATCACCTCGGGATTGGCCAGCAGCCGGTCGGTGTTGTGAATCTCTTTGGCGCTGTGATACGGAATGCGGCCTTCGCGCAGTCCCTGCTGGAGCGGTGAGTAATAACGAAACCCTTGCCCCAGTCGTACATGGTGCAAAACGAATCGGCGCTGCCCAAATTGAAAAACAGCGCCCAGTGGACGTAACCCAGGCAATAGAGGGCGATGAGAAAGAGGTAGACGGACCAGCGGCGCGGGAGGGCGCGCAGCTCGCGTCCGTCATGGTTTCTCCTCCGGCGGGCGGAGATGGCCGCGCAGGGTGTTGCGGGAGATGCCCAGAATCTGCGCGGCCTTGACCTGGTTGCCCTTGACGCGCTCCAGGATGCGGGGGATGAGCCGGCGCTGCAGGTCGGGCAGGAGCGCGACCGGACCGACCTGCCCGGACCGGCGCACGGCCAGCTCGAAACCAGGCGGTCCAGGAGCGCCTCCAGCTGTTCGGTAGGAGCCGGCCGAGACGGATGGCGCGACCGCAGCGGGACGCCGCACCTCCTCGGGCAGGTCATCGACCGTGATGACGCCGCCGCGGCAGGTCGCCGCCGCCTTGCGCAGCGCGTTTCCATCTGCCGCACGTTGCCCGGCCAGGGATGCCGCCGCAACAACTCCATCGCCCCGCCTGCAGTTGCAGCCGCCCCTCGTACCGACGTAGCGACAACTTGGAGAGAAAATGGTCCACCAACAAGGCGATGTCCTCGCGCCGCTCGCGCAGAGCCGGCAGATGGACGTTGACCACGTTCAGTCGGTAGAAGAGATCGGCGCGTAGGGCGCCGCGCTCCACCTCGGACGAGGTCGCGATTGGTGGCCGCGATCACGCGCGCATCGCTCCTGACTTCCTCCGTGCCGCCCACGCGCTGAAACGTCCTCCTCCAGGAGCCGCAACAGCTTGCCTTGCACCGAGGGGGCCAGCTCGCCCACTTCGTCCAGAAAAATGGTCCCGCCGTGGCACTGTTCGAACTTGCCCACGCGCCGGCCCAGCGCCCCCGTGAAGGCGCCCTTCTCGTGGCCGAAAAACTCGCTCTCCAGGAGCGTCTCGGGGATGGCGGCGCAGTTGACGGGAAGAAATATCTGCTCGGCGCGCCGGCTGTGCCGATGGATGGCCCGAGCCACCAGCTCCTTGCCCGTGCCGCTCTCCCCGGTAATCAGCACCGGCACATCCTGGCTGGCCACGCGGCCGATGAGTTTGTAAACCTCCTGCATGGAGGCGGCGCGGCCCACGATCTCGTCGCTGACGTCGGCGGCGGGAGCGGCCTGCCGGCCCTCTCTCCAGGCGCGTCGCGTCTCCAGCGCCCGGCTGATCAGCCCCCGCATCTCCGGCACTTCAAACGGCTTGAGAATGTAATCGAAAGCGCCCAGCTTGATCCCCTCGATGGTGGTCTCCGTCGTCGCGTAAGCCGTCATCAGGATCACAAAAGGCCGCGGTTCCAATCGGCTGATTGCGCGCAGCGTCTCCAGTCCCGACATGCCGCCCATGCGGATGTCCATCACCACCAGGTCGTAGTCGTCGCGCTCCAGAAGCCCCAGCGCCTCCTCGCCGGACCGGCAGGTCTCGACCGCGTGCGGATCGTCGCGCAGCATCCGCCGGAAGCTGTGCAACACGTCCGGATCATCGTCCACGATGAGAATGCGGGCCATGTCTCTTCCCCGCCCCAACGGTTCGCCGCCCCGCGATGTCTCGCCGGTCCGACGATTTTGGGGATTGTCCAATTGACAGCGTCGGATGCCTCGTCTAGCATCATCCGATTTTGCCCAGGCTCTTGGGAAGTCACTCTATTCGGAGCGCCGGAAGACTGTCAACGGCTTTCCCGGTATGGAGTGCGGCAGCTTGCTGCCGCAATGGCGCGCCCGAGAAGGCGGCGTAGAGAAAGGCGAGGAGTTTCGGTGGAGGGTAGGGTCGCCCGGCTGGCGCTTGAGGACGGCAGGATTTTCGTGGGTCGCGGCTTCGGCGGCGCCCGCGAGAGCGAGGGGGAAGTCGTTTTTAACACCAGCATGACCGGCTACCAGGAAATCTGCGCCGACCCCTCCTATAAAGGCCAGATCATGGTCTTCACGTATCCCCTGATCGGCAACGTGGGGACCAATGCGCTGGACCAGGAATCCGAATCGATCTACGTGTCCGGCGTGGTGTGCCGGGAATTGTCCCCTCTCGCCTCGAATTGGCGCAGCCGCGAGACCTTTCCTGATTACCTGGCGCGGCACAACGTGCCGGGCGTCGCCGGCGTGGACACGCGCGCTCTGGTCCGGCATCTCCGCGCGACGGCGGGGTCCTGCGCGGCGTCATCTCGCTGGACGAGACGGCCGACAACGCCGCCGCGCTGGTAGAACGGGCGCAGCGGGTCCCTCCATGGCCGGCTGCGACCTGGCCAGCGTGGTCACCGATCCCCACTCGTACGTCTGGCAGACGCAGCCGCTGAACCTGCCCGCCATCACCAAGGCCGACGATGCCCACCGGCTCTACCTGGATTACGAAGAACAATACGGGCGAATCGACCAGGCGATCTATGCGGGCGACTACGGCGGGGCGGGCGAGCCGTTGGTCGTGGCCTACGGTTTCGGCATCAAGCGCAACATCCTGAGATTACTCCGGGCGCAGGGCATGCGCGTGCGTGTCGTGCCCGCCCAGACCTCGGCCGCCGACGTGCTGGCGATGAACCCGGCGGGGGTTTTCCTCTCCAACGGTCCCGGCGATCCCGAGCCGGTGGATTACGCGATCAGGAACATCCGAGAACTCATGGGCAGGCGGCCCATCTTCGCCATCTGCCTGGGCCATCAGCTGCTGGCGTTGGCGGCGGGCGCCCGCACCTACAAACTCAAGTTCGGCCATCGCGGCGCCAACCAGCCGGTCAAGGACCTGACGACCGGCCGCGTCTGGATCACCAGCCAGAATCACGGCTTCTGCGTGGATCGCGACAGCCTGGCCGGAAGCGGGCTGGAGGTGACGCAGATCAATCTCAACGACCAGACGGTCGAGGCGCTGGCGGACGAAAAGCGGCGGATTCTGACCGTGCAGTATCATCCCGAGGCCTCGCCCGGCCCGCACGATACGGCGGAGCTGTTCCGGCGGTTTCGAGAGCGACTTTAGCGGCGGCGAGCTGCCGCCTCGCAATCGTAATCGATTGCGGTTCGTAATCTTGCTCCTGCTCGTGCTCGTCGTCGCAACTGTCATTTCGACCGAAGGGAGAAATCTTCCGCATCGCACCCGTGCCGCGGCAACAGCGGGAAGGATTTCTCCCTTCGGTCGAAATGACAACTCTATCCGCAGCGGTAAGAGTTACGATTGCGAGCACGAGCAAGATGGTGCTTGCGAATTGTAATTACTCCATACGAGGACGCGCGTGCCGAAGCGAACGGACCTGCACAAGATCATGATCATCGGCTCCGGGCCTATCGTCATCGGTCAGGCCTGCGAGTTTGATTATTCGGGCACCCAGGGCTGCAAGGCGCTGCGCAGCGAGGGCTATGAAGTCGTCCTGGTCAACAGCAATCCCGCGACCATCATGACCGACCCGGAAATGGGCGACCGAACCTACATCGAGCCGCTCACGCCGGAGGTGGTGGCGCGCATCATCGAGAAGGAGCGGCCCGACGCGCTGCTGCCCACCCTGGGCGGCCAGAACGGGCTGAACGTCTCCGTTGCTTTGGCCAGGAGCGGCGTCCTGGACCGCTTCGGCGTCGAACTGATCGGCGCCAAGCTGCCCGCCATCGAAAAGGCCGAAAACCGCGACCTTTTTCGCCAGGCCATGCAGCGCATCGGTCAGGAGGTTCCCCGGAGCGGCGTCGCGCACAATATCGAAGAAGCGAAGGCCGTGATCGCAGAAGTCGGCTTCCCCGCCATCATCCGCCCCTCGTTCACGCTGGGCGGTACGGCGCCGGCGTCGCCTACAACATGGACGAGTTCCTGCCCGTGGTCCATGGGGCCTGGACATGGCCCCTTCTCCGAAGTTCTCATCGAGGAATCCGTGCTCGGCTGGAAGGAGTTCGAGCTGGAGGTGATGCGCGACCTGGCCGACAACGTCGTCATCATCTGCGGCATCGAGAACTTCGACCCCATGGGCGTGCACACCGGCGACAGCATCACGGTGGCGCCCATCCAGACGCTGACCGACAAAGAGTACCAGATGATGCGCGACGCGGCCATCGATATCATCCGCGAGATCGGAGTGGAGACGGGCGGGTCCAACATCCAGTTCGCCGTGCATCCCCAGACCGGGCGGATGGTCGTGATCGAGATGAATCCGCGCGTGTCGCGCAGCTCGGCCCTGGCCAGCAAGGCCACGGGCTTCCCCATCGCCAAGATCGCCGCCAAGCTGGCGGTGGGATACACGCTGGACGAAATCCCCAACGACATCACGAAAAAGACGCCGGCCAGCTTCGAGCCGACCATCGACTACGTGGTGGTCAAGATACCGCGCTGGGCCTTCGAGAAGTTCCCCGGCAGCGATCCGACGCTGGGCACGCAGATGAAATCGGTGGGCGAGGCCATGGCCATCGGCAGGAGTTTCCCGGAAGCGCTGCAGAAGGGGTTGCGCTCGCTGGAGGCGCGGCGCTACGGACTGGGCGCGGACGGGCGCGACAAGTTCGCTTATGAGGACCTCGTGTCGGGCCGGGCGCGCGCGAGCGAGGACTTCCACCACATGCTGGAACGCATCGCCGTGCCCACGCCGGACCGCCCCTTCCATTTGCGCTATCTGCTCCTGGGCGGCGTGTCGGTGGACGAGCTGGCGCGCCGCACCCGGATCGACCCGTGGTTTTTGGAGCAGTTTCGCGCCGTGGTCGAGATGGAGCGCGAGCTGCGCGCCGGTCCCGGCCTGGCGCAGGACGATGACGCGCTGCGCGAGCTCTTGTGGCGCGCCAAGCAGTATGGTTTCTCCGACTATCAACTGGCGCATATCTGGGGCAGCGACGAGACGACCGTCCGCGCCCGCCGCAAGGCGCTGGGTGTCTTGCCCGTCTTCAAGACCGTGGATACCTGCGGCGCCGAGTTCGAGGCCGAAACCCCCTATCACTACTCGACCTACGAGCGCCCCTTCCTGGCGCTGCGGGACGGCCGGTTCGTGCCGCAACAGGCGTCCGAAGTCCGGCCATGCGACAAAAAGAAGGTGGTGATCCTGGGCGGCGGCCCCAACCGCATCGGCCAGGGCATCGAGTTCGACTTCTGCTGCTGCCACGCCTCCTTTTCGCTCTCCGCGGAAGGCTTCGAGACCGTCATGGTCAACTCGAACCCCGAGACGGTGAGCACGGATTACGACACCAGCGACCGGCTGTACTTCGAGCCTCTGACCTTCGAGGACGTGATGAACATCATCGAGGTGGAGCATCCCGTCGGAGTGATCGTGCAGTTCGGGGGACAGACGCCGCTGAAGTTATCCGGACCGCTGGAGAGTGCGGGCGTGTCCCTGTGGGGCACTCCCGGGGACAGCATCGACCTGGCGGAGGATCGGGGGCGTTTCGGGGCGCTCCTGGATCAACTGGGCATCGCGCAGCCGCCCAACGGCGCCGCGTTGTCGCTGGAGGGAGCGCGCGAGATCGCCGCCCGCATCGGCTTTCCCGTGCTCGTGCGCCCCAGTTACGTCCTGGGCGGCGAGCGCATGGAAATCGTCTATAACCTGGAGGCGCTGGACCGCTACATGCGCGGCGCGCTGGACCTGGACCCGACGCGCCCCGTGCTGGTCGACAAGTTCCTTTCCTCCGCCATCGAGATCGACGTGGACGCCCTCTCCGACGGACGCGAGGTGTTCGTCGGCGGCATCATGGAGCACATCGAGGCCGCAGGCATCCACAGCGGCGACTCCGCCTGCGTCCTGCCCCCACGCACGCTCTCCGCCCGAACCATCGAGAACATTCGCGACTACACCCGGCGGCTGGCGCGCGCGCTCTCCGTGCGCGGCCTGATGAACGTGCAGTACGCCATGACCCGCCACCCCGACTCCGGCGAGGAGAAAATCTGGGTCCTCGAGGTCAATCCCCGCGCCAGTCGCACCGTGCCCTTCGTCAGCAAGGCGATCGGCGTACCCATGGCCAAGGCAGCCGCGCTCATCATGAGCGGCAAGACCCTGGCCGAGCTGGGCATCCGCGGCGATCCCTGGCCGAGCCACGTCTCCGTCAAGGAGGCGGTCCTGCCCTTCATCAAGTTCCAGGGCGTGGACGCCATCCTGGGGCCGGAGATGCGCAGTACCGGCGAGGTGATGGGCATCGATACCGACTTCGGGCTGGCCTACGCCAAGTCGCAGATTGCGGCGGGTTCGACCCTGCCGCTGTCGCCGCGCGCCGCGGGACGGCCCCGCACCGTGTTCGTGTCCGTCAACGACGACGACAAGCCCTGTCTGCTCCGCTTCTGCGTCCCATTGGTCGAGTTGGGATTCCGCCTTTTCGCTACCGCGGGCACGCATCGCGTCTTGTCGGAACACGGCGTCCCCTGCGAGATGGTCTTCAAGGTCAACGAGGGCCGCCCCAATATTGTGGATCGCATGAAAAACCGCGAGGTCGACTGGGTCATCAACACGCCCATGTCAGGCCGCAGTCACAAGGACGAAATGGCCATCCGGCGCGCCGCGGTGGAATTGGGGATTCCCTACATGACGACGGTCGCGGCGGCTCTGGCGGGCGTGGACGCCCTCACCAGCCTGGCCGGCGACCAGGCCATGTCCGTCTGCGCCCTGCAGGACTACCATCGGTAACAGCTGGGGACAGTCACCGATTTCCGCCGTGAGGCCCCGCGAAAAAAGCAAGTTCTCCCTGCGGAAATCGGTGACTTTCACGCCCATGCCGGTCGTCCGGCGGAAATGGGCGACCGTCCCGGGCTGGGCTAGCCGAAGATGGCGGCGTTGAGCAGGTTCTCCAGCATCTCCTGGCGCCCGCTCTCGACCTTGGGTTCGCCGTGCGCCAGCGTATAGGCCTCCAACTCGCGAAAGCCCAGCCGGTTCTTCTCGATTTCCTGGCCCAGCCCCTTGTCCCAACCGATGTAGCGCGCCTTCTTGAATTTCTCGAACTTGCCCTCCTTCAACAGGCGCGCGGCGGCTTTCAGCCCCAACGCGAAGGCGTCCATGCCGCCGATGTGCGCGTGAAAGAGATCGACCGGCTCAATCGACTGCCGCCGCACCTTGGCGTCGAAGTTCAACCCGCCCGTCGTGAAGCCGCCCGCGCGCAGGATGGTGTACATCGCCAGCGTGGTGTCGTATACGTCGGTAGGAAACTGATCCGTGTCCCAACCCAATAGGAGATCGCCGCGGTTGGCATCGACCGAGCCTAAGAGTCCCACCGCGGCGGCATACTCCAGTTCATGCTGGAAGCTGTGCCCCGCCAAAGTGCCGTGATTGGCCTCCAGGTTGAACTTGAAGTGGTCGACCAGGTCGTTTTGCAGGAGAAATGCGTGGCAAGCGGCCGCGTCGAAGTCGTATTGATGCTTGGTCGGCTCCTTGGGCTTGGGCTCGATGTACAACTGGCCCGCAAAACCGATCGATTTTTTATAGTCCACGGCCATGTGGAGAAAGCGCGCCAGATGGTCCAGCTCGCGCTTCATGTCGGTGTTCAGGAGCGTCTCGTAGCCCTCGCGGCCACCCCAGAAGACGTAACCGCCGCCGCCCAGCTCGTGCGTGATTTCCATCGCCTTCTTGACCTGGCTGGCGGCGTAGGCGAACACCTCGGGCCAGGGACTGGTCGCCGCGCCCGCCATGAAGCGGCGATGGGAAAAGAGGTTGGACGTACCCCAGAGCAGCGACACGTCGTGGTCCTTCTGCAGCTGCCTGGCCAGCTTCACCATCTTGTCCAGGCGCCGGTTGGTCTCGGCCAGCGTCTCGGCCTCGGGCGCGATGTCCCGGTCGTGAAAACACCAGAAGGAAACGCCCAGCTTGGAGAAGAACTCGAAGGCCGCGCGCAGCGTCATTTGACCGCCGCCTGCATGGGATCGCTGGAAGCATGGTAGGCGCGGATCATCGTCCGGCCAGAGGGATCGGCACCCAACCCCTTGAAGGTGTGCCAATAGCAACGGCGAAACGAAAATGGTCGGCCATTTTCTTGCCCAGCACCTTCCTTGGGATTATAATGCGGCTTGAAGGCGAGCGGATTCCGGCTGTCGGCCCCTCGTAGCGGATGGGTTTGACCTCGGGAAGAAAGCGCGCATGGTTGCAGTGCCTCCTTGTCGCAAAGCACGTAGCGCCGGCATCATGCCGGCTTGCGGGTCGGCATCCTGCCGACGCGCTTGGCGACTCTCGCGCGTACGCACAAAGCGTGGGGCGGACGCCCGCCACGCGCCGGCATGATGCCGGCGCTACCGTCTCAGCCCACCTCGGCTCTCGGCGCGGCGTGTGTCCGGCGAATGCACCGGCGTGATCCCAGAACATCTGGCAGAACTCAGCAGATCGCGCCGATGATCGCCGTAAAAGACCACCTGGTGGAAGCCCAGCACGTCGCGGCAGTCCTCGATCCGGTCCATGGCGATCTCGAAGCTGGTGCGACATCCACCCGCCGGCGGGGTCGCCACGTTCCCTACAACCGTGCCGGTGTCGATGATAAGCTTCTCCGGCCCGTCAAACAACGCCAGCGTCACCTTCTGCCCCTCTTTCCAGAGTACCTGCATGGAGACGCCGATGTCGGACTCCGAGTGCGAGCGCAGGATGTAAGGCTCCTGCTTCACGTCAAACCCATTGAGCCGTGTGCCGCAGGTGCAATGGGCGGCGATGAGAAGGTTCTTGACCGTCTCGGGCACGGGATCGTTCATGAAGCCGGGCTTGTCGAAGAGATAGCTGACGAGCAGAAGCGAGAGGGCGGCGTTGCGGTCGGCCTCGCAGCCGTAGGTGACGCCATGATCCTGAAAGATGCTGGCGGCCATGCAGGGCGGCGTGGGCACGACCTTGGTCGACACCATCCCCAGGCAATCGGTCGTGAGCGCATGGCACTGCTCGCGCGCCAGCAGCCGCTTGGCGGTCACGTAGGACCGGGCCGCGTTCAACAGATCGTCGCGGCTCGGTTCCACCACTTTTTTCGCCCGACGGCGCATGTGCGAGGCGATCTCCTTCATCTCGTCCGTGACCGGCGCCTGGGCGAAGAGTTCGTGCAATTCGTTGCGAGGAATGTACTGAAGGGTCGTGCCGATGCCCTCCCACTTCTCTTCCTTGCGTTCCTTGCCGGCGACCACGAGCAGGCGCGTCGCCTCCAACTGCTTCTTGGCGCGGACCATGCGCAGCCCCTGCTCGACGGCGCCCGTATCCAGCGAAGAAATCACGTGCACGCCCGGCCGCCGCGACAAGTCCTTCACCTGCCCGGTGAAGGCCATGCCGACGGGCGAAAAAACCAGCGTGGGAACGCCCGCCTCGGCGATCTGTCGCACCCAGCGCCAGACGTAAATGTGCTGGATCATCACGAGAACCGCGTCCGGTTTCTCATCCTGCACCTGCCGGACGAACCGTCCCACCGCCTCTTCGTTTTCGAGCGCGGAGCCGAAGGGCGCCAGCTCGACGCCCACGCGCCGGGCGGCGGCGGCGAAGGTCTCTCCGTATTCCCGCTCCGCCCCGCTGACGTCGTAACTCGTTCCCGGCCACCCGAGCCAGTAGGGCGGCGGCATGCGCACGATGGCACTGAGCGCGCGCACGCGCGGCCGCGGTCGAAACCGCCCGATGTCGATGTACTCGTCCCATTCACTGCGGGAGAAAGCGGGGCGCGCGCCCACCAACGTTGCGCCCACGGCCGCGACCGAGGTCGTCGCCAGGAATTCGCGCCGGCCCAGGGCGCATCCACAGCACGCGCCATGCGAGGGATGTTGCATGATTTGAGGACCTCCGTGAGAATTGATTCACACTTGTGGACAAGTGTTGCTTCCAAGTCAAGACAAACGTGATAATGTATCGTGTACGCCTCGCCGGCGTCGCTTGCAATCGCAATCACGCGGCGGCGCAGGTTCGCGCTGATATTGCGTAACAGTCTCAAAAATCGTCGGTTGCCGTGCCCTCGAGTTGACTAATGACACGGCAACCGGATTGTGCTATCTGCAAAGATAATATCATTGTATCTAATGTACTCCGGCGGGAGGTCCGCGTCTACCATGAACTGCTCGAAACAGGCTACGTTGTCCATGGTCCTGGCCGCATGTATCTTGAGTTGCCAGGACCCCTCCGGCGTCGCGCCGGCCCCCGGCCAACCGACCCCCGTGCGCGACGTGTCGAGTCAGCTCTATATCGAGGTGTCCATGCTTGGGGGACTGGATTACTTCTACGACCACAAGATGGGCATGGAAATGGCCGGCAAGGCGCTGGGCGTGCGCACGGAGTACGTCGGACCGGCCGAGTACGACATGGCGGCCATGGTCACCGCCTTCGAGCAGGCCATCGCCAAACGTCCGGCGGGCCTGGTCGTGGTGGGATTTGAGCCGTCGCTGAATGCCCTGGTCGACAAGGCGGTGGATCGCGGCATCCCCGTGGTCACGGTAGATGCGGACCTGCCCGGCAGCAGGCGCATCGCCTTTGTGGGCACGGGCAATCGGCAGGCGGGACTGGCGGGCGGCCGGAAACTGGCGGAGATGCTGGGGACGGGGCAGGTCGCCATCATGACCAAGCCGGGGCAGTCCAACCTGGAGGAGCGCGTGCAAGGCTACCGCGACGCCTTTGCCGAGCATCCGGGAATCGAGATCGTGCAGGTCGTGGATACGCAGTCGGACCCGAACGTGGCGGCTTCGGCGGCGGCGGCGATGCTGCAAAAGTTCCCCGATCTGGCCGCGATCGCCTGCGTGGAAGCGGCGGGAGGCAGCGGCGCCGCCATGGCCGTCAAGGAGGCCGGCAAGGCCGGCCTTGTCAAGATCATCGCCATGGATCGCGATAACGCCGTCCTGGAGCAGATCAAACGCGGCGTCATCTCTGCCACGGTCGTGCAGCAGACCGCCCTCATGCCCTTCTACGCCGTGCAGATTCTTTACAACCTCAACAACCATAGTTTGCCGATCACGACCGACAACCGGCTGGCGCGCGTCTCCGGCGTTCCCGCGGTGGTCGATACCGGCGTGGTCCTCGTAGATGCGAGCAATTGCGAATTCTTCATGCGAAAGCAGTAGTCCATGGGCGAGACGCTCCTGTCGGTTCGCGGCGTGACGCGGCGCTTTCCCGGAGTGCGGGCGCTGGATCACGTCGATCTCGAAGTTCGAACCGGCGAAGTGCACGCGCTGGTCGGCGAAAACGGCGCCGGCAAGAGCACCTTGATGAACATCCTGGGCGGGGTACTCTCGCCCGACGAGGGACGCATCGAACTGGCGGGACGACCGGTGCGTTTTCACGACGCGCACGAGGCCGGCCAGGCGGGCGTCGCCGTCGTTTTTCAGGAGCTGTCGCTGGTTCCCAATCTCTCCATCGCGGAAAACATCTTCGCCAACCGGCAACCCACACTTGCCGGTGGCTTTGTGCATCGCGCCCGACTGGAAGCCGACGCGCAACGCCTCCTGGAGCTCTTTCAGCTTGCGCTGCCGCCGGGCCGGCTGGTCAAGCATCTATCCCCCGCGCACGCCCAGCTGGTCGAAATCCTCAAGGCGATCTCGCAGCGCCCGCGCCTCCTGATCCTGGATGAGCCTACCTCGTCCCTCTCCGGCGTCGAGACGCAGCTTCTCTTCGACAACATCCGGCGCATGAAGTTGGAGGGAGTCTCCATCATCTATATTTCCCACCACCTGCCCGAGGTGTTCGCCGTGGCCGACCGCGTGACCGTGTTGCGGGACGGCCGGCGCGTGGCCACGCGCGAGGTAAGCGAGGTGGACGAGGAGACGCTGGTGCGACTGATGGTGGGGCGCGAGTTGTCCAACGTGTACGGGCGGCGCGAGGGGGAGATCGGAGAGGAACTCCTGCGCGTGGAGGGCGCGACGCGCGAGCCGGCCTTTCGCGACGTGACCTTCTCGCTGCGACGCGGCGAGATCGTCGGCTTGGCGGGCCTCGTCGGCGCCGGCCGCACCGAACTGGGACGCGCCATCTTCGCGCTGGAGCGATGGCAGAAGGGCGAACTGTATCTTGAGGGACGGCGCCTCTCCCTCCGTGACGCGCACCAGGCCATCGCCCACCACGTGGGATACCTGACGGAGGATCGCAAGGCGCAGGGGCTGTTTCCCCGCATGAGCGTGCGCGACAACGTGATCGCGCCCAGCCTGTCGCGCTTCGCGCGCCGGTTGGGATGGATGAGCGACCGCGCCGCCACGCGCTTCGCGGAGGAATGCCGCGGGATGCTGTCCATCGCCACGCCCAGCGTGCTGCGGCGCGTCGCCCATCTCTCCGGCGGCAACCAGCAGAAGGTGCTCTTTTCCGCCTGGACGGGCATCGCCCCGCGCGTCCTGATCGTGGACGAACCGACGCGCGGCGTGGACGTGGGCGCGCGCAGCGACCTCTACGCTTATCTCAGGCGGCTGGCCGGATCGGGCGTGGGGATTCTGCTCATCTCTTCAGACCTCTTGGAGATTCTCGGCCTTTCGGACCGTATCCTGGTAATGCGGGAGGGGCGGCTGGTAGCCGAGTTTGGGCGCGAGGAGGCCGGCGAGGAGGCCATCATCGCCGCCGCCACGGGCGTGACCGCGGCGGCATCGTAAAAGCGGTCTGGGCAGCCGCAAGAGGCAGGACTGAAAGCCCTGAACAACTGCGAAGCCGCGTGTCGAAGGGCGGCTTGGATGCTGAGGACTTTCTTGATACGGCTTCGACTCCCCCCTTGACAAGGGGGGGTGGGGAGGATAAATGGGCGAGACTACCAGTCACGTAGCAAGGCTATTGCGGCGCCTGACGGACTTCCGCGAGTTCATGCTGCTCGTAATCATCATCGGCGCGTGCGTCGGTCTGGCGTTGCGCTCGCCGGTGTTTCTGACCGTGGACAACCTGTTGGCCGTCCTGCTGTCGGTCTCCATCGAGAGCATCGTGGCCATCGGCATGACGATTCTGCTCGTGTCCGGCGGCTTCGACCTGTCGGTGGGTTCCGCGGTCGCGCTTTCCGGAGCGGCGGCGGCCATGGCCCTGACCGCCGGCTGGCCCGTGCCGTTGGCGGTCGGAACCGGCCTCGGCGTGGGCGCGCTGGGCGGCTTCTGCAACGGCATCGTCATCGCCTGGCTGCGCATCAACCCCTTCATCACCACCCTGGCCATGATGCAGATTCTTCGCGGCCTGCTTTTGGCCATCACCAAGGGCAAGAACATCTCCGGCCTGCCCGACTCCTTCAACATGATCGGGCAGGGCGCCCTGTGGGGGATTCAGTATCCCATCATCATCGCGCTGGTCCTGATTCTGATCGGCGACGTGTTCCTACGATACTCCCGCTTCTTTCGGCAGAACTATTACATCGGCGGCAATGAGCGGGCGGCGATTCTCTCGGGCATCCGCGTCAACCGCATGAAGATTTTCAACTACACGCTGACGGGGCTTCTGGCGGGACTGGCGGGCGTGATCATGACCGCGCGGCTGGGCTCGGCGACCGTGACCGCGGGCGCCTACCTGGAGCTGCGCGTCATCTCCGCCGTCATCATCGGCGGCGCCAGCCTGGCCGGCGGCGAGGGTACCGTGCTGGGCGCGTTCCTGGGATCGCTGCTCATGGCCTTGATCGTCAATGCGCTCACGCTCCTGGGCATCGACATCTACTGGAACACCCTCGTGATCGGCTCCACGCTGCTCATCGCCGTGCTGATCGACACGCTGGGAAAGGCGCGCCAGGGGCAACTATGAGGCAGAGCCGCGCCCGGAAAGGTCCCAGTGAACAACCGTCTTCTCGATACGCGGCCCGAGGTTACAGCTCAGCGAAAGCAGGGTGATGCGCCGGGCCGCTACCCCTCGATACGCCCTCTGGGCTACTCGGGGGACGCCTCGAAGACTCGGTTTTCGTTTTTCTGCTATTCTTTAAAGGGGTGCGGCATCGAACCCGGGAAAGGACCTGCATCATGACTTGGACATCGTACCAGCGTGTCAAGGCCGCGCTGGAACACCGCGAGCCGGACCGCGTGCCCTTCGACCTGGGCGGCTCCGTGCTTACCGGCATGAACCGCGTCGCCTACAAGAACCTGCGCGAGTACCTGGGACTGCCGGAGGTGGAAATCCGCATCTACGATCCCATCCAGCAACTGGCGCACATCGACCAGGACGTGCTGGATCGCCTGCTCGTGGACGTGCGGCCGGTTGATCCCGATCCGCCCGCTCGCGCGCCGCTGGCCACGCCCGTCGTCAACGAGGGAGATTACTACGCTTTCACGGACGAGTGGGGCATCACCTGGAAGATGCCGGTCGAGGGTGGATTCTACTTCGACATGCGGGGGCATCCGCTGGCGGGATCGGACGTGACGGTCGCCGACGTCGAGCGGCATCCCTGGCCCGATCCGGTCGATCCCGCGCGCTTCGCCACCATGAAGGTGCGCGCCGACCGCTTCGTTTACGAAGAGAAGAAGGCCTACATCCTGGGACGCAACGCGGCGGGCATCCTGGAGATCGCCCTGTGGATGCGCGGCTTCGAGGACTTCTTCTGCGATCTCCATCTCAACCCGCCGCTGGCGGAGGCGATCCTGGAGAAAGTCACCGAAATCAAGATGCGCTACTGGCAGCGGGCGCTGGAGACGGTCGGCGAAAACGTGATGATCGTCTCGGAGGCCGACGACATCGCCACGCAGCGCAGCCTCTTGATCTCGCCCGAGATGTACGAGCGCTACGTGGCCGCGCGACACCGGCGACTCTTTGAGCACATCAAGAAAACGGCGCGCGCGCGCGTCTATATTTTCTATCACTCCTGCGGCGCGGTGAAGGACATGATCCCGCAGTTGATCGACGAGGGCATCGAGATTCTCAACCCGGTGCAAGTGAGCGCGGGAGGCATGGACACGCGGGCGCTGAAACGCGAGTTCGGCCGGGACATCACGTTCTGGGGCGGCGGCGTGGATACCCAGCGCGTCCTGCCCTTCGGGACTCCCGAGGAAGTGAAGGCGGAAGTCAAGCGGCGCATTGAAGACTTGGCGCCGGGCGGCGGATTCGTCTTCAATACGGTCCACAACGTGCAGGGCGACGTGCCCCCACGCAACTACATGGCCATGTGGGAGGCGCTCTTGGAGTACGGCCTCTATTGAGGCCGAATCAGCGGCGCGCGCGCCGCCGGCGCGTCGCGCGTCGCCGGCCCCTTCCACCGCGCCGCGCAGGACCAGCCAGCCCGGCCAGCTGCTCCTGCACCTCGCGCCGACTCTTGGTCCGCAGCTCCATCAGCCGCTCGCGCGTGGTCCCGCGAAACGTCAACGCGCCCTTCTTGTGCTCCCACTGATACACCGTCTGCGTATTGAGGCCCAAGAGTTTGGCCAGCGCCGCCTGAGAAAGGCCCAGCCGCTTGCGCATTCCCACCACCGCCTTGGCGGTGATGCGCGCGCGGCCGTCCGCTTCCTGCAACGCTGCGTCGGCCGCCGTGCCCGTCAACACGCCGCTGGTCAGCTTCTGCACCGTCCGCTGCATCCCGGCCAAGGCGCGTTTCTGCTCCGCCGCCTCCCGCCGCAGCTGGTTCAGCGCCGTCTTGATCTCCTTCCGCGCCAGCCGCTGAACCACCTCCTTTAACACTTTCGCTAGGTTGGGCATGATGTTTGTCCTTTGCCGTGTAGGATGTAGGTAGTTAGACAGTAGTTTGTGAAATCATACATAACCTCCACGCTTGAGTCAATGACCTGCGTCACAATTCTCGATAGGGACAGGGAGAACCTGCGGCAGCGTCGGGGCGGTGCTGGAGGCGCGCCGACAGCCGCTCGGCAAGTACACACAGAAGGATGCCGGAATTGCTGCAGTACGAAATCCGGCTGCGGAGATTTTTCTCGGCAATCCCTCGCCTCGCGCTTTCTTGACGGCAATCAGAAAGACGAGCTTGGTGGGAGCGCCCGACATGCCTCCGCCTTGACATCGCACCGCCCTCCGACCCGACGCGACAAACAAAAGCGCAGGGGGTGAGCGCAATTCGCTTGACACCGAGGCAGGTTTATCCCTACATTTCCCTCACTATTAAGTCCCGAGGGACGATGCCCTGAGGTTAAGGCCAAGCCCAATAAACAAGCACAATCAGCAGGCTGGTTGAAGTTCCGGGGAGAGCACCGCGCCCGCGCGGTCGCCGAAGGAGAAAGACCCTGCGGTCGAAACTCTCAGGCACAAGGGACTCGGAACGGACGGCGCTCTGGAGAGCGTCCGGGGGCCTCCCCGGACCACCGAAGATGAAATAATCTTTCAGGTGCCAGGACAGAGTATCTCGACAGAAACGCGGGATACTCTGTCTTTGTTTTTGAGACGAAAGGAGCGCCATGACGCTGAAACATACGCCACTTTATGAACGGCACGTGGCCGCCGGCGGCCGGATGGTCGATTTCGGCGGCTGGGAGATGCCTGTTCAGTACCGCTCGCCGGTCGAGGAGCACCACGCCGTGCGCCGCGACGCCGGCATCTTCGATGTCTCCCACATGGGCCGGTTCCGCGTGGAAGGTCCGCAGGCCGGGGAGTTCCTCGACTCCCTGGTACCCAACAACGTGCTGGGCCTGGTCAACGGAAAACTGCTGTACACGCAAATCTGTACTCCAGACGGCGGAATCCTGGATGATCTCATCATCGGCCGCTGGTCGGCGACGGAGTACGGGATCGTAGTCAATGCCGCGCGCCTGGATCACGACCGGGAGTGGATTCTCTCCCACATCGGCGCATTCGATTGTCGTCTGACCGACGAATCGACCCAGACCGGCATGATCGCCATCCAAGGCCCGGCGGCCCTCGCGCGGCTGGCGCCGTTCACGACCGAGAAACTGGTCGAGATGAAGCCCTTCCGGCAGGTGCGAACCACGCTGTTCGGCCATGCGGTCGCCCTCAGCACGACGGGCTACACCGGCGAAAAAGGCTGCGAGGTGATCGCGCCCAATGACGTCATCAAAGTCATCTGGGACAAATTGACGGAGGCGGGGTTTCCCCCCATCGGTCTGGCGGCGCGCGACTCGCTGCGCCTGGAAAAGGGATTCTGCCTCTACGGCAGCGACATCGACGAATCGACCACGCCCATCGAGGCGGGCCTGGCCTGGACGGTGAAACCCAACGGTCGGCCGTTCATCGGCGACCGGGTGGTGTTGTCGCAGCTGGAGAGCGGACCGTCGCGGATGCTGGTCGGCTTCATTCTGGAGGGCAAGGGCATCCCGCGCCACGGCTACGGCGTCTTCGCAGGTGATGAGCTGCTCGCGCCGGCTACCAGCGGGGGCTATTCGCCCACGCTGGACAAGGGCGTCGGCATGGCTTACGTCCCCATCGAATTGGCCGCTGAGGGAACCTCGCTTGCCATCGACATTCGCGGCCGTCGTGTCCCCATCCGCATCGCCAGGCGGCCGATGGTCTAAGAAGTATTGGAAACGCTTGCATGGAGGCAGAAGCATGTATCCGGACGAACTGAAGTACACGGCATCACACGAGTGGATCGAGGTCGCGGGCGATGAGGCGCGCGTGGGCATCTCCGACTACGCCCAGCACCAACTCTCCGATATCGTCTACGTCGAACTGCCCGAGGTCGGCCGC
The DNA here is from genome assembly GCA_015075175.1 of bacterium. Lineage (GTDB taxonomy): Bacteria > Hinthialibacterota > Hinthialibacteria > H5-UNCL2 > H5-UNCL2 > H5-UNCL2. Next base: position 382,390 of record JABTUV010000004.1, read on the forward strand.
AAGGTGAAGAAGGGAGAAGCCGTCGCGGTGGTCGAAAGCAGCAAGATGGCCGCCGACTGCTACTCACCCCTCTCGGGCGAGATCATCGCCGTCAACGAGAGTCTGGAGGAAAGCCCCGAGCTTATCAACACTTCGCCCTACGGCGACGGCTGGCTGTTCAGGATTCGCATGAGCAATCCCGACGAAGTCGGGCAGTTGCTGGATGCAGGAAAGTACCAGAGCACGTTGGACGAGGAGCACTGATCACGCAATGGTCCCGCTCGCGCGGGCGTTCGATTACGATCACGATTCGTAATCGTTATCGCAAACTTGCTCGTGCTCGTCATCGTACGGATAGAGCTGTCATTTCGACCGAAGGGAGAAATCTTTCTCGCAATTGCCGCGGGACGGTTGCCCTGCAGGAGATTTCTCCCTTCGGTCGAAATGACAGCTGCCATTACGAGTAAGATAACGATCAAGATTAAGGTTAGGAATCGTAATCCTGGAGGACCCCGATGCCCTATATCCCCCACACCGACGAAGAGGTCCGTGAGATGCTGTCCACGATCGGCGTGGACAGCATCGACGATCTCTTCGCCAACATTCCGGAGGCGGCGCGAAATCCGCGGATGGACCTGCCGGAGGCGATCTCCGAGCCGGAGCTGATGCGCATTCTCAAAGAGCGGCTGGCGCCGGCGGACAGAATCTGCCTCTCTTTCGCGGGCGGCGGCGCGTACCACCACAATGTGCCGGCGGCCACCTGGCGGCTGGCCACGCGGGGCGAGTTTCTCACCGCCTACACGCCCTACCAGGCGGAGGCCAGCCAGGGCACGCTGCAGGCCATCTTCGAGTATCAAACCATGATGTGCCGGCTGACGGGCATGGATGTCTCCAACGCCTCCATGTACGACGCGGCCTCGGGGCTGGCGGAAGCCGCGCTGATGGCGGTGCGCAAGACCCGGCGCATGAAGATCGTCGCCGCCGGCAGCGTCAACCCCATCCACCGGCAGGTGGTGCGGACGCAGGTCAGTTGCCAGCCCATCCAGGTCGTCACGATCGATACGCCGGAGGGCGTAATGACTCCCGCGATGCTGGACGGCGCCTTGAGCGACGCCGCCTGCCTGCTGGTGCAATATCCCAACTTCTACGGCTGCATCGAGGACGTGGCGGCGCTGGGCGAGAAGGCGCACGCCGCCGGCGCGCTCCTCATCGTCTCCGCCTATCCGATCGCGCTGGGCATCCTCCGGACGCCCGGCGAGTTGGGCGCCGACATCTGCGTGGGCGAACTGCAATCGCTGGGCATTCCTCTCTCCTTCGGCGGACCCCACGGCGGGTTTATGACCTGCAAGAACGACCTGATCCGCCAGATGCCCGGCCGCATCGTGGGCATGGCCACCGACAAGGAGGGCCGGCCCGGCTACTGCCTCACCTTGCAGACGCGCGAGCAGCACATCCGCCGCGAGAAGGCCACCAGCAACATCTGCTCCAACCAGTCGCTGATCGCGCTGGCCGCCTCGATCACACTGGCGCTCTGGGGCAAACAGGGGCTGCGCGAGATCGCGACCGCCTGCGCGGAGAACGCGCATTACGCCTTCGACCGACTCTGCGCCCTCCCCGGCGTCACCGCGCCGTACTCGGCGCCCTTTTTCAACGAGTTCGTGATCCGCTTCGATCCGCCCGAGCGCCTGACGCGCGTGATGGCGCAGTGTCTGGCCCAGGGCCTGCAGCCGGGCGTGCCGCTCTCCCGCTTCGGACTGCCCGCGCCCGCCGATCTGCTCGTGGCCGCTACCGAAGTCAATCTCAAATCCGACATCGACACGCTGGTCGATTTCGTGGGAGGTGTGAAGTGAGTACCCACCGCCTTGAACCCAGTATCTTCCACATCAGCCGCGCGGGCCGGCGGGGCCTCTCCATTCCCAGGAGCCGGGTCCCCAAGAAACCGCTGGAAACCATGATTCCCAAGAAGTACCTGGCCGCAAAGGCGCCGGAACTGCCGGAACTCTCCGAACTGGACGTGGTGCGACATTATACCCACCTGTCCACCATGAATTACTCCATCGACGCCAACTTCTATCCGCTGGGATCGTGCACGATGAAGTACAATCCCAAGGTCAACGAGGACGCGGCGGCGCTGCCGCCGCTCCTGTCGCTGCATCCCTACGCGGACCCCTCGCTGGCGCAGGGCGTCTTGCGCGTCATGTACGAGTTGGAACAATACCTCTGCGAGATCACCGGTTTTCCAGCGTTCACGCTGCTGCCCGCGGCGGGAGCGCACGGCGAGTTCACCGGCATCCTGATCGCCCACGCCTATCATAAGAAGAACGGCGAGAACCGCCACAAGGTCATCATTCCCGACTCGGCGCACGGGACCAATCCGGCCAGCGCCAGCCTGGCCGGCTACGAGGTGACCACCTGCCCCAGCAATAAAGAGGGCATGATGGACCTCTCGGCGTTGGAGAAGCTTTTGGACCGAGATGTGGCCGCGGTCATGCTCACCAACCCGAACACCTACGGCATCTTCGAGAGGAACGTGATGAAGATCGCCGAAATGGTGCACTCCGTCGGGGCGGTCTTTTACGGCGACGGGGCGAATCTGAACGCCATCGTGGGACGGGCGCGGCCCGGCGACCTGGGTTTCGACGTGCTCCACTCCAACCTGCACAAGACCTTCTCGACCCCGCACGGCGGCGGCGGCCCTGCCTCCGGCCCGGTCGGCGTGGCCGCCCATCTCGTCCCCTTCCTGCCCGTGCCGCGCGTGATGCAAGAAGGCGGCCGGTTCGTTTTGAAAACGGACTTCCCCGACAGCATCGGCCGCATCACCAGTTTTCACGGGCAGGTCGGCATCATCTTCCGCGCCTACGCTTACATGCGCATTCTGGGCAGGGAGGGCCTGCGACGCATCAGCGACTTCGCCGTTCTCAACGCCAATTACATGAAAGCCCGGCTGCTGGCCGCCGACGCCTTCCCCTGCCCCTACCCCAAAGGGACCATGCACGAATTTGTGCTTTCGACCGCGAGGGGAAAAGACGTGGGCGCGGGCGCCACCTCCATCGGCAAGCGGCTGCTCGATTTCGGATTCTATGCTCCCACGGTGCACTTCCCGATTCCCGAGTGCCTGATGATCGAGCCGACCGAAACCGAGAGCAAGGAGACGCTGGACCAGTTCGTGGACACGCTGCTCGCCATCCGCAAGGAGATCGACGAGTTGCCGGAGATGCTGGCGGAGGCGCCGTATAACACGCCGCTGCGGCGGCTGGACGAAGTCACCGCCGCGCGCAAGCCGGTCGTTTGCTCGCCCTGCGAGGTGTGAGGAATCGCCGAGGTCGGAGTCGCGGGCCTTGCCTGTCATTTCGACCGAAGGGAGAAATCTTAGCGCGTAAAGGGATGGCGGACTGCCTCGGGCCGCAAAAGATTTCTCCCTTCGGTCGAAATGACAGTTCGTGCGATTCTCCATTTTTCTCACCATGAACGATTCTCCGTTGGTTTTCCCGCCCTTTGAAACCAAAGACGCGGCAACCCTTATGGCCCGCGATGCGCAATTCCTGCACGAGGCCGAGTCGCCTGACTTTCCCTTCACCTTTCACGCCTTCCAATGGGAACGCGCCTGCATTACTTGCGGATACCTGCAAAAGCCGGAACGTTGGCTGGACATGGCTTACCTGACGACCATCAACGCGCCGGTCGTCAGAAGACCGACGGGAGGCAAGCTCGCCTTTCACGGCAACGATTTGGCCTACAGCATCACCGTGCACGCCGGCCGGCATCCCGTGCGGCGGCTTGTGCTGGGCTGGATTGAGATTCTTGCGGAATCCCTGCGATCGTTGGGCATCCCCGCCACGGCAGGCGCGGAGCGGCGCTCAGACGGTTGGCTGCAACCACTGTGCGGCGTAGAGCGCGGACCGGCGGATATTCTCTTGGAGGGCCGGAAGCTGGCCGGGCACTCGTTCCGCAAGGCGGGACCGGCGCTGCAACTGCAGGGTACGCTGGCGGTCGCTCCCCCAGGTCCCGACGTGCAACGCCTCTGGAAGGCTCTTCGTGCGGGAACCGTGGACGCCGCCGAGCTCGCTTCCCTTCCCCCGGCCGCACCCCCACCGGCCGAGCTCGCCGCCGCCTTCGCCGAGGCGCTCCGTACCCGTTCTTGACAATGCTGTCGCCGCGCACTAACGTACAGCCACGCTCCTGGGGAGGTTCGCTGTCATTTACGCCTATCGCCAACCCCAATACACGCTGATCTCCCACGACCTGGACCTCGGCTACTGGCGCCAGGAGGCCCATCTGCTCTCCTTCTATCGCGACTTTCTTTCCGAACCGGAAGAGATTCCCGAAGCGGACGCCCCCGTCCTGGCCGAGATGCTGGAGTATTTCGGCCATCGCCTCTGGCGGCGCATCGTCTAGCACGGCGAGCGGACCAACGCTGGGCCGCCGAACCGCCACCTCTCCTGATAAACAGGCCTCACAGGCGGCGAAAGAAAGAAAACCCGGAGTCCTCGGTGGCGGCGCGCTTGGTGGCCCGCTTGGCCGCGAGCTGTGACTTCGCGCCGCGTATGAGGGAGGACGACCTTGACGCACTCAGGCCGCCTTCAACGCTGCCTCGGTTTTGCCCTCGTCGGGTGAAGCAAAACCCTCGAGAGGGACTGGCCCCTTCGACTCATTCCACGTGCCAATAACGCATCAAGCGCAAAAGGTCTTCGTAATCGACGCGGCCGGACGAATCCACGTCCACCGCCCCGCCTCGCTCCATGCCGGAGAGGTCGGCGGGGTTGAGATTGGAGGCCGATTGCACAACGAAGTTCCGCTCAGCTACCACGCGATCGTCCAAATGCACCACAACATGATATTCACCCGCCGCCAGAAGGCCCAACTCCTCGCGCACCCGCCAGGGGATCACCACGCCCGTCGCCGGATCGCCCGCAATCGTGTTGAGCGGCGCCGTCGCGCTCGTGATGTGCACGTGAATGGTGTGGTTCTCCTGCGCCCAGGAGTGCCCGGTGATGGTGCGCGGCTCGCGGAACGTCCCCAGAATCTCCAGCGCGACCGGCGAGCTGGCGTTGGGAATCTCGGGGAAGACCCGCACGATCACGTCATGCACGATCGGCGGCGGCCCGACCCAGATTCCCCTCTGCGCCACCGCGCGACCATTGATCTCCAAGACTACCAACCAGCCGCCCTCCGGCAACGGTCCGGCATGGACCATTTCCTCCCACGGGGCAATCACCGTGATGACAGGCCCGGTCGCGTCGCGCACCACGTGAATCTTCACTCGCACCTGCCGATCCACCACAACGACTTCCTTGCCTGCGACGCGGTAGCCGGGATCGGGGAAATGCCCCCCCACGACGATGGTGAGCACGTCGGTCGCGCTCGGATGCTCGGGCCGGATGCTGCGGATTTCTCCCCCCAGCGGCGGCAATGGCGGAGTGATACAGCGCGCCGCCAGCCTCGCGGCGAAGGCGTCCATGTCGCGCACCAGTCCCGCGACCCGGTCAGGCAGACCCTCCTGGAAAACCGTGGCCGCCTTGCCCTGCCATAAAATCTCCCACTTGAAACCATCCGGAACGTCATGGCCGTAGGACGCATCCCATTGGACGTATCCGTACCTGGCGAAAATCTCCTCGAGGGCGGCCGCCTCGGTATTGGTCAGCCGGCCGGTGCAATCGACGATCTGCCAGTTGGTCGTGCCGGCCGAGTTGGCGGTCGAAGCCGGCCAGTGGATGTAGAATCCGCCATCCCAGTTGACCTTGAGCTGGTAATGGACGCCGGCGAATCCGCCGCTTTTCTGATAATGCAGGCGCGGGCCGGGCGGCGGAGGCGGCGGCACGCACTCCCGCGCCAGCGCCATGGCGAACGCCGAAAGGTCGTGAATCAACCCCGTCACCTTCTCCGGCAACGGCAGCCCTTCAAAGACGTGCACCACCTTGCCCTTCCACTCGATGCGCCAGACGCGCCCGTCGGCGATGATGGGCCGGTCTACGTTGGGATCCGTCGCGCCCGGAATCGGGCCATACACGGGGTCCCAATGCTCGAAGTCGTAATGCGTGAAAATCCTCTCAAGGCGTCCCATCTGCTCGTTGTTGAGGCGTCCCGCGCAATCCGGCACGGCGATGCCGGCATCCACGCTCGACGGCCCCGAGCTGCTGAGAATCAGCCAGTGGACGAGATAATCACCGTTGGGCATGACCAGTAAATGGTTATTGAGGCCGATGAAGCCGCCCGATTCGTTGTAGACGAGCAGCGGTTGGGGCGTTGGCTCGCCGCCCACGCGGAAATCGCGCTGCACGGCGGGCAGGCCGTTGGCAAATACCAGTACGCGATACAGCCCCGCGTCCAGCCGGCCCAGGTCCACCCGGTAGTTCCAGGGGCGGGCCAGGGGCGCCATGACCGGACTCCAGCGCAGATGCAACTGGATCACGATCAGCCGGTCGACCAGCGTCACCGACCGCAACTGCACCAAGTCGCCCAACTGGTTCGTCTGTCCGACGACTTCCAGCGTTACGAACTCCAGAGGCGCGGGATGCTCGGGATGAATGAGCAGGGCTACGGGGCCCGTTCCGGGATCCGGCGGGGTCTCGACCTGGCCCCAGCCGATCCACGACAACGACGCGACCATTGCGAGAACTACGAAGCGACGGGAAGCCTGCATGAGGACCTCCGATAAACGTGGAGAATGCGCTCCTGTAACGTTCAGCCGGCAGGTTTTATTGTCAATCTATTCTATCGCCGCGCCCAAACCGGCGTCAACACGATGTTGACCCGGGACGGGAAGCCGGCAAAGTCGCGCGGACGGCTTGACGCGGCTTCCCCGTCATGCTAGTCTTTCGCACGCAAGTTTAGACTTGACAATAGGTTGAGGCGCCAACTTGGAAACCGGCGGCAACGGCAACCAGATCGACCGATGGTACATCGACTTCCTGTCGACCTTCTACTCCAGTTGGCTGGAATACAACCGCATTCTGGCCGACTACAAGGAGGGCGGCAAACCTCTGTTTCCCGCCATCGACCGGCTCTCCAATGAGCATCTGTTCCGCCTGAAGGAGACCGCCCACCATCTCTTCCGGGAAAACGTGCAACATAAAACAGGGGAGATCAGTTCCACCATTGCGTTGGACCTGATCATCGGATCGCTGTTCCACGAGATGCTGCGGCTGAAGGAATCGGCCTACATGGTGGAGCAATACCGGCCCAAGATCGCAGCGCTGGGCGAGGTCGGCCAACACCAGGAGGGCGATTTCCTGGAGTACGGCCAGCGCATGTTGAAGAACTCCAACCGGCAGATGAAGCAGGGCTTCGCGGAGATCGAGGCGCTCTACCGGCTGGCCTCGCGGTCGCTGCACGCCACGCTCCGGGATCACGCCGACCCGCGGCTGGTCCTGCGCTTTCTCCTCAGGCACCGCAAGCTTCTGTGCGAGGTCTACGGCAAGCGGGTGGATGAAATCTACCGGCGTTTCTATCCGGGAGCCTGGGCGGAGGTGCTGATGCGGGGAGTGGAAGATTACGCGGACACGGGGCATTTGGCGGAGGCGCTGCACTACGCGGAGCTGTTGCACCAGGAGCTGGTGCGGGGCGCCGCCGCCGTCGACGGATGCCCGCCCGCCCTGCGCGCCCGGCTTTTCGCCAAGCTGATGGCCATCGGCAAGGTCTCCCACTTCACCCGCCGCGCCGAAGACCTGACCCATAAGCTGGAGTCGCTCTTCTCCAAGCTCGCCGGCCCTCAACCCGCCACGCTGGAGAAAACCCGATGATCACCCATCCCATGTCGGTCAAGATGCGGGAGGAAATGGCCCCGGTGCTTGTGGACCGCAAAGGGCTGACGTTTTATCGCGACGATCTGTGCCTGGTGAAAGTAGACGGCAACCGCGAGGTCGCCCGGGTAGTGGATCCGAAGGTGGAGCTGGACCCCGAGCTGCCGGTCGAGAGCGCGGGCGAGCTGATCCGCAAGCTGACGGACCAGGACCGGGAGGTGCTGGCGCAGAACGAGCGGCTGGCACGAGAGGCGCGCGCGCTGTGCCTGGCGCGCGTGCAGGCGCACAACCTCCCCATGAAGCTGATCCGCGCCCAATATTCGTTCGACCGCAGCAAGGTGCGCTTCTTTTTCACCGCCGAGGGCCGCATCGACTTCCGCGAGCTGGTCAAGGACCTGGCCGGCCACTTGCGCACTCGCATCGAAATGCGCCAGGTAGGCGCCCGCGACGAGGCCCGCCTCCTCGGCGGTTACGGCGTCTGCGGTCAGCAACTCTGCTGCGCCCGTTTCCTCTCCCGCTTCGAACCGGTCTCCATCAAGATGGCCAAGGAGCAGAACCTGGCCCTTAATCCCACCAAGATCTCCGGCGTCTGCGGCCGCCTCATGTGCTGCCTCAGCTACGAGGTGGAGACCTACATCGCCGCTCGCCGCCGCGCGCCCAAGACCGGCACGCGCCTCAAGACGGAACGCGGCGAGATGGTCGTCACCGCACTGCACGCCCTGCGCGACACCATCACCGTCGAGGAGAACGGCACGAGCTACGAAATCCCATTGGCGGAACTGGCCTGGGAACGCAAGTAGGGTGGGTTCCACCCACCATCGCCTGACAGGATGCATCATGGCAACCACCAAGGAACGCAAAACGCCCGCCGCCGACAACCGCGAACTGGAACACCAGGTGCGACTGGCCTTCGAGTCGGTGGCGGATCAAGTGCGGCATTTCACGGAAGTCCAGAAAGCCGCCGCCATGACCCTGCCCAAACTGTATCGCGGATACATGAAGGTGCAGCAGGTCGCCGAACTGGCGACGGTCCTGCTCAACCTCTGCGGCTATCGCGCCAACGTGGTCGTCAATCAGGGCGTGCACCAAGGCATCCCGGTGGACGACTCGACGCATTTCATCGTGCCGCTCTCCTACTTCGAGCAGGAGAACCAATTGCATTCGCTGGGTTACATGGCCGTCTCCGACTTCGATCCCAAACGGGATTTGCAGGGGCGGCTGTTCCTGGAGTACTTCGGACGCCGCCTGTCGCTGGCATTGGCGCATACTGAGCTGTTCGCCAATCTGCGCAACGCCCGCGACACGCTCCTGGACATGGCCGGATTCGTCGGGCACGAAATCCGCAGTCCACTCTCGACCAACTACGGCCTCCTGCGCATCCTGGACAACCGCCTGCGCGAGTTGCGCCAACGCCAAGAGGAGGGCGCCCCGGAAGGCGCCCAGGCCGTTCTGGACCAGTGTCTGGAACTGGTGCAGCGCGCCATCGTGGCCTCCAACAAGCTGGAGGCCGCCCTCGACCTGTTGGACATCTACAAGATCAATCCCAGCGTGGTGCGGCAGGAGGAGGATCCCATCACCTGGGGAACTTTCCTGCGCGAGGAGGTGCTGGGGCAGTTCGACATAGTGGCGCGGCGCGCGGGACTCGGCCTCGTGGTGCGCATCGAGGAGGAACTGGCGCCCCGCACCATCTTCTACAATCGCACTTGGCTGTCGCGCATCTTCGACAACCTGATCGGCAACGCCCTCAAGTACGCCCTGCCGCCCTCCACCGTTGAACTCTGGCTGTTCGAGCAGAACGGCGAGCTGATGCTGGACGTGCGCAACGTTCTGGAGACCCCCTTTCGCTCCGAGCGCTTGGACGACCTCTTGAAGAAGGGCTTCCATTCGGCCTGGCGCAGCAACGTGGAGGGCATGGGCGAGGGTCGCGGCCTGGGGCTTTATTTCGTCAACCTGATTGTCCGCAACGGTTTTCAGGGGGACTTGCGGGTGGTCAGCGACGTGGGATGGCCGGCCGCGCCCTTTCCGGTCGAGGACACCCACCTCTTGCGCGTGGGCGCGGAGGAGGCCCCGCCGCCCCCGTCCCCCGGCGACACCCGCACCGCCTTCTTCCAGGTCCTGGTTGACTTTACGCCCGCCCACCGCAAGTCCACGGAGGGCCAGTAGCCAGCCGTCTTGCGACCAGGTCCCATACGACCTATCTCCCCGCGCCTGCAAACACCGCCGAGCCGATGCGCAGCAGCGTGGCCCCTTCTTCCACGGCGACCACGTAATCCTGGCTCATGCCCATCGAGAGCTCGACCACGTCGGGCAGCTGCGCGGCCATGCGGTCCCGCAACCGGCGCAGGAGGCGGAAAGAGGGGCGGGCCTCTTCCGGATCGTCGGCCAGCGCAGCCATGGTCATCAGCCCGGTGAGGTGCAAGCCCGGCAAGGCGGCGACGGCCCGCGCCACGGCCTCCACTTCTTCCGGCATGACGCCGTGCTTCTGCGGCTCCCGCGAGGCGTTGACCTGCAAGAGCACTTCCTGCCGCTTGCCGGCCCGTTCCGCCGCCCGCGACAACGCCTCCGCGGTGTGGACCGCATGGACGGAATGAATCAGTTGGAAGAGGTGTACGGCGCGCCCGGCTTTATTGGTCTGGATGGTTCCGATGCCGTGCCAGACGAGGGGCAGGTCGGCCAGTTGCGCGATCTTCTTCTCCGCGTCGACGATACGGTTCTCGCCCACGTCGCGGCATCCCAGGGCGAACGCGGCCCGGATCATGGCGGCGTCCACACTTTTCGTGACGCATACCAGTCGCACCGAGAGGGGATCGCGCCCGCTCCGGCGGCACGCCGCCTCGATGTCGTCACGAATGCGCAAGAGGTTGCGGGCGATCCATTCCATGACGGGCCATGTTGCCGCCGTCAGCCGCAGGTTTCAAGCGGGCTTTGCGGAACCACCGCCGTAGTTGCGCTGCGCCTCGTCCCCAGCAGGCCGCAGGCTGTATCGAGGGGTGCTGCGCCGTGTTCACGCCGAACCCATGCTTCGGGCACGCCATCCGCCATGACGAGAAGTGAAAGGGCTGACTAAACGAACAGGTCGATGCCGGCGCCCACGCCCTCTTCCGGGCGGGGAGGCGGCGGCGGAAGTTCGGCCGGCAGCGGCGGCAAGCTTACCGGCTCCGTCCTCGGGCGCGCCTCGACCGGCTCGTAGGCTTGCACCACGCGATGGAAGAACTGCACGAATGCGACAAACGGATTGAGATTGGTTGTCGCGTCCATCTTCGTACCCCTGGCGAGGGCGGCTCCCCCGATCCTCAACTCCGCCCATCGCACATCTATTCTCGACTCCAAGCCTAGCAAACTTGAGAGGTTCTTGGGAAGAAATCTGCCACATGGGCAGAAAATACCCGAAAGATTACTGCGCAATTCAAACCGAATGAGCGTTGTGGCCTAAGACGATGAGACTTATTGATATAAACTTAATTCTAATTATTAAATTAGCATCTCTATCTGTCCTATTTTTTCACGACTTCCAAATTGTCTGGGCAAATTCTTCTCAATAAGCGATCGGTACCCGGCCTACGGTTCGGCCACTGTCATCGCGCACGCGTGGACCGAGACGGCGTGCGCCTCGTCGCCCCCTCATCGGAGTTGTCCTTTAGACTGAATTGTCATTTCGACCGAAGGGAGAAATCTTGCTTCGACCGGGGGGCACGAGGAGAGATTTCTCCCTTCGGTCGAAATGACAATTCGGTCGAAATGACAATCGGTTGAGAGGACAATTCGGTCGAAATGACAATCGGTTGAGAGGACAATTCAGTCGAAATGACAATTCGGTCGAGAGGACAGAGGGTGAAATGACAGCGGGCGGAATAGCGGGCCGTTTCTCGGGACGGACAATGGCCTTGATTTATCCCACCGGGCATCCCATAATCCGGTTTCCTGAACCGCAATGAGACCGACGATGCTCGCGGATGGGGGCCAGCGGTCCGCGAGTAGCCGGGGCGGGGCGTGAACGGCCGGGGAACAGACGACTTGAGCTCCAGAACCATCATGATGATCGCCGGCGAGGCCTCCGGCGACATGTACGGCGGCCTCCTGGCCGCGGCGCTCCTGTGCCGCGGCCCCGTGCGCTTGGTGGGCATGGGAGGCCGGAAAATGGCCGAGGCCGGCGTGGAACTGGCCTATCCCCTGGCCGACCACGCGATTGTGGGATGGAGCGGAGTGCTGCGCAGCCTGTTTCTTTTCCGGCGCGTGCTCATGCAGGCGCGCCGCATGTTGGAGGAGCAGCGCCCCGACGCCTTGGTGCTGTTGGACTATCCCGGCTTCAACGTGCGCCTGGCGCGCTTCGCCCACTCCCGCGGCATTCCCGTGATCTATTACATTTCCCCGCAGTTGTGGGCCTGGAATCCGGGGCGCATCCACGAAATCCGCCGCGTGGTCGACCTGATGCTGGTCATCCTGCCGTTCGAGCCGGGATTCTACCGGCAGGCAGGCATGGAGGTCGAGTTCGTGGGCCATCCGCTGCTGGACGTGATTCCACCGGGGCTGTTAGGCGCCGCCACGCCGCCGACGCGGCACGGCGAGGTGCGCTTGGGGCTTTTGCCGGGCAGCCGGCGCGGCGAACTCCGCCACATGCTGCCCACCCTCTTGGCGGCGTCCCGCCTGATCGTCGAGCGCCTTCCCCGCTGCCGGGTGGTCGCCTTCCGCGCCCCGGGTCTGTCCGACGCCGACTTCGGGCGCCTGGGCGACCTGCCGGTGGAAGTATGCGAGGCCGACTACGCGGCCCGCGCCCGCATCCACTATGCCCTCACCGCCTCCGGCACGGCTACCCTGGAAAATGCCCTCCTGGGCGTGCCCATGTGCGTCATCTACCGCGCCGGTCCTCTCAACATGGCCATCGCCAAGGCGCTGGTCCGCATTCCCCGCATCGGCCTCGTCAACATTGTGGCCGAGCGCGACATCTGTCCCGAGTTCATTCAGCGGCAAGCCCATGCGCAGGCGATCGCGGACGCGGCCCTGCCGGTACTCTCGGACCCCGCGCGCTGGCAGGAAGTGCGCCGGGACTTGGACGAGGTGCGCCATCGACTGGGCCGCCCCGGCGCCTCCCATCGCGCCGCCGACGCCATCGTCGCCCACCTCGGCCTGCCTGCGCCATCCCCACACCTGCTCGGGAGCACCGCCCCATGAACGAGGGTTTCATGCTCGCCAGCAAGGTCCTCAAACGCCAGATCACCCTGGAGGAAGGCTTGGTCAGCGCCATAGCCCGCGACCAAGTCGCCAATTTCGCCAACTCCTTCAACGCCATCCTCGGTCGCAACGTCCTCAGCCGCTACCAGTGCGAGGCCATGGTCAGCTCACGCTCTTTTCCCACCTTGGACCAGCTGGTGGAAGCCTCGGAAGCAGAGGCCGCCACCGAACAACCCGAGCTGGATCTGGAACCGCTGTTCCCGCAATCCGAGCCACCGGCCGCTCAAACCCCGCCGCAAGGCGCGGATGTGGAACCGCCTGCGGCCGCATCCGAAGGTGAGGAGGTCCCATCTTGTCCCCCCGCGGACCCGGACGCCGCGCCGTCCGCGGAACCCCGCCCTATGCTCGACCTCCACGCCCTCGAAACCTCCTCAAACCCCGTCTGGAGGAAATCGAGGACCTCAGGGCCGAACGTCAGGAAGTCCTGCACTCCATCGGCCGCCTGGAGTGGTTCGCTTCCACACGCAAACACGAGGAGTCTCTTCCCCCGGGGATGTTGTCCTTCGGATTCCTGTTCGTGTTTGTGATCGTTTGCGTGGTGTTTTTCATGCAGGACCGACCGGTGTTGGCGATGGCGGTCCTCGTGCCGGTCGTGCTGCTGACGGGATTCATGTTCTACTACGAAATCAGCTCGGCGCGCGAGCGGGCGCGCGAGGAGCAGCGCCAGAACGAAAAGCGGCGGCGGGACCTGGAGCACAAGCGGCGGCAACTGACGGACCTCGACCAGCGCATCGAGGCCAAGCTGCGCGAAGTGGACGCCATCAAGGCGCATCTGAAAGTCGGCCCTTGAGCGATGGCGCCTAGATCGACTCGCTCGTCAGGCCTTGGAACCTTGCTCCTGGCGGTATTGACGGCTCCCCTGGTCGCGGCCGCCTTGTTGCCGGCGGTCTGTTACCTGCTGGGATTTCTTTCCTGGGGCGAAGACGGTCCCCCTTCGACCGGCCGCGTTTTCGCCCGATTGGCCGTCTTCTCTTTCATTCTCGCGGTCGGACTGCTTCATCGACGAATCGGCTACGCGCCCGCGTTGCGGGCCGGGCTCCGTTGGGACGCCAGGGGACGGCGCCAGCTGGCGCAGGGCATCGCCCTGGCGTTTCTGCCCATGCTGGGGCTGGCGCTCGCCGCCGTCGCCCTCGGCGCCTGGCGCTGGCTTCCGCAGGCGCTGGAGAAAATGGCCCGCCTCCCGGGCTACTTCGCCTCCGCCGTGATTATTTCCGTGCTGGAAGAGATGCTCTTCCGCGGCGTCATCCTCTCCACCCTGCGCCGCACTTGGGGCGTCGTCGCAGCGGTTTTGGTCTCCGCCCTCTTTTTCGCGCTCCTGCATCCGCTCGGCTCGCCCGAGGACACGCCCGTGCGCGCCTCGTGGTCCGCGCTGGCCGCCATCTTCTCCGGCTACCTCGCCGCCTTCGCCGAACCCCTGGTCCTGCGGCAGATCGTCGGGTACTTTCTCGTGGGCGTTATCCTGGCCGTGGCGACCGTGCGCTCCGGCAGACTGTGGTACGCCGTCGGGCTGCATTTCGGCTGGGTGTTCTTCATCCGCGCCGACGGTCTCTTCCTGTCGCGCAACCCGGCGTGGAGTTCCCTCTACTTCGGAAACAACCGGCTGGTCGACGGAGTTCTGATCTGGTTTTTTCTCCTTCTTGTCCTTATACTGGTGGATCGGATGTCGCGGAAGCAGTCGGCGATGGAATCATGAAGAACGAGAGCGGTTTGGCCTCCGAGGTGCTGATATATCTTCTGCAGAACCAGGCCCGAAGCCCCATCGACATCAGCCTCCTGGCGGAGGACTTTTCCGGGGCGCGGCCCAATCCGCTGGTGGGGCGGGATCTGTTGCGCGGAGTCTCCCAGGACGAAACCGCCGAGCATGAGTCGATGCGGCAGCGCCTGACGCGTGTCTTGGAGGAGCTGGAGGAACGCGGGTTGGTGGAACTGGCGGGCAGCCTGGTAGTGGCGACGCGGCGCGCCCGCCTCACTCCCTCCGGCCGCGCCCGCGCCGAGGTCTGCCTGGCCGAGCGCCGCAAGCGCGCCATCCGCTGACCGCCCCGACATCCCATTGACCTGAAACGAGACATCCTGACGAGCCATGAAGTCCAACAATCGCATGATCATCCGCGGCGCTGCGGAGCATAACCTGAAGAACATCAACCTGGAAATCCCCCGGGATGCGCTGGTCGTGTTTACCGGCGTGTCCGGCTCGGGAAAATCCTCGCTGGCCTTCGATACCATTTACGCCGAGGGCCAGCGCCGCTACGTCGAGTCGCTCTCCGCCTACGCGCGGCAATTCCTCGGCCAGATGGAAAAGCCCAAGGTCGAGAGCATCGCCGGCCTCTCGCCCGCCATCGCCATCGAGCAGAAGAGCACCAGCAAGAACCCCCGCAGTACCGTGGGCACGGTGACGGAAATCTACGACTATCTGCGCGTGCTCTACGCGCGCGTGGGTACGCAGCACTGCCACGTGTGCGGCCGCCCGGTAGGCGCGCAGACGCTGGAGCAGATTCTCGACCGCGTCATGGCCGACGTGCCCGCCGAGGCCCGCTTCATGGTGCTCGCCCCGCAAGCCCAGGATCGCAAAGGCGAGTACAAGGAGGTCTTCGAGGACGCCCGTAAGCAGGGCTTCGTGCGCGTGCGCGTCAACGGCGCCGTGCGGATGCTGGAGGAAAACATCCAGCTGGACCGCAAGCTGAAACACAACGTCGAGATCGTCATCGACCGCCTGGTCAAGCGCGACGACATCCGCCCCCGCCTCTCCGAGTCGGTGGAAACGGCGCTGCGATTGGGTAACGGCACGGTGGTGATAGCCGAGCTGGACGGACCCGACCGCTTCTACTCTGAACAGAACGCCTGCGTGGTGTGCGGGATCAGTTTCCCAGAGCTTTCCCCGCAGTCGTTTTCCTTCAACAGTCCTTTGGGCCGCTGCCCCGCCTGCGACGGCTTGGGCCGGCGACTGGAGGTGGATCCCGACCTGGTCGTGCCCCACAAGGAGTATTCCATCCGCGAGGGCGCGCTCTCGCCCTGGCGCACCCTCTTCGAGAAGGGCCCCAAGGCCTACGAGTCGCGGCGCCTGCGCAGCCAGTTGGAAAAACTGGCCGCCGAGTACGGCTTCAGTCTGGATACCCCGTTCAAGAACCTGACCAAGGCTCAACAGAACCAGGTGCTGTATGGCTCCAGCCGGCCACGGCCCGGAGTCGTCGCCTCCCACCGATCGCGCGTCTGGAGCGGCGTCATTGCCGAGATGGAGTACTGGTGGAGGAACACGACCAGCGACGGATTTCGCGGCTATATCCTGGAGAACTTCATCCACCAGGTTCCCTGCCCCGAGTGCCAGGGAGGGCGATTGCGCCCGGAGAGCCGTGCGGTACGCGTGGGGGGACGCACTCTGCCGGAGGTGACGGCCCTCGCAGTGCGGGAAGCGGGCGAGTTCTTCGCCGGCCTGCAACTCAGCGATGCGCAGCGCGAGATCGCCCGCGAGGTTCTCAAGGAGATCAAGACGCGCCTGGGATTCCTGTCCGACGTGGGATTGCACTATCTGACCCTGGAACGCAGCGCGCCCACGCTTTCCGGCGGCGAGGCGCAACGCATCCGCCTGGCCAGCCAGATCGGCTCGGGTCTGACGGGCGTTCTCTACATTCTGGATGAACCCAGCATCGGCCTGCATCAACGCGACAACCGCAAACTTCTGGCAACGCTGGCCCAGCTGCGCGATCTGGGCAATACCGTGGTCGTGGTCGAGCACGACGAGGAGACCATCCGCGAAGCCGACTGGGTGGTCGATTTCGGCCCCGGCGCCGGCAAGGCCGGAGGTGAAGTGGTCTTTTGCGGTCCACCCGGTCGCCTGGAACGATGCAAGGAATCCCTCACGGGGCGGTACCTGGCGGGCAAGCTGAGCATCGCCCTGCCGGCCCGGCGCCGCAAGCCTGGCAAGGAGCGCGTGACCATCCTGGGCGCGGCGGAGAACAACCTGAAGGCGATCGACGTCACCATCCCGCTGGGTGTGTTCACCTGCGTGACCGAGTCCCGCTCGCGCAAGAGCAGCCCCATCATCGAGATTCTCCGCTGCTCTGGCGCGGCGGCTGCACGACAGCCGCGAGCCGGCCGGCAAGCACCGCGACATTGCGGGACTGGAATATCTCGACAAGGTCATCAACATCGACCAGCGCCCCATCGGTCGCACCCCGCGCAGCAATCCCGCGACCTACGTGAAGGTGTTCGACCCCATCCGGTATCTCTTCGCCGAGTTGCCGGAGGCGCGCGTGCGGGGATACAAGCCGGGGAGGTTTTCGTTCAACGTGAAGGGGGGCCGCTGCGAGGCCTGCCAGGGCGCCGGCGTCAAGTGCATCGAGATGCACTTCCTGGCCGACGTGTACATTACCTGCGACGTGTGCGGCGGCCGGCGCTTCAATCGGGAGACGCTGCAAGTCAAGTACAAGGGGCTGGACATCCACCAGATTCTCGAACTGACGGTGGCGGAGGCGCTTGATCTGTTCGCGGCCCAGCCGCGCATCCGGCGCATCTTGGAGACGCTGCGGGACGTGGGGCTGGACTACATTCAACTGGGCCAGCCGGCGCCCACGCTTTCCGGCGGCGAGGCGCAGCGCGTCAAACTGGCCAAGGAACTTTGCAAGGTCGCTACCGGCCGCACGCTGTACATTCTGGACGAACCCACCACGGGGTTGCACTTCGACGACATCCGCAAACTCCTCAACGTCCTCGTGTCGCTGGTGGAACGAGGCAACACGGTGGTCGTGATCGAACACAACCTGGACGTGATCAAGTGCGCGGATTATATCATCGACCTCGGGCCGGAAGGGGGCGACGAGGGCGGCCGAGTGATCGCGACGGGCACGCCGGAGGAGGTCGCCCGCAACGCGGCCAGCGCGACCGGCCGATTCCTGGCGCCGATTCTTGCAGGGCGATAGCCCGCGTTTGTGTTATACTTCGCAATCATTGACGCCGTGACGGCGGGTAAACCGGAGGCAGGGCCATGATCCAGATGCGGTGGACGACGTACGTTTTAACGCTGTTGGCGGTAGCGATCGGGATGAGCCTGTGGTCGTTGCCGGGCGCGGTGCGGGAGGCGGGGGCGCAGGTTCCGCCGGCGACGCGCGGGCGGACGGTCGCGCCTCTGACCACGACCGGAGAGGAGGGCATGCGCGCCACCCCGACCTACGTGGTGGAAGAGTACACCGACACGCGCACGCTGGAGCGGGGGCTTAACAACCGGGCGCAGCAGGGATACCTGGTCGTCAGCATCGAGGTCGTACCCACCCGCATCGGCAATCCCAACGACCAGATTCCGCGTGTCGCCTACCGCAACACGCTGGATGTGTACCAGGCGTGGGTGGTGGTGTACACGCGCTGAGGCGGTCGTTTTTCCTGGCACGCACTCGCTTCGTCACGCCTCCGGTCATTCAGACCGAATCGCTGTCAATTCGACGGTGTATCTGTCATTTCGACCAGCCAACTGTCATTTCGATCGGCCAACTGTCATTTCGACCGGCCAACTGTCATTTCGACCGGCCAGCTGTCATTTCGACCGGCCAGCTGTCATTTCGACCGAAGGGAGAAATCCTACGCCGGGCGCGCGATTGCCGGCGGACGCCGGAGGAGATTTCTCCCTGCGGTCGAACAGACAACGGGTTTCGGTTGAAATGACCGGTCGGCTTTGGGCGGCGAATGGCGCTTGACGCCCGCACGGGAGGTTGGTAGTTTTTACGACTGCGGCGGGCGCTTGACATGACTGTCCCGCGAGATTACGGTTAAGCGGACGCGCCTGTAGCTCAGATGGATAGAGCAGCAGCCTTCTAAGCTGTTGGTCGCTGGTTCGAATCCAGCCAGGCGTACCAAGGCCTTGGCGGAATGGCCGAACCGAGAAGAAGTTTACGTTGAGAGTAGCTCAGCTGGTAGAGCACCGGATTGTGGCTCCGGCGGTCGTGGGTTCAAATCCCATCTCTCAACCCAGTATACAAAACGCCTTACGGGCCCGTAGCTCAACTAGGCAGAGCAGCTGACTCTTAATCAGTTGGTTGGAGGTTCGATTCCTCCCGGGCCCATTAGTAAAATCAAGCACTTACGACACTTATCCGTAGACCCGAATCGCCTTATGCCTACGGCTATACCTACGGTCGGCAGCGGCTAGAATCCATGAGAGGTGCCGCGCGCCGGCGAAAACGATGAACGCTAGGGCATGGCCTCCGCACTTGCCGCTGGGCCTGCCCTCCGTTGTGGACTGAAGCCCGACCCTCCCCATCGAGGACCCCTCGAGGGGCGGTCTCGCAGAAGGGGGCGGTGCCTTGAAGCAAGTCACGGTTGAAAACCCAATCCTCAACTCCCCCTTTGCTGAGCCATCCCGGAATTTCCGGTTGGACCTAGATGGGGAGAACGGGGGCTAGCCTGGAACCCATGTCCTTCAATAAAGCCGATACCCGTGCCAAACTCAATTCTGCTCTCTCGCACAGTGGCTCGACCGACTATGTCCTTCGCCTTGAGTGCACCGCATCCATTGTTGGGCTGATCGCCAGCAGGTTCTGGACACAATCTGGGTTGACTGCGAGACACTGACTGTAATGCCGCGCATCTTCGACAACATTGAGCTGAAGCTGGTAACCGGCCTCCAGTCGGTCTTGCCCGCCGCAACCGCCAGCTCGTTCTGTGTCGGGTATCTCAACCTCCGTGGATGGGGCCAATTAGCCGATCTCGTCGAAAACTTGCCAGGGGGAGAAGAGCACCGCGCTTGTCGTTTGCTTGTCGGAATGCATCGCCCGCCGGAAGAAGCAACGAAGTTGCTCTCCGGCCTTAATCGCCGATGCGATGCTGCTGACGGTCCTATGCAGGCGCGGCTGAAGCACCGCATTACAGGAAGCTTCAGAGAGCAGCTGGAATTCGGCGTGCCCTCGACTCAGGCCGAAACCGCCTTGCGTCGCCTCGCTGCCCAGATACGCGCCCGCAAGGTCTTTTTGAAAGCGTTCCTACGGCATCCGTTACACGCAAAGCTCTATCTCGTCCGTCGAAATGATGCGACTACACCGCTCATTGGGTTTGTCGGCAGTAGCAACTTGACCCTCGCTGGCCTTTCGCACCAGGGAGAGCTCAATGTGGACGTCGTCGAACAGGACGCCGCTGAGAAGTTACAGGCGTGGTTCGAGGACCGCTGGCGCGACGAGATGGCCATCGATCTGAGTGACCAAATTGCCGAGATGATCGAGACCAGTTGGGCGCGCACGGAATTGGTGCGGCCGTATCTCGTTTACCTCAAGATTGCGCATCATCTTTGCGAGGAGGCACGCGAGGGCGAACGCGAGTTTCGCGTGCCGCGCATCTTCGCGGAAAAGGGCACCCCACTGCTCGACTTCCAAGAGAGGGCCATCTCGCTGGCCGCACACCACCTCCATCGCCGCGGCGGCGTTCTATTGGCCGACGTTGTGGGGTTTGGCAAGACGATGATGGCGACCGCAATCGCCCGCGTCTTTCAAGAGGACGACCATACCAACGTCCTCGTGATCTGCCCGCCCAAGATCGCGCCGATGTGGGAAGGCTACCTCGAAAAATACGAGATCAACGGACGGGTCTTGTCGCTCGGTAAGGTCGTCGATACGTTGGGGCGCCCCGATGCGCCGCGCTACCGTCTGCTCGTAATCGACGAATGCCACAATTTGCGCAACCGAGAGGGCAGGCGCTATCGCGTTATCCGGGACTATATTGAGCGCAATGATTCGCGCGCCCTGCTTGTCTCCGCGACGCCCTATAACAAGCAATTTACTGATTTGAGCAACCAGCTTCGCCTCTTTGTAAACGAGGACCAGGATCTTCACGTCCGCCCCGCGCGGTTTTTCCAGGCCTGGGTAGCTGCTGGGAAGACGGACGCCGATTTCATCGCTCGATTTCAGACTTCCACCCGTTCCCTGCGGGCATTCGACCAGAGTGCTTTCCCCGAGGACTGGCGGGACCTGATGCGCCTTTTCCTCGTCCGCCGTACGCGACAATTCATCATCAAGAACTACGCCAAGTTTGACGAAGTGCGCCAACGCTACTTCGTGCTCCTCAACGGCAAGCCCGAATATTTCCCTATCCGCGAGCCCAAGCTTGTCCCGTTCTCCCTCCACGAAGACGACCCCACCGACCAGTACGCGCGGTTGTTCCATGACGATGTCGTGAAGGTAATTGAACACTTGGCGCTTCCCCGCTATGGCATGGCCCAGTTCCTCGTGAAGGACGCGGATTGCCGCGCCCAACAAGACCAGAGACTCATCCTGGATAACCTCAATCGCGCAGGTCGCCGGCTCATCGGGTTCTGCAGGACGAACCTTTTCAAGCGACTGGAATCCAGTGGATACAGTTTTCTGCGTTCAATAGATCGGCACATCATCCGCAACCTCGTCACGTTGCATGCGATTAAGAACAGCCTCCCTATCCCCATCGGTACGCAGGACGCCGCCATGCTGGACACGGCCATCAGCGATGAGGATGAGGAGTTTGTTGCGACGGATGATGATGACGACACGACGGCCCGAATCGAAACATCTGTGGATCAGGTCCGACAGTCTTCGGCAGCAACGATTGAGGCATATAGGCCCCGCGTGGCCGCGATCTATCGCGCCTATAACGAGCAGTTCCGCCATCGATTCCACTGGCTCGATCCCAAGTTCTTCCGACCGGAGCTGGCAAGCGCCCTCGAAGCCGACGCTCAGGCGCTGCTCGGCGTCCTGAAGCGGGCAGGGGACATGGTTGCCTGACCGCGATGCCAAACCTATGTTTCGCCGCCCTTCTCACACAACAACACGCTCAGGACAAGGTCCTCGTCTTCACCCAGTTCGCCGATACAGCCGATTATTTGGGCGAACAACTGGGCAATCGTGGCGTCACAGACTTGGCCGTAGTAACGAATCAGACCGCCGATCCGGTCTCATTCGCTCGGCGCTTCAGCCCCGCTACCAACGGCGGACTGCGAAATCGGGAGACAGAGCTCCGCGTATTGGTCGCTACAGATGTACTCGCGGAGGGCCAGAATCTGCAGGATGCCCACGTCGTCGTCAATTTCGATCTTCCGTGGGCCATCATCCGGTTGATCCAGCGTGCGGGCCGTGTGGATCGCATCGGTCAGAAGCATGACACGATCTCCGTCTATTCGTTCCTCCCCGCTGATGGGGTGGACCGCATCATCCGGCTACGTGGACGACTTTTTCAACGGCTCCAGCAGAACCAGGAAGTCATCGGCACGGATGAATGCTTCTTCGGCGAGCAGGCCGCGAATAAGCTGCGAGACCTCTATACAGAAAAAGCCGGAACGTTGGACGACGACGAGTCCGACGAGGACATCGACCTGGCCAGCCTTGCTCTCCAAGTCTGGAACAGCGCCTCGGAGGAGGATCGGAAGGCTGCAATGGCGTTGCCGCCGATCATCTCCACCACCCGCGCTCTGCCTGAAACGTCGGACTTCGCCCAGCAGCCCCCGGGCGCGATCGCTTATCTCAAGTTCCCCGACGGCGCGGATGCACTTATTCGAGTGGACGCTCACGGTAACCTCGTCTCCCAGTCCCTGTCGAGCATCTTCCGCGCCGCCGCCTGTCCCCCGGACGCCCAGCCCGTGCCGCACACCGCTAATCACTACGAGTTGGTCGCCCGCTGCGTCGAAATTGCGGCCATGGAGCAGAACACTGTCGGCGGACAGCTTGGTTCGCTGCGCAGCATTCGCCGCAAGCTCTGGGACCGCCTCGATCGTTACCGCACGATCCAGAAGGCCAACCCTACACTCTTCAGCGCCCGTCTGCTGCAGCAACTCGACAGCGTGCTCGACTTGGTCTGGCGTTTCCCGCTGAAGCGGTCGGCCCAGGACGCCATCAGTCGCCAGATCCGCCTGGGGATCACTGACGAGGCGCTGCTCGAACTCGCCCTGCACCGCGTAGCCGACGAAAGCCTGTGTGAGGTGAGCGACGCCGACCCAGCGGAGACCGCCGAACCGCGCCTCATCTGCTCGATGGGGCTGGCGAGAGCAACCGAAGCGGAGGATTTCCCATGACGAAGTTGTTGCAGGAAATCCAGTCCCAACTGAACGCCGGCCGACTGTCCAACAACCTCACCGATCTTTCCGTAAAACGCTGAAATGGGGTTCGCCGCAGGGGCCTCGCGCCGCGCCTTCTCCAAGCCGGGTGCTGGTCAGTGCGACCCTCACGGCCCATCCGGTAGCCCAACTCTCGGGTTTGCCCGTCTATCGCGTGGATTGGCCGGATAACCGGTTGCCCGGCATCACGGCCCGCCGTGCGCTCCAACGCGCGCTTAAGCCGGTACACGCCGAACACCTGCTCTGCTACATCACGTCCGACCAGGCGCAGGCCGCCTTCGTCTGGGCGCGTAAGCGGACCGACGACAAGATCGAGCTGCGCACGCTGCCGTATGAAGTAGGCTCGCCCGCGCGCACTACCCTTGAGCGCCTCGGCGAGCTGGCGTTCAGCCTTGATGAGCTGGACCTCTACGGCCAACCTCCCATCACCGCCATCACCGACAAGCTCAACAACGCCTTCAACGTCCAGGCCGTCACAGAGGGCTTCTTCTCTGACTACCAAAAGGTCTTTGCCGACCTCCAAGCCCGTCTTCAGGCTACCTCGAATGACGCCGCCTGGGCGCACTATTAAGCATTGCAAGTGCTCAACCGGCTGATGTTCCTTTATTTCATCCAGCGCAAACGCTGGCTGGGCGGCAATTCGCGCTTTTTGTCCGATTTCTGGTTCGCCTACCGGATTTCCGGCCAGCCTGGGGACAGTTTCTTCGACCGCTGGCTGTCGGTTCTGTTCTTTGAGGCGTTCAACAACGGGTTCCACGGCGGCCATCGCCAGTTCCCCGATGACATCCGCTCCGCATTAGCCCAAGCCCCCTACCTCAACGGGGGACTGTTCACGAAGAACAAGCTGGACGATAAGCACGATGCCAAGCTGCCGGATGAGTTTTTCACAACGCTTTTCGATACCTTCAACGACAGCACTCCCGGCTTTCTTGAACGCTACAACTTCACCATCGCCGAGTCCACGCCGTTGGACATCGAAGTCGCCGTGGACCCCGAAATGATCGGCAACGTCTATGAGAGCCTCGTCAACATCACCTTCGAGGGCCGCGCCGAAGACGACCGCCGCGGCGGTGCCGGCATCTTTTACACCCCGCGCGTCGAAATTGACCTCATGTGTCGGCTCAGCCTCGTGGATGCGCTCGCCAACCGCCTGGGTGTTGGCTCAAAGCCGCTCCTCTACGACGCCATCTTCGCCTACGACCCCACTGAAAAAGAATCCGCCGACCGCGCCCTTGCCGCGCAAAAACTCTGGCCCGACTTCAACCGCGTGCTGCGCGAAACCACCGTCTGCGACCCAGCCTGCGGCAGTGGGTCATTCCTCGTCGGCATGTTGCTTGTGCTCGACGACCTCCAGGCCCGCGCCAACGCCCAGCTCGGCCTCGAAGAAACCCCCTACGAACGCCGTCGCCGCATCATCGGTGAACAACTCTACGGCGTGGACGTGATGGACTGGGCCGTCCACATTGCCGAACTTCGCCTATGGCTGCAACTGGTCGTCGAGACCGACCTTCAGCCCGCCGAGCTCCAATTCCGTCCCCTGCTTCCCAATCTCACCTTCAAAATCCGGTGCGGCGACAGCCTCGTGCAGGAAATCGGCGGGATCAACTTCGGCCTCCACCGTGCCCATTCCCACGTCCCCGCCCCGCTCAAAGGCCGCATCACCCGGCTCAAGGGCAGGAAACTCCGTTTCTACCAGGGAGAGGGCGACGTTTCCGAAGCGATGCTCCAGCACGAAGAGCTCGCTCTCTTCCGCGATGTCCTTAACCACAAGAGCAAAGACCTCCAGGACGGCATCGTCGTACTCAACCGCCGGATCGAGTCGCGCCTCGAACAGGGCGAATTGCCCGGCATCGGTACTGGTAAGGCCAAGCAGGAGCGGCTCAAATTGGAGGACGAGTGGCGCGCCGAACGCGATGAAAAACAGGCCGAGCTGCGCCGCATTGATGAGGCCCTCGACGCCCTGCGCACCGTTAGAGACGTCCCGTTCGTCTGGGACATCGCCTTCGTGGAAATCTTCGAGGGCGACAAGCGCGGCTTCGACATCGTCGTCGGCAACCCGCCCTACGTGCGCCAGGAGATGATCGCCCCACCAACCTGCAAGACCGACGACTTTGGCGGCGAGACCTCCCGCTGGAGGGAACAAAAGAAGGTCTACAAGGCAAAGCTCCAGGCGTCCGTCGCCGTCGCGTGGCGCAACTTCTTCCATTACAAGCCCGGCAGCGCTTTCCGCAAGCTCGACGGCAAAAGCGACCTTACATCTACTTCTACCTGCACGGCCTGTCGCTCGTGAACCCGCGCGGCAGCTTCTGCTTCATCACCTCCAACAGTTGGCTCGGTGTCGGCTACGGCGCTGACCTGCAGGAGTTCCTGCTCAAACACAGCCACGTCAAATTCATCCTCGACAACGAAAAGAAACGTTCCTTTGCCCAGGCCGACGTCAACACCATCATCGCCCTGCTCGCCCCGCCCGATGACAAACACGAGACCGGCCTCGACAAGACCGCCCGATTCGTCATGTTCAAAGTCCCTTTCGAGGACGTCCTCGACGCCGACACATTCAAGACGCTGGAAGCCGCGACCGAACGACAGAGCGCCGACCGCTGGCGCATCTGCGTCCGTCCCCAACGCGAACTCCTCGAAGAAGGCCTTGTAGAGGACGAAGACGAATCCGATGAAGCCGTCCAGAAACTCAAGACCGTTCACGTGAAGACCGCCCGCTACGAAGCCAACAAATGGGGCGGCAAGTACCTACGCGCACCGGAAATCTTTTTCACCATCCTCGAAAAGGGCAAAGGGAAACTCGTCCGCCTCGGCGACATTGCCGAAGTGCGATTCGGCATCAAAACCGGCGCAAACGAATTCTTCTACCTCGACGACGAAAAAATCCGCCAGTGGGGCATTGAGAAGGAGTTTTTGAAGCCGGTGATCAAGAGTCCGCGCGAGTGCCGCTCCATTGTCATCCGTCCCGAAGACCTCAAGTACAAAATCTTCATGTGCCTCAAGGATAAGAGCGAGCTGCGCGGCACCAACGCCCTCGAGTACATCAAATGGGGCGAGTCGCAAGGCTTTCACCGGCGTCCGAGCTGCACAGGACGGCAGAGATGGTGGGATTTGGGTCAGCAAAAATCTTTTGATTTTGTCATTTTAAGGTTTAGACATGAGCGCAGCTGGACACCCCTGAACAATAACCCAAACCTTCTCGCAGGTGACATTATGTTCGTAGGGAACTGGCTTGACCGTTCTATTGCAGCAATAAACAATACTATCGCGAATACGACCTGCTTCATCTTCATTACAGAGCTTTTCGGGCGTATAAATCTGGGCGAAGGGTTGCTTACAACTTATGGACCTGAAATTACCCAGTTTTTGCTGTTGCATGGACACGTGCTCACTCAACAACAGCGAGATAAACTATTGCAAGCTCTCGAAACACTGAAACAAAGAGACGTTTTGCCCATATTTTCAGAACTCCACCAGCCCGACCGTCGCGCATTGGACGATGTAGTGTTTGACGTGTTGGGGTTGACGGCTGGGGAGCGGGAGGCGGTGTATGAGGCGGTGGTCGCTCTCGTCCGCGCCCGCCTCGACAAAGCCGGAAGCGTGTGATTCACGAACGGCAAGACAATAAGGAAAGCCGATGAGCATGACATTGCACTTCCTCGATGTAGGCAATGGCGATTGCACGATCATCGAATTGCCCGACGGCAACCTGATGATGGTGGACATCTGTAACGGCGGCGGGACAAACCGACAGAAGACCGACCCAATCCGATACCTCGGGAACAGAACGGACCTGTTCCGCTACGTCCAGACGCGCACCCAGACATGGATCACATGGACGGGTTGGCCGCGCTCGCCCGCAAATGCACTATCACGAATTTCTGGGACACTGCGAACACCAAACCGCGCCCGGACTTCAGTTCGCGTTACGCCAAGGGCAAACCGGAGGATTAGGATGCCTACCAGCGTCTCCGCCAGAACGCCAAGCACACAACTACCGCGGCCTTTCGTCGGCGACGCTGCAAGGCGGTGGACAGCCCTTATGGGCTTTACACCTTGCACCCGACTCAAGAGGCGATTCGGAACGCGAATTCGAGGTGGGAGTGGAACAACTCGGCCTACGTCCTCTTACTGAAGGATCGTGGGTCAAGGCACTCATTGCCGGCGACATTGACGATGGCGTGTGGCAAGAGTTGCACACTTGGGCAAGTAGAAATTCCATGGCTCGCGCGCTTTTCAAACATCTGCGTTTTCAAGGTTTCGCACCACGGGCGGCGTAGTGGGTATTGTGGCTGAATTGGCTGCACCTCACCAATCCCAAGGAAATCGTGATCTCTAAAGGTTCGGTTCCCGGCGAACAATCTGCGTATGGCAACTACGCCTATCACTTGGACAGCAAGCACCTTTATCTGACGTCCGAAGGAAACGTTGTTTGCACCTACGACTCAGTAGCAAACGGATATTCGATTGGCCACCGCTCATGATCGCGCGCTTTGATCTTTACGATTTCGTTGCCAACCTGATTCCGGGATTGGTGTTCCTGTGGTGCGTGCAGGTGCTGGCAGGGTTGTTCGGCTGGACGTTGCCGCTGGATTTCGCCGGCGGACTGGCGGAAACCTCGATCCTCGTCGCGCTGGGCTACGTCACCGGCTTGCTGCTCCAAGGCTTGAGCCAGTGGGTGGTCGAGCGGCGCATCCTAAAGCCGCTCTGGGGCGGTTTCCCTTCCGAACGCTGGCTGCTGCCCGACGACGACCATTTTTCCGCCGCTTACAGGAACCGCCTGCTGGCCCTCATCCGTGAGCGGCTCGGCGTCTCCACCGACCCCGACCTGCCGCCGGATTGTCCGCGAGTTCGCGCCCGTGAACTGCGCCTCAAAATGAACCGCGAGTTGTTCTTTCTCATTTACCGCGCCGTGGGCGAAACCAGCCCACGCCCGCTTATCTTCAACGCCCAATACGGCCTGTTCCGCGCCCTACTTGCAGTGTTTTCGCTGCTCGCGCTTCTTTCCTTAGCCGGTCTGCTCTGGGCGTTTTTTTGTCGGTGCGACCATGCTTACCCGTTCGCATCTTGGACAGCTTTGTTCGCCGTTGCGGCTTTGATCAGCTATGCCCGGTGCAAGAAACGCGGCGAAGATTTCGCGCAATCCGTCTACGACTTGTTCATGGTGGGCGCGGGCGACAAGACCTCCTTGGCGACACCCAAACAAACGCCCCCGGGGGAGAGGTAGGTCCACCGGGGGCATTCGGTCCGTCTGCGGTTCATCCCGCGTTGGGAATCTTGTTGACCGCCTGGCGCAGGAAGATGATGGCGCCGGCGATGGCCAGGTCGTAGAGCGCGCGAATCTGTTCGGGCGACAGAAACCCGAAAATCGCGCCCACGGCGACCACGCCCCCGGCGGCCAGCGCCGCCCACGTCGTTTTCTGCTTGTACCACGGTTTCTCCATGTCACTCCTCCTTTCCCGACTGATTTTCGTCCCTCGTTCCGTGACCTTGTCCCAATTCCCCAGGCACGCCGCATAGCCGGCGAACTGGTCGCCATTCCCATCGTGTCGGGTGGGATCGCCGCGTCGGTCTCGGGTTCTCAGGACATCCGGGAACGGGACGTCGAGGAGTGCGGTGATCGTGCGCAAATGGTGCCGGAACCCCAAGGAATATACCTGCATCCGCGTCGCTGGGGAGTCGATGTGTCCGACCTCGGCCCTGATTTCATTGTGGCTATCCACCATGGCGCCCGCGACGCGCGGACTCTCGACGGCCAGATGGTCGCCGTTCGGCTCGATGATGACGGTTGCGCCATCAGCGGTTGCGCCTGCAACTGAAGCACAACTGGCCCTGCTGACGAGCGACGGCGACCGGCTGTATGGGATTTTGCGCCCATTCCGGTCTCCGCCAATGAGCCGCACGACCGGATCATCGGCCGGATCGCGTGGTGGTGGGGCCGCCAGGCATGAGGAGACGCCGCCCCAGCCGGTCCCTATGCCGGGAATCCCTGATTTCGAGCCGGTACCGGCATCGTCATCCCGCCATTGGTTTTGTCGGGACGCTCGACCTGCGGCCGTGCGATATCGAGGTGCCGCGAACCCGCTTCGGCATACTCCAAGGCGACTATCTATTGATTGAGCGCAACCGCAAGCCCGCACCCGGCGACGTGGTAGTGCTGGCCGAATCCATCGGCAAACGGTGGCTGGCCCGCTACGTGGAAACAGACAAACATGTAGCGCTGGTTACGAGTGATCTTGACTTTGCCTATCCCGATCCTGGTGCGGCAGGACCTGCGACTTTGGGGCGTGGTCTGCGGCGTACTCAGGATGGTGGATGATCCCGTCCTCCGGGGGCCGCCGGGGATATAGGGTGAGGGGGCTTTCACACCGCCGGCGGTTCCACCACGACGGCTCCGCACTGCGCCACGATCTCCGAATCCGCGCCGCCAGCAGCTCGAGCGCCAGCCGCATTTCCTGATGGTATGAGTAGCGGTCATAGACAGCCGTAACTTCCCGATCCGCATGGTTGAGGATGCGCCGGACGACATCGCGGCGGATTCCCCGCCTCGGCCATGATCGTGGCCGCCGTCCGCCGCAAGTCGGGGTGAACGGCGCGCCCCAGCGGCGGCACGATCCCCACTTCCCGCCACTCCCCTTCGATCCGGGTTTTGACCAATCGCGGTTTCCGCCACCGCGCCAGGGCATGGCTGAGCGCTCCCGGCGCGAGGCAGGGCGTCCGCCCCCATCGGCCGGGATGGAGGTACTCGCCGTCGCGTGGGCAGGCATTGATCACGGCGACAGCGGCGGGGCTGAGGGGTACCCGGTGCTCCTGGTGGGTCTTGGAGCGACCGGCCGGAATGGTCCATGACCTGGCTTCCAGATCGAGCTCGGCCCATTTCATGCCGCAGACCTCGCCCGGCCGCTGGGCGGTCAACAGAATGAGCCGCAGCGCGCGGGAGACAGGGTTGTCCGTGCTCTCCAGATGCATCCAGAGTCGGCGAATCTCTGCCGGCGCCAGAACCCTGGTCTTGGGCCGCTCCGGCGCGATGGGACCGATGCCGGCTGCCGGAGAGGCGTCCAGAAGGTCGCTCTTCACCGCCCATGAGTAGAGGGCGCGCACGTAGGCCAGGAGACGGTTGGCCGCGATGGGAGCGGGTCGCCTCCCGCCCTTGCCGTAGGCGATGGACTCTAGCCGCGCCCGCAACTCGCGCCTCCCGATCTCTGCCGCGGGGCGGTTCAGAAAGGCCTTTAGCCCGGTCTCGATGGCGCGCCGGCGCTCCCCTGCCCGGCGCAGGTGGAGGCCGCGCCGCTCCAGGTAAGTGTGGAGTAAGTCCCTCAGGGTGAGGGATGCTCCGGCGGACGGAGATTGGACCTCG
This sequence comes from bacterium, assembly GCA_015075175.1. Taxonomy (GTDB): domain Bacteria; phylum Hinthialibacterota; class Hinthialibacteria; order H5-UNCL2; family H5-UNCL2; genus H5-UNCL2. Next base: position 412,745 of record JABTUV010000004.1, read on the forward strand.
CGCGGTGGTAAGCCCGCCCTGGCGCGTGCCAGCATGGACCGGGCCTGCTCCCGTGCCTCAGCCAGCGAGTAATCGCCTGCTCGGCCGGTGGAGCGGGCGACGTAGCTGCCGATCCGATGGGCCGCCGGCGGACCTCCGCGAACGCGGCACCGCAAATACCACGTGCGGCGGCCGGATGCGTAGATTCGGAGTCGCAACCCCGGCGGATCGCCGTCGGGCAGATCGAGAAAACCTGACGCGGGGGGAGGGGTGGCCTCGATGGTGCGCACAGTCAGAGACGGACGCTCGGCCATGGTTTCTCCAATTCTATACCTACGGTTATACCTACGGATAGCACTGCCTTGGAGATCAGGTCAACGCAGTTCTTTGCGGCACTTGATTTTTGTGAAATACGCTATGGCAGAGGCTGCAAACGAATGTGACTCTGTGCCGCAAAGTGCTGCACAGAGCCGCATGATTGTCTGACTCTTAATCAGTTGGTTGGAGGTTCGATTCCTCCCGGGCCCATTAGGTTTACTGGCTTACCTGCCGCCCCCACCATTCGCTGAAACGCAGAACTTCCAGGTAGTCCACCGGCAGGCCGGCCGTATCCGAGGCGCGGGCGGCCTTCTCGCGCGCCTCCAAGAGCAGCTGGAGGTCCAGCGCATCCACGCGGCCGTCGCGATTGTAGTCCGGCGCCGAACCCACCGCGCCCACCGGCGCTATCGGCGTCGCCTCCACGCCCACGCCCCCGCCCGCCCCCGGCGTGGGCGTACACGCCACGCTTCCCGGCGTCGCAGCACCGGGTCCGTTCAGCGAGAACACCAAGTCACCGCCGAGGCCGTCGCCGTACTCCGTCACTTCAATCAGGTAGGTATGTCCCGCCAGCACCCCAAACCCGAACTGTTCGGCTTGCAGCCGCCCGAAAGCATCCACACACGCGACCAGCCCGGTCCACGATCCGCAGCAGGCGTCCTGCCAGATGCTGACGACCGTATCGTACCCGCCCGCCGTCACCACCGCCTTGCCGTCCGCCAGGGGACGGTAGCGATACCACACCGAACGGCTGTTGGGATACCCCGAGCCGAACGTGCACGGTTGGAGCGGATCGTCCGGCGAGCGCGTGGCGGAGCGCGTATTTAGCAGTTCCGCATAGGGCACGGACACAATCGCCCTCGCGTTCACGCACAGGTCGTTGCCGGGCGGAGTGGCCGGCGGCGTGGGCGTGCGGGTAGCTGTCGACGTGCCAGTCGCCGTGGGCGTGCCGGTAGGGGTAAACGTGCGCGTCGCCGTGGACGTGGCCGTAGGCAAGGGGGAACCGGTCGCCGTCGGCGTGGCCGTGAACGTCCGCGTCGGCGTGTCGGTGCGAGTAAACGTGGGCGTGCGCGTGGGCGTCCACGTCGCCGTCACGGTCGGAGTCGCCGTAGGCGTCGGCGTGCGCGTCGCCGTTCCCGTCGGCGTCGGCGTGCGCGTGGGCGTGGCCGTCGGCGTGAAGGTCCGCGTCGGGGTCGCCGTGGGCGCTGGATGCAGTATCGAGACCTTCTCGATCTCCGCATACACGATGGGCCGCCGGTCCGAGACCGTCAACTCCCCCGGCGCCACGCCTACCGGCAGAAACTCGGCATCCAGCCCGAGCACATCCGCCGCTCCCTGCGGCCCGCCCAGAATCTCCATCGTTGTATGCACAAGTCCGAAAAGCTGGAAAAAGTCATCGCCCATCCCGCCCCACGCCGTCAACTTGTCCAGGAGCAAGCCCGGCGCCCCGCCGGGCAGGTCCAGCGTCAGGCCGTCGTCGCCGTCGTTCATCTCGAACCGTACCTGATTCCCCCAGATCTCTCCCGTGGCCACGCGCACCAGGTGCTCATTAACCTGCGTTCCCACCAGGGCCGCCATCAGGCTGGCGGGATCGCTGATGATAAGCTGCTCGGCGACGGCGTCGTAGCCCAAATGAAATTGATTGTTCCGTCCGCCGGCATGCACGTCGCGGATGATGAGAAACCCGCTGGCATCCAGTACGACCTCGGTCTCGGCCAAGGGGCGCGGCGCCAGCTGGGTGACCGTGGGGTCCAGGGGTTCGGCGGTGTCGGGATCGTCGGTCACGGTGGGCGCCACGCCGGCCGCCTCGATCACGCCCTGCGCGGTTACGGAAGAAACCAGCGGCGAGAGCGGCGCGTTGATCAGCGCGTCCAACTTCAGCGTGATACTGGCGCCGGCGGGCAGCGTCCCGATGGGCACGACCAGCGTCTCGCCCCGCGCGGGACGGACCCATGTAAGGCCCGCAGCCAGCAGCGCCAGCACGACCCACCTGCATGTCTCAGTCTTCATGGTCCATTCTCCACGGCGCTCGCGCGCCGACGGTCCGCTTGCCTTGGCAACTCCCGTGGTTTAATCTCTCTCTACCGCCGCCATGCGGAGTACGGGCTTCAGCCTACGTCCTGCCGGCGTGCGCAGCGGCAGCAAGCAGCCGCACTCCAGACACGCGCGGCACGCTGCGCAACTACGCCGTACCGCCGCCATGCGGAGTACAGGCTTCAGCCTGCGTCCTGCCGGCGTGCGCAGCGGCAGCAAGCAGCCGCAGTCCAGACACGCGCAGCACGCTGCGCAACTACGAGGGAGGGAAATCATGCTGGAGACCTTTACGCCCGCTACCTTTCGGCCTTGTATCGGCCAAGTCTTCAGCGTGGCGGCAAGCCCCTCCCGACAACTTTCTCTGACTCTCGTCTCCTGCACCGGCGCGCAGCGCCCTTTTTCCCTCATCTTCCGCGGCCCCCTGGAGCATCCGCTGCCCCAGAAGACGCATCCCTTCTCCCATCCTGCCCTCGGCGCCTTCGATCTCTTCATCGTGCCCGTGGGACGCGACGAAGCGGGCTTTCTCTACGAAGCGGTCTTCAACTGAGCCTCGGACCTCCATTCCATCCGCCGGTACACGCCGTGGTCGGAAACGTCGCGGAATCCGAGCCGGCAGTACCAGCCATGCGCGGGATTGTCCCGTTCCACGTGGATGCAGACGGGCAAGCCCTTGCGTCCCGCCTCGGCCAGAATCTCTCCCACCAGTCTCGTCCCCACCCCACGACCGCGGTACTCGGGCAGGAGGGCGATGTCCACGATGCGGATTTCATCCGTCCATCTGGCCACGTACCACCGTCCCGCCGCTACGCCGTCCCATAGGATCACGTCGAACGCCGCGCCCGCATAGTGTTCCTGGTAGTAGGCATGTTGGGCCGCAAACTGTTGCCGCAGGAAGGCCTCCTTCATCTCCTCCGACCAGGGCACGGGCCAGCCTCTTGTCGCGTCGATGCGTACACGCGAAAGAGAAACCCATGTCCTCCTCCCGGATCGGGCGAAGGGCGATTTCGCCCACGTTCATCCGGCGCCCATTCATGCCTGGTCCACCTCCGGCCCGAGGGCCCGCGCATACTCCACATGCACGAGGAGACAATGCGGCGGCGGGGCGACGAACCTGCCCAAAGCGGCGTCCCAAGGCGGAAACTCGCTCCAACCCGGCGCGGGCAGCATCGCCAGTACCCACGTTCCGCCTGCCAGGGGCAACGCCCCGCATCCCCACTCCAGCCGCTGCCGCTCGATCCTCTCGCCCTCCCTCTTCTCCACCACCAGCGTCAACGGTCGATCAACCACGTTGGGAACCACCTGCCGATGTACGCAACTGAAGTTGACCGCCGGACCGTTCTGATAGTTCATGGCGAGTACCGACACGCCGGGAACGTGCGGATACTCCAGACTGACCGTGAACGAGTCCGCGCGCCGCCACGTCGGATGCAGAAGATCGGGAAAGGGGCCGCGCAGCGCCATCGCCGCATCGCGTCGAAGGAAATCCGGATCGGCGGCGAGATGCGCCGGACTGACGCAACGTCCCTCGCGCAGATACCCCACGCGTACCAACGGCGCCGCAAAACTGCCCGCGGGACCATCGACGGCGCCTGACAGGGGCATGGGCGTCAGGAGCGCCGCGCCCGTCGCCGCCAGGAACGTCCGCCGGGACATCGGTAAAGTCGGCCTCGCCCGCGTGTCGTGCTCCATCGTCCTCTCCTAGGTTCTGGGCGGAAAAACGCCCTCCAGCGCAATGATGAACGTGAGGGCGAGATACGGCTGCATGTTGTTATGCGGCTGCGAACCGCCCGCGGCGCCGTCCGGTTGTCCCAGGTTCACGAGATTCTGCGCCGGGCCGTACACGTGAACGCCCGCCGCGGCGGTCGCCAGCATCTTGCCTGCCGGGTCGTCGTCGTCCGCCGGCGCGCTCGTGGCCGAAAGCGCGTGGCTGTGCGCGGGCATCTCGTTCTCCGTCAGCACTACCGTCGCGCTGCCCCCGCTCTCGCCCAGGTTGCGCAACGACAGTCCCGGCCCCTGCCCCGGCTGCATGGGCACGCGCCCCTGCAAGTCCGGCAGGGCGAAGTTGTTGATGCCATTGCCCCCGTAAGTCGTCCCCAGAAGCGAGAACAGCGCCGTGTTCTGCGAGAGGGGCAACAACTGCCCGTTGCAGAAGGCCCAACCTCTGGGAGCGAAGTTGCCCGCGAATATTCTGATTTCGGCCACGAATGGATCCGCCATGTTTTCCTCACGTCGGCGATGGAAAGATGCCGAATAACGAAATGATGAAATGAATGCACAGGAACGGCATCATGTTGTCATGGGGTTGTGAGCCTCCCGCCGAGCCGACGGCGCCGGGCGCAAGGGTCGCCGGCGGACCGGCGGCGGCGTAGATGTCCACCTCCGCCTGCGCCAGTACGTTGCCCGCCGGCCCGACCTGGGTCGCCTGTTGGCTGGAGATGGGCAAATGGTGCGAGTGCGCGGGAAGCTGGTTGACGGTCAGCGTTACGCTCTCGCTGCCTCCGGTCTCCGCCAGGATGAATCCATTGCCCGCGTGGAGGGGGATGCGGCCGCGCAGGTCCGGCAACGCGAAGGTGCTCTGGCCGTCGCCGCCGTAAGCCGTCCCGATCAGTTGAAAGAGCGTCTCGTTCTCGCTGATGGGCAAGAGCTGTCCCTCGCAGAACATCCAGCCCGTGGGCGCGAAGTTGCCCGCAAACATCCGAATCTCTCCCACGTAAGGCTCAGCCATGAGCTCCTTCTCCGTCAATTGGGCGAGGGGAAAATCCCCTGCAAGGCGATCACGAAATTCAGGGTCAGAAACGGCTGCATGTTGCTGTGCGCCTGCGAACCGCCCACGCTCGGCGTCGGCATGGCCGGCGACGCCGACGGATCAGGCTCGCGGTAGAGGGGACGGCGCGCGCCCGCCAAAACGTCATTCTGCGGCGAGTTGGAGGTCGCGTTGTCCGCCGAGGCCGCCATGGCGTGCGTATGCGCGGGCATCTCCGCCAACGACAGCGTGTGTGATTGCTCGCCGCCCCGCTCCCCCAGAGTGATACCGGCGCCCCAGTGGATGGGCGCGCGCCCGCGCAGGTCCGGCAGGGCGAAGTTCACTCGTCCGTCCCCGCCGTAGGTCGTCCCCAAGAGCGAAAACAGCGCCTGGTTCTGGTTGATGGGCAACAGCTGCCCGTTGCACAAAGCCCAACCCCTGGGCGCGAAGTTGAACGAGACGATTTTGATCTCCGCCAGGAACGGTTCCGTCATGTCCGCTCTTCCCTCCCAAGATTACGGCGCCGGCAGCGCCGGAGTCGTACAGGCGCCCGTGCCGAAATTGTTATTGCCGTCCACGGTCGCGTCGCCGCTGTTGTTGGCCTCCAGCAGGGCTTCCACCGCCGCATCGCTGAAGGGCGGAGCGCCCACGAGACCCTCCACGAGAAACGTCCCCAACCCGAGGTCGCGCGTGACGCGATAGCCCTGCGGAGCGGTGTTGCGGAAATCGACCGCGCCGGTCGCGTTCAGATTCAGGCAGAGCGTGGCGCCCGCGTCCAGCGTGCTCGCGGACAGGCCGTCCGCGCCGGGCAGCGTGGCGTTGATGCTGTTGGCGCGCAGAATGGACTGCAGGTTGGCCGTCCCCCGCGACGTGAGCACGATCCCGGTATCGGCGGAGGTCGTCTCGTTCAGCCGCAGGAGTGAGCGGATCGTCGCCTGGTCGCGCGCGTCAAGCGCCACGGCCCTCCCCGAAACTGCGCCGGTGCCGCCCATGAAGTTGCTCTCGAGAGTCAGGTCCAGCGAGACGGCGCCGTCACGCGCCGTGGCCTCCACCCCGTCGCCGGAGAGGGCGCCCATCGTGTTGCCCCGCACCAGCGCCACGCCGGAGGCCGTGCCCGCGCCGCTGCCGTCCACGCGCATGAAAACGCCCTCCGCCGCCCCGTCCATGCTGTTGCCCTGGCCCGTGCCGCCGAGGGTCGCCTCCAGCTGGGCGCGATCGTCGGCAAGCAGGACGAAGGCCGGACCGGCCAGGTTGGAGAGCGCGTTGCCGCGCGCGAGGAGACTTGCGCGGGCGCTGGACGGTCCGGACGCGCCCACGTTGATCCCGCCTCCGCCCCCGCCCGCGGCGGCATTCTGAATCGTGGCGCCGATGACGCTCGTCACGACGCGGCTGCTGTCGCCATTCGAGCGAGCCAGCACGCCGTCCAACCGCAGGTTGGAGAAGCTGCATCCGCCTTGCACCGTGAGCGTGCTCTGGTTCGTTCCGTTGGCCAAGAGCAGAATCCCGCTGCCGCCTTCCGGCGTACTGGCGCTGTCGGAGAAGCTGCTCCCGCTCACGGTCAATACCAGCGCACCGCTGAGGTTGGAGACCGAAAGGCCATCGTTGCGGAAATGGCTCACGGCGCTGTCGAAAACGTTGACCGTTCCAAGCAGGTTGTTGACGCCCGGCGCGGCGAAGTAGAGGCCGTCTTCGCCCGGACCGTCGCCTGCAAATTGCACGCTGCACCCGTTGCGCAGGGTCAGGTCGCTCACGCCCGTTCCCGTCACGCCGTGACCGCCCGTGTTGCTGATGCTCAGGTTGTCCAGGATCACTCGCGAGACGCCGTTCATCTCCAACCCGTTGTCGGCGCAGACTTGCACCAGCATGTTGGCGAGCGAGATGTCGGTCACGTTCGTCAGCAGGACGCCGTCCTGACTTATGTTCTCGAGCGTTCCGCCCGAGCCTGCCGATGAGCCCACGCCCGTGACGGTGAGGCTCCCGCCACTGATGCCCGACAGCACGATGCCATGCGCGGCGTTGGAGGCTGAGATGCTCTGGAATCGCCCCACAAAGGTCGTGCCGGTTACGGAGAGTCCCACACCGTTGGTCGTTTTTATGGTGTTGCCGTCGCCGGCGACGTGGACCGTGCCCGCACTGGAGACGTGGAGTCCCGTGTCATTGCCGTTGTTGAGCGCCAGCGACTGGATGCGGGTCGTGCCGCTGTTGTTCTGAAGGCGCAAGCCCATGCCGGCGGGCTGGGTCGCCGCGACGAGGTGGAAGGTCGCGTCCATGGCGCAACCGGATATATCCAGTCCTGCTCCGCCCACGGCGATCACGCCGGACACCTCGCCGGAAAGTCCCAGGTTGGCGCCGGTAACGGCCACTCCACGACCCGCGGTCGTCTCGACGGAAACGTCCGAAAGGTTGAGCGTGGCCGCGCCGCTGTTGGCCAGGACGACGCCATCGCCGGCGTTGCGAGTAATCGCCATCTGCTGCAACACGTAGGCGCCGGAGAGCGCCGCACCGGTGATGCCGGCGCCGGTGACGTCGTCCAGGTTCAGTCCGCGCACGCTGTTGCCGCCGGCCGCAAGCACGAGACAAGGACCGCCGGCGCGCGTCAGCGTGGGCCGCCCTGCGGCCATCACCATCAGCCGCCCCCCGACCACGAGGTCCACGCCCTGGCCCAGGAGCTCCTGCCCCGCCTCCAGCGCCAGCCCGCCCGCATACGTTGCATTGCCTTCGTAGACGAAAATCGTCTCGCCCGCCCCGTCCACGTCGCTGCCGGCATTGTTGAGCGGCGCCAATGAGTCAAACGGCGCGTAGAAAGTCCCGTTGCCGCCGGCCGCCGCGGCGTTATTCACGTACCAGACGACCGGCCCGATCAGTTCCAGTTCGGCCGTCGCCATCGCCATGTTCCCCAGGTCGTCACTGATGAGATAGAGGAAGCGGTCCGTGACGTTTACCCCGCCGGCTGGAGGCAGGTACGTGAAGGAACCATCCGACGCGGCTTGCACCGCGCCGCCCAGCGTACTGCTCGGACTGAATCCGATGACCGACAAGGGCGCTCCCGCCGGAGAACCGTCGTTGGCCAGGAGGCCCGTGGCCGCGGATACTTGATAAGGCGTATGCGTCAGGACCTCGGCATAATGGTCGTCGATGGCCAATACGCCGCTGGAAAGCGAGCCGGGAACAAAAGTCGTATTGGGATCCAGGTTGATGGTCAGGACCACGCCGGTCGCATCCGTCGGGCCGGGGTTGTCGATAATGATGGTATAGCGAAGCGTATCGCCGGGATCCGCCTGGGCGTTGTTGTTGAGATCGACTTGGAGATGGTCCTGCATGGTCGCAGACAAGGGATTGGAGGGAAGCTGCGCGAAGCTGCTCTGCAGGACAGCCAAGCAGGTCGCCAAGGCCGCAAGGAGACCGCGGGTTGCCGACGCAGAAAGGGCCATCGAAGACTCCCGTGCTCCAAGCGAGCACCAGGCGGGCGAACCCGCAAGTCAAACTGCCAATCGACGGATGCCGGACGCGAGGGGTTAACCGGATTAATTTAGCATCCCCCCGCCGCGCGCGCAAGCATTAACACCGGCGCCTGCCGCGGACCGGCCTCCCTTTCCCTGTTCGCATTCGCCCCAGAGGTCCCATAGGTCCCATGAGTCCCACACTTTTGCTTGCGCTGGCGCGCCATTCTTGTTAACGTTAATAGACTTGCAAACCCCGAAACGTGAAGGAGTCCGCCCATGCCTCGCCATGCCGTCGTTGTCGCCCTTTTCACCTGTGCCGCCGCCGCTTCCGCCCAGTCGCTGGCGCTGCCGGAGTGGCGCCCACCCGCCGGTCTTGCGGGCGAGAAGTTCGCCCGCGGCGGCACGACCGTGCGCATCTGGGGCGGTGGTCAGGGCCTGGAGCCGGTCCACTTCTCCGAGATGCTTCCCGCTCTGTTCGTACGCACCCTGGTCTTCTCCGAATTGGAGCTGCCCGACGGCGGCCTGCGCTGGGTGTTCACCGGACCCCAAGGGGGCTTCTCCGTGTGGGTCGACAAGACTAAGGTCGCGCTCTACCAGCGCTATTACGACTCCTTTGGACTGTCCGCGGCCCAGAACGCCGAGCGGGAGCGCCGCATGCCGCTCCTGCGCTCCCAGGAGGAGGAGACTCCCTACACCGGCGCCGTGCGCTCACTCCGCATCACCGTGGACCACGCCCTCGGCCTCACCCTCCACGTCAACGACGTGCAAGTCTTCCGCCAAACCTGCCTCCTGACCGTCAGCCGGCACCAGCTGCAATTGACAGGAAGCAATTGCCGCATGACGGGCACGCTGGTCAAGCCCGAAACCGCCCAGGCGCGCGTCACGCTCGACCCCGCCCAAACCCACCAGACCATGCGCGGTTGGGGCGGCATCACCACGCCCCTGGCCTACCGGCTCCTCTCCCCCGAGGGCAAGCGCCGCTGGTGGGAGATGGTCTGCGAGTACAACCTGCGCATCCAGCGCGAGTATCCCATCGGCACGCGCCTCTTGCCCAGCATGGACAACTGGGACGACCTCGCCTACGGCCTGCCGCACTATTACGGCGACAATTTCCCCAACAGCGAAATCAGCGACTTTAACTACATCAAGACCATCCGCTCGCTGGGGGGTGAGGTTTGGTTCGAGTTCTGGGCGCTGCCGAGTTGGATGAACCAGGTCTATAAAGATAAGGACGGCAATCCCGTCACGGACCGGGAAGGCCGCACGCGCAGCGTGGCCGACCCGGAAAAATGGTCCGACGCCATGCTGGCCTACTGCAAGGCGTCGCAGGCCAAGGCGGGCGCGCCGCCCGACGTCATGGGCATCCAGAACGAGGCCGGCCAGCCCGCCGACATCTGGTACGCCATGGTCCACGCGCTGCGCCGCAAACTGGACGCCGCCGGCTTCTCCAAGGTGAGAATCCACATGGCCGACTCCTCCAACCTGGCCGGCGGCATCGAGCGCGCCAAGGTCTTCACCGCCGAGCCGGAAGTCTGGAAACTCATCGACTTCGCCGCCACCCACATGTACGACTACCAGAATCATTTCACCGCGCCCGACGACTACGACGCTCTCCTGAAGCAATGGCGCGAACTCACCAAGGATCGCCCGTTTCTTTCCACCGAGCTGTGCATCAACAACAGCAATTACCAGATTCAGAGCTATAAAGTGGCCTTGACGATGGGCCAGTTGTACCACAAGAACCTGACGCTGGCGGACGCCTGCGCGATCGCATACTGCTGGGGGCTTTTGAACGTGGTTCAACCGTCGTTCGGCTGGACGCGGACTTTGTGCGTGATCGACGAGGAGCACGGCTTCGTGCCCAAGGCCGGCAGCCACCAGTTGCGCGTCTTTGGCGCCTACAGCCGGCGCATCCTGAGGGGCATGGCGCGCATCGGGGCCGAGACCGATCAAGCCGACCTCCTGGTCACCGCTTTTGCCGGTCCAGGCGACGAGGCGACGGTCGTCCTGCTCAACCGCGGAACCGCGCCGCTGGAGGTCGAAGTCGCCGGCGCTCCCGCCCCCTTCCGTTGGATGGAAACCGCCGACCCGTACCACGAAAACCGGGTCGAACCTTACAAGGGCGGTGCTGTCACGGTCGCGCCCGGATCGCTGGTGACGCTGACGAACGTTCCCCTGGGAGAGTTACCTGCGGGCTTCGACCCCGCCCCCTGATCGGCTCCGTATCGCTCCCATGGGATGAACCAGACACTTCCCTTCGACGACCGGGAAAGGACCGGTTCGGGCGCGCTTTGGGGTTGCTTTGGGCCGCCCGCGATGGTATAAATTCGACAACGCTCATGCCGGATTTTCGGGACGATCGGAAGCCTGCCCCATCACCACTCCACCTGGTGGTTTCCGCCGTCACGCCCATCTCCTGGTCCCCCAGTCGCGGAGAAAGAAGCTGAACGAACACACTATGCGCCACGCGCATCAACCAACCCCACTGTTTGAGGAGTAGGACGACCGTGAAGATCTATGTCGGAAACCTGGCGTACGGCACGACCGAGGCGGACTTGAGGCAGGCGTTTGAGGCCTTCGGGCAAGTGGAATCGGCCACGATCATCACCGATCGGGAGACGGGGCGCTCGAAAGGATTCGGCTTCGTGGAGATGACGGAAGGAGCGGAAGCGACGGCCGCCATCAACGCGTTGAACGGGCAGGATTTTCAGGGCCGCACGCTACGCGTGAACGAAGCCCGTCCCAAGACCGAGAGCCGCGGCGGCGGCGGCTTCCGCGACCGCTCGCGCCCCCGTCCCTACTGAGGCGCCTCCCGCTCAATCCAGCGGCGTTCGGGGGCCATGCGGCGCTCGCCTTGGCCCTTCCCACGGGTCCTATGGGTCCGATAGGTCCTATTTTGTCCCCAAACAACAAGGCTCCCCCGCCCCAACCGGCGGGAGAGCCTCGCTTAAGGTCCGGTTGACGTTCCTGCGACCGCGTCTTACCAGCGGTTGCGGTTCTGGTACCCGCCGCCCCCACCACTGTAACCGCGACCGCCGCCGCCGCGGCTCTCGGTCTTGGGACGGGCCTCGTATACTTTCAACGCACGCCCATTGTGGTCCTTGCCGTCCAATGCCGCGATGGCCGCTTGGGCCTCGCTCTTGTCCGTCATTTCCACGAACCCGAACCCCTTGGAACGGCCCGTGTCGCGGTCCATCACGACCGACGCCGAGTCCACCTGCCCGAATGCCTCGAACTTCGCCTTCAGATCCTGGTCGGTCGTCTCATACGGCAAGTTCCCTACGTAAATCTTCACAATACGACTCCTCTGACTGGGTTGCGCCATGAGCGCAACCAAAATGGTAGTTCCAGACTTGTTCGAAGCGAATAGACCATGGACGTGCGAGCAGGTAAGACAGTCAAGCGGAATCCCGTGGCAATCGATCTCGCAAGGTCCGAACTTTGACGCCGGAGCGCCAAGTACGACTATGCCAGTGGAAAAACGAAAATCAAGACAAATCTTTCATGCCTGTAAAAATTTATCTGGGTCTGAGCAACAGCTCCAGGAACCGGCGTTCCTCGCCGTCCCACTGCTGGAACAGCCGGCGGCGCGTCAAGTCAAACGAGCGGCGGGGTTGCTGGTCCGGCGCCCCGCGCTGGGCGCCATTGTGAAAGCACCAGCCGGCGGCCCCGCCCGCCCGGGCGCCTTCCAGGTCGGTCAAGAAGTCCTCCGCTTTCGGCTGCCACTCCCCGTAACCGCGCCGGAATGGCTCCTGCAGGTGGATGGGGACCGTCCGACCCCGTTCCTCCATCCAGCCGGCCAATTGGCGGACTCGACCCGCCGTCTGGCCGGGAGATGCGGCGTTGCGAGGCAGATGCGGGGAGACAAAGTCCAGCTTCGCTCTACCAAGGTACTCGTCCAGATCGTCCTGTTTGGGCGCCCCCGAGGCCGTCACCAGCCTGTCGGGGTCCAGCTCCTTCACCCGATCCCGCAACCGCCGCAACTCCTCAAAAGAGACAAACCGCGCGTCGCGGATGTCCCGTTCGTTGGCCAGATCCAGATACCAGTTGCGATGCGACCGCAGCGCGAGGACGATCGTCTCGACCGCCCGCAGGTGCGAGGCGAGGTCGGGCAACATGCGCTGCGCGTCCTCGGAGCGATGGCGATGCAGCGTGACATCGACGACGAAGTTCCGACGGTCGCATTCGCCGACCAGCCAAACCAGCCGGTCCAGGTAGGGCTGCCGGGGTCGGCCGTCCGGCGTAAGCGCCGCCACGTTGACGAAATTGAGCCAGGTCGCCCAGACGCGCATCCAATTGAAGCCGAGGCGCTGCAGGTCGTCCAAGTCGGCCAAGAGGGTCTCGCGGCTGGCGCCCAGTCCGCCGTAATAGCTGACTCCCAAAAGGAAGGTGGGAGTTCCATTGACAACAAAACGCCCGCCGGAGACGGATAGCGTCGTCTCCGCGCGGGCGCACCAATTCACAGCCATCAACAGGGCAACGATGGTCGCTCGTCGTACCACCTTCAGCTCTCCCCGGCGCAGCATCGGGCTGACGTTGAAATCTACGAACCGAAAGGCCCTCCCGTAACGCCGTAGGGTGGGTTCTACCCACCACTCCCTACTACCGTCCCCGGCCGGTTGGTGGGTGGAACCTACCCTACGGTTCCCCGTGCCAGGCCTCCACGAGAAGGACCAGGCCCATCGCCTCCCTGGGAAACCGGGGTTCTGCGCGAATCACGGCCTTACTCCTGGCGCGTTCCACGCCCCCGTTGGGGTCCTCGGCGACCGCAATATTGCGATAGACGCGGCCCGCCTCCTCCCACGAACCCGCAAAAAGAAACGCATCGCGGAAATCAACCTGACCATCGCCGGTGAAATCGGGTCCGGGCGCCGCCGGTAGGGTGGGTTCCACCCACCCCGCAAGCGAGCCCGACTCCGGCAGGCCGGCAGCGATCAGCCCCTCCCGCCCGCCGTCGGACTCGTCGCTCCACCGCAGCGTAACCGCAACCGGATCGCCATCGGGATCCACCACCTGCCACTCGATCACGACCCCGTCGAACGCGACAACCTCCCCGCCCGCCGGCGCCAGGAGCGCCACTTGCGGGAAACGATTGACCACTTCACCCGCTGTATTGGAGAGACCGCTGTCCACGTCCGCGATCATTTCCACGGGAGCGTCGAACTCAATCAGGGGATACATCCGAACGCTGTGGTGCATGTCGTTCCATCGGCCCTGGTGGTACCTGAGCGTGCGCAACTCCAAGGCGTCCTCTTCCGAGGGGAAGTCATCCGGCTCGCGCGCGTCCCAGTTGGTGAACTCCCAGGGTTCGCCGGTAGTCCATCGGCCTTCGCCGAGCCGGGGCGCCGGCGGCCCAGGCGCGGCCGGCCTCCCAATCCCGCGAAAATCGCCCCAAGGCGTACCAGTGTCCGTTGAGCGGACACTGCAGCGCCGGGCCGGTAAACTCGGTCTCACTCGGATACGTGATGATGAGCTGGGCCCCGGTCGGCGGAACCACCCCGACCAGGACGATTCCCCCCAGGCTCAAGAGGCACAGGCAGCGGCAAAGATGCGTTTGAAGATTTCCCTCGTCCATCGCATCCTCCAAAATCGTTATCATCTCTATCCGAACTCATGCGTGAATTACGGGCGACCATTCCGACCGCCCCCGGAGGACAGGAGCGAAAGACCACTCGACAGGGCGAGCTTTTCCGTTGATTCCGGTTGTTAAAACGGATACATTCGACGGTCCTTAACCCAGGGATGGCTTGAAGTTATGCCACGTTCACGGCCGCCCTGGGGGCGTCCCGATCCCAAGTGAGGCGTATCCCGCGGCGATTATGAGACTTTGGCGACAACTACCATCTGATCTTTGCCGGCATCGAGCGATTCTGCGCGACCGGAGCCTGTCGGATCCCCAATTCGTCCTGTTTCTCGTCAGTACCACGGCGGCGTTTGCGGGCCTCTCGTGGCTGGCGGGGCGGCGGGCGCTGGCCCGCCTCCTGCCCCGCCTCCTCATCTTGACCGCGCTCGTGCTCGTGCCGCTCATCTTCTACCGCTTCAACTGGCAAAGCTACCTTCCCCCCAAGATTCTGGTCCTGCATTTCCTGAGCCGCCATGCTCTTCGCCGTCTATCTTCTCTCCGGCCAGTGGCGGAAACCCATCCGCAACCCGGCCCTCATCCCCCTGGCCGTGCTCTTCCTGACCTGGTGCCTTTCTTCGTTGCGGGCCGCCAACATGGCCGAATCGGTCTCGCTCCTCATCAACTACAGCGTCTTTTTCGTGTTCATGCTCATGTGTTTCACTACGCCCGCGCCATTCACTTTCTGCGCCTGTGCGTGAACCTGTCCTGCGTCACCCAGATCGCGATGTCGATTTTCGGGATGATGCAGATTTCCCGCAAGATACCCGAGAAATACGTCTTCACCCACGACCAGGCGGTCTCCACCATCGGCAACGTGAACTTCTGCTCCTACTACCTGGACGTGGTGCTTCCGGTGGCGGGGGCGCTCCTTATTTACAACTTCATGCGCTATCGCCGCACTTGGATGTTCGCCCTGATCGCCGCCGTGGAGGTGGTGCTCTACAACTACGTGTTTTACGAGATCGGCGACTTCCCGCGCTTCATTGCGGGCACGCTGGTGGCCTACCTGCTCCTGTCGGCGATGGAGTGGATCGCGCTCAGCATGGCCGACCGCAGCGGGCAGTTGTCGCTGCCGGCGTTTCTGACCACCAAGCTTTACGTGTATTCGCTCCTGTTCGGCTTCTTGCACCTATTCGTGATCGACTCGCGCGGCAGCCACGTCGGCGTCTTGACGTGCCTGGTGGCCATGATCTCGACCTGGGCGTATTTCCAGGGGGCGTTCGACCTGACGCGCCTCTTCCAGCGCAAGGAGCACTTCAGCGGCACGCCCTCCGAGGCAAAGTTCAACTGGCGGGTATCGTGGACCTTGATCTCGCTCCTGATCGGCTGCGTGGTCGTCGCGGGCGTGGTCATCACCGTCGCCGGCTACGGAGACTCCAAGCTGGGCAACCGCTGGCTGACGGCGGCCAAGGATCCCATCGTCAACTGGATGCCGCAGTGGTTCTTTTACTTCTCCGGATACCTTTTCAACATTTTCGCCATCGGACTCTTGCTCGTGGCGGTCCTGATCGCGTGGGCGCTGGTGACGTGGGTCTTCAAACAGCCGGGATACGCGGCAGCAAGCAGCCGCACTCCAGAGGAGCCGGGCGAGAACCGTGGGCGGTTTTCGCAGACGGATCGAACCATCGCCACCGCATGGGCCGTTTCGTTCGGAGTGGCGCTCTTGGTGGGCGCGGGTCTGATCTATCTCACCTACCAGGGCAACGCGCGTGTGACGGAACTCCACCTGGAGCAGGGCTACGAATTGAACTCCACGCTTCCCACCGGCGAGACCGTGGCCCTGCCAGGTTGGCTTGACTTCTGGAGCTCGCTGGAGGCCATCAAGTCCCACGGCCTCTTCCGCGGCATGGCGCTGGCAGCCTTGATTCTGGGTGGGTTGGCGGCTCTGCTCTTTCTGGCCGCCCTCGTGCCCATGGAATACACCCCCGAAAACCTCCGGCGCACCACCGTCCTGCTTCTCATCTCCGCCGGTCTGGCGGTGTTATGCGTGCTCGCCATGCCGCTCGCGCTGGCCTATCGGCTGGCCTTCGCCGTGCTGCTCGTCAGCTTCTACCTGATCCTTTACAACGCCGTGCGCCACGTCAGCCTGCGCCGCGTGGAGGAATCCACCACCAGCCACTGGCTGGGCATGACCGCCCTCAACACCCTTCTGCCCATGCTCCTCCTCGTCATCGCCCTCGGCTTCCACCATCCCACCATCCTCAACATCTGGCGCGGCAAGCTGAAGGACTTCTCCAGCACCGACCTGAACACGATCCTGTTCCGCTTTGAAATCTGGAAGAAGACCAGTCGCATGATCTTCGACTGCGACGCGGCGGGCGTCACCGACTTCGCCAACAACAACTTTCTCTTCGGCATCGGGGCGGGCAACTTCAAGGTGATCGAACTCTGGTTCACGGCTCTGCCCGAGAACCGCGTGCTGGGCAAGGAGGTGCTGGCGCGCGACCCTCACAGCTATTATTTCCTGGTCGCGTCCGAGGCGGGCGTATTCGGCGTGATCGCCATGTTCTGGCTGTTTCTTGTCATCGGTTGGACCATGATCCGGTATCTCCAATGGTCCAGCCGGCAGGTGCAACGGGTGCGGCTGGCGCCCGAGCACAAGCGCATGCCGAGAGTGATCCATCAGTATAGCTTGCTCTTTTACCTGATGTGGGGCTTCTTCGGGGCCTTCATGGCGACGGTCGCCCACTGCGCGTTCGAGTTCAACTGGACGCAGCCGGCGTCGGCGACGCTGATCTACTTCACCGCGGCGGCGGCCTTGGGGCTGTCGCAGGCCAGTTGGCGCAAGGAACGCGAGGCCATCGTGTTCGAGTCGGCCCGGCAACAGTACTTGAAGGAGTCGCCCTATACCGACGCGCAGCAGCGCGCGGCCGCGGCGATGGAGAAGGGCGACCCGTTCGACGCTTTCGCCGCCCGCATGGCGCCGCGCGCCGGCCTGGCCAGCCTGGTCGCCCTGCTCCTGGTGGTCGCCCTGTTCCATACCGGCGCGCGCCACTTCATGGGCGAGAACTATCTCAAGTGGGGCATGATCTTCCAGGAGACCGATACGGACGGCAATCCCAACGACGGCCTGATGCTGCGCTACTACACCGACATGTTCCGCTCCTTCCGCCGGGCCATCGAGCTGTGGCCGCAGCAAATGGAGATTTTCTACATCCTGGGCCGCTATCACATCGACATCGCGCACGACATCGAGTCGATGATCCGCATCCAGGACTCCACCCAGCAGGCCCAGCGCGTCAACTGGGCGCGCCTAGCGGGCCTGGACGTCACCGTCGAAGGTTTGGAGAGGTCCATGGAGAAGTACCTCCTGGAAGGAGCGCGCACCCACTTCGTGGACATCTACATGAACCCCAACTACAAGTGGGCGCACAACAACCAGGGCGTGACCATGGACATGCTGGGGCGGCTGACGCGCGACCCCAACTCACTGGCGTTCGAGGTGGCGCGGCAGGCCTATGAGCGCGCGCTGATCATCGACACCGAGCAGATTTACGCGCTCTTCAACCTGGGACTGGGTTACATGCGGCGGGCGCGCTCGACCGGCAACACGGACGACTGGCAGAAGGCCATTGATCTGTTGGAGCGCGCCTCGCTGGTGGATCCGTCCAAGCCGGAGACCTTCAGCGAGCTGGCCAGCGCCTACGCCAACACCGGCCAGTACGCCAAGGCCCAAGAGACGCTCCTGCGCTGGGGTCAATGGGCGCGGGAGAACGTGGCCAAGCGGCCCCGCGATGTGCTCTCCTGGAGCAACGCCGATATCCTGCTCCGCATCGCCAAGCTGGAGTTGCAGTCCGGCCGTTACCGCCTGGCCTCGCAATACCTGGACATGCTGGAGAAGATCGCTCCCGGCGATCCCGAGGTCGGGGAACTGCGCGCCGAAGTCGTGTATCTGCTGGGTGATTACGGGCGGGCCAAGGGGCTGCTGGAAGAACGGGTCAAGAAGAACCCTACCGCCGAACTCCACTACCGCCTGGCGACCTGCCTGGTCAAGCTGGAGGATTACTTCGAGGCCAGCCTCTCGCTGCAACGCGCCTTCTCGGCCAATCCGGCGCTGAAACAGCAATTTCGGACCGATCCGAACTTTGACGCGGTGAGGGAGAAACCGGAGTTCAAGCGCCTGCTGGAATAGCCGCCCGCTTGTACTCTCAATCCTAATCGTGATCTTGCTCGTGCTCGATTACGAGCAAGCTCACCCGGCTGTCATTTCGACCGAAGAAAGAAACCTTTCCCCCAATGACGGCGGCGAAGACGGCAGGACTTCTCCCTTCGGTCGAAATGACAAGGAAGTACGATTACGAATCGTAATCGCATCGACCTCACTTCTCGTACAGCTCGAAATCCCACAGAGTCGGCCCGCCCGTGCTCCTCGTGATGGCCAGGCGTACCGCGGAAGCGGTCGTGGGCTTGAACTTCACGTTCACGCCCGCACCGCCGATGCTTGCGCCCCAATAAACCGCCCGCCAGCCGCCGGAGCCATCGGGGACTTGGATCTCAAAGGCCTGTACCCGGTCCAGGTACTCGGAGACAAAGGCGCGCGAGAATCGCGTCTCGCCCCCAAGGTCCACCTCCAACCATGCCGTCGTCGCGTCCTCGTCGGTCGCCCAGCGCGTGCCGCCGCCGCGTCCCATGTCGATGTCGATGGCCCTTTCCGGTCCGTACTGCGCCTGGTTGCGATACACGTTGGAAGCCGTCGCCGGCCTGCCCCAGCAGAGCGAGTCCGCAACCCGTCCCGGTCGGTCGATCATGCGCTTCAGTTCCCTCAGCCGCTCCACGTATTCCTGCGGGATGCGGCCGGTGTTGTCAGGCGGCACGTTCAGGAGCAGGTTGGAATTGCGTCCCACCGACCGCCGGTAGAGTTCATACAGGATGCGGGCGGGCCGCGGATCGTCGTCCGGCCCCCAGAACCAGCGCTCCTGCAGCATCGAGTCGCAGACTTCGTTGGGAATGTACCAACTCGCGCCTTCGTGACGAATCCACGGATTGTGGCCCGACTCCGGGGGGACGGTGCGCTCGCCGTTGTTGAGGTCCTTGGGCCAGATGGCCGCCCGCCCCGCTCCCGACAAGGTTTTGCGCAGCCAGCTGACGGGATGCCGCACGATCACGCTGCCGTCGTAGAAGCCCTGGTTGTAGAGCAAGAGGCAGTCGGGTTGCAGCCGCTTGCAGTGCGCGTACAGCCGCGCCTGGGCGCCCGCGTTGTCAGGTCCGCCGAAATCCCAGGGGATGTCGAACCACATCTCCGTGATGGGACCGTATTGCGTCAGCAGTTCCTCGACCTGGCGATGCACGAAGCTCTCATACTCGTCATAAGTCGCCTTGACCTGGTTGTGCATGTCCCAACCGAGAAGATAGTAGAATCCCGGCTCGATCTTGTACTTGCGGCACGCGGCCACGAAAGCGCCGACCACGTCGGTGGGATCGCCGCCGGTGGTCACGTCGTAATCCGACGCCTGGCTGGGCCAGAGCGCGTGGCCGTAGCAGTGCTTGGTCGTCAGGACGGCGTACTTCATGCCCGCGTCGCGGGCCACGCCGACCCATTGATCCACGTCCAGCCGGTCGGGGGCGTAGCGTTCGGCCGGCTCGCGGTCATACGGAGCGTCCTGCTCGAGGAACGTGCTCATCCCGAAGTGGATGAACATGCCGTAGTGAAGGGCCTCCCACCGTTGCAGTTGCGGAAGCCCGAGTCGCTGGGCCCCGCGGGCGCCCGGGGCTGTGTCCCCGGCCCGTTCCCCGCCGGACGACCGCGATGCCGCGCATCCGGCGAGAGCGACCGACGCCAGACCCCGACCCGCGCCGATCAACAACTGTCGTCGGTTCATCTTTCCTGTCTGGACCATGCCTCGGCTCCTTAACCGGTTCCGTGCGATTCAGCGGCAGCCTGCGTTCAGTTCGGCCGGGTCGCGGCCGGCCGTGAGGCGGCGGCTTCGCCGAACAGGTTGTTGAGCGTCGCGGCCAGGCGGATGCCGGCCATGCTCAACCGCTCGTCCACGACCGGGATGCTGCGGTTGCAATAGTCCTCGCCGAGCGTGTTGTCCTTCGGGCTGACGGCCGCGTGCTCGACGAAGGCCCGGTGCGACTCGGTCGCCCAGTCGCAGGGATCCGTGACGCTCGCCCATTCGCGGCGATGTCGAGGCGTGAAGGCCCGGTCCAGGTCGTC
>JABTUV010000040.1 GCA_015075175.1 bacterium
AGCCTGGACATCGTCGATTTCCACAATCGCAACCTGTTAAGGCCGCTTGCAGGCAGCAAGTTTGTGCTGGAGGCGGCCGATCCGGTCGCCGCTTTCAAGCAACCCGATCATCTGGAGGTGGCGCAAGGGTACCTGGAAGGCAGCAACGCCAATCCCATCAGCGAGATGGTGGTGCTTTTGGATTCGTTCCGCAATTTCGAGGCCAACTCACGGGTCGCGCGGGCGTTTGACGATTCCGCCGCCCGCACCATCGACCTGGTCCTGCGGAACGTCTAGTCCAGGTCTGGAGTGCGGCAGCTTGCTGCCGCGTGAATACGCGATGCCGCGGCGGCAGCAAGCAGCCGCAGTCCATAGTCATGCCGGCAGGTAGATGGAGAAGGTGCTTCCTTGGCCGGGGGTGCTCTCGACCTCGATGCGGCCTTTGTGCGCCTGCACGATGTGCTTGACGATGGCCAGTCCCAAACCCGTGCCTCCCAGTTTGCGGCTGCGCGCCTTGTCGACGCGATAGAACCGCTCAAACAGGCGTGGCAGATGCTCCGCCGGAATGCCGCATCCCTGGTCGATAACTCTTACCACGACTTCACCGTCCCGCTTTTCGGCTGTGACCTGGACGCGGGTCCCGGCATCGCTGTACTTGACGGCGTTGTCGATCAGGTTGATGACGGCCTGCTCGAAGGTGGCGGAATTGAGGCGGGCGGAGAGGTCGTCGGAGCAGGTGAGCTCGAGCGCGATCCGCTTGGCGTGGGCGGCGGGCTGGCAGTTCTCGAGGGCGGCGGCCAGCACGGATCGCAGGGGCATGGGCTCGAGGGCGATGGCCTCGCGCTGGCCCTCCTCCTCGATGCGCGAGAGCGCCAACAGGTCGTCGATGATGGCGCCCAGGCGGTCGGCCTGCTTGGCGATGATGGTTAGGAACCGCGCAGCGTCGTCGGGGCGCTGGAGCGCGCCCTCCAGAAGCGTTTCCACGAAACCTTTTATGGAGGTGATGGGGGTGCGGATTTCGTGCGAGACGTTGGCGACGAAATCGCGGCGGATGTTCTCCAGGCGGCGGAGGCGGGTCACGTCGTTGAGCACCACGAGCGCACCGATGGCGCGGCCGGCGGCGTCGTGGAGGACGCTTGCACGCGCCTGGATGTAGCGCTCCGCCGGCTCACGGAACACCAGGTCGCCTTCCACCGCCTCACCCACCGCCAGGGCGCGCGCCACGAAGCGCAGGAGATCGGCGTTGCGCACCAGCTCCTGAATAGGGCGGCCGTGTATCTGCATGGTCTGGATGTCCAGCAGTTCCGCCGCCGCGCGGTTGAGCGAAAGCACGCGCTCTTCCCGATCCACGGCGAAGACGCCTTCCGCCATGCTGGCCAGGACCGCTTGCAGTTCGTTGCGCTGGCGGGTCATGCGGTCGATGCGGTCGGAGAGCTCGCGGGCCATCTGGTTGAGGGCCTCGGCCAGAGCGGCGATTTCCTCCGAATCGGGAACGGGCAGGCGGACCGACAGATCGCCGCGGGCCAAGCGAGCGGCGCCTTGGCGCAGTCCTTCCAGGGGCCGACTGAGCCGCCGGGACACCAGCCAGACGACTGCGGAGGCTCCCGCCGCCACGGCCAACCCGACGAGCAGTACGTGCAGGTACATGCGGGCTAGATCGGCCTCGATATGGGTGAGGGCGATGCCCGTACGTACCACGCCCGTGAGGGCGCCGTCGCCGCCATGCACGGGCAGGGCGGCGTACATCATGGTCGCGGAGACGGTCCGGCTGTAGCGTTCGGCGTAACCGATGCGGCCGGCGAGCGCCTGCCGGACTTCCGGACGGGCCGCGTGGTTGTCCATGCGCGCGGGCTCCTCGTCGGAGTCCGCGACCACGCGGCCGTCCGGCAGGATGACGGTGACGCGTACGCCCGCCTGCCGGCCGAGTCTTTGCGCCGTCGCTTGCGCCTCCGCCGACGCTTCGCGGTCGCTTTGCAGCCCCTGAGCGTGTCGAAGGGCGCGCCGGTCCTCCTGCAGGGAGAGATAGTCTTGCATGGGTTCTACCACGAGACGCGCGCTGGAAAGAAGCAGCTCCCGAACCTGCCGTTCGTACGAGCTGCGCTGAACG
Organism: bacterium; assembly: GCA_015075175.1. Taxonomy (GTDB): domain Bacteria; phylum Hinthialibacterota; class Hinthialibacteria; order H5-UNCL2; family H5-UNCL2; genus H5-UNCL2. The sequence goes on from JABTUV010000040.1 coordinate 2,087, forward strand.
TGAAACGCGTAGAAGGCGACCGCCATGACCGAAACCAGCACGATGAGGAGGTAGGGAACGTACAGTTGCCAGAGGATGCGTCGGCGGCCCATGCGGTTGCGGCTATTCCTTCATTCGGTAGCCGACGCCGCGCACGGTCTCGATGTACTTGCCGTAGCTGCCCAGCTTGCGCCGCAGACCGACGATGTGCACGTCCACCGAGCGGTCGGTGACGGCGTAGTCGTGGCCGCGCAGGGCGTCGACGATCTGCGAGCGAC
>JABTUV010000041.1 GCA_015075175.1 bacterium
TACGTAGGAGCTACCCAACCTTAAAGGAGTAACCGAATGACCCTCAAAAACCTGACCTTGCCCGTGCAAGGGATGCACTGCGCTTCATGTGTCAATACCATCGAGCGTAGCCTGAAGAAAGTCAACGGCGTGCAAGCCGCGACCGCGAACCTGGCCGCCGAGCGAGCCACGGTGACCTTTGACCCGGCTCTGGCCAAACCGGCTGACCTGATTGCGGCTATTGAAAAAGCCGGATATCAAGCTGCCGTCGAGAAAGTCACCCTGCCGATTGGGGGTATGACCTGCGCCTCGTGCGTCAACACCATCGAGCGCGCCCTCAAACGAGTAGATGGGGTGCTGGCGGCCAACGTCAACCTGGCCGCCGAGCGGGCTACCATTGAGTTCATCCCGACGCTGACAGGTCTCCCCGACTTCAAACGCGCCGTCACCGGCGTGGGCTACGAGGTGCGCGAGATACCCACTGAGGGTGAAGCCGTCGAAGATCGGGAGCGCGAGGCCCGCCGCCGTGAAGCAGACACGCTCCGGCTCAAATTCCTCGTCTCGGCTATCTTATCTGTCCCGATCTTCTTGGGTAGTTTCCCGGAATGGTTCCCCTGGGTCCCGGCCTGGTTACAGAACCCCTGGACGCTGTTGGCGCTGACCACGCCGGTGCAGTTTTGGGCCGGGGCGCAATTCTATCGGGGCACGTTCGCCGCGCTGCGCCACCGCACGACCGATATGAACACCTTAATCGCCGTCGGCACGAGCGCAGCCTACTTCTATTCGCTAGCTGTAATCCTATTCCCGCAGGTTTTCCCTGAAGGTACCCGCGCCCTGTACCTGGACACGGCAGCCATCATCATTACCCTGATCATTCTGGGCCGCTGGCTGGAAGCGCGGGCCAAAGGACAAACCGGCGAGGCTATCCGCAAGCTGATGGGGCTGCGGGCCAAGACGGCGCGGGTGGTTCGGGATGGGCAGGAGGCCGACATCCCGGTTGAGGAAGTTCAGGTGAATGACATTGTGATGGTCCGGCCCGGCGAAAAAGTGCCCGTGGATGGAGTCATTATTGAGGGCTACTCTACCCTTGACGAGTCCATGGTCACCGGCGAGTCGCTGCCGGTGGACAAGGCGGCGGGCGACGAGGTTTTCAGCGGAACGTCCAACCTCACGGGCGCGATGGACATCCGCGTCACCAAGGCCGGCAAGGACACCACCCTCGGGCGCGTGCAGAAGCTCATCCTCGAGGCCGAGCGGAGCCGCAGCCCGCTGATCCGTCTGATCGACCGCTACGCCGGCTGGTATACGCCGACGATCTGCATGTTGGCGGCGATTGTCGTGTATTTTTCGGATGACTGGACGGTAGGAGTCGAGAAGGCGATCGGGATGTTGATCGTCGCGTGTCCCTGCGCCCTGGTGCTGGCGACGCCGACGGCGATGGTGGCGGCGCTGTCCTGCGCGGCGCGCCTCGGCGTGCTGATCAAGAACGTGGTTCACCTGGAGTACGCGCGGTCGATCTCCGCCGTCATCCTCGACAAGACGGGCACGCTGACCACCGGAAAGCTCTTTGTGACGCAGATGCGCCCCGCGCCGGGCGTGGACGGCGCCGACCTGCTTAAGGCTGCGGCCTCCGCCGAGCAGCTTTCGAAGCACCCGGTGGCGCAGGCGGTCGTCGAGATCGCGCGGCAGGCGCGGATTGCTTTGTCCAGCCCGGCGGCCGGTTCGTTCGCGGAGGTCGCGGGTCGCGGCGTGAAGGCGAAGGTGGACGGTGCGGACGTACTCGTCGGGCGCAGCACGTGGCTCGCGCAGCAGGGCGTGGACATGTCCCTGCTCTCGGATCCTCAGTATCAGGAAGTCGAGGGACTGAGCCTGCTGTATGTGGCGCGCGGCGCGAAGCTGCTGGGCTGGCTCGCGTTGGAGGATAAGACGCGCCCCGAGGCCCGCGAGGCGATCGACCAGAT
>JABTUV010000042.1 GCA_015075175.1 bacterium
CTGGTCAGGCGGCGTGCTTTCACTGAACCTCGCTCAGGGACCGCCGAACTCCAATCAGGGCGGAGCCCTCACGAGCGTAGGGGAGCCCCGCAGGGCGCGCTCGCGGACCGTCGCGGCGGTCCACCGCCCAACGCTCACCCCAGGGATGTCGTATAAATGAGTTGGACCCGTCCGCCCGTTCGTCCCACCCCAGACCCATCCCCACGTATGCGACTGCACCGAATCCTGTCGCTCTGCGGCGTCGCGGCGCTCGCCGTCACGCAGCTCCCCGCCCAGACGGTCAGCCAGGCCGCGATCGACGCCCTGCGCTGGCGCAACATCGGCCCCGCCAACATGAGCGGCCGCATCACCGACGTGGAGGGCATCCCCTCCCCGTCCAAGACCTTCTTCGTGGCCGCGGCCGCGGGTGGCGTCTGGAAGACGACGAACAACGGCGTGACCTTCCGCCCCGTCTTCGACAACTACGGGGTCGCCGCGATGGGCGACATCGCGATCGCGCCGAGCGACACGAACGTCCTCTACCTGGGCACGGGTGAGCCGAACGGGCGCAACTCCGTCTCCCCCGGCGGCGGCGTCTTCAAGTCGACCGACGGCGGCCTCACCTGGGCCTTCTCCGGCCTCAAGGAGACGCAGCACATCGGCCGCATCATCGTGCACCCCACGAATCCGAACGTGGCCTGGGTGGCCGCGGTGGGCGCGCTCTGGACGGCGAACCGCGAGCGCGGACTCTACAAGACCACCGACGGCGGCAAGACGTGGACCAACGTGGGCCTGCGCGACAGCCACCACATCGCGCGCATCGCCATTGACCCCTCCAACTCCGACGTGGTGTACGTCGCCGCCATGGGGCGCCTCTATTCCGACAACGAAGAACGCGGATTGTTCAAGACCGCCGACGGCGGCAAGACCTGGCAGCGGGTGCTGTGGGTGAGCGAACGCGTCGGCGCCACTGAAGTCGCCATTGATCCGCGGAATCCGAGCACGGTGTACGCGGCGACCTACGAGCGCATCCGCCGCCCCTGGCACCTGATCGAGTCCGGCCCCGGCAGCGCCATCTGGAAGTCCACCGACGCCGGCGCCACCTGGACGCGGCTGGCCGGTGGCCTGCCTTCGGGCGACATCGGGCGAATCGGCCTGGCGATCTACCCGAAGAATCCGGACATCGTTTACGCCACGGTGGCTGACTTCAATCCGGCGCCGCAGGAACAGTCCGCCGCGCGCCCCATGCTGGGCTTCTGGGGCGACTTCACCGATTCCGGCTTCCGCGTGACGACCGTCACCGAAAACAGCAACGCGGCCCGCGCGGGACTGCAGGTAGGCGACGTGATCTCCCGTCTCGCGGGCGAGGAGATGACCAGCGTCTGGAACCTGATCCGCGCGCTGGGCAACAAGACGCCCGCCGATGAAATCGAGATCGTCTACACCCGAGACGGCGAGGAACGGACGATCCGCATGCGGCTCGGCGCCGAGCCGCCCCGCGCCCAGCAGGGGCAACCGCGCATCGTGGGCGGATCCATCTACCGCAGCAACGACGGCGGCGCCACCTGGACCAAGCAGAACACCCGCCCGATCGGGGGCGACCCCCCCTACTACTACGGGCAGATCCGAGTCGCCCCGACGGATGAGAACCGCATCTACGTGCTGGGCGTGCCCATGTACGCCTCGGATGACGGCGGCAAGACCTGGAACATGAACGCCGCCGCCTCCGTGCACGTGGATCATCACGCGCTGGAGATCGGCCCCGGCGATCTGGATCGTCTCGTGCTGGGCAACGACGGCGGACTGGCCATCAGTTACGACCGCGGCGCCACCTGGGACCACTACAACAACATTCCACTCGCCCAGTTCTACACCGTGGCGGTGGACATGCAGAT
>JABTUV010000043.1 GCA_015075175.1 bacterium
ATAGCGGGACGCGTACAGAAGGGCGTACAGCGGTCACCGGGCTCTGCGGCGGGCGCGCACTCCGACGCAGACGACGAGGCCGACGAGCGTCAGTACCACATCGGCGCCACACGTTGGGGGAGAGGCGGTGGGAGTCTCACCCCCCGCTCCGCGCCGCCCGAGGGGCTAGCAGCCCGTGGCAGAAGTCCTTTTTCGTCTGAGCAGGTCACGCTGGGCGCGCCCATGTCGTTTGGTTGACGAGCGAGATCCCGAACATGGTCAGTGTCTGTTGGATGGAGAGCCGGAGGAGGCGGGTCCAACTCGTCCAAAGGACCGTGCAAGGGCGTCCGAGCAGATCCGTGAGGAGGCCGCTGAACTCCCGGGGAGTCCCCGCCCCGCTGGTCTTGCGAAGGATCAGGCTCAGGTTGAACGCGCCGGCGTGAATCAGCAGGCGTTTGAGGATGTTGTCGTGATGCCGAAGATGCGTTCGGCGCATGCCGCCGCTTTCGTAGACGTGGGCGAAGCTGCGTTCGATCAGTTCGCCCCGTTTGCGCATCAGCTCCCGGCCCCGTCTGCCGCGGATGCGGCGGCGGTTGGCGTACACCGCCCGTTGGTCCTGGGACTTTCCCTCCCACTTGCGGCGTCCGCGCTCGGGTTCGCTGATGTAGGTCCGCGTCGTCTCGGTGTTGAACTCGCGCATGGTCTCGTTGCTGTGGTAGCCCTTGTCCGCCACCAGCTCGGCCACCGGCCTGTCGCTCATCTTCCGTTCGGCGTCGGGCTCTTCGGCGGCTTGTTTGATGGCGGCGTCCGCTTCGGACACCGTGCGCTCTATCGTGTCCGTGTCGCCCCGGTCGGACCCGTGCAACGTCACGGCCACCAGGGCTCCGGTCTCCATGTCGACCGCATGCTCCGCCTTGTGGGCCAGATGCGTGCGCCCGTCCTTCATTCTGGCGATGCGGGCGTCCGGGTCGTGCGGATGGGTCCAATCCTTGTTCGAGCCTTTGCCCTTGCGGTTCCTGTCCAGTCTGGCCAAGTCGGCCCGCGTCGGCGTCTCGATGCCCGACGCCCGGGCCAGGCGCACCAGAAACTCCTGATAGGTCTCTCCCGTGTCGCGTCGCACGATCGTGCGCAACGCCGCGTTGGCCTCCAGCGTCGTCGCATCGACTCCAATCGTCTTGCCCTTGACGAGCCCTTCCAGCGCCAAGGTCGTCACGACCCATTGAAAGACCTCGGTATGCGTTTCCAGGTCGATCAGCCGACGCGTCCGCGACACGCTCGAGTGGTCCGGCGTCTTCTGCGTCAAGGCGTACCCCAGGAACTCCCGCAGGGCCAGCGAATCGGCCACGCGCCAGGCGATGCCGCGTTCCGAATCCAGGCCCTCGAAGTAGCCGATGAAGAGCATCCTGAAGTACACCGGCGGCGGGATACTCGGGCGGCCCATCCGTTGCGCGTAGAACCTGGCGCACCGTTCCTCCACGAAGGCGTCAAAGCTGTGGAAGGCCAGCACCCCGTTGAGCCGCTCATAGAACGGATGCCCCGGAGCGTCCACCAACGCGGCGGTCTCCACAAAGAGGCTCTCCTGCCGTTCCGGATTCCGCCGTCCCATCGCCATTGCGTTTCCTCCTTGTCTGCCGCAAGGAGAACCTGCAACACAAAAAGCAACCTGTCAACAGAAATCTCATCAGCCCCTCGAAATCAGACTTCTGCCACGGGCTGCTAGACGGCCTCTTGGCACGCAGTTCGGATCTCCGGCCAGCGCGACTCGGGGATCTGGGCGCCGACCCGTTGGACCGCCTCGGCTCCGAGGATGGCTCCGCACCTGCCGGCGGCCGCCAGCGTCGCGCC
>JABTUV010000044.1 GCA_015075175.1 bacterium
GACGGCATGTCTTTGGGCACTCGTCTACGGGCACCGCGAGTTCGTCGCGCTGATCGGCAGCGATGAGGACCACGCCGAGAACATGTTGGACAGCATCAAAGTCGAACTGGAGACCAACGACCTGCTGTACGACGACTTCCCTGAAGTCTGTTTCCCGATCCGGGCGTTGGAGGGCATCCATCAACGGGCGGCCGGTCAGCTCTACCACGGTAAGCAGACGCATATCGGGTGGACGGCTAAGGAGACTGTGCTCCCGACGATCCCCGGGTCGCGCGCGTCGGGCGCAATTATCCGTGTGGCGGGCATCACCGGGCGCATCCGTGGCATGAAACACAAGCGTGTGGACGGGACCAGCGTGCGTCCCTCGCTGGTGCTGATCGATGATCCGCAGACGGACGAATCGGCGCGCTCGCCATCGCAGTGCGCGGCGCGAGAGCGGATTCTCGCGGGGGCGATCCTCGGGTTGGCCGGCCCTGGGCGGAAGATCGCAGGCTTGATTGCGCTCACTGTGGTGCGCCCGGAGGACCTGGCCGACCGCATCCTGGACCGCGACAAGCACCCGCAATGGCAAGGGGAACGCACGAAGATGGTGTACACGTTCCCCACAAACGAAGCGCTGTGGGCGCGATACTCCGAGCTGTGGCGCGAGGGGATGCGCGCCGATCGAGGGATCACCGAGGCGACGGCGTTCTATCGCGCGCATCGCGAGGCGATGGACGAAGGCGCGGTCATCGCCTGGCCTCAACGCCATCATCCTGACGAATTGTCTGCCATTCAGCACGCGATGAACCTGCGGCTGGATCGCGGCGATGCGGCGTTCTGGGCGGAGTATCAGAACGAACCCCTCCCCGAGGTCCAGGCCGACGAGGATCTGCTCTCCGCGGATCAGATCGTTGCAAAGCTTAATGGCCACACGCGCGGGCAGATTCCCATCAGCTGCACACATGTGACGATGTTCATCGACGTGCAGGCGAAGGCGCTGTTCTGGCTAATCGCGGCGTGGGAGACTGATTTTACCGGCTACGTCGTGGACTATGGCACCGAGCCCGACCAGAGGGCAGCTTACTTTACGCTCCGCGATATCCGCCGGACGCTCGCGGATGCCGCGCCCCGCGCAGGACTTGAGGGTGCCATCTACGCCGGCCTGGAACGGTTGTCCGACCGAACGGTGGGCCGCGAGTGGCGCCGAGACGACGGGGCGATGGTGCGCATCGACCGCTGTCTCATCGACGCAAACTGGGGCCAGTCGTCCGACGTCGTCTATCAATTCTGCCGTCAAAGCAAGCATGCCGGCGTGATCATGCCAGCCCACGGCCGCTACGTCGGCGCATCGTCCATCCCGTTCTCCGACTACAAGCGCAAGCGCGGCGACCGCGTGGGCTTGAACTGGCGCATCCCGCTGGATACCGCCCGGCGCTCGGTCCGTCACACGCTGTTCGACACGAACTTCTGGAAGTCCTTCGTCCACGCCCGCTTGGCTGTGGCTTTGGGGGATCCGGGATGCCTGTCCCTCTTCGGCTGCCAGAACGACCAGCACCGCCTGCTCGCCGCGCACCTGACTAGCGAGTACCGCGTGAAAACTGAAGGACGTGGCCGGACGGTAGACGAATGGAAGCTGCGGCTTGACGGCGCCGACAACCACTGGCTGGATTGCCTGGTCGGGTGCGCTGTCGGAGTGTCGATGGAGGGCGCGGTGCTGTTCGGGACAGACTCGAAGCCGGCGGACCGCCCCCGCTTGCGGCTTTCCCAATTGCAGGGAGCGCGGCGATGATCCCGA
>JABTUV010000045.1 GCA_015075175.1 bacterium
CTGGCCCGCGTGGGCGCGCGAGGTGATCGGCGACAGCGGCGGCACGTACCAGACCATCGGCAGCGTCCGGTACTCCGGGTGCAGCGGGAACGCGATCTTCCAGTCGATCGCCATCTTGTACGCGGGACTCGCGCGCGCGGCCTCGAGCCAGTTCTCCGGCACACCGTCGGCGCGCGCCTGCGCCTGCACGGCGGGGTCGTGCGGATCGAGGAACAGCTTGAGCTGCTCTTCGTAGAGGTCCTGCGGATCGGCGGCCGCGGCGGCGCGCTCGATGCCGTCGGCGTCGTAGAGCAGCACGCCCAGGTAGCGGATGCGGCCCACGCAGGTCTCGGAGCAGACGGTCGGCTGGCCCGCCTCGATGCGCGGATAGCAGAAGATGCACTTCTCGGCCTTGCCCGACTGCCAGTTATAGTAGATCTTCTTGTAGGGGCAGGCCGACACGCACATGCGCCAGCCGCGACACTTGTCCTGATCGATGAGGACGATGCCGTCCTCCTCGCGCTTGTAGATGGAGCCGGACGGGCAGGCCGCCACGCACGCCGGGTTCAGACAGTGCTCGCACAGGCGCGGCAGGTACATCATGAAGGTGTTCTCGAACTGCCCGTAGATGTCCTTCTGCACCGCCTCGAAGTTGGCGTCCTTCGAGCGCTTGGAGAACTCGCCGCCGAGAATCTCTTCCCAGTTCGGACCCCACTCGATCTTCTCCATGCGTTGACCGCTGATCTGTGAGCGCGGCCGCGCCGTTGGGAAGGCTTGCATCTCCGGCGCGGTTTGCAGGTGCTGGTAGTCGAAGTCGAACGGCTCGTAATAGTCGTCGATCTCCGGCAAATCGGGGTTGGCGAAGATCTTGGCGAGAATGCGCCACTTCGGACCCATCTTTGGCTGGAGCTTGCCGCCGCGCGTGCGCTCCCACCCGCCGTTCCAGCGCTTCTGATTTTCCCAATCGCGCGGATAACCGACGCCAGGTTTGGTTTCGACGTTATTGAACCAGGCGTACTCAACGCCTTCGCGGCTGGTCCAAACGTTCTTGCAGGTCACCGAGCAGGTGTGACAGCCAATGCACTTGTCCAGATTGAGGACCATGCCGATTTGAGCGCGGACTTTCATTGGCCAGCCTCCGCCTTGTTGAGCGGTTGGTCCAGCCAATCCACCTTCTTCATTTTGCGGACGATGACGAACTCGTCGCGATTGGCGCCCACGGTGCCGTAATAGTTGAAGCCGTAAGCCAGCTGGGCGTAGCCCCCGATCATATGCGTGGGCTTCAACACCGTGCGCGTAACGGAGTTGTGGATGCCTCCGCGATGGCCGGTCATCTCCGAACCGGGCGTGTTCACGATCTTCTCTTGCGCGTGGTACATGAACACCGTGCCCTCGCGGATGCGCTGCGACACGACGGCACGCGCGGTCAATGCCCCGTTTGCGTTGAACGCCTCGATCCAGTCGTTGTCCTTTATCCCTGCACGCGCGGCGTCCTTCTCCGACAACCAAACGACGGGCCCGCCGCGATTGAGCGTGAGCATCAGCAGGTTGTCAGAATAGGTGGAGTGGATGCCCCATTTCTGGTGCGGCGTGATGAAGTTCAGCGCGATCTCCGGATTGCCGTTGCTCTTCTTGCCGAGCAGCGGCGTCACGGTCTTGGTGTCGATCGGCGGCTTGTAGAGGCACAAGCCCTCGCCGAAAGCCAGCATCCAGGCGTGGTCCTGGT
>JABTUV010000046.1 GCA_015075175.1 bacterium
CCGGGTCCTCTTGGCCGGGCTCGTCCGTTAGAAACTCCCTCACAATCAGACGGGTTTATGACACGGGGGGGGGGGGGACTCCCCACCATTTATCAAGTGGTTTTGGCCGGGCTGTAACCCGGCCTTGACGGTCAACCGTCGTCTCCGCCCCGCCGCTCGCTTCGCTCGCCTTTGGGCGGGGGCGGAGCCGAGGTTGACCTTGGTTTCTGGTGTTCGGGCGGTCATGCTGTTTGTAACTCCATCGTGAACTTCGAGCGGTCGTAGAGCGTTCTGTTTTCCAGCATCGCCAGCGCCACTTTGAGCAGCCGATCTCCCAGCCCACGGCAAGCTCGCCCATGACTGTGACCTCGCGCCCGATACTCCGCATAGCGGCTCTTCCAGTGCGGATCGCACTGGGCCGCCACCCTGGCCCAGTGGTAGATCGCGCGACGCAGGCGGCCGTGGCAGGCCTTGCGCATGACGACGCGGCGTGATTTGCCGCTGCGGCGCGTTACCGGCGCGATACCCGCCAATGCCCGCAACGCTCGGTAGTCGCGCTGGGCCAGCAACGCGCCGGCTTCGCCAAGCAGAGTCCCGCAGATCAGCACTCCCAGGCCAGGCATGGAGCGTAAGACTTCGGCGTCCGTAGGCTCAACGTGACCTTGCGGTGTAAGCAACTCCTCGATCCGCTTACGCGCGCCTGTCCACTGCTCACTGACCAGCCGAAGCCGCTGAGTGAGCAGTGCGATGTGCGCACAGGCCGCCTCCGTGGTTCCCGCCGCGACCTGTACGCTTTGAACCCGCAACGCCTTGAGCACGGAATCGGCGCTGTGCTTGCGGATGCGATGGCGCTTGAGGATTGCCGCGACAACTCGCGCCCTGACCGTAGCCGCCTTTGCCGGCGTCGGTACGGCCTCCATCAGGTCCAGGAACCATGCGCGGCCGCAGTCGTCCGTGAGCGACAGGGCCTGCGGGAAGAACCGCCTGAGCTGCTCGATCAGGCGGTTGGTCAGCCGTGTGCGCTCGGCGCTCAGCTCGTCGGCCATGCGCGACCATTCGCGCAGGATGATGGTGTCGGCGTCGTCCATGCGGATGGAGCGAAAGGCGTGGCAATCCGTTCGCAAGGAGTTGGCCAGCACCAGGGCGTCGAGCGAGTCGTCCTTGGCACCCGGCACGCTGAAGCGGTCACGAAAGCGGTCAAGCTGCTTTGGGTTGCAGGCAAACACGGCGATTCCGCGCTCCAGCAGAGTCTCTACGACCGCGCCGTGCGGCACCTCGATTGCTACCTGAACCTGTCCCGCTTCACCGGCGAGGCCGATGAGCCAGTCAACCAGTTCAGCAAGGCCGGCACCGGAATTGCTAACCGCCCTTCTTGCGATGCGCTCGCCGCGCGTGTCAACAACGGCGACCTCGTGGGCGCGCGTGGCCCAGTCAATACCAGCGTAAATCATGATGGACTCCAGGAGTTGGCCGCCACGGCGGGCTGTCGTCCCCTGTACAGGCGCTCGGATTGCTCCGGCGCGAACTCCCCACTGGACGTCCACCGTGGCCGACCTGCCGGGGCACAGGTCCCCCCCGGGCGCTCAAGGCGCAGGGGGCAATGGGTGCTCCCGACAGGCGGCCGAAAAGAAATGATACTATCACGACCTGAAGTCAGCACCGCGTGAAGGGTACAGGGGCAAGAAATATCAGGCAAATTCTCTGTTGATGGTATTCAGGTTT
>JABTUV010000047.1 GCA_015075175.1 bacterium
CATCCAGTTATAGCAACATCGGGTCAACGTTCGACGTGGAGAAAAGGTACAACGACACGAAACTGGTAGTCATCGGATTCGCGTCGGCCTACGCGTCGTCCAGCAGTTCGATCATCACGTTCGCTCTGAAGCCCGGGGCTGCCTCCGAGGTAGAGATCATGAGACGGGCGGTCGGGAGGGTCAGCAGCCAACAGGGCTTCTCGGGCGCGAACGTGATAACCGGGCTTTCTGCCGGTACCGTTACAATGCAGGGCCGGGTAAAGGCGTCGATCGGCACGGGCTACATGAACACGTCAGGCGCTATGTCGTTTCTGGTGGTGGAATGCCTGTGACGGCCTTGCTGCTCCCCGGGTCGATGCGTATGCCGCAGTCGGTGTCCGCGCGGGACCGGTTGCGGATGCTCGGCCATGTGGACTTGGGAGCCGCTTCTGAGATTATTACCGGCGAAAAGCTGTGGTCGCAGCAGAGGGCGATTGCCGAGGCTGTGAGCATCCCGCGGTCCAAGGTGGCCGTGCCTAGCTGCAATGCGAGTGGTAAGACCTATTTGGCCGCTAGGTTGGCTATTGCGTTCTTTGAGGCATACACGCCCGGTACCCCATGCGAGATATGCGAGGGGCCGTGCCGCGGGTCGAAGATCATTACGATTAGTTCTAAGTTCGAGCACCTGCGGGACAACTTGTGGGGCGAGATTCGCAACGCCGCTGCGCGCGCCGACCAGCGCGGCTTCGAGCTTCCAGGCCGTCTCGTCTTGGGCGACCTTCGGCAAGACGACGGCCCTAACCACTTCATCATCGGCCAGGCCGCTTCAGCGGCGGAGGGAATCCAGGGGGTTCACGGGGCTCACAAGTTGGTCATCGGGGACGAGGCGACCGCGCTGAGCGACGAGCTTCAGTTGGGCATCACGCGTCTGCTCGCCAGCGGCGACTCCCGGCTGCTGCTTATCTTCAACCCGACCACGCCCGACACCTACGCGGCGCATATGGCGCGTTCGGATCGCACTACGACAATCAAGATCACGGCGTGGGACACTCCGGCGTTCACAGGCGAGCCGATGCCGCCGGGCGCCAACCTTATGACGCCCGAGTTCCTAGAGGACTTGAAGGCGCAGGGGATGGGACCAGAAAGCTTTGAATGGCGCACTTCGGTAGAAGCGGAGTTTTGGGACACTGGGGATGACGTACTCGTTCCGTTCGAGTGGTATGATAATGTCCATACCTACTCGGCTGAAGTTGTGGGGGTCCGCCAGTTGGGGATCGACCTGGCGTCCTATGGTTCGGACGAGTGCGTAGTCGCGGTTCGGGACGGCGATACGCTTATCGACTTGCAAGCGTTCCCGGCGATGCGGATGGACCTGTTCTTCGAGACTCATGTGGCCCGCTTGGTGCGCGAGCACCAGCCTCACTATGTCGTGTACGACGCGGACGGCGTGGGTGCCGGTGTGGTCGGGTATGCGGAGAATCTGCAACGGTACATGCCGCCCGGCGGGGAGATCATCGGATTCCGGGGAGCTAAGGGTGTGGGCGGCCGGTACACGAACGCCAGGTCGGCGTGGTGGTGGGCGCTGCGCCGGAGGTTCGAGTACGGCAGTATTGGCATCGGCGTGGACGACGAGAAGCTCCGCGCCCAGGTGTGCGACCTGCACTATACGCTCACGGCCACAGGCGAGATCCGGGTTGAGACGAAGGCGGAGA
>JABTUV010000048.1 GCA_015075175.1 bacterium
GCGACGCCCCGCAGTAGGGCGGTGTCGGCCCGCGCCCAGGCCTTCAGAAGGAACGGGGCTGAGCGGGACTTCGCCGCCAGTCCGCGGAAAGAGAAAGGGGCCAACCCGCCTCTTCGCAGGTTGGCCCCAACCACCTGTGCGGTGGCGAAAAAGTGAATGCGACCCGGCAGGAGGCGGGACTATGTGTTCCGTGACCTTCCTGCTCCCCCTTTCAACGCATCGGCATGCAGATCCTCAAGTCAAACCAGCGCAACACATCCGATCGCCACCTGGTTCGGTCAAGCTACCCGCCGAAACCGCGCACTGGGCGACCTGTCGTGGTTCACCTTGATGCCGAGTTCCAGCCCCTATGCCTCATTAGTGCCCGGAGCGCGAAAAATGTTGAGGCTATCTGCGCAATAGGTTCATCGAGGCCTCGCACCTTCATGCCAGCGCCGCATCAGACCCTCGTTCACCCGCCCTCGGGGTCGACGGCAAGCGGCACCGGGTACTCAACCGCGATGCCCTTGCGCTTGCCGCTGACGCGGTCCATCAGCTTGGCCGTGTCCTTCGGGCTGAACCCGTACACCGCGAACATTCCGGCGAGTTCGTCGAGCGAGACCGTCTGGGCGTGGCGGTCAAAGGCGTCGCGAACCTCGGGCGCCGTCGCAAGGCCCTGATCGTAGATCTCGATCGCGGCGGTGCTGTGGTGACCGGTCTGCTTGCGTATCACGCTGTACTCGAGTCCATCCTCGATGGCACGTGAAACGAACTCCCGGCGCGCTGCATGCGCATGGAAGTCGGGGGCCACGATCCCCTGCGACCGCAGCAGCTTGATGGCCCAGGGATAGTTGTACGGGCCCCAGCGCTCTTGCGGTGCGCAGTCTTCCTGGCCGCGCCTGGTCGTGGGGAACAGGTACGGCGAGCGTGGTGCGGCGGCGTTGATGGCGACGATTTGCTGGGCGATCGTCGCTGCCGCAGCCTCGGGCACATGGACCGTCCGGTCCCGTCGCTCGTGCTTGGTCCGGCGGAAGGTCAGGCTGGCGGCGTCCAGGGCGATGTCCTCGCATCTCAGGCCCGCGAGTTCGCCGGGTCGACACCCCAAGAGGCGAAGCAGCCGCACGAAGCGCGCCGCTTCGGCCACCCGCGGCAAGTCGTGCGCCGTCGCCTCGAGCAAGGCCGCGAGTTCGACCGCGGCCACGCGCCGCTTGCGCTGGGTCGGGCCCGGGCGGCTGATGTGGCGCACGAAGTTCTCCGCGATGAAGCGGCGCTTCTTCGCCCACAGGCACACGGCCGAGATCGCCGCAATCTCCAGGCGGATGGACGTCGACGACAAGACGCGCCCGGTCCGCTCGGAGACAGCGGCGGCGCGCCGGTCGATGTAGTCGTAGATCAGGGCGGGCGAGGACTCCAGATGCCGCAGGGCATAGGCTCCCAGGCCGGCAAGCACCGGCTTGATGCGCGTGGCCTCGGTGCGCTGGGTGTGCTCGCTCTTTTGCCGGTACTCGACGGAGACGGCGTAGCGGCTCCACAGTTCGCGCAGCGTGAGATCGACGGGAACGAACCCACGCGCGGGGAGCGACAGCTGTTCGTCGTGCGCACGCTCCGCTTCGTCGCGGGTGCGAAAGACCTTGTCGAA
>JABTUV010000049.1 GCA_015075175.1 bacterium
TGGCCTTGTTCACAGAGGCGTTCGTCGTTGTCGAGACCCAGGGCTTCGACATGCTGGAAGCCTGAAAGCGCGTTCCGGTGTGCGCGCCATCCGTGGGCAACGCATGGCTATGGACAAATGGGTGAGTTAAGGGTTTCCCCTGTGCGCGCTCCCTCCGAGCGGTTTAGACTGGGTATGCACGCCGTTTCATACCGATTGCCCGCCTGATGGAGAGCCGCATGCCAGATTCCACGCCCCAGGCTTCGCGCCGCCGATTCTTCGCGGGGGCCACCACGGTGGGCGCCGCTGCCGTTGCGGCCACCGTCCTGCCGCGCGCGCAGGCGCCGGCCTCCGTGGCGGTCCAGGCGCCGCCCCCGCCCGCGCGCGGCGGCGGCTACTGGCTGTCCGACCACGTCAAGCGCTATTACCGCTCCACCCAACTTTGACGGAGCCACAGCATGTTGTTGACCCGGAAGAACCCCGCCCCTGCCGTGGCAGCAGGGCAGGAATCGCCTTTTGTCCACAGCTTGCGGCGCGGCCTCGCCCAGGCGATTCCCACCATGGACCGGCGCGCATTCCTGCGCCGATCGGGCCTGGGAGTGGGCGCGGGCCTCGCGGCCGCGCAGCTCAGCCTGGTCAAGAAGGCCGATGCCGCGGACGGCGCTGCGGCACCCGGTAGCCAGAGCGGCATCGTCGTGCGGCGTACCGTGTGCTCGCACTGCTCGGTGGGCTGCGCCGTGGATGCGGTGGTGGAAAACGGCGTCTGGACGCGCCAGGAGCCGGTGTTCGACTCGCCGATCAACCTCGGGGCGCACTGCGCCAAGGGGGCCGCGATCCGCGAGCACGGCATGACCGAGCACTCGCACCGCCTGAAGTACCCGATGAAGCTCGTGGACGGCAAGTACCAGCGGATCGGCTGGGACCAGGCGCTCGACGAGATCTCGAAGAAGATGGAGGCCCTGCGCAAGGAGTCGGGGCCCGACTCGATCTTCGTCATCGGCTCGTCCAAGCACAACAACGAGCAGTCCGAGCTGCTGTGCAAGTGGGTGCGCCTGTGGGGCACCAACAACACCGACCACCAGGCGCGGATCTGCCACTCGACCACCGTCGCCGGCGTAGCCAACACCTGGGGCTACGGCGCGATGACGAACTCGTACAACGACGAGCAGAACTCGAAGTGCATCATGTTCTTCGGTTCGAACGCCGCCGAGGCGCACCCGGTGTCGATGCTGCACACGCTGCACGCGAAGGAGAACGGGGCGAAGGTGATCGTCGTCGATCCGCGCCGCACGCGCACCGCGGCGAAGGCCGACCTGTACTGCCGCACCCGGTCGGGCTCCGACGTGGCGTTCCTCTGGGGCGTGCTCTACCACGTGTTCAAGAACGGCTGGGAGGACAAGGAGTACATCGCCGCCCGCGTGTACGGGATGGACAAGGTCCGCGACGAGGTGATGAAGTGGACCCCCGAGGTGGTGAAGGACGTCACCGGCCTGTCGGAGAAGGAGGTCTACACCGTCGCCGAAATGATGGCGAAGAACCGGCCGAGCACGCTCGTCTGGGCGATGGGCCAGACGCAGCACTCCAACGGCAACGCGATCGTGCGCGCGAGCTGCGTCC
>JABTUV010000005.1 GCA_015075175.1 bacterium
CCGCAGCGGCCTCGGTTTTCATCCTCTACGCGTGCGCCAAAGCCTCGTGAGTATCGTCCCCGCGCCGCTTGACCATGTGGAGTGCGGCTGCTTGCTGCCGCCGGCGTTCCCCCCCCCCGCCCGGCCCCCCCCCAAACAACTGCTGCATCCCCCAACCGCCTATGATATTTTTCCCCCCATGAACACGCCCGCCGACTCACCGCCCCGACCCCGCTCCTTCCACCGGCGCATCCTCTTGGCCGTCCTCCTGCTCCTCTTTCTCGCCCAGGGCGCCGTCCTCTCGCTCATCCTCCTCTTTCACCAGGCCCGAGAAGAAATGAAAGCCATGCACGAGGAATCCCTCTCCCACGCCGCCCTCGCCGCCGCCCTCGCCCTCGCCGCCGCCGACCTCCTGGACCGCCTCGCCGCCGACGAAAACGCCCGCCTGGAGGCCGAACTCCGCCTCGCCTTCGTGCGCGAGGAAACCCGCGTCGAAAACATCGAACTCTACGACCCCGACGGCAACTACCTCCTCGGCCTCAAGGCGACCGACGCCCGTGAACGCCTCTTCCACCAGGCCGAACTCTGGAGCGCCGAGGCCGGCACGCCCGCCTATACGCCCCCCCAGCAAGTCCGCGGCCTCTACTTCCAGACCCTCTACCATCCCGTCCGCGATCCGCTCAGCGACGAAATCCTCGCCATCGTCGCGGTGCAAGCCGACGTGGGCTTCTTGCACACACTCGCGCCCCTGCGCCGCTGGGCGACCGTACTGGGGGTCGCCAACGCGCTGGCGGCGGTTCTGGTAGCGGCGTTGTTCTACTTCCTGCAGCGCCGCCTGGCGCAGCTGGAGGCGCGCCGCGCCGAAGCCGACCGCCTCTCCGCCATCGGACGCCTCGCCGCCGGCGTCGCCCACGAACTGCGCAACCCCCTCGCCATCATCGGCCAGGCCGTCTCCCTCCTGCGCAAAAAGTACGACCCCGCCGGCGCCGACAAGTTCTTCGACTACATCCCCGCCGAAGTCGCGCGCATGAACGGCCTCGTCAAGGAATTCCTGGCGCTGGCCCGTCCCCAACCCCTCTCGCTCTCGAACTCCAGCCTCGCTGAAGTCGCCGAGCGCGTGCACGCCCAGTTCACCGCCGAATGCCAACGCCGCGGCGTCGCCTTCACCCACGAGACCGCCGGCCCCTCCCCTTGCCGCCTCGACCCTGACCGCATGGTCCAAGTCGGTCTCAACCTGGTCAGCAACGCGCTCGACGCCATGCCCCACGGCGGCAAACTCGTCAGCCGCACCGGCGCCCGCGCCCGCGAAGTCTTCTGGAGCCTCTCCGACTCCGGCCCCGGCATCCCCCCCGAACAGCTCCCCCGCCTCACCGAAGCGTTTTACACCCCCAACCCGGACGGTTCCGGCCTCGGTCTCGCCGTCGTCGAGCGCATCGTCTCCCGGCACGGCGGACGCCTCGAAATCACCAGCCCACTGGGCGAAGGCGCTACCTTCACCATCTACCTGCCCAGAGGAACCTGATGGACATTCTCATCGTCGACGACGAACCCAAAATGTGCGACTTGCTCGCCGCCCTCTTGTCGAGCGAGGGCCACGCGGTCACCACCGCCCCAAACGGCCAGGCCGCCGTCGCCCAACTGGAATCCCGCCCCTTCGACGTCGTTCTCACCGACATGAAAATGCATCCCGGCGACGGCATGGCCGTCCTCTCCGCCGCCAAACGCATCCATCCCGACATCGACGTCATTCTCATGACCGCCTTCGCCGACGCCCGCGACGCGGTCGCCGCCATCAAGGCCGGCGCCTACGACTACCTCATCAAGCCCTTTGAAACCGACGAACTCCTCCAGCACCTGGCCCGCATCGCCGAAAAACGCGCCCTCGTCTCCGAAAACCGCCGCCTGCGCGAAGCCGTCCGCGAGCGCACGGAATTCTCCAACATCATCGGCAGGAGCAAGAGCATGAGGGAGGCCCTCCGCCTCCTCTCCCGCGTCGCCCCCACCGACAGCACCATCCTCCTGCGCGGCGAAAGCGGAACCGGCAAGGAACTCTTCGCCGACGCCGCCCACTTCCACAGCCCACGCAAAAACGGCCCCCTGGTCAAGATCAACTGCGCCGCCATCCCCGAGGGCCTTCTGGAAAGCGAACTCTTCGGCCACGAGAAGGGCGCCTTCACCGGCGCCGCCCGCCGCAAACTCGGCCGCTTCGAACTCGCCCACAAGGGTACCCTCTTCCTGGACGAAATCGGCGACCTCGTCCCCGAACTGCAAACCAAACTCCTGCGTTTTCTGGAAGAGGGAACCATCACCCGCGTGGGGGGTAACGAAGAACTGCGCCTGGACGTGCGCGTCATCGCCGCGACTCATCGAGACCTGGAGACCATGATGCGCGACGGCCGCTTCCGCCAGGACCTCTACTATCGCCTTTCCATCTTTCCCATCGCCATTCCGCCCCTGCGCGAGCGCAAGGAAGACCTGCCCGAACTCGTCCGCCATCTCCTGGCGCGAGGCAAGTCTCCCGCCCGCCAGGTCTCGCCCCGCGCCCTGGAACTCCTCTCCGCCTACGATTGGCCCGGCAACGTGCGCGAACTCGCCAACGTGTTGGAGCGCGCCGGCCTCCTCTGCGAAGGCTCCGCCATCCAACCCGAGGACCTCCCCGAGTCCATCCGCGCCCTCGGCGCCCCCCGCTACCCCTATGACAAACAATTTCCCCTGCCGGAGGAAGGCATCAATATCGATGAATTGGAGAAGCAGGTCATCCGCACCGCCCTCGCCAAGGCCGGCGGCAACAAGACCCGCGCCGCCGAGTTGTTGGGCATCACCCGCCGCCGACTCTACTCCCGCATGCAAAGCCTCGGCCTGTAGGGTGCGCACCGCGCACCACGGGCAACTGTCCGACCTGCCTGTAGGGTGCGCACCGCGCACCACCGGTAACTGTCCGACCCGCCTGTAGGGTGCGCACCGCGCACCAACGGTAAATGTCCGGCCCGCCTGTGGGGTGCGCACCGCGCACCACCACCGTCAATTCCGATACTTGGCACTCTGCGGGTCCGCAATCAACCCCGACGCCACCAACCGGTGCACTTCCACCAACCCATCGCGCGCGCTGCGTACCGTGTCGTACCCCAGCGCGCCCCGAATCTTGTCGAAGTTGACCCGATAGCTGCGGCGATCCACCACGTTGGCGTGAATCTGCACCTCCGCGCCCGGAATGCACTGCGGAATGATCTCGCGGAAGGCCTCCATCCTGTAGTTCTCCCGGTTGGAACCCACGTTGAAAACCTGCCCCGCCACCTTCTCGCGCGGAGCCTCCAGGCAGGCCACAAACGCCCGCGCCACGTCGTAGACGTGCAGCATCGGCCGCCAGTGCCGCGCTCCGTCGATGGTCACCCGCCCCGACAACGTCCCCTGCATGGCGAAGAAGTTGAGCGCCAGATCGAACCTCATGCGCGGCGAAAATCCGTGCAGCGTCGAGAGCCGCAAAACCGTCGGCGCAAGTCCGTTCGACTTGTCCAACAGCAGCTCTTCGCAGCGCACCTTGGTCTCCGCGTAGAGCGAGACGGGGTTCTGCGCCGAGTCCTCGAACAGCTCCCCGTCTCCGCCCGCGCCGTACACGCTGCACGTCGAGGCGAAGAGCAGCCGCTCCACGTGCCGCGCCAGGCACTGCTCCAGCACCCGCGCCGTCCCTTCCACGTTGCCCGCAATCGCCGCCGCCGCGTCCCGCGCGCACGCCGCGTCCCCCACGATCGCCGCCAGATGCACCACCGCCTCCACCCCCTCAAACGCCCGCGCAAGCTCCGCCCCCTCCAGCACGTCCCCCCGCACAAACCGAAACCCGGGGCGCTCGAACAAATCCAACAGGTGGTAATTCTCATACATGAGCCGGTCCAAGACGACCACGGGATAGCCGCGCGACAAGAGCATCCTGACCAGTACCGAGCCGATGTATCCGGCCCCGCCGGTCACGAGTACGCTGGGCCGGTCGGATGAAGGACGAGACATGAAAACGCGAACCCCAAGCGAGGCTTGCCGCCGGAACGCCGGCGGGTCGGAGTAATCTTCGGCAGACCGCGCCCTCGCCTTGAGTGGTGGGCAGGCACGGCGGCACGGCGGCCGCGCGGAAAATGTAAGCCGTGTCCTCGAGTAGGCCCCGCCGTCGCACCTCCATGAGAGCGAAAACCCCTCTTCGGGGCCGTATCGAGAGGCACGGCGACTTGAAACCGGCAATCCCACATTCATGCCGTTCTCTCGATACGCGGCGCCAACTTCCATCCCGCACTTCACGACGCATCTCCACCGCCCCGCTACTCGAGGACTCGGTTTTCCTTTCTATTGCATCTACTCCTGAACACCTTTTTCCAGACGAGAACGCAAAGCCACCGTGTCCTCGACTAGGCCTCTTTGATGTATAAAACCCAAGCCGTGTCCTCGAGTAGGCCCGCCGTCGCACCATGAGCGAGGAAACCCTCTTCGGGGCCGTATCGAGACGCGGCGACTGAAGCCAGCAACGTCCACATTCGCCGTTCTCTCGATACGGCGCCAGACCGCTCCCGCCCCGACGCATCTCCACCGCCCCGCTTCTCAGTGACTCGGTTTTCCTTTCTATTGCATCTGCTCCTGAACACGACCGGACGAGAACGCAAAACCCAGACGGCCCCGATACTAGGCCCCTTTGATGTATAAAACCCAAGCCGTGTCCTCGAGTAGGCCCCGCCGTCGCACCTGCATGAGAGCGAAAACCCCTCTTCGGGGCCGTATCGAGAGGCACGGCGACTTGCCCGCTACCACCCCGCCTCAGCCGCCGCCTTCCGCGTCAAGATTATTGTTCCACAGATACTTCCGCGTCTCCGCCGCCACGACCCCCGACAACAGCACCAGCGCAACCAGATTCGGCGCCGCCATCAGTCCGTTGGCGATGTCGGCGAAATCCCACACCGCCTGCGGCAACACCAGCGACCCCACCATCACCGCCACCACCCACAACACCCGATACGGGAAAATCACCCCCCGCCCCAACAGATACTCCGCCGCCTTCTCCCCGTAATAACACCACCCCAGAATAGTCGAAACCACGAAGGTGATCATCCCCAGGTTTAGTACCCACGGCCCCAGGTAGTGCACGGTCCCAAACGCCTCCTTGGTCATCACGGCGCCCTTCGCCTCCGTCTGCCAGGCGCCCGAGCTGACCAGGACCAACCCCGTCATGGCGCAGATCACTACCGTGTCCCAGAATGTTCCCGTCGAGGAGACCAACGCCTGCCGAACGGGATTCTTGGTCTGCGCCGCCGCCGCCACGATGGGGGCGCTGCCCAGTCCCGACTCGTTCGAGAACAATCCCCGTGCTACCCCGTAGCGCACCGTCGTCCCCAGAAACCCGCCCGCGACCGCCTCCCCCGTGAAGGCGTCCCGCAGGATCAGCGACAACGCCCCCGGTATCGCGTCGTAGTGCAAAAAGAGGATGGCCGCGCATCCCCCCACGTAAAAGACCGCCATGAAGGGCACCAGCATCTCCGACACCCGCGCAATGCTCCGGATGCCCCCCAAGATCACCACGCCCACAAGCACCGTCAGCGCCAGTCCGGTCGCCCAGCGCGGCGCGCCGAAGTTGTCGTGCGTCAGCCGCGCGACCTCGTTGGCTTGCACCACGTTGCCGATGCCGAACGCCGCAATCGCCGTGAAAACCGCGAACAGCACCCCCCACCATTTCAGATTGAGGCCCCGCTCCAGCACGTACATGGGTCCGCCCGCGACCGTCCCATCCGCCCACACCACGCGATACTTGATCGAGAGCACCGCCTCCGCGTACTTGGTCGCGATCCCGAAAACCCCCGTTAACCACATCCATAGCACCGCCCCCGGCCCGCCCGCCGCGATCGCCGTCGCGACTCCTGCGATGTTTCCCGTCCCGATGGTCGACGCCAGGGCCGTCGTCAGCGCCCCGAAGTGGCTGATCTCCCCCGTCCCCTCCCGCTTGCGCGCCAGCGACAGCCGGATCGCCGTCCCCAGCCGCCGCTGCACGATCCCCTGTCGAAACGTCAGGAACAGATGCGTCCCGAATAAGAGTACCAACAGCGGTGGTCCCCACACCCAGCCCGCGAGAATCGACAGACACTCTCCGGCCGCTTCCACGACGCTGGAACCCGATGCTTGCTCCGGCGGCATCATCCCACCTCTCCTCGTCAGAATCCTATCGCTGCAGGGAACGGCCGATTCTTACCCCTCCCCTCCCGCCAAAGCAAACCCTATCCTCGCCCGCCTCGCGGCTCCGTTCCGTCCCATAGGTCCTATCGGTCCCATCACGCGCTTTCCGCAATCGCATTGACTTGCTCGCGCCTCTGTGAGAAAATTAAGCTTTTACGAGCATCACCCGGCGCCCGGCGCGCCGGTGGACAGGACGAGGCCATGAGTACCAAACCCAACACGACGCGACGCAAGAGCATCCACGCCCCCAAGCTGCGCCCACCCACCATCGTGGACGTGACCGCGGGCGCGCCCATGAAGGGCGCCGACATCGTCGCCGCCTGCCTGGAACGCGAGGGCGTCGACCTCGTCTTCGGCTATCCCGGCGGCGCCAGCATGGAAATGCATCAAACCCTCACCCGCATCCCCGGCATCCGCGTGGTCCTGCCCCGCCACGAGCAGGGCGAGTGTTTCGCCGCCATCGGTTACGCTAGAAGTACCGGCAAGGTCGGCGTCTGCCTGGCCACCTCCGGCCCGGGCGCCACCAACCTCGTCACCGGCATCGCCGACGCCTACATGGACAGCGTCCCCATCGTCGCCATCACCGGCCAGGTCCACCAGGCCATGATCGGAAAAAGCGCCTTCCAGGAAACCGACGTGATCGGCGTCACCCGCCCCATCGTCAAGCACAGCCACCTCGTTCAGGACGTCCGCGACATCCCCCGCGTCATGCACGAGGCCTTCTACATCGCCCGCAGCGGCCGCCCCGGCCCCGTCGTCATCGACATCCCCAAGGACGTGCAACAGGCCAGCGCCCACGTCTCCTTCCCCGACGAAATCCACCTCCCCGGCTACAGTCCCGAAGTCGCCCCCCATCCGCGCCGCATCGAGGAGATCGTCCGCGCCCTCAAAAAGAGCCGCCGCCCCCTCATCTACTGCGGTGGGGGCATCATCTCCGGCCACGCCCACGATGAACTCCGCCGCTTCGTCGAGATCACCGGCGTCCCCGTCACTACCACCCTCATGGGCGTCGGCGCCTTCCCCGAGGACCATCCCCTCTCCCTGAAGTGGCTCGGAATGCACGGTGCAGCCTACGCCAACTACGCCGTCGCCGAGTGCGACCTGCTCCTGGCGCTCGGCGTCCGCTTCGACGACCGCGTCACCGGCAAGGTCGAGGAATTCGCCAAGGGCGCCACCATCGTCCACATCGACATCGACGCCTCCGAAATCAACAAGAACCGCGTCGTCGACATCCCCGTCGTCGCCGACATCAAGCTGGCCCTGCAGGAACTGCTCAAACTCGTGGAGAAAAAAGACCTCTCCGAGTGGCACGCCCGCCTCGCCGAACTCAAGCGCGCCTATCCCCTCCGTTACAAGGAAAGCGATGACGCCATCCTGCCCCAGTTCGCCATCCAGAAGCTCTACGAGTTGACCCGCGGCGACGCCATCATTACCACCGGCGTCGGCCAGCATCAGATGTGGGCCGGCCAGTGGTACACCTACCGCCATCCGCGCACCTTTATCACCAGCGCCGGACTCGGATCGATGGGCTACGGCCTGCCCGCCGCCATGGGCGCCAAACTCGGCAACCCCGACAAGATGGTCGTCAACATCGACGGCGACGGCAGCTTCCAGATGAACATCCAGGAACTGGCGACCGTCCACATCGAAAAAATCGGCGTCAAGACCATGATCCTCAATAACCAGCATCTGGGCATGGTCGTGCAGTGGGAGGATCGCTTTTACGAGGGCAATCGCGGCCACACCTTCATCGGCGATCCCGCCTCCACCGTCCCCTATCCCGACTTCGCTACCATTGCCAGGGGTTATGGCGTGAAATCCCGCCGCGTGATGAAAAAAGAGGAGCTGGTCCCCGCCTTGCGCGAGATGCTGGCCGACCCCAACGAACCCTATCTCTTGGACGTCATCATCCCCCACCAGGAGCACGTCCTCCCCATGATCCCCGCCGGCAAAACCGTCCGCGAGATGATCATCGAGTAACCCAAGCGGGGAGGACGCCGTTGGAAATAGGCGACTGCTCTTGGAATGGACGCTGTGAGTGTCGCGAAAGAAAAACCGAGTCCTCGAGTAGCCGGTACTCCGGCGTATCGAGAGCACGCCCTCGATGCGGCCATCCCGCCCTGGGAGCGACCGTGCCCGCCGACGGGACAGGCGCCCATTGCCGAAATCCCTCTTCCGCTTCACGCCAGGCCCGCCGGCGGAAATCGGCGACTGTCCCGCCTATTTCCCAATACAAAACCGCCTGAAAATCTCCCCCACAATATCCGCCCGAACCTTCTCCCCCAACAGTTCCCCCAGCGCCGCGTGACTCTCCCGCAACCCCTCGGCCAACACGTCCAGCGTCTCGCCCTCCTCCAGCCTCCGCCGATTCTCCGCCAGCGACGCTACCAGCGTCTCCAGCCCCGCCCGCTGTCGCTCCGAGAGAAGAAACGCATCCTCCCCCTCCGGCGGAGGCGCCTCCCCCAGACTCGCTCCCAGCGCCTCCAACAGTTCCGCAATCCCCTCCCCCGTCAAAGCGCACACGGGCACGGCCCGTAGTTGCGCAGCGTGCTGCGCTTGCCACCCACCCGGCCCCGCCCGCTGCAACAATACCGCCGGATACAAGTCCGCCTTCGTCAAAACTACCATCTTCACGCACCCCGCCGCCGGCAGCTCCGCCAACAGCGCCTCCACCTCACCCTTGACGCGCTCCTCCGGCCCCGCCTCCGCCACGAGTATCCATGCCCACGCTTCCGCCGCCGCCGCCTTGATGCGCTCGATACCCAATCGTTCCACCGCATCCGCCGTCTCGCACAGCCCCGCCCCGTCGATCAACTTGCACACCCGCCCGCCCATCAACAGCTCTTCCTCCAAAAGGTCCCGCGTGGTTCCGGCAATCGCCGACACCAACGCCCGCTCCCGTCCCAAGATGGCGTTGAGCAGCGTCGACTTGCCGACATTGGGCCGGCCCAAAAGCACCACGCTGTGCCCGCGTTGATAGAGCGCCTCCCGCTCCCCCGCCAGGAGCAGCCGCCGCCCTCGCTCCTCCAATCCCGCCAATAGCGCTTCCAGCCGCCCCCGCTCCCCCGTCCCCAACTGCTCCTCGGGGAACTCCAGCGCCGACTCGATCTCCACCGCCGCGTCCGTCAACTCGCTCTTCAATCCCTCCAGGACGCGCGACAAGTCCCCCGATAGTTGCCGCACCGCCAGCCGCCGCGCCCGTTCGTTGCGCGCACCTACCAACGCCTCGATCGCCTCCGCCTCCGGCAAATCCACCTTCCCCGCGATAAACGCCCGCAGCGTGAACTCCCCCGCCTCCGCCAACCGCGCCCCCGCCGCAACCAGGCTGCCTAGAATCGCCGCCACGGTCGCCCGCCCCCCATGGCACGTGATCTCCAACATGTCCTCGCCCGTATAACTCGCCGGCCCCGCGTAGTACACGACCGTGACCTGATCCAGCGCCTCGCCTTCCCGCTTCCACCAACCCAAATAGACGCGCCGCGGCTCGAACCCTTCCTGCGCCCCCCCATCCATGCGCCGGAAACCCTCCGAGACGATGCGCCCACACTCCCGCCCCGACACCCGCAACACCGCCAGCGCCGAATGTCCCACGATCGTCGCCGGTGCAACGATCGTGTCCCCACGCGACAACCCCCCGAGAAAGTCCCCCGCCATCTCACCCGCACCTCCATCTGCAATCCATCACGCTCTTTTGGTCCCCTGCATCCCGTGGTCCCATAGGTCTCATCCACCCCATGGCTTATTTCCCTCTCCATCCTCCAACAGCGCGCCGAAAAAGCGGCGGCAGCATGATCTCGTGATGCCCGATGAAATAAAACCCCTCCCCTCCTCCCGCCTCGCGCGGCCGGTTCACCACGTTGACCAGCGGTCGATACTGGCTCTGCATGTCGAACACCGCCGTGTGAAATCCCTCCACTCCCGCCGTCGTGTTCCGCGCTACCGTCAACGCCTTTAAGAAGACTTCCGGCATCAACACCGCCGACCCCAGATTGGCCACGCACGCCCCCGCTCCCATGCCCGCAAGAACTTCGATCAGCCGGTCGAAGTCCTCCCCCGTCGCCCTGCCGGTCCGCGCCGCATCGAACTCCGGATGCTGATGAATGATATCCGTCCCCAGCGCCACGTGTACCGTGCAGGGCACGTCCGCCTCGTGGCACGCCGCCAAAAGACTCACCTCACGATGCGCGTATCCCTTCTCGACGATCCACCGCCCCAGCGCCTCTCCCATCCCCTCGCCTCTCTCCGCGCCCGCGTTGATCGCCAGGTTCATGTCGCGCCCCGTTTCAAGTGTCATCCCAAACGAGCCATCCACCAGTCCCTGTCCCACGTTCTCCGAAGTCTTGCCCGCCAGCGCCAACTCGAAGTCGTGAATCGCCGCCGAACCGTTCATGGCCACGTGCGAGATCACGCCCTCCCGTACGCACGCGGAGAGCAGCGGCCCCATGCCCGTCTTGATCACGGCCCCTCCCAGCATGACCAGCCGCAGCTGCCGCCTCTCCCGCGCCTCCTGCCAGAAATGAAAAAAACGCTTCAACTCCTGGCCCTTCAGTATCTCCCCCAGCCCGAGAAGAAACGCCTTCGCATGTCCGGACGCAACCTCACGCCCAAACTGCTCCTTCGCCACGTGATGCGCCTGCTCCGCGATGCTCCGCCGAATGATCTTGCTCCGATGTTTGTTCATGTTCTTACCATGTTCCATGCCGCAGAGTGTTTCCGTATACGATACCGTAACGGCGACATCCTGTCGCCGGTCTCGGCGGCGTCCTCTCCGCCGCCTCCGGCACTGTCTACCCCGACAAACAAAAAGGGGAGACAGCGTCTCCCCCTTTTGCGTGTTGCCACGAAATCCTAATCTCCGAACTTACGGACCCGTCTTAATGATATCGCCACGGCTGGTGATACCGTTGGTCGGATCATAAAGCCCGTTGATGGCGCCCGTACCCGTCGGGCTCAACGACGCCTGCTGGTCGCCTCCCTGGGCGATCGGCCGGAAGTACCTGGAGTCGCACGCCCTCGGCGCCGTGCCCGTCTGCGTCGCAGGACCGAACACGAACGTGGATTCATTGGTAAACTGGGACGGCCCGGTGAAGTACGTCCGCGCCCGGTCCGGACCCCAACTACCCAGAATCCAGCAGTTGTTCACGTCCGTAAAGTACGTGTAGTGGAAGATACGTTGACGGAACGGATCGCCCGGCAGCGCCGCAATGTGCGAAACCGGACTCGTTAACGTCTTGAACGGCGGCGCCGTAAACTGCGGCAAGGCCGGCGTATGACTTCCATCATAGTACTCATTCACAAACGGCAGGCGACCCTCGAAGACACGGAACGATTCCAGTGCGACAGCGATGTTGCGATGCTCGGCTTCCACACTAGCCACGCGCGCCCGAATCTGCGCATGCAGAAAGTTCGGAACCGCAATCGCCGCCAGGATGCCGATGATCGCGACCACGATCAGCAATTCGATGAGGGTAAAGCCACGAGATCTCTGCATCATCTCTTGTTCACCTCCTTTCTTTCTGGGATCGGAAAAATGGCTCTCTCAAGCTCAGAAAACACAAGCCAAGACATGTTCTTTGGCGGGAACAGTGGCGCTATTTAACGCTCCCGCTTCCCTCCTGTCAAGCTCAATCCTTGTGCATTTTTTGCACCCAGCGTCCACGATTTGGCCCGCCCCTCATGCAGATTATGAACCTCCAACCGTTTGCATTGAAACAAAATCTCAAATCCTCTCACAATGCTCGATATCCTGTGTATAACTTGTGGGTAAATTCCTCCCAAAAGAACCTCCCACCTTCCTCCCAGGCTTGTCCCCAGGTACTCCGCAACTCGCCCCGCTTTTTCTCCTTGATTATGTCTAGAAAGGGAAGTACCTTAACGGCGTTTTCAACAGAGTCTACAGACTACAGACACTATCAAATATTTCAGGAATTTCTTTTTAGTACTAGCAGTGAGGCTGGACCATGAAATTCACATGCAGCGCCGAAGCGCTCCAGCGCGGCATCGGAGCTGTCCAGAATGCCGTCGGAACCAAGATCTCCAATCCCATCGTGGAAAACATCAAAGTGGAGGTAACTCAAGACGGCTTAGCCTTTTATGGTACTAATTTGAGCCTCCATATCCGCTGCCAGGTTCCCTGCGAGACGACCACTCCGGGCATGGTCGCTCTTCCTACCGACTACCTCGTCTCGACGTTTCGTGAATTGCCGGCCTGCGACGTGAAGGTCGAGACCAAGGGCCACGACGTCATTTTTCGCACCCCCTCGGGTGAAGTCAAGCTGCGCGCCCTTCCGGCCGACGACTTCCCCGAGTTCGAAGGTGAAATCCAGGGTGCGTCTTTCCAACTTCCCGTCGCCGTCTTCAAGGACATCTGTCGCAAGACGCTCTTTGCGACTTCACCCGAAAAAGCCCGCTTTGAACTGGACGGCGTCAAGTGGGTCCTTTCTACTGCGGGTACCTTGACATGTGTATCTACCGACGGTCGTCGCCTCTCCCATGTCGCGCGAGCCATGGAAGACATCAAGGCCGACGCGACGGCCCTCATTCCCTCCAAGACGCTTAACGAGCTGGCCCGCATCGTTCCCACCGATGGCGACATCTCGATCACATTGGGCAAGAACAAAGCCTATTTCGAGTGCGCCGACATCGCGCTCTCCAGCGCCCTCTTTGAGGATCGCTTCCCTCCCTACGAACAGATCATCCCCAAGGCTTTCGAAATTAGCCTCGACATCCCGCGCGAGCCTTTCATCCATGCCATTC
Source organism: bacterium (assembly GCA_015075175.1). Taxonomy (GTDB): domain Bacteria; phylum Hinthialibacterota; class Hinthialibacteria; order H5-UNCL2; family H5-UNCL2; genus H5-UNCL2. Next base: position 12,937 of record JABTUV010000005.1, read on the forward strand.
GTATGGTCGGCGCCCTGGCCGACGATCGAACCAAATTGGTCAAGCTTACTCTGGAGAAGGGTCGCATGATCCTGCAAAGCGAGCAGGAGCAGGTCGGCGACGCGCGCGAAGAACTCGCCGTCGACTACAGCGGTGCACCCATGACCGCCGGCTACAAGGCTTCGTACCTTCTGGACGCCATGCGCGCCATCGACGACGCCACGGTCCAACTCAATCTAATCAACCCCGGCAGCCCCGGCGTCTTCAAGTCCGGCGAAATGGAAAAGTTCACCCACGTCGTCATGCCCATGCAAATCTCCGACGACGTCTGACCAAAGTACAGACTTTAGTCTGGATAATTATCCCCTGCTACTGGCGTAGTTGCGCAGCGTGCTGCGCCTGCGCCCGCCCCGGCCTCTGGAACCGCTTTGTTCTTCATTTTCTGCGTCTGATTCGACGCCTCCTGCACCCCGTTACCCCACTTGAATCCCCGTTAATTGCGATTCCCCTACCACATCGTTCTCAACCCTGCTATAATCCGTACCAATACGTCTGTTAGGCGACCTCGTGCCCCCTTCCAAGCCGGAAGCCAGGACAGTGCTGACTCGAACGGTCCAAGCGTGCGCGGGACTGTCCGCCATCTTTGGACTCTCCGCCCTGACCGGCTGGACTACCGACCTTCGCTGGCTTACCAGCTTTTCAACCCACAGCATTCCCATGGCGCCCAGCACGGCCGTGCTCTTTTTCATTTACGGCCTCCTCCTCGCCCTCCATGCCGGGCAGGCTTCGTACCGCCGTTCCACGCCGGTCCGCCGAGCCTTGCTGCTCATCGCTTTTCTCGCTTCCCTGCTTCTCCTCGTGCTCTCATCGCGGGGTGTACATTCCGACCGGGAGCATCTCGGCCTCCCCATCGGAGGCCGCATCAACGACGCTCCCGTCGGCCACATCTCTCCTGTCACGGCGTTCTGCTTCATGCTCATCGGCCTCTCGCTCCTTTTGCTCTCGACCGCGCAAGTCCGCCGGCCCTGGCGTGCCGCCGCCGCCTTTGCCTCCTCCTCCCTCGTCCTTTGCATCGCGGTCGTCCTGGGCGTCGCCTACCTCCTCGGCGGACCCCTGCTCTACGGCAGCGGCGTCATACCCCCCGCCCTCTCCACGACCCTCGCCTTTCTTTTCCTCTCGTTCGCCCTGGTCGTCCATTCAGGACTACACGCCTGGCCGGACGAGTACCACACCGGCGGCGCCCACACAGGATACTGGCTCGCGCTCGCCTTTGGGGTGGTCGGCGTCGCCATCCTCACCACCAGCTACGTCTACTTTCAGACCTATCAGCAGAATCTCCGCGCCGAAGTGGAAGCCTCTCTGAGCGCCATCGCCGAAGTGAAGGTCAGCCAATTGATCCAATGGCGACGCGAGCGCATGGGCGACGCGGAGCTGTTCTTCGATAACGAGCACTTCTCCTCCCGCGTGAAGAGCTTCCTGGACAACCCCGCCCAGCCCCAGACCCGCGCCCGCGTCCAGACTTGGCTCCACAAGATCCGCACCGCCTATGCTTACGACCGCGTATCTCTCTTGGACGCCCACGGCGTTGAACGCCTCGCTTCACCCGACCCACCCCAGCCGGCGGAACCACACCTCGTCCGCGACAGCGCCGAGGTCCTTGCCTCACGGCAAATCCAGTTCCTCGACTTTCACCGCGACGAGTCGACCGGAGACATCCACCTCGCCGTCCTGGTTCCTATTCTGGACGCGTCCAACCAAGCCCCGCTGGGCATGCTCTGCCTCCGCATCGACCCCGCGGAGTATCTCTACCCCATGCTGCGGCGCTGGCCCACCCCCAGCCGCAGCGCCGAGACCCTCTTGGTCCGCCGCGACGGCAACGACGCCCTCGTACTATCCGATCTGCGTTTTCGCGCCGACGCCGCCCTCTCCCTGCGCCTGCCCCTGGATCGCGGCAAGATACCCGCCGTCCAGGCCGTCCTCGGCCACGCAGGAGTGCTGGACGGTATCGACTACCGCGGCGTGCCCGTCGTCGCCGCCGTCCAGCCCGTCCCCGACTCCCCCTGGTTCCTCGTCGCACGCATGGACGCCGCCGAACTCTTCGCCCCCGCCCGCCAGCGACTTCGGATCATGGTCGGACTCGTCGCCGCCCTGCTCCTGGGCGCCGCCGCTTGCGTCGCCTTCCTCTGGCGCCATCAACGCGCCGCTGCCTACCGCCAACTGTACCTCGCCGCCGAGGCCCTCCGCGCCAGCGAACGCCGCTACCATACGACCCTGGACGGTATGCTCGAGGGCTTCCAAATCCTCGGCCGCGACTGGCGCTACCTCTACGTCAACGACGCCGCCGCCTCCCATGGCCGCCGCCCCAAAGACGAACTCCTCGGCAAGACCCTCATGGAGTGTTTCCCGGGCATCGAAAATACGCCGCTCTTCGAGGACCTCGCCCGCTGTATGAACCACGGCGTCCCCGTCCGCCGCGAAAACCTCTTCGACTATCCCGACGGCTCCTCCGCCTGGTTCGTTCTCAGCATCCAGCCCGCCCCCGAAGGCGTCGCCATCGTCTCCCTGGACATCACCGACAGGAAAGAGGCGGAAAAGACGCGTGAGAGCCTGGAGGAACAACTCCGCCAGTCCCAGAAGATGGAGGCCGTGGGTCGTCTGGCCGGCGGCGTCGCCCACGACTTCAACAACATGCTTCAGACCATCCTCGGCTACGCCGAGATCATCCTCGCCGAACTGCCCCCCGACCACCCCGTGCGCGACGACGTCCAGCAAATCCAGAACGCCGCCGAGCGCTCCAGCGAGTTGACCGGCCAACTCCTGGCCTTCGCCCGCAAGCAGACCATCGCCCCGCGCGTCCTCGACCTCAACGACACCGTCTCCGGCGCTCTCAAGATGCTCCGCCGCCTCATCGGCGAGGACATCCACCTGCTATGGAAGCCCGCGCCGGACCTCGCCCCCGTCAAAATGGACCCCGCCCAGATTCATCAAATCCTCGCCAACCTCGTCGTCAACGCCCGCGACGCCATCCCCGGCGTCGGCAAGATCACCATCGAAACCGGCGCGGTCCAGTTCGACGACGCCTATTGCAGGACTCACGCCGGCTTTCAGCCCGGCAGCTACCTGCTCTTGGCCGTCAGCGACGACGGCGCCGGCATGGACCGCGACACGCGCGCGCACATCTTCGAGCCTTTCTTTACGACCAAGCCCCACGGCAAGGGTACCGGCCTCGGCCTGGCGACCGTCTACGGCATCGTCAAGCAGAACGGCGGCTTCATCAACGTCTACAGCGAACCCGGCAAGGGCAGCACCTTCCGCATCTACCTCCTGCCCCAACCCGCCGCGCCGGTCGCCGCCGTGTCTCCGCCCCCGCCCGCCGAGCTGCCTCGCGGCTCGGAGACGGTCCTCCTCGTCGAGGACGAAGCGACCCTCCTCAAACTCTCCCGCATGATGCTGGAGCGCCTCGGCTACACCGTCCTCGCTGCCGCCGGCGCCCGCGAGGCCCTCGAACTCGCCCACCGGCACGCCGCGGGAATCCAGTTGCTCATGACCGACGTGGTCATGCCCGAGATGAGCGGACGCGACCTCTGGCAGCACCTCGCAGATCTCCATCCCGGCCTGCCCTGCCTCTTCATGTCCGGCTACACCGCCAACGTCATCCCGCATCACGGGGTCCTCCAGGAAGGCGTCCACTTCCTCCAGAAACCCTTCTCATTGGACGCCTTGGCCTCCAAACTCCGCGAGACCCTCGGAAACTGACGGCACTACAACCGGAGTACAAACTTCAGTTTGTCTCCTTCAGGCCCCCGCACGCACTCCGAACCCCAGCTCCCCAAGTCGCGTGCGCAGCGCGCCTACCAGGTAAATCGACCCCGCTACCACCACCAGCTCCTCCTCCCCCGCCTCCCGCAACGCAGAATCCAACGCCTCGCAAGGTTCCTCCGGCAACTTATCACCTGCTCCGGCGCGAACGCCAGCTTCCCCACGAGTATCTCCCGGATTTCCTCCGGCCGCCGCGCCCGTGGATTGTCTACCCGCGTCGCCATCACGCAATCCTCCGGCCGCAGGAGGCTCTGCAGGTAGTGCGTCGTGTCCTTGTCGTTCATCTGCCCGATCACAAAACGCCGCGGCCGCGTCGGAAACACCTGGTCCAGCGTGCGCAAGAGCACTCGCGCCGCCTGCTCGGTATGTGCCACGTCCAGTACCACGCGCGCCCGCCCCGCCCGCGCCAACACCTCGAACCGCCCCGGCATCGAGAAGTCTAGAAGATGCCGCTGCAGCGCCTCCCACGGCATCCCTTCCGTAAACTCCGGCAGCCGCCACAACGCCAAGAGCGCCGTGCACGCATTCGCGACTTGGTGGTCGCCGGGCAGGGGATGCCGCCACACCCGTCTTCGGCCGTCGTCGGGAGAGAGGAACTCGAACACGTACCCGTCGCCCCGCCGCTCCAGTACTCGAGGGCGCAAGAGCTCCGACACAAAATATGAATTGCCCCCGCGCGCCGCGACCTCCTCGCGCACGAAACTCTCGGCGACGTTCATCTGCGGCGTCACCACTACCGGCACGCCCGGCTTCACAATCCCCAGCTTCTCGCGCGCGATCGCCTCCAGCGTCGCGCCCAGATGCCGCGTATGGTCGATGCCCAGCTGCGTGATCACCGCCACGCGCGGCATGAGCACGTTGGTCGCGTCCAACCGCCCCCCCATCCCCACTTCCACCACCGCGTAGTCCACGCCCTCCTCCGCAAAGTACAGAAACGCCATCGCGGTGATGATCTCGAAGACGGTCGCAAATCCGTGCCCGGTCGGCGGCGCGGCGTACTCGCCCGGCAGCTTTTCCAGTACACGCTCAAACAGCGCGACAAACGTCTCCTCCGGCATCATCGCGCCGTCGATGCGGAACCGCTCGCGGATGTCCTCCAGATGGGGAGACGTGTTCAGCCCCGTCCGAAAACCCAGCCGCGAGAGAAAATGAGCGCACAGCGAGGCCGTCGAACCCTTGCCGTCCGTCCCCGCGAGATGGATGGCGGAAAGACGCGCGTGCGGCTCCCCCAGCGCCGCCAGCAACCGCCGCATCCGGTCCAGATTGTACTCCGCATCCCCGTACTTGGACGGCGGCTGCCTCTCGTAGTTGATGAAGCTGTGTAGGCGCGATACGGCCGCCAGAAAACGCTCGCGGTTCATGGCTTGGCTTGATCGGTGAAGCGATCCCCCACGCGCACGCGATACCCGTTGATGAAATCACGCGCCGACATGACGGCTCCGCCTTCGCGCTGCAGCGTTTCGATCACCAGGTCCCCCTTGCCGGTTTTCACGATCACCCGGTCCGAGAATCGCAGCGAGACCACTTCGCCGGGAACGCCCGGCGTCTGTCGCTTGGGATGCGGCGACGTGGCGATCAGCTTCACCCGCTTGCCGGAAAGAAAGCTGTAGGCCCCCGGCTTAGGCGTCAGCCCGTGCACCAGGTTGTGGATGCGCAGGGCCGGTTGGTTCCAGTCGATCCGCCCCAACTCCTTGGAAATGCGCCGCGCCGGCGTCGCCTGCCCCGCCTCCTGCGGACGCGGGCGCGCCCGTCCCGCCCCCACGTCGCTCAGCGACTTCAGCAGGAGATGCGCCCCCTGCTCGGCCAGCTTGGTTGACAGCGTGGCGTAGTTGTCCTGCGGCTCGATCACCGCCGGCTCCTGGTCGATCAAATCCCCGCTGTCCCACGCCTCCGCGACGAACTGCGTCGACACTCCCGTCACGCTCTCGCCGTTGATCAGCGCCCACTGGATCGGCGCCGCTCCCCGATACTTCGGCAGCAGCGACGGATGCAGGTTCACGCTCCCCAACCGCGGCACTGCCAGCATCGCGTTGGGTATCTTCATCCCGAACGCCACCACCACGAGAAAATCGGGCGCCAGCTGCCGCAGACGCTCCCACAACTCGGGAGCGTCCAGCGTTTCCACCTGGCACACGGGCAGGTGTAACTCATCCGCCAGGACCTTGACGGGCGGCGGATGCAGTTTCATCCCGCGATCCCGCGGCCGGTCCGGCTGGGTAATCACCAACTCGACGGAAAAATCGCGCGACGCCGCTAACAGTGAAAGCGAAGGCAGGGAGAACTCGGGCGTTCCCATGAACACGACGCGGTACGGCATAGGGCATTCTCCCGCCGGGGGGACTGAAATCGCAGCCTACGGCGCGGGCACTAAGAGTGTCAAGACAACGTAGCAGCGGCGTTTGTAGCGCCGGCGTCCCGCCGGCTTGCGTGTCGCCATCTTGCCGACACGCTTCTCCAAAGGACCGCAGGGGGCGCGCCTGCCCCCGCCGCTATCCCACCTTCCGCCGCCCCGCCAAAAACTCCCGGATCAGCGCCTTGCCCGCTTCCCCCATGCGGTCCGGGAACAGAATCCCATCCAGGTGGTCGATCTCATGCTGAATGCAACGCGATAGAAGCCCGGAAGCCTCCAGTTGAAAGCGCTCGCCCTTCTCGTCCAAGGCCTGCACGATGATGCGCTCGGGACGGACTACCTCCCCCTCGAAACCGGGAATGGAGAGACAGCCCTCTTTGTAGGCCGAGGTCTCCGAGCCCATGAAGACGATCTCAGGGTCGATGAAGAGCATGGCGGGATGCTCGGGGACCTCGGCCACGAAGAGGCGCTTGAGTACCCCCACCTGGGGCGCGGCCAGGCCGATGCCGCGCGAGTCGCGCATCGTCTCCAGCATATCCGCGGCCAGCTTGCGCACTTCGCGCGTGACTTTGTGGACCGCCTTGGCCCGCTGGCGTAGGACCGGCTCGCCGCACAGGGTAATCTTCAACAGCGCCATACCGCCTCCTTCCCGCTCGGTTGTTCCAGAATAGTCGAGCGACCGCGCAACGTCAAGTCACGCGGGATAAGGAGTGCGGCAGTTTGCTGCCGCGTGGGCATGTGGAGTGCGGCAGCTTGCTGCCGTGTAGAGAACCCCGATTAGTAATTGACGATGTCGTCCTCGGGCCAGAATTCCGGTCCGGTTCCACGACCTTTGACTTGAAACTCGTCGGTCGCGCCGTCCCCGTCGTTGTCCCGTCCATCTCCATACACCAGCGGGGCGGGGCGGCCCTCCTTCATGCGCAGCCGCCGGTCCGGCCCCGCGCTGATGAGCACGAAACTGTTCGAGTTCACATAGATCGACCCGCCGAACAAGGTCTCGCTGCCCGCGAACGGCGTCTCCTGGAGTACGCCTACCGAGGGATAGTCGCGCTTGGGGATGTAATACAACGCCGTCCCCCACTCGTCGGCGATCTGCTCCGCCAATAGCGAAAGCGGCTGGCCCGTCTCCAGGTCCAGCGCCACGCCGGTGATGTTGCGCGGATCGCGCTTGCCCGTCGGCGTGTAGTAAGGGCCCCGCCAGTTCACATCCGCCGCCGCCTTGGGATCGGACAGCTGCGCAACCAGCTGACCGCGCGCCGGATACCGCCCCGTGTCCTGCCGGAACATCTCGATGGCCGTCGCCAGCTCCGTGATGTTCGCCTTTTCCGCCGCCAGCTTGGCCTTGGTGATCTGCGTGGGCCCATAAATGAACCCGACGCTGGCCAGAATCACGATGATTCCCACGACCACGAGCAGTTCCATCAGGTTGAATCCGGTTTGTGTCGAATGGCGTAACATGAAAACACTTTCCTCTCGTGGTCGCCGCCTCCCCCGCCGACAGCGATCCTGCCCTTGACGTGGGCCGGTGTACGGCGCGCGCGACAATAGGCCGCGCCGAACCCTCAATACCGCCAAAACTCCCACTGAATCCTAACATTACGGCCCATCAGTGTCAACTTTTCCGCAGACTCCCTCTCTCCGCGGAGTCCGGGCTTCAGCCCGTCTGTGCACCCCCGGCGTCCAGACTTTAGCCTCCCTGCTCGCGCCGATTCGAGTCAATCATTTCGACCGCACCTGTCATTTCGACCGCAGGGAGAAATCTCATTCGGCTCAACGGATTTTCATCAAAGCAATAAGGATTCCTCCCTGCGGTCGAAATGACAGACGGGCTAGCGCAAGAACGCGAACGGCGACGTGGTCAGATCGACCACGGTCGAGGCGCGGCCCGAGCCCCACCGGCCGGCATCTAGGAGGAGGTCCACGCCGTCTAGGAGCTCACCGGCCAGCCGGCCCGCCGAGTTCGTGTCCGGTTTGCCGGATGGATTGGCGCTGGTGGAAGCCAGGGGACGTCCGAGTTCGGCGATTAATTCAAGAATTAGAGGGCAATCAGGCATGCGCAAGCCGAGCTTGACGCCGTCCTTGCCCGTAAGCAGGACGGTCGTGGCGCCGGGCCAATGCTGGGAGAGATAATCTCGTTGCTCGCGATTCGGTTCGACCTCCAGCTGTGCGAGCCGCGCCATCGAGTCAACAAGATACGGGAGCGGCTTGTCGTGCGGGCGCTTCTTGAGAGTGTAAATCCGGTCGATCGCCTTGGGATGATCCGGATGCGCCAATAGTCCGTACACCGTGTCCGTCGGCGCGACGACGAGTCCGCTTTTGGAAAGCACCGCGAGGGCTTCGGCCAAAACGGCCGCATCGGGACGGGCCGGATCACAGCGCACCCGACGCATGTTTAAACTCCGCCGAATCTTACACCCAAAATTCCAAGGATGCGCTCGAGATCCTGGTCCTGGTAAAACTCGATTTCGATCTTCCCCTTGCCGCCCCGCGGAGGCAGGATCGTCACCTTGGTTCCCAGTCGAGTGCGCAGTTGGCGTTCCATGTCGCGTAGGTGCGGGTCGGGCGCCACGGGGATTTTGGCCTTCGCCTTGGGCTTCGGCGCGGTCTCGTTGCGGACCGTCTTGGCCAGCGACTCCGCCTCGCGCACGGAGAGACCCTTCTGCAGGATGATGTCGAGCGTGGTCAGTTGTAGGCGCGCGTCGCCCATCGCCAGGAGGGCGCGGGCGTGGCCCGCATCGATCAGGTTGTCGGCCAGCGCCTCCTGAACCGGTTCGGGTAGCGTCAAGAGGCGCAGGGCGTTGGCGATGGTCGCGCGCGCCTTGCCGACGCGGGCCGCGACGTCCTCCTGGGTGTAGTTCATTTCTTCCATAAGTGATTGATATGCATGTGCTTCCTCAATTGGGTTGAGCGCGTCTCGCTGCAAGTTTTCGATCAGCGCCAGCTCCAACATCTCGCGCGTTTGCGCCTGCACTAGGCGCGCGGGCATCGCTGTAAGCCCGGCTTTGCGTGCCGCCGCCAGCCGGCGGTGGCCGGCGATAACCGTGTAACCGGGGCCGTCGTCCTTCTTGCGCACCAGGATCGGCTGCAGCACGCCGCGACTGCGTATGCTCTCGGTCAATTCCGCCAGCGTCTCCTCGTTCAGCGAGAAGCGCGGCTGGAAGGGATTCTCCTCCAGCTGCCCGATGGGGATCTCAAGGAGAGCAGGCGCAATCGGGGGAGGCGTCTCAAGCGCTCGGCTCCCCGGCGACTCCGGCATGAGGGCGCTGATTCCACGGCCCAAGGCGTTTCGTTTCATTGGAGATGACCTCCTGGCAAAGACTTCGATAGGCGGCCGCACCCTTGCTGGCCGGGTCGTAAACGGTTATGGGCTGGCCGAAGCTGGGCGCTTCGGACAGGCGAACGCCCCGCGGGATGGTCGCCTGGAAGACGCCATCTTTATAATATCCGCGGATTTCCTGCTCGACCTGCGTCGATAGGTTGGTCCGTGGATCGACCATCGTCAAGAGAATTCCCTCCAGTTCCAGGTCGGGGTTGTGGTGGGAGCGCACGTGGTTGTAGGTCAGATGGAGTTTCGTAAGCCCCTCGAGTGCGAAGAACTCGCACTGGACCGGAGCGAGCAACGTGTGGGCGGCGACCAAAGCATTGGCGGTCAGGATTCCCAGGGAAGGGGGGCAATCGATGAGTACGTAATGAAACATCGGTTCATCGGCAGGCGCGTAGAAGCCGGAGGCATCAAAAAAGCGGCGCAGGTAATAAGGGGCATCCGGGTCCTCCGCCAGGCCGCGCTCGACGCCCACGAGGTCGATGTTGGCCGGAATGACGGAGAGATTGGGGACGGCGGTAGGCAGCACGATGTCGGAAATGGGCGGGGCGTTGTCGAAGACATCGAAGGCGGAGGGCCGGTTCACGTCCTGCGGCAATCCGAGGCCGGAGCTGGCGTTGCCTTGGGGGTCGAGGTCCACGAGCAGGGTACGCCGACCGGTTTCCGCCAAGCAAGCGGACAGATTGATCGCCGACGTAGTCTTGCCGACCCCGCCCTTCTGGTTGGCGATGGCGATGATGCGCGGCAACCGAGGCTCCTCGCTTTTTTCTTGGTCCCAAGGCATCGATGAGGCTCGACGTCGGTGCAACTTGCCAAAGGCCGAGAGGTTTTTCAAGGGCAAAAATGTTTCACGTGAAACATTTTGGCAGGATCGAACTTAACAGCCTCATAAATAATAAATTAAGCATGATTTTCGGATGGCGTTCTGGGGAACGACACGGCCATTCGGATCGCAAATGTTTCACGTGAAACATTTCGTGAAAAGCGGCTTAAGATATTCATAAATATTGAATTACGCAATTGCGCGTCCCTGTCTGCCATGCACCCGGGCATGGAAGTTGCGGCGGACACCGCAGCTCCCGTGGAATCGAGCGGTCACATCGGGTGAGCTGTTATGTCGATTGAGCTGTCATTTCGACCGGAGGAAGAAATCACTTCGACGGTACTGCGGGTCGAGTCTGAAGCAGGAGATTTCTCCCTTCGGTCGAAATGACAATCCGCCGACGTCGAAATGACAGTGCGCTTCGGTCGAAAAGACCGTGCCCTGCGGTCGAAAAGGCAGCGACAAGAGCCGGTCCAAGAGGGGCGGGAAGGCAGCCGACTAATATTCTGAAGTCCCCATGATTGCAGGCTTTACCTTGGTCTGCTTCTTGATTTCCCGCTTGCTGACCTCGGGAGGCGCATCCGCGCGCAGGTCCTCTTCGGTCATGCCCTGTCGCTTGGCGTAATCGGGTGGGTTGCCCGCCAGGAGGCGCGAGGGCGCCGACAGGACGCGAACCATTCCACTACCGGCCTTCTTCGCACCCGAGCCTGCCTGGCGCGCGCCCTCGCAGGCGATCAAGCTGAGGGCCAAGGCCAAGGGCAAAGCTAGGCGGACATACCGGGTCATCGTCGCTACTCCCGAACGGGTAATCACGCGCACTATAGGCAGTGCTCCCCGACGCTGCAAGGAGAATTCCGGTTGAGCCGCGCGCGACGTTGGTAAATCTGGACCGACTCCGCCACGTTGCGCTCGATGGTGTATTGTTCCGCCGTCCGGCGTGCCGCAGCACCCATCGCGGGGGTCTCGCCCCGGCAGTTCGCCCAAGAGCGGACCATGGCGTCCGTGGCGTGAGAGAGCGGTACAATCCAGCCGTTCACGTCTTCCCTGACTACCTCGGCCGCGCCGTTTGCGTCCGTGGTGAGCACGGGAATCCCGCTGGCCATCGCTTCCAAGACCACGTTGGAGGGCGTCGTAGCGCGTGGGAAAGAGGAGAAGGTCGCTGGCGGCATAGAGGGTGGGCATGTCCGACGAGATCCCAATCGGCAGGATGCCGTCTTCTCGCATGGAGAGGCTCGCGGCCGCCTTGCCGACGACGACCAGGCGCAGCCCATCGCGGACAGCCGGCGGCAACCGCTGCCACGCGGTCAGGGCGAGGTCGAGGCCCTTGCGCCGGGCGTCGTGACCGACGAAGAGGAGCAGCCGCTGCGACTCGGATATCCCCAGCGCTCGACGCACCTTACGGCGCGCCTCCGGCCTCCGGTCGGGATGGAAGAGGCGACCGTCGACGCCGTTATAGACGACGGTGCAACGGTCGACGACGGCTGGGTAGAATTGCTCCAGTTCTCTTTGCACCAGCCTGGAATTGCAGATGATGTGCGGCCCGGCGGGATCCCCGTAAATGCGGTCTTCGATCGCAAGGATTTCCCGATGAAGGGGATGAAGGGCCGCCCAGAGAGGACGCTCCCGCCCCCACTTGTGGGCGAGCCAAGCCCGATGGCAGCCGCCGCCGGCGCGATACACGTCCTGCCCCAACGTCTTGCCAAATCCGACTACGACGTCGCAATCGTCCTTCGTGACGAAGGATGCGCTGGGCATTGCGGCAGAAGCTGCGGACCGCCAGGAAAGACGGACGGAGAGCCAGGGCACGCGGCGGAAACTTATCCCCGGCGGCACTTCGACGGACCACTCGGCGGTGTAGACCGTAAGCTCGTGCCCCGCGGCGACGAGGCCTTCAGCCAAAGTCCAGACGTAGCGTTCGGAACCGCCGCCCTCGGGAAGGAACGTCTTGACGACCAGCGCGATTTTGGCATAGCGGGCGCATTGTGCGGAAGGGCGTTTCTCCCAGGGAAAAATGCGGGCGGACCGTCTGTCATTTCGACCGCAGGAGAAATTTTGTTTGCCCTGCGGACTTCCCGACCGAGGAAGATTTCTCCTGCGGTCGAAATGACAGGGCGGTCGAAATGACAGACTCGAGACGATGCAGGCAGACAGGCTGAAGCCGGACTCCGGGGAGCGCGCGATGCAGGTAGACAGGCTGGCCTGGACCCGGGGAGGGCGCGCGCGGCGCAGGCAGACAGGCTGAAGCCTGGACTCCGGGGAGGACGCGGCGCAGGCAGACCAGGCTGAAGCCTGGACCGGGGAGGGCGCGATGCAGGCAGACAGGCTGAAAGCTGGACTCCGGGAGCGCGCGCGCGCAGGCAGACAGGCTGAAGCCTGGACTGGGGGAGGAGTGGAATCCGGCAAATGGGCTCGTCGCGGAATTGCCGGCACTGGTTGTTCTTGTCATGCGGAGCTTGCACGCGGCGTCTGCAATGCTAGGCTGTCCGCCGCTGGGTGCACGATACATGGGTGTGGGCTGAAGCTAGCGCGTTTCAAGAAAAGTTGTAGCGACCCGGTCGTCCTCTCGATACGCCGGAGTACCGGCTACTGGAGGACTCGGGTTCAGGTTTCTCGCAGTACTTTTTGGGGAACGGCACTGGGAAGACGATGGAAACGAGGGACGATACATGAAGGCGCTGCGTGAACTCCTCTGCGTCGCCACGATGCTTGCCGTTGTCGGCGGCGATGCGGGGGCGACGCTCAGTTACGACGTGTCCATCGCCAGCGCTTCTCCGCCCATCATGCAGGTCGACTTGCGCTATGCGCCGACTCAGGACGCGAGCGGGCCGCTGGAATTGGTTTTTCCCAGAAGCCCCGGCACGCGGGGCCGCATGTTGTCGCCTTACTGCATGGTCGTGGCGGCGACCGGACCCGCGGGGGAACCGCTGGACGCGACGCTGGCCTACGAGATCGACGGCGTCCGGATTTACGCGCCTCAAACTCCCTTGACACTCTCGTATTCGGTCCTGCTCGTGCACGGCCTGTCGCCGTATAGCGGGATGAGTCCGGCGGAGTCGGCCGTGCTCACCGCTTCCGGGGGGGTGTTTCCGCCGCGCGTGTTATTGATGCTGCCCGCGGGGACGGAAAACCCTCCCATCGCGCTGCGGGTACACGCACCGCGGGGATGGAACGTGGTCGCGCCGTGGGAAATGAAGCGAACCGGTGGGGCTTACGAGACCATGCTCTCCTACCGGGACGCGATCGATTCGTTTTTCTACATCGGAGCGGAGACGGGCGTCACTTCGCGGCTGGGGCGAGGGGAGTTGACGGTCGTCGCGCCGGCGGACCTGCCCGCGGCCTCGGGGGAAGAGCTGCAATCCTGGACGCGGCGAATGATGGAGGGGCTGGAGCGGGCGTTCGGGCGGGCGCCGGCGTCGCGGATACTGGTTTGTTTGTCGGCGCCGCCGGTAGCCACGGGGCTGTACACGGCGGCCCGGCGGGATTCGGCGCATCTGGTGCTTCCGCCGCTGGATTCGCGGGCGGCGGCGTCGCGGCCCCAGCTCTTGCGGGGCATGGCGCGTGGCCTCGTGCACCTCTGGGTCGGGGGCATGTCGGCGATGCCTGCGGACGCCACGCTCTTCTACTTCGAGAGCGGGCTGGCGGAGTACACGGCTACGCGCTGCCTGGCGCGCGCCGGTCTCCTGTCGGAGGAGGAGTTCCTCGACTATCTCAACGCCATGCTGGAGGAGTATCTGAACAATCCGCTGGCGTGGGACGTGCCGCCGTTGGAGGGAGCACGTACCCCCGAGCTGGCGGACGCTCCCGAGGCGTTGAAGCAGCTGGCCAATCTCTTGGCGCACAACGCCGGCAACCTGGCCGGCTTTCTCCTGGAGGAGGGGTTGCTCTCCAGCAGCGGGCACGACCGCGACCTGGACGCCTTCTGGGCCATGCATTTGTCGAAGTTCGGGCGGCAGGCGACGTATGGACGGGAGGAATATCTGGCGTTGTGGGGTGAGCTGTCGCCCAAAGTAGACCTGTTGGCGCCGCTGGCGCAGGCGCCGCTGCCGGTGGAGCCGAGTTTTCTCCGAGCGGGGGTGCGGGTCGTGGCCAGCACGTTGGATGAGCCGTTCATGGGGGCGTGGTTCGACTCGCGCTCGGCGACGGCGGAGGTGAAGGCGGTGATGCCCGGGCCGGCGCGACGCGCCGGCCTGTCGCGCGGAGACGTGATCGTGCGCGTGCGCGCCATGAATATCCCCGACGCCAACGTGCTCTTTTTCCAGTTGGAAAACGCCCGCCCGGGCGAGGTGTTGCCCATGCGCATCCGCCGTCCCGATGGGGAGGAGCGCGAGATTCAACTACAGCTGGAAGCGCGCACGATTCGCACGCTGGAGAAGGTCGAGCGGCCGACGGCCGAGCAGGCGAGGTTGTGGCGGGCGCTGGTCAGCAGGTCGGGTGCGCACCGCGCACCGCCCCCGCGCCGGAGTGGTGCGCGGTGCGCACCCTACGAGAGTTCCAACGGGGGTGGAGTGGTGGTGCGGTGCGCACCTACGAGTTCCAACGGGGTGGAGTGGTGCGCGGTGCGCACCCTACGAGAGGCCCAACCCGCTCTTCTCGATGGATTGCAGGGGCGTCGCGCACCAGGGCGACGAGAGCCGGGCAGTTCCATCCCCAGTTCAACGGCGCCGCGGGCGACGTGACCTCGCGATCGACGGCGCGGGCGAAGGCCTTGTCCTTGAGTTCTTTTTCACCGAGCTCCACTCGAGGGTCCACGGATTGCGGCTTGGGCGCACCAAGGCGACCGCGACAAGGAAGCCGCATAGTTCGTCGACCGCGTAGAGCGCCTTGGCCATGGGGGTGGTGCGGGGGACGCCGGTGTGGTCGCCGTGGCCCAAAATGGCGGTAAGGAACCTCGTCCAGGCCCTTCGCGCAGGATTTCCACGCCGCGGAAGGGATGATCGGAGAGGTCGGGATAGCGCTCGTAGTCGAAGTCGTGCAGGAGGCCGCAGAGGCCCCAGCGTTCCGGGTCGCGCCGAGGCGCGCGGCCATTGCGCGCATGGCGGCCTCGACGGCATAGCCGTGCCGCCGCAGGTTGAGGGTCGGCGTGTATTCGTGCAAGAGATGCCAGGCTTCGTCGCGTGTCATCTTGATCCTCCGTGTTGGAACGAGGGACAGGCGCTCCTGAGGTTTCGCCTCACCCATAGAGAACGAAGAACGAGGCGAGCTCTGAAGAGGGCCGCTCGCGTCCATGCCGTCCTCTCGATACGCGGCCCGTGGTTACGTCTCGCATCAATGCACGCAGGCTCGTCGGGCCGCTACTCGAGGACTCGGTTCTTCTTTTCTCGCAACCCTGTCGAAGTCTGTTCTGAGGAACAGGCGCCAATTCCCGAAGTCACCTGGTCGCGTTGGACGAGGGACCTCAGCGGAATTGGTGACTGTCCCGGCTCAAGTCTCACCTCGGTCCCTGCCTGTCGGCAGGCGGGCGGGCGTTGGTCGAAGTGGCCACGAGTCGCCCACGTAGAGCATGAGCAGGCGGTCGGGATGCAGGTACTTCTCCGCCACGCGACGCACGTCCGCCGCGGTCACGCGCTGAATGCGGTCCATGTAGTCGTCGAGGAACTGGACTCTCGCCGTGCATCTCCAGCTTCGGGAGATTGCCCAGGTACTTGTCAGGGAACCAGATCTGAAAATGAAACATTGACCAGCGAGTCTTTGGCCAGTTGCAGCCCTCGGGGGACGTCTTCCACGGCGGATGCGTTCGATCTCGGAGAGGATCAACTCGCCGGCGCGGTAGCTGGTAGTCGGCTTGGTCTGGCACCAGGCGCCGAAGACGCCGCGTTTGTAGCCGTAGGCGAAGAAGCTGGCGACGCCGTAGGCCAGGCCGCCCTTGGTGCGCACGCTGTCGGTAAGGCGGGAGAAGGAGCCGCCGCCGAGGATGAAGCTCATCACTTGCACCGCGTGGTAGTCAGGATAGGGGCGGGCGGGGCCGCGATGGGCGAGGATGAGGCTGGTCTGCGCGATCGGTTTCTCGAAGATGAAGAGACCCTCTTTGGGTTGCGGCAGCGGCGGCACGGCGGGCAGCGCCACGGTGCGATAGGGCCAGTTTTCCGCCAACTGCCGAACGCGGCGCTTGATGTCGCGGGCGTCGAAGTCGCCCGCCACGCCGACCAACATGCGCGAGGGGGAGAGGAGCTGTTTGTGCCAGGCGAGGAGGTCGTCGCGCGAGAGGGCGGCGATGGTTTTCTCTTCACCGTCCGTGCGGCGGCCGTAGGGGTGGTCGGGATAGAGGAGGCGGCGGTACTCGCGCATGAGAATCTGTTCAGGCTGGTCGTTCTCGCGCCGCAGGGCCTCCAGCATCTGCTTTTTCTTCTCGTCGATGTAGCGCTCCTGGAAGCGGGGGTGCTCGAGCATGTCCACGAGCATCGCCCAGACGTCGTCGAAGTCCTTGGAGAGGCAGTCGAAGGAGAGGGTGGAGCGGTCGGCGTCGGCGGAGGTTTCGATGGAGGCGGCGACGAATTCGAGGGCCTCGTCCAGTTCTTCGGCGCTCATTTCGGCGGTGCCGCCGGTACGCAGGACGTGCATCGTGAGGGCGGAGAGACCGGCCCTTTCGGCCGGTTCATGGGCGGCGCCGCCGAGAAACATGATCTTCCCGCGGACCAGGGGCAATTCGTGGTTTTCGACCAGGTAGAGGACGGCTCCGCCGGGCAGTTCCACGCGTTCAAAGCGCGGGGGTTGCCAGGAGAGTTTGGGAAATTGGAGCGCCTCGGGCCGGTCGGGGATGGGTTGCGCGCCGGCGATGTCGAGGAGACAGAGGAGGAGGAGGGCGGAGAGCTTGTTCACGATTTCTCCTCCTTGACGCGGATCGCCACGGTTCGGTTGGCGGGAGTGAGGTACTGGCGGGCGACGCGCTTCACGTCCTCGGCGGCGATCGCGTTGATGCGGTCGAGAAAGGTCTCCAGGTAGCGCCAGTCGGCGATGACGGCGTAGTAGCCGAGGGCGTGGGCCATGCCCATGTTGGTTCCCAGGCCGCGAATGAAGTCGGCCTGCAGGTTGTTCTTGACCTTCTGGAGTTCGCGCTCGTCGATGGGGTCGTGGATGAGTCCGGCCAGTTCGGCGTAGAAGGCTTTTTCGACCTCTTCGGCGGTATGCGGGTGGCGGGGGGCGCCGGAGAAGATGAAGAGTCCGGGGTCGCGGCCGTCCAGCGCAAAGGCGTGGGCGGAGACGGCGATCTCTTGGGTTCGCACCAGCGACTTGTAGAGGCGGCTGGTGCGACCTTCGGAGAGGAGACCGGCGAGGACTTCGAGGGCGTAGAGATCGGGATGGCCGGTGGGGGGGACGTGGTAGGCGACCATGACGTGGGGTTCGGCGTCGAAGAGGACCTGGACGCGGCGCTCGCCGCGCTGCTCGGGTTCGCGGGGGAGGATGGGAGGCGGGTCGGGCTGGCGGGCCAGCCGCCCGAAGTATTTTTCGCAGACGGCGAAGGCCTTCTGGGCGGAGAGGTCGCCGACCAAAACGACCACGGCGCGATTGGGCGCGTAGTTGAGGGTATGGAAGCGCTCCACCGCGGGCCGCTTGTAGTTCTCTATGTCGCTCATGTAGCCGATGGTGGGAATGCGATAGGGATGGGCGGTGTAGGCGGCGGAGAAGAGCGCCTCCCAGAGGACGCCGCCCGGGTCGGCCTCGACCCTCATGCGGCGCTCCTCGGCGATCACGTCGCGCTCGCGGTAGAACTCGCGGAAGACGGGGGCCTGCATGCGGTCGCTTTCCAGCCAGGCCCACAGCTCGAGCCGGTTGGCGGGCAGGGAGAGGAAGTAATTGGTGATGTCGCGGCTGGTACTGGCGTTGAGGTTTTCGCCGCCGTTTTGCTGATAGAGGCTCCAGAGTTCTTCGCTTCTGATGTACTGCTGTTGCTCGTTTTCGACCGAAGTGATCTGCGCGGCCAGGTCCTCGATGCGGCTGGCGTCGGGGACGGGGGCGGCGCGGGCGGCGTCGAGTTGCTCGTAGAGCTGGTCCAGTCGGGCCATGAGCGGTTCTTCGGCCGCGTAGTTGCGCGTGCCCATGACGCGCGTGCCCTTGAAGAGCATGTGTTCCAGCATGTGGGCCATGCCGCTCTCGCCGGGTTTTTCGTAGGCGCTGCCGGCGCGGAAACCGATGTGCGCATGGAAGGTGGGGCTGGCGCGCCGCTCGATTACGAGGATGGTCATGCCGTTGGAGAGGATCTTCTCGTGGACGGGGGGCATTTTCCAGGCGGCGGAGGCGGGCAGGAGGGAGAAGGCGAGCAGGGCGAGGAGGGCGCAGCGGGGAGACGTTGTCGCCGGTGGTGTCGGCATCTTGGCGATGCGGGCAGCCGGCAGGGGGCGGCGAGACGCCGCCCGGACCGGCGACAAGACCCTTTGACCAGGTGCAGGGCAGGTGTCGCCGCTACGGGGGTGGGTGTCGGCGTTACGGGCGTCGTCTCGTTGCATCATTTCCACTCCAGGGTGAACTCCGGTCGGACGACGCCGACGCGTTCGCCGTGGCCGTTGAGGACGGGCTTGTAGTGTTGGTCCCTGAGGGCGGCGAGTTCGTCGTCGGAGAGGGCGCCCAGTTGGGCGAGGAGCTCGATGAGGACGGGGCAGATGCAGCGGAGGGCGTTGCCGTCGCCGATCTTGACGGCGACGCCCAGGGGGCCGAAGCGGGTAGCGTGGGCGTGGATGCCCATGACGTAGTAGCCCTCCGCGCCGCTCTTGCCGAAGGCCTTGCCGTGGAGGTGGGGGAAAATCTGGGTTTCGGTGCGTTCAGGACCGGAGACGAGGAAGGGATGGGCGGTCATGGCGCGAGCGATGCGGAGGGCGGCCTCGGCGCGCTCGGGAGGTTGTCCCGAGGGCAGGACGAAGCGGGCGATGCCCGTGGCGGTGTTGCGCAAGGGCAGGGCATGGACGGGTACGCCGCAGCCGTCAACACCGATCTTCACGGCGTCGACGGGATAGTCGCAGATGCCGGCAAACGCGCGCAGGATGTGCTGCTGATGGGGATGGGCGGGATCGCGGTAGGTTGCGATGGGATAGCCGCGATGCACGCAGGCGGCCAACATGCCCGCGTGCTTACCCGAGCAGTTGTGGCAGAGGGTGCTCTTCTCGCGTCCCTCTTTGATGTACTCGAACATGCGGGGCTGATACATGGGCCAGGCGAGGCCGCATTGGAGATGCTCGGGGCCCAGGCCGATGCGAGCGAGGATGCCGGAGACGAGTTCTTGGTGCTCCGGTTCGCCGCTGTGGCTGGCGGCGGTGATGGCGATCTCCTCGTCGCTGTAGGCGAAGCGGTCGGCGGCGCCCGATTCGAGCACGGCCAGCGCCTGGAAGGGCTTGCCGCTGCTGCGGACGTAGCAGGTGAAGTCGGGATCGCCGACGGAGGCGAGGAGTTTGCCCTGTGGGTCGCAGACGGCGAGGGCGCCGCAGTGCACGGTTTCGCACACGTCGTTGCGATAGGCGCGTACGAGGGGTGAAAGTCCGGTTCTGTTGTTCAAGTCGTTTTGCCTCCACAAAAGGGGAGGGCGGCAGGTTCTCCCGCGGCGCCCTCGGCGGACGACTATAGGCGGAGACGGGGGACTTTAACAAGGGGGGAGAAGGGACCGGCGCCGATTTTCCGCGAGGGATGTTGCTATGTGGGCGGGAATGAGCCGGAAAATCGGTGACTGTCCCGCACTGTCCCTTTCGCTGGATGGCGACTGAGGCTACACTGTCTCATGCGTCTTATGCGGGTTTTGCGCTGGATGGTGCGGGCGGTCGTGGCCGCGGGACTCCTGTTGGTAATCGCCTTGGGGGTGTGGATCGCGCAGGGGGGGGCGGTGCGACTCCTGTCGCGGGAGTTGTCGCAGGTTGCGAGTGCACCCATCACCGTCGATGACATCCAGATGCCCGGGCTGCGCCACGCCGCGGTCGAGAACCTGGCCATATTCCTGCCTGACGGCCGTCCCTTTCTTCTCTTGGAGCGGGTAGACGTTTATTTCACTTACAGCGGCCTTATGCGTGGTCGGCTGGGGCGGATGGAGATTTCCGGTTGGGAGTTGGACGTTTTTGTGGATGAGCGGGGGCGGCCGGAGGTTCCGGCGCTGGCGGGCCGCGGCGGGGCGGCCCTTCCGCACCTGGATCTGCAACTCCTCTCGGGCCGGCTGGCGGTGCGAGACGGGTCGGGGACGGCGTTGGGCGAGTACGACGTGCCGGGCCTCGCGGTCCGACTGGCGCCGGCTGGGCTGGAGGCGCGCATGAAGCCTCCCCTGCGGGAGCCGCTGTTCGCCGAGCTCACCCTCTCGATTGACGCGGTAGGCGACGGGGGGCTGGCCGTGAGCGGCCTTGTGCCTGATCTGGTCCTGCCCGAGGCGGCGCGGCTGGGTTACGGGCTGCCGTTTCCCATCGCTTGCGAAGGCGCCCTGGACGCGACCGTGGAACTGGCGGGCGGCGCGCCCAGTCGCGTTGAAGTCGCCGGTCCGCGTGCACGGGTGCGGCTGCTCCATCCGACCCTGCCCGCCCGCCTGACGGGACCGCGGCTGTCGCTGTCGGGAATACTGGACGCGACCTCGTCGGGCCAACTGCACTTTGACGGCTGCACCGTCGGAACCGTATCCCTGCCGGTCTTCCCGCAGGGATTGGCGTGGAGCGCCAATCTGCGCTCCAGTTCGGAGGCGGGCCTTCGAGCGCGGCTCGAAAGCGTGGGGGCGGACTGGCCGTTCGAGCTCGCGCTGGCGAGCGGGCCGGGCGGGGCCACGCTGGCCGTCCGCCTCGCTACGCAACTGGAGGGAGAGACCTTCACCTGGCCGCTGGGACGGCTGGAGACGGGCGGGCTGGAGCTGGCGCTGGACGCGAAGCTGGAAGGCGGTCGCGCCGAAATCGCGCTGGACGCACGCGGAGCCTACAGCCTTGAGCACGAAGGCGCATCGGTGCGCCTGTCCGGGCTTTCCGGGGCGCTCGCAGCCGGGCTCGATCTCGCCACGGGTCGCGCGACCGCGGAAGTGAACCTGAATGCCCCCGAGGCGGCCCTGGCCGCGCCGGACGCGACGGCCCAGGTGGCAGCGTTAGAGTCCGCGCTGGCAGGAAGTTATGCGAATGGCGCGGTCGCGTTCGAGGCTGACGTGGTCGCCGCCAGCCTGACTCTACTCCCTTTGGTTTCGGCGCAAGAAGTCAAGTTGGCGCTGTCGGGGGAAGCGCGGCCCCTGCCACGGCAGGGGGAGGGGGAAGTCGAGCTGCAAGTGGGCCGGATGGCCGTCGCTGCGTCGGACTTCACGGGTAGTCTGGAGCGGGCGCGGTTGGCCGGGATCGGGCGATTTCGGGATGGCGAGTTGACGAGCGAGGGGCGGCTGGCGGCGGCCGGGCTGGAAGGCCGGGCGCTGGCGCTCGGGGGCGAAGGGCGCCTCTCCGCGCCGGCGGCGGCGTTCCGGCTGGATTACGCCACGGGCGAGGCGCGCTGGAGCCTGTCCGGCGAGGGCCGCGAGGCGGTGGTCGTGCACCGGGTGTTGGAGGCGGACGCGGGGCGGTGGACCTTTACTTGGTCGGGTCGGGGCGACTGGGCACGCGGGTCCGGGGCGGCCAAGGCAGCGTTGTGGGTCGATTCGAGTACCGCGATGGCGCTGGACGGCCGCTTCATCGGCCAGGAGCTGGCCTTCTCGACCCGCCTGGACGCCGCCTCCAGCCCGGAGCGGTCGGCAGTCGTGGTCATCGTGTCGGCGACGGGGGGCGACGTGCTTTGCGATACGCTGTATGCGTCGCTGTCGGAGTTTCCGCTGCGGGTGGAGTCGGCGGTGGAGATGGGGCGGGGCGAGCGACGGCCAGCCCTGTTGCGGGCGGAGTT
This sequence comes from bacterium, assembly GCA_015075175.1. Classification (GTDB taxonomy): domain Bacteria; phylum Hinthialibacterota; class Hinthialibacteria; order H5-UNCL2; family H5-UNCL2; genus H5-UNCL2. Next base: position 35,029 of record JABTUV010000005.1, read on the forward strand.
GCCGGGTCTCGTAGCCGAGGTGTCGGGGGAGCTGGCGGCGGCGGGCTGGAGGTCGGCGGACATCCTGGGGGTGGACGTGCAGGTGCGACTGGAGCGGGTGCTGCCGCTGGTGGGTCCGGCGCTGGCGCCGGCCCTGCCCAGCCTGGGGGAAGCGACGGCGAGCGGCGGCGTGCGTCTTTCGGCCGTGGTCGTACCGGAGCCTCCGACGGCGCTGGGAACGCTTGAGTTGGCCGACGTGGACGTGCTCCTGCCGCAGCTTTTCGGGTTGGTGTTGACGGAGCTGTCGGGGCGGCTGCCGTTTTCGTTGACGGCGGGGGCGACGGAGGTGTTGCCGGCGGCGCCGCCAGCGGCTGGCGTGCGGGAGCCTGGCGTTGCCGGATTGGTGTTGGACGACGTGAGGCTGAAGTTGCAGTTGTCGCAGAATCGGCTCACGTTGCTTGAACCGTGGAGGATGGCGCAATACGGCGGCGTGCTGGCGCTGCACCGGCTGGCGTGGGAGGACGTGCTGTCGGGCGAGTCGGCGTTCGCGCTGGAGGGGACGCTCGCCAATCTCGATCTGGGGCAGGCGGGGGCGGCGGCGGGGGCTTCGCTCTTTGAGGGCCGGCTGGACTGCCCCGACTTTTCCATCCACAAGACGGGCCGCCGCTACTATCTGTCGCGGCCGTTGCGGCTGGTCGCTTTCGGCGGGGAGGTTCTCTTCACGGACCTGTCCGTGGAGGAACCAGGCTCGCCGTACATGGAATTGCGCACGAGCGTCGAGATCAAGCGCATCGATCTGGGGCGGCTGACCAACGTGATTCCCGTAGGCCGGATCACGGGCATCCTGGAGGGTTACGCGCGCGACGTGGTCATCGTGGGCGGGGAGGAGATGGCGTTTGACGTGGATTTGCATACCATACCCACGCGCGGGGTACGGCAGGAGATTTCCGCCAAGGCGATCAAGACCCTTTTGGCGGGGACGGAGATGGACATCGCGACGACCTTCAGTTCGGCGCTCTCGCACTACGGTTACAGCAAGTTGGGGTTGAAGGCGCGGTTGGCGGACGGTATTCTGCATCTCACCGGAGCTGAGAAAGCGAACGGCGGGCAGTACTTCATGGTCGGTTCGGGCCTGTCCAAGGTGAACATCGTGCTGCACGGGGTGGAAGGCGGGATCGACTATCGCCGGTTCCGGCGCACGCTGGTTGCGGGGGTGCGGGGGATCGACGTGAATAAGCTGCCGGAAGTGCAGGTCAAATAGGCAGGAAGAGGGGCGCGCGAGGCGCGCCGTGAAAGGAAAGCGAGATGAAGAAGCGGCATTGGGCGGGGTTCTTGTGGATGCTGGCGCTGGTGGGATGCGTGACGATACCCATCAACATTTATTTTCCGGCGGCGGCCATCGAGAACGCGGCGGAGAAGATCGAGACCGAGGTGCGGGGGGCGACGCCGGAGCAGAGTTCGCGGGTGGCGCCGTCGTTTTTCATCCAGCGGGCCTACGCCGTGGATGTGAACGTGGAGACGCCCAAAATCCGCAAGATTGTGGAGAGCCGCAAGGCGCGGTTTCCGCAGGTGGATCAGATGCTCTCGGACGGCTTTGCCGGGGAGGGCAACAACGGGTATCTGAAAGAGAAGGACCGGGGCGTTTACGGGGATTTGAAGAAGCTGGCCGACGCGCGGCGGGTGACGGCGGAGGAGAACAAGGACCGCAAGGAGCTCTATCTGGAGATTGTGCGGGCCAACAACATCCCCGAGGAGAAGGTGAAGGAGGTGGAGAAGATCTTCGCCGAGACCAACCGGGGGAAGTTGAAGGCGGGGCAGTACTACGAGGATGAGACGGGCGCGTGGGTGAAGAAGGGGTAAGCCGCTCCGGCGACGGGAGCGGGTCGCTGGAAAGTCCTCCGTTGGCTCCTTGCGAGAGGCCGTTCAGGCGGGCGAGGGCGCGCCCATGCCGTTCTCTCGATACGCGCCTGCGGCGCTACTCGAGAACTCGGGTTTTGCTTTTTTGCGCTGGTTGAAACCTCGGGTTTGGATCCGGCTGCCGCAGCGCACCACGCCCTGCTACGATCACTGTCATTTCGACCGAAGGGAGAAATCCTGCGCCGCGGACTGGGTCCGCGGTATCGGGGGGGGGAAGATTTCTCCCTTCGGTCGAAATGACAATGGGTCGGTCGAAATGACAGTGGGTCGGTCGAAGTGACAGTGGGTCGGTCGAAATGACAGTGGGTCGGTCGAGGTGACAGTGGGTCGGTCGAGGTGACGGAGGAGTCCGTCGGGGCTGCGCTGTTGGGGTGGAATGCGCGCACGGGAGGGTTCCCTCACCCGGCGCTTCGCGCCGACCTCTCCCCGTGGGAGAGGTGAAGAATGCGCGCCAGGCGGCGCGCTCCCTTGGGAGAGGTGTTTCTGCTGTACAAGCGGGGGTGGGCGTGGTATCCATGGGTTGTTAAATCGGCGTTAATAAGCTCAAGCTGGGGAGCACGTTGTGGCGCGGTCGCCGGTGTCCATCGAAGAGATTGTGCGGCAGTTGCGAGGCCAGGTTGAGACGCCGGCTCCGGCTGCGGCCGAAAGTCCGTGCGAACCCGGCGCGCTCCTGCGGCAGCTGGACGGCGAGTCGGACCTGTCGGGGGCCGTACCCGATGCCGCCGCGCTGACGCTTCCACAGCGACTGGTGGCGCGCGCGGTCGAGCCCGTGGGTCGCGCCCTCCTGGAACGTCAAACCCGCGTCAATCGCTATTTGGTTACGATACTGCGCCTCCTTTATGATAAACTGGAGCGTCAGGAAGAGCTACTGGGCCAGATCGCGCGCAACCAGGAAGACCTCTCCCAGTCGTTCGCGCAGCGCATGGATGCGCTCCTGGGGCGGTTGGATCGGGCCCATGGGACGCTCCAGCATGAAGTCGAGAGCCTCTCCTCCACGTTGGAGGAGGGGCGCGTCGAAAGCAACGACGCTTTTGTCGCCCTTCGGTCTCTCGTAGCCTCGGTGCAATCGGACCAGCATCGGCTGATCGACGATCTGAAAGCCGACATTCTGGCCGGTTACGAGGAGTTATTGGTCGCGCTCCGGCGGGAGATGGCGCGCACCGAGTCCAGCCTGTCGCGGCGTTGCGGCGAGCTGGACAGCCGCATCTCGACCGAGCTGGAGCTGATGCTCGTGTCCCTCCTGGGTCAAACGGAGGAGAATGTCCATGAATCGGGGCGAGGCGCGGATTGACGTGGTGAAACTGATGGCGGAGCTGGAGCGCAACTTGGAGACGGGTGGAAAGGAGCTGGACCTGCGGGCCGCGCTGCGCGACCTTTTGGGGAGCAGCCTGGCGGCGTCCGGGGCGGATGACGAGCAGGTCGAGCGCATCCTGGGGGTGGTGCGACAGCATCTGTCCGAGGAGCGGGCGCACTTTTATCGGGTACTGCAACTGTTCGTACAGCGGTTGGAGCGGCAGGAGGAGGGAGAGAGCCGGCTTTCGGTACTGCAAGCGCAGCTGGAGGAGCAGCGGCAGGCGATGGAGTCGGTGCGGCAGTTGGTGAAGGTGCTGCAGGAGGACGGCTCATCGCTGGCGCGGCATACCGCGCAGACCTTGGAGGGCGTGGTCAGCCGGGTCGAGGTGTACGGCCGCAACGTGGAGGAGAACAACCAGCGTATCCGGGGATTGATCGAGAAGTCGGCGCAGTTGGAAGAACGGCTGGCGGCGGCGGCGCGGACGCTGGAAACCGCCGGCGACGTCAACGCGCGCATCGAGGACGCGACGCGGCAGTTGGAAGGATTTCACGGCGAGTTGCACGGGCTCCTGGAAAAGATCGCCACGCTGGAGTCGCGGCCGGCGGGCGATGCCAAGGTCCGGCTGGACGACCTGATGCATCATGTGGAGGAAACGCGCGCCGAACTGCACTCGCTCGCAGAAAGAACCGCCGGGCTGGAGGCGCGGCCGGCGGGCGATGCGAACGTGCGCCTGGATGACTTGGCGCACCACCTGGAGGAACACCACGGCGAGTTGCACGGGCTCCTGGAAAAGATCGCCACGCTGGAGTCGCGGCTGGAAGCGGCGGCGCCGGGGGCGGAGACGTTGGCGGGGCTGTTCTCGCGGCTGGAGGTATACGGGCGCAACCTGGAGGAGAACAACGAGGCCGTGCGCGCCCTCAAGCAACGCGTGGAGGCGGTGCATGGGCGCGGGGCGGCGGGGCCGGACGGAGACCGCCTGGCTGGCTTGACGGACGTGCGCGAGGGTTACGAACGGCTGGCGCGCCTGCGGGCGAGATCAGCAGTCGGCTGGCGCAGGAGGAAGACGCCCGGCGCGAGATGGGCCGCCCGATCGAGTAAGGTGCAAACCGTGGTTCCGGCGCTGGAGCGGCGCATGGAGGAGCTGTCCGGCCAATTGTCCGCGCTGCGCAAGCGGCCAGCGGCCAGGAAGAAGCCCGCGACGCGCAAGAAGTCCAGCAGCCGGCGTTAGCGCGCGCCTGGGAGGTCCCCGCTCATGGTTGATCCCGCGGCGGTCATGCAGGAAATCCGCCAAAAGGTACTTTCGGACGAAGGGCCCGCAGTCCCCAGTCCCACGCGTCCTATTCCGCCTTCTTCTCCCGAACGGGAAATCGGCCCACCGTCGCCGGAGTTGGCTGGGGCGGTGGCGCAGTTGAACGACCTGTTCATTCTGGACGGGGAACCGCCGTTGCGGTCGCATCGTCCGGGTCGCGCTTGGCTGGTTCGTCCCATCAAGCGGCTTCTGGGCAAGCTCCTGAAGTGGTACGTGCGTCCCATCGCGATGCATCAGACGAGCGTGAACGCGCAGAGCGTGCGGGCCTGGAACGCGCTCGTGACGAGCGAGTTGCCGCGGCTGAACCAGCGGCTGGAGGCGCTGGAGGCGCGGCTGGCGCGGCTGGAGTCGGCTCCCCCCTCAGGCCGGGGGGCTGGGGGGGATTCTGAGTGAATCCGCTGCTGGACACCACGCGCAAGAACTACTATCTCCTGGAAGACCTCCTGCGGGGAACCGAGGCGTCCATCAAGGAGGGCCAGCGGCGGTATCTGGCCTACTTTCTGGGGCGCGAGAACGTTCTCGACGTCGGGTGCGGGCGGGGGGAGTTTCTGGAGCTGTTGCGCGAGGCGGGGGTTTCGGCGCGGGGCATCGATGTCAATCCCTTCATGGTGGAGCGCTGCCGGGACAAGGGCCTCTCGGTGGAAGAGCGCGACGCGCTGGAGTATCTGCGGGCGCTGCCGGACGACGGCCTGGGGGGAGTGTTCATGGCGCAGGTGGTCGAGCACCTGGCGCAACCGTACCTGGAGGAGCTTTTGGAGACGGTTTTCTGGAAGCTGTCGCCGGGTGCGGCGCTGGTCGCGGAGACGGTGAATCCGCAGAACCTGACGGTCTTTTCCGGTTCTTTCTACGCCGATCCGACGCATATCAAGCCCGTCCATCCGGCGATGCTGAAGCGGCTCTTGGGGATCATCGGGTATCGCAGCATCGATCTTATCTTTTCCGTGCCGACGGCGGCGGAGGATCGCTGCCGGATGCTGCCGGTGGGAGAGATCGCCGACCCGGAGTTGCGGGCGTTGGCGGCGGTAGTCAACGAGAACTTCCGCAAGGTGAACGACGTTCTGTTCGGCTTTGCCAACTACGCGGTGGTGGGGCTGCGCTGAGGTGCGCACGGTAGCCCTCGTGATACCGTGGTACGGGCAGGGAACCGGAGGCGCGGAGCTGGCGGCGCAGGAGCTGGCGGAGCATTGCTGCCGGCGCGGGTATCGCGTGGAGGTGCTCACGACCTGCTGCCGCTCGCCTTACGACGACTGGAGCAGCAACGCGCTGGCGGCGGGGCGGGAAATTCTGAATGGAGTCGCGGTGCATCGCTTTCCCGTGGCGCCCCGCGACGCCGACGCCTACCACGCGGTCAACTACAAGTTCATCCATCATCTGCCGGTGAGCCGCGAGGAATGCACGCGCTACATGGAGAACAACATCAACAGCCACGAGTTGATGGCGTTCATTTCGCGCGAGCAGGAGCGCTATTGGTTCGTATTCACGCCGTTTCCGTTCGGGACGAGTTACTGGGGGCACACGATCGCGCCCAGGGTGAGTTTTCTCATGCCGCATCTGCATGACGAGCCGTTGGCGCATACGGAGAACATCCGGGAGATGTTTCATCGCGTGCGGGGGGTATTGTTCAACACGCCGGTGGACCAGGCGCTGGCAGAGCGGCTGTTCGGGCTGCCGCGGGAGCGGGGGGGGGTGATGGGGGGCGGGGTGGAGACGGAGGGTTGGGCGATGGCGGAGCGGTGGCGCGCCCGGCATCGTTTGGGCGATCCGTTCGTCTTGTACGTGGGCAAGAAGCAGGCGGCCAAGAACGTGGACATGCTGGTGGAATACTTCGTCGAGTACAAGCGGCGGTACGGCGGGCCGTTGAAGCTGGTGCTTTTGGGGCCGGAGGGGATGGCGTTGTCGGAGGCGGCGCGGCGGTATGTGCTGGACATCGGCGCCACCTCCAAAGAGGAGCGGGACGACGCCTACGCGGCGTCGAGCGTGTTCTGCCAGCCCTCCTGCAACGAGAGTTTCTCGCGGGTACTCATGGAGGCGTGGCTGGCGGGCAAGCCGGCGCTGGTGCACGAGGGCTGCGAGGTGACCTCGTGGCATTGCCGGCAGAGCAACGGGGGGTTGTACTTTCACGACGCGCGGATGTTCGCGGCGTGTCTCGAATACTACTTGCAGCATCCGCGGGAGGCGGAAATGATCGGGGCGCAGGGGCGCGAGTACGTGCTTCGCAACTATCATTATGACGGATTGTGGCGCGTTTCAGGGCTATTTCGAGTCGCTGGGGAGTGAGGTGAGTTCCCTCTCCCTTGGGAGAGGGTTAGGTGAGGGGGCGTGGCGGCGGGCGGGCACTCACCCGGCGCTTCTGCGCCGACCTCCCCCAGGGAGAGGTGGAGAACGCGCTTCGGGGCGACCTCTCCCTGAGAGGTGGAGCCCTCCCTGGGGAGAGGCCAGTGAGGGGGGCGCGGCGCACAGGCGGGTTTCCCCACCGGCGCGTTTCGCGCCGACCTCTCCCTCAGGGAGAGGTGGAGAACGCGCTTCGCGCCGACCTCTCAGGGAGAGGTGGAGAACGCGCTTCGCGGCGACCTCTCGAGGGTGAGTTCCTCCCTTGGGGAGAGGTTCAGGTGAGGGGCGGCGTACAGGCGGGCTTCCCCTCACGGCGCTTCGCGCCGACCCTCCCTCAGGGAGAGGTGAAGAACGCGCTTCGCGCCGACCTCCCTCAGGGAGAGGAGAACGCGCGCTTTATGGCGACCTCTCCCAGGGAGAGGTGGAGAACGCGCTTCGGCGACCTCTCCATGGAGGGTGAGGAGTTCCCTCCCTGGGGAGAGGGTTAGTGAGGGAGGCGTGAGAGAGGATGAAGCGCATCGCGATCGATGTGCAGACGTTGCAGACCTTCGAGAAGGACCGGGGCATCGGGCGGGCGACGCCCGCTTTTGGAACACGCGCTGCGGCAGGCGCCCGCCGACCCGACCACGAGTATCATCTATTACAATCGCAATGCGCCGCGTCCCGAACTGGAGGCCGGGGCGCGCGTCGCGTGCCGCTGGCACGGGCTGGACCTCAGCTCGACTGGGCGCCTCGACCCTCTCAATCGGCAGGCCATCAGATCGTTTCTCGTGTGCGAGCGGATCGATCTCGTGCATTTCACCAATCCGCTGGGCTGGAACATCGCCATGCCGGGAAAGCTGGGGGGCCTGCCGCACGCTTTGCACGGTGTACGACCTGATACCGCTGTTGTATCCGCGCGAGTGTTTGGAGCCGCTGCCGCCGGTGCTGCATCGCGAGGTATTACGAGCGATTGCGCTATCTGCTGCACGCCGACCGGCTGACGACCATCTCCGAGCACGTGAAGGGGACGCGGCGCGCATCCTGGGCATCCCGGAGCGGCGCATGGACGCGATCCGCTGGCGGCGGACGCCTCGTTCCTGGGTCCTCTCCGACGCGGCGGCGGTGGAGGCCGCTGCTGCAAGTACGACATCACCAACCTACCATCCTGTGCGTGGGGCGATGAGCCGCAAGAATCTGTCCGGGCTGGTCGCGGCGTTTCGGAGGATGAGGGCTGCACCGGGGACGGCGGCAGCAAGCAGGCGCAGTCCACAGGATGTGCAATTGGTCGTGGTGTGCCACATCGGGTCGGAGGAGGAGGAGCGGCAGGTGCGCAGCCTGGTGCGCGCGCAGGGGGTGGAAGAGGCGACGCGCTTCACCAACTTCGTGCCGCACGACGTCCTCGTGGCGCTCTACAACGGGGCGGCGGTGTTCGCGTTCCCGTCGCTTTACGAGGGTTTCGGGCTGCCCGTGCTGGAGGCGATGCAGTGCGGCTGCCCGGTCGTCTCGTCGGACGCTTCGTCGCTGCCGGAGGTCGTGGGCAAGGCGGGGATGCTTTTGCCGGCGCAGGACGTGGAGGCGTGGGCGGAGGGCCTCGTGCGGGTGGTCAGCGACGAGGAGCTGCGGGCGGTGATGGCGGAGAAGGGGCGGGCGCAGGCGGCGCGCTTCAGCTGGGAGCGGGCGGGACGGCAGCTGTTGGAGAGTCATCAGCGCGCCTTCGTGCCCGGCTATCACGTCGTGGGGCATGGCCTGTCGAGCCGCCGCCTGCGGGTGGCGTACTTCTCGCCCCTGCCGCCGCAAAAGAGCGGGATTGCAGATTACTCGGCTCATCTTGTCAAGCATCTCTATCATTACGTGGATTTGGACCTCTACGTCGAGGACGGGGTGGTGGTGGAAGACGCTTTTCTCACCGGGCGATTGAACTGCCTGCCGATGAGCGTTTTTGCGGGGCGGGCGGACGACTACGACGTGGCGCTCTACCACGTGGGCAACAACAGCCTGAACTGGCCGATCTACAAAACGGCGCGGCGTATTCCGGGGGTGGTGGTACTGCACGATTATTCGCTGCAGGGGATGATCTACCACAATACGGCGCTGGCAGGGGATGCGGCGGGGTTCGTGGAAGAGATGACGTTCGCCTACGGGGAGCGTGGGCGGCGGGCGGCGGAGCGGACGCTGGCGGGCCGGGAGGTGATGGACGCGGGGGAGTGGCCGGCCTCCGCGCAACTGGTCTGCTGGAGCCGCGGGGCGATCGTGCACAGCCGCTGGGTGCGCGACCAGATTCTCTCCGAATGTCCGCATGCCGACGTGGCGGTGATTCCGCTGGCCGTGCCCATGGCCTACGGAACCTGCGTCGAGCCGGAGTTTTTGGCCGAGATGGGCGTGCCGCCGGAGACGTTTCTCGTGGTTTCGGTGGGATTTCAGAACAAGAGCAAGCGCATCGAGCCGCTGGTGAAGGGGTTTCTGGCGTTTCATACGCGCTGTCCCTACAGTCGGCTGGTGCTGGTAGGCGAAATCCAGCCGGACGGGCATGAAGTCCTGGATCGGCTGCGGGCGACGCTGGAGCTGGAGGGCAAGGTGGTCGTGACGGGTTACGTGCCCGAGGAGACGATGCGCAAGTACGTCTTGGCGGCGTCGGTGTGTTCGAGTCTGCGCTATCCCACCTTCGGGGAATGTTCGGCGGGGGCGGCGCAGTACATGGCGGCAGGGCGGGCGATGCTGGTGACCAACGTGGCACAGTTTCAGGAGCTGCCCGACGACTTCGCCTGGAAGGTGGATCTGGGTCCGCGCGAGGAGGCGCTGATCGCGGCCTATCTGGAGCGCCTGTATCATGATCGCGAGCTCGCTGCCGAGATGGGCCGGCGCGCTCGACAATACGCCTGGGATCGACTAAGTTTCAGCCGCGTGGCGGAAGCATACTTCCAGTATCTGCGACAGGTGGCGGTGAGCAGGACAGGACCTATAGGACGCATGGGACCTATATGAACTCCGCGCCCTCCGCGCCTCCGCGCGAGCTCAGGGGTTCTGCGGCATGAGCACCATGGACGGAGGAAAATCGGTCGCCGTGGCGGAGCTGGTGCGGCTCCTGGCGACGCATCGCCGCCTGGCCTGGCGGATGGCGCTGCGGGAAATCCGCTTTCAGTATGTGGGGTCCTCGATCGGATTCGTGTGGGCGGTATTGCATCCGCTCTTGATGATCGGCATCTACTCGGTGGTCTTCTCGGGGCTTCTGGGGATTCGCGTGCCGCGGGCGGAGGCGGCGGGGGGGCCTTTGGATTACACCGTCTATCTGTGCGCGGGGCTGTTGCCCTGGTTCGCCTTTTCGGACGGGCTTCTGCGCGGCTGCAACGCCTTCGTAGGCAACGCCGGGCTGCTGAAGAAAATCCAGTTTCCCAGCCTCGTGCTGGTGGCCAGTACCTGCCTCGTATCGCTCATCAATCTCGTAATCAGCCTGTCGATCTTCATTCTGCTCCTCGTGGCGTTCGGGTACGGCGTGCCGTGGTACGCGGTCTTGGCGCTGCCCTTGCTCTTGCTCTTGCAGACGCTCTTTCTTTTCGGGGGGGCGCTGCTGGCGGCGACGCTGAACGTCTTCTTTCGGGACGTGGCGCAGCTGCTGCTCTTTATCACGATGATCTGGTTCTGGTTGACGCCGATCGTGTACGTGCCGGAGGCGATCCGGGCGCCGTCCGAGTACCTGGCGCTGTTCAACCTGAATCCATTTTACCACCTGGTGGTGTTGTACCGGGACGTGCTGATGTATCATCAGGTTCCGGCGTGGGGATCGCTGTGCGTGGTAGGCGGAGTCGTCGTGGGGTTGTCGGCGCTGGCGCTGTGGTTATTTGCGCGGCTGGAGGGGGAGATGCTGGACACGCTATGAGCGCGGTCGTGGTGGAACATGTCAGCAAGACGTACAAGTTGTACCGGCGGCCGCTGGACCGGCTGCTGGACGTGTGCCTGCCGGGTCCGCGCCGCTACCGGGAGTTTGCGGCGCTCTCGGACGTGTCGTTCCAGTTGGAGGCGGGGGACGCTCTGGGGGTGATCGGCCCCAACGGGGCGGGCAAGTCGACGCTGCTGAAGATTCTCTGCGGGATCGCGCGGCCGAGCGCGGGCCGCTGCCGGCTGGAGGGGCGCGTCTCCGCGCTCTTGGAGCTGGGGACGGGCTTTCATCCCGAGTTCACGGGGCGCGAGAACATATTTCTGTCCGGCGAGCTGCTCGGTATTCCGCGCGAGGAGATGGCCGGGCGCATGGAGTCGATCATCGATTTCGCGGAGATCGGGCCTTTCATCGACGCGCCGATTCGCACCTACTCGTCGGGCATGTACGTGCGGTTGGCGTTCGCGGTCGCCAGCATGGTGGATCCCGACGTGTTGATCGTGGACGAGGCGCTGGCGGTGGGAGACATGTACTTTCAGAAGAAGTCGATCGAGCGCATCAAGTGGTTCGTGGAGCGGGGCAAGACGGCGCTGTTTGTCTCGCACTCGATGGAGCTTTTGCGGCGGTTCTGCAACAAGGCGATGTGGTTGGACGAGGGGCGGGTGCGTGCGCTGGGGGACGTGCCGAGCGTGATTGCAGGGTACGAGCATTTCATCCAAAAGAAGGAAGAGCAGAAGTTGTCGGAGAAGGCGCGGGCGGCGCGGCGGGCCATCGACGAGGAGCGCGAGGCGCGGCGCAGCCGGCCGACGGCGGCCGGCTTCCGCGTGTTCAAGAAAAGTTGGGGAACGGGAGAGATCCGTCTCACCAACGTCGAGATGCTCGGCGGCGACGGGACCGCGCGCTGGACCTTTCAGTCGGGCGAGCCGGTGTGCATCAGACTTCACTTTCACGCCTTTCAGCGCATCGAGCATCCCATCTTCGCGGTCCATTTTCATCGCCTGGACGGCATCTACGTGTACGCGGGCAGCAACTTTCAGATCGACCCGACGGACTATCCGCCGATTGAGCCGGGGCAGGGCTACGTGGAGCTGCAGATCGACCGGCTGCTCCTGCACTGCGGAACGTTCTTTCTGTCGGCGGGGGTTTTCACCTTCGTGGACGAGCCGTACTGGACGACGCCGGCGGACTGGCACAACCAGGCGTATGAGTTCAAGGTCGAGTCGGGGATGCGGCAGCATGGAGTGGTGCGGCTGCCGGCGCGCTGGCTGCCGACGGTTCATTGCGAGGCGGATGAGTACTCGGGCGTGCCGAGCGAAATCGACTTGGGGGATGAAGACAGTTTCCGTTTCTTGACCGAGGGCTGGTGGGACCGGGAGTCGGACGGGGAGCGGGCGTTCCACTGGAGCATGGAGGAGGCGGAGGTACTCGTGCGCATTCCGGCGGGCGCGACGCGGCTGGTAGCGTTGGTGCGGGCGCCGCGGCTGGTGGGTGACGCGCTGCCGGTGGAGGTTTTCTCCGGTGAAAGCCGTTGGGGAGACTTGAAGCTGGCCTGGACCGAGTGGGAGAGCGTGGAGCTGGCGCTGCCGGAAGGAGCGTCGGGCGTGCGGCGGGTGCGCTTCCGGCCGGCTTACGTGTTTCGTCCCTACGAGCATGGCCTCTCCGACAGCCGCCATCTCGGCTTCGCGCTGGCACGCCTGGAGGCGCGATGATCGAGCGGATTCTTTCGGTTTTCCGTGAGTCGGACTTCGATTTTCGCGGATTCGCGCATCCCGACGATCCGCTCGCGGAGCGTTTCGCCGAGTGGGTGGATTACTATCGGCTCAAGTACGCCATCGCGCGCGTGCTGGAGCCGGCGTCGATCCTGGAGATCGGCGTGCATTACGGATACTCGGCGGCGACGTTTCTGGCGGCGTGTCCAACCGCGCATTACGTCGGGCTGGACAATGAGAGCGAGAGCTACGGCGGCGTGGCGGGCGGGCCGGCCTGGGCGAGGCGGATCACGCGGCCGGATCGGGCCGAGTTTCTGCGCGTGGATACCCAGACCCTGGAGGCGCTGCCGGGCGGTGAGTACGATCTCGTGCACGTGGACGGGCAGCAGGACGGGTTGGGAACGGCGCATGATCTGTATCTCGCGTTGCAGCAGGCGAAGTGGATTCTTCTGGATGGGTTTCTCTGGACGGAATTGAACGCGGTCGCCGCCAGCCGGTTTCTCTGCGACCATCGCAAGGCGATGGCGCATGCGCTCTTGATTCCGGGTTACGCGGGGGAGCTTCTGATCCGCGTGGATGACGGGTATCGGCGGCTGGCGCGGGCGGTGCGAGCGGCGGAGGCGGAGCGGGACAGCGCGGCCTTGCGGCCGACTTATACGCCGGAGTATTTTCTCTGCGACTGCGGTGGATACGCGGAGTATCACTCGGCGGGCGGGCGGGGGCTGCTGGAGGGGCGGCTGGCGGCGGTGTTTGCGCTGGCCAGTCCGCGCGCGGGAGAGCGGGTGTTGGACCTGGGGTGCGGGCGGGGGGAGCTGACCTACCAGGCGGCGCGCAAGGGCGCCGAGGTGCTGGCGGTGGATTATTCGCCCCATGCCATCGAGTTGGCGCGGGCGTGCGTTGAGGAGGCGCCGCGGCCGGCCGGTCGTGTCGAGTTTTACTGCGGCGACGTGGGGAGCGCGCCGCTCTCCGGCAAGTACGATTGCATGCTGGCCGCGGACCTGGTCGAGCATCTGCATCCGCATGAGCTGTCGGGGCTGCTGTCGCGGCTGGCGGAGCATCTGGCGCCCGGGGGACGACTGATCGTGCATACGGCGCCGAACCTGTGGTTTTACCATTGGGGGTACCGCAGGTTGCGGGAGGCGATGCGGCGGGAGGGGCGCTACCTGCCGAGGAATCCGCGCAGTTTGTATGAAAAGCTGATGCACATCAACGAGCAGACGCCGGGGACGCTGCGGCGGGCGCTGGGGGCGCATTTCGCGCACGTGCGCGTGTGGCCGTGCGACATTGGCGGCGATTACGCGGCGGGGCTGGCGCGCAAGCTGTCGCGGTCGGAGTATGGGGAGGCGCGGGGCATCCTGGCGGTGGCTGCGCACGCGCCGATACGGGATGAGGAATTGCTGGCGCTTCTTTGCCAAGCACGGCTGGAGCCGGACAGGGTGCGGTTGGTGTTGGAGCTCCGTGGTGATCCGCCCGCGCGGGTCCGCTGCCGGCAGCGCCTGCATGTGCCGGTCCGGCTGGAAAACCACGGCGACCGCCCCCTCGTGAGCGCGCCGCCGCATCCCTTTCATCTCTCCTACCATTGGCGTCCTCAACCGGCCTCCTCCAAGTCACTTCGAGCCTCCTCCCTGTCATTTCGACCGAAGGGAGAAATCTCACCGAAGGGAGAAATCCCGGGTTCGGAGGAGGGGCGGCGGAAGATTCCTCCTTCGGTCGAAATGACAGTGACGGTCGAAATGACAGTGACGGTCGAAATGACAGGGGCGGTCGGAATGACAGGGGCGGTCGAAATGATAGGGACGGCCGGAATGACAGGGAGGGTGGTGGAAGTGACAGGGAGGGGGTGGAGGTGTTTGAGGGGGAGCGGACGGCGCTGCCGTATCCACTCCTGCCAGGGGAATCGGTGGAGCTCTCGATGAAGGTAGTTGCGCCTCGTGTAGCGGGGTTTTATCGATTGGAGTTGACGGTAGTGCAGGAGCACGTGGCGTGGCTGGAGGCGGTGCAACCGGGGCTGGCGCGGGGATTGGACGTGGTCGTCGAAGATGGGGAAAGCGCGGGGGAGTCGGCGGAAATGGAGCGGCGGAGTACGGGGCCATGAGGATGACGGCGGCTTCGAGGGTGGTCTGGGAGCGTGGAGGGCGTCCTCTCGATATCCCTCGATACGGCCTCTGGCCTAGTCGGGACAAGGCGCGGCCCGAAGCAATATCTCGCATAAATGTAGAGAACTCGTCGGGCCGCTACCCCGCGATACGCCCTGCAGGCTACTCGGGGGACGCCTCGAGGGCGCGGTTTTTCTTTTTTTCACAAGCCTGCCAGGGCGCGTTTAAGGGGCAGGCGCCGGTTTTTAAGGAAGGCGGCGCACGGCCGCGAGGTCACCGCGCAAGACCGGCGACTGTCCCCCACGATGAGCCGGACGATCATGGCGGGTGAGCGGGGGCGGCTGCTATTGGTGTGTCATCGGTACTGGCCGGCGCACGGTGGGTCGGAGCGGTTTTTTCAGCGGGCGGCGGAAGAGGCGGTGCGACGGGGGTACGGCGCGCGGGTGTGGACGACGGACGCTCTGGACGTGCGGGCGTTGTGGGAGCGGGGGCGGGCGCGCGCGCCGGAAGCGCGGGCCGTCCATCGCGGCGTGGAGATCGAGCGGTTCAAGCTGCGCTATCTGCCTTGGCACGGGAGGATGCAGCGCGTCTTGTCTCTATTGGTTCCGGGCGCGGGCAAGGCCTTGATTGCACCACCGGCGCCGCTGGCGCCCGGGTTGGTTTCCCGAGCCTTCACGACTGCGCGGCAGGCGGACCTCATCCTGACCACGGCGCTGCCGTACGATTCGCTCTTCTGGGTTTCGGCGCGGCTTGCGCGGCGATGGGGCGTGCCTTGGATCGCCGTGCCCTTCGTGCATCTGGGCGAGCCGGACAACGACCGCGTCCGACGGCACTACAGCCGGCCGCACCAGTTGGCGCTGCTGTCGCGCGCCGACCTGGTGGTCGTGCAAACGCGGCTGGAGGGGGAGTTTTTGGCGGGTTGCGGCGTGGCGCAATCCCCCCCGGCGCCCGTTATTACGGGGGGAGGGAGGCGGATGCTGAAACTGGGGATGGGGGTTGATCCGGAGGAATTGGACGAGGCCGACGTCGAAGCGGTGCGGCGCAAGTACGGACTGTCGCGGCCGTATATCGTGCACGTGGCGCCGTTGTGCGTGGACAAGGGGAGCGTGGCGCTGCTGTCGGCCTGGCAGGCCCTGCGTGGGCGGGGCCGGGCGGTCGATCTCGTGCTGGTGGGTGCGCGCACGGCGGAGTTTGAGGCGGCGCTGCGCGCGGTGGAGTGCGACGGCCTGCATCTACTGGAGAATCTCTCCGAGGCGGAGAAGAACGGCCTGGTCGCCGGCGCGGAAATCCTCGCTCTGCCCAGCCGCACGGATTCCTACGGGATCGTCTTTCTGGAGGCATGGTATTACGGGCGGCCGGTCGTGGGGGCGCGGGCGGGGGGCATCCCCGAGGTCGTGGCGGACGGCGAGCGGGGGCTTTTGGTTCCCTTCGGGGACGTGGAGGCGCTGGCGGAGGCGCTGGAGCGGCTGCTGTCGGACGGGGCGCTGGCGGAGCGACTGGGGCAGGCGGGGCGGCGGTTCGTCGTGGAGGAGGCGCTGTGGTCGCGGCGCATGGAGGCGCTCTTTGGCGCGGTGGAGGAGCTGCTGGGCGGGAGGGGATGAAGCGCAGCAGGCACGGCAGGCGCAGCACGCTGCGCAACTACGGGGCGGCGCGGCAGCAAGCTGTCGCAGTCCAAATAATAGGACAGGAGTTTCAGATCGTCGTGCCGGGATGGACGACGGCGTTTTTGGGGATGATGACGATGCTGTCGCGGATGTAGAAGTTTTCGCCGTCCGCCTCGACCAGACCGCGCTGGTTGCAGATGGTGACGTTGGGGCCGATGCGGGCGTTCTTGTCGATGATGGCGTTGGAGATGCGGCAGCCCTCGCCGATGCCGAGAGGGATGCTGGTGTCGCCGACCTTGCGGCGCAGCGTCTCCCATTCGTAATAGTCGCAGCCCATCATCACGACTCCCTCGAGGCGGCTTTTTTTGACCACGTTGCGCAGGCCCACGATGGAGTGGACGACCTCCGAGTCGCCCACGATGCAACCGTCGGCGACGAGGGCGCGATCCAGGCGGGTGTTAAACATCTTGGTGGGCGGCAGGAAGCGGGCGCGGGAGAAGATGCGGCTGTCGCTGCGATAGAAGTCGAAGTCGGGCATGTGGTCGGCGAGGGCGAGGTTGGCGTTGTAGAACGTGCGGATGGTGCCGATGTCCTCCCAGTAGCCCTCGTGGATGAAGGCGTGGACGCGGTGTTCGCGGATGGCGCGGGGGATGACATGTTTGCCGAAGTCGCGCTCCTTGCTTTCGGCGAGGACGTCGGCGAGCAAGGGCAGGCTGAAGACGTAGATGCCCATGGAGCCGAGGAAGGCCTTGCGGCGGTCGGAGATGCCGGCGCGGGCGATGGTCGTCGCGTCCATACGCACGCGGTCCAGTTCCTCGCGGGGCGGCTTTTCGCGAAACTCGACGATGCGGCCGTCGGGGTCGGTGCGCAGGACGCCCAGCGAGGGGGCCTCGGCCTCGGTGACCGCGCAGGCGGCGACGGTCACGTCGCTGTCGCGCTCGACGTGCTGTTGCAGCATGCGGCGCAGGTCCATCTGGTAGAGTTGGTCGCCGGAGAGGATGAGGATGTAGTCCGCGCTGTAGGTCTCCAGGTGGCGCATGACGCGGCGGACGGCGTCCGCGGTACCCTCGAACCAGCCCTGTTCGTCGTAGTTCTGCTCGGCCGCCAAGATGTCCACGAAGCCGCCCGAGAACTGGTCGAAGCGATAGGCGTAATTGACGTGCCGGTTCAGGCTGGCGGAGTTGTACTGGGTGAGGACGAAGACCTTGGTGATGCCGGAGTTGATGCAGTTGCTGATGGGAATGTCCACCAGCCGGTATTTGCCGG
This sequence comes from bacterium, assembly GCA_015075175.1. Classification (GTDB taxonomy): domain Bacteria; phylum Hinthialibacterota; class Hinthialibacteria; order H5-UNCL2; family H5-UNCL2; genus H5-UNCL2. Next base: position 52,387 of record JABTUV010000005.1, read on the forward strand.
CCAGGGGGACGGCGGGTTTGGAGCGGAACTTGGTGAGTGGGAAGAGGCGCTCTCCGCGCCCGCCGCCCAGAATCACGCCCAGCACGTTGTCGCCGGAAAAGTCAGCCATGATGTCGCCCCCCGATGGCTCGCTGGACCATCTTTGCGCCGGAGTCGGGGGTAAGTAAAGACAAAACGGGAGGGGACTGCTAACATCTTCGGCGCCGCAACCAGATGGGTTGCCGCGCGGGGGCCGTCCTCTCGATACGCCGGAGTACCGGCTACTCGAGGACTCGGTTTTTCTTTGTCGCGCAAGCCTACCGGGGCACTTTTCTGCCGCAGGTAAAGAATCACGCTGGGGCACGTTTTCGAGCACGGGGAAGTATTCGCGCTGGGGCACGTTTTCGAGCACGGGGAAGTATTCGCGCTGGGGCACATTTTTAAGCGCAGGGGATTATTCACGGGAGGTTGAGGGTGCGTTGCGTGGCGGTGGTGCCGGCGCGGGCAGGCAGTAAGCGCGTGCCGGGCAAGAATGTGCGGGTTCTGGGGGGGCGGCCGCTGGTCGCCTACAGCCTGGAGGTCGCCCGGCGGTGCGATTCGATTGCGTGGACGGTCGTGTCCACGGACGATGCGGCGGTGGTGCGGATTGCGTCGGAGTTTGACGTGGAAGTGCTGGCGCGAGCACCGGAGCTGGGCGGAGACGACGTGCCGCTATTGCCGGTGGTGCAAGACGCGGTACGGCGGTGCACGATGGGGGGCGAGTGTGAAGGCGTGGTCGTCCTGCAACCCACCAATCCCTTCCGGAGCGCCGAGGACGTCGAGCGGGCCGTGGCCGAACTGGCCGGCCATCCCGAATGCGAGGCGGTACTCTCGCTGTCACCGGTGCGAGAGCATCCGTACCGGATGCGCCGGCTGGTGGAGGGCGTGCCCGTGCCGCTGTTTACGGAGGCGGGGATGGCGGCGCAGTGGCAGGAGCTGCCGGAGGTGTATTACTTCAACGGGGCGGTTGTGGCGGCGCGGCGGGAGGCGCTTTTGCGGCAGGCGAGTTTCTGGGGGGAGAGGCTGCGCGCCATCGTGGTGGATGGGCGGGCGGGGTTGGATATCGATGATGAGATGGATTGGCGGTACGCGGAGGCGGTGGTGCGGGGGATGGGGGGATAGGACGAATAGGACCAATAGGACTCCCTGGGTGGTGGTGGGTGGAACCCACCCTACTTGAGCAGGTTGCGGGCGGCGGGGGTAAGGCCGCTCATGACGAGGATGCGTTGGACCACGATTTTGTTGCGGACGGCGTTGCGCTCGACCAGGAGTTTTCCCAAAAGCCCGTCGCGTTCGGCCTTTAGGAGCAGCTCGGCGTCTTTCTGGAATTCGAGCAATGGCGCGAGACCAAGGGAGGCGGGTTCGAACTTGGTCTCACCGTCGGCGATGCGGGCCAGAAGTTCGAGCAGGCGCGGCGTCATCAGATGCGATGGCAGCTGGTGCAGGCGTCCTCGGGCAGGATGGCGTGACGCGCCGGGTTGAGGCGGCGGATCAGCTCGGGCCGGGGCTGCGGGGGCGGACCGCTGCCCGCGTTGGGGCCGTGGCAGGCCAGGCAGGAGGCGGTGGGGCGATGGTAGAGCGAGGGCGTGGGCGCGGGGGCGCTGGGATGCAGGCCGGCCGGATCGCCCGCGTGGCAGACAAAGCAGCCTGAGCGCTCGCCCGCGCCGGCGTGGCAGTTCCAGCAGTGCCGGTTGCCGGGCGAACTCCAGCCCGCCCGGTGCGAGAGCGGGGCGTTGTTGCTGTGGCAGTCCTGGCAACTGTCCGTCTGGTGGCAGGTCATGCACGAGTCGCGGTTGACCGAGGCCTCGATGCCGTGGGACTTGAGCCGCCAGAAGTTGTTGTGGCTTTTGGGCATCTGGGTTTCGTGGCAGCTCTTGCAGGTGGCTTCTTTTTCGTGGCAGACGGAGCAGTTTTCCACCCCGTGCATCTGCGCCTCGCGGCCGTGGCGATTCTCCCAGTCGCCGGTGAAGTGCGAGGCCGGCTTTTTGTCGCGGCGGATGCCCTCGTGGCAGGTTTCGCAGTCGAGCTCGAGGGTGTGGGCGAAGGCCATGATGCGCCGCTTCTCGCCGAAGTCCAGCCTGGGGGTATGGAGCGTCGAGGTATCGATGACGCGGGCGTGGCAGGAGGCGCAGTCGACCTTCTCCGCCAGCAGGTCGGTATGCAGAAAGACGACCGTGGGGGTGCCCTCGGGGACGGCCGGCGGGACCATCTCGTCCTTCTTGAACACGTGGCAGTGGCCGCAACTGTCGTCGTCGGCGCTGGGGTCGCTCTCGATCTGATCGCTGTGGCAGGAACAGGTCTCGTGGGTGGGACGCGCCATCCGCCCGTCGGTGATGGTGTGGCAGGTGTCGCAGGTCAGTTCCAGTTCTTTGACGTGCTTGACGTGGTTAAAGAGGAGTTTGTGCTCTTCCTTCTTGCAGCCTAGGGAGAGCATGAGCATGGCCGCCAGGAGGATGGCCGCCAGGATGCGTGTGGACCCATTGGAGTCCAAGGGGGCGGCAGCCGAAGATTTCTCCCTTCGGTCGAAATGACAGCGGGGGTCGATATGACAGCGGGGGTCGAAATGACAGCTTCGGTCGAAATGATAGCTTCGGTCGAAATGAGAGGATGGGGCGGTGTGCAAGGTTGTTTTCATCAGAAGTACACCGAGAGCATGGTGCGCAGGGAGAAGAAGGTGTCCTCGCCGCCGTCGTCGGTCTGGACGTTGTCCTCGAGTTCGGCGCGGGCGGAGAGGGCGAACTCCGGGCGCGGGCGCCAGCGTGCGCGCAGGTAGTAGCTGCGCGCGTCGGGCGCCCGATGATACTCATCCTTGAACGTGATGTCGTCGTAATACTCGTAGACGTAATCGACGACGCCGGCGCCGGCGGACAGTTCCCACTGCTTGTTGGGCCGCCAGGTGGCGTCGCCGTAGAGGCCGGAGAGGCGGTTGTCGCCCTCCGCGTCCCAGCGCTGGGCGGAGAGCGAGAGGAACCACTGCTCCGTGGGCATGAAGGCGAGGGTGATGTCCTCGTTGAGGTAATCCTGGTTGGTCGCGTTCTCGTCCCCGCCGTCCACGACGCGGCCGGTGATGCCGCCCGAGAGCGTCCAGCGCTCGCCCAGGAACTTGAGGATTCGAGCTTGACCGTAGTGGTAAGGTTGCAGGTCGCCGAGGGCGGTATAAAGCGGATTGAAGGGGAGAGACTCATCTTCCAGCGTATGGAAGAGGCGGCTGTAGCGGCCGTCAAGTTGCAGTCTGGCCTTGTCGCAATAATAAGAGGCGTCCAGGTCGAGGCGGTCGAAGTGGTCGTCGAGGACGGTCGCGCGGGCGTGGACGCGGACGGCTCCCAGGGAGTCCCAGAGGTCGAGGGCGAAGCGGTCGCCGGCGCGCGTTTCGTCCTGGTCGTAGCGATAATAGAGGAGGCGGGCACGGCCGGTAGGACGGTAGCGCCAACCGACGGCGGCGCCGCCCGCCCAGTCGTTGTGCGTGCCGGAATAATAAGTGACGGGACGGCCCAGGAAGGCCAGCACGTCCCAGTTGCGACCCAATCCCAGGCGCGCTGAGACTCCATCCAAGTGCAACCAGTCCGCCTCGTCCACGTACTGCCGTCCCGCGCGGATTTTCAAGTCTTCGGCCAGATTCTCAATATCAAGATAAAAGCCGATACAGGCGGTCGGGAAAGGCTTTGTCGCGCGCGTCGTACAGGTCGCGGAAAATATCATCGTCGTAGCCGGATCCCAGGCGGTCGCCGTCGATGTCCTTGTGCCATCGCAGGGAGGAGTAAGCGCTGACATAGCCGGGGATGAGCTCGCGCACGCGCAGGTTGAGATGCTCGTAGATGTCCTGGTCGGTCTCGCCGCTACGGTGGCGCAGGCGATACTCGGAGATGAGACTGCCGTCGAGATTGTCGGGCAGGAAGTCCCATTCCGCCACGTCGGTCCATGCACCCGCGGTCAGAAGGGCGAGGAAAGCGGAGAAGAGTAGCGACCTGGTCATACGTAATCGTGAAGGGAACGAATGGGCGTGCTCGGCGACGCCGGGCATAACTTAGCAAAAGCTTGGTGGAGAGGGAAGCGAAATTCCACACGGCAGTCACGAAACCCTTGGGATTCCTATACAGAATCAATCTTGTGCCCTTTCGCGGGCACGAATTTCTTCTTCACCTTGGCGGAGTTGTAGCGTATCTTCAGCGTGGTCGTGGCGGTTCCACCGCGAGGGTCGGAGCGACCGATAAAGCGTCGAACAACGCGATGGAGCGAGGCGGACGGGCCGGCCATCGCCGAAGAAATCAACGATCCCCCGCACAGAGATGGGACGGCGCCGGGCAGCGGCGCAGTCCGGGGCGCGCGTGGGGCGAGGAGAGGTGTTTTCATGCCGACACAGCAGCGCAGGCCGCGAGGGGCGCCGATCCTGGTCCTCGGGATGCTCGGACTCATGGTGGTTGCGATGCATCCCTTGTATGCGGCGTCGGACCGGAACGGGGACGGGCGCGTGGACGCGGAGGATCTTTTACTGTTGCAGGAGGACTGGCATTCCAAGGCGGACGTGAATGGGTCGAGCGCGCCGGAGCGAGGGGAGCTATTTCGGATGGCGCTGGACTGGCATCGGCCCTTGGGAGCGGAGACGGACACGCCGACGCCTACCGCGACGCCGACGAGTACGCCGGTCCCCACGCTGGTCGCGGGGATCGAGCGGGTAGTGGTCTCGCCGCGGCTGCGCGATCAGTCGGCTGATGACGTATTCGATGAGAAGTATCACGGCGAGACGGTAGTGGCCATCGGGCAGAAGGTATACCTGCGCGGCGTGGCGGTCGCCAACGGCCCGATCGGGCAGTACACGTGGACGGTAGCGTCGGCGCCGGCGGGTTCGACGGCGACGATTGCGGGCGCGGGGGAGCTGGTCACGTTCCGGCCCGACCGGGAGGGGGACTATCAGATTCGGCTGGCGGCGCGGGACGGGGGTGGCGCGGCGGCGGCGCCGGTGCAAGCGCGCGTGTTCGCCGCGCGTTACGTGGGGACGGGTTCACTGGGCGATAACACGCCCAACGTCGGGCTGGGGCAGTGCGCCTTTTGCCATCCCGGCAACCACACCGACTGGCTGAAGACGGAGCACGCGCAGATCATGCCGGAGTATCTGGACGGCAAGCGCGGGCCTGAGTATCCGCAGCGACTGCTGGAATATCACACCGTGGGCTACCATGAGCATCCGGACGCCGGGCCGAGCCAGGTTTCCTGCAGACCGCCGCGGCCAATGATTTCGATACGGCGAGCATTCCGGCCTGGTCGCCGAGGCGGCAAGGGCCTGCCGATCCTGAGATTCCCGACGTCCCAACTTCTGACAACATCCTGGCGCCGGTGCAAAACAAGATGAGCGTGCAGTGCGAGAGCTGCCACGGTCCAGCCAACCGGCATTTTGAAACAAGCAGAACATCAATCCGGCCAGTTACGATCAGCGGCGGTGCGCGGTGTGCCATGATACGGACGAGGGCGGGCCGCTGTCGACTCTGGGACAGTGGGACATGTCGCGGCATCCGTTCACGAGCAGCGACGCGGAGGAGCGTGCAGAACAGCGCCACGTGCCGCGCCTGCCATACGGCGGAGGGCTTCGTGGAGGTGCAGGTGGAGGGGCGGGCGAGCCAGACGCATCCGGAGTATCACGCCATCACGTGCGCGGCCTGCCATGATCCGCACGGCAGCACGGGCCTGCCAACCAGTTGCGGCGCATGGGGCGACGCGCATCCTGATGGGCAACGTGCTGCCTTACGCGGGCAAGGGCGGACTGTGCATGGGCTGCCACCATTCGCGCGTCGCCGATGTCACGAGTACCGTCACCACCAGCCGCGGGGGCGCATTACGAACGCAGACGGACATGATCCTGGGCGTATCGGGTTTCACCTACGGGCAGATATTCGGGGGGACCTCGGTGCACGCCTACGTGGTGAAGGACACCTGCGTGGCCTGCCACATGAAGAAGAGCTACGAGCGGACGCTGGGGGGGCACAGTTTCGCGCTGCGGGACGAGATGGGCACGCCCGAGGACCTCTCCGACGACCGCACGCACGTCGAAGGGCTGTGCACGAACTGCCATACCGGGCTGGGCACCTTGGACCGGGTGGCGGGGACGGCGGACTGGGACGGGGACGGGCGGGCGGAGGGCACGCAGAGCGAGGTGCGCGGGCTGTTGGCGATACTGCGTGCCGCCATCCTGGCGCGCGTGTCCGGGTTGACGGTCAACGAGCACGGCCTCATCGGGATTCCGTCCAGCGTCTTTTCGACCATGACAGAGGCGGAAAAGGCGGCCGTGTACAACCATAATTTCGTGTTGAACGACGGCAGTTTCGGGGTGCACAACACGGGCTACGCGGTGATGCTCTTGCAGGAGGGCTACCGGCAGTTGACGGGGCAGGCGGTTCCGGGGGCGGTGATTGTGCCGTTGGGGCCGACGATTCCGTGGAAGACGCGGCAGATGCTGGAGCAGTTGGCGAGTACTCCCGGAGCGGTGTATCGCCAGGCGGACGGTTCGCCGGCGATGTCGGCGGGGGCGCGGAAGGCGCTGCGCGCGGTGTACGGGTCGCTGGAGTAGAAGCGGGGAGGGACAGGCGTCGATTTTCAAGCGGAGATTTTTAGTTTGACGGGGGATGGTGCGTGAAAATCGGGGACTGCTCTGAAAATGGGGGTTACGACGATATCGGGAGAAAAGCCGAGTCCTCGAGTCGCCGGTACTCCCGTGTATCGAGAGGCGACCTTAGATGCGGCCGCTACTCGGGAGAGGCATCGAGAGGACGGCTTGGATGCGGGCGGACCGGTTCGGGCCGCCGTGCCTCTCGATACGGCCCCGAAGCGACCTCTTGCCTCTCACGAGAGTACAGCGACGGGGCCTACTCGAGGACACGGCTTACACCTTCTGCATCAAGGGGGGCTACTCGAGGATTCGGGTTACTATGGCGGCCAGGAAAAACCTGGTGTGGGACAGCGGGCGCAGGCGCAGCGCGCTGCGCAACTACGGTGTCTCGGCGCCCGGTATGATCTGGCCGACGTAGGAACTTAGTCTCGCGAACCCGCTGGGGCCATTTTCAGAACAGTCACGCGTTTTGCCGAGCGGGTTCGGGATGGGTGCGGCACTCACGGCAAAACGGGCGGCTGTCCCAACGTCGTGGGAGAGGGACAGGCACCAATTTTCGACGGAGGGTTTGCGTCCGGCGGCGACCTGCGGCGCGAAAATTGGTGACTGTCCCTTGTTTATCCTTCGCCACAGATGGAGACACACACTTGCGGATATGGTGGACTTGCCTGGCGCTGGGGATTCTCCTTGGGGCGTCGTCGTGGGCGACGGGGGAGGAGCTTACGAGCGCGCAATGCCTGGAGTGCCACGCGGTGGAGGCGGTGACGCCGCCGCGGATTCCCTCTCCGCCGGGCGAGGATCTGTTTCTATTGCCGGAATCGGTTCACGGCGGCTTGGAGTGCAGCGACTGCCACGGCGGCGTGACGGAGGAGCATCCGCTGGAGAAGGCGGCGTTGCCGCGGGTGGATTGCGGGCAGTGCCACGCGGACGAGGCGGAGCTTCTGGCCCGCAGTGTGCACCATCCGCCGGTAGGCGCGGCGACGGAGGGCTATCCGCAGTGCTACTCGTGCCACGGGGCGCACGGGGTCTTTAAACAGGACGACGCGCGCTCGTATCTTTTCACTGCCGCGTGGGATCGCGCGTGCAGCCAGTGTCACGAGAAGGAGGAGGCCGTCTACCGCGAGAGCCTGCACGGTACGGCAATGGTGAAAGGCGATCCCCTGGCGCCGCACTGCTGGGACTGCCACGGCAGCCACGGCATCCTGCCGCCGGAGAATCCCGGCTCCCGCAGCAATCCCATCAACGTTCCCGAGATGTGCGGGGCCTGCCACGCGGAAAACGCGCCGGTGGCGGCAGCCCGCAACATCGCCCAGCACGATATTCTCCAGCACTACGAGGAGAGCATTCACGGCGAGGGGCTGAAGCGGAAGGGGCTGACGGTCACCGCGGTGTGCAGCAGTTGCCACACCGCGCATCATGTTCTGCCGCACACCGACGCGCGGTCCACCATCCATCGCGACAACGTCGTGAAAACCTGCATGCAGTGCCATACGCTGATCGAGGAAGTGCATCGCAAGGTAGTGGAGGGGCGGCTGTGGGAGGAGGAGCCGAACAAGGTGCCGGTGTGCATCGACTGCCACCAGCCGCACGCGGCGCGCAAGGTTTATTACGACGAGGGGGTGAGCGACAAGGACTGCATGGCCTGCCACGGCCATGCGGTGACGGGTGCGACGCGCGTATTGGCGGCGGTGGACACGATCGAGTTGGCCAGTTCGACGCATGCACGGACGCGCTGCGCGCAGTGCCATACGGGGGCGCAGCCGTCCTTGCATCGACCCTGCGAGACGATAGCGGCGAAAGTGGACTGTTCGATCTGCCACGCGGCGATGGTCAACGATTATCGGCGGGGGGTGCACGGGCAGTTGGCGGCGCGGGGCGACCCGGATGCGCCGGAGTGCCTGGATTGCCATCGCGGGCACGGCACGCAGTCCAAGCGGGATCCGGCGTCGCCGACCTTCCCGCGCAACGTGCCCACGCTGTGCGGGGCGTGCCATCGCGAGGGGGAGCGGGCGGCCAGGCGGCTGCCGCCCGAGCGCCAGCACGAGATCGTGGCGCATTATTCGATGAGCATCCACGGCAAGGGGCTGCTTCAGAGCGGGCTGGTCGTCACGGCGATGTGCTCGGACTGCCACACCGCGCATCGCGAGTTGCCGAGGACGGATCCCGAGTCGACCGTGCATCCGGACAACGTGCCGGCCACTTGCGGGCGCTGCCACCACGGCATCCAGGAGGTTTTCGAGACCAGCATCCACTCGGCGTCGGTGTCGCAGACGGAGCGGAAGTTGCCGGTGTGCAGCGACTGCCACAGCGCGCACAGCATCGTGCGCACGGCGGAGGAGCAGTTTGTGGAGAGCGTGATCGGGGCGTGCGGCGACTGCCACCGGGAGGAGGCGGAGACGTACCGCGATACGTATCACGGCAAGACGGCGTACGGGCCGGGCAAGGCGGCCAAGTGCTACGACTGCCACGGGGCGCACGACATTTTGCCGCCCAGCGATCCGCACTCGCGGCTGTCGCGGCAGAACATCGTGGCGACCTGCGCGCAGTGCCATCGGGGGGCGCATCTGCGTTTCGCCGCCGGTTATCTGACGCACGCCACGCATCACGATCCGAAAAAATATCCGGCGTTGTTTTTCACCTTCTGGGCCATGACGGCGCTCTTGGTGGGGACTTTCGCCTTTTTCGGCTTGCACACGCTGGCCTGGCTGCCGGTCTCTTTTCGTGAGTTGCGGCATCGCAAGCGGCTGGTCGAGACGACCGGCGACCAGCGCATGTTCCGGCGCTTTGATCCCCGCCGCGGCAACTGCATTTCTTCCTGATCCTGTCCTTTTTCGGGCTGGCGCTTTCGGGCATGGCGCTGAAGTTCTCCTACATGCCCTGGGCGCAGAAGCTGGCGGGCATCCTGGGAGGCTTCGAGTCGGCGGGAAGCCTGCATCGGTTCTGCGCGGTGGTGATGGTGGTGGTGTTCGTGATCCACCTGGGGATGATCGTCTCGCGCAAGAGGCAGGGAGGGCGGAGCTGGCGGGAGGTTTTGTCGGGGACGGGCAGTCTCGTGCCCAACATGAATGACGCGCGCGAGTTGTGGGCGACGCTGCTGTGGTTTTTGCGGAGGGGACCGCGGCCCAATTACGGGCAGTGGACGTACTGGGAGAAGTTCGACTACTTCGCGGTTTTCTGGGGGGTGGCCATCATCGGCAGCACCGGGTTGATGCTGTGGTTTCCGGAGCATTTCACGCGCATTTTTCCGGGATGGTTGATCAACGTGGCGACCATCATCCACAGCGACGAGGCGCTGTTGGCGGTGGGGTTCATCTTCACCATTCACTTTTTCAACACGCATTTCCGGCCGGACAAGTTTCCCATGGACATGGCGATGTTCACGGGGCGGGTGGCGGTGGAGGAGTTGAAGGAGGATCGGCCGCGGTATTACGAGGAGTTGGCAGCGAGCGGGGAGCTGGAGAAGAACATCGTGCCGCCGGCGCCGCGGGAGATGCACTTCTGGGGGGCGGTGTTCGGGGCGATCGCGCTGGTGGTGGGGTTTTCGCTGGTGGGGTTGATCATTTACTCGATGGTGTTCGGGTATCGGTAGTTGCGCAGCGTGCTGGGCGACGCCGGCGAAGAGCAGGCTGAAGTTTGTACTCGGGGATAGCAGAGGGATTTCATGAGTAGACTGCGAGTTGGTTGCGTGAGTGGTCTTATTTTTCTGGCGGCGCTGATTATGGGGCTGGCGGGGGAGGAGATTTCGACCGACGACTGCACGACCTGCCATGCGCCGGAAGGCGCCACGGAGCCGTTCCAGCTGCCGCTGTCGGGCAATGACCTGGTGTTTTCAGCGAGTCGGTTCACAACATCTTCAGTTGCACCGACTGCCACGCGGGGGTCACGGACGAGCACATGGAGCAGCCGCCGCCGCGCGTGGATTGCACGAGCTGCCACACGGACGAGGGGGCGGCGATGGAAGGGAGCGTGCACCATCCCCCGAGCGTGGCGGACGCGACCTACTATCCGGTCTGCTGGACCTGCCACGGCAAGCACTCGATCTTTTCCTCCGGCGATGCCCGTTCGCACACCTATCCGCCGTCGGTGGACCGGGTGTGCAGCCAGTGCCACGACTCGGACGCTTTCCGGGCGAAGTTTCCGGCGGTCAACAAGAACATCGTGGCCTCCTATCGGCACTCGACGCACAGCCGGGCGTTGCACGAGACGGGCAACCTGGACGCCGCCGCCTGCAACGACTGCCACGGCAGCCACGACATCCTGCCGGGCACGCACGAGAAGAGTTCGGTGAATCGTTTCAATTTGGCGGGGACGTGCGGCCAGTGCCACGAGCAGGTTTCCCAGGAATATCTCACGAGCATCCACGGGGAGCTGTTGGCGGCGGGCAACCGGGACACGCCGGTGTGCACCTACTGCCACGGCGAGCATTACATTCTGAATCCGCGCGATCCGGAGTCGCCGTTGGAGCACACGCGGGTGTCGCGGGAGATCTGCTCGCCCTGCCACAACTCGGTGGTGATGTCGCGGAAGTACGGGTTGCGCACGGACCGGGTGGCGACCTACGAGGACAGTTATCACGGGCTGGCGACGCGCTTCGGGTCGACGTCGGCGGCCAACTGCGCGACCTGCCACGGGGTGCACAACATTCTGCCCTCCAGCGATCCGCGTTCCATGGTCCACAAGGCGAACCTACCGGCGACCTGCGGGCAATGCCATCCGCGCATCCGGCAGGACGCGGAGATCGGGCCGGTGCACACCGCGTCGCTGACGCAGCAGGCGGAGCTGGTGCGCAGGTTCTACATGTGGGTGATCGTTTTGACGCTGGGCGGGATGGTGGCGCACAATCTCCTGATCCATTTTCGGCCATCCGCCGGAAGCTGTTGCGCCAGCGCGGGTTGCCCAAGGTGGGGAAGTTCAACGCCAACGAGATCGTCCAGCATTGGGTTTTGGCGGTGAGTTTCATCGTGCTGGTGATTACCGGGTTCGCCATCACCATGCCGGACGCGGGCTGGGTGCAGTTGCTGGCGTCGCTGGGCATGACCGAACACGTGCGCAACCTGATCCACAAGATCGCCGGCGTGGTGCTTTTGGTGCTGGGGGCTTACCACCTCTTCTACGTTATTCTCAACAGGCACGGACGCTACCATCTGGTGGACATGATACCGCGCGGTCGGGACGTGGTGGTATTCTGGAAGACGGTCCGGTACTACCTGGGGTTGGAGCGGCATCTGCCGGACGGGCATCACTTCACTTACGTGGAGAAGGTGGAATACTGGGCGGTGGTGTGGGGAACGGTCGTGATGGGCGTGACGGGCATCCTGATGTGGCGGCCGGACTGGGCGATGTCGTTTCTGCCCAGTTGGATGCGGGGCGTCAACCAGACCATCCATCTGTACGAGGCGTTTTTGGCGACGTTCGCCATCATCGTCTGGCACCTGTACGCGGTGTTTCTGCATCCGCGGCATTTTCCCTTCAACACGGTGATTTTGACGGGGCTGGAGGCGGAGGAGGATGACGACGATTTGGGAGGACGGCGATGAGCGCCTCCCGCCTGCCGGCTCCGCACGGGCCGAGTCTCTTGCGGAATCCTCTCAGCTTCCTGGGCTGGATGATCGCGACGGTTTCGTTTTTCACCGGGCTGGTGCTGATCGTCACGGACATCATCTGGTTCAGCGAGAACGTATACAACGGCATCATCACGTACATGATCGTGCCGGCGTTTCTTTTTTCCGGACTGGCGCTGGTGGCGGTGGGAGTCATATTGGAATGGCGGCGGCGGCGTCGGGCGGGGTTGGTGCCCGAGGAGCAGCGGTTTCCCCATCTCGATCTCAACCTGCCGCGGCATCGCAAGGTCCTGACGACGATCATCGTGGCGACCACGCTGGTGGTGGCGATTTCGGCGGTGGGAGGCTACCAGGCGTACCATTTCACCGAGTCGGTGACGTTCTGCGGCGAGGCCTGCCACAAAGTCATGACGCCGGAGTTCACGGCCTACCAGGGTTCGCCGCACGCGCGGGTGACCTGCGTGCAATGCCACATCGGGCCGGGGGCGAACGCCTACGTGAAGTCGAAGGCTTCGGGGCTGCGCCAGGTGTGGAAGTACAATCTGGACACTTTCGAGCTGCCGGTGGCGGTTCCCATCGCCAACCTGCGTCCGGCGCGCGAGACTTGCGAGCAGTGCCACTGGCCGGAGAAGTTCTCGGGGGACTTCAAGCGGGTGTTCTGGTACTTCGCGGCCGACGAGGAGAACACGGCGCGGGCCTTTCACCTGCTGATGAAGGTGGGCGGCGCCTCGACCGACACGGGGCGGGTGGGGGGCATCCACTGGCACGTGAGCCGCGAGGACAAAGTCGAGTACTGGGCCAGCGACGCCAAGCGCACGAGCATCCCATGGGTGCGGGTGACGTATGCGGACGGGCGGTCGCGGGTGTACCGGACGCGCACCCGAGGGGAGCCGCCGGCGGAAGAGATTCGGACGATGGACTGCATGGACTGCCACAACCGGCCGTCGCACATCTATTATTCGCCCAAGACCTCGTTGCAGAAGGCGCTGGTTTCGGGGCGGCTGGACCGACGGATTCCGCGTCTATACGGGACGGCGCTCGAGTTATTGTCGGAGAATTATCCCGACAGCCGACGGCGCTGGCCGCCATCGAGGCGGGCCTGCGCGAGGTCTACGCCGACTCGCTCTCCTCCGCCTCGCTGGAGGCGACCATCGCCGAACTGTCGCGCATCTATCAGAACACGTTCTTCCCCGAGCAGGGGGTGGACTGGCGGACCTATCCGAACCACATCGGCCACATGCATTATCCCGGTTGCGACCGCTGCCATGACAATCACCGGACGAGCATGGGGCGAGCATCTCCAACGACTGCAACCTGTGCCACGACATCATCGCGCAGCCGTCGGGGGAGGCGGCGTTCGGGCCGGTCCCCTACGTGGAGCAGCCGTTCGAGCATCCGGGCGGGGAAGGCTGGGAGGGGATGCGGTGCAGCGATTGCCACGCGGCGGAGGCGCCGACGCCCTCCACACTGATGCCGGAGAGGGCCAGGAAGGAAGCGGCCGCTGGCCGAATGACAGTCGCCACCTCCGCAGGGGACATGGCGGTCGGCCAACCGCGACGGTCCCGCGCCGACTTGGCGCATCTCCGCCTCGATACGCGCCCGGTTACGACCATGCACCGCTGAGTCGGGCCGCCAGAAGGACGCATTCGCATCGTCGTCAGAGTCCAGTTTCTCCGGTCGATGCGGCGAGGACAGTCGCCAATTTCCGCAGGGGGATGGAGGCGCGGTCGGGAGGTTGTGGGCGGAAATCGGCGACGGTCCCGGAACCACAGGCGCTTGGCGTTGATCGAGGCCGCCTCTCGATACGCGGCCCGTAGTTACACCTTGTATCATGGCACGGAGCTAGTCGGGCCGCTACTCGAGGACTCGGGTTTTTATTCGCACGATCGTCAGAGTCCAGTTTTCCGGTCGATGTGGCGAGGGACAGTCGCCAATTTCCGCAGGGGGATCGCGGTCGGGAGGTTGTGGCGGAAATCGGCGACAACCTGTGCGGCTTGGCGCTTGCATCGAGGCATCATACGCGCCCGTAGTTACAGCCGTCGGCACGGGAGTCGGCGAGGACGGGTTTTTATTCGCACGTTCGTCAGAGTCCAGTTTTCCGGTCGATGTGGCGAGGGACAGTCGCCAATTTCCGCAGGGGGATGGAGGCGCGGTCGGGAGGTTGTGGGCGGAAATCGGCGACGGTCCCGGGGCAGCTCCGAAGGAGGCTTGGGCGCATCGAGGCCGCCTCTCGATACGCGGCCCGTAGTTACACCTTGCATCATGGCACGCTTAGTCCAGACCGCCACTCGAGGACCTGGCCGCACGTTCGTCAGAGTCCAGTTTCCCGGTCGATGGGCACAGTCGCCACCCGCAGGGGATGGAGGCGCGGTCAGGAGGTTGTGGGCGGAAATCGGACGGTCCCGGGCGTGCCCGAAGCCGGCTTGGGCGCATCGGCTCGATACGCGAATGGTTACACCCTGCATCGGCACGGCCAACTCGAGGACTCGGGTTTTTTTTATTCGCACGTTCGTCAGAGTCCAGTTTTCCGGTCGATGCGGCGAGGGACAGTCGCCAATTTCCGCAGGGGGATGGAGGCGCGGTCGGGAGGTTGTGGGCGGAAATCGGCGACGGTCCCGGGTGTTGGAGGCTTGGGCATCGAGGTCCGCTTCGAACGCGGCCCGTAGTTACACTGCATCATGGCACGGGAGTTGTCGGGCCGCTATTTCGGGTTCGCATTCTGTCAGAGTCGGAAATCGATGCGGCGAGGGACAGCCGACCTGACATGAGCAGTTTCCTCGGAAATCACGGTCCCGGGTGTTGGATGGGCGGTAAACCGTTGACTTGCAAGGGAGTTGTGCTAAATTTCGGGTGATTGAGCGGAAATCCTGAAATTGACGACCGACATGAGCAGTTTCCTCAAAACGGTAGTGGTTCTGGCGTGCGGAGCGAGTTTCTGCGCCGCGGCGGCACCAAGAGCCAAGGCCGGTCGCACGCCGGAAGAGGCGGAAGAATATCAGTACCAGATGTACGTGAAGCGGGTCGCGTGGATGAAGGAGTACGAGCGGGCGGAGGCGGCACGAGTTGCGGCGGCGGCCGCGGCGGCCGCGGCCACGCCGGAGGCGCCCCCCCCGCCGCAGATCGATCCTGCCAAGCTGGTAGTTCCGCAATTGCGGCCACTCCTGGAAGATACGGCCCGCCGCCCCCACGCCCTGGAGCCGCGGCTCAAGCTCGCGCGCAAGTATCTCAAGCTTCGACATTTCGATCTGGCGCTGGCGACGCTGGACGAGGGGCTGGCGCAGCAGCCGGACTGGTCGCTGGGACGGCTGACGCGCGCCCAGACGCTGTGGCAGAAGGGCGAGCTGGACGCCGCCCGCCGCGAGTACAGCCTGGTCGTCGTGAGCGAACCCGATTGGATCACCCCGCGCTTCTATCGGGCGCATCTCCTGGAGGCGATGCAGCGGACGACGGAGGCGATTGAGGATTGGGAGACGCTGGCGCAGATGGCGCAGGAGCGGGGGTTGGTGGATTTGAGCCTTCTGGCCGACCGGCGCATGAGCGCCTTGCGCGGCCAGTAAGGTCAGGGACGGTGGGCGCGCCGGTTGGGACGGCGTGTGTTGGATGGGCTGCGAAGGCTCGGCTCGGCCTTGTTCCGGCGGTTCCGCGTTCTGCGGGCCGGTCAATCTACTGGTTCAGCGAAACACGAGCATGGGTTACGGTCGCCTGGTTTTTAATTCGGCCTTGCCCAGAGACGGTCCCCGGCCGGGCAAGGGCATGGGGGGGACGGGTGCGCGCATGGGCAGGACGGCCTTGCCGCGGGCGGGGTTCACGCTGGTGGAGATGTATGTGTCGCTCCTGTGCGTGGTGGTGGCGCTGGCGATTTGCACCGACCTGTTGTTTTCCGGGCGACGGCATCAGGCGGAGGCGCTGGCGACGACCAAGGCGGTCTTCATGGCGCAGACGCTGTTGGCGGAAGTGGAAGTGACGGCGCCGGCGGCGCGGGCGGGCCTGCCGACGAGCGGCCAATTGCCCAACACGGATCGGTTCGCGGCGGCGGTCAAGAGTTTCGCCTGGGAACGGGCGATCCAATCGACGCCGGAGGGGACGACGCGGGCGGTGGTAGCGGTGCGCTACCAGATGCCGCGCGACCTGGAGCCGCGCACGCTGACCTTTGCGCGGGAGTTCCATCCATGAGGCGGCGGAGCGGCGTAACCCTGCTGGAGTTGCTGGTATCGACGGGCCTTCTGGCGATCGTGGGGACGCTGGCGTTCGGGGCGTTTACCGGTCTATTTTCCGCGCAACGCGACTTGGGGACGCGCCAGCGGATGATAGCGGATTGCTGCAACCGGCTGTGGTCGGTGGAGCGGGAATTGTCGGGGATTGCGCCGGCGATGCGGCTTTTCCCCGAGGAGGGGCGGACGCGGGTGGACTTTGTCGGCTGGGCCGACCGCATCCAGTTTCGAGCGGCGGAGCTGGGCGAGCAGGGAGCTCTGGTCCCGCGGGAGATACGTCCTTCGGCGAGCGGCGCAGAGGTGCTGTTCGCCTACCATCGGCGCGGCGCGCCGCTGGATCAATGGGAGCCGACCTGGCAGGACGCGACGCAATTGCCCGACCTGATCCGGGTGACGGCGCGGGCGACGGACCCCGGCCAGAAGGCGGGGGCGATTGAGCTTTCGACGCTGGTTGTGGTGAGGTGCAGGCCATGAGGCGCCTCAACTCCCACGGGTCTGGAGACGACCTGGGCCACCCCATCCTGGTTTGTGCGAGGACGAGCAGAGCGGGGATGGCGTTGGTGGGGGCGCTGGTGATTCTCCTGTTTGTGAGCGTGACGGCGGTGGTGCTGATGAGCGTGTCGCAGGACGAGCTGGCGCGGGCGCGAGGGCGCTTGGACCGGAAGCGGGCGGAGGATGCGGCCTACAGCGCGGTCTCGCGCATGATGGCGCGGATAGAGCGCGAGGGCGCCATCCCCACGGAGCCGCTGCTGGGCGAAATCTCGGGCATGACCTTCGAGTGCCGAGTCGAGGCGGTGAGCCGCGAGCGGTATCTGGAGATTTCGCCGCAGTTGCCGGCGTCGCTCTTGCGCATGACGGCGGCGGCGGGGACGAGCGTGCGCGCGCCGGCGGGAAGAGTCGAGTTCCTGCCCGTGGCGCGCGTGGTCGCCCTGGTGGATGGCGGCGCGCGACCGCCCGTCATTCTCCACTACGGGTACGCCGAGTAGGAAAGGCGGGAATTCCTTGGCCAAGAAAAAGAAGTCCTTTACCGAGATGTTGGAGACCCCGGTGGGCATGAACATGTTCCGGGAGCTGAAGGATTTTTGGGGAACCCGCTGCCGTTCGGGAAGGGCGAGCGCACGCACCAGGAGGAGGACAGCTGGCGGACCGCATCGCGCTGCAGACGGGCGCGACCAACCTGGAGGCGGTGCTGGAGCAGTTCAGAAGCGGGGGCGGGCGATCGGGGAGAGACTCTGACCGAGAAGGGATCGTCAATTCTGAGCAATTGCGGGCGGTGGCGGAGGAGCAGCAGCGGCGGCACGTCTCCCGGTCGCAGGCGCTGGCCAACCTGGGGCTGGTGAGTTCCAGCAACATCCACAACACATCGCGCACGTCTTGATGCGCGAATTGAGGAGAAGGAGCAGGGCAAGTCGCTGGACCTGGTGCTGGTCTCGAAGGGACTCATCAGCAAGGAGCGGATGGCGGAGTTGAAGAAGCTGGCCAAGGATCGGGCGGCGGACCTGGCGCAGACGATCCTGTTGGAGCGGGCGTTGTCGCTGGCGCAGCTGGGGGAGGTGTTCCGGGAGCAGTATCAGATCGACTGGGTGGACCTGGCGCAGACGCGGGTGGACCCGGCGGCGGCGCGGCTGATTCCGGATCCCATCATGCGCGAGCAGCGGCTGTTGGCGTTCGAGCAGACGGAGACGGCGTTGCGGGTCGCCATGGCGGATCCGCGCAACGACAACCTACGCGACCGCCTGCAGATCATGACGGGCAAGACGATCGTGCCATATCTTGCCGACGAGACGGCGATCGCGGCGGCGCAGCGGCGCTACACCATCGACGCGCCGGGCCTGGCGGGTGCGCCCGCGCGCCCGCAGGACCTGGAGGAGATGGCGGGCCGCGAGACCACCGTGCGCATGGTGGATCAGATCCTGGAGAGCGCGATTCGCGGGCATGCCACCGACATCCATCTGGAGCCGCAGGCCAACCATCTGCGCGTGCGGTATCGCATCGACGGGATGCTGCACGATTTTCTCACCCTGCCCACGGACGCGGGCACGCCGGTGCTGTCGCGGCTGAAGATCCTGTCGAACATGGATATTACCGAGCGGCGGCGGCCGCAGGACGGGCGGATGACGGCGACCATCGGCGAGCGGGTGTATCATTTCCGCGCCTCGACTCTGCCGACGACCATGGGCGAGAAGCTGGCGCTGCGCATCCTGCCGGACGCCTCGCTGATGATGGGGATGCAGGAGCTGGGACTGGATGAGGCGGAGCAGGTCAAGCTGGACCGCGCGCTGGCGCGTACGCACGGCATGATTCTCGTTACCGGTCCCATCGGTTCGGGCAAGACCACGACTCTTTACAACATGCTGCAGACCAAGAACCGGCATTCCACCAACATTGTGACCATCGAGGATCCGGTGGAATACCAGTTGCCGGGGGTGAACCAGATCGCCGTCGATCCCAAGCTGGGGCTGGACTTCGCCTCGGGGCTGCGGGCGGTGCTGAGGCAGGACGCGAACGTGTTGATGGTGGGAGAAATCCGGGACAGCGAGACGGCGCAAGCGGCGGTGCGGGCGGCGTTGACGGGGCATCTCTTGTTCTCGACGCTGCACACGCACGACACGGTGGGGGCCATCTACGCGCTCAGGCACCTGGGCATCCAGCCGTACCTGATCGCCTCGTCGGTGGTATGCGTGATCGCGCAGCGGCTATTGCGGCGGGTGTGTCCGCATTGCCGGCGGCTGACGGCGCCGTCGCCGCCGCTGCGGGCGATGATGAAGATGCCGGCCAAGAGCAAGAAGAAGGTCCCCGAGGCGGTGGGCTGCGAGCACTGCTTTCGCACCGGTTATCAGGGGCGGGTGGGAGTGTTCGACATTCTGCTCCTCAACGACGAGATCAAGAACGCGATTGCCGCGGGCGCGCCGGAGAGCGAGGTGCGGGGCATGGCGCAGAAGCTGGGTTCGGTGGGACTTCTGCCGCGGGGATGGCGGAAGGTCGAGGAGGGGGCGACCACGCCGGAGGAAGTGCTGAGGGTGTTGTGTTCGGAGGAGAATTGACGCCGGTAGTTGCGCAGTGTGCTGTGCCTGGGAGGCATCCTTATGAGTACCAAAGGGTGGGACCCGGTGGGAGGGAGGCACCCTTTTTAGAGTACTAAAGGGTGGCACCCCGGTGGGGAGATTAAGAGTTAAGAGCAAGAGTTAAGAGCAAGAGTAAGAGTAAGAGCAAGATTAAGATTAAGAGTAAGATTAAGATTAAGAGTAAGAGTAAGATTAAGAGTAAGAGTAAGATTAAGAGTAAGATCAGGCCAGCGGGGATGAATGGAGCAGCGAAATGGAAAGCGTCAGCCAAGTACTGGACCGAGCCATCATCCAGCGGGTGAGCCGGCGCACGCTGGCGTCGTCGTGCCGGGAGTTGTCGGTACTCCTGGACGTGGGCATCCCGCTGTTGCGGGCTTTGCAGTTATTGTCGGCGCGGCTGACGAACCCGGTGATGGCGAGAGTGCTGTCGGAGGTGGCGGGGTCGATCGAGAAAGGGAACACGCTGGCGGCGGCGCTGTCCAACCATCCGCGCATCTTCTCGGGGCTGTTCATCAGCGTGGTGCGGGTGGGCGAGGTGAGCGGGAACCTGAACGAGGCGCTGCGCCGGCTGGCCGATCTCCTGGAGCGGGACGTGTCCATCCGGCGCCGCATCGCCTTCGCCATGCTGTATCCGGCGGTGGTTCTGACGGCGTGCGTGGCGGTGGTACTGGTGATTCTCGGCGTGGTGATTCCGCAGTTTGCGCGGATTTACAGCGAGCAGAACATCAGCCTGCCGCGGAGCACGCGGGCCATCATCGGGGCGTCGGAGTTTTTGTCGGGCAACTGGTTCTCGATGCTTCTGGCGGTGATCGTGCTGGGGGCGCTGTTCTACTTCTACCGGCGGCTGCCGACGGGCCGGCGGCGGCTGGACCGGATCAAGTTGGGGCTGCCGGTGTTCGGGTCGGTGTATCTGAAAGTGATCGTGGTGCGGGTGACGCGGACGTTTGCGACCATGGTTCGCAGCGGGGTGCCGCTCGTCACCTCGCTGCGGGTGGTGGGACAGACGGCGGGCAACAAGGTGGTGGACGAGATGTTCCAGGAGACTTCGGGGGCGGTCGAGCGGGGTGAGACGCTGGCGGGGTCGCTGGCGGCGCACAAGATTCTGCCCGCGCTGGTAGTCGAGATGATCGCCGTGGGGGAGAGCGCCGGCAGCCTGGACACGGTTTTGGATCGCGTGGCGCGCGCCTACGAAGAGGAGGTGAACCTGCTGCTGGAAGCGCTGACGGCGCTATTGGAGCCGGCGCTGATCCTGGTTCTGGGAGTGGTGTGCCTGGTGCTGGCGGTTGGGGTGCTGTATCCTTACTGGAACCTGGCGGGGGCGGGGGCGTTCTGACCCGGCGTCGAGCGAGACTCAAGACGATGGCACGTTGTTTGCTCGTTGGCGGGAGGCACGCCGTGAGGGAGGCTCTTGGGGACCGGTTTCATCCCTGTTTGACATCAAATCTCAACCTTGACATCGGATTAACGCAGGCGCATAGTGAGGCCCGGTACAGGCTCGAAAACGTCAGCGGATCCTAGGACAGCAATTTATGGGAACGGCTCTGTCCGATAAGCGCATTGTGCGCCTTGCTCATCGCCACCAACGGAAGAAGCCCAACTCGATTCATCCCTCCGCCGTCATCAGTCCCACGGCCCGGCTGGGCAGCAACGTCTGCATCATGGCCAGCGTGGTTGTGGACGAGGGGGCGTGCATCGGGGACGGGGTGACGATTTATCCTCACGTGTACGTGGGACGGGACTGCGTGGTGGGAGACGGGACGATCCTCTATCCCAACGTGACGCTGCGGGAGGCGGTGAAGGTGGGGCGGCGGTGCCGCATCCACAGCGGGTCGGTGATCGGCAGCGACGGGTTCGGGTTCATTCCCGTGGCCAACGGGCGGCGGCTGAAGATTCCCCACGTGGGGACGGTGGAACTGGGCGACGACGTGGTGGTGGGCGCCAATGCCGCCATCGACCGGGGCACGCTGGAGAAGACGCGGGTGGGCAGCGGGGTGGTGATCGACGCGCAGGTGCAGGTGGGGCACAACGCCAGCATCGGCGACCGGACCCACATCGGGACCATGAGCGGCATCTGCGGCAGCACCCGCATCGGCCGCGACGTGCGTCTGGGCCACGACGTGGCGGTGGTGCCGCAGATCGAGATCGGCGACGGGGCGAGCGCGGAGGATTGCAGCAGCATCACCAAGAATCTGCCCGCGGGCGCGCACGTGGGCGGGATGCCCGCCCTGCCGACCGAGGAGGCCCGTCGCCTGCGCGAGCTGGAGTGCTCCCTGCCTGAACTTTTCGAACGCCTGCGCGCCCTCGAACGCAAACTGGCCGACAAGCCGTAGGCGCGCGCGCGCCTCGGCTCAGCACTTCCTACTTACCCCAAGGAGACACGCCATGGCGGGTGACTGCATCTTCTGCAAGATCATCGCGGGGGAGATTCCGGGCCGGCGAGCCTATGAAGACGACGAGTTGGTGGTGGTGCACGACATCAACCCGCAGGCGCCGCTGCACGTCTTGGTGCTGCCGCGCAAGCACATCGAGAAGCTTACCGATCTGACTTCCGAGGACGATGCGTTGATCGGCCGGATGCAGCGCGTGGCGGCGCAGGTGGTGGAGGAGGCGGGGGCGGGGGACTTTCGCACCGTGTTCAACTGCGGGGAAGGCGCGGGCCAGTCGGTGTTTCACATCCACCTGCACGTGTTGGCCGGGCGGGGCTTGGGCTGGCCGCCGGGCTGAGGCGCGGGGCGGCGGGGGCAGGGACAGTCCCTGTCTGTGCGCGGGAGGGGACGACCACTACTCGTCCCACACAAATGGCGCCGATGGGGGGAATATGTGTTGCACGCGCCACTTGGCTTTTGCCTTCAGGCGCCCAAAGGAAAGTCTTACGCGGAACTGCTCGCCAAGAGTCGGCGCGTTCCGGCCGACAAGCCAAATGGTGTCGTCGCAAGTATTGTTGTATCTGTCCTGTAGCAGCCCATTGGGAACGGCGGCGACGGTGATCCCGGTCAATTCGTTTGCCGTAGTCGATTCGCGGTAATTGTATTTTATGAAGAGAGTCGTGGTGAGATAGTTTTCTCCCCGCAATTGCAGAATCCGCGGAAGTTTGCCGGCGACCTCGATCGCGGCGCCGCCGCGGTACTGCCGGACGACCATTGAAAGTTGCGACGTCTGTAATGTCGCCGTTCTTTGACCTTCGATTCTTTCTGCTTTGGAATCCACAAAAAGCGCCTGTTTTACGGCGTATTCCGGATGGAAAACATAGCGCGCGCGTTTGTAGTCGATCTTGCCGAACAGCCTTTGGTCGATACGCGACATACCCATCTGGTCCAGCGCCTCACGGGTGATGTCTTCTCCAATGTCCCCAGCCAAGTCGCGTTCCTCCCTAAAGATGTTGCAAGCATCTTCACGAAAGTCGTAAATCGCCTGGACCACCAAACGCAACGTGGCTTTCTCGATTTCCTCGATGGTTTCGGGACTCTGCGCGAGCTCCGCAGGATCGGTTAGCATAATCTCCGCATCGCGCCACGCACGTTCCTCTTGGCCAGCGCGGTGTAAGTTTGGTTGTTGTCGATGCCCAAGAAACTTCGCTTCAGCTCTATCGCGGCCACGGCGGTTGTGCCGCTGCCGAGAAAACAATCCAAGACGACGTCGCCAGGGTCGGTTAATAACCGAATAACGCGGCGCGGAAGCTCCTTGGGAAACTTCGCCGGATGGTCATCGTTGATACGCACGGATGGAAACGTCCACACGCCGCGGGATCCCCACTCCCGCCACTCTTCGGGCGACAACCGATCGCGGTCGAATTTCGTCACGCCGGGCTTCCAAAACATGTAAACGTACTCGAATTCGTCCACGGCTCGATAGGAGAGGCTGGCCCAACGCGAATTCTCCCACGCGGCGTCTTTCACCCACACGCGCCGGTCGTAAGTGTAAAAACCGGCCCTCAAGGCCCAATCTTCCACCATGCCGCCGACAACCTTGACCCGCGTCTGGAATTCGTATTTGCCTCCGCGTATGTTGTTGCCGTTCAGGCGCCGATCTATGGTTTGCTCACTGCAATTGAGCAATTTGGCGAGCCGGTGGCGGTTAAAGTAGGGGTGTTTCTTCTTTGCGGCCAGGATATCTTCACGCGTCACAGGACATCGTTTCCGGTTAACCGCCTCGGCTTGTATGCGTGGCATGGAATCATCCCGGAAACAAAGAATGTCCGCAATATTCACCACGAGGAACCCGCCCGGTTTAATCAAGGGAAAGTGGAGACGGATCACTTCGCTGAGAAGCGCCTGCCAGTCCGCGTAAGACAAGCCCGTCTCGTAATCCTTTCCAACGAAATAGGGGGGCGACCACACACTTAGCGCAAGGCTGTTCGGACGCACTTTCGGCAGCAACGCACGCGCATCGCCGGTGTATACGTGGTCGACTTCCAAATAATCCTGCTCCCCCACATCGCGCGGTTCGTACAAGGCTTCTAAAGAAACTCTCAGGGCAGGTGGCATTCGGTTCAGGTTGTGTTCCGTGATTCGCGTGCTCATTCCGTCCTCCGCCATAATGCGGCGTGTCTTGATGAATGCGCGGCTCGCAGTGTATCCCAACCCCCGTTGTTCGGCAAGGGCTACCGTCGCCAAGATCGATGGGGGGTGCGGTGATTCATCGTGCGCGGTCAAACCAGTATTCGATGAAGAGCAGGAGATCGGCGTGGTCGACGAAGCCGTTTTTGTCGAGGTCGCCGTAGAGATAGGGCGGCAGGCCGTCGCGGGAGGACGCGGACGGCTTCTCTATGATCGGGATTGACGCGCCGTCGATCTGCCAACTGGCGGCGAAGAGAAAGAGGTCCTCGCGCGTGATGGCATGGTCGAGATTGATGTCGCCCGGATGGAAGGTGGGGGTCGCCGTAGGCGTCGGGCTGGGCGTGGGCGAGTCGGTCGGCGTGGGCGTGGGCGAGGCGAGGAAGTCGGGATAGCCGACGGGCGTGGGGGTGTTGGTAAACGTCGCGCTGGTATTGATGCGGCCCAGCGTGCCCGCGGCGAGCACCCAGTCCCAGCCCTGGTTGCTGTCGTGGCCGGCGCGGTCGCGTGCCAGCGTGGTCGAGGTCGAGTTGACGCCGGAAGCGTCCGGCTTGCCCCAACCGGCGTCGCCGGGTTCGGTGCGCACCGAGCGGGGATAGCGGGCGTTGCGGTTGAAGCGCAGGTAATCCACCAGTTCACCCGCCGGGTTGCGCAGCTCGACCGCGCCGTCGCTGTCGCGCAAGAGCGGCCACTGCATGCTGTTGGCGTTGTCGTAGACGTTCTCGACCGTGTTGGTCCCCGGCGTGTCGAAGACCTGCATATAAATGCCGGGATGGAGCGTGACTCCGGCGAACTGGTCGAAGGTAGTCACGGCGGTAGTATTGCGGGCGGCGGTGATGCGCCAGCCGGAGAGGTCCTGGGGGCCGGGGCCGCGGTTGGTGATCTCGAGGACGGCGGGGGGGGAAAAGTCGCTATCCGCCAGGCGGATTTCGTTGAGGAGCACGACGCCGCCCGAGGGGGCGATCGTCATGGCGCCCGACAGGACCGCGTAGCGGCAGTCCCGCCCAATACCGACTCGTTCGGGGGGCGCGGGCGCCGCGCCCGACCGGACTTCCAGTTCGGCGACCAAAAGCTCGGGATAGAGCACTTCCCAACTCTTAATCGTCACGTCGTCGCCGAACCACGGCCGGCTGTGGTAGGTGAAGTTCTGGCCCTGGATGGAGACCGTCGCGGCGCCGCCCGCCGGAATGGTCCGGGGGACCACGCGCGTGATCGAGGGCGTCACGTCCACGATCGTCAGGGCGAGATCGTAGAAGCCGTAGAGCGTGTCCGGCGCGAGTGAACCGGCCAGGCGCGTGACGCGGATGTAATGGCGTCCTTTCTGCGGCGTCACGAACAGGAGTTCGGCGTTCTGGTTGTTGGTGCGGCTGGAATTTTCGTACAGGTTGCGACCCAAAAGGACCTGTCCGTCGGGTCCGAAGACTTCGATGACGGGATTATTGAGGCCGAGGTTGGCGCCGCTGGTGCGGGCGCGAAACTGCGTCTCCGAGTAGACGGTGTTGTCAAAATACGCCCAGTCCTCGTCGGGGAAGGGATAGAAGGTGCGTGACTGGGTCTCTCCCGGGGTGATCCGGCGGGCCGTCTCCGGCGAGTCGTCCGGCTCGTAGTCGTCGGGATAGTAGCGCATCTCCAGGGCGTAGAAGATGTCCTTCATCTGCTGGAAGTAACCCGAATTGAGAAGGAACCAGCGGTCCCAGAAGTCCTCGATGGTCATGACGGTCGGGGGCGAGGCGCGCAGGTGGCGGAGGACGCGCCAGGGGGCGGCGTCGGGCAGGGCGAGGGCGTCGTCGTCACCGGCCGAGCCGTCGGCGGTCTCCGAGGAGTCGATGATGTCCCACATCGCCGCGGTCGTGGCGACTTCGGCGGCGGGACCTTTCTGGCTGCTGGAGGGGGTTTCGTACTGATAGGAAAATCCACCGCTGGTCCCGAAGCTGTTGCGGTCGGAATAGACGTGAGGGAGGGGCAACCCGAAATGTTGGAGGATGGCGCCCGAGAACCAGGTAGCCAGACCTTCGCCCCAGGAGAGGCGGGCGTCCTGGTAGGGATCGCTGATGCCGTGCGAGCCGCCCGGGCTGTTGCTGCGTGAGTACAGACTGGTGAGGTAGTGGCCGATCTCGTGCAGGATGTTGGCGTCGTCGTAGCCGTCGTCGTCGGCGAGATTGAGGTTGCCGCCGCCGTAGGAGGAGCCGGTGCGGGGGGTAGCGCGGTTGGGGTTCCAGCCGATGCGGAGAAGCGTGGTGGGACGGGCGCCCTCGACGAACTCGACCCACTGCGCGGCGTAGACGCCCATGTCGTAGGCGTTGAAGGCCTGCGAGGCCAGTTCGGTGTAGGGCGGGCCGGTTCCAATGGCGGCGGGGGCCAGCGTCTCTCCGAAATCCACCGAGGTCTGGCCGATGGCGCTGCGCATCGCGGCGCGCTCGCCAGTGCGTAGGCCAGCCGCGGATTGACGGTGTCATCGCTTACCTCGATGGTGTAGCCGGGAACCGACAGGGAGGTAGTCAGCACGCGCGCGTAGACGGTTCGCACCTGTCCGTCGGAAACCGCGATGCTGAATTGGCCGGATTCGTTGGTGTAGCCGTTGGCGAGCACGGTTTGGGTGTTGGCGTCCACGATCTGCACGTCGGCCCAGCGGATGGGGGCTTGGCGCGTGCCGGTCCAGCCGCTGGTGGAATAAAGCCGGTCGGTGTAGGAGAAGCTGCCCGTAGCGGTCCACTGGGCGGAAGCGGGAAGGGCGGCGAGGATGAGGAACGCAAGGAGCGGGAGGGCCGTGGTCGCGCAGCGCGGCGCAATCCAGCGGCGTAGTTGCGCAGCGTGCTGCGCCGACCTGGTAGTTGCGCGCACGGGGCCCGGTGCTGCGTGCAGGTCGAAAGCAGGCTGAAGCCTGTACTCCGTGGGGTAGGCCGGGGGTACGGGTGCTCGTGCACCCTTTTGAGTACAAAAGGGTGGCACCGGGTCGAGAGCAGGCTGAAGCCTGTACTCCGTGGGGTAGGCCGGGGGTACGGGTGTTCGTGCACCCTTTTGAGTACAAAAGGGTGGCACCGGGTCGAAAGCAGGCTGAAGCCTGGACTCCGTTTCGTGGGACATGGTTTAGGGGGCGACCCCCGGAAACAGGCGTACGGTCCCGCCGCGGCCGTCGGGGATGGGTTCGGGCATGGCGGACTGTGCGGCGGCGGGGCCCTCGTCGCCCAGAGGCAACCGGTAGCTGCGCTGCATGAGGGGCACGCCGTTCTCAGAGAGGGTCGCATCGACGATGACGGCGGGCGCGGGCATCCCGGCTTTCTGGGGCGAAACCTGAATGCGATAGCTGCGCGTCTGGCCCGCGCGGGTGGAGGAGAAGCGTTCGGCGCCGGTCGCGGGCACGAGGCGGGCGGGTCCCTCGGCAGCGACGGAGATTTCCAGCGCGCCGGAGTCCAGCGGGCGGCCGGTGATGGTCAATTGCCGCTGGTAGGGCGCGCCGGA
This sequence comes from bacterium, assembly GCA_015075175.1. Classification (GTDB taxonomy): domain Bacteria; phylum Hinthialibacterota; class Hinthialibacteria; order H5-UNCL2; family H5-UNCL2; genus H5-UNCL2. Next base: position 79,852 of record JABTUV010000005.1, read on the forward strand.
CGTGAGCTGGAGGTCGAGGAGGTCGGGAGGGGAAGGCTCGGCGATGCAGGGCGCGTCGTGGGCGTGCTGGTGCGGCGGCGGATACCAGACGACCGCTCCGGCGAGCACGCCGGCGATGAGCAGTGCTCCCAACGCAGCACGCAGGCGATGAGCAGCGCTCCCGGCGCAGCTCGCTAACTACGCGCGCGACTCTTGTTCATCCGGCCACCCAAATGAGTCGGTCATTGCCAGCGTACCGGTGTCTAAGGATTCGTCAACCGCGGCGGCGTGGGTATGGGACGGATGGGACGTGTGGGACGAGGAAAATGGGCGGTGCGTAGGCTTTGACAGGGGCGGCGTGGTCAATGTTGGTCCATGCGACTTCCGGTTTGGAAGATGAGCGCGCGATGGGCCAGGCGTCCTCTTACTCGTCTGGACGGCGGTATGTTGCGGCTATTTCTGCCTCGCGGCCCACTTCGATTCTGCCGCTGTGGACGACGACAGCTTGGGGCATTGCCGGGCGCGCGCTGGGCGGAGGTGGTTGCGGCGCTCGGTTCGCCCTCGCGCGAGACGGCGGGTCCGGGCTTGCCCAATGCGCGCTGCTGGCGGCGTACCTCTTTGGATGGGATATTTTGCACCGGCGCGGTTGTGCGGCCGGAGGCGACACGGCTGGAGCGGCTGGCGGCATGGCGCGTGGTTGGCGACGGTCGAAACTGGCGTTGGGTTCATGCTGTTGGGCGCATTCGGGCGGTTGCGGCCGGCGTGGGGTTGGGCGTGGGTCGTGGTTCATGCGGGGATGTTGGGGGCGAGGCGGGTGGCGGCAGTGCGCGGTGCGCACCCCGCGGTTGCGGGTGGCGGCGGTGCGCGGTGCGCACCCTACGCGCGGTTCAGGGGATGATGGTGCGCGGTGCGCACCCTATGGCGGTTGGGGGTGATGGTGCGGTGGCACCTACGCAGGGTGCGCGGTGCGCAGTGCGCACCCTACGCGGTTGGGGTGATGGTGCGCGGTGCACCTCACGGTTTTGAGGGTGGCGTGCGCTCTTCCGATCTACCCTCCGCGGTTGGGGGGGGTGATGGTGCGCGGTGCGCACCCTACGCGGTTTTGATGTGGAGCCTCGTCGGTCTCTTGACGCTCCTTGCCTTCTATCATGCCCTGTTCTATCCGCCGACGAGTTGGGATGCGCTGATGTATTATCTGGAACATCCGCGGCGGAGCGTGGCGGAGGGGGGATTTCCGACCGTCGTGGCCTCGCAGGTCGGGATGGGGTTGGCGGCCAACTATCCGCCGCTCTTTCGCTCGCTGGCGGCGGGGATTCCGTCGCTTACGGGCAGCTGGAATCCCATGGTAGGACAGTTCGCGGGGCCGTGGGCGGGACTTCTTGCGACGCTCCTCGTGTATGCCTGGTTGCGGCGGAGATTCGATGCCGTGACGGCGGCGGCGGGGACGCTGGCCTATCGCGCCCTGCCCTACAGCCTGGTCTTCTCGATGCAGGCGGGCCATTATGCGTGGACCATGGCGGCGGTAGCGGCGTTCCTCTGGGCGGGCGAACGGGCGCTGGCGCAACGGTCCGGCAGTTCACTTTTGCCGCCGCTGCTCTTTGCCGCCACAGCCGCGTCCATCAACTATCTCATGCCGGCGCTCTTGCTGCCGGCGGCCGTCTTGCTCTACTGCCGGCGCGAGTCGTGGCGCGCGCTGGACTGGAAAAGCCTCGTCGCTTGGACGGTCGCCCTCGGCGCCCTTGGGGGCTTCTGGTATCTGCGCAACTGGATGGTGGCCGGCAATCCGGTGTATCCGTTTTTCGCCTCCATCTTCGGCGGGCATAACATCCATCCCGAGGTAATGGCCAGCGCGCGCATCGAGTGGGCGCTGAACGGCGACGGCCTGGCCCGCTGGACGTCGGTCTTGGGTCGGATCGCCTACCTGCCGCACTATTGTTTCTGGGAACCCAACATCATCTGGAAGCTGCAACCCATCCTCTTCATCTTCGGGCTGCCGGGGCTCTTTATCGCGTTGGGGAGACGGGAGCGCGGGTGGTGGATGTGGGCATCGCTGCTCGTCGTATTCTTGACTTACGGACTCACCATAGGCGCGTATTACCTCTATCATCTCCTGCCCGTTTTTCCACTGCTGGGGCTGTTTGCGGCCAGCCTCCTGTCGGCGAGCGGGCCGCGCGTGAGAGGGGTCATGCTGAGCGTGCTGGTGTTATTGTCGCTGGGGCCGAGCCTGGGGGCGGCGCTGATCGGCCCGCACGTGCCTTATGCCGACTTGTGGGCGTTCGCCCATCCCAATCCGCCGCGCGAGCTCTTTCTCTCGCGGTGTCCGACCATCGACGGCGACGTGGAACTGTGGCGGTATCTCTCGGAACATGCGCCGGACGCCGTGGTCCTCACGCACGACAATAGGACGTATTATCTGCCGCTGTCGGTGCGGTTCCTCAACCTGGACGATCCGGCCATCTGGCCGCTGTATGACGAAGATGATCCCGCCGTGGAGCACGCGCGCTTCGTGGAGCTGGGCGCCACGCACTACCTCTATATCAGGAACCAGGAGAATCATCCGATCCTGTCGCGGCTGTCGCTGGGGGACGCGGCGCGGGGGCGGTATCCGCAGTACTATCGATTGGTGAAAGTGGCGGCGAACGGGGATGCGCTGTTTGAAGTGAGGAGATAGGACGCGTGGGACCTATGGGACGTATGGGACAATTCCGTGCGACCACTACCTGCACCAGGCGTCCGGCAGACACGGACAGGAACCCATTTCCGCAGATACGCTCCCGCTTTCAGCCATCATCCACAGCGGAAATGGGTGACTGTCCGGCGACTATCGCTTCAGCGTGATCCTGAGCGTGAACGGCTTGTCGGTCGGGACGGGTGCGCCAGGGCGCAGGGGCTTGCCGTTGAGCGTGATCTGTTCGACCGGCCGGCCGAAGCGCTCGGTATGCACGACGAGACTGTGCATGGGCGCGCGGTTGGGCGGATGGACTTTCAGGGTGGCGACGCGGCCCGCCTTGTCCATGGAGAGTTCCAGCGACATCTCGCCGAACGACGTGGGAATATCCACCAGTCGGGTCCGGCCACCGGGTCGGGTCCAAACCGTGGGCATGCCTTCGAGCAGATGCAGGCTGTCGCCGCGTTCCAGGATCATGGCGTGGCGCAACATGCGCAGGAACTCGCCGGAGGCCCAGTTGTGCGGCATGTCGCCGACGTAACGCTCCGGTTGGCCTACCAGGTTCTGCTCCTCGCGCCAGTTGAGCTGCGGGCTGGCGTGATTGGCGAAGGCATAGAGGACGGAGGCCAGCTTGTCGCCATGCCCGAGCCACAGGTGCACGTGGCCGTAGAAGGATGCGGCGTAGTTCCAAACCCCGTCGGGAATCCAGCCGGTGCCAAAGATGAGGCCCTCCTCTTCGGTTGCGGAGAGCATCTTGACCGTACCCAGCATGAGTTCGTCGTTCATGTCGAAGAGGCGGCCGGGATAGAGCGACTGCATGAAGGCCCAGGCGCCGCACTGCGGCAGTTGCGGCTGCTCACCCTGCATGACGACCGGCACGTAGGTGTTGCCGTACTGATCCTTGAGCTTGTCGCGGTTGCGGGCCTTGTCGAAGGTCTGCCAGTAGTCGTCGAACTCGGCCTGCCAGTCGGCCTTCTCGTCGGACCGGCCGAGCATGTCGGCCATCGTGACGGCGCATTTGAGGCCGGCCAGGGTCCAGTAGACGTTGGTGTACTCGCGGTGCTTGCCGGGGAGGCCGCCGTCGCCGTAGCCGGGCGGAGTGAGGCCGAAGTTGACGCTGCCGGGTTCCGTCCTCGTCATCTCGCGCGCCTCCTTGATGAGGCGAACGTTCTCCTGGACTTTGGGCCACATCATGCGCAGCCAATCCAGATCGCCGGAGAGCTCGGTATGGCGGAGGAGCATCCAGAGGCGGAGGCCGCACTTCTTGACGAACTCGACGCCGCCGGGGCCGTCGTCGTGGTCGACTTGGACCTCGATGCCGGCGCGGGTCTCGCGCCAGCGGCCGAGATAGGTGATGGATTCGAGGATGAAGGGCCCGTCGGCCGCCCAGGTGCCGCGATAGTGGGTCGGGCCGACCTGGAAGGCGGGGCGGCCGTTGCGCAATTCGCGCGCCTGGTAGATGTTGCGGATGCAGGAGTCCGCCAGCGCCTGGATGGCCGGATCGGCGACGGTGATGCGGTCGTAGGGGAGGTCCGCCTTCTTCCACCAGGCGATGGCGCGCTGCTTTTCCTTGTCCGCGTCCTTCAGCGAGCGGGCGCGGGGCGCGGCGGCCGGCCCGCGATGGACGGCGACCAGTGCGCCCGTCTCCTTGCCCGCTTTCAACGTCGTGGCGGGAAAAAAGACCTTCAGATTGGAGCCGTTCTCCCAGGTGCGCAAATCGAACTGGGCCAGTGATTGCACCGTCCGGCCGGCAAGCAGCGCGCGATCCGCCGGTTGCCGGTCGGCGGGAAAGACCCAGAGGGCGGAGAGGATCGTATTGGTGTCGTAGTCCTTCTTATGCGCGCGCACTTCCAGGACGATTTTGCCGTCGCCGTCCGAATCCTCCGCGTCGGCCCAGACGATCATGGGGACGTTGCGGCCGGCTTCGGCGATGGGATCGACCGTGCGTACGAGTTTGCCTTCGACCACGAGGTCCAGCGGGCGCACGCCCGGCTGGCGGTGCCAGCCCTCGATGATGCCGAAGGCGACGCGGTACTTGCCGCCCGGATCGGGCTTGAAGTGGAATACCAGCGGCTGGTTCCAGCCCGCCAGAATGTGGCGGAAGACGTCGCTTGTACCCGCGGGCGGGCTGGCCCAGTAGCGCTCGGTGCGGGGACTGGTGGTCAGCGTCAGGCGGGTCGGTTCAGGCTCGGCTAGGCGCTCGGGTTTGGGCCAGAATTGACAGAAGACGCGGTCGGGATGGTCGCGTTCGACCAGGCGGGTTCCCGACGAATCGAGCATGAGGGGGGCCTTGGGCGCGATCTCGACGACCAGTTGGGCGTCGCGTGGCTGCCTGCCGGGGTTGGAGAGCGTGAGGTGGAGATAGTCGTGGCGGGAGTCTTTCCAACCGGTCACGTCGGGCGCTTCGGGGGCGGCCGCCCAAGCCACGGAGGTGAGCGTCAAGCCGCCGCCCTCGTGGCGCGTCGTGACGATGGGGATGCGCGGATGGTAGAGTTCCTGACCCTGCCACTCGAGTTGGGAGACGCCGGCGATGGCGCCCCGCACGCGCGTGTCGAAGAGAAACATGCGCCCGCGCCCGAAGTCGTAGTAGAGCGCGCCGTCCTTGCCGAGAATGCTCTTGTGGGGGTCGTCGGGCAGGCAGATACTGCCCTGCCAGCGGTAGGGGGCGTAGCGGAAGTCGAAAACCTCGGGGGTGAGGCGATAATCGAAGCGGCGATAGGCGGTCGCGTTGACCTCCAGGCGGGTCGTACCGACGGCGGGCGCGGGAGCGGCCAGGATGGCGGCCAAGGAGACGGCGACGGCGCGTGTCATGGAAAGCCTCCGGGATAACATTATAACATTACGGACGCTGGGCACGTGTTTAGCATATTGGAGGCGTCGGTTCCACTCAAATCGGCGCCGCGAGCCAGGCTTGCGCAAGTCTTGCTACCGTCGTAGGCTGCGGCCATGACTCCCAGAGAACGCATCGAGGCGGTTTTTGCCGGCCGGCGGCCGGACCGGGTCCCCGTGGCGGATACGCTGCATCACGCGGGCCTGATCGAGGCCGTGGCGGGACGGGAGGGGACGGTAGCGGAGCGGGCCTGGCGGGCCGTCGCCAAGGTATTGGACGCGACACCCGAAGGGATTCTCACGGGTGAGGCGCGACCCACCCGCGCGTGGAACGGCTGGACGCTGCACTGCGACAAGTGGAGTAGGTGGGCCGAGCCGCCTTCGCCCGGTCCACGCGAGGACCCGGTCGGCTGGCTGCGCGGACTGCTCGAGCATGACTTCGACCCCCTGGCCGATCTGGCCGAGCACGTGGGAGAACTCACACAAGAGTGCGAGCGCGTCGCGCCCGCCATCGTCTGGACCAGCATCGCCGCGCCCGATTTTTATCCCTGCAGCCGGTTGACGCACGGGCCCATCGGGCTGGGGGCGGCGGTGACGCTGTTCGGGCTGGAGGGACTGACGTATCTTCTGGCGGACGAGCCGGGGCTCGTGTCGGAGTTTTTCGAGCTGTACACGGACACGGCGCTGGCGCGGGTGGCGGCCCTGCCCAAAGAGCTGCCGACGCGGGTCTTCTTTGTCGGAGAGGACCTTGCGCACCGGGGCGGGCCTCTGTACGCGCCGGACTTTCTGGCGCGCGAGTTCTTCCCGCGGCTGGCGCGCATCGTGACGGCCATCCATGCGCGCGGGGACTTCGTCCTCTACCACTCCGACGGCGCCCTGGAGGCGCTCCTGCCTCAACTGGTCGAGGCGGGCATCGACGGGCTGCATCCCATCGAAGTGGACGCGGGGTTGACGGTCCCCGCCCTGCGCTCGGCTTTTCCGAGGCTCGTTCTGGTTGGCGGAATTGACTGCATCCGGCTGCTTTCGCGGGGCACGCCGGAGGAGGTGGGGGAGGCGGTGCGGCGGCTGGTCGAGGTGGGGGGAGAGCGCTACATCGCGGGCGCGAGCGGCGAGCTGCACGAGGCGATTCCGGTGGAAAACGGGCTGGCGATGCTGGCGGCGCTGGGAAGGGACGGGTGAGGGACGGGCGAGGGGAGAGGCGCCCGTTTCCGAAGTGAGCGGTGCGCATTGCGGGGAGACCCTCGGCGGAAACGGGTGACTGTCCCGGGGGCGGCCCTGCCGAAAAACCTGGCATTTCGTCAAATTATTGATAAACTATTGGCGCCGACCACGGTAAGGCTCCCGGGGGTTCCGGCGAACAAACAGGCACGCGCATTCTGGAAGGAGGCGCGTCCATGAAAGCGCATTTTGGCGTTATCCTCGCATTCGCCGGCCTGGGGTTCGCACCTGTGTTTGCGGCCAGTACCTACCAGGTTCCCGCGGACTATTCGAGCATCCAGGCCGCCGCACCGACACCTACGCCCACACCTGCACCGCTGACTCCGTGGACGCGGGCGATACTAGGCGCCCCTTGGGGAGAGCGGCGGGGCATTCAAACAGCGGTCGTGTTCCAAGGGCGCTTTTGGATACTTGGCACGGGCGGTTTATTCGGCGAACCGTTTGCCGAAATCTGGTCCAGTGGAGACGGCGCAAGTTGGACGCTGGAGAACGGCGACGCACCGTGGGGACGGCGCTCCGGGCATAAGGCGCTGGTGTTCGACGAGAGAATATGGCTGCTGGGTGGAAGTGTTTCCGGCGCCGGGCGCACCAGCGACGTCTGGTCGACCACGGACGGCAAGACCTGGACGCAGGTGTTGGAGCGCGCGCCCTGGGCGGGGCGCGCCGCCCTGGCGGCCGCCGCGCATGACGGCCGCATCGTCATCGCAGGCGGGGTAGACGCCGCCACGTACTTCAACGACGTTTGGTCCAGCACCGACGGGGTAACGTGGCGACAGGAGACAAACCGGGCGGACTGGCCGCCGCGCAACCTGCATACTTTGCTCTCCTATCGCGGCCGCCTCTGGTTGGTCGGTGGTATAGCCAGGCTGGATTCCCGGTTCTGGACGTTCGGCGACGTTTGGTCCAGCACGGACGGCGCGCTCTGGGAAACCGTTACGGAGTACGCCGGTTCCATCCGGTTCGGCCATGCCGCGGTGGTCTGGGAAGACCGCATGTGGCTTCTGGGCGGCCGATTCATGCTTGGGTTGGCTCCCTACCACATCCTGGAAGTGATCTCGTCGCAGGACGGGGTATTGTGGCAGGAATGGCCGGAGGCCAGGTTGAACAGGAGCGGCAATCCTCCCGGTCACCATCGACCCGTCTGCCTGGTGCATGAAAACAAACTGTGGTTGCTGGGGGGCAGGTACGGCGGGGATATGCCGTACGTTTACAGCGATGTCTGGGCGGCGGTGCGGGCGCTTCCACTCACACTCCAGACACCAACGCCCACCCCGACGCCGACTCCCACGCCTGGGCCGGAGCAGGTCATGCTGTTCGTGCTGGATGATTGCGGGGCGGTGCATACAGGGGGCGCGGGCAACAGCATCGCGCTCTCGGGCGGGCCGTATTTCGGCTGGAACGCGGCGCGGGCGATGGCGCTCGTGCGGGGCCTGCCGACGACCAACGCGGCGCAAGTGGGCGTGGCCGTACTCGACCTCTACGGCGGGTTGCACACTTATAGCTGCATCCGACCGCCGCAGCACTTCTACTTCTATCCGCAGCCGGGAGGCATCGCCGCGGATTTGGCGCTGTTTCAGGTCAACCTGGGCGGAGTGCCCGGCAGTGTCGGTTATTACGTGCTGGATCGGACCGGCAAGTTGTGGTGCGGGGGCTACGGCGCGCCGGAAGTCGCTGCCGCCGCCTCGCTCGATCCACCTCTCAACGGAGTGACGCAATACGCCGTGCGCGCCTTGCTGGAAGATCAAAGGGGTCGGAGCGGGTGGATCATGGACAACATGGGCGCGGTGCATTCGTTTGGCGGGGCGGCGGATCCGGCGTTTCCGGTTTCCAGTCAGGATAATTGGGTGGCGCTGGCGAAAGTGGGCGATCAGCTGGTGCGCATGGATGCGTCGGGCCGTCTGCAATGGAGCGGGGAGGCGCCGGAGGGTTGGAAATTGTCGAGCGTGGATGGGGAGTTGATGGTGGATCTGGAAGTGCAAGCGGGATACGGGCTGGTAGCGCTGGATCGGTTCGGGGCGCTGCACGCGACGAGTGGGGCGATTCTGCCGCCGGCGGGGTCGGGGCCGCCGTACTTCGGATTCGAGGCGGCGCGGGATTTGGAACTGGGCCCGTAGTTGGGCAGCGTGCTGGGCTTGCGGCGGGGGAATGGGACCTATAGGACGGATAGGACCTATGGGACGGGCGCCCCGTCGGTGTGCCTGGAGGCAAGGGACAGGCCCACGCGAGGCATCGCCGCACCGGTAAAGGATGCAAATGCCAGGCCGCTGCGAAGGCAGGCGGACCGCAGGGAGGCCGTCCTCTCGATACGCGGCGCGAAGGCGCAGCACGCATCTCAAGCAGGTCCGCAGGCGCGCCGCTACTCGAGGACTCGGTTTTTGTTTTTCCCGCAACCTTGGCAGCACCAAATTTTGAGAAAAGGCGCCCGTTTCGGAAGCGCAGGGGGGCTAATAGCGCAGGGTCAGTTGCAGCTGGATGAGGTCGCGTTGGTTGTCGTACTGGGAGTAGGTGCGATAGGCGTCGTCGCCGTGGGAGGCGGAGAGCATGAGCTGGGCGTTGCGCGAGAAGTTCTTTCGCAGCGTGGCGGCGTAACGGACCCGATCGAAGTCGGCGATGGGCGAGAAGTCGGCGGAGAGCCAGGTCTCGAACTCGCCTGTCTCGCCCCGGCGATACTCCCGGCGCTCGTAACCGGCTTCCAACAAGAGTTGCCAGGCGCGCCAGGGTCCGAGGTCGAGGCGCGCGGCGTAACGTTGCTCGTTGAAGTCGCCGCGCTCCTTGTCGACCGTTCCCAGCGACTCGGCGTCGTAACGCACCGCCAGAAGGCCCGCTTCCAGTTGCAGCGAGGTTCGTGGCCAGAGGCGCAGTTCGGCGCCCGCCCGCCCGTCCCACTGCACGTAGTCGCTGTTGTCCTCGCCCGTCTCGCGGTGCACGCGGCGCGAGAGATTTCCGTCCTCGAACAACGTCAACCAACTTTTCGGCGTCCAGGTCAGCCGGCTGGAGAGGCGGGCCTCGCGGTAGTCGTCCTCGTCGTCGGGTTTGCTGTAGTCGCGCGTCTCCAGGACCGCCTCCAGCATGGCCGTGGTGGACAGGCCGAAGCGCTCCCACGACCAGGAGAGCTCGTGGCCGTCGTAATCGAACAAGGCGTTGATGCTGCGATTGTAGCGCTGGCCGGTGAGGGTGTAGCGCAGGGCGGTGCTCTGGAGGTCGGCCAAGCGGTAGCGCGCCTCCAAAAAGCCCTTGAGCGTGCGGTAGCCGTCGTCGCCGTTGCCGTGATACTCGCGGCGGAAGAAGGCGCGCTCGCCGACGGAGAGGCGCAGCCGGCGGTCGGAGAGGAAGTGGCGGAAGAGTTCGCCGTCGAGCCGATATTGCAGGCTGTCGTCGGAGAAGCCGGGTTCGTAGAGATAGCCGTCGATTTCCGGGCGCAGGCCCCAGCCTACACGGGAGAGCGGATCGGAGGGCAGGCCCAGCGAGAGGAGGGCGCGGCGGTAGCGGTCGGTGGCGCGCAGGCGGTTGTGCAGGTTGACGCGCGTGCCGCCGTCCGTGCGCGTCTCGCCGTAGAGGGCGTTTTCAACGAAGAAGTTCTCTTGGTCATCGACCTTGCGGCGGGAGGACTGGGGAGGCACGGGCGCGTCGGCGGCGCGCAGGGCGGCGTCGACGTTGAAGGCGGACAGTTGCATGAGGAGAAGCGCCAGCTCGGGGTCCGTTGCCAGGAGCGTGGCGGCCTGGTTGCGCAGCTCGATGGCTTCCTCCAGATACTGGCGCGCCTGGAGGCTGCCGCTTTGCTCGACGATGGGCGCGGCCTGGGCGATGCGCTTGTCCAGGTCGTCCAGGGCGCGCTGGGGATCGGAGGTGGAGAGTCCCAAGGGGGAGTAATCGACGTTGTGCTCCAGCTCGACTCCCAGTCGCGTCTGTCCGCGCCAGTTCCAGCCGGAAGGGGGCGGTTGGGCTTCGCTCGTGGTTTCCGCCAGCGCGGCGGCGGCCAGCTCCGCCCGCAAGAGATCCATCTGCAGCAACTGCTCGCGCAGAAAGAGTTCCAGCTCGGACGTGCCCGGCGGAATCGACTCCTGCGAAGGCAGGGGGAGATGGTCGGGGGTAGTGGTCTGGGTGGGAGAAGTGATCTCTCCGCAGTAGAGGGTGAGACGGTCGCCCTCGGCCACGTTGCGCTGCGTTCCACCCAGGAAGCGCACCTCCAGCGTGGTGGGATCGACGGAGAGGACTTCGATTTCAAGACCCTGGCGGGCCTCGGTGAGGGCGAAGCTCCTGTCCCCGACGGCCAGGCCGTGGTTGGAGGCGGCCAGTTCGGCGACGCCGGTGCGGGAGTCCAGGGAGAGGACATGGGCGATGACAAAGCGCGCGCCCGAGGGCGGGAGCGCGGCCGCCAGGGCGGAGGCGAGCGGCAGGATGAGGGCCAGGGTGCGCATAGGCTCCTGTAACGACGGGCGGACTTGCGACATTGGCCGGGGACGGCCACGCCAGTGTGAGGGAGAAGGGCGGCGGGCGCAAGGCGAATAGAGGGAATGGGACGAATGAGACCTATGGGACCTATGGGACGGAAGGAGGCCGGGGGCCGGGGGGCGGGGGCGACGCGGGGGGTGAGTCTTTCATGCCCCAGCGGTCGTGCATCCAGAAGTAGTATTCGGGGGCACGGCGGATTTCCTCTTCCAGCAGGCGGTTTAATGTTTGCGTGAGTGAGAGCACGTCCCGCTGCCGGTCGCCGGAAGGCTGGAAGGAGAGGGGGCCGGCGGCGCGCACGTGGTAGCAGCCCGCCTCGTCGGCCACGCAGGCCAGCACCACGATGGGGACGCCGAGCGAGAGCGCAAACGACGCCGGCGCCTTGGTCGTCATGGCGGGATGGCCGAAGAAGTCGGCGGCGACGCCGCCGTAGCGTTCGGGCGTGCGCTGGTCCATGACCATGGCGACCAGGCGGCCTTCGCGCAGGTGCATCAGCACCTCGCGGGCGGAGCCGCCGGTAGGAATCACGCGGTTGCCGGAGCGACGGCGATAATGATTGAGCCAGCGGTCCAGGCAGGGATTGTGGAGAGGCTTGGCGATCACGGAGACGGGGGCGGGCACGAGCCAACCCCAGGCCAGGCCGACGATCTCCCAGTTGCCGAAATGGGCGAGGGCGAGGATGCCGCCGCGACCGCCGGCGGCGACCGCCTGGGTGGCGGCCAGCACGTCGGGGCCGATGCGGACCCAGCGGGCGATCTGGTCGGGCCCGCGTGACATGCTCCAGAGGATGTCGAGGGCGGTACGAGCGAAGTTCTCAAAGCTGCGCGAGACGACGGCGGCGACCTGTTGGGGAGAGAGCTGCGGGAAGGCGCGGGCGACGTTGGCGTGCGCCAGGCGACGGCGCGAGGGGAGGAGGCGGCAGGCCAGCCGGCCCAGGCGGCCGCCCAGTTTCCAGACGAGGGGGCGGGGCAGAGGAGCGACCAGCGCCGCCAGCCCGCGCACGATCGCGTATTCGAGCAGATAGCGGGCGCGGCGGAGCGGAGCCATGCCGCCGGACATCGGTCACTCCCGACTCACCTTGACGTTCCATAGCGTGGCCATCAGCGCGGCGCCCACGAAGGCCGCGCCCGCCCAGGTATAGAGCGCCGCGTTCCAGCCGAAGTGCTTGAGTAGATAGGCGGTACCAAAGCCGGCCAGGGCCGCGCCCATGTAGCCCATGCAGTCGATGAAGCCGGCCGCCGAGGCGGCCATCCTACGGGTGCCGAAATCCTGCGGGCAGGCGCCGACCATGAGGACGTGCGGGCCGTAGGTGAGAAAGCCGATCATGCCCAGAAAGATGACGACCAGGGTAGCATCGCCCGCCTCCACGACCTGATGGTAGAAGATGGTGAGTACGCCGAGCAGGGCGAGCATGACGGCGACGACGGGGGCGCGACGGGAATGGAAGAAGCGGTCGGTCATCCATCCGGCGACCACGGCGCCGATGGCGCCGCCCAGGGGCAGGACCGCGTTCTTGACGGCGGAGCTGTCCACGCTCTCGCCCATCACTTCCTGCAAGTGTCGCACCGACCAGTCGATGAAGCCGTAGCGGATCATGTCCAGACCGGCGAAGGCGATGGCGACGAGCCAGAGGTTGCGGTTGGAGAGCACGCCGCGGAGGGTCTCTGCGATGGAGAGTTGCTCTTCTTGCGGCTCGCCGTTGGGGGCGAGGGCGCCGTTGTTCTGAAGGGGTGGCAGGCCCGCGTCCTGCGGGCGCGTGCGCAGGACCAGCATCACGACGACCGCCATGACGACGAGAAAAGCGGAAGGCGCCACGAAGGCGGCGCGCCAGCCGTAACTCAAGACCAGCCAGCCGGTCAGGTAGTTGGTGGCGGCGTGGCCGAACTGGTACGAAGTCCCCATCAGTCCCATCGCCTTGCCGCGCAGGTGGGTGGGAAACCATTCCGCCATGATCTTGACGCACGAAGGCCAGCCGGTGGACTGCATGTAGCCGTTGACCGTCCAGACGAAGAGGAGCGTCCAGAAGAGGTTGGAGAAGCCGAAGAGGAAGTTCATGGCGGCGCTGGTCAGCATGCCGACGAGGAGAAAGCGGCGGCGCCGAAGCGGTCGGCCAGCCTGGCCGTTGACGAACTGGCCGAGGCTGCAGGCGACCTTTTGGTGGCGGAGGCGATGATGCCGATGGTGATGAGGTCGAGGCCGAGGTCGTCGCCCATGGCCTTCTGGGCGACGCCGAAGTTGACGCGGCAGAAGTAGTAGCTGAAGTAGGTCATCCAGACGCCGGAGAAGATGCGCCACTGCCAGCGCGACAGGGTGGGGTTGTCTTGCGAGGTGATGGGCATGGGCGGCCTTGTCGCGCGCGTTCGGACGATTGGGGCAGAGTCGTAGCGGAACGTTAGGGGAAGGTGAGGGCGATGTCAAACCCGCAAGGGGCGCATCAGCTTCGTCATTTCGACCGAAGGAGGAATCTCGGCTTGCGCCCGGCCCGCTGGTGCGGGGATTTTCTCCCTGCGGTCGAAATGACAGCGGGGGAGAGGCAGCTGGGGAAGGATTTCTCCCGGTCGAAATGACAGCTGGGGGCGGCTGGCAGCATGGGTCAAGATTTTCCCCTGCGGTCGAAAATGACAGCGGGGGTGCAGCAGAGATTTCCCGCGGTCGAACTGACAGCGGGGGGGAAGTGGCAGCTGGGGGAAAGTGGAACGATTGCTGTGGGAAGGAGAATGGTCTAATCGGGCCAGTCGGAGATGCGCTGCCAGGCGAGGTCCTTGAGGCGTTCCAAGAGTTCGGGGGAGCGCGCCTGGATGGTGTGGACGTCCCACTCCAGGACTTCGGTCGCGGTTCCGGCGATCACGTCGCGGGTGCGCAGGCGCTTGGGGCTGATGACGCCGATCTCGCCGATGATCTCGGTCGGTCCCAGGGCCTTGATCAGCTCGCCGGATTCGTGCAGGACGTGCATCTCGCCGGAGACGATGAGGTAGAAGCTGTCGGAGGCCATCTCGCCGCGGCGGTAGACGATCTCGCCCTTGTGGAAGGTGCGTTCACGGGCTTCCACGAGCAATACGCCTAGTGCGTCTTCATCCACGTCGCGGAAGATGTCGCATTTCTTTATGGCGGCCTTGGCCAGTTCGAGGTCCATTGATTCCTCCCGGAGCGCCGCGCGGCGGCGGAGCAGTTGTTGGGCGAGCAGGGCGTCAGGACGAGAGTGTAACTCAAATGAGGGCGGCTGTACATTGCGTAGGGTGGGTTTTACCCACCACAGTTTATCCCCCCCAGCCCACCTTGTTAAGGGGGGAGAATGGCGTCCTGGTAGTGGGGGTTGGAGAAGAGGCCGGCGGTGCGATGGGTGGAGACGGCGAGTTCTTCCGCGATCTGGCGGCTGGTTTTGCCCTGGCCGGGTTGGGCGGCGAGGGTCCAGAGGACGCCGCGGCGGAGGGTGCGGAGGGCGCCGCCGGCGAGGGGATGGGCGCGGGCTGCCTCCTGCGCCGCCGCGCCGACCGTGTCCTCGCGGTCCACGACCAGGATATGGGCGGCGCCGGCGGGAGCGGGCGGGGGCGTGGCGCCCTCGATCAACTGGTACCGGTGCTTGTTGGGATTCATGAAGAGGCCCGTGCGTTCCACCAGGGCGCGGAGGCGGTCTTGGGGGTCGGGACAGGCGTCATCGAACTCGGCGCACCACCACTCGGCGCGGGACAGGGAGGCGACTTCGGTCAGATTCATGCGCCGGCGGATGGTATTGAGGGCGGTATTGGCGACGGCGTCGGGAATCTTGAGCGAGACGAGGACTTGAAACGTACGGCTCATGGTCATGGTCTCCGGTTTGTCGTCGAAAATTGGGGTCAGCGCCTAATTTTTCTCGCAATTTATCCGCGAATCTTGAGCCAGCCGGGAAAAATTAGGCGCTGACCCTAATTTTCGCGGAGGAACTTGCGCATGGAGTCGAAGAGGCGGCGGCCGGGGCCGGGGCGGTTGAGGGCGTCGGGATCGCCGAAGGCGCGGCGGCGCGCCAGCCCGTAGGGTCCCGGGAACGAGGAGGGAACGTGTTTGAGCGTATCCGCGCGCTCGGGATGGGGCATGATGGCCAACACGTTGCCCGGCACGTTGCAGACCGCCGCGGCGGCGAAGATGCTTCCGTTGGGGCAGTCGGGAAATTCTTCGTGCACCTCGCCGGACGGCGTGGCGTAAGCGAAGACGACATGCCTGCCGGACACGAGCGCCTCTCTCACCTTCGCATCCGCAGTGGTAAAGCGGCCTTCGGCGTGGGCGAAGGGCATGGGCAGGAGTTCACCCTCGGGGATGTCGAGGTTGAAGGCGCAGCGGCCTGGGGGGGCCAGGTTTTTCAGGTTGCGCCAGTCGGTAAAGTAACCTTCGCGCACGACGTGGCCGTTTTTCACCATGCGGTTGGGAGCGAGCGCCATGTCCAGGCTGTCGGAGCCGCGGACGGCGGGGACGAGGGCGGCCTCGACGAGGATTTGGGCGCCGTTGCAGATGCCGAGGATGGGTTTGCCGGCCTCTGCGGCGCGGGCCAGCCCGTCCATGATGGGTTCCTTGGCGGCGATGGCGCCCGAGCGCACGCGGTCCTGATAGGCGAAGCCGCCGCCGACCACGAAGCCGTCGAACTGGTCCAATTCTTTCGCGTCGCGGTTCCAGCGGAAGAGCTCGGCGGACATGCCGGCGTTCTCGACGGCGCGGGCGGTTTCCAGCTCGCAGTTGTTGCCTGGGAAGACGATTACGGCGACTCGGGGCGGCATTCTTTTGTCCAGCTCTCAGCAACGTCTGCGGCTACACCATGACCTCGGGGATGGGGAACTTGCGGCACAGTTCCCGCACCTCCTCGTGGATGGCGGCCAGGGCGGCGGGATGGTCGCGCTGGTTGATGGCGCGGGCGATGAGATGGCCGACGCGCTCGCAGTCCGGTTCCTTCATGCCGCGGGTGGTAATGGCGGGCGTGCCCAGGCGGATGCCGGAGGGCTTGGCCGCCGTGCCGGGATCGTAGGGGATCATGTTGGCGTTGCAGACGAGGCCGACGGATTCCAGGAGGACGGCGGCGTCCTTGCCGTTGATGTTCTTCTTTTGCAGATCGACCAACAAGAGGTGGTTGTCGGTTCCGCCGGAGACGATGCGCATGCCGTCGTCGGCGAGGACGCGGGCCATGGCCTGGGCGTTTTTGACGATCTGATGGGCGTACTCTTTGAACTTGGGGGAGGCGGCCTCCTTGAGGGCGACGGCGATGGCGGCCTGGGTGTGCTGATGGGGGCCGCCCTGCAGGAGGGGGAAGACGGCGCGATCCACGGCCTTGGCGAAGGCGTCCTTGCAGACGATGAGGGCGCCGCGGGGGCCGCGCAGGGTCTTGTGGGTGGTCGTGACGACGATGTCGGCGTGGGGGACGGGCGAGGGATGGCTGCCGCCGACGACGAGGCCCGCGATGTGGCTGATGTCCACGATGAAGATGGCGCCCACCTTGTCGGCGATGGCGCGAAAGCGGGGGAAGTCGAAGACGCGGGGATAGGCCGAGCCGCCGGCCATGAGGACTTTGGGCTTGCACTCGAGGGCGAGTTTTTCAATCTCGTCATAGTCCAGCCGTTCGGTCTCGCGCGCCACGCCGTATTGGACGGAGTTGAAGATTCTGCCGGTGATGTTGACGGAGTGGCCGTGGGAGAGATGGCCGCCGTGGGCCAGGGAGAGGCCCATGATGGTGTCGCCGGGCCGGCAGCCGGCGGCGAAGTAGGTAGCAAGGACGCCGACGGAGCCGGAGTAGGGCTGCAGGTTGGCGTGGTCGGCGGCGAAGAGCGCCTTGGCGCGCTGGATGCCCAGGGTTTCGCACTTGTCGATGACCGCCTGGCCCTGGTAGTAGCGCCGGCCGGGATAGCCCTCGCTGTACTTGTTGGCCAGGCAGCAGCCGGTCGCCTCTTCGACCGCGCGGGAGGCGTAGTTCTCGCTGGGGATGAGGGCGAGGGTGTCCGCCTGGCGCTTCCGCTCCTCGGCCAGGAGCGCCGTCATCTCCGGGTCCGTGCGACGCAGGGCGTCTGCGTTCATGGTGTCCGATTCTCCCCTCAAGCACTTTGGAAAACAGAGCCTAAGGATTTGAGGCGCAATGTCAAGGGGTGGATCGAGGAATGGCAGGGCAGGGCGCTTTTCGACTTGAGGTCATGTGAGCGAGCAAGCCATTACTTTGAGCCACGACGCGGAGCCGCCTATAATCAATTCACTAGTGCCGATTCAAGAAAAGTTGTAGCGCCCCGGTCGTCCTCTCGATACGCGGAGTACCGCTACTGCCGGACTGGGTATCTCGTTTCCCGCAACTACTTTTTGAGAGACGGCACTAGTGTGCGCGACGTTTGCGGTTGCGCACGGCCCACCGGGCAAGGCGTATCATCATGAGCGCCGCATCGCCGCAAGCGCAGGACAAGTCGCTGGAAGCCCAGCTTCGCGCACTCAAGGCGCAGCTGGACGCCGGCGCCTTTCCCGTCAAGCCTGGCGAGCGCTTTGGCAGCCTGTACGGCATTTTATCCGGCCACGGCGATTCGAGCGAAGAAGAGATTGGCGCCGCCCGCTACCGCGACAGTTGATGAAAGCCGCCCGGATTCAGCAAAGCAACGTTGCCAAGACGGTGTGGTAGCATCAGCCGCACCGTTGAGGTGCGTCCGGAGTCAATGACGAGCCCGCCCGAATCGGACCGAAAGATAATGGACCCGGAGCGCGTGAGGACGCACGGGATGAACCCGGGCGTTATCGTTGCATGCGGCCCTTGCCCATGATAGGTTGCCTTACCTCGCGGGAATTCCCGACTGGAGAGTAGACATGCAACAAATCGCCAAGAACGCCGTGGACGAGGCGGTGCGACTGGGCGCCGAGTACGCGGACGCGCGCGTCTGCCATTATCAGGATCAGCGGGTGGACGTGCGGGACGAAATCGTCACCAACCTGTTGGATCGGGAGGAGATCGGGGTTGGGGTGCGCTGTTACTACGGGGGGGCGTGGGGATTCGCGGCGACGCACGTCTTGACGCCGGAGGAGATCGCGGCGACGGCGGCGCGCGCCGTCGCGGTAGCCCGCGCCTCAGCCACGCTGGCCCCCAGACTGGGTCCGCTGGCCCCGGTATACCCGCATGTGACGACTTATGTCACGCCGCACGAGATCGATCCCTTCACCGTGCCGCTGGAGGAGAAGATCGATTTGCTCCTGTCCATCACCAAGGGGATGCACGTGGGGCCGGAAGTCCGCCGCGCGATTGCGTTCATGGAGTTCACGCGGGAGCATAAGGTCTTCGCCAACAGCGTAGGCTCGGTGATCGACCAGACGATCATCCGTTCCCATGCGTCGTGCACCGCGTTCGCGGTGGGACAGCGGGAGTTCAAGACGCGCATGTTCGAGACTCCGCCGCTGAATATCGGCTACGAGCACATCAAGAGGCAGGACTGGGAGAAGGAGGCGCGGCGCGTGGGCGAGGAGGCGGTGGGGCAGCTGTCCGCGGTCGACGTGGAGCCCGGCTACAAGACGCTCGTCCTGTCGCCCAGCCATCTGTGCCTGACCATTCATGAGTCGGTCGGGCATCCCACCGAGTTGGACCGCATCCTGGGCATGGAGGCGGACATGGCGGGGACCAGTTTCGTGAAACCGGAGATGCTGGGGCGGTTCCAGTACGGCAGCCCGCTGGTGAACCTGGTAGCGGACCGGACCATGCCGAACGGGCGCAGCACGGTGGGTTTCGACGACGACGGGGTACCGACGCGGCGCTTCGACGTCGTGCGGGACGGCGTGCTGGTGGGTGTTTCCACCAATCGTGAGACGGCGTTCGCCATCGGAGACGAGGATTCGCGGGCCTGCAACTACGCGGACGGTTACAACAGCACCCCCATCGTGCGGATTCCCAACCTATGCCTGCAACCGGGCGGTAAAGATGCGCCTACGCTGGAGGAGCTGATCAGCGACACGGAGGACGGCATCCTGATCGACGGACGCGGCAGCTTCTCCATCGACCATCAGCGTTACAACTTCCAGTTCGGGGGCGACTGCTTCTGGGAGATCAAACATGGCAAGATCGGGCGGATGCTGAAGAACGTGACTTATCGGGCGAACAGCACGGACTTCTGGCGGAGTCTGGACGCGGTGTGCAACGCGGATTACTGGCAGCCGCAGGGGGTGGTAAACTGCGGCAAGGGGCAGCCCGGGCAGCGGGCGCAGATGACGCACGGGGCGCCCTGGGCGCGCTTCCGCAACATCAAAGTGGGGGAGGCCAGGTAATGCTGGAGCGCGACCAAGTCAAAAAGATTTTCGACGCGGTACTTTCCGAAGTGGCGTTCCCCGAGGCGTTCGTCAGCCTGTCGGGGATGAACGAGGCGCTGTCGCGCTTCAGGCGTGAACGCCATGGTACAGAACGTGGATCGCAAGCGCGAGCCTGACCTTGACGGTGACGAAAGACACGAAGAGCGGCTCGGCGAGTACGACGGATTTCCGCCCCGAGAGCCTGCGGGAGCTGGCGCGGCGGGCGGAGAAGCTGGCGGAGTGGAACAAGCCGGATCCGGAGCATCAGCCGCCGCTGGGGCCGCAGGAGTACGCGGCGATCGACGGTTACGTACCGGAGACGGCGGCCTGCCCGCCGGCGGAGCGGGCGAAGCTGGTGGGCGTGATCACGCGCTACTGTGAGTCGGAGGGGGCGGAGGCGGCGGGGACGTGCTACACGGGTGAGCGGCTCATGGCCGTGGGGGACAGCGCGGGACTCTTCGGCTACCATCGCTGGACCACGGCGGGCTTGACGTGCACGGTACGCACGAGCGGCGGGGCGGGCAGCAGTCGCAGCCTGGTGGAGGACGTGCGGGATCATCGCCGCCTGGACGCGGAGGCCATGGTGCGACGCACGCACGCGCGGGCCAGGCTGTCGGAGCATCCCCGCACGCTGGAGGCCAGGGAGTATCCCATTCTCCTGGAGCCGCAGGGGGTAGCCATGTTCATGCTGTGGTTGGCGGGCAGTCTGGACGCGCGCGCTGCGGATGAGGGCCGCAGCGCCTTTTCCAACCGCGCCGAGGGCGGCAACCTGTGCGGAAAGAAGATCGTGGGCGAGCGCGTCACCTTGGCCAGTTCGCCTTCGCATCCGCAGATACTGGGCTGTCCCTTTCACGGGGACGGGCGGCCGGTGGGCGAGACGACCTGGGTGGAAAACGGGGTGTTGAAGAATCTGTATTACTCGCGTTACTGGGCGCAGAAGCAGGGCAAGCCGGCGCTGGGGCCGGCGGGCGCCAGCCTGGTGCTTTCCGGCGGCGCGGGGAGCGTGGACGATCTCTTGTGCGAAATGAAGGAAGGGCTGCTGGTGACGACGCTGTGGTACATTCGGAGCGTGGATCCCAACCAGATTCTGGTGACGGGGCTGACGCGCGACGGCGTCTTCTGGGTGGAAAACGGGGAGATCGCTTATCCGGTGAAGAACTTTCGGTTTAACGACAGTCCGTTGCGGCTGTTTTCACGGGTGGAAGCGATGAGCGATCCGGTTCCCATGTACGGGCACCTGGCGCCGGCGATGCGGGCGAGCGCGTTTGGGTTTACGAGTGTGTCGGATGCGATTTGATTTGGAGTGCGACGGGTCACGGCGGTGCAGCTGCAATCAGCCACACCCACAGACGAAGCTGTCATTTCGACCGAAGGGAGAAATCTTTCCCGCCGTTATCGGGAGTCGAGTGCGGGGCAGGAGATTTCTCCCTTCGGTCGAAATGACAGCTTGATGGCAAGTGTAAGAAACCACATCTGCTCCCACTTTCTCAAGACTCCACTCCGCCGTGCGACAACGTCAAAAGTAGTCCCCATTCGAGTAGAAGAACTCGACCGGCGGGAAGGCGGCCGAGAGAAGGTCAAAGTGGAGCGGCGAGAGGTGGGGCAGGAGATCATCGACGCGGGCCTGGCCGGACAGGAGTTTCCAGAAGTCGGTGCTGGAGAGGGCGAGGTCGGGGGGGCGGTCGCGCAGCGCGGACGCCTGGCCGTTTTCAAACAGGAGTCCTCCCGGGCGGGCCGGATTGTCGACCGCGAGGGCGAGGCGGAGGCGGCGGCCGGCGAGGCGCCGTTGGAATTCGGATTGCATCTGTTGCGCGAAGAGGTCCCAGTCGAGGACCATGGCCATGAGTTCATTGTGGAGGCCCTGCAAGTCCTGGGCGAGCATGAGATCGAGGAGGAAATGGCCGCGGCGGCCCGTTTTGGCGGGGCGATAGCGTTCCGCCAGCCAGGTGAGCAGGGCGCCGGCGGCGGCTTCCTGGCCGGGGAGGCAGGCGGCCTCTTTGAAGCCGCCGTGCCGGTCGGGGAGCACGTCGGACAGCGCATAGGCGACGATACGCCCGTCGCGCTCGGCGACGTCCAGGCGATGCAGTTCAGAGAAGACGCGGCGCCGCCAGTACTCCGGGCTGCGCTCGGCCCAACCCACGCAAGGCGCGAAGAAACTGTGATAGATGGCGTCCAGCGCGGCGACGTCTTGCTCACGAGCGGCACGGATGGTGGCGTCTCGCGCCGTTTCCTGCCAGCGGATGAGCCGCGCCCAGGGCATGGCGACCGGGCTCCAACCCGCCCGGCCGTAGAACGAGGTGAGGCCGGAATACAGGTAGGAGAGGCTGCATCCGCGCGCGACCAGGTACGCCTGGGCGTCGGCCAGCAGGCGGCTGCTGTAGCCGTGTTTGCGATGGGCGGCGGGGGTGCACACGTCGCCGATGCCGCCCATCGAGAGGACGGCGGCGCCGAATCGCACCGGGATGCGATAGAGGTTGAGGGCGCTGAGGATTTCGCCGTTTTTTTCCAGAATGCGCGAGTCGTTCCAGTCGCGGCCGGGCAGGTTGTTGATGCAGGTTAAGAAATAGTCGTGCCCGACGGAAAAGCACTCGTCCCAGATGGCGCACAGGCGAGGCAGGTCGGCTTCACAGGCAGCTCGACTGACCAGATTGTCCATTGTGCTCCTCCTGCCGCATGTTGACGGTTGCGCGGCGCGCGTCCATCGCCTAGAGTTTGACCGCTTGAGGCCCGCGAAGGCGTGCCTGGAGACGCGGCGCAGCACCCCGCGATACGGCCTGTGGCCTACTCGGGGCCAGGCGCCGCGCAATTACGCATCATACTCGCTTCAAAGGACAAAGGGCAATGATCATCGGTGTACCCAGGGAGATCAAGGAATCGGAATATCGCGTGGCGTTGACGCCGGGCGGCGCGGAGGACCTGGTGCGGGACGGGCACCGGGTTTACATGGAGGCCGGCGCGGGCATGGGGAGCGGATTCTCCGACGAGCAGTATCTGGCGGCGGGTGCGGAGATTCTGCCGACCGCGGCGGAAGTGTTCAAGCGGGCCGAGATGATTATGAAAGTCAAGGAGCCGTTGCCGGGCGAGATCAAGATGCTGTCGCGCGGCCAGACGGTGTTTACTTACTTTCATTTCGCCGCCAGCGAGGAGTTGACGCGGGGGTGTCTGGAGGCGGGGATCGTGGCGGTCGCCTACGAGACGGTGGAGCCGCGTCCCGGCAGTCTGCCGTTGCTTCTGCCCATGAGCGAAGTGGCGGGGCGCCTGGCGGTGCAGGAGGGCGCCAAGTATCTGGAGCACCACTACGGCGGCACGGGGATACTCTTGGCGGGCATTCCGGGCGTCTTGCCGGGCAAGGTGGTGATCATCGGGGGCGGGGTGGTGGGGATCAACGCCGCGTGGGTCGCGGGGGGTCTGGGCGCGCAGGTGTACATTCTGGACATCGACGGGGACCGGCTGCGCTACCTGCACGACGTGATGCCGCCCAACGTGCACACGCTTTACAGCAATCCGCAGAATATTCGCACCGCGCTGGCGTCCGCCGATCTCCTGATCGGGGCGGTGCTCTTGACGGGGGGACGGGCGCCGGTGCTCGTGAGCCGGGAGATGCTGTCGGCGATGGAGCCGGGGAGTGTGATCGTGGACGTGGCGGTGGACCAGGGGGGCTGCGTGGAGACGATCAAGCCCACGACGCACAAGAATCCCACTTATGAAGTGGACGGGATCATTCACTACGGGGTAGCCAACATGCCGGGGGCGGTACCGCGCACGAGCACGCGGGGGCTGACCAACGCGACGCTGCCGTACGCGAAGAAGCTGGCGGCGCTGGGTTGGAAGAAGGCGGCGCAGAGCGACGTGGGGCTGCGGAGGGGCGTCAACATGGTGGAGGGCGAAGTCACCTACGGCCCTGTCGCTGAAGCCTTCAAACTCCCCAGCGTCTCGGTGGAAAAGTTCATGCACTGATTGCGTTGCGCTCGCAGGCAACGAGGGGAGAGGGCGGCGTATTGAACCACGCCGCCTTTTTGTTTACCACTGCGGCCAGGAAATACCTGGCTTGGGATGGCGGGCGCAGGCGCAGCACGCTGCGCAACTACGGCGTCTCGCTGCCAGGTAAAACACGGCCGACGTAATAAGAGCAGTCACCCATGGAGGATGAAAACCGAGGCCGCTCCGATGGCGGGCCGGGCGCGTCCATGCCGTCCTCTCGATACGCGGCCCGAAGCGAAATCTCGCAGCAAGGCGAAGAGTTTTTCGGGCCGCTACTCGAGGACTCGGTTTTTCTTTTTCTTGCGAACCTGCCAAGGCCCATTTTTGAGTGCAGTCTCTCGCGAGGCTTCGCCCCACCCATTGAGGATGAAAAACCAAGTCAGCTCCGATGGCGGGGTGGGCGCCTCCAGGCCGTCCTCTCGATACGCCGGAGTACCGGCTACTCGAGGACTCGGTTTTTCTTTCTTTCGCAACCACCGCCGGAGGCCCATTTTCGGAACAGTCCTGAGTATGCCGGGGGGTATGGCCCTACCCGCGCGGCAGCCAGCCCTTTTCGGCCAGGAGTTCGGCGATTTGCACGGCGTTGAGGGCGGCGCCCTTGCGCAGGTTGTCCGACACGCACCAGAGATTGAGGCCGGTGGGGCGGGAGAGGTCCTCGCGGATGCGGCCGACGAAGGTTTCGTCGCGTCCCGCCGCGATGATGGGTTGGGGATAGAGTTGGTTGGTCGGATCGTCCATGACGACCACGCCGGGCGCGCGGGACAGGAGTTGCCGGGCCAAGTCGGCGGAGATCTTCTTTTCCGTTTCGATGTAGATCGACTCGCTGTGGCCGCGATAGGCGGGGATGCGCACGGTCGTGGCGGTGACGGCGAGGTCGGGGACCTCCATGATTTTGCGCGTCTCGTTGACCATTTTCATCTCCTCCTCGGTGTAACCGTTGGGGAGAAAGCCGCCGATGTGGGGGAGGACGTTGAAGGGAATGGGATGGGGGAAGACGTCGTGGGCGGGGGCGGCGCCGGAGAGGTGGGCGCGGGTTTCGCGCGTGAGTTCCTCCATGGCGCGGGCGCCCGCGCCGGAGACGGCCTGGTAGGTGGAGACGATGATGCGCGTGAGGCGCCCGTAGGCGTGCAGGGGTTGGAGCGCGACCACCATCTGAATGGTGGAGCAGTTGGGGTTGGCGATGATGCCGTGATGGTTTTTTGCGGCGTGGGGGTTGACTTCGGGCACGACCAGGGGCACGTCGGGTACCATGCGGAAGGCGGAGGTGTTGTCGATGACGACGGCGCCGGCGGCGGCGGCGCGGGGGGCGAAGACTTTGCTGACCTTGCCGCCGGCGGAGGAGAGCACGATCTCGCCGCGTGAGAAGTCGGCCTCGTCCAGGTTGGCCACCACAATTTCGCGACCGTTCCAGGAGAGGGTCTTGCCGGCGCTGCGCGCCGAGGCCAACATGCGCAGCTCTCCCACGGGGAAGCCGCGTTGGGCCAATACCGCCGCCATCTCGCGTCCCACGGCGCCGGTCGCTCCCACCAGCGTGACCTTGTAACTCATGCTCCCCTTCCCCCAGGCTCAAGTTAACCGCCGATTATCGTCATGGGCGGGCGGGAGTCAACGAGGATTTTCGCGCCGACGTGACGGTCATTGCGACCGCAGGGAGAAACCTTCCCCGCCTGTACCGCGCGTCGGGCGTGTGGCCGAAGATTTCTCCCTGCGGTCGAAATGACAGGTAGGTCGGAGTGACAGGTAGGTCAGATTTCTCCCTGCGGTCGAAATGACAGGTAGGTCGAAGTGACAGGTAGGTCGGATTTCTCCCTGCGGTCGAAATGACAGGTAGGTCGAAGTAACAGGTAGGTCGAAGTGACAGGTGGGATGCGAGCTGCAACGCCCGGACCAGGGAACTAAACCTGTATCCCTTCGTTCCAGCCCGCTTGCGGGCGCTTGGGCAGGGCCAGGAGGACCGCGCCCAGGAGCAGCGTGCCGTAGAGTTTGCCGGCGCACCAGAGGATGCCCCAGCCCTGCCGATAGGCGTCGTCCCAGAAGAAGACGCGGCGGCTGATGAGCACGGCGGCGACGGCCCAGGCCAGCAGTCCCCAGCGGCTGCGACGCTGCCCCAGCCAGGCGAAGCTGAGGGCCAGGTGCGGCAGGAGTTGCACGAGGTAGTGGTCCCAGCAGAGGCTGGGCGTGGGCAGGATGAACCACCAGAGGAGGAGGAAGGCGAAGACGGCGTCGTTGCGGGTCGTCTCGTTGGCGCCAACTCCAGGTGTTCCAGGAGGCGGGCGCCAGCCGAGTTTGAGGGCGACCAGCGCGCGAGGTGAAGCAGGGCAGAGAGAAGCGAGAGGGCGGCGGCGGCGCGGGGGCGACCGTCCAGGGCGGTTTGCGGGTTCTCCGTCAGCAGCCGATAGAAGAGCGCGGAGAGGGACTGATTAGCCGGCTCGACTTGAGCCTGCGCGTACTCGGACCAGGTCGAGGAGCCGTGGCCATCTGTTTGAGCAGAGTCGATGTATTCCACACTGCGTGCAGCGGGACCCAGAGGAGCGCAACCAGAAAACGCCGATCAGGGTTGCAATTCCCACGCCCAGCGCCCGCCAATCGCGCTTCCATACGAAGAGGAGGAGGAGGAAGGCGGGGGTGACCTTGACGTGGGCGGCGAGGGCGATGAGGGGGGCGGCGGGCAGGCTGCGGCCGCGCGCCAGAGAGACGAGCGCGCCGGAGAGGAGGAAGAGGAGGACGGTGTTAAGTTGGCCGGCGGAATAGGAGCGCCAGAGCGGTTCGGAGAAGGCGGCGAGGGCGGCGAGGACGACCAGATTCAGCGGTTTGCGCAAGAGGGGAATGCCCCACACGAGCAAGGCCAGCGAGGCGAAGAACAAGAGCTGGTTGAAGATGGTCCAGCGCAGGTAGGCCTCGTGAAAGGTCTCCCAGGCGAGCGGCAGAAGCAGCATTCCGGCGAAGGGGGGATAGACGAAGGGATTGAGGCGGGGCACGGCGGAGTGCGCGGCCAGTTGCATGAGGACTTCATAGCGATAGGGGGAGCGGCCCTCGGCGATGGCGCGGGCGCCGAGGAACTGGTGTCCGAAGTCGTTGGCGGTGTAGTGGCGGGAGAGATGGTAGACGTGATGATAGCCGTAGCGGGCCGCGCAGAGGGCGATGAGGATGGCGGCCAGGATGGAGGCGAGGCGTTTGCAGTTCACTTGAGCCGCTCCGTCAGCCAGGCGCGGCGCGCGGAGGCGATCAGATCGGCGTTCTCGGGGGTGTCGCGGACGTAGATGGCGTAGCCGCCGAACTCCCAGGGCGGCCAGTAGCGGCTGAATCGCACCAGCTTGGGTGGTGAGGAAAAGACCTTGACCCAGCCGGAGTTTTCCTCGGAGAGGCGCGCCTCCAGGCGGTGCTTGGGGCCGATGGTCGTACTGGTGACGATGAAGCCGGGATCGATCCAGTCGAGGATGGCGCGCCAGTAGGGTTTGTCGTCGGGGGCCTGGCCCAGGATGGGATTGTAGTTTTCGCGGGCGATTTTGACGGTGAAGGGATCGTTGCCGGCGCGCATGGAGCTGAGGATGCGGGCGGGTCCGCTGCCGTGGATGTCGAAGCGGCTGTCGGTCCAGACCTTGTAAGGCTCGGGGGAGAGGCGCCAGATGAGGTAGCCGGCGTAGTTGATGTCGTTGAACATGGGGCCGGGGAGAGGATGGGCGATGAGGAAGTCGCAGAGTTCTTTGGGGTAGGCGTCTTCGACGACGCCGCGAAAGTGGAGGAAGGGGCGATTGCGGGTGTCGAAGATGAGCCAGGAGGCGAGGGCCAGGAGGGCGGCGGAGAGGACGGTCGCCGCCAGGGTGAACCAGCGCGGGACAGGCAGGAGAGGGGCGGCGGCGCGGCGGGCGGCGGGAAAGGCGCCGGAGGCGGCGAGGGCCAGGGTCAGCGCGGCCAGCGGCACGTGGCGCACGTGCGAGGTCCCCTGCCAGAGGAAAAAGGCCGAGAGGAGCCACAGGGGCGCCTGCCGCCGGTCGCGCGCCAAGACGAGCAACGCCAGCGAGCCGACCACGAAGGCCCAGAAGACCTTGAAGTGGATGAAGTCGGGCGGCGCCAGCTCGACGATGAGCGACGTGAGGACGGGATCGCGGGCGACTTTGAACGTCAGAGCCAGCACCTTGTAACCCCAGGGATTGCCCATGGCGGCGAGCAGCACGGCCGGTCCGAAGAGGGTCCAGGCGCGGCGGTCGCGGTGCAGGAGCCAGGCGGAAAGGGCGTAGGCTCCGGCCACGACCACGGCCAGGATGACGCCTCCGTGCAGGTTGCTCCAGAGGACGACCATGGCGAGGATGGCCGCCGTCCGACGGGGAGAGAAGGCGTGGTGCCAGAATCGCTCCAGGGTCAGGATGAAGACCACGAAAAGGAGATAGCTGAGCATGGGTGGGCGGGTCAGGACGGAATGTTGTCCGGACCAGACGGCGCAGAGCGCGAGGGCCAGTCCGGCGGGCAGGGTGCCGCTGCGTCTTGCGGCGGCGAGAAACAGCAGCACGCCGGTGCAGGCATAGACGAGCGAGAGAAAGACGATGAGGGCCATGGGGCCGCCCAGGTACTTGTAGACCATGTAGAAGAGAATGTCGGAGAGCCATTCGTGATTGACCCACTCCTGGTCGGCGCCGGTCTGGCTGAAGACGTCGTGCTCGGGAAAGAGGGGGCCGGTCTCAAGCAGGTATTGGCCGGTTTTCAGATGCCACCAGGTGTCGTTGTCGGCGCGGATGGGCAAGAGGGGGATTTGGAAGCTGAAGAGGAAGACGAGGAGGCCGGCGCGGATGGGAAGGGGGGGGCGTCGGATTTGGGCCGGCATGGGTCGATGGGCGGTGCACCAGTGTGGATGTTGCTTTGTGGTGGGGATGGTAACACAGGAGCGGGGAGAGGTGGAAGGGACAGTCCGTCAGGAGGCTTGGTCGCGCGTGTGGAGGATGAAAACCGAGGCCGCCCGAAGACGGGATGGCTGCGTCCATGCCGTCCTCTCGATATCCCTCGATACGGGCTTCGGCCTACTCGGGACAAGGCGCGGCGCGGAGCGACAGCTTGCATCAAGGCGAGGAGATCATCGGGCCGCTACTGCCGGACTCGGGTTTTTCTTTTTTTTCGGACTACTCGAGAACTCAAAAACTTAAGCCGTGGCCTCGAGTAGGCCGTCTGCGGCCGTATCGAGAGGCACGGCGGCTTCTCTGGGACAGGCCCGCGCGCGCTTCAGGCCATCCTGCTCAGGGCTGTCGGGGAGGTGGATCGGCCGCCGGCCTCGGCTTGACACTCTGACGGCCGCAAGGCAGATTAAGCGTGTCCATGGACGAACCGCCCAGGCTGCTTCATACCTCGTTCTTGCGCCGCTGGAGCGGGGAGACCAACCGCATTTTCGTTCTGTGCCGGGGCCTGGCGCGACGGGGCTGGAAAGTGCACCTGGCGGCGCCGGAGGGGAGCGTATTGTGCCAGCGGGCGGAGGAGGCGGGCCTTCCGGTGTTCACGGACTTCCGCTTCCGGCGCGGTTTCCGCCCCGCCGACTTTCTGCATGATTTTCGCACCCTGCGCAAACTGGTCGATGAACATCGCTATCAGATCATCCACACGCACGGCGCGCAGGACACGTGGACGGCGGCGCTGCTGTCGCTTCTGGGCTGGAGATTCAAACTGGTACGGACGCGGCACAACAGCTTTCCCATCGCCGCGCATCCCGCCAACCGCTGGTTGTATCGGCGCGGCATCGCGCAGGTGATCCTGGTTTCGGAGAGCCTGCGCGACGGTTTTGCCGGGGTGATGAGCGAGGCGCAGCGGGCCGCCATGCCGGTGATTCCCAGCTCCATCGACCTGTCGGGCTATCAGTGCTTCGGCGAGGAGGCGGCGGAGGTGCGGGAGGAGCTGGGGCTGTCGCCGGACACGCCGCTGTTGGGCGTGATCGCGCGGCTGTCGCGCAACAAGGGGCAGATCGTGCTGTTGGAGGCGATGCCGAGGATTCTGCGGCAGCATCCGGACGTGCACCTGCTGCTGGTAGGGGACGGGGGCGGACGGCCGGCGGCGGAGCAGCGGGCGCGGGCGCTGGGGGTGTCGGATCGGGTGCACTTTCTGGGATTTCGGCACGACGTGCCGCGCCTGCAGCGCGCGTTGACGATCGCCATCCTGCCCAGCCGCTCGTGCGACGCCTCGTCGGCGACGCTGAAGGAGGCGCTGGCGGCGGAGCGGCCGGTGGTGGTGACGGACGTGGGGGGCGCGGAGATCACGCAGAACGGCTGGAGCGGCCTGATTGTGCCGCCGGACAACGCCGCCGCGCTGGCGGATGCGGTGGATTATCTGCTCACGCATCCCGAGGAGGCCGAAGCGATGGGGCGCCACGGCCGGCAGTACGTACTGGAGCATTACTCCGAAGAGCAATTGGTGGAAGGCACGCTGGCCGTCTACCGGCGCCTCCTGGGCGCCTCGCCATGAGGGTGCTGCATACGCTGGCGCGGGTAGCGGTGACGGCCAGCGAGGTGAGCGAAACGCTGAGCCTCATCGCCGCCGGCCGTTCCCTGGGCATCGAGCCGAGCCTGGTGGTCGCGCGGGACGATGTGGACGTGATGGGGGCGCGCTTGTCCGCGCTGGGCCTGGCCGACGTGCCGCTCGCGGCGGTGGATTTTCCCCGCGGCGTCTCGCACCGGAGTCTATCGGACGCCTGGCGGCTGCATCGCCTGGCGGCGGGGGCCGACATCGTTCATTGCCATCTGGCGCACGATCATTGGCTGGCGGCGCTCTCCACGCGGAAGCCGCTGGTTCGCAGCCGGCATACGCTGGCCCGCCCGGCCGGTCATCTGGCCAACCGCTGGCTGTTCGCGCGTCGCACCGCGGCGCTTTTGGGCGTTAGTCATCGCAGTCTCTTGCCTTACGGGGTGCTGGGGGTGCCGCACGAGCGGTTGGTCGTGATTCCGGGCGGAGTGGATGGGCAACGGTTTCATCCCAACCGCGACGGGCGGCCCGTACGCAACATCCTGCACATACCGCAGGACGCTTACGTGATCGGCATGGTAGCCAAGTTGCGGGCGGTCAAAGGGCACGAGGATCTCCTGACCGCACTGGCCATGCTGGAGCCGCCGGCGCCCGACTGGCGGCTGCTGGTCGTGGGCGGCGCGGGAGGGCGGCCCGCCGGGGGCGCGCGGCCGCTGTTGGAAACGCTGAAGGAAAAAGCGGCGGCGCTGGGCATCGCCGAGCGCGTCCTGTGGCTGGGTTATCGCGAGGACGTGGCCGAGCTGATGGCGGCCTGCGACGTGGGGGTGATCGCGTCGCATCGTTCGCACGGGGCGACGCGCGTGGGGCTGGAATGGGCCGCCGCGGGCAGGGCCATCGTTGCTACCCAGGTCGGGGTGCTGGACGAGTACTTCAGCGACGGGCGGGACGCGCTGCTGGTTCCCGCCCGAAGTCCGGCCGCCTTGGCCTCGGCGATCACGCGCTTGGCGCGGGAGCCGGGCTTCCGTCGCACCTTGGGGCGTCACGCCCGCGCGGTCGTGGAGGCCAACCATCTGTGGCCGGACCTGGCCCGTCGCGCGTTGGAGGTCTACCAGCGTGCCCTTGCATGACGTCCTCTACATCCATCACGGGGCGGGCCACGGCGGGGTGCAAAACAACTTGGCGCGTTTCTGGGCGGCCATGGACCGCGAGACCTTCCAGCCGCACCTGGCCTACGAAGAGGAGGGGCTGCTGTCGGCGCGCGCGATGGAGCTGGGCATCCCGCACCTGCGCTTACCCCTGCCTGCGTGGCGCAAGTTCTGGGAGCGCCTCTCGATGGGGAAATGCGTGAAGGCACTGGCCGAGTATGGTCAACGTCGGCGGATACGGCTGGTGGTTGCCAACGATTTCTGGTATGCGCCCCACGCCATCCTGACCGGCGAACGCCTGGGGATTCCGTCGCTGGTTTACGTGCGGCTGTCCGACATCCTGTCGGCGGAGAAAATCCGGCAGTATCTCTTGCCGCGGGCGAGCGCCTTGCTCGTGCCGTCGCACGCCTATGCCCAACCCCTGCTGGCGGAGCCGGAGACGGCGGAGAAGACGCGCGTGGTTTATAACGGCATCGATGTCGAGTACTTCTCTCCCGATGCGCAGCCGGAGCCGGTGGAGTTGCCGTGGGAGCGGGAGTCGGTCTTTGTCGTGGGCAATACGGGCACGGTGTCGGAGGTGAAGGGGCAGGAGACGCTGCTCGTGGCGGCGCGGATGCTACTGGACCGTGGCGTGGCGGTGCGCGTGCTATTGGCGGGAGGGGGCAAGCCGGAGTATCTGTCGGGTTTGCGGGCGCGCCATGCGGGGCTGTTCGAGACGGGAATCGTGCATCACGAGCCGGGCGCAGGACGTGCGGGCGTGGCTGTTGCGCTTGCACGTGTTCGCCATGACCTCGCGGCAGGAGAGTTTCGGACCGGCGATGGCGGAGGCGATGGCGATGGGGGTACCGGTAGTATATACCAAGGTAGGCGGTCCGGCTGAGATTGCGCATGAGGTCGGCCTTCCCTTCCCGCCTGGGGATGCGGCGGCGTTGGCGGCTCAGCTGGAGCACCTCTACCGACATCCCCAGGAGCGCACGCATCTGGGGGTGCTGGCTCGGCGGCGCATCGTGGAGCATTTCCCGCTTTCGGCGCAGGTTGCGGCGACGGAGCGTCTCTACCGCGAGCTGCTTGTTGCGCCCTCCTGAGTGTGGAGTGCGGCAGCTTGCTGCCGCGCCCGGCACGCCGCGCAGCTACGGGCGCGCGATCCCCCCCCAGCCCCCCTTGTTAGGGGAGGAGCCGATGCCGCCTCCGTGGATATTAACGGGGGAGGGCGTGCTGCTGAAAGTCAAATGATAGTTAAGCGTCATTTAATTGCGGACTGACGGCAGGTTACGGGCTAAACTTGTTATTGGTAGTCGAGGGCGATTATGGTAATGTAATCGGGGCAAGGGGCCACGAATTGCACGGCGGACCGTTCTCGGCCAAACCTGCCCGGCCCGGGTTATAATGAGTGGGGCAGGCTCCGAGGCTTCCCCGGAAAGTCCCGGACCCCCGGGCCGCCGAAAATGGCTGGAACCGCGGAGCATCCGCGGCCGATATTCGGGAGTGACAGCCGGACCCATACGCAGGACACACAATCATGTACGACCGACTAACGGACCGAGCCAAACAAGTCATCAAGATCGCCAAGGAGGAAGCGGCGAAGGCGGGATCCAGCCACGCCAGCACCGAGCATATTCTGCTCGGCCTGATCAGCGAGCGCGACGGCATGGCGGCCATCGCGCTGCCCAACATGGGCGTGAACCTGGAGACCCTGCGGCGTGAAGTGAGCAAGGTGATTCAGAGCCAGGGCGGCGGCTCGTTTACCACCAGCGTGTCGTTGTCGCCCAGCGGCAAGCGGGTGATCGATTTCGCCAGCCAGGAATCGACCGCGTTCGGCGTCAACTTCATCGGAACGGAGCATCTCCTGTTGGGCCTGATCCGGGAGTCGGAAGGGGTGGCGGCGCGGATTTTGGCGGACATGGGCGTGGACATCGTCAAGGCCCGCAATGAAATCCATCGGCTCTCCTCGGGCGGGGCGGCCAATGCGGGCATGGGCGAGATGGCCGGGGTGGTCAAGGGGAAGAGCAAGACGCCGGCCCTGGATGCCTTCGGCAACGACCTGACGGAGCTGGCGCGGATGGGGAAGCTGGATCCGGTGATCGGGCGCAAGGATGAGATCGAGCGGGTGATCCAGATTCTCTGCCGCCGTACCAAGAACAATCCGGTGTTGATCGGGGAAGCGGGCGTGGGCAAGACGGCCATCGCGGAGGGGTTGGCGCAACGCATCGTGGAGCGGCAGATTCCGGACCTGTTGGCCAACAAGCGGCTGGTGACGCTGGACCTGGCGGCGCTGGTAGCCGGGACGAAGTACCGCGGGCAGTTCGAGGAGCGGCTGAAGGCGGTGTTGGACGAGATGCGGCGGAGCGACAACATCATCCTGTTCGTGGACGAGTTGCACACGCTGGTGGGGGCAGGGGCGGCGGAAGGGAGCATGGACGCCTCCAACATGCTCAAGCCGGCGCTGGCGCGGGGCGAGTTGCAGTGCATCGGCGCCACGACCATGGAGGAATATCGCAAGTACATCGAGAAGGACAGCGCGCTGGAGCGGCGGTTCCAGACCATCATCGTGGATCCGCCCAGCGTGGAGGAGACGATCGAGATCATCCGTGGGCTGCGGGACAAGTACGAGGCGCACCATCGGGTGCATATCACCGAAGAGGCGATCAAGGCGGCGGCGGAGCTGTCGGACCGGTATATTTCGGGGCGGTTTTTGCCGGACAAGGCGATTGACTTGATTGACGAGGCGGGGGCGCGGGCGCGCTTGCAGGCGACGACGCGGCCGCAGGAGTTGCGCGAGATCGAGGAGGAGATGATCCGCGTCAACAAGGAGATCGAGTCGGCGCAGGTTCTGGAGGAGTTCGAGAAGTGCATGGACCTCAAGCGCTACCGGGATGAGCTGAAGGCCCGCCAGGAGACCCTCATCGCCCACTGGGAGCAGAACAAGGTGCAGTCGGAGAGCACGCGGGAAGTCACGGGCGAGGACATCGCGTACATCGTCTCCAAGTGGACCGGAATTCCGGTGGTCAAGCTGGAGGAGGTCGAGTCGGAGAAGCTGATGCGCATGGAGGAGGAGCTGCACAAGCGCATCGTGGGGCAGGACGAGGCGATCAACCTGGTGGCGCGGAGCATCCGGCGCAGCCGGGCGGGACTGGGGGACCGCAACCGGCCCATCGGCAGCTTCATCTTCCTGGGTCCGACGGGCGTGGGCAAGAGCGAGCTGGGCAAGGTGCTGGCGGAGTTTCTTTTCGGCGATGCGGACGCGCTGGTGACGTTGGACATGTCCGAGTACATGGAGAAGTTCACGGTCTCGCGCATGGTGGGGGCGCCTCCCGGCTACATCGGCCATGACGAAGGCGGGCAATTGACGGAGAAAATCCGGCGCAAGCCGTATTCGGTGGTACTCTTGGACGAGATCGACAAGGCGCACCCGGACATCTTCAACATTCTGCTTCAAGTGCTTGAAGAAGGTAGACTTACGGATACGACGGGGCACAAGGTGGACTTCCGCAACACGGTGCTGATCATGACCAGCAATCTGGGTACGCGGGACATCCGGGGGAAGTCGCAACTGGGATTCGGTCCCAGCGACAAAGGCGGCAGCTACAGCGAGATGAAGGAGCGGCTGTTGGCGGAGCTGAAAAAGGAGTTTCGGCCGGAGTTCCTGAACCGGGTAGACGAGATCGTGGTGTTCCGCGAGCTGGTGGAGAAAGACATCCATGCCATCCTAGAGATTCTCACCAAAGAGCTGCGGGACCGGCTGTCGGCGCGCGGCCTGAGCCTGGTGCTGACGGAGGGGGCGCGCGAATTCCTGGTGGACAAGGGCTTTGATCCGCAGTACGGTGCACGACCATTGAAGCGCGCCTTGCAGCGCTACCTGGAGGACCCTCTGGCGGAGGAGATTCTCCAAGGCAAGTTCAGCGAGGGCGGGGAGATACGCGTCGAGCGCGGAACCGAGGGCCTGTTGTTTACCAGCGTGGTGATGCAGGAAGTGGGCGTCTAAAGCCGTTTCAAGAAAAGTCGTAGCGACCCCGGCGTCCTCTCGATATGCGGAGTACCGCTACTGGGGGACTGGGTTTCTCGGTTCTCGCGAGTACTTTTTGAGAAACAGCACCTGGTTTCCTGCGCGGGGCAGGCGGGCAGGGCGCCGGCGGTACGGTTGGTCCTCGTTATCGTAACTCGTAATCGTAATCGTGCTGGTAATCGAGGCGGTGGAGGGGCCGCAGTCACGCCGGCAGGCTGCCGGCGGTATGTTTGGTCCTGGTAATCGTAACTCGTAAGCGTGTTCGCGCCCGTAATCGGCGGCAGGCCGATGACGCGCACGAATTGCGGACACGATTACGATCGAGATTACGATTACGAGTCACGATTACGAATTTGATTCCTAGAGGCAGCAAGTTCATGCGGCGGTTGATCTGGCATCTGCCGGTGTTGGCCGCACTGGTGTGTTTTTTCACAGCAGAGGCGGCGCCGGAAAAAATCATCACCCGCATCGAGATCGACGGCGTGGTGCACACGCGCCCGGAGGAGGTGCGGGCGGTCATCACGGTGCAGCCGGGCGACGATCTGGACCGGCTGGACACGCTGCGCAAGATCGAGCGCGACCAGCATCGCATCCTGGCGCAGCCCGCTTACAAGAACGCAGCCGTGCTGCAGAAGGAGACGGAAGCCGGTTGGGTGCTGATCTACGTGGTCGAGGAGCTGCCGCGGATCACCAAGCTGGACTTTGACGGCAACCTGTCCATCGACGACGACAAGCTGCGCAAGGAGCTGGGCTTTGATGCCAAGGAGCCGCCCTTCGCGGACGAGAACCAGATCGAGCGCCTGCGCCAGAAACTTTTGGCGGTGTATCGGGAGAAGGGCTTTCCCTTCCGCGAGGTGATCGCCGAGTCCAAGCCCATCGACGAGCGCAGCGTGGCGGTCACCTTTCACGTGCGGGAGGGGCGCAAGCTGGTGGTGGAGGCGATCCGCTTCTCGGGCGCGTCCGCCTTCTCGGAGCGCAAGCTGCGGTCGGTGATGAAGACCAAGAAGGGCTGGTGGTTTCTCAAGCAGAAGTTCAACGAGGACATGTACCAGGCGGACCTGGAGCAGTTGCGCCTGTTCTACTACAGTCAGGGCTACCTGGACGCGCAGGTGGCGCGCGGGGAGGACCGCATCTCGGGGGAGAACATCACGCTCTCCATCGACATCCAGGAAGGGCCGCTGTACTACGTGCGCCGGCGGTCGGTGCAGGGCAACACGATATTTTCCAGCGACGAAATCCTGGCGTTGGCCGGCAACCGGCCGGGCGAGGTGTTCCGCTACGACACGCTGGTCAACGAGGACATTCCGCGCATCGAGGCGCTTTACAAGGACCAGGGTTTTGTGCGGGTGAACGTGAACGCGCCGTATCAGGTAAACCCGGACGAGGCGGGCACGGTGGACGTGGTGTATCTGATCCAGGAGGCCAACCGGGCGAAGCTGGGCAAAATCCGGGTGCACGGGGTGATGTCGACGGCGGAGGGAGAGGGGGCGCAAGTGGTGCGCGTACCTCTCTACACGAAGGACTACGTGATTCGGCGCAAGATTCCGCTTTCCAGCGGGGAGGTGCTGGACTGGTCGAAGGTGCGGGAGGCGGACAAGGCGCTGGCGCGCATGGGGGGCGAGAGCCGTTACTTCGAGACGCGGGAGCCGGTCAAGACCTTCGGAGCGCCCATGCTCAAGCACGGTTTCACGCTGGTACCCACGGACGATCCCGAGATCGTGGACCTGCTGTTGGAGTTGGAGGAGCGGGAGAACATCCGCTACGTGACCTTCGGCGGCGGCTATTCGACCTCGTTCGGTCCCTTCGTGGCGGCGACGCTGCGGGATCCCAACGTGTTCGGATACGGGCAGAACCTGGTGCTGTCCAGCTCCATCGGCACGCGCCGGACGCGCATTTCGCTCTCTTTGATGGAGCCATACTTCCGGGGGACCGACACCAGCGTAAACGTGCAGTTGTTCCATCAGGCGCGCGATCAGTATCGCGGCCGCACTTTTGACGAATCGCGCACGGGATTGGGGGTCACCTTCGGGCGCAACCTGGCCGACCATCTCTCCACCACCTTCGGTTATTTGTTCGAGGAAGTGGAGATTTCCAAGATCGAGGACGACATCTACACCGTTCTGTCGCTGCCGTCGTTTTACGAGAACCGCAAGAGCAGCACCTCGTCCTTGAACGCGGGGCTGGCCTACGACACGCGGGAGTTCGACTATCTGAACACGCCCATCTCGGGGAGGGTGTTGTCGGGGATCGCGGAGGTGGCGGGACTGGGGGGGACCAACGACTTCGTGAAGTTCACGGCGCGGGGGGACTTCTACCGGCAGTTGGCGGCGCAGTGGTTTTTCCAGACCAGTTCGCGTTTCATGGTGGGGGCGGGGTTCGGGGAGACGGACGAGTTGCCGCTGCAGGAGCGGTTCTTCATCGGGGGGACGAGCACGGTGCGGGGGTTCGAGGATTTCTCGCTGGGGCCGCGGGACCAGCTCATCCGGTACCGATTCCCGGGGACGTCCGTGAGCCAGTCGATCCGGGAGGTGTTCGTGGGCGCGGAGATGGCGCTGTATTCGCAGAACGAGCTGCATTATCGCTTCAACAAGCTCTTCACCGGCGTGACTTTTCTGGACTGGGGGGCCGCCTACGAGCAGCCGGGCGATTTCGATCTGTCGGAGCTGCGCTTCTCGACGGGGGTGGGGCTGCGGGTGCGGCTGCCCATCGGGGGGGTGGTGGAGATGGATTTCGCGGTGCCCTTGCGTTCGGAGGATGACGACGAGGAGGACAATTTCCACTTCACTTTCGGGGCGGGTTTCGGCTTTTAAGCGCGGTGGAAAAGTGGTTTAATGGCGGGCTGGGGTACAGACTTCAGTTTGCTCTGCAAGGCAGGCTGAAGCCTGGACTCCGGGGAGGGGTCCGGGAAGAACGGAGATTACGAGCGAGTAGAAGGAGTTACGGTAATGATGGGCAGAGTGAAGTGGGTGGGAGCGGTCCTGGGATGGTCGCTGGTCCTGACGGCGGGCGCCGCTGCCCAGAATTTAAAGATCGGCATCCTGGACGAGGACATGCTGCGGGACAAGTACACCGAGCTGCGCACCGCGCTGGAGAACCTGGGCGACGAGGTGGACGCGAAGCAGAGCGAGTTTGACGCGATGCAGAAGGAGCTGGTGAACCAGAAGAAGGCGCTGGATCTGCAGAAGAGCCTGACGTCGGACGACAAGGCGCTGGCGGGGCTGCGGGAGAAGGAGAAGGACCTTTTGGCCAGCGCGCAGCGGTTGCGGGACCTGATGCGGGACACCAACCAGGAGATTTCGCAGAAGCGTTTTCAGGTGTTGCGGACGTACACGCCGCACATCCAGAAGGCGGTGGACAAGGTGGCGGCGGACCACGGATACGACGTGATCCTGAAGCGCAGCGACACGGCGTTTTTCAACAAGAAGTTGGACGTGACGGACCTGATCCTGGCGGAATTGGCGCGGATGGGGCCGGCCAAGCCGGCGTCGCCGGAGGAGCCGGCGAAAAGGAACGGCAACGCGTCCGCGCCGACTTCCGGCGGTTCGCGGTAAGCGCAAGGGGGCGCGCGGCGGGCGCCGCGCAGCGGAATGCCGCAGATCACGGCGGGCCAACTGGCTCAACAATTGGGCGCGATCCTGGAAGGCGATGCGGCCGTCGTCCTGTCGGGTGTGGCGGCGATCGGGGAGGCGGGCGAGGGCGATCTGTCGTTCGTGGCGGATCCCCGCTATATCGAGGAGATCGGGCACTGCAGGGCGAGCGCGCTGATTGTCGGTCCGGAGTTGGCGACGTCGTTCCGGCCGGTGTTGCGCGTACGGAACCCGTACGTGGCGTTCGTGGGGGCGATCAGGCTGATCCTGGGGGAGGCGGAGCGGCCGCCCGCGGGCATTCATCCCTCGGTGGTGTTCGGACAGAACGTGACCGTGGGCAAGGGGGTCAGCCTGATGCCGCACGTGGTGATTGGGGATGACGTGGTGATCGGCGATGGGACGGTGCTCTATCCGAGCGTGTTCGTGGGGCGGGGTGCGCGCATCGGACGGGACGCGCTGATCTATCATCGGGTGATGATCGGCGCGGGTTGTCAGGTGGGCGACCGGGTGCTGATCCACAGCGGGGTGGTACTGGGTACGGGGGCGGCAGGCCGGTTCAGCAACGGGGGGGAGCCGTCGTCGGGGCGGGTGGAAGTGGGGATGAAGTGGGTTGCTGGGGGCCAACGTCACGGTTGAGGCGGCGGCGGGCGAGGTGACGCGCATCGGGGCGGGGACAAAGATGGAAAACATGGTGATGGTGGGCAGCGGGGCCACGGTGGGACGCGACGTAATCGTGGTGGCGCAGGCGGGATTGGGGGCCGGGTGCGTGATCGAGGACGGAGTGACCATTGCGGGCAAGTCTGTGGTGGGTGCGGGGGTGCGGGTGGAGGCCGGGGCGACGCTGGCGGGGCGGACCCATGCCACGCGCGACGTACCCGCGGGGGAAACCGTCTCCGGTTCTCCGGCGCGGCCGCACAACGAGGTACGGCGCACGCTGGCGCACGTCTCGCGCCTGCCCGAGCTGTTGCAGCGCATTGATCGGTTGGAGGAGAAAAGCAAATCTTGACTCGCACAGGAAAACCCCAGGAGAACGGCGTCCCCGTTCACATGCAGAAGACGATTGCGCGGGAGGCTTCGTTTCGCGGGATCGGGCTGCACACCGGCAACGAGACGGCGGTCACGTTCAAGCCCGCTCCCGCCGACGCCGGCATCTCCTTCGTGCGCACGGACCTGCCCGGCCATCCCCCGATCCGCTGCACGGTCGACAACATCGCGATGGAGGACATCCTCTTGCAGACGGCCATCGGCCGGCCTCCCAACCAGATACTGACCGTCGAGCACGTGCTGGCGGCGCTGGCCGGTCTGGGGATCGACAACATGGTGATCGAGGTCAGTTCGAACGAGCCGCCGGTGGGGGACGGCAGCGCCAAGCCGTTCGTGGAGACGATCGTGGCCGCGGGCGTGTCGGTACTGGACCAGCCGCGGCGTTACGTCACCCTCTCCGAACCCATCTGGTTGTTCGAGAACGGGCTGGAGCTGGCCATCATCCCCTCCAATCGGCTGGAGGTGACGTTCAAGATCGACTACGACCATCCGGCGGTGGGCATCCGCTCGGCGTCGTTTCTGATATCGGAGGACGTGTTCCGGCGCAAGATCGCGCCCGCGCGCACTTTCTGCTTTCTGAAGGACGTGGAGGAGGCGCGCGCCAAGGGGATGATCCGCGGCGGCAGTTTGGAGAACGCGATCGTGATCGGGGAGGACTCGGTTCTGAACGAGGGCGACCTGCGCTTCGAGGACGAGATCATCCGGCACAAGATACTGGACCTTTTGGGCGACTTCGCGCTATTGGGGCGGCCCATCCTGGGGCACATCATCGCGGTGCGCAGCGGCCACGCCTTCAACGCCAAGTTCCTGCATCAGCTTTCGCGTTTCATCCGGGAGCGCGAGGCCAACGCCTGTCCGGCGACGCCGCTGATGATCGAGCAGATTCGCAACTGTCTTCCGCACCGCTATCCGTTTCTGTTGGTGGACCGCATCCTGGAGATGGATATGGTCAACCTGCGGGCGGTGGGACTGAAGAACGTCACCGTCAACGAGGAGTTCTTTCAGGGCCATTGGCCGGGACGGCCGGTGATGCCGGGCGTACTCCTGATCGAGTGCATGGCGCAGGTGGGGGGGGTGCTGATTCTGTCGCTGCCGGGCAACCGGGGCAAGCACGCCTACCTGGGCAGCATCGAGCAGGTCAAGTTCCGGCGGCCGGTCGTGCCGGGCGACCAATTGATGGTCGAGACGCAGATCAGGAAGCTGCGCAGCAAGACCGGGCTGGTGGATTGCACCGCGCGCGTCGACGGCCAGATCGCCGCGGAGGCGCAGATCATTTTCGTGGTAGCGGACTGATGACGGGCACGTCATCGTGCTCGTAATTCGTAATCGTAATCGATTACGATTCATAATCGTGCTCGTGCTCGTCGTCGAGCACGAGCAAGATTAAGAGCAAGATTAAGAGCAAGATTTAGAGCAAGATTAAGATTAAGATTAAGATTAAGATACATGCAGACGACGACCATCCATCCCACCGCCATTGTCGATCCCAGCGCGCGACTGGGGCGGGGAGTCTCGGTCGGACCCTTCTGCCTGGTGGGACCCAACGTGGAGATCGGCGAAGGGACGGCGCTGCTGGAACGGGTGCACGTGGGGCCGGGGACGCAGATCGGGCGCCACAACAGGATATATCCGGGGGCGATCGTGGGGACCGAGCCGCAGGACCTGAAGTTCGGGGGAGAGCAGAGTTACGTGCGGGTGGGGGACCACAACACGATCCGGGAGTACGTCACCATCAATCGCGCGACGGGCGAGGGGCAGGCGACGGTAGTGGGCAACCACAACCTGTTGATGGCGTACTGCCACGTGGCCCACAACAGCGTGCTGTACGATCACGTGATCCTGGCCAACAGCGTGCAACTGGCGGGCCACATTGTGATCGAGGACTACGCCATCGTAGGGGGATTGGTGGGAGTGCATCAGTTCGTGCGCATCGGCTGCCATGCGTTCGTGGGGGGTGTCTCGGCGGTGAACACGGACATTCTGCCGTATGCCAAGGTGACGGGTGTGCCGTGCCGGCCCTACGGCATCAATTCGGTGGGATTGCGAAGGCGGGGTTTTCCGGAGGAGACGATCAAGAAGTTGAAGCAGGCGTACCGCATCCTGCATCGGCGCGGGTTGGCGCTGGACGTGGCCTTGCACCAGTTGGAGTCGCACTATGCGGGCGTGCCGGAGGTGCTGAAGATCGTGGAGTTCGTGCGCGAGAGCGAGCGCGGGATTTGTCGATGAAGCGGGGAGACAGAGGGGAGTGATGGGACGGATGGGACGGATGGGAGAAAACGCCCTTGGGGTGATGCTGGTCCTCCTGGCGGCGGGGCGGGCGGGCGCCGTGGATATTGATTTGCACGATCCGGCGCAGTTCCATCTGGTGGAGAGTTACATCTACGGCGCGACCACGGCGGAGGGACTGGGCTCGATCATCAAGGCGGCCGATGTGGACCAGGACGGCTTCGACGATGTCATCGCCTCCGCGCCGGTGTCGGTGGGGGTGTCGGGGCGGGTAGAAGCGGGGATGGTGACCATCCTCTTCGGCTCCGCGTCGGGTTTCGGGCCAGAAGTGGACCTGGCCGACGTGACCTCGGCGACCTATCCGCGCGTGCTGCGCATCGAGGGCGAGGAGCCGGAGGGCTGGTTCGGCTGCGGCCTGGCGGTGGGGGACCTGGACGCGGACGGGCGGCCCGACCTGGTGATCGGCGCGCCGCTGGTGGACGAGGGCGGGTTGACCAACGGCGGCGGCATCTACGTTTTCTTCGGAGGGGGTGCGATTGCATCGGCGACGCGCGGGCTTCTGTCGGCGCGTGACGCGGAGCTCATCATCTCGGGCGGCGGAGAGATGGACGGCGTGGGGCTGTCCGTTTTTTGCGGGGACGTGAACGCGGACGGCATCGATGATCTGCTAACGCTGGCGCCGCTGGGCAATCGCTTCACCAACCGGGACCTGACGCGCCGGGCCTACCTCGTGTACGGGCGACCGGGGCTGCGGACGGCGGGCAAGCTGGAGTTCGCCCGCAACCAGTGGGATCTTCTGTGGCGGGACGTGCCCGGCCTGGGTTACGCCACGACCAACGGCGAGGGCGCGGTCTTCGGCGATGTGGACGGGGACGGAGCAAGCGATCTCGTTTTGGGCGTGCCGCGCGCCGACGCGCGGGGCGATAACTCCGGCATGGTGGTCGTCTATCGCGGGCGGCCGCGCGCTTCGGGGACGGAGATGTACGCGACCCGTCCCGTGAATACCGCCGATCCGACCACGCCCGACCTGCTCATTCTGCCGAGGAATTCCGACGACCATTTAGGTTTCGCGGTGGAAATGGGGAACGTGGTGGGGGACGCGCGGCCGGATTTGATCGTGGCCGCGCCGTTTGGGGACGGCAGCAAGACGCGGAGCGGCGTGGTCTACTGTCTGGCGGGACCGATCGAAGCGGGCACGACCATCGACCTCTCGCGTCGTCCCTTGCCGGCGGGCAGCGTGGAAATCTGGGGCCACAACACGTACGAAGAGACGGGCGACAGCCTGCAAGTGGCCTCGTTGTTGCCGGCGGCGACGCGGCCGGAGCGGTTGGACCTGGTGATCGGGGCGCCGCGCGGCCTGCAGCGGAACGACAAGAACTTCGCCGGGCGGGTGTACGTTTTGCGCACCGCGGGGGACCTGCCCGCGCGGGTGGACCTTTCGCAGGAGAACCAGGTGGACCTGCGCGTCTTTGCGCCGGAGCGGCAGGACGAACTGGGCGGC
This sequence comes from bacterium, assembly GCA_015075175.1. Classification (GTDB taxonomy): domain Bacteria; phylum Hinthialibacterota; class Hinthialibacteria; order H5-UNCL2; family H5-UNCL2; genus H5-UNCL2. The sequence continues at coordinate 123,176 of JABTUV010000005.1, forward strand.
AGCCTGGCGGCCGGGCGCATCGGCAGCAGCAGCGGGGTGGTCTCGGAGGTGATCTTCGCCGCCAGTTGGCTGGGCGACGGCCTGCGCGGGGTGAAGAAGAACGCGGGCGAGATTACGGTGATTCGCTACTTGCCGGGGGCGCCGCCCAAGCCGCGGCTGGATTACCTTGATCTTCTGCGGTTCTCGCGCAGCTGGAATCCGGAAGCGGAGGCTGCGCCGGGAAGTGCGGCGACGTCCGGCGAGGATGGGCGGGAAGGGCTTCTGCGGCTGATCCTGGGGTGGCACCGGTAGTCTTGCGTGCCGGTCCTGTGGATCCGGGTGGACCATGCTCGCGGGGCGCGGCAAGGCACGGCGGCGCGGCCGGCGCGCAATCCCCCCAGCCCCCCTTGTCAAGGGGGGAGCGGATGGCTGCCTGGCAGCTGCTCACGATTGCTCCAGAAATTCCTTGCATAACCAATCCGACAGACCCTGGCGCAGGCCGAAGGCCGACATGGAAGGGCGGCCGGCGCGCAATCCCCCCCAACCCGCCTTGTCAAGGGGGGAGTAGGACCGCTCAAACACGAAGTGGGTTGCCGGAGAGCCTGCCGCCACGTTAACATGCCAGACCTTCCCTCTGGAGGCTCAGCTCAACATGGGTCGGTGCATGATTTTGGCGGGGGCGGCGTCGTTATCGCTTATGGCGGGCGCGGCGGCGACCAGCGGCGCGTTCGCCTACCGGGGCGTGGCGCTCTATCCGCAGGATCATACCCGCCTGGCGGAGATCATCGACCTGTGCCGGCAGTACCAATTCAACGCGGTGCAATTGATCCAGGAGGGGAGCGAGCGGGCCATGATGACGGCGCCGGAGGAGGCGGCGCGCTGGTGCGCGGTGATCGCGGAGCTGCGAGGGGCCGGGCTGGCCGTGCATCTCTGGGTGCATGAGATCAACGACGCACCCGAGGCGTTGCTGCGGGACGGTTACCTGGACCTGGACTCCCCCGCGGTCGAAACCCACCTGGAGAAGAAGTACCATCAGTTGTTCACGTGGCAGCCGGAGCTGTCCGGCATCGTCTTGACGCAGTACGAAACGGCCTTTCCCGTGTTCCAGAACCGGGTGGAGTCGGTGCGCGACCAACCGGCGCGCATCGCCTGGCTGATCCGGCTACTGGCGCGCATCTGCCGGGAGCACGACCGGCAGCTGATCGTGCGCACGTTCGCCTACCGGGCGGAGGAGTACGAGTGGTTCATCGAAGGCATCAACCGGGTGGGGGAAGAGCCGTTCACGGTCATGTGCAAGGTGGTTCCGTGGGATTTCTTTCCCGACTTTCCGCACAATCCCGTGCCGGCGCGCATCGGAAGGCGGGAGTTCATCCAGGAGCACGACCTGGCGGGGGAATATCTGGGACAGAGCCGGATACCGGCGTGCATGCCGGATCGGATCAAGGCGTGGATGGAGCACGGCGCGCAGTACCACATGGTCGGCGCGGTGGGGCGCATCAGCCGCTATCGCAACAGCATCGTGGGCACGCCGAGCGAAGTGAACCTGGCGGCGTTCTCGAGGTTTCTCAGCGACCGGGGAGCCACGCCGCAGGAGGTTTGGAGGGACTGGAGCCGCGCGCGTTACGGCGCGGGGGCGGCGGGGATCGAGAAGGCGCTGGGGCCGACGGGAGACATCGTCGCGGAGGCGCTGTTCGCGCGGGGCTTTTATTTCCTCAACAACCACAGTCGGGTACCGTCGCTGGGCTACATAGACCGGATCGCGTATTACAGCCCGGCGCAGTTCGACCCGTCGCGCAAGCGGGACGAATTGGCGCTGCGCTATCCGGACGAGAAAGTGCAGCGGCAGGTGCTGGCGGAGAAGGATGGGGCGCTGGCGCGGGCGGAGGGGTGTCGGGCGGCGTTGGAGGGTTTTGCGGGCAGGCTGGGCGAGTCGGACTATCGGCAGCTGGCGGCGCAGTTGAACAACCTGGTGTGGACGTGCCGGGCCTGGCGGGCCATCGCCGACGCCTACTTTTCGCTGCGGCGGTTCGTGCTGGAGCATGACGGGGCGGCCAAGGCGCGGATGGAGGGGGCGCTGGCGGGGCTGCGCGCGGCGGCGGACGCGGTGGAGGGGGCGCTGGGGCCGGAGGCGTTTCCGGCGGGCGCTGCGGAAATGCGGCAGCTGGCCGAACAGATGAGCGACCTGGGGCGGCGCGCCGACCAACAGAACCAGCCGTGGTTGATGCAGCAGCGGAGGCTGGCGGCGGACATGAAGGGCAAGTATCCCGCCAGCCGCACGCTGGGGGAGTGGCAGAGGAACCGGCAGGAGATAGCGGCCGCGGTGTTGCGGGGGCTGTATCCGGGGGGCCGGATGCCGGAGCGCACGCCGCTGCACGCGCGCGTCACGGGCACGCTTTCGGGCGAGGGCTACCATGTCGAGAAGGTGATGTTCGAGAGCCGGCCCGGCTTCTGGGTTGTGGGCAATCTGTATCTGCCGGACGGCGAGGGGCCGTTTCCCGCCATGGTGAATCCCATTGGGCACTGGGGTGCGGGGAAGGCGGTGATGCAGGTGCAATCGCGCTGTATGGGCCTGGCGCGGCGGGGGGTGGCGGCGTTGGCCCTGGAGACGGTGGGGGCGATGGAGCGGGCGGCGCCGGGCAACGATCACGACGTGGGGTTGGCGTCGGTACTGGTGGGGCAGACGGACGTGGGGGTGCAGGTGTGGGACGCGATGCGCGCGGTGGATTATCTGCAATCGCGCCCCGAGATCGATGCCAACCGAATCGGCAGTACCGGGGTGTCGGGGGGCGGATTGATCACGCTGTACCTGGCGGCGCTGGACGAGCGCATCGTGTGCGCCGTGCCGGTGTGTTACGTGGTGACGTACGACAGCCTGTGGTCGACGGGCATCTGGCATTGCGTGTGTTCGCACTTGCCCGGGCTTTTGACGCGGGCGGACATGGGGCAGGTGGCCGGGCTGATCGCGCCGCGCCCGCTGCTCTTCATGCACGGCACGCAGGACGACATGTTTCTCACCTGGGGCGCGCAGCTGGCGTACCGCGAGGCGCGGGAGGTGTACGGACGATACGGAGCGGAGGAGCGGATTGGGATTTTCGAGTCGGACTGCCCGCACGATTACAACCAGGAGATGCGGGAGCGGATGTACGGATTCGTGGGCAAGTGGTTGCAGGGTGCGGGCGGGGAGGCGCCGCAAGCGGAGGCTGCCTACGCGCTGCGCTCGGAGGAGGCTCTCCATTGCGGGATTGCCCGGGAGAGCCTGACGCTGCGCGACCTGGCGAAGCAGGAGGCGGAAGGCTTCGCCCTACCGGCGCCCGCGGACTTGGGGGAGTGGCGCCGGCAGCGCGCGCGCATCCTGGCGCGGCTGGAGGAGTTGTTGGCGGCGCAGCCGCTGGAGCCGGCGAAGGTCAAGGTGGAGATGACGGGGCCGGAGGCCCGGCCCGGTCGCAGCGAGCGATTGACGGTCCGGGTAGCGGAAGAGGGGCGCCTGCCGTTCACCTTCTGGAAGCTTCGCGCCGGAGGGTGCGGTGGATGACAAGCGGTCTTGTGGCTGCCGGACAAGAGCGGGAGTTCGCTGGAGGAGCATCCGAGTTGGCGCGGATGCTGGCGGAGGGGCGGACGGTGCCTACGCTGCCCGAGCAAGGGGAGAGGTGGGCGCTGTGCGAGGACTTTCCGTACGTGATGGCGACCCATCGATACGTGTTGGGGCCGGGATACAGCACGCCGGCGGAGCGGGTGCGACAGGTGCGGATGATGCTGGCGCTTGCGGAACGGGAATGGGGCATCCGGCGCATTCATGCGCGGGGGTCGGGCAGCGCGGGGCACATTCTGATCCTTTCGGCGGCGCTGGAGCCGAGGATGGCGTCGGTGTCGGTGCAAACGCCGATGACGTCGTATCGGGAGTTGTTGGAGGGAAACTGGCGGGCGCGTTTTTACGACGTGGTTCCGTGGCTGCTGGAGACGGCGGACCTGCCGCAGATAGCGGCGTGCCTGGCGCCGCGGCGGCTGGAGTGGGGCGTGACCGACCCGGCTCCCGCGGAGTGGACGAAGCGCGTGTACGCGCTGACGGGCGCGGGGCGGGCGCTGGCCGTCCGAGCGGGAGAGGAATAGGCGGCGATTTGGCGGAAGAGGCGAGAGGGTGAGGGGGGAGAGTTGCGCGCGCAACGCGTGACTGTCCCCGGTAATACAGGAGGGAGGCTTAGAGGGATGAGGCGACATTATTGGGGAAGCGCGGCGGTAGCGCTGGCGGCGGCGCTGCTCATGCCGGCGGCGGGGCGGCGGAAGACGCGCGCTGGAGTACGCGAGAGCTCTGCAGAAAGCCGGCAAGAGCGAGGTACAAGTGAAGGTGGATGCATCCGTCGGCGGGCCAGAAGCGTTCAGGCTGACTGACAACGCGATCCTGGCGGAGGGCCGGCGGGGGCGCTGTACGGCGCGCAGGAATACCTGCGCCCCCCGGCGCAACGCTCGGCGGCGACTTCGCCCGACTTCGAGTTGCGCGGGAGCGTGCTTTTTCTCATGAAGGAGGGCAGCTACGACTACCGCCTCCTGCCCAGCGAATTCCCCTGGTTCTACGACCGGGAATTGCTCACCAAGTACTTCGATTATCTCTTTGAGCATCGCTTCAACGCGGTGTTTCTATGGACGGGCAACTTGTTCGCCAACATCGTGGAGTTGCCGGAGTATCCCGACGCCTCGGACCTGACGAAAGAACAGCTGTTGCGCAACCAGGAGCAGCCCGCTGGTTCACGAGCGAGTGCGCCAAGCGCAATATTTCGGTGCTGCTGCATTTTTACAACATCCATCTGCCGGTGGCGTTCCAGAAGACGCGGGGCATCCCGATTCACTACAGCGCGCCGGACGAGTTCGCGGCCAAGTACATGCGCTACGCGCTGGGGCGGTTCATCAACGAGTTCGAGTCGGTGGGACTCTATGTCTGCCCGGGGGAGGTGTTGCGGGCGCAGTACACGCCGGAGTGGATTCGCGACGTGATCTTCAAGGCCGCCAACGAGAGCGGCAAGAAGCCGTTGATCGTGATCCGGGACTGGGGGCTGGACGCGCAGGGTTTCAAGGAGCGGGCCAGCCCGCACTACGACAACGCCTACACCGAACTCAAGCACAACATCGAGATGATCGTCCTGCCGGTTCCCGACCAGCGGCACGCCATCTGAAAGGGGTGGCCAAGCGGCACATCGTGAACGTGCACGAGGTTTCCGACGTGAAACCGTTCCGCTGGGGCAGCCCGGCGTTCATTCACGAGATGGTCGGCAACTGGAAGGCCATCGGGCTGGACGGGCGGAAGTGTACGGCATGATCTCGTGGCGCTGGCCCAACAGTCTGGACAAGTTAACGCCCGAGCAGAAGACCTTCTGGCCGGCGGGGCCGCGGCTCTTGACGTTCGAGCGGGACGCCATCTGGCTGGCGGCCATCGGGCGCTACCTGTGGGACGTGGATCGTGATCCAGCCGCCGAGCGGCGCTACTGGATCGGCGTCTTGGGCGAGAAGTTCGGCAGCCCGGATGCGGGCGAACTGCTCCTGGACTGGTACCAGACCACCGGCCCCATCCTGCCAGGCCTTCAGAACCTGACCAGCGTGGCCAACATGAACTGGCATCCCACGGTGATCGGCAAGGAGCAATACGTGGACGACATCTTGAACGCGCGCAGCTGGGGCGAGCATCAGGGGACGGGCAATCATCCCTCCATGCCGGTGGATGCGCTCTTTTTCGAGCGGTACAAGAGAGAATACCACCAGCCGGAGCTGACTGATCGGATGACCATGCCGGTAGCGGAGATGGCGTATCGGATGGCCAAGGGGCAGTCGCTGGCGGGCCGCATGACGCCCGACAAGGTGATGGCGCTCTTGGTGAAAATGGCGGAAGAGTCGGTCGAGACGGCGCGGAAGGCCAGGGCGGCGGCGACGAAGAACCGCGCCGAGGCGGGCCGCTTCATCAGCGACAGCGAGGCGCTGGTGCTGGTCGCGCGCGCCTGGCAGTGCAAGGTCATGGCGGCCTTGCACAAGGCGCTGTGGCAGGAGACCGGCAGCGAGGAGAACAAGAGGGTTTTCCTGCAATACTTGGAGCAGTCGATCCCTGTCTATGAACAACTGGTCGCCCTGACGGACCGAACCTATGTCAATCCCACCGACATGGTGATGCGCCTGAACTGGAACCCGTATGGTCTCTCGCATTTCCGGCGCGACCTGGAGATGCAGAAGCAGAAAGTCGCGGTAGCCGAGATTCAGAAGAAGCCCGGTTTCGTCTGGTTGGACACGGAGGAGATGCAGGGGGCAGGCTGGAAGGTGGGAGCGAACTATGCCGGTTATTACGGCAGGGGATTTCGGGCTTCTGACAGTACCCCGCGGCACGCGGGCGTTTTGACCGGTTCCGTGCAGGTAAAGGAAGCCGGCACGTACACGGTGTGGACGTATGGGTTGGCGGAGCGGCGGGTGGATCGGAGTTTTGCGGTGGAAGTGGGAGGCAAGAAGCTGCCGGCGACGCACGCCAGCCTGCCGGAGCGGGGGGCGCGCTTTGTCTGGGAGAAGGCGGGGACGGTGCAGTTGCCGGCGGGGGCGACGCGCATCGTGATCACCGACGCGGGGGACGGCTACGAGTGCCCGGACGTGGTCGTCCTGGCCAGGGACGCGGAGTGGACGCCGGCGCCGTAGGGCGAATGAAGCAACCTTTAGAGTCCTCGTGGGTGGTGTCAGGGCGCCGTGGCCTCTCGATACGGCCCCGAAGGGGGGTTGTGATGGTCATGGGGGTCTGGCGGCGGGGCCTACTCGAGGACACGGCACAGGTTTTCTGCATCAAGGGGGCCTACTCGAGGAGACGGCACAGGTTTTCTGCATCAAGGGGGCCTACTCGAGGAGACGGCACAGGTTTTCTGCATCGAGGGGCCTGCTCGAGGAGACGGCACAGGTTTTCTGCATCGAGGGGGCCTACTCGAGGAGACGGCACAGGTTTTCTGCATCAAGGGGGCCTACTCGAGGAGACGGCACAGGTTTTCTGCATCAAGGGGCCTACCGAGGAGACGGCACAGGTTTTCTGCATCGGCAGCCCTCTACGAGGAGACGGCACAGGTTTTCTGCATCAAGGGGCCCTACTCGAGGAGACGGCACAGGTTTTCTGCATCGGGGGCCTGCTCGAGGAGGCGGCACAGGTTTTCTGCATCAAGGGGGCCCACCGGAGGAGGCGGCACAGGTTTTCTGCATCAAGGGGCCTGCCGAGGAGGCGCGCACAGGCTTTCTGCATCAGGCCTACCGAGGAGGCGGCACAGGTTTTCTGCATCAAGGGGCCTGCTCGAGGAGGCGGCACAGGTTTTCTGCATCAAGGGGGCCTGCTCGAGGAGGCGGCACAGGTTTTCTGCATCAAGGGGGCCTACTCGAGGGCACGGCTTACTTTTTTCCATGCAGGGGACTGGAGATTCCGCAAGAAAGCAGAATCCGAGTTCTCGAGTAGCGCCGCAGGCACGTATATCGAGAGAACGGCATGGGAGCGGGCGGGGTGGCGTCAGGTCGCCGCGACCCCTTGATACGGCCTTTGGCCTTCTCGGGGGACACCTCGAGGACTCGGTTTTTCTTTCTCTCGCAACTCTCTCAGGGGTCGTTTTTGCAGCAACCGCCGGCGTGGGGCCCTGCCCGCGCCGGTTTTTGCGTCTTGCTTGATTGCCCCGTTCAGGGTCCCGCCGATTGTGATAAGCTTGTTCAGCCTCAATTCCCAGGAGTCCACCATGGGTTCACGGCAGTTCGGGCGCGCTGTCGCGTTTTGCGGGATTATGCTGCTCTCTCCGGCGATGGCGCAGCTGGGACATCGTCCCGGCATCTCCACGTCGACTTTGGAGGTCAAGGACCTCACCGGCCTCTCCATCAAGGTCCCGCGCGTGCGCATCCCGCATACCACCGACCGGAACCTGGCGGGGGGCAGCGCGTATTTGCAGTGGCGCGATCCCTGGCTGGGCTACCAGTTGGGCAAGGACCTGACGCAGCGGGAGTTCCAGCTGCGGGACGGGGTTTTCGGGCGGGCCGTCTCGAACTTCAGCGGCAAGCTGCCGGACGGGCGCACGCCCACGATCGTGGCCAACGACCAGGTGAGCTGCGGGGGGTGTCATAACATCCCGTACCGGGACGCGGGCGGGGGCGTCAATTTCGCCAAGTCGGGGGGGTTGGGACGGAACACGCCGCACTTTTTCGGCGGTGGGCTGGTGGAGATGATCGGCTGGCAGGTGCGGCTGCAGTTGCTGGCGCAGATGGATGCCAACCGGGATGGGTGGGTCTCCAAGGCGGAGATGAACGGCGCCACGCTGGCGGTCGCCCCCGCACCCGGCGCGCCGCCCATCGTGTACGGCAGGAACGCCGACGAGGACGGCGACGGCCGGCCCGACCTCAACGCCATCTTCAGCGTCTGGTACGTGGACGGCGAAGGCAAGCTCTTGCGCGCCGCACGGAGTCTGTCCGACGCCAGCGTGGCCGGCTTCAACTTCTTTACCACCATTTTCGGCTGGGGCGAGCCGGGCGGGGGCCTCAATCCCACCAACCGCGCCTTTTACTGGAACCCGATCCATGCCCACACCGGCATGCAGGCCAATGATCCCACGTCGCTGGCCGATCCGGAGAACGACGGACTGACGGGCGTGTCCAACGCCGGCGCGCAGCAGGTCTGGACCCACAAGCCGATGGACTACGGGTTGGAGACCAACTCGGTCGGCATCTCGATCGACGATCCCGACCGGGACGGCGCCATCTGCGAGATCACGGAAGGCGACTTGGACATGGCGGAGTGGTACATGCTGAACGCGCCGCGTCCCGGGCTGGGCCGGCAGACCGCCGAGACGGCGCGCGGCCAGGCGCGGCTCGGCGACTTCGGCTGCCTCTCCTGCCACGTACCCAATTGGCGGATTCAGCCGCGCAACCACGCTCCCGCCGACTATACCCAGGCCTACCCCGGCGACCGCCGCTTCTTCGACTTCGACGTGGTCTGGAACGCCTCGACCGAGCGTATGGAGGGCAGGCTCGTCCGGCTTCATCACTACGAGAACGGCAACGAGATTCCCAACTACGGGGGCTTTCTCGTGACGGGCATCTACTCGGACTTCAAGCATCACGACATGGGGCCGGAGTTCCAGCAGGTGCTGTATGACGGGAGCGTGCAGAAGTTATGGCGGACGGCGCCGTTGTGGGGGGTGGGATCGGGACTGCCGTGGGGCCATGCGGGGCAGGACATGACGCTGGACGGCGTCATCCGCCGCCACGGCGGCGAGGCAGAGGCGAGCCGCGAGGCCTATGTCGGCGCCAGCGAGGCGGATCGGCGGGCGGTGGTCGCGTACCTGGAATCGCTGCAGCTTTACATGACCGACCAGGTTCCCGCCGACATCGACGGCGACGGCGAGATCAGCGAACACTTCATGGTCGCGGGGCGGGACACGGGAGTCGAGCGGCTCAACGCGGAGTGGCTGTTCGCCACGCCGCTCTTGATCGAGGGTCCGGCGGTCGGAGGGGACGGCAGCGTGGTGCGTTCCTCGGCCGGGACCAACATCGCCGAGGCCTACGGGCAGCACTTGCCGTATCTGCGGGACCGCGACGAAGACGGCTTCCCCGACGTGGCCGACGAGGCGCCGGAGAGTCGCGGCTTCTTGGACGGAGTGCGCAATGCCCCCGCCTTCTACTATGCCGACTTGAACGGGGACGGGGTAGTCGACGCGCTGGACCTTCTGGTCTTCCGGGAGTACTACCTGACGACGCCGTAGGAGGGAACTGGTGGAGGTGAGTCGCCGTGCCTCTCGATACGGCCGCAGACGGCCTACTTCCGGACACGGCTTACTACGTCGGCCACGCTATACCCGGCATCGAGACGCCGTAGTTGCGCAGCGTGCTGCGCCTGCGCCCGACTTCCCAAGCCAGGTGTTCCTGGCCGCCGTAGTAGGTTTCGCGGGACGAGATGGACGGCATGGGAGCAGGGATGGGTAGCAGTATGATCCTCCCCTTTTTCCCTTTCCCCGCCCCGGACTAAGCCCAGAATACGGCGCGCTTGTCCTGAATCAACCAGTCTACCGTTGAGGTAAGAACGTCAGGCGCTGCGCACGCTCACCACCATCGTCCTGGGTCTATCACCCCTGTCGTCCGGCCTGGCGGCGGAGACCGCCGCGCTGCTGGGCAAACGCCTGTTGCCGCGCGATCTGATCCTGCAGCCCGCGAGGAGACGATGGACTATCCTGAATCCTTACGTGGCCGATCTGCCGCGGCTGCAGTCAGCGGAGGCGTGGAGGGAATACGCAGACAACCTGCGCGAGGAGACGCTGGAGAGCATCATATTCCGCGGCGTGCCGGAGTCGTGGCGTTCGCCCGAACCCAGGATCGAGTGGGTGGGGCGAGATCCCGGGCGGACCCGGCTACCTGATGAAAACCCTGCGCCACGAGGCGCTGCCGGGACTCTGATTCTCGCGGTGCTGTACGTTCCGGAGAAACTCTCCAGCAAGGTTCCCGTGGTCCTCAACGTCAACGGGCATACGCCGGAAGGCATCGCATGGGAGCACTACCAGGCGCGCTGCATCAACGAGGCCAAGCGGGGCATGATCGCGTTGGCGCCCGAGTGGATCGGCTACGGGCAGATGCGGCGCGGTTTTGCGCACGGGCGCATGAACCAGCTGGACCTGTGCGGCGTGTCGGGCGTGGCGGTGTTCTACCAGGCGATGGCGCGCGGCATCGACGTGCTTTGTCGCTGCCCAACGCCGATCCGGAGCGGCTGGCGGTGACGGGGTTGTCGGGCGGCGGCTGGCAGACCATCATCCTGTCGTCGCTGGACACGCGCGTGAAACTCTCCATGCCGGTCGCCGGCTACTCCGGCTTTCGCACCCGGGCCCGGCAGACTTGGGACCTGGGCGACTCCGAGCAGGCGCCGGTCGACCTGGCCATGACGGCGGACTATACGCATCTCACGTGTTTTCTGGCGCCGCGGCCCGCCCGCCTTACTTACAACGCCAAGGACAACTGCTGCTGCTTCAAGGCGGAGGGCGCTGCAACCCTGGTCGAGGCCGCCTCGCCGGTCTATCAACTGCTGGGCGCGCCCGAGCGCCTGCGCACCCACGTCAATCACGATGAAGGCCACAATTACGGGGTAGACAACCGCCAGACGTTTTACACCATGCTGCGGGACTTCTTCTACGACGGCCGTGCCGACTGGAACACGACCGAGATCGACTCCGCCAGCGAGTACAAGACGCCGGCGGAGTTGACCGTGCCCGTGCCGGAGGGCAACGCGACGTTCAACTCGCTGGCGCGCCAGCTGGCGCAGACCCTGCCGCGCGACGCGACCGTACCCGGGGAACCGGCGGAGCTTGCCGCCTGGCAGAACCGGAAGCGCGAGGAGCTGGCGCAGATCGTGCGTTGGCAGGATTACGAGGTGAAGGTGGTGGGTTCGACGCCGGAGACCGCCGGGCCGGTCGCGGCGACGTGGTGGAGGCTGGCGACCTTTGACGCGGACGAGACGTGGACGCTGTGCGCGGTGGAAGTCGCCAAGGGGGAAGCGAAGCGGACGGTAATGCTGGTGGCCGACGGCGGTCATGCGGGGGCGACGCGCGAGGTGGAGGAGCTGGTCAACGCGGGCGCGCGCGTGTTCGTGGTGGATCCGCTCTTCATCGGCGAGAGCGCGTTCGACTGGAACCCGGTGCGTTACTCGGTGCATATTTCGTCGTCGGGGGGTCGGCCGATGGGCATTCAGGCGAGCCAGTTGGCGGCGGTGGCGCGTTGGGTGAAGAAGGAACGGGGCGCGGCGTCGCTGTCGCTTGTTTCCATCGGTCCGCGCGCGGGGTTGGCTGCGCTGGTCGCCGCCGGATTGGAACCGGAGGCCTTCGCCGAGTTGGAGACGCGCGGCGGGATGCGGACGCTGCAGGAGATCATCGAGAAGGACACCAGCATAGATGCGGAGCCGACTTACTTCACGTTCGGGTTGTTGGAGGCGTTTGACATTCCGCAACTGTCGGCGCTGGTCGTGCCGCGACCGATGGCGATGAAGTAGGGTGCGCATCGCGCACCGGCGCCTATTTTTGTGGCCAAGATCGGCTTGATCGTGGCCATTACCTTGCAAAAATAGGCGCTGACCCCAATTTTTTCCTACACGTGCCAGGGGGCGCGGAGGGGGCGGGAGAGGAGGCGGGCCTGCTCGTCGTCGCCCAGGACGGCCTCGCGCTCGGGGTCCCAGCGCAGGGGCCGCCCCGTGAGCAGACACAGGTTGACCAGGTGGCAGATGGAGACGCTGCGCTGGCCGACTTCCGCCGGGGCCATGGGTTGCCGGCGGGAGCGCACGCAGTTAAGAAAATCGCGCTGATGCCAGGGGCTGCGGCCCAGCGACAGTTCGCCCGGTCCGATGCGCTCGGAGAGGAGCGAAGGCGGATCGGCCTCCAGGTTGCCGCCGTGGATGTGGATGAAAATCCAACCTCGGTCGCCCTCGAAGCGCACGCCGCGCACGCCGCCGCATTGTCCGATCAGGCGCACGCCGTCCGCGTAGCGACACTCGAAGTCGTAACCCATGAAGGTGTCAAAGAGGCCGTCGGTGGGCCGCCAGCCTGACCCCGTGATCTCGACCGGGCCGGTATGGTCCGTGCCGTGGCCGAGTTGCGCCAGGTCGATGATGTGGGCGCCGCGGTCGGTGATCTCGCCGCCGGAGTAAGCGAGGATGTAGCGGAAGGAGAAGTGGCAGCGCAGGGGGGTATAGGGGGCATAGGGCGCGGGTCCCAGCCACATGTCGTAGTCGAAGCCGGGCGGGACGGGCATCTCGGGCTGGGGGGGTGTGGGCTTCTGCTCGGGATTGTCGATGGGCAGATTGACACGGATGGTGGAGAGGCGGCCGATGCGTCCGTTGCGCACGAGTTCGCAGGCCAGGCGGGCGTTGTCGCGCGAGCGCTCGTGGCTGCCGACCTGCAGGATGCGACCGGTGCGAGCGATGGCGTTGCAGACGGCGCGGCCCTCGGGGATGCTGTTGGCCAGCGGCTTTTCGCAGTAGATGTCCTTGCCCGCTTCGGCGGCGGCGATGGAAATGACGGCGTGCCAGTGGTCGGGGGTGACCACGGTGACTGCGTCGATATCGGAGCGGGCGAGGAGATCGCGGAAGTCGCGGTAGGCGGCGCAGCCCGCGCCGGTGCGATCGGGATACTTTTGGGCGTAGTAGCTGTCGACGAAGCGGCGCGCCGGCTCCCGTCCCAGGACCTGGCCGCCGTAATAGAGGTTGGACTCGGTCTCGACGTCACAGACCGCGACCACTTCCACGTCGGACTGGTAGAGGAAGGCCTGCATGTCGTAGCTGCCCTGGCTGCCGAGGCCGATGCAGCCCATGACGATGCGTTCGCTGGGCGGGACGGCGCCGTCCCGTCCCAGGGCGGTGGCGGGAATGAAGGCGGGCGCGGCCAGGGTTCCCAGCGCGGCGGCGGAACTTTGCATGAACGCGCGGCGAGACAGGCGATGGGACTTCTTCATCTTGTCCTCCCGAAACGCAGGTCGGGGTAGGGTGAGGGACAGGCGCCGATTTCCGAAGGCGTCTTGTCGGTTTGAGAAAGGACGATCGGCGGAAATCGGCGACTGTCCCAAGCCCGGATTATAGCAGGATATCCGCCGCGGTGAAGCCAAAGAGTGAGAGGCCGACGAGGCCGTTGGCGGTGAAGAAGGCGGTATTGACGCGCGAGAGGTCGCCGGGCGAGACCAGGCTCTGCTCCCAGGCCAGCGCGACCGCGGCGATGACTACCCCGGCGTAGTACCAGCCTCCCAAGTGCGCCGTCGCGCCGAATACAAGCAGCAGCGCGGCGGCCAGGACGTGAAAGAGGCGGCTGGCCAGGAGCGCCCGCCGCCGTCCCAGCGCCGTGACCAGCGAATGCAATCCCAAATTCTTGTCCAGTTCGTCGTCCTGGCAGGCGTAGATGACGTCGAAGCCGGCGACCCAGAAAAGCACCGCCAGGCCCAGGACCAGCGGGGGCGCCTCGATGCGTCCGGCCAGGGCGATCCAGGCGCCCAGCGGCGCGCATCCGAGCGCCAGGCCCAGCACCAGATGGGCGACGGGCGCGAAGCGTTTGATGAAGGAGTAACCGCAGAGGATGGCGAGCACGGGCCAGCTCAACGTGAATGCGAGGGGGTTGAGCCGGCCGGCGGCCAGGATGAAGAGGCCGGACGCGACGGCCCACAGCGTCCAGGCCTCCCATAGCTTGACGCGGCCCGTTTGCAGGGGGCGGTTGCGGGTACGGGGATTGCGCGCGTCGATGGTTCGGTCGGCGATGCGGTTGAAGGTCATGGCCGCGGTGCGCGCGGAGACCATGGCCAGGAGAATCCAGAGAAAGGGCGCGAGCGGCGGCAGACCGTCTGAGACGACGAGCACGGCCATGAGGGCGAAGGGCATGGCGAAGATGGTATGGGCGAACTTGACCAGGTCGAGAAAGGCGGCGGTTTTTTCGAGCAGCGGGCGGAGGGCGTTCATGGCGCCTTGGGCGTCCAGCCGGCGGGTCCGGGGCGGTCGGAGAAGCCGAGGTGGGACAGGATGCGTCCCACCACGAAATCCACCAGTTCGTTGATGTCGCTGGGGTGGTGGTAGAAGCCGGGGGAGGCGGGCAGGATGATGGCGCCGGCGCGGGAGAGGCGGGTCATGTTCTCCAGCATGATGGTGGAGTAGGGGGATTCGCGGGGGACGAGGATGAGGGGGCGGCGCTCCTTGAGGGCGACCTCGGCCATGCGGCCCACGAGGTTGTCCGACGTGCCTGAGGCGATGCGTCCCATGCTGCCGGTACTGCACGGGACGACGATGTAGGCGTCGTAGCGGTTGCTGCCGGAAGCCATGGGGGCGGCGACCTGGGTGGGAGGATAGTAGGTGAGACCGGAGGGATGGGGCCAGAGGTCGGCGAGCGCGGGCGGGCTGCCCAGCGTGACGCCCATCTCTTCGGCCAGGACTTCCCGGGCCGCGGGGGAGAGCGTGAGGTCTATGCGGCAGCCGCGCGCCAAGAGCGCCGCCACGGTGCGAACGCCGTAGATGACGCCGGACGCGCCCGTCATGGCCAGTGCGATCTTCTTCTCCACGGTTGTCTCCGCGCGGATGGTCGGTTGAGAATAGCACCGACGGGCGGGGGAGTCACCGATTTCCGGCGAGTTCCGGGCTAGAGCATTTTAAAATAAACTGTAGCCGCATGAGGTAAACCAATTAGCAATTTCGTCGCGTGTGACCTGCTGCAAGGCGTAACCGATGGCCTGTAGCAGTGTCTCGGGTTCGCGTGCCTTGGCCTTACGTAGAGATGCCTTGATTTTGCTCCACATTTTTTCAATGGGATTGAGATCGGGACTATAGGGCGGCAAGTCCCGGATGGTTGCGCCGGTCGCTTGAATGGCGGCACGGGCTTGGGGATTCTTATGGACGGAAAGGTTGTCCATGACCACGATGTCGGTCGGCTCCAAGGTTGGCGCAAGTACTTGTTCGGCCCAGACGTGGAACGCGGCGCCGTCGATGGCCCCCTCCAAGACCCAGGCCGCCTGTGGACCTTTGCGGACCACGGCGGCGATCATGGTCGTGGTATGCCAACGAGATTGGGGTACGTAGTCGTGAACGCGGATTCCGCGGGGCGCCCGTCCGTAGAGCCGAGTCATGTTGGTCTTGGCGCTGGATTCATCAATGAAGAGCAGACGGCGGTGCACCACCCCAGCCAGGCTTCGAGCCCAGCGCGCCCGGGCGTATCGGATCGCTTGGCGCTTCAGCTCCGCGGGGTGGAGCGACTTTTTTTTAGCGACAGACCGATCCGTCGCAGGGCGTAATGAATGGCGGGCAGCGTACAATCAATTCCGATCGCGGCGCGCAATTCCTCCAGGGTCAGATCCGGGTCTTTGTCCACTAACCGCTTCAACCGCCTCTGGTGTTGGGTCGTGATCTTCGGCTTGCGGCCCGAGAAACGGTGCCGAGGCGCAATGTCGCCCGTCCTGCGCCGTTGCTGCAACAGTTTCTTGACCATGCCCAGCGAGACCGCATAGCGCTCCGCCACCTGCAAGCGCGTGCTGTCTCCTCGGTCGTAAGCCGCCAAAATCCGTTCGCGTAGGTCGTTTGATAATGTAGCCATGTCCACGGTATAGCACACGCGCGCTCGGACGGCTACAGAATTATTTAAAATGCTCTAATCGAGCTTTGAGAGTTGGAACTCCCAAATGGTCGGCCCCTCTTCCGCTTCCAATATATTGAGCCGCACCTTTTGCGCCGTGACGGTGGGGAACTTCGCCTTCAGCCGATAGCCGATCTTCCCGCCGCGGTAGGCCGTCTTCCAGGTTTCTGCGTCGAGATACTGGATTTCAAACCTGCGCGCGCGCCCGTAGTCTTCGGAGATGAGCGCGGCGTTGAAGGCCGTGGGCGCGCCCAGGTCCACTTCCAGCCAGGCCGACATGGCGCCGGCGTCCGTGGCCCAGCGCGTACCGAAGTCGCCGTCGACCGCCTTGTCGGCGGTGTGCTGCGGCTCGTTCCGATAGACGTTGGAGGCGGTCGCCGGCTTGCCGGTAGACAACGACGTGTTGGGCAGCGCGAAGGGCGGGATGTCCATCGCGGGGCCGGAGAGTTCCAGCGCGACCACGGTATCGACGGGATCGAAATACTCGGGCGGGATGGACAAGAGCAGCCCATTCTCCGCCGGCGAGAGCGTGGCCGTGCCGGAGGGCAGGACGCGCGCGGAGACGATCTTGATCGGCGCAGCAGCACCCCTCGATACGGCCTGCGGCCTACTCGGGGCGAGGCGCTGCGCAACTACGGGCATGGGCGGAAGCACGACGTTCCCATTCATCCACGCCGCGTCCAGCATGTGCAGGTAGATGGTGTTGTTCTTGCGGGTACTGGCCAGGAGGGCGCCGGGCAGGATGGGGCCGCCGCGCGTGCCGTAGATGCTCTCGCCGTGCATTTCCAGCCATTGGCCCATCTCGTGCAGGCGTTCCACCTGGCGCGGCTCGATGCGGCCATCCGGCATCGGTCCCACGTTGAAGAGGAGATTGCCGTCCCCGCCCGCGCACTTGACCAGCGTCTCGATGCACTGCGGGAGCGACTTCATCTCGTCGTCGGGCTTGTAGGCCCACTGGGTGCCGATGGTGATGCAGGATTCCCAGGGCCGGTCCATTTGAAAGCGGCCGATGCGCTGCTCGGGGGTGTCGAAGTCCGCCGGCAGGCCGGCGCGATTGTTGATGAGGAGGCCCGGCTGCAGGTTCCGCAGCATGGGCAGGAGTTCCTCCGACTTCCAGTCCTCCTTCTTTCCTCCCAAACCATCGAACCAGAGAATGCTGACCTTGCCGTAGTTGGTCAGAAGCTCGCGCAACTGCCCGTGCATGTACTCGAGATACTTGTCGTGGCGTTCGGTGCGATAGTCGGGATGATGCCAGTCGGGCTGCGAGTAGTAGAAGCCGAGCGGCATATCGGCGCGATGGCAGGCGTCGGCGAGCAGTTTCACGATGTCTTTCCCGTAGGGAGAGTTGGTGATCTTGTAATCGGTCAGCTGGCTGTCCCATTCGCAGAAGCCGTCGTGGTGCTTGGTAGTAAAGACCAGGTACTTCATGCCGGCGGCGCGGGCGACGCGGACCCATTCGTCGGGATCGAAGCGGGTGGGATTGAACTGTTTGTAGAGGTTGTCGTACTCCTCGGCGGGGACGGTACCGGGGTCCATGGTGAAGCGGACGCCGGGGCGCGGCGCCCGGCGCGACCAGCCGATCTCGGTTCCGGCGAGGCTGACAGGCCCCCAGTGGATGAACATGCCGAAGCGCGCCTCTTTCCACCAGGCGAGGTCCTGTGGGGAGGCGGACAGGCCGGGCGCGTCGGTCTCTGCGTTGGAGAATGGCGTCATGGTGGAGACTCCCAAAATGACGGCTGCGATGAAGCCGAGGATGGGCGCACGATGCGACATGGAGTTGCACCTCCGGTCGGGTGGTTGGGGTATGATACGCCAATGGGGAGCCGCCCGGCCTGGCGGGGGGAGTGGAGGCGCTCCTCACCCGGCGCTGCGCCGACCTCTCCCCAGGGAGAGAGGTGAAATCCTCCCTGGGGAGAGGGCCAGTGAGGGGCGGCGCAAAGGCGGGTTCCTCACCCGCTCGGCTGCGCTCGCTCTGCCGAGCGACCTCTCCCCTCAGGGAGGTGAAATCCCTCCCTTGGGGAGAGGCCAGTTGAGGGGGGCGCGGCGTAAGGCGGGTTTCCCCACCCGGCGCTTCGCGCGCCGACCTCTCCCTCAGGGAGAGTGAAATCCCTCCCTTGGGGAGAGGGTTAGGAGTGAGGGGGGCGTGGCGTAAAGGCGGGTTTCCCCCTCACCCGCTCGGCTGCGCTTCGCTCCGCCGAGCGACCTCTCCCTCAAGGAGAGGTGGAGAATCCCGCAGCCGCGAGACTTTGCGGCTGCACGCCCTTGGTCACCCGTCGTAACACTTCGTCAGGCGGCTTGACAGTGCCGTACCGCCCGTGCAGAATGAAGCAAAATCGAGGATGATCGGCAACGTGACGGATATGCAATTGATCCTTCCCATCGCCATTGCCTAGCCCCCTTTTGCGGAAGGGGGCGCAACCCGACTTTCTCCTATTTCAATCCGACCCGAACAAAGCCGTGAGGACATGATGAGCAAACCGTACTTCCCCGTGACTTCGCCCCAGCTGGACTTCCCCGCAATGGAGGAGGAGGTGCTGGCGTACTGGCGGGAGCATGACACCTTCAGGGAGTCGATCCGGCGGCGGCAGGCGCAGGGGCGCGTGACTACGTCTTCTACGACGGGCCGCCGTTTGCGACCGGGCTGCCGCACTATGGCCACATTCTCACATCCTACATCAAGGACACCATCCCGCGGCTGTTCACCATGCTGGGGCGGACGGTGGATCGGCGCTTCGGCTGGGACTGCCACGGCCTGCCGATTGAGAACGAAATCGAGAAGGAGCTGGAGATTTCCGGCAAGCGGGAGATCGAGGCCTACGGGGTGGACCGGTTCAACGCGCGCTGCGCGGAGGCGGTCATGCGCTACACCCGGGAATGGGAGCGCATCATCACGCGGCTGGGGCGTTGGGTGGATTTCGAGCGGGATTATAAGACCATGGACCTCTCCTACATGGAGAGCATTCTGCGGGTGTTCCATGATCTGTGGCAGAAGGGGCTGATCTACGAGGGGAGCGGGTGGTGGCCTATTGTTATCGCTGCCAGACGCCGCTCTCGAACTTCGAGGCGCGGCTGGACGATTCGTTTCGTCCCCGCCAGGACCCGTCGGTCACACCTAAGATTCAAAGTGAGAGACACCGAGCGGCCGACTTATTTTCTCGCCTGGACGACGACGCCGTGGACGCTGCCCTCCAACGTGGCGCTGGCGGTGGGGGCGGGATCGCCTACGAGCGGCTGCGCCTGGACGGGGAGGATTACTACATCGCGGCGGCGCGGCACGAGGCCTACGCCAAGCTCTTGAAGGGCGCCGAGCGGGTGGAGACGGTTCCCGGCGAGGCGCTGGCGGGGATGAGCTACGAGCCGCTGTTTCCCTATTTCCAGGACACGCCCAACGGCTTTCAGGTGGTGGTGGCGGATTTCGTGTCGACCGAGGACGGACGGGCATCGTGCACATCGCGCCGGCTTTCGGCGAGGACGACTGGCTGGGCGCGGCGCGAAACATCCCCGGTCCCAATCCGTGGATAACGCCGGATGTTTCTGAAGTGAAGTGGCGGATTCGCCGGCCAGATGGTGCACGACGCCAATCCGCACATCATCACAAGCACCTGAAGGAGCGCGGGATGCTCGTGCGGCAGGAGACGGTCGATCACAACTATCCCCACTGCTGGCGCGACGATTCGCCGCTGATTTATCGTTCCATCTCGACGTGGTTTCTCAACGTCGAGAAGATCAAGGCGTCCATGCTGGCGGCCAATCAGAAGATCAACTGGATTCCGGCGCACATCCGCGACGGGCGGTTCGGCAAGTGGCTGGAGAACGCGCACGACTGGAACATCTCGCGCACGCGCTACTGGGGCGCGCCGATTCCGGTATGGCGCTGCGACAAGACGGGTGAGATTTACGTGCCGAGCTCACTGGAGGACCTCTCGAGACGTTGGGGCAGGTCCATCACCGACCTGCATCGGCCCGCCATCGACGAGGTGGTGTTTCCGTCGCCCGGGGCGGGAACTTCCGGCGCGTGCCGGACGTGCTGGACTGCTGGTTCGAGTCCGGGGCCATGCCGTACGCGCAGGTGCATTATCCGTTCGAGAACAAGGAGTGGTTCGAGAAGAACTTTCCGGCGGACTTTATTGTGGAGTACATCGCGCAGACGCGGGGATGGTTTTATACCATGGTCGTACTGGCGGCGGCGTTGTTCGACAAGCCGCCGTTCTCGAACTGCATCTGTCACGGCGTGGTACTCGCCGCGGACGGGCGGAAGATGAGCAAGCGGCTCAAGAATTATCCGGACCCGATGGACGTGGTGGGCCGCGAGGGCAGCGACGCCATGCGCATCTGCCTCCTGTCGTCGTCGGTCGTGCGCGGGGCAACCTGCGCTTGACGAGAAGGACGTGGAGGAGGCGCTGCGAACGTATCTGATCCCGCTCTGGAACGCGTATCACTTCTTCTGCACCTATGCCAATATTGCGGGGTACCGTCCGGGGGTGCTGGAGCTTGCCCGCGCGAGCCGGTTGGACCGATATATTCTCTCCAAGCTGGAGAGGGTGAAGCAGCGGGTCGCCGCGGTAGCGGAGAACTATGACATAGTTTCCGGATGCACGAAGCGATGCGGAGCTCATCGAGACGCTCAACAACTGGTACATCTGGCAGAGCCGGCGGCGTTTCTGGAGGAGTCGGACAAGCCCGAGAACCGCGCCGCTTATGACGTGCTCTATTTTGTTTTGCGCGAGTTCGCGCAGGTCGCAGCGCCGCTGGCTCCCTTCATCGCGGAGACGCTGTATCGGGGCCTGTGCGGCGGGGAGTCGGTGCATCTGTGCGACTGGCCGGCGGCGCATCCGGAGCACGTGGACGAGGCGCTGGAGTCACGGACCGACCGGTGCGGGCGATCGCCAATCTGGGGCGGCAGGTGCGGGAACGGCATCGGTTGAAGGTGCGGCAGCCGCTGGCGTCGCTATGGGTTTCCGGCGTGGACGCGGCGCTCTTATCTGACTTTGAATCTGAGATTAAAAATGAGCTGAACGTGAAAGAGCTGCAATTCATGCCCGATCCGTCCGAGCACGTGGCGCTGCGCTGCAAGCCGGACGGCAAGGCGCTGGGGCCGCGGTTGGGCAGGGCGTTTCCGGCGGTTCTGGCGGCGGCGCGCGAGGGCAGGTTCGAGCTTTCTCCCGGACGGCAGGGCGCGCGGGAGAGGTTACGCTGGAGCGCGAGGAGTATGAACTCGAGTACCTGCCGACGCGCGAGAGCGAGGGCGTGGCGGCGGACGGCAACCTGGTGGTGGTACTCTCGCTGGAGGTGACGCGCGAGCTGCTCTTGGAAGGCATCGCGCGCGACGTGACACGCGACATTCAGGAGCTGCGCAAGCAACAGGGTTGCACTATACGCAGCGCATCCGCACGGAGGTGCGTCCCTTGCAACGGGTCACATTGACGCCTTGCGCGCGCATATGCCGTGGATCGCCGGCGAGACGCTGACGGCGGAGTACACGCTGGCCGAGCCGCAGGGCCCCGAGAGCGACGAGCCGGCCTGGGACGTGACCATCCAGCCGCTGTGATAGTCGTGTGGGCGCCCCCGTTTTGTACTCAAAAGGGTGGAGCTGTGGCTGGTCTTCTTCGATGGCTGGCGGGCGGACATGCACCCCTTTGAATACAAAAGGGTGGCGCCCGGCGCGGACCTCGAAGTCTGCGACTCGGGCAGGAATGCCCGAACCATCCCGATCATTATTACACTACGTCGGCGACGCCTTACCTGGCATCAGGACGCCGTAGCTGCGCAGCGTGCTGCGCCTGCGCCGGACTTCTCAAGCCAGGAATTTCCTGGGCGCGGTAGTGATCGTGCACTGAGAGAGGGTTGAAGCGACAATGCAGTCGTCCAGCGGGGTGCGGGCGTTGGGTTCCGTGGCCATCGGGGTGATGGCGCGGCGGGGAGGGTTTGTCTTCGACCGGTGCTATTACTATGACCCGGAGCATCGGTGGGAGCAGGACGTGGCGATCGCGCGCTGGGCGGAGCGGGAGTACGCGCCGTATCCCATCTATAACGCCGAGGCGCACCTGGTGCAATTGTCGCACCAACCCCGCCCCTATCGGCAGGTAGGCGGACTGCAACCCAACCTGATTGTGGGCGCGGCGCTGGGGGCGGACTTGGTTTTTCCCGGCGACAAGGACCCGGACATCACCGTGACGCCGCTGCGGGGAGTGGACGATCTCTCACAGTTGCGAAGCATCCGGTGGGACGAGCGCGAGCCCATCCGCACGTTTCTCTCCCAACTTGATGAATTAAGAGCGAAGTACGGCGGCGACGTGGATGTTTTTCCGCCGTTCTTCTGGGATCGGTCGGGGCGGGCGACGGTGCATGGTCCGGTCACAACGGCGCAGAAGCTGTGGGGCGAGGACTTCTTCGTGCTCCTGCTGGAGGACTTCTCCGCCGCCTTGGAGCGGTTGATGTGGATTTCGGAGGTCTACAATCATCTGATCCGGCTGTTTTCGGAGCGGGCGGAGCTGCGCGTGACGGGCATCCACATCGGGGAGTGCTCGGGGTGCCTCCTGTCGCCGCAGCACTGGGAAGAGGCGGTGATACCGGCCATGAACGCGATGGTGGATGTGTGGGGGCCGGTGCGGATTCATTCGTGCGGCGGCAGCGATCACGTGCTGGAGCCGATGTCGAAGGTTCACCATCTCGCGGTGTTCAACATCGGGACCAACACGAGCGTGGCGGAGAGCCGGCGGCTGGTGGGTCCGAAGGTGAAGCTGGACGTGATTCCGGACGCGCAGATGCTGTGCTTCGGCAAGCCGGTGGACGTGCGGGCATGGGTTCAGCGAACGCTGATGGAAAACGACGGGGGTCCGCTGGAATTTCAATTCCACCTGGACGCGGGCGTGCCCCTGGCCAACGCGGTCGCCGTGTTCCAGACGCTGGCGGAACACGGGCTGCCGCAGCCTTACGAGAGCCTTGTGGAGAGGTGGGGCGTTTGACGCCGGTTTCCGAAATATCACGTGCGAGAGAAGAGAGGGCGGGTCCTCGATGAGTCCGCCGCCCCGGCCGGACTCGTCTTCCGCGCCACCACCGCCTCCAATACCAATAGACGCCGCCTTTGCTACTCACTCATCGCTATCATGTCCTTTTGTGTTATGGAAACGTTCCAGCTGAGCAGTCAAGGCGGGGCGTTTTTGTCGAGCTTACACGGCTGGGACTCAACTTGACACGGCTTGGTCGCGTACCGACCATCGAGTCGGCCGTCCGCGCTTGACTGTTAGGGACGGTCGCAGTCGTCGCGCGGGGCCGTTTCAGCGCGCAGGAGGGGAGAGATGAAGGCCGAATTCACCGCGATCATCGAACCTGCACCGGAGGGTGGTTACTGGGCGATTTGTGCGGAAGTACCCGGCGCCAACGGACAGGGCGAGACGATCCAGGAGACCAAGGAGAGTCTCCGCAACGCCATCGAGCTCATCCTTGAGGACCGCAGGGCCGACGTTCTTCGCGGGTTGCCCGAAGACGCCATTCAGGAAACGGTCGTCATTGGATGAAGCAAAGGGACTTGGAGCGGCAGCTGAGAATCGCCGGTTGCTACCTGAAGCGGGAAGGCGCCACGCACTCCCTTTGGATCAATCCGAAGACTGGGGCGACCGAAGTGGTCCCTGACACATCGAGATCAAGGAACCCCTGGCCAAGAAGATACTGAAGAACCTGGGGATGGAATGAAAGGGCAGGGTACCTGCTTGGCACGCGGGTCCAGCACCCCGGGCGCGATTCCCGCCGAACTGCTCGAAAGCCTCAGCACGAAGATCTCCGATGGAAAACTCTCCACCGCGAGCCTGCCGAGCCTGATGGGCGAGTCCATCGAGTACCTGGATGACGTGGAGGCGCTCCTGCAGCAGGACACCGACCTGGGCAAACTGGTCGCCTTCAACCGCATCCGCGAACTGGCGGAGATGCCCCACCTCAAACCCGCCGACCTCGACGCTGCCCGCCAACTGATCCAACAAGACATCGCTCGCTTCGAAAGCCTCATTGGGACCGCGCCAGTCACGGCGTAGCACCTCCCCAACCTCTACTCCCCCCACCTTCCACCGACCGCAGCCATCCTCTTCAAGCCAACCCGCCAACCCAGGAGGGGGCGACTCCCTTTTTACGAAGCCGCCCCCGTTCATCCTCCTGCCAAGGGCGGTTTTTCACCTTGACACCACTCCGTCAAGTTCTGAGAATCTCCAACAATCCGTACTGGAGGTGTCGCCATGCGCCTGACCATGGTACCCATCTTGTTGCTTCTCCAGTTCGCAACCGTCAACGACGCCCTCGCGCAAGATGCCGGACAACCGATCCCGTTTGATTACCTCTTTCCCGAGGAGACCAGAGGTTCTGCGGGCCTCAACAAGCTTACCCCGTCCGAACAGCAGGCCTTGGCTAACCACGTTAGCGGTCTTCTCCTGTTGGCTGTCCAGTCCATTCAGGTTGCGAGTAGTCCCGACGCTGCCAGCCCTCTTCAGGAACTGGATGAATCCGTTTTTCAAAACACTTCGTGGCGGAGGCAAATTGCCCAAACTGTTCTGCAGGAGCACGGGGTCCGTATTGACTGGCGAAAGCACTCGGCCCTTGAGTTACTGGACGTGCAAGCGCGTCTCAACCTCGCCAAGAGCATCAAGGATGACTATGGCATCAGCTTCGACTGGCAGAAGTCCTCGGTCCTGAGCCTTGTTGACGCGCAGTCCAGGGTCAGCATCGCGAGCCGCATCTCAAAGACTACCGGCATCTCGATCGACTGGCGGCAGTATAGCCTCGGCACCCTTTTCGAATTGGAGAGGAAACTCTTTGCGCCTACCGCGGCCTCCCTAGACCAGGGTGAGTGGTTGCTGCAGACTCAGGAGCCAGCACCACCGCGCACGGCCAGTGCATATGCGGGCGTGGGGGAGAAACACTGGATCAAGGAAAACACCCGCAACGGCCAATTTATTCGACTTGAAGATGATTCGCTGTGGGAGGTCAGCGCCCTAGACAGAATCAATTCTAGCCTGTGGCTGCCAACAGACAACATCCTGGTGGTAGAGAGTAAGAATCCGTTGTACCCCTACAAACTCGTCGCTAAGCGAGATACTGCAGAGGCGAAGCTCGTTACCGCGGACGCGGCATCTGCCGCCATCGGAGAGCGCTCTTTGTCAGGCCATGCACGAGTTGCGCCGAATGCGTCTGCATCCGTGATCGAAAGCAAGGTCGATGGCGAATTCAACGGCTGGGAGGGTGAAACAATCGTTAAGTTGGCCAACGGGCAGATCTGGCAGCAGAGTGAATACTTCTATCATTACCACTACGCATTCAGACCTGACGTGCTGATTTTCCGATCCGGTGCCGGCTGGAAAATGAAGGTCCAGGGCGTCGATAGGGCTGTTGGCGTGGTCCGACTGCAGTAGCAGAAAGACGTGCCCAGCCGCGGGCGAAAGCTTGGTTTCTCCAGATTGGGGTGCGAAGGGCTACGTCGTGGATAACGTCGATCTGATCCGCGAAATTGAAGCGCAACGCAACATGATGGTCGCGGTTGCGACTGGTGGACCACGAATTGACACCGTCAACCAGGAATACGTGAAACGACGTATACTCATCAGGGAGGAATTGGCACGGCGGGGGATAGAGGACCCCAATCCGTATGGGGACCTTTGGGCGTGGTACGGCAAGT
The DNA here is from genome assembly GCA_015075175.1 of bacterium. Lineage (GTDB taxonomy): Bacteria > Hinthialibacterota > Hinthialibacteria > H5-UNCL2 > H5-UNCL2 > H5-UNCL2. Next base: position 148,916 of record JABTUV010000005.1, read on the forward strand.
GGAGTAGTGGCGACTTGCCTTCCTACTCGTCAAGACGGAATTACTTGTCGGAGATCTTTCAACCACTGATTGATCTACTCGCACCGTCTTCGATTACGGGTGTTCGTCCGACGGTTGAACTCACCGGCTGGACCGCCGTCGATCGTGATCTCGGAGAAATGCGCCGCCTACTTGAGACTGCTCAAACCGCACCTCAGTTCCAAGCTGTCGGGCTGTTCTGTCGAGAAATACTGATAACCGTCGCTCAAATTGTCTGGGACCGCGAACGACACCCGATCGAGGACGGCATCGAGCCGAGCGACACCGACGCAAAGCGACGCCTTTCAGCCTTCTTTGCTTCTGAGCTCGCAGGGGGGCCGAACGAAGAAGCACGACGCCATGCGCGTGCTTCCCTTGACTTGGCTAACAGTCTGCAGCACGCTCGCACCGCGGACTTCCGCAAGGCTGCCTTGTGCGCGGAGGCAACGACAGCAGTGGTGAATCTTGTAGCGATTCTTTCGGGTCGGCGCGATCCAGATCGCTAATAGAGGTTGATCGTTGCGACCGCGATTGAGCTGATACCGCAGCGCCCTAATCTCTCAATCCGCTAGCGAACAGTGTTGATCAGGAATCGGCCAGAACGAGGGGAAGCTACTATTTAGCGACTTCTCCCTTTCCATTTCAATCGATTAATCTAAAGGAGAACACCCATGAAAACCTATCGTCTCTGGTTGGAGCCGGACCCAGTCGTACCGCGGTTCCTGAAGTTGGCCGTTGGGCGTGTGGAGGTCCCCGCGGCCGACGTGTTCGAGAAGGGCGTCCACCCCATCTGGAACTTCGAAGACCCCGCCACTCTCCAGGAAGCCTTCGTCGAACGCCTCAACTCGCCCGATGTCAAACTCCCACCTCGAGCAACTCGGCTACTGCGAGAATGCCGACGCCATCCCGCAAAGCTCGCTACTGCGGTCTGCTGGAGAGCGTCGGCAACTGGGCCGTCCGGTCCCATCGAGCCGGGCTTGCGTGCTGGGGCCACGCCTGGCCGCTCGCTTTGCGGCGTGCACGGTGCAGTTGCGTCGGGGTTTCGAGCCTTACGGAGCGAGGAGTATCGCCGCCGCTTCGGTCTGGTCGTAGCTCTTGGCCAGGTCCAGCGGGGTGTGGCCGGCTTTGTTTTTGACCTCTCGGTCCGCGCCGCGCGCGAGCAGGAGTTTGACGGCCTGGGTGCTGCCGGCCAGCGCCGCGCCGTGCAGCGGCGTGTTGCCCGCATCGTCCCTCGAGTCCAGCCGGGCGCCGCGCGAGAGCAAGAGCTCCATCGTCTCCCCATGGTCGTACAGCGCCGCCCAGTAGAGCGGCGTGGCCTCCGTCCCGTCCCGACTCTCGACCTGCGCGCCCCGGTCCAACAGTTCCCGCGCAATCTCCGTCCGGCCCGCAAAGGCGGCGAAGTGCAGCGGCGTGGAAAGATTGTGGTCGCGGCTCTCCACCCGCGCCCCCTTGGCCAGAAGCAACCGGACCGCGGGCAGATGTCCCTCCAGTACCGCCAGGTGCAAGGGCGTGGCGCCGCTGCGATCCTTGGCCTCCAGGTCGTACCCGTCCGCAACCAGCGCCTGGATGCGGTCCAACTCGCCGTTCTCAGCGGCCACATGCAGCCATGTCCCGCCCAGCGCCTGCATCGACTCGGGAATGGAATCGGGGGTGGAAACAGACGGAGCGGAGGAGACTTCCCCTCCGCTCCGGTAAGAAGTGCACGAACCAAGGCCCGCGGCCAATACCAGCAGGCATCCCAAGCGACCGGCCTTGACCCATCGCACGGGGATGCGCTTCATGCCGTCCCTCGCCCTATTCCGGCCACTGGGCGCGGGCGACCTCGGTCACCGGCTGGTAGGTGATCACCAGGGCGGGCCGCAAGGCGATGGTGGCGTTTTCCGCCGAGGCGAACCGCTTGGCCGACTGCGACGTGACTTCGTCGATGCGCAGAATCCAGCCGTTATTGGGCTGCGAGCCGTTGGCCCACGCCTGCACGTCGGCGATCATGCCGGCCCCGCGAATGTGGGTGGGTCCGGCCAAGGGGACGATGCCCGAGCCGCTGGCGGGAGTGGCGAAATCCCCGCCGGGGGTAGTCCAGTTGGACACGTTGTAGTGGTTCTGAAGCCAAGTGGCATCGCCGGTCGCCGCCTGCTCGCCCTGGCCTTCGGTGTCGTCCGCCGGTCCGCCGGTATCTACCGTCCCCTCACCCCAGGTATTGGTGAGGCGAAACGCCTCGATGGGGATGGCGCTGGCGACGGAGGACGTGGCGTTCAGCGACAACGTGACGTCGACGATCTGAATGTTGGCGGGAAGAGAACTTAAGTCAAACAGAATCAGACCTCGGCGCAAGGCTCCGCTGGCGGTGGCGCCGGTCTTGCCCACGATGATGGACTGCCCGCCGCCGTTCGAGTGGGTTTCGTAGGCCGCGCCTTCGTAAATCGTATTATCGGACGTACCGGAGACGGTGGTAAAGCCCTCCTGAATGGTTATCGTGGTCAACTGCGCACCCGCGGTCAGGCACGCAAACGCCATCCACAGGGCCCCGACGAGAAGGCCCCCAGTACGACAAGTGCAAACTGTCATCGCGTTAAGACTCCTTTCCAGATTGTAAGAAATATTAAAGCCAATCCAATATGATCCAGTGTATCATACGGCGCGATGGCTGACCACGAATAATTTCGACGATTCGGCGGATTTTTCCCGACTTGCCCCTTGCGGGAGGCGCTTTCTCTTCTAAAATGGGCGTCCTCTTTGGGTCGTCATCTCAAGAAGGGGAGTTGCCAAGATGTCCCGTCAACCGTCCCGGAGCCTGGAAGTTTTCCCTAACCCTAATATCGACAGGGATTACGAGATACGGATGGAGTGCCCGGAGTTCACCTGCCTGTGCCCGCGCACGGGCCAGCCGGACTTTGCCACGATCCGCATTCGGTACGTGCCGGACCAGTTGTGCGTCGAGCTGAAGTCGCTCAAACTGTACCTGTGGTCGTTCCGCAACGAGGGGGCCTTTCACGAGGCGGTCGTCAACCGGATTCTGGACGATCTGGTCGGCGCGGTGCATCCGCGGCGGATGCGGGTCGAGGGGGACTTCATGGTGCGAGGGGGCATCCACACTACCGTCGCGGTGGACTACGAGGCGCCCAAGTGAGATTTAACTTGAACTAAGGAGGCCAGTTATGTCGATTCAGGGGAAGCGCGTCGCCATCCTCGTGGAGCGCATGTATGAGGACCTGGAGCTCTGGTATCCCTACTACCGCCTGAAGGAGGCGGGGGCCGTACCCGTGCGCGTGGGGCCGGGGACGGAGAAGGTCTTTCCCTCCAAGTACGGCTATCCGGCGCCGGTCGACCGGCAGGTGGTGGAGGTTGCGGCGAGTGACTTCGATGCGGTAGTGATCCCGGGCGGGTTTGCGCCGGACTTCATGCGCCGGACCCAGGCCATGATCGACTTCGTGACCGAGTTCGCCCGGCTGGGCCGGCCGATGGCGGCCATCTGCCACGGGGTGTGGATGCTGTGCTCGGCGGATGCCCTGCGCGGGAAGCGGGCCACATGCTTTTACGCCATCCGGCATGATGTGATTCATGCCGGGGCTGCTTACGTGGATGAAGAAGTGGTGGTGGACGGGAACATCATCACCGCGCGCAAGCCGGAGGATCTGCCGGCCTTCGTGAAGGCGCTGTTGGCGGCGCTTGGAGAAAGGCACGAGAAATGAGAAATCGTTCAGGACCACCCATGATCCGCACGTCATGGGTGGGTGCTCGTGACTCGAGTGGGAAGATACTGCGGCCGCCCGGTCCTTTGCTGTTTGGCACGAGGAAGAGGTTGATCCGCCCGTCCGCCGACGAGAGTCCGTGTCGACATGAATTTCTCGGCCATGCTGGTTCAGGTCTTGATCGGTTATGGTCAACTGCCCAAGAAGCGGAACGGCGTCGATGTTCAGGGACAATGCCGAACCATGCGGGGGGAATGAGTGGAGGTCCGAAGGACGGGCGGGGGGAAGCGGGCGGCATTACCGCGCCGCGCTTTTGAGGGCGGCGACGAACTCGACGTAGCTGTCGGCGTGCAGGGCCGCTTCACGGACGGAAGGATCGTGGAAGGCGCGGCCGATGTCGCGCAGGATTTCCAGCTGGGTCTTGTTGTCCCCTTCCGGCGTCAGGATGAGGAACACCAGGCGGGCGGGTTCGCCGTCGGGGCTGTCGAAGTCGATGCCGCGGCGCGAGAGTCCCACCACGACCAGGGGACCGGGCAGGCCGGGCAGGCGGGCGTGGGGAATGGCGACGTCCTCGCCGATGCCGGTGGGGACCATCTGCTCGCGCATCCACACCGCCTGGGCGATGCGGTCGGTTTTCCATCCCAGCGCCTTGGAGGCGACGGCGGAAAGCTCCTCTATGGCGGCGCGCCGGTCCGTCGCCTCCAGCCGGCGCACGAAACCGGCGGGCGACAGGAAGTCCAGAAAGCGCGTGACCTTCTCCCGCTTCAAGAGCCGCTGCATGAGGTCTCCGGCGATCACAGAGGTGAAAAGCGACATCACCACCAGGGCCACGAACATGCGCTCGCGGATGAGGCCGGCCTCCAGGGCCAAGAGGGCGAGAATGATGCCCATGCCGCCGCGTGCGTTCATGCCGACGCTCACCGCCAGCGACTCGCGCCAGGAGAGTCCCGCCATCCGCCCGGCCCAGCTGCAGCCCACCATCTTGCCCGTGCACGCGATCACCAGCACCCAGGCCACCAGCGGGGCGTCGAAGTGCGCGGCGAAGTTGACGCGCAGTCCGATGGTCCCGAAAAAGATCGGCGCAAAAATGAACGAAACAAAGTTCTCCAGCGTATGCCGCGTCTTCTCGCGCAGATGGCGGCTGTCGCCCAGCGCCACGCCGAATAGGAAGGCGCCGAAAATGGCGTGAATGCCGATCCACTCGGTGAAGGCGGCGCACAGGAGGCCGCCCACCACGGCGAATCCCAGGATGCCTCCGGGCCAACTGGTGTACGCCTGCACGTGGGGGAGGATGCGATGGATGATCCAGCGTCCCAGGGTGAGCATGAGGAGCGTGAAGACGAGGGTCAGGGTGATGGTCATGGGGACGCTGAAGGCGCCGTTGGCGCCGCCGCCCATCATGCCCAGGATGACGGCGAAGAGAATCCAGCCCACCAGGTCGTCGATGACGGCGACGGAGATGACGACCATGCCCAGGTCGGAGCGGTACATGTCCAGATCGAGGAGGGTCTTGGCGATGACGGGAAGGGCGGAGATGGAGAGGGCGGTACCCACGAAGAGGGCGAAGACCAGGCGGTCGCTGTCGGGTTCGGCGCCCAGGGTGCGGGGAAGCAGCCAGGCGCTGAGGAAGCCGAAGAGAAAGGGAACCACGATTCCGAAGAAGCTGATGACGAGGGAGGAGCGGCCCTGGCGGAAGACGCTGGAGAGGTCGACGTCCAGACCGGCGACGAGGAGAAAGAGAGCGATGGCCAGGGTGGTGATGGCCTGGAAGGCGATGGGGAGGGCGCCGTCGCGGGGGAAGAGTGCGGCCTGCAGGTCCGGGGCCAGTGCGCCGAGGACCGTCGGTCCGAGCACGATGCCGGCCAACAGCTCGCCCAGCACCGCGGGCTGGTTGAAGCGGCGTGCCAGTTCGCCCAGCGACCGCGCGGAAAAGAGCACGATCGCCATCGACAGGAAGAAGACGGGCAGCTCGTGATGGGTCATGGGCGCCGTCCCATGGTTATGTTACCGGGCGCCCGGATCGCGGTGCACGAGCACGGCGCAGGGCAGGCGTTCCATCACCGTCTCCGCGGGATGATGGAAGAAGCGGTCCCAGAAGTGGAGGGGGCGCGTGGGGGCCGGATAGATGAGGAGGTCGGCGTGATGGCGGCGGGCGTACTCGACTGCCCCCAAGCCCTCGGCGCCTTCCAGGACGGCCGTCTCGACCTCCAGATCGGGAAACTGGAACGGCTCCAGGAAGGCGTGCAGTTGCAGGTGGTGTGCGGCGCGGCGATGGCGTCGCTCCTCCTCCTGGGCGGGCAGGCCGGCCTCGTGATAACGGCCGGCGAGGCGGTCATAGAAGTCGGGTTCGTAGAGCACGTGGAAGCGCTCGGCGTGCACGGCGGCGGCCAGACGCAGGCCGAACTGGAGCATGTGGGCGGAGGCCTGGTCCAGTTGGGTACTGAGGGCGATGGTGCGAAAGGGACTGCCGCCGGGCGCGGGATCGGACAGGAGGAGGACGGAGCAGGCGAGTTTGCGCACGATGCGGCGTGCGACGGAGCCGAAGAAGCCTTCGACCAGGCCCTCGCGTTCCAGCGCGCCGGCGACCACGAGTTGGGGGTGGAGTTCCTCGGCCGCGCGGCGCACGACTTCATCGGGCCGTCCGGGGCGGACGAGGCATTGGGCGGGATGGATGGCGCGGGCCTCGGCCAGCACCGGTTCGAGGGCGGCGCGATGGGCGGGGGTATCGTCGGCGACGTGGAGGAAGGTGAGTTCGGCGTCGAGGCGGCGGGCCAGGTGGGCGGCTTCGCCGGCGACGGCGCGGGCGCGCGGCGAGAGCGCCAGGCAGGCGATCATCTTGAACGGCGCGGCCGGAGGGGAAGTTGTCGTCACGATGGCCTCTCTCCCGCGGGGGATGATGTTATTGGCGCGCCGCCGGATTTACCAGTCCCGCTCCTCGTCCTCGATGATCGCCAGCGCCTCTCCCGGGCTGCCCGCGTCGATGAGGCGGGCGCGGAGGTCGTCCTTGCGCATGAGGCGCGAGATGCGGGACAAGAGCGAGAGGTAGGGAATGCTTTGATGCGATTCGGCGGCGATGAGGAACACGATGTGCACGGGTTGATGGTCGAGGGCGTCGTAGTCGATGTCGCGGCGCGAAACCCCGAGGGCGACCACGATGCCCTCGACGCTGTCGGACTGGGCGTGGGGGATGGCGACGCCGTGGCCGATGCCGGTGCTTTTGAGTTCCTCGCGGGCGTAGAACAGCCGCAGCACCTCGTCGCGATCGTGCACGCGGCCGGAGGCGACGGCCAGGTCGCAGAGCTCGGCGATGACGTCGGCCTTGCGCGAGCCGGACAGACCCAGCTTGATGCGCTCCGGCGCCAGGACGCTGGACAGCTTCACCTCTCCTCCACCTCCCTGCGGTGAAAGCCCGGCTCAGGCGCCGGACGGAACACGGTCAGGTCGAACTGCAAGTTTACCAAAGTTTGTGGGGAGGGGCAAGTTGAACGCGCGGGTGCAGGCGGCCGCGGTTGGGAGGCCGGCGGTGAAGGTCGCCCGCTTCGACTGCGCTCAGGACTGCGTTTGGACATCGGCCTTCGGCCCGCGCTCAGGGCTGCCGGAGAGCGGAGGGGAGAGAGACCGATTTTCCACGGGGGTTTTGGCATAGGAGTGAAAATTCCCCGGAAAATCGGCGACTTTTCCGAAAAGGGGGGAACCGGAGATTTCGGGGAAAAAAGAAAAAACCGAGTCCCCGAGGCGTGCCCCCAGTAGGCCGAGGGCCGTATCGAGGGATGTCGAGAGGACGGCATGGACGTTGAGGGCCCGCCTTCGAGCCGCCGCGCCTCTGGACACGGCCCCCAAGCGACCTATTGCCCCGCGCGAGAGAACGGCGGCGGGGTCTACTCGAGGACGCGGCTTGCATTTCCGCATTTTCGCTCTGTTCCGAAAACGGGCGCGATTCGTTGAGGGCCGGCGCCGAACACTCGCCCGTCGTTCCTTTTCATCGATGGTGGGTGAGGCGAAGTCTCATGCGGGACGGCGCCGGTAGGCGCGTGCTTTTTTGCTTGGCCGGGGGCGGCGATCTGGCGTATATGCATAGGCGTCTGTATCCAGGTTGCGAGGACGAGCGGGATGAATATCAAGGACAAGGTCGCCATCGTGACGGGGGCGGCCGGCGGGCTGGGCCGGCATTTGTGCCGGGGATTGTCGCAGGCGGGGGCGCGGCTGGTGTTGGCGAGCCGCAACCGGCCGGCGCTGGAGGGGCTGGCGGGCGAGCTGCGCTCGCGCGGGGCGACCGCCATCGCCGTACCCACGGACATCACATCGGAGGAGTCGGTGGAAAGCTGCGTCGCCTCGGCTTTGGCCGCCTTCGGGCAGATCGACGTGCTCATCAACAACGCCGCCGTTTTCACCCGCGGGCGGGTGGTGCAGATGGCGCCGTCGGAGTGGCGCAAGGTGATCGACACCAACCTGACGGGCACGTTTCTCATGACGCGGGCGGTATTGCCGCACATGATCAAGCGCCAGACCGGCAGCATCATCATGATCTCGTCGACCTCGGGGCGGAAGGGGGATCCGGGCGCGTCCGCCTACGCCGCCAGCAAGTTCGGGCTCCTGGGCCTGTCGCAGTCGCTGTTATACGAAGTGCGCAAGGACAACATCCGCGTGTCGGTGTTATTTCCCATTTACGTGGACGTGGGCGAGCCTAAGGGGGAGGAGGGGGCGGGCATCCACATGCACGCCAAGGACGTGACGGACACGATTATCTCCATTCTGTCGCTGCCCAGTCGGGCGCTGGTGCGGGAGGTGGAAATCTGGGCGACGAATCCGTGAACCCTCTCGCTTGAGGGAGAGGGCGGGGTGAGGGGGCGGCTGCGGAGGGGGCTGGCCGCATCGAGGCCGTCCTCTCGATACGCCGGAGTACCGGCTACTCGAGGACTCGGTTTTTGTTTTTCTCGCAACCCGGGAGCATTGATTGACTTCTCCGCCGGCGCGCTTAAAATGAGCGCGCGATGAGCGTACGAACCCTGGCCCCGTGGTGGAATTGACGCAGGCCTTCAGCCAGCCGTTTCTGAATGCGGTAGCGACCGCGCGCACCTGCTACTCGGGCCGGGGATCATCGACGAGTCGGGCGTGGGGCGCGCGCGGTCGAGATCGCCAAGAGCATCTACCAGGCTGGGCACCACACCACGCTGCAGCACGCGACCTTCCAGCCCGCGTTGACCAACGTCGCGGCAGCCCATCTGGTCGTTTCTGCACAGTCATCCTTTTTACAACTCGGAGCAGGTGAGCCAGCGTTACGTGGCGGTGAAGCCGGACATGGTGTATCTGCCGCCGCTGTCGGGGGAGCATCTGGCCATCTACGAGCGCTGCGTCAACCGGCAGCATGAGAGCTACCGGCGGCTGACGGAGCGGCTGATCCCGCTGGTGGAGGCGGAGATGCTGCGGCTGTTTCCGGCGCGGCGGCCGGGGCACGTCGAGAAGGCGGCGCAGAAGAAGGCGCAGGAGCTCGCGCGCTACGTTTTGCCCGTGGCGACCTTTTCGTATCTTTATCATACCGTCTCGGGCATCACGCTCATGCGTTACTGGCGGACCTGCCAGGGGCCCGACGCGCCCGAGGAGCAGCGGGCGGTAGTGGGGCGCATGGTCGAGCTGCTGCTGGAGCACGATCCCAATTATCGGGAAATCCTGGAGGCGCCGCTGCCGGTCGAGGCGTTTCCCGAGGTGGGGTTTCTCCACGATCGGGCGCGGCGAGGCGGTTCGTGTCGCAGCTCGACGAGGAGCTGGCGGCTACACGTCCAAACTGGTGGGACGCAGAGAACAACGTGGGCTGTTGGCGGACGCGGTGCGCGAGGTGCTGGGGCGGGCGCGGGCGGAGTTGTCCGACGCGGAGGCGGTGCAACTGGCGCTGTCGCCGGCGCGCAACCCCCTGCTATCGGAAAACATGAATCTTTCCACGCACAGCAAGCTCTTGCGGGCGATGGTTCATCCCTCGTACACGTTCAGGAAGAAGCTGAGCCATACCGCGGACAGCCAGGACCAGCGGCATCGCATGACGCCGGCCTCGCGGCCCGTGCTGGGGCTGCATTACACGGGGGAGCCGGACTACATTACGCCGCGATTGATCCAGAACGACGAGGCGGTGCGACGCGAGTATGACGAGGAGATGGCGCGGACGTGGGAGGATATCGAGGGGCTGGTTGGGCGCGGCGCGGCGATGGAATACGCGCTCTATCTCCTGCCCAACGCGGTCGCGATCCGTTTCACCGAGTCCAGCGATCTCTTGAACTTGCATCACAAGCACGCCATGCGGCTGTGTTACAACGCGCAGGAGGAAATCTGGCGGGCCAGTTGGGAGGAGGCGCGGCAGGTGCGGGCGCTGGAGCCGGAGATCGGCGCCAGTCTCCTGCCGCCGTGCGCGCATCGCGCCCAGGCGCGGCGACGGCCCATCTGCCCGGAAGGGCAGCGCTACTGCGGGGTGCTGGTGTGGAAGCTGGACCTTGGGGAGTACCGGCGGGTGATCTGAGGGGACCTATGGGACGGATACGACGGACAGGCGGCGGCGCGCGATTTGTGCTAGGCTGGCGGCATGTCGGAGACGATGCGGGAGAGAGCGCGCTGCACGGTCGTCGTGCTGAGTTACAATGCGCGCGCCTACCTTGAGCCGTGCCTGGAGTCGCTGGAGGCGGACCGCCAGGCGGGACGGGCGCGGGTAGTCGTGGTGGACAACGGCTCGCGGGACGGCAGCGCGGCGTTGGTGCGCGGGCGATTCCCAGGCGTTGAGCTCTTGGAGCTGCCGCGCAACGTGGGTTTCTCGGCGGGCAACAACGCGGCTCTTGCGCGCTGCGAGAGCGAGTACGCGCTGCTCCTGAACCCGGACACGGAAGCGCGCGCGGGCGCGATCCAGAGGCTGGTGGCCTTCATGGACGAGACGCCGCGCTGCGCCGTGGTCGGCCCCCGGCTGGTCAATCCCGACGGCAGCCGCCAGCTCTCGTGCAGGTCCTTTCCCGGCTACAAGACGGCTTTCTTCAACCGCTACTCGCTCTTGACCCGCTGGTTTCCCGAGAACCGCCACTCGCGCGACTATCTCATGTCCAGCCTGGAGGCGACGGAGCCGATGGAGGTGGACTGGGTGAGCGGCGCGGCGATGATGGTGAGGCGCGGCCATGGCCGAAGTGGGTCTTTGGACGAGCGCTTCTTCATGTACGCGGAGGACGTGGACTGGTGCTATCGCTTCAAGGCGGCGGGCTGGGAGGTGTGGTACGAGCCGCGGGCGGAAATTTTGCACCACATCGGAGGCTCTTCCGCCAGTCTGCCGGTGCGGTCGCTATTGGAGCGGCATCGCAGCAGGTATTATTTCAATCGCAAGCATTACAGCCGGGGCGTGCCCATTCTGGACCTGATGGTTGCGGTAGGAGTGCTCGTGCGGCTGCTGGTGCATCTGCCCGGCGCGCGTCGCGGGAGGAGCGCGCCATGAGGCGCGCGCGCCCCGCCGGAACGCGACACATCCAGGTCGTGCCCTTGCACCGGCTGTGTTGCAGGTCAAACGGGCAAACCCGAGCCGTGTCCTCGAGTAGGCCCCGCCGGAGGTCCAGCGTCGGAGTTGAACTCCCGCCTCGGGGCCGTATCGAGAGGCACGGCGGCGACGGCGCGACAGGGCCGCGCCCATGCCGTTCTCTCGATACGCGCCTTCGGCGCTACTCGAGAACTCGGGTTTTCTTTTTCAGGCGCTACTCGAGAACTCGGGTTTTCTTTATCGGGCGCTACTCGAGGACTGGGGTTTTCCTTTTCGGGCGCTACTCGAGGACTGGGGTTTTCCTTTTTATGCTGCTGGGAGGAGCTATCGAGAGGCACGGCGGCCTGCGGGGGAGCCTCTACCCATGACGCCGACCTCTCTTTCCGGCGCCTTTGTCCTCTACGCCGTCACGCTCCTGTGCTGCGAGGCGGCGCGGGTACTGGGGGTGCGGAGCGGACTGGTCCGTCCGCGGTTGTTTGGACCGAGCCGGGGCCGGCTGGTCTCCAAGCTGGGCGGCCTGCCCATCCTTCTGGGAAGTTTCTTCGGCCTCGGCTACTTTTTCTCGAATCGAACCCCGGAGGCGTATCCGGCGGACTATCTGCGGCAGCTGCCGGAGATGCAGACGCTGTCGATGGGGGTCGTGATCGCGGCGGCGCTGCTGTACGGGGAGGGCTATTACGCCGAGCGGCGGGGACGCTCACATGCGCGCGCGCTGATCGTCTATCTCCTGTCCGCCGCCGTGCTGTGCCGGTCGGGGCTGGTCGTCGAGCATATCAGCCTGTGGGGGCGGACGATCGAGCTGGACGGGTGGGGCGTGCCGGTGACCATGGTTTACGTCTTGGCGCTGTTGCTGTTCTTCCGCAGCCTGGAGGGACTGGACGGACTGCCGACGGGGCTGGCGGGGCTGATCCTGTGCCTCCAGCTGTGGCTCTTGCGGGGAGGCGACGAGGGCCTGGCGACGGAGTTCTGCGCGATACTGGCGCTGGTATTGGCCGGCTCGTTCAGCTACGAAGTGTATCCGGTGCGATTGGCGCTGGGACGCAGCGGAAGCAGCCTGCCGGGCCTGTTCGTGGCGGCCAGCACCCTCCTGACGCGGCAGAAGACGTTCGTGGCGGCGGCGCTCTTCTTCCCCGCCGCCGTGGTCGTGATCGTGGCGGGACTTGTAGCCCTGCAAATCCTGGAGAAGAGGCTCCTCTTTGGCGGGCGAAGGCTCAGGTAAACCCCAACCGGCCGGCGTGCTCTACGTCTGCTCGTCGGCGGATGCGGACGGGGGGATGGAACTGTTCACGCTGGAGCTGGTGCGGTTGTCGGTTGCGCGCTGGCGGACGCATGTGCTCCTGCCGGAGGAAGGCCCGCTGGCGGCGGCGGCGCGGGCGGCGGGCGCGAGCGTGCACGTCACGCCCTACCGCCGCCTGCGGCGGCTGCGCTCGATTACGGACCTGCCCGCCTTTCTTTTCGGCTGGCTGCGCCTGGAGCGAAGGTTGACGCAGCTGATCCGGGAGCATGAAATCAAGTTGGTTCATTTTGGCGAGAACATCGACGCCTTCTTTGTGCCGGCGGCGCGGTGGGCGGGGGCGGGCGTGGTGGTGCGCTGTAACTTTGTGCCCCACTCGGGGCCGGCGCGCTGGGTCCTCTCGCGGCTGACCCGGGCGCTGGCGCATCGCGTCTTGTGCATATCCAAGGCGACCATCCGGCTGCTCTACGGCCCGTCGGGAGAATCCCATCCCAAAATCGTGCTTTTGCGGAGCGGCGGGCCGGACCCGGCGGTCTTTTCCCCCGAGACTCCGCCTTATCCGCTGCGGGCCGAGCGCCATCTGGCTGCCGACACGCTCGTGTTGGGCATGGTCGCGCGGTTTTTGCCGGACAAGGGCACGACCGCTTCCTGGACGTGGCGGAGGCGCTGTTGCGACGCGAGCCTGGGCGCTATCACTTTCTGATGGTGGGGCGGGAGGTCGCGGGACACGAGGCGTTCTACCGGCAGTGCCGGGCGCGGATGGAGCGGCCGCCGCTGGCGGGAAACGTCACGCTGGTGGAGGACTTGGCGCTGACCGACCGGGCGGCGGAGGCGCGCCTGGCCTCGCTCTACCGTTGCATGGACGTTTTCCTGCATCTGCCCCGCTGCGAGGACACCTTTCCTACCGTCATCCTGGAGGCGATGGCCTGCGGCCTGCCGGTCGTCGCGCCGGCGGCGGGGGGCATCCCCGAACAGGTGCAGGACGGCCGGACCGGTCTCTTGATTTCACCGTTCGGATGTGAAACAATTGTCAATGCGATACAATCTGTACTCAGTGCACCGGAGACGCGGGCGGCGATGGGGTCGGCCGGGCGGCGATATTGTCAGGAACTGGTAAGCCGCGATCGTCTGGCCCGCGAGATCGAGGCCATTTACCGGCCGTTTCTGGAGTTGCGTAGCGAATAAGACGTAGGTGGTGGGTGGAACCCATCCTACCGGAGGGCGCGGGACGTGAGGATCGCGCTGGTCACGCATAACTTCCCCCCCGTGGTGGGAAGCATGTCCAACTGGAACCAGCAGATCGCCGAGCTGCTGGCGTCGGTGGGACATGACGTGACCGTGTACCACTTTCAGAACCGCCGTTATCCCCTGCCCGACATCAAGAACATCCGCGTCAAGCAAATCCGCGTCGGCAAGCTGCGCGCGCAACCCGGGTCCCGGGGCTTCGTCTATCGCCTGTGGCGGACCTTCCGCATCACCGTGCGGTTTCTTTTCATCCTGCCCGGCCTGGCGCGGGCGGACCTGTGGCAGGGCAGTTTCAGCGAGGAGCTCTACCTGAAGGTGCTCTTGTCGCTGTTCCGCTTCGTCTTCCGCAAGCCTCTCTGCCTGGCGGTCAACAGCCACCTATTCGTGCATACGCATACCGGCTGGAAGGCCAAGTTGCGGGACGGGGCCATGGACCTCGTGCTCATGTCCACGAGCGTGATCATCACCTCGGGCGAGGACCTGAAGTTGAACATATTGCAGGAGGGGATCGTCAGCAAGACGATCAAGGTGTTGTTGCCGGCGGTGAATTGCTCGGAGTTTCATCCCGGGGTACCGACGGGTGCGTTCATCGCGGCGCTGAAGGAGCGGAGTCTCACTCTGCCGGCGCGACCGCGGCTGATGTTCGTGGGGGAGATGACGGAGGACAACGATCCGTTCGAGTTTCTGGAGGTAGGGCAGCGCTTTCCCAAGTGCGGGATCGTGCTGGTGGGGGATGGTCCGCTCAAGAAGGAAGTGCGGGACCGGCTGGCGCCGATCGCGGACCATGCCATCATCGCCGGGTTCATACCGACGTGGCTTCTGCCGAGCGCCTTGGCGGCGGCGGACGTGGTGGTGCTGCCGTTTGCGCGCAGCCGGGGGGGCGTGCCATTTCAAGTGATCCAGGCGATGGCCTGCGGCAAGCCGGTCGTCGCGTACGAGATTGGGCATCTGGGGGCGGTGATTGAGCAGGGGGCGGACGGCATTTTGGTTCCCCAGGGGGACCGCAAGCGGCTGGAGGCGGAGGTGCGGCGCCTGTTGGAGTTTCCCTCCTTGTGCGAAAAGATGGGGGAGGCGGCGGCGCGCAAGGTCTGCAAGCACTGGGACCTGACGCATCGGCGCGAGGAGTACGCTAAGTTCTACCGCGAGTTTCTGGACGACTGGAAAAAAGGTCTAACATCCGCACCAGGTCGTAAGGCCGCGGAAGCAGTTGCCACGGAGAAATCCGGCTCTCCCAAAGGACCAGCCCGCCGGTAAGCAACATGCCGCCGGCGTAGGCGACGGTCGTGGCGGCGGCGGCGCCCACGATGCCCCAGCGGGGAATCCACCACAGGTTGAGGAAGACGTTGGCGGCCAGCATGGCGCCGGAGACGCGCGTGTTCCAGTGCGGCCGTTTCTTGCCCAGGAGGTGGCTGGAGAAGATGTCGTCCAGTCCGAGGCAGATGGAGCCGCCGTAGAGAATCCAGAAGACGGGCCAGCCGGCGCTGTAGTCTTCCCCGCGCATGAAGAGAATCTCCTGGGCGAACCAGTAGACGAGGGTGAGGAAGGGCAAGACGCCGATCATGACGATGAAGACGATGCGGGCGACGAGGGGAGTCTGGCTTTCGCGGCCGGCCAGATGGTCGGAGGCGGTCTGGGAGACGAGGAGGGTGGCCACGGCGCCGGAGAAGAGGCGGGGGATTTCCGCCGCCAGAGTAGTCAGGGCGTAGATGCCGACGAGGCGGGCGGGGCGCGAGTGGGGCAGGAGCATGAAGAGCATGAAGTGGTCCAGGCGCAGGAGGAGGAGGATGTTGAGCGAGGCGGCCGCCGTGGCCGCGCCGTAGGGCAGCGCCATGCGCAGAAAGGAGAAGGTTTTGGCGTAGGCGACGGGATGGCCGACGCGTCGCTCGACGGTAGCCAGAAGCGTGGCGAGAAAGAGGCCGGCCATCCAGGCCAGTGGCGCCCACACGCGCACGCTGGGGTCTCCTTCCGAAGGGGCCGGCAGCGAGACCAGGACGACGCACACGAGGAAGAACGAGATGACGGCGCGGACGAGGACGAGATCGTTGTAGCGAGCCATGTCGCCCATCGCCATGCGGGTCGCCGCCTGGCCCTCCCAGGTCGCCAGGAGGCAGGCGCAGGCGATAAGGATGCCCAGGAGGGTGTAGCTGGAGTATCCCAGGACGGTTTCCAGAAGGGCGGTAAGCCATCTGGGGTGCAAAGCCTGGTGAAGAGGAGATAGGGCCCAGGAGAACGAACCAGAGGAAGCCCAGCGTCCAGGAGGCTTCGCGGGCGACCCAGCTGTTGGTTTCGCCGCGGGCGACGTGGTAAAGGATGGCGGTAGGCAGGCCCATGCCGAGGACGAGGCCGCCGATCAGGGCGGCGGCGATGAAGAGGGCGAAGAGGCCCTGCTCCTCGCGGCCCCAGATGAAGCCGACCATGAAGAAGGTGAGGAAGCTGAGGCCGGCGTGGGCCACGCGCACGAGAAAGAGCGAGAATCCGTGCGACAGGTAGGGGATGCGCTCGGCGGGGGGGCGACGGCGGACGCGCTTCGTCCTCACTTCGCGCACCTCAATTGGAGTGCGGCGGCTTGCCGCCGCTTTCTGGTGTGGGGTGCGGCGGCTTGGTACCGCTTTCGCCGCCTCTCCCTGGGGGAGAGGGTTGCGGAGACGGGGCGCCGTGGGACCAGGGTGCGGAACTCCAGATGGCCCAAGCGGGCGTATGCCGCCAGTGGACGACGGGCGTTTCGAGCGCGCCGAAGGCTTCTTTGAATTGGGCCAGGCCCGGCTGGCCTTCGCTGCCGCCCAAGTCGAACCGTTCGATGCCCAGCCCGCACAGGTCCTCGATCACGCGCGCGACCAGCAGGCGATTGGGATTGAGCGGTCCGGCGCTGCGGTCGACCACTCCCTGCCACCAGTGAGCCTGCTTTTTGCCCAGGAGCACAACGGCGACCGCCAGGGTCTGCTCGGCCAGGCGGGCGGCATAGAGCTTGCACCAGGGTTGGGTAAAGAGGGCGCCCCAGAAGGTGGTGGTAAAGGGCAGCGCCAGCCGCCGGCGGTCCTGCATCTGGCGCCAGAGGAGCTGGAAGTCGGCGAGGATTTCGCGACCCGTCGTGGGGCGGACGAGGATCTCCAGTTTTTCCGCCTTGCGCACCTGGTTGCGCAGGTTGCGGGAGAAGCTCCGGTCCCAGAGGACGCGGTAGCCGGCGGAGAGGTCGAGCACGTGGGTGGTGGTGTAACGGGCGCGGAAGCCGGGCGGGGGCGGCTGGGGCGCCAGTGGATCGGGGGTGATGGTGATCCAGGGGCCGACGGCGTGTTTGAGATGGGAAAGGAGATCCGCCAGGAGCGGGGGGGGAGGAGGCTCGTCGCCCAGGAGTCCGCCGTGGGTTCCAAAGGGGAGGGATTGAAAGGAGCGCAGGCTGAGCGGTTTCCTGAGCAGGAGGCCGGGGAGGATCCAGAAGGTCGAGCCGGAGCGCAGGCGCAGCGAGGCGGCAGAGTAGCCGTCGAGGTAGCGTTGCAGGAGATAGCACCACTCGGGGCGGACGAAGGGGGAATGGGCGGGCAGGCGCGCAAGGAGCGCGGGCCAGTCGGGATCGCGGGGAGAGATGGGTTCCATGAGGCGCAGTGTAGGGAGTTGATGGCCTGCTGTAGAGGGAAAAAATTGCGCCCATGTCGAGGGGAAGCGGGGGGATCATCCACGGCTCCCCCCTTGAAAAAGGGGGGAGGGGGGATTGCCCCCGTAGGGTGGGTTTTACCCACCTTCGCCGGAAGACGAGGCGGAGTACAGGCTTCAGCCTGCTCGCTAGCGGCGCGTGCACCCTTTTGAGTACAAAAGGGTGGCGCCCACGGTTGTGTTCATTTCGACAGCGCCTCGATGAGAATGAGCAGGTCGGCGGCGTCGACCGTGCCGCTCTGGTCCAGGTCGGCTTTGCGGGATGACTCGTCCGTGCCGTTCCAGTGGAGCGACAACTCGAACAGGTCCAGTGCGTCGATGCGCCCGTCGCGACGGATGTCGCCCGCCGGCGGGGGAGTGCTCGTGGGCGTGAACGTGTTGGTCGCCAGGATCGGGGTCTGCACGACCGGCGGATAGTATTCATAGCAACCAAGGTCGTGGGCGTAAAGTCCCAGCGGTGGAAGGCGCGTCCAGACGCCGCCCTGGCGGAAATCCAGATCCAGGCCCGGCCAGCGCGCCACAAACGCGTCAATGACCGGCGACTCGGCGCGCAAATGGAAATCACCTTCCTCGGAATCGACGAACAGCGGGTCAACATCAAAGAAGTTGGGGTAATACGGCGGCCCGGTGTCGGCGCGATCGATGACGCTGTTGCTAAGATTCAGGCAGCAACCCCAGAGACGGATGTGCAGAGGGTTTTGCGGGGTATCCGGGTGGGCATAGATGTCGCCGCCGGCCACGCCGGCGACGTTGTTCCAGAGAATCGTGGCAACTCCACCGCCCCACGCGCCCCAGGTACCGCCCCCCTCCAGTTCCGCGCGGTTGCCCACGATGGTGCAATGCTCGAAGCGCCCGCCGGCGTAGGATGCGCCCCCGCGCGGCGCCTCGTTGCCGTAAATGAGACATGAGTAATAGTATGCGTTGAAGCCGTCATCCGCGGCCGCCATCCCGCCTCCGCCTTCCCCGGCGCGGTTGCGCAAGATATAGCAGTAGCGCACCTGGCTGGGAGGTTGGAGTTGATAGAGACCTCCGCCGCGCCTGCTCGCCCAATTGTCCTCAATGCGGCACGCCTCGATGTTGACCTGCGCTCCGTTACCTCGGATGCCGCCGCCGTATTCTGAAGAACCGTTGCGGATGGTGAAACCGTATAACTCGGCCGCCGGCCAGAAGGGCAACTGTCCCGGTATCCGCTCCGTCCCCGCAAACGTCACCACGCTGCCCCGCCGCCCGCCGTCGATGATGGTGCTCCTGATCACGCTCCAGTCCCGAACGTTGGTGGAACGGATCAGGATTCGCTTCCCCTTGAAGTGAATGTTCTCTTCATACACGCCGGGAGAGACGATGATCTGGTCGCCGTCAATTGCGTAGTCAATCGCCGTCTGAATCGTCGGGGCGTCGGCGGGAACACGAAGCGTGTAACTCCGCGGCGTGGGAGTCGGCGTCCACGTCGGCGAGGGCGGGCCGGGCGTCGGAGTGGGCGATCGCGTCCATGTCGGCGTCGGCGTGCGCGTCGGCCGCAGCGTAAACGTGGGTGTGGGCGTCCAAGTGGGAGTGGAACCGTATTGACTCCACACCTCCACAGAAAAAAACTGGAGAGATCCGACCACCGCAATCCACAAGGAAAACCGCGCCGCCAGGCACGCGAAACGTGCCTGACGGCGCAACAAGAGACCACGCATTGTCTACTCCTTGAAATCCCACCCGCGATAGTGGTAACCCACGTCGAGGAGGCGGTATTCCGAAGTAGCGGACTCGAGATTGTTGTCCACCCGGCCGTCGGTGCTCGTGGTACCGTTGCTCCATCTATTGTTAGTGCGATAGATGTCCAACGCGCCGTTCCACCCCACGGCGTCCCAATAACTCTGCATCAGGGAGCCATCTTCGTGCCACATGGCGTAGCGGGCGTCGTGGCTGACCATTTGCGACCAATTGGTCGACGGCGCGCGGCTCGCGCTGGCGTAATACGTACTGCCGTCCAGACCCACCCAAAGGCATAGCGTCGCGCCGACCGGAATCCCGGAGACGCGGCTGGCGTCAAACACGAGCCCGATGCCGTAACTATTGGCGAAATACACGTTAACCCAGCAATCCCCGCCGGCTGCCTGGGTTCCCGAAGCCAGCCGGCAAATCGCTACCATCATGTCACCTTCGTATGCCGAAGATGAATTGTACCAGGTATCGTCAATCCCATTTCCGGCGTAAATCGTCGCCGAAGCCTTCGGCGCTGTGTTGCCGGACCACCCGCCGACGCCATCCAATCCGTACACCGTGAGTCGGAAATCCCCGCTCGGCCACTTGGTCGCGTCGGATACAACGGTGCTGGCGGCGATAACCTTGGCGATGCGCAGTGGAATGCGGGAAGCATCGCCCTCATTCTGGGACAGGTAAAAGGACTGGCACTCCCTTTCGCGTGTGGCGCTGGCCAAGCTTACAAAGCGCGGATTGTCGCGGCGCGGGTAGAAATATTCGGTGGGGAATGCAATGAAAACGCCAGCCTCGTCGACGTCCGACGGCGAGTCGTCCCCGTTGTTCCAGAAGCAATCATGCATTTCCGGAATCGTGACGGTCGTCGAATCGATGTCACTGCCGAACAAAACCCACTGGAAGTCGGGCGTGGCGGGATCGCCGCTGATAACCGTCGCGCACCGGACGGCCGCGTTGCAGTCGTAATTCACGCTGGTAACCCAATGCAGCTGCGACGTGCTTCCCCTTATCCACACTGCATAGGGGCAGTTGTAAACGGTGTTGTTGGTAAAGGAAAACTCAAATCCCACGTTGCGGATATGCTCGTCTTCCGAGTCGTAGCCGTACGGCGAATCGACCAGCGCCGCGACTCTTGAAAGTCGGCGGAACCGGCTGAACATGGTGACGACGGTGCTCCAACCCGGCACGTCCCACGTGGGGCTGGAATTCAACGGCAACTCGTAAGCATATATCCCCGCGTCACCCCGTTCAAAAACACAACCTCGAATGAGGTTTACGGTTTGCGTGTATTGATTGTATTGATCCGCCCTGCATCGGTCCAACACGAGGCCGATGTACATGTGGCGAAAAAGGGTCGCCCATACGCTGGGATAGTCACTGGCGGTCCACACCGTTCCGGCTTCGGTATACATTCCATGGCCCGTGGCGCCCTCAATCCACCTGCGGTTTACGAATCGGGTACCCAAGTAGTACGAGGAGTCGAAATGAACCATTTCCTCGCGGTCGAATGGCAGTTCGGAGGCGTCGCTGATGCTGTTGTTGATCTGCAACCCACCCATGCAGATGAGATTCGTGAAGAATTCAGAACCGGCAGCAAAATCGGGTCGAAAGAGAGCGACCACCACGCCCGAATTGATCGTCAAGTCCCAAAGATATACGGTCGATTGATCCGGCGTGGCGCTGCCCGGGTCCACGCCGACGATGTAATCTACACGAGGGTGGTGATATCCGAGATCGACCGTGCCGGTGTCGCTGGGGCGCGGGAACCAATGCTCTGAACCGTAATTGTCATCGCAGTTTCTTTCCTGCGGAGCCAGCGTGGCCATACCCTCGATCCCAAAGTCCGCAAGCGTTCCACAACCCGCGTTCACAAACGCACCAGTCGGATCCAGATAATGCTCCCCGTTCGCCACGTGTGTCGCATCAAACGGGGTCGTCGACTGATACGGCGGGTCATTGGCGCCCTGTGGATTCATCCAGTCCTCGTAAAGGTAAAGAAAGTATCCGGTCGCGGACGCGCCGTCGATCTGAGCGAATCCGGTGTAGTCCAGGTCCAATCCACCACCCGTGAAAATGTTGTTCAATTTCAGTGCGGGGTCCGCATACCCGTCGTAACAGCTGGTGAAAACATTGTTGCGCGCCGTTGCGTACACGTAAGTCATGTCGCTGTCGCCATCAAGCGTTAATGCTCCGTAATCAATGTTGTCCATAGTATTCTGCTGCAACGCGACGTAAATGGCAGGCGTCTCGTAGCCACCGCTCGTTCCCCGCAGCAGCAAACCGTGGTTGGCATAGTAAATCAGGTTATTCGTCAGGGTAATTTCCGGATTGACGCCCGGGCCGGGAGCATGCGCCGTATTCCAGTCGAAAAGGCGAACCGCGCTCTCGCAATCATTGAACACGTTATCGCGCACCGCGTGGTTCAACTTGCTCCGCTCATTGAGGATACCGTCTTTGGCCCAACGGATGCGACAGAATTGTATTCGCGAATCGTTGGCCTCTGCAGCGTAGAAATGGAAGGCCGCCTTGTAGTTGGCGGCGCCGCGAGTGGGCGTGGCCTCCGCAGGCAGCCCGCTGCCGCCGTCGGTGTTTTCGCCGTACCCGTCGTCCGAGTACGCGGTGAAGAAAACCGGCAGGTACGGTTCGCCTACGGCGAGCACCGTCCCGCCGTCGTTGACCACGATGCATTCGTCGTTGCTGTTGTCGTCATCGCCCAACTTCACAACTGTGCCCGGTCGGATCACCAACGTGCAACCGTCTACGTAATAGGGCGCGGTAATGTGATAGGTCTTATCACGATACCACACTTCGTTCTTGCCCGAAGTGGCGACCTGCATGACATAGTCAATCACTACCGGGCGCGCCATGTCGGCCACTTGCGAGTACCGCAAGCCCTCCAGGAGCAAGAGCTTCCCATCCTCCCACTGGAAACGCTTCCAGACGGGACGCCGCTGTCCGCCACAGGTCTGGGACGTGCCACCCGGAGCCGCTCCAGGCGAAGCCGAGGTTCAAACCGGTCACGGCGTGGCCGTCATTATCCCGGATCCAGTACTGACGCATCAGCGAGCGCCGTGGCGCGCAGGTTCAACTCGCCCTCGCGCGTTCTGGCGACGACCGCCCGGTCGGTCTGCGACAGGTCGATCTCAGTGATCACGACCAGCATCGCCGACGCCGCATTCATCCCGTAGGACGCCGGATCGAATGGTAAAGTCATCCGCAAGATAAGATTCTGCTTGAGCGTGACGTTGCCGTTGTCACAACAACATCACAGCCGGGAAACACGCTCGAATACACCGCCTGATTGCCATCCGCCACAGGTCTAGGAGACCTGGCTATCCTGATAATGTGACGTTGGCCGGTCTCGGGCACGAGCAGAGCCAGCGCCCGCACGCCGGTGCGAATCGCCCGTCCGTCGACTGGGTAGGAAACGTTCCACGAGTTCTCCCCGATGGGAGAAAGGGATTTCGCCCGCTGCCGGACGGCCTCAATACTGCGCCGGCGACGGCGGGACTGGGGCCGGCGGGCTGGATGGTCGTCGGTCCGTTCCCAGGCGCCTTCGGGGTGCGATAGTTGATGTCGGTCCCTTTTCGACGATCTGGGACGGGACGTCTACTCCAGCGAGGTAGGTTGTCCGGTAATGGGGTGCACGAAGACCTGGTGGCGGGTAGCCTCCCAGACGCGGGTATGGGCGTCGCGCAGGGCTACGTTTTCCTGAAAGTCAGCGGCAACCGCCGCGCCGGACGAGAGAAAGATGACGACGCCGAAGAAGAAGAGGGGGGTAAATGCCCTCCCAAGGCGGGCCCAACCCACGATGCCACGAACGGACGAACGAAAGGGCCTGCCAAACATGATCCGGCCTCCAAAAACAAAGTTCCATGCTGCGCAATGCAGCAAGAGGTTTACAAGTTTACAGCCTGGCGCCGTCGGCGCACAATATTGGGTAGAGCCAATCTCAGTGTATCATACCCAGCTGGAGCGTCAACAAGAAAAGTCTCGCAGCCGAACGATTTGATCCGGGAGATTTCAGGGCAATTCTTCGTACCCATGCCGCGTTGCGGATTCCGCGCGGCAGCAAGCTGCCGCAGTCCACATCACCCCCTCGACAAGGGGGGTTGGGGGAAAATGCGCCGTAGTTGCGCAGCGTGCTACGGGCGGCGTTGCACGGGGGGCAGGTTTTCCAGGCCCTCGCGGACGAAGGCCAGGAGGGTGAAGACGAGGAGGGCGGCGAAGGCGCCCAAGAGAACCATGCGCGTCCGCTTGGGGGAGATGCGCTTGGCGGGAGGAATGGCCTTGCTGGAGAGGGAGAGGTTGGGCGCGCGCAAGAGTTCGGGGTTGTCGGCTTCCACGAGGCGGGAGAGGTTCTGCTCGTTGTCGAAAAAGGCGCCGGCCAGTTTGAGTTTACGTTCGAGGTTGTCGCGCTCGACCAAGTACTGGGCGGCGGGCAGTTGGAGGGCGTCGCGGCGGGCCTCCAGCTCGCTGATGCGTGCGGAGAGGCTGTCGCGCTCGGCCTGGGCGGCCAGGAGGTCGGCCTGGGCGCGGGTGAGCGACTCGTGCAGGGACTGGTAGCGCTTGCGCAGTTCTTCCAGAGCGGGGCCGCCAGCACCCTGGCCGGGCAGGAGGTTTTTCTGCGCGGAGAGGACGGTCAGGATGGCGGCGCGCGCCTCCAGGCCGAGGAGGGTGTTCTGCAGGTCGGTGCGCTCGGTGCGGGCGGTTTGGAGTTCGGCCTCTTTAGCTTTGCGGGCCTGCAGGGCGTCGTCGTAGAGATTGGCCAGGCGCACGTCTTCGGCATGGAGGGCGGGGGGGATGGGCTTGGTCTCTTCTTTGAGGGGACGAATGTAGAGGATGTGGTAGGTGACGTAGTTGGTCCAGGCGGCGTCCTCGGCGGAGGCGAGTTGTACGAGTTGGGCGGAGAGTTGGGCGCTGCGGCGGGCGTTGTCGGTGAGGTCGGCCTGGACGCCGCGCCGCAGGGTAGCGACTTGGCCTTCCATGCGGGCCGCATCCTGGATGACGCCCGGCTCGCCGATCCAGCGGCCTTCCTCTTCCTGGTGGGCCAGAAGCGCGCGCAGGCGTTCGATCTCCTTTTCCCGTCCCTCCACCTTCTGCCGGGCGGCCTGCAACTGGCCGTAAAGGCCCGTGTCGGCCAGGTGCTGGCTGGTCGTGGTTTCGCCGGTTCTGGAGTCGGTCGTGGTCTGGGTTTGCGTCTTGCCGTAGAGCGTAGCGACGAGGGTTTCCAGTTCGTTGAAGGACTTCTCGCCCAGCACCAGGGTGGGGGTGTTTTCACGGCGGCGGGCGATCTGGCCGAGCTGGGCCTGGACGCGCGAGGCGCTGTCGACGGTGAAGGCGATGTTGCGGTCGGCCTCCTCTTGGATGGCGGCCTGGTCGAGGTCCAGGAGTTTTTTGGCCCAGAGGTTGGCGAGCACGGCGGCGGAGCCAGCGTTGGGGGCGCGGGCGACCAGGGTGAGGAGGTTGGCGTACTTGACGCCCAGGTTGGTTTCCTCCTCGATGTAGGTCTTCACCTGCATCCAGTCGCCGATGGTGACGGTGTCCAGGTCGTCCAGCCAATCCGGGTCGAGGGCGGCGAGGTCGGTGATCTCCTTTTCGGACAGGCCGGAGAGGAGGGGGCTGCCGGCGCGTTCGCGGGCGGCATCGCCGAGGATGCGCAGCTCGGAGACGACCTCCATTTTCAGGTTTGGATTGTCGGCGCGCTTCTCGTAGGTGACGACGGAGTTGGGTTCGGAGACGAGTAGGAGCGTCTTCTTGTAGCCGGGGGGATTGACGAGGATGTCGGCGGCGGCTTGGAAGGTTTTGGGCCAGAGGAGGGCGGCGACGGCGGTCACCGCGGCCACGGATAACACGCCGGCGGCGATGAAGGCGCGCCGGCGATAGAGTACGGCCAGTATGGAGCCGAGACTGATTTCTTGCGGCGGCGCGGCGTTCACGAAGGCTTTCCTCTGCCGTTGCTGGATGCGGGGACAAGCGTGGAATCTGGGCCAAGGGCTGTCAAGGCGAAAGGGGGGGGAGGGGGACAGTCCCTCCTGAGGCTTCGCCTCACCCGTAGAGGATAGAAACCCAGGCCGCTCCGAAGGCGGGATGGCCGCATCTAGGCCGTCCTCTCGATACGCCGGAGTACCGGCTACTCGAGGACTCGGTTTTTGTTTTTCCGGTTACTGCCGGACTCGGTTTTTGTTTTTCCGGCAACTCTCTCAGGGTCCATTTATAAGAGCGCGCCGACTTTCCGCGGGGGTACTCGACTTGAGGGAGAGAATCGGCTGGAAAATCGGCGACTGTCCCGGGGCGGCCGTCGGGGGGCTTGCGCGGGGCGGGCAAAGCGCCTATGATCCCGCCGATTAGCGAGGTATTATGGCTCAGAAAAAGATCGTCATCAGCGTGCGTCCTACCGAAACCGTGGTCGGGCTATACGAGGACAACCGCCTCGTCGAGCTCGGCGTGGACCGGCCCAACGAGATCAAGCTGGTGGGCAACATTTACGTCGGCAAGGTCCAGAACGTGATCCCGTCGATGCAGGCCGCGTTCGTGAATTACGGCGCGGAGCGGGACGGGTTCCTGTCGCTGGACGACGTGCGCTTTCCGCCGGGGACCAAGAATCCGCGGCGGAGCCGCATCCAGGACGTGTTGCGCAAGGGGCAGAGCCTGATCGTGCAGATCGAAAAGGAGCCCATCGGCGAGAAGGGCTGCCGGCTGACGACCGACATTTCCCTGCCCGGCCGGCACCTGGTGCTGATGCCGACCAATCCGCGCCGGGGGGTGTCGCGGCGGGTGGAGAGCGAGGAGGAGCGCAACCGGTTGAAAGCCCTGCTGGACGAGGTGGTGCCCAAGGAGTACGGCGTGATCGCGCGCACCGTGGCGGGCGGCGTCTCCAAGCGGGACCTGGCCGCCGATTATCGCTACCTGTCGCGCATCTGGAAGGAGATCGAGGAGGACTATCGGCGCGATCCGGACCGCCCGCACCTGGTGCACAAGGAACTGGACATGGCGCTCTCTTTGGTGCGCGACAACTTCACGCGCGAGTGCGAGGAGATTCTCTGCGACGATCGGTTCGTATACGAGGAGATCAAGGAGTTTCTCTCCACGTTTGCGCCGCGGGGGGACTGGGACCGGAAGACGGTGGTATTCGACAAGCCGGGCAGTCTGGTGCATCAGTACGGGCTGGACAAGGAAATCCGGCAGGCGCTGGCCAAGCGGGTGCCGTTGCCCTGCGGGGGGTCGCTGATCATCGAGGAGATGGAGACGCTATCCGCCATCGATGTCAATTCGGGGCGCAACGTGCATGGGGACGAGCAGCGGCAGATCATATTGACCACCAACATGGAGGCGGCGGAGGAGATTCCGCGCCAGTTGCGCTTGCGCGGGATCGGGGGGATCGTGGTGATCGATTTCATCGACATGGAGAGCAAGGGCGACAAGCTGAAGGTGCTGAATCAATTGCGCAAGGGATTGCGGGCGGACAAGGCGGCCAGCGACGTGTACGCCTTCTCCGAGCTGGGGACGATCCAGTTGTCGCGGGAGCGCACGCGGCCCAGCCTGTCGCGGCTGTTGACGCGCGAGTGTCCGCATTGCGAGGGCAGCGGGCACGTACCCAAGATCAAGCTCCTGCGGGGATAGGCTGGGGACGGGACGAATGGGACGTGTGGGATTGCCGCTGGGGGCCGTCAGGCTGCGCGGTGGCGCGAGGTGAGGGGGCGGCAGGATGCCGGTGGCGTTTCTTGTTGTAGCGCCGTTGTTTGTGACGGCGGCGACGCCGGAGCTTGCCTGGGAGAGCGCGCCGTGGGGGCGCTACGCGCTGGCCGCCATGCAGGCGGCGCCGTTTCCGTCGGCGAGCCGTGCGCAGGGCTATCGCCAGGGCCCGATCAACTTTCCCGCCGATCCGCATTACGTGGACAACCGCGTGCCCGTGCTCGTGCCGCACAGCGTGCCGCCGGTGGGGGCGGTGGATTTCGTCGTGTACCTGCACGGGCACATGACCAACATGGAGCGGCGCTACTACGAGGGCTGGCCGCAGAAACTGGCGGCGGAAGCGGACCTGCCGGCGGTGTTTCTCTTTCCCCAAGGGCCTAAGATGGCGACGGACTCCGACTATGGGAAATTGTGTGAACCGGGAGGACTCGTGCGGCTGCTGTCGGAGGCGCTGGAGATGCTGACGCGGGAGCAGGTGGTCGGCGATGCGACCGTGGGGCGGGTGGTGCTGGTGGGGCACAGCGGGGCCTATTATGGGATGGGCCGTATTTTGAGCGATCCGGATCAGCGGAAGATCGTGGACGAGGTAGACCTTCTGGACGCCAGTTACGGCGAATACGAGGGGCTAGTGGCGGCGGCGTCGGAGCCGGGGATAGTTTTTCGCAGCGTGTTTTCCTCGACGCTGGCGGCCAACAACGTGGAGATGATGGGGCGGCTGGAGGCGGCCGGGTGCGCGTTTCACGTGCTGCGCGAGGCCGATCTTACGGATGAGCGATTAAGTTCGGAGCGCGAGCCGCTGTTCATTCACAGCCAGGCGGCGCACGACCAGCTTCCCGAGCTGTACTTTGCGCGGTTGTTGCGGACGGGCTTCCAGCTCTGGCAGCGGGAGAGGTGAAATCCCCTCTCCCTTGGGGAGAGGGTTAGGGTGAGGGGGGCGTGGCGTAAAGGCGGGTTTCCCCCTCACCCGCTCGGCTGCGCTTCGCTCCGCCGAGCGACCTCTCCCTCAAGGAGAGGTGGAGAATCCCGCAGCCGCGAGACTTTGCGGCTGCACGCTCCTTGGTCACCCGTCGTAACACTTCGTCAGGCGGCTTGACAGTGCCGTACCGCCCGTGCAGAATGAAGCAAAATCGAGGATGATCGGCAACGTGACGGATATGCAATTGATCCTTCCCATCGCCATTGCCTAGCCCCCTTTTGCGGAAGGGGGCGCAACCCGACTTTCTCCTATTTCAATCCGACCCGAACAAAGCCGTGAGGACATGATGAGCAAACCGTACTTCCCCGTGACTTCGCCCCAGCTGGACTTCCCCGCAATGGAGGAGGAGGTGCTGGCGTACTGGCGGGAGCATGACACCTTCAGGGAGTCGATCCGGCGGCGGCAGGCGCAGGGGGCGCGTGACTACGTCTTCTACGACGGGCCGCCGTTTGCGACCGGGCTGCCGCACTATGGCCACATTCTCACATCCTACATCAAGGACACCATCCCGCGGCTGTTCACCATGCTGGGGCGGACGGTGGATCGGCGCTTCGGCTGGGACTGCCACGGCCTGCCGATTGAGAACGAAATCGAGAAGGAGCTGGAGATTTCCGGCAAGCGGGAGATCGAGGCCTACGGGGTGGACCGGTTCAACGCGCGCTGCGCGGAGGCGGTCATGCGCTACACCCGGGAATGGGAGCGCATCATCACGCGGCTGGGGCGTTGGGTGGATTTCGAGCGGGATTATAAGACCATGGACCTCTCCTACATGGAGAGCATTCTGCGGGTGTTCCATGATCTGTGGCAGAAGGGGCTGATCTAGGAGGGGGAGCGGGTGGTGGCCTATTGTTATCGCTGCCAGACGCCGCTCTCGAACTTCGAGGCGCGGCTGGACGATTCGTTTCGTCCCCGCCAGGACCCGTCGGTCACACTAAGATTCAAAGTGAGAGACACCGAGCGGCCGACTTATTTTCTCGCCTGGACGACGACGCCGTGGACGCTGCCCTCCAACGTGGCGCTGGCGGTGGGGGGCGGGATCGCCTACGAGCGGCTGCGCCTGGACGGGGAGGATTACTACATCGCGGCGGCGCGGCACGAGGCCTACGCCAAGCTCTTGAAGGGCGCCGAGCGGGTGGAGACGGTTCCCGGCGAGGCGCTGGCGGGGATGAGCTACGAGCCGCTGTTTCCCTATTTCCAGGACACGCCCAACGGCTTTCAGGTGGTGGTGGCGGATTTCGTGTCGACCGAGGACGGGACGGGCATCGTGCACATCGCGCCGGCTTTCGGCGAGGACGACTTCAAGCTGGGCGCGGCGAAGCAGGCGAGATGGTGGCGGGGACGCCGGCGGTTCCGGCGGATGAACATGGGGCCGGCGTCTGCCCGCGGTGGAGATGGCCGGCATCGCCGTTTCCGGCCCTGTGCCGGCCTTGTCCCAGGTGGATTTCACGCTGGCGGCGGGCAAACCACGCGCTCTGGGTGAAAACGGCGCGGGCAAGACGACGCTGGTCAACATCCTCTTCAGCTCGCGCCGACGCGGCCGCATCTCACTTTTCGGTCAACCGGTGCACATCCACTCGCCGCGGGCGGCGATGGCGATGGGCTGGGATGTGCATCAGCACTTCACGCTGGTGCCGGACCGTCGGTGGTCGAGAATCTGGTGCTGGGCGCGGGGTGGGCGGGTGGTGCAGCTGGACCTGTCCACCGCGCTGGCGGCGCTCGACGAACTCTGCGAATCTGCACCAATTTCAGCCGCTGGACCCGGATCGGGACGTTTCCGACCTGTCCGTGGGCGAGCAGCAGCGGTTGGAGATTCTCTCGGCGCTCCATCGGTCGGCGCGCATCCTGATTCTGGACGAACCGACGGCGGTACTGGCGCCGCAGGAGGTGGAGGAGCTCTTCGCGGTGCTTTCACGCCTGCGGGAGGCGGGCCGGAGCATCATCTTTATTTCACACAAGTTGTCGGAGATCACGAGCCTGTGCGACCGCGTGACGGTACTGCGCAAGGGGCGGCGGGTCGCCACGCTGCCCGTGTCGGAAGCGGAGGTGGGGCGGCTGGCGGAGCTGTTGGCGGGGCGGGGCGTGCCGGAGCTGCCGGCGCGCGCGGCGCGCGCGCCGGCGGAGATCGTCCTGGAACTCCGCGAACTCACCGTAAGGAGTGAGCTTGAGCGAGTCGCGCTCGAGCGGGTCTCGCTGTCCGTGCGGGCGGGGGAGCTGGTGGGCGTGGCTGGGATCGCCGGCAACGGACAAGCGGAGCTGGAGGAGGTATTGGCGGGGGTGCGGCGCGCGGACGGCGGCGAGCTGCGGTTCGCCGGGCGCTCCGCCGCCGGCTGGAGCGCGCGCGAGCGGCATCGCGCGGGCTGGGCGCAGATCAGCTCGGACCGGCGCGAGACGGGGTTGGTCGGGGGCATGAGCGTGGAGGAGAACCTGGCGGTGCGCGCGCATCGCGCTCCGCCGCTTTCGCGGCGGGGTTTTCTGTCGCCGGGGGGGATGCGAGGGGTCGCGCGGGCCGCACTCGAGGAGTACGCGGTGGCGTGTCCGGGGCCGGACGCGCCCCTCGCGGCGCTGTCGGGGGGCAATCAGCAGAAGGTGGTGCTGGCGCGGGAGCTGCGGGGGCGGCCGCGGCTGATCGTGGCCTGTAGCCCCACGCGCGGGCTGGATGTCGCCGCGACGCGCTTCGTGCACGAAACGCTGCTCACCCACCGCGCTGAAGGCGCGGCGATCTTGCTTGTTTCCACCGAGCTGGACGAAGTTCTGGCGCTGTCCGACCGGCT
The DNA here is from genome assembly GCA_015075175.1 of bacterium. Lineage (GTDB taxonomy): Bacteria > Hinthialibacterota > Hinthialibacteria > H5-UNCL2 > H5-UNCL2 > H5-UNCL2. Next base: position 179,391 of record JABTUV010000005.1, read on the forward strand.
TGCCGTGCTCTTTCGCGGAAGGCTGCGGGAAGTTCCCGAGGGAAAACGCAGCCGCGAGAGCGTGGGGCGCATGATGCTGGGAGCGGAGCCGTGAGGACGGCGCTGCGCGTCGCGTTGGGCGAGCACATGCGCGCGCCCATGGTCGCAGTCGGCGCGATGCTGCTCTTTGCGTTGCTCGTGTGGGTGGTCGGCTACAGTCCTGCCGCCGCGGGGCGGGCGTTGTGGACGGGGAGCCTGGGTTCCTTGCCGGCGCTGGGGAGCACGTTGAACAAGGCCGTGCCGCTGCTACTGTGCGGGCTGGCGGTGGCCTTGGCGTTTCGGGCGGGGGCCCTGAACATCGGCGCGGAGGGGCAGTTCTACATGGGCGCCTTGGCCGCGCTCTTTTGCGGTCAACGTTGCGCGGGATGGCCGGCGGTTGTTCTTCTCCCCATGATTCTCGTGGCGGGCATGGCGGCGGGCGCCGCGTGGGCGGGGCTGGCGGCGCTCTTGCGCATCGGGCGGTCCGTGCCGGAGGTACTCTCGACCATCATGCTCAACTTCATCGCCGTCCTCGCGGTGAGTTTCGCCGTGCATGGACCGTTGCGCGAGGCGGCGGGGGCCTATCCGCAGAGCGATCCCCTGCCGCCCGCCGCGCTCCTGCCGCGGCTCTTCGGAGACATGCGCCTGTCGTGGGGGCTGGCGGTCGCGTTGGTCGTCCTCTTCGTGGTCGGGATCGTCATGCAGCGCTCGACGTGGGGATTCCGCCTGCGGGCGGTGGGAAACGCGGAGCGCGCCGCGGCGTATCTGGGCATTGCGCGTGCACCGCATCTTTTGTCGGCGATGCTGGCCTCGGGCGCCCTGGCGGGGCTGGCGGGGGCGCTGGAACTATCGGGGGTGGCGCGGCGGTTGTACGAGAACTTCTCGCCGGGTTACGGGTACACGGCGATTGCGGTCGCGCTGCTGGCGCGGCTGTCTCCGGCGGGGCTGTTGCCGGCGGCGCTTTTTTTCGGCGCGTTGGAATCGGGGGGCCGCTCGCTGCAGACGACGGCGGGGATTCCTTCGGTACTGGTGCAAGTGCTCTTGGGGTTGGTGGTGTTATTGGCGGTGGGCGCGGGATTGTACGAGTCGCGGCGGGCGTAACGCCGGCATCTTGCCGGCCCACGTGGGTGGCGTCTCGCCTCCACGCTTCGGGTAGGCGGCGGGAGGCGAAGCGTGTAGGCAGGATGCCTACACGCAAGCCGGCAAGATGCCGGCGCTACGGGGAAGAGGATGCCGGCGCTACGGGGAAGAGGATGGCGGCGGTGCGGGGAAGAGGATGCCGGCGCTACGGGGAGGAGGATGGCGGCGGTACGGGGATGAGTGCATGAGTTGGGACGTGTTTGTGGGAGCGGAGACGATGGCGGCGGCCATGCGGCTGGCGGCGCCGCTGCTCTTTGCGGCGCTTGGGGAACTGGTGTGCGAGCGGTCCGGCGTGCTCAATATCGGGCTGGAGGGCGTGATCCTTATTTCGGCTTTCAGCGCCTTCTGGAGCGCGAGTGCGGGGGCGCCGCTGCCGTTGGCGCTGGTGTCCGGCGTTCTTGCGGGGTGCCTGTTGTCGTGTCTTTTCGCGCTCTTCGTGTTAAGGTACCGGGCCGACCAGGTGGTCGCGGGGATGGCCGTCAACATTTTGGCGCTGGGATTGACCGGGCTTTTCTATCGCGCCGCGTTCGGCATGACGGGCCGGATGGTATCAGTGGATAATTTCGCCACGCGTCCCATCCCGCTTCTGTGCGAGCTGCCGTATCTGGGGACGGTACTCTTTCAGCACAACTGGCTGGTGTACGTGGCGGGGCCGATTGCGCTGGGGGTGGGGTACATGCTTTACCGCACGCGGGCGGGGCTGGCCCTGCGGGCGCTGGGGGACGGTCCGCGCGCCGCCGACAGCCTGGGAATTCCGGTACTCTTGGGACGGGCGGCGGCGATCCTTTTCGGCGGCATGATGGGCGGACTGGCGGGAAGCTATCTCGTGCTGGCGCACGCGAATACGTTTGTGGAGGGCATGAGCGCGGGGCGAGGGTTCATCGCGGTCGTCTTGGTGATCCTGGGCGCGTGGCGGCCCGGGGGAGTGGTGTTGGGAGCGGTCTTTTTCGGGTGGGCGACGGCGCTGCAATATCGCTTGCAGGCGACCATGACGGGCGTGCCGTACCTGTTGTTCCAGATGCTGCCGTACGTGCTGGTGCTGGTGGTATTGTCGGGGGTGGTGGGACGGCGGCGGGCGCCGCGGGCGCTGGCGATGCCGTATGTGAAGGAGTAACGCCGCGCCCCCCTCACCCTAGCCCTCTCCCTGAGGGAGAGGGGATTGCGCCCCCCTCACCCTAGCCCTCTCCCCGAGGGAGAGGGGATTGGAGCATGGAAAAGAGATGCAGAGTCGGATTCGATTGGTGCGGCGATTGGAGTTCGCCGCCTCGCACAGTTACGAGGGTTACGGCGTGCCGGACGGTGAGCGCGCCGCGCTGTTCGGCGCGGCCGCCGTCTCCAGGCACGGCCATAACTATCTGCTGGAGGCGACCGTCGAGGGCGTCCCCGATCCCCGAACCGGCATGGTCGTCAACATCAAGGACATCGACGCCGTCATGCGCCGTTACGTGGAAGACGTTCTCGACCATCATCATCTCAACGCGGATGTGCCATTTTTCGGCGACCACATTCCCACGCTGGAGAATCTTGCGCGATTCATATGCCGCGAGCTTGCACCGAGACTTACCGACTGTCGGCTGGTGCAACTCCGCGTGTTCTAGCATTCGGGATTCTGGATCGACTACTTTGGAGACGAGAACATGTATTATCTCACGCGCACGTACACTTTTTCCGCGGGCCATCGCCTGCACAGCGAGGCGCTCTCCGAGGAGGAGAACCGGCGCGTATTCGGCAAGTGCAACAACCCGACCGGCCACGGCCACAATTACACGCTGGAGGTGACGGTTCGCGGACAACAGGACGAACGCACCGGCACGATCGGGGACGTATTCAAGCTGGACGGGATCGTCGAGCAGCACGTCTTGGCGGATTACGATCATCGTTTTTTGAACACGGACGTACCGGAGTTTGCGAGGCTCGTGCCCACGTCCGAGCACATGGTGCAGGCGATCTGGCGGCGGCTGGCGCCGCATTTGGAGAGGCCGCAATTGTACCGGGTGCGTTTGTGGGAGACGGCCCGCAGCGCATTTGAGTATTACGGGGAGGAGAATTAGGGTCAGCGCCTGTTTTTGCAGATGGTCTTCGCAAGACCGCCAAGTCCACCCGCAAAAATAGGCGCTGACCCTAATTTTCCGGTGCGCGGTGCGCACCCTACGGGAGCGTCGATCATGGCGATCAAACTCGGCGAACGGTTGTTGCCGCCGGAGGGGCTTTGCCTGGTCTCGCTGGAAGTGGGCATGAACCACAACGGCGACATGGGGTTGGCGGAGGAGATGATCGCCGCGGCGGCGGAAGTCGGCGCGGACGCGGTCAAGTTTCAGTCCTTCCAGACGCATCGGCTGGTATTGCCGGACGATCCCAGCTGGGCCTTTCGCAAGTCGGTGGAATTGTCGCGCGCGCAGCATGAGCGATTGCGGGACGCCTGCGCGCGTTACAACCTGCTTTTTCTGTCCACGCCGTGCGATGAGGAGGGCGTCGATCTGCTGGTGTCGCTGGGGTGCGCGGCGATCAAGCTCGGGTCGTTCGATCTGACGCATCATCCGCTGTTGGCTCACGCGGCGCGGACGGGCCTGCCGATGATTTTGTCCACGGGCGTGGCGACGCTGGCGGAGATCGAGGAAGCCGTCGGCGTGATGCGAAAGAACGGCGACCCGCCGCTGATTCTGCTTCACTGCGTGTCGCGCTATCCGGCGCCGGAGGCGGAGGTGAATCTGGCCGCGATGGAGACGCTGGCGCAGGCATTTTCGGTTCCCGTGGGTTTTTCCGACCACACGCTGGGCGTGGGGGCGGCGGCGTCGGCGGCGGGGCTGGGCGCGGTCGTCATCGAGAAGCACTTTACGCTGGACAAGCGCCTTGCCGGTCCTGACCAGGCCATCTCGGCCGATCCGGAGGAGGCGCGGCGGCTGGTGCGCGCGGTGCGCGAGGCGGAGGCGGCGCGGGGACGGCCCGAGATTCGCCCCTCCCCGGAAGAACTGGAGTTGGGGCGGCTGGCCCGCCGGAGTCTCTGGACGACCCGCGCTATAATGAAGGGCGAGGCGTTTTCCGCCGATAATATCGACGTACTCAGACCTCCCGTGGGTCTGGCCCCGAAGCATCTTCCCACGGTCTTGCAAAGGAGGGCGGCCGAGGACATCCCGGCCCATACGCCACTGGCATGGAAACATCTCTCGGACTAGCACCGGTCACGGTGATGATCACGGCGGCGGGGGGCGCGGGGGCGCCCGGCATCATCCGCAGCCTGACGCACAACGACGAGCGGCGCGTGCGCGTGGTCGCCGTGGACAAGGACGAGGAGGCGGTGGGGCTGTACCTGGCCGACGCCGGCTACGTGGTTCCCGCGCCCACGCAGGAGAATTACGGCGAAGTCATTGTGGAGCTGTGCCGGCGGGAAGCGGTGAAGGTGATTCTGCCCGGCATTTCCTACGAGCTGGGGTGGTTTTCAGAGCATCGGGCCGAGTTGGGAGCGGCGGGGATCAAGGTCGCCGCGCCGGCCCCCGGCGACTACGCACGCATGGACAACAAGGCCAAGTTGTACCAGACGCTGGAGCAGGCGGGCGTGGCGGTCGCGCCCTTCCTACCGGTGGATTGGCCGGAGGACCTCTTGTCGTCGGCCAGGCAGCTGGGTTTTCCGCGCCGCACGCTGGTTTTGAAGCGGCAGGTCGGCTCGGGGGCCAAGGGGATGATGATCCTGAACTATCGCGCCGACATGGGCAAGATATTGGACCAGTTGCAGGCCGAGGACCCGTTTCGCCCGCGCGTGCTGATGGATTTTCTGCCGGGAGTCGAGTATAGTAGCGACCTCCTGGTCGAAGGCGGGCGCGTGTTGGCGGGCGCCTACCGGGTGCGCGAGGAGGTGCGGTCGGGGGCGAGTTTTGCGGGCCGGATTGCGTGCAATCCCGATGTGGAGCGGCTGTGCGCGGAGATGATGGCGCTGTTTGACTACACCGGCAACGCGAACGTCCAGGTGAAGGCCGGGGAGCACGGACAATTCTTCCCGGTCGAGATCAATCCTCGGCTGTCAGGGAGCGTGGTGCTGGCGACGGCGGCGGGCTTGAATCTGCCCTACCTGGGCGTCAAATTGCACCTGGGTGAACCCTTCCAGATTCCCACCGTCGCGGCCGGGACTCGCATGGTGCGATTTTGGGACGAGGTCTTCACCTCGCCCGACGGGGAACGCTTCCGCTGGCCCAAGAACGGCCGCGCGTAGGGTGGGTTTCACCCACCGTGCGCGTTCCATGCGGCCGTGCGGGGAAAGACCGAGTCCTCGAGGCGTCCCCCGAGTAGGCCAGAGGCCGTATAGAGGGATATCGAGAGGACGGCATGGACGGGGGAATCTCTCGAAGCGGGATTGACAGCGTATCGGTCGTCCTCTCGATACGCGGCCCGAAGTTACAGCTCATACCAATGCGGGGTCCTGAGCGGGCCGCTACTCGAGGACTCGGATTTTCTTTCTCTCGCGACTCTGTCGGGGCGCAATTTCGGAACAGCGCCCATTTTTGGGGTTCGCCTCAGGGAGATGCAGGTGGTTATCGGGAAAAAAATAGGCGCTGACCCTAATTTTTCAGTCATGGTCGGGCACGTGCCGGTGGGCGGGGGTGCGCCCGTCGTCGTGCAGTCCATGACCAACACGGATACGGAAGACGCGGCGGCGACGGCGCGGCAGGTCGTCGAGCTGGCTGAGGCCGGTTCGGAACTGGTGCGCATCACCGTCAATACGCCCAAGGCCGCGGCGGCGGTCCAGGAGATCGTCGCGCGCGTGCGGGATGCCGGCTCGTCCGTCCCCATCATCGGCGACTTTCATTACAACGGGCATCTGCTGCTGTCGCAATACCCCGAGTGCGCGCGGGCGCTGGACAAGTACCGCATCAATCCCGGCAACGTGGGCAGCGGGCGGAAACGCGACGCCAACTTCGCCGCCATCTGCAGAATCGCCGTGGACAACCAGAAGCCCGTGCGCATCGGCGTGAACGCCGGCTCGCTCAACCAGGAACTGGTGATGCGCAAGATGGCCGAGAATACGGAGAGGGACCTGGGCAAGGATTCGGAAGAGATCATCGACGAATGCATGCTCCTGTCCGCGCTCGAGTCGACGGAAATGGCGCTGGAGTGTGGGCTGTCGCAGGAGCAGATCATCATTTCGGTCAAGTGCTCGTCGCCGCGGCATCTCATTCGTCTTTATCGCGAGCTGTCAAGAAAGACGCGGCAGCCGCTGCATCTTGGTCTGACCGAAGCGGGGATGGGGATGCGGGGGCTGGTGTGGTCGGCGACGGCGATGGGCGTGCTGCTCTGGGAGGGCATCGGGGACACGATTCGTGTGTCGCTGACTCCGGAGCCGGGTGGCGACCGGCGGCAGGAGGTCTACGCCGCGCAGGAGATGCTGCAGTCGCTCTCGCTGCGCTCGTTTGCGCCGACCCTCGTGGCGTGTCCCGGGTGCGGGCGCACGACCAGCACGGTGTTTCAGGAGCTGGCGGGGGAGATACAGGATTACGTGCGCGCGCGCATGCCGGAGTGGCGGCGGCGGCACGAGGGGGTGGAGGAGCTGACGCTGGCGGTGATGGGGTGCATCGTGAACGGGCCGGGCGAGTCGAAGGCGGCCAACATCGGCATCAGTCTGCCGGGCACGGGCGAGGCGCCGACTTGCCCGGTGTACATCGACGGGCGGCACGCGACCACGCTGTCGGGCGGGCGCGCGGAGCTCTCCGCCGGTTTTCGCAGAATCATCGAGGATTACGTGGCGGAGAAGTATCCACGGCGCGCGTAGTTGCGCAGCGTGCTGCGCTGATGCTGCATCCACGAAAGGCAGGTCCCCATGCTGCGAGCGGCGGCTGTCGGCATCGCGCTGGGCGTCGGGATGGTCGCGCTGCTGTGGGCGGGGGCGCGGCGGCCGGGGCCGGCGCGTCGCATCTTTCCGCTTCTGGCCGTGGCCCTGGCCCTGGCCGGACTGGCCTGGAACGCCAAGACCCTGGCGACAACTCGCCCATCCCAGGCCTGGGATTTCCGCCCTCATGGACGGCAAGCTTTGGCCGTGGCGCTCAGAACTTCTACGATGCCGCCAACTATCGGGCGCTCGCGCCGCAACCCAGCGTTGCCCTATGAGATCGACCAGGAGTTCGACGAAGTCAACTCAGCGTGGGCTTTCATTACGCGCCGCCGACCATCCTGCTGCACTATCCGCTGGGGTTTTGAATACGAGACGGCGCACGCGCTGTGGGTGGTGTTTTCCGTCGTCGTGCTCGCGGCGGACAGGGCGCTGCTGTATCTCATGTTTCTGCGCGGGCGAGGATGGGAGGGGATGGCCGCGGCGGGGGCGTTGTTTCTGCTCTTTCCGCGGTGCGATACACGCTCTACTTCGAGCAGACGTCGCTGATGCTGCTGCTGCCCTGTCTTTTATTCCGGCGCGACGGAGGCCGCGACCGGGCGGGCGTACGGCGGCGCTGGCGGTGCATCGGTCAAGCCGCTGGGCGCGTTCCTGTGGTTGTATCTCGTCCTGAGGCGGCAATGGCGGGCGCTGGGAGCGGCCACGCTCACCTTGCGCTGCTCTGCGGCGTGGTCGCGATCCTGTGCGGGCCGGCCACGGTCGTCAGCTTTTTTTCGCCGGGGCGTTACACGCACGTGCCCGACTGGCAATACAGCGAGTACGTCAACCAGTCGCTGCTGGCGGAAATCATCCGCCTGACGGGGCCCTCACCGTGGGGCGGACCGGCGACGCATCCGCTCTTTCTGGTGCTGGGAGGTCTGCTTTTCGCGGTGGGCGCATGGGCGATGGCGCGGCTGCCGGCGGAGCGCGAGAGCCTGGCACAGAGTCTTCTCCTGCCGCTGGCGCTGCTGCTCTATCCGGGCACGCTGAATCACTACTCGGTGTTGCTCCTGCCGGTCGTCTTCCGGCTGGCGACGGGGGCGGGCGCGGCGTGGGGATCGTGGGTGCTTGTGGGCGCCACGTACGCTCTCATGCCGCCGGGGCTGAACGTCTGGGCGCACCTGGCGTTGTTTGGCGCTTGCGCGTGGCAAGCGAGGCGACTAGAGTAACGTCCATCCCATGAGCGGCGCGGTCTATCTCAACGGGCGATACGTGGATGCGGCGGAGGCGCGCGTGTCGGTGTTCGACTCGGCGTTTCTTTATGGGTTGGCGGTGTTCGAGACGCTTGCGTTGGAGGAGGACGGCGGGCCGCTGGGCCTGGAAGAGCATCTGGCGCGGCTGTGGGAGGGGTGCCGGCGCATCCGGATAGCGCCCCGGTTGAAGCACGCCGACGTGGGGGCGATTTTCCGCGAATTGGCGCGCCGGGGCGGCCCCGGCCGCTATCGCGGGCGCATCACCATCTCGCGCGGAGCCGATGCGTCCCTGGGACTGGCCTCCGAACCGACGGAAGTAGTCGCGCTCCTGCCCATGCCTCCCTGGCCCAGCCAGTATCGGGTGAAGACGATCGAGACGGAGCGCGGACCCTTGCGCGTGTATCCCGTGATCAAGTCGGCCAACCGCATCGAAGGCATTCTGGCGACCGAAGAGGCGCAGGCGGAAGGTTACGACGACGCGCTCTTTGTGGATGCCCACGGGCACGTGCTGGAAGGACCGACGTGGAACGTGTTCATCGCGCGGGCGGGGTGGATCGAGACGCCGCCGCTGTCCTTGGGCGTTCTGCCGGGCACGGTGCGCGGGGTGCTTTTGGCGCATCTGGGCGAGTGGGGATACGGCGGCGGGGAGGCGGCGTTTGGGAGGGAGGAGCTGTTGGCCGCCGACGAGGCGTTCCTGTCCAGTTCCACGCGCGGGGTCTTACCCATCGTGGCGGTTGACGATCGACCGGTGGGAAGCGGACGGCCGGGGCCCATCGCGGCCGATCTGGGACGCCGCTACTGGACGGTAGTGCGCAAGTCGAAGTAGGGGAGGAGCGGGATGGAGAGAAGGGAGTTTCTGGGTGGGGCGCTGTCGGCCCTCCTGTTTCCGCGGCTCCTGTCCGCCGAGGGCGCGGAGGCGGTGGACAAGCCGCGGCTGGCGCGCATCACGTTTTATCATCCGCGCGTGCAGCCGGAGAATGACCCGCGCCAGCGCCGCATCACCATCCGGCTGCTTTGCGGGGAACGCAGGCAGGTGTGGGTTTCGCGGCGGTGCGCGCTGAACGGCACCTTGCGCCTGTCGGAGAAGAACGGCGGCCATCTCATTACCGCTCACTCGAAGTTCTACTGGCTGGAGTTGGACGCGGAGAAGTTTCCCTTCGGGCAGGGGTGTCGGGGCGATGCCATCGTGCCGTTCAAGACGGTCGCCGCCGATCCGCGCGTGTTTCCCTACGGCAGCCGGGTGTTCGTGCCCATGTTCGAGATGTTGGGAATGCCCGACGGCAGCGTGCATGACGGTCATTTCACGGTTTTGGACGTGGGGGGCAAGGTGAAGGGGGATCATCTGGATCTGGCGGTGCGGGATGATTCGGACTACCGCATATTGGTCAACAAGATTCCGTGGAAGAGCGTGAAGGGCGGGCACGGACTGTGGGTGCAGAGGGTGGGGTAGGGGACGGTCGGCGATTCCCGCGGGAAGGTCCGGCATGACGCGCAAGAGTACCTGCGGGAAGCGACGCCTGTCCCAGTTGACGGCAGGTTGCGCGGAGTACAGGATTCAGCCTGCTCTCCGCCGGTATAACGGCCCCCGTAGGGTGGGTTTTACCCACTATGCGGGGACGGCGCGCTGCGCGGAGTACAGGCTTCAGCCTGCTCGCTGCCGGCGCGTGCACCCTTTTGAGTACAAAAGGGTGGCGCCCACGGTCGTGTTCATTTCGTATCCGTCCGGTGAAGTGCATCTTCTCAATCTGAGGAGGTTCATTTCGACAGCGCCTCGATGCGGATGAGCAGGTCGGCGGCGTCGACGGTGCCGCTTTGGTCCAGGTCGGCCTTGCGGGACGACTCGTCCGTGCCGTTCCAGTGAAGCGACAACTCAAACACGTCCAAAGCGTCGATCCGCCCGTCGAAATGCAGGTCGGCGGGCCAGGTCGGCGTGGGGGTGCTGGTCGGCGTGTTGGTCGCCAAGATGGGGGTCTCTACCACCGGCGGAATGTACCAGTAGCAGCCGACGTCGTTCGCCAAGGCAGCAATGAAATCCAAGTCTTCCTGTATCCAGAACTCCTCGGGAAGGCGTAAATAACCATAGAGCGTATCGATCGCCGGCGAATCGGGGCGCAGGTGGTAGTCGTGCTGCGCCGGGTCCACCCAGCGCGGGTCCACACTCATGTACATCCAGAAAAACGGATCGATAAACATGGCCCTCCAGTAACTGTTACTAGTATTGAATATGGTCTCACCGATACGGAGTTCCCGCCTGTGGAGGTATATATCTCCGCCAAGGCGCCCCGCCGAGTTGCCCTAAATGATGCACACGGCAAACAGCATTACTTCATACGTGCCGCCTCCATCCACTTCAGCCTGATTGTTTGTAATTACGCAGCCACCTGGGTAGATATTGGTCCCCGGCCGAGTTTCAGTGAAAGCGATGCCGCCGCCAAAGCGCGCTCGATTCGAGTGGATCAGACCGCCGATGTGTGAATGTCGCCTCCCCCGGTCGCGCAGGCCTCCGCCCATTTCGCCGGCCACGTTGCGGATGATCTGCAAATACTTGAATTCACCCCAAATGTCGTAAATGCCCCCGCCGTCGCGCGCCGCGTGGTTGTCCCGGATGATGCACGACTCCAGCCATAACCCCCCTCCATTGCCGTTGATCCCGCCCCCGTTCTCGGCCGAGCCGTGGCAGATGGTGAAACCCGCGATCGTCAGATAGTTGGTTATGGGTTGGTCATATGGTCTAATCCATTCTGTTCCCGCGAGCGTGATCACGCTGCCCTGGCTGCCGCCATCGATGATGGTGTTGGCGATGGTATACCAACTGCGCGTATTGGAACCGTGCAGGTTGAGGTACTTGCCGCGCGTGTGGATGTTCTCACGATACACGCCGGGCGAAACGATGATCTCGTCCCCGTTGACCGCGTTGTCGATGGCCGCCTGGATGCTGGAAAAATCCTGCGGCACGCGGATGGTCAACTGGCGCGGCGTGGGCGTCGGCGTGCGGGTGGGCGTGATCGTGGCGGTCGATGTGAACGTCGGAGTCGTCAGAGGAGTCGGCGTAGCCGTATTCGTGTAGCCGGCCCAAGCCAAACATCCCGGCAACCAAATTGCAGCGCCGATGGCGATTCGCAAGCTGGCGGCGGGGGCGCACCACGCGTGCGCCCCCGCCTTATCATGTCCGGCCGTCATCCGCCTCATTCCTCGGGAAACGTGTAATTCCAACCCCAATAATGGAATCCAGCATCAATGCGGTAGTTACCGTTCTCATCCTGATTCTGATCGAGGACATAGGGAATCGCCGTACTGGTGGTCCCGTTGGTAGAAACGCGAGGCTGGCCGGTAAAGACGTCGAGTACCGGACTCTTATTGTCATTATTTTCGTTGGCGCTTTGGAATACGCCGCCCGCCACTTGATCGTGCGACATGGCGTATCTTGCATTCTGGGTCACGATATCACCCGTCGCGTAGGGTACCGGCGCATGGTCGCTCCCAGCATAAAACGTGCTCCCATCGATTCCCACCCTCAACGCGATGGTATCGTCGTCGCTTTGATAGACTTGCATGGCGGCAAGCACCGTCGCATTGAAGTAAATCCGAATATCCGAGCCGATAGCCAACCGAAAGTCGAGGTAACAGGGATCCGCCCCGCCACTCCCCTCTTCGTAACACTCCACCCTGACTAACAGGTCACCTTGGCCCAAGTCAGACGGCGCAACCGACGAGTAATTCTGATCGATATTCCCGTTGTATATTCGCGTCGACGCCTTGGGAAGGGTGAGACTTCCGATTTGCTGCGCGGGATACAGGAACACGCGATAGTCGCCGCTCGGCCAGCCGCTCACGCTGATGAACGGGTTGGCATCGACATGATGCATTCTCAGCGGAATTCGTGAGACGTCGCCCGACCTTTGTGAGAGATACAATCCGTACCAGTCCCGTGCCTCGACCGCCGAAGGAAGGCTTACCAGCAGCGGATTGACGTGCCGTGGCCATACCTCCTCGATCATGTACGGAAGCTCGCTGGTGTTATACGTCGTCACGGCCGAGTGATCGACATCCGTATTGCTTGTTAGTCCGTTGTTCCAATATCCGTCGGTGTCGATCCCGCTGCCGCCGTTCTCCGGAGGAACCGCGTCCACGGAAGGAAACACGACTTGATAGGACTTGTTGGAAGGGTTGCCCGTGATTCCATGCCCGCATCCCACGACGCAATTGATGCCGCTCCACAACTGAGTGTTCCCAGCACCCGGCTGCGCGCAGTTCATGTACGCCACTTTGCCGCAATTCAGAAACGTGTGGTTGTGCATGGTCACGATATGGGCATACGCCGCCTGGCTGGTCGTAGTCACCCGAAACGCGGCGTCCGAAAGATCGAGGAACGCGCTATACATGCTGTGAACGTTACCCAACTCAACGTCTCGTTCCCCCGTGTACGGGAGGTTTTTCGTGGCAATCCCCACGTCGCCCCGCTCGAACGTCAATCCGCGCAAGTGGGGCTCCCTGTACTCCATCAGACATTCCTCAAAATACAGGGCCGTGTGGAGGTGGCGCAACAGCGTGGCCTGGATGTGCGAGTAATCGCCCTTGAGCACGATGCCGTCCGCCTCCGCAAACGGCCCGTAATACACACCGTCGGGATCCGCGTCACGGCGCTTGTAGTCGAAGAAGTTGGTCCCGAGGTAGTAGGACGAATCGAATCGAATCATGTCGTCCCTGGCGTAACGCACGGTCTGACCGTCGGGGATGTCGTGATTGCACATCAGCTTCGCGTTTATCTGCGCCTGTTCGTTCTTGTTGAATTGGAGACCGCTGAAAAAGGGATTGGTGGGCACGCCGCCCGACCCCTGCCACTCCGGGCGGAAAAAAGCAACCACAACCCCGGCTGCCACCTCCACATCCGTGTCGAACTCGCATACGCGGTCGTTCAACGTCGCGCCGACGCCCACAATGTAATCGACCCGCGGGTGGTGGTAGCCGAGATCGACAGCATTCACGTCGGTTGTTGCCTTATCCCAAGCGTAGGGACTCTCATTGTCGTGCGCGTCCCCGCAATCGTACTCCGTCGGCGCCTTGGTCGTCATCCCGGTGATTCCGTACGTCGCCAGGGAGCCGTAACCGGCATTCACGAAGTCGTTCTGCTGGTCGAGATAGTACTTCCCGTTGGCCTGATGGTCGGCGTCAAACGGCGGGGTCGCCTGATAGTCCGGGTCCGAGCTCATCATCGCGAAGTACGCAAAGGCGCCCGTGTAGGTGTATGGCTGTTCGTACTCGTCCTCCTCCAGGTCGGCAAAGCCCGTGCCATTCGCCTCCACGCCGCTGAACGTGATGTAGATGGCGTCGGCGTCGTCGTAACCCTTGCTGCAGCTCGCAAGAATATTGTTCCGCGCGTACATGGTCAGGCCCACGTTGTATCCGACCACCGACTCGACCCGCACCGCCGAATACTCCATGTCGGCGATGGTATTCTGCGTCAGGTCGAACGTGACGTACTGCTCGGTGCTGGATTCCTCATCGTCCGACTTGACTGCCACGCCGTAATCGCCGTCATAAATGAGGTTGTTCTCCAGCTTCATTTGCGGATCGACGCCGACGACCGGGTCCTCGTAATAGCGCGTAAGCACCCGGACCGCCGTCTGGCATTCCCGGAAGATATTGTCGCGCACCTCGTTGACGAGCTCGCTGCGATCGTTGACGATGCCGTCCTTTGCCCAGCGGATGCGGCAAAACTGGATTTCCGACGTATTGTTGTCCACGCTCTCGAAGTGGAAAGCCGCTGCATAATTGCCTGATCCGCGAGTCGGCGTGGTTTCGCTGCCGCCGTCCGTGTCGTCGCCGTATCCGTCGTCGCTCCACGCCGTGATGAAGATGGGCAAGTACGGTTCGCCAATCGCCTTGACCGTTGCACCTTCCTGCACGATGATGCGCTCGTCATTATCCCCGTCCGAGCTTCCCAGTTTCACGACCGTACCGGGGTCGATGACGAGTTCGCAACCCTCCAGGTAGTAGGGGGCCGTGATCCACCAGGTCTTGTCGCGGTCCCAGACCTCGTTTTTACCCTGGGTCCCGCTGCGTTGCAGATAGTCGATGACGATGGGTCGCTGCAATTCAGTTACGGCCAGATATCTCAGGCCTTCAAGCAACAGCAACTTGCCGGCGGTCCACTCAAAGCGCTTCCAGACAGGAATGCCGCCTGCAATCGCAGGTCTGGAAACCTGTCCCACCCAGGCGAAACCCGGCGTGAAGCGGCTCACTGCGTTACCTCGTGCGTTGCGGAACTCCAGCAGCGAGGCGTCCGCCAGCGCCGCCGTGCGCATGTTGACTTCGCCTTCCCGTGTCTTGGCGACGACCGCGCGGTCCGTGCCGGAGATGTCGATCTCCGTGACGATCACCAGCATCGCCGACGCCGGGTTGATACCACATCTGGCCGGGTCCGGCAGAGTGAAGTCTTCGCGCAGAACGAGGTTCTGTTTGAAGGTCACGTTGTCGTTCACGTACACGATGTCGCATCCGGGAAAGACGTTCGTGTACACGGCTCGGTTTCCATCCGCCACAGGTCTGGAGACCTGGGCTACCCCGATAATGTGACGCTGGCCGGTTTCAGGTATGAGCAGAGCCAGCGCCCGCACGCCGGTGCGGATGGTCTCTCCGTCAACACTGTACGAAATATTGAAGGATTCCTCCCCGATGGGAGAAAAGTGAATCTTCGCCCGCTGCCGGACGGCTGCGAGTACCGCGCCGGCGACGGCGGGACTAGGACCGGCGGGCTGGATGGTCGTGTCGGTCCGTTCCCAGGCGCCCTCGGGGGTCCGATAGTTGATATCGGTCCCCTTTTCGACGATCTGGGAGGGAACGTCTACCTCCAGCGAGGTAGGTTGTCCGGTAATGGGGTGCATGAAGACCTGGTGGCGGGTAGCCTCCCAGACGCGGGTATGGGCGTCGCGCAGGGCGACGTTTTCCTGAAAGTCAGCGGCAACCGCCGCGCCGGACAGAAGAAAGATGATGACGACGCCAGAAAGAAGAGGGTAAATGCCCTCCCAAGGCCAGGCTATAACCCACGATGCCACGAACGGACGGAGAAAGGGCCGCCAAACATGATCCGGCCTCAAAAACAAGTTCCTGCTGCGCAATGCAGCAAAGGTTCCCAAGTTTTACAGCTGGCGCCGTCGGCGCACAATAGGTAAGAGCCAATCTCAGTGTATCATACCCAAACTGGAGCGTCAACAAGAAAAGTCTCGCGCCCGAACGATTTGATGCGGGAGATTTCAGGGCAATTCTTCGTACCCATGCCGCGTGGCGGATTCCGCGCGGCAGCGTAGGTGCGCCGCGTGCTGCGCGCGGCAGCAAGCTGCCGGACTATGGGCGAGGACGGGCACCCATTTCCGAAGTTTGCGGCGCGCTTTACGGCAAGATGTCGGCGGAAATGGGTGACTGTCCCTTCCTGTGCCTTCCTACCCGCCGCTCGGGATTTCGATTCTGAAGCTGTGGTCGGCGGGTTGATAGATGCCGTAGGCGTGGTCGTACTGCCAGGCGGGCAGGACCTGGACGCGCGCCACGCTGCCGTTGACTTGCACCTGCCGGTGGTCTTCACGATGCGTGTGTCCGTGCACGATCCACTGATGGCCGCGTTTGGCCAGGCGCAGATACTCCTCTTCGGGTACTTCGATGGTTTCGCGCGGCTTGGCGCGGTTGATCTCCTTGCTCTTCTCCGTCATCTCGCCCGCGATGCGCCGGCGCACCGCCAGCGGCAAATACACCAGGCACGACAGCGTCACCCGGTTGCGGATCATGCGGCGGAAGCGCTGGTAGGCGTGGTCGTTGACGCACAACTCGTCGCCGTGCCCCAGGTAGAAGGAATCCCCGTTGATGGCGACGGAGAGGCTGCGGTCCAGGATGGCCACGCTGCCGGCGAAATCGCGGCTGCGCGACAGAAGAAAGTCCCGGTTGCCCACGAAGATCATCACGCGGCAGCCGGAGACCGCCAGCTTGTTGATCTCCTCGACGACCGGGCCGTAGGCAGGCTCTTCTTTCACCGTCCGATAGCACCACACGTGGAAGAGGTCGCCGAGGAAGTAGAGTCCGGCGACGTGCTCGCGGCCGGCGCGGCGCAAGCATTCGAGCATTTTGGAGAGTCCCTCCGGCGCCCGCGGATGCAGGTGGGCGTCGGCGATGAACCAATGTACCCCGTGTTTCACAAGCCCCGGCGCCGACAGCCGCACGCAGTCCTCGCCGGCCCGGCGTCCTTGCTCCTCTTGTGCATGGAAAGATGCCCCTGAGAGCAGGATTGTCCGGCGGGTGTGGGGGCATGTCAAGCTTCACGTGGTCGGGAAGCGCATGAATTTCATGTATTGGACATTATAAGTGATAATATCGATAATGATAGTAAAGGGCGGCGCTAAGCCGTCATGGCGAGCGCAGGGCGGAAGATTTCTCCCTTCGGTCGAAATGACAGTTGAGTCGAAATGACAGTTGAGTCGAAATGACAGTTGATCCGAAATGACAGTTGATCCGAAATGACAGTTGATCCGAAATGACAGCTGATCCGAAATGACAGCTAATCCGAAAAGACAGGGGTGCTTGCCGGCGATGATCAGGTGGTCGCGCGCCATGAAGCGGCGCGCTGTCCCCACCCTCCCCCTCACCCGTTCGTCTGCGGCGGCGGACGAACGACCTCTGCCCTTGGGAGAGGTGAAGAACTCCGCAGCCGCAAGTTCTGGCGGCTGCACGTTGGCAGTTCCCAGGGTTGCGCGGGCGGGCGAGGCGTGGCAGAATAGCGGCCACTTGCCGGCGGTACAAATGCGCCGTCGGGCGCGGGGGAGAAACGGTTGATATACTGTATGCGTAGCAGCTGGGAGGGGCCATGAAGAGCGTCTACGTGAAGGACCTGGCGATGGGCCAACCGGTAGACGGCCTCTTCGTGGTGAGTCGGGCCGGATTGCGCAGCTACTCAGGCGGGCAGTTCCTCTCCCTGCGGCTGGCGGACAAGACCGGAAAGGTGGATGGCGTGGTCTGGGACCGCGCGGAGGACGTGTATCAATCGGTCGCGGTCGGCCGTCCCGTGCGCGTAGTGGGCAAGGTGGGCCAGTACCAGGGAAACCTTCAGGTCACCGTGGACAAGTTGGTCGCGGAGGTGGACCCGAGCGAGGTGGATCCCGAGGATTTCCTGGCGCGCGCTCCCATTGACCTGGAGAAGACGGCGCAGGAACTGTGCGAGTTGGCGGCTTCCCAGGAGAATGCGCATCTGCGCGCCCTCTGGAAGCACTTCGTCCAGGAGGAAAGGCCGCTGTGGGAGGCGTTTCAAAAAGCGCCCGGCGGCAAGCTGTGGCATCACGGGTATCTGGGCGGGCTTTTGGAGCATACCTTGTCCGTCTGCCGCTGCGCGTTGCGCATCGCGGACGGCTATCCCGGCGTGGACCGGGACGTGCTCTTGACGGCGGGGCTTTTTCACGACTTGGGCAAGGCGGAGGAGTTCTCGTACGACACCATGATCGATTACACCGACTCGGGCCGCCTCATCGGGCACCTGGTGCTGTCGGTGGTGCGGGTGGAGAAGATGATCGGGCGGTTGCCCGATTTTCCCGAGTCGCTGCGCAACCAGGTTGTTCACTGCATGTTGGCGCATCATGGGGAGACGGAGCAGTCGCCCATGCAGGCGATGACGCGGGAGGCGTTGATTCTCTATCACGCCGACCATCTGGACGCGCATCTCAACGCCTACCAGCGGGAGATGGAGAAGGCGCGGGCGGCGGGCAAGACCTGGACGGACTACATCAATCTGATCGGACGTTTTCTTTATGCCGGTAACGGCCAGCAGCAGACACAAGGTTGAGCTCGCGCTGGAGCGGGAGCTCTTGCGGCTGCGGCGGCGGCTGCGGCTGCGGGCGCTGGCCTGGGGCTTTTTCTCCGCGGTGGTCGTGGCGGGTGTGGGCGGGGCGGCGCTGGCCTTGGCCCATCCCCTCGTGGCCTCGCACCTGGCGCTGTCTGGAACCGCCGCGCTGGCCTTCCTGGCTCTGGTCGGCTGGGGCCTTGCGCGGCTCGCCTTGGCTCCCCTCTGGGAACCGCTGCCTGCCGACCGCCTGCTGTCCGCCGTCGAGCACCGCAATCCCGAACTCTACGAGCGCCTCTCGACTGCGTTGTATCTCTATCGCAGCGACGAGGTAGACAAGTATCGCTTCTCGCCGGAGCTGGTGCGGGCGACGCTGTCGTTCGCGGAGGCGCGGGCGGAGCTGGGCGAGCTGCGGCAGGGCTTCTCGTGGCGGCCCGTGCTCTATCCGCTGGCGTGGTGCACCATGGTGGTCGCCTTGTGGGGAGGGTTGTACATGCTGCGCGATCGCTGGGTGTTACCCGCCTGGACGGGCTATCGGAGCGCGCTGGTGGGCCATTTTCCCGCCGAGCCGCCGCTGCGGTTTACCACCAGCGGCGACCTGTACGTGCGGCCCGGCCAGGCGACCGAGATCGGCGCGCGCGTGCTGGGGGATGCGCCGGGCAAGATGCTGTTGGAGTTGATCGGGCCGGACGAGACGCGCCGGCTGGTGGAAGGTGAGGCGCGCGGGGCGACCACGTACTTTCAGATTCCGCCGATTGCGGCCGATCACAGTTACCGCGTGTTTGCGGGCGGCCATTTCAGCCGCGAGCATCGGTTGACGCTCTTGGTTCCGCCGCGGATTGTGCGCTGGCGTTGGACGATCACGCCGCCCGGGTATACCGGGCTGGCGGTGGAACGGGTGGTGACGCCGTCGCGGCGCATTTCCGCGCCGGTGGGCAGCTGGGGCGAGTTGTCGGCGGAATGCAACTGGCCGCTGGCGCGCGTGGCGACGCGGGGCGGCCTGCTCAATGTCTCCGTTGATGCCGGCCATCCACGCGAGCTGGTGGGGGCGATGGAGTTCGCCTCAGCCGCGGCGGTGGTCGTCCGGCTGGAGGACGTGTTCGGCCAGATCGCGGACGAGACGCTGGAGGTTTCGCTGGTGCCCGACCATCCGCCGGAGGTGGCGCTGTCGTTTCCGCCGCGGTTGTGGCATCCGCCGGACAAGACGACGAGCGCGCGGCTGGAGTGGGCGGCCACGGACGACTATGGCGTGGACTCGGCCACGTTGGTCTTCCGCATCAACGCCAGCGAGGCCAACGAGGATCGCGTGGGGTTGTACGGACCGGGGGTGGTGGCGGGGACGGTCGAGGCCACGACCAACGGGTTCATCGGGGGCTACCTCTGGGACCTGGCGCCGCTGCGGTTGTTGCCGGGGGATGAAGTCAACTACTGGGTGGAGGCGAGCGATCGGCGTCCGGCGCCGGGCGGGCCCAACCTGGGCCGCTCGGGGGTGCATACGCTGCGCATTCCGTCGCTTCTGGAGCAGTACTCGGACCAGTTCGAGAGCCAGGCGGCGCAGCTGGAGAGCATGGAGGACCTGTTGGAGCGACAGCGGGCGCTGGCGGAGCGGGTCAAGCAAATCCGCCGCAACCTGGAGGAGAAGCAGCGCAACATCATGCTGGGCAAGGAGCGGCCGGAGAGCGCCTGGGAGGAGGAGAAGGCGCTGGAGGAGGCGCTGCGCGACCAGGAGGCGCTGGAGCGGCAGATGGAGCGGCTGCGGGAGGCCGCCCAGGAGAGCCTGTCGGTGGGCGAGGAGGAGCGCCGTCGCGCCACTCGCACCGAGGAGAAACGCAAGAAGATCAACGAACTGTTGGAGCAAATATTAGACGAAAAGGCCAAGGCGCTGCGCAATCGCATGCGCGAGGCCATCGAAGAGATGGCCCGCCAGATGGACGCGCGCCAGCTGGAGACGCTGGAAATCGACATGGAGGAATACGAACAGCAACTGGATCGGCTGCTGGACCAGTTGCAGAACCTATACA
The DNA here is from genome assembly GCA_015075175.1 of bacterium. GTDB lineage: Bacteria > Hinthialibacterota > Hinthialibacteria > H5-UNCL2 > H5-UNCL2 > H5-UNCL2. The sequence goes on from JABTUV010000005.1 coordinate 199,431, forward strand.
CGGAGCGGCAAGTCGAGCAGATGCTGGAGCGGGCGCAGGAGCTGGCCGAAGCGCAGCGCGAGATCAGCGAGCGCACCGAGGATGCGCGCGACCTGGGCGAGGAGGCGCAGTCGAAGGAGGAGCTGGCGCGACAGGAGGAGTTTCTGGCGCAGGAGCTGGAGGAATTGGCGCAGCAACTGGAGCGGCTGGCGGAACGGAACGCCGAGTCGAACCCGGAGCGCAGCGAGATGCTGCAGAAGGCGGCGGACGAGCTGCGGCAGAGCGGGGTGACTGAAGATGTAGAGAAGGCGATGGAGGAGCTGCGGCAGGAGCAGTTCTCGCAGTCGCTGCAGAGCCAGCGGCAGGCGCAGGGCAAGATGGACCAGCTGGCCTCACGGATGCAGCAGATGCAGGAGGCGATGGGCGGGCCGGACATGCAGATGGACATCGAGAAGATCGGGGCGGTCGCGCGGCGGGCGCTGTACCTGTCGCATCGGCACGAGGCGACGGTGGTGGCGCCGCTGTTTGATCTTTCGCGCACCTCGCGCTGGTCGGAGGCGGGCCAGCAGAGGATCAGCCGGGAGCTGGACAGTTATCGGGCGGAGACGGCGCGGCTGGTGGCGTTGTTGGACGAGGCGATGCGGGAGGTGCCGTTCGTGGACGACCGGGCGGGGCGGGCCTTGGCCGGCGCGTTGCGGACGTTCCGGCAGAGCGTGCGCGCGGCCGAGGACGAGCAGCCGGCCAGCGCGCTGCCGGCCGCCAACCAGGCGCTGCGGTTTCTCAACGAGACGGTGCGCGCGCTCCTGGACAGCCTGTCGCAGATGCAGTCGATGCAGCAGATGATGCAGCCGGGCGGCCAGGAAGCGACCCAACAGATGCTGGAGCAACTGGCGCAGCGGCAGCGCAGCCTGGGTCAGCGCCTGCAGCGCCTGCAGGCCGCGCCGCGCGACAAACCCGGCTGGCAGGAGATGATGGACCGCATGGCCGAAGAGCAGAAGGCCATCCGCGAGGAGCTGGAGGGGCTGTCGGAGCAATTGGAGAAGAGCAAGGAGCAGCTGGGCGAGGCGGGCGAGGCGGCGGAGGACATGAAGGAGGCCGAGGAGCTCCTGCGCCAGCACCATCCCGATGATCCGCGCCTGAAGGAAAAGCAGGAGCAGATACTGGAGAAGCTCCTGCAGGGGGGCAAGTCGCTGAAGCGGGACGAGTTCGAGAAGGAGCGGCAGTCGGAGGTCGCCAAAAAGTATCCGCGGCCCGAGGTGTTGGATCGGGCGGGTCCGGGGCGCGACCTGCAGCGTACGCTCCTGCGGCGGGCGGAGGGGCTGGAGGATGAGAATCTGTCGCCGCGCCTGCGCGCCCCCGCGTCCAATTATTTCAGAAACCTGGCGGAAGAACTATGACCGTACTGCGCTTAAACTGTTTCTCTGTCATTTCGACCGCAGGGAGAAATCTCGTCCTGTGTGGAGTGCGGCTGCCAGCTGCCGCGCTGCTTGTGGTATGGCTGGCGCCGGCCTGGGTACAGGTTTCACAGTCCGATCTGTCGCAGGTGCTGCGGCTGAAGGCGCAGGGGCAGATACCGGCGGCCTACAGCCTGGTGCAAAACCGGCTGGCGCAGCCCAACCTGCCGACGGCGGAGCGGATGCAATGGCAGGAGCAACTGGCGCTGCTCTTGACGCAAATGGGGCGGCACGCGGAGGCGCGCGAGGCGATGCAGAAAATCGGGGAGCTGCCGGGCTTCGCCGAGAGCGCCTACGCGCATCGGGTTCCCTCGTTTCTGGCCGACAGTTTTCTGGCGGAGGGCCAGCGGGACGCGGCGGTAGCGGCGCTGTTGCGGGCGCTGGAGGCGATCCCTTCCGCCAGCCGCAGCCGGCCCGAGGCCTTGGAGCTGCGGGCCAAGCTGGCCAGCATGAGATTTTCCACCGGCGACTACGTGCGGGCCGCCTCGGAGCTGCTGGAGCTCATGGACCATCCCGAGCTGCCGCGGCGCGACAACGCCGCCCGCATGTTGATCCAGCTTTACGCCGTCGAGGTGCTTACCGACGCGCACTAGAATGGCTCCACAAACAGCTGCCAGAAGAAAACACCAGCTACCAATTGTTGAGCAGTGCTGGCAGACGCCTATCAGGGGCAGAAGAAAAAAAGAAGGCAACCGACCTGTACCGCAGAATCGCGCAGCGGCACCCCGACACGCTGTTGCAGCACTCTCTCATTACCTAAGGCCCATTTAGCCCAGGAGAAAACTGGCAGACCTCGCAGAAAGGTCGTACGGCAGAAAGCAGAGAAAGCAGCAGGCAGCCTGCAAAGCCAACGCCTAGCTATTGTCGCAAGTACCAGTTGGAGAAACAAAATTCGAGGAGGCACTGGCAGTGCTGGGCCAGTCGAAGAGAACGCGGCAACTGGCGCCGAACAAACGAACCTGCTGTTCAAACGAAGCCGGTACCAGAAAGCCGCCGCCCATCACGAGGCTCTACTGAAGACACGCCCAGCGACTCGAACACAATCGAGCCAACCAGCTACCTCAAAGCTGAATCAGCAGGAGAAGCAACAGCGCGGCCTAAACGCTGGTCGCATAGCCCCCGCCGCCAGCCAGAACAGCTACCAACAACTCTCAGAGCACGTATACCAGCACCACAACGCAACGCGAAGCGCTGGACGCGCTACGCAAACGCACCGCCTCCCGCAGCGCTCTCCTCCACCGCCAACATAGCCTACCTCTGGCTGGTGCAGGGCGACTATGCACGCGCTTGAAGCGTTTTCCAGTACGTGCTGGTCGTCGGCAATTCGAAGTTCATCAACAGCAACATTTTCAATACATCCGCAGCAGCGAGGAGCAGGAGGAGCTGTTGGCGGCCGTCAACCAATTGTACAGAACAGCAGGGCAGGCTAATCAAACCCAGTGGCTGTGGTTGACCCAGGACCTGCAGGCGCAAATCCTGGTGAAGATTGGGGCGTTATGAGAGGCCCTGGCAGAAACAGAAGGCGGCAGAGAACCGCAATGCAGAAATTTATCAACTGGGGGCGCTATTCGAGCGAACAAGCGCGCCAAGTAAACAATGTGTGGGCGTATCACCAAAAGCCAAAGCAGGCGCCGGTGGATTACGCCGGCATGATCCTGCACGTGGCGCGGTTGGAGCACTCGCTGGGACGACTGGAGGAGGCGCGGCGCACGCTGGACGATGCCTCCGCGCTCTTGTCCGGGGACCCCCGCGGGCTTTCCGCCGAGATGCTCTTTCTGCGCGCGCGCCTGCTCTTGGACTTGAAGGAAGCCGGTCCGGCGCTGGCGCTCCTGTCGCAGCCGGCGGCGACCGCGGCGCTGGCGCACAGTCCGCAGCGGCTGGAGGAGGCGCAACTATATCGGGGCGAGGCCTACAGCATGCTCGGCAGTCTGCCCCGCGCGCGCGCCGAACTCCTGCCCCTGGCCGACTCGCCCCAGCGCAACCTACGGCTCCTGGCCCGCTTTCATCTGGGCAACCTCCATTTGTGGCAGAATGAACCCGACCAGGCGGTGGAATTCTACAGCGACATTCTCGAAAACGAACTGGGCCACGAGCTGGCCAACGACGTTTTGGACATGGCGGTCTCGGCCAAGCTGTACAGCCCGGAGGAGATGGGCCATTACAGTTTGGCGCTGCTTTACAGCTGGCAGGGACGGCGGGACGACGCGGTCGAGGAGTGGCGGATGCTGGCGGCGCTGGCGGGGAGGGGACCTGGCGGCGCACGCGTTGGCGGAAGCGGCGACATCTTCGCCGCTTCCGGCGACCTGGCTTCCGCCTCCGCCGAGTTCGCCAAGGCCCTGCGCTTCGCCCAGAACGCCGACGTGGTCGGGCGCATTCGCTGGGCCATGCTGGAAGAGGTTGAGCGCAAGCAGCGGGGCGAAGTCGCCCGGCCCGAGTATGAGAAACTGATCGTGGACTTTCCGGATACCCTGTTCGCCGATCTGGCGCGCCGCAGGCTGCAGGCGGAGAAACCCAAGCCTCCGGTGGAGCCTCGACCCTGACGGCTTCTCTTAATCTTACTCTTAATCTTGATCACAATCGCACCTCGATTGCGCGCACCGAGCACCACCGGGCGTAGGGTGGGTTCCACCCACCGTCGTCGCGCGAGGCCTGCATGGTGGCCAGTGGGAGCGTGCAGGCCGCATGGTACAGACCTCCAGGCCCGTGGCTCGGGCAGGAAGCCTGACCCGAGTGCGACCGGGCGCGATCCGAGTTGGCATCCTTGCAAGAGCACGAGTAAGATTAAGATTAAGAGAAAGAGCAAGATTAAGAGCAAGATTAAGAGCAAGAGCAAGATTAAGATTAAGAGTAAGATTAAGATTAAGATTAGGATTAGGGGTTGCGCCGCCGCATCATACCTCATCCAACCTCGCCGGCTGAAAGAAGCCTTTGCTTTGAGTGCCGGCGAGGAGGGAGTAGAGCATCGCGCGGTCGGCGTCGAGGATGTGGTCGTGGCCCTTGCTGTAGAGGACTTCGCCGCGTGAGGAGAGGGTGTAGGTGTGGGCGGCCAGCTCTTCGAGGCGGGGGCCGTCGCCGAAGCGGATGCGGCGTTCCTCGATGAGACGCGCGTAGAGGTCGGTAGTGGCGCGTTTCATGGGCAGGCGGGCGGGGCCGTCGCCGAGGGTGAGGACGCCGCCGAAGGGGACGCCGAGTTCGCCGTCGGGGCCGCGGGTGAGGCGGCGGGAGAGGTCGGGCCGCTCTTGGGCCAGGCCCTGAAGCAGGGCCAGGCCGCCGCCGCCGCGGTCCGAAGCCAGGCTCTCCGCAGCGGTCGTGGTCATGACCGCCGCCACCCAGGCTTCCTGCACGCGATAGGGCACGCGCACCATGCGCAGGACCCCGAGGGCGCGCAGGCGGCAGTCGCGGACGTCCCGCCCTTCCACCGCCCACACCACGAGGACCGAGGGGTCCTGGCTGTAGCCCACGTCCATGCCCAAGAGCACGCGCGCGTCGCCAGGCTCCAGGCTGGCGCACCAGCGCGAGAGCTGCGCCTGGGCGTCGCCCGACTCGCCGGAAAGCTCCAGAAACGGCTCGGGGGAGGGCAGAAGGCACGCTTCCAGCTCGGCCAGCGCGAAGACGCTGCCGGCGGGGCTGCCATGCTCGCCCAGCACGTTGTGCACGTATCCCGGCGCCATCCTTCCGCCGTACAGCCGCGCCAGCTCCGCGTCCTTGGCCTCGTCGAAGTCGGGATTGAGCCGGCTCGGCCAGTGGTACTGCGAAAAGGCCTCGTCGTGGGAGAGCTGGTAGAAGCGGTTGCGCAGGCCGTTGGGCACGCCGTAGACGTAGAGCCATCCGCCGGCGTTGAGGGCGGGCAGGAGTTCGTCCCAGGAGGGCTCGAGCATGTTCTGGGCCTCGTCCACGGCGATGGCGTCGACGTGGGTGTTCTGGAAGTTGACGCCGCGGGCGCCGGCGATCTTGGCCAGCAGCAACGCGCCGTTGTCGAACTGGAGGCGAACGAAGGGCGAGCGCACGATGCGCGCGACGCGCGGCGAGAGCAGCGGATGGGAGCGGCAGAGGGCGATCAGGCGCTCGGTGGTAGGCGCCAGGTTGTGCTGCCACTGCGCGGCCAGGAGACACTCGCGGCCGGGATGGGTGAGGGCGAAGTGCAGGAGGCAGAGTTCGATCTCAGTGGTCTTGCCAAACGTCGCGGCCGTCGCGGTGCAATTGCGCAGGGCGGGATCGAGGAGAGGCGCGCTGGTAGTCGCAGAGGACGAGCCGCGCAGGCTCCAGGAGCGTCTGGGTGAAGGCGAGGCGTCCGGCGGGCGTGGGATCGAGCAGGGAGCTCGGACGTGGACGCGACCGGCCAGTCGTGCCAGTAGTCGCCCCAGCCTCTGCGGCATGGCGGAAACAGCCCAGGTCGCGCTCTCGTCCTGGCGCACGATGGACAGGAGCCCGCGCGCCGCCAGAAACAGGAGACGCGCCCCGGGTGGTGCGCTCGCCGTTGTCGCTGGTACTCGTAATCTCCTCGACGAGGCCGCGCTCGGCGAGGCGACTCTCCAACCGGCCCAGGATCAGGCGGGCGGTACACAGATCGGCGAGGCGGCGGAAATGCTGGGGGGTGAGATGTTGGCCGGTGGACATGAGCTGTTCCAGCGAGAGCCGCAGGATGTCGATGGCGGCCTCGACTTCGTAGCGGCAATAGGTGCGACGGCGGGGCTTGGCGGGGCGGCCGTCGGCGCGGCGGCAGTCGCAGCCGAAGCCGCCGCCGTATTGGCGGCAGCCTTCCGGGCAGCGCAGGAGGACGGTGTAGCCGCGCTCGGACAGGAGGCAGAGCGCCTTGCTGAGGCGTTGTCCGGCGGTGCAGGTAGCGCCAGCCTGGCGGCGGAAGCCAGGCGACGAAAGGCGGGGCGGGACGTCAGGCACGGGATGCGGGCAGCGGCAGCCGGCGGCCCACTCGGCCTCGCAGAGTTCGGGCAGGGTTTCACTCATGGCGCATACTCCCAAAGGTGGGGCGGCTGGCGCGGGGGCGAGGACATGGGAAGAAAGGGCCTCGTGCCCGTTAAGAAGATAGTGGCGAACAGGCCGTCCTCTCGATACGCCCGGAGTACCGGTTACTCGAGGACTCGGTTTCAGCTTTCTTGCGGCTACGCCTTATGAAACGGCGCCAGGGGACCTGGACGGGGCGGATGGCCTGCGCGAGGCGGGTCGCACGCGCCCCTTGACGCTTTTCGCCCCCTTGCCTAGTATGAGCTTGTCGAACCAATCGGTCTCTTTTTTTTTGCAACACCACGGGAGGACAGCGTGCCATTCAAGTTCACGTTTCGTGGTGTGCGGGGGAGTTACGCGGTTCCCGGACCGTCAACCCTTCGCGTGGGCGGCAACACCACCTGCCTGGAAGTGCGCGTGGAGGGCAACCTGATTCTGTTTGACGCGGGGACGGGGATCATCCAGGTGGGGCGGGAGGTCGCCGAGGAGCTGGCGGAGCGGCGCAAGACCCAGCCCGACGCGCGCGTGGTCGCCAGCATCTTCTTTTCCCACATGCATCACGACCACACGCAGGGCTTCCCTTTTTTCAAGCCGGTTTACTTTGAGACCAGCGAGCTGCATCTCTTCGGGCCGCGCATGATGAACACGGATTTCGGTTCCGGGCTGGCCACCGCGCTCTTGTCGCCGCTGTTTCCCGTGGAGCTGTCGGACATGCGGGCCGCCAAGCACATCCACAACATCTACGACACCGACGTAGTCGTCTATCCGCTCTCGGGCGAGGCGCCGGTGATGGTGAAGAACAAGAACGGGGCGGAAGAGTACGGGCCGGAGACGCCGCGGGTGCGCTGCTGCCACAGTTACGCCCATCCCAACGGGGGTTCGATGGTGTATCGCATCGAGTGGAACGGCAAGTCGGTGGTTTTTGCGACCGACGTGGAGGGTTACGTGGGCGGGGACCAGCGGCTGATTCATTTCGCCAAGGGGGCGGACGCGCTGATTCACGACGCGCAGTACGAAGAGAAGCGCTACTTCGGCTATCCCAATCCGGTGCAAGGTTTCGGGCACAGCACGCCGGAGATGGCGGCGCACGTGGCCCGCAGCGCGGGCGTGCGGCGGTTGTTTCTGCATCATCACGATCCGGAGAGCGACGATGAGCTGGTGGAGGCGATGGCGGAGCGCGCGCGCAAGTCGTTTCCCAATACTCAACCCGCGGTGGAGGGACTCACCATCGAGCTGTAGCGAGCCAGGGACAGTCTCTCATGAGGCTTCGCCTCACCGGTAGAAGATAAAACACCGAGGCCGCTCCGAAGGCGGGTTGGCCGCATCCAAGCCGTCCTCTCGATACGCCGGAGTACCGGCTACTCGAGGACTCGGTTTTTGTTTCTCTTGCAACTCTGGCAAGGCCTGTTTTTAAGCGCAGTCACCCATTTCCGCCGCCGCGCCCCGCGCGGTCGGAGAGTTCTCCCTGCGGAAATGGGTGACTGTCCCTGAGTCAGCGCGTCCAGGCGTGGATGAAGGTCAGCGTATTCTGGGGGATGGCGACCTCCACGTCACGCGTAGCCGGATTGCCCTGGCTCATGTTGATGGTGGTGTCGTAGACGACCGGGTCGCCGTCCTGCGGGGTCAGCTGAATGCGCACCGGGATGTTGCCCTGTGGGACGAAGTCGCGCGCCTGCAGGGTGATGGTCTGGCTGGCGGAACTGCCCAGGGGCATGAAGATGCTGACCGCCTCGCCGGTCCCCTCCAGGATGGCGCGTCCCGCCACGCTGATGATGTCCAGGCGCGGCTGCGGGGTGGCGAAGGAGGCCATGTAGCTGCCGATGGAGACCACCGTGGTGGGCTGGTAGTCGAACGCGAGCTGGCTGCGGTAGATGGTGTCGATGCGGATGCGGCCGGCGCCGCCCTCGGTGTTGGTCCAGGAGGTGCGTCCGCCACGCACGTCCAGCGTACCCGTACCCGAAACGACGGGAGCCACGCAACGGATCGCGCCGCCGCTGCCCTGGCCGCCGGAGACCAGGGACCCGCTTGTCCCGTCGTTATCTCCGCCGCGGGCGCGGATGGTTCCAAACACTTCCACCTTGGTGTTGGAAGAGAGCAGAATAGCGCCGCCCCCGCCGGCCCCGCCGCGCCCCGGCTGGCCTGATGTTCCCCCTCCACCCGAGCCGCCGACCAGAGGGACGAGCAGCGCGCTGCCGTAGACCTCACCGTCCTTATCGGTGACGTGGTTCGTACGGCTGCCATAAGCTGCACTTCCTGCGCTGGAATTCTCGTAAGGCGGCGAGGGAGTGCCCCCCAGACCCGCGCCCGGGCCCTGTCCGGCGCCCGGCGCCACGCCCAGGATGCCCGGGGTACCGCCGTCAAACCCGCCCGGACCGCCCGCGCCCGCGACCGGCGGCGACGACGTGCCCGACTGGCCCGACACGTCGATGGTACCGTCGATGCGGATGTCGCCCGTCGCCAGGATATGCACGGGGGTGTTCAACACGTTACGGTTGAAGCGCAGCGTCCGCCCGGCTCGCACCGTCACGGTAGTGAAGTTAAAGATGCCGTTGGGAGGAACGTCCAGGATGGTGAGGGTGGTTACGTCGAGAATGCCGTCCGCTCCCGTGCTGCCCGAGTTGAAAGCCGGCTGCGCCGGCGCCGGCGGGGTCAACGCCAGACAGATTCCGGCCAGTCCAAACCATGCGAGTCTGCCGATGTTCATGCTCTTCTCCTCCTTCGCTCACTGAAAGCGTTGCTTACGGTCGGTCGTCGCGCCGCAGCACGGCCGCGTCGGCGACCGGCTTGCCGGACGTGTCGCGACGGATGCTGACCGGCGGTCGGGCTAACACGGTATTGCGCGGCAGCCGCTGGTTTGGCCAGGTCAGGGCGGACGATGTCTGGAGGTTTGGCCACGACAGTATTGCGCGGCAGCCCGCCAGGTTTGGCCAGGTCAGGGCGGACGATGTCTACCGGAGGTTTGGCCACGACGGTATTGCGCGGCAGGCCGCCGGTTTGGCCGAGATCGGGGCGGACGATGTCTACCGGAGGTTTGGCCACGACGGTATTGCGTGCCAAGCCGCCGGTTTGGCCGAGATCGGGGCGGACGATGTCTACCGGAGGTTTGGCCACGACGGTATTGCGTGCCAAGCCGCCGGTTTGGCCGAGATCGGGGCGGACGATGTCGATGGGCGGGCGGGCGACCACGGTGTTAAACGGCAGGCCGCCGGTATCGCCGAACTCGGGCAGCACGATCTCGACCGGCGTGCCCGTCCCGCCGCCCGCCATGTAGAAGCGGCGTTGCGTGACGCCCGCCCAGTGGTACGAGAGGCAGAGCACGTCCCAGTAGTTCACCAGACCGTCCAGGTTGTAGTCGGCGACCTGCTTGGTACGCCAGTCGAAATAGAGGGTCCAGAAGTCGGCCTCGGCCTGAGCGAAGGAGACCGGTGCCCAGCTCAGGCAAAAAAAGGCCGTCAGCCCGAGGCATAGCGGGTGCCAAGAATGGGCGCAGGGCCGGATGATATTGCGACTGAGTGTCTCTGGCCTCATGTTACGCGGCCCCGTCGTGTCTGTACCTGGTACTTGGGAAGCGAAAAGAGGGAAAAACGCGACTCACTGCGGCCAATGCCGCTGACAAGGGAATTGGATATTACAATAGGCGGTACGTTAATGCAAGTCAATTTGCAATTGATTCTCAACAATTTTCTTGGGGGCGGTAGTTGCGCAGCGTGCTGCGCGCGCCGGCAAGCTGGCGCAGTCCATACTTCCAGTCCGGAGGGTTGCCACAACTTCTTGATTTGGGGCAAGTTATCCTATTTCTTGACAATCCGGAGCGGGTTTTCTAGAGTATGGTTTAGTGGCCGAGGCGGCCGATCGAGTTCATCCCCTTAACACGTCGCAGGAGTCGGAGGATCCGGACCGCGGCCAACGCCCTTAGCCGCGGCCGGTATGCGGAGGCGCCATCCCATGGACCTGGAGCAGATCAAGCGGTTGATCGACCTTCTCCTGGAGTCGCAGATTACCGAGATCGAGGTCGAGGAGGAGGGGACGCGCATCCGGGTGAGCCGGCAGGCGTCGGTGCAACAAGTGGTTGCGGCGGCGCCCGGCGCGCCCGCGCCGGGCTTCGCGCCCATGAGCATCACCCCGGCTCCCGGGGTCGAGGAGAGTCCCTTCCAACTCATCAAGGCGCCCATGGTGGGCACGTTCTACCGCGCCCCCTCTCCGGACGCCGTGCCCTACGTGAAGATCGGCGACGAGGTCCATCCTGAAACCGTGGTTTGCATCCTGGAAGCCATGAAGATCATGAACGAGCTGAAGGCGGGCGTGTCGGGGGTCGTGCGCAACATCCTGGTGGAAAACGGCGAAGCGGTGGAATACGGGCAGCCGCTGTTCGAGATCGAGCCGCGCTGACGGCCATGTTCAATCGCATCCTGATCGCCAATCGGGGCGAGATCGCGTTGCGGGTCATCCGGGCCTGCAAGGAGATGGGGATCAAGACGGTAGCGGTCTACTCGGAGGCGGACGCGGAGAGTCTGCACGTGCGCTTCGCCGACGAGCACATCTGCATCGGCCCTCCGCCGGCCGGCGAGAGTTATCTGAACATTCCGCGCATCATCGCCGCGGCCGAGATCACGGACGCGGACGCCATCCATCCGGGTTACGGGTTCCTGGCCGAGAACGACCAGTTCGTGGAAATCTGCGAGTCCTGCAAGATCACGTTCATCGGCCCCAGCGCGGAGGCGATGCGGGGCATGGGGCACAAGTCGAAGGCCAAGGAGACGGCGATTGCGGCCAAGGTACCGGTGATTCCGGGAAGTCCGGGGCCGCTGCGAAGCGCGGAGGAGGCGCTCACGGTAGCCGAGCAGATCGGTTATCCGGTAATCCTGAAGGCGACGGCGGGCGGGGCGGGCGGGGATGCGCATCGCCCACACCGCGGTGGCGCTGTCGGTGGCGTTTGCGACCGCCGCTTCGGAGGCGGAGAAGGCCTTCGGCGACCCCGAACTCTACCTGGAGAAATACATCGGCCAGCCGCGGCACATCGAAATACAAATCATGGCCGACAAGCATGGAAACGTGGTACACTTGGGGGAACGCGAGTGCAGCATCCAGCGGCGTTACCAGAAGCTGATCGAGGAGTCGCCCTCGCCGGCGGTTGCGCCGCGGCTGCGGGAGAAGATGGGCGAGGCGGCGGTGCGACTGGCACGGGCGGTCCATTACACCGGGCTGGGGACGGTCGAGTTCCTGTTGGACCGGGACGGTAGTTTCTATTTCATGGAGATGAACACGCGCCTGCAGGTCGAGCATCCGGTGACGGAGATGGTGACGGGCCTGGATTTAGTCAAAGAGCAGATCAATATCGCGGCCGGGGGCAACATCCGGCGGCTGCGGCGCGGGGTGCGGCTGGAGGGGGCCTCCATCGAGTGCAGGATCAACGCCGAGAATCCCGACGCGGATTTCATCCCCTCGCCCGGCAAGATCACCGCGCTGCACTTTCCCGGCGGGCCGGGGGTGCGGGTCGATTCGCACATCTACGCCGAGTACGTGGTCCCGCCCTTTTATGATTCGCTCCTGGCCAAGCTGATCGTGCACGGCCGGGATCGGAGCGAGGCGATTCGCAGAATGCAGCGCGCCCTGGAGGAGTTCGTGGTCACCGGCATCAGTACGACGGTTCCCTTTCATCAGAAGGTGATGGCGCATTCGCGCTTCGTGGAGGGACAGCTGCATACCGGGTTTATCGAGGAGATGGCGTCGGAGCTTTTGGGCTAGGAAAATTAGGGTTAGCGCCTATTTTTCCGCAGAACATCCGGAGGGTTGGACAGGCTGACACGGAAAAATAGGCGCTGACCCTAATTTTCCCTCGAGGAGGTCGAAATGGTCTGTTACTACGAAACCGAGCTGGGGCGAGTGTACATCGGGGCGGACATCGTGCGGGCGGTGATCGCGCCGGAGATCGCCAAGTCGCGCTACTTCCGTCCGATGAACTACGTGGTCGCCGACAAACCGGAAGAACAGGACCTGCGGCAGCTGGAGCGGGGCATCCAGGTCGAGTCGGAGGACGGGCGGGTGGTGGCCAAGGTGCACGTGGAGGCGCAGTACGGGATACCCATCAACAAGGAGGCGGAGGCGCTGGCGGGGGACATCCGGCAGGCGCTGAAGGTGTCGACGGGGCTGGAGGTCGCCAACCTGATCGTAAACGTGGACGGGGTGTATCCGGCGCCGAGCGAGCCGAACGCGCGCAAGGCGCGCCGGGGAGGCCGGCGATGAACACGCTGCGCTGGCTGATCCATCTGGTGCTGGTGGCGTACTTCATCGTGCTGGCTATCGTAATGTTCACGCTGGGGACGTCGCATCGCGTCTCGCACGCGGCGCACGAATGGGTGTGGCGGCAGGCGGCGACGGAGGGGACGCCGTGGCATCCCGAGCGGCGGCTGGCCTACGGGGCGGGCGCGATCCTCTTGATTCTGGGGGCGTTGACGGCCGCGACGCTGCCGCGCCGCGACCGCCGCGGCGACGTATTGACGTACAGCCAGGAGGGGACGGAGGTGCGCATCGCGCGCCGCGCGGTGGAGGATTTCGTCTCCAAACTGGGCAAGGAGATCGACGGCGTGTCGGACATGAGCTGCTGGATTGCGGCCAAGAACGACTGGATTCAGGTGAACGTGCACGTCAGCGTGGACGTGGGGCGGGTCGCCATACCCAGCGCGTGCCAGGCGGTGAAGGCGACGTTGGAGCGGGAGATGCGGGAGACGCTGGGCTTCCCCAACGTGGGGGAGGTGACGGTGCAAGTGAGCCGGTTGGCGCAGACGGGGCCGCGGGCGCGCGCGCGCAAGGGCGAGGAGACGCTGCCGGCGGGCGAGGAATCGTACAGCTATACGCCGCCGCCGGAGACGTGAGCGAAAAATGGGGTCAGCGCCTATTTTTCCCCACCAGGCCACCCATAAGCGTCAGTACTGATTGGAAAAATAGGCGCTGACCCTATTTTTCGCAGGGGCATCCATGACCATCAGTCGAGCTGAAGTCGAGCATATCGCGCTCCTGTCGCGTCTGTCGCCGAGCGAGGCGGAACTGGAGCGGCTGACGCACGACCTGGCGGAAATCCTGGCCTTTGTCGCCAAGCTGTCCGAGCTGGACCTGTCCGAGGTGCCGCCGACCAGCCATCCGGTCGCGCTCGTCAACGTGACCGCGCCGGATGAGGTGGAGCCCTCGCTGGACAACGACACCGCACTGCGGAACGCGCCCAGCCGCCAGGGACCGTTCTTTCGCACGCCCAAGATCGTGGATGCGGGGTAGGGTGCGCACCGCGCACCACGCCCAAAAATGCGCATGTCTGCGTCCATACCACGACCGGTTTCATCGTTGTAACCTCCGTCTCGCATGAGTCAAGCCAACAGGGATAGGCGCCCATTTTCCAGCGGACAATTTGCGTAACGGGCAAGCCATCAGTGGAAAATGGGTGACTGTCCCTTTGGGGCAATCCAGCCGAGCGCCAGACGCAGGCGCCGCAGCTCACTGGTCCGCCTCAAGCGCAGCGTAACCGCCTCCCGGCTCATGTCGACTTTCATCTTCGATCGCTCGCAGACGCATCCGGGCGGATTGTCGACCGAAGCGGGGGCCGGGTCAATGCGAAACTGCCGGTTCGGAAGTCAGATGAGCGCGGCGGGAGAGGAGCGCCCAGAGGAGGGCGGCCATGGCCGCCTGGATGACGCCGGCGACCCAGAAGGGGGTGGAGAGGCCGTAAGCGCCCACCAGCCAGCCGGTGAGGGCGGCGCCGGCCGAGGAGCCGAGGCTGTTGACGGTGCGATTGAAGCCGTAGTTGCCGCCGACGCGTCCCGCCACGAAGATCATGGACACGAACATCTGAGTGCCGAAGATGAGCACGCCGTCGGCCGCCACGTGGACCAGCCGCACGAAGAAGAAGCCGCCCAGTCCGGTAGTACCCGCGACGAGGGCGAGGGAGAGGCCGGAGACCATCATGGCGAGGACGAGGATGGGAACGAGCCGGCGGCGCGCGTCGATGGCGTGCCCGGCCCAGCGCGAGGCGAGCGGCATGGCGACGGAGACGACGAGGAAGTAGGCGGCGATTTCGTAGCCGGCGAGAGACAGCGTATCGTCCATGAATCGGACCAGCGCGTAGTGCTCGGTTCCGAAGTGGATGCCGACGGTGAAGGTGAGGAGGGCCAGGCAGAAGACGGGCAGGCGGGCGACGTCGCGGACGTACTGGGCCAGGGGGAAGCGCTCGATGGGGGCGTGGGGGAGGCCGAGGGCGAGGGCGAAGCTGAGCGCGTAGAAGGGGAGCGCGGTGTGAAAGATGATTTCAGGCGGCAGCCGCAGTTGGCAGACCAGGATGGCGCTGGCGGCGGTCCCCAGCGAGTAGCCGGCCAGGCTGGCGCCCACCCAGAGGGAGAGGCGGCGTCCCCGTGCCTCGCGCTCCAGGGACTTCAGAAGCAGCACGTTGCCGGAGAGGGTCGCCAGCGTCCAGCCGACGCCGGCCATGGCCATGACGAGGGCCAGCGCGCGCACGTCCGACAGGCGGGGAAGGAGCACGCAGTAGAGGACCGACAGCGCGGCGCCGCATAGAATCAGGGGCCGGCAGGGCATGCGGTCGGTGAGCAGACCCAGCACCAGCACGACCATGGGCAGGGCGAGATAATAGACGGACAGGAGGCCGCCGATGCGGTCCTCGGGGATGCCGCGGCTGGCGAAGTAGAGCGAGAGATACATGCCGATGATGCTGTTGCCCATGGAGAGGCAGAAGGCGAAGAGGTAGAAGCGGAGGAGGGGGCGGGGGCGGGGAGGGTCGGTCATGGTTCCGAAGCCGCGTCAAGCAACATCGTCGCTATCCCTCGTCCTCTCGATACGCGGCCCGAAGATACAGCTTGCCTTTGCGCGAAGTCCCCGGCGGGCCGCTACTGGAGGACTCGGTTTTTTCCCTTTATCGTAAGCTCTCAAGAACTCGGTCTTACTTTCTTGCGAGGGACCTGAGCGAAGCCCCTTGCCTCCACCCCGGTGGCCCAGAGCGAAGCCCGAAGGGCGAAGTCGAAGGGCGGAGTTGTATGCGCCAATCCCGGCCTCATGCCGCGGCGGGCAGGTGCTTGTAGTAGGTATTGCGTTTCTGGGGGCGGAAGCCCGCGTCGCTGATGAGGCGGATGAGCCGCTCCTCGGTGATGCTGCGGGAGACGCCGGTGGCGTGGACCACGTGCTCCTCCAGAAGCGTGCCTCCCATGTCGTTGGCGCCGAAGAAGAGGCCGATCTGGCCGATCTTCTCGCCGGGGGTCAGCCAGCTGGTCTGTACGTTGGTGAAGTTGTCCAGGAAGATGCGGGAGAGGGCGAGGGTGCGCAGGAACTCGAAGGCGCCCACTTCGCGCCCGCCCAGTTCGGTGTTGCCGGGTTGATAGGTCCACGGGATGAAGGCGGTGAAGCCGCCGGTTTCGTCCTGCAACTCCCGTATCCGCAAGAGATGTTCGATGCGCTCCTCGATGGTTTCGATGTGGCCGAACATCATGGTGGCGGTCGAGGGCATGCCCAGGCGATGCGCCTGGCGCATCACCTCCAACCACTCGTCGGTCATAGCTTTACCTTTGGTCAGCTCTTTGCGCACGCGGTCCACGAGAATCTCGGCGCCGCCGCCGGGCAGGCTGTCCAGGCCGGCGGTTTTCAACCGTTCGAGCACCTCGCGGATGGAGAGGCGTTCCAGCCGGGCGAGGAAGGCGATTTCCACCGGTGAGAGGCAATGGATGTCCACGGTGGGAAACTCTTTTTTGATATGCGAGAAAAGGCGCTCGAAGTCGGCGAGACGCCAGTCGGGGTTGAGGCCGCCCTGCATGAGGAGTTGGGTGCCGCCGACGGCGACGAGGGCGTGGATGCGGCGGTCGATCTCGGGCAGGGAGAGGCTGTAGGCGTCGGGATCGCCGGGGCGGCGATAGAAGGCGCAGAAGCTGCAGGTGGCCGCGCAGACGTTGCTGTAGTTGACGTTGCAGTCGACGACGTAGGTGACGACGGCGGGGTCGGACTTTTCGTCGCGGATTTTCCGGGCGCGTTCGCCGAGGCTGTAGAGGTCGGCGCGGCGCCAGAGGGCGAGCGCGTCGTCAGGACTTATCCGCGGCATGGCGGGTGTACTCCTCGAATTGGGCCAGGCCCGCGAGTTCGCGCGGACCCAGCTGATAGAGAATGCGGTTGGTGAGGTAGTCGGCGAGGCGGTCGGCGGGGATGCGGGTGCGCGCCGACTCGCGGGCGACGATGGTCTGGATGTTTTCGCCGGCCCAATCCAATCCCCGCGCCAGGAGGCCGAGCGTCGCTTGGGCGTCGCTATCGCCGGCGGCCACGAACAGGCCGAAGACCATGGCGTGGCCGGTCATCTGGAACCAGGCTTCGCCCAGGTCCAGGGCGTCGTAGCCGGGCATGGGCAGGAGGGCGCGGTCGCCGATCACGAGGACCGCCTCGGGACGCTCGAGGGCGAAGATGTCGGCGGGGACGAGTTCGGCGTCCATGTGAAAGTGGTGCTTGAGCAGGATATCGAGCATGGCGACGGAAGTGGAGCTGCGCTGGTCGACGGCGATGCGGGAGAGGGAGCGAAAGGGGAGGCGATGAAAGAGCATGACGCTGGCGACGGGGCCGCGGCAGGCGACGCCGAACCCCGGCACGCGGCGGACGGTCTCCTTCATGCGCAGGTAGTCGAAGGCGGGGATGAAGGCGGCCTGGACCGCGCCGGAGGCAAAAAGGCGCGAGAGTTCCCGGGGCGGGCCGTAGACCAGCTGGGGGCCGGGCAAGGCGCCGTATTCATAAGCCGCGATGAACGGCTTGAGATTGCAGAAGCAAACGACTCCCAGTTTCACCGTGGGCAGCTCCTGTCAGCGGTGGGCGTCATGCTACCCGGGAGGGCGGGGGCGCACAAGGGGGGGATTCGGCGCTTGTGCCACGGTCGAGCGGGGTGTAATATTTGAGCGAAGTTCGCACGAGGAGGGATCATGTCGACGAAGCGCATAACCGTCGCCGATGTTCTGAGCCTGCCGGTGCACGAGCGACTCCAGTTGGTCCAGGACGTGTGGGACAGCATTGCGGATATTCCCGAGGCGCTTGAGTTGACGGAAGAGGAACGGGCCGAGCTGGACCGCCGCCTGGAGGCCTACCACCGGGATCCCTCGGGGACGCTTGCGTGGGATGAGGTCAAGGCCCACCTGTTGCCGTGAGGTCCCGACTTGCCGTTCGCCTTGTCGCGGAAGCCAGGGCGGATGTAGCCGAGGCCTGCCGATGGTACGAGAATCGCGTTGCGGGGCTCGGGCGTGGATTCCTGACCCAGGTTGACGCGGCGTTGGAACGTTTGGCAAACAACCTATTGTCTTGCCCGCTCGTTCATCGAGGCATACGCCGCGCACTTCTGGTACGCTTCCCCTATGCGGTGTATTATCTCGCGCATGAGGATCATATCATCGTGCTGGCCGTTCTTCATTGCCGGCGCCATCCCAGAGTGGTGCAGAAGCGTGCGAGGCAATGATCGCTTTGAGGCGATGCACTTATCTCGGCCTTTCCAGCGGCCGGAACGGTGCGTCCACTCAACCACGATCGGATTCATACAGCACCGTTCCGTGATCCAGGGCTTCGCGGATCAGGGGATCGCCGTGTCGGTAGCGGAAGGCCACGTCGTCGGGGCGTCGGGCCAAGAGGTCCAGCGGAATGCGCGCGTCGATACGGTTGAGAATCTCCAGCGACATGCGGAAGTTGCTTTGCTGGAAGGGCAGCACCACGAGCAGGTCCACGTCGGAGTCGGGCGTGGGACGGCCGTACGCGTAAGAACCGAAAAGAATGA
The DNA here is from genome assembly GCA_015075175.1 of bacterium. Taxonomy (GTDB): domain Bacteria; phylum Hinthialibacterota; class Hinthialibacteria; order H5-UNCL2; family H5-UNCL2; genus H5-UNCL2. Next base: position 217,608 of record JABTUV010000005.1, read on the forward strand.
TGCGCTGCGGCGCAAAGGCATCCACGATCCGCCGCGTTAACCGGCGGATTTCCTCCTTATCGACCAATCCGTTCAGCATCGCTGCACTTTTCATGCGCTGTCACATGATACGCGCGACGGGCGTGGTGTGTCTACCGGCTTCCGCCCGCGGTTCGAACCACCTCCCAAAGTTCCTCGTCGCCCAGGAGGTTGCGGGCGGAGAAGAGGCTCCAGCCGCCAGCGTGGGTTTGTGCGAAGCGCATCTGGCGCAGGAGCTGGTCCGGGTCGGCGAGGTTTTTGTAGACGCCCACGCCCGCGATCACGCGGGCGGGCTGGGGTGCGAACTCGACCGCCTGTCGCAGTTGGCGCGAAAAGAGCCTGCCGTCGATGGTATAGGACATGAGATAGACCTCATCGACCAGGCCGCTTTCCAGCCAGCCCGGCCAGTCCTGGTAGAAGGTGAGGTAGGCGCGCTCGGGGAAGGGAATCACGCTGGCGGAGAGGCGGGCGGCGGGGCGGAGGCGGTCGCGCGCCTGGCGCACGCGCCGCACGATGCCGGTAATGCGCTCGCGGCGCCATTCGTCCCATTGCCAGCAGGCGCGCTCGTAGGCCGCCTCGCCCATTTCCTGCACGTGCCGACGCCGTTGTCGCAAGAGCTCGAGCGGATCGCTGCCGCCGTCGATACGGTAGGCCGCCAGCGCCGCCGGGTTGTATCCGAAGGTGCGATTGGGCGGATAATAGAGGCCGGTGGAAAACGCATGGGTTGACGGATAGCGGATGAAGTCGAGTTGGACGCCGTCCAGGTCGTAGCGTTCAAGCACCTCGCTGTAGAGGCGTTCGAGGTAGTCGCCCACCTCGGGATGGCCGGGATCGAGCCAGACGGCCTCCAGCCAGTCGGCGGCCATTTCGCTCGGGGTGTAGTCGGAGAGTTTCCTTCCGCGGTCGTCGAACATGACCCAGTCGGGATGGGCGGCGAGGATCGTGCCCGTCGCGTCTCGGGTACGTCCGACGAGGGTAGCCAGGTAGGCGTAGACCTCCAGGCCCTCCTTGTGGGCGCGGGTGATGAAGCGCGAGAGGGCGTCGGGCGAGCCATCGGCTACGCGGCTGGGGGCGACGCGGGAGGGATACTGCGCCCGGCCTGCCGAGTACACGAGCAGGAGCAGGCGGTTGAGTCCGGCGGCCTTGGCGGCGGCCAGGGTTCTTTGGCTCTGCGCGGCATCCTGAAACGCGCCGGGATAGGTCCACATGGCGCGCACCGGGGGGCGCGTCACTTCCCTCTCAACAAGGGGGGCTGGAGGTGATTCCGCTCCGTCCTTGATGAAGGGGGTTGGAAGGGACTCGGCTCCCGCCTCAACAAGGGGGGTCGGGGGGGACTCCGCTTCCCCTTTAACAAGGGGGGCTGGGGGGGATAATCCGCGTCCCACCAGCACCCCGCAGGTGAACGCGAGCGCCAGGCAGAGCGTGAACAGCGCGAGGACGCTAGCCGTTTTCCACCACATGGGTTCCGGCCAGTTTGTCGTGCAGGCTGCTGCCAGGAACGACAAGCGCGGAAAGCGCGGTGATGCAGAAAAGAAGGAAGAAGCAGAGGTCGCGCAGGAAGGCGAGGAGGAAGCCGGGGGGTCGGCCGCGCCGATCCACCAGCCGGATGCCGACGAAGAGCATTCCGGGCGTTTGGCCGGCGGCGGCGTGGGAGAGGGAGAAATAGAGGACGGCGAAGTAGGCCAGGATGGACAAGACCGCGGTGGAGGCGGCGGAGGACAGGTCGAGGGCGCCGGGGCCGAGCATCGCCAGGAGGATGGCCTGGGCGACGGCGGTCGCCAGGCAGAAGGAGCAGGTGACGAGGGCCAGATCCACGGCGAGGGCGAAAGCGCGGCGCAGGGGATGGGCGGGGCGGTCGGTCGTCGGCTTTGCGGGGAGCGGGGAGGGAGGCGCGACTTCGGGCGCGGGGGGATCGACGGGGCCGCCGCGGCGGCGCGCTTCCTCGGCCCAGAAGCGGGCGCGGGGATGGTCGGGCGCAAGTTCGAGGGCGCGCTGGAAGGCGCGTTCCGCGTGGCGATAGGCGGAGGTTCGGTAATACGCACCACCGAGGCGGAACCAGGTCTCGGCATGGTTGGGGGCGCGGTTGAGCGCCTCTTGAAAGGAGGCAAAGGCGCCCAGGAGGTCGCCGGCCTCGACCTGTGCGACGGCGCGATCCGACCAGGCGGCGGCGTCCTGCGGGGCAGTGGGCGAAGGCGCCGGCGCGGAGGGTTCCCTTTCGGTTTGGATCAGGACTTCGCCGAGCAGCGCGGCCAGCGGCGGCGGGGAAGGCGGAAGCGCCAGCCCGCAGTGCGGGCAGACCGTGGCCTCCGGCGGCGTCTCTTCTTTACAACGGGGACATTGCGGCATGGGGGCATCTTGAACGCGGGTGGTCCTGAAATCAAGCCAACAAAGGGCTTTTCTCCGAGCCGGAGCGGATTTACTATGGCGGCGAGGAAATATTTGGCTTGGGATGGCAGGCGCAGGCGCAGCACGCTGCGCAACTACGGCGTCTCGCTGCCAGCTAAGATATGGCGGACGTAATATAAACGACGGGACCGCAACGTTGCGCCGGGAGGTCGCCCTATGGGCATCAAGGAAGCCGTAATGGAGGGGATGAAAGAGGCCATGAAGGAGCGGCGGGAGCCGGACCTGTCGGCTCTGCGCATGGTGCGGGCGGAGATTCTCAAGCTGGAGAAGTCGGGTTCGCACAAGGAAGTGGGGGACGCGCAGATGATCGAGATTCTCTCGCGGCTGATCCGGCAGCGGAGAGAGAGCATCGAGCAGTTTCGCAAAGGGGGCCGGGAGGACTTGGCGAGCCGCGAGGAGGCGGAAATCCGGGCGCTGGAGGGGTATTTGCCGGCGGGACTTTCCGAAGAGGAGGTCGAGGCGGCGATTGCGGCCGTGATGGCGGAGACGGGCGCGCGGAGCGAGAAGGAGCTGGGGCGGGTGATGGGTGCGGTAGTGGGTCGGCTGAAGGCGACGGGCCGGCCCTTTGACGCGGGGGCGGTCAACGCCAAAGTTCGCGCGCGCCTGGCGGCGTTGGGTTCGTCTGGGACGTGAACGCGGAGGCCGCTCCGAAGGCGGGCCGGCCGCATCGAGGCCGTCCTCTCGATACGCGGCCCGTAGTTACATCACGCATCAAGGCGAAGATCTCGTCGGGCCGCTACTCGAGGACACGGTTTTTCTTTCTTTCGGGACTACTGGAGGACACGGTTTTTCTTTCTTTCGGGACCACTGGAGGACACGGTTTTTCTTTCTTTCGGGACTACTGGAGGACACGGTTTTTCTTTCTATCGGGACTACTGGAGGACACGGTTTTTCTTTCTTTCGGGAGTACTGGAGGACACGGTTTTTCTTTTTCTTGGACCTACACATCAGCGGGTGTTTCAATCGCTCCAATAGGCGCGGCGTTGGTTTAGGGCGCGGCGGGGGCCCCAGAGGCGGGTCCATTCGTATTCACCCAGCGAGTTGTAGTTCCAGTAGAGGGGCGTGTCCTCGCCGCCGCGGGGGGTGATGTGAGTGATAAAGAGGCGGTTGACGACGGCGCCCCAGCGGCGCTTGCGGGGGGGCTGGTCGGCGGGCACGTCGTCCGTGTTGGCGTCGAAGGGGACCCAGCCGTAACCGGGCAAGTAAATTTCCAGCCAGCGATGAAAGACGCGATCCTCCCAGGGCCCGCCGCCGGCGCGGGATGAGTAGACGGTGCTGCCGATGTTGCGCGTGGCGAACCCGTTGGCGCGTAAGAGTCCGTTAAAGCAATACGTGTATTCGCTGCAACTGCCGGTACCGCGCTCCAGCACGGTGAGGGCGTCCTGCCAGCCCCCTTCCAGCACGTACTCGACCTTGTCGAAGAGATACTGGCGGATGGCGGCGATCTGCGCGAGCGGCAGGGTTGCCTCATCCACGGCGGCGCGCGCATGGGCCTGCGTGGCAGGCTGGGAGAGGCAGTAGTTCTCGGTATCGGCGTAGTAATCCTCCGCCAGGGAGGCGCGCGCCGAGGCCAGGTCGCCCACGCGGCGGTCGTCCAAACACCAGCGCACGGTGGCGATCTCCACGCGGGCGGTCCAGCTGGCCTCCAGCACTTCGCCGAGCGCGAGGCGACCGGCCTGGAAGACGGCGAAGGAAGCGCCCCAGGGGTCCGTGATCCAGCGCGTCGGCGATCCGCTCCAGACCAACCCATGCACGCGCTGTCGCTCGGTCGTCGGAGGCACGGCCAAGGTAATGCGCGCGTTGCGGATGGGGTTGTCGCACTGGTTCTCGATGCGGTGGGTCATGGTAATGGTCTTGGTGATGGGATCGGAGAGGGTGAAGCCGTCGCCGTCCACGAACGGCACGTGGAGGATGCCGCCGCGCCCGCGGCAGGCGACCCAGAGACCGCCCGGCCCCCAGGCCAGGCCTCGCGCCAGTCCCGAGGGGCTGTAGACCACGCGAATCGGATCGCCGGTCTTGGGATCGAGGCAATAGTACGCCTGGTTGAGGGCGCAATGCAGCCAGAGATGCTGTCCATCCCAGGCCAGGCCGCGGGGCCGGACGGCCTCGGTGGATAGAGTGCGAAGCACCTGGCCCTTGCGCGAGTCGATGAGGTAGAGCGTGCCGCCGGAGCGGTCGGCAAGCCAGAGGCCCTCCGGAGTCCAGGCCAAGGCTGCGGGACGCTGGACCGGCGCGGGCAGGGTCTCTTCGACGCGGCCGCGTCTTGGTTCCAGGCGATAGAGGCGGGCGGTACTCTCGGAGGCGACCCAGAAGCGGCGGCCGTCCCAGGCCAGGCCGGTGGGTTTGCGGCAGGGCAGGCCCAGGCTGCGGCGAATCGCGCCGCTGTCGGGGTTGAGCTCGAACATGCGACCGGCATCGTAGTCGGCGGTCCACAGGCTCCGGCCGTCCCAGGCCAGGCCGTAGGCGTGATTGCTGGGGGCGGGGCGACTGTCGACCGGGGCGGGCCAGTCGGCGGCGGCGAGAGCAGAACCGACGAGCAGGCCCAGCATGGCAGGGAGAATGGCTCTCTCAGGATCAAGGACGAGCTCCGTGGTTAAACTTCACGATACACGAACGCATCGGCTGGGTCACAAGTAACACGGAAAGTCCCGCGCGGCAACGTGTGGAGTGCGGGTGCTTGCTCCCGCGCGCGGCAGCAAGCTGCCGCAGTCCAAAGGGGAGAGCGGCAGCAAGCTGCCGCAGTCCATACGTCTTTCCCGCCGGTGTAGGCGTTGACAGGTGCGGCGGTTGACGACTATTCTGAAGCGTCCCCAAATGCGGGCCAAGGAGCCTTTATGACCCCCCATCGCGGCGGCGTGGAAGCCATGATTCAGCGGCAGATTCACAACTGGGGCCGCTACCAGGAGTTGTTGCGGGCGGCCGCGGCGGAAGAGAAAGTGGCGCGGCGGCCCATCATCACCATCTCGCGCGAACTGGGCAGCGGAGGGCGGCTGTTGGCCGAGGCGCTGGCGAGTCGGCTGGGACTGCAAGTGCACGGTCTCTCGCTGATCGACTACATCGCCCGGCACAAGCACGTGGAGCGTGAGGTGATCGACCAGTTGGACGAAAATCTGCGCTCGGAGATCGACCTGTGGGTGGAAGGGATGCTTTCGGGCCGGCTGTTCATGCGGGACGAGTATCACGTGTCGCTGGTGCGGGCGATCCGCACGCTGGCGGCGCGCGGAGGAGTGGTGTTCATCGGGCGGGCGGCCAACATGGTCCTGGCGGACAAGGCGAGCCTGCGCATCCGGGTCGTCGCGTCGATGGAGACGCGCATCCGCAACGTGATGGAGTACGAGCATCTGGACGAAGCGGCGGCCAAAAAGAAGATCGCCGACTCCGACGAGGCGCGCGAGAAGTTCACCCAGAAGCTATTCAAAGTCTCCAGCCGGGATCCGCACTATCACGACCTGGTCATCAACACCGACCGCATTCCGGTCCCGCGCATGGTGGAGATCGCGATGGCGGCGCTGGAAGCGCGGGGTGCGTACGACTCCTGATGCACTATCATCCCACGCGGCCGGGAGGCGTATCCGCCGGACCCCGCGGGGTCCGGGAGCGGGTGGTTTGGGGGCTGGCGACGATGCTGGGCGCCGGCTACGCGCCGCTGGCGCCGGGGACGGTCGGCTCGCTTTTGGCCGCGCTTCTCTATCTCCCGCTGGCCGGCTGCTTTCACGGGCCGGACGTCTGGCAGGCGGGGATGATGATTTTCGCCGTCAGCGGTCTGGGCGTCTGGTCGGCGGGGGTGGTGGAGCGGCGCGCGGGAAAGAAAGACCCGGGAATCGTGGTCGTGGACGAGTGGGCGGGGCAGTGGCTGGCCTATCTGGGGCTGCCGTTTTCGTGGTGGGCGTGGGGAGCGGGCTTTGTACTGTTTCGCCTGTTCGACGTGCTCAAACCATTTCCGGCGCGGCGGCTGGAGCGGCTGGCGGGCGGCTGGGGGGTGATGCTGGACGATCTCGTGGCCGGGGGCTACGCCTTGGTCGTGCTGCAAGTCGTACAGAGGTGGATGGCGCCGTGAAGCAAGGCCCCGTGGTGGAACTGGTGGCCATCGGCAGTGAACTCCTGGGTCCGACGCGGGTGGACACGGATGCCCTGACGCTGGCGCGGGCGCTGGAGGGGCTGGGATTGGCGCTGTCGCGCAAGACGACGGTTGCGGACCGGCCCGAGCCTTTGCGGGTGGTGCTGTGCGAGGCCATCGCGCGCGCCGACCTCTTGATGACGACCGGCGGGCTGGGGCCGACCGTGGACGACCTGACGCGGCAGATACTCTCCGAGTGCACGGGCATTCCGTTGCGCTACGAGCCCAAGGTCGAGCGGGCGATTCGCGCGCGATTCGCCGAACGGCGCATCGAAATGCCGGAGAACAACCTCGTGCAGGCCTGGGTTCCCGAGCGGGGGCGCTGGTTTCCCAATCACTTCGGGACCGCGCCCGGGCTGGTGTTTGAGCCGGAAGGGAAGCTGATCGTGGCGCTGCCGGGTCCGCCGCGCGAGCTGGAGCCGATGCTGGAGCGGTATCTCCTCCCGCTCCTGGAGGAGCGGTTCGCCCAGGAGGAGCGGGTGCTGTCGAAAGAACTGCACACGGCGCATGTCTCCGAATCGTGGGTGGACGCAACGCTGCGGGGGGCCTTGTCGGGGTTCGCGGACGTGGAGGTGTCGATGCTGGCGCGGCCCGGCTACGTGGACGTGTGGTTGTCGCGGCGCGTGCCCAGGGGCGCGGCGACGGATGAGCGGCTGCGGGCCGCGCACGCGGCGGCGCGCGCGGCGCTCTCGCCCCACGTCTATTCCGACGGCGAGGAGACCCTGCCGATGGCGGTGGGTCGCCGGCTGCGCGAGGCGGGCAAGAGGCTGGCCGTCGCCGAGAGTTGCACCGGCGGGCTGATCGGCGCGGCCATCACGGAAGTCCCCGGCAGCAGCCAGTACTTTCTGGCAGGGCTGTGCACGTATGCCAACGAGGCGAAGTTGCGGTTTTTGGGGGTGCCGGAGGCGCTCCTGGTCGAGCACGGGGCGGTGAGCGGGGCGGTCGCGGAGGCGATGGCGCGGGGGGTCCGCGCGGCGACGGGCGCGGATTACGCTCTCGCCACCACCGGCATCGCCGGCCCGGGCGGGGGCACGGCGGAGAAGCCGGTGGGACTGGTCTATATCGCCGTCGCCGATGCGGAGCGCTGCCTGGTGGAAGAAGTGCACTTCGGGGGTGGGCGGGAGGTCGTGCGGCAGCGGGCGGTAGCGGCGGCGCTGGACATACTGCGGCGGTTCATCATGCCGTTTCAAGAGAAGTTGTAGCGAGCCGGCCGTCCTCTCGATACGCCGGAGTACCGGCTACTCGAGGACTCGGTTTGTGCTTTTTCGTAAGTACTCGAGGACTCGGTTTGTGCTTTTTCGTAAGTACTCGAGGACTCGGTTTGTGGTTGCTCGCAAGTACTCGAGGACTCGGTTGGTGGTTGCTCGCAAGTATGCGAGGACTCGGTTTGTGGTTTCTCGCAAGTACTCGAGGACTCGGATTCTGCTTACCGAATGTGTCCGAGGACTCGGATTGTCTTTGGTCGCCAACACGTTTTGGGAAACGTCAATCGCATGAGCGACTCCAATCTGCGTTTTTATCCGTACCGGGCGTTTCTGGCGGTTCCCCTGCCGGAGGCGTTGCGGGAGGAGCTGGGGCGGTTGCAGAAGGCCCTGCGCCACAGCGGGGTGGCCTGGCGCTACGCGGACCCGCAGCACATCCACCTCACGCTGTTGTTTTTGGGAGACATCGACCGGGCGACCGAGGGGGCGATGACGACGACGATGGACGAGCTTGCGTCGCCGGACTTTTCGCTGCCGTATCCGGTCGAGGGCCTGGGCGCGTTTCCCGACCTGGTGGAGAAGCCGCGGGTATTGTGGGCGGGGATCGGGGGCAACTGGGCGCCGCTGCGGCATCTGCACAAGACATTGGCGGACGCGGCGCGTGGGGCAGGCCTGGAGGTCGAGAAGCAGCCATACCATCCCCATCTTACGCTGGCCCGGATTCCGAAGGGCTTTCACGGTCCGTTGCGCCTGCCGGAGAAGCTGAAGGGGGGCTTTTACGGGTACTTGCCGATCGAGAAGCTGGTGCTGTTTGAGAGCCGGCTGTCGCCGGCGGGTCCGTCGTATCGGGCGGTGCACGAGCGGGTGTTGACGGGGTCGTAGGCTGAACGCATCGCCGTCAATAGTTGCCGACAACATTTAGTCGTAATCGACAACCGCACATGAGAATCATGCGCAGTGCTGAGATAGTTTGAGTCAAGAGTTAGCCAGCCTTAACTGCTCCATCCGGCTTGAGTTGAACCGCTTGTCCGCAGGTAGACTGGTAAGACTGCCGCTTTTGGCACCCTTCTTGTTATCCACCCAAGGCCGGTTGCAGACCGGCATCCAAACGTCTTATGCCAAAATTACAGGGGGAAGAGATGAAGCAGTTTGTATTAATGTGTATTTTGTTGATATTTATAGTGCCAGCGATGGCGGTGGATCCGGTCACCATCAACTACGGCAATTTCGGGGTCAACGATGATTTCACGGGGACGGAGGAGTTCGACCTGACCAAGTGCGACATCATCGTGACGTACACGTTGGACATGAACGCTTACGTGCCGTCGCCGGGGACGGAGTACTCGACGGTCGGCCTCGTGTCGTCGTCGGCCATCGGGTACATGGCGTCGGGGGCGCCGTTCGCGGCCAATACGGACCCCTTGGCGCGCGATCCGGACGACCGGCTGGTGTTGGGTGCGCCGACGCGGCTGGATGAAGACAGTTACGATGCCACCGGACCGGACACGGTCGTGGGGGCGCCCATCGGCACGCCGTCCGAGAATTTCAACTTCCTCTTCGACCGGGACGGCGTGTCGGCGGCGGAGGCGCTGGAGTGGTGGGCGGTGGACGGCTCGACCTACAACACGGCGGGCTTCTACAACGTGGAGATCGCCTTCCACGCCATCAGCGCGACCGAGGCGACCATGTTCGCCAGAATCAACGGACTGGCGCAGGGCATCTATGCGGTCGCCGCGTTCGACGGGCCGCCGGAGTTCTATCCCGTGGGCAAGACCATGGACAGCGGGGACATCACGCGCTTGCGGGTGTTCAACTTCCTGCGCGGCGCGGGGGTGGCGATCACCAATCTGACGGTGACCGGTTGTTTGCGCGCCCAGGAGGTTGAGATCGACGTGCTGCCGGGCAGCCCGACCAATCCCATCAACAAGAAGTCCAAGGGTCTTCTGCCGGTCGTGATCCTGTCCTCGCCGGACTTGGACGCGACCGAGCTGGACCTGGAGACGGTCTTCCTGGAGGGCGCGCCGGTCAAGAGGATCGGCGGCAGGCACAACTTCTGGTTGGTCGTGCCGGTCGACCTCAACCGCGACGGGCTTATGGACCTCTTGGTGTTCTTCGACAAAGAAAAGATGGACATGAGCGGTCTGGACGACGGTTACGCCGATCTCGTGGGCGAGACGCTGTCGGGGGATTCGATTTACGGTTCGGATGCGGTCACGTTGGTGGGGCGAGGAGGTTTTTAGCGCAAGCAGGGCGACTGACTTGCCGGCTGGACGGCGTTCCCACCCGATCATCGCCGGAAAGCGGCAGGCCCCGGGAGGCCCGGCGTTGCTCGTCGCCGGGCCTCCCTTTTTCTTGAATGGGACCGATGGGAGGTAAGGGACCTATGGGCGGGCGGCTTGACGGGGTGGTGAGTCGCGTCCACCATGGGCGGCATGGACCGGTCGGTAGTACGTGAAATCGAGTATCCCGCCGAGCCGCTGGCGCCGTTCCGGCGACTGGCGGGGTTGCCGCACGCGATGGCTCTCCACTCGGCGCGCACGGACCTGCCTTTTGCGCGCTACAGCTACTTTTCCGCCGAACCCTGCGCGACGCTCCGGCTGGATCACGCCGGGCGATGGAACGCGACCGGGCTTGCCAGGCGGGATCTGCCGGACGATCCGTTGCGAGTGCTGGAGCGCCTCCTGGGAGAGGGGCGGGCGGAACCGGGGCCGTTCCGGGGCGGATGGGTGGGCTACCTGGCCTACGAGCTGGCGGGATACATCGATGGCCTGCCGCGCCATGCGCGGCCTGAGCCGCGCACGGCGCTTCTATGGTTGGGATATTACGATGCGGTCGTAGTCCTGGACCATCACGCGGCGGGGTGGGTAGTGATCCGTAGCCGCGGGTGGAGAGGATGGCGGAGTGGTTGCGGGAGGGGGCCTGCAGTCAGATGGGACCTATGGGACGTATGGGACCCATGGGACCGATAGAGATGGAGCAGTCGCGGGAGTTTTACTACTCGAGGCTGGCGGCGATCCGGGAGCATCTCTGGGCGGGGGACATCTACCAGGCGAACTACACGCAGCGGGTGCGCGTGGAGGGGCGGTTTTCGTCGGCGGGGCTTTTTGCGGCGATGGCGGCGCGCAATGCTGCGCCGTTTTCGGCCTACCTGGACTGCGGCGACCACGCCATCGTCTCCGCTTCGCCGGAGCTGTTTCTTGACTTCGACGGCACGACGGCGACGACGCGGCCCATCAAGGGCACGCGCCCGCGGGGCCGGACGCCGGAAGAAGACGCGCGGCTGGCCGCGGAACTCTCCGCCAGCCCCAAGGACCTGGCCGAGCACCTGATGATCGTGGACCTGGAGCGCAACGATCTGGGGCGGGTTTGCGCGGCGGGGAGCGTGCGCGCGTATGACATGCTCTCGGTTGAGAGTTACGCCTCCGTGCACCACCTGGTTTCGTCGGTGCGAGGCCGATTGCCGGCGGATCGCGGGTCGGCGGAGCTGTTGCGGGCGCTGTTTCCGGGCGGGTCGGTGACGGGGGCGCCGCGCCGGCGGGCCATGCAGATCATCGCCGAGCTGGAGCCGTGCCCGCGCGGCGTTTATACCGGCTGTATCGGCTGGCTTGACGATTCGGGGCGGATGCAGTGGAATATCGCCATCCGCACGCTGGTCGTCACGCCGGAGGAGGTGTGTTTTCACGTGGGGGGAGGGATCGTGTGGGATAGCGATCCCGAGGCGGAGTACGAGGAGTGCCGGGCCAAGGCGGCGGGACTATTGTGGAGCCTGGAGACGCACGAGTACGATTCTTAATCGTAATCATATGTCATTTCGACCGAAGGGAGAACTCCAGCGATACCGGCCGGGCGCTGCCGGAAGCGCGGGGGAAGATTTCTCCCTTCGGTCGAAATGACAGTGGCTTGCTCGTGCTCGATTACGATTAGGCGCGAGATTACGCGCAAGATTAAGATTAAGAATACGATTACGAATCGTAATCGTGGGGGCGGTCGAGGTGATTGTTTGCCTCAACGGTGGGTTGATCCCCGAGGGGGAGGCGGTGCTGGGGGCGACGCATCCCGGGCTATTGTTGGGCGCGGGAGTGTTCGAGACGCTGCGGGCGGTGTGGGGGGTGGGGTTTCTCTTGGAGCGGCATTACGCGCGGCTGGCGGCGGGGGCGGAGCGGATCGGAACGAGCGTCCCCTTCGGGTTGGAGGAGCTGGCCGAGTACGTTCGGCAGCTGGGGGAAGTCAACCGGTGCGAGGAGGGGCGGGTGCGGATCACGCTGGTGCGAGGGCGGGAAGGGGAGGGGGAGGCGCGGGCGGACTTCGTCATCCAAGTTTCGCCGTTGGGACCGCAACCGGCGGGTTGGCGGGCGACGTGCGCGGCTGCCGGAAGGGCGGCGCACAGTCCGCTGGCCGGCGTCAAGTCCACCAGTTACCTCGACTACCTGCTCCTGCGCGAGGGGGCGGTGCGGCAGGGCTTCCAGGAGGCGCTGCTGTTGGACGAACGCGGGCGGCTGGTGGAGGGGGCCGCCAGCAACGTGTTTCTGGTGCAACACGGGCGGATTGCAACGCCCGAGGAGCGAACCGGCCTGTTGCCGGGCATCACGCGCGGGTTTCTCTTGGAGAACCTGGCCGGCTGGGGTTGGTCCGTGCGCGAGGCGACGTTGTCGCTGGCCGACCTGGAGGCGGCGGACGAAGTCTTCTGCAGCAACGCGGTAGTGGGGGTGATGCCGGTCAGCCACGTCGAAGGCAAGGCGCTGGGGAGTTTGTCGGCGGGTTCGATCTCGCGCCAGGTCGCGGCGGCGTATCGGCAGGCGCGGGAGGATTACGTGGAGGCGGCGCGTGGAGGGGAGGGGCGTCCGCCCTGTCAGGCCGGGGAGAGTAAGATCGTATGGGACGGATAGGGCGTATGGGACGTATGGGACGCGAGGAGAGAGGATGATTCATGAACAAGGTTGGACGTAAGACCCGCCGTGACGCAGACATGAGAAACGAGTACGATTTCAGCGGCGGGGAGCGCGGAAGATACGCCAAAGCCCTGGAAAGGGGTTACACCATGACCATTCGCAATCCGGACGGCTCTACGACCGTGAAAAAGGTGAAACCACCCCAGGGCGCGGTAGTCCTGGAGCCGGACGTACGCGCGTATTTTCCCGATTCGGAATCGGTGAACCGAGCTCTGCGATCCCTGATAACGCTCATCCCCGCGCCGCGCAAGGCCCGAACGCGCGGAAAAACATCCGGGAGTCCCGCGCGTCCGTCTTCGCGATAGGCGCGGCAGCGGGGGCGGAGACAGGCACCCATGGGCGCAGCTGGATGGGAGCCGGAATGGCGGATGCCGGCGCCCATGGGTGGCTGTCCCGTCCCTGTCTCCGTCGCTTACGGGATGCGGGTCATGATGACGGCGTCCAGACCACAGAGGTAGCTCTGTGAGGCCTCGTTCTTGCCCAGGGCTTCGACCTTGAGGACGTGCTGCTTGTCGGTCAGGTCGTAGGCGCCCAGGGGGACCACGATGCGGTCGGCGGTCTTGCTCCAGGTGTCGATGGGTTCACCCAGCTTGCGGCCGTTGAGATAGAACTGCACGACGCCGTAATCCCAGGATTTCACCAGACAGAGGTCGATGTTGTAGCGGCCCGGCTCCATGGGTTGGGGGAGGGCCAGTTCGGCCCAGTCGCCCGGATTGCGCAACCGGATGAGGCGATGGGTTCCGCCCGAGGAGGGCGGGATGCTGCGCACGTTGTACTCTTGCGCAATCGAGCGCGCGCCCGCCGCCGGCTTCATGTCCTCGCCTTCGATGGCGTTGTCGGCGCGATAGGGGGTAGTCCAGTTGCCGATCCACTCGCTGGAGCGGCGGCTGTTGCCGTGCCAGGACCAGACGTCGAAGCCGTGAGGATTGAAGCGGCCGGGCGCGACGTACTGATAGTTCTGGTTCCAGGGATCGCGGGGAATTTGCTTGACGTAGTTGCCGTCCAGGAGCTGTTGCAGGGAGTCGGGATAGGCGCCCTTGTCCTTCTTGTAGGCCTGGATGGCCTTGGCGAGCGCCGCCACGTCGTCCTTGGCCTTCTGGATCATGCCCGCGAAGAGCTTCTCCTCCTCGGCCAGGTACTCCCGGGTCCATTTTTCGTGGTCGTCGATGGGCATTTTGCGCAGCGAGATGCCATCCAGGGCCAGGTTGTAGCCCCGGTCGTTGGTGCGGGGATCAAAGCTCAGGATATGGCTGCCCACGCACTCGAAACGGAAGGTGTAGTCGCCCGCGGCCAGCTTGTGGATCCCCAGCTTCTTCTCCCGCCAGGTGCCGTAGATTTCGTTCTCGGGATAGTTTTCCTTCCAGGCCAGCCAGGGGTCGAAGAAGTCCAGGCTGGCGTCCAGGATGATGGGCTCGGCCAACGAGCCGCCGGAGAGCGAGACCTTCCAGATGCCGCGGTCTTTGAAGAGGGACTGGTAGACGCTGATGGAGTAACGTCCCGGATTGTCGATCCGGCAGGGAACTTCCAGCCAGGAGCCGACTTTGGTGTTGGCCATGAACATGTGCTCTTTCTTGTTGCAGACGCGGTTACTGCGCTTGATGGGGGTACAACCCTCCGAGGCGCGCAATTTGCCGGCCTCGGCCAAGTCGGCGGTCTCCAGAAAGACTTCGGGCATGATGCGTTCGGACGCGGGCGCCAAGGCCGGCCAGGACTGACACACGCCCTTCTGATACCAGAAGGCGACGGAGGACCAGAAGTCGGGCCGGAACTTGAAATCATGGCTGATCATGCGGCCGGTGGCGGGATCGCGATAGGCCAGGAAGCTCCTGCGCTCGACCTCGACCTTGAGCGACTTCTGGAAGGTGATGGGTTCATGCAGATGCCAGCGATACATGGTGACGCGGCAGTCCTCAGCGTTAGGCTCCTTGATGGTGACGCCGGCGTTGAAGTTAGTGAAGGTGCGCAGGTTCCAGGCGTCGGTGAAGTAATCCTCCGTGCCCGTGCCCACGAGGCTGGGCTCCTCCTCGCCATCGATGTAGTAGCGGTCGTCGGCCTCGCCGAACCAGCTTTCAAAGGTGTTCTGCGAGGAGAGGACGACCCCGACCATCTGGCCCTGGCCGGTGATGTCGGCGACGGTGTAGGGACGGAAGCGGGGCGGAGGCGCGGCTTCCTGGTAGTAGCGGGCGTGGAAGTAGAGCGTGTCGTCGGGCAGGCTGTCGAACTTCTGCCAGCTGACCTGGCAGTAGACGGTGAGGCGTCCGTAGCCCTGATGCTCCAGTTCGAGCCGGGCTTTCTTCTTAAAGGGCATGCGCCAGAAGCAGTTGAGGGCGCGGCCGTAGGAGGTGACCTCGATGGGCAGCGTGGAGACGTTGGCCTTCATGCCGTTGCCGGCGCAGAAGAAGTCGCCGATGGGGGCCTCGACGGAGGGGATCTCCGAGTCGTCCCAGTACCAGCGCATGACGAGGGTGCGGGGATAGCGGCGGTCGTCGCCCATGATGGTGAACCAGATGCGGCGGACTTCGCCGGGGCCTTCCAGTTCGCAGAAGGTCAGTTTCTGGCCGCCCATGATGTGGTAGGCGTCGGCGTTGGACTCGGGGTCGTAGAGGCCGGTGGAAAAGCGCATGGAGCGGCCCGGCTGGGGGCGCGTGACTTCTTCGAGAAGAGTAGCGAAACCGGACGCCATCAAAAAGGTGGCCAGCGTCGAGAGAAAGAGCGTACGCATGAGGGAACCTCCGCAGGGGATGGGATGTCGTGGCAGGGGCATCCTGCCCGTGCTGGGATTATGGACAAGCGGGGCGGGGATGCAAGGGGAATTGGCGGGGGGGCGCCCCCTCACCCTGGCCCTCTCCCCGAGGGAGAGGGGAGGGAGGTTAAAGCAGCCCAGGATTTCAAAGCGGCCGTTTTGGACGAGCAGGGAGGGCGACAGAGGTCGCCGGGCAGCACGTCGGCGTGCTTGCCGTTGACGGTCGCGCCGGCGAGCGGACGGCCGTCGCCGGAGCGCAGCCGCAGCAGCATGATGGCCGTCGGCTCAACGGCCAACCAGCTTCTTCAAGCGCAAGCTGGACGGCCAGCGAAGTTTCCATCCTTGCCGACCTTGGCGTGCAAGTCGACAGTTCCGCCAGAGATTCGTGCCCATCTCGGAAACGCCCATGGTTGCGCCGGGTCGCAGCCAGGCGCAGGGGATGGCGGAGAGCAACCAGAGGGCCTCAGGAGCGGCGCCGGCGCCAGCCCGTTCGTGGACGAACATGGCGCGCAGGGCCAGCCAGCGCTCGCCCTCGCCGAAGGGGAGCCTGGCTGGGCGCGCCGTCCAGCGACTCGACGCCCACCCGCCAGTCGTGATGCACGACCGCCGCGAGATTGTTGAACAACCACTCAAAGAAGCGCGGCAGGTCGTCACGCGCCAGGAAGAGATGGCTGCCGATGGGCCACATGGTTTCGTACTCGACGTAATGCCGCCAGAGAAAATGGCGCTCCGCCTGCCGATCGTTGACGTCCGGCAGGGTTGGCGTCGGCGATCTGCATACCTGGCCGGGTAAGATTGAAGTACGGCCCCTCTCCCGAGACATGCCCACGCCTCCAGGAAAGCCAGGGCGTTTTCGACCAGAGGATCGAAGGCATCAGAAGGCGCCCCAGGCGCCGCGCGCAGAGGGACCGTACCCGGTGTAGGTCCAGTCGATCTTCCGCCAGTCGAGTTCCTCGATCATGCCACGGGGAGTAGGGCTGCTGGGAGCCGTCAGGCATGGGCACGGGTTGCGCCCGCTGCGAGGCGGCGGCATAGGCCGCGTGCAGGCAGGCGCGGTAGTCTTCCAGCTCCTGCTCCAGTTCGGCCGCGCGGGGATGGCCGATCTCACGGCACACTCGGACCACCTCCGCCATGCCGTAAATGCAATACACGTCGTTAAAGATGGTGCTGCCCGCGAGCCAGTCGTGGGCCGAGGCGGCGGGCAGCAGTCCCCAATGGGGACCTTGCGGCCGTTTTCCTCGCGCATGGTGCGACGCCGCTGCACGGTGATCCAATCAAGCCGTCCAGCATGGTCGTCAGGGGGGAGTGCGGTTCGTGGTGAAGCCAGGCGTCGTCGCGGGTGATGCGATAGTGGCGGGCCAGCGCCCACAGGCCCATGCCGTGCGAGAGGAGCAGGGGATTGGCGGTCCAGCCGCCGAAGTTGCCGAGGAAGCCGGGATGCTCGGCGAAGCCTTCGCCGGCCAGCACGTCGCCGCGGCCCATGCGCGCGCGGTTAAGCCCTCCCACGTCGGCGGTACGACTGTGGATGAAGCCGGAGAGCACGTCGCGGTCCAAACCGACCAGGCCGCGCAGCGTGAAGGCGGGCAGGGCCTTGGCGGCGTTGCAGGGCCAGTAGTTCTCGTAGTTGTTGGGACTGGTCTTGTACATCCAGAGGCCGGGATGGTGGCGCCAGGCGACCTGCTGCGCCATTTGGGCGGGGACGGCGGCCAGGTAGTCGTTGATCCAGGGATCGGGGGTGGTGATGCGGCCCGGGCCGTCGATGAGGCGTTTCCAGTAGGTTTCGACTTTGCGCTGCATGGAAGTGGGGTTGATTTCCAGGAGCGCCTGGGCGCGGGGGAGTTCCAGCCAGCCGTAGGGCAAGACGAGGCGGGCCTGGGCCGTTTCGCCCGCCGCCAGCGAGACTTCCCACTCGAGCACGCGCTGGGCGGGGGTCGTGTCGGCGACAGGCGAGGCGATTTCTTCGTGCCAGGAGAGCGTCCCCTTTTGGGCGCGGGGAAGGCGTAGCGCACGCGGCCGTGGTGGATGCCGAAGGGCGGCTGCCAGGCGTGCTCGACGGCCGGCGCCAATTCGTGCAGCTGGGCGCGCAGTAGAAGTGGACGCGCGCCAGGGTTCGAAATGCAGCCAGAGATGGGCGACGCGCGGCTCTTTTGATTGGTTCTTGACCGAGAAGAGCACGTGCGTGACCAGCACGTCGTCGGGCCAGGGGTGCGGCGTCCTCCATCTCGCGTCCGAGGAGATGCGCGAAGCCGTCTCCCTCAGACGAGGTCGCCGTCGCGGGTTTCGACCGTGGGGATGGGCAGCCGGCCATCCAAGAGGCGGCGCGACAGGTCAGGATGGTTGGTTCCCTGCCGGTCGAGGATGCGCATACGGGAACGCCAGAAGCCCACGGTAAGGTGGAGGCCGTTGTCGCCCAGCGGAGCCAGTTCCTCCACCATGACAGGAATATCGCGCACGGCGATGGGTCCGCAGACAGAGGCGCCGTTCCAGAGGACGGCGGTCTGGAAGTTGTAGCCGGGGACGCCCACGTGCTGGACGGGTCGGACCATGGGCTTCCAGGCGGCCTTGGCCTGTTCAAAGGTCCATTCGGCGGGCAGGAGGCCGGCGCCGAGGGCGGCGATCCAAATGGGGGTGAGGTAACGCATGACGAAGGCTCCTGAGTCGAGGTCAGGGCGGGAAGATAGACGAGGGAAGGCGGCCTGTCCATGCCCAAGGGCGCGGGGTAGTCGCCGTGCCTCTCGATACGGCCCCGAAGATAGATTTCTCTTCTCATGGGGATGCGACGGCGGGGCCTACTCGAGGACACGGCTTGGGTTTTATACATCAAAGGGGCCTCTGCGGACACGGCTTGGTTTACATGGGTGTCAAGTCGCCGTGCCTCTCGATACGGCCCCGAAGGTAGATTTCTCTTCTCATGGGGGTGCGACGGCGGGGCCTACTCGAGGACACGGCTTGGGTTTTACACATCAAAGGGGCCTACTGGTGGACACGGCTCTGTTTTGCGTGTATCGACAATTGAGGAAGCGGCTTGGTTTTGCTGCTGGGACCTATGAGACCTATGAGACCTACCTAGGTCCCATTGCCTCGCCCTGCAAGCGCGCAAGGGTCTCGACTTGCGGCGGGCGGCGGGTTACGATCCGCCCATCGAGTCGCATCTTCCAGGCAAGGAAAGAGGCATGGAGCGGACGCTGGTGACGGGGCGGGGCTTTATCGGCAGCCACCTGGTGGAGGCGCGTGGCGCGCGCGCGGGCGGCGGGTGCGCGCCATGGTGCACTACAACTCGCGCAACAGCTGGGGCTGGCTGGAAGGCTCCAGCGTTCTTTCTCAAATCGAAGTCGTAGCCGGCGACGTGCGCGACTACGATTCGGTCGCCGCAGGCATGAAGGATTGCCGCGAGGTCTTCCACCTGGCAGCGCTCATCGGCATTCCGTATTCTTACGAGTCGCCGCTGGGCTACGTGCGGACCAACGTGGAGGGACGTGCCACGTCTTGTCGGCAGCGCACGCGCTGGGGCTGAGAGGGTGGTGGTGACGTCCACGAGCAGAAGTGTACAGGACGGCGGAGAGCGTGCCCTGAGGGAAACGCACCCGCTCTCAGCGCAGTCGCCCTACGCGGCCAGCAAGATCGGGGGGACCAGCTGGCGCTGGCGTTTCATCGCTCGTTCGGGCTGCCGGTGTACGTAGTGCGTCCGTTCAACGTTTACAGCCCCAGGCAGTCGGCGCGGGCCGTGATCCCCACCATGCTGGCGCAGATGGTCGCGGGGCGAAGGACGCTCTCGCTGGGCAACCTGTCGCCGCGGCGCGATTTCACCTTCGTGCGCGACACGGTGGAGGGCTTTCTGGCCATTGCCGAGAGTCCCGAGCTGTGCGGGCGCGTGACGCATATTTGCAGCGGGAAGGAAATCTCGGTGGGGGAGCTGGCGCAGTTGATCGGGGAGCTGTGCGGCGTCCCGATCGACATTCGCCGCGAGGCGGAGCGCGCGCGGCCCGAGGGCAGCGAGGTGGAGCGGCTGTGCGGCGATCCGGGGCTGATCTTCGCGCATACGTCGTGGCGGCCGCGCGTGCCGCTGCGCGAGGGACTGGCGGAGACGCTGGCGTGGATGAAAGAACACCGCGAGCTCTACAAGCCGGACTTTTACAGCAAGTGAGGCGCAGGGATGCAGGCGATACTCCTGGTGGGCGGCAAGGGAACGCGACTGCTTCCCTACACGGCGGTTTTTCCCAAGTCGCTCATGCCCATCGGCGATCTGCCGATCCTGGAGGTGGTGGTGCGACAGCTGCGGCGGGAGGGGTTCTCGCGCCTGGTCTTCGCCGTGGGACATCAGCACGAGATGTTCCGCGCGTTTTTCGGGGACGGGGGCAAGTGGGGGTTGTCGATCACGTACAGCCTGGAGGATGAGCCGCTGGGGACGGCGGGGCCGTTGCGGCTGATCCCGGAACTGGACGAGAATTTTCTCATGCTCAACGGAGACGTTCTGACCGACCTTTCGTTCGGCGAGCTGTATCGCCTGCACTGCGCGGGCGGGCATGCGGCGACCATCGCCACGGCGCGGCGCCAGGTGGCCATCGACTACGGCACGCTGGAGTTCGATGCGGCGTCGCGGCTTGTATCCTACCGAGAAAAGCCGGTGCTGGCGTATCACGTGAGCATGGGCGTATATGCGCTTTCGCGCTCGGTGGTGGAGCTGGTTCCCGAGAAGCGGCGGTTTGATTTTCCCGAGCTGGTCGCCGCGCTCCTCGCCGCCGGGCGGCGGGTGTACTGCCATCGCTACGACGGTTACTGGCGGGACATCGGGCGGGGGGAGGATTACGCGCGGGCGATCGAGGAGTTCGAGGAGATGAGGGAAAGGCTGGTGTAGGGCGAGCGGGCGCGTCCATGCCGTCCTCTCGATACACGGCGCGAAGTTACATCTCGCATCGATGCACGCAGCTCGTCGGGCCGCTACTCGAGGACTCGGTTTTTCCTTTTTTCGGGACGCTCCATGCCAGTCGCGTTTTCAAAGCGGGCGCGCATTTGCGAAGCGGGTTGCGGGTTTATTGGTGGGAGGGAGGCGGAAATGGGTGAGTGTCCCCGGCTTTTTCGCGCATGGCCTGGCAGTCGTTCAGCCAGGTGGTGATTTTGTCGCGC
This sequence comes from bacterium, assembly GCA_015075175.1. Classification (GTDB taxonomy): domain Bacteria; phylum Hinthialibacterota; class Hinthialibacteria; order H5-UNCL2; family H5-UNCL2; genus H5-UNCL2. Next base: position 238,167 of record JABTUV010000005.1, read on the forward strand.
AGGCTGCGCGCCTTCGCCGGCTCCTGAGCGGAGAGGTTGCGCGTCTCGCCCGGGTCGATGGCAAGGTTGAAGAGGCGGGCCGATTCGCGATCGTCTTCGCGCTCCAGGATCAATTTCCATCCTTCCGCTTGCACCGAATAGAACACGTGCGTGACGTTCTCGGGGTCAGGCTCCAGGTAGCCGTAGTTGGAGGTCGCCGCAAAGGCGACGCGATCCGGACCGCCCGCGGGGTCCTGCCACGTGGATGACAGCGACTCGCCTTGAAAATATTCCGGCGGGGCGATTCCCAGGAGCTCGAAGACGGTCGGCATGACGTCGATGGCGCGCACCTGCGTTTCGACGGTAACCCCCTCGGGCAGCACTCCCGGCAGAGACAGAATCAGGGGGACGTGGAGCACGGCGTTGTAGAGCGTGCCCGCCAAGAGGGTCGTGGTATGGCCGACGTAGTCGTGGTCCAGGAGGCCCTCGCCGTGGTCGGCGGAGAAAACGACCAGCGTGCGCTCGGAGAGGGCCGCCGCTTCGAGGGCGTCCAGAATCCGGCCCAGCTTCTCGTCGATGGTGCGAACCTCGCCGTCGTAGAGCGCGCGGATGGGCGGGCCGTCGCGCTCGGGGAAGAAGTTGATCGAGTTGCGGGGAAGTAGATTCCGGCGCATCACGAGGTCGATGCGCCACTTGGAGTCCGGTCCTGTAATCAGCGAGTCGTCCCAGAAGAGCGAGCGATGAGGCTGGGGCGGATCATAGGGTAGATGCGATTCGTAGAGATGATACCACATGAAGAAGGGGCGGTCCTTGTGGGCGGCGATCCAGTCCCAGGGGGGGGCGTTGTTGACGGTTGACTCCGTGTAGCCGAGGTCGCGATGGGCGATCTGCTCGGGCTGCTGGTAGTCGGTCATGCGGGGGATGAGATAGCCGCGTTCGGCGAGGATTTTGAAGGGAGTTTTCCAGGCGGCGGGAACGGCGCGGTCGCGCGTGATGACGCCGTGGGCGGGGGAGTAAAGGGAGAGGAAGTTGGAAATCATGCTCTCGGTAGTCCAGGAGGAGGCGGAGAAGGCGCGGCGCCAGAGGACGCCGCGTGCGGCGAGGGCGTCGATGCGGGGGCTGGTGGGTTTGTCGTAGCCGTAGCAGCCGAGATGGTCGGGCCGCAGGCTTTCGCCGGTCAACCAGAGGACGTTGTAGGGGGTCGCCGAGGCGGCGCCGTGCGCGCCGAGGGCGGCCAGGTGCGCACACGCCAACCCGAGCACCACGCGCCATCGGCCCATCAGTCAGTCCTTCCATCGTGCTTGACGGCTTTGTGATAGCCGGGTCGCGGGATGGTTGTCAACCCTACGGAGCCTGGCTCGCCCCAATAAGGGGCACGGCGCGTGACGCGATGGGACCTATAGGGCGCATGGGACCCATAGGACGGATGGGAGGTGGATCGGCGGGCGGCGGTGTACCGCGGGCCTGTCGGCTTGACAGCGGCGAGTGGGATGTTTAATGGTTAGACGCAAGTCCCACATTGAGCATTCAGGAGAGAGCATGGCCGGTACGAAGTCCAGGACGGTTCTCATCACGGGCATTTCCGGCCAGGACGGCAGCTACCTGTGCGAGCGGCTGGTGGAACGCGGGGAGCGGGTGGTGGGACTGGTCGCGCGGGCGCAGGATCGGCTTCCCCCTTATTTGGAGGAGTACCTGGGGGCGCTGCCGGGACGGGAGGCGGTGCGACTCGTGTCCGGGGACGTGACGGAGGCGGCGCTGTTCGGGGCGCTGTTGTCGGACGTCAAGCCCGACTGGGTCTTCCATCTGGCGGCGGTTTCCAGCGTGGCGCAGAGTTTTTCCGCGCCGCTGCTTGCCGCAGAGGTCAACGGGGTAGCGACCATGCGGCTCTTGGAGGCGGTGCGACTGGTAGCACCTGAGGCGCGCGTATTCCTGGCGATCTCGGGCGAGGTGTTCGGGCCGCGCACCACCCCCGCCGACGAAACCTGCGATTTTTCCCCCGGCAACCCCTACGCGGCCAGCAAGGCCTTCGCTTACTGGAGCGGCGTGAACTTCCGCGAGAGTTACGATTTGTTTATCTGCAACGGCATTTTCTTCAACCACGAGTCGCCGCGGCGGCCGCCGGGCTTTGTCACGCGCAAGGTAGTGCGGGGGGCGGTCGAGATCGCGGCCGGCAAGCGGCAGCGACTGGCGCTGGGCAATCTGGAGCCGGTGCGCGACTGGGGCTATGCACCCGAGTACATGGACGCGGCGGTGCGCATGTTGGAGGCCGACCGGCCGGGCGATTACGTGATTGCGACGGGCGAAGGCCACTCGGTGCGCGAGTTGGTCTCGGCCGTGTTCGAGGCGGTGGGGCTGGACTACACCCGATGCGTGGAGGAGGGCGCGGAGAGCCTGCGTCCCTCCGACCTGGCCTGGATGGTGGGCAATCCCGCGAAGATCGAGCGCGAGTTGGGCTGGAAGGCCGAGACGCGATTCAACCGACTGGTGGAGATCCTCGTGCAGGCCGAGCTGGCGGCGGGGGGGGCGGCGGCATGAAGACGGTACTGGTGACGGGCGTCACGGGGCAGGACGGCTCCTATCTGGCGGAGATGCTGGTGGCGGAGGGCTGTCGGGTGGTGGGGCTGGTGCGTCGCAGCAGCGTGCCGAACACGTGGCGGATCGATCATCTGATTTACGGGGAGGCGGGCAAGGAGAGGCGCTTCATCCTGGAAGAGGCCGACCTCTGCGACGATCTGTCGCTGTATCGCGTGCTGGAGCAATACCAGCCGGTGGAGCTTTATAACATGGGGGCGCAGAGCCACGTGGCGAGCAGTTTCAAGATACCCGACTACACGGCGGACGCGACGGGTCTGGCGCCGCTGCGGCTGTTGGAGGGCATCCGGAGGCTGGGGCTGGCGTGCCGGTTTTACCAGGCCAGTTCGAGCGAGATGTTCGGCAAGGTGCGGGAGACGCCGCAGCGTGAGACCACGCCCTTCCATCCGCGCAGTCCCTACGGGGTCGCCAAGGTGTTCGCGCACCACGTCACGCGGGTGTATCGGGAGAACTACGGGATGTTCGCGTGCTCGGGGATACTCTTTAATCATGAGTCGCCGCGGCGGGGAGACCCGTGACGCGCAAGATCTTGGGGCGGCGCGGATCGTGGCGGGACTGTCGGATAACCTGACGCTGGGCAACCTGGAGGCGCGGCGCGACTGGGGGTTTGCGGGCGACTACATGCAGGCGGTAGTGAAGATGATGCGGGCGCCCGAGCCGCGGGATTACGTGATCGCGACGGGCGAGACGCATTCGGTGCAGGAGTTTGTGGAAGAGGTGTTCGCGCGGGCCGGTCTGGACCCGAAGAAATGGGTGCGCACGGATCCGCGTTTCCTGCGGCCGGCGGAGGTAGACATGCTGGTGGGCGACGCCTCGCGCGCCAAGGCGGAGTTGGGCTGGGAGGCGAAGGTGCGCTACCGGGAGCTGGCGGCGATGATGCTGGAGGCGGACCTCTTGCGAGTCAAGCGGGAGAGATAGGCGGGGCGTCATGCGAACCCATCGGGTCATCGATGATCGGTTCATGTCCCGCGCGCTGAAGTCCGGCGGATATCGCACGCAGAAGTCGGCCGTGGAGGCCGGACTGCGCCACTTGGTTCAACTGCACCAGCAGGGCCGGTTGCGGCGGTTGCGGGGCAAGGTGGGCTGGGAAGGCGACTTGGAAGAGATGCGGCGGGACAGTGGGGGATGAGAAGCCAAGGTCGCTGTGAAGGCGGGCCGGGCGCGTTCCTGCCGTCCTCTCGATACGTCGGAGTACCGGCTACTCGAGGACGCGGTTTTTTTCTCTTGCAACTCTGGCAGGGCGCATTTTTAAGAGCAGTCACCGACTTCCGGCAAGGGTGCTCCAATCAACCGGAAGATTGGCTTGGGAAATCGGCGCCAGTCCTTGGCGCGAGGGACAGGCACCCGTTTCCGAAGGGAGTTGCGCGCATGGTAGCGAGGCGGGCGGCGGAAACGGGTGACTGACCCGCGCGGGGCGGTCAACCTTCGAACCAGGCGACGCTGGGCACGTCGACCATGGTGTGCAGGCCGGGCGCGGCCTTCATGATGGAACGAATCGCGTTGACGGTGATGGCGCAGGTGGCCGTGTCGCCATGCACCCCGCCTTTGATGGTCGAGTCGATCCTCGGCTCGCCCTCGATCAACACACGATCGTAGGAGTCCGGTTCGCCCACGGAGGCGCGGAAGACCAGGGTGATGACTTCCTGTCCGTCACGGAAGCCGCGGCCGGTCTGAAGGACGCCGAGGGCCATGCCGGGCTGGACGGTCATGGTTTCGCCTACCCAGCGTTCGGAGGCAACCACCGGCTCGATGACGTCCTGGGTGCGCTCCAGTTTCCAGCCGAACTGGGAGGCGATCATGTGGAGCGACTCGGTGAGGCCGACGTGGCGCAGGGTCCCGTCCTTGATCTTCTGGGCGAACTCCTCCAGCGAGAGGCCGGCGCCGATCTTCTTCTGGAAGGGAATGCGGCGCTTGGAGGCGTCCTGAACGCGCTGGACGATGACGCGCTCGACCTTGCGGCAGACGGCGGTGAGGGCCTGGGGCAGGAAGTCCATGAGGAAGCCGGGATTGACGCCCGTGCCCAGGACGGCCACGCCGTTCTCGCGGGCGAGTTGATCGATCTGGTGGCAGAAGTCGGGGGCGGTCGTCCAAGGGTAGGAGAGTTCCTCGCAGGTGGAGACGACGTAGGCGCCGGCGCGGATGGCGGTCTCCAGCTGAGGTTTGAGGCGGGCCAGGTCGGAGACGGTCGTCAGGATGCAGACGTGGGCCTCGGTGTCGCGGAGGGTCTTTTCGAGGTCGGGGCGGACCTTGACGCCGAGGACGCGGCCCAGGCCGGCCAATTCGCCCACGTCCCGGCCGGCCAGTTGGGGATCGATATCGACGGCGCCGACGAGTTCGAGGCTGGCGCGCTCGAGGATGAAGGGGACGGTCAGGAGACCCAGCGGCCCCAGCCCGCAGATAACTACGCGCGATTTCTTGGGATTCATCAGGTTCAGGTCCTTCGTCGTCAGGGGTACGTCCAGCGAAAACGGACGGATGCGCACGCGCCGGTGGGGGCGCGCGTCGGGTGTGAGATTCGGGCAAACGGGGCGGGTTTGCAACCGGAAAGTGCTTGCCGGGCGCGTGACTCCCGTGGTACTGGTATGACCAGTTTCCAACCGACGGGAGGGTCCCATGCGTGGTTGCATCACGGCCGCATTATTGAATCTGGCCTGCTTCGGATACATTTGGGCCGCGCCCATTCCCTTGTGGATCGAAGGCCGGCTGGCGGCGCCCGCCGAGTACGGGCTGGCGCAATTGGAGCGGGCGCTGGGCGAACGCGGGGTTGAGCTGGCACGGGCTACCGGCGTCCCGCGCGGGCGCGGCGTGGTGGTGGGCGTGGCGGCGTCCGGAAGCCGGATGGCGGGCTGGGCAGCCGCGGAGCGGCTGACGCTGGCACCTGGCCCCGAGGCGCTGGCGGTCAAACGCTTGCGCGAGGGGGAGGCGGAGCTCTTGGTGTTCGCCGGTTCGGACCCGGTGGGACTCATGTACGCCCTCCTGGACGCGGCGGAGGAGGTCGAGAAGCTGGGGCGAGACGCCGACTGGTTTCTCTCCGTCCGCGAGGTTTCGGAAAAGCCGGCCAACCAGCTGCGCCAGGCGCGCCTGTTACTCCACCATGAGAAAAACGAAGCCGCTTGGTACCACGACAAGGGTTACTGGGACTGGTACCTGGGAACGCTCTCGCGGGACCGGTTCAACGGCCTCAACCTGGTTTTCGCGCATCAGACGCCTTACCTGGCGCCGATGTTCGCCTGGCATTTCGTCGTGCCCGAGTATCCGGAGGTGCGGGGCAAGGGCGTGACGGATGAAGACATGGCGCGCAATCTGGAGACGCTCAAGTACATCGCCGCGGAGTGCGAGCGGCGGGGTATCGACTTCTGCGTGGGCATTTGGCAGTACCTGCCGTGGAGCCGGGAGAACCTGGTGGGGCGGGGCGACCAGCGGTCGCTGGTGGAGGGTTTGACGATCCGGAACGTGACGGAATACACCTATCTGGCGACGAAGCGACTGCTGGCCGAAGTTCCCGGCATCAAGCGCATTCAGTTGCGCTTCAGTTCGGAGACGGGCCTGGAGAGGGGCGACCAGTATTATTTCTACAAGAACGGGCTGTTTCCGGCCATCGCGGAGGCAAGCCCCGCGGTGGAGCTGGACATGCGCATGGGAGGAGGGCCGCGCGCCGTGCGCGAGCTGGCGCGCGAGCTGGGCATACCCTACCGCATCTCGCAGAAGTACAACGGCGAGTTCATGGGCCTGCCCCATCCCCCCGCGGAAATCCTCTGCGTGGGATACAGTTATTCCGACTATCTCCGTTATCCGCGCGAGTGTCCCGTCTATAACGAAGTATGGGCGCTAGGCTCGCACCGGGTGCTGTTGTGGGGATCGGAGGAATACGGGCGGCAGTTCGGGCGCGCGGCCAGTTTCGGGGGCACGATCGGCTTCGAGGTGGACATGCCGATGGGCCAGAAGGGCTACCAGGACGAGGAAGGGGAGGCGTGGCGGTTTTTCAAACATGCGGAGGACGAGTATTTCAAGCACGAGATGGAGCGATACTGGGCGTATCTGCGGGCGTACGGGCGGTTCAGTTACGATCCGGAGGCGGATCACGAGGTGTGGATGCGGCCGTTCCGGCGGCGGTTCGGGGCGGGGGCGGAGGCGATGGCGGCGGCCTATGAAGCGGCGGGCCGCGTGGTGTGGTTGATCGTAGCCAGCCATATCAACAACACCAACATGTACGCCTGGCCGGAAAAGAGCATGGGGGGGCTGCCCAACGCCTACCTCGAAATCGGCGGCATGGACCGGCTGCACTTTCCCACCATCAAGGCGCAGGTGGAGGAGGAGCTGGGGGGTCTGTGGTCCGGTTGCGCGGGCGCGGAGCGGCTGGCGGCCGAGTTTGACGGGATCGCCGACGCCATCGAGCGGGCGCTGGGCGAGGCGGAAGCCGCCGTGGTGGATCGGGGGAAGGAATACGCGGCGACGGTCAATGACTTTCGTATTCTCATGCACCTGGCGCGCTTTCATGCCGACCGGCAGCGCGAGGGCTACGCCTTGGCGAAGTTCAACGCGACCGGCGACGCGGCGCAGCTCGCGCGCGCGCGCGGCCAGTCCGAGGCGGCGGTCGGCGAGTGGAAGGCGCTGGCGGAGATCGGCGAGCGGCAGTACTACGACCGGATGAACTGCGGGCCGTTGGAAGTGGGACACTGGAAGGACAGCCTGTTTCTGGTCGAGGCGGGGCCGAAGCTGCTCGAGGAGGCGCGCGAGACGCTCTCGACCTTCGGGCTGTTCGAGCGTGGTTTTGATTTCGGGGGGACGCCGCTGGCGACGCGCCTGGCGACCTACACCATCAAGGATTACGGCAACCAGTATGACGTGGAGCGGCGATTCACGGGGGTGCACGCGGGGGAGTTGTACCAGTCGCAGAGCGGTTACGGACTCCTGGAGAACGAGGGGCTTGGAGCGGTGCGCAACCGCATGGTACCGCGCGGCAACCTGGTAGGCGACCAGCCGGATCCCGAGCGGCCGCTGCCCTTCCAGCAACTGTACCAGGACTTTCTTTCCAGCCGGCAGCGCTTCTCGTTTCGAATGGACCTGGCGATGGAGTGGTATCGCCTGACGATGGTGTTTTCGGATTTGTCGGAGCGGCCGGCGGAGCATGGTCCCTTCGAGGTGGGCCTGGTGGGGCGGTTCGCGGACAATCCGATCGCGCGCTCGGTGCGGGTGCCGGCGGGGGGGACGGTGTATCTGCAGGAAGACCACAACGTGCGCAACGACCGCTTCCAATTCGTGTCGGTGTACGCGCAGCCGCGGCAGGCGGGCGGGGATGCGATGCTGTCGGGGCTGACGGCGCATCGGCTGGCGCCGAGCCTGGGGCACGCGCCCAGCCGGCGGTTGGACCCGGCGGAGGGGCGGCTGGCGGTGACGATCACGATGCCGCCGGAAACGGGCGAGGGCGGCGGACCGCCGTCCGCCAGTTCCAGGGGTCGGCTGGCGTCCGCGAGCGTGTTGGTGCGCGGGGGAGAAGGGCAAGCCTGGAGCGCCCGGCCGCTCACGACCGAGGATGGGTTGGTGTATGAGGCCCGCCTGTCGCGCGAGGACCTATCCCAGCGGTGGGTGGAGTATTACTTCCAGGCCATTGACAAGGCGGGCAAGGCCACCCGCCTGCCGCGGGCCGGCAGCTATCGCAGCCGCATCACGGCGGACGCGGCGCCGCCGCGGGTCGCGCACGTGCCGACCCTCCGCGGCAAGCCGGGGGCGGCGATCCCCATCCGGGTCGAGGCCGAGGATGAGAGCGGGGTAGCCGCGGTGCGCGTGCGCTATCGCCCGATGAACCAGCGGCTGTCGTACCAATCGCTGGAGCTAGAAGCGCGGGACGGTGCGTACTACGGGGCGATTCCGGGAGAGGCGATCGATCCGGAGTTTGATTTCATCTACTGCATTGAGGCGGTCGACGAGGCGGGCAACGGATGCTTCTTCCCGGATTGGAGGAAGACGGCGCCGTACTACATCGTGGCGGTGGAGCGGTAGGGGGGAGAAGGGACAGGCACCGATTTTCCGCGGGGGTCTTCGACTCATGCGGAAGGTTTGCAGGGAAAATCGGTGGCTGTCCCAGGTTCACATTACGGAGGTGAAAGATCATGAAGTTCATGGCGACGGCAGGGGTATTAGTCCTGTGCAGCGGCGTGGCGGGGGCGATGGCGCTGCGAGTGGAAGGCGAGTTGGCCTCGCCGGCGGCGTACGGGCTGGCGCAGGTGGAGAAGGCGCTGTCGGCGCGAGGCGAGACGCTGGTACGCGGGGACCTGCCGGACAGCGGGCGCGCGCTCTGTGTGGGCGTGGCCGGAGCGGGCACGCGACTGGCGCAGTGGACGGCGGCGGGGCGCATCGCACTGCCGGACTGGCCCGAGGCGCTGGCGGTCAAGCGCCTGCGCGAGGGAGGGGCCGAGATTCTCGCCGTCGCCGGCTCCGACGCCATGGGCCTCATGTATGCGCTCCTGGAAATCGCCGAGGAAATCGAGGCCCTGCCCAGGGACGCCGACTGGTTCGCGTCCGTGAAGGAGGTCTCCGAGAAACCCGCCAACGCGATGCGGCGGATGCGCATCATGTTGCATCACGAGGCCAATGAGGAGGACACCTATCTCAACCCCGAGTACTGGGACTGGTATCTGGATCTCTTGGTGCGGAATCGCTTCAACGCGCTCAACCTGGTCTATTCGCACCAGACGTCGTACATGGCGCCGATGTATCCGTGGCATATCGTCGTACCGGGTTTTCCCAACGTGAACGTGAAGGGGCTGTCGGAGGAGCGGCGGCAGAGGAACCTGGCGGCGCTGCAGGGGATCGCGCGCAAGTGCCAGGAGCGGGGGCTGGAGTTCACGCTGGGCATCTGGCAGCAGCTGCCGTGGATGGAGGCGTTCGTGGGCACGCGCGAGGATCAGCCGGTGTACGTGGAAGGGCTTGCCCCCGAGAACGCGCGCGAGTACGTGTACGCGGCCATGAAGGAGCTGTTGGCGCAGGTTCCCGGGGTGGCGCGCGTGCAACTGCGCTGCAACGACGAGTCCGGCATCCCCTACGACATCCAGACGCGCTTTTATCGCGACACGGCCCTGAGAGCCATCGCGGAAGCCAGTCCGCCGGTGCAACTGGAGTTGCGGCTGGCCAAGGAAACGACCATCGAGGCGGCGCGCGAGATGGACCTGGGCCTGCGGCTGTCGACTAAGTTCTACGGGGAGTTCATGGGGCAGCCCTACACCCCGCTGGAGGCCAACACGCGGGGCTACAGCTACGACGAGAAGTTCCGGCGGCCGTTCAAGAATCCCGTCTTCAACGAGGTGTGGGTACTCGGATCGCATCGGGTGTTTCTATGGGGATCGGAGGACTATGGGCGGAGGTTCGGGCGCTTCGCCAGTTATGGAGGGGCGATCGGTTTCGAGACGGACGGTCCGCTGGCGCAGAAGGGCTATCGGGACCCTTACAGTCCGGCGTGGCGCATCTTCAAGCACAAGGACGACGAGTATTATCGCTGGGAGATGGAGCGCTACTGGGCGTTTTACCGGTCGGTGGGGCGGTTCGGGTACAACCCGGACACGGACCGGGAGGTGTGGCTGCGACCCTTCCGGGCGCGTTTCGGAGCGCAGGCGGAAGCGGTCGCGGAGGCTTACGAGCACGCCAGCCGCGTGATCGGACTGATCGTGGCCAGCCATATCAACAACATCAACATGTACGTGTGGCCGGAGAAGAGCATGGGGGGGCTTCTGGGCGTGTATCTGGACCTGCGGGGGAGCGACAAGGGGCTGTTTCCCAGCATCAACGAGTACGTGGCGGAGGAGCTGGCGGGCAAGCTGTCGGGGCGGCCGGGGCCGCTGGGGCTGGCGCGCGAGTTGGAGACCATCGCGGACGGGGTAGGCCGGGCGCTGGCGGCCCCGGGGCTGTCGGCGCTCGCCGACCACAAGGAGTTCATCGCCACGCGCGCGGACTTCACCATGCTGGCGACCTTGGCGCGCTATCATGCCGCCCGCCAGCGCGAGGGCTACCGCATGGCGCGCTTCTTTTCCACCGGCGACGTGAGCGCGACGGGTGAGGCGCTGGAAGAGGCCCGGCATGCGGTCGGGCTGTGGCGCGCGCTGGTGGAAATGACCGACCGCTGGTACTACGACAAGATGATGTTCGCGCCGATCGAGAACGGCCATTGGAAGGACAGCCTGTTCTTGGTCGAGAAGGAGCCGACGCTGGTCGCGGACGCGGTCGAGATGCTGCGCAGGTACGGGTTATTTGACTATGGCTTTGACTTCGGCGCGCCGCCGACGGCGAATCGCTTTACCATTTTCAGTTTCTGGAAATACGCCAACAGCTACCAGATCGAGCCGCGCTTCACGGGGCTGTCTCAGCACAGCCGGTACAGTCCGCAGACGGGCTACGGATGGACGGAGGCGGAGGGGATGACGGCGACGGCGGCGCCGACGGTGCATACGCGGCAGTTGACGGGCGAGCAGCCGGCTCCGGAGCGGGGGCTGCCGCGCGACATGCTTTACGCTGATTTTGTTTCCAGTGCGTCGCCCATGAGTTTCCGGTTGGACTTGCCCATGAGCTGGCATCGGCTGACGTTTGTGTTCGCGGACAGGTCGAGAGCGGCCGCGGGAGCACTGACCGCTGGACGTGATGGAGGGCGGGCGCACGGCGCCTCGCTTCTGGAGGGGGCATCCGGGTTCCGGCGGGCGAGATGGTGCACTCATCAGCGGGGACGAACGTGCGCGGATCGTGGTATCCCTTCCGGGAATATACGCTGCGCCCGTCGCAGTCGGACGGGGACGCCATGCTGTCGGCGCTGATCGTGTCGGCGTCGGCTCCGCGGCTGGCCCACGGGCCGGTCGCGCGGCTGGACCCGGGCGGGGACGCCCGGCTCTCCGTGACCATCACGGTTCCGCCGGAGGCGGGGCCGGACGGAGCCTTGTCGGCCAACAGCCTGGGGAAGCTGGCCGAGGCGCAACTGGTGTGGCGCACGGACGCGGCGCGCGAGTGGACGGCCGAGCCGCTGTCCAGTCGGGACGGCTTCGTCTACACGGCGGCCGTGCCCAAGAACAAACTCTCGGGCCGCTGGCTGGAGTATTACTTCATCGCGCGGGATCGGTTCAATCACACGACGCGGTTGCCCGAGTCGGGGGCGCACGGGGCGTTCGCCGCGCGGCTGTCGGCGGATGAGACGCCGCCCGCCATCACCCACCAGCCGCCCGCGCGGCTGGTTCCCGGCAAACCCTTTACCGTGCGCGCCAAGCTTGACGATCCCGAGGGCGTGGCGGTCGCGCGCGTCTACTATCGCCCCATGCAGGACCAGGAGCCGTACCAGTGCCTCGAGCTCTATCGGCGCGGCGCGGAGTACACGGCCACGATTCCGGGCGAGGCGATCGTGCCGGAGTTCGAGTTCATCTATTTCCTGGAGGCGGTAGACGAAGCGGGCAACGGGTGCTATTACCCGGATTGGCGGACGGCGACGCCGTATTACATTGTAGCGGTGGAGCGGTAGCGGCAAGCCGGGGGATGGCGCGGGGCGGGATGGGACGGATGGGACCTATGGGACGCAGGGGACGTGGCGCCCCCCTTAGGAAGGGGGGATGGGGGGGATTGCGCGCGGCGATTGCCTGCCTCCATGCGACTTTTCCATAAGATACCATTCTCGGCCCGACACACGTATTATTACGAGCTGCGCTACGCCATTCTGGACGGGTTTTTCCAGGGGGCGGGCCTCAACTTCATCAACTACGTGGGGACCAAGACGGTCGGCGTGTCGGAGTGGCAGTTGACCGTGCTTTTGTGCGGCAACTTCGTGGGGATGCTCCTGGCGACGGTGCTGCCGGGCATGCTGCGGCTGCAACGCAAGGTTCCCTACATCGTCACGCTGCTCGTGGTGTCGCGGGCGCCGTTTTTCCTCCTGCCGTTCCTGCCGGGGCGGATGCTCTACACGGGGCTGTCGATGGTGGTTTTGTCGGCGGCGGTCGCCATCGGGAGCGCGTATGCCGGCCTGTTGCGGTCGAATTATCCGGACAGCCATCGGGCGACCATCATGAGCGGGACGCGGCGCTGGCAACTGCTCGTGCTGTGCGTCTCCAACCTCCTGGTAGGCAAGCTGTTGGACCGGCACGAGCCCGCCTGGCGGTGGGTGTTTCCGCTGGCGGGGGCGGTGGGGCTTGGGTCCGTCTGGATGTTCTCGCGCATCCGGGCGCGGGGGGAGCGGCGCGAGATCGCCCGGGGTTGCGGCCTGGGCGATCTCACCCTGCCCCGCATGTGGCGCGTGGTGCGCGGCAACCGGCGCTTCCTCTGGTACGAACTCTTCTTCGGCATGGGCGGTACGCCCAACATCATGACCTGGGCGCTCAACGTGGTGCTTTCATGCACGTCCTGGAGGCCAATTCGGCAAGCAGATCGCCCTGGCGCAGCAGCGCCGCAGGTGATGATGGTGCTGACCTATCCCTTCTGGGGCCGGGTGCTGGACCGCTGGAACAACCCGATCTGGGCGCGCACGCTGCACACGGCGGTGTGGGCGGTGCATCCGCTCGCCTGCGCGCTGGCGTACTACGCGCACGAGGCGGGATGGCCGCACGCCCTCGGGATCGTCTATTTCGGCGTGATCGTACTGGGCAGCGTGATGGGCGGCAGCGGCATCAACTGGACGGTCGGCATCATGTACTTCTGCCGCCGCGAGGAGGTGGCCTACTACTCGGCTTTCCACCACCTGATGAACGCGGTGCGGGGGTTTCCGGCGCGGTTTCTGGGTTTCGTGATCTGGAGATGGTTGGGCGTGCCGGGGACCTATCTGCTCTCGACGGGCATGATGCTGGGGGCGTCGGGGGGGATGCTGTGGCTGTACTATTACGACCGGCGGATCAGCGGCGCGCCGTGAGCGGGAGCATCCCCCCGGCGCTCCTTGTTAAGGGGGGAGTAGAGGAATCCCTCCCAGTAAGAGCACGAGCACGAGCAAGATTACGATAAACGATTACGGTCACGAATCGTAATCGGGCCAGCGCCACTTCAAGATAGGTTGCAGCGATCCGGCCGTCCTCTCGATACGTCCGCCGCGGCGGACTACTCGAGGACTCGGGTTTACTTCTCGTTGCAGGCACCCTACTGGAATTACCCCTAACGGCCGCCGGTGGCGGCGTGCATGACGTTTTCCTGGGTCGCCTCGTCGCGGGAGAACTCCTTGACCAGGCGACCCTCGTGCATGACCAGGATGCGGTCGCTCATGCCCAGGACTTCCGGCAGTTCGGAGCTGATCATGACCACGGCGACGCCTTCGGAGACGAGGCGGTTGATGATGTTGTAGATTTCGACCTTGGCGCCGACGTCCACGCCGCGGGTGGGTTCGTCCAGGATGAGCACGCGGGGGTTGGTAGCCAGCCACTTGCCGACGACCACTTTCTGCTGGTTGCCGCCGGAGAGGGTGTTGACGAGCACGTCCATGCCGCTGGTCTTGATGCCCAGGGACTGGATGTGGGCGCGGGCGGAGGCGGCCTCGGTGGCGCTGGAGATGACGCCGGCGGTGGAGCAGTGGGCCAGGCTGGCCAGGGTGAGGTTCTTCATGACCGAGAGGGGGAGGACGAGGCCGGTTCCCTTGCGGTCCTCGGTGACGAGGGCGATGCCGGCTTGGATGGCCTGGCGGGGTTTCTGGGGATCGACGGTGGGTCCGTCCACGAGCACGCGGCCGGTGCGGGGGCCGGGGAAGGCGCCGAAGATGGAGAGGGCCAGCTCGGAGCGGCCCGAGCCCATCAGGCCCGCCAGGCCCACCACCTCGCCGGCGTGGGCGGTGAAGGTGATGTCGGACAGCCGCAGTTTGCCAGGGCGCTCGGGGTCCTCGACGGACAGGTCTTCCACCTCCAGGACGGGTGCGCCGCGGGGGAAGACCTGATTGGGGAAGAACTCCTCAATGGTGCGGCCCACCATCATGGAGACGATCTTCTCGCGCGTGGCCTGGGCGATGGGCAGCGTGCCCACGGTCTGGCCGTCGCGCAAGACGGTGACGCGGTCGGCCAGGGCGGCGACCTCCTCCAGTTTGTGGGAGATGTAGATGCAGGTTACGCCGCGGGCGCGCAGTTCGCGCAGAATCTTGAAGAGATGCTCGGTCTCCTGCACGGTGAGGGCGGCGGTCGGCTCGTCCAGGATGAGAATCTCGCTTTTCAGCGCCAGCGCCTTGGCGATCTCGACCATCTGCTGCTGTCCCACCGAGAGGTCCACGACCAGGCGGCGGGGATCCAGGTCCATGCCCAGGTTCTGCAGCAGGCGGCGGGCGTCGCCGTGCAGCCGCTCCCAGTCGATGATGCCCCAGCGCGCCGGTTCCCAGCCCAGGAAGATGTTTTCGCCCACCGACAGATGGGAGATGAGGTTGAGTTCCTGGTGGATGATGGCGATGCCGGTGCGAGTGGCTTCCTTGGTGTTTTCAAAAGCGACCGGGCGGCCGTGGACCAGGATTTCGCCCTCGTACGTTCCCACCGGGTGGACGCCGGAGAGAATCTTCATCAGGGTGGTCTTGCCGGCGCCGTTTTCGCCCACCAGCGCCAGGATTTCGCCTTTGCGGGCGGACAGATTGACCTGGTGGAGGGCGCGCACGCCGGGGAAGTACTTGGTGATACTGCGCATTTCGAGCACGACGGGATTGGCGTTCATGGTCATCTCTGGCTGCCGGAAGTGCGCGGGCTGGCCCCCGCGGGAGGGCATCCTAGTATGGCGGAGGGGTGGGTTCAAGGGGGAGGGAAGGGCAGGGAGGACGGATGGGACGAATGGGACCTATGGGACCGGCAGTGGGGCCGCAATTCCGCTTGAATTCAGGGTTTGCGGCGCCTATTATGCTATCGTTCAGCACGCAAACGATTCATCCAAAGCCAAACCGGGGGTAACGACATGAAGGCAGTCAAGGCGATTGTTTCGATCCTGGTGATCATTGCGGCATTGTGGTTTATCTGGATGCAGCTGAAGAAGTACAATTATGTCGAGGCGCCGACGCCGGCTCCGATCGTGCAGGTTGAGCCCGGCGTGGCTTCGATTCTCTGAGATTCACGCGATATAAACGATCCGGAGCGGAAGGGGCGCGCCCCTTCCGCTGTTTGTATTCCATGCCCCCTGCCGCGCGCCAGTCCATCACGCTTCTGGGTTCCACGGGCTCCATCGGAGTCCAAGCGTTGGAGGTCGTGCGGCGGCTGGGAGAGCGGTTCCGGATCGTGGGGCTGTCGGCGCGGCGGCGGCTGGAGGAGTTGGCCGCGCAGGTACGGGAGTTCCATCCCAGTCTGGTAGCCGTGCCGGACGAGTCGGCACGCACGGCGCTTCGTGCGCTTCTTACTTTCCCCCAACCGGAAATCGTGATCGGCGAGTCGGGCCTAGTCGAGCTGGCCTGCCATCCGGAGGCGGACATCACGCTGGTCGCCACGGTCGGCAGCGTGGGGTTGCGGCCCACGATGGCGGCGGCGGGGCGGGGACATCGCGTGGCGCTGGCCAACAAGGAGGCGCTGGTGATGGCGGGCCGGCTGATGATGGCGGCGGCGCGGCGCGCGGGAACCGAAATCCTGCCCATCGACAGCGAGCATAGCGCGCTCCTGCAGTGTCTTTGCGGTCACGGCGAAAAGGATGTGCGGCGGCTGATCCTGACCGCGTCGGGCGGGCCGTTTCGGGACGCCACGCCCGAGGCCATGGCCGCGGCCACCCCCGCGGACGCGCTGGCCCATCCCACCTGGGACATGGGCGCCAAGATCACCATCGACTCGGCCACCCTGATGAACACGGGGCTGGAGGTGATCGAGACGCGCATCATCTGGTTCTGGGGTGGATCTGCCGACCGCATCGAGTAGTGATCTGGCTGAAGGAGTCGATCGTCCACTCGCTGGTGGAGTTCGTGGACGGGAGCGTGTTGGCGCAGCTCGGGTGGCCGGACATGCGCATTCCGATCCAGTACGCGCTGACCCATCCTGAGCGGGTCGGGGAGGCGGGCGGGGTTGGGTTTCTGGCGGAGGTGGGGTCGTTGTCGTTTCGGCGGCCCAACCTGGAGATGTTTCCGTGCCTGGGGCTGGCCTATGAGGTGGGGCGGGCGGGGGGCACGCTGCCGACGGTATTCAGCGTGGCAGGGGAGGTCGCCAACCTGGCGTTCCGCGAGGGGAGACTGGGGTTTCTGGGCATGGCGGAGCCTGATCCGGCGGGCGCTGGACGAGCATGTTCCCATTGCCGAGCCGACGCTGGACGATATTCTCGCCGTGGAAGCGGAGACGCGCCGCCGCGCGCGGGAGCTGCTGTAACGGGTCGCACATCGGCGACAGAAAGAACCGAGTTCTCGAGTCGTCCGGGAAAAAGAAAGAACCGAGTTCTCGAGTCGTCCGCGGCGGCGGACGTATCGAGAGAACGGCATGGGCGCGGGGATGCCGCGGTTAAGCCGCCGTGCCTCTCGATACGGCCCCGAAGAGAGGTTTTCGCTCTCATGGGGGTGCGTCGGCGGGGCCTACTCGAGGACACGGCTTACATTTTCGCATGTTGACAGAGGAGGACGCGGCTTACTTTACCGCCTATAGATGGCCTACTCGAGGACACGGCTTGGGTTTATGCGTAAAGCATAGAACCGAGTTCTCGAGTCGTCCGGGAAAAAGAAAGAACCGAGTTCTCGAGTCGTCCGCGGCGGCGGACGTATCGAGAGAACGGCATGAGCGCGGGGATGCTGCGGTTAAGCCGCCGTGCCTCTCGATACGGCCCCGAAGAGAGGTTTTCGCTCTCATGGGGGTGCGTCGGCGGGGCCTACTCGAGGACACGGCTCACATTTTCGCGTGTTGACCGAGGAGGACGCGGCTTACTTTACCGCCTATAGATGGCCTACTGGAGGACACGGCTTACTTTACTGCACGATCGGGGCCTACTGAGGACACGGGCTGGTTGTGGCGTAGAAGCAGAAACCGAGTTCGAGTCGTCCGGGAAAAGAAAGAACCTGAGTTCTCGAGTCGTCCTGGCGGCGGCGGACGCATCGAGGAGAACGGCATGAGCGCGGATGTTATGGTTGCCGCCGTGCTCGATACGGCCCCGAAGAGAGGCCGCCCTCATGGGGGGCGTCGGCGGGGACTACCTCGAGGACTGGCTTACATTTTCGCGTGTTGACAGAGGAGGACGCGGCTTGCTTTTACTGCACGATCGGGGCCTGGGAGGACACGGCTTACTTTACTGCACGATCGGGGCCTACTGGAGACACGGCTTGGGTTGCTGCGTAAAGCGACAGAATCGAGCCTCGAGTCGTCCGGGAAAAAGAAGAACCGAGTTTCGAGTCGTCCGCCGCGGCGGACGCGTATCGAGAGAACGGCATGAGCGCGGGGATGCCGCGGTTGTTAAGCCGCCGTGGCCTCGATACGGCCCCAGCAGAGGTTTTCGCCTCATGGGGTGCGTCGGCCTACTGAGGACACGGCTCACATTTCGCGTGCTGATGAGGGCGGACGCGGCCATTTTACCGCCTATGATGGCCTACTCGAGGACGCGGCTTGGGCTTCTGCGAGAAGCATAGAACCGAGCCCTCGAGTCGTCCGGGAAAGAAAGAACCGAGTTCTGAGTCGTGACTTCGCGGCGGCGGACGTATCGAGAACGGCATGGGCGCAGGGGATGCCGCGGTTGCCGCCGTGCCTCTCGATACGGCCAGTGCGTTCGCTCTCCTGGGGGTGCGTCGGCAGGGCCTACCGAGACCGATGACGGCTTACCGCATGTTGACAGAGGAGGACGCGGCCGTACTTTACACGATGGGGGCCTACTGGAGGACACGGCTTACATTTTGCGCCTGTTGACAGAGGATGACGCGGCTTACTTTTACCGCCTATGACGGCCTACCGGAGAACACGGCTTTCGTTGGGGTGAACCGAAGTCCGCCCGAATTCGCTTGACGGGGGGGCGGGGGACTTCACAATTCCCGGCAGGAAGAGAGATCGAGCGTTTTCACGAACTGCGGGAGTGTTGCGTGCGCCTGTCCCATCTGTTTCCCCTGGATTCGATGATCCTGTCGATGCCGCCGCACAGTTGGAAGGGCGCCATCAAGGAATTGTTGCAGCGGTTGGCGCGGGCGGGACGGCTGGCGGACGTCGAGGAAGCGCGGCGGGACGTGGAGAGCCGCGAGGTGCTCGGTTCGACCGCCCTGGGGCGGGGGGTGGCCGTGCCGCACGCGGCGACGGCCGGCGTCAACCAGCCGCTGATCGCCTACGGGCGCTGCAAGAAGGGGATCAACTTTCACGCGGCGGATCAACATCCCGTGCACCACGTTTTTCTTCTGCTGGGGCCGCCGGCGCGGCAGTCGCTGCATCTGCGCATTTTGGCGCGGTTGACGCGGCTGTTGGCGCAGGCGGCCTTCCGCGACGCCTTGGAGCAGGCGAGCACTCCCGAGGAAGTACTGGGCGCGGTGCAGCAATACGTGGGGGATTTCGACGAGTTCGAGGAGCCCGCGGGGCTGCCCAAGGTGCTGGTGGTGGGGCAGAACGCCTATGCCATCGCCATGGCGGCGCAGATTGCGCTTTTGGGGTCGCGCGTGTCGCTGTGGGGACTGGACAACCGGCCGCTGGAGACGATCCGCATGATGCGCGGGATCACGGTGGAGGGGGCGATCTCGGGGTTCGCGCAGTTCGCGCAGGTGGGCGGGGCGCTGGGGGAAGCGATAGCGGGTGCGGATTTGGTGATGCTGGCGCCGCCGGCGACGGATCACGCGCGCCTGCCGGAGCTGCTGGCGCCGCAACTGCGGGAGGGCCAGGCGATCGTGCTGCATCCCGGGCGGGTGGGCGGCTGCCTGGCGTTCGCCGCACGACTTTCCGCCCTGGGCTATGCGCCGCCCGTGTATCTGGCGGAAGCGCAGACCATCCCCTACGAGTGCGAGCTGCCCGGGCCGGCGGTTCTGCGGGTGCATCGCGTGCACCACGCCATTCCTCGTGGCGACGCCGCCCGGTTTCCTGCCGGGCCTCCTTGCCGCTACTTCGTCGGCGGCGCTGCCGTACTCACCGTGGGGTCGAAACGCCTGGCGGTTGGACTGGGGAACGCGGCCACGTTCTTCGAGCCTGCCGTGATGCCGCTCAATCCATGGGTGGAGCGGCGGCGGGCGCGCTCATTTCGCCGAGACGGCGCCAGCCCGCAGACTGATGAGAGTTGATTCTGGCCAGCCGGACGAGGCGCGCCGATCGGTGGAAGGGCGCTGGTACAAGGTTGTCGATCCCATCAGCTGCGTCGCGAGTGGCTGGCGGAGTAGCGAGAGCGTCGGCGACAACCCGCACGAAATGATCCAGAACAATCCGGTCATCGCGCGCGAGTCGGACCACCAGTCTGGAGCCACGACCATCTGAGCGAGTGCGCGCCGACGGCCTGGTGCCGTTGGTGTCCGGAAGGCACGGGGTTTCCACGCCGACGGGCCGGCGGCTGGTGCAGTTACGATCACGTGCTGATGGAGCGGGATTTTCTGGCGGAGCGCGACGGTGGAGGCGATGGGGCTGGCGGGGCTGTCGCCGGCGGCGATTGCGGTCGCCGGAGTACCGGAACGGAGGATAGCGTTTCGCCTGACTGGCTGTCCTCCGATACGCGGGCCCCGTAGTTACATCCCGCATCTGATGCACGGAGCCTGTCGGGCCGCCACCGAGGACTCATCTTTTTTCTCCGGAAGCACCCTTATCAGCAGGTATCTCGAGCGGAGCCAGCGATACATGAGCGTCGGCCTCGATACGCGGCCCGCAGTTACATCCCGCATCTATGCACGAACCTTCCGTCGGCCGCGTACTGAGGACCTCGGATTTTCTCCTCGGAAGCACTTATCAGCAGGTATCTTCGGAGCGGCGCCAGCGCCCATGCCGTCCTCTCGATACGCGGCCCGTAGTTACATCCCGCATCTATGCACGGAGCTCGTCGGGCCGCTACTCGAGGACTCGGATTTTTTCTCTCGGAAGCACTTATCAGCAGGTATCTTCGGAGCGGCGCCAGCGCCCATGCCGTCCTCTCGATACGCGGCCCGTAGTTACATCCCGCATCTATGCACGGAGCTCGTCGGGCCGCTACTCGAGGACTCGGATTTTTCTTTTTCTCGGCTTTTTGGCGGACTCGGTTTTTCGCAGCCGCTGCGGGCAGGGACAGGCGCCGATTTCCGTGGAGGGAATTCGCCTCGTGGCGGGGCTGCGGAGCGGAAATCGGTGACCGTCGCCACCGGCTCCAGCGCTTACTCCGGATCGGCGGCGGGGCAGGCGTGGAGGGCGCCGTAGCGGCGCTTGCGATAGTAGAGAAAGAGGGCGGCGAGGAGGATGGCGCCCAGGCGATCGGCCGCCCCAGTCCCGAGGTCGGCGGTGCGGCCGGGTGTGAGAGTTGATGCCATTCGTCCGAGAGGCCGTAGAGTGCGGCGGCCAGTGCGGAGTAGAGGGCGGCGCGTATGGGACAGGCGCGCGGGAACTCGATCCGCGCCGCGCGCAGGAAGAGCGCGGTCAGGAGGGCGTACTCGAGCACGTGCAGGGTCTTGTCTTTGACGAAGACGTACAGCAGATCGACGATGGGGCGGGGAAGGTGTTCTGTGCGGAGAAGAAGAAGATGGCGGGCGGCGTAGGCCAGCGCGGGCGCCCAGGCGGATGCGGCGGCGGATTTAGACCTAACACCGCGGCCTGCCGCGGAGGGGCGGCGCCCGGCGGCGGCTCATGCCCTCATGCACCGCGGCGGCCGTCCAGGCGGCTCGCAGGCGCCCTTTGTCCTCGGGGCTGATGCGCGAGAAGAAGAGGGTCACGCGATATTGGGTGCGGTTGTCCACTTCCACCGGCTCGGCGCGCACGACCACGCGCGGTGGTTTCCAGCCGATCGGTTTTCCAGGATCCGAGAGCGATCCAGCGTCACGGCGTACATGGTGAAGAGGGACAGCTCCTGGGGAACAGGCGGCGGCGATGCCGAGGGTGCTGATACGTCACCTCGGTCTGGCAGGTGGCGAGTCGGCCCCTCGCGATGAACGATGCCGACGTTGACGCGTTGAGGGAGCGGGCGCGCGCCGCCGCTCGTGCCGCACCACCGTCTGTTTGCCCACAGTTCACAACCTCGATGATGCGAATGATGCGTCCTTCGTCGGTCGGACAGGTCAGCGCGCCTCCGGAGTTCGCGGGTGGAAACCAGCTTGAGGATCACGTCGGATTCCAGGTCTTCGGGGGCCAGCTCGTCCAGGTACTCCGCCTTGAACTTGCGCAGCACTTCCGAGAGTCTGCCGTGCCCCACGTAATAGACGGCCATGGTCGGCGCTAGTCGGCCTCCAGGTTGACGTCGACGACGCTGTTCTGGCCCGCGGCCACGTCGGTCCAGACCTCGGCGGTGCGGTAGCCGGACTTCTTGACCAGCACGAGGTGCTTGCCGCGGTTCAGGCTGACGCGCTCGGGGGTGGCGCCGACGTACTTGTTATCGACATAGACGCGCGCGCCGGACGGCTGGCTGCGCACCTCCAAGCTTCCGTAGTTGGTCAGGTTGGAGAGGCCGCGCGAGACCTGGCGACCGGAGTCGCAGGCGGAGACGAGCATCCCCGCGCAGAGCAGCACCAGGAGCCAACTGAGGCTTGAACTCCGGGGCGCGCGCAAACTGAGGTCTGAACTGCTAGGAGCTGGCGTGGGAAGCATCACCAAGGACCTGTTCCTCCACGAGAATGGGGATGTTCTTGAGCGTGGCGATGGCCACGCAATCGCTGGGCCGGGCGTCGACGCGCACTTCGCGGCCGTTCGCTTTGACGACCAACCAGGCGAAGAAGGTTTCGTCCTGGAGTTTATAGATCTCCACCTGGCAGACCTCGCCGCCGACGGCCTCCAGGGCGTTGACCAGGAGGTCGTGGGTCTGGGGGCGCAGGGCCTCGGTGCGATTGAGGCGCATCTCGATGGCGGTCGCCTCGAAGAGGCCGATCAGGATGGGCAGGCAGCGACGCGGGGCGGCGCGCTCGCGCAGCACCAACTGCTGCGGCTCGCGCGGATCATCGGGGATGACCGTCAACCGGTACACGTCCATCTCGCGCAGCATCGTCCCACCATGATGCCAAGGCTGTATCGACGCGCCTATTATGACGGGCGGGGAGAGGCGCCGCAAGCTCTTTTCCCCGTGTGGGGAAGGGAGCCGTCATTGCGACCGCAAGGAGAAATCCTGCCGTTTGCGCGGGTGCGGGCGAAGAGCGGAGGAGATTTCTCCCTGCGGTCGAAATGACAGATTGGGCGGGTGGGGCAAGGCGCAGCACGCTGCGCAACTACGGGGCAGCACGCGCGCCATCCCCCCCAACCCCCCTTGTCAAGGGGGGCTTTTCAGACCGGACCCAGGGCGGTACGGAGCAGGTTGCGGGCGTCGTCGTACCAGTCGGCGTAAGCCGTGCCGGGCAGGAGCGGATCGTGGGCTTCCGCCAGGTGGTCGGCGAGGAGGCGACGCAGGCGCGACAGGGTCGGCAAGTCCTGGCCGTTTTCGGCCAGGTTGCGGAGCTGATAGGGATCGTCCAGGTGGTGGTAGAGTTCCTCGCGGCCACCCAGCCAGCGGACGTAGGTGTGGGTGGGTGTGCGCACGCCGCGCCACTCGGTCCAGTTGGTCCCGGTGTCGAAATAGTCCCAATGGCTGCTGTAGTTCATCATGAGAACGCTGTCGCGCCGGGGCGGGCGCGCACCCCGGAGGACGCCGGAGAAGTCGAGGCCCTCGGCGCGGCCGGGGATGGGGACGCCGGCCAGGGCGCAGAGCGTGGGCATGTGGTCGATGGGGGTATGCAGCGCGTCGCTCCGAGCCGGATGCAGGGCGCCCGGCCAGCGGAAGATCAGCGGGATGCCGACGGATTCTTCATAGGGAACCATCTTGTTGTGGCGTCCGTGACTGGCCAGCATCTCGCCGTGATCGGCGGTAATGACGAGCAAGGTGTTTTCCGCGAGGCCGCTCTGGTCCAGAAAGGCGACTAACCGACCGACGGCGTCATCGAAGTTGGCGATCATGGCGTAATAGCAACGCGGATCGCCGGCGATCTTCTCGACGGCCTCGGGGCGGACGTTGGGGCGCCAGGAGAGGGTCTCGGGGATGCGCTCCAGGTAACCCTCGGGGGTGTGGGCGAGATTCCAGGGCGGATGGGGCGGATGAGGGGCGATCATGAGAAAGAAAGGCCGATCGCCGGACTGGCGCGCGCGCATGTAGTCGATGGCGAGGTCGATCTCGGCGTCGGTTTCGTAGCGCGGCATGATGAGGCGTTCGGGCGTGTCGCGATAGTAGAAGGGGCGCTGGAAGGCGACGTGGAAGTTGAAGGCGGCCCAGTAGTCGAAGCCCTGGCGGGCCGGTCCGGGAGGGACGAACTCCGGCTCGGGGTTTTGTTCCAGGTACGCGCGGCGGGCGCGGTTGCGGCGCTGTCGGTCGGCCTCGGTCATGAGATGCGGTCCATCGTGCTTGCGTTCGCCCGCCGCCAGGTGCCATTTGCCGATGAAGCCGGTGTCGTAGCCGGCGTCGCGGAAGGCCTCGGCGATGCAGTATTCGGCGGGGTTGCTCTCGACCCAGTTGATGACGATGCCGGTGTGGGTGGGATGGCGGCCGGTCATGAGCATGCCGCGGTAGGGGGTGCAAAGCGGGCAGGTGGAAAGGGCGTTGGTGAAGACCACGCCTTCCGACGCCAGGCGATCCAGGTGGGGCGTGGCGACGTTTTTGCCCCCGTTGTAGCCTACGTCGCAGGCGCGCAGTTGATCGTCGAAAATGAAGACGATGTTGGGCCGGCGGGCGGGCGGCGTGAGACCGGTTGCGCGGTCGGGGCGCGTTCCACAGCCCAAGAGCGAGGCGGAGAGGAGCCCCGCGGCCGACTGGCCGAGGAAGTCGCGGCGGCTGGTGCGATGGGACATGAGGGACCTCCCTTTTTTCTCAATAGACTTCGGCGGGGACGCCGGTTTGTTCCGTGAGTCGGGCGGCGATCTCCTGCAGGCGCTGGGGCGGCACGGGCTGCACGTAAGAGGCGGCGGGGGGGCGCTCGATGGAGTAGACTTGCACCGCGTGGGGGCGCACGCGGGCGACTGCGGCGATCCAGGCCGCAACTGCCGCCTCGGTTGCGTTGCTGTAACGGCCGGAGATGAACAGGCTTTGCAGGGTGAAGGGCAGGCTCTTGCCCAGTTCGATGAGGTCCTGGATGATCTGTTCGAGGTTGTGGGAGCGATGGGGGAGGTTGACGGCATGAAAGTCCTCGGGGCGGCCTGCGTCCAGTTTGAGCACGCGGTCGTCGAAGAGGGGGAGGGCGGCTTTTACGGCGGAGTCGTGCAAGGTAGCCGCGTTGGAGAGGAGGACGAGGCGCGCGCCGGGGGCATGGCGGTCGCGCAGCCGGCGCGACTCTTCCGTGATCCGCCGGAACTCCGGGTGCATGGTGGGTTCGCCGTTGCCCGCGAAGGTGACGGCGTCCAGTCGGCGTCCCGTCGCGGCGAGCCCGCCAGTACGGTCTCCAGCGCGAGGGCGACTCCCGCGAAGTGGAAAGGGATGGGACCCGGCCTCGGAGAGGTCGAGGATCTGTGTCCAGCCGCATTCGCAGTAGGGGCAGCTATTTCTGCAGACCTTCAGGGCGCGCCGCTGGCAGGAGGCTGACGCCGAGGGAGCAACCGTAGCGGCGGCTGGCGACGGGGCCGAAGATGATGTCGGAGAGGAGGCCCTGGACCTTGTCGATGGCGCGGTCGTTCATGGGTGGTCGCGGTACGGGAGCGGCGGGGACAGTCAATGCGGAAATGGAGCGCGAGAGGCGCCGTGGCCTCGATACGGCCCCCGAAGGAGGTTATGCCGCCTCATGGGGTGTTGCGGCGGGCCCTACTCGAGGACACGGCTGACATGACTGCCTATTGACGCGGCCTTACTCGAGGACACGGGCTGACATGACTGCCTGACGGCCCACTGAGGACACGGCTGAGCATGACTGCCTATTGACGGCCCACTCGAGGACATGGGCTGACATGAGTTCTGCCTATTGACGGCCTACTCTGAGGACACGGCTGACATGACTGCCCATTGACGGCCTACCGAGGACACGGCTGACATGATCGCCTATTGACGGCCTACTCGAGGACACGGCTGACATGGCCCATTGGACGGCCTCTCGAGGACACGACGCGACTTGTTGCCTATTGACGGCCTCCGGAGGACACGGCCCAGGTTTCTGTATCAGAGGGCCTACTCGAGGACACGGCTGACTTGACTGCGTATTGACGGCCTACTCGAGGACACGGCTTGGGTTTGCACGTGTCGAGACACGATGACGCGGGTTGTTTTTCCGGATAAAGGGGTATAGTGGCGGGCATGGAGAGGTTGGCAGGAGGAGACAGGGCGGTAGGCGAGACGCCGGCGCCGCTCAGGTTGGGGGATCCGGCGGTGGTGCTGCTGCGGCGGCTTCTGGCGGTGGAGGGACGGCCGCTCTCCCTGTGCTCGTTGGGAGCGCCGTTGGAGGAGCTGTCGGGGATCATCGAGACGCTCTGCGCACATGGGGCGGAGGTCTCGCTGGTACCGGAGGTGGGATTGTCGGCAAGCCGCAGCGGTCGGTTGTCGGCGGCGGAGTTTCTGGCTTGCCGAAAGCCGGGTTCGTGGCCGGCGGCGGCGTTGTGCCTGGTTTCGGCGGGTTCGACGCAGGACGTGGCCGCGCATTGGGCGCAACGGGGATTCGCGGATGGTGTCGTGGTCTCTGCCGACTATCAGACGCACGGGCGGGGGCGGCAGGGGCGGCGGTGGTTTTCGGAGTCGGGGCGGAACCTCTTGGCGTCGTTCGTCTTGCGCGACGAGCACCTCCATCCGCTGGGGGCGTTGCGGGTTGCGCTGGCCGTCTACGACGCGCTGGCGCCGTGGGTGGGAGATTGCCTCCGGTTGCGCTGGCCCAACGACGTGGTCGCCGGCGGACGCAAGCTGGCCGGCACGCTGATCGAGCCGCTCCCGAGTGGTGGGGCGGTCGTCGGCGTGGGGATCAACGTCAATCAATCCATGCAGGCCGTACCCGGGCGGGTGGCGCGACCCGCGACCAGTCTTTTGGAGCTATTGGGGCGGCCGGTGGATCGCATGGAGGTTCTGTCGGCGTTGGCGAACGAGCTGGAGGGGTGGTGCTTACGCGGGCGAGGGGATGAGGGCGCCATCTTGGAAGCGTACCGGGAGCGCTGCGCGACGCTGGGGCGGGCGATCACGGTGGTGACGCGGGCGGGCCGGGTCGCCGGCGTTGCGACAGGTTTGGGAGCGGCGGGGGAACTGCTGGTGGACGCAGGGGGGAGTCGGCGCGTGGCGCTGCTGGCCGGGGACGTGGTGGAGACGCGGCAGGGAGAGGAGTAGGCGGGCGGTCGAATTGCTTGGTACCCGACAAGGTTTTCTTGCGCGTAACTGCTTCCCGGCAGGACGGTTTTATTCTCAACTCTCAGAATTTCCCTTGACAGAGCCGCACTAATTGTCCAAAAATCGAGCAGTTAAGGTGGATTTCCATCTTAGTTTTCCGATCCCTATATTCTACACTTACGGCAGGCGCAAGATGGCCAATTACGACGAAATCGTTGAAGTTTACGCGCGCCAGATTCTGGATTCGCGCGGCAATCCCACGGTGGAAGTGGAAGTGGCGCTGGACTGCGGCGTGACGGGGCGGGCGGCGGTACCCTCGGGCGCCTCGACGGGCGAGAACGAAGCGGTGGAGCTGCGCGACGGAGACCCGGCGCGCTACCTGGGCAAGGGCGTGGAGAAGGCGGTCGAGAACGTCAACGAGGTGATCGCGGAAGCGGTCGAGGGCCTCAATGCGACCGACCAGGCGCTGATCGACGCGGTGATGATCGACCTGGACGGCACGCCCAACAAGGGCAAGCTGGGGGCCAACGCGATCCTGGGCGTGTCGATGGCGGTGGCGGCCGCGGCGGCGCAGTCGGTGGGACTGCCGCTGTATCGCTACTTGGGCGGAACGGCGGCACGGCAGTTGCCGTTGCCCATGATGAATATTCTCAACGGCGGCCAGCACGCGGACAACAACGTGGACATCCAGGAGTTCATGATCCTGCCGGCGGGCGCCAAGAGCTTTGCCGACGCGATCCGCATGGGCGCGGAAGTCTTTCACAACCTCAAGAAGGTGCTCAAGGACAAGGGGCTGAATACCAGTGTGGGAGATGAGGGCGGTTTTGCGCCCAACCTGGGTTCCAACGAGGAGGCCCTCGGCGTCATTCTCACGGCCATCGAGAAAGCCGGCTACACGCCGGGCGAGGACGTGCTCCTGGCGGTGGACGCTGCGGCTTCTTCGTTCTACGACAAGAAGGCCGGCCATTACGTCATGGCGGCGGAGAAGAAGCCCAACAAGACCAGCGAAGAGATGGTCGCCTACTACGAGGGTCTGGTCTCGCGCTATCCCATCATCTCGATCGAGGACGGGCTGGACGAAAACGACTGGGCGGGCTGGAAAATCCTCACCGACGCCCTGGCCGGGCGCATCCAACTGGTGGGGGACGACATCTTCGTGACCAACATGAAGTTCCTTTCGCGCGCTATAAAGGAAGGTGTAGCCAACTCCATTCTGATCAAGTTGAACCAGATCGGGACCATCACGGAGACGTTGGAGTGCATCGACATGGCCAAGAAGGCGGGCTACACGGCGGTGGTGTCGCATCGCAGCGGGGAGACGGAGGACAGCACGATCGCGGACGTGGCGGTGGCGACCAACGCGGGGCAGATCAAGACCGGATCGATGTCGCGGACCGACCGTATCTGTAAATATAATCAGTTGTTACGGATCGACGACCAGTTGGGGGAGGCGGCGGTGTGGAAGGGTCGGGAGGTGTTTTACAGCATCGGGTGAGGTAATGGGGTGACAAGGGCGCGGCAGCGAGCAGCCGCAGTCCAGAGAAAGGATCCCCCGCGGCCCCCTTGTTGTTAAGGGGGGGGAGGAAGAGTGGCGAGCGATGCGGATACAGGGTTATTTGGCGGTGTTTGCGGTGACGCTGGTGTTGGGGACGGTGGTGTTGGGGCCGCGCTGGGTCAAGTTGTCGGAGCAGCGAGCGCGGGTTGAAGCGCTGTCGGCGGAGGTCGCCCGTATCGAGGGGGAAATCGAGCGGCTGAAGCGAGAGTGCCAGCGGCTGGAAGAGGACCCGGAATGGGTGGAACGGTTCGCCCGGGAGCGAATGGACTGGCGGCGTGCGGGCGAGGTCGTTTTTCAGTGATTTAGGTACACTGGGCGAGTTCCGTCGGGAATGACTAACTCATTGGGACGAAATAACTTGACGGAAGCGGACGGGAATAGTAAGTAGTACGTAAATACCCATAGAGAACGAACCTCACGTTCCCTTCCCGGTGACCCGGGAGGGCGGAGGATGAGTTGGCAGGACGAACCGCTAGAATACTTTCGCGGGAGGGGGAAGCGGGGTCGTGCGAGGTGGGAGTAGCGGCGTGGCACGGGGAGCTGGACGTGAGCGAGCGGGAGACCGTGGCTGAGTTGGATTGGCGGCTGGAGGGCGATGTCCTGGTGATTGCGCTCTCGGGCAAGGTGGACTTGGACAACGCGGACGAAGTGCGCAAGGGGATCCGGGCGATTCAGAAGGAGGCCAAAGGGGCGCGGTTCGCGGCGATGGACCTGTCCGGCTTGACGTATTTGGACAGCGCGGGGCTGGGCACGTTCGTGGGATTGAAGCTGGACATGCGCGGGTACGACCGCTTCATGGTGTACGGACTGAAGGGGCAGGTGCTGGAGTTGTTCAAGAACATCCGTCTGCACAAAATATTAGACGTGAAGCAGAACTGGGACGAGGTACTGAGCAGCCTGGAGAGGACCGGGAAGGCGTAGCGGCGCGGGGGCAGGATGCCTGGACGACCCGGGTACCGCGAGGAGGCGCACGGGCAAGATGGCGGCGCCACGCGGGAGCAGAGAGGCGAGGCCGTGACGAAGAAGGACATCATCGAAATCGTCGCTCGAAAGACCGGCCACAAGAAGAATCACATCAAGATCATCACGGAATGCGTGTTCGACGTGTTCACGGAGCGGCTGGCGACGGAGCGACGGATGGAGATCCGGAATTTCGGGGTGTTCAAGGTGAAGGACACGCCGGCGCGGATCGGGCGGAACCCGGTGTCCAAGGAGGCGGCGGACGTGCCGGCGCGGCGGATCGTGCAGTTCAAGGCGGGCAAGACGATGAAGGAGTGGGTGAACCGTGGGGGCGGGGCGGCGGCTTCCAGTCCACCCGCGGGGGAAGGGGCGCCGGCGGGGCCGCAGCCGGCGGGCGCGACGGGCGACGGGTCGGGCGGCGAGGTATAATAGCTAAGGCGCTTGTGCCATGATAGCGGATGATCGGGACATGCTGGTGGAGGAAGGGCGGGCCGCGTCGGGGATGACGCAGGTCAGCGACGACGTGTTTGTCAGCATCGCGCGGATTTGCCTGTCGGACATGGAGGGGGTGGCGCGGCTGGCGGCGGGTCCGGCGCGGGGGCTGGCGGGGCTTTTCCGGGCCAGCGACGCGGCCGCCGGGGTGCGCATCGAGAAGCTGGACAAGCTGGCGGAGGATCGCATCGTCCTGGACGTGCACCTAGCGGTGGAAGAGGGCGCCAGCATTCCCAAGGTGTGCCGGGCGGTGCAGCAATCGTTGAAAGAGACCATCGAGACCATGCTCAACAAAGAGGTTGTGCAGGTCAACGTGTACGTGGAAGGCATCGAGGCTTCGGTCGCGGAGGAGATGCCGATGGAAGTCAAACAAGCCGAGTCGGAAACGACCGGAGAGGCTCCGCGGGGCGCATGACGGCCGGCCAGAGCGGCCGCTTCCGGGGGGACATCCGGCGGGATAGACGGGGCGAACTTGCACGACGACAAGCCAGTCGCGGACCAGAGCGGCGGAAGGACCAGGCGGGGTCGCGGAAGTAGGACTTTCGTGGACGCCACCTGTTTTTGTCATTTAAGTCTTGCGGCGGAAGCGGAGCGGGTCCGCGCCGCCGCCCATCGCAATAAGTTTTCAGGAATCGGATTAAGAGTATAGCGGAGCACACAGAGGAGGATGGAATGTCTACGAGCACGATGAAACTGTGGCAGGGCGCGATGATCCTCGTCCTTTGGGGATGGTGGTGACGGCGCGCAATCCGCGACCTTCACGCATAATCTGACGGTGCAACCGTCCACCAACGGCGACGTAATTCTGCGGTTCAAGGCGGCTCCCACGGTGGGGGCGGGCGTGGTGTACGACGTCTTCCGCAAGGTGGCCGTGGCGCCGCCGGGATCCTTCAACGATCCGGCGGACAAGGTGGCGCAGAACGTCAGCAGCGGGGCGCCGACCGTGGTGCTCATCAACACCAACTCGCAGTTCACCAACGGCGTGTTCGGGACCAACACGACCTCGGACGCGCAGCCGTACTACTACCAGGTGCGGGCGCAGGACGTGAACGGGGTGGGGACGCGCATCGCGGGGACCGAGGTGTTGTCGGTGATCCGCGGGGCGGTGGCGGACGTGAACGAGCCGGCGGACCTGCGCAACAACGAGCCGGACTTCGTGGCGCAGAGCGTGGACTTCGTGCCCTCGGCCATCTACAACGTGCTGTTGCCGGCGGATTCCGTGCTCAACGCCGACTCGCCGTTGCAGGCGGGCACGATCGCGCAGATCGCGGATCCTTCCTCCGAGTATCGCTTCCAGTTGGTCTGGCGCCGCAAGGCCCAGTCCACCAACCTGACGACGGAAGCTCAGGTGGTTCCGCTGCCGGAAGCCTCCGTGGAAATCCGCGTTCCGCCGTTTGACACTTACGACATCGGCAAGACCGAGACCGTGCTGGATTCCAGCGGGATGGAGTCGGGAACCGAGTACAACGTGTTCGTGCAGATTCAGGACACGGTAGGCAACCGCAACGGGGTCTCCGCCGGCAACCTGGACGAGGGGCACCTGGAGCACGTGATCACGGCGATTGCGCCGGTGACGCTGACGCCCAGCGTGGTGATCGACGGGAGCGGGCAGGAGTGCGGGGTGACGGTAATCGAGTGGCTGGCCAATCCGAACTCGCTGACGACGGATCCGGCCAACCTGAATCCGGCGCGCTTCCGGATTTACGCGGCCAGCAGCACCACGCCGATCCTGGACCAGGTGGACTTGGCGGGCGCGACGCTGATCGGGGAAGTGACGGCGGCGGCGGGGGTGGGGGGCGCGTCGACGCCCTTCAGTTTCGTGCACGGGCCGGACAATCTGTATCTGCCGCGGCTTTCGCAGGCGACCTACGCCTACTGTATCATCGCGGAAGACGAGTTCGGTCGCACCGGCCCGCTTTCGGATCCGGTGGTGATGTTCGCCAGCGACACGGTACCGCCGTCGCTGTGCGAGATATTCGATCCGGTGGACGGGGCGACGGTAACGGGGACGATTCCGGTGCAGGCGAACGTGCTGGACAACCTGTGCGGCGGCTCGGGGATCGACCGGACGGACTTTTATATCACCGACGCGACGGGGGTGGAGACCTTCATCGCCTCCGACGATACGGATTATCCGGGTGCGACCACGCCGCAGGTGCACGCGGTGTCGCTGGACACGACGCTCTACCCGATGGGGTATTACGTGCTGTCGGCGACCACGTGGGATTTCGGGGCCAATCCGTTGGGGAGCACCAACAACCCGACGATATTCATCGACAACACGATCCCCGAGGTGGAGATCGTGTCGCCGGCGGCGGGATCGTACGTGAACAACGTGCTGATCCTGTCGGGGACGGCGTTTGACGTGAGCGGGATCACGCTGGTGGAGTTGTCGGCGACGACTTCGGTGGGGACGATCAACGGAGTGGTGACGGGGACCAACAACTGGACGGCGACGCTGGACCTGTCGCCGGTTCCCAGCGAAGAGGCGATCACAGTGACGGCGACGGCGACGGACGGGGTAGGCTCGACGGGCGCGTCGGCGGCGCTGGGGCTGG
Source organism: bacterium (assembly GCA_015075175.1). Lineage (GTDB taxonomy): Bacteria > Hinthialibacterota > Hinthialibacteria > H5-UNCL2 > H5-UNCL2 > H5-UNCL2. The sequence continues at coordinate 270,528 of JABTUV010000005.1, forward strand.
TGACGGACAGCAGCGGGCCGGAGATCGACCTGTTCACGTGTCCGGAGTGGATATCAGCGGCGAGCGCGTTGGCGGGGATCACGGTGAGCGCGGGGGCGACGGATCCGGACGCGGTTCCGGCGCCGGCGCAGGCGGGCGTCAATGACGTGACGCTGTCGGCGGCGGGAGCGGATGCGCCCGACACCTATGTGACCGGCAGTCCCAACACGCAGACCTTCACCTTCTCGACGGTGGTGCCGGTGGAGGGCAACAGCCTGGTCTTCACGGCTTATGCGGACGACAACGCGTTGGATCAGCGCGGCATCGCGGCGGGGGTGACGGCCAATCCGTGCCGGCCCAACATCGGTCCGGCCAGTACCTGTGAGGCGACGTTTGACCTGACGGGTCCGATCTGCGAGATCACCTCGCCGGTCAACAATTACATCGAGACCAACCCGGTCCCCTTCAACGTGATCGGGGAGGCGACGGACGAGTTGTCGGGGCTTTTGAACCTGTGGGCGACGATCGCGGAGGAGACGAACCCGCTGGTGGTGCTGGGGACGGCGTCGTACAGTTTCCCGGGCGCGCCCAACAACGCGCCGTTCAACTTCAGCATCGATCCGGGCATGGACGGGGTGTTCATCATCACGGTGACCGTCTATGACCAGGTGGGCAACAGCGGGGTGTGCACGCTGCGGGTGATTCGGGACAGCCTGCCGCCGACGGCGGGCGTGTTCGACCTGCCGGAGGACGTGTGCACGTCGATCGTGGTGTGCGGCACGGCCTCGGACGTGTTCGGGACCATCAACGGCGTGACGGTGGTGTGGAACGAGTACGTGGCGGGCGTCTGGTCGGGCACGGGCGAGGCCGCCGCCAACGTGATCACGGGAGCGACGAACAGCGTCGAGTGGTGCGTGGATCCGTTTATCATCAACGCGGGCCTGCCGGACGGGGCGACCATCGAGATCGCGGCGTATGCCTCGACGAGCAATCCGGACGAGACGGGGCCGCTGTCGGCGACGGAAGTGGTGACGGTGGATATCACGCCGCCGGTGTCGGCGATTTTGGGCGCGGCGGTCGTGGACGGGAGCGCGACGGCGGGCGTGGATCCGACGGTCCTGCTCTACATGTGCTCGTCGGGGATGCTGGTGTCGGGCACGGCGGAGGACTTCGGCGGGGCCATTTTGGGGCCGCCGGGAGTGCTGGGAGTGAACGCCTTCTACCAGGTGGCCACCGGCCCCAGCACGGCCTTCCCGGCGGTTTACAACAACGTGACGGGGAACTGGAGCGTGGTCGTCTCGCTGGCGGGCGTCCCGTCGGGATCGACGTTTGAGCTGGGATCGCAGGCGCAGGACGCGGCGACCAGCTGCCAGACGCTGGAGGCGTTGAACATTCTGGGCGCGACGTTCGTGGTGGATTGCGTGCCGCCCGACATCGCGGCGGTGACCAACTGGGACGGGCTGTGCATTCCCGGCTCGGCATTCCCGCTGGCGTTCCAGGTCAACCTGACCGAGCAGCCGTCGCCGTTCCACGTGGGCCTCTCCTCGGCGGAGTTCGTTCTGGACGGCGTGGTAGTGGATACGGACACGTCGATTTCGGGCCAGTCTTCGGCGACGGCGACGGGTCTCATTCCGTTGCCGCCGTCGGGCGTGCATACGATTTCGGTGATCGGATATGACATGCTGGGCAACGCCAACACGCTGGCGACCCAGACCTTCACGGTGGACGCGGACGCGCCGGTAGTGGCGTTCACGGCGCCGCCGGTTTACATCAACACGGTCAACGTGCAGTGCACGCTGGGCGCTTTGATGACGGACGTGGGCTGCGGGATCGTGGCGGCGACGGTGACGTATACCGACCTGCCCAGCGATACCATCGTTTCCGTGTCGCCGGACGTGAACGGCGACGTGAGCCTATTGGCGATCGTCAATCCGGGATTCGCGGACGGGAGCATCTGGCAGGCGACGCTGGAGGCGGAGGACGCGGCGGGCAACCTGGCCACGGTAGTGGTGCGGACGTTCACGGTGGATACCGAGCCGGTGGGCCTGGCGCGGGCCAACCTGGACACGCCGGATTGCGTGAACGGCATTGTGACGAGCGAGGTGTACGTGAGCGACTCGTCGGCGTTTATCACCGCTCCCTCGCTGGGTTACGCGGACTCGGGCATCCGGTATGCGACGGTGTCGGTGGTGGTGAACGGGGCGACCACGCTGGTCGCGCTGACCGGCGAACTCGACCCGCCCTGGACCGGCGCGTTCCTCTTTGGTTACCCGTTTGACACCTCGCTGCTGCCGCTTTTGGGTGCGGTGTCGGGGGACACGTTCCAGTTGTACTGGGAGTTCGAGGACGGGCCGTGCGACGTGGGGAACGTGGCGGCGATCATTACTGCGCCGCAGACGTGGGACGTTTCGCCGCCGGACGTGGCGATTACCCATTTCGTGTGGCCCAACGGGGACCGCATCGAGACGGTCACGGGCGGGGCGTATCTGATCAGCTGCGCGTCGGAGCCGTTCGACATCATCGGCTCGGTGACGGACGATTGCAGCGTGGCGCAGGTGGAGATTTTCTACTCGCCGGACACGAGCAATCCGGGCAATGACGTGTCGCTGGGGCTGGCGACGGTGGACTTGGCGGACGGCACTATCCATGCTGGACGGGGTGAGTGCGTTCCGCCGCTCCTACAGGCGCAATGGGACGCTGTGGGCGATTGCGACCGACGGCATCCTGCCGACGAGCGGGACGGCCAACGTCTCCGAGCGGGCGACGGAGATCGCCGAGCACGGGATATCGATCTTCGTGGATACGATTGCGCCGGAGATCATGTTTGCGGCGGCCAATCCGTTCGCGGCCACGAGCGCGTCGCAGCGCAGCATCACGCTGACCATGGTCGTGTGCGACGAGGGCACGGGGGTGGACGCCAACGCGGCCATCGCGCTGACGGCGGCGCCCAAGACGGTGGCTGCGGTGGACATCAACAAGCGCGTGCCGCCCACCGGCACGTCCGGCACGACGCTGTCCAAGCTGGCGGTCCCGCTGGTGGGAACCATCGGCACGATCTCGATTGACGTGAACATCACGCACACCTACCGCGGCGATCTGGCGCTGTATCTGACCTCGCCGGGCGGCACGGTGTACCAATTCAAGACCAGCAACGGCGCGGACGACGCCGACGACGTGATCGGCAGCTTCGACGTGACGGCGGGATTCGCCGGCGAAGAGGCGCACGGGACCTGGACGCTGACCATCAACGACGTATTCTTCCTGGACAGCGGGTGGTTGAACTCGTGGTCGCTGACGTTTACCGGCGCGGTCACGCAGGTGGTGACGGCGGATCCGGACTATCAGGCGATTGACCTGGGCAACCCGGATCCGGCGCCGATGGCGGCCAACTTCCTGGCGACCTCGGCGACCTGCGCGACCTACACGCTGACCTTCAACCTGCCGATTCTGCTGCCGACGGAAGGGTTGCTGCCGCTGGACATCGCGACGGCGGACCTGGGCGGCTGCACGGTAGCGGCGACGGTGACGTCGGTGGACGGGTTCGTGTTGATGATCGACAACACGGCGCCGGCGCCGAACCTGCCGGACCCGGACCCGCTGGCGGTGGATCCGAACAACATCGACTATCCGGCGGACGACACGATTGTGCAGCTGTTGGGCGCGCCGGGGCCGTTCGACTGGGATTACGACGATCCGGCGACCTGGACGGACAACGAGCTGACCAATCCCAACGGATGGGACCAGCACGCCTTTTTGAACAGCGCGGCGGTGCGCCTGGCGGCGAGCCAACCGCTGGTTCTGGCGGGCAAGCTGCTGGTCTCCGGGCAGGCGCGGGACAACTCGGGGGTGGTGCAGTCGGGAGTGCAGGAAGTGGCGATGTTCTGGACCTACGGGAGTCCCAACACGCCGCCGCCGGCCTCGGCGTTCACCAACCAGGTGCCCGAGACGAAGCAGAATCTGACGCCGATGTCCAACGCGGCGGCGCCGTACAGCACGTTCTTCAACGCTTCGTCGATCGTGGGCACGTTCTACATCAAGACGCGCACGACCGATTACGCGGGCAACGTGTTGGACCCGATCTTCGGGCCGTTTTTGGGCGTGGACGTGATGGCGCCGGAGGCGATCACGTGGCTGCGGGCGACGGTGCATCGGGGCAGCTCGGACGTGCTTTTGGACTGGCACTTGGGCGGGCACGCGCCGGACAACGTGGTCACGGTGGGGTATGAAATCTACCGGACCAAGTTCGCCATCCAGGATCTGTTCGGATTGACGCCGGCGGACTTCGACCTGATCGACGTGATCGACGCGACCAGTCCGATCAACGGGCAGGACGTGTACACGTATCTGGACACGATTCCAGGTGCGGGGGTGTACGGGTATTACATCGTGGGCTTCGACGCGGCGGGCAACGGCCGCGCGGGCAGCATGATACCGGGCAACCCGTCCAACCGGGTGGCGGCGATGAAGAACGACATCGTGGACCCGCTGCCGGTGAACAATCTGCGGGTGGTGGGCAACCAGCCGCTGACCACGGTGCGGTTGTCGTGGTCGATTCCGGACAATCCGCTGACGCTGGCGCCGTTTGACGGGGACAACGTGGGCATCGCGCAGTTCAAGATTTACCGCAAGCAGCAGCAGGTTCCGTTGACGGACGGGGATCCGGACGATCTGGACGGGGACCTGGTGCCGGCGAACCTGGTGGGCGTCGTGGTGAACAACTACCTGCCCAACAAGATCGTGGGCGAGCGGGCGAGCCTGAACGGAGCCAACACGGCGGAGCTGGTGGTGATGTCGCCGCCGGTGGCGGCGACCGCGGTGACGCGGGTGTACAACCAGCGGCTGGGCGCGCTCTACAACGTGGTGAGCGTGGTGGATCGGACCATCACCGTGTCGGCGGGGCCCGGGGCTTCGCTGCCGGCGGCGACCGATACGGTGCTGGTGGACTACGAGACCTTCGACCGGGTGTTCTGGGACGATGCGGTGTCGCCGGGGCGGCATTACGCCTACGCGGTGATCGCGCAGGACGCGGCCGAAAACAACAGCGACATCTCGGGGCTGGCGGAGGACTCGACGGGCGCGGCGCTGGACACCACACCACCGGAGGCGATCACGCAACTGGCGGTGACCGGGTACGTGGGCAACAGCACGCTCACGCTGGAGTGGCCGGTCACGCCCTATGACAACGTGGCGGTGATGGGCTACAACATCCTGACCAGCACGGCGCCCATCTTCGACACCAACAATCCGGGCAAGGACAGCCGGGTGCTGCAGCTGGCGGGGTATCCGAAGGTCGCGTACGCGGCGGCGGCGACGCCGTCGGTGGTGATCGACCTGTCGCCGGGCGGCGTGGACTTCGGCACGCTGGTCGTCACGGACCTGACCAACGGGGCGACCGTGCCGCACCAGTCCGATCCGGGCGTCAATCCCGCCGTGGACACGTACTGGACCGCCAGCCTGACGGGGGCGGTAAACACGGTGACGGTGTACAACATTCCCGCCGAGGCGCTGGACGTGCCGGTGGATGACGGGAGCACCTATCCGGCCAACCTGTCGGTAGCCTACTTCAACCCGAACGAGATTCTCTACGACGCGGGGACCAACACGTTCCGCGAGCAGTTGGGATTCAGTTTCGATCCCACCACGTACTGGGGGACGAACGTCTGCCTGGAGAACGAAATCCTGTACTTCGTGGTGATGGCGGTGGACCCGTCGGGCAATCAGGCGCCGATTTCCAACATCGCGTCGGCGCAGGTGACGCCGGTGCCGCCGCTGGCGCCGATCGCCTACATCGAGGAGGTCAGCCCGGCCAAGCGGTACCTGCCCGGCGTCTGGGTGGGCGGGGAGGACATCGTGTTCGCCACGCTGGCGGACCCGGTGCGCGATTGGGACGTGGTGGCTATCGAGGTGTACAGCGAGGATCCGGGGCAGTTGTCGTTCGTGAACTCGGCGACGGCGCCCAGCGCGGACGGCTGGTACGAGATACCGGTGGGCGACAACCTGTATCCGAAGTTGTTCGTGATCGCGGTGGATTGCGCGGGCAACCGGAGCGAGGCGACGGTGCTGTTCAACGACATCGTGGCGCCGCCGGCGCCCATCGTGGACCGCGCAGTGTACAACCCGGCGCCCATCGCGGACCTCATCTACGGTTTTGCCACCGTGGACACGGTGCAGGTGCATCTTTACAACGACTCGGCGCTGGAGGACCTGGTAGCGGTAGCGATTCCGTCGTCCACCGGGGCCTGGAATTTCGTCATTCCCGACATCACGCCGGAGTTCGTGTTCGTGACCGCCTTGGACGCGGCCAGCAACGAGAGCAAGGCGACGGTGATCGACGTGTTGCCGGATCCGCCCCTGGTAGTGACGGATCCGCGGGTCTTGGAGATTCCGCCGCTGCGTACGCGCTTCATCGTGTACGCGGGGGTGGTAGTCACGACGGGCGGGCCGGACCGGGTGCAGGGCACGGTGTCGGATCCGGACGTGAAGCGGGTCAACGTACCGGACGAGGCGTTGGTGCAGCTGGAGTTTTCCGGCATTCCGTCGGCGACCGGCTGGTTCGACATCCCCATCGGGGACAACTATCTGCCGGTGTGCTGGGTCGTGGCGGTAGACAGCGCGGGCCATCGCAGCGCGGCGGTGCGGCTGCTTAACGACATCGTGGCGCCGCCGGCCCCGATCATTAGCGAGATCATCTTCAACGCCACGCCGACGCCCGACATCATCCGCGGCTTCGTGAGCCTGGATACGGTGACGGTGAACGTCTACAACGACTTCCCGCTCTACGAGTTGATCGGCTCGTTCGCAGTCGTACCCGGGCCCAACGGGGCGTTCGAGATCAGCATTGCGGACATCACGCCGGAGTTCGTGTTCACCGCGGCGCTGGATTCGGTCTCCAACGAGTCGAGTCCGTACATCAGCCCGGTGATTCCGGACGCGCCGGTGATCGCCACTTTCCCGACGGTGCGTCAGAACCCGCCCATCCGCTTCCGCTGCGGGGCGCTGGAGGGGGACAACGACTACGTGATCGGGTACACCAACGATCCGCAGGTGGTGAAGATCGAGGTCTATCGCGACGCGGACCTGGACTGGCCGGGCGATCTGATCGCCACGCAGGTGCTGGCGGGGACCAATTACTTCAACATCAGCATCGGGGACAATCTCTATCCCGAGGTGTTCGTGGTGGCCGTGGACAGCCAAAACCACCGCAGCCCGGCGGTGCGGCTGACCAACGACATCGTGCCGCCGCCGGTGCTGGAGGGGATCACGCTGGAATTGTACGAGGGCAACAACCCGGACTACATTCCGCCGCGTCCCGACATCGTGCGGGGATTCTCGACGGCGGATACGACGTTGGTGTCGCTGTACAAGGACCCCGAGCTGACGGAGTGCATCGGCGAGGCGGTGCCGGCCAACGGGCAGTGGTCGATCACGGCGACGGAGGACATTCTGTTCGACTTCGTCTTCGTGAGCGTGCATGACGACACGGTGGACGGGGACGGGCTGCGGCATCATCCCAGCAACGAGAGCGACGATTTGTCGGACGAGACGGTACCCGCGGAGCGGCGCGCCAAGCGCATCCGGGTGCCGAACTCGCCGCCCATCGTGTACAGCGTCGAGGTGACGGAGAACCTTCCGGGCAACCAGGACACGGTGAAGGTGACGACGCAGCGCGGGGCGGATCCCGGCTGGGATCCGGACACCGAGGTGGAGGTGCGCGTGTTCAGCGTGATGCGCGAGGGGGCGCCCAACGTGGTGACGCCGTTCGCCACGCTGATTTCCGACGTGCGCGACATCGACACCGACCTGGCCAGCAACGTCTACCTGGCGGTGGATACGCAGGTGTTGCAGTTGACGCAGGACGGGCATACGCGGGTGTTCTTCCAGGCGGCGGGGGTCAATCCGCGCACGCTGTTCTTCGACCATCGCTACACGGGCCGGCTGCTTTTGGGCGGCGGGGACGGACAGATTCGCGTGGTGAACGTGAGCGGTTTTGTCCCGGGTACGCCGCTGGGAGCAGGGGCGGTGCTGGCGAGCCTGAATACGGGCATCGCCGGGGACGACCTGGTGGGGCCGGTGGTGGATACGGCCAACAGCAGCGCGGCCGGGTTGCGGCTGGTGTACGCCAGCCGGGCCTCGGGCGACATCATGCAGGTGGACTTCAACGCGGTGGGCAACAGCTTCGGCGCGCCGTCGGTACGGCACGCGGCGGGTGCGACCGGCATCAACAGCCCGCAGTCGCTGGCCTTCAACCTGGCGGGCGACCTGTTCGTGGGCGACGTGGTGGCGGGCGGCGGCATGGCCAATCCGGGCAAGGACCGGGTCGTGCGCGTGCGCGCGGCCAGCGGGCGCACGACCGTCATGGCCAAGAACCTGACGCTGCCTTCCGGCATGTCGATTGACGTGGCGGGCGACCTGTACATCAATCAACTCACGCCGCGGAACATCGGGCTGCGGGGCGAGGTGGTGGTGTATCGTCCGTTCGAGACGGAGGTGGGGGCGACGCTGTTGCGGAGCATCCACACCACGTTCGAGGGGCAACCGCTGCGGCCCAGCGTGGATCCGGCGGGACGGATGTACTTCGGCAGCCGGACGGGCGCCAACGTGAGTTACGTGTATCAGGGCGTACTCTCGGCGCGGTTCCCGTGGGGACCGGACAGCGGTTCGGACGGGGTGCCGGACGCCTGGGGCGTGCCCATCACGCCGGTGCAAAGCCCGCAGTCGCAGACGGCGCCGGACGGGCAGATCACGTTCAACATCGGAGACAACGAGCACGCGCAGATCGCGGTGATCGCGGTGCGGCGGGGCGGATTCTCGACGGGCGTGCCGGTGCTGGCCAGCAACGACATCGTCGAGCCGCAGCCGCCGGTGGCGCAGGTCGCCGACGCCACCCCGCCGCTGCAGGACAGCGTGACCGGCTACGCCGAGCGCAAGTCCACGGTGGTGGTGTACGGGGATCCGTTCGGGACCAACGATCTGCGGAGTTACAACGTGGGCGACTCGGGCGCCTTCATCCAGTTGTTCCTGGGCAACAACTATCTGCCCGCCTACTGGATCGCGGCCATCGACCGGGCGGGCAACCGCAGCGTGCTGCACCAGCTGGAGACGGACATCGAGATCGATGTGCCGCGGCTGGACAAGCTGACGGTGATCTGCAACCCACCGGGCCAGAACGACCTGGTGCGGGGCGATCCGGCGGCGGTCGAAGGCTGGGCCTGGGTGCGCATCTACAGCAATCCCGAGTTGACGCACCTGGTCAACTCGCCGGTGCAGGCGGGGGCTGACGGCAGCTTCCTGTACAACATCGGCGACAACCAGGTGTCCGACATGTGGCTGATCGCGGTGGACGTGAACGGCAACGTGAGCCGTCCGGTGCGGCTGTGGAACGACACCGAGGGGCCGTCGCTGAATCCGGCGGCCATTCAGGTCTTGGCGCACGAACAAGGCGCGCAGGACTTCGTGATCGGCCTGGCGGGCGCGGTGGAGGCGGGGGCGACGGTGCAGGCGTGGCTGGACGCGGGATTGACCATGCCCGCGCCCGACCCGATCGCCGTGGCGGGCCTGGACGGGGCCTTCGGCACGCTCAACATGGGCGACGATTCGTCTCCCATCATCGAGATGACCGGCACGGCGCCGTTCCAGACGCCGCGCCGGAGCTTCTTCCTGCGGGCCAAGGACGCCTGCGGCAACCCGGGTCCGGTGCTGGAGCTGGACAATCCGTTCGTGGCCGGCGACTCGCCGGTGGACATCGACAAGATCATCGTGCACAGCCGCGAGACGCTCCTCACGGACAGCGTGGAGGGCATCTACGGGGCGGTGGAGCCGTTCGCCACGGTGCAGGTGTACTACGACGTGTTCTTCACCCAGCCGGTGATGGTGGGCGCGGTGCACGCGGCGACCAGCGCGGATCAGTGGGGTCAGTTCGGCCCCATCGATCTGGGCGACGACCTGGCGGCGGCTTTCTTCCTGAAAGTGACGGACGCCTACGGCAACGTCTCGGCGCCGGTCAAGATTTACAATCCGTTCGTGCCGGGCATCTCGGAGGTGGACCCGAGCCGGATCATCGTGTTCTCCAACCAGAACGGCATTGACGACTTCGTGATCGGCATTGCCGGGGCGGTGGAGCCGAGGGCGGCGGTCGCCATCTTCTACGACGCGGCGTTCAGCAACCCGGTTCCGGGTGCAGTCGCCACGGCGGACGATCATGGCGCATTCGGGCCGATCAGCCTGGGCAACGACCTGGCGACGCAGTTCTACCTGCGCGCCATCGACGAGATCGGGCACATTTCCTCGCCGTATCTCCTGCTCAATCCGTACGTGGAGAATCCGGTGGACGTGAATCCGAGCCTGATCGAAGTGACCAGCAACGAGGAGTTGGTGGACGACTGGATTCTGGGCAAGAGCGGCGCGGTGGAGCCGCGCGGGCGGGTCTTGATCTTCAAGACCATCGGCGACGCGACCGCCATCGCCGAGGATCCGGTGACGCACGTGGTGCTGGAGAGCGTGCCGGGCGTGGTGGCCCGGGCCTTCCGCTCCACCACCGCCAACGACTTCGGCGGCTTTGGGCCGGTCAACGTGGGTGACGACGAGAGCGACGTGTTCTACCTGCGGGTGATCGACGAGACCAACCACATCAGCAGCCCGCTGCTGCTTCGCAATCCGTTGGTGCCGGGCGTGGTGGACGTGGATCCGTTCCGCATCCGCGTGGTGGCCAACCAGGAAGGGTTGGACGACTACATCGTGGGCGACTCGGGCGCGGTGGAACCGTTCTCGGGCGTGGAGGTCTTCACCTCGGACTGGAGCATCGCTCCGGCGACTCCGGTGCGCACGGGCAGCGTGGATCAGTACGGGCGGTTCACCATCAACATCGGCGACGACGAGTTCCGGGTGGGCGACGAGCTGGAGACCGAGTTCTGGCTGCGCTTCACGGATCCCATCGGGCATCTGTCGGCGCCGTACCGGGTGGTCAATCCGTTCATCCTGGGCACGCAGCGACCGGACGTGATGCGCATCCGCGTGATCTCCAATCCGGAGGGACAGGATGATCTCGTGGTGGGCGTGGACGGGGCGGTGGAGGCCAACGCCGAGGTGCGGATATACAGCGACGCGGGGCTGACGCACCTGGTGGCGGTGACGCAGGCGGACATGTGGGGCGCCTTCGGCCCGGTGTCCGTGGGCGACGACGTCTCGACGGTGTTCTACCTCGTGGCCATTGACAATCTGGGCAACCAGAGCAGTCCGCTGCGGCTGCTGAATCCGTTCGTGCCCAACAATCCGCAGGCGACGTCCTTCGGGTTCGTGGTGCTGGACGGATTCGGCGGGGTGCACACGCGCAACGTGTACGACAGCCTGTCCAACGCGGCGCACCAGAACGTGGGCGTGCCGTATCCGCTGCCCATCTTTTCGGCGATCGCGCCGGTGCTGGACGGGTTCTTCGCCTTGCGCGGGGACGGGGTGATCGAGGCGTTGGGCAACGCGCCCTTGGTGGACCAGGTGTCGATGCCGAACTATCCGATGCTCTTTACCGGGGACTTCACGCGCGGCGTGGACATCCAGGCGTATGAAGACTCGTCGGGCGGCGCCCGCGGCATGTATGTCGTGGACGCCTACGGCGAGGTCTTCACCTCGCGGGTGTACGGCGTGGAGTACGTTCGCAGTCTGTCCGAGCCGCCGCTGTACTACGACCGCGTGGTGCGGGCGATGCAGCTGGTGCGCGACGAGTACGGCGATCCGGTGGGCACGCTGGTGATGGACCGGAACGGCATGATCACGGCGCGCGGCGGCGGCGCCTTCAGCGACGCGGTCTCGGCGGCGTTGGGGCAGCATCTCATGCACGGCATGGCGGTGGCCTTCGACGTGAAGACGGATGCGAACCATACCGTGACGGGGCTCCTGGTGCTGGGCGAGAACGGCGACGTGGTAGCCGTGGGCGACGCGCCGGACGTGGCGACGCGGCCGGCCATCGCGGGCGGGTTGGCGCGCGACATCGAGATCGATCCGACCGGCCGGGGTTACTACATCCTGGACGGGCTGGGCGGCATCCTGACGGTGGGCGACATCACGCCGCTGGAAGGGGCGCCGTACTTCGGCTTCGACATCGCCCGCGACCTGGACGTCGTGCACGCGCGGGGCGGGCGGGACATCGACATGCCGCCCTATCCGTATCCCGAAGAAGCGGGGCAGTGAAGGGTGGGGCCGCGAAGCCCTTGGCGGTGACGACGTCCCATAGGCGTTAACAACACGCGGGGGGAGGAATAGCGGCTATTCCTCCCCCCGTTTGCTAGTGCCCTTTCAAGGGAAGTACTCGCGACCAGAACGTCCTCTCGATACGCCGGCGTACCGGCTACTCGAGGACTCGGGTTCGGCTTCCTCGCAAGTACTTCTTGTGAAACGGCGCTCGTACGGATCGGGGGAGTACAAACTTCAGTTTGCGGGCAGGCTGAAGCCTGGACTCCGGGGGAAGGAGGCAGGCTGAAGCCTGGACTCCGGGGGGAAGGAGGCAGGCTGCCGCCTGGACTCCGAACGGGGCACACGGACATGCTGCGCAGCACCAAGAGTCGGCTCGTGTTGATGTCTCTGGTTCCCACGCTGCTCCTGTTCGTGGGGATGTCGCTGTACGCCTTCAAGTTGTTGTCGGACGAGGAGCTGGGGGTGTGGCGGAACGATGCGCGGGCGATTGCGCTGTCGGTGCTGCCGCTCCTGGAGGAGGAGGGACGGGTGCGGCTGCCGACGCCGGAGAACCCGTCGGAGGCGGAGCTGGCGCGGCGCGAGCGCATCCAAGGCTTTCTGGCGACGGCCCGCGCCGACCGGGCGGAGTGGCTGACGCACGTCTCGGTCATCAGTTGCATCGACTACAAGCCGATTTATCACAGTCCGGGGGGAGACGCCGAGGCGCTGCCGATCCTGGACCAGGGGACGACCGACCGGGTGCTGACGAGCCGGGAGATGCGGCCCATCTGGGTACCCGAGTCGTCGTCGTTTCTGGTTCCCTTGCGGTCGGCGGAGGACACGCGCACGCGGGCGTTTCTGCAGGTGGGGGTGCGGTCCGACCGGCAGGGGCGGCTGGCGGAGCGGTTGTGGGAACGCAGTCTCGTTCCGTTGGCGGCCATCCTGGCCGCCTCGCTGCTTTTGTCCTGGATGCTTTTCCGTTCCATGCACGGCAACGCGCTGGATCCGATTGCAGGCGTATTGGCCAAGGCCAACGCCGGTTACAGCGACAAGCGCGTGGATTTGTCGCGCTGCAATCCCGATCTCGTGCCGCTGGCTACCTCGATCAACATGCTTTTAGACCTGCAGGTGGAGCAGTACCAGCGCCTTCTGGAGTATGAATCGCGCGAGGAGGAGATGGCGAACCGGCTGAAGCTGTTCCGGGAGGAGACGGGGGACCGGTTGCGGCACATCGAGCGGGAGCGGGAGAACTTGGAGGTGCGCTGGCAGACGCTGCGGGACACGGCGCCGGTGGGGATCGCGGTACTGGATTTGCGGGCGGGGCAGCTGTTGGAGCACAACACGCGCGCGCGGCGCATGTTCCGCATCGAGGACGAGGACGGGGCTTTTCGCGCGCCGGTGGACCTACTGCGCGGGGTGGAGAAGGCGCTGGGGGCGGGTGGGGAGACGGCGGAGGCGCTGCTGTCCATTTTCGATCCCATTTTGCACCAGATGCGGCCGGTGCGGGTGCGCATGCGGCGGCTGGACCCCTCGCGGGCGGCCGGTTCGGACCGCATCCTCTTGGTCCTGGAGGATCAGGAGCCTTTGCAGAAGTTCGAGCTGGTCAAGAACGAGTTTTACGAGCACGTGAAAGCGAGTTTCGCCCGGCCGCTGTCGCGCATCGCCGAACTGCTTTCGGCGGTGCGTGCGGAGTCCTTTGATCCGGCGGCGCTGGACGAATTGTCGGCGTTGTCGGCGTCGCTGGAGGGGGAGATCAAGCGATTGCTCGACCTGGAAGCGACGGCTCCGGCGCCGCGCCAGAAGAGCATGATTGAACTGGACTTGGCGGCGCTCTTGGCGCACAGCGCGCGGCTGGTGGGAGAGAAGCATCCGGGGCGGCATTGCCGCGTGCACCATCGCATCGGGCCGGGAGGCGGGTTGGTGCTGGCCGATCCGGACGACCTGTCGCGGATTCTCGTGAGTCTTTTCGAGTTGGTGCTGGAGTGGCGGGTGGACCTCATGTTGGAGGTCGAGATAACCGCGCGGGAGGACTCGGTATTGATCCTGGCGGCGGGGACGCCGAGTCCGCGCTCGAACTCGCTTTTTGACATCAAGCCGGCGGGGACGGTGGAGGGGGCGGAGCAGGACGCGACGGTGCGGCGGGCCTGGATGATGCGGCTATCGGTGCTGGCGACGCGGCTGGAGGCTTACGGGGGCACGCTCAACCATCGGCTGGTACCCCAGCGGAACCGGTTGGAGGTAGCCGTCAGCCTGCCGCGGCTGGCCCAGTCGGATCCCGGCTCGCCCCAGGACATGGTGGGGCGGCTGGTGCGGAGTTTTCTGCAAGGCTAATCGATTCAGGAAGTTGACTTGCTTCTGCAGCGCGCGGTACAATCAGGATGGCAGCGTTTGGGGAGGAGGGATACGTGGTGACATGCACCAAGAAGGACATCGTCCGGGAAGTGGCCCTGAAGACGGGGATCGACATCGTGAACGTGAAGGAGATCGTGCAGGCGATCTTTGATACCATGTGTGAGGGCTTGGCCCAGGACGGTAATATCGAAATCAGAAATTTCGGCATTTTCAAGGTCAAGGGAACCCCCGAACGCAAGGCCCGCAATCCCAAGACCAGCGAGATCATCACCGTGCCGGCCAAGAAGCACATCAGTTTCAAACCCGGCCAGGAGATGAAGAACCGCATCAACCAATGAATCCGTGGGTGGGACGCGGGTAGAGAGGCCGGGCGCTGTGTCCAAGGAAAGCATGGAGAAGATCATCGAGGAGGTGCGGAACATACCTCCTCTGCCGGCCGTGGTGGTGAAAGTGATCGCGCTGACGCGGGATTCCAACACTTCGGCCAACGACCTGAACCGGGTGATCTCGCTGGACCCGGCGCTGACGGCCAACCTGCTGAAGCTGTGCAACTCGGCGTACTACGGATTGCCGCGGGTAGTCAGTTCGATCACGCAGGCCGTGATGTATCTGGGCTTTCACACCGTGCGCAATCTTGTTCTCACCTCGACCATGAGCGATTTTCTGGCGCGGGACGTGTCGGGGTACGGGTACGCCAAGGGCGGGTTGTGGCAGCACTCGGTCGCGGTGGCGGTGGGGGCGGAGCAATTGTGCAAGCGGCTGCGGCCGGGGCTGCAGGACGTGGCCTTCACCGCCGGGCTGATTCACGACATCGGCAAGGTGGTGCTGTCGCGGTTCGTGGCGGATGCCTGGGATGACATCCGCGGCTACATGGAGAAGAACAACGTGCCCTTCATGGAGGCGGAGCGGCAGATATTGGGCTTCGACCATGCGCTGTTGGGGGCCAAGATCGCCGACACCTGGAACTTTCCGCAGGAGTTGGTGAACTCGATCGGCTACCACCACAAGCCGGAGGATGCGAAGGGGCGGCCGCTCCTGTCGGTGATCGTGCATCTGGCGGACGTGGCGGCGTTGCAGATGGGCTACGGGCTGGGCTACGACGGACTCATGTATCCGCTGTCGGAGTACGCGGTGCGCACGGCGAACATGTCGCAGAAGGACATGGAGGAGCTGTACGCGACGCTGGAGGAGTCGATGAAGAACGCGACGTCGTTTCTGGAGATCAGCGCGAACTGAGGCCTTCTTCTCATACTCGTAATCGTAATCCTACTACGGCGGCCAGGAAATACCTGGCTTGGGAAGCCGGGCGCAGGCGCAGCACGCTGCGCAACTAGGGCGTCTTTATGCCAGGTAAAGCTTGGCCGACGTAGTAATCCTAATCTCGACTCCGAAGGCCTTGGCGGTGGAAGGCCGCCGTGCCTCTCGATACGGCCCCGAAGTCACATCTTGCCACGGATGGAGGTGCTACGGCGGGGCCTACTCGAGGACACGGCTTTGATTTTCGCGTAATTGAAAAACCCGGGTTCTCGAGTAGCGCGAAAAACAAAATCCGGTTTCTCGAGTAGCCCGTCTGCGGGCGTATCGAGAGAGCGGCCTGGAAGCGGCCTTGGCGGTTGTCTGCGCGACTGGCTTCACGTGCGGGGCAACGGTGGGTGGAACCCAAGAGGCCGGGCGCGGCGCGCGCGGAGACCCAGTAAAAGGCGGCGTGATCGCGCGTCGAGGTCGGCGCATCGGGATGCCCCCCACGACATCGCAAGAGATCGAGGCCGGCTGTCGCTGGCCGGTAACCGTAGTATATCGCCGGCGGGGACGAGTGTCAGGTATTTGATGGGGGCCAGCGGCTGCCTCGCGGATGAGGGGGTGCGTCCACGTGGGCTGGTCGCTGTCAACGCCGCCGCTTTCGACGTTGGGGTGGCGGGGGAAGGGACAGGCGCCGATTTTGAAGTGGGAGCTCGCCTCTATCGCGGGATCGACGCGCAAAATCGGCGACTGTCCCGCGGCGCAAAATCGGCGACTGTCGCGTGTGGTCGTAAGTGCTTGACAGGCGGGAGGGGGTGGGGGATGATGGACGTGCTGCGTCTGTCCGCCTGGGATTGGTCCCCTTGACTGTCGCTGGGGCGGCCGCCGTGCTTCCTCTGCCGACCTCGCCGCTCCGGCCCACCCCAAGCTGGAGGCCCTATCATGATTCGCGATCTGTCCGGCGCGCTGGAGATTCTCGACCGCATGAAGGAGGCGGAGCTGGCGCTGGCGGAGTTCTATTCCGACTGCGCGCAGGCTCCCAACGGCGACCCCGACTTCTGGAAGGGCATCTCGGAGGACGAACGGCGCCACGCTGCGAGCCTGGAGCACATGCGCCAGGCGCTGGCCGACCGGCCGGAGCGCTTCGAGATCGACCGACCTTTCTCGCTGTCGGAAGTGAAAGCCTTCATCGACAAAGTCCACAATCGCCACGACCGCATCAGGCGCCAGCGGCCGCAGGAACGGCAACTGTTGGAGCTGGTGCGCGAGCTGGAGCAGTCGCTCTTGGAATCCCGGTGTACCGAGTTTCTGTCCACGCGCGACAAGGAGTTCAACCACTGGGCGCGCATGTTGGCGGTGGAGACGCGCCAGCACCGCGATCGGGTGCTTGAGCGGATGCGCTGAGGCGCGCGTGATCCCCCCTGCCCCCTGTTAGGGGGCGTTGATGGCTGCATCAAGGCAGTCCTCAGCATCCAAGCCGCCCTTCGACTTCGCGCTCCGCGCCTCGCTCAGGGCTTTCGGTTGTGGGTGTATGCGGCGGCTCAGGGCTGTGGGTGCAGGTCGCAGGGTTCTCCGCCTGGTCACGTGGAGGAATTGACAAAAGCGTTGACACTTGCTGGACTTAAACTATATCTTCGGTTAATTCATTGCGTATTCCGACAGCAACCGGGCAAGGAGATGGAAACCAGCAAACCCACGGGACGGAACTCGCCAACATGTACGCGCCTACCACGTATTCCAGGTGAAGCTTCACCCTGAAGGGCATCGGTAGTAACCAGCCGCATGGGTGAGGTATCGGCGGAGGGCAAGAACATCAGCGAGGGCGGGCCTCTACATGGAGCCTTTGCAGCGCGAGATCCGACCGGCACAGCACGGCGGTAGATAATTCTCTTCTTCAAGTCCACGCTGGTGATGCAGGTGCAATTGCCGGGCGAGACGCGCCCCTGTCGGCCAAGGGCAAGGCGGTGGATCGAGAAAGAGACGCCCGGGCAACCTTACCGGCACGGGTAGCCATCGCCTTCACGCAATTGGGGCCGGACGAGCGGGCCGCCATCAAGCGCTTCGTGGCCCTGCATACGTAGCGCGCTTCTGGAGCACACCGGCGAGGGACCGTCCCCTCGAGGCTACGCCTCACCGATAGAGAATAAGAAACGAGGCAGCCAGAAGGCGGACTGGGCGCATGGAGTCCGTCCTCTCGATACGCCGGAGTACCGGCTACTCGAGGACTCGGTTTCGCATCTGTCGCGACCTGACGGACGCCCGGATGCGCACCCGGCGGAGCCTTTACTCGAGGACTCGGTTTCGTTTCTCTCGCGAGCCTACGAAGGCCCATTTTTGAGAGCAGGCGCCGATTCTTTCGCGGGATTGCAGCATGAATGCATCATGCCGCTTGAGAAGGGGTGACTGTCCTGCGTGGTGATTGTCCCGAGCCATGATCCTCCTGGTGTCGAGAGTTTCCACCGGTACAAAGCGGACGGTCGCGGATCGCGCTGGACATGGCGCGGGAGCTGGTGCGTATGGGGCGGCGATTGAAGTGGTGGCGCCGCGGGAGCGGGAGCGCGGGCGTATGACGCGGGCTGGGGTGGCGGATGCGCGCGTGGGGTGCGGGCTGGTCCGTTGCCGGCGGCGATGGCGGCGGCGCGCTGCCGCTGCTTGTGTCCCGGCGGGCGCGCTACCATCGGATCGTCGCGATGGAGCCTGGGAGCGGCCAGCCGGCTGGCGGGCTGGATCGCCTGGGGTCGCGGGCGCCGCTGGACTTGTGCGCGTTCGACTACGAATTTCTGCGCTATCGCGGCCTGTCGCTCTTGCAGAAGCGCGCGCCTGTCTGGCGGCGCCGCCGCCGACCGGTGCTGGCCGTCAGCGAGCACCCGCCGCCAGTTGATGAGTTTCGGCGCGCCGGAGGAGAAAATCCGGCGCCTGCCCGTGGGTGGACCTGGGCGCTTTCGCCGCCTGCTCCGCCGACCCGCGCCTCCTGCGCAGCCTCCGGACATCCGCCAAAAGGTGCTTCTCACGGTCGGGCGGCTCATCGCCCGCAGGGGGCCGACCTGGTTCTGCGCACGCTCTCGCAGCTGGTGCAGGATCGGCCCGACCTGGTGTACGTGATCGTGGGACGGGGCCGTATGAGCCGCGGCTGCGCGAGCTGGTGGAGCAGCTGGCACTGGAGCCGCATGTGCGCTTCTGCCCCTTCGTGACGGAGGAGATGCTGCCGCGGTTTTACAACCTGGCGGACGTATTCGTGCGGCCCAACCGCAAGCAGGGGCGCAGGTAGACGGGTTCGGGCTGGCTTTCTGGGAAGCGGGGGCCTCAGGCAACCGGTCATCGGCGGGCGACGGGGGGTTCGCTGGAGGTGGTCAGGAACGGGGAGACGGGATACCTGATCGACCCGGAAAGCAAGGCCATGCTGGCGGAGAAGATCGTCGAGCTCTTGGATCAGCCGGAGAGGGCGGCCGCGATGGGTTGGCGGCGCGGCGCTGGCTGGAAGAGACGGCGGAAGCGCGGGCGGCGGCGTGGGGGAGTTGTTCGGGGTCCGATGGCGCGTTGCACAGCAAGGGGCAGCGGCCGAGGCGTCCTCTCGATACGCCGTCCCTCGATACGGCGAGTACGCCTACTCGGGACGGCTACTCGAGGACTCCGGGTTTGTCGTTTTCGATACGAGGAAGTACCGGCTGCTCGAGGACTCGGTTGCTGTTCTCGCAACGGTTTTCGAGAAAGGACAAGCGAGGACTACAGCGCGGCACGCGTGGCCAGGGAGCGTTTGCAGCGCGTGCAAATGCGCACCCGCGTGGGCTTGCCCTTGACGAGAATGCGGGCCGGTTGGAGGCTGGGCAGGAAGCGCCGATTGGTCACGTTGTGGGCGTGCGAGACGTTGTGGCCGAACTGGGTTTTCTTGCCGCAGAGATCACAAGCGCGTCCCATGATGGTTCTCCAACTCCGGTGAACTGAGGTTGTTGCGCCTCCTTTAGGGAGGCAAAACAGACGCTTACCTTAGCAAGTTCCGGCCCGGATGCAAGGGAAAATTGGGATCAGCGCCCATTTTTGCGCTGGAGACTAACCTATCCCGGCAGTTCCCGCCGCAAAAATAGGCGCTGACCCCAATTTTCCCCTCTGGAAATTCGACTCGAAGCGTCGTAACCTGAGACTTTAAGGCTGGGTGTCAGCACCCCTCCCCGGCGCGATTCCCGCGTCATTCCGGTCGGTTCTCTTGGAGTTTTCATGGCGTTCACAAGCAAGCACATTCTGGGACTGCGCACGATGCCCAAAGAGGACATTCGCATGATCCTGGACACGGCGGTAGCCATGAAGGAGATCCACACGCGCAGCGTCAAGAAGGTGCCGGCGCTGCGGGGCAAGGTGGTGGTGAACGCTTTTTTTGAGCCGAGTACGCGCACGCGCATCTCGTTCGAGCTGGCGGCCAAGCGGCTGTCCGCGGACGTGGTCAACCTGTCGGCGGCGACCAGCAGCGTGGTCAAGGGGGAGACGTTGTGGGACACCATTCGCACGCTGCGGGCGATGGGTGCGGACCTCTTTGTCATGCGGCACCGGAGTTCCGGCTCGCCGCACGTGATCGCGCGGCTGATCGGGGGCGTGCCGGTCGTGAACGCGGGGGACGGCATCAACGAGCATCCCACGCAGGGCCTGCTGGACATGTTCACGCTGCGTGAAGTGCTGGGCCGGCTGGAGGGGGTGAGGGTGCTTTACGTGGGGGATATTCTGCACAGCCGGGTGGCGCGCTCGGGGCTGTGGGGGCTTAGCAAGATGGGGGCGAAGGTACGTGTGTGCGCGCCGCCCACGCTGATTCCGCCGGGGTTGGAGGCGCTGGGCGTCGAGGTCTTCTACGATCTGCAACGCGCCTTGGAGGGGGTGGACGCGGTCAATGTGCTGCGCATCCAGAAGGAGCGCATGGCCGGCAACTTCTTTCCCAGCCTGCGCGAGTTCCATCGGCTTTTCGGGGTCACGCACGAGAAGCTGGGCACGCTGTCGCCGCAACTGGTGGTGATGCATCCGGGGCCGACCAACCGGGGAGTCGAGATCGACGGGGACGTGGCGGACGGGACGCAATCACAGATACAGAACCAGGTGACGAACGGGGTGGCGGTGCGCATGGCGATCATGTACCTGCTGGCGACGGGCCGGCCGGTAGCGGCGGGCGAGCGCGTGACGGAGGACTGATAGCGGAGTACAAACTTCAGTTTGTCCGCCAAGCCTCCCGGGTAATCGCAGTCGCGGACAAACTGAAGTTTGTACTGCGGCATGACAAACTGAAGTTTGTACTCCGAAGAAGTAAGGAGCGGTGATGGCGCGACTTTGCATCGTCAAGGGCCGGGTGCTTGATCCGGCCAACGGGATCGACGAACGGCTGAACGTCTATATCGACGATGGGATCATCCGCGAGTTGTCGGAGGCCGCGCCGGGCGGGGAGTGGGAGGTGCTGGACGCGTCGGGGTGCTGGGTGATGCCGGGGCTGATTGACATGCACGTGCATCTGCGACAACCGGGGCAGGAAGGCAAGGAGACGATTCGGACGGGGACGCGGGCGGCGGCGGCGGGGGGGATCACCTCGGTCGTACCGATGGCCAATACTTCGCCGGTGATCGACGACGCGACGGGGGTGGAGTATCTGTTGCGCATCGCGCGGGCGGAGGGGTTGGTGCGGGTGTGGCCGATCGGGACGGTGACGCGGGAGCTGGCGGGCCGGGAGTTGTCCGACATCGGAGAGATCGTGGCCGCCGGGGCGGTCGCGGTCTCCGACGACGGCCGCGGCATCATGGACGGTTGCGTAATGCGCCGCGCTCTGCAGTACTGCAAGCAGTTCAACCTCCCGATTCTGATTCACGCGGAAGATCACAACCTGTCGGCGGAGGGGGTGATGCACGAGGGGGCGTTCTCGACCATCATGGGCCTGCCCGGGCAGCCCTCGGAGTCGGAATCGACCATGGTCGCGCGCGACTGCCTCTTGGCGGAAGCGGTGGGGGGGCGGGTGCACGTGTGCCACGTGTCGGCCAAGGAGACGTGCGACATCATCCGCTTCTTCAAGAGCCGGGGGGTGGCGGTGACGGGCGAGGCCACGCCGCATCACTTCTCATTGACCGACGAAGCGGTGGACGGGTACAATACCCATGCCAAGGTAAGCCCGCCGCTGCGCACGGAAGAGGACCGGGCGGCGGTGTGCGCGGCGCTGGCGGACGGCACGTTGGACGTGATCGCGTCCGACCATGCGCCGCACATGGCCATCGAGAAGGAGCTGGAGTTCGATCAGGCGCCGTTCGGCATGGTCGGCTTGGAGACGATGTGGGCGCTGGTGCTGGATCGACTGGTGCATGGCGGGTTGTTGTCGCCGCTGGAGGCGGTGAGGAAATGCACGGAGAATCCGGCGCGCATCCTGGGGATCGCCCGCGGGACGCTGTCGCCGGGAGCGGAGGCGGACGTGGCGATTTGTGATCCCGAGTGGGAGTGGAGGGTCGAGCCGGAGAAATTCCAGACCAAGGGCCGGAATACGCCCTTCGCGGGATGGAAGCTCCGCGGCAAGGTGCGGGATGCGCTGGTGTCGGGGCGGTTCGTCTTACGCGAGGGAGAGGTTGTAGACGCCACGCCGCTGCCGTAGGACAGCGGCACGTCGCCGTGCCTCTCGATACGGCCCTGCGCAGACTCCGGGCCTCCCGCCGGACACGGCTTGGGTTTTCGCATAGAAGGAGGAACCGAGTTCTCGAGTAGTCCGTCTGCGGACGTATCGAGAGAACGGCTTCCATGTGTAAGTGTGGCGACAGTTGACAAGGAGGTCATGCCATGGCCCAGGTCATGACCCGACAACCCCTGGATGGCGGAACAGGGTTGGTATCCCGCCGATCTGGAGCGCTGCGCGCGGCGGTGTCGCGCTATTTCCGGGAGGTGGAGGACCTACCCGTCGGGCGGGCGACTGGTGGGGCTATTGGCGCCGCACGCGGGCTACGTTTACTCGGGGCGGGTGGCGGCTGCGGCCTTCCGGCAGTTGAGGGGGCGGGAACGCGACTACGACGTGGTGGCGCTGTTGGGAACCAGCCACCACGAGCCGGACGGGGGCATGGTATACACGGGCGATTTCTTCGCCACTCCGCTGGGCCGCGTGCCGGTCGAGAAGGACCTGGTGCGGCGCCTTTGCCAGCGGGGCGATCTCTACACCGACAACGAACGCGCACACGTGCACGACCACTCGCTGGAGATGCAGTTGCCGTTCCTGCAGAGCGTCCTTTCGGCGTTCTCCATCGTGCCGATCCTGGTGGGACGGGCGGGCCGGGAGGCGCTGGGGCGCATGGGGCGGTACCTGGGGCGGGTGCTTGCGGGGCGGCGGGCGCTGATCGTGGTCTCGAGCGATCTTTCCCATTATCCCGCGGCCGAGGAGGCGCGCCGCATCGACACCGCCGCCCTGGAGGCGGTGCGCTTGATGAACGCGGAGGAGATGCTGGCCCGGCTGGAGGCGCTGGAGCGCGAGCCGGTGCGCAACCTGCATTGCGTTCTGTGCGGCAAGAACGCGCTGGCGGCGGGCATGGCGGCGGCGGCGGAGCTGGGCGCGCGCCGCGCCGAAGTCATCATGTATCGCAATTCGGGCGATGTTTCCGGGGACAAGAGCCGCTGCGTGGGTTACGGCGCGGTGGGATTCTACGCCGAGCCGAGGGGGGCGGGCGAGGAGTTGAGCGAGTCGGAGAAGGCGGCGCTGCTCTCGGCGGCGCGGCAGTCGCTGGCGGCGGCGGTCGAGGGAGGCGAGTACACGCCGCCGCCCCCGCCCGAGGGCAGCCGGTTGGCGCGGCGCCAGGGCGCCTTTGTCACCCTCAAGCGCCAGGGTGAACTGCGCGGCTGTATCGGTCGCTTCGATCCTGAAGAGAGCCTGCTTTCGACCGTGGTCGAGATGGCGCGTGCGGCGGCGTTGGAGGATCCGCGCTTTCCACCGCTGGGCCGGGATGAACTGGCGGATTTGTCCATCGATATTTCGGTGTTGTCGCCGTTGCGGCGGGTCGGGCGGCCCGAGGAGGTCGAGGTGGGACGGCACGGGGTGTGCATTTCATTGCGGGGCCGGCGGGGGACGCTCCTGCCGCAGGTGGCGCCCGAGCATGGCTGGGACCGGGACACGCTCCTTTCGCAGGTGTGCCGCAAGGCCGGCCTGCCCGCGGACGCCTGGCGCGACCCGGAGGCGATCCTGTGCGTCTACACGGCGGAGGTGTTTGGAGGGGCCTACGCGTAGGGTGCGCACCGCGCACCGCGCGAAGCAACGCGCGTAGAGTGGAGGGACTCACCTTACGCGCGGCAGCAAGCAGCCGCAGTCCAGATTTGCTCCGACGGCGGTTTTCGTGGAACGGCGGGGGTGGTTGGTGGTATCCTGAAAATGCGGGGGCCGTGCCCAGCCGGCCACCGGGAAAGGAGCCAACAACATGTCCAACGATTGGGTCACCGTCGCGGAGTTCGCCAATACGGTAGCCGCCGATTTGGCCAAGGCGGAGCTGGACTTGGAGGACATCGAGTGCGAGCTGACGGGAACTTACGAGAACCAGGCCATTCCGGCCATCGGCGTCATGGGCCCCATCCGTCTCTTGGTGCACGAGGCGGACCTGCCGCGCGCGCGGCAGATTCTAGAGGACCGTGAGGCGGCTCGCGAGGGTGAGGACGAGCCGCTCTGAGCGCCGTGCCTTTCCACGCCGCCACGCGCGTCGCCGCTGCCACCGCGAACGGTTCTCTCCTGTCATTCCGACCGGTTCTCAGTTGTCATTCCGACCGGTTCTCAGTTGTCATTCCGACCGTAGGGAGGAATCTTGAGCCTGTCGGGGGGGAAGATTTCTCGCTACGCTCGAAATGACAGAGAGCTACGCTCGAAATGACAGGGAGCGGTGCTCGGAATGACAGGGAGCGGTGCTCGGAATGACAAAGAGCGGTGCTCGAAATGACAAGGAGCGGTGCTCGGAATGAGAGGGAGCTACCCGCCCGACGGTGCACTTAAAGTGGACAACTTGTCTTATTGATATTACGATTCCGAGCAGAAGCATGTCCTTGCGAGGAGGTGCATCAATGCTCGGTTCCAGTCCCGTACTTGCCAACGTCATCGATTTTTCGTCCGGCGCTCTGAGTGAGGTCGGGGAGGTTCTCCTTCGCCGCGTGAGTGATCTGGTACTCTTGTTCGGCGACAAGGCCGCTGCGGAGGTCTTGGCGGAGGGGGACAATCCCGTGGTGTACCAGGTGTTCCTGCCGCCGGAGCGGGAGCCGGGCCGTCCCGAGGCGTTGCTCTACGCCACGACCGTCATCTACCCGGGCAAAGTGGGAGACGAGTATTTCATGACCAAGGGGCACTTCCACGTGGAGGGGGAGTGCCCGGAGGTATACCTGGGGACGGCGGGGCGGGGGATGCTGCTCCTGATGGATCGGCACGGCCGCGCGGAGGCCGTGCCGATGCAGGCGGGCACGGTCGTCTACGTGCCGCCCGAGACGGCCCATCGCACCGTGAACGTGGGCGACGCTCCGTTCGTATTCTTTGCCGTATGGCCGGAGAAGGCGGGGCACGACTACCAGTCCATCGCCGCGCACGGTTTCTCGCATCGCATTCTGGAAGAGCACGGCCGGCCGGTCATGGTCTCCAATCCGGACTGGAGGCAGCCGTGAAGAAATCGGCGCACAATCTGAGCCAGTACACGCTGGACCCGACGAGCAAGATTCCGCTGTATTTTCAACTGGAGGAGATTCTGCGGCGGTTGATCGCGCAGGGGGAGTTCGCGGCCGGGGAACTGCTGCCCAGCGAAGCGGAGTTGCAGAAGATTTTCGGTGTCGCGCATCACGGTGCGACAGTCGCTGGGGAACCTGGAGCGGGACGGGTTGATCGTGCGGCGGCGGGCCAAGGGGACGCGGGTGGCGGAGCCGCGCATCGAGGCGGACCTGGAGCAGATTCGCTCGTTTGACAGCGACATGCGGGCGCAGGGCCACGAGCCGGTGACGCTGGCCTACGAGATCGGGGTCGTGCCCAGCGAGGAGGCGGTCGCGCGGGCGTTGGGATGCGGGGTGGGCGACAGCGTCTACCGCCTTCTGCGCCTGCGGGGGACGGCCGACCGGCCGATCGGCTGGTTCGAGACCCACCTGCCCGCGCGCCTGCGCCTGGACCTGGCGGGGGACTATTCCGGCTCGCTGTATGCGCTTTTGGAGAACCGGTACGGCGCTCCCGTGGTCCTGGTGGATGAATCGCTGGAGGCGACCGGCGCGCCGCCCGAGCTGGCCCACAAGCTGGGCCTCTCCGCCGGTGATCCCGTACTCAAGCAGGTTCGCACGGGATACGATCATAACCGCCAGCCGATCGAGTACACCGTCGTGCATTTCCGCGGGGATATTTACCGCTACCGCTACCGGCATCATCGCTGAGGGTTGCAGGCCGGGGTTACGGCCGCAGGGCAGAAGAAACCGTCCGGTACATCCCGCCAGCCCGTCCGAGACGCCTATCCCGTCTTTGCCCGCGTCCAGAGTACCCAATCCTCGCGGGCGACGGGCAGGGGGATGACCTCGCCCGGGGAGGCGAACTGGGGGGACTGGAAGCCCGCTTCTGCGAGCAGTCTTCCCAGCTCGGCGTTGCCATACATGCGCAGGCGGGTGCACGTGCGGGCGACAGTGCGGCCTTCGGCGTCGGTCACCTCCCAGATGAACGACAGCTTGTCGTCCCAGGCCTCGCCGAAGACGTAACGCCGCACGATGCGATAGGTAGTCGCGTCGCGCTGGATGTGTCGGGCCGCGAAGTTGGGCGACTCGCGCAGGCTGGGATGGCGGAGATTCTTCATCTGCAAGATCAGCACGCCGCCGTTTAGCACCTGCCGGATGTGGACGAGGAAGGCCCGGGCGGAGTCGTCGTCCAGCAGGTGGGGAAAGGTATTGCCCAGGCAGAGGGCGGCATGGAAAGGCTCGGTCTCTTCGGGGAAGGGACCCTGGGCGGGATTCCAGAGGAGGAAGCGAGGGGCGGGGGCGATGCGGTGGCCGGCGGCGCGGGCGCGGGCGAGCATGGCCTCGGACAGGTCGATGCCGACGACCTGGAAGCCCTGCGCGGCCAGCGCCCAGCTCTGGCGACCGCTGCCGCAGGCCACGTCCAGGACGCGGCGGGCGCCATGACCGCGCAGGAATCCCGACAGCGTGGGGATTTCGCGCGCCAGCCGCGCGGGCCAATCGATCATGCTGTCGTACCAGTCCGCCAGCCGGGCGTAGAAGACCTCGGGCGGCTCGTGGGGTACGTAGGACTTGGGCAGGTCGGGGTCGTGCATGGTTCCAGTGTGCCACAGATCGGCGCCTCTTGCATGAAGAAACCGACTATCGCGGGGGGGCGGGCCGGGGTTAGGATGGAGCGTTGCCAAGGCCGTCGCGAGGGGAATTGCAGCGATTCGACCGTCCTCTCGATACGCCGGAGTACCGGCTACTCGAGGACTCGGGTTTACTTTCTCTCGCAAGCCTGGCAGGGCCATTATTGAAAGCAGTGGATGATGTACAGCACGCCCAAAGTCGTGGCGTTGGGAGAGGTACTCTGGGACGAGTACGGGGGCGAGGCGCGGCTGGGCGGTGCACCGGCCAATTTTGCGGTGCACGCGGCGGCGCTGGGTGCGGAAGCGCACCTAGTCAGCGCCGTGGGCGAGGACGCCCGCGGCCATGAGGCCCTGCGGCTGCTGGCCCAGCGCGGCGTCTCGACCAAGTGCATCACCCGCGATCCGGCCCATCGCACCGGGCGCGTGGAAGTGGAGCTGTCGGCGGGCATCCCGCGCTTTCGCATCATCTCCGACGTGGCCTGGGACCACATTACTTTTCAGGGACCGATGGTCGAGTTGGCTGAGGACGCCGACCTGGTTTACTTCGGCACGCTGGCGCAACGCGGCGAACCCAGCCGCACGACCTTGCGCCAGTTCCTTTCGCTCTGTCCTGCCGGCGTGCTGTGCGTGCTGGACTTGAATCTGCGCGAGCCGTTTTACGATCGTGAGGTCGTGGCGGAGTCGCTGGCGCGGGCGCATCTCGTCAAATTGAGCGAAGAGGAGCTGGCGACCTTGCGTGGATACTTTCCGGGAGAGGGGGATGAAGCCGCCTACATCCACGGGTTGGCGGAGCGGTTCGAGCTGGAGCTGGTGGTGGTGACGCTGGGGGAGCGAGGCTGCCGAGTGCACGGGCCGGAGGGGGTGCTGGAGGCGGCCGGGGAGCGCATCGAGGTGGTGGATACGGTGGGGGCGGGGGATGCGTTCACGGCGGCCTTTGCGCTCAACTACCTGGCGGGCCATGCGCTGGCGGAGTGCGCGGCGGCGGCCAATGCGGTGGGGGCGTTTGTCGCCGGGCAGGCGGGGGCGACGCCGGCGTTGCCGGCGCGCTTCCGCTGCACGTGGGTGTAGTTGCGCCGCGTGCTGCGCGCGGCAGCAAGCAGCCGCAGTCCAAAAACAAGGGGGCGGAGACACGGGGGAGACGAGCAGGTTTGTTGCAGAGTGTTGAGCAGGGTTGGTCAGGATACCGCCTCCCCCGCGTCTCCGCGCCCTTGTAAGGATTTCCAGTCCGCGAGCAGGGTTGCTGCCAAGCCGTTCTCTCGATACGCGTTCTTGCGGACGCTACTCGAGAACTCGGGTTTACTTTTTTCGCGGACGCTACGGGCGAACTCGGATCTTGGTCTTACGCCGCCTTGGAACCTCCTTTGAAAACGTTCACCAGGCTGTCCAGGAGCGAAAAGACCGCGGGCACGACGAGGAGCGTGAGGAAGGTGGAGGAGAGAAGCCCGAAGGCGATGACCGTGCCCATGGGGGCGTTGCTCTCCGCGCCCACGCCGTAACCGAGGACGACCGGCAGGGCGCCGGCCACGGTGGAAAAGGCGGTCATCAGAATGGGCCGCAATCGCACCGGGCAGGCGGTGAGCAGCGCCTCCTCTTTGTTCATGCCGCGCTCGCGCCGCAACTGGTTGGTGTAGTCGATCAATAGAATCGCGTTCTTGGTGACGATGCCGACCAAGACGATCAGGCCGATCATGGAGAAGATGGAGAGGGTGCGTCCGGTCAGGAGCAGACCGCCGAAAGCCCCGACGACGGCGAGGGGGACGGTGAGCATGACCGTGAAGGGGTGCGTGTAGGCCTCGAACTGCGCCGCCAGCACCATGTAGGAAATGATGATGGCCAGAAAGAGGGCGAAAAAGATGCTCTCGAAGGACTCGCGCATGACGTCGGCCATGCCGGTGAAGGCGGTGGTATAACCGGCGGGGAGTTGCATGGCGGCGACCTTCTGGTTGATGAGAGCGATGGCGTCGCCGAGTTTGGTGTCGCCTTCCAGGTTGGCCAGGAGAGTGACCTGGCGCTGGCGGGCCTCGCGGTCGATCTGGGTGGGACCGACGCCGACCTCGATCTGGGTGAGGTTGGAGAAGCGGACGAGGCCGCCGCGGGAGGAACGGACGAGGAGGCCGAGGATGGCCTCGGGCTGGTCGCGGAAGAGGCCGAGGGCGCGCACGCGCACGTCGTACTGCTCGCCGCCCTCCTCGAACTTGCCGGCGTCCACGCCGCCGACCAGGTCGCGGGTGACCTTGGCCACGTCCTCGATGGTGACGCCCATGTCGGCGGCCTTGGCGCGGTCGATGTGCACGCGCACCTCGGGTTTGCCGGACTCGTAGGTGGTGTCGAGATCGACGAAGTCGGGGTTGGCGCGAAGCTCGGCCAGGAGCTGCCGGGAGATCTCGTCCAGTTTGGCAAGGTCGGGGCCGCGGACGTTGTATTGCACCAGTTGGTTGCGCCAGCCGCCGCCGGAGATGCGGGGGATGGGGCCGATGGAGGTCTTGATGCCGGGAATGTCGGCGAGGCGGCGGCGCAGCGCGGCCATCAGCGCGGCCTGGCTGAAGTCGCGTTGCGACTTGGGAACCAGCTTCACGTGAATGCTGCCCTCGTCCACCTTTTCCTGGGCGCCGCCGCCGGCGCTGAGGTAGGTGTCGGTGACGGCGGGATACTGGCGGATGACGTCGTCCAGGGCGAGGAGTACCCGGCGGGTGTAGTCCAGCGAGGAACCGGTGGGGGTCTGGACGCCGACGGCGAACTCGGATTCGTCCTCCTGGGGGATGAACTCGGCGGAGAGGAGGGTGGCCGAGTAGAGGCCGGCGGCGAAGACGGCCAGGGCGATGAGGACGGTCGCCAGCGGCGCGGCCAGCGCGGCGCGCAAGAGGACGCCGTAGACGCGCTCGATGCGCTGGAAGATGCGCTCGGAGAGATTGAAGAGGGCGTTGTGGCGCTCCTGGTGTCGCAACATGCGGCTGCAGAGCATGGGGGTGAGCGTAAGGGCGATAAAGGTGGAGATGATGATGACGTAGGCCATGGTCGTACCGAACTCGAAGAAGAACTGGCCGACCATACCGGTCATGAAGGCGACGGGCACGAACACGGCCAAGAGCGAGAGGGAGGCGGCGATCACGGCGAAGGCGATCTGGGCGGAGCCGGAGAGGGCGGCCTCTATGGGAGATTGACCTTCCTCGATGTGTCGGTAGATGTTCTCGACCATCACGATGGCGTCGTCGATGAGGATGCCGACGGAGAGGGTGAGGGCCAGCAGTGTCATGCGATTGAGGGTGAAGCCGGAGGCATAGATGCAGGCGAAGGCGCCGATGATGGTGGTGGGAATGACGATGGCCACGACGGTCGTGGAGCGTCCGCTGCGCAGGAAGAAGAAGACCACGAGGGCGGCGAGGATGCCGCCCAGCAGGAGGTCCTCCTTGACCTTGGCGACGGACTCTTTGACGAAGTCGGAGTTGTCGGTGGCGATGATCATGGTCATGCCGTCGGGCAGTTGAGGGCGGAGGCGGGCGACTTCCTTCTGGACGCGTTCGGCGATGGCGACGATGTTGGTTCCCGACTGGCGGCGGACCTCGAGGGCGACGGCGGGGCGGCCGTTGAGGATGGCCAGGGTGCGTTCGTCGGCCAGGCCGTCCTCGACGCGGGCCACGTCGGAGAGAAGAATATCGACGCCGTCGCGATGGGCGAGGACGATCTTCTCGAAGTCCTCGACCTTCTTGATTTTGGCCTGGGTTTTGACGACGAGCTGCGGGGCCGGTCTCAATGCGCCCGCCGGGGATTTCGACGTTCTGTTTTCGAGGGCGTCCACCACGTCCTGGACGGCCAGGTAGCGCCTTCCAGGCGCGCCGGATCCACCCAGACGCGGATTTCGCGCTCGCGTCCGCCCAGGATCTTGACCCCGCCGACCCCGGAGACCTGCCGCAGGCGTTCCTTGATCACGTCGTCGGCGTAGTCGGTCAACTGGCGGATGGGATAGCCCTCGCCCGACAGGACCACGGTGATGATGGGCATGGAGTCGAGGTCCATTTTCTCGACGATGGGGGTTCGATCTCGCGGGCAGGTCGGCGCGGGCCACGGCCACCTTGTCGCGCACCTCCTGCGCCTTCACGTCCAGGTCCTCTTCCGCTCTGGAGCTCGATGACGACCAGTGATACGCCCTCGCTGGACTGCGAGTTGAGCCGCTTGATGCCGGAGATGGTGTTGACGTGCTCCTCGATTACGTCGGTCAGCGTGGTCTCGACCGTCTCCGGGTCGGCGCCTTCCAGGATGGTGGTAATGGTGACGATGGGGAACTCGACGTCGGGGAAGAGGTCAACGCCCAGCCGGTTGTAGGAGACGAGGCCGAAGACCACGATGCTGCCGGTCATCATGGTCGCAAGGACGGGCCGGCGGATGGAGAGGTCGGAGAGGAACATGAGTTTCAGGGATGCTCGCGTCTTATGTCAATCTTACTCTTAATCTTACTCTTGCTCTTAATCTTAATCGGGTGGGGCGGGTATTTTAACCCGACACACAGGCAGGAATGCCTGTGCCACCCTTCATGCCAGGGACAGGCCCTCACGAGGCTTCGGCTCACCCGTAGAGGATCAAGAACCGAGGCCGTTCCGAAGGCGGCCTGGGGGGACCGAGGCCGTCCTCTCGATACGCGGCGCGAAGTTGTATCTCGCATCTGAAGTCGGTATCCCGGCGCGCCGCTACTCGAGGACTCGGTTTTTCTATTCTCTCGACATGTCCGGGACCACCCATTTTCGGAGCAGGCGCCGATTTTGGCGAGACAGCTCGCACAGGTCGCGGGAGGGTCGCTCAAAATTGGTGACTGTCCCCTTCCGTTGCAGGTTGAACTTTCTGGCCCTCGATCAGCGGGAGGGCGCCGTCGGCGACGATGCGTTGGCCGGGGGGAACTCCCGTAGCTATCTCGATGAAACCGGCTGCGTCCAGGAGACCGGTCGCCACGATGGTGGGATGGACCAGATTGTCGTCGTCCAGGACGAAAAGCATGGCGCGATTGTGGTTGTCGACGCCGGGACCTTCGCCGTCGGAGATGAGATAGCGGAGGGCCTGGCGCGGGACGGCGGGGACGCGCTCACGCCGGTCCAGAGCCAGCGTGCCGCGGATGAAAAGGCCGGCCCGCAGCGCGCCCTCCGGGTTGGCGACTTCGGCCTTGATGACGAACGAACGCACCGTTTCTTCCGCCGCCGGATTGACGGCGACGACGGTGGCGGGCACGATCCGGCCGGTACTGGTAATCTCGACGGTTCCGCGCGTGCCGACGGAGAGGTAGGGCATGAGCGTTTCGGAAATCAGGAAATAGGCCTCCAGGGTGGAGATGTCGGAGATTTCCAGGATGTCCGTACCCATCTGAGCGTTGACCTGCTCGCCGACCTCGGCGAACTTGGCGGTAATGGCGGCGGTGTAGGGGGCGGTGATGGTCGTGTCGGCGAGTTTGCGGCGGGCCTCGGCGAGGGCGGCGGAGGCGGTGTTGACGCGCGCGCGGGCGATGGCGATTTCCTCTCGCGTGGGGCCGGCGGTGGATTCCTGCAGTCGGGCCTGGGCGGCGGCGAGCGCCGCCTGGGCGCGGCGGTATTCCTCTTGGGCGCGGTCGAAGTCGGTTCGGGCCAGGCCGCCCTCGCGGAAGAGGTCCCCTTTGCGTCTAAAGTCGTTTTCGGCGCGGGCGAGAGCGGCGGAGGCTTCGTCCACCGCCGCCTCCAAGGCGGCGACTTCCTCGCTGCGCTTCCAGGCCAGGAGGTCGGCCAATTGCGCCTCGGCCATCGCCAGTTCCGCCTCCTTCTGGGCGACTTCGTTCTCGAACTCGGTGCGGCGCAATTGCACCAGCACGTCGCCCTTTTGCACCACGTCGCCGATGTCTACCGGCAGGGCGACGATCTGGCCGGTGACGTGGGGTTGGATGCGGGTGCGCTTGCCTGCGCGAAGAGAGCCTGTGCCGGTGATGGTGCGCTCAAAGTCGCGCTCGACCACGGTGGTCACGGGAACTGTGACGGTTTTCCCGGCCTGCGAGGCCTCGAACCGGTCCAGCGAAGAGGCTTGTCCGTCGCAGCCGGACAGGAGGGGCAACGAGGCGGCCAACACCAAGGCAAGCGGGAGGGCGAGCTTCTTCATGACAGTACGCCCTTGAGAAACACGTTGATGACGGCGGCCTCGTCCTCGGGATTGCGCGAGGCGGAGAGGTCGCGCGAGAGGAAGGTGAGGTAGCCGCGGACGTGGCCCTCCAGGAGGTGGGTCAGGAGTACCGGGCCGACGGGGCGGAACTCGCCCGCGTGGATGCCGCGCTCGAACTCCTCGGCCACGGTAAATAGAAAAGCCTGGTAGCGCGCGCGCAGCTCGGGCGAGATGCCGGGGCTGGCCCCCAGCATTCCCCCCATGACTTCGACGAACAGGATACGGTAGAAGCAGGGCTTTTCCCAGAAGATGTCGATGCGGGACTGGACGTAGTTGGCGATGCGGGCGCGGCTGGACTCGCCGGTGGCAAGGGCGGCGCGGACTCGCGGCTCGAGGGCGTCGGCGTTTTGCAGGAGCACGGCCATGTAGAGCTCTTCCTTGCTCTTGAAGAACTTGTAGAGGGAGCCGACGGCGAACTCGGCGCGGCGGGCGACTTCTTCCATGGTGGTGGCGAAATACCCCTTCTCGCCGAAGAGGTCCTCGGCGACGGCGAGGATTTCGCCGCGATGGCGGTTGGCTTCGCGCTCGCGACGCGTGGGCTGTTCAGTCGGACGATTCATCGGATCGCCTTCAAAAAATGAATCATCGTTCACAATATGAGCGCATATTTCGGCCTTGTCAAGAACAATCAACGTGGAGGACTATGGTCGCACATAAAGAATTATTACGTAATATAAGTACGTATGCCGTAACATAATGTTGGAGGCGTGCCCATATCCGAGCGGCGTAACAGGCCATTGACTTGGTGGGGCGATATCCATAAACTGAACGCCGGCAGGCGCAACTTGCGTCGAATCAAGGTCTGAACCGGGGTGGTGATATGGATTTCGTCAAGTTCAAGGCGATCGCGGAGAATGCGCCCAATCGGGGTGAGTTGGCGGAGTACGACGCCGTGGGCGAGTACACCAACTCGGGCTGCGGGGACCGCTATCGCATCTTCCTGAAGATGGACGGGGAGCGGATCGCGGAGGCGTCGTTCACAACGACCGGGTGCAGTTTCGGGCTGGCGGCGCTGTCGCTGGTGACGGGATTGGCGAAGGGGCGCACGCTGGAGGAGGCGCTGGCGATCACGCCGGAGGAGATCGAGGCGGGGGTGGATGGATTTCCACCGCGGCGCACGAATTACCTGGTGCAGGCCAAGGAGGCGCTGGAGGTGGCGATACAGGCGGTGCGGGAGCGGCGGGTGGAGAGATAGGACGCGTGGGACGTATGGGACCCATTCTGCTACAGTGCTTTCATGCGAGCCATCGGGCGGGTCGTTGCGGTTTTGTGCGTGGGGTTGTGCGCTTGCGGGGAGAGGCCCGCGGAGCGGGCGGAGCGGCTGTACCAGTCGGCGCGTGCGGAGTGGTCGGCGGGGCGGGCGCGCGAGGCGACGGCCCTGGTTGAGCGGGCGGTCGCGGCGGATGGGGGCCACGCACCGGCGGGACTCTTGCTGTCCGAACTCTTGATTCGCGCGGGGCGCTTGGTGGAAGGTGAAGCGGCGGCGGAGCGGGTACTGTCCGTGAGTGCGGAGTGCGCGGAAGCGCACTATCTGGTGGGGCAGGCGCGCGAGGCGCAGGCGCGGGCGGAGGAGGCGCGGGCGGCCTATCGGCGCGCGCTGCAGTACGCGCCCGACTCGGCGCAGGCGGCTCTGGCGCTGGCGCGGGTGTGCCGGCAACTTGGCCAGTCCGACGAGGCCATTGAAGCGTGGCGGCGCGTGATCGCCGCGCGTCCATCCGACGCCACGGCGCATTGGCATCTCGCCCTGCTCTACGACCAACTGGGACGCGACGAGGCCGCGCTGCAAACCTATCAGCGCGCGGTCGAATTGGCGCCCGATTCTCCAGAGGCGCACTACGGCTTGGGCAAGGTCTACTACCGCCTGAGTCGGTTTTCTGAGGCCATCCTGTCCCTTAAGCGCGCGGTGGAATGCCGGCCCGACTTCGCAGAGGCGCGCTACGGGCTGGCCCTGGTCCAGCTGGCGACGGGCGACCGCGCGTCGGCGTTGGCGGAGTATCTCAAGCTGAGAGAGTACGACTCGCAACTGGCGGAAGAGCTTTACGCCTTCTACCGCGAGGGCCGGCACGTACTTCCGCGGTCGCTTCCCACCGAGCCGTAATGCGCTCGAAGGCGAGGTTGTAGCGGTGCGGGCGTCCTCTCAATACGCCGGAGTACCGGCTACTCGAGGACTCGGGTTCCGCTTTCCCGCGAGCACTTTTTGAGAAACGGCGCCAGGTTGGCGCTCCGCGATGGCTTGACGCACTCCAGATCGGGTCATAAGCTCCACCGGATGCGCGCAGAAATCGTTTCTCGGAGGTCACGGCCATGATCCGTCTTCTTGCTCTCGCTCTCATCGGGACGCTGGTCGCCGGCGGTTGGGCCGCCGAGCCGGCCGGCGGGAAGATTCTCGTGTTCTCGAAGACCGCCGGCTTCCGGCACGACTCTATCCCCGTGGGGGTGGAAGCGATCAAGCGGCTGGCGGAGGCGCACGGCTGGCAGGTGGAGGCGACGGAGGATGGCGGCGCTTTCACGGACGGGCGGCTGGAGGGCGTGTCCGTGGTGGTGTTCTTGAACACCACCGGGGACGTGCTCGACGCGACCGGCGAGGCGGCGTTTGAGCGTTACCTCCGCAGGGGCGGCGGATACGTGGGAGTTCATGCCGCCAACGATACGGAGTACGACTGGCCGTGGTACGGCAAGCTGGTGGGGGCGTACTTCAAGTCGCATCCGGCTATCCAGGACGCCAGCATAGTCGTGTTGGACCGGAATCATGCGGCCACGCGGGCCTGGCCGGAGCGGTTCACGCACCGCGACGAGTGGTACAACTTCCGCGCCAACCCGGTGGGCGTGCGGGTGCTTGCGCGGGTCGACGAGACGACCTACAAGGGCGGCACGCACGACAACGACCATCCCATCGCGTGGTGTCATGAGTACGACGGGGGCCGGGCGTTTTACACGGGGTTGGGGCATACGAAGGAGTGCTTTGCGGATGAGAGGTTTCTCCTGCATTTGTGGGGCGGGATGGCGTGGGCGGCGGGGCGGGAGTGATTATCCCCCCGACCCCGCGTTGTTAAGGTGGGGGATGGGGAGCGCCGAGGGCGCGGGAGACGGCCTCGAGGACGCGGTCGGGCTGGAAGGGCTTGACGACGAAATCGACGGCGCCGCGCCGGATGGCTTCGACGACCATGGAGTGCTGCCCCAGGGCGCTGCACATGATGACGATGGCGTCCGGGTCCAGGTCACGAATGGCGGAAAGCGCGGCCAGACCGTCCATCTCGGGCATGGTGATATCCATGGTGGTGAAATCGGGGCGCAGGCGGCGATACTCTTCGACGGCCTGGCGGCCGTTGACGGCTTCGCCGACAACCTGGTACCCGTTTTCGGTCAGAATGCCTCGTAACATGGCGCGCATGAAACCGGCATCATCGACAATCAGGGCAGTCTTGGGCATGAGAGCATCTTTCGCGGTCGGGATCGTGCGGCAAGTCTATGGACGGCGCGGCGGGCTGTCAAGGCGGGGAGAAGCGGCGTGAGGATACTGTATCGGTCGGAGATGTATCCACCGTCGGTCGGCGGGATGCCGAGCTACGTTGCGTCGGTAGCGCGGGGACTGGCGGGGCGGGGGCACGAGGTGACGGTGCTGACGCCGCGGCAGGACCGGCGGAGTCCGCGCCGCCAGGCGTCCGGGGGACTGGTCATCGAGTACACGCCGGGTTTCGGTGAGAGTCCCGCGGGACTGGTTGCCGGGGTGATGGCGGCGCTGCCGCGGGCGCTGACGGCGGCGCGGGGGATGGACATCCTGCACACGCATGCGGTCTTGGCGGCGCCGCCGCTGCTCCTCGCCTCGCGGGTGCATCGGCGGCCGCACGTGATTACCGTGCACACGGCGCGCATTCTGCGGCTGGCGCGCACGCTCTGGGCGCGCCCCATGCTGCGCTACTTTCTCTCCTCGGCGCGGCACGTCTTCGTGGTCAGCCGGGAATTGGAGGCGGCGGTGCGCGAGCTGGTTCCGCGGCAAAGCCTCAGCCTCCTGTCGCCGGGGGTGGACACGAGGCTGTTTGCGCCGACGGCACGACCGGCGCGGGAAGTACCGCTGCTTTTGTGCCCGCGGCGGCTGGTGCGACGCAACGGCGTCATCTTTCTACTGAAGGCGATGCCGCGGATTCTGGCGCAGCGGCGGGTGGAGCTGGAGATCTGCGGGGGCGGGCCGGAACGCGAGCGGCTGGAGCGCGAGGCGCGGCGGTTGGAGCTGGGTGGGGCGGTGCGCTTCTCGGGGGTGCGCGCGCCCGAGGAGATGCCGCGCGTGATCGCCTCCGCCGACCTCGTGGTGATTCCGTCGCTGATCGAGACGACCAGCGCGGCGGCGCTGGAGGCGATGGCTTCCGGCGTCCCCGTCGCCGCCAGTCGCGTGGGCGCCCTGCCCGACATCGTCTCACCGGAAACCGGCATCCTGTTTGATCCCGGTAATCCCGACGACCTGGCGGAGAAGGTGCTGGAGCTGCTGGCCGCGCCGGATCTCCCCGAGCGGGGTCGCCTGGCCCGGCGCCGCGTCGAGGAACGGTGGAACCTGGATGGGTTGCTGGATGCGCATCTGGAGGTGTACCAGCGCGTGGTGGGAGGAAGCCACGCTACCGGTTCGCCTCGCGGGTAGGGGGAGGGGTGGGTGGAAGCCACCCGAGTTCGTGGATGGCGGCGAACACCGCCTCGGCGATCAGGCGGTAGCCCTGTGGGTTGGGATGGACTTTGTCCCATGCGGGATAGGCATAGAGCGCGGCGGGGTCGGGAGCTCCGGCGAAGAGATGGTAGGCGTCCACGGTGGGCACGCCGCGCGGCTCGCACAGGCGTCGCAGGAGGGCGTTGACTTCGGGGATGCGGTGCTCGGGCAGGAGATTGGGCGGCAGGATGACGATCAGCCGGGCGCCCAGCGCGCCTTGCGCGAAATCCAGGATGGCGGAGAAGTTCTCCTCGCTGTCGGCCAGCGGGACGCGCGTGACCGGATCGGGGGCGAAGGGAGAGACGTGCACGGGCGGCCCGGACTTGGCGGCGGGCAGGAAGGCGCGCAGGGTGGTGAAGAGCTTGCTCTGTTCGAGCCGTCCCTGGCGGCGCAACTCGCCGCGATAGTGCAAGAGAATCTCGCGATCGGAGAACTTGACGCGGGGCAGCACGTCGTTGTTGCCGGAATAGAGAATGACCAGGTGGGGCCGGTACATGGGGCCGTGTTTTTGCAGGGTGATCAGCGCCTGCTGCGAGGAGTAGCCGGGCACGCCCAGGTTCAGGACGTGGAAGCGGCGGTCGGGGTGGGCCTCCGCCAGCATGGAGGCCAGCTGCTCGGGGATGTTCCGGCCTTCTTCGGTGAAGACGCCGAAGGCGCAGGAGTCGCCGACCATCATCATACGATAGGCGCCCTGGGCGGCGGGGTCGGGCCAGTCGGCGCCGCGCAGGCCCAGGTTATTGATGCGGACGGTGTAGCGGCTGCCGTCCGGCCGCTCGCCGTGCAGGGCCACGTTGGGCCGAAAGCACCAGAAGAGGTCCGGGTCGAGGCGATAGAGGAACTCGTCCTTCCACTCGGGGTTGATGAACTCGACCAGCAGCGGCGAAGAGGGCGGCTGGTAGGGCAGGAGGTTGAGGAGGACTTCGACCATGAAGAGGAGCAGCACCCCGCCGCCGGCGCAGTAGACGGCGTACTGGAGGGGGGCCTTGAGTCGGGTGCGGCGGAGCGGTGGTTTCATCCTCAATCCACGCGGGTGCGGTCCGGTCAAGCGGCGATGACGACGCCTTCGCGGCGGGCGATCTCCAGGAGCGGCCGACTCTGGTCGTGCTCCCATTCGTCTTCTCCGCGGGCGACGGGTTCGATGCGTATATCGGCATGGGCGCGCGCGCCCCAGAGGTCCTCGATCATGCTGTACGTTTTCCCGCGGGCGAACTCGGGCGCGATGACGATTACGTCGATATCGCTCCACGGGCCTGCCTCCCCGCGCGCGAATGATCCATAGAGGACCGCCCGGCGCGCATGGATGCCGTAACGCGGCAGCACCCCCAGGTAGCGGCGCACTTCCTTTAAAATTGTCGGGTCAACCACTCGCGCATCTCCACAAAATGATGCTACCCCGAATTGGAACGAGCCGCAACCTCCCATCACGGCTGGGGTGCAGGCGCAAGGAATCCACGGATCCAAACCGCGCGACATTGTATCAGGCGGTCGTCGCGGTTCCGGTGGAGTTGATGCGTCATTTCGACCGAAGCTCCCTGTCATTTCGACCGAAGGGAGAAATCCTCCCCCCGTTACCGTGGGTCGAGTGCGAGGCAGAAGATTTCTCCCTTCGGTCGAAATGACAGCAAGGCCGCGAAGTGTAGGAAACTGCATCTGCGCCCCGGCGCGAAGGGGCCCGCATTTCCACCTATGTCGTGTAGCGGGAACTCCTACCATCCTTCCCCCGCCATCCAGCGTTTTTTCGCGCGAAACTCGACTACCAGGGGCGTGCCCGCAAATCCGAACGTCTCGTACAACTGGTTGGTGATGTAGCGCTGATAGGAGAAGTGGATCGCTTCGGGGTGGTTGCTGAAGAGCACGAACTTGGGGGGGGCGACGGCGACCTGGGTAGCGTAATAGATGCGCGGGCGGCGCCCGCGTCGGGCGGCGGGCGGATGATGCGTGACCACCCGCTCGATCAGGCGGTTCAACTCGCCCGTGGTCACGCGCTTCCGGTGCGAGGCGTGCACCGCCAGAATATGCTCCAGGAGCGCGTGCACGCGCAGGCCGGTCAGCGCCGAGAGCGTCACGATGGGCGCATAGTGAAGATACGGCATGTCCTCGCGCAGTTTTTTGGCGAACCGGCCCGAGGTTTCCGTGTCTTTCTCAATGGCGTCCCACTTGTTGACGATGAGAATGGCCGCGCAGCCGGCGTCGTGGGCGACGGAGAAGACGTGGGCGTCGGTTTCGGTGGGACCCTCGAGCGCGTCCATCATCAAGAGGGCGACGTCGCTCTCTTTGATGGCTTGGGTGGCGCGCAGGACGCTCCACTTCTCGACCCCCTCTTGTTTTCCCCGGCGGCGGATGCCGGCGGTGTCCACGAAGCGGATGCGCTGATCCATGTAGGTCAGAACGCCGTCGACGGGATCGCGGGTGGTGCCCGCCTCGGGGGCGACCAGGCTGCGGTCGGCGCCCAGCAGGCGATTGAGCAGCGTGGACTTTCCCACGTTGGGACGGCCCACGATGGAGACGGCGATTTCGCCCTCGGGCAGCTCCTCTTTCCAATCGGAGGCGTCGGGTAGTTGCTCGAGGATGGCGTCCAGGAGGTCGCCGCTGCCGGTGCCGTGCAGGGCGGAGACGGGCAGCATCGGCTCCAGCGCCAAGGGATAGAAGTCGTAGAGCAGCTCCTCCTGTTTGAGATTGTCGATCTTGTTGACGGCGACGACGACCGGCCGGGCCAGTTTGCGCAGCATGAGGGCGATTTTTTCGTCTTCCGGCATGAGACCGGCGCGGGCGTCCACCACGAACAGCACGAGGTCGGCTTCCGACAGCGCCGTCTCGACGTTCTTGGCGATGCGGGAGAACATGTCGTCGGGCTCAAGCACGCTGTAGCCGCCGGTGTCGATGACGGTGAGGACGATGCCGCCCCACTCGCAGCGGCCGTAGATGCGGTCGCGGGTGATGCCGGGGCGGTCGTCGACGATGGCGCGGCGCTCGCCCACGAGACGATTGAAGAGGGTGGACTTGCCCACGTTGGGCCGACCGACGATGGCGATGCGCGGCGATTTCATGGCGGGGACAGGTTAGACAGGGGCGGGGGGAGGGTAAAGCGGGGAAAGATAGGGGGGACGGGATGGAGATTTTTTGACGGGATAACAGGATTGACGGGATGGGGAGCGTAGGGTGCGCACTGCGCACCGGCGGTAGCAAGCTGCCGCAGTCCCTATCAGCTCTCGTAGGGTGCGCACCGCGCACCGGCGGCAGCAAGCTGCCTCAGTCCATATCAGACGATGTTCATCTGGCAGTTCTTGCAGATTTCGATGCGGTGGTATTGCCCGGCCACGTGCCAGTCGCGCAGCATCTGGTACTGGCGGCTGGTCCAGATTTCCTCCAGGCTGGATTGCAGGGCGTTGCCCATGGCGTGCCGGCCCTCATAGTCGCCGCAGCAGAGCGTGATCTTGCCATTCCACCAGATGAACATGCGCTGCCAGAGCTGCGCGCAGGCGAAGCGCGTGCGCGTGTTGGGCGTCAACTTGCGGCCCGCGACCGTGTCGTAACCCTGCGGATTGTGATAATCGACGAACGTCACCAGCTCCACGATGGGCTTCCAGTACTCGATGAACTGTTCGACTTCATGCGCGTTGTCGGACATCTTGACCATCGAGACGCGGGTGATGGGAAAGCGCTTGCCGAGTTCCTGCTTGATCTCGCAGAAGCGCCTGATGCGCGCGACCACGTCGTCGAGCGTGGCCGGATAGCGCAGCTTGTGGTAGAGCTCGGGGTCAATGGCGTCGAAGGAGAAGATGATCTTGTCCAGGCCGGCCAAAATGATGTCGCGCGACAGCTGGTCGGTGAGGAGCGTGCCGTTGGTGTTAAACATCACCTCGACGATGCCCTTCTCTTTCGCGTAGCGGATCATCTCGCACAGTTGCGGATGCATGAGGGGCTCGCCCATGTAGTTGAACTTGACGCTGCACAGCCCCTTCTCCGCCCCTTCGTCGATGCACTTCTGGAAGAGTTCCCAGCTCATCAATCCCTGCCGGCCGAAGGTCCCCTTCTCCAAGGCCAGGGTGCGGTAGCAGTGGGGGCATTTCAGGTTGCAGGCGTTGGTGATCTCAAGATCGAGATGGATGGGAAAGCGCTCGACGCGATGTTCTTTGGGGTTCTCGTTCCAGCGACGGCGATACTCCCAGTACTCGGGGCCGTAGGCGTCTTCATAGGGCAGGCGTGGATTGTCGGGCGGTCGCACCTCGTGGTAGGTGGGATCGATGCTCATGGGAACGGGGTCGTGCTGGATGGCGGTCGCCACGGAGGCCTCCGGTTAAATCAGGTCTTCCCAGCGGACGGGCTGTCCGGGGGAGAGTGAGACGCGCAGCTTGCGTCCGAGCACTTCGGCGAGGGATTCCATGCCGATCGCGCCGGCCTGGCGGCGGAAGGCGAGGCGGTGCAGGGACAGCGCGTCCCCCGCATTTATCGGCAAATCTCCGGCAATCAGAAGCGATTTGCGTACCAGGCCCGCATTCTCCTCCTCGCAGGGTTGGCGCTCTTTGACGGGGCGGCCCAGGGCGGCCTCGACCGCGCGGATGTCCAGGACCATCTGTGCCAATTCCCTGGGTTCCAGCGAGGCGGCGTGGTCAGGACCGGGCAGCGTTCTGTCCAGCGTGAAGTGCTTCTCGATCATGCACGCGCCCAGGGCGACGGCGGCGAGGGCGGCGACCGTGCCCAGCGTGTGGTCCGAGAAACCCACCGGCACGCCGAAGGTGCGGGCCAGCAAGGGGATGGCGCGCAGGTTGCACTGCTCGATAGGCGCCGGATAGGCTGAGACGCAATGGAGCAAAACCACTTCGCTGCATCCGCCTTCCCTCAACGCAGAAAGCGCCGTTTCAATCTCACCCAGGCTGGCCATGCCGGTCGAAAGGATGACGGGCTTGCCCAGCCCGGCCACGGCGGAGAGGAACGGCAGGTTGACGATCTCGCCGGAGGGAATCTTATAGGCGGGCAGGTCGAGTTCTGCCAGCAGCGCCAGGCTGTCTTCGTCGAAGGGCGTGGAGAGGAAGAGGATGCCTTTACCGGCGCCATAGTCGCGCAGTCGGCGATAGGCCGATGCGGGAAGTTCGAGACCTTTCAAGAGCTCGTATTGGCTTTTGGGAGCATCGGGACGCTCGGCCTGGTAGGGGGCGAGGGGCGCATCGGGCGCGGCGAGGCGGTCGGCGCGGAAGGTCTGGAACTTGACCGCATCCGCCCCCGCAGCCACGGCGGCATCCACCAGCTTGCGCGCCATCGCGAGGTCGCCGTTGTGGTTGACGCCGGCTTCGGCGATGATGAAGCAGGGATTGGGAGGGCCGATGCTACGGCCGCCGATGACCACGCTGTTCACGATGATCGCACGTCGTTGATATAGTCCCTGACAATCGTCTCTTGGCTTCTGCGGTAAGACGCGTCACGTGCCCGGATATCCGCGTCGGCCAGGTAATGCCAAATCTCGTGTGGGAAGTCCAAACTGCGGTATTTCTCACCCAACACGTGTTGGAGCTTGTCGGCCTGCACATACCATGCCTTAAGATCGGCCTTGGTGTTAAGCGGCAGGCTCAACAGACGCTCCAATTCATCGGCGAGAAATCGTGCATTTTCATCGGCCATGTCGCGTCCCTCTCCGTCGCCCCGGGGTGCTGCGTGCGTGGACCCTTTTGAGTACAAAAGGGTAGCGCCCAATCAAGTCACACTCCACACAATGCGCGGCGGCAAGCAGCCGCACTTTATATCAGACGAGTCCCTCCGCGCGCAGGAGCTCTCGCAGTTCCTCTTTGCCGATCAGGTTCTCCTGGGTCGTAAATCCCTCGACGCGCTGGGGGAAGGTGTAATTTTTGGCGCGGCGCTCGGAGATGATGACGCCGTACTCGTCCACGACCAGGCAGCGGCTGCGCTCCTCCTCGGTCATCAGCTCCTCGTCGAGTTTTTCGCCCGGGTTTTTGCCGCGCACTTCGAGGGAAATGTCGCGCGGGTCGCGGCCGCAGCGCGGGCCGTACTCCTCGATGAGGACCTCCGCCAGGTCGCGGATGCGCACCACGGGCATTTTGAGGACGAAAATCTCCCCCCCCTCCGCCAGCGAGAGCGCCTTGAAGACCAGCCCGACGGCCTTCGGGATGGACATCACGAAGCGCCTCATCCTGTCGTCGTGGAGGACGACGGGGCCGCCGTTTTCGATCATCTTCTTGAAGATGGGGATGACGGAGCCGCGGCTGTCCAGGACGTTGCCGAAGCGCACGCAGAGGAAGGTCTTTTTAGGTTCGATGCGATAGAAGCTGGCCCAAGTCATGAGTTTTTCGGCCAAGAGTTTGGTCGCGCCCATGGTCCCCGTGGGGGAGACGGCCTTGTCGG
This sequence comes from bacterium, assembly GCA_015075175.1. Taxonomy (GTDB): domain Bacteria; phylum Hinthialibacterota; class Hinthialibacteria; order H5-UNCL2; family H5-UNCL2; genus H5-UNCL2. The sequence goes on from JABTUV010000005.1 coordinate 314,757, forward strand.
TGGAGATGCCGACGACTTTCTCGACGCCGCTCTCCAAGGCGGCGGTGATGACGTTCTCGGTTCCGATGACGTTGGTTTTGACGACTTCAAAGGGGTTGTACTCGCAGGCCTCGACGCGTTTGAGGGCGGCGGCGTGGAAGATGACGTGCACGCCCTCGACGGCGCGCCGCAGGCGCTCCAGATCGCGCACGTCGCCGAGGAGAAAGCGCAGATTGGGATGGTCGGCGAGGGCGGCGCGCATCTGGAACTGCTTGTACTCGTCGCGCGAGTAGATGCGCACGTGGCGGGGGGCGTAGGCCAAGAGTTGGCGCACGATCTCGCCGCCGATGCTGCCGGTCCCGCCGGTAACAAGGACGGTCTTGTTCTCGAAGAGTTCGCGCATGGAGTGACTCCGCGCAAAAATGGGGTCAGCGCCTACTTTTGCGGATAGGCTTTCGCGGACGCAACAACATGGCGGCAAAAATAGGCGCTGACCCCATTTTTAGACGATTAACCTGTCGGCGTCAATGCGGGCGCGGATATTCGACCAGATGCCAGTCGGGCGCGCCGTCCGCCGGACCGAAGTAGGCCAGAAGCGAGGGCGCGCCCAGAAGAGCGTTCAGGCGCACGAGGTCCGGCTGGGGTATGGCCCAGACGGTCTCCCTGCCGGCGGATCGCACCTGGGGCGGAACGGGTGCACCCAGCGGCCAGGCGACGAAGGTAACGTCCGACCGGGCGCGCACAAGCGCGCCGACCGACTCGCGGCCGTACACCATGTTGAGGACGACCACGGGCCGGTCGGAGGGCAGTCGGTCGTGGATGAAGCGGGCCAGCTCGCATTCCTTGGCCTGGAAGGCGAAGCGCAGGGCGGGCTGGCGCGCGTAGGCGACGAAGTACGTGTAGGCGCCGATGCCGGACGCGCCCGCGATGACGAAGGCAAAAAGGAGCGTTGCGGCGAGGCGCCGGCTGCGCCGCGCCAAGAGGGCGGCGCCGGCGACCAGGCCGTCGGCGGTGAGGATGGCGGTAGGCACGACATTGCCCAGCGCGCGCAGATGGTGCGGGCAGGCGTCGCTGAAAATGGTCGGCAGAAGCGTGGCGACCCACAGCGCCAGCAGCCCGAGTCGCGCGGGCGTGGGCCGGGCGACGGCGCGGCCCATGCCGGCGATGAGAAAAGGCAGGAGGAGGAGCGGCCAGGCGGGCCGGCCGGGGACGTTGTGGCGGGGCTGGGCGTCGCCGCGATGCGTGAACATCCACAGCGCGCGCGCGGCGTTCATGGCGATGGGTACGGGGCTGGGCGTTTGCTGGAAGACGTTGGTTTCAGTCACGCGCGAGGAGAGGAGCGCGCCGGTGCGGGCGTAGACCATGAGCATCCAGCTGCCGGCCAAAATGAGAAAGACGGTCAACGAGACAGCGACGCGGCTGCGCAGAGGCGGCCGCTTGAGGGCGACGACGGCCAGCGCGGCGAAGGCCAAGGGCGGCAGAAGCCAGAAGGCGAAGTAGGCGTGCCAACTTACGCCGCAGAGAGCGCCGAAGCTGAGCCAGCGCGTCCAAGTGGGGCGCTGCCAGGCGCGCGCCAACGCCCATCCGCAGAGCGCAATCGCCAGTGGAGTGAGGATGGCGCGGAATCCGATGCGCGAGAAGATGACATGCCAGTGGGAAACGGCGACCAGCCACGCGGCCAGCCAGGCGGTGCGGCGCGAGGCGATGCTGCGGGCGAACAGGTAGACCGCGGGAAGGGTCAAGAGGCCGCAGAGGACGGAGGCCAGGCGCAGGCCCAGGGGGGTTGGGCCTGCAAGGGCGCAGGTGAGCGAGGCGGGCAAAGCGTATAGCGGCTGGCCGCAAATCCAGGCGGGGTCCCAGCGGCCGGTCGAGAGGAAAGTCGAGAGTTCGGTGAGGTTGCGGGCCTCGTCCATCCAGAGGCCGGGGGGAAGGCTGTCGAGGCGCCAGAGCCGCAGGCCCGCGGCGACCAGGAGCAGCAGCGCCCATCCGGTAGGTGAGGGCCGAGCCGGCGCGAGAGAGTATTCATGGCGCTACCTTAACGAAGGAGGGCGCGCCGCCAGCCGGGACAGCAGGGCAGTCGCCCGTGAGCTTCTGGGCCTCACCCGTGGAGGATATGACAGCGAGGCCGCTGCCGCGAAGGCGGGATGGCCGAGCCCAGGCCGTCCTCGATACGCCGGAGTACCGGCTACTCGAGGACTCGGTTTTTCTTTCTTTTGCCAACCTGCCAAGGCTCGTTTTTGAGAGCAGTCGCCCGTGAGGCTTCGCCTCACCCGTGGAGGATATGACAGCGAGGCCGCTGCGAAGGCGGGATGGCCGCGTCCAGGCCGTCCTCTCGATACGCCGGAGTACCGGCTACTCGAGGACTCGGTTTTTCTTTCTTTTGCCAACGTGCCAAGGCTCGTTTTTGAGAGCAGTCGCCCGTGAGGCTTCGCCTCACCCGTGGAGGATATGACAGCGAGGCCGCTGCGAAGGCGGGATGGCCGCATTCAGGCCGTCCTCTCGATACGCCGGAGCCCGGCCACCGAGGACCTCGGTTTTCTTCTTTGCCAACGCGCGAGCTCGGTTTTTTGAGTAGCTTCGCCTCACCCGTGGAGGATATGATGAGGCCGCTGAAGAAGGCGGGATGGCCGCATCAGGCCGTCCTCTCGATACCGGAGTACCGGCTACTCGAGGACCCCGGCTTTCTTTTGCCAACGGCCAAGGCTCGTTTTGAGAGCAGTCGCCTGTGAGGCTTCGCCTCACCCGTGGAGGATATGACAGCGAGGCCGCTGCGAAGGCGGGATGGCCGCGTCCAGGCCGTCCTCTCGATACGCCGGAGTACCGGCTACTCGAGGACTCGGGTTTACTTTCTGTCGCAACCGCCTCCGGACGCCTGTTTTCAGAGCCGTCGGCGATTTCGGGCGCGGGGGGAGGGACAGGCGCCGATTTTCAAGCGGCGTCTCTCCTCGACCGGAAGATGGGCGTGGAAAATCGGTGACCGTCCCCTCTGCCCTCTTTCGGCTATACTACGCCCGTGCATTTTCAACCCAGGGGGCAGTCGCCAGGAGGGCTGAGGGTTGGCACGATTTGCTGGGCCGTTCTGGTCGCCGGGACGGCGCCGGAGCTGGAGCGCTTTGACGGCGTGATTCCGCGCGCCCAGTTGGACACGTTCTCTCGCGCGCGGTGACGATGGCGGGCCTTCTGCACGAGCACGGCGACGTGGACGATCAGATACGCTTTTGAAACATACCGGCGCGCGCTTTGCGGGCGGACGCTCTTATTGTGGGGCGGCGAAGAGAACCTGGTGGGTCTGTTGTCGACGGCGCGGTCGCGCGAGCGGAAGATTCACGCCGCCCTGCCGGAGCTGTGGCTGCAGGCGGCCGTCTTCGAGATCGTGTCGGAGGGAAAAGCACGCGGTTCCGCCGTGGGTCTCCTCCGAGTTCAGGTTCCGCATCGCGCCCGCAATTTCTCTTACAACGACATGCTGTATCCCGACGGCCGATACAGCTAAGAACCACTGGCGGCGGGCGCGTCCGATACCCGACATGAGCCGGACGGAGACGCAGATGGTTCTACTTTCTGGCGCGGCAGTACATCGACGTGGGCGTGGAGGCGATCCACTTCGGGCAGGTGGAGTTGATGGGCCGCAACGACCGCGAGTACGGGGCGTGGGAGAAGATGCTGGCGCGGGTGCGGGCGTATGGGCGGGCGCAGGCGCGGCGGGGGATGGTGCTCTGCGACGCGCACGTGCCGCGCGGCGGGGTGCGGGTGGGGGAACGCCTGCTTTTTGACTTTCATTCCTTCCCCATGCGCATCGACGAGGTCCCCGAGCGGCCCATGGAGGGCGTGTTGCGCACCGGCTATCTGGACGGCATTTACGGGCGCAGCCTGGGCGGCGTCACTCCCAGCGGATGGCGGTGCGAGCATCTGCCGTACCTGGTCGAGCTGGACAACTTCGGCCGGAGCGGCAAGGAGGGGCAGAACATCGGCGGGCATTGGATCTGGGGTTACGACGAGATCACGTGGTTCGCGCACCTGTCGCAGCCGGCGCGCGAGGCGTGGCTGCGGTATGCGTGGAAGTGGGTGCGGGAGAACGATCCCAACGGGTATTTGCAGATGCCGGGCAGCCGGAACCTCGCCGTCCCCGTGGAGGGGAAGGACTGGTACTGGGCGAGCCGGAAGAGCGCAGCCTGCCCGGATGGGTTCGGGGATGAGGAGACGATCCGGGAGATTTGGCGTTAGCTCGTATGGACTGCGGCTGCTTGCGGCCGCAGTCCAAAAGAGAGGGCGTCCGCGGCGCTTGACGGTGGGGGGCGGCTGCTTTTAATATCAAGCCACGACATCTCAAGGAGAAGTTACTTCCATGCGGTTGCAGAGAATGATCTTGGCCGTGATGGCGGCCGGAGCGCTGGGGTTGTGGGGTTGCGGGACGACGCAACCGGACGGCGACGCGGCGCCGGTCGAGGAGGGCATCGTCCAAGCGACGGAACTGGCTCCCGAGCCGGCGGTCGCGCTCACGCCCACCCCCATGGTCGCGGCGACGCGCATCAACGTGCAGCCGCAAGTGGACGAACTCAAGAAGCAACTGGCGCCCGGCGGCCCGGACGCCTCCAAGCAGGGCCTTGTTTTCGACGCGACCCGCGTCAATTTCGGCAAGATCAAGTCCACCGCCGGCATTCTCTCGGCGACCTTCACCGCCCATAATCGCACCGACAAGCCGATCCAGATCGTGCGCACGGAAAAGGACTGCGGATGCCTGCTCTCAAGGCCCCTTCCCAACCAGGTAGGTCCGGGCGAGACGCTGACCGTCATGCTGCAGATGAATCCCTCGGGAAAAAACGGGCGGCTCTCGCACATGTTCACCATCCAGACCGACGAGGAAACGCCCTACTACTTTCTCAACATGCTGGCGGACGTCGAGCTGGTGCGCGGAGCGGACCAGCCCAATATCTATATTCCTTCGCTGGTGCGCGGAACCACCGAGCACGTGCAGGTGATCATCGACTCGGCGTCGGACATTCTGCCGCGGGCGCTGTTCGAGCTGCCGGACGCCAACCTGGTGTTGGGCGGGACGCAGGTGGACGGGGCGACGCTGGACCTGTGGATCACGACCGCGCCGACGGCGGTGCGCGGCAAGATACCGGCGCGGCTGATCGTGCGGCATCCCGACACGCGGGCGGAGGCGGCGATCGTGCCCATGATCGTGGTGATCGACGACAACGTGCATTTCAACACGCCCTCCATCTTCCTGGGTCGGATGAAACCGGGCGAACCGGCGAGCAAGGAGGTGCAACTGGTGTCCTACTTCGGGGACGTGCCCCGGGTGATCCGGGCGCGGGTGGAAAACGAGCGGGGCGAGGCGGGGTCGGTGGAAGTGGTGCGGGCGCCGGTCGCCACGCTGGTGCGCGTGACCGCCGATCCCGACAAGGCCATCGGGCCGGTGTATCGGGCGACCTTGCGCGTCGAGTTGGAGAGCGCCGAGCAACCGGAGGCGCTCTTGCCGGTACTCGGCATCGTAGAGCAGAAGCAGAACACGCTGGACTTTTCCGCAACGCCGACGGGGCCGTAGGGGCGCTTAACACGCATCTGTCATTTCGAGCGAAGCGAGAAATCCGCGGTCCTGCGCTTGGCGTGGGGTCATGGGGGGAAGATTTCTCCCTTCGGTCGAAATGACAGCTTCGGTCGGTCGAAATGACGGCCTCGGTAGAAAGGACAGCTTCGGTCGAGAGGACAGCAAGGGCGTGGGGGGACTTCCAGACTTTCCGCTAGTGCCGTTTCTCAAAAAGTAGTTGCGGGAAAGGAGAAACCGAGTCCGAAAGTAGCGATACTCCGCGTATCGAGAGGACGACGGGGGCGCTACAACTTTTCTTGCAACGGCACTAGGCGCAATCCGCTTACCATCGGCGCCGGCTTGCGCTAACATCCGACCTGTATTCCCAATGACCATCCCGCGAGACTGGGAGCGCGCATGTCCAGGAGCAGCCTGTCCGGCCTTCTCGCCCGCTGGGGGTTCTCCGCGTTTCTCCTGACCCAGTTTCTGGGCGCGCTCAACGACAACATCTACCAGATGGTGATCCAACTGTTGGCGGCGCGCTGGACGCAGACGCAACAGGAGGCCAGCGGTTACGTGGCCGCCGCGCTGGGCGTGTTCGTATTGCCCTTCCTGCTTTTTTCCGGCTTCGCGGGCTACCTGGCGGACGTGAAGAGCAAGCGCACCGTTTTGATTGCGACCAAGTCGCTGGAGATCGTGGCCATGCTCTTGGCCTTTTTGGCGTTCTTTTCCGGCAGCATTGCCGTCATGCTGGGCGTGCTGTTTCTCATGGCCACGCAGTCGGCGTTCTTCTCCCCCGCCAAGTACGGCATTCTGCCGGAGATGCTGCCGGATCGGGACCTGTCGCGGGCCAACGGCCTTTTGGAAATGACGACGTTTGTGGCCATCGTCTTGGGCGGGGCCTTGGGCGGCTATCTGCTCAAGCTCTGGTCGGGACAGCTGCCGTGGATCGGGCTGCTTCTGGTGGGGATCGCGGTGGTGGGCACGGCGGCCAGTTTCGGCATCGCGCGCGTGCCGGCCTCGGGCGCGCGCAAGCGTTTCTCGCCGCTGCTCGTCGTCAGCGAGATCGTGGCGGGCGTGTCGCGCATCCGCGCGGACCGGCGGCTCTCCTTCGTCGTTTTGGGCATCTGCTATTTCTTCTTTCTGGGAGCTTTGACCAAGACGGAGATCGTGATTCTGGGGACCAAGGTGATGAACTTGTCCGACGCGCAGGCCAGCCTCATGTACGTGTGGTTGGCGCTGGGGATCGGCGGCGGCAGCCTTCTGGCGGGACGGCTCTCGGGGGACAAGATCGAACTCGGCCTCGTGCCCGTCGGTTCGCTGGGGATGGGGCTGTTCTCGGCGCTCTTGTCGGCGTCGTACCAGTCGTACACGTGGACCTGCACGTGTTTTGCGGCGCTGGGGGTCTCGGGGGGGCTGTTTATCGTTCCGCTCAACGCCTTCTTGCAGCAACGCCCCGCGCGCGAGGAGAAAGGGCGGATTCTGGCGACCAACAACGTGCTGACGACGATCTCGATTCTATTGGCGGTCGCGGTCGTGTTCGTGGCGGGCAAGCTGTGGGGCGTCTCCGCCGACCGGATCTTTCTTTATTTGGGCCTTTTCACCTGGATGGGGACGGTGTTGGTCCTCTGTCTCCTGCCTGATTTCTTCGTGCGCTTCGTCTTGTGGGCGGCGACCAACGCGCTCTATCGCATCCGCATCGAGGGGGAGGAGCACATCCCGCGGCGGGGGCCGGCGCTGCTCGTGTGCAATCACGTCTCGCACGTGGACGCATTGATCGTGTCGGCGTGCGTGCAGCGGTTCGTGCGCTTTCTCGTGTACGCGGGTTTCTACCGGCTGCCGGCGCTCTACTGGCTGTTCAAGCTCATGCGGGCCATTCCCATCTCGGGCGACAATCCGCGGGCGGCGCTGCGCGCCTTGGAGGCTGCGCGACGCGAGTTGGAGGCCGGCCACGTGGTGTGCATCTTCGCGGAGGGCGGCATCACGCGCACCGGCAATCTGCTGGCGTTCAAGAACGGCCTGGTGCGGATCGCTCGCGGTCTGTCCGTGCCCATCGTGCCGGTGCATTTGGATCGATTGTGGGGAAGCGTTTTCAGTTTCAAGGACGGTCGATTCTGGTGGAAGAAGCCGGAGCGGACACCCTATCCGGTGACGGTGACGTTCAGGGCGGCGATGGATGCGAGCGCGGGGGGGGAGGAGGGGGGGCGGGAGCTCCGGGTGTGGGGGGCGGCGGGGGCGGCGAAGCGGCGGGGGCGGGCGGCGACGCGGCCGCGGCGGCTGGCGCGGAGCGCGCGGCGGCGGGGCGGGGCGCCGGCGCTACTGGACGCCGGGGGCCGCAGCCTCTCCTTTCGTGAACTCGTTCGGCAGGCGCGCGCGGTTTCTTCAGCTCTCCGCCCGGCGGACGGCGAAACCGCCGCGCTGGCGCTGGCCTTTCCGCTCGGCATCGACGGCGCCGTCGCCAACGCGGCGGCGCAATACGCCGGTCGCGTCACGCTCAACCTGGACGCGCGCGCCGATTCTGCCACCTGGCGGCGGCAGATGGCCTCTGCGGCCTGCGGTACGCTCGTGGCGCCTCACCGGCTCCTCGCCGAAAGGGCGGAGCTGGAGCGGGTCCGGCTGCTCTCGTGGGAGGAGGTGGTCGAGCGCGCGGGCGCGCATCGGCCGCCCTTGTCTCTCGTGCGGCGGTCGGCGTCGCGCCTGGTCAGGTCGCCGGACCCCGCCGCCATCGTTTACGCACACCACCGGGACGGAGTGGAACGGGGCGTGGTGCTGTCGCATCGCAACATTCTCCATGCGCTGGAGGGGCTGGCGCAGGTGCTGTGGACCACGCGGGAAGACCGGCTGCTTTCGACCCTGCCGTTCTGGCAGGCGGCGGGGCTGTCGGGTTCGCTGTGGTTTCCCTTGATCGCGGGGCTGGGCGTGGTCCTGGTAGAGGAGGGCGAAAGTCCAGAGGTGCTGGAGCGGGCGGCGCGCACGGGGCGGCCCACGCTGGTCTTGGCGACGCCCTCGCAATACGCGGCCATGACGGCGCGGGTCGCGCCGGAGGCGCTGGCGAGCGTGCGCCACTTCATCGCCGCGGGAGCGGAGCGCCTGGACGAGGCGACGGCGGAGGCCTTTCGCGCGCGCTTTGGTCGCGGCATTCTCGCCGCCTATGGACTCTCCGAGATGGCGCCCATCGTCTCCATCAACGCGCCCGACGTGGAGGATGGCGCGCTGCGACAGGCGGGCGGCCGGCCGGGAAGCGTGGGGCATCCGATTCCCGGCGTGGCGGTCAGGATCGTGGATGAGACCGGCCGGCGCGTGCCGCCCGGGACGCCGGGACGCATTCAGGTGAAAGGGCCCAATCTTTTTCTGGGATACGTTAATGATTCCGCGCGGGCCGGGCAGGTGATTGCCGACGGGTGGTTGGAGACGGGGGACTTGGGGTTTGTGGATGAGGAGGGGTTTTTGCATTTGACGGGATGGGAAATTTTGACGGGATAACGGGATTGATAGGATGGGATGGGTCGGTGAAGGGTGGATGAGGTGAGCGGCATCGGTTCCCCCTTAATAAGGGGGTTGGGGGGGATAATGCGTACAGGCGGGCTTCCCGCTCTCAAGCCCGCCCTTCGACTTCGGCCTTCGGCCTTCGCTCAGGGCTGTCGGGGTGGAGTTGCTACGGCGGCCAGGAAATACCTGGCTTGGGAAGTCGGGCGCAGGCGCAGCACGCTGCGCAACTACGGGGTTTCGATGCCAGGTAAAGCGTGGCCGACGTAGTAAAGAGGGGATAAGGCGCGCGGCCGTCGTTGCGCAGCGTGCTGCGCGCGGCAGCAAGCAGCCGCACTCCACATGCTACGCCTCGTCGCGCTCCAGGATGACTACGGCCAGCGCGAAGTCGGCGGTGTGGGTGAGGGAGAGATGGACGCGGGCGGACAGGGCGGACAGCGCCTCTTGGGCGCGACCGTGGCCGATCATGGTGGGCTTGCCCGACTCGCCGCGCACCACCTCGCGGTCCTTCCAGCCCACGCCGGCCTGCCAGCGTTCGGGCAGGGCTTTCAGGAAGGCTTCCTTGGCGGCGAAGCGGGCCGCCAAGGAAGTCCAGGGCTGGGCGCGGCGCGCGCAGTAGTCGCGCTCGCCCGGGGTGTAAACCTTGCGCAGAAACCCCTCGCCCCAGTCTTCCAACATGCGGCGGATGCGGGCGACTTCGACCAGATCGGTTCCCACGCCCAGGATCATCTCTCCCTGCCCGGCGCCAGCACGACGCCCAGAAAATCCACCATGCGGAGAGCCTCGAAGAGTCCGTACAGCGTCGCGTTGGCGAGAACCTTCAAGCTGCCGCCCTCGGCGGCCAGCGTTTTCTTCAACCAGGCCACGATGCCGACCGCGGAGCTGTCCATGTATTGCACGTCTTTCAAGTCCAGCACGATGCGGCGGAACTTGCTCTTCTGCACGCGGCCCTCGAAGTAGGCGCGCAGCTGGGGCTGCTGGTTGGCGGTGAGGCTGCCTGCCAGCGAGACCAGGAGCGTCTCGCGCGCCTCCAGGCGTCCCGGGCCGCGCTCCGCATCGCCCCAGCGGTCGTCGATCAGCTTCTGGATTTCCGCCAGGTCCAGAAAGAAGGATCCGCCGCTTTCGATGGCGTGGGGCGGGCGCTGCGCATCCGCCGCATCGGGCGCATTGGACTCGGACGGTTGCATGGACACGGTACAGGCGCTCCTTTCGCGCAGGGGAATTGGGAACTCCTAGTTTGAAGTCGGCGCCAGCATAGCGAAGGCGGGGGGGGCGCGCAAGCGGCGGATTGCACACACTTGGAGTACAGGCTTCAGCCTGCAGAGCAAACTAAAGTTTGTACTCCGGGGAGCTAACTGAAGTTTGTACTCCGTCCGGCGTCAGGGGGCCGCGGCGGCGCGGTGGACGGCGAGCACGCGTGAGAGGAGCGGCTCCAATTGCTCCAGACGGACCATGCAAGCGGCGTCGCTGCGGGCCTCGGCGGGGTTGGGATGGACTTCCAGAAACAGGCCCTGGCATCCGGCGGCGGCGGCGGCGCAGGCCAGCGTCTCTACGAACTCGGGCGCTCCACCCGAGGTCTCCCCCAGTCCGCCGGGCTGCTGCACGCTGTGGGTGGCGTCAAAGACGACCGGATAGCCCAGCGCCTTCATGCGCGGAATGCTGCGCATGTCCACGACCAGGTCGTGATAGCAGAAGGTGGTACCGCGCTCGGAGAGAGTATTTCGCCGGCGCCCGCGCTCCGGGCCTTCTCCGCAATGTGCGCCATGTCGCCGGGCGCCATGCGAACTGACCCTTCTTGAGGTTGAGCGGTTTGCCGGTGCGCGCGGGCGACGACCAAGTCGGTCTGGCGGCAGAGGAAGGCGGGAATCTGGATGACGTCCAGAACCGCGGCGGCAGAGTTCGGCCTGGGCCGCCTCGTGGATGTCGGAGGAAGAAGCAGGCATCCACTTCGCGCTTGATGCGCGCCAGTCCAGCTCCAGCCCGCTTCCAGGCCAGGGCCGCGATACAGTGGATGGGCTGCGATTGGCCTTGTCGAAGGAGGCCTTGAAGATATAGGGAATGCCCAGCCTCTCGGCCAGCGCAGCGCAATGGCGCGCGACCACGAGGCCCAACGCCTCCGACTCCAAGACGCAGGGGCCGGCGATGAGGAAGAACTCGCGCTGGGGATCAAACGGCAGACCGCCCGGCATGGCGCGCACCCGCTTCGGTGAATGTGTGCGAGGCGAACGAAGCGTGGGGGCGGGACGCCCCCACGCGAGCCGGCGAGACGCCGGCGCTACGCCTCTCCTCGCGTCAGCGCAAGGTTAATCGAACCGGTGGGCGTTTGGTACTCGTTTTTTGTGCGTTCTTGTGCGGGTGGGGCGGGCCTGCCGGAGTAGAGGGTTTGGCCTGGAGGAAGGGGGGGAGAGATTAAGAGCAAGAGTAAGATTAAATGGTAAGATTAAGATTAAGATTAAGAGCAAGAGCAAGATTAAGAGCGAAAGCAAGAGTAAGATTAAGATTAAGATTAAGACGGGGGGCGGAGAGCGAAGCACTCCGCCCCCCCGCCGGCAGCTACACGTCGTAATACAGGTGGAACTCGTGAGGGTGGGGCCGGAGATTGACCGGATCGACTTCCTTGGTCCGCTTGTAAGAGAGCCAGCCTTCGATGACGTCCTGGGTGAAAACGTCGCCGCGCAAGAGGAACTCGTGGTCCTTCTCGAGAATATTGAGCGACTCGCGCAGGGAACCGGGCACGGTGGGAACCATGGCCAGCTCCTCGGGCGGCAGGTCGTAGATGTTCTTGTCCAGCGGATCGCCGGGTTCGATGCGATTGAGAATGCCGTCCAGTCCCGCCATCAGGATGGCCGAGAAGGCCAGGTAGGGGTTGCAGGAGGGGTCGGGAGGGCGATACTCGACGCGCTTGGCCTTGGGACTGGCGGAGTACATGGGAATGCGCACGGCGGCGCTGCGGTTGCGCTGGCTGTAGGCCAGGTTGACGGGGGCCTCGTAACCCGGCACGAGCCGGCGATACGAGTTGGTGGTGGGGTTGCAGAGGGCGCAGAGGGCGGGCGCGTGCTTGAGGATGCCGCCGATGTAGTAGAGCGCCATCTGCGAGAGTCCCGCGTAATGATCGCCGGCGAAGAGCGGCTTGCCGCCTTTCCACAGGCTGCTGTGGACGTGCATGCCCGAGCCGTTGTCGCCGAACAGCGGCTTGGGCATGAAGCAGGCGCTCTTGCCGTGCCGCCGCGCCACGTTCTTGACCACGTACTTGTAGACCATGAGATGGTCGGCCATGCGCACCAGCGTGTTGAAGCGCATGTCGATCTCGCACTGGCCGGCCGTGGCGACCTCATGATGATGGGCCTCGACGTCCACCCCACAGGCCTGCAGGACGGCGACCATCTCGCTGCGGATGTCCTGCAGCGAGTCGGTGGGCGGGACGGGGAAGTAACCCTCCTTGAAGCGGGGCCGATGGCCCAGGTTGGGGACCTCGTCGGACTCGCTGTTCCAGATGCCCTCGACGGAATCCAGTTCGTAAAAGGCGTAGTGCGCGTCGCCGCCGAAGCGCACGTTGTCGAAGATGAAGAATTCCGCCTCGGGGCCGAAGAAGGCGGTGTCGGCGACGCCGGTGGACTTCAGGTACTCCTCGGCCTTGAGCGCGATGGTGCGGGGGTCACGGCTGTAGTTTTCGCGCGTGATGGGGTCGAGGATGGTGCAGGTCAGGGAGAGGGTGGGATATTCGCAGAAGGGGTCGAGAAACGCCGTGGCGGGATCGGGCATGATGAGCATGTCGCTCTCGTTGATCTCGCGCCAGCCGCGGATGCTGCTGCCGTCGAAGCCGAAGCCCTCCTCGAAGGCGTCGGCGTCCAACCACTTGGAAGGCACGGTGAAGTTCTGCCAGGTCCCCGGAAAGTCGTTGAACTTGAAGTCGATGAAGGCGATTTTCTCGTCCTTGATGCGTTTGATGATCTCGCTGGGAGTCATCCCGGTCCTCCTTGTCGTAGGGATAGAAAATTGATCGAGTCGCGTACGCGCCGCACTAACCCGGGGGGACGATAGCACGCCGTGTACCAAATCGGAATGTGAGAAAAATCAGGGGGTTGTTGAGACTCTGGGGGGTGGGATTTGTGCGAAAATGAACAGGGATGCACAAATGGAGGCAGGCGCAACGGGTTGCGCGACAAATGCCGTTGAAAAAAAGGTCGTAGCGGCCCGCTCGTCCTCTCGATGCGCGGTGTACCGCTACCGCCGGACTCGGTTTCTCCTTTCCCGCAATTACTTTTTTAGAAACGGCACTAGCGGCGGAAGCGGGCGCCCAGCCAGCGGGCGGCGCGGCGCGCGCGGCCGGGGTGACGCGTGGCGCGCCGGTCGGGAAGCTGCGCGGGAGCGGCGGCGTCCTCGACGGACAGCGGCCCGCCACTGCCCACCAACTGGTCGCACACCTGAATGACGATGTTCCTGAACGCTCCCAATTTCTCCACCGACCAGTCCGTCAACTGGCTGCCCGACAGGGAGTGCAGGACGTCGGTGGTGAATATCTGGGAGACCTCCTTCATGAAGCGGGCGAGATTGCGGCGCGTGGTAGCTCGGGCGGTCTCGGCGTCCCAACCGGCATAGGCGCGGCAGCGGCCCATGGCGCCGTGCCCGGCAATCGACGTGAAGTAGCCCGCCCCCAATCCCTGGGCCGCTGCGTCCGCCATGCGTCCGAAAAAGGGGACCGAGGAACCGAACGACTCCAGGAGCTTGCCGGAGAGATTGAGGAAGTTGACGGTCGCGACGACCTTGAGCGTGTCCCAGAAGATGAGCAGGAGGTCGCCGAGGAGCGGGCGGCCGTGGTAGATGCGGGTGAGGCGGGCGATCATGCCGGCGTTGCGGAAAACGACGATGAAGAGGTCGGCGGAGCGATAGGGCAGGAGGGTGACGCCGAGCATCACGTCGCGCACGGAGGCGCGCAGTTCACGTTCGGCGTGTTGGTCCAGGATGGCGATGAGAGGGTCCATGGCCTCGCGTTCGGCGCGGCGGATGGCGACGGCGAGCGCGTTGTGCGAGGGCGCCGCGGCCAGGGTGCGCAGGAGGTCCTCGCGCTCGCGGTAGGCGCGCGCGCGCTCGTCGCGGGCGAGCATCGGATTCTCCTGCAGCCGCTCCAGATAGCGCACCAGATAGCGGCAGTATTTCCTGAGTTCACGCTCACCCGCGTCGTCACGGTTCTTGATCCTGGGTGGGGAGAGAATCCGAGGCTTGGAACGCAGGAGCAGGAGGAAGTAGGCGACGGATCCGGCGACGACGCCCAAAAGCAGCAGGAGAAATGCGCGGCCCAGCCAGACGTGCACGGCCGAAAGCGTCTGGTACGCGCGCAGCACCTCCAGGAGGGCGAAGAAGCTGAGCGCCACGCCGGCCGCGACGAGGGCGAAGCGGGCCATGCGCCAGAGGTACTTCAGATTGGCGAACATGAGAAAGAGGTTGCTCCTTTTGCCGCTCCGGCGCGTCATCCTCGCAGGCGGGCGAGGAGGTCGCGGGTGGAGTGGTCCTTGGGATCGCCGACGATGGCGACGCGGCCGCCCAGTTGGGCCATGACGGCGCGCTCGGGGACGTTTTCGGGCGTGTAGTCGGTACCCTTGGCGTGGACGTGGGGGCGCAGCTCTGAGAGGAGGCTTTCGACGGTGTCCTCGTCGAAGATGACGACGCGATCCACGCACGCCAGGGAAGCCACGAGGCGGGCGCGCTCGGCCTGGGGCAGGATGGGCCGGCCGGCGCCCTTCAATCGGCGCGTCGAGGCGTCGCTGTTGACGGCGACGAGGAGGGCGTCCCCCTCGGCGCGCGCGGCGGAAAGATAGCGCACGTGGCCCACGTGCAGGATGTCGAAGCAGCCGTTGGCGAAGACGACGCTGCGCCCGGCCGCCCGTTCCGCCTGCACCCAGGCGGCGGCGGCGATGCGGTCGAGCAGCTTGTCCTCAAACGGACGAAATCGGGCCAATCCGGGCCTCCGTAGTGATCGAGGGCGCGATGGGCGGACGGAGTCCCGTAATGCCGACGGTTCTTTCCGCCATCATTGTGGAAGGCGCCCGTGCGCGAAGGCGCCCCCTCGAATTGGAGACCAGGCCACCGCGCAGCTATGCATGCGAATAGAATACCATCCCCGTCAGGACCTTGGGAAAGAAATCGGTGGACTTCTGGGGCATTTTCTCGCCGGCGGCGGCGACCGCGAGCACCTCGTCCACGGAGGTGGGCGGCAGGAGGACGGCCAGGTCGCACTTGCCGGAGAGGACGCGCGCGGCGGCCTCGCCCGCCCCGCGCACGAAGCGCAGTTTCTCCCCGTACTGCTCCGGGCCGATGCCCAGGCATTCCTGCAGGAGTCCGGTATGGGCGAGGACGACGTCCAGGTGCTCATAGGCCTGCGAGGTGTTGATGGGGAGGAAGTCCAACATGCGCACGCCGGAGCGCAAACGCAGGCGGTACTGGCCTTCGCGCAGGACGACACCCAATTCGCCCTTGCCGCGGGGAAGCGGCAGGTGATCGACGGACGACACCTCGAAGAGTTTTTCCATCTGCGAAAGAAGGTAGGGCACATCCAGGGGCGCGCCGAAGCTGAGCAGGCGATGGGTGGGCAGGATGGTAAGGCCGGGGTCCTCGACGGGGGCGAGATAGACGAGGGTGTAATTCCAAGGGGCGTGGGGTTGATGGCCGTAGCGGGCGCGCAGTTCGTCGCGGAGGTTCAGAGCGGTAGCGAAGCGATGGTGGCCGTCGGCGACCATGACTTCGGAGCGGGCGAGGGCAGCGGCCAGCGCGGCGATTGCCGCCGGGTCGGTGAGGCGAGCGAGGCGATGCCGGAAGCCGAAGCCGTCGCGGGCCTCCATCTCCCAGTGTTCGGAGCTCAAGAGGGGCAAGGTGGCCTTTTGCGGATCGCGGTAGATGAAGAATACCGGCGAGAGAATAGCGTTCGTGGCCCGATAGAGGTTGAGCCGGTCGGCCTTGGGTCCCTCGAAGGTGCGTTCGTGGGGCTTGACCTGGTCCGAATCGGACTCGGGCAGGCGGAGGCGTGCGATGAAGCCGCGGCGCACCAGAGTTCGGCCATCTACGGAGTATTCGGTTTCATAGAGATGGATGGCGGGGGAGGCGTCGGTAGTGAGGATGCCTTGGTCCTGCCAGTCGCGCCAGCGGCGGGCGGCGTGGGGATACCAGAAGTCGGGGTCGCCCTCGGCGGAGAGGATGAGGCGCACGGCGTTATGGGGATGGCGTGCCCAGAGTTCGAGCTTCTGCTCGCCGGAGATGTTGTCGAAGGGCGGGCAGACGAGTTGGGACAGATCGCCGGCGGCGGGGGCGAAGCGCACGGCGGCGAACGGCTCGATGACGACTCCCATGAAGAACCTCCTTGGGGATGGCGAGGGCCGAGAGGGGAACGTAGCATGATCGCAGGGTGGTGGGAAGTGGGCGCCCCGTCACTTCCCCCTCACCCTAGCCCTCTCCCCGAGGGAGAGGGGACGCTCCCCCTCACCCTGGCCCTCTCCCCGAGGGAGAGGGGACGCTCCCCCTCACCCTAGCCCTCTCCCCGAGGGAGAGGGGACAAGACCTCTCCCTGGAGGGAGAGGTCGGCGCGAAGCGCCGGGTGAGGGGGGAGAGGCTGGGACGTGCAGGGGGCGGGATTTCGTGCTATCGTGTGCCCATGTGGAGGCAATCGGCGCGCGTATGTGATCCCCGGAGGGGACGCTGGACGCCCGTGGTCGTTTCGGCCATGGTCCTGGCGATCATGCTGCTGTACGTGGCCTTCCTGTCGTTCCGGCCGGGGCTGCTGCCGACCCAACCGGGGGAGTTGCGGCGCGTGTACATCGTCAACGATTGGTGGGGATGGGGACCGAATCGGCAGATTCGCTTCACGCTTGCGCCGGAGGGGGGAGACTTCGCCGGCGAGGCGTTTTTCGCGGAGGTGCGCGACGCGACGGTCATCTGGAGCAGCACGCATGAATTGAGGCTGCCGGCGGGCGTGATGGAGAACTTTCTCTTCGTGCTCTCGCAGGCTCCGCTGGTGGAGGGCGAATACGATCCCGGAATTGACTTGTCGGGGGACTATCCGTCGCGGCGCATCGAGTTGGAGACGGCGCGGGGCAAGGTCGTGATTCACTCGGAGGCGCAGGGCGAGGGCGGGGCGCCGTGGGCGGCGGAGATCGGCGGGCGCGGCTACGTGATCCACGCGGACGTGCCCATGCGCGCGCTGAACGTGCTGGCCCCGCACCTGGTGCGACCGGCGTCGGAGTGAGCGCAGGAGGGATGCGATGCCCGAAGCGGGAATTCCACCGGATGGGATGAGCGGGGAGGGTGGGCGTCCGGGGGAAGGCCGCCTCGGCAAACTGGTGCGTGCCATCGATCCGGGCGGACTGGGCCGGGTGCGGCCGGGTGCGCCCCTGTGGGACGCCATCCTGGGCGCGATGGCCATCACCATCTTCACCGTGGATCTCTACACCTCGGGCGGCGCTACCCCGGCCGTGCTGTATCCGCTGCTGGTGATCCTGGCGGCGATCTGGTGGGGGCGCACGCGCATCCTGGTAGTGGCGGCGGCGGCCATCCTGCTGACGTTGCTGGGTTGGGCGTACGAACGTTACGACGTGGCGCCGGCTCCCGCCTTCGACCGGCTGTATTCGCTCTTGGCGATTCTGGTAGCGGCGTGGATCACGCTGCGGCTGGACAACAGCCGGGAGGCGCTGCGCCACAGCCTGGACCAGTTGGCGCACGAGCTGGCCCAGCGCGACCGGATGGAGCGGCTGGCGCACGAGTCGGAGCGGCGGTATCGCTACCTGTTTCGCAACGCTTCCGACATCTTTCTCGTAGTGGATGCCTTCTCGCGGCAGGTGGTGGACTTCAACCGGGCGGCGGTGGAGGCCTACGGTTACAGCGAGGAGGAGCTGTTGGAGAAGCAGCTGCCGGAGTTGGTGGAGCCGAGCAGCCGGCAGCGGCAGATGGAGATGTTCGAGGCGGCGCGGGCGGGCCGGACGGCGGGCCTGGGAGAACTCCGGCATCTGCGCCGGAACGGCGCCGCGTTCGCGGTTCAACCGCAACTGACGCCCCTCCGGCTGGGCGAGCGGGAGCTGGTTTTCCTAATGGTGCGCGACCTGTCCAGCCATCCCCAGGCGCAAGGGTTCGACGCGGGCCTGACGATCTGCCCGCAGTGCGGGGCGGTGCAAGGTGAGGCGGGCCAGCCTAACCCGGCGGGAGGTCCCGGAACCACCGAGTCCTAACCTGTCACGCCGCTTAACCGGTCATTTCTCCTACGCTGCCATTTCGACCGCAGGGAGAAATCTTCCGTGGCGACGCGGCCGTGCCTACAAAAGCCGTCGAGTCGTCGGACGGGGCCCGCGAAACCTGAATCCCGCCAAACCGCACCAAAATTATACGATATTGCTTGCGAAGCGTTTCCGCCTCGTGTAGGGTGAACCTCTGCAATCGTTTAACACTGTCCAAGGAGCACTGCCGTGGCTTATTCGCAACAAGACGTGCTGGCCGCCTTGAAGGGTGTGCAGGATCCCGATCTGCATCGAGACCTCGTGGAGCTGGGGATGATCCAGGACGTTCGCATTAGCGGGCGCGACGTGGCGTTCACGCTGATGCTGACGACGCCGGCCTGTCCGTTGAAGGAGAAGATGCGGCGCGACTGCGAGGAGGCCGTCCGACGCAACCTGCCCGAGCTGGGCAAGCTGGACATCAAAATGACGGCCAACGTGGCGCGGGACCGCGCGCTGCAAGAGCAGGAGCTGATCCCGCAGGTGAAGAACACCATCGCGGTCTCCAGCGGCAAGGGCGGGGTCGGCAAGACGACGGTAGCGGTGAACCTGGCCATCGGGCTTCAGCAGACAGGGGCGGCGGTGGGCCTTCTGGACTGCGATATTTACGGGCCGAACGTGCCCACCATGATGGGGGTGCACGCCTTGCCGCCGCAGCGCGGCAAGAAGATCGTGCCGCCGGTCGCGCACGGGGTGTCGGTGATGTCGATGGGGTTTTTTCTCCAACCCGACGAGCCGGTGGTCTGGCGGGGACCCATGCTGCATAACGTGATCCGGCAGTTCCTGGGCGATCTGGACTGGGGCGAGCTGGACTATCTCGTGATCGACCTGCCACCGGGTACGGGCGACGCGCAGTTGACCCTGTCGCAGCTGATTCCCCTCACGGGCGTGGTGATCGTGACGACCCCGCAGGACGTGGCGCTGCTGGACGCGCGCAAGGGACTGGCGATGTTCCAGAAGGTGAATGCGCCGGTGCTTGGGATCGTGGAGAACATGAGTTACTACCAGTGCCCCAAGTGCGGCAACCGCGAGGACATCTTCAGCCACGGCGGGGGGGAGAAGGCGGCGGTGAGCCTGGGGGTACCGTTTTTGGGGGCGATCCCGTTGCAGTTGTCGATCCGCGAGGCGGGCGACGCGGGGCGGCCGATTCTGGCGGTGGCTCCGGGGAGCGCGGAGGGGCAGGCGTTCCAGCGCATGGTCGAGGCGGTCGCGCAGCAGGTGAGCATCGCCAATCTGGCGGAAGCGGCGGGCGTGCAGGGCTAGCGCCGTTTCAAGAAAGTTGTAGCGCCCCGGTCGTCCTCTCGATACGCGGGTACCGCTATTGCCGGACTCGGTTTCTCGTTTCCCGCAACTACTTTTTGAGAAACGGCACTCGCGCACGCTTCTTAATCCTAATCGAGCCTCGATATGGAATGAGATTACGAGCACGAGCAAGATTACGATTACGAACGGGCGTGCACCCCTTGGAGTACAAAGGGGTGCACGCCGGAGAATCTCCCCTCCTTGTCAAGGGGGGAGGGGTTAGCGCAGGTTGGCGGGGAGGACTTCGGGGTTGAGGATGTTGGGCGGGCGCTTACCCTCCAGGAGGGCCAGGATGTTGCCCGCCGCCATGGTCGCCATCTTGGTGCGCGTCTCCAGGGTGGCGCTGGCGATGTGCGGTGGAATGACCGCGTTCCAGCACTCGGTCAGGCCCGGCTTAAGCGCCGGCTCGTCTTCGTAAACGTCCAGTCCCGCGCCCGCGATGGTCTTCTTCTGCAACGCTTCCACCAGCGCCTCCTCGTCGATGACCGGACCCCGGCTGGTGTTGATGAGATATGCCGTCGGCTTCATCATGGCGAGCTCTTTTCTGCCGATCAGGTGCCGGGTCTCGGGCATGAGCGGCACGTGAACGGAGACGAAGTCGCTCTCCTTAAGGAGGGTCTCCATGTCAACCTTGGTCGCGCCCAGTTCCTTTTCCAACGTGGGGTTGGGATTGACGTCGGAGTAGAGCACTTTCATTTTGAAGCCTTTGCTCTTGAGGGCGAAGTTCTCGCCGATGCGGCCGGCGCCGATGATGCCCAGCGTGCGGCCGGTGATGTCCCCACCCAGGAAGAGCAGCGGTCCCCAGCCCTTGAAACGGCCCTCGCGGGTGTACTTGTCCCCTTCGACGATGCGGCGGGCGACGGAGAAGAGCAGCGCCCAGGCCATGTCGGCGGTGGCATCGGTCAGGACTCCCGGGGTGTTGGTGACGGCGATGCCCGCCCTGGTGCAGGCGGGGACGTCGATGTTGTTGAACCCGACGGCGTAGTTGCCGAAGATCTTGCAGCCGGCCGCCGCCTCGCACACGGCTGCGTCGATGGTATCCGTCAACAAGCAGAGGACCGCATCGCGGCCCTTGACCTTGGCGAGCAGCTCGTCCTGGGTCAGGACGCGGTCGTCGGGGTTGACTTCCACCTGGTGGCCGGCGGCGATGAGCATGTCGATGCCGGGCTGCGGAATCAGACGGGTGACGTAGATGTTGGCCATGCTATTCCTCCAAAGTTGATCAATGCGTAGTTGCGCAGCGTGCTGCGCTTCTTCCACCCCTGCGCAGCACGCTGCGCGACTACGCGCGCCCATCCGCGCCGGCGGGTCCGGCGATGAACGGATGCGCTAACCGGGAATGGGCGATCCAGAGACGGCCCCAGTTGTTGACGCCAGACTATTGCAAACTGATCGCAATTTCAATGGACATGAAGCTTCTCGGCCGCGCGGCGGATCACGTCTTTGCTATGGGAGAGGACCCCTTCCGGCGTCTCCGCTCCCATCGGCTTGACCTCCAGGGTGAGAATCCGGGGCGATTCCAAGTCCAGGTAGCCCGACTGGCGTAGCGCCTGGATGTAGTCGACCAGCTGGTCCACGTCGTTCTCGCCGTCCCGGCAGCCGAACGTGGGGTGTTCGTCGCCGTAGTAGGGGTTCTTGGGATTCTTCATCACGCAGTTACCGAAATGGGCGTGCACGAGGCAGTCGCCGGCGGTGGAAATGGCGTCGTCGGGGGTTTCCTCCAAGAGCGGCAAGTGCGACAAATCCAGCATGATACCGAACTGAGGATGATGCTGGCGGACGGCCCGGCAGACCTCGACGGCTTCGCTGGTGGGTCCAATGAGGGCGTTCTTGCCGTAGGGCTGCCGGTCGAAGGTCTCCAGGACGATGCGCAAGTCGGGATCGACGGTCGCGGCGTAAGCGCAGATCTCGTTAATCGAGTCGACGAGGCGCTTTCTGGCATCGGCGCGGCCTTCCGGGCCGGGGTCCTTGCCGGAAAGGAAGGCGCAGCCGACGGCGTTCCAGACCACGGCCTCGTCGATGGCGGCTTTGATTTCAGCGACGGCGCGGGCACGGGCCTCGGGGTCGGCGCTGTTGAGATCCAACTTCTGCGAGAGCAGGCGGGGTTGGGCGCCATAGGCGATGGTTTTGCGGGCGTCGGCGGCCATGCGGATCGCCTCCAGCCGCGTGTGCGCGTCCTTAACCCAAGTAACTTCAAGTACTTCCCAGGTTGGATCGGCGCACAGGGCGCGGAAACTGTCCAAGATGGGGCCTTCGCCCTTCATAGTCGCAGGGTAGGCCATGAATTGCACCACGCCAAGTTTGGCGCCGGGGATGTGGACGGTGGTCATACCAGCAGCTCCTTTCGGAAGAGGTAAAGGGGAGTGTACAAGGTAGCAGGGGGGTTGGCAATAGGAGGAATGGGACGTAATAGGACCTATGGGGCGCGTCCGCGCGGGGTTGACGCGCGTGAGTGCACGTCTATAGTCGCCGCATGAATCCCACCGCGCTGGCCATCGACAGCTGCATCATCGTGGTTTATTTCGTCGGCATCACGCTGATCGGGATTTACGAGGGGCGGCGCGAGCGGAGCCTATTGGATTACGCGCTGGGGGGACGGCGCATCCCATGGTGGGCGGTGATGGCCAGCATCATCGCCGCCGAGGTATCGGCGGCCACCTTCATCGGCGCGCCCGCCGAGGGTTACAGCCAGAAGGGCCTGGCCTACGTGCAACTGGTGCTCGGCCTGATCATCGGGCGCGTGTTGGTGGGACACATCTTCCTGCGGCCGTATTACGTTTATCGCGTGTATACGGTCTACGATTTTCTGGCCATCCGCTTCGGGCCTCTCTCGAAGAATTACATCTCGGCGCTGTTTCTCTTCATGCGGGTGCTGGCCTCGGGCGTGCGGCTGTATGTGCCCTCGCTGGTGATGGTCCTGGCCTGGCGGCTCTTCTGGCATCGTGAGGCGGTGCAATTTGAAGTGCAGGACAGCTGGGTCCCCTATGCCTGGGCGATCGGCGCGCTGACGTTTATCACCTGCATTTACACCACGCTGGGGGGCATCAAGGCGGTCATCTGGACCGATCTCATCCAGGCCACGCTGATGTTTTCGTCGGCGCTCGTGGCCATCGGCACGCTTTTCTACCACATCGGAGGCATCGGCCCGCTCTTGGAGCACGTGCCCACAATGAAGACTACGGCCGGGTATTTTCGCACCGGGTTTGAGAACCTGCCGGAGGGCTTTCTTCCCTGGGTGGTGTTCAAGAAGATCCTGGAGGACCCCTACACGCTTTTTGCCGCCGTCATCGCCACGACGTTCACCAACATGGCGGCGTTCGGGACCGACCAGGACATGGTGCAACGGATGCTGACGGCGGAGGATTACAAGCGCAGCCGGCGCTCGCTGATCTCCGCCGCGCTCATGGATGTGCCCATCGCCACGGCGTTCACGTTCATCGGGGTGCTCCTGATCGCCTTCTACGCGCAGCATCCGGAGCTGAAACCGGAGAAGATCAACGACATCTTCGGGCAGTACATTCTCTCGGTGATGCCGCCGGTCGTGCGGGGGTTCGTGTTAGCGGGGGTGTTTGCGACGGCGATGCGGTCGCTGTCGCCGGCGCAGAACGCGCTGGCGACCACGGCGACCAACGACTGGTACCTGGCGTATTTCGGCAAGGGCAAGGGCGACGCGCACCAGGTCGCCGCGGCGCGCATCTTCACCGCGCTATTCGCCGTCTTGATGGTGTTGATCGCGGTCGCGTTCGCTTACGCCAACGTGAAGAATCCCCGACTGACCATCATCCCCATCGCCTTGGGCGTGGCGGGATACATACTGGGGCCGATGCTGGGGGTGTTTCTATTGGGCATGTTGACCAAGCGGCGCGGCTCGGACGCCGGTAACGTGATCGCCGTCACGTGCGGCCTCCTAGCCATCTTCCTCTTTTCGGGGTTGGCGATGGAAGCGGTCAACTGGCTGGCGGGCGCGCCGGTACTCTCCTGGCCGGCGTGGCTGCCGCGCGTGGCCTTTACGTGGTATGTGATGGTGGGGGGCCTGGTGACGTTCGTCGTGGGCGCCCTATTCCCCACGCCGGCTCATGTGGTAGAGTCGGCGGAGCGACGGTAGGGTGCGCACCGCGCACCGATGCGGCGATTTGGTGCGCGGTGCGCACTGTGCACCGATGCGGCGATTTGGTGCGCGGTGCGCACCCTACGCGAGGAGTGCTTGAATGCGTAAAGCCAGACTGGTTTCCGACGGCGACCGGGCGGCCATGCTGGCGGCGCTGAAGAAGCTCTATCCCGATCCCAGGTGCGCGCTGCACCATCGGAATCCCATCGAACTCCTGGTTTCGACGATTCTCTCCGCGCAATGCACGGACGAGCGCGTCAACATGGTCACGCCGGCGCTATTTGCGAAGTACAAGACGGCGCGCGACTATGCCGAGGCCGATCCCCTGGAACTGGCGGAGATGATCCGCAGCACGGGCTTCTTCAACTCGAAGACGAAGAATATCATGGCCGCCATGCGGGCCAACGCCGACAAGCACGGGGGGAAGGTTCCGCGCTCGATGGAGGCGCTGACCGCGCTGCCGGGCGTGGGCCGCAAGACGGCCAACGTGGTACTCGGCAACGCCTACGGGATCGCCAGCGGGATCGTGGTGGATACGCACGTGGAGCGGCTGGCGCAGCGGCTCGGCTGGAGCGCGGAGAAGACTCCGGAGAAGATCGAGCTGGACCTGTGCGGGAAGTTTCCCGAGAGCGAGTGGATCAACCTGTCGCACCGGCTGATTTTTCACGGGCGGGAGACGTGCAGCGCGCGCAGGCCGAAGTGCGAGAGATGCGCGCTGGCGGAGTGGTGCCCGCGAATCGGGGTGGAGACGCGGAGATAGTTCGCGCAGAGACGCAGAGAAAGCTCGCGCAGAGGCGCAGAGGGCGCGGAGGGGGAGAGAGAGAGTTCGCGCAGAGGCGCAGAGGGCGCGGAGGGTGGAGAGAGGGAGAGAGGGTTCGCGCAGAGGCGCAGAGGGCGCGGAGGGAGAGTTCGCGCAGAGGCGCAGAGGGCGCGGAGTGTGGCGAGAGTGTGAGAGGGTTCGCGCCGAGTGGCGGAGGGGGCGGTGGGGGCGAGAGCGAGAGTTCGCGCAGAGGCGCAGAGGGCGCGGAGGGGGGGGACGTATGGGACGTATGGGACGTATGGGACCTATAGGACGGAGACCATCCTATGAACTCTCCGCGTTCTCTGCGTCTCTGCGCGAGCTTTCTCTGCGTCTCTGCGCGAGCTTTCTCTGCGTCTCTGCCCGAGCTACTCCCCCCCGCCGTTCTCCCAGAGGGTCACGGGAAAGTACTCCGCATCGACGGGCAGCAGGCCGCGCAGGAAGACGGCCTCGGAGAAGCGGCGCATCTCGGCCTCGGCCTGCGGATGCGCTTTGACCATGCGGGCGAGTTTTTGAAACTTGCGCCATTCTTCGGGGGTGAACTTGCGGAGCCCCCAGCCGGCGCGTGCCAGTCTTCCCATGCCAAGCCCCCTAGAAGATGAGTTTGAGCGCCGCCGCCAGCGGCAGGTTGAAGAGATGCGAGTCGATCCGGTCTAAGACCCCCCCATGTCCCATCAGGCCGTTGCCGGAGTCCTTGACGCCCGCCTGGCGCTTGAACATAGATTCCGCCAGGTCGCCGAACTGGCCGAAGATGGAGAACAGGAGGGTCGCCGCCAGTACCTTGCCCATGCCCCAACCCGGGATGAGGAAGAAGGAAGCGCCCTCCAGGCCCTGCTTGACCAGTCCCACGGCGGCCATGGCCATTCCCACGAGGAGGACCATGACCAAGGCGCACACGATGCCGCCGAGCGCGCCCTCCCAAGTCTTGCTGGGACTGGCGGCGGGCGCCAGCTTGCGGCGACCGAATTTGCTGCCGATGACGAACGCGCCCGTATCCGTCGAGACGGTCGCTACCACGACCAGGAAGAGCAGCGTGGCCGGCGACGCCGTCTCGCGCAGGTAGACGGCCAGGGAAAGCGGCAGGACGACGTAAAGAAAGGCGAAGGCGGAGACGGCGATGCGCTCCATCAACTTGGCGACGCCGCCCGCCATGGCGAAGAGCACGAGCAGCGGCCCGCAACAGAACACGAGCAGCGTCACGCCCACGTCCAGAGTGGCTTGTTCCTCGTGGTAAAAGAGGATCGGCAGCAGGATTCCCAATGCGAAAACGGGGACATCAGATGGGGCATGGAGAGGTCGGATCGCGTAACTGACAGCATGTAGTTTGATCCAGAATTTCAGGCTCGCCCACAAGGCGAAGAGGATGAAGAGTTCGACCACGATCAGGGTAGCGGGACGGCCGAAGGCTGGTTGAAAATGCCGAAGGCGACGACGGCGAGGGCGAGGACACTGAAGATGAGTCGTTGGATGAGTGTTTTCATGCGCGTGCGCTACGCAAGGAAGCGTAACTGAAACGGCGGGGGATGTAAAAAGCTTTTTGGGGGAGGTCGGATTTCAGGTTCTCTGCTCGCCGATGCCGCCGAAGTGGCGCTCGCGGGCCTGGTAGTCCAGGAGAGCCTGGTAGAGATGGCGTCGGCGGAAGTCGGGCCAGAGGACGGGGGTGATGAAGAGCTCGGCGTAGGCGATCTCCCAGAGCAGGAAGTTGGAGACCCGCTGCTCGCCGCTGGTGCGAATGAGAAGATCGGGATCGGGCAGGCCGCGGGTGGAGAGATGGGCGGCCAGGCGCTGCTCGGTGATTTCGCCCGGGGGCAGGGTTCCCTGGCGGGCCTGCTCGACCAGGGCGTTGACGGCGTCCAACAGGTCGGCGCGCCCGCCGTAGCTGAGCGCGACGGAGAGGGTCATGTGGCGGCCGCCGGCGGTGGCCTCAATGACTTTTTCCAATGAGCGATACACCGGCTCGGGCAGATCGCGGACGCGCCCGATGGTGTTGAGGCGGATGCCGTTGTCCAGGAGGGTTTTTTTCTCGCGCCAGAGATAGTTGCGCAGAAGCAGCATGAGGGCGGAGACCTCGGAAGCGGGGCGCTTCCAGTTTTCGACCGAGAAGGCGTAGAGGGTGAGGAAGGGGATTTCCAGTTCGCGGGCGGTGGTGACGATCTCGCGCACGGACTTGATGCCGGCGCGGTGGCCTTCGATGCGGGGCAGGCCGCGTTGGCGCGCCCAGCGGCCGTTGCCGTCCATGATGACGGCGACGTGGCGGGGACGGCGGGCCGGATCCAGGCGCGCCCGCAGGTTCTCGTCCGTCTCCGCCTCCAGCTCCCGATTGTGCAGCAAGGTTGCCATGTCCCGCCCGTTCCCGGTGATTGCGGCCGCAAGTCGGCGTCCACCAAACCAGCATTTTAGTCCAAAAGCGCCGTGCCTGAAAGGGAAAAGAGACCGCGCACCGCGGCGCCCTTTGCAGGAGGAAGGGACTGGCGCCGATTTTGAAGGGGGAGCTTGCATGGATGGCGGGGTGGGCGCGCAAAATCGGCGACTGTCCCCCAAGACCGAGGCGGCTCGGGGGCGGGCGGGCCGCATCGAGGCCGTCCTCTCGATACGCCGGAGTACCGGCTACTCGAGGACTCGGTTTCTGTTCTTGCCGGAAGCATTGAGGAGCGGCCATTTTCGGGGGAGGGACTGGCGCCGATTTTGAAGGGGGAGCTTGCATGGATGGCGGGGTGGGCGCGCAAAACCGCCGACTGTCCCCGCGCAGCGGCGGCGGATGCTTGTGCGCGCAGGCGCCGTATGGTAGGCTGTCATTGGTTGATATCAACCTGCTGTTTTCATGCATTCCCTCGGAGGTTGAGCCATGCGTGAGTGGAAGGTCGGAATCATCGGGTACGGCTGGGCGGCGGGGGCGCATATTGCGGCCCTCAACCAGATTCCCGGCGTGTCGGTGGTGGCGGTGCATTCGTCGCGTTCGCTGGATCCGGAAGTGCTCTCACGCCAGCACGGCGGCCCCATCCGCTACTACGGGCGGCTGGAGACCATGCTGGCGGAGCCGGACATCGACGCGGTGTCCATCTGCAGCCGGCCCAGCCTGCACGTGGCGCAAGCGATCGCCGCGGCCGAGCACGGCAAGCACATCATCGTCGAGAAGCCCGTCGGACTCTCGCTGTCCGACTGCCGCGCGCTGAGGGACGCGGTGTCGAAGGCGGGCGTGCGCACGTGCGTCTGCTTCGAGTGCCGTTTCTCCAGCCAGTTCCTGGCGACCAAGGCCGTGATCGATCAGGGTCTGCTGGGCGCGCTTCATTACGGCGAGGTGGACTACTATCACGGCATCAATCCGCGCTATCGTCAGTTCGGGTGGGTCACGACCAAGCCGGAGGGCGGCAGCAGCCTCCTCTGCGCCGGCTGCCACGCCATGGACGCGCTGCTCCTGTGCCTGGGGGACGACGTGGACGAGGTGTTCAGCTATTCCACTCATTCCGCCGGTTCCGACTATGCGCCCTACGAGTATCCGACGACCGCCGTGACGGTACTCAAGTTCAGGAGCGGGCGCGTGGGCAAGGTCACATCCTGTATCGATTGCAGTCAGCCTTATTACTTTCACGTGCACCTGGTGGGAAGCGAAGGTGCGCTCTTGGACGACAAGTTTCATTCCAACAAGCTGGCGGGTCTGAAAGGCGACGCCTGGAGCCGGCTGTCGATGAAGCTGATGGATTCCGGCGACGTGGCCGACCATCCGTACAAGACGCAGTTCAGGCGTTCTTCGAGCGATCAGGCAGGACCGCGAGATGCCGCTCACGAACTCACCCAGGCGCTGTATACCCACGAAGTGATATTCGCCGCGGATCGGTCGGCAGGCTGGGCCGGCCGGTGAAGATGTCAGGCTGGGCTGAGGTCTCTTTGTAATCTTGAGTCGTACTCGTAATCGAGAATGGCTAACGATTTACGAGCACGAGCAGGATTACGATTAAGATACGATCACGAAATCGCAATCGCATTCGTCAGTCCACAGGCAGGAAAACCTGCACCACCCGCATTTGCGAAAGGACGTCAGATGCCGCCTTCCGTCGCCGTGGTGATGGCGCATCCGGACGACTGGAAATCCTGGTCAGGGGGACGTTGTGGCGACTGCGCGAGCGGGGGTGTCGGATCCATCTGGTCGTGGTGTGCCGGGGCGACATGGGGAGCATGACGCTGGAGCGCGAGGGCATCGCGGCGATACGCCGACGGGAGGCGGAGGCGTCGGCGCAGCTTCTGGGCGCGAGTTTCGCGTGCCTGGGGGAGGACGACCTGACGGTTGTTTACAACGCGCGGCTGAAGACGCGCATCGTGGCGGAGTTGCGCCGGGCGCGGGCCGAGTGCGTGATCACGCACGCGCCGGTGGATTACATGATGGACCACGAGCAGGTCTCGGTGCTGGCGCGGGAGGCCTGTTTCTGCGCGACCATGCCCAACTGGCCGGCGGAGGGCGAGCGCCGCTGGCGGCCATCCAGGAAGTTTACTACGCGGACCCGGTGGCGCTCGTGGACCGCGAGGGTCAGTGCGCGCCGGCCTCGTTCATCGTGGACGTTTCGTCGGTGATCGAGAAGAAAGAGGCGATGCTGGGCTGTCACGAGAGCCAGCGGGCGTGGCTGGCCGCTCAGCACAGGGAGGATGATTATCTGCTTTCCATGCGCCGGTGGGCGGAGAGGCAGGGGACGCCAGGCGGGCTGCGCGTTCGGGGAGGGTTATCGCTGCATCAGGGCATCCGTTTCCGCAGGCGGGACGTCTGATGGGCTCTTGTCGTAGTTGCGCAGCGTGCTGCGTGCCGCGCGGCAGCAAACAGCCGTAGTCCAGATTCGGCTGCGCAAGGTTTGTGAGGAGGAACAGGCCAGGTCACGGTTGCGCCCGATCTTGCCCAGTTCATTTCCCTTCCGCGACGCGAGGCCTGCGCGCGCGCGCAGGCGATCCAGCAGGCGGACCTGACCCGGCACAAGAACCCCGATTTTCATATTCGCATCGTGGACGATCCGGTGCGATTCTACAGCGAGTTCGCGTTGGATCTCGTCGAGCGCATCGACGCCGCACGCAAGGCGGGAAGAAGGTTCGTCGCCATCCTGCCCGGTCGGGCCGGTTCCGCAGTACGAAATCGCCGCCGCGATGATTAATCGACTGGGCATCTCGTGCGACCACGTGGCGACCTTTAACATGGATGAATACGCGGACGAAAACGGCATGACGGCGCCCGCCGACTGGGAAGGCTCGTTTGCGACGGCGATGCACGAGCATTTTCCAGCCTGATCGACGCGCCCGCTGCGGCAGACCGAAAACATCCATTTTCCACCGATAGGAACATCAACGATTATTACAAGCTGATGGAGGACGCGGGCAGGGGTGGACTGCTGCTACGGGGATCGGCTGGTGCGGGCATCGCGTTTTGGGAGAGCCATCTGGGGCTGGATTTTCTCGATGATCTTCCGGCTATAAATCACAGCATGGGCGGATCGTGGAGCTCAACCCGATGACCATCATGCAGAACGCGTTGCACAGTTTCGGCGGGGATTGGGCTGGGTGCCGCCTAAAACCGCCAGCATCGGCCGCGCGAGATTCTCATGGCGAAACATCGCTCGTTCTGGCTGGACGGCGACCTGGGCTGGGGGATTTCGTGGCAGCGTTTCATCGCGCGGCTGGTCGCGCACGGGCCAGTGCATCCGTGCGTGCCGGGATCGATTCTGCAGGAGACGGGCTGCGATTATACCATTTTGGGCAATGTCGCCGACGATGTGAGAATCTCCATGGCGTAAGGTGCGCACCGCGCACCAAGCATGGTCGCGAGGCGTGAGTCGGTGCGCGGTGCGCACCCTACGGCAGCGATGGTCAGGAGGCGTGAGGTCGGTGCGCGGTGCGCACCCTACGGCAACGTGGTCGCGAGGCGTGAGTCGGTGCGCGGTGCGCACCCTACGGCAGCGTGGACCGCGAGGGCGTGATCTTGCGCAGTGCACCCACGGCGACCCGCGAGGCGTGAGTCGGTGCGCGGTGCGCACCCTACAGCAACATGGTCGGGAGGCGTGAGCGGTGCGCGGTGCGCACCTACTGTCATTCGACCGCGGAGAAATCTTCTGTCGCATTCGACCCGCGGTAACGCGCAGGAAGATTTCTCCCAGCGGTCAGAATGAGTCGCAAACGTTGGTCGGGGCGCAAGCTGCCGCAGTCCACATGCTATGCCGTCCAGCTCTCCCACAGTTTGCGTTGGCGGGACAACTCGGCGATGGGATCATGGATCGCGCGCGATTCTTCAAAGAGAATCCAGCCGCGATAGTCGCTCTGAACCAAGAGCTGTGCCAACTGGCGGCATGGATAGCTGGGATTGTCCAGGTCGTGGGTGTGCAGGGTGGCGCCGAAGTAAGGTCGGACCTGTTGGAAGTTCTCCACGAGGCCGGGTGGGCGCGTGTCGGCGGGATTGCAGTTCCAGCATACCCGCGCGTTGGGATGGTCGGCGATCTGACAGATGCGGCGGATGTCCGCGCCCGAGGTGAAGTCGCCGTGCATCTCCATGCGGATTTCCTGGCCGTAATCGGCGGCGAAGCGGGCCAGTTGACCGAAGGCGCGGCCGATCTGTTCGAGGGTTTTCGCGCGGGACGCCCTCGCGCTCATGGGAGGAATTGGGGCGAATCTTCACGCCCGAGCTCCCCACGTCGCGCGACAAGAGGACGAAGGCGCGCCCGTCCTCGATCTGATGCTGCAGTTGCGCGGGATCGGGGGAGTCGAGCGCGACCACGCTGCCCAGGCCGACCAGGGCGACGGGGCTGTCGGCGAAGCGCGCCCTGACCTCGCGCCGCCGGGCGGCGGAGAGGCTCGGCTCGACGCCGTGCCTGTGGGTCGTGCGCAACTCGACGCCCTCCATGCCCGCAGCTTTGCAGTTGGCAAGCAGCGTGGGCAGGTCCCAATCCTTGCCCCATTGATAGGTCACCAGCCCGACCCGCATGGGGCGGGAGCTAGCCGAGCAGCGCAGGAGGGACCGACCGCAACCCGTCAGGGCCAGGGCGGAGGCAGTAACGAACGCGCGGCGGAAACTCTCTCCACTCGCTTCCTCCTCACACGCGCTCGGGCAGGACATAGGGCCGGCGATAGGCGTCGCGGGCCAACTGGTTGGCGCGGCGGGCGAAGCGTTACCGACGAAGGTCTCCGTCTCAGGGTCCATCTCTGGCAGCGCCCCCAGCGTGGCGCGGGTCTTTGCCAGGTCGATGCCGTTGGCCGCCAGGTGCTCCTTCATGCGCTCCCAAGCTTCCAACATGTCGGCGTCGCCCGCCAGCGCGGCGTGCACCTCTTGCGGCGAGGCCTCGTGCCCCAGTCGATGCGAGATGTTGCCCAGGTGGCAGAGCATGACGGAGGCGTGGCCCTCGGCGACGTCGCAGACCAGCTCCTCCCGCCGGCGGCTGCGCACGGCGGAGATGAAGTTTTGCGCGTGGGCAGCCCCGCCGTCGCCCTCGAACTGCTTGACGCGTTTGTTGTCGTTGTCGTAAATCCAGCCGCCCGCGTAACCGCCGAACCATCCCCCCTCGCATACGACGACGACCGCTTCGCGCAGGTTGCGATAGTGGGGCGCGGCGGTTGCACCGGCGCGGGCGGGCAGATTGCGGATTTCCGTGATGATGGGGACGGGGTAATCGTGATAGACCAGCTGCGTATTGGCGGTTTCTCCGTCGTCGTCAAAGCCGAAGCGCCCGCCGACGGAGAGCACGCGCGGCGGCGGGTGGGGATAGCGCAGGAGCGAACGAATGAGGTCCAGCCGGTGCACGCCGAGGTTGCCGAGGTCGCCGTTGCCGAAATTCCAGAACCAATGCCAATCGTAATGCAGGTTCTTGCGCAGGAGGGGACCTTTGGGCGCGGGGCCGCAGAAGAGATCGTAGTTGACGCTGTCGGGGATGGGTTGCGGACCGGAGACCTTGCCGATGCCGCGGCGCAGGCGATAGGAGACGGCGCGCGCCAGAAGGACCTTGCCTAAATTGCCCTGGCGGATGTACTCGAAGGCGGCGGCGGTACCCGGATCGGAGCGCAGTTGCGTGCCCGCCTGTACGATACGGCCGTACTTCTCCGCCGCCTCGATCATCTTCCGGCCTTCCCAGGGGCAATGGGCGACGGGTTTTTCGACGTAGACGTCCTTGCCCGCCTGGCAGGCCCAGACGGTCGCCAGCGCGTGCCAGTGGTTGGGGGTGGCGATGACGACGGCGTCCACGTCGGGGGCGTCCAGGATTTCGCGCATGTCCTGGCAGATTCGCGGGGACTGGTTGCGCTCGGACAACCACTGGAGGGAAGATGCGAGTTGGGCCGTGTCCGCGTCGCAGAGGGCGACGATGCGCACGCCGGGCAGGCCGTGGAAATGGCGCACGTGTCCGGCGCCCTTGCTGCCGACGCCGATGACGGCGACGCGGATGTCCTCATTGGCTCCGCGCACCCGCAGTTGCGCGGCGCCGGCGGTACGGTGCGGCGCCTGGCCGCATCCGGCCAGCGCCAACCCCGCGGCGCCCGCCAGCGACTGCCTGATGAACGCGCGGCGATGTTGTTTCATCTCGTCAACTCCAGTTCGACCAATCCCAGAAGCCGGCCCGTGGACCAGCCGTTCTTTCCGAGGCAGCGCAACTCGATGAGTTTCTCGCCGGTCTCCAGGCGAATCGTGCCCAGGTCGAGGGGCTTTGCCAAGCTAACTTTTTCGCTGTAGAGGTCAATGGGCGAGCCGAGAGGCAGGGAATCAACGAAGACCTGCCAGACGCCGTAGTCGGGGGCGGTACACAGCCGGAGGCGCAGGCGGCAGTTGGCGGGCTGGCCGGGGTTCCTGAGCATGAGTCCCAGGCGCCCCTCGGGGCGGGTGTTCTTGAAGAGAAGTTGGCGCACGCCCAACATTCCGCGCGACGTCAGGTCCTGCACTTCCAGCGGGCCGCCGGCGGCTTGCAGCTTGCCGAAGAGTTCCTCGCCCGGCAGTCGGACGGAGGTCGCGACGTCGATCACGGCAGGATACGGCAGGAGCCTGGCATCCACGGGGGGAAGCGTGCCGGCGACCGAGACCGGCTGCTTCTGATACCAGAAGCCCACGCTCGCCCAGTCGTCGGCGCGATCGTTCCGGCTGCCGTGCTCGAGGGTGACGCGAATGCTCTTCTTGAAAACGATGGGGTCCTGCACGTGGTAGCGATATGCCGTATGCACGGCGTTCTTCCACTCCGCGCCCAAAAACATCGAGAGGCCGTGGTAGGGATGAGCGAAGGCGCGAAAGCCCCAGGCGTCGGCGAAGTAGTCCTCGGTGCCGGTACCATAGAGCGTGGGAAAGCTGTCGCCGTCGATGTAGATCATGTCGTCGCCCTCGCCCATCCAGGCGTCCCGGTTGTTCTTGCAGGAGAGATGGCAGCCGAGATAGCGGCCCTCCCCGGTCGCCTCGACGATGGTGAAATTACCGTCCGTGCAAGGGAACTGTTGGCGGTACTGGGCGTGAAAGCGTCCCAGGTTGCGGGGGAGTCGGTCGTACTTGCGATAATCGACGTAGTAGAAGACGCGGCAGCGGTTGTCGCGGCTTTCATTGGTGAGCGTGATGCGCGCGCCGCGGGCGAAGGGCATGGGGATGAACGAGTTGCGGGCGCGGCCCTCGGCGCTGACTTCAAAGAGCGCGTTGGCGAAGGGACTCTGGTAGCCGAAGCCGGCGCCGAAGAAGTCGCCCACGGGAACCTCGACGCTGGGATACGGCCTGCCGTCCCAGTACGTGCGCAATACCATGCGGCTGCCGTAGCGCGCCTCGGTACTGCCGATGGTCATCCAGAGGTGGTGGATGATTCCCGCGCCGGATGCGTCCAGGAGCGTCTTCGTCTCTCCCGGTTCAAACCACCACCAGTCGCGGTTCTCGCCGGTAGGGTTGTAGCTGCTGGCGCGATGCGAGGTGAAGCCGGCGTCGATGCGGGCGAGATCGTCCAGCGGGCCATGTGCGGATGCGGCGAGAGCGGTTGCGCACAACAAGAGGAAGAGGGCGAAAACGCGCATGGGAGCCTCCGGGGATGGAGCGTGGGAGGCAGCGTAGAGAGCGGGGAGGGGGATGTCAATCGGCGGGCGAGGGCGTAGTTGCGCCCGGCGCGGTGTGGATGGCGGAGTGTTGGGGATTGCACCCCATTGAGTACCGAGGGGTGGCGCCGGGCGGATGATTCCCCTCAACTTGTCTTGTTAAGGGGGGGTCACGGGCGGCGGCGCGCGTCTTCCTCGCGGGCAAGTTCGACCAGCATCAGGTCCACCGCCTTGCCGCGATAGGCGAAGTAGAGAGGCCAGTGGGCGAGCAACCCGACCGCCATGAAACTGGCGACGATGGGCGGAGTCGCGCCCAGGAGGGGGCTGATGAGCCCCAACACGCCCGTCACGATGCACCAGGCGAGGGGAAGGACGATCATGGGAACGGCGGCGGCGGCGGCGTGGCGAGCGCCTTTGCCGGCGGCCTCGGAGGCGAGTCGCGAGGCGACCAGCACGAAGACCGGCGCGTCCAGCACGACGACGATGGCCAGAATCCACCATAATGGAGGACGGTCCTGGGCCGAAGCAGGGGAGAAGAGGCCCACGGCGGCCAAGAGGGCAAGCAGGGCTTGGACGAGAAAGATGGCGGCGGCGATTATGTCAATAATGCGTTTTCTATCAGAAATTAACGGATTTTCGGCCAGATGGCGATAATCGTCGGGGTTAAGCGGGCGGGGGTGAAAAATATCCGGCATCTTTTTTGCTTGACATGGGAGGTGAGGCGGAATAAGGTCCTCATTTTGCGCTCAACCTGCGGACAAGCGCGCACCCATGTGCGGGCGAGGTCGCAGGAGAGGCGCCGGGTGGAGGCCGATCCTACCACACCCCACGGAGGAAGATAAGCCGTTGACTCCCAGCGCGTTGACCGTAACAGAATCCTCTCTCGATGCAACTCATTTCTCCTACCGGGCCCAGGTGGGCCAAAGCGCCGATTCTTCCTCGTCGGCGGGATATCTCGCGTGGTTTTTCCCAATACTGCCTTGGGCGGGTGGGAAACGTTAGCACGACTCGTTGCGGTTCAGTTGAATCAAGTTTTGTTGACGCAGCCGAAGTAAAGAGTCGCCAAGGCATTCTCGAACCAGCGTCCAGGCGGGCGCGGTCAAAGGAGCGTTCACGATGACGAAGCAAGAGACGCGGGGACAAGGGCGATACTCGTACGCTCAACTGCCCTGTCCGATGGACATGCCCAATCTGATCGAGACCCAGCAGATGTCGTATCGGAGTTTTCTGCAGATCGACGTGCTGCCGGAGAAGCGGAGCAAGACGGGTCTGCAGGAAGTGTTCGCCAGCAGTTTCCCGATCAAGGGGCGGGACAACTCGGTTCTGGAGTTCGTGAACTACGCGTTGGGGCGGCCGAAGTACGACGTGCAGGAGTGCGTGGACCGGGGGATGACGTATGCGGCGCCGCTGCGGATCAAGGTGCGGCTGGTGGTGCGGGAGGCGGGGTCGGAGAACCCGGAGGTGATCGACATCCGGGAGGAGGACATCTACCTGGGCGAGCTGCCGCTGATGACGGAGAAGGGGACGTTCATCATCAACGGGGCGGAGCGGGTCGTAATTTCGCAGTTGCATCGCTCGCCGGGGCCGGTGTTCACGGCGGAGATGCACTCGTCCGGGCGCAAGCTGGTGTCGGCCAGCATCATTCCCAATCGGGGGGCGTGGCTGGAGTTCGACGCCGACCTGAACGGGGTGATCACGGTGGTGATCGACCGCAAGCGGAAGATGCCGGTGACGGCGCTCTTGCGCGCCTTCGGATTCTCGACCAACGACGAGATCATCGATCTCTTCTGCAAGTACGAGGAAGTGAAGGTGACCAGCAAGACCCCGCAGAAGGATCTTTTGGGGCAGGTTCCGGTTTTCGACGTGGTGGACCCGGACTCGGGGGAGATCATCTGCCACGGGGGCGCGCCGATCGACAAGGACATGGTGGAAAAGCTGCGCAGTGTGCCCGGCTCGGTGAAGGTGCACGTCGCCACCGAGGGGGCCAAGCACTATCCCATGATCTACGCCACGCTGGCCAAGGATCCGACGACGGACATGCAGCACGCGCAGCTGGAGCTGTACCGCATGTTGCGGCCGGGCGAACCGCCCATGCCCAAGAAGGCGGAGGCGCTGTTGGAGAATCTCTTTTTCAATGCGCGGCGCTACGACCTGTCGCGGGTGGGCCGGTACCGCATGAACAAGAAGCTGGGCGTCAACCAGCCGCTGGACACGACGACGCTGACGCCGGACGACCTGGTGGCGATGGTGCGATACATCCTGGCGTTCACGTTCGAGGATGCGGAGAGCGACGACATCGACCATTTGGGGAACCGGCGGGTGCGGACCATCGGGGAGTTGTTGGAGAACCAGTTCCGGCTGGGGCTGGCGCGCATGGAGCGGAGCATCCGGGAGAAGATGTCGATCCTGGATCTTGAGAGCGTGATGCCGCGCAACCTGATCAACGCCAAGCCGATCACGTCGGCGATCAACGAGTTTTTCGGGCGCAGCCAGTTGTCGCAGTTCCTGGACCAGATCAATCCGCTGGCGGAGTTGACGCACAAGCGGCGGCTGTCGGCTTTGGGGCCGGGGGGCCTGAACCGGGAGCGGGCGGGCTTTCCGGTGCGGGACGTGCATCACACCCACTACGGGCGCATCTGCCCGATCGAGACGCCGGAAGGCCCCAACATCGGACTGATCTCCTCGCTGGCGACCTACGCGCGCATCAACGAGTTCGGGTTCATCGAGACGCCCTATCGGGTGGTGGAACACAGCCGGGTGACCAACAAGATCGACTATCTGTCGGCGGACGACGAGGATTTGAACCTGTCGGCGGGAGGCGACGGTAAGAACGGGCCGCGCGAGGCGGTCTACATTGCGCAGGCGAACGCGGCGACGGATGCGTCGGGCAAGTTCGTCGGGGACATGGTGCTGTCGCGGCACCAGGGGGATTTTCCGCGGGTGGCGCCGTCGAAGGTGTCCTACATGGACGTGTCGCCGATGCAGTTGGTGTCGGTGTCGGCGGCGTTGATTCCGTTTCTGGAGCACGACGACGCCAACCGGGCGTTGATGGGGTCGAACATGCAGCGGCAGGCGGTGCCGCTGCTGCGGTCGGAGGCGCCGCTGATCGGGACGGGGATCGAGTATCGGGCGGCCAAGGACTCGGGGGTGGTGGTGGTGGCGCGGCGCTCGGGGGTGGTGGAGTACGTGTCCGCGGAGAAGATCGTGGTGCGGGCCGACCGAGTCGAGGACCCGCTCACGGAGACGGAGACGGACACCTATCTGCTGGCCAAGTTCATGCGGAGCAATCAGAACACGTGCATCAACCAGCGGCCGATCGTCAAGAAGGGGCAGCGGGTGGTGAAGGGGGAGGTGATCGCGGACGGACCGGCGACGGATCACGGCGAGCTGGCGCTGGGCAAGAACCTGACGGTGGCCTTCATGTCGTGGGAGGGCTACAACTTCGAGGACGCGATCGTGTGCTCGGAGCGGGTGGTCACCGACGACGTGTTCACGTCGGTTCACATCGAGGAGTTCAAGATCGAGGTGCGGGACACCAAGCTGGGGGAGGAGGAGATCACGCGGGACATTCCCAACGTGGGCGAGGAGGCGCTGAGGAACCTGGACGAGAACGGCATCATCCGGGTGGGCGCGCCGGTCAAGCCGGGGGACATCCTGGTGGGCAAGATTTCGCCCAAGGGCAAGGTGCAGACGACCAACGTGGAGAAGCTCTTGCGGGCCATCTTCGGCAAGCGGGCGGAGGATGTGCGGGACATCAGCCTGAAGGCGCCGCCGGGCACGGAGGGGACGGTCATCGACGTGAAGGTGTTCTCGCGCAAGACGCGCACGGGCAAGGGGAAGGTGGAGGACCAGCGGCAGCTGAAGCGGCTGTCCAGCGAGCGCGACAAGGCGCTGGAGCAGCTCTCCGAGGATTTGACGCGCAAGACGCTGGAGTTGTTGCGCGACCAGGTGGTGGCGGGGGACGTGATCGACCGGGAGACGGGCGAGGTGTTGGTGCCGGCTGGAACCACGCTGACGCGCACGCAGATGAAGAAGCTGGAGTCGGCCAACCTGGGGGAGGTGGGGATTCTGCACGGCGAGCAGCTGGACCGGCTGCGGCTGGAGTACGGGCGGCGGATGGAGGAGGTGCGGCAGGAGTACGAGAAGAAAATCGACTACATCAAGGCGGGGGACAACCTGCCGCCGGGCGTGATCAAGCTGGTGAAGGTGTACGTGGCCAAGAAGCGGAAGTTGCAGGTGGGCGACAAGCTGGCGGGGCGGCACGGCAACAAGGGCGTGGTGGCCAAGATCGTGCCAATGGAGGACATGCCGTTTTTGGAGGACGGCACGCCGGTGGACATCGTGCTCAATCCGCTGGGAGTGCCGAGTCGCATGAACGTGGGGCAGGTGCTGGAGACGCACATGGGCAAGGCGGCGGAGATTCTGGGCCTGTCGGTGGCGACGCCGGTGTTCGACGGGGCCAAGGAGTGGGACGTGGCGCTGGCGCTGCGGCAGGCGGACCTGGTGCGGCGCTACGGGCGCGGCAGCATCCAGGCGGCGATCGCGGAGGAGATGAACGGCTTGCGCGAGCCCGACCAGATCGCCGCCGCCATCAAGCGCTCCTACGATCTGGAGACCTCCGCGCGCACCAAGACCGAGATTCGCGAGACCCTGTCGCGGGGCAACCGGCTTTCGCAGGAGGAGACGCGGCAGATCATCGACGCCACGCTGGAGCGTTACGGCAAGACCACCGTATACGACGGCAAGACGGGCGAGCCGTTCGCCGAGCGCGCGTGCGTCGGCAACATTTACATCATGAAGCTCAACCACCTCGTGGACAACAAGATTCACGCGCGGGCCATCGGTCCGTATTCGCTGGTCACGCAGCAGCCCTTGGGCGGCAAGGCGCAGTTCGGCGGGCAGCGCCTGGGCGAGATGGAGGTGTGGGCGCTGGAGGCTTACGGAGCCGCCTTCACCCTGCAGGAACTCTTGACCGTCAAGTCCGACGACATCGTGGGCCGCAACAAGATTTACGAGTCGATCGTGAAGGGCGAGCCTACGCGACCTCCGGGACTGCCCGAGTCGTTTTACGTGCTCATCAAGGAGCTGCAGTGCCTGGGGCTGGGGGTCGAGCTGGTCGAGAAGGCGGAGGACGCGGCGGCGCAGATGGTAGTGGACACCAAGAAGTCGCTGGACGCCGCGGCCGCCGCTCAGACGGTGAGCAAGCAGGCCGCCGTCAGGAAGCTGGTGGGCAAGGACTGATGTAAACATCAGTCCGGTCCTATAGGTCCTATCGGTCCTATGGGTCCTATTTTCGGTCGCAGAACGAACCTGGGAGAGGATGGCTAAGATGGCCGCTACACCGTTGTTGAGTTCCGAACAGCCCGTGTCGCCGTTTGCGCGCGCGGATTTTGAAATCCGCGACATCAATCGCATCGTGGCGTTCCGCATCGGGTTGGCTTCGCCGGAGACCATCCGCGGCTGGTCCCACGGCGAAGTCAAGAATCCCGAGACGATCGACTACAAGACGCACAAGCCGAAGGCGGACGGGTTGTTCTGCGAGCGGATTTTCGGGCCGCACAAGGACTACGAGTGCGCCTGCGGC
Source organism: bacterium (assembly GCA_015075175.1). GTDB lineage: Bacteria > Hinthialibacterota > Hinthialibacteria > H5-UNCL2 > H5-UNCL2 > H5-UNCL2. The sequence goes on from JABTUV010000005.1 coordinate 354,801, forward strand.
AAGTACTCGGGCATCAAGCACAAGGGCGTCACCTGCGACCGCTGCGGGGTCGAGGTGATCCAGTCCAAGGTGCGCCGCAACCGATTGGGACACATCGAGCTGCAGATGCCGGTCGCCCACATCTGGTTCGCCAAGGGCGTGCCCAGCCGCATGGCGAACCTCTTGGACATCTCGCTGCGCTCCTTGGAGAAGGTGATCTACTACGAGGAGTACATCGTCACCGATCCCGGCGACACCGCGCTTTCGGTGGGCACGCTCCTTTCGGCGAGCGAGTACCAGAAGGCGCTGGACGAGTACGGCGAGAGTTTCGAGGTGGGGATGGGAGCGGAGGCGATCGAGTCGATCCTCCTCTCCATGGACCTGGACCAGATGGCGGCCGAGCTGCGGGGGATCATCACCGGCGCCAAGTCGAAGCAGAAGGTGAAGAAGGCGATCAAGCGGCTGAAGATCGTGGAGGACTTCCGCAACTCGGGCAACCGGCCGGAGTGGATGATCCTGCACGTCCTGCCGGTGCTGCCGCCGGATTTGCGGCCGCTGGTGCCCCTAGACGGCGGCCGTTTCGCCACCAGCGACCTCAATGATCTCTATCGTCGCGTCATCAACCGCAACAACCGTCTGCGGCGGTTGGCGGAAGTGCGCGCTCCCGAGGTCATCATCCGCAATGAGAAGCGCATGCTGCAGGAGGCCGTCGACGCCCTGTTGGACAACGGCCGCCGCGGCCGTCCCGTCAAGGGCAGCAACAATCGCCCCCTGAAGTCCCTGGCCGACATGCTCAAGGGCAAGCAGGGCCGCTTCCGCCAGAACCTTTTGGGCAAGCGCGTCGACTACTCCGGCCGCTCCGTCATCGTGGTCGGCCCCGAGCTCCGCTTCCACCAGTGCGGCCTGCCCAAGAAGATGGCCCTCGAGTTGTTCGAGCCCTTCATCATCAACCGCCTGCAGGCGCTGGACGAGGTCTCCACCATCCGCAGCGCCAAGCGCAAGATCGAGCGCGAGGATCCGGACGTCTTCGACGTGCTGGAGGAGGTGATCCAGGGCCATCCGGTGCTCTTGAACCGCGCCCCCACGCTGCACCGGTTGGGCATCCAGGCGTTCATGCCGGTGCTGGTGGAGGGGAAGGCGATCAAGTTGCATCCGCTGACCTGCTCGGCCTTCAACGCGGACTTCGACGGGGACCAGATGGCGGTGCACGTGCCGTTGTCGCGGCTGGCCATCGAGGAGGCCAAGCAGTTGATGCTGGCCTCGCGCAACATCCTTTCGCCGCAGAGCGGGCATCCGGTGGCCTCGCCCAGCCAGGACATGGTGATGGGCTGCTACTATCTGACCAAGATTCGCCCCAGTCTGTCGGCGGGGCGGGCGATTCGGCGGTTCGCGTCCTGCCGAGACGCCATGTCCGCCTACGAGCACGGCGTGATCGCGCTGCAGGAGGAGATCGAGGTGCGGCTGGAGAAGGAGTGGGCGGGCGACAGCACGCCCGGCTCGCGCGTCCGCACCACCATCGGGCGGGTGATCTTCAACGAGGCCTTGCCGCCCCAGCTGCGCTTCATCAATCGCCTGATGACCAAGGGCCAGCTGTCCAAGCTGGTGCTGTCGTGTTATCGCTCGGCCGGGCAGTCCAAGACGGCGGAGGTGCTGGACGGGCTGAAGGATCTGGGGTTCCGCTACGCCAAGTTGTCCGGCCTGTCCATCTCGGTGACGGACATGCTGGTACCCGAGGAGAAGCCACAGATCATCGAGGAGGCCCGCCAGGACGTGGCCGAGGTAATCACGCAGTTCGAGCGCGGCGTGATCACCGACGTGGAGCGCTACAACAAGGTGATCGACCGCTGGATTTCGGCTACCGACAAGCTGTCCGACATCATGAAGCGGGAGATGAGCGAGGACCAGGAGGGGTTCAACCCGATCCACATCATGGCCAACTCGGGGGCGCGCGGTCGCTACGATCAGGTGCGGCAGCTGGCGGCCATGCGCGGGCTGATGAACAAGCCCATGAAGAAGCTGACCGGCGGGCTGGGCGAGATCATCGAGACGCCCATCGTGGCCAACCTGCGCGAGGGCCTGTCGGTGCTGGAGTACTTCATTTCCACGCACGGGGCGCGCAAGGGTCTGGCCGACACGGCGCTGAAGACCGCGGAGGCCGGTTATCTGACGCGCCGGCTGGTGGACGTGGCCCAGGACGTGATCATCACCGAGGCGGATTGCGGCACGCTCTCGGGCATGGACGTGACCGCCATCAAAGAAGGCGACGAGGTGATCGAGTCGCTCTGAACCGCGTGCTGGGGCGGGTGGCGGCGGAGGACGTGAAGAATCCGCTGACAGGGCAGACGCTGGTGAAGATGGGGGACATGATCACGGAAGAGGTGGCGACCGCCATCGAGCGCAGCGGGGTGGAGAAGGTGCGCATCCGGTCGGTGATGAGCTGCGAGTCGCGGCGGGGAGTGTGCGCCAAGTGTTACGGGCGCGACCTGTCGGTGGGCGAGATGGTGCGCTTGGGCGAGGCGGTGGGAGTGATCGCGGCCCAGTCCATCGGCGAGCCGGGCACGCAGTTGACGCTGCGCACCTTCCACATCGGGGGGACGACGTCGCGGATCGTGGAGCAGAACGAGGCGCGCATCGCGGTCGCCTCGCCGGACCCGGCGGCGGGGGCGCCGGCGGGCCTGCGCGAGGGCGAACTGGGGCGGGTGAAGTACTTCAACCTGTTCACGGTAGTGGATCGCACGGGCCATTCGGTGGTGATTGCGCCGGGGGCGCAGCCGGTGGTGGGGCGGTCGGGCTGCCGGGCCACGCAACTGCGCGAGGACGAACCCGGGGTGTTGCGCTACGACGGCATCGAGGTTTCCGAGCGCGTTCCCGGCCAGTGGGCGGTGCTGTCGCACGGGGGGCGGCTGATCGTGCGCTCAGCCAAGGGCAAGATCGTGCAGGAGTTCACCGACATTCCCAAGGGGGCGACGCTGCTCTTCCCCAACGGGGCCAAGGTGCAGAAGAACGACCTGTTGGCGCGCTGGTATCCCTTCAACATGCCGCTCCTGTCGCCCTTGGCGGGCACGCTGACGTATCTGGACATCGTGCCGGGCGAGAACACGCGCGACTATTTCCGGGAGGAGAAGAACGGCGAGAAGACACTTCAGGTCATACCCTCGCCGGCAGGCGGGCCGGAGCGGCGTCCGCGCGCCCAGATCAAGGCCAAGGACGGGACGGTGGTGGAGCTTCCCATCCATCCCGGGTACTACCTGACGGGCAAGGACGGCGAAAAAGTCGCGCGGGGGACGGCGATTGCGCGCGTGGCCATTCCGGTCATCAGCGAGTTCGAGGGCAAGTGCCGGCTGTACGACATCGAGGATGGGGTGACGGTGCGGCGCGAGATCGATCCGCACACCAATCATCTGCGCACGGTGATCACGGAGCATCCGCCCGAGAAGCGGCCGCGCGTGCGCATCGTGGATCGCACCGGCAACACGCTGTACGAGTATCATCTGCCGGAAGGCGCCCATCTGGCGGTGGAGGACGGGGAGGATATCTTCGCGGGGCACAAGCTGGCCAGTACCGGCAAGATCGTGCAGGAGTATCCGTCGCTGACGACGGGGCTGCCGCTGGGGGCCGTGATTCATCTGCCGGACGGGGCGGAAGTGTTCTGCCAGGACGGGGAGATTCACGTGGTGGAGCCGGGGCGGGGGCAGAAGGCGCGCAAGGACAACGTGTTGGCGCGCTGGGACCCCTACTTCAAGGCCGAGATCGCCGCCCACGGCGGCGTCTGCCGTTTCCGCGAAGTCGCCGCCGGCGTGACCGTGCGTGAGAAGCGCGATCCCGACACCAAGCGCTCGCAGTGGGTGGTGATGGAGCACAAGGAGGACCTGCATCCCTCCATCGAGATCGTCAACGAGGCGCAGGAGATCGTGGAAGTGCACCCGTTGTCGTCGGGGGCCACGCTGATGGTGCACGACGGGGAGGCGGTGGCGCCGGGCGACATCCTGGCCAAGATTCCCAAGGAGTCCTCGCGCTCGCGCGACGTGACCGGCGGTCTGCCGCGGGTCGAGGAACTGTTCGAGGCGCGCCGGCCCAAGCCCCGCAACCTCGCCGTGATCGCCAAGCTCGACGGCTGGATCCGCATTCCCAAGCCGGACGAGATCACCCCCGAGATGGAGAAAATTCTGGGCAAGCGCCGCAAGCGCGGCACCCGCATCATCTGCATCGCCAACAAGGACGGCGAGATTCTGGACAGCTACGAGGTCGAGGTGGGCAAGTTCCTCCTGGTTCGTGATGGCGACTGGGTAGCTACCGGCGACAAGCTGGTGGACGGCAGCATCGATCCCCACGACTACCTGGAGGTGATGGGCGAGAAGGCGACGCAGGAGTATCTCTTGTATGAAATCCAGGAGGTGTATCGACTGCAGGGCGTCTCCATCAACGACAAGCACATCGAGACCATCATCCGGCAGATGATGCGCAAGGTGATGATTCTGGATCCGGGCGACACCGAGTTTCTGCACGAGGAGATGGTGGACCGGGCGCGGGTGCTGGAGGCGAATGCGCGGGTGGAGAAGGAGGGGAAGCGCCCGGCGCGTTACCAGGCGCGGCTGCTGGGCATCACCAAGGCCTCGCTGGGCACGGAGAGCTTCATCTCCGCCGCCAGCTTCCAGGAGACCACGCGCGTGCTCACGCAGGCGGCCATTTCCGGCAAGGTCGACCACCTCATCGGCCTGAAGGAGAACGTCATCATGGGCCACTTGATTCCGGCGGGCACGGGACGCACGGAGTATCGCGAATTGCGCTTGGATTTGCCGGACCTGCCGCCCGAGGAGTTGGAGCCGTACTCGCCGGCGCCCGAGATGCCGGCGTTGGCGGGCAAGCACGCTTCCCCGCAGGAGAGTTACCTGGGCAGCAGCAACTAGGCGCCAAGGCTCTCGCGGACCGGCGAGTGGGGGATGGGACCTAGGGGACCCGGGGGACGGAATCAAACCATGGACTCCCCCGGTTGGATGCCTGCCCGTCAGTCAGGCGGGGGGCTATGCTCGAGCATGTTCT
>JABTUV010000006.1 GCA_015075175.1 bacterium
GTACCTGTGAATCACTCGCCTGTGCCGTGTAGACGAAACGGCGCAGATTGCTCTGAAAGTTGACTCGCTGGAAGGGGGCCACCTCAAAAACGACCCGATCAATCCGCTTCTCCGTACCCGAGTAAATCACGCGATAGCGGTATTCGAGCCCCGCTCCCCCGGTCCATGCGGCCGACGCCAGAGTCCAACCAAAATCGTCACGATGGCTGTTCTGTTTGGGCAAAAGGACCAGATTGGGAATTCCGCTCTGCCGTGGACGTCCGATGGCTCCACCGTACTGTGCGCCCGCCCCGATCGCGGTTGAAAGACTCCCGTCGACTCGCAGGGTATTTCCCGCCTGAAAGAGCAGCTCTTTCGGGTCATAACCGAAGTCGACCGTGGCCTCCGCCTTGCCCCGAAGCGCCGCGTTTGCGTTCAAACCCACCGTTATTGTGCCCTGTGTCTGTCCGGCAGCGCCCGCCAGTAGCCGCGCCTGGGCGCCCACTTCCGCGGCGACACCGTAGCCGGATTCCGAGAAGCCATAGGCCTCATTGAGGGCCGTGAGCGGTCCACCTTGATTCAGCGCCCGCTGTTCCACCCAACTGAGGATGTACAGCATGGCCGCATCCATGCCTACCTCATGCCCGGAAGCCAGCCCGAATGTGTCATTGAGCGCGATGAAAGCCGCCGCTGATTTATTCCAATCTGGATTCGAACTCATGATCGAAAGAGAATCAAACTCATAACGGTTGCTATGCTTCTTCACGCCAAGAACGTCCGCCCCGGCACCCACCCCGATGTCCGCGCCCAGTGTGAAATTGTTGGCTTCGTATTCCGCGCCCACCTCAAAGAGCGTGCTATCGACGCCCACTGCGGCTCTCATCGCTTTCTTGCGGGAGACTTCCATCGTTGCCGCAGTGGACCCCGAAGACGAAGTGCAGGGATAAGTGAGATCGAATCCCGCTTCTCCACCGACCCGAGCCCTTCCAAGAATGGAACCTTGGAGCTCTCCATTGACCCGCTGGCGGTAGGACACCTCGAAGGGAGCCGGCAGAACATGGACGGTGAATGTCGGGCGCTGACCGCTTGCAATGGGAGTGCCATTCAAAGAGACGACGGTCCCGGTCAATTGCTCGCCGGCCGTCGCGATGCCCTTGGTATTGGCCCAGACCATCGCCTCGCCGTCGACATTGGTGTTCGTCGTGCCCGTCTGAACCACATTCCCATTCTTGCGGACTTCCCACCCCACCCCGGCGGTCGCCTGGGGAGTGGTGCCCGACGTGGTGCGAACCCTATAATAGCGAATCGCCATCCCGCCCTCGTAGACCGACGAAACCGCACCGGCGGAGGGTTGGAGTGCAGACACCTGGTAGTTCTCGGAGACGGGCGACAAGTTGAAATCGACGATCGTCGTTCGCCCGGCGGAGACACTGACTCCTTCCACCAGTCCCGGTGCGTGGCCCACGGCCCGGGCTGCAATCCTGTATCCTTGCCCGGGAGGGAGGTTCTCCAGCTGAAAGGTTCCGTCGCTTGACGAGGTCGTGGAATTGCGACCTTCAGCCGAAACCTCCGCTTCAGAAATGGGCGATCCATTGATAGATTTAACGACTCCAGAGACGCGACCCGAAGCGGGTCCGGGTTTTGAGCGATAAGCCAGCTTCGTTGCTCCAAGGGTCCGATCCGCATAAACGATGTAGTCTTCGTCTTTGGGACCAATCTCGAGTGAGGCAAAACTCCCGACATCACCAGCGTCATCAACCACGCTGGCTGTCCACCCACTCCCATCATTTTCTGAGAACTTTAGAGAAGTCGCGATCGAGTCGTAGTAGGCTAAGGCCAAGAAACCGCCAGGTCGCACTGCAGCGGAAACGTAGGCTCCCACATCGGCCGCCGAATCCACTACGTCAAAGTATACTATCCACGGCTCGCGCACTGGCCCCGCGTACTTCACCCCTGTATTGGAAACATCCCGGTAGACGACATGCGCAATTCCATCGCTTTGGAATCCTATTGCCGGATACTGGCCTACATCTCCCTGGGAATCAATTGTCTCCGTGTCCCACGCCCCAATGTTCCCTTGGGAAAGCTGCAGGTCACCGTTAGAAACGTCGTACTGGACGATGGCGAAACTTCCGTTGGCCGGATTCAAGGCGACTGCAAAATGACCTCCTGCAGCCCAGCTCGGAAACGCTACCTCGGTTTGCCACCCCGAGAATGCGCACTGAGACACGCCGCAAAGCAGCCAGATCCAGACTATCTTGACAAACTTCCTGAACATACTACACCAGCACGCTCACCGCAAGACTGCATGCTTAAGTTTTCCGTTCGTTGCATCGTAATAGAAGATATGCGGTACACCATCCTTTATCACGATATCATTGTACTTTCCAACATCCCCCACCGTATCCACGTAGACGACGCTCCATGAACCTCCTTGAAAATGTGCATACTTAAGATCACCATCTTCCGATTCATAATACGCCAAATGCAAACTCCCGGTAGAATCACTGATCAAGCTAATATCACTCGAAGGAACGCCGACCTCGCCAACTGCACTCTTCGAAATCAAGGATCTAGTACTCAAATTGAATTGATAGTGATTCAATTTATTGAATATCGCAACAACATGAGCAGTGTCGCCGATGACCACCACATCAATATCAGATTCAGATAAAGAGCGGCCTGCATTATGGACCGTCTGGTCCAGTGTATACAGCGTCGACGCTTCATCGCTTTTTACGATTAAGTACAACGTGTCATCCCCATCAGAACCCGACGACCATATTTTCTGGTAATCAACTGTAAAAGCTACTACCGTTATTCGACTCGTCCATCCTGCTATTGCACAACAATCGACGTAACGATGGTATGTATAATCGTTGTTTATAGCAGAGTAAAGTACGCTTGCCGACCAGCTTTCTCCCGTCCATTCGGCGTAGTTTAGCTGATCATCGTTTTTTATATAGACCACGTGAGGTATCCCAGTTGTACTGATAGACACGTCATTACGACGGCCTGTATCTCCGGAACTGTCTATCGTGCTGGTATTCCATTGCGCGAAGCAAAACTCCGTGACTAGGAAGAAAAGAACAATAAGTGGAAGACGAGTACATACTGATTTCATGTATAGGCTCCTTCTATGGGATTTGTCACAACAGCATCACGGCATCGCTGACTTCGTTGACAACGAGGGCGTGTTGTTCATGCTCTTTGCGATGTTCGTGGCTGACGAGCCTGCTGGGGTTTTCGGTAACTAGTATGGCTGCATCATTCTGGGGATTGCCAGAAACTAGGCTGCGGGGAATTCTGGAGGCAGCGACAGTAGGTGTGTCCCATAGGGGGTGTTTGCGGGCTTCGTTGGTAATGCTGGCATCCACGTTCCCACCAGGCCGCGGAGTATGGAAACAGACGGTCCAGCCTGCGCAGTTGTCGTTGGAGAAGACGACGTGGACCGCCATGCTCCCCTGCCCGCCGGAGAGGTTGTAGTAGATGTCTACCAGGCGCGAGCCGTCGGTTCGCCAGAGTCGTGACGTTGTTGACGACAGGCGCGGCTGTGGCGACCACCGGCGAGCACCAGGACAGGGCCAGAGGCGACGGCCAGCGCGCTTTTGCGTGCATAGTTGACCCTCCAGGACGGGAGGCGCGCGACGGACAGGGAGCAACGCAGAAAGGTGCAGGCGCGTGCCTTGTTTGCTAACTCAAGAGACGCCTCTGTCGGAAATGGAACAACTGAAGCGAGGTTACCTCCGCCCCACCGTGTCAAGCAGGACTGATGCGGCGACGCCTATGGGCGGGGTGCGCTCAGATTTGCTGGACCTGGATAATGCACCATCGAAATACTTTTAAACTTTGAACCTGTTGTCTCTTTACAATGGCAGAGAAAGAATACCATTCCGAAAGGACAACGGGCAAGACACTGGAGGATCTCTACCGGGTCGCGCGGTCCATCGACGGCAAGGTCGAGAAGATTCTCGAGCAGTTGGAAGAGGCCAACCGGTGTGAAAGTGAGGATTACTGCAACGGTTTGGACCTGGACGACTACGACCGCATGATCTACTGAACCCACCGAAAGATTTATCAACCGGCGCCGCGTCCTTGGAGCATGAAAAACGATATTCGAAGAACCCTCAAGCAGGCCGAGTTTTCCCTTGGCCGGCTGAAGACGCAGCAGGCCTGGCAGGAGCTCGATGAAGCCGAAGGACCGAGCATCGCGGGGCTTCGCAAGGGACCCAACACCGCGCCGAACGACGTTGAACAGGAAGCAGGGCAATTCTGGCGGCTGTGCACGACGCTGCATAGCCAGGCAAAGACGCTTCCACCGGGGCAGCGACGCCCGCTGGAGCGAAGGCTCCGGGAATTGCGGGCGGAGTTTCACAAGACGCAGGGGACCCAAAAGCTTTTAAACGCGTGAGAGTTTATCCGTTCAGTGGAGTGAACGGGTGGGATGGAAATCGAGGACTACATACGACAGAAGGGAAAGCGGCTGGAGAAGACCAGCCGGAGCATTCGGGACTACCAAGTTTTCGACTTCAATTACGTGCCGGAACGACCGCTCATGCGGGACGAGGTTCGACCCATCGCCGACGCCATGCTGCGGTACCTGCGAACCGGCATTTCCAACAACCTGCTCATTGTCGGCAGCCGAGGCTGCGGCAAAACCATGCTGGTGCGATACCTGGCCAAGTCGCTGGAACGCCAGGAGGGGCGGCTCTTCTTCTACATCAACTGCCGCCACCACAACACCAGTTTCAAGATCATGGCCGAACTCCTGGACGTGAGACCTCGAGGCTACGGCCTTGATGAACTCTGGGCGCAATTCCAGGCTCGTTTCGGCAAGCGCAGCGTGTTCATTCTCGACGAGGTCGACTTGATTTCCGAGAAGGACCGGAGGAAGGACCTTCTCTACCTCTTGAGCCGGTCCGACCGCAACTACATGGTGGTCATGCTCAGTAACAACCCCCGCTTCCACCAGCAACTGGACAACAGCATCAAGAGCACGCTGCAGCCGGAAATCATCCACTTCCGGAACTACAACGCGGACCAGGTCATGGAGATCTTGAAGCAACGGGCCCGACTCGGCCTTTACCACTATTCAGCCGGTGACTTGGCCCAGTTGGCCGGGCTGACCTACAAGAACGCCAACGCCGACATCCGGGTCGGCATCAAAACCCTGTACCTGTGCGCGACGGAGCCGCAGGCGGGCGTGGACGCCAATTTCGAGCGGGCGCGTCGCGACATTGTCGCCGATTTAATCCACGGATTGAATGACAAAAACCTGCTCATCCTGAAGGCCGCGGCGAGCGTCCCCGACGGCCACGTGAAGCCGGTGTACGAGTTCTACCGGCGGCTCAGCGCGGCCATGCACGAGACGCCGTTCAGTTACGTCTACTTCTACTCGAACCTCTCCTACCTGCAAAGCATCGGCCTGATCATGCTGGTTTCGACCAAGGTCCGAAAGGCCTACACGAATCAGATCCAGCTGCTGTTTGACGCCCAAGTGCTGGGCCAGGTATGGCAGGCGCGATTCCAGTAAAGCGCCAATTCTGTCAGGCGCGGCTCGATGCTCCCAGTTTCGCACTCAATTACCTCAAATACCGTGACTTCTGTATCCATTTCCTTCCCATTTACCATATCCACCCCCTACAAAAGCCCCGGAAATGGAACTGGGAAACCGGTTCCCAGCCGCCCGATCGGCCGCCCGCCAGTTGCATGATTGTCGCCGGCGGTTGCGAATTCCCGTCGCTGACTGTCGCACCGGAACCGGATTCAGAACGCGCTTGGAATCGCCCATCCGGTCCGGGAAAAGGCTTGCCAGAGAGGGTGCGGTTTATGCGTAAATCGGTGCGGCGGACAGGCGAGTAATTGTCGCCGAGTCGGATGGTCGAGATGCCACTGAAAAGTCGTACCGAAAAGTCTTTAAGTATAATATATAATAATATGCTTTTATCAATATAATATATATAATAACACGGCTTCCGGATTTGAGGATCGTGGCAGGTGCATGCTGTTTCCTGGGTTTTACGCGTAAACTTCACTGTTATTCCGAGCAGCAAATTATTCCGAGTGGTCTCGCCCCGACTCCGCACAGCACGGCGGACGCCAGCCTTTTGAGCCCATCTTGCTCGGCATAATCCTGATGGCCTATCCTACCCTACCCAGTAGGAAAGGAGAAGGCATATGGGAGACCGAAGAGACTTCAGTTCCGAGCCGTGGAAGCGTTTATCGGAAGGGCCGCTGAAAGCCCTGGTACGCGCGTTCGAGCAACACCTCGAGAGAGAACGGGGGCTGTCACGCGGCACGATAGACCACTATCTGCACCAGGTCAGGTTATTCTTGTTGGACAGGTGCAGCGACGACCAGTCCACCATCCAGGACCTGCAAGCAAAGGAAGTTACGCAGTTCATCCTCCACTACGCCCGCGAACACACCCCGATTACCGCAAAGCACATGGTGACCGCGCTTCGGAGCTTCTTGCGGTTCGCGAGGCGAACTGGACTCATTGCGGCCGACTTGGCGGATTGCGTGCCGACTGTACCCGGTTGGCGGCTGGCGACACTACCGAAGGGACTTCAGCGAGGGCAAGTCGAGGATGTACTCAAGAGTTGCGACCCAAAGACCGCTGTGGGGCGACGGGACCATGCGATTCTGCTCCTGCTGGCCCGTCTTGGCCTTCGGGCGCTGGAAGTGGTCTCTCTCACCTTGGAGGATATCAACTGGGCAGCCGGGGAGATAACGATTCTAGGCAAAGGACCCCAACGAGCTAAGTTGCCACTGCCTCGGGATGTGGGGGAGGCGCTGGTGGCGTACCTTCGCGACGGACGCCCGCAGGGGCCGTCGAGACGGGTGTTTCTTAGAGCGCAGATTCCATACGAAGGATTCGCCAGTTCTTCGACGATTGGTTCCATTGTCCGCAAGTCTCTGGCTCGGGCGGGGCTCTCACCGCCTCGCAAGGGCGCGCACCTCTTTCGTCATGCGTTGGCAATGGAAATGCTTCAACGCCAGGCATCCCTCGAGGAAATTGGACAGATTCTCAGGCACCACAGCGTGAACGCTACTGCAGTATACGCCAAGGTCGACTTGGATGCATTGCGCACAGTTGCCCAGCCTTGGCCGGGAGGTGTGAAATGAGCGCACTGCAAACCGCTTTGGGCGAGTACCTTGCCGTACGGCGAAGCCTTGGATTCAAGTTGCGGTATGAGGCCTTACCGCTCTTAGACTTTGTGCGTTCTGTGGAGCAAAGCGGAGCCTCGTTCATCACCGCGGACTTGGCTCTGCAATGGGCTACACAACCGAGAGATTGCCAACCCGCGAATTGGGCTAGAAGACTCAGCATGATTCGACCCTTTGCTCGGTATTGCGCAGGCCTGGACTCGAGAACGCAGATCCTACCTGTAGGGCTGCTTCCGCACCGTTTCCATCGCAAGCGACCATATATCTACAGTGACGAAGAGGTCTCGCAGCTGATGCAGGCGGCGCGAGAGCTTCCCTCGCGCACCGGACTCCGGGCGGCCACGTATTCGACCCTCTTCGGCCTACTGGCGGTAACCGGGATGCGGGTCGGCGAAGCTGTCGGCCTCGACCGAGAGGACGTTGACCTGCAGCAGGGGGTGTTGACCATTCGTTTGGGAAAGTTCGGAAAATCTCGGCTGGTCCCCATTCATACGTCGACCCGCGACGCCTTGGAGACATATGCCCGAATAAGGGACTATACCTGCCCGCACCCCACGAGCCACAGCTTCTTCATTTTCGAGTCAGGTGACAGGATAACCAACCGTGGGGTGGACTACATGTTTGTGCGGTTGTCGCGTCGGATCGGCCTGCGTGGCCCTACAGATAGCCGAGGGCCGCGCCTTCATGATCTTCGCCATACATTTGCCGTTCGAACCTTGCTCGGCTGGCATCAGGCGGGCGTGGAACTTGAGAGGTATCTTCCTCGGTTGAGCACTTACCTTGGCCACGCCAACGTAACCGATACCTACTGGTACTTAACAGGCACCCCCGAGCTTCTCCGCCTGGCCGCCTTACGCCTGGAATCCCCAAAGGAGCATAATTCTCATGAGAATCAACAGCAGTTTCCCGGCATTGCTTGAAGCCTTCTTCACCGATCGACTTATGCGGCAGCGCAAAGCGAGTCCGCACACGATCGCTGCCTACCGCGATACTTTCCGCTTGCTTTTCCGATTCGCGGAAAAGTCTCTCGGCAAGCCACCATCAGATCTGAAACTGGAGGACTTAGATGCCACGTTCATCGGCGATTTCTTACACTTCCTGGAGACGGACCGGAGCAATAGCTCCCGTAGCCGCAACGTCCGCTTGGCGGCCCTGCACTCCTTCTTCCGGTACGTAGCCTTCGAAACGCCGGAGTACAGCGCGCTGATACAGCGGGTCCTTGCCATCCCAAGCAAGCGCTGTGCGCGGACTCCAGTGGACTTCTTGACACCGGAAGAAACGGAGGTTCTGTTGGCCGCACCCGATCTCACAACATGGATCGGCCGTCGCGATCATGCCCTCGTGGCCCTCGCCCTTCAGACCGGTTTGCGTGTTTCGGAATTGACCGGACTCTGTCGCGAGGATGTTTCCTTGGACGCGGGCGCCCACATCAGATGTATGGGGAAGGGGCGCAAGGAACGTTGCACCCCCCTGACCAAGCAGACGGCTTCCATAATACGCAGCTGGCTGAAAGAGCGCGACGGTCAACCGACGGATCCTCTGTTCCCGAATGTCCGAGGGGGAGGCCGCCTCAGCTCCGATGGCGTCGCATATCTTCTGGCCAAGCATGTGTCCGTCGCCCGGAGAACGTGTCCATCGTTGAATAGGAAACGAATAAGCCCGCACGTGCTCCGGCACACCACGGCCATGAATCTTCTCCACGCGGGCGTGGACAGGGCCATTATAGCCCTTTGGTTGGGACACGAGTCCGTTCAGACGACTCAGGTGTACATCGAGGCGGACTTGGCACTGAAAGAAAGGATGCTTAACAAGTTACGCCCACCCCGAGTACGGGCTGGTCGCTACAAGCCAGATGACCAAGTCTTGGCCTTCCTGAACGGTCTGTGATTATGCCGAGTATGAACGAACTCAGGGCCGGTGGCGTCTGAACTCCAATGGTCTGCTCGGAATAATTTGCTGCTCGGAATAACAGTGATTGAACTAAACGCTTCGCGTAATTGAATACCCCCACGTCGGAACGCTTCCCGCGTCTTTTTCGTGTCTTTCATGCTTCATCTTCACCTCTTTTTCGTGCTTTTTCTTGCGCGATCGCATCCACAAGCATTGCGCTGTGCTAACCGGTAACGGTCATGGTTCTCGGCGATTGTTCTGGCGATAATGCCCCATGGGCAGTCGCCCGTTATCCCAATCAAGGAGGCCTACCATGGTCACCCCTTTACGCCAGCGCATGCTCGAAGACATGCGCATCCGCAACCTTGCCCGCTGCACCCAGGAGCAGTACGTTATCAGCGTGGCGGCGTTCGCCAAGTATTTTGGCAAGTCCCCCGACCTGTTGGATCCCGAACACATCCATGCCTGGCAGCTTTACCTGCTCGAGAGCAAACGGCTCTCACCCAGTTCGCTCAATGTTTACGTCTCGGCCCTGCGTTTCCTTTACAACGTGACCTTGAGGCGCGACTGGGACTTACAGGTGATTCCTTATGCCCGCCGGCCCAAGAAGCTCCCTATCGTTCTCAGCCGTGAGGAGATGGCCCGCTTGATCGACACGGTGCGCAATCTCAAATACCGCACCGCGCTGATGACGATGTATGCCGCCGGCCTGCGCGTTTCCGAAGTGGTGCGGCTCAAGCTGAGCGACATCGACAGCCGGCGCATGGCCATTCGCGTCGAGCAGGGCAAGGGCCAGAAGGACCGCTACGTGATGCTGTCGCCGCGCCTGCTGGAACAACTGCGCCACTACTGGCGGTTATGGAAACCCACCCCTTGGCTGTTCATGGATCGCCTCCGCAAAAGGCATCTGCCCATCTCCACGGTCCAACATCTCTGCCAACAGGCCCGCCGGGACGCCTGCATCGAAAAGCCCGTCACTGCGCACTCCCTGCGCCACGCTTTCGCCACGCACCTGTTGGAAGCAGGCTGTGACCTGCGCACCATTCAGGTGATGATGGGCCATCGCTCGCTGTCCACCACCGCCATGTACCTGCGCGTGGCCCTGCCCGACCCCGCCAAGGTCCAAAGCCCGTTGGACCTGCTCCCCAACTGGCAGGCCGGACGGCGCTGAGATGGATCGGCCAGCCCTTGAAGTGCGGATATTTTCCGCCGATACGGCGACGCCTATCGCGCGTGTTTCGGCCCCCATCCGCCTGAGCAGGCGCGCGTGATGCGGGCCATCGAGTTGTGCCGCACAGCGGCCTTGGGCGGGCATGTGGACCGTTGCGACCACTGCGGCCACGAGGCAATTTCCTACAACTCCTGCCGCAACCGGCACTGCCCCAAGTGCCAGTCGCTGGCCAAGGCCGCCTGGCTGGAGGCTCGGCGGGCCGAGTTGCTCCCGGTGGAGTATTACCACGTGGTTTTTACCTTACCGGACCAGCTCGCCCCGCTGGCGTTGCAGAACAAAGGGACGGTTTACAATATTTTGTTCCAAGCGGCCGCGCACAGCCTGCTCCAGATCGGCGCCGATCCGCGCCATCTGGGGGCCGACTTGGGCCTGGTGGCCGTCCTGCACACCTGGGGCCAAAACCTGATGCACCATCCCCACCTGCACTGCATCGTGCCCGGCGGCGGCCTCTCACCTGATGGATTGCGATGGGTGGGCTGCCGCCCAGGTTTCTTTTTGCCGGTGCGGGTGCTTTCAGCCCGATTCCGCACGCTCTTTCTGGATCTGCTTCGTCGCGCGGCCGGCCGCAGCGAACTGGCCTTCCACGGTGGTCTCAAACATCTTGAGCGGCCCGAAATGTTCGAGGCGCTGCTGGAGGAATGCGGACAAATTGATTGGGTCGTATACGCCAAGCCGCCCTTCGGCGGGCCGGAGAAAGTTCTGGATTACCTGGGCCGCTACACCCACCGCATCGCCATCTCCAACCACCGCCTGCTGGGGTTGCAGGATGGCAGGGTCAGTTTCACCTGGAAAAACTACAAGCGGGACGGGCGGCGCCAGACGATGACCCTGGAGGCCACCGAGCTCATCCGCCGCTTCCTGCTCCATACACTGCCGGGCGGCTTCGTGCGTATCCGCTTCTACGGCCTGCTGGCCAACGTCCACCGCGCCGCGAAATTGGGCCGCTGCCGGAAACTGCTCGGCGTGACGCCGGCGCCCAAAAACACGGATGAGGGAATAGAGAAGCTCGATTGGCTTGAGCTTCTGCGCGATCTGACCGGACGCGATCCACTGGCCTGTCCCAAGTGCGAGCACGGACGCCTGGTGCGCATTCAGATGATCAACCCGACGTCGCGAGGCAACCCCGAAATCATCGCGAGGGTTGATTCTTCATGACCAACACACGCATCACCATCAATTCGCCTGATGAGCAACGATTCGGCCATTTGTGGAGGTGGGTATCGCACGCCCAACAGCGGCGAGAGTATCGGCAACATGCTGGAAATCTTCGCCGACAAGCCAATCCCAGTTCGCATCACTCTTCTCCCAACCCTCGCGATTCCGCATCGGTTAGTGTTTTCCCATCCTTTGATGCTTCCCACAAGCCTTGCGATCGATGTTCCTGACCGATCAAACCCCATAAGGAAATATTTCCCCCATACGCCGGTTTAGTTCCGGTTTAGTTCAACGGATTCTTTCCGCATCGCTCCTGTTGACCAGCAATCAGGCGCCGGAGGAGTGGAGCTCCCTCGTCCCTCGCCTCGGATGCGGAAAGAATCTTATTCGTTATGCCGAGCTCGGCATAATCACTGTCTCTCTCAACGACAATTATCCAGCGACGATTACCCCAAAGTGAGAGTTCCCCCGATTCAACTGGCGTTCGTTGTACGACCATCATCCTGGAGCGTCTGCATTTCAGGCTTCAGAAGCCGCCGCCATGAGAGGATAGGTGGCTCCACAGGATACGCAGACCTGAAATTGGCAGACATGCAAGCAGCCTCCTGGGCCGCGTTTTGTAAGATAGTTTTCAACACGCTTTTGATATGAGGGACAGACGTTTGGCGCCCATCACCAGTGTTTGCCTTGAGAGACTTGTTGAAATCCTCTACGGCCAAGATCACTGCAGAGAGATCTTTCATCTCTACGTCCTGAACATTGCCACACTCGCAGTGAAACTGCACGCCAGTGATCATTCCCTGAATCTCCGCAGCCGTTGCCTCTGGATCGCCTATCCATGAAGCTGTCAGCATCGCTACACCAACTGCTACAGCGCAGGGATCATCGAGATTTACTCCGGCAAACGTATAGACGGCCCTCACATCCTTACTCCGTTCTGCCACAATAATGGCGCCCAACAACGTACAATCGCCGAAGATTCGACCTCTGCATGTCGCTCCCTAGTTACCACAAGACGAGAAACGCTCATTGCACTGGATTGTACGGTGATGTGGTGGTTGTCGTCAAGAGTTGCATGCGGGGATGCCGAAGATGCACCATCCGAACGCTGCCGCCGCCGCGGCACAAGGGACTACTGGAAAGTTCGGTGAGCCTTGCACTACTAAGGGCCATGGCGTAGTGCGCTATACTACTTGTCCGAGGAGAGGAACTGATTTGTTCTCCCTTTTTCGGTGAGCCGAATCCTTCGAATGGAGCCGGTTTGGGTCTGTTCCTTGGTGTCCGTGATCAGCCCTTCCTTGGCCAGCCGGGCTCGTAGTTTCTCCCCCTGACGCACGCTGATGCTCAGCCGCTTGTACCGGCCAGCAATCCCGCTCTCGGGATACTCTTCGATGTCGTGGAGCATGTAAACGTCGAGGGATGGCGGCCCCGGTGTTTGACCACCTCGGTTGGGCTGTCGGGCGCCTCGAAGGGCAGAAGAGGCCTTCGCAGGTTGCACCTTGCCGCCCATTCTGGCCGCCACTTCTTCGTCCAAAACGGTCCCCTTCCGCAGCGGAAACTCCGGAATCTCGATCATGAACGGCCGCGGAATTCGGCCTTGCAGTTTGACCACGGCTTGGCCCACCTCCAGAGTACCCAGGAGGTCCTTCTCTTCGCCTTCCAGCAGCATGCACTGGCCCATGGCGGAGACGTCCCGGCTGTGCTTCAGGTTCAGGCAGATGGTGGTGTAGGTATTCCCAAGCGCCGGCAGCGAGATCTGCGAAGGATGCTGATCCAAGATGATGATGCTCTCCCCGAACTCACGGATTTCCCTGAAAGTGATGTCCATCACCGTCTGCCCGCCGACCAAACTCCGACGCTCGCCGGAAAGCACGTGGTGGGCCTCCTCGATGACGAGTGCGTGCTTGAAGGTCTCCCGCTGTCCCTCCATCATCCGGTAGTGGTGGATCCAAAGCAGCATCGACTGAATGAAGAAGACCTTATCCGACTGCGTCAGGGCGTCCAGTTCCAGAATGGCGGATTGTTCCAGGAGGTCGCCGACGCCAAGACTACCTCCTTGGTTGACGACGGAGTCCATGTCCCCGAAGCAGAGAGAGGAGAGGGCCCGAAGTGTGCTTGCCAACCAACCTGCTTCACGCCCCTTGGAATCCCGACGCTGAGCCTCGTCGAGCACGTCCCGGAAGGTCGGAAACCGGGAGATGAGTCCCTCGTAGAGCCCGAACTTCTCGTAAACGGCGTCAACGGATTGCTGCAGGAGAAACAGAACTCCGTTCCCCAGCAGATACGCATGGGCGACGACCTCGATGATCTTCTTCAACCAGGTCTTGGGCGGAGTTCCCGGCGGGGGGATCAGGGGATTGAAAGAGAGGGGTGAGATGTCCCGGCCGGGCGTGTAGACCTTGACGTCCTTGAACTCGGGAAGCGTCGTCAGGTCCCGGTAGTTTCGCTTCCAGTCGAACACCAGAAACGGCTTGCCGTGCGCCCGTAACTGCCGCAGCACCTGGAAGCCCATATTGGTCTTCCCGGCCCCGGTACGGCCGAAGATGCCGAGGTGCTGGATCCATTCCTTCTCCCGAAGCCCGAAGTTGCCCATCTTTCGGCCGCCATAGATGATGTCGCCGATGGCGTACTCGCCGGCGGCCAGTGAGGCGTTCGGCGGGACGAGGTTACTCTCGCCATCGAGGCTCTTCTCCCGCAGGTACTGGGAGACCAGCGCCTCCAGGTACACCTCGATCTGTTCCTTGCCGGTCTTGTCCTCCGCTAGGTATGCGAAATTGATCTCCTCGGCCTTCTTGCCGATAAAGGGGGCCAGCCGACGGCACAACTCCCGGACCCGCTGGCTTCGCGAGGAGAACTCAGCCATGCTCCTCTCCGGCGTCGTCAAACAGCGACGCCCGCTGCTTCACCGCGGCGTGCTCGAAGTAGGCCTCCAGGATCTGCCCCTGCACTTCCGCGGTGTCCTTCAGAAGGCCAGTTCCTCGGAACGAATCTCGATTCCATGTCCAGAGCATTTTGTCCAACCGTGCCATATCTTGCGCCGTCCGAGCCCATACCCTCCCTGCCAGGTGGATTCGGTTGGTGACCTCGTTTCGTCGATCGTAAAGATCGTGCATCATGTGTTTGAAGAGATCGGACCGCTTGTCCAGGAGCGCCTGCAGCGATTCCGTGGTCGCCGATCCTTTCTCAATTGCTGGCGAGGGCCGGTCCGCAGGCGAACCGGTTTCTACTGCCGACTCTGCGCTCCTCTTGCAGACCGTAAGCCAGTGGCGCTGAGTACCTGGCCTCAAGTATGCGGCCAGTTCGGGCCTGGGGTCGCTTTCATCGCCGTATTCTTGCCGACGGGGCGGTCGCTGTACAGGTCCTTTCGTTCGCAGGGGTGTAAGATTCGTTTGCCATTGGCGTGGTGTTGTTACTTGCAATGACGGAGCACGACCGTGGGTTTATAAACCTTTGCCTCCTTCCAGGCGGAAGATGGCGACAAATCCGCACTTTCCGGTCCAGTATCGAGAAACCGGCGGGAGCGACTCGCATATGAGCCGAGGCGAGCGCTTGATCGCCGCGTTCGAAGACCACGGCATCGCGTACCGCTGGAGGCAGCCCTTCGCCGTCGTTGCGCACGGCCACGTGCGACTGTGTTACCCTGACTTTACCTTCCCAAGCAACACGTCATCCTGAGTATGCGGGAATCCAAGGCTCGCTTGAGTACGACCGACAACTGCGGTGAAGCCCAGGCAGTATAGCCTCGGATGCGGCCTTGTGCTCGACGCCGACTCCTTCGAGACTCCGTGGCCAGCAAACCTCCTGAATGCGCTCAATGCGCGCGAGATGTCGAGGCGGGGAGATCGCTTTCAGATGCCGAACGTTTACTCACCGCGCCAGAAGTGAATGTCCAAGTGCACGCGCGCGACGCCCTTCTCCGACGCGACCCCTGCTGCCGCCGCCTGGTACGCCGCATTGGAATCCGCCGTCACGTATTTCACGCCGACCCAGCGCGGCAATTCGGACTTTGGTGCGTACTTTCGAACTGCCTTCGCCGTGTAACTATCCAGCGGAAGTTCCAGCCACGGTTCCAAACGATCGACTCGATACGCGTCCCGAAGGTAGGTGTTGTAGAGAGCGTCCCGCAGGAAGATGTTGAGCGCCTTTCGCGCCGCGCCCCAGTGCTGTCCGCCCGACGCCAAGCTCTGTCGGAGCTCCTCGGCAACCTGGTCCAGTTCGCTGCGAAACCCATCCGATTTCCCGTCTCGAAAGCGTCCGAGATCCAAGTTCCCCAGAAAGTGCTGCGCCGCCTCAACCACGCCGGCCGGGCCTTGGCCGCGCAAGGTCGAAGGAGAGATGGCAACGTTCGCGACATGTCGCTGGACGAGAAGCAGAAACTGTTTGTCCATGGCGCCTACCTCTTCAGCCCAGATTCAGAGTCGTGCGCATGTCCGCAACCGTATGTGGGACTCGCTGGCGTGTCAAGAAAGTCAGACTTGGGATGGCTCAGGACAGGAAATCGTCTCTCTTGCTCGAAAGGAAAGACTTAAAAAGACTGCTGCCTTTATGGGCATGTATCCTATCGAGACAGATTGCATCGAGACACTCGAGCCTCGCGACATGAGTAGGGTCGGGCGTCGGTGTGCGACTCGTCTTCCAATGGATCCTCGGACGGTGTTTCCACCCGGAAACCCCTGATTCCGCTTGCGGAAAGCCCTCCAGACACGGCTTGCCTCAGCGGATGCTGCCACTTCTGTATTCTATTCCCCTGAAACTGCCCGCCATTACTTGTGCACGAATTCTCTGCCGTACAACCCACCTGTGTGCCTGCCTGACATCCGACCACCGTCGGATTTGTGCGGCTTCCTTATCCCTCATCGGCTCAGGCTCCGGTCGTCAGGTCGCGCGCGTCTTGATTGAGACACGCGGCCTTGCCTTCGCCTGGGCGGGGTAGGCGCCGCAAAGTTTAAATACTTCGCTTCATTAGAACGATCGTACTGATTGGTAGTTACCAATCGATAGGAGGAAACAGCGGAAAATGTCCAAACCTGAAAAAGTTTTCAAGGCCGGCGCGGTGCGTGCAGCAATCTTTCGGAACACGTTCGAGAAGAACGGAGTCTCCGTGCCTCTGCCCAAGATCATCCTGGAGGTCCGATTCAAGGACAAGTCCGGGCAATGGCAGAGCACGAACAGCCTTTCCCTGAACGAAGTCCCGAAAGCCACACTCGTTCTACAGCAGGCCTATGCCTACTGCCTGGAGCATCGTGAGCCGGAGGAAGAGGAGAGTCAAGGCGTCCCGGTCCAAAAGTTTTAAAAAGCCTCGCGTCCTGACTTCTGGAAAGGAGGTGCAACATCATGGCACGAGGAAGACCAATTCACTGCCCGTACTGCAAGTCGACCGAGGTCGTCTCCAAAGGACACCGTAAGACCGCGACAATGGGACTACGTCCATTGCGGCAATGCAGGTCCTGCGGACGAAGGTTCACGAAGAAAGCAGCGCCAAGGCAGGCAGATCAGCAACAGAATTCTTAAGCAACTCAACCCCAAAGGAGGTGGATCATGAAGATTCACGAGCAAACCGTCGTCCGACGTACGTTTCAGTCTGAGGTCCAGGCGGATGTCTCGACCAACGACCCCGACTTGGCCGAAGTCATCGCCTGGGCGGACCAGCATCCCGCAGCTTGGGAGATCGTCACGCGCAAACGCAGCAAGGCTTTCGGCGTGGGCTCCTGCGTGTACATCGGCTGGGCGCAACGGAGCATGGCACCCGAGGCCATCCTGCAGCGTCTTCGGACGTTCATGGAACTCCTGGCCGATGGCCCCAATGGACATCCCAGGAACTCGATCTTCCGGTGGCGGGCCAGGTTCACATTCGAGCACTACCGCGACAAGGGCTTCACCGGGGCATTCTTCCAGCAGCATGACGAACGCTACCCGCGCAGCTGCATGATGATGGATTACACCCCGGCGACTATCAGTGATCGATCGCTTCTGCCGTGGATGGACCTGTACTACCGTCGCCCGCATCACCGTTGGAGAAGACCGTCCGCGAGTTCCAGACCGCCTCCGCCAAGTAGCACCGTACCCAAAACCACATCAAAGAACAAGAAGGAGATCATCATGGAGAAGTCCGGCTATTACGTTTCTGATTCAAAGACAGGAGGTTCAGGGGCCATTCCGCACTCTGCGAGCGCGCGGAGCATTGCCGAACCTACCCAGAAGACCATTTCCGTGGGCTACCGCATCGTCGTCGAGCACGTGCAGGAGTACATCGTCTTCGGCATGGGCGGTGAGCATAGCCAAGAGAATCCGCGTGTCGTTTCGCCGCCGGCAATGAAGACTGCATCACCCTGGTCTTCGCGTCGTCAATGGCAACATGATCCGCAATGAGGTCGTCTTCTGCCACCTTGAGCCCCTCGCCTGATCGCTTCCGCATTCTCGCAACTTCGCTTCGTAAACACAGTCAACCGTCAGAAGCAAGTGCCTTCCTGGCTTCGGCCTGGACAAACTGTAGCGTACCCATTTTAAACGCAAGAGGTGGATCCTGCGTCTCTTCGGCATCAGCCTCAGTTCTCGAACGCCAAGATCGGCGACGCCTTCGCTCTAGCTGCCGTCCATCCAGACCTGCCCGGCGCCGAGGCTCCCTGGTGCAAACATCACTGCTACGCCTTCCGATTCGAAAGCGCCGCCCCGGTACGCAACGCCTACGAAGCTGAACCTGGGCCAAGACGGCCAACCTCGACGAATTCGTGCGCGTCATGGTCGGTACCATCCCCCGCATTGTTCCCGCGTTCCGCATCCACGTTGGCGGCGATTTCTTCTCCGCGGCGTACATCAGTGCCTGGCGAGAGATCATCCAGGCGTTCCCCCAGGTCCGCTTCTGGGCCTACACCCGCTCCTGGGCCGATCCTGCCCTGCTTCCCGCTCTGGACGCACTCCGAGCCCTGCCCAACGTGGAGCTGTTCGGAAGTTGCGATCCCACCATGCCGCTCCCGCCTGCCGGTTGGAGGATCGCCTTCATCGACACCGACCCCCGCGCCAAAGGTCTCGCCTGTCCTGAGCAACAGGGAGAACTGCCCGACTGTCTCGCGTGCTCCTACTGCTTCAAACGCGGCGGCCACGTCATCTTCAAGACCCACTGACCGCGACCGATTCTCAACGACAATTACAATCCGAAGGAGACACTCATGCAAATCACCCTGGAACAAGTGCGCCTGGTACTACGCCAGACACTTGGCTTCGACAGTTTCACTGCGGGCTTCATTACCGAAGTCCACGAAGACAGCAACCAACCTACCGCGGGCATCACGAAAGACGGGCGCCTTGCCTACAATCCCGAGTTCGTGCGAAAGAACGTGGCCTGCCGCGAGGACCTCTTCAGCCTCCTCTTCCACGAAATCCTCCACCCCATGTTCGGCCACTTCATCCACGGGGGCGGCATGATCGAAAACATCGCCGCGGATGCCGTCATCAACGCGACCATCAGCACGCTTTACCCCAAGGCCTCCCAGAACGGCAACCTCTTCAAGAGAGTGCTGGATCCCACTGGCCTTCAAGGGTTGCTTCGCCCCGACAGCCAGATGGGCAATTCCCGTTACGAGCGCGTCTACGAACGGCTCTACCCCTCGCTCTATCAAGCAACCGAGCAGCCCTCGATGTCGACGGGCGAACTGATCCAGACGCTCCGCATCCTCATTCCGAAGCAGCCCGATCCAGTACCTCTGCTTGGGACCCACCAGGCGGACGGCAGCGGACACGAGAGCCTCTCCGATCTTCCCGCCGAGACGCTCGCCCGCATCGCCGAAGACATCAAGCGCAGCCTCCGCAACGGAGCCGGCAAGCAAGCGGGTTCTGGCGGCGTTCTCCTCGGTATCCTCATGGAGGCGCTGAAGACCCATCTCTCCATCCGCAAGGTACTTCTCTCCAAGTTCTCGACGAAGCGCAAGATCGATCGCTTCAAGGAGACGCTTCATACCCACCGCGTCGGGACCTCGCCCTTGCCGCTCCAGCCCTCCAAGCGGGACCTGGTCCTCCTTTCCGCGGGTATCTATCCCTTCCACTACCACAACCGTGTCCACGCGCCCAAGACGCAGAACCGTGGCCTGGCCATCTACCTCGACGTCTCTGGCAGCGTCAACGACCACCTCCCCAAGATTCTCGGCATCCTGCAGAGTCTGCGGCGCGAGATCACCTCCGTCTTCCTCTTCAGCAACAAGGTGGTGGAAGTGCCCTTCGAGCGGCTGCTGCAAGGGAAGATCCAGACCACGTGGGGTACCGACTTCGACTGCATAGCCAAGTCCATCCTGGAGCGGGGCTTCGAGCGTGCCGTGATAACCACCGATGGCTATGCGACCATGCAGCCTGATCTCCAAGCACAACTCAAGCAGCGTGGTTTCCAGGCTCTCACGGTCCTTTTCGGCGAATCCTCGAATGCCCAGTCACTGGCTGCAATTGGCCCGGTCGTCGAACTGGACGACATCTGCGACTGACCAGCATCCCCCCCTGCAATCCGACTGAAAGCGCCAGTCCCCTCAGTGGACAAACACTTGTAACAACAACCAGGAGAGAAACGATGGACCCGGTACAACCGAATGAGATCCGCATTGTTCTGCGCGGCGGTCTCTTGCAGTGCGTCGGCCTCGGCAAGGATGTTCCCAGGGATATCCGGGTCGTTCTGACCGACCACGACATCGAAGGCCGCGATCCTGCCGAGAACCCGAACATCCAGGACGACGGATACGGAGAGATTGCCTACTGCCGCGTCGTGTGGGAGCCAGGAGCGGATCGTACTGAAGCAAACACGGATGAGAACGGTGTCAGCTGGGTTTGACCCACGAACCAGACCCAGTACCACAATCACCTCACGCAAGCATGACGAACTCCGGATCAACCTCTGGAGAACGCATTTCAATCTGACCCAGGAACACAACGAAAGTAGAGGTATACGAAAATGCTATTTGAAGGACTCGGAATTTACGGATGGAAAGAACAGGACGAAAACCTGGCGCTGGCTTCGCTGCTCACGGGGGACCCGCTTCTCCTCATCGGCAACCACGGCTGCGCCAAGACGCTGCTGGCCTGCAAGATCGCCCAAGCACTGGGCAAACGATTCCTCGTGTACGACGCATCGAAGGCCATGTTTGAGGACGTACTCGGTTATCCCAACGTGGAACGCCTCAAGGAGGGCGCCGTCGAATACATTTCCAGCGCGGTCACCGTCTGGGACAAGGAGATCATCCTCATCGATGAACTCAACCGCGCCCTGCCCGAACTGCAGAGCAAGTGGCTGGAGATTATTCGCAGCCGCCGCATCATGGGCTATCCCACCCAGGTGAAATGGGTGTGGGCCGCCATGAACCCGATGAGCTACAGCGCGACCAACGCACTGGAAGAAGCCCTCATCGGCCGCTTTGCGCTCTTCCTCTACCCGCCCGACGTGCTCCAGATGAACGAAACCGACCGCATTCGCGTCGCCATCCACCTCAACGGCGACGACGCGCCCAGCCTCTCCGAATGGCTCCCGGGCGTCAACGGCCGCACGGTGCATTCCACCGACCTCGCCAAGATCGGCAAGCAACTGCTGGACGTACTCTTCCACAGCGCGCGCCACTTCGTTCGTCTGCGGGACACGATGTCTACCCTGCCTCAGTTCCTGGCTAAGTTCGCCGACCTCCTCATGCGCGAGTCCAAGGGCGAGATCGCGCTGGACGGCCGCCGCCTCGGCTTCCTCTACCGCAACCTGCTCGCCAACCGTGCCATCGAACTCGCCAAGGCCGATCTCCTTGGTACCCCGCTCGGATCATTCATCGATTCCGCCCGCTACACCGTCCAGTCCAGCATCCCCGTTGGCCTCAACGACGAAAGTCTGAAGCGCGAGGAAGCCGTCCACAAGATGGAGATTTGTTTTGACCTGCTCAGTGCGTACTTCGAGGAAGGGTCCGAAATCGCCAAGGTCGACCTCGTCTACGAACTCTTCACTACGGACGACCTGATGCGCAAGGCGGAGATCCTCCTCCGCAGTCAGGTGGGCGACCTCGCCAAGACCAAGGCGTGGACGGACCTCACCAACGACGACCATGACATCACGCTGCTGGCCTACACGGCGCTCCAGATCGAAGCCCGCCGGCCTGGTACGATCCCGCCCGAACTCCTCGAAAGCCTCAGCGCCAAAATCCCCGAGGGCAAACTCACCAGCGCCAGCCTGCCCAGCCTCACCGGGCAGTCCATCGAGTACGTAGACGACGTGGAGGCCATCCTGCAACAGGACACCGACCTGGGCAAACTCGTCGCCTTCAACCGCATCCGCGAACTCGCCGAGATGCCCAACCTCAAACCCGCCGACCTGGACAAGGCCCGGAGCCTGATCCAGCAGGACATCGCCACGTTTGAAACCCTGATCACGAATGGAGGTGCACAATCATGAAGACCTACAATCTCAGCCTTGAACCCGATCCCGAGATTCCGCGGCTGCAGATGCTGTCCGTGGATGTCGTGGAGGTTCCCATCGTGGACGTGCTGCAGCGCGGCATCCATCCCGTGTGGACCTTCGAAGATCCCGCTACCCTCCAGGAGGCCTTCGTCGAGCGCCTCAACGCCGTCGACGTCAAGATCCCCCACCTCGAGCAACTCGACTATTGCGGCAACGTCGATGCCCTCGCCCAGGCCCGCTACTACCAGGGCAAGAGCCCTTTCCAACAATTGGTTGAGCACCTCAACCACGGCCTCCGCTTCGTCTCCAACCTCACCTACGTCGACCTCTTGAACATCGCTCGTGAGCAACTCCGGAAAAGGTGGAACCGTCAGACCGCCTACCGCATGCTCAGCGCCTCGCACCGGGACTTCGACGCCATGCGCTCCTTGGTCAAGGCGAAAGACAAGCGCGTGAAGATCTCCGGCTACGCCGACTTCGACAACTACGACCTCTCCGAGATCCTCTCCCTGGACGACTTCGCCGACCACGAGCAGGTTCTCATCCGCGAGGGATTACCCGTCATCAACTTCCGGACTACCGACTTTCTCCAGCGGGTAGTCGACAACCAAGGCCGGCTACGGCTGGCGGAACGCATCCCGAACTTCACCCTGGTCCACCCACCCCAGATGGTCTACCTGCGCGACAGCCTCCTCTACTACGGCGAATGGCGGCAAGGCACGGTACACCTCCATCCCGATCTTGGCCGCGCTCTGTCGGTTCGTCCCAAGGCACGCGAACTGGCTCAGAAGTGGCGGACCGGCGAAGGCGAGTACTGCTTCACGACGACGCCAGCACGGGTAGACGAAATGCTCGCATCCGGCGACTTCCGCGTGGCGTTCCCGTCGCTGGACTACCGGAGGGACAGACAACCCGCCAAGGCGCAAGCCTCCATTCCCGGCTGTCGGGTGGATCGGTACAGTGTGGGCGGATACCTGCGTGAGAACGCGGCCATGGGCCAGTTCAAGGACATCCTGCGGGAGTTCGGCGTCAGCATGAGCGGGCGGAAGGAAGATCTCGTCGAGAAGATCGCCCAACTTGCCGTGACGGAGTACGAGCAGCACGAGGGTGAGCTCGACGCGTTCTTTGGAGACCACCGCTTCGTCCGCATCCGAACCGGCAGCCAGGAGACCGGCCGCCCCTTCCCCGTGCTGGAAAACCACCTGCTACGCAACATGCTCCTGGCCATGTACGTCCAGAAGCACCTCCGCGCCAATACCATCCTCGAGGCCGACTACAGCAACGAGACCTATGACCCTCTGGATCTCGCGCGGGCTCTCCTCCAACGCAACATCACCATCCACGGCGCCTTCCTCCCCGCCAACTGACGAAACCAGGCGGCCCCGGGTGTCCCCCGGGGTCGCCATCATCCTTTTCACCTTCGTCCTCTCATGCTCGTTGTCCCGTCCTTTTCTTCCGCACGTGACACTTTTTCTATGTTCCTCACGCCTGTTTCTATGTTTTCGCGGTGAGCGTGGTATAATTACCTTTATTTATTGCGTTTATGAAGCCAAGGGGGTTTCATGTTCGGGCCCAAATATATAGGCACTTAGACATGGAATGGCGTTTCCGAACGCGGAGTCGGGGTTGATGGTTGGGGATTGGGGGATTGGATTTTGCGAATGCCGAAGGCAAGTAGCAAGTGGGGATGGAATGAAGAGAGGATTGGGGTAGCCCTGACGGGCATGTTGTTGGTTGTTGGTCGGCTGCGCCTCCCGGATGTAGGACTTGGGAAAAGGGGAGCGGGAGATCGACGGGAACCGTCGATAAGCGGACAGGAGGAACGGGCCAGGAAGGCATTTGCTTGGTGAAGGGGGAATCTCGGTGGAGTTTCAGGAAGGGAGAGCGAGCGTCCTTGACGTTGTGCGGCCCTCTGTGCGCGAACCATCGGGATGTCGTTCGCGGAGAAGGCGAGGAGACATGATTGAGACCGATCTCAATACCCTTGAAGATCATTAGCAATGCGGGGCGCGACGCAGGGGCGTCTCACAGGCGGAGCATTGCCCCCCCCGATCAGGGCGGAAGCATGGCCCTGATCTGGTGCAGGAGTCATGGGCGAATCATGAGACATCGGACCTGGCGTGCGAGCGGTGGAGCGCGACGCGGAACCGGGGAGGCTGCCCGATGAAAATTTCGGGCACGGCGCCGCGTCGCTGATGGAGAGGGCGGTCGGTGCACGCGAATACCGCTCGATGGATTCCTCGCCGGAATCATGTCCATGCCCGTGCGCACGCGGATGGCATGGACGCACCGAGCCGTATTCGGGCGTGCACCCATATGTTACTGGATCACCGCGCGTCTCTTCGACAAGGTTATGACGCGCTCGCCGGATAAAGAAGGCAGCATTCGTCCTGGTGGTATAGCGTGCACCAGTCCGTATGCCCCCTTCATTATCCAGCTGCGATCCACCCGATTCTTGCGTCCATCAGCGACGCGTCCACCACCCGCCAGCAGGCATCCCCCGCCAATTCGATCGCGGCGGTGTCGCCTGCCGCCGTGTCTCCGCCATGGGAAACTGCCCCAAAATGGACTTTGCGATCCTGAAAGCTATTTGCATGAGGAATCCTGGAAACGCCGGGAGAGACCGAAACGATGATCGATACGCATAAAAGGCGCCTCACGGGGAGACGTTCGGCTAACCATTTAAGCGTATCGATTCGGGGAACCAATTTGGACGCAGCCGGCTTAAAACCATAAAAGGCGCCTCCACCGGCTAACCTTTTAAGGTTTTCGCCTGCGGCCGCCGCCTCCGTCGATTGTCCCGCCCCAGCGGGGGTTAGGACCCATAAAGGGTCCGAACGGGACGGGACAGCACCTACTCATACAGGTGAAAGGAGGTAATGAACACAAAATGGATACACGAAAAACAGAAGGACACAGCATCGAGTATTACGTGCAATTGTACGAGGGCGTCCGGGAATGCGTGGAAAGCGACCTGGTCGCGCTGGGGGTATTCGCTGAAGTCTGCAAGGGCTTGCGAATGCAGATCATCCAGGTCGAGCGGTCGAGCGCCAACGGTTCGCCGGCATCAGAAAAGCAGTTGAACTTTCTGGGGAAACTTGGGGTGAAAATCAGGCCGGGACTGTCGAAAGACGAAGCCACACGGCTGATCGACGAGGCACTGGAGAGAAGAGAAGACGTGTACACGGTACCGGAAAGGATTCCGTAAGAGTGGATTGAGGAGCCATGGACGGGCTGAAAGGCCAGATACCGAAAGCTGAGGCGGTCCGGATGATGCGCGACTTGTTTGTCGCGCGGACGGACGTCTTTACAGTGCAAGGCCCAAGCGGGGCACGCAGAACAGAATCGGGCAGGCAATTGCTGCGAAGGGCATCGAGTTGGAATAAAGAGGACGCGCGAGAGATATCATGACTGGTGGGAATTCATGGAAACGTTCGCCGCTGGGCAAGCCGCTTTCGTCCAGCCCTGGAATGCGTGAGCCCGGCCGATTGCAAGTACTACAAACGACCTGGACGGGGCGACGGTTCTTCGCGGCGCGCTACCAGTTGTGGGCTCGGATGATCAAGAAGAGGCCGATCAATGCCGGGATCGCGACCAGGTTGACGGCGAACAAGCGCAGAGGATTGATCGGCAGCGACGCGCCCCATTCTCCCCATGCGGTGCCCGCCGGCGAGTGGATGCGCCCCTCCAGGTTCGCCAGCCGAAACGTCCAGAACCCGTTCAACGCGATGAGGACCAGTGTGGCCGTGAACCAGGCGGGAAGGTAATCAAAGTGGTAGATGCGATAGGTGAAGAAGCCGTCGCCATAGCGGTAGCCATTCTCAATCCACGTAAGCGCGGCGCCAGCCAACCATAGCCCGAGGACGGCGGATACCTCGACCCAGAGGATACCTGCAACGAACGACCTGAGGCTGCGCATTTCAATTCTCTCCCCTTTCAGGAGGATCCAAGGTAACGGAATCTGCGGCGTTCAAATCCGGCGTCTTGTCGTCATCCAGTGGGCGGCATTGATAGGGCGGACCGACGATCTCGACGGGTCCAGAGGGGTGCTGTCGAGCCTTCTCGGCGAACACTAATCCAAGCGCCTCATCAATCAGGTAGCGGTTGGGCCGGACACCAAAATGATCCGATCCCGTGGGGTGCATGAGCGAAACCACGACCTCCGGGGCAACGTGCTCGACCTTCAGACCGTATTCCTCGGCGACCTCGGCGATCTCCATGGCTACGATCTCCGCGCGCGTGGCGAGGTCGAGTGGACGGTACACAAGAAACCTCCCGATGCGGCCGATGATCTCCGAAGCCAAACCTCCGGCGCGAAGCCGGCGCCGGCAGATTTCATCCTCGACGGGGCGCTGGCCAAACGCCTTCCTCGATTCCAGTTCGTCCAGGATTTGCGCGGACCCGACGTTGCTGGTAAACATGAAAATGGACTGTCGGCAGTCCACCGTGTGTTCGTGGTCCGAAGCCGCCGCAGTGGAAAGACGACCGGCGTCCATGGCATTCATGAGAACCTGAAGGATAGCCGGGTGCGCTTTCTCGATTTCGTCGAAGAGCACGATGGTGCGCGGATTTGCACGGAGCGCGTTGACCAATTGGGCGCCTTCGCCGTGTCCAACGTATCCCTGGGGTGCACCGATGAGCTGGCTGACTCGATGGGACTCCTGATATTCGTTCATATCCAGGCGCAGGTACTGATACACCTGTTCTTCATTGTCCGGTCTCCGGAGAACGGAAGGCAAGACCTCCGCGGTATGGGTCTTGCCTACTCCGGAGGGTCCAGTAGCAAAGACCACCGCCGGACGGGTCGCGTGGCGGCGCGCGGAATGGCGGGCGAGGACACCGGCCAGAGAACGCAGTGCATGCTCTTGACCGAGCACGCGGACGCGCAGGAGATTGAATAACTCGTCTCCATCGAAGTAGAGCGGCGCGTCAGAATCGCGAATCGCCTCGCGAACTGCGGACATATCCGTCAGCGGATGACTCGCGGAAGTCCCGTTTACCATGCCGTGTCGAAGATCGACCGCCGGAGCAGCGTCTATCGTCGTGGCGTGCGGCACGCCTGCCGATTGCTCGGCGCGTTGTGCCTCGTCCAGGAGTCTTCGGAGGGCCGCGACTCCGCTGAAGAAATCTCCTTGCACCGACGTCGCGAATCGAGTGCGTCCAGGTCCTTCTGGCCGGTTCTGGATCTCCTGCCAAATCGGACACGTGCCCGTGTAGGTCGTGTTGACGCCGATGTGGACTTCGCACGTCTCTCTACAATCAAGCAAGACCACGTCCGTTTCCGGGGGATCAAACGACGAGGGGAGTTCGATTGCCGGCAGGACCGCATACCCCCGCGCGCGGTACTCGTTCGCCAGGGCGTTCTTTGTTGGAATGCTGAGCGTTGTGATATCCATAGCGATTGCACCTTATTGATTACTCCGGCCGGCCTGATATGCGGCGAGGGCGCGCTGCACCTGGGCGCGTTGAGGCCGCTGAGTTGCACAGACCGGGCAGTTCGGATCGACTGCGCCTTTGAGCCATAGGGAGTCCATCGCCAAGATTGCCTCGGCTTGTAACTCGGTCGCGTAGTCCTTGGGATTTTTGGGAAGGTCGGCCAGGAGGGCGTCCCACATGAGCCGGCCCCACTCATATTCCGGATGGCAGCGGACGAGGATGTCGTTGCGGCCCTTCATGCGCTGGTAGAAGCGGCCATACGCCGAATCACGACCGCGTTCCAGGATGGCTACCGCGACCTTGAGGGCGATCAGGTCGATAAACTGGCCGTCAATGAGGCATCCGACCATGGCGCTCAGATCCAATGGCTGATCTGGATTCTGGTTCTCGGCTGCCGCATAGCGCTCCGCGGCCACGCAGCGGTAGCACCCGGTTTCACGCGGAATCGTCCAGACAACTCGCCCACCGCTTCCCTGAGCGTGGATGCCGATGAAAACTGCCGGAATCTCAAGCCGCACCGCCATCTCGTTTATGGCCGCCTGGGCGGTGAACTGATCCGTCCCCGCGATCACGAGATCCACACCGGACGCCAACTCGTCCTGCTCGCATGTCGACATGTCGGTGATACTCCGAGAGCAGGCGACGATCTCGACCAGGGGATTCATTCTGCGAATGCGCCGCGCCAGTGCTTCGACCTTGAGCGTTCCGACATCCTCCATGCTATAACTGGTACGCGCGAGGTTGGCCCATTCGACGGTGTCGTAATCGCAGATCTTGATCCTGGCCGGGTGAGCCGCGCCAACTTTTCCACGAGATAACCGCCGGCGCCCACGCCCACGACGAGAATGGACTTCCGCGAAAGCCGGCGGAGATCAACCGTCAAGGCGCTTCGTGTATTCTTCTGGCAGCTGTTCGCGCTTCGGGCGCCTCTGGGAGAAGAACAGCCTGTGGGGTCGAAACAACGGACGGGGCAATGGTTGGAGAGACGTCCTGGACCGTCGTCGAATCGTCGAGCGATCCCACCGACTCGCAAGACTCAATCGACCGCAACCACTCCGGGTTATACGTTCGCTCCGGAAACGCCTCCGGCTCGCACACCACGAACTCCGCCAGCATCGGCGCATGCACGTTTCCGCGACGACACACCCACGGATGGATCACGACGTGGTCGGTTCCCGCGCCCGTCAGAATGGGAATGAAGAACCACTCCATCCATTCGTTCTGCGTAAACACTTCCTCCACGTAGCCGAGGTCGCCAAGGCCGGGCCCGGATTTGGACGACGGACGTCCGAACTGGCCGGGATGGCTATGGAGGTCGCCGTCCCATAGCATCATCTGCTCGTCGGGCTGCTCCAGATGGAATTTGCGTCGCGCCTCACCCCACTCCACGTCC
Organism: bacterium; assembly: GCA_015075175.1. Taxonomy (GTDB): domain Bacteria; phylum Hinthialibacterota; class Hinthialibacteria; order H5-UNCL2; family H5-UNCL2; genus H5-UNCL2. Next base: position 28,663 of record JABTUV010000006.1, read on the forward strand.
GGGCTGTATACGGCGCCGCTGGCGCGCTCGCAACCGCGCTCGTCGAACTCGACGGCGGCAAATCCCATCCGGTCCTTGGGGCCAAACCCCTTGGCGCCAGTTTCGGGCCGACGGCTTCCCACGGAGAGAAGGAGAGACAGAAGCGCGGCCGGCGTGATGCACATGGGGACTGATGCTCGCTCCACGCCAGTATGAGCGCCCACCGACCAGGTCTTGACGGCTTGGGTAATCGGTTCGCGCCACTTACCCCCGCATCCGGGTGGTTGGATGATCGCGTCGGGTTGGCCGGTTCGACTCCCCGATGCGTTCGAATCCGGCTTCGCTTGAGATGTCAGGCTGTCTTGCGGTGCCATGAATGTGTCCTTTCCGAAAATGTCAAAGACCGGGGAACGTGCCGGTTTCCTGCAGGACCGAGAAGGCCGTGCACCAGTAGCGCGCCCGCTTCACGGTCGTCAGAAGATCCTGGGAACTACGGCGGACCGTTTCGGTGTGGTTGCTGCTCAGGCATAGAAGGCCATTCGCGAAAACGTGCCCCTGGTGTACGGACACGCCGGCGTTTGGGCCGTTTCCCCGGCTCCAAGGATTGAAGAGGCAGTACGCGATGGCATGCTGCGCATCGAACGAGCTGCGGTATTCGAGCCGGTAGATGCGCTGGTCCACGTCGGAGTCCCAGTGCTCGATAAAGACGGCCACCCCGTCCTCCCCGGCTATGAGCGCGCGTAGATTCAGCCGCCGCATCACGCCCGCGGCTACCGAGTTCCATACGCTTGGAGTTTCACTCAGCAAGGGGACTTCCCGGTGTAGGGTTCGGATGAGATTGACCAGCGACATGATGATGTCTCCTATCCTGGGTTGGGAAACTCCCCGGTCTCCTTCAGCACGGAGAATCCGGTGCACCAGTAGCGAGCGCGCCGAATGGTGAACTCGAGGTAGTAGGGGCTGTCGTCCAGTTTCTTGACCGAGGCCGTTCCGAGACAAAGGAAGCCATCGGCGGCGACATGGCCGACCGTGTACTCCTCGCCGCCATTGGGTGGACCGCCTATGCTCCACGGGTTGTGCAGGCAGAAGGCAATGGCCTTGCGGCCGTCCTGCGTCGCACGGTATTCCAGGCGGTACAGGCGGCCGTCGGGGTCGCTCACGTCTTCGATCATGACGAGGTATCCGTCCTCTTCCGCGGTGATCGCGTGGGGATTGAATTGCCGCATGATGGTAAGCGCCTGGCTCATGAGATCTCTCCTCGGTGAAATAAGGCGGCCGGGCAGAGGGTGGTTGGACCGATCCACCCGGCCGTATTCACGCCAGCCTAATGGACAGACAATTCGACCCGGCAATGCTGGGGCGGATGAAATCCCCCGCAGTTCCAGCACCGCTCGGGTGGATACGGCCCACCGAAGGGGCCGCTGTGGAATCCGTCGTCGCTCTGCGATTCCAGCCAGTGGTACTCGCCGGTAGGTGTTCCCTGACGGGCACGACGCAGCGCCTCCGCGTCCACGTGGTATTCACCGGTGGGTGTCCCCTGACGAGCACGCCGCAACGCCTCCGCGTCCACGTGGTATTCGCCAGTGGGCGTCCCCTGACGCGCACGACGCAACGCCTCCGCGTCCACGCAGTACGCGCCACGAGGTACGCCCTGCCGTGAACCGCGTACCATGTCGCTGCCCACGCTGCGCTGCCCGGGGGGCATTGAACCGACAGGCGGACGACCCGCGACCGCGTGTTTCATGTATGTGTTATCCATCGAACCTCTCCTCGACTTTTCTTACCCCGCGCCTTCGTTACCCAAATCGGCCCCGGGGCCGAACCGACTCGGTGTCGTCACGTTGCTTCTCGATCGCTTGCTGTTGCTGATTGCCCTGCTACCTCCTTTCGCGAACCGTTGCGCGTATCAATCTCACGGACCTCGCACGTACCTGAAAGCCGTGACGTGAATTCTCTGGCGAATTCACGTGTGATGTCAAGTGTAAAATGAGAAATATCTCGTGTTATCACCTTATCTGCTCGATATAACTCCCGCATCTTGTGTGAGTTGACCTGCGGGTCGGGGCGTGGTAATGGATAGGGATTGGATTTGCGGAGACCTTGATGCACCGAACGCAACCACCCCGGGATCGACGTACGCGACTGAGCGTTTTCGTGCGCGAAGTGCGCGCTCAAAGGCGGCTCACCCAGATCCAACTTCAAGAATTACTGGCAGTTACGCAGCCGCAGTACGTAAGCAAGGTGGAAGTGGGGGCAATTCGACGGCCGCAACGACAATTCCTAGAGGCCTTGGCCGAGTTGACGGGGACGCCGGTCGAGGAGCTCGATGCAATGTGCGGGCAGGCTCCCGCCGAGTCCGCCGCCGCCCCGCTGACGAGACCTGACGAGCAGATTCATCCCGGGCGATTCCGCCTGGCCTTTACCCACTGCCTCTGGGGTGCACCCATCGTGCTGGCCGCCTACCGGGGGATGTTGCCGGATTTCCGCGTTGCCAGCTTTGTGGGCAGCAGTGGTGGAGATGGAGACTCCCCGCGGACCGTACCGCGACTCGAGTGGATGCGGCCGGAAAACGGCATCCCCAATCCGGTCCCAGGCCCGCTCTCTCCGTCGCCGCCGGTCGCTCCCCTCTCAGCCGCTGACGTCATGCGTCTCCTGGAGGAGCAGAGGATCGATGTCGGGGTCGTCCCCGGCAGCGTGGTGCAGAACGAGACGAGATTTCTTCGAGTCGGCAGCATCGTTGATTCGCCGGCGGGCTGCTTTCTGGTGCTCGACGAAAGCGCGCTCAAGATGGCTGGCGCCGCTTGGGCCGAGCGGGGGTGGATCACGACAGATGAACTCGGCATTCTGCTGAAGGAGCACGGCAAGAAGGCCCCAGCAGGCAAGAGAGCCGGGCGCTGCATACCCGCCATCGGCGTTGAAGAGTGCAGCATCGCCAAGGAGTTCCTGATGCGCACCTGCGACTCCGCGGGTCTGCAATATCGCAACCACATGTGGACCTGCTCCGGCCCGGATCTCGCGGCGCGCAGATTTTCCGAACTCAAGGAGGCGTGCATGCAAACCGGGGCCTGCCAGGAACTGGCGGGCGTCCTTACCTGGGACCCGCACGCGACATGGCTGGCGAACATGCACGGCAAGCCCGAGCCGAGCAAGCTGCCGATCTACCTCAGCCCGAACGCGCTGGGACAACCCACGCACGTAACCTTCGACGTGATCGTCAACCGCACCACGTCGCTATCGCCCGACTTCCGAACCGCCTTGTTGAACCTGATGGGCGCCCTGTGCCGGATCGCCCGAACGATCAGCCGGCCAGAATCGACCGACGAGTACCTCCGCGCGCTGGCGATCTATTTCGGGTTTGGACCGGAAGGCGCCGTCGACACCGAACGCCTTACTGGACTATCAAAGGCCCTCGCCGGCATCCGCTACTCCGTGCGGTTGAGCGTGGAGTTGCTTCTATGATGACCTGATTCGAAAATGGGGCGCATGCCGAGCCAATGCTCGCCAATCCGATTCCTTCCCCGTCAAGTCGCACGCTGCGAACGCATTCTTCTCGAGCCGAAGCACTTCTCGCGCTGAACCGAGGGACCACCGACAACGGAATCCGCATGCGCAAATACCATGGCCGCGCCAAGGTAAGCGCCGCGATAAGTGGTTGCCACAACGTCTGGTGCGCGGTATATTCGCTCCGGTGCAATTCGGTGCGGCGCCGCCCGACGCCGGCGTCTTCTTGCTGCCCGACAGTGCAGATGCGCGGGAGCTCTCAAAGCGGGAACCATATGAAGCGCTCAGGGCCTTCCATGAACCAGGGGATATGCTATCTTACGGAGTTGTCCCCACAAGCCGTGGCCGGTGTCATTGCGACAGAGGCGCGCAAACTTGGCTATGTCTTCACTCAGCCTGATTTCCCTCCAGATTCCATGTGCGTCCGCATGGTCCTGGCTCAATTCCGAAGCCTCATCCGCCGTCTCCCGGGCCATGTATCCTGGCTCATCAAGATCGACGGCGACATAACTCGCATCTACTGCGAAACACGGCTTTCCCACCTTGTTTTCGCAGTCTCCCTTGCATTATCCATTCTCTCGGTTCTTCTCTTCTGGACGGGTATCATCACCCTATCATTCGCACCACCCAACAAAGTTGTTTTGGGTTCCCTTGCTGCAGCTGCCGTCTCCCTCTCAGCGTTACCGTTCGTCTTCAACTACGTGCTCATCCGAACCTGCGACCAGATGCGGTTGTCCCCTATCCTCGAAGCAATCCGACACGTCGCCATTCAATCCGGGACATATCTTGCGAGCGACGGTCCAGGAATTGAAATACGACACCAAAGACGCATATACCGTTACTTGTGCTTTGTCTTTCTTACGATCGGCATGCCAGCGCTCTGCATAATGGCGTGCAAACTTGACTGGCACGAGTTGCCCCTCTGGGCAACGGTGGTCGGGTGTTGTCTCATCGCCACCGGCTTATTGGTACCTGCGATGCTCTCGTCTGTTTCTCACACTCACGGCTACGGCTTGCGTTCACTCCTATCCCTTCCTGGCATGCATAGCATGATGGCAGTGTTCCTTTTGTTGCTCGTACAACTCCCTTGGGTCGGCCTTGCTGGGCACATTTCTGAAAAGCAGGTCGGTCTGTTTCGCGCCCACCAGTACTTTCGCGGTACTTGGGAGGGTACTATACCAATGTATGCTGAAGTCTGGTCGCATTTCGAAGCAAGGTTCGCGCCCGCATATCAGGCGAACCAGCATTTAGGCTGGGCCCTGTTGGCCGCTGGGCTACTGTTCCTCTTCATGTCCATCAACTTTGCTCTCACCGCGCTTCGTATCTCTTCGCGAACACTGCCAGTTCTCCGGCAAATCCTTTGGTACCCCGAGATAGAGTCGAATAGAAAAGCCATCGCCAGTCCTGTTTTCATGGCAAAGTTCCGATGGACCTGGTCTGTCCTCTGGCTACTGATGGCCCTGTCTCTCGCCGTGACGTATTGGAAGGTCGCAGAATCGAGCTACTACCTCTTCTCCTTTAGCAGCAGGCAGTATGTGCGTAGCCTCGACGTCGAGAGCCCCGTTCAAGTCGCAATGTTTCTCACGGAAATGGCCCTCGGAACCGCGCCTTGGACGGCGTCGTTGCTACCTTGTATGCTTGTTGCCTGGCTGGTATACTTGACCGCCTGCTGGTCCCTTTTATTCGCTTCCATCGCGAGCATTCTGTTCCAAGATTATCGCGCACGTCGATTGGCGAGGGCGGCGGTTTCGGATCAAACCGCAAATCCTCTAACGGCGGTTGCTCAAAGGCTATTGACGGCACCCCAGGCGCCCACTCCGCGGCCTGTACTCGTGCGGGTGGACAGCAGCATGCCCTTCGCATGCGCTACGTCGCATGGGCTGTTGCGTCCAAAGCCCATGATTGTGGTTAGCACACGCTGCATCTCGATACTGGATGAGGCGGAACTTGACGCCTTGATCGCGCACGAGCTTGCGCATCATCGACTCGGCCAGGTGCGAAGAGACTACTGGCTGCGGTTCTTTGGAAGAATCACATTTGTTGGCGACGCCTTTGTACGCGTACTGCAGGATTCCTTTGGATATGAACTGAAGGCCGACATTTGCGCCGTGAGGGATTTCGGCATTAGTCCGCAAGCGCTCAAGCGCTCTTTACTAAAGATGCGCACGGTTGCTGCAATGGAGGGGCTGAACGAAGTGCTTGCTCCCGTGGGCGTCTGCTTCCAAGCGGAAGATGTAGGCGCCGAAGGGGTGAAGGTCCCGAGGTTGTCGGCAATTCAGGCGCTTCGCGCAGCAGGGGGCCTTTATCTGCGGCAGTTCCTGGGTTCACACGGCTGGGGATACTGGCATCCTTCCTTAGATCATCGGCTTGCGATTCTTGAGGATATGTCAGCCCGAGTCGCGACACCTACGGAGGTATAGGATCTTCATGTTTCGGCTACTACACAGCGCATCAGGCGACGTGTGACACCATGGTCAGCGTAACGCATTGAATGACGTGGAGGGATTTGATATGTATTGCGGACCAGACTATATGGATAAGGTTCGGAGAACGGTGGAGGGCCTTATTTCGGCTCATCACGTTGGAGAACCGCCTTATTTCGCATTGGTGGAGACCTTTCCCGACGCATTCAGGAGACGGGGATCCCTCAAGGAAGGATGCGACTGCACTGTGCGACGTAGTCGGCGGACTACCATTCGCCGGGACTTCCGGTCCGATTCGGCTCGTGACTCCAGTCGTTTTGATTGCCGTTTGGGGTACGTTGCGTGAGATGCGGTCCCGGCGGCAGCTCCCTGAGCAAGAGGAAATCCAGAAAGCGGTTAGCGCCGCCGCTATTGCGTTTGGGGCTACCCGCAAAGTGTCCAGAGAGCTCGCGCAGGAGTTGGCGCCGCAGATCCACTCGTTGTGCATGTCGGATTTTTCAGATTGGCTCACTGCCTGCGATACGCAAATCCCGAGTCGTGGCAAAGATGACAACGGGGAACGCGTATGCAAGGAGAGTTGCGAGGGTTCACATCTTGATGCCGACGACATTCTCGCTCGGGTCGGTCCCGATAACGAGGTTTACGTCGATCGAATGGAATCTGGCGCGCTGTCGCGGGATGAGTGCGTGAAGCTGAACGAGGCTCGGTCTCTCGCGGCGTCCGGTGAGTATGATGTTGTGGTGGACGAGATTTCGCGCACGGTCCAGATCGCTGGTACTGAGCCTCGATTCATCTTCAAATTCTGGCCCAGTCAGCGGGGCGTTTTGTGGCTTGTGCTGTCGAGCGTGGACGGCGGCTTCTCGGGCGATGCGGTGCGTGGTATTTTCACCGGGAGGTCCCTTCCCGATCCGGCGGATATTCAGCGATATGTTTACCATTTCCGTAGAATCCTCAGCAAGGAGTTGCGTCACCGTGTGCTTGCGGAGGGACGCGTGGATGAGTACCAAGTCCTTCGCGATTGGTCATTCCTGTGGATTCGTGCCCTGGAAGATAGGCGGAGAAGCGAGTTGCTGCAGCGCCTGCCGGTCCGTGAATCGCCGAGGGGGAGTCCGACCGTGCGAAGGGATTGAAGGCGGACCGCTTCGGAAGTCCGGTGGGTTTGGGACGTCGCCTACGACCCGGCTGCCGCATGTCCTCCACGCTGTGTAACACGCGCCCGTAGATCGACTGCTCCTTCCTCTATCACCCGTTGGTGTCGACGGCCTTTAGCAGCAAAAAAAAGGAGTTTTCGCGATTGCCAACTACGCAACCTGAGCTTGCTTCCGTGCGTACAGCGATCCTTGATCCATGCGCAACACTGGCCTGCACGCCACGTCTCCACCCACCGAGCCAAACCCCCGCTGGATGCCCTAGGAGATAGGCTCCAGCGCCGCAAACCCGCCGCCGTGCGGGCCGGATATGCCTACACTACCAGCCTCCATCCCCTGTCTAATCAAGCCCCAGCTCCTTTGGTTCGCCGCGTCATGAGTGCCGGGAAGGATCATTGATTTTCTTCAGCGTCACCTCAAGTCATCAAGGCGGCACTGGCTTTTCATTGCTGCGTCATTGACGCCGTCCGCCTAGTTCTGGCGAAATCAAAGACACAAGCAGGCGTTCTATGGCCCGTTCCGGCGTTCTCGCGTAAGAGGGTCTATGAAGAAGAGGACAAACGGAAAGCTGCGGCATGTTACTGCCGCAAGACGGAAAAGGCAAGAGGGAGGAGCAGCGCGATGTTGATCACACCTGAACCACCGAAGAAGGGCATTGGGATGCGACTCGTGCAGTACCTGCTGAACCTGCCGGCGAGCGCGGCGTTCGTCGTGCGGATTTCGGTGCTTGCGGTCGGCGCGGTCCTTTCCGCCTGTGCGAGCTTGGTGGCGATCATCGGCCTAGTGCGCCTGACGGTCTGGCTGGTCCACCTCATCGTGGGTGGGAGGTGAGCACCATGGGCGACACCTTCAACAAGAACAACGACGGCCACAATCGCCGTCCTCCGGTCAGCGGGGGGCCTGTCCCGTTCGGCGCCATGCCGCCTGGGGGAATGAAGAACACGCGGATCGAAGCGCACACGTTTCCTGACGGCGCGGTCGTGGAGTTCCGTTACATCAAGTCCTCCCGGTTTGACGCCGAAGGGATCCTGGAGGTCACCGAGAGGACGGAGGTGTTCCCGCCGCTGGCTGACGGTACTTCCCCCAAGGATGTGTCGGAAATCGTCCAGTGCAAAGGCTGTCGCGAGCTCGTCTCGAGATCCAATTCCCTGAACTGCCACGCGTGCAGGGAAACATACTGCCGCCGGCACGCTGTCGAAATCACCCTTGAAGACCAGACCATCGCACTCTGCGCGGCCTGTGCGGCTCCCGTGCAGAAGGACACGTGGTGGGCGCGACTTCGCGACTTTTTGTTGGAGGGCAAGTGATGAAGCGCCCCGACCTTTACTCCGTGATTGTGCGCATTTCGCTGGTGGTCGCCTGCAGCGCCATGTGCCTGGTGCAGGTCTGGGCGGAGATTTCTGGAGGTGCCCCAATGACGAATCACGACTCGATTTTGAACGACACGCGGCTGTGGGAGAAGATCGCCCGTATCGCCGCCGGCGGCGCGCGCACCGACGGCGTCGCCGAGTTCCTCGACCGGGAGGATATTCAGCGCACGTTGCAGGACGGGGCGCTGCGACTGCAGGATTTCCAGGCTTTTCAGGTGATGGCGTACACGTTGATCGCCGACCCGCACGACCGGGAAACGCAGGCGTTGTATTGCTACTACCTGCGCGAGCGGCGGTACTACGTAGTTGCGCTCGCCGACCCGTTCCTGGCCAACTACCCATCGATACTTGCGCCGGTACCCCGCGACATGATTCACGTCGGTACCATGCCCAACGGTGGCCCCGTCGGCTACCCACCCGGTCAAACATCGCGGAACGTACTCCTTGTCGGCTCGACGGGGAGTGGCAAGACCGAGATGGTGAAGCGCCAGATTGTTCAGCTAGTCGAGCGGGGCTATCTGGTCGTCGTCCTCGAACGGAAATCGGACCACGCCGACCTCGCCATGCTCTCGGAATTAGCCAACCGGACGACCGTGCTCAATTTCAGGGAACTGGCGATAAGCCTGTATCAAAGCCCACCGGGCGTTGAGCCTAGTCCGTGGCACGATGAGGTCACGAAGTTGATCTCCGGATCCTATGGAAGGTTGAGTGCCCACCGGCTGCTGCGTGATCTGATAGCGATGGAAGAATCGCTAAAGGCCGTTGCTGGCGAGTACTTCCCCCTCTCCCAGATTATCGCCGCCGTCGATGCGTTCAAGCCGAGCTTCGGTCGTCGCGAGGCTGAGTACAAGGAATCCGTGCTCTATGTGCTCAAGGATATGTTCCATGCCACGCGCGGCATCTTCGAGTACCGAAGCAGTAACTGCCTCGAGGTGCTCTTTTCGAAACCCGGGCTGGTGGTCATCAACAGCGAGACCCTTGCGGTCGACAATTATCAGTTCTTGTCGAACTTGCTGATGCGATGGCCTTACATCCACCGCCTGTACAACCGCAGCGCGCGTGCCATACCCATCGCCTTCGTCTTTGAGGATGCCACCTCGGCCATCCCCCAGCCGCGTGATTGGGAAAGTCCCGGGATCACACCACTTGCCGATGCGCTCTTCACTCAGCGATTTCTTAACATCGGATGCTGCCTGGTAGGCCATAGCCTGACGATCGCCGAGCCCCTGTTGGCCAACATCGAGACCAAGATTCTACTGACCCTTCACAGCGAGGACCGCCGCAAGATCGAGCAGATTTGGGGATTGACGCCAGAGCAGGCCGATATTGCCAGCCGTCTCGGTCTCGGCGAGTTCATCGCGCTGGTCCCCTCATTCCACAACCAGGCGGTACGGGGCACGTTCCAGCCGTTGCGCCTTCCCGGAAGCCTGAGCGAGTCGGCGCGCAAGGCGTCTGCCGAGCGGTTTCTCCGGCAAGTGAAGGCGATTCCGGCCGGGGAGCTTCCAGCACGCCTCCGATTCACCGGCAAACGAAGCGGAAAGCAGGTGTCCTACGCCCCCGCATCCGCCGGCAGTCCACCAGACGAGGCCGGAATGGAGTTGTCTCAACCCGCCTTGGAACTCCTCAAACAGGCCGCTACGGGCCTTCCTGATCGAGTGACCAACCTGTACGAGCGCGCTGGCCTGAGCCGCGGAGAAGGAAGTAGAGCCGTCAAGGAGTTGGAAGCAGTGGGCCTTGTCCGTCCGCATCGCTTCACGACCGGCCAACGCGGTGGGGCCGTGACCCTTCTGGAGCCGACGGCCTTCGCGTGGAGGCTCCTGGCAGCCTACCAGATCAAGATCCCTGCGCCCAAGACCGGGGGGGGCTGGGAGCACAAGCTGGCGGCTCGGCTTATCGAGGCAGAGGGAAAACGTCAGGGGATGCGAGTCCGCTTTGAGATCTCGCTGGGAGGCGTGCGATTGGACGTGGCGTGGCGTGGCGCGAAGGGCGACGTCACCTTTTTCAACGTCGGAATTTCGAGCGCGGAAAGAGAGGTCGAAAACGCGTGCAAGGCCATTGCGGAGCCGGCACTCCAGGGGAACACCTTGGTGTTGGTGTGCCGGGACACCGCGTTCAGGGAGAGGGTCAATCTGATCCTGAAGGCAATGGACGACAGCGGAAACGCCGCGCGGCGCATCCAGGTCGCGCTGATTACGGACTTTTTGATATGAACGACTACCTCCACTTTCCATCCGACGATGAACTGCACCGCGCCGGCGATGACGGACGCTCAGATGAGGGGTTGCCGCTGTATCCCTCTGGTGCCTTCGGGGACGACGCGGACTCGGCTGACACGCACCGCGTCGCTGACGGCGGGGAACGCCAGCTCGTCACCCAGATTATCGGCCCGGCGTCACCCGTCTACAACGCGGTCCAAGATGCGGCGCAGAGGTTCGGACTTCACCTGCCCTGCCTGCCGGAGGAGGTGGAAATCGCCCACAGGCACCGGTTGTGGTGGTTGCATGAGCAGGCCCAGCACGACACGTGCGTGCAGGAGTCCCTGGATGCGTTGCGGCGCCAGGCGAAGGACGATCGCGAGCTCCTGATGCGGTGGGGAAACGATCCGCGCTTCAACCGCCGGCGAGTGCAGGGATCCAGCCGCTTCCTCGTTCCGCTCGGGGCGGTGGGCTTCATCGTGGGATGCCTGCTCATCGCCCTCGTCGTCCACGTGGCGAACTCCGGAAGCCCGAACCGAGGGACAGGCACGGCGCCCCTGCTGCGGGTGCGTTGCTCTCCGTGGGCGGTTTGCTACCTGGATGGCAAGCGTGTCGGCAATGTGCCTTCGCCGCGCCCCATTCAGGCCACGCCCGGCCGCCACACCATCCGCCTCGAACCGAAGACCGGGGCCGCCTTTACGTATTCCGTCGACCTTGCCCCCCGCACCAACACGCTCCTGACCGTCGACCTGCGCGCCAGGCGGGCGGAGATCCAAGTTCAAGAGAGGTAAACGAACATGTTCAAGGAAATCGTAGCTCTGTCGTTCGCCGCGGCCCTGTTGTTGGGATGCACCGGCTCCGTAGACGAGCTGATTCAGCGCCCCATTGACGCCACCGACGTCCTGCTGTTCGGCCGGCACAAGCCGGCCGCCGCCCCCCAGCATCAAACACCGGCAAGCCCTCCGGTGGTTCGCCACGAAACTCGGTACGTCAAGGTCCCCGCGGAACTGGAGTCCGGCCTGCGCGCCTTTTCGGGATGCCAGTACGAGGCGGCCATCCAGCTCCTGGACGAGGCGGCCAACAACTCGGCGTACACGCTGGCCGACCGGGCGAAGGCCTACCTCTACAGCGGCGTCGCCTGTTTCTACGTCGGCCGAGAGGAAGGGGCCAGGGCGCGCTTCAAAACGGCGCTGGAATGGCAGCCGAGCCTCGCGCCAAACCACGACGAGTTCACCCCCGAGGCCGTGCACATGTTCGAACAGGTGAAGGCTGGAATTTGAGCAGGCCGTGGAACGAGAGCACCTGATGGAAGGCAGGAGAGTAGCTATGAGCGACATCGATATCGAGAGAGAGCGCGTTGACGACTCGATTCCGACGGATCCGGGTGAGTCGTTGCGGGCGTTCCACTCTGACTACATGGAAGCGCAAGCACGGGCGTCGGAGGCCGGCAGCCTCTTCCTGCAGGAGTGCCTCGAAGGGCTCGTGGCCGTGTTCAACCGGGTCGAGAATCTTCCAGATACGCTCGCAGACCTGAAAAAGGGCGTGCGGGAGATTGCCTCGGGCCTGGAACAAACCCGAGCGCTCATCGCGCAGCAAGGTGCCCTGCAGGGCCAGATCTTGGAACAGCTGTCGGAGCTGAACCATGAGCGTGCCGGCGATGCGCACGCCGACGAGCGACGGGAGACCGGGGAGGCATCTCGATGAAATTCCTCCGTCCGTCCGCCCTGATGGTCGTCGCGCTCTTGCTCTTCTCCTGCTGGCCGGGCGCCGCGTCGTTGATGGAGAGAGGTAGTTGGTGCGCGCGAATACCGCTCGATGGATTCCGCGGCGGAATCATGTCCATGCCCGGGCCAGAAAAGGTGCCATGGACGCATCGAGCCGTATTGGGGGATGCACCGCAAAGCTACTGGATCGGCGCGCTTCCTCTCGGATTGCCCGTGGCACACGCGCTGAATCAAGACGGCAGCAATCTTCCTGGCGAGTATTGCGGCGTGCACCAGTCCGCATGCTTCCTTCATCATCCAGCTGCGATCCACCGGATTATTGAACCCATCAACGACGCTACCACCACGCCGCCAGGCGATATCTCCCTCCAGGTCGGTCGCGGCACTGGTGCCCGCCGTCTTGACGCCGCCTTGGTAAGTCTCGCCCAACAGCACCTGCGCTTCGTGCATCTGTTGCAGGAGAAACCCTGGGAACGGCTGATCGACGAGGCGCTTGAGAGACGGGACGACGTGTACACGGTTCCGCAACGGATTCCTTGAGAGGCGCTAAGAAAGCCATGGACGAGCTGAAAAGCCAGATACCGAAGAAGGAGGCGATCCGAATGATGCGGGAGTTTATCTCGCGGACGGACGTCTTTGCGGTGCAGCGTCCCGGAGGGGCTGGCTACCAGCCTGTCCGCCGGCCACTCACTGACGAAGACCTTCTCGCGCATCTAGATGGATCGATCACGGTAGCAGTGTATCCCGGGCAGTCCCACACGCGCACGCTCTGCATTGATGTGGACAGATTGGACCTCGATGTCATCGGGAAGATGTTCCGTCGTTTAGAGCAGTCGGACATTCCCTTCCTGACCGAACGGAGTGGATTGAAGGGTTACCATCTGCACATTCCCTTTGTGCGACCCATTCCAAACAAGATGGCGCGTGAAATCGGTCGAGCGCTGACCCAAGAGCATGAAGTCAATCCGAAACAGGATCACGTTCCTGTCGGAAAGCTCGGCAGTCTACTGAAACTGTTCTTGGGCATCCACCTTGGCAGCGGCCAGCGTTGTCTTTTCGTCGACAACGACTATCTCATGCCGTATCCCGACCAATTCCTGTTTCTCAGCAAGATTGAAAAGGTCGACGGTGAGGCGCTCTGGAAGCGGCTGACAGGCGGACGGCGGCAAAATAGGCGCAAGGCCCATGACGGCTACGTGCACAAGGGCGAGGTTAAGCCGTGCATCAAGGAAATGCTGGCCAGAGGGGTCCAGCGGGGGCGTCGGAACCGGGTTGCTCACGCCATCGCGTGCGAGATGCGGCATATCGGGATGGTCAAGGACGAGGCCCGAGGCGTGATGCGCACGTGGAACCTTCGCAACAAGCCCCCGCTGCCCACCACGGAAATTCTCACGGTCTTGGACTCCGCATTCGCTGGCCAGCACGAGTACGGCTGCGGGGACGGGTCGTTCTTGCGGTCCATGCCGGAATGCCTCGGGCTGGAGAATTGCAATTATTACCGGCGATGCACGAAAGGCGGCGGGAAGAAGGAAGACGCACCGGGGACGCATCCCCAGGAGAACAACAAACAGACGGAAGAGGAGGCAGAAGAATGACGAAAGAGGGTCGGAGCGGCGTGGCGAAGCGGAGCGGAAGCGCCCGGACCCGGCGGCAACGCCGGACCGGGTTCGGCAGAGGAGAGCACAGGATTCGTCCTGTGGGAAAGGAGAATACGATGAAGATCTTCATGTACGTGATGATGGCGGTGGCCCTGGTCGCCGTGGTGGTGCATGGCGCCGAAATGCCGACGCGCGCGGTTGTCGTGGCGATCGACGTCTCGGGGAGCATGAAGCAGTCGGCGGGAAGCTACCAGTTTCTCATCGACGACATCATCAGGCGGGCGCCGGACGATTGCCGCGTTTGCCTGATCCGTTTCGATGAGACGGCGGCCGTCGTTGCGCGGACGGACTCGTTGTCCGCCGGCGTGCGCGAGTCGCTGAATGAGCGCGTGTGGTCTTTGAAGCCGACGGCGCAGTTTACCGATTTCCGCGCGGCCGCGAACAGCGTGGCGGTGGCCATCCGGGCGGCGCCGCGTCCGTGCGTGGGCTTTATCATGACGGACGCGATGCCCGATCCGCGCCCACGCGTCAACGTGGAGGGGTTGGACCACTGCCTGCAGGAGGTGTTCCCCGCCTCGGAGGAGGGCGTGGACCTCTCTGTCGTTGTGCCGGACGCAACGGCGGCGGCCCGGCTTGTTCCGAACCAGCGTTTTCATGTGTTCACACTGGGGGATTTCCAGCCGGCCACGGTCATCCACCGTGCGCCTGCACCGGCTCCCCCTCCCGTGGAGGCCAAGCAGGAGCCCGAAACTCCCTCCGGCGGCATCCGCTGGTTCCACTGGGCCTGGTTCGCGCTCATGCACCTCAAGACGATTCTCTACGCCATGGCCGTGATCCTGGCGTTGCTGCTGCTCTTGTGGATACGACGCTGGGTCCGGAGGTTGTCCCGGTTGTGGGGGCGGACCACGAAACCTGAGCCGGATCCCATCGACCCGGTCTACGAGATCGCCGCGACGTACGACGGGCATGAGGTCCGGCTTGGTGCTGTCGAAGAGGTGAAGCAGCTGACCGTGGGTTCGGTCCCCGGGAGTGACGTCCCTGTGTCGACGACCAACGGGGACACGGCGGAGGTGGTCTTGAAGCAACGCCGCCATGAGGAGTTCACGTTGCGCAACCGCGGGGACGAGGTCGTGCAGGTGGACGCCAGCGACGTGCTTCCCGGCAATTCCATCCGCGTGCGCCTCCCCGTGACCATCGGCTTCGGCGAAGGCAACGACGTGCACCTCGCGCTGGTGCAAACCAATGAGGAACAAATCGAGAGGAGGGTAGTATCGTGAACGAGTGCGCTACAGTTTTAGTTATCGCCAATGCGATTATCATTGGACTCGGAACGAAGGGGAAAGATGTTGCCGCCGAGTTCTACCACTTCATGAAACGGAGGGGGAACAACGCAGGGACCATCCCCGTCCTGGCATTCGACTATACTGAGAAGTCCAGCGACGGGCACCCCGACCTGCCGGCGGGCAAGGTGGTCCGCAGTCACTACAACAAGGCCCGAGTGGAGAAGCTCCGCGCCCTTGGATGGTTATGGAACATCCCGAAGGCGATCTGGACGAACGAGGAAATTATCTCACAGAATGTGGGCGCGGGCAACCAGCCGCTGAACGGCAACATCGCCTTCAAGATCCACTACGAAGATATTAAGCAGTGGCTCGATGCCCACATCAAGCTCTGCCAGAACCACAACGCGCAGCGCAAGGACGCTCAAAAAGGGGGGAGCGCCAGGCGGCTTGACGAGGGACTCACCGTCTACGTGGTCTGCAGTACAATCGGGGGAACCGGCGACGGATCGGCCCTCCCGTGCTTCGAGGCTATCCGTGACCTCGCAGAGCACCATAACGAACGGGTCCGCGTGGTCGCCTTCGACTTGGCCCTCGGCACGATCCACCATTTCAATGGGGAACAAGCCATCGACAACCAGAACACTGTCGCGAAAGGCCTCGCGGCCGCCCATCTGGGGGAAGCTAGCAACCTTCAGATGCCCGGTTCCACCGCAGCCCGGGGTCCTCTGGTGCACTCGGTTATGATCAACACCAATGCGAACGACCACGGCGAGATCAGCACTCTCCGCGACTTCGTCAAGAGCAACGCGGAGTTCCTCTATACGGTCCTGTGTACCCCGGCCGGAGAGGCCTACCGAGCGTCCGTCGTTGACGGTGATGGGGGTACTGTGCTCGATAAGGTCGGCATGAAGGCGATAGGGACCACGGGTTCGCTCTCGGTCATCAACCTCGACGGGGACAAGATCCTGCAGTTTGCCGCCCACCGGCTGGCCGGTCTGCTGCTGCATGTGCTGGTTACGGCCAGCAACGCGTTGAAGATCCGCGAGTACATCAACCGGATCTTGCGCGCCTTGAACCTCTTGGAAGGACTCGATGTCTCTTCGGCAAGCCAGTTCGTGCTGAATCCGAAGGATCTCGGCGGCGTGGATGCTTCCGCATTTGCACAGGCCGCCTTCCAGAAGGCGCTTCGGGGTTACCGCGGCAGCCGCCGGCGAGAAGAGGCCGCGCGGCGTCTCGGGCTGATGGAACAGCGTACGATTCCGGAGACCTACGCCCCCAAGATCCGCAACCAGGCGGACACGCTGATGGCGGAAGGCTGGAAGGGGATTCAGGAGGTGCTGGCCGAGCTCGACCGCGGCATGTCCGGACCTGCCGATCGTGGCGTTGCGCTTGAGGAGTGCCAGCAGGACATCGGCCGCTGCCGCGCCTTCAACCGCCAGAAGCTGGACCGTCTCGGAACTGACCGGCAGGCGGTGCAGCGCCGGGTGGGCATCATCAGCGAGCGTATTGCCAAGAACGCCCGGCGGTTCTGGCTCTGGCGCTGGATCTTCAAGCTCCTGCTGTTGCGTCGTACCCGGCATTTCGAGGACGACGCCGCTCGGGTGATCACGCTGGGGGTCCAGATTGCGGCGCACAAAGCGCTGGAGGAGCGCGTGTACCGGCCGCTTTCGGAGTTGCTCGTCGAGGCGGCGCGGGAGAACCAGGAGGTAGTCTCGCTCCTGACCGAGTGCGGACATATCTGTACCGCAGAGACCCAGAACGTACTGCACAAGCCGGCCACCGAAGAGGCCCCGCTCGGGGTCGAGTTGGCGGATGCGGAATACCTCGATAAAGCGTGGCCGGGATTGCTTGAGGAGTGCAACGGCCTTGAGGAGTTGTCGCAACGGCTGGCCAGAGCTTTCCGGGAGACGTATCCGTCGCCCCAGAAGCTGCTGCGGGGGAAACCGGAAGGCATCCTCTCCAGTCTGTTGAGCGCGGGTGCGGATTACTTCTGCGCCGCGGTCGGGCGGCTCAACGTCATGGACGCCTTCAACGAAAGATATCCCACACGGGACGAGCAACGCGCGGCCGTCATGCTGTGCGTGCGGGAGTCGCGGGGACGACTCAAGGAGGCCGAGGGCGAGGACAGTCTCCAGGAGAGGTGGATCAAGATCGTGATGGCCCAGAGCCGGAATGATCTGGAGCACTTGGAGTCACTGCTGGCCGAGTCGGATACGAAGTGGGGGACCTGGAAGCCCGCGCTTTCCGGAGAATCCAAGCGCATCAGTTTCTGCCAGCAGCGCGCCGGAATTTCGCTCGCGAGCCTGTACAAGGACGGGGGGAAGAACGGCAACGGCAAGAGCGGCAAGAGTGTACGCCAGCGTGCTGAGGCCGGGCCGGACCCGGTGACCGCCCTGCAGCCGGGCCTGAAGCCCACCAAGGTGGACGCGGAAGCCACACTCCTGAAGGCATTGCTGCTGGAAATGGTGGACGCCAACGGTGGAGAGACGGCGACCCTGCAGCTGAACCCGGACGATGAGCCTTTCACGCTTCTTGGCGGTGCCAAGATGCTCAACGCCATGCGCCGCAACTACCCGCAGATCGTCCGGATTCACTGGGCGTGGGCCCGCTATCTGACCCGGGACTACAAGGGTTTCATGAAGAAGCTCGAGGATTTCCGCGGCAACGGGAAGGACGTGCCGGCGACGGTGCGGGACGCCATTTCCGCGGCGGCGGTGGAGCGCGTGGCCGAGGAAGCCCGCGAACTCCACCGCTACTTCTCGGCGCGCGAGGATGACTAGTTGTACTGGAGGCGGTATGGCGCGTTCCACGGCCGGGATTCGCCATACCGCCTCGTTCATGAGACTGGCGAGAAGACACGCGGAAGGAGCATGTCGATGAACACGAATGACCAGAATGCCCAGCGCGAGGAGCGGCGGAGCCCTCCGAAACGGCCGCCGATGGACGCTCCGGTGTTGCTGCGGCCCGAGGAGGTCGCCCGGCGTCTGAATATCGGAGGGCGCACCATGTGGCGATGGGTCGCTGAAGGCACGTTTCCTTCCCCGGATCTCCGGCAAGGCCGGGTCGTGCGGTGGAAACGCGAGACGGTGGATGCGTGGCTGGAGGGCCGGTGCAGCGAAAATGGCGGACAGAACGGAAAGTAGTTCTTGCAATCGGGAATTCCGCGGGCGAGAATTTTCCACGGGGAATCCAGGAGGCGATTATGTCGACCATCTACAAGCGGGGCGGAAAGAAGAAGCGTAACGGGACCTATTACATCCAGTATTTTGACGAGAACGGGCGCCGGCGAACCAAGCGCGGATGCTCGGACAAGGATGCCACGGAGAGGGTCGCCGGGAAACTGGAAGCCGATGTCCTGCTGCGCAAGCACGGCGTCATCGATGCCCGCGTGCATCGCTATTCCAACGAGGCGCGGAGACCGGTATCGGAGCATCTGAAAGATTGGGAGAGCAACATGCGCGACCGGGGCGTCACCGAGAAGCAGGTCCGTCTCAACCTCTATCGGGTGAAGCGTCTTTTTGAGGCCGCAGGCATCGGAGCCTTTTCGGACATTACGCCGTTCAAGATTCAAGAGGCGCTCGGGTTGCTTCGCAGCGAGAAGCGTTCGTTGAAGACCTGCAACGAGTATCTTTGCGCGGCCAAGACCTTCGGTGGATGGGCGCGGCGCGACGGGCGGGTTTCGGAGAACATGCTGGATAGCCTGTCGCGCTTCAATGCCGCGACCGACCGCCGTCATATCCGGCGGGTGTTGACGGAAAAGGAAGTCGGTCTCCTCTTGTCCGCGGCTGAATCTGGTCCGGTAGTACAGGAGTGTTCCGGCCCGGAGCGCGCCTTGCTCTATCGGGTGGCGATCCAGACGGGCCTGCGGAAGAGCGAAATCGACTCGCTGAAGGTGGGCTCGTTCCATCTGAATGGTACGCCTCCCGAGGTCGTTGTAGAGGCGGCCTACAGCAAGCACCGCCGGGAGGACACGTTGCCGCTGCCGGAAGACCTGGTCGATCGCTTGCGCGTACACCTGAAGGGACGGTCGCCGGAGGAGCCCGCCTTGGCGGTCCCCAAGAAAACGGAACGGGCCATGCGGAAGGACTTGGCCGCTGCGGGCATTCCGTACAAGTCGGCGGAGGGCATCGCGGACTTCCACGCCCTGCGCCACACGTTCGTCACGCGCCTGGTAAAGGCTGG
This sequence comes from bacterium, assembly GCA_015075175.1. Classification (GTDB taxonomy): domain Bacteria; phylum Hinthialibacterota; class Hinthialibacteria; order H5-UNCL2; family H5-UNCL2; genus H5-UNCL2. Next base: position 48,066 of record JABTUV010000006.1, read on the forward strand.
CGTCAATCTGAAAACAGCCCAGATGCTGGCCCGGCACTCCGATCCCAAGCTCACCTTGGGGGTGTACTCGCACGTCAACCTCGCCGAGCAGGCCGATGCCCTGAACGCTCTGGCCGACCTCGGCGGCAAGCAGGCCACGGAGAAAACCGATGACGAGGAAGCCTCTGACTTTGCCGGAGAAAGTGTCGGCACCTACGTCGGCAGTTGCGCGGCTTTTTCGGGCCCGGACGAGCACCGACAGGCACACGATGACTCGACGGAGCCTCTTCGCAAGTCCAATAGGAATGGGCGGTTAAAGAATGAAATGCACCGTCCGGCACGAAGGGGCACAAGTCCAAAAATGGAGCGGGAGACGGGGTTCGAACCCGCGACATTCAGCTTGGGAAACCGTTGGAAAACCGGGACACGGGTGGACGCGGGTGGACATTTGGGACACCCACCATGCCAATAAGTCGAAAAAAATCAAGAGAATACTGGTTCAAAAGTCCCCAGGATGGCGCAGATGTCCACAGATGCCTTCAGCTTCCAAGAATCGAAACTCGGGGTTCTAGGTTGCCCCTTCAGGTTGCCCCGGGCGGAAGCGCGAGCGGGGTAGACACTCCTCCAATTCAGCCCCTTCCCACGGTGAGAGAATATCGCGATCGGGAAACTCAGAAAGCAGAGACTGGCGAATGGCCACCTGGCGATTCTGTTGCTCCAGACTCGATGGAGTCGACCCGGGAATGACGAGGGAGGGAGGTGAACGGAAAGGTAGAACGAAGGTCAGGGTGAGGGGACAGAATTCAGGCCGCCCTCGGTGTCCCCATCCAGAATCGGCGCCAGTCGTTTCGCGACTGCCGGAGAGCCACGAGCACATACAGGCAGCTGATCAGATTGCCGAGACACAGGATCAGAAGAATCCACGCGACGGCCATCACGCGCGAAGACTCGCGAAACCAGATCCAGCCTCCCAGGAGGAGAAACCCGACGTAAACGTCGACGAGCGAAACCACGCCCCACGGCATGGAGAAGAGTACGCGTCCCTCGGCGAAGAAGTCGCCCCACCCAAAGCCGTAGCCGAGAACACACGCCATCATGAGCACTCCGAGCAAGGCCCCCCACCGCGCGCCAGCCATCATTCCAGCACCTGCAACGAGTCCGTCGGCACGTGGATCTGCCTGACGGCGGGCGAGGTTGCCGGTTCGAACAGGTAATGCGACACCCACCACTCTTGACCCCGGCGATATCCGAACAGCTCCGCGCAGGCCATGAAGAAGATCCTCCAGCGCTGCGCCCAGCGATCGGCTTCCCCGGGCCCATAAGTGTCCGCGAAGATCCTGCGGATTTCGGCACCGTTCCGGTCCAGATTCTCCAGCCAGGCGTTGGCGGTTTTCTCGTAATGCCGCCCGCTCCATCGCCACTGTCGTACCACTCGCAGGTCGCGGGCATATCGCAGCAGCAAGCCATCGCCGGGCATCATTCCGCCGGTGAAGAAGTGGCGGCTCATCCAGTCGTCCTGGCCGTGATCTTCAAACAGGTAGGTCGAGTCGCGATGGCAGAAGATGTGGACAAAGAGTTTTCCTTCCGGAGCGAGCCAACCGGCAATCCGCTCGAACAGTCGCGCGTGGTTGCGCATATGTTCAAACATTTCCACCGAGACGATCCGGTCGAAGCGCTCGCAGGTATCGAAGCCGTTGATGTCGGCTGTGATCACGCGGACGTTTGAGAACCCGCGGCGGCTGGCCTGCGCCTCGATATGGCGACGCTGGCCCTGCGAGTTGGAGACCGCCAAGATGCGGCTGGCGGGATAGTGCTCGGCGATCCAGAGCGTGAGGGAGCCCCAGCCGCAACCGAGTTCGAGGATGCGTTGACCGTTGCACAGCCCGGCGCGCGCACAGGTCGACTCCAAGGCGGCGCGTTCGGCCGCGTTGAGATCCACGGTCCCCGGAGGCCAGTAGCCGCTGCTGTACTTGAGGTGTGACCCGAGCACCAGTCGGAAGAAATCGGCGGGCACTTCATAGTGCTGGTCGTTGACCTTGTCGGTCGATACGGCGATGGACGCGTGTTCCACTCCGGAAAGGAATGCGTGCATTTCTTCCGCGTCCAGCTCGCAGTCCCCGCGCGGCAGGGACTGGAGGCGAGCCTCGCAGAGCCTGCGGATTCCCCATCGCAGCACCGTGTCGGGAAGCCAACCCCGTTCCGCCAGGTCGAGCGCGCGATGCATGAGTCTGTTGTTCATGAGCGATTCTCCTTTTCTTTGGGGGGCCAGGGGAAGAACGCGCTGGTGGACGCCTGGTAGCGGCGGTAATCTTCACCGCGGCTGGCCAGCGCCTGTTCCTCGGTGGGTGGGATTCCGGTGATCTTGAAGAGAAAGAATAGCATCAGGATGGGTCCGGCCAGCGTCAACCAGCCCAGTGGTGCACCCCAGCCCATGCAAACGTACGCCCACCAATGGACCCATTCGAAAAAGTAATTGGGATGACGCGAGGTGTACCACAAACCGTCTCGGCACACCTTGCCTCGATTCGCCGGGTCGCGGCGGAATCGCGCGAGCTGAAAGTCGGCCAGCGATTCACCTGCGAGCGCGACGATCCAGATGACGACCGCCAGCAGGTCCAGCATACCCAAGGGTGAGGGATTGCGCGCGGCCAGGAGCAGGGGCAGGGCGAAGAGCACGCTCCAAGAGGCCTGCACCTGAAACAGGACGAAGAGGTATGGCTGCGCGCGGTCTCCCCAGCGCCCTCGCAGACGCCGGTAACGTCCGTCCTCGCGCTCGCCCCCGATTCGTCGGACGAGATGGACGCTGAGGCGCAGTGCCCAGATCGAGATCATCCCGGCCAGGAGCAGCCGTCGTGTCGGTGCGCCGTCTCCCTGCCAGGCAAAGAGAACGCCCAACAGGCCAACCCCGAGCGACCCGGCGACATCCACGATGCCGGCGTTGTGGCGGCGGTATTGCACCCACCAGAGGAGCGTCATGGCCACGCTCATCACGACCCATCCGAACAGAACACAGAGCAGGAGTTTCATGTTGCTTTGACCTCACGGGGAAGCGCCCCGGCCTCGCAAACGCGTGACAGCCACAGGAGGGCCGGCATCGCCAGCGCCCACACGACTCCCACGGCTACGAGGGAAACCGCTCCGGCCGGGAGTTGCACGGCGCCCAGCCGTACTCCCGCGGCGTAGGCAAGCGGACCGCCCAGGGAGCCCAGCAGCGCGCTCCATGCGCGGTGTTCGCGCAGCCACGAGAGCGACCAGCGCAGCGTGCCCGCGAGATTCACCCACAGGGCGACCATCCACAAAGTGGACGGCCATCCCCAGGCAGCGGAAGGGAAGCTCAGCCATCCGGCCAACACGAGCACGGAGTCGGCAAGATAGCTGGAGAGGCCGGCGGCCAGCAGAGTAGCAAGGTCGCCGCGCGACCGCGGCGAGATCCACACAAACGGCGCCAACCAGGCGACCACCACGAGTGGCCCGAGCCATGGCCGTCCGTGCGCCGCGCCGAGAATGCAGGCGAACCAACCCAACTGGAATCCGACGAAGTTGGCGAGGTTTTGATTCATGCCGCGGCCTCCCTCTCCGCCAGCGGCGGCAGAATAGGCTCCATCCGGCTGGCGGGCTTCGCCATTACGGCCTGTACGGTGCCGATCGTGCGTTCGGTGAAGCCCGCCAGGCAGTAAGCAAAGTAGTAATGGAAGAGCCGGATGGAGCTTTCGTCGAAGCCCATCTCCCGGACGTCGGCCAGGCGCGCATCAAAGCGCTCGCGCCAGTGATGCAGCGTCGTCGCGTAGTGTGGACCGATCTCCTCCAGGTGGAACAGTCCGAGGTCGCCGGTGCGGCGCAGTGAATCCGTCATGCCCGACAGGGACAAGAGGCAGGAGCCGGGAAACACGTAGCGCTGGATGAAATCCACCGAACGGCGATAGCGGTCGAAGTGACGGTCGGCCATGGTGATGCCCTGGATCAGCATGACGCCGTCCGGTTTCAGGAGGCGCGCGCAGTGTCGGAAGTAGGTGTCCCAGTACTCCGCTCCAACCGCCTCAATCATCTCGATGGAGACGAGCTTGTCGTAGCTTCCGGACAGCTCGCGGTAATCCCGCAGGAGTACATCCACGCGGTCGGAGAGGCCGGCTTCGCGCACGCGCCGCGTCGCCTCCTGGTACTGCTTCCGGGAGATCGTTGTGGTGGTCACGCGGCATCCGTAATGCCGGGCGGCGTGGATGGCGAAACTGCCCCAGCCGGTGCCGATCTCCAGCACGTGGTCGGACGGCACGAGCGCCAGCTTGCGGCAGATGCGATCCAGCTTGTGCCATTGCGCCCGTTCAAGATCGCAGTCCGGTTCCACAAAGAGCCCGCACGAGTAGGTCAGGCTGGGGTCCAGAAAGAGACGGAAGAACTCGTTGCCGAGGTCGTAGTGATCGTGGATGTTCCTTCGGCTGCCCCTCTTCGTATTCTTGCGAAGGCGATGGTAGACGCGCGCCAGGAGGGTTCCCACGCGCAGGCTGGCGCGGTCCAAACGGTCCGAGGCGGCGTCGTTCCGCGCAATCAGCCGGAACAGCGCGACCAGATCGTCGCAGTCCCAATCTCCCGAGAGGTACGACTCGGCTACACCGAGACTGCCTCCCCTGAGCGCGCGGCGATAGAAGCGCGCGCTGCGAATGTGGACGGTTGCCTCCAGGCGCGAGGATGTGTCCAGCGCGCCGAAAGTCGTGCTGCCTTCCGTGTCCACGACCGTGAGCCGGCCGCCGCGAAGCCCTCGCAGCGTTCGATGCAGCAAGGCACGAGCCAGCCGGTCGCGCACGGACAGCCCCACCCGCGTTTCGCTCGCGCAGTTGAGTCGAGTCAGGATTTTGGTCTTCATCGCGGAACCTCCCCGGTCTTCCGCAGGCGGCGGGGATGCGGGTGAAACGGAGCGCGCTTCCACCACAGCCGGAGCGCCTGCCAGTAGATGGCGGCGACGACCTTGCCGGTCATCGCCGGATAAAGAGACAACACACGAGCCAGCTCTCGCCCGTTGATGGGACGGCGCGCGAGCGTGAGCGTCGCGTCAAACTCCCTGTCGCCGACATTCACGCACTCCATGTGCACCGCCAGCTGACGGCCAGGACGCGTGAATCGCCAGTCGTATTCGATGTCCATGCCCATGAAGGGGGAGACGTGGAAGTTCTTGGCAAAACGAAAGCGGGCATGGTTCTCGTCCACGGACCCGATGCGCTGATTGAGCACGTACCAGTGCTGTTCGCCCCACGGCGTGTTGTTCACCTCGGCGACGATGGTCTCCACGCGCGGCTCCAGCGGGTGGTAGCAGTAATAGAAGCTGACGGGATTCATGGCGTAGCCGAAGTAGCGCAGGTGCGCGAGCACCGCAATCGGCCCCTCGGGACGCCGTCCGGTGCGATCCTCCACGAGGTCGCGGACCGCCTTCTCCAACGGTACCTCCGGATCGCCCAGGTGGTCGGCACGGCGAAACCAGGCGAGGGACGGACGGCGCGCGGACCACAACCATCGACCGGCGAACACGTCGTCCAGCTCGGACAGGTCCAGAAACATCATAAAAAGCGGGTACTCGAAGGCGTGCTCAACCGGCTTAAAGCGCCGATGCCGCAGTCGACCCTCGTAGATGCAGCTGTTCATGGCCTACTCCTTTCAGCGCCAGTGCGACCGCCTCGGCGCTCCTGACTCCGTCTTCATGAAATCCAAAACCCCAGTAAGCCCCGCAGAAAGACGTGCGGTTGGCGTTGACGAGATCCCCATGTCGGCCCTGCGCCTGCCTGCGCCCGCGCACGTACAGCGGATGTGAGTAGTCGAAGCGCGCGATGACGTGTCCCGGATCGATCTCATCCTCACCGTTCAGCGTAACGCAGTAGATTGTCGCGCTGTCCAGTGACTGCAGGTGGTTCATGTTGTAAGTGACAAACACCCGTCCGTTCGGCCGCGCCGGAACGCGATAGTTCCACGCGGCCCAGGCTCGCCGTCTGCGCGGGAGGACCGAAGTGTCGGTGTGCAGCACGGCGGTGTTCCGCTGATATGGAAACGCCCCCAGCACCTCCCGTTCGAGGGGGCTGGCGTCGGCCAGCATGCGCAACGCCTGGTCGGCATGGCAGGCGAGGACCACGTGCTCGAAGTCCTCCCACACACCGTGGGACGTCATCAGCCGCACGCCGTCGGCGGCGCGCATCACCCGATGCACGGGTGTGCAGAGGCGGATGCGATCACTCCAGGGTGCGGTCAGCTTCTCCACGTAGCGCTGTGATCCTCCGGCGACCACGCGCCACTGCGGCCGTCCTGACCATTGCAGCATCGCGTGGTTGTGGAGGAACTCCGCCACGAAGCGGATGGGAAACTCACCGAACTGTTCCGGCGGGCACGACCAGAGCGAGGATCCGAGCGGCAAGAGGTAATGCTCGCCGAACCGGCGTGACAGCCCGGCGGTGCGCAGGTAGTCACGAACCGAGAGGTCTTCGTCGCCTTCCGCGAGAATCTGGCGGGCCTTCTCGTGAAAGCGCGCGATGTCGGCCAGCATGCGCCAGAAGCCTGGAGACGCGAGATTGCGCCGCTGCGCGAAAAGGGTGTTGAGTGACGTGCCGTTGTACTCCAGGTTCTCCCCGGGAGCGCTGACGCCGAAACTCATCACGGTCGGCTGGGTCTCCACCCTCAGCTCGTCCAGGAGCGCGGTGAAGCGCGGATAGTGACTCTGGTTGAACACAATGAAACCGGTATCGATGGCGAGGCGCCGCCCCTCTTCTTCCACCTCCACCGTATGCGTGTGGCCGCCGACGTAATCGTTGGCCTCGAAAACGGTGATGTCGTGCTCGCGGTGCAAGTGATGCGCCGCGACCAACCCCGCAATGCCGCTGCCGACGATGGCGAGCTTCATCGCGATCCCCTTTCCCCGGCCGACGCGACGCGACGCGCCTCCACGGGCACCGGATGCATGTCCCACACAAGTCCCACTGCGGCGAGCAGGCGCAGCAGGGTAGGTGGGGTCCACCTCCCACCAGTGGAAGCCCTGTCGTGTAGCGGCGGGATAGTGATGGTGGTTGTTGTGCCAGCCCTCGCCGAGCGTGACCAGCGCCAGGAGGAAGTTGTTGCGGCTGTCGTCGCGCGTCTCATAGCGCCGGCTCCCGAAACAGTGCGCCAGCGAGTTGATGGTGTACGTCCCGTGGTACAGCACGACCGTGGAAATAAGGAACCCCCATACCAGCATCTGGAGGCCGCTGGTCCCCAGCTGGGGCGCCCAGGCGGCCAGTCCCGCGCCCAGCAGGTAGAGCCCCACCGCCAGCAGCACGGGAACGATCCAGTCGAAGCGGTCTAGGAAGCGCAGCTCGGGGAAGCGGTCCAGGTCGCGGATATGGCGTGTCGGGGTGTAGATATTGCGGCGCGAGAGGAACCAGCCCATGTGGCTCCAGAGGATGCCTCGCAGCCGCGGGGAGTGCGCGTCCGGTTCCTGGTCCGAATGAGCGTGATGGTGGCGGTGGTGGGCGGCCCACCACAGCGGCCCGCGTTGCACCGCCGAAAGGCCCAAGAGCGCCATCGCGAACTGAAACGGCCGCGAGGTCCGATAGCTGCGATGCGAGAAATAGCGATGGTAGAAAGCGGTGATGAAGAACATGCGCGCGAAGTAGAGCCCCACTGCGACGCCGACGGCCACCGGGCTGAAGCCCACCCAGATCACACCCAGGCAGGCCAGGTGCAGGGCAATGAACGGCACGGCGCGGAACCAGTCGATGCGGTCCATGCCCTCGCCCTCGGGCAGGGTCTCGGCGCGAGGACCGGAAAGCCATTGCATGACCGCGCCGAGCGCGGCCCCCCATCGGGAAGACGTGGGATTCATGATGTACCTCCGGATGCGTGGTCGTCATCGGAGCGCGGCTCCGCGAGATTTCTCTTGAGCCGGATGCCCTGTGCGAAGGCAAAGAGTTCACGCATGGAGCGGCCGAAGGTCGTGGTGGTCGTCCGGAAATGCGGTGAGCGCGGCCATGCCTGCCCTCCGACGATGAGGGCGATGCCGGAGCGCCGCAGGCCTTCGGCCAGTTCGCGCACCTCCGGCAGGACTCGCTGGGCGTTGCCGTATGAGGTGAAGGAGAGCCATACCAGCTCCGCTCCCGTGCCGGCGGCGCACTGCCCCAGCGAGGCCAGGGGAGTCTCCGGTCCAAAGTTGTCCACCCGCCACCCACTGCCCGCCAGTACGACGGAGGCCATCAGCGAGGGCAGGAGGTAGGGATCCCCCGAAGGCGCCCCACCGATGGCCAGGGGATCCGTTCGGCGCGGCCGCGGAAGGATTCCGCGCAGGCGGCTAAGCGCCTGCACGCACAGGTCGGTGGCGCGGTGCTCCAGGAGAATGCCCTCGTCGGAGTCCTTCCAAAGCTCGCCGATGCGCTCCATGGCGGGAGCGATGAGGTTGTCGCAGATCGCCGCCGATTCATCGCCGGCCAGGTAGCGCGACACCACTAGGCCATGGACCCGAAACCCGTCTCCTTCCAGTAGCGCCGCCTGAAGCGCCTCCACCAACGCTTCAACATCCAGGACCAGCGGCGGTTCCGGCAGCCCAAGGAGGTCTGGCTGGACCAACCCGTAGCCCTGTTCGCGAATCAGCCGAGCGGCTTCCGCCATGGAAACGCGGCGGTGACCACCCGAAGTTCGGATCCCTCGGATCCTTCCCTTGTCGATCCAGCGCTTCAGCGTGGATTCGCTCACTCCGATGGCGGCTCCGAGTTGCCTCGGCGAGAAGGTCTTCATACTGGACTTGGCTCCACGTGAATGTTATGCACGTTTTAAAATCCAGCCACGACGCCCCGGCGTGTCAAGCAAAAGTCTCTTGATTATTCAAACTATTTCTGCTTACAATCAGGAAATTGACCCCGGAAGGGGAGAAGGGAAAGCAACATGGGAATAGGGATATCTCTCCATAGAATGAATGTTTTGAATGTTTTATCGCCCGCCTTGAAGGGACCGGGGCAGCACGCGCGAGAATCCAGCGTCCGCCATCCGGTGCACAGGCACTTCGGCATGATACGGAACCCACACGTGCTCACATGGCTGGTCGCGGTGGGCGTGTTTCTTTTCTCATGGCAGGCAACGGCAGTGGAGGGGGCACAAAGCATGAAAACACTCTTCGATTTCAGGCAGGCCAGCGCCGCGGAGGGCTGGAGAGGCATCAACGACACGGTGATGGGCGGTGTATCGCGCGGCAGCATGACGGCCGCCACGGGCACGGCGATCTTCGCCGGCGTGCTGTCGCTGGAGAACAACGGAGGCTTCGCCTCGGTGCGTTCCGAGCCTGCGGATTTCCAGCTCGCCGGTGCAACCGGCCTCGAACTGCGCCTGCGCGGCGATGGAAAACGCTACAAGTTGTGCGTGCGTCAGGACGCCAATTTCGACGGCGTCCTCTATCAGTCCACCTTTGATACCCATGCCGGCAAGTGGACAAACGTCCGGGTTCGTCTGGGAGACATGGTTGCGACTTACCACGGACGCGTTCTGAAGAAAGAACCCGCGGTGGACCCCAAGCGCATCAAGACCGTCGGGCTTATGATTGCGGATCGCCAGCCGGGGGATTTCAGGTTGGAGATCGAGTCGATCACCGCGCTGGGTCCGGACTCGGCTACATCGGAGAAGCGCTGATGCCCCGCAGCTCATCTGAGGTACGCGGCCGTCAGAGGGTGGTGTGACGTGTCGGCCCCTCATGTGCCGCGGATCCTGCTCACCGGCGCGACCGGATACATCGGTGGGCGCCTCTTGCCGGAACTGGTAGCCGCCGGCTACCGCGTGCGGTGCCTGGCGCGGCAGCCGGAGTATCTGCGTCCGCGTGTGCCGGCCGGAGTCGACGTGTTCGGGGGAGACGTGCGCGACCCCGTGGCCCTCGCCTCCGCCCTGGCCGGAGTGGATGTGGCCTACTACCTGGTCCATTCCATGAGCCGCGGGCACGACTTTGCCCGCGAGGATCGGCTGGCGGCGGAGACCTTTGCGGCCGCCGCGCGCGCGGCCGGCGTTACCCGCATCGTCTACCTCGGTGGTCTTGGACATGGCGCCGAGCTGTCGCCCCACCTGGCCAGCCGGCAGGAAGTCGGGCGCATCCTGCGGCAGTCGGGCACGGAGGTGCTGGAGTTCCGCGCCTCCATCATCATCGGATCCGGCAGCCTCTCCTACGAGATGATCCGCGCCTTGATCCACAAGCTGCCGGTGATGGTCATTCCCCGCTGGGTGAAAACGCTGGCCCAGCCCATCGCCATCGAGGATGAGATCGCCTACCTGGTAGCCGCGGCCGACGTGACGACGGGCGGCAGTGTCATCCTGGAGATCGGTGGTGCGGACCGGGTCTCTTACCTGGATATCATGCGGGAGTACGCGCGCCGGCACGGCCTCGTCCGGTTCTACCTGCCCGTGCCGCTGCTCACGCTGCGTCTCTCCAGCCTGTGGCTGGGACTGGTGACGCCCCTCTACGCCCGGGTTGGTCGCGCCCTGATCGAGAGCGTGCGCAACGAGACCGTGGTGCACGACGACCGGGCGCTGCGGTTGATTCCGCTTCGCCCGAGGGGGATGGCGGAAGCGATCGCGCGCGCTGAGGAGAACGAGGACCGCGCCTTTGCCGCCACGCGCTGGTCGGACGCCGTCGCGTCCGGTGGTGCAAGCCGGAGCTGGGCGGGCGTGCGCTTCGGCACCCGCATCGTGGACTCCCGCTCCGTCGAGGTTTCAGCCGACACGCGCGCGGCCTTCGCTCCCATCCGGCGCATCGGTGGTCGCACCGGCTGGTATTGCGGCAACGCACTTTGGCGCGTGAGAGGCGCCCTGGACCGGCTCGCCGGAGGAGTGGGCATGCGGCGCGGTCGCCGTGATCCGGACCAATTGCTGCCGGGCGACACGGTCGATTTCTGGCGCGTGGAGGCAATGGAACCGGACCGCATGCTGCGCCTGGTCGCCGAGATGCGGCTACCCGGCAGGGCGTGGCTGCAGTTTGATGTCCAGTCGATCACCACCGGTGCACGTATCACGCAGACGGCGATCTTCGATCCTGTCGGACTGTGGGGCTTGGTCTATTGGTACATGCTGTATCCCGTTCACCACCGAGTGTTCGAGGGCATGTTGCGGAGCATCGCCCGGGCAACTGTCGGTTTGCAGGAGTGATGCTTGAGGACGGAAAGGGAGGACACCGGTGGGAGAACAAGAGGGAACACCGAGCAGGGCCGGATTGGCTCGCGTTTTCATGGCTGATGGCGAGGAAGAGCTTCAAGACCTCCTGAAGACGAATTGAGCATTGGAGGGTATCACATCACGGCCGTCGCGGGCGGACAGCAAGCGCTCCACATTCTTGAATGCGAGCGGTTTGCCCTTGTACCGCTGGACGCATTCATGCGGGGTCTCTCATGCCGCCAGGTTGCGGATGGTCGATTCCGTGCGACTCGATAAGGGCGAGCCGAAAGACTGAGGCGTGTCTGCTTCAAGTTGATGGCGCCTGGGGCGTCCCATTTTCAGTCAGGGGCAACCTAGACTGCCTAGGTTGCCCCTCGTAGGTACCACAAACTCCCAAGATTTGGGGCCTTACAACACGCAATCCGGCGGCAGGTTGCCCCCGGGCACGAAAACGAAAAAAGTGTAACTTCTTAAATGAGGCATAACATGTTCACAGACAGGAAGTTATGGAGCGGGAGATGGGGCTTGAACCCGCGACATTCAGCTTGGGAAGCCGTTGGAAGACGCGGGCATGGAGGGACACCGGTGGACATGCCGGACACCCTCCATGCCAATAAATCGTGAAAAAACAAAGAAATACTGGTTCAGAAGTCCCCAGGTTGATGCAGATGTCCACAGATGCCTTCAGCTTCCAAAAACGGAAATCTCCGTTTTTAGGTTCCCCTTTTAGGTTCCCCCTGCGCATATGGACTGCGCCAACGCCTTGCCTAGGTTTCGCCGGGACATGCTCGTTGCATCGACTTGCCTCTGCCCATTCGTCTCCGTGCGGTGCGTACGCGGTTTCTTCCTCATGGCATGGTCCGGCTCTCCATGAGGAACGGCGACAGGCTGGCCCACGCCTTCATCACGTCGCGCTCGGCGTCGAGGTAATCCAACTGGATGTCGATCCAGTCGCGGCGCGCGGAGAGGACCGCCAGGAGGTTCACGTCGCCCGCCTGGTAGCGCAGCTCGATGCTGCGCAGCGTCTCTTCCGCCTCTTCCAGGATGCCCTCGCGAAACCGGCGCGCCTGATCCATGGAGAGTTGCATCCGCCGGTGTGCACGGCGCAGGTCGCGCTCCAGCCGCACGAGCGCGGCGCGGCGGCCCGCCTCGGTCGCCTCGACCTCCGCCTCCCGCGCGCGAATCAGCCCTTGGTTGCGGTCGAAGAGCGGAATCGGCAGCGCGATGCCCACATCAAACGCCGCCTCGTCCTCTGCACCGAGGTGCCGTAGACCCGCCTCCAGCTCGAGGTCGGGCCGCGCCTCCTTGCGCGCCAGTTCCACCCCTGCCTCAGCCGCGCCGACACCGGCGGCGTACTGCTCGGCCAGCGCGCTTCCACGCGCACGCTCCACCACGGCGTCGAGCGACGGAACCTCCGCCGGCAGTTCGGCCGTCGCAAGCACCGGCGACTCCGCCGCACGCTCCGGCTGCCCCATCGCCGTCCAGAGGGCGTCGTGCGCATCCAGCCCGCGGCTCTCGGCCCGCTCCAGTTGCAGGAGGGCACGCTGGCGTTCGATCCGCGCCTGGGCCAGTTCCGACTCGACCGCGTCGCCGGAGCGAACCCGCGCCTCGACGGACTCCACCCCGCGGTCGGCAATGCGCGCCGCCTCGCGGAGCACGGCGGCCACCTCCTGCCAGTGGAGCGCCTCGACAAATGTCTCGTGCACCGACCGCGCGATCTCCAGCGCCCGCGCCTCGCGCTCGAGCGCGCGCTGGCGGGCGCGCAGCGCTTCCACCTTGCGCGCCGCTCGCAGCCGCCCGCCCAGCGGGATCGGTTGCGACACCCCCACAAGAAACTCGGCGTCATCGACCGTGCGATGCTCGAGGGGCGCCGACTCCATGCGCGCGAAAAGCGCGGGATTGGGGTACAGCCCCGCCTCCAGCGCCAAGGCGGAAGCCACGCGCACGCGCGCCTCCGCCTCGGCCAGTTCGGGATGATGCGCGACAGCGAGCGAGATCGCCTGCCCGAGCGTCAACGGCGCGGCCTCCGCACACAGGCTCCATCCCGCAGCCAAAATCACCAGCGCAAGGCTGAAATGAAACGTGTGTCTGTGCATTATGCGACTCCTCCCTCACTTGGGATTACCGGTTTGCCGAAACGCAGGTAGAGCGCCGGCACGATCAGCATGTTGAGAATCATGGAACTGAGCAGGCCGAACAGGATCACGATGGCCATCGGCGTTTGCAGCTCGTTGCCGGGCTTGTCGCCGGCGACCGCGAGCGGAATTAGCGCGAGGCCCGCCGCGAGCGCGGTCATCAGGATCGGCGCCAGCCGCTCCATCGCGCCCTGGTAGACGGCATCGTGCAGCTTCGTGACGCCCTCCTCGGCCTGCAGGTGGCGGATGTGCGACACCATCATGATACCGTTGCGCGCCGCGATCCCAAAGACCGTGATGAATCCGATCAGCGATGCGACCGAGAGGATGCCGCCGGAGATGTAGACGCCGAGCATCCCGCCGATCAGCGCCAGCGGCAGATTGACCATGACGAGCAGAGCGTCGCGCGCCGAACCGAAGGCGACGTGCAGGAGAAAGCCGATCCCCAGGACGACGGCGATGATCAGCGCCGAGCCGCCCCGCCGCCTGTGCGCTTTGAACTGCCTGGCGAAGAGGATGCCGCCGGAGATGACGGCCCAGCGATCCCGTGCGATCCGCGCCGACCGGACATCTGCGTCGCGCTCCGCCACGCGACGTGCACTGGACCACGATCCAGGACGACGGCGTTCCACCGCCGCCAGAGCGGCTGATGGTATTGGGCCCCGCCGCTTGATGATCCTCGCCAGCGTTTTGAGGCTCGGTGGTAGCGCCGGGCGCTCCGCGACGATCGGCTCCACGCGATCCCGTGCGTCGTTGACGACCGACATCACGTCCCGCTCCGCCACGTTGCACTGGACCACGATCTTGCGTTCCACCGCCTCGCGGCTGATGGTATTGGGCCCCGTCGTCTTGATGATCCTCGCCAGCGTTTTGAGCGGAACCTTCGCGCCGGCGGGAGTATCGACGAGAAGACCGCCGAGCGTGTCGGGCGTCTGTACACCGACCTCGGCGGTGCGAACGACAAGGTCGAACGCCTGCCGCCCCTCAAGCACCCGCGTCACGGCCAGCCCCTGGAACGAGGCCTCCAGCGCATGCACTACGTCCTGGATAGACAGCCCGTGCCGCGCCAGCGCCTCGCGATTGAAGCGGGTCTGGAGAATGGGAACGTCGATCTGTTGTTCCACGGAGAGATCGACCACGCCGGGGATGTCGACCATCGCCTGTCGCGCCTGTTCGGCAAGGTCGCGCAACGCATACAGATCCGGTCCGAAAATCTTCACGGCGATGTTCGCCCGCGTGCCCGAAAGCATGTGGTCGATGCGATGCGAGATGGGCTGGCCGATGGTGATGTTCATGCCGGGTACCATCGTGAGACTGGCGCGCAACGCCTCCAGGAACTCCGCCTTGCCCCGGTCCTTCATTTCGAGCGAGACATCCAGCTCCGCCGACTCCACGCCCTGCGCGTGCTCGTCCAGTTCGGCCCGGCCCGTGCGCCGCGCCACGGAGACGACCTCCGGATGCGAGAGCAGAATCTCCTCGACCACGCGGCCCAGGCGGTTGGACTCCTCGAGCGAGGTCCCCGGCAGGGTCACGGCGCTGAGCGTGAGCGAACCCTCGTTGAACTCGGGCAGGAACGAACGCCCCATGAAGCGCGCGGAGTAGAGCGCGACGAGGAGAAGCAGCAGCGTGGGAGTAACGACCAGCCACGGATGGCTGAGCGTCGGCTGCAATACCAACCGGTAAACCGACTTCAGCGCTCGCACCAGCCAGGGTTCCTTCTCTTTTTGCACCGCGCGGCTGCCGGGCAGAAGCAGGTGGCAGAGAACCGGCGTGACTGTCAGCGCGACGAACAGCGATGCGAAGAGCGAGACGATATAGGCCACGCCCAGTGGCCGCAGCAACCGCCCCTCCACGCCGCTGAGGAAGAAGATCGGCAGGAATACCAGCGCGATGATGATGGTCGCGAACACGATGGACGTGCGAATCTCCACGCTGGCGTGGTACACCACGGAAAGCGTCGGCTGCCGCTCTGCCGGCGGCCGCCGGCGGTTCTGGCGCAATCGTCGAAAGACGTTTTCCACGGCGATCACCGCGTCATCCACCAGCGCCCCGATGGCGATGGCCATGCCGCCCAGCGTCATCGTGTTGATGGTCGCGTCAAACGCCTTCAGCACGAGCACCGCGGAAAGCAGTGAAAGTGGAATGGCCGTCAGCGTGATGAGCGTGGTGCGGAAGTTCCCGAGGAACAGGAGAAGGATGATCACGACGAGGACGGCGCCGTCGCGCAGCGCGTGCTCCACGTTGCGCACGGCGACCTCGATGAAGTCGGCCTGGCGGAAGATGTCGCGATCGATGCGTACGCCTTCGGGCAGTCCGGCGGCGATGTCGTCGAGCACGCCGTCCAGTTGTTTCGTCAGCGCCAGCGTGTTGGCGCGCGGCTGCTTCTGCAGGCCGATGATCACGGCGGGCTGCCCGTCGGCGGACGCCTCGCCCGTCTTGGGCGCCTCGCCGATGCGCACGGTTCCCACGTCGTGCACGTGGATGGGCACGCCGCCTTCCGCCTTGATGACGGTGTCCTCGATGTCCTTCATCGACTGAATGCGCCCCACGCCGGTGACGAGATACTGCGAACCGCGATAGGCCAGGAGCCCGGCGGCGGCGTTCTCGTTCGAGCGCTCCAGCGCCTCCAGCACGGACGTCAGCGAGACATCGTAGGCGATCAGCTTGTCGGGCGAGAGCAGCACCTGATATTGCTTCACCCCGCCGCCGATGGGCGTCACCTGGGCCACGCCGGGCACGGAAAGCAGGCGGCGGCGAATCTCCACGTCCGCGATGGTGCGCAGTTCAATCGGGGTGTGCCGGTCCGAAGTGACGGAGAGAAACAGGATTTCGCCCATGATCGACGAAATCGGCGCAAGCACCGGTGGGTCCACTTCGGGGGGGAGCTCGGCGGCGATGAGCGTGACGCGCTCATTGACGACCTGCCGCGCGGTGTAGATGTCCGTTCCCCAGTCGAACTCGATCCACACAACAGAAATGCCGACGGCGGAAGAGGAACGCACGCGCCGGACTCCGGGGGCGCCGTTGAGCGCCGCCTCGATGGGAAACGTGACCTGGCTCTCCACCTCGGTTGGCGCCATGCCGTGCGCCTCCGTAATCACGGTGACCGTCGGTGCGGTCAGATCGGGAAAGACATCGACGGGCATGCGGGCGACAGTGTAGATGCCCAGTGCGGTGAACACGAGTGCGGCCACGACGACGGCCGCGCGATTGCGCAGAGACCATTGAATCAGTGTGTTAATCATGGTCCGGCCTCAGTGCGCATGCCCATGCGCGGGAATGCTGGTAGAGACGGACGCGAGTCGCACCACGTAGGCGCCCTCGACGACCACCTGCTCGCCTTCCGTGATGCCGGACTGCACCTGGACCCAGCCGCGATCCGAAAACCCGAGCACGAGGTCGCGCTTCTGGAAGGTCTCGCCCGAAACCTGCACGAACGCGACGGGGCGGGTGTCCTCTTCCACGACAGCCGATTCGGGAATGACCAGCGCATTCTCAACGTGGCCGGTCTCGATGAAGACGTTGAGCGCCATGCCGGGCCGCAGCGAGTTGTCCGGGTTGGGCAGCTCGTAGATGATCGGCATGGTGCGCGTCCGGGGATCGACGACCGGGCCGATCTGCACGACATGCCCGCCGTTTCCGTTCAGGATCGTGTGGAACTCTCCGGGGCGCTGCTGCAGCTCGTAGATTGCCGCCGCCGACTGCTCGAACTCGTGGATGTCCGCTTCGGCCACGTGCGCGCGGATGAAGACGGTCGAAGGATCAAGGATGCGGAACGCCGGCTCGGAGGCGGAGACGTGCTCGCCGAGGACCGCGTTGACTTCGAGGATCATGCCGGAGATGGGCGCGACGAGGTCCATCATGGGGAACCCTTCCGCCACGGGCGTCTCGCCGTCGCTCTGCCGCAGCGCAGTTTCGGCTTCGCGATAGGCCTTCTGCAGGAGTTCGGCGGCGGCCACGTCGGCCTCCGCCTTGCGCTTGGCATACAGCGCCTCCTCCAGTTCGCGCTGCGACTTGAGGTTCTGCCCGGCCAGCTCGCTGACCCGCTTGTGCGCGGCCCCGGCCTGCTCGAGCGCGACGCGCGCGCGACGCGCCTCGGCTTCCGCCTCGGCGCGCTTGACCTGCAGGTCCACCTCCATGGTGTGCAACTGCAGGCGGTTGCTGTACACGGAAAGGTAATCCGCGCCGGCGACTGGCGGTTGGATACGCGCGAGCCGCTGCCCCTTTTGCACCATCTCGCCGACGCGCGGCAGGCGCTCGCCGCTGCCCGCGAGGATGGTCCCCCCCACGGGCGGCGTCACGGCCGCCTGGCTGTGCGGCGGCGCGACCACGGTGGCCGGCAGGCGCATCCGCCGCACGATCTCGCGCCGCGCCGCGGGCCGGGTCAGCGTGGGAATCTTCCACTGCTGCTCCTTCAGAAAACCAATGCCTTCCACCTCCTCCGGTTCGGGCGCGGCCTCGACCGCGGCATGATTCGGATACACCTGCATCACGGGCAGGGGTACGCGGTATTCCTTGCCGCCCTCGGGAATCACCAACGTGACTTGCCACTCTCCCACTTTGGGGAAGGTCAGCTCGGGCAGGTAGATGCCTTCGCGCGCCGGCTGCTCGACCACGTGCGGAATCGGCGGCGCATCCCCCTGTCGCAGTTCAAATGTCACCGGGCCGTCACGACGCGGCTGTCCCGTCTCCAGGCTCGATACGTGCGTAATGAAGGTCGCCGGATGGTCGAGGGTCAGATACGGGTGCTCCAGAAAGATCTCGTAGCCATTCTCCCAAACGGTGATCGCGGCGGTCTTGCCTTCTTCCTCTCCATGACCATGCTCGGCTTCGGCAGCTTCGTGCTCGCCGGAAGCCCACAGTGCCGGGGATAATAGAATGACCGCAACAAGCGGAAAGATGATTCTGCGAATACAGTGGTCCATGCTTCAACGTCTCCTGTGTCGGTACGCCACGGCACGCGCCGCGCACGTCACGAATGTTCTGAAATGGATTTCGGAATCGGAGCCCGCGGCGGCAACGCCGCGCGAGCCGGACAGGGAGACGGACTCAGATCAGGAGGACGCCGGAAAGGAGATGAGGTCGAACGCCCGGTGGGCGCGGGGGTTGTTCCCCAATGAAGAGAGTCGCAAATGCGGCGACGTCAATCGAGCCGAAGCTGGGAAGCGTTGCGACGACCGCCGGGCCGTGGATACCTGTCGGAGGGTTGGGGCGGACAAACGACGCGATGTGCTGGTGGTCAAGATCGTGGTCGGAATCGTCGGTTGGATCGATCCCACCCGCTTCTTCCGCCGATGTTTCATGGTGGTCGCTGCAATGGGAATTCCACGACGGTCCATGCTCCACCAGCACGTGGGCGGAGGCAAAGAAGAAGGAACAGGCGATGAACAGTCTGAACCAGCGCATGTCGCAGGCTATAGCAGTTGAGACCAGATGTCAAGTAGACCCGGCCGTCAACCTCGACCTCCCTTGAAACGTATCAGCCGCGCCGAGTTCAGCACCACGGCGACCGAGCCGACGTTGTGCGTTACCGCCGCCGCGATGGGTGAGAGTACTCCTGCGCTGGCAAGAGCGATGGCGATTGCGTTAAACATCACGGCGAACACCAAGAGGTTCTCCATGATGCGTCGCTTGGTGGTACGGCCCAGTCGTATCAGGGTGGGGATCTGGCCCACGTCGGCGTGAAGCAGCGCAATGGGGGCCGCTTCCAGCGCCAGCGGGGAAGCCCCGGAACCCATGGCGACGCCGACGTGACTCGTCGCCAGCGCGGGGCCGTCGTTGACCCCGTCGCCGACGTACATGATCCGGCGTCCCTCCGCCTGAAGTTCGCGCAGGCGCTCCACCTTCTCATGCGGGAGCAGTGCGCCGTGCCACGACTCGATGCCGACCTCGCGCGCCAGCCGCGCCACGGTCTCCGCGCGGTCGCCGGAGAGAAGATGCAGCGACCGGATGCCCAGCGCTTTCAAATCGCGCACGGCGGGCGCCGCCGACGGCCGCACTTCGTCTCCCAGCGTAATCGCGGCGACACAGTCCTCGTCGCGATGCACCCAGAGAACGGTGTCGCCTTCCGATATTGCCGGAGCCGTCCCCGCGCCGGGATCGCGGCCGATCCTTATGCAGATGCCCTCGACATTGCCGCGGACGCCCACGCCGGGAGTGCTCTCGAAGTCCGCTACGGCGCAGAGGGGAATTTCCTCTCGTCGCGCGGCCTGCACGAGAGCCGCGGCCAGCGGATGCTCGCTGTTCTGTTCCACGGCCGCGCACCAGCGCAGCACCTCCTGCGAGGATGCCCCGTTCATGCAGTGGATACTGCGGAGGTCGGGACGGCCCGCGGTCAACGTACCCGTCTTGTCGAAGACGACCGCGTCCACGTCGGCCAGCGCCTCCAGGAAGCGTCCGCCCTTGATGATGATGCCGCGCCGGGCCGCCGCGCCCATGGCGGCGACCACCGCGGTCGGCGTGGCCAGGATCAGGGCGCACGGACAGCCCACGACGAGCACCGCCACGGCGCGCATGAAATCGCCCGTCAGCAGCCAGGCGAGCGTGGCGATGACGAGAATCGCCGGCGTGAACCACTTGGCGAAGCGGTCCGCGCTGCGCACGATCCGCGCCTGGTGCAATTCAGCGTCGCGGACGAGGGAGACGATCTTGCCGAGCGTCGAATCCTCGCCCACGCGGGTGATCTCCAGCGTCAGTGCGCCCCCGTGCACGAAGGTCCCCGCGAACACGCGCGTGCCGGGTTCGGCGTCGACTGGAATCGGTTCCCCGGTGACCGAGGATTGATCCACTGAAGCGCGGCCTTCCAATACGATGCCGTCGACGGGAATCTTCTCGCCGGGTTTCACCAGCGCCTTCTGGCCGGGCCGCGCCTCTTCGACGGGCACGACGGACTCTCCGCTGCCGGTGAGCAGCCGAACCGTCTCGGGCGTCAGTTCCACCAGCGCCTCGATGGCGCGCTGCGCCCGCGCCGAGGTGAACGACTCGAGAAGACTGCCGAGCACCATGATGAAGCTGACGGTCGCTGCCGCGAGGTATTCGCCCGCCACGAGCGCGGCGAGGATGGCGAGGGTCACAAGTTCGTCCACATTGACCTGCCGCGCCCAGACTCCCCGCACCGCCTCATAGATGATGGGGCCGCCGCAAAGCGCCGTCGCCGCGAGCGCGAGAGCCGTTTCTACGAGCGGGTTCGGAGCAAACCACCGCAGCAGCCAGCAGATGCCGATCAGGAAGCCGGCCACGGCAGTCGTTGCCGCCTGACGTGAAATACCTTCGTCGCGAAAACGTCCGATCATTTGGTGAAACTCCGGAGTACCTTGGCCAGTTCCTGGGCGCCTTCCCGGCGCTCGGCCGCGTTCTTGCCGTCCAACACGTGGTGCTCCAGGTGCTCTTGCAGGAGGTCCTGCATGAGGCTGTTGATGGCGCCGCGCGCAGCGGCGAACTGCTGCATCACCTTGTAGCAGACGGCTTCGTCGCCCTCGCCGGACTCCTCCAGCATGCGGCGTATACCCTCCATCTGGCCGATGATGCGGTTGATCCGTCCGGCCACGCGCTGCTTGTCGTGTGTCAGATGCGACACGTTACACCCCTTGCGCCGTGTCTTTCAATCTACTCCCCAGGAGTATATGCAACGAGTAGACGCCGGTCAAGCAGAAATTGTTCTGCGCAGCCCATCATGCGCGCCGGTCATGTAGTCACGACCGACAGCACACCGCGTAACAGGCCCTTCTGAATAAGTGCCCTTGAGGGCCTTTTCGGGCGCGAGAAGAGATGTCCGGCACGCGAAAGTCATGCAGATTCAGCGGCGAACGTCGGGTGTGGCGGCCCGAGACTCCCTCACAGCAGGCCACACCTAGTTCGGCTAGGTTGCCCCTTTTGGGCGGTGGGGGAACCTAAGGGGGAACCTATAATAGATAAAAGAAACCTTGCCTAATGGAAGAAGTATAAAACCACAAGTTCAGGAGGGTCAATGGATTATGGAGCGGGAGACGGGGTTCGAACCCGCGACATTCAGCTTGGGAGTAACCGTCCGGTGAAGTGCATCTTCCCCGGCTGGGCGGATCTTGTCAGGATGGGCGCCACGGAGGTGGAAACCCATGGCACGAGCAGGCAAGAACGCAGAATCCTGGCCACCGGCGAGCCGGCAGAAGGCCAGGCGGAGCCTAAGAGGGGCGTGAAGCGCGCTGGCGGCGTCTCAGCCGTCAGTGGAAGCCAGCGGCTGACGCAACGGAGTTCGAGCGAGCAACAGAAGGTTTCCTGGTCCCTGTGTTGGCGGCGGTGTGAATGGCGCGTCGCACCGCGAACGTTTCACCGCATCCCATCCCAATCCAGTGGGCCGCGCGCAAGCACGCTGGCGCACGGCCGCGCCTGGCAGTACAGGAGGCCGCGCCGTCCGCCGCGGCGAACAAGCGCAAGAGGACCGTCGGGAAAGCGGAACGAGCGAGGCGGAGGAGGCGCACATCCTACCCGGCCCTGCCTGGGCAAGGCACACAGACAGAAAATCCTTCATCCCGGTGCAGTTGATCGGCCTCTGCGTTCTCCGCGGCCCCTTGCCCTCCCGTGGTCCAAGTCCCCGGTAGCGCTGGAGGTGCTGCTCGCCTCGGGGCGCTGTATCCGCATTCACGGGGACTGCCAGAGCCCCGCCGCCGCCCTCTGGCAGAAACCGATCGCCGTCCTGAGGCGTCCCCATGTTGAGTCGGAGAGTGCCGGGTGCCGCCGCCCAGCGTGCGCATCTATCAGCACCGCGCCTAACGACATGCGGCGCGGTTTCGACGGTCTGGCCTGTCGGCGCGTGACGTGCCGCAACAGGATCCTCCCGGCCACCTCTTCGTGTTTGGCAACAAGCGCGCGACCGCGTCAAATCCCTACATGGATCGTCCGGCTTTGGCCTCTGCGCAACCGCATCGAAAAGGGCCGCCCATTTCCGACGGCGCGACCGCCTCCGTGCAGCCGACGCCGCCGAGTTAGCGCTGCTCCGGGTTAATCCAATTGCAACACGCAGTACGCCGCCCCCCTTCGTCCCTCAATCTCACGTCATCGCCTCCGCATGATTCAACCGTAACTGCACGCCGCAATCACACATCGCCGTCACGCAAAAATCATCGCAGCAGAACTTTTGCGAGACTTTTCCCGCTCGTGCGTTTTGTAAATGACCATGCGATTCGATCTGAACAACCACCCTCAAGACCCGGCGCTGTTGCAGCAGATGATCCTCGATCTGGTTGACGCAGCCTGCGCGAGAAGGATCAGCGCATCGAGATGCCGCCTCGCTCGCACCTGCTGGCGCTGCTGCAGCGCCCGGTTCGGGCGCAAGTCGGAGCAGGAACCCTGGAGCAACTGCTGTCTGCCTTCGCAGAGGCCATGCGCGACGGAGAGGTGGAACCAACCGCAGGCAGAGGCCGCGACGGAAGCGGAAGCCATCAAACAGGACAAACTGGCGAAGTCTTCCGGCAACGGGCACGGTCGTAATCCGCTGCCCGAAAGCCCTGCCGCGCGAGCGGGTGGAGTATGCGCTGCCCGAAGAGGCATGTGGTGCCAGGAGTGCGCGCGCCGCTGGAGCGCATACGGCGTTTTATTTAAGAAGTGACGCGGCAGCTGGAGTACGTCCCGCCTCCTTCATCGCGCGCGAGCACGTGCGGGCCGGCATGCCGCAGGCGCCGCCAGGGCAACGTGGTGGTCAGCGCCATGCCGCAGCCGATTGATTGAGGGTCTGCCTGGTCCGGGTCCTGGCGGCACGTGTTGGTCAGGGCCAAGGCGCCAGGTGATTATCTGCTGCCGTTGATCGCCAGGAGGCGATCGCGCAACGGTATCGGCATCGAGCTGTCGCAGGGATCATGAGCGACTGGTCAGGCCGGCGCGCAGCGCTGGCCGCCGCATGACGTGATGCGACGAGAAGCGCCGCGCAGGAAGATCAACACGGACGACCCACCGGTCCCCGTGCAAGAGCTGGAACCAGCAAGACGCGCCAGGGGCGGCTGTGGGGTGTACGTGGGCGACGGATTTGAGCATGAGTACATCGGTGTTTGACTCACGCCCAACCGAAAACGGACGGCTGATGAAGCCTTGCATGGCTACCGGGCCACCCGGCGGATGCGCATACGGTTACGACGAGAAGAGATCGAATACCGAGCGGGGAGATCGTTGAGGGATGCTGGTGATGCGATGCGCCGGAAGTTCTATGAGGGCGCGGACAGCGACGGGAGCGGGCGCTCGTGGCGCTGGCGACATCGGCCGCCCTACCATGCGGAAAAGAAAGGGGACGTGAAGATGGCTGTCCCCTGCGGATCTCGCGCGTTACGCCGACAGGAGAGCGCCGATCCTCCGACCTGCATGCGCCTGGCCGAAAGAGCAGGCGCAGTGGTGCTGCCGCGGAGTCCGATGGGCGAGACCCGGCACGCGCTGGGTCACGGCGGCGCTCGGGCGCCACCTGGAGGACGGGGACCTGAGATCGACAACAACGCGGCGGAACGCCTGCGGCGGGTGGCGCTGGACGAAAATTAGTTGTTTGCGGGCAGTGATGAAGGTGCCGGCGGCGAGCGGCGATCATCGTCTCAGGCGGCCTTATCGATCGCCTGCCAGCAACATGGAGTGGAACCTTCGCTGGCCTACCTGCGCGACGTGCTGGGCCGCAATCGGCGCACTTGCAAAGCCGCATTGAAGAAGCTGCTGCCGATGCCATGTGCTGGGAGCCTGCGCCGCCACGGCCCTGTCGCGGCGCATCTGGCTCCAACCCATCGACGGTGACCATCGACGGCTGACCGCGACGCCAGGACTTTTGCGCCTGCCCTTTCCTTCAACGATTCCGAATCTTCAACCTGACAGGTCTCGACGCAATTGGCAGCGCACTGCTTCGTTACCGACCATTCCGGCGCCCCTGCCTTCCCCAGGATGTATTTCATGGACGGTTACCTGATGTCGGCACCTGCGCTGCGTATTACGTCTGCCAGAGTGCGGCGCGGAGATGTCCGTCGATCAGGCGTCGTGACCGATGCGGCGACCGAAAATCACTTACCCTCGAAAGAGTTTGAGGTCCGTCGATCAGGGTTGGCAACTGATGTCGGCACCCCCGCAGCAGTGCCCGACGCAGAGGCGGCGCGAGCGTCGTCCGTCGATCAGGTTGGTACCGATGTCGGCACCTTCGCCTGGCGCTCAGGGGGCCGATAGTGAACGATACCGCAGCTGCCCTTTGTCCGTCGCCGCTGGTTGACAGTACCGATGTCGGCAGGTACCTCGTCGTCGCTGGAGTTCGAATGCGTCAAGAATGGTGTCCGTCGATCAGCTGATGGTTCGGCACCGATGTCGGCACCGCTCCTCTGGCTGCAGTGCCACGCGGACCGCGATGCGTCCGTCGATCAGGGCGGTGACGACGGCTGATGTCGGCACCTGCTGGTGGACGAGCGCGCTGCGATTGTTGCGGCGCGCGCGACGGACCGTCCGTCGATCATGGTTGGTCGATGGTCGGCAACCGGCGCAATCCACGTGATTTCCGCTCGCGTCAGCATCCATCCAGCCGGGTGTCCGTCGATCAGGTTGGTACCGATGTCGGCACCGCGCGCCGAAGGAACCTGAAAGGCCGCCGAGGGTGTCCGTCGATCAGGCTGGTAGTGGCGTCGATGTCGGCACCGTAGACGGCGCGGATTTGCTCGGGCGCCAGTCGTGCGTCGATCAGGTTGGGTACCGATATCGGCACCGGAGGCGGACCCAGGCCATGTATTGATTTTGAGTCGACAGCGTGTCCGTCGATCAGGTTGGTACCGATGTCGGCACCTCTTATTAGCGGGTTATCGCCGTATCGATACACGTGTCCGTCGATCAGGTTGGCCGAATGTTGAAAACCGATGTTCCAGCGCGGCGGATTGAGGTTGCGTCGAACAGGTAGAGGTCCGTCGATCAGGTTGGTACCGATGTCGCACTTGGTGGAATTGCCGTGGCAGCGCGTGACGGCGTGACGCGAGTGTCCGTCGATCAGGTTGGCACCGTAGTCTATACTGCGAAACGCGCCTTGCCGGAAGGTGACGGCGTGACGCGATCATCGTCCGTCGATCAGTTCTGGTACCGATGTCGGCACCTCTGAATCAGCGGTCGCACAAGGTCTATACACGAGCGTCCGTCGATCAGGTTGGTACCGATGTCATAACCCGGCAAGTCTCCTTCCTTCCCTTTATGCAGGTCGTGGCGGCGGTGTCCGTCGATCAGGTGGTACCGATGTCGGCACCATCACAACGGCGATACTGCCGGCGCAGAGGCCGTCCATCGTGTCCGTCGATCAGGGTTGGTACCGATGTCGCGGCTGGACCTTCAGGCCTCGCGGCAGGCCCCTTCACCTGCTCCGTGTCCGTCGATCAGGTTGGTACCGATGTCGGCGCGCCTGCGCGGAAACTGCTGGCATGAATACACCGCGCGTGTCCGTCGATCAGGCTGGTACCGATGTCGGCATCGTGAGAACGCGATCAGGGTTCGACCTGACGGCGCGATTTGAAACGGTGTCCGTCGATCAGGTTGGTACCGATGTCGGCACCACAGTCCCTGCGAGCGAATTGGCGACGCTGGAGGTGTCCGCGTCGATCAGCTGGTACCGAATGCTGCGCCTTAGTCCTCCTTCCTCAACCCATTATGCCCGCGGCGGTGTCCGTTCGATCAGGTTGGTGTTCATTCGCGCGCGGCCAGCTGATTCTTCCAATCGTCGTCTGTTTTGTGTCCGTCGATCTGCCGATTGGTACTGATGTCGGCACCATCGCGTGAATCGTGGCCAATCGACGCAAACCCGTGTCCGTCGATCAGGCTGGTACCGATGTACGCGGCACCCGGCAGGCAGCCGAAGGCCAAACGCGCATCTTCTTGGTGCCGTCGATCGATCAGGTTGGTACTGATGTCATACGTAAACTTCCCTCAGGGGAGGCTTTGGCGGTTTCCAGGGCTGTGTCCGTCGATCAGGTTGGTACCGATGTCACCGGTTAGCAACCGACCGCGCCCGCGATTTCGGTCGCTATAACCTTAAAGTCGTCCGTTTTAGTCGATCAGTTCCACCAAATTTTGATCGGCACCGGTTTGACGACGCCGAAATGATTGACCGAACAGCGTCCGTTCGATCAGGTTGGTACCGATGTCGGCACCCGCGCCCGCGCCGGAAGCCGCGCGCGCGCAGAGTCGCCGTGTCGATCAAATTGGTACCGATGTCGGACCTAGCGGTTTGGTCTCGCTGATCCGATCATCGTGTCCGTCGATCAGGGGTTGGTACTGATGTCGGCACTCGGGCTGGCCATATTTCCGCCGGTCACGCTGCTCCCGTGTCCGTCGATCAGGTTGGTACCGATGTCGGCACCATGCGATATGATATCGCCCTGCCGGTCGCCGTCCTGTGTCCGTCGATCAGGTTGGTACCGATGTCGGCACCGAAGCGCGACTGTTCGCTCGTACGCAATCGCACAATGTGTCCGTCGATCAGGTTGGTACCGATGTCGGCACCCGACCACGAGCACGATCCAGGTCGGGGCGGGCGGGTGTCCGTCGATCAGGTTGGTACCGATGTCGGCACCGGAGCGGTCAGCGTCGTTGCGTCTGTCCATTGCGGTGTCCGTCGATCAGGTTGGTACCGATGTCGGCACCGAACGCAAAGTTCAATACACGCGCGAAGCTCGCAGTGTCCGTCGATCAGGTTGGTACCGATGTCGGCACCGGGGCCGGAGTGCGCCGACTGCCACCTGCCTCTCGTGTCCGTCGATCAGGTTGGTACCGATGTCGGCACCATCGCGCGCCGCCTTCGCCAGCACAGTGCCCAGGGTGTCCGTCGATCAGGTTGGTACCGATGTCGGCACCGGTGGAATTGCCGGCAGGGTGACGGCGTGACGCGAGTGTCCGTCGATCAGGTTGGTACCGATGTCGGCACCTCTGACTGAAGCGGTCGCACAAGGTCTATACACGAGTGTCCGTCGATCAGGTTGGTACCGATGTCGGCACCGGGGCCGGAGTGCGCCGACTGCCACCTGCCTCTCGTGTCCGTCGATCAGGTTGGTACCGATGTCGGCACCATCGCGCGCCGCCTTCGCCAGCACAGTGCCCAGGGTGTCCGTCGATCAGGTTGGTACCGATGTCGGCACCATCGCGCGCCGCTCTGCCAGCAACGCCCAGGGTGTCCGTCGATCAGGTTGGTACCGATGTCGGCACCAAAGAGACTTTTGAAGGAGGTTGGCTGATAGGAGATGTCCGTCGATCAGGTTGGTACCGATGTCGGCACCGCAGAGGGAATCTTCCCTGCCCGCCCCAGCCGGGCGTCCGTCGATCGTTTGTACTGATGCTGGCAACCCCATGGGCGATAAGACCAGCGGCGTACCTATATAGTCCTGTTGCGGGCCAGAATCGATCCAGTGGCAAGGCCTGTCTTGCAGAGGCAAAATGCCAGGGCGGCTGAAGCGCGAGGCAAGAGCTTTGAAGTGCTACATTGCAACAGCACTCAACCGCGAAGTCAATAAAGGTGGTCCGGCAGTACCAGAGAAGTACGAGCGGATCGCCACGCGCTGGCCGCCAACCCGAGTTGCTGCGCCTGGCGCACCGCGACTGGCGGCAAGTTGTCCCTCCCGGCGGGGACGCCGCGCAGCCCACAGCTGCGAGGAGATTTTGCGCGCTGCTGGTGATGTTTGTCGAGCAGTTCGTCCTACCGGGCGGCAGTGAGTCGCATCGATACCAGCGAGTTTCTGCGCGGCTCGTCGGGCCAGACGCGCCCGATGATGGACTACACCTTCCTCTGTGGCAGGATGGGCACGCATCTCGGCCCGACGCTGGAGGCCATGAACCAGGCGCTGGCGAGCCCGCGGTGAACCAGGAGAAGATCAGCGGAGGAAGTTGCGCGGACCTGACCGCTCACAGCGACCAACATCCACTTCTGACCGACGCCCTAGAGGACAGTTACCGCGCTGGCGAGAGTCCGAGCGGGCGCAAAAGGACCGCTGGTTTGGGCTGGCGCATCGCTACCCACGCGTGAGAGCGGGCGGCCGTTACACCTTCCGGCCCGCAACGGCAAGCCCAGCCGCCCACCCAGCGGCGGTCGCGCGCCATCGCGCGCTGATTGAACGCGAGCGCTGGGTCGCGGGCATCGGGCGCGAAGTCGCCGAACTGCTGGCCAACACGGGCCGGCGTGCAGGGACACGGGCGCTGATTCTGGCGGAAGCGACCCGCGAGGAGTTACAACCATCTGCCGACGGTGGAGCGGATCATCGACCGCCGAGCGGCGGTGCTGTTGGGGAGCAGGTCCCAACGACGAGAAGGCGTTCAGTCTGTCCTGAGCCGCACACCGAGTTGTTGATGCGTTGCAAAAGCCAGGAAACCGATCGAGCTCGCCAGCTAGGTGCTGCCGCGAGCGGGGAGACTTCCATCGCCAACAACACCAGGTGCCGGAGAGGACCCGACGACAGGGTTTCGACGCCGGCGCTGGAGTCGCAACCGCAACCCGTTTGGGAGTCTGCCTGAGGTGCTGGCGGCGACATGGGGGTCTGACTGCGCTCGCATTTCATCGAGCCAAATGGTGAAATCAATTGACCGTCCCTGATCGCCAACCAGCGCCGCACCAAGGAGGAGACGGCACGAGAGAGTGAGCCGGATCCGCGCGGACAGCGATCCCGGCGGGTCGGAGGCCCCGATCCCAGTGTTAAACGGGCCCACAGCTCGAATGGTGCCTTTTGGTGGATTTCCGAACCGCCGCCAGCGTGGGCTGCGCGGCGTTGTGCCACAACCTGGTGCGCTGGACGCGACTGTAGCTGCCGCGCCGGCGCCAGGGCGGGCTGAAAAGGACTGCGAAAGGTTGAGGGTTGAGGTTCTGCCCGAACCTGGGCATCGCCGTCCTGATCCCAGTACGAAATGTTACCTGACAGGCCTCTTGCCGTCTCTGCGAGCGATGCTCGAAGCGTCAACCGTTCGCCGCGCTCCACATCGCCGCCTAAAAGCCCTTCCGCAACAGAAACTATATAGTGTCCGTCGATCAGGTTGGTACCGATGTCGTAACCGTCCGTGAAGTGCATCTTCTTGCCTGAGGAGGGTGGATCGTGATGGGCGCATGGAGGTGGGAACCCATGGCACGAACAGGCAGGAACGCAGAACCTGGCCACCGGCGAGCCGGGCAGAAGCGCGCGCGGAGTCCTGTGGCGGCGTGGAAGCGGATTGGCGGCGTCTGAACCGTGAGTGGAAGCCAGCGGCCTGACACAGTCCGAGTTTTGCTGGCGGCAGGCGGTTCCGCCTCGACCTTCTGCTGGTGGCGGCTGAACTGGCGCGTCGCGAGCGCCAACGAGTCCCCGCATCGCATCCCAGCGTCGACCGCGCGCAAGAGCAGCGACGAGCGGTGCGTTGTGGGGATGGAGGAAAAGTGCAGCGGAGAAGGGGCGACTGGCGGTGGCCGCATCCAATCAAACGCGCATGCGGCCCGGGCAGGAGGTTCCGTCCCATCTGCCCTGCCCGGGCAAGCGCACACAGACAGAAAATCCTTCATCCTGGGTGCAGTTGATTGGCCTCTGTTCTCCGCGGCCCCATGCCCTCCGGTGGTCGGTTCCCGCCGCCTGGAGGTCGCCCGCCTCGGGCGCTGTATCCGCATTCACGGGGACTCTGCCGCCGCCCTCTTGCAGAAACTGATCGCCGTCTTGAGGCGTCCCCACGTTGAGTCTGCCGCCCAGCGTGCGCATCTATTCAGGCACCGCGCCGACCGACATGCGGCGCGGCGTCGACGGTCTGCTGTTCCGCGCGTGACGCTGCAACAGGGATCTCCGGCCACCTCTGTTTGGCAACAAGCGCGCGGACCGCGTCAAAATCCTTTACTGGATCGTCTACTTCTTGCCCTGGTACAAGCGCATCGAAAAGGGCTGCTTCCATTTCCCCGACGGCGCGACCGCCTCCGTGTGCCGACGCTACGCCGAGCGTGGCGCTGCCTTGAAGAATTCACACTGGTGCACGCAGTACGCCGCCCCCCGCTTTGTCCCTCAATCTCACGTCATCGCTCCGCATGATTCAACTGTAACCGCACGCCGCAATCACACATCGCTGTCCGGCAAAAATCATCGGCAGAACTTTTGCGAGACTTTTTCCCGCTCGTGCGTTTTGTAAATGACCATGCGATTCGATCTGGAACAACCCACCCTAAGACCCGGCGCTGTTGCAGCAGATGATCCTCGATCTGCTGACGCAGCCTCGCGCGAGAAGCTGGATCAGCGCATCGAGAGCTTCCTCGCACCTGTTGGCGCTGCTGCAGCGCTCCGGTTCGGGCGCAAGTCGGAGCAGGGCCCCTGGAGCAACAACTGTTCGTTTTCTGCAGAGGCCATGCGTGCGCGACGGAGAGGTGGAAATCCAATCCGCAGGCAGAGGCCGGCTGACGGAAGCGGAAGCCATCAAACAGGACAAACCGGCGAAGTCTTCGGCAACGGCAGCCGTGGTCGCAATCCGCTGCCCGAAAGCCCTGCTCGCCGCGCGAGCGGGTGGAGCATGCGCCGCCCGAAGAGGCATGCGCGCCAGGAGGCGCGCCGCTGGAGCGCATGGGCGAAGAAGTGACGCGGCAGTGGAGTACGTCCCCGCCTCCCTTCATCGTGCGCGAGCACGTGCTGGCGGTCAAGTATGCTCGCAGGCGCTGCCAGGGCAACGTGGTGGGTTAGTGCATGCGGGCGCAGCCGATTGAGAAGGGTCGGCCGGTCCGGGTCTCCTGGCGCACGTGTTGGTGTGGGCAAGACTGGGATTATCTGCTGCGTGCACCGCCAGGGAGGCGATCATGCAACGGTATGGCATCGAGTTGTCGCGAGGGACCATGAGCGATTGCGTAAGGGCCGGCGCTGCCGTCGCCGCTGTGATGACGTGATGCGACGAGTGCTGCAAGGCAGGAAGATCAACACGGACGATCACCCGTCCCGTGCAAGAGCTGGAACCAGCAAGAGACGCGCCAGGGGCGGCTGTGGGTGTACGTGGGCGACGGAGAGCATGAGACACGGTGTTTGACTTCACGCCCAACCGAAAACGGACGGGCCGATGAAGCTTCTTGCAGGCCATTACTGGGCTACCTGCAGGCGGATGCGTATACGCTACGACGAGTTGTACCGAAATTATGAGATCGTTGAGGTGCTGGGGCGCATGCGCGCCGGAGCTCTATGAGGCGCAGGACAGCGACTGGGAGCGGGTATGGTGGCGCTGGCGTATATCGGCCGCCCTCTACGGGCGGGAACAGCGGCGCTGGAAGATGACGGCTGTCCCCGCGGATCTCTGCGCGTTACGCCGACAGGAGAGCGGGCCGATCCTTCCGATGCTGCATGCCTGGCTGGTGAAAGAGCAGGCGTGGCGCTGCGATGGCGGAGTCCGATGGGCGAGGCCATCGGCTAGCGCGCTGGGTCAATGGCGGGCGCCTGGGCGCTACCTGGAGGACGGGGACCTGAGATCGACAACAACGCGGCGGAAACAGCGCCTGCGGCAGGTGGCGCTTGACGGAAAACGTGGTTGGCTGGCGGGCAGTGATGAAGGTGGGCGGCGAGCGGCGATCATCTATACCATGACCGCCAGTTGCCAGCAACATGGAGTGGAACCCTGGCCTACCTGCGCGACGTGGGCCGCACTCTCTGCACTTGCAAAGCCGCATTGAAGAGTTTTGTTGCCGCTGGGATTTCGCGCCGTCACGGGCCTGTCGCGGCGCACCGGCCCAACCCATCGACGGGTGACCATCGACGGCTGACCGCGACGCCAGGACTTCTGCCTCCCTTTCTTCAACGATTCCGAATCTTCAACCTGACAGGCTTCCATGACGGCTGGCGCCACGACCGCTCCAGCCCCCTGCCTTCCCCAGGATGTACTTCACCGGACGGTTACCCGATGTCGGCACCGCTACATACGTCTGCCAGGAGTGCGGCGCGGAGATGTGTCCGTCGATCAGGTTGGTACCGATGTCGGCACCGAAAAAATCACTTACCCTCGAAAAAAGAGCTTGAGTGTCCGTCGATCAGGTTGGTACCGATGTCGGCACCCCCCGCAGCAGTGCGAGGCAGAGGCGGCGCGAGCCGTGTCCGTCGATCAGGTTGGTACCGATGTCGGCACCTTCGCCTGGAAGCATGATAGTGAACGTGTCTTTGGTGTCCGTCGATCAGGTTGGTACCGATGTCGGCACCTTTCGCTGTCGCTGGAGTTTCTGCGTCAAGAATGGTGTCCGTCGATCAGGTTGGTACCGATGTCGGCACCGCTCCTCTTCGCTGCAGTCCACGCGGACCGCGATGTGTCCGTCGATCAGGTTGGTACCGATGTCGGCACCGCCGTGCGTGCCGCTTGCCGCGCGCGCGACGGAGTGTCCGTCGATCAGGTTGGTACCGATGTCGGCACCCAGAATTCACGTGCGTCAGCATCCATCCACTCGGGGTGTCCGTCGATCAGGTTGGTACCGATGTCGGCACCGAAATAGCGAACAACCTCCGAAAGGCCGCCGAGGGTGTCCGTCGATCAGGTTGGTACCGATGTCGGCACCGTAGACGGCGCGGATTTGCTCGGGCGCCAGAAATCGTGTCCGTCGATCAGGTTGGTACCGATGTCGGCACCGGAGGCGGACCAGGCCGGTATTGTTTTTGAAATTGCGTGTCCGTCGATCAGGTTGGTACCGATGTCGGCACCTCTTAATAGCGGGTTATCGCCGTTCTCGATACACGTGTCCGTCGATCAGGTTGGTACCGATGTCGGCACCCAGCGCGGCGGATTGAGGTTGCGTCGAACAGGTAGAGTGTCCGTCGATCAGGTTGGTACCGATGTCGGCACCGGTGGAATTGCCGGCAGGGTGACGGCGTGACGCGAGTGTCCGTCGATCAGGTTGGTACCGATGTCGGCACCTCTGACTGAAGCGGTCGCACAAGGTCTATACACGAGTGTCCGTCGATCAGGTTGGTACCGATGTCGGCACCCTTAGTCTCCTTCCTTCCTTTATGCCTCGTAAGGCGGTGTCCGTCGATCAGGTTGGTACCGATGTCGGCACCATCACAACGGCGACATTGCCGGCGCTCGTCCATCGTGTCCGTCGATCAGGTTGGTACCGATGTCGGCACCTTCAGTGCCTCGCGGCAGGCCCCCTTCACCTGCTCCGTGTCCGTCGATCAGGTTGGTACCGATGTCGGCACCCTCTGCGGGAAACTGCTGGCATGAATACACTGCTCCGGTGTCCGTCGATCAGTTGGTACCGATGTCGGCACCGTGAGAACGCAGAGCTCGAGTTGCGCGTCGGAAACGGTGTCCGTCGATCAGGTTGGTACCGATGTCGGCACCACAGTCCCTGAGCGAATCAAGGAGACGCCGGAGGTGTCCGTCGATCAGGTTGGTACCGATGTCGGCACCTTAGTCTCCTTCCTTCCTTTATGCCTCGTAAGGCGGTGTCCGTCGATCAGGTTGGTACCGATGTCGGCACCCACAGAAGCGATTCTTCCAATCGTCGTCTGTTTTGTGTCCGTCGATCAGGTTGGTACCGATGTCGGCACCATCGCGTGACCTGCGGCCAATCGACGCAAACCTGTGTCCGTCGATCAGGTTGGTACCGATGTCGGCACCCTTGCAGCGAAGGCCAAACGCGCATCTTTCTTGGCGTGTCCGTCGATCAGGTTGGTACCGATGTCGGCACCCCCCTAGGGGGAGGCTTTTGACGGTTCCAGGGTTGTGTCCGTCGATCAGGTTGGTACCGATGTCGGCACCGACCGCGCCCGCGATTTCGGTCGCTATAACCTTAAAGTGTCCGTCGATCAGGTTGGTACCGATGTCGGCACCGGCTTGACGACGCCGAAATGCCCCTGACCGAACAGTGTCCGTCGATCAGGTTGGTACCGATGTCGGCACCCGCGTACGTAGCCGGAAGCCGCGCGCGCGCAGAGTGTCCGTCGATCAGGTTGGTACCGATGTCGGCACCGACAATCGAGTGGGCGGAGATGTCGGGGCCAGCGTCCATTCGATCAGGTTGGTACTGATGTCGGCACCATCGGCGTTTCCGTCCTGATTGCACGCTGTAGGTGTCCGTCGATCAGGTTGGTACCGATGTCGGCACCTGAAGCGGTTTGGTCTCGCCGATCCGATCATCGTGTGTCCGTCGATCAGGTTGGTACCGATGTCGGCACCGGGGTTGCGCTACATATTTCCCGGTCACGCTAGCTCCCGTGTCGTCGTCGATCAGGTTGGTACCGATGCAGCGCACCATGCCGCCATATGATATCGTTCTGCCGGTCGCCGTCCTGTGTCCGTCGATCAGGTTGGTACCGATGTCGGCACCGAAGCGCGACTGTTCGCTCGTACGCAATCGCACAATGTGTCCGTCGATCAGGTTGGTACCGATGTCGGCACCTCATGTCTACGGGATCAGGAGATGACATTGAACATGGTGTCCGTCGATCAGGTTGGTACCGATGTCGGCACCTTTACTCACCTCGAAAAGTTTGTGCCCGAGTAAAGGTGTCCGTCGATCAGGTTGGTACCGATGTCGGCACCTCTGCCGCCGCGATTACCTTCGCCACTTCCGTTGCGGTGTCCGTCGATCAGGTTGGTACCGATGTCGGCACCGTGGCACCCTTGAGGTGACGGGTGTGCCTACCTTGTGTCCGTCGATCAGGTTGGTACCGATGTCGGCACCGGATTCGGCGCGGTTGAAGGTGTAAAAGAGACTGCGTGTCCGTCGATCAGGTTGGTACCGATGTCGGCACCGTGTACGTTCCATCAGTTTTGACCGCATCCAGTGTCCGTCGATCAGGTTGGTACTGATGCCTAGCTGGGCACCCCTGCTCGATTGGGCGAGTCGGCAAAAGCCAGAACTACGTGTCCGTCGATCAGGTTGGTACCGATGTCGGCACCCGCCGCCCTTCCAACCCCTTGCTGGCACTGCGTTTTCGGACCGCTGTGCGAGCATTTGGAAAATCACCCTGCGACGGCACATTGCTACGCAGCTTCCTGGTCCCTTTATTTCGGGCGAATTTTGGCGGGGTTCGAGCATCCCCTGGACCCCCCGCCACCACCTCCGCGCTCGCGCAGGCTGTTAAGGAGTCCACTCCGTCGTCGGAACTAAACTGATCGACTCCACGGTGCCAAGCCCATTGAAGGGGACGACACGTGCCGTGGCATTTTCGCCTCCTGTAGAGGCAATGCAAGAATATACCATTCGCCGGGTATAATGTCAAACGACAACGATGCCGCTGTCCTGCTCGGGAAGAGGTTGGCCGATAACCGTGGCCGCTTCACGCGCCTCCTTCTCGTTAGGACCAAGGTCCAGAATCATCACCTGATCCTCCTTCTGATTCATCTGCTCCTCGAGGTCGGTTTGCAATCGCACGCGGTCGATATCTTTGAGCGCACAAAAGAAGACCGAAAACTGCCAGGCCTCGCCATACCCTTTGAGCACCTTGTGGACGCGTCGCAATCTTTTCGGGTCTCTGATGTCGTAACAAACCAGGTAGCATCGACGCATAATAACCTCCGGCAACTCAGCGCGTGGTCAGGAACGCCAAAGAAGGAATATCTCCCGTGAGCCAGGCCGCAACATATCGCGTGATGCAAAACGATCATTCGCCGGTAGCTCAAACGATACTCAAAGACCGGATGGGTGACCTCCGTATCCATTCTTCTGCCAAGAGCACTGAAAAAACTCCGTCTTCCGGCGTCTGTGAGCGAACATCCGGATGCGGTGCGAAGAAAATGCCCGTCGGTCAATTCACCGCGATTGTTCTACGGATCACGACGGAATCCGCGATGAGCGGCCGAAACGGGCTCTAAGATCGACCGCAAACGCGGGACGCCCCGGCCTCGATACGTGGAATCCGCCGATAGAAGGCTCCAACCTCGCGAGGCGCAACGCCGCCACGCACTCGTGGGTCAACATCGAATATGCCAGCGACAGACAGGAGTTGATGGGGTCCGGCGGAGGTCTACGTTTTCGCCATTGCATCGAATTCCACCGACATACCCTAAGCATTAGAAAAATGCCCAAAGTAAATAGCCGCCGCCTGACCCTCATGCCCGCGCACCGCATCCACTGAATCCGCCTGCGCCGCGTTCTTGGCCTCCTTCGCCAGGTCGGCGGCGACGCCGGCAGGCAGCGAACCATATCAGGAGAAGGAGTGTTCGCTGATCTACAATTTGGCTGACACGAGAGCCTGCGCCAGCTCGAAGCATGCTCCGTGCGGTCGAGTTTATGAATCTGTGCCTTCGAACCTCGGCGCTGACCGAATCGAGCGGATCGATCATGGCCACCAGTCGTCCCGCTGGTGAAAGAAACGCGATAGAGTGTTCATGCGGAAGCGGCACAAAACTGCCTGGGTGGTGATTTTGCACCGAGCCCAGCAGCGAGAGGCTTTCGAGGTTGGCCAGCGGTACGGTCTTCGCCACAGCGCCATTCTTGTCGGTGATCCTCAATTCCATCCCGCGAACACCGATCTTCACGCCGTCTTGCTGGGCCACCACGTGAATGCC
Source organism: bacterium (assembly GCA_015075175.1). Lineage (GTDB taxonomy): Bacteria > Hinthialibacterota > Hinthialibacteria > H5-UNCL2 > H5-UNCL2 > H5-UNCL2. Next base: position 84,728 of record JABTUV010000006.1, read on the forward strand.
GTCATCGCGCGGCGGCCAGATTTTTCTCGGTGTCAGTTCGTCGGTTGGAGATTGGGCACGCTGGTAGTTGACCTCGTCCGGCAGGCATATTGGTTGCAGGGAGCATCTTGGACAGCGTGAGTCATTGACGAGCGGCAGAGGCCGTGAGCCTTCCGCGCATTGTTTCGCCCTTTCCAGGGTCAGCAAGGCTTCGGCCTTGAGCGCATCATCGACGGGAATCCTGAGACGAAGTTTTTCCCCGGCGTAATAAATGATCGCTTCCCTAACCGTGTACCCCGCATCCTCCAGAAGAATAGCCTGCAGGCCCACTTGGATACGGTCCGTGGGCCACGCCTCCGGATGTGAAAGCGGGGTTTGCTCCATTTCACCGCAATCGTCGGAGGCGGAAGGCCCCATGGAAATGTGCTTTGGACGCCCCTTGCGGTACTCCACCGGCACGGCGGTCCGCCCTGAGATTTCCGCCAAGTCCAAGGTCGCGGTAAGGCCGAGCGACTCGCTCGTCAAAGCCAGACTTCGAACGACCTTTGGCCGTTCGAGATCATCCTCACCTGTGTCCGCCGTTTCCAGAGCGGTGCTGGGTTTATCCACGCGTCGATGGACAGCCACCCCTTTCTCCGTGTCACTGCTGGGAACAAAGATGCCTTCCACCTGCATGCGTAAAAGACGCGGGCAATAGGCATGTTCAAGGCCTACGTTCCGGGCCAGGGCTTTCATCCATCGGTTGCATCCTTTTAGAACGGAATGTCATCCTATCCTTGGACGCCCACGGTGCGGTTGCTTGTCGCGGTCTTCCATCTGTTCCTCCAAGACACGGATAACCCGGCATTGCACCTCGTTCTGATAGGCGGCATATTCTTTCCACTCTCTGATTGCGATGGATTCGAGCGGGGATGACGATATATCGCTCCAGAGATTAACGATTTCCTTGGATTTGCTGGCGCCATTATTTCCGCGCTTCTTTTATCTTTCGCGGCATCACCACTCTGCGGTCGCGGGGGTTGCCGCAGCGGCTGATCTGGATTCACCACCGCGCTGCCATCGACCTTGTCCTTTATGGGCCTAAAGCTGACTGGATCGCAGGGTACATACCACCACTTGCCGGGCCAGTCCGGTCGGTAGCGCGTAGGCCGATGTTGGCGGCGGCGTTCAGGTCGGCTTGAGCTTCCTTGGCGGCCGGCGATTCTGATCGGCCGCTCAACAAATGCCTCGCCACTTCTTGAGAGGAACACGGATGACCCTGGCCTTCTCCCAATCGGCTCTGGATTTGCTCCTTCCATTTTGCGCTCAGGTCGCAGATGAAACGTTCGCGTGCGTCGCCCTTGCCTTCGGCCTGTTTCTTCTCGGCCTGCGCGATCCGTTTCCGCCAGAAGGGCGAGTCGCATGAACTCCTTGACCGGCACATCCTGACGGCGGATGCCGGAGCCTGTGTGGAGTCCTGGCGGGACGTGTAGGCCGCCGAGACTTCGCGGAGGTGCAGGCCGTGGAGTTGGCAGGCCTCGGACAGGTACTTCTTGACCTTCGAGGACGACCACGTCATGAGTTGCCGGTTTTCCCGCCGGGTGCGAGTTTCTCCGGCCGGTAGTGGGTGAGGATTCTCGATGACGATGGCATGGCACGGTTCGTCCACCGCGGCCGCTCGGGCGCTTTGGGTCCCTGCCTCCCAGGGGCCGCCCTCATCCGTCCGATACCGAGCGCCGCCTCGACAACGGCTGGCAGGTTGCTTGACGCGCTGCTCGCGTAGGTGTTCCAGTGCGTCCAGGGCGCTCTGCCCGAACTGTTCCTTGGTCTCAGCCCTTGCGCGCGCCGGTCCGGGCGGAAGGAAGAATCCACCTGAACTTTGCGGCGGAACTCGGTCAACAAAGGCGCTCAGGCGGGGTGAGGAGAGTCCCGCCGACCTTGCGAATGGCCGGGCCATACTGGCGTGCTTTCCACGTGGGAGGACCCAATCCTTTGAACCAGCGCGGATAACGTTTTTGCAGCCACTTATCGTCGTCTTCCCATCGTTTCTTCCAGGCGTCATGGAGAGCCATGCGAAGGGTCTCGTCCCGGGCCAGCGCTTCGCCACATCGTAGAGTTTTCTCGATTCTCTTTGCTTCTTCTGCGCTCTGAACTGAGATTCCTCGCCGATTTTCAGGGACTTTGTATCCGGACAACTTGGCGACATGGTCATCCCACAGCTGCCTTTGCGGCGTGGTCCCGCCATCCACGGAGGATGTCAATCCATACCAGGAGCAGAGCATCTTGGATAACTCGATGTGCTTTTCCGCGCAGTCGCATTCTGTTCGCTGAGCGATCTTCGCCCGGTGAAGTAGTATCTGCGGTCACCGGGCGTGGGTTTGTATTCCGCTGTCATGGCGAAGGCGATTCGCGCCCGGTCGCCGTGGCGCTTGAGCGCAAGACGCATGGTGCGGGCGGCTGAGGACATCAGTGCCTGTCGACGGAGAGCGACGGTTTGCGGACCTCGCCTCGTCTGCGTCCGTACTGTCAGCTTACGACCCGGCTTCGCTTGCCGGTTTCCATCCGTGGTCACGCAGCGCCTCGAGCCTCGTTCTTTGCTTGCCAGGACTGACCCCAGCCGGCCTTGACCAATCGGTCGATGATCGGCGCGGTTCGGCCCAGTTCCGCCTCCAATTGATTAACCTTCAAGACCTCCTCGTTGGACGCTTCGCGAACCCCTTCCTCCTCGCCCTGGAGCTTGATGAGAAATTGGCGGTCCAGCCGCGCCCAAGGAGCGGGATGCGGCGTGCCATCCGGCAATGTGTCCGCGCCGATGCGGCGATAGATGGTGGTTCCCTCGACCACGACTTGATTGCCCTTCTTCTGCTTTGTCGCTTTTCTCTTGAGATGCAGGTGAAGATCGCTCTCCCTCGGCGCTTCATGCCCGGCGGCCTGGCACGCTTCCTTGACCTGCTCAGTGTTTACCGCTTCCCAAACCGCGCACGCTGCGGCGTAGCGGTGGCCGAGGTCGACGGAAAGCACTCGCAGGCCGGGTAGACGGGAGAGGATGAGCCGACCTTGGCCTTTCCGAGATTTGTTCGAATCGGCATGGGGCCAGTATTGAGGGTCGATTCTAAGCTGATTCTGTTCGGCAAATTCACACCACGGACCCTGCGGCTGTAGCCTTGCAGAGAAAGTCACCAACCAACGGACGCGGTCCATCATACCGGACATCCGGCGCTCACGTTCCTGGTAGGACAAATTATTGTTGTCCCTCACTTTGGCGATGGCTTCCAACTGCTGCCTGGGGGCCTGCAACCTGCCATTCCAGTCTGCTTGATCAAAGAGCCCAGCGATCTTCACATCATCATTCTTGGTTACATTTGAAGCGGCTCGTCCCAATCTGTCCGCGCGGGTGACCTCGGAGGCTCCATCCTTTTGACCATCTTGTCCGAGAGCCAGATCGCGCGCCAGCCTCTTGGACTGCCAGCACAACGGAACTGGTTTCATCTCGCTCCCGGTCCAAAGCGTCAGGCAAAGCGCCTGAGAATTGGGGAAGTCGCCTTCAGCTTTGTCTTTCTGTCGTTTTGTGGGATTGGCCTGACGGTGCATTTCGAAAACGATGTCCCAGCGGGATTTCCCGAAATCGCAGAAGACGGGATGTAAAAGCGCGTCGGGGTGGCGGTACGCCGGCACCTTGAAGTGCCGTTTCTTGAATTCCGCTTCGTCGGCAAGAGCGTAGTCAATCAGCGGCTGAGGGTCGGGATCTTTCGCGGCATCGCCGTCCTTGTGCCAAACGGATACGGCGTCGTCTTCAGCGAGGGCCTCGAATAGCTGGATGTCGCCGAACTTATCGATCTCGGGGTCATCCTGCAAGGCACGGGCGGCAGCAACACGGTCTTCCTCTGTTCGGCAGTCAGCTTTTGACCACGCCTTGACAACATCCTTCCACCCATCAACAGCACGCTTCCTGATTCTATAGCCATCTATCGCACCGGACGACTCGGCGCGATCTTTGCAGAATTTATCCAGCCAAGCTTTTGCAGTTTGAGGAATGATGGATGCTTTCTTCGCGTCTTCCTCGAATTTCCGACGCTCTGCCTCGGCACGCTTGATCCACGTGTGGGCCAGCGAAACACGACGGGCCGCGTGGTCAAGTATGACGGCGAATTCGGAATGCCTAGCCGAGCCTCCATCCTGCAAGTAGGTGAACCCGCAAACAGACTCCACCTCCTTCAAGATTGCATCCGCATAAGGTCGTCGTCCCTTTGACCCGGTATTTTGATTGCACTTTTGGGCATCTTGGGTCGCTTTTGTTTTTAGGCTCTCAAGGTCTTCTTGAGTAACGGTGGTGTTGGTGGCGAGCTTTTTGAGAAGGTTGCGCGTTGCGCTCTTGTAACCGGGTCCGCTGATCAGACCAAGCACGCCTTGTAGGTCGTTCGATGCAGGGTTGAATTCATTGAGGTCGTCTGCGAGGCTGGCGATGGCATCCGTGCCCCTCTCGTTCGGTGAGTGTGCGCCAGCCCACGCCGCGATCTTCTTATAGACTTCGGCCATGCGGCTGAAGTCCGCTCCTTTGCCGGTGCCGAACCGGCTGCTGAGCCATTGTCCCGCCTTCTGGACGAGGTCCTTCGCTTTGTCCTCTTGCTCTGTCTCTGAAGATTCATCTTCGGAGCCTTTCACTGGGGCCAGATAGGCATCACGGCTTCCGAAGAAGCGTTCCAGCATGTCCCACGCTTCCTCGCGTGTGAGTGAGCAAGCTACTGACTTGACCGCATCATCAAACGCCTTACTCCTATTCACCCAAACGGCGTCGTCCCGGATGGCCGCACTCAGGGAAGCCGAGCAATTATTCTTCCACTCGTTAATCTCGTTATCCGCAAGGCCCCTGCCCTTGAGGATTTCTTCAAGCGCCGCGACAACCATGGTGTTGCGATCTTCAGCTGCGTCCGTACCAGATGCGATGATGTATTGCTGTGGTGCCCCATGCTTCGATTCCACCGAAAGCCACGACAGGGCCAACAGAACACGCCGCGCCTTGCGCTCCTCGTCGGTCGGATCACGGTCAGGCTTCCCCTTTCCAACTTTGATCTTGGTATCCACCAAAGTGTGATCCAGTCCGCCGCGCAGGGTGAGCAGCCAGTCGCCGAACGCTTTGGCTCCCTTATTGACTGCCTCGTGGGTCTGCCAGAGCGCCTTGCGCCATGAATTGTCTCTCAGGTCAGCTCCACGGAGCCGAAGTGTGTAGGCTCGCTGGGTGACGGGTGGTTTAGCGTGTTGTGGCATCGTTATCCTCTTTCGATTCATTGATCAAACATACCAGCTCTTCCCGAGCTTACTGAAGAATCAGAACCGCGCGGGTGGCGTCCCGATTGTGGGAGAAAAAGTGTAGGGTATTCCTCGGGGCGACAACACCATCGGACTCCTTTCGAGCCGCCTTGTCAAGGCTCTTAGTTTCTAATTGCAGCTTCTGACGCCGGCGGTCGACATGCGTCGGCATCTGCTTGCAAGCGTTGACCCGTCTTAGCCGGATCAGCCCTCCGTCATGGAAGTCATAGAGGAGCTTGAGCCCGGCTTCGTCGTTGGGCAGGCTGCCTTGCGTCTTCACGCGCCGCCGAAACTCCTCGTTCAACCGCTCATTTCTGCTCGAAGCGTGCAAAGGCGGCCCGCGCCTGCGCCTCGCTCTTGCTGGCGCGCGCCTCCAGCGCCTTCCAGCACCGGGGAGAGCGGCTGCTCGATCCGCCGCGTATTGCAGCCGCCCAAGTACGTCCGGATCACCCCTTCTTCCTCCGCCTCCGTGCGACGGCTGTAGCGCGGCAAGAGTCGGCTGTGCCACATGATTTCGATCCACTCGCGCGTCTTGCGCCGCAACTGCGCCTCCAACCATCCCGCCCGGGCCTTGCGGCGGGTCGCGCTTGGACGAAAAAATTGGTTATTTGCGGGCGGCGATGAGGGCGGGCGGCGCGCGGCGATCCTCTATACCATAATCGCCAGTTGCCGGCAGCATGGGGTGGAACCCTTCGCTTATCTGCGGGACGTGCTGGCGCGCAACCCGGAGCACTTGCAGAGCCGCATTGAAGAACTCTTGCCGAACCGGTGGCAAGCGGAAACACCACCCTCTAATGCCGCAACCCCGGCGCTCGTCGAGCGGCCCAACCTCTGAACCCCACGACGGGACTCCTTCCTCCTCTCTTTCCCTGCAACGATTCCGAACCTCTGACCCGACAGTCTTGATGGAGGGGCGCGGCCCCACGACCACTCCAGGCCCGTGCCTTCCCCAGGATGCACTTCAGCGGACGGTTACGTCCGATGAGCAGAAGCCGGTGGGACACCTGAGCATCGCCGAGGTCTGCGACTTCCTGGACTGGCTCGAGGCCAACCATGCCTATGCGGAAGTCATCCGGCCGGGCGTGGCGCTGCGGGGCCTGTGCGGGTTGCAGTTGCAGGAGGCGTTGCGGTTGCAGGTGCAGCACGTCGACCTGGCGGCGGGTACGATCACCATCGAAGGCGAGGTGAAGAACCGCTGGCGGGTACGACGTCTTCCCGTTCCTCAGCGCGTGGTTGAGATCCTGCGTGAGTCGATCGCTGGCGCGCCCAGGAAAGACACGCGCATCGTGCGGTATGTCGGAGTGGACTGGAAGGCGTACTCCTCGCTCGTGGAGGGCAGCTTGGACAAGTGGGCGGGCGGCAAGCGGCCCATCGCCCCCAAGGACCTGCGCAACACGCTGCCGACCGAGGCGACCAACGGCGGGTGGGACGGCTACTTCGCCAATCGCTACCTGGGGCATTCCCCACAAACGATGGCGGAGCGCCACTACCACGGCGAGGTCTCCCGCAAGGGGGCCAACCTGATCGAACTGCTGCGCGAGCATTTCGTGAAGTGGGTCGATTTATTGGTTTTGGATTGCACGGAATTTCACGATCGCCGCAAAGTGGTCCGGTTGAGACGAGCAAATAACGCTAACTCAAGGAAAGGAAGGGGGTTAATCGAGTATAAATACTATCAAGTTGGTCGGGGCGACTGGATTTGAACCAGCGACCTCTTAGTCCCGAACCAAGCGCGCTACCAGACTGCGCCACGCCCCGACTGGAAAAGTGAAGATAGGCTAACCGCGCGTGCCTGTAAAGGGGAAATCTCGCTGGGACGTAGCCGTAAGAATACACGGCTACGAGTGCGGTCGCACGCAAGTCCGCCGCTTGGCGGCTTACGACCGGCCCAACGTCGCTGTCATTTCGACCGAAGCACGCTGTCATTTCGACCGAAGGGAGAAATCTCCCGACAAGCGCCAGTTCGGCTCGCTGTGGTGGGAAGCAGGCTGTCATTTCGACCGAAGCAGGCTGTCATTTCGACCGAAGCAGGCTGTCATTTCGACCGAAGGGAGAAATTCCGACAAGCGCCTGCTCGGCCTGCTGTGGTGGGAAGCAGGCTGTCATTTCGACCGAAGCAGGCTGTCATTTCTGACCGAAGCAGGCTGTCATTTCGACCGAAGGAGAAATTGACCCCGCGTCTCCCGAGCATCCGGCGCGCAACGCAGGATTTCTCCCTTCGGTCGAAATGACATTGTTTTGTCCGCCGGTTTGAAGAATCGAATCTGCACCCTCGCCGCTACAGAACCAGCTTGACCAGGAGGAACCCGCCGACCAGCAGGATCACGAACACGAGGGTCAACAGGTTGAAATACTTGTCGATGAAGGCTCCTTGGCCCACTCGCCGAACACCCAGATCAACCCGGATACGATGAAGAACCGCGCCGACCGCGAGACGACCGAGGCGATCACGAAAACCGGGAAGTTGATGTTGAACGCGCCTGCGCTGATGGTGAAGACCTTGTAGGGGAGGGGCGTGAAGCCCGCCGCAAACACAATCCAGAAGTTGAGCGCCTCGTACCAGCCCCGAATCTTCTCGTAATGCGGCTCGGTAAACCCGGGCACGTAGTCAAAAAAGAAATGCGCCAGGGCGGAGTACTCGCCGGGACTCTTCCACCAGAGGAAATAACCGATCGCGTAGCCGATAATGCCCCCCACGACCGAGCCCAGGCTGCATACCGTCGCGTACCACCAGGCGGGGCGCGACTCGCGCCGGCGGAGGGAGGCGAGCGCCTGTCGCGCGGTGGGCTTGTGATCCAGCAGGGCCGAGTTGCGGGTAGCCGCGCCGAGCGTGAGCGCGATTAAGAGCACATCAGGCGGGATGGGAAAAAAAGACGACTCGGCAAGGGCCAGGATGAACAGCGCCCACGTGGCCTGGGGATGCTCGGCCCACGACAGCACCCAGTCGTAGAGTCTGCGCAAAAGACCGCCCGGTTTGGCCGCGGTCGTGGCGGGGGCCTCGTTCATGCCTCGCCCTTGCGGTTGCGCCGCGCGCCGTCCAGGTACTTCTTGGCCATTTCGTGGTCCGACTCGGAGTCCGCGCCGGGGGAGACCTGCGAGAGGCCCAGCGACGCGAAGTCGATGCCGGACAAATGGTGCATCGTGGTAAAGTGCGTCAGCGACTGGCCCAGCGGCGTGATGGAAACCAGGTTCTGCTCCAGCGCGGCAAAGTCAGTGCCCGGCTCGCGCACCCAGGAGGGTTCCTCGCCGCCGATCCAGAAGTAGTCTTTTCCGTGGGGGTCCTTGCGCCAGATGATGCTGTCGTTGTAAAGGCGCTGGCCCAGCTTGGTGACGGCCACGCCGCGCAGGTGCTCCCAGGGGACGTTGGGGACGTTGACGTTCAGGAAGGTGCTGGGCGGCAGGCCGTGCGCCAAAATGTGACGCGACAGGTGGAGGGCGAAGCGGCCCGCCGTCTCCAGGTAGCGCGCGGCGGGGTCGCCGTCGTCTGAAAAACGGCAGTTGAGCGACAGCGCGAAGGACGGGATTCCCATGATCTTGCCCTCGTGCGCGGCGGCGACCGTGCCGGAGTAGATCACGTCGTCGCCCAGGTTGGGACCGTTGTTGATGCCGGAGACGACCAGGTCCGGCTTGCCCTCGAAATAGCCCAGGATGGCGAACATGACGCAATCGGTCGGCGTGCCGTCCAGGATCATGACGCGCTCGCGCACCTTGCGCACGCGCAGGGGGCTGTGCATGGTGAAGGAGTGCGAGACGGCGCTGCGCTCGCGGTCCGGGCAGACGATGTGCACTTCGCCCAGCGCGGAGAGGGTCTCCGCCAGCAAGTGGATGCCCGGCGAGTGGATGCCGTCGTCGTTGGTAACGAGGATGCGCGTCATGGTTCGCCGGGGGGAGCCATGAAGATGGGGATGGGATTGGTTTGAGGCGCGTCCTGGCGGTTGAGCCGCCAGTCGAAGTTGGTGTAGATGACCTTCTGCGGCACGTTGTTCTTCAGGTAACGCGAGTAGGAGGGGGGAATGTAGCGGGCCAGCCAGAGGCGGCGCTGGCGATGGGTAGTCCCGAAGTCCTCGCCGTACTCGTAGCGCGGTTCGCCGGGCTTCTCGCCCGAATACTCGCGCAGGATGGGCGACAGCCGGATTTCGTCGGAAGTGGAGTAAATGGCGGCGTAAGCGCGGTTGTTGCAGAAGCGGACGGTAGCCGCGGAGAGGCGCCAGTCCAGGTCGGCGGCGGTGAAGGCGTGGCGTTCCAGCATGGGACCGCCGCGGGCGCAATAGGTCAGGACCATGTGCACGCGGGGATCGCGGAAACGCGCCCGCAGCTTGTCGTCCTTGATGGCCTTCAGGGAAAGGCCGGCGAAGACCGGCCGGGTGAAGAAGTCAGGGACGGAGGTGACCGTGTCGGGGACGCCCGCCTGGAGGACGGCCCGGAGCGCGGCGGCGTTGTGGACATTGATCCAGAAGGCCATCTCGGCGCTGACCGCGGGAAGGTCGGAGGCGGCCGCCGGGGCGGGAATGTGTTGCGCCATGGACACCAGGTAGGCGTCCAGTTGCGCCACGTCGGTCGCCAGGCCGACATAGTCCACCAGCCCGTGATTGTCCACGTGGCGCGACAACAGCTCGTCCAGGGGGGCGTGGATGGTCCCCGTGGCGGAAGCGGGCGCGTGCGGCTTGCCCATCTCCAGATAATAGTTAATGCCGGGCGGAGGGGCGCCGGCGGGCCGCCCGCAGGCGCAGAACAGCGCCGGAACGGCCAGGCACACCCACCACCAGCCAAGCCCGCAACCCTGTTGTTCCATGGCGCGATAACCTCTAATCAGACAAGGGACTTAAACTAGGAACGCGGGGCCGCGCTGTCAAGCCCGCGCAACGGTTGCGCGCACCGAGGCATAGGGCCTCCGGGACCCATGGGACGCATGCGACGCGCCTCCGCCGCGGGCCGCCTGAGCCGTTGACACGCACCGCTTCCCCTGCTTAAACTCCGTTCTGCCACAAGGCCGACGGAGAACTATGGGCGCTCCGCCTTGTGCACAACGCCTTATTCCTCGAGAGGAGCACGATTCGCAATGAGCCTGAAAATCGGCCAACCGGCCCCCGACTTCCAGGTGGACGCCGTCGTCAACGGCGAATTCAAACAGGTGCGGCTGTCAGACTACAAGGGCAAGTGGGTGGTCTTGTTTTTCTATCCGCTGGACTTCACCTTCGTATGCCCCACCGAGATCACGGCGTTTTCCGAGCGCATCTCGGAGTTCGAAGCCGAGGACGCGGTCATTCTGGGTTGCAGCGTGGACAGCAAGTACAGCCACAAGGCATGGATCGAGACGGATCGGTCCCGCGGGGGGTTGGGTCCGGTCAAGTACCCGCTGCTGTCCGACTTGACCAAGAAGGTGTCGGAGGCCTACGGGGTGCTGTTGGACAGCGGGATTGCCCTGCGCGGGCTGTTTATCATCGATCCAGAGCAGAAGTTGCGCTACATCCTGGTGCAGGACTTGCCGGTGGGCCGCAACGTGGACGAGACGTTGCGCGTCTTGCAGGCGCTGAAGTCGGGGCAGTTGTGTCCCATCAACTGGAAGCGCGGCGACAAGCACCTGTAGAGCCGTAGTTGCGCAGCGTGCTGCGCGCACCGCCAGGGATGGCGGCGGTATGACGCCTTTCCCGGCAAAGCAAAAGCCCCGGCGGGCGCCGGGGCTTTGTTTTTGTCGAAGGTTCCGGGGTTCCGCCGGCGCTTACACCCAAGCGTCGCGTTCGGCGACCTGTTTGCACTTCACGCACAGTTCGGCGGAGGGGATGGCCTTCAGGCGCTCCAAGGGAATCGGCTCGGCGCACATCGAGCAGACGCCGTAGTCGCCCTGGTCGATCTTGGCGATGGCCGCCTCAATATCCATCAGGCGCTGGCGGTCCCGCTCCTCCAGGCCCATCATCTGCTCGCGCTCCGACAGATCGGTGCTCTGGTCCACAAGGTCGCCGTGGGCGTCGATACCGGCGAGAGAATGCTGCTGGATGCCGTTGATGAGCAGGCGGCGCTCATCCTCCAGCATTTTCCTGAGTTGCTTGAGTCTTTTGACGTCGTTGACCTGGTTCACATGCTCCTCCAAACAGCCGTGATCTGTCCGGCATAAGGAACCCCCGAGTTTAGCGGTTTCCTACACCGAATCAATAAAAAATCGCCTTCAGTGAAGGCGGTTCGGTTCCCTCGGGCAGGGCGCCCGCTCAACGATTCTATTCTAGCGCAACCGGACGGGAAGGCAAGCAAAACCGACGTCCGCCGGCGCCGCCTGCCGCCGGGCGTTGACAGAACGGGCGGAAGTTATCAGAATAAAACCATGTCGGCGAGCGAAAAGACGAAGCCAATTCCACCCGGGTACGCTTTTAACACCGGCGACATGCGGCGGGACTGGAACGCCCGCGCGCGCCAGTGCGCCCGGGAGTACATCCTGACGGGCTACGGAGAGCGTCCGGAGGAGGATTTCGAGGCGGAGGGGCGCGCCCAGGCCCGCTATTTTTCACAATTCGTCGCGCCCGAGAGCCGAATTCTCGACCTGGGCTGCGGCGTGGGCCGCATCGCCCTTTACCTTGCCCCCGGGGTTCGCGAGTACTGGGGGCTGGACGTGTCCGACGAGATGCTGGCCCGTGCCCGAGTGCGGCTGGCGGGGCTTCCCAACGTCCGGCTCTTGTTGGGAAACGGACTGGATTTCACCGGCGTGCCGGAGGGGGCGTTGGACTTCATTTTCGCCTACCTGACCTTGCATCACGTGCCGCGCGAGGCGCTCCTGGCCTACCTGCGCGATGGGCGGCGCGTGCTGGCCGAGCAGGGGCGGTTCTGGCTGCAGGTCGCCTACCGGCAGGAGGCCGCACCCTACCAGGAGCCGCCTGACGCGGATACGTGGATGGGGCGGCGCTACAGCGTGGCGGAGCTTGCGGAGATTTGCGCACCAGGGTACGCCTGGGAACGGCACGAGGTGAGCAGGGACGGCGAGTTCGTCTGGGTACTCCTGCGGCGGGCTTGAGCGGCGCGGAAGGAATGGGACCCATAGGACGAATGAGACCTATGCGATATGCGGCACATCCTGCCTGCGGGATGCATGTCCCATAGGTCCCATTCGTCTCATAGGTCCCATCGCGCGCGGCGGCAAGCAGCCGCGGTCCAGAGTCATGCGGCAGCAAGCAGCCGCAGTCCAGATTATTGCATGTCGCGGAACATCTGGATCGTGAGCGTTGACTCCAGGACCTCGCCTTTCTTGATCAATCTGCCTTCGCCGTAGTTCATCACCCACTCGCCCAGGCCGCAGTTGGTTCCGCCGTACCAGTCGTTGACGTGGAGCGAGAGCCGGTCGGTGCACATCATGGCGCGGGCGTGCTGGCGGCCGTCGCTAAGGACCAGCACGCCGGGTCCCTCGGGGAAGCGCAGACTGACCCAGTGGATGTTGCGCTTGGTACTGCGGAAATCGTTGCAGCCCATGGGCGAGGGGTCCTCGCTCCAGGGCCAGGCGGGCGGCATGTTGTTATCGTGGTGCGGGAAGGGGCGCGCCGCGCCCAAGGTGCGACCAATATGGTCGTCGGGATAGGCGGTGAACTCGCCCTCGCGGCGCCACTGAAGGAGATCGCAGTCGCGCGGCAGGTCCAGGCGCCAGCCCAGTTCGCGCGCGCGCATGTCCTCGCCCGAATAGGTAAAGCGATAGTGCGCCACGACCTGCGCGGAGGGCGTGATGGTGAACTGGTAGACGCCATCAAAGTCGTCGTAGCGGCCCTCCAACGTCACGATCGCATTGTCTCCTTCGATCTTCACGCTATAACGCGACACCGCCCAGGAGCGAACGACGGGTATGGGGCGCTCCGCGTCGCGCGTCGGCAGGATATGCAGGCGGGGATAGTCGAATAACAGGTGGCGGCCATAGGCCATGACCCGCCGCAACTGGCCCTGGCGGGGATTGCCGTAACCGCCGCCGTGATCGATAACGAACTCGAAGTCCTCGCCGAGCACGTCGGCCGAGCGGCCGGCCAAGAAGTTGGCCTGGCGCACCGAGAGCGGGCTCCTGGGCAGGGTGCGAATGGCCGGCGCGGACGCCGGCGGTTCTCCGATCACGACCTCATGCGTGTCCACGAGCCGTCCGCGGGCGTTCCTGAATTGCAGCATGAGCCGATCTCCGGCCTTGGGAGTCGCCTTGGGTTGGACGTAGAGCTCGCCGGTACTGTAGGGAGGCAGGTCGCAGACGAGCGTGCCCCACTCCCCACCCAGCCGCCAGCGGACGTCCATCTCGGCCAGGTTGGTGAAGTCGTGTTCGTTGACCACCGGCACGCGCAACGGCTGACCCGACGCGGGAAGCGGAATGGACTTGACCTTCACCTTGACGGGCGAGTGCAACTTGCGGGTGATGAAGAACTCGGGTTTTTCGCGCCGCCAGCCGTCCACCACGCCCCAGGGCGCGTCGCCCACGAGGCCCCGGCCGGGAATGTAATAGGACGGCTCCAGAAAGTGCGAGCGGGTACTGCTGCGGCCGTACTCCAGCCCGCGGCCGGGCACGCAGAAGATGTCGTCCTGCCAGCACCAGATGTAGCTGCCCTGGGTGGCGCGGGAGGAGATGAAGCGCTCGTAAATTTCCGGTTGCGGTTGCCCGTAGTAGTCGCGCACGCCGGGATCGACCCACATCTCGGCCACGTCGCCCCAGATGCCCTGCCAGATGCAGAGGCTCTCGTCGAAGAGCAAGGGCTGCTCCAGATGCTCGTAGCGATTGATGCGCGAAATGGCCAGGGGGTTGTGCAGGTTGGCCACGTCCAGCCAGGCGCTGAGTCCCGCGGAGCGGGGACGACTGGGGTCGGCGGCCTTGACCCATTCGGCGCTGCGGTCGAAGCAGTAGCCCCAAGTGGACTCGTTGCAGGTGGACCACATGACGATGGAGGGATGATGGCGGTCGCGGGCGACCATTTCGCCGGTGAGCTGCACGACGGCGGGCATGTTGCGCAGGTCGTCGGGCACGGGAGTCCAGCAGAAGGAGGCCTCGTCCATCACGTAGACGCCCAACTCGTCGGTGTAGTCCAAGAGTTCTGGGATGGGCGGATAGTGCGAGGTGCGCAGCGCGTTCAGGTTGGCGGCTATGATCATCTCGACGTCCAGGCGGGACAGTTCCGGCGTGACCGCGCGACCCAAGAGCGGATGGCTGTCGTGATGGCAGGTTCCGCGCAGCTTGACCGGCCGGCCGTTGATGCGGAACTGCGGGCCGACCACGTCGATCTGCCGGAAGCCCAGCTTCCGCGTGACCCGCTGCACCGGCTTGCCGGCCTCGGCCAGCTCCAGGGTGAGAGTGTAGAGATTGGGATGCTCGGCGTCCCACTTGAGCGGCGCAGAGACGGGGATTTCGACGGGCACGACGGCGCGCTGCCACGGGCCGATATCCACATTGGCGACGTCGGCGGACAGTGCCACGCGCCTGCCCGCCGGATCGTGCAGCGAAAGTGACAGGGTTCCGGCGCTCCACGCCCGGCCGCTTTCGTTCAGCACGTCCACGGTTCCCTTGATGGTCGCGTTGGTGAAGGCCGCGTCGAAGGGCGTAGTCAGGCGATCTGCCCCAGATGCACTGCGGGCACGCGGAAGACGACGACCTTGCGCATGATGCCGCCCAGGTGGAAGCCGGCGTACTCGCTCATCTTGTCAATGCGCCTCGTGCCAGGTCTCTTCCGAGACGCGCAGGGCCAAGGTTGTCGCCGTTTGTCACCACGTCCGTGACGTCGATTTCAAAGGGCGTGGCGCCCCTCACGGTAGGTAGGCCATGCGGGAACCATTGACGAAGACTGGCGCCCAGTAGACGCCGTCGATCAGCGCAGATTCACCCGGCCGTGGCCCTTGGGAACAGTGAAGCGGGTGCGATAGGCCGCGATGCCGGTGCGGGTGCGAAAGCCCTCCATCTGCCAATGGGCGGGGACCTTGATGTCGCTCCAGGACTTGTCGTCGAGCTGCGGCGAGGCGAAGTCGTCGCCCGGGTCGGGCAGGAACTTCCACGTGCCGGAGAGATCGAGAGTACGGGAGGAATCGCCTTCGGGCGACAGGCCGTAGGGCAGGCGGGCGGCGTCGAACTCCTTGTCGGTCGTCTGGGCGCCGGCGCTCGCCTTGACGCGCAAGGCGCCCGCGAGTCCCAGGGGCATGTCGGCGACGAACATGCCGTTTCGTCGCTCTTCGTCTTCATTCCAAAGCCCGGCGC
Organism: bacterium; assembly: GCA_015075175.1. Lineage (GTDB taxonomy): Bacteria > Hinthialibacterota > Hinthialibacteria > H5-UNCL2 > H5-UNCL2 > H5-UNCL2. The sequence goes on from JABTUV010000006.1 coordinate 100,179, forward strand.
CTGCCCGGAGAGCGTGATCTCGGCGCCGGAGACAGCCCTCGGCGCCCCAGGGGTCGTGGCCGCCCACGAACCGCCCGTGCAGGTCCGAGGCCAGCGCCAACTCGATGGGATAGCCTGCGGCGGCGGATTCAAAAGCCATCACCTCGGTGAAACTGGGACCGTTGGTGATGTTGGCCAATCGCAGCCGGGCGGTCTCCACGGGATCAAAGCGCACCACGACCACGCGGGGCAACCGCTGGCGGGGACGGCCCAGATGCGCGACCCGCCTCCAGCCCGCGCCGTCCCAGACCTCCACGTCCATCTCCATCACGTAGCGGTCGTACTGATGCACGACTACCTCGGCGATGCGGACGGGTCGGTCCCACTCCAGTTGGAACCAGACGCCGGCGTTGTGGCCGGTGATGCCGGACCAGCGGCTGGCCGTGTCTCCGTCGTTGGCGCGGGCGGGGACGAGGTCATCCATGTGTTCCGAAGCGCTCGCCTTGGCGGTCAGGGCGAGGTTGGGAACAGCGGCGTGCGACGTGGACATGATGATTCCTCCGAGAATGCAGAGCATCCATCCCAGGGTTTTGCGGGACATCTCTCTTTCCTCCAGCGGTATGGTTCGGGCGTGAGCGGGACCTGTGCCGTGAATCGGGTAATGTAGGGAAATTCGGCTCCTTGAGAAGAGTCAAATTGATTCTCGGAGGGTGAAAAGAAACTGGACGGAACGGTGGGCGAGATATATCATAACAATATAACGTGCGATTAAGGATGCTTAACCATGCCTGACCTTTCCGGCAAAACCATTCCGGTACTCGGCCGCCCAGCACTAGCGTCGCGCGCGGCCCTGGGGTACTAACTTTCGGCAATACGCCCACAACCAGGAGGTGACCGTCAGCCTGTTGACGGTCGAACCACATCAGCGGCTCAGCCTGCAATCGCACGCCCGGGCGGGCCGAGCCTGCAGGTTGCGCTGGACGAGGGCGCGCAAATCCAGGTCGAGGATCGCGTGTACCATCCCCGTCCGGGAGAGGAGCTGTGGATTCCCGCCGGCGCGAAACATCGGTTGGCCAGCCTGGGCCGGCGCGTACACAATGCGTTTTGGAGGTCGCCTTCGACGATCCGACTGGCCGAAGGCGGACATTACCCGCTACGAGGACGACTCATCAGCGCCCGGCGCACGGATCTGAGTGGGGCGGATGGGACCGGGAGCGGACTGTCGGAGGAATGGGACCCGAGAAGCTGGTGGAGACGGGCAATCGCGGGCTGGGAGGCGGGCGCGGGTTTGCCCCTGGCGGTCTGGCGCAGGACGACGACGCGGCTGGCGCCGGTCCAACATCGGGCCGGGTCCCGCCGGGCGTTTACGACATCTCGGGAAAGCGCTCCCCCTGGGACCCGGTTGCATCGGGTCCTGCATGCCGCGCTGGCGGGAACGGTTGGCGGGACATCGGCGGGTCATCCGTGACGGGAACTCGGCGGCGTGTTCTGGGTCTACCTGCGATGCAACTGGAAGCCGAGCTCCAGTAGCGCGTAGGGTTGCGCGCGCGCCTGGCGCAACGTCGGGACGCGCTCCGCCCGCCCGACGAGATCCAGAGAATGGTCGCGCCTTTCCTGGGCGGCCGGGATCCGCTCTTCGGCGCCCGCTTCATGGTGCCCGCGATGGCGAAGTTCTTCGATCCCGGGCGACTGGCGCTTCTGGACCCCGATGAGGCGGCGGACCTCAGCATCCTTTACGGTTGCGGCGCGGCGCTGGCGGGTTGGGACGGCTCGCTCGTACATCTCGGACGCCCAAGAACAGAGTCCAGTACCGCGCGCGCCATCGGAGAGGAGTCGTTGCCAACCTGGGCGCAAGACGACGGATGCGAAGACCTTCTACAAACGTCGCCTATTTCGTCGATTGGCCGGCGCTGAATGAGCACCTGGCCGCGCTTTCTCCCCGCGTGGGACTCTTCGTGGACGGACAGCGGCCGGACGAGCCGGTGTTCGCCTCCGGCCGGCGTGATGCGCGCCGCCCTGTCGGCCATGAGCGCGAACTACTTTCGCGTTCGGCGCTGGTTCGAACCCGGTCGTGGGGCGGCCAGTGGATCTCGGACCGCACGCTTGCCCCAGGACGCGCCCAACCTGCCTGGTCGTTCGAAACTCATCTCGCCGAGAACGGCCTCATGCTGGAGAGCGACGGGCGACTGCTGGAGCTCTCGTTTGACTGGCTCATGGTTCACGCCTCCGAAAACGTGCTGGGCGACTGGGCGGCCATGATGGGGCGTCTCTTTCCCATCCGTTTCGATTTTCTGGATACCTGGGACGGCGGCAATCTGTCGGTGCAATGCCATCCGCGGCCCGACTACATTCGGCGCCACTTCGGCGAGATCATCACGCAGGACGAGTGCTATTATATCCTGGACTGCCAGCCGCGCGCCGAAGTGTTTTTGGGATTTCGTGAAGGCATGGAACCGGAGGCTTTCCGCGCCGAGTTGGAGGCGAGCCTTTTGGAGGGCAGGGAAGTGGACGTGCGGCGGTTCGTCCATACCGTTCCCGCGCGCAAGCACGACCTTCTGCTCATCCCGCAGGGGACGATACACGGCTCGGGGCGCGGCAATCTGGTACTGGAGATCAGCAACACGCCGTATATCTTCACTTTCAAGATGTACGACTGGCTGCGGCGCGACCTGGAGGGCCAGCTGCGGCCGCTCAACATCGCGCGCGCCTTCGAGAATCTATACTTCGAGCGGCGGGGACGGCGCGTGGCGGAGGAGCTGGTGAGCCGGCCTCGGGTCGTCGGTGAGGGGGAAGGTTGGCGCGTCGTGCACCTGCCCACGCACCGCCAGCATCTCTACGACGTGCGGCGCTACGAGTTTTCCGGCAGCGTGGAAGGTGAGACGGCCGGCTCGCCCCATGTGATGAACGTGGTGGAGGGGCGGTCCGTGCTGTTGGAGACTTCGTCGGGGATGGCGCAGCGCTTCAATTACGCGGAGACGTTCGTGGTTCCCGCGGCGGCGGGGCGGTATCGGCTGATCGCCGAGGGCGGGGCGGCGAGGGTCGTCGCAGCGCACATGAAGTGAGCGCGCAGAGGCACAGAGGGCGTGGAGGGAGTTCGCGCGGAGGCGCAGAGGGCGCGGAGGGGAGTTCGCGCGGAGGCGCAGAGGGCGCGGAGGGGAGTTCGCGCAGAGGCGCAGAGGGCGCGGAGGGGAGTTCGCGCGGAGGCACAGAGGGCGCGGAGGGAGTTCGCGCAGAGGCGCAGAGGGCGCGGAGTTGTCCTCGGTCCCCTAGGTCCCATAGGTCCCATGAAGCCCATGCGTCCCATTCGCCCCCTGCCGAGGGGCTTTTCTTTTGGTTGCGCAAATGGAACAATGCGGCCAGCTCGCCCTTCCGGAGCGGGCCGGGGAGTTAGGACATGCTCTTGTCGGAGCTGGCGGCGCGCATCCGCGCCCAGCGCGAAAAACGCGGCCTCAAGCAGACCGACGTGGCTCACGCCATGCAGATCAGCCCGCAGGCGGTCTCCAAGTGGGAACGCGGCGAGAACGCGCCCGACATTTCCGTCCTGCCCGCCCTGGCCAAACTCTTGGACGTGTCCGTGGACTGGCTTCTGGGCGTCAACGCCGAAGAGCGCGACGTCTTCAAGGCCAGCGTACTGGCGACGGGCGTGCGCGGGGCGCGCCGGAAGTCGGCCCATCTCTCGCCCAAGGATTTCGCCGCGTGGTCCAATGCCTTCAGCTTTCAGGCTACCGAAGCGGTCCTGCGCTACGACGGCGTGCCGGTCAAGAGCATGGGGCCGGGGATTCTGGCGTTTTTCTCCGGACAGAATCACGAGCGGCGCGCCATCGAGGCCGCGCTCACCTTCCGGCAGGTGTGCGACGAGCCCATCAAGGCGGCGGCCTCCAGCGGGCTGATCTATCTCGGCTCCATGGGGCACCCCGCTTACGCGCATCCCGACATCATGGGCGAGGCGGTGAGCATTGCCCTCCTGGCCGTCGATTGGGCGTCCGGCCATACCGAGAGCGGCGTCGTCGCCGCCGCTGCGACCGCCAAGGCCGGCGGACGCGTCGCCAGCCTGGGGCCGATCCAGACGGTGCAACTGGAGGGAATCGGCCATCCGGTGGAAATCGTGGAGATACTGGCGAAAAAATAGGGTCAGCGCCTATTTTTGCCGGTAGCCTCGTGAGTTTTCGTCAGTCTTTCAGCAAAAATAGGCGCTGACCCTATTTTTTCGGGGAGTACTCTTATGCAGGAACACGTGGCGCGGGACTTGTTGTGCGAGATCGGGCGGCGGGCCTACGCGCGCCGGCTGGTCTCCGCCAGCGAAGGCAACTTCTCCTGCCGCCTGGACGGCAGCACCATTCTTCTCACGCCTACCGGCATCTGCAAGGGCTTCATGCAGCCGCATGATCTCGTCAAAGTGAGTTTGTCGGGCGAGGTGCTTGAGGCGGGCAAGCGGGCCAGCTCCGAACTGCCGATGTATCTCACCATCTACAAGCATCGGCCCGAGGTGCGCGGGGTCGTGCACGCGCATCCCGTGTACGCGACCGCCTTCGCCATTACCGGCACGCCCGTCCCCAACGGCATCCTGCCCGAGGTCGAGGTGTTTCTGGGCGAGGTGCCGACCGCGCCCTATGCGCTCACGGGTACGCAGGCGTTCGGCGACGTGCTCGTGCCCTATCTGGCCGAACACCAGGTGCTGCTCTTGCAGAACCACGGGGCGCTGGCGCTGGGACCGGACCTCTTTACCGCCTACTATCGCATGGAGACGCTGGACCATTACTGCCAGATGCTTCTGGCGGCGCGCGCCCTGGGTGAACTGCAGCGACTTACCGACGCGCAGGTTCAGGAACTCTTGGACCTGAAAGCGCGCATGGGCCTGCCCGACCGCCGCCACGCTCCGAACTCCCCCATTAACAAGGGGGGTTGAGGGGGATAATGCGGCGACGGCTGCTCTTTCTCTCCAACGGTCCGGGCGAGGACAGCCTGGCGGGGCGCATCCTGGACCGGTTATTGCCCTGGCCGGAAGTGGAAGTTCACGCCTGGTGCATGGTCGGCGAGGGAAGCGCGTATCGCCGCCGCGCCATCCCGTTGGTGGGAGCGCCGAACCTCTTGCCGGGGCATGGGCTGTCGCTGGTGAACCCGAGATACCTCTGGAACGACCTTCGCGCGGGATGGATCACGACCCACTGGCGGCAGTACCGGACGACGCGGGAGCTGCGGGGGCGCTACGACCTGGCCGTGGCCGTCGGTGACGTCGTGCCCATCGCCGCGGCCAGCCTGGCCGGGATTCCCTTTCTTTTCGTGGGGTGCGCCAAGTCGGCCTACTACGGGCGCGGCCCGGGTCGGTACACGCGCCTGGAGAAATATTTCCTGCGCCGCCACTGCCGGATGGCGTTCCCGCGCGACCGATGGACGACGGACGAGCTGGCGGGCGCCGGCGTTCCCGCGCGCTACGTGGGCAATCCCATGATGGACGACCTGGAACCGACGGGAGAGAGCTTCGGCCTGCCTTCCGACACGTGCGTCATCACGCTGCTTCCCGGCAGCCGCTCGGATACGTTGGACAACCTGCGTGAACTTCTGGAAATGGGGCCGGCCATCGCCGCAGCGTGCCCGCGCCCGGCCCATTTCCTCGTGGCGGCGCACGACGACCTGGATGCGTCGGCCCTCCTTCTGCAACCGCCGGAAGGTTGGAAGGCGACGGCGCCGCGGCCCGAGGAGCGCGCCCGCGGCGTCGCGCTATCCGTGGCGCATGAGTCCGGGCTGGGCGCGATCCTCGTGAAAGGCCGCTTCGCGGACGCCGTGCTGCGCGCGGAAGTCGTCATCGGCCTGGCGGGGACGGCCAACGAGCAGGCCATCGGGTTGGGGCGGCCCGTGGTCGCCTTTCCAGCGCGGGGATTTCTGGGCGAGGCTTACGTGCGCATGAAGGCACGCTATTATGGACCGGCGGTACTGACGGCGGCGCGCAGCGCCGAGGCGGTCGCGGGCGCGGTGCGACGCATTTTCGTGGAGCCGGGCCTCCGCGAGACCATGGTGCAGGCGGGACGCGAGCGTATGGGCGGCCCCGGCGCCAGCGCCGCCATCGCCGCGGAAATCCGGCGCGGCCTGGAAACCCTGGAGAGCGGCGCATGAAGGTAAGGAAGCGCTACCTGGTCGAGATTCACGACGTGCATCCCGGCATGGGTCGGCGGCTGGACGCGCGCTACCTGGAGGCGCTGCCGCCGGCCGGGCGGATCGGAGGCGGCCCTGCTTCTGGTCGTGCCCAACTGGCGCGGGCGCGAGCCGCTGGCCGAGCATCCCGACTTCGTCGCGCGCCTGGCGGGCTTCCGGGCCGGGAAGGTCCTGCACGGTTTCACGCACTCGCTGGGGCCGAGCCTCTGGGATCGTTTCTATTTCGGAACCGAAACCATTCTGAGTTTCTTCCACGCGCCGCGCCGGGCGCGGCGCGGCGTCTGGAGGCGGCCTGCCGTATCTACGAGCAGTGTTTCGAGGCGCGTCCCCGCTGGTTCTGCGGCCCGCGCTGGCAGCAGAGCCGCGCCACCGAACGCGAGCTGCGCGTGCTCGGCCTTGTCGGGTACATGCGGCAGGATCGCCTCGTCGAGTTCGCCGGACGCGCGCACGTCATCCCCGCGCTGTGCTTCGACGAGGGCGCGCGGCGCTGGAAGCAGGCCGCCGCCCGAGTCCTGCGCGAGCGCCGCATCCGCCGCCTGGTGCAAGCCGGCGCCCTCTTTCGTCTTACGCTGCATCCCACCGACTTGGACTATCCGAGGACTTGGCGGCAACTCTCCGATCTCATCTTCTCGCTGGCCCACGACGGCTGGCGGCCTATTTCGCTGGAGGAGGCGCTCTCCCATTGAGCAGCGAACGGGACGACGGCGTCCTCGTCCGCCCCTACCGTCCCACCGACCGGGACGCGGTACGCGACATCTGCTGCCGCACCGCCTGCCGTAACCTCGGCTGTGAGGAGTTCTTTTCCGACCGCGAACTCTTCGCCGACTACTTTACGCGCTACTACACCGACTTCGAACCGGAGTCGGCGCTGGTTGCGGAGATGAATGGACGTACCGTCGCCTATCTTACGGGCGCGCGAGACAGCCGGCGGTTTTTGCGCTACATGAGTTTTCGCATCATGCCGGCGCTGTTGGGCCGACTTGCCTGGCGATGGCTCTTGGGGCGCTATCGCCGTTCCCGGGACCGGCGATTTCTGCGCTGGCTGTTCCTCAAGTCGTGGCGCGAGGCCGTCTCCGTGCCCTTGGGGCGGTTTCCGGCGCACTTTCATATTAATCTCCTGGCCGAGGCGTCCAACCGGAGCCTGCACAGCCGCATGGCGCGCGCGTTCGTCGAGCAACTGGAACGCGCCGGATGCACGCACCTCCACGCGCTGCTCCTGGAGCCGCGCGACGGCAGCGTCTATCAGCGCTTGGTTGCGGGTTACGAACGGCAGCGGCCGGGATGGATCCAGTACTTTCGGGAGAAGCCCACGGACGTGCGGCGCGACGTACTGGGTGATCCGGAACCGATGGTCAATCGCGCCTATGGATTTGCACTGGCGGATTATTCCGGGTTTCTGGAGTGGCTGGCGCGGCGGTATGGGCTGTAAAGGGGGCGCGACTCTGGAGTGCGGCTGCTTGCCGCCGCGCGCAGCCCCCCTCGCTGCGCCCTTCGGGCTACTCGGGACAAGGCGCTGCGCAACTACGGCGTCCGGATGTCCGCTAAAATGTGGCCGACGCAGTAAGGAAGTCTTCAGCATCCGAGCCGCCCCCTTCGACTCCGCGCTGCGGGCTTCGCTCAGGGGCTTCGGTTTTGGTCAAGGCCGCCGCTCAGGGCTGTCGGTTTCAGTGTATCCTGCTGCTCAAGGTTGTCGGTTCTGGTTCGTGTAATACCTGGCCCGGTGCTGCGCGAGGATTTCTCAGCGGCGGGACGGCTCGCGGGGATCGGCGGGACGATCGGGAACGCGGCGCGTTCCCGGTCGATGCCGCTCGCGTCGCACCGAGCGCTGGGCGTACTCGAAGGCGTCGTTGTCGGATAGGTACTTGCGATAGCGGCGTCGCAAGAGGGCATAGTTGATCACGACGGCCAGGAGGATGGCGGCCACGAGCAACGTCCAGCCGCGCTGGCTGTCGCGCAGGCCGGTGCGCTTGCCCTCCAGCCGTTCCAGGAGTTCGCGGGCCTGGGCGAGGTCCGGCGCCAGCTGGACCGCGCGCCGCGCGTGCCGCAGGCTCTCCTCCCGCTTTCCCAAGAGCATGTAGAGATAGGCGAGGTTGTACTGCGTCTCCGGATGGGTGGGTGCAAGCCGCTCCGCTTCCAACAGCTCCCGCTCGGCGGGCGCCATCTGCTGCGCCGCCAGAAAGAGTGAGCCGAGGCTGTAGCGCGCCCAGAAGAGGCCTGGATTCAAGTCCGCCGCGCGCTGGAAGGCCTCGACGGCCTTGGCGTAATCCACGCTCGGATCCAACGCCCGCCCGTAATGGAGGTAGGCGTAAGCGTTGTCGGGGTTCTTTTCCATGAGATCGGAGTATTCCAGGGCCAAGACGGACTGTTGCCCCGCGGCCAGCTTCTCATCCTGGTAGCGGCGATGCGCCTCCACGTCGGAGAGGGGATTATCGCGGGCCGTCACAGCCGCGACGGGCAGGGAGCATCCCAGCGCCAGCACGACCCAGAGCGCGCGGACACCTGCCCGGGCGTGCGGCGCGCTGTCATTCCGACCGAAGGGAGGAATCTTTCCCATTATAGATGAATTCTATCATTGCCGGGGGCCGGCGGCAACCGGCTTGCGTGCGGCCTTGGCGGCGCGAATACGCGCGAGGAGGTCGCGGGCCGCGCCCGCCACGTCCGGTGCGCCGACGACCGCGGAGACGACCGCCACGCGCTCCGCGCCTGCCTTGATCACCTGGGCCACGTTGTCCGCGTTGATGCCGCCCATGCAGGTCTGCGGCGTCGTGACGGCGTTCTTGACGGCGGTAATCAACTCCACGCCGACGGGCGTCACGCCGCCCTCTTTCGTCTGCGTGGGAAAGACGGGACCGACGTTGAGATAGTCGGCGCCTTCGGCCTCGGCGCGCCGCGCCTGATCCAAACTGTGTGTGGAGGCGCCCAGGATCATGCCCATGCCGACGATGGCGCGCGCCTCGGAGAGGGGGAAGTCGTCCTGGCCCAGATGCACGCCGTCGGCGCCCGCCGAGAGCGCCACGTCGATATGATCGTTGACGATGAAGGTCGCGTTGCGCTCGCGGCAGAGAGCCGCCACGTCGCGCGCCAGGGGCAGGAGTTGACGCGCGGGAAGATGCTTGTCGCGCAACTGGATGCAACCGGCTCCGCCGGCCAGCGCGGCGGCGACGACCTCCAGGTGTCCGCGGCCGCGCGATTGCGCCGCGCCCGTGACCACGTAGAGCTCGAAGTCGAGTTTGCGCCGCTTGTCGAAGGTCGCCAGGGCGGGCGCGGCGTCCTTTTCCAGCTCATAGCACTGGTAGCGCAGGTCGGTGATGGGCGCAGCTTGGGCGGGCGCGAGCGCGCGCAGCACCTCCTCGATGCAGCGCAGGGACTCCTGTGCGCGGTGCAGGTTGGTGGAAAAGAGCAGGGCGGCGTCGGCGGAGCGCGGCGGGCCGGGCAGATCGCGGCCCGGGTCGTGGACGCTGTCGCGCGCGTCTACCATGCGCGCGCGGGCGGCGGGAATCTCGGCAAGTACGCTCCAGAGGGCCTGCCGCAGGTCGCGCAGGCGCGCCGTCAGGGCGGCGTCAGCCAGAAAGAAGCGCACCACCTCGCCGGCCACGCGCAAGCCTTCCGAGGCGCGGTCGGCGGCGGCGTCCAGCATTCGCCAGGCGGCGCGATCGTTCATCTCAGAAGTCCTTGAGGGGACTGCTGGCCTTGGCGTAGAGGCGCTTTTCGATGCGGCCGGAGAGATACGCCAGGCGTCCCGCCTCGGCGGCGTGGCGCATGGCCCGCGCCATGTTCACCGGGTCCCGGGCGCCCGCGATCCCCGTGTTCAGCAGGACTCCGTCCACGCCCAGCTCGAAGGCGATGGCCACGTCGGAGGCCGTGCCCACGCCCGCATCGACGATGATGGGCACCTTCGCGTTCTCCACGATGATGTGAATGTTGGAGCGATTGAGAATCCCGCGCCCGCAGCCGATGGGCGACCCTGCCGGCATAACCGCCGCCGCCCCGGCTTCCTCCAGCTTGCGCGCCATCACCGGATCGTCGTTGGTGTACGCGAGCCCGGTGAAACACTCCTTTACCAACACCTTGGTGGCTTCCAACGTGCCGATGTGTTCGGGCAGAAGCGTTTTGTCGTCGCCGATGACTTCCAGTTTCACGAGTTCGCCCACGCCCATTTCGCGCGCCAGCCGGCACACGCGGATCGCCTCTTCCGGCGTGTAGCATCCGGCGGTATTAGGCAGGAGCGTGTAACCCTTTAAGTAGGACATCATGTCCTCGACGGGGGTGCCGTCGATGTTGGCGCGGCGCAGGGCGACGGTGACGACCTCGCAGCCGCTGGCCGCCAGGCTGTCCACCATCAGCTGCATGGTGGCGTACTTGCCCGTGCCCAAGAAGAGGCGCGAGCGGAACTCTTTGGAGCCGATCTTGAGGATGTCGTTCATGGGCCGTCCTTGTTGCTCAAATCGGGGACGCACAGGCAGGAATGCCTGTGCCACCCAAAACTGTGGGTGGGTGGAACCCACCCTACCCGCCGCCGACGAACTTGAGGATTTCGATGCGGTCGCCGGCGGCGACCGGGCGCTCGCTCCAGACGGCGCGGGGGGCGATCTCCTCGTTGACCTCCATGACCACGGAGGCCGGTTCGATGCCCAGCACCCGCAGCATTTCCAAGAGGCTGCCCGGCGGTACCTGCCGAGGCTTGCCGTTGATGAAAACCTGGATCGAGTTCGCCTGCCTGGTATCCACGAATTGAGTTTAGACGGGTGCGCGGGGCAAGTCAATCAAGCTGCGAAAGCCGACTCAGGAGGCGGCGACCCAGGCGGGCCGGGACGCGGCTTGCTCTTCCTCCAGCCAGCGGTGGATGTCGCGGGCCGCCTTTTTGCCTGCGCCCATGGCCTCGATGACGGTAGCGCTGCCGGTGACGATGTCCCCGCCGGCCCACACGCCGGGCACGCTGGTGCGTCCGTTGGCGTCGGCGACGATGTTGCCCCACTTGTTGAGGGCAAGCCCGGGCAGGGTGCGGGTCAGGAGCGGATTGGCGCCGCCGCCGATGGCGACGATGACCAGATCGCTCTCGATCACGAACTCGGAGTCGGGCACGGGCACGGGCCGGCGCCGCCCCGAGGCGTCCGGCTCGCCCAGCTCCATGCGCTGGCAGACGATCCGGGATACCCGGCCCTGGCCATCGCCTTCGAATCGCACCGGGTTGGTTAGCATCGAAAAAACGATGCCTTCCTCCTCGGCGTGGTGGATTTCCTCCAGCCGGGCCGGCAATTCAGTGCGCGAGCGGCGATAGACGATGGTGACGCGCTCCGAGCCCAGGCGCACGGCGGTGCGGGCGGCGTCCATGGCCACGTTGCCGCCGCCGATCACGCACACGTTCCGGCCGTGGACGATGGGTGTATCATAGTTGGGGAAGTCGAACGCCCGCATCAGGTTGGCGCGCGTCAGGTACTCGTTGGCGGAATAGACGCCGCCCAGGTTCTCGCCCGGCACGCCCAGAAAACTCGGCAATCCCGCGCCCACGCCGACAAAGACGGCGTCGTCAGGCAAACGTGTTGGAGAAGAGCTCCTGGACCGTGATGGTCTTGCCGATCACCTGGTTCAATTCGATGCGGACTCCCAACTGGACCAGGTAATCGACCTCGCGCTGGACGATCTCCTTGGGCAGGCGGAACTCGGGGATGCCGTACATGAGGACGCCGCCGGGCTTGTGGAAGGCCTCGTAGATGGTGACTTCGTAACCGAGCAGGACCAGGTCGCCGGCGACGGTGAGTCCGGAGGGGCCGGAGCCGACGACGGCGACTTTGCGGCCGTTGGGCGCCTTCTTTGGGGGAATCTCGACCAGGTCGTGCTCGCGTTCCCAGTCGGCGACGAACCGCTCCAGCCGGCCGATGGCCAGGGGATCGAACTTTTTGGCCAAGACGCACTTGATCTCGCATTGCGTCTCCTGGGGGCAGACGCGCCCGCAGACGGCGGGCAGGGCGTTGGTCTCCTTGATCTTGCGGGCCGCGGCCACGAACTCGCCCTGTCGCACCAGGTCCAGGAACCCGCGAATGTCTACTTCCACGGGACAGCCGTTCATGCATTGCGGGTTGGGACAGAGCAGGCAGCGCTCCGCCTCGGCCATCGCCTGCTCGGGCGTGTACCCCAAGGGGACTTCCTTGAAATTGCCGCGCCGGACGGCGGGGTCCTGCTCGGGCATGGGCTGCTTCTTGGCAACGATCGGCTTCTTCATCGGGCTTCCATTTGCTGCAGGTAGCGCTCCAGGGAACATTGCTCCTCGCGCGCGTAAATCTTCTGGCGCGACAGAAGCAGGTCCCAATTGACGAGATGGCCGTCAAACTCGGGGCCATCCACGCAGGTGAAGAGCGTTTTGTCTCCCACCATGACGCGACAGCCGCCGCACATGCCGGTACCGTCGATCATGATGGTGTTGAGGCTGACGATGGTCCTGACGTTGAAGGGCGCGGTCGCCAGGGCGCAGAACTTCATCATGGGCGTGGGTCCGATGGCGTAAACCCGCCTCACGTCCGGCTGCTGCCGCAGGATTTCGACCAGCGGTTCGGTGACGAGGCCCTTGCGGCCGAAACTGCCGTCGTCGGTCGTGACGATGATCTGGTCGGAGACGTCGGCGAGGCGGTCGGTCCAGAAGAGGAGGTGCTTGTTGCGGGCGCCCTGGACGGTAATCACGCGATTGCCGGCTTCTCGGAGGGCGCGTGCGATGGGGTAGATGGGCGCGGCGCCCACCCCGCCCGCGACCATCACGACGGTTCCGTAGTTCTCGATCTCCGAGGCCACGCCGAGCGGCCCGATACAGGCCGACAGGGTTTGACCGGGCAGGAGCGACGTGATCTTGCGCGTCGAAGTGCCGATGGCCATGACCACGAGCGTGATGTTGCCCGCCTGGCGGTCGAAATCGGCGATGGTGAGGGGGATGCGTTCGCCGCGCGGATCGGCCATGACCAGGACGAACTCGCCCGGGCGCGCCTTGCGCGCCAGGAAGGGGGTATACACGCGCAGCTCGAAAATGGCGGGCGCGATCTCACGCCGGTACAGAATCTGGTTGGGGTAGAGACTGTCTTGGTTCATGCGAGGGTCCCGAGCCGTGCGTGGAAGACGAAAAAAGCATGTCCGCCAGGCGGTGAATTATTAAATCACGTTAACATTACTAAGCACAAAAGTGGGCGCTGTCAAGGCGCCCCCTGAGGTGGGACGGAAAAGCACGGCCTGCCTGGAAGGCGATTCTCAGTCGCACGTCGGAAGTCCAGGTTTCGGCCTGTCTGGCGTGCATTTCGAGCGAAGTACCCTGTCATTTCGACCGAAATGACAGGTGGGGAGGCTGGATTTCTCCCTTCGGTCGAAATGACAAGTGGGGAGGCTGGATTTCTCCCTTCGGTCGAAATGACAGGTGGGGAGGCTGGATTTCTCCCTTCGGTCGAAATGACAGGTGCGAACTGAAAGAGCGCCATGACGGCGGTAGTGGGTGGAACCCACCTACGGGCGGCCGGAGAGGCGCAGCTCGGGCGAGGCGTTTTCGGCCCGCGTCAGGGTGACCAGCCAGCTCCATTGGGCGGGGATGCACTGGGCGTCGGGACCGTCTTTGCAGTAGGCCAGCGCCCAGGTGACCTCGAGCGCGTCCGTCCCGTCCAGGTCGGCGGGGGCCAGTTCGAGCGCGACCGGCAAGGCGTCGGTCTTGCGCGTCTCCTGCGCGATGACGCGCTCGCCGGAAGCGACGCGGATGAACATGGGCGCGTCCGCTGCGGGATGCGTACCCGGCGGCAAATCGGCGGAGAGAAGCAGCCGCAGGGCGCCTGTGGCGGGAATCGTCGCAGATATCTTGCGCGCAGGCAGAGACCGCCGCTTGTGCATCGGCGGCGTCAATCCCTCGATCATGACCTCCGCCCAGGCCCCCGTTTTCATGTCCACCATGACGACGCGATGGTTGTTGGTGTCGGCGACGTAGAGACGACCTTCAGCCACGGAAAGTCCACCAGGCTCAAAGAGGCCAAGTTGACCCTTTTCCCCGCGGGTCGCCGGCCGGCCGAGGCCGAAAAGCGTGCGGACTTCGCGCGTGTCGGGATCGAGCCGCTTGATCTTGTGGTTATAGGTGTCCGCCACGAGGAGTGCGCCGTCGTGCCAGGCTACGCCGAGGGGATGCTGAAGGCGCGCCGCGTCGCCGCGACCGTCCACGTCGCCGAAGACGAAGAGGCCGCGTCCCACCAGCGTCTGGACGAAGGCGCGGTCGAGGTCCACGAAGCGGATCGAGCTGGTCTCGCTGTCGGCGAAGTAGAGGCGGCCAGGGGCGAGCGCCAGCCCGCTGGGTTGCGCGAGCGCCGCTGCCCCGATCGTGCCGTCGAGGATGTCCTCACGGCCCGAGCCGGCGAAGGCTTCCACCATGCCCGTCGCCAGATTCATGCGCCAGAGTTGATGGGGGCCGGCCATGGCGATGTAGAGCGTTCGCCCGTCCAGAGCCAGGTCCCAGGGCGAGTTGAGCCCTTGTTGCCGTCCCACGTTTCCGCCGCGCCGGTCGTGCACCTGTCGGCCCGTGCCCGCAATCGTGCGGACGGTCTTTCTTTCCAGGTCGACTTGGCGGATGAGGTGGTTTTCCGTGTCGGCAACGAAGAGCGCGTCGCCGTCCAGGGCGAGACCCTGGGGATGATGGAACTGCACGTCGTCAAAGGAACCGTCAGCGCTTCCCTGCCGGCCGGCGCCGATGAGATCGAGCAGCCGGGCGCGTCCCGAGGCGTCGGGCAAGGTGGCGACCACGATGCGATTGTGGTTGCTGTCGGCGATGAAGAGCCGCTGCCCGCTTGCATCGGCGAGAAGCTTGCCCGGGAAGGCCAGCTCGCTGGGTCCGAGCAGATCGGCGTCCAATTTCAGCTCGAGCGGTCCCTCGGCCAATACGTCCCGCCGGCGCCCGCGCTCCAGCGTGGCGTCGATGGCGCGTTCAAAGACTTCGCGCAGCCCTTCGCCCGACTCCGCGCCGACCAGGTAGCCCTCCGCGTCGACGAGGACCAGGGTCGGCCAGCCGCGCACTGCGTAAGCCTGCCAGATGCCCATGCCGTCGTCGATCACGACCGGATGCTTGATTTCGTAACGGGCGATGGCCGCGCGGATGGTCTCGCGGCCGGCCTCGTTGTCGAACTTGGCCGAGTGGACGCCGATGACCTGAAACGGCTCGTCCCGGTATTTTTCTTCCAGCCAGGCCAGGACGGGCAATACGTGCATGCAGTTGATGCAGCAGTAGGTCCAGAAGTCGAGCAGCACCACCCGGCCGCGGAGTTCGTGGCTGAAGCGCAGCGGCCGGTCGGTATTGAGCCAGCCTAGGTTGGGCGAAAGTTCGGGAGCGCGGATCTTCTGATTCATGGAGCGATCATCCTCTTCTCCGTGGGATGCGAGGCGCACGAGGGCCGTGACTGTGGCGGCGAGCGCGAGCGCGAGGAGAACGGGCAGCGGTTGCAAACGAAAGGCGGCAAGCCTGAACTCTCCTCGGCGCGGGGGACACTGAGACGAATGGGACCCTGGGACCGGGGCAACGCGGTCCGAAACGGGTTGATCGTCCGCGGTGCTTATAATAGCATTGGGTCCGCGATTTGTCTTGGGGAAAGGACCAGCGTGAAATGGGCGACAAGCAGAAAGTGCTGTTCGTGTGCCTGGGGAACATCTGCCGTTCGCCGGCGGCGGAAGGAGTACTCAAGAAGAAGCTGGCCGAGAAGGGGCTGGACGGCCGGATCGTGGTGGATTCGGCGGGGACGATGGGCTACCACGTGGGGGAGGCGCCGGACCAGCGGATGCGGGCGGCGGCGGCGCGGCGGGGTTATGACCTGTGCAGCCGGGCGCGTGTGTTTGCGCCTTCCGATTTCGACGAGTTCGACCTGATCATCGCCATGGACCAGAACAATCTGAGGGACCTGCGCGACCTGGATCCGGGTTCCCGCTATCGGCGCAAGTTGCGGCTTCTGTGCGATTTCCTGCCGGGCAGCCGGCTGCGGGACGTGCCCGACCCTTATTACGGTGGCCCGGAGGGGTTCGAGCGGGTGCTGGACATGCTGGAGCGGGCGGCGGAGGGGATTGTGGCGCAGCTGGCGGACGGCGTTTCTGCATGATGGGCGAACGCCTGAACGGGGCGCTGGAGGCCGCGATTGAGAGGGCCACGGGCCGGCCGGCCCGTATCGCCTGCAGCGCGCCGGTGGGAGGCGGTTGCATCAATGACGCCCGCCGCGTCGAGCTGTCCGACGGGCGAGTCTATTTCGTCAAGTCCAATTCCGATCCCCTGCCTGGGATGTTCGAGCGCGAGGCGGAGGGACTGGCGGCGCTGGCCGCGGTCGGCGCCATCCGCGTACCCGTCCCCGTTTGCACCGGGGGCGGCGACGGGGTAACCCCCTTCATCGTCATGGAGTACATCGAGACCGGCGCGCACGGACCTTGCTTCTTCGAGGACTTCGGACGGCGTTTCGCCGAGTTGCACAAGAAAAGCGCCGGGGAGAGATTCGGTTTCGCCCACGACAACTATCTCGGCAACACGCCGCAGGAGAACGCCTGGTGCGACGACTGGGTCGAGTTCTGGCGCGAGCGGCGTTTTGGGTTTCAGCTGCGGTTGGGGCGCACGCGACGCCAGTTCGACGCTTCGCTGGAGCGGCTGCTGGTGAGGTTGATGGACCGCCTGCCGGAGTACATCGGGCAGCCGGACGAGCCTGCCTGTCTCCTGCACGGAGACCTCTGGGGCGGCAACTACCTGTCTGATTCAAGCGGGCGGCCGGTTCTGATCGATCCGGCGGTGTATTACGGCCGGCGCGAGGCGGACCTGGCGATGACGCTGCTCTTCGGCGGCTTCGACCGCCGCTTTTACGCCGCATATCAGGAAGTCTGGCCGCTGGCGGATGGGTCGGAGGCGCGATTGGACATCTACAAGCTGTATCATCTGCTCAATCATCTCAACATCTTCGGTGGAAGCTACCGTTCCGGCTGCATGGCGATCCTGTCGCGCTACGCTTGAAGCGCCGGATCGTCGCAGGTGGATGGGAATCGAGGCGGCTGCGGAGCCGGCGCCGGAGTCGTTGCGAGAGAAGTTTCAGCGCCCACGTCGTCCTCTCGATACGTCCGCTCTCGCGGACTACTCGAGGACTCGGGTTTTCTTTTTTCGCGGACTACTGGCGGACTCGGATTTTCTTTTTTTGCGGACTACTTGAGGATTCGGTTTTTGTTTTCTCGCAAATACTCTTGAGGTAACGGCGCCAGGCGGCAATTCAGGGATGCCTTCCCCGACCATGAGTTACGCGTATTCAACGAGGTTCGATGAGAATGACGGCGGAGGCTCCGGCATGGGGGAAGCGCAGCGGCAGTCCTTCCTCCAGCAGTTGCTTTCCGCCGGCCGTCCGATCGGGACCGTAGCCCTCCGGCATGTGCAGGCGGTAGGCGCGGTTGCGCGCGAGACCTCGCAGGCGGAGCGTGTGGTCCAGCGAGGGGTCTCCCGCATGGAAGGCGAAGAGGACCGCCCGGCCGCTTTCGCGGTTGACATAGAGAGCCGCCTGCATGGAGTGCGGGGTCTGGGCGTCGGTCTGGGCGGTGAGATGGAAGACCTCCGAGGAACGGATCAGCGCGCGGGCTCTTTGTAGCGGGCGATGCGCTCCCGCAGCCAGCTGGCGCGTCTCGGCGTCCCAGGCGACGATGGGCCGGACAGGCCCAGTATGTGTCCGAGCATGTTGGCGGTAAACGAGGATTCCCGATCGAGGGGGCCGTCCGTTTCGGCCGGGGCGGTCGTCCAGTGGCTGCAAATCTCGGGTGGGAAGAGGAACGTCGCCCCGAAGTTCATGGCCAGGTTGGCCGTATTGTCCACGTTGTCGGAAACCCAATGCGTATCGGTGAACGCCGCCGTCATGGCATCCTGCCGCAGCGACCCGCTGGAACAGTTCTCCACGATCAGGTCGGGATAAGTGGTCCGCAGGTGTCTCCACAGCTCGACGAGTCCGCGGTAGTGGCGGTACAGCGGGTCGGTTTCCGGCGTCAGGGACTCGCCGTCTACCGGCAGGTTGGTGTTGAAGTCCATCTTGATGTAATCGAGCGCGTAGGTAGTGACCAGTCGGTCGAGCGCGGACTTGGCCCAGGCGCGCGCCTGCGGATGGCCGAAATCCAGCGCGGTGCGCCTGGACAAGGGCTGTCCGTTGTGCATGAGGACCCAGTCGGGATGATCGCGGACCACGGGAGCGGTCGGCGCCGCGCATTCGATCTCGATCCAGAGGCCGAATTTCATCCCCCGGCGGCGCGCCTCCGCGGCGATGGTCTGAAGCCCGCCGGGTAGGCGATGCCGGTTCACATCCCACTGCCCGAGGGCGCGGCTCCATCGTTCCCCGCTGCCGAACCAGCCGGCATCGATGGTGAAGAGTTCGCAGCCCAGCTCGGCGGCGACGCGTACCGTCTCCAGAAGCCGCGCCTCATTGATGTTGTCGTAGACGTCGTACCAAGTGTTGTATTGCACGGGCGGCCAGTCGGGGCCGAGGTTGCGGCGCAGCCTATCGCGGATGAAGCGCGCGATGGGCCGCGCTCCGTCGTCCCAGTCGCCGCGGAACTCCACCACCAGCGCGCCGGGGATGGGCAGTCCCCCCACTTCCGTGAAGGGCGGCAGGGCCGAGGGAGAAGTATCCACGCGGAGGACCGTCTTTCCGTTTCGGGGTTGCACTTCCATCTTCCAGTTGCCGCTGTAGGCCAGGAGCACGGCGACGCCTTGTCCCGTGCGGAGGTTCCGGAGCATGAGCCAGGGTTTGAGCGTGGCTGCGCTGCGGCCCTTGTTCTCGACGAAGCGAAAGCCCGCGTCGGAAAGGCGGCGGGTCGAAAGCAGGTATTCCTTACCCCAGGCCCCGGAGGCCGTCATGATCTCGTAGTCGGCCATTCTCCCCGGCAGCACCTTCTCGTAGGGCAAGCTTACCGGCGAGGCCGGACGAGTGACCGTACCGGCGGGCGGCCCGGGTTGCGCAGGCGCGGCGGAGATGGTCGCCAGGCAAGCGAGTGTAGTGAACCCCCAAACGGTTCTGCGCATCCTTTTCTCCTTTCGTGGACCGCAGGAGCGTGGCTCCATGCGACTGGGCGGCGGGCAGGCAACACGCGCCGCAGCGCATCTTTGCCCAGCGACGTCCGCCGGTCAACGGCAACTGGGTTTGCGCGGACGGAGGACGGCGAGAGGGGGGAAGTGACGGACTTGAAGGTGGCTGGGGAGGAAGGATTCGAACCTTCGGCCTCCTGATCCGGAGGCGGCCTGGACTGCAACGCTAACAAGTTGAAAATAAACAAGTTATAGAAGACGAAGAGATCCGGCACGTCACGCTGAAAACACCCTCAAAGTACCCTTAGAATACCCTTGGATTGCACGAAATTGCACGGTTTCGCTCTTCGGGAGTCCGCGTTGGCGCCGCAAGATTTCGCCTGACATTTCCGCGCTGGGGTCCCAAAGGCGCGACTCCCGCTTATCGTGGATGACTTGGCGGAACGGCTCGCAGCGGCT
Organism: bacterium; assembly: GCA_015075175.1. Lineage (GTDB taxonomy): Bacteria > Hinthialibacterota > Hinthialibacteria > H5-UNCL2 > H5-UNCL2 > H5-UNCL2. The sequence continues at coordinate 119,788 of JABTUV010000006.1, forward strand.
TCGGGCAGCCGGATTCCCGGGGGTCACTTTGGCCGGTTTTGAACCTGGCGCCGCCTCGGCCCCGGGGGTCACTTTGGGCGGTCTTGCTTCTTCCCGGACCAATCTGACGTGCCGATGTGGGGGGCGGAGCAAAAGTGCGGTACCTGAGGGATGCTAAGCAGGCTTTCGAGCCGGTGTCAAGGGCGTGGCTGGGACGTTGGCGGTCGCAGCGTCCGGCAGCGCGGAGTCGTCTGGTCGTGATGGTTGCGGGTTCAGCCCGGCTTGTGGTATAGGGTCAAGTGCCTGCGCAGAGGATACGGCTCTGCTGGAGAGCAACCGGAGCGCCGTCGCAGGTAGCCGTACGGAAGGGCGGGGTCGGAGAGGCTCCGCCTTTCTTCTTTCCCGCCCTTCCGGTGGCCCGCAATGCGATAAACTCCGGGGGTTTGGGGGCAGAGCCCCCGCTTCGTCCCTGAAGCCCACACGATCGCCTCGGTGTAATCCAAGCGTCATTCACAACACTAAAAAAATCAGGCTCCCCTCGCGAATTTGTGCGGAAAAAGGGGTTGAAGGCACTGTCGCTGCAGACTCGGATCCAAGCTTACAGTGGCCCTTCGCCGCAGCTCTGCTCGATGATGGAGTCCAGCGACAGGTTTGCGCACCGGCACACCGGGAAAGCTAACGTGCGGACTCCCCCATTCACCCCCGTCTGTTTCCCATGACCAGGAGTACAATCCCGCCGGCCAGCGCAAGGCCGCCCACGATCGGGGGCACGGGAATATTTCGCGTCCTTTCCGTCGTCACCTGAATGGGACCGAGATCCACGGCCTTCTCCCGCGTCGTGTAGGTGAAGCCCTCATACGCGAGGGCGACGACTCCCACCACGACCAGGATGATGCCGATCAGCACGTAGCTCTTCATCCTTTGATCTCCCTTCATGTCTTCAGCGGCGGATGCCTCCCTGGCTACACGGGTCTGCGGCCCCGAATGACGTTGAGCAGCACGACAACGATGGCTACCACCAGCAGGATGTGGATCAACCCGCCCATGGTGTAGCTGCTCACCAGCCCCAGCAACCACAGAACCACCAGCACCGCAACGATGGTCACTAGCATGACGATTCTCCTTTCGATAGTCTGACTTTCGACGCTGCGGGGCCGGCCGCGAGCACCGGTGACCGGCCCCCCGCGCAGCGCGGTCCGCCTGACGCAACCGGCTACAGCCGGCCCGTCATCAGCATCACCAACAAGACGAGCACAACGATCCCGAATAGGCCCGAGGGCCCGTAGCCATAGCGATGGAATCCCCACCTGGGCAGTCCACCCAGGGCAAGGATCACCAATGCGACCAATAGAATCATCCCGAGGCTCATGATTGTTCTCCTTTCTTAAGACTGACTGTCTCCAACTCAATTCCGAAACCCAACCGGTGAAGCACCCGGCGTAGCCGGATGCTTCCGCCGCCATTCATCAGGCATGCACTCGATTGTGCTTTACCCAGTATCGGCCGACGGCCTCCACCACCGCCTGAAAATCCGCAAAACTCAGGGGCTTGATCACGTAGCTGTTGGCGCCGCAGCGATAGCTTCTGGAGATGTCGGTAGTGGCGTGGGAGTCGGTGAAGATGACCACGGGCGTGAGGGTCAGCGCGTCGTCCGGATCCAGCGATCGGATCTCCCCCAGGATGGAGAGGCCGTCGGAATCCGGCAGCCCCAGATCCAACAGGATCAGGCTGGGGGGATCGGTCTCGGTACGGTGCATCCAGTCGCCCCGTCTGAAGAGAAAGTCCAGGGCCTCTTTTTGATTGGCCACGGCGGCGACACTGACGCCGTCAACGGCTGCCCGCAACGACTCCACGATGGATGCCCGCTCGCTGTCGTTGTCTTCCACGACCAGAATATCCACCGAGTTATCGACGATCACGGGCATGTCTCCCTGCTGTTCAGTTGGCGGACCGCAATTTCTCCCGCCTTACAGAGTGAGAGGCTAGCGGCCCGAGGTGAAGTTTCGGCATACCTGGGGGAAAGACTTGGTAACAAACTTGCGCGATGGGAAAGCCGCTTGAAAGAGGCTGGGAGACGAGAGGCCGTCTACAAAAACGAAAGTAGGCTAGGCGGGGACGTCTTCGAAGCGGTAGCCGCTCCCGCGCACGGTTGTGATGAAGACGGGGTGGCTGGGATCATCCTCCAGTTTTTGGCGAATGTGCCCGATGTGGACGTTGACCGCCTGGGGAACACAGAGGGCCTCGCCTTTCCAGGCGCGGTCGATGATTGCGTCGCGGCTGAAGACATGCGCCGGGCGCAGGGCCAGCGTGTAGAGAATGTCAAACTCAAGCCCGGTGAGATCAACCAGTTCGCCGTCCTTCCAGACCCGTCGCTCGCCCGGATCGAGCCGCAAACGATGAAAACTCAGCACCTTTTCCCCCGCCACCGCATGGCTGGCCCTGCGCAGGATGGCTTCAACGCGGGCACCCAGCTCCGGAAGTTCAAAGGGTTTGGAGACGTAGTCGTCCGCTCCGGCAGAGAGCGCCATGACTTTCACGGCGGAGATGTTGGTCGCGCTCAGCATCAGGATCGGAGTACTGTCGGTCTCTCGCAGCCGCTTGAGCACTTCCAGTCCGTCCAGCATCCTGCCTTTCGACGACTTGGGGGCGGGAAAATTGATGTCGAGTACCACCAGATTCGGCGCCGTCTCCGCTGCCAGTCGCAGCGCCTCCAGCCCATCCTGGGCAACCGTCACGGCATAGCCACGCTGTTCCAGGAATGCCCGGACTTCGCGCACCAGCTGCGCATCGTCGTCAACCACCAGAATTCGAGTCTTCTCAGGCATCGTGGATCCGTAACGCCTCTTGCGTCGATTGCATATTACGCAGCGCGGTCCGGGCTCAGCGTGAAATAGAACGTGGCGCCCTTGTCGACTTCGCCCGACGCCCAAATCCGGCCGCCATGCCGCTCAATGATGCGCTTGACCAGCGCCAGGCCGATTCCCATCCCGGCAAAGCCCGCCGACTTGTGCAGCTGCTGAAAGGGAACGAACAAGGCATCGCAGTCGCGCATGTCAAAGCCCACGCCGTTGTCCCGCACGAAGTAGGTGGGATGCCCCTCCGTCTCGGTGCAGCCGACGGTGATTCGCGCTTGGGCGCGCCCTTGCGTGAATTTGAGAGCATTCTCCAGCAGGTTGACCGCGACCTCCTTCAGCAGCGTGCGGTCGCCGCGGCACAACGGCAGGTCCCCCAGTTCGAATTCAACGCTACGCCCCTCCCGTGCATCGGCCAGTTCCTCCATCGCTCCCTGAATGAGCTTTCGCAAGTCCACGGCGCGCAAACGAATCGGAGCCCGGCTGACCTGCGAAAAGACGAGCAACCGCTCGATGAGATTTCCCATCTCACTTGTCGCCCGCAGGATCATGTTGACCTGCTGCCTGGAGACATCGGAAAGCTGCGCGCCGGGTCCGTGCAAGAGCAAATGCGCAATCCGGTTCACGAATCGCAACGGCGTTCGCAGGTCGTGCGACACGGAGTGGCTGTACGATTCCAGTTCCTCGTTCATCGCGTCCACGGTGGCCACGTGCGCCCGGAGCGCGTCATTCAACTCCTGGATTCGCAGTTCAGCTTCCCTCTCCCCGGTGATGTCGCGCGGTTCCACAAGCACCATCCAAGTAACCGTCCGGTGAAGTACATCCTGGGAAGGCAGGGGCTGAGCGGTCGTGGCGCCAGCCGTCATGGAAGCCTGTCAGGTTGAAGATTCGGAATCGTTGAAGGAAAAGGAGGCAGAAGGAGTCCCGTCGTCGAGTTCAGCCGTCGATCTGTCCCGCCGCGACAGGAACATGCGGCGTTTTCGGTTTCAGTGCCCCGGCAAGAGCTCTTCAATGCGGCTTTGCAAGTGAAGGTATGCGGCCCAGCACGTCGCGCAGGTAGGTGAAGGGTTCCACTCCATGTTGCTGGCAACTGGCGATCATGGTGTAGAGGATCGCCGCTCGCCGCCCACCTTCATCACTGCCTGCGAACAACCAATTTTTTTCCGTCCAAGCGCCACCGCCGCAAGGCGCGTTCCGCCGCGTTGTTGTCGATCTCCAGGTCCCCGTCCTCCAGGTAACGCGTCAAGGCCGTCCATTGTCCCAGCGCATAACCAATGGCCTCGCCCATCGGACTCCGCGGCAGCACCACTTTGCGCCTGCTCTTTCAGCCAGGCATGCAAGTCGGAGGAGGATCGGCGCGCTCTCCTGTTGCCGCAGCGCGCAGAGATCCGCAGGGACAGCCCATCTTCACGTCCCCGCTTTTCCACTTGGTAGAGGCGGCCGATATACGCCAGCGCCACCAGCGCCCGCTCCCGGTCGCTGTCCTGCGCCTCATAGAACTTCCGGCGCGCATGCGCGCCAGCACCCCCTCGACGATCTCGCCGCTCTGTCCAGCCCCCCATTTTGTTTACCACGGGGAATGTTAGTCCTCCGGGTTATGATGCCCGCCACCAGGGCGGAGTTGTCGACCTCATCTCCCGCGTGATAGAGTTCTCTTGCCGGCCCGGAGGATAGGGCCCGCTGGAGAGCGACCTGAGCGCCGCGGCCGGCGCCTGTATGAGAGGGGCAGGGGACGTCCATCCCTGCCTTTCGTTTGTTGCCCTCTCCGGGAGGCCGGAAAGCGTAAACTCCGGGGTCCGGGGCAGGCCCGTTTCTTTCTTGCCACGCCGCACGGAACTGCGCGGGGTGCGGTAACCCAGGGCTGCTGTGCGGCCGGGCCAGGTTGTAGTCTCTGCGCCACTCCTCGACGACCACCTTCGCCTCCAAGAGATTCTGGAACAGTTCCAGGTTCAAGCACTCGTCCCGCAGCCGCCCGTTGAGCTTCTCCCCGAAGGGATTCTGCCACGGACTGCCCGGATCGATGTGGTGTGTCTCTACGCCCCGCTCGACAGCCAGGTCGAGAGCGCCTTGGCGATGAACCCGGGCCGTTGTCGCTGCGCAGGTACTTGGGCGTCTCCCCACCATCACCCTCTCCAGCACCCGGATCACATCCTTGGCCTTCATCCTGCGATCCACTTCGATCACCGGGCATTCGCGGGTGTACTCATCCACCAGCGTCAACACCCGCAGTTTGCGGCCTTCCGCGGTGGCATCCTCCATGAAGTCGTAGGTCCAGACGTGGTCCGGATACTCGGCCCGCAAGGGGTTGGACTCCTCTCCCCACGTCGCCGGCGCTTCCTGCGCCTGGGTTGGGACAAGCCTTCCTGGCGCCACACCCGGTGCACCCGTTTGGGGTTGATGACTTCCCTTCCAGCCTCAGCACTCCCCAGGCGGTGCGATAACCGGCCCACTTGCGCTCCCGGGCGATCTCGCCCAAGCGCCTGGCCAGGGCCGTATCGTCGCGCTGCGGCTGGTAGTGGTAACCGGGACGGCTGATCTCAAGCAAGGCGCAACCGCGTCGTTCCGAGAGGCCGCGTCGCTTGGCGAAGTCCACGCTCTCGCGACGCTGTTGCGCCGTTACCACTTTTTCTTAACAGCCCTTGATCGTTTCGATCTCCAGGTCCCGCTCCGCCACCATCCGCTTCAACTGACTGTTTTCCCGCTCCAGTTCCCGCAGCCGACGAGCCTCCGGAACGCTCATTTCCCCGAACTCCGACGCCAGCGGTAGAAGGTCTGCTCGCTAATGCCCTGCTTGCGGCACACCTCCGCCACCGAACGACCGTTGGCTCTCCGCCTCCCGCAGAATCCGGATGATCTGCTCCTCGTTGTACCGACTCCTTCTTCATCTTGGACCTCCTGTTGACCGGAGATCCTAACATTCCCACTGGTAAAGTTTACAGGGGGCACGCCCTGCCGACATCGGTACCAACCTGATCGACGGACACCGGGACATGTGCTGGAAATCGAGCACTTCATCACCGGTGCCGACATCGGTACCAACCTGATCGACGGACACGTGGGGCTGCCGGCGAAGCTGCAATGGTAACGGTGGTGCCGACATCGGTACCAACCTGATCGACGGACACAGTGCATCCAGGGGAGTCTGGTCGCCGAGAGGGGGGTGCCGACATCGGTACCAACCTGATCGACGGACACGGGTAGCCAGGTGCGCGGCAGCGACAGTGGAAATCGGGTGCCGACATCGGTACCAACCTGATCGACGGACACGCATAGGGTGGCGATTTGTCGACGGCCGCATCGGCGGGTGCCGACATCGGTACCAACCTGATCGACGGACACCAGCTTTCAAGACGCGCGCGGCTGCCGGTCTGGGGGTGCCGACATCGGTACCAACCTGATCGACGGACACAGCCTTGCGCTCACCGGTGGGATTCTCGCCTCACGGTACCGACATCGGTACCAACCTGATCGACGGACACTGCTGGGGCGGATCTTCACCCGCTATGGCAGCGCCCGGTGCCGACATCGGTACCAACCTGATCGACGGACACTTTAAGGGCGGGTTCGCCCTCTCCACGATGAACGGTGCCGACATCGGTACCAACCTGATCGACGGACACCCTTCCCTACCCCGTCCAAGATACCCCAAGTTGAGGTGCCGACATCGGTACCAACCTGATCGACGGACACAGTTCCGCCGTAACCGTCCGGTGAAGTGCATCTTCCCGGCTGGGCGGATCTTGTCAGGATGGGCGCCATGGAGGTGGAAACCCATGCTGGCACGAGCAGGCAAGAACGCAGAATCCCGGCCACCGGCGAGCCGGCAGAAGGCCAGGCGTGGGCCCAAGAGGGCGTGAAGCGCGCTGGCGGCGTCTCAGCCGTCAGTGGAAGCCAGCGGGCTGACGCACGCAGGGTTCTGCGAGCAACAGAAGGTTTCCCTGGTGTCCTTGTGTTGGTGGCGGTGTGAATTGGCGCGTCGCGACCGCGAACGGGCCGCCGCATCCCATCCCGACAACCCGGCCGCGCGCCAGGGCAAGCGCGCACACCTCGCTGTGGGCGGCGGCGGAAAAGTGCGGCGGGAGGCGGGGCAGCCTGCGGCGGCCACATCCGAACAGACGCGCACGCGGCCTGACGAGGCCTCCATCCCACCTGCCAATCACTTCATCCCGGTGCAGTTGATCGGCCCTGCGTTCTCCGCGGCCCCTTGCCCTCCCGTGGTCCAAGTCCCCGTAGCGCTGGAGGTGCTGCTCGCCTCGGGCGCCGCATTCGCATCCCGGGGACTTCGACGCCTCACTCCTGCGGAAACTGATCACCGTGCTGGAGGCGTCCCCATGCTGAGTTTGCCGCCCAGCGTGCGCATCTATCTGTGCACCGCGCCGACCGACATGCGGCGCGGCTTCGACGGTCTGGCCGCTCTCACCCGCGAGATGCTGTGCCAGGATCCCCTCCGGACACCTCTTCGTGTTTGGCAACAAGCGCGCGGACCGCGTCAAAATCCTCTACTGGGATCGCTCCGGCTTCTGCCTCTGGTACAAGCGCATCGAAAAGGGCCGCTTCCATTTCCCCGACGGCGCGACCGCCTCCGTGCGGCTCGACGCCGCCGAGTTGGCGCTGCTCTTGAAGAATTCAATTGCAACACGCAGTACGCCGCCCCCGCTTCATCCCTCAATCTCACGTCATCGCCTCCGCATGATTCAACCGTAACCGCACGCCGCAATCACACATCGCCGTCACGGCAAAAAAAATCATCGCAGCAGAACTTTTGCGGGACTTTTTCCCGCTCGTGCGTTTTGTAAATGACCATGCGATTCGATCTGAACAACCTACCCCAAGACCGGCGCTGTTGCAGCAGATGATCCTCGATCTGCTGACGCAGCTGCGCGAGAAGGATCAGCGCATCGGAGCTCTCGCACCTGTGGCGCTGCTGCAGCGCGCTCCGGTTCGGGCGCAAGTCGGAGCAGGTACCCCTGGAGCAACTGCTGTTCGCCTTCGCAGAGGCCATGCGCGACGAGAGGTGGAAACCAATCCGCAGGCAGAGGCCGCGACGGAAGCGGAAGCCATCAAACAGGACAAACCGGCGAAGTCTTCCGGCAACGGGCACGGTCGTAATCCGCTGCCCGAAAGCCTGCCGCGCGAGCGGGTAGATATGCGCTGCCCGAAGAGGCATGCAAGTGCCAGGAGTGCGGCGCGCCGCTGGAGCGCATGGGCGAAGAAGTGACGCGGCAGTTGGAGTACGTCCCCGCCTCCTTCATCGTGCGCGAGCACGTGCGGGTCAAATGCCTGCAGGCGCTGCCAGGGCAACGTGGTGGTCAGTGCCATGCCGGCGCAGCCGATTGAGAAGGGTCTGCCCGGTCCGGGTCTCCTGGCGCACGTGTTGGTCAGCAAGTATTGCGACCATCTGCCGTTGCACCGCCAGGAGGCGATCATGCAACGGTATGGCATCGAGTTGTCGCGAGGGGACCATGAGCGACTGGGTGAGGGCCGGCGCGCAGTTGCTCCGGCCGCTGTATGACGTGATGCGACGAGAAGTGCTGCAAGGCAGGAAGATCAACACGGACGACTCACCCGTCCCGTGCAAGAGCCGGGAACCAGCAAGACGCGCCAGGGCGGCTGTGGGTGTACGTGGGGACGGGAGCATGAGCATACGGTGTTTGACTTCACGCCCAACCGAAAACAGGACGGGCCGATGAAGTTTTGCATGGCTACCGGGGCTACCTGCAGGCGGATGCGTATACGGGTTACGACGAGTTGTACCGGAGCGGGGAGATCGTTGAGGTGGGGTGCTGGGCGCATGCGCGCCGGAAGTTCTATGAGGCGCAGGACAGCGACCGGGAGCGGGCGCTGGTGGCGCTGGCGTATATCGGCCGCCTCTACCAAGTGGAAAAGCGGGGACGTGAAGATGGGCTGTCCCCTGCGGATCTCTGCGCGCTACGCCGACAGGAGAGCGCGCCGATCCTCTCCGACTTGCATGCCTGGCTGCAAGCGCAGGCGCAAGCGGTGTTGCCGCGGAGCCCGATGGGCGAGGCCATTGGTTATGCGCTGGGACAATGGACGGCCTTGACGCGTTACCTGGAGGACGGGGACCTGGAGATCGACAACAACGCGGCGGAACGCGCCTTGCGGCGGGTGGCGCTTGGACGGAAAAATTGGTTGTTCGCAGGCAGTGATGAAGGTGGGCGGCGAGCGGCGATCCTCTACACCATGATCGCCAGTTGCCAGCAACATGGAGTGGAACCCTTCGCCTACCTGCGCGACGTGCTGGGCCGCATACCTTCGCACTTGCAAAGCCGCATTGAAGAGCTCTTGCCGGGCCGCTGGGAGCCTGCGCCGCCACGGGCTCCCGTCGCGGCGCACCCGGCCCAACCCATCGACGGGTGACCATCGACGGCTGACCGCGACGCCAGGACTTCTTTTGCCTCCCTTTTCCTTCAACGATTCCGAATCTTCAACCTGACAGGCTTCCATGACGGCTGGCGCCACGACCGCTCCAGCCCCCTGCCTTCCCCAGGATGTACTTCACCGGACGGTTACGACTTAGCTACCCTAGCCAGGTATGCCTCGGGAAAGGTGCCGACATCGGTACCAACCTGATCGACGGACACACCTGGCGTTTCGACGTGGCGGCCTTGCTCGGGTGGGGGTGCCGACATCGGTACCAACCTGATCGACGGACACTAGTCATAATGGCCACTATGATTAGTGGCTCTTGGGTGCCGACATCGGTACCAACCTGATCGACGGACACCCGACGCGCGCCCGCTCGATTACACCTTCCGCCCAGGGGTGCCGACATCGGTACCAACCTGATCGACGGACACTGAGTCCTTATGGTCTTGAGTCCCTATGGTCTTGGGGTGCCGACATCGGTACCAACCTTGATCGACGGACACTAAACTCTCTGCGGTCTCTGCGGCTCTGCGCGAGACGGTGCCGACATCGGTACCAACCTGATCGACGGACACTGTTCGCCGTCCGGCGGTGCGCGGTGCGCACCCTACGGCGATGCCGACATCGGTACCAACCTGATCGACGGACACCACGGATAGCGTCGAAGACGTGCCTGTGCGCCTCGGTGCCGACATCGGTACCAACCTGATCGACGGACACTAAACTCTCTGCGGTCTCTGCGGCTCTGCGCGAGACGGTGCCGACATCGGTACCAACCTGATCGACGGACACTGTTCGCCGTCCGGCCGTGCGCGGTGCGCACCCTACGGCGATGCCGACATCGGTACCAACTTGATCGACGGACACTCTTATGCCCCCTACTCTGGCGACGGCCATGTCCGGAAAATCGAGGCGTCAACCACGGAATAATGGCGAACGCCACAACGCTCACCGCCACGAAGATCACGGTGCGAAACGTGAAGGGAGCGAAGATCAACCCGAGCGCGATGACCGTCCCCAGATCATTGATAAAGCAGGCCGCCAACACGACCTTGCCAGATTCCGTGCGATTGAGGCCGAGTTCGAGCATAACGGCGTACACCACGGCTACCGACGTCGTGGAAAGTGGGACGCCGCCCAGCCAACTGGGGGCCGAATCCCAACCAAGGACGTAATGGGCGACCGCCGCGCAACCCGGAAAGGGAGCGATAAAGGCCATCAACCCGATCAGAGTGGCCTCCGTCCACTTGGCGCGGCAGACCACCGGGTCCAGCTCCGCTCCAGCCGGAAAGGTCAGCGCGATCGCCCCGGCGCCCGCCAGAAACTTGATCCAGGACTCGTCCGCTCCCAGCACGATTCCCCGGCCAACGCGCCGATCAACAGTTGCACCACCGTCCCAACGATGATCTACGAAAGCGCGGTAGCGACGCGAAACCATATGCAAACCAGCGTAGCCAGCAACGCCAAGGCCAGCCATAGAGAAGACTGCGTCCAGACCTCGGTCATGATCGTCCATCTCCTCCGCGGCGCTGCCGCTGGATTGAGGCGGGCAACAAAACCCACCCTGCGGTGGGCTGCGCGCACGCCGGCCGGGCAGGCTCCCACCGCAGCGCGCGCCTGAAGCGGGCGTGCGGATTCACGACTTCGGGCCGCCGGCCGCTCCGCCTCCCGCTCAAGCGGTCCGCCATGGCCCCGGCAGCTGCGCGAGAATCCACGGTACGGCCGCCAACAGAGACTCCGCGCAATGCTCCGGTGGAGTGACGGCCGCCGGAAGGGATTCGGTCCCCACAAACACGAATTTGCAGCCCGCCGCGCGCGCCGCTTCCAGGTCGAGCAGCCGATCGCCCACGTATATCGACCCCGCCAGATCAATGTGATGGCGGCCCGCCGCAGTGAAGAACATCCCCGGCCGGGGCTTGCGGCAGGCGCACTTGTCGTGCTCCCAATGCGGGCAGAACAACACGTCCAAGAGTCTCCCTCCCGCCGCCTCAATGTCCGCCCTCATGCGGCGATGGATTTCCTCGATCTCTTCCATCCCGGCCAGCCCTTGGCTACGCACGACTGGTTGGAGACGACGATGGGCGGATAACCTGCCTCGGTCAGGCGCCGGATCGCCTCAAGGCCCCGGGCAGAAACCGAAAATCGGCATAGTCCAGCACGTAATAGTCCGAACCGTCGTTGATCGTCCCGTCGCGGTCCAGAAAGACCGCGCCACGCTCATTGCTTTTCATGTTCCACCTGGCCGTGTTTCACGTGAAACAATTTTGCAACTTCAACGATGGAGCCTAGTTGCGAGAGATGAGTGGCGGAAAGAAAGCATTGGCCGGAGGCGGCCAGCCGGCGCAGCACGGCCTGCCGCCGGCCCGGGTCCATCTCGTGCACCACGTCGTCGGCCAGAAGTAGGGGCGGACTTCCCAGGCGCGCGGCCATCTCGTCTGCCTCCGCCAGCCGCAACGCCAGCACGGCGGTGCGACGCTGGCCCTGCGAACCGTATAGCTCAACTCGCGCTCCTCCACGTAGAGGTCCAGATTGTCGCGATGCGGGCCGGCGTAAGTCGCGCCGCGCTCGCGGTCGGCCTCGCGCTGCTTGCGCAGCCGCTCCAATAGGGTTCCGGCCAAAGGCCTTCCTCGTCTCCGCACGCGAACGAAGGATGATAGCGCAAGCCCAGCATCTCGCGCCCGCCGAAAAGCTCCTGATAAAGACGGGTGAGCCGCTCCGCCAGGCGACGGCAGAGTGGCGCGCGCGCGCGCATGATCTCCGCACCCAGTGCGGCCAGTTGCTCCTCCCAGGTCTCCATCTCGGGATGGGACCATCGCCCGGCGCGTAAGAGGCTGTTGCGATGGCGCAGCGCGCGATTGTAGCGCAGGAGTCGCAAGACGTGCGGCGGCTCCATCTGCGCCAGCGCCACGTCCAGCAGCCGCCGCCGGTCGTGCGGCGCGCCGTTGACGAACGCCAGGTCCTCGGGCACGAACGAGACGACCGGCAGCCGGCCGTAAAGCTCCTGCACGCGCGCCAGCCGCGCCTCGTTGCTGCGGATCAGCTTGCGCGTCGCGTCCAGGCCGATGCCCAGCGTTTCCGGTCCCTCCGGCCGCTCCAGGCGTCCCTCGACGTAGGCCGTCGCCGCTCCTCTGGCAATGACTTCGGAGATGTGAAACGTGCGCGGCGAAGTCGCCGTGGCGAGAAAATGAACGGCCTCCAGGGTGTTGCTCTTGCCCTGGGCGTTGTCGCCCCAGAGCACGTTGACCCCCGGCGACGGCTCCAGATCGACCTCCGCCAGGTTGCGAAAGCCGCGGATTTTCAGAGCGGCGAGAAGGGTGCGTGACACGTTCTGCGACAACTGCCAGTAATCATCGGACCTATGAGACCTATGTGACCTACGGGACGGATACCTTGCCGACAGGCGCAGGCGTTGCCCATGCGTCCCATAGGTCCCATGCGTCCCACGGCCGCGCGCGAGCTCAGGCGGCGTCCGACGCCTCGGCCAGATCGAACGCTTCGCACAGCGCCCGCACCGCCAGCCCAGATACTCGCGCGCGATAATGCAGGAGATGCGAATCTCGGAGGTCGTGATCATCATGATGCCGATGTTTTTGTCGGCGAGCGCGCGGAAAGTCTTGGCGGCGACGCCGGGATGGGTGCGCATGCCGACGCCGACCACGCTGACCTTGGCCACGTCGGCGTCCACCAGCACCTCCTTGGCGCTCAGCTCCTTGCAGAGTTCCTTGGCGCAGCCCACCGCCGCCTTGGCGTCCCCCTCCTCGACCGTGAAGGACAGGTCGATCAGCCCCTTGCGCGACGGATTCTGCACGATCACGTCCACGTTGATGTTCTCCCTGCCGATGCGGGTGAACACCTTGGCCTGCACGCCGGGTTCATCGGGGACTCCCCGAATGGTGATCTTGGCCTGCTTGGCGGCGTAGGTCACGCCGGAGACGACGGGGCTTCCATGAGGTCCTCCTCCTTGACGACCCAGGTTCCGGGGGCGTCTTCGAAGGCGGAACGCACGCGCAGGGGAACCTGGTACTTCATTGCGAACTCGACGGAGCGCCCGTGCAGCACCTTGGCGCCCAGATTGGCCAGCTCCAGCATGGCCTCGAAGGGAATGCGGTCGATCTTCCGGGCGCGGGGCACGATGCGCGGATCGGCGGCATAGACGCCGTCCACGTCGGTGAAGATGTCGCAATAGTCGGCCTGGAGGGCCGCGGCCAGAGCGACCGCGGTCGTATCCGAGCCGCCGCGGCCCAGCGTGGAGATGTCGCCCTCTTCCGTCACGCCCTGGAAACCGGCGACCACCACGACCTTACCCTTGGCCAGCTCGGCGCGCATCCGGTCCTGGCGGATGTTGGTGATGCGGGCGCGGGTGAAGGCGTCGTCGGTGCGAATGCCGACCTGGTCGGCCAGAAGGGAGATGGCGGGATAGCCTTGCTTCTCAAGCGCCAGGGCCATCAGGGCGATGGAGACCTGCTCGCCCGCCGCCGCCAGCATGTCGCGCTGCGGGCGGAGCCGTCGGGGTTGACGGCGTCCGCCAGCGCCAGCAGTCGGTTGGTTTCTCCCGCCATCGCCGACACCACGACCACCACATCGTCGCCCGCGTCGCGCGCGCAGCCGTCACGAACCGCGCCGACTCAGAATGCGCTCGGGCGAACCCATCGAGGTCCCTCCGAACTTCTGTACGATCAGTCCCATGTCATGTTCGCTCCGGGGCCAGCGCCCAGAAGATGTTCAGGCTGATTTTCAGCCGGGGGGAGAAGAGCAGCCGGGCCGGCAGGGGAAAGCCGCGATGGTTGGGTACGGGGCTGACGAACCGCCGCTCCAGCGTCCGGAATCTCCCCGCAGGAAACCGTCCACGTCCCGGCTGGTGAGCATGAAGCAGTGGTCGCCGCCGACCACGTTCATGAACTCGCCGGAAACTAACATGCAGAGTCGTGTTTTCAAGTGGAAATTGGGGATGAAGATGAAAAACCGCCCCTCGGGCTTCAGAACCCGCGCGACTTCGCCGAACCAGTAGTCCAGCGCCTCCGGGTTGGGCACGTGTTCCAGCGTATCGAACGAGTAGACCATGTCCAACGAACCGTCGCCAAAGGGCAGCGGCTGGTCGCAGCCCTGCCAGTAGACCGCGTCGGCCAGGCCGTCGCGGGAGAGCGTCTCGACCACGTGCTTGGCGATGTCCACGCCGTAGAGCCGGTGGGCGGGATTCTGCGCTTTCAGGTAGCGCAGATAGTGCCCGTAGGCGCAGCCGAAATCCAGAATGGACAGCGGCCGGCGGCGGAGGTCCAGGTGGGGGTGGATCAGGCTGAACTTGAGCAGAACTTCGTCTTTGCGGCTCTCGTAATCGCCGTATTCCGCCTGCCAGCTCTGCCGGCTTTCCACGAATTCCGAGGGTTTGCCGCGCGTGCCGGGGCAGTCGAGGCGCTTGCAGGCCCACCAGTCGGACCGGCCGGGACCGGTGCGACGCATGGGTCCACCGCAGCGCGGACAGTAGACGCTGATCTTGCGCACGAGATCCAGCCAGCGAAAGGGGCGGCTCATGCCGATGAAGTCTCGATCACGGCGGGGAATTCGACCATACAGGCGTAACCGCGTTCACGTGCCGCCTGGTCGGAGGGAACGCCCCAGGCCGCGCAGTCCCATAGAAACCGTCCCGACAAGAGCTCGACGCGCTCGTGCCCGAGCTCGCCGACCGCCACAATCTCACCGCTGTACGTACTGCATCCCGAGCGGCAGCGGGACAAGCGAATCTCGGAGACGCGGAGGTCCGGCGGGGATTGCTGCGCCAGGCGCTCCAGCGCAAAGGCCAACGCGCGCAGCACCTTGGAGATGGGTCCCTCGGCGGAGAGGCGGGAAAAGCCCTGCTCGCTCAGCCAGCGGCCCCCATCCTGCCAGTTGGGCAGGTGCACGGCCTCGTTTACGCACGCCGCCAGCTCGCGGCGGAGCGGGTCGGAGAGAACCTCCCCGAGCGCCTCGAAGTTGCGCGCCAGCGCCTCTGCAGTCGCCTTTTCGACCATGCTTCTCCTTCCTCCCGGTCGGTCCGATTGTAGCCGGAAAAGCGGGTGGGGTGAAGGGAAAAGCCGCTGGGAGGAGGACGACCTCAGGACCGCGGACCTGCGGTCAGCTTGCGACTGTCCTGGTAGAGCGTGTCCGGGCAGATGTCTTGTTCGTGCGGCCAGACGACCGTACCGCCGCAGGCGCGCGCCCGGCGGAAGTAAGCCTCATCCCGCAACTCGCGGAAAACGCCGAAATCCAAGAGCGGGCGGCAGTCGTAAATGCCGACTTCGCCGTTGGAGAAGCGAATCTCCAGTTGATAGTCGGCGATGGCTCTTACGTCGGTGACTCTCGGGTTCATGCGCTTCACTTCAGTGGATCGATCTTGAAGGGATGCTGACCGCTTACGGTCAGCTCCCAGTTCGCCAGCAGCTCGTCGCGATGGAGCTCCATCCATGCCTCCACAAGCTTCATCTTAGCACGCGGCAGCGAACCTTCAAGCAAAACTCCATCCAGAAACGACAGCACGGCTTCGCTCTCCTGGTAACGAGCATGGACGTGGGTAGATTGTGACGCTTGTTATCGAGGAAATACATGGACACAATAATGCCGTAAAACATTGAGATTACTGGCACGATGCCGTTCGCCCTGCGTGTTTACCCTATTGGAAGTCATCCATCAAACGCAGTCTTTGACCGAACCGGCGGCGAGTCAAGATGGAAAGAGAAACGCGCCGGTCGGATGCCTCTTGCTTTGCTTGTACGCAGCGGTAATGGTGGGTGGAATCCACCCTACGGCTTCACGTGCAGCGTCTGGGTGGGAAACGCGAAGCACAGCCCCAGCGCCTCGAAACGCTGCTTCAACTCCAGGTTCACGCGCTGCTGCACGTCCATGTACACGTTGTAGGCGGCGCTCTCCACGAAGTAAACGACTTCGTAATCCAGCGAGTAGGCGCCGAAGCGGAAGAAATGAACGCGGTCCAGGGTGGCTTCGGGGATGGACGCGAAGATGTCCCGGATGGCGGAAACGCCCGCCTGCAATTGCTCGACCGTGGCGTCGTAGGTCACGCCGATCTGGAACAAGATGCGGCGGCGCTGCATGCGCTTGTAGTTGCGCAGCCGGCTGCCCGTCAGGTCGCTGTTGGAAAACACCAGTTGCTCGCCGGACAGGCTGCGGATGCGCGTGGTCTTGATGCCCACGTGTTCCACCGTGCCCATGAACTCGCCGATGATAATGAAGTCGCCGATCTCGAAGGGCCGGTCCAGGAGGATGGCGTAATAGCTGAAGAGATCGCCTAGAATCGCCTGGGCGGCCAGACCCAGGGCGATGCCGCCGATCCCCAGCCCCGTCACCACGGCGGTGATCTCGAAGCCCAGATTGTCCAAAAGAAAGACCAGGCCCAGTCCCCACAGGAGCACCTTCACGGCGGGCAGGAGACCGGCGATGCTGCGGCGCTTGTCCGCCTCCGAGCTGCCGCGCAGCCAGTAGCCGGTGAGAAAGTACTCCAGGAGATTCTGGAAGAAGACGACGGCCAGTAGGGTGAAGAGGACGAGGCCGACGACGCGCAGTGCGCGCTCCAGCGGCTCCGGCAGAACCAGCCCGGCCACGGAGAGGTAGAAGACTCCGAAGTAGAGCAGCGGGACGAGGGTCCGCCGCAGCGCCCGGCTGAAGAATTGAAAAAGGGGCGTGAACTCTCCCGCGCCCACCGGTCGATGATGGCGAAGACGATGCGGTTGACGATCTCCACCGCCGCCAGGCCCAGGATGAGCACGGCGGTCGCGGTCAGGTAGTCCAGGAGCGTGTTGCGCGTGAACATCTCCGCGTATGTGGAAAGGTCAAAGAGTTGGTTGACGAGGCTGACCTCGCCGGTGGCATGGGCGGGCATGGGTTCCTCCGCTCGTGGGAATCTTGAGAGAGGCAGTGTAGCTCAAACGGCGGCGCGCGTGAACCCCATATGGAATGCGGCAGCTTGCTGCCGCGCCCCACACTCCCCCCTTAACTAGGGGGGCGGGGGGGGGATTGCGGCCGGACGTGGTTGCGCAGCGTGCTGCGCGCGCCAGCAAGCAGGCGCAGTCCACATCCCCCCCTTGTTAAGGGGGGAGTTTGGTGTGGATGCGCCCGCGCACCAGCGAGGCCAGCACGGCCAGAAGACACAAGCCGGCGAAGAGATGAAACGCCAGCCGAATGCCGGCCAGAAAGCCGGGCAGATTCTCGGCCGGTTCCACCCGTCCCGCCTGGACGGCGAACATCATGATCGTCACGCCCATCGAAAACACCTGGCCGGTCGCGCGCATGGTCGCCAGCGTCGCCGAGGCCACTCCCAGCGAGCGTTTCTCCACCGCGCTCATCACCGCCAGGGTATTGGGCGACGAGAAGACGCCGAATCCCGTGCCCACCAAGACGAGGCAGACGACGACCTGCCAGACCGGCGTGGTAAACGACAGGAAGCCGAAGAGAAAAAGGCCGGCGGTCACGCAGGCCATGCCGGCGGCGGTCAGAATGCGCGGCTCGATGCGGTCGGCGGCGTGTCCCGCCCGCGGTGAAAGAAGCGCCATAACGATCGGCTGCGCGACCAGCACGAGTCCGGCTTCCCGCGGCGAGAAGCCGCGCACGTGCTGCAAGTACTGGCTGACCAGAAATCCCACCCCCGCCGTCGCGGCATAAGCGATCAGCGCCGCCAGGTTGGAGAGGGCGAAGACGCGGTTGGAGAGAAACACGCGCACTTCCAGGAGCGGATGGCGGCGGTACAGTTGCGTGAGCACAAACAGGACGAAAAGCAGCGCGGCCGCCGCCAGATAGAGCACGCCTGAGCGCGCCGGCAGCTGCGTCGCGCCCAGCGTCGCCGCGGTGGGAAAGAGAATAAAGAGCAGCGCGCCCACAAGGTCAAAACGCTCGCCCCGCGCGTCCGCCCACTCGCCGCGCAACTTGCGCACCACCACGGCGATGATGAAGAGCCCGATGGGAACGTTGATGGCGAAGACGCTGCGCCAGCCCCAATGTTGCGTGAGCAGGCCGCCGATGGTGGGACCGGCGGAGAGGCCCAGATAGACCGCCGCGGTGTTGATGCCCAACGCACGTCCCCGCTCGCCGGGCGGAAACACCGACGTGATGATGGCGATGCCGGTCCCAAAGATCATCGCCCCACCCACCCCCTGCACGACACGCAGGGCCAGAAAGGTCTCGGCGTGGGAGGTGGTCGAAATAGCCAGCGAGCCGAGCGTAAACACGGTCATGCCGGCCAGAAAGAACCGCTTGCGCCCGTAGAGGTCCGCCAGCCGCCTGAAAGGCACGAGAAACACCGCGGCGGAAAGCAGATACGCCGTGGGAATCCAGCTCTGGATGACCGCGTCCATCCCCATCTGGCGGGCGATGGCGGGCACGGCCACGATCGCCGCCGAACCCATGAAGGGCGTCAGGAAGGAAGCCAGGGTGGAGACGAAGAGGGCGGCGCGCTTCTTGTCGTCGGGCATGGCAGTCTCTCGGCGCGGATGTGGACTGGCGGCAGTATGCCGCAGGCGCGCGGCGGTGGCAACCTGCTCGTGATCCGTGCCCTGATGCGTGATTCGCAACGGCGACCTGCGGTCGCCGCTGCCAAACGGCCTGAGTGGTGCAGATGCAGTCTCTTACACTTCGCGGCGTAGCTGTCATTTCGACCGAAGGGAGAAGTCTTCTGCCTCGCACGCGACCCGCGGTAACGAAGGGAAAGATTTCTCCCTTCGGTCGAAATGACAGAGAGCCGCGGTCGAAATGACAGAGAGCCGCGGTCGAAATGACAGAGAGCTTCGGTCGAAATGACAGCTCAACTCCACTGGAACCGCGTCGACCACTGGCAGCGGCGTCGCGCGGTTTGCTGCGGTCAATTTCTCGCGGCTGCACCCGCCTGGGGAAAGCAGTTGCAAGCGGCGCGAGTGAAGGTTATCCTGCTTTCATGCCTGCGGTCGCCTGCTCCTCCCCAAAGATCCCGCTGCGGCGGAGGCAGGGAGGGATTGTCTGGAGGATGACTCCGTGAGCGACATATCATTTCGTTGTCCCCATTGTCAGGCGGCCCTCTCGGTCGAAGCCTCCGCGGCCGGCCAGGACGTGCGCTGCCCCAAGTGCAAGGGGACCCTCACCATCCCGCGCTCCAGCCGGGAGGCCGCCCAAGCCACGCGCAAAGGCGCCAATTCCGCCGATGGACGCCTGGATCTCGCCCCCCTGGGCGGCGATCTCGCCGCGCGCGACGCGCCCCACCCCGCGACCGCGCCCTGGCTGGTGCGCGGCGTCTACGGCTTGTCCCTGGTTCTCGCGCTGGCCGTGTTGTGGCTGCGCGGCGACCAGGTCTTCTATTACGTCGCCGGCCTGACCGCGGACGAGTTCTGGATCAAGCTGAAGAACCCCTTCTACGTACTCGTACTCCTCTTTAATGCCCTGACAGCAGTCCTCGCCTTGTACGTGATGGTCGGCGCCTCCGGCGGACTGCGCGGCATCACCACCGCCCGCCAGAACCTCATCACGGGACTGACCTGGTACCTGGTGGTGATGATCCTGCACGTCGTTCTTCTCACTTACATGGCCTATCGTTCCAGCGCGTTCATTCCCACCCTGCGCAGCGAGGCGGGCTGGCTGGCGGCCTCGGTACTGGTGGGCGGAACCCTGATCTACGTGCTCTCGCAGCTGCCGTCGCTGCGGCTGGACCGCAAGTTCGCGCTGTCGGAGTCGGACGGGATCGAGCTGGTGCAATCGCTCATGGCCAAGGCGGCCCACGCCCGCGCCAGCGATCTGCATCTGGAACCCACTCCCGAGGGCGGAGTGGTGCGCTTCCGCGTGGACGGCCTGCTCTATCCCGTCACCACCTTTCCCACCGCCATCGCCGAGCGCATCGTCTCGCGCGTGAAGGTGATGAGCCTTCTGGACATCGCCGAAAAGAGGCTGCCGCAGGACGGCCAGACCATGTTCTCGTTCGGAGGCAAGGAGATCGACCTGCGCGTCTCGACCGTGCCCACGGCCCACGGCGAGCGGCTGGTGGTGCGCTTCCTGGACCGCGAGCACGGCCTCCTGGGCATGGACCAGCTGGGCATGGCGCCCGAAATCCTGCGCCGCCTGGAGAAAGTGCTGCGCAGTCCCCACGGCGTCTTCTTTTGCACCGGGCCTACCGGCGCCGGCAAGAGTACTACCCTCTACAGCGCCCTGATGAGCATGAACAAGACCGACCGGAACATCATCACGGTCGAGGACCCCATCGAGTTCCAGATTCCCGGCATCACGCAGTTGCCCGTGTCCAAAAAGAAGGGGATGACGTTCGCGTCGGGCCTGCGCTCGATCCTGCGCCAGGACCCGGATGTCATCATGGTGGGCGAGGTGCGGGACGCGGAGACGGCGCACATGTGCATCCAGGCCGCCCAGACCGGACACCTGGTACTGTCCACCGTGCACACCAACGACGCGGCGGGGGCGGTTGCGCGCATGTTGGACCTGGGTTCCGAGCCGTTTTTGCTCGCCTCCAGCCTGCGGGCAGTGCTGGCGCAGCGGCTGGTGCGGCGGGTCTGCCCCGCCTGCTCCATGCCCTACGAGCCTTCCGCCGAGGACCTGGCCGATCTGGGCCTGGCCGCGGACATCAAGGGCGATTTCCGCAAGGGCCGCGGTTGTCCCAAGTGCCTGTCCACCGGTTATTACGGACGCGTGGGGCTTTTCGAGCTGTTGGTCGTGGATGACAACATCCGCAAGTTGATCAACGACCGCGCGGACGCCTACGCGATCCGGGACGCGGCCATGGCGGAAGGCATGGTGACGCTGCGAGCGGACGGTATCGCCAAGGCGCGCGCGGGCGTCACCACCATCGAGGAGGTTCTGCGCGTCACCGCCGCCGACGTCATGTAGCGCCGGCGTCCCGCCGGCTTGCGTGTGGGCATCCTGCCCACACGCTTCGGCGGAAGCGCTCGCAAGCTCTCTGGAAGCGAGGGGGCATCCCGCCGGCGCTGCCCGGCGCGCGGCGGAACGTTGAAATCCGATGCATTAAAGGGCAGTTCCCATGAACCGCCGTATGGCTTGTTGTATGGCCGCGTCGTTGCTTGTCCCGCCGCTCTGCGGCGCCTCGACCACGCTGGTGCGCGGGCTGGTGGGCGCGCCCGACGACGGCTTTCAGCAGTCCTGGCACACCCATCTCGGCTTCCAGCCCGTCATCGGTGTGCGCCAGAAGGCGCCGGACCTGTCCATGTACTGGGGAACGGCGTTCGTGCCGCGCCGCGTGGAGACGGAGACGGTCACGTTCTCCTGGGTAGGCGCGATGGGCGGGGGGGTTTCGTCCGCCGGCAACTTCACGCTCTCCGTCAACGGCCATCCCGTCGTGCAATTCGACGTGGTCAGCCGCTCCACGCACTTTCCGGCGCGCTATTCCAGCTGCGACCTCTATTACGACGTACTCTGGACGCGGCCGGGCGGACGCTGGACGGAAAACGCCCTGGATACCTCCGGCCACTTCTTTCTGGTGGTCGATGCCAGCGCGTTGGAACCGGGCCGGCCGGTCATCCTGAGCGTGACGGGGACCGACATCGGCGAACACCGCTGGTTCGGCATCATCTACGACGCGACTATGGTCCCCGCCATGCCGCAGCGGCGCTGGCGGGAGTTTCGGCGCTATCCCGAGCCGGCCCAGCCGCCGCCCGCGACCGCCGAGGCGGGTTTTGAGCACTACCTGCCGCAGTACAGCGATCCGGGGTGCTTCACGCCCATCGGCTGGCCCGCCGACCCGGCGGAGACCGCCGTCTCGCCCACGGGCCAGCTTATGAGCGGACTCGACTATACCCGCTACGGGTCCGGAGTGGGGAGAAGCGAACCACCGTACTATCGCCACAGCCTGGCGTTCGCTGTCTGGGACGGGCAGCGGCTCGTGCCCGTGGGCGCGGGCGCGCCCGCGCGGCAGAACCTCTATCGCGGGCGCTATCCCATGGTCTACACGAACTGGACGTGGTCCGACTTCAGCCTGCAGGGGACGGCTTTCTCCGAACCGCTTGCAGGCGACGGCTACGCGTCGGGCACGGAGCGCACGCTGGCCTGGGCGGTATGGGACATCCGCAACTACGCGCGCGAGCCGCGTGAAATCACGCTGGTCGCCTTCTACGTGGGCGACGAAGATGCGCCCGCGCCGGAAATGGTCTGGCGCGACGGCGCCGTCCATCGGGACGGCAGCGCCCTCTTTTCCGCCGCTCCTTCCGAGGGATTCTCCCAGGAATTCCATCCCGTCTTCCCGCCCGGGCTGGTCATCGACGCCAGTCGCCCCTTTGACGCGCTGATCGAGGACCGCGGCGCGGCCAACGCCCTGGTGGTGCGGGGCACGCTTCGCCCGGGCGAGTCCAAGCACGTCGCCTTCAACCGCGTCTTTGACTACCCCGACGCCTACCATTGGAAGGCGCCCCAGCTGCCGCCCGTCCCCGCCGAAGCGCTCACCGCGCGCGCCTGCGAGGCGGCTTTCAAGCGCACCGCGGAACGCTGGGAAACCCTCGAGAAGCGCTTCTGCTTTTTCCGGACTCCCCGACGCGCCTCAACCTCCTGGTCCGCAAGGCCATGCTGGACGGCTGCTTCCTCACCAAGAAATGGAACGGCCGCGACATCGTCTTCGACTCGGTGAATTATCGCTGCCAGTGGGACGACTCGAGCGCCAAGTGGTTCTACGCGCTGGACCTCTGGGGCGATCACGAAACCAGCGAGCGGCTGCTGGACACGGTTTTTGCGCGGCAGGGACAGCGCAAACCGGCGGGCGCGCGCACGCGCGAGGGTTGCTTTTCCGACGTGACCAATCTCGAACGGGACGGCAGCGCCGCCTCGTGGGCCTCCGGCAACGGTTGGGCGCTGTGGGCCATGGCGCAGCACGCCCGCCTCTCCGGCGACCGCGACTGGCTGGCCCGCCATAAGGAGGCCATCCTGGCCGGCTGCGATTGGATCATCCGCGAGCGCGGATTCTCAAGAGAGACGCCCGACAACCCCTGCGCCGGCCTCCTCTACGGCAAGTTCGTCTGCGACCTGCCCGACCAGGGCCAGGTCTGCGGCGTGGGGTATTTCACCTACACCGACGCCATCAGCTACCTGGGCTTGCACCAGATGGGCCAGCTCCTCACCGACTGGGGCCACGCTGAAGGCGCGCGCATACTCACCGAGGCGGAAGCCTACCGCAAGGACATCCTGGCCGCGGTGGATAAACTGACCGACAAGACCCGCGATCCCTGGTTCATCCCCTGGATGCTCCATGCCCCCCGACACGAGGATCGCTACTTCTACGACGTGTGCGGCCCCATCAACCTGGCGTTCGCGGGCGTCGTCCCGCGCACGGATGAGCGCATCGCGCACGTGATCCGCTGGATCGTCGAGCACGAGCATGGGGGCAGCTTGGAGGAGGCGGCGGCGGGCCGCCGTCATGCCCCCGAGGGCGCCATGTTCTACAGCCAGGACCTGGCCGTCGTGCTCCTGCAGCAGGGCCGCGTCCAGGACTTCCAGCGCATCTTCTACACCCTTCTGTCCGCCAACGTCTCCCACGACACGCTGACTACCTGCGAGTGGCGGCGCAACACCCAGCCGCACATCCATTCGATCGCCAGCCTCATGCGCATGTTTCGTACCATGCTGGTCGACGAGCGGGACGGAGGTCTCTATCTCCTGTCCGGCGTGCCGTTGAGTTGGACCAACATGGGCCAGGTGATCGAATTCCGGGAACTCCCCACGCGCTACGGGCCGGTGTCGCTCCTATGCAGCTCCCAGCTCTACATGCGGCTCGTGGTGGTGCGCGGCGGGCCGCAGCTGGCGGGCCTGCCCCTCTCGGTGCGCATCCCGCTGCCCGAAGGCTATCGCATCTCCAGGGCGTACTCGCGCCCCGCTCAAATCCTGGAGATCGAGGGGGAGTGGGTGCGCTGGGAGGGCCATGCCGGCGACATCACCTTCCACATCGAGATCGATCGCGCCTCGGCGCCCCGTTAGCAGCCCGTGAAAAAATCGTCCGACAGGGGGCGACCCGCTTGCGGCGGCCTTCCAAACTCCCGCCTGACAAGGGGGGTCGGGGGATGCCACGCGGCGGCAAGCAGCCACACTCCACATCGTCCGGCCCGGCAGGGCGGCCCGCCGAAACATCCGCTGATCTTCGCAATGACTTTTCCATGAGCGCCCGCAGTGCTATGCTGTGAGCTCACCTGGGAAGGAGATGGCGAACATGGAAATGGAATTCGAAGACATCAAGACCGCGCTGCGGGAAGTGCTGCGCGAAGAGGGCGGGCCGCGACCGCGCCCTGGCCGCCAAGTGGGTCGGCGGCGAGGTCATCCTCCAACCGCGCGAAAGGGACAAGGCGCCCAAGTCCTTCACCATCGACTCGTTCCTCCACAAGATCGTGATGATCCGCGACCGTCTGCGCGTGCTGGAGGCCAAAATCAACAGCCATCCCAAGCTGGACGACGCCGACCGGCTCGAGTTGCAGCAGTATATCACGCGCATCTACGGCAGCCTGACCACGTTCAACGTACTGTTCCGGGACAAGGCGGACCACTTTGTGGGTGAGCGGTCGGAGCGCGAGGGCGGCTCGGAGGGACAGTAATGGCAGGGAAACGCGAGGGACAACCCCGGGCCGTCTACGCGCTCCTCACGGTGGTCGTGATCGTGGTCGCGCTCGTGGTGGGCTTGCAGTTGGCGAGCGAACGGCGCGGGCCGTCTTATACGCCGGTCGCGCCGGCGTCACTCCCGCCGGCAGGGCCGCCGGGAGTGACGCCCGCGCCCGTGGCCACGCCCGCGACTCCGTCGGCGGCGACGCCGGAAGTGGTCGCGGCCACCCAGGCGAGCCTGCCGCCGATGCCCGGACGCGCCGCCGGACAGCGCCCGCTGGTCTACGGGCGGGTGCAAAACGACCGCGCCCAGGCGCTGGCGCAGGCGCGCGTGGTCCTCTGGCGCGCCCGGAACGCCGCCGACCGCAGCGTGCACGCTCTCGCCGAAACCCGCACCGACGGCGAAGGTCGCTATTTCCTGGAGGCCCCCGGACCCGGCCACTACACCGTCGTCGCCGACGCTTTCGGCTTCTCGCCCCTGGCCGAGTCGCGCCTGCGCTTCGCCGCCAGCGACGAGGTCGCCCAAGTCAACTTCACCCTCTCCGCCGGCAACCTGATCGCCGGGCAGGTGCTCGGGACGGCCAACGATCCCATCGAGGGGGCGCTGGTCACTGCCGCCGACAGCCCCGACGTTTCCGTGCGCAAGCGCCCGGCGCGCCTTTTGATGGTTCCGCGCGCCTTCCAGTCCCATATGCGCCTTCCCGCTACCGACGGCCAGCTTTTGGAAATCGACGCGCCCATGGAGGAGTCGCCCTATCGCGCCGTGACCGACGCCAACGGCTACTACCAGATCCAGGGGCTGCCGGCGGGGGTGTACACGGTCAAGGTAACGCACTCGGGTTACGCGCCCGCCTTCCAGTTGTTCGTCGAGGCGGGACGGCGCGGCGTGGACTTCCAGCTCTCGCAGGGCGGCTCGATCTCCGGCTCCGTCGCCACGCAGGCCGGCCAGCCGGTCGTGGGCGCCGACCTGGCGCTCCTCTTCAAGCTGTGGGTTCCGGCGGGCGCGGTTCGCGGCGCGGAGTCGTATCGCCTGGGTCACTCCGAGACGTTGCGCGTCCAGAGCAGCTCGAGCGGCCGCTACATCTTCGACCGCCTGCCCGAAGGCGAGTATGACCTGTCGGTCAAGGCGCCCGGCCATCTGGAGGCGACGCAGCCGGTCGATCTGGCCCGCGATCAGCGCGTGGAGGGACTCGACTTCATCCTGGACGTGGAGTCGATCGTTTCGGGCAAGCTGACGGATGCCGACGGCAAGCCGCTGGGGGGCGGGATGGTGACCGCCACGCGCGTCGAGCCGGGCGAGCAAGGCGGCATCGCGGGCATCGCGGGCGCGGAGACGCGCGGCGAGAGCGACGCCTCCGGTCAGTACCGCATTGACAATTTGCCGGCGGGCCGTTACTGGTTGGCCGCCAGCCTGCCGGGCTATCAATGCTTGGAGCGGAAACAGATCGACGTGGAGGCGGGCGCGACGGTATCCGGCGTGGACTTCGTGCTCACGCGCCGCGCCGGCATTTTCGGCGTGGTGCTGGACGGCGCGGGCCGCCCCATCGCCGGCGCCGCCGTCCGCATGGGCACGCGCGAACTGGAGGCCACGCTGGAGCGCGCCCTGGAGATCATGGCCGACGGCGGCCAGCTGGAGGACATGGAGACGACCACCGACGCCGAGGGGCGCTTTTCGCTCGGCAATCTGAAAAACCGCGAGTACGAAATCGAGGTCTCCGCCGAGGGCTACGAAACACTCCATCTCTCCCTGCCGGCAGGCATGTCGGACGCCCGCATCGTGCTGAAAAAGGCGGAACGCTGAGTCGTCGGCTTGGCGGAGATAGGCGTGAGCTTTCGCGCCTGCCGGCCGTCTGTAAGTCCAGGGGCCATGCGTGGGTGGAAACTGTCCCGGTGGGAACTGTCATTTCGACCGAAGGGAGAAATCTCCGCCGGCGCATCAGGGGCCAAGTTGGAAGCACCAGGTTTCTCCCTTCGGTCGAAATGACAGTTTGCGGTCGAAACGACCGGGAACCCGCTGGCGGCCGTACACGTTGAGAATGCAGGCTTGACGCGCTCGCGGCCGCCTGGTTAGCATGATCCGGTAAGTTGAAACGGGCCGGACGGCGCAAGTCAAGCAAGAAGGGATCGTCAACACCATGAAAAAAACACTGCTTTCGGCGGTTGTCGCCGTCGCGCTCCTGGGATGCATGGAACCCCTGCTCGTGGACTTCGAGGCCAAGGATTACAGCTTCGACGGCAACCGCGACCGCGTCAGCCCCGCCCGCATCGTCAAGACCAACTTCTACATCGGCCAGGAGATGGAAGACGGTGAGATCGTCGGGGCGACCAACGAGTTCTACCTGGACGCTGACCGCGACTTCACCGTCTTCGCCGAAGTCCCCAAGGACCCCGACTTCGAGGACGGCGGACGCCTGACGTTCGAGATGCGCAATCCCGACAACCAGGTCATCGCGGTCGAGCATCGTCCCTATAATCCCAGAAAGATCGTGGGGTTCATCTTCGACGCCAGCAAGTTGGCGGCCCAGGGCGGAGAAGGGGAATGGACGGTGAACTTCTTCGCCGACGCCTCTCCGCTGGGCCGGCTGCCGTTCGGCATCTACAGCGACGTCGCCTCCGCCTCCAAGGCCAAGGAACTCCTGGCGGAAGAGAAGCGCAAAGAAGGCGGCGGACTTTCCGCCTCCGAGTATGTGGTGAAGTAGCCGCGCCGTGTTGTTCCGCGTCGGAGTCGTCGTCCCAACCGACGCGCCTCCCGTCTTCGACGCCCTGCTGCATATCGAAGCCGGGCGCATTGTCTCGCTGGCTCCCTGGCCCGTGCATAAACCACCCGGTGATTACGTGGACCGCGGCCAATGGGGCCTCCTGCCGGGTCTCGTCAATGCGCACTGCCACTTGGAGCTCTCCTGCCTTCGCGGCGTCATCGAACCGACCGCGACCTTTTCCGATTGGTTGCGGCGTCTCCTGGCCGAGATCGGCCGGTATACCGAAGCGCAGCGTCGCGCCGGCGCCGCCGAGGGCTAGGCGGAGCTGGCCGAGTCGGGAACCACGACCGTCCTGGACATCGCCAACACGGACCATGCCTGGGAACCCTCGCGGCGCTCCGGCCTCCGCGTCCATTGGTTCCGCGAGCTGCTCGGATGGCGATGGCCGGCGCGTTGGGTGAGCTGGCGCGCCGCGCGCCGCAGCTGGAGCGAGCATCCCGACAGCGACCGCCTGATCGCCCACGTCTCGCCCCATGCGCCCTACAGCGCCCATCCCCGCCTCATCGTGAAGGCCGCCAAGTGGGCGTACCGCCACGGCAAACGCTGGGGCATCCATCTGGCGGAAACGGTCGAGGAACTGGACCTCCTGGCGACCGGCGGCGGCCCCATGCGCGACTTCCTCGGTGACTTCCTGGGCCGGAATTGGAGACCTTCCCGGCTGGTCGCGTTGGAGCATCTTGCGCAGATCTCCTGGCCGCGCGCCTGCCCGCCCCTGCTCTTTCATGCCAACCACTTGACGGCGCGGGAGTTCGACCTGGCGGCGCGCCTGGGCGTGGCCGTCGTCCACTGTCCCGGCAGCCATCGCTATTACGGCCGCACGACATTCCCGCTGGCAGAGTTTCTATCCAGGGGCATTCCCGTGTTCCTGGGAACCGACAGCCTGGCCAGCAACCAGCGCCTGGATATGCGACGCGAGGTGCGACTGCTGGTCGAAATGCACCCGGAGGTGGGGTGTGAGGCAGCCTTGCGCATGGCCGGCCGGGACGCGGCGGCCTGGCTGTCGGGAGCGGCTGCGCCGGTCGGACTGACCCCGGGCGCCCCTGCGGATCTGTGGTGGTGGCGGCTGCCGCAATCGCGCGGCCTTGCCGGTCCCACCGAGGCCCTCCTGGAGCGGCTGCTCTCCACCTCCGAAGCGAGTTCGGAGGTCTGGATCGCGGGCCAGGCCGTCCCCGCGCGTCGCAACCTCAACCTGTACTCCAGCCCATAGGTGCGGACGCAAGTTCCTGTACTTTCCGCCGGAGTTTCGCGGTTGACCCCCGGCCCGGCGCTCCCTATCGTGCCCGCGGGAGGAGACGATGCCGCATCCCTTCTGGCAGGATCGCCGCGCGCTGGTGACGCTGGGGCC
This sequence comes from bacterium, assembly GCA_015075175.1. Lineage (GTDB taxonomy): Bacteria > Hinthialibacterota > Hinthialibacteria > H5-UNCL2 > H5-UNCL2 > H5-UNCL2. Next base: position 148,647 of record JABTUV010000006.1, read on the forward strand.
GACGCGCGCGTACATCGATCCGGTGCGATACCTGGCCAACGTCTCCAGCGGGCGCCTGGGGACGGCCATCGCCGAGGCGCTCCTTTCCGCCGGCGCGGTGGTGGACGTGATCGCGGGCGAGGGCGCCGTGCATCCCAGGCCCGCCGAGCGCCTCGCGTTGCATCCCATCGCAACCGTGGAGGAGCTGGTGCGAACCGTCCATCGGCTCGCCGAGCGGCCCCATCCCGATGTCATCCTGCACCTGATGGCGGTGCTCGACTATCAGCCGGCCGCGCCCGCCAAACACAAGCTGCCGTCGGGAGCGGGCCGCCTGACGCTGGAGTTGGCGCCCACGCCCAAGGTGATCGACGCCATGCGGCTTCTCTTTCCCGCGGCGTTTCTGGTAGGTTTCAAGTTGCAGAGCGGCGTCTCCGACGAGGCGCTCTTTGCCGAAGCGCGCGCACTCCTCGCCCGCAGCCGCGCCGACGCCGTGGTCTGCAACCTCCTGGAGGAGACGGAGCCGCACAATCATCGCGCCTGGCTCCTGGACGCTTCCGGAGCGCCTGTGGGAGATCAGTCCTGGCGCGGCAAGGAAGAGATCGCCCGCCGCCTGGTCGAAACTCTGCCTCAACTGGCGGTACACAAGGAGGCTCGTCATGCCCGCTAAGTCCAGCTCGTTCCGCGACGCGAAGATTCTCCTGGGAGTGACCGGCGGCATCGCCGCCTACAAGAGCGCCGCCCTCACCAGCCAGTTGCGCAGGGAGGGCGCGGTCGTCCAGGTCGTCATGACCGAGCACGCCACAAAGTTCGTCACGCCTCTGACGTTCCTCTCCCTCTCGCGTCGGCCCGTGCGCGTGGGCATGTTCGAGCCGCGCGAGGAAGCCGACATCGAGCACATCGCGCTGGCCGACTGGCCCGACTTGGTCGTGGTCGCGCCCTGCACCGCCAATCTCATGGGCAAGATTACCGCCGGCATCGCCGACGATCTCCTCTCCACCATCCTCCTGGCTACCACCGCGCCGGTTCTCCTGGCGCCCGCCATGAACGTGCACATGTGGGAGCATCCGGCCACGCAGCGCAATCTGGCGACGCTGGTCGAGTGGGGCTACCACACCGTCGGACCCGAGGAAGGCGACCTGGCCTGCGGCTACACCGGTAAGGGTCGCATGAGCGAGCCGGAGGAAATTCTGGCGCGCATTCGGCAGTTGCTGAAGAAAGGCAAGCGGGGTTGAAGCCGGAACTGTCATTTCGACCGTATCTGTCATTTCGACCGTATCTGTCATTTCGACCGTATCTGTCATTTCGACCGAAGGGAGAAATCTTTTCTCCCGCCGTTGCCGCAGGTCGGGCGCATAGCAGAAGATTTCTCCCTTCGGTCGAAATGACAGCTGCATGCCTGCGGTTGGTCGGAGGTCAGTCAGGCGTTCAGAAGGTCAGCGCGTAGAAGATGATTTTGAGGCCCAGTTGGAAGGCGTGGTCGCGCTGCTTCTCGCCGTCGGGCGTGCACGGGTGTCCTTCCCACGCGCAGCCCAGGTCGTTGCTGCACAGAACCAGCGGCGTGCGGTCTTTCACCGTCACGCCCTCCATGTAGCTGACGATTCGCTTGTCTCCGCCCAGTACCTCGTCAAGGTTGAAGAAGCAGTGGTACACGGGATGGCTCATGGGCAGCGGCTGAAGCGACTGATCGGGAAAAAGCCCGGCGGCCAGCGCGCGCGCCGACTGGTCGAACCCGCGCCCCAACGTCCCCGAGCAATCGTCCAGGAAGAGAAAGGCCCCCCGCAAGAGAACGGCCTTGAGCGCCTCGGGTCCGCCCACCGGCAGGGTGAAGTTCTCGTGCCCGGTGAGATAGAGCAGCGGATACTTCTCCAGGTCCTCTTTTCTGGCCTCGATGACGGTCTCCTGGTAGGGCGCGGTGAGGTTGGTGTTCTCCGTGACTTTCTGGATCAGGTTGAGGTCGGAACTGGCGGCCATGCCCTGCCCCTTCATGTCGGTGTACCAGTCGCCGGTGTCGGTCTTGAGGCGAGCCCAGACGAAATCGCCCTCCAACGCCGCCAGCGCGCGCCCCAAACTCACGGTTGAAACTCCCGCCAGAAGCGCCATGTGCGACAGGAAATGTCGCCGCGCGTGCTTGTCATGCTGCGAGAAGAACGACTTCATCCGGAACGCTCCCGCAGGATGCGCCGGTAGCGGTTGACGGCATCCTTGTACTTATCGGGGAAGCGCTCGGGCTCAAAGGTGCGGTCGCGGGCGGCGGGAGAGCCGGGACGACGCGTGAAGGTGTGCGAACCGGCCTCGGGTAGGGGACGGTTGGAATACGGCGCGCCGCCGCTTATGGAAGCCGTGGGCCGGTTGTCGGCGGGTCCAGCCGAACCGGCGGTCGACGGGGGCGCGTCGCCGCGCCGCGCCCCCGGCGCGGTCGACTCGCGCTCGGCGACGGTCCGCGCGGCTCCGACAGGCGTGGTGCCCGCCCCGCCGGCGCCGGCGCGCCGATCTGCGACGGCGGCTGCTCACTGCGGATCTCCTCAAGGGTCGGCGATCAGGGCGCCCAGCCGACGCCGCTCAGTCGCGTCCAGGCCCTCTTGGCGCGCCGCCTCGCGCGCCATGCGGTCGGTCGTCTCGGCCAGTCGGCGGGCGGCGGCGCGGGCGCGAGAGGTCGCCGTCCTCCCAAGGCCTCGCGCGCTCGCCGGCCTGTCGCTCCGCCGCCTCAGCCTGCCCTGCACCGGTCCGGCCGTCCGGCACGGCCGGTCCGCGCCCTCCTGGCGCGCCCGCCGCGCTTCCGCCAGCTTCCGTTCCAACTCCGCCGCCTCGCGCGGACTCGGCAACTTGCCTTCGGACTGCCCAGCCGCTCGGATGGTCCCCGAGCCTCCTCGGCCAACTGCAGGAGCTCGCGCGCCGTCCCCGCCGTGCGCTCGAACGCTTCGACGCCTCCCGTGGAATTTCTCCCACCACGTAAACCGGCGAACTGCCCGCGTGCGGCTCTCCCGCCACCGCCGGCGCCCGGTCGTCCGCCCAGAGATAATAATAGATCGGCTCCCGCGGCGGCGGATACGGCATGGGACGACCCACGTAGGTTCCCACCAGCCCGCTGGCGGCCCCAACTGGTGCGGCGTCTCGCTCGACTCCCGGCTCTTTCCACTCGATACCTGGGCTCTACGCGGTTGATGCCGTGGTCGTCGCGGATGCCGTAGCGCACCAGAACCAGCGGCTCCCTCTCCGGATAAGACGTATCGGCGGCGGGAAATGTGATTTCGACGCGCGGCGGCTGGTCGGGCGTGAGGGCGATCTTCCAGCGCGCACGAAGGCTCGACGCCCGGGCCGGCTGGCCTCGGCGATCAATTCGCAGAAACAGGACTGCGGCGGCGCCATGTCAGCTTTTCCAGACTTTGGGACCCGACCAGCCAGCCCCAGACGGGCGCCAGGTAGGTCGCAGCCCGCAGGTCGGCACGCTCCGCCGCCGGCCCAGGGCCGGCTTCCACTAGGTACTGCCAGACGACCCGCCGCGCCGGCTCCTCCAATTCCACCGTCCAGGCGATGCGCCCACCCTCGGTAAGGGCGATTTCGCCCGCGTCCGCTTCCACGGGTTGCGGCAAGCTGGAGGCGTAGGGTGGTGGCAGCGTCTCGATGCGCAGGTTGCGCAGCGCCACCGTCTCGATGGGCGTTCCCTGATACACTGGCGACTTGAGCCGCGACGCCTCAACGAAATACTCGAACCGGCTCGTCAAACCCGACAGCGTGCGCCCGTAGCGCCCTTTCGAGTCGGTTTCGCGCATCAAGAGGCGTTCCCAGTCGACGCTCAGACTGCGGAAGACCAGGACCGGCGGAGCGGCGATCTCACCGACAACCGCGGCCGCAATTTCCACCGGCTCGCCCTTGCGAAAGCTGAGATGGCCGGGAGAGACGGCCAATTGCACCGGCGCCGGCGCGTGCGGCGAAATCAGTCGCGCCGTGTAGCGGCCCCAGAGATCGGGGAAGGTATAGGGCGTGTAGTAGGGCAGATACCAGGCGGCGGCAACGAGCGCCGCAATGCCGGCAAGCTCAAAGAAGGCGGCTCGCCAGGCGGACAGTGAAAGCAACCACAGCCGCCGCGCGTCGCGTTCCGCCTCGCGGTAGAGTTGCAGGAGGAGCGGCGGCGAAAACTGTGCCAGTACGTCGCGCGATTCCCCGGCCAGGCTGACGGCCGCGGTCAGGCGGTCGTGATGTCTCCTCTCGCGATCCAAGCGTTGGGCGGAGTCCAGGAGTGAGCTGATGCCGCGCCAAGCGGCGCGCAAGCGACGGCGCAATTGCAGGAGCAACAATACGGCGGCGCAGGCTGCCAGCGTCCAGCGCAGTATGGGCGCCGGATGCAGGCGGATTTCGGCCCAGAGCAGGAGCGCCAGAAGGAGCAGCGCGTCAAACGAGAGGCCCAGCGGCAGTCTCAACCCCTTGACCAGCCGCTCGACGCCCCGCAAAACCTCCAGGCGACGCCGCAGCCGCCGCCAGCACTTCTGCGCCGGCCCCGGCAGTCCCTCGCCTTCTCCCATCACGCGCACCACGGGCGCGGCCATGCTCGCCTCCTGACGGTCTCATTATAGAAGACGGAGTCGCGCCTGTGGAGGGGAATTGTCGGCGGGAGAAACCGTAACGCCGGCATCCTGCCGGGTTGCGCGTCGGCATCTCGCCGACACGCGTCGAGGTTAGAGTCAGAAAACCGATGGAAGCGTGGGGGCGGGACGCCCTCCACGCAAGCCGGCAAGATGCCGGCGCTACGATGCCGTCGCCGGAATGGGGCGCTACGACCATCTCAGAACGACGACGAACGCTTCAAGAGGATCGCGCCCAGAATCCCGAAGAGCAGGTTGGGAATCCAGGCGGAGAGATGGGGGCCGGCGGGGGCGCGCGCCAGGCAGACCTCCATGAGCGCGGCATAGGCAGGGGCGGCCAGGATCGCCAGGAGGACCCGTCGCCCCCGCCGCTCCTCCCAACTGGAGAGCACGACCGCCGCTCCCAAGAGCGTCATCACCAGCGCCGAAGCCGGCACGGCGAACCGCGCGTGCACCTGCGGCCACAGGTCGGCGGTACTCTCGTTGACCGAGCGCAGCACGCGCATGAAGTGAAAGAGCTGCTCCAGCGTCATGTCGCTGGTCTTCTGCTGATAGCGGGAGAAGTCCTCGGCCGTCTCCTCGATGGGATAGGAGATGGGCTGGTCGCCTATGGGCTCCGCTTCGACCATGCGGCCGCCCTCATCGTAGCGATAGAGCATGCCGTGGAGGAAGTTCCATTGGCCGTGGTTCCAGTAAGCCTGGCGGGCGAAGAGGGCGACGCGGGGCGAGCGGAACCCGCCCTCGCCCATCTCCAGCATGACGAAATTGTGCAGGCGCTTGCGATGCACGAAGGCCAGCGCGTACAGCCGCCCGCCCGAGCCGCGCATGAAGGAGAGTTCCGAGGAGGGATTGGGCGTCCCGTGCTTGATGGTGGTCCAGAGTTCCTCGGCGCGGACCTCGGTCGGCAGGGCCAGCGCCTCGTTCCAGGCGAAGCCGCCGACCGCGACGAGAACGCCGAACGCCGCCAGCGGCAGCGTGATGCGGGCATGCGAAACGCCCGCCGACATCATGGCGGCCACTTCCCCCCGTCGCATCAGAATCCCCAGGTTGACGAGGACCGACAGAAAAACTGCGACGGGCAGGTATTGCACCAGCATCTGCGGGGCGCGCAGCCCGAAATAGGCGACCGCCTCGCTCCAGCCCGCTTCCTCGCGCAGGAGTTCGTCGATGTCCTGCACGATCACGACGATCAGCGACACGGTGACGACCACGGTCGCCGTGGCGGCCAGGCAGAGGGCCTGCCGCCGCAGGAGATACCAATCGAGAATCCTGAGGGGTCCGAGGCTCATCGCCTTGCCAGTCAGCCGTTGAGGCCGAGTCCGACCAGGAGAAAGAGCATCGGCGCCGTCCACACGCCCAGGGCCACGGGCAGGGAGCCGCTCTCCGCCAGGTTGACGCAGGCCTCCGAGGAGATGTAGTAGGCCAGGAGAATGCCTATGGCAAGAACGAAGCTTACGGTCTTGCGGCCCAGGCCGGTCAGGATGCCGAGAGGCGCTCCCAGGAGGACCAGGACCACGGTCGCCGCGGGATGGGCGAAGCGGCGATGCCACTCGATGAGAAAGCGGCGGCCGCGCGCGCGGAACTTGGGGTTGCGGTGCATTTCCGAGAAGCAGCGCTCGGCCTGCAGGGTGAGAAGCGACGTGGGAGTCCCCTCCTCGCGCGACAGGGTACTTGTCACCATGCGGGTGATATCCTTGTGCACGTTCAGGTAGATGCGGCCGCGGGCGAACGTGCCGAAGGCGTAGCCGGACGGCTGCGGCCAATGGAAGGCGCCGTCGGTGAGGGTGAGTTCCAGTTCGCGCGAGGCGCCGCGCAGCATCGCCTGCCCGTAGGGCGCGCAAAGGAAGTAATCCACCGCCTGGTCGCGGCCGCTCCATCGCCCGCCCGAAAGCCCGTAGAAGACCACGTCGGCGAGCGCCCCCGTCTCCGGGTTGACCTGGCGTACGAACAGCGCGTTGTTGTCGATGAGGTTGAACTGGCCCGCCTGGAGCACGGGATAGTGCAGCTCGTCGATGATGCGGTCCACCTGGCGCCGCTGCACCTCGACGGCGCGCGGCGCCACCCGATGGCACCAGAAGAGGAGAAAGAGGAGGCAGAGCCCCGCCAGCGTCAGCGCGGGCAAGAGCACGCGCCAGTAGGGCACGCCGGAGGTGAGCATGGCGTCGATCTCGCGCTCCTCGGTCATGCGTCCATAGACGAAAAGACAGGCCAAGAGCAGCGCCATGGGCAGGGTGAGTATGGTGAGCCGGGGCACGAAGCAGAGGAGAAACTGTCCCACCGCGGCGGTCGAGATACCGCCCAGCCGCGCCCAGGCCAGCGCCTCAAAAAACAGCGGGAGCGTGAGAATCAGCGTGAATCCGCCCACCCCCAGGAGCGTGGGCACGGCCAGTTGGCGGAAGAGATAGCCGGACAGAATCCCCCACAGGGGCCGCCGGCCCCGCCGCAACGCATGATCTGTCGCTGAAAGTGAACCTGACATTTCGCCCGCGTTCTGTCACTCCGACCGCGTTCTGTCACTTCGACCGCGTCTGTCACTCCAACCGTGTCTGTCACTCCGACCGTGTCTGTCACTCCGACCGCGTTCTGTCTTTTCGACCGGCTCTGTCATTTCGACCGCGTCTGTCATTTCGACCGAAGGGAGAAATCTTTCCCTGCCGTGCTCGCGCCGTTCCAAGCGTGGTGTCCGCAACTCGTCGTCCTCTCGATACGCGGAGTACCGCTACTCGAGGGCTCGGTTTCTCCTCTCTCGCAGCTATTTCTTGAGAAAACGGCTCTAGTCTCCGAGCTTCGGCGCTCGAACCTCATTGCGGCAACCGCAGGGCGAGGATGCGATGGGCGCGCATGTCGCTGGCATAGACGAGGCCGCCGGGGCCCAGCGTCAGTCCCGTGGGCGCGACCAACTGCCCGGTCCCGAGCACCGCGACCGGCCGTCCGTCGGGATCGTAAACCAGGATGCGCCCCTTGAAGGCGTCGGAAACCAGCACCCGCCCCTCCGGCGTGACGGCCAGCTTTGGCTCGCCCATGAGATCGCCCGGCGGATAATCCACCGGCCAGTCGGCAAGATAGCGCAACTCGGCGTCCAACACCACGACGCGGCGATTGTCGCGATCCAGGACGTACACGCGGCCGTCGTGGAAAGCGATGCCGGTGGGATTGGAGAAGCGTCCCGGACCGGCGCCGCGCTCGCCGTAGACGCGCAACAGTCCGCCTTCCGGCGACAACATGCGCACCTGGCCGTTGCCGGTGTCGGCGAGATATAGGCGTCCCGACGCTGGATCGCGGGCGATGGCGCGCGGGCCGTAGCCGATGCCTTCCGTCCAGACCGCCGCGAAGCGGCCCTTGGGATCGAACACCTGGATGCGGCCGTTCCAGGTGTCCAGCACGATGATCCGGCCCGAGGCGTCGGTAATCACGTCGTTAGGCTCACGGAACTGCGATTCGCCGCCGCCCGACTCTCCGAAGGCGAAGAGGAACTTGCCGTCCGGCGCAAACACCTGCACGCGATGGTTGAAGGTGTCGGCGACGAAGAAGCGCGAGCCGTCAAAGCGAATCCCGCGCGGCTCGCGGAACTGGCCGTAGCCGAAGCCGTCGCCGCCCTCCAAGAGCGACATGCCCGCCTGCGCAGGCTCGTCGGCGGGCGCGACCTCCTCGACCTCGGTCATGTACTCGGCGGAAAGGTTGCGCCGCACCTGGTAGACGCCGTATTCTCCGCGACGATACACGACGTCCAACACGTCGCCGTAGCGCGAAAACTTGCGGTGCACGTTGCCGAAGCGCCGCAGCTCCTGCGCTCCCACGTAGATATAGTCCACGCCGTAGTCCTGAAGGAGCCGGACCACCCGCCGCTTGTCCTGGCTGGAATAAATGGCGATGGCGTCGCGCTCGCGTTGGCTGACTTCCGGATCGGGATGGCTGCGCTCCTTGCTGTGGTGCGGCCAGCCCAGGATGGTCGGCAGTCCCGTCATGGTCGAGATGCGCGAGGTCTCGTGCCAGTAGGAAGTCCCCGGCGCCTCCAGCACCGTCGGTTGACCGGGAATATTGAACGTCAACCATTTCATGGCCCAGTAGTTGTCGGGGTCCTGTTTCTTGAACCAGGAGAGGCCGTCCAGGCCGGGGATGTCGCCGTTGTTGGTCTTGGAGCCGATGCCGCGCGTGATGGTGTAGCTGCCGACGATGGGGAAGACGAGCGTGAGCGGCAGGAGCACGCCGAAACCGAAGAGGACGAGGGCTGTGCGTCCCAGTCGGCGCGCCTGGGCCGGGAGGTCGTCACTCTCAGGACGGCTACGGAAGCGGATGAGGAGACCCATCGCGGCCCCCGCCGCCAGGGCCAGGTAGGTCCACACTTGCAGATAGAATTTGAAAACCGTGTTGTAGCGATGCTCGGGATAGCCCCAGGTCTCCTGAATGAAGAAGAACTCGACGCCGGCGGCGATCCCGAGTCCCACCCAGGCCAGCGCGGCGGTCGCCGCCTCGCCCGGCCGGCGGCTGGCCAAACCGTACCACATCGCCCAGACGACGAAGGGCAGGAGCAGGGCCAGGAGGCGATAGTCCAGCGTGACCGGATGCGTCAGGTGGTGGATATTGACCAGGGCTTGTCGCACGGAAGGCAGGCTGTAGTAACGCGAGGCCAGGAGTCCGAACAGGAGCAGCGCGGCGAAGAGGCACAGGCGGATGAAGCGCGCCCGCCAGACGTCCGCCTCTGGAGATCCCCCCCAGCCCCCCTTGTTAAGGAGGGAGCGTGGACTGCGGCTGCTTGCTGCCGCGTTTGATCCCACCCAGCCCCCTTCGTTAAGGAGGGAACAGGCGGTTGCGTCTTCCTCAATGTTCGGTTGCCACAGCCGCGCGATCAAGTACCACGCCACGAAAAAGAGCATGGCGCCGAAGATGAGGGCGAAGATGTCGGGCGGCGTGTTGCTGCCCCACGAGCGTTGGACCGCCCCCAGACCTACTTCCACGCGCGAGACGAAATTGACATGGAAGGGCGCATACAGCGCAAACGCCCCAATTACAACCATTCCCAGCGGCAGGATCACGCTGAAGCCGAGATTGCCCGCGGCCAAGAGCGCCCGCCGGCCCCATGTCCCGGCGTTGAGAGGAAGTTGGTTGGAATGTTTCACGTGAAACATTTGCCACAATAGTACAAAAAGGAGCAAAAGCGCGGAGGCGGGCAAGTCCCACGTGTTGACGCAGATGATCGCACCCAGCGTGAGCGACAAGCACCCCAGCGCACACCACCGCCGATGGGGTCGTCGGTCGGCGGGTAGGCCCAGCATCGCCAGCGCCGTCCCGATAAAGAGAAGCACCAGCGGCATCACCAGCATGTGCGCGTGCAGGTCGGCGAAGAGATAAGTCCAGGAGGGAAACTCGTTGGCCGCCGTGCGCGTGTTGGGGATGATGTCGTGGCCGGCGCGCCAGAAGAAGCCGTCGTCGAAGCGCGCCTCCTGTATCGGCGGACCGCTGTAGAAAATCACGCCCGACTTGAGAATCTGCCACAGATGGCCGAAGGCGGCGCTCCAATCGACGTTGCCGTCCACAAAGACTCGCCGCGCGAGCTCATGGTAGCGGGAGTTATCGGTGCGAAACTGGGGCGAGTGGTTGTAGAACCAAATGGCCGCCGACCAGAGGCTGCCGCCGACCGTAAGGAGATACGCGCCTGCCGTCGCCGCCCATGCGCGACGGCAGGCATGGAGAATGATCGAGAACGCCGCCGCGCCCACCAGCGCCGGTACGGTCGCCGCCGCCAGGTTGTAGAGAAACTCCACCCCGATATTGAGCAGCTTGCCCGTCGCGGCGACCAGCGTATGGCCGAGATAGTAGTAATTGACCGCATGGCCGGCGTACCACGGATCGCGCAGGGGGAAATACTCACTGCGATAGGTCGCGGCGAGAAAACTGAGGTCCATCGGCTTCTCGCCCCAGTAAACGTCCGGGTTGTGCATGCGAATCGTGAGATAGAAGCCGAAGATCGCCAGATAGACCAGTTCGCAGCCGAGCATCCACTTCCAGCGCTGCGTGATCGCCTCGGCGATGGCCGCCCGTTGCCGCCATGCGGCGTAAGCGGAAGCGCCGAGGATGACGGCAAACAGCGCCAGCGTGAGTCCCCGCGAGAACGGCGCCCATCCCAGGCTGGGTATGATCCACGCGCCATAACCCAAGAGGAGCATCGCCAGCGGCCGCGAAAGTCCCCAGCCGGCGTCGGGCAGATGTCGCGCGAACATGAACACGATGGGAAACCCGACCAGCGCCAGGAGCTGAAAGAAGAAGAACCACCGCCGGCCGGGATGGCGCGCGGTGCGGTCGAAGATGCTCCGCCCTTCCTGGTGTTTCAGCACGTCCGTGAGCGTGATCGGGCTGCTTCCGGCGGCGGCGACAGGAGGTATTGGCGCAGTTGCTCCGGCGGGACCTCCCGCACTTTCTTAAAGATCGTCACCTTGGGATGGTCGTAGCAATGCGCCGACTCTTCCACGAGATCGTCGTTGAAGACGATCCCCCACAGGCGCGGATACTTCGTCTCGACGTGAACCAACTCGAAACCCAGCACGCCGGTAAAGAGCAATCGATAGAAATTGCCCGACGTGGGATAACGGTTGGGCAGGCGCAGGATGGAACCGTAAAGGCGCTTGCTGCTCCAGACGATATAATCCGCGTTGGAGAGCCGCGTGACGAGGTGCGAGAGTTTCCGGTTGCGGTCCTGGCCGTGCTCGATGTCCTCGTTGTACATCTGCAGGTCGGAGTCGCCGCTGGAAAGGCGGAAATAGCTGAAAGGGGACTTGTCGGCGTGCTTGGCGGTGGGAAGGGGGACTTGATCGTCCCAGTGCTCCTTGACCACGCGCGCGTTGCGGGGCGCGTTTTCGTACAGCCAGTTGGAGGCGGCCATGCGCGTGTTGAGGTGGCTGAACATGTTCTGCAGGGCGAAGGCGTAGAAGACCGAGAAGGCCATCGTGCCCGCGCCCACCAGCCCCGTGACGACCCGCCAGCGCCGGCGCGGGAAACGATCCCAGACGTAAACCAACAGCCACGCCGCGCCCATGATGAAAAAGGGATAGAGCGGCATCATGTAGCGCAGAAATTTGGCGTGCCAGCCGCCCACGATGTAGAAGTACGGCAGCGCCCACGAAAGAAGCAGCCAATGCGCGTAGGTTATGTCGCCTCGCCTTCCCCAGCGGTAAGCGGCGAAGGCGATGAAGGCGAGAAGGCCGGCGATTCCCAGAAGCCCGAGCGGTTCGCCCAGGCTGTAATCCACCAGGTTCTTGAGCTGGAAGAAATAGGGCACGGTCCCCGCGAACTGGCGCGTGTAGGGCACGTCCCCCTCCGCTTGCGGGCCGCCGACCACGCGGCCTTCGTAGCGGATGGACTCCTTCCACTTGTCTTGGCGGATGAACTGCATGGGGGCAAGCGTGAAGGCGACAGTGAGGGCGAGGAAGAGGATGATGAGGGGGCCAGCAAGGGCACGCTCGACCAGGCCGGGGACAGGCGCCGATTTTCCTGCGGGGCTGGGTACGTCTGGCGGAAGTTTTTCCTGGAAAATCGGCGACTGTCCCGCGCGCTCCTGTCCCTCAGAGCCGCGTCCCATACGGAAGGGATAGAGCGCCAGAGACGCCAACAGCCACGCGGCGGCGACGGGAAAGAGCAGATTGGCGGCGGCGAAGACGAGGGCGTATCGAAGGGCGACGGCGAAGACGCGGGAGAATGCCGCCAGAGCATCGGCGGGAGTGGCGCCGCCCTGCCAGAGCGGGGTGCGATACACGACCACTGGGGCGCGTTTGCTCTCACCGGGACGTACGAGGCCGTAGCTGATCTGCTCGTCATACGTCAACTGACCGGCCCGGTAGGCCTTCCAGCGCGCGGCGGGAATCGCCGCCAGCCGGGGGGTCGTCAGCGCCGGCCCCAGCCACTGGTCCAGCCTGCGCCCCAGTTCGATTCGCTTTTCTCGCGCGATGGGGTCGCGGATGGCGCTCACATCGTCGAAGTAATGAAATCCCACGAGTACCGGATAAACGGTAAGGGCGACGGAGTAGGCCAGCGTGAGGACGAGCACGACCTGCGCCACGAGCGCGCGCCGGCGCACGGCGGGCGATTTCTCCTCGCGCTCCCACTGCACGCGCATCCGGCTCAACCAGGCGACGCCGACGGGGGCCAGAAAGGTCAGCGCGGAAAACTTGGTCGCCAGCGCCGCACCCAAAACGACCCCGATGGCCACGGCGTCCAGCCAGGCCTTAGCGCCCGTGTCGAAAATCCATCGCCAGCACAGGTAGAGCACGAACAGAAGCCGACGACCAGCAGCGTCTCGACCGTCGAAGTAGTGCGAGCTCTGGATGTGGTGGAAGGCGAAGGACATGAAGAACGCCGACAGCATCCCCACGCGCCGTCCGAAGAGGCGGCCGGCCAGAAGATAGATGAAGAGAATCGCCAGCGTGCCGTAAATCCCGGACAGGAGGCGCCCGTAGTAGTTGAGCGTGCCGCCGGAATAGTACGAGACGGGGCGTCCGGAAAGTCCCGCCAGCGCCTGCGCGACCATCTTCGAGACGTAGAAGGGAAAGGTGCCGTAGGCGAAAAAGTCGGGATAGAGCGACGAATCGGCGTCCAGGGTGACGTTGCTCCAATTCACCCGCTCGGTCGCGTGGACGATGTTGCGCTCGTCGGAGTGCTGATAGGTCGAGTCGTTGCGCTCGGTGTCGGTATAGTCCCACTTGAGGTTGGTGCAACGCAGGTAGCCGCCCACGAAGACGAGCAGGGCCAGCGCGGGCAGGATGAGGCGTCTCATGGGGTGGTTCCTCCGACAAGCACCTGGTAGATGCGGCCCGAGCCGGCGCCGCCGGGCCGGCCGGTGGGACCGAGAAACTCATAGGCGACCTTGAGGCGCGCGCCGGAAGACCTGGCGGCCTCGCGCTCGAACTTCTCCAACCCCGCGCGGGGATAGGGGCGGTCGGGCGCGCCGGTGCGACTGTCGCGCTCGGTTTCGATCTCCAGCGTGCCTACCACGATGTACTGGATGCGGTTCTCGACGATCTGCGGCCAGACGGCGTCCAGGCTGGGATGGGAGTAAATCTGCTGGGCGACGGCGGCGCGCGGCTGGGCGATGCTGTAACCGAATGGCCCGCGCCAGACCTGTTCGTGGCCGACCCAGCCGATGAAGGCGGGCCGCCCCGCGTAAGTACTGATACGGGACTCGCGGCTGTAGGCGAGATGGCCGGGCCGCTCCAGGATGACGGCGCCGGGGGGCGTCTCATCGCGCAGCCAGCGGGCGATGCCCGCGTCCGCGGGCATCGACTGCTCCAGCCAGCGCCCGCCGTCCAGCGTGGCGGGACGCGCCCGCCACTTGTAGCGGTTGGCCGTGACGCTGAGCGGATAAAGCAGCGAACCGGCCAAGAGTATCGCCAGCGGCGCGCATACCAGGACGACCCCGGCCTGCGAACGCCGACGCAGCCGCCGCAGCGCCGCCGCCAGAAGGACCGGTAGAAGCGTTCCCAGTATGATCCAGACCGGATAGAAGAACTTGAAGGTGGTGTTGTAGCGGGGACTGTAGCCGTCCACGATGTAGAGCGTCTCGCAGCCCAGAAGCACGCACAGGCAGAAGAAGAGTCCGCCCCAGGCCAGCGTCTCCATGCGTCCGAAGGCCTGGGTGTAGAGAAGAAACAAGATGGTGAGGGCGCCGGCGAAAAGCGCGGCGTAAACCAGGCAGCCGGTCGCCATCCAGACGATGACGAGCACGAGCAGCAGCATCCCGCCGAGGACGCCGCCGATCTGCGCCCGTCCGTAGCGCACGCGCGCCAGCATCGCCGCAACCGCCACGCCGAAGGAGACCATCGAGATCGCCAGCGGCAGTCCCCACATGGCAAGATACTCGCCCAAATCGCTCCTTTTCGGGACCCAGTTCACGAGCGGCCCGGACTGCGGGGACGTAAAGGTCAAAAGAAACGGCGAGAGAAAGAGTCCCGACAAAACTCCCACTCCGGCGATGATCAGGCCGGATAAGAGGAGGCCGGAAAGGCGCGCGCGCCGTAGGTCGGCCAGCCGTGCCAGAAAGACCACCGCGAAGAGCAGCCCGCCGAAGCTGGGCAGATCAAAGATGTTGGTCCAGCCCATGACGGCCAGCCAGAGGCCGGAGATGACGGCCAAGGCGGCGGTGCGCGTGCGACGGCATTGCAGCATCCACTCGCGGCGTCCCAGCGCCAGCCAGACGCCGCAGAGAAAGATCGCCACAAAGGTCAAGGGCACGTCCATCACGTGCGGATGCATGTCGGCCACTTCGCCGTAAGAGAAGAAAGGGAACTCGGTGATGTTGCCGTCGGGATTGCCCGGCGGCGGATCGACGATCACGCGGCTGGCCTTCCAGACGTCGATGCCGAGAAGCGGCTTGCCCAGGATCATGATTTCGTAGAAGGCATAGAGGTTGCCGGAGAGCATGACCAGCACGGCGGCGAAGACGGCCCAGCGGAGGCGGCGGGTAAAACAGGCGGCGACGGCAAACGCGCCCAGGCACGCCAGGGCGAAGAGCAGCGCCAGGTTGACGTTATAGGCGAGGGTGGACCGCGCGCCCATCGCTTTGGCCCAGGTCGCCGCCGCCATGTAGCCGCCATAGTAGTAGTTGACGCGATAGCCGGAGAGCCAGGGGTCCAGCGGCGGAATCACGCTGTGGTGGTAGAGCGAGTTGAACATGGCCAAGTCCATGAACTTTTCCTGGCCGAGGATGTCGGGCCGGGCGCTGCGCATGAGGGCGAGATAAAGGTGGGCGACGAGAAAGAGCGCGATACCCGCAAGAATGAAACGTCGTCCGGCGCGCCAGAGCCGCCCCAGCCGCGCCCGCCGCAACCAGAGAAACGCCAGCGAGCCGCCCGACAGGAGAGACAGGAGAATCCAGATGGTGGTCGCCGCGTAGGGAAGGCGGAGAAATCCGAGCATCCAGAGAAGATAGTTGAGGAGTCCCCAGCCGAGCACGGGCGCCAGGAGCACGGCGGGCGCGCGGCGCGCGGACAGAAACGGCCACAAGGCCAGAAGGCCGATAGGACTGACCAGCAAAAGAAAAATCCAGGCTGGTAGACTGGCCCAGAGCACGTGCATGGTTTATTCCAACCGTTGGACGTCGGGTGTGGTTGCATCAACGCCCGGGTACCACCCTTTGTACTCAAAAGGGTGGTCCAACGAACTCCAGGGTATCCGTCACTCGCTCGCGTCTAGAGGGAACCTCGACTCTCCTGTGCACAGTATTGAGCACAAAGGGTGTGGCACCCGCGCAGCGTGCTAGTTGGACGGATTGTCGGCGTGGCGATGGTCGCCCTCGGGGCGGCGGCGGCCACGGCCGCCGCGGCGGCCGCGGCGACGACGACCCGGGTGGCCCTCGCCGGTCGCTTCGCTGCCACCGGTTGCGGCGTTGGCCGACACCGGCCGCGGCGGCCGATCGGGCCGGCCTTCGCTGGCGCCCTCCGGGCGCCGGCGGCGATGCCGCGGACGCCCCTCGCGTCCCTCGCGCCCTCCCCGCTCCTCCGCCGGCGCCTCCGGCGGGGTCATCCCCTTGGGATACACCTGGATGCGCCGGTTGTTGTCGTCTCCCAAGCTCCGAGTCTCCACGCGCCCATACTCTTTCAAGTAGGTATGCACCACGCGCCGTTCGGAGGGCGACAGGCGCGTGATCTCGACGACCGAGCCGGTCCGCACCGCCTCGTCGGCCTTGCGCCGCGCCATGGCCCGCAATTCCTCCTCCCGCTCCAGGCGATAATCGTCCACGTCCAGGTAGACGCGGATGCGATCCTCGCGCCCGCCCTTGTTGAGGATGCGCTCCAGCATGTATTCAAGCGCGTCCAGCACCTCGCCGCGCGCGCCGATCAGGCTCTTGCCCGCGCCCGACACGGTCACGCGGCACTCGTCGCCTTCCGACTTGGCGGAAACCAGGGCGGAAACGCCCATACGCCGGATGATTTCGGAGGCGACATGCTGGGCGGCGATGCCCTCCTCCTGGCAGAGCGAAACCTTGACGGTAGCGCGCCCCAGCCCAAACCAGCTGAGGATGCCGCCGCCCGTCTGCAAGATTTTCACTTCCACCTGGTCGCGTTCCACGCCCAGCTCGGCGAGTCCGGCCTGGATGGCTTCCTGAACCGTCTTGGCTTTCTTGATGACTTCCGTTTTCATGGCTCCAATCATGTCCTTATTTGCGTGATTTGGTGCGGCCCGACCGGATTTTTTCGCGCGCGGGCCGTTCGCGCGTTTCCATTTTGGGCGCCTCGCCGGCGGCGGTCGCCGGCGCCGGCGCCCCCGCCGGCTCATCTTTCTCGATCCGGTTGATGAGCCACTGCTGCCCCATCTGGAAGAGCGAACTCATCATGAAATACAGGTTGGTTCCCGAGGGCAGCCGCCACGTGATGAGCAGCATCATCACCGGCATCATCGCCATCATCGGCTTCTGCTTGGGATCGATGTTGGTCTGCGCCATCTGCCAACCCATCAGAATCGCGCCCGCCAGCGGCAGCGGGTTGATGTCGAACAACCCCCCGAAAAAGGGAACCTGGAAGGGCAGGAACCAGAGCGTGTCCGGTTCCGACAGGTCCCGCATCCACAAGAAGAACGGCTCGCCCCGCAGCCCGATGGTGTTCTGCGTGGTGTAATACAACGCAATGAAGATGGGCAAAGTGGCGATCAGGGGCAGGCATCCCGACATGGGATTGACCTTGTGCTTCCTGAACAGCTCGAACTGCTCCTTCTGCGCCTGCTGGGGATTGTCCTTGTGGCGCGCCTGGATGTCCTTGATGAGGGGCGACAGCTTCTGCATGCGCCGCATCGCCTGCGTCTGCTTGTGCACCAGGGGGAACATCGCCAGTCGCACCACGATGGTCAGGAGCAGAATGGCCATGCCGTAATTGGGCCAAAGATAGTGGAAACCATTGAGAATCCACAGCATGAGGATGCAGATGGGGCCGGTGATGCCGCCGTAGAGGCTGTCCTCCAGGCCGATCCCGGTCGCCTTGAGGTGGTCGTAGTCGCGGGGACCGAGGTACAGGCGGAGGTCGTGGCGGCGGCCGCCTTCCGGCGCGGCCTCGTTGAAAGGCAGGGCGAGGTTGGCGCTCGCGCGCACCGTCTCGGGCCATCCGCGCGGATGGGCGGCGTCGAAGCTGGCGCCGTTGGACTCGCTGGTGGAGAGAAAGGCGGCCATGAAGTAGCGGCTGTCCACACCGGCCCACTTGACGCTGCCGGAGAGGGCGTAGCGGCCGCCGTTTTTGTTGGCCTTGCCCTCCACGCTGGGCGCGGGCAGCTCCTCATGGTCGCCTTCCAGGCTGTAGATGGCGCGATGGTAGGTCTTGGTCTCCTCGGGAAAGACGCGCCCGACGCCGCCCTCCCAGCGCAAGGCGAGAGGTTCGTCGGGCAAATCGAGGCCGGGCGCGGTCTCGACACGCAGGAACACGCCGATTTCGTAGCCGTCGGTGGGAAAGGTGAGGCGCTTCTCCAGCGTCGCCGCCCCCAGCTGGGCGAGCATCGAGAGAACGGGCCGTCCGTCGGCGTCAGTGGAAGAATGGAAGGTGTAGGGGAGATCGCCGTCGTCCGGCCCGTCGGGGAGGAGGAGACCCAGGGGCCGCTGCCCTTCGGCGACCAATTCCACGCCGGTGTCGGCGAGGAGGGCATAGTCGGCGGGATCGGCGGGGTCCAGACGGTCGCGTTTGCGCCCGCCGGCCAACCGCGCCGCGTGTTCGGCCTGGTCGGCGAGCAAGCGATCGAGGTACGCGCGGACCGCGCCGGTCCGCTGCTGGCGGTGGATTTCCAGAAAGCGCCGGTTGGGGTAGATTTCCGGATAGTCCAGGAGCCGCGCCGACACCAACCGCCCGCCGCGTGAAGAGAAGGTCAGTCTCATGCGCCGCGTGGCGATGACGTGCGTGGACTCTGTCGCCTCGAGCACGGCGCGCGCGAACGCCTCCGACAGGCTGGCGGCGCCGGCGGGAAGGGCGGCCACCGTCTCCGGCGTCGCCGCAGACGCCGGCAGCGCCTCCCGTTCCGGCGAAGGCGTGGGTCGCGGCCGGTAGCGCGGATCCAATTTCTCCGCCGCTTCCGGATGTTCCCGCGCCCACTCGGCCAGTCGCTTCTGGTAGTCTCGTTCCTGCCACCAGAAATAGAGCATGAGCAGGCCCACGAGGGCGATGAACAAAAACTTGCGCGAATCCTGTTCCATCAGCGACGGAAATCCGGTTCGCGCGCGCCGGGTTCAGCGGGAGCGCGGCGGGGCGGGCCGGACGGGATCATAACCGCCCGGATGCCAGGGATGGCAGCGCAAGAGCCGCGCACCGGCGAGCGCGAGTCCACGCCAGAAACCGTGGACTCGGAACGCCTCCTCCGCGTAATGGGAGCAACTGGGATAAAAGCGGCAGGCGCCGCGCGTCCAAGGTCCCAAGACGAGTCGGTATACGCGAATCAAAACGATACTGAGCCGTGCCAGCATCGGATGCCTAAACCTCT
The DNA here is from genome assembly GCA_015075175.1 of bacterium. Lineage (GTDB taxonomy): Bacteria > Hinthialibacterota > Hinthialibacteria > H5-UNCL2 > H5-UNCL2 > H5-UNCL2. Next base: position 167,642 of record JABTUV010000006.1, read on the forward strand.
GGTTCCGGAAGGGCGCCCGTCGGTTCGGGTGTTCGGGTCGGCGGGGTTGGGTCCACCCCGCCGGACAGGCGCAAGACCGCGTCACAGACGCTCGCTTCCAACTCCCGGAAGCCGAGACGCGCCAGGGTTGGGGCAGCGTTGAGGACCAGGTCCCGGCTTCCTTGCCATTCTCCGCGATGCACGCGAAAGATTTCTCGGAGTCTCCTTTTCAATTGGTTTCGTACGTGGGCAGGTCCCACCTTGCGGTTGACGACCAGGCCGAGTCGCCAACCGCCGCCTCCATTATCCCTCCAGTAGACGCGCATGGCCGGCAGCGAGAGGCTGCGGCGACACGCGAACACCGCCTCGAACTCCGCCGACCGGGTGAGGCGCACCCGGCGCGGATAGCGGTGGGGATGGCGAGGGGTCATGCCGACAGGCGCTTGCGTCCCACGCGCCGCCGGTTCTTGAGTACCGCGCGACCCCATCGCGTCGCCATGCGGTGTCGGAAGCCGTGCTTCCGCTTGTGCCGCAACTTGCTGGGTCGATACGTTGGCTGCACTGTGTGGTTTTTCTCCTTTCCTTTTGTAGTTGCGCAGCGCCTTGCCCCGAGTAGGCCGCAGGCCGTATCGAGGGGTGCTGCGCCTGCCGACAAGGATGCCGGCGGTACGGCGTCGTTGCGAAAGCGGGCTACGCTTCCGCGAACGTACACACCAACCCCTTCGGTATGAAAAAAGCCTCAATAGGGAGGCTTTCCATCCGTCTCCGGGTGATGCAAGTTGAAAAAACTCTAGGCAATATCAAATATAAAGTCAAGCTCGGAGTTGGGGCCGGCCCGCTGCCGGGTCGCTGTCATTTCGACCGCAGGGAGAAATCTTCCCCGCCGCTAAAGCGGGTCGGACAACACAGAAGATTTCTCCCTGCGGTCGAAATGACAGAGAGGTCCCGCGGTGGAGTGGGTGTGCTGCATTGTGGGGAAGATTTCTCCCTGCGGTCGAAATGACAAAGAACGCGCCATCCGCGCCGCGGCAGGCGAGGGTTTTCGAGGCAAGCGGGTTCACGCAGGAGTTGACGGGAGAAGTGGTCTGGGATTGGCCGCGCTAGACGGCGTCCGTCGATACAGGCGCCGCGGCGGACGCAACCACGACTCGACGCGCGCGCGAGTGGAATCACGGCGTGGTTGAGCGCGCGATTGGCGGTTTTTCCCGCGAAGGAATGTTAGGCTCTCGTCAGGCGGGTGGGACAGGCGTTCCCGCCCGTGAGCGGTGGGCGAGGGTCGTCGATTAAGATTAAGAGCAAGAGCAAGAGCATGAGCAAGAGCAAGAGCAAGAGCAAGATTAAGATTAAGATTAAGATTAAGATTAAGATTGAAGATCAAGAAGGCGGGATTGGGATGGCTACCACCTCGGCGGGGACACGCGAAGATATCCGCGCGCGGCTCTTGGGCGGGCAGCTCGTGGTCGGCGACGGGGCCATGGGAACCCAGGCGCAAATCCTGGATCCCAAGGCGCTGTGCCCCGAGCAGCTTCTGTTCACCATGCCCGAGCGCATCGAGGACATCCACCGGCGCTACGTCGAGGCGGGAGCGGAGATCATCCTGACCAACACGTTCGGCGGCAGCCCGCACAAGCTGGCGCTGGCGCACATGGAAGGCGTGGGCGCGCATGAGGTCAACCGGCGGGCGGCCGAGATCGCACGTCGCGCCGCCGGCGAATACGCGCTCGTGGCCGGCGATATCGGTCCCCTGGGCGAACTGGTCGAGCCGCTGGGAGACATCAGCGAGGGCGAGGCGCTGGACAATTTCCGCCAACAGATCGGCGGACTTGTGGACGGCGGCGTCGATGCCATCATCATCGAGACCGTCATCGACCTGGCCGAGCTGCGCCTGGCGGTCGCCGCCATGCGCGAGCTCTGCCGACTCCCCCTCATCGTCAGCATGACCTTTGACAAAGTCGTGGACGGCTACCGCACCATGATGGGAACCACGCCCGAGGAGACGGCCGAGGCGGCCTTGGGGCTGGGCGCCGACGTGGTCGGCTGCAACTGCGGCCTGGGTATCGCCGACCACATCGAGATCGTCAAACGCCTGCGCGCCGTCGTCTCCGGTCCCATCATGTGCCAGCCCAACGCCGGTCTGCCGCGGTTGGCGGGAGGCAAAGTGGTCTATCTGGAGACGCCGGAGTCCATGTCGGCCCAGGTTCCGGCACTGGTCGACGCGGGAGCTACCGTCATCGGCGGCTGCTGTGGCACGACCGCCGATTACGTGCGCCTGGCGCGGGCCGCCATGGGCCTGCCGCCCCGTTCCATGACGTCCTCATCGTGATCGATTACGATGGAATCGGCATCGTGCCCGTAATCGATTACGAGCACGAGCAAGATCAAGAGCAAGATTAAGACCGAAAATGATGCTGCGAGATTCCGATCCTCCCCCTCCCAAAGGCGGCCGGCTCAAGGGCCGGACGGGCCGCGGCTTGGAGGGCTTCTCGCCGGAAGACCGCCGGCAGGTGGTGCGCAGCGTCTATCTCCTGCCCAACCTGTTCACGACCTTCAACCTCTTTTTCGGCATCCTGGCGATCCAGTTCGCGGTCAAGGCGTTGATGCGGGTACCCGATCCGAGCGCCTCCATCACGCTGCATCCCAACTTCACCAACGCGGCGACCTGCCTGCTCGTAGCCGCCTTCTTCGACGGGCTGGACGGGCTGGCCGCGGTCCTCACGCGCACGACCAGCAAGTTCGGCATGCAATACGACTCGCTGGCGGACATGGTGTCGTTCGGCGTGGCGCCGTCCGTCATGCTTTACGCTTTGTTCTTTTCCGGCATCACCAAGCTGGAGGTGGCCATCCTGGGCATCTTCGCCATCTGCGCGGCGCTGCGGCTGGCGCGCTACAACGTGCAGGCGGTGAGCGTGGAGAAGGGCGAGTTTCTGGGCCTGCCTTCGCCCGCGCCCGCGGGCACGCTGGCCTCGCTCATCCTCTTTCTGCACTACTACGGCATCCCCGTGGCCGTCGGCTCGCCCGCGGTGCGCGTGATCTTCATGACCGGCACGCTGCTTCTGGCCGGACTGATGGTCTCAACGTGCTACACATCAACCCCAAGCGGCCTGCCTTTGCGCGCGTGCGGCGCAACTTTTACTTCCTCGTCGGGTTGCTCTTCGTCGCCGCCATCGCGATCCAGATGCGGGAGGCGATGCTCCTGGTCGTCTTTTCGGGCTACATCGTGCATGGACTCCTGAGGCACTACCTCTGGGGCCGCCGACCGCGGAGGGAAACTCCGACGATCCCGTCGAAGCTCCCGCCGGCTCCGATTACGATTCTTAATCTTAATCTTGCTCGTGTTCGTAATCGAGCAAGATTACGAGCACGATTACGATCACGAACCCGATGAAGCGAGACCGCCCGCGCGGAAGGTCAGTTCCTCAGCTGGAATACCGCGCACTCGAAGGGCGGGGGACGGCGCAGGAGAAGCTTGAGTCCGGGCGGCTGGGTGCCGGAGAGAAGCAAGCAAGGCCGGGCGCCAGCGCCGGCACGTTCATGCTCTCGAGTACCAGAAAGCGCGCGCCCTGCCGCTCCAACCAGGCCGCGGCCTCGTCGGGGGAAGCCGGCGGCGCCTCGCCGGACGGATGCAACGGCCGATACGCGGCCAATCGGCCCCCTTCTACAAAGTAGAACCCCGGATCAGACGACACGACCACCCGCGCGGTTTCCACACCGTGTTCAGCCAGGGTCGCAGCGACGGCGGGAATGGCCTTTTCCGCGCGCGCTGCGCGGCGCGGTATCGGGCGTCCAAAGCCAGAAGCCCCAGCGACAGCGCCAGCGGCGCGGGATAGTGCCACGTCCCGCGCGCGCCCGCCTTGTCTTGGCAGGAACGCCGCCATCGCCACGGGCGCAAGCAGACAGATGATGAGCGGCAGGAGAAAGCGCGGCTCGCGCGCACACCAGGGCGATCCCGCCAGATAACAGGCGGCGGGCCACAAGAGCAGGGCCGTCGCGCGTCCGTTCCGCCAGGTCAGCCTGACCGCACCCACCAGGATCAAGAGCGACAGGGGAAACGCAGTACCCAGGGGTCGCGGGCGAAGCGCCCCAGGTTACGGGCGAAGTTGGCGGCGACCGGACCGGCGCCATGCGGATCGCATCCCAGGTGGACAGTCCCGGCGGTATTTTGGGCCAGTTCTCCAGCCACGTGGCGGCGGTCGCATCGGTGTGAAATACAGCGAGTAGAAGAGCACGTTCATGCGCCCTGGCGTGGTGAACGGCCCGCCCAGCGCGCTGCGAGAGACGCATTTGCGGACCGGCGGCGACTGCAAACGCGCCCAGCCAGCGCCAGCGCCAGCCACGGCGCGGGATGCCGGACGCGATACCGCCACGCCTCACGATCACGACCACGGGCAGGAGGAACTGGGTCGTATAGCGAAACTGCCAGGCCAGTCCGCCAGGGCGCCGGAGCCGACCAGCAGCCGCCGCGCGCCGGCTCTCTCAAAAGAAAAGCAGCGCGCCCAGCGTCAACGCCAGCCACGGCCAGTCCAGGGCCGGTTCCGCCGCCCAGAACCACATCGAGGGATGCAAAGGAGAAAGAACGCGGAAACCCGCGCCAGCATTCAGTCCCGAACAGACCCATTACAAGCAGGTAGAGAAGCGTGGTCGAGGCGGCGGCGCAGACGATGGACAGGGCCTTGCCGGCAGAAGATTTCGCTGGGAAAATGGAGAAGAGCAGCGACAAGAGTCGGAAATAACCAGCGGATAGAGGCCGAGCGTGTGCGCGTCCAACCGGGGAGAGAAACGCGCGGCCCGCGCCGTCTCGGGCGAAGAAGAGATAGTCCGCATTGAGCATGACGGGGCGCAGAGCGGACGCGATGAAGAAGACAAGGGGCGCGGCGGCGAAGACGAGGAGGCTCTCGCGGGGGATGGGAGAGGTCTTCGGGAAGGGACGCCTCAGTCCCGCGCTCAAGAGGCGGTTTAACATGCTCCAGTCTCCTCCCCGACAGCCCGGCGCAGAGTCACGTCACCGCCTTGACAAACGTGAGCATGGCACTTATTGCCACCCCGACCGCCTTGAGAGAAGCCTGATAACTAATCCGACAGCCCTGAGCAGGATGGCCTGAGGCGCGCGGAACTTGCGCGAGCGCTCACGACCCTCCTTCGCTTCAGGCCGTCCGTGTCGAAGGGCGGCCTCTGAAGCTGCATGGTGCCTATACGCATCGTCCCCCGCGCCCCGCCGTGTTAAGGGAGCCAAGGCCGCATCAAGTCGGTTCTCAGCATTCAAGCCGCGCTTCGACTTCGCGCTGCGCGCTTCGCTCAGCCCTGTCGGTCTCGACGGCGGTGCGCGGTGCGCACGCTACGACACTTCGCGCTGCGCGCTTCGCTCAACCCTGTCGGTCTCGACGGCGGTGCGCGGTGCGCACCCTACGACACTTCGCGCTGCGCGCTTCGCTCAACCCTGTCGGTCTCGACGGCGGTGCGCGGTGCGCACCCTACGACACTTCGCGCACCCCGTCGCCCACGCGGATGGGGCCGGAGCTCTTGCGCCCCACCATCTCTTCGCGCATCACGTTCATGCGGTGCGCCTTGGAGACGAGGCCGAAGTAGATGTTCTCCTTGACCATCTTCTCCGACAGGACGGTCCCGCCCGGCTGCGGCGTCTCCTGCGCGCCGGTGGCCTGGGACATCGCCTCCTGCACGTGCACCACCTCGATCATGCCCTTGACCAATCTGACGCGCCCCAGCGACTTCTGGGTCTCCGGGTCGCGCACCTCCTCGCCCTCCTCAAACACGACCATGCGCATGCCGACCTTCACGCCGTCGCGGGCGCCCACGTTGAGGACGATCAGGCTGTCATCCAGGATTTGTGCGACTTTGCCGACGATCATGAGAACATCTCCGCCAGTCGATCCAGGAACGACTTTTTTTCGGGATAAGCGCGTTCGCCGGAGATTTCGGCGAACTCGCGCAGGAGTTCCTTCTGGCGGGCGGTGAGCTGGGTGGGGACTTCCACGTGCACACGCACGAGGATGTCGCCGCGGCCGTAGCCGCGCGGGTTGGGCATGCCCTGGCCGCGCAGTTTGAAGACCTTGCCGCTCTGCGTGCCGGCGGGAATTTTCATGCGCACCTTCTCGGTCAGCGTGGGGACCTCGATTTCGCCGCCCAGACAGGCGTCTACGAAGGTGATGGGCACGCTACAGACGAGGTCGTCGCCCTGCCGCTCGAAGAGCGGATGGGACTGGACGGAAAGATAGATGTAAAGGTCGCCGGGAGGCGCGTCGCCCAGGCCGGCCTCGCCTTCGCCGCTCATGCGCAGGCGGACGCCGTTGTCCACGCCCTCGGGGATGCGCACGGTGAGTTTACGCTTCTTGAGCGCGAGTCCGCGTCCCTGGCAGGCGCCGCAGGGGGTGTCGATGGTGCGGCCGGCGCCGCCGCAGCGATCGCAGGTGCGCGAGACGGAGAAGAAGCCCTGCGAGAATCGCACCTGCCCCGCGCCGTGGCAACGGGGGCACAGCTTGGGCCGGCTGCCGGGCGCCGCGCCCGTGCCCGAGCAGCTCTCGCACGGCTCGTAGCGCGGAACCTCCAGCGTCTTCTCGCAGCCCAGCGCCGCTTCTTTGAGCGTGATGGTGAGGTCGTAGCGCAAGTCGTCGCCGCGCCGCGACCCGCGACGGCCTCCCCCCATGTCCATCCCGAACAGGTCGCCCAGGATGTCGGAGAAGCTGCCGAAAATCTCCGAGATGTCGGTGAAGCCGCCGAAGTCGCCGGCGCCCGGCCCGCCCCGCAGACCGTCGTAACCGAACTGGTCGTAAACCTGCCGCTTCTTGGGGTCGGAGAGCACGGCGTAGGCCTCGCTGGCCTCCTTGAAGCGCTCCTCGGCCCCCTTGTCGCCCGGATTGCGGTCGGGATGGTACTTGAGCGCCGCCTTGCGATACGCCTTCTTGATCTCCTCCGGCGTGGCATTGCGCGGCACGTCCAGTATCTGGTAGAAGTCCTTCTTGTCGGAAATAGGCATACCGTCCGCCAAACCTCAATGGTTCGAGTCGAATGCGAGTCGGTGCGCGATGCGCACCCTACGCCAGTCGAGTGGTTACGCTAACACAACCATGCAACAGCGTCAATTTCGCCGCGTCCCATGGGTCCCATACGTGCTATCGCACTTGCACCAGTTCCACCTTGCCGGCGCGGTCGGCGGGGAAGGTGAGCGTGGCGCGGCGGCCCGGCAGCGACAAGACGACGTCCCCGTTCTCGCGCGCGCGAGTACTCCACTCCAGCCTCTGCGGTCCCCAGTCCAGGACGTGAAAGAAGGTCAGCGTGCGCCCCACGCGACGCACGAAGAGGACGGGCACGCTCTCGGCGGGACTGTAGCCGGGTCCTAGGGCGGCGCACAGGACGGTACCGGGCTCGGGCGCGCCGGAGAGGCGGAGCAGGCCCGTCTCGTCGGCGATCTCGGCCATCCAGGCGCCGTCCACGCGGCCGGCGCGCAGGTCGGTCAAGTAGCCGTAGGCGCGCGAGGCCTCCGAGGGAAGGGGGATGGTGGCGTCCGGAAGGCCGGCCGAGCAGCGCAGCCGCCCGGTTATGTGGTAGGCCAGATCATAAGTATGCGAGTTGGCCGCGTCGATACGGTAGATGTCCACGAGAAACTCGGGTCCAAGAAAGACGGTGCGATCCATGCGCACGCCCGCGTAGGCCATGTCGGCGGCGGCACGCGCCCAGTCGCCCAGCTCGGTTCGGTCCATGCGCAGAAGTTGACCTTCCGTCGCCCGCTGCGACTCCCCGTCCACCACGACCGTATTGTGCGCCAGCGTCTGCCGGTACCAGCCGCCGTGCACGGGCAGGCTGTAGCGAACCGTGCCCGGATCGATCAGCCGCTCGCGCCCGCCGATATAGGCCAAGAGTTGCAGCTTGTCGAAGTGGCCGTGGCCGCCGCCGTGGGGTCCGTAATCGAGCATGACGGCGCTGCCGGGATCGCGCCCGCCGCGCAGTTGCACCACGCCCTGGGCGGGGAAGTTGACGCTGGCCAGCGGCGGGCGCACCGTCTGCGGCGGTTGGTTTTCCGGCGTGTAGAACACCGCCGCCTCGCCCGGTTGCTGCCGGCTGTAAGGCAGGCGGATTTCAATCCGGCCGGTGCGCCGGGCCGCGACGCGGCACAAGTCGGCGAAGGCCGACCGGAAGACCGTGTCGGGCCGGCCGTCCGAGCGGGCCGCGTCGTTGAGCGCCGGAAGCCGCCCGTTGGGCCACGCCAGCTCGATGGGGGCGAGGAACATGCGCACCAACTTGGGATGCTCCCACAGATTGACGCCGTGGAAGTGGGCCGCCTCCGCGCTGTGGACCAGCGCGCGCAGAGCGTACACGTGATAGGTGAGGCTGCCCTCGTACCAGAAGCCGTCGGCGTCGATGCTCTCCTCCAGTTGCCGGCGCACGCCCCAGTCGCCGTCCAGCGCCCGCTCGACCAGGCGGGCGTCGTCCAGGGCGTAGCCGATCCAGAGCAGGGCGGCATTGTGCCAGGTCTGCCAGTTGCTCCGGCCCGAGTTGCGGCCGCGGATGACACGCGCCGCCTCGCGGAACCACTGGTTCTCGATCAGGCGGCGATCCTCGTCGCTGTAAACGCCGCTCTGGTACGTGGTGTCGTAGGCCGCGACGAAGGGCAGGATGCCCGCCGCCTCCGACAGCGTCTGGGCGTACATCTTGCCGCCGATGGAGAGATCGCGTCCGGGCCGCACGGTGTGCTGGGGCCAGCTGGGGTATTTCCGCGCATAGGCCACGAGCAGGTCGCGGGCCGCCTCGGCGTACTTGCGTTGCCGGGAGAGCGCCCAGGCGACCGCCAAGTCCTGGGCGCGGCGGCCGTTTTCGGCGTGAACGTGGCAGAGATAGGCCAGATCGTAGTAGCCGCCCGAGTAGACGGCGCCGCACTCGGGACACTCATGCGCCGTGGGCGACTTGCCCACCAGGGGGCGGCCGTCGCGCGCGCACACGTAGTCGTGCGACCAGCCGGCGCCCTGGTCGGGCAGGAAGAGCGTCGCCGAGAGCGCCGCGTCCGCGCTCTCCAGCAGCTCCGCCCGCCACTGCCGCGCCCAGTCCACGCGCTCGGTTTTCGCCCGGATTTCCGCAGCATCGGCTCGTCGAAAAGCAGACCCGGATGCGCGGGGAAGCATTGCGCCGTCAAAAGAAAGAATGAAACCAGGAACAAAAGGAAACGCATCGTCAGCACTCCTGCTCCTTCAAGATAAGTTGCGGCGCTCCTCACTGGCGCGTCGCCTCGAGGGCGCGCCCGGGGTCGCGCGGAAACGTGAACACGTAGCGCACGCGCTCGCCCGCCGGCTGCAGTCGCACCGTCACGTCGCCCTCGATCACAGTATAGTCCCACGGCAGGCCCGTGACACTCCAATCCAGGAGATGCACGAACACGGTCGAGGCCGCCTGTCGCCGCACCAGGATGATGGGCACGCGATCCGTGGGCAGAACGCCGGGGGGCGTCGGCGCAGTAGAGCGTCTGCGCCTCGCCCGCGCCCCACAGACGCAAAACCGAGGTGCCGTCGAGAACTTCCGCCTTCCACGGCGCAGCTCCGGCGGCCATGCGGAGGTTGGCAAGATGTTGATAGGCCGGAGCCGCGTCGGTCGGCAGGGGGATCTCCGCCGACGCCGTCTCCACGTTCAAAGTCAGGTTCCCCGGGATGTGGTAGGCCAGATCGTAAGTATGCGGCTCGTCGCCGTCCACGCGAAACACGTCGATGAGAAAATCAGGCCCGAGAAAGACCGTGCGGTCCAGGTTGAGGGTGGAATAGGCGGTGTCGCAGGCGGCGCGGGCCCAGTCGCCGGCGGGCGTCTCGCCGAAACCCAGGCCGCGGCCGGTGGTCGCCAGCTGGGTCTGGCCGTCCACGACGAGGGTGTTGTGCGCCAGGGTTGTCTTGTACCAGGTGGTATAACTGGGCACTCCGTAGCGCACCGTGCCCGGGTCCAGCAGCCGCTCCCGCCCGCCGCAGAAGAGCAGCAGCGAGAGCTTGTCAAAATGGCCGTGGCTGCCGCCGTGCGGACCGTACTTGAGGATGGCGGCGTCCTGCGGGATGCGCGGATTGCGCAGGAGCGAGAGTCCCGCGGCGCGCAGGTTCTGACTCTTGAACTGGAGCAGCACCTCGCGCGGACGCGGGCCGGTTGCAGGATAGACGGCGGCGTAAAAGCCGTCCTCCGGCGCGTGGAAGAAGGGATAGCGAAACTCCTCGCGGTGCGTGCGGGCGTAGGCCACGCGATAGAGGTCGGCATAGTCGGAGATCGATTCGGCTTGCGAGTCGTTGAGGGCGGGAAAGCGCCCGTCCGGCCACGCCAGCGCCAGCGGCGCGGAAAACATGCCGACCAACCTCGGGTCCTCCCAGAGGTTCTCGCCGTGACGCCAAGCGGCTTCGGCGCTTTCGACCAGCGCGGTCAGGGCGAAGAAATGATAGGCTGATGGCGCCCTCGTACCAGAAGCCGTCGCCGTCGACGGAGCGCTGCAACTGCTCGCGCACACCCCAGGGGCCGTCCAGAATGCGCCGGACCAGCGTGGCGTCGTCCAGCGCGTATCCCGCGGAGAGAAGATAGGCGTTGTGCCAGGTGTGCCAGTTGGACGGCCCCGGCGCAGGGCGATTGATGGTGCGCATCATCTCGTGGAAGAGGCGCGTCTCGACCCTTTCGCGATCGCGGCTGGAATAGACGGAACTGTCACGGGTCAGATCATATCCCTGCAGCAGTGCCAGCCCCTGGATGGCTTCGTCCAGCGTCTGGGCGAACATGCGGGCGCCGTCCAGAGGGGCGCGGCCGGGCCGCCGGCCGCGCAGCGGCCAGTCGGGATAACGCTCCGCCAGGGCCAGCAGGTACTGGCGGGCGCCCGAAGCGTAATCGATCCTGCCGGAGAGCGCGTAGGCCAGTCCCAGCTGGCGCACGCGGCGGGCGTTGTCGGCGTGCACGAAATAACGGCGCGCCGCGTCGTAGAGTGGACCGGAGAGGATCTCGCCGTCAACCGGGCAGCGATGCCGGCCCGGACCGACGTACACCAGTTGCCGCGCGTGCGTGGGGCAGAAATAGTCGTGATACCAGCCGCCGCCCTCGGCGGGAATCTCCGGCGTGGCGGCCAGCATGCGGTCGGCTTCGGCGAGAAGCGACGACTTCCAGCGGGCGACCACGGGATCGCCTTGCGCGCGCGCCGACAGGCCGGCAAGCTCGGTCGCGCTCAGGACCAGCGGGGCGCGGACCGCGGACGAACCCGACAGGAGAATTACGAGCAGAGAGGTAAGGAGGACCGCGCGCAGCATTTGAGGCTCTTAACCCGTTTGTTGACTTACTGCCGTTCCCAGGAGAGCGGTAGCGTTAAGCCGTCCTCTCGATACGCGGCGCGAAGGCGCAACGCGCATGCCAGTACCTTTCGGCGCGCCGCTACTCGAGCACTCGGTTCATTTTTCTCGCGAAAGTACTTCCTGCTAAACGGCACTTACCGCAGCATAACAGAGATACCGGGCGGCTTTCCATCAATTCATTGCCAAATCCGTCCAAACGGGGTATAAAGACGGACGCAACCGGAGGACTTTGAGGAGACGACGTTGACCGATTTACTTGGAAGCAATCCGAATGAACTGTCGCGGACGCCGGTGACGGAGCTGTCCGACCGCGCCAAGGTGGCCGAGATGGGCGAGGTGCGACGGCGCCTGGAGGCCGAGCTGGCCAAGGTGATCGTGGGCCAGGCGGAGATTCTGGCGCAGATGCTGGTAGCGCTTTTCTCGGGCGGGCACGCGCTCCTGATCGGAGTGCCCGGGCTGGCCAAGACCAGCATCGTGCGGACCTTCTCGCGCATCCTCAATCTCTCCTTCAAACGGATTCAGTTCACGCCCGATCTCATGCCCAGCGACATCACGGGGACGGAGATCATGCACGAGGATCGCGCCAGCGGCGAGCGCATCTTCCGCTTCGTGCCCGGGCCGCTGTTCGCCAACATCGTGCTGGCGGACGAGATCAACCGCACCCCGCCCAAGACGCAGGCGGCGCTCCTGGAGGCCATGCAGGAGCACAGCGTCACCTCGGCGGGCACGCTGCATCGCCTGCCGGAGCCTTTCTTCGTATTGGCGACGCAGAATCCCATCGAGCAGGAGGGGACCTATCCCTGCCCGAGGCGCAGTTGGACCGCTTCATGTTCAGCCTCTATCTGGACTATCCGCCGCGCGAGGACGAGGTGCGCATCGTCAAGGAGACGACCTCGGCGTATCTGCCGGACTTGGGGGCCGTCTTGTCGGCGCAGGAGATTCTGGACATCCAGGGGTTGGTGCGACGGATGCCGATCTCGGGCGAGCTGGTGGAGTTGGCGGTGCGTATCAGCGAGGCGACGCGGCCGGTGCGCAAGGAGCGTGCGGGCGGGGACAACCTGTCGGCCTTGCAGCATTTCATCCAGCGTTACGTGGCGTGGGGGGCAGGGCCGCGCGCCAGCCAGTACATGGTGATCGGCGCCAAGGCCCGCGCCATCCTGGAGGGCCGCGAGTGCGTGGCCCGCGAGGACATCCTGGCCATGACCTACCCCGTCCTGCGGCATCGCATCATCACCAACTTCCACGCCGAGGCGGAGGGCATCGACAGCCGCCGCGTGATCGACGAGATCGTGCGCGAGGTGCGGTAAAGCGTGATCGTGGCGGCGACATCTTGTCGCCGGTCTCGGCGGCCTCCAGGCCGCCGCGCACGCATGTGTCGGTAGGATGCCGACACGACCGGCGACAGGATGTCGCCGTTACGGGGAGTCAGGCTCATGAAGAAGTACCTTGTCGTCGCCCGGAAGGTCCTTGCGGCCCTCTTGGGACTGGTCGCGTTGATCCTGATCATCATGTGGATGTCCGGCGTGTTCAGCACGCGCGTGCCGCCCGAGCGCGTGACCCGGGCCGGCGAACGCGTCGCTCCCGCCTCCGCGACCGCCGAAGTGCACCAGGTTACCGAGCACGTAATCGAGGAGGCCGTGGGCACGCTGCGCGCCGAGCGTCGCACCCAGGTCTCCTCCAAGATTCTGGCGACCATCCAGGAGATTCGCGTGCGCGCGGGCGACAAGGTCGCCGCCGGCGACGTGCTGGTCGTTTTGGACAGCCGCGACCTGGCCAGCCGCCTCGCCCAGGCCCGCCAGAACGTCACCAGCCTGGAGGCCAACTTGAAGAACCTTAAGCTGGCCTACGAGCGCGAGAAGGCGCTGTTTGAGAACCAGGCCACCAGCAAGAGCTCGCTGGACCAGAAGGAGGCGGCTTACCACGTGGCCGAGGCCGAGCTGGAGCGGGGCCGGCAGGCGGTGCGCGAAGCCGAGGTAGCGACCACGCACGCCGTCATCCGGGCGCCGGTCGCGGGAGTGGTCGTCGACCGACTGGCGGAACCGGGGGACATGGCCGCGCCCGGCCGTCCCCTCCTGTCCCTTTACGACGCGACCGCCCTGCGCCTGGAGGCTCCCGTGCGCGAACTTCTGGCGACGACGTTGAAAGTGGGCGACAGCCTCTCCGTGCGCATCGACGCGCTCGATCTCACCCTGCCGGGGACGGTGGATGAAATCGTGCCCGAGGCGGAGGCCGCCAGCCGTTCCTTTCTGGTCAAGGTCGGCATCCCGCGGCACGAGGGTCTCTACTCGGGCATGTTCGGGCGCCTGCTCATCCCCGCCGGCGAGCGCGAGCGTGTCTGCATGCCCCTCTCCGCGCTGGAAGAGGTCGGCCAACTGCAATTCGTCAACGTCATCGACCGCGGCCGGCTGGACCGCCGCCTGGTCAAGATCGGCGAGCACAGCGAACACGGCTTCGTCGAAGTGCTCTCCGGCGTGTCACCCGGCGAAGTCGTGCTTTTGACCCAGTAACCGCCATGAGCCAAGAGGCGCCGTTCACGCAGGTGGGCAAGCACAGCACGCTGCGCAACTACGAGATGTAGCCGCTATGAGCGAAAAGACTCCCTTCACGCAGCGCATCGTCGAGGTGTTCCTGGCGGGGAACCTCTCGATCATCCTGATTTTGCTTTCGCTCCTGTGCGGCGCGGTCGCACTCTGGGTGACGCCGCGCGAGGAGGAGCCGCAGATCGTCGTCCCCCTCGCCGACGTGTTCATCTCCGCTCCCGGCCTGTCGGTCGAGGAAGTGGAGAAGAACATCGCCACGCGCCTGGAGAAACTGCTCTACCAGATCGACGGCGTCGAGTACGTGTACTCCATGTCGCGGCCCGGCCAGGCCATCGTCACGGTGCGCTTCTACGTCGGCGAGGACCGCGAGGACAGCCTGGTCAAGATCCATAACAAGCTCCAGTCCAACCTGGACCGGGTTCACGCGTCGATCACCGGCTGGGTCGTCAAGCCGCTGGAGATCGACGACGTGCCCATCGTGAACTTGACGCTGTGGAGCGAGCGGCCGGAGGAGTACAGCGACTATCATCTGCGGCGCATCGCCGAGGAGCTGGAGATCCGCCTGCAGTCGGTTCCCAACACCAACCGCGTGGAGGTACTGGGCGGCCGGCCGCGGGTGGTACGGGTGGAGCTGTCGTCCGAGCGGTTGGCGGCGCATACGGTGTCGGCGCTGGAGATCGCGCGCGCGCTCGCAGTCTCCAACGCGCAACGGCCCGCCGGCGGCTTCTCGCAGACCAACCGCGCGTTTCTCGTGGATGCCGGCGTGTTCCTGGATCGCGTCTCCGACGTGGGCAATCTCGTGGTCGGGGTGCACGACGGCCGGCCCGTCTATCTGCGCGACGTGGCGGAGGTCATCGACGGACCCGATGAACTGGAGCACACCAGTTGGATCGGTTTCGGTCCCGCTGACGAGACGCGGAGCGGGGACGGCGCCTATTATCCCGCGGTGCACCTGGCGGTCGCCAAGAAACGCGGCAGCAACGCCGTGACGGTGGCCCGCGCCGTGGAAAAGAAGGTCGCCGAGCTGGAAAAAACGCTCCTGCCCGACGGCGTCCACGCGCGCACCACCCGCAACTACGGCGAGACCGCCAACCACAAGGTCAACGAACTGGTCGAGAACCTGGCGGTCGCCATCGTGATCGTGATCGGCCTGATCGCGTTCACGCTCGGCTGGCGCGAGGCCCTGATCGTGGCGGTCGCCGTGCCCATCACCTTCTCCCTCACGCTGCTGGTGAATTATCTCTTCGGCTACACCATCAATCGCGTCACGCTGTTTGCGCTTACGCTGGCGCTGGGTCTCGTGGTGGACGATCCCATCGTGGACGTGGAGAACATCTATCGCCACCTGCGCATGGGCCGGGAGTCGCCCTTGCGGGCGGTGCTCTCGGCGGTCAATGAAGTCCGCCCGCCCATCATCCTGGCTACCCTGGCGGTGATCGTCTCGTTCGTGCCCATGTTTTTCATTACCGGCATGATGGGGCCTTACATGCGGCCGATGGCGCTGAACGTGCCGCTGTCGATGCTGATGTCGCTGGTCGTCGCGTTCACCATCACGCCCTGGATGAGCTACCACATGCTCAAGCGCGAAGCGCGCCCTTCTCCCCCCTTAACAAGGGGGGCTGGGGGGGATGGCGCGCGCGAGGAAACCCCGCTGGTCCTGGAACGCACCCTGACCTACCGCGTCTACTCCAGCGTCCTGCGCCCGTTTCTCGCCTCGCGGCTGCTGGCCTGGGGGCTGTTGGCCGTAACGGCGGGCCTTTTCAGTTACGCCGTGTGGCTGGCGGCGGCGCGGCAGGTTCCGCTCAAGATGCTGCCCTTCGACAACAAGAACGAGTTCCAGCTGGTGCTGGACATGCCGGAGGGCACGACGCTGGAGACGACGGACGCGGCGGCGCGGGCGCTGGGCGAGGCGCTGCGCAGCGCGCCGGAAGTCGTCGATTTCCAGATCTACTGCGGCATGGCCTCGGCCATGGATTTCAACGGCCTCGTGCGCCACTACTATTTGCGCACGGGTCCCAACGTCGCCGACCTGCGCGTCAACCTGCTGCCCAAGCGCAGGCGGATGCAGCAGTCGCACGAGATTCTCCTGCGCCTGCGGCCGGAACTGGAGGAAGTCGCGGCGGCCTGGGGCGGGAATCTCAAGCTGGTCGAGGTTCCACCCGGCCCCCCCGTCATATCGACTCTCACCGTAGAAGTGTACGGCGCGTTGGACCGTCCTTACAGCGATCTGGCGGTCGCCGCGCGTCGGGTCGAGGAACGCCTGCGCCGCGAGCCGTTCGTCGTCGATGTCGATAGCACCGTTGAGGACAGGCAGACCAAGTGGGTGTTTACGACCGACAAGGAGAAGGCGGCGCTCTCCGGCGTCTCGACCGCGGACGTGGCGGAGACCGTCGCCCTGGCGCTCGCCGGCAAGCGGGCGACTTCGCTGCACGTGAAAAGCGAGGTCAATCCGCTCGACATCGTGCTGCGCCTGCCGCTATCGGAGCGAAGCAGTCTGGAAGACCTTCGCTCGCTCTATCTGAAAGGTCAGAACGGGCCGATGGTCCAACTGGGCGCGCTGGGAGAGTTCAGAGAGAGCGTCCAGGATCAGACCATTTACCACAAGAATCTGGAGCGGGTGGTGTACGTTTTCGCCGAGATGGCGGGGCGCGCGCCGGCGGAGGCGGTCGTGGACGCGATGGCGGACCTGGTCGCGCACGGAGCATCCCTCCCAGCCCCCCTCGTTAAGGGGGGATTGAGGGCGCTCTCGGAGCGCACTTATTATCGCAACGGCGGCGGGGATGGCTGGAGCATGCCGCCCGGCACGCGCGCCGTTTGGAACGGCGAAGGCGAATGGAAAATCACGCTCGACGTGTTTCGAGACCTGGGCGTCGCCTTCGGCGCCGCCTGCATCGGCATTTATATTCTGCTCATATTTCAAACCGGCAGCTACTTCATGCCGCTGATTCTGATGATCAGCATCCCGCTGACCATGATCGGCATCATGCCCGGCTTCTACCTGCTCAACCTGTTCACGCATCCCGTGGCCGGCTATCCCAACCCGGTGTTTTTCACGGCGACGGCCATGATCGGGATGATTGCGCTCTCCGGCATCGCGGTCCGCAACGCGATTCTATTGATCGAGTTCGTGCACGAGGCGCTGCGGCGCGGCGAGAGCCTGTCGGCGGCGCTCCTCTCCTCGGGCGCGGTGCGATTCCGCCCCATCTTTCTCACCGCGGGAACCTCGCTCCTGGCCGCCTGGCCGATCACGCTCGATCCCATCTTCTCCGGCCTGGCCTGGGCGCTGATCTTCGGCCTCTTCGTGTCGACCGCCTTCACGCTCCTGGTGATTCCCATCGTGTATGATCTGGTGTATCGTAACCGGCAAGGGCACGGGCTGCCCCCCGCGCCGCTGGCGGAGAGATAGATCGTCTCATAGGTCTCATAGGTCCCATGAAAGGAGTACCCTGATGACTCTCGAGCGCTACATTCGAGCCATCGCCGGCAGTTTCATTCTCATCAGCCTGGCGCTGGCGCACTGGGTTTCCCCGTACTGGCTGTGGTTCACGGCCTTCGTGGGAGCCAACCTGCTGCAGTCGTCCATCACGCGCTGGTGCTTGATGGAGGACATTCTCAGGAAGGCGGGCATCGCCAAGTAGTGGTGGGTGAAACCCACCCTACGCGCCGAGGGCCCAATACTTCTCGAACTCTTCGGAGCTGCTCTCGGTCGCCAGCTGGGGGCGGAAGAGCTTCATGCGCGGCGGCTTTTCGTTGCGCGTAGCCTCACCCGTCTCGGGCAGATGCTGCACGTAGCGGCGGATGGTGTAGTCGTCTTCCAACTCGTAGTAGAGCCAGGCGTAACCCTTGCCGGGGACGATCTGCGTGGTCTTTAAATACTTCATGGCCTTCCTCAAATGGGACCTATGGGACGAATAGGACCTATAGGACTCGCGACGCGCAGCCCAGCGCAGGTCAGCGCAGCACACTGCGCGACTACGGGGCGGGGACGCCGGTGTTGCGGTTGTCGGCGCGGAAGCGCGGCCAGGGCGCGCGGCCGGGCAGGTCCAGGCCCGGCGCGTCCAGAATATGCAGCCCGCCCGGCGTTCCCACGATGATATCAAGGTCGCCGTCGCCGTCCACGTCCGCCAGGGTCGCGCCCGCTTCGATGGGTCCGTCCATCGGCCGCGGGAAGCCCGCCGTCATCGCGCCGCTTTCGCCCTCCAGCGCATACAGGCGGCCGTCCAGCCCGCCGATCACGACCTCCAGTTTTCCGTCGCCGTCAATGTCGCCGACCACGGGCGAAGCGCGGAAGGCCACGTCCGCCCCGAAGTCGGCTTCCCACAACAGCGAACCGTCGGCGCGCCAGGCCGCCACGATGCCTTTCAGGTTGCCCAGAACCACGTCAACCGCGCCGTCGCCGGAAAGATCGGCGACCGCCGGTGAGCCGTCGAAGCCGCTGCCCGGCACGTGCCGCGAGGTCTTGACCGGCCAGCCGGAGAGGAAACGCCCCGTCCATGCCAGTCCGTACAGATAAGCGTCGCGGCCGCCGATGACAATCTCGGGGAAGGCGTCGCCGTTGAGATTGACCAGCACGGGGGACGAGACGATCAAGTTCTGCGTCTGCAGCGGGAATCCGAACAGCGTCACGCCGGTGGAATTGTGCGCGTGCACGAACGAATCCTCGCCGCCGAAGATCACGTCCATCCCGCCGCCCAGGTCGAGATCGGCCAGCGCCGCGCTGCTGCGAATCGGCTCGGTAGCCGTAATGGGCCATCCCGCCAACACTCCCGACACGGGATTAACCGCCCAGAGGTAGCCGGCGGTGTCGCCGATGACCAGGTCCAGCGAACCGTCCCCGTCCAGGTCGGCGACGGCAGGCGAAGCGACCAGCTCGCCGCTGGCGGGCAGCGTCGAGACGGCGGCCTCAGCGACGTTGCGCCAATGCGCCTCCTCGGAAGGCCGGAACGCCGCCTGGCGCAAATCAAATGCGCGCGCCTTCTCCTCCATCGGATTCCAGATGTACAGCCTGCGGTCGGAGGAGCCGATCACGATCTCCATCCCGCCCCCGCCGTCCAGATCGACCAGCGCGGGTGAGCTGTGCACGGGACCGCCGGTCGTCAACGAGGCTTTCACGCCGCCGTCGGGGCGATAGACGAGGACCCGCCCGTCGACCGCGCCGATGACGAGCTCGCGCGCGCCGTCGCCGTCCAAATCCGCCACCGCCGCGGACGAAGTGAAACCGCCCGAGGCCGACTGCGGCCAGCCCGCCAGCGGCGGATACAGGTCCAGCGTGGGCGTGGAGTTCGGCGTGAAGCTGGGCGTGGGCGTGGCCGTCAAGGTCGCCGTGGGCGTCGGAGTCGCCGTCGGCGTGGGCGTGGATCGTTCGTACCAATGCAGCGCCCACATGAGCACGTCCAGATAGTTCTCCTTCCCATCCCCGTTGAAGTCCAGGTTGGCGTTCTCGCCCAGGTTGTCCCCCGAAGAACGTCAAGAGCGCCAGGAGGTCCAACTCGTCCACGCGATCAGTCGGCACGAGATTGGGCGAGTTGTTGACGAACAGCGGCGTGTTGGTGGGCGGCGGCGTGGCTGTCTCGGTCGGCGTCGCGGTCGCCGGGCGTGTCCGTCGGGGGTCGCCGTAGCCGTGTCGGTGGGCGTGCCGGTCGCCGTGTCGGTCGGCGTGGCCGTGGCGGTATTGGTCGGCGTGGGCGTGGCCGTCGCGGTCGCCGTGGGCGTTGGTGTGAAACTGGCGGTGAAGCTCGGCGTAAAGCTGGCCGTATACGTGGCCGTCGCGGTCGCCGTGGGCGTACCCGTGTCCGTCGCGGTCGGCGTACCCGTGGGCGTCGCCGTGAAAGTCGGAGTTGACGTGTAGGTGGGTCGGAGTGCCGGTAAACGTGGGCGTGTTTGTCGCCGTATCCGTCGGCGTCGGCGTAGGCGTTCGGTGAACGTCGCCGTGGGCGCCGGTAAAGGTGGGTCGCCGTCGCCGTGGGGTGGGAAGGCGTGTAGGTCGGCGCGTGTGGGCGTATCCGTCGCCGTATCCGTCGGCGTCGGCGTCGGGGTAGCGGTCGCCGTGTCCGTGGGGGGTTGGGTCGCCGTCGCGGTCGGCGTCCCCGTCCGGGTGAAGGTGGGCGTCGCCGTATGTGTCGGCGTGCCCGTGTTGGTCGGCGTGAACGTGGCCGTGGGCGTATCCGTCGGCGTCGGCGTGGCCGTGTCGGTAGGCGTGGGTGTGGGCGTCTTGGTAAACGGAATCGGCGTGGGCGTCGGCGTGAGCGTAAACGTGAACGTGCTCGTATTCGTCGGCGTTCCCGTGGGCGTCGCCGTGGGAGTCACCCCCAATACGCGCACCTCCAGCATCTCCGTCACGGACTCGATTCCGTCGCCGGCCGCCACCACGGGAAAGAAGGTCGCATCGGGTAGAAAGGCCGGCGGCAGGTAGCGAAACTCGCCCGTGGGATCAACGCTCATGCTCCCGGGCGCCCCATCGTCGAAGACCAGCGAAAAGACGATGGGGTCGCCGTCCTCGTCGCGGGCGGAAAGCGGATAGACCAGCTCCGTCACGCCGTCGGAGGGAACCGACAGGGGCGGAACCGGATCAAGTACCGGCGGGCGGTTCTCGAACAGGGGATGGACGCGCCCGTAGGCGATGGCGCCGGTGCGGCGCATGACTCCGCTGGGCCACAGGACCGTCGCATCTTTGATCAAGCGGTCGAAGAAACCGAAGTCCAGAAGTCCGTGATGCTGGCTGTGGTGGCCCATGATGGGGGCGTATTCCCGGACTTGCACCATGCCGGCGCCGTCGTCCGCCACCACGCGCGCGCCGTAACCGTCGCGGTTGGAGATGGAACCGATCAGTTTGAACTGGGCGAAGAGGTTCTTGTTGGGCGAGTTTTCAAAATAGAGGGCGCCCTGCGAGAGGTTGTCCACGACCGCCAGGTCGGGCCGGCCGTCGCCGTTGCCGTCGCCCCAGGCGGCGGCGCTGGGCGTCGCCGCCCCCACGCGATTGGCGGGATAGAGCAGCCCCGCCGCTTCGGAAAGCTCGGTAAACATGAGCGGCGCGCCCACCGGCGCCTGCACGTACAGCCTTCCCCCGGGCCGCCCCGCCACACCCGTGACGTACAGGTCCAACCGTCCGTCGTGGTTGAAGTCCATCCACGACGCCGTCATCCCCGGCTCGACCGGAAAGAGCAGACTGGTCACGTTTTCAAAGACGAGCGCTCCCGTTTCGTTCAGCTTGTTCTTGAGCAGAAGTCCCGGCTGCGTGGTCTCGACGCCGGTCAGATACAGGTCCACGTCGCCGTCGTTGTCGGCGTCGCCCCAGGCGCCGCCGGTGAAGTCAAACGGATAGGAACCGAGTCCGCTGGTACTCGTAGCATTGACAAAGCGCGCCTGGGAGATGTCCCAGACAAAGAGCAGCGGCCCGCCTGCCTGGCAAATGAGCAGGTCCACGGCGTCGTCGTTGTTGACATCCACCGAGGCGGCCGAGAAGCCGGCGGCGAAAAGAGCCAGGTCGGGCGACGAGAAGGCGGTCGTGGTCGCGTCGTCAAAGCCGCCCGCGCCGTTATTGCGGAACATTCTGTGATTGCCCGACTGTCCCAGTACAAGAACATCCAACCATCCGTCGCGGTCGAAATCGAGCCAGAGAGCGGCGGCGGAATCGCCGGCGAAAGCCAGGCTGGTGGGAAGGAACTGCTTGCCGGTGTTGTTCCAGATGAAACCGCCCTGGCGCGTGCAGAGGTACAGATCGGGATCGCCGTCGTTGTCATAGTCGCCGAAGTAACCGCCGAGGCTGTCGCTGGCGCCGGTGATGCCCCAGGCGGAGGCGGCCTCGACAAAGGCGGCGTTGGCGGCGCCCGGCTCGCCGATGGAGATGCTTGCCTGGGGCAGGGACAAGACGATGCGCGACCCGTCAACCGCCGCGCCCAACTGCCGCAGGAAGAGCAGATTCTCGCCGTCGCGGGCGACGAAGCGGTCGTCGGCGCCGTCGCCGTTCACGTCTACCCAGGCCGCGCCGTGGGCGGGCGCGGCCGGCCCGCCCGTCTCCAGGCCACGCGAGGCCGAAAGCACGCGGAACGTGGGCAGGTAGGTGAACGCGGCCGGCATACCGCCGCGCAGGCCGGTGGCATCCTCGACTTTCACGTCGACCACACCGGCCGCATGGGGCGGAGTGAGCGCCCGCAGGCTGGAGGGCCCGAGGAACTGGACCAGGGGCGAGGGCGCGTCGCCGAACGCAACCTGCATCGGATCGGAAAACAGCTTGCCGGAAATCTCGACCCACTCGCCGCCGGTCGTCTGGCCGAAGTTGGGCGTGACGGCCAGGACGACGGGTGAGCCTTCGACGCCGAACCATCCCGCCGGCCCCCCGTCGTCGGCGGCGGTGGCGGCGACCGACTGGCCCAGCTTGCGGAAGTCCAGCCCCGCCGGATTGACGTACAGCGGATCCGTGGGCGAGATCACCAGGTCCCCGACGCCCAGCGAGAGGCCCGATCCCGAGAGCGCCGGACCGTTCACGCCGAACACGTTGTGGTGAGAGGCGTAGTCGAGGATGCCGCCGCCCGGCTGATTCTGGACTCCGACGGTCGTGGAAAACTCGTCGCCGGCCAGGATGCTGTTGGTGAGCGTGACGCGCAGGATCGCCGGGCTGTTGACGCGAAGCGAGAGTTGCGCGCCGGAATTGGCGTAAAGGTCCACGTGATCAAGGGAGAGTCCGGCGCTGCCGGAGGACTCCATGGCGACGCCCGGGACGGCGTTGCCGAAGAAGAGACAGCGGGAGACGTCCAGGACGCCGCCGAGAAGCGAGAGGCCCGCGCCGCCGGCCGTGCCCGAGCCGTTGGAAAGAAAATAGTTGCGTTGCACCACGCCGTCGCATTGCGCCAGTTCGACGCCCGAGCGGCGCAGGCGCACAAAGGTCGTGTCCTCCACGAACACATGGGCCTGGTCCGCCCACACGCCCCACTCGGTCGTATCCAGGCCCTCAAAGAGACTGCGCACCACCGTCAGCGAGAAGCCGTCCAGGTAGCGGATGCCGTAGCTCTTCTGCCGGATGAACCGACAGTTGCGCACCTCCAGGGTGCAGGGCGAACTGTCGAAGATGATGCCGACATCCTGGTCGGCGAGATTACTGGTAAAGGTGCAGGAAGTGACGAGCGAGCCGCGAATCGTGCCGGAGCGGATGCCGGCGATCTGGTTGTCGGCGAAGAGCGAATCCACGACCTGCAGGCGGCCGTTGCCCTGCGTCACGTAGATGCCGAACTCGTTGCCGGACAGGTCGAGTCGTTCGGCGTTGAGAATGCTCTGGAGGGTGGAGAAACCGCGGGCGCGGCCGCTGCAGCGCACGGCGTTGGCCAGGATGACGCCGCCGCCTTCCTCCACCAGTCCGTGGCTGCCGGCGCTGGGGGGAAAGACCACGCGAAAGAGGTCCAGCGTGACGCCCGGTGAGGCCACCATCTTGATCGCCTGCCCCTGCCCGCCCTGGCTGAGCGTACTGTCGCGGATGGCGATGGGTCCGCTCGCGCCCGAAATGAGCACGCCGGTGTTGTCACTCCCCAAAGCCGAGAATCCCTCAGTAATCAGATTGTCGGCGGCGACCTGACCGCAATTTACGAGCAGTCCCGTCTGCGGAACCAGCGCGCCCGAGACCGAGAGCGTGAGGGCGGAGAGGCGGGCGCCGGTCGCGCTGGGCAGGAGCGCCAGGGCAGGCCATGCGCTGCCGTTGCTCAACGTCAGGTTGGCCAGCGACGTGCGCGTCGCCGACGCAACCACCGTAGCGGGCGTGAGCGCCGAATCCAGCCGGTCCAGCCGACCCGGCCGCTGCCCCCACAGGTGCAGATAGGGGACGGACAGGTCGATCGGCGACAGAAGGTTGGCCGCTGTGCCGGTAAAGAAGATGATGTCGCCCAGTTGCGCGGCCGCCAACGCCTCCGACAGCGAGTACTCGCGCAGAGCGCCGGTATCCAGCAAGTCGCCGATCACGTCGTGGCCGAGCGCGGCGGGCGGCTCGCCGGTCGGGTCGCCGTCGCTATTGGGGTCCACATCCAGCGCGATCACGCCCTCCAGCTTGAAAGCCGGCGCTCCCACCGCCACGACCGCCCCCGGCGGCAGCGGCGGCAGTACCTGGTTCGTGGGCGAGCCGTCGCGCAAGAGTACCACCGCCAGGCCCAGCCGCACCCGCGCCGGGGTGGTGGCATCGCCCACCCCGTAAAGGCTGGCCCAGGGAACGGTGAACTCGACGCCCCAGGGGCCGGGGGTGCGCGAGACGGAGTCGCTGGCGCGCGCGTTCGGGTCGAACTCCACCGTGGACGGCCGCACCACCGGAAGATTGGGATCGGCGATGCGGATCAACTCCGCGTTCTCTTTCAAACCGTGAGTCAGGTCCGCGCCCTGGTGGGAGCCGATGACGAAGTCAGGCTCGAAGTCGGGAATGAAGGCGACTTTCTCGTCAGGAGCGATCTCGGTGGACGAGATGACGAGGCCGGCGCGCGAGATGGCGCCGCGCAGGCCGGTAGAAAAATCGCCGAACTCCAGGCGCGTACGCGCCGGCACGCGCGCCGTCTCGGGGCGATAGCGCGAGTCGATGTAGATGAGCAGGGTGTCGTGCGCCACGTTGAAAAGCCCCTGCACGAAGATGCGCAGGTCCGCTCCGTCCCATTCAGCGTAGACCGCGTCCACGCGGCTGGTGGTCGGGAGGTTGCTGGGGGTAAACTGGGAGACCAGGAGGTCCTCGGGACCGTAGCTGGCCAGGTTGGGCGCGGCGGAGACCTGTGCGAGAACGAGACCGGCGAGGCAGACCGTCCCCAGGATACTGCCCGACCGCGACCAACGTCGTACGCGTGCGCCGTTCATGGGAGGCCCCCAGTAAGCGTATTTCAAACGGCCGATGGCCTCGGGATCGCGGGCGCAATATAGCACAGCCCGCGCGCCGGGATGTACCCCTTTTTCCCGGACGGTACAAGGGGATATACTGACGGGATTACCGGATGGACAGGATAGGAAAGATGAAACCGACAAGGCTGCGCCGCAGCAATCAACAACCTGAACCGACGCGCCTGAGCAGCTGCATGGACTGAACCGACAGGCCTGAGCAGCTGCGAAAACCACAAACCGAAGGCCCTGAGCGAAGCGCGAAGCGCGAAGTCGAAGGGCCGGCTTACAGGCTGAGGCCCAGCTTTCTGCGGCCATCCGCTCCCCCCTTAACAAGGGGGGCTGGGGGGGGATAGAGGCGGAAGAGGGACAGGCACCGATTTTCCGTGGAGATCCTCACCTCACCCGGAACCATGGTACGGACAATCGGCAGCTGTCCCACATCCAGGATGGGGGAAAGCTGTTGCTTTTGCCCGCAGGCGCAAATATATTCGACGACGATCCTTGCGAGGAGCTGCCAGCAGCCTGATGGCCGACATGTACCCGGATGGACCCCCGCCGTCTGCGGACGAAGTCGCCCGCCTCTCGCGTCGGCTCGCCCGCCTCACCTGCGTGCTCAACGTGGGAACCGTCATCAACTCAACCTTGGACCTGGACCATCTCCTGGAAGTGGCCATGTTCACCGCCCGCGACGTGATGAACGCGGAGGCCTCCAGCCTCATGCTCACCGAGGAGGGCACGGGCGACCTGGTGTTTGAAACCGCCGTGGGCGCGGTGGGACGGCAGGTGAAGGAGAAGTACCGCGTGCGCAAGGGCGTGGGCATTGCCGGCTGGGTGGCCGAGAACGAGCAGCCGCTCCTGATCGAGGACGCCTACCAGGACCCGCGCTTCAATCCCGACTTCGATCGCGAGACCGGTTTTCGCACCCGTTCGGTGCTGTGTATCCCGCTGCGCTTCAAGGAGAAGCTGATCGGCGTGGCGGCGGTTTTCAACAAGCTGGACGGCGACGCGGCGGGCGTCTTCGACGAAGAGGACCTGGAGATCTTCGAGCATCTCTGCGACCAGCTGGCGGTCGCCATCGAGAACGCCCGGCTGCACGCCACCCTCTTGAACAAGCAGCGGCTGGAACACGACCTGGACCTGGCCATGACCATCCAGAAGTCGTTTCTGCCGCAGGAGTGCCCGCTCGTTCCCGGCTTGCGCGTGGCCGCCCGCAATGAACCCGCCCTCAACATCGGCGGCGACATCTACGACTTTCATTACAGCCCCGACCACCTGGCGGTGGTGATCGGCGACGTTTCCGGCAAGGGCATCTCCGCCGCGCTCTACATGGCGCGCCTGATCTCCGACCTGCGCCACATCGCCTCCACCTGCGACGAACCGGGCGAGATTCTCGCCCGCACCAACAACCTGCTGGTGCAGCGTTCCACCGCGGGCATGTTCGTCACCCTGCTTTACGTTTTGTTCGACCTGGGGGATCGGAGTTTCAGATTCGCCAACGCGGGCCATCATCCGCTCTTGTGCCGGCGCGCCGACGGGCGGCTGGAGTCCCTCAATACCTCCGGTGGGACGCCCCTGGGCATCCTGTCCAACATGGCCTTCCCCGAGTCGGCGGGGCGGCTGGAGGACGGGGACATGATGCTGCTCTTCACCGATGGCGTGGTCGAGGCCCCGGATGCCGACGATGTGCAATTCGGCTACGAGAAACTGCATCGCATCCTGACCCGGGCGAGCGGCTCGCCCGAGATCCTCTTGGAGCGGGTGGTGGACGCGGTCCATGCGCACGCGGGGTCGGAAAAGATGCTGGACGACATCACCGCGGTCGCCGTGGCGGCCACCCCCGTCGAGTCATGACTCTCCCCGAGCCGGTCTGCCGCGAACTGACCCTGGAAATCCCCAGCGATCCAGCCTACCTGAAAGTCGTGCGCGGGGTCTGCCTGTGCCTGGCGGAGGCGGCGGGCTTTCCCGAGGACAAGGGCCGGTTGGTAGCCCTGGGGCTGGAGGAGGCGTGTACCAACGTCATGCGCCACGCCTATGAGAACCGCCCCGACCACCCCATTCGCCTCCAGTTCCGGCAGGATGCCGGGCAGTTCGTCATCGAGCTGACCGACTGGGGCCGGAAGGCCCGGCCTGAAGAGCTTAAATCTAGAGATTTAAACGAGATACGTCCTGGCGGGTTGGGCCTCCATTTCATCAGCGAAGTTTTCGACCGTTTCGAGTATGATGCCAGCGATGAAACCTGCAACCGCCTCCGGTTGGTCAAGGCTCGGCCTGGTTGCGACAGGTCGGGGACCGGCAGCGGTCCTTCCCGCGCTTGAAAACGCCGCGCGCCTCGCCTTCCCGTTACCTTGCTCCGCCGCCGCTCCGTTGCTATTAGTGCAGACGGAGGGCCCCATGGAAGAGCGGCGGCATACGAGATGCCGTTGGCGGACAGAGAGCGTCTATCCCGCGTCGGAGGCCGCCGGTGTCCGGACGACACGGTAACCTCACCGATGAGGAGTTGATGACGCTCTGCCGGGAGGGCGACGGCCGGGCCTTGGAAGTGCTTTTTGGCCGTTTCCAGCAGCCCATCTACAACTTTTGCCTGCGCTTTCTGCGCGATCCCGGCCGCGCCGAGGACGTGCTGCAGGAGACCTTCCTGCGGCTTTACTCGAACCGCGGCAATTGGGAGCCGGAGGCCCGCTTCGCCTCCTGGGCCTTCCGTATCGCGCGCAACCTGTGCGTGGACGAGGTGCGGCGCTATTGGAACCGCCAGGTCTTCCCCGAGTCGCAACTGGCGCTCGAGGGCGAGGTCGCAGACTTCCTGGACAACCAGGTAGGCCCCGCGGTCGATCCGCGCGACAGCCTGGACCAGGAGAAGATCGGCCGGATTATCGAGGAGGCGGTGGGACGACTCTCCGAGGAGCAGCGCGAGGTTGTGATCCTCTCCAAGTATCACGGCCTCTCGTATCCCGAGATCGCGGAGATTCTCTCGGTTTCGCCCGAGTCGGTGAAGCAGCGGGCCTACCGGGCGCATCTGCGGCTGCGGGAGATTCTGGAGCCGGTCCTGCTGCGAAAGTAATATGGAGTGCGGGTGCTTGCTCCCGCGCTACAATAGAACAAAAGGCGTGGTGGAAGATGGGCAACGATTTCAGGATTATTTTTGACGCGGACGACGGGGAGCGGATTCCCACGCCGGAGACGCTGTCGGAGTATGCGCGCGGGCAGTTGGACGCCGAGCGCGCGCGCCAGGTGAAGCGCCACCTGGAAAAGGACTGGCGCGCCCGGCAACTGGCCGAACAGTTGGAGGAGACGTGGTTCCTTTTGGACGCCTGGAGCGACCGGCCGGCGCCCGCCGACGCGGCCGCGCGCTTCTCCGAGTCGCTGGCCAAACTGGTCGAGCGGGACCGGTTCCTGTCTTCGCCGCTGGTCTCGGCGCCGCGCCGCCGGTTCGGTCTGGGTTCGTTCTTCATGCCGCTGTCGTGGGCGGCGGCACTGGTACTGGTGTGCCTGTCCACGTATTACGCCTTCCTGTCGCTGAGCGAGCCGGGGGCGGTGCGGCGAAGCGTGCCGGCGGCCACGGCCCGCGCCGCCCGGCCCACCCCGACCTTGCAGGTCGCCCAGGCCGGCCACTCCGCGCCCACACCCGTCACCGTGAAGGCGCCCGTCCCCAGGCCGGTGCTGCCGCCGGGACTGGAGCGCAATTATCCCCATACCGCCGCCCGCCTGGCCGCCCTGCCCAGGGACGCCTCGGGGCTTCTGGGCGCCAACAGCCCCCGCCTGCCTTCCCTCTTGGTCGCGGAGGAGGCTGGTGTTATGTTCGAGCCGATCAATGCCGTTCTGGATATGGATTCCCATGACATCAGGCAGGCGATGGCGACTATGGCCGCACAGATGGACCCGTTCGTGGCGCGGGTGGCGCCGGACTCGGTCCGGCCCGCGGACGGCGCCGAACCACGCAGCGTTTCCCAGTAAGCGCCTGGCCGGTTGCGCCCTGGGATGGGCGCTTGCGCTCGTGGCGGCTCCGGCCTCCGCCCAGGTCGCCGACGCCCTGCGCCAACTGGAGTCCCGCGCCGCCGCCATCCTGGAAACGCACCGCGACGCCGTGGTCGCCATCCAGGTGCGACCGGCTACTTTCGAGGTCCTCGCCGCAAGCCCTTCTCTTTCCGCGGCCACGCCCGTCCTGGGCGGCGGCACCGAAGACCAGGCGTTGATCACCATGCTGGCACGGGACGCGGACGGCTCGCTGCGCGTGCATTCCGACGGCTCGCGTTTTCCCGAGCCGGCCTCGGGCGAGACTTTCGCCTCGTACCTGGCCCGCGTCACCGAGCAGAGCGAGCGCATCTGGCGTCGCAGCGTGCGGCGAGGTTCCGGCTTTGTCCTCGACGCCTCCGGCCACGTGGCCACCTCCGCGCATCTTCTGCGCGCCAAGCGGCCGGAGGATACCATCATGATGCGCATGGGAGACCGCTGGGCACGCGCGCGCGTGGTGGGTCAGGATGCCTTTACGGGGATTGCGGTCCTCCTGGCGGCGACCGCAACCTCCCATGTGCCCGCGACCACGCCCGCCGAACCGCAGCCGGGCCAGTTCGTGATCAGTCTGCAAACCTCGCTGGACGGCGGGCCGCGCGTGCAATGGGGCGCGGTGACCGCGGTGGAGCGCCGTCTGCCGGACCTGGAGCGCGTCGGCTATGTGCCCTTCCTTGAGACCTCGCTGCCCCTCCTGCCCGGCGGCATCGGCTCGCCCGCCTTCGACATTGACGGGCGCCTCGTCGGCATGATCCTGGACGGACGGCGCATGGAGGGCGGGACGCTGAGCTACATCCTCCCGGCGTGGGTCTTGCGGCAGGTCGCCGCCGACCTGGTGGAACGCGGCGCGCCGGTCCACGGCTCGCAGGGCGTGGACGTGCTGGCGCCGGGCCGGCGCGAGGATCGCGAACGCCGCAAGGCCCTGGCCGTCCCCGACAGCCTGAAGGGCGTGCTCATTCGTCAGGTCTGGCCCGCCGGTCCTGCCGAGGCCGCCGGCCTGGCGCCCGACGACCTGATCCTCGCCTGGAACGGCGTTCCTCTGGTCGACTGGCGGCAACTGGTGTGGTTGATTCGCATCCATCGCCCCGGCGAGAAGGTTGAGATTTCCTTCTGGCGCGCAGGCGAGTCCCGCACGGCCAGCGTGACCATGGGCCAGCCTCCTCCCCGCAATCCCTGACGAGTACGATTACCAATCGTTATCGTAATCTTAGAGGGTGAGCGCGGTCTTCAGCGTTTCCACGACCTCTTCCACATCCGCCTGAGACAGGAGCGTATGAAAGGGCAGCGCCACGGTGCGGGCCGCGACGCGCTCGCATACCGGAAACATGCCGGGCTGGTAGCCGTAGCGCTCGCGGTAAAAGGGTTGCAGGTGGATAGGGGGAAAGTAGTTGCTGCAGCCGATGCCGTGGGCGCGGAGATGCTCGAGCACGCGCGAGCGGCGTCCGGGTTGGGCATCGATCGGTTGCACCACGTAGACGAACCAGCCTGGGCGCCGGCCCGCCGCGGGTTCGGGAGGAAGCAGGACGCCATCCTCGTCGGCGAGAGCCTCGGCGTACCAGCGGGCGACCCGCCGGCGCTTCTCCAGTAACTCGGGCAGGCGCGAGAGTTGCACGAGGCCCAGCGCGGCGGAGAAGTCGGGCAGACGGTAGTTGAAGCCGAAGCGCTCGTGGGCCAGCCAGGGGTCCCCTCACCCTGCCCTCTCCCCGAGGGAGAGGCCTCACACCGCCCTCTCCCCGGGAGAGGGTGACGATCCCTCTCCCTTGGGGAGAGGGGGGGGTGAGGGGGGCGGTTCGGCGGCCCTGATTGCGCAACGAGCGGCACAGCTCCGCCACGCGCGCATCGCTCGTTACCACCATGCCTCCCTCGCCCGTGGTCATCTGCTTGTTGGGATAGAAGGCGAAGACGGCCGCCTCGCCCCAGGCGCCGACTTGCTTCCCCCCGATCTCCGCCCCCAGCGCCTCGCAGGCGTCGTCGATCAGGATCAATCCATGCTTCTTCGCCAGGCGCTCGAAACCCGGCAAGTCGGAGGGAACGCCGAAAACATCTACGGGCAAAAGGCCGCGAACGGAGTCATCCAGCATTTCTTCCGCGCCTTCCGGGGTGATATTGAGCGTCGCCTCGTCGATGTCCACGAAGACGGGTTCGCCGCCGGCCATAATGACGGCATTGGCGGTCGCGATAAAACTGAAGGGCGAGGTGATGACGCCCTCGCCTTCCTCCAGGCCGGCGGCCAGCAGCGCCACGTGCAAGCCGGCGGTTCCGTTGCTCACGGCGACGGCGTGGGGAACGCCGACATAGCGGGCGAAGGCGGCCTCAAACCGCGGGCCGGTCGGACCCAACGACAGGTCGGGCGTGGCGAGCACGTCCCAGACCGCTTGGCGCTCGGCGTCGGTCAGGTCGGGGCGCGAGAGATGAATGCGAATGTCGGGGACAGTCACCGATTTTGACTCCCCAGCCTGCGATAGGTTTGCACTGTCGGCTTCAAAATTCGTGCCTGTCCCCGCCTTCCGTGTGCCCCACCGACCTCGAAGCGTGAGGGACAGATGCCCTAACGCAAGCCGGCGAGACGCCGGCGCTACCGCCCGGCGGTACGTTAATCCGCCAGACGCGCCAGCACGTCCAAGCCGCGCCGCAGCGTGTCGAAGCCGGCCGCAAACGAGATGCGAAAGTGCGTCTTCCGTTCTGAAAACACGCTGCCGGGCACGATCAACAGCTTGTTCTCGATGGCGCGGGCGACCAGTCGGTCGCCGTCGCCGTCGGGCGCCTGGGGGAAGATGTAGAACGCCCCGCCCGGCCGCTGCACCGAATAATGCCGCGACAGCCCCTCGTAAACCAGGTCGCGACGCTTGCGATAGTCCGCCCGCTCGCTCGCAATGTCGGTGTCGAGCGCGACCATCGCCGCTTCCTGCGCGACGCTGGGCGCGCACACGAACGAGTACTGCTGAATCTGCTCCATGGCCGCGATCACGTCGGCCGGCCCCGCGCACCACCCCAGCCGCCAGCCCGTCATGGCCGACGACTTGGACAGCCCCGACAGGATCAGCGCGTCCGGGCAGTAATCCAACATGCACGCGGGCGGCCCGTCGTAGACGAACGCCTCGTATATTTCATCCGAAATCACGACCAGATCGTGCCTGGCCGCGACTTCGGCGACCATCTGCATCTCCGCCCGGCTGTACACCACGCCGGTGGGATTGTTGGGACTGTTGACGATGATGGCGCGGGTTTGGGGCGTGACCTTCGCCTCGACGGCCTCGCGCCGGAGATGGAAGTCGGGATAGGTGTCGATGAACACCGGCACGGCCCGGATATAATTGGCGAGGTGCTTGTACATGACGAAATAGGGATCGGGGATGAGGACTTCATCGCCCTCGTCCAGGAGCGTTAGGAAAGCGAGAAGCAGGCCGCCGGAGACGCCGGAGGTGATGATCACGTCCTCAACGCGCCCGCCGTCCGAGGGCCCTTGATTTTTGTCGCGCAGGGCGGATTGCCCGACGTGAGCGTGTAGCGGTTGCGCCCGGCCGGATGGCGGCGATGGCGGCTTCTTTCACCGGCTCGGGCACGTCGAAGTCCGGCTGCCCGATGGACAGGTTGATGGGGTCCTGCATCTTGGCGCCCAGGGAGAAGACCTTGCGGATGCCGGACGAGTCGATGAGTCGGGTACGCGCGGCCAGTCGGGTCATGTTTCCGTCTCCCCGATTGTATGTCATCATTTCGACCGCAGGAGAAATCTTTACCGCCGCGGAAGGCCGGGCGCAAGTGAGAAGATTTCTCCCTGCGGTCAAAAATGACAGCCACGGTCGAAATGACAGCCGCGGTCGAAATGACAGCTGCGGTCGAAATGAGAGGGCGTTGTGCTGAGTAGCGGAAAACGACGGATGAGAAGGGGGCGACATGTGCGGGCGGTTCGGACAGGCGGGATCACGGGACGCGGTGATGGCAAGGTTCATCGTGGAGGAGATGCCCGACCTGCTGCCGCCGCGATACAACATCGCGCCCAGCCAGGAGGCGGCGGTGGTATTGGAGCGGAACGGCCGGCGGGCGCTGTCATTTTTTCGGTGGGGGTTGGTTCCGTCGTGGGCCAAGGATGCGAAAATCGGTTACAAGTTGATCAACGCGCGGGCGGAGTCGGTCGCCGACACGCCCGCTTTTCGCAATGCCTTCGCCCGGCGCCGTTGTCTCGTGGTGGCGGACGGCTTTTACGAGTGGAAACCTTCGCCCTCGGGCCGGGGCAAGCAGCCCTATCGCTTCATTGTGCGGGACGGGGAGCTCTTCGCCATGGCCGGACTGTGGGAGGCCTGGAAACCGCCGGAAGGCGACCTCCTGCATAGCTTTACCATCATCACCACGCGCGCCAACGAGTGCGTGGCACCCTGTCACGAGCGCATGCCGGTGATTCTTGATCCCGAGGAGGAAGCCCGGTGGGTGGACGCGGAATATCACGATCGAGAGGCGCTGTCGCGGCTCCTGGCGCCCTACCCCGCCGACGCCATGCGCGGATACCCGGTGAGTACGCTGGTCAACTCGCCCGCCAACGACGTGCCGGAGTGCATCGTGGAAGTAGAGGTGTAGGGAGCAGGAAGGGACAATCGCCCACGAGGCTTCACTTCACCCGTAGAGGATAAGACACCGAGGCCACTCCGATGGCGGGCCGGTCGCGTCCATACCGTCCTCTCGATACGCGGCCCGAAGGGACCTCTCGCATCAAAGCGAAGAGCTCCTCGGGCCGCTACTCGAGGACTCGGTTCTTTTCTTTTTCCGGAATTACCCTCCAATACCTCCTTCCAGAAAAGAACGCGAGAATGTAAGCCGTGTCCTCGAGTAGGCCCCGCCGAGGCACTTTCATGAGAGGGAAGAAATAACTTCGGGACCGTATCGAGAGGCGCGGCGGCCTAATACCGGTTGATCCGCGTTCACGCCACCGCTTGTTTCCTCCTCATTAGCTGATTGCGAAGGCGGGGAGCGGGGCGAAGAGGCAGAGGGCGTTGTGGCGCGTGGTCGCGGCCAGGGAGGCGGGGGCGACGCGGCGCAGGCGCGCGACGGCCTCCAGCGTGCGCGCAAGATAGGCCGGCTGGTTGCGCGCGCCCCGGTGCGGGACGGGCGCCAGATAAGGCGCGTCGGTTTCAATCAATAGGCGCTCCGCCGGGCAATCCCGCGCCGCTGCGTGCACGGCCCCCGCCTTGGGAAAAGAAGCGATGCCCGAAATCGACACGTACAAGCCGCGCGCCGTCGCCCGGCGCAGAAGCTCCGCTCCGCCCGTGAAGCAATGCAGGACTCCCCGCGACAGGCCCTCGCGCGCAATCAACTCCCACAGGTCCTCGTCGGCGTCGCGGCTGTGGATGACCAGCGGCAGGCACAACTCCTCCGCCAGGCGGATGTGCGCGGCAAAGAGCGCCTTTTGGCGTTGGTGGTCCGGTCCGTGATGATACTCCAGCCCCGCTTCTCCCAGCGCGACCACCCGGGGATGCTGCGCCAGCGCGGCGATCTCGCCCAGCGCCTCCGGGCCGTACTCCTGCGCCGAGTGGGGCGCGATGCCCACGGCGGCGTAAAGGCTCGGGTAAGCGGCCGCCAATTCCACCGCCCGGCGCGAGGAGAGGGGATCGTAGCCGACTACCAGCATCTCGGTTACGCCCGCTTCCCGCGCCCGGGCGAGGACTGCGTCCAGGTCATGGGCGAAGGCCGGATCATTGAGATGGCAGTGGGAATCGAAGAGCGGCTCAGTCGGCATGGGCGATGACGGCGCCTCCGCACAGTTCCTCGCCCACGTACCAGACGGCGTACTGGCCGGGCGCGACGGCGGCGACGGGGGCGTCGAAGTGCACGCGCACGCGGTCCGCGTCGAAGTGGATGCGCGCGGGCACGAGGGGCGCGCGGGAGCGAATCTTGACCTCGACCCGCGCGCCCGAGGGTAGCGGGGACAAGACGTTGACGCGGTCGGCCACGAGGGCGCGCGCCAGGATGCCGGCGCGGTCGGCGACGGCGACCGTGTTGGTCTCGGCGTCGATGGCGGCCACGTAGAGCGGCCGGCCCGCGGCCACGCCCAACCCGCGCCGCTGGCCCACGGTGAAGTGCCAGTAGCCCGGATGTCCGCCCAGGACGCGCCCTTCCGTGTCCACGATGGCGCCGGATCGCTCGGGCAAGTGTTCGGAAAGAAACTTGCGGTAGTCGTCGGGCACGAAGCAGATTTCCTGGCTGTCGGGCTTGTCCGCCACGGGCAGGCCCAGTCGGCGCGCCTCGGCCCGCGTCTCCTCCTTGACCATGTCGCCGAGTGGGAACAGAATGCGCGCAAGGGCCTCGCGTCGCACGCCGGCAAGAAAATAGGACTGATCCTTGTCCCGATCCCTGCCCCGCAGCAGGTGCGGTCGGCCGGTCTCGTCCGTGTGGATGCGGGCGTAATGGCCGGTTGCGACCGCGTCGCAGCCTATCGCCCGCGCGCGCGCGAGCATGTAATCGAACTTGAGCGCGTGGTTGCAAGCCATGCAGGGGCTGGGCGTGCGGCCGTTGCGATACTCCGACACAAAATAGTCCACGACCGCGCGCGTGAACTCCTCCTCGCAATTCAGCACGTAGTGGGGGATGCCCAGGCGGGCGGCGGCGCGGCGGGCGTCGTGCGTCTCGTCCAGCCCGCAGCAGGTCTTGGCCCCCGCCGACTCTGCAGGCGGGCGCAGGCGCATGGTGATCCCAACCACCTCGTAGCCCGCGGCCACGAGCCGCCCCGCGGCGACCGCGCTGTCTACCCCTCCACTCATCAAGGCTGCCACCCGCACCGGCGGACTCTCTCCCTTCAAAAGGCTTGCGTCAGGTTAACGCAAATTCCGTTCAAGTCAAATCCACGCGCTGGGGGGCCGAGACGCAGAAGTTCACGGCTACACATGCGGCTGCAAGCTGGTCTTCCGCTTGGGGGTTCAAGACCGGCCAAACGTCGCAGTCATTCCGACCGAAGCCGACTGTCATTTCGACCGAGGGAGAAATCTTCATTCCGACCGAAGCCGACTGTCATTCCGACCGAGGCCGACTGTCATTTCGACCGAAGGGAGAAATCTTCTTCCTTATACTCGACCCACTGCGACCGGCGGAAAGATTTCTCCCTTCGGTCGAAATGACAGCTCTGTACACAAAGCGCAAAAATTGAATCTGCACTCCGCTGAGTGCCAAGAGCGGCTGAATCTTGATCGCAGCACGCAAAAACGTACACGCCCGAGAACATTTGCCGAGCGGGCTGCGTCTTTACCAGTAGAGACTGTGTTTCCTGTTCTTTGATATTCGGGGTGGGCGACGCACAAGGTTTGGCGGAAGCATGGCGGGTCAATCGCCTCTGGGTCGCACGGGCACGGTAGTTTTTGGCGGCCTTCTGCTTATGTCGTCCACCCCGAACCTATTTTTCCACGCCAATAAGATCAAATATCATCAATACGTCATTATTCTCAATGCGCTTGCTGCGGTTGTAGCTAGCGTTGACTTGTGTCAGGTAAAGCGTGCCTGCCGTGATGGAGATTGGCGCATTTTCGGATGAATAATCACCAGAATCCCGCGTCTAATTGATTAAGCAGGTTGACAAAAAAGGCGTCCTGTGCCACAAACGGTCAACTTGCGGATTTGCCAACACAAAAGGAGTTCATCGGATCATGCTCAAGTACTCGTACCTCGCCCTGGCTCTCGTTCTCGCCGCCGCCGTGTGCGTCAATCTGGCGTTCTCGGAGGCGTCGGGCAAGTACATCGGCAACAAGCAGTGCCTGATGTGCCGTAAGACGGTCGTCAAGCAGCAGTACCTCTTCGACCACTGGGCGACGACCAAGCACGCCAAGGCGACGGAGAATCTGCCGGCGGACAAGAAGGCGGACCCGGAGTGCTTGCAGTGCCACAGCACGGGCTTCGGCAAGCCGGGCGGGATGACGGTGGAGATGGCTAAGACGGCGACGCCGTTGATGGCCAACGTGCAGTGCGAAGGCTGCCACGGCCCGGGCGAAGCGCACAAGACCGCGCCCAAGGAGAAGAAGGCCGAGACCATGAACAAGCCGACCAAGGAGACCTGCATCGTCTGCCATACGGAGACGCATCCGGGTGGTGACGTGCCCGGCTGGAAGAAGTTCAACTACGAGGAAGACTCCAAGACGGTAGCGCATCCCAAGGCGCCGGACGCCAAGTAGAGATCGACAACTGGGACGGAAGTCCGTTATAAGGGCAGGCGTGGTCGAGGCTACGCCTGCCTTTTTTGTGCAGAGATGGGACCTGTAGGACACATGGGACCTGTGGGTCCGGCAAGACGCGCCGGCAGGATGCCGACGATATGCGATGAACATTCTCTTTATCTCGCCGGTAGTGCCGACGGAGTGGCGGGGCCGGCGGCCGTTCAACTTTCTCCAGCATCTGGGCGCGCGGGCCATCGCGTGCGCCTGTTGTATCAACCCTATGGCAAGGGGAGGCGGAGGCGCCGCTGCGGACGCTGGGCGTGTCGGCGGAGCTGGCGCCCTTCTCGCGTGCGGCGGCGCTGGCGCGCGTCGCCCTGGCCCTGCCAACCCCAACGGCATTGCGCATCGCCTACTGTCAAAGCCCGGCCATGGCTGCGGCCATCGCCCGCGAACTGGCGAGCGGGCGCTACGACCTGATCCACTGCGACCGCTTTCGTCTCTGCGGCGTCTTGCCCGCCGGGCCGCGACCGCCGGTCGTCTGGGACCTGCCGGACGCGCTCGATCTGTACTATCAGCGGGCGCTGCGATTCGCGCAGAGTCCGCTGGGGCGGCTCGTTCCCCGGCTGGAGGGGCCGCGGATCGCGCGCCGGCAGGCGGCGCTCATGCCCCGCATGGCGGCCACGCTGGTCTGCTCGCCGGTGGACGCCGCCCACCTGGCCCGCCAAGCCCCTGGCGCGCACCTGGAAGTCGTCGAGAACACCGTCGATACCGACGAGTTTCACCCTCCTGGGCAGGAACGGCGCGGCGACCATCTCGTGTTTGCGGGGACGCTCTCGTATCTGCCCAACGTGGACGGACTCGGCTACTTCATGCGCGACATCTGGCCGCGGCTCCGGGCGGGCCGCCCCCATTTGCGGCTGCGGCTGGTGGGAACGCGGCCGGGCAAAGTAGCGCGGGCCTTCGCGCGCCAACCCGGCGTGGAACTGGTCGGCCACGTCCCCAACATGGCCGCGGAGATGGCGGAGGGGATTCTCGTCTGCCCCATCCGCGTCGCCAGCGGGACGCGCATCAAGCTCTTGGAGGCGATGGCGGCGGAGATGCCCATCGTCAGTACCAGCCTGGGCATCGAGGGCCTGTCGGTTCAGAACGAGCGGGAACTGTTGGTCGCGGACGATGCGGCCCGGTTCGTTGCGGCGGTCGAGCGGCTCCTGTCTGACCCTGCCTTGCGCGCGCGCCTGGCCGAGGCCGGGCGCCGGTATGTCGAGCGACACCACAGCCTGGCGGCGGTGGGAAGAAAGCTGGAGGCGGTCTATGAGCGGGCGTGCGCGTCGATCACGTTGAGCAGCGCGAAGTAGCCGCGGCCGAACTCCTCCGAGAGGATGTCGATGCTGCCCCTCTTGGTCTCTCCCCGGCGGCGCAACTCGGCGTAGCGGGCCAGCAGGCGGGCGCGCTCCTCCGGCGTCCAGCGCCGGCCCCGGTTGGCATGGCCGTTCTCGGCGACCGGCGGCAGGAGCCGGAGCAGCGAACCTGGCGCGACCTCCTTCATGCTTTGCACCCCGTGGCGGAAGGCGCTCTTGGACAACTCGAAACCCACGATGCGCCGCCCCAGTCCGACCGCCACACGCGCCGTGGAAAACCCGCCCAGAAAGAGATCGCATACCAGATCGCCGGGATTGCTGCTGTATAGAATGACTTTCTTGAGAAGCTCCGTCGGCAGCTCGTTTTTATTTTTTCTCCTGCCGGGCTTGTACTCGCGGTTGATGATCCAGACATCCTCACGGTCCAGGTAGTTGGCCGCCCCGCCGTCGGCGTTTTTGTCGCTCGGTCCGAAGCGGCAGTACGTATTGAAGGTGGGCCGCCGGCCCGGCTTGACGCAGTAGAGCAGATGGTAGTGCGACGAGACGTACTTGTTGGTCGTGTAGACGCCGAAGTTGTACTTCCAGATGAGGTGATTGACGAGCGCCAGTTCGGTCTCGGCCAGCGCGTTGAGGATGTCCCGCAGGTTGGAATAGCCCGACATGACGTAGAGCGAGCCGCCGGGCCGCAGGATGCGTTCCGCCTGCCGGACCCAGGCGCGGCTGAAGTGGGCGTACTGCGCCTGGGGAACCTCGACGTAGCCGTCCACCACGAACTCCTCCTTGCGGTGGTAGTGGCGGTGGAGGGTGTCGCCGGCGATGCCGTAGGGGGGGTCGGTGAGGATGAGATCGACGGCGCCGTCGGAGATATGCCGGCGGGCGCCCGTGACGGCGTCCTCGTTGAACAAAAGGGTCATGGGTTTCATGGCCGGCAATGTAGCTCGGGGATGGGCGGGATGCAAGCTTGTAGGGTGCGCACCGCGCACCGCCCGATCACGGTCCGGTAGGGTGCGCACCGCGCACCGCCCAATCACGGTCCGGTAGGGTGCGCACCGCGCACCGGGCGCATTTTGCGATACACTTGCGCTCCGGTTTGGAGTACTAAAGAGGGCATCCAAGCCACGCCGGGCAGGCAGGAGTCTCTTTCATGCGCGCAGGCCGGACGGACTCCGAGTTCCGCTACCGCATCCAGCGCAGCGAACGGCCCTTCAACTGGTCGCTGTTCCGCGGGCTGTTTCTGATCGCGTGCTGCCTGTTGCTGATCAGTCTCAACGTGCGGAGCGAGTTCGGCGACTCGCTTTCGTCCTACGTGGTGCTGCCGTTGAACTACATCTATGGGCAGGCGCGGGAGGGCGTCCTGTCGGCAGGGGACGCGGTGGCGCGGCACTGGGAGGCGGCGCGGCGGCTTGGCGCGGTCGAGGCGGAGAACGCCGATCTGCGCGACCAGTTGACGGCGCTGTCGCTGGAAGTGACCCAGTATCGCGCCATGGCGGCGACCTGGGGGTTGCACCAGTATTTCGGGGAGGCGCGCACGTTGCCCGCCGCCGTGATTGCGGTCTCCGACGATCCCCTGCGCCGCACCGCGCTCCTGGACCGGGGCGAAGTGCACGGCCTGTCCAAGTACATGCCGGTGGTCGTAGCCGGCGCGTCGGGGGAACCCGTACTGGTGGGACGCATCGTGGAGGTGCGCCCGTATGCCGCCCTCCTCCTGCTCGTGGTGGATCCGCAGAGCGCCGTCGCCGCCGTCGTTGCCAACGAGGTTCTTTCGTCTACCGAGGTTCTTTCGCCTACTTCTCTCATTGCGACTACCTCTGTCATTTCGACCACCTCTCTCATTTCGACCCCTTCTGTCATTTCGACCGAAGGGAGAAATCTTGTCCACGGCATGGTGCGGGGGACGGGGGAGGGGTGCGTGGTGTCCGTACCCCGCGATGCCGAGTTGTCCGCCGGTGATCTCGTCTACACCTCGGGGCGCGGCGTCTATTTTCCTCCCGATCTTTACCTGGGTCGTATCGCCGGCCAGCATCCGGACGCGGCGGGCCTGGACCTGGTCTACCGGTTGGAGCCAGCCTTTCGCCTCTCCGACCTGCGGGAGGTCTTGATTCTGCCCAATCTGTATCGTGATGACGCGCAGAAGTTGGGGGTGGGGCCGTGAAGACAACCTGGCGGCTCGCATCG
Organism: bacterium; assembly: GCA_015075175.1. GTDB lineage: Bacteria > Hinthialibacterota > Hinthialibacteria > H5-UNCL2 > H5-UNCL2 > H5-UNCL2. The sequence continues at coordinate 207,964 of JABTUV010000006.1, forward strand.
CCGCGACTGCTGTCACCGCGGCGGCTCCTGTCCCTGCGACAACTTTTGTCATTTCGACCGCTCTTGTCATTTCGAACGTTCCTGTCATTTCGACCGCTCCTGTCATTTCGACCGAAGGGAGAAATCCCCCTGCACCCTCTTGCTCCTCCCAGCACGACACGCAAGATTTCTCCCTCGGTCGAAATGACAACGGCGAGGACGCGCAGAAGTTGGGGGTGGGGCCGTGAAGACAACCTGGCGGCTCGCATCGCCGCGACTGCTGTCACCGCGGCGGCTCCTGTCCCTGCGACAACTTTTGTCATTTCGACCGTTCCTGTCATTTCGACCGTTCCTGTCATTTCGACCGAAGGGAGAAATCCCCCTGCACCCTCTTGCTCCTCCCAGCACCATGCGCAAGATTTCTCCCTTCGGTCGAAATGACAACGGCGAGGACGCACAGAAGTTGGGGGTGGGGCCGTGAAGACAACCTGGCGGCTGGTGGTTCTGGGCGTGGTTCTGTGCGGGGCGCGCTATCTCTTCGCGCCCGACCTCTGCGCGCGCCTGCCGGCCGAGTGGGCGCCGGCCTTGCGGCTGGAACTGCCGCTTTTCTGGTTCTCTATCTGACCTTGCGGGCCGATACCGGCGTGGCCTTGACCACCGCCTTCTGGACGGGACTTCTGGCCGACATCCTGCTGTTGAACGCTGGCCTGCGGGCGCTGATCTTTCTTCTCGTCGCCATCGTACCCGATCTGTTGCGCAAGTATCTGCTGGTCGAAGGCTCCTCCCAGGCTGGTTCTTTCTCATGGGAGGTTGGCGCTGCTGGCGTTCCTGGTCCCCATCGTGGAACCGACGGAGCGGGCCTGCTGCCGCTCATGCGCCGGCCGGACTATTGGCGCGGGTTGGGCGTTTACGTTCTGTCCAACACGCTGTTCATGGTTCCGCTGCTCGGCTTACTGGATTTTGTGCGGCGGCGGTTCAAACTGCTGGAGGAGGGAGAGCCGTGAAGAAGGCCGCGCGCGGCAAGCCCCAGGCGCCTCCTGCCGCGCCCAGGCGCACGTTGTGCGCCTGGGTGTGCTCGTGCTTGTGGTGGTCGCGCTGCTGGGCTTCCGCGTCTGGGTGCTGCAACTGGTGGAAGGCGAGAAGTATCGGTACCAGGCCACGCTCAACTATCAGAAGGAAGTGGTCGTGCCGGCGCTGCGCGGCGACATCCTGGACGCCCAGGGCCGGCTATTGGCTGCCAATCGTTCCCGCTACGACCTGGTAGTGGACACGGGTCATTACAACACCAAGGTCCTGCACGGCAGCCTGTGGCGGTTGGCGCCGGTGCTGGAGCAGTCGCCGCGCGAACTCATCTCCGCTTTGGAACGCGCCCCCAAGGTGCTGGGCGAGGCAGTGCTGATCGCCAACGTCTCCGACGATCTGCGCATCAAGCTCCTGGAACTACAATCGGAATTGCCGGGCCTGTCGGTAGCCGAGAAGGCCCTGCGCTATTATCCCAACGGCGTGATCGGCGGACACGCGGTGGGTTACATCCAGGAAGTCAGCGCGCGCGAACTGGAACGCGGCCTGAGCAGCGAATACGCCGCGGGCGACATGATCGGTCGCACCGGCCTGGAGGCGGCGGGCGAGCCTTGGCTGCGTGGCAAAAAGGGCCGAAAAACCGTGCGCGTGTTCGCCAGCGGGGTCGAGGACACCCGCTTCTACAGCGACGAAATCCGCCCCGACGACGAGAAGGAGGTCCCCGGACTCACCCTTCAGAGCCATCTCGACCTGGACCTGCAGGCCCACTGCGAGGCGATTCTGGGCGCCTCGATCGGCAGCATCGTGGTGCTGGGCGCGTCCGGCGAAGTCCTGGCGCTGGCCAGCTACCCCCGCTTTGATCCCAACAACCTCACCGACTCGCGCCGGCGGACCATCCGCGAAAACCGTAACGAGTTCTTCGGCGCCATCGCGGGGACCTGGGAACCGGGATCGGTCTACAAGATGGTGGTGGCCTACGGCGGCCTCCTTGAGGGCAAGATCAATCCGCGCGAGACCGTCTTCTGCTCCGGCAGCATCATGCGGGGTAAATTCAAGTACACCTGCATGTCCAAGTGGGGTCACGGCAGCGTGGACATGCTCACCGCCATCCAGAAGTCGTGCAACGTCTACTTTTACACGGTCGGCGAGCGTCTGGGCGTGGACAACCTGGAGAAGTACTCGCGCATGTTCAGCTTCGGCGCGCCGACCGGTCTGGACATTCCAGGCGAGACGGGTGGTTTCATCCCCTCGCGGGCCATGAAGAAGGCCCGATTCGGCGGTTCCCGCTACCACGCCTACGGCGAGTGGCTGCCGGGGGAGACGCTGCACTCGTCCATCGGGCAGGCGCTCACGCAGGTGACGCCCCTGCAGGTCGCCGTCTACGGCCACGTGCTGGCCAGTCGCGGACAGGGCTACCACCCCTCGCTCTTGTGGCGCGTATGGGACCGCGACCGGCTCGTCCACGAGTTTTCGCCCCGACCGCTGGACCCCATGCCCGTCGACGAGAGGGCCTTCGCCGTACTGGACGAGGGCATGTGGCGCGTGGTCAACCTGCCCAACGGAACCGCCTACAAGGCGCATCGGCCCGGCCTCTCCGTCTGCGGCAAAACCGGCTCCTCCGAGCATCCCGGCAGCAAGACCCGCGGCGAGCCGACCCACGCCTGGTTCGTCGGCTACGGCCCGCGCGAGCATCCCCGCTATACCGTCGCGGTCTTTCTGGCCAAGGCCGGGCACGGCGGCGAATTCGCCGCGCCCCTGGCAATGGAGGTATTCGAGCGGCTCCTGGCTGATGCCCTTGCATCGTGATCTTAATCGCAGTCGTGTTCGTGCTTGCAGTCGTGTTCACGCCAGCGGCCCGCTGTCATTTCGACCGAAGGGAGCAATCCTGCTATCCTCGCGGCATGGAGGGCAAGGCGAGGGGAGATTTCTCCCGTCGGTCGAAGATTTCTCCCTTCGGTCGAAATGACAGGGGCGTGTTCGTAATCGTGCTCGTGCTCGATTAAGAGTAAGATTATGAACAAGATTAAGATTAGGAGTAGGACTAGGATCAAGAAATGGGGACGCATTCGCGCAGTGGGGTTCTCGATTTCGCGCGTGGGCGGATGATCCTTGACGTGGATTATCTGCTCATCGCGGCGGCGCTGTTTCTTCTGGCCGTCGGCATCTTCACGATCGCCGGGGCGACGCTGGATGACCCCCGGCCGGCCGTCGCCTCGCTCTGGAAAAAGCAACTGATCTTCGCCCTCGTGGCCCTGGGCGTGGGCGCGGCGGCGGTGGTCGTGGACTATCGCTGGCTGATCAAGTATGCCTATGTGTTTTACGCGCTCAGCCTGCTCCTCTTATTGGCGCTGTACCTGCCCGCCATCGGACACAGCGCCAAGGGCGCGCGCAGCTGGCTGGAGCTGCCTTTCGTCAACTACCGCTTTCAACCTTCCGAAGCCGTCAAGTTTGCGCTGATCCTGGCGCTGGCCAAACATCTCTCCGGCCTCGGGTCAGGAGACCCGAGCCACCCCCAGCGGTTCGCCTCCCTGCTCTCCACTCTGCCGGCGCTCGCCTTGACCGCCGTGCCGGCCTTCTTGATTCTGATTCAACCCGATCTCGGCTCAGCCGTCATCCTGCCGCTGGTCGTCCTGGGGATGCTCTACGCCGCGGGCTGCCCGGCGGGACGCCTGTTCCTCCTGTGCGCGCCCGCCTTGGCCGCCCTGCCCCCCATGCTCTGGCGACTGGAAGAGACCCTCTCCGGCCCCGCCTGCTTCTTCATCTTCTGTCGGTTTCCTGATCCTCGTCATTCTCTGAACCTCCGCCTGCGCACCCGGCCGGCGGAGATCGCCGTCCTGGCGGGGCTGGCCGTCGCCGGCTTCTGGATCGTCAGCGAGCATTTCGAGGACGCCTGGAACCACCTGCATCCCTATCAGCAGGATCGCATCCTCGCCTACCTCTATCCTGAGGGGCAACCAGAACGACCAGGGCTGGCAGGTGCACCAGAGCAAGATCGCCATCGGCTCTGGGGCCTGTCGGCAAGGGCTGGCGGCAGGGCACGCAGAATCAACAGCGCTTCATGGCCGAGAAGCACACCGACTTCATCTTCTCGGTGCTCGCCGAAGAGCAGGGTTTCATCGGCTGTCTGGCCTTGCTTCTGGGATTCGCGGTAATCTTTCTGCGCGGTACGATGATCGCGGTTGGCAGCAGACACTTCGGCGGGATGCTGGCGGCCAGCGGAATCGTGGTGATTCTGGCCAGCTACGTCTGCTTCAATCTGGCCATCTGCATGGGGCTTCTGCCGGTGACGGGGTTGCCCCTGCTGTTCATCTCCTATGGTGGGTCGTCGCTTTTGACGGCGATGGCGGCGGTAGGGCTGCTGGTGAACATCCGCCTGCGCAGGAACGCAACGACGCCCCCTAACAAGGATTCTGCCGGGAGTCCCAAGACCTATGGGACGCATGGGCCCTGTAGGACGCCGATCGCGGCGCATGCCAACCCGCTTTTTGGTTTGTCGGAGAATCTCCCCCGCGATTAGACTGTGTCCCAATCGTGGTGGATGAAGCCTGCTCGAGATGAGAGACACCTGCCCGCGCGCCGCCCGTCCCGGCGGCACGGGGCGGCGAACGTGTGCGGTGGGAGCCGCGGGATGAACCACTTTTCGTACTATGTGCCGCACGTGATCGCGCTGGGTTTCGGCGCAGCGGGTTTGTACGCCCTGACGGCGGGACTCCGGGCGCGCCGACGCGACCGTGCGCTCAGCCGGTTCGCCCTCTCGACCGCCGCGTTGGTTCTGGCCGCGCTCGTGTCCGCGGGGGGCCTTTGCTGGCGCGAGATGCGCTTCTGGCAGACGCAGACGCTGGACTACCTGGCGCCGCTGGAGGGTTGGGAGCTGGCCCGCGCCTGGGCCGCCTTCATCGTGCTTCTGGCCCTCGCCGTCCTCGGCTTCGCCCTGCTGGTGCGCCGACGCGGTTTCTGGCGCGTCTCCACGGCCCTTCTGCGCGTCTCCTTTCTATCCCTCATTCCCACCACGTTCCTGTTCTTCGACAGCTTCATCGCCACCAGCCAGCTGGTCTACAAGGAGACGGTCAGCGTCGTCCTCATCGGCATGATGGCGTTCTTCTGGGCGCTGCGCGCGCTGGGGTCGGGGCGTTTTCGGCTGCTTCTCACGCCGTACAACTATCCCGTGCTGCTTCTCTGGGCCGCCGCCGGACTCACGCTGGCCTGGACGCCGAGCCGCTACCTGACGCTACTCAACTTCGTCTATCTCTCCGCCTACCTGGCGATGTTTTTCATGATCGCGCCGGAACTGAAAGACCGCCGATACTTGCGCGTAGGCATGGGGGTATTCCTCTGCACGCTGGTGGTGGTGGCGGCGGGGTCGGTGAGTCAGATGCTGCAATTCTACTGGGGGGGACTTCTTTTTGCGCCCGAGCCGGCCAACGTGCGGGCGGCGCTGGGCTCGACCATCGGCCACAACAACGCCGTCTCGGAAGTGATGATGATCGGCGTGATCTTCGTATTGGGCCTGGCGCTGCTGACGCGCGCGCCGCGGCGCCCGCTGTGGGTGATTTTGGCGACGCTGTTTCTGCTCGTGATCGTGGCGGCGACCACGCGCGGCGTCTGGCTGTCGCTGCCCTTGGCGGTCGCTTATTTCGTGCGTTACGCGCAGACGGGCTTCGGCACGCCGGCGGCGCCCGTTCCCTGGCGGCGCCGGGCGGGACGCTGGGTTTTCGCCGGCGTCCTGGCCGCCTTCATTTTGAGCGGCGTCGTCGTGGTCGTCAACCACGTGGCCCGCCGCCCGGGCGCGACCCACGCCATGGTCCCCCTCATGACCCGACTGTCGGAATTTTCCTACGAGATGAACGTCCGGGGGACCCGCCCCCGCCTCTGGACCATCGCCGTGGTGATGATCGCCGACCAGGTATCCCTCTCGCGCGACGAATTCGGCCAGCCGCCTTTCCTGGGTCAAGGACTGTCGGCCTTCAAGTGGCGCTATCCCATCTACCAGGCGCGCTTTTTCAAGGAGCATCCCAAAACACTGGTCTGGCCCACTCACCTGCACGCGGACCGAATGCACAACGAGTATCTGCAACCGATCGTGGAGCTGGGCGTGCCGGGAGCGGTGTTTGTCATCTGGTTTCTCTTGGCGCACGCCCGCTTCTGCCGCATGGTGCGGGCGCTGCGGCCGGAGCGGGGGCGGAGGGTCTTGCAGATCACGTTTGCCGCGGCGCTGGTGGCGGGACTGTTGCACATGATCGTGAACTTCAGTTTTCACGTGGCCCCGCTGGCGGTGCTGCTCATATTCAACTTCGCCGCCTTCGCTGCGCTCGGACCCACGCGGGTCCGCGAGTGGCGCTTCGCCGGCGCGCGCGACAATCCCACGCTTTTCGCGGCGGGAATGGTGCTGTCGGCGTTTGTCTGCGGATGGCTGCTCCTTTTCACCGTGCGGGTGGTTTACGCGGAGTTCTACCTGCACCTGGGCCGGGTCTACCGCGACGCGGCGATCAACGCCGCGCAGAGCGGATCGGCGCGGGACCGCGAGCAGGCGCCGCTCCTGGCGCGGGGATGGAAGGAGGCGCTGGGGCGCGGCCTCGCGCACGTGCCCGGCGAGTACCACATCAACCTGGAGATGGCCCAGTGCTACATGTTTCTTTTTGACCTGGACAAGACCAACGTGCAGGTGGACCTGCTCCTGTCCGCGCTGACGCACGTCAACCGGGGGATGCAGGAATACCAGCACAAGAGCGTCTACTTTACGCGGGGGCTGCTGTTGCGGGACCTGGCGCAGCTGGCGGCGACCCGGCGGTTGACGCCCACGCCCAGGATTTCCAAGTCCGACGTGGATTACCTGCGCGAGCGGGCGCTGGCCGACGCGGAGCGCGACCTGCGCCTGGCCTCGGACATGTTTCCGGTCGAGTACGCCGAGCCGGTGACGGACGAGGACCTGCGGCCGCTGCATGAGCTGGGCAAGCTGTATTACGTGCAGGGGCGGCACAAGGAGGCGTTCGCAGCCTGGCGGCGCATCCAGGCGCGGCGGCCCACCTACGCCGAGGATTTCCACCTGGCGGCGGCCCGCGAGGCGCAGCAGGCCGGCGCCATCCACGAGGCCGGCGTCAGCTACCACATCGCCCGCGAACTGGCGCCCCGGAACCCCGACATCTGGAGCGCCTACCTCAATTGCTACCTGAGCATTCCCGGTCAGGGCGAGCGAGCGCTGGAGCTGGCGACCGAGTTCATGCAGGCCTTTCCCACCAGCGTGGCCGCCTTCGCCCAACTCTCTTACACCGCGCACGTCACCGGCAAGCCGGAGCGTGTCTTCAACCTGGCCACGCAGTACCTGGCGACCGTGGGCGCGCAGCCCGCCAACATCGACGAGATCATCATTTTCGGAGGCGTCCTGTACAATTACGCGCGCTGGGACCTGTTGGCGCGCTGGCTGGACGCGGTGGAAGTTCGCAGCCGCGAGCCGCGGCTGGTCCTGTTTGTGGAGAACTTCCGCATGGCCGCGGCGGTGCAGGAGGGAAGCTGGGCGCGCGCCGCCGCCTTGGCGGAGGGCGTGCTGGCGAGGCGGCCCGGCGATCCCACCGCCATTTCCGTCCTGCGCGGCTCGCTCTTCTTCCTGGCGCTGCCGGTTGTGATGGGGGCGGACATCCGGCCGCTCTCGGAAGTCGTCGCGGAGCCGTGAAATCGCCGACGCACACTGGAATCCCGCCGGGGTTCCGGTTATGCTGCGTTCCGCGACAGGTTCGCGGGCAAGGGAGATTTCCATGCACGTTCTCGTCATCGGCGGCGGTGGTCGCGAGCACGCCGTCGTCGCCAAGCTGGCGGCGAGCCGCCACAAGCTGCGCCTCAGCTGCGCGCCCGGCAACGCCGGTATCGCGCAGGTCTGCCCGACCGTCCCCATCTCTGCCGGCGATATTCCCGCCATCCTCGACTGGACCACCGAGCACGGCGTCGATTTCGTCGTGGTCACGCCCGAAGATCCCCTGGCCCTGGGCCTCGTGGATCGCCTGGCGGAGCGAGGCGTGCCCGCCTTCGGTCCCAGCGCCGCGGCAACCCGCATCGAATCCAGCAAGGCGTTCGCCAAGGAGATCATGCGCCGCAAGGGCGTGCCCACGGCGCGCTACGGCATCTTTACCGACTTTCCGGCGGCCCGAGACTACGTGATGGAAACCTGCGGGCCGTCGGGCATCGTGGTCAAGGCCAGCGGATTGGCGCTGGGCAAGGGCGCGCTGGTCTGTGATCACGCCGACGAGGCGGTTCGCGCCCTGGAAGAGCTCATGCTGGAAAAGAAGTTCGGGGCGGCCGGCGAAACCGTCGTGATCGAGGAGCGACTCGCCGGCGAGGAGGCCTCGGTCTTCGCGCTCTCGGACGGCGAGCGTTTCATCACGCTTCCCCCCGGCCAGGACCACAAGCGGCTCCTGGACGGCGACGCCGGCCCCAACACCGGCGGCATGGGCGCCTACTGTCCCGCGCCGGTCGTCGATGCGCGCCTTATGGCGCGCATCGAGCGGGAAATCCTGGCGCCCACGCTTGCGGGACTGGCGGAAGTAGGCTGCCCCTTCAAGGGTGTTCTCTACTGCGGCCTCATGGTGTGCGATGGGGATCCCTACGTGATCGAGTTCAACGCGCGCTTCGGCGACCCCGAAACGCAGGCGATTCTGCCGCTGCTGGAAAGCGACCTCTTCGACCTCATGTACGCATGTCACGCGGGCGGCGTCGACCGGGTGGAAACGCGCTGGCGGTCCGGCGCTTGCACCTGCGTGGTGTTGGCCTCGGGAGGCTATCCGGGCGGATATGAGAAGGGGAAGGTGATAATGGGATTGAACGAGGACTTCGGACCCGACGTGTACGTCTTTCATGCGGGGACGCGCGTGGAAGAGGGCAAGGTCGTGACTGCGGGCGGGCGCGTTCTCGGCGTGTCGGCGTGGGGAGCGGACCTGGCGGAGAGCGCGCGGCGCGCCTACGCGGCCGCGGACCGGATCAATTTCGAGGGCAGGCATCTGCGGCGCGACATCGCTTGGCGCGGCCTGGCCCGACTGGAGGCGAAACGATGACACAGCCGCGAGTACTCATTCTCATGGGGAGCGACAGCGACGCGGAGGTGATGCGAGGCGCGGGCAGTGTGCTGGAGGAGTTCGGCGTGACATACGAGGTGCACGTGGCCAGCGCGCATCGCAGTCCGGAGCGGGCGATGGCGCTGGCGCGCGAGGCGGAAGGGCGGGGCGTGGCGGTCGTGATCGCAGGCGCGGGCGGCGCGGCGCATCTGGCCGGCGTGCTCGCCGCCCACACCATCCTGCCCGTGATCGGCGTGCCCGTCGAAAGCAAGCACCTGCGCGGTTTGGACTCGCTGCTTTCGACCGTGCAGATGCCGCCCGGCGTGCCCGTAGCGACCGTCGGCATCGACGCCGCGACCAACGCCGGCCTTCTAGCGGTGCAAATCCTGGCGCTCTCCGACAAGACGCTGGCGGACAAGTTGCGCGAGTATCGCGCGGGATTGGCCAGAAAGGTGGAATCGGCCTCGGATCGGCTCAGGGAGAAGTGGTGAAGGTTCGCGGTTTGAACGCTCACGCATTTCCGGAGCGCGCCGGCGGAGTACGAATTTCAGTTTGCTTCAGGACAAACTAAAGTCTGTACTCCGCGCGCGTGATACCTTCCCTTCACGGCGTCCCCATCCCCCAAACCTGCGCAAAGGAGAGGAGGCTGCGGGGACGGGTGCGTCGCTCGCGTACGGAGGACAGAAGCAAGACGAGGTCCGTGCCGTCCACGGCGCCGCTCTTGTCCAGGTCGGCCGTCTCTACGGTGAAACGTTCCGGCTCGCGCCTCAGTCCCGCCAGGGCGTCGTAAACCAGAAGATAAATCTGCTCGTGGCCGGCGGTGTTGGGATGAATGTCAAGATTGCTGACGGGAAGCCGCACGTAAGGCGGCTCCAGGGGCGTCGGATCGCCGAACTGCCGCCCGTAGCAGTGGTGCAAGAAGGCGGGATACACATCGACCACCCCGCAGCCGCGCTCGGAGGCCAACTGCCGGATGAAGGCGTTGCCCTCAAGCGTCATCGGCGACAGCGGGCGATATCTGCCGTAGATCAGCGGAAGCGATTGGCTGTAACCATCCATAAGATCATAGTACGTGAGCAGGATGATATACGGCGGCGGATCGAGTGTCTCCAAGCGCGCGACGATGGTGGAAAGACTGGAAAAAAGTTGATTCTTCTCCGCCGTGGTGATGGTTCCGTCGGCCATGAAGTTGATCACGTCCCAGCCGCCGAGGAGGACGATGGCGAGATCGGGCTGAAACGCGAGCACGCTGTTCATGTAAGGGCTGTTACCGGCGGCCCACTGGACGGCGGTGGAACCGGAGACGGAGGCGTTGAGGGCCGCCATGCCGGGCCAGAGGGAATGGAGCGTGGCTTCGCGCGTGGGCGGAAAAGGATCGCCGCCGACGCCCAGGAGCATGTGCGTCCAGCCATGCACGACCGGATCATAATCGGGATTGACGCCGTAATTGACGCTGTCGCCGAGGACGGCGAGACGGGTGAACTCGCGGGCCGCGCACGGAGCCGACGCGACCAACACGATGCCAGAGAGCGCCAGTATGCCTCTCAGCACTTGAACTTCTCCATGTGTTGCGGTGTCACGGGAGCATGGTAGTTGACGGGGAACCCACGGCAAAGGGAAAACTGCGGTCGTTACTTAAGATTGGCAAGGAACTCCCAAAGCCCCCGCCGCACCATCATCACCGCGTAGGCGGCGAGAAACAGGCAGGAGACTTTGGAGAGGGCCTTGCTGCCGGCCTCACCCACGGCGCGGGTGATGACTCCCGCCGAGGAGAGCACGGCTCCCGCCAGGACCACGTTGGCGACGACCGCGGCCAAAGTAATGAGCAGTCCGAACTGGCGCGACAAGATCAGGGCGGCGGTGAGGACGGCGGGGCCTACGAGCAGCGGCGTACCCAGGGGGACCACGCCCAGGCTGCCCTCGACCTGGCGCGCCGCCGCCCCGCCGCTCACCAGCTCGGTCGTGGCGATGATGAAAAGCAGCGCGCCTCCCGCGACCATGAAGTCCGCCTCGGTAATGCCCAAAATGTCGAATACCTCGCGCCCGAGAAGAATGAAGCCCACCGCGACCAGGAGCGCCGTCAGGATGGACTGGCGCACCGTGCGACGCCGCGCCGTCTCTTCCATGCCGTAGGTCAGTCCCATGTACAAGGGCAGCGTGCCGAACACGTCGACCGCCACAAAGATAGGCACGAACGCCAGAATGAACTGATGAAAAAAGGGAGCCACGCCCGGATTCTACCGGGGCGAGGCGACAAACACAAGCGCCGCCATAGGTCCCATACTCTTGTGAAATCGCCTTGGCTTGCCATGACGCCTGGCTTACAATCCCAGCGAGCGTGCACATCCGAGCAAGCGGAACCCGACCATGTTGAAGCGCAGTTATCCCTACTATCTGGCCAACCGAGCGGTCGCGGCCAACCGCGAGTTGGAGGTCGTCAACAAGTACACGCGGAAGGTCGCCACGCGGGTGGCGTTGGCGGACGGAGCGGCGCTCGCGGAGGCCATCGGGCGCGCGGGGGATGCGGCGGCGCCGCTGCGGCGGCTGCCGGCGCATCGCCGCGCGGCCGTCCTGCATCATCTGGCGAACGGAATGAGCGCGCGCGCCGAAGAGCTGGCCGAGGCGCTGGCCATCGAGGCGGGCAAACCCATCCGCGACAGCCGCGTCGAGATCACCCGCGCCATCGACACCGTGCGCATCGCCGCCGAGGAGGCGCTGCGCCTCTACGGCCAGTATCTGCCGCTGGACATCTCGCCCCGCGCCGAGCATTTCCAGGCCATCACCAAACGCGCCCGTGGGCGTATGCGTTTCATTACGCCCTTCAATTTTCCCATCAACCCAGTCGCGCACTAAGATCGCGCCCGCCATCGCCGTGGGTTGTCCCTGGATTCTCAAGCCCGCCTCGGCGACGCCCGTGGGCGCGCTCCTCTTGGGCGAAATGCTGGCCGAGACCGATCTCCCGCCCGGCGCGTTTTCCATTCTGCCCTGCCACGGCAAGGACGCCGCGCCGCTCGTGGAGGATGAACGCATCGGGAAGATCTCCTTCACCGGTTCCGCCGAGGTGGGTTGGCAGATCAAGGCGCGTTCGGGCAAGAAGCGCGTCACGCTGGAACTGGGCGGCAACGCCGCCGCCATCGTGGACGAGGACGCCGATCTGGATTACGCGACCGAGCGCCTCACCTTCGGCGCGTTCTACCAGTCGGCCAGAGCTGCATCAGCGTGCAGCGCATCTTGGCGCATGAGAAGATTTACGACGCGCTGGTGCAACGGCTGGTCTCAGCGGCGGAAAGCTGGTCATGGGGGACCCGCTGGACGAGATTACGTTTCTGGGGCCGCTGATCACCGAGGGCGACGCAAAGCGGATCGAGCAGTGGGTGAAAGCGGCGCGGCAGGGCGGCGCAAGACTCCTCTGCGGCGGCAAGCGCAAGGGCGCGTTCTATTCCGCCACGCTTCTGGACAACGTCTCGCCCGACATGCAGGTCACTGCAACGAAATCTTCGGCCCGGTGGCCGTGCTGTACAGGTTCGGATTTCAAGGACGCCTGCGCGATGGTCAACGACAGCCGCTACGGTCTGCAAGCGGGCGTCTTCACGCGCGACCTGCACAAGGCCTTCTACGCCTGGAACGAACTGGAAGTCGGGGGCGTCGTGGTCAACGACGCGCCCAGCGTGCGCGTGGACAGCATGCCCTACGGGGGCGTGAAGGACAGCGGGCTGGGACGCGAGGGGGTGCGCTGGGCGATGGAGAGCATGACCGAGGAGCGCTGCTGCTCTGTCGCGCGTCGGGAAAATTAGGGTCAGCGCCTAATTTTGCGGGCGGAAATTGGGGTCAGCGCCTGATTTTGAACGCGAGATGATCGCCCGCCGAAGGAGCTGCGCCAAAATCAGGCGCTGACCCCAATTTCCTCACGCCATGATGTGGAAGCCCGCGTCCACGAACAGCACTTCCCCGGTGATGTTCCTGGACATGTCCGACGCCAGAAAGAGCGCCGCCTGGCCGACGTCGCTGTCGCTGATGTTGCGGCGCAGCGGCGCGCGTTCTTCTACGTGCGCGAGAATCGAGCCGAACCCGGAAATCCCTCGCGCCGCCAGCGTTTTGACCGGCCCGGCGGAAATCCCGTTCACGCGAATCCCCAAGGGGCCTAGATCGGCGGCGAGATAGCGCACGCTCGCCTCCAGGGCCGCCTTGGCCACGCCCATCACGTTGTAGTTGGGCACGACCCGCTGCGCGCCCAGGTAAGTCAACGCGATAATGCTGCCGCCGCCGCGCTTCTCGAACAGCGGCAGCGCCGGTCGCGTGACGGCGACCAACGAATAGGCCGAAACTTCGTTGGCGATGCGGAATCCGTCGCGCGAGGTATCGACATATCGCCCCGCCAGTTCCTCCTTGCGCGCAAAGGCCACGCTGTGCACGAGCACGTCCAGCCCGCCGCACTCCCTGTCGGTGTTCGCGCACCGCGGCGATCTCGTCATCATTGGTCACGTCGCAGTCGTAACAGAGCGTTCCCTGGACGGTCTCCGCCAGCGCGCGCACGTTGCGTTCCATGCGCTCGCCCTGATAGGTCAATACCAGGCGCGCGCCCGCCTGGGAAAACGCCTGCGCAATCGCCCACGCCAGGCTGCGGTCGTTGGCCACGCCATAAACGAGGGCGGTCTTGTCCTTCAACATGTGTCGTCCTTGTTGGTGTTGGTCGGGGCAGTGTAGAGATAGCGACGCGATTGTCAAGATGAGGGCCCGGTTGGAAATCCACGGGTGCCACCCCTTTGTACTCAAAAGGGCGGGTGCGGTGCGGGTGCGGCTGCTTGCTGCCGCGGGCGCGGTGGTCCGCGTACGCAAACGGCGGCGGCGAGCAGCCGCACCCAAAGCGAAACCCTCTCCCGCAGGCGGCGGGAGTTACGCCACTTCCAGGTGTCGTTGCCTCTCAGGAGCTGGGCCAAATCGCCCGGACCCTTCTTGGCGCGCACGGCGGCGATCTGCTCCTCCAAGAGGCTCTCGTAAGTCGGCAACTCGACGGCGCGAAAGACGCCGATCGGCTCGGGGAAATCGGGATAGCCATCTGGGACAGCATGAACGCGATGCCGGGGTTGTCCGCCCTCTCGTCATGCACCACCACATCGGCGACGGTGACGCCGTTCTCGCCCAGCGTGACGATCTCCGGCTGCATGTTGGCGGTCATGCGGATGCCTTCTTCTTGTCGACGCCGAAAAGCATCGGCTTGCCCTGTTCGAGGACCAACGTGTGCTCGTCGCGCTCGGCCTTGTCGGAGGCGTACTTGAAGGCGCCGTCGTTGAAGATGTTGCAGTTCTGGTAAATCTCGACGAACGCGGTGCCCTTGTGCCGGGCGGCCCGCTCCAACACTCTCGCCCAGGTGCTTGACGTTCATGTCCACGGTGCGAGCGACGAAGGTCGCGCCGCAGCCCAGCGCCGCGGAGACGGGGTGGATGGGCGGTTCCACCGAACCGTAGGGCGTACTGACGGTGCGCTTGCCCTTCTCGCTGGTGGGCGAAATCTGGCCCTTGGTCAGACCGTAAATGCGGTTGTTGAAGAGCACGATCTTGATGTCGGCGTTGCGGCGCATGGCGTGCATGAAGTGATTGCCGCCGATGGACAGCCCGTCCCCGTCGCCGGTAGCGACCCAGACGGTGATGTCGGGCCGGGCGATCTTCAGCCCCGTGGCGATGGCCGGCGCGCGCCCGTGGATGCCGTGAATCCCATAGGTCGAAACATAATACGGGAAGCGGCTGCTGCAGCCGATGCCCGAGACCCAGGTGATCCGGTCCGGCTCCACCCCCGCCGCCGCCAGCGCTTTCTTGGCCTGCGCCAGGATCGCGTAATCCCCGCATCCGGGGCACCAGCGCACGTCCTGGTCGCTGGCATAGTCGGCCGGCTTCCATTCCCGCGCGGCCATGTTTTCAACCGTCGTAGCCATGCTTTTCTCCTTCCGGAGTCCAATCTTCAGTTTGTTTTAGAGCAGGCTAAAGCCTGGACTCCGCAATCATCTTCTCGATGGCGGCGAAGACTTCCGCGACGGTGAAGGGCCGTCCCTGAATCTTGCCGTAGCCGTGCGCGTCCACGAGATAGTGGGCGCGCAGGACCATCTTCAACTGCCCGAGGTTGAGCTCGGGCACAAGAATCTTCTTGTAGCTTCGCAGCAGAGTTCCCAGGTTGCGCGGGAACGGATTGAGATAGCGCAAATGGGCGTGGGCGACGGAGAGGCCGCGCCGCTGGGCGCGCTCGACCGCGGTGCGAACCGCGCCGTAAGTTCCGCCCCAGCTGACTACCAGAAGCTCGCCGGAATCCGGCCCCATCACCGTCTGCTCGGGCAGGCTCTCGACGATGCCGGCCACCTTGCGCGCGCGCAGCTCGCACATCAAGCTGATGGTTGGCGGGATCGTAGCAGACCTCGCCGGTGACGTCCTTCTTCTCCAGGCCGCCGATACGGTGCGCCAGGCCGGGCGTGCCGGGAATCGCCCACGGGCGCGCCAACTTCTCGTCCCGCAGATACGGCTGGAACGTCGCCGGATCGGTTGCGTGCCGCACCTCGATGGGGGCAGGTCCTCGACGTTGGGAATCCTCCAGGGTTCCGCGCCGTTGCCCAGGTAGCCGTCGGTCAGAAGGATCACGGGCGTCATGTACTTGACGGCGATCTGGAAGGCCTCATAGGCCGCCATGAAGCAGTCGGGCGGCGACTGGGCGGCGATCACGGCCACGGGGCACTCGCCGTTGCGTCCCCAGACGGCTTGAGGAGGTCGGCCTGCTCAGTCTTGGTCGGCAGTCCGGTGGAGGGGCCGCCGCGCTGCACATTCACGATCACCATGGGCAGTTCCAGCATCACCGCCAGGCCGATGGCCTCGGTCTTCAGCGCCATGCCGGGGCCGCTCGTGCCGGTCGCGGCGAAGGCTCCGCCGTAAGCCGCGCCGATGGCCGCGCACATGGCGGCGATCTCGTCTTCCGCCTGGAAGGTCTTGACGTCGAAGTTCTTGTGCCGGGACAGTTCGTGCAGAATGTCGCTGGCCGGGGTGATGGGATAGGAGCCGTAGAAGAGGGGCTTGCCGGCGCGCGCGGCGGCGGCGATCATGCCCAGCGCGGTCGCCTCGTTGCCCCGCACCTTGCGATAGACGCCCGGCGCCAATTTCGCCTTCTCCACCCGATACTGGGCGGGAAAGGCCTCCGCCGTCTCCCCGAAGAAATAGCCCGCCTTGAAGGCCAGCGTATTGGCCTCCGCCACTTTCGGGTCCGTTTTGCCCCACTTCTCCTGGAACCACTCCAGCGTCGGTTCCACCGGTCGGTCGTAGAGCCAGCTCACCAGCCCCAGCGCGAACATGTTCTTGCAGCGGTCCGCGTCCTTGGTCTTCAATTCCAGCTTGGCGACCGCCTCACGCGTCAAAGTCGTCATGGGAATGGTGAACAGCCGGTATTGATGCAGGCTGCCGTCTTCCAACGGGTTCTCCGCGTAGCCGGCCAGCTTGAGATTGCTGGGCACGAAGGCGTCGGAGTTGACGATCAGGATGCCACCCGTCTCCAGGTCGCCCAGGTTGATCTTGAGCGCGGCGGGTTCATGGCCACGAGCGCCTGCAGGGTATCGCCGGGGGTGTAGATATCCGTGCTGGAGAAGTTGATCTGGAAGCCGGACACACCGTAGAGCGTGCCGGCGGGGGCGCGGATTTCCGCCGGGAAGTCGGGCAGCGTCGCCAGGTCGTTGCCGCCCAGCGCGGACGACGTGGTGAACTGGCTGCCGGTAATCTGCATGCCGTCTCCGGAATCGCCCACGAACCGGATTGCGACCGTCTCCACCGTCTCGACGGGTTTGGTGGGTTGTGCAACCGCCATCTAAACCACTCCTTGGTTGAGAGGAAGGCTCATCGCCCGTCTGGCGTGAACCTCCCCGCCGCATTATCGGTCACTCGCTCTGCGAGAAATCGTCGTCTATCGCACAACGCATCCGAACGGAAAAACGCCCGAAGCATCCCCGTTCGACGAGCGGTGGGATGCTCCGGGGCAGTCGGTGCGAGTCGGTGGAGCCGTTATTCCGCGCGGACACCCGCGAGGCGGGTGCATTTTCACGCAGCACACCCGCGCTCACTGTTGTTTCAATTAGTTAAATTATCACTGTCCGACGGCAATTTCAAGCCGATTTCAAGTTGGTTGGAACAAGCGCGGATGGTCGCGCCTCAAGTACGGCGCCCGTCGCTCCGGCGGGCGATCTCGCCGTGCCAGGCGCGCAGTCCGCCGCGCAGGCTGGCGACCGCGGTGAAACCCCGGCCGGCTAGGTAGCAGCCCACATTGTAGCTGCGCATCCCTGCGGCGCAGTAGACGATTATGGGCCGGGCCGGGTCCAGCTCGGACCAACGCGACTCAATCTCGGGCATGGGGATGTGGACGGAACCGGGGATGAAACCGTCCTCGTCCAGTTCTTCCGGCTCGCGCACGTCCAGGAGCTGCGTCGTCGGCTGGGCGGCCAGGCGCGCCTCGGCTTCCGCTGAGTTGATCTCCTCGACGGGCTCGCCGCCCGGCGGTACGTGCCTGCCCCAAAGGCGGTCAAAGAAGCCCCTGCTTGTCCTCCATGCGAATGCGGTGTCGTAAGCATCGGAATAGGACCGACATGACCTATGGGACCGATAAGACCTCACCGTGCTCGTGGGCCGTCCCGTAGGACCCATCCTGTCGCGCAGTCATCGCTCCGGTTTCTCCGCCACCGCCCACAGCGACTGGCCGATGGGGGGCCGGTCCACGCCTCGATGCGGCGGAAGACGGGTGCGAGCCGGTTGTACAACGCCAGTTGGCCGGCGGGGAGGATCTCCACCCGCCGCACTCGCGCATTCCACCACCATCCCACCATGCCGAAGAGGTTGAAATAGGCGAGTTTTTCACCACGAAACCCGCGGCGGACACCTTCTCGGCCAGTTCGGACATTTCATAACGGCGATGGTGGTAAAGAAACGTGTCCAGGGTGCCGAAGAGACGGCGCAGGGCGGGCACGAGGAGGAGCGCCGCCCGCCGGGCGCAAGCAGATGGTACATGTTGGCCAGCGCGCGCGCATCGTCGGCGATGTGCTCCAGCACGTTCAGGCAGACGATGGTGTCGCGCACCGCTCCGCCGAGAGCGCGCGGCAGTCATCGTGCGTGAAGTCCGCTTCGACCACCGACAGGCAGGGATGCTTCCGTTCCAGTTCGCGCAGGCGGCTGGAGTGGTCCAGGTTAGGCTCGACGGCGACCAGGCGCTCGCGCGGCAGGAGGCGGGTGGTGAAGGTACCCATGCCGGCGCCCACCTCGATGACGCGCCGGCCCGCCTCCGCCAGCACCAGCTCGGCGATCCAGGCGGTGACACGGTCCATTTCGGCCACGCGCCGCAGCGTCTCCTCGCCGATGGGTTCGCGCATGAGAATGACTCCCCGGGGAAAATTGGGTTCAGCGCCTGTTTTTGCAGATAGCACCGACAGGCGCCCGAAATCCTGCAGCAAAAACAGGCGCTGACCCTAATTTTCCCCGCGCATGATCTCCTCCAGGAGGCCGGATGCTCGTTCATCCGCTCCAGCGCGTCCGCCGCCGCCCGCTGTTCGGCCGTCTTCTTGTTCTTGCCGCTGCCCGCGCCCAAAAGATGGTCCAGCAGCCGCGCCTCGACCGCGAACACCTTGTCGTGGTCCGGGCCTTCCGTGTGGGTGACGCGATAGCGCGGAATCGCCCCGGTGCGACGCTGCGCCAGGCTCTTGCAGCATCGACTTGTAGTCGATCACCACTTCGCCGCCGCCCACCTGGTGGATTTCGGGCGACAAGAGGCGCAGCACCAGCGCGCGTGGTCTCAAGGCCGCACGCAAGATAGACGGCGCCCAGGAGCGCCTCGAACAAATTGGCCAGAATCGAGGGACGGATGCGCCCGCCCGTCTGGTCCTCGCCCCGCCCGAGGAGCAGGAGACGTCCCAGGTCCATGTGCCGGGCCACGCGCGACAAGAGCCGCCGGCTCACGACCACCGACTTGATCTTGGACAACTGGCCTTCCTGCAACTCGGGATAATGATGGAAGAGATAGTCGGTGACGATCACACCCAGCACCGCGTCACCCAGGAATTCGAGCCGCTCGTTGGCCAGACTCTCGTCAAAGCCATGCTCGTTCAGAAAGGAGCGATGGGTGAAGGCCTGGTTGAGCTGCTGGACGTCCACGTCGGGCAGGTCGAGCGAGCGGCACAGCCCAGCAGCTCCTGCCGGCGCTCGGGCGTCAATTCCAGGGCGTCCGAGGCCACCAGCCCTCCCATCGTAGCGCCGAAAGGCCAACACGGCGTTGTGGCCGCCGAAGCCGAAGGAGTTGGACAGGGCGGTGGAGATTCTCGCCTCGCGGGGCGTGTTGGGCACGTAGTCCAGGTCGCAATCGGGATCGGGCGTCTGGTAGTTGATGGTCGCGGGGACGACCCCGCGGGCCAGCGCCAGCAGGGTGGCGATGGCCTCGACGCCGCCGGCGGCGCCCAGGAGATGGCCGGTCTGGGACTTGGTGGAACTGACCATGAGACGCCGGGCATGATCGCCGAAGACGGCCTTGATGGCGGCGGTCTCGAACTTGTCGTTGAGCTCGGTGGAGGTGCCGTGGGCGTTGATGTAATCGAGGGTCCCGCGGGTCGATCCGGGCGTCGGCGAGGGCGGCGCGCATGGCGCGCTGGGCGCCTTCGCCCTCGGGCGCGGGCTGCGTAATATGAAAGGCGTCCGCGGACATGCCGTAGCAGCCGACCACTTCGCCGAGATCTCCGCCCCCCGCGCGCGCGCGCGCCCTTCCGATTCGAGGACCAGCACACCGGCGCCTTCGCCCATCACAAAGCCGTCGCGGTCCCGATCGAAGGGACGGCTGGCATGGCGCGGGATCGTCGTTGCGGGTCGACAGCGCCTTCATGGCGCAGAAGCCGCCGAAACCCAGCGGCGTGAGTGCCGCCTCGGTTCCTCCCGCCAGCATCACGTCCGCGTCCCCGCGTTGGATGAGCCGCGTGGCCTCTCCGATGCAGTGGGTGCCGGTCGCGCACGCGGTGACCACCGCCGTATTGGGGCCTTTGGCACCGAAGCGCATGCTGATCATGCCCGAGGCCATGTCGATGATGAGCATGGGGATCAAGAGGGGCGAGATGCGCCGCGGCCCCTTCTGCATGTAAATCTCATGCTGCCGCTCCAGCATGGCGATGCCGCCGATGCCCGAGCCGACGATCACGCCCACGCGCGTCATGTCCTCGCGGCCCCAGTCCAGTCCGGCCATGTCCACCGCCATCTGGCTGGCGACCACGCCGTAGCGCACGAACGGCTCCATGCGGTCCGATTCCTTGGGATCGATCCAGCGGGCCATGTCCAGGGGCGGCAGCTGGGCCGCAATGCGGCTGGAGAATCCCTCCGGATTGAAATACGTGAGCGGACCGGTTCCCGAGCGGCCGGCATAAAGGCCCTCTTCAAACTCGGCCAGACCGTTGCCGATGGGAGAGAGCACTCCCATGCCGGTGACCACGACGCGATGCAATGCTGTGGGCATCAGACCCCCGTATGAATGCAAGAATGGACGGAACCGCGGGAAGGCGCGGCGCCGCGCCCTCCCGTAGTCCCGCGCGCGCTCCGGGCCGGGCCGGGTTCGTCCCCGCCCGCCTCGCGCGCCCTTACTGGCAGCCGACCCGCTGGCAGATGTAGTCGATGGCGTTGCCCACCGTCTGGATCTTCTCCGATCCTCATCGGGGATCTCGTCGATGTCGAACGTCTCTTCCATGCGCATGACGAGATCCACCGTCCAGGCTGTCCGCGGACAGGTCGCGCTGGATGTGCTTCTCCGGCGTGACCGCTTCCGGCTCCACGCGCAGCCGCTCCACGATGATCTCTTTGATCTTCTGCTCAACCTCGGACCTTTGCACTAGATGCCTCCTCGTAGGGTGCGCAAAGCGCACCGAATGTTTGTCTCGTGTCGCCGCGGGTTGCGGTGCGCGCTGCGCCTACCGGGCCATGACCTCGCTCGTGAAGCCGGTCGCGCGAGTCGACTTCGGGTTGCGGTGCGCGCTGCGCACCCTACCGGGCCATGACCATGCCGCCGTCCACGTTGACTACCTGCCCGGTGATGTAACCGGCCAGATCGGAGACGAGAAAAAGCGCCGCCTTGGCCACGTCCAGCGGCGATCCCATCTCCTTCATGGGTATCTGCGCCCGGATTTCCGCCTTGTGCTCCTCTTTGAGCACTTCGGTCATGTCGGTCTGAATGAAACCGGGCGCAATCGCATTGACGCGAATCTTATATCCGGCCAGTTCTCGGGCGCAACTCTTGGTGAAGCCGATCAGGCCCGCCTTGCTGGCGGAATAATTGGTCTGGCCGAAAGCGCCCATCTCGGCCGACCACGGAGGCCATGTTGACGATGGCCGCCCGCCCGATCGAGTCATGGCGCGGGCGACCGCCCGGTGACAAGAAAAGCGCTTCAGATTGACCGCGGGGACCGCGTCCCAATCCCTCTTCTTTCATGCGCAGCATGAGTCCGTCGCGCGTAATGCCGGCGTTGTTGACCAGGATGTCCAGGCCGCCCAGCTTCTCGGTGGCGGCTTTGACCATCTCGGCGACGGCGGCGGCGTCGGCGATGTTGCCGGCGACCCTGCTGGCGCGCTGACCCGATGGATCAAGATTCCGGGCGGCGGCCTCGACCGCATCCCTGCCGCAGGTCGTTGAGTTAACGACCGCGGCGCCCGCATGATGGTGGGCTCCGCGACGGCATAGCCAATGCCCGCGCGGCTCCGGTCACCAGCGCCCTGCGGCCGACAGATCAATGGTGCACCCCATGCGGCCCTTCCCGTGTGTTTACGCCTGGACGGTCGCCAAGGCAACGGCCTTGGCCAGATCGTCCGAGTTTCCGTGGCCGCCGCCTGGTGCGACGCGAACGCCTTCACCAGGCCGGTCAATACCTGCCCGGGCCGACTTCCATGAAGCGCGCGTAACATCCTGGTCTAACAAGAATGTGCATCGTGGCCGTCCAGCGCACGCCGCGGGTCAAGCTGGCCGCCGATAGTTCGAGGGGGCTCGCTCGGATCGGCGTGGGCCGCCCATCGGCGCTGGCACAAACGCATATCGGGGCCGCTTCCATGGCAACCCGGCAAGATAACGCACGAAATCCTCGCGGGCCGAGGCCATCAACGGCGAATGAAAGGCGCCGCTGACCGGCAGGGGCACGACCTTGCGCGCGCCCGCTGCGAGCAGGGCCTTGCCCGCCGCGGCCACGGCTTCGTTCTCGCCTGAAATCACGACCTGCGTTGGACTGTTGTCGTTGGCGACCACGACCACACCGGGGGTTTCGCGGCAGATCGAAGCCACCTGACCCGCGGGCAGCGAGAGCACCGCGGCCATGGCGCCTGGCCGCTCCCGTCCAGCGGCGTGCATCAACTGGGCGCGGCGGACGACAGCCGCCAACGCCGCCTCGAACTCCAGCGCCCGGCAGGCGTACAGAGCCGCAAATTCGCCTGCGGAATGGCCCGCTACGAAGTCCGGCGCAACCCCCCGATCTTCCAATAAATCAGATAGTAACGAGCTGGCCGTGAACATAGCAGGTTGGGTATGGAGGGTCAAGTTCAAACGTTCCGCCGGACCCGACCGGCACAGCTCGGCCAGGTCGTACCCCAGTATGCGCGAGGCGGATGCGAAGCGCTCCCGGGCGGCGGGTTCGGAGTCCAGATAGGTCCCCAACATCCCGACCGATTGCGAACCTTGCCCCGGAAAGAGAAATGACAATTTAGACATAATTTATTTAATTTATGCCGTTGATTACCAGCGGGCAAGCACCGTTCCCCAAGTCAAGCCGCCGCCGAAAGCGACCATGGCGACCAAGTCGCCGGACTTGATGCGGTCCGCTTGCAGCGCCTCGTGCAGCGCGATGGGGATGGTCGCGGCCGTGGTATTGCCGTACTTCTCGATATTGATCATCCAGCGGTCGAAGCCGATGCCCAAGCGTTCCGCCACGGCCGACAGGATGCGCACGTTGGCTTGGTGGGGGATGACGATATTGACTTGGTCGGCGTGGAGGTTCTGGCGTTCCAGCGCCTTGGAGAGGGACTCGCTCATGACGCGCGTGGCCAGTTTGAAGATGGCGCGGCCGTCCATCTTGAGGCACAGGTCGCTGAGGGGCAGGTCGCGGCGCCTGGGAGGAATGCGCGAGCCGCCGCCGGGGATCTTCAAGAGATCGGGTTGCCCGCCGTCTGAACCCAGGTCGATGGAGAGCAGGCCGGGCTTGGTGTCGGCGATAACCACGGTCGCGCCGGCGCCGTCGCCGAACAGGACGCAGGTATTGCGATCCTCCCAGTCGACGTAATGCGTGATGGTATCCGCGCCGATGACCAAGACGGTCTGGGCCAGTCCCGCTTCGATATAGGCCTTGGCGGTCGCCAGGACGGTGATGTAACCGGTACATGCAGCCAGCACGTCGAAGGCGCCTGCACGCTTGCAGCCCAGGCCATGCTGGACCAGGCAGGCGGTACTGGGGAACAGCATGTCGGGAGAAATGGTCGCTACCAGCACGAGATCGACCTCGTCGGGGGCGATGCCGGCGGCGGAGAGGGCGTCCCGACCGGCGGGAATGGCCAGATCGGACGTCGCCTCCCCCTCCTCGGCCACATATCGCACGGACATGCCGGTGCGAGACTCGATCCACTCCTCGCTGGTATCGACCAACCGGGTCAGGTCGGCGTTGGTGAGCTTCTTTTTGGGAACCGCCATGCCGGTTCCCACAATGCGCGCGTATCTTTTCAAGCGTCTGGTCCTTTATGGTCTGGTCAGGTTTTGAGTTTCTGCAGCGAGGCGGCGATCTTCTCGCTGAGGGCATGCAGGGGAGGCGTTGCGGGCGGTGCGAATGGCCGTTGCCGATGGCCTTGGCGGAGCGGGCCGTGGTCGACCAGGCAAGCGCCCCTTCAGGCCCGGAAGCGGCGCCCCGCCGTATTCGCTGTAATCCAGCGCCGCGTGCACTTTGCGCAGAACGCAGCGCAACTCGTCCTGGATTCCTCGTGCACCCGCTCATGTTGGCGAATGGCGCCCGGAGGAGAATGTTCGCCATGCCCTCGCCGAGCTTGGCACGATGTTACCGACAAAGCCGTCGCAGACGACCACGTCGAAGGCGCCGGCGAAGATGTCGTTGCCCTCGGCGTGGCCGGCGAAGTTGACGGGAGCGCCCTCCAGCAGCGCCCGCGCCGCGATGGTCGTCTCGTTGCCCTTGCTGGCCTCTGAGCCGATGGAAAGAAGCCCCACCGTCGGGTTGGGCCGCCCCAGCACCTCCTCCATGTAGATGGCGCCCATGACGGCGAATTGCGCCAGGTGGATGGGCTTGCAGTCCACGTTGGCGCCCACGTCCAAAAGCAGGGTGGGCTTGGACGGAGAGGGAATGACGGTGGCAATGGCGGGGCGCGACACGCCCGGCACGCGCTCCAGCAGGAACAGCGCGAAGGCCATGACGGCGCCGGTGTTGCCCATCGAGACGGCGGCGTCCGCGCGTCCCTCTTTCACCAGGTTCATGCACACCGCGATGGAACTGTTGGGTTTCTTCTTGAGCGCCGCGGAAGGGGACTCGTGCATCTCGACCACGTCCCGGGCGGGGATGACTTCCACCGGCAGCCCGGCCACGTCGCAAGCGGCGATGGCGTCGGGATCGCCGACCAGGAGGATGGCGATATCCTCGCCCGAGGGCAGAAGGCGGATGCCTTCCACCACGACCGCGGGCGAGTGGTCGCCCCCCATCGCGTCCACGGCGATCCGCACCAAGGACTTAGTCCTCCCGCGACAGGACCGCTACGCCGTTGTAATAGCCGCAGTTGGGGCAGACCCGGTGGGGCAGCTTGGTGGCGCCGCAATGCGAACAGGTCGAGGCGGCCGGAGCCTTCAGCGACTTGTTGGCGCGCCCCCGATGGGTCTTGGAATGCGACTTGCGATGCTTGGGATTTCCCATCCTCTTCTCTCCGTTGCCTTTGCGCGTTCATTGACCGGCCCCGGAAGGCATTCCGGGGCCGGAAGTTCTCAAGTCCTGGTCAGGTTGGGTTCGGGTCAGTCGTCCGAACCCAGGGATTGGACCGCGGTAATGATGGCGGTCGTCCAGACGTCTTCGGTACTGGCGCCACGGGACAAGTCGTTGACGGGGCGCGCCAGACCCTGCAGGAGCGGACCGTAGGCTTCCGCCCGGGCCAGACGCTGGGTCAGTTTGTAAGCGATGTTGCCCGAGTCCAAGTCTGGAAAAATCAGGGTATTGGCGCGACCGGCGACGGGCGAGCCGGGGGCCTTCTTGGCGCCCACCGCGGGCAAGAGCGCCGCGTCCGCCTGCAACTCCCCGTCGATGACCAGCTCCGGCGCCCGCTCGCGCACCATGCCCAGCGCCCGCTTGACCTTGTCTACCCGCGGATGCGAGGCGCTGCCATAAGTCGAGAAACTTAGCATAGCCACGATGGGTTCGCAACCCAATAAAGCGTGGGTGCTGCCGGCGGTCGCCAGGGCGATGTCGGCCAGTTGAGCCTCGCTGGGGTCGGGGACCACGGCGCAGTCGCCATACATGAGGGCGCCGTCGACGCCGTAGGGACAGTCGGGGACGATCATCATAAAGCAGGATGAGACCGTCCGCACGCCTTTCGCAGTACCGATCAGGTGCAGGGCGGCGCGGATGACGTTGGCGGTCGCGTTGACGGCGCCAGCGACCATGCCGTGCGCCCGGCCCTCTCGGACCATGGCCGCGCCCCAGTAGAGGGGATCGGCCATGACTTTCTCCGCCTCCTGGGGCGTGATGCCCTTGGCCTTGCGGGCTTGGTAGTAAAGGTCCACCCAATCCGACCAGTCGGGGCTGGTTCGGTGGTTGACGATCTCGATATCGGCAATGGAAATGCCCTCGTGTCGGGCGGCGGCGGCGATGGCGTCGGGATCGCCGACGAAGATGGGGACGGCGAAGCCGTCGTCCTTGAGGCGGCGGGCCGCCGCCAACATGCGGGGGTCTTGGGATTCGGGCAGGACGATGGTGCGCCGCGCGGCGCGGGCCTTGGCCTTGATGTTCTCCAGGGGATGCATGAGGGAACTTCCTTTCTTCTATTCGGAATCCTGGCGTGCCGGAAACCGGCGCGCCAGCATGGCAGCCACGTTGGGAGGGACCATGTGCGAGACTTCGCCTCCCAGGGACGCGATCTCCAGCACGCGCCGCGAACTGATGATGCCGTACTCGGGCGCGGGGATCATGAAGAGCGTCTCCATGTCGGGCAGGAGGGCGCGGTTGAGCAGGGCCATCTGCAACTCAGACTCAAAGTCGGTATAAGCCCGAATGCCTCGCACGACCACCCGCAGGCCCTCGCGCTGGAGATAATGCACCAGCAGACCGTCGAAAGAAACGATCTCGACGCCGGCGATGCCCGCTGTCGCCTCGCGCAGCATGGTCATGCGCTCCTCGGGAGAAAAGCAGGCGTTTTTGTCGGCGTTCCAAAGCACTCCGACGAGGAGCCGGCGAAAGATGCGCGCCGCCCGGCGGATGATGTCCAGGTGGCCCAAGGTCGGCGGGTCGAAACTGCCTGGATAGAGGGCGCTCTGCGCTTGGTTGTGCGTGCTCAAGGCAGGGTCTCTCCTTGCGTTTATCCCCCCTATCCCCCTGGATCAAGGGGGGAACCGTTTTTACCCCCCTTGGCAAGGGGGGGATTCCTCCTGGCCCCCCTTAGCAGGGGGGGGTTGGGGGGGGGATTCTTCGCCCTCGGGCGAAGCCTCCAAGTGGTAAAAACAAAGCTGATTGCGACCGTAACGCCGTTGGTCGAACAAGACAAGTCCCTTGACGGCGGACAGGGCGTCCATCTCGCTGGGAATCTGGATGACGAAGACGCCGTTGTCCGCCAGCAGTCTCGCGCGGGCGACGCCCAGGAGAATGGCGGCGAGGTTGAGATTGTCGTAGGGCGGGGCGGCGAAGATGATGTGGAAGCGGGAGCCTTCCAGTTGGGGGATGCGGCGATAGGCGTCGGCGGACAGAATCCAGGCGCGGTCCTTGCAGCCGAAGGCGGCGGCGTTTTTTCGCAGGACGGCGACAGCGGCGGGGTTCTTCTCGACGAAGACGGCGGTTTGGGCGCCGCGGGAGAGGGCCTCAAAGCCGATGCCGCCGCTGCCGGCGAAGAGGTCCAGCACGCGCGCGTCCACCACTCCCTCGCCCAGCATGTTGAAGAGCGCCTCGCGCACCATCTCCGGCGTGGGGCGGGTGGAAAGCCCGCGCGGGGTAGTGATGCGGCGTCCCTTGAAAGCGCCTTGGATGATGCGCATGTTACGACTCGCAAACGTTCCACGACCAAACGAGTGAGAAATCTAGACGATTCCCCGCTGCCGGTCTACGGCCGTTTTGAGTTCGGCGACCAGGCGGTCGAGCATGGCGGGGGTTGTATCCTGGGAGACGGCCAGGCGGATGCTGGCGCGCACGCGCTGGGGCGGGAGGCCCATGGCGGAGAGGACGCGCGAGGGCACAAGGGCGCCGCTGCTGCAGGCGGGGCCGGCGGAGATGGCCAGACCCGAGAGGTCCAGCGCGGCGACCAGCGTCTCCGCATCACAGCCCGGCAACGCCAGCGAGAGCACGCCCGGCAGGGCGTGGGTGGGATCGCCGTTGCGTTGCGCATCGGGAATCGCCTCAACCATGCGCCGCCACAGCAGGTCTGTCAGGCGGGTCAACGCCGCAATGCGCGTGGTAAGCATCCGTCGCGTCTCCTCGGCGGCCACGCCCAGGCCCACGATGCCGGGGAGGTTTTCGGTTCCGGCGCGCAGGCCGCGTTCCTGGCCGCCGCCGGAGATGAGCGGGGCGGGTTTGGCCCGACCACGAATCACGAGCGCGCCCACGCCCTTGGGCGCGCCGAACTTATGCCCCGCGATGGAGAGCAGGTCCGCGCCCAGAGCCGTCGCGTCGATGGGGACGCGTCCCGCCGCCTGAATGGCGTCCACGTGCATGGGTACGGCGTGGGTTTCACACCAGGCGGCCGGCGCCGCCAGGTCCTGGAGCGTGCCGGTCTCGCTGTTGCCGAGTTGAAAGCTGGCGACGCAGGCGTCCACCGGCGCGCTCTCCAACTCTTCCCAACGATAGCGTCCCAGGCCGTCGCAGCCCAGGCGATGGACGGAGCAACCCCACCCCTCCATCTGTGCGACCGCCGCAACCATGCTCTCATGTTCCAGTACGCCTGTGACGATAGGCCGAAAACGCGGGGGATGGGCCAGCACGCTGCCCTTGACGGCCCAGTTGACGGCTTCGCTGCCGCCGGAGGTGAAGAAGACTTCGGCGGTCCTGCATCCCAAAAAGGCGGCGACTTTTTCGCGCGCCTCCTCGATGGCGAGCCGGGCCGCGACGCCCTCGGCGTGCGGGCTGCCGGGATTGCCAACGAGCGCGCAAGGCGCGCAGCACGGCCTCGATCACGGCCGCAGAGGGCGGGCTGGAGGCGCTGTAGTCAAAGTAATCGCGCCGGATCATGGGAGTACGCCGGGGTCAGTCATCCACTTCCGCGTTCCGCGCTGATGCTCTTGGGACGTGCCCGGTGGCTGACCACGCCAGGGTTTCGTGGGAGAGAAAACCCGGAAATAGGCGCCTGGACGCGGCTTGCGGGAGGGACAGGCGCCAATTTTGCCGAAGGGCTGTCGCTGGCATGTGAAATCGTCGCGCAAAATCGGTGACTGTCCCCCGTTTCAGCGTGGGCCGGCGGGCTGGCCGCGGCCGGCGGCATCGACGAAGCGCCGCACCTCTTGCATCAATGCGGCGAAGCTCTTTTCGGTCAGCGACTGCGGTCCGTCCGAGGCCGCCTCTTCGGGATGGGGATGCACCTCGATCATGAGGCCGTCCGCGCCGGCCGCAATCGCCGCAGCGGCCATCGGCGGGACCAGGTCCCAGTGGCCCGTGCCGTGGCTGGGATCGACGATGATGGGCAGATGCGACAGCTTCTTGACCACCGGCACGGCGGAGAGGTCCAGCGTGTTGCGCGTCTCCGTCTCGAAGGTGCGAATCCCGCGCTCGCACAGGATCACGCAGTAATTGCCCCGCGAGAGAATGTACTCCGCCGACATGAGCCACTCCTGAATGGTGGAGGCCAGGCCGCGCTTGAGCAGCACCGGCTTGCGCGTCTCGCCGACGGCCGACAGGAGGTAGTAGTTCTGCATGTTGCGCGCGCCGATCTGAATGATGTCGGTGTATTTCTCCACCAGGGGAAGGTTGTGGGCGTCCATGAGTTCGGTGACGACGGCCAGGCCGGTCGCGGCGCGGGCCTCGGCCAGCAGCTGGAGTCCCTCCTCGGCCAGTCCCTGGAAGGCGTAGGGCGACGTGCGGGGTTTGAAGGCGCCGCCGCGCAGAAACTGGCAACCCTGCTCTTTGACGATGCGCGCGCACTCCAGAATCTGCTCGCGGCTTTCGACCGAGCAGGGACCGGCCATGACCACGATCTCCGGTCCGCCGATGGGGACCGAGCGCACCGTTACGAGGCTGGGCTCGCGGTGGGTCTCGCGTCCCGCCAGCTTGTAGGGCTTCAGGATGGGTACGACCGAGTCTACGCCGGGCATGCTTTCCAGGTTGGCGATGCGATACTTGCCGCGCTCGTCGCCGACCGCCGCGACGACCGTGCGGTCCTTGCCGTAGATGGGATGCGGCTTGTAACCCAGGTCGCGCACCGCCGCGATCACGTGGTCGATCTCGCCGGCGGTCGCGTTCTCCTTCATGATGATGATCATGCCTGTTTTTCCTTGAGTGGGAAAATTAGGGTCAGCGCCTAATTTTATCCCATGGCAATGCCAGCCGAATAACCAACTGAAAATTAGGCGCTGACCCTAATTTTCCTTGCGGGGGCGTCCAACGCGTCGGATGGTCAGGTCGATTCCCAGGAGCTTCTCGATGTGGGTCCGGAAGGCGTCGCTGCCGACCGGGCGCCCGGACAGGGCGTGTCGGCGAAACGCCTCCATCTGCTCCACTGCGTCGTCGCCGGCCAGATAGCTGCTCCAATCGCCGACCTCCTCGACCAGCAACCCGTCGCCGCTTACCAGCCTGTCGCGCAGGCGGTACACGTGTGCGCGCGCGCTGGACCAGCGGTAGTCCTCCGCCTGCACCACCAGACCAGCCCGCACCGGATTCCGTTCCACATAACGCACGGCCGCCAGGAGATGTGCGTTTTCCAGCACGCAGGAATAGAATCGCCCCTGCCACAGATGTCCCGTGCGCTCCTGTGCCCGGTTCATGGTCTGGGCGTACCGCATGTGCGCCTGGTTGAAGGTGCGGCTGAACGCAGTCTCCTTGTCGGGGACGGCCACGAAGTGCACGTGATTCTTCATCAGACACCAGGCCCAGAAGGAGACGCCATAGCGCCGCGCGTAGTGGCTCACCCAACTCAGGTAACGTTCGCGATCCGCGTCGCAGAAGAAGACATCCTGGCCGTAATTGCCCCGTTGCGTGATGTGGTGGGGGTAACCAGGAACGACCAAGCGCGGCGGTCTGGCCATGATCGTGGCATCCTAGCAGAAAATTAGGGTCAGCGCCTAATTTTTTCGCCTACCATTCGAGTCCCCGGATCAATGAAGAATTAGGCGCTGACCCTAATTTTCCCGATTTGAGGCTTGCCTTGGGGGGGAGGGTATGCTATACACGTCGGGCTGTCTCGGCTTTCCGAGACGCAACTACGACCGCGGTCCGGTCCTCCAAGCGACCGGAAAAACGCCGCGGCGAATCAAGCAACCTGTTGAAATTACAAGGTTTGCTGCTACAAGGAGTCCCCATGAACGTCAACATGAAACAACTGTTGGAGTCCGGCGTCCACTTTGGACACCAGACGCGCCGCTGGAACCCCAAGATGGCCAAGTACATCTTCGGGGAACGCAACGGCATCTATATCATCGACCTGAAGAAGACCGTCAAGCTGCTGAAGGAGGCCTATGACTTCACGCGCGACACGGTCGCGGCCGGAGGCACCATCCTGTTCGTCGGGACCAAGAAGCAGGCGCAGGAATCGGTCTATGAGGAGGCCAAGCGCGCGGGGATGCCGTACGTGACTTACCGTTGGCTGGGCGGCATGTTGACCAACTTCGTCACCATCAGGAAAAGCGTGGACCGGCTGCGCAACATCCAGAAGATGGAGGAGGACGGCAGCATCAACCAGCGGGGCAAGAAGGAGCGGCTGATGCTGTCGCGCGAGAAGGAGAAGCTCTTGCGCGCGCTGGGCGGCGTGGCGGACATGACCAGCCTGCCGACGGCCATCTTCGTCCCGACTGCCGCAAGGAGCACATCGCCGTGCTGGAGGCGCGCAAATTGAAAATCCCCGTGATCGGGATCGTGGACACCAACTGCGATCCGGACCTGGTGGATTACGTGATTCCGGGCAACGACGACGCCATCCGGGCGGTGCGGTTGATCACTTCCAAGATCGCCGACGCGGCGCTGGAGGGCAAGCAGATTCTGCTGGAGGGCGGCGCGCCGCAAGGCGAGCCGGTGCCCGAAGGCGAACTGGTCGAGGCCCCGCTGCCTTCCACCGACGATGTCCTGCACTTGGAAAATACCGCCGTCGGGGTGGTTGCGGGCGGGAGCGAGGACGGCGACGCCCCGGCCGGCGAGGACACGGATCAAGACGTTTAGAGGAGTTTCTTTTTCATGGCAATCGATGTTTCGAGTGTGAAGGAACTGCGCGAGCGCACGGGCGCGGGCATGATGGAGTGCAAGAAGGCGCTCACCGAGGCGGGCGGCGACATGGAGGCGGCCATCAAGCGGCTGCGCGAGACCGGCGCGGTCAAGGCGGCCGCGCGCGCCCATCGCCAGACGCGCGAGGGCGCCGTCGTCTCCTACATCCATACCGGCGGCAAACTGGGCGCTCTGGTCGAGGTCAACTGCGAGACCGACTTCGTCGCCCGCACCGACGACTTTCTGGCTTTCTGCAAGAATCTGGCCATGCACGTCGCCGCAACCAACCCGCGCGTCATCGAACGCAGCGAACTCCGGCCCGAGGACCTGGCCGAGGAGCGCGCCAT
Organism: bacterium; assembly: GCA_015075175.1. Taxonomy (GTDB): domain Bacteria; phylum Hinthialibacterota; class Hinthialibacteria; order H5-UNCL2; family H5-UNCL2; genus H5-UNCL2. The sequence goes on from JABTUV010000006.1 coordinate 239,946, forward strand.
CTATGAGAAGCAGGCCGAAGGCTCCGGCAAGCCCGCCGCCGTGGTCGAGAAGATCGTGGCCGGCAAGCTGGACAAGTACATGGCCGAAGTCAGCCTCCTGGAGCAGCCCTTCGTGAAGGACCAGAACCGCTCGGTCGCGGACGTGCTCAACGAAGTGCGCGCCAAGACCGGCGAGAATATCGTCATCCGGCGTTTTGTCCGATTCTGCATCGGGGAATGAGGGGAGGATGGCGGCGGATAAGAGCGGCCCCGCAGCAAGAACCGTCCTGTTGAAGCTGTCCGGCGAGGCGCTGGGCGGACCGGACGGCGCGGGCATTCACGTCTCCGCCATTCAGTCCATCGCCGCCCAGGTAGCGGAAGTCAACCGCAGCGGCGTGCGCGTGGCGGTCGTCCTGGGCGGGGGCAACCTCTGGCGCGGCGCCGAAAAGGAACTGGACGGCTTCGACCGCACTACCGCCGATTACATGGGCATGTTGGCCACGGTGATGAACGCCATCGCTTTCCAGACCGTGCTGGAGCGGATGGGCGTGGAGAGCCGGGTGATGAGCGCCATCGAGTTGCACCAGTTGTGCGAGCGCTACATCCGGCGGCGCGCCCTCCGGCACCTGGACAAGGGGCGCGTGGTCATCTTCGCGGGCGGGACCGGCAATCCCTACTTCACGACCGACTCGGCGGCGGCGCTGCGCGCGCTCGAGATCTCCGCCGACGCCCTCTACAAGGCAACCAAGGTGCGGGGCGTCTACTCCGCCGATCCCGTCAAGGTCCCCGACGCCCAGTTCTTTCCCCGGCTCACGTACAAGGAGGTTCTGGAACGCGGCCTGCGCGTGATGGACTCCACCGCCATCTCCATGTGCATGGACCACGATCTGCCCGTGATCGTTTTCGACATGAACGAACCCGGCAACATCCGACGGGCGCTCCTCGGCGAGGACGTGGGCACGTCGGTGGGAACCTGACGATTGCGCCGGTAGTCGTTGTAGGCGCCACAGGCCCTTCGGCAGGCTCAGGACCGGCAATCCTGCCTGTGGGCGTCGGACAAGCATGTCCGACCCACCCGGCGGGGGGAGAGCAAGAGCGAGATTAAGATTAAGAGCAAGAGCAAGATTAAGAGCAAGAGCAAGATTAAGAGCAAGAGCAAGAGCAAGATTAAGAGCAAGAGCAAGATTAAGAGCAAGAGCAAGAGCAAGATTAAGAGCAAGAGCAAGATTAAGATTAAGATTAAGATTAAGATTAAGATTAAGAATAACATTCAGAACATGATTGGGCGCGGGACCCCCTGGGGAGTACATCATGGCCACCGAATACGTCAAGGAAATCGGCAAGAAAATGGACGCGGTCGTGGAGGGGCGGCGCAAGGAGATGGCGCAGATTCGCACCGGACGGGCGACGCCTGCGCGCCCTGGACGGCGTGCAGGTGGAATGCTACGGCGGCCATCAGCCGCTGCGCCAGGTCGCCAATATCACCGTGGTCGAGGGGCGGATTCTGACGGTGCAACCGTGGGACCGCTCGATCATCGGCGCCTGCGAGAAGGCGCTGCAGAAGGCGGACCTGGGCGCCTCGCCGCAGAACGACGGCACGCTCTTGCGTCTGGCCCTGCCGCCGCTCTCCGAGGAACGGCGCAAGGAACTGGTCAAGTTGGCCAAGAAGCTGGGCGAAGAGGGCAAGGTCGCCCTGCGCAACCTGCGCCACGAAGCCAACAAGCGCCTGGACAAGATGAAAGACGAAGAGGACGCCCGAGGACACCGTCAAGAAGGCCCGCAACGACGTGCAGAAGATGCTGGACGAGCACAGCAAGAAGATCGACGAGATCATCGCCGCCAAGGAAGAGGAAATCCTGCACTTCTGAATCCATGAGCGGCCAACCAGCGGAGAACAGCCGGGGGCGGACGAGTTCCGCCTCTTTTTTTCAGTCGGGTCGGGGGGACTTACGGAGTCAGGTCGAGAAACTCCTGCAGCCTGCCGCGCGATTCCAGGAGCGGCGCGGCGGGATCGATGGGGTACAGGTGGACCGGCAGATTGAAATGAGCCGCTCCAGCGGCGCCGTACGTGCACGCCGTCGGTTCCGTAGTGCAGGTCCATGGCGGAAGCGTAGCGATAGAAGCCCTCCATCTCCCAGCAGTTCCTTAAAGAAAACGCCAGTCGGCGGCGCGCTTCGTCCGGGGTGAGCCGGCGCGCCGTCGCGCCCGCGGCGAGCATGGGAAAGAGAGTGCGCTCGGCGCGCGCCTCAGGGCATCGTTTGTCTTGGGGAAGGCAGAAGTACGGACCGCCTTGGGTCGTCGCGTCAGGAGCAGCATCGGCGCGCGGGCCAGGATCTCGGCCAATTGGGGATGCTTCAGGACGGTCGGCTCGCGGCACGCCCACAGTTGTGCGCCGTCGGTCAGGCAAAGATTCTCGGACAGAAGGCTCCAGCCCGGCAGGCTGGAGAGGAGCAGTGCCAGGGTGGACTTTCCGCAACCCGCCGCGCCGACGAAAAGCACGGCGCGATCCTGGCGCGCGGCCGCCGCCGCGTGCAGCGGCGCCCGCCGTAATACCACCGCCTGCCACCACAATACGGGAAAATAGAAGAGAAAGAAGGTAAACGGACGGTAGGCCGCGGCGCGCCGTCGGGCGTCCCGGCGGAGCGCGGCCTCCTCTTGCGGCGGTGTAGCTGCAATCAAGCGCGCGCGACAGGTGAGACGCCCGCCGTTCCAGCGGCTCAGCAGCTCCAGGTGGGGACAGCGCCGCTGCGGCCACCAGATCAGAGAATCGCCGCGCGCGCGAAAGCCCCTCGAGCAGGCGTCCCAGTCCGCGTAGTCCGCCAGCGGCGGCGGGGCCGTCGCCGGCTGGAACCGCGCCTCCACTTCCACCTCCGCCGCATCCACCGGTGTCGCGCTGCAGGCATCCCCGAAATGTTCGCGGCAATAGATGAGGAAACTCTCCTGGTTGGTGGAAAGTACAACGGTCGTCCCGGAAAGTGAGAAGGCGAGGTTCATGCTTGCCTCCAAGTCGCGCCAGCCTAGGGAGGCGCTGCGGGGCCGTCAAGCACGGCCTTGGCTCCCCCCTTAATAAGGGGGGGCTGGGGTGGATTAGGCGTGATGCGCGGTCGTAGTTGCGCAGCGTGCGGCGCGCGGCGGCAAGCAGCCGCAGTCCACAACGCCGCCCCTTCGACACGGACGCCTGAAGCGCAGCAGCGTTCCGGCATGAAGGCAAAGCCTACGCGCTTGGGCCATCCTGCTCAGGGCTGTCGGGGTGGGTTTTCGGCACATATCAGATGTAACAATAACCAGAAACCGAAGGCCCTGAGCAGGCGGCGAAGCCGCCTGTCGAAGGGCCGGCTTGGATGCTGACGACTACCTGAATGCGGCCATCGGCTCCCCCCTTAACAAGGGGGCTGGGGGGGATAATGCCTCCGCGAGGCCCGCTGGCAACGGACAGGCGCCGGTTTTGAAGTGAGAACGCCGCCTCGGTAGTGGAATGGACGCGCAAAATCGGCGACTGTCCCATTGGGGGAAAATGCAATCAGCCGCAGAGGTTGACGCCGGCCAGAGCCGGCGCGGCGGCGGGCGCGGCCTCCGCCGCATCCTTCTCCTCCACCGCGCCCGCCAAGGCCCGCTCCCATCCGTCCAGCAATTCGGAGAGCAGCTTCTCGCATTCAGCGATCATGTCCGCGCGCCCCTTGATGTTGGCCTCCACCAGCCGGTGGTACATGCGTAGTCGTAAACGCCGTACAGTCCCTTGGCGATGTCGCCGCCGGCCTCCCCAGTTGAGCGCGCCCATCAGTTCGACGAGCATCTGTTGGACCTTGATCAGGCAGGCGTGCGCCGTCCGCGGTCGGAGCGGGCGAGCGCCTTGCGGGCTTCGCCGCAACGATTAATGGCGGCGCGATAGACCAGAAGCAGGAGCTTCTCCGGCCCCGCCGCCTCCACCTGCGCCTCCAGATAATTCTTGTAGGGTGTTCCGTTGGACGTAACCAAGACGATGCTCCTTCTTGTCACTGCCCTATTCGCCGCAACCGTATCAACGATTGCGGAGATTGTTCGCCCAGTAGCTGGCTGGTGAGGAAATCGCGCGCGTAACCCGCCAGCGCCTTTCCATTTCCGAGAATTGGCGCACCAGGCGCGCCTCGTAAGCCTCGATGCGCTCTTCGTAGCGCGAGATGCTCTTGTTGATGTCGCGGATGGTCGCCCCGATGGCGTCGGTACGAATCTTGATCGTGCCGGAGGTCGTGCCAGTCGCGCGCGAGAGGCTGGCGGAGAAGTTGGGACCGATGCCCACGCTGCCCTGCGACAAGAGGATGCGCACCGCCCAGGATCGGCATTGGCGGCGGAGGCCAGCCAGATGAATCAAAGGTCGGTCGGCGTGCCCGTGGCCGTCAGCCGCACGCCAATGTCCGCCAGCGAAATGTAGCGCGCCTCCGTGATCGCCCCGCCGACCAACCGGTCGCCGTGGTACGCTGAGCAGCCCCAGGTCGGCGGCCGTCGAGCCGCCCGACTCCACGACCGAGAGGCTGCCCGTTCCACCCGAGTTGTCGACCAGTTGCAGCCCCGTCCCCTGGTCCGACAAGGACGCCGTCACTTTCAGGTTGGAGGCGCGGTTGATGGCGTTGACCACGTCCGCCAAGGTGTTGGCCGAAGTGAGGTCGATGGTGGCGCTGGTCCCCGCGCGGTTGGTGATGACGATGCTGCCGCGGTCCACGCCGGCGCCGTTGTTCAGGCTGGCCAGGCTGGCGCCGATGGCCGCATTGACGCGCCGGCCCACCTGCCGGAACAGCTCCGCCTCGATGCCCTGCGCCGTGAAATCGCCCAGAAAAATGCCCGCCTCGCGCGTGTCCGTATTGTAACCTGAGTTGCTGTTGATGAACTCGCGCACGGCGTTGAAGGCCGAGACGAACGACTGGATGGCGTCCGTGGCCACGCCGGTGTCCTCGGTGACGGTGACGAGCACGGTCTGGTTGGACTTCGAGTCGTCGGCCAGCGCCAGCGTGACGCCGGTAATCAGGTCCGAGATGACGTTGCTGGAGCGCTCGATCTGGATGTTGTTGAGGCGGATGACAGCGTTCCGGCCGGCCTGGTCCTCCTGGACGAGGCCCGGGGTGAGCACGCCCAGCGTCTCCAGCACGTTGCCGTCATCCACGAAGCCGGGCGAACCGACGACGCCGGTGATCTCCAGCTTGAAGGCGCCGCTCGTGCCGGTCACGGCCGCGCTGATCTGGCTGGGGGTGTCCGGCCCGCCCGCATTAAAGGCGGCGACCGCGTCGTTGATGGCCGCCGCGATGTCCGACAGCGACTGGGTCGAGAGGTCCAGCGCCACGCTGATGACGTTGCCGTTGCCCTCGTCGATCTGGATGGTTCCCCCGCCCGCCGTGGTCAGATTCAGGAGGCCGGCGATCGCCGCCGTGTCCGAGCTCCACGTCTGGCTGGCGGCGCCGTTGGCGATGGGATTGCGGATGCTGGTGGCGCCGTCGGTCAAGAGCAGCCCGGCGAGGATGTCGCTGCCGCCCACGTTGCGCAAGTCCACCGAGCCTTCGCCCGTGGTATTGGAGGCGATGATAAGGCGATAGTCGCCCTCGGCGACCCGGATGGCGGAGGCGGTCACGCCGGCGAAGACCGAGTTGATCTGGCGCGCCACGTCCACGATGGAATCAGTAGTCTTGACGTTGATTCGCCGCCCGTTGATGAGGAACTCGCCGGAAAGGCCCAAGGCGGCGTTCTGGTCGGCGAAGCTGCCCGAGGAGAACTGCTGCGCCCGCGCCAACTGCTCGACCCTCACGCTGTAAGCGCCCGCCAAGGCCGAACTGGAGACGGTCGCCGACAGGATGGACGTGTCCGAGACGCTGATGCGGCGCCCGCTGGTGGTCGCGCTCTGTCCCAGTCGCCCCGCCGCGACTTGCAGCGACAAGAGTCGCGCCGAGAGATTCTGGAAAGCGGTCAGGCGGGTGTTCTGAAGGCTGCGGCGGTCCTCCAGGCGCGTGATCGGCGCCCGCTCGGCTTCGACCAAAGCGTCGATGATGGAATTGACATCCAACCCCGAGATCAACCCGCTGATGCCCAGATCGACCATGGCTGCTCCGCCTGAAGTTCAGTATATCCGTTACGCCAGTTCGTCGAACAAGAGCCCGATCGTCTCTTCAAAACGCTGGGCCAACTTGATCCACTGTTCGGGGGGAATGGTCTTGACCACTTCCTGAGTTTCGCCGTCCAGAATACGCACCACGACCGCGTGCGTCTTAGGCTCGATCTGATAGTCCATACGCCGGTTCAGGTAGGCGGCGACACGGTCCACCAAGGCTTGAATCAACTCCATGTGCTCGGAGGTAAAGGCGGCGGGCTGGGACCGCGATTGTTCCACAACCTGTTCGACATGTTGAACTTCCGCACTGCGTTGGGGGCGCTCAAGAATGGCGGCTCCCGCCTGCGATGGCGGTTCCCGGTAAGTGTACGCCGGTGATCCAATCTCGCCTATCCGGTCGGTTGACATGGGATGGTCACTCTCCCTTTCCCGGAAATCTACTCATTTATCGGCCGATTGAGGACCGGATTGAGGGAAAAACCGGCAATCTTTGCGACATCGCCATCCCTCGTGGAAGATGAAAAGTTTCGTTACACGGAGCCGCCGGGGAGAATAGGACCTATGGGACTCATGGGACCGAGGGGACGGTGAGGCCGGGGCCATAGCGCCACTGAAGACTGTCGTTGAGTTCAGCACGCTTAACCACCTTCCCCGCGCTACTCGCCGGGCCGCAACGCTTGACCTGCATTTCCTGCCGCGAATATGTTATGCGTAAGGTAAACCTTACCAAACTCGTATCTACAATCAGGGAAGCAATCTCGGTCCCGGTGGAAAATAAGAGTGGATCCGGGAAAAAAAATCAGCCAAGCCGGCGAATCGGGAATTGCGACGAATTTTTTCGTAACCCAGGAAAACGCGGATTGCGGAAGCGAACTGAAACGGGCTTGACGCGTAGCGGAGGAGCAGGACTGGAACCCGATCGCAGTGGGTTTGGTTCTGAGTCAACCTCATAGTTTCCCATGAGAATAGCGGCCGGCCACGCGCGGCGTGGCGCAGGTCCTGGATTTCACTGAAGATGCGGAGCTGACGGGAGTCGATCCGATGCTGTCGTTGTGCATGATCGTGCGGGATGAGGAGCGCAACCTGTATCGCTACCTGCCGGGCCTCTTGGGCGTGGCGGATGAGATCGTGGTCGTGGATACAGGTTCGCGGGACGGCAGCCGGCTGGCCGCCGCGGAAATGGGCGCGCGCGTCATCGAAATGACCTGGCGCGACGACTTTTCGGAGGCCCGCAACCTCGGCCTGGCGCACGCCACCCAGCCGTGGATTCTGATCCTGGACGCGGACGAGACGCTGTCGGAGAGCCATTTCCCCTTGCTGCGCCTGTTGGTAAGCGGCGAACCGCGCCACGCCTACCGATTCGTCACCCGGCATTACGTGACAACGTCCGAGCACGTGCTGCGCTGGAACCCCTGCCACCGACAGTCGCCGGACGAGAACAGCGCGGCCGGCTGGTATCCCGGCCTCCAGACGAGGCTTTTTCCCAACCGGCCCGAGGTGCGCTTCCGCTACAACGTATGCGAGCGAATCGAACCCGGCCTGCGAGAGGCCGGAATCCCGATCCATGCGGCGGGGGCTGTGGGTCCACAACTACGGCGCGCTGGCGCCGGCGGCGCAGCGGGCGCGGCGCAACGTCTATTTTGAGACGCTTCTGCGGCGCAAAGTGGAAGCGTACCCCGACCACGTCGATGGACTGTGGGAGTACGCCCGCCAACTGGCCGCCAACGGACGCTTCCCGGAAGCGGTCGATTATTACCGGGGAGTCTTGCAGCGCGATCCCTATCACATCGATGCCATGGAGGAGTTCAGTTACCTTATGTATCGGCTGGGAGAATACAGCGAGGCGCTGGAGACGGCGGAGGCGGCCATCGATGAGCGCCGCTACTCCAACGTGTCGTGGTGCGTGGCCGCGCTGTGTCTCTTGCGGATGGGGCGGGTCGAGGACGCCCTGGTAGCCGCGCGGCGGGCGGTGCAAACCGGACCGCGCTCGCCCATGTCGCATCACGCGATGGGCGCCTGCCTTTTGGCCGCGGGCGCGCGCGAGCGGGCGCGCGGCCTTCCTGCGGGTCCTGGACCTGGATGCGCGCCACCATCCCGCCCTCTTGCAGCTGGGGCAGCTGGCCATCGAGGAGGAACGCAGCGAAGAGGCGTTACGGCTCTTGTCGCGGGCGGTCGAGGCGCGACCAGCCTGCGCGGAAACCCACACCCTCCTGGGCGCCGCCTACCTGGCCCGCGACCGGCGCCGCAAGGCCCGCCACCACCTCGCCCGCGCCCTTGCGCTGGACCCCGACCATCCCGCCGCGCGGCAGTACTGGCGGCAATTGGTCGAGACCGCCAGGCCCTGACCGCCGCGCGGACTACTTGCCCTGCAGCAACTCCACCGCCGCGTCGTGCGCCGCAACCAGCTCCAGCACCTCTCCGATCTCCTCCCCTTCCCCCACGTCTCCCAGCTTGGAGATGTCGCGGACTCCAGCCTGTTTGGGAGAAACCCGCAGTGATCCGTGCCCGTAAAAAAGCGAGACGTGCACCCCGACGTTTTCATGGAAGCCGGTCCGGTAGTGCGCGCGCACCAGTTGTCGGAACGTGAGGGTGCGGTCGGTGCAAATGAAGTGAAAGCCCCGGTCGGTTCGGTAGAGATGCCAGCGTCCTCCCGCCGCCGTGCACCATTCACGCACCATCTGCTCGGAGACGCCGTCCCAGTCCAGCATGAGGGCGTGGCGGCCGGAGGGGAGCCGCGAGTTGATGGCGATGCGCTTGCCGGCGGCCAGGTGGGGGATGGCCTGTTGCAGGGAGATGCACTGGCGGATATACACCGACTTGCCGCCGTACACGTCGAAGCGGATGGCCTCGATGGGGGGGCGGGCGATGCGGCAGTACAGCCTCCGTAGCAGCTGGTCAAACCGCGACTTGACGCGAAAAAGCCCGAACCGCCACAGCCAGGGAAGGAGCGGCATGTCGTGATGGGTGGGATAGGGATCGCTGGTGGGATGCCACATTTTGTATGGGATACTTACGGCGGCCGATCACGGAGTCAAGAGCCGCGACGGTTGGCCTGGGGCGGTCAAGGGGGGAGCGGATGGCCGCGCCGGGTCGGTTCGCAGCAGCCAAGGCCGGGCTTCGACACGCGGCCCGAAGCAAGTTCTTCTGCGTGATTGAAACATCTCGTCGGGCCGCTGCTCAGCCCTGTCGGTTGAGGCTAGTGAAGCTGCTCCAACCTGTCGGTTTGATTATCTGCAGAGCCGGCGACCGGCCGCACTGGAATCGCACTTGAATCCTCCCCTGGGGCGACCTATACTGAATGCGCAAGGCCGGAACCGCGACCGGCGGAGTGGAGCGTGCACGTGACATGAGCCGATGGGGAGTTCTGAAGCAGTTGGTCCGCCATCGCCCGCGGGGCTGGCGCGACTACCTGCTCAACTACGTGTCGGAAAAGCAGAAAGCCGGCCGCGCCTACGGCCGGCCCGTGCACATCCTGGTCGAGCCTACCAACTACTGCAACCTCGGGTGCGAAGTGTGCGAGACCGGCGCCGGCGACCTGGGACGCGCCCAGGGCTTCATGACGCTTGAGAACTTCAACCGCATCCTGGACAAGATTCCCTCGCTGAACAGCATGCTCTTTTACTTCATGGGCGAGCCGTTCCTGAACCGCGCGGCCTACGACATGATCGCCGCCGCGCGCGCCCGCGGCATCTGGGTCGAAACCTGCACCAACGGCGATCTCGTGGATCCCGAGCGGTTGGTCGCCTGCGATCTCAACCTGGTCAGTTTCCAGATCGGCGGCCTCGTGCAGGAGACGCACAAGGTCTATCGCGTGAACAGCCTTCTGCCGCGGGTCATCGAAAGAATGAAAGCGGTGCGACGGCTGCGCGACGAGCGCGGGCTGGTCCATCCCGAAATCAACCTGGGGTTCATCGTCATGCGCCACAACGAGCACGAAGTCCCGGACGTGCCGGCGTTCGCGCGCGAGGTGGGCGCGGACCGCTTCGAGATCGTCAAGCCCTGCGTGCGCACGATCGAACAGGGCAGGAAGTTTCTCACCCAGGCGGACGAATACTGGATTTACGACCGCAGGAAGTTCGAAGAGGGTGAGCTGATTCCCTTGGACAAGCCCAAGAACTGGTGCGGGATCATCTACCACTCGATGGGCATCAACTGGAACGGCGACGTGGTCTCCTGCTGCCGCGATCCGCGGGGCAAGTACGTGCTGGGCAATATCCTCAAGCAGCCGCTGAACGAAATCTGGAACGGGCCGAAGTTTCGCGAGCTGCGGCGCATGGTAGCTACCCGGCAGGCGGAGATGGACCTGTGCCGGCTCTGCTCGGGCTACTGGCGTCCCGAGATCAAGAGCCGCGACGAAAACGCTCCGCAGCTCTCGCCAACCCCCTGACGCGACGCGCAGCGTCGCGCTCGTAATCGCAATCCTGGTAATGGCCCAGCGTGTCTGATTACGAGCAAGATTAAGAGCAAGAGC
>JABTUV010000007.1 GCA_015075175.1 bacterium
CGCTGCGTGGCCTCGCCGTCGGCGCAGACGCAGTCGGGGCGCGCGATCCTCGCGCAGCGCGCCGACCATCCGGGCAGCCTCGGCATCGCGATCTCCGAGGCGGTCGAGGTCGCGGCGGGCCGCGACGACACGAAGTACGCGCTGGGCTCGGTCCTCAACCACGTGCTGCTGCACCAGACGGTGATCGGGCTTGAGGCGATGGAGCAGATGGCGCTCGCCGGCGACGAGCCGGACGTCATCGTCGGCTGCACGGGCGGCGGCTCGAACTTCGCGGGCATCGCGTTCCCCTACGTCGGCCGGCAGCTGCGCGGCGGCCGCAAGGTCCGCGTCGTCGCGATCGAGCCCGCCGCGTGCCCGAGCCTCACGCGCGGCCGCTACGCGTACGACTACGGCGACACGGCGCACCTGACGCCGCTGACCAAGATGCACACGCTGGGCTCCACGTTCACGCCGCCCGGCTTCCACGCCGGCGGCCTGCGCTATCACGGCATGGCGCCGCTCATCTCCGCCCTGGTCGACGCGAAACTGATGGAGGCCCGCGCCGTCCCGCAGCTGTCCGTCTTCGAGGCGGCGATGGTCTTTGCTCGCACCGAAGGCATCATCCCCGCCCCCGAGTCGGCTCATGCCATCCGCGTCGTCGTCGACGAGGCGCTGGAGGCCAAGAAAACCGGCCGACCCAAGGTCATCGCCTTCATCCTGTCGGGCCACGGCCACTTCGACATGGGCGCGTACGAGGCCTACTTCTCCGGCAAACTGGAGGATTACCAGTATCCGGCCGAGATGATCGCGGAGGCGCTGGCGGACCTGCCCAAGGTGTAAGGGGCGGAGAGCGGAACAGCGACGGCAACGCCGGCCGGCATTCCATCGCCTTGCACGCGACAACGAAGCTGTCACAGTTGGCGGCCTGACTGTCATTTCGACCGAAGGGAGAAATCCTTCCGGCTGCTACCGCCGCCCGGGCGCGAGGCAGAAGATTTCTCCCTGCGGTCGAAATGACAACTGCGGTCGAAATGACAGCCAGGTCGAATTGACAGCTGCGGTTGAATTGACAGCTGCGGTCGAAATGACAGCCAGGTCGAATTGACAGCTGCGGTCGAAATGACAACTGTACCCGTGATACTCGGCCGCGACGCTCGGGCTGTCGACGCTGGGGGCCTCCCGCGTGTTGTTTTTTTCCGCTATACTGCAAATAAACCTCAATCACGATGGCACGGCGGAGGCAGGTTCGACGACCATGGCCGGTCCTATCATCACGTTGCTTACCGACTTCGGGTGGTCCGACAATTACGTGGGCGTCATGAAGGGCGTCATCCTCTCCCTCTGCCCGGAGGCGCGCCTGGTAGACCTGACGCATGGAATTCCGCCGCAGGACGTGGCGGCGGGGGCGTTTCTCCTGGAGCGCTCGGTGGGATGGTTCCCCCCGCGTACGGTGCATCTGGCGGTCGTCGATCCGGGAGTGGGCACGAAGCGCCGCGGACTGGTCGCCTTGGCCGGCGGGCAGTTGTTCGTCGCTCCCGATAACGGCCTTCTGACCCACATCCTGGCCGCCCATCCGCAGGCGGAAGTGTTCGCCATCGAGAACAGCTCGCTTCTTCCCGTCAAGCGCAGTCGGACCTTCCATGGACGGGACGTATTCGCGCCCATCGCCGCGCAACTGGCCGTCGGACTGCCGCCGGTTTCCGTCGGCGCCCGCGCGCATGAACCCGTGCGACTGACCTTGCCCGCCTGCCGGCGCGAGGGACGCGCCCTCCTGGGTTGCATCGTCTACGTGGACCACTTCGGCAACCTGGTTTCCAACGTCTCCGGCGACGCTCTGGACGCGCTGGGACCGCCGGACCGCCTGCGCGTTTCCGTCGCCGGTCGAGTTGTGACGCGCGTCATGCCCCACTACGAGGCCGTAGGCGTGGGGGAATCCCTGGCGGTGGTGGGAGGTTTCGATCGATTGGAGATTTCCACTCGCAACGGCAACGCGGCGGAGTCGCTGGGCCTTTCGGTCGGCGCCGACGTGCGCGTGGAAGTGGGTATTTCGGAGTAGGGTGCGCACCGCGCACCACACGCGCAGCACGCTGCGCCACTACGCCATCGGTGCGCGGTGCGCACCCTACGGCAGGAACTCTCTCAGCGGGCACGACTCGCATTGCGGCTTCGGCTTGCAATAAAGATGCCCCACGGCCACGAATTGAGCGTGGTAATCGTTAAACAACGCCGCATCCGCCGGCAGGTTGGCCATCATCAATTCCTGCAACTCTGCGTATGTCGCATTTTCCGCAGTCAGCTGGTGTCGCACCAAAACGCGCTTCGTGTACGCGTCGATTACGAACACCGGCCGGTCGAAGGCGTAACAGAGAATACTGTCGGCGGTCTCCGGACCAATCCCCCGGACCGAAAGCAACTGCCGGCGCAGCACGGAAGTCTCGGCGCGCGCCATCCGCGCCAGGCTGCCGCCGTAATGCTCATCCAGAAAGCGTATGAACTCCTTGACGTGCCGCGCCTTCTGGTTGAAGTACCCGCTGGAGCGAATCAATTGCGCCAACCGCGTCTCGGAAACGCTGCGCAAGCCCGGCACCGACAAGATCCGCTCGCGCTTGAGGTTGTCCAGCGCCAGCGTGACGTTCTTCCAGGCGGTATTCTGGGTGAGAATGGCGCCCACGATGATCTCGATGCGCGTCTCTCCCGGCCACCAGGAGCGATGGCCGAAGCGCGCCCGCAGCCGGTGGTAATACTTGAGTAGTGTGCGTCGCATGGCGCGCCAGCATGACGGCGCGGCGGCGCCAAATCAAGCCCTGCACGGGACCGCAGAGAAGGGGCGCCCAAATGGATACCGCAAGGCAGCCCGCCGTAGTAGCATGGGGGCATGAGCGAGCTGGCCGAGGTCATTCGCCGCGAGGCGCCATCGCTGGGTTTCCAGCGGGTCGGTTTTGCGCCGGCTCGGCCGGAGGACCTGCATCGCGCGGCGCTGGAGCGCTGGCTGGAGGCGGGCCGGCATGCGGGCATGGCGTTTATGGACGAGACGCGCGCCGTGCGGCTGGATCCACGACGCCTCCTGCCCGGCGCGCGCAGCGCCATCATGGTCGCGCGCTATTATCCCCCTCCGCCTCCCGTAGAGGGTCCGAGGATCAGCGCCTACGCCGCCGGTCCGGACTACCACGCCAGCATGAAAGAGTCGCTGCACGATTTGTGCGCGACCATCCGCGAGCACGCTCCCGACGCCCAACTGCTGCCCTTCGTGGACACGCATCCGGTGCTCGAGCGCGCCCGCCGCCGCAGGACTGGGCTTCGTGGGCAGAACACGATGCTCATCCATCCGCGCGACGGCTCGTTTTTCTTTCTCGGCGGCATTCTGACCGACTTGGAACTACCGTTGGGAACGCCGCTCACGGAGAATTGCGGGACCTGCCACGCATGCCTGGACGCCTGCCCCACGAGCGCCTTCCCCGAGCCGTTCGTCGTGGACAGCGCCCGCTGCATCGGCTACCTGACGGTCGAGCATCGCGGCCGATTCACCAACAAACAGCGCGCGATGATCGGCGAGTGGGTGTTCGGCTGCGACGTCTGCCAGACGGTCTGTCCCTTCAACCACAAACCCATGCAGCGCGCCGGCGAAGCAGGGAACGTGCAGGTTGATGTGCGGAAGATGCTGCAAGAGTTGACGCAACAGCCGTTCAACCGGCTCCACGGCGACTCAGCGATCTCGCGCGCGCGCCGGCGGGGGATGATCCGCAATCTCCTGGTCGTGGCCGAGAATCTGCACGACAAGTCGATCCTCGACGTGCTTCCCCTGTTTGCAGACGACCGCGATAAAGTCGTCGTGGACATGGCCGAGGCGACGCGGCGGCGACTGGTGGAGGAATAGATCGCCGCTCCCATGTCGTTCTCTCGATACGTCCGCTGTCGCGGACTACTCGAGAACTCGGACTTTCTTTTTCCGCTACTCATGAACCCGGATTCCTCTTACACGCGAAAACCAGAGCGGTATGTTGAAGTCACCGACATGGGGAAAAGTAAGCCGTGTCCTCGAGTAGGCCCGGAGTCTGCGAAGGGCCGTATCGAGAGGCACGGCGACATGCCACCGTCCATCCACGCAAGCAGAAAAAAGGGGGCGGCGATGGCTCGCCGCCCCCCAACTGTCAAGAATCTGACTCCGGTCCGGACTTAGCCGAGCAGCTGCAGGATCGCCTGCGGTTGCAGGTTGGCCTGCGCCAGGATGGCCGTGCCCGCCTGGATCAGAATCTGATTGCGCGTGAAGAGCGTGGTCTCGAACGCAATGTCGGCATCGCGAATCCGGGATTCGGCGGCCGCCAGGTTCTCCGACGCCACGCCCAGGTTGGAGATGGTCGCCTCCCCCCTATTGGTGGTCGCGCCCAGATAGGACCGCTGCCGCGACACCTGCTCCAGCGCCCGATCAATGATGTTGATCGCGTCGTTGGCGCCCTGCAGCGTGGTCACGTCGATCTGGTCCACCGTCAGGCCGGTCTCCACGAACCCCAGCTTGTTCGCACGCAGGTCGCCCAGCCCCACCACGATCTGCTGACCCGTATTGGCGCCGATCTGGAAGGAAAGACCGTTGTTGACCGCGGAAATGATCACCGTCTGGGCGTTGGCCGACCCCAGGCCGCTCACGTCCACCACCGCGTCGAAGTTCAGTACCAGCTGCTCGCCGGAAGCGAACCCGGCCGAGGTGCCGCTGCGCAGGAGCACGTTCTGGTCGCCGTTCTGGAAGGAAACGGCCGAGCCGTTGTCCAGACTGGCGGTGAACGCCTGGGCCACGATCGTCAAAACGTCGGTGCCGTTGGTGAGGGCGCCGATGTCCACCGTGGTGATCTGCGGCGCCACCGCTCGGACGCGGCGCCTGAGGTCGGCGTGGATGCCGCAGAACGTCACTGTCTGCTCCCTGTTCCACCGTCTGCGCTGGATCACGCCGATGGAGACCACCGCGTCGTTGTTGTTGCCCGCCACCGTCACCGTCGAGTTATAGGTGTAGTCGGTCGTGGCGCTGGTGTCGGTGAAGGTCAACGTCAAGCTGGTCTGGCTGGTCTCGCCGCGTCGTCGGTAAGGGGTCAACGTCGAGTTGGCCCCACCCACGCTGGCCGAGGCAGTCGCATCGGCAACGCCGCCGAGATGGCGTCGCGCAGCGCCTGGTAGGTCGTGCCCGCCGAAACCGACATGGTCACCGCGGTGATCGCGGTCCCGTCGGCCGCCGTGCCCGAGATCACGAACACGTCGCCGGCGTCGATCCCGTTGCCGCCGATCTGCATGTCCACCAGGTTGTCGGCCAGCGCGATGTTGCCGGCGTCGTCGCGCGTGAAGTCGCCCACGTTCTGCACCCGGGCGGCCGCCGCCCGCGCGTTGTTCACCACCACGTCATACGTGCCGGAATCGAACGTGCTGCCGGTGATGTTGGTCAGGTTGTTGTTGTTGATGGCGTCCCCACCCGCCCCAACGTCCGCTGCCTGCCGTCACCGTGCGCGTCAGCACCAGATAGTGCCGGTGGACAGCGCGTCGAGCTTGAGCGTGGTCTGGGCGATGAAACGTTGCGGTCAGGCGGCCCGTCTTGACGGCCGCGAGCCTCGTAGTCGCCGTTCAAAAGGCGGCGGGTGGAGAACTGCGTGTCGTTGCCGATGCGGTGATCCGGCGATGGACGTGTTGATCTCGTCCTGCGCCGCGATGATGGCTTCCACGTCCAGTCCGTTGGTGTTACTGCCTACCGCCACTGCGAACAAAGCAGGCGCGCGGTGGTCTCGTTCAGGGCGCCTTCCGCCGTGTTGATGAGACCGATGGCGTCCTGCGCAGCATTGGCGATGGCGCGGTTCAGTCATGAATCCGGCTGCGCTGGCGTTCGAAATGGTTTGACCCGATGCATCATCCGCGGCGCGGTTGATGCGCAGGCCCGATGAAAGACGCTCCAGCGAACGCTGAAGCGCGGCCGCGGTCGTATTCAGGTTACGAGTCGCGTTGAGAGCGGAAATGTTGTTGTTAATCCGCGTAAGGGCCATGTTCATCCTCCTTGATGAATGGTTTTACTGTCGGCATCCTTGCCGTTTCCCTCGTGCATTCGCCCGGCCGCGCCTCGACGCGGCGGCACGAGGACCGAGGCCTTTGAGGCGGTCAACCTCGCTGCGCGTTCGACCCGCTTCCTCCTGCCAGTCTCTCTCTCGTGATATATCGCTGCCGATTTGATTTCGCCAACCTGCACCGCCCGTTTCACGCGCCTTTGGCCGTCCGACCGACCGACTGATGCGCAAACCGACGCCGTGCAGGCTGATGGACTCTTGCTGGTTGTTTTTATCGGCACAGCGGTGCACAACTTGAGCAAACCTGTGGTAAAAAGCGTGCAAACGTGCAAGGATTGTTACACTTGGTACGCGGCGCTAGCAGTTGGCAGGGGTTGGGGCAAGGGACGCACAATGGACTCGCTTGAGATTCAAACCCAGGGCACGGTGCTTTCACGCCGGCCGGACGGCGAAGCAGACCGGCTCGTCGTGCTCTTTACCCCTGATTATGGTAAACTTAGAGTCAAGGCCAAGGGGGCCGCGCGGGCTCGCAGTCGGCTCGGACCGCTGCTGGAACCGCTGTGCGAACTGGAGGTCCGCTTGGTCCGCCGACGCGCGGGTCAGGAAATGTTCACTTTGGCCGGAGCGACCCTCTTGGATGCGCGAGCCGGCCTGAAGGGCAATCTGCCCCGGCTGGCGTTCGCCATGCTGGTCGTCGAGACGGTGGAGGCCTGCTGTCCGTTTTACGATCCCCACCCCGAAATCCACGCGATTCTGCAACGGAGTCTCAGTCGCTTGGAAACCACGCAACAACTCTGGGGTTGGGCCTTGGCGGCTCAGTTGGAGATTCTGGCACCGCTGGGGCTGTTTCCGCGCTTGTCGGCCTGCGCCTCCTGCGGCGGGCAAGGCCTGGCCGATCCCGCGCCGCTGGCGCCGGAGGCGGGTGGCATCCTCTGCCCCCGCTGCGCGGGCGACCAGACGTTCGAGGTGATGCTTCCCCTCCGCATCCTGGAAAAAATGGCTACGACCCCCGTCGGTCACGACCTGGAGCTCACGCCCCGGGAAGGTCGGACCGTCGAGTGCGCCCTGCGGCGCTTCTCCAGTATCATCTCGACTGGGAGCTCAAGTCGCTGGAACTTTACTGCTCTCCCTCAAACGCTCGTAGGGTGCGCACCGCGCACCCACGCCTTCCCGTACGGAAGGGTGCACCGCGCACTACGCCTTCCCGCACGGGGTGCGCACCGCGCACCTACGCCCTCCCGCGCGGAAGGGTGCGCACCGCGCACCTACGCCTTCCCGCACGGTAGGGTGCGCACCGCGCACCTACGCCTTCCCGCACGGCAGGGTGCGCCATGCGCACCTACGCCTTCCCGCACGGTAGGGTGCGCACCGCGCACCTACGCCTTCCCGCGCGGCAGGGTGCGCACCGCGCACCTACGCCTTCCCGCGCGGCAGGGTGCGCCATGCGCACCCTACGGTCAATCCTCGAAGGTGACCCGCAGGACTTCATCCAGGGAGGTGACGCCGGCGAGCAATTTGGCCACGCCCGATTCGCGCAGAGTCATCATTCCGCGGTTACGGGCCAATACCTTGATGGCGTCGCCGGTCTCACCGGCCAGCACCGCGCGCCGGATGGCCTCGTTCATTTCCAACACTTCGTAGAGCGCGATGCGCCCCGCGTAGCCGGTGTCGGCGCAGTGGCGACAACCCACGCCGCGGAAGAAACTGGGCCGCGGCAGAGCGCCCTCTTGGACTTTCTCGTACAACCCCAGCACTTGCAGCATCTCGTCGGTCGGGCTGTACGGCTCCCGGCACTTCGTACACACCCGCCGCAACAGGCGCTGCGCGATGATCACGTTCACCGACGCCGTCACCAGGTACGGCTCGATGCCCATGTCAACGAGGCGCGTCAGCGTGCTGGGCGCGTCGTTGGTGTGCAGCGTGGACAGCACCAGGTGTCCGGTGAGAGCAGCGCGGACCGCGATCTCGGCCGTCTCCTGATCGCGGATTTCTCCCACCATCACCACGTCCGGGTCCTGGCGCAGGATCGCCCGCAGCCCCTTGGCGAACGTGAAGCCCTGCTCGGGCCGCACCTGCACTTGGTTGATCTCGTCCAGTTGGTACTCGACCGGGTCCTCGACGGTAATCACGTTGATGTCCGCGCGCGCCACCGTCTTCAGCGCCGAGTAGAGCGTGGTGGACTTGCCCGAGCCGGTGGGACCGGTCACCAGCAGCATCCCGTAGGGACGCCGCACGGCGCGCTGCAACATCTCCAGCGCGGCCGGCTCCAGGCCCAGCTGCGTGAGGTCCAGCCGCAGGTTGCTCTTGTCCAGCAGCCGCATCACCACCTTCTCGCCGTGAATCGTGGGCAGGGTGGAAACGCGGAAATCGACCATGCGGTCCCCGTGGCGGGTTTTGAAGTGGCCGTCCTGCGGATTGCGCCGCTCGCTGATGTCCATCTCGGACATGATTTTGATGCGCGAGATGATGGCCGACTGCAGGCGCTTGGGCGGCGGTTTCATGGTATGCAGCACGCCGTCCAGGCGAAAGCGCAGGAGCATGTCCTTCTCGCGGCAGTCGATGTGGATGTCCGAGGCGCGGCGGCGGATGGCCTCGGCGATGATGGCGTTGACCAACCGGATCACCGGCGCCGCGTCCGCGTCCTCGCTGCCGACCTCCTCCTCCTTTTCCTCCACGATCACCAGCTCATCCACGTCCTGGCCGGCCAGGTCGTCGATCAGGCTGCCGAACTCCCCCTCGCGCGAGGCGTCGGCGTAGGTCGCGCCGTAATAATACTTGATCGCCTCCTCCAGGGCGTCCGCCGCCGCCAATACCGGCACGATCTCCTTCTTCAGCCGCAGCTTCAGATCGTCCAGAATGATGGTCGACGAGGGGTCGGCCAGGGCGACGACGAGCGCGTCAGAGCGGACCTCCAGCGGGAAAAGCTTATAACGGTAAGCCTGTTCCTCGGTGAAGAAGCGCAGGGCGTCGGGATTGACGGGATACTCCTTGAGTTCGATGAAGGGCAGGTGGAACTGGACCGCCATGGCGCGCGCCAGGTCGGCGGGCGAGACCAGCCCCTTGTCGACCAGGTAACGTCCCAGGCCGCCGGCGGACTGGGTCGCGCCCAGCGCCTCGTCCAGAACCGCCTGGGAGATGACCCCCAGATCCCGGAGGATTTCGCCGATCTTGCGTTGGCCCGCGCGCAACGTCGCCATCATGCGCCCATTTCTAGCAAGCGCCGCCCCGGACCGCAAGGGCCGCCATGCACCGGACCGCACCCGGCGCCGCTAGTCGTACCAGATGATCACGCACACGTGGATGTGCTCGCCCTGATCCAGCGACCGCGCATGGCACTCGGACTGGGTTACGAAGCGCACCGTCTTGTCCTTGATGAACTCGTTGATGTCCTTCTCCATGTCCTCGAAACGGCTATCGATGTGGCAGCTCTCGTACACCTTGCACTTCATGGCAACCTCCTTGGTGTGCGGTTTCGCCTCCGCTCAACTTGCGCGAGGGACGGCGCCTGCGGGCCGTGCGTCGGTGCAATGGAATGACGCTCCCAGAATAAGGGACGCGCTCAAAAAAGACAACTCGGAAACGGCGGGCGGCGCCCATTTGCGGGTGGGCGGGCCGGCGCCCGTTCATAGGCCCGCCAGATACTCGATGTCGTTCTGGCGGCCCACCACGATCAGCTTGTCCCCCTCCTCGACGCGGGTGTCGGCGCCGGGCACGTGCTCCTCCTTGCCGGCCGCGTTGGAGCGCGACAGCGCAATCAGGTTGATGCCGAACTTCTGCCGCAGTTGGATTTCCGAAAGGGTCTTTCCCCAGAAGGCCTTGGGAGCGGAGAGCTCGGCGGCGTGGAAGCTGGAGGAGATGCGCACGAAATCCACGATGTTCTGCTGGCACAACTGGCGGCTCAGGCGCTCGGCGATCTCCTCCTCGGGATGCACCACGCGGTCGGCGCCGACCCGCGTGAGAATCTGGCTCTGGATGCCCTCGGCCGCGCGCGCGATCACCAGCCCCACCCCCATGTTCTTCAGATGCACGGTCGTCAGCACGTTGGCCTCGAAGTGCTCGCCGATGCAGACCACCGCCGCGTCCACCTGGTCGATGCCCTGCTCGCGCAGGGCGTCCTCGTCGGTACTGTCCATGACGAGGGCTACCGAGACGGCGTCCTTGATCTCCTCGATCTTGGCGGGATCGCGGTCCACCGCGATCACCTCGCCGCCCATCTTCTCCAGGCTGCCGGCCAGGCGCATGCCGAACACCCCCAGCCCGATTACTGCATAGCGTTTCATAGCATCGTTCTCCTAACCGATGATGACGCGCGCCTCGGGATACTGCCCGCGACGCCCCGCGCCCCGCTGCGACAGGGCCATGATCACCGTCAAGGGGCCGATCCGCCCCACGAACATGCTTGCCATGATGACGAGCTTGCTGGCCGCGTTCAACTCGGCCGTGATCCCCATCGACAGTCCCACCGTGCCGAAGGCGGAAACCTCCTCGAACAGAAGCTCCAGCAGCGTATGCTCCTCCGGCTGGAAGCAGCGCAGAAGAAACACCGAACCCCAGATAAACAGCGTCGCCACCACCCCGATCATGGTGGCGGCCTGCAGCATGTGCCGGGGAATGGTGCGCTGCATCATCTCCAGCCGCTCTCGACCCCGCAACACCATGATGATATAGCCCAGCTGCATGGCGAAGGTGCTGGTCTTGATGCCCCCGCCCGTGCCGGCGGGACTGGCCCCGACGTACATGAGGAATATGATCAGAAGCAGGGCAGGCTGCGACAGTCCGGCGATGCTCACCGAGTTGAAACCGGCGGTGCGCGGCGTGACCGCCGTCAGCAGCGTATCCGGCCAGCTCAGCACGCGCTCGTGAAAGGTCAGCTCCAGCAGCCAGATGCCGGCCGCGGCCAAAACGATCAGCGCCGCCGTCATGGTCAACACCAGCTTGGTGTGGACGCTGAAGCGGGACAAGAGGCGCTGCTGCGGTCGCCGCCAGGTCCGCCGCGACAGAATCTCCAAGAGTACCGGAAACCCCAGGCCGCCGATCACGATCAGCACGGTGAACACGAACAGCACTCCCCGCCCCGACAGTCCCTCCAGACTGTCGGGGAAAAGCGAGAAGCCGGCGTTGCAGAAGGCCGACACCGCGTGAAACACCGCCGTCCACCAGTCGTGCCGCGAATGGTCCGCGGGCCAGAACCGGTACAGCAGCACGGCCCCGCCGGCCTCCGTCAGGAACGTGAACAAGACGATCCGCCGCGCCACCTTCCCGATGCTGCCCATGCTCTGCGTGTTCAGCACGTCCAGCATGGTCGCCCGCTCGCGGAATCCCAACCCCTGCTGGCTGATGCCCATGAAGCACACCGCCCACGTCATCAGCCCCAGTCCGCCCAGCTGGAACAGACCCAGGATCACGCCCTGGCCCAAGAGCGTGAAGTCCCGCCCCGTGTCCACCACCGTCAGGCCGGTCACGCACACCGCCGAAGTCGCCGTGAACAGCGTGTCCAACAGCGAGACCGGGCGCGTGGTGCAACGCGGCAGGGAAAGAAGTATCCAGCCGACGAGAATGGTGAACGCGAAGGTCAGGACCAAAAGCGCGCCCGGCGAGAGGCGCAGGATGAACCAGCGGCGGTTCCAGTGAAAGGCCTTCAATCCCAGAAAGAACAGGATGTAGAGCTTCAGGAGCGCCAGGCTGTCCATGCGGGCCAGCCAGTGCCCGCCTCCCCGGGGCAGGTCCAGCCCGCGGAACACGGCCAGTTGCGTGAGCAGGAGGAACAAAAGCCCCCACTCCGCCTTGTGGCTCGCCAGATGCTGCAACCGATCGACGGCGAAGTACAGGCGCAGCACCGCCAGAGCCACGATGGGCCGCCACGATCAGCCCGTCGCCCCAGTTGAAAACCGCCCGTAGAGAGGGATGGTCGCGCAGGAGATAGGTCCCGAACTCGCAGATGAGTGACGCCGCGGCCAAGAGCGCCAGATAGACGCCGATCCAATCCAGATAACGGTTGATGGTAGCCAGTTGCTGGCGGCCAAGCAGCATGCCCAGAGCCTAACAGCTTGGCGGGGTGTGTCAATCGTTGTCGCATGGCGGCCCGCTGCGCCTCCCCCCGTAGTTGCGCAGCGTGCTGCGCCGGCCTGCTGCGCTCCTCTTGTTCGTCCCATAGGTCCCATCGGTCCTATTGCCTCTCCCACCTTTGCCTTGACACTTTCCCCGTCCCCCGGGATATTCGACTCCAGCCGACCTGAAGAAGGAGCGCTCGTGGGCGCGGAGATTGTCATCGTCAATTACGGCATGGGCAACCTGCACAGCGTGGCCAAGGCCCTGGAGCAGGTGGGCGCCCGGGTGCACGTCAGCAGCGAACCGGCGCATGTCGCGCGGGCGCGGGGCATCGTCCTGCCCGGCGTGGGCGCTTTCGGGGAAGCGGTCCGAAACCTGGCGGCGACCGGCTGCCGCGAGGTGCTCATTGAGCGCATCGCCGCCGGCGCGCCCTTCCTCGGCATCTGCCTGGGACTGCAACTGCTGGTTCCCACCAGTGAAGAAAATCCCGGGCAGCCCGGCCTCGCCATCCTGCCCGGCCGCTGCCGACGCTTCGCCAACGGCAAGAAGGTCCCTCACATCGGCTGGAACGAAATCGAGTTCGCGCCCGGCCATCCGCTGCTTGCGGGCATCCCCTCGGGAACGCATTTTTACTTCGTCCACTCGTATTACGTGGAGACCGACCGTCCCGAGGACACCGCCGCGCGCTGCGACTACGGCGGCGAATGCTTTACCGCCGTGGCCGCGCGGGACCGTGTCTTCGCCGTCCAATTCCATCCCGAAAAGAGCCAGCGCATGGGCCTCCGCCTTCTCTCCAACTTCGTGCGCTGGGTCCAGGCGGGCTGAGCATGGGCGTCGGCTACCACCTCCATTGCCCGGAGTGCGGATTGGACCGCCACGTCCTCCTCGGCCAGGGCGACGACGCCTTCTACGAGTTCTGCGAGGAGGCGCTCTTCTATTGCGAGGATTGCCGTGAGCTGGAAGTCGTCACCGTCCCCATCTCCGCCGAGGACCTGCAACTCATGCTGGAAGGCGACTTCTCACAACCCTGGTCCAAGTTGACCCTCCACGACAACCCCGACGAACGCCGCCGCATGGCCGAACAGGAGCTGGTCAAGATTCTCGTCGGCTACTACGACCGACCTGAATGTCCGCGCTGCCTGGGGATCAACATTCGACGGCTCGTCACTCCCGTCGAGGTATGTCCGCGTTGCGGCGGCCAACTCGCCACCGACCGCGAGATGCTCTGGGAATGAACCCCCGCTTCACCATTCTTCCCGCCATCGACCTGATCGAGGGCCAGGCGGTGCGCCTCGCGCAGGGCGACTATGCTCAAAAAACCGTGTACTCGACCGACCCCTTGGCAGTCGCCCGCCGCTTCGAAGCCGAGGGCGCCACCTGGCTGCACGTGGTCGATCTGGACGGCGCCAAGGCGGGCCGTCCCAAGAACCACGAAGTCGTCCGCCGCATCGTGCACGGGACCAACCTGCGCGTCGAGGTCGGCGGCGGCATCCGGGAGCCTGAGCATTGGAGTCTTTACCTCGAAACCGGAGTTGCGCGGGTCATCCTGGGCAGCGTCGCGCTGCAACGACCCGAGAGACTGGAGGCGGCCTCCCGCGCCCATCCCGGACGCGTTGTGCTGGGCCTGGACGCTCGTAACGGCCGCGTGGCCCTGCAAGGTTGGACAGAGACAAGCGAGGAGACCGCCCGCGAGGTCCTGGCCCGTTTCGCCCCGCTCCCTCTCGCCGCCGTCATCTACACCGACATCGCCCGCGATGGGATGCTCTCCGGCCCCAACCTGACAGACACCCTTGCCCTGGCGGATGCCTCACCTTTTCCCATCATCCTGTCCGGCGGTATCAGCACTCTGGACGACGTCCGTACGGTCGCCAAGGCGGCGCAGCTGCACCCGCGCCTGGCTGGACTCATCACCGGCAAGGCGCTGTACGAAGACCGCTTTAGGCTCATGGACGTGCTTGCAATACTCGAGGAATACAAGCTTTAGCCTGTCCGGAAGAAAACTTGCGTTTGTACTAATAAGCTATATAATCAACATTAAGTAATCATACGTAATTTGTTATTATTAAGGGTGATACACGTTGTGAAGTCAAACTCCAACGGAGCCTTTCCCGACGTGCGGTACGGCCTCTTGCAGCGCGGCCATCCCGGGGTTGATCGAGACGCCCGCCGCCGGCGCGATAACAGCTGCCGTCTGCGCGATTTGTGTAGCGAAGGGGACGGCTCGCGCGTTATACAGATAACCCTAGCAGCTCCACGTGAATAAACGGCAGGGTTTTGGCGTCTCACGGGGTAAATTGGAGCAGATTCCCCCTTGTCCCTCCTGATTAAGGGGGGAACGGTTGGCGCCTTCCTTGTCAAAGCGGGCTGGGGGCGATAAAATTCGGGATCGAGAAGAGAGCAAGACCTTTTAAGAGGGTGGGAGGAGGATGAAGATGAATTTCGGCAAGTTAGCGCTGCTGGTGGTCGTCGCAAGTGCGTTGGTCCTGGGCGGGTGCACCACGGCGCAGCAGTCCACGGCAGTCGGAACTGGCGCGGGTGCAGGCGTGGGCGCCATCATCGGCCATCAATCCGGGCACACGGCGGAGGGCGCCCTGATCGGCGCTGGCGTGGGCGCCTGGGCGCTGCATCTACGGCAACGAAAGGAAGAAAGAGGAGCGCAGTCCAACAAACAGGAGCAGAACTACGAGTATCGCTACCGCTGAACGCCCTACGACTCGCGCATGGAGAACGACGCCTGAGACGGGCGTTTCACATCTACGCGGCGGCGACTGCGGCGTCCTTCGGCCCTGCTGAGGTAGGGAGAGCGAAGACGAAAGGATGCGGCCGAAGGACGCCGCAGTCGCCTCATCTTTCAGAAAGATGGGGCGGTTGTGGCTTGACGGAATCCCTGCTGATACACTTTTTCCATCCTGCCAGCATCCTGCTAGGCTGTGGCTGACGGGAATCCTGCTTGATACACTACCGGGGGGGCAGGCACCGGCTGTGGCTTCGACGGGAATCCCGCTTGACACTGCCCAGGATCGCCGCAGAGCACGGTGACGGCTGGTTTGACGGGAATCGCTTGGATACACTTCAAGAGCAAAAGTTTCTCAGCAATCACGCTGTGGCTTGACGGGAATCCCGCTTTGGTACACCTAGTGCGGGCAGGGCATGAAGTAGCGCCGCTGCTGTGGCTTGACGGAATCCCCGCGGATACACCCGCGTCTTCGCTGCCATCCTGCGGATTGGCTGTGGCTTGACGGGAACCCGCTGATACACCAGCGCACCCCGCTGGAAATCTCGATGCCCTGCTGTGGCTTGACGGGAATCCCCGCTTGGATACACTCGTACAGGCGCTCGATGGCAGCGGCGATCTGCTGTGGCTTGACGGGAATCCCCGCTTGGATACACTCGCTGGTAGGCGCCAACGCGCCGTCCGGCCGCTGTGTTTGACGGGAATCCCGCTTGATACACTTGAACATCATGGATATTACATCGACTGCGCTGTGGCTTGACGGAATCGCTTGGATACACTCAAGCCCGATCGGGACAACGCGGACAAGGTGCTGTGGCTTGACGGGAATCCCCGCTTGGATACACTCGATGGGATGCTGGTTGCTGTAGTGCCAGTGCTGTGGCTTGACGGGAATCCCCGCTTGGATACACTTGCGGAAGAAGCTGCTATTACCGCCGCGGCGCTGTGGCTTGACGGGAATCCCGCTTGATACACTATCCAGGTCGTGACCCAGAAACCCAGCGGCTGTGGCTTGACGGGAATCCTCGCTTGGATACACTCCGAGGAGATAATTCACCGCACCGGCTGGCACCGGCTTTGACGGGAATCCCGGCTTGATACACTCATCCCGGCGTAACTCAGCGGTTGCGCCGGGATACCCGTCTTCAGGCCTCAAAAGCGCCAATTGGGAGGGCGGTTCTTCGGTTTTGCGTCGTTTTTTCCCTTCAAAAACCTGCATCTTGGCGAACTGCCGGTCGGTAATCCCCACCAGCTGAACCTCCCCCTCGCGGCAGGCGTGCTTTGACCCGCTGGCGATAAACGTCCGCTTCTTCCTCGCTGGCGCAGAAGCGAACATACACCGAAAACTGCATCATGGTAAAGCCCTCCGACAGGAGCGCCTTACGGAACTTCGTATACTCCTTGCGCGCCCGCGCGTCGTCCACGGGCAGGTCGAACAGAGCGAACAGCCACATGGCGCGATACCCGGAAAGCTCCCTTTTCTTCTTTGCTCGCCATGAGAATCGGTCTGGCATTTCGTGCGATCGCGAACAGAGAAAAACCGAGTCCCTGAGTAGCGGCCCGCGAAAAGAAATACCGCAGGCGAATGTTCCATCTTGGGCCGCGTATCGAAGGGCGGCCCTATCGCTACAGGCCTTCCTCAAGCGCCCGTTACGGGCGTCCCGCAAAAGCGGCAGCCAGAGCCTCTCCTTTCCTCAAACACCGCCAGCGACCCCGCTACCCGGCCCACGATGTCAAAGCGTGCGGACTCGCCTTCCACCTCGAAGCGCCGCGTCAACGCGCCCACGATGGCCGCCTTGGCACTGGGGTTAAACTCACTTTGCCCCGTGCTGCTGCACCAGGCGTGACCGCGCGGTCCACCAGCGGGCGAAAGGGTTCCATGAGGTCGTCGGCCAGGGGGAACCCACTGTATTTGTTGTGGTGGTGGAGTCCGAGAGCCGGATGCAGGCCGGCGGCGCAGACGGCGCGCGCGACGGTCGCCCGCAGCACGGCGTAGCCGTAGTTGAGCAGGCGGTTCTGGTCGGCCGCCTCGCGGTTGCGGCGGAAGCTCTCGCCGAAGAGGGCGGGCCAGTAGCGGCGGGACGCCTGCGCCTCGACGTTGGAGGGATCGCCGGAACGGACCTTGTCCATGAGCACGTCAAAGGCCGCGGCGTCGCGTCCCAGCGTACGCAGCAGTTCGCCCTGGGCGGCGACCTTGGCGCGCACGATCTGCTGCCACAGGCGCTTCTTGACCGGCCAGGCCGCCTCCGCCTGGCGCGCGAACCGCTCGACGACCACGTAGTTGCTCTGCAAGGGCAGCAGCATCAGCGCCGGCACGTGGTCCTCGTCGCAACCGACGAAGACGCCCCCCGCCTTGGCCAGTCCCGCAAGCACCGCCTGGGTGTACGTTACCTGCGGATGCGCGACCACCAGCACGGCGATGTCGGAGAGCGGAACCGAGACGGTCTCCTCCCCGGCGAAATCCAAGAGCAGTTGCCCGTAGCGGACCTTCAGATAGGCGGACCGCTGCGAGATGTCCAGAATGCGGTCAGTCATGGGCGTCTCGGACAAGCAGCCCAAGCCGATCGATGCAGACCTTCTTGGGCGCGCACTGCTTAAGGGCCTTTTCGCTTTGGATGCGGATACGCTCCGCCTTTCGATCAGATGCCTTTCGGGCATCAGTCAGCAGCGAGAACTCCATTTCCCTTGCGCTGATGCCAATACTGCGGACCAGCTTCCTCGCAGCCCATGTTGATTCGCCCCTTTTTGCGGGGATCTGCATCTCCACTACGTCTCCCCCTGCAAGCGAAAAGACGAACTTCGTCCCCGGACCGTGATCGGTCTTCACGATGGGTTGCTTCGCCTTCTTCCGCCGATAGGCTTCCAGCATATCCACCAGCGCCCAACCCATGCTCCCATCCGCCCGCTGGAAGACTTCCACGTGGTGGTTCTCCTTGGTCGTCACGAAGCGTTCGGTAGGCCCGCCGCCCACTTTCATGGGATTGACCGACGCCCGGATGCGCACCCGGCGGATGGGAACCGGGTCGCCGTGTTTGTTGGGCAGGTGCGGCAGATTGGCCTCGTCCTGGAAGAGCTTGGCCGGTTCGCCGCCGCCCAGTTCGGCGATCTTGGCCCGCACGACCTCCCGCACGCGCCCGTCCACGATGGCGTCCAGGTTCTTGTCGGACAGCTTGGTGATGGGGATGCGATAGACGCAGAAGGACTTGCCCTTCTCGTCCTTGCGGGGAGGCGAGTAATGCGTCTGCTCGTGCAAGGGGCCGGAGACGCGGCGGTCGACGCGATGCGAGACCACGATCTTGTCGATCGTTGCCTTGACCTCCTCGTAGAACCCGTGCCAGGGCGGCTCGCACTTGGGCAGCCAACCCAGCCGTCCGCGCCCGTCGCCGTACTTGGCCGCATCCGAGAGCATCTTGACCGTGCGGGCGTCGGCAAAGGCGACGGCGACCGCGTCCACCGCGTGGTGGCGGTGGTCGGCGCGGGTCTTCTCTCCCCCGTCGCCAAGAATGCGGTTGAGCCCCCACACGTCGCGCAGATAGGCGGTGATCTGGCCCTTGCAGGTTTGCACGCGCATCCGTTTCATGTCCTCCGTGGGCGGGCCGTAGAGGCGTTGGAGGTACTGGGCCGCCACGCGGGAAATGTAGCGGGTGTCGTTGAGCTGGCGGCTGGAGAAGTCCTCAAACGATTCCAGCGAGGTCAGCGCGAAGCGCTGCCACTTGCGATTCGCCTCCTTCACCGTCTTCCTGACGTAGCCGTCCCTGACCTTCTTCACGTACACGCGCTCCACCCCCATGAAGCCGCGCACTCGCTTCAGCATGGCCTCCCAACGCTCGGGATCGCCGCCCTCGGTCTCGAACGGCGTCTGGTTCCGCTTGCGGTTGCGGTTGTATTCGACCTGGCAGATGGTTTTGTTGGCGAAGGAGTTGTCCAGGCAACGGCTGAAGGGGATGATGCTCCACGTCGAACTGAGGATGCTCGCTGAAGAGCCGGCCATGCCGAAAGAGAGGCCGGTATAGGGACAACGCCAACCGCACTCGTCGGCCAGAAGCAGCTTTTCGACGTTGCGGCGGTTGGCCTCGATTCCCTGCGACTCCAGGCGCTCTTTGGCGCTTTTGCGCAACTCGGCGCGGATGCTGTTCTGAGCGTGCAGTTCCATGCGGCGTGCGCGCGGATTCTTCATGTCGCGGGCCAGCTCGACGCGGATACGCTCCGGTTTGCCGAATCGCTTGACGACGGCGTTGACGACGCCCCGCAGCTCGGTCAGCGCCCGCTCGACCACCGGGTTGCGCAGGTCGCCGAAAGCCTGGCGGACGGACGGCAACAGGTCCTCCGCCGCCGGCGCCGGCAGGTCGCCGAACGCCGCCATGCGCGCTTCCGTCACCGACAGCCCCGCCTCCAGATGGGGCAGCAGCATCTTGATCGCCTTGGCGGAGAAGGCGGCGTAATCGTCCTCCAGCTCGGCGGCCAGCTTGGCGAACTGCTCGGACTCGACGCGGGACAGTCCCCAACGTTTCTCCCCCCGCCGCGCCAGCTTGTCCATGCGCTGGAAGCTGCGCAGGTCGTGGATGATCGCCTCCCGCTCGGCGGGCGAGAACTGCCGCCAGCGTTCATTGAAAAACGCCCGCAACTTCGCCTCGGTGCGGTTGCCGATCAGTTTGTCCTTGCCTTCATGTTCCAGATTAAATTCCCACGCCTTCTCCAAGCCCAACGCTTTGCGGGCCTTGGCAAACGTGAGATCACCCACGGCGTCCAACTCGAAGAGCAGTCGCTCCCGCTCTTTTTCATTCAGGCGCCGCTCCTCACCCGTGTCCTTGTGGGTGATCCGCAGGTTGTTAACCTCTTGCAGGAGGCGGAAGCGCTGCACCGGCGGGCTTGCCAAAGGCGCTCGCCGCAGGCGCGGGAAAACCTGACAAGTGCCCACGAACTTCTTGGCGCTCTTGAGGGGGCGCTGGAAGAAGAGGTCCTTGAAGAGTCGCCGCTTAAGCTTGGGAGTGAGCAGCTCGGGATGGTGAGGCATCTGTGCCTCCCAAATTTTCTCAAACTCATCCTTATACATTTGACGAGAAGTATAGTTCTTACGAATCCGCCGCTGAGCTGGGTTGTGCCGAGAAAAGAGTTCACCCAACGTCCGGGCGCCGGTCGCCTCCATCTCCGACTTAATGGCGTTGATGCCGGTTTCCACCGCGCCCAGCTCCTTCTTATCCGCCTTCTTATCCAGCTTCGCGTTGCTCTGGTAGCCGCGCCGTTGGGCCAGGTGCAAGAAGACGCGCCCCAACTCGAACGGTTCCAGCCGGTGATCCAGCGCCCGCGCGCGCAAGAAGTAGGGAAGGATGTTCCGCCTTGGGTGGGACATGTCCGCGCCCTCTCCCAACTGCTTGTCGAGCGCTACCAGCGCCTCGTGTCGCGCCTGCGGACTCCCAAGGTCGCAAACGGGCGTCAACCCGTGCTGTTGCAGGCGCTTCCACACCTGCCGAATGCGCACCGCGCGGCGGTAGGTTTGCCGCCGCGCCAGGCGCGCCAACCGGCGCTCGCGGGCGTTGGACTCGTCTTTGCCCGCCTCAATGTCCCCGCTCACGGGCGCCTCGAAAATACGAACTCCCGCGTTCAGCACCGCCACGGGGCTGGGTGCACGGTCCCCCAGGGGTCCATCCAAGGCTACCCGGCACCACCCCACCGAAGTCGGTCCCAAGTCCACGGCCAACAGGTACGGTCTCGATTCATGCGACATGTCAATTTCCCCCTTGACAATTGGAATCCGCCTGGAATACCCTTTGGTCAGTGTATCCAAGCGGTGATTGCTCTGCTTGTCATAGCAAGCTTTCACGCAAGGCAAGGCTCCAGGGAGCCCCACGGCCGGCGCGCCTCGATTGAGGATTGCCGGCCTTTTTCTTTTTGAGCAGGCGCACAGTAGGAGATGCGGTAAGAATAGCCTACATTTCAGGACTCAACAAGGGTGTTAAGTTTGTTCTCCGGCTGGTGGGGAGGCCGGTGCGCGGTGCGCACCCTACCGCAAGAAATGCCAAGCTGATTCAAGCACGGCGCTGGGAGCGGAAATCACGATCTCCAATTGCCGGTCCGACTCCAGCCCGCTGCCGTCGCGCGCGCGGAAGGTGAGCACGCTGCGCCCCGGCTCACGCACCTCCACACTCATCCATCCATCACTCGACAGCGAGGCCAGAAGCGCGGTCGTGTTGCTCTGATGCAGGAGCGAAATCTCCAGTTGTCCCGAGGGCGTGAAATCGTCCACGACGAAGGCAGACACACGTAAGACCCGGTCATAGTTTCTCGGCGTCGGACCATAGCTCAAAAGATGGGGCAAAAACCACTGCGGCGGATGATTGGCGCCGGGCGGGATGGTAGGCGTCGGCGTGGGCGTGGGTGTCGGCGTGGGCGTCGGGGTCGGAGTTACTACCGACGTGGTGAAGCTCCCCTCGCTCGACCACCATCCCCACTTGTTGGTCTCATCGCCGTAACGGGCGCGCCACTTGTACGTCATCCCACCGGAGAGAATTCCCGCGGGAACCCGGACCTCCGTCGTCCCCGGTTCGATCCTGCCGCTGTCCCACAACGGAAAGAGCCAGTCACCGCCGCTCTCCACAATCATCCAGCGCGAGCCGGCGAACACGGCGTTGCCGTTCGGGTCGGAGAATGCGCCGGCGCGCAACACCACGCGGTCCGGATGCGTGTCGCTCACCGGCAGGAGTACCGGCGCCGCCGGCATCTGCGAATCCTGGACCATGGGCAGGAGCTCCGTGCGGCGGTTCAGAATCCAGTTCTTGGTATTGGCGATGCGTTCCGCCAAACTCCGGTAGTCCCCGTGCGCGGGCTGCAGTTCGAGCGGCGTCGTGCCGCCGATGCGGTTGGTGAGGGGCGCGTAGTCCCACCGCCACCGGTCCGCGGCGGCGATCTCGGTGAGAAACGCCTCTTTCTCGTCCAGCAGGGGAAACATGTACTCGGGCGTGAACATGAGTTGATACAGCTCGCGCAATCTATTCAGATATTCCTGATAGAGCGCGGGGACCGCCTTGAACGCCTGCCACAGATAGCCGTTATTCGAGTTGGTCAGAGACTGCGCCGTCATCACGTGGTCCACGTCCCACGGCCCCTCCTCCCAGCGGCCCGTCATCGGATTGCGATAATAATAATAGTTCTTATATGTCAAATCATAGTGGCGCAGCAGTTCGCCGACGGCGCGGTAGCTTATATAGGTATCGAGCTGCAAATTGTTCTGAAACCACGCCAGCGTAGGGCTGGATCGATAGCCGGAGCGGAACGCCAACACGTCGCTCTGATCCGTGTCCCAGTCGAGTGCGTGCTTATCGAAGACGCTGTTGAATTCATGATCCACCTTGTAGAGGGGGCCCACGGGACGGTTGATGCGCTCCAGCGCGTTCTCGTTGGGCGCCTCGATGTCCTTGAAGGTACCGAACCAGTCGCCGTAATACTGGTCGAACTCGACCGGCGAATCCACGATTTTCAACTGTGAGAAGACGCACTGCCACGAAATGACGCCCACGCGGCGGAAGAGCTCGTAGGCCATCCACTCGGTGACGCCGGTGTCGCCGCGGATGCGTCCCGGCGGATAATGCTCGCTTACCAGATTGATGCGGCTGCGCTCGTAAGCATACGGGTTTCCGTCGTTGTCGCGGCCCTGGGCGGTGCCCGGAAGGGAGCTTCAGGCGCCAGCTGCGCTTGGGATAGTGAAAACGGTGCGCGGTTCCTCCGCGCAAGCGCATCCGCACGTGGTCGTACACGTCGCCCTCATAGTAAAGAGTTACGCGCCACTTGTAATCGTTGCTGTAGATGCCGTTGAACTGCGCCTCATAGAAATCATAGGGATGGCCGATCATGGTGTAGGTGGGAATGGTGGGATGGTGTGTGCCGTCATAGACGAAATAAGCGTAGTTGGGCTGCGGATCATCCAGGTAGGGAGAATACTCGATCTTTCCCTGCGAATCCTCGGCGCGGATGCGATAACGCACAAGGTGGCGGTGGGGAAAGGGCGGGATGACCCCGACGTAGGCGCCGTCGCCCGCGATGAGATCGGGACTCCGCCCGTCGTCGCGCAGGGGCACGACGGTCCACGTGCTCTCATAGGTCGAATCCGAAATGCGATGGTATCCGCCGGGCGGATTGTCCTGCATCTCCAGGGTCGCGGCGCGAATCATTCCGGAATCGTCTGAAATATTGCAGCGTACCACCACCGTGTCGCTGGAGCGCGGCTGGTAGGGAACATGCGAGACGGAAGAGATGAAGGGCGGCAGGTTGTCGGTGCGCTGGGTGTTGACGCGGCCGGGCGTCGCCAGCGCGGTCGCGGGCGCTGCGCCGGTGATGCGGCCGGCACAGCCCGAAACCCCATATGTACTGCCGCTCATGCGCGCCTCCAGCGTGATTCCCGGGGTAAGAAACTTCACCCACATGGTCACGTGGTAAATCTCGCCGATCGCCACGGCCTCGTACATGGGTTCCTGCTTGAGGCTGTTGGTCGTGCTGCCGCCGCCGCCCGAGGCTACGAGTCGCACCGCGCCGTCGCCCAGATAGGTGTCCTCGCTCATGACATAGCTGCCCGCGTGATTGCCCACCACCTGCCAAAGGCCGAAGCCCTCGTCAAAGCTGCCGTCGCCGATGGAATTGGTCGCGCTTCCCACCCGCACCACTTCAACTTCATCCACCAACACTTCACCAGGCGAGAGCAGATAGATATAGAAGCGGCTGAGCGTCCCCGCCGTGCCCGGCCCGCTGAAGGTGAAGCGCTGCCAAGTCGGCTCGGGGGGACGCGCGCCCGCTCCGCGCCAGTTGTCGGGCAGCGCATTGGACCGGAAGGGATTCAGAAGCTCCAGCGAGGCGCCCGTGCCGTCGGGCGACACCGGCCAATCGGGCCGGTCGTCGTAGCGCACCGTATCGATCACCTGCCCGGAAGCGTTGCGCAGCTCGATGCGCTCGCCGCCGTTGTCCAACTGCCCCGAGAAGGGGCCTGCCAAGTTGGCTGTCCCGTAGACCTGGTTGAGCCGGAAGGGATTGGCCGCAACCGCCAGGTAGCCGTCCGCCGCCAGGAACACGCCGGCTGGAAACGTATAGTCGATGCCGTCGGAGAAATACCAGCCCGACAGATCGACGGCGTCCGGGCCGCGATTGTAGAGCTCGACGAACTCCAAGCGCGGATCGTCCTCGTCGGGATGATAGTGAATCTCATTGATGACGACGTCCGTGTCTCCACCCCAGACCGACAGGCACAGGGAAACCGGAAATAAGAGAAGCAGCAAACGTCGCATCGAACCTTGGAGCCGCGGAGCTGTAGCGGGAACGCCCGGGCGCTCCTCAGGCGTCCTCATTGAGGATGTCGCCGATGGCGTCGATGAGTCCCTCCCGGCTCTCCAGTTGCCGGTGGGCCTCGGCGAGGCGGTTCTCCAGATCGCGGACCTTATCCTCCAACTTGCGGATGGCGGCGTCCCGCTCCGCTATCGCCTGATTCTTGATTTCCAGCTTGGAGCGCACCATCTTGATCACGTCTTCGTTGCTGTGGGGCATGGACCTCTCCTTGCCGACATGCGCGCATCACGCGTCCGGCACTCTATCAAGTTTGTACTTCTCCTGCAACATGCGGTAATTGGCCATCACGCGGGAGAGATAACCCTCCGGCAGGCCCTCGCCCTGCCGCAGCTTGCGGGCGATGGCGGTCGGACCGGCATTGTAGGCGCGAATGGCCAGCGCCAGGTCCCCGTCGAAACGGTCCAGGAGCTGCGCGAAATAGAGCATCCCCAGCTTGATGTTGGTCTCGGGATCGTAGAGGTGCTCCGGCGCCCTCGCCGTCCATCCCATCGAGGCCGCCTCCTCGGGCGCCAGCAGCTCGGCCACGTGCAGCGAGAGATCCAGTCCCACTTCCGGCAACAGTTGCATCAGGCCGTGGGCGTTTCGGGGACTCTTCGCCTCCGGCCGCACGCTGGACTCGGTGATAATGAGCGCCATGATGAGCAGCGGCGAGCAGCCGTGCAGCCGCGACTGTTCCCACACCGCCTTGCCGATGCGCATCTTCTGCTCCGGCGAAAGGCTGGAGTTGAGGTCCTCGATGATCGCCTTGATGCGCACCTGCTCGCGCAACTGCCGGTTCTCGTCGTCCAGTTCGCGGATGCGCGCCTCCAGCGCCTGCACCTGCCGCCGCATGGTCTCCAACTGGTTGTCCTTGTAGGCGTAGATGTAGAACATGAAGCCGAACTGGGCCACCACCAGCGCCATCATGAGCACGGCGACGCCGGTACTCATCTTGACGCCGGTCCTGCGGTTGAGACGCACGGGGGCCATCATCTACCTGCCTTTCCGCCGCGCGAGCCGCGCCGGCTCCGCCGGCGTTCACCCACCCGCGGCGCGGGCGAGAATTGCGGAAAATAAAACTCCTTCAAAACAACGCGCGCCACGCACGCCGCCGGTACCGCCAACAGCATCCCCGGCAACCCGAAAAACCGACCCCCCAGAAGCAGCGCCAGCATCACGATCAAGGGATGAATGTCCACCTTGTTCGACATGATCCTGGGCGAGATCACCATCCCGTCCATCGCTTGCACCACGCCGAACATCAGGACAAGCTTGAAGAGCATCCACGGGATCGAGCCCAGCGAGTCCCACTGCTCCACCACGATCAGTACCACGCCCGTCAGCAGTCCCATGGCCGGGCCGAGATAGGGGATGATGTTGAATACCCCCGCGACCAGCCCCACGATCAGCCAGCCGTTCAAGCCGATCAGGAGACTTCCCACCGACATCATCACGCCCATGGCGACCGCGATCAACGCCTGGCCGCGAAGGAAGCCGGACAGTTGCAGGTCGATGTCTCCGACCACTTTCTGGAAACGGCCCTGAGCGCGTTCAGGTACGAGCTTCAGGCAGAACTGCTTGAAATGGTTGAAATCGACGAGGAGGTAGAACGTTACGACGAGCACCAGCGCCAAGAGCGTGGAGAAGCGCGCCAATCCGCCCAGGCCCCTGACCAGCGCATCCCAGACGAAACTTCCCGCGCGGTAGAGGAGATTGCCGGCCTGGCTGATGCCGCTGCGACCGACGGAGAGCATGCCCTCGCGCGAGACGCCCGCCTCTGCGAGGGTCTTTTCGAGCCGTTGCAGGCGCGCGCGCAGGTCTTCCAGCGACCACTTGTCGGTCAGGCGCGCCCAGGTGCCGGTTGCCTCGGGGAGGGCGGCGGCCGCCTCGCCTGTCGTGTCGGGAACCACGGGCGCCGTCATGCGCCGGTGCACGTCCTCGAAGCGATCCAGAATCTTCTGGCCGTATTCCAGCGTCTGGTTGGCCAGGATGACGGATAGAATCGTGCCCGGCACGAGCACGATGAACGCCAGCGCGAGATAGAGCAGGGCCGCCGCTCCCACCCGGCCCAGGCGCGGGAACCGGCCCGAAATCGCCGACACAACCGGATCGAACACGTAAGCCAGGAGCAGCCCTATAAGGAACGGCGCCAGGACGGCGGCGATCTCCCTGCCCCGCAGAAACGCCAGCACGAGCAACAGCAGAAGGGGGGCGCCCCACTTGACCACCGTTCGCCAGTTGAACGAAAGAAGCGTCTCCGGCGCGTTGGGCGGCATCTTACAGGCTACCCAGGGGGATGTCGTAGCGGAGATCGTCGGGCGTGTTGTAGGCGTGGTCCCGCCCTTGCTCTTGAGAATGAGCGTGTTTTCCGTCCACTCTTCTTTATAGGGTTCGCCCCAGGGGTCTTCGACAGCCTTGGCGGGAAGATAGTTCATGTTCACCATCTCCTCCAGCGAGGTGGGACGCCGCCCGTAGGTCGTGATGAAGGCCGTGATCTGGGTGCGCAGATGGTGCACGTCCACGGTACTGGCCACCTGGCGGGCGCGGTCCATCTGGTTGATGGTGTTGGTGATGGGATCGGGTTCGAGGGCCTTTTGTCCCAACCAGTCGATCCCGTGCTTGATTCCGACCGCGAGGACCACGACCACGGCAAGCCAGAACAGTTTGCGCATGAGGGGCTCCTTGTGAGCGCATTCGGGAACTAATATCAAGTATATAAATGGTCGCTGGGAGTGTCAAGCCAGGCGCGTGTCTGGAGTGCGGCTGCTTGCTGCCGCGCGCAGCACGCTGCGCAACCACGGGGGCCTTATCCCCCCCCAAACCTCCTTTATTAAGGGGGGAGCTGATTGCCGCAGCCTGGCCTGTCGCCGAGATGATTCGAGACGGCTTGGAAGGGCGTGTCGCCTGTGGTAAAGTGCGTCCATCACGGTTCCGAGGTGTCTCCCATGTTTCCATCCCACACGCGCGTTTTCGTTCTCGTCGGTTTTCTTATGTTAACGTTAATAACAAGGGCCGAAACGGTCTTTCAGGCGGGCGACTTCGAATCGGTGAGCCTGTCCGAGCTGCCGGCCTGGCCGCTTCCCCTCCCCCGCCAACTGCGCACCGCCCTGGGACCGGAATGGTCCCCGGACGCGCGCACTTGGGGCCCCCGCGCCGACTGGCAGCAGCCCGACGCGCTGCCGGAAAGCGGCCTCCTCATCCTCGTTGCCGACCCCCCTGCGGAGGTGGCTGCCAAACTTGCTACACCTCTGCGGCAGTTCCTGTCGCGCGGCGGCGGCCTGCTCGTCACGCACCGTGCCACGCGCGCCCTCGCCGCGCTCGGCATCGACCCCCGCCCCAACGATGAAGAGCAGTACTCCTACAGCGCGCGCGACTATGCCTGGGGCTTCTCCGTCGCGCCC
Organism: bacterium; assembly: GCA_015075175.1. Classification (GTDB taxonomy): domain Bacteria; phylum Hinthialibacterota; class Hinthialibacteria; order H5-UNCL2; family H5-UNCL2; genus H5-UNCL2. The sequence goes on from JABTUV010000007.1 coordinate 27,501, forward strand.
GACGCCGCCGGCCATCCTCTCTTCGCCGGCCTGTCGCCGGTCAGCGCGACCCGTCCCCACGACTTCTTCATCGCGCAGACGGCTGAGGCGCAGTCCGTCGTCTTCAGCCGCTACATGAACAACCGCCCCGCCGCCGGCCAAGTCCTGGCTACCTACTGCCGCCGCGAGGGCCGCGAGTTCATGAGCTACGCCCAATGCACCCTGATCGAGTGGACGGTCGGCGAGGGGCGCGTCCTCTCCATCGGCATCCCGCTCTTTCCCGCCGGCCGATCCAACCCGGCGACCGAGCCTAATCGACAGCGCTTTCTGGCCAACGTCATGGCCTATCTCAATCCCAAGGGCCTACCCGTGCGGCTCCTGGCGCCGGCGGAGGACGCCAAGCCGCCGCGGCTCGCCGCCTGCGACGAACTGGCCGCCCCGACCGGCGGCAAGGCGGATATCTCCGTGCCCGCGGGCGCCCGCCGCTTCGACGGCGTGCCCGGCGTCCTCCACAACGAGGGCCTGGGCGTTCCCGGCTTCTCCCTCCGTTTGCCGCTGCAACCGGGCGCCTACCGCATGACCGTCGCCTACCAGGAGACCGGCGTCGGGATGCGCGTCTTTCTCCAGGTCGATGGCCGCGACCGGGGCCTCTTCTTCGTCCCCTCCTACGACGTCGGGCCGCCCTGGGCCACGCGCAAGTTCAGCCGCGATTTCGTCATCCAGAAGAGCGGCGAGCACACGGTGGGACTGGAGATCGAAGAGGGCGCGGGCGCGGTCGTGCTTGATGCGCTGTCCATCGAGAAGCTTCCCATGCCCACGGCGCGCGACTGGAGCCGGGACGAGACCGCCGGAAGGCCCGCCATCGACGCCTGGGGCTGGTACGCGCCCGTCAGCTACCAGCGTCCTACCGAGTTCGGCGTCGATCTCGCCTACATGAAGCGCCGCGTCATCGACGAGAGCTGCACCTGGGGCAGCAACATGGTCGAGCTGTTCCACGACCACTTCTTCCCCTTCAGCAGCTGGTACATGCCCTGGGACGAGAGCGATCCCAAACGCCCCCGGTCCTATCGCTACGTGAAAAACCCCCACTGGGGACCCGAGGACTTTCTGGGCATGGCCCGTTACTGCCATGAGCGCGATATGCTGTTGCACTGGTACCACTTCACCGGCGGCACCCAGACTACCGCCGACAAGCTGGCGCTCCTGGCGAAAGCTGCCGACGACTACGGCGACGCCCTGGAGATGCCCCCGGATGACCTCATGGATGGGATGGGCCTGGAGACCTTTGTCATTCCCCCCCAACAGGTCGGCGAGACCATCCTGCCCTACAATCCGGGTTATTATCTCTACGATCTGAACCGCAGCACGACCGAGGCGCTCTCGTTCTTCTCCCCCTCGACCATGTGCGCCCACGCCTGGGAGCCGGAGGGCTACGACGACGCCTATCCCATCGTCTATCCCTCCGGCGACGGCCAGGAATACTACTGGCGGCGCTATCCCAATCCGGCCAACGGGCAGCAACGGCTCGGCTACCAAGCCGACTGCCGCATCCGCCGCCCGCCCGCCGGTCCTTTCAAAGACACCTGGTTCTTCGGCGGCGGCTGCCATCCCGACTGGGTCGTCAAACAGTGCTTCGATTTCCTGCGCGACGCCTATCTTGATCCGCCCACGGGCATGGGCAGCGCCGTCTGGTGGATTACGGAAGTCGAGGAGATCACCGACGACCCCATGCGGCGGATCGTCTATGCCGCCAGCATGGACCCCATCCGCGCGGCGCTGGCGTTCGATCTGGGCACGACCGGCGTCGGCGGCTTCTTCGACCAGACCGCCGCCAAGCACCCCGACATCTCCACTCGCCGCGAGACCATCTGGCGGCCGCGCCTCGACCGCCCCTACACCGATCACGTCCTGCAGAACAACTACTTTCGTCTTTACATCCCCGCCGACGGCTCGCCCGAGGTGCTCGATTTCGACCCGACGGGCACGGCGCATTTTGATTTCAACAGCATGGCGGTGCGAATTTCCGATCGGTTGATCGAAGACGGGAAGGCGGGCGCGACCCCGGAGATCACGATCCAGGAGACCGGCGGCGTAACCGCCGCAATTCATTCCCGCCGGCAAGACGGTGAACAACGCGGCTATTACACGATCGCAGATTTGCCCATGTTCACCATCGACCTGGGCGGCCCGGATTCGCATTCCTGGACGCTGAATCTCGCCGCTTACGAAAGCCGCGAGCCGTCGCCGGCCGACCATGCCGTGTACTGCGTGGATAAGGACGGCGTATTGCCGTCGCTGCTGGTCGTCGGCGACCTCGATGTGAAGGAGGGCCGCATCGTCGTAACACGTCCTTGCCAAGTGGCCGTCGCGCTTCAAGCGCCACCTTATCTTTCCAGGGCGAACCTGCTGGAAATCGTGAACGCCACGCCTTCCCAAACGCGCGACGGCGAAAATATCACCGTTACTGCGACCGGCGCGCCGCGCGCAACCCTGGTAAACCTCACGACGCAATTGGATCGCCCCCGCTGGGTGCAAGAGCGCGGCTGGTGGTGGTATCGGGGGATTCAACCCAGTCAGCAAGGAAGTCGGGCTTTTGTGAAAGCCTACACGGCCCCCGGCGATAGCGTGCAGATTCGTCCCTACGGCTTTCTGCCCGAGGGCGTGAAGTTCGCGTGGGGCAGCCAGTACGTCCTGACCTTCCGCGACGTGAAGCGTTCGGGCGAGACCGTGACGCTGACCGCGCGCGTCCTGCGCACCACGCCGTGGGTGTTTGCGCCGCGACTGGAATTTGAGAAACCGATCGCCTCCGTGACGCTCGATGGGGCGCCGTGGTTCTATTTCGACGGCTCGTATCTCATGCTGCCCAACGTGATGGGCGACTACCGGCTTGAGCTGAAGCTGGGGACGGCGGCGACGCCCACGCTGGCGCGGACGCAAGGCGTCCCCAGCGCCTTCAAGTGGGAGAATGAGATACTAAGTCTCAATATCGGCAATCCCGGCCACATCAAGCAGGCCGCGAGCGGCGAGGAGCACTACGCGCTCCTGCGCCATCCGGGACGCAGCGTCGCTGGAGTCACGGGCGCGCGTCTCGTACGCAAGGGTAAGGAGGGGAGCATTCTAGCGGGCCCGCCGGGGAACTGGGCGGTCGCCTTTAAGCCGTAGCGCCGGCGTCCCGCCGGCTTGCGTGTGGGAATCCTGCCCACACGCTTCGTGGCCAATGGACCGGCGCGCCGGACGGAAGTACTTTTTTCCCTCGTCGAATCGATTTTTCTGGACTTGCCGGCCGGTTATGTTAGCGTTCACACGGTCGTCGCAGAAATGCGGTTCGATCTCCCCCCGAACGACGTTCAAGTTACAGGTACTACCGTGCCCCTGCCCGGGACCCAGAGTCCCAAACCTACCGTGCTCCTGCCCTTCCTATCCGCTTCGCCCGGCGGACCCTAGCGTCGCAAGACCTGCGGTCCGCCGGGCCGCACCTCGCGGTCCTTTGGTGCGCTCCCAGCTGTCATCTCGACCGCAGCTGTCATTCCGACCACAGCTGTCATTCCGACCGCAGCTGTCATTCCGACCACAGCTGTCATTCCGACCGCAGCTGTCATTTCGACCGCAGCTGTCATTTCGACCGAAGGGAGAAATCTTCTCTGCCATCCACCGGCCCTGCGCGCAAACAGGATTTCTCCCTGCGGTCGAAATGACAGAGACGCGCAACGCTGCCCGTCGTTCGCGCCGATGTTCACGAGCGGCGCGCGCGGCGCGCCGGAACCGCCCCGCCCTGCGGGCCCCACAGCGGCTCGGCCAACTGCACCTCCCACGCCGCGTAAGCCTCCTGCATCTGCTTGAGATCCGCCGGCTTTTGCACCGACAGGTCGCGGCTTTCTCCGACGTCTTCGGCCAGATCGAACAGCCCCTGCCCATCGCGCGCCACCGTCCATTTCAGGTTGCCTGACCGGATGGCGCGCTGCTCGCCGAACCGCCAATACAGGAAATCATGGGGACCCAACCGCCCCGACAACTGACCCGTGAGGAACGGCAAAAGGTCCTCGCCGTCCATGCGCCGATCCGACGGCGCCTTGGCCCCAACCGCCGCAAGCGCCGTCGCAAACACATCCATCGCGATGACCGACTGGTCGTAAACCCGTCCGCCGCGCAGCTGGGAGGGCCAGCGCAGAAGAAACGGCACGCGAATCCCGCCCTCCCACGTGGTCCCCTTCACGCCCCGCAGCGGCAGGTTGTTGGACCCGTTCGCCCCCGTCGGCCCGCCGTTGTCGGAGAGGAAAAACACCAGCGTATCCTCCGCCAGCCCGCAATCGGACAACGTCGAGAGGACCCGGCCGATGCCCTCGTCCATGGCCGCCAGCATTCCCGCCATCCTGCGACGCCGGAGGTTCTGGATGTCTCGGAAGGAGTCCGTGAATCGCGGCGGCGGCGCCAGCGGCGTGTGTACCGCGTTGTAGGCGAGATAAAGAAAGAACGGTTCCGCGCGATGGCGAGTAATGAAGTCCGACGCCTCGCGGCTGAAAGCGTCCGTCAGGTACTCCTTCTCCTCGACCGCCTCACGCCCGCGATAGATGGGCCGCAGGTTGGGCCGCGAGAGGTCCAGATAGGCGTGAGCGCCGCCCAGAAAGCCGAAGTAGTCGTGAAACCCCGGCTCATGGGATGATACTCCGCCGTCTCGCCCAGATGCCACTTGCCTACAAGGCCGGTCCGGTATCCCTCTCTCGCCAGAAGTTCGGGCAGCGTGACCTCCGACACGGGCAGCCCGATCGGCCTGCCCTCGCTCATGCTGTTGGGGCCGGGATTGAACTCGTGCCCGTAGCGCTGCTGGTAGCGGCCCGTCAGGAGTCCCGCGCGCGTGGGACTGCATACCGGGCATGTGACGTAGCCGTTGCTGAAGCGCACGCTCTCCCCGGCCAGGCGGTCCAGGTTGGGCGTCGGGATGTCGCGGCAGCCGTGAAACCCCACGTCCGCGTATCCCAGGTCGTCGGCCAGGATCAGCAGCACGTTGGGCCTGCGGGCCGGTGCAGTCGCGCGCTGCGCGCTCCGCGGCGCGCAGCCCAGAAGCGATGCTGCGGCCGCTCCGGCGGTTACGGAAAGAAACTGACGGCGGGAGAAATCGGCGAGGGACATGTGACAGAACCCCCTTTGGCGAAACCGGATGCAATTTGAGCTTGTTGTCCTTGTGACCAAGGCTGTCATTTCGACCGAAGGGAGAAATCTGTCCCCTGGCGACCGGCCCTCCGCGTCAACAAGATTTCTCCCTTCGGTCGAAATGACAGGACGCTTCGGTCGAAATGACAGGACGCCTCGGTCGAAATGACACCTACTTTGGCCGGGCTCCGCCGCCGCTGCGGAGGAACCACGTGCCTTGACACTTCTCCGAGTTATGCGCTAATCTAACCCAGAAGGACGCGGCCCCGCAAGGGTTACGAAAGGACTTCCCGTGGCCAGAGTCGCCTTGGCGGCCATGTACGACGAGTATTGCCTGGGCATCCGCTACCTGTCCGCTTACCTGTCGGCCCACGGACACCAGACCCACGTCTTCATCCTCAAAGACCTCAACCGCCTCAAGCGCCCCTGGGGCGATCCGTCCGACGGCGGTTACTATTACGACCCCTGCGCCGTCAGCGCGAAGGAGATCCAGCTCTTCACCGACGCCGTCGCCGCATTCAAGCCGGACCTCGTGGGCATCTCACTGGCCAGCAACTTCCTCGGGCTGGCCGAACGCCTCACGCGCGAGTTGCGCTCGCGCCTCTCCGTCCCCGTCGCCTGGGGCGGCATCGAGCCGACCATCAATCCCGAGTACGGCATCACGGTCGCCGACTTCCTCTGCGTGGGCGAGGGTGAACAGAGCGCGCTGGAGCTGGTCGAGTCATTGACTCGCGGCGGCGACGGCCGGGGCATCCCCGGCATCTGGTCGCGCCGCGGCGACGCCATCCAGCGCATGGAGCCTCGCCCCTACGAGCAGGACCTGGACAGGTTCCCCTTCCCCGATTTTGAGGAGAAGAACACCACGCTGGTGGAGGACGACCGCGTCTTCGCCGGGCATTATCCCCCTGACAGCCGCCTCCGCCACAGCATGATGGTCATCTCCCAGCGCGGCTGCCCTTACTCCTGCACCTTCTGCTGCAACAACGTCCTGCGCGACATCGTCGGCAAACAGCACTACCTACGCCGCCGCTCGGTCGAGAACTTCATCGCCGAAATGGAGCAGCGCAAGAGACGCCAGCCCTCGCTCAATATCGTCGAGATCGAGGACGACGTCTTCACCCTGGACAAGAAGTGGATGCGCCGCTTCGCCGAGCTCTACAAGGAAAAAATCGGCCTTCCCTTCTGGTGTTACACCTACCCCAAGGTGTGCGACCGCGAAATGATGACCATGCTGGCCGAGGCGGGCATGTTCTCGGTGACTATGGGGATGCAATCGGGCAGCGAGCGGCTGCTGGCGGACGTGTACGGCCGCCGCACGACGAAGGAGGAAGTGATCCGCGGCGCCAGGATCATTCACGAACTCGGCCTCAATCTGGTCGTGGACGTGATCGGCTATCATCCCCTGGAGAACGAAGCCGACCTGGCCGAAACGCTGGACGTGCTCCTGGCGCTGCCGACGCCGTACACGATTCATCCCATCAACCCGATGTCGTTCTACGGCGGGTTCAAGATTACCGAGATGGCTCGGGAGGCGGGGGTGGACCTGATCTTGGCGCCGGGAACGAACAAGTATTACGCCCAGGGACCGCCGGACTACGATCGCTGGGCGGCGCTCTACTACATGTGCCAATTCGCCGAGATTCCGCGCGAAGTCATCCGCGCGCTGGCCGAGGATCCGCGCTGGAAGTCGGACCCCGCCACGCTGCGCAAGCTGGCCGACGGCATCCTGGCGCTCGGCAACCACAACGGCGACGTCTATCTGCGCAAGGAGCAGCGCATCCGGCAACTGGAGGAGGAGCTGGGGGCGCTCCGCGGCAGCCGGCTGGTGCGCTGGGCGTTGGCCTTGCGCGGCCGGCTCGCCCGCATGCGTCCAGCCAAGAAGAACGGCAAGGGCGATCATGGCCCCTTCGTCCTCACCAGCGAGCAGCCCAGCCTGCCCGCCGTCCCGGATACTCAACCCAATGGCTAGCGTCCTTACCACGCCCCTCGCCAAGCTGCGCCGCTTCGCTCAGTCCTGGCAGGCGCCCACCTACTATCCGGACGGGCCGCCCTATTATCCCGAGGACATGATCGTGTTCGTGACCGAGCGCTGCAACATGCGCTGCCACCACTGCATGTTCATCGAGCGCGTGAGTCATCCGGGCGGCGATTTTCCACGCGAGTGGATCGTCGCGATGGCGAAAAGCATCCCGCCCTTGCGCAGTTGGAACCTGACCGGCGGCGAACCCTTTTTGCGCGCCGACCTGCCCGACCTGCTCGCCGACATCGAGACCCACAACCGTCCCCGCAAACTCCAAATCAACACCAACGCGCTGCAGACCGAAAAAATCCTGCCCATGGTCGAATCCATGCTGGAGCGGCTCCGGACGACCGTGCTCCTGCAAGTCTCCATCGACGGCGTGGGACAGACGCACGAGGACATGCGCAACCTGCCCGGCTGCTTCCCGCGCGTCGAACGCACCTTGCAGGAGTTGGTCAGGCTGCGCGACGCCCGCCCCGACCGCCTCGAGCTGGTCGGCGCCTGCGTTCTCTCCGAGCGCAATTACCGCGAGGTGGATGAAATTATCGCGTATATTTTCGACAAGATGCGCGTCGTCCCCACGTTCGACTTCGTGCGCGGCAGCGGATTCTCGGTTTGGAACCTGCCGGAGCATCTGCAAGTGCACGAGGACCCGCCCTATTACAAGCTGCCGCCCAAGGAGGCGCTGCCCGAAGTCTACGAGAAGATCCGCGCCTTCAATCGGCGCATGGGCTGCGCGGCGGACTACTACATCGCCCACCTCAAGCACCAGATCGAAATGTACCTGACGGAGAAGCCCACCATCCCGTGCATTTCCGCGGGCAGAAGCTACGCGGTGGTCTACTCCGACGGGCAGGTCGCCGCCTGCGAGTTTACCAGGCCCTTCGCCCACTTGCGCGACTACGACGGGGACCTGTATCGTCTCTGGAACTCGCCCGAGGCGGAAGCCCGGCGGCGGGAGATTACCCAGTGCTACTGCACGCACGCGTGCTTTCTCACCACAAGTATGGAGAAAAGCCGCCGGGCGCGGCTGCGCCTCTTACGCGACCTGTAACCGGACGCTCCAAAGCCGCCGTGCCTCTCGATTCGCGTCCCTCGATACGGCGAATACGCCTGCTCGGGACGCTACTCGAGGACAAGGCTCTGGTGTCTGCATGATGGGGCGGAATCGCGCCGTCGTGTCCTACCCGAGGACAAGGTTCTGGTTTCTGCATGATGGGGCGGAATCGCGCTGTCGTGTCCTATCCGAGGACAAGGCTCTGGTGTCTGCATGATGGGGCGGAATCGCGCTGTCGTGTCCTACTCGAGGACGCGGCTCTGGTGTCTGCATGATGGGGCGGAATCGCGCTGTCGCGTCCTACCCGAGGACAAGGTTCTGGTTTCTGACTGGGCGCCGAATATTCCCGCCATAAGCACAAGTCCGCGTCCTCGAGTAGCGGCCCGACGAGATGTTACTGACAACGCGGCTTGTATCTTCGGGCCGCGTATCGAGAGGCGCGCTTGACACCGCCATGTCCCGCTGATTGAATGCCGTATGCCACAGATTACCGCCGTATCCCTCGTCTCCGCGGTACTCGTCTCCTGGAACCGCCGGCAGCAACTGCGCGCCGCCCTGGACAGCCTTTTTGCCCAGAATTATCCCGAACTGGAAGTTCTTGTGGCCGACAACGGCTCCACCGACGGCACGTCCGAGATGCTGGCGTCCGATTACGCCGGGCGCGTAACCGTCCTGCCGATGGGCCGCAACGTGGGTCCGGCGGTAGCGCGCAACGCCGCCGTCGCCGCCGCACGCGGGACCTACCTCCTCTTCATGGACTCCGACGCCGTTCTGCTCACGCCCAAGGCCATCGCCAACCTGGTCGCCCAGCTGGAGCGCGAAGCGCGCCTGGCCGCCGTGACCGGCGTCATCTATCTCGACCGCGAGTGCAGGAACGTCTGGCTCTGGGGCGGTAAGGTGGACCCTTGGGGCTACATCGACATCGCCCGCTCGCGCGGCCCGGGTCATCCCGTGGACGTCGTCTCCACCTGCTTTTCAGTCGCCCGGCGCGAATCGATCGTGAAAGCCGGCGGGTTCGATCCGTTCTATTTCTACATGCACGAAGACACCGACCTGTTTCTCCGCATCGCGCGCATGGGCTACCGCTTCGCGGTCGATCGCAACGTCGCCGTCTGGCACGACATGCGCCCGGATGGGCGCAAACCTACCAGCCTCTTCGACCGCGCCCGCCACTTCGAGTACCGGCGCATCTACATGATGCTCAAGTTGTACGGTCTGTCCGGTTATCTTCGCAGCCTTCCCGGAACGCTCGGCCATTATCGCCGGCTCTTGGACGACCTGGGCGTGCCGCGCCTGACGCGCGCGCAGGAGCTTTATCTTTTCGGCGTGATGCCGCTGGCGGTCCTATGGCTCTATGCACAGGCCAAGGCGGCGCGGCAGAAGCGCTTTCTTCCACCCAGTTAACTGTCATTTCGACCCCAGCTGTCATTTCGACCGGAGGGCGAAATCTTTAGCCGCACATCCCGCCGGCCGCCCGGCACAGAGGAGATTTATCCCTCCGGTCGAAATGACAGCGACGGAGCATGACGACGTCGGCGCGTTGATTTATCGCAACAGGCGGTTTAGACTTCCCGACCATGAAGCGCCCTCTCGTGTTCGTTCTGGTACTCACCTTCGCCGTCCTCGCAATTTTTCTTTTCTTGCGCCGGCGCGACGCCGGGAATCCCACGCCCTCACCCTGGCGCGATGCTCTCGACCGCGTCGACCTGCGCGTCTTCCTCACCGGCCAGACCCAGAGCTACCTGGACGTCTGCGGCTGCGCCACCCGGCAGGAGGGCGGGCTGGCCCCGCGCGCTACGCTCCTCTCTGACTTGCGCAAGCAAGCGTCCGCTACGATCTGCCTGGACGCGGGCGGACTGCTGGGGAAGTCCGAGAGTTTGGACGTGGAGCGCGCCGAGGTCAATCTCGCCGCCATGGAGGACATGAACTACGACGCCGTCCTCCTCTCCGGTCCTGATCTGGCGCGAGGCTATGAGCTTCTGGCGGGCTTGGCACAGGACAGCACGCTGGAGTTCATCAGCTGCAACGTGGCTGCGGCAGACGGCCGCGAGGCCTTCTGGAGTCCCTTTCGCATCCTGGAACGCGGCGGCCGCAAGCTTGCCGTCATCGGCCTGTCGCGCCTGTTCGGCGTTGGCCCGCCCGCCCAAGTCAACGGTTTTGTATTCCTGGAATACCTCTCGGCGTTCACCGAGGCCCGCCGGGCGCTTCAGTCCTTCGAACCTGACTTGACCCTTCTGCTCTGCGATCTCGCCCCCGGTCTGGACGACGCGGTGCTCGCTTCCCTTCCCGGCGTGGACCTGATCCTGACCTTCGGCGTCGCCGATGCGACCGGCGCGGCGGGATCACGACCCGTGCTCTTTTCCGTCCCGAAGGGTATGCGCCTGACCTGGGCGGACGTGGAATTCTCGTCTCTCGGCCCGCGTTTTTCCAGCGGCGAACGCTCCGTCAGCGAGGGCGTCCCCAAGGACCCGGTGGTGCAACGTCGGCTGGAGCAATTCTACCAGCGCATCGTGGACCAATACGGCCCGTCCTCGCCGAAGCCCCTGGCCGGTTTCAAGGAGGAGAAGGATGAGAAGAACTTCTACGTCGGCGCCACCTTCTGCAAAGACTGCCACAAACCGGAGTACGCGCAATGGGAGACGACCACGCATTCCATCGCGTATAATCTACTCTACGGACCCAACCGGCATTACGCGCCGGACGTGTTCGCGTACTACGTGACCGGTTGGGGCGCGCCGACCGGATTCCATCGCGTGGATCCGACTCATCCGTTGGCGCACGTGGGCTGCGAAACCTGCCACGGCCCCGGCGGCAGGCACCTGGAGAGTGAGAAAAAGGAGGACATCCGCGGCAAGGTGGGCAAAGACGTATGCCTGGCCTGCCACGTACCGGCCTGGGACCCGCACTTTGAGCGGGAGTACGATCAGAAGCTGAAAGCGGTGCTGCACCGGCCTGCGAAGGACGCTGGAGATTAGGGACAGCCGCTCACGAGGCTTCGCCTCAGCCATGGACGGTGGAATCGGGGAGCCTGCAAGCCACGTCGCCGCTCGCCAGCCGTCCTCTCGATACGCGGCGCGAATTATCTCCTCGCATCTCAAGTTGGTGTGTCCGCGCGCCGCTACTCGAGGACTCGGGCCTTCCTTGGGCTCGAATTAATGCGCGATATTCCTGTTCTTCGCAGCAGCTCCCATGGGGGCCTGCTTTGGAGACGCATTACTACGTCGGCCACGCTTTACCTGGCATCGAGAAGCCGTAGTTGCCCAGCCTGCTGCGCCCGCGCCCGACTTCCCAAGCCAGGTATTTCCCGGCCGCCGTAGTAACTCTGCCATGTTCGGACAAAACTCCCACGTAAAAGAAAACCCGAGTCCTCGAGTAGCGGCGCGCCCGATCGCCTGCCTGAACTGCGAGATGGGACTTCGCGCCGCGTATCGAGAGGACGGCATGAAGGCGAGCGGCCCGCCTTCGGAGCTGCCTTGGTCTTCCTTCTCCACGAGGCAGGCGAAGCCTCACGAGCGACTTTCCCAGAGTTCCACCACCCGCTTGTACACCTCGACCCCGCTGTCGCTGTTGGTCATCACCACGATGCCGCTGCCGTCCGTCGGATCAAAGCGTGAAATACAGCGGAAGCCGGCGCCGTTGGCCCCGCCGTGGAAATAGTAGCGCCCGTCCTCGCCCTCATGGATGTGCCAGGCCAGCCCGCAGCGCGTCGTCTCGTCCTTGCGGCTCTGGGGAACCAGCATCGCCTCGCGCATTGCGTTCGACAGCATGTGCGCGCCGCGCGGACGCGGCGCCATCATGGCGCAGAGCAACCGGCTGTACTCAACCGGCGTCGTATAGAGCGAAAACGCCGTGTTGCCGCGACGGTAATGCGCGAAATTCTTCAACTCCCCCTCGCGGTTGTGGCCCATCGCGTAGCTCGTCTCATATTCGTCGCGCCACTCGTAGCTGCTGCGCGCCATGCCCAGCGGCCGCATCAACACGTGCTGCATCCAGTCGTTGATCGCCTCGCCCGTCAGATGCTCGACGACCGCTTGCAGATAGGTAAAGCCTTCGCCCGAGTAGGTCCATTTCTCGCCCGGTCGGGCGATCAGCTTCAGCGGCCCGCCCCGCAGCCATCCGCCCGGCCGCCAGTTGGGCAGGCCCGTGGTGTGCGCGAGCACCATCCGCGCAGTGATCCGGCCCGCTTCCGGCTGGTCCGGGAGGTAGGGCGAAGGCAGATAGGCATCCAGCGGCCGGTCCAGGTCCAGTCGGCCCTCTTCCACCAGCTTGAGCACGGCGTAGGCGAAAAGCGCCTTGCTCATGGAGCACGCCTCGAAGACGGAATCCTCCGTGATCGGTTCGTCTCCGGTCGCGGCGCGCACGCCCAGCTCGGCGTGCCAGACCGTGCGCCGGTTGCGGATGACGGCGATCCCCACGCCCGGCACGTTGTAGCGCGCCATCCAGACGGGCGTCTTGTCACGAATGGCGGTATACAGGTTGCGCGCATGACTGGGCGAGGGAATTGCCGGGAAGCCTTCATGGTTGCTCCGTAGCGTGTCAACGACACGATCTCTCCGTCTCGGCTCGCGTCCAACCGGGCCGCCAACGCCGGAACAGCGTAGCGGCCATCCGACATTTTCACCATCAGACACGGCTCATGGTCGCTGAGCGTCAACGTCAGCCTTCCGTCAGTGTTGTCAATCTCAACAGAGGTTTCCGCGTCCAGCCAGTAGCGGCCGGACGGCTCCGCGCACCAACCCGCCGCCGCGGAAGCGAGAACGAGAGTAAGGATGAGCGCCCTGCCCATGTTCGACCCCCCCCTCGCGTGATGCTCGGGAGCATAGCTCAGAAACGCCTCCCCGGCAACCGTACTTGCGCAGCGCCTTGTCCCGAGTAGGCCGCGGGCCGTAGCGAGAGATGCTGCGCGCGCCGCCCTATTGGTCCCATCGGTCCCATACGTCCTATCCGTCCTATTCTCCCCTCCCCGCCCCTCAAGGGAAAACCTTGACGGCCCGGTCGCCGCTCCGTTATGGTCAGGCGTCGAGTCCCTGTCGGGACTCATTCCGAATCCATTCCCGCGGAGCCGCCACGGTTGCCATGAACGCTGTCATCCGCTTTTTTACCACCACTCTGCCCAGGGCGGTCGGAACCTTCTTCTCCCGCTTTCCCGAGCTGTGGATCGCCGCCCTGACGACCTGCATTTTCCTCCTGCTCTTGCCGGTCAAGTTCTGGTGGGTCGTCTTCACCGTTACCGTGCTGCTGGTGGGGACCTTCCGCCGCGTACGGGAGATCCCCGCCGTACAGCGCGTGCTGAGGTTCGTCGAGCGCTACCAGAGCTACCTCGGCTTGATTCTGATTTTCATTCTCGGCATCGTGGTCTGCCAGATCAACGCTCCCACCGACCGCGACGGCAACCCCTACAACCCCTTCCTGACCGCCCGCAACCAGACCAACGTGCTGCGGCAGGTCAGCATCAACGGCGTTTTGGCGGTCGGCATGACGGGCGTCATCCTGGCCGCCGGCATCGACCTGTCGGTCGGGGCGGTGCTGGCCCTGTGCGCGGTCGCGGCCGCCGACCTTTTGCGCTACTACCAGTGGCCGGTGGTCGCCGTCATCCCCGCGGTCCTGCTCTTGGGCTTCGCGTGCGGTCTGACCAACGGGTTGCTCGTGACCAAGGCGCGCCTGCAACCTTTTATCGCTACCCTGGCCATGTTCAGCATGGCGCGCGGCTTGGCCAAGTACTGGGGCGTCTGGCACGGCGGCGGCAACCAACTCATCGGCCTCTCCCCGCAGGAGATCATCGGCGGCCAGACCGTCCACTACGACAACATCCGCCAGTTCCTCTTTTTGGCGTCCAACATCGGCGGGGGCCTGAAGTTCCAGAGCGTCATCTTTATCACCGTGGTCGCGCTGGGCATTTTCACGCTCAACAAGACCCGCTTTGGGCGCTACATCTACGCCATCGGGGGCAACGAGGAGGCGGCGCGGCTCTCGGGCATCAACGTGACCTTCGTCAAGAATTGGGTGTTCGCCATCTGCGGACTTCTGGCGGGCGTGGCCGGACTGGTTTACGCCGCCGACCTGCAGTCGGGCGACCCCAACGCCGGATTCGGTTTCGAGTTGGACGCCATCGCCGCCGTCGTCATCGGCGGAACCAGCCTGATGGGCGGCGTCGGCGGCATGGTGGGGACCCTTCTGGGCGCCTTGATTATCGGCTACATTAATAATATCATGGCGCTCAAGGGTTTGGGTTCCGAGCTGCAATTCATCCTTAAGGGCATTATCATCGTCTTGGCGGTGATGCTGCAGCGGAGCAAGAAGGCCGGTTGATTCAGGACCGGCCGACGACTTCGATTGCTCGTTCACAGGGAAAGGTGCACGAAAGTAGCCGTTCACGAATCGATCGTGGGCGACGATGGACCAATTCTACTGAGACAGCCCTTCGTGTTTGAAGGGAAAGGAGTAACAGCCATGTTGCACAAGTTGTTGGTATTGGTTGTGGTGATTGGTTTGACCTTAGCGGCGGTTGGGTGCGGCAAGGGCACAAGCACGCCCGCCCCCACGACGCCTCCCGCCACACCGACGCCAGCCGCACCGGCTATGTAAGCCAGCGATGGGCGGTCCGGTCGCGGTTGACCAGATCGGATGAGAACCGAACCGGGCGGAGAGGCCGTTGCTTCGTCCCCTCCGCCCGGAATTCTTGCGGTTACCACCGCCGCAAAGGCCGCCAAGAGGAGACAGGGTGGATTTTCAGGAGGGCGAGACAGAAAGAAATGCGAAAGGAGACGATGATGGCCAGAAAGAGCTTGATGTTAACCGTCGTTCTGGGATTCGGGTTGTGGCTGATGGGATGCGAGTCGGGCAAGCCCAAGAGCGCGGAATCGCCGGCGGCGGCGCCCACGCCGGCCGGGACCGTCGAGTCGCAACCGGTCGCCCCGCCGGCCCAGCCAGCCACCGGCGCGGAGGCCCAGCCCGCACCCGCGCCCGCGCGCAAGTGGCGCGTCGGTTTCTCCCACAGCAACTACCAGGAACCCTGGCGCATCGCCATGAAAAAAGCCGCCGAGCGCGAAGCCGAAAAGTACAAGGACATCTTGGACTTTGAAATCCACGACGGCCGCGGCGACAATACCGTCCAGAAGGCCAATACCGAGGCCATGCTCACCAAGGGCATCGACCTCCTCATCATCTCCCCTCACGAGGCCGCGCCCCAGACGCCTCCCGTCGCCGAGGCCTACAACCGCGGCATCAAGGTCCTGGTCCTGGACCGCAAGATCGTCGGCGACACCTACAACTGCTTCATCGGCGGCGACAACGTCCAGATCGGCCAGGAGGCCGGCAAGTGGGCGGTCGAACAGTTCAAGGGCAAGGAGATGAGTGACGTCAAGACGGTGATCCTGCAGGGCCAGTCGGGCGCGACCCCGACCAAGGAGCGGCAGGACGGCTTCATGAGCGTCATCAACGAGTGGAACGCCGGCGAGGGCAATACGCCCAAGTTCACCATTGTCTTCAACCAGATCTGCGACTACGACCGCGACAAGGCCAAGACCCAGATGGAGAACGCGTTGCAGGCCAATCCGCGCATCGACCTGGTGTATGCCCACAACGATCCCATGGCCATCGGCGCCTATCTTGCCGCCAACGCGGCCGGCCGGCGCGGCGAGATGAAGATCATCGGCATCGACGCCCTTTGCGACCCGGACGGCGGGGTGCAGGCCGTCATCGACGGCAAGATCGACGTCACCTTCGTTTATCCGCCCCTGGGCAAGGAGGCCATCGAACTGGCGGTCAAACTCCTCCGCAACGAGCCGGTCGAAAAGAACATCTCGCTGCCCACGATCCGCATCGACAGCACCAACGCCGCCAGCTACATGGAGGCCAACAAGTAGAACCGACCGGCTGAAGACCCACCAAGGAATATGCCAAGCGGCCCGAAACCTCGGGCCGCTTTTGCTTGGTGCCGCGGCTGTCCCCGTACTCGTGCTCGTACTCGTAATCGATTACGATGCTGCCGCCTCGCATCCGGTCATGTGGAGTGCGGCTGCTTGCTGCCTCGTCCCCCGCGAAACGGCCGCGGCAGCACGCATTCGCACTCCAAACGGATATTATGATAGATTTTGTGGTATTGATATGAATTATGAAGCATTATCGAGAAAAATAAAGCGCTTTTATGAAAAAGGCTTGACGACGTAATATGCCGCATTATAATTCACTTGGATGATTGGAGAACCTCGACGCATGATGCGATACAAAGACGATATCATGACCACGCAGGACGTGGCCCGCTATATTAAGATGAACGAGCGGACCGTCCTCAAGCTGGCCCAAGAGGGCAAGATCCCCGCCATGAAAGTGGCCAGCCAATGGCGCTTCAAGAAGAGCCTGATCGACGAGTGGCTGGACATGGAGATGAAGAACTTCTCCAGGGAGCAACTGGAGGAGATCGGCGCCCAGGGTCCCATCGTCGACGTCGCCCATCTCGTCAATCCCCGTCTCGTGATTCCCGAACTTACCGCAACCGACAAAGAAGGCGTCTTGGAGGAGCTGGTCGGCCAACTGGACGAACTGGACTATCCGGTGTACTTGGACCGGATTCTCTCAGCCGTGCAATTGCGGGAAAAGACGTTTACCACCGGGATGCCGGGCGGGGTGGCGTTGCCGCATCCGCGCAACGTCAAGGAGATGCGGCTGACGCAGTCGCACCTGGTCGTCGGGCGCTCCACGCCGGGGGTGGACTTCGGCGCCATGGACGGCAAGCCCACCTATCTGTTCTTTCTGCTCTGCGCCAACAACGAGAAGTCGCACTTGAAGCTCTTGGCGCAGTTGTCGATGCAGTTGCGGATTGCCGAGAACGTGGCCCGGCTGCGCGCCGCCGCCGGCCATGCGGGACTCTTGGCGGCGCTGGAGGAAGTGTTCGGCGCCGGCCTGGGTTCCGCACGCGCCGCCAATCAATGAGGACAATCCACCTCGTTAACGGGAGTCGATAGATGAACGCCAGATTGCAGAGCTTTCTTCACTACCAGGCGCTGGAATTGGAGCGATTTCGGGTGCTGCATCACGCCCAGCGGCGCGGTGCGGTGCGCGCGCGCTCGCTGGAGGAGATCGAGCGCGACGTCGGTTCGCTCCTCACCGTCATCGAGCCGGCGATCCGCAACCGCATCAGCCTGTTGATCCGCAACGGGCAGCCGACCGCGCTGGTACCCCTGGAGGACGAATGTTATTGCGGGGGCTGCCATCGGCGCCTGACCGCGCGCGAGGCGCAACTCGTGCGGCTGGGAGACGTGGTCACTTGCGAGCGGTGCAACCGCCTCATCTACGACGGCCAGGAAGCGGTCGGCGCCGCCTGACGCGCACCGCGCGGGCCGTCCGGCGTCCGCCGAACGGCTCCGATTCACATATATTCCTCCATCCAGGGGACGCCCAGCCGGGCGTCCCCTTTTTGCTTGCGCTCACGACCGCCGCGGCGCGATCCGCTCCAGCCCGCCCACGTAGGGCCGCAACGCCTCGGGAACCGTAACCGACCCGTCCGCGTTCTGGTAATTCTCCAGAATCGGAATGAGAATCCGCGGCGAGGCGATCACCGTGTTGTTGAGCGTATGGCAGAAGCGCAGCTTGCCCTCCCCGTCGCGGTACCGAATTCCCAGCCGCCGCGCCTGAAAATCATGGAAGGTCGAGCAGGAATGGGTTTCGCCGTAGCCGCCGCGACTCGGCATCCACGCCTCCAGGTCGTTCTTTCTCACCTGCCCCTGCCCCAGGTCGCCGGTGCACACGTCCACCACCCGGTAGGGAAGCCGCAGACGTTGCAACATCTCCTCGGCGTTGGACAGGAGCAGCGCATGCTCGCGCGCCGACTCCTCCGGATCCGCCCGGCACAGGCTCACCTGCTCGACCTTCTGAAACTGGTGGATGCGATACAGACCGCGCGTATCCTTCCCGTAAGTCCCAGCCTCGCGGCGGAAACAGACTGAATAGCCGCAGTAATGCAGCGGCAGGTCCTTCTCCTCCAGAATCTCCCCCATGTGGTACGACGTGACGCTGACTTCCGAAGTGCCGATCAGGTATAGACCGTCCTTTTCGACGGCGTAAGCCTGCTCAACGCCCAGGGGAAAGTAGCCCGTGCCCACCATGGCCTCCTCCTTGACCAGGTGGGGCACGATCATGGGGGTGAAACCGCGTTCGATCATCAGGTCCAGCGCCATGCGCAGAACCCCCAACTCCAGGAGCACGGCCTCATTTTTCAAAAGATAGTTGCGGCTGCCGGCCAGCCTGACTCCCCTGGGAATGTCGATGATGTCCAAAATCTCGCCCAGCTCGACGTGATCTTTGGGCGAAAAGTCGAACCGGGGCGGTTCTCCCCACGTGCGCACGACCACGTTCTCGGATTCGTCCCGACCCACGGGGACCTCGGGAGCGGGAGGATTGGGGACGCGCAACATGAGCGCGTTGAATTCCCCGAGAACGCCGGCGAGCGCCGCCTCCTTCTCCTTCAGCTCCGGCGGAGAGGCGCTTCATCTCGGCGATCACGGCCTGCTTGTCCGGGCCGGCGAGCGGGGATTTCGTCGTTCTTCCGGTTGCGCGGCGCAGGCTCGTCCACTTCCACCTGCGCGCGCCGGCGCCGCTCATCGCACCCAAAAGCGCGTCCAGGTTGCAGTCCAGCCCCTTCTTCCGGGCGCCCTCGCGGACCAGCTCGGGATGTTCGCGAATAAAGGCGATATCCAGCACTTATACAGCCTCCGGCGTCTCCTCGAAGCGCCAACTTAGTGCTCTCGCTTGCTTGGCGGGGCATTCAAACATAGTAGCTGCGCAGCGTGCTGCGCTTGCGCCCTTCCCTCCCTTGCAGGAAAGGTCTCTGCTGAAGAGGTCGTCGTCGGGCGGCTTCTTCGCCTGGCCGGTCGAACCACCCCCCAGAAAATCGTCATCCACGGAGCTCGGTCCGGCCTCGGCGCCGGCCGACCGCTCCTCACCGAACAGGTCCTCTTCGGCCAGCACCACGGGCTTCTTGCGCGGGCGCAGCCGCCCCACCATCATGCCCAGCACGGCCAGCGCGACCAGGCCCACCCCCGACACGAACGAATACGCCGCGATGGGGTCTCTCCCAAGAAACGTATAATCCACCACCGCCGGCTCGGGATCCGCGTTGCCCGCTTCGTCCACGCTGGTCACGTAAACCTTGTAGCCCGGCGACCAGAATCGCACCGGCCGGCCGGAAAGCGTCAACAATTCCCGATCCGCAATCGGCTGCCAATTCACGTTGTCGAAAGAGTAACGATACGACAGCCGGGTCGGCGGCGTGAAGTTGTCCTCCGCCGACAACTGGATGATGGGTTCGTAATTCTGATTGAGAACCAACTGGTCGATGGGGGCCGTCTTGGGCGGAGTCAAGTCCACCGTGAAGGTGTGGGTCAGATCCTTCCTGCTGGTGTTGCCGATTTCATCCTGCGCCCGCACCGCTACGGTGTGCACGCCCTCCGGCAGGTTGGTGAACGTGAAGCGCGGCTCGGGGATGGGCTCGGACCAGGCGCCGCCGTCCAACTGGTGCACGTAGTTGAACTGCACCACGTCGGGCGTTTCGTCGCGGCAATCCCAGGCCAGCGGATACGAATTCTGGTTGGTGATGATCGGCGGGGGCGCCGGGAAGAAGCACTCGATGCCCAGCTCGACCCGGAAGGGAAACACCGCCGGCGAGGGGTCCACGTTGCCGCGACTGTCCTTGGCCCGCACCTCGAACACGTGGTCGCCCTCCCGCAGGCCGGCCAGCTCAACGCTGGTCTCGGCCTTGAAATCGCTCGGCGTCTGATCGTCCAAGCGGTACGAGTACTTCAATTGCGCCGGGCTGTCCGTATTGTCGCGCCCCGCCCAGGCGAATTGATGCCTCCGCCGCACCACGACCTCCTGGCGCCCCTGGGTAATCAGGGTCTCGGGAGCCACCCCCGAAACGTCGAATTTGAGCACCGCCGGATTGGGCTGCACGTTGCCCGCCTCGTCCATGGCGGCCAACTCCACGTCGTACGGCGTGGGACGGTCCGGCGGGGCCAGGATGCGGACGCCCTCGATGCGCTTGAACTCCGACCACGAACCTCCCGTGAACCGATAGCGGAAAACCAATCCCTCGGGCGGACTGAAATCGTCGCTGCCTTCCCAGTTGATCCAGAACGGCGACTCGTTGATGAGGGCGACTTCGCGGCCCGCCGGCTCGGTAAAGCGCGAAGTGGGCGGCGTGCGGTCCGAGCGCACGTAAGCAATCCAGCTGGAGTCGCTCTCGCTCCGGCTCCACACCACGTGCGTCAGGTCCCCGTCCGTCCAGAACGACGGAATCGAGCTGATGTCCACCGGGTCGGTCACCCGCTCCGGCGCCGCCCCGGGTTGGCTCAACAACTCGATCACCACCTTGCCCGGACGGTTCTCCACCCGCACCTGCTGCAGGCGGTTGCCCAAAAACCGCGGCGTGATGAAGTGATTGGTGTCGAAGCGCTGGTCGTAAACCACCGTCCAGGTCTTGGCCGTGGGCGTGTACTTGCGCGTGATGACCTGCAGGTTCTCCGTCATCGCGCAGTAGAGATTGCCGAACTGGTCCGTATAGGCCTCGAACATCCCGGGCACGCCCAGATCCGCGGAAGGGTTGCGCACCCGGTCCGGCTGAACCTGGTAGGACACGTTGAGCATTCCGAAGTGAACGCCGATGGAGTTTCGCCGCGTGTCGCGGCCGAGTCCTCGGAAATCCACGTCCAGGTTGACGCTCTCCGGTCCCTGAGCGCCCTGCACCTTCAGCGTGTCCCTGCCGATCATCTCGGTCACCGCCGACTCGAACGCGCTGGGAGGCTGGATCACGTTGTACCAGAAGAGATAGAGGCCCTGCGACGTCAAAACGAAGCGCGGACTGAAGGCGTGGTTGTCGCGCCCCGGGTCGACCACCACCGCGGGGGCGTCCCATTCCGTCTGGCCGCGCTTGCGCTTGGCCAGGAAGATGCGGTAGGTCCCTTGATGATAGCTGTGCCAGGCGACCAGGAGATGGCTGCGGTCGGCGATGATGGCCGGGCGTAGATCGCGCGACACCCCCGCCAAACCGGCCCCGCTGGCAATCGAGGAGCGATTCAACACCGGCCCCCGCGAAATCGACACCGGCTCGCTCCAGGTGCGGCCGCCGTCGCGCGACTCGATAAACCACAGTTCGCGCTTCTGGTAGACGACCATCACGTGGTTGCCCTCGGAGTAAACCGCCGGCGCCGTCAGACGCTCGCTGCCGATGGGCGAAAACGCCAATTGCCGCGCCGGTTGCCACCCCACCGACGCGGCGTAACCCGCGCACTCCAAAAGAACGGCGAAGGCAAGAAGTAGTGTTACGCGTGGGCCAACTGACACACCAAGTGCTCCAGAATATGCCCCGGCTTGCCGCCGGAGGTTTTCATTTGCCGGTCGGCGTCGGCGAACATGCGCCGCACCGCCCGACGTTGATCTTCGCTCCAATCCCGTCCCCAGGGAAGCAATTTCTGCAAGGCGAAAGGCTTGGTCCCCAGGCTCCTGGCCAGATCCTCCAGGCTGCCCTGGCGCGCGCGATGATGCTGCGCGAGGCAGGCGAGGCGAAAGCGCCCGTAAAGAAAACCCAACAGCGCGATGGGTTCCTCGCCCTCCTCCAAGAGCGCGGCGGCGGCCGAAAGGGCGCCCTGCCCGTCGCGCGCCACCAGCGCATCCACCAACCGCCAGATGCTCTCCTCGTGCACGGTGACGAAGAGGTCCTCGCAGAGGGCGCGCGTCGCCGTCTCGCCCGGCGCGAGCGCCAGCGCCAAAAGGGCGACGCGCTCACGCACCTCGTCGGGGCGCCCGGCGGCCTGCGCCACGAGAAACTCGACCGCCTCCGGCTCGATACGAATGCCCGCCGCGGCGGCCGCCTGTCGCACCCAGCCGGCCAGCGCCTCCGGGCGCGGCGCGCCAAAATCCACTGTCGGCGCCGCCTCCAGTAGCCGCTTCCAGCCGCTGCGCCGCCGGTCCGGCGCCGTCGCCGAAACGATCACCGTAGCAAACGGACTGGGACGCGCCAGGTACCCCGCCAGCCGCTCCAGCCCCTCCGCCGGCAGCTTCTCCGCCTCCCGCAGCACGAAGATATACCCTTCGTCCAGCATCGGAACCACGCGCGCCAGCCCCAGAATCTCCGCCACGCTCTCGTCCGCGCCGAAGGTCTGCACGAGAAACCGGCCCGCCAACCTGACCCGCAACTCGTCCAGGAGGCCCTCCTTCCACTGCACGGCCTCCCCCAGCCACAAGTACAGCGGTTGCCTCGGTCCGTCGCACAGCTCCCTAAGACCGTCCTCGGGCGCGAGCGTTCCGGCGGCCACCCCGACTCACCATCCCTCCAGCACAGTGCTCTTGATCTCCTCGCACAGGCGGATGAACACGTCGTCCTGCCGCGTCTGGCGCGGCTGCGGCGAGTCGAAGAAGATGCCCGCCTGGTTGAAACGCCGCTTTTCCACCAGCGGCCGCCCGCTGCGAGCGTCCAACAACTCCACTTCCACCGCCACGTCCACCAGGAACCCGATGGCGTGGTCCTCGTCGTCGTACTGCCGCCCCTTGATCTCGTAGCCGATGATCTCCCCCAGAAGCAGGGCGTCGGCGTCCGACGGCCGCACGACGCGCAGGCGCCCGTCGCGCAGAAACTCCTGCACCACCACGTCCGTCAACCGCTCTTCCACGCCGTATTCCAGCGTCTTGTTGCGCCACATGGGAATGCCCAGCGTCTTGACGTGCTCGGGCAGCACCTGCTCTTCCAGGGTCAGGCAGCTCGAAAGGAGCGCCGCCAAAAGCATCCATCCCGCACCCCGCAACAGACGGCGCTTCATGCCGCCAGCCGGTTGCGCAGCACCGCCTGCAACTTGCGGGCCTGGATGGTGGCGTCGTGCCAGATCGACTTCATGTGATTGATCTTGATGGGCGATTCGCCCCGCAGGATGTCCAGCGACACCGAGTCCGTCAGCACCTTGAAAACGTTGCCGTCAAAGTCCATCTCGCCCTCCAGGAGCTCCTTCATGATCTGCGCATGCTGCGCGATGCGCAGGTGCAGGGCGAGAAACTTCTGCTCCGCCTCCGGCTCCACTTCCGGGGCCGCCAATCCCTCGTTCAACTGCTTGTAGTATTCGTCCCACAGCAGCAGAAACTCCTGCAGATACTTGTACTCGATTTCGGTGATCGGGTCTCCGGCCACGGGTGTGAATCCTCGCTATTTCTTCTTGAACACGTCCAATGCGTAGAGCAGGTAAACCGCAAACAATAGCACCAAGAGGCCCACGAAGATCTCGTAGCGCAGCACCAGGTTATTCCAGAATCCCATGAAAAGCTCCCTTGTGCGCCGGCCCGTGCGCGCGCCTACAGCTCATAGCCCCAGATGAGATTGCCCAGCATCTTTTCGATCCCGCGCGACTTCTGCTGCAGGCGGGTGAGAAAATCGTCGGCGCGCCGGACCGCGGTCGGCTGGTCGTAGCGGAAGGCCTCCTCCACGCGCGTGCCCTCCAACATCAACCGGTCCACCTCCAGCATCAGCTTCTCCCGCTTGTGATAATGGTCGAAGGCCGCCTCGATGAACTTGCGACGCGACTCGGTGCCGTAAGTGTAGTCTCCGTACTTCTGGAACAGCTCACCGGTCAGCGTCAGCTCCTCGAAGGACTGCACGACCAGCGCGTGCAGCTTGACCATGGTCGGGGGCGGCGTCATGTCCTTGACGCGCTGCTCCAGCGTCTGCGCGGTCAGATAGAACTCGGAGGCAGAAATGATGCGCTGCACGCCCGCGAAAAGGTCGGCGCGATGACTGGACTGCGCGGTCCGCCACCCCAGCGGCCCCACCTCGATCACGTAGGCGAACTTCTTCAGCAGGTTGTTGGCGTTGTCGATCTCCCGATAGGCGGCCGTGCGATAAACGCCCTCCGCGCGGTACAGACGGATCGCCTCCACCAGCTCGATGGACTGATTGCGGGCGTCCACCACGGCGGCGGCGACCTCGGGATAGTTGCGACCCTTGGGCATGTCGCCGGCCTGTCGCCATGCCGCTTCCGCACGCATGAAGCGATTGGGGAAGATACGGCCTCCGCCTTCCTGCGCCGCCGACTCCAGGTTCGACCGCGTCTCCGCCAACATCTGCTCGGTCGACAGGCGGATGGTCTCCTCCATCACGTCCAGCTCGGCGGCGATCTGCTGGTCGGCGCCGCGGATGCGCTCGTTGTTGGCCAACGGGGCCGGTCCGGCCAAAAGCGACTCGATCTGCTCGGAGAGCGACTTGAAAGTCGCCGCCGCCAGGGGCTCCGCCCCGGTCGCCCGCCAGGCGTCCAACTGCGCCTTGCGCTGCGCGTACATCACCTGCCGATTGCGCGTCACCACCTGCGCGACGGCCCCGTCCAGGGCCTTGGAAAGGTTCTCGTAGGCGACGAACGAGGCCCGCAAGTCGCCCGTGCGGCGCGTCACCACGGCGGTGCGACCCGCCGCCCTCCCGCTCTCCGCCATCGCAATTCCCACCTCGTCGCTCACGATCTCCCCCAATTGCTCCAACCGACGGGTCTCGCGCGCCACCACCGACTCCAGCGACGCCTCCAGTTGTCCCCGCGCCTTGCCCGCTTCCACAAGGCACCGCTCACCCGCCGCGTACGCCTCCTTGTACAAGCCGGCGGCACGATTGCCGCGCATGTCCAGGAAGGCATCCAGGGCCGGACGAAAATAATCCGTCGCATACTGCACCGCCAGATTGTTGGTCAAAAAGGCGATCTCGCCCTCCGCCTGGGGCGCCAATTCGGCTACCCGGCGCTCCCAGCTTCGAGACTCCGCCGAGGCGAATTGAGCCGCGGCCTGGTCCGCCAGCCGGTTGGCCTCGTCATAACGATGGGCGTCCATGGCCTCGCGTGCGGCGGCCAGCGTCTGGTCGGCGGCAGCGAAAGCCGCCGCCTCCAGGCTAGGCGCTTGAGCGGTCTCGGCGGCGGCGCGCGCCGCCTCGGCCGCCCGGATTTTGAACAACCGGGCGCCGGAAAAGCTCGTCAATGCACGTTCCGCGGCGGCCAGAGCCGCCTCGCCGCTCTCCTCGGCCACCAACGCCGCCGCTTCCGACTGCGCCGACTCGCCCGCGGCCAGCAGCTGCGGCGCGAAGCTCTCCGCCCCCGCGGCGCGCCCCGCCGCCGCTTCCCCGCTGGCCGCCTCCAGCTTCTCCCGCGCGTGCGCCAGTGTCGCCGCCGCATACGCCTCCTGCCCGGCTTCCCCCGCGCGCGCCGCCGTCTCGATGGCCGCAGCGTAATTCTTGTCCGCCAGCGCGGTAACCGCCGTGTCCAGCGCCCGCTTGGCACTCTGATACTCCGCCGGCGCATATCGGCCCTGGTCGGCCTCCGCCGCCTTCTCCACTACCTGCCGCGCCGCACCCACCGCCCGCTGGGCCAGATCCGACAACGCCTTCTCCAGTTCGTCCAACGCTTGCTCGCTGCCGTGTCGTCCACCACCAGGGCGTCGAACTCCACCTGCGGATCCTGGCCGGCCATCTGCCCCACGGCATCCTCGGCGGCTACCAGCAACTGCGGCGTTAATTCCGCGCCTTCTGCGCGGTCAGGCGCTCAGGCGGCTGCGAGCCGCCTCGACCATGGTTTCCGCCTGCTCGCGCCGCGTCTCCTCGACTGCCTCTTTCAGGTTGGTGATGCGCCAGCCGCGTCTGGGCAAGCAGCACGTCGGCCTGACCGGCCTTCGCGGCCTCTCCGCCGCCGTTGGCGCGTTCTGGCTGGCAGTGAACTTGGCGCTGGCGCACCTGCGGCGCATCCACTTGGCGCGCCGTCTCCAGCAGCCCCCGCGCCTCCTCCAGAAGGCTCTCCACTTCCGCCTGCATCCGCGAGACGGCGGCCCCCGAACGGTCCGTGGAGGTCTTGGCCTGGGAAAGCGCCCGGATAGTTGCCGGCGTCGCGCGCCGCCCGCGCCGCCTCCAGCGCCTGGCTGGCCTCGCCATACTCCTCCGCGGCGTAGTCCTCCGCCCCCATGTCCCGCGCCTTCCAACCCTCCTCCGCTGCCCGCATGGCGGCGGAGACCTGCCCCTCAAACGCCGCCTTTACCATCGCCAGCGCGCTCTCCCGGAAAGGCCTGTAAACCGACAGGAAGCCCGCGTAATCCTGCCTGCCCAACAGGTCGAGCAGCTGGCCGCGCGTGGCCTCCACCCGCCATTCACTGGCGCGGCTCACCGCCGCGCCCGACTGCATGAGGTTGTCCCAAAGAACTGTCATCTCCTGCGATGCGGCCGCGACCTGCGTCGCCAACGTGGTGTTGAGAACGCCCTGCGCCATGGTGCGGGCCACGTCGATGACGCTGCCCGGCGTGGCTAGGTTGATGAGCGCGCCGGCTCCACCGCGGCTGCGCCCGTCGCCGAGGCTACCTCATTGATGGCTGTCTGCAGCGCCTGCCGGGCGGCCAGTAGCATCGGGCGCCGTCTCCGCTGCCCCGCCCGCTGCGCCCTCTCCAGCAGCATCCTTACTTCCTCCAGCGACTGCCCGATGCCCGCTGCCTGCTGCTCGAACTGCATTCGTCCCCTGGCGCCATTCGGTGCCTGCTCGTATAGTCCCGCCGCCTCCGCCAGCTTGCCTTGGCCTCCGGATACTGGCCCTGGTCCTTCAGCGCCATCGCCTCCTGGTAGGTGCGCTCGGCCTGGGCGAACTGCAGGCCCGCAAATCGGTTGGCCTCCGCCGCCACCGCCTTCTGCTTGGCCTCCTCCGCCTGCGCGACCGACTTGTCGAAGCCGAAGCGGGCGAAAAACCCACAACCCCCCGCCAATACGGCGCATAGGATGAAGACGCACGTTCGCACGGATACCTCTTCCTCATGCTCTGGTTCCTTCCTACGGTGTGGCCTCGCCCTGGCGTCAGGTCCGGAGCGAATCGTCCAAAAGAACTTTGTAATGCCCGATGGTCCGAGCCAGGTTCAAAGCGACCCGGTGCCAGGCGGTCTCGATCTTGACGTAGAAATCCCGCTTGTAGTCGGCCATGTGGCGCAAGTCCATGGTGTCGCGCAGAATCTTGGTGATCGGCTCCATGCACGTAATCCTTGCCCAGCCAATAGACCAGGTACTCGTGCTTGCGCGCCAACTGGCATTTCATGCGCAGAAACTGCTCCTCGCTCGCGCGTGATGGGCGCGCCGTTTAAAAGCCGCTCTTGAACATCTTGAGATAATTAAACCACATCTCCTGAAGTTGCGGATTTCGGCCAGTTGCTTTTCGGCTGTTTCCTTCTCTTCCTTGCTGAGTTTGGGATGCTTCTTGACCTTGTCCCTGGGCGCCATAGGAAGACACACTCATTCTGTTCGAGAATCAGAACGATGCGCGAAACGATGCGGATGGCCCTCACATGCCGCCGGAATATCCGCCGTAAAGGTATCCTGAGGACGCTCGCGCGGCTGGCGGGCTGGCGCTGGCGCGTCTACGCGTGCGCGCGCCGCGGCGCCGCCGCTGCTCCGATCCTGGTTGTAACCCTGCTGGTACGGATCCATGCCCGCCATCCCCTGCGCCAACGCCGACTGCTGGGCGCCCGCGGCTCCGCCGCACCCAGCGCCGCCTGCATGTACGTGTTGGTCGGGCTGCGGCTGAGTACGCCTGGAAGCGCAGGTCGCGGTTCTCCGCGATCTGGTCGCGCTGCTGCTCCCGCCGCTCGATCGACTCTTCCCGCAGCTTCAGCCGCCCGTCCAGGATGTCTTCAACCTCTTGCGGCGTGCGCGTCGCGTCGAAGTACACCTCGCCCCCGTCCACGATGCTCCACACCTCGAATCCCTCGTAGCGCAACAACTCCTGGTTGTCGATCTCCTCCACCTTGCGGCTGATGCTGTCGCGCCAATAGAGGCCGAGAACTTTCCAACTCCCGCCGCCCTCGGGCGTGCGCGCCGCCGCCGTTACGTACGGGTCCGGCGACACCGCCGGCAGCCGGAAAACTTCACCGGCCCGTTGTCCACCATCTCCTGCTTCATCGCGATGATCCGGTCGCGGTTGCGCGCCGCGTAGATCGACATGTATTGGCTGTTGATGATCTGGATGTTGCTGGGCATCCTGTCGTTGGGCACTTGTCCCCGCCGTTGATGCCGTCGTCAAAGTACACCTTGTCGTCGAACTGGCTGGCGCGCAGCGGGATGAAGTCCACGTCGTAGTATCAGCACGTGCGGTTCCACCGCGTCGAAAATCTTCCTTCCTGCTTGACGAAGATGATCGGCTCCTGCTGCTGCGGCTGCACCTGTTGGGGACCGGCCCCGAACATCTCCTGGTTGAGGGCGTCCAGCGCGTTCGGCGGAATATACTGGCTGGTCTGGGAATAAGCGCCCCCCGTCGCGGCCAGCGCGAATGCCGCGAACAGGGTCAACCGAACGACTGTTTGTGTCATGGTTTTGACCTCTCCCTCCGTCGGCGACGGCGACCTTCCCACCACGGGCACACCCCACCCCTCCGGCGCCCTTTTGCGCTTCCTTATTGCTCGCAGAGAAAACTATCAAAAAGCCATCCCAGTGTCAAAGAATTTGCGCCCCGTCGCAACTTGTAACCAACTGAAAGTGAAGAGTTATCCGAAACATGCCGAAACCTCCCCCAAGCTCGGTCCGCCCAGTCTCGCCCTTGACAAGCGCGCGGACAGGCGGGACTTTACTCCTGGCCGCGGACTGGCGGCGAGCGGCGGGTGGCTCACGCATACCTGCCGGCGGCGCGGCGACGACGTTTTTGATGAGGAGTGCGATGACGATCCGGGCTTCTTCCCGCTTCATCCCGATGCTCGTCCTCGGTCTCGGGCCTGCGCCCTTGCCTCCGGCCAGATCGCGCCGTCCGTACTGCGCATCGGCACGTTTTCCTGTCCCCGACGAGGCCGCCCACCTGCGCGAGGCTCTCTACCAGCGGTGGCTGCCCGAGTGGATCGGGGCTGGAACCATGGAGATTCGCGTTACCGCCGATCCTCAAGTCGAGTGGGCGATGGTGGGATACGCCTCCAGCGAGCAGCGCTTCGACCTTCTGGAAGTCCACCCCGGGGCGTTTTACGAGCAGTGGCCGCGGGTCGAGGACCGTCCGCTGTTGCCGTTTCTGGAGTGGTCGCCCACCTCGACGCGCTGGCCGCGCGCGCGCCGCGAGGCGCTGCTGCTGGCCCGGCACGAAGCGCCCAACCCGCCTGACCCTTCACCTTGGCTACCGTCAGTCGCCACAGTTGGTTGGGAGGCCGCAAGCAGGTAGCCATGCTGGCACTGGAAGGGCGTTCGCCGGCCCGAGAACTTCACCTGGGAACCGCCCAGGACGCCCTGCGCGCGCTGGCCGTCGGCTGGGCCGACCTGGCCGCCGTCCCCCGCGATCCCGACTTCCGCTGGGGACTGCCCTTTGACCTCTCCTCGCACTTCGTGATCTATCGCGTCTCGGACCCGCAGCCGCCGCCCCTCTGGGTACTCGCCACGGAGTGGGGGCGCGCCTGCCCACTGGGCAAAGCCGCCCTGCGCGAGTTCCTGCCGCAGTATTTCGGCGTCCAGGACCTGGCCCCCGTGGCCGTCTTGGGGCGCGCCGCACTGGTCTCCCCGCCATGAAGCCGCCCTCCGCCCCCTTGCACCGCGGCGTGCTTCTCGCCGCGCTTATCGCCGTCGTCGCCATTACCGCGTGCACCCTCCTCTGGATGCGCTTCTCGCTGGAGAGCCAACTTGGACGCACCATTCTGGAGTCGCTGGCGGAAGAAGTGCAGGAGGTGCTCTATCCGCAGCCCGCGCCGTTTTTCGGCCGGCGGCTGGAGGAAATCGCCCGGCGCGCCCAGCGCCAGCATCCCGAGATCGCGCGCCTCGTCATCACCGTCTTCCTGCCCACGGGAGCCGAGGGACGCCACCAGGAACGCGTGGTCTTTCCCGACTCCATCCTCTTCGGCGGCGGGGAATGGTCGCGCCATCGCCCCAGCGCCTCGCTGGACTGGACGCGCGAGGGCCAGCCCCTGATCCGCCTCTACGTGAACCTCTCGCTGGCCCGCTCCTATCGCCTTAACCTGGTGATGGCGGCCCTGGCCGGCGCCATTCTACTCCTGGCTCTGCTGGTCGCCGCGGGCATCCGCCAGCAGGAACGCCGCCTGGCCCGCAACAGCGTGGAACTTTCGACCGTGCGCGGCGAACTGGCCAAACTGGAGCGCCGCGCGCTCGTCGGTCAGATCAGCGCCAGCCTCATCCATGACTTGAAGAAACCCGTCCTGCACATCCGTGAAGAGTCCACCCACGCCCAGCAGCACCATCCCTCGCTCGCCCACATCGCCGAAAACGCCGAACTCTTTCTCGCCATGATCCGCGACCTCAAGCTGGAAACTTTTCTCTCCTCAGACTCCGCGCCCGCCGAATATCTCTACCTGGACGAGACCGCCGATCAGTCCTATCGGTTGGTGCAATACGAGGCCAAACAGGTCGAGTTCCAGAACCGGATTCCCCCCGACCTGCCCATGGTCCTGGCCGTCCCGCATCGCTTGATCCAGGTGTTCTCAAACTTGTTTCTCAACAGCCTGGAAGCGATGGAGGGCCGGGGGCGTATCCTGGTCGAGGGGCGCCGCGCGTCCGAGCGTCGGATCGTGGTCACGGTCGAGGACAACGGTCCGGGGATCCCGCAGGAGAGCCTGCCGCACATCTTCGCGCCCTTTTACTCCTCACGCAAGCGCGAGGGTTCCACCGGCCTGGGACTTTACATCTGCCGCAGCCTCATGGAGGAGATGGGCGGCACGATCGATCTCGACCGGCAGTTCGCCGGCGGAGCGCGCTTCGTATTGACCTTTCCGGAGGGCGCTCCCCCGCATCGCACCCAACCACGAGCGGCGGAACACCGCTCTTAATCTTGATCTTAACCTTGATCTTAATCTTGATCTTAATCTTGATCTCACGCGTGCTCCTAACCGTGCGCGTGCCCTGCAATCTCCGAGACCCCCTGTCATTTCGACCGAAGGGAGAAATCTTTCCCGCCGGTACTGCGGGTTGAGTGCGAGGCAGAAGATTTCTCCCTTCGGTCGAAATGACAGAGAGATTCGGTCGAAATGACAGAGAGATTCAGTCGAAATGACAGGGAGCTTCGGTCGAAATGACAGCTCAATTCCAGCGAAAACGCGACGACTGGCGGGAGCCGTTCCGCGCGGTTTGCCGCCGCATATTTCTACGGCTGCGCCCGCGTTGCATCGCTTGTTGACAGCGCCCCCGGCGTTGTTTATAAAGAAACCGTTCGCGGGCTTGCTTCCAGTGAATCAGCCGCGGTCGCCGCGCTGCACCGCGAGGTAAACGACTTGACCTCATCGCCCGAGCTTTCCCACAGTCAGATGGCGGCGCTGGAGCGCGTGGGCCGCGTCGGTTCGGAGCTGGCGGCGGAGTCGCTGTCGCGCATCATCGGCCGTCCCCTGCGCGTGGCGGCCAGCTCGGCCACCCTCCTGCCGTTTCAGAAAGTCCCCGAGGTGCTCGGCGGCCCCGAGGCTGAGGTCGTCGGCATCTACCTGGCCATTCACGGCGCCGTGGAAGGGCGGATTCTTCTGGTCATACCTGCCGACCGCGCGTACGCGCTCACCCATCGCATGTATGAACCCGGAGAAGTGAAGGATGCCGACTCACCGCGCTTTCGCGTGGGCGTGACTCTCGTCGCCGACGTGCTGGCGGCCAGCCTCCTCTCCGCCCTCTCGGGTACGACGCGTTTGCCCTTGTACTCGACGCCCACCCAGACCGTCACAGACATGGCCGGCGCCATCTCCAGTCAGTTGCTGGCCGAGGCCGGCGCGCACTCGGAGAACGTGCTCGTGTACCGGTGCCGATTCGAGTGCGGGGAGCTGATCGCGGAGGCGCACTGGCTGCTGGCGCCCGCGCCGGCTTCGATGAACACCATCCTGGAGGCATTGGGCGTCTGAGATGGCCAGCATGTTCAACGTCGGCATCGCGGAGCTGAAGACCTCACGGGATCCGGGCGACACGCTGATGGCGCTGGGGCTGGGCAGCTGCGTGGCGGTGAGCGTGTACGATTCCGCCGCGCGGGTCGGGGGCGTCTTGCATTTCATGCTGCCCTGCGCCAAGGAGCACGAAAGCCGCGGCTCACCTCTCAAGTTCGCCGACACCGCCGTGCCCATGTTGCTGGAAGAACTGGAGCGGCTGGGGGGCGCTCGCGGCAATATGGTCGCGCGGCTGGCGGGCGGCGCCTCTATGTTCCCCAACCCGGGCGGCGGCGCAGGCAGCGCAGGCAGCTCGGGCGACGTGGGCCGCCGCAACGTCGCCGCCGATCACGCCAGCCTGGCCCAGTGCGGCGTCCGCGTCGCCGGTGAAGAGACCGGCGGCCATCGCGGCCGCACCCTCAAGCTGGAAATCGGCACCGGCCGCACTTTCGTCCGTTCCATCGGCGAGCCGGAAAAGGAAATCTGATGCCCGCTCCCTCGCCGGCCTTCAACCTGACCTTCTCCCAAAGCGGCCGGGTTTGGCTGGTGCGACCCGAGGGAATTCTGGACGAGATCAACGGCGCCCGACTCCTGGACGAGATCACCGCGCGGTTGAAAGCGGGCGCGCGCAACTTCGTCTTGGACGGCTCGGCGGTGGTGATGACCGACTCCGCCGGCCTGGGCCGCTTGATTCGATGTTACAGCGACGTGCGCGCCGCCGGCGGCCGCCTGGTGCTCAGCCAGATTTCCCCCGAACTCCGCCGCACCCTCGTCCTGACCCGGTTGGTGCGCTTCTTTTCGCTCTATCCCTCCAACGAGGAGGCGCTGGCGGCTCAGGACTGATTCCGCCGCGTGGAGGTGTCAATCATGGAAGTGACGCTCAGAATCCCCAGCGACCTGGAAGTCTACTTCAAGGAAGTGGTGCGCGAGAAATTCAAGGGCGACGCCGAGGCCGCCGTACTGGAGGCGGTCGTCTCACTGATCGAGCGCGAGCGCCGCCAGATGGTGGACGACGTCAAGTTCGACGCCGCCGCCGAGAAAATCCGCGACCGCCACCGCCGCAAGGAGGAAATCGCCGACAAGGAAATCTCCGACGCCTTCCGCAAACTTACGGAAAAAAAGAAGCGCGCCGCGGACCTCTTCGCCCAGTCGTTCAAGAAGCCGGAAGACTCGGAACGAAAGTAGTCTCCGATGCCGTGCCTCACCCCATGTCGCGCATCGTAATCTCAATCGTGATCGTGCTCGTGCTCGCCCCATCCCCATGCAAGAATGCCCGGACTACCCGCTGATTGGGAAAGCAAGACCAAGCGACATGGAAAGGCGCCTGGGTATGAGTGACCTTGAGAGCAACTCTCCCGACCCCGAGACCGCCCTCGGTCGGTTGTTGTCGGAGCTCACTTCGGAGCTGGCGCAGTTGGAACAGGAGCATCAGCGGAGGCGGTTGGCGACCGCGCGGCGGCT
Organism: bacterium; assembly: GCA_015075175.1. Classification (GTDB taxonomy): domain Bacteria; phylum Hinthialibacterota; class Hinthialibacteria; order H5-UNCL2; family H5-UNCL2; genus H5-UNCL2. The sequence continues at coordinate 61,007 of JABTUV010000007.1, forward strand.
GCCGGGCGGGCGCATCGAGCTCGAGGGGAAAGTCCTCTGGGACTTCTCGTCCAACGATTATCTGGGCTTGTCGCAGCATCCGACGGTCGTCGAGGCGGCCGCGCAAGTGGCCCACGACTACGGCGCCGGCGCGGGAGCGTCCCGGCTCGTCTCCGGCAATCATCCGCTGTACCGCGAGCTGGAGGCGCGGTTGGCCGAACTTAAGGGCGCCGAGGCCGCCCTGGTGTTCTCCAGCGGTTACACCTGCAACCTGGGTCTCTTCTCCAGTCTGGCGGAGAGGGGCGATCTGATCCTGTGCGACAAGCTGGACCATGCCTCCATTTTCGACGCGGCCCGGCTGTCGGGCGCGACTGTGCGTGTGTTCGAGCACGGCGACGTGGACCAGCTGGAACAACAGCTCATCCGCTACCGGCGTCGTCGCATGTTCGTGGCGACCGAAGCCGTTTTCAGCATGGACGGCGATCTGGCCCCGCTGCCCCGGATGTTGGAATTGTGCGAGCATCACGGCGCCGTTCTTGTGGTGGATGACGCGCATGGTTTCGGCGTATTGGGCGAGCGCGGAACCGGCTGCCTGGAGCACTGGGGCCTTGACCCCGCGCGTCTGATCGTGATGGGCACGCTCTCCAAGGCGGTGGGATCGGTCGGGGGATACGTGACCGGCCCGCGCGCCTTAATCGAGGGTCTCGTCAATCGCGCGCGCTCGCTCATTTACAGTACGGCACTGCCGCCGGCGGCGATCGGCGCCGCGGTTGCGGCGTTGGAACTTATTCCAACCCTTGCCGACGAACGCGCGCATTTGAAGCGACTGCGGTCGGCTTTTGGAGAATGTTCAGCCCCGTCCACGCCCATTGTCCCCTGGATCGTGGGCGACAGTCGTCGCGCCCTGGAAGCGGCGACGGCCTTGCGTGAGGCGGGCTTCTTCACCGTCGCCATTCGCCCCCCCACGGTTCCCGGCGGCACCGCCCGCCTGCGCCTCAGCCTGTCCGCGGCCCATCCCCTGGAAGTCGTCCACGCCCTCCTGGAACACCTGCGCCCGTAGTTGCGCAGCGTGCTGCGCAACTACCGACACTGACGGCCCCACCGTGCAACTATCCCGCCGCCTTCGCTTGTGATAACATATACGTATGATTATCACGCCGCTGGCGGCGGGGGAGCCGCTCACGTGTCTGGCCGGCTACACCGAGGCGCTGCGACCGCGTCCTTACGATTATCTCGCCCCGCTCACGGGTGAGTTACTGGCGCGCTACCTGCGCGGCGCGCTGGAGAGCCTCTGCGGGCAGGGCGCGCATCTGCTCGTGGCTCGCACCGACAAGGGTCCGGCCGCCGTCCTGGCCTGGCGACGGCTCGGCTTCGACAGCGATCTTTTCGGCTTCCCCGTCGCCCGCCTGGAGCACTTGGGCGGTCTGGGCGGGCCGCGCACACAGGAGGCGTTGCTCGCTTCCCTCCTGGCCCGCGCGGAGGAAGACTGGCGGACCGCCGGCATCGCGCTCCTCTACGCCAAGGTGCGCATGGAGCATCTTCCCGCCCAGCGCGCCCTGGCGCGGCACGGATTCTCCCCCGTCGGCGGCTGGATCAACTACGGCCTCTGGCTGGAACGCTGGGAGTGCCCCCGCCTGACCCATCCCGCCTCGCTGCGACCCGCGACCGCCGAAGACGCCCGCATCCTGGAAAACCTCGCCGCCCAGTCCTTCGCGCTGGACCGCTTTCATTCCGATCCCCGCATCTCGCCCACCCGCGCCGATCAACTGCATCGCTTCTGGATTCGCAACAGCGTGACCGGCAAGGCCGCCCAGGCGGTCCTCGTCGCGGAAAACGATCTCGGCCAGGTCAGCGGCTTTCTCACCTACAACATCCGCGACGAGGCGCCCGAGAAGCTGGACGGACTTCGCCTGGCGCGCGTCATCCTGAACGCCGTGGACGCCCGCGAGCGCGGCCAGGGCGTCTATCCCAAGATGCTGTCCAACGTCATTCTGGAATGTCAGGGGCAGGCCGACTTCCTGTCCGCCGAGACGCAGATCAACAACTACGCGGTGCAACGCAGCTGGGCCAAGCTGGGACTGGCGCCGGTCGAGTCGGGCCTCAATTTTCACTACTGGCTGCAACCCGAAGGCGAGGAGAGCGGCGACCGTGGACGGTGAACGGGTCGTCGTACTGGCGGCGCATCCCGACGACGAGACGCTGGGGGCGGGCGGCGCCATGCTGGTCCATCGCGCCCACGGCGACCGCGTGCACGTGGTGGTCGCCACCGAGGGCGTCACCGCCCGCCATCCCGAGACGGGCCGTCAGGAGGAATGCCTGCGCCGCGCCATGGCCCGCCTCGGAGTGGATTCCGTGCGTACCCTGGCCCTGCCCGACCAGCGCCTGGACAGCCTCCCCTGTTGGAGATCATCCAGACGCTCGACGACGTGTTGGCGGGCCTGCGTCCCACCGTCCTCTACGTCCACTCGGCGTTTGACGTAAACCAGGACCATCGCGTGCTGCACGCGGCGGCGCTGGTACTGTCGCGGCCCAAGCCGGGCGCGACCATCCACACCCTGCGCGCCTACGAGACCCCCAGCAGCACGGAATGGACGCCGCCCGGCAGCCTGGGCGCCTTCCGCCCAACTGCTACGTGGACATTACCGAGCACCTCGAAACCAACTGGCGGCGCTCGCCGTCTATGCTGAAGCGTATGTTGGCGAAGTCCCTGCTTCGCCGCATCCGCGTTCTCTGGAGTGCGCGCGCTGGCGGCCGCGCGCGCCGAGGAAAGCGGCGCCGGCCGCTATGCCGAAGCCTTCATGACGCTCCGCCGCGTGCTGCGGTAACGCGCCCCATCGCCTCCATCCAGCACCTGCCCCCTTAACAAGGGGCCGCGGGGATGGCACCGCGCGCTTTACCCGCCCCGACAACTCTGTTAACCTCCTCACCTATCACGACCGGATCGGCAGGCGGATGGCGGAGAAGTATGTCATCATCGGAGCGGGAGCGGCGGGCAGCGCCGCCGCCCGCACCCTGGCCCGACTGCGGCCGCACGACGAGGTCCACCTCTTCTCCAACGAGGTCCTGCCCACCTACTATCGGCCCGGCCTGCCCGACATGCTCGCCGGCCGGCTCTCCATTCCCCATCTGAAGATCGCCGACCGCGAGCATTACGCGCGCGTGGGCGTCTTCCTGCACCCGGAGCAGGTTCTCGAACTCGATCCCGAGCGCCAGGTCGCGAAAATCCGCGGCGGCCGCGAGGAGTCCTACGACCGCCTGCTTCTGGCCACGGGTGCGCGCCCCTTCGTCAATCCCAATTGGGGCGGGCGCCGCCTGCAGGGCATCTTCGTCCTGCGCAAGCTGGAACATCTGCCTCCCCTGGAGGCCGCGCTGGCGCCCGACAGCAACGTCGTAGTCGTGGGCGGCGGCATCCGCGCCTTGCAGATCGCCGAGGCCCTCACCGCCTACGACGTGCGAATCCTCCTTCTCGTGCGCGAGAGTTGGATCGGCTACCCTCTCTTCACCAAGCCGCAGGGCCAATGGTTGCGCGCCCACGCCGAGGCGCTGGGCGTCGAGGTGCGCACCTTGGACGAGGTCAACGAGTTTCTCGGCTACGAAGGCCGCGTCATCGGCATTCGCACCAAGGCCGGGGGCATGTTGGAGTGTAACACCGTGATCGTGTGCATGCACATGATGGGCGACATGCGCATCGCGCAGCGGCAGTTGGAACACGCGGACGGATTCCTCGTGGACGAAGCGTATCGGACGAGCGTTTCCAATATTTACGCGGCGGGCGACGCGGCCGTGGCGCGCGCCGACGCCCAGGCGCCCCGCTGGCGCGGCTGGGAACGCGCCGCCCAACACGGCGTGCGCGCCGCCTACGCCATGGCCGGTCTGCCCTCGCCCCCGCCGCTGCCCCCGCTCGTCATCGCCGGCCGCATCTTCGGCGTCTCCTACCTGCACTTGGGCGAGCCGCCTCTGGACGTCCTGCTCTCACACGTGGAAATCGAAAAGAGCGAACTCGGCATCGCCTACGCGCTCAGATCGGACGGAACCATCCGCGCCGCATCCGTGCTCGGCTTCGCCCACTGCCACCGCGCCATGGCGGAGGCGTTCACGCGCGGCCGCGTCGTCGAGCCGCCGCTCGCAACCCTCCTGGACGCCAACTTCGACTGGCGCACCGGCCACGCCGTCTAGGAGCGCTTTCGAATAAAAAGCCGTCGTACGAATGAGGAATCCCGAATCCTCGAGGCGTCCCCCGAGTAGCCCAAAGGCCGTATCGAGGGGTAGCGGCGCGCAGCAGTCCGGCGTACCCAGCTCCCGGTAACTTCGCGCCGCGTAGCAAGAGGACGGCGGCTGGCCAGCTCGCGGCAGCCAGCTGCCGCACTCCACACGCCGCGCCCTCACCGGCCCCGCCTCAACCTGAACACAAGCTCGATCTCCGGACTCCTGCCCGAGAACACCGTCCCCTCCCGGTGCGGCCAATCCTCCGCGCTGCTGTACACCGTCCGCACCATCTCGCTTCCCCTCCAACTGTCTACGCCGGCGTCGATCATCAGCGCGATGTCCTTGACCTTGAAGTAATCCCCGGCCGGATTCTCGATCACCAACCGGTTGCGCGCGCCGATCTCCGGCAGGAGCTCCGCCGGCACGGACAGCGTCACGCTCTGCCAGCTGTCAACCGGCTCCTGGTTGGGCGGCAGCGGGCCGACCAGCTTGCCGTTCAGCAACACCCGCTTGTCCGCCAGGGAACCGGCGTCGCTGCCGAATACCTGCATGAGAATCCGCGCCGCCCGCGCCCGCCGGAGTACCGCTTCGCCCTCCAGCTCGCTGGCGCGATACACGCTCTGCGGCAGGGCCGTCTCGGCCACGATGGGCGTCACGTTGCGATGCCCCGGATAGTGAATCACCGGCAGGCGCCGCGCGTCGGCGAGCGTTTTGATCGCCAGCGAAGGCGTGACAAAGTCCGGAACTCCCGACACCAGCCCCCAAACGCTGAAGCTGCGCGTCCGCCGTTCCGCCACGGTCGCATTCTCCTCCAACCAGACGCGCGCGTCCGCCTCACCGGGCGCAAGCGGGAAGCACAGCATCTGCCAGCCGGGTCCCGACAGCTCCCGTCCCACCGCAACCGAGGCGCCGTTGATGCGCGCGTGCACCCGGTACTCACGGCTGGCCCGCTCGCTGCCGGATAGGAGCACCCCCAGCTCCGCCACCTGGGTCAATGGATCCGTTTCCACCTTCAACTCCGCCGACACCGAAGTCACCGGCCGGGCGACCACCACCCCACGAGAGCCGACCTGCAGGTACGTTGTCGCCTCCACGGGAACGTCCCAGAACGCCGATAGGTCAGCCCGCTCGCGCGCCGTTACGGCGCTTTCGATCTCGACCGCCACCGTCTCCAGCCCGTTGACGGTCAGTCCCACCGACTGGCTGCGGTTGAGGCGGTCGTGAAGCTTCTGCTGATAGGGATAGGCGACCCACGCCCACAACCGTCCCGGTCCAGAACCAAAGAGCTCTTCCATGGAGATTTCATGCGCCACGGGATAAAGCGTCGGGTTGCGCAGCACGACCAGGGCTTGGTCGATCCCCGCGACTACAAAGCCGTAGAGTTCCCCGCGGCGCGGATCCCCGCCGTACCAGCGCGCCTTTGAGAGGAACTCCCGCTGCACGTCGGCCCACGCCAGCATCCGTCCCAAAACCACCGCCTGCGCCGGCCCCAGCAGGGACGCGTCCACGGACAGCTCCGTGATGCGGCTGCCCCGTGCCAGGGCCAGTAACACGCAGTCGCTCCAGCGCTCCAGGGCCTCGTCGGTCGCCCCCAGCCCGGAGCGCGCGCTGGCCACGATCTCGTCGGAAACCACCAGCGGCAGAGTCGTATACATGCGTGTGTTGACGAGGAAATCGTGCAACTCGCCGCCGGCGGCGGTCAGCGCGGCGTCCCGCGCCAGCACCGCGGGCTGCCGCCAGTCCTGCAACGGCTTGTCCCGCCGCCCCGCGATCCCCACTCCATCCACGATTCGCACCCACCACGGGCTGTCCCACGCAGGCGCCGCGTACCATTGGTGGCTGGTGCGAGCTCCCCGCATCGCCTCCACCAACTCCGTGAACGCCGTAAAGTTGGAACCGAAACCCTCCGACGCGCCGACATTCCGCCCGTCCTCACCCAGCTGGGACGCGAACTGCAAGTCCAGATGCTTGACGAAGATGATATCCTCCGCCCGTCCCATCGCCTCCAAGCGCGCTTTGACGTCTTCGTGGTAGCGCGGTCCGTTCATCAACAGGTAACGCCCGTTCCGGTCCGCCTCGTATCCCTGTTCGCGCGCCCAGGCCACGTTGGTGCGCCCCCCCGAAAGCGACAAGCCCAGGCCGAAGTCGTACGCAGTCATTTGCGGCAGCGAACGCACCGACCCCGTCCCGCCGGGAAACCGGCCCAGATTGAATCCCAAGAGGGAGTTCCGCTCACCCCAGTCCTCCTCCAGCACCGCTCCCGCGAGGGCCACGCCTGATCCGGACGCGATCGCCGCCGACAGCGCGCGCAGGCGTCCCGCCACGCTCGCGGGATTGACTTCGGCGCCCGCCAAGTCGTACTTGGTGTTGTAGATGACCAGCGGCGGCGCCGCCGACCTCATGCGCGGGACGTAATGCTCTACGAATGTCTCCCGCGCCGCCCCCGCCGGCGCCGCGCCGAATACCACCCGTCCCACCGTCCACGTGAAGTCCCGCTCCCGGTTCACCTTCTTGTCGTGATACACCGACAGATACACCGATCCGTCCTGCACCACGTTGTACGCCGCCGGACTCTCCGCCCCCACGAACAAGCTGTCGTCGATCCACAGCGGTTGCCCCATTCCCCCGCCGTCGTGCTTGTCCCCCAGCGGTCCGGCGAACAGGTCCACGCGTTCCACCCAGAACTCCTCCTCCGAGGTCGACGATGAAACTTGTACGGTATGCCGGATGAAACGGTCCTCGTGCCCCAGCTCGAACACCAGGTAGAGCTCCATGTCCGCATCCGTGTTGACCAGGCTGAACGCGAACCCCTTCTGCCGGTCGGTGTAATCCATGCGTTCCTCGCCGATGGAACGCAGAAAGTCCGCCAGCGTGAGCACGCGCCCCCCGCGCAGATGGATGCGGGGCCCGCAACCGGAAAGGTCGTACTCCCGCCCGGTCTCGCCGCTTACGAGTTGGGTCAGCTCGATGCGCCCCTCCACCTCTCTCAACGTCAGGGAGATATGTTCGTTGCGCAGCGTGAACGAGTCGGGGGTCCGCAGGATGCTGGCCAGCGCGCCCGCCGACGGCGTCAGCGCGGCCAGCCACGCTACCGCCATTCCGACAGCCACTCCGACAGCACAGAGACGTTTCCGCGGGGATGTCGTCTGATCGAGGGCCATACACTTCCTCCAGGCCGCGCCGGCCGGCGTGTTTAAAGAAAAGCGAGCGTCTGGACTATAGAGAATCGGGCGCCGCTTGTCAAAAGCCCATCCCCTTCTGGACCGCGGCTGCTTGCTGTCGCGTCGCCCAACTCGCGCCAGCAAGCTGGCGCACTCCACATGTTAACGCGGCGGCAAGCAGCCGCACTGCACACTCACAGCCCCGCCGCGCGCTCCAGGAGCCGCGCCAAGACGCAGTTGTCCATGTCGAACTCCGGACTCGACTCCAGCGTCGCGTACATCTTCTGCACCACTTCCGTGCACGGCAGAAACACGCGGAGTCCGCGCGCCGCCTCCATCGCCAAGAGCAGGTCTTTATTGTGCAGCCGGGCGCGGAAGGTGGCACGGTAGTCGCCGGCGGCGATCTTGGGCAGCTTTTGCTCCAGCGACCAGGACGCCGCCGCGCCCCCGCCGATGGCCGACAGCAACCGCCCCAGGTCGATGCCCGCCTTGCGGGCCAAGACCGCCCCCTCCGCGACCGCCTCGATGGTCACGGCGCAGATGACGTTGTTGACCAGCTTGGTCATCTGCCCCATGCCGTGCCCACCCATGTAAACCGCCGACTTGCCCAAGGCGGCGAAGATTTCCCGGAATCGCGCAAAGATCGCCTCCTCCCCGCCCACCATGATCGACAGCGTTCCCTTCTCCGCCCCGACCTGCCCGCCCGAGACCGGCGCGTCCAGCATGTGCACGCCCTTCTCCGCCAACCGCGCGGCCATGCCACGCGTAGCGTCCGGCGAGATGGTACTCATGTCGATGACGACACTGTCCGGCCGGACGGTCTCGATCACCCCGCCTGGTCCCAGCACGACCGCTTCCACGTCGGGAGTATTGGGCAGCATGGTGATCACGACGTCCGTGCCCCGAGCCGCCTCGGCGGGCGAGTCGGCGACCACCGCCCCGTGCTCAACCAGGGCCTCCGCCTTGGCGCGCGTGCGATTATGAACCGTGACCGGAAAACCAGCGGCCAACAGGTTGCGGGCCATGGGTTGGCCCATCAGACCCAGGCCGATGAAGGCGATGTGGGATTTCAAGTTCAACTCCTTGGACGGCTGCGTTGGATTCCAAAATCAGACAACCCGCCCGCTGAGTCAACTGCATTCTTCCCGCAACGACCCTACCGCCCGAAGCGCTCTTCCTTCCACGGATCGCCGTCGTTGTGGTAGCCGTAGCGTTCCCAGAGGCCGGGGCGGTCGGTCGCCATGAACTCCAGCCTCCGGATCCATTTCGCGCTCTTCCAGGCGTAGCGCTTGGGCACGACCAGCCGCAAGGGGCCGCCGTGCTCTTTGGTGAGCGGCTCGCCGTTATGGCTGTGCGCCAGGAGCACGTCCTCGTCGTCAAGCACCGACAGCGGTAGATTGGTTTCATAACCGCCGTAGCTCTTCGCCATCACGTATTTCGCCTCCGGACGCAGTTGGACGCGGCCGAGAATCTCGCGGATGGAGACACCCTTCCACAGGTTGTCCAGCTTGCTCCAGGTCGTCACGCAGTGAAAGTCGCTCCGGATTTCCACCTGCGGCAGGGCCATGAACTCGGCCCACGTCCACGTCTTCTCCGCTTCGACGAGACCGACGACGCCGAAGCTCCACTTGTCCAGCTCGATGTACGGCACGCCGCCGTAAGTCAGAATGGGGAAATCGCGCGTGAGAATCTGCCCCGGCGGGATGCGCGCCGCCGGCGCCGGATCGAGAGGTTTGCGCGTGAGAATGGACATGCCCTTGACCTTTCCGCGTCGTAGCATGGGCGTCCTGCCCGTGCGGCGACGCCCGCCGTTTCGGCGCTCATTATAACCGGGGATGGCGGGAGTTCAAGGCGCGCATGGGCAGGATTGCCCACGCCACGATCACCTAGTCGAAAGAAGTCTTCAGAGGAAGGCTTCCACCCCCACCTTGAAATATTCACGCAGCTTGCGGATGTGCGCCTTGCTGAGTTCGCGCCGGCCTGAGAGGATCGCCGCGCCGAGCGTGCGTTGTCCCAAAAGCCGCCCCAAGTCCGAGCCCGACATGCCGTGCTCCTCCAACAGAAACTTCAGCGTCTGGAGAGGCGTCACGCCCGACGGACAAACGGCGTGCCGTTCCCGCTCGTACTCCTCCATGAGCGTCGCCAGCGTCCCGAGGTAATCCTCCTGATCCCGCGTGCGTCGATCAAGCACCGCCAGCGCGTCAGCGACCTCCTGAGCGTTGGAAAAGCCGACTTCGTCGCGGATCGGCCGCAACGACAGGAGCCGGTGCAGCTCGTCAAAGGTGCGCGGAAGCTTGTTGGGCAGCGTCATTAGGCTCGTCATAATTCATCCTTCCATCGACCTCGTTCATATTCGTCGTGGTGCACAAGGCGCAAGACGAACACCAATTGCGTGTTGTAATGCACGGCCGTTATCAACCGATGTCCGGTCTTGCCCACGTTGAAAACTACCACGCTACGTTCGCTCCCGACTGTCACCCGATCCGCGTTGGGAAAAGTAGCCCTCACGTCGTTGAGCGTCGTCCATTGGGCGGCGTTGGTGATACGGTACCAATGTTTTAGCGGCGCCTCAGTGGCGGCATAAACCTCCCAGTACTCCTTCAGTCGGCGAAGGCTGATAGTTCTCATCTGAATACATATTGTATACGGACTGCGGCCCTTGTCAAGCGGATTCGTCGGTCGCGTTTTCCACCGCTTCCGCCTCGCCGTGAGGGACCGCCGGCACGTGCGCCGCACAAAGCATCAGATTGCGCCACGTCTTCAACTCCACGTCGTAAAAGGGGATGACCACCACCGCCGGCTCGCCCTCCACCGCCTGCACCTCGCGGTTTTGCACCACCGCCCCTCGCAACTGGTAGCCCAACTTGGGGTCCTTGAAATCCAGGAATCCATCCACCACCACCCCCGCCAGCGACCCCTCCTTGTCCCGCTTTCCCCACACATCGGCTCCGGCCAGGCTCATCTTGCGAATCAACGCCAGTTCCCCCCGGTGGCCCATAAACATGTTGCATTCCCCTTTCCGCGCCGATAACATAAGCGCCAGCATTTCGGCCTGTAGGTCCGTTACGCCCGGCGGACCTCTACGTATGGCGATAGAGCGAGTGTACGCTTCATGGTGGAATCACCACAAGTCCTTTTGCAGCGACTGGCCGCCCTGGAGGAGCGCCTGGGCAGACTGGAGGCCGCCTGCCATCCCCCGGACCTCGTCTGCGCGGGCAGCAAGAAGAGCTTCGGCGGCAAGACCAAGGACCTCTCCGAGTCCATGCTGCTCCTGGCCGCCGACGTCAACCTGCAAAGCCCCTCCCGCCTGGTGGTCCTGGCGAGCTTCAACTACCAGGCCGGCTCGCGCGTCCACTTGCACCTGGGCCAGAACGTCTCCAGCGACGCCATCAAGACGGATTTCGAGTTCCGGCTGGCGCGTGGAGACAAAAGCGAGACCTTCGCGCGCAGCAGCATCAAGGACAACCTGGTGGCGCAGCGCCCCATTACGCTCTCAGGCGCGACGCTGGTTAAAGAGACGGGACACGCGCGCGTCGAATTGCGCTTCTCCGTCTCGGAGAGCCACGAGCCTTTCGACCAGTTCGTGCGCATTACCGGCCCGCAATTGTTCGTCTGGCTGGTATCGGAGAACGGCAAGTGAGACTGTTTGAGAAACGCAAGAATCCACGCCCCCCGTCCCGCCACAGCGGAGTGGCGGCGCTTGTCCTGCTTCTCCTTCTGCCCGCCATTCTGGGCGCGGTCGTCTGGAAGGGCCGGCGTTTCGACGCCTCGCTCTACTATCACGAAGTCCAGGGCCGCGCCAACGTCATTCCGGGCGACATTCTCGACGGCGTGCCGGAAACCGGCCTCGTGCCGGAAGGCGAACCCGAGACCTTCACCAAGGTCAATCTCTACGAGAAGATCAACGGCAGCCAGCCCGCTTACGACGCCTACGGCTTCGTCGAGCTGTTCGTGCGCGCGTTCTTCTACGGCGACGGCCGCGAATCGGGCGAAATCTTCGTCTACGACATGGGCGCCCCCGAGAATGCCTTCGGCATCTACTCGCAGGAGAAGCCCGCCGAAGCGGAGTTTCTCAAGCTGGGCACGGAAGGCTATCGCGTGGGCGCGTCCGTCATGTTCGCCGCCGACAAGTACTACGTGAAGGTCGTCTGCGCCGACGAGAGCACCGAGGCGGCGGAGATGAGCCTGGCTGCGGCCCGCGCGGTCCTGGCCAAAATCCCGCAAACCGGCGGCGCGAGCGGCTTCGACTTCCCAGAGGAAAACCTCAAACCCGACTCGTTGCAGTACATCAAGGACGACGCCTTCGGATTGTCGTTTCTGTCCGGCGTCAGGGTCGCCGTCTACACCTTCGGCGACAAGGAGACGACCGCCTACTACACGCGCGACGGCGATCCCATGCAAATCTACGCCGCCTATCTCGCCGGCGCGCGCGAGATGGGCGAAGTCAGGAGCGAAACTGTGCTGCTCGGCGGCAAGTTGGCCGTCCTCGACATCTTCGGCGCGACTGAGATGATCCTGGCCGCGCCGGGCGTCTTCTGCGGTTTGCAGTCCGTATCCGACCTCGAACAAGGCAAGGCGTTGCTCGTCTCCCTCGCGGAGCGCGCTGCTCCCAAGGGAGGCAAGGAGTGAAAACAACCCACAACCCGGATCGTCGCGACGTGCTCCGCCGCCTTGCGGTCGCGGGCGCCATGCTCGGCGGCCTCGGCGTCGCCGGAAAACTTCTGCACAACCGCCCCTCTCTGCCGGAAGAAGAAGTCGTCACGCTGCCCAAGTTCAACGTCGAGCTTCCCTCCGCCAACCCTCGCATGGTGGTCGCCCGCGGGCAGGACCACGCCGCGCTGGTCAAGGCCGCCATCGACCGCCTCGGCGGCATCAGCGCCTTCATTTTCCCGGGCGACACCGTCGTGGTCAAGCCCAACGTCGGCTTCGACCGCTCGCCCAAACTGGGCGCCACCAGCTCCCCCGAAGTCGTCGGCGCCGTCCTCGAACTGTGCCGGCAGGCCCGCGCCGGCAAAATCATCGTCTGCGACAATCCCATCAACAGCCCCGAGGGCAGCTTCAAAAAAAGCGGCATCGCCCAGGTCGCCGAAAAGTACGGCGCAACCGTCATGCTCCCCCGCCCGCATTACTTCCACACCCTGCGCGTCGGCGGCGTCGTCCTTAAAGACTGGTCCTTCTTCTGGGCACCCTTCGCCAAGGCCGACAAGGTCATCGGCATTCCCACCGTCAAGGACCACAACCTCTGCAAGGCCAGCCTCACCATGAAAAACTGGTACGGGCTGCTCGGCGGCGGCCGCAATCGCTTTCATCAGTCCATTCACGAGATCGTCGCCGACCTGGCCATGATGATGACGCCCACCCTGGTCGTCATGGACGGCAGCCGCCTGTTGATGAAGAACGGTCCCACCGGCGGCACGCTCGCCGACGTGAAACCCGGCGACACCATCGTCGCCGGAACCGACCAGGTCGCCATCGACGCCTTCGGCATCCAGCTCATCGACCGCAATCCCGACGACTTCGCCTACATTCAGATGGCCCACGAGCGCGGTATCGGCAACAAGAACTGGAAGGACCTCGCTCCTCCTGAGATTACGGTGTAACCTATGTTGACTCTCACCAAGGTCCGCGTCATCTATCAGATCTTCTTCATGGCGCTCTTCATCTTTTTCATGGTCGTCACCAACCTGGCCTTCATGAAGGGCTATCCCGTCTCCTGGTTCCTGGAACTGGACCCGCTGGTCGGTCTGGCGACCACGATCGCCACCGGCAGCCTCTATAAGGGTTTGGCGTGGGGACTTCTCTTGGTTCTCATCACCACGCTTTTCGGGCGCGTCTTCTGCAACTGGATCTGTCCCCTCGGCATTTTGCACCACTTCTTCGGCTGGATTCTGGACGGCCGCAACACCCGGCAGAAGATCGATTCCAACCGCTTCCACCGCTGGTACAACCTGAAGTATTACCTTCTCGTGCTCCTGCTCGTGATGGCGGCCTTCCGCACGCTGCAGATCGGCTGGCTCGACCCCATCCCCTTCCTGACCCGCTCGTTCACCGCCGCCGTGCTGCCGGCATGGGACCTCCTGGTGGACGGCATGATTCGCATCCTCCCCCCCGCGGAACCCGTCTTGGGGAAACTCCATACCAGCGTCGAGCCGCGCGTCGCCCACTGGGGTTTTCTGATCGGAGCGATCTTCGTTCTCTTTCTCGTGCTCAATCGCGTGATTCCGCGCTTCTGGTGCCGGGTGCTGTGCCCGCTGGGAGCGCTTCTCGGGTTTGTCCAAGCTCAGCCTGTGGCAGATCCATCGCGAACCCGGCAAGTGCACCGACTGCGACCTGTGCCTCGTGTCCTGCCAGGGCGCGTCCGATCCGCACTCGCTCTTGCGCAAGAGCGAGTGCTTTGTTTGCATGAGTTGCGTGGACGACTGCCCCTATGACGCGATTTCCTACAAGTTCCTGCCCCGGCTTTCCAGCGAGCGGCCGTCCCCCTCGCTCAATCGCCGGCGGCTCCTGGAGTCGGGCGTGTTCGCCGCGCTTTTCATGCTCTTCGCCCGCAGCGGCGGCCGCGATGAAAACCGGAGCGTCAGAAACATCATCCGGCCGCCCGGCTCGGTCGATGAACCCGAGTTCCTGGAGCGTTGCATCAAGTGCGACGAGTGCATCAAGGTCTGTCCCACCAACGTCCTGCAGCCTGCGCTGTTCGAGGCCGGCGTCGAAGGCATCTGGACGCCCATCATGGTCAACAAGGTCGGCTACTGCGAACTCAACTGCACGCTCTGCGGCCAAGTCTGTCCCACCGGCGCCATCCAGCGCATCAGCATCGCGCAGAAACTGGGCACGGGCGAGTGGGAAGGCCGGCCGGTCAAGACGGGCACGGCCTTCTATGATTACGGCCGCTGCCTGCCGTGGTCCATGGACATCCCCTGCGTGGTGTGCGAGGAGGTCTGTCCCACCTCGCCCAAGGCCATCTATACGAAACCCGTCGAGATCACGCGCCGCGACGGCGGTATCACCACCTTGAACCGTCCCTACGTCGATCCGCAGCTCTGCATCGGCTGCGGCATCTGCGAGCATGAATGTCCCGTGCACGACCAGCGGGCCATCTATGTCACCAGCGTGGGCGAAACGCGCTCGAAGAGCAACCAACTGCTGCTCAAAGGCTGAGCCGCCCCTGGGACAGGCGGCGATTTTGCCCGGCATCGCGCTTTGAGCCGAGAACTTGCGTCAAAATCGGCGCTTGTTCCTTACTTGTTTCTTATCGAATTTTAACATGGGCTGACCATATTGCCCTATCTTAAAAACCTGGGAACAATTATGCTGCCAACCCTCCAGCGACTCCTTTGCGTTATATTCCTCTCCGCCGCGGCCGCCGCCCGGCCCTTCGACGCCGGGCCTATGCTCCTGGAACCCGGTCCGACAGGGATGACGGTCGTGGTGTATCACGCCACGCCGGTCGCGCCGACGCTCACCTATCATCCTGCGGACCGTCCCGACGAGAAGAGTACCTCCGCGCGCGGCGAACGCGGCACGCGTCACGCCTTCGTGCTTACCGGCCTCGCGCCGGACACCCGCTACCAGTATCGCGTGACCGCCGGCGAGTGGAACAGCGGCCCGTGCACTTTTCACACTCCGCCCGCCGACCCCGAAAAGTACCTGATGCTGGCCGCCGGCGATCTGCGCACCCAACCCGACCGGTTCCGAGAGGTCGCCGAGGCCATGCGCAAGCATGAACCCCGCGCCCTCTGCTGGATCACGACCGGCGACTTCCCCGCCGACGGCCGCGACTATCGCATGTGGTTGCGGCATTTCTTCATCCCCGGCCGTGAACTCTTGTCCACCATCCCCATCTGGCCGTGCATCGGCAATGCCAGAGCGCACGCGCACCAGCGACGGCGAACGCGATCCCGCCAGCCTCTACTTCGAGTTGTTTCCCTTCGCCGGCGACCGCCGCACTGACTGGTACCGCTGGGACTACGGCTTCCACACCCTGCTCGTGCTGGACAGTTGTTCTCCCATGCAACCGGGAAGCGAGCAATACGACTGGCTGGCGCAACAGTTGCGCTCGCCCAGAAGGAAGTTCACGATTCTTGCATTCCATCACGCCGTCTTCACGTCAGGACCGCACGGGCGATTGGGCGATGACGGCGAGCCGGTGGAAGAGCCGATCCGCGTGGCGCGGCGCGACTGGCGGCCGCTGTTTGAAAAGTACGGCGTCGACCTGGTGCTGCACGGTCACGACCACTTCTACGAACGCTCGGCCTACCGGGGCGTGCAGTACGTGGTGACCGGCGGCGCCGGCGCGCCCCTCTACGACTTCGGCCGCGCGCCCAACCCCCATCGCGCCAAGGCGGAGAAGTCCCACCATTACTGCCGCATCACGATCACGCCCACGCGCCTCTCGCTGGAGGCCGTGCGCCCGGACGGCCGCGTGTTCGACTCGTTCTTCATCCGCAAACCGGAAAAATAGGGTCAGCGCCTATTTTTTCAGGAAGTCTGCGCCAGTCCTCAGGTCGATCTGCAAAAATAGGCGCTGACCCTATTTTTCCACCGCCGCCACCAGCTCTGGATGCGCCCGATACCACGCCACAAATTTTGGGATGCCTTCGCGGATGGTGGTCGAAGGCCGGTATCCCAGCTTGGCTCGCGCCCGCTCGATGTCGGCGTACGTCGTCTCCACGTCGCCCGGCTGCATGGGCAAGAACCGCCTCTCCACCTTCTTGCCGAGGACCTCTTCCAGCACCCCGATCAATTCCAGCAGCGGCTCGGGACGATGATTGCCCAGGTTGAGAATCTCGTAGTTGGAAAGGCCCTCGGCGAAAAGCGAGGCGACCACGCCCGCCGCGATGTCGTCGATGTAGGTGAAATCACGCGACATGTCGCCGTGATTGAACACCGAGATCGGCCGCCCCGCCAGGATGTCGCGCGTAAACAACCACAGCGCCATGTCGGGCCGCCCCCATGGTCCATACACGGTGAAGAAACGCAACGCGATCGTTTGAAGACCGTAGAGATGCGAATACGTGTGCGCTACCAGCTCGTTGGACTTCTTCGTCGCCGCATACAGCGAGATGGGCGCATCCACGCGCTGATCCTCCGAGAAGGGCAGCTGCCGGCTGTTGCCGTAAACCGACGACGACGAGGCGTAGACGAAACGCGATACGGAGAGCTCCTAGGACAGATGCAGAACGTTGAAAAACCCGTCCAGGTTCGACCTTTGATAGGCGAATGGGTTCGTCAGCGAGTAACGCACCCCCGCCTGCGCCGCCAGGTGGCAGACGAGAGAGGGTCGCGCCTCCTCCATCACCCGCTGGAGCGCCGGCAGGTCGCACAGATCGATCCGATGCCCGGAGTAATTCTCGTGCCGCAAAAGCCGCGCGTGCCGCGCCTCCTTCAGCGCGGGCGCGTAATAGTCGTTGAAGTTGTCCACCCCGACCACCGTGTGCCCCTCGGCCAACAGCGCCTCCGCCACGTGGTAGCCGATGAACCCGGCCGCGCCGGTCAGAAGAATCCTCTCTTGCGCCATGCCTTGGTCGTAATTCCTTGTCGAACTGGGATGACGCCGCCAGCCTTGCACGCAGCCGCCGCCAGGTCAAGCGACGATAAAGGTGATCAACAAAACCGACCGGGCTGACCAGCGGCAAAGACAAAAACCAGAGGCCCTGAGCGAGGGCCGTAGTCGAAGGGCCGGCTTGCATGCTGAGGACTATCCTGATACGGCCTTGGCTCCATCCTTAACAAGGGGGGTTGGGGGGAAAACCGTTCGCCCCCACGCACCCGCTTGACGCGCACCCGCCGCTTGTTCAAGATGCCCCCTACGTGCACCCATTCGTGCTTCCCGGAGGTCTTCATCGTGCCCCTGTCCGGCCATCCGCCCATCCTGCCCGTGCGCAAGCGGGCGGAAATCGTCAACTCCATCCTGAAAGAGCGTCTGGATACGCTTCTGCCCGCCATCATGCGCGAGCACGGCTTGGACATGTGGCTGATGGTTTGCCAGGAGGACAACTACGATCCGGTCATGGAGTCCATGATCCCCTACGAGTGCTGGTTCAAGATTCTCAACTTTCTCATTTTCTTCGACCGCGGCGGCGACGCGGGAGTGGAGCGGATCGACCTGGGCTTCTCGCGTACCGGCGGTCTCTACGAGAAGCCGTGGCGCGGAATGCGACACGCCGAGCAATGGGAGCTTCTGCCCAGGCTCGTCGAGGAGCGCGATCCCAAGCGCATCGGCATCAACGTCTCCAGCGTCAACTGGGCGTCGGACGGCCTCTCCCACGGCCTCTACCTGCAGCTCTGCCGCCATCTGCCGGAGAAATACGTCAACCGATTGGTCTCCGCCGAGGCGGCCGCCGTGCAGTGGTTGATGACCCACGTCGACCGGCAGCTGCAACTGTACCGCGACACGCTCGGTCCGCTGGCGCACTGGATCATCAAGACGCTGGCCTCGCGCCGCTACGTCACGCCCGGCCGGACCACCACGGAGGACATGAACTGGGCCTACTGGCAGATGTGCACCGATCTTGGCATCGAGCCGGCCTTCAAGCCGAACTACTACATCCGGCGCCGCGGCGTCAATGGCAACCCCGAGGACAACACCGTCCAAGAGGGCGATATGCTCCTGTGCGATGTGGGCATCCAGTATCTCGACCTGCACACCGACATGACCGAGTGGTCCTATGTTCTCTCTCCGGGCGAGACGGACGTGCCCGACGGCTTCCATGAGCTGATGCGCCAGGCCCATCGCCTTCAGGACATCTACATGGCCGAGTTCCGCGAGGGCCTCTCCGGCAACCAGTTGCTGAGAAACATCCTGGCTCGCGCCCATCGCGAAAACGTCCCCAACCCCAAGGTCTACTCCCACTCCTGCGGCTTGTTCGTGCACGAGCCGGGCCCCCTGATCGGACTGCCGTGGGAGCAGCAGGACACCGGCGGCCGCGGCGAGGTGCCCTGCGCTCAATTCCACGTACACCATGGAGCTTCCGTCGAGATGCCTGTCGCCGGCTGGGGCGGCCAGTCGGTGCGATTGGCCTTGGAGCAGGACGTCATATTCACCCGCGCCGGCGTCGAAGTCATCGACGGCCGCCAGACGCAGTACCATCTCATCTGAGGTGACCTGGGGCCATTCCCGTCTGGACAAGCGGCGCGTTTTGCGGCAACCTAGGCCTGTAGTGCCTTTCCAAGGAAAGTGGTTGCCAATAGAGAAAAACCGAGTCCTCCAGTAGCCGGTACTCCGGCGTATCGAGAGGACGGCTCCGGCGCCACGACTTTTCTTGAAACGGCACTGGTCCATCATCCTTACGAGGTGCAAAGCCATGACTCTCAGCATCCCCCGCAGCGGAGCCTTCCCGCAGGTCCTGCCCATGCGCCGGCAGGCTGAAGTGATTTACGAACTCCTGCGCGAGCGCCTGGCGACCGTGCTCCCTCGCGCCATGCGCGAGAACGGCATCGACGCCTGGCTCATCCTCTGCCAGGAGGACAATCCCGACCCCGTCTTCGCCAGCATGATTCCCATGGACACCTGGACCCCGATTCTCCAGGTCATGGTCTTCTTCGACCGCGGCGGCGACGAGATCGAGCGCTTCAACATCTCCGGCACGGCGACGCGGGACCTTTTCCAGCGGCCCTATACCGGCCAGGTCGAGGCCGAGCAATGGAAACTGCTCCTGCAATTGATCGAGGAGCGCGATCCCAAACAGATCGGCATCAACATCGGCAGCGTCCAGTGGGCCGCCGGCGGCCTGACGTATAATCTTCACAAGCAGGTGCTGGAGCACCTTCCGAGAAAGTACCACAAGCGTTTGGTCTCCGCCGAACCGGCGTGCACCTTCTGGCTGGAGGCCTTTACCGACAAGGAGTTGGAGGTCTACCGCAGCGTGGTCGCGCTCGCCCACGCCATCATCGCCGACACGTTTTCCCCCCGCGCCATCGTGCCCGGCGTGACCACCTGCGAGGACCTGCGCTGGCATTATTGGCAGCTCTGCGCCGACCGCGGCCTGGAGGTCTCCTTCCTGCCCTTCTTCAACATCCGCCGCGGTCCGGAAAACCGCGCCCGCTACGGGCCGGACGACAAGGTCATCCGCCGCGGCGATCTCGTCCACTGCGAC
This sequence comes from bacterium, assembly GCA_015075175.1. Classification (GTDB taxonomy): domain Bacteria; phylum Hinthialibacterota; class Hinthialibacteria; order H5-UNCL2; family H5-UNCL2; genus H5-UNCL2. The sequence continues at coordinate 80,448 of JABTUV010000007.1, forward strand.
GTCGGCATCCGCTACCTCCGCATGGACAGCGACCATCAGCAATGGGTTTACATCCGCCGCCAGGGCGAAACCGAGCCGCCCGAGGGCATCAGGGAACTCCTGCGGCAGAACAACCGTCTGCAGGACGTCTTCATGAGCGAGTTCAAACTGGGACGCACCGGCAACCAGATGCTGAAGACCATGCTGGCACGCGCCAAACGCGAAGGCATTCCCGGCCCCAAGATCTACTCGCACTCGCTCGGTCATCTCCTGCACGAGCCGGGACCGCTCATCGGCCTGCCCTGGGAGCAGAAGGTCTGCCCCGGCCGCGGCGACGTCAAACTCGTGTACAACAGTTGCTTCACCATGGAGCTGTCGATCACCTCCACCATCCCCGAATGGAACGACGAGGAGCTCCGCCTGAGCACGGAAGAGGACGTGATGTTCACCAAAGACGGCGGCTGCCAGGTCATCGACGGCCGCCAGGTCGAATTCTATCTGATTTAGTGCCCGGAGTACAAACTTCTATTTGCAAACAGGCTCAAGCCTGTACTCCGGAGTACAAACTTTAGTTTGCTAATATGACAAGCGCACCGGAGTACAAACTTTAGTTTGTTATTCCAATAAGCTAAAGCTTGTACTCCGGGATAGGACAAGGGGGAACCATGCGCATCGCCATACTCTGCCTCGCCCTCTGCGCCGCCCTGTGCGGCTGCCAGAGCCGCCAGAGCGTCTGGACGCCCGACCCGGACCTGTTCCGCGGCGGCGTCGTGCCCTGGACCCACGAGAACTTCCAGAACGATCCCGACGACTTTCAGTTCGCCATCGTCACCGATCGCACCGGCGGCCACCGCCCCGGCGTCTTTTCCAGCGCCATGCCCAAGCTCAACCTCCTCCAACCCGAGTTCGTCATGAGCGTCGGCGATCAGATCGAGGGTTACACGGAAAACTCGCGCGAAATGACCGAGATGTGGCGCGAGTTCGACGCCCTCGTCAACTCGCTCTCCATGCCCTACTTCCGCGTCGCCGGCAATCACGACATCAGCAATCCGACCATGGAGGCGTTCTGGAAGCAGCGCTTCGGCAATCCATACTATCATTTCATCTACAAGAACGTGCTCTTTCTGTGCATCGACACCGAGGATCCGCCCGACACGTCCATCAGTCCGGCGCAGCGTGAGTATTTCCGCAGGGTTCTGGAGGCGAACCCGAACGTCCGCTGGACGCTGCTCTTCATGCACAAGCCCATGTGGGCGGAAGCAAACGCCAAAGGCTGGCAGGAGTTCGAGGCCCTCTTGGCGGGCCGCAACTACACCGTCTTCGCCGGCCATACTCACGATTATTTGAAATACGTGCGCAACGACCGCAAGTACATCGTTTTGGCCACGACCGGCGGCGGCAGCCAGTTGCGCGGCGACAACTACGGCGAGTTCGACCATCTCGTCTGGGTGACCATGAAGGACGACGGCCCCCGCCTTGCCAATCTCATGCTGGAGGGCATCCGCGACGAAAACATTCGCACCACGGAGGACGTGGCGCTGCTCAATCCCATATTGAGCGGAAACGCCATCGTGCACGATCCCGTATATTTGGACGGCGAGCGCTTCGGTTCGGCTCGCACCGCGCTGCGCCTTTCCAACCGCGCCGGCATCCCCATGGTCGTGAAGGGACGCGCGCGCCCGCATCACGCCCTGCGCGTGGAACCCGATGAGGTCGCCTTCACCGTGCCGCCCGGCGCCGACCGCGAGATTCCCATCGAGTTCGCCGTCCAGCCGCCCATCCTGCGCACCCAAATGGCGCCGCTCGATTACGCGCTCTCCATCAGCTACGAACGCGAGGGCCGCCCGCCTCTGGTCGTCGAGCGAACCGAGACGATCATCGTGGACCGCCTCCATCCCTGCCCGCGCGCGACAGCACCCGTCGCCGTAGACGGCGATCTCGCCGATTGGCCCGAGCTTCCCATCGACGTGACTGCGCCCGCCCAGATTTACCGCCGCGGAGACTGGAGCGGCCCTGATGACGCCTCCTTGCGCTTCGCCGCGCGTCACGACGACGCGTACCTCTATATCGCCGTCGCGGTGCACGAGGACCGCGTCATTCGCCGCCGTGGACGGGCGACCTACGAGCAGGACTCCGTCGCCGTCTGGTTGGACGCGCGGCCCGATCCCGCCCGCTCGCAAAGCCGCTCCGGATGGTACGAGCGCAACCGCGACTTCATTTCCCTGATCGTCGCGCCCAAGGTTGAAGAAACGGATATGCAGATCATGGACCCGGGCGCGCTGCCCGAGGGCATCCGCTGTGCCTCTGTGAAAACCAGCGACGGGTATGCCTTCGAGGCTGCCATTCCCGCGTCGGTCCTCAACGATCGCCAGGGCGGACCATGGAAGGCCTTCCGCCTCAACGTCGGCGTCTACGACACGGATGTTCCTGATGGCTCCTACGGCTCCATCTGGTGGCAGCCGCGCTGGGAGACCGACGCCAACGTCACCGGCTCGGGTACGTTCGTGCGCAAGTGAATTTCAGCGATTCTCCAGTGGGGCGCTCGCGAGAAAGCAAACCCGAGTCCTCGAGTAGTCCGCCCCGGCGGACGTATCGAGAGGACGACCTGATCCGGAACGCCTTGCCCAAGTGAGCATGGAAGACGAGAAAACTATGATAGCTTCCCCCACTACCTTTCCGCGCATCCTCTCCATGCGCGAACGCTGCGAGCTTCATAACCGTATTTTGCGCAGGCGCCTGGACGCGCTCCTGCCCGCGGTGATGCGCGAATGCGGCTTCGACATGTGGCTCGTCATCTGCAACGAGGACAACTGGGACCCCGTCCTGCCTACCCTCCTTCCCATGGACACCTGGACGCCCATCCTGCAGATGTTCGTCTTCTATGATCGCGGCGAGGGAGGCGTCGAGCGCATTTCGATCTCTCGCACCAACACGTTTGATTACTATGATAAACCTTATACGGTGCATTATCCCTGGCAGCAGTGGCCGTGGCTGCGCGAAGTCATCGAGGCTCGCGACCCCAAACGCATCGCCATCAACCAGGGCGAGACCATCTGGGCCGCAGACGGCCTTTCAGCCACGCACAAGGAAAAACTGCTGGCAACGCTCCCGAAGAAGTATGCGCAGCGGCTCTCCTCCGGGGAGGACCTCTGCCGCCGCTGGATGGAGACGCTCATCCCCGAGGAGATGGAGCTCTATCCCCACGTGGTGTCCGTCGCCCACGCCCTCCTGCGCGAGATCTTCTCGCGCCGCGTGATCACGCCCGGCGTGACGACCCTCGCCGACTTGCGCTGGGCCTATTGGCAGATGTGCAACGACCGCGGGTTGGAGGTCTCCTTCTGTCCGTTTTTCTACCTTGCGCGCAGGGAGAGCGAAAAGAAGAGCCATCCCGAGGGCGACGCGACCATCCGCCGCGGCGACGTGGTGTACTGTGACGTGGGCATCAAGTATCTCGGTTTAATCACAGATACGAAAGAATGCGCTTACGTGTTGCGCGAAGGCGAGCATGACGCCCCGGAGGGACTCAGGCGCCTGCTGGCCGAGACCAACCGCCTGCAGGACATCTATTGCCGGCAGTTTGTCGCGGGACGCACGGGCAACGAGATGCTCCGTTCCGGCCTGGAGGCCGCGCGCGCCGCCGGCGTCAACAACCCCCGCATCTATTCTCACTCTTGCGGCCATCTCCTGCACGAACCCGGCCCGTTGATCGGCCATCCGCTCAATCAGGAGAATTGGCCCGGCCGCGGCGACGTGCCGCTCAACTATGATACCAGTTTCGTGTGTGAGATTTCCGCCGACGGCGTCGTGCCCGAGTGGGACGGCCAGAGCCTGCGACTGCCGACGGAAGAGCAGATTCTGTTCACGCGCGAAGGCACGAGCTTCATCGACGGCCGCCAGACGGAGTTCTATCTCATCTAGCTCGGCATCCCGCTGCGTCCGTCATAGGTCCCATAGGTCCCATAAGTCCCATGGGTCCCATTCGTCCTATGGGCGCTCCCTCTGCCGTCCGCCCTCCGCCTCTCTCGCGGTCTCTGCCAGAATTATCTGCATCGTCTCCAGTTCTCCCCCGTCGCACCACAACGCGCGGCACTCGGGATTGCGGCAGCGGTCGACGACCACGCGCGTCAATTGCGTGTGGAAGCTGGCGATCATGATGGATTGGCAGAGCGGGCAGACCAGCGAGGCGTCGCCCTCTTTGAGCAGAACGTCGCGCTCTTGCGCGCGCGCGCGCCACAAGCGCGCCGTCTCGATTTCTTCTCGGGAAAATGCGCGGTCGTCGCGCGTCAATACCCGTTCCAGCACGCCCGCGGGAAGCAGATAGCCGTGGCAGAAGGCGCAGCGGAGCACCGGCGCGCCTTCGTACTTGGCCGCGACCAGGGAGACCTTGCAGCGCGGGCAGGCCCGGCCCGCCACGCGCCCGGCTACGCGCTCATGCAGAAGTGGCAAAAGCGTCGGCTCGTCGGCGGCCCGTTTCATCTCCTTGTCCGGATTGACGATCCACGCCCGCGGTGACAGCAGGCCCAGCGCCAGCATCTGTGACGGCGTGTAGGGTCCCGCCCATTCTCCGTCCTTCTTGACGTAATAGTCTCGCGGCTCCGGCGCAGGCGGACCCTCCCGCGCGCGCGCCTCCGACTTCTCCCCCGCCGGCAGCTCCGCCCTTGCCCACGCCAGAAGCCGCCGGATGCGCTCCGCAATAGGCGGATGCGTGCTGAACACCTCCGCCACCACGCCCGAGTGCTCGTCCAGCCTGAAGATGTCCGGGTTGAGGATGAAGAGTGAGTTGAAGCTCTGCGGAATATCCAGGGCCCCGCGATGGCGGCGTGAAATCTTGCCCAGCGCCTCGGCCAGGGCCAGCGGATCCTTGCACATCCTGACTGCCGCAGCATCCGCCATGTATTCGCGTCCGCGCGACAGCGCCATCGCCAACAGGCGCATCACGAGCACTTGCAGCGAAGCGACCAGCCAGACGAGAAACGCGGCCAGCCCAACGCCGCCGCGATGCCGCCCATAGGCCCGCGGCCGATGCTCCAGCGCCGCCTTCATGCTCGCCGCCGTGGCCTCAAACGGCGCCGTCAGCGAAGCAACCGTCGTCGCCAGCGACGAATCCTCGTGCACGAGATGCGCCGCCTCGTGCGCCACCACCGCCGACAACTCCTGCCGGTCCAGTCTTGAGAGCAGCCCCTCGGTCGCCCCGATGGCCGCGCGGCCCTCCCCATCCGCCATGGAAAAGGTGTTGCTGCCCGTGCTGGCGAGAACGACGGCTCGAATCGGCCGGATGCCGGTCGCCGCCTCGGCCTCGTGCACGATATTGATGAAGCGCGCGTGATATTCATCCTTGGGATCAGCCGGCGCGGCCTTTACGATGGAAAGCAAAGAGTCCAGCTCGCGGCTGCGCGCCATCTGATAGTGCAGGAAGGCCACGAACGCGCCGCACAGCGACAGGAGGCCGTTCAGCGACCAGAAGTGGCGGGCGATGTAGCGGCTGACGGCGCCCAAAACCTGCGTGCCGTGGTCCGGCGCTCCCACCGCCAGCGCCAGCGCTGCAACGAACGCGAGCATGTTAAAGAACACCACGTAGAGCACGACCAGCAGGAGCAGCAGCCGCCGGCTGGCGCGCCGCGAGCGCTCGCGCGCCTCGTAAACCGTCTCCTTCGGCAGCGGCGCAAGCACCGGCCGGACCTCCGCGCGTCTAGAACTTCACCTGCGGCACAGCCTTCTCCGCCTCGGCGATCTGGAAATACGGCCGCACGGAGAAGCCCGTCATTCCCGCCACGATGTTGGACGGAAACCGTTGCACCAGCGTGTTGTAGTTCGCCGTCACGTCGTTGTAGTGCCCGCGGCTGTAGGAAATCCGGTTCTCCGTCGACGTCAGCTCCTCCTGCAGCTGCATGGCGTTCTGGTTCGCCTTCAGGTCGGGATAGTTCTCCCATACCGCCAGCAGGCGCCCGAGCAGTCCCGATATTTCCCCCTCGGCTTTCATGCGCTCGGGCAGGTTGGTCGCCCCCGTCGCCCGCGCCCGCGCCGCCACGACCGCCTCCAGCGTGCCACGCTCGTGTTGCATGTAGCCCTTCACCGTCTCCACCAGGTTGGGGATCAGATCGCTGCGCCGTTTCAACTGCACGTCGATCTGGCTCCACGAGTTGTCCACTTCCACGCGATAGCCGACCAGCTTGTTGTAGACCGCGATCACGTACAGGACAACGACCACCGCGCCGCCGACGAGTACCGCCAGGGTAATGATGAAACCCATCGAGAAACCTCCCGCGCGAAAGATTCGGCTCTCAACGAGAAGACGAAGGCAGGATACGTTGGTGAGAAAGAAATCCAAGCGGAAATGGACGCCGACCGCGTTTTCCGGTCCATGCAAAGCGCAATACCCGCGATGCTAGTGCCGTTTCCCAAAAAACAGTTGCGAGAAAGGAGAAACCGAGTCCGGCAGCAGCGGTACTCCGCGTATCGAGAGGACGACCCAATCGCTGCAACTTTTCTTGAAACGGCACCAGATCGGCCATTCATTGCCTGACAACGAGACGCCGTACTTGCGCGGCGTACTGTGCCTGCGCCCGTCCACCCATGCCGAGTGTTTCATGACCGCCATAGTATTACGCGCGTTACCGCAGCCAGCTCTCCTTGTGGCGGAAAACCCACTCGTAGTACTCCCGGCGCTTCAGGCGACCGGCGGCTTGGTCGTCCAGGATGGCGATGGCGTCGCGGTGCAATTGCAGCGCGCTGGCCGTCACCTGGCAGGTGATCGGCCCCTCGATGGTGGCCGCCACCGCCTCCGCCTTCAAAGACCCGCTGGCCAGAAGCAGACACTGCCGCGCCTCCATGATCGTGCCCACGCCCATCGTCACCGCGTGCCGCGGCACGTCCTCATCGCGGTCGAAAAAGCGCGCGTTATCTTCCACCGTCTCGCGCGCAAGCGTCTTGATGCGCGTGCGACTGCCCAGCGACGATCCCGGCTCGTTGAAGGCGATGTGCCCGTCGCGCCCGATTCCCAGCACCTGCAAATCAATCCCGCCCGCGCGCGCGATCTCGCCCTCGTACCACTCACAGTACTCCTCCATGTCGCGCACCATTCCGTTCGGGATGTGCACGCGCGACGGACTCACGTTCACCTGCGACAACAGGTTGTCCCACATGTAGCGATGATAGCTCTGCGGGTGGTCGGCGGGCAGCCCGACGTACTCGTCCAGGTTGAACGTCGTCACCTTGGAAAAGTCCAGTCCCTCCTGGCGATGCAGGCGGATCAACTCGCGGTAGAGTCCCAGCGGCGTGGCGCCGGTCGCCAGGCCCAGCACGGCGTTCGGCTTCTTGTACAACAGCCGCGCCACGATGCCCGCGGCGTGACGCGATATGGCGTCATAGTCGGGCGTAATCACGACTTCCATCTACCGACTCCTTCCCGGCTCGCGCAGAGCCGCAGAGAACGCAGAGATAATATAGTCGAAGCTCGCGCAGAGCCGCAGAGAACGCAGAGATAATATAGTCGAAGCTCGCGCAGAGCCGCAGAGAACGCAGAGATAATATTTTCATGTCGTGGGCGGATGGGAACAAACAAAGGGATAACATGGTAGATAATCTCATGGTTTCTGTGAACGGCAAGGTCCCTTTCTGGATCTCATGATATCATCTCCGCGCCTCTGCGCGACCTATAACCCTCTATTCCTCTGCGCCTCTGCGCCTCTGCGCGACCTATAACCCTATTCCTCTGCGCCCTCTGCGCCTCTGCCGACCTATAACCCTCTATTCCCTCCGCGCCCTCTGCGCCTCTGCGCGCCCTATAACCCTCTATTCCCTCCGCGCCCTCTGCGCCTCTGCGCGAGCCTCGACTATATTCCCTCCGCGCCCTCCGCGCCTCCGCGCGAGCCTCGACTATATTCCCTCCGCGCCCTCTGCGCCTCTGCGCGAGCTTCTCCCCTCACAGCTCCTCCGCGATGTGCCTCAGCTCCGCCGAACGCGCGTAGAACTCCTCCAGCGCCATCTCCCTGAGATACACAATCCCCCGACACGCGCGCAGCCCATGGTCCTCGTTGTGCACGAAAAACTCCTCCCCCAGAAACGTCTTCACCTGCTCGAACTGCTTGCATTGGATCTTCCGCGCCAGCCGCGAGAAGGGACCGTCATATTCATAGCTCGGAAACGACGCGGTCCGCTGCGTTGCGAAGCACGTGTCAAAGGCCGCCTCCATGTTGTTGAGGTGCGTCAGCGAGGTCGGCACGTACATGTTGGCCTCGGCGGGATGGAATCGGTACCACACGTTGCGATAACCCAGCACCCGCACGTCGTCGCGGCCCGACCTCGACTGGAAAATCTTCAGCGCCTCCGCCACCGCCTGAAGCACCTTGTAATGTGTGTCCGGCCCGCTGCCCTCGGGATCGAACGCGACCGTCACGATGTCCGGATTCACCTCCATCAACAGTTGGACAATCGGGGGAACGTCCCGGTCGATCCGGGGCGTCTCGGTGAAGATGTCGCCCTTGTAGAAACCCAGCCGCAGATGCCGCACCGCCTCGCCCGTGAAACCAAAATACGCCCACTTCAAGTCCGACTCCCACTCGCGCATGCGGCCCTTGATCTGCTGCACGATGGCGATGTCCTTCTTGCCCGGGTACTGCGTGCGAAAATAGTTGAGCAGCTCGCTAAGCCGCTCCTCGATATTGTCGATGTTGTCCTCTTCGTAGAGTTCAAACAGGTTCCGCAGCAGCCGGCGCGCCGTCGCCGCGGCTTTCTTGTCCTCGTGATGCCGCGAGGCGCCCTCCAGATAGAGCGCCGTATCCAGCCGCTTGGCCTTGTGGTTGGACGGATCGAAATATCCCGCCTCAAAAAGCTCCGAAAACTCGCGCCGCGACAACCGCGCCAGCAAATCCTCGACCACCCCGTACATGTAACGGTTGGTGACGGCGTTGAATCCCGAGGTCATGTACGCGAACCAGTGTTGGGTGGTACTGCGCCGCACCAGGTTGGTGAAGTAGGGCAGATAACCCAGAATGATGTCGTCGTGATGCGGTGCGGTGTGCAGGAATCGCTTGTTCTCGATGATGCGATTGCCCAAAGCCAGCCGCGCAAGCACTTCCTCGCGCGTGCGGCGCGTCAACTCCTCGGCGGACCTGCCCGTCTTGGCCAACAGTTCCATCCCGAAGCGGCTGGCTCGGAAGTCCGCCTCGCCAAGATTCTCGAAGGTCCTGCCGGTCGCAAGCGAGAGGTCCATCACGATGCGCAGCACGTCTTCCTCGGATGGTTCGGGCTTGCGCGAGAAATCCACCAGCGCGTGATTGGTCAGTTGCGAGGCGGCCCCGCGCGTCAGGTAGAAGCGCGCGCGCGGCAGAAGGCCCAGAACCGAACCCGGACGCCGGTTGGAGACCGGACTCTCGAGGGTGCGCGCCACGATCCCCGCCTTGGCCTCGCCCGCCGCGATGATGATCGCCACGGCATCCCGATTGTACGTAATGGTCGACAACCCCAGCGTGATCACGTGCTTGTTCCTGGATACCTCGATGCCTCCCAGATCGCCCGCCGCCGCCGCCTTCGTTTCATAGTTCGTCTCCGCCAGCCGCGTGGTGGAAAAAACATCCGCGCCCTTCACGTTGAACGCGATGTGCCCGTCCGGCCCGATCCCGCCCAGAAAGAACCCGATTCCTCCCATCTCCCGAATCCTGCGTTCGTAGTCGCTGCAGAACTGGTCCACCGCCTCCAGCACGCCCTGCTGGCGCTTTTCCAGGAGCGACCGCGCCTTGCGTACCCGCAGACTCAAGTCCAACGTCATGTCGGGAAAGATGTCCGCGAGCGTGTAGCCTTCCGGGATGCCGATCACGTTGGGGTCGATCAGCATGGCCCGCGCCGGGTCCATCCCGAATCCCTTTAGATAATATTTCTGCACGTAATAGTTGAAGCTGTTATGCTGGCGCGTGTCGATGGGATAGAATTCGTCGATCTGTACGAAACGCAGCCCGGCCGGGTTCGGCTTGCGCTGGAGCGAAAGTCCCATGCCTTCCAGAAGCGCCCGCGTCTCCTTGCGATCCCACGTGCGCAGATAGTATTGCACGCACTTGATGAAATACTCCGGCGTCTTGCCCGTCGGCAGCGCCACCACGCCCTCGGGATTCTCCTGCACCCACTCCAGAAACCGCGCCGCCGTCAGCCGACCCAGCGCCGGAAAGTTCTCCACCAAAATGCTGGGAATCTTCTCTTCCGGCGGATAAATCAGCGCGTAACCGCTCCGCTCCAGCGCCACCTTTTCCACCGGAGAAAGGTGATAGATTTCGTCGTCGTCTCCCGCCACAACCTTGGACGCCGTTTGCGGCTTGGCCATCGAATCGAGTCCTCCCTGCGTGCTCGTCGTCAACGCAGCAGCATAACGGAGCGCCGGCACAATCTCAATACTTCCTTTGTTGACGCCTACCAATGAACTCCTGCGCGCCCTCGTCCGCCGTCTTCCGCGTCCCCTGCCCGGACGCCGAGAATCCCTGGACACTTTTATTACTTTGTATTACATTCAACCCCGTAGTTGCGCAGCGTGCCGCGTTTTCGGGGGCCTCCATCATGCCGAGAAAATCCGAAATCATCACCTTCAAGGCCGACGCTACCCTCCTGTCCGCCATGAAGGGCATCCTCAACCGCTCCGAGTTCATCCGCGCCGCGGTGCTTTCCGCGCTGGAGAACATCTGCCCGCTCTGCCGCGGCGCCGGGACCCTCACCCCCAAGCAGCGCGAGCACTGGGAGAACTTCGCCCGCTCCCACAGCCTCCATGAGTGCCGCGAGTGCCACGAAGTCCATCTGGTATGCGAGAACGGCCCGCGCCCCCGTCGCGCAGCCCACCGCTAGGAGGCCACGCCCATGCCCGGCCTCGTCCGTCTTCTCGTCTTGACGATGCTCCTTCCGGTCTGGCTGCCGGTCGAGGCGGCTCCCATGAAAGTCGTGGTCGGCATTCTCCCGCTGGCGGATTTCGTCGCTCGCTTGGGTGCATCGCGCCTGCAAGTCGAAACCCTGGTCCCACCGGGAAGACCACCCGAACTTTTCGAGCCGTCGCCGCAGCAGTTGGCGCGGCTCGCCCAGGCTCGACTGTACGTGCGCGTCGGCCTTCTCTTCGAAGATCGCGTCCTCGCCGACGCCGCAACTCGCTATCCCAACCTGACCATCCACGACTTGCGCCAGGGCCTCGCCCTCCTGCCCATGGACGCGCACGACCACGATCACGCCGGCCATCCCGTCGGCGCCTCCGATCCCCACGTCTGGCTCGATCCCATTCGCATGAAAACCGCCGCCGAGAAGCTCTCCGCCGCGCTCGTCCGACTCGATCCCGAAGGTGAGAGGGACTACCGGGCCGGTCTCGCCCAGCTTCAAAAGGAGCTTGACGCCATCGACGCCGAAATCCGCGAACGCCTGTCAGGTTTGTCCAACCGGCGTTTTTATGTCTTTCATCCCGCCTTCGGTTACTTCGCCGACCGTTACGGCCTGGTGCAAAGGGCGGTCGAAACGGGCGGCAAGGAACCCGGCGCCCGCCAACTGGCCGCGCTGATCGCACAAGCTCGCGCCGACCAGGCGACGACCCTCTTCGTGCAGCCGCAGTTCTCTCCGCGCAGCCTGACGGCCATCGCAAAAGCGCTGGACGCAAGCGTCGTCATCCTGGATGACCTGCCCGAAGACCTCCTGGCCAACTATCGCGACTTGGCCGACAAGCTGGCCGCCGCCTTGGCCTCTCCCCCCTTAACAAGGGAGGCTGGGGGGGATGCTGGCGAGAGGGGGAACGACGCACGGCCATGAGCGTAATCGAAGTGCGCCAAGTCTCTTTCTCTTACGGCCCCCATCGCGTGCTGGAGGACGTCAATCTCTCCGTCCCGCAGGGTGACTTCGCCTGCCTGGTCGGGCCTAACGGCGGGGGCAAAACCACGCTGCTCAAGCTCCTGCTCGGCCTCCTGGAACCGGACGCGGGCAGCATTCGAGTATTGGGTCGATCTCCGCGAGAGGCGCGCCGGCGCATCGGCTACATGCCCCAGCACGCGCGCCTGGATCCACTCTTCCCCGCAACCGTTCTTGACGTGGTCCTCATGGGGCGTCTCGGCGCCGGGCGGACGCTGGGCGGTTACAGCCGCCGCGACTACCACCTGGCGCGCGAGGCGCTGCACCAGGTCGCCCTCGCCGATTTGGCGCATCGCTCCTTCGCCGCCCTCTCCGGCGGCCAGCAGCAGCGCGTCCTCATCGCCCGCGCCCTCGCCGGCCAACCCGACATCCTCATGCTCGACGAACCCACCTCCAGCCTGGACATGAGCGTCGAGCAGGAACTCTACGATCTCCTGCAGCGCCTCAACCAGCGATTGACCATTCTACTTGTCTCGCACGATCTGGGTTTCGTTTCGCAATTCGTCAAGACCGTGATATGCGTCAATCGCAGGGTCGTCGCGCATCCGACCAGCAGCCTCTCCGGAGAGATGATCAATCAACTCTACGGCGCCGCCATGCACATGGTGCGCCACGACCACGAACCCGCGGGAGGCGACCTCTCCCACCATGTCTGAGTTCTGGCGGGCGCTCTGGGCGCCTGAAAACGGCTTCCTGCGCCTGGCGCTCCTGGCGGGGATTCTGGCCGGCGTCGCCGCCAGCGTGGTCGGCAGCTACGTGGTGGTGCGGCGCATCAGCTACATCGCCGGCGGCATCTCGCACTGCGTGCTCGGCGGCATCGGCGCGGCCCAGTACCTGGCCGTCACACGCGGTTGGACCGGCGTGGATCCGCTCTGGGGCGCGCTCCTCGTGGCTCTCCTGGCCGCCGGCGTCATCGGCCTCGTCGGTCTTTTCGCCAAAGAACGAGAGGACACCGTCATCGGCGCCCTCTGGGTCGTCGGCATGGCCGCCGGCATCCTCTTCCTCGCCGCGACTCCCGGCTACAACCCCGACGTCGTGGGCATCCTCTTCGGCAACATCCTGCTCGTCTCCAAGGGCTATCTCTACGCCGTAGCCGCGTTGGACGTGACCGTCGTGCTGGTGTGCTATCTCTTCCACCGCCAGTTCATGGCCGTCTGCTTCGACGAGGAATTCGCCGCCGTGCGCGGTGTGCGGGCGCCCTTGTTCTATCTGCTTCTCCTCTTGCTCACTGCCGTGACCGTGGTCGTGCTGGTGCGCGTGGTGGGAGTGGTGCTGGTAATCGCGCTGGTGACGCTGCCGGTCGCCATCGCCGGACACTTTGCGCGTCGGCTGCCGGGCCTGATGGTCGGCGCCTGCGCCGTGTCCATCGTGGCGACCACGCTCGGCTTGGCGGTCAGCTACCAGCCCGACTTGCCTCCCGGCGCTACCACGGTCCTGCTTCTCGGCCTTGCCTATCTGCTCTTGGCCGTCGCCCGCCGCCTGCCCCTTTTGCGACGGTGAGTCCGGGACGGCCGACGCGCGACAGTCACCGATTCTCATCGTAATCTCAATCGTAATCTAGCACGATTTCATCGTAATCGATTATGATTACGATTCGGGAGAAAAGAAAATCCGAGTCCTCGAGTAGCGGCGCGCTGGGAAACCTACTTGGGATGCGAGATACAGCTTTGCGCCGCGTATCGAGAGGACGGCATGGACGCGAGCAGGCCGCCTTTGGAGCGGCTTTGATCGCATCCTCTGCGCGTGAGTCGAAGACTCGAAACGGAGCGTCCCTCCCTTTGCAGGCGCACCATACCACCTCCCCGACCGCCCTGAGCAGGATGGCCTGAAGCGCGCTCAGCACGAACATTCCAGCTGGAAACCTCCTTCGCTTCAGGCCATCCGTGTGGAAGGGCGACGTGTATTGCGGCGACGCCCGCCCAAGTCTCCGCCGGAATTCACAGCATGGGCGAAACCAACCGGAAGACGTTCTCCAACAGGCGGCGCCGGCGGCCCCGCCGCCGAAACGCCTCCAGCACGACCGGCCGCGAGATCTTCAAGTCGCGCGCAAACGCCGCCGCCACCCGCTCGGCGATGTCCCGCCCGAACACGATCAGGTTCACCTCGAAGTTGAGCCGGAAACTGCGGATGTCCATGTTGGCGCTGCCCACCGTCGCCCACGCTCCATCCACCAGCATCACCTTGGCGTGCAGCGTGCCGTCGGGATACTCGAAGATCTTCACCCCCGCGGCCAGCACGTCCTCGTAGTAATAGCGCCCGGCCCATTGCACCACGCGATGGTCGCAGCGCTCGGGCACGAGCAGCGTCACGTCCACCCCGCGCCGCGCCGCCGTCATCAGCGCCAGAAGCATCGCCCGGTCGGGCACGAAGTACGGCGTGATGATCCACACGCTCTCCCTGGCCGTGGTGATGGCGGTGAAAAAAAATTCGTACATGATCTCGACGTCGCGGTCGGGGCCGCTCGCGACCACTTGCACCACGTCCTCGCCCACGGACCCCTGCTCGGGGAAGTACTCGGACCCCAGCTCCTCCCCGCAGGCGAAATACCAGTCCTCCGCGAACACCCACTGCAACTGCGTGGCCGCCGGCCCGTCTACTTGCATGTGCGCGTCCTGCCAGGGACCGTAAACCCGCGAGCGGCCCCGATATTCGTCCGCCAGGTTGAGCCCCCCGCAGAAACCGGTCCGCCCGTCGACCACGATGATCTTGCGATGGTTGCGGAGATTGAAGTTCCAGAAGCGGTTCCACTTGCGAATGGGCAGGAAAAACTCGACCCGCACGCCCGCCTCCCGCAGTCTTCGCACCAGCGCCGAGGAGAGCCGCAGGCAGCCCACGCCGTCCAAAAGCAGGCGCACCCGCACCCCCTCGCGCGCCTTCCGGCACAACACCTCGGCGAACTCTTGTCCCGTTGCGTCGGAAGCCAGGATGTAAACTGCATGTGGATATGGTGGGTCGCCCGCCGAGGGCTTCCAACGTGCGCGCGAACGCTCGTCGCTCTCCACGAACAGCGCCGTGCGGTTGCCCACGGTCAGTCGAAAAAGCACCCGTTGATCGCCAGCGACATGATGGCGCGCTGCTGATCCGTGAGCAGATCCGGCAGCCGCGACCACGGCCGCGTCTGATCGCCCGGCAGCTCGTGTCCGATCCGTCAGCCACGTACGTTGTTGCTTTCTTCATCGCCCGCCGCTCCACCCGGTTGTGGCCGATGACGAGGTAGCTCAACGCCCCCACCAGCGGCACGAGATAGAAACGCAGGCGTAGGTCGCCGCCACGTCCTTCTTGCGGAACAAGACCAGCGGGATCGCCGCCAGGTCCGCCGCGTGCACCACGATCGCCAGTTGATCCAGGTCCAAGAGTTCTTCTCCCTCCCGGCGACGCTCGGCGTAAGCCGCCTTCCACCGGGTTCCATGATACCAGGACTCGTCCCCTCTCCCTCGGCGAGTCTGGTCCTCTCCTCGCCGGCGAGTCTGGTCCCTCTCCCTCGGCGAGTCTGGTCCCCTCTCCCTCGGGAGAGGGTTAGGGTGAGGGGGATCCTGGGGAGAGCGCGCTGCATCGACGCGCCGCGCTGCCGCCCACCTTGCGCGGTTTGACAATCCTCTGAATAAGGGGCACAATAAGCCATTGTTGCATTCACGACAAGCGGGCAGTGGGGAGCAGACCGCATGGGGACCAGCTTCATCCTGGGTCGGGCGGGCATGGGCAAGACCCGCCGCTGCCTCCTGGAAATCGGACAGGCGCTGGCGGAGCGGCCGGACGGCCCGGGCCTCTTTCTCCTGGCCCCGGAACAGGCCACCTTCCAATTGGAACGCGCGCTCCTGCAAGTCTCGGGTGTTTCAGCCAGTTTCCGCGCGCAGGTCGTCAGCTTTCGACGGTTGGCCTATCGCGCCATGAGCGAGCGAGGCGCCGCCGCCTTGGACCCCGTGGGCGGCATGGAGCGGATGCTGCTCCTGCGCCGCATTCTGATCACCCACCGGCGACAGCTGGCACGCGACGGCGCGCTCGCTCCTCGGCCCGCCCTTGCCGCCGAACTGGCCGCCAGCTTCGCCGAACTCTCCCGCCGCGGGCAATCCCCCGAATCGCTCCTGGCCGTCACGGGCGCGCCGGACCTCCCGCCCCGGCTGGGTGAGAAGCTGGCCGATCTCGCCCTCATCTGGCGCCAGTACCGCGACGCCCTCGCCCAGCGCGGACTCGACCCCGACACCACCCTCGACCGACTTACCGACCTCATCAAAAAAAGCGACTGGGCCGCCGGCGCGCGCTTCTGGGTGGACGGCTTTTCCGGCTTCTCCCCGCAGGAGCTGGCCGTGCTGACGGCGCTCGCCGAGCGCGCCGAATCCGTCCGCGTCAGTCTCTGCCTGGATCCACAACGCTTGCGCGAATTGCCCCGAACCGCGCTCGAGCTGGACCCCACGCGGCTGTTCTATCCCACCGAGGCCACCTACCTGCAGCTGTCGGCCCTGCCGCGCTCGGGAGACGACCTCCACCTCGCCGCCGATCCCCCTCCCCGCCACGCCGAGGCCCCCGCACTGGCCCGCTTGGAGCGCGCACTGGCGCACGACGCCCGCGAAACCTTCCCCGCCGACGGGCATATCTTCGTCCACGCCTTCGCCAACCCGCGCGAGGAGATCGCCGCCGTCGCCGCCCAAATCGCCCGCCTCGTCCACGATCAGGGCTACCACTACCGCGACATCGCCGTCATTACGCGCGGCATGGAGGATTACGCCTCGCTGGCGCGATGGGTGTTCGAAGAGGCGGGCATCCCGCACTTTCTGGATCAGCGCGTTCCCTTGCGATCCCATCCCCTCATGGCCTGCGCGGTAGCGGCCCTCGCGCTGGCCACTCGTTCCTCTCGCTCCGCCCTCTCCGACCTCCTCCGAACCGGCCTTTCCGGTCTCTCTACCGCCGACGTGGATAGGCTCGATAATCACTGCTTTGCCCGCGGCGTGGATGGCTTCAATTACCTCGACAAAACCTGGCCCGCCTGCGCCGCCCGCCTTCTTTCCGATCTGCGCGCTCTCAAGACCGCCTTGCACGCCCAGCCGGCCTTGACCGGACAAGCCTTCGCCGAGGTGCTGTTCAACTTTCTCTCCTCGCGGCAGGTCCGACAAACGCTGGAGGCGTGGTGTACGGAGGCGGAGGCCGCGGGACGGCCCGCCGAGGCCGCCATGCACCGCCAGGCCTGGGAGGGTCTCCTGGACCTCCTGGACCCCGTGGCATCGGCCCTGGGTGACGAGGCGCTGCCCCCGGACGACTGGGTCGAGCTCTTCTCGCTCGGATTGTCCGATCTCCAATGCGCGTTGGTCCCACCCTCGCTGGACCAGGTCCTGGTCGGCAGCATCGAGCGCTCGCGCCATCCCGACTTGCGCGCCGCCTTTTTCGTGGGCGCGCTGGAGGGAACGCTGCCCAAACCCCCGGGTCCGGGCGGCCTCTTCACCTCCTCGGAGCGCCGTCTGTTGGAAACGCTGGTCTGCGACGTCGGCCCGCACGCCGCCCGCCTCCTCGCAGAAGAGAATTACCTGGCCTACATCGCCTTCACGCGCCCTTCCGAGCGCCTCTTCCTGACCTATCCCACCCACGACGCCAACGGCCGCGAGCAGGTGCACTCGCGCTGGATCGACTGGGTCCTGCAGCACGCCCCCGACGCCCAGCGCGTTCCAGACCGCGCCGCACTGGATGTCTTTCCCCGCCAACGGCTGGCCCGTTGCCTCCTCCAGTTGCGCGCGAGTACCGACCCGGAACGACATCCCGCCCTGCCCCGCCTGCGCGGACTCCTCGCCCATCCCGCCACGCGCGATCTCTCCCTCCGCGCCGTGGCCGGACTCTGGCATAACGACCAGGCCGCGCTTTCCCCCGCCGTCCTCGCCGAATTGGGACTCTCCAGCGGTCCCCTGGCCATCACTGCGCTGGAGGACTTCGGCAAATGCCCCTTCCTCCATCACGCGCAGCGGCGACTGCGCCTGGCCGAGCGGCGCCCCTTCCAGGCCGACGCGCTCGAACTGGGTCGCCTCACCCACGCCCTCCTGGAGCACTACGGCCGTCTTGTCATCGAGCGAGGCGTCGACTGGTCCAAGCGGCCGGCGGCAAGTCAGCCTGACGCTGCTCCTCCTCAGGGACGCGGCGCGCGGAATCCGACGCCGCCGAGCTCTGGCTCTCCGTCCCGCGCCATCGCTTTCTGCTCCGCCTCACGGCGCATCAGCTGTCGCGCGTGCTCGACTTCTTCCGCCGCGAGTCGGCCCGCAACGGCTTTCGCACCCGCATGGTCGAGCAGGTCTTCGACGGCGAACTGTCCTTGGAACTGCCGGCCGGCCGGTTGCCCCTGCGCGGCAAGATCGACCGGCTGGACGTGCTGGACGATCCCGGCAACACCCTGGTCCGAGTGGTGGATTACAAGAGCGGCGCGACCGCTTTTAGTCCCATTCTGGCCGAGCGCGGCGTCAGCCTGCAACTGCCCGCCTACCTGCTGGCGGCGGCCGCGCTCGTGCCCGATGCCCGGCCCGCCGGCGCCTTTCTCCTTTCTCTTTCCCTCTCCCGCGAGAGCCGGTCCGTCCCGCGCAGCGCCGCGCCCGAACCGGGCGCCGGACTCAAACTCCGCGGCTTTCTGGACGCCGAACTGGCGCTCGAATTCGACCCCCAACTCGCCTCCAACCGCAAGTCCGACTTCTATCAACTGACTCTCAAGAAGGACAACGACTTAAGCCAGGATTCCGACGGACTCCTGCCCGGGCAGTTCACCGCGCTCCTCGCTCAGGTCGTGGAAACCATGCGCAAGAAGGCGGAAGAGATGTCTGCGGGGCGCATCGCTCCGGCTCCCGCCAATCTCAATCCCAAGGACCGGGGACGTCCCAAGTTCCCCTGCACCTACTGCGCCTACGGCTCCGTCTGCCGCTACGACCGCTTTGACCCCGCCCGTGAAATCGAAGAAGTAGAGGAGGACGACGCCGCGTGAGCGCCCTCGCCTGGACGGATGAACAGAGGGCGGCCATCCAGCACGCCGAGGGCGACCTGCTTTTGTCGGCCGCGGCAGGCTCGGGCAAAACCGCGGTCCTGGCCGAGCGCTGCTTCCGCCTGCTCTCCCATCCCGAGCATCCCTGCGATCCCGCCGCCATGCTGGTCGTCACCTTCACCGAAGCCGCCGCGGCCGAGATGAAGAAGCGCATCTACCTCCGCGTGCAACGGGAACTCATAGGGGGTGTCACCCTTTTGTACCCAAACGGGTGCACGCCGGAAGCCCTGCACCGTCTGCGGCTGGAACTGGACCGTGCCCAGATTTCCACCCTTCACTCCTTCTGCCGTCGCATCCTCCTGGAGCATTTCGAGTCCGCCGGCCTCGACCCAGGCGGCCAAGTGATGGAGGAAGCCGAAGCCCAAACGCTCTACCTGGAAATGCGCAAGGACGCACTGGAAGATCTCTACGCGCGTGGCGACGCCGATTTCCTGGCCCTGGTCGAAGCCTGCGGAGAATCCAGCGTGCTGGAAGCCGTGGACCGTCTGGCGGCCACGTGGGCGGCTACCCCGCATCCCGCCGCTTGGCGCCAGGCCGTCTGTGAGGCGTACCAATCCGCCGCCGCCGCGCCCGACGCCCACCCCTGGATGCAATGGCAACGCACCCGCGTCGAGGAAGCCGTCGCCCGCCTGGGCCGGGAGGGCCGCCGGTTACAGGCTGCTACCCACGGCTTGGAGGAGATCATTGACCGGGACCTCTCCTTCCTCGCCGCCTTGGGGCGCGCCTGCCACGAAAGACCGTGGCAGGAATTCGTCGGCCTGGTGCGTGACGGCGACAAACCGACTACCTTCAGGGCGCCCAAGGGAGCGGACCCGGCGGCCAAGGACCGCGTCCATGCCTGGCACAAGGACATCCTGGCCGCGTTGGGGGCTTGGCGTGCCGGCAACCGCGGCTATCCGCTGTTCACACAGGAGGAGATGGCCCGCGATGCGGCGGACCTCCTGCCGCGCGTGCACGCGCTGTTTTCCACCACGCTGGCCGTCGAGGAACGCTACACGCGCGAGAAGCGTCGCCGCCGCCGGCTCGACTTCAACGATCTGGAGCGCCTGGCCTACCGCATTCTCGTGGACGAGTCGGGCGCGCCAACTCCCGTCGCCCTCGAGGACCGACGCCGGTTCGAACACGTCCTGGTGGACGAATCCCAGGACATCAACCCCCTGCAGGAGGCCATCCTGGCCGCCGTCTCGCGTACCGGCGCGGACGACGGCGCGCCCAAGCGCTTCATGGTCGGCGACGTCAAGCAGAGCATCTACGGCTTCCGCCAAGCGGACTGCGGCATCTTTCTCTGCAAGCTGCGCGCCTTCACGGCGGCGGCAAGCAGCCGCACTCCCCAGGATTCGGGTCGCCAGGGGCGGCGCGCCGACCTGTCGCGCAATTTCCGCAGTCGCCCCGAAGTCCTGGCCGCCGTCAACGCCGTCTGCGAAGTCTGGATGGGCGAGGCGACCGGCTGCCCGCCCTACGACGAGAGCGCGCGGCTCCACCCGGCGGCGCGTTATCCCGATCCACCCGCGGGCCTGAAGACTTTCGCGGGCGTTCCCGCCGCCTTGCACTTGTTCGAGACCCGCGTTCCCGAGGACGCCACGCACCCGGCGGAGATCGAGGCCCAATCGGTGCAACGTGAGGCGGCCGGCGTCGCCGAGCGAATCGCGGAGCTTCTTGCCGCCGGCTGGCACGTGGCCCACGGCGACGGCTACCGGCCTCTCCGGGCGGGCGACGTGGTCATCCTGCTGCGCACGGCCAAGAACCGCGCGCGCCACTTCATGGAAGCGCTCCTGCGCCGCAATATCCCCGTGCTTGGGCCTGAGGACCCCGCCGGAGGCTTCGCTTTCGAACTGAGCGACTTTTGCGCTCTGCTCACCATTCTCGACAATCCCCGCCAGGACATTCCGCTGGCGGCGGTCCTGCGCAGTCCGCTCCTGCGCCTCTCCGACGAGTCGCTCCTGCGCCTGCGCGCCGCCCACCCCTCCGGCGACCTTTGGGACGCCCTCGCCCCCCTTATGGACTGCGGCAGCTTGCTGCCGCGTGAACGCCTCCCAAGTACCATCGCGCCAGCAAGCAGCCGCACTCCAGAGGCGCAAGAGCGCCGGCGCCTTGCCGAGTTTCTTTCCGACTTCGCGCGCTGGCGGCAACGGGCGCGCCAGTCGCCCATGAGCGACCTCCTGCTCTTCCTCATGCGGGAAACCGGCTATCTGGAGTACGTGACGGCGACCGACGGCGGACGGCATCGCCGCACCAACCTCCTGCGCCTCCTGGAACACGCCCGCCGCTTCGACGATTCCGGCCAGTCCGGCCTCGCGCGCTTTCTGGAGTACTTGACGACCGCCGAGGCCGGAGGACAGGCGGTTTCGCTGGAGGACGACGGGCAGTCCCCCGACGCCGTGCGCATCATGACCATCCATCAGAGTAAAGGACTGGAATTTCCCGTCGTGATCGTGCCCGACTTGACCAAGAAGATCAACTTCAAGGACGCGCGCCGGCGCATCGTGGCCGGCTCGCAGCCGCTCCTCGGCCTGCCCGTGAGCCAGGGCGCCGCCGGCGACTTCTTCCCCACGCTGCCCCTGTGCATGGCGCGCAACGCCGTCATGCTCAAGACGCTGGAGGAAGAGCTGCGCCTCCTCTACGTGGCCATGACGCGCGCCCGCGAGCATCTCATCCTCACCCTGGGCGTCGAGAACCTGTCGGATACGCTGGAAAAGGCCGTCGGTCGTCCGCTGCCCGCGCGTGAAGTGCTTCTGGGCAGCTGGGAGGCGACACGTGCCATGAGCGACTGGCTCTTGCCCCTCCTCTCGCCGCCTGCCGCAGACTGCGACGCCTGGCCGGCGCTGGCCGGCGCCTGGCGCGTCGAACGCCGCCGCCGGCCCGTCCGCGTGCTCGTCGGCGCAAGACCGGACCGCAGTCCGGACCACGAGGAGGACTTCTGGAAAGCGATACTGGACGGCGGTGCGGGAAAGCAGCCCGGACGCCTCCGTTCCCCCCGTGTTGCCGCAGGCTTCGCCGCTCTCCCGCGTAGCCGCCAAGATGGGCGTCTCCGAACTCAAACGTCGCATGATGCTGGAAAGCGAAGCGGGCGAATCCCTCCGGTCGCTCCATCCCGCGCGCCTGCGCGAGCGCCGGCGTTTCTCTCCGGCCCGGAGCTCTCACCTACCAGGCGGGGCACGATCCTCCACGGCGTCTTCCAATACTGGGACCGCCGCGCCGGCCCCGACGACGTGGAGCGCGAAGCTGCGCCGCCAACTGCAAGCGGGGCTTCTCTCCAGCCACGAGGCGGACGCCATCGACCCTGACATGCTGCGCTGGTTCCTCGCCAGCGAATTGGGAAGCGTCTTTCTGGACCCGGACTGGAAAGCTGCTGCGCGAGGTTCCCTTCAGCCTGGCCGTGCCTGTTGGGGAAATCAGAACCGGACGCGCCAGCCGACGGTGGATTCGTGCTCGTTCAGGGCGTGATCGACGCGCTCCTGCAGGAATCCGGGTAGGACCCTCTTGTACTCAAGAGGGTGCGTCTCGGAGCGAACGCACGGTGATCCTGGACTTCAAATCCGACGAGGTAGACGGCAGGCAACTGGAGGAGCGTGGGGAGGCTTACCGCCCCCAGCTCATGTACTACCGCCGCGCGGTCATCGAAGCGGGCCTGTGCGCCGCCCCCGAGCCTGGATCGCCTTCCTTCACGCCCGCTCCCTCTACCGCCTGTTCTGAGCGACGTAGCGCCGGCGTCCCGCCGGCTTGCGTGGGGACGCCCCCTCCCCACGCTTCGGGGGCGTAGCATGGATCTGACAGGTGCGACGATCCTGCGCCGGCGCCGCGAAGCGTGTCGGCAACATGCCGACACGCGAGCCGGCACGATGCCGGCGCTACCAGGTACACGCTACATACCCCTTTGCCGCCTGCCCGCGATTCTGTTAGCCTGCCCCACCATGAAGCGCCTCCCCAACCTCCTGACTGGCGCCCGCCTCGCCTCCGCCCCACTCTTCGCGCTCTTGTTCATGCGCGAGACCTTGTGGAGCTACGCCCTCTGCGCGGCCCTCCTGGCCTACGCCATCCTCTCCGATTGGTACGACGGCCGCCTGGCTCGCCGCTACCACTGCGTCTCGGTGTTCGGCCAACTTTTTGATCCCATCGCCGACTACGTCTTCTTTCTGACCGCGTTTCTGTGCTTCGTGGCCACGGGCTGGATGCCCCTCTGGATGTACGTGATTCTGCTCGTGCGCGAAGTCGCCATGCACCTGGGCCTCCGGCTCTACCTGGCCCACGTGCACGTGTCCATGCCCGCGCGGCGTTCCGGCAAGCTCAAGACCGCCCTCCAGTGCGTGGTCGCCGGCGCGGGAATCGTCCTGGTCGCCGCCTACCACCTGGCGCCCGCGGGATGGATGCTCATCGCCGCCTGGTGGATGTTCCTCTCCATCGCGCTCGTCTCGGCCTTCTCCATGGTAGAATACGGCCTGGCCCTGCGCCGGCTGCTCTCGGGACGCTGCGCGTGAACGGCCCCCTTCTGTCCATCGTCATGCCCATTTACAACGAGGAGCGCCTCCTGCCCGAGGTGCTGGCGCGCGTCCGCGCCATCAACTACCGGCCCATCCAACTGGTGCTCGTGGACGACGCTTCCCGCGACGGTACCGCCGCCATTTTGAAGCAAGAGGAGGGCAAGCCCGACACAGTCGTGCTTCGCCACGACGTGAACCAGGGCAAGGGAGCCGCCATTCGCACCGGCCTGCAGCACGCGACCGGCGAGATCATCATCATTCAGGATGCCGACCTCGAATACAATCCCGAGGACATTCCGGTCGTCATCAAGCCGATCCTGGAGGGCAAGGCCGATGTGGCCTACGGCTCGCGCTTCCTGGGCCGAATCGAGAACATGGCCCTGCCCAACCGCGTCGCCAATTACCTCCTGGCCTGGCTGGTCACGCTCCTCTTCGGCCAGCGCATCACCGACGAAGCGACCGCCTACAAGGCCTTTCGCCGGAGCGTGTTGGAGGGGTTGGAGCTCACCTGCCGCCGCTTCGAGTTCTGCCCCGAGTTCACCGGCAAAGTGCTGGTGCGCGGCCATCGCATCGTGGAGACGCCCGTGACGTTCCGGGCGCGCACCTTCGAGCAGGGCAAGAAGATCGGCTGGCGGGACTTCTTCATCGCGGTCTACACGCTCTTCAGAATCCGGCTGGGGGAGCGGCGGAAGTGACGCGCACGCTGATCCTGGGCGGCGGAGTGGCAGGCTTGGCGGCGGCGCTCTCCCACGCCCGCGCCGGAGACGACGTGCTGCTTCTGGAAAAGGAGGACACCGTCGGCGGGCTGTGTCGCACGTTTCACTGGCACGACTGCTGGCTCGACCTGGGTCCGCACCGGCTCTTCACCCGCTATCCCGAGGTGCAGGCGCTGATCGAGGAGACCTGCGCCGGCCATCTGGTCGAGACGCGGCGCAAGAGCAGCCTGTGGCTGGGGGGCCGTTTCATCGACTATCCCACGCGCACGCGCCAGGTCGCCGCCGCCGTCGGTTGGCCGCGCGTCTTCCTTCTGGGCGGCAGCTTTTTCCTGGGCCGAATGTTCCCACGCCGTCGGATCGAGCTCTACCGGGACGTGATCGTCAACCAGTACGGAGCGGAGATGTACGAGTGGTTCTTCGCGCCTTACGCCCGCAAGACCTGGAGGATCGACCCCGAGTTGCTGTTGCGCGAGATGGCCGAGAAGCGCCTGCCCCCGCAGGGCTTCTGGCAGATGATCTCGGACCGCGCCACGGGCCGCGCGACCGGATATGTGCGCCACTTCCACTACCCTGACCGGGGGGTCGGACTGCTCTGCGACGGCCTCGCCGAGCGGGCGCAGGCAGCCGGCGCCCGTATCGTAACCTCAGTCGTTCCAACCCGCCTCCGCTTGGACGGCGCAAATGTTTCACGTGAAACATTTGTGGACCCGCGGGGCCGGGAGACGGAAACCGACGTGGATCGCGTCGTCTCCAGCATTCCTCTGGACGCCCTCCTGGAGCTTCTCGACCCGCCCGCGCCCGACGAAGTCCGCCAGGCGGCCCGACAACTGCCCTACTCGGGACTGGTCATCGTGTACGTACTCCTCAAACAGAGGATGCCGGCCGGCGACTGCTGGCTCTACTTTCCCGACCCCGAGCTGTGCTTCAATCGCGCCTACCTGCCGCAGAACTTCGCCCCCGGCCTGGCGCCGCCCCCCCGGACGGTACTGGTCCTGGAAGTACCCTGCCGGCCTGACGAGGAACTCTACCAAGCGTCCGACGAGGTCCTGAGGGAGCGCGTGGAGACCGACCTGGCCAAGGTCTGGAACGGCGGACAGGCCGCCGTCGCCGACTTTTGCGCCATCCGCCTGCCGCGCGTCTATCCGCTCTATACCCGCGACTACTTGCCGCGTTTGCGCGCCGTATTGGAGTACCTTTCCAGCATCGACAATCTCTTCAGCCTTGGCCGGCACGGGCTTTTCAGTTATAATAACAGCGACTTGGCGATCAAAATGGGCCTGGACGTGGTCGAGTATGCACATGCGCGAGACTGGTACGCTGGACAGGGGCGATACGATGACTATCGCATCATCGACTAGGCTCTTTTCGCGCGTGCTTCTGGTGGTTCCGCCGACGGGGCTGTACATCCGCGAGGACCGCTGCCAGACGCCGATCGAGAACCTGCACACGGTTTCGGCCCGCCCGCCCATCGACTTGCTTTACTGCGCCGCCATGTTTCAGGCGCAGGGCTGCGAGTGCCGGGTACGCGACTTCCCCGTCGAGGGCGGCGGATGGGACGCCTACCGCCGGGGGCTGGCGGACTTTCAGCCCGATCTCGTGATGCTCTCGATAACCTCGCCAGTTTCGCGGAAGACGCCAGAAGGCGGCCTCGGTCGCCAAAGAGGTTCTTCAAGGGTCGCGGTCGCCGCCAAGGCGCGCATTTCCACGCGCGCGACGTTGAGGCGCTGCAGAAGTATCCCGCGCTGGACTTCGCCCTGCGCGGCGAGTACGAGGAGACCTGCCGCGACCTGGTCTGGATCGCCGACCGTTCGAGCATCGCCGGGCTTACCTTTCGCAACGGGAGGGCGGGATCGTGCAGAATCCCATGCGCGAGTTCGTCGCCGGAGCTGGACGATCTTCCTTTCCCGCCCGCGACCTGATCGACAACCGCCGTTACATTCGTCCTGACCTGGGCGTGCTGCAGACGACGCTCGTCACCGAGCGCGGTTGCCCCTACCAGTGCATCTACTGTCTGGCGCCGGTCTTCGGCACGCGCGTGCGCAAACGCAGCCGGAAAACGTCATCGCCGAAATCCGGGAGTGCGTGGAGAAGCACGCATCCGCGACTTTCTCTTTCGCTCCGATCTTTCACCGCCGACCGCGTGGGGTCAAAAACTCTGCGCCGCGCTGGCTGAGGCGAAGCTGGACATCCGCTGGTCCTGCAACAGCCGCGTGGACAAGATCAAAGAGGACCTGCTCATCACGATGAAGCAGGCCGGTTGCTGGCTGATCGCCTTCGGAGTTGAGAGCGGCAGTCCTGATCTCTTGGAGAAGATGAAGAAGGCCGCCGACCTGGACGACGCCCGGCGCGCCATGGCCGTGTGCCGCTCGGTGGGCATCAAGTCGAGCATCTATATTCTGATCGGCCTGCCGTGGGAGACGGAGGAGACGTTTCGCGCGGGCGTGGATTTCGCCATCGAACTTGACCCGGATTACATCGAGTTCTTTTACGTGTATCCGTTTGCGGGGACGGAATTGCGGGAGATCGTGGAGCGGGAGGGGCTGCTGGCGCCGGGCGGCGATCCGGTCGCGCGGCCTACGACCGGCCGTCGAATGCGGGACTGTATCTGACGCTGGAGCGGCTGGAACCTTTGCGGCGGCGGGCGCTGCGGGCCTTCTACCTGCGCCCGCGCTACATTGCGCGCACGCTTCTCTCCAACCCGTCGCCGCGCGTGATGTGGAACTATCTGCGCTACGGCACGCGGCAACTGGTCGATCTCCTGTCGCACCGGTGAGATCAAGGCGCCCGGGCAATTGCGAGAAAAGGGAATCCGAGTTCTCGAGTAGCGTCCGAGAAAGAAAAATCCGAGTTCTCGGTAGCGTCCGTAAGGACGCGTATCGAGAGAACGGGCCTAGCAGGGTGCCCCGCGACGACAGGCCGCCGTGACCTCTCGATACGGCCCCGAAGTTACCTGTCCTTTCTCATGGAGGCGCGGCGGCGGGGCCTACTCGAGGACGCGGCTTGGATTTTCTGCCAGTCGCACAAGGCAGTGCGGCGGCGGGGCCTACTCGAGGACACGGCTTGATTTTCCTGCCAGTCGCACAAGGCAGTGCGGCGGCGGGGCCTACCTCGAGGACGCGGCTTGGGTTTTCTGCCAGTCGCACAAAGCAGTGCGGCGGCGGGGCTACCTCGAGGACACGGCTCTGGTTTCGCGGAGAGCATGATCCAGCTTCTGGAGTCGTCCGTTGAAGTAAGAACTGAGTTCTCGAGTAGCGTCCGAGAAAGAAAACTCCGAGCTTCTCGAGTAGCGTCCGCAAGGACGCGTATCGAGAGAACGGGCCTAGCAGGGTGCCCCGCGACGACAGGCCGCCGTGACCTCTCGATACGGCCCCGAAGTTACCTGTCCTTTCTCATGGAGGCGCGGCGGCGGGGCCTACTCGAGGACACGGCTTGGATTTTCTGCCAGTCGCACAAGGCAGTGCGGCGGCAGGGGCCTCTCGAGGACGCGGCTTGGATTTTCTGCCAGTCGCACAAGGCAAGTGCGGCGGCGGGCCCTCTCGAGGACGCGGCGGGTTTTCTGCCAGTCGCACAAGGCGGTGCGGCGGCGGGGCCTACTCGAGGACGCGGCTTGGTTTTCTGCCAGTCGCACAAGGCAGTGCGGCGGCGGGGCCCTACTCGAGGACAGAAACCTGGTTTTCGCGGAGAGCATGAATCCAGCTTCTGGAGTCGTCCGTTGAAGTAAGAATCCGAGTCTCGAGTAGCGTCCGAGAAAGAAAAATCCGAGTTCTCGAGTAGCGTCCGAGAAAGAAAAATCCGAGTTCTCGAGTAGCGTCCGCAAGGACGCGTATCGAGAAACGGCTTATAGCCGCGATCTTCCCTGAAAAGGCATCGACGCCTCATGCGTGAACGTCTCTCTCCCCGCGTATCTGTTCTTCTACCGGTCCACAATGCATCTGCTACACTATGCGAGGCGCTGGAGAGTCTTTTTGCGCAGACTCTCACGGATTTCGAAATCATCGCGGTAGAGAACGGCTCGCGGACGGCTCGGCCGCGATGCTGGAAGACGCGGCGCGGCACGACCGCCGCTTGCGCGTCTTCCACATGCCGGAGGCCGATCTCGTGGCCGCGCTGAATTTTGGACTGTCGCAATGTCGGGCTGACTTGATTGCCCGCATGGACGCCGACGACCGCTCCCGTCCCGAGCGGCTGGCGCGACAGGTCGCGCGGATGGACGCGCAACCCGCCATCGACGCCTGCGGAACCTGCGTTGCGGTATTCAGAGCAACCGGCCCGCGCGCCGGTTATCGCGCCTATGAGCGCTGGATCAACGGCCTGCTCTCGCACGAGGCGATGCGCCGCGAGCGCTTCATCGAAAGTCCCATCCCGCATCCCTCGGCCATGTTTCGACGCACCTGGATTACGTCCATGCAGGGCTATCGCAATTGCGGCTGGGCCGAGGATTACGACCTGTGGTTACGGGGATTTTCCGCCGGCGCGGTGTTCGCCAAGTGCCCGGAAGTACTCCTGGATTGGCGCGATCACGAGGGCAGATTGTCGCGGCGTCATGCCAGGTACGCGCAGGAGTCGTTCTTGCGCTGCAAGGCCCATCACTTAGCAATCGCCTTGGGCAAGGAGAGTCGGCCCATCGCGCTGTGGGGCGCCGGGCCCATCGGCAAGCGGCTGTTGCGTTGCCTGCGGGCGGAAGGCGTGACGCCCGCCGCCGTCGTGGACATCGATCCGAAGAAGATCGGCCGCACGCGCCAGGGCATTCCCGTAGTCGCGCCCGAAGCTCTGGCCAGTGGTGGATGGTTCGTCCTGACGGCGGCGATTCGGGCCGGCGCGCGTGGGGAGATCGTCGCCGCGCTGGGCGGGATGGGTTACGCGGAAGAATACGACTTTCTCTGTTGTGCGTAGTCAATAGTAGTGCCAGATGCCGGCGTAATCGTCGGGATTCTCGCCCAGTTCGGCCAGCCGAAGCAGATAGTCCAGGATGGGGACGTCGTCGCCCACGTAGGACTTGCATCGCACCACGTTTTTCTCCCAGGGATGAAACTCGTAAACGCGCGAGCCGTCGGGGCGGATGGAGATCAACTCGCGGTTCTGGCGCGCGCGAAGATAATGCTTGCCGAGGCCGGGCAGATTATAGACGGCCTCGTCGGTGCGACGAGTACCGGGCAGGAGGCGGGCCTCCTCCTGCTGCTCCTGCAGGACGCGCGCAAGCGGGACGCGATAGCGGGCGGTTTCGGACTTGCCCTTGGGCGCGAAGGTGTAGTAGGGAGCGATGCCGCAGCGCCGCAGGAGCATGCGCAGGGCCGCAACCTCGAATCGGCGCGAGACGTAAAAGGTGTAGACCAACTGGTTGTACACCTCGATGCCGTGGGCACGCAGGCGGGCGACGGCGGCGACCAGTTCGGGCGTGACTTCGTAAGGGTGCTCGACGTGGGTCATGAGGCAGAGTTCGCGCCGGCCTGGGACTCGCAGGCGCGCCAGCTGCGCCGCCAGCGCCTCGGTGATGCGCATGGGCATGGTTACCGGTACGCGGCTGCCGATGCGGATGAGATCAATGTGTGAAATGGCCGCCAGGCGGTCCAGGATGCGCCCCAGCAATTCGTCGGAGAGCGCCAGGGGATCGCCGCCGGTCACGAGCACCTCGCGCACGGCGGGATGCGCCTGGAACCAGCGAAAGGCGGTCTCCAGGCGCGCGCGCGAGGCCAGCGCGCCCGGCGCCATCGGCTCCTCGATCTGCCAGTTGCGCTGGCAGTAGACGCAAATTTGGGGACAGGCGTTGAAGGGCTTGAAAACTGCGATGGCGGGATAGCGGCGGGTGATCAAGTCCACCGGTGAGGTATCGCGCTCGCGCATAAAGTCCAGCCGACGGGCGCGATCGTCACGCAGGGCGGCCATCTCCGCGACGTAATCGGCGGGCGGCAGAACCTGGGCGCGGATGGCGCGGTCGCGGCCGGCCTCTGGGTCGTCATCGAACAGCGCAGCGTAGTAGGGAGTCACACCGAAGGGGACGCGATGTTCGACGGCGAGGCGGGCGGCCTGCAATTCCTGCGCGCGCAGGTTGGCCGCTTGCGCGAGGAGACCGGGATCGAGAAAAATGTGGCGGACGTGCCACTCCCAACTGCTCCAGTCGGTTTCACAACCGCCCAAGAGGGAGAGCACGCGCGCGCGCCGCGCGGCGCGGCGTTCCACCGCCTCGGGTGAGAGGCCGTCGGGGTAGCGCGCCAAGCGCTCTTGCACCCATTCCCATAGGCGGTCCATGGCTTCGGAACGCGCGCGGGCGGCCAGTCGGCCGCGCCCGGCGATGTCCACAGGCGACTTACGAAGGCCGCGCAGGGGAGCCTTGCCTTCCAGACCGCGAACCAGGTAGATCAACTCGGCGTAAAAGGCGGGCGACAGGTCGGGCCGGGGCACGCCGCGCGCCAGGTCCCAGAGCGCCTGGGGCACGCTGAAGCCGCTGAGCGCGGCGCTGCGGGCCAGCGTCAGGCTACGCAGCGCCCGCGCCGAGTCGCGGATGACGACGCGTCCGCCTACTTCACGCGTCACCTGCCGCCCCGCCGCCAGGTGCTTGCGGGTGATGTAGGCGAAGAGTCGGCGGCGCACGGCGCCCAGGTTGGTGCACTGCGAGAGGTGCGACAGCAGCGGTTCAGCTTCACGCCGGAAGCGCTCGGCGTCGTAGTCGAGATCAAGCATCCGCGCCCCCTCGACGGCCATTTCACTTGACAAGGCAACAACCATAGAGAATCTCGCGCCTCGCAATCCGGGCCGCTTTCCGGCCTCGATAACCAGTTTAGTGGCGCGGGGACCTCATGGCAAAGGAAACCGGCGTGGGGAAAGTCGATTGTGGGCCGGCATAAGCGCAGGTACAGTGCTTGCCGAAAGGATGCTACCGGAAGGTTGGCGTCCCCAAGGGGATTTGAACCCCTGTTGCCGCCGTGAAAGGGCGGTGTCCTAGACCCCTAGACGATGGGGACGCGGAAATGTGCCTGTACTCGTCGGGAAGCGCCGCATCCAAGCCGCCCGGCCTCTCGATACGCGGACTACCGCTACTCGAGGACACGGGCTTGGGTCTTCGCTCGGCAGAGCGTTCCCTCTCCATCGATTCTATCTGAGCGGGGAGGGATTCGAACCCTCGGCCCACGGCTTAAAAGGCCGTTGCTCTACCGGCTGAGCTACCCGCCCGCCATGCCCTGATTTCTACACGCGCCCAAGCCGCCACGAGGCGTGCCTCCACCTCTGCCGGCCGGGAGAGGTCGTGCGTCCGCTGCGGCGGAAGAACGGGTGAGGGGAGGATGCGGTTTTATGCGGGGGCGGAGCATGGCGCTACGTCCCCCTCACCCTAACCCTCTCCCCAAGGGAGAGGGAATGCGGCCCCCTCACCCTGGCCCTCTCCCCGAGGGAGAGGGGATGCGGCCCCCTCACCCTGGCCCTCTCCGCAAGGGAGAGGGAATTACGAGAACAGCGACTCGGCGCGGATGATCGTCTGGCGGCGGCCTGGACCGACCGAAACCATCTGAATCGGCCGGCCGACCCAGTCCTCCAGGCGCCGCAAATACTCACGCGCGCCGGACGGGAGGTCCGCCTCGTTGGTGATCCCCGACAGATCCACGCCCCAGGTCGGAATCTCCTCGTACTCGGGCTCGACCTGCGATAATAGGGCCGCGTCCGCCGGCGCCACCTCGAGCCGATGACGACCCAATCGGTAGCCGACGCAAACTTTGATTATAGAAACTTCAGAAAGGATGTCAAGGCGCGTCAAGGCCAGATGGGTGACGCCCGAAGCCATCACGGAACGACGGATCAAGGGCACATCAAACCAGCCGCAGCGCCGCGGCCGGCCCGTGGTCGCGCCGAACTCGCCGATCGGGCCGGCGTTGCGGATCAGGTCCGCCGTCGCCGGATCGGCCTCGGTCGGAAACGGCCCCTCGCCTACGCGAGTCGTGTATGCCTTGGCGATCCCCAAGACCTTCTCGACTTTGGTCGGACCCACCCCCGCGCCCGTACACGCCCCGCCTGCTCCCGTGCTGGAGGAGGTCACGTAAGGATACGTGCCATACGTGACATCCAGAAGAGCGCCTTGCGCGCCCTCGAACAGGACCCGCTTGCCCGCGTCGATGGCGGCGTTCAACTCCGGGACCTCGTCGCCCACGAAGGGCGCGAGTTTCTCCCCCATCGGCAGATAGGTCGCCAGCATCTCGTCGTAATTGACGGGGGCGTGCCCGTAGACCTGCGAGAGCACGCGGTTCTTGTGCTGCAAGACGGGCCGAAGTCGTTCGCGGAACCGATCCGCATCGATGAGGTCGAAAACGCGCAGAGACAACCGGCCCACCTTGTCCATATAAGCGGGACCTATGCCACGGCGGGTCGTGCCGACTCTGGCTGCACCGCGCGCCTCCTCGTCCAGACCGTCCAGCAGGCGATGATAGGAAAGGATGAGCGAGGCGTTGCCTGAAATCATCAGGTTCTCCGGGCTTACCGCCACGCCCCGGGAGCGCAGATGCGTGATTTCCTCCCACAGGACCAACGGGTCAAGCACCACACCCGCGCCGATGATGCAGCGCCGGCCGGGATACAGAATGCCGGAGGGAATCAAGTGCAAGACGTAGTCCTGGTCGCCGATGCGCAGCGAGTGGCCGGCGTTGTTGCCGCCCTGGTGGCGGACGATGCAGTCGGCCTCCTGGGCGATGACGTCGATGATCTTACCCTTGCCCTCGTCCCCCCACTGGCATCCGACCGTAACAATGGCGCCCATGTTTGCCTCTTTCACAAGAAAATCCCGGCGGGAGCGGGTGCGGTCGCTTGCGCCCGAGTCTCGCCCCGCGAATCGCACTCCGGGGACTCGGCAAAAGCCGGGTTCCGTCGGACTCCTGTTTAAGGTACGCTGGGGCCGGTAGCAATGAACCAGAGGTTGATTTGATGGGAGTCATGCTTGAATGACGGCCAACCGGCGGATGCGGATGTTGTTTTTGGGGCGCAAACCGGGGGCGGCGGCGGCCCTGCAGTATCTTGTGCAGGAGCGGGTCGAGGTCGCGGCAGTCGTCGCGCCGGAGCATCCGCGTGCCGGGGATGGCCAACCGCACTTGGACGCGGTCGCTCGCGAGCTGGGACTGTCGGTCCTTTCCCCCTCCGGGTTAGATGAAATTCTGTCAAAAAACCCAAAATCGCTCGGCCCCATCGATCTGGCCGTCTCGTATCTTTATTGGCTGCGAATCAAGCCCCCGTTGCTGACGCTGCCCAGGTTGGGGGTCATCAACCTGCATCCGGCTCCGCTGCCCGAATATCGCGGCCTGGGGGGATACAATTTCGCCATCCTGGCCGGGGACGCGCAGTTCGGGGTATCGGCGCATTTCGTCGCCGAGACCATCGACACGGGCGACGTGATCGAAGTGCGACGCTTCCCCATCGACGCGGAGCGCGAGACGGCGCAGAGCCTGGAGCGGAAGTCGCAGCGGCATCTGCTGGCGCTCTTTCGGGACGTGATCGACCGGCTGCTGCGGGACGGTTGCCTGCCCCGCGCGCCGCAGGGTCCGGGCCGCTATTACACGCGCCAGGAGATGGAAGACGCCAAGCGCGTTCTACCCGAGGATCCGGCGGAGCTGGTCGAGCGCAAGATCCGCGCCTTCTGGTATCCGCCGTACGAGGGGGCGTACCTGGAGCGCGAGGGGCGAAGGTACACGCTGGTGAGCGAGGCCATTTTGCGCGGGTTGGCGGGGGAGTGACGCGACTTCACCGGCGCGCACCCAAGGCGCTGTGATAATGCCAGGAGAAAGGAAGCCGGAACGGACTGGCGCGAGCGCATCAGCTTGGATCCAAACGCGTGCCACGCAAAGGCTTGAACCATTGGCCGGTAGGCTGTGGATCGTCGAGGACCAGCGAATACGGATCCGTGAATCCCATTAGGGCATCCATCCGGTCGCCAGCGCGCCCTCACGCCGCTGAGCCCTCTTGGGCCGGGCGGCGGTCCCGCTCCGCGTAATGTCGCAGTTGCGCTTCGATCTCCGCCTTCACCGTGTCGCGATAGACGAGAAAGTGTTCCACGTGGGCGCACACGGTGAGATAATGGTCCCAGACGCGGGGATTGCGCCACAGAATGCAGGCCAGGCGGTACCAGAAGCGCCCGCGCGTTTTGCGGAGCACGCCCTGCCGCCAGAGGAGGATGAAGGCGGCGCGCAGGTCCGTCCAGTTGGGCGCCTCCGATTTCAATTCCCGCCTGCGCCGGATGCGCGGGGGTCCCATGCGGACAAAGCAGCGATACGTGCGCTCCAGGTAGACGAGTGGATCGTACACGCGATGGAAGGCGTCGACGTACTCGCGCGCGATCTCCGGCATCGGTCGCGTGGGGATGAAGTTCATGAGGTTGGTCTGGTTGAGGCCGGCGCGATGGGGCAGGAGGCGGCCCTCGCGCTCCAAGCGGTCCCATAGGGCGGTGTTGGGCAGCGCCTGCAACATGCTGAAGGTGGTGACGGGAATGGCGGCCTCCTCGATGAACCGCGCGATGCGCCCGCCGGCGCCCGGCGCTTCGCCGTCGAAGCCGATGATGAACCCCGCCATCGGCCGCAGTCCCGCGCGCGCGATCCGGTCGACCGCCTCGACCAGCGGGCTGTTGGCGTTCTGGTATTTTTTCGTCGCCTTCAGACTGGCCGGATCGGGCGTCTCGATGCCCAAAGACCGCGCTGAAACCGCATTCCACCATCAGGTCGAGGGAAACCGTCATCCTGCGCGAGATCGACGGAGGCCTGCGTGTCAGAAGGAGAAGGGATAGTTGTATTCTTCCTGCCAGGGCCGGAGCTCGCGCAGGAAATCCTTCACGCGGTGCTTGTTGCCGACGAAGTTGTCGTCCACGACGAAGATGCTGCGCCGCCAGCCGAGATGGTACAGCCGCTGGAGTTCGGCGAGCATCTGCACCGGCGTCTTGGTGCGGGGCACACGGCCGTAGAGCGTGATGATGTCGCAGAACTCGCAGAGAAAGGGACAGCCGCGCGAATACTGAATGGACATGGAGTCGTAGGCCGGCAGGTCGAGGAGGTCGAAGCGGGGCGGCGGCGTCTGTGTCACGTCGGGCTTTTTTCCTCCGGCGCGAAAGGTTCCGCGAGGCTCGCCGCGCCGAAGGGCGTCCAGGAACATGGGGATGGTGATTTCGCCCTCGTCCAGCACGAGGAAGTCCGCGCCCGCCGCTTCGGCGTCCTGGGGCACGGAAGTCGCGTAAGGCCCGCCGACCACGACCGGTTTGCCGCGGCGCTTGGCCTCCCGTATTTGTTCCGCGAAGTCCTCCTCCTGCACGATCATGGCCGTGAGCATCACCACGTCCGCCCATTCCCATTCGGCGTCCTCGACCGGACGAATGTTGCGGTCCACCAGCCTGAAATCCCACTCCGGGGGAAAGAGCGCGGCGACGGTAACCAGGTTGAGCGGCGGCAGGAGGACCTTGCGATCGACCAGCTTCAGAATATCCTCGTAGGACCACAGCGTCTTCGGAAAACGCGGATAGATGAGCAGCGCCTTCACAATGGTTGCCCTCCCGGCGGGCGACGTGTCGAGGGAATACAGAGTCCGAATCGGGCCGGAACCCAGCAATCCTACCACTCCCGCGCGGCTCGGCCAAGCGCAAAACAGTGATCTTGCATATCGCGGTGCGGCGTGCATAATGCCGGCAACGTGGTGCGGGAGCGTGGAAGATGGGCGTCGAGTACAAGGCGTGGCCGTTTCGCGAGGCGCAGGGACTCCTGCCGCGCTTTCGCCAGCATCCGGCCGCACCGGTCGCGTTCCAGACCGGATTCGGACCCTCGGGCCTGCCCCACATCGGGACGTTCGCCGAAGTGGCGCGCACGACCTGGGTGCGACGCGCGTTCGAGCATCTAACGCACTACCCCACACGCCAGATCGCGTTTTCCGACGACATGGACGGGCTGCGCAAGGTTCCTCTCAACCTGCCCAACGCGGAGATGCTGGAAGCGCACTTGGGGCGGCCGCTCTGCAGCATTCCCGATCCCTACGGCTGTTGCGAGAGCTACAGCGCTCATATGAACGGGAAGTTGCGCGAGTTCTTGTCTCACTATGGATTCAACTATGAGTTTCAGAGTTCCAACGAGGCGTACACGCGGGGCGACTTTGACGCGGGACTCTGCATCCTGCTGGAGCGCGAGGCCGAGGTGAAGGCCATCGTCCTTCCCACGCTGGGGGAGGAAAGACAGGCGGACTGGTCGCCGTTTTTTCCCATCTGCGAGCGGTGCGGGCGCGTCTACAGCACGCGGGTACTGGCCTGTCGTCCGGAGGAGCACGCGCTGGACTACGCCTGCGACCGAGCCGACGGCAGAATTCCCTCGTGCGGCCACCGCGGGACTCTGCCCATCACCGGCGGGCGGGTCAAGGTGGGCTGGAAAGTCGATTGGGCCTTGCGCTGGTACAGCTATGATATCGCCTATGAGATGTACGGCAAGGACCTGATCGACTCCGCCAAGATTTCCGGACGCATCGTCAAGCTGATGGGCAAGCGCCCGCCCCACGGATTCTATTACGAAATGTTTCTCGACGAACAGGGACAGAAGATTTCCAAGAGCGTGGGCAAGGGCGTCACGGTGGACGCGTGGATTCAGTACGCCTCGCTGGAATCGCTGCTTTTCTTTCTTTACCAGACGCCGCAGCGGCAGCGGCGCCTGTATTGGGACGTGATTCCGAAATCGGTGGATGATTATCTGGCGGAGCTACGCGCCTACCACGGCGCGCCCGAGGAGGAGCGGCCCAACCACGCCATCTGGCACATTCACAACATGGGGCGCGAGGTGCCGCGATTTGACACTTCCGTCAACTACTCGCTCATCAACAACTTGATCGTGGGCATCGGGGCGGACGAACCGGGACTGATCGCCGACTTTCTGGAGCGATACGATCCCTCCAGTCGCAACTACCACGCCACCCTCATGGATCTGGTAGCCAAGGGACTCAACTACTATCGCGACTTCGTTCTGCCCAACAAGCACTATCGCCGGCCGACGGAGAACGAGAAGCGGATGTTTGGAGAGCTGCGGGAACGTCTTGCGGCCTATTCGGGCGATGATGAGAAGGAGATGCAGGCGATGCCGTTCGAGGTGGCGCGCGCCAACGGGGTGGAACCGGCGGCGCTGTTCAAGGCGTTTTACGAAGTCGTGTTCGGGCAGGAGCGCGGCCCGCGCTTCGGGACGTTCGTGAAGCTGGTGGGCAAAGAGCGGGCGATGGAGCTATTGGGGAATGCGGCGTCGTAGGGTGCACGGTCGGAGTACAAACTTGAGTTAGTCTGCGAGTGTGCTAACTTGCTCGCCGGCTCGCTAAGACAAACTGAAGTTTGAACTCCCGATCAGCGCCGGTGCGCGGTGCGCACCCTACAGCGTGTCCAGGGTGGCTTTGCGCAACGGGCCGCCGTGCATGGGCTTGACGACGAACTCTCCGGCCGCCGCTTCGTCAGGACCGATGTAGACGGCGAAGCGGGCGCCGCACTTATCGGCGCGACTGAAGAAGCGCCTGGGTTACTCGGCCGCCAGCGCCAAGTCGCAGGACTCGCCCCCGGCGCGGAGGCGCGCGGCGACCTGCATGGCCAGGTTGCGGCTCGGTTCATCCATGTAGCCGACGGCGTACTCGAGGCCGCGAGCGGTCGCGGGAGCCTTGCCCAGCTGCGCCAGGAGCTCCATGACGACCACGTCGCCGAAACCCAGCCCCACGCACGGCATTCTCTCCCCGCCCAGCGTGGAAAGCAGGTTGTCATAGCGGCCACCGCCGAAAATCGCGCGGAAGCGGCCCGCGGTATCGAACGCTTCAAATACGATGCCGGTATAATATCCCAGTCCGCGAATCACAGTTAGATCAAAGTCAAGATACTGCCCAAAGCCGAGGTCGCGCGCGTGGTCGAAGAGCGTGTGCAGATCCGCGACGGCCGAGTCCCCGGCCAGTCGGCCGTCCACGTCCTCCAGCGACCGGAGAGCCAGCATCTCGAACACGCGTCCCGCGTCCGCTTCACCGACGCCCTCCGCGCGGAGGAGTTCCCGCACCTGGTCGTCGCTGATCTTGCCGCGCTTGTCCAAGGCCAGACAAAGGGCGGTGAAATGTTCCGGCGCAATGCCGCTGCGGGCGAAAAGACCGGCGAGCACGGCGCGGCTGCCGACACGCACGCGGAAGTCTTCATGGGACAAGCCGAGCCGACGCAAAGCGGCGATGGCCGCGCCAAGCACTTCCGCCTCGGCCAGGACGGACTCCTCGCCGACGATGTCCAGGTTCCACTGATAGTGCTCGCGCTTACGGCCGCGCGTCATGCGTTCATAGCGAAAGCACTGAGCGATGGCGGACCACTTGAGCGGGAAACTCAGAGCTCCCTGGCGCGCGATGATCATGCGGGCCAGGCTGGGCGTAAGTTCGGGACGAAGGGCCAATCCGCGTCCGCTCTTATCTTGAAACGCGTAGATTTGTTCGCTGATTTCCTCGCCGGCCTTGCGTTCCAGAAGGTCGAGGGTCTCGACCACGGGCGCGTCGTACTCCTCAAAGCCCCACAGTCGCGCAGTTTCGCGCCAGGCGGAGAAGAGAGCGTCGCGGGCGCGAAAGTCCTCGGGATAGAAGTCGCGCATGCCGCGCGGCGGTGCAAAGGTGTGCATGGCGCTTGCGTTTAGTTCCCCCTCACCCTGGCCCTCTCCCTGAGGGAGAGGGGAGTTCCCCCTCACCCTGGCCCTCTCCCCGAGGGAGAGGAGAGTTCCCCCTCACCCTGGCCCTCTCCCCGAGGGAGAGGGGATATGCGGACGCGAGCAGGCTGGCGCTTGCCTTACGGCCAGTACCAAGCCGTCGCGGGGATGAAGTCGCGCGTTTTCGTCCCGCTGGGTCTCGCCATCCACTCGCAGGCCGCCCTGCTTCACCATGCGGCGCAGCGCGCTCCGGCTCATGGGCTGCCCGTTCCGGTCGGGGAACTTTGCGCGGTCGAAGAGCTCGATCACGCCGATGGCGCCGTCTCGCAACTCGGCGGGAGAAAGGATGACTTCCGGCATCTCGTCAGGAGCCAGGAAGTCGGCGAAGCGATGGCCGCACTTCTTGCAGACGGCGTTGACGTAAGGGTTGAGCGTCCCGCAGTCCGGACATGCGCGCGTCTCGTGCAGCCGGAACTCCTTCTCGGCGGCAGCCGCCGCGGACTCGCCGTGATACATGGCGGTGATTACGCGCGCCAGCCTGCGCTTCAGCTCCATGGGCGGCGCGCCGGAGGCCAGCTCGCGCTCCATCGACTCGATCTCGGACGTGGAAACGGCGGTTGTCAGCGTGAAGTACTTCAGGATCAGGCGGTCGGGGATCGACATGGTCTTGGCGAACATGGTCGCGGGCGGCTCGTCGATGCCGATGTAGTTGCCCAGGCTCTTGGACATCTTCTGCACGCCGTCGGTTCCCTCCAGCATGGGCAAGGACATGACAACCTGGCGCGGCTGGCCGTAATACTCCTGCACGGGGCGCGACATGAGCATGTTGAAGGTCTGTTCGGTGGCGCCGATCTCGACGTCTGCCTGGAGCGCCACGGAATCATAGGCGGTGAGAATGCAGTACAACAGTTCGTGCAGGTGGATGGGCGCCTGCTCCACCATGCGGCGCTGGAATATGTCGCGCTCCAACATGCGCGCCAGCGTGACCTGGCCGGTGAGTTTGAGGAACTCGGCCAGCCCCATCTTCTCATACCATTCGCTGTTGTAGCGGATTTCCGTCTTTTCCGGATCGAGGACCTTATAGACCTGCTGGACGTAGGTGCGGGCGTGCTCGCGCACCTCGTCGCGCGAGAGCGGGGGCCGCGTTTTGACGCGGCCGGTCGGATCGCCGATCATGGCGGTAAAGTCGCCGATGAGAAAAATGATCCGGTGGCCGAGGACCTGAAGGTCGGCCAGCTTGCGCAACGGTACGGTGTGGCCGAGATGCAAGTCGGGCGCAGTGGGATCGACGCCCAACTTGACGCGCAGGGGCCGGCCGAGCTTGAGTTTGTCGACCAGTTCGGCCTCCGTCTCGATGGCGACCACGCCCCGACGGAACACCTCCAACTGCTCGGCGATGGGTTTCATGGTGCTTTCATCCCGCATGATGGCGCCAGTAAATCAGAATCGGGCGCGCAATTCAAGCGCTTGCACGGGCGGCCCATGCGTGCTAGCGTAACCGCCGCGACGCGAGATGGCGTCCCATTCATTGCACCAAGGCGGCCGGCCATGCAGCACGTCATCCAGCTTCCCACGCTCCGCAAGGCGCTGGCGGAGGAGTTCAACATCGACGAGTACATCCTGAACTCCAGCGACGACGTGTTCGGCGCCATCCAACTCTTGGTCGAGGCCGAATGGGTGTTCGACAGCCAGCTGTCCGGGGTGGCCGTGGATTGGAGCGGGGACGTGATCACACTGTCGGTGGACGATGCCCGACAGGACGTGAACCGGAGCCTGAGCGAGCTCCAGGAACATCTGGCGCGTTATGCGTGAAGGGTTGCCCGCCGCTCGCGTCGGCGGCGGGAACGCCGCCGGGACCGGCGACTGAGAGTCGCCGCTACGGCGCGAATGGCGGCAGGCGCAGCACGCTGCGCAACTACGGCTCGGGTGGGAACATGAGGGCGACGGGGTTGGCCATGAGGCGTCGGACGGCGCGCAAGTAGTCGCTGGCCAGGGCCACGGTAATCACGCGGCAATCCAGGGTCAACGTCAGCGTCTGCGTCTTGTCGGCGCGCACGCCGCCCACGCCCAGGCGGGCGACCGTGGGAGGAAGGATGGGTGCGGAGAAGCGGCCGATGGCCTCGAAGGGCAGCACCTGCGCCAGCAGGGTCTCATAGCTGCGCTGTTCGGCGGTGAGTTGACCGCGTCGCGCCAGCGCCTCCAGCGACCGCAGACTTCCCAACAGATCCGGCGCGGACATGCGCGCCACGTCGGCGAGTACCGCCACGATCTCGCGCCCGTCGACATCCACCACGAATCGAGATTGACCTTCTTCTTCCGCAGGACGCGCCGTCCGTCAGAGCGCGCGTTGAGCTGGGGGATTTTCTCCAAGGCGCACGGCGGCCACCAGGGCGATCCGCTCGGCGAAGAGCTTTGCGTTCAGGTTCACGAAAACCGCGGTTGTAGTCGGCGACCACCGCGACGGCTTTTTCCACGTTAATCCGGCAATGCACGACCGCCTGTGGAATCTCCCGCCAGGCGCGCGTCATCTCATAGACGCGCGTCAGTTCCTCCTGATCCAAGACGAGCATCTGATCTTCGTCAGTAATGTCGCCGGTGGGATTGGGGAGGGCGCGCGGCGGCGCGGGGCCGGTTTCTCTCCGCATCGGCGGAGGCTCGAGTTCGACCAGCGCGGCGCCGACGGAGACGTCCGCGCCCAGGGGGACGAGAAAGCGCCGGATGCGGCCTTCGCGCGGCGACTCGACCTGCATGGCGGCCTTGTCCGTCTGCACCTCAGCCACGAAGTCGCCGCGTCTGACTTGGGCCCCTTCGCGCACCAGCCAGCGCAGCACCTTGCCCTGCGTCATGCGGTCCGTCAACTTGGGAAGAAGAATCTGATGCGCGGGAGGAGTCGCCACGTCCGACCCCCTTCAGTCCTGCACGTCGCGTTCGTCGGCGACCGCCCAGAGCGCGCGGCCCTCAATCATCGAGGTTCCCGAAGGAAGCGCGGTACTCATAGTTTTCTCAATCTTCGCCGCCTCCCGCTCAACCACGGAAAGAACCGGCTTCGGATAGATGCCGATCCAGAATGCGGGTATCACAAGCAACATCAGCGCAAGACTCTCGCGCAATCCGATGTCCCGCAATTTTGCATATTCGCTCTTGGCCGGTTTGCCAAGCATCCCGGCCTGAAACATCTTGAGCAGGTAAATCGCGCCCAGGACGACGCCGGTAGCGGCGAAAACGGTCAGCCACACGCTGTTCTTCCAGCTGCCCAACAGCACCAGGAACTCGCCCACGAAACCATTCAGAAAGGGCAGGCCCGCAGACGAAAGCATCATGATGGCGAAGAAGCCGGTCAGTCTCCCCAGCGGGTCGGCGAGGCCGCCGAGTTCCTTCATTTGGCGCGTGTGGGTGCGATCGTAAATCAGACCGGCGCAAAGAAAGAGACCGCTCGTGGAAATGCCGTGATTGATGATCTGCATGATGCCGCCTGAAATGGCGGGGACGTTCCAGGTAAAGCAACCCAAAATCACAAAACCCATGTGCGAGACGGAGGAGTACGCAATCAGGCGCTTGAGGTCCTTTTGCGCAAAGGCGAGGAGCGCGCCGTAGATGATGGCGATTACGGCCAGCGTGTTGATGAATCCGGCCGCCTCGGCG
Organism: bacterium; assembly: GCA_015075175.1. Taxonomy (GTDB): domain Bacteria; phylum Hinthialibacterota; class Hinthialibacteria; order H5-UNCL2; family H5-UNCL2; genus H5-UNCL2. Next base: position 122,749 of record JABTUV010000007.1, read on the forward strand.
GCTGCCGCGGGGAAGAAGGGGATGCAAAAACGCAGGATGCCGTAGGCGCCGGTTTTAAGCAGTACGCCGGCGAGCATGATGGAACCGGCGGTAGGCGCCTGCGTATGCGCGTCGGGCAACCAGGTATGCAACGGAAACAGCGGAACCTTGATGGCGAAGGCGACGAAAAAGCCCCAGAAAAGCCACTTCTGCGTGACGGGATCCAGTCGTGGGGCGAGCGCGGCGAGTGCGGCCACGTCGAAAGTCCCCGTCTGATTATACAGCACGATGATGGCAAGCAGCATGAAAATCGAACCGGCCAGCGTGAAAAGGAAGAACTTGACGGCGGCGTAGATGCGCTGCTCCGAGCCCCAGATGCCGATGATGAAATAAAGGGGGATCAGCATCATTTCCCAGAAAACGTAAAACACGAAAAGGTCGCCGGCCAGAAACGTTCCGACGATTCCGGCCTCCAGCAAAAAAAGACAAAAGTAATAGGCCGGTTCGCTCTTGCGAATCACGCCCACGGAGTAAAGAACACAGTTGAAATTAAGAATCGTCGTCAAAAGAATCAGGGGCGTGGAAAGACCGTCGGCGACCAAACTGAAGTTGACCGACCAGCTCCAGGCGGAGAACCACGGAATGGAGTAGTCCACCCTGGCGCCGCTGAGCGGCAACCCAAGGGACCAGAGCGCGATCAAGCCGGAGGCGACGAGCGCGACCATGCGCACGAGGTTGGGAGAGGTCGAGCGCGGCGCGAGGAGCAGGAGCACCGCGACCAAAAGTGGGACAAAAACGAGTATCGGCAGTAAATACATGGTTCCCTCTAGGCGCTCAACCAGACGACGGCGAGAATGATCACGGCGCCGATGAACATGCCGAGCACGTAGCTCTGCGCCTGGCCTGACTGAAGGGCGCGCAGCTTGCGTCCGGTCGCTTGCACCAGGGCAGCGAGGCCGTGGACGACGCCATCGATGCCCATCGCGTCAAACACGCTCGCCAGCCACGCCGCGGTCAACAGGCGCTTGACGAACACGCGGTCGTAAAATTCATCCACGCCCAGCTTGTTCTGCGACGCGCGATAGAGAAACTGGAGATTGCGGGCCATGGACTCCAGCCAGCCGCCGGACGGCGACGTAGAGGAAGGGCGGCGAAGGCCACGCCGCAAAGGGCAAGCACCCACATCATGCCGGTGAGGAGCCACTCCTGCCAGGTCGCCAGTTCATGCGCCTCGCCTGCGCCGACGGCAGCGACGGTCATCAACCCGGCGGTCTTGGCCTCGAGGAATTCCGAGAAGGCCGTATGGCCGCCGAAGAGATGGGGCCAGTTGAAGGCGCCTGCAATCACGGCGAAGAAGGCGAGTACCACCAACGGCAGGGTCATCACGCGCGGCGACTCATTCACATGATGCCAGGCCTCGTCGCCGCCGCGAAACCGACCGAAGAAGGTCATGAAGACGGCGCGGAAGGTGTAAAACGCCGTCAGAACCGCCGTGACGACTGAACCGAACCAGAGCAAATAGTTCCCGCGCGTGAAGGCGCTCTCGATGATGGCGTCCTTGGAAATGGAACCGGAAAGCAATGGAACGCCCGCCAGGGCCGCACCGGAGAGGACGAAGGTGAGGAACGTGACGGGCATCTTCTTTCTCAACCCGCCCATTTTGCGCATGTCCTGCTCGTGGTGCAACGCGCAGATCACGCTACCCGCGCCGAGAAAGAGGCAGCCCTTGAAGAAGGCGTGGGTGAACAGATGAAAGATCGCCGCGGTAAAGGCGCCCGTGCCCAGTGCGAGGAACATATATCCAAGTTGACTCACAGTTGAGTAGGCGAGGACCTTCTTGATGTCGTTCTGAGTCAGTGCGATGAATCCGGCGACCATGGCGGTGCTGGTCCCGATGACGGCGACCACGGTCATGGTATATCCGCCGAGGACAAAGAGAGGCGCGAGCCGGGCCACCATGTACACTCCGGCGGTGACCATGGTCGCGGCGTGGATGAGAGCGGAGACGGGCGTGGGGCCGGCCATGGCGTCGGGAAGCCAGACGTAGAGGGGAATCTGCGCCGACTTGCCCGTCGCGCCGACGAAAAGAAGCAAAGTCGCCAGCGGAAGAATGGCGGCGATGGCCTCGCGGCGATTAATCAGCTCTGAAATCTCCAGCGTTCCCGCGCTCCAGAAAAGCACGAACATGCCCAGAAGAAAGCCAAAGTCGCCGATGCGATTGACGATGAAGGCCTTGCGGCCGGCGTCGTTGCACCAGTCCTCTTCGCGATAATAACCGATCAGAAGATACGAGCAGAGTCCCACGCCTTCCCAGCCCACGAAAAGCAGAGGCAGGTTGTCGGCCAAGACCAAAATGTACATGGCGCAGGCGAACATGGAGAAGTAACAGAAGAACAGATGAATGCGTGGATGGCCGGCCATGTAACCGTTGGCGTAAAGAAAGATCCAAAAGCCGACGAAGCTGACGACCATGAGCATGACGGTGGTCAAGGCATCGACGTGGAAACTAAGATTGACGCTCAGACCTCCGGCGGTAATCCAGGGAACGGAACTGCGCACGCTCAATGGCCCGTCGGGGGCGCCCAGGACCCTGACCAGGAGGTAGGAAGACAGGATGAGCGTGACGAACATGGCGGCGGTAGCCACGGGGCCGCAGAAGCGCTTGGCGCGCGAGCCGAGGACTCCGCAGAAGAGGGAGGCGAGGGCCATGATGATCGGGATTGCGTAAACCGCGTAGTCCATCGTCTCTTCCTACCAGATGCGCGCCGCCAGCGCCCCGATCCAGGAGAGGAGCGACTGCGGGAGGATTCCAAAACCGACGACCGACAGGGCCGTGACCACGAGCGCCAGACGAATGCGGTAGCCATAGGACTGCGGCAGGAGAACCATGCCCATCTCAGGCCGCATGTACATGTAGACCAGAAGTTTGATGTAATAGTACGCCGCAATCACGGAGGTCAACAGCGCGATGAGGACGAGGCCAAGGTAATCGCGCGCGGCCGTCACAAAAACGGCATACTTGCCTATGAAACCCAACGGTGAGAGGAATGCCCGTCATGGAAAGCAGGGCGAGCAGGTGAATGATGGCAGGCCAGGCTGGCGTTCGAAGAGGCCGGTGTATTGGGCCATATCGCGGTCGCCCTGGCGTCCCAGCGCGACCAAGACGGGAAAAGCGGCCAGGGTCATCATGCAATAGGCGGCGATATACGAGGGCGGCGCGGGCGCCGTCGCCGCCCGCCCCGCCAGCACGACGGTGGCGGCGACGCATGTAACCGCCGTGCGCGATGCTGCTGGAGTAGGCGAGCTTATGCGCTTGATCTGCGTTTGGACGACCGCCATCACGTTGCCGAAAATCATGGAAATGAGCGCGATCCAATAGAGCAGCGTGACCAGGAAGAACCGGCGGACTGGAGCGGCGGCTGGGCAGAAGGCGGCGGAGCACGCGCACGAGCGCGACGAAGACGCCCACCTTGCTGGCGGTAGCGATGAAGGCGACGAGCGGGGTGGGCGCACCCTCGAAGGTATCGGGCGCCCAGAAGTGCATGGGCGCCACGCCCAGCGAAAGCAGAGTCCGGCCAAAGCAGGGGCGCGCCGATGAGGAGATAGCGCCCACTGCGGCGACAGCGGACCGTCCGGCCGCATGGCGGTGGTTCCCGTCGCGCCGAAGATGAACGCGATGCCGTAAAGCACCAGGGCGCCCGCCACGGCCCCGAGGAGAAAGAACTTCAGCGCCGCCTCGCGGCTGGCGTGGTGCCGTTTCTCCACGCCGGAGAGAATGTACAGCGGCACGGAGGCGATCTCCAGGCAGACGAAAAACGCGATCCAGTCGGTGCAGGCGGCCAAGAGGATGAGGCCGTGTGCGGCGATCAAGAGGAGGCTGTAAAACGCGCCCGGGGGAATGTTCTCGCGGCGGAGATACTCATGGCACAACAGCGCGACCACGGCGGTGCAAAAGCTGACCATGACCCCCGCGAAGACGGCCAGTCCGTCCAGCCGCAGGGCGCTGAAGACCTGCACCGGGGAGCCGACCGCCCAACCATAAGAGAGGAACCAGGCGCCGGTCCCAAGCGACATCACAAATGCGATCACGCCCAGCGACCAGTAGTCGTCCTTCTTCCTGTTGACGCCGTCCAGCATGAGCACGGCCAGGGCGCCCGCCAGCGGGACCAGGAACGGACACAGATAGATGAAGTCTCGCGCGCTCACGGCTTATCAGCCTTTCAACTGGTCGATTTCATCGAGATTGGTCGAGTCACGAAAATAGAAAAGGGCGACGAGGATGGCCAAACCCACGCCCACCTCGACGGCGGCGACGGTCATCACCACGAAGACCAGGATGCCGCCCTCCATGACGCCGTGCGCGCGCCCGAAGGCGAGGATCGCCAGGTTGGCGGCGTTGAGCATCAATTCGATGGACATGAACACGGCGATGGTACTGCGGCGCACGATCGTACCGATCATGCCGATGCCGAAGAGGGCGGCGGAGAGAACAAGCATCTGGTCGAGCGTCGGTCCCATGAGTTTCTGTGTTATCCAATATCAGCGTTTGAGGTATTCCTTCTTGGCCAAGAGCACCGCGCCGATGATGCCGGCCAGAAGCAGCACGGAGGTCAATTCAAACGCAAGCAGGTGCTGGGAGAGAAAGAGGGCGCACAATTGACGGATGTGTTCGAAGTCGAGGACGGGGGGGCCGGCATGGGAAGCGGCCGGGGCGCCGCGGAGCAGGGCGAAGAGGCCGACCACGAGCGCGAACACGACCGCCACGCGCACGGCCCACTCGCGCCGCCGCGCGTGCAGGCGGACGGGCGTCTCCTGCGGGTCCATGTTGAGCAACTGAATGACGAACACGAAGAGGACGACGACGGCGCCCGCGTAGACGATGATCTGCAGCACGGCGACCAGTTCGGAACCCATGAGAAGAAAGTGGCCCGCGATGGTGATCAGGCAGACCATCAGCCACACCGCGGATTGGAAGGTGCGGGGCAGGAAGACGACCGCCAGCGCGGAGGCGATGGTCAGGAGCGCCAGGATGCCGAAAGCGAGGGACGCCATGCGAATTGCTCTTTCCTCTCCGTCGTGGAGTGCGGGGGATTGCCAGCGCGATGTGGAGGACGGCGGCCGGCGGCAGCCAGCTGCCGACTCCACACTCGCTCCTGCGCGGCAGCAAGCTGCCGCACTCCATATTTATTTCTGCGCGGCGGCAAGTTGCCGCACTCCACAGTACTAAAACTCGTGCTTCTGGTACGTACCGAAACCCTGATCCCTGGGGACCAGGAGTTGTTCCTTCTCATAAATGAAATCCGCGCGCTCGCGGTTGGCGAACTCGAAGTTATCGCCCATCACGATGGCTTTATCGGGACACGCCTCCTCGCCTAAACCGCAGAAGATTCAGCGCAGCTCGTTGATCACGTACACCTTGGCGTAGCGCTCGCCGGGCGACACGGGGTCATTGGGGTCGTTCTCCTCGGCCTCCAGGTAAATGGCGTCGGAGGGGCAGACGGCGGCGCAGAGAGCGCAGCCGACGCAGCGCTCCAGGCCGTCGGCGTAGCGCTGCAGTTTGTGCAATCCCCGATAGTAAGGCGCGCGGGGGCGCAGCTCTTCGGGATACTGGACCGTCACCTTCTTCTGCAACATGTGGCGGAAGGTGATCGCCAGGCCCTTGGCCAGTTCGAGGATCACGCCGTCCTCCTTCCGCGGCGCAGGCGGCGCGTGACCAGCACGTCCGCGCAGGCCAAAGTCCCAGCGAGGCGACAAAGAGCACGAGCGTACTGGATTTAGCCCGAGCGAGGGGCGGTCGAAGACGGTCATCACGCCTGCAGTCAGGAGCAGGTTGAGCAGGGCCAACGGCAGGAACACCTTCCAGCCCAGCGCCATCAATTGGTCGTAGCGCAGCCTGGGCCAGCTGCCACGCACCCAGACGAAGAGGAAGAGGAACGCCAGCGCCTTGACGATGAACCAACCCAGCTGCCACAGCCAGGCGACGCTCTCGGGGACCAGGGTGACGTTCCACAGCGCCGGCGCGTGATAGCCGCCGAGAAAGAGCGTGATGGCGAGCGCGGACATGGCGAACATGGCCGCGTACTCGCCCATGAAGAAAAGCGCGAAGCGAAGACTGCTGTACTCGGTATGGTAGCCGCCGGTCAACTCCGACTCGGCCTCGGGCAGGTCGAAGGGCAGGCGATTGGTCTCCGCGAACATGGCGGCGACGAAGAGGGCGAACGCCAGCGGCTGTTTCCACACGTACCAGTGCCAGACGCCGGCCGACTGCGCTTCCACGATGCCCGAAAGGCTGATGGTTCCCGAAATCATCAGGACGCCGAGGACGGACAGGCCCAGGGTGATCTCGTAGCTGACCATCTGGGCCGAACTTCTCATGCCGCCCAGAAGCGACCACTTGTTGTTGGAGGACCAGCCGCCCAGGCACACGCCGTACACCGAGAGCGAGGAGGCGGCGAAGATGAAGAGAAGGCCGATGTTGAGGTCGGCGACTTGCAGGCGCGTCGGGGCCGACAGCCAGCCGAAGAAGTCGGTCGGGCCGGTGAAGGGAATGACGGTAAAGGCCAAGAGGGAGGGGACCATGGCGAAGGCGGGGGCCAATTTGTAAACCATCGAGTCGGCGCCGGAGACGACCACGTTCTCCTTGAACATGAGTTTGACGGCGTCGGCGATGGGCTGCAAGATGCCCGCCGGCCCGACGCGGTTGGGGCCGAGGCGATCCTGCAGGAGCGCGATCACGCGGCGCTCGAACCAGACGGCGATGGGCACGGCCAGAAGCGCGATCAAAAGGACCACGGCCGCCTTGATGAAGACGACCACGCCGGAATCCGGGTTCATGTTTCGCACTCCACCTTGAGGCGCGCGGGATACTCGCCGCCGGGATGAAGGGGCACGAGATTGCGCGGCGCGTAGAGAGCGCCGGCGGCGGCCAGGGGGGTGACTTCCACGGGGATGACGACCTCACCGGAATCGTTCCAGACGCGCAGGCGCCCCAGCTTGGACAAACCGAGGGCGCGCGCGGTAGCCGGGTGAATCTGCCCTTTGAGCCGGGGCGCTGTCAAGTCGCAAGCCGGGGAGCGATGGGCCAGCGGGTCGCGGCCGAAGAGATGCGGGTCCACAATCCACCAGAGTTCACCGGAGGCCAGGATGCCGGAGGTCGCGCCGGCGGACAGGTCGGGGGCGCCTATCTTTGTGAGCGAGGGGCGCAGCCGTTTCCAGTCCAGCGTCACGTCCCGGGCGGAAGCGTAGTTCCACTTCTTTCCCAGCCGAGCCGCCAGTTGCAGGCAGAGTTCGCGCAGGGGCAAGACGCGCGGCGGGGGATCGAAGGCCTTTTTCCCGGAGACTTCCCTTCCCCACAGGTCCAGCGTGGCGCCCTCGTCCTCGTAGCGCGTGGCGATGGGGAACTGGATGCCCGGCCAGGAGGCGGGGGGATTGAAGGACGAAAAGGTGATGAGCGTCTCCAGCTTGCGCACGAGCGCGTCGCGGGTGGGACCGTCCAGGACGGCGAGGCAGTCTTCGCCCACGAGCACGAGCGTCTTGACGGTTCCCGCCAGGGCGGCGGCGACGATCTCGGGCGAGGAGAGGCCGGCGGCGGCGTTGACTTCGCCGCCCCAGGCGGCGGAGAGGGCGCCGGCGGCGGGGGATAGATCGGCGGGCAAGAAACCCGCCTCGAAAGCGCCGCGGCCGTTGGCCTCGGGCATCACCAGGCGCATCTCCCAGTCGCCCCAAGTCTTGAGCCGCTCCAAGAGCCGCAGGACGGCCAGGGCGGTCTCGCCCGCGCGCGGGCCGTCGATGCTGCGCGCGCCCACCAGCAGCGTACCGCCGGGAAGCGTGGGCAGGAGGGCGGCCAAGTCGCGCACGTGCTGCGGCACGAGGCCCGCCCGCTCCGCCGCCGCATCGTCCAGATATTCCTGGCTCGCCTTGAGCAGCGCATGGATGAAGTCCGCCGCCTGGCCCGGGTTGTAAACCAGTTGCGCCTGGGCGTACTGGTAAAACCAGGGACAGGCGCGATGATGGGCGATGAGGAGCGAGCCGCCCTTGCGTCGGATTTGCTCTTTTATTTCGAGAGCGGCGATGGGCGCTTCGCCGTAGAGGTCGCTGCCCAGGATTACGACGCTGCCGGGGCGGCCGGGTTCAGCGCTCGAACGCGCCGCCAGCATGGCCTGCGCCGCGCCCGCCGAGGGATGCCGCAGCTCGGTGCGATAGTCCAGGTTGGCCGTGCCCAGCGCAGCGCGCGCCAGCCGCGAGAGCAGGTAGTACTCTTCGCAAGTACGGCGTCCGTCGGCCAGGATGGCGATGCCGTCGGGGCCGTGCTCCCTTTTTGCTTTCTCCAGAGCGGCCGCCGCGGCGGCGAGCGCCTCCTCGACGGAAACGGGCCGGCGGCCCGAGGCGTCGGCGATGCGGGGCGTATCCACGCGGTCCGCGTGGTCCGAGAAGTTGGACAGATAGCGTCCCTTGTTGCAGATGAAGTTCTGGTTGTCTTCCAGCTCGCCCAGGGGCGTGACGCGATGCACCTGCCGGCGCCGCGACCAGAGATTGAGCGAGCAGCCGGCCGGGCAGTGCGCGCACGACACCGGCGTCTGTTTCAGTTCCCACACGCGGGCCGAAAAACGAAACACCTTGTCGGTCAGGCATCCGACGGGGCAGAGCTCGATGACGTTGCCCGAGAGCGGTCCCATCACGGGCCGGCTCATGAAGGTGGAAATGTACGACCGGTCGGCGCGCTCCATCATGTAGAGCTCGTGCTCGCCCGCGACCTCGCCGGAGAAGCGGACGCAGCGCGTGCAGTGGATGCAGCGGTTCATCTCCAGGTCGATCAAGGGGCCGATGTTCTGCTTGGGATAGCGCCGCTTGTCGTCGGAGAAGCGCGAGAAGGCCGATCCGTAGTCCATGCTGTAGCGCTGCAGGCGGCATTCGCCCCCCTTGTCGCAAACCGGGCAGTCGAGCGGATGATTGAGCAGGAAGAACTCCATCTGCGCGGCGCGGTGCTTCTCAACCTTGTCCGTGTGGGTACGGACGACCATGCCCTCCTGTACGACCAGTTGGCAGGCGGGGGCCAGCTTGGGCATTTTTTCCACTTCCACCAGGCACATGCGGCAGGAGGCCACGATGGAGAGGCTGGGATGATAGCAATAGTGCGGGATGTCGATGCCCAGCTGCTTGCAGAGATCGATCACGAGCGTGCCCTTGGGCGCGCTCATGGGATGGCCGTCGATGGTCACGTTCACGAGATCGGTGCGCGTGGGCGTTTCCAGCGTGCTCATAGGTGCTTTCCGTCTTCTTGGGAGTGCGCCACTTTGCCGGCGCTGTCTGCAACAGGCGACCGTCCATCGCCGTTTCTAAACGGACAGCGCCCCAACCGCAAGTGCTCTTCGTACTCATGGCGAAAATACTTGAGCGTGCTTTGCACCGGGCCGGCGGCGGCGTCGGGCAGGACGCAGATGCAGCGGGCGGTCATGTTGGAGGAGGCGTCCAGAAGGATCTCCAGTTCCTCCAGGCTGCCCCGGCCGTCCTCGATGCGGGTGAGAATCTTGTTGAGCCAGGCGGTTCCCTCGCGGCAGGGCAGGCACTGGCCGCAGCTCTCGTCGCGGAAGAAGCGGGAGAGCTTTTTGGCGACCCAGACCATGCAGGTTCCCTCTTCCATCACGATCACGGCGCCGCTGCCCAGCATCGAGCCGGCCTCGGCGACGGCCTCGAAGTCGAGCGGCAAGTCCAGATGCTCGGGCGTGAAGATGGGCGCGGAGGCGCCGCCGGGAATGAAGGCCTTCAACGGCTTGTCGCTGCGCATTCCGCCGGCCAGGTCGTAGATCAACTGCCGGAAGGTGGTTCCCAGCGGAACCTCGAAGTTGCCGGGATGCTTGACGTGCCCGGAGACGGAGAAGAGGCGGAAGCCCTTGCTCTTGTTGGGACCCATCGCGGCGAACCAGTCGCCGCCCTTCTCCAGAATCAGGGGAAGGCTGGCCAGCGTCTCGACGTTGTTGATGACGGTGGGGCGCGCATAGAGTCCCGCAATCGCGGGGAAGGGGGGCTTGACGCGGGGATGGCCGCGCTTGCCTTCAAGGCTGTCCAAGAGCGCCGTCTCCTCGCCGCAGATGTAGGCGCCCGCGCCGGGATGGGTGTAGATGTCGCAGGCGAATTGTTTACCCATCACGCTCCGGCCCAGGTATCCGCGCCGATAGGCCTCCGCCAGCGCCTCGTTGACGGCGTTCATGGCGTCATAGTATTCGCCGCGGATGTAGATGTACGCCAGCCAGGGCGCCGATGGCGTAGCAGCAGATGAAACATGCCTGCCCTCGATGAGGCGATGCGGCAGCCACTCGAGAATGGGCGGTCCTTGCAGGTTCCTCGGTTCGCCTTCGTCGGCGTTGCAGACGAGATACCGGGGTCCGGGATAGTCCTTGGGAAGGAAGCCCCACTTCATGCCGGTGGGAAAGCTGGCGCCGCCGCGCCCGCGCAGGCCGGACTTCTTCACTTCCTCGGCATGACATCCGCGGGCGACATGGTTTCCAGCACGCGCCGCAGCGTGGCGTAGCCCCTCCGCCTCGTAATCGACGAGCGTCTGCCGGCGCCTGCCGGTGTCGACCAGAAGAAGGGTTGATAGGAACGGACGTCGCTCACCGGTGCTGCTCCAGAATCGCGTCGATCTTCTGCGGCGTGAGATGGTCGTAGAGGGTGGCGTTGACGAGCATGACGGGGCGCGGTCGCAGGCGCCCAAACACTCGACCTCGCGCAGAGTGAAGCGCCGGTCGGGCGTAGTCTCGCCGACCGCGACGCCAAGCTTCTTTTCCAGATAGTGCACGAGCGTCTCGGAGCCGAGGAGGGCGCAACTGATGCTGTCGCAGACCGAGATAACGTGCCGTCCCACCGGCCGGAAGTGGAACATGCCGTAAAAGGTAGCCACGCTCTGCACGTAGCCGGGCGACAGGCCGAGCACGGCGGCGACTTCCTCCATGCCCTGGCCGGAGACGAAGCCCTCCAGGCTCCTGCAGCTTGTGCAGCAGCGGGATGACCGCGCTGCGGCGGTCGGGATAGTGAGAGCAGATGCTCGATATACTCCCGCGCGGGCGCCAGAATCTCAAGCGCGCATTCCAGGGGGGGCTTCAACGGTCCACCTCCGGAGAAATGGGGTCAGCGCCTGTTTTCCAGGTTGTCTCTTGATCCCCGCGAGCAGCGGCGGGAAAACAGGTGCTGATCCCATGTTTCTTCATCGGTCCACCTCACCCAGGACGATGTCGAGACTTCCGATGTTGGCGACCACGTCGGAGACCATGTACCGCGACAGAGCCGATCCAGGAGATACAGGTTGCAGAAGCTGGGCGAGCGGACCTTGACGCGATAGGGGCGGCGTCCGCCGTCGCTGACGATGTAAAGCCCAGCTCGCCCTTGCCTCGATGCTGAAGCATAGCAGTCGCCCTCGTCCACGGCGTAACCCTCGGAAGCCAGAAGAAACTGGTGGATGAGGCTCCATGTCGTGATGGACGCGCCCGCGGGGGATAGATGAACTTGGGATCGTCGATATTGACCGGACCGCCGGGTAGGGTGGGCGCGAGTTGCAGGAGCATGGACACGCTCTCGCGCATCTCCTTGATGCGCACGAGGTAGCGGGCGTAAACGTCGCCGCCGGTCTCGGTAGCCACGTTCCAGTCCAACTGGTCGTAGAGCAGGTAGGGCGGGCGCGGCACGTCGTAGGGGACGCCGGAGGCGCGCAGCGAGGGGCCGGTCAGGCCGCAGTTGAGGGCGGTGGGGCCGTCGATCACGCCGACGCCCCGGGTGCGCTCCAGCCAGATGGGATTCTCCGTCAGGAGGCCTTCCCACTCGTCGATCTTGGCGGGCATCCCCGGCCCTGCTCGACCTTCTTTTCCCAACCCGGCGGCACGTCCCGCGCCAGTCCGCCGGTGCGCATGTAACTGACGGTAAAGCGCGCGCCGCTGGCCTCTTCAAAGCGGTCGTAAAGAAACTCCCGCTCGGTGAAAGTATAGAGGAACACGGTGACGGCGCCGATGTCCATGGCGTTGCAGCCCAGCCAAAGGAGATGGCTGGAAATCCGCGCCATTTCCACGAGCATGGTGCGCAGATGCCGGCAGCGCGGCGTCACTTCGACCTGCATGAGCTTCTGATGGCCCCTGATGTATCCGTAGTTGTTGGACATGGGCGAGATGTAGTCCATGCGGTCGGTGTAGGGAATCCACTTGTGCCAGGTTTTGTACTCGGCGATCTTCTCCTTGCCGCGATGCAGATAGCCGATTTCCGGCCGGGCGGAAACCACGCGCTCGCCGTCCAGTTGCAGGACAACCTGGAGCACGCCGTGCGTACTGGGATGCTGGGGACCGCGCGTTGAGGGTCATCAGTTGGGTGCGGTCGTCCAGAGTCTGCATATCGAGCAGTTGGGTACTCACTTAGGCTGCTCCTTGTGCGAAGCCATCTTGCCGCGGTCGGGGAAGCGCGGCCAGTCGGGACGGCGGGGGACCATGCCGGGGGTCTCGCCGGCGAAAGGCTCGGAGCTCTGCTTGGTGTAAAAGCTCTCCTCGCCGCCCAGGGGGAAGTCCTTGCGCAGCGGCCAGCCCTGCCAGTCGTGGGGCAGGAGGATGCGCCGCAGGTCGGGATGGCCGGAATAAACAATACCGAAGAGTCGTCGTAGGTCCCGCGTTCGAGCCACAGTGGCGGCCTCCCAGACGGGGACCAGCGAGGGGCAGGCGCAATCGTCCTCGGGAATGGGGACGCGCAGATGCAGGCCGTGATTGTGGCGGACGCTCCAGAGATGGTAAATGCCGTCAAAGGGCACGCGGCCCTTGGGCAGCCAGTCGACCGCCGTGACTTCCTGCAGGAGGTCGAAAGCCAAGTCGGGGTCGTCGCGGAGAAAACGGCAGACTTCGAGCAGCTGCTCGCGCGGAACGGACAGCTCCAGTTCATCGCGGAAAATCCGCTCATTGCGCGGGAGGTCCGGGAATCGCGCCCGGACGCGCGCCACGATCTCTTCGTGCGTCACGATGCTCTTACCTTGCCAAGGGATGGGTCGATTTCGGACGATTACGCCGAAAGCGCCGGTTGGAGGTCGCCGGCGGCCCGCGCCTGGGGCGAGACCAACCGCTCCTCCTCAATCTTCTTCTGCAGTTGCATGATGCCGTAGATCAGCGCCTCGGGCCGAGGCGGACAGCCGGGCACGTAGATATCGACCGGGATGACCTGGTCGATTCCCTGCAAGACGCTGTAAACGTTGTACATCCCCCCGCAGGAGGAACAGGCGCCCATGGCGATCACCCAGCGCGGCTCCGCCATCTGCTCATACACGCGCTTGACCACCGGCGCCATTTTCTTGGTCACGGTTCCCGCCACGATCATCAGGTCCGCCTGTCGCGGCGAGGGGCGGAAGACCTCCGAGCCGAAGCGCGCCAAGTCGTAGCGGGACGCGCCCGTCGCCATCATCTCAATGGCGCAGCACGACAGCCCCAAGGTCACCGGCCAGATCGAATTCTTCCTGCACCAGTTGATGGCCGATTCCATCGACGTGGTGATGATGTTCTCGCCCAGGGCGTTGGCGATTTCGTGTTCTAGTCCCATTCCAGTGCTCCTTTGCGCCAGATATAAAAGAAGCCGGCGCCCAGAATCGAGAGGAAGGCGAGGAGCTCAAAGAAGAGGAGACCGCGAGTCAGGGGAAGCTGGGGCGACGCGAACATGATAGCCAAAATGACCAGAAAAAGAAACTCGATGTCGAAGAGGAGAAACAGGATCGCCACCAGGTAGAACTTGACCGGATGGCGCTCCTTGGCGCTGCCGACGGGATCCACGCCGCACTCGTAGGGAATCAGTTTTTCCGGCGTGGGATTGCGGGGACCAAAGAGGTTGGAGACGAGCAGTCCTCCGCCGGCGACGATCCCGACCAACGCTAAAAAAATCACGACTCCCAGGTACTCAGCCATATGGACACGCCTGCAATCGGCGTTGCTTTCTTCTCCCCTATAAACGTAACCTCACCATAGACCACTTCGTTGAGAAATTCAACACCCATGCGAAACACTGAACCTATTGATATTCTTGGAGATAAGCTTGACAGGCGGGAAGCGGGGTGGCAATTTTGAAGTCAGACGAGGACGGATGCGAGAGGCGGCAAAAACGAACATGGGGACGAGCGACAGGATAGACCTGCTGGGGGTCTTGTTCGATCTGGATGGGACGCTGACACGGCCCATGATCGATTTTGCGAGTCTCAAGACATCCCTTGGGCTTCCGGCGGACGGGGACATCCTGGTGGACCTGGCGAACCTGCCGGAACGGCAAAGGCGGCGGGCGATGTTGCGCCTGGAGGCGGTGGAACTGGCGGCGGCCCGGCAGGCGGTCGCGGCTGCGGGAGCGCGGGAACTGCTGACCGAGCTTTCACGCCGGGGCATCTACACGGTAGTGGTGACGCGCAACAGCCGCGCCTCTCTGGACCTGACGCTGGAGCGCCTGGGATTGGAGGTGGATCTCTCGCTAGCGCGCGAGGACGCCGCTCCCAAGCCCGATCCGGATGGGATTCTGAAGGCTTGCCGGCATTTTCGCATTCCCTCCGAGCACATGCTGGTCGTCGGCGACTACAAGTACGACGTGGAGGCGGGACGGCTGGCGGGCTGTCCCACCGTGCTGGTGAGGAGCGATCCCGACCGAAAATTCCCGTGCGAACCGACGATGACGGTGCAAGACCTGGGGGAATTGCACAGGATCATCCTGGGATGGCTGGGTTAGCAGCCCGGTGCAAAAGTGGGCTGGGCGCTTCCACGCCGCCGTGTCTCTCGATACGCCGGAGTTCCGGCTACTCGAGAACACGGCTGAACTTTGCGCCGAGAGCGGAAATCCGCGTCCTCGAGGCGTCCCCCGAGTCGCCCAAAGGGCGTATCGAGGGGTAGCGGTACTCCGCGTATCGAGAGGCGCGCTTGACAGCTCCGACCCGCGTTGAGCGACTCTTTCAACGGGCTGTTAGGGTACAGATGCAATTCTTGACACATCGGGGCGCAGCTGTCATTTCGACCGAAGAGAAATCTTCTGCCTCGGACTCGACTTGCGGCAACGGCGGGGAAGATTTCTCCCTTCGGTCGAAATGACAGCGTGGTTCGGTCGAAATGACAGAGTGCTTCGGTCGAAATGACAGCTCAATTGCACCGGAACCGCTACGATCGCCTGGAACCTTTCCGTGCGGTTTGCAACCTTGAATCTTTGCGGCTGCACCCGCTGGGTTAATGTGCTTGCCCTATCCGGCGTCTTGCCGTACATTGGGGCGAGCAAGCGGGAGGTAGGTTTGACGTCGTTGCCGAGACCGAGGAGCAGGGAGCAGCGGAAGGAACGGCTGGAGGCGCGCGTCACGGGGCGGCAAAAGGCGCTGCTGCAGCGCGCCGCCGCGATCAAGGGATGCACGCCGTCGCAGTTGGTCGTAGAGGCGGCGTCCGACGCCGCCCCGCGCGTGATCGAGACGGACCGGTTCATCAGGCTGACCGCAGAACACCAGGCTGTCGTCGTCAAGGCGTTGCTGAATCCTCCCGAGCCCAGTCCGCGACCGCGTGCAGCTGTCAAGCGATATCGGAAACTGATGCAACCTTGAGTTCTAAAGACGGACATGGAACTCACCATCGAACGCCTTTCGCACCACCACAAGCGCCAGGTGTTTCATTGCGGCAACGATATTCTCGACGACTATCTCAAGCGACAAGCATCGCAGCATGTGCGAAAGCACACGACCGCGGTCTTTGTACCGCGCCGCCCGGAAGGGTTGGAGGTTCCGGGGTTTTGCGCATCATGTTCGGGAAGCATCCTGCTCGCCGATCTTCCAGCCAACGTAGGCAGAGCGCTGCCGAGATACGCGGTCGTTCCAACCATGTTGCTTGGGCGGCTGGCTATGGACCGAGGCCTTCACGGCAAGGGTTTGGATGAGATTCTCCTTATCAATGCCATGGGACGGCGTCCGGAGATTGACCAAGTCGGCTTGGCGCTGCTTGTCGTAGACGCGAAGGATGACAGCGCCGTGGCATTCTACAGGCGACATCGTTTCATTTCTCTTCCGACAATGCCCCGGAGGATGTTTCTACCACGCACAACCATCGTCACCGATTTGGCGGAGAATTGAATGCAGCTCCCAAGGGAGGTCCGCGCATGGAGTTCAAGCACACCGGCATGATCAAGTGTCCGCGCTGCGGGACGGAGAATCCCGTGGGTTCGACCAAGTGCGCCAGTTGCGAGCGCCTCTTGGTTTCCTCCGGCCCCATCAAGCTGCTCACGGACTACCGGCTGGCGCTGACGAGCTGGGCCATCGTTCTTTCCACCGTGGGCGTGTTCTTCTTTTTTGCGCTGGACAAGGCCACGCAGGAGCGGGGATTTGTGCGCGAGTGGATTCACTGGACGCGCCTGCCCTTTGACGTACTGGCCGACAGCCTGGGACAGCGCGAGTGGAAGGCGTACTGGTGGTTTGGCTCGATTGTCTTGTGGGCGATCATCGGCGCGCTGGTGGGCAGCGCGCTCAATCTCGAAAGAAGTAGTCGGTGTCAGTATTCCGGCGGCCGCTCCCTGTCGCCCTGCGCTATTTTCCAGGCGCTTGCGCTGGCCCTGTACGCGATCTACGCGGCGGGCTTCCTGTATCGCGCGGGCGGGGCGTTGACGTATCCCTTGGGGCTGGATTTCGGCGAAGGGTTTCTCTTGGCGCAGGGTCTCGACCTGGCCGAGGGACGGCTGCCCTACCAGCCGCTCACGGCCGAGCGGATGGTGGTGGGCAACTACCCCTTGCTCTACCCTGCCCTGTCCAGCGTTTTTCTCCTGGCGGGAGGCTCGCCTTTTGCCGGGCCGCGGGCGGTCTCAATCGTCGCGACACTGGGGACGGCGCTTCTCGCGTACCTTTTTCTTGCGCGACGCGGCGTCCGCCCCTTGTGGAGCATCCTGGCGGCGCTCTTTTACTTATCCACCTTTCACGTGTTCGAGTGGGGCGTGTTGGCGCGCGTGGATGCCCTTGGTCTCTTCTTCTCCGCCCTGGGAATCTATCTTTTCGACCGCAACGGGCGGCTTTGGCCCGCGCTGGTGTGCTTCACGCTGGCCTTCAACACGCGCCAGACGCTTCTGGCCGGTCCGCTGGCGGTCGCCGTCTTCCTGTGGCGGCAAGAGGACCGCGCCGCCGCGTTGCGCTTCCTGGCCATGTTCTTGGGAGTGCAGGCCGCCATCATCGCGCTCCTGGCGGTACTCACGCACGGCGAGTACTGCCGGCATCTCTTTCTCTACAACATCAACCGGCTGGATTGGAAGGCGCCCGTGCTCTATGGGCAGCACCTGGCGCGGATGTCGGGGGTGTGGATCGCGCTGGGGCTGGCGTTTCTGGCTTGGAGCCTGTCGCAGCGCCGCGTGGACCTGCTCGTGCCGCTCTTGGCGTTCTCGTTTCTTTCCAGCCTGACGTGCGCCAAGGTAGGCGCGGCGACCAATTACTTTCTGGAACTGCTCTGGGTCCTGTCGCTGGCCGGCGGTCAAACCCTGGACGAGTTGTCGCGCGAGTCGGAGAAGCGACCGATCCTCGCTCCGCTGCTCGCCGCGCTCGTGCTGGTGGGGGCATTGCAGTCCTTTCACGTGCCGGCCACGTCGTGGGATTATCTGCGCACGCCCGTCTTCAGCCGCGAGGATCGAGCCGCGACGGGGCGGTTCATCCACCTGATTCGGGAGGCGGACGCCTCGGGGCGGCGGGTACTCGCCTCGGACGCCAGCTTCCACCTCCTGGCGGGGGTGGCGCCGTTTTACCATCCGTTCATCATGACGGAGCTGGCGCGGGAGGGGCGATTCGACGACGCGGAATTCTGGGCGCAGCTGCGCGACGGGCGGGTTTCCGCGGTGATTCTGGATTACGACCTGGCGCGGCCGGGCGCCTCCAGCATTCTCTTTTCCGACCAACTGAGGTTGCATCTGAACACGTCCTATCGCCTTACGGAGCAGTACGGACGCTTTCGCTTGTGGGAGCGGGCGGCGGCGGCAAGCAGCCGCAATCCCAACGCGGGGCCATGACGTCGTCGCTTTTTTCGCCCGTCTCGCAGGTGCCGGGCGTGGGGCCGCGCCGCGCCGAGGTCCTGGAGCGACTCGGCATCACCTCCATCTGGCGGCTGCTCTTCCACCTGCCGACGCGCTACGAAGACCTCGGCCATCCGACCCCCATCGCAGAACTCAGGCTGGGCGAGCCGACGACCGTGCGCGCCAAAGTGGTCAAGACCCTCGAACGGCGGCCGCGTGGGCGCAGCCACGTGCGCTCGCTGCTGACCGTGCGCGTCTGGGACGGCACGGCCGAATTGCACCTCGTGTTCTTCAACCAGAAATACCTGAAGGAGGTGTTTCTGCCGGAGCGTGAGTTCTACGTCTATGGCCGTCCCGAGTTGTCCGGCCGCGTGCTGCAAATGGCCAGCCCGGATTACGAGCCGGTGGTGGCGGCGCTGGAGCACTCGCCGGTGCGCGCGGTCTATCCGCTCACGGAAGGCATCAGCCAGCGGGCGATGCGCGCATTCATCGCCTCGGGCTTGGACTACTTCAACCGCTGGGGAGAAGAGACGCTGCCGGAGGCGGTGCTGGCCCAGCTCAAGTTCCCGCCGCTGGGCAAGGCGCTGGCCATGGTGCATACTCCCTATGCCTTCGCCAAGGCGCAGGGCCGCGCGGACGACTGGCGGCGTTACGCCGAACTGGGAAGAAAGCGGCTGGCTTTCGAGGAACTGCTGTATCTCCAACTCCAGGTGCAACGACGGCGGCGGCGGCTGACGGAGGTATGCATTGAACCCTATGGGCCGGAAGCCGATGCGCCCATGCCGTGGCTGCCCGGCGCGTTCATCCAGGGACTTCCCTTTGCGCTGACCAAGGCCCAGGAGCGCGCCGTCGTGGAGATCGCCGCCGACCTGCGCCGGCCCGTTCCCATGCACCGGCTGCTGGTCGGCGACGTGGGGAGCGGCAAGACCGTGGTGTTTCTTTACGCCCTCCTATACGCCATCGCCCACAACGACCAGGCGGCTCTGCTGGCGCCTACCGAGGTGCTGGCGGAGCAGCATTATCAGACCATCACGAAACTGCTCTCGCATCTGCCCGTGTCCGTGTCGCTCTTGACAGGCAGTACCGGGCGGCTGGAGCGCCAGGGCACGCTGTGGGACGTGGGCGCAGGACAGGCGCAGCTGACCGTGGGCACCCATGCGGTTCTGGAGGACGACCTGGAGTTCCGGCGGCTGCGCATGGTGGTCATCGACGAACAGCACAAGTTCGGGGTGCGGCAGCGGGCGCGCCTGGTGGAGAAGGGGCGCCATCCGCACCTCTTGGTCACCTCGGCGACACCGATTCCGCGCACGCTGGCGCTCACGCTCTACGGCGACCTGGACCTGACGGTGCTGGACGAAATGCCTCCGGGCCGGACGGCCGTGGAAACGCACTGGGTGGATGAGAGCCATCTGCGAGAGGTTTACGCCGACATCCGCCGGCGCGTGGCCGCCGGACAGCGCGCCTTCATCGTCTGTCCGCTGATCGAAGCGAGCGAGGCCCTGCCCGATCTTTCGCCGCTCTTGTCCGTTTACGAAGACCTGTCGAACCGCGTTTTACCGACGTGCCGGTCGCCTGTCTGCACGGAGGCATGAGCGGAGAGGAGAAGAAGGCCGTGATGGCGGGCTTTTCGGACGGGCGCACGCGCATCCTGGTCTCGACCACGGTCATCGAAGTCGGGGTCGACGTGCCCGAGGCGACGGTGATGGTGATTCTGTCCGCCGAGCGATTCGGGCTGTCGCAGTTGCATCAGTTGCGGGGGCGGATCGGGCGCGGGACGACGCCGTCGGTGTGTTACGCCGTAGCCACGGGCGAGTTGTCGACGACGGCGCGCGAGCGGCTGGCGGCGTTCGCGTCAACCACGGACGGGTTCGCGCTGGCGGAGAAGGACCTGGCGATACGCGGGCCGGGGGAACTATTGGGCTTGCGGCAGAGCGGGGCGCTGGGTTTCTGCGCGGCGGACCTGGCGCGCGACCAGCCGCTCTTGGAGCGGGCGCAACAGGCGGCGCGCGCCTGGCTGGAAGGCGACCCGGAACTGGCCTCGCCCGAGAGCGCGCCGCTGGCGGCCATGCTCGCGCACCTGGATCAAGAAGTTCCTCTCTCCGGCGCATGATACCACCTGTAGCGCCGGCGTTCGGCCGGCTCGCGTGGACGGCGTCTCGCCTCCATGCTTCTTGCGGCTCTCTACGCACGCCAAAACGTGTGGGCAGGATGCCCACACGCAAGCCGGCAGGACGCCGGCGTTACAGAAAGAGAGCCCGGAACTTGCGTTCCGGGCTCTCGGTCAAGTGCGATGTGAGGCCTCAAGTCAGCGATACAGTTCCCACGCCGCCTGTCGCACCGCCGCGCTGACAATGCCGCTGGGGTAGGCGCCCATGTCCCCGCCGCCGGGAATCAGCGACGCGCCCGTATGCACGCCCGCCGCCCCGATGGCCGGACTGGTCGGCTGCAGGTGGAAGTCCAGCCCGAAGAAGTCCACGAACAACGGGTCCTGCCCCACGATGTCGCCGGGGAAGGTCGTCGGTCCGGGGAAACCGGAGAAGTTCTGCCCCCCCGAGAACGTGTTGTACGACAGGTTGTAACCGATGATCCCCACGGTCGTGGCGGCAAAGACGATGCCGCTGCCGGTGTGGTAGCCGACGATGTTGTTGTACACCGCCAGGTTGTCCACGCCGATGCGGATGCCGTTGGGGGAGTTGGCGACGACCGTGTTGTTGAAAACGCGGACGTTGGTGGCGCGCGTGGTCAGGGCAGGATCCACGTGGACGCCGTAACCGGCGCAGCCGGTCGTCAAGTTAAACGAGACGAAGGAATTGGACACGTCCGTATCCACCGCGTAGGGCGCCAGCCAGACGCCGCCGCGCAGGGGGGAGAGCGTGCCCAGGATCTCGTTGCCGCGGATGGTCGTGGGGCCGGCCGCGTGCACGCCCGCGCCGCACTGGATCATGTCGTTGTTGCGGACGATGGTACCCTGAGCGTTGGAGGTTTCGACCGAGACGCCGTACTGGCTGCAACCCTGAATCGAGTTGTTATCGATCAGGGCATTCTGCACAAAACCCGCCCCGCCCAAGGCGTTGGTGGTGAACTCGTAGCGCACGATCACGCCGCCGTAGGTGTTGCCGTCGACGGTGTTGCCCGTGACGACCGGGTTGACCAATCCGGTCAGGCGATCCCCCACCAAATTCCAGGGGGAGCCGCCGACCAAAACGCAGGCCTCGCGCCAGTGGTCGAAGTGGTTGTCGGAAATGATCGGCCCCGGGCCGTTGGCGCGCACGAAGATGCCCCAGCCGCCGTGGGCTCCGCCGCGGTCGTCCCTGAAGGTGTTGTTGGAGAACAACACCTGCCGGCCGCCGGTGGGAACCAACGCCACGTTGTCGAACATGATCGCTCCATCGGTGAACACGGAGGTTCCACGGCCCACGTTGTAGAACGTGTTGCCGCTGACCACAAAACCGTCCACCACCGAGGCGGCGATCGTCGGACCCGACCAGAAGTAGATAGCCTGATCCGCCGAGCCGGTGAAGTAGTTGTCCTCGATGCGCCAGTTGATGATGTTGTGGGGGTAGCCGACGCCGAGGGATGCGGTAGCCGAGGTTCCCAGGAACTGGTTGTTGCGGATGAGCCAGTTGGCCTGGTTGTAGACGGGCGCCACGGCGGACTGGTTGGAGATGCCGATGTGCTCGCGCGGCGACCAGGCAAAAGTGCAGTTCTCGACCGTCAGGTTGGCGACGCCGGTCCAGAAGATCAGGTTGCCGCCCGCGGTGGAGGGGACGGCCGGATTCATGCTGAAATAGCAGTTGCGGAAGGTCCAGTTGTTGCTGGGCGTCTGCTGGTCGTGGGTGCTGACGTTATAGGAACGCCCGGTGGTGGGAGCCGCCTGCGGGTTGTAGATGAAGCGGCAGGTGTCAAAGAGCACGTCGTTGGCCTGCTCGACGGTCACGCAGCCGTGGTTGCGCGTGCCGTCGGGATCGTTCTGGTTGAGCGGATTGCGCACGTCGCAGCCGACCATGGTGAAGCCGGACACGCCGGTACGCAGCTGGATGACGTTGATGTGGGTCTCGGCGTTGTTAATGTCGAGGTTCTCCAGCCGCACGTTGTCGGCGTTGTCGCCGAAGTCGAGCGAAATACGCCGCAGCACCGGCCGGGTGGGCGTCGTGCCGCGGATGGTGATGCCGGCGGTGAAGAAAACGTAGGTGGCGTTTTCGTCATAGGTGCCGGGTTGCACGTTGACCACGTCGCCGGGGGAAAGGCCGGCGAAACGCAAATGGCCGATGGTGGCCCAGGCGCCGGCGGGCGTGTTCGCGGTACCCGGATTGGCGTCGTTACCGTCGGTGCGAACGTAATACTCGACCGCCCCCGCCGACCCCACCAAGAGGACGAACAGGAGGGCCGTCGCCAACAGGCGTCGGAAGCCGCCCAGCGTGATCATATTGCCTCCTCGCATGATTTCTCTCCTCTCCATGAGCCTCGTCATCTCCTCCCTCGCAGTTAGAACCGCCGCCATGACGCCACCTCCGATGCTCCGGACTCGATGCAGCCCAGGTCGGTGTGTCCGTCGGCCACGAGACCATTGGTGGTCCCGCGGTCGCGGCAGGGACTCAGCGGCCCCAGGAAATAGAAGTCGGGATCGCCGGGTGTGCGCGAGGAGAAGCCCGGGTTGTACCAGATGTCCTTGCTGTAATCGATGGCGATGCCGTCGAACTGGTTGCCGCTGACCCGCGGCGCGCAGTTCCAGCCGGCGCGCAAGGCCGACAGCCCGCTCGGCAGCACCCGGAAGTTGGTCACCGTGTTGAAGAAGAAGATGTTGTTCTGGATGCGGTTGGAGAAGCCGCGGAACTCGGTTCCCACCGCCCAGTCGGTCACGGTGTTGTTCAGGTAGGTGTTGGTGTTGGGTCCCGGATCGTTGGTGATGGCGGGATTACGCGCCTCCCAGAGGCCGCTGCCGCTGGGGATGCTGCTGCCGTAGATGGCGTTGCGGATGATGGTGTTGCTCTTGTTGCTGGCCTGACCGGCGGTGCGCAGGATGCCGTTGCGCACGCGGATGCCCTCGCCGTTGCGCAAGAGCGTGTTGTAGCCGATGGTGTGGGTCTGACCCTCGACCACGACGCCGGTACCGGCGCAATCGGTGATCGTGTTGGAGACGCACTGCACCAGACTGGCGACGGGCCGCAGCGTCGATTCGTCCAGGAGATTGACGCCGTGTCCGCCCGCGCCGGTGATGGTGCAGTCGCGGATGGTGTGGCTGTTGCCGTTCACCCGCACCCCGTCGCCGCCGAAGCCGGAGATGATGCTGTTGCGGATGGTGAGCGTGGAGACGTGCTTGGAGGAGGGCGTAGTGGCCAGGCTGTCGTCCACGAAGATGCCGTGGGAGGAACCGGCCGCGCCGGTCAAGGTCAGGTTCTCGAAGGTGCTGGTCTTCAGCGCGTTGCGGATGTGCAGGCCGATGCCGGAAAGGTTGGTGAAGCTGCAGCCGCGCATCAGCCAGTTGGCGGACTCGAAGTTGAGCGAGGTCGCCAGATACGCGCCCTGCGCCGCGCCGCCCCCGTCGTAACTGACGTTGATGAACTTGAACCCGTTGCCGTTCACGTCGGCGTAGATGCCCACGGCCGGACTGCCCTGGATGGCCACATTGTGGAAGACCGCGTTGCTGCCCTCCAGATAGTGCAGGGAAATCCCGCGGTCGCTGGCCGACAGCATGGTGCAATCCTTGACCAGCACGTTGGTGACGATGGGGAAGTCCGCCGGGCCGTTCTGAATCTGCCAGCGCTGCCAGGCCAGGGCCGTGTTCTTGCCCGAGAAGGTGCAGTTGGTGAAGCCCGCGTTGGAGATGGTGGTACCCTGGTCCTCCATCAGGAAGCCGGCGGTGCGCTTCTCCAGCGTGTCGTCCGTGGTCGAGCGACAGGTGAACTGGCAGTTCTCGAAGGTGGCGTTGGTGATGATCGAGGTCTGCTCCAGGAAGAAGCCGGCGGACTGGGTTCCCGTCGGCGCGCCCGTAAACGAGCAGTTGGTGAAGCGCACATTGTCCCAGAGACTGTTGGCCTCGATGTCCACGCCGTTGAGGGTGGCGCTGGTGAAGTGGCAATCGTCGAAGGTCCAGTTGCGCTGCACGCTCTGACCCTGGCAGTGGATGCCCTCAAGGTCCACGTTGGCGACCACGTTGCTGACCTTGATGTTGCGCTTTCGTCACCCGACAGGAAGTTGCCGTTGATGTACCATCCCTTGGTACCGGTGATGTTGACGTTGGTGATGGTGGCGCCGTCGACGAGGATGCCGGCGTCGCGGAAGCTGATGCCGGAGCAGTAGGCGAAGCCGCCCCAGTCGATGCCGTAGGTGACGCCGCCCGCGCCCAGGCCGGTGAAATCGTTGGTGTAAGTGGAGTTTCGCAGGGTGCAGTCGGCGATGGTGAGGTCCTTGACCTGGGGCCGGTAGCCGCCCCACTCCTGGAAGAGGACGCACGCCGCCCCGCCGCCGATCAGGCTGTTGCGAATCGTGATGTGCTCGGCGGTGGAACCGAGGAGGAAGAAGGAGCAGCTGTTGGCCTCCAGCCGGCTGTCCTCCACGACCCAGTTCTGCAACATGCTGCCGCCCGTCGGGAAGACGCACAGATTGTGGTATCCGAAGGTGTGGCGCATGTCGCAGCGCCTCATGGTCAACCCGTTGATGTTGACCTGCACGCCGCCCAGCGTGAATCCATAGCCTCCGGTGCGCACGTAGTCCTTGTAGGAGCAGTCCTCCATCACCCAGTTGGTGATGTTGACGATGTTGTCGGTAAAGTTGGTGTTGATCCAGTTGGAGCGGCAGTAGGCGTGCACGCGCCGGAAGATGTAGTTGGTGACGTCTCCGAAGAAGATCTGCAGGAAGTTGCCGCCCGTCACGTTGCAGTCGCGCATCTCGAAATTGGTCACGTAGGCCCGCAACGGCGTCAGGCTCTGCCGGAAGGTCACAATGTAGTCGCCCGCGTCGCCGATCATCGGATGGATGACCCTGACCCGCTCCAGCAGAATGTTGGCGGCGGTGGCTCCGCAGATGGAGAAACCGTCGATGCCGTTGGTCTGGCCGAAGGTCATGGTGCAGTCGCGCACGGTGATGTTGGAGGCCAGCGACTCGTAGATGCGGATCACCGCGTGGGTGCTGTTGAGTCCCTCGCACTCGAACAGCACGCAGTTCTGAATCAAGAGCCCGTCGCTGTTCCCGGAGGCGTGCGGGCTTCCGCTCGTTGACAGGTCGATGGCGTTCAGCAGCGTGTTGTTGATGGTGGTGTTGAGAATCTGGGTGTTGTTGCTGGCGCGAAGGAACTTGATGCCGCCGCTGTTGGAGGCGGCGTTGATGGTGCAGTTGGACACGGTCAGGTCGCCCGCCGGTCCGGCCGCGCTGGGCATCAGGATGGCCTGATCCCAGACGTTGCCGCCGTTGTTGAAGGTGCAGCCGGTGATGGAGCAGTTGGGCGCCGCCATGACTTGCACCGGGGCCACGTCCTCCGGCTCCTCGACCTCGCCGCGGTCCGGATTGAAGTGCTCGGCGATCTGCTCCACCACGCCCGTGAATTGGCAGTTCTGGATCGTGCAGTTGGCCGCCGAGGACAGGACGACGATGCACGCCTCGTGCTGCGACTGCGCGTCGAAACCGATGTTCCTGACCTGCGTGTAGGCGCCCTGGACGCGGAGGACCGACTGATTGAGGGTGACGGTACCGCCCTCGCCCTGGATGATCACGGCGTTGGCGGCGGTTCCCACGGGTGTGACGTTGAAGACGCCGTTCTGGGTGTAGGTTCCGGCCGCGATGTGCAGAGTGGTCGGGGCCGCCTGCGTGTTCAGGACCCCGAGGGCCGCGCCCAACGTGAGCTTGGGCATGCCCGCCGAGAGTCCGTCGTTGGCGTCATTGCCCGTGGTGGACAGGTAAACGTCGGCGAACGCTCCCCCGCCCACCAGACCAACGATGACCGCGACGAGTAAAATGAATCTTTGTGTGGTCATAAACCTCCCTCCCGATGAATGTTTAGAAGACCCCGACGGGGTCGATCTTCCCCTGTGCTGGTCGTGCACGGGCGCATGCGTGGCATGGCATCACCGAAACATAAATGTGAAGTCAAGAAAATGTTATCGAACGGATCCGCGGGGCAACCTCCTGCAAACCAAACGCCACGCCCAGGCACACTCCATACTTCTTGACGCATTTTACGGATATGCGTCCCTATTGGTCACGGATTATTGGAGTGTGAGCGGCAATTGTCAATCGGCTCACAAGCGGGTTGAGGGGTGGTCCAGACCAATGCAAGGAACTTAACTATCTTAGTTTAAAGAGCTTAAAAAAAGCAACGACAGGTAGGAGCGCTCCCACCAACTGGGTCACGTGGGGACGCTGTTGGGACGGGTTCGCGGCGGCAGGCGAGGAGGGGTACGGTGCTGAAGCGTGTCGGCAAGATGCCGACACGCAAGCCGGCAAGATGCCGGCGTTACAAGAAGAAAGCCCGGAACTTGCGTTCCGGGCTCCCTAGCGTCCACGCCGTCCGTCAAGCGTTAAGTCAGCGATAGAGTTCCCAGGCCGCCTGTCGCACCGCCGCGCTGACGATGCCGCTGGGATAGGCGCCCATGTCCCCGCCGCCGGGGATGAGGGTGGAGCCGACCGCCAACCCCGCCGACCCGATGGCCGGACTGTTGGCCTGCAAGTGGAAGTCCAGCGCGAAGAAGTCCACGAACAGCGGATCCTGCTCCACGATGTCGCCGGGGAAGTTGGTAGGTCCCGGGAATCCGGAGAAGTTCTGGCCTCCGCTGAAGACGTTGTAGGACAGGTTGTAACCCATCAGTCCCACCGTGGTGGCCGAGAAGACCATGCCGGCGCCGGTATGCAGGGCCACGATGTTGTTATACACCGCCAGGTTGTCGACGCCGATGAGGAGACCGTCGTTCTGGTTGCCCACGATGGTGTTGTTGAAGACCTTGACGTTCTGGCCGCGCGTGCCCAGCGTGGGCTGGACGCGCACGCCGTAGCCGGAGCAGCCGGTCGTCAGGTTGAACGAAACGACCGAGTTGGAGACGTCCGAGTCCACGGCGAAGGGCGTCAACCAGATGCCGGCGCGGGCCGCGTTGAGCGTGCCGATGATCTCGTTGCCGCGCACCGCGGCCGAACCGGCGATCTGAATGCCCGCGCCGCACTGCGTGACGTCGTTGAACCGGATGGTGGTATTGAGCGCGTTGGAAGTCTCGACCGAGATGCCGTACTGGTTGGCGCTGTCGATGTTGTTGTTGTCGATGAGCGCATTCTGCACGATGCCCGGCCCGTCAACGGCGACCTCGTAGCGCACGACCACGCCGGCGTAAACGTTACCCATGACGGTGTTGCCGACCACGGCGGGATCCACCAGACCCTGGGCGCGGTCGCCGACGCCGTTCCAAGGCGAGCCGGAAACCAGGATGCAGGCTTCGCGGATGTGGTCGAAGGTGTTGTCGTTGACGACCGGCCCGACGCCGTTGCCGTGCACGTAGACGCCCCAGCCGCCGTGCGAGCCGCCGCGGGTGTCGCGGAAGGTATTGTTGGAGATCTCCGTGCGCCGGCCGCCCGTGGGCGCGAACAGCACGTTGTCCAGAATGATGACGCCGTCCGTCAGCACGCTGGTGCCCTTGGCCACGTCCTCGAACTCATTGCCCGTGACCACGAACCCGTCCAGCTTGGTGGACAGCGTCACCGGCGCGCCCGGCGAGTAGACCCGGATGCCCGCGTCCGCCGAACCGGTGAAATAGTTGTCCTGAATCAGCCAGTTGGTCAGATTGTGGGCCGTGCCCACGCTGATGTTGTTCACGTTGCTCGTGCCCAGGAAGCGGCAGCCGCGGATGGTCCAGTTGGTCATGTTGAAGATGGTGGCGTTGGTCGCGATCACGATGTTCTCCCGGGGCGACCAAGCGAACACGCAGTCCTCCACGGTGACGTTGGTGACCTCCGTCCACAAGACCATGTTGCCGCCCGCCGTCGAGGCGATGATCGGATTCATGTTCATGGTGGTGTTGCGGATGGTCCAGTTGTTGGAGGGAGGGAAGGTCTCGACCGTCCCCAGGCAGTACATGCGTCCCACCGTGGGCGAGGCGGGAGTGGAAATCAACCGGCAGGTATCCACGAGCAGCCCGTCGACGGACTCGATGATGAGGCAGCCGTGGCTGCGGGCGGGATCGGGATCGGCCTGGTTGAGGGGATTGCGCAGATCGCAGCCGACGATCTGCAGGTTCTGGACGCCCTGACGGACTTCGATCACGTTGAGATGGGTTTCGGCGTTGTTGAAGTCCAGGTTCTCCAGCCGCAGGTTGTCGGCGTTGTCGTTGATGTCCAGCGAAATGCGCCGCAGTACCGGCCGGGTAGGCGTGGAACCGACGATGGTGATGCCGCCGGCGAAGAGCGCATACTGGGCGTTTTCGTCATAGGTGCCCGCCTCGACGTGCACCACGTCGCCGGGGTTGAGGCCGGCGAAGCGAATGTGGCCGATGGTGGCCCAGGCGCCGGCGGGCGTGTTCGCGGTACCCGGATTGGCGTCGTTGCCGTCGGTGCGAATGTAATAGTCCACCGCCGCGGCCGACCCGACCGCCAGCGCGAACAAGACGGCCAGCGCCAGCCAGCGCCGATGGCTTCCTGTGGTTTTCATCGTCGTTTCTTTCATGGTCTTTCTCTGTCGCGGCTCTCGCTGCCGTCTGCATCCCGTTTAGAACCGCCGCCATGACGCCACCTCCGATGCTCCGGACTCGATGCAGCCCAGGTCGGTGTGTCCGTCGGCCACGAGACCATTGTAGTTCCATGGTCGCGGCAGGGACCAGCGGCCCCAGGAAATAGAAGTCGGGATCGCCGGGTGCGCGAGGAGAAGCCTGGTTGTACCAGATGTCCTTGCTGTAGTCGATGGCGATGCCGTCGAACTGGTTGCCGCTGACCCGCGGCGCGGTTCCAGCCGGCCCGCAAGCCGACAGCCCGCTCGGCAGCACCGGAAGTTGGTCACCGTGTTGAAGAAGAAGATGTTGTTCTGGATGCGGTTGTTGAAGCCCCGGAACTCCGTCCCCACGTCCCAATCGGTTACCGTGTTGTTCAAATAGGTGTTCGTGTTGGGACCGGGATCGTTGGTGAGGGCGGTGTTGATCGCCTCCCAGAGGCCGGTACCGCTGGGGATGCTGCTGCCGAAGACGGCGTTGCGGATGATGGTGTTGTTCTTGGTACTGGTCTGTCCGGCGGTGCGAATCACGCCGGAGCGCACGCGGATGCCCTGGCCGTTGCGCAGGAGCGTGTTGTAGCCGATGGTGTGGGTCTGGCCCTCGACCACGACGCCGGTACCGGCGCAGTCGGCGATGGTGTTGGTGACGCATTGCACCGAGGCGGCGACGGGCCGCAGCGCGGAGTCGTCCAGGATGTTGACGCCGTGGCCGCCCGCGTTGGTGAGGGTGCAGTCGCGGACGATGTGCGAGGTTCCCTGCAGGCGCAGCGCGTCGCCGCCGAAGCCGGAGACGACCGAGTTCAGGAACGAGAGCGTATTGGCCTGCTTGGCGCCGGGCGCCGTGGCCCCGCTGTTGTCCACGAAGATGCCGTGGGACGAGCCCGCCGCGCCGGTCAACGTCAGGTCCCGGAAGGTGCTGTTCTTGATGGCCGCCTTCACCTGCAGGCCGATGCCGTCAAGGTTGGCGAAGCTGCAGCCCTGCATCAGCCAGTTGGCCGACTCGAAGTTGAGGGTGCTGGCCAGAAAGGCGCCCCGTCCGGCGCCGCCGCCGTTCCCGGTCACGTTCACGAACCGCCAGCCGTTGCCGTTGATCTCGGCGTGGATGCCGATGCCGGGATTGCCCAGAATGGCGATGTTCTGGAAGAGCACGTTGGAGCCCTCAAGATACTGGAGGGAGATGGCCCGGTCGGTAGCCGAAACCATGGTACAATCCTTGACCAGCACGTTGTTGACGATCGGCTCCAAGCCGGCGCCGTTCTGAATCTGGTAGCGCTGCCAGGCCAGCGCCGTGTTCCGGCCCGAGAAGGTACAGTTATGGAATCCCGCGTTGGACAAGGTGGTGTTCTCGTCCTCGATGAGGAAGCCCGCGGTGCGCTTCTGCAACTGATCGTCGGAGGTGGAGGGACAGGTGAACGAGCAGCCGCTGAAGGTCGCGTTGTTGATCAACGAACCCACCTCCAGGAAAAAGCCGGCCGACTGCGTGCCCTCCCCGCCGGTGAAGGAGCAGTTCTGGAAGTTCACGTTGTCCCACGAGCTGGCGCCGTCGGCGTCAAAACCGTGGCGCGTCAGGCTGGTGAAGCTGCAGTTGGTGAAGGTGAAGTTGCTCTGCGGACTGGACAGGGTCGCCCCCGGACCCGTGCGCGAGAGCACGCCTTCCGTGGTCGTGTTGCTGACCACGTTGTTGACGGTAAAATTGGTCTTCAAGCCGTCCCCGGTGAACGCGATGCCGCGATAACCGCCCATGAGGGTGTCGGTGATGGTGGCGCCGTCGATCTTGATGCCGTTGTTGCGCACCGAGAAGCAGCCGACGAACTCCTCCGTGGTGCTGAAGAAGTCGATGCCGTTGAACTCTTGCGTCAGGGTGGAGTTGCGCAAGACGCTGTTGGCCACGGTGAAGTCCCGGACCAGCGGCGGGAAGCTGGCCTGCAACTGGAAGAGGATGGCCGCCAGGCCGCCGCCGATGGTGCTGTTACGGATGTCCACGTGCGTGTTGGTGGCGCCCAGAACGAAGAAGGCGACGCTGTTGGCCTCCAGCCGCGTGTTGTTGAGGCGGATGTTGTTGATGATGCTGTTGGGCGAGAAGAAGCACAGGCAGTGGTAGCCGCGGGTCATGCGGAAATCGCAGTTGTTCATGATGAAACCATCGATCTCCAGGCCTGTGCCGCCCAGCGTGAAAGCATACGCGCCGGAGCGCACGATGTCCTTGAACGTGCAGTTGGTCATCACCCAGTTGGTGATGAGGACGGGGTTGGTTCCCAGGTTGGTGTTGACCCAGAACCGGCCCGTGGAGGTGACGTTGGTCCAGCGGAAGCCGTTGATGACGGCGTAAAAGATCTGCTGGAAGTTCCCGCCCCGCACGGTGGAATCCTTCCACTCGAAATTGGTGAGATAAGCCACCTGCTGGGTCAAAACGCCGCGCCGCACCGCGAAGATGTATTCGCCGGCGCTGCCGGTGAACACGTGATTGACGTTGACTTGGTCGAGCAGCACGTTACTGGCGGTGCAGCCGCCGATCACGATGCCGCTGATGCCGTTGGTCTGGCCGAAGGTGAGCGTCACCCTCCGCAACGTCACGTTGGAAACCAGCGATTCCTCCAGCCACACCAGCGCCTCGGTGGTGAACTGATCCGCAAAAGCAAAGGCGGAGCCCTCGTTGATGACGCAGTCCTGAATCAGGAGCTGGTCGCTGTTGCCCGAGGCCACGCCGCTGCCGCCGGAGTGCAGTTGAAAGGCGGTGTGGGCGATGTTGTTGAAATTGGTGTTGAGGATCTGGGTGTTGTTGGTGGCGCGCAGGAACTTGATGCCGCCGGTGTTGGAGGCGCCGTTGATGGTGCAACCCGAGACCGTCAGGTTGCCCGCCGGCCCGACCGCGCTGGGCAGCAGGATGGCGTAGTCCCAGGTTTCCGGCAGAAGCCCGCAGTTGAAGGTGCAGCCGGTGATGGTGCAGTCCGGGGCGGCCATGACTTGCACCGGGGCCACGTCCTCCGGCTCGTTGCCTTCAGTCGAGTCGGAGTTGAAGTGCTCGGCCGGCTGCTCCTTGACGCCGGTGAAGGTGCAGTTGGAGAGCGTGCAGTTGCCGGCCGTGCTGCGCACCACCACGCAGGCCTCGTGCATCCCCTGCTGGTTGAAGCCGATGTTTTGCACCCGCGTATAGGCGCCCTGGATGACCAGGACCGACTGGTTGAGGGTGGCCGTGCCGCCCTCGCCGGCG
Source organism: bacterium (assembly GCA_015075175.1). Classification (GTDB taxonomy): domain Bacteria; phylum Hinthialibacterota; class Hinthialibacteria; order H5-UNCL2; family H5-UNCL2; genus H5-UNCL2. The sequence goes on from JABTUV010000007.1 coordinate 154,614, forward strand.
ATGGTGACCAGGTTGCCCGCGGTTCCCACGGGCGTGACGTTGAAGACGCCGTTCTGGGTGTAGGTTCCGGCCGCGATGTGCAGCGTGGTCGGGGCCGTCTGCGTGTTCAGGACCCCGATGGCCGCGCCCAGCGTGAGCTTGGGCGTGCCCGCCGAGAGTCCGTCGTTGGCGTCATTGCCCGCCGTGGATAGGTAGACGTCCGCAAACGCCCCCGTACCCGACAACAGGGCAATGACCGCCGCCAGCAAAATGATACGTTTCGTAATCATAGACCTCCCTCCCGCAAGTATTTGGACGTATCGGTCCCCTGGGACCGTATTTCCCACGTTGACTCATATTCCCCACGATGCTTTCGTTCCCGCCCGATTGGGTCTCTTCCGGATATGCCCTTCAGAAGCATTGGTCTGGACCAACATCCCGCATCGGGAGCGTCCATCAACTCACGTCATATCTCGGCCGCAAATGAGGACTGCGGCGAAAGTTGAAGCGCATTGTCTGCCATCGGCAGGCGTGAGTCAACGGGTGAAAGTCCGACCGATTCGCGCGGCGGGCTGGAGGGGACTGAGAATTCCTACAAATTTACGGACATTTTGAAGAGCGGGCCCACTTGGAGCGCTCTTACCGAATTCCATCTGGGAACGCTCCCAATGGACGGGCGCCCGCCCCGGACTGGGCGCGGGAAGAAAATCAGGGGCAGCGCCTGAGTTTCCGGCAAGCTCCTGCGTCATCGGCAACATGACCCGGAAAATCAGGCGCTGACCCCAATTTTCACGCAATCAGAAAAGCGGCGCCATGCCGGCAGGACTCTTCGGAGAGTTGATCCCGACGGGTCGGGAAAGGCCGGTTCAGGCGCCGCTTTTGGGAGTCTGACTTGGAATGGGTTTACGGTCAAGTAGCTTCGTATGCCGTGATGAAATCGTCACGCGAGATTCCCACTTGCGCGAGGATCGATCAGAGCGTCGGGCCCTTGATGGTTGGGTGGTTCGGCATGACGAGGGGCGTTACCGTGCCATCCGGGTCTGACCGGGCCGTGGTGATGTGGTTTCTCTCGTGAGCCAATTCAAACCCCAGCGCCCGAAACGCTTTGACAACCCTCGCCTTGGGAGCATCCGCGGGAAACCGCACCATCAGGAGGGCACGCTCGCCTCGGCGATAAACGCCTCAAGGATGGACGGATCGACCTCGAGCGCGTCCAACCCAAACGTCTCCTGCTGGATAGCAGCGCAACGCGGACCTGACGTCCGCGACTGCGGCTTCGTAAGTATCCCCCTCGCCCACGACCGCGCCTTTCACTCCAAGCGGATAGGCTATGTAACAGTCGGGGTGCTTTTCCACCACGATTTTGATTGATTTCATTGCTCACGGTCCTCCGTCGCCCTTACAAGATGAAAATATCACGACCGAGCCGCGATACCAAAGCTCCTTTGGGGCCAGATATGGCGGCCGAGACCTCAATGGTCCGACGTGACCAGCCTTGCTCCCGCCGGCAGGGACGGGTGGGCCTTCGACGGAGTGGAGCCACGAGGGAATCTCCTTCATGAGGCTGCCGGCGGTGCGATACATGGCAAGGATGTTTTCCAGCGGGTGCGCACTTGAATCGCGTGCGTCGGCAGAAAAGGACCGCCCTTGGGAACAACCGCAAGCGGCGGCGGACTTCCTCCTCGACCTGTTCCCGCGCGCCGGGGCAGGGTGGTCTGCACGCACATGGTCCCGCAGAAGTTGAGCCGGTCGCCATGCTTCGCGGCCAAAGCGGCGATATCCATCTCGGGCGTGGTCGGTTGCACCACGTCGTAGATGTCCAGCCCTGCTCGATCAATCGCAGCAGAAACATGGCCACGCATCCGCACATGTGCATCATGGTTTTGCGCCGTGGCTGTGGACCATGGAAGAAGAACTCTCCAATTTGGGTGCGAACAAACGCTCGAACATCTCGGGGCCGATCATGGGGGCGCGCTGGTTGCCGAGGTCTTCGCCCACGTGGACGATGTCGACGAGATCTCCCGCCGCCTCCAGCGCGCGCCGATGCAACTCATAGTAGAAATTGAAGCGCGCCTCCAGAATCTCCATATACACCGGCGCCGTCGTCGGCCATGTCCATGAGGACCTGCTCCATGCCGCGGAGGCGCGAGATGCCGTTGATGAAGTCCAGATCGCCGGGGGTGCCGAAGATGACGGCGAACTCCCGTCGTACGACCTGACATTGTTGTCGAAGCGTGGAAAAATCAAACCAGTCGGCGGAGGGAAAATGCGATCGGTCCAGTTCGGCCAGCTCGTGAATGCCCGCATAGGGAAGATACACCGCCTCCTGGTAGGCGCCGCCGTCGTAGGCGACCATGCGATAACGCTCGCCCCAGTAGCCCTCCTGGCTGCCGTCGGGAAAGACGCGCAGGCTCGGGTCCACAATAAATGGGCCGCACGTAGCGGAAATCATCGCCTACGACGCGCAGAAGTTGCTCAGAGTTGGAGAGACCGAAATACTCCAGCATCATGGCCGTCACTTCCGGCTCGGCCTCGTGCTTGATGGGAATCCGGTCGTAGCCCTTGCGGGCGAGGGAGGAGAGAACGCGTTCGCGAGAGTTCATGGCTTCCGCTCCGGGGAAGAATGGGCGAAACGCCCATTCTTGCCTGCATAATCGTAATTCGTAATCGTGATCGTGCTCGTAATCGATTCTCGATTGGCAGCAAGATTAAGAGCAAGAGCAAGAGCAAGAGCAAGAGCAAGAGCAAGATTAAGATTAAGATTAAGATTAAGATAAGGATACATTGTTACAGACCCAGCGACTGCATTTTTTCCCTGTAATTCTCGCGGGTGATGATCTCGCCCGCGGTCAGGGTGACCTTGGGAGGCTCCTGCCCATCCTTCACCCACTTGTAGAGGAGCTCGAGGGCCTCGTAGCCGTGCCGGCGGGCGTTGATGAGACAGGTGGCGCAGAAGCCGCTGGGCTGCGGCTTCTGAAACTCGGGCAGCGCGGAGGAGCCGCCGATGCCGACGCCGATGATGGTGTCGGCGTTAAAACCGCGGTTTTCCATCGCCCGGACCGCGCCCAGGACGCCCTCGTCGTTGATGGAGACGGCGATCCAGCGCTTGACCTCCGGGTGCTGGGTGAGGAGCACGTGGGCGGCGTCAAAGGCGCCCGGGGTGTCGGTGGTCTTTTCGGGCATGCGATAGATTTGAGCGGCGGGAAAGCCGGCCTGGACCAGGACGTCGACCGCGCCGTCGGTGCGCTGCTTGACCGTGTCCAGTTCGTCGAAGGTAATCACGCACACGCCGGTCTCGGCGACGGGCCAGCCGCGCCGCTGCATCTCGGCCCAGGCCGCCGCGCCGACGGTTTCGCCGATCGCCCGCGCGGAAATCCCCATGTAGGGTACGTCCATGAACTGCCCGTCGCTGCCTACCAAGCGGTCGTCGACGGTGAAGACCTTCATGCCGTAGCCGGCCGCTTTCGCCATGATAGCGGGTCCCAGTTTCACGTCGGGGGTGCAAATGACAAAGCCCCTGGCGCCTTGGGCCGCCAGATTGTCGATGCTGGTGAGGACCTTCTCGCCGTCTACCGCGCCGATCTTGACCAGCCGGATGCCGGCCTTGTCGGCGAACTCTTGCGCGTACTTCCATTCGTCCTGAAACCAGGGCTCCTCGGGGCGCTTGACGAGAAAGCCGAGCACGAGCGGGTCGCCGGAGGTCTCAGGCGAGGCGGAAGATACGCCCGCAGGCGGCGGCGCCGGGCTTCCACCGCATCCAAGGGAGGCAAGCACGACAACCAGGCCCGCAAGAAGGATCAACGGCGTGGCGGGAGACTTCATGACGCGCAATCCTTTCGGGGAACAAAGGATTTATCGGCGTACTGTATATTGCGGGCGGGCGGGCCGTCAAGGCGAGTCGAGGTGGCCTGGCCTATGTCACACGATGGAGTGCGTTAAAAAACCAGTCCCCGTTACCCGGGGCGCGCATCATCCCCCAACCCCCCTTATTAAGGGGGGCCAAGGCCGCATCAAGATAGTCCTCAGCATCCAAGCCGGGCTTCGACACGCGGCTACGCCGCTGCTCAGTCCTGTTGGTTCTGGTTTACGCAAATGTCCAGGCCGCTCGGTGCTGGACTAGGCCATAGCACACGCCTGTCGGAGCCGGTTTTCGCTGCACCGAGGTTTTATGAGGAGCCGTTGCTGGCGTCGATCCGCTCCATCACGGCGTCTTGCGCGGTCCCTCTCATGCAACCGGTACGATCCCGGAAGCAGACCTCCGGGTAGTCGGCTTCCGCACGGAAGCCGGATACAATCAGGCCGGCGAGGCGACCTGCCTGGCCGCCTTAAGCCGCTCCGGATCCAGGATCGCTCCACGCGCGGCGTTGGCGACCAGTTTCTGATAGCGGGCCATCCATCCGTGGTTGAGGCGGGGCTCGGGCGGGCGCCAGGCGGCCCGGCGGCGTTCCAACTCCTCCTCCGACAGCTTCACTTCCAATATCTGCCGGCGAATATCAAAGTGGATCATGTCGCCGTCGCGCAAAAGCCCGATCACACCGCCTTCCGCCGCCTCGGGACTGACGTGGCCGATGCACGCACCCGCCGTCCCGCCGGAGAAACGCCCGTCGGTAATCAGCGCCACGCTTTTGCCCAGTCCCACACCTTTAATGTAACTGGTCGGCGAGAGCATCTCCTGCATGCCCGGCCCGCCCTTGGGACCCTCGTTGCGGATCACCACCACGTCGCCGGGCTTGACCTTGCCGGCCAGGATGCCCGCGCAGGCCTCCTCCTGCGACTCGAAGATGACCGCCGGCCCGGTGTGCGCCATCATCTCGGGGTCCACGCCCGCCGTCTTGACGACGGAACCTTCGGGCGCCAGGTTGCCGTAGAGAATCGTCAGACCGCCCTCCTGCGAATAGGCGTTGGACACCTCCCGAATGCAGTGCATGGGATCCCACTTGGGATGGACCCAGTCCTTGCCCTGGGGCGTGAGATCGAGCGGTTGACCGGCGGCGACCTTTTCCGTGGCGGCTCGCAGCATCGCTCGCACCGCGTCCACGCCGCGGCCGGAGGGGATGGCCCCGTTGGCCATGGTCGCCAGCGCCTCCTTCGTAACCGCCTTCGAGCGCAGGTCCCACTCGCGAATGTTGTCGCCCAGCGTCCTGCCGGTCACGGTCAGACAGTCCTCGTGAAGCAGGCCCGGCTTGCCGCGCACGAGCGCCCCCAGAATGGTATGGATGCCGCCGGCGCGCTGCACGTCCTGAATGTGATAGGTCCAACCGTCCGGCGTGCTGGAGGGCGCGACCTTGCAGATGTTGGGCGTTTTCTGCGACAGCTCGTTGATGCGGTCCATCCCGTAGTCGACGCCCGCTTCGGCGGCGATGGCCAGCGTGTGCAGGAGCGTGTTGGTACTGCCGCCCATGGCCATGTCGAGGATCATGGCGTTGTCGAATGCCGCCTGCGTACAGATGTCGCGGGGTTTGATGTCCCTTTTGACCAGTTCCAGAATCTGGCGGGCCGCGCGCTGGTACAGCCCGATGCGCGTCTCATTGGTCGCCAGGATGGTGCCGTTGCCGGGCAGGGCCATGCCCAGCGCCTCGGACAGGCAGTTCATGCTGTTGGCGGTGAACATGCCGGAACAGGAGCCGCAGGTCGGGCAGGCGGCCTGCTCGATCCGGTAGAACTCCTCATCGGAGATCTTGCCGATCTGGTGCTCGCCGACGGCCATGAAGGCGTTGATGAGGTCCACCTTCCTGCCGTTCCCGCCCGGAGCGGCGTTGACCACGTCCAGCAGGCCCGCTTCCATCGGCCCGCCGGAAACGAAGATGGTGGGAATGTTGCAGCGCATGGCCGCCATGAGCATGCCGGGCACGATCTTGTCGCAGTTGGGGATGCAGATCATGCCGTCGAAGGCATGGGCGTGGAGCATGGTCTCGACGCTGTCGGCGATCAGTTCGCGGCTGGGCAGGCTGTATTTCATGCCCTCATGGCCCATGGCGATGCCGTCGTCGACGCCGATGGTATGAAAGAGAAAGGGCACGCCGCCGGCGGCTCGGACCACTTCCCTGACAAAATAGCCGACCGCGTCCAGATGGACGTGGCCGGGGATGATCTCGACGTGCGAAGAGCAGATGGCGATGAAAGGCTTGTCCCAGTCGCTCTCGCGCACGCCGGTCGCGCGCAAAAGGCTGCGATGGGGGGCCCGCTCGGGGCCCTTCTTGATGACGTCCGAACGCATGATCTCTCCCTCTTCCCTGAGACTTCCCGGCCTCTACCGGAGTGACTTGAGCATACTCCCGGGATGGTGGTTTCTCAAGGATTTTGGGTGCAGATGGAATTCTTCACTCCCGCAGACGAAGCTGTCGTTTCGACCGAAGGGAGGAATCTTCTGTATCGCACTCGACCTGGCGGGACGGCGGGAGATTTCTCCCTTCGGTCGAAATGACAGCTTGCTTCGGTCGAAATGACAGCTTGCTTCGGTCGAAATGACAGCTTGCTTCGGTCGAAATGAAGGTGACGTCGAGCCATTACTCAGAATGACCGGCCCGTCGTTTTTCAGGCTTAACAAGGGTGTTGAGCGGCTGCGGTCAGGCTGCTGCGGGAATCTGTCTACCCGGAGCCGCCATGCGCATCATCGGCAAGGATCATCACGACATTCAGATTCTGGAGCTGGCCGGCGACGTGGACGTCTTCACCTCTGAGCGTCTGCGGGCGCGCGTGGTTCCGGCAATCAAGGCGGAGCGCAGGTTGGTGCTTTTGGACTTCTCCGGCGTGACTTACCTGGACAGTGCGGGGTTGGCGACCGTCCTGGGCCTGTGGGAGATGTGCGGCTCGGCGGGGGGGCGGCTGGTCCTGTCGGGTGTGGCGCCGCGCCTACGGCGCGTCTTTCGGATTACCCACGTTCAGGAGCTTGTGCCGGTGTTCGACACGCAACGGCAGGCGCTGACCTACCTGCTTCTGACGACCACGGCGGGCGCGCCCGGGCAGCGGCGGATTCTCGTGTACAGCAGCGATGAGGCCACGCTGGCGGAGATGGTGCGCATCCTGGCGGCGCTGGGCCACACCGGGATCATCTCCCGCCGCAACGCCGCCGGCGCGCGGCAGGTCCTGGCCCGCGACCGCGTGGACCTGGTCGTGATCGACCTGTGGAGCCGGCTGACGAGCGTGCAGCGGCTGTTTTTGAACCTCTCCGGACCCAACCGCAACGTGCCGGTCGTGGTGGCGGGTTGGGCGCGCCTCGACGGCGGCGCGGGGCGCCGCGTCCGCGCCCTCGCGCTACGAGGCGCGTCGCTTCAAGACGCTGGTCTCCAGCGCCTTGGCCGGCCACGAGATCAGCTTCATCGACGCGGTAGCGCACCGCGTGCGCCTGCCCGCCGACGAGCGCGCGTAAGGTGGTGGAACCCACCCTACAGGGACGGTTGCGGTGCGCCCGAGAGCGCCGCTTCCACGGCGGGAATCAGGTTGTCGTGCCGGATGTTACCGGTCTGAATCACTTTTCCCTCGCGGTCCAGGAGGTACAGCGTGGGATAGGCCATGACGCCGTAGTCGGAATAGATGGAGGCGCCAAAATACGGGCCGTCCAGAACCATGGGCCAGGTGACGCTGTAGTTCTTCAGGAACGTCTCCAAGTTCCTGCGCCCCTCCGCCAGGAGCGCCTCCTGCTGCTGGCGTGAGACGCTGCCGTCGGTCGTGGTGACGATCTTGTGATTGGCCATCGCCGTTTCGCGGGCGGCGGCATACTTCGCCTTGAAGTCCGGGTCCTTCTGGTCGAGTTGGCAGGTCCAGAGCGAGCCGCTGCGCTCGTGGGCGATGGAGAGGACCATGAAGTCCCGGTCTTTGAACTTCTCCCAGGCGGCGGCGATGTAGGGCAACTCGCCGCGACACGGCCCGCACCAGGTCCCCATGAAGTCGAGCAGGACCACTTTGCCCCGGTAATCGGCGAGGTTGACGGTCTTGCCGTCGACCGTGACGCCGGAGAAGGCGGGCGCAGGATGGCCGGCGACAACCTTGGCCGGGCCGCGATTCAGGTTAAGCGTGAGGGGCCGGATGTTCTGAAGCCGAGCTCCGACCGCGGGCGAGGCGTCGGCCAGGAGCCGGCGGGCCGGCATGGCACGGCCGAGGGCCGAGGTACGCGTACCCTTCCCCGCCGGCGCCGCGTCGGTACTGGCCTTGCCCACCAAGGCTTCCTTGACCGCCGCGCGCAGCTTGCCCTCGCCCCGCAGCTCGTTGTTCTTCTTGATGATCTTGCCGCTGCGATCCAACAGGAACATGGCGGGAATCGACCGGACGTCGTACATCTGGGCGATCTCGGCCTTCCAGTACTTGCCGTCGTAAATGTGGCGCCAAGTCATGCCGTGGCGGTCGATGAAGGCGCGGAACTCGCGCAGGGCGCGGGCTTCGGCGCCTTTCTTTTGGTCGGCGGTCGCCGAGCCGGCCTCAATGTTGCGCGCCAACTGCGCATTGGCCACGCGCGCGGCCTGGTCGGTCCGCTCCAGGTTGCACGACAGGAGCGACGCCATCGAATCCAGGCTGATGCCCACGATGACGAAGTCCTTGTCCTTGAATTCCATCCAGACCGGCGTGACGTTGGGAACCTCGGCCATGCACGGCCCGCACCAGGTGGCCCAGAAGTCCAACAGCACCACTTTGCCCTTCAGGTCGGCCAGGTTGCAGGGCTTGCCGTCGAGGTCGGTCGCCGTGAACTGGGGAGGCACGTCGCCGACGGCGACCTTGGGCAGCTCGGGCCAGACGGGCGGGTCGGTCGGGACGTCGACCGGCTCGACCGTCATGCTGCGGCCGGAGGGACTAATGGACTTGACGGCGTAACTCTTGCCGTTGAAGTGGAAGGGATCGGAGATTTTCACCGACTGGTCCGTACCCAGCATTTCGGGCATGCGGCGGTCGGTCTCGATCTTGCCGTCGCCGTTGTAGTCGATCATGATGCCGCCCACGCCGCGCGACTGGGGTTTCTCCATCATGGCGGAAAAGTCGCCGGTGGCGTAGGACTCGGCCAATACGACCATGGCCGATTGACCGTCCAGCTCCAGCTTGCCGATCAGCTTGGTGGTAGGATAGTAGAAGAGCTTGTGCTGGTCGGCCTCGGAGCGGTCCGCGCCGAAGAAGCGGTACATGGTGATCCAGTAGGGCAGCTGGAACTCCTCTCCGCCCTCGCTGTAATTGACGGCGAGTTCGAGCGGGAGGCTGTTGGCGAAGCGGTCTTTCTGGCCGGGCATGGGTTTGCCGTAGGTCGCCCAGGCGCCGTCGCCGTCGTTGGTGAGGTCTTCGTCGTTGTTCTTGTCCACATAAACTTTGGGGGGATTGGCCTCGTCATCGAGCGCGACGGTAATAATACTATCCGCGCCGTTGCCCATCTTGACCGCCGCATAGCGGGGTTTGCCCGCGTAAGCAGGTTGCTTGACCAGCGTCTCCGGCGGCTCGTCGGCGACCGGCACGTTGAAGGGGAAATAGCCACCCATCCCCTCCTTGACACGCTCCAGCTTGACCTCGACCGCCGAGGCGATCATGACCGAGAGCGCCAGCGCGCCAAGCGCCGCTCCCATTCTTCCCATCGCGTCCATGCCTTTTCTCCTTATAATTATTGAGACTCCATGCCGTAATGTTTTTCGCCCGCAAAGGCGGCCAGTATACTCTCCGAAAGACGAAATCGCAATCGTCTCGTTGGCGCAGTTTTTTCTTTCCCGCCGGGCAACGAAGGGGCGTCCCTTCATTCCCGCCCACTTACGCTATCCCCGTCATTTCGACCGCGTCCCTGTCATTTCGACCGCGTCCCTGTCATTTCGACCGCGTCCCTGTCATTTCGACCGAAGGGAGAAATCTTCCAACGTGCACCCGGGCCGCTGTGTCGGGGAGGAAGATTTCTCCCTTCGGTCGAAATGACAGCTGCAGACCGATTGACGGCTGCAGACCGATTGACGGCTGCAGACGGATTGACGGCTGCAGACGGATTGACAGCCGCGACGGAGGATTTTCGCCTTACGCCCCGCCTGAAACTGCGCTATCATTTGGACTTGCATGTTCTGCGCAAGCGCGTTCTAAATGGAGGTACCACCCTGGAGAACGGCGAAATGACGGCCTTCCCGCTGCGACCCATGGATGTCGGCGACATCCTGGACAACTCGTTCCGCATCTACCGCGCGCGGTCAAACAATGCTTTCTTCTGGGACTTTTTCCCAGCGTGACGCTCTTGGCGCTAGTCCCGGTGGAATTGATGCTGGTGACCAGCAACGCCCGGCAGTTGCCGATTACCGAGGTGCTGGCGGCGGTCGCCCTTTTTATGATCGCCATCTTTTTCTGGCTTTGATCCTCAGTTCGCTGACCATCGCAGCCCTCACGCATCTGGTATCCGAGCAGTTCCTGGGGCGCACGCTGCGGTTTTCGCATCTTTGCCGGTGATCCGGCGCTGCTTCGTGCGACTGGTCGCAGCCACGCTGATCCTGATGGCACTCCTGGTGCTGGGCGCGGGGTTTTCTTCGTGGTGGGTTTCGCGTCGTTCTTCTTCGCCTTGCAGCAGATTCCGCTGCTGTCGCCCGCGAGCGCGGCGCTGCTGCTCGTATGTGTGGCGTCCCTCTCGGCGGCGGTCGGCGCCACCCTCTACATCGTGCTCTCGTTTCTTCTGGTTTCGCGGGTGGTCGTGATCGAGGACCTGCCGACCTGGCGGCGATCCAGCGCAGCCGGCAGTTGATCATGACGCGCACCGGCCGGGGTTCTTCAACCATCCGATCCAACGGGCGGGGATGCTGCTGATTATCGTGATGATCATCCAGGGCGTGGTCTCGGGGATCGGCCAGCTGCCGGCGGAGCTGGCCGCCTTCGAGACCCTGCGGTCGCCGCAGGTCTCGGCGTGGAGCTTCCTTGTGATCGTGGCCACCACGCTGATTCACGTCCTAATCAACGCGCTGGTGACGCCGCTGTCGCACATCGTGCTGGTGCTGATTTACTACGATTTGCGCATCCGAGCGGAGGGGCTGGACCTGGAGATGATGGCGCGGCGACTCTTGGAGGCGGCGCCGGCTGAGCGCGCTCCGGTGATGGCCGAGTCCGCCGGCCTGCGACAGCCAGCCGGGGGGTGGAGCGAAACGTGAAGCGGGCGGGGAGTCGCCATGCGGCAGCAAGCAGCCGCAGTCCATATTCGTGCATCGCGGCGGCAAGCAGCCGCAGTCCATACCTGGGGGTGATGCTGGCTTGCCTCTTCCCGCTGGCAACCTGGAGCCAGCCGGTTCCCGGGCGGGCGGAGGTCGCGGCGCGGTTGGAGGCGGCGTTGACGCGCATCGAGGCCATCGCCCGCACGCCCCGCGAGGCGACCGAGGCCGGGCGGTTGGGCGCCGCCGACCTGCGCACCGAACTCATCGCCCTCGCGCAACTGGAGGCCCTCTACCTGACCGGCGGACAGTCCGTGGACATGCCAGCCGAGTGGGGCTGGGATTCGCTATATCTCAATCGCAGCCGTCTGGACTCCGAGCGCCGCATCCAAGTGGCCATTCAGGCGTCGCGACAACTGCGCACCATGCTGGGGCTGTTTTCCTGGCAAGCGCGGCACGCGGGCGCCGACCTGGGACGCATGGAGCGGATACTGGCGCGCGAGGAGTTTGCCGAGGCGGCCGGCGAGGAGTCGGCTCTGTCAGCGGTCACGCGGCGGGTGCGGGCATGGCTGGCGGGCTTTTTCTCGCGGTTTCGCCTTGACGCGGACCATCCGACCCTGCGCATGACCTACCAATTCGTGTTCATTCTGGCGCTGGTTGGCATCGTTGCCGTGGCGGTGGCTTTGATCTGGCGGTTTTGGGCGCGGCGGAGCCGGCCCGCCGAGGTCGCCAAGGCTGACGTGCAGGTCGAGCCGCTGCCGGACAGCCGGGAGTTGTCGCGGCGGCGACAAGAGGCGCAACAACAGGGACGCCTGCGGGAGGCACTGCACTTCGCCTACCTGGCCTTCGTGGCGGCGCTGTGGGAGCGCGAGATCATGCCCGCGGCCGCCGGTCGCACCAACTGGGAAATCCTGCGGCTGCTGTCGCGCGAGCGGCGCGGCAGCCCGGCTCTGTTGCGGCTGGAGTCCGTGAATCGGCTCTACGATCGCGTCTGGTACGGCCGGGAGACTTGCCGGGAGGTCGAAGTGCACGCCGCGCTGTCCGAGATCGATCTTGCCCTGGGGGAGCTTCTGGCGTGAGAGAGCGCACCCTCGGCCTCGTGGCGTTGGCGATCATCGTGCTCGTGGTCCTCCTGACCACGTGGTTGCAGGAGCACCAGTTGCGGCGCACCGCCTATGCGCCGGAGCCTTCGACGTTCAACGCCAGCCCGCCCGGCCTAAAGGCGTTTTACAGCTACCTGGAGGAGACGGGCCGGCCGGTGGAGCGCTGGACGCGGCCGCTGCGCGATCTCCCCCCCTCGCCGCGCTCGCTGTCCGTCGTCGTCCTGACCACCCCCAGCAAGTCTTCGCCGACCGAGAGCGACGGCGATACGTTGGCGGCCTGGATCGCGGCCGGTGGGACGCTCATTTACCTCTTGGACTTCTCCTTTCCGTTCGGTCCCAGTTCGCTGGACTTGCAACATCGCCTCAACCTGGAGATCCAGTCGCGCTCGTTGACCATGTTCCGGCTGTCGCGCGTGCCCATCACCAGCGCCAGTCCCACCCTGCCCTACCCGATCCTGGAGGGCGTGCGATCGCTGTCCACGCAGGACAGCGTCAACCTGACGCGGGTCGCGGAGACGGCGGTGACGCTCTTCGCCGACGAGACCGGGCCGGCGGTGTTGTATCGTCCGCTCGGACAGGGGCAGATTTATCTGGCGCGGTCGTCGGCGTCCATGTCCAACCGGGCCATCGGTCGGGGGGACAACCTGGCCTTCTGGCAGCGGGTGATCGACCAGCATCGCGGGGCGGGACGGACGGCGTTTGTCGAGTATTATCACGGGCACGCGGAAGCGCGGGCGCCCTCGCTGTGGGGACGCGCCGACGTGCACCTGGCGGCCCTGCAAGTGGGGCTTTTGTCGGTGGTGTATCTACTGGCGGTGGGAGGGCGCTTCGGCGGGCGGCGGCGGCTCCTGGACCAGACGCGGCGATCCAGCCTGGAGTATCTGGAGTCGATGGCGGACCTGTACCAGAGGGCCGGCGCGGAAGAGCGCGTGCGGCGCGCGGCCCTCGCGCGGCTCGTGACCGGCCCGCAACCAGCTCGGCCTGTCGGAGGCCGGGTTGGCCGAAATCGCCGAGGCTGGCCCGCCGTTCGGGGCGGCGGCCCGAACACGTGCGGGCGCTGCTGTCCCAACCGGAGAACTTCGATCTCGTCGCCTGGGCGCAGGAGCTCTGCCGCCTGGAGGCCGACATGCAGTCCCCCGCCGCGCGCAGCGCGGCGTCTCTAACTTGACACCGGGAGGCTACCTTGACCTATCAGACCCAGAACCTCTACCAACGCCTGAAGACCGAAATCGGCCGCGTGATCGTGGGCCAGGACGAGGCCATCGACCAGATTCTCGTCGGGTTCCTGTCCAACGGCCACGTGCTCCTGGAAGGCGTGCCGGGCACGGCCAAGACGCTCCTGGCCAAGGCGCTGGCCGCCGCCGTCGGGCTTGAATTCAAGCGCATCCAATTCACTCCCGACCTTATGCCGACGGACATCACCGGAACCAACGTGTTTGACGCGCATTCGGGCCAGTTTCGCTTCGTGCCCGGCCCGGTGTTCGCCGGCCTCGTCCTGGCCGATGAGATCAACCGCGCCCCCGCCAAGACCCAGGCCGCACTCCTGGAGGCGATGGAGGAACGGCAAATCTCCGTGGACGGCGTGGTCCATCCCCTGCCCGACCCCTTTTCGTCATCGCCAGCCAGAATCCGCTCGAGTTCGAAGGGACCTATCCCTTGCCCGAGGCGCAGATCGACCGCTTCATGCTGAAGGTCGAGATCGACTATCCCAGCAACGCGGAAGAAACGGACATTCTGCGCAAACATCACTTGGGTTTTTCCCCCCACGACCTGGCGCGCTCCGGCATCCAGGTGGTCGCGGACCGTGAGACGCTGGCCGAGGTGCACCGCGAGATCGTCGCCATCCGGGTGGAGGACAGCCTGCTGGATTACATCGTGCGCATCTTGGAGGCGTCGCGCAAGTCGCCGCACCTGGTGATGGGGGCCAGTCCGCGGGCGGGGATTCATCTGCTCCTGGGCGGCAAAGCGCTGGCGCGCCTGCGCGAGCGGGATTACATGATCCCCGACGACGTCAAGGCGCTGGCCGCGCCTGTGCTCCGCCATCGCGTGGTGGTCCGCCCCGAGGCGGAAATCGAGGGGCTTTCGGCCAACCGCGTGGTGGAGAGGATTCTGACACGGGTGGAGGTTCCCCGCTGAACATGTTTTGTGTTCTTTATCTTAATCTTAATCTTAATCTTACTCTTAATCTTACTCTTAATCTTACTCTTAATCTTACTCTTAATCTTACTCTTAATCTTACTCTTAATCTTGATCTTGCCATCTGCTCTTAATCTTACTCTTAATCTTGCTCTTAATCTTACTCTTAATCTTACTCTTAATCTCAATCTTACTCTTGCCTTGCTTCTGAATCTTAATCCTGCTCGTGTTTCCTATCCAAGCGGGATCCAACGCTGGAGAGACATCTCCGCGCATGTCAGAGACGCTACCGATGCTGACCACGCCCGACTGGCGCGGCTGTGTTTTCAACACGCGATGGGCGCAGTTGATACTTGACGGGATATGATGGCCGTGGCCAGAGAGATTAGGAGCAGGAGTAAGAGTAAGATTAAGAGTAAAATAAAGAAGATTAGATTAAGATTAAGATTAAATAGAGTAAGATAAATGAGAAGAGCAAAAGAGCAAGACAAGATTAAGATTAAGATTAAGATTAAGATAAGATTGAGAAACAGCCATGGATTCGTCCAACCACCGTCTCGTCTGGTTGCTCGCCTTTGTGCTGGCGCTCTACCTCGGTTCCCTTGACCGTGCCGGTGCTCCTGCCGATTGGGCTGTGGGCCAATCTTGCGCTGTTTCTCCTGTGGACGTGGGACGGACTGCGGGCAGTCGCGCCCGGGGAGATTGGGCGCGGCGCGCGCACGCGGAAGTGGTCTCGCAGGGGCGAACCGCTGCGGGTGGAACTGGCGCTGGAGAATCCCGGCCCGCGGCGCGGCATGGCTGCTGGCAATTGACGATCACGCCGAGGAGGTTCGCCGGACCGGACTGGCCGCTGGCCGCCGAGATACTCCTCTGGCTCACGGCCCTGACCTACACGCTGGCAACCTACGTGCGCGACCGCTACCGGCTGGGACCGCTGTGGCTGCGCAGCCAGGGACCTTGGGACTGGCGTTCCGCCAGACGACGCTCCCGCTTTCCACCGAAGTGCAGGTGTATCCGATGGTCAGCGACCTGTCGCGCTTCGACATGCTCTTGTCGCGCACGGCAGGCCAGGAGACGGGTGAAACGCGCGCGCGCCAGCACTACGAGGGCAGCAATTCGACTTCGCTGCGCGACTACTGGCGTCGGCGATGACCTGCGGCTCATCGAGCTGGAAACACACCGCCCGCCGCAACAAGCGCTGATCCTGCGCGAGTTCGAGCCCGAGCGCCGCAAGCACGTCCTCATCATGATCGACGCCGGGCGCATGATGACCAACCGCATTGGAAACCTGTCGCGGCTGGACTACGCGGTCAACACCGCGGTGCACCTGGCGCGGGTGTGCCTGGAAAAAGGGGATCGCGTGGGGGTGCTGGGTTTCGGGCAGGAGGTACGCGTGTATCTGCCGCCGCGCAGCGGCAAGTCGCACCTGGCGCGCGTAGTCACCGAGCTGTCGGGACTGCGGACCGAGCCTTACGAATCGGACTACGTGCGCGCCTTCGATTACTTCACCCAGCAGAATCATCGCCGCACGCTGGTGTTCCTGTTCACGGAAGTGCTGGATGCCGAGTCGTCGCGCATCCTTCTTTCGCGCCTGCGGCGGCTGGTGCCGCAGCACCTGCCCTGCTGCGTGACCATCCAGGACAGCGATCTGGCGGCGGCGGCGCGCCGCTTCCCCGAGACGGCCGCGGACGTCTACCGACAGGTGGTGGCGGCGGACCTGATTACGGAAAAGAAGAAGACGCTGGGCATTCTGGCGCGCAGCGGCGCCTCGGTAGTCCACGTCCCCGCCGACCAGCTATGCCTGGCCACGCTGTCGCGATACCTGGAGATCAAACGGCGGGGGATACTGTGAGGCGGCGCGCGGCTTCGTAATCGTCATCTCAATCGTGCTCGATGACGAGCACGATTGAGATTACGATTGCGTTTCGCGCTGGCGGCCGCAGAGGAACAAATAGCTATAGAACACCACGCCGAGGAGCACCCCGAAGGCCGCCTTGGCCTGGGTGATGGTTGTACTGTGGGGAAGGGTGTGCATGGGCGAGATGAAGGACTCGACGAGGCCCGCCAGGACGAGAAAGAAGGAGCCCATGACTACGAGGCCGACCGCTTCCGGGCCGCGCAGGCGCAGGGCGTCGCGGCGCGACAGCCGCCCCGGCGCCAGTACCGCTTCGCCCAGCATCAATCCCGCCCCGCCGCACATGACGAAAACCGACAGTTCCAGAATCCCGTGGGCGCAGATGAAGTCCAGAAGCCGCAGGAGCATCCCGTAGCGAAAGCAAAGGGCCAGGACGCTGCCCAGCAGCAGGCCGGTCATGGAGAGGGCGTAAATCGTGCCCAGCCCCCAGGCGATGCCGGCGCCGAAGACGAAGTAACTGACCAAGAGGTTGTTGATGATGATGCGGGAGGCGGTCAACGAGGTGGGGATGATCTGGAACAGGGTGTCGGTCCACATTTCGCCGCGGCGAATGGACTCCAACATGCCGGCGCTGACGAAGAGGGAGGCCAGTTTCTCGTCCGCCAGCGAAGCGGACCCGCCCAGGAGCACGGCGAAGAGAAAGACGACCAGGGCGGCGCGGAAGTGGCCGAGGTTGCGGCGAAAGGCGCGCGGCCAGGTTACGAGAACGGTCGTCAGAAATCCCGACAAGCGGGTGGAGCGGGCGCGGTAGACGTGGCCGTGCGCGCGGGCGACCAAACCGTTCAGGATGTCCAAAAGGTCGCTCTCGGGAAAGTAAGACTGGGCGAAGGCGAGATCGGAGGCGGCCTGGCGGTAGAGCGAGCCGAGGTCGCGCAAGTCCTGGACGGGCAGGGACGCCAGTCCCGCGCGTTCCACGCGCTCGCACAGTTGCGAGAGCCGCTCCCAGCGTTCCTTGCGGGTCTTGACGAAATCGAAGGCGCTGCGGCGCGGGGCGGTCATTGATGGTCCCGGGCGAAGTGGAGGGCGACTTCGCGCAGCGCCGCCACGGTCCCTGGCAAGGTAGCCTTCCACGGTTTCCACCGCCGAGGCGGACTGCCGCGCCAGCACCGCCGACAGGATGGTGCGGCCCAGGGCCTCGCGCCGCGCCGCGGCCAGCGTGGCGTAGCGCGACAGGTAGCGCTGCACGAGCTCATACTCCTCGTGGCTGATGGCCACGCCCATCTCCACGCTCGGCTCGCGCGCCTCCGCCAGCGCATATCCCAGCTCCTCCACGCTCTTCCGGCTGTAGGCGCGCTCCTTGACCACGACCGTACCCGCCACGAGGTCGCCGATACGCTGCGATTTCCGGTTGATGAACATGACGATCAGCGCCGGCGCATAGGCGAAGACGAGCAGTTCGACGACGCGCAGCAGGTTGCGCGCCACGATCGGCGCCATGGGGGCGGGGCGCCCGTTTTCCATCACCACGCGAATTCCCGCGATGCGCTTGCCCGGCGTCTGCCCCCGCATCCAACCTTCAAAGAGAATAAAGTAGAGCGTGTGCAATCCCAGGAAGACGAACGCTAGGAGGACCATCACCGGCACGCCCAGTCCTCCCACGTCGGTAATGATGTAACCCGCCAGGAGCAACACCAGGAGCAGCGCCAGAAAGGGCGTCCAGCGGATGATGAAGTCCAGGCCATAGGCCACGATGCGCGAGCCGATGCCGGCGATCTCGTAACCGATGGTCACGTTTTCGGGCGTGTCGATGGAGAGTATGTCGCGCATGGATCGGTTCTCTGAATCCATTATCCTTCCAACCGCGTCAGAATGCCAGAGGCAAGCCGGCGTGCCAATGAGAAAGAGCCTGGCTCACTGCCGGAGGGCGTCTTCCTTTCGCGCGGGAAAGGACGCGACGATGTTCGTCAACACCGACGCCATCACCTCGCCGTAGTCGGGCTCGAGGCGCTGGAGGACGCGAACCGGCGCCTCCGGGACGTCCAGCCGGGCGTGAAAACAAGGGAAGTCAGGCGCAGGACCGTGCGCCGGGGGCGCGGGCGTGGCGGGATCGACGACCTCGGCCAGCGCAACCAGCCTCATGCGATGGATGACGACGGGCGGCCTGCCTGGAGCTTCCGGCAGTGCCTCACAACCCTTCTCCGTGCGGTATAAACGCCGTCCGGCCAGGTCCAGAAGCGACAGGGTGCTCCACATGTTGCGTGGACCGGTCGGCGCGGCGACCTCGCCGGCGAGAAACGAGATCTGATCCGAGCTGGAGCGCGTGAGGGCATAGGTGAAATAGGCGCGCAGGGGAGCGGGCGCCGGGCTGAGGGCTTGCGCCTGATCCACGCGATAGTAGGTGAGAAAACCCTCGCGCCCGAAGCACGGATACCATTCGATGGGAGGGCCGGAGAGCATAATGCGGCGATAGGCGTGCGGATCAAGGCGCACGTTCCATTCCTCTTGCCAACCGTCGGGGCCGTTACCGGCGTTGACATAGATCGCCTTGACTTTGGCGCGCAGAAGTTCCGGCTGGCGATTGAACGCCGCGGCGATGTCCAGGAGGCTGCCGACGGCGACCAGGTTCACCTTCTCGTGGGAGTCGCGCAGCGTGGAGAGGATCAGTTCCACGCCGCCCTGCGTCTCCGCGGGCTGGTCGAGGCCTGTATCCGTGGCGGAGCGCAGGCGTCGCGTTAAGCCGGTCGCGTACGGGACGGTCCGGCCCGTCAGATGCATCATCTGCCGGATGGCCGCGACGCCGGGCGGCTTCTTTCCTCCGTCGGAATGCGACATGTCGATGACGATGGCCTTCACGTCCAGTTCCGGCAGGGAAAAAAGCGTGGCAAGGTCGTAATGATCGTCGGGATCGTCGTGGGGATGAAAGAGGTCGCTGGTGTAGATGACGGGCACGCGAGCCGCGGTCAGGGGTACACCTATCGCCAGCGCGAGCGGGATCAGGGCCATGCGTAGGACCATCTGGACCTCCGGGGCTTTCCGGCACTGCCGGGATGTCTTGTGCTCCCAAGATATAGCACACAAGGGCTGTCGGGGAGGTGGTATGTTGGACTTGAGCAGCACCGCAAACCGAAACCGACAGGCCTGAGCAGCGGCCCGACTGTATCTCTCATTCAACGCAACAATCCACCTTTGGGCCGCGTGTCGAAGGCCGGCCATGGTCGCAGTAGACCACCTTGATGCGGCCTAGACTCCCCCCATAACAAGGGGGCTGAACAAAGCGCCCGTAGTTGCACAGCGCCTTGTCCCGAGTAGGCCGCAGGCCGTAGCGAGGGATGCTGCGCGCGGCAGCAAGCAGCCGCACTCCAGAGTCCCGCGCTCAAGGCGGCCTTCTCGCGTCCACGCCGTCCTCTCGATACGCGGCCCGTAGTCACAGCTCGAATCCATGCGCACAGCTCGTCGGGCCGCTACTCGAGGACTCGGTTCTTCTTTCTTACGCAACTCTGCCAGGGTCCATTTCGGGGAGCAGTCGCCAATTTTCCCGGAAAGTGATCGCTCCATGCGTGGGAATTACTCGGACAATTGGTGACTGTCCCTTGCGGTAGCGAGCCGTTGGCAGCGGGGGCAGAAGGTGGTACCGCGCTGGGCGACGATCGCGCGCGCCAGCGTCCGGCCGCAGCGCGGGCAGGGCCGGCCCGCCCTGCCGTACACGCGATGTTCATTCTGAAAGTACCCGGGCGCGCCCAGGTGGTCCACGAAGTCCGAAATACTGGAGCCGCCGAAGGCAATCGCCCGCTCCAGAACGGCCAGGAGCGCGCCGTGCAGCGCGACCAGCCGTGGCCGTTTCAGCATGTCGGCACGCGCCAGGGGATGGATGCGCGCCGCCCACAGCGACTCATCGGCGTAGATGTTGCCCAGTCCACCGACTACGGAGTGATTGAGCAGGACCGCCTTGATGGGAGCGTGACGGGCGCGGATGCGTTCGGCGAACTCCGGCGCAGGCATCTGGAACGGGTCGGGTGCGACCCGCACCAGGCGCGGGTGGCCGGCCTCGCGCGCGGTGGAAAAGAGGTCCATGCCGCCGAAGCGGCGCGGATCGCGGAGGCGCAGCTCCAGCGGCAGGCCCGCCAGTCCCGCCCGGAAGTGGGTATGTGGGGCCGGCGGCTCGGCTTCGTCCGCCAACCACAAGCGCCCCGTCATGCCCAGATGCACGAGCAGCGTGAGACCACCGGAGAGACGCAGCAGCAGGTACTTGCCGCGCCGTACGACCGCTGCGGCTCTCCGGCCTTCCAGCTTGTTTTCAAAGTCGGGAATGCGCCGCCACAGAACGTCGCGGCGCAAGAGGCGAACGTTCTCCAGCACGTGACCGACCAAGCGCGCCCGCAATCCCCGCGCGATGACTTCCACTTCCGGCAGTTCAGGCATCCCCGGCGCCTCCCTTCCGGCCGTCAGTGTCAAGCCGGCGAAGGCCCGTGTCAACCGGTGGACAAGCTTCCGGCGGTTTGTTAATCTGAGATACATCCGAGGGAAGGCAACCGTGGGCAAGACGCGGATTCTGGCGGTGAACGGGAGCATGCGCGAGGCCTGCCACACGATCGAGCTGGCGCGCATCGCCATGGCCGCCGCCGAGGAAGCGGGCGCGGAAGTGCAACTTCTGGATTTGCGCGAAGTCGGCCTGCCCATGTACGAAGCGCACTTGGATTACGAGGACCAGCCCGCCGTGCAGCGAGTCGTCGAGACGGCTCGCTGGGCGGACGGATTCCTCGTGGGCAGTCCCGAGTATCACGGCAGCATGTCCGGCGCGCTCAAGAACTGGTTCGACCATCTTTACCATGAGCTGGCGGGCAAGTTGTTCGGCTTCTTCGCAGCGACGGGCGGCTCGCAGGGCGTTTCGGCGGTCGAGCACATGCGCGCCTCGGCGCACTACTGCCACGGCTGGGTGTTGCCCTATCTTGCGGCGGCGCGCGAGGCCGACTTCGACCATCACGACCACCTGACCAACGCCAAGGTCATCGACCGCCTGCGGCGCCTGGGGCGGGACGTAGCGGTTTATGCGCCGCTCCTGCGAAGGCAGTTTCTTGCCGACGTGGACGTGGCCGGCAGCTTCGCCCAGTGGCACCGCGGGAAGGTGTGAGGGAAGCGGGGAGGGACAGCCACCCATTTCCGAAGAAGGTCTTTCCGCTCTCTCGCGAGTCTTCCGCCGGAAATGGTTGACTGTCCCTCTCGCCTTGTTTGGGTTATACTGCGGCAGAACCCCACAAGGACGGCGAACATGACCCCTTCCACGGGCTGGAGGCGACGGCGGCGGTACCTGGTCGACCGCGACTTTCAACTACGCTTTTTTCTCACCCGCTGGCTGCTGGCCGTCGCCATCTCGTCGCTGGTCGTGGCCGTATCCACGCTTTATCTGTACGTGTTCGTCTACGCCGCCAACCGGGTGCAAACGCAATGGTCCGAACATCTCGCGTATTTCGTGCCGGTTCCGCTGTTTCTCCTGGTGGTCTTGCTGGTGCGATGGGCGATCCGGATTTCGCACCACGTGTCGGGTTCGATGCAGCGGGTGCGGGAGGAGATGCGGCGGGCGGAAGCCGGCGACCTGTCGGTGCGGGTGCGATTGCGGCGCAAGGATCAACTGGATGCGGTCGCGCGCATGTTGAACCAATTGTTGGCGGGATTGGAGGCGAAAGTAGCCCAGGATCGCCGGCGCGCCCGACGCCTGGAAACGGTGGTTGAGGGAATCTCGCGGCTGGCGGAGGACCTGCCTACCGAGTCGCCGCAACGCGACGGCATCCGGGAACGCCTGGAGATGCTGCGCCTGGAACTGCCGCGCATGACTGAGGGCTTCACGCTTGCGGCGGATGCACAAGACCGGCTTGGCGACACCCCGGACGGGTCAGTGAGCGGCTCCGTGGGGGGACCTTAACTCGTTACCGTCACTGGACATACCTGTCGAAACGTGAGACCAAACCGGGTGGCCAGGACGACCCTTTACAGGCAAAGCCTCATTAGATAGATAACGTCTCCGTTCAAAGTATTACCGGTTTTGACCAACCGTTATACGGCAACTATTGGTCAATTTCGGCAATAGTTAATCTTGTGAAGTTGTCGAACCGAGTGCAGGAGACTCGTAGAACGAGATCAACTGTCTGATATTTCTATAGTTGCATAATTTTTGAGATGAATTCTTATCGTCACTCGTGTTGGCTCGGTTATTGCTTAACCCAGAGGCAACGAAGCAGAATTTACTTCCTGCTGAATGGAATCCTTGGGTGTTGAACGCAGGCGAGCGCAGGTGGTAGGCACATTTCCTCGACCTAGCCTGGCCGCCAGTGGTGCGCCGGAAGGTGAGACTCTAGGGTTGAAAGGGACAATGAACGAGATGCAAACCAGGTCGTATGGTCAGATAGAAACCATCAGCCTCGTAATCCCGTTTTACAACGAGGAGAAGTGCATCCCAGCGCTGCAGGAGCGGCTTCTGCCGGTGTTGGGGGAGTTGCGGCAGCGGGGCAAGGTGCAACTGGTGCTGGTGGATGACGGCAGCACCGACTCGACGCTGGCGTGCCTGCGGGAGCGCTTCGGCGCCCTGCCGGGGATCGAGACGACGCTGGTGGAGCATGGCGCCAATCGCGGCCTGGGCGCGGCGATGGGAACCGGCTTCGGGTACTGCAAGGGCGACGTGATTTGCACCATGGACAGCGATTGCACCTACGCGCCGGAGGAGCTGCCGCGCATGGTGGACCTTCTGGTCAAGCTGGACGCGGACGTGGTGACGGGATCGCCGTATCATCCCGAGGGCGGAGTGGAAGGGGTGCAGAAGTGGCGGCTGCTCCTGTCGCGGGGCGCCAGCGCGGTCTACGCGCGCCTGGTTCCGGCCCGGCTTTACTGCTATACGAGCTTTTTCCGCGTGTATCGGCGGGAGTGGGCGCATTCGACGTTTTTCACCTCGGGCGGGTTTCTGGGCGTGACGGAGATCATGATCGCGGCGGCCTACGGGGGCGCGCGCATCCTCGAGTATCCGGTGCGATTGGGCCCTCGCGCGCACGGCGAGTCGAAGATGAAGGTCGCGCGTGTGATGCTGGCGCACGTGCGCCTGATGGCGATCGTGGCGCTGTTCAACCTGGGGACCAAACTGCTGTCGCCGGCGCGCCCCAAAGCGCCCGCGCCCGATCCCTTCCAGGAGCAGCTCTACAAGGAACGCATCATGCTGGACAACCTGAATGCCATCGGGACCCGCAGCGTGCTGGGCCGGGCCTAGCGTGGGACGATTCGGGGCCGGTGTCTTCCGTTTCCCATCCGTCGGATTCAGCCGGTATTTCCTGCAACATTTTTCGGGGGCTTGGACGATAATTGGGGGCGGCGACAAGGAGAACGCGGCCTTGGGTCGCGCGGTCCCCGACTCGCCGCCGCCTGTATTATAACTATCATTGAAGTGAGGAGAACCCTGAACATGGTCGACACGGCCAACCGAACGACAATGCGCGCGCCCCAGCGACGCCAATATCAGCAGCGGCGCAACTTCGGAGGAACGAAGAGATCGCTCAGCCTCGCGCGTGATCGCGTCCGGCGTGCTCAATTGCACCAAGGGCAGGCGGTGCGGCAATTCGAGGCGGAGTTCAGTCGGCGATACGGCGTGCACTACACCCGCACCGTGACCTCGGCGCGGCAGCGGTCCACCGCCATCGCCGCCATCGATCCCGAGCCTGGAGACGAAGATCGTCACCACCCCCATCACCGACATGGGGGCGATCACGCCCATCATTTACCAGACGGCGATTCCGGTGTTCGCGGACGTGGACCCGCTGACCTACAACGTGACGGCGGAGACGATCGCGCCGCGCATTACCCCCCGCACGCGGGCCATCATTGTCACGCACCTTTTCGGCAACATGTGCGACATGGACCCGATCATGGCGCTGGCCAAGAAGCACAACCTGCCCGTGATCGAGGACGCGGCGCAGGCCTTTTCGCCAGATACAAGGGCCGTCAGGCCGGAACCATCAACGACATCCGGCGCATTCAGCCTACCAGCAGAGGCAAGCACATGACCATCGGCGAGGGCAGGTTCGTCCCGCCTGGACGACCGCTACAGCCGGCGCATGACGCTCTTCATCGACAAGGCCTGGGGTTACGGCGATGCGAACCCGGACCACTACTTCCTGGCGCCCAATTACCGCATGACGGAGCTGCGGGAGCGGTTGCGCTGGCGCAGGCTGCGACAAGGTGGAGGCCGTGGTGGCGGCGCGTGTGCACCGCCGCCATGATGGACCAGCTGATCGCGGGCCTTTCCGGCGTGGAAGCGCCCAGGGTCACTCCCGACTCCAAACACGTCTACTGGAAGTACTGCCTGCGCATCGATCCCGAGCGGATCGAGGGCGGGGTGGACCGGTTTGCGAAGGAGTTGAAGGCGCGTGGCATCTTCTCCGCCCCGCGCTACATCCAGAAGCCCGCCTTCATGTGCCAGGTGCTGCGGGACCGGGTGACGTTCGGCAAGAGCAGGTTCCCCTTCGAGGGACCGCATCGGGCGGGGCTGCCGCCGGTCGAGTATCGCTTGGAGGAGTATCCGGGCGCGGTCGAGGCGCTGTCGCGCGTGTGCGTGTTGCCCTGGAACGAGTTTTACAGCGACGACGACGTGCGGTTCATCGCCGACGCGGTCATCGAAGTCGCCGAACTGTTGAGGAAATAGATCGAGGCTGTCACTTCGACCGACGCTGTCATTTCGACCGAAGGGAGAAATCTTGCAGTATTCGCCGGACGTGCCGGAGGTGGGAGGGAAGATTTCTCCCTTCGGTCGAAATGACAATTGCGCCGGTCGAAATGACAATCGAAATTGTTAACGTGGAGGAGAGCATGACAACGGGCGCAAAACCATTCAAGTTCGGGCTGGTGGGATGCGGGCGGATCAGCCAGACCTACGTGCAGGCGATCAAGACCATACCCAACGCGGCGCTGTACGCGGTGATGGATGTGCGCGCGGAGGCGGCCCGCTCGGCGGCGGAGGCCGCCGACTGCGCGGCCTTCACCGACGTGGAGTCGTTCGCGCGCAACTCCGGCGTGGACGCCGCCATCATCTGCTCGCCCCCGCGCGACCATCGCGAAACCGCCTGCCGGTTGATGGATGAAGGCATGCACATCCTGTGCGAAAAGCCCATCGCCATCAACCGCGCCGACGTCGAGGCCATGGCCGCCAAGGCCATCGAGCGCGACCGCTTCCTCATGATGGCCTCCAAGTTCCGCTACGTCGAGGACATCATCCGCGCCAAGGCCATCATCGCCTCGGGGATGCTGGGCGAAATCCAGTTCTACGAAAACCGCTTCTGCTCCAAGGTCAACATGCTGGGACGCTGGAACTCCGATCCGGAGGTGGCCGGCGGCGGCGTCCTGATCGACAACGGCACCCACTCGGTGGACATCGTGCGCTATCTTCTGGGTCCGGTGGAGCGCGTCTTCGCCCACGACGGCCGCCGCGTGGCCGGCCTGCCCGTCGAGGACACCGCCCAGCTCAATTTCGCCACCGAGTCCAACATCATGGGTAATATCTATCTGTCGTGGACCGTGCACATCGACCAGGGCGGCTACATCAACGTCTTCGGCACCGACGGCGCGCTTTCGGTCGGTTGGCAGGAGTCCAAGTACCAGCACAACGGCCATCCCGAGTGGGTCCGCTTCGGCGTGGGCTACAACAAGATCGACGCCTTCCGCAGCCAGGTAGTCAACTTCATCGACTCGATTCGCGGCGCGGAGCAGCCCGTCATCACCATGCAGGACGCCATCTGTTCGGTGGAAGTGATCGAGGCGGCCTACAAGTCGATGCACCTGCGCAACTGGGTGGTGGTGGAGAAGCAGTCCTCCAGTCCGCAGCTGGCGGTCGCGTCATGAGGCGCATCCACCCCACGGCGATCATCGAGGAGGGGGTGGAAGTCGGCGAGCATTCCAGCGTGTGGGACAACGTCCACATCCGCCGCAATGCGCGCCTGGGCCATCACACGTCGGTGGGCGAGAAAAGCTACATCGCCTACGACGTGGAGATCGGGAATTACGTCAAGATCAACGCCTTCGTGTACATCTGCGCGGGGGTGACGATCGAGGACATGTGCATGATCTCGGCGGGAACGGTCTTCACCAACGACCGTTTCCCGCGGGCCATGAACCGGGAGCTCTCGGACCTGGAGACGTCGGACCCGACGGAGGAGACGCTTTCGACGCGGGTGCGGCGGGGCTGCACCATCGGCGCGCAGGCGACCATCGGGCCGGGCCTCGTTTTGGGCGAGTTCTCGATGATCGGCATGGGCGCCGTGGTGACGAAGGACGTGCCGACGCAGGCCCTGGTGATCGGCAATCCGGCGCGCGTGGTCGGTTACGTCTGCCTGTGCGGGCCGCGGTTGGTTGCGCTGGATGCGGCGCCGGCGGCCGGGACGGAAGTCGTCTGCCACCGCTGCGGGCGGCACTACAGCTGGACCGGCCAAGGACTCGACCTGCTCGGGTAGGCTGGGGCCTTGCGCGTCAGGCCGAAGCCTGGACTCCATGAGGAAGGCGCATGAAGGTCGGCATCATCGGCGGCGGGACCATGGGGCTGGCGCTGGCCCACCGGCTGGCGCGGCAGGGTTGTGCCGTCACGGTGCTCGAGGCGGCGCCGCAAGTGGGCGGCCTGGCGACCTGGTTCGACTACGGCGACTTCGTCTGGGACAAGTTCTACCACGTCATCTGCCGGAGCGACTCGCACCTGCTGGGCCTCATCGACGAACTGGGCATCGGCGACAAGGTGAAGTGGAGCCACACGCGGACGGGCTTTCTGTGGCGAGGGAAGGTGGGGTCAGCGCCTATTTTTCCGCCGCATCCCACCGAACGCAGAAACCCCCGGGAAAAATAGGCGCTGACCCTAATTTTCGCCAGTTGTCCATGAGCAGCCACTGGGAGTTCCTGACCTTTCCGGCGCTGAATCTTTACGAGAAGATGCGGCTGGCGGGGGGGATACTCTACTGCCAGCGCGTGCATGACCCGAGCCGGCTGGAGAAAATGCGGGCGACCGACTGGCTGCGGCGCGTGTTCGGCAACGGCGTGTATCGGACCATCTGGGAGCCGCTGCTGGAATCCAAGTACGGCGCGCTGAAAGACGAGATGCCGGCTACCATCATGTGGGCGACCATCCGCCGCTATTACGGCACGCGAGAGAAAGGCGGGGGCCGCGAGAGTCTGGGGTGTCTCTCCGGCGGACTGCGGACGTTGTACGCGGCGTTGGAGCGCTCGATCACCGGCCACGGCGGCGTGATCCACTGCCGCGCGCCGGTCACGGCCATCGACGACTCGGGACCGTCCATCGCGGTGGTGACGCCGAAGGAGACGCTGCAATTCGACCGCGTCATCAGCACGCTGCCGACGGCACTGTTGGCGCGCATCGCACCGGGTGTGGCGGGCCTCGCGGGCGAGCCGGGACCGCGCCCGCGCTTTCTGGGCGTGGTCTGTCTCTCCATGGTCCTCGCCCGTTCCCTGTCGCCCTATTACGTGCTGAACCTGATCGAACGAGGCTTTCCCTTCACCGGCGTGATCGAGGTTTCCAACCTGACCGGTCCGGAGGAGCTGGGGGGGCGACATCTGGTCATGCTGCCGCGCTACGAGCTGCCCGACTCGCCGCTCTTCGACGAACCGGCCGAGTCGATCGCGGCGCGCTTCCTTTCGGCCTGCCGGGCCGTCTGGCCGGACATCGACGACAATCTGGTGCGGCATTTCGTGCACCGCGAGCGGATGGTGCAAGCCATGTGGATCGACGGGCCGCCCCCGCCGGTGCAGCGCCCCGCGCTCTCGTTGGACGGGCGCATCTGGAGCGTGAACGCCGAACTGGCGGGACGGGATACGCTCAACAACAACGCCATCGTGCGCGTGGCGGGCGAAGCCGCCGCCGAGTGGCTCGACTTCCACCACGCCGGCGGCGCCGACGTCATCCCCATCTCCAGCCGGCGCGCCATCCCCGACTCGGCCTTCGTTTCGTGAGCGGCGCCGCCATGAAGCGCCCCGTGGCAAGCCTCTCGCTGGACCTGGACAATCTCTGGTCCTATCTGAAGACCCACGGCGAACCGGAATGGAAGACCCATCCCACCTACCTGCCCGTGTTCGTGCCCCTGATCCTGTCGTGGCTGAAGCGCCACCATCAAAAGATCACTTTTTTCGTGGTGGGACAAGACGCGGCGCAACCGGAGAACGCCGAGTTCCTCTCCCGACTGGCAGAGGCCGGCCACGAGATCGGCAACCACTCGTTTCATCACGAGCCGTGGATGCAAGGCAGTGGCGAGGAGGAAGTGCTTGAGGAGTTGTCCCGCGCGCACCGCGAGATTGTGCGCGTGACGGGCCAGGCCCCGCTGGGCTTTCGCGGCCCGGGTTTCGCCCACAGCCGCTCCATGCTTGGGGCGCTGCAGCAGCTGGGATACCAGTACGACGCCTCGATTCTTCCGTCCATTCTAGGCCCCCTCGCACGGCTTTATTATCTCTGGGGATCGCGCATGAATAGAAGCGAGCGGGAGACGCGCAAGGGCCTGTTCGGGCGCTTCTCCGACGGCTTTCTGCCGCTGCGTCCCTTCCTCTGGAAGTTGACCGAAGGGAGCCTTCTGGAAATCCCCGTCAGCACCATTCCCGTGTTTCGCACTCCGTTTCATCTCAGCTACGTTCTGTGGTTGTCGCGCTACTCGCGCGGGCTGGCCATCTTCTACCTGAAGTTGGGACTCTGGATGTGCCGCATGACCGGCGTGGAGCCGTCGTATCTCCTGCATCCGCTGGACTTCCTGGGGCGGGAGGACGCGCCGCAGCTGGCGTTTTTTCCCGGCATGGACCTGCCGCGCGCGCGCAAGCTGGAACTGGCGGACATCTTCATGGTTACGCTGAAGAAGCATTTCGAGGTGGTACCCATGTCGGAGCACGCGCGGCGCATTGTGGCCGCGGGACGCTTGAGGCTCCTGGAGCCGCCGTCGGATGCGGGCTTGCGACGGGCGTGAGGGGAGGAAGCTGACCCATAGGACGTAGGGGACCTATGGGACGCATAAGACCTCTGGGACATGCGCAGTGCGCCTGTGCTGTGGGAGCGCCCGGCAAACCGCGATGCGGGGCGGGTTGAGATCGGCTCGGGCGTGTGGTAGCCTGTTGGTATCGCTGCTTCTTTACGGGAGAGATTCCGTGGCCCAGATTGATCCCAAGTTGAAAGAGCTGCTGGAGAAGGGCCAGAGCGCCCTGAGGAACGAGTATTTCGACCTGGCGGAGGACTTTCTCAGCCAGGCGCTGGCCAGGGTTCCGCACAACGAGGAGATTCTGCAGCTCCTCGACCTGGCCAAGGCGGGGCGCGGCCGCAAGCTGTACAAGAACCCGGTGTCGCGCTTCATCACGGGCTGGCTGTGCATGGTCAAGCTCCTGCTGGGGAAGTTCGAGGCGGCGGCGCCCACCCTGGATTATCTGCACAAGGGTTTTCCCGACAAGTTCATGTACGCCTACGGCTACGGGCGCTGCTGCTACAAGCTGGAGCGGCCACGCGACGGGGTGGCCGCGCTGGAGAAGGCCATCGCGGCCCGTCCCAAGCACATCCCCACGCTTCAGATGCTCTCCGAGTTGTACCGCAGTACCAAGCAATTTGACGAAGCCATCCAGATGACGGAACGATTGCGGCTGTATAATCCCGGCGACCACAAGCTGGAGAAGGTGCTGAAGGACATCTCGGCGCTGGCCTACGCGGAGCGGGACGCGCAGATCAAGTTGAAGGAGGCGCGCGCGGAAGTCGAGAAGCAGCGGGTCGAGACGGAGGATCCAGCGGTGCGAGCGGAGAAGCTGATCGCGCGCTGCCAGGAGGAACCGGAGAACACGGAGCTGCGGGTGGAGTTGGCGCGGGCGCTGCGTCAAGCGGACCAGACGCAGGCGGCCTGCCAAGTCCTGGATGAGCTGTTGGCCAAGCGGCCCGAGGACGCCTCCGCCCTGCGGGAACTTGTGCAATGCCGGTACGCCAGCCGGGACTGGGCAGCGGCGGAAGAGGTGGCGGCCCGGCTGCTCTCGCTCCTCCCCGACGACCACGACGCCAAGAGCTTCTTTGCCACCGCCAAGCTGCGCCGCCTGGAGGACGCCTACAAGGCCGATCCCGCCAATCCGGCGGTGAAAGCCGCGCTGCGCGAGTACCAAAAGGAGGTGGCCGCCGAGGAGATCGAACGGTTGCGCCAGGAGTCGCGCGTCAATCCCGGTCCGGACGTGAGCCTGGCGCTGGGACGGGCGCTCCTGCGCCACGATGAGCCTGACGCCGCCATCGCCGAACTGCAGAAGGCCGCCGCGGCGCCTCAATTCTCCTTCCTCGGCCACAAAGCCATGGGCGAGGCTTACCAGCACAAGCGCATGTTCGACCTGGCCCTCGACCAGTACCGCATCGCGCTCTCCAAGGCCAAGAGCTATACCGGAGCCATGCCCAGGGACATCAAGGAGATTTACTACGCCATGGGCGAGTGCCATTACATGCTCGGCAACCTGGTGGAAGCGGAGAAGGCATACAAGGAGCTGTATGCGGCGGACATCAATTATCTGGATATCCGCCAGCGGTATGAAAAAACCTACACGGAGCTGAAGCAGCGGGAGCGCAGTGCGTAACCCGCCTCACGCGTAACCTCACGGACGACTGCCGGAGCAACGAGACGCGTCGTGTCTCCGGTATTATGGCCCGCCGGCGTCTGCGGTTCTTTTCCTTTCACCGAAAACCGGATTTCGGCTAGGCTGGCGCCGCGATGACGAAGTATCGGTTCCAACCCAGCCAGCTGCCTCACATCGTGTTCGAGATCGCGCGGGCGCTCGAGCCGGACGCGGTATTTCTCGTGGGCGGGGCGGTGCGCGACGCGGTGCACCGCGCGTTGGCGGCTCACACACACGAGCTGGCCTGGACGCCCGGCGCCAATCTCGACCTGGCGACGCGTTGCCGGCCCGACGAGTGCCTGCGCCGCCTCGCCGCCGCGGGTTTCTCCGTCGTCCCCGTCGGCATCGAGCACGGGACCGTCGGCGTCCCCGGTCCGGGCGGATTGGTCGAGATTACCACCTTCCGCAGCGACTACGAGTACGACGGCCGGCACTGTCGCGTCGCCTTCTCCGACACGCTGGAAGAAGACCTCCTGCGGCGCGACTTCACCGTCAACGCGCTGGCCGCCGACGTTACGACCGGGCAGGTCGTCGATACGACCGGCGGGATCGACGATCTTGGAGCGAAGGTTATTCGCACCGTGGGGGAGGCGCGCGCGCGTTTTCTGGAGGATCATCTGCGCATCCTGCGGGGGGTACGGTTCGCGGCCAAGCTGGACTTTGCGCTGGAAGAGGCCACGCGCGCCGCCATGCAGGAGCTGGCGCCGATGCTTTCGCGCATCTCCGGCGAACGCATCCGCGACGAACTGCTCAAAATCCTCGGCTATCCCAAGCCCTCCGCCGCCTTTCGGCTGATGCGCGAGACGGGCATCCTCAAGGTCATCCTGCCCGAGCTGGAAGCCTGTTTCGGCGTCGAGCAGAACCAATGGCACAGCCACGACGTGGGGGAACATTCGCTACTCTCGATGGACGCGCTCTCGCCGCGCTTTCCCTTTCTCAGATTCGTCACGCTCCTGCACGACATCGGCAAGCCCGGCGCCAAGAGGTGGATCGACGAGAAGGGCGACTACGTTTTTTACGGCCATGAGGAGACGGGCGCCAGGATGACGGAGGCGATCCTGGACCGGCTGCGCTTCTCACGGCGGGAGGTGGAGCGGGGCGCGGCGCTGGTAGCCGAGCACATGATCAGTCTTCCCGGCAACATCGCACCGAGGACGCTGCGGCGATACCTGGCGCGCATGGGCGGCGAGCTCTTCTGGGAGCTTCTGCGCCTGCGCGTAGCCGACCGCAAGGGCAATCTGAAAAAAGAGGGCGCGGACTCCGGGCTGCGCGAAGTGATCCGCAAGCTGCGCGCCATCGAACGGGAGCAGGACGCCCTCTCCGTGAAGGACCTGGCGCTCTCCGGCCAGGACCTGATCGAATTGGGGCTTACGCCGGGGCCGCTGTTCGGCGAGATTCTGTCGTGGCTGCTGGCAGTAGTGCTGGACGACCCGTCGCTGAACCGGCGCGAGACGTTGCTGTCGCTGTTGCGCCAATCGCCTTACGGACACTTGTTGACGTGATGTCAAGGGGCAAGAACGTCCGTATTTTGGGGCGAAAAACCGCGTTTTTCCGGGGTTGACAGCTGGTGGGGGCTTTGTTAACGTGCCGCTTCTGTACTCGCGTGGCCGCTTTGGGTTCGCCGGGGGAGGCGCGGTTTCTTTGACCCTGCGAGAGGACGAAGAAAGGCGCCGGAAGGCGCGTCGTGAATGGGTCGTTGCGGGGCGCGCGGTGGTCATCCCCTTTCTGCTCCTCGCTGGTCCGCTGGTGGGATACCTGCTGGCCCGCGGGGTGCAGTGGATGATCGACAGCCCGAGCGGCCTGATCGTCGCCGCGGGCGTGATGCTGGGCCTCTTGGCCGGCATCGTGGAAACGGTGAACCTCATCCGCAAGATGTCCGGAGAATAAGACGGTGGAACCGGAAGCGTTGCGGCGCTGGTTGCGCCGGGCGGCGCTGATGGTGGTGGGGTTGGGCGCCGCGGCCGCCTTGGCCTGGCCCGCGTGGGGGCGCGACTTCATTTTCGCCGGCCTCTGGTCGGTCGTCAATCTGTGTGCCTGGCAGGGTCTGGTCGAGAGCGGCCTCGTCCAGCGCAAAAAATCGCGCGCGCTGGCGTGGGGTGTCCTCAAGCTTCCCATCCTCTTCGGGGTGGGATTCTTTTATGTCGTGAACGTGCAGGACCCGTCGATCTCGGCGCTGTTGTCGGGATTCCACGTGATTTTTGTCGTCCTGCTGATCCAATTCCTATGGAAACGCGCCCGCCCCGAGACGGCGGGCGCGCAACGAGGCGAATTAACCCGTTGCTCTGGCAGATTGTGGGTGCGGGCGGCGCCGACGCGCACCCCGCCGTGGAGACCGTCGCCCACGCGACCTGCTAACACGCGGCTCAAACCGCGGAGCACGCCGGCAATCCGGAAATTCCCAACCTTATCACCGTCCTCAACACTTACGTCTTCAAAGAGGGAGCGGTTCACGACTTTCTGCATCACAACGAGAATACCATATTCTTCTGGCTGATTCTGATCCTGGTAGCCGTGGGATTCCCGCTGGCGACGCGCAAGCTGGCGCGCATTCCGGGACGCGGCCAGGCCGCCATCGAACTCCTCTTCGGCGGCCTCTACGATTTCTTCGCCGACATTCTGGGCCGGCAGCACGCGCGCCGCTTCGTCCCCTTCGTCGGCACGCTCTTCATCTTCATCCTCTCCATGAACTACGCCGGCATGATCCCCGGCTTCAAGTCGCCCACCGCGAACATCGTCACCACCGCGTCGTTGGCCATCTGCACCTTCGCGGTGGTGCAATACACGGGGCTGCGCGGGCTGGGACTGAAAAAGTATCTTTTGCACCTGGCGCAGGACCCGCAGGACGCCATCGGCTGGTGCCTGTCGCCGCTCTTTTTCGTCTTGCACCTGATCGGCGAATTGGCCAAGCCGGCCAGCCTGGCGCTGCGGCTTTTCGGCAACGTGACCGGCGAGGACATCCTGGCGGGCGTCTTGCTCGGCCTTTTTGTGGGCCTGGGCGCGGTCGGATTCACCCTGGGCGAGGCGCCCTTCAAGGTGGGTCTGCCCCTGCATTTCGTGGTCTTCTTTCTCATGCTCATGTTCGGCGCCATCCAAGCTCTGATTTTTTCGCTGCTTTCGGCGATTTACATCCTCCTGTTCCTGCCCCACGAGGAGCATGAGCATTGAGGACAGCCGGGCGGCTGGGCGGCGGCGGTGGGCAGGAGCGACTGAACGAGCGGATCAAGAACAAGAGTAAGAGTAAGAGTAAGAGTAAGAGTAAGAGCAAGAGTAAGAGTAAGACCAAGAGCAAGATTAAGAGCAAGAGCAAGATTAAGATTAAGATTAAGATTAAGATCAAGAGTTGAGATCAGGAAAGCAGAAAGGGGAGACTCGCATCATGAACTTTGACATGAACGCGGCCTATCACATCGGACTGGGCATTGCGGCGCTGGGATCGGGAATCGGCCTCGGCCGCGCGGTCGGCTCGGCGATGGAAGCCATGGGCCGGCAACCGGAAGCGGCGGGCAAGATTCAGGTAGGTATGATCATCGGCGCGGCCTTCATCGAGGCGCTGACCATCTACGCGCTGGTTTCGCCGTTCCTGCGCTAGGCGCGAAAGGGGTCGACCATGCCGGAGGTATTGCCGCTCTTTCTCACCAACATCGTGGGATTCATCCTGCTCGTCTTGGTGCTGAAGAAGTTCGCATGGGGACCGGTGGTGGATCTCTTGGAGAAGCGGCGGGCGGAGATTTCCGCGGGCTACGAGAAGATCGAGAAGCTGGAGGCGGAGATGGCCGCGGCCAAGGCGGACTACGAGGCGCGGGTGGCGGGCATCGAGGCGACGGCGCGGGAGAGGATCAACGAAGCCGCCGCGGAGGGCCGCCGGCTGGCCGCCGAAATCCAGGAGAACGCCCGCCGCGAGGCGGAAAACCTGCGCCGCCAGGCGGAGCGCAACATCGAACTGCAGATGGAAAGCGCGCGCGCCGAACTCAAACACCACGTCATCCACATGGTGATGGCGACCACGCGCAAACTGCTGGGCGAAAAGGTCGACGCGGTCGCCGACCGCGCCCTGGCGGAGGCCTACGTGGATGAACTCTCCAGGATGAAGCAGAACTGATGGCCGAACTGGATATTGCATCGGTCTACGGGCAGGCGCTCTTGGACGCGGCGGTCCGCCGCGGGCTGGACGCGCAGGTGGGCGGCGAGGTGGAGGCGCTCCTGCCGCTGTTGGAGAAGGGCCAGCCGCTGCCCGTGCTGCTCTCCACGCCCCAGAGCCCGCCGGCGGACAAGAAGGCGCTGCTCGCGCGCGTCTTCGGCGGCCGGGTGCAGCCGCTGCTTCTGGACTTCATGCATCTCCTGGTGGACAAGCGCCGCCTGCCCGCCCTGGCCGAATGCCTGCGCTACTACCATCGGCGCGCGCAGGAACGATTGGGCCTGACCCCGGGCGAAGTGGTGACCGCGCATCCGCTGGAAGAATCGCTGCGGCAGCGGCTGGAGGAGCGGCTGGAGGCACTGACCGGCAAGACCTTCCAGCTGCAATGGACCGTCAACCCGAAGATTCTGGGCGGGGTGGTCGTGCGCTACGGAGACGTGCTCCTGGACGGCAGCCTGAAGCCGCCTCCACGATTGGAGCGCCGGCTGCTGGCAACGCCGCTGCCGGCAGGCGGCCTGAAAAGAGTTTACGAGGCGACAAGATGCAACTCAAACCGGATGAAATCACGTCACTTATCGCCCACGGCTGGAGAACTACCGCGCCCAGCTGGAGATGGAGAACGTGGGCACGATTCTCTCCGTCGGCGACAGCATCGCCCGCGTCTACGGCCTGGACGCCTGCATGTACAGCGAGCTGCTGGAATTCCCCGGCGGCGTAACCGGCTGGCCCTCAACCTGGAGGAGAACAACGTCGGCGTGGTGCTGTTCGGCTCGGACATGGGCGTGAAGGAGGCGATACGGTCAAGCGGACCGGCAAAGTCGCCAGCATTCCGGTAGGCGAGGCGCTGTTGGGGCGCGTGGTCAATCCCATCGGTGAGCCGCTGGACGGCAAGGGCCCGATTCACGCAAGCGAGCGGCGCCCGCTGGAGTTTCGCGCCCCAACGTAGTGTCCGCCAGCCGGTGTGCGAACCTTGATGACCGGCATCAAGGCCGTGGACAGCATGATCCCCATCGGCCGCGGCCAGCTCGGACTCATCATCGGCGACCGCCGCACCGGCAAGACCGCCATCGCGCTGGATACCATCATCAACCAGAAGGGCAAGGACGTTTACTGCATCTACGTGGCCGTGGGCCAGAAGAGCTCGTCGGTGGTGCAGGTGGTGGACACGCTGACCCGGTACGGCGCGATGGACTACACCATCGTGGTCTCGGCGCCGGCCAACGAGCCGTCGCCGTTGCAGTACATCGCGCCTTACGCGGGCTGCGCGCTGGCGAGTACTTCATGTACAACGGCAAGCACGCGCTGGTGATTTATGACGATCTTTCCAAACATGCGCAAGCCTACCGGCAGCTCTCCTTGCTCCTGCGGCGTCCGCCGGGACGCGAGGCGTATCCGGGGGACGTGTTCTATCTGCACAGCCGCCTGCTGGAGCGCGCCGCCAAGCTGTCCAACGACAGGCTGGCGGTTCGCTGACCGCGCTGCCGGTGATCGAGACCCAGGAAGGCGACGTGTCGGCGTACATTCCCACCAACGTGATCTCGATCACCGACGGACAGATTTACCTGGAGCCGGACCTCTTCAACGCGGGCACGCGCCCGGCCATCAACGTGGGCATATCCGTCTCGCGCGTAGGCGGAGCGGCGCAGACCAAGGCGATGAAGCGCGTGGGCGGCCGTTTGCGCCTGGACCTCGCCCAGTATCGCGAGCTGGCCGCCTTCGCCCAATTTGGATCGGATTTGGACAAGGCCACCCAAGCGCGCCTCACCCGCGGGCGCCGCAGCGAGGAGGTGCTCAAGCAGGGCCAGTTCGAGCCGCTGCCCATGGTCGACCAGGTCGTCATCATCTTCGCGGCGACCAGCGGCCTATTGGACGACATGCCGGTCGAGCAGCTGGCCCGCTTCGAGACGGACTTCCGCGCGTGGTCCCACTCGCACCTGGGCGACCTGATCCACCGCGTCCAGTCGTCGGGAGTCCTGTCGGACCCGGACGCCGACGCGCTGCGCGACGCCATCGTCAAGTTCAAGACCACGTTTTCGGCATGAGGCAAGGCGCTTGGCGGAGAATCTGAAAGTCCTCAGACGGCGCATTCGCACGGTCGCGGGCACCAAGCAGGTGACGCGCGCGATGGAGATGGTGTCGGCCTCCAAGCTGCGCAAGGCGCAGAATCGGCTGCTCTCGGGGCGGCCCTTCACGCAGAAGATCCAGGAGATGCTCTCGCACCTTTTGGGCGCGCCGGGAGTGGGGGAGAATCCACTCTTCGCGGAGCGGACGGCGGGCCGGACGTTGGTCGTCGTGATCACCGCCGATCGCGGTCTGGCCGGCTCGTTCAACGCGCGGCTCTTGTCCGCCGCCGACGAGTACCTGTCGCAACTGCCCGCGGGCGAGGCCGCGCTCTATCTGATCGGCAAGAAGGGCGCCGATTACTACCGCCGCCATCCCCGCTGCGAAGTGGTGCGGGCGATTACCGACATGGGCGGCAATCTCTCGCCGGAGCGCTCGGCCGAGATTACCGACGAACTGGTGGGCGGGTTTCTCTCGGGCCGTTACAAGAGCGTGCACATTGTGTTCGCGCATTACGTCTCGACCATTCTGTCGCGGCCCACGCGGATCAGTTTCTCCGCTGGACCACGAGTCGCTGGCGGCGGAGCTGGCCGGGCGAGAGGAGGAGCGGCGCGCCGAGTACATCTTCGAGCGTCGCCGCGGGCGGTGTTCGACAATGTTGCCCGCTTATCTGCGCAGCCGCGTGTTCATGATCCTGGCGGAGAACTTCACCTCCGAGCACAGCGCGCGCATGGTGAGCATGAGCAACGCCACGCGCAACTGCGAGGAGATGCTCTACGACCTGACGCTGCGCCGCAACAAGGCCGCCAGGCCAGCATCACAAAGAGATGCTGAGATCGTCTCCGCGCGGAAGCCTTGAAGTAGTTGCCAGATTGCGGTGGCGCCGGCATCGTGCCGGCTCGCGTGTGGCATCTGCCTTCACGCATGGCTGATTTCGGGCCGCCCGCAAGCGTGGGCAGGCGCCGCCGACGCAAGCCGGCGACGCCGGCGCTACCAGTCTGAATGAAGCGAGAACCCACCGTCGAGCAGGCTGACGCCGGCCCCTTGGCGCGCAGCTTGCGCGCAGGCGTTGTCGTGGCGGTTCGCGGCAGTGTCGTCGACATGCGCTTCGACGGTGCGCTGCCGCCGATCCACAGCTTGCTGCGCGCAGGCGACGGCGGTCGGGTTGCGATCGAGGTCCTGGCCCAGCGCGACGCGCGCCACGTGCGTGGCATCGCGCTGACGCCGACGCAAGGACTGGCGCGCGGCATGCCGGTCCAGGACAGCGGCGGGCCACTGCTGGCACCGGTGGGCCGCTCGATCCGCGCGCGCATGCTCGACGTCTTCGGCAACACCATCGACCGCGGGCCGGCGCTGACCGACGTGGTCTGGCGCTCGGTGCACCAGGCGCCGCCGCCGCTGGTGCGGCGATCGACCAAGTCCGAGGTGTTCGAGACCGGCATCAAGGCCATCGACGTGCTGACGCCGCTGGAGCGCGGCGGCAAGGCGGGCCTGTTCGGCGGCGCCGGTGTCGGCAAGACGGTGCTGCTGACCGAGATGATCCACAACATGGTCGGGCACCAGGACGGCGTGAGCATCTTCTGCGGCATCGGGGAGCGTTCGCGCGAGGGCGAAGAGCTGTACCGCGAGATGAAAGACGCCGGCGTGTTGCCGGACATGGTGATGATCTTCGCGCAGATGAACGAGCCGCCCGGGGCGCGCTTTCGCGTCGGCCAAGCGGCGCTGACGATGGCCGAGTACTTTCGCGACGACGAGCAGCGCGACGTGCTGCTGCTGGTCGACAACATCTTTCGCTTCATCCAGGCCGGCTCGGAGGTCTCCGCGCTCCTGGGCCGGATGCCCTCCGCCGTCGGATACCAGCCCACGCTGGCGACCGAGACGGGCATCCTTCAGGATCGCATCACCACCACGCGCAAGGGCAGTATCACGTCCATCCAGGCGATTTACGTGCCCGCCGACGACTATACCGATCCCGCCCCCGCGACCACCTTCGCGCACCTGGACGCGACCACCAACCTGTCGCGTCAGATCGCGGAGCTGGGCATCTATCCCGCCGTGGACCCGCTGGACTCGTCCTCGCGCATGATGGACCCGCGCGTGATCGGGCCCGAGCATTATCGCGTGGCCCGGCGCGTGAAGGAAATCCTCCAGCGCTACAAGGACCTGCAGGACATTATCGCCATCCTGGGCATCGACGAGTTGTCGGAGGAGGACAGGATTATCGTGCAGCGCGCGCGCAAGCTGCAGCGCTTCCTGTCGCAGCCCTTCTTCGTGGCGGAGGTCTTCACCGGCATCGACGGGAAGTTCGTCAAGCTGGCGGACACCATCGAGAGCTTTTCGCGCGTGTGCGAGGGCGAGTTCGATCATCTGCCCGAGGCCGCCTTCCTTATGGCGGGCGACATCGAGGACGTGGTGAGGAAGGCTCACGAAATGGAGAAGGGCCACTAGATGTCCGATTTCGCGCTGGAGATTTACACGCAGGATCGGCTGGTCTGGAAGGGTCGGGTCGAGTCGATGGTCGTGCCCGGCGGCGACGGCTACCTGGGCGTTCTGGCGCATCACGCGCCGCTCGTCACTACTCTGGGCAAGGGGACGCTGACGGTCATGGGCGAGGAGGGTGAACTCAGAATCCCACTGGAGGGCGGCTTCCTGGAAGTGGCCCACAATCGGGCGACGCTCTTGGCGGACCGAATTCTGGCAGCGGAAGCGAGAATCGAAGACAAGTAGGCAGCAGGCGGCGCGAATGTGCCTTGGACGGCGGAGTTTCCAGGGTAAGCAACGCCGCCGAGTTCAGGTCGGGTACGGTCCCAACAAACCGGTCTTGATCTCCCGAGAATTATCATGCCCGCACGCATCTTCGTGGTCGGCAGTTCCAATACCGACATGGTGGTGGTGTCGGAGCGTCTGCCGGGGCCGGGCGAGACGGTGATGGGCGGGCGCTTCCTGTGCGCGGCGGGGGGCAAGGGCGCCAACCAGGCCGTGGCCGCGGCGCGGCTG
This sequence comes from bacterium, assembly GCA_015075175.1. Taxonomy (GTDB): domain Bacteria; phylum Hinthialibacterota; class Hinthialibacteria; order H5-UNCL2; family H5-UNCL2; genus H5-UNCL2. The sequence goes on from JABTUV010000007.1 coordinate 194,592, forward strand.
GGCGGGCGCGTCCACTTCATCGGCTGCCTCGGCATGGACGCATGGGGCGATGCCGCGCTGGCGAACCTGGCGCGCGAGGGCATCGACGTCTCCGGCGTGCGGCGCGATCCCACCGAACCCTCCGGCGTCGCGCTGATCCTGGTCGATGCCGCGGGCCGCAACCTGATCTCGGTCGCGCCCGGCGCCAACGCCGCCCTTCGCCCCGAGCATTTGATCCATCTCAAGCGCGAGTTGACCGCGGACGACTGGCTGCTACTGCAACTGGAGGTTCCCTTCGATACGGTGGAAGCGGCGATTGAGATTGCGTCGCGCAATGGCGCGCACATCCTCCTCGATCCCGCCCCCATGGCCCAGCCCGAACGCGTGTGCTCGTGGTTGAAGGACATCGACGTGTGCAAGCCCAACGAGCACGAGTGCGAACTGTTGACCGGCGTCGCAGTTTCGGATTTGACATCGGCGCGGGCGGCTTGGGCGGCTATGGGCGTGGACCGACCGCATTGGCTGGTGGTCACGCTGGGCGAACACGGCGCCGTGGCGCTGGGAGATGAGGAGGGAAGTTTTCCCGCCCCGCAAGTCTCCACCGTCGATTCCACCGCCGCTGGGGATTGCTTCTCTGGCGCCTTGGCGGTACAGTTGGCGGAAGGCGCCTCGATGCGCCAGGCCATTGGCTTCGCCTGCCGCGCGGCCGCGCTCTCGACCACGCGGCCCGGCGCGCAGCCGTCGCTGCCGACGCGCCGCGAAGTCGAGGCCTGAACGTCGCGTTGTACACCTCGGGTGAAATCATATTTTTCTGGAAAGGAACCGATCAGCATGTTCGACAAGTTGACCCCTCCCTCCAACGGCGCGCGCATCGAGTTCGTGAAAGGCGAGCTCAAGGTCCCCGACAACCCCGTCATCCCCTACATCGAGGGCGACGGCATCGGGCCTGACATCATGCGCGCCGCGCACCTCGTGCTCAACGGCGCGGTGGAGAAGGCCTATAAGGGCAAGAAGCGCATCGTTTGGATGGAAGTCTTCGCGGGCGAAAAGGCGCAGGCCAAGTACGGCGAATCGCTGCCGAAGGATACGCTGACGGCGATTGCGCACTATCGCGTGGCGCTCAAAGGCCCTCTCACCACGCCCGTCGGCGGCGGCTTCCGCAGCCTCAACGTCTCGCTCCGCCAACTCCTGGATCTGTATGCCTGCGTGCGGCCGGTGCGCTGGTTCGAGGGCGTTCCCTCGCCCGTCAAGCATCCCGAGCAGATGAACGTGGTCATCTTCCGCGAGAACACCGAGGACGTGTACGCCGGCATCGAGTGGAAACAGGGAACGCCGGAAGCCGCCAAGGTCATCGAGTTTCTCAACCGGGAGATGGGCAAGGCCATCCGGCCCGACTCGGGCGTCGGCATCAAGCCCATCAGCATTTTCGGCAGCAAGCGTCTCGTGCGCATGGCCATCCAGTACGCCATCCGCCACGGGAAGGACAGCGTCACGCTGGTCCACAAGGGCAATATCCAGAAGTTCACCGAGGGCGCCTTCAAGGACTGGGGCTACGAGCTGGCGGCGCAGGAATTCGGCGGTCAGACCATCCCCGAGGACCAACTCGGCACGGGCAAGCCGGATGGCAAAGTGGTCATCAAGGATCGCATCGCCGATTCGATGTTCCAGCAGATTCTCACGCGCACCAGCGAATACAGCGTGATTGCGACGACCAACCTCAACGGCGACTATCTCTCCGACGCCTGCGCCGCGCAGGTCGGCGGACTGGGACTGGCGCCGGGGGCCAACATCGGCGACGAGGTCGCGCTGTTCGAGGCGACCCACGGGACGGCGCCCAAGTACGCGGGCAAAGACCAGGTCAATCCCGGCAGCCTGATTCTCTCCGGCGTGATGATGCTGGAGCATCTGGGCTGGCAGGAGGCCGCCGATCTCGTCATTGCCGGCATGGAAAAGACCATCAAGAACAAGACGGTCACCTACGACCTGGAGCGTCTGATGGAAGGCGCCAAGCTGCTGAAGTGCTCCGAGTTCGGCCAGGCGGTCGTCGGGAACATGTAAGCAGGCCGTCGAGTCGCCGGGTGGGCCGGGCATTCCTGCCCGGCGGCCGGGTCGGAAAACCCGATCCCCCCCCACGCAAGAAGGCTATTGCATTCCGAAAGGAGTTGGGATCATGAAGAACAAAGTCACGGTTATCGGAGCGGGAAACGTCGGCGCCACCTGCGGGTTGCTCCTCGCCATGCGCAACCTCTGCGACGTGGTGCTTATCGACATCCCCGCGATGGAGAATCCAACCAAGGGCAAGGCGCTGGACATCGCGCAGGCGGCGGCCACGCTGGGCTTTGAGGGACGGGTCACGGGCGGCAGCGATTATGCCATGTCGGAGGGTTCCGACATCGTCGTCCTGACCGCCGGCCTGGCGCGCAAGCCCGGCATGGACCGGCTCGACCTTTTGCGCAAGAACGCGGACATCGTCAAGGACTGCGTGGAGAACGCCGTCAAACATTCTCCCGACTGCAAGATCATCGTGGTCACCAACCCCATCGACGTGATGGTGTATCACGCCTGGAAGATTTGCGGCTTTCCCGCCGAGCGCGTATTCGGCCAAGCCGGGGTACTCGACAGCTCGCGCTACGCGACCTTCGTCTCCATGGAGATGAACACGTCCATCCGTGAGATTTCCGCCATGGTCCTGGGCGGACACGGTGACAGCATGGTACCCTTGCCGCGCTTTACCACCGTGGCGGGCGTGCCCATTACCGAGCTATTGCCCGCCGAGCGCATCGCGGCCATGAACGAGCGCACCGCCAAGGGCGGGGGCGAGATCGTGCAGCTCTTGGGTACGGGCAGCGCCTATTACGCCCCCGCCGCCAGCACGGTCAAGATGGTCGCCGCCGTCCTCCAGGACACCAAGGCCATCCTGCCGTGCTCCACGCTCTTGTCCGGCCAGTACGGCATTTCGGACGTGTTCGTGGGCGTGCCGGTGAAGCTGGGAGCGCGCGGTGTCGAGGAGATACTTGAACTGCCGCTCAAGCCCGACGAACTGTCCGCGCTGCAAAAGTCCGCGGCCATTTACGTCAAGAGCATTGCGGAACTGTGAGAAAGATCGAGGCGATCATCAAGCCGTTCAAACTGGACGAGGTCAAGGACGCCCTCTCGGAGCTGGGCGTCCTTGGCCTCACCGTGACCGAGGTGCGCGGCTTCGGCCGCCAGAAGGGCCACAAGGAGCTCTTCCGCGGCAGCGAGTACGTGATCGACTTTCTTCCCAAGATCAAGATCGAAGTGGTGGTCGCCGACGAGCTTTCGGACGCGGTGGTGCAGGCCATTCTCACCTCCGCTCGCACCGGCAACATCGGCGACGGCAAGATTTTCGTGCATCCGCTCGAGCAGGTGTATCGCATTCGCACCGGCGAAACCGGCGAAGAGGCGATCTAGTCCCCACTCCCTCGGGGAGAGGTGAAGTCCCCTCCGCGGGAGGGTTAGTCCCCTCCCTGGGGAGAGGGTTAGGTGAGGGGAGTGGGGAGCACGCTGCATCGTGAGGCGCGCTCCCGCAACCCTCCCTCACCCGGCGCTTCGCGCCGACCTCTCCCGTGGAGAGGTGATGAGCGCGCTTCGCGCCGACCTCTCCGCAGGAGAGGTCTATCCCCTCCCTGGGGAGAGGGTTAGGGTGAGGGGGAGACGGCGCACTCCATGCCCGGCCTTTCAGTAGTCATTCCCGCCTGGAACTCGCGCGCCGACCTGGCCCGCTGCCTGCCCTCGCTCTTCGCGCAGACTCAACCTCCCGCAGACATTCATATCATTGACAACGGCTCGTCCGACGGCACGGTCGATTGGCTTCGAGCTGCTTATCCGCAGATTGATGTCGTGAGCTGGCCGGAAAACCGCGGTTTTTCCACCGCCTGTAATGAGGGTGTACGTCGCGCGCAATCTGAGTATCTTCTTATTCTCAACGCCGACACCTGGCTTGACGCCCGCTGCTTTGAGCGCTTGCTCTCGGCGGCAATGCGACATCCCGGATGCTCGCTGGCGCCCAAAATCCTCCGCGCCGACGGCATCCATATTGATTCGACGGGGCTGCTTCTGCGTCGGCGCCGCTTCTCGCCCAAGGACCGCGGCGAGGGCGAGGAGGACCGCCGGCAATATGACGACGATGTGGAAATCTTCGGTCCGACCGGCGCGGCGGGATTTTATCCGAAATCTGTTTTGCAGAGCGCCATGGTCGAGGGCGAAGTGTTCGACGAATCATTCTTCGCCTACTATGAGGACGTGGACCTGGCCTGGCGGCTGCAACTTTTGGGCTGTCGCTCTTATTTCGTTCCGGACGCGATTGTCCATCACGACCGCAAGGGTCCGGGGAGGCCCTGCGGGCCGCTTTTCGCGCGCGCCTATGCCAATCGCTACCTGTACTTCATCAAAAACGCCACGTGGCTGGACTGGCTCTTGGATTTGCCCTGCGTCAAAGTGGTCGAGGCGATTCGCCTGCTGCGCCTGCGGATGCGATCTCCCGACGCCTTCGCGTACTGGCCGCTGGTGAAGAGCTCGTGGCGGGCCGCCTGGCGCAAGCGGCGGCAGGTGCAACGATTGCGTCGCGTCTCCGTCTGGCGCCTGCGCCGCTTTTAGTGTAGGGTGCGCACCGCGCACCGACGCTTCCTGGAGCACGCCCGTGAAGAAATTGCGCCTTTTGACGCCCGGTCCGACCGAGGTTCCGCCCGAAGTGCTGGCGGCGATGGCCGCGCCCATCATCCACCATCGCAGCGCCCCCGCGCGGGAACGCTTCGCGCGTGTACAGGAGATGCTGCGCCGCCTGTTTTTCACCCGCCGGCCCGTCCACGTTCTCACCGGCAGCGGCACGGCGGGCATGGAGGCGGCCGTCGTCAATCATTTTTCTCCCGGCGAGGAAGTCATCGTCATCCAGGCGGGCAAGTTCGGCCGGCGCTGGGGCGAGATCGCCCGCGCTTACGGTTTGACCGTGCAGGCGCTGGAGGCCGAATGGGGGGAGGTCGTGCCTGCGGAGCAACTGGCGCAGGTAATGGCCAACCATCCCCGCTGTCGCGGCGTTCTCGCCACGCACGTCGAGACGTCCACGGGGACCCTGTTCGACGTCCGCGCCTTCGCCGAGGTGGTTGACAGGAGTGAGGCGCTGCTCGTCGTCGACGCGGTCGCCTCGCTGGGCGCGGTCGCATTCAACATGGACGATTGGGGCGTCGATGTCGCCGTGAGCGCGTCGCAGAAGGCGCTCATGCTGCCGCCCGGTCTCGCCCTGGTATGTGCGAGCGAGCGCGCCGAGAAGCGATGGGAACAGGCGCAATCGGCCAGGTTCTATCTGGACCTGCGCGCCTCCCGGCGGGCCATGGACGGCGGTGGAACGGCATTCACTCCAGCGTTGTCGCTGTGGGCCGGGCTGGAGAAAGCGTTGGAGATGATCCACGCGCAGGGCCTGGAGAACATCTGGCGCGAGACGGAACGGCTGGCGGCGGCGGCGCGCGCGGGCGTTTCGGCGTTGGGACTGCCTCCGCTGTCCCAGTCGCCGGCGCCCAGCGTCACGGCGGCGCGCCTTCCCGACGCCGTCGACGGCCGGCGGCTTGTCGAGCTCCTGCAGGAACGTTTGGGCCTCTACCTTGGGGGCGGGCAGGACCAACTTGCGGGCAGGATCGTTCGCATTTCGCACATGGGCGCGTGCGACCGGCTGGACGTGCTTGCCGCGCTGGCGGCGCTTGAGGCCGGGCTGGCGGAGTTGGGGCGTGCGGTCGCGCCCGGCGCGGGCGTGGCCGCGGCGGTAGGCGCCTTCGCGACCGGAGCGTAGCGCCGCTTCAAGAAACACCGTGGGGATCCGGCCGTCCTCTCGATACGCCGGAGTACCGGCTGCCCCTCGATACGCCCGCCACGGCGGACTACTCGGGGGAAGCCTCGAGCACTCGGTTTCTGCTTTCCTGGCAGTACTGCTTGAGAAACGGGGCTACGGCCTGAAGGACTGAATCGTCCGCCTCAGCCCCTCGACCAGATCGACGCGCGGCGACAGGCCCAAAAGGTCGCGGGCAAGCGACACGTCGGCCACGCTGTCGCGGATGTCCCCCGCGCGCGGCGGCGCGTAAATGGGCGCCAGGTCGCTGCCGACCAGACGCGCGATCTCCCGATAAAGCGCGTTGACCGTGGTCGCTTGGCCGCACGCGATGTTGAACACCCTCCCGGCCGCGTTTGCGGCCGTGAGTGCAGTAAGATTCGCCTCGACCACGTTATCGATATAGGTGAAGTCGCGCGTCTGCTCCCCGTCGCCGTAAATGGTGGGACGCTCGCCTGCCAGAAGTTTCACGGCGAAAATGGGAACGACCGCCGCGTACTGCGAGGTGGGATCCTGGCGCGGGCCGAAAACGTTGAAGTATCGCAGCGAGACGGTCTCCAACCCGTAGAGCCGGTAAAACATGGCCTGATAGTACTCGAGCATGATCTTGCTGGCGGCGTAGGGGGACAGGGGACGGGGCAGCATGTCCTCGCGCTTGGGCAGCTCGGCGGTTTCGCCGTAAACCGAGGAGGACGAGGCGGAGACCACGCGCCGCACGCCCGCGTCCCTCGCCGCCAGCAGCAGGTTGAGCGTGCCCGTCGCGTTGACTTCGTGCGTGGTCAGTGGGTCCGCCACGGAACGCGGAACCGAGGGGATCGCGCCCTGGTGGATGACGTAGTCGCATCCCTCGACGGCGCGCCGCACGGTCGTCGCGTCGCGCAGATCGCCCTCGACCAGCTCGATTTCGGCCAAGACCGCCGCCAGGTTTTCACGCCGGCCCGAGGAGAAGTTGTCCAGCACGCGCACGGCGTCGCCGCACCGCACCAGATGCTCCACGATGTGCGAGCCGATGAAGCCGGCTCCGCCGGTGACAAGAATGCGTCGCCCCACTCGTTGGTCCTTTCAATCCGCGTCCTTCAGTCGTCCCTTGTATACCCAAGCCGGCGGCGCGAAGCAAGCACGACGAGCGGGACAGGCATGGGGACAGTCCCTCATGAGGCTTCGCCTCACCCGTCGAGGATAAAGTACCGAAGCCGCTCCAAAAGCGGGCCGGCCGCATCGAGGCCGTCCTCCCGATACGCGGCGCGAAGCCACGGCTCGCACATCAAGCAGGCGATTCGGCGCGCCGCTACTGGAGGACTCGGTTTTTGCTTCTTTCGGCAGGATTCGTAATCAACCCTCTCCCGGACAGAACGCGAAAATGCAAGTCGAATCTTCTAGTACATCCTTCGATGCGGAAAACCCAAGCCGTGTCCTCGAGTAGGCCCCGCCGACGCACTGCCCTCAGGGCCGAGATTTTCCCTCGGGGCCGTATCGAGAGGCACGGCGGCTCGCCGCCGGTCCGTCCACTTTTCCAACAGCCTCCTAGCGCCCCTCCAGCGCCATCGGCCCGAATCGCGTCTTGGCGTTGAACACGGCGTAGCCGTAATAATTGACCTCGCTCCAGCGCTTGGAGAGCGGAGCCGAGAGCGTCCGGCCGTCGACGGAGAGGGCGACTTCGCGCCGGAGAAGATCGACTTGGACGATCACGTCAAACGTCTTGTCCTTGTCGAAATCCACGGGCAGTCGCACCAGGTCCTCTTCCCTGCCCCCGAAGGCGCCGTGGAGAATCACGTAATCCCCCGCGCCGATGTAGACGCCGCACTTCAGCAGGTTGGCGGCGTCCGAGGTGGCGCCCAGGGCCAGAAGGCCGTTCTGCAGGCCCTCGGTTCGCTCGCTCCTCAGGTTACAGGCGAGCCGCACCCGCTCGCGCAGGGGCCGGGCCGTCTTCTTCAACGCGAATCCATGCGGTCTACCGGTCAGGACGTACCCCTCGCCCGAACGCGCGATCTCCACGTCATACGCCACGTCGAAATCGGGATGCGACACGAACCCCGTATCGATTTCGGTCTCGCCCAGCTCGCGCTGCAGGCGCGTCAGCTCCGCCTTCAGTTCGGCCTGGATCGCCGCGTACGCCGGATCGCCGTACACGCTGTGCAGTTCATGCGGATCCTTCTCCAGGTCGAACAGCTCCCACTCGTCCATCTGATGATAAAAATGGATCAGCTTGTAGCGCCGGGTGCGTACGCCGTAATGTCGCCGCACGCTGTGCACGGCGGGATACTCGTAGAAGTGATAATAAACCGAGCGGCGCCAGTCGGCCGGCGTCGCGCCCGACAACAACGGCACGAGGCTGCGGCCCTGCATGTCCGTGGGCGCGGCCACTCCCGCCAGCGCCAGAAAGGTGGGCGCGAAGTCGGTGTTTTGCACCAGCGCGTCGCAAGCGCTCCCCGGCTCGATCAGGCGCGGATACCGCACGAGGAGCGGCATGCGCAGCGACTCCTCGTACATGAAACGCTTGTCGAACCAGCCGTGGTCGCCCAGAAAGAACCCCTGATCCGAGGTGTACACGACCAGCGTGTCGTCCAGGAGACCGCTCCGTTTCAAGTAGTCCAGGAGCCGCCCGACGTTCTCGTCCACCGAGGCCACGCAGCGCAAATAGTCTTTGATGTAGCGCTGGTACTTCCAGCGTTTCCGCTCTTGGGGTGAGAGCCCTTCCGGCGGATCGCCCTTGGTATCGGCCGTGACCAGGTCGTGCTCGATGGTCATGGTCGTGTTGGCGGCGGGACTGGCGCGCCCGCTCCAGTCGTCGTCAAACGTCTCCGGCAGCGGCACGTCGCGGTCGGCGTAGAGGCCGGCGTGCTTATCGTCCGGCTCCCAGGCGCGATGCGGCGCCTTGTGGTGCAACATCATGCAGAACGGCCGGTTCCGGTCCCGCTTGCGCTCCAGGTAGTCCATCGCCATGTCGGTGAGGATGTCGGTCACGTATCCCTCGCAGCGCACGCGCTCGCCCATCTCGATCATGCGCGGATTGTGATATTCGCCCTGGCCGGGCAGAATGTTCCAATAGTCAAAACCCGTCGGATCGCTCACAAGGTGCCACTTGCCGATCAGGATGGTTTCGTAACCGGCGGATTGCAGCAGTTTGGGGAACGTGATCTGCGAACCGTCGAAGGTGTCGGCGTTGGTGCGATGGCCGTTCCGGTGGCTGAACTTGCCGGTGAGAATACAGGCGCGGCTGGGAGCGCAAATGGCATTGGTCACGAAACAATTGTCGAAGCGCATGCCTTCACGCGCCAGGCGGTCGAGATTGGGCGTTTGGTTGATGCGGCTGCCGTAAGCGGAGATGGCGTGGGCGGCATGGTCGTCGCTCATGATAAAGAGAATGTTGGGACGATCGCTCGGTCGGCCGGCGGCCAATCGCCGCTCGACCGGCGCGCAGCCCGCCAGGCCCGCCAGCGCGGCCAGCGTGAGAAAATCCCGGCGCGGAAGTTGCGACATGAGGACCTCCGGAACATGCTGAGGATGAAGGTTCATTGTCAGGCAACCTGCCCGTATTGTAAAGTCCCGTTTGCGCCCCATGGGTCTCCTACGTCCCATACGTCCCCTCCATGCCTATGTCGCTACAAAAAGGGTTGATTGCGGCCCGCTCGCCCGATAGTATCCCCTTTCGCCCGGTTTCCCGCGGGAGGCCGGGTAATGCACGACATTCCAACAAATCCCCGTACCCCAGTTGTCCGCTGACGGGTCGAAGCGAGGAGACGCAACATGATCGTGGGCGTACCCCGGGAGACCTTCCCGGGAGAGAACCGCGTGGCGCTGGTCCCCGGCGTGCTCGCCGCGTTAACCAAACACAAGTGGGAAATCCTGATCGAAAAGAACGCCGGCCTGGCCGCGGGCTTCCGAGATCAGGATTACGTCGACAAGGGGGCGAAGATCGCCAGTCGAGAAGAGGTGTTTCAGAAAGCCGACATCGTCTTACAGGTCCGCGCGCTGGGCGCCAATCCAGAGGCGGGCCGGGCCGACCTGCCCCTTCTGCGCAAGGAGCAGATCGTCATCGGCATGATGGAGCCGCTCACCGCCGGGCGCGAGGCGGCGGCTCTGGCCGAACGCGGCGCCACCGCCTTCGCCCTCGAACTCATCCCCCGCATCACCCGCGCCCAGAGCATGGACGTGCTCTCCTCCATGGCAACCATCGCCGGTTACAAGGCCGTACTCCTGGCGGCCAATCATCTTCCGCGCATGTTTCCCATGCTGATGACAGCGGCGGGCACCGTCACGCCCGCGCACGTGTTCGTGGTGGGCGCGGGGGTGGCGGGATTGCAAGCCATCGCCTCCGCCCGACGCTTGGGCGCCAAGGTCGAGGCCTACGACGTGCGCCCCGCCGTGAAAGAACAGATCGAGAGCCTGGGCGGCAAGTTCGTCGAACTGCCCATCGAGACGGGACAGGCCGAGGACAAGGGCGGCTACGCCAAGGCCATGGATGAAGATTTCTACAAGCGCCAGCGCGAACTGATGCTCTCGGTAGTCGCGCACAGCGATGTGGTGATTACGACCGCGGCGGTTCCCGGCAAGAAGGCGCCGGTACTCGTCACGGCGGAGATGGTGCGGGCCATGGCGCCCGGGTCGGTGATCGTGGACCTGGCCGCGGAACGCGGCGGCAACTGCGAACTGACCCGGCCGGGCGAGACGGTGCGCGCGGGCGAGGTGACCATTCTGGGGCCGCTCAACGTGCCCGCGACCATCCCCTATCACGCCAGCCAGATGTTCGCCAAGAACGTCACCAACTTCCTGGTCAACATGATCACCAAGCAAGGCGAGTTCAACATCGACTGCAACGATGAAATCGTCAGCGAGACGCTGGTCGCCCGGGGCGGACAGGTCGTGCATCCACGGGTGCGCGAGACGCTCGGGTCGCCGGCCTCGGCCTGACGGGAGAAAGGACCAACGCACATGTCAACCATATCCTTCGTCGCCGCCGGCGGCATCACCGGGGAGATACCTTCGTCGATATCTTGACCATTTTCGTGCTGGCCATCTTCGTGGGATTCTACGTCATCACCAAGGTACCGCCGCTCCTGCACACCCCGTTGATGTCCGGCTCCAACGCCCTCTCCGGCATCACCATCGTGGGCGCGCTGGTCTCCGCGGGTACCCAGCACAGCACCCTGACCACCTGGCTGGCCTTCGCCGCGGTGGTCTTCGCCACCATCAACGTGGTCGGCGGTTTTCTCGTCACGCATCGTATGCTGGAAAAATTCAAGAAGAGGAATTAACGCCATGACGCTCTCGCCCTCTTACGTCAACCTCGCTTATCTCGTCGCGTCGGTCCTCTTCATCGTGTGCCTGATGCGGCTGTCGCATCCGCGCACCGCCGTCTCGGGCAATCTGCTGGGTTCGCTGGGCATGTTGATCGCCATCGTGGTGACGATTCTGGTGGTCAAGCCGGACCGGGCGGGCCTGGCCATCATCGCCGGCGGGCTGGTGGTGGGAGCCGCCATCGGGGCGACTCTCGCGCTGAAGGTGCACATGACGGCCATGCCGCAGATGGTGGCGCTCTTGAACGGCTTCGGCGGACTGGCCTCCGTCCTGGTGGCCGGCGCCGCGCTGCACGAGATCACGGACCTGGCCGGCATGGGCGCGCAACTCTCCATCTCCATCATCGCCTCCGGCCTGATCGGCGGCGTCACCTTCTGGGGCAGCCTCGTGGCTTTCGACAAGTTGCAGGGCTTCTGGCTGCCGGAAAAGCCGATTCTCTTCAAGGGCCAGCAACCGCTCAACGTGGTCCTGGCTGGAATCGTCCTGGCAATCGCGGTCTGGATGGTCGTCAACCCAGGGGACAGTTATGCGACTTACTGGGCGATCGTGGCCGTGGCCTCCATCCTGGGGTTCCTCCTGACCATCCCCATCGGCGGGGCGGACATGCCGGTCGCCATCGCGCTCCTGAACTCGTACTCGGGCTTGGCGGGCGCGGCGACCGGCTTTGTGCTCAACAACAACATCCTCATCATCGCCGGCTCGCTGGTGGGCGCGTCGGGCATCATTCTCACGACCATCATGTGCAAGGCCATGAACCGCTCGCTGATGAACGTGCTTTTGGGCAAGATCGGCGAGGTCGGCACGGGTCCGTCCGCAGACTCGATTTACGCGGGCAAGATCAAGTCCACCACCGGCGAGGAAGTGGCCATGCTTCTGGACAGCGCGCGGCGGGTCGTGATCGTGCCCGGTTACGGGTTGGCCGTCAGCCAGGCGCAGCACGCCGTGCGCGACCTGACCACGCTCTTGGAGCAGCGCGGCATCACCGTCGAGTTCGCCATCCACCCGGTGGCCGGACGCATGCCCGGACACATGAACATCCTTCTGGCCGAAGTCAACATCGACTACGACAAGCTGAAGGAGATGGACGAGATCAACCCCAGCTTCGAGCAGACCGACGTGGCCATCGTGATCGGCGCCAACGACGTGGTCAATCCGCTGGCGCGCACCGATCCGCAGAGTCCGATCGCGGGCATGCCGATTCTGGACGTGGACAAGGCGCGCACGGTGATCGTGGTCAAGCGCAGTCTCTCGCCGGGGTTCGCGGGCATTCCCAACCCGCTGTTCGCGCTGGACAATACGTTGATGTACTTCGCCGACGCCAAGAAAGCGCTGCTTGAGATGATCGCAGCGGTCAAGGCGGCGTAGGGTGGGCACGGCGCACCATGAATCGATCCGCCGGGCGTGGCGGTGCGCGGTGCGCATTGCGTGCCACCATCGTATGCGGCAAGCGTGGTGGTGCGCGGTGCACGCCATACTGGTCGGCGTCGCGCACGCCGCCGGCGAGGCCGATCTGCGCGCGCTGCTCGCAGGTTTCGACGGCGAGGCCGGTCTTTATGCCAAAGACCTGACGACCGGCCGCGAGATCGGCGTCCTTGCCGACAAGCCCTTCTACCTGGCCAGCATCACCAAGGTCTTCATCATGGCCGCCGTCTACGACAAGTTGGAACGCGAGGGCCTCTCGCGCGAGCACGTGCTGGCCTTCACGCCCGAGGACTACCGCGAAAAAACCCGCATCCTGCGCGACCGCTACGACGACACCTGGACGGTGGCGCGTCATCGATCCCATGATCAACGTGTCCGACACGGCGGCGACGGACCTTCGTCAAGTTCGTGGGAGAGGAGCAACTGAACCGATTCGTCCAATCGTTGGGGATATCGGGAGTGGGGAAGATCACCTCCATCGGACACCTGGACCGCGAGATCATGCGGCGCATCGATCCCCGGTTCGCCGATGTACCCTTTCATCTGCTGGAGCGGTGGATGCGGGGTGGAGAGGTCGAGGCCATCGTGCCGGAGTATTTCGAGCGGGACCCTCGCACTACCGCGGCCTACCGACTGCGCTACCACGGGGCCTATCAGGACTATTACGCCAGCGGGTGGAACTCGGCCACGCCGCGTGCGGTCGGCACGCTGTTGGAGCGCATTGCGCGCGGAAAGGTCGTGTCGGCGAGCGCCTGCGGCCACATGCTGGACACGATGGGCCGGTCTTCGGCGCCGCGCATGGGCCGGCGCCTTCCCCCGACCGTCTGGACTTACAGCAAGGACGGCGGAAAGTACCGCGTCACTTGCTCGGCGGGGATCGTCCGCGAGGGAACGTTTGAAATGGTGGTCGGCGCATTCACGCAGAACTGCGACCGGGACGCGGGCGGAAGGCTCGTGGCGGAGGCCGCCGAACTCGCCTATCGCCTCTTGCGACCGGCGGACTTGAGATTGCCGCCGCTATCCGCCACGCCCGAGCGGCTGTCGCCGCTCTTCTTGCTGCGCGATGAGCACAGCCAGGCCATCTGGAACCGGCACGGCCAGGACGAACGCGCGCTGGTGGCCGCCCGACGCGCCGCCGCACGCAATCGTTTTACCGCCGGGCAACTCGTGGGGGCCGCGGTCTCCGCCGACGGCCTACCCGCCGACCTTCCGCTGGTGGTAGCCGCCGACGGTCCTGACGGCGCCCATGTCCGCTATCAGAACGTGCTGCGCGCGGGACAGGTCAGTTCCTGGACGCCGGGCTTCACGCCGACCCGCCCCGGAACCTGGACCATTTCGTTCTATTGCCAGGGGACGCCGGTGCGTTCCGCGACGTGCACGATCGCACCCGCAACACGTCGCACCCCTTAACAAGGGGGGTTGGGGGATTGCCCACCGCACGCGGCAGCAAGCTGCCGCACTCCATACGCACCCCTTAACAAGAGGGGATTCACAGGATCAGTAGTCTACCGGCGCCATGCTCTTGGGTTGAATCGGTGGGCTTGCACCGGCGGGCGCGCCTGCCGCGCCCTTCATCGCTTCCGCCGCCATCTTGGTCAGGTCCCCTTCGCGCGCGCCCGGCGGCGGCGTGAACCGGAAAGTATCCTCGGCGAACTTCGGCGCCAGGTCGTACTTGGTGTATTCCTGCACGAGCATCATTTGACCCGGTTGCACGCCCTGCATGAGCGGGGCGAACATGGCGCCCTCCGGGCCCATCGTTTCCTTCATCATTTTCAGCAACTCCAGCATGTCCATCTGCATCTTGCGCAGGAGATACTTGTCCTTGTCGACCCAGAGGTCGGCGCGGACCCCGGTCGCGATGTCGACGGCGAAGCGATGGCAGAGGACGCCGCTGACGTTCTCCTCGCCCTTCATCTCGGCTCCCTGGGCCAGCTGGGCCAGGGCGGCGGCGTTGTCGGCATTCAACAGCCTGCCCATGAGATCGCCCTGCGAGGAGAAGTCGCCCAAGGGACCGGAAGTCGCCCCGCGGAAGTCCACGCCCACCGGCGCGGGCAGCTTCTGGTACATCTCGAGCATGGGAAGATACACGTACAGGTGCGTGCCGTCCGAGACGGAGACCGCGCCGGCTACTTCCGTGCGAAACAGGTTGGGCCGCTGCATCTTCATCTCGGTGGGAATGGACATGGCGGGCATCCCGGGAAGGCCCATGGTCAGCGTGAACGAACAGCTCATGGCCTCGATCTTCGAGTAGGTCTCCCCCATCTTCTCCAGCACGGCCAGGGGCGTGGTCTGGGCGCTCACACTGGACAGGTAGAGAACGACAAGCGCGCCGGTCGCAAGCAAACGTTTCATGGACGCGGACATCCTTTCCCGTAAGTTGTTGATGGCAACATATCACGAACCGTTGGGCGACGCCATTCCCTCCCAAGACCGTCCTTCGACTCGCGTAGGGTGCGCACCGCGCACCATGACCCAGTCCAGCGAGCGTGGGGTGCGCACCGCGCACCTTGACCCGGTCCAGCGAGCGTAGGGTGCGCACCGCGCACCTTGACCCGGTCCAGCGAGCGTGGTGGTGCGCGGTGCGCACCCTACTCCCCCAGTCCCCCAGCGCCTCTTATCAAGGGGGAGCGGCGGCCCCGGCCGCAGGTCCCCGGCCGGAAAAGCAGGGGGCGCGGCCCTTGCGGACCGCGCCCCCCGTGTATATCCAATGGACGGACGAACGGATCAATAATCGTCCATGCCCATATCGCCCCATGCCGCCGGGCGCGCCAGACGCCTTCTCCTTCTCAGGCAGCCATGACCAACACTTCCGTGGTCAGAAGCAGTCCGGCGATGGAGGCCGCGTTCTGCAGCGCACAACGGGTCACCTTGGTCGGGTCGATCACCCCGTCCTCCATCATGTCCACGTACTCCTCGGTCGTGGCATTGAAGCCGAAGTTCTTGTTCTTCTTCTCCGCCTTGACCTTCTCGACTACCACGCTGCCCTCGATGCCGGCGTTGTTGACGATCTGGCGCAGCGGCTCTTCCAGGGCGCGGATGACGATGTCCACACCCATACGACGGTCGCCCTCGGTTTCATTGCGCAGTTTTTCGAGGGCAGGCAGGGCGCGAATGAGAGCCACACCGCCGCCGGGCACGATGCCCTCCTCGACCGCCGCGCGGGTGGCGTGCAGGGCGTCCTCGACCCGCGCCTTCTTCTCCTTCATCTCCGGCTCGGTGGCCGCGCCCACCTTGATGACCGCCACGCCGCCCGCCAGCTTGGCCAGCCGCTCCTGCAGCTTCTCGCGGTCGTAGTCCGAGGTGGTCTCCTCGATCTGCTTGCGAATCTGGTCCACGCGGCCCTTGATCTCCGACGCCTTGCCCGCGCCGTCGATGATGGTGGTGTTCTCCTTGTCCACGACCACGCGCCGCGCCTTGCCCAGATCATTGAGCGTGACGCTCTCCAGCTTGATGCCCAGGTCCTCGCTGATGAACTGGCCGCCGGAGAGAATGGCGATGTCCTTCAGCATCTCCTTGCGGCGGTCGCCGAAGCCGGGCGCCTTGACCGCGCAGACCTTCAGCGTGCCCCGCAGCTTGTTGACCACCAGCGTGGCGAGCGCCTCGCCCTCCACGTCCTCCGCGATCACCAGGAGCGGCTTGCCCGACTGCGCCACCTGCTCCAGGAGCGGCATGAAGTCTTTCATGTTGGAGATCTTCTTCTCGTGGATCAGGATCAGGCAGTCGTCCAGAACGCACTCCAGCGTCTTGGCATCGGTGGCGAAGTAGGGCGAGAGGTAGCCCTTGTCGAACTGCATGCCCTCGACCACCTCGAGGGTGGTCTCCAGGCTCTTGGCCTCCTCGACGGTGATGGTGCCGTCCTTACCCGCCTTGTCCATGGCGTTGGCGATGATCTCGCCGATCTCCTGGTCGGGTTGGCGGAGATGGCCGCCACCTGCTGGATTTCGCTGCGATCCTTGACCTTGCGCGACAGCTTCTTCAGTTCGTCGACGACGGTCTCGACCGCCTGCGTGATGCCACGCTGGATTTCGATGGGATTGCCGCCGGCGGTGACGTACTTCATGCCCTCACGGAAGATGCACTCCGCCAGAACGGTCGCCGTGGTAGTACCGTCGCCGGCCACGTTGCTGGTCTTGCTGGCGACCTCGCGCACCATCTGCGCGCCCATGTTCTCATAGGGATTCTTGAGTTCGATTTCCTTGGCGACGGTCACACCGTCCTTGGTGACGGTGGGAGCGCCCCACTTCTTGTCCAGGATGACGTTGCGGCCCTTGGGACCCAGGGTGGCCTTGACCGCCGCCGACAACACCGAGACTCCGCGCAGGATCGCCTGCCGCGCGTCCTCGTGATACTTGAGTTGCTTTGCCATAATGCGCCTCTCTTTCCTTTCTTATGTCTCTGGATGGGTTGAATTGTCTTGCAATCAGTCGATGACGCCGAGGATGTCGTCCTCGCGCAGAATCAGGTGCTCTTCGCCCTTGATCTTGACTTCGGTCCCGCCCCACTTGAGATGAGGACCAGTCGCCCGGTTTGACCGAGGCGGATGCAGCTTGCCGTTGTCGTCGGTCTTACCCGGTCCAACCGAGATGACCTTGGCCTTCTGCGGCTTCTCCTTGGCGGTATCGGGGACGTAGAGACTGCCGATTTTCTGCTCCTCTTCCTCCATGCGCTTGACCAAGACTCGGTCTGCCAGAGGTTTTACGGCCATGACGAAAAACTCCTTTCCGATCGCTATGTTGGGTTGTTTTTAAGCAAAATCAAACCGGTCCCCACGGGAACCGCGGATGAAAATCGCAAGAACTTTGCCAAAACCGTAAGCTATTTAATATCAAGTAAATATGAGATTCTGTGCATCACTTGTGACGTGGAATTGCGCCATTCTGGCACAGGCAGGCCAGGCGTCCCATGGCGGCGACACCTTGTCGTTCCGGCTATAGCGGCGACATCTTTGTGGCTGGTCGTGCCGGTATCCTGCCGACACATGGGGAGAGCGCGCGTCCCGCGGCGTGGACGCCGCCGGGACCGGCGACAACACGTCGCCGTGATGGCATCGCGGGCCGCTGCCTTGCCTTTGGAGGCATCTCAGTGTACCTTCAATTCGGCATGTTGCCGGAACCGCAGGTCGCGAGTGGACCGTGAAATTGTATACCATCCCCCATCGGGGCCAACTTCTGCTGCAAAAACCCAACCTGGCGTGGGCGGTCGTGATCGACGTGCTGCGTTACAGCACCACCCTGGCGGCGGGCCTGGCGAACGGTGCGTTGCGAGCCTATCCGGCGCGCGAAGAGGAGGAGGCGCGCAAGTATCACGCCGACCTTGTGTCGCGATGCGAGCCGGCGCTGCTCTGCGGCGAGCGCGAGGGCCTGCCTCTGCCCGGTTTCGACTTGGGCAATTCGCCGCTCGAATTCACCCGCGAGCGCGTGGCCGGCAAGACGCTGGTCACGCTCACCACCAACGGCACGCTCACCCTGCGCACCTGCGCCGGCGCCGTGCGCATCCTTCTGGGAAGCTTCGTCAACGCTCCCGCCCTGGTCGCGTACCTGGCCCGGCACAATCCCGACTCGGTCTACCTGGTCTGCTCCGGCAAAGAGAACGCCTTCTGCATCGAGGATTTCGCGTGCGCCGGCTACGTCGCGCGCCTGCTCTTCCGCGCCATGCCGGACAACGTCCTCTCCGATCCCCACACCATCGCCGCCTGCCGATTGATGGCCGACTATCATAACAACATCGAGCGGCTCCTTTTCGACAGCAACCACGGCAAGTATCTGTGCTCGCTGGGTTTTTCCGAGGACCTGAAGTATTGCGCCAGGCCGGGCGAAATCGACGCCGTGCCCGCCTATGACGGCACGTACCTGGTTCCCGCCGAGGCCATGGGAGGCGAGACGTGAGCATACCGCTCCTGGAACGCCTGATCGCCGACGCCTGGCTGCATCAACAGCGCTGCCAAGGGTGCCGCGATTGCCTGGTCATCTGCCCGGTGGTAGACGAGACGACGGTAGCCGCGGGCGGGCTTCTGCGCGCCATGGAAGCGCCGGAAGCGATGACGCCGGCGGAACGCCGGTTCGCCGCCGATTGCACCCTGTGCGGGCAATGCGTGCCGGCCTGCCCCACCGGAGCGCGACGGGACGTGATGACGCACGCGCTCAGTTCGCCGCCTTTTCCAGCTCGCAGCCGGCGCGGGGCTGGCTTCCGCGCCTTTGGTGGAGGGACTGCGGCGCGATCTGGCGCATCTACGGGAGAGCCGGCGCCTGGGACGGCTGGGACCGCTCTTGGATCGCCAGCCTGTGCTGCGCACAGCGGCTGTTGTGGATCAGCGCCGCCGCCGCCGCGCCCCAGGCTGGCCGTCTCGCTCTACGACTTCTGCGGCCTGCTGGCCGAAGAACTCAGCTGGTCGCGGGCGACAGCACCCCAGCGGACGCGGCTGGACGACCGGCATCCGTCCAGCGGAGCTGGCCGCCCGATTCTGGAAATCTGCCGCGAGACCGGCGCCTACGAGATCATCTGCGCGGAGGACTTGACGCCGTCTTTTTCGCTCGTCTTGGGCATTGCGAACCCTCCGAGCGGCCCGCGACGCGGTCTTCTGGCTGGCGGACTGGCTGGCGCAGCGCCAGCCGCAGCTGACCTGGCGGGGTGAGTGCGCGCGCCTCTTTCTCCCCGCCACCCTGCGCGACGAAAACGCCAAGCGCTTCCCGCCCCGTTTCTACGGCGACGAGCTGGTGCGCAATTACGCCCGCACGGGAGTCCCCAGGACACTTTCCGACGGCCACACCGCGGTCGATCCGGCATCTCCCCGGTCGAGGCTTTCCCAGCCGGATTCTGTCCCACCTGCGCAGCCACGCGCGCCGGATACTCGTGACGGAGACGTTTTCGGAGGCTGCCCGGCTGAAGGAGCAGGCCGCTCGCGGGGGCGCCAAGGTCCTCCTGATTCACGAGGCGCTGGAAGCGACGCCCTTAGCCGAAAGGGGCACGCCCGCCGCGCCCGAGGAGGTGAGCCGGATCGCCGTCGAGGGCGCCCCCGTTGCGCTCCCCGTCGATGCCTTCCAGCTGCCGGAAACCGTCGACGAGTTCAAACTGGACGAAGACGACCTGCCTCCCTTTGCGCAGGAGCCGCCGCATGATCCCGACCGCAACTGAGTCGGCCCTCGCCCTGTCGGAGCTGGGCCGCGCCCTCGTCAACCTGCTGTTTCCGCCGTTGTGCGTGGTGTGCCGGCAGGGGCTTTGCGAGGACGAAGAGGAGATTTGCCGGACGTGCCGCAATCGCTTCACCGAGCTGCCGTTGCCGGCGTGCCGGCGGTGCGCGGCGCCCCTGCCGCCGCAGCCCGACCCGTACCATCCCGAGCCGTGCCGGCATTGCCCGCCCGCGCCCGTCCATTTTGACGCGGCGGGCGCCGCCCTGCTCTACGACGGCGCGGCGGCGGATGCCCTGTGCGCCTACAAATTCCGCTTCCGCCGCCGCCTGGCCCGCGTGTTCGTTCCTCCCATGATCGACGCCGTGGAACGCCTGTGGACCGAAGTTTCTTTTACCGCGGTCGTGCCCGTGCCCCTGCATCGCGCCCGCCAGCGCTGGCGCGAGTTCAACCAGTCGGAACTGCTGGCGCAGGGCCTCTGCGAAGCGCGCCATCTGTCGCTGGTCGCCGACGCGGTGGTGCGGGTCAAGCGCACGCCGCCCCAGTCGCGCTACGGCTCGCACGCGAGACGCCGCAGCAACATCGCGGGAGCCTTTCGCGTCGAGAACGCCCGCCCGCTGGAGGGTGGGTGCATTTTGATCGTGGACGACATCATGACCAGCGGGGCGACCGTGAACGAATTGGCGCGCGTGCTCAAAGAGGCGGGAGCCGGGAAGGTCTTCGTCCTGACGGCCGCCCGCGCGGTCGGACATCGTCCGGCGTGACCGGCGCGCAACGACGGCATCCTGCCGGCGCTACGGGAGAAGCCATGGCCGACTTCCGCGTCGTACTCATCGAACACGGATACGCCGAGCGCACCCTCGAACGCGGGATCATCACCGCCGCGGGCGGCGAGTTCATCGACGCCGAGTCCCTGCCCCGGCCCGAGGCTCTGCGCCTGTGCGAGTCCGCCGACGTGGTCATGCTGCGCCGCATTACCGTTACCTCGCAGATGCTCTCCGCCTGGCGCCGCTGCAAGCTGGTCATCCGTTACGGCGTCGGCACGGACAACATCGACGTGTCCGCCGCTACCCGCCTCGGCATAATGGTCGGCCACGTGCCGACCTATTGCGTGGACGAAGTGGCCACCCACGCGTTGGCGCTGCTGCTGGCCTGCATACGCAACGTCCCCTGGACGCATCAGCGCATGAGGGAGGGCGCCTGGGACGTGACGCGCACCGCGCCGATCTTCCGTATGGAGGGCCGGACCCTGGGCATCGTCGGGCTGGGCCAGATCGGCAGTCGTCTGGCGCGCCTCGTGCAGTCCTGGGGCCTCACTGTGCTGGCGACCGATCCTTGGATCGAGCCGCAACACGCGCGCGAACTGGACGTGAGGCTCGTGTCGCTGGAAGAACTGTGCGGGAGAAGCGATTACATCTCGCTGCACGTCCCCCTGCTGCCGGAGACGCACCACCTGATCGGAACGGCCCAGCTGGCGGCGATGAAACCGGGCGCCGTGCTCGTCAACACCGCGCGCGGCGGGGTCGTCTATCCCCAGGCGTTGCTTGAGGCGCTGAATCCTGGGAGGTTGGCGCGCGCCGCGTTGGACGTGTATGAAGAGGAGCCGTTGCCCGGCGATTCGCCCTTGCGCTCCCATCCGCAGGCGCTCTTGACTGACCACATGGGCTGGTACTCAGAGGATTCGCAGCGCGACTTGCAGCGCCACGCCGCCGAATTGGCTGTATGCGTCGGTGTCGGCGGCCTGCCCGGCTCGTTGGCCAATCCGCAGGTACTTCAGCAACTGGGACGTTTCGACGAATGGCGGCCCGCCGACAACATGCGTTGGCAACTGCGCCGCCTGGCGGCCTTGGGGGAGTGAGGCAAGGGGCCGTTCAGGCGGCGACGTGCCGCTGTGGCATCTAACGTCACGACCGCCCCAAGCTGTCATTTCGACCGCAGCCAAACTGTCATTTCGACCGCAGGCAAGCTGTCATTTCGACCGCAGGGAGAAATCTTCCCCGCGACCGGCGCCTTTCCGCAGGGTTCAAGATTTCTCCCTGCGGTCGAAATGACAGTTGAGCGCAAAAGATTTCTTCCTGCGGTCGAAATGACAGTTAACGCAAAGATTTCTTCCTGCGGTCGAAATGACAGTTGAGCGGAGATTTTCCTGCGGTCGAAATGACAGTTGAGCGCAGAGATTTCCTGCGGTCGAAATGACAGTTGAGCGCAGAGATTTCTCCCTGCGGTCGAAATGACAGTTGAGCGCAAGAGATTTCTTCCTGCGGTCGAAGCGGCAGTTGAGCGCAAAATTTCTCCCGCGGTCGAAGATGACAGGGGAAGCGATCACAGCGGTGAAGTTCCCCTCAAGCCAGCGATAATATATCCAGATTTTGAGTTGCTTAACAGCCGGACGGTGTATCTACACGGCGATTCTCCGATCCCATCGTAACGCCGTTGCGAGGTCTCCGGAGTCTTGTCCATGCCCAGTAAAACGACGTGATCGACCCGCTCGTGGGGAACTGGAAGTCCTGACGAACCAGCAGTTAAGCGCGCCTGGATGGCGCTGGAGGAATCCACCCGCCACGAGGTCGCTGCCAGCCTCGGCTATTTGCCACCGTCGCCTTGGCCGTGAGCCTGGCGACGCACCATCCGCTCGACGTGTCGGTCGCCGATGCGGCCGCCTCAACCGAGAAGACTGGCCTGCATAACTGGATGGGCTGGCTGGCGCCTGGGTGTCGAGTCCCCTGGCCGGCCTGGGTTACTGTGCGTGATCGTGCGGCGCTCTTGGCATTGCCAGCCTGCGAGCTATGGTTCGCGTCCATCCGCACTGGGCCGTACAGACAGCGGCGGCAGGGCTGCTGCTCGTCCCGACCTGCGGACTCCTGACGTGATCGCCGGCGACAACGTCAGCGCCGAGTCCGCCGTGGCCTGGGGACTGGTAGCGATTACATCGGCCACCTCTCGCGTTGGTTCGGGCCGTTGGGGGCATACCTCCTCTTGTTGGCTGGAGCGACGGTGGGGCTTGTGTTCTGTACCAACGTCGGTCCGTGGAGCCTGGCGCGCATGGGCGGCCGACACTTGGGCCACGCCCTACGAGCCGTACCCGCCCCAGTTCTGCACCTGCCGGTCGATCCGAGATGCTGGAACTGACGACGCCATCCCGGAAATCACCCTGCCGGCCAACCCGCTGGAAGAGAGTTAATCCTGCGCGTGGACGGTTACGTCCCCGGCGAACCGGAGTGGGAGGCGGAAGGCCCCCGGTCGGACGTGCTCTGCGTGGACGACGCATTTGAAGGCCCGTTCTTGGCGCCCGTGGACGACGCGACCTTCCCCGAGCTGGCGGAACCTGACCTCCGGTTGCCGGACCCGGGGGACAGTGCGGCGCAGGACCTGGCGGCCATCGAGATTACGACCGACATGACGGAGCTCTCGCTCAGCCGGAACGGCGCAAGTCCCGAAAGGAACCGAAACCCCGCACACGAGCGGCAGGCGAAACAGCTGCCGCCGCTGGACCTCTTAAACCTACCTATTTCGACCGGCGCGGAAATCTATCGCGATGAGATTCAGCAAAACTCGCTCATTTTGACCCAGACGCTGCGCGAGTTCGGCATGGAATGTTCGTGGCCGTCAGTTGCGGGCCGGTAGTCACGCACTACGAGCTCGCAGCCGCCACCCGGTGAAGATTTCCCGGATTACGAGCCTGTCGGACAACATCGCGTTGTCGCTGAAGGCGACGCGCGTGCGCATCATTGCGCCCATCCCCGGCAAGGGGACGGTCGGCATCGAAGTGCCCAACAAGAACCGCGCTGACGTGCTCATCCGCGAGGTGCTGTCCAGCGACGAGTACCTGAACAACGCTCGCACCTGAAGCTGGCGCTGGGCAAGAACCATCTCAGGACGCAACTACGTGGCCGACCAGCCAAGATGCCGCATCTCCGATCGCGGGCGCCACCGGAGCGGCAAGACGTGTGCGTGAACACCATCATCACCGGGATGCTCTTCAACGCCACGCCCGATCAGGTGAAGTTTCTGATGATCGATCCCAAGCGGGTGGAGCTCAAGTTCTACTCGGACATTCCGCACCTGCTGTATCCGGTGATCACGGACACACGACAGGCGGGGGCGGCGCTGGAGTGGCTGGTGGAAGAGATGGAGCGGCGCTACGGGCTCTTGGCCAAGGCGGGCTGCCGCGTCCTGGGAAGCTACAACGCCAAGCGCCGGGCCGAACTGGCCGCCATTCAAGCCAACGAGCTGCCGCCGGACGCGGACTTCGACGTTCTTCCCGCCCTTCTGCCCTATATCGTGCTGGTCATCGACGAGCTGGCCGACCTGATGACGGTGGCCCGCGCCGAAGTGGAAACACTCATCATCCGTTTGGCGCAGATGGCGCGGGCGGTCGGCATCCATCTGGTGATGGCCACGCAGCGGCCCAGCGTCAACGTGATTACCGGCCTCATCAAGGCCAACTTCCCCTCGCGCATCGCCTTCCGCGTCGCCTCCAAGGTCGATAGCCGGACGATTCTGGACGAGAACGGCGCCGAGGCGCTCTTGGGACTGGGCGACATGCTCTTTACGCAGCCGGGAGGTGAGGGGCCGATTCGCTTGCAGGGATGCCTGATTACCACTTCCGAAGTCGAGAAGGTGGTGGATTGGTGCAAGGCGCAACGGGGCGTCGAATACATGGACGTGGACCTGTCGGTGGCGGAGGAAGGCGAAGGCGAGCCGTCGGGCGTGGATCCGAGCGCCGAGGACGACCTGTACCGCGAAGCGGTGGACATCGTGATGGAGGCGGACGCGGCCAGCACGTCGCTTTTGCAGCGCCGCCTCAAGATCGGTTACGGGCGCGCGGCGCGGCTTCTGGACCTGATGGAGCGCGAGGGCTTGATCGGTCCCCCGCGGGGAAGCAAACCGCGGGAAATCCTGGTGGGGCGCTAGCGCCGCCCTTCGACACGGACGGCCCGAGGCGAAATATGTTTCCTGCATGACCCCAAGTATTGTGCGCGCTTCAGGCCATCCTGCTCAGGGCTGTCGGGTGGGTTGTGCGCTGGACTTGTAGAGCACCGATAACCGGAACCGACAGGGCTGCGCAATTGGGATAACCGGAAACCGAAGTCCTGAGCCTTTCGAAGGGCGGCTTGGATGCTACGGACCCGCTCCATGCGGGCATCGGCTCCCCCCTTAACAAGGGGGGTTGGGGGGGGATGTAGCGTGTCGCCGGCGACGCCGCCCAGCTCTTGCCACGGGCGCAAAAACTGTTAACATTCTCCCTGCCGCAAATCGGTACAATCGCCGCCCTTCTCTGCTGGGCGGCCCTTCATGCACAGAGGATGGCGACATGAGAGCACGTCGTTGCGCGTGGGTAGGGATGCTCGGAACCGTCCTGCTCCTTTTGGGTTGCAGTCTGGAGCGGGAAATGACGGAAAAGGACTTCGTGCGCATCAGCCTGGACCTTTATTACGAAGGTCGGGCGGCGGAGGTTGCGGGAGACTTGGCCGGCGCGCGCGATCTCTACCTGCGTTCGCTGCGCATCGCCCCGCGGCCCATTGTTTACTACCAGTTGGGGATGCTGGAGTATCAGGAGAAGCGTTACGACGCGGCCGTCGAGCAGATGAAGAAGGCGCTGGCGCTTTCGCCCAACTTCACGCAGGCCAGCGAGATGATCAAGCGGATCGAGGCGGGCCAGGAGCTCCTGTCCTCGCCGGAGGCGCGGCCACGGCTGGCGACGGAGCTGCCGGTGCGCGTTCCTGCACCGCCGGCGGCGGCTTACGGGAGTTCGCGGCCGGCCACGCCGGAGGGGGAGATCGTGGAGAGTCGTACGACGGCACCGCCTGCGGGTTTGCGGGAAGAAACGCCGCCATCCGTCGCCCTTCCTGCCGTGGGTGAATCCACGTCCGTCGCCGCGCCCGATACGGATGAGAACCTGGCGGGCGGGCTGCTCCTCTTGCACCAGGGCAAGTATGGCGAAGCCGAGACCTGGTTCAAGGAGCGCCTGCCGCGCGATCCGGGCAATGCCAACCTGCACTTTTATCTCGGCAACGCGCTGTTTCAGCAGGCGCGTTACAACGAAGCCTACCGGGCGTACCTGCGCGCGTTGCAGATCGACCCCGACATGGCCCGCGCCTACGTGAACCTGGGTTTCTGCCAGGAGATCCTGGGAACCAGCCTGGAGGCGGAGAGGAGTTACCTGCGCGCCGTCGAGCTGGCCCATCATCCCGACGCGCTTTACAACCTGGGACTCCTGTACCAGAAGCGCGGCATGTTCCGCGAGTCGATTCGCTACTTGGAGGCCTACTTGGCGGCGGTTCCGGCGGGTCCTTCGGCGGATGAGGCCCGCCGGCAGATTCTTCTCATGCGGCGCGAGCGATAGGCAATTGCAGGGCTGTCATTTCGACCGAAGGGAGAAATCCTCGAATTGCAGGTCGAGGATTTCTCCCTTCGGTCGAAATGACAGCTGAGAATAAGGAATGACAGCTGAGCATAAGGGATGACAGCTAAGAATAAGGAATGACAGCCAAAGAGTGACCGCCAAGGAGTGTGCGTGATGGCGTTTTCCGGTACGGTCGATGAGCTGGGACGATGGTTCGGCAGAGTCGCCCTGGCGTTGCGCAAGAATCCGTTCGGCATGTCGCGGGACGAGGCCAAGAAGGCCTATTTCCGCTTCCACCATCGGGGTGAAAGGGAGGAGCAGCCGGACGCGCCCGACGATCCGGCGGCCAAGATCGACCGCATCATGCGCTACATGGAGGAGACCAGCGCCAAGTTGTCCAAGATCGAAGAGGACATCGAGTTTTTGAAAGAGCAGGTGGGATTGATCTTGAAGAAGCTGTAGGGTGCGCACGGCGCACCGCTGCGGTTAAAGAGACTGTATGGCGCGCACGGCGCCGGCGCGGCGCCGGATCCTGCGACGCTTCAGCAGGCCGAAGGTCGCCGAAGCGCTCTAAATCGAAGCGGGGCCTTGATGCGCCGTCATCCACCTCTGGACAGCCTGACCGACGGGATGCATGGGAAACGTGGAAAGGAACTTCCGGCATAAACTCAACGCGTGCGCCGTGTCCTTCAGGTGCTCGCCGTAAATCAGTATCATGTAGTAAACGGCTTCAGGCGCGTAGCGAGTGTCCATGATGCGGTTGGCCGCCCGCTTGTAGGCATCCAACGCATTTTGAAAATCGCCTTTTGCTTCAAAGGCCCGTCCGGCCTTGATGAGTGCGTCCGATGAGAGCTGATCCACACGACCCTGTTTCTGCAACTTCCCATAAGCGCGGAGGGCGGAAGTCGAACGGCGCACGGGCCGCGTTCCCGTGGGCGCACCCGCCGAGCCAGGCGCCCTCGTGATCTTGGCTCCAGCCGCAGCCTGCAACAGCGGCCCCGCGGAGAAGAGGCCCATCACCAGTGTGAGAATAATCCAGTACCACCGTTTCGGCGGCTCAGCCGTCCACGTTCCGTGGTTTCGCTTTTCGTAATATATGATCTTGGTGGGCGGTCTCCTAAGTTGCTCCCAGTAACGGTCTTCGTGAACAATAGGCGCCGATCCCCATCGCGTAACGGACACACGATCTTGCATTCGCCCAAAATTGTGTTCGACGTCATCGACGACATAAGCGTAGTATGAAACATGAAACGTCTCTTCCTTGCCTCCGCTTGACGGTCTGGTTTCAAATTTCTCTACTAAGTTCGCGGTCGATTCGACGTAGCGGGAATAGTGATATAATCGCGTTACGGTTGTGTACAGACACCATAAGAAGATGACTCCAAAAACAGCGCCGGCGATTAGATTGACGATGGGTGGGTTTTGGGCCTCGCGCATGGCCAGATGGTCCTTTGGCAATGGTCGCCGCGAAATACCGATGTCCGATGGAGCGATCTTGATGGTATCACAGACGAAACAGGCAAGTCAAGGCGGTGACCCGTTGACAGGTGCAGTCGCAAAAATTTTCGGCTGCACATCGCGCGGAACTGCTCCAAGCGGTCGCCGCGGTTGCGGGGGGGCTGAGCCGTCACTTCGACCGAACCACGCTGTCATTTCGACCGAAGGGAGAAATCCTACCCGCCGCCGCCGCGGTGCGAGTACGCGGGAGAAGATTTCTCCCTTCGGTCGAAATGACAGATTCACCGCCATGTGCAAAAAACTCGATTTGCGCTTTCTGTTGCGCCGTTCACCAGGCGGACACAGCCGTGGCGAGCGTCCCCCTCACGCACCCGCCGAGTCGGGCGACCGGTTGCCTTGGGAGCGGTGGGATGCCGCCAATTCCTGCGCCACTTCCCATTCGATTCGTTCCAGCACTTGCGGCAGCGGCATTTCCACCTTGGCGCCGGCGGCGCGCACGTGGCCGCCCCCGCCGAAACGGCCGGCGATCTTGTTGACGTCCACCCCGCCCTTGGAGCGGAAGTTAAGCTTGCAGCGCGTCGGCGAAAGTTCGACCACGAGCGCGATCACCTCCACGTCGCGCACAATGCGGGGAACTTCGACCACCCCCTCCAGCTCGGAATAGCTGATGCCCTCGCGGCGGATCGACTCCTCGGTGATGTAAAAGAGCGCCAGGCGGCCGTCCAGTTTGGCCGCCAGCGTCTGCATTGCCGCCACGATCACGCGCATGGCCGGCCAGCTGCGGAACTCGCGATACTCGCCGTAGGCCGCCTCCGAACTGACCCCCATGTCCAGAAAGCGCGCGGCCATGCGCAGCGTGCGGCCGTCGGTGTTGCTGAAGCGATACCAGCCCGTGTCCGTCGCAATCGCGGAATAGAGCACGCGCGCCGCTTCCAGTGTGAAGGTCACGCCGCAGGCGTCCCACAGCTCCGCCACGAGCAGGCCCGTGCTGGAGGCGCCCGTGTCGATCAACGCCACGTCGAAGCCGTCGCCGTTGCCCACGTGGTGGTCCAGGCACAGGCGCCGCATCGAGTGCGCCCTAAGCGGCTCCTCCAGTTTTCCCAACCGATGCATGTAGCCCGCGTCCAGCAGCCAGTGGACTTCGCCGGGGAGAAGCTCCAACCTCCGCTCCGGCAGGTACGAGCGGCAGACGCGGTCGGGATCGAGATACTTCAGGCTGTCGTACAGCGGCTCCTCCAGCACGATGCGCGCGCGCCGTCCGAGCTTTTGCAAAAGGTAATAGAGTCCCAGTGACGCACCGACGGCGTCGGCTTCCGGATTGGCGTGGGTCGTAATTAAGAAGGGAACATCCCGCTGCAGTTCGTCCAGGAGCGGACGCCAGGCGGACGGCGGTAGACCATTACTCATCATTGACTCCTTGTCGCGTTGCGCCAGATTAGCCGTCAGGCGCGCGCCGCGCAACGTGAAATCCAACGCCAAACCACTTGATGAATCGGGCCAAGCCGGTTAAGAATGCTCTCCGTATACGAGTGACGACTACGGAGGTTCTTCCATGTCCGCAGCCTTCTTTCCTGGTGTCGCTCTCTGCCTCTTTTGCCGGCCGCGCTGGCTCAATCCGACGCCGCCCACGACCGAGCCTGATCCGCTCGCGCCCGTGGCCGACGCGCCCGGTCTGCCGCGTGCTCATCCAGCGACTCCATCTCCATCGACACACCCTGCCCGGTGCGCGAAGCTCTCGCCAGCTCATAATGTGCCGTCCTACTGAGAATTGCGGTCCGACCAGCCCTGGGCGATCGAGGAAACGGACGAGTGGTTGGGGACGGCAGTGGGACGTAGTCCACTTCAACTTCGGACTGCACGACATCCGGCGCATGGACGACGGCAGCCGCCGCGTCGAGCCCGCGACCTACAGAGAGAATCTCCCGCATCATCGTCGCCCGCAAGCGGACGGGCGCCAAGCGATCAAACCACACCACGTTCCCAACGGGCGCCTCTATCCGTTCGCGTTTTGGAGACGTGGGACTCCTATAACAGCATCGCCGAAAGGGTGATGAAGGAGAACGGCGTCGCCATCAACGATCTCTACGCCTTCGCCCTGCCGCGCCTGGCGGAGTTGCAGCGGCCCAACAACGTGCACTTCACGCCAAAAGGCTCGAGCGCTGGCGCAGCAGGTGGTGGCGAAGATCAGAGAGGCGCTGTAGGGTGCGCACCGCGCAACGTTTGGCTGCCTCTTGACCTGGCTCATAAGCATTCCCGCTCATATCTGCGCCATATGCCATTTGGTTTCGTGTTTCTTACTTTGCATGTTCCACAGAGCCTGTCCGTCCAGGACTTCAGGCTGCAGGTCCGCTCGGATCCGACGGCGCCACGATCCAGAAGTTGGGCGAGAATCACTTCAAGGTCTCGCTCGGCGCCGCGCCGGGTCATCCCGACTGGCCCAACCTCCTGCAGTTTACCATCCTGCGCAACGCCAAAGGCAACGCCCTGCAACTCGACGTAGTCTTCACGGGCGGGACGGGCTATTCTTTCAACGAGTATTTTCAGTCTTATTCCTATGATGGGGTGAATTGGCGCCCCGTGGACTGGAAGCTCGGGCATCGCATGAGCAAACAGGAGGATTCGATTACCTTTCCCGTTTTTGAGAAAAACAGGGTTTACGTCGGCAGGCAGGTTCCTCTGTCCTTTGAGCATATTGAGAGCTTTATCAAAAAGTGGCGAAAAACCCCTCACGTCACAGTTCATGTCATAGGGAAATCGCTTGAGCGAAGAAACCTGTACCGAATTGAGATTACGGACGCCAACAGTCCCCATCCACGCGATGAACGGTGGGTGCACTGGTTCGCCAATCAGCATCCCGGCGAGCACAACTCACAGTGGCGCATGGTGGGCATGATCGAGTGGCTCCTGTCGGACGAGGGTGCGGACTGCCGGCGGCGCTTCATTTGCCATTTCAATCCCATGATGAGTCCGGACGCACCGTCGCACGGCTGGTATCGTATTAACGCCCAGGGCGTGGACATGAATCGCGCGTACCGGGCCGAGGGTTCCGATAAGGATGCGCAGGCGCACGAGGCGTATCTTTATCAGCGCGATCTGGAGAGTCTTTTTGCAAGCACCGAACCGCCGACTTCGCTGTGGTGCATGCACACGTGGAGCGGCAACGTGGATCCGCGCATTCTGCCCGGCCCGGAGATGGCGCCGCTGGGTGGTTGGGAGACGCTGCGGGACCTGATCAACCGGCACAACCACGCCGACCTGGTCCGCCCGATGGCGAAGTGGGTGGTGAAACCCGAGACGCGCACCTACTGGACGGACGGCATGCATGTTCAGTTCGGCGCGACGTCGGTTTTGTGCGAAGGCGGTGCGATTATTAAGACGAAGGAGGCCAACAAGGAGTCGGGGGTGGTATTGATGAAGGGGTTGGCGGAGTATTACCGCGGCACGCGACCCTAGGTCGCGCACGCGTCTTACTCGGCCTCCCAGTCCTCGATGCGCAAACCGGGCACACGCGAGAACTCGCGCACGTTGTGCGTCACAAGCGTTACATCATGAGCGAGAGCGGTCGCGGCGATGAGCGGGTCATTGGCTCCGATCATCCGCCCCCCGTTGTGCAGCCCCGCTCCAATTCGTCCGTAAGGTCGAGCCGCGGTGGAATCCAAAGGTAACGAAGGTATTCTGTCCAGAAAATCGGAAATCATCTCCGGGTTCACGTCCCGCTTTGTCCTGAGAAAAGCCCCGAAATAGAGGTCGGCCTCCATGGCGGCGCAAATGACCAACTCACTCGCGGAGGGCGGCGCAATCCGCCGGGCAACGTTTGTGCGCGCCTGGTTCAAGAAAGCGATGCAGGCCGTACTGTCGAGAAGATACGTCACGGCAACAGACTCGGTTCATCCAGCCGCGGTTGCGAGCGGCTCGCCCTTCCAGGCGCCGGCAAAACGCGCTACAAAACCCCTGCCCCAGGTCTCCGCGTCGCCGACCACCGGGCCTGTCGCACTCTCCTCGTTCACGCTGAGCACGCCTTCCACGTCCTTGCCGCGCATCGATTCGGGAACCATGAGCTTCAGCGCGCCGCCAGGACCGATTTGGTGCGCGCTGCGCACCCTACGACAGCGACTCCAGCTTCGCCTTCAGCACATCGTATTCGTGTCGGAGAGACGCCGCCTTTTCGCGTTCTTTTTGCACTACCTCGGCGGGCGCCTTGTTGGTGAAGGTCGGGTTGGAAAGTTTTCCCTCGACGCGCGCCAGGTCCTTCTCCAGCTTCTCGACGTTCTTGGAGAGCCGCTCGATCTCCCTATGTTTCAGCTCCTCAGACCACAGCAGGACGACTTGTGTTCCATGCACGACCGACACCGACGAGGCGGCGGGAACCTCGTCAAGCGCGATCATGCGCCGCTCCGGCTTGATGCGCGTCAGGCGCGCGATGTCGCCAAAGAGGTTGTTCAGCGCCGGCGTCTCGCCGGTGAAGACAACTTCCGCGGTCTCCGACGGCGACATCCCGATCTCACCCCGCATGTTGCGAATCGCATACACGTACTGCTCGAAATCGTCAAACTCGCTCTCCAGCGCCAGGTCCCGCAGCGAGGGCCTTGGGCGCGGATACTCCGCGACCATGATCGACTCCTCGCGCGCCAATCCATGTTGCAGCAGCGCCTGCCAGATTTCCTCGGTCACGAACGGCACGATGGGATGCAACAGCTTGATGGTCTCACGCAGCACGTAAATCGCGCAGGCCAGCGCCTCGGCGCTCTCGGCGCGGTCCGGGGAATACATGCGCGGTTTAAGGAGCTCGAGGTACCAGTCACAGTACTCGTGCCAGAGAAAATGATAAAGCGCGTGGGCTGCGTCGTTGAATCGGTAGCCGTCGAAGCCCGCGCGCGTCGTTTCGATGACATACTGGAGGCGCGACAGCATCCAGCGGTCCGCCCACTCGCCGCCTCCATGACCGATCCGCTCGATCCGCTCCGCAATCGCGCCCGCGTTGGATTCATCAACCTGTGACAACACCAGCCGGTAGGCGTTCCACAATTTGTTGATATAATTGCGATAGCCCTCAATGCGCTTGGTGTCCAGATTGATGTTGCGGCCCTGTGCGGCCAGAATGGTGAGCGTGAAGCGCATCGCGTCCACGCCGTACTGCGCGATGATCTCCAGGGGATCGACGGCATTACCCAGCGACTTGCTCATCTTGCGCCCGTGTTCGTCGCGCACCAGAGCCGTGATGTACACGTCGCGGAAGGGCACGTCGCCCATAAACTTCAGCCCCGCCAGAATCATGCGCGCAACCCAGAAAAAGATGATATCGTGGGCGGTAATAAGAACGCTGGTGGGATAGAACGTCGCCAGCTCCTTCGTCTTATTCGGCCAGCCCATGGTCGAAAACGGCCAGAGTTGCGAGCTGAACCAGGTGTCCAGTACGTCTTCGTCCTGGCGGATGTCGGCGGCGCCGCAATGCGCGCAGCGCGCGGGATCAGTCTCCTCGACGGTCTCCTTCCCGCAGGCGTCACAGTACCATACGGGAATCCGGTGCCCCCACCAGATTTGCCGGGAAATGCACCAGTCGCGCAAGTTGTCGATCCATGCGAAATACGTATTCTTCCACTGATCGGGGTGGAAGCAGACGCGGCCGTCCTGGACGGCGCGGCGCGGCTCCACCATCAACGGCCCCATGCGCACAAACCACTGGCGCGAGAGAAAAGGTTCGATGTCCGCGTCGCAGCGGTAGCAGGTCCCCACGCGGTTGGGCATCTCCTCGACCTTCAGCAGCAGACCCTGGCGGTCCAAATCTCTGACGATCTGTTTCCGGCATTCGTAGCGATCCATGCCCACGTAGGCGCCGGCGGCCTCGGCTATCCGCCCGTCCTTGGTGAAAATGTTGATTTCCTGCAAACGGTGGCGCTTGCCGATCTCGAAATCATTAATGTCATGGGCGGGCGTCACCTTGAGCGCGCCGGTGCCGAATTGCATGTCAACATACGAGTCGCCGATGACTATGAGTTCACGGTTGACGATCGGAAGTATGACGCTCGTTCCAATCTTATCTTTATGACGAGGGTCGTCAGGGTTCACGGCGACGGCCGTATCGCCCAGCATGGTCTCGGGGCGGGTGGTGGCCACGATCAATCCATCGCCGCCGTCGGCGCCCGGGTAGCGAACGTAGTAGAGCTTTCCCTCGCGGTCGACGTAGTCGACTTCATCGTCCGAGATGGCCGTGCCGCAGCGGGGGCACCAGTTGACCAGATAATCGCCGCGATAGATGAAGCCCTCTTTATAGAGTTGCACGAACACCTTGCGCACAGCGGCGGAGAGACCTTCGTCCATGGTAAAGCGCGCGCGCGCCCAATCGCAGCTGCAGCCCATGGTCTTCAGCTGCTCAATGATGGTGTTGCCGTATTTTTCCTTCCACTGCCAGATGCGCGCGACCAGCTTCTCGCGGCCGAGATCGTGGCGCGTGAGCCCTTCCTTCGCCAGCGCCTTTTCGACCACGTTTTGGGTGGCGATGCCGGCGTGATCCGTGCCCGGCATCCAAAGCACGTTGTATCCGTCCATACGCTTGTAGCGGCAGAGGACGTCCTGCAAGGTGTTATTGAGCGCGTGGCCCATGTGGAGAATGCCGGTGACGTTGGGCGGAGGAATCACAATTGAGAAGGGCGGTTTCCGGCTCTCGACATCGGCGTGAAACAAGTCGCGCGAGAGCCAGAAGTCGTACCATTGCTGACGCGACGCATGGGGATCGAAGGTCTTGGGGATTTGCGTCGGGCGCGTGGCGCTCATGCGTGGACCTTCCGGTTGGATTTCAGCAGCTTGTAGTCGAGCGAGTCGACCAGGGCCTGCCAGGAGGCCTCGACCAGGTTCTCGGAGACGCCCACGGTGCACCAGACGCGCTCGGCGTCGCGACTCTGGACCAGCACGCGCACCTTGGCCGCGGTGGCCTTCTCGGCGTCGATCACGCGCACCTTGTAGTCGGTGAGGTGCATGTCGGCGATCTCGGGATAGAACTTTTCCAGCGCCTTGCGGAGAGCGATGTCGAGCGCGTTGACGGGGCCGTCGCCGTCGGCGGCCATGAGCATCTGCTGGCCCTTGACGTCCACGCGCACGGTCGCCTCCGTCAGCACCTCGCCGTGATGGCCGCGCTTCTCCACGATCACGCGGAAGCCGTGCAGGGAGAAGAAGCGCTCGTTCTGGCCCAGCTCGCGGCGGATGAGGATGTCCAACGAACCGTCGGCAGCTTCATAGGTGTAACCGGCGTTCTCCATCGCCTTGATGCGTTCCAGGATGCGGCGGGTCTCGGGCGCGTTGCGGTCGAGGGTGATGCCGAGTTCCTCCAGTTTGGTGCGGTCGTTGGATTGACCGGAGAGTTCGGAGACCAGGACGCGCTGATGGTTGCCGACGCGGCCGGGTCGATATGCTCGTAGGTGCGGCGGTCGCGCTGCACGGCGGAGACGTGGATGCCGCCCTTGTGGGCGAAGGCGCTCCGCCCCACGAACGGTTGGCGGTCGTCGGGAGGCAGATTGGCCAGTTCGGAGGTGTAGAGCGACAGCGACGTGAGGGTGGCCAATTGCGCGTCGGTGACCACGCGCCGTCCCATCTTGAGCTGCAGGTTGGGAATGATCTGCACCAAGTTGGCGTTGCCGCAGCGCTCGCCGTAGCCGTTGATGGTCCCCTGCACGTGCACGGCTCCGACCGCCACCGCCGCCAGGCTGTTGGCCACGCCCACGCCGGAATCGTTGTGGCAATGAATGCCGATGGGAGTGCGGAAGTCGCGCACCACGCGGGCGGTGATGTCCGAGATTTCGTGAGGCAGCGTACCGCCGTTGGTATCGCAGAGGACGAGCGTACGCGCACCCGCCTCCGCCGCCGCGCGCAGCGTCGCAAGGGCGTACTCGGCGTTCGCCTTGTAGCCGTCGAAGAAGTGTTCCGCATCGTAGATTACTTCCAACCCCTGCTGTCCCAACCAGGCGACGGAGTCGCGGATCATGGCGACGTTCTCGTCCAGCTCGACGCGCAGGGCGGTCTTCACCTGGAAGTCCCACGACTTGCCGAAAATGGTGGCGACCTTGACCCTCGCGTTGACCAGCTCGCGCAGGTTGGCGTCCTCACCGGGTTGCACATGTGCGCGTCGCGTGCTGCCGAAGGCGGTAATCACGGCGTGCTTGAGGGGCAGGCTCTGCGCCTTCTGAAAAAATGCGATGTCCTTGGGATTGCTGCCGGGCCAGCCGCCCTCGATGAAGGTCATGCCGAACTCATCCAGGCGCCGCGCCAGGTTGATTTTCTCATCCACGGAAAACGACACGCCTTCGCCCTGCGTGCCGTCGCGCAGAGTGGTATCGTAGAGTTCGATGACGGGTGACATGCCCATCCCTCCTGGCCGGATTTCGAGGGTACTCCGGTCGAAAAATCGAATCGGCTAGATTAGGGAAGAAGCCCGCCGTTTGCAAGGAGTTTCTGGACTCCGCCCGTAGTTGCGCGGCGCGCGGCGCAACTACGGCAGCGGTGCGCGATGCGCACCCTACGGTTGGCCGGCGGCAGCGGTGCGTGTGCGAAAATGGAAACCGATGATGCGCCCGTCGGCATCCTCTTCCCAGCGGTCGAACACCAAGTGGGGATAGTACTCGTGGAACATCCTGATCAGGTCGTTCTTGCGCGTGGTGTCGCCCTTCTCGATCGGCGACGCTTCCAGCGAAACATAATAGAAGCCCTGGCCCAGGTTCTCCGGCTCCTGCCATTCCTCCGATTCCAGCGTAAACTTGACGCGCACGCTGGCGGGGACTTCGGATCCGCCCCAGTGCGAGCCGACTACGGCGTAACCGATCAGAAGCACGATAATCAGGCCGATCTTGATGTCATAGGCGGCGGTGGCGCGTCGATGGTCCCAGAAGATGACGCGCAACAGCTTGCGCATGTGTCCGTACACGGGTTTCTTCTGGATGGCGGCGCCTTCCAGGTTGAGATAGGTGTGCCAGACGCGATGAATCCAGGTGAGCGTACCCAGGACCGCCAGAATCCAGAGGGCCATCTGCATGCCGGCCTTGCCCAGGATGCCGCCGACGATCAGGATGCCGATGCGCTCGGGGCGCTCGCAAAAACCGACCCGGCAGTTCTCGATGATGCACTCGGCGCGGGCGCGCGTGTAACTGACCAGTGCCGAGCTGCCCAGCGCCCACACCGCCAGGGCCAGGTAGAGGAAATCCGACACGGAGGCGTAAAACCAGACCAGGCCGCCGAAGATGAAGAAGTCCGAGATGCGGTCCAGGGTGGAGTCCCAGAAGGCGCCGAAGCGGGTCGCATGTCGGTTCCGGCGGGCGACCGCGCCGTCCAAAACATCAAATAAACTGGAGCCCAGAAGGACCAAGGCGCCCAGACGGAAGTGGCCGCTTCCGAAGGCGATCCCGCAGCCCAGCGCCAGAAAGGTTCCCACCAGCGTGAGCGAGTTGGGCGAGATGTGGTCGCCCAGATGATGGACGAGAAAATCGCGAAAGGCGGACAGCACCGAGCCGACCGCTCCGGTCCAGGTGAAACGACGACCGCTCGCCGGTCGGTTCATAGCGGTCCCCCAATCGACGTGGCCGCCCGCGCCGGGGAGGAAAAACGAAGGCGGATCCAGAGGTTTTCCGGGCGCGACCCACCTGTCCTCTCGATACGCGGCCCAAAGTGACACCTCGCATCAAGGCAACACGCTCGTCGGGCCGCTACTGGAGGACTCGGTTCTTTTTCCTCGCGCCACCCTGCCACCGCCCGATCTCGGAACGGGTCCCCCTCCATCCGACCGGCACGCTCGACCGGCTCAGGCCGGCGGATCCCCAGGCGGCTGAACGGCGTCCGCGCCAATTCGGGCGCCAGGGCGGCCAGCCAGAGGCGGGAAGAGACGGCACTTGCGCGTTCAGCGTTCACGTTTGCCGGCGATGAACTCTTCTACCATGATGCGGGCCTGGCTGTCGGGGTATTGCTTGGGAGGATGCTTCATCAGATAGGCGGAGACGGACTCCAGGGGTCCGCCCACCCCCCGCTGGCGCGCCAACTGGCAGCAGCGGATGGCATCGATGGTCACGCCCGCGCTGT
Organism: bacterium; assembly: GCA_015075175.1. Classification (GTDB taxonomy): domain Bacteria; phylum Hinthialibacterota; class Hinthialibacteria; order H5-UNCL2; family H5-UNCL2; genus H5-UNCL2. The sequence continues at coordinate 232,111 of JABTUV010000007.1, forward strand.
TGGGCGAATCCTCGACCGACAGCCGCAACTCCATATCCATGGGCACGCCGCCGAACCCGCGCCCCTCCAGGCGCAGGAAGCAGACCTTGTTGTCATTCTGCCAGGGCACGTAGTCCGAAGGGCCGATGTGGATGTTTTCCCAGGCCAGGGGCTGGTCCAGGATCGACTGGACGGCGGCGGTCTTGCTCTTGCACTTGCTCTTGGTGCGTTCGTGGTTGAGCATGTTGAGAAAGTCGGTGTTGCCGCCGGTGTTGAGCTGGTAGGTGCGGTCGATCTTGACGCCGCGCTCGACGAAGAGGCGAGCCAGAGCGCGATGCACGATGGTGGCGCCGATCTGGGACTTGACGTCGTCGCCCACGGCCGGGACCCCCGCCTTCTTGAACTTCTCCCCCCACTGCGGATCGGATACCACGAGTACCGGGATGCAGTTGACCACGGAAACGCCGACGTCCAGGCAGCACTGGATGTAAAAACGGGCGGCTTCTTCAGAGCCGACCGGCAGGTAGATCATGCAGATGTCGGCGCCGCTGTCGGCCAGGACCTTCTTGACGTCAACCGGTTTGGCGTCCGCAGGCAGGAAGCGGCGGTCGTCGGGATAGTCCTTCATGTGGTCGGAGACGCCGTCCATGAGGGGACCCATTTGCACCACGACCGGACTCTCGGGCAGGCGGGGCCCGACGTTCCGGGTGCAATTGGGGCGGGCGTAGATGGCTTCGTGCAGGGGACGGCCGACTTTGCGGCGGTCGATGTCGAAGGCAGCCACGGCTTCTATGTCCTCGGGTCGATAACCGCCCAGGTTTACGTGCATCAAGCCGAGTCCGGCTTCATCTTCCTTCATGCCGCCGACCCGGTAGTAATTGATGCCTTGCAGGAGCGAGCTGGCGCAGTTCCCGACCCCGACAATGGCAATGCGGATTTTGCCCATACGCAGAAATGTCCTCCACGCGACGAGTTGGTATGGTATGAAAGGCAACGAACCTAACCGAATGCGACAATCAACCTACACCAAACAACTCCAACGTTCAAGACGGTTTATCCCGGCGCAGGCGGGGGGGGAGGAGCCGGCAGCACAAGGCTGGCGCGGGCGCCGCCGTCGGGCAGGTTCTCCATTTGCAACCGGCCGCCGTGCACTTCCTCGACGATTTGCTTGACCCAGGACAAGCCCAGCCCCGTCCCACCGGCGCTCTTGGTGGAATAGCCGCGACTGAATATCGTTTTCATCTCCCAGGCTTCCAGGAGTCGGCCGGAGGGGTCGCGCACTCCCGGACCGTTGTCGCTGACGGAGATGCGCCAGCCGTCGCGCCCGTCGCCGGCGACCCGCACCTGGACGCGGGGTTCCGCCGTACCGCCTGCCAAGACCGAATCCACCGCGTTGGAGAGCAGGTTGTAGAGCGCCAGCGACAAGAGGCGGGCCTCGCCGATGTAAGGGGAAGCCGGGGTCTCGCGGGCCAGTTCCAGGCAGACCCGCCGCGAGGTGGAACGCCGAAACAGATCGCAGACGTTCTCCGCCAGCTCTCCCAGATCCAAGGGGGCCATGGTGGGACGTTCCGCGTAGCCGTAGGCCCGGTAAAGCTCCACCAACTCCTGCAGGAGTCGAAAAGTGTGAATCAGACCGTCCAAGGCGGACTGGGCGGCGGCGCCTCGATGCGGATCGAAAGTCAGAAGGCCGCGCTCGCGGGCTTTTTCCAGGGTAGCCAGGTCCCAGCGGGCGGTCGCGATCACGTTGGTCAGGTCGTGGCCCATGTTGGTCGCCAGGTGGATGCCGACGGCGGTTTTTTCACGCTCCAGGAGCATTTCACGGTGTCGGGCGCGCAGCAGGAAGTTATCGAGCGCCTGCGCGATGGCGCCGTAGAAACGGGGATCGAGCCGCCGGGCGGCATTCGGATCGTTCCAGGCCAGGACCAATGCGGCGCCATCGCCGGTTTCCGCCGAGAGAGGCAGGAGCAGGACGGGACGGCCCGTCGGCACGCCGGCGTCGCCGGGACAGAGTTCCTCGGAACGGACCGGCCGCCCCGCCAGGTCCAACGCCAACCGCGGCAGGACGGCGGGCAGGAAGGCGTCGCCCTCGTGACGCTCGACGCTGCGCACGAGCTGGCCGCTGGAACGCTCCAGCATGTAGAGGGCGCCCTGGCCGGCGCCCGTCTCGCGCAAGAGAAACCCCAGGGCGGCGGCCGTCCCCGCCTCGTGGTCCCCGCGTGATGACTCCGCCTCCGACAGGAGCGAGGAAAGCCGCGCCGAGAGGTCCGCCCGGTAGGCGTTGATGGCCAGCCGGTTGTAGCTCTCTTCCAGAAGCGATCCGCCCGGCGGAATCACCGCTTCCGCCGCGCCGAAGGGCATGTCCAGATGAGTGGAGACATTGAGGAGGGGCCGCAACAGCGAGCGTTGCACCAGCCCCGCCGCCAGCGCAACCGCAGCCATGAACAGCGCCGCAATCGCCCAGAACGTGACGACCAGCCGCGACAGCCCCACCACCTCCGGCGGCGTGGTGTAGTACAACTGCAAGTACCCGTTTTCCACCGGAACCCGGTAGAACGAGTTGAAGCGGCGCGAGATGAAGCAATTGGAGAAGCCGTTGCGGGCGCGAAACTTGTCGTAGTTATAGCGCTCCAACTCGGGCGTGGGGCGCACCTCCTCGGTGCGTTGATCGGCGTAACGGTAGTAGGCGTAACCATAGAAAAAGAGATCGGGGCTGTCGATCACGGCGTTGAGCCGCTGCACGACCGTGAGATGTACGGCGGGCTGGGTGCGATGCAGGAACTCGGCCTGAAAGAAGCGGGCATGGTCGGTGAAGTGCTTGAGGATGCTCTTGTCGGCGAGGATGAGGTCAGCCTTCTGGCCGTTGAAGATAGGTCGAGGGACCCAGCGCCGAGGCCGTCCACAAGCAGCACGCCCAACCAGAGGAGGGCATAGAGCAGGGTGCGGCGGCGGCCCCAGAGGGAGACGGCGCGGGCGCTCCTCACCGGCGGGCCTCCCCGGCCAGCACGCGGCGATACAGGTCGAGCACCTGGTCGCCCATGACGCGGGCGGAGAACTCGGCGTGGACGCGGCGGCGGGCGGACTCGCCCATGCGCCGGCGGGTCGCCTCGTCGGCCAACAGCACATTGAGCGCCTCCGCCAGCGCCACGCTGTCGCCCACGGGCACGATCAACCCTGTCTCGCCGTGTCGGTTCACGTAGGGCACCCCGGTGTCCAGCGCGGTCGAGACGACCGGCAGCCCGCACGCGCCCGCCTCCAACTGCACGATCCCGAACGACTCGCTGCGATGCGTACTGGGCAGGCAGAACACATCCGCCGCGTAGTAATAGGGAACCACCGAATCCACCTGCCCGATGAAGTGAACCCGTTCCCGGTGCGGCAGGGTGCGATGCAACTTGAGATACTCCGTCTGCATGGGGCCGCCTCCCACCACCAGAAGGTGCCCTTCCACCCTCTCCATCGCCGACAACAGCACCGACAGGCCTTTATAGTAGCACAGACGGCCCACGAAGAGCACCCGCCGGCCCGGATAGCGTTCGGCGATGCGTTGGGAGGCTTCGCGCACCTGTTCGGTGCGTTCGAAGTGCGAGAGATCGATGCCGGGGGAGATCACCTCGCAGCGGTCGGCGAAGCGTCGCAGCATGGGAGACGAGGCCAGGTAATTGGGCGAGGTGGCGATGATGCGGTCGGCCGAGGCCAGGAAGCGGCGCTGGATGGGCGCGTAGAGCCGGTAGCTTCGGGCCTGTCGCACCACGTCGGAATGGTAACTGACAATCACGCGCCCCGGGGGCCGGGCCAGTAGATGCGCGACCTCGGCGGTGGGAATGGGCGCGTGATAGTGCAGGATGTCCACGTGGTAACGCCGCAGCGCGAGTGGAAAACCGGGCGAGAGCGGCGCGGACATAAACCGCCCCAAATCCGCCACCTTGTGCACCTCGATGCCCTCCACTTCCACCGTCTCGTTCTTCCAGTTGCGATTGGAGATGAGGACCCTGATGCTGTCGCAGTAGTCACGCGTGGCCTGAATGAGCGTGTACATGTGGGTCTCGATGCCGCCCACGGTGGGAGGGTAGAAGTCCTTATAGATGTGCAGGATGCGCATTGGGTGAGAGTAGGGCGAAAGGGCCTTGCGCGCAAGCGTCGCGACGGGTGTGGAGTGCGGCTGCTTGCTGCCGCATGGGTTATACGGAGTGCGCCGGAGACCCACCCGACCGGCGACTGAAAGTCGCCGCCACGGGCGGAGCGCCTATACAACAAAGGGGAGAAAGGGGCCGGCCAGGGCCTCGGGCACACGCGCGCGCAGGCGGTGTCCCGCCTCTTCCGCCGCTTCGTCCAGCACCTGCCCGGATTCATAGAGGAGCGCCCGCAAGCGTCCCTCGGTGTGGGGCAGCAACAGCAGCAGTTCCCGCTCGCGGGGACGGCTGAGGCGGTTCAACTCGGAGAGCAACGCCTCCATGCCCTCGCCGGTCAGCGCCGACACGGCCACGGCGGGCGCATGGCGGCGCAACAGCTGCTCGGAAACGACCGGCGCCTGGTCGCGCTTGTTAAACACCGTCAGCATGGGCCGCTCCAACAAGCCCAGATGCTGCAGGATGGCGAAGACGGCGCTCATCTCCTCCTCCAGGCGGGGAGAGGAGAGATCGACCACGTGCAGCAAGAGGTCGGCAAAGGTGATCTCCTCCAGCGTGGCGGCAAACGCCGCCTCCAGGGAGCGCGGCAGGTCGGTGATGAACCCGACCGTATCGGAGACGAGCAGGCTGTGGCCGTCGTCGAAGTCGAGCCGGCGCGTGGTGGGGTCCAGCGTGGCGAAGAGTTCGTCGGCGGCGTAGACCTGGCTGTGGGTGAGGCGATTGAGCAGGGTGGACTTGCCGGCGTTGGTATAGCCCACGATGCCGGCCAGCGGCAGCCGGCTGCGCTGGCGGCGCCGGCGCTGCTCGGCGCGCACGCTGCGGATTTGTTCCACTTCCTCCTTCAGGCGCGCGATGCGCCCGCGGATGCGGCGCCGGTCCATTTCCAGCTTGGTCTCGCCCGGACCGCGCGTGCCGATGCCGCCGCCCAGCCGGGAGAGAATCGTGCCCCGCCCCGTCAAGCGCGGCAGGAGATAGCGCATCTGCGCCAGTTCGACCTGAATCTTGCCGTCGCGGGTGTGGGCGTGCTGGGCGAAGATGTCCAGAATCAGAGCCGTACGGTCCAGGACCAGGCAGCCGACGGCGGATTCCAGGTTGCGCTGTTGGACGGGCGACAGATCGTTGAGAAAGAGGACGAGGTCGGCGCCGTGGCGACGGGCAAGGTCGCGCAGTTGGGCGGCCTTGCCGCGGCCAAAAAAATGACTGGCGGTCGGCGCCTCGCGCTGCTGCACGAGTCGATCCACCTGACGGGCGCCGGCGGTCTCCGCCAGACGCCCCAGCTCATCCATGCGTCGATGGAAATCGAGCACGTCCACCTGGGGCAGGCAAAGCCCGGCAAGGATGGCCGTCTGCCTGGGCGCCCCGGACGATGATTGACGCAAAGGCTCGACGCGTGCCGTGGCTGGTGTTACGGCCGTCGCAGATCACTCCCCGCCTGGACCGCCGCCGCCTGCCGCGCCTGCTGCAGACCGTCGTTCCAGCGTACCAGCGTTCGCGGCGCCGGCGCCACCGTCGCAATCGAGTGCTTGTACACCAGGTACTGCTCTTCCTTCTCCGGGTTGAAGAGGATCACCGTGAAGCTGTCAAAGGCCGAAATCTTGCCTGCCAGCTCCGATCCGTCCACCAAGTGGAAGGTGAGAATTGTGTGGTCCTTGCGGGCCTGATTGAGAAAACTGTCTTGAATATTCAACGCCGACTTCGCCATCACTTCCCCCATTCCGAAGAAGAGGTCATTTTGGAGAGTGTAGCATACCGGAACTGGAGGCGCAATGCCAGAACGTTTTTTTTGTGCTAGCATGGGCTCTGGGTGGGCGCCCCCCGGGAGACCGCCGCACGACCAAGCCGATCACGACGGAATGGACATGACCAATCTGCCTTCATTGCCCGTGGGACGCGGGACTCCGCCGC
>JABTUV010000008.1 GCA_015075175.1 bacterium
AGGCGCCCAGCGACTCGCCGATGGCGAACCCGATGAAGCACGGGCCCACGAGGTCCGTGGGCAGAAACGCCAGGATGCAGATCATGAAGAAAAGCTCGACCGAGACGAGCAACAGCCCGACGCTCATGCCCGACTTCATGGGGATGATGAGCGACTCGAAGGCGCCCCGCCCGGGCAGCAGCGACGCGAACGCGGAGCGGCTGTTGGCGCGCGTGTTGATGCGGATGCCGAACCACGCCACGCCATAGGAGCCCAGGATGCCCAGGATCGACGACGCCACGATGAAGCCGATGGCGACCACGCCCTTGTGCTCCAGCGCTCCAAAGTAATAGAGGATGCACAGAAACACGAGGAACCAGAGCAAAAACAGGAACTTGCCCTGCTGGATGAGATAGGTCTTGCAGGTTTCCCAAATGGTGTCGGAGACGGCGGTCATGGACTTGTGGGCGGGCAGGGCGGCGATTTGCCGGTACTGGATCAGGCCGAAAACGAGTCCGATGAGGCAGACCACGAGGCCGATCTTCAGGAGGAGAAGACCCGAGAGGGAACCGTCGAGAAACATGACTTGCGAGAGATCGGGGAGTCTTATGTCAGCCTCACCCGCCAGGGCGGGCACGACTCCGAGGGTCGCCGCGAGCGCCAAAAGGAACAGACCGCGCAGACGCTCCCGGTTTGCGATGGATTTACACACGATGACGACACTCCTTCAAAGAAAGAAATCGGTTGAGTTTGAGGACCGCGGCGGACCGGCAGGCCTGCCGTATCCCGCCTGTGAGAGACGGCCCGACTCAGTACCTTTTCGGACGCGGGACGAAAAGTAAAGCGAAAAAACGCCCGCGCGGGAAGGCCCGCACCGTCGCGCCGCCGCGCCGGGTCTCGCAGCGCCGGCGTCCCGCCGGCTCGCGTGCGGACATGCTGCCCGCGCGCTTCGGTCGATCTCCGTCGCGATCAAAAACGCCTGCGTGCCGGAGACGGTGCGCGATGCGCACCCTACGTGCCATGCGTCCGATTGACTACATCTTCTCCATGGGCGTCATGCCGAGGAGCCGCATGCCGGAGGCGAGGACGATCTGCGCGGACCAGAAGAGCCGCAGGCGGGCCTGCGCGCGCGCGCGCGCCTCCCCCTTCACGCGATCCTCGTGATACGCCTTATGCAGCGCCCCCGCCACGTCCAAGAGATAGTTGGCGATCACGGACGGCTCGCACGCCTCCGCCGCCCGCGCCACCTGGTCGGGATAGTGCAGGAGCAGCCGCGCCAGCTCGATCATCTCCGGCTCGGACAGTTGCCCGACGTCAACCTCCTCGACGAGCTCCACGCCCGCCTTGCGGATGATGCCGGCGACCCGCGCGTGCGCGTTCTGGAGGTAGATGCCGGTGCGCCCCTCGAACGAGAGAAACCGGTCCCAGTCGAAGTCGTAGTTCTTGATGCGGCGGTTGCAGAGGTCGGCGAAAAGAATGGCGGAGATGCCCGCCACGTCGGCGGTAGCCTCGGGATCGTCCACTTCGGCGAATTTCTCCGGGTTTTCCCGCATGCGCTCAAAGGCGCGGGCCTTGCCCTCGTTGAGCAGGTCATCCAGAAACACCGCCTCGCCCTTGCGCGTGGACATGCCGTGCACGCGCCCGAACTCGACGTGCCGGCAATGGTCCGCCCACTCGTGTCCCAGCAGGGCCAGAATGCGAAACAACTGCTTGAAGTGCAGTGTCTGGTCGGCGGCGACCACGTAGAACAGCCTGTCGAAATGGTAGCGTTCCCAGCGGTCGCGGGCGGCGGCCAGGTCGCGCGTCAGGTAGAGGGTGGCCCCGTCGCGCTTGCGGATGAGGGCCACCCCCAGCCCGTCGCCGGACAGATCGACCACCTCCGCGCCCTCCGAGACCGTAAGCAGCCCCTTCTTCTTCAAGTCCTGGACGACCGGTTCCATTTTGCCTTGGTAGCAGCTCTCGCCGGAGTACTCGTCGAAGGAGACGCCCAGCCGCGCATAGACGCGGCGCGCCTCCTCGATGGAGAGTTCGCGGAAGCGCCGCCACAGCGCAAGGGTCTTCTCGTCGCCCGCCTCCATGCCTGCGAAGATGCGCCGCGCCTCCTCGTGTATGGACGGGTCCGCCTCCGCCTCGCGGTTGGCCTGGATGTAGAGCTCGACCAGATGGCCGATGGCGTTTTCCCTCAGTTTGCGTTCACTGCCCCAGCGGCGAAAGGCGTAGACGAGCAGTCCGAACTGCTTGCCCCAGTCGCCCAGGTAGTTGATGCCCACCACGCGGTAGCCGAGCGCCTCGTAGAGGCGGCGAATACTGTTGCCGATGATGGTGCTGCGCAGATGCCCGACGTGAAACGGTTTGGCGATGTTGGGCGAGGAATAATCGATGACGACGGTTTTGCCCGCACCCACCTGACTCGTACCGTAACGTTCGCGTTCACGATAAATCCGGTCAAGCACGGACTCCATGAGAACGTCGGGTTTGATCCTGAAATTGAGAAACGGTCCCAGCGCGGCGGCCTCATAGCTGCGCTCACCGCCCGAGAGTTGGGCGGCGAGCCTGGCGGCGACCTTGTTGGGCGCGCGGCCTTCTGCCGCGGCTGAGTATGAAGCAGGGCAGGGCCAAATCGCCGTGCGAGGAGTCCGCCGGCTGTTCCAGGAGCGCGACCGTCTGCTGAACGGAACGCTTCAAGAGCGGGGCCAGATCGACGGCGACCTGCCGGACGAACGATTGCATGGATGCTCCTCTGCGCCTTCCACAGGCGGAGTACGAACTTCAGTTTGCGCCTTGAAGAGCAAACTGAAGTCTTTACGCCGGAAACGTGCGCCGCGGATTATTCCGGCAGCGCGGCGAGCGCTCTTTCGACCTCGGCGACCAGCGGCTCCAGCGTCTTTTTGGACAGGTCGAAGGCGAGCCCTGCCGTGGCAAAGAGCTCGGGCAGGGGACGGCCGCCGCCCAGCGCCAACGCCTGCTTGTATTGCGCGACCGCCTGTTTTGGATCGTGCCGGTAATTCACCCATAACTGCAAGGCCCCCATTTGGGCAATGCCGTACTCGATGTAATAGAAGGGGGAAGTGAAAAGATGCGACTGGCGGTGCCAGGCATAGTCGCGCGCGTCCTCCAGCCCCGACCAGTCCACGTCGTGACCGAAGCGGGCGACCAGTCCCCGCCAGGCGTCGCGCCGCTCCTCGGGCGTGTGCTCGGGGCGCCGATAGATCCAGTGCTGGAAGGCGTCGATGGTCGCGCACCAGGGAAAGAACATGACCGTGCCCTCCAGATGCTGGCGGAGGCTGCGGGCGGCTTCGCCGTCGTCGTAGAAGGGCTCCAGCTTGTCGCAGCACAACAGTTCCATGCCCATGCTGGCGACTTCGCAGAACTCCAGCGGCGCATGGCGGTAGGAAAGCAGGGAGATGTCCCGCGCCGCCATGGAGTGAAAGGCGTGCCCGCCCTCGTGCAGCAGCGTGAACAAGTCGTTGTTGGTTCCCGCGGCGTTCATGAAGATGAAGGGCAGGCGCACCTCCGAAAGCGTGCTCTGGTAGCCGCCGGGCGCTTTGCCCTTGCGGCTGTCCAGATCCAACAGGCCGCGGTCGATCATCATGAGAAAGGTTCCGCCGAAGTCGCGGTCCACGTTGCGGAAGACCTCTTGGCACTTTTCCGACAACTCGCGCCCGCTCTGGAAGGGCCGCAGCGGCGGCCGCCCCAGCTCATCCACCGAGAGGTCCCAGGGCCGCAGGGCGGAAAGCCCCATGTTCTTCTTGCGCCGAGCGTTGATCCTGCGCATGAAGGGCACGGCGCACGTCTCGACCGCCTCGTGAAACGCCTCGCAGTCCGCCGGCGTGTAATCGAAACGCAACTTCTTGGGGAAGATGTACTCGACGTAGTCGGGATAGTCGGCGTTCTCTGCGATGCGATGGCGCAGATGCACCATCCTGCCGTAGAGTTCGTCCAGCTTCTGCCGATCCGCCAGGCGCCGGTCGGCCACCAGCCGCCAAGCCTCCTCGCGTTCGGCGCGGTCGGTGGACTCCAGATGGATGGCCATCTGCTGCAGCGTCTTCTCCTCGCCCCGGAAAACCACCGTCATGGCGCCCATGATTTTCTGGTATTGCTGGCGCATCTGGGCGTCTTCCTTTTCCAGCTCGACGTTGGCCTGTCGGAACAGCTTGACTTCCGTCTCCAGGTCGCGGTCGTGGACGAACAGGAACCGCCGGTCCAGCGACCGGCGGTGGGGGCAGGCCAGATACTTTTGCGAGAGGCGCTGGCCGATGGGCTTGGCCTTGGGCCAGATTTCGTTGATCATGTGGAGATGGCGGGATTCGGCCACGGGGTCGGAGGTGGCGCAAGTCATTTCAATGTGACGGCGGGCCGATTCCTCGCCCAGGCAGGCGTAGAGTTCGTCGCAGTCCTCCATCCAGCGGGTCAAGGCGGTGGGACTGTCCAGCGGGCGCGCCTCCAGCTCGGCAAGCAGCGCCTCCAGTGTCGGCCAGTCGGCCAAGTCCGCATCCGCGGGCACGTATCGGCGCGGGTAGTCGCCCGGTCGTTCTACGGCGATGGGTGAAGGCATGGGAATCTCCTCGGTATCGATTGCAGCGGCAAACAGCCGCCTTGCACCCTAGCGAACCGGAAGTGGCCTGTCCAGACCGCAGAATCGGGCGCATGGCCGCGCTTGCCAATCCTCCTGCGACTTCCCATAGTCCGCACCATCATGCAACGCGCAAACAGGCCCTGCCGCTTTGTGGGCGCCGTCATTCTGGCCGCCTACCTGTGGGGCGTCGATTTCCGGTCCATGTGGCAATCCCTGAAGGAAGCGCGCTACGCCTGGGTCGCGCCGATCGTGGCCGCCAACATTTTCTCCATCTATACCCGCGCCATGCGCTGGCGCATCTTCCTCTGGAATACCAAGCCGCTCTCGCCCGGCACCCTCTTCGTCACCCAATCGATCGGATTCTTCGCCATTCTGGCGGTCCCCGCCAGAATGGGGGAAGTGGTCAAGATGTTTCTCGTGCACAAGAAGGACGGCGTGCCCTTCGGCGCCGCCGCCGCGACCGTCCTGTTGGAGCGCGTCTTCGATCTGGTCACCGTGCTGCTCATGCTGGTCTGGGTGCTGGCGACGTTTACTTTGGGGGACAAGACCGTTCCCATTTTCGGAGCGGAACTCAACATCAGCGACTTCGTGGCCACCGCCGGGCGGGGATTCGCGGTTTTGTGCGCGGCGCTGGTTGTCTTTATCGTCGCCTTGGCCTTCGCTCCCGCGCCGGTACACAGGCTGACCGAGACCGCTTGCCGCGTGCTTCCGCGCGTCCTGGCCGACAAGCTTCTGGGGTTGCTGCATTCTTTTGAAGACGGCCTGTCGGTCCTGAAGACGCCCACGCAGTTGTTCTGGAGCATCGTGTGGACGCTGGCGACCTGGACGGCCATCGTCTCGACCGAGTACATGCTGTTCTTCGCGTTCGAGATGCCCTTCGGGCCGGGGGCGGCGGTCGCCTTGTGCGCCATCCTGGCGCTAGCGGTGGCCATTCCCGGCCTGCCGGGATTCGTGGGCGTGTTCCAGGCCGCCTGTGTGATCGTCTTCACCGGGCTCCTCGGCCATCCCCGACAGGCCGGCGTGGACGCCTACGCCAACCTCTTGTGGGTGGTGCAGGTCGTGCCGCTGCTTGTGATGGGTTACTTCTTCCTCGTCAAAGTGGGGCTGTCGTTCTCGCGCCTGCGGCATGTGGAGGAGGAGATCAACACCGAAGGTCGGGACGCTTTCGCCTGAAGCTCGGCGTCCGTTGCCAAGCCAGGCGCGCGCGCCTCACAGCGGATAGCGCTGCGATAGCGCCAGCGGCGGGCAATCGCTCCCCAGCGCGCGCAGAAGCAAGTCGCGCATCGCGGGCACGAAGAAGCGCTCCGTCTCGGCGTGCCCGGCAACGATGACGGGCAGCCCGGCGTGCCGCGCCTCCAGCTGGCCGGCGTAACCCAGCTCGCCCACCATCACGACATCCGGCCGCGACGCGATGATCTCTCCCAGGGCCGAATTGCCCCCGCCCGGACAAACCGCTACCGTCTGCACCGCGCGGGATTCGTCCCATCCTCTCGGCGACACGACGCGCGGCGGGACGGTCAGACAGATATTCTCCCGCACCCGTTCCGCCAATTGGGACAATGCCAGCGGTTGCGGCAGGCGCCCCTGCCAGACGTACTGCGCTCGCGACTTTACTTCCGCCAGCCGGTACACGTCGTAGGCGACTTCCTCATAGGGATGCGCGCGCAACATGGCCGCAATCACAAGAGGCAGTCGGTCTTCCGGCACGACCATCTCCAGGCGCATCTCCTCGACCTCCTCCAGCCGGCCCGACTGGCCGACGGTGGGACTCGTGCCCGCGAGGCCCAGAAACGTACCGGTGCCGGGCGAGCCGAACGAGCACATGACGTAGTCGCCGATGCGGCCCGCGCCGGCGTCGCTCATGGCGGACAGAACCGCGTTGCGATGCGAGGCGGGAACGAACACGGCCAGCTTGAACTCCGCCGGCCTGGGGGGAGGGGCCAAGGGAACCAAGTCCGACAACTCCAATCGCCGGCCCAGCTCGTGGACCATGCCAAAAGGCGAGTTGTCGAAGTTGGTGTGGGCCACGTAGACGGCCAGGCGCGCCTCCAAGAGCGCGCGCAGCACGTCGTTCTGGCGGCTGCCGGCGCGAACGTGCGTCAACGGCTCGCGGATGACCGGGTGGTGGACGACGACCAGGTTGGCCCCCGCCGCCCGCGCCGCCGGCACGTCCTCGACCTCCAGGTCCAGCGTCAGGTAGACGCCCGACAGTTCCGTGTCGGCATCCCCCGCTTGCAGGCCGATCCTGTCCTCGGGGAAGGCCGCGCCCGGAGGCAGCTTTTCCTCCAACCGCGCCAGAAACTCACCCAGCCGCATGGCCTCGATCCGATGGAAGGGAGTAGTGGGCCCAGTAGGATTTGAACCTACGACCCGCCGATTATGAGTCGGCCGCTCTGACCAACTGAGCTATGGGCCCAAGTCCTCGATGCGTCGGTAGCTTAGAGAGTCTGGTGAGCACGGTCAAGCCCCCGGCGATGGGTGCAGCCGCCAAAATGGACGGCTGCAAATCGCGCGGAACCGCTCCCGGCGGTCGCCGCGGCTGCGGGGGGGCCGAGCCGTCACTTCGACCGAACCACGTTGTCATTTCGACCGGGCCACGTTGTCAATTCGACCGGGCCACGTTGTCATTCCGACCGGGCCACGTTGTCATTTCGACCGAAGGGAGAAATCTCACCCGCCACCACCGCGGCTCGAGGTGGTAGGAGATTTCTCCCTTCGGTCAAATGACAGATCCACCGCCATGCACGTGTAAGAAGCTTCCATCTGCCCCCCGCCGCGAGGCATCTCCCCCTTGACAAAGGGGGCGGGTGGGGCCATGCCCCGTAGTTGCGCAGCGCTTGGCCCCGAGTAGGCCAGAGGTTGTATCGAGGGGGGCTGCGCCTTGCCCCAACCGCCCAAGGTGCGGCGCGGCGGCAAGCTGCCGCAGTCCCCATCGCCTCCCTTAACAAGAAGGTGTGGGAGGATGGCGCGGCGTGGTGGAGAGGCACGGTCACGTGCGAGGCGTTGCCTCACCCGCGGAAGGTGAAGGCGGACGCAGCTCCGAAGGCGGTCCCGGCGCGTCCCGTTGGTCCACTCCATACACCGGAATACCGGCTACCGCCGGACTCGGGTTATTTCTCGCGCAACCCTGCCCAGGCCCATTCTTGCGAGCAGTCGTCGATTTTGATTGCCCTGTCCCGCGTGCCGGGGGTACCATCATACCGGACCCCAGCGGGTGCATGTCAGCCCGGAGAGGGTTCGTCGGCGGCCTGCCTGGGGTTCCACAACCTCGGAGAGGAGGCGCGTATCATGCCCGCCCGTTTGCTCAAGGAATTCCTGGACAGTCACGGCGTCAAGTACGAGACCATTCCCCATACGCCTGCCTACACCGCGCAGGAGATTGCGGCGACCGCTCACATCCCCGGCAAGGAGATGGCCAAAACCGTGGTGGTGAAGCTGGACGGCAAGATGGCGATGGCGGTATTGCCGGCCTGCAACCAGTTGTCGCTGGAGCGGTTGCGCGCCGCCACCCACGCCGGCCGGGCCGAACTGGCGGGCGAGGTTGAGTTCAAGGACCGCTTCCCCGGCTGCGAAATCGGCGCCATGCCCCCCTTCGGCAATCTCTTCGACATGCCCGTCTACGTGGCCCGGAAGCTGGTCGAGGACGAGGAGATCGCCTTCAACGCGGGCTCCCACACCGAAGTCGTCAAGATGCAGTACAAGGACTTCGAGCGTCTGGTGCATCCGCAGGTGGTGGAGATGGCGATGTAACGCCGGGAAAATGAGGTCAGCGCCTATTTATGTGGGGACTCCTGCCGGTCCCGGACGGCGTGCGGGCATCAATAGGCGCTGACCCCATTTTTCCTTTCTTTTGCCCGCGTTCCACCCTACAATTCGCCGTTGTCAAGACGACAAGCGATTCTTTGCTTTGAACCATCCTTACCTCGGAGGAATCATCATGGGCTTTCGCGTTGAAAAGGACTCGATGGGCGAGTTCAAAGTGCCGGAGGAGATGCTCTACGGCGCGCAGACGGCGCGCGCGGTGGATAATTTCCCGGTCTCCGGCCAGGGCATCGGGCGCGAGATGATCCGCGCGCTCGGGCTGATCAAGTTCGCCGCCGCCCAGGTCAACGTTGACCTGGGACTCGTTCCCAAGGACATCGCCCAGGCCATCCAGAAGGCGGCCCAGGAGGTCATCGACGGCAAGCTGGACGCCCACTTTCCCGTGGATGTTTTCCAAACCGGCTCGGGTACCAGCAGTAACATGAACGTCAACGAGGTCATCTCCAACCGCGCCATACAGATGCTGGGAGGCAAGGTGGGCAGCAAGACGCCCGTGCATCCCAATGACCACGTCAACTTCGGCCAGTCCAGCAACGACGTCTTTCCCACCGCCATTCACGTGGCGGCGGCGACGCTGATCGAGGCCAAGCTTCTGCCGGCTCTCGGCAAACTCCATGCCTCGCTGGACCGGAAAGCGAGGGAGTGGGACGACATCGTCAAGATCGGGCGCACGCATCTGCAGGATGCGACGCCCATCCGGCTGGGACAGGAGTTCTCCGGTTATGCCAGCCAGGTCGAACACGGCATCGAGCACATCCGGGCGGCCATGCCGCATCTGTGCGAACTGGCCCAGGGCGGAACGGCGGTGGGGACGGGGCTGAACACGCATCCCGAGTTCGGCGCGCGCATGGCGAAGAAATTGTCGCAGTTGACGGGCGTCCCGTTCACGGAGGCGCGCAACCACTTCGAGGCGCAGGCGGCGCAGGACGCCGCGGTCGCCGTCTCCGGCGCCCTCAAGACGCTGGCGGCCGGTCTCATCAAGATCGCCAACGACATTCGCTTTCTGGGCAGCGGTCCGCGCCTCGGTCTCGGTGAACTGGAGATTCCCGCGGTGCAGCCCGGCTCCTCCATCATGCCCGGCAAGGTCAATCCCGTCATCTGCGAGTCGCTCATCATGGTTTGCGCCCAGGTCATCGCCAACGACACGGCCATCACCCTGGGCGGGCTTTATGGAAACTTTGAGCTGAATGTGATGCTGCCTCTCATCGCCCGCAACCTGTTGGAGCAGATTTCCCTCCTGTCCAACGCGACCGTCATGTTCGCGGAAAAGCTGGTGGACAGCCTTCGCGCCAACCGCGCCGACATCGAGGGCAAGAACGAGCAGTCGCTTTCGCTGGCGACGGTGCTGGCGCCCAGAATCGGCTACGACCGCGCCGCCGAGATCGCCAAGGAGAGCTTTGCGACGCGCAGGACGGTGCGCGAGCTCTGCTTCGAGAAGAACGTGCTGCCCCGGGCCGAGCTGGAGAAGGCGCTCGACCTCCGCAGCCAGACCGAACCGAGTGCCGAGAACATCGGCAGCGCCGGCGGCTGAACCCGCGGAGTACAAACTTTAGTTTGTTCTTGCCCGCATCTGAACGGAGTACGAGATTTAATTTGTTCTTATTGTGAGAAGCTAACTGAAGTTTGTACTCCGGGCGTGCTACCGCGCTTGCTCTCGGATGGACGCGCTGTTATTCTGAGCCATCATGCGGCTGCGACTCGGGGCTTTTCTCTTTTTTTTCTGCGTGTTTGGCGCAGGCGTCGGCGCAGAGGACGAGCCGCCGCCGGACTGCATGCACCGCAAGTTCTCGCTGTCCGCCGCCAAGGCGGCCGTGGCCGGCCTGCCCGAGCGCGTGCCCGGCGGCCACGACGGCTACGACGTGCTCGCCTACGATCTCCGGTTTCACCTCGACCCCGCCGTGCAGCACATCGTTGGGACGGCGACGCTGGAAATACGCTGCACGTCGCCCTCGCTTGCGACGCTCACTCTCGATCTCGTCGGCTACACGGTCGCGGAAACATGGGCAAACGGGGCTACGGCGCCGTACTCCCGCGACGCAAATGCTGAACTTCTGTCGATTCAATTGCCGCAACCCATCACGGCAGGCTCCGTCATCTTGGTCTCGGCGCAATACGCGGGCCGGCCCGTCGCGGGCAACTGGTTCGGGCTGGAGAACGGCGTGCGTTACTTCGGCAACACGGTCTATCAAGGGGGCGAGCCGGCAGGCTCGCGTTATCTCTATCCCTGCAACGACCGGCCCGACGACAAGGCGCGCTTTCGCGTGACGACGACGGTGCCGCGCGGCTACCTCGTGTCGGGCACGGGACTGCTGGTCGGCGCCACGTCGGACGCGACGCATTCAACCTTTACCTGGAACACCGAGCATCAGGTCACGCCCTACGCCTTGGCCTGGGCGGTCGCGCCCTACCGCGAGCGCGGAGACGACACCGCCGCCGTGCCCATTGTCAATTACGTCTTCTCCGAAGTCGCCGGCCCGGCCGGTTTCGACCTCGCCCGCACCGGGCAGATGATGGAGCTCTACGCCTCGCAGTTCGGGCCGTATCCTTTCGAGAAGTACGGCCACGCGCTGATCAAGGGCTACCTCGTGCTGGAAACCCAGACCATGACCACCATGTCGCAGAGCGTGATCACCGGCACGCGCAAGCATGAGCCGACGGTTGCGCACGAGCTGGCGCACCAGTGGTGGGGCAACAGCATCACGCCCGCGGAGTGGAGTGAAATCTGGCTCAACGAGGGCATGGCCAGCTTCTGCGAGGTTCTCTGGATCGAGGCGACGGAGCCGGCGCGAGTGAGGTCCTACCTGGAGCGCTTCACGGAGGAGTATCTTAGTTTCGAGCGCGTTTTTGCCGTGCCCGTGGGTGCCCCCGAGCCGCGTTTTCTCTTCTCGCCCACCATTTACAAGAAGGGCGGCTGGGTGTTCCACATGCTGCGCGACCGCGTGGGCGAGGCGGCCTTCGACTGGTTGCTGCCCTTCGCTCCTTGCGCGCTGCACGTCGATCCCCGCGACGTGTTTCTGGACCTCTCGCAGAGCATCGACGCGCGACGCCACGAGTACGTCATGCAGACGACCGGCGACACGCAGATTCCCGGCGATCCGTTGCAGGTGAAGGAGTACAGCATCGCGGTGAGCGAGGATTTCGTGATCGGCGACGTGGACGTGCGCTGGACGGTCTTTCATCAGCATCTGGGGTTTCTGGAGGCGACGCTGGTTGCGCCCAGCGGAAAATCGGTGGTGCTGCTGAGCCGCTTCGCGCCCGTAAGCACTCACGGTACGAGCATGGAGGGCACGGTCCTGGACGACGAGGCGCCGATGCGACTGGAGGACGGCTATCCGCCCTATCGCGGCTGGCGGCGTCCCATGGGTTTGTTGGCGGCGTTGGAGGGCGAGCGCAGCGCGGGGACGTGGCGGCTGCGCTTTCGCACCCAGGAGACGGGCTATCGCGGCGCGGTGGACGAGGCGACGCTGCTCTTTCTGCCCGCGCCCCCGCCCGCGCCCGATCCTGCCGACTTGAACGGCGACGGTCGCGTGGATTGGCTCGATTTCTCTTCCCCCAGTGTTGGAACATGGTAATTTAACGCCGGCGACCCGCCGGCTTGCGTGTGGGAATTCTGCCCACACGCTTCCAAGACGGTACGACGGTTTGAAGCGCGACGGCAAGAGGCCGGCGCGACGACTGGTCGGTTCGCGCGGCGCGTGATAGTCTCCCCGCAATCTGTCAGAAGGGAAACCATGGCGTGAGTCTGGAAGAAGCCCGCCGCGTGATCGACTCGGAGCTGGCCGCTCTCGGCGCGCTGCGCGAGCGGCTGGATGCGTCGTTCACCGCGGCGGTCGATATACTACACACCTGTCGCGGGCGCGTGGTGGTGACCGGGGTGGGCAAGTCGGGACTGGTGGGACGCATGTTGGCGGCCACCCTCTCCAGTTGCGGGACGCCCGCGCTCTTTCTCCACGCGGGCGAGGGCGCGCACGGCGACGTGGGCGTCATCCTGCCCGGTGACGTGGTGCTCGCCCTGTCGCAGTCCGGCGAAACCGAGGAAGTATTGGCCATTCTGCCGGCGGTCAAGAAGATCGGCGCGCGCCTGGTCGTCCTCACCGGCCGCGCCGACAGCACGCTGGCGCGCCGCGCCGACGCCGTGCTCTTGGTCGAGGTCGAGCGCGAAGCCTGCCCGCTGGGTCTGGCTCCCACCTCCAGCAGTACCGCGCAGAAGGTGCTGGGCGACGCCTTGGCGATGGCGCTCCTCTCGCGCAAGGGCTTTACCGAGGAGAAGTTCGCGCTCTTTCATCCCGGCGGCTCACTGGGAAAGAAGCTCTTGATGCGCGTCTCCGACCTGATGCATTCGGGCGACGAGAATCCCGTGCTCTCGGCCGACGCGCCGCTGGAGGCGGCGCTGGACGTGCTTCTGGACAAGCGGCTGGGCGCCGTCAGCTTGGTGGACGGCGAGGGCAAACTGGCCGGCATCATCGTAGACGGCGACCTCAAGCGCGGGCTGAAGGAGTATCGCGAGAAGTTTCTGGCGCGCTCGGCGCGCGACATCATGATCAAGACGCCCGTCACCATCCGGCCCGACCAACTGGCGGTTGAGGCCTTTGCGCTGATGGAAAACCGCCCCAGCCAGATTTCTGTTCTTCCGGTGGTTGACGCAGAGCATCGGCCCGTGGGGATGCTGCGCATGCACGACCTGGTGAGGGCGGGGATCTATTAGTAGGAAAACCCGCATAGACGCGGTGCGCGGTGCGCACCCTACGCCGTCGCCGGTCGCGATGGCGTCCGGCCGTCGCGCGGCAGCAAGCTGCCGCAGTCCACAATGCGCGCCGCTGTTGACTTTCACGCATCCTCCACGATACGCTGCCCTTGCGTTATTATCGCGACCCTTCCCCGGAGGACATCATGGCTCCTCTCAACGGTCTTGACTCCTCATCTCGGCAATCTTTCCTGTCTCGAAAGCGGAGACGCGCAGCATCTCGCCCGAGAACTTCACCGGCGAAAAAGGCAAGGCCGCCATGGCCGAGGACGGGCCGGCCAGGAACTCGGCGCGCGATCTGGGGCGCGGCTGGAAGATTTCCCCCTTCGTGCGCATCGGCGCGGGGCAGACCTTCACCCTCGCCGACATCGCCGGCCCCGGCGCCATTCAGCAAATCTGGATGACGCCTACCGGCGATTGGCGCCTCTCCATCCTGCGCATTTACTGGGACGGCCAGCAAGATCCTTCCGTCGAATGCCCCGTCGGCGACTTCTTCGCCTGCGGCTGGAAAAAGTTCCGACAGATCTCCAGCCTGCCCGTCTGCGTCAATCCCGGCAGCGCCTTCAACTGCTACTGGGAAATGCCCTTTCGCAAGAAGTGCCGCATCACGCTGGAAAACCTGACCGCCGAGGAGATGGTGCTCTACTACCAGATCAACTACACGCTTACCGACGTGCCCGAGGACGCGGCCTACTTTCACGCTCAGTTCCGCCGCACCAATCCGCTGCCGTACAAAGAAGTGTACACGATCCTGGACGGCGTTTCCGGTTGGGGCCACTACGTGGGAACCTACCTGGCCTGGCAGCCCAACAACAACGGCTGGTGGGGCGAGGGCGAGATCAAGTTTTACCTTGACGGGGACGGCGAGTTTCCCACCATCGCGGGCACGGGCACGGAGGATTACTTCTGCGGATCCTATGACTTCGAGCTGAAGGACGCGCAGGGGAAGGGCTACTACCAGGAGTTCACCACCCCCTACGCGGGCATGAGCGTGATCCTCCCCGATCATCTGTACGCGCCCAACCTGCGGTTTAACCTCTATCGCTGGCACATCATGGACCCGGTGCGATTCCAGAAGGACTTGCGCGTGACCATGCAGGCGCTGGGCTGGCGGGGCGGACGCGCCGAGCGGCGCTACCTGCCGCTGCGCGACGACATCGCCAGCGTCGCCTATTGGTACCAGGCGCTGCCGACCACGCCGTTTCCGGCGCTGCCGTCGCGCGATGAGCTGGAGATCATATAGGAGAAGGGCGCGCAGAGGCGCAGAGAGCGCAGAGAGGACTCTTTACCTCTCCCTTGAGGGAGAGGTCGGCCCGCAGGGCCGGGTGAGGGGGAAACTGCTCGCGCAGAGGCGCAGGGAACGAAGAGAGGAGTCTCCACCTCTCCCTTGAGGGAGAGGTCGGCCCGCAAAGCCGGGTGAGGGGGAAACTGCTCGCGCAGAGGCGCAGGGAACGCAGAGATTACGATTCGGAATCATAATCTGGCTTGTGCTCGTAATCTCACTCGGGGTGGGTCGGGCATTCCCGCCCGACGGATCAGCGTGAGCCCCACTCGGCGAGAAGATTCTGCAGGTCGAGCGCGTCCACGTAGCCGTCGCCGTTCAGGTCGCCCTCGCGCGGCTCTTCGCTGGGTTCCTCGCCCCATTGCAGCGACAACTCGAAGAGCGCCGCCCAACGAGTATGCAGCGGCGTGGGCGTGGGACTGGGCGTGCCCGTCGCGGTCGGCGAGAACGTCGGCGTCGCGGTAAAGGTGTCGGTCCACGTCGGAGTCCAGGTGGGGGTGGCCGTCGGCGGGTCGGTCCAAGTCGGCGTCTGGGTCGGCGAAGGCGTGTCTGTCCCAGTGTTTGTGGCAGTGGGCGTCGATGTCGGCGGCTGCGGCGTGGGCGTGGGCGTCCACTTGTCGTCGGGTGGAGGCGTCGGGTCGGTCGGCGTGGGCGTGGCCTCTTCCCACGGCGTGGGAGTCTCGGTCGGCTCGATGTCCGGCGGCGTGGGCGTGGGCGTAGGCGTGGGCGTCCACTTGTCGTCGGGCGGGTCCGGCATCTCCCCGGTATGGAAGGTGAACGCCGGACTCCACGCGCTCGTGCGATCCCAGCATTCCTTCTCGCGCGCGCGCCAGTAATACGTCGTGTGGGAATTGAGCCAGCCCGCTTCAATCACCCAGGGCAAGGGAGTGGTAAAATCCCGGTCCAAGCGGCGCGAGATGGGATGCAGTCCCGCCGGGTCCCAGCTGATACAGACGCGCCGGGAGACAACCGACTCGTTCAGCTCTTGCCAGGCCATGCCGGGCGTATCGGTGTCGATCGTGGCGCCGTCGGTGGGACTCGTGGCCACGGCGGGCGACAGGATAGGCGCCAAGTCGGATCGTTCGTCCCAATGGTGTTCGACGCGCAGCGCCGCTCCGGGCGCGGACGCAAACCGCACCTCGACGCGGTTGTCGCGCCCCGCCAAGAGCTCCGGCAGCGAGCGCGGCGCGCACTGAATGTCCCCCACCACGGAAAGACTGTCGATGCCGTCGCTGGCAGGATCGATCGAGGTCAGGACCAGGTTGATTCTGAAATTGTAAACGGCTGCACCCCAGTTGGGGGAAATCGCCTCCGCCAGTGAAAACTCGGCCGTCCCGTCGAAGGGGGCGCTCAGCACCGCCAGGCGGGTGGTCTGCGTGCCCCCGCCGAATGCGCCGGCGCCATCGGCGAATTCGTCGCTGCCGGCCGGGGCAAAATGCACCGCCAGCGAGGCCTCGCGTTCGACCAGGCGCGCGCCGACCGTCACCTTGCCCCCGACAAACACGTACGGGCAATTCATCTCCACACTGACGACCGCCGGCTCGGAGCTGTCCAGGACGTGGAGGGCGGGCGCCTCCTCAGCCGTGCCCGCGGCCACGTTGACCAGCGACAGGCGCTCCTGGTCGGCGGGGTTCCTCAGGTCAGGCTGGTAACTCAATCGGCCGTTGCCGTACAGAGGGGGGCGCTGCAGATACAGGTTGTCGTGATACAACCCCCAGTTGTAGAAACAGCGTTCCAGGCTCTCGCGCGGGCGCAGCGTCATTTTCATGGTGTGCGCGGTCGTCCACCATCCGCTGTAAACGTTGTTGTCGTAAGTACTGGCGTAGATGTCGCGGACCATGGCGCCCGACACGCGCTCCACCAGCTCCGGTCGCGCCGCCGCCGTCTGGACCGACGCGACCGTCCGGTTGTCGTCCTCGGGATAGAACACCTGCAGGTCCGCGTCCAACATGCGCCATCCGCCGTCGAAATACACCTCGGGGACCACGTGCCCCGACAGCATCCAGTTGCGCGCCTGGCTGAACCCCGCCAGCAGAAACATGCACTCGAGTACCGCCGCCGAGTCGTCGCAGAATCCATACCCGTACACGTTCAAGTACTTTACCGGATCGTGGACTTCGCTGCCGCCCTCGGCCGGATACCAGTGGTAGCGGTTCTCGCACAGGAACCGCCAGAGCTTGAACGCACGGTCGTGGTCGGTCGTGGCGCCCCCGACCGCCTCCGTCACGATCTTGCGCGAGTCGTACCAGTCCCGCTGTCCGTTCACGACTACCCAGGGGTTGACGATGTCCACCTCGCCGTCGTTGGCCAGGAGGATGGAGCGGTTATCGACGAGCGTGCGTCCGGCCAGATCGACTGAATAGGCGCCGGGTTCGGCCAGGGTCAGGCTGAAGGAGGCGGAGACGGGGCCGGTCGCGTCGGCGGCATGGGGCGGGCGGGGCTTGGCGCGCGGCAGCAGCTCTTCCGCCTCGTAATACTCCATCGGCAGCGAGGTGGGCGGCGGATAATCGCTGGCGGGGGCCGTGCCCGTCAGGCAAAGACACGCCACCATGCCGAGTACGAGCAGGGCAGGGCGCACGCCGGAGAAAAAACCACACATGAGTCCACCCACAGTCAGGAGTCTGAGAAGTTGGGTGATGGACGCGTCAGAGCCAGGGACATGAGCAGACAGTCAGGTCGTCAGGCCGATGCGCATCAGACCGAAGTCTATCCTGGCGAATGGGCGATGTCAGAAAAAAAACAGCGGGGAACGGAAATTTTTCAAAACCGGGGAAACGGCAGAGATAATATGAGACGAGTCGCAGCCGCAGCGTGACGCAAGTCAATTTTCGCGCTGGTATCTCGTGGGTAAGCAGGTTTTGGCGTGCGCAAAAATTGCGCAGAGCCCGGCCGCGTGAGAGACTGTCGCTTGTCCCTACCGTCCCCACTCGCTGTGCAGAAGCAGGAGATCCTCGCGGTCCACGAAGCCGTCCTCGTTGATGTCGGCGCGGCGCGCGGGCGACGGCGTGGGGGTAGGCGTGGGAATCTCTATGGGCAGCGGCTCCAGCTGGAACATGCCGCCGAAGTTGACGTGGCCCCACGAACCCGTCGCCTGGTCGACCACGCGGATTTTCACTGTCCGCCCCACGTGGCTCGACACGTCCACGGTGCGGTCGCTGAAGGCGTTGTTGTTGGAGCCGGACAATCGGGCGATCTCCTCGCCCGTCGCCGACTCCAGCGCCACGTAGCGGTCGGATAGGCCGCTGCCGCCGGAAACCAGCATCACGTAGCGGTCGTGCTGCAGGGTAAAGGTGGGCGACTCGATGATGCCGGTCAGATTGTCGTCGAAGTTCGTCCCGTCGATCTCCGCCGTGCCGATGAACCACTGGTAGGGCGGGGAGAAGTTGGAGCGGGTTGAGTTGGTAAAGGTCGTGGCGAGGTTGCCGGAGACGCGCGTCCAGCCGGCGCGCACGGCGGCATCGTCGAAGTCAAAGAGGCCCGCCCCGCGCCGCACCGGCGGCTCCCAGCGCAACCTGGCCATCCGGATGCCCTTCAGGCTGGGTAGGAGCGCGGCGACGTACCACTGCGTGCCCGCCAGGATGAACTCCGGCGCCGCCACCGGCAGCGAACCGACCAGGTATCGCTCATCCTGGTTGATGCCGAAGTAGGTCGGATCGGTCGAGAAGTAGACGCGCGAGATGTTGCTTGCGCCATACTGCTGGGTGCGAAAGAGATAGTACATGCCGGAGGCGTACTCGATCACGAAGGGGCATTCGGCGGAGCCGCCGCCGGTTCCCGACTCGCCGAAGGCGGAGGCCACGCGCGACTCGCTCCAGTGCGCCAGATCGGTCGAGCTGCGCACGTAGTCCATCCCCTGGTTGTTGGGAATGGCGGTGTAATAGACATACCAGAGGCCGGCCGTCCACAGCGCCATCGGGTCGCGCGTGTTGTAGCCGGACGGACCTTCCGTAAAGATGCCGGTCTTCCCGTTGGGCAGGATCACGCGCTCGAAGTTCTTGCCGTCCACGCTGACGGCGCGGCAGATGTTGACCCAGTCGCCGTAGAGCATGTGGTACATGCCCTTCCAGCGCACCACGTGGGGCGCCTGCAGGCCGCCCGCCGTCTCGCCCAGATCGGTGCGAGCGGTCATCTTGATGCCCATCGGCGCCCAGTCGGCGTCGGTGAGTTGGGCGCCTTCCCAGCCGTAAAAGAGGCGCGAGTTGCCGCCGATTCCGGTCCCACGAATGCAGGACCACAGCTGCCACGTGCCATCGGCGGCCTGCCAGACCGCGAAATCCACGGGTTGCTGGTTGGCGCGCGTATACGAGCCGAGGTCGGGATCGCCCGCCACCTGCCACCAGTCGCCGTCGATGACAGGCACGGGTACAAGGGGCACAGCCCAGGTGGACGCGAGGGTGGAGACGAAGAAAACCACGGAGACAAACCGCATGAGGCCCTCCCGAACAACTGGTAATACCAGTAATCTAATGGAGACCGAGGGCGGCGTCAAGCGGAACCGATGAAGCAGCCGGGGAACAACCGAAAGCACAGGCGCTCATGAGGCCTCGCCTGACTGCTTCGATGACAACCTGGGCGGATCGAAACCGTCCTCTCGATATGCGGCGCGAATCCACAGATCTCATCTCCAGGCGGTTGTCAGCGCGCCGCTACTCGAGGACTCGGTTCTTCTTCTTTCGAGACATTCCACGAACGCGCCTTTTTGAGACACGCCGTCTTTCCGAGCGGAACACGCAAATGTATGCCGTGTCCTCGAGTGCTCCCTTGGGGCAGAAAACCTGAGCCGTGTCCTCGAGTAGGCCCCGTCGGAGTTCCCTCGTGAGAGGCATTAGGTTGCTTCGGGGCCGTATCGCGAGGCGCGGCGGCTTGAGGGTGGCCCGCCCGCATGTAAGCCGTCCTCTCGATGCGCGGCCCGAGGTGACATCTCGCATCATTGCCCACAGCTCGTCGGGCCGCTATTGAAGGACTCGGTTTTTCTTTTTTCGCAACATCCCGCGACGCCCTGTTTTCAGGGCAATCGCCGACTTCCAGCTGAAATGTTCAACGGGTGTTGGAGGCGGCCATCGGAAGTCGGCGCCCGTCCCGATCCTAACCCTTGCCGGGCATGGGGACCGGTTCGGTGTGCGTCGGCATGGGCGGATAGTCCGGACGCTCCAGGCCCGGCACGAGTTCTGCGATCTCCACCGGCTTGCCGGTGCGAAAGCACTCGTTGGCCGCGATGCCGATCAGGATCGAACAGGCTCCGCCCCGCTGATCCGCCGCCCGCAGGTACTTGTCCGGCTGGGGATTGGGGTTGAAGATGTCGTCCAAGAGCACCTGGTCGCCGCCGCCGTGTCCGCCCTGGCCCGTCCACACGTCCACCTGGTAGGCCGGCGCGCGCAAGGGATAGATGCGGATATACGTCCCCTCCTTCTTGATGGCGCCGGGGACCGACCCGTCGCCGCTGATATATACCGACTCCTCCGCCTTGTGCTCGATCCGCCCCTTGGTCCCGTTGAAGACCACGAAGTAGCCCTCCACGAGTTGAAGGCGTTCAGCGAGTAACACAGCGTCACGTTGTTGTCGTAGCGGACCAAGACGTTCATCGTGTCCTCGATGGTGATGTCGGGACGGAACACGCAGCGGTCGCGGAAGTAGCCGTCGTACTTCTCCTGGTCGAAGTAGAGCGTGCGGAGCCCTCCCCGCGTGATGTCGAGATAAAACCCGCACTTCTCCTTCTCCGGGCAGGTGTGGCAGCGCTCGTGAGGGCCTTCCAGCCCGAAGCGTCGGGCCATTTCGGGCGTGTAGAACTCGCGCTTTCCCATCGCCGTCACGGTCGCGGGGACCGCCGACAACCACCAGTTGATGAGGTCGAAATGGTGCGTCGCCTTGTGCACCATCAACCCGCCCGAGTAGCGCTTCTCGCTGTGCCAGCGGCGGAAGTAGTCGGCGCCGTGGTGGGTATTCAGCATCCAGTGGAAATCGACCGAGAGAATGTCGCCGATCACGCCGCTCATCAGGAGGTCCTTGATCTGCGTGCGCGGAGGCGAGTAGCGGTAGTTGAAGGTCACGCGGCATTTCTTGCCTGTCTTCTTCTGCGTCTCAGGATGGCCCGGCACTTCTCCGCGTCGATGGTCATGGGCTTCTCGGTGATGGCGTCGCAGCCTGGCTCCATCGCCCGGATGATGTATTCATGGTGGAAGCCGTCTACCGTGGTTACGATGACGGTATCGGGGCGCGTCTCGCGGATCATTTTGTCGAAATCGGTATGGGCGAAGATGGGGACCTTGCGTCCCAGGTTTCTCTCCGCGGAAGCTTGGGAGAGGAGGGCGCGGCCCTCGTTCTTGTCGCAGAGGCCGACCAATTCGCAGTATTGGGAGTAGCCCTTGGTGGTGGCGTCCAGGTACATGTAATGGCGGCCGCCGGTCCCCACGATGGCGTATTTCTTCCTGCCGCCGGTTGGCTGCTCCTGGGCGGAGGGCGCCGGCGCGCCCAAGACCAGCCCCGCGCCCCCCGCCGCCGACACCGCCAGGAACTCCCGCCGATCCAGGTCGTGCTCCGGTTTACGGTCCATGGTTGGCCTCCGCAGTCTCTCCGGCATGACGCGCCGCCGGCCGGCGACGCTCCTTTGGTGTACGCCTCGACGGGCGGGATGGCAACGGGTAATCGGCGCCTGCATTCACGAGTCTCCGGCGATCATGGGTATGGAGAGGGAAGATTCAACCCATAGCAAGAATAGAGGGGAAAGTGCCCAAGGGGGGAGTTGAACCCCCACGCGGTTGCCCGCACTAGAACCTGAATCTAGCGTGTCTGCCAATTCCACCACCTGGGCATTGACAGCGAAAATTTGGCAAAATGGTGCGCAGCTGTCAAGAGAAAACCCGCGCCTGTGGGGGGGCGGTTTGCCGCCGCCTGTTTGGACTGCGCCAGCTTGCTGGCGCGCGCAGCACGCTGCGCAACTACGGCGAGTGATCCCCCCTCAGCCCCCCTTGTTAAGGGGGGAGCGAGACGTAATTCCTCTGTACAAGCCACCGGCCCAATCCTAACATCACCACGGGTCGGACCGGCGCCCTGCCTGGCCGTCGGTTCCTGGTTCCGTCTTCAGGGGTCCTGTCCCCGTAATCCCGAACATCAAGGAAGGGACCAAGGCATGAAAGCCATCATGGCAGTTCTAATAGGCGTCATGGTCTTGTTGTCGCCGGCGGGGATGGGCGCGGACGAGCCGCCGGTGGAGGAGCCGGTGGACCTCTCCACCGTGCACCGGCTGGCGCTCTTGCCGGTTGCGGTCAAGCTGGAGCCGGCGCGGCGGCCGCCGCGGGCCAATCCCACCATCCTGCGCAAGGAGTCGCGCGAAAAACCCCGCGCCGAGGAGGCGACCGACGCGGAGCGCCTGGAAGTGGCCAAGATGGCGGGCGAAGTGTTTCGGCAGACCTTCGCCGACTTCCTGCGCAACACCGGCTACCACCTGGTGGACTTGCCGGAAGTGGACCGGCGCGTGGCCGCGCCGGCGCCCGGCCAGGAGCTGGACGCCGTCGCCTCCGGTCGCGCCGTCGGCGCCGACGCCGTGCTCACCCTTACCGTGACCAAGGCCTCCAACGAGATCGGCGGCCTCTACTCGACCACCACGCTTTCGGTCGTGATGAGCATGGTCGTGGTTTCAACCGGACAGATCGCCTGGGAAGTGGAAGAAGAGGAGACGATCAGGAGCGGAGCCTTGCCGGGCGGCAGCCAGGTGGTGGAAATCGTGGGTTCGTTCGACCGCAGCGAGGCGGCCAAGCGGCGGGACCTGCGGCGCGTGGCGCAGGGACTGGCGCGCAAGCTGGTGCTCACCCTGCCGGACCCGCACCGCAACCTGGACGTGCCGGTCGCGCCTCCCGGCATCACGACGGCGACGGCCGTCGCGCCGAAGGATGCGGAGGCGCCCTTGATGGTGCAACTGGCGGGCGATCCGGCGCAACGGGCCTCGTTCGATTTGGCGCGCGCCGACGGAACGGTCGTCTACAGCGACCTGCCCATGAACGAGAAGGAGCTGGGCGCTACGTCGGCGTATTCACCCCACTGGACGGGGATCCGCTGGGGCCGGAGGTGCGCGTGCGCTTGCGCTGCGCGGCGAAAATGGCCTCTGCACCCGCCGGTGGGTCTCCGACGAGTCAGGGCCGCTGACGCTCTCCTGCCGGTCTCTGGGAGTCAGGCTTTAGCCCGCCCGCCCCACCCCGGTTTTCGCTCGCCTTCGGACAGTAAAGGCCCCAAAATCGAGTTCGCCGCCGGCTGGCCGCCCTGCCAGCCCCCGCGCGCTGGCCATTCTGCCCTTCTCCGGCAAGGACGAGGGCGCCCTGCTCCTGCGCCAGACGCTCTTTGCCGGCCTGCTTTCCAGCCAGTTCCGGCTCGTGGACAACCTGGCGGTGGATCGCACGCTCACGCGCCTGGGCAAGCCGCTCACCGGCGGCTACAGCCAGGAGGACCTCGTCGCCATCGCCGAGGCGCTGGGCGCCGATCTCCTCATGGCCGGCGACGTGACCAAGTGGGATCGCACCTACATGGTCCTGCAAAGCACCATCAGCACGGCTCTGGCCGTCACCCTCTACGACGGAGCGACGGGCGCGGTCGTCGCGCAGGTCGAGGACAAGAAGAGCAAATCCCGGGGCTTGGCGGGCATTCCCACCGGCATCGGGGCGGCCGGCATTGCGCCCATCACGGGCATGTCCAAACGCTTTCTGTACCGCTCGGCGTTTGACCTCACGGAATCGATTGCGGGGGCGCTTCCTGCGCGCCCGGTTGGGAAGACGCGACGGGGAGCGGTGGAGGCATCAAGAGCGTCACGCAGCGGCGCTGATCCGGCCAGACTGGTGCCCGGCGACACGATCGAGGTCAAGCTGGGCGCCCGCGGGCGGGCGCGCCTACCAGCGTGGGCGAGGTTTGGTCGTTTCTGCCCATGCGCGAGACCGCGCCGGAGTCTACGTCGGCGCTTACCAGCCGCGCGTGGGCGACTACCTGTCGGACGATCCGGTGGAAGTTGTGCACGTCATGGACGGCTGGAAACGTTCAACGCGAGTCCTGACCCACCCACACTCTCGACGGCGACGGCCGGCCGGTAGACGACTATGAAAACCATCGCCATCGTGCTCGTCCTTGCCCTTGTCGGCCTCGCCTCGGCCCAACCCGCGAGCGCCGAGAAGGCCTCGCCGCCGCTGGAAGTGGACTTGAGGCTGGAGTTGCCGCAGCGTTTTCCGGGGACTGCGACGGCGACGCTCTTGGCGGTCTGCCGCGTCGAGGCGGGATCGCTGACCCCTGCAACTGGACCTGCCGGCGGCCTATCGCTGGATCGCCGGCGCCACGCGCTTGGCCGATCCGCCCATCCTCTCGGCCACGCATCCATTGGTCGTGGCGTTCCGGGTCGAGGCGCCGACGCGCGAGGCGATCGTGGGCTGGGCCAGGCTGGAGGCGCCCGGAGGCTGTCGGTGCGGCGCAGCGCGCAGATCTCCTCCTGCCGCCGGACGACCCATCTACCGCCGAGCCTTCCAGGGCGCCTTCCAGGAAAAGGACGGCGTGCCTGCTATCCGGCCGCACGCGCCTGGCGCCGTAGGGTGCGCACCGCGCACCGTGCATCGCCGCGGCCCGTGGTGCGCGGGGCGCACCCTACCGCATGAACTGCATCGCCGCGGCCCGTGGTGCGCGGTGCGCACCCTACCGCATGAACAGCCACGTCACGAGCAGAAACAGCGGAACCAGAATCCCGATGCTGTACAGCATGTAGCCGAAGAAGCTGGGCATCTTGATCCCACTGTACTCGGCGATGGACTTGACCATGAAGTTGGGACCGTTGCCGATGTAGGTGTTGGCGCCCATGAATACGGAACCCAGCGAAATGGCGACCAACAGTTCCATGGAAATCCGGCCGGTCGCCGTGGCCAGGCCGCTGATGACGTGCTGGCCCGTGTCCAAGGACAGCGCGCCCGCGGTTTCAAAAAAAACCACGTAGGTGGGGGCGTTGTCCAAGAAGCTGGACAGCGTGCCGGTCGCCCAGAAGAACTGCCAGGGCCGATGCAGTCCCAGCTCCGGTCCCTTGGCCTGGAGAATTTCGATGGGCACCTGCATGGTGATGAAGATGCCGATGAAGAGGGCGGCGACCTCGCCGATGGCGACGAAGTTGAAGCGGTTGGCCTCGCGCACCGCGCGCGGCGTCAACTTGAGCGAGAGCGCCGCCAATAGAATCTGCACCTGCTCGCGGAAGAACCAGCCGTGCGGCACCACCCACGACGTGCCCGGCAGGGTCTTGCCCGGTACCAGCAGCGCCACCGCCAGAATGACGCCCACCAGGAGCAGGAAGTTGAACTTGCCGCGCAGCGACAGGGGCACGATGGTGGTCTCGTCGCGCACCACGTCGCGGATCGCCTCCCGCCGGTAGGCCAGCTTGTCCCAGACGTAATAGACGAGCAGTAGAATCAGCACCATGAAGGCCCATTCCATCCAGAGATTGAGCGTCCAGAGAAAGGGCACGCCCCGCAGGTAGCCCAGAAACAGCGGCGGATCGCCGATGGGCAGAAGCGAACCGCCGATGTTGGCCACGAGAAAAATGAAAAAGACTACCGTGTGCGTGACGTGCTTGCGCTCGCTGTTGATCTGCAGCAGGGGCCGGATCAGCAACATGGCCGCGCCGGTCGTACCCACGACACTGGCCAGGAGCGCCCCCAGGAGCAGAAACACGCAGTTGGTCAGGGGATGCGCGGGCAGGTCGCCGCGCAGGTTGATCCCGCCCGAAATCGTGTACAGCGAAAACAGCAGCACGATGAAGGGAACAAAGTCGTCCAAAACGGCGTGCTTGAGCACCAATCCGACCGACGAGAGGCCCGCCTCGGCGGAATGAAACCCGAAGCCGCGAAACAAGTAATACAAGAGCGTCACCGCCGCCAGCGACAGGGCGACCAGGAGCTTGTTCCGGTTGTGCTCCCACCAATGATGCGTGCGGGGCAGGAGGGGAAGGACGGCGATGGCCAATAGCAGGGCGACGAAGGGCCAGCTCCAGAAGAGGGAGGGCAGCACGTGCTCGCCGGTGTGGACCTCCGCCGCGCCGTGCCCGCCGGCCTGCACCAAGAGAGCGCCGGTGGTGTCTAGGGGCGCCATGAGGGCTCCTTAAGTCGTAATGAAAAACGCCGGCCGTGCTGCGGACTGAAGTTTGTACTCCCCAGTACAGGCTTCAGCCTGTCTGCGAACTGAAGTTTGTACTCCCATTTCCACTCCGGGCCGGTCAGAAAAACTCCACCCGCTGGCCGCGGATCTCGATGATCGCGGACGCCTTGAGTTCGTCCAGGATCTTCTTGTACTGCTGCTCCATCTTGTGCGCGCGCACCAGATCAGGGAGGCCGCGGCGGTCCAGCACGCGATAGATGCGCACGGCGCCGCCCTGCCGCAGCGGCGGGCTGGTATAGCCCGGCTGCTGGTCGAAAAGGAAGTCCAGCATGGGCACGTCGCCGCGGGACACGTCGCCCAAGTCGCCGCCGGAATCGCGGCTGGGATGGGTGCTGTGTTCGGCGGCGAGGCGGAGAAGTCGTCGCCCGCGTCCAGCCGCGCGGCGAGCGTGCGCGCCTTCAGCATCACGCTCTCCTCCTGCTCGGGCGTGGCGCCCTCGGGAATCGACAGTTGGATCAGTCCGATGCGCGTTTTGTCGCGCTCCGCTGCGGCGGTGGGATTCTCCGCCTTGAACTTCTCCACGTCGGAGGCCGTGACCACGATCCCCTCCACCATGCGCCGCTGCATGCGCGTGATGATGGCGTTGCGCCGCAGCGTCTCCGCCAGGTCGGCGCGATACGCCTCCGGCGACAGCCGCGAGCGTTCCAGATACTTCCAGAACTCCTCCTCGCTGGGAAAGCGCGCCTTGGCGGCGGCCACCATC
Source organism: bacterium (assembly GCA_015075175.1). Classification (GTDB taxonomy): domain Bacteria; phylum Hinthialibacterota; class Hinthialibacteria; order H5-UNCL2; family H5-UNCL2; genus H5-UNCL2. The sequence continues at coordinate 26,270 of JABTUV010000008.1, forward strand.
CGGTCCACCTGCGCGGCCAATTGCTCGTCGGGGAAGACGATGTTCTCCTTCTGCGCCAGTTGCAGGATGAGCAGGTCCTCGACCATCTGCCGCAGCACCGCCTGGCGCAGCTCGCTGTTGGGCTCGCGCGACAGCTCCATCGCCGCGAGCCGCACGCGGTCCTCGTACTCGCGATGGGTGATCACGTCGTCGTTGACGCGCGCCTCGATCCAGTCGACCATCTGCGCGCCCGCGTCGCGATGCTTCTTGACCGTCTCTTCCAAGCCGGCCGCGGCGGGCGCGCAAAAGAGCAGCCCGCATACAAGGAGACCGGCCGCGACCCTGGCGGTACCATCCATGAGCGACTCCGTAACGATGATCGGGCCTTGCGTGACGGCTTGGCCCAAGTGCGCCGAATATAGCATAAGCGACGGGGGGGAAAAGCGGTTTTTCACCGGCGAGCGCGCGGCTTCAGCGCTCGTCGTCGAGCGGCAGGTCGGCCTCAATGACCACGGGTTGCGCCCGCAGCACTTCACCCCGACAGAGGTAGCGATCCCCGCCCAGATGGTGGAACCATGCCGCCGACTCGGGGCGCCACTCCTCTCCGAAGGCCTCGTCGTCGACTTCCGCGGAGACGACCTGGACCACGAAATGGCGGTCGCCGCCGACGAGCCGGCTCTCGCGCACCTCGCACTCCAGGCTGGCCAGGGCGCCGACGGGCACGAAGGGAGCGACGCACCGGCTGCCGCGTAGGAGCAGTCTCAAGCGTCGCAGCTTGTCGCAATCCCGTCCCGACACGATCCCCGCGTCGTGCACCTCGGACAGGAGCGACACGTCCGGCACGCACAGAATGCACTCGCCCGATTGCCGCACCAGGTGGCAGGACATGGAGCTGGGAGCCAGGCTGAACCCGATCAGGGTGGGCGCTTGCGACAGGAGGGCGTAGCGCGTCAGCGGGGCCAGGTTGGAGCGTCGCTCGTGGCGGCTGGAAAGCAACAGCACCGGGCACGGTCGCAGCACGCGCGCGGTCCACTCGACGGGAATCTCTCTCATGGCGTCTCATCGCCCGGCTGATGCCGCATCAGGCGCCCTCCGGCAAATTCGAGAGCACCAGGTCGCCGTCCCAACTCAACATGGACCAGGGTTCGGAGGCCGGTCGACCGTCGAAGGCGCCGTCCGGTCCGGGACTCCACAACCGATAGCCGGAGAGCACGCGCTGGTAGGCAAAGGGGCCGCCGGTGAAGGGATCCATGGGCAGGACGTGAAAGTAGCGGCGTGCCAACTCGGCGGGATGTGCGGGATAGAAGCCGTAGCGGGCATGAAAGTGGCCGAGAGCCGCGTCGAGATGGACAATGCGGGCGACGGCGCGGGCCATGCGCAAGGGGGCGACCGCGTCAGGGGGCAGGAGACCCTCGTCTTGGCGCGGACAATAGCGGTAGAGGGTGCTGAGGACGACCATCTCGGGACGGCGGGGATCGCGGCGGTCGCGCAGTTGGCGGTAGAGGGTGAAGGCGTCGCGGGCGGCCAGCCAGGCGGCGCGCGCGGCCGCCTCGCGCTCCTCGAAGGGCGCCAGCATCTGCGCGTAGGAGAGCGCCGTCAATTCGTCCAGGAGCAGTTGCAGCGCGCTCCGCGGATCGCCCTCGGCCAACGCGGCGCGCGCCGACAGGCGCCAGTAGGCGGCCAGCGGCTCGATTCCCATCGCGTCCCAACCCGCCGAGAGGCGCGGCGTGAAGGGATTGTCGGGCGCAAAACTCGGCAGCGCCCAGCGGCCGGCCCGCCCCACCGCCGCCAGCTCCTGTCGCACCGGCCCGCCGGCGGACAGGAGCGGCCGGTACAAGTCCTCCACCGGCCGTTCCAGAGGCCCGGTGTCCAGAACGATTCCCGCCAGGAGCTCCATTTGGGGAATGGCACGCAGATGGGTCCAGGCGCGATGCCAGTGGGTCATGGCGTTGTCGGGTCCGAAAACGAGGGCGAGGTCGGCGACCTCGATCTCGCCATTCAAGCCGGGAAGCAGCGTCGCAAAGCGCGCCAGGAGGGCGGGATCGGCGGTGAGATCGACGGCGCCCTCCCAGGGAAAGGCATCGATGCGGCGCGGTTCGCCGTAGTCGGGCGGCGGCAGGCTGGCAAACAGCGCCTGGGCGCGCGCCCGCGCGCCTCTCGTCCAGGCCACGCGCCGCGCCAGGTCCGCCGCCGTTCGCACAAAAACCACGGGCGAGTAGTAGCGCACGGTGTAGGTCCGCTGCGGCGAAAGCCCGTCCACTTGCGCCGGCCGGCCCGCCAAGCTGTCAAAATAGACGCGCAACCATTGTTCGCTTTGCGGTGAAACCGCAAACTCGAACTCGCCCGTCTCCGCCCACCAGCGCCAGCCGGAGATGCGTGACATCGAGTTGGCGTAGACTCCCAGTTGTCCGTGCAGGTGGTTCAGGAGGAACTGCGTGTAATAGGCGCGGTCGGCGGGGCGCATACCCGCCGCCTCGCGGTTGGGGGGAATGGCGGTCGTCGAGAGCTTCAACGCCGCCGGCGCGGGGAGCGTGAGGAGAAAAAAAAGCAGGACGCCGGAACCCATGCGCGCGGCCATGAACCGTCAGCCTCGTTTCATGTCGAGCCGCCGCAGCAGCTCTTCCGTTTCGGCGGCCAGCGCCGCCTTGGGCTTGTAGCGCAGCACCAGGCTGCCCTTCTTCTGCTCCAGCGCCAGTTGGCCGGGCAGCCGACCGTCCAGTTCGATATACTCCAGGGGATCGAAGTTTTCAAGCCGCGGCGGTCCCAGGCGCAGGAGAGCCAGCTTCTGGCGGTCCAGGAGCAGCACCTGCTCGATGCCGGCGGCGCGCGCCAGCAGGCGCAGCCGCGCCGACTCCAAGAGCCGCTCGACCTCGGGCGGAAACGGTCCGTACAGGTCGCGCATCTCCGCCGCCAGCTCGGCCAGCTGCTCCGGCTTGCGGAGCGCCGCCAGGCGCTTGAAAAGACCCAACCGCTGCTTGCCGGAGACCACGTACTCGACCGGCAGGCCGCCCTTCTCCTCACGGTCCACGACCACGTCCATGTCTTCATGGGGATCGCGGACGCCCTTCAGCGAGTCGATGGTCTCCGACAGGAGCTTGTTGTAGAGGTCCAGGCCGATGGCGGCGATGTGGCCGTGCTGATGGCGGCCCAGGATGTTGCCCATGCCGCGGATTTCCAGGTCGCGCATGGCGATCTTGAAGCCGCTGCCCAGCTCGTTGTACTCCTGGATGGTGCGCAGGCGCGCGCGCGCCACGGGAGTGAGCGCCTTCACGCTCGGAACGAGGAGATAACAATACGCTTGGCGGTGCTCGCGGCCGACCCGCCCCCGCAACTGGTAGAGCTGCGCCAGCCCGAAGTGGTCCGCCCGATTGACGATCATGGTGTTGCAGTTGGGGATGTCCAGGCCCGACTCGATGATGGTGGTGCTTACAAGAATGTCATACTTGCGCGCGACGAACTCCTCCATGACGTGCTCCAGCTGGTTGCGGGGCATCTGGCCGTGGGCCACGGCGATGCGCGCGTCGGGCACGATCTCGGACACGATGTGCGCGACGGCCGCGATCGACTCGACGCGGTCGTGGACGAAGTAGACTTGCCCGCCGCGCGACAGCTCGCGCAGGATGGCCCCCTCGACCACCGGTTTGCTCCAGTCCATCACGTAGGTCTCGATGGGCAAACGGTTCTGCGGGGGGGTATTGACCATCGACATGTCGCGGATGCCGGAAAGCGACATGTAGAGCGTGCGGGGAATGGGGGTAGCGGTGAGCGAGAGCACGTCCACCATGCGGCGCAGGTTCTTGAGGCGCTCCTTGTGGCGCACGCCGAAGCGCTGCTCCTCGTCGATGACGACCAGCCCCAGCCGGGAGAAGCGCACGTCCTTGGAGAGCAGGCGGTGGGTGCCGATGACCACGTCGATACTGCCGTCCGCCAGGCCCTCGATGATGCGGTTCTGCTCCTTGGGTGAGGCGAGCCGTGACAGGTGGGCGATGGTGACGGGATAGTCGGCCATCCGCTCGGTGAAAGTGTGGGTATGCTGCTGGGCGAGCAGCGTGGTGGGCACGAGCACGGCGACCTGCATGCCCTCCATGACGACCTTGAAGGCGGCGCGCATAGCCACCTCGGTCTTGCCGAAACCCACGTCGCCGCAGAGGAGGCGGTCCATCGGCTGGGGCCGCTCCAGATCGCGCTTGACCTCGTTGATGCTCTTGAGCTGGTCGGGGGTCTCGACGTACACGAAGGCGTTCTCGAACTCCTTCTGCCAGTCGTTGTCGCGGCCGAAGGCGTGGCCTCGGCGGGCGGCGCGCTCGGCGTAGATTTCCAGAAGTTCCTGGGCCATCTCCAGAATCGCCTCCTGCGCCTTCTGTTTGGTGCGTTCCCAGGCCCTGCCGCCCAGGCGGTCCAGCGCGGGGGGCGCGTCCTCGCTGCCGATGTAGCGGCCCACGCGCTCGACCTGCTCGATGGGGACGTAGAGCACGTCGTCGTCGGCGAAGCGCAGTTCCAGGAATTCGGAGCGGCTTCCGTCCACCTCCAACAGCTTCAGCCCGACGTAGCGCGCGATGCCGTGATCCACGTGCACGACGAAGTCGCCGGCGGCCAGTTCCATGAGATTGTAGATGGGTACGCCCAGGCCCGCGCCGCGACTGCTTCGGAACTGGCGATAGCGTCCGAAGATGCCGCGGTCCGTCACCACCGACCAGCCCACCTCGGGCCAGTGAAAGCCCTCATCCAGGGAGCCGACGACGATATGCACGCCCGGTGGGGCGGGCGGACGGCGGCCGTCGGGCGGCGGATGGTCCTTGGCGGCGACGCGCGCCCAGAGGAGGTCGGCCAGCCGCTCCGCCTGGCCGGTATTGTCGCACGAGACCAGCACCTGCCGTCCCTCCCCTGTCAACGCGAGCAGCGCGTCCAGTCGCTCATCCGTCTTGCGCTGGGGAAACTCTTCCACGCCCATGTGCAGGTTGAACACGCGCCCGCGCGACAGGCCGGCCACCTGTTCATCGGTCCAGAAGTCGGACAAGATCACGTCCGCGCGCCGCGCCAGCGCCTCCACCACCTGCTGGTCGGTGAGAAACAGTCTTTCGGGCGGCACCAGTTCCACCGGGGTTTCTTCGCCCAAAAGCTGGTTGCGCTGATGGTACATTTTCTGCACCAGGCTCGGAGACGCGCCCCGCTTCCGCCTCCAGTTGTTCGGCGCGATCCAGGACGACGCGCGTCCCGGGCGGCAAAAGGTCCAGCAGCGTAACCAGCGGGACGCCTTCCTTCTCGGCCAGGGCGGTCAGGCGCAGTTCGTTGGCGGGCAGGATGACGACTTCGTCGAGGGGGCCGACGGAGCGCTGCGTCTCCACGTCGAAGCTGCGCAGGCTCTCCACGTCGTCGCCGAAGAGCTCGATGCGCACGGGCCGCTCCTCGGTGATGGGAAACACGTCCATGATGCCGCCGCGCACGGAGAATTGGCCGGGTCCGCTCACCAGCTCGGCCCATTCGTAGCCGTCGTCCACGAGGCGGGAGGCGAACTTCTCGCGCTCCAGCCGCTCCCTCGCGCGCACGGACAAGACGTGGCGCAGGAGGAACTCGTCGGGAACCTGGCGTTTCATTACCGCGCGGATGGGCGCGACGATGGCGGACGGCTCGGTGGAGCGAGAGAGGAGGAAGCGTCGCACGAGGCCGCGCGCGCGGCGGATTTCCACCGTCGGCTCCTTGTCCTCGTAGGGCAGCGTCTCCAGATGGGGCAGCGGCAAGAGATGTGGAGTGCGGCTGCTTGCTGCCGCCGCGGGTCCACTGTCGGTGCGCGGTGCGCACCCTACGGGCCACCAGGAGAACCAGAACCCCAGGTCGTCCTCCCAGCTCTCCATCGCCTGCCGGTCGGAGGTCACCACCAGCACGGGGCCGGGTTGCGAAAGCAAAAGATGCCCGACGAGGAGCGAACGGGCCGAGCCGCACACGCCGCCCAGCGTGACGGCCTGTCCCGCCGACAGGCTCTCCCAGGCGCGCAAGAGCGCCGGCTGCCGGCCCAGCTCCTCCCAGAACTCGCCGCGAACCTTGCCTTGTTTTTCCGCCAGATGCGCTTTCATGCAACACAAACAGCCACGATGGCACCCACCGTGGCCCTTTCCTTTCGAGTTGTCGTCAGCTTAGCAGAAAGGTCCGCGCCCGTCAGCTGAAGAAACTCGTTGACGGTGCGAGAAGCGGAGGCGTACCATGCCCAGTAGTCGCATACATGCTCGGGTGTGTGGGAGGATCGCCGAATGGATACGACACAATCCAGGTTTCTGTCTCCCCTCTACCTGTCGCTCCTGTTTGCCAACGTCCTGTGCCTTGGGGGCCTCTTTACCCTGGTCGCGCTACGGCTCGCTTCCGGGCAGACGAGTATCCCGCTGGTCCTCGCCACGATCGGCTCCGGTCTGATGACGACAAGTCTCGGAGTGGGCGCTCTCGTAGCCGCACGCAAGCGGAAAAACTGCACCCGGTTGTCCTAACGCCGCGGCGTAGGAGGTAAGCCCATGCTCACGCGCAAAGCATTGCTGGAACGCATCAGCGTGGATCCGCAGGTGTGCTTCGGCCGCGCCTGCATCCGCGGCACGCGGATATGGGTCTCACTGATTTTGGAAAATCTGGCGGAAGGAACGAGCGAAGCTGAGCTGCTGGCTGCGTACCCGCAATTGCAGCCCGAGGACATCCGGGCGGCGCTGGCGTACGCCGCCGAGACCACCCGGGAGCATGTGCTTCCCCTTCCCGCTCAATCCCTCGAAACGTGAGGTGGAAACTCGACGAGAATCTGGCGCCAGCGGTGGCGAAGTGTCTGGCAGCGCCTGCACACGATGTTGCGAGCGTGGTGGGAGAACATCTGAGCGGGTGTACCGACGAGACGCTTTATCGCCGGTGCGTGGCAGAGAGACGCGTCCTGGTCACGCTCGATCTGGACTTCGCCAATCCGATCCGCTTTCCGCCGGACATCGAACCCGGAATTGTCATTTTGCGGGTGGGCCGTCCAACACTCCGAGCGTTGCAGACCATGGTTGAGCGTGTCCTTCCGGCCGCCACCGCGCCACAGCTTTCCGGCAATCTGTGGATCGTCGAGCCAGACCGTCTGCGCGTGTATAATCCGCGCGAGACCTGAAGCACCTTTCCGTTCGCATTGACACTTCATTGCGCGAGTCCTATGGTCAGGCGACACTTTCCATGTGAGGCGCTTACCCATGCACGTTTTCATCTCCGTGGACATCGAAGGCATCACCGACGTGACGTGGTGGTGGGATGAGAAGGAGAAGGGCCGGGAGGAGGTGGCCTGCCGGCGCATGACGGCCGAAGCCAACGCCGCCGTCGAGGGCGCATTGGCGGCGGGCGCCAGGAAGATCACCGTGGCCGATTCGCACGGTTCCATGCGCAATATCCTGCCCGAACTCCTGCATCCGGCGGCCACGCTGGTGCGCGGCCAGAGCCGCCCGCTGGGCATGATGCAGGGCGTGGACCGCAAGGTGGACGCGGCCATGCTCATCGGCTACCACGCCATGGCGGGCACGAAAAACGCCACGCTCGCGCACACGTATACCGGCCAGGTGCACCGGCTGTGGGTGAACGGCGTGGAAGTGGGCGAGATCGGCTTCAACGCGCGCGTGGCGGGGCGGTTCGGCGTGCCGGTGGTGCTGCTCTCGGGCGACGCGGCGGCATGTCGTGAGGCGGAGCGCGCCATCCCCGGCATCACCACGGTACAAGTAAAGGACGCGATGGGCTACATCAACGCGGCCAACGATCATCCCGAAACGGCGCAGGCGAAGATCAGAAAGGCGGCGACGGCGGCGCTGGGGAACCTGAAGGCGGTGAAACCCCTCACGCTGAAGGGCGCCCCGCGCGTGCGCGTCGAGCTGCGTACCGTGCAGCAGGCGGACCTGGCGGCACTGGCGCCGGGGATTTCGCGCTTGGACGGCTACACCGTCGAGTACAAGGCGCAGGACATGGCGGAAGCGCACAAGACGCTGCGCGCCATCTTCACGCTCGCCCGCGCCGCCAAGTGGTAATTATGTGGACTGCGGCAGCTTGCTGCCGCCGTGGCCTACCGGCGTATCATCCTCGCCGACAGGAACCGCGAGCCGCTCTCCGGGCCGACTTCCACCGGCAGGTCCAGCCGCTGGTAGTCGGGATGCGCGACCCGCAAAACGTATTGACCTTCCGCCAGAACACCCGCCCAACCATTGTAGAGGCCGGAAAGGCCGCCGCTTCCTTCCACACGCCCGCCGCCGGGCCGCCGCACCTCGACGGACACGCCGACCACCGGCTGGCCGGTTTCGGCGTCGAAGGCGATCACTTGCACCGGATAGCCGGCGTGCAGGCGGAACTCGGCGTAGCTCTCCGCTCCCGAGCGGATCACGATCCGCTTGGCGCGCGCGGGCAGGGAGATCGTGCCTGACAGCCCCGCGACTACCATGGCGTCGTAGCTTCCCGGCGGCACGTCTTTTACCTCGAACGTGCCCCGGCGCGGATCGACGCGCAGTTCCGGGAAGGGATAGGCCGCGCCCTCCTCGTCCTGCAAAATCAGTGCATAGTCGCGGTTTTCGTGCATCGCGGGCGGGCCAAGCACGCGCCCCACGAGGGTGCCCGGCTCTTCCATCACGAGCTCGAGATAGTCGCCGCGCCCGCTTTCCAGTACCGTCGCGTGTGCGGAAGCGACCAGGCGCTGCCGGTCCGGGACGCCCACGCGATACTCGCCCGGCAGAAGTCCCGAGAGCGTGAAGCCGCCGTCGCGGTCGGTGCGCGCGCGGCTCAGCCAGGCGTCGGGCACGACCGCGAGCAGCTTGTCCAGTGACCACTGTCCGATATCGCGCGCCTCGCTCTTGGGCGGCAGCGGCACGGCCTTCACCTCGCGCCCCTCGACGGGCACGCCGCGCGCGTCCAGGAGGCGCCCCGTGAGCGTGCCCGACTTCAAGGTGAAATTGTGTGTGGCCGTGCCCTCGGCGGGCATGGTCAGCGAGACGAGGTGCGGCACGGACAGGCCCGGCGCGACCACGGCGATCCAGCATTTCTCGCCCGCGGGCAGCCCGGCGAGACGATAGCGCCCCTCCTCGTCCGCGGAGGCGCGCGGGTCCATGATGCCGTCCAATACGTCCGCTTGGGGAATCCAGGCCTGGGCGAGCCCGATCACGGCGGCGGTGCGACGGCGCCGCTCGGGGCCGGCCTGGGACGTCCGCGCCCCGTCCACCTCGATGCGTCCCACCAGCGAAACGCCGCCGCCGAATTGCACGCGCGTGGTTTCGCCGTCCACCACGTCCACGATGCGGACGGCCTCGGGCCGCCCGCGCCGCTCTGCGGTCGCGCGCAGTTCCACCAGGTAGCCGCCGGGCGGCAGATGCTCCAGATCAAACCTGCCGGCTTCGTCGGTAGTCAGCGTCTGGCGCAGAAGGCCGGCTTCGTTCATGATGGGCGCGTGCGTCACGACCACCCGCGCGCCCGCGCGCGGCGCGTTTTCCGCGTCCAGGCACACCCCCTCGATGCGCCCGCCTTCCAAGAGGCGAATCACCACGTCCCCGCGCCCCGTGCACACGTTCATCAGCGTGCCGGGAGCGGCGTTTTCAGCCCGGGCGACCAGGTTGTAAAATCCCGGCGACAGGCCCGACAGGCGAAAGTACCCCGTCGCCGAGGTGACGGCGTCGCGCCGTCCGCCCAGCGTGGCGGCTGAATCAATCCAGCGACCCACCGACTCCTGGTTCCGGGCATGGCGGGAAACCTGCGCACCCGCGACCGGATTGCCGTTCCAGTCCTCGACCACGCCCGCGATGAAGTCGCCGCTGCCGACGTTGAAGATGACTTCGACGGTCGTTCCGTCGGTGATGGTCGCGTAGCGGGACAACGGCGGCAGTCCCTGCGCGCGCAAGCGCACTTCGTAGTCGCCGTCAGGCAGGCCGGTGATGGTCGCCTGACCCCGCGCGTCCAGCGGCATCGTCGGGCGGCGGTTCGTCCCTCCCCAAACCTCGACCACGTCGAGCCGTGAATCGATCTCCGGGGACGGAACATACGGCGCAGCCGGCGGGGCGACGACTCGCGCCACGATGGTTCCCCCCGCGCCCAGCACCAGGAGCACGTCCTCGCGGCGTTCCGCCAGGCCCAGCTCGATGGGCTGCGGCGTACCCTGCGAGGTCAGGACACCCGCGGTCTCGGCCGCTTCAATCGTGTAGCGTCCCGGCCAGACGCCCACAAATGAGAAGGCGCCGTCCGCCGTCGTGGACGTAATCATGGGTCGGATCGAGCGCCCCCAGAGGTATAGATCGACGCCCGCGGCCGCCGCGCCGATGCGGCTGTCCACGACCCGGCCCGCAATCACGCCGCCGGGCGTGAGATAAAAGGTGACGGCGGTAATTTCGCCCGCGGTGATCGTCTGCGTCTGCTCCAGGAATCCGGTCGCGCTCGCGACGAGCTCGTAGCGCGTGCCGGGCAGGAGATTCTTGAGTACGATCAAACCGCTGGCGTCGGCGGGAAAGGTCGCGCCCGGCTGGAAGTGCAGGAGTGTCTCGTTGACGTCGTTCTTGACCGCCTGGCGAAAGGCGCGCGCGCCCTCCGGCACGCCTTCTCTCACGTTGGCGAGAATTTGAACGGACAAGGCGGCGGCCGGACGCAGGCTGAACGTCACGGCCCGCACTTCACCGGACTCCAAGAGCAGGTTCTTCTCCTCCAGGCAGAGATGATCGTCGGCGTCGATGCGAAAGCGATAGAGGCCGGGGGGCAGAGTCGCTTCGAGGACCCCGCCGGCGGGGATGGGCGCCAAACCGGTCTTGTTCCAGGTAAGGCGCGTGGGTGGGACGGGGCTGGTCCCATCGCTGGGAACGACGTGGACCGTGAGAAGCGCGGGCGGCGCAGCCGGCGTGGGCGTCGGCTCGACGCGCGCCGGTCCGACCGCCGGCGTGGGCACGTAGGTGGGAAACTCCAGCGCCCCCAGGCGTTCCGGCCGGGCCGGCCCCGGCTGGGGTCCGGGCGAGACATACCTCCACACCCCCGCGGCTATCGCCAAGGCGAGCAGGGTAAGCAGGGGCATGAGCGCCGGCGAGAAGGTCCGTTCGCCCATCACGACGACTCCTTCAAAACAAGGCTACTCCCTTATGACGGTTGAGTCGAGTCCCCGTCACAGGCCTTCAGGCGAATTGTTCTCGAAGGATAGGCGTCAGTCTGCCGGGAAAAACCGGCTGAAGACTGGACTCCGGGGGTTACAGCCGTCCGCCCCGGTCCGCCAGCAGTTTGGCCATCCACTCCACGTCCTCGGGGGTACCCATGTCGCCCCACACGCCCGACAGTTCGATGGCCCGCACCATCCGCCCGTCGTCCACCATGCGGCCGATGGCCTCGGTCAGCTCGTACTCGCCGCGCGGCGATTTTGTCAGCCTGGCCGTGTAGTCGAAAATGACCGGCGTGAAGACAAAGAGGCCGGCGTTGTTCCAGTGGCTCGTGCTCGTGCCCGGCTCGGGCTTCTCGATGATCTGCGTCACGCGCCCGCTGTCGTCCACGTAGACCGCCGCGCCTCTGCTGGGATCGTCCACCCACTTCACCGACAGCGCCATGTCGCCGGGACTTTCCTGAAAACCGTGGATCATGCGGGGATAGTTCTCCAGGCTGGTCATGATGTCGCCGAAGGACATGAAGAAGTCCTCGTCGCCGACGGCGTCTTTGACCAGATGCAGGGCGCTGCCGGTACCGTCCTGCACCGCCTGGCGCACGTAGCGTATGTTCATGCCGAAGCGGGCGCCGTCGCCGAAGTGGTCCTCGATCAGATTGGCGAAATAACCCGTGACCACGATGAAGTGGGAAATGCCGGCGTCGCGGATGGAGGTGAGGATGCTCTCCAGAATGCTTTGTTTGCCCACGTCGATCATGGGTTTGGGCTGGTTACGTGTAAGATGGCGCATGCGGGTTCCGCGCCCGGCGGCCAGGATGACGGCTTTCACGGCCCGAATTTCTCCCGAGAGGTTGATGAAAGATCGAGACGGGGCCACTATAGCCAAAGGCGCGCCGCGGGGCAAGCGCGCGGCTTGTGTCGCGGGCCGGTTGGCCCTATAGTGGCCGGGTCGGATTCTGCGGCTGAAAGGAAACCCTCATGGCGGACGAGAAAGCGGCGCCCCGGCACGTGGGCGTGTTGACCAGCGGCGGAGACGCGCCGGGCATGAACGCGGCGGTGCGGGCGGCGGTGCGGGGATGCATCGGCCTGGGCGCGGCCGTCTCCGGCATCCGCCGCGGCTACCAGGGCATGATCGAGAACGACCTGTTCCCCATGCAACTGTCGTCGGTCGGCGGCATCATCAACCGAGGCGGAACCATCCTGGGCACGGCGCGCAGCCAGGAGTTCATGAGCAAGGAGGGGCGCGCCAAGGCCGCCGCCAACCTGGCCGCCTGCGGCATCGGCGGCCTGGTCGTGATCGGCGGTGACGGCAGCTATCGCGGCGCCCACGCCCTCCACAAGGAGCACGGGATCCGCGTCCTCGGCGTTCCCGGCACCATCGACAACGACATCGCGGGAACCGACTATACCATCGGCTTCGACACCGCCATCAACACCGCCCAGGAGGCCATCGACAAGATCCGCGACACCGCCGAGAGCCACGACCGTGTGTTCGTGATCGAAGTGATGGGACGCCACGCCGGCTTCATCGCGCTGGACTCGGCGGTGGCCGGGGGGGCCGAGGCGGTCCTCATCCCCGAGCGCAAGGGCGACGTGGAGAGCATCTGCAAGAAGATCGAGGCGGGCCGCAAACGCGGAAAGATTTCCGCCATCGTGATCGTGGCGGAAGGCGCGGGCAGCGCCCTGGAGATCGGCTACCTCCTCTCCAAGATGATCGGAGTCGAGACGCGCACCGCCGTCATCGGGCATCTGCAGCGCGGGGGCCGTCCCACCGCCCTGGATCGCGTGCTGGCCAGCAAGATGGGCTTCGCCGCCGCCCAGGGCCTCTTCGCCGGCCTCTCCGACAAGATGGTCTGCATCGAAAACGGCAAAATCGTCTATCGCCCCCTCAGCCACGCCTGGAAGCACAAGAAGGAGGCCGACATGGAGCTGCTTTCGCTCGTGGACGCCCTCTCCATCTGACGGGAAGCGCACGTGGAACTCTTCGGCGTCAGCACGCAGGAATTGGTGATCATCGTCTTGGTCGTGCTGGTCATCTTCGGGCCGCATCGGCTGCCCGAGCTGGCCCGGCACCTGGGGCGGGTGACGCGCATGTTCCGCAAGGCGTCCGACGAGCTGCGGCGCAATTTGGACATGAACCTGGATGATCTGCCGCGCCCGCGTGACTTCCGCGTCGAGCTGGACAACCCCTTCGAGCGCGAGTATCAGAGGCGCTTTGGACGGCGGGAGGAACCCGAGCCGGAGGCGCCCGCCGAACCCCCGGCGCTTCCCGCGCCGCCCGCCGAGCCTGAGATCCCGGAATCGCCGGGCGAGACGCCTCCCGACGACGCCCCGGCCTCCCAAGAGAAACCATGAGCGGCGTACGGCAGAGTGCGCACTACCGCCATGAGTCCCATGGGTCCGATTCGTTCCATGGGTTAGATTGTTCCCGGAGCCGGCCTTGACCGCTGCGCAAGAGAAGAAAAAACCCGATCCCTCCTCCATGACCTTCCTGGAGCATCTGGACGAGCTGCGCACGCGCCTGCTCTCCTGCCTGAAGGTGCTTGTGCTCGTGGGCGCCGTGTGCGGATGGTTCTGGCTGCCCATCACCAAGTTCTTTCTGGGCTTCGCGCCGCAGAGGCCGGTCTACTATGCGGTCGATGAGGATCGCGTCGAGCGGGTGGTGTCACGTCAGGAATATGAGCGATTGAAGGCGGAAAGCCCCGAGCGCGTGCGCCTGCGGTTGGAGCAGCCGCAGATCGCCATCGGCCCGGCTGAGACCTTCATGGCGGCGATGAAATCGGTCATCGTGGTGGTGCTGGTGGTCGCTTCGCCGTGGCTCCTCCTGCAGCTCTGGCTGTTTGTCGCCCCGGGCCTGTACGCGCACGAGAAGCGCTACGTGGTTCCCTTCGTCGGCGCCAGCAGCCTCTTCTTTTTCCTGGGACTCCTGTTTGCCTACTACGTGGGCATCCCCTTGTCCACCAAGGTTCTTTACGGCATGGACATCGGGGGGATGGTGGACGTGCAATGGACGGCGGAGCGCACGTTGAGTTTCGTTTTACGCATGTTCCTGGCCTTCGGCGTGGCCTTCGAGATGCCGGTCGTAGTGTTCGTCCTGGCGGCGCTGGGGATCGTCTCGCCGCGGACACTGGCGCGCCAGCGGCCCTACGTGGTAGTCGGCATCTTCTTCGCCGCGGCCATCCTGACTCCCCCGGACTATGTCAGCCAGTTGATTCTGGCCCTGCCGCTGTGGATTCTCTTTGAAACCAGTATCATCGCCGCGCGCATCTTCGTGGCCCGCCGCCAAGTGGCCGAAGTGGTGGAGTAGGGATAGTCCCTCATGCGATCGCGCCTCACTCGTAGAGGTTGAAAACCAAGGCCGCTCCCAAGGCGGGCTGGCTGCGTCAAGGCCGTCCTCTCGATACGCCGGAGTACCGGCTACTCGAGGACTCGGTTCTTATTTCCAGCAGAAAACCTGAGCCGTGTCCTCGAGTAGGCCCCGCCGACGCACCTGCATGAGAAGGGGAATCCACCTTCGGGGCCGTATCGAGAGGCACGGCGGCGGAACACCGGCCGCTCGGCGCCCGGGGCTTCTGACCGCATCGGTCGTCCCTCCCCGTTGCGCTGCGGTGGGTGGAACCCGCCGTCCGCGCAAACCATTTGGCACAGCAGTTGCTCCCTTCGGCTATGAATCCGGTTACAACGCCTGCGTACGGAGCCGCATGTTGCACACGTGCATGGTTTTTCCGCAGGCCGCTCCCTCGCGCCGGACGCAGACCAGCTCAAATCATTCCAGCGCGTGAGCTGTTTGGGACAGTTGCGCAACGAAGGGAGCCCCTACCATGCCCAGACGCCATCGTATCGGGACGCTTGTTGGAGCCGCCGCACTCGCCTTCTCCGTCTCGACTCTTGCGCTCGCACAGGATCCCGAGGACTCCGCCGTCTCGGTCACGGCGGCGGCCTCCATCGTCAGCAAGTACCTGTGGCACGGCTATGACGTATTGGACGACCATGCCGCCTTTCAGCCTTACGTCGAGGTTGGATGGCGCGGTTTCTTCGTGGGCGTGTGGGGCTCCTTTGCGCTCGCCTCCGGCTTCGAGGACCTGGATGAACTGGATTACTACGCCGGCTGCACGCGTTCGTTTCTCTCGGAAGAACGATTCGCCTTCGACGCCATGCTGCTCTACACGTACTATGATTATCCCAACTCGGACACCGTGCCGGGGTCGGATGGGGTGGCCGACACGCAGGACCTCATGCTCAAGTTTGCCTTTCCCAATCTCATTTCGCTGGGACCGGCCAAGCTGGTTCCATCCATCGCCGTCCTGCGCGAGTGGGACGGCGCGGAATCCGGCCATCACGTGGACGACGGCTGGCTGCACATTCTGGCGCTCAGCTATTCGCTTCCGCTGGCGGACACGGCGTTCACACAGGAGGGGCAGACGCTGGACGTTACGTTGGACGCGACTCACAACGACGGCGTCTTCGGCTCCGAGTCCGGCTGGAGCCATGGCACGCTCACGCTTGGCACGAGCTACTCCTGGGGCGCCGTCACCATCGCCCCCTACGTGGCGCACCAATGGTCGTGGGAGGACAGCGTCAACGACGAAGATGAGTTCGTGGCGGGATGGACCGCCAAGGTGGAGTTTTGAGGGAAAATTGAGGTCAGCGCTTATTTTTGCCGGAAATCCCAGCGACGGCAATCCACTTGCGAAGAAGAGTGGCCGCTGACCCCGATATTCCCCCCTTGACGACGCACCCTTTTGAGTACAAAAGGGTGGCGCCCCTTGCACTCCATGGGAAAGGAACCCTCGGCCATGCGCAAAGCGATCGTCGTCTTGGGCGTCGCCGTCCTCGCGGTGCTATGTGCACCCGCGGGCGGCGCGGAAGCTACCGCCCGCGAAAAGGAACTGGAACAGCGCGTTGAGGCGCTGGAGAAGCGCATCGAGACGCTGGAGCGGCTCTTGGAGGCCCGCGGCGCGCCCCCTGCGGCGACTCCGGCGCCCGCCGTTGCCGAGAAGAGGGACGGAACCGCGTTCTCCGGCCGCTGGAAGGACGGCCCCGTCTGGCAAAGCCAGGACGGCGACTATACCTTCAAGGTCGGCGGGCGCGTGCAGACCGACTGGGCCTGGATGACCGAGGACGGCGACGTGCGCGACGTGGTCGGCGATCTCTCCGACGGCGTGGAGTTTCGCCGCGCCTACCTGACGCTCGCCGGCCTCATGTACAAGCGCATCGAGTGGAAGGCCGAGTACGACTTCGCCGGCGGCGATGTGGCCTGGCGCGACGTCTACATGGGCATCACCGACGTGCCCTTCGTGGGCGGGATTCGTGCCGGCCACTTCAAGGAACCCTTTGGTCTTGAGGAACTGCCCAGCGACAACTTCACCACCTTCATGGAGAAGTCGCTGGCCAACACCTTCGCCCCCTCGCGCAATACCGGCCTTGCGGTCGGCAACGCCCCGCTGGATCAGCGTATGACCTGGGCTGCGGGCGTATTCCGCGACACAGACAACTTCGGCAATCGCCTGGGCGAGGGGCAGTACGCCGTGACGGGGCGGTTGACGGGTCTGCCGTACTACGCCGAGGAGGGCGCCCACCTCGTGCACGTGGGCGCGGCCGCCAGCCGCCGCAGCGTCCCCGACGAGATGGCCCAGTTCGCCGAGCGTCCCGAGGCGCATCTCGCCCCCAGGTTCGTGGATACCGGCAAGTTCGCCGCCGACATGTACAACCTGTTCGGGACGGAGGCCGCCTTCCTGTGGGGACCCTTCTCCATGCAGGGCGAGTACATGCTGGCCGACGTGGACGCGGAACACGGCGACGATCCACGACTGGACGGGGGTTACGTGCTGGCCAGTTGGATGCTCACCGGCGAGCATCGCAACTACAACCGCAGGCTGGGCGGTTTCGACCGCATGCGCCCGCGCCGCAATTTTCTTGACGGCGAGGGCGGGCTGGGCGCCTGGGAACTGGCCGTGCGCTGGTCCACGCTGGACCTCTCCGACGAGCTCCTTTCCGGCGGCGAGCTTTCCGACGTGACCGTCGGGCTCAACTGGTATCTCAATCCCAACAGCCGCATCATGTGGAACTGGGTTCACGGCGACCTGGACGACGTGGGCGATGCGGATATCTTCCAGATGCGCTTGCAGATCGACTTCTGACGTGGAGTCGGAAACCGAAGGCCCTGAGCCTGTCGAAGGGGGCGACTTGCGTGCCGCGGGCGACCTTGCTGCGGCCCTGCCTCCCCCCTTAACAAAGGGGGGCGGGCGTCTGCGGAGAGGACTCGGCATGTTGTACTTCTTCTTTCCCTTTGCGACTACGGCGCCGGTTTGGCGGCGACCGTGGCTGGTTCTGGCGATCTTTCTCGCCTGTCTGGCCGCCTACCTGGCGAGTTGGTCCGGAGAGAGCTGGCACTGGATGACGGAGCACCTGGTGCTGTCGCCGGCCAACTTCAGTCTGCAGCGGTCGCTGGCCTCGACCTTCCTGCACGCCGGCATCGTGCATTTTCTGGGCAATATGATGTACCTCTACATCTTCGGGGCGGCGGTGGAAACGCGGCTGGGATGGTGGCGGTTTGCGGCGCTTTATTTCGCCTCGGGACTGGCGGGAGACGTGCTGTATGCGCTCCTGGCCTCCGAGTCGGCGCGGCACGTGGGCACGATCGGCGCCTCGGGGTGCGTGTCGGGTGTTCTGGGCGCCTACGCGGTCTTCTACTGGCACACTGAGGTGCGCTTCTACTGGTGGGTGTGGCTGTTCCGGGAAGTGCGCTCGG
The DNA here is from genome assembly GCA_015075175.1 of bacterium. Lineage (GTDB taxonomy): Bacteria > Hinthialibacterota > Hinthialibacteria > H5-UNCL2 > H5-UNCL2 > H5-UNCL2. The sequence continues at coordinate 44,095 of JABTUV010000008.1, forward strand.
GAACGTCCGACATCTCGGCCCTGTTCGTGATGGCGGTCTATTTTCTCGCCCAGTTGTGGTCGCTCTTTTCGGCAAGCGGGTCGGGAGTGAACTACGCGGCGCACGTGGGCGGGTTTGTGATCGGAGTGGGGCTGGCCTACGGCTGGCGGCGGCGCGCGCGGGAGGATTTCTCGCGACGGTCGAAATGACAGCTATTCTCCCCCCGTTGGGGCCTACACCTTGGCGCGGCGGGTCTTCCACTGGCGCAGTTGCGCCTTCAGCATGTGCCAGAGGGAGAAGCGGATGGGCATCATGGTGGGCAGCGTGATGTCGTGCACGGCGACCTCGGCGATGGAGGCGCCCAGAATCTCCAGGTTGGGCATGAAGGCCTCGCGGCGATCTTGGCGGCGCGCCTCGGCCAGCACGTTCACCTTCTCCGGCGGTACTCCGAGAACCTGGCAGAGCGTGCGATCCACCGCCAGGGGACTGGGGGACGCGCACAGCACCCCCAGAAGGCGCGGCTGGCCCCCCTGCGGCCCGTGCTTGTCCATCATGACCACCCCGTCCGCCAAGGTGAGGACCGGCGCCAGCCGGTCCGCCAGCGCCAAGAGCATGGCCGAAAAACGCTCGCGCCGACCTCCCAGCCGCATGTGCAACCACGCCTTGCGCCGCGCCGGAATGGTCCCAAACAGGTTCTTCACCCCCAACGTGAGCACCAGTTGGCAATGCACCTTGACCTTGGGCAGGTTGATGATCCTGTCCGCGTCCAGGGCGTGGCGGGCGATGCGCAGCTTGAAACCGGACTCGGGCAGCCGCACCAGCTTGTGCGCCTCGCGCGAGAAGTCCACGCACTCGACCCCCCGCTGCCGCAGCGGCTCCAGGATGCCCAGTCCGTCCATGGTTTTCAGGACCGTCCCAAAGGCGTTGCTGTCGCCCACGATCACGCGCGCGCCCAGGTCCAGGAGCCGCTCCACCACCCCCAGAATCACCGCCGGATGCGTCGTCACGGCCGACGGGGCGGGCCGCGCCGACAGGAAGTTGGGCTTGACCAGGACGGTCTCGCCCCGCCCCGCCATCTGCGACCAGCCGCCCAGATACTCGACGGTCCGGTCGATGGCCGGATAGAGCTCGGCCGGCGTGTAGCTCTTGCAGGGCACGAGCGCAACGGGAACAGGATGCCGCATGGCGTTCTCCCGAAAGATTGTAGCGAGGTTCGATTCCAGTTTAGCCCGTCCTCGTGCGGCGGGCAACGGAAATCATTGCCTGTCAGCCGCGAGGAGTTCGGGATGAGACGCGAGATAGTCGACCAGAATGTCGGCGGCCAGTTGGTGTCCGGCGGGATTCCAGTGCGTGTCGAAGGCGCGATAGAGTTGCGGCGCGCCGTTCTCGACTTCGGCGAAGAAGCGGGGCCGGAAGTCCAGGTAGGGCCGTCCGCGCTGTTCCATCGCCGCTTGCAACGCGGCCGGAAAGCCGTTGCGATACATGCGGGCGCGCTCAACGAACCGGCGCGCGCGTTCCGGCGTGAGCGGCTCGCCCCGCGCCGCCTCCAGTACCGCCATTGGGTCCACGCGCTCCAGGAGATGCCATGCATAGACGGACGCCTTGGAGGGCAGCATGGCCACGAGCAGGCGCGCGCCGTGCTGCCGGCAGAGCGCCTCGCATTGTTCGATGCCCGCCAGCGTCGGCCCCCAGCCGGCATGGCGCCGCGCCTCCTCCGGACTCGTCTCCAGCATGGCCAGGTACGCCGGCGCAAAGCCCATCACCACCGAGGCGCCGGCGATTTCGCCGCGATAGGGCTGCAAGGGATTGGCCGGTAAAGCCTCCACATCCTGATTTCCGAAGTGCACCGTGAAGCGATGGGCCGCCCATCCCAGCACGGGCGAGCACTCCAGCCATCCCCGCCGGCGGCTGTCCCACTTCCAGTAGGGCATTCCCGACGCGCGCCATTCCTGCCACTCGGCGCCGTTCTCCAGGTCGTTGCCGTCAAAAATACACAGGACGACCAACTGCGGCCGGTAGTATTCGATCTCGCGCGCGAGGACGATGGCCTCCTGCGGCACGCCGTAAGCGAAGACTCCCAAGTTGACGGCGGTCGCACCCAGCGCCCGGCAGGCCGAGGCGCACCAGATGTGCTCCGCCGCCAGGCGCGCGCAAAAAAGGAATGAATCACCCAGAAACAGTATGCGCGGTCGCTCCTCTCGCGTGCTGAAGCGAACGCCGTCATCGACCACGCCGCGATAGCCGCGTTCATCCAGCCGATTGAAGCAGGGCGGGTCCAGATCGAGGCTGAAGGCCTCCTTGCGGGTGGGCAGGGCGATGCCTTGCGCGGCCAAATCTCCCAACCAGGCGTGCCCGGCCTCGTCCCAAGTGAAACCCGGACGCAACCGGAAACCCAACTCGGGATCCGGCATCTGCCCCTTGAAGTAACCGCGAAAAAGCGACCTGCCTAGGTCGGGCAGGAGGGTCAGCGTTCCATTGGGAATGAGCGAGGGAGCGACCCGGAAAAGCGCCTCGACGCCGCCCGCCGCCAGCGCCAGGCAGAACCAGGCGTAACCCGTCCGGCGAATCCATCGCCGCGAAAAGTGGGTACTCCCAAAGGCCAACTCCAAGAGCCAGGGGACGATCACGGTGGCATGAAAGAGATAGCTGACGACGAAAAGAAGGCTGTAGCGTCCCCAGAGCACGGGCGCGAGCGCGGGATGCGCGTCTCGGGGGGCCCCGACCAGCCAGGGGAGAACGAGCAAGATGCCGGCGACGAGAACGCGCAGCCAGGGCTTGCCTGTCATCTCAATGCGCGCTCATTCCGTCTGTAGTCGCGCAGCCTGCCGCGCCGTGGCGTCGCTGTGCAACCTGCTCCGCCCGGGCCGCCTCACCGGGGCGGCCGCCAGTCAAGGATTTGGACCATGGTCGGCGGCTGCTGGACGACCGTCTCGTGGTCGCCCTGGTCGGTGGCCTGCACGAACACCGAGAGAATCCCGTCCCGCTTCCAGCGCAAGAGGTCGATGGCCGGCTCCCATTGAAGAAGATTCTCGTCCGAGAGCACGAACTTCTCGCGCCGGGTGTAATCCGGCGCGAGCAGACGAATCACGGCGGGCCGCGAGCCGGCTCGATTGTCGCGGTACATCACGTAGACGTTGTCCGCCCGGTCCAGAAAGATGCAGCCGCGCGAGAGGGGATTGCGCAGCGATCCGCCCCCCTTCATCACGAAGGCCTCGCCGAAGTCGGAGACGGCGGAGATACGCCAGCCCTCCCCGTCGTGCCAGGCGTGATGATACTGCGAGACGCCGTTCGCATCGTTCTTCCGATAGACGGCGTGGAAGCGGCCGCGACTGTCGGCGTCGGAGGTGTCCTGGTTGGAGAGATTGCTGCCCTCGGGCACGGGATCGATCACCTCCGCGGTCTTGGGGGTGATGGGCAGGCGGTAAGGCTCGCCGCGCGAGTTCTCCCAAGTTCTGCCGCGGTCGCGGCTGCGGGCGTAGGAGACGCGGCTGTTGGTGGAAGCGTCGCCGGTGCGCCGCCACACCCAGCCGAGATGCAGGACGCCGTCGGACGCGACCGCCGGCCGCATCCAGTAGGGATTGTATTCGCCCTCGCCGGAGATGACCGGATGCGCGACGACTTGCCACGTTGCCGACGGCACGTCATAGCGGTTCAGGCAGAGGTCGCCGTTGCCCGAGGCCCCGTCGCGGTAGAAGAAGAGCAGCGTGCCGTCGGGCAGATTGACGAACTCGGGGTAGGTGACGCGCCGCTCCCGCCGGCCCGTCATGGGGATCATCCCGCCGAAGGACGTGGGGTCCAGTGGACGCGCGCTTCTCCTGTAACGCAGGGGATGGCTGTGATGATCGTAACTGATGTGCAGGATGCCATCGGGCGAGACGCCGAGGCTGATGCCGTTGTGGGCGTCGCGCACGTTGCCCTTCCAGCCCGTGTCGTGCACCTGCCAGCGGTTCTCGGGGAGCGTGCGCCAGGCCAGAACGACCGTGCCCTCGGGCGAGTGGTAGGCGGTGAGCTGGCGGTCGCGGAAATCGTCACGGCGTGCTGGCGGAAGATGGGGGCGTTGACGTGGCTGCCGGAAAAGCCGAGGCCGAGGGGATGGAGTTGCACCTCTCCCGTGGCCGCGGCCCAAGCGCCCGCGCCGCCTCCCGACAAACTGGTGATGATGCCCAGGCAGGCGAGGCAAGCGCCGGCCCTTCGATAAGCACCCATGCGTACCTCCACAACGTCCAGACTAGCGCGTCCATTGTAGGCGCAAGCGGGCAGTGGATCAAGGGTCCTTCCCCGCTCACCGTCGCGCGTGGACTTGCCCCCCGCCGTCCCGGGCGATGCCCGCAGCGTAGTTGAAGGTTGAAGTGAAAGCGTGGCGGTTCACCCTCACCCGGGCGTGAGCTCGGCCAAACGCCAATCTGAAAGAGGAATGAACCGCCATGATGAAGAGTGTACAGGTTGCAGAGCGTCGGGACAGGTCGCAGATGCCGGCCTTCTTGCAGAGGGCGAGGCAACTGTTCCCGCCCGTGTTGTAACGGGTTTGGACCAGGCGACTTGCGTTGGACGAGTGAGGGACGCGACCGGCCGGGCCATCATCGAGCTGCTGCAGTTGTCGGCGGAATGGACCGCCGGTTGGGTGGTACGGTATCAATGAGAGCTGGACGGGGCGGCGAACCTGCGCGAAGGCTCGGAGGGGGTGTTCACCATCAATCGCCTGGGCCTGTCGGCGGGTCTGCGACGCGTTGCGGATGGGTTACTCCAGGTCCCACATGATGCGGCGAAAGGCGCGCTCGGCCAAAAGGCGCTGCTCGACGAGAGGAACGAGGCGCTTATTGCTTTTAAAGCTGCCGGGAGCGGGGGTTTCGTCCTGCCGGATGAGCACGCCCTTGATGTAGAGCGTGGGCCCCTGGCTGCGCAGCACCAGCTTGGAGATGTTGATCTTGAGTTGCACCAGAATCTGCTGGGCCAGCTGGTTGTTCTTCATGTCCTCGATGGTCATGGTGGGGAGCATAGCGCGCGGGCGGTTACCACGCCAGCGAATGTGAGTGCGCCTGCTTGCCGGCGCGATCCTGTGGCCTGCGCCTGCTTGCCGGCGCATGGGGCACTTCTCTCTCTCCCGGCGGCAGCAAGCAGCCGCAGTCCAGAGGGTGCTCCTGAACGGTCGAAATAGCTTGACGCGGCGGCACGAACCGGATACCGTACAAAAGCTGTACCATATCCGGCAGGGGGCCGACCATGTTTCGCATGTCCAAGAAGATCGATTACGCGGTCCTTTCCGTGGCCCACCTCTGCCAGTCCGAGACCAGAAGCGCCAGCGCCAAGGAGATCGCCACCCACTTCGGCATCTCCGTCTCCTTCGTGGCCAACATCCTCAAGCAACTCACGCGGGCGGGGGTCCTCAACTCCGTACGCGGCGTGATGGGGGGTTATGAACTGGCCCGCTCGCCCGAGGAAATCTCCGTCGGCGACCTCATCCGCGCGCTGGAAGGCGAGTTCTATTTCGCCGATTGCACGCATCCGCACGGCGAAGTCGTCTGCAACATCCAGGATTGCCCCGTCCGCAACCCAATCCACGAAATCCACCGCAAGTTCGTCTCCATCCTCAATACGACCTCGTTCGCGGAACTCCTGGGTCTGGACGGACACCGGCCGGTCGTCGGCGCGGGTTCGCGCAAGGCGAGCTGGGGCGCGGGCGACCCGTAGGGTGGGTTCCACCCACCAACGGCAAGCCGCCATGCCGCGCTTGATCCCCCCCACCCCCCTTCTTAAGGGGGGAGTGTCGTCCCCCATATAACGGGGGAGTGTGGAATGCGACAGCTTGCTGCCGCGCAGCACGCTGCGCAACTACGGCTTTTCTTTCAGCGGCGGCGCCAGCCGCTCGCCTATCGGTTGAATGTAAACCGGATCCGCGGGCAGCTCCTGATACCAGAAGGCCACGCTGGCGTAATCCGCCAGGATTTCGTTGGTTCCCCCGTGCTCGATGGTGTGGTCCAGGCTGTGGGCGAAGACGACCGGATCCGTCATGTGAAAGCGATAAGCCGCCACGCTGCGCGGCGAGTACTTAAGTCCACCGTGCAGGGGGAAGTCGCCGGGCCGGGAGAAACCTTGCGGCAGCGCGTACCAGCCCATGTTGTGATAGTCCTCCGAGCCGGTCCCGTGCAGCGCCAACTGCCCGTCGGCGTAGGTGAACTCGTCCCCCTCGAAATAGAGCGGCACGCGCAGCTCCAGAGGAGTGTCGCAGTATTGCAGCGTGCCCACGAGATGGCCGCGTCCATGCGCGCGCGCGAACACGTAGTTGACGCGATCCTCGGTGGGATTCTGCCGCCGCCATTGCGCGAAGAGATAACCCTGCTCGCCCGTCCATTTTTTCATCGGCTCCCAGGCGACGCGCGCGGCGAGCTGCACGTCCGGTTGTGCACCCTTCGAGGTATATTTGTCGTAGATGACTTCGATGCGCGCGCCCTGCTCGAACGGCATGGGCAGGTAGCAGTAATATTCGCCGTCCTTCCGGCCCATGAGGAGCGATGCCCAGGCATGATCGCCGGCGCCGTTGCCGAAGAAGTCGCCGATGGGGCAATCGACGGCGGGTTTATCGCTTCCATTATAGAGGACGCGCAGGCGCACGGCGCGCCGGGCCTCGAAGGTGCGCGGTTCCATCGTTACATACAGCGCGCGCACGGTTCCCGGACCCTCCAGCTCCGCCAGCTTCAGGACGCCCTCCGCCGACAGCGCGCCGCGCTGCGCGACCGTCCGCTCGTCCGCGCCGGGCGCCGCGGGGCGCTGGCCCAGCCGGCTCCAGACCCGTTGCACCTCGTGGAAGCGCTCGCGCCGCTTCTCCCACTCCTTCATGCGAAACGTCCTCACGTTCCGGTCGTCGGGAAAGGTCAGGTACGTGATCTGGTAGAAGCGCATCTGCCGCGAGGTGACCACGATGCGGCAGGACTTCCTCCAGGCGATGGGGACGTAGGAATAGAAGCCGCCCAGTCCCTTGCCAGCGACGGGCGCGAGAAACGGAAAGTGCCGGTTGTCGAACATCTCGCGGAAGGGAATGTCGATCTCGGGCTTGTCGGCGCCGTCGAAATAGAACTTGATGCGGCCGGCGGGCACGGCGGTCGCCCAGAAGCGATAGATGCAGCCGGGCCGGTTGAAGTCGGCGATCAGGCTGGCTTCCTCTCCGTCGTCGATGACGTAACGGAGGTAGCTGTACTGGCCGGAGAAGCCGTCGTTGTTGGACTCGTCGCGGGCGAAGCTGGCGAACTGGCGCGTTTCGGTTCCGAGCGGATGAAGAAAGGGCAGGCGGTCGAAGGCGAGCAGTTCGTCCATCGAGCCGCGCGGGGGAGCGGCGAAGAGAGGTGCGGCGGCGACAAGGAGCACGAAGAGGACGGGCGGCAGGCGCATGACGGCGACCTCCAGGATAAGGATGGTACACCTTTGTAGAATCGCCGGCGGCTTTCGTCAACGCCATTGGCGCCCGCCACCGTAGTTGCGCAGCGTGCTGCGCCGGTGCGGCGCCCGCCGCCGAAGCGTGTGGGCGGGACGCCCACACGCAAGCCGGCAGGATGCCGGCGCTACCAGGCCGGCGCGACGCGACTTTTCCTCTCCCCGGCGCGGCGCTCTGTGCTATGCTGGCGACTCATTTTGATCCGACTGTGAGACCGGCATGACTCGCTATCTCGTCACTTCGGCCCTGCCGTACTCCAACGGGCGGCTGCACGTGGGCCACATCGCCGGCGCCTACCTGCCCGCGGACTCGTACGTGCGCTATCTGCGCGCGCGCGGGCGGACGGTGCGTTTCATCTGCGGCAGCGACGACAACGGCGTCGCCTCGCTCATTTCCGCTCGCAAGGAGAATCGCCCCGTCGAAGAGCTGACCCGCGATTATCACGACCGCCAGGCCGCCGACTTTGCCGGCCTCCGCATCCGCTTCGATGTGTATGGCGGTACCCACCATCCCGACTTTGTCGAGACGCACAACCGCCTCTCGCAGGCATTCTTCCGCGCCATCCCCGACAAGGGTTTCTTTACCAAAAAGAAGACGCAGCAGCTCTACGATGCGGTCGCCGGCCAGTTTCTGCCCGACCGTTACGTGAAGGGGACCTGCAATTTCTGCGGTTATCGCGAGGCTTACGGCGACCAGTGCGAGGCCTGCGGCAAGTCCATCGACCCCTTGGCGCTCATCAACCCGGTGAGCACGATCACGGGGACCCCGCCGGAGCCGCGCGAAACCACGCACTGGTATCTGCGCTTGGACCGCTTCGAGCAGCCCCTCCGCGAGTGGCTGGAGGGCAAGCGCGACAGTTGGCGCGAACTCGTGCTCAATTTTTCGCTGGGGCAGATCAAGCAGGGACTGGTCGAGCGCGCCATGACGCGCGATCTGTCCTGGGGCGTGCCGGTCCCGCTCGACGATCCCGACGCCGCCGGCAAGGTGCTCTACGTGTGGTTCGACGCGCCCATCGGCTACGTTTCCTTCGCCGCCAAGCTGTGCGAGGAGCTGGGCGAGGGGCCTGAGGCCTACGCGCGCTGGTGGAAAGACCCGGATTGCCGCATCGTTCACTTCATCGGCGAGGACAACATCGTTTTTCACGCCATCATCTGGCCGGCCATGCTACTGGCCGAGGGGACGTATCAATTGCCCCACCAGGTCGTCGCCAATGCGTTTCTGAACATCAAGTTTCCCGGCAAGGAGGAGGAGAAGGTCAGCAAGAGCCGCGGCGCGGCCATCTGGATCGAGGACTATCTCAAGAAGTACGATCCTGATCCGCTGCGTTATTACCTCACCACGATTGCGCCCGAGAACCAGCGCACGACTTTTGACGTGGAGGATTTCATCGCGCGCAACAACGGAGAGCTGGGCAACACGCTGGGAAATTTCATCAACCGGGCGCTGACGTTCACGGTGAAGCACTTCGAGGGGCGGGTTCCGCCGGCGGGGGCGCGCGACCAGCGGGACGAGGCGCAAGTGGCGGCGCGCGCGACGCAGGCGGAGAAGGTCGCCGCCCAGCTGGAGGAGTTTCGCTTCAAGTATGCGCTATATGAAGTGATGGAGTTGGCGCGCATGGCCAATCGCTACATGGACGAGAAGGCGCCGTGGACCCAGCGCAAGACGGACCTGGCCGCGTGCGGGACCACGCTCAACGTTTGCATCCAGACGATCAGGACGCTCATGGTCGTGATGGAGCCGTTTCTGCCCGCGACGGCGGAGAAATGCGCGGCCATGCTGGGGCTGCGTTCCATTCCCATGTGGGACGAGGCGACCGACGAGCTGCCCGCCGGCCACGTGCTGGGCGAGCCGCAGATTCTCTTCAAGCGCCTGGAAACGGCCGAGCTGTAGGGTGCGCAACGCGCACCGACGACGCCGGGACGGTGCGAAACGCGCACCGACGACGCCGGGACGGTGCGCAATGCGCACCGACGACGCCGGGACGGTGCGCAATGCGCACCAACGACGCCGAGACGGTGCGCAATGCGCACCCTACACGACGATCCTCCTGCGTCTGGCGTTGAAGCGGACGGCGCGGCCGCGCTTCCAGGAGAGCATCGCCATCTGAAGCACCGTCTGCGTGCGAAAAGCCAGCTCCATCCCACTCCAGGTTTCGCGTTGCCGCGTCCGGCAGCAGTCGAGAAAGTGCCGGAAGTAGGCCGTCATGTCCTCCGCGCCGTCGATGGGGAAGCGGGCCGGCTCCCTGGCCTCGCGCACCCGCAGCGGTGTAAAGACGATCTCCTTGTTGTTGGGATGGACCGTGAGCGTCCCCTCCCAGCCGCGAATCACGGGCGCCCGCTGGCCCGAACCGCGGAATCCCACCGCCTGGTAGTCGTTGCCCTGCGTACCGATCACGGAGATCGACGCCTTCTCGGGATATTGCGCGATCAGGTTGAAGGTGTCGGGAACCTCGCGTAGCTCGTCATTATATCGGCAGATGTCGCCCACGCCGACCACCACCTCGGGCATTCCCACGCCCATGATGTCGATGACCTGCGTGAGCACGTGCGGATAGAGATCGGTGGACGGACCGCCGGCGTAGTCCTCGAACATGCGCCAGCGGAAGAACCGATCCACGCTGAAAGGCTTTTTCGGCGCATCGCCGAGAAAGGCAATCCAATCCAGGTCCTTGCCGGGGCGGGCGTCGGGATCGTCGACGGGCATGCCGCGCTCGCCCCAGTCGCCGATGCGGAAGAAGCCGGTCTCGCCGAAGATGGGTTGGCCGATCACGCCTTCTTTCACCAGCTCCTTCATCCTGCGCCAGGCGGGATCGCTCATGGCCTGCGTTCCCAGAAGAAAGACACGGTCCGACGCGGCGACCGCGTCGGCCAGTCTCTTGGTGAGCTCGAACTGCCGCCAGTGCGTCACCGGCTTCTCGCAGTACACGTCCTTGCCCGCGGCGATGGCGTCCATGGCCTGATACCCGTGATGATGGTCGGGGGTGGCGATGAAGACGGCGTCCACGCCGGGCATGGCCAGGATTTCGCGATAATCCATGGCGCCGCTGGGAATGTTGAACTGCTCGCGGCGCTTCTCCAGGCGGGGGCGATAGACGTCGCAGGCGGCGACGATCTCCAGCGGGTATTTCTCCTCCTCGCAGAGATGCCGGAGCACGCTGAGATGCCCCCCGCCGCGGCTGCCGGCGCCGATCTGGGCGACCAGAATGCGGCTGTTCAGGTTCTGCGCGCGCACCAGCGCGGGCGCGGCGAGCATGGCGGCGCCGGCCGCGGTTGTCGCCAGGAACTCGCGCCGCGTGTTTGTGTCTTGCATCATTTTTCTCCCTCCAACTTCAACCAGCGTTGGTAAGTCTTCTCCATCTCCTGCGGCGCCTCTTCGCCGTCCCACACCGCCACGCCGTAACGCAACGTGAGCGGTCTTTCAGCAGCCACGGACAACGGCTGCTCGTGCAGCCCCAGCGTAGCCGCCAGATAGGCGAAGTGCGTGCTCATGGTAAAAAACCGCGTCGGCGTGCGGGCGTTTTCCGGATGCGCCATCATTGCAATGGTGATCGGCTTGCCGTCGACCGCGCCGACCATGCCGCACCAGCGGCCGGGGGTGAGGCGTTCGTCGCCGCGCACGATGGGGCCGGGCGGACCGTCTGGGTAAACGAATCTACACTTCGCATTGAAGCTTGGCAACGGTCGCAACCCGAGTCCGACGTAGTGCGCCCCGGACAACTCGATGGAACCGATGTTCTCGGGCGCGCGCAGCTGACTCTCCCACGAAAGAAGCGTGCAGTCGGGTTCGTCCCACAACTGGAGGCGCCGCCGCTCCGAGAGCTTGACGCCGCCGTCAGGCGCCCGCCAGATCAGCTCCTGAATCAAACGCCTGCCGCGCCGCGCCTGTTTTTCGACGACTTGCCGGCCCACGACATTGGCGTCATGCTCGCCCCAGAAGTCCACGCCCCCGGCGCTGACGGCGAACATGAGGGCGTGATGGTGCTTGTGGTCGGAGGGAGAATCCAAAAGGACCTGCACGCCCGCGGGCGAGCGCAGCTCTTTGGTATATGGCTTGAAGGGATTGGGAGAAGTTACGCAGAGCGCCGCCGAGCGCGCCTTGCCTGACAGCAGGATCGGCTCGCCGCTCGGCGGCCGTCCGCTCCCGCCCGCGAGCCCGAAGCAACCGAAGGCAGTAAGCATGATGGCGAGCAACGAAGCAAGCGAAAAGACTTGTGTCATGCACAAGCGCTCCCGTGGGATGTGACAATAACGGACGACAGACCGGGGCGCCATCCTTTGGTACTCAAAGGGTGCGTGCCATGTGGAGTGCGGCAGCTGCTGCCGCCGACGAGCACGCCCACATGTTGCGGCAGCAAACGGCCGCACTCCACATGAAATCGCCCAACCGTAGTCGCGCGCGCATCGTCCACCCTCTTGAGTATAGCCGACGGTGGCATCGATCCGCTCCCCTCACCCGTTCGCCCGCCGCGGCGGGCAACGACCTCTCCTCAGGGGAGGTGCAGAAATCCTACACCAACTGCGTCTGGCCCGGTACCGGGACCGGCGGGACTTCCAGCGCGCCGAACTCGAGTTTTTTCGGCGACAAATCCAACTGTGACTTGTTCATCACCCAGTCCCAGGAAATCTGGCGTCCCGTATAGGCTGAGATGCGCCCCATGATCGCCGTCATGGTGCTTTCGGTGACTCGCCGGGCCTCGTTGATGTGCCGTCCGGAGCGGATGGCGTCGATCAGGTCCGCGTGCTCCGTCACGTAAGGATTGGGCTCGTCGCCCTCGAACTTGTAGGAACGGCGCGCGGTAATCGTGCGCTTGCCCGGCTCCAGAAAATCCGCCACGCCCCGAGTCCCCACCAGGTGCTCGCCGATGCGGTTCGAGCACCCCGCCATCTGCCGGCACATCGAGGTTACGCGCACGCCGCCGGGATACTCATACTCAATCGTAAAATGATCATAGATATGGCCGTACTTGGGTTCGACGCGCGCCTGCCGCCCGCCCATGCCCACGGCGCTCACGGGATGCGCGCCGATGGCCCAGTTGACAACGTCAATGTTATGCACGTGCTGTTCGACGATGTGGTCGCCGGAGAGCCAGGCGAAGTAGAGCCAGTTGCGGCACTGCCACTCCATGTCGCTCATGCCCGGTTTCTGCTCGACTACCCAGAGGCCGCCCTGATTCCAGTAACACTGACCGCCGACGATTTCGCCGATGGCGCCGTCCTCTATGCGTTTCATCATCTCAAGATAGCTCTGTTGATGGCGCCGCTGCGTGCCCGCGACCACGCACAGCTTCTTTTCATCCGCCAGCTGGGACGCCGCCAGCATGACGCGCACGCCGACCGGATCGACGGCGACGGGTTTCTCCATAAAGACATGCTTGCCGGCCTTGATGGCGGCGTCGAAATGCGTGGGGCGGAAGCCCGGCGGAGTCGCCAGAATCACGAGATCGATGTCGCACGCGAGAACATGTTTGTAGGCGTCGAAGCCGGTGAAGGTCGTGTCAGGCGTGACCTTGACCGCCTTGCCTGCTTCCTTGTGTTCGCGCAGGCGTTTGAGCGAGCCTTCAATGCGGTCTTTGAAGAGATCGCCGACGGCGACCAGTTCGATATTGGGGGAGGAAACGATGCAGTCGATGGCGGCGCCGGTTCCACGCCCGCCGGCGCCGACCAGGCCGACCTTGATCAAGTCAAGATTCTTGGGCCGGGTCTCCTTCTTCTTACTGGCGGCGCTTGCGCCGGCGGCCAGGACCGCCGCGGAGAAGCCGGTCGAGGCAGCGAGGAAATCGCGCCGGTTGACTTTGCTGGAATCAAAGTGTGTCATAGTTAAAACCTCACTTTATTTGCAAGAGTCTCTCGTTGAGCGGCATCGTCGCCCCCCTTAATAAGGGGGGAGGGGGGGTTCTGCCATCCGCCGCAATCTCCCCGTCCAACCTGCGGCCGGCCGACCCGGTTGTTAAGGGGGTCAGAAATCGTCGCACTCGCGGTAGGCCTCGATAACCCCCAACTCGCCCTCCTTGCCCGGCCGGGAATTGCCGTGCTCCATGCCCACGACGCCGGTGAAACCCTTGCCGTGAATATGCCTGAACACGTTGCGATAGTTGATCTCGCCCGTGGTCGGCTCGTTGCGCCCAGGATTGTCGCCGACCTGAAAGTACGCAATCTCGGTCCAGGCGCGATCGATATTCGGTATCAGATTCCCCTCCGTCACCTGCTGATGGTAGAGATCGTCCAGAATCTTGCAGCTGGGACTGTTGACGGCGCGGCAGATTTCATACCCCTGGGGAATCTTGGTGAGAAACATGCCCGGATGATTGCACCAGGGATTGAGCGGCTCCAGCACCATCACAAGACCCGACGGTTCGCAGATTTCCGCCGCGCGGCGCAGCGCCTCGATCACGTTGGCGGTCTGGTAGCCCCATTCCAGGCCGGTGTGGTATGGCCCCGGCACGACCGTGCACCACTTGGCGTTGACGCGCTTGGCGCACTCGACGGCTTTTCTGATTTCAGACAGGAAGGCGTCGCGGTCCTCGGGTTTGCCGAAAGGCAGGCGCGGCTCGCGCCATTCGGCGTAGGCGACGAACACGCCCATGGTCATCTCCAGCCGCGCCATTTCTCGGGCTACTTTCTCCTGCACTTCCACCGGCCGGCCCATCATGCCGTTGTCCTCCATGGCGGAGAAACCCTGATCGGCCATGAACTTGAGCTGATCCACCAGGTCCTCGCCGGCGGAGTGCTTGAACATGCCGAAGTGGGGAGCGTACTTGAGCTTGAACTTGCCGGGCCTTGGCTCGGCCTGTGCAACGGCGGGGTTTGAGAGTCCGGCGGCGACCGCGGCTCCCAGACTGGTCGTGACGAAATCGCGGCGATCCATGCGCGGCCTCCTTAGCGGGAGATCATGGGTTGGCGGGCGTATTCTCACCCGATTGCGGCGCGGATTCAAGGGGCTTGTCATCGCCCGAGGGACACCATGAGGTAAACAATTTCTTTTCAAAACCAGAGCGGGTATGTACTGTGACCGGGTCTCATTGCCGACACGCCGGACGGCGGCCCGCGCGCGTCCGACTTGCCTTGACAGGCGTATCCGGAGGCGGACTCATGCTTACGACCTGGCTGGAGGCGACCAGCTCCTTCCTTGTTGCGTCCAGCGGCGGCGCGATCGATCCGCTCATCGCCGGCATCGGCTTCTGCTTTCTCGTCGCCGCCATCCTGTCGGTGCTCTTCACCCGCATCGGCATCCCCAGCATCGCCGCCTTTCTGGCCGCCGGCATCATCATCGGCCCCGAGTTCGCCCAGATCGTCACCCACCAGGAGAGCATCACGACCATCGCCGATCTCGGCCTGGTCCTCCTGCTCTTTCTGATCGGGTTGGAGATCGACCTGCGCAAACTCCTGGCCAGCGGCAAGACACTGATTACGACCGGCCTTCTGCAATTCCCGCTCACCGTCCTGTTCGGCTGGTGCGTGGGATGGCTGGCGCAGCGCTCCGGCTGGGCGCCGCTTTTGGGCGGTTACGTGCCGCTCTACGTCGGCTTCACACTGGCCACCTCCTCCTCGCTGATCGTGGTCAAGCTCTTCCAGGAGAAGTTCCAACTGGACACGCTGGTGGGGCGGGTGTGCCTGGGCGTCCTGATCTTCCAGGACATCTGGGCCATCGTCGTGTTGGCTCTGCAACCCAACTTCGAGCATCCCGAACTGGTCCCGGTGCTCTTCAACTTCGTGGGCATCGGGCTTCTGGCGGGCGTCGCCTACGGATTCGCCCGGTTTCTCCTGCCCGTCTGCTTTCGCTGGATCGCCAAGACTCCCGAGTTGATCCTGGTCGCGGCCACGGGCTGGTGCTTTGGGATCGCGTTTTTGGGCACGCAATTGCAGCACGTGCTGGGATTCGTCGGGCTGGGCGGCTTTCCGGTGAAGGTGTCGCTGGAGATGGGCGCCCTGATCGCGGGCACGAGCATCGCCACGCTGCCCTATAGCAAGGAGGTAGTGGGCAAGGTCGGCAACGTGAAGGACTTCTTCGTCACGCTCTTCTTCGTGGGTTTGGGGATGGGCATCCCGCGGCCCGAGTCGGCGGACGTGTTGCTCTTGGCGCTGTTTCTGTCCGTGCTGGCGATCCTGGCGCGCTATCTGATTTTCTTTCCGCTCATGTATTACACCGGCATGGACCGGCGCAACGCCATCGGCGCTTCGACCAAGCTGGCGCAGATTTCCGAGTTCTGCCTGGTGATCGCGTACCTGGGGCAGGGGCTGGGACACGTGACGCGGGAGTTCGCCAGCAGCGTCATCTTCGCCTTCGTCATCACCGCGTTGGCGACGCCGTTTCTCTTTGAGATGGGGGACAGGATTCACGAGCGGCTGGCGGGGGTCTTGACGCGGCTGGGATTCGCGGCGCCGGGGGCCCGCGCCGAGGAAGGCGAGGCGGAGGCGCCGCTCACGCTGGCGCTGCTGGGATTTCATCGCATCGCCTCCTCGCTCCTCTGGGAGCTGGAGTCGCGCCATCCCGCGCTGCTGCGTGAGACGCTGGTGGTCGATTTCAACGTGGCGCTGCACGGCGAGATCGCCAAGAAGGGGGTGCGCGTGCTCTACGGCGACATCGCCAACCCGGCCACGCTGGAGCACGCCGGCCTGGAGCGCGCCAAAATCATCGTCAGCTCGATACCCGACGACGTGCTGAGGGGCACGACCAACCTCCACTTGGTGCAGCATCTGCGCGCGCTGGCGCCCAAGGCCGTCATCGTCGCCAACGCGCTCTCCATGAGCGAGGTCTCGGCCCTCTACCGGGCGGGGGCGGATTGGGTGCTGTTGCCGCGAGTGGAAGCGGCGGAGGCGCTGTGCCAGGCGGTGGCGGCGGCGCGCGAGGGCTGGATGGAGGCCTTCCGCGAGGCCATGGACGCCCGCCGCGGCGACCTCTCCACCCGCCGCGAGGTCATGCCGTAACGACCCTTGTGTCGCCGCGCGTCAGGGAAGATTCTCCAGGTCCGCCAGGTCCTTGTGCCGACCGGTCGCCAGCTTGTTTTTCTTCAGCATGGGCAGGGAGATCACGTTCACCGGAATTCCGTCGATTTCTACCGTCTCTCGGCTTGCGAAACATTCAGCGAACGATACACCGTCGGCATCCATCATGATTTCTATACATGTCGGAGGTACGCCCATCCGTATGACATTCTTCGACTGTTTGAACAGGTCAACGGATACCACTTCCGGCGCAAAACCGAATTCAACCAAGGTTGCCGCCAGCTTCGCCGCATTGACATCATCGAGAGCGACCCAGAAGTCCAAGTCCGCCGTGAAGCGGAGGTAACCGTGGTGCGCCACGGCTTATCCTCCAACCACGAGGTAGTCAACGCCTTTCGCGTTTAGTAACTTCAAGAACTCTTTGAAGGGTCGATGTAGCTGGATCAAATCCGTAATTCAAGCGTCGAAACAATTCCACAGTAGCCCAGCGTTCCTGCGGGGTGCGGCTCAGCCAATAGGCGAGGTCGTTGCCCTGATCCTTGAGGGAGCCGACCGACAACGCCGTGCGATCCAGCGGGGGGAAGTCTTCAGTTTTCATTTCCCAGCGCCTCCCTGACTACCACGCGACGGCACGGCCGGCCCAGATCTTCCAGAAGCAGGGCGATGGCGTCGGCCAGGTCCGCCAGGACCTTCGTTCGGGTCTTCCTTGGCCATTCGCCCCCGGGACCTCCGGGCAGCAGGCAATCCACCCATCATCCGCGCGTTCGACGATCGCCGTAAACTCGGCGGCCATGACGAATGCCTCGTTTCCGCGTCGTGCTGCAACCCCAATGATGTTACTGGACGGCGGCGGTGTGCGTCACGGACGGCGACCGGCGGTCGTCGAGACCCTGACCCATGGCGTCCCCGTTATGCGGTCCATCTTTGGCCTTGACGCGCCTTGCCGGTTTGGGAATACTCAGGGCAGGCTCGCCTTCGCGGCCTTCGTGAGTGCGTAATTACCTTCCACGTCACGACTTGCGAAATCACTCAGGGCGGGGCGGGCGCCCGTGGTTCGGGACGGAGAGCATGGACGGAACCAAGCAGCATATCCTGTCGCTCCTGGTGGAAAACCATCCCGGCGTTTTGGCGCGCGTGGCCGGCCATCTGTCCGGCCGCGGCTTCAACATCGACAGCCTGGCGGTCGGGGAGACCCGCGACCCGCAGTTCTCCCGCATGACCATCGTCCTGTCCGGCGACGATCGCGTGCTGGAGCAGTGCAACAAGCAACTCAACCGCCTGGTCGAGGTGGTCAAGATCAATGATTTTTCCAACGTGCCGGATTTTATCGACCGGGAACTGATACTCGTGAAAGTGGACACGGGCCGCACCGGACGGCGCGACATCATGGAGCTGGCGGAGATTTTCCGCGCCAGGATCGTGGACACCTCGCCCAAGAGCCTGACGGTGGAATTGACGGGTACCCCGGACAAGATCAACGCCTTTCTGGACTTGGTCAAGCCGTTCGGGATCAAGGAGCTGGTTCGCACTGGCCGCATCGCCATGGCGCGGGGCGGCCAGGGCTTCACGGAGTAATTCGAGGCGCACCCAGCGAGGAGGATCATCATGGTGAAAATGTACTACGACAAGGACGCCGACTTGAGGCTTCTGGCCAAGAAGACCGTCGCCATCATCGGTTACGGCAGCCAGGGCCACGCCCAGGCCCTGAACTTGCGCGATTCCGGCGTCAACGTGGTGGTGGCGGAGCTGCCCGGCTCGCGCAACTACAAGCTGGCCACCGACCACGGCTGGAAGCCCGTCTCCGCCGCCCAGGCCGCCAAGGAAGGCGACATCATCCAGATCCTCCTGCCCGACCAGCTGCAGCCGATGGTGTACCAGAAGGACATCGCGCCGCAATTGAAGAAGGGCGATTATCTCGTCTTCTCGCACGGGTTCAACATCCACTTCGGGCAGATCGTGCCGCCGGCGGACGTGAACGTGTTCATGGTGGCGCCCAAGGGCCCGGGACACCTGGTGCGGCGCGTGTTCGAGGAGGGTGGCGGCGTGCCCTGCCTCATCGCGGTGCAGCAGGACCCCTCCGGCGACAGCAAGAAGGTGGCGCTGGCCTATGCCCGCGGGATCGGCGGCACCCGCGCCGGCGTCTTGGAGACGACCTTCCTGGAGGAAACCGAGACCGATCTCTTCGGCGAGCAGTGCGTTTTGTGCGGCGGCGCCATGGCGCTGGTCAAGGCCGGCTTCGAAATTCTCGTCGAGGCCGGTTACCAGCCTGAGATCGCCTACTTCGAGTGCCTGCATGAGCTCAAGCTGATCGTGGACCTGATTTACGAGAAGGGCCTGGCGGGGATGCGGGATTCGATTTCCGACACGGCCGAGTACGGGGACCTGACGCGCGGCCCGCGCGTCATCAACGAAGACGTGAAGGACGAGATGCGCCGCATTTTGGAGGAAATCCAGAGCGGGCGGTTCGCGCGCGAGTGGATTCTGGAAAACCAGGCCAACCGCGCCAGCTTCCAGGCGTTGCGGCGCCGCGAGGCCCAGCATCCCATCGAGGAAGTGGGCGCCAAACTGCGCGGCATGATGCCCTGGATTTCCAAGAAGAAGAAATAACTCCGCGCCTTCACCCTCTCCCTCCGGGAGAAGTGAGGGACCCTCTCCCTCCGGGAGAGGGCAGGGTGAGGGGCGGGGACCTGATAGACGCGGGAAGGTGATCGGAAATGCCCGAAAGGAAGAAACTCAGAATCGGACTCTTGACCGGCGGCGGCGATGCACCCGGCCTGAACGCCGTGATCCGCGCGGTCGTCATCAAGGCGCAAGCGCTGGGCCACGAGACGCTGGGGTTCATCTGCGGCTGGCGGGGGATGCTCAACAAGGAGTACGTGGTCCTCACGCGCAAGGAGGTCGAGGACATCCAGCGCGAGGGCGGGACCATCCTAGGCTCGTCCCGCACCAACGTGTCCAAGATTCCCAACGGCTTCGAGATCGTGAAGGCCAACATGGCCGAGCTGGGACTGGACGCGCTGGTCGCCATCGGCGGCGAGGACACACTGGGCGTGGCGGCCAAGCTGCACGCCGCCGGCGGTCACGTGGTGGGCGTGCCCAAGACCATCGACAACGACGTCAACTGCACCGACTACACCTTCGGTTTCGACACCGCGACCAACCGCGCCATGGAGGCGCTGGACCGCCTGCATACCACCGCCAAGAGCCATCGCCGCGTGATGGTGGTCGAGATCATGGGCCGGCACGCCGGTTGGATCACGCTGCACGCGGGCATGGCCTCCGCCCACTTCGTGCTCATCCCCGAGGTCGAGTACGACCTGGACGAGCTGTGCCGACAGATCAAACAGCGCCATTCCAACGGCGCGGTGTACACCATGGTCGCCGTCTCGGAGGGATTCGAGAACAAGGACCTGGCGCGGCGCATCATGCACAGCGCGGAGAAGGACGACTTCGGCCACGTGCGGCTGGGGACCGGCATCGGGGTCGGGCAGGCGTTGGCGGAGGAGATCGAGGATCGCACCGGCCTGGAGACGCGCCACGTGGTGCTGGGGCACTTGCAGCGGGGCGATCCACCGCCTTCGACCGCGTGCTGGGCACGCGCCCGGGGGTCAAGGTTGTGGAGATGATTGAAGAAGGCAAGTGGGGCTACATGTCGGCGCTGCAGGGCAGCAGCGTGGTCGCCGTTCCCCTCGAGGAGGCGGTGGGCAAGCTGAAGACGGTCTCGCCCGATCGGTTCGACGTGGCCCGGCTTTTCTTTGGATGAATCGAATAGAAAGGAATCAAGTCATGCCATTGGTACCGATGTTGCAACTCTTGGAAGAGGCAGCCAAGAAGGGCTACGGCGTGGGCGCCTACAACGTCAACAACATGGAGCAGATCCAGGCCATCATGCAGGCGGCCCGCGAAACCCAGTCGCCCGTGATCATTCAGGCCAGCCGCGGCGCGCTCAAGTACAGCAACCTCATCTATCTCAAGAAACTGATGGAAGCCGCCGTGGAGGAGAATCCCGACATCCCCGTCGCCATGCACCTGGACCACGGCAACAGCCTTGAGACCTGCAAGACGGCGATTGCGCTGGGGTTCACGTCCGTGATGATCGACGCCTCCCTCATGGGAGACGGCAAGACCATCGCCAGCTATGAGTACAATGTGGAAACCAGCCGCTCGGTGGTCGAGTACGCTCACGCGCGCGGCGTGACGGTCGAGGCGGAGCTGGGCGCTCTGGGCGGCATCGAGGACGGCCACGGCGCCGGCCTGGCGGCGGACGACACCACCCACCTGACCGATCCCGAACAGGCGGTGGATTTCGTCCAGAAGACGGGCTGCGACTGCCTGGCGCTGGCCATCGGCACCAGTCACGGCGCCTACAAGACGCTGCGCTACGACAAGGACGGCAATCCGCTCCCGCCGCGGCTGGCGCTGGACCGCATCGAGCAGATCGAAAACAACCTCGAGAAAGCCGGCTATCCCAACTTCCCGCTGGTGATGCACGGCAGCTCGTCCGTGCCGCCCGAGCTGGTGGAAGTGGTCAACAAGTACGGCGGGCAGATGAAGAAGAGCATGGGTATCCCGATGCAGGACATTCAGTTCGGGATTGCGCGCGGGGTGCGCAAGATCAACGTGGATACGGACGGCCGCATCGCCATGACGGGGGCGGTCCGCAAACTCTTGTGGGAGAAGCCGGAGAAGTTCGATCCGCGCGACTGGTTGACCCCGGCGCGCGAGGCGCTGTACCAGGTCATCAAGGGGAAGATGATCGACTTCGGCACGGCGGGCCACGCGAAAGACTATGCGCCCATGACGCTGGCGGACATGAAGAAGCGCTACGAAAAGCAGACGGCCGGCGCGCGCTGAATCTTCTCCCCCCCTTAACAAGGGGGAGTTGGGGGGATAATCGCCGTACCGCCGGCACCCCTGCCGGCGCGCTGCGCTGAGTACAGGCTTCAGCCTGCTCTCCGCCAGTATAACGGCCCCGTAGGGTGGGTTTACCCACCATCGCCGGGAGACGGACGGAGTACAGGCTTCAGCCTGCTGGCGGCGAAAACGTGCACCCTTTTGAGTACAAAGGGTGGCGCCCACGGTTGTGTTCATTTCGTATCCGTCCGGTGAAGTGCATCTTCTCAATCTGAGGAGGTTCATTTCGACAGCGCCTCGATGAGGATGAGCAGGTCGGCGGCGTCGACCGTGCCGCTCTGGTCCAGGTCGGCCTTGCGGGACGACTCGTCCGTGCCGTTCCAGTGGAGCGACAACTCGAACACGTCAAAGCGTCGATGCGCCCGTCCAGCCGCACGTCGCCGGGCAGGGGAGGCGTGGGGGTCGGAGTACCCGTGGGCGTGCTCGTCGCCAGGTCCAACGGCAATTCCACCGGCGGTTGAAACTCGTAACAGCCCAGATCGAGCCACGCGATGTCCGGGTTGGGGTTCTCTTCCGGCCGTCCCACGTGATCGGGTTGAGCTCAAGTCGAACGGAGTGCCTGGCGCATCCGGTGTCAGAATCCGATCCAACGTGGGCGACGTTCGCCGGGTGTGAAGTCTCCGCTCCGGATCCACCCAATGCGGCGCTTCCAGCAACAGCCCTCGAAAGGGATTGTAAGGCGCGAGACGTTCGTAGTAAACGCCGCTCCAGTCGACGCACGGACCCTCGAGATCCAGAATCCACGCTGTGCCGATTGGCGGCGGGGAGCGCTTCTATGATAAAGATCTGCCCGCCCTGCCCGCCCGCGCTGTTTGCCCACACAGTGCAAGTTTCCCAATATGGAGCTTGATAACCTCCCCGCCGTCCCTGCGCGCGCGATTGCGGGTCACCGTGACCAAATTCCAAAAGCATGTTCGAGTATGCGAAACCGCCGCCGTATTCCGCCTGGTTGCCGTAGACCAGGCCCGACTTAAATCTGCCGCCGCCGCCAAAGACGAATTCCAGTTCCGGTGGGGCAGGGGGGGTGAGAGTGAATCCACAATGGCTCATACCCCCGCCGTAGCGGCCGGCGGAATTGTGGATGATATCCACAGCCGCTCTCGGTTTCCCGACTGCCGGTAAATGCCTCCGCCGTCCATCGTGGCGTGGTTGTCGCGAATGATCAGCATATTCAACGTGACCCCCGCGCTGGCGCCGTTGATCCCACCCCCGTACTCCGCGGAGCCGTTGCGGATGGTAAGTCCCTCGATGCGGGTGGTTGGTTGTCCCGTGAAACGGTTAATGGTGGCATAGTCGCGTTCATTGCCGTTGAGGGTGATCACGCTGTCGCGGCTGCCGCCGTCAATGATGGTGTTGGCGACGACGTTCCAGTCGCGCAGGTTCGTGCCCTGAAGCGTGATGTTCTGCCCGCGGAAGCGCAGGTTCTCATAGTACACACCGGGCGACACGATGATCGTATCGTAGTCCACCGCGTAATCGATGGCGGTCTGAATGGTGGGCGCGTCCTGAGGTACGCGAATGGTGAGCCGACGCGGGGTGTTGGTGGGCGTCAGCGTGACCGTAGGCGGGCCAGGCGTGGGCGTGGGGGTGCGCGGGGTCCGCGTACGCGTAGGCGTAGCGGTCGGCGTATAGGTCTCCCCAGGGCGGCCCCAGTCGCCGGTCGGCGTGGGCGTGGGTGTGTAATCGTGCGCTCCGACGCTCAGAGTTCCCGCGACCAAAACGGCGATGATAACGACGAGTTGAAAGGCGCGGGGCGCGCCGCGCCTGCCCGCGCAATCATTGCTGTACCGTGCGATGACGCGGCACACCTCCTCGACGCCTATGGCCGGTAATTCCAACCCTGGTAGTGATACCCGGCGTCCAGGAGGTCGTTATCGTCGATCGTCTGGTCCGTCGCCGTATATCCGTTGCTCCCGCCCGAAGTCTGATACATGTCTACCGCCGGGCTGGTACCCGCCGCGTCGTAGCGGCTCACCATCAGCGCGCCGCTCGCGTACCACATGGCGAAGCGGGCGCCGCGCATCACCATCTCGTCCAGTACGTCCGACGACGTCCAGTCCGCGTTGGCGGCGAACGTGCTCCCGTCCATCCCTACCCAGACGCAAACCGATTCGCTCCATGCGATGTCGCCGATGGTGTTCTTGTCCAGGTAGATGGTCAATTCAGACCCGTTGGCCAGCTTCAGATCGAACGAGCAGTGGCCCGATTCGGCGCCCGGATCGCCCGCCGTGCGCGTAATCTGAATCAGCAAGTCCTGCGGATCGTTGACGTCCGTGTCGTAACCCGGCGTCCCCGCGGAATTGTCGGTGATCGTGACCCACGCGCGGCTGTCGTAGACGATGGACCATTGGCTCAGGTTGCTCAAACCGTACACATTGACGGTGAACGTCCCATCCGGCCAACCCGCCACGTCGTTGATCACGGAGCTGTCCCCGGCGACCTGCCCGATCTGGAACGGCAGGCGCGACGCATCGCCGGTCTTCTGCGACAGGTAAACGCTTTGCCATTCCTTCTCGAACACGCTGCACCCGGCCAGGCTCACCAGAAACGGATTCTGGTGGTTGACATAACTGTACATGATGGTGACGGTGTCGGGTTCCAGGTCCACCCCGTTGTTCCAGAAGCAGTCGTGCGGCTCCGGTCCCGAGAAGTCCCACTTGCTGCCGAAATACACGCGCTGCATGTCCTCGTAATCCGGAACGCCGGAAATCCCCGCCTCGCGGCATCCAACGAAACAGTTGAGGTCGCACTGCAGGACGGTAGCCCAGTAGGTCTGGTAGCCGTTGGCGTCCATCCATACCCCGTAAGGGCAATTCAGCATGGTATGGTTGTGGAACGTGCACAGGTAGCCGTACTCCGTATCGTCCGTGTCCAAATAACATGCCACGAACTTGACGTTCAGGAACAGGTCGTACATGGTGTGGAGATTGCTGAAGTCGTCGTAATCCTGCACCTGTTCCTCCGTCGGAAGCAGATTGTACGCAAAGATGCCCGCGTCGCATCGTTCAAAGACATTACCTTTCATGTGTTCGTCCGCCGTCTGCTTGCACGTGTCGAACACCAACCCGATATGCATGTGCCGGAAAAGGGAGGCCCACACCTCGCTGTAATGCCCGTGCAACCAAACAGCGCCCGCGTCCGTGAACGCCCCGTAGGAGTTCTCCTCGTCCATGAATCGCATCGCGACGAATTTGGTCCCCAGATAATAAGATGAGTCGAAGTGGACCATGTCTTCACGGTCGAACGGCTTGCTGGAGGTCTGTTGGATGCCCGTGTTGATATGGGCGGTTCCCAGACACAACAGGTTGGTGAAGAAGGCGTTGGCGGTGGACGTGAAGTTGGGCCGAAACATCGCCACGACCACGCTGGAGTTGACGGTCAACGTGGCGTTCGAGCCGAACGTGGTGGACTCCAGGCTCCCCTTGGTCGGGTTGCAGCCCACGATGTAGTCCACGCGGGGATGATGGTATCCGAGATCGATCGTCCCCGTATCCGCCGTGGCCACGCTCATGGTGGTCGTTCCGTAAGCGTTCTGCTCGTTCACGGCGTCGAACTCCGTCGGAGCCTTGGTCGTCATGCCCGTAATGCCGTAGTCGGACAGCACCCCGTCCCCGCAGTCCACGAACGCCCCCTGCTGGTCCAGATAGTGGTTGCCGTTGCTCACGTTGTTCGTGTCGAACTGCGGGTCGCTCTCGTAACTCGGGCTGTTTCCGCCGTCGGAGAACCAGCCCGTGTAACAGGCGGAGGAACTGCTCAGGTTCGCAAAGCCGTTGTAGTCCGTGTCTAGAGTGCTGTCTACCGTCGCGATCTTGCTGTCTGGATCGTTGAAGCCGTAAGCGCAACTGGACATGACGTTGTTCTTCGCCGTCATGGTCAGCGCGATCTCGGGATCGTTGGACGTGATCAGCACGGCGGAGCCGTCCACGTCGTCGAAGGTGTTATGGTACAGGTGCATGGTCATGTCCACCTGTTGACCCATTTCGCCATAGGGGGACGTGGCGCTGAGGATGACGCCGTTATCGCAGGCATAGACGAGGTTGTTGGTGAGCGTCATGCTCGGATCCTGTCCGACCGACGCCTCGCTCCAATCCAATTCCCGCACCGCCGCCTCGCACTCGTTGAAGATGCAATCCCGCACCGCGTTGTCGATTCCGCTGCGGTGGTTCACGATACCGTCCGCGGCCCAGCGGAAGCGGCAGAACTGGATTTTCGAGTCGTTGCCGGTCGCCGCGTGGAAGTAAAAGGCGGCCGCAAAGCTCCCGCGCGTGGGCGTGACCTCGTCCGGGAACTCGTCTTCCTCGTCGTCGGTGTCCGTGTCTTCGCCGTACCCGTCATCGGAGTACGCGGTAAGAAAGATCGGCAGGTACGGCTCGCCGACAGCCCGCACCACGCCCGTGTTCGTGACCACGATGCACTCGTCGTCGTTGTTGTCGTCGTCGCCGAACTTGACCACCGTGCCCGGCTCGATCACCAGCTTGCAGCCGTGGACGTAATACGGGTCCGTGATCCAATAGGTCTTGTTGCGGTCCCAGACTTCGTCCTTGCCCAGTGGGACGGCCGTCTGGACATAGTCAATCACGACGGGTCGGCGCAGCTCCGCAAGGGCCGTATAGCGCAGGCCCTCCAGGAGCAAGAGCTTGCCATCCTCCCACTGGAAGCGCTTCCAGACGGGCAGGCCGTTGTCCGTCACAGGTCTGGAGACCTGTGCCACCCCGGAGCCGCTCCAGGCGAAGCCGGGTTCAAACCGGTGCACGGCGTGGCCGTCATTATCCCGGAATTCCAGTACTGACGCATCAGCGAGCGCCGTGGCGCGCAGGTTCAACTCGCCCTCGCGCGTTCTGGCGACCACCGCCCGGTCGGTCTGCGACAGGTCGATCTCAGTGATTACTACCAGCATCGCCGACGCCGCATTCATCCCGTAGGACGCCGGATCGGGCATGGTAAAGTCTTCCCGCAAGATAAGATTCTGCTTGAGCGTGACGTTGCCGTTGTCATAAACAACGTCACAGCCGGGAAACACGCTCGAATACACCGCCCGATTGCCATCCGCCACAGGGCTGCAGACCTGGGCTATCCCGATAATGTGACGTTGGCCGGTCTCGGGTACGAAGAGGGCCAGCGCCCGCACGCCGGTGCGAATCGCCTGTCCGTCGACTGAGTAGGAAACGTTCCACGAGTTCTCCCCGGTGGGCGAAAAATGAATCTTCGCCCGTTGCCGGACGGCCTCAAGTACCGCGCCGGCGACGGCCGGATTGGGACCGGCGGGCTGGATGGTCGTGTCGGTCCGTTCCCAGGCGCCTTCGGGGGTCCGATAGTTGATGTCGGTCCCCTTTTCCACGATCTGGGACGGGACGTCTACCTCCAGCGAGGTAGGTTGTCCGGTAATGGGGTGCACGAAGACCTGGTGGTGGGTAGCCTCCCAGACGCGGGTATGGGCGTCGCGCAGGGCTACGTTTTCCTGAAAGTCAGCGGCAACCGCCGCGCCGGACGGAAGAAAAGATGACGACGCCGAAGAAGAAGGGGTAATGCCCTCCCAAGGCAGGCCCCAACCCACGATGCCACGAACGGACGAACGAAAGGGCCTGCCAAACATGATCCTGCCTCCAACAACAAAGTTCCATGCTGCGCAATGCAGCAAGAGGTTTACAAGTTTACAGCCTGGCGCCCTTGGCGCGCAATGGGTGGACTGTTTTCAGCGTATCATACCCAGCTGGAGCGTCAACAAAAAAAGGTTTCGCGCCCGAACGATTTGATGCGGGAGATTTCAGGGCAATTCTTCGTACCCATGCCGCGTTGCGGATTCGCGCGCGGCAGCGTAGGTGCGCAGCGTGCTGCGCGCGGCGGCAACTGCCGCGAAGATCCACATCGAGGCCCTTAACAAGGGGCCGGGGGGATACTGCCACGCGCGGCGGCAAGAGGTTCGTTCACAGCCGGCCGCCTTCGGCATACGGTTTGGGAAGCAGGCTGGTTTTAGTTGATCACGTTATGTTCGCGCGTCAACAAAATCAACGTGGACACAAAACTCCGCCCCTCCCTCAGATTATCACTTTCGTGTTCCCACCCCGCTCCAGATTGATGTCCATGTTGGGCCGGTTGGTTTTCCAGGAGCCGCAGGTGAAGTCGGGCACGTCGATCGAGTTCGAGCGATGCAGGACCGACCACTCGGAGAGGGGACGATGGGCTCCAGGCGGCGGCGTCGTAAACGTCCGTGTCCAGCGGCAGGCCGTTGCGCGCAGGCAGTCGATGAGCCGCCGAAACTCTCAAACAGGTCCGTTCCCCAGTGGCCCGCGCCGGTGCGTTCCGCCGCCTCGGCCAGCTGCGGTGGATGGCCGGAGTGTACTGCTCCTCCAGCGCCTTGAACTCCTCCGGCGAGACCCAGTTGTGGTTGGACGCTTCGCCGCGGGCGAGCCGGGGCGGTTGCGGATCAAAGAGCGCCGCACCCTGGTCCCATAGATGCCGTGAATGAATGAGGCGTGCGGCGAGGGCGACGTGGCGTCATGCTGCAACATGATGGTCCGCCCCATGGCGGTGCGAAGGGTAGTCACATTCATGTTGCCGCGATAGGTCTTGTCCGCGAAGGGCTTCCAGAAGTCGTCCGTGGCGGCCAGCTCGCGGGCCTTCTTCTGCATCATGAAATCGTTGCTTTCGACCGACACGAGAAAATCGAACCTGTCGCCCCGATTGATGTTCATGATCACGCTCACCGGTCCGAGTCCGTGCGTGGGATACACGTTGCCGCGGTGCTCGGCGTAAATCTTGAGCCACCACATGTCCCAGTAAGTTGCGGTTGAAATTGTTGCCCATCTTGCTGGTGTTGTAGGCGCGCAGTCGCCGTGGACCACTTCGCGGAAGAAGAAGCCCTGGCGGGCCAGGTTGAGGGTCAAGAAGCTGGAACGGCGTGTAGCAGATGTTTTCCAGCATCATGCAGTGGCGGCGGGTCTCCTCGGCGGTTTCACAAGCTCGCCATAGCCGCTCCTCGCAAAGTCGCGGCGGGCGGCGGCAGCGACGTGGCGGCCGTGCTTCATGGCGTACACGGCCATCTCGGTGTGCATGGTGTAGGGCGTGGTGACGATCACGAGATCGACGTCCTCGCGCTGACACAGCTTCTTCCAGCCTTCCTCCCCCGTGTAGAGCTCCGGATCATGGGCGGTGTTCCTCAGCATGGCCTTGGCCGCCTGCGCCTTTTCGGGCCGCAGGTCGCAGAGGGCCTTGAACTGGACGCCCTCGATGTAGCGCATGTGGCGAATGTAGGAGGGGCCGCGCTGGCCCAGGCCGATGATGCCCACGCGTACCGTGGGGATGGGATCCACGGCGAATCCGGACATGTTGAAGCGCTGCGTCCGAGGCGCCGTCGGCGCCGCGGCGGCCGGCGAATGGGATTGGCAGCCTGAAACCAGGCCGCTTGCAGCCACGCCCAGCCCCGCCAGTCCCGCGCCCGCCACGAACTCTCTGCGATGGATTTCCATGATCGTTCCTCCCCAATGTCTAGACGAGTACCCGCGTGTTGCCGCCGCGTTCCAGGTTGATGTCCATGTTGGGCTTGTTGGTCTTCCAGGCGCCGCACGTAAAGTCCGGCACGTCGATGGAGTTCGACCGATGCAGCACCGACCACTCGGAAAGGGGAACGATGGGCTCAGGCGGCGGCGTCGTAAACGTCCATGTCCAGCGGCAGGCCGTTGCGCAGGCAGTCGATGAGCCGCCAGGTCTCCATGAGGATCGGTTCCGCCGTGGCCCGCGCCCAGCGCCGGGCGATTTCGCTCAACTTCCTGGTGATCTTGGGCGTGGAGGCTTCTCCTGCAACTGGCTGAACACCTCCGCAGACGCCCTCTCGTGGTTGCCGGTGCACAGCCAGGGGAGGAGGCGGATCGTAGAGCGCGGGCCGTTGGTTCCGTAAATGCCGTGAATCAGATTGTGCGGCGAGGGCGAGGTGGCGTCGTGCTGCACCATGATGGTGCGTCCCATGGTGGTGCGAATGGTGGTCACGCTCATGTTGCCGCGGTAGGTCTTCTCCGCGAACGGCTTGAAGAACTCGTCGCGCTCGGCCAGCTCACGCGCTTTGGCCTGCATCATGAAGTCGTTGCTCTCGACCGACACGAGGAAGCTCGAACCTGTCGCCGCGGTTGATGTTCATGATGGTACTGACCGGACCCAGACCGTGGGTGGGATAGATGTTGCCCTGCGTTCGGCGTACTGCTTGAGCCCACCATGTCCCAGTACATGTTGCGGGAGGATTGTTGCGCATCTTGCTGGTGTTGTAGGCGCAGTCGCCGTGGACCACTTCGCCGAAGAAACCTTCGCGCGCCATGTTGAGCGTCAGGAGCTGGAAGGGAGGTAGCAGTAATTCTCCATCATCATGCAATGCCGGCGGTATTCCTCGGCGGTCTCGACGAGGTTGCCAGCATTCCTCGAGGTACCGGCGGCGGGGACCTCGGAGAGCAACGTGCTTGCCGTGCTTCATGGCGTGGACGGCCATCATCGTATGCATGTACCACGGCGTGGTGACGACGATCAAATCCAGGTCGTCGCGCTCACATGAAAATTACTTCTTCAGTCTTCCTCGCCGGTATAAACGTCGGGATCGTGATTGGTTCCCCGCAGGCGCGCCTTGGCGGCGTTGACTTTCTCGGGGCGGATGTCGCACAGGGCCTTGATCTCGACGCCCTCGATGAAGCGGAGGTTCTGGACGTAGGCGGGCCCGCGCTGGCCGGTCCCCAGGATCGCTACGCGTATCTTCTCCAGCGGCGGCGCGGCGAATGCCGACATGTTGTACTTCTGAACGCGCGGCTTCTTCTGCTCCTGGTCTTTTGCGGCGCTCTGCGCGATGGCGGGCTTTGGCGGCATCGTGCTTCCGGCCAGACCCAGACCGGCCAGGCCGGTCGTGGCGACGAAATCCTGCGATTGATTCCCATCATCAGGTTCCTCCCATGGTGTGATTCCCGCCGGCCGGCGCCAGCGCTCCCTCGCCTGAAGTAGGAGGCGGCACAGAGGATAACCTTCCAGGAATGGAAGCGAAAGCGACAGGCTCCATTGAAAACGCAGCGAACGGGCCTTCACCGCACATCCCGTCCAGGCACATCGACCATACCGCAGCGTCCGCTCGAAAGCGAGATTTCCACCGTGCCGGGTCGTAGAGACGACCAGGGGCCGCAAGTGGGAGCGCTCTTGGTTCGGCGGGAGCGCCACTCCAGCCCGGTAGGGGCGACGCGCCCGCGGCAGCAAAGCAGCCGCATTCCACATCGCCAAGCCCTGCAAGGGCCACCCTCTAGCGCACCTGCGGACCTCAATAACGGCAGAATCAGGATTACGTCGGCCATATTATACCCTGGCATCCGGAGGCCGTCGTTGCGCAGCGTGCTGCGCCTGCGCCCGCCGTCCCAAGCCAGGTATCTCCTGGACGCCATAGTAAGCGCAAGATTACGAGGCAAAGCACGATTAAGATTAAGGTCAAGATTAAAACTGAAATTAAGATTAAGATCAGGATTGGGAGGAGAGTAGCGTTTCAGTTTGTTATAAATACTCTTCTCACTTATCCCCAATCTGCGGGCAGCTTCGGCCTTGTTGTTGTTGCAGAGTTGCAGGGTCGCGGGATGGCGCGGCGTTCCAGTTCGGCCAAGGGCACGCCGGCCAGTGTTTCACGGGTCGGTTGAACGGGAGAAGCGGGCGGCGGCGCGTCCAGCGGCAGGTCGTCCAGCTCGACCGTCTCGTCGCGGCAGAAGGCGGTAGCGCGCTCCAGGACGTTTTCAGTTCGCGGACGTTGCCGGGCCAGGATGGGAGAGCAGGCGCCGCAACGCCGCAGGCGCGATGTGGCAGGGCTTCGTCTTGCGATGTCGCGCGATGCGCGCCAAGAGATGCTCGACCAGCGGCGGGATGTCGTCAGGACGCTCGCGCAGCGCAGGATGTGCAGCAGCAGGACGTTGATGCGATAAAGAGGTCCTCACGAAAGCTTCTGCCGGCAGAGCTGGGAGAGGTCCTGATGGGTGGCGGCGATCACCCGCACGTCGACCTCGATGGGCTTGGTCCCGCCCACGCGCGAGAAGGTGCGCTCCTGAAGGAAGGTCAGGAAGCCCTGGGCTGCAGGTCCAGCGGCATGTCGCCGACTTCGTCCAGAAGCAGAGTTCCCCCGTCGGCGACTTCGATCAGGCCGACGCGGCGCTCGTGCGCGCCGGTAAAAGCGCCCTTTTCGTGGCCAGAAACCGACTCGATCAGTTCGCGGGGCAGGGCGACGCAGTTGACGGCGATGAAGGGGCCGCGCGCGCCAGGCCGTCGTAGTGGATGAGGCGGGCCAGAGGCCCTTGCAAACTCCGCTTTCGCCGGTGATGAGCACGGTCGAGTCCAGTTGCGCCACGCGCCGCGCGTGCTGAACCAGCGCCAACGCGGCCGGAGATCGCCCGATGAAGGCGCTCTGCGGCCGGCTCCCGCCACCGCCTGCCGCAATCGGCGATTCTCGCGCGCCAACTCGTGATGCTGCGGCCTGCCCCACCAGCGCGATCAGCGCGTCCAGATTGGCGGGCTTGGTGAGATAATCGGACGCGCCCGCCTTCATCGCTTCCACCGCCTTGCCGATGTCACGCGCCGCGGTCACGATGATGACTTCGGTGTCGGGCTGCCGGCCCTTGATGGCCGCGAGGCACTCCAGCCCCGACATGCCGGGCATGGAGAGATCCACCAGCGCCGCGACGACCTCCTCGGACAGGCGCTCTAACGCCGCCTCGCCGCTCTCCGCCAACAGCGGCAGGTATCCCGCCTGCCGCAGACTGAAGTCGAACAGCGAACGGACCGAGGGATCGTCATCCACGACCAGGATGGACGGCGGCTTGTCGGCCTTGCGACGGCTATCAATTAAGTCTCCTTCACGAGCTGTGCTCTTACAATCTTAATCTTAATCTTAATCTTAATCTTGCTCTTGCTCTTGCTCTTGCTCTTAATCTCAGCCCAATTCATGCGCGCGCCGGCAAAGGATGCCGGCGGTTCGCCGCAATGGTGGGTGAAACCCACCCTACGGCAGCGTAAACCAGAACGTCGCGCCGCGGTCCGGGTTGTTGAAAACCCCGATCCTCCCTCCGTGCAACTCGACCAGCATTTTAGCGATGGAGAGGCCGAGACCGGAGCTCTTTTCGCCGCCCGTCGGTTTGGCCGACAGGCGCGCGTATTTGACAAACACGCGTTCAAGGTCGGCGGGCGACAGTCCCGGCCCCTCGTCCGCGACTTCCAGGCATACCCCTTGTCCCTCCCGTCGGCTGCGCAGCGTGACGCGCGCTCCGGGTGGACTGAACTTGATGGCGTTGCCCAGCAGATTGGCGAGTACCTGCTGGATGCGGTCGGGATCGACGGAGACGTCGGGCAGGCCGTTTTCCAGCTCGCAGAGGACCCGGATGTTCTTGGAGCGGGCGTAGCCTTCGTGGGCCAGACGGGCCTGGCGGGCCAGGGCGTTCACGTCGAGACGGACGGCCTGCAGGGTGAGGCGCCCGTCCTGCAGCGCCTGGAAGTCGATGAAGTCGCGCACGATTTTCCGCATCACCTCGCCGCCTTCGCGGATGGCGGAGAGCATCGAGCGCATCTCGGCGGTCACGGGCGCGCCAGGGGCGCATTTCATTTTCCAGGACGGTCGCAAACCCAGCACGTTGTTGAGGATTCTTGAGGTCGTGGCTGGCGATGGTGAGAGCTCGTCCTTCAGGCGGGCCAGCGTCTGGCGCTCGCGCTCCAGCTCCCTTTTCGCGCGTGATGTCGGCGCCGATGGCCAGGAGCGCCCGCCGGCTGTCCGCGCTCATCGTGAAGCGGAGACGGTGAGAGAGGAAAGGTCTCGCCGCTGTTTCTGCGGCCGGCGATCGCCGGAGAATCCCTCAGGACAGGCCGCCCGTGCAGAAGGATGCGCGCCGCCTCGGCCTCGGCGAAGAGCGGCTCGACCGGGCCGCCCAAGCGGTCCTGGGCGGAGCATCAAAGGCAGCCTCGGCGGCGCGGTTGAAGCGCGTGATGCGGCCCGCCTCATCCCAGGCGATGATCATCAACCGCGCGTCGGATCAGGTTCTCGGAGAAGTCCTTCTCAGCCCGCAGCGCCCGCTCCAGCCCCGCGATGCGCAACTGGGCGGTGATGCGCGCCAAGAGGACCGCGATGTCACGGGCTTGCCGACGTAATCGTTGGCGCCCAGTCGCAGAGGCCTCACGATGTCCTGGCTGCGATCGCGGGCGGTGACCATGATGACGGGCCGCTCGACCATGTTCCAGCGCCCGCGGAAGCCTCCAGACGGACAGGCCGGACAGGCCAGGGCATCACGTCCAGGAGCACCAGGTCGAAGTCGCGTTCCTCCAGGCGGGCCAGGGCGGCCGGGCCGTCGGCGGCCGTTTCCACCACGTAGCCCTCCATGCCGATGCGGCGCGACAGGAAGTCGCGGGACAGATCGTCGTCCTCAACCAGGAGCAGGGTCGGGCGGGCGATCTCCGGCTCGGCCGGCTCCGGCGGTGCAGGTGAGAGCGGAGTTGGATGAGCGGCCCGGCCCAGGTGCGCCTCGATTTTGGCCAGCAGCCTCGCCACGTCCACCGGCTTGGTGTCGTAGTCGTCGCAGCCGGCGGCCAGGCATCGTTCGCGGTCGCCCGGCATGGCGTGCGCCGTGAGCGCCACCAGCGGCACGCGGCGGGCGCCGGCCTCGGCCCTCAATTGCGCCGCCAGCTCCCAGCCGTCCATGCCCGGCAGGCTCATGTCCAAGAGGATGAGGTCGGGCCGGTCCTGGCGGGCGCGAAGAAGACCGGACGGGCCGTCTTCGGCCAGGAGCACTTCATGCCCCTCCAGTTCGAGGCGGCGCGAGAGCATGTCGCGATTGGTTTCGTTGTCCTCGATGTACAGGATTTTAGCCATGCGGGCCGCCTCCGGGCGCGCGCGCCAGCACGTGCCGGACTTCGGCGACCAGCGCCTGGCGGCCGCCCGCGCCTTTTTGCAGGATGGCCTCGACCGAACCGCGCAGCCGTTCGCGCTCCTCCCGCGACAGGTCCTTGGCGGTGAGCACGATCACGGGAATGGTCTCGGCGTCGGGGCGCTCGCGCAAGGCGGCGGCGAACTGGAAGCCGTCCATTTCCGGCATCAGGAGGTCCAGGACGATGGCGTCGGGGCGGACCGCGTCCAGCCGCTCCAGGGCCACGCCGCCGTGCTCGGCCTCGAAGGTGACGAAACCGGCCTCGCGCAATGCCGCCGAAAGCGAGCGGCGCGTGGGTTCGTCATCCTCGACGACCAGGATGCGGCGGCCCGCGGACGGCGGAAGATGCCGGCGCAGGGCGGCGATGAGATGTTCGCGCGGGATGGGCTTGGTGAGATAGTCGGCGGCGCCCAGCGCCAGCCCCATGCGCCGCTGGTCCACCATGGTCGCCAGGACTACCGGGATGTCCGCCAATCCGGGATCGCGCTTGAGCCGCCGCAGGACGCTCCAGCCGTCCATGCGCGGCATGATCACGTCCAAGACGATGGCGGCGGGATGCAGGGTGCGGGCCAGGGCCAGCCCTTCCTCGCCGCCGGCGGCCGCGACGGGATACAGGCCCGCCTCCGTGAGCGTGCGGCACAAGAGGTCCCGCGCCGCCGGCTCGTCGTCGATCACCAGGATGGTCGCCGTTCCGCCGGCGTCGGTGTCGGCGGGCGCAGCAGGCCGCGCAAGTACGGAATCGGGCGCGGCAGGCTGGGCCACCACGCCGTCAGGGGGCGGCGGGCAGCGCCGCCACCACCGTGCCCTCCTCGGCGGCCGCCGGCAGCCAGAGGGTGAAGCAGGTTCCCGCCTGCGGCGCGCTCTCCGCCGACAGCCGCCCACCCATCGACTCGCACAGTCGCTTGGCGATCGACAGTCCCAACCCCGTTCCGCCGTACTTGCGGGTGGTCGAGCCGTCCGCCTGTACGAACGGCTCGAAGACGCGCGCCAGCTCCTCCGGCGTCATGCCGATGCCGGTGTCGCGCACCTGCACCAGCACGCCGGGCCGCCCGTCGCAAAGCGATCGGCGCGCGTGGAGAGTGATCACACCCGCCTCGGTGAACTTGCAGGCGTTGCCCAGAAGATTGAGGAGAATCTGCCGTAAGCGCGTGGGATCGGCGTAAATCTCGCCCGGCTGGTCGGGGACATCCAGCTGGAAGCGATTGGCGTTGCGGGCCGCCAGGGGTTCGACGGTCGCCGCAACGTCGGAGAGGAGGGTCGCCAGGGAGAATATTTCCGGCGACAACTCCAGCCGTCCCGCCTCCACCTTGGAAAGGTCAAGAATATCGTTGATGAGGCGCAGGAGATGCTCGCCGGAGGCGTGGATGCGGGCCAGGTCGGGGATGAACTCCTCCAGGCCCTTCCTGCGGGCCAAGAGTTGCAGCATCTCGCTGTAGCCCATGACGGAATTGAGGGGGGTGCGGAGTTCGTGGCTCATGTTGGCCAAAAAGCGGCTTTTTTCGCGGCTGGCGGCCTCGGCGGCCTCCTTGGCGGCGCGCAGGGCCTCCTCGGCCTCCTTGCGGCGGGTGATGTCGGTGGCCACGCCGAGAAATCCGGTAATCTCGCCCGCCGCGTCGCGCAGCGCGGTGACGACCAAGTTGACGGTCAGCCGGCTGCCGTCCCTGCGCACGTAGGTCCACTCGCGTTCCTCGTGGCCGCCGCGGCGCGCGCGCTCCACGAACGCGGCGAACCAGTCGATGGGATAACCGAACTCCTCGGACAGCCGCCGTCCGTGTTCGGCGACCTCCTCCGGATCCTGAATCACCTCGGGCGTCGTTTTGCCGATCATCTCCGCGGCGCGCCAGCCCAGCATCCGCTCGGCGCCGGCGTTGAAGACGGTGATCAGGCCGCGCGTGTCGGTGGCGATGATGGAGACCTCGGTGGCCGCCGCCAACACGCCGTAGAAGCTGCTGTTGGCTTCGTAGAGCGCCTCCTCGGCGCGCACCCGCTCGGTGATGTCGTTCTGCACCCCACGTAATGGGTGAGACGGCCCTCGGCGTCGCGGATGGGGAGAGATGCAGGTCGTTCCAAAGAGGCGTCCGTCGGCGCGATAGTTGCGCAGCGTGACGCGGCAGTCGCGCCCTTCGAGAGCGCCCGCCGCACAAACGTCAATGCCGGTTGGTCGCGGTCCTCGCCTTGGAGAAAGCGGCAGTTGCGACCCAGCACGTCGGCTTTCGCGTAGCCGGTGATGGCTTCGAAGGCGGGATTGACGTCGAGAATGGGCAGGTCGGGGCGGCGGGCGTCGCAGATGACGATGCCGTTGGCGGCGGCGGCGATGGCGCGGTCGCGCAGGGAGAGGACCTCGGCGATGCGGCGCCGCTCGGCGACTTCGGCGGCCAGGCTGGCGGTGCGTTCGGCGACCAAGCGCTCGACGCGCTGGGAGCGGCCGACCAGGTTGGCCAGGAAGGCGGCGAGGAGGAGGGTAAGGGCGCAGCCGACCGCCAAGCCGGCCTCGGGGCCGCGGCCGCGCCGCGCCGCCACGAAGCCCCGCGTGGCCGTCGCCGCCAGCCGCCAGCGCCGCTCCGCCAGCGTGAACTCGGTCTCGGTGGCCACCTCCGGCACGACCTCCTGCCCCGTTTCCAGCGGTTGGCAATAGATCAGCCGCGCGGGCGTTTCCGTGGCGTCCCACAGTTCCAGGCGCAGCCCGCCGCGCGAGAAGCGCGCCAGCGCCCCCTCCACTGCCGCCGGTATGCCCGCTACCATGACCACCATCCCGGCGAGATGCTCCCGTCGCCACGCCGTGGTCCGCACCGCCTCGGGCGTCTCCGGCTCGTCATAGACGGCCAGGTAGACCAACATGCCGGTCGTGCGGTGGGTGCGTTGAACGAGCGTGATCGGCTCGGAGGCGACCGGCCGTCCCGTGTCGCGGGCGCGTTCCAGGGCGGCCTTGCGGCGCGGTTCCGAGGTCGGGTCGAAACCCATCACGTTTTCATTGCCCTGGAAGGGTTCGACGTACCAGACGGGGAAGTACTCCTCGCGGGTCGCGGCGGGGACCAGTTCGCCGGAGGGCGCCAGGTCGCGGATCATATAGTCGGGAAAGCCTTCGGCGCGGGTCGCCGCCTCGTGGGCGGCGCGCCGGTCGGTGGAGAGGCGCGGCTCCCACTCCAACGCGCGGATGCTGGGACGACGCGCCAGCGTGTCGGCCACGAAGGCGCGGAATTCCGCCCGTTCCACCCGCTCGGAGGCGGCGTAGAAGGCGGAGAGCGCCGAGAGCGCCGCCAAGTCTTCGCTGAACTCGCGTTGCACCGCCAACATGCGGTCGCGCGCGCCCAGGTCGAACTCGGCCTGCACCGTCCGCTGCGCGTGCTACCGCAGCGCCTGGTACACAAGCAGCGTACATCCGCCGCCCAACAGCAGCACCACCAGCGCCGCCGTCACGCTCCGGGGCATCCCTCCATCCCTTCCCATGCCAGGCGGCATGGTCGCGCTTTTCGGTGCGGTCCACCACAAGACGCAACCGGACCGGCGGTCCTGTCCGCAATAATGTGAATTTATCACTCTCGTCCTGCGCTGACAAGGCGAGTGGAAGGCGCGAGGCGCCCCTCACCTGACCCTCTCCCCGAGGGAGGAGGTTCCACCTCTCCTCGAGGAGAGGGCACTTCACCTCCCTGAGGGAGAGGTCGGCGCAGGCGCCGGGTGAGGAGCGAGCGCGGAGCTCGCCTTGACTCTGCTTGTCTCAAGTCGTTAGAATGACGGATACAACCGGAGCCTCCGCAGGCGCCGGGGATGATCGAGGATTGCGAGGCAAGTTGATGGCCGTGAAGATAGAGTCGAGCGAGGGGCGGAAGCCCGTCGCCGCCGAGAAAATCACCTGCGCGCCGTTTCCCCAGTTCGCGCAAGGTTTATGTGACCGGCAGCCGGCCCGATCTGCGCGTGCCCATGCGCGAGATCGCCCAATCGCCGACGCGCGCGCGCGACGGCGCGGGGCGCCTGGTCGAGACGCCCAACCCGCCCATTTACGTCTACGATACCACCGGGCCGTACACCGATCCGGCGGCGGAGATCGACATCCGGCGGGGGTTGCCGCCCCTGCGTGCCGGCTGGATCGCGGGCGGGCGATACGGAAGTGGTAGGAACCCAGATGGCGATGGAGGGCCGGCGTCAGCCCGTTTGCGCGCGCCCGACCCGGCCGTCGCGTGACCCAGATGCTACGCGCGCCGGGGCGTCGTCACGCCGAGATGGAGTTCATCGCCATCCGCGAGAACCAGCGGTTGGGCTTATGGCGACGAGCCGGCCCGCCAGCACGCCGGCGAGGCTTCGGCGCATCGCTGCGTTCTCCCATCACCCCGAGTTCGTGCGCGAGGAGGTCGCACGCAGCGCGCCATCATCCCGCCAACGTCAACCATCCAGGCTGGGCCGATGATCATCAGCCGCAATTTCCTCGTCAAGATCAACGCCAACATCGGCAACAGCGCCGTCGCCGGCAGCATCGAGGAGGAAGTCGAGAAGATGGTCTGGGCCATCCGCTGGGGGACGGATACGGTCATGGACCTTTCCACCGGCGCCGACATCCACGAGACGCGCGAGTGGATTCTGCGCAACTCGCCCGTCCCCATCGGCACGGTTCCGCTCTACCAGGCGCTGGAGAAGGTCGGCGGCCGGCCCGAGGAACTGACGTGGGAGGTCATGCGCGACACGCTGATCGAGCAGGCGGAGCAGGGCGTGGACTACTTCACCATCCACGCGGGCGTGCTCTTGCGCTACATCCCGCTGACCGCGAAGCGGGTTACGGGCATCGTCTCGCGCGGCGGCTCCATCATGGCCAAGTGGTGCCTCGCCCACCACCAGGAGAACTTTCTCTACACGCACTGGGACGAAATCTGCGAGATCATGGCGGCCTACGACATCGCCTTCTCCATCGGGGACGGGTTGCGGCCGGGCTGCATCGCCGACGCCAACGACGAGGCGCAGTTCGCCGAGCTCTACACGCAGGGGGAGCTGACGCGGCGCGCCTGGGAGTTCGACGTGCAGGTGATGAACGAAGGTCCGGGCCACATCCCCATGCACATGATCAAGGAGAACATGGACAAACAGCTGGCGTGGTGCGAGGAGGCGCCCTTCTACACGCTGGGCCCGCTGACCACGGACATCGCGCCCGGCTACGACCATATCACGAGCGCCATCGGCGCGGCCATGATCGGCTGGTTCGGCACGGCCATGCTCTGTTACGTCACGCCCAAGGAGCATCTGGGGTTGCCGGACAAGAACGACGTGCGTGAGGGTGTGGTCGCCTACAAGATTGCGGCGCACGCGGCGGATTTGGCCAAGGGCCATCCGGGCGCGCAGGTGCGCGACAACGCGCTTTCCAAGGCGCGCTTCGAGTTCCGCTGGGAGGATCAGTTCAATTTGGGGCTCGACCCGGACCGGGCGCGGCGGTATCACGACGAGACGCTGCCGGCCGAGGGGGCCAAGATCGCGCATTTCTGCAGCATGTGCGGTCCCAGGTTCTGCAGCATGGAGATCACGCAGCAGATTCGCGATTACGCAGCGGAGAGGCACGAGAGCGTGGAAGAGGCCCGCCGCGAGGGGATGGAGGAGAAGAGCCGCGAGTTTGTGGAGAAGGGCGGGGAGATCTACCGGTAGGGTGCGCACGGCGCACCGCCTGACGGCGTCCGCTTGGCGAAGTTTGTATTCCCGAGTACAGGCTTCAGCCTGCAGATGCCAACGGAAGTTTGTACTCCGCAAATGCGCGGACTTCGGGAGGTATTCATGGCCGGGCCGTGTCACAACGCCGTACCGCGCCGTCAATTCCTGCAGGACGCCGCCGCCGGTGTCGCGGGACTCTCGCTGCTCGGCCTCGGCTGCGAAGGGCAGCGTCGCGCGCAGGTGGGCGCGGGGGCCAGGCCCTGCAACCTGCTCTTTATCTTCGCCGATCAGATGCACGGCTTCGCCCTCGGGTGCATGAATCATCCCGACGTGCTGACGCCGCATCTGGATCAGTTGGCGGCGAGCGGGACGCTGTTTCGCAATTGCTACAGCGCCGCGCCCGTGTGCACGCCGTTCCGCGCCAACCTCTTCACCGGCCGCTACGGCTCGCAGACGGGCGTGTTGCGCAACAACCAGCGCATTCCCGAAGGCGCGCGCACGCTGGCCGCGGCCCTCAATGACGGAGGTTACACCACCAGCTACGTCGGCAAATGGCACCTGGGCGCGACCGGCAACGTGGCGGTCCCGGCGCACCTTCGCGGCGACTTCCAGCATTTCATCGGCTACCAGGCGTACAACGACTATGAGAAAAATGTGATCTTCTTTGACGAGGACATGGCCCCGCGCCAATTCCCGCGTCATCGCACGGACGCGACGGGGGACGTGGCCATCGAGCGGCTCGAGGCGATCGCGGACCGGCGGTTCGCGCTGTTCGTGTCGTTTCAGAGCCCGCACTACCCGGAGCAGCCGTCGCCGCGGTTTCTCGACCTCTATCGCGATCTGAGGCCGACGCGTCGACCCAACTGCCAGGAGATCGACCCCTACATCGGCACGCAGGAGCCTCCCAGCCGGCGCGAGACCGACCCGGTCTACCGGATTTACGGCAACAACCTGGATGAATACCTGCGCCGTTATTACGCGCTGGTGACGCAGTTGGATGACAACGTTGGCAGAATCCTGGATCGGCTGCGCCAGCTCGGACGTGAGGACGACACGGTCGTCATCTTCACGTCGGACCATGGCGATATGCAGGGCAGCCACGGTCTCAAGAACAAGAACCGCTACTACGAGGAGTCGGTGCGCATTCCGTGCATCGTGCGCGATCCGCGCGGCAAGCGCGGCGACGCGCGTGAGGAACTCGTTTCGTCCGTCGATTTCTTTCCGTCGGTGCTCGATTACGCGGGTCTGGCGCCGGAACCGACCGCCGAGGGCAGGAGTGTGCTTCCGTTGACGCGCGGTCGCGGAAGTGATTGGGAGGACGTGGTCATCTCGGAGAGTTGCGGCGCGGCGGGCGGCGATTGGCTCATGGTACGCATGGGGAGATACAAGCTGGTCGCGGACCGGCGACTGCAGCCGGTCGTGCTATTTGATTTGGAAAGGGACCCCTACGAAATGCGGGACGTGTTGGCGCAGGAGGGCCGGCGCGCCGCGTCGCTGCGGCAGCGGCTGGTCGCCTGGCACGAGCACGTGACACGCGGATGATGAGGGGTTCCGGAGTACGGGCTTCAGTGGTGGGAGTGTGCCCCGTCGGTGCGCGGTGCGCACCCTACAGCGGCGCCTTCCGCTTCACCAGTTTTCCGCGCTCGCGCGCAAGGTAGGTGATCTCTCGGATGCCGTGGTCCAGGAGGTACTGCCGCGCCTGGTTCATGCCCGCGCCCACGTCGCTGGGTCCGTGGCTGTCGTCGCCGAAGCAGACGGGCAGGTTCATTTCGCGCGCGCGGTCGAGCATCCACGGCGCCAGGTAGGGCCGTCCCAGGCCTTTGCGATAGCCCGCCGTGTTCAGCTCGAGAATGGCGCCGTGCGCCGCGACCGCTGCCAGCGCCCGCTCCGCCGCGGCGCGAATCTTCGCCGAATCCACCGACGCCTCGTCCGGCGCATTCTTGCGGATGAGGTCAAAGTGCGCGACGACCTCCGGTCGCATCTCCTCGATCATGGCCGCGACGGCGTCATAGTAACGCACCGCCAGCGGCTCGACTCCTCCGCAGTGCGTGACGGCCCGATTGAACTCAGACAACGCGCCGTCGATAAGAATCTCGTCCACGTAATGCACCGAGCCGACCATGTATTGGAAATGGTACATGTGGCGCAGGCTGCTCATCAGCTTGGCGTACTCGCGGGCGGGCACGACTTCGATTTCAAACCCGCAGAGGATGGTCAACCGGTCGGCGAACTCCTGCGCCAGGGCGGCCGCTTCGCGCGCATAGGCGTGGAAGTTGTCCGCCAGCGTCTTGGTAGTCCAACCCAGCTCGAGCTCTTCGGGATAGAGAAAGCGGGCCTCGCTTCTGGGGGCGTGTTCCGTCACGCCATAAGTATGATAGCCCGCCGCCCGCGGCGGCGGCTTGAGCACTTCCGCAGCGTGCCAGGGGCCGGCATGGGCGCAGAACTGGCCTGAGTGGCCGCCGTGCAGCGAGACCATCAAGGTGGGCGCCGGTCCGTATCATCCTGCCTCCCCGTTTCGACGCAAGTCCGCTCAGTCTATCGGGTTTTGCAGGGAAAACAAGTCCGCCGCTCCGTCCGCACCGCCAGCTCTCGGGCGGCGCGATCAGGCGCCACCATCCCTCGACAGGACCGACTTTGCGCCGCACGCAACGTCGTTACTTTGCCGCGTAATTGCGAGGTTTCCGCCCACCGCGCACCCTTTGAGTACAAAAGGTGGCACCGAAGTAATTCAGACGGAGTTGAAGCCGTCATTTCGGTGGCATTGACCTTGTCATTTCGGTGGCATTGGCTGTCATTTCGGTGGCATTGAGCATGTCATTTCGACCAGAAGGAGAAATCTTTCTCGCCGTTACCGCGGGTCGAGCGCGAGGCAGAAGATTTCTCCTTCGGTCGAAATGACAGCTACGCCGGCAAGTGTAAGAAACCGCATCTGCCTCCCCCCGGCGGCGACGACGTGGCTCGAAGCGTGTCGGCGGGACGCCGGCGTCAGCGGAGCGCGCGGCGGCAGGCGGAAATGAACGCCGCCAGCGCCAGGAGATACCCCAGCGCAAACAGCCCCCACGGGTACGGCATCGGCATCGCCTGGTGGAGTCCCGCGGGAAGATCGCGCATGAACGTGTAAAGCGCGATCACGCCTCCCCCCACCGCAAGCGCCCATTCCCAGCGGTTCGGCGAGAAGGAAACGCCGCGCGCGTCCAGCCGCTCGATCACAATGGCCGAGAGAATCAGTCCGACCGAGATCAGGATCGGGGCCAGGCAGGGGGCGATCCACGGCACGGGGATAAGAAAGAGCACGTCGAAGTCCAGAATCGACTCCGGCCAGTCCAAAAGCCACTTGAGCACGAGGTAATAGATGATGTCCCAAACCCCGAAGAGGAGGGAGAAGGCGGCGTAGCGCGTCCAGCCGTTCCAGCCGGCGGCCAAGGCGGCGCCCAGGAGCATGAAAAGGGTCGCCGCCTCGCGTCCCACCTCGACCGTCAGGACGAACGTATCTTCCGGCAAAACAAGGGGAAAGGCGAACCCCTCGGGATAGTACAAGGCCCGCAGGTAGACGACGATGCCG
Source organism: bacterium (assembly GCA_015075175.1). Lineage (GTDB taxonomy): Bacteria > Hinthialibacterota > Hinthialibacteria > H5-UNCL2 > H5-UNCL2 > H5-UNCL2. Next base: position 87,448 of record JABTUV010000008.1, read on the forward strand.
GCCTCCAGGTAGCCGAAGGCGAGGCCGAAAAGGGTCAGTCCCACGTACCACCAGGGGCGGGAAGGGAAGGTGCGCATGGGCGGCGGAATCCCCTTGAAGTCAGGATGGGGGCCGAGTAAAAGGAGCGGCCCGGACGAGGGCGCTCCGCCCCCCCCAGCATAGGCCGCATGGGCGGAGGAGGGAAGCGGAGTCAAGACAGGCGACGGCGGAAAAAAATCGCTTCGAGGGCGTTTTTTCTGCTTGACAGAAAGGGCGAAAGGGGTATATTTCGCCTTCTGCTCGGCAAGAGCTTCGGACCGCTTCCGGTCGCGAATCCGTTCTTTGACAATTGAGGAAGCCACACAACGCAGCGGGTCCGTTGGTCCGATGAGGACTTACGGAAACAGAATCCGATTACAAGATCAAACGAGATAAACTCTTCGGAGAGTTTGATCCTGGCTCAGAATGAACGCTGGCGGCGTGGATAAGGCATGCAAGTCGAACGCGAAAGCCGCCTTCGGGTGGTGAGTAGAGTGGCGAATGGGTGAGTAACACGTGGGCAACCTGCCCTTGGATGGGGGACAACCCTGGGAAACCAGGGCTAATACCGCATAGTCTGTCGGGACCGCATGGTTCCGCCAGTAAAGGAGGGGATCCGCAAGGACCTTCCGTCCGAGGAGGGGCCCGCGCTCCATTAGCTTGATGGCGGGGTAACGGCCCACCATGGCTATGATGGATAGCTGGTCTGAGAGGATGGTCAGCCACAATGGGATTGAGATACGGCCCATACCCCCACGGGGGGCAGCAGTCTAGAAGCTTCGGCAATGGGCGAAAGCCTGACCGAGCGACGCCGCGTGGACGATGAAGGTCTTCGGATTGTAAAGTCCTTTTGTTGGGGATGAAAGGCGGGACGGTTAATACCCGTTCCGTTTGACAGTACCCAAAGAATAAGCCCCGGCTAAGTCCGTGCCAGCAGCCGCGGTAATACGGGCGGGGCGAGCGTTATTCGGATTCATTGGGCGTAAAGGGCGCGTAGGCGGCAGCGTAAGTCAGGGGTGAAATCTCCACGGCTCAACCGGGAAATGGCCTTTGATACTGCGTTGCTTGAGTGCGGTAGAGGCAAGTGGAATTCTCAGTGTAGCGGTGAAATGCGTAGATATTGGGAGGAACACCAGTGGCGAAGGCGACTTGCTGGGCCGTAACTGACGCTGAGGCGCGAAAGCCAGGGGAGCGAACGGGATTAGATACCCGTAGTCCTGGCCGTAAACGTTGGGCACTAGGTGTAGGAGGTATCGACCCTTCCTGTGCCGGAGCTAACGCATTAAGTGCCCCGCCTGGGGAGTACGGTCGCAAGACTGAAACTCAAAGGAATTGACGGGGGCCCGCACAAGCGGTGGAGCATGCGGTTTAATTCGACGCAACGCGAAGAACCTTACCAGGGCTTGACATCACCGAAAGGGACCGTGGCCCCCCTGAAACAGGGGTCTTAGGTAGACAGGTGTTGCATGGCTGTCGTCAGCTCGTGTCGTGAGATGTTGGGTTAAGTCCCGCAACGAGCGCAACCCTTTTCCCTAGTTACCAGCGGGTCATGCCGGGGACTCTAGGGAGACTGCCGACGATGAGTCGGAGGAAGGTGGGGACGACGTCAAGTCATCATGGCCCTTACGCCCTGGGCTACACGCGTGCTACAATGGCCGATACAAAGCGTCGCAAGACCGAGAGGTGGAGCCAATCGCAAAAAATCGGCCTCAGTTCGGATTGGGGTCTGTAACTCGACCCCATGAAGCCGGAATCGCTAGTAATCGTAGATCAGCTACGCTACGGTGAATACGTTCCCGGGCCTTGTACACACCGCCCGTCAAATGACCCGAGTTGGGTGCACCCGAAGTCGATGGCCTAACCCGCAAGGGAGGGAGTTGCCGAAGGTGCGCTCGGTGAGGGGGATTAAGTCGTAACAAGGTAGCCGTATCGGAAGGTGCGGCTGGATCACCTCCTTTCTAAGGAGCTTATGCCCCGCAAGGGGAAAGAACCGCGAGGATGAAAAGAAACCCCCCAGTTCGCCTGGGGCGGCCGGAAGCCTCGCCGGTTCCTTCGTCAACCCTTGCCGGGGACAGCTCTCAGGTCGATCATCCCATCCGGGATGAAGCCCGCTGCGTTGCGCTTCCTCAATTGTCCGAGCACGGATTCGCAAACAAAAAGCCCGCCGCAAGGCGGGTTTTTTTTTGTGTCTCGCAAGCACCGTCGATTGTCAGGACTCGGTTAGGCCGAATGGGATTGCATTCCGAATCGATCCCGACCGCGCGACTCTCGCCGTTTTCGTGCACGGGGAGAGGAGTTGGATCGCTTCAGCGAGCACAGCGTGGCGAGCGGGAACCCGCGATGAGCGTAGGTCCCGCCTGGGCCGTGCAGGCCACGCCGCAGGCGGAGCATGAAAGACGGATGGCGCCGCTTCCACCGCCCGTAGCTGCGTCTCAATCTCCTGTGTTGACTCCAGCCGTCGCGTGCGCTATGCTAACCGTCCAGCTGCGCAAGCTGGCTCGGTTGTGTTACACTCACCGGGTCGGTCGGCGGCGGCTCATGTCCTCCGCCCTCGCCGAACAGGAAGGTCAGCGATGCGTGTTTTTCTCGGCAATTCCCCCTGGAATACCAAGCCCGGCTACTACGGCGTACGCGCCGGTTCCCGCTGGCCGCACTTCGAGGCTTGCACCGAACGCTACATGCCCTTCCCCTTCTACCTGGCCTACGCCGCCGCGATTCTGGAGAAAGCCGGCTACGACGTGCTCTTGGTGGACGGCATCGCCGAACGCATGACGACCGAGCAGTTCATCGACAGAATCCAGACGTTCAACCCCGACCTCGTGGTCTATGAGGTGAGTACCGCCTCGTTTTTGACCGACATGGACACCGCGGCGCGCGTGCACCAGCGCATCGGCCGGCGGCCCACGGTCTTCTGCGGCATCCACGAGGAGATGTACCACGAGCGGTTTTTTGCCCAGTGCAACCTGATGGACTACACGCTGATCGGGGAATATGAGTACAACCTGCTGGAGCTGGTCAAGGCATTGGAGGCGGGCCGCGAGCCGGTGGAGGTGCCCGGGCTGCTGTACCGGGACGGGTCCGGGCAGGTGCACAAGAACAACAAGCCGCCCAATGCGCCGCCCATCGACGAGTATCCCTGGCCGGCGCGGCATTTTCTGCCCATGCGCGTCTATCACGACGTGCCCGGCAACATCCCCGAGCCGTCGGTGCAGATGTGGGCCAGCCGCGGCTGTCCCTACGGATGCATCTTCTGCGCCTGGCCGCAGATCATGTACGGCAACCGGAGCTACCGCACACGCGACCCCATCGACTGCATCGATGAGATGGAGATGTGCGTGAAAGACTACGGAATGCGCAGCGCCTACTTCGACGACGACACCTTCAACATCGGCGAGAAGCGCATCATCGCGCTGTGCGAGGAGAAGATGCGGCGGGGGCTGGACATCCCCTGGGCGGCCATGGCACGTGCCGACACCAACACCCGCGAGATGCTCGTCGCCATGCGCAGGAGCAACCTGTGGGGCATCAAGTACGGCATCGAGTCCGCCAACCAGGCCATCGTGGACGGCTCCGACAAGAACCTGGACCTGGGCGCCGCCGAGCGCATGGTCAAGTTCACCAAGCGCCTGGGCATCAAGGTGCATCTGACCTTCACCTTCGGCCTGCCCGGCGAAACCCGCGAGACCATGGAGGAGACGCTTAAGTTCGTCCGCCACGTCAATCCCGACAGTCTCCAGTTTTCCATCTGCACCCCCTTCCCCGGCAGCAAGATGTACAAGTACATGGAGGAGAAGGGCTATCTGGTTTCGCGCCACTGGGACGATTACGACGGCGGGACCACCGCGGTGATTCGCACCGAGCATCTGGACCCCGAGGACCTGGAGGAGATGCAGAAGCGGGCCTATCGCGAGTGGGAGCAGATGAAGATTCGCCGCACGTTCACCGATCCGTTGTATTTTCTCAAGGCGCTCAAGCATCCCCGGCAGGGGTATCATCGCCTGAAATACGCGCTCAACGTCTTGCGCAGGACGGCTTGAGATGCTGCCCGGCCGCCGCGTCAAGTTCGTGAAGATTCTCCTGCTGGCGATTTACACCATGGGCGTCTATGTGTTCGCCAAGCTGAAAAAATAGGGTCAGCGCCTAATTTTGCAAGAGGTCTCACGCCATCCGGCGGTCCTTGCGCCGAAATTAGGCGCTGACCCTAATTTTTACAACACGCCTTATACTTTTTTCCGCTGCCGCAAGGACAGGGATCGTTACGACCCAGTTGGGCCGGGTCCACGCCCGCCGCCAAGGCCCGCCGCCAGTTCTGCTGCCGCACAAAATCCTCCGCCAGCCGCGACAGCGTCTCGTGCGCGTGCTCGAAGAACATCTTGTACGACCCGCAGAAGTGGTTGGAGCCGCCGTCCGCCGGATCCCGCAGCCGGTCTTTCGTGCAACCGCCGTAACAGTGCGACAGCCAAGGACAGGGCGGGCACTCCGGCGGCAACTGCGCCTTCAACCGCCCGAACTCCGCCTGCCGCTCCGAATTGAGCATGTCGAAGAGCGATCCCGACAACAAGTTGCCCAGCTTCCAGTCGCCCTCGACGAAGAAGTCGCAGGCGTAGACATCGCCGTTGTGCTCGACTACCACGTAGCAGCCGCATTCGCGCAGCAGCGTGCACTCGGGCGGGATCCGGCCCACGTAGGTATGAAAAACCGAGTCGATCCAGCGCACGCTGGTGCGCGGGCGGCCGTCCCGCCAGTCCGCCTGCCAGCAGTCGAACACCTCGCAGAGAAACCGCCCGTAGGCCTCCGCGCTGACGGAATACGGGGCGGCGCGCGTGCGGTCGCCCGGGTCCGTCTCCACGCACGGGATGAACTGCATGAAGGTGAAGCCCAGCTCGGACAGAAACCGGTAGATTTCGCGCGCGTACCGGGCTGAATAATCACTGACGACCACCAGCACGTTGGCCTGCACCCCGGTCGTCAGGAGCATCCGCGCCTTCTCGACGACCTTGGCCCAGGTGGGACGGCCGTTTTTCGTCACGCGATAGTGGTCGTGCACGTGCTCGGGGCCGTCCAGCGACAGCCCGATGAGAAAACGATACTTGCGGAAGAACTCCGCCCACTGTTCGTCCAGGAGCAGGCCGTTGGTCTGCATGGAGTTGGCGACGCGCTGCCCCGGACGACCGTAGCGCTGCTGGAACGCGACGGCCTTCTCAAAAAAGGGCAGGCCCATCAGCGTGGGCTCGCCGCCCTGCCAGCTGAAGGTGATGCCGCCGCCTCCGTACTCCATCCCCTGTCGCACCATGGCCTCGAGAACTTCCCCGCTCATGCGGTGCACGGGGCGCTCGGGATAGAGCGAGGCTTTTTCCAGATAGAAGCAGTACGTGCAGTCGATGTTGCAGTCCGCGCCGGTAGGCTTGATAAGAATGCTGGAAAGGGGCTTGACCATGCTCTCGCCGCGCGCTCCCTGGCGGAGGACCCGCCGCTTCGGCCTCAGTCTGGCACAAACTCATGCGGGAGGCAAGCGCGCGGCGCGCGAACCTCTCCCTGGGAGAGGTCCGGTCCCCTCTCCCTTGGGGAGAGGGATAGGGTGAGGGGGCGTGGCGTTGACAGCTCCCCGGTCCCGCCTTACCATGCGCGCAACTTATTCTACCCCCATCTGGAGTACTCCATGTCCATTCTTTCTCAACTTGCACAACCCATGCGGGACAAAAAAATCGTCCTGCTCGTATTCGACGGCCTGGGCGGATTGTCCGAGGGCAAGGGAACCGAGCTGGAAGTGGCGCGCACGCCCAACCTGGACCGGCTGGCGGCGGCGGGCACGCTGGGATTGATCCATCCCATCGGCCCGGGGATCACGCCCGGCAGCGGCCCCGCGCATCTGTCGCTGTTCGGCTACGACCCGCTGGAGACCGTAGTCGGGCGTGGCATTCTGTCCGCTCTGGGCGTCGGTTTCACCGACATCCGCCGCGGCGACGTGGCGGGGCGCATCAACTTCTGCACCCTGGATAAGAACGGCGTCATCACCGACCGGCGCGCCGGCCGCGCTGGCCACCAAGTCTCCTCCAAACTCGTGGACCAGTTTCAACGAGGGCGTGTCGATTCCGGGCGTCCAGGTCTTCGTGCGTCCCGAGAAGGAGCATCGCGCCGCGGTCGTCTTTCGCGGCGAGGGCCTCTCCGGCGAACTCTCCGACAGCGATCCGCAGGTCACCGGCAAGCCGCCGCTGCCGGTCCAGCCGCATCCCGGCGCGCCCGCCTCGGCGCAGAAAACCGCCGACATCGTCAACCAGTTCATCCGCCAGGCGTTCGACGTTCTCAAGGACGATCAGCCCGCCAACGGCATCCTGGTGCGCGGCTTGGACGCCTACGAGCCCATCCCCAGCATGGGCGATCGGTTCAACATCAAGCCCGCCGCCATCGCCGTCTACCCCATGTATCGCGGCGTGGCGCAGCTCTGCGGCATGACGCTTCTGGAGGCCGGCGACAGCTTCGCCACCCAACTGGCGCGCCTGGCCGCCGCCTGGAACGACTTCGACTTCTTCTTCATTCACGTCAAAAAGACCGACTCCAGCGGCGAGGACGGCAACTTCGCCGCCAAGGTCAAGGTGCTGGAGGAGTGCGACGCGCTCATTCCTGAGATCGAGAAGCTGGGACCGGCCTGCCTGGCCGTCACCGGCGACCATTCGACGCCCTGCCGGATGAAGGCGCATAGCTTCCATCCGGTTCCCCTGCTCTTGTGGTCGCCGCTGGCGCGCGTGGATGAGTGCACGGCCTTCGGGGAGAGTCAGTGCGCGCGCGGGGGGTTGGGACAGTTCGAGTCGAAACATCTCATGGCGCTCATGCTGGCGCACGCGGGGCGACTGGTGAAATTCGGCGCGTAGGACCCGCGCCAGGAGTCGTAGCGCCGGCGTCTCGCCGGCTCGCGTGCGTTACCCGTCCCATCGGTCCTGCCACGCACACCCCTGCTCCGAAAGAGGGGGGGACCGGAGATGTCGGGAAAAGAGAAAAACCCGAGTCCTCGAGTAGCGGCGCGCCGTGAAACCTACTGAGATGCGAGATACACCTTCGCGCCGCGTATCGAGAGGACGGCTTTGACGCGGGCAGATTGATGCCAAGCCGCCGTGCCTCTCGATACGGCCCCAAAGTTGCCTGTTACCTCCAAATGGTTGTGCCACGGCGGGGCCTACTCGAGGACACGGCTTACATTCCTGCATTTTCGCTCTGTTCCGAAAACAGGCTGCACTCGTTGACGCGTAGGAAAGGACACTTGCCACGGCGCAATTTTCATAGTTGGTGGGTGGGCCGAAGGCCCATGAGGGGCTACTCAGAGAATATAGACACGCGTCCGTACCGTCCCTATGCTCCCAGACATGGACGATGCCCCCCTGCGCGCCATTCTGCACGTGGACATGGACGCCTTTTTCGCGTCCGTCGAGCAACTGGCCAACCCGGAGATCTCGGGCCGGCCGGTGCTGGTGGGAGGTTCGGCGGAACGGCGCGGGGTAGTCGCGGCGTGCTCCTACGAGGCGCGGCGCTTCGGCGTGCGCAGCGCCATGCCCATGCGCCAGGCGCTGGAACTGTGCCCTGGCGCCATCGTCGTGCCCGCGCGCCTGCCGCTCTATGCCGAAGTCTCCGCGCGCATCATGGATATTTTTCGCGGCTATACTCGGCTCGTGCAATCCATTTCGCTGGATGAAGCCTACCTGGACATCTCCGCGGCGGTCCACGATTTCGCCGACGCGGTACTCCTGGCGCAGAACCTGAAGACGCGCGTGCGCGAGGAAACCGGCCTCTCCTGCTCCGTGGGACTGGCCCCCAACCGCTTTCTGGCCAAGATCGCCTCCGACATCGACAAGCCGGACGGCTTCTTTCCGGTGCGACCTGAAGAGGTGGAGCGGTTTCTCCTGCCTCTGTCGGTGCGACGGCTGCCGGGAGTCGGACCTCGCACCGCCGCGCGCATGGCCGAACTGGGCCTGCGCCGCGTGGCGGACTTGCGGGCGTGCAGCCGCGAGACGCTCTGCGAACACTTCGGCGAGGCGGCGGGCGCCCGCTTTTACGATCTCGCCCGCGGGTTTGATCCCTCACCCGTCAACCCCGAGCGAGTGGTCAAGAGCGTCTCGCGCGAGCAGACCTTCACCCCCGACCTGGCCGATCCCGAAAAGCAGGACGAGGCGCTCGAGCTTCTGGCGCATCGCGTCTGGGACCGCCTGGTCAAGGAACAGCTTTCGCCGCGCACGGTGGGCGTGAAGATACGCCTGGCCGACTTTTCGACCCTGTCGCGCAGTCTGTCGCCCGCTGATCCGCTGGACAGCGCGGAGAGTCTTGCGCACTTCGCGCTGGGCCTCTTTCACGGCGCCCTGCCCAGGCCGCGACCGGTACGACTGCTGGGGGTCAAGGCGGAGAACTTCGCGCCCGACGCGGCGCGCCAGCGCCTCCTCTGGGAGGCGACCCCGCGGGAGGCGCCGTGAACCGCAGCCTGGAACGCGTCGCCTACGCCACCTTCTGCGGCGGCCTCGCCTTCTTTCTGGCCGCCGGCCTCTTCGCCGCGCTGCAATGGCTGCTGCACATGGACGTCTTTGCGCTCTCCTCGCTCACGCTCTTGTACTTCTTCTCGCTCTTGGCGGCGCTGGCCGGCGGGGTCGCCGTGGGCGCGGCAGGCTACGCCTCCTACGGCGACAGCCGCCGCGCCCGTCCCGCGCGCCCACTGGTGGTCGCGCTCTTCTCCGGCCCGCTCGCCTCGCTGCTGATACGCCTGTTGTTTCAAACCATGGAGCGGACCGCGGTGGTTCCGCACCTGCGCTACAAGCCCGAGACGCTGGGCCAGTACTGGGACTGGCTGGTGCGCATGTCGGCGCATCAGCCGCCGCCGCACGGCCGCGCCTGGTGGATGGCCCTGGTCCTCTCGGCGACGTTCATCCTGCTCCTCTATGCGCAAAGGTATCTCATCCGGCGCACGTGCACGCGGCCGCGCGAGGAGACTACCCGGTAGGGTGCGCACCGCGCACCGATGCCGCCCCCCGAAATGGCAGAGCCGTAGGGTGCGCACCGCGCACCGAGCCGGCCTCCCTCTCGACTTGGGTTGCCGCGCCCGCCATCCTTTGCTAGCCTGCCCCATCGTTTGTCCACGGAGGTCGCCATGCATTCACGCTTCATTCGCCTGATTCCTGCCATGTTTCTGTGCGCCGCGCTGGCCGTCGCAGAGGAGGAGACGATCCACGTCGGCCCGCAACCGGACGGCAGCATCGTCGTCCCGACCCACCAGGTCCTGCGGCCGGCGGGCTTTCAGATCGAGTTCTTCGGCCGTCCCACCAACGTGGCGCTGCATCCCGACCCCGAGCGCGGACTTCTGGCGGTCAAGAACTTCCGCGACGTGATGCTCATCGAGCTGGAGCAGCAGGTCATCCGCCACAGCGTGCCCCTGCGCGGCGGGGCGACCTGGACCGGCCTGGTCTGGAACCGCGCCGGCGACCGCCTTTACGTCACCAACACCGAGAACCAACTGGTGGGTTTCAGCCTGGAGAATCGCACGCTGATTCAGCAAGGCGTCGTGACCTTTCCCGGCCCTGGCGGGGAGGGACGCTCCGGGCCGGCGGGCATCGCGCTCAGTCCTGACGGCGCCACCGCCTATGTCTGCCTGTCGCGCAACAACAGCGTGGCGGTCGTCAATCTGGAAACCAAAGAGTTCACGCAGATTCCCGTGGGCGTGGCGCCTTTTGAGGTGCTGGTCTCGGGCGACCGACTGTTCGTCTCCAACTGGGGCGGACGGCATCCAGGCCCCGAGGATGCCTCGGCGGAAAGCTCGGGGACCATGGTCGAAGTGGATGAGCGCGGCATCGGCAAGAGCGGGACCGTCTCGGTGGTGGACCTCGCGGCCGGCCGGGAGACCAAGCAGATCGACACGGGCCTGCATCCCTCCGGTATGGCGCTGTCGCGCTCGGAGAAGCGGCTGTTCGTGGCCTGTCCCAACAGCGACGTCATCAGCGTGGTCGACACGGACAAGCTGGAAGTCGTTGAGACGATTTCAGCGCGGCCGCACGCCGATTTTCCCTTCGGTAGCGCGCCCAACGCGGTCGCCCTCTCGCGCGACGGGGCCACGCTCTACGTGGCCAACGGCGGCAACAACGCCATCGCCGTGGTTGCGTTATCGGCGCGCGCCGGTGAGCGGCCGGATGGGCCGGAAAACTCCCGCATCGTGGGCCAGATTCCCACCGGTTGGTATCCCGGCGACGTGAAGCTGGGCGATCGCGGGCGGCTGCTTCTGGTCGCCAACGTGAAGGGCGTCGGATCCCGCACGCCCCGGACGAGCAATCAGGGCGCTTTCAACACCCACGACCATCGCGGCTCCGTCAGCCTCATCCCCGTCCCCGACGCCACCCGTTTGGCCGAGTACACGACCATCGTGGACAACAACAACCGTATCGGCTACGCCCGCCGCAGCCTCCTCTCCGCCGAGAGCGACAAGCCCCCCGTGCCCGTGCCCGAGAACCACGGTGAACCCTCCGTCTTCAAGCACGTGGTCTATATCATCAAGGAGAATCGCACCTACGACCAGGTCCTCGGCGACATGCCGGAGGGCAACGGCGATCCGAGTCTGGTGCATTTCGGCGAGGAGGTCACGCCCAACCACCACGCGCTGGCCCGGCAGTTCACGCTGTTCGACAACTTCTACTGCTCCGGCATTCTCTCCGCCGACGGCCATCAGTGGACCAACGAGGCCTACGTCACCAGTTACCTGGAGCGTTCCTTCGGCGGCTGGGTGCGATCCTATCCCTATCCGGGCGGGGACGCGCTGGCGTATGCCGGTTCGGGCTTCTTGTGGGACAATGCGTTGGCTCACGGGCTGTCGTTTCGCACTTACGGCGAGTTCGTATTTGCGACCATCCGCCCGCGCAACGCGACGTTTCTGGACTGCTACCGGGACTTCATCGACGGCACGGGCAGAATCAGCATCACCGGGCGCGCCTCTGTCGCCAGTCTGGAGCCTTACACCTGCACGACCACGATCGGCTTTCCCAGCATCGTGCCCGACGTGTATCGGGCCAACGAGTTCATCAAGGAGCTGGCCGAGTTCGAGAAGAACGGCAGGTTTCCCAACCTGTGCATGATGCTCCTGCCCAACGACCATACGGCGGGCACGCGGCCCGGCTATCCCACGCCCCGCGCGGCGGTCGCCGACAACGACCTGGCCCTGGGGCGCGTGGTCGAGGCCATTTCCAAGAGCCGCTACTGGAAGGAAACCTGCATTTTCGTGGTGCAGGACGATCCGCAGGCGGGCGTGGACCACGTGGACGGCCATCGCACCGTCGCCTTTGTCATCAGTCCCTACACCAAGCGCAAGTTCGTGGACAGCACGCACTACACGCAGACGGGCATGGTCAAGACCATCGAGCTCATCCTGGGGCTGCCGCCCATGAACCAGTTCGACCTGTCGGCGACGGCCATGCGTAACTGTTTCACCGACCAGGCGGACTATACGCCCTACACGGCGCTTCCCAACAACATTCCCCTGGACCAGATGAACCCCGGGCTGTCGCAGCTGGACGGCCCGCAGCGCTACTGGGCGGAGAAGTCGCTGGAGTTGCCGCTGGATGACGTGGACCTGGCCGACGAGGACACCTTGAATCGCATCCTCTGGCATTCGGTCAAGGGTTACGACGTGCCTTATCCGCGCCTGGCGTGGATGGACAAGTATCCCGAGCTGCGGAAGTAGACGACACAACCGGAGTAGGAAACCCGGAGTACAAACTTTAGTTTGCGAAACAGGCAGGCTGAAGCCTGAACTCCGGGAGTTTGCGAAACAGGCAGGCTGAAGCCTGAACTCCGGAGTCGTCAAAAGAAATCCGCGCAGTGGGTGGGAAAGCGCGGCAGCAGCCGCGTGGCGGCGGCCAGGTCGGCCAGCGACGGCTCGCCCAGGAGCGCCTGCGCGGCCGTTCGTACGTCCAAGGCCAGTTGAGCGGTCGAGGCCGGCTCGACCGTGACGCTTCCCGCCCCAAAGCGCACCCGCCACGGTCCGGCGTTCTCGGGCAGGAGCGGGTCGCGCAACTCCAGCGTAAACTCGCCCTCGCCGTCCGCTCCCAGCGCACGCAAGGCCGCGGGCGCGTCGATTATGCGATACATGGGCGGGCGCTCGACCGTCGCCTCCAGTCCGTACTCGCAAAAGAGCGCCCAGAAGGGGCTGTCGCCAGGCTCCGGCCAGGTGAGCGTGGCGCCGTTATAACCGATCCGTCCCAGCGCCGAGAGCAGCGCCCGGTAGCCGCGCGCGCTGCTCCAGACCACCTCGCTCACCTCCTGGGCCGGGCGCAATCCTTTCTTCAGGCGCAGCACGGCGAAGCCTTCCGCCGGCTCGCCTACTGCGACCACTTGCGCGGGGGTGGGTTCGCCCGACCAGTGCACGCGCGACCAGTCGAAGCCGCTGCGTGCGTGCGTGCCCGAGTAGCGCGCCGCCCAGGCGTGATAGGCTCCCTCCACCTGCGGCCAATCCTCCAGCGTCAAGAGTCGCACCGGCAGATCAAGTTCAAGCCTCGGGAAAATCGAGAGCGGACACGTGAGAACGATCCGCCGACCGGCGGGCGCGTAACCGAAGCGCGCGTAGTAGCTCTCGCGCACGGGATGTAGAACCGACCAGGCCAGCCCGCGCCCGCGCATGGCGGAGAGACTGTGGCGCATGAGGGCGTGGCCGACTCCGCTCTGCCGGCATTCGGGAGAGACGGCCACGGAGCGGATGGCGCCCGCGGAGAGGCGCCGGCCGCGCACGTAGAAGTGCGTCGCGTTGAGTTCATAGGCGCCCACGAGTCCCGGCTCGCCTTCCGCGACGAAGATTTCGCGGCCCTCTTTGGGCGCCAGGCGATCCTCGGGCAGGGCGTCGCCGCCCCGGAACGCCAGCGACCATAGGCGCGCGACTGCGGCGCATTCGTCGGCGCGCATGGGACGTATGGGACCGATGGGACCTGGAGAGGGAGCGGACATCGTGAAGACTCCTGCAGAGAATGGGCCAAGCCCGGCCACTATGCCGTAAAACCGGGCGACTGGCTAGGCAGTCGCCCCCGCCGCCGGAGACAAGCGTTTGTCATTTCGACCGAAGGGAGAAATCCCTCCCGGCCTTGTCGCAGCGACTGCCGAGAGGCGGAAGATTTCTCCCTTCGGTCGAAATGACAGCCGCGGTCGAAATGACAGTGGCTTGGCGCTCCCATCAAATGTGAGACGGGCTGCCGCGAGATGAGCTGGCGCGAGACGCCCTCCTGTAGTAACATGCGCGTGTCTCTTAATGAACCCACAGCGAGGCGCGCCATGAGCAACGGATCATCGCAGGAAAACACCTTCGCCATGCTTTGCCATCTCTCCGCCCTGTCCGGTTACCTCATCCCGTTCGGCTGGATCATCGGCCCGCTGGTCGTCTGGCTGATCAAGAAGGACGAATACCCTCTCGTCGACGACCAGGGCCGCGAAGCCCTCAACTTCAACATCACGATCCTGATCGCCCACATTGTCGCCGGGATTCTCTGGTTGTTCTGCATCGGCATCATCGTCACCGGCATCGTCGTGGTGGCGCATGTGGTGTTCCTCGTGATCGCGGCCATGAAGGCCAACCAGGGCCAGCGCTACCGCTATCCCTTCATTCTGCGCTTCCTCTGAGCGCGTAGCGGCGGCCCTGCCAGGAGAGCGAAAGCTCGTCTCCTTCGCCGGAGAGCGAGAGCGGGGCGGGCGCCAGCGACGCGCAGTCCGCGCGGACGATCATGCCCAGCCGGGCGATGGTCCGGCCGGCGGAGAAGGTTCCCGGCGCGCGGCCGCCCGCGGGGATAAGCAACTCCGTCAACCGCCCCCGTTCCATGCTCGGGCGATCCAGGAGGAAGGTTTCCCCGTCGCCGGCAAAATCCAGTCGCAGGCGCCGATCCACGTTGAGCCACAGGCCGGCCAGGGTCGCATCACTTCTTCTTCGCCCGCGCTTTCCACCCGTAATCGACCACCTGAGTATTCCAATAGGCGATGGCCCGGCTGATAGACGTGGTTGGGATCGTTGACGATGCCCACGACACCCAGCGACCAGGACTCCAGCGTCACGTCGGTCGTGGCGCGCAGCGTGGAGAGGAACACCAGCGTATCCGGTTCGACTAGATAGGTCGCCGTCTGCTGCCGCACCTTGCCGCCGGCGCGCGACAGAAGGAGTCGTGCGCAAGGCACGGGCGACAGTTCCACCGTCGCGGAGACCAGCTCGATGCGATCACGGCGGGCGCCGACCTCCTGCACCCAGCCGACCAGGCCCGCCGGGTCCGGCGAGGTGAGAAAATCCTTGCCGCGCAACGCCACCAGTCCCATCACCTGCGCGCCCCACGACATGGAGGCCGTCATCTTGTCCGTACGCAGGCAGAGGAACCTGCCGGCCTCGAAGAGACGCAGTCCGTTATGGCGCCGGTCGAACTCCGCGGCTGAAACCGGCTGGGGAACCGGGCCGAACCAACGCTGCGCCAGGTAGGCCAGCGCCTGCGACTCCAGCACGGACTGCTGGGTACTGGGAAAGAACCACTCGCCCGGCAGATAGGCGCATCCGGTCGCCGAGCGCGCCTGCATCTTCTCGGTCTTTTCCAGCGCCCGCTCGGCCATGAGCGCGGCCTCGCGATCCTGAAAGGTCAACGCGACCGTGCTCCACTTGCCGGCCCACGCCGGCTCACGGTGCAATTCCCAGTCCTGCCCGTTGGCGTAATAAAAGCCTCCGCAGTCCAGCGACAGATACTTGAGGACCTCCACCATGCCCGCCTGGTTGTGTCGGACCGCGGGCGAGAGCGGTCGGCCGGCGGCGTGATGGTAGAACATCTGGTTGTTGAGCAGCGAGAACGTGGTCATGTAGTCGGGATGGACGCGGGCGTGGTTTTCCAGGGTGTAATCGGAGTGGATGTTGGGCCCGGACAGGTCCGTGAGCAGCTCGCCGTATTGGGAGAGCGCGCCGGGCGCGAAGTCCTCGGCGCGTAAGAACGACGACAGGGTATAGAGCTCGGCGGCGCGGAGCCAGGCGGCGCGGCGCGGATGGTTGGGAAACATGTGCGCCGCCAGCGCGATGCACATGGCGTTCCAGGCGTTCTCCTCCGCCTTGGTGTCGTCCTTGACTTGGGCGGGCGGCTTCTGGTCGAGAAAGCGGTCTGCTTCGTGCTCGACCATGCGTCCCACGGCCGTTTGCAGGTCGGAAGGGAGCCGGTCCCAGAGAAGCCAAGCGGCCCAGCCCGCCTGCCCCGCCCAGTAGGCCGACTGCCACTGGTCGCCCCACCGCTTGCCGTCCGCGCAGACGTAAGGTCCGGTCAGATGCGTGGAGGTGACGCGCCCGAGCAGGGCGATGGCCTCGCGTTCCACAGTCTCCCGCGTCGCCCCCACGATCGCGGGATCAAACGGCCCGAAGCGTGAGAGTACGGCCAACCCCGAGGCTGTATGCGTGTTGGGACGGATTCCGTGCTCGTTGCTGTTCCAGGCCAGGGCCAGGCATTCCGGATGCTCTTTCCAGACGGATAGAAGACTGCGCACGTAACGCGCCTGGTGCATGGCGGACCGGTAGAAGCGCAACGAAAGCTCGGTTTCAGGGTGGGCGGCCGGGGGAATCGGGGGTACGCCGGAGAAGGGTTCGGCGGCGTCGGCGACCAGCCAGAAAACGGCAAGGCAAGAGATGAGAAGATGACGAATCATGCGACCGGCTCCTTTCCACCTGCGATTACGATTCGTGATCTTAATCGCAATCTTAATCATAATCGTGTTCGCCATCGTAGCTGTCATTTCGACCGAAGGGAGAAATCTTCTGCATCGCACTGCGGCGGCGACATGCTCCATGCCAACGTCATGTCATTTCGACCGAAGGGAGAAATCTTCTGCATCGCACCGCGGCGGCGACATGCTCCATGCCAACGTCATGTCATTTCGACCGAAGGGAGAAATCTCCTGCATCGCGCCCGCCCCGTGACAACAGCGAGAAAGATTTCTCCCTTCGGTCGAAATGACAGGAGGCTTCGGTCGAAATGACAGGGGGCTTCGGTCGAAATGGCAGATCTATCCGCACCCGTCTTTAGTGGGGCCTTGCCTCTACCGCAAAACCATGAAAATGGCGGCGTTGAGAGCCAGGCCGGTGGCACGGACCTCCAGGTCCGTGATTCGGGCAAGCAAGCCCGAGCTACCGTCCAACCATCGTGCCTGCGACCAAGTCGCAATATGTTCCGCCGAAAACGGGTGGATTTTCCACCGTCGCCAAGCTATACTCTCCCCAGTAAGGAAGTCGCCTGCCACGGGCCAACCTACGGCCCGTGACGTCGCCGGCGTGAGGAGCGTTGCCTGAAGATGCCGCGGTTGCCTGCCCTCCTCCTGGCCCTGGGGCTTCCCACCCTTCTGTTCGCCCAGGGCCCCCTGGTCATCAACGAGATCATGTACCATCCCGACAGCGACGTCTACGCCGCCTCGCGCGAGTACGTCGAGGTCACCAACATCTCCGCGGCCCCGCTCAACGTGTCCGGCTGGTATTTCTACACCGGTATCGACTACACGTTCCCGCCGGGCACGATCATACCGGCGGGCGGCTTCCTGGTGGTGGCGAAGGACGTGGAGGAGGCCACGCGGTTCTACCAGATCAGCAACGTGGTGGGGCCGTTCGGGGGGCAGTTGGCGGACGGGGGCGAGCGCATCGGCATCGCCGATGCCACCGGTAATCTGATCGACAGCGTGCGCTACGACGACCGCGGGGGGTGGCCGGTCGCACCCGACGGGCAGGGTCCCAGCCTGGAGTGCCTGAATCCCTACGTGGACAACGACGATCCGGCCAATTGGCGGGCCGCCAACGGCGCCGGCGGGGTGCAACCTTGGCAGTACGTCACCATCAACGGGACCGGCACCCAGACCAGCGGCCGCAGCAGCATCTACTTCTATCTCTCCGGCGCCGGCGAGTGCCTGATCGACAACATCGAGGTCGTGCGTGTCGGCGATCCTTTGGAGACCAACCATGTTCTGTGGGGGGACTTCGAGGACGAGGACGTGGTCATCGGCGATGCCACCGGCTGGCGGGCAACCGGCAACCACAGTCAGTCCAAGCTCTCCAACAACGCGTTCTTCGGCGCACAGTGCGCTCATATCATTGCGACCGGCGCGGGCGGCAGCGACGACGATTCGTTCCAGCAGTACAACATGGCGGTCTCCGTGCAGGTGGGCCAGCCCTACCAGGTGCGGTTCTGGGTGCGATTCTTGACCTCGGGCGTGAGCTTGACGGCGCGCTTCACCGGCAGCGGCGTCAATGGTTCCGTCTCCGCGCCGGGCGGGGCGCTCTATTCGCCGGGGCGATCCAATAATCGCCTCCTGGGCAACCTGCCGCCCTTTATCGACCAGGTGGGTACGGTCCCCGAGTGCCCCCTACCCAGCGAGGACTGCGCGGTAGTCGCGCGGCTGCGCGACAGCGACGGCATCCGCTACGCCACCGTCAGTACTCCCTCGTCAACGGACGGGCGGCGGAAGGCTGCCCATGCGGGATGACGGCTGTCCGGCGACGGCGTCGCCGGCGACGGCGTCTACGGCGCCTTCCTTCCCCGCCAGGCCAACGAGAAGATCGTGCGCTACGTGGTCTGGGCCGAGGACATGCTCGGCAATCTGCAAATCTGGCCCGAGCCTTCCGAACCCACCCCGAACGGCGCCTACTTCACCTGGGATCGCACCCCCGCGACCCCCCTCCGCCACATCTGGCTCCATTCCACTTACAACCAGGTCACCTGGACCACCAACAGCATCGGCTCCGACCTGCCGGCTACCATCGTCATTGAAGGCAAGGTCTACGACCGCGTGCGCGTGCGCCATCGCGGCAACACCGCCCTCGGCAATTACAAGAAAAACTTCAAGTTCCGCTTCAACAAGGACAATCGTCCCGGCGACAAGAAGACCTGGAATCTGAACGGCGACATGTGCGACAAGAGCTACATGCACGCGGTCGTCAGCTGGGAAATCACGCGCCGCATGGGCCTGCCCTATTGCGAAACCGAGTCGATCCACTTTCGCCTCACGTCAGGTTCCAGCCCCTTCCGCTTCTGGGGGCTGTACACCTACATCGAGCAACCCAACGAGCAGTTCCTGGAGCGCAACGGACTGGACCCGACGGGCAACTTCTACAAGTCCAGCTCGGACCAGCGCGCCTTGGCGACCTATCCCGGGCCTTATCGCAAGAACAGCAACGAGGAGGCCAACGACTGGACCGACCTGGAGTTCTTCATCGAGGGTTTCAACGTTTACTATAACAGCCCACCCGCCTTCACGGCGGTGAGCAAACAGCAGGCGCACGACTTTCTCCTGCAGTACGCCGACGTGGACCAGATTATCGACTATCTTTCCAGCATGACGCTGATCGGCAACGCCGACCAGTGCGGCAAGAACCAGTTGCTCTATCACGATCCCGCGACCAACCGCTGGAAGAAGATCGGCTGGGACCTGGACCTGACGCTGGGGCAGAACTACGATCGGACGGCCGGGTCCACCTTCGGGTATCAGCTGTTCAACAACCTTTTCAAGATCGACAACAGCATCCTTTTGGGCTGTCGGCTGTTTCCCAAAAACGACGGTCCCTGGAACAAGCTGGACGACCGCTTCATGGCGCCGGCCAACGACGACGCCTACGCGGTCCCCTTCCGGGGGGCGTACCTGTTGCGGGTGCGACACTGGCTGGACACAATGTACACGCCGGAGAATCTGCATCCCTTCATCGACAGTTACAAGGCGATGATCGCGTCCGACGCGGCCCTGGACGCGGCGCGCTGGCCGGGCGAGCCTCGCGCCGACCGAGCCGGCAGCGACTGGATTCTGCCCGGCGACTTCGACGTCTGGGTGCAGCGCATCAAGGACTTCATCACTCAGCGGCGCGCCAACCTGTACACGCAGATCGCCGGTTTCTCCGACCTGCCCACGCCCACGCCGACTCCCACGGCCACGCCCACGCGCACCCCGACGCCCACGCCTCCGCAGGCTCCGCCGCCGCGCTGGTTCACGCCCGACGTGGTCGCCCTGCCCGCCAACTCGGGTTACCATTCGGGGCTTCTGCGCCTCTCCGACTACGTCAGCGACGACACCACCGCGCCGCAGAACATCATCTTTTCGCTCGTGTCCCAAAGCAATCCGAGCGTGGCGCTGGTGTCGGTGTCCAGCTCGGGTTTGCTGTCGGTGTCGGTGTTCGCCAACAAGGTGGGCGTCACGCGCGTGGTTGTGCGGGCGCGCGACCAGGATTTCGCCACCGCCGACACCACCATCGAGATCGTGGTCTCGGGAGGCGCAACCGGCGTGCCGCCCGGGCAGTGGAGATCATTGCGGTAGCCGCGCGGGGGGAGGTTGGCATGGATGCGACCGGCCTCGCGGCAAGCCGCCGTGCCTCTCGATACGGCCCCGAAGGTACGTTTCGTCTTTAACGCAGGTGCGTTGGCGGGGCCTACTCGAGGACACGGCTTACCCTTGCGCTTTGCGGTCATGCAAGACGTACTTGCGAGTGGTTCCGCGAGAAAGAAAACCCGAGTCCTTAAGTAGCGGCGCGCTTGATGGCCTGCCTCTGAGGCGAGTTGCGCCTTCGCGCCGCGCCTTGTCCCGAGTAGGCCGCAGGCCGTATCGGGGGATATCGAGAGGACGGCATGGATGCGAGCCGGTCGGCGTCGGGTCGCCGCGGCCTCTCGATACGGCCCCGAAGGTACGTTTCGTCTTTAACGCAGGTGCGTTGGCGGGGCCGACTCGAGGACACGGCTTACCCTTTCTGCATCAAGGGACCGACTCGAGGACACGGCTTACACTTTCTGCATCAAGGGACCGACTCGAGGACACGGCATGGATTAGCGTTTTCCGCTGGAAAAAACAGTACGTCCGTGGAGTGTATGTAAGAAGACGAAAACCCGAGTCCTCGAGTAGCCGGTACTCCGGCGTATCGAGAGGACGCCCCCGATGCGGCCAGTCCGCCTTCGGAGCGGTCTCGGTCTTTATCCTCTACGGGTGAGGCGAAGCCTCGTGAGCGACTGCCCCGGCCCGTTCCTTCGCTTGTCTACCCTTGCACCGCCGCCAGCATGCGCCCGCGCAGCGCGTCGGCGCCTTCGATGATCTCCAGTTCCACGTCGACCACGTAGCTCCTCTCGGCCAGAAAGCGCGAAGTGGGATTGGCCGCCTCCAGCATGGGGGCGAGTCGCACCGCGTCCTTGGCCGTGGTCATCCAGCAGGCTGAAGGATCGGCGGCGATGATGGCGGCCAGTTCGCCCCAGGTGAAGGCGTGATGGTCGGGAAAGAAGAAGCAGCGCTCGAAGCGATGGCCGGCGCGTTCCAGGGACTGCACCAGCGCGCGCGGATGGCCGACTCCGGCCAGGAGCAACCAGGGGACGTCGGGCGGCGGGGCCGGGAGCGGAGCGCGGTCGGCGAGGCGGACAGGGTTGGTGGGGCGATGTCGGGCGCGGGCGATCTCGATGCCGAAGCGATGCGCCGTCGCCAGGAGCCAGCGCGGCAGCGGCTCGCCCTCGGGGCCGTGCGTGGCGCAGATGACGTGCGCGTCCAGGAGCGCCGGCAGCGGCTCGCGCAAGGTTCCCCAGGGCAGCAGGCGCGAGGCGGCATGGCTGCGGCTGACGTCGATGACCACCACGTCGCAGTCGCGCGCGACTGCGAGATGCTGGAAGCCGTCGTCGAGCACGAACACGTCCACGTTGCGCCGGGCCAGTAACGCCTCGGCGCCGCGCCGGCGACTGGGACAGACCACGATGGGCACGGCGGGCAGGGCGTGGGCCAGCAGTGCGGCCTCGTCTCCGCCCGCGCCGGGCGGCGCGGGCGCGCCCACGTTCAAGAGCAGCGGCGCCTTTCGCCCGCTCCCGTATCCCCGCATCAGCACCGCCGGTGCCAGTCCTTCCTTCAGCAATTCGCCGCACATCCACCGCACCAGCGGCGTCTTGCCCGTCCCGCCCGCCAGCAGGTTTCCCACCGAAAGGGTGGGCCGCGGCGGATTCCAGGCGCGTGCCACGCCGCGCCGGTACATCCAGCGGCGGGCGCGGACCACGGCCAGATACGCCAGCCACGCCGGCGAAGTGGCGGCGCGATACACGCCGGCCAGCATCCGCTCTCCCGCCGTCTCCGGCTCGGCAAGACGAAAAAGCCAAGATCGATGGATTTCAGGCATCAACCACTGTCGCGACGAGGATGTTCTCCGTCGCCCTCGCTTCTCGATCACGGTGCGCCGGCGCTTGGAGCGTCAAGCACGCCGAGGATCTCCTCCACGACGCGGTCGGCGGCGCCGCGGCGGGCCTGCAGCGCCGCCCAGGCGTTTTCGCCCAGCCGACGGCACTCCTCCGGCGCCGCGGAGAGGCGCGCCAGCGTGGGCGGCAGCTCGTGTTCGCCGGACAACTGGAGGACGCCGCCGGCCTCCAAGAGGACCGCCATCGCCTCGCGGAAATTCTCCATGTGGGGACCGGTAAGGGTCGGGACGGCCTGCGAGGCCGGCTCGATGGGATTCTGGCCGCCGTGGGCGCGAAAGGACTTGCCGATCACGGCCAGGTCGGCGGCGGCGTAAATCTCGCGCAGTTGGCCGAGCGTGTCCACGATCAGCACGTCGCGGGGGCCGAGCGTTCCCCCCTCCCAGCGGGAGAGGCGGAGCGGCCGGCGGCCGGCGCGTTGTACCGTTTCGATCACGTCCTCGGCGCGCTCGGGATGGCGCGGCGCCACGAGCAGCCGGACGCGCTCGGAGAGGCCCGCGGCGGCGGAGACGATGAGAGCCTCCTCGCCCGGAAAGGTCGAGCCGGCCACGATCAGAATCTCGTCGGGCGACAGGCCGAAGCGCGCGCGCCAGCGCGCCCGCAGCTCCGCGTCCCGCGCCGGAACCGCGTCGTACTTGGTGCTGCCCGAAACGCTTGTCCGTTCAACCGCCGCGCCCAGCGCGACCAGCCGCTCGCGATCCGTCTCCGATTGCGCCAGCACCCGCGCCAGGCCCCCGAACAGCGGCGCAAAAAACCAGCGCAGGCGCCGATACCTCGGCCAGCTCCGGTCGGACACGCGCCCGTTCGCCAGCATCACCGGCACGCCCGACCGGCCGGCGCGCGAAACGAGCGTCGGCCACATCTCCGTGTCCACGAGCACGAGCAAACGCGGATGCACGATGCGAAACACGCGCCCCACGATCCAATCCAGTTCCAGCGGCAGGTAAATGGTCGCGGCCACGTGCGGCAGGCGCTGCGCCAGCACCTGCCCCGTGCGCGTCACGGTCGACATGACGATGGGAATCTCGGGTCGCGCCCCATGCAGCCGCTCGACCACCGGCTCCATCGAACGCGTCTCGCCCACGGAGACGGAGTGAATCCATATCGGCCGCCTTCGCCCGATTTCGGCCAGCGCCGACGGCAGCCGCCCCAGTCGCTGCGACAGGCCGGCGCGATAGCGCTCCGAACGCGCCATGCGGAAGAGAAAATACGGCGCCGAAACCAGGTAGAACCCGTGCGCCAGCGTCTGATAAAGGATGCGGACGGGGGCGTTCACGGCTCTCGCGCCGGCGGCTCGTGCTCTTGCGGCGCGTGCGGATAGTGCACGACCTTCTCGTGCATCACGTTGGCGAAGCGGACCAGGAAATCGTCCTCGAAGCGCGGATCATGCGCGCGATCGTGGCAGCTCTTGCAGACGTCGGGAGAGAGGGGCGTGACGTTGTTGCGAATGTGGTCGCGGCGCGGTTCGGCGACGTGGCGTGCGCCGGGACCGTGGCAGGTCTCGCAGCCCACGCCCGCCAGTTCCGGCGAAGCGGATGCCACGCGATAGCCGGTCGGGGCGCCGAAGCCGGTACTGTGGCAGGTAAGACATTCGGGCCAGAAGTCGCGCTCGCGGTCCGCCAAGGTCGCGGTCGCGTGCGCATGAGGCGTCGCCTTCCACTGCGCATAGGGACCCGCGTGGCAGGGCTGGCAGGAGGCGCTGCCTACGTAAGCCGCGCCCACCGCCGATTCCTCCGGCTGGCCGGCCAGCGCCCCCTCCAGCTCCGGCGCCAGCCCCCGCGCTGTCAGATCGCGATACAATGCCGTCACCGTCGCCCGCGTCGGTTCGTGTCGATATTGTCGCACCGACAGCCAGAGCGCCTGCGGAATGACGATCAGCCGGCCCTCCCCTTTCGGGTAGCGCAGCACAAACGCCGTCAGGTAGCTCTCGCCGTCGGGAAGGAACAGGATGGGTTGCTCCGCGCCCGCGTAACGGTAGGTGTAACGCGCGTCCGCCGAAATCCAGACGTCCACCTCCGGATACAACGGCGGCGACATCAGTTCGACTTTCTGTGTGAGCACGATGACCTTGTCGACTTCGAGCTTCACCCGGGGAAGGAGGCGGGCCAGGGCCTCGGCCCGCGGCGTGATGCGGTAGGGGTCCTCGTCGCTGAGGGGGATGCGCTCGGGTACGAGCCCGATCACCCCCACCGTGATTCCGCCCAATTGCACCTTCGTCCAGGGCTTCCAGTAGGGCGTGCCGCCGTCGATGCGGGCCAGGTTGGCCGCCAGCATGGGCAACCGGACGCGCCGGGCCAGCTGCTCCATGACCGCTAGGGGCAACGAGGTCAGTTCACTCTCGGCCACGAGCATCCCGTGGCATCCGAGACGGTCCAAGGTCGAAAGAATGGTCTGAGAAACGGCCTCGGCGCGGGGCGAAGCCCGCGGCACGGTATCGCCGAGGTCGAGAAAGAGGCAGGGCAATTGGCGGGCGACCAGTTGCTCGACCAGATTGACTTTCGGCTCCAGCCCGCCCTCTTCGCCCGGATGGCAGTCGCTTTGTTCCAAGAGACCCACGTCCATGCCGGTGAGGAGGACCATGAAGGAGTCGTAGCCGGCCAGCTCCAGGCGCCCGGGTGGGACGGAGAGGAAATCCTGGCCCCAGAGCGTCGGCGGCAGCCAGAGGAGCGCGGACAGAAGAGCTCCGGATAAGAACAATGGAATCCTGGAATGGCAGCTCAAAACGGAAACCCGAGTTCTCGAGTAGCGTCTGAAAAAAGGAACCCGAGTTCTTGAGTAGCGCCTGAAAAAAGGAAACCGAGTTCTCGAGTAGTCAGAAAAATAGTAAACCCGAGTTCTCGAGTAGCGCCGAAGGCGCGTATCGAGAGAACGGCCTGGGAGCGGCCTTGCTTTGTGCAAGCCGCCGTGGCCTCTCGATACGGCCCCGAAGCGGCACTTCCGCCCCCAAGCGAGTGCGGCGGCGGGACCTACTCGAGGACACGGCTCATTCTTCCGCAACTCCGGGGCTGCTGCCGGGCACGACCGAGATTCTAACAATTCAGCCGACATGCGTGAAAATCTTCCCCGGATTGAGGATGTTGTGGGGATCAAACGCGGCCTTCAGGCGCTTCTGCAAGGCGATCTCCGCCGGCGACAACTCCAGCCCCAGATAGGGCGCCTTGGCGGTACCGATCCCGTGCTCGCCGGAAAGCGTTCCTCCCAACGAGACCACCATCTGCATCAGCTTGCGCACGGCTTCCTCAGCTTTGGGATCGGGATCGTCGTTGGTCATGAAGTTGACGTGCAGGTTGCCGTCGCCGCAATGGCCGAAAATGACCGTACGCAGACCCGCCTCCCTGCCGATCTGGTAGGCTCCCATGATCGCCGGAACGAGCTGGCCGCGGGGGACGCAGATGTCTTCGTTGATCTTGTAACGGGCGAACTTGTAAAGGGCGGGGGAAATGGCCTTGCGCAGGCCCCAGATTTGCGCGCGCTCCTCGGGCGTGGTCGCCAAGTGGATTTCCAGACACTCCTTGTGGACGACGCCGGCGATGGCGCGGACGGCGCGGCCCACGTCGTCGGGATCATGGCCGTCTTCCTCCACGAGCAGCGCCGCCGCCGTGCCTTCGGGCAGTTGCAGCGGCTTGTAGGCGCGAATGCACTCGAAACTGGAGGAGTCGATGAACTCCAGGCTGCGCGGGCGATAGCCGGCGCGGAGAATGCGCGTGGCTCCCTCCAGCGCCACTTCCAGTGATGAGAAAAACGCGCAGAAGGACTGCTGGTATCTGGGATAGGCCAACAGCGCCAGCGTCGCTTCCACGATCACCGCCAGCGTGCCTTCCGAGCCGATCAGAAGATGCCGCAGGTCGTAGCCGGTGACCGTCTTGGGCGCCTTGGAACCGGCGTGGATCAATTCGCCGCCGGGAAGCACGGCCAGAAGGCGCATCACGTAGCGGTTGATGGGGCCGTACTTGACCACGTTCAGACCGCCGGCGCACTCGGCCAGAACTCCGCCCAGCGCGGCGACCTTGCCGCTGGAGGGATCGGGAGGAAAAAAGAGGCCGTGCCGGGCGACTTCGTCGCGCAGGTTGTCCAGCTTGACGCCCGCTTCGGCGGTCACCGAGAAGTTGACCTCGTCGATCTCCAGAATGCGGTTCATGCGCTCCAGCGTGAGCACGATGCCGCCTGCCACGGGAATGGCGCCGCCGGAAAGGCCCGTCCCTCCGCCGCGGGGATAGACCGGCGTGCGCGTCTCGTCGGCTACCGCCAGCACGTGCTGCACCTCTTGCACGCTGCCGGGAAAGACCACAATGTCGGGCAGGCGCTCGCGGCGCGTGGCGTCGTAGGCGTAGGTCAGGCGCGTCTCGGGGTCCAGCGCCCAGTGGCCGGGAGCAAGCCCCGCTAACAGTCGCTTCTGCGTTTCAGAGGAAAGCGCCATGAGTTTAGTGTAATGTGCGACACGATCCTTGGCAATGTATGAAGCAATCCCCTTATGGAGTGCGGCTGCTTGCTGCCGTTCGTGCTCAAGGCTTGCCGGCGGCAGGACAGCCGCACTCCATCAGCGCCCGCCGCGACGCCGGCCGAATACAGCCAGCAGCGCCTTGTGGACCGCGGCCAGAATCTCCTTGCAGGCGGCGTCGCTGGGCGCCTCGCAGTAGGTGCGCAGCAGGGGTTCCGTCCCGCTGGGTCGCACCAGCACCCAGCCGCCGTTGGCCAGGTAGAGCTTGTAGCCGTCCTTGGTATCGACGCGCTCGACCTTCACGCCTGCGAACGCCTTGGGCGGATAGTTGGCCAGCTTGCGCAGGGCGGACTGCTTCCTTTCTTCGGTGGTGCGCACGTCGATGCGCAGGAAGGCGTGCGGCCCGACTTTTTCGTAGAGTTGCCGCAGGAGTTGCGTGACCGAGGCGCGGCGCTGGGCCATCATCTCCAGAAAGAGCAGGGCTACCAGTCCTGCGTCGCGCTCGGGCACGTGCCCCCGCAAGCCGTAGCCTCCGCTCTCCTCGCCGCCCAGTAGCACGTTCTTCCCCGGATCGATCATCAGGTCGCAAACCCACTTAAAGCCGACCCGCGTCTCGTAAACCGGCAGATTGTACTTGCGCGCCAGCTTGTCCAACATGGAGGTGGACGAGCAGGCCTTGGCCACGGCGCCGCTCATCCTGCGATCCTCGACGAGATGCATGAAGAGCAGGGCGAAGGCCGCCTGGGTGCCGATGAAGGCGCCGTTTTCATCCACGATGCCGATGCGGTCGGCGTCGCCGTCGGTCGCCAAGCCCACGTCGGCGTTCAGCTCCTTCACTTTCTTGCCCAGAAACTCCAGGTTGGGGGCGATCGGCTCGGGATGCAGCCCGCCGAAGCCGGGATTGTACTCGGCATGGAATTCGGTCACGTCCATGCCCCATTTTTCCAGGACGCCCGCCAGCACGCGCGAGCCGGCGCCGTAAAGCGCGTCCACCACCACCCGCAGGCCCGCCCTGCGAATCGCTTCGACGTTGACGAAGCTCTCGATGGCCGCCTGGTAGCCGGGAACCGCGTCCACCTCCACGATTTTCTTTTTTGCCACCGCCTCCGCGTAATCGCAAAGCGCCGGTTCCTCTCCCGCTTCCATTTGTGCGCGCAGAATCTTCTCCACCTCGGCGGTCAACTCGGGCGTGACAGGGCCGCCGAAATCGCCCTTGATCTTGACGCCGTTGTACTCGGCGGGATTGTGACTGGCGGTAATGACGACCGCGCCGCCCGCTTTCTCCTTGACCAGGAGAAGCGAAATGGCCGGCGTGGGGGCGTAGGAGGTGCAAAAGAGGACGGGCAATCCCGCGCCCGCCAGAACCCGGGCGACCCGGCGCCCGAACTCCTCGGAAGCGAACCGCCGGTCGTACCCCACCACGATGGGGCGCGTTTCGCCCGCCTGCCTGTAATAGGCGGCCAGGGCGCCCGCGACCCGGGCCACGTTGGCAAACGTGAAGTCTTCCGCAATGATGGCCCGCCAGCCGTCCGTTCCGAATTGGATGGGATTCATGACTCCTGCGTGGTCCTTTGTCCGGGTGATTCATGCCATGCGCGCGCGAATGGGTAATATAATCACGGCGCGCGCTCCCTCACAACGTTTTTTCTGTCCGGCGGGGTCTGGTGAGGAGCGGACTGAAGGCCCTTGTTGCATGGCCGACCCCGCCGATTTGCCTTGGTTTGCGACGATCGGCTTGACAATCGACCTGACGCGCGCCTAAACTGGTTTGTTTTTTAATCATGATTCCCTTCATCTGTCCGGCTTTCGGCGACCGCGAAGCAACTGCGGTAGTGCGCGTCCTGTCCGGCCGCTTCGCCGAAGCGGACCGCGTGGTCGAGGAGTTTGAAGCGGCCTTCGCGGAGTACATGGGGGGCGGCTACGCCTTGGCGACCCACTCGGGTTTCGCCGCTCTGCACCTCGTCCTCTCCGAGTTCCATCCTTCTACGTCTTCGCTATGGATACCTGATTACGCCGGAGCCGAGGCGGTCACCGCCGCCGACCACGCCGGATTCCTGTATCGCCTCCTGGACTGCCGGCGGGGAAGTTTCCTGGCCGACGGCGAGCGGGACGACGGGCGTAACCTGCGGGTCGCCGTGCATCTCTTTGGAGAGGCGGACCAGGAGCTCCTGTCGCGCACGCGCGAGACCCTGATCGAGGAAGTTTGCGACGGTCCGGGCGCCTGGCTGGGCGAGCACCGCGCGGGGGCCTACGGCCTGTGCGGCATCTTCACCTTCACCCGCTCAGGCATCGTTTGCCTGGGCGAGGGCGGGATGCTTTATTCGCGGGATGAGGGGTTCATCGCCGCCGCCCGGGACCGGGCGAACTTCGACAACAAGAACAGTTACCGGCCGCGCTTCGCCTATCGCATGTCGCCCTTGGAAGCGGCCCTGGGCTTGGCGCAACTGGCGCAGGTGGAGGAGGCGATCGACGCCCGGCGGCGCCTGGCGGCCTTTTACCACGAGCGGTTGGCAGCGGTGCGACCGGCCGAAACTCTGCCCAACCCGCCCGGCACGACCGGCGGCCCGGGACGCCCGACACACGTCTATGCGGCTTATTGTATTCGAGTTACGGATGCGGCGGACGAGGTTGTCGCGGCGCTGCGGGACGCCGGAGTCGAGGCCCGCCGTCCCATCTACCTGCCCGCCCATCGCCTGCTCAAGCAGAATCCCGACGACTTCCCTCAGGCCGAGGTCGTCTACCGGAGCGTGGTCGCCCTGCCGTTCTACCCGTCGTTGAGTAAGTCCCAAGTTGACCAGCTGTTGGAGGCGGTCTGCCGGGTGCTGGAGCGTTTTCCGACCCCCTGATTTATTTGGAGTGCGGCAGCTTGCTGCCGTGCGGGAGCAAGCACCCGCAGTCCAGAAGGGATCGCGGTCGAGAGGGGATCGCATAAAGTTGACAGTCTCCGGGGCTTATGATACTTCTTGCGTATATATCTATGTCCAGTGGCGGCGGCCATCTGCGGCCACTTTGACCGCTCTGGGATGGTTGCCAATGCGTCAAGGGACCTTCAAGTCGATGCGTCGTTTTTGCTGAGGAGAACCAGCGAGATGAAAAAATGCCTCTTGCCCTTGGCGGCGGTCGCGTGCTGGGCCGCCTGTCAGCCGGCCTCTTTCGCGCAACCCATTCCGCTTCCCCCCATCATTGCCAGCGATACGATTCTGGATCCCTCCGAGTACATCGTAGTCGACCAGACGCTGGTTGATCCGGGGGCGCGGCTGACCGTCCCGCCCGGGGCCATCATCCGGTTCCAGAATCCCGACTCCAGCCTGAATGTCTTCGGGTCTCTCCTGGCCATCGGAACGCCGGACAGCAGGGTCGTCTTCACGAGCGCGAAATCGGGAGCGGCGGCGCAGCCGGGAGACTGGGGCGAGGTGTACATCAACGCCAATCCCAGCGCGCCCCCGACCATTCTCCAGCAATGCGAATTCAGCTTCGGCGGCGGCCAGGTCGCCCTGGACAACGCCGCCGCGCGCGTGATGCTGCGCGTCGAATCCTATCCGGTGCTGATCGAGGACTGTACGTTTTCGCGGGCCTTCGGCTCGGGGGCGGGCTACTTCGGTCCGCCCAGCCAGACCTTTACCCGCTGCGCCTTTCTGGACAACGTGTACGGCGGCGTGGCGGCCCTGAATCCAAGCCGCGCCAACATCAACCTGGTCGACTGCATCGTGGGCGGCAACTACATCGCGCTGATGGGCGTCTGGCGGCCCGAGGACTTCGCCGGCTCCTCCGGCAACGTGTTCGCCAATACCTACAACGCCGTCGTGCTGGCGGCGGGGGGCACAGTGCCGACCGGCGAAACGGTGACCATCTCGTCGCCGCCGGTCGAGACGGGGCTTCTGGGCATCATCGAGGGCAGCTACACGGTGGAACAGGACGGCACGTTGCAGGTGGCGCCTGAAGCGCGGATTTACTTCACCGCGGGCGCACGCATCCTGGTGAGCGGCGCGTTTGCCACCAGTGGAGCGGGCTTGGTCGCCCACAAGGGGGGCGCGCGCGGGCAGGAGGTCAACGACGAGACGGCTTTTGCGTATTTTTCCGCCATCCCGTCGTTCAAGTTGCCGCGCACGCGGGAGGAGCTGGCGGCGCGGCCGTCGGGCGGGCAGCCGGCGCCGCCCGGCGCGGGCGGCCCCATCGATCCCGCCCAAGTGTGGCGCGGCATCACCTTCCTGCGCGACGCCGATGACGCCCGCAGCGTGGTTCAGCATCTCTGGTTGGACCGCGCCGACGTGGCCCTCACCTTCGACCGCGCCAGCGTGCGCGTGGACGGTTGCACCGTGTCCAACGTGGTCAACGCCGGCGTGCGCGTGGGCACGGCCGCCCATCCCGAGATCAGCCGCAGCCTCATCACCAACTCCCTGGGCGACGGCATCGTGTGCGAGCGTGACGCCGCCCCCGCTCTCAGCCGCACCACCATCACCGGCAGCCGCCGCGCCGGGCTGGTCATCCGCGACGAGGCCAACCCGATGCTCTTGGAAAACATCATCGTGGGCAACCGCGACGGCGTCGAGATCTCGGGGACCGCCGCGCCGGTGCTGGGCAACATCGACAACCATCTGCCCTGGGACGACGGGCGCAACATCATCGTCGACAACACGCGCTGGGCGTTGGCCAACTACACCCCCAACCGCATCATGGAGCAGAACATCTTCTGGGGCCTGCATCAGGCGAGCGAAATCGACAAGGTGATTTTTGACGACGACGAAAACCCGGCCATGGGGCAGGTAGTGTTTCTGCCGCTGCTGGGCCAGAACCCGACGCCTACGGTTCCCGTCTCGCCGACACCGACGCCCACACCGGCGCCGTACCAACTGACGCCCTCGCCCACGCCCACCACGCCGGTCGAAACGTTCCTTTCGGGCACGCTCAATTCCGACCTGACCTTGTCGGGGGTCGTGCGGGTCACCGGCAGCGTGACCGTGCAGGGTTTTGCCGCGCTGCGCTTTCTGCCCGGCACGATCGTGCGCATCGAGGGTACTTTTGACGCCCTCTCCGCGCCGGAGACGGCGGTCTATATCCGGGCGCGCAACGGCGGTCGTATCGGCGTGGAAGGTACGCGCGACCAGCCGGTGGTCTTTACGACCGTCAACGACACTTACTGGGGCGGGCTTTCCATCGAGGGACCGGAATGGGTCACCAGCAGCGTGCGCTACGCGCAGTGCAGCGGGCGCTAGTGGGACTGGATCTGACCAACACCGCCGCCCGGGTAGAGCAGTGCCGCTTCCATTATTGCCGGCTGGGGGTATCCGCAAGCCGCACTACCGGCGCCGTCGACCCCATCCTGCGCGCCAACCTGTTCATGGAGAACCTCCTGGGGTTCCGCAGCGAGGGCGGGGCGCGGCCCGACCTGGGAACCACGCAGAGTCCGGGCGGCAACGTCTTTTACATCAACACCACGGACGCCGAGATCATCAATCCCGCCGCGCCCGTCGCGGCGATCGGCAACTACTGGAGCGAGGCCGGACCGGACGGGGAAGTGGTGCGCCTGGAGGACCAGGGCCTGGTGCGAGCGCGGCGCATCAGCGGCGACAATTCCCCCGCCGGCATCAGCCTGGCGCCCATCGGCGAGATCGCCGGCGGACAGATTCTCAATTCCGACGTGGTCTGGCTGGGCACGGTCGACCTCACCGCGTCCAACACCATCGAGACCGAGGCGGTGAGGGACGGGCAGGTGATCCGGGAGCGGGCGCTGCATGTGGGCATCGACTCGCGCCTGCGCATCCTGCCGGGCACGATCGTGCAGGTGCAGCCGCGGCGCAACATCGTGCTATTGGTGAGCGGTCGGCTGGACGCCATCGGGACGCCCGCGCGCCCCATCGTCTTCCGCTCCGCCGCAACCAACCGGCAGCCCACCGACTGGCGCGGCGTGCGCTTCATCGACGGCGCCGATCTGTCCGAGCCGTCGGTCATGCGCTATTGCGAAGTCTCGGACGCCTACACCGGCGTCTCGGTCATCAATCGCTCGCCGCTGCTGGAGTTCGTGAAGATTCGCAACTTCGCCGACCAGGGCGTGCTGGCCTCCTCGGTGGGGCAGTACGCCCGCAAGGGCGGCGCGGCGGCGGCCGCCGGCAATCCCTTCGGCATCGCCCGGCCCCGCATCGCCGACTGCCAGATCGTCGGCGGCGAGTACGGCCTTGTGTGCCTGGATGCCGCTCCCGTGGTCACCCGCAGCCTCCTGACCTCCTCCATCATCTCCAGCGTTTACATCACCGGCAACAACGTGCCTGATCTCGGCAACCTGGAGGACTCGGATCCCGACAACGACGGCGCCAACGTGATCGGCGGCAGCATCCGCTACGACATCGAGAACCTCTCGACCAGTGCAGTGCGCGCGCAGAACAATTTCTGGGGTCTTATCGCCAGCGACGACCTGGTGGACGCGCGGATCTTCGACGATAACGAACGTTATTACTCCGGCAAAGTGATCTTCCTGCCGCGGCAGGGTGCGGTCCCGCCCAATTTCCTCGTGGCCGGCGACTTGGACGGCAACGGACGGCTGGACTCCGCCGACCTGGCCGCGCTGTCGGCCGCCTGGCGCAGCGTGGTCGGCGATCCCCAATATCGTCCCCAGCTGGACGTGGACCGCGACTACCAGATCGACAAGAACGACCTGTTGTTCATTTCCAACCGCCTGACCCAGTAGGCGGAAAAAATGGGGTCAGCGCCCATTTTTGCACGCAACACTTGCTTTAACCGCGTTGTTTCGGGCAAAAATGGGCGCTGATCTTATTTTTTCCCGAGGGGAGTTCCCATGATCGCCGTCAAGCGCGCGCTCCTGAGCGTCTCCGACAAAACCGACCTGGTCGGCTTTGCCACCGGCCTTGCGGACGCGGGCGTGGAACTGATCTCGACCGGCGGGACCACCCGGGCGCTCCTGGACGCCGGCCTGTCCGTCCGCGGCGTCTCCGACTTCACCGGCAGTCCCGAGATTCTGGACGGGCGCGTCAAGACCCTGCATCCCAAGGTGCACGGCGCCATCCTGGCCCGCCGCGACCTCCCTGAGCACCGGCGCCAGGTCGAGCGCTACGGCTTGGAGCTCATCGACATGGTCGTCGTCAATCTCTATCCCTTCCAGGCGACGGTCGCGCGGCCCGACTGCACGCTGGAGCAGGCCATCGAGAACATCGACATCGGCGGCCCCAGCATGATCCGCTCGGCAGCCAAGAACTGGAACGACGTGGCCGTGGTGACCGATCCCGCCGACTACCAGTCGGTGCTTGACGAGTTGCGCCGGAATCGCGGTTTCGTCAGCCGCGAGACGTGCTACCGGCTGGCGGTCAAGGCGTTCCTCTCGACCGCGCGCTATGATCGCGCGATTGCGCTGTGGCTGGAGGGTCGGGAGAGGCGTCCGGCGCCACGGTTGGTGGAGGAATACGAGCTCGTGCAGTCGCTGCGTTACGGAGAGAATCCGCACCAGTCGGCGGCCTTCTATCGACGCCTGGGCGCGCCGGGGGGCTTGCCGGCGGCGACCGTGCATCACGGCAAGACGCTGTCCTACAACAACCTCTTGGACCTGGACGCGGCGCTGTGCGTCCTGCGGGACTTTGAGGCGCCCACGGCGGTTATTCTGAAGCACAACAACCCCTGCGGGCTGGCCAGCCACGAACGCTCGATCGAGGAGGCGCTGCGCGCGGCGCACGCCTGCGATCCGGTCAGCGCCTTCGGCGGCGTGGTGGGCGTCAACCGCCCCGTGGACGCGCGGTTGGCGGCGATCATGCTGGACTGCGGCTTTCTGGAGTGCGTCTTGGCGCCGGCTTACCAACCCGAGGCGCTGGAGGCGCTGAAAGGCAAGAAGAACCTGCGCATCGTGGAGCTGGCGGAGGCGGGTGAACCGCGCCGCGAGGCGGACCGCGTCTGCCGCCCCGTCGAGGGGGGACTTCTGGTCCAGGACCGTGACCGCGTTCCCACCGCCGGTTACGAGATGCGCGTGGTCACCAAGGCGCAGC
The DNA here is from genome assembly GCA_015075175.1 of bacterium. Taxonomy (GTDB): domain Bacteria; phylum Hinthialibacterota; class Hinthialibacteria; order H5-UNCL2; family H5-UNCL2; genus H5-UNCL2. The sequence continues at coordinate 121,077 of JABTUV010000008.1, forward strand.
CGAATCCGGCCCAGCTGGCGTCACTGGCCTTCGCCTTCAAGGCGTGCAAACAGGTCAAGAGCAACGCCATTGTGCTGGTGCAGGGAACGGCGACGGTGGGCATCGGCGCGGGGCAGATGAGCCGCGTGGATTCAAGCCGATTGGCGGTGCTGAAGGCGGGCGACCGCGCGCGGGGCGCGGTGTTGGCGTCGGATGCCTTCTTTCCCTTCCGCGACGGCGTGGACGCGGCGGCGGAAGCGGGCGTGACAGCCATCATTCAACCCGGCGGCTCGGTGCGCGACGAGGAGGTCATCGCCGCCGCCGACGAGCACAAGATTCCCATGATTTTCACCGGCGTGCGCCACTTCCGGCATTGATGCCGGCGCTACCAGGCGGGTTCGACGTATCTTCCCGGTAGAATCTCACGCTCGCCCCCCGGCGGCCGCCAGTAGAGCTGCATGAGCGAGAATCCCAGCTGGTCGCTGTAACGCACGACCAGCTCATGCCGGCCCGCGGCCAGAAAGACGGAGTGGGCGGCGGTCTCGCGCTGCAGCTCGTGAGCGTCCAGGAGCATGCGGCCATCGACGACGACCACGGCATGGTCCTGCGCGCGCGCGCCGAACTCGTAGACGCCGCTGACCGGAACCGTCAACTGGCCGCGCCATTCCATGCTGAAAAGGCGGCTGTCGCCGGGCACTTCGATCCATTCAAAGTCGATCGCGTCCACCACGTCCTGAGCGTCCGGTTCGCCCTGCCAGTCGGGACGGTCGTAGAAAATCTGGAGGAATCCCCGATCGGGAAAGGGATTGGCGTTGAGAACGCGCGAGGGCAGCGGCGCGTCCATGTCTCCGCCGCTGCCCGCGTCCCACGTGAGCGAAAACCACGGGTCGGCCTCGCATGTGTAAGCGGCATGGAGGCGATGCAGTCCCGCCGCCAGGCGGATGGGCCGGCCCTGCTCGCAGGTCGTCGCGTCGATGCTGAAAAAGGCCTCGCCCGAGGCGGCCGGGGCGAAGCGGGCCACGACGGGCTCGACCAGTACCAACATGCCCGTCCATTCGGCGCGAAAGGGCGGAGGGAGGAGAAATCCCTCCGCCCCTCGGTTTGCCAGGCTTTCTCCAGACTCGATCCGCGCAAGCGATTCGTCCCCATGGCGATAGTGCGCCGTGAGTCCGAGATTCTCGCGATAGTCCCGCGGTTCCAGCACGGCCAGGACCATGGTCGCGCGGCCGTAGGGGTCGGCGACGGTTCGGATTTGTGCGGCCGGAAAGAAGCGACGGAGTCGAGAAGCCGCCTCGCGGTCTCCGCTGGTGAGCACGTGCGCGAAAACCTGCCGCCGGTCGGCATCGACATCGAGCCAGTCGGCGGGGCGGCGGAAGGGTTGCACGTCGAGGCGGTCCTCCCAGAGTTCCATCCTGAGCGAGAGGCTGTGGGCGAGATTGCAGTGCAGGCCGGCCGGACCGCGACGGGAGGCGTCGCGCAACGCGCGCGCGGCCAGGGTCGCGGACGCCTCGAACTCGTTCCAGGCCTCCACGGAATGCGTCTGCGGTCCGAAGTATACACGCAGATCTTTCACACTGGAGACCGCCAACACGAGGGCGACCGCGACCGCCGGTCCCCAGAAAAACCTGTCCGGAAGAAAGAACGCAAGGAATCGGCAGAGACGCACCAGGAGCGCTGACGCGAGAAGCAGCAGAGGCGGCAGCGCCGCCAGCGTGCGCAAGGCGTGGGGCGCCTCGGTCGAGAGAATTCCGGGCATGAACGCAAAGAGGAACCAGAGAAGACCCAAGGCATAGGCGGGGCGGGCGGCCTGGGTCGCAGCCCAGGCGAGCGCGGCGGGCGCGGCCGCCGCCGTTGCGAAGTCCAACGCGCGCCGGAAGGGGAGATTGTGGCGCGCGTTGCTGTCGCCCGCGAACACGAGCGACAGGAGCGTGCGGCGGGTGTTATCGGCCAGCCGCGCCCCTCGCTCCTCCGCGGGAACGTCCGCCAGCACCCACACCTGGCCGGCGCGTTGGTTGAGATGCTCGGGATGGGCGCGCATGTACAGCGCCAGCGGCGCCAGCACCACCACGAACGCCAGCGTCGCCGGCAGCAGCCCCCATCGTTCCTTCCAGAAGCGACGGGGAGAGGCCGCCGCCAGTCCCGCGAGGAACAGGCCGACGACCGCCGGCATGACATGGGCCGCGCTGTAGGAATAGAGGCAGAGGGCCAGCGCCGCGCCCGCCGCGCCGAACCACGCCAGGCGCGCGGGAGAGGTTGGGGCGGCTGCGTCGTCTTGCTTCCACGGCTGACGCATGGCGATCCACAGGAGGAGCACAGCCAGGCTGGGCCAGACGGTCGCCTGCACGCCCGAGAAGGCGATGCGCGAGAACGTGAGATGCCAGCGACTCACTGCCAGAAGCGCGGCGGCAACGAGCGCCGTCGGTTCATCGAAGAGTCGCCGGGCGAGGAAGAACATCAACAGCACGGCCAGCACTCCCGACAGCGCGGAGGTGAGGCGCGCCGCGGTCGTGGTCACGCCCAGAAGCTTGAACAGCCCGGCCATTTGATAGAGGTACAGCGCGGGATGGCCGTTGTTGGCGGGCGTGTAGACGAAGTGTTCGCCGCGTTCGGCGATGCGCATGGCCTCGTGCATGTTGCTGGCCTCGTCGTAGAAGAGGCCGTAGGGGACGTCGGCGAGGGAGGGGACGCGCAAGGCCAGCGCGAGGAGGAGGACGCAGGCCAGGAGGCTGTAAACGAGGGCGCGCGGAAGGGAGGGGCTTGCCCCCCGCGCACCCTCCGAGGCGAACTCGGAGCGTTCCGGCGTCCTCTCGGTATCCCTCGCCACGGCCGTCGGCCTGCTCGGGACGAGGCGCGGCCCGAACGTGGATGCCGCGCCATCGACGGCGCTTCGCCGGGCCGCTACTCGAGCACTCGACTTTTCTTTCTGGGCGGTTTCCCCCCTTGGTCCCGCGCCCGCGCCGTGGAAGAGGAGTCCTGCGGCCAGGCACACACCACCCGCCAGCGCGCGCAGTCCGCCCTTGGCCCAGTAGTAATAACCGTAGGGCGCGGTCAGATCGAGCAGTTCCTGCCCGCGCGCCGCCAGACCGAGACCGGCGGCGACCAGGACCAGGGCGAGCGCGTGTCGCCGCCTATCGGAATGGAGAACCCTCATCACCGCTCAGGCGCGCGGAAACGAAGCGTGTGGGCAGGATGCCCACACGCGAGCCGGCAGGATGCCGGCGCCACGCCTCTTCTCTCGACGCATTTCCATCATGAAAACGACAAACCACGACCCACGTCGCGCCTCTCTCCGATCCCCCCCCATCCATGCCATCCCATTACTCATCATCTGATCCTGCCAATCCCGTAATCCCGCCCAAACTCCCCCTCCCGTCATCCTGTCCGCAGCGGTTTGATCTCCACTTCCACGTCGCAGAGCAGGAGCGTCTCGGCCACGAGCGCGGCGCACTCGCTGGCCAGGTGGGTGCAAAACTGCCTGCGCTCGGGCGTGTCGAAATCCTCGAACTGGGCGGTGAGATGATTGCAGACGATGTCCGAGGAGTTGCCGAGGTCCAGCGTCTCCTTCCAGCGGCGCTTGTAATGGACGATGGCCTCGCGCAGTTGGGGCGTGACGGGGCCGGTGGGATTGTGGTCGCCCAGCAACTGTCCGAGCAGCAGTTCGCCGGCGATGACGGCGCCGCACTGGCCCTCGCCGGTGATGCCGCCGCGACGCAGCGCCTGGAACGGCGCGGCAGGCAGGCCGAAGGTCTCCGCCAGGCAGATGCCGCAGCTGCGATGGGGCGTGACCTTGCCTTCGTAGAGCAGGTACGCCTTGCGCCGGGCCTCGTCCACGATCTGCATCTCGTCTTCGGTGAGTTCGCTGCGCATGGATCGCACCTCGAAAGAAGTTTCGGTGTTACTTGTTTTGGGTTCGCTTGAGGGCGTCCTCATAGGTCAGCGGGCGGAAGGGGGAGCCGTCGCCGCCGGCGGCCTGCGCCTCCGGGAGGATCGCGGGCCGCGCTTCCGGGCCAGGCGCCTCGGGCCGGACCAGCAGCGCCGTCTGCGCCCGGAAGCGCTCGCCCTCGGTCCGTCGGCGTACATACGTGCCGTCGGGCAATAGCACGCGCGCCTTCACGTTGTCCTTGAGATAGACGGGCAGAATCTCGTCGATCAGCCGGCGCTTCAGCGGCGGCGACTCGACGGGAAACATGGTTTCCACCCGTCGGTAGAGGTTGCGCTGCATCCAGTCCGCGCTGGAGAGATAGACCTCCTCCTGGCTGTCGCGCGCGAAGTAGAAGATGCGCGAGTGCTCCAGGAAGCGATCCACGATGCTCGTGACGGTGATGTTCTCCGAAATTCCGGGCAGTCCGGGCACGAGGCAGCACATGCCGCGCACGATCAGGTCGATCTTCACGCCCGCACTAGAGGCGCGATAGAGGGCGCGAATCACGGCGGGATCGATCAGGCTGTTCATCTTGGCGATGATGCGGCCCGATTTTTTCGCCCCCATGGTCCACTTGATGCGCGCGATGACTTTTTCATACAGGTCCAGCGGCGCCACCGCCAGCTTCTTCCAGACGGGAATCTGCGAATAGCCGGTCAGGAGATTGAAGAGATCGCCGGTGTCCTGGGCCAGGTCGGGATCGCAGGTGAAGAGTCCGAGGTCGGTGTAGAGCCGAGCGGTCTTGGGATGGTAGTTGCCGGTTCCCAGATGCACGTAGCGGCGCAGGCCGTCGGGCTCCTGGCGCACCACCATGCAGGCCTTGCAGTGGGTCTTCAGGCCCAAGAGGCCGTAAACCACGTGCACGCCCGCCTCCTCCAGGCGGCGCGCCCAGACGATGTTGTTCTCCTCGTCAAATCGCGCCTTCAGCTCCACCAGCGCGGCCACCTGCTTGCCGTTCTCCGCCGCCCGTTGCAACGCCAGCACGATCGGGCTGTCGCCGCTGGTGCGATAGAGCGTCTGCTTGATGGCCAGCACCGCCGGATCCTCCGCCGCCGTCTCCACGAAGTCCACGACCACGGAAAACGTCTCGTAGGGATGATGCACGAGAAAGTCCCCGGCGCGGATGGCCTCGAAGATGTCCTTCTTGCCCGCCAGGGCGGGAATGGGCGCGGGCGTGAACGGTTTGTCCTTGTGGGCCTCCAGGCCGGGCAGTTCGGTCAGCGAGAGGAGATCGCAAAGATTGATGGGACCCTCGATGCGATACACGTCGTCGGGCGTCAGCTCAAGATAGTCCGTGAGGCGCTCGATGACGTCGGGCGTCATGTGCTCGCCCACTTCCAGGCGCACCACGTGGCCGGTGTCGCGCTTGGCCAGCTCCTCCTTGATGGCCTCCAGGAGATCGTCGGCCTCGTCCTCCTTCAGGTCGAGGTCGCTGTCGCGGGTGACCCGGAAGGGAAAGCAGCCCATCGGCTTCATGCCGGGAAAGAGCTTGTCGATGAAGTTGCTGATGAGGTCTTCCAGGCAGACGAAGTGGCGCTCACCGGGCCGGCCCGCCACGGGCACGAGCCGCGACAACATGCGCGGCGTCTGCACGACCGCGAAGCGGTCCGGCTGGTCGCCACGCCCGCCGGAGCGAAGCAGGATGGCCAGGTTCAGGCTCTTGTTGATGAGATGGGGGAAGGGATGGCCGGGATCCACCGCCAGCGGCGTCAGGATGGGCAGGATGTTGGCGCAGAAGTGGTCCAGGAGGGCCTTGCGCTGCACGCGCGTAAGATCCTCGACCTGGCGGATGCGGATGCCCAGCGCCTCCAGCCCCAACAGCACTTCCTCGCGCAGGCAGCGATACTGCTCGGCCACCATGTCGTGGGTGATTCTGGCGATGCGGGCCAGCGTCTCCTCGGGCGACAGCCCGTCGGGGCCGCGTTCGCACACCCCCGCGCGCACCAACTGCTTGAGCCCGGCCACCCGCACCATGAAATACTCGTCCAGGTTGGAACTGACAATGGCGAGGAACTTGAGGCGTTCGACCAAGGGGACTTCGGGGTCCAGCGCCTCCTCCAGCACGCGCCCGTTGAACGCCAGCCAGGAGATTTCACGGTTGAAGAAGTTCTCGTGCTTCTTCAGCTCTTTTTTCTTGAGCTTGGGTCTTCCCGGCTTCGACTTTACCGCCATGACTTGGATGTCCGAGCCTCGTCTCTCTGCGCCGCCGATCTCCTGGCACGGGGCAGGATAGCATGAGCCGGCGGGCGGGGAAAGTCTTTCGCGGAACGGCGCCTGCGTTGGTACGCTCCCTCCACCGGCGTTTGCGCCGACCTCTCCCTCAAGAGGTTAGTCCCCTCCCTTGGGGAGAGGGTTAGTGAGGGCGCGGGGCGCGGGGCGCGGGGCGCATTGACACGCCCGACGTCCCCGTCTAGGATGAGACCATCGTCACCGGGAGACGCGCATGAAAGTCAGCTTCCAGTCTTTGCCGATGCCCTCATCGTGTCGACGTACAGAACGACTTCTGCCCGGCGGCGCGCTGCCCGTCCCTCACGGAGACGACATCATCCCCAAGATCAACCAACTCTTCCCTGTTCGCGGTCGTGGTTGAACCAGGGACTGGCATCCCGCCGACCACCAATCATTCGCATCCGCGCATCCGGGACGGAGCCTTTTCCACCATCGAGCCTGGCAGGTCGCAGGCAGACGCTGTGGCCGGACCATTGCGTGCAGGGACACCTGGCGCGGCATTTCATCCCGCCCTCAACCAGGTCTCCTTCCGACTGATCGTGCGCAAGGGGACCGATCCCAGATCGACTCCTATTCGGCGTTCTGGCTGACAACGACAAGAAGAAGCGCACGGGGCTTCTGGGGGCGCTGCGCGAGCAGCGCCGCGTATTTTACCGGCCTGGCGACCGACTTCTGCGTCTATTACACCGCCATGGACGCGCGCGAAGCGGGTCTGAAGTCGTCCTCCTGCACGACGCTTGCCGCCCGCATCGACCTGGGAGGCTCGCTGGAGGCGGCTCGTCGCCTGCAGGGTCAGGGGTGCTCGTCGCCATCTCGCTGATCTGGCGTGACTGCCCGCACTGCTGGCATCCTGCCGGCGCGGGGGCGGTCCGCAGAGGGCGGAGGAGAGAGCAAGAGCAAGAGGGCAAGGTAGAGCAAGGTAAGAGCAGAGTAAGAGTAAGAGCAAAGTAAGAGCAGAGTAAGAGCAAGAGTAAGAGCAAGAGTAAGAGCAAGAGTAAGAGCAGAGGTAAGAGTGGAGGCAAGATTAAGATTAAGATTAAGATTAAGAACAAGAACAAAGAAACGGATACGAGTGAGGATAATATGAATCGTCTGATGGGGCCTTGCCTGTTGTGGACGGACTTCTACGAGCTGACCATGATGGAGGCTTCTTTCGCAGCGGCGTGGCGGAACGACGCGCCGTGTTCGACCTCTTCTTCTGGCGGATTCCGCACGACGGGGCTACGCGGTGGTCGCGGGCCCGCAGGACGCGCTATGGTTCCTCCTCGATCCACTCTGAGCCGGACGAACTCGAGTACCTCTCCGAGCTGGGGCTGTTTCACCTGAGCCTTGTCGACCGCCTGGCGGATTCTCGCTCCACCGGCGACGTTTACGCCCTGCCCGAGGGGACGCCCGCTTCGCTTTACGAGTCGCTCTTGCGGCTGGAGGGGACGTCCTGAGGCGCACTGGTGAAGCGCGCTGCTGAACCTCATCAACTTCTCCACGCTCATCGCCAGCAAGCCGCGCGGGTAGTGCAGGAGGCGGGTTACGACAAGGTCGTCGATGTTCCCCGCGGCGCGCGCAGGGACCGGACGGCAGTTTCGGCCACGCGCGCCGCCTACATCGGCGGAGTTGGTGGCGACTTCAACACCTTCTGCGGGCGCGCGCCTCAACATCCCCGTGCGTGGGACCCACGCCCACCCTGTGATGGCCTTCCTCGACGAACTCTCCGCCTTCCGCGCCTATGCCGAAAGCCATCCTGATACCGCATTCTCCTCGTGGATGTTACCTACGACACGCTGGGCAGCGGCGCCCAACGCCATCACCGTGGGCCGTGAGTTGCGCGCGAGGGGCATGACCTCTACGGCATTCGTCTGGACAGCGGTGACCTGGCCATCTCTCCATCGAGGCGCGGCGCATGTTGACGCGGCCGGTTTCACCTCCACCTGCATCGTCGCCTCGGCGATCTGGACGAGTGGATCATCCACGATCTCTTGTCGCAAGGCGCGCGCATCGACGTGTGGGGCGTAGGCACGCGGCTGGTCACCGGCGGCCACGATTCCGCCCTGGGCGGCGTTATAAACTGGCTGCCGTCGAGCGCAACGGACACCTGCTGCTGGCCATGAAGGCTCAGCGACAATCCCGCCATGAGACGCTGCCCGCTGGCAAGAAGCAGGTCTGGCGCCTCTTCGACGGAACGGGACCATGATGGCGACGGATCGTACTGGCTGACGAGGAGTTGTCAGAGCGCGACGGCTGCGTGCTGGGCTACAACCTGCATCATGAATATCAGCGCAAGGACTACGCGTACGCGACCGCGCGCCCGCTGCTGGAAAGAGTGATGGAACGGGGCGCGTACTCGTCCTGCTGCGTCCGCCTGCAGGTCCGCAAGGAGGCCCGCCGTGCGCTGGAGAGCCTGCATCCACCTCGCGCCGCCTGCTCAATCCGCACGTCTACAAGGTGGCATCACTGAGCTGCTGCCTCCTGCGCCGCCAGCCGCGCAACTCGTTATGGTTCCGTATTTTGAGCGTTCTTCACCCTCCGAGGGAGGCGCTCTTCACCTTCCCTGAAGGGGCGTTCTTCACCTCTCCTGAGAGAGGTCGTCGCCGTCTGCGGCGACCGGGTGAGGGGAAGCCGCGAGAATGCGACGTGGCGGTCGCGTTCCCGGAGCACAAACTTCAGTTTGCCTCCAGACACCGCTCACGAGGTTTCGCCTCACCCGGAGAGGGTGACAGGCCATTTCAGCTCCAAAGGCGGTCTGGGCGCGACCGGCCCGTCCTCTCGATACGCGGGCCGAAGCAACAGCTCGCGTTGATGCACGCAGCTCGTCGGGCCGCTACTCGAGGACTCGGTACTTTTTTCTTTCGCAACCCTGTCCATGCCCGTTTTCGGAACAGGCCGAAGCCTGTACTCGGTTTCCTCTTGCGGCGTACAACCTTCGATTTGCATCCGCGTGGAGGGGCCGCCTCGTGAGTTTCGTCCGTCCCTCGACTCCCATCCGCCGCGCCCTCCTCGCTGGCCGCGTTGCTCTTGTGGGTTGCTCGTAAGGGCTTTGGGATCTCTGGGGGCGGACGAGGGCCGCTACGTCCAGGTCGCGCGCGAACTCCTGGAGTCCCGCAATCCCTTCCATCTCACCGTGCACGGCCAACCCTACGACGAGAAACCGCCGCTGGCCTTCGCCATGTTCGCCGCCATGCTGGGGCTTTGCGGGGGCGAAGTATCGCCCTGGGCGGTGCGCTTGCCGTCGGTACTCTTTGCCTGGATGACGGTCCTTCTCACGTGGGACCTGGGGCGGCGGCGCCTCTCGCCGCGAGCCGGGCTGTGGGCGGGATGGGTGCTGGCGACCGCGCCGCTGTTTTTGACCCAGGCGCCGACCGCGCGGTTGGACATGCTCTACGCGGGTTGGACTCTGCTGGCCTTCTGGGCCTGGCTGGCGCGCGACCCGGCACGACCCCTGCCCGTGCGCCGCGCCGCGCTCTTCTGGCTGGCTCTCCTGGGCGCCTTCTTCACCAAGGGGCCGGTCGCCCTCCTCATCGTCCTTGCGACCGTCGTTTTCGCCGCCTGGCGCGAGCGACGCCTCGATCGCGCGCGCGAACTGCGCCCGCTCACGGGCTTCTTCACGCTGATCGCCGCCATCGCCGCCTGGCTCTGGCTGCAGCGCGTTTGGCAGGGGGAAGCTTTCGTCGAGCATCAACTGGAAGAGCAGACCCTCGACCGTCTGCTTCACGGCAACCACGAGGAGGCCTTCTACTACTATTTTCCGCGGTTGCTTTTCGACATCTTCTTCCCCTGGTCGCTCTTTCTCCTGGCGGGCTTATGGACGTGGTGGAAGCGGCGGGACCTGCGCACTCCCATTCTGTCCCTCCTGCTCTTCTGGGGCCTGGCGCCGCTCGCGTTGTTCACGCTTGCGGCGGACAAGCGGCAGATGTACCTCCTGCCGCAGTTGCCCGCGCTGGCGCTCGTGGTCGGCTGGTATCTGGACGCGGTCTTTCTGGATAAGGCGCTGCATCCGCTGGCCGACAGGTTGCTGGGATGGGGGCTGGCCGCGCTGGCGGTCGCGGGGGCCGTCGCCTATCCGTTTCTGGATACGAGTTTTCCCGGACGGGAGACGTGGTCGGACGTAGTCGTCTTTTACGCGGGGATGGCGGCGTTGGCGGGAGCTGGAATGGTTTCCGTCCGGCGCGCGACCGGCGGGGCGGAGTTTGCGCGGCGACTGCTGGCGACCATGCTCGTCTTGGGGATGTTGAACCACTTGTGGGTCAACCCGATGCTGAATCCGCGCCGCGGCAGCCGGCAGTTCTCGCGCCAAATCGAGACGCTGCTCTCCGAGCACAACCTGCCCATGCGCGTGGGTGGGATCGACAACGGCGCCAAGCCGGAATACCACGTGCATGGCCGCTACCGGGTAGTTCCCGTGCTGGACAGGCCGGAGGCGCTGGAGGGCGCGCCCGAGGTGCTGGTGTTGCGCGAGAAGACTTGGCAGGCGCTGGAGGCGGCCGCCCGCGCGCGCGGTTACCGCCCCGCCTGGCGCGCTACCGTCTCCTCCGACCCGCTGGTCGTCGCCGTGCGCGCGCACTGAATGTCCTCAAGGTGGAGCTGCTGGTCCGCGGCGGTGCATGAGCGTGGGGAAACCACCTGCAACTCGACGCGCAACCGTCCGTGCGCCTGCACCCAAAACGTCTATCCAGGACCCTTGCAGGATGGTAAAACACATCGGGTCGTTTTCCGTCGAGCACTTGTCGTGATGCTGGGCAAGACAGGCTGGTTGTTCAAGTGGGCGTCTCCATCCTGAACCGCGCCGGCGACCGGCTTCTGGCAGGGCTCCGCCGCGTGTCCGCGTCGCCGTGCGCCTGCATCATAACGTTGCTCGTCGTGAGCGGCGCCCTCGCCGTTCCCCTGTGCCTGGCCCTCCTCACCCGCATGCAGGGCGTGCTGCTCTTTGGAGTGCTTGGCGTCCTGATTGTCTACGCTGAGTGGATCGATGGGCGGGCAAGGAACCGGCGGCGCATGTTCTTGCGGGCCGCCTGGCAAGGCGTCGTCCCCGCGGGGGGAACGCTGGCCGCGGTGGCGCTGGCCTGGATTCAGCTCGGGTACCTGGACAGCAACGGGGGCGCCTTCATGTACACCCAGCTGGCCGACCCCGCGGCGTTGTTGCCGGCGGCGACGGGCGGTGCGGTTGACGCCACACCCGAGGTGGGCGTCCCAGCCGACGTCGCCGCCGCCATCGAAAACTACAAGAGGGCCATCGAGCTCCATCCCGACTTTCCCACCGCCTATCGCATGTTGGGTTACGCCTACTTTCAGACCAACCAGTTGGATGCGGCCATCGCGGCCTACGAGAAGGCGGTGGAGCTGTCGCCCGATTACGTGGACGCGCACAACGGGTTGGCCATGCTGTATTTTCAGAGCGGCCAGTTGGACAAGGCGGCGGCGCAGCAGGAGAAGGTGAAGGCGCTGGGGGCAGGAGCTTCCGGGCATAGCGTGGAGGGTATGCTCCCTCCGGGCCATCCGCCGATGGGCGCAACCCCCGGCGCGACGGAAAGACGTTCGGAATTGCCCGAGGGCCATCCCCCTATCCGGTAGTCTTTTGTCTTAATCTTAATCTTGCTCTTAATCTTGCTTTTGCTCTTGCTCTTAGTCTTGCTTTTGCTCTTGCTCTTGCTCTTAGTCTTGCTCTTGCTCTTACTACGGCGGCCAGGGAATACCTGGCTTGGGAAGTCGGGCGCAGGCGCAGCACCCCTCGATGTGGCCTTCGGCCTATCCTCGGTACGGCCTCTGGCCTACTCGACAAGGCTCAAGCAAGGCGCGGAACCACGGCGTCTCGATGCCAGGTAAAGCGTGGCCGACGCAGCAATCTTAATCTTGCTCGTGTTGTCTGAGAGCACACGAGGGTGACTCGGGCATTCTTGCCCGAGTCATGGACGTAGCTGTCATTTCGACCGCCCCTAGCTGTCATTTCTGACCGCCCAGCCGAATCATTTCGACTGAAGGGAGAATCTTCTCCTGCGTACTCGAGCACGGTAGCAGCGGGTAGGATTTCTCCTTCTGGTCGAAATGACAACGGTTCGCTCAAAATGACAAGGCGCTCTGGTCGAAATGACGCCTCAGACCTCCGCAACCGCGGCGACCGCTGGAGCAGTTCCACGCGATTTGCAGCCGTGAATCATTACGGTTGCACCCCCGATTCGAGGGTAGAGCGAAATGAGGAAGGCCGCAGTAATGGTGGGTGAGGTGAAGGGGAGCGATTGGGATTCCCCCACAAAGGAGCCGGTGCGGGGACAGAGCACAGCGTTAAGGTATAGCAGCCCTTTTTCCCCGAGGTTACGCAGAGCGGTTTCTGTACTCCCAAGTGAAGTTGGCCAATTTCATGGGGAAGAAAGGGCGGCTGCATTATGGCTCACCGATCGAGACCAACCTGTTTGATTTTCTGGATGAGCGCGAATTGGGAGACCTGAATCGGTTGGTAGCATTGCTGGAATTGCTGCCGGCGGAGTCGTTGTTGGAGGCCATGGAAGCGGACCGGGAGTGTCATAAGTTCCGCTGCCCGGCCAAGACTTACGGTTGGAATGCCGAGGTTTCAGGAGTGCAACGCAGGTCTGTCGCAAGGGACGGACGGTGCGGGTACCCCGTGAAGGACGCCGGCGGACGCTGCCGCCGTTGCCGGTCGACTCGCCCGCGGGAACGGATTTACGGAGGACGGACCTCGGTGGAACGGGCGTTCGGACGCTTGAAGGCTGTTGGATTGAAGAGTTGCCGGTGCGAAGTAAGGCCGGGGTCACCTTGCGGGCGACGATGGGTCTGTTGGTGTTGGTGGCACTCGCCGTTTGTCGGGTGCGCAGGGCAGACCCGGAACTTGGGGAAAATACGCGCCGCCTGAGGGTACGGCCAGCGGGCGGCTTGAACCGCACCCGGGGCCGCACTCTGTCTACCTACCGAAACCCCACGCTCAAACTTCATCTTCAGGCTGCTTCTATCCCTCCTGACCAGCCAGCAACCGCGATCTACACCCACCCGCCCTGCTCGGCGGCGCTGCCCGCCGCCCTCGCCGCTGCCGCCTCTTTCCTAAAACCGGATTTCCTCCACCCTCCTCAACCCCGCTCCAATTGACGCTCCCGACTCGCCCTGTTATGGTCTTCACCTCAAGGAGTGCGCCGTCCATGACCTGCTCGACTCGCAAGGCCCTCACCTTCGTGGAGATTCTCCTCCTGGCCGCCATCGTCGTCCTGATTCTGGTCATGGCTGTCCCCAGCCACCGCAACGCCCGTCGCACCCGGCTGGGGACCGAGTGCAATGGCCGGTTGGACAAGATGTACAACGCCTTGGAGACGTACACGTTCAACACCAACGCCGGCGAGTTGGCGCCTTGGCCGGCTGCCGGCAAGGCCGCCGTGTTCAACCTCTACGGGCAGGGTATCAACCTGCATGACGGCTGCCCGGCCTGGAGAATACCGGCTGGGAGCGACCGTCACCGACGAGGCGGGCAACATCATCGTCCCCACGTGCAGCTTTGGAGACGGTCGACCGGACGGCCGCGGCGTCATTTACCGCTACCGAGGCCTACATCCACGCGCGCTCGTTCCTGAATAACCGCGTTCGCAACCCCAACCTCACCTACGCTGACTGACCCCGGTCGCTTCCCTGGATACCCGCGACCATTGGCTCCTGCCAGACCCCTTGCGTAACACTATTCGCTCTAACATTTAGCGACATCTACTTCAAAAAAAGCATTGACAAGCGCTATTTAAGGCTCTATATTGCAGATGGTTATAGTTCTACCAGTCTATCCGCAACAAGTCCGGCGCAGCCGGTTACCTCACGTCGCGCGGCGCAGGCACTGCGCTTCACGCGGGCCAGGCAGAATTTGCCGGGGAGGGTTTCTTTTACCTCCATGCGAGGTAAAATTACGCATTGGAGGCCGTTTTCACGGCGAGATTCTATCACGGGGAGCATCGCTTGTGGACGCTGGTCGCACCGTGTCCGCGGAGGAAGAGGTTTGGACCAGCCGGGAGGCGGCCCGGTTCCTCCAGATCAGCGGGCAAACGCTTCGCAAGGCGCTCAAGTTCCAGAACTTGCACCCGCACAAGCTGGGCCGCAGATACGTCCTTCTGCGCTAGGAAATCCCGGCGTGGTTGAAGAATCAATGAACATGCCCGGCGACTGGGATGGTGCGCGGTGCGCACCCTACACGAGTGGTTGAAACGGCAATGAAACCGGTGGACGGCGCGGATCAAGACGTTCTGGACCAGCTCCTGGCGCACTTGGGCCGGCAGCGGGAAGTGTACCAGCGGCTGGTAGACGAGGCGACGGTGCTACGCAAAGAGGCGGGCAAGTCGCCCGAGGAGGCGGACGTGACGGCCATTCTGGCTGCGGTCGAGGCGCGCGAGGGCTCGCTGGCGGAGTTGGCCCGGTTGGATGCCGCGTTGGCGCCGCTGCGCCAGCGCTGGAACGATGTGCGCGACCGCTTCTCCGCCGCGGAACGCCGACCGCTGGGGGAGCTGGTGGAAGAACTGGCCCGGCTCATGCAGTCGGTACTCGCGCTGGAAGACGAGAACTGCCGACTGGTGGAGCAGCACACGGCCGCCCTGGGCCGCGAGCTGGAGCGCGTGCGCCGCGCCCGTCGCGCCGGCGACGCTTACAAAGAGCAGGATCGACCGGGAGACCCCCGGTTCTACGACCGCAAGGAATAGGTTGGCGCTCGATCATGCCGGAGTCCACGCCGCGCACCGCCCCCGAGGCCATCACCGTCCAGCATCTGGAGGAGCTGGCCGAGGTGTTCGCGCGCTTCAACGCCACCACCGAGAAGCTGGAGGCCGCCCACGCCGCCCTGACCGAGCGCGTCTCGCAATTGGATGCCGAACTGGAAGAGAAGAACCGCCAACTGGAGGCGGCCAACCGGCAACTGTTGGCCCGCATGGCGCGCATCCGCGCGCTGGAGGAGCAGGCCCGCCGCAGCGACCGCCTGCGCGCTCTGGGCGAACTGGCCGCCGGCGTCGCCCATGAAATGCGCAATCCCCTGACCACCATCCGCGGCTTCATTCAAATCCTGCCGGACGAATACGACGATCCGCAGTTCCGCCGCGAGTTCACGTGCAACGTACTGCGCGAGATCGACCGGCTGGTCGACCTGACAGAGAACCTGTTGGACTTCGCCCGGCCCACTTCGTCGGAGCGCGCGCGCCTGTCGATGGGCGAATTTTTGGACGAGCTGCTGGCGTTTCTTTCCGAGCGGTTTCGCCGCAATGGGACGGTTGTCTCCTGGGAGCGGGGAGACGGCGAGCACTTCGTCTCCGCCGACCGGAACCGGCTGCGGCAGGTGTTCCTGAATCTGCTCACCAACGCGGAGGAAGCCATGCCGGGGGGCGGGCGCATCCAGGTCGCGCTGGCGGCGGCGCGCCGCTCGCTGTCTGCCGACGGCCCGGAGCTGCCCGTGGTGGTCATCGAAGTCGCCGACGAAGGGCCGGGTGTGCCGCCCGACAAGCTGAGCAGCATCTTCGATCCCTTCGTCTCGACCAAGCATCATGGCGCCGGACTGGGGCTGGCCATCAGCCATCGCATCGTGGAGGAACACGGCGGCCTCCTGGAAGTCGAGAACCGGCCGACGGGCGGCGCCCTGTTCCGGGTGGTGCTGCCGGGAGGTGGGGCGTGAGCGCCTTTCGCATTCTCGTGGTGGATGACGAGGCGGGCATCCGCACGCTCTTGTCGCGCGTGCTGCGCAAACAGGACTATCAGGTGGAGGAAGCCGAGGACGGCGAGGGCGCGCTCTTGCGCGCCCGCCAGTCCGAACCGCACCTGGTCCTCCTGGACCTCAAGATGCCCGGCATCGACGGGCTGGAAGTGATGGCGCAGCTGCGCGCGGAAGGCCGCGCCATGCCTGTCATCATGCTCACCGCGCACTCGACCGTCGAGACCGCCGTCGAGGCCATGAAACTGGGCGCCTACGACTATCTGCGCAAGCCCTTTGATGTCGAGGATCTCCTGGCGACGGTGCGACGGGCGCTGTCCGTGGTCGAGTTGCAGCGCGAGGTGGTCGAGCTGCGCGCCGAGGTGGACGGCCGCTTCGCCTTGGATCGCATCGTGGGCCAGGACGCCAAGGTGCTGGCCGTGTGCGAGACCATTCGCACCGTGGCGCCGCAGAAGAGCACCGTCCTGGTGACGGGCGAGTCGGGCACGGGCAAGGAGCTGATTGCGCGCGCCCTGCATCATCTCTCGCCGCGCGCCCATCGCCGCTTCGTCAAGGTCAACTGCGCCGCCATCAGCGAGGAACTCCTGGAGAGCGAGCTCTTCGGCCACGAGAAGGGGAGTTTCACCGGCGCGCTCAAGACGACCGAGGGCAAATTCGAGCTGGCCGACGGCGGCACCATCCTACTGGACGAAATCAGTGAGATGTCGCCCAAACTGCAGGCCAAGCTGTTGCGGGTCATTCAGGAGAAGGAGATCGACCGGGTGGGCGGGCGCGAGCCGATCCCGGTCGACGTGCGCGTGGTGGCGACCACCAATCGCCATCTGCCGACCGAGGTCGAGGCGGGGCGGTTCCGCGCGGACCTTTACTATCGCCGGAACGTTGTGCAATTGAGTTTCCTGCCTGCGCGAGCGCCTGGGGATATTCCGCCCTGGCCGAGCATTTTCTGGCGCGTTTGCGGAAGAGACGGCCAAGCGCGTGTCCGGCATGGCGCCCGACTGCATGGCGCGCCTCGTGCGCTACGCCTGGCCGGGCAATGTGCGCGAGCTGGAGAACGTGATCGAGCGGCGGTAGTCCTGACGCGCAACGCGGTCCTGCAGCCGGAGGATCTGCCGGCGGAGCTTGAACGGACGAGCCGCGCGCGCCGTGCCCGAGGTGCAAGTCGGCACGACCCCTGGCGGAGATGCAGAGCAGGCGTTGATCCTGCGCACGCTGGAAGCCGTCGATGGCAACCGCACCCGCGCGGCGGAGATGCTGGGGATTTCCATTCGCACCATCCGCAACAAGCTGGGGCAATACCAGGCCGAGGGCGTGCCGGTTCCCGCCGGACGCGGCGCGGCCGCCTAGGGGAGAGATCATGACCACCCCGCTGGAATTGGCGCGGGAACTGGACGTGCGCGTGGAGGCGCTGCTCTCGGCCCTCTCCGAGCTGGGCGCCTCTCCCGTCGACTACGAGGCGCCGCTCACCGCCGAAGACGAGGAGTATCTACGCCTGCGGTTCGCTCCCTTCCAGAAGCGATCCTTCTGGCGTTCGCTGCTCGGCCGGTTCCGCCGCCGTCCCAGTCCGGAGCAGTTGGACCGCGAACTCTTCGAGCGGGCGCTGCCGGCCCTTGGGGCCGCTCCGCCCCTTGTCTCCGTTCCGCCGGCGCCCGCGCCTTGGGATGTCGGCGAGGACCTCTCGGCGGCCCTGGCCGCCGCCGATACGCTCTCTCTCCCCAGAACCACCGGGGAAAGGGAGACCTCCCCCCCCTTGACAAGGGACGAAGGGGGGCATCCGCCCGCGGTGGCCGGTGGGGAAGCGGGGATGGAATCCCCGCCCGAGTCTCTCTCCACCGACGTGCTCGGCGACATCGACCCGTCAGCTCTGCTGGGGGCGACCGACCTACCGACGGCGGAATCGACGCAGCCTGGTGGTCCAGAGGAGGGCGACATCGACCTCTCCGAGCTCTGGGCGTCGCCGAGCCTCCCATGGCGGCGTCGGCCGTGGAATCAACTCCGACGCCGGAAGAGATGCTGGCCTCCGCTTTGAGAGCGAAGAAGGCGAGGACGACTTTGACTTGCAGGCGCTCCTGGAAAGCAGCGTGGCGGAGCCGGAAGCGGCGCCGGCCTCGAAAGCCGGGGGCAAGGCTAACGAGGAGCCGCCGGCCGTTGCAAATCGACGCCGGTTCCCACGACGGCTCCGGCGACGGCCTCGGCGACCGCTCCCCTCTCGCGTTGGCAGAAAGTCTGGGTCGGAGCCGCGGCGGCCATCATGCTGGCACTGGCCGCATTCGTCGGACGCTACTCCTGGGTCTATTATCAAGAGCATCGGCCCGGCGGGGACCAGCGGCCTACGACCGCTGGGCGTGGCCCACCTGGACGAGGGCTTACACAAAGCCGCCGCCGCCTGAGCACGCTGATCCAGAACTATCCCGACAGCTCGCTGTCCGAGTTGGCGTTCTTCAAATACGGCGAGGCGCTGTTCGGCCAGGGCAAGTATCCCGCCGCCATCAGCACCTATCGCCGCGCGCTGGCTTTCCAGGAACAGCGCGTCAAGGCCACGGAGGCGATGGACTATCCCGACATCTTGCGGCGGCAGGAGGCGCAGTGCAGATCGCCCGCGGCATGGGCCCGTCGGGCAACTACGAGGACGCGGTGCACGAATACCGTCAACTGCTGGAGCTGTATCGCAACGACGAAATCGAGCGCGAGCTGAAAGTGGAGTTGGCCGAGCTGTACTCGCGCTGGGGGACGGCGCGGGGCGAAGCGCGGCCCTTGGAGATGGCCATCGGCCTGTATCAGATCGCGGCGGCGGAGCATCCCGACGCGCAGGAGACGGTCGGTTGGACGACGCGGCCGGACAGGGCGGCCGCGGCCCTGGCGCAGCTTGGTTCCGGCCTCCGCGAAGAGTAATAGGCGGACGCGCGCGAGGCGCTGGAGACCGCCCTGGCCGCGGGCGATCGGCTGGGATTCCTCCCTGGAGAGGAGGCGATGCTTCTGTCGCGGCTGGGGCGGGTTGCGGAGGCGCTGGGGGACGATGCGCGC
The DNA here is from genome assembly GCA_015075175.1 of bacterium. Taxonomy (GTDB): domain Bacteria; phylum Hinthialibacterota; class Hinthialibacteria; order H5-UNCL2; family H5-UNCL2; genus H5-UNCL2. The sequence continues at coordinate 139,889 of JABTUV010000008.1, forward strand.
ACCGCCGCCGCCTACCGGCGGCTGCTCTCGGCCAGCCCGGAGTTGCCCGAGGAGGCCCAGGCGTATACCGGGCTGGCGTAGATCGAGATGCGCCGTGCAGAATGGCACCGGCAGGAGGCTATGCGTATCCTGCGGCGCCTGAGGCGCGCGGATGGCCGTCGCCGTCCAACTCCGCCGCCGGCGCGTTGGGCGACGAGACGCAGTGGATGAGAAGTTCTAGGCGCTGGCGGCGGCCCCTGACGGCTGGCTGACGGCACGGGCGCGGCGGAAGTGCGTGAATCCGCGCGCGCCGGCCTGGCCGAACTGGAGAAAGAGCGAAGCGCCTATGCCGCCGCCCTCCAGTACGCCGATCACGTGGCCGAAGGGGCCGAAAAGGACGAGCAGAAGGCGATCGGTTTTTACATTCGCGGCGACGTGGCTTGGCAGGAGGGGCGCCTGGGCGACATGGTGCGACAATATCAGGAGGCCATGCAGCTTCCCGCCAACCTGCCGGAACTGGAGCAGCGCGCCCACCTGCGCATCATCAATTATCTCTACGTCGTGCGTAAAGACTACAAAGAAGCCCTGGAGCGCATCGGCGAAGTCCTCCTGCGCTATCCCAACGACCGTTACTCGTACTACGCGCGCTATCTGGAGGGGCAGTGTCACGAGGCGCTGGGGGCCTGGGAAAAGGCGGCGGACTCCTACGCGCAGGTGGTGTTGAGTTTCCCGGAGAGCCGCTTCGCCGATCGCAAGCTCCTGCGGGACGCGCTGTACCGGCTGCCGGCGGCGTTGGAGCGCGCGGGCGAGAGCGCGCGCGCGGTGCAGGCATACATTTCGGCGATGGAGAAAGCGCCCGACGATGCCCGCGCCCCCGCCGCCCGCCTGCATCTGGCCGAATGCCATCGCAAGACGGGCGACCTGGACCGCGCGGTCGGCGTGTATCGGATTTTTCTTGAGAACTTCCCCGACCATCCTGAGGTGATCGACGCCCGCTTGGCGCTGGCGGAGTGCTACTTGCAGTATTACGACTTCGACAGCGCGCGCAGCCAGTTGCGTTTGGCGGCTTCCAGCGCGATCGGCACGGAGTCGGAGGCGGCAGCGCTGTCGCGCATCGCCGCCTCCTACGTGGCCGAGGCCGAAACCGCGCCGGCGACCGAGGCGGCCGCCTTGCGCCTGGAGGCGGAGTCCCACTATCGCGTGCTGGCGCAGATGTTCCCCCGGTACCAGGAGGCCTATCTGCGGCTGGCCGAGTTGGCCGAGATGCGGCGCGACTGGGGCGAGGCCTATCGAAATCTTTCGGAGTACGTCAAGGCGGCCAGCGAGGCGGCGGACGACCCCGCGCTGGCGCTGCGCCGGGCGGAGCTGGCCGGTCGCCGGTCGCAGTGGGGCGAGGTGCTCTTGTGCCTGCCGGGGCCGGTGCCCGAGACGCTGGCCGGCGGGGAGCGCGCGCGCTGGGACTTTTACCGCGCCGAGGCGTTGCGCGGCGAGAACCGTCTTGAGGAGGCGGTGGCTGCCTACCGCCAGGCTCAGCGCTCCGCGACTCCCAGGTCCCGACTGGCGGACGAAATCGACCGTAAGCTGCGCGACTTGGACTATCGCCGGCGCGTGGCGGCGTTTTCCCAGGCGCCGTGATCGCCTGGGCGCCTCGCGCCTGTCGTTTCGACCGTAGGGAGAACCGTGGCGGCGGAGGCAGGGGTGGGTGGGAATGAGATTTCTCCCTTCGGTCGAAATGACAAGGAAGGTCGAAATGACAAGGAAGGTCGAAATGACAGGGAAGGTCGAAATGACAGGGAAGGTCGAAATGACAGGGAGCGGCTTGGTGGACGGTGGGAGGGGAACTTTCTTGCCGGAGTGGGCAAAGTTTGCCGACCTGGTCGAGGACAGGTGCTCGAGGATGTTAGACAACTCATTGGTTATGAAGGACTTAGAGAGGTTTAACGGGATGGCATAGGGATTGCTGGTTGCAGTCCGGGCCCATCCCGTCGATGAGGGAGCGATCGTCGCATGATCCGGAGCCTTTTTGAACAGAGTCCGTTGCCGGTCCTCGCCAAGGGCATGGAGGGGCTGTCGCTGCGCCTGACGGCCATCACGGACAACCTGGCCAACGCCTCGACTCCCGGCTACAAGCGCAAGGAGGTGCGGTTCGAGGAGGCTTTGGCGGCGGCGATCGCGGGCCAGCCGCGGGGTTTGGCCGAGCGCGTCGCGGGCGTCAAGCCCGTGCTCTCCGCCGATTTCCGCTCGCGGCTGCGCGCCGACGGCAATAACGTCGATTTCGACCAGGAGATGGTCGCCGCCGCCCAGGCGACCGGCCGGAGCATGGCCGTCTCCGAACTTCTGGCCCGCAACTACGGCATGTTGGAGACGGCGATTCGTGAGCGCATGAGGTAACCGGCATGATCCGCAGGATGGACTACGACTCGGCGTTTCAGATGGCGGCCTCGGGCATGAGCGCGCAGCGGATGCGCATGAACGTGATCGCCAACAACATCGCCAACGCGGATTCGACCGTGTCGGCCGGCGGCGGTCCGTACCGGCGGCGGTCGGTCGTGTTCGAGGCCGTCGGCCGGGCGCCGCGCAACCCGGTGCGACTGGACGGCGGGCGCGCCGTGGGCGGCGGGGTGCGCGTGGCCGGCGTGGTCGAGGAGCGGAACGACGAGAAGGCCTTTACCCTGGTCTATGATCCGGGTCATCCGCAGGCCAACGCCGACGGCTGGGTGCTCAAGCCCAACATCCAGGTGATGGCCGAGATGGTGAATCTGTTGGACGCCACGCGGGCCTTTGACGCCAACGTGACCATGCTGAACAACCTGCGCCAGATCGCCGCCAAGGCGCTGGAGATCGGGCGCTTGTAGCTTGTGGACTGCGGCGGCTTGCTGCCGCGCATGTACGAACATGGAGTCCGGCAGCTTGCTACCGCAACGGCAGCAAGCTGCCGCACTCCAGAACAAGAGTTGGAGACGCAAACATGGTCGATCCGATTCGCATTCCGCCGATTTCACCCCTGCCGGGAACCGAGCCGTCCGGCGGGCCGACCGCGCCCAGGGCGCCCGCCGGCCCCTCTTTCGCCGAGATTCTCAAGAAGTCCCTGGACGAAGTGAACCAGATGCAGAACCGAGCCGGCGAGATGCAGGTCAAGTACGTCACCGGCGAGATCAATAATCTGCACGACGTCATGATCGCCGTCGAGGAGGCCAACCTGGCCTTCCAGGCGACCATGCAAATCCGCAACAAGATTCTGGAGGCGTATCAGGAGCTGATGCGGATGCAGGTCTAGGCTCGGAGAACACACTGGAGTACAAGCTTCAGCTTGTCGGAACGCAAACTGAAGTTTGTACTCCGGGGAGTATTCCAGAACGCGGGGGGAAATGCGAGCGCGAGCGAAGGGGGAGAACGCGGAAGCGGGGTAGCGTATGATCTTCGAAAACGTGGTGCGGGAGTCGCGGCAGTTCTGGGGCAACCTGGCGGTGCGCGATCGGCGCATCGTCATGGGCTTCGCCGTGGGGGTGCTGGTGGTCTTTGTGGGTTTGATGTTCCTGGTGACGCTGCAGGAGCCTTACGAAGCCGCCATCAACGTGGACCCGAACCGATTGGCGGAGGTGCGGCGGGCGCTGGCCAAGGCGGGCGTGGAGGCGCGCTATCCTTCGCCGGGAGTGGTGTCGGTGCGACCCAGCCAGGCGGACGAGGCCCGCTGGGCCATCGCCCAGGTGATGGCCCTGCCGCCGCAGCAACTGGGCATGGAGCGCTTCGACGGCGAGACCTTTGGGCTCACAAAAGACGTGCGCGACGCCCAGTTGCGGCTGGCCCGCGAGGTGCAACTCAAACGGATGTTGGAGCACAATCCGGCCATCGCCTACGCCGAGGTCACCATCACCCCGGCGGAAAAGCGGCTCTGGCCGACCAGAGCAGCGCGCCGCCGCCTCGGTGCTGGTGGACGTGAAGGAGGAGCTTTCGCCCGCGCAGGTGCGCGGGATCGAGAATATCGTCTTGGGCTACGTGCCGCTGCTCAAGCGCGAGAACATCGCCATCGTGGACCAGCACTTCAACCAGCTCAACGTGCCCTTGGGCGGCGCGCCCGAGGACCAGATGCGCAGCCGCCAGCAGGCGGAAGTTGCCAAGCAGGAGTTCGCGCTGGAAGCCGCCGCCCGGCACCTCCTGGAACCCTACGTGGGACCCAACAACTTCCGCGTGGCGGCGGTCGTCGAGATGGACTTCAAGGACCTCTCGCGCGAGACCACCGAGTACGGAACCGAACCCAAGCTTTCCGAAGAGGAGATCAGCGAGCGCAGCAGCACGTCCACCACGCCGGGCGGCGGGCAACCGGGCGTGAACGCCAACATTCCCGACCTGGGCGTGACCGCCGGCCCGCAGGGCGCGGTGCTGTCGAAGGAGACGGACAACACCTCCAGCACCAAGAACATCTACGACACGACGCATGAAGTCTCCAAGCAGAACGTGGCCAAGGTGTTGAAGAAGACGTTGGCGGTGACGCTGGACAGCGCGGCGGTGCGGCGCATGGCGCGGGACCGCATGAGCTCGGGCGAGGTCGCCGCGGCCTCGCCGGCCGCCGCCACGGCCGAGGAGGCGGCCACCGCGGCCGTGCTGGGCGACGTGGAGCGGCTCCTGGCTGGGCTGGGACTTTCGAGCGCGCGCGACGTCCTGACGGTGGTGCAGTTGCCGCTGGACCGCACGCCGGAACTGGAGCGCGCCCGCTACGTGCGCCAGAAATGGCTGCAGGAGCAGATTCGGCTGTGGGTCCCCGTCGCCGCCATCGTGATGGTGATGGTGCTGTTGGGGGCGGCGTTTTATTATCTGCGGCGGCGCAAGCTGGTCGAGATTACCGCCCCCATCGAGGAGATGGAGCGCGCCATGGTCGAACCCAAGCGCGAGTTGTCGCTGTATGAACTGGGCATCCAGGACATGAGCGACATCGCCAGTCTGCCGCCGGAGGAGCAGCGCCGCGTGCTCCTGCGCCGCGAGGTCGAGGAGTTCGCCATGAAGCGCCGCGAGGAGGCCGCCGCCATCATCAAGGGATGGCTGTCGGAGGGGCAATAATGGGCGGGGGCGGAGGGCACCATGGCTGAACAGAGTTCAACTCCCAAGAGCGGCGGCACGCGCAATCGCATCTCCGGCCTGCGCAAGGCCGCCATCCTGATGGTCGCCCTGGGGCCCGAAATCGCCTCGGAAATCTACCGCTTCCTCTCCGACGAGGAGATCGAGCAGATCACCGTCGAGGTCGCCACCCTCGGCAACGTCTCCGACCAGGACACGCGCGAAGTGATCGAGGAGTTCTACACCACCGCCCTGGCCAAGCAGTACATCAGCCAGGGCGGCATCTCCATCGCCAAGGACATCCTGGAGCGGGCGGTCGGCAAGGAGCGCGCGCTGGAGGTGATCGAGCGCCTGCAGGGGGCGCTCCAGGTGGGCGCTTTCGACTTTATGAAAAAAGTCGACAGCCAACATCTCTTCAGCTTCATCCAGGGCGAGCATCCCCAGACCATCGCCCTCATCCTGGCGCATCTGGATTACGAGCAGAGCGCCACCATCATGGGTTCGCTTTCCCCGGAACTGCAGGCCGACGTGGCCATGCGCATCGCCACCATGGACCAGACCGCCCCCGAGATCGTCAGCGAGGTGGGGCGCGTCTTGGAGCGCAAGATCGCCACCGTGCTCTCCCAGGAGTTCACCGCCGTGGGCGGCGTCGAGGCCCTGGCGGAAATCCTCAACCGCGTCGATCGCACCACCGAGAAGGGCATCCTGGAGGCGTTGGAGGAGGAAAACCAGGCGCTCACCGATGAAGTCAAGAAACTCATGTTCACCTTCGACGACATCATCCTCCTGCAGGATCGCGCCATTCAGAAGGTGCTGAAGGAGATCGACCAGAAGGAGCTGGCGATGGCCTTGAAGGGGGCCTCCGACGAGGTCAAGGACAAGGTCTTCGCCAACATGAGCACGCGCGCCGCCGACTTCATCAAGGAGGAGATGGAGTACATGGGGCCGGTGCGGCTGAAGAGCGTGGAAGAGGCGCAGCAGCGGATCGTGGGCGTGATCCGGCGGCTGGAGGAGGCGGGCGAGATCTTCATCTCGCGGGGCGGAGAGGAGGACATGGTTGTCTAGAGTGGTGAAGGCGGCGCAGGTGGAAGTGGAGCCGGTCGTCATCCGGGACGCCGTGGTCTACCAGCGGCGCATGGAGCAGCGGATCGAGGAGACGCTGGCGGAGGCGGAGAACCGGGCGGCGGCGATGCTGGCGGAAGCCGAGCGGCAGGCGCGCGACATCGTGGCCGCCGCCGAGGCTGAGGCGCTGCGGGTACGCGCGGACGCCGAAGCCGGCAAGGCCGCGCTCGTGGCGGCCGCCCGCCAGGCCGGCCATCGCGAGGGCCTTGCCCTGGGCCGCGCCGAAGCCAAGAAGGAAGTCGAGGCGCTCCTCGCGCAACTTTCCGCCATCATCGCCGACGCCCGACCACATCGCCGCCGAAATCCTCGCCGACCGGCCCCAGATCCTCGACTTGGCGGTCAAGATCGCCGAGGAGATCATCCTGGACCATCTTGAGCGCGACGGCGAGATGATCGCCCGCGTGGTGGATCACGCCCTGGCCAAGGCGGTGGACCGGGGGACGCTCACCATTCGCCTGCATCCCGAGGACGTGGCCGCCCTGGAGGCGCGCGGTGTGCCCGTCACCGATCGCCGCGACGCGACCCGCAAGCTGGTGTTCGTCGCCGATCCCGCGGTGCGGCGCGGCGGCTGCCTGGTCGAGGCTGAACACGGCGCCATCGACGCGCGGCTGGAGAGACGGCTCTCCGTGCTGCGCGAAGCGCTGCTTTACGAGTAAACCCCATGAACAGACGTCTCGCCATCGACTGGAGTTATCACGCCGGGAAAGTGGACGCGGTGGAGACGGTGCGGCACAGCGGGCGGCTGGTGCGGATGGTGGGGCTGGTGGCCGAGTCGCGCGGTCCTCTGGGCGAGATCGGCGAGCTGTGCCTGATCTCGCCGCCGGCGGGGGGCGCGCCGGTGCCGGCGCAGATTGTGGGCTTCCGCGACGGCAACGTGCTGGTGATGCCGATGGGAGACGCCAACGGACTGGCGCCGGGCGCGGAGGCTGGTCGGTACGGGCCGTCCACTGGCGCCGGTGGGTGAGGCGCTCCTGGGCCGCATCATCGACGGCCTGGGCCGTCCCATCGACGGCGGGCCTCCTCTTACCCTGCGCGACCGCCAGGTGATCGACGCTCCCGCGCCCGCTCCCTGGCCCGCCGTCGCATCCGCCAGCCTCTGCCCACCAGCGTGCGCGCCATCGACGGTCTTTTGACCCTGGGCAAGGGCCAGCGCATGGGCATCTTCTCCGGCAGCGGCGTCGGCAAGAGCACGCTCCTGGGCATGATCGCCCGCTATTGCACCGCCGACGTCAACGTGATCGGGCTGGTGGGCGAACGCGGGCGCGAGGTCAAGGATTTCATCGAGCGCGATCTGGGGCCGGAGGGGTTGGCGCGCAGCATCGTGGTCGTGGCCACCAGCGACCAGCCCGCGCTCGTGCGCATCGCCGGCGCCAAACTGGCCATGACGCTGGCCGAATACTTCCGCGACCTGGGCAAGGACGTGATCCTGATGGTGGACAACCTGACGCGCATGGCCGTGGCGCAGCGGGAGGTAGGGTTGTCCGCCGGCGAGCCGCCCACCACGCGCGGCTACACCCCCTCCGTCTTCGCCATGCTTCCCCGCTACCTGGAGCGCGCCGGCATCCTGGCGGAGGGCGGCTCGATTACCGGCCTGTTTGCGGTTCTGGTCGAAGCCGACGACATGAACGAGCCGGTCGCCGACGCGGTCCGCGCCATCCTGGACGGGCACGTGGTGCTCTCGCGCGAGCTGGCCAACCGCAACCACTATCCCTGCGTAGACGTGCTGGCCAGCGTGTCGCGCGTGATGATGGACGTGGTTTCGCCCGAGGTCTTCGCCGCCGCCCAACGCGTGCGCGCGGTACTGGCTACCTATCGGCAGGCCGAGGATCTCATCAACATCGGCGCCTACAGCCGCGGCAACAGTCCCGCCATCGACCATGCGATCGCGCATCATGGCAGGATCACCGAGTTTCTGCGGCAGGGCATGTTCGAGCACGAGAACCTGGACAGCACCCTGGAACGTCTGGAAGGGCTGGTGCGGGAGGGTTAAGTCATGCGGCGCTTTCGCTTCTCTTTGGAGACACTTCTCTCCGTGCGACGGCACCGGCAGGAGGCGTGCGAGATGAAGGTCGCCGAGATCGAGCGGCAGCGGCGGCAAGTCGCCGAGGAGCGCGAGCGCATCGGGGGTGAACTGACGGAAGTCTATCAGCGCGAGCGGGAGAAGTCCGCCGGGCCGCTCAACCTGGAGTCCCTGCGCGCGGTCTCGCAGTACGTGCGGACGCTGTGCGCCCGCGGACGCGCCGCCGACCTGCATCTGGGCAAGATCGCCAAAAAGAAGGAGGCCGCGTTGGCCGAGCTGGTCGAGGCCAACCGCAACGTGAAACTGCTGGAAAACGTGCGCGAGGACCGTGTGGAGGCGTGGAGGAACGAGGTGGCGCGCGAGGACCAGGCCTTTCTGGACGAATTGGGCGTGGGCGGTTTTCGCCGCCGGCGCGGGGGCGTCGTGCGCGTCGCGTTCTTTCTCATCCTGGCGCTGGCGCTCGTGGGCGGCGGAGTCTTTGCCTACAAGAAGGGTTACCTGAGCAAGGACTATTGGCGGCAGTTGCCGGAAGTGCAGCTGAACAAGGTCGCCTCCAGTACCGCGCCCTCGGGAGCGGCGATCAGCGGCGGGATCAGCGCCCCCGCCGCCTCCGCTACCCAGGAAGCGTCGTCGCTGCCGCCCGACGTGATCTACGATCCCACGGAGGAGGTTTTCTATTTCGCCAGCGAGTTGGGCAAGAACCTGCGCGTTTCGTCCGTCCTCAAGCAACTGGACGAGCAGAAGGCGCGCATCCGCGAGAAGGAGGAGGCGCTGGCGCGGCGCGAGGAGGACCTCCTGCGGCGCGAGCGCGACCTTCTGGCCCGCGAGGACGAAGTCGAAGCCAAGTGGAAGGACGCCCTGGCCGCGCTGGAGGCCAACCAGAAGATCATCGCCGCCCAGGACAGCCGCGAGGCCCGTGAGCGCCGCGAGATGATCGCCCGCCTGGCCAAGAACATCGGCAGCGCCCGGCCCGCCAACGGCGCCGAACTCATCCAGCACGTGGACGAGTCCATCCTCCCCGAGGTACTCAAGGAGATCACGGACGCCAAACTCTCCAAGATTCTAGAGCAGCTGGGAACCCAGGCCGCGGAGCAGAACCGGTCCGCCGCCGAGCGGCTCAAGCTCATCATGAACATCATGGGCAAGGTCGAAGAGGCGACGGGCGAGGCCAAGTCCGCCAGCGCCGCCCGCCTCTGACCCCCCGTGTCATTTCGACCGCAGGGAGAAATCTCGCGGTTGACGCTCGGGTCCGCGCTGGGGCGAGGAAGATTTCTCCCTGCGGTCGAAATGACAGACGGGTTCGGTCGAAGGACTGAGCAACGAATATTCTACAAGGAAAGGAGGTGAAACAAGATGAATGCGTTTACTTTACCCGTTGGTTTTCCGGGTTTGGGGACGACTATGATGGAAGGTGGACCTGGAGAAGTTCCCGTATCTGCTGTCTCTCATAGCAACGGAAGCTTTCTGGGGCTTCTTTCAGGACTGGCGCCTCCGCCGGCGCCGGCGCCGGAGTTTGATGCGTTCGTGTGGCGGCCGATGCCGTTTTACGACGGGGACGCTCTTGAGGCGTCTCCCGTGGTATTGGCGCGGACGCCCGTGGACTTGCTCTTCGGCGACGCCGAGGGCGAGCCGCCGCGCTGGCGCCTTTCGACGGTGGATACTGGGGGGCGGCCCATGCGGGTCAGGATCGAGTTGCCGGTTTTCGCCGCGCAAAATTCCCCCCAACCCCCCTTGTTAAGGGGGGAGCATACGTCTCATGCGTCCCATGAGTCCCATTCCCCTGGCGGTCTGTCGCCGCCTTTGCAAGAGGGGGTCGCCGGCGCCGTGCAACCGTCGGCTGAGGGGCGCGTATGGGCGCTGCCCGCCGTGCAACGCGACGGCGCGCTGTTTGTGCAACTGCCTTTGACCCTGGACGCGGCGCCCACCGACACGCCGCCGAAGCCTGCAAGCGAACCGGCTGGTCCGTGGCTGGCCTTCACGCCCGCATCGATGGGTGCGGTCGAGGTCCAACTGATTTCGACCTTGCCTCCGCTTTCGCCGCAGGATGCGAGGCCGGTGGACAAACCCATGGGCGCCATGCCCGAGCGGTCGTCGGCTCCGACCGCCAAACCGATCACGCTTCCTCTGCCGGGCAAACCGGAGGGAGGTCTGGTCGCCCGCTTGCAGCTGGCGCCTGCGGAGGGTGAACCGCCCAAGACTGGCTCTTCGGGGACGCCCGTCATGCCCGAGGCGGCGCGCGCCAAACAGGCCGACCTCGTTCGGTCGGGAGTGCCCGCGCTTCCCAAACATGGTCCACCGCCGGCGGATCTACCGAACCCGGTGGCGCCGCCGGTCGTGCGCGAAATTCCGATCCTCGTTCCTTCGGTTCCGCCGAAGGAGGGGATCGAATTCTCGCCGGTCGTACCCGAAGCGACAGGAGCTCGGCCCGCGGTCGAACCGGCGGCTTTGCCGTCGCGTCCTGCCGATGCGGCGCCAGTGCAAACGCCGCCGACGGTGGAGCAACCCGCCGTTGCGGTCGTCAAACTGGTGGACGTGCGGCAGGCGACCCCGGAACGCTTGCAGGTGGAACTGGCCGTGGAACCGGTCAAGCCGGAGCGACCCGCTCCTCGACCTCCGGTCTTCCCACGTTTGCCGGAACTGTCTCCCGCCGTGCGCCTGCGCATCGAATCGGCGCCCGTAGTTGCGCAGCGCCTTGCCCCGAGTAGGCCGGAGGCTGTATCGAGGGGTGCTGCGCCTGCAATTGACCCTGCGCAACGTAATGCACCGGAGATTGTAGTTGCGCAGCGCCTTGCCCCGACTAGGCCGGAGGCTGTATCGAGGGGTGCTGCGCCTTTGTCGCATGTTGAACCGGATACGGACTCGGCTGCGTTCGAGTTCATGTCCAAACCGGCTGCGCGGGGGAGTTATCCCCCCCGACCCCCCTTGTTAAGGGGGGAGTTTGAGGCGCCCGTAATAAGGGGGGAGTTGTATCCCTCCCAACCCTCCTTGGTAAGGGGGGAGGTTGAGGTGCAGGGCAAGACCGACTCGTACGTGGTCCAGGCGGGAGGGCAGACCACCCGCGTGTGGTCGGATACGGCCATGGCGGAGCGCATCAACGCCTCGCCGCTGCCGAACCTGCAACCGCCGCTGGAGAGGCCTGCCGAACGCGCCAACGGCCAGCCCAAGTTGGCGGCGGACGCGTTCGCCCAGGTCAAACCGGCGGAGGGCAGGGAGGCCCCTGTACCCAATCGTCCGATTGGGGAACGCACGGTCCAACCGGCCGAGTTTCGCGTGATCGCCACGACGACGGAGCGTCCGGCGACGGCGGGCGAGCGCATCGTGACCACGCCGGTGGCGGCTGCGGTTGAAGGGACTTCGCCCGCGCGCGCGGTCGAGTCCCCCACTGTTCTTGCGCCGACGGCTTCCAACGGCGGCACGCCGCTGGAGACGGACGCGCTGGACCAGGTCGTCCGCAACGCCCGCTTGATGTCGGAATCCGGCCGGAGCACGTTGCGCGTGCAACTGGTTCCCGAGCAGTTGGGACGGCTGGACATCAGCCTGGTGGCCGAGGGGGAGCGCGTGACCCTGCAGATCGTGGCGGGGCAGGCTCGCACCGAATCGCTTCTCTCGCGCAATTTCGACCAACTGCATCGCATGTTGGAGAGCGCGGGTCTGCGCGTGCAGCAGGTGGCGGTCCTGTCGGCTGCGCCGGCGCCGCCGGTCGTCTCCAATCCGGAGCCGACGCCGCTGGAACGCCACGCTGCGCACGACCAGCCCCGGCAGAACGGCCACGAGCACGCCGGCCACGGCCGGCACGAGCGGCGCGACGGTCGCGCCGCACACGATTGGCAGGAACAGGAATGGTGGGGTTGATCCCACCGCAACTTTAAAAGAAAGGAGGTGAGCTCGATGCAGATGAGCGGTGTCAGTCCGGCCAGCATCACGACCACGAGCGGCAGCTCGGGCAACGGCATCCTGGGCAAGGACGACTTCCTGCGGCTCCTGGTAGCCCAAATCCGGCATCAGGATCCGCTGTCGCCCCTCTCCAACGAGGAATACGTCAGTCAATTGACGCAGTTCTCGATGCTGGAGCAGTTGCAGAACATGAACAGCGCGTTCAGTTCGCAATTGGCCATGCAGCAGTCGGTTCTCAACAGTCAGGCGCTGGAGCTTCTGGGCCTTCGGGTCACGGCCGCCACGAGTGCGATTCGCCACGAAGCGGGCGAGGAGCATGAGTTCAGCGTGCGCGTGGACACCGTCGGGGACCTGGAAGTCCGCATCCGGGACAACCGGGGCAACCTGGTGTACAGCCGGCGGCTGGAAGATCGCAAGGGCGACGTGACCATTGCCTGGGACGGCAAGAAGAGCGACGGCGGCAACCTGGCCCCGGGAACCTACAGCGTTGAAGTGGTGCGCGTCAACGAGGCCGGCGCGGCGGTGGAGAACTTCACCGTCTTCGAGTCCGGCGTGGTCGAGGGCGTGGACTTCTCGCAGGGTTACGCCATGTTGCGCGTGGCGGGCCAGGACGTCCCGATCAGTTCCGTGGTGCGCATCGAGCGGGAGCGCTGATGGTGCGGGAGGTTCGCATCCCACCGCAAGGATTCATTCCGCCGGTCAGTCCGGCGACGGATCCCTCGCGGACGGGGCACACGCCCCGGGTGGTAGGCCCCTCGTTCTCGGAAGTGCTGCTCTCGCAAGTGGCAGCGCGGAACCGGATCGGTTTCTCGGCGCACGCGCAACAGCGGCTGGCCGAACGCAACATCGAACTTTCGCCCGATGACGTGGACCGCATCGCGGCCGGCGTCAACCGGGCGGAGAAGAAGGGCGCCCGCGACAGTCTCCTCGTGCTGCGCGACACGGCCTTTGTGGTCTCCATCCGGAACCGCACGGTCGTGACCGCAGTGGACGGAAACAGTCTGCGGGACAACGTGTTCACCAACATCGACAGCGCGGTGTTCGTGTAAGACGACGCCGCGCACGGGCCGGACCCGTTTTGGGAGGCCCGCGCTCCCCCGACCGACTGACGGGGAGCCTGGACGAAGGCGGACCTGCAAGAAGAGTGAAAGGGAAATGGGGAGGTCTGCCTGGAGGCATCACGCGCCGTTGAGCGGGATGGCGGTTCCAAGCCGCCCTTCGACTCGGCCCTTCGGGCCGGCTCAGGGACTCGGTCTTGTAGTATTCGACGCCTTGCCGGGTGCAAAGAATAACAAGCCGTCAGCCCTGAGCAGGCTCCGAGGGAGCTGTGGGGCAAGACAGCTATGAGGCAAAAGAGTCGGTTACATCATTCCGACAGCCCTGAGCGAAGCCCGAAGGGCGGAGTCGAAGGGCGGGCGGGAACGCGGCAAGCACCGCAAAATGACGCGTGAACGAGCTAGCAGTTCAAAACCCAAAAGTGAGGTCATTGCATCATGACGCTTCGTTCACTCTTCTCGGGGGTCTCGGGCCTGCGGGGCCTGCAGACCGCCATCGACGTGATCGGCAACAACATCGCCAACGTCAACACCACCGGCTTCAAGGCGGGTCGGGTGACGTTCGCGGACCTGTTTTCGCAGACGGTTTCGGGCGCCGCGGGGGCGGCGGCGGGCCGCGGCGGCATCAACCCCAAGCAGATCGGCCTGGGGACGCGCGTCGCCTCGGTCGATAACATCTTCACCCAAGGCTCGCTGCAGACGACCGGCCGGCTCCTGGACCTGGCCATCCAGGGCAACGGCTTCTTCGCCCTGACCGACGGCAAGGGCGGACAGTTCTACACCCGCGCCGGCAATTTCAGCCTGGATGAGCAGGGCTTCATCACCAACCCCGCCAATGGGTATCGCCTGATGGGACTGTTGGCGGACGAGTCGGGCACGATCAACACGGCGACCACGCCGTCGTCGATCAAGATCGATTTCGGCCAGCAGGTTCCGGCGGCGGTGACCACGCTGGCGACCTTCGGCGGCAATCTCTCGACCAACACGGTTCCGCGCACGGCCACGGGGCTTTCGACCCTGACCGGGCTGTTCGACAGCCAGGGCCGCGCTCTCAACCTGCGCGCCGGAGAGGTGATTGAGTTCGAGGCCGGCATCTGGCAGGACATCTCGCTCACCGTCTCCGGTCCCACCGTCAACCTGGCCGGGCTGGACATCCTGACCATCACCGAGAGCAGCAACCTCTTGGACCTGCAGGCGGCTCTGGAGGACGCGCTCCGCGCCGCCACCGGCTCCACCACGCTGCAGGTGAACATGTCCAACGGCGCCTTCACCATCATCACCGGCAGCGGCGAGCAGATCGCCGACCTGCGGGTGAACGTGGCCGGGCCCCGCAACAACCGCGTGCTGGCGGACATCTTCACCGACGCCGACCTGACCCAGCGCGACATCGACATCGGGGCCAATTCCTCCGCCACCACGCGCGCCTTCCGGCAGGCCGACGTGACCACCAGCATCGACGCCTACGACAGACAGGGCAATCCGCGCACGGTGACCACGGCGTTCGCGCGCGACACCTCGCGCACGCCCGCCGCGGCCGGCACGCTGCTGACCGCGTTGACCACGTCCTTCGGCGATGCGGTGGGACTTCTCGACGGTGACATCATCACCTTCCTGGGCGGGACCGTCGGCGCGACCGATGTGACCAGCACGGCCACGTTCAACTTCCGGCTCACGGTCTCGGCGGGGACCACGCTGGAAGAGCTGCGCCTGGCCATTGAGAACGCGCTCAAGGTCTCCGACTCGGCCATCACCGTGACCGTCAACAATGACGGCAGCCTGGCCATTAACACCGGCACGGACGCCATCGCCGACTTGCGCGTGGGTACGGTGGGCGGCAATGCCCAGCTCGCGTCCATCTTCGACAACACGGCTGAAGGCGCGGGCGGCGGCATCGACGTGGCGGCCAACTCCACCGCCAGCAGCTACGGCATCGGCGGCGGCAACCCCTTGCGCAACGTCTGGAACTGGCAGGCCATCGTGCCCCATACCGCCATCGACCTGCCCAGCAACGACGCCGGGCGGTTGATCTTCGACTCCAACGGCCTCTTCCAGATGTACGGCGACGGGACGACCGGCAACCCGATTCTGGTCTTCGATCCGGACGATCTGGATCGGGAGAATGGTGGCGTGGACGCCTTGGCCATCGAGCTGGACTTCTCGCGGCTGACCCAGAACGCCGCCGCCAACACGGCGGCGCTGGAGTCGCAGAACGGCAGCGCGGTGGGTGAGCTGGACACCATCACCATCGACCCCGACGGCGTGATCCGCGGCATCTTCTCCAACGGCGTGACCCGCGACATCGCGCAGGTGCTTTTGGCGTCGGTCGCCAATGAGGGCGGCCTTTTGAAGGTGGGCGACACCCTCTTCATCGAGTCCGCCTACTCCGGTCTACAGGTGCTGGGCATGGCCAACACCCGCGGCCGCGGCGCCATTGCCAACGGCACGTTGGAGTTGTCCAACGTCGATCTGGCGCAGGAGTTCACCAACCTGATCATCAACCAGCGGGCCTTCCAGGCCAACTCGCGCATCATCACCACGGGCGACCAGATCCTGAACGAGATTGTCAATCTCATCAGGTAAGGTTTATAGTCGGGATGCATGGTTGACGACTGTGTTCAGGGTGCTCGATCTCCCAACGGGATCGAACGCTAACAAGGGGGACATGATTTCCCCTGACAAGGGGCCAGGGGATCGTTCCCCATGACAAACGCGGACCGTCATTGACAGACGCGGACTGTCATTGACAGGCGCGGACTGTCATTGACAGGCGCGGACTGTCATTTCGACCGAAGGGAGAATCTTCGGTCGTAGCCCAGGCGGACCGTGCGGGCGGGGGAGATTTCTCCCTTCGGTCGAAATGACAGCTTTGATGTTGGGTTCGAAATGACAGCTTTGATGCTGGGTTCGAAATGACAGCTGCCCGTGGGCGGGGTTGAGTGAAGGGGAGGCGTTCGAGAGGGGCGGCGCAACTGGTCGTCGTGAACTCCTTGCCGCCCCCCTCGCTAGCACCATGGAGGCGACCGTGGTATGATAGAATTGTCGCGGCTGGACGGAAGCAAGTTTTACATCAACGCGATCCACATCGAGACGGTGGAAGCCACGCCCGACACGGTCATAACCTTGTTTTCGGGCAAGAAATTCGTGGTGCGGGAGAAACCCGCGCAGGTGGTGGGCGAGGTAGTCGCCTACCAGCGGGAGATCGCGGCCACGGCGCCGGTGCCTTTGCCGGGGGCGGGTGGGCACGCGGAGCCGCCCACGCCAGCGCGTTAGCACGCGACCGGAGTACGAACTTCAGTTTGCGGGCAGGCTGAAGCCTGAACTCCGCGAGCGACCGGAGTACGAACTTCAGTTTGCGGGCAGGCTGAAGCCCGAACTCCGCGAGCGACCGGAGTACAAACTTCAGTTTGCGAGCAGGCTGAAGCCTGAACTCCGTGAGCGACCGGAGTACAAACTTCAGTTTGCGGGCAGGCTGAAGCCTGAACTCCGCGAGCGACCGGAGTACAAACTTCAGTTTGCGAGCAGGCTGAAGCCCGTACTCCGGATTATGAGTACAAGTATCTGTCATCGCTCCTGAGCGGGAGTTCGGCGTGGTTGGGATGCCGGACGGCGGGGAGGGGTCAAGTTGGACATTGCAACCTTTATCGGCATCACCTTCGGCATTACCATGGTGTTTCTCGCCATCCTCATGGGCGGGAACATGGCGCTGTACATCGACCTGCCGTCGTTCATCCTGGTCGCGGGGGGGACGATCGCCGCCACGCTGATCAGTTTTCCGCTGGTGAAAGTGCGGGGCGTCTTCGGAGTCGTCAAGAACGCCTTCTCCTGGAAGAGCGCCTCGCCCTTGGAGACCATCCAGACGCTGGTGGAGTTCTCCGAGCGCGCCCGCCGCGAGGGCATCCTGGCCCTGGAGAACTCGCTGGAGGAGATCGACGACAAATTCCTGCGCTCCGGCATCCGCCTGGCCGTGGATGGCGTTGAACCCGACCTCATCAAGGACATCCTGGATACCGAGCTGGCCTTCATCGAGGATCGCCACAAAGAAGGGCAGCAGATTCTTCTCACCATGGGCAACTACGCCCCCGCCTTCGGCATGATCGGGACACTGATCGGCCTCGTGGGCATGTTGGCCAACCTCAATGACGTGAAAAGCATCGGACCGCAGATGGCGTTGGCCATTCTCACCACCCTTTACGGCGCGTTGGCCGCCAACCTGATCTTCAACCCGCTGGCCGACAAGTTGAAGAACCGCACGGCCGAGGAAGTCCTGGTCAAGGAAGTGACCATCGATGGGATCATGTCGATCCAGTCGGGGGACAATCCGCGCATCGCCGAGCATCGCCTGATGGCGTTCTTGGCGCCGCGGGACCGGCCCAAGAGCGAGGCGTAAGCCGTGGCGCGCAAACGCAAGGAGGACGCCGGTCGCGGTGTGCCGCCGTGGATCATCACCTTCTCCGACATGATGAGTCTCCTTCTCACCTTCTTCATCATGCTGGTCGCCCTCTCCAGTCTGGACAACCGCAAGGTGAAAGAGGCCATCTCCAGCCTGCACGGCGCCTTCGGCGTCATGCAGACCAGCCAGTACTCGCCCCGCGACAAGCCCATCCCCTCGCGTGCCGTGGCCATGGACGCCTCCAAGCGCAAGCCCGAGGGCAAATTGGTCAAGAGCCAGATGGAAGGGGTGGCCCGCGCCCTCATCCAGGAAGTGGATCAACTCAAGGCCCGCGAGGCGGTGGACGTGGAGGTGCTGGAGGACGGCCTGCACCTGCGCCTGAAGAACGACGTGCTCTTTGCACCCGGGTCCGCCGACCTGGTTCCCGAAGGGTTGCGCCTCCTGGACTCCTTGGCCAAGCAGCTGGAGCCTTACTCCAACGTGATCGAAATCCAGGGCCACTCCGACAGTACCCGCACCACTTCCGGTCGCTTTCCCACCAACTGGCATCTCTCGTTCGCGCGCGCCTATGCGGTGATGCAGCATTACGTGGTCGAGCGGGGCATGGAGCGCAGCCGCTTCAAGTTGGCGGCCCTGGCCGACACGCAACCCCTGGCCGACAACGATACCGAGGCCGGCCGCGCCCGGAATCGCCGCGTCGAACTGGTCCTGCGCGCCGCCGAAGAGGACCTGGCCATGTTCGACAACCCCATGTTCAAACCGCTTCTGCCCATGAAAGACATCCAGATCGAACCGTATCCGTATTGACCTTTCTTCCCCAGAAATGTCATTATTGCAAAATCCGTCATAGCCCAACATAACCTTAAATCCTTCTTGACTTGGATCTGGCCGTCCATAATAATGTGGCAATTTCATTAAGCTTGAGGCATATCTCTTAAAGGAGAGTCGCAATGGCGGAAGCTGAGGAACCCAAGTCGCCTCCGGCTGCCAAGAAGTCCATGTTCCCACTGCTCATGCTGGTGGGGGTCGTGGTGTTTGTGGGCTTGGCGGTAGGCGTGTTCCTGCTGTTGCGCGACGGCGGCGGGGACGAGCCTGTCCTGGCCGATCCCAAGAGCGGCGCCGGTCCGGTCGAAACCGCCTTCCGCTTTCCCGGCGACGATGCGCCCCTCAAGGTGCAAACCAACTTGATGGGCGGCCACACCTTCATTCAGGCCGACCTCTGGTTGGAACTCAACGTGGAGCGCAACCCTTCCGACAAGAAGGAACGCGACCGCAAGAAGAAACTCGAAGACGAGCTGAAGAGCAAGATTCCCAAAATCCAGGAGGCGGTCACCGAAGTCTTCAACACCACCTCGGCGGAGACGCTGGAGTCGGTGCAGGCGCGCGACGGCCTGAAGGACAAGATCAAGTCGCGCATCAACCGCTTCCTGGTCAACGGACAGATCCAGGACATCATCATGACCCAGATTACCCAGCCGGTGGACTAGTGGGGGCGGCAGAGGCGCATGGGCGACATACTCTCGCAGGCCGAGATCGATTCGCTTCTGTCCGCGCTTTCGCGGGGCGAGATCACCGCGGAGCCGGAAAAGGAGGAAGAGCGCAAGGTCAAGACCTACGACTTCCTGCATCCCGACCGCTTCTCGAAAGACCAGACGCGCGCCCTGCAGATGCTGCACGAGCATTTCGCGCGCCTCTTTTCCACCTCGCTGTCGGCCTTTTTGCGCTCGCTCGTGGACGTGGCGCTGGTTTCGGTGGATCAGCTCTCCTACGACGAGTTCATCCGCTCCGTGCCCAATCCCACCTGCATCAACATCATCAACGCCCGGCCCCTCTCCGGCCAGGCCATCATCGAGATTTCGCCCGCGCTCAGCTTCGCCATCGTGGACCGGCTGATGGGCGGACGGGGTCAGGAGTTCTCCAAGAACCGCGAGCTGACCGAGATCGAACAGGTGCTGATCGAGCGCATCCTCTCGCGCGCCTTCGACTGCATGCAGGAGGCCTGGGCGGGCGTTTACAAGCTCTCCTTTTCCCTGGAGACGACCGACACCAACCCGCAGCTCTTCATGCAGTTGTTCCTGCCCTCGGAGATGGTGATCCTGACCACGCTGGAGATCTCGCTGGGCGACAGCGTGGGGACCATGAGCATCTGCTTCCCCTACGTGGTGCTGGAGCCGATTGCGCAACTCTTGTCCGCGCGGTCTTGGTTCACCAGCGGGCGCAAGCCGGTGGACAGCCCGGACCGGCAGGTCCTGCAGGATCGGTTGAAGCGGGTGGAGATGCCGGTGGTGGCGTACCTGGGCGAGGCCTCGGTGAAGGTCAGCGAGCTGCTCCGGCTTTCCGTAGGCGACGTGATCATCACCCGCACCGGCCGCGACCGACCGGCATGGGTGTTGGTGGGCGATGAAGTCAAGTACCAGGGCGTGCCGGGAACGGTACGGGGCAAGCGGGCCGTCCGCATCACGCGGATCATCAAACCGGGGGATATCGTCTGATGACGCCGGAATCACTTTCGCAGGAAGAGATCAATGCGCTACTGAAGGGCGGCCTGGGCGGGGAGGCCGAAGTCAAGCTGGAGGCGGAGGAGCGCCGGGCGCTGTTGGAGTTCGCGCGCCGGCAGGGCGAGGCTTTCTCGCGCGCCCTCACCGAGCAGTTGGGCGTCGAGACCACCATCGAGCTGGGCGAGATCGTGGCCTGCGACGCGGAGACCGCCGGTTCGCACGTCCCCAAGCGGCTGGTTGCGGCGGTCGCCGAATACACCCAGGGACTTTCGGGCCGGCTCACCAGCTACTTCGCCGAGGACGAGGCGGGCGTCCTGTGCGGCCGTCTGACCGGCGCCGAGGAGTTGGGCCCCGCCCAGCAGACGGCGCTGGCGGGCCTCATGAACCAGACACTGGAGCGCGCCAACGAGGCCCTCTCGCAGGCGACTTCCATGGCCATCGCCGCCGGCCCGCCCTCCGTCTCGCTGGTCAAGTCGGGCACGCCCGAGTTCAAGATGTCCCTGCCCTCGACTTCCGAGCGGCTGGCCCTCATCGGCTACGCCTACTTCGCCGACGAGAAGCTGCAGGGGACGTTCTACCAGGCAGTACCGGGAACGATGATCGAGCTGCTCGTCGCGGCGCGGCCCGCGGCTGCAGCCGCGGCCAAGCCCATGGAAGCGCCCAAGACTCCCACCGCCCCGCCCCGCGAGGGGCCCCGCGCCCGCCCCGTCGTCTTCGATGAACTGACCGCCACGCCGCCCGTCGATACGACCAATCTCGAGCTGATCCTGGATATCGGTCTCTCCATCCGCGTCGAACTGGGGCGCACCTCCATGAAGGTGCGCGACATCCTCGAACTGGGACCGGGGTCGGTCGTCGAGCTGGACAAGCTGGCGGGCGAGCCGGTCGAGCTCCTGGTCAACGACAAGCTTTTCGCCAAGGGCGAGGTGGTCGTGATCGACGAGAACTTCGGCGTGCGTATTACCGACATTCTCAGCATCCGCGACCGCATCGAGTCGCTGAGGTAAGCGATGATGGACGCTCTGATCGTCCGGAGTACAAACTTCAGTTTCGTCAGGGACAAGCTAAAGCTTGTACTCCGAGAGCGTATCCGGAGTACAAACTTCAGTTTGGTCTTGGACAAGCTAAAGCTTGTACTCCGGGGGGTGATTCTCATCGTTGCGTGGTCGGTGGTCGCGCCGGTGGGAGCGTACGGCGTAAACGCGGCGAGCGAGGAGACGGTCGCGGCCAGCGACGCGGTCGCCTTGCGCAACGCCGAGGTCTTGCGCGGCATAAAGGAGGCGCAGACGCGGCAGGCGCAGGGGCTGGCCCGCCAGGCCACCGCCGGGCCGGTCGCCCCCGCCCGCAGCCCTTCGCTCTGGGGTCTCTTCTGGAACGTCTGCCTCTCGCTGGCCGTCGTCTTGGGGCTTTTGTACGGCATCTTGCGCCTCCTGCGGCGCAACCTGACGCTGGCCGGCCGGCACGCGCCCGACCGCGTGCGCGTGGTCTCGCGCACCGCCCTGTCCAACCGCAGCTCGCTCTACATCGTCGAGGTGGCGGCGCGCACGCTCTTGGTAGGCGAATCGCAGAACGGCGGCGTGCGGCTCGTGTGCGATCTGGGGCTGTCGCGCGAGGAGATGGAAGCGACCGCGGGACGCGAGGCCATGGACGAGGTCTTCGCCGACCGCGCGCTGTCGGAGTCGCCGCTCTCCTTCTCGCGTGAACTGAAAGCCTGCCTGCGCTTTCTGCGCAGCGTGGGCAAACGCAGCGAGAGGGAAGAATAGAGCCGTTTTGGGGTAGAAGTGCAAGAATCCGGCCGTCCTCTCGATATGCGGCCCGAAGTACCATCACGGCCCGATGGAAGGAATGCATCGGGCCGCTACTCGAGGACTCGGACTTGCTTCTTTCGCACGCGTTCTTGAGTCAACGGCGTTGGAACAGGGCGGAGGGGTTTCCGCCGGGGGGGGTAGACAGGGGATGATGGGCGACTTGGGCCGGCATCGCCGGAACTGGTGCATTGGGGCGGCCATGGCCGGCCTTGCGGCCGCGCTCTGGCTGGCTCCCGTCGCCCATGCCCAGGCGACCGGCGGGCCTTCCGTCACCTTCGACCTCTCCTCGGCGGAGCAGCCCCGCGACGTCGCCGTGGTCCTGCAAATCCTCTTTCTCCTCACCGTCCTCTCGCTGGCGCCCGCCATCCTCATGCTCACGACCTGCTTCACGCGCATCGTCATCGTGCTCTCCTTCCTGCGCCGCGCCCTGGGGACCAACCAGACCCCCTCCAACCAGATCATCGTGGGGCTTTCTTTGTTCCTGACCTTCTTCATCATGGCGCCGACCTGGAAGGAAGTGCACGAGCGGGCCATCCGCCCCTACCTGGCGGGCGAGTTCCAGCCCATCCAGCGCAGCGTGGCGCGGGACGGCGAGACCGCCAGCGAGACCGTCACGCCCTTCCAGCAGGCCGTCGAGGCCGCGCTCTCCCCCATGCGCAACTTCATGTTCGCCCAACTGGGCGACAAGGGCGAAAGCAACGTGGTGCTTTTTCTCGGCATGTCCGGCCGGCCCACAGAGGTGCAGACGCTGGACGACATCCCCACCTACGTGCTCGTGCCCGCGTTCGTGGTCGCCGAACTGCACCGCGCCTTCATCATCAGCTTTCTCTTGTTTCTACCTTTCATGGTCATAGACATCGTGACCAGCTCCATCCTCATGTCGATGGGCATGATCATGCTGCCGCCGGTGCTGATTTCGCTGCCTTTCAAGCTGCTCCTGTTCGTGATGGTGGACGGATGGACGCTGCTGGTGGACAACCTGGGACGAGGATTCGCATAAGGAGGATGACATGCCCGATGGAGTCGTGGTAACCATCGCGCGCGACATGCTGGTGACCTCGCTGATTTTGGCCCTGCCGCCGCTGGGATTCGGCCTCGTGGTGGGGCTCGTGGTCTCCGTCTTTCAGGCGCTGACGCAGATTCACGACCAGACGCTGGTGTTTGTGCCCAAGATCATCGCCGTGGCGGTCGTGCTGATCCTGTTCATGCCCTTCATGCTCAAGGTGATGCTGGATTACACCAACGAACTGTTCGCCGCGTTCAATTACTTCGCGGCGTTTTAGTCATGGGACCGTCGCCGATTTCCCACGACTGCCCGCATGGAGCCGGCCGGCCGCCGGCCAGTCGGCGCCTGGCCCTTGCGCTGGACGGGGGCAGCCCAGGTTCTTGGGCCGGCCGGAGCTTCGCCGATCGGGATTAAGAGTAAGATTAAGAGCAAGAGTAAGATCAAGAGCAGAGTAGATCAAGAGCAAGAGTAAGATCAAGAGCAAGAGTAAGATCAAGAGCAAGAGTAAGATCAAGAGCAAGAGTAAGATTAAGATTAAGATTAAGATTAAGAGACGGGGCGATGGCCGAATTCCTCAACTGGCAGCTTGCGCGATTCATCGTCTTCCTCATGTTATTCGTGAGGGTGCTGGCGGTGTTTTCAGTGGCGCCGGTGGTCGGCAGCCGGGCGGTGCCCTTTCCTCTGCGGGGGGCGCTGGCGCTGGGTCTGGCGCTGATTCTCACCGTCGGAATGCCCCACGTCGCGGTCCAATACACCACCGGCATGGGCCTTCTCTGGGCCGCCATCCAGGAGGCGCTGTTGGGCGTCGCCATCGGCTTCATCGCGCTCCTGCTCTTCGAGGCGCTGCA
Organism: bacterium; assembly: GCA_015075175.1. Lineage (GTDB taxonomy): Bacteria > Hinthialibacterota > Hinthialibacteria > H5-UNCL2 > H5-UNCL2 > H5-UNCL2. The sequence continues at coordinate 163,561 of JABTUV010000008.1, forward strand.
GGTCGCCGGCGAGGTGATGGGCATGCAGATCGGCTTCGCCCTCGCCGACATCGTCGATCCCATTACCAGCGAGAATACTTCGCTGGTGGGGCAGATTTACTATCTCCTGGCCACGCTGGTCTTCGTTCTGATCGACGGCCCCATGATGATCGTCACCAGTCTCCACGGCAGTTTCGCGCACGTGCCGCCGGGGACCGCGTTGGCCTCCGCCGATTCCGGCCGCGCCATCGTCGAGCTCTTCTCGGTGGTGCTCCTGGCGGCGGTGCAGTTCGCCGCGCCCATCGTTGTCAGCATGTTGCTGGTTTCCATCGCCATGGGCGTCATCGGTCGCACCGTGCCCCAGTTCAACATCCTCTTCGTGGGCATTCCCGTGCGCACCCTGATCGGACTGGCCGTCATGGTGCTGGCGCTGCAATACACCGTCTACCGGCTGGTGGGCCTGATCGAGCTTCTGCCTGGGGAGATCGAGACCGTGGTCGCCGGCTTTGCCGGTTAAGGGGGGTGAGGCGCTTTGCCTGAAAGCGAAACCGGACAGGAACGCACCATTCCCCTCACGCCGCGCCGCCGCCAGCAGCTGCGCCAGGAGGGAAACGTCGCCAAGAGCCAGGAAGTCAACACCGTGGCGGTGCTGTTCGTGGGCCTCCTGGTCTTCTATTTCCTCGTGGGCGCCACCATGAAGGACTTCGGGCGGTTGATCGTCGCCACGCTGGATCGCATCAACGACTGGACGCTCAACGAGGAGGAGACGTTTCTCCTGATGGTCGAGATGATCAAGGACAGCCTGTGGATCGCGCTGCCGTACCTGGTATTCCTGGCGCTGGCGGCGGCGCTGGCCAACTTCATGCAGGTGGGAGTGATCCTCTCCGGCAAGCCGATCACGCCCCGCCTGGACCGCATCAGCCCGCTCTCCGGCTGGCGGCGCATCTTCTCCTGGCGCGGAACCGCCGAGATGATCAAGTCCATGGTCAAGATCGGCGTGGTGGGTTACATCGCCTACCTCGTGATCGACTGGAGCCTGCCCTACCTGGCGCAGACGGTGGCCTTTTCGCTGCGCGAACAACTGGCCTTCGCCGGCGGTCTCTCGCTGCGGCTGGTGTTCTACACCACCCTGGCCCTATTGGCATTGGCCATCGCCGATTTCGGCTTCCAGCGTTGGCAGTACGAGCGCGAGCATCGCCTCACCCCCGAGGAGCTGAAGCGCGAGCTGCGCGAGACCGAGGGCGACCCGCAAATCCGCGCCCGGGTGCGACAGATCCAGCGCGAGATGGCCCGCCGCCGCATGATGGCCGAAGTCCCCGCGCCACCGTGGTGGTCACCAACCCCACCCAGTTCGCCGTCGCCCTCCGCTACCACAGCCGCGAGTGCGAGGCGCCCGTGGTGCTGGCCAAGGGGCGCGGCTTCCTGGCCGCCCGCATCCGCGAGATCGCCGTGGAGCACGACATCCCCATCGTCGAGAATCCCCCCCTCGCGCAGGCCCTCTACAAGGCCACCCGACCGGGCATGGAAATCCCCGAGCATCTCTACACCGCCGTGGCCGAGGTGCTCGCCTACGTGCACAAAATGGGACAACTCAGCGCCGAAGTCGTCGGCGCCCCGGCATGAGATAGCCCATGGCCAACGAGACACGCGCCGGCTTCTGGACACGGATTCAATGGACGGACCTCCTGGCCCCCGCCCTCATGGTGGTGGTGCTGGGCATCATGCTCATCCGCATCCCGCCCAACCTCCTGGATTTTCTGCTCGTCATCGACATCGCCGGTTCCCTGGTGGTGCTCCTGGTCGGCTTCTACATCATCAAGCCGCTGGAGTTCTCGACCTTCCCGGCGATTCTGCTGGTGGCCACGCTCTACCGGCTGTCGCTCAACGTCGCCAGCACCAAGCTGATCCTGTCGGAGACGACGCTGGCCTCGCCGCAGGACAAGGCGGGCAACCTGATCAAGTTTTTCGGGCGCTACGTGGCGGGGGACGATCCGGTGGTGGGCATCGTGATCTTCGCCATTCTGGTTTTGATCATGTTCGTGGTGATCACGCGGGGCGCGGGGCGCATCGCCGAAGTGGCGGCGCGTTTCACCCTGGACGCCATGCCGGGCAAGCAGATGGCCATTGACGCGGACCTAAACTCGGGGTTGATCTCCGAAGCAGACGCGCGCCGCCGCCGCGCCGAGATCGCCCGCGAGGCCGACTTCTACGGCGCCATGGACGGCGCTTCCAAGTTCGTGCGCGGCGACGCCATCGCCGGCCTTTTCATCACCCTCATCAATATCCTGGGCGGCATCGTGATCGGCCTTCTGCGCGACAACCTGCCTTTCGGCGAAGTGGTGCGAAACTACACCATCCTGACCATCGGCGACGGGCTGGTGACGCAGATACCCGCGTTGCTCGTGGCCACCGCCGCGGGCATCGTCACCACCCGCGCGGCGGGCGAGACCACGCTGGGCAAGAACCTCTTCCAGCAGATTTTCGCGCAGTCGGCGGCGCTGGGCATCGCCTCGGGGACCATGGCGGTGCTGGGTTTGTTCGGCCTCTTTGACGCGCAGTCGCGCGGCATCGCCCTGCCTTCGCTGGTGATTGCGGGACTCTTGGCCTACGGAGCCTGGCGCATCCGCCGCGAGGGCGAGGAGCGCGTGGCGCGCGAGAAGACCGAGGCCGCCGCCGCCGCCGCCACCGCCGCCGCCCGCGAACCCGAAAAAGTCGAGGCCCTGCTCACCGTCGATCCCATGGAAATTCGCATCGGCTACGCCCTCATCCCCATCGTGGACGCCGCCCAGGGAGGGGACCTGCTGGATCGCGTCAAGGAGATTCGCCGCAAGATGGCCATGGAGCTGGGCATCGTGGTCCCGCCCATCCGCATCTGCGACGACATGCATCTGGATCCGCGCGTCTACAGCATTCGCATCCGCGGCGTCCAGGTGGGTCACGGCGATCTGTCGCCCGACGGCTTCCTCGTGATGAGTCCGGACAGCGATTTGTCCGCCGTGCCCGGCACGCGCACGACCGAGCCGGCCTTCGGCCTGCCCGCCAAGTGGATTGAGAAGGACCAGCGCCGCCGCGCCGAGATGGCCGGCTACAACGTGATCGAGCCGGCCGCCGTGCTGGCCACGCATCTGACGGAAGTCATCCGCGGCCACGCCGCGCAACTGCTGGGCCGCCAGGAGGTGCAACAACTGCTCGACAACCTGCGCGAGGCCCAGCCGGTAGTCGTGCGGGAACTGTTGGAGGTCGCCCAGGTCAAGCTGGGCACGGTGCAAAAGACGCTTCAGAACCTCCTGCGCGAGCGCGTACCCATCCGCAACCTGGCCACCATTTTGGAGACCATCGCCGATTACGCCGACCGCACCAACCACAATCCCGAGCTTCTGGCCGAGTACGCGCGCATGGCGCTGGCGCGTTCGATCGTGGATCGGCATCTGGGGCCGGACCGGCGGCTGGGCGTGATCACGCTGGATCCCGAGTTGGAGCAGGCGCTGGTGGAAGGCATCTCGCGGGGCGGCGAGCCGGGCTACGGCGCGGTGGATCCGCGCCTGACCGACGCCCTGGTGCGCGCGGTCGAGGAGGAAGCGGCGCGCCGCTCGGCGGCGGGCGCCGAAGCCATCCTCTTGGTCAATCCGCAGGTGCGACTCTTCGTGCGCCGGGTGCTGGAGCGGACCCTGCCCGGCGTCACGGTTCTCAGCTACAACGAAATCACACCCGACGTGCGCGTGGAGCGGGTGGGAACGGTGAGGTCTCCCGGTGCGAGTCAAGAAGTTTAGAGCCAGCAGCGTGGCGGCGGCCATGAGCATGGTCAAAGCCGAGTTCGGCGAGGACGCCGTGATCCTGGACAGCCGGCGCATCCAACGTCGCTTCTTTGGTCTCCTGGGACGGGAAGCGGTGGAGGTGACGGCGGCCTTGGACGTGCGCAAGCGGGGGCGCGAGGAGAAGACGCGGGTGGCGGTCGCGCCGCTGGTCCCGCGGGCGTCCATCGACGTGCGCCAGGAGGCGATTCTGCCCAGCGGGCGCGCGCCGGAAGGCGGCGCCTCCGCCACGGCGGTGGCGCGCGCGCTGCAAATCTCGCGCGCCGAGCGCGCCGACGACCTGCGCCTGAAGAGCCTGGAGGGGCAGATCGCCCAGATCTCCTCGCTCCTGGAGACGCTCGTCTCGCAGCGCGCCGCGCGCGAAGAGAGCGACGCCCTCTTCGGCGGCGCCGTCGCCGATCTCTACCATGCCCTTCTGGCTTCCGACGTGGACGCCTCGCTTGCCCAGGACCTCTGCGCCGAACTGGTCAAGCACGGCTGGTCCGAGCTCTCCGCCCTCTACGCGCACCTGCGGGAGCTGCTCATCGCCCGTCCCTTTACCACCGGTCCGCTTTACGCCGCCCAGCCGCCGTCCGAGTCGCCGTCGCCCGCCGGTCCCCGCATCGTCGTGCTGGTCGGGCCGACCGGCGTCGGCAAGACCACGACTCTCGCCAAGATTTCCGCCGACCTGATCGTCTACAACGAGCAGCCGGTCGCCTACATCACGCAGGACACCTACCGCCTGGCGGCCAGCGAGCAGTTGGAGAAATACGCCAATATCCTGGGTGTGCCGCTGACGGTCGTGTATGAACCCGACGACTTCCGCGCCGCCGTCGAGCGGCAGAAGCACTGCCGTTACATCTTCGTGGACACGGCCGGCCGCAGCCAGCACAACGAGGGGCAGATGGTCGAGCTGGAGCGGCTGCTGGCGACCGCTCCCGAGGCCGAGGCCCATCTCGTGCTCTCGGCGGGAACCAAGAACCGCGAGCTCTACGACACCGTAGAGCAGTTCTCGCGCATTCCCATCCGCAGTCTGATCTTCACCAAGCTGGACGAGGCGTTGACCTGCGGGTCGCTCTATTCCACCGCCTGGCGCAGCGGACTGCCCGTCTCCTATTGCACCAACGGGCAGAACGTGCCGGAAGACTTCTTCCCCGCGGACGGCGAGCGGCTGGCGGACCTGCTCCTGGAGAACGGGCGCGGCGTGATGCTGCGTGAGGCGGTCGGCGCCGCCTCAGGCGATGCCGCCAAAGGTGCGGCGGGATTGGGGGGCGCAGGGTCGGGCGGGGCGGAACCGGGTGGCCCAGGTCTCCAGACCTGTGACGCCCTCAGGCAGGAAGGCCCGAGCTACCCAGCCTGTAGCCGCCCATCCCAGATGGAGGCGCGTCAGCCATGACGATGCGGGAAGAGACCCCGGAACGCCGCGAGGGGCAGATCGACCAGGCGCTGGGCCTGCGGGAACTGGTCGCCAAGCGGGGCGATCCATTGCTGGAGGCGAGTGGGCGGATCATGCCCGCGCCGCGGCTGGTCGCGGACGGCGCCGCCCGCGTCATCACCATTACCAGCGGCAAGGGCGGCGTGGGCAAGACCAATGTGGTCGTCAATCTGGCCCTATGCCTGGCCGCCAAGGCAAGAAGGTGCTGATCTTCGACGCCGACCTCTCGCTGGCCAACGTCGACGTGCTCCTGGACCTGAAGCCCCGCTATACGCTGGAGGACGTGATCGCCGGCGAGCGCGCCCTGCCGGACGTGATCGTGTCCGCCGGCGAGCGCGTGCGCGTGATTCCCGCCGGCTCGGGCAGCGAACCCCTCGCCAACATCACGCCGGAGAACCTGGATCGATTGCTCTCCGGCCTGGAGACCGTTTCCGACGACGCGGACTTCCTGCTCGTCGATACGGGCGCGGGCGTCTCTGACAGCGTCTTGCGTTTCGCGGAGGCCGCCGACGAGACCATCGTCGTCACCACCGCGGAGCCGACCGCCAACCTGGATGCCTATTCCACCATCAAGATGCTGGTGCGGCGCAACCCGGAGACCAACCTGGGCCTCCTGGTGAACATGGCGCGGGACCGGCGCGAGGCGGCCGAGGCGCTGCGCACGGTCATGCTGGTGACGCGCCAGTTCATGCGCGTGGAGGTCCGCAACCTGGGTTACATTCTGCGCGACGCCAACGTGCTCTCCGCGGTGCGCCGGCAGCAGCCGGTCGTGGCGTACAGCCCGCACTGCTCCGCCAGCAAGTGCTTCGCGCAGTTGGCCGACCGGTTCCTGGAGAGCGGCGCGCCGCGCCGCGCCGGCGGCGGGCTCCGCCGCTTCATGCAGCGACTGGCGGGGACGCTGCGGGGCAGGGAGTAAGATAACGAACGAGATCGCCAGTACGATCAGAATTACTATGCCGGCCAGGAAATACCTGGCTTGGGACGGCGGGCGCACGCGCAGCACGCTGCGCAACTACGGCGTCTCAATGCCGGGTAGAGTGTGGCCGACGTAATAACGGCGTGAGGTCAGCGGACCATGCATCCCAGCATCGACCTTGACGAAGACGAGCGACGCGAGATGATGCAGGTGAAGATCGCCGAGAAGCGGTTTCGGGCGGCTTTGGTCAACAACCGCGACCGCATCGCTTTTTTCTTCGGCGCGGTCGCCTTTGTCTGGATTCTCTTCCTGTGCGTGATGGCGGGCAAGTCCCCCCTCTCGGCGTTCGTCTACTCGATGCTGGCGATGCTGGTGATGGGGGTGCTGGGATTTGCGTGCGGCACGCTCCTGTTGCGCTGCACGTTCACGGAGGAGTTCGCGCGGCAGCACATGCGCAAGGCGGGGCCGCGCACGCGGCGGGTGCGCATGACGGTGCGGGCGGACCGGGCGCAGCCGGGCATGATCCTGGAGCGCGCCGCTCTGGCGGCCGACGGCCGCCAGGTCCTGCTGTCGGGCACGCGCCTGACCGCCGAGGACATTCTCAAGTTGCGCCAGGCCGGCGCGCGGGAAATCTCCGTGATTACCGAGATTCAGGACGTCGAGGAGTCGGAAACGGGCGAGGCCGGCGCCCCCCAGTCCCCGCCGCAGAACGCGAAATCGCAGTAGTGCCCGCGGGATTTGGGGAGTAACATGATGAAGCGGCCGGACAGGGAGGGCCGTGTCGTTTCAAGAAGGGCGGCAGTGAACAAGCCGTCCTCTCGATATGCGGCGCGACGTGACCGCGCGCACTTTGCGCGGGCAAACAAGCGCGTCGCTACTCGAGGACTCGGTCATTCTTTTCCGGCGGGTGTTCTTACGGACATGGCAATGAGGTCGGCGTTGTGGCGGTAATGGAGTCCAGAATCGGTCGGTTTGACGAGCCCGCGCTCTGGAAGGCGCTGCGCTCGGGCGCGGACCCCGCCGCCCGCGAGCAGATCGCCCTGCACTACGTCCATCTCGTCAAGTACGTCATCAACCGCCTCACCGCCCTCTCGCAGTTGGAGACCGAGGTGGTGGATTACGACGACCTTTATTCCACCGGCATTCTGGGGCTTCTGTCGGCCATCGACCACTTCGATCCCGGGCGCGAGGTGAAGTTCATCACCTACGCCGTGCCGCGCATCCGGGGCGCCATCATCGATTCGCTGCGGGCCATGGACTGGCTGCCGCGCTCGCTGCGGCAGGAGGTGAGCCGGCTGCGCGAGGCGCAGGCCAGGCTGGAGATGCGCCTGGGCCGCGCCCCCGACGAGGAGGAACTGGCCGCCGAGCTGGGCGCCGGCATCGACGAGGTCCGCCGCGCTTTGTTGGCCGCCAGCCGCTCCGCCGTACTCTCCCTGGACGAGGATCAGAGCTTCTCCGAAGACGGTTCCACCACCCTGGCCGGCATCACCCCCGCTCGCCGAGACGATCCCCGAGACGACCTGCATCGCCAGCAGGTGGTGCGCATCCTGGAGGACTCCATTCGCAACCTGCCCGACAAGGAGCGCGACGTCGTGGTCATGTACTACCACCGCGAGATGACCTTCCGCGAGATCGGCATGGTGCTGGACGTGACCGAGTCGCGCGTGTGCCAGTTGCACGGCAAGGCCATGCTCCGGCTGAAGAACCGTCTGGCGCAGATCGCCTCCGATCTGACCAGCCTGGAGTGAGCGACCATGGCGATGCGACCGGTGGACTTGCAGAACCTGGTAGCCAACGCGGCCAGTTTGCAGCGGGTATTGCAGGCGGGACGCGAGGCGCAGCAGGCGGCCGAGGCCGCCCAGGCCCAGGAGGCCCAGCGCGCCGCCGACCGCAAGTCCGAGGAGGTCGATCAACCCGATCCCACCAAGGATCGCATCATCGAGGAGCATCGCCAGTCGCGCCAGGATCGCTATGAGCCTTCCGGCGAACGCGAGGAGAAGGAGGAGGAGGAAACGCCGCCGGCGGAGATGAAATCCAGGAAGCGCCCTCTCAGCCCCGAGCAGGAAGGCCGGATCATTGACGTGGAGGCGTAACGCCGCCGACGGATGGCATACGTGAGGGCATGGGACGAATAGCACGTATGGGACCTATGGGAGGGAGAAAGTCGCCGGCGAGGTGCAATTGTCATTTCGACCGCAGGGAGAAATCTTCCCTCGCCTCCTCCATTACCTGCGCGTGAAGGACGAGATTGCTCCCTGCGGTCGAAATGACAGTTACGGGGGCCACGACCAATAGCGCGCGCGCAGTGCGGCCAGTCGTGCTTGAAAGGATACGCGCATGATGGAGACGTTGCAGTGGCTGGGGATCGTGCTGGTAGCGGTCGCAGTGTGGTGGCGGCTGCGGACGGACGAGGCGCCGGACCCGCGACGGTCCGAGCTGCGCGAGGTCGAGGAGCGGCTGACGCTGCTCTTGGCGGCCATCCGCGAGGAGCTGGCGCGCGACCTGGCGGTGCTGGAGGAAATGCGGCAGGCTTCTTCTGCTCCCGCGCAGCCTTTTGAGTACAAAAGGGTGGCGCCCGAACGTTTGCAGGAGGGACCAAGCGACCATGGGCGCCCTTTTGAGTACAAGAGGGCGGCGCCCGAGGGATCGACGGCCGGGTCTGCGGCGCGGCGGGAATGGACGGCGGAGCAATCGGAAGTCCTGGAACTCCTGCACGCCGGATGCGAACCGGAGGAAGTTGCGCGCCGGTTGCGCAAGAGTCCCCATGAAATTCGTCTGCTGGCGCGGCTGGCCGGCGGCGTCCAAAAGCCCGCTTGACGGTCTCGGGTCGGCTCTGTAAGCTCCGGTCCGTCCATGAGAGGGACGGAAGAACGGTCGCGTCGCGCGCGCGCCGAGAGAGACGAAAGAGCGCATGATTCCTCGATACACCCGCCCGGCCATGGGCCGCCTGTGGAGCGAGACGGCCAAGTACGAGACCTGGCTGGAGATCGAGCTGGCCGCCTGTGAGGCGATGGCGGCGCGGGGGGAAATCCCCGCCGCCGCCACGACGGCCATCCGGGAGAAGGCGCGCATCGACCTGGCCCGCATCGAGGAAATCGAGGCCGTGCGCAAGCACGACGTGATCGCCTTCGTCTCGGCCGTGGCCGAGACCGTCGGAGCGGAAGGGCGTTGGATTCACAAGGGCCTGACCAGCAACGACGTGGTCGACACGGCGCAATGCCTGCGCATGGTGCGCTCGGCTGACCAGCTTCTGGCCGAGTTGGACCGCCTGCGCGGCATCCTGGCGCGGCGCGCGCTCGAGTTCAAGCACACCCCCATGGTCGGTCGCACCCACGGCGTGCACGCCGAACCCGTGACCTTCGGCCCCGCGGCGCTCTGGTATTGCGATACCGCGCGCTGCCGGCAGCGCCTTCTCTGCGCGCGCGAAACCATTCGCGTGGCAGTCTCCGGCGCCGTGGGGACCTACTCAACATCGACCCCGCCGTCGAGGCCGAAGTCTGCCGCCGGCTGGGTTTGGAGGTCGCGCCGGTCACCAACCAGGTGATTCAGCGCGACCGCCACGCCGAGTTTCTCGCCGCGCTGGCCATTCTCGGCGCGTGTCTGGAGAAGATCGCCACGGAAATCCGGGCGCTGCAACGCACCGACATTCGCGAAGTGGAAGAGCCGTTCGGGGAGGGCCAGCGCGGTTCGTCGGCCATGCCGCACAAGAAGAACCCGGAGATTTCCGAGCGCGTCTGCGGCCTGGCGCGCCTTTTGCGCGGCCATCTTGTCCCCGCGCTGGAAAACATCGCGCTCTGGCACGAACGCGACATCTCGCATTCCTCGGTCGAACGCGTCATCATCCCCGACAGCTGCATCACGCTGGATTATATGCTGGACAAGATGTGCTGGGTATTGGACGGACTGCGGGTGTTCCCCGAACGCATGAAGAAAAACCTGGCCGCCACGCGCGGCCTGGTCTTTTCGCAGACCGTCTTGACTGCACTGGTCGAAAAGGGCATGGAGCGCGAGGCGGCTTATCCCCTGGTGCAAAAGAACTGCATGAAGGTGTGGGAGGATTCCAGCGAGCTCTTGGATCTTCTTTTGTGCGACACGGACGTGAGGACGTTCTTGTCGGAGGAAATCCGCGCCTGCTCTGATCTGGCACCGCTGCTCTCGCATATGGACACGATCTTTGCGAGGGCCGGATTGTGAACCGTTACGACGACAAGCCGGCGCACGAGTGCGGGGTCTTCGGGATCATCAACCATCCCGAGGCGGCGCGGCTTACCTACCTGGGGCTTTACGCCCTGCAGCATCGCGGCCAGGAGAGCGCGGGCATCGTCAGCTCCGACGGCGACCGCCATTATCGCCACAAGGGCATGGGGCTGGTCGCCGACGTGTTCCACGAGGCGGAGCTGAATCGGCTGGCCGGCAGCGCGGCGGTCGGGCACGTGCGCTATTCGACCACCGGCAGCAGCAGCCTCTCCAACGCGCAGCCGATCGCCGGCGATCTGACCATGGGCCCGGTGGCGGTCGCGCACAACGGCAACCTGGTCAATGCGCTGGAGTTGCGCGAGGATCTCCTGCGCCAGGGGTCCGTGTTCTCGTCCACGTCCGACACGGAAGTCCTGTTGCACCTGATCGCCAGCACGTTCGCGGACACGCTGGAGGACGCTTTGGGCGCGGCCATGCGCCGCGTCTCCGGCGCCTACTCGATGGCCGTACTCTACCGCGAGCGGCTCTTCGGCATCCGCGATCCCAGGGGATTCCGCCCCTTCTGCATCGGCAGGTTCCGGGACAGCTGGATTCTCTCCTCGGAGACCTGCGCCCTGGACATCATCGACGCCGAGTACGTGCGCGACGTGGAGCCGGGTGAGATCGTCGAGCTGTCGTCCGCGGGCATCAAGTCCTATCGCTTCGCCGAGCGCCAGCCGCTGGCCCAGTGCATCTTCGAGTACATCTACTTCGCCAAGCCCGACAGCCTCATCTACGGCCATCCGGTCTACGCCGTGCGCAAGCGCATCGGCGAGCAGTTGGCGCTGGAGAGTCCGGTGGATGCGGACATGGTCATCCCCATCCCCGACAGCAGCAACGTGGCCGCGCTGGGTTACTCCAAGGCCTCCGGCCTCCCCTATGAAATCGGCATCATCCGCAATCACTACGTGGGCCGCACCTTCATCGAGCCGCAGCAGACCATCCGCGACTTCGGAGCCAAGATCAAGCACAACCCCCTGCCGGGCCTCCTGGAGGGTAAGCGGCTGGTAGTCGTGGACGACTCGATCGTGCGGGGCACGACCACGCGCAAGATCGTCAAGATGCTGCGGCGGGCGGGCGCGCGCGAGATCCACCTGCGCATCTCCTCGCCCATGGTCATGAATCCGTGTTTCTACGGCATCGACATTCCCACCCGCACCGAGCTGATCGCCGCCAACAGCACGCTGGAGGAAATCCGCCGCCACCTGCGCGTGGACACGCTGCATTTTCTCTCCATCGAGGGGTTGCGCAAAGCGGCGGGAGGCGTGCCGGGAGGCTTCTGCGACGCCTGTTTTTCGGGCGTCTATCCGGTCAAGTTCGCAAAGGTGGGAAAGGACCTCCTGGAGGAGTCGGCGCGCCAGCCGTCGCTGTTGGAATCGTTGAGCAGGATGGAAGCCCGATGACGAGCGCCGCGGATCGCTATGCGCGGGCCGGCGTCAACCTGGCCGTCGCCGACTCCCTGAAGGTGAAGATCGGCGAGCTGGTCGAATCCACGCGCGGCCCGCAGGTGCTCTCCAACCGCGGCGGCTTCGGCGGTCTCTTCGACGTCGCGGCGCTGCCTGAGAAGAATCCCGTGCTGGTCGCCAGTACCGACGGGGTGGGGACCAAGCTCAAGCTGGCGGTTGCGGTCGGGCGTTATCGCGGCGTGGGCCACGACATCGTCAACCACTGCGTCAACGACATTTTGGTGTGCGGGGCGCGTCCGCTCTTCTTTCTGGATTACCTGGGCTTCGGGCGACTGGACCCGGTCGTGGCGCCGGAAGTGGTCGCGGGCATCGCGGAGGCCTGCCGGGTGGCGGGCTGCGCGCTCTTGGGCGGCGAGACGGCGGAAATGCCCGGCGTATACTCCGAGGGCGACTTCGACTTGGTGGGAACGATCGTGGGTGTGGTCGCGCGCGAGAGCATCCTGGACGGGCGTCGCGTACGGCCCGGCCAGACCCTGCTCGGACTGCCCTCCTCGGGATTGCATACCAACGGTTACAGCCTGGCGCGACGGATCGTGGCCGAGGCGGGGCTGTCGTTGGACGAGCCGATTGCCGGCGACGCGCGCCCGCTGGCCGAGATTCTCCTGGCGCCGCATCGCTCCTATCTGGGAGAGTTGCGGCCGCTCCTGCAGGAGCATCGCGTGTGCGCCCTGGCGCACATCACCGGCGGGGGCTTTGAAGGCAACGTCTCCCGCGTGTTGCCGTCGGGCGTGGGAGTCGACATCGACGCGGCCAGTTGGACGCCCCCGCCCATCTTCGCGCTGTTGGCGCGCCTGGGCGGCGTTTCGCAGGCTGAGATGCATCGCGTCTTCAACATGGGCGTCGGGATGGTCGTGATCGTGGAGGAGAGCGAGGCGGCGCGCTGCCTGGCGGCCCTTCCCGGCAGCCGGGTGATTGGGCACACCAACGCGGACGGCGGCGTCCGCGTGCGATTTTAGGGACCGTGGCGATCGGCCGTAGCGCCGGCATCCTGCCGGCTCGCGTGGGGGCATCCTGCCCCCACGCTTCGGCGGCGAAAACCTCACGCCCGGTCCACGGTACGATTCTGATGCGGGGAGGGCCTCATGGCCGGAGAGCGCGTACTGGTCGTGGATGACGAGCGGCACATCGTCAAAATCCTCGAATTCAACCTGAAGAAGCGCGGCTACCAGGTGGAGTGCGCCGGCAACGGCCGCGAGGCGCTCGAGAAAGTCGCCGCCTTCCAGCCCGGCTTGGTCCTCCTGGACTGGATGATGCCCGAGATGGACGGCCTGGAGACCTGCCGCCGGCTGCGGGACAATCCCGACACCCGCGCCATCCCCATCATCATGCTGACCGCCAAGGGCCAGGAGATCGACCGGGAAAAGGGCGTCTCCGGCGGGGTCACGCATTATGTGACCAAGCCCTTCAGCCCTAAAGAACTGCTGCAATTGGTCGAGAAAACGCTTATGGAATCCCGGCCCCAAGAGACCTGAGCAGGGCTTTTTACTGCCCCGTCCGCCGGACCATCAGGGGAGCCGTCATGCCCAAACCGCCGTCGTCGGCCTCGAAAAGCGAGCAGGAACTCCTGCGGGAAAACCAGCGCCTCGTCGAAGCGCTGGCCCGCGCGGAGGCGGAAATCGAAGCCGGCCTGGCCAGCGTCACCGAACTCTACGAGGAGCTGGCCACCCTCTATCGCCTGGGCGAGACCTTCGCGCACACTACCGACCGCGACAAGATCATCGGACAGATTCTCACCCTGGCGGCGGATACCATCGGATGCGACGGCGCGGTGGCGCTGCTGGCGCCGCCCGCACGGGAGGAGGACGAGGGTGCGGCGCGCTTCGTGGCCGGGCCGTGCCGGGGCGTCCCGGTTCCCTCCGAGCCGGTCATTCTGGGTGCGGAGGACACGCTCCTGTCGCGCGCCCTGGGGCAGGCGCCGGCGCTGATCGTCAACGACTGGAGCGAGGATGAGCGGCTCAACTGCCCGCTGTGCCGGAGCCTGGGCATGGAGCGCGTCTTGGTGGCCCGCTTCGGCGACGCCTCCGCCCCAGGCCTCTTCATCCTGGGCCGCCGCGCGGGCGCCGACATCTTCACCGCCGGCAACGCCAAACTCCTCACCTCACTGGCCGGCGCGCTCAGCAACGTGCTGGAAAACGACCGACTGCGCCGCCAGGAACTGGAACAGCAGCGCACCGAGCAGCAACTGGAAATCGCCCGCAACATGCAAATGATGCTGTTGCCCAAGTCGGCGCCCGCGCATCCCCTGCTCCACGCCGCCGGCACGAGTACCATGGCCCGCCACGTGGGCGGCGATTACTATCACTTTCACACCTTCCCCGATGGGCGCTACGGTCTGATGATCGCCGACGTTTCCGGCAAGGGCGTGCCCGCCGCTCTTCTGATGACCATGCTGAAAGGCGTCCTGACCGGCCTGCCGCTCGATTTCCTCTCTCCGGGCGAGACGCTTTCCCGCTTGAACTCGGTCATGTATCGGGAGGGGCTTTCCGACCGGTTCGTGACCAGGGCTTATGTAATTTGTGATGCAGACCGTCAACAGATAGTATACGCTTCCGCCGGACATGAACCGATTCTGCATCTGGCGGCGAAAACGGGAAAGGTCCGCGGCCTTAAGTCCGCCGATTTTCCCCTGGGACTGGTTCCCGATCTGGACCCGGTGGACCAGAAAGGGCCGTTTCGCCCCGGCGACAGCCTGGTGCTTTACACCGACGGGGTGATCGAGGCGCGCAACGCGGCCGCCGAGTTCTTCGAGATGTCGCGGCTGCTGGCCCTTCTGGAGCATCCGCCGGACCGCTCGGCGCCGGGGTTGATCGCCGCCATCCAGGGCGCCGTCGCCGAGTTTGTGGGCGACGAGGAGCAATTTGACGATCTGACCATCGTGGCCTTGCATTTCGCGGCCGGGGAGAAGGCATGAGCTCCAAGTTCACCAACAAAGTCAGCTTGATGCGGGCGGTCAAGCAGATCGAGAATCTGCCCACCCTGCCCACCGTGGTCACGCAGATTCTCACCGCGCTGGAGAATCCCAAGACCTCCGCCGAGCAGGTCAACCGAATCATCGTGACCGACCAGGCGCTGACGGCCAAGGTGCTCAAGTTGGTCAACAGCGCGTTTTTCGGCTTTCCGCGCGAGATCACCAGCGTCACCCACGCGGTGGTAGTGCTGGGATTCTCGACCGTGCGCAACGTGGCGATCACCGCCTCGGTGTTCTCCTCGCTTCCCGGTAAGGGAAGGGCGACGTTCGACCGCGAGGCCTTCTGGCGCCACTCCATCGGGGTCGGGGTGATCTCGCGCCTGGTGGCGCGCCTGTGCAAGGCCTCCGACGCCGAGGACGCCTTCGTGGCGGGACTTCTGCACGACATCGGCAAGGTCATCATGGACGAGCATTTCCACGATCTGTTCCTGGAGTGCCTTTCCACCGCGCGTCGCGAGCACGCCAGCCTCTTGGACACCGAGATGCGGCTGCTGGACACAGGCCACCATCGCGTCGGCTACTGGCTGGCGGACCGCTGGAATCTGCCGCGGGTGCTGGTGGAGGCGGTGGGATTCCATCACGATCCGGCGGCGGCGCCGCACCATCCCCAGATGGCGGCCATCGTGCCAGTGGCCGACGCCCTCTGCCGCATCCAGAAGATCGGCTACAGCGGCGAGGAGGCGTCCCCCTCCATCCGCAAGGAGGTGTTCGAGATTCTTCCCCTCAAACCGGAGCAACTGGCCCAAGTGGTGCCGCTGATCGAGCCGGAAATGAGCAAGGCGGAAATCCTCTTGGAGCTTCGCTGACGGGTGACGTGCATGGCCGAGGCAGAACCGCTGGTCGCGCCGCAGATTGAGGAGTACGAGCGCAGGATCGCCGATCTGCGCGCCGCCAACGAGGGCCTGCGCGACGCCATCGCCCAGATCGCCGCTTTCCAGCGCCTCTCCAACGTCATCTCCACCACCCTCGAACACGAAAAGATCGTCGGCCTGCTTCTGGACCTGACCTCGGAGATCGTCGAGTATCGCCGCTGCGTGCTGCTCCTCTACGATGCGGCCAGCAACGTCTTTCGCGCCGACATCGGCCGCAACACCGATCCCGCCTGGCTGGAGGACATCCGCAGCGAGGAGGAGGAGGGCATCCTGGCCTGGGTGCTGGCCAAGGGGACGCCGGCGATTCTCCCCAACCTGCGCGGCGAAGGCGGGGGAAGCCTCTTGGTACCCCTCTCGGTGGGCGGACAGGGCGTGGGCGTCCTGTATCTGGCCACGGCCTACGGCGGCAGCGACTACGTGGCCCAACATTTCGAGATGCTGTCGCTTCTGGCCAACCAGGCCGCCGCCGCCATCCTGAATGCGCGGCTGATGAAGTCCGCGGAAGCCTTCGGCCAGTTCTTGCACAACTGCCTGGACTCCATGCAGGACGGCGTGTTCGTCTTGTCGGGCGGGGACCGCCTGTCGGTGTTGAACCGGCAGGCGCGCAGCATGCTGGGACTGCCCGACGCGGTGAGGGAGGGCGCCTCGCTTTCCGAGGCGCTGCCGGAGACACTGGTTCAGCAGCTGGAGCCGCAAATCGTGGACACGGTCGTGGGCGGCCAGCCCACCGTGCGCGAGTGCGAGATCCCCGTGGGCGGCCGTTCCCTGCCGCTCTTGGTCACCCTGACCAGTCTCCACAATCCCGAGGGACGCCGCGACGGCTTCATCGGCGTGCTGCGCGACCTCACCCAGACCCGCGAGCTGGCCCAGTTGCGTGAATTGGACGAGGTCAAGAACGAATTCGTCTCCAACGTCTCGCACGAACTGCGCACCCCGCTCACGTCCATCAAGGCGTACACCGAAACCCTCCTGGACAGCGTGGGCGCCGACGACGTTGAAACCCGGCGCGAGTTCCTCTCCATCATCAACGAGGAGTGCGACCGCCTTACGCGGCTGATCGGCGACTTGCTCAGTCTCTCGCGCATCCAGCGGGGCAAACTGGAGTTTCACATGGCCGAGCACGATCTGCTGGCCCTGGCGCGGCGCGTGATGGACGCCTGCGCCGTGGATGCTCCCAGACACCGCCTCACCCTCAGCGCGCCGGACTCGCTGCCCCCCATGCGCTTTGACGCCGACAAGATGTCGCAGGTTTTCTACAACCTGGTCGGCAACGCCATCAAGTATTCGCCCGCCGGGGGCAAGGTGGAAGTCGAAATCGTGCCCCGCGAGGACGGAATTGAAGTGGTGGTCGCCGACGAGGGCATCGGACTGGCCCCGCACGACCTGGAAAAGGTGTTTGACAAGTTTTATCGCGTCAACTCGACGAGTACGGCGACCATCGGCGGCACGGGGTTGGGACTCTCGATTACGCGCTTCATCGTGGAGGCGCACGGCGGGCGCATTTGGGCGGAGAGTGAACTGGGGAAGGGCAGCCGCTTCAGATTCGTGCTCCCCTTGGCCGGGGCGCGCGCGGGAGGACGATGAGATGGCGCCCGCGCCCCCCGCGTCGTCAAACCTGCGCGAGGAACGGATGTCGCGGGAGGACAAGGTCCGCCTGATCGCGGACAACCTGTTCCATCCCGAGGTGGAGCGGCGCCTGGCCGCCATCCGCAGCGTCGGCGGCTCGCGCGATCCCTGGCTGTGCCGGCTGCTCTTGTACAAGACGGCGGACGCGGAGCGCGCGGTCGCCAAGGAAGCGGAGGCGGCGTTGCGCGAGCGCGGCGCCGACCTGACGGCGCTCTACCTGGCCGAGATGCACAGCCCGCACGTGGACGTGCGCGCCGCCGCGGTGCGGCTCCTGGGCCAGGTGGCCGAGCTGGAGCATCTCCCCCAACTGTGCCGCCGCCTCTTTGACTATCACGTCAGCGTGCGCGACGCCGCCCGTACCGCCCTGCGGCGCGTGGTCGAGCGCAATCGCCGCACCGCCGACGACCCCGCCGCCCGCCGCCTCGTGGCCCGCGCGCTCGCCCTCTTCGGCGACCTCTGCGGCAGCCTGGACATGGGCGCCCGCCATCTCGCCCTCGACCTCATGCTCCAGTTCGGACGCTTCTTCCCCGACCAGTTCTGGGACATCTATCTCAGGCTGGACGAACGCCGCCGCAAGCTGCTCCATCTCGAGCTGTTGCGCCACAAGACGGTCGAATCCACCGCCCTCATCTATCGCGGCATGTGTCATTCCCATCCCGAGATCGCCGCCGCCATGGCCCGATTGATCTTCAACAACATGGACCAGGAGGACTTCAACGTGCATCTGGAGGTGGCGGCGGGCCTGCCCGCGGAGGAGCAACGGCGCGTGGCCGAACTCTACCGCGAGCATCAGATTCTGCCCAAACTCCTGCGCATCGCCGGCTGGCTGCGCCAGAACGCCCGCCTCATGCTCATCCGCCTCCTCGGATACCTGGAGGCGATGCAGTTCCGCGACTTCTTCGTGGACTGCCTCAACCTGACCGACCGCGAGACCCGCCTGGCCATCCTGCGCATCGGCGAGCAGTATCCGCTGGAGATTCCGCGCGAAAAGCTCCTGCAACTGCTGAGAGAGGGGGACAGCGAGCTGACCGTGGGCGTGTGCGCCTACCTGGAGGCGCGGGGCACCTTCGAGATGGTGCGGGACGTCACGCCGTTCTTTTCGTCCGACGAGGAGCGGGTGCGGCGGGCGGCGCTGGCCGCCGTGTTCCGCATCAGCCGAGACTATCTCCTGGACCGCTACGACCGCTTGAAACCGTCGGCGCGCGCGGACCTGGCGCGTTTTCTGCTCAAGATGAACGAGCGCTTCGCCGAGGAGCTGGTCGCCCGCTTGGACGCGATGGAGGAGGATGAGCGGCTGCGCAACGTGGAGATCGTCACGCTCATTGCCGACGAGCCGCGCGTGCGCCGCGTGCTGGAGGCGCTCCTGGCGCATCCCGATGAGAAAGTGCGCGCCACCGCGACCGCGGCGCTGGCCAACCTTGTGGGCGACGACAAGCTGGCGGTCTTGCGGCCGCTTCTCTCCGACCCGGACAGCCGCGTGCGCGCCAACGCCATCCAGGAGCTGCCCGACGACGCGGCGGACGCCGAGATTCGCGCGCTCCTGGCCGAATCGGCCCGCAGCGAGCACAACCGCGAGCGCGCCAACGCCATCAGCAAGCTCCTGGCGATGGGCGCGCGCGAGCATGAAAGCGATCTCCTGGAGATGCTGGAATCGCCCGATCCGTGGGTGCGCGCGAGCGGGCTGTGGGCGCTGTCGCGCAGCCGGGCGCCGGACCTTCTCTCCCATGCGCGCGCCGGCCTCTCCGATCCCAGCCCCGCCGTGCGCCGCATGGCGCTTCTGGCTCTCGGCGTCCATGCCCCCGTCGACGAAGTGCGCGGCTTCACGCACTATCTGGCCGACGGGGACGCCTCCGTGCGGCGCGCCGCCCGCGACGTCTTGCGCGACCGCCTCAAGATCGACTACGAAGTCGCCCCATGAAAGAGCCCTCCCGTCCCGCCGCCGTGGCCCTGCGTTACGACCAGGAGAAGGACCGCGCCCCCAGGGTCGTGGCCTCCGGTCGCGGTGAGGTCGCCCGCCGCATCCTGGAACTGGCCCGCCTGCACAACGTCCCCATCCGCGAGGACGCCGATCTATTGGAACTGCTCCTGGCGCTCAACCTGGGCGCGGAAATCCCCGAGAAACTCTACGTCGCCGTGGCGGAGGTATTGGCGTTTGTCTATCGGCTGAACCAAGTTACAGGCCTGCCCGGAACAGACAGCCGAACTGTCGAGTAGCAATAAGAGAAAACCCGAGTTCTCGAGTAGGCTTAAGAAGAAAACCCGAGTTCTCGAGTAGGCCCTCTGCGGCCGTATCGAGAGAACGGCGTGGCCGCGGGCTCCCGGTGCGCGGTGCGCACCCTACCGCTGGTACGTGCCCATCACTTCGGCTTCGTCCAGAAGTTTGCCCTTGATGGCCGCCAGAAGTTCCTCCTTGGACGCGCCCGCCTTCAGCTTGAGCGGCTCCGACAGCGCATAGAGCTTGAAGTAGTAGCGATGCCGGCCGTGTCCGGGCGGCGGCATAGGCCCGTTGTAACCCAGCTTGCCCCAGCTGTTCTTGCCCAACTGCGCGCCCGGCAGCTTGGAGATGGCCGCGGGCGAGCCGATCCCCTCGGACAGTCCGGTCGCCGACGCGGGAATATTATAGACCACCCAGTGCACCCAGGGGTCGGCCCGCGGCGCGTCGGGATCGTCGCAGATGAGCGCCAGCTCCTTCGTGTCGGCGGGCAGTCCCTTCCACTCCAGCGCGGGCGAGACGTCGGCCCCGTCCCCCGTGTACTTTTTCGGAATCGGTCCACCCGGCGCAAATGCGCTGCTGGTAATCTGCATGGCTCCGGCCTCCTTCTTGCCTTCTCCGCCGTACGGCGAGTTTATGAGGATGAGTGAGAAGAACGCGAGTGACAGAATCGGCGTGGCGATGCGTGTCCCGTGCATTGGACGCCTCCCATCGAGAGGTACGCCATTCTCCCGCCGCGAGCGGCCCCTGTCAAGGGTCCGAGTCGCATTCGTCCCCTGGGTCTCATACGTTCCCTAGGTCCCATTCTCCCTCTACCGCACCTTCGCCTCGATGAACTCGAGCACGTAACTGGCCAAAACCGTCGCAATCACAAAGTTGACGATGAGGAGTAGCGTGTAGCGGGGATGCAGCTGCGCGGCGATGATGGCCGACAGGCCCAGCACCAGGCTGACGCCGTAGAACACCCACACCACGGTGCGATAGGAGAAGCCGAGGTCCAGCAGCCGGTGGTGGAGATGGCTGCGGTCGGCGCGCATCATCGAGCGGCCGGCGCTCCTCCTGCGAAAGACGGCGGAGAAGACGTCGAAGATGGGCAGTCCCACGGGCAGGAGCAGCGCCAGGAAAGTGGTCCCCTTGCTCGTGCCCACGATGGCGGCGACCGCCAGCATGAAGCCGAGAAACATGCTGCCGCAATCGCCCATGAAGATGCGCGCGGGATGGAAGTTGTAGCCCAGAAATCCCAGCGAGGCGGCGAGGATGATGGTGTAGAGGAGGCTGGCCGCGTGGTCGCCGCCGGCCAGCGAGATGACGAGCAGCGATCCCGCGGCGACCGCGCACACCCCCGCCGCCAGTCCGTCCAACCCGTCCATGAAGTTGATGGCGTTCGTCAGTCCCACGATCCAGGCGACGGTGACCAGGTACGACAAGAGCGCGGGCAGCGGCAGCACGTCGGTCGCCAGGCCGGTGATCTGCGTGATGCGGAATCCGCCCAGATAGACGAGGCTGGCGGCGAGCACTTGCAGGACCAGTTTGACGCGCGCCCGCAGGTTGAAGGCGTCGTCGTAGAGTCCCGCCCCCGCGAGGATCATCAAGGCGACGAGCAGGTACGAGAACATGCGCGAGAGGTAGCGCAGTCCCGGCTCAGGACCGAGGTCGAGCACGGTCGCGGCGCCGGGCAGCGAGAAACCCGCGGGGCGCAAGAGATAAAATACTAACAGGCCGGCCGCCAGCGCCACGTAGAAGGTCACGCCGCCGGAGGTCGGCGTCGCCCGCGCGTGCACCTTGCGCGCCGCCGGCCGATCCACGAGTCCGTGCCGCAACGCGACCGCCCGCACGATCGGCACGCCCACGGCGACCACCGCCAGCGCGACCAGGAAGACCACCCCCAGACAAGCGGTAAAGGCCACGCGAAAGCCGCCTTCCAGCAAAGAGTCCCGGCGAAAGCACTATAGCAGTTGCGGGAAGCGTGTAAAGCGAGGTCAGCGTCGCAGGTTCCGGTGTTCGGTTCCCATCGGTCCCATGGGTCCCATACGTCCCATCGCTCTTCCTATGCGTAGCGGAGTTCCTCTCCCTCCAGGTAAACCGTGCGGCCGCTCCAGCAGGCTTCCTGGGCGAGCGCGATCGCCGCCATGCCGCGATAGGCCGTCTCGATGTCGCAACTTGTCTTCTTGCGGCTGCGCATACACTCCATCCACTCGGCCATGTGCAGAATGGTCGAATCCTCGCGGTCGGGCGGCGGTTCCACTTCACGCTGGCGAAAATCGGGCGAGGCGAAGGCGTGCTGCGGCACGAGGCGCACGCTCCCACGTCCCCCGCCGACCCACAAGTCTCCGCGATGGCAGCGGACCAGCGTAGGCAAGGGCGTGGCGTTGGCCGTCGTGCTCCACAAGAGCATCAAGTAGTCGCCGTAGTGTATGGATGCCAGCGTGCTGTCGGGCACGGTGCGATCGGGATGGGCGAAGATGCCGGCCGCGCACGACGCGCTCCTCGGCACGTCCGGCCCGCCCATGGCGTGCGTAATGTACTGAATCACGTGCGCCAACAAATCGGAGATGGGCCCGGCGGAAAACTGCCGGAACTTGCGCCAGCGGAAGAAATACTCGGGATTGTACTCGGTATAGGGTACCGGCCCCAGAAACGCGCGCCAATCCAGGTTCTCGCCGGGCCGGGCGTTCCGGTCGATGCCGTAGTTCCACTCGCCCTCGCGGCTGTTGCGGCAGGCGGAAGTCTGCGCCAGGATGCGCGGCCCCAGCGCCTCCCGATGCGCGAGATACAGCTCGCGCGCCGTTTGCATCCCCGTCGTCTGCACGCCCTGCGTGCCCAGCTGAAACACGCGATCGGATGCTCTGAAGGCGTGATACACCTCGCGCGCCTGCGCATAGGTCTGCGTCATCGGCTTCTGGCAGTAGACGTCCAGGCCGCAGGCCAGGGCGTCCAGCGCCATGCGGCTGTGCCAATGCTCGGGAGTCGTAATAATCACGCCGTCCGCCAGCCCGGAGGTGAGAAGCTCCTGGTAGTTCGCAAAGGGCTTGCCGCCGGAGATGCTCGCGGCCTGGTCCAGGCGGGGTTGGTACACGTCGCAAACGGCCGACACTTCGCAGTTGCAGCGACGGGCCAGGTCGGCCTCGCCCACGATGAAGCGAATCTGCGCCGTGCCCATGCCGCCGGTCCCAAGGACCCCGATGCGCAGGCGCTGGTTGGCCCCCACGATCCGCCGGTAGCTCCGGGCCGCCATCGGCGGCGGATTCCAGGCAGGCTCCGACTCTCCGGTCAAGAGCTGGCGACGCGTGGACTTGCGCATTATTCCTCCTCGGGGCGGAACACGCGCGGAGTTCAATCTCTAGCTTGCGCGCGGGCAAACTGAAGTTTGTACTCCGGAGTTCAATCTTTGGCTTGCGCGCGGGCAAACCGACGTTTGGGCTCCGACTACGCCAGTTGGCCGTCCTTCAGGTACACCGTGCGGCCCGTGTTGTACGACTCCTGCGCCATGGCGATGGCCGTCATCACGTTGTAGGACGGCTCGATGTGCCAGGTCGGCTTCTTGCGATTACGCATGCAGTCGAACCACTCCTGCATGTGGATGACGGTCCCGTCGCGCTCGGGCCGCGGCGTCTCCTCGTTGATCTGCCGGAAGTCCGTCTCCGCTACCCCGCGCTGGGGCGTGATCTTGATGATCCCCCGCCCGATATCCATCCACAGGTCGCCCTCGTGGCAGCGGATCATGGTGTCCATGAAGGTCGCATTTGCCGTGGAGGTGAAGAGCATCATGGTATACGTGCCGTAGTCAATGGAGACCAGCGCCGTGTCAGGCACGGTCCGGTCGTCCATCGGCCCGAAGATGCCGCCCGTGCAGGAGACGCTCTTGGGAAGCTCGGTCGCCCCCATCACGTAGCAGATGGCGTGCATCTTGTGGGGCAGAAGGTCCGAGATGGGGCCGGCGGAAAACTCCTTGAATTTGCGCCAGCGGAAGAAGTACTCGGGATTATACTCGATAAAGGGGAGCGGCCCCAGGAACGCCCGCCAGTCCAGATTCTCGCCCGGCTTGGCGTTGGCATCGATCGGGTACTGCCACTCGCCCTCGCGGCTGTTGCGGCTGTAGCCGGTAGTCACGAGGATGCGCCGCCGCAGCTTCCCCGTCCACCAGCTTCTGATATATCTCGTGCGCCCGCCAGTAGACCGGCGTCTGCATGTACTGCGTGCCCAGTTGAAAGACGCACTTGGACTTGGAGAAGCGCTCATACATGCGGCGGCAGTCGGCGAAGTCGTGCGTCATCGGCTTCTGGCAGTAAACGTCCAACCCGCAGGCCTCCGCGTCCAGCGACATCTGGGCGTGCCAGTGCTCGGGACTGGCGATGATGACACCGTCCACGAGGCCCGAGGCCAGCAGGTCCTGGTAGTTGTGAAACGGCTTGCCGCCGGAAATCTCCGCCGCCCGCTCCAGCCGCGGCTGGTAAATGTCGCACACGGCGGTCACCGCGCAGTTAGCCTCCTTGTCCAGGCCGTCGCGCACGATCATGCGAATCTGCGCCGTGCCCATCCCGCCGGTTCCGATCGAACCTACGCGGATGCGGTCGTTGGCGCCCAGGATGCGGCTGTACGACTGCGCCGTCATGGGCTTGACCTTCAGCGCCGCGCTGCGCCCGCCCGCCGTCGTGCACCCCGACAGCGCCGCCCCCGCCAAAAGCGTCCCCGACACCGTCATGAAATCCCGCCGACTGGTTTTCCCCGTCCCCTCCGGCGCCGTAGCCTGGTTCTTGCCCTGCTCGTCCATTGAAAATCCCTTCTTTCTCATGCGTTCTGGAGGCGCAGCAGGAGGTCCCGGCAGGCCCGGATGCCCTCCCGCTCCGAGAGCTTGTTCCCTTCATATTCGATTCCGATGTTCCCGTGGTAACGGTGCTTGTCCACGACGATGGAAATCATCCTCGCGTAGTTCGTCTCGACGCAGTTGCCCTCTTCGTCGAAGTCATGGCACTTGGCCGAGACCGCCTTGGCGTAGGGCATCAGCTTGTCCACGGCGTCGTAGCGGTCCACGCTGGCGGGGAAGTTGCCGAAATCCGGCAAGGTGCCGAAGTGGGACGAGTCCACGGCCTTCATCAAGCGTACCAGGGGGTCGGGATGTGAGGAAATCCCGCCGTGGTTCTCGATGATGACGGAGACGCCGTTCTTCTGTCCGAAATCCACCAGCCTGCGGTAGGTCTCGGCGCTGCGCCGGATGTGTTCCTCCAATTGGGCGGCGTCTTGGAGCAGACTCTCAGGGGCGCCGCCCCAGTTGACCCGGATCGAATGACATCCCAGGTCGGCGGCGATATAAACCCATTTTTCATGGTTGCGCACGGCCCGGGCGCGCCGTTCGGCGTCGGGATGGCCCAGTTCGCCCTCGCCGTCGATCATGATCAGGGGAATCTTGACGTTGAACTTGTTGGCCTCGGTCAACAGCCGATTGACGTAGGCCGCGGTAGGAACCTCCAGCATGGTGTTAACCAGCTCGAACGCGCCGATGTCGAACTCCTCGCGCGTGAGCCGGAAAAGCTCCAGCTGCTTCTTGCCGTTCTGAAATACTTCCCGGTGCAAGGACCAGCCGGCCAGGGAGATGCCGAACTCGCGTTTTTTCACGGCCTCCTGCGAGAGAGTGGAGGGCGCGGCGGCCAAGGCGACGCCCGCGGCCAACGACGTGGTGACAAACTGCCGGCGCGACGTGGGGTGGGACATGGGGAGCCTCCTCCGTGCAAACTCGGGCCGAGGGGGACAGCCGGAACTCCTCTGAAATCACGGACGGACACTCTACACTATCAAATGCCGCGTGAGATGGTCAAGGGTGCGAATCCTCCCCCTTGTTAAGGGGGGAGTGCGGCTGCTTGCTGCCGCGCGCAGCCGGCAAGCCGCCCCTGACAGCCCCTGAGCGAAGCCCGAAGTCGAGGGGCGGCCTTGGGCGCAGGACGCTCGCGTCGCGACGATCCCCCTCGTCAAGGGGAGACGCGGACACGGCAAGCAGCCGCACTCACACGGGGAACTTTCATCTATTGACCTCGCGCGCCCGTTTGGCCTATGTTTGCCTCCAGGCAGTCTTTTCCCGTGGTTCAATCCTGATAGGTTGGTCATACGTCCCGCGTCCGCCCAGGCGGCCGTTCACGAGGAGGGAATTGCACCATGTCTCTCACTACCCGCATCCAGCTCAGCATCATGATGTTTCTGGAGTTCTTCATCTGGGGGGCCTGCGCGGTGACGCTGGCGACCTATCTGGGAAAGCACCTCCAGTTCAGCGACGTGGCCATCGGCGGCGCCTATAGCACCTGGAACTGGGCCGCCATCGTTTCGCCCTTCTTCATCGGCATGGTCGCGGACCGCTTCTTTCCCGCACAGGTCGTGCTGGGTATCCTGCACCTCCTGGGCGCCGTGCTGATGTATTGGGCCTCGCAGGTCTCCGAACCCGGACCGTTCTTCTGGGTTCTCTTGGCGTACACGCTCACCTACATGCCGACGCTGGCGCTGGTCAACGCCATCTCCTTCCACCAGATGACGGACGTGGCCAAGCAGTTCCCCGGCATCCGGGTGATGGGCACGATCGGCTGGATCGTGGCCGGACTGGCCATTTCCTACGTGGTGGGGCCGATCTTCAGGAGTCGGCTGGGCGCGACTCCGGTGGACGCGACCCGGCTGCCGCTGTATCTGAGCGCCGCGGCATCCCTGGCGCTGGGACTCTATTCCTTCACGCTGCCCCATACGCCCCCCAAGGGCAAGGGCAGGAAGGTGACCGTCAGCGACGTGCTCAGCCTGCGCGCGCTGGCCCTCATGAAGGACCTTTCCTTCAGCGTGTTCGTGATCGGTTCGCTGCTCATCTGCATCCCGCTGGCGTTTTATTACACCTTCACCAATCCCTTCCTGAACGAGGCCGGCATGAAAGACGTGGCCGGCAAGATGACGATGGGGCAGATGTCGGAGGTGCTCTTCATGCTGGTGATGCCGTTCTTCTTTGTGAGGTTGGGGGTGAAGCGGATGCTCCTCATCGGCATGGCCGCCTGGGCGATCCGTTACCTCTGCTTCGCATTCGGAACGGCGGCCATGCCGTCGGTCTTGCTGCTGTACCTGGGCATCATCCTTCATGGCATCTGTTACGACTTCTTCTTCGTCACGGGGCAAATCTACGTGGACAAGAAAGCGCCCGAGGAGGTCCGCGCGGCGGCGCAGGGCTTCATCGCCCTTGTCACCTACGGGGCGGGCATGGTGATCGGGAACTTCATCGCCGGCATCATCGTTCATGCCCACGTCACCCGGACGGTCGTGGAAGGAGTCGAGACGGTCGGCCACAATTGGCAGAGCATCTGGCTTTGGCCCTGCGGCATGGCCGTGCTGATCATCATCGCCTTTGCGCTCCTTTTCCACGAGAACAACAAGGCGCGCACGCCGTAGTTGCGCTGCGCGCTGCGCCGGTGCGATGGTCGGCCCCCGATTTGTGTTACCCACTGTTGAGCGCGGCACGCTGCGCAACTACGGTACGCGCGCAGCCGGTTGACAGTCTCAACCTGCCCATGTACTTTGACCCTTGACATTTTTGGCATTTAGGCGGTGGTAGCAGTACCGGCTACCGCCGGGATGAACCATGATCGTCTCCCTTTCCCCCCGCGCGGGGGCGGACAATAACCAACCTCTGCCCGACAGCCGCGGCCATTTCGGCCTCTACGGCGGGAAGTTCGTGCCCGAATCCCTCATCTCCGCGCTGGACGAGCTGGAGACCTGCTATCGCGCCTGCGCGGCGGATCCCGACTTCCAGGCGGAGCTGGCGACTATCCTGCACGAATATGCCGGGCGGCCTTCCGGCCTCTACTTCGCCCGGCGCTACACCGAGGCGCTGGGCGGCGCGGAAGTCTGGTTGAAGCGCGAGGACCTGAACCACACCGGTTCGCACAAGATCAACAATACCCTGGGGCAGGTTCTTCTGGCTCGGCGCATGGGCAAGCGGCGCATCATCGCCGAGACCGGCGCCGGCCAGCACGGCGTCGCGACCGCCACGGTTTCGGCCCTCTACGGCCTTTCCTGCGTCGTCTACATGGGCGAGGAGGACATGGAGCGGCAGGCGCTCAACGTCTTCCGCATGAGACTTCTGGGCGCGGAGGTCCGCGCCGTGTCCTCCGGCAGCAAGACCCTGAAGGACGCGACCAACGAGGCGCTGCGCGACTGGGTCGCCAACGTCCGGACGACGCATTACATCATCGGTTCGGTCGTCGGGCCGCACCCGTTTCCCATGCTCGTGCGCGACTTCCAGGCCGTGATCGGCCGCGAGGTGAAGGAGCAGTTGGCGACGCGTTTCGGCGCGGGCGCCCTGCCCGACGCTCTGGTCGCCTGCGTGGGCGGCGGCTCCAATGCCATGGGCCTCTTCCATGCCTTTCGCGACGACCCCTCGGTGAAAATGTACGGCGTCGAGGCCGCCGGCCATGGCCTGGCGACGGGCCGGCACGCGGCCTCACTGGAGAAGGGAACCCCCGGAATCCTGCACGGCGCCCTCTCCTCGCTGCTGCAAGAAGCGGGGGGGCAGGTCAAGATCGCCCATTCAATCTCGGCGGGACTGGACTATCCCGGCGTCGGTCCGGAGCATTGCTGGCTGCGGGATACCGGCCGGGCCACGTATGTTTCGGCCACTGACAAGGAGGCGCTCCACGCCTTCGCCCGTCTTTCCCGCCTGGAGGGCATCATCCCTGCGCTGGAGAGCGCCCACGCGCTGGCCTTCGTCGAAAAGCTGGCGCCGACCCTGGACAAGCGCGCGCGCATCGTTGTCTGCCTCTCGGGTCGCGGCGACAAGGACGTCGAGCAGGTCCAAAAACACCACGCCCATGAGGTGCTGGGCGAGAAATGACCCGGATCACCGAGACTTTCGCCCGGCTGAAAGCCGAGCACCGCGCGGGGCTTGTGGCCTACGTCATGGCCGGCCATCCCTTCCCGGAGGCGACGCCCGCCATCGTCCGAGCCTTGATCCTGGGCGGCGCGGACATGATCGAGCTGGGCGTGCCCTTTTCCGACCCGGTTGCCGACGGACCGACCATTCAGGCGGCGGGCCAGGTCGCCCTCGGTCAGGGCGTGCTCCTGCCGGAGGTTTTCTCCATCGCCAAATCCATCCGCAGCTTCGCGGCGCAGGCGCCGGTCCTCGCGATGACCTACGTTAACCCAATATTTTCAATGGGATATGAAGATTTCAGCAGGGCTGCAGTGGAGGCCGGACTGGACGGCGTGATCGTGCCCGACCTGCCCGCGGAAGAAAGCGGCGACCTCTTGGCCGCGGCCGATGCCGCCGGCCTCTCCGTGGTCGGCCTCCTAGCTCCCACCAGCATCCCCGACCGGCTGCAAAAAGTGTGTGCGGCCAGCCGGGAAATGGTGTATTATGTCTCCCGTCTGGGGGTGACGGGCGCCCGCGCCTCCCTGGATGACGAGCTGGTCTCCAATCTGTCGTACCTGCGCGCGCACCTGCCGTTGCCGTTTGTCGTGGGATTCGGGATTTCCACGCCCGAGCAGGCGGCACGGGTCGCCCCCCACGCCGACGGCGTGGTCGTGGGCAGCGCGCTGGTGGACGCCGTGAAGGACGCGCGCACGCCGCTGGACGCGGCCGAACTGGCCCTCCAGTTCATTTCGCCGCTCGCGGACGCCGTCCGCCAAAGCCAAGGAGCAAGACCATGACGTGGTTTTCACGACCCAAGCGCTACACCAAGCTGGGCCGGACCCAGCCGCCCGAGGCCGAACCGCCCAAGAAAAAGGACATCCCCGAAGGGGTGATGACGAAGTGCCCGAGCTGCGGGCAACTGCTCTACACGAAGAACCTGGAAGAGAACAACAACTCGGTCTGTTACTTGTGCGACTACCACTTTCGCATCGACGCGCGGCGGCGGCTGGCGCTGCTGGTCGACGCGGGCAGCTTTGTTGAGACGGACGCGGGGCTGGTGTCCGCCGATCCGCTGCGTTTCCTGGACTACGCCCGCAAGGTCGAGGCGACGCGCCGCAAGACCGGCCTGGCGGATGCGGTGATCTGCGGAGTCGGCGAGATTCGCGGCCGTCGCGCGGTCGTCTCCGTATCGGACTTCAATTTCATGGGCGGGAGTATGGGCTCGGTCGTCGGCGAGAAGGTGACGCGCGCCTTGGAGCACGCGCTGGAGGCGAAGTTGCCGGCGGTTTCCGTTTCCGCCGGCGGGGGCGGCGCGCGGATGCACGAGGGCATGCTTTCGCTCATGCAGATGGCCAAGACCAGCGCCGCCGCCGGACGATTGAAAGAGGCCGGCATTCCCTTCATCTCGATTTTTACCGATCCTACCATGGGAGGCGTCGCCGCCAGTTACGCCAGCCTGGGCGACGTCTTGATCGCGGAGCCCGGCGCCATGATCGGCTTCGCCGGCCCGCGCGTCATCGAGCAGACCATCCACCGCCGACTGCCGGAAGGCTTCCAGCGGGCGGAGTTTCTCCTGGAGCACGGCATGTTGGACATGATCTGCCATCGCTCCGAGCTGAAGGACACCGTGGCCGAACTGCTGGACCTCCTTTGGTACGCGCGCGCGGCGCTCGCCGCCGCGCGCGCCGAGGCCGCCAAGCTGCGCCCCCGCAACGACGACGTGATCCACCTGCCCAAGCCGGCGGCGGGAGGATAGGTCCTATTCCTCTGTAAATTTCCTTGACAGAGCTTGCCCCTGGTGTTAAGAGCTACAGCAATCTGATTTTTCAGTATTTCAGGCATTTTACTTGATGTTTAGCTTTATCAAAAACCTGTTCGCGCGCGAGCCCGAGGAGCCTGTGCTCCCGGAGATCGATTTCGGAGGTAGGCCCAACGTGGAGCAACATCCCCATTTCGAGGCGTTCGACCCATTTGCCGAGCCGGACCCGCTGAGCAAGTCGATCCAGTTGAATCTCAATGATTTCGAGACGCCCCAGGCAGCGCCGGCCCCTCGCTTTCGCGGCGAGGTTGTGGAACCGCCGCCTGCCGCCAGGCCGGCTGCCCCCCCGACGCCCGAGCCGGCGCCCCGCCGTGAGCCGGAGCGCCCCCGCGAGCGGTCCGTCGAGCGGCCTCGCCCCGAGCCTGCCCGCTCGTCGCTGGAGTCGGAATCCCTCCTGGAGTCGGACGCCTTCGTGCGCGCCCGGCGCGTGGCCGAAATGAAGTTCAGTTTCGTCTTGACCGCGATTGCCCTGACCCTCGTCAACATCGGCCTGGCGATCGTTTCCTACCTGGAGATTCAACCCGCCGGTCCATGGTGGTTTTGCTGGCCGCTGGGGGTCTCGGTCCTGTACCTCCTGGCCCGCTTCATCAAGGTCTACGTGCTTCAGGGGCTGGACCTGCGCAGCCTGAAGGAGCGCCGGCTGGAGGAGATGACGCTGCGGGAAGTCCGCCGCAGCCGCTTGATGTCCTCGTAGAGACGCAACGCTTGCAGCACGCCTTCCTCTACTCAAAAAACAGCAGCGCGTCGCGGTGGATGGAGAGGGCCAGGTTTTCGCCTACTCGCGGCGGAGTGCGTCCATCCCGGCCCAGCTGCAATCCCCGGAACGTGTGCGGCTCGACGGAGAGATGAATCTCCGTCAGGGCGCCCGTCCAGTTGGTTGTTACGACCCGCCCCTCGCCCAACGTGATGAAATCCTCGGGCAGGCGCTCGCCGGGGGAATGGAAATGCGCCTCCTCGGGCCGGAAGCCCGCCGCCGTGGCGCCCGTGGGGTAGGGCCGGTCGCCCGGCAGGGGAAACTGCAGGATGTCGTCCACCACGAAATAGCCGTGCTCGATACCGCCGTGGAACAGGTTGCAGTCTCCCAGAAACAGCGCCACGAACTTGGTGCGGGGGCGGCGGTAAATTTCCTCCGGGCTTCCCACCTGGCAGAGGACACCGTTCTGCATCACGCCGATGCGGTCCGCCAGCGTCATGGCCTCGACCTGGTCGTGGGTGACGTAGAGGGCGGTCAGCCCGAGGCGGCGTTGCAGTTGCCGCATCTCCGAGCGGGTCGAGTCGCGCAGGCGGGCGTCCAGGTTGGACAGCGGCTCGTCCAGGAGCAGCACGCGCGGCTCGACTACCAGCGCGCGCGCCAGGGCGACCCGCTGCTGCTGGCCTCCCGACAGCTCCGCCGGATAGCGCCGCTCGAACTCCTCCATGCGCACCAGGTCCAGCGCCTTGTGCACCCGCGCCGGCAGGTCCCGCGATTTCACGCCTTGCGCCTCAAGTCCATAGGCCACGTTGTCGTACACCGACAGATGCGGAAACAGCGCGTAATTCTGGAACACCATGCCCACGTGGCGGCGGTGGGGAGGCAGGTCGACCACGCTCTTGTCCCCGAAGAGGATGTCGCCGGAGTCCAACGTCTCGAATCCCGCCACGCAGCGCAGGGTGGTCGTCTTGCCGCAACCGGAGGGTCCGAGAAGACAGAAGAACTCTCCCTCGGCGATCTCCAGGTTGAGATGCCGCACCGCATCGTAGCCTCTGTAACACTTGCACAGATCGATGATTCGCACCGAAATCATGCGGGAAGGCTACTGAAGCTTCGCAAGACTGTCAAACCAGTAGGGTGCGCACCGCGCACCGATGGAGCACGAGCCGGACGGACGCGCCGGCAGGGAAGCCGGCGGTGGGGGCGGGGTTGGTGCGCGGTGCGCACCCTACCGGCGGCGGATGTAGGTCGTTTCGACCGCGGCCCACGCGCGCCCAGTCGTCCCTGCCGCAAAAGGTCGTCCAGGGCGGCGCGGGCGCGTCTGCGGCTATCCCAGTAATCGGCGGACTTCCCGCGGACTGACGCGCTCGCGCTCGCAGAAGAGCGTCAGTACGGCCTCCGCCGCGTCGCCGTCCCCGACTGCAAGCGCGCTCTCCGCGTCCGCGAAATGTTCCGGCAGGATGTCCTCACCGTCGCACCAGACGCCCGCGCGTTTGAACAGCGTCTCCAGCTCGCGCACGTTGCCCGCATAGCGCCGGCTGCGGAGGTAATCAGCGCCCGCCGCGACAGCCGGCGGCCGGGACAGTAGCGCGCGCAGGTGCTCGGCCAGAAGCGGGATGTCCCCGGCACGCTGGCGACAGAGGCGGCAGGTGGATCCCAGGACCGCCAGGCGATAGTACAGGTCCGACCGGAAGCGTTGTTGTTCCACCAGCCGGCGGAGCGGGGTCTGTCCGGCCGAGATCAGTCGAGACCCGCGCGCTCCGTTCGCTGCGGCCGCACACGGGAAAGAAGCGTCCCGTCTCGACCACGCGCAACAGTTTGGCCTGTGCGGTCGCCGACAGGTCGCTGATTTCATCCAGAAAGAGGGTGCCACCGTCGGCCAGCAGAAACTTGCCGGGTAAGGGCTTGTCGAACACCATGCCGGGGACCTTGCCCTCCACGCCGAAGAGCTCCGCTTCCAAGAGGTTCTCCGGCAGGGCGCTGCAATTGAGGGCCACGAACGGCCCGCGCCTCGCCGGGCTGTGATCGTGGATGAGCGCGGCGACGCCCTCCTTGCCCGTGCCAGTCGCTCCGCAGATGAAGACGGGATGGCATGATGCGGCGGCGCGGCGCGCCGCCGCCAACGCCTTCAGGAAGCTCGGCGACTTCCCCACGAGACCCGATTCCATGCCCAACACCCCATGCCTTCTCGACTTGCGTCACACGGCAGGGCCGGGCGCCAACCGCCGCGCGCACGTGGGGTTGTAGGTCGGGCAGGCTTAACAATCCACAAGTTGGGGACAACTTCTGTCGTTGGGCAGGTGCAATTCCGGCCAGGCCAGCGCCAATTGATCGGCGTCCATACGGAGATTGCCGGGCGCCACGCGCAGCCGCAGCCGGCCGGTTCCATCCCCTTCCACCAGGCTCTCGCCGGGAGGGCTTTGCCCGGCCGCCAGCTCCCGCCGCAGGCGCGACAGGTATTGCGTCACGTACTGGGGAGGAATGCCCAGCTTGTCGCGGGCGACCCAGGCGTGGCCGTGGAGGCGACCCCACGCTATCCGCACCAGCAGCTCGAACGAACGGAGTGAATGCAGTACCCGCCGCCCGTTCAAGAGCACGACCACGCGCCGGCCGGCGGGCCGGCCGCACACGTCCAGCCGGTCGGGACCGGGGAGGTCCTCGTTGGCGGCGATGGTCGTCCGCCGCAGCGGGGCCAGAGCTTCGTAGAGCGCTGCGGCCGTCTCCGGCAGAAGCATGGATACGAGCGTTTCGCGCGGTGCGGCGGCCAGGTCTTCGGGGGTCGAGAAGCCTTCCCGCCAGAGCTGCAAAAACTCGGCCCGCCCCAAGCCGGGTACTCGATAGGATAAAAGCCCCAGGAGTTCGGCGGGCAGACCAAAACGCGCGCGTGTCGGCAACCCGTCCAGGGCTTCCAGGTCGCGGCCCAACGTGCGCCCGATGGACAGGCAGCTCTGGCAGAGCCAGGCCAGCGTGTCGGCCAGTTCGTGGAAGCGGCCCTCGGGTGCATGGAAGCGCTCCTCCAGCGCGGCGCCCGGCTCGCCCGCCATCCACGCCCGCAGGGCCAGCGCCTTCTTGGCGGCCACCTCGTGCCGCTCCTCCCAGCGCGCCCGCTCCGACAACCCCTCCTCTACGTCCTCCAGCGAACTTCCCGCCCAGTCGCGCAACTCTTCGACGTAACCCTGCCGCGCCTGCGCCGAGTGTTCGACGGGAAAGACAGCCTGTCGTGCCGGCTCCAGAAGACAGGCGAAGAAAACGAGAAGCCCTTCCGGCGGAACCGTCTCCAGGCGCTTCCAGAAGGCGGTGATGGCTTCGGCTTCCACCAACCCGAGGCCCAGTTCGGCGACGGTCCGGCCCAGTCGGGTGCAGGCGTAACGGTCGCGGCGGCGGCGGAGCAGTCCGGCGGCGGCGGCGCGTGCCAGGCTGTCGCGCGCCGCCGCCGCCCAGTCGGGCGCATCAAGACTCGGCCGCAGGCGCGCCTGTCCCGACGGCGCAGCCGCCAGGAGGGCCGACAGGTCGCTCTCGGTCTCGTAACCCCACAGGACGAATACCGGCCCGCCCGAGAGTACCTCGCGCTCGGAGAGATGCAGGGGCAGCCGTTGGGGCGTGCCCTCGAAGAAATGGCGGCGGTAGAGGTCCACCTCCTTGGGGCTGGTGGCAGGCAGGATGGCGCGGCCGAAGGCGCCCGCGTCGCGCCCCGCGCGGCCCGCCCGGTTGCTCCACTCCTGCGGCAGAAGCAGCCGCTTCTCCGGCGACGCCTCCATCTCCCCCGCCCAGGAGAAAGGCAAGACGACCACGTTGCGCGCGGGCAGGTTGACGCCCATCGAGAGCGTGCTGGTCGCTACGAGCAGGAGAATCTCGCCCCGGCGAAAGCCTTCCTCGACCAGGCGGCGTTGGCCGGGGGTGAGATCGGCGTTATGGAAGGCGACGGCATGCCGCAGGGTCTCGGCGAGATGGCCGGCGATCTGGTTGTCGCCCATGCGGGCCAAACCGGCCAGGCACTCGGTGGTGGGACAGAGGGGCAGACGGCGGCCGCCTCCGGCCAGGCCCTGGCCTCGCCGCGCGAACTGACGAAGAAAGCGTCGGTTCCTCCCGCCTCGCCAGCATGACGGCGGTCGAGAGCGCCGCCTCGTGCGGCGGGGAGTCCATGCCCGCCAGATCCGTCCAGCGCTCCTCGCCCGTCTCGCCGTCCGGTTCGGTCGTGTAGCGAAAACGTCCGCCCGACAGGATGCCCTTGCGCAAAGGCGCCGGGCGCGCCTCCGATTGCACCAGCCGCGCCGACAGGTACAACGCTGCTCCTCCGGCCGGTCCAGAACGGCGGAGAGTCCCACCTGCCGCATTCACGTGGCGCGTCCGCAGATGCGCCAAGAGGAGCTCGAGCAAGGGGCCGCGACTCGAGTCGAAGAGCATCTGCATCTCGTCCCAAACCACCACTCCGACCTGCCGAAAAAGCCCGGGCGCGCGCCAGAGATAACGCAGCTCTCGTAGATGACGACGCCCAGATCGAACTCACCTCGACAGAGGCGGGCGTCATCCTGGTCGTGGTCGGCGGTCGAGCACACCACGGACAGACCGTAATCGGCGTAGCGGCGGCGCCACTCGGCGTACTTCTCTTCCGCCAGCGCCTTGAGGGGAACGGCGAAGAGCGCCTTCTTGCCGGCGAGGATGGCGGAGAGGGCGGCCAGTTCGCCCAGAAGCGTCTTGCCGGAGGAGGTCGGCAGATGGACGAGGAGGTGCTCGGAGGAGAAGAGGTCGCCGGAGAGGACGGCGCGGGCCTGCGGGCCGCGCAAGGTGGTGACGCCCGAGGCGGACAGCGTTTCCACCAGCGCGGGGGGCAAGCCGTAGGCCACCAGTCGTTCCACGGGGAGTTCCATCGCTGTACCTCACATGGCCAGAAGGGATGGCAACGCGCCGGAGGACGGCGCGGGGCACGGGGGAAGGCTACGCCGGCCCGCTCAACACCCTTGTTCAGTGTATCCTGGTAGTTGCGCAGCCTCCTGTGGACTGCGCCAGCTTGCTGGCGCGCGCAGCAGGCCGCGCGGCTACGGACGCGTCCGGCGCGAGATGAGATAGAGGAAAAACGGCACGCCCAGAAGGCTGGTCACGATCCCCACGGGAATCTCCTGCGCCACGATGGGGAACGCCAGCCGGATGAGCGTATCGGACGCCAGAAGCAGGATGGCGCCGCCCAACAGCGACGCGGGCAGGAGCCGCCGATGATCCGGGCCGACGATCAGGCGCGTGATGTGGGGCACGATGATGCCCGCAAAACCGATCACGCCCGACACGGCGACCGCCGCCGAGGCCAGCATGGCCGCCACGAAGAGCAGCACCCGCTTGGTGCGCTCGACCTCGACCCCGATCCAGCCGGCGGACTCATCGCCCAGGAGAATCGCGTTGAGCGGGCGGGCGTACATCATCATCAGCACGATCCCGACCGCCAACCACGGCAGGAGCGTGAACACGTGGTCCCAGTTGCGCGCGGAAAAGCCGCCCAAGAGCCAGAAGAGCACACTCTGCAAGTCCTGGCTCTTGACGATCATGACGAACGAGGAGATGGCCGAGAGCATTCCCGAAAGCGCGAAGCCCACGAGCAGGAGGGTATAGACGGAGACGCCGCCGGGCCGCCAGGCCACGGCATAGACGAGCAAGACGGTTCCCGCGCCGAACAGGAAGGCGATGGGGGTAGCCCCGGAGAGGGCGCCCCAGCTCCAGTTGAGATGAAAGCTGATGGCGATGATGGCGCCCAGGGCCGCGCCTGACGATACGCCGGTGGTAAACGGGCAGGCGAGAGGATTCTGAAACAGGCCCTGCATGAGGGCGCCGGCGCCCGCCAGCGCCGCGCCCACGAGCATCGCCAGCACAATCCGGGGCGCGCGCAGGTTCCAGAGCAGCTCGTGCATCCGCGGCGGCAAGGCGTCCCCCTCACCGGACAGGACCGACTTGATCGAGGCCGACACCGTTGCAGGAGAAAGGTCTCCCGGTCCCACGCAGAGTGAGAATACAGCCATGACCACGAGGAGCATCGCCTCGACGGCCAGGACCATGGCGAGGGAGGGGCGGCGGCTCATGGCGGGGTTGGGAAACATTCAGGATGGATGGCGCGCGCCAGCGCGCGGAGACCCTCGGCCAGCCGCGGGCCGGGCCGCTGCAGGAGGTTGTCGTTGAGCAGATAGACGCGGCCCGTCCTGACCGCCGTGGTCGCGCGCCAGCCGGCCCGACGTCGCAGCATCGCCAGCGCCTCGGCGTTGTCCTGCTCCGCCGTCGTCGGGATGCCCTCCAGCCCGTGGATGACGATCTCCGGGTCGCGCTCGACGATCTCCTCCAGCGAAAGCGAAATCCAGTTCTTCCCATAGCCCCGCGTGAGATTTTCTCCCCCCGCCAGTTCCACCATGTCGTAGATGAAGCTGCCCGGACCGGGCGAAAAGAAGGGCGGATCCCAGGCGCCGAAGTAGACGCGGGGCCGGGTCGTGGCGGCGGCGACGGCGGTCGTGACGGCCGCAATGGCGGCGTTGAAGGCGGCGGCCAGCTCTTGTCCGGCGGTTGCGACGCCGCAAAGTTCGGCCACGAGCACGATGTCCCGCGGCACGTCCGCCAGTCGCTGCGGATTGAGGCCGAAGACGGGGATGGACAGCTCGCGCAGGCGCGCCAGCATCCAGTCGGGGTTGCCGTACACGGCCAGCACGAGATCGGGCGAGAGCGCGGCGATCTGTTCGACGCTCATGTTGGCGTAGCCGCCCACGCGCGCGATGTTTTTTACTTCGGGCGGATAGTCGCAGTAATTGGTGACGCCGACGCAGCGGTCCCCGAGGCCAAGGGCGAAGATGAGCTCGGTGTTGCTGGGGGCCAGCGTGACGATGCGCCGGGGAGGAGCGGGAAGCGTGACCTTCCGCCCCAAGGCGTCCGTGCGCGTGAGGGGGAACGTCTGCGCCGCGGCGGCGGTGCAAATGAGAAGAAAGAGGAGTGCGCGCATGGGCCTCCCCCTCACCCTAACCCTCTCCCCCAGGGAGAGGGGACCGATGGCAACCCTCTTTCCCAGGGAGAGGGGACGGAGCGTGCTGGTGCGGGATGGGCCAGACTTGCGGCGCGCCGCTCCAGGGCGAGTCGAGAATCTCCACGCGGGTGCGGTAGACCGCCTCCAGCGTGGATTTCGTCAGCACTTCCGCGGGCGAGCCGTCGCGTACCAGCCGCCCGTCGTCCAGAAGCAGCACGCGCGAGACGTACTCGACCGTCAGGTTCACGTCATGCGAGACCACGAGCACGGAAAGCCCGCGCTCGTGGTTGAGTTGGGAGAGAAGATCGAAGAGTTCGACCTTGTGGTTGATGTCCAGGTGCGAGCTGGGTTCGTCCAGAAGCAGCATCTGCGGCTGTTGCGCCAAAGCGCGCGCCAAAAGCACGCGCTGGCGCTCGCCGCCCGACAATTCGTGTACCGAACGCCTGCGCAAGCCGGACAGTCCCACGCGCTCCAGCGCCTCGGCGACCACGCGGCGATCGCCAACGGTTCCCCCCTTAATGAGGGGGGCCAGGGGGGATCGGGACAGGTGCGGCTCGCGCCCCATGGCCACGATCTCCTCGACGGAAAAGTCGAAGCTGATGGCCGTCTCCTGCGGGACGACCGCCAGAAGGCGCGCCAGCTCGCGTCGGGAGTAGCGTTGGACCGGCCGGCCGTCCAGGAGGATGCGACCTACGAGTTCGGGCAACATGCGCGTGATGGCGCGTAAGAGCGTGCTCTTGCCCGAGCCGTTGGGGCCCAGCACCCCCACCATCTCGCCCGCCACTACCGAAAAGGAGAGATTGCGCAGCGCCCAGCCCTGGCCGTAGCCGGCGGTCACGTTGTCGAGGACCAAAAAAGGCGGGGCCATCAATTGCCGCCTCCCGCGCGCGCCGCGTTGCGCAGCTCGACCCGCCCGGTGTGAAAGAGCACGTTCTCCATCACCGGCCGGTCGGACTCGCTCTCGGGGTCGGGGCCGTGGGGATAGGTGATGGGGCTGTCGTCCTCGCCACGCGAGCCGGGCGGCACGAACAGACAGCGGCAGACCCACAGGTCGCCGGCATCGCGGTCCAGGTTGTCCGCTCCGCCCAGACTTCCGCCCGCGTCCAGCGCCGCTTTGTTATAAGCGTAGCGTAGATAGTCCCGGCGCTCGGGGAAGCGCCGCGCCAGCGTCGGGCAATAGAGCGCCTCCTCCGATCCCAGGTAGCCCAAAAGCAGCAGCGAGCGGGGCACACCGCTCCAGTAGCCGTTGCCCGCCGGACCATGCCCGAAAACCGTCCGCGTGGGGGAAGGCTCCCAGCCCGCCGTGCCGTCCGCCAGCGGAAACGCTCCGTAATCGGACTGGTAGGCCAACAGCGCGGTTCCAAGCGCGTGCAGGTTGCCCTGGCAGGCGGCGATCTCCGACCGGGCGACGGCACGACGATAGTTGGGGACGGCAATGGCGACCAGAATCGCAATCACGGCGACTACCACCAGGAGTTCGATGAGCGTAAAGGCGCGCTTCATCGCAGCGCCTCCCACGCCCGAGCGGGCACGCCCGTCGTGGCCAGGCCCAGGATGGCGTAGAGCTCGAAATTGCCGCTGCGGTTGTCCTCGTAAACGATCATGGCCTCCCCGCGCGACGACAGCTTGATGGCCGGATGCTGCGCGCTGCCGGTCGTGCTCGTCAACTTGACCGCCTCACCCAACTGATCGCCGGAGAAGCGATAGGTGCAATAGAAGACGTTGTAAACGCGGTCGCGGTTGTCGCTCCAGACCAAATGCACGGTCTCATCGGCGTCGACGGCCAGATCGGGATGCTGCGAAACCGCGCCGTCCATGGTAATGCGCCGGGAGTCGGTGAAGGTAGTGGCGCCGCCGATGAGTCGGGCCAGGTAGATTTCGCCGTTGCCGTGGCGGCGGTCGGTCCAGGCGGCGTAGAGATTGCCCAGCGGCGAACGCGCCAGCCGCGGCGGGTCCAGGTTGTTGCCGCCCGTCGTCACGAACTTGTCCAGGCTTTGTACTTCACCCGTCGCCGACAGCGTCATGGTCCAGAGGGGCGCGCTGGCGGCGAAGCCCTCCGTCCAGACCAGGTGCACAAGGCCGGCGGCGTCCTCGGCGATGGACGGTTGCCAGAACGAGCCGCGCCCGCTGCCCGATTGATACACCGTCTTGCGCATCTGGCTCATGGGACGGGACGCGAACTGGCCGGAGGCGTCGCTGGCGTGCGCGTAGATGTCACCCACGTTGTAATCGGCGAAGAAGTCCTGCCAAGCGATCCAGACGCGCCCGTCCGCGCCCAGCGCCATCTGCGGACTGTAACCGTTGTCGCCCTGATGCCCGGCGTCGGTGTGGGTGAAACGTTCGTCGGTCGGACTCCAGGTTCCGCCCGGGGGGCGGCGATCCAGGTAGATTTCATAATTGTCGATGAAGGTTCCCGCCTCGGTAGTATGGCGGGCGTCGTGCCAGGCGGCGACGACGGTTCCATCGGGCCGCGCGCACAGCGACGGATGGCCGCCGCCGATCTCGCGCTGGTCGGGCAGGTAGCCGTTGTTGACGCGCTCCGGCGGACTCCAGGCGCCGGCCTCGTAGCGCGTGTAATAGATGCGGCTGGGTTCGTCAGGCGTGTTTACCAGCACGTTGGCGACCGCCGATTCGGGCCATTCAGTGTAGATGAGATGGAAGACTCCGGAAGCGTCGCAGACCAGGTTTCCGCCCGGCGTGCGGGAGAGCCGGGTCTGGCTGGCGGAAGCCGTGATGGGACCGGCGGAGACGAAGCGGAACACGGCGCTATGCGCGGTTGCGGCGGCCCAAAGGCAGCCCAGGGCGACGAGACGGCCCGGCCAGCGCGTGCCGGGTGGGAAAACAGCCGACATGAAAAACCTCCCGCTCCGCGCCGGGGGAAGGGGAGGCGTTGTCAGCGACCCCGCTTCCCAAGCGCGAAGAAGCGATGTTTTGGGTGCGCGCAAGAGGCAGGTCTTCTGGCTTCCGGATCATCCTGGCCCGCTCCTTCCCGTTCGCCGCGGCGAACAGTGGATGCGTGCGGGTTTGTCCCCGGTTACAGCGGCGGCTCCGCACCGGACTTGCACCGGTTTCCCTGTTGGTCCCAGGGGGAACCTCTGCGCGATATGTATATGTATTATGGGTCGAGAGCGGGATCATGTCAAGGCGCATGGCAACTGAGGGTGCAGCCGTAAAGATCTAAGGCTGCAAGCCGCGCGGCACTGTTCCGGCCGGTCGTGGCGGCTCCGGTGGAATTGAGCTGTCATTTCGACGATAGCAGCCTGTCATTTCAACCGAACCATTCTGTCATTTCGACCGAAGCAATCTGTCATTTCGACCGAAGCAATCTGTCATTTCGACCGAAGGGAGAAATCTTTCCCGCCGTTACCGCGGGTCGGGTGCGAGGCAGAAGATTTCTCCCTTCGGTCGAAATGACAGCTACGCCGCCAAGTGTAAGAAACCGCATCCGCACCCGGCAAGCGAGGTAGCGCCGGCGTCCCGCCGGCGTTTCGCGAATAAATTCCGCGCCCGCGTTATTTTTGATAAACTCGAACGTATTTCCGGCGAAACCTTCTGGAGAAAGGCTTTCCATTCTCCCTCCCAACCGGCGCCGGGCGCGCGCGAGGGAATCCACGTTGCGACGGCGGGCGAACCATGTCCCTGCGGCGGACGATTGCGGCGGTCTTGGGCGCGTGGCTCATCTGCTCGAGTATGAGTTGGGCGGGGGTGCGGCGGACCTGAGAACGTCCCCGAGTCGATGCGGGCGGAGGCCGTCGCGCTGGTGCGGGCGGTCGTCGTCAGCCATTTCGAGCACGGGCCGCGGGTGGAGGCGGTTCCAAGTCGGCCACGCTCTCGGCCGCTTGGAAGGACCTGCCGCGCACCGGCCTCTTCGTCACCCTGGTGCGAGACCGGCGCGTACGCGGCTGCATGGGCGCGCTGCATCCCCGCGAGCCGGACTGGCGAACCGAAATCGTCCGCCATGCCCTTGGCGCGCTCTCGCAGGATACGCGCTTTCCCATTGTCGATAGGGGCGAATCGGACCGATTCATTGTGATTGTCTCCTTGGTGGGCGAAACCCGCCCGCTGGCGCGGCTGGCGGACCTGGACCCCTGGTCGGAAGGGCTTCTGGTCGAAGCGGACGAGCGCTCCGCCGTGCTTTTGCCCGGCGAGGCCAAGACCGCGCGCTGGGAGTTCAGCCAGGCCTGCCGCCTGGCCGGCATCGACCCCGCGGCGCCCCATAGCATGACTCGATTCTCGACTACCACGTGGATTGGATATCCGGAGATCGCCGGCGCATCAGAGGAAAGGTCGTCACCATGAAGAGACTATCGGTCTTGGGTTTGGTTTGGGCTCTGAGCATGTGCCCTGCCTTCGCCTTGCGCGTGCTGGAGGGGCGCGTCCTCTGCGGCGACGAGCCGGTGGTGGGAGCGCGGCTGGAACTCTTGCGCTGGGACGCGCAGAGTCCGGTCGTGGCCGAGAGCGAGCGGGGCGGCGCCTTCCGCTTTTTCGACGTGTCTTCCGGCAACTACCGCCTGACCGCCAACGCGCCCGGCTGCGCGCTGTATGAACTGGCCTACCTGCGAGTGGGCGACGAGCAGGAGAAGATGACGCTGCGGTTGGTCCTGTCGCCGGAGGCGATCTTTTCCGGCACGGCTACCGACCACTTGACCGGCGAGCCGCTGGCGGATGCGTGGATCGAGTTGTCGGAGGGCGGCCCCGAGCGCCGGGTGCGGACCGACGCGGCCGGCGCCTTCCACCTGACCCAACTCTATCCCGGCGTCTATCGCCTCTCGGCGACGGGGCCGGAGCGCGTGCCGTACGTGCGCCAGGGCTTTCGCCTGGAGGGCGGCAGGGAGGCCACCGCGACCCTCCCCCTTTTCCGCGCCGGCAGCCTGGAAGGCCGTCTGGTCTTTCCCGAGGGCGAAGCCGGCTCCTTTCCCGGCTTGCGCCTGGAGCTGCAAGGCCCCGCCGCACGCTGGGCCGTCAGCGACCGCCTGGGCCGCTTCAAGTTCGACGGACTGCCCCCGGGCCGCTATCGCATGACGGTCAAGAACGCCGGGTTCTTCGAGACCTCGCTGGACCCATTGCAGCTGGAGGAAGGCGAAAAGAAGGCCGAACTGGAGCTGCGCCTGTCGCCTCATGCGCCGTCCTTTAACGTCTTCACCCAGAACCAGATGGTCCTGCCGGAGCGGCCGTTCGAGATACCCCTGCGGGCGTTTCGCACTCCGCGCATCGAGCAGCGCTGGTACGCCCTCTCCGCGCGTCGCTTCTTCGACCGCTTGGACGATCCGCGCGACCCCGCCGCCTGGAACATCGACGGCGCCTCGCCCGACAAGCTCTGGATGAAGGAGATCAAGTACGCCCGTCCCTACACGTGGGTGGACGAGCGCATCTCGATGCGCGGGCAACCGGCGGGGCTGTACGTGCTGGAGAGCGCCGCCGGCGGCGCTACCGACCGGCTCATGATCGTGGCGACCGAGCTGGGCCTCGTCGCTAAGAGCAGTCCGGCCGGCATCCTGATCTATGCCGTGGATCTGTCCACGGGCCGCAAGCGGGCCGGAGTGCCGGTGCGACTCGTGCGTGCGGGCGCGCTCGTGGCCGAGGCGACCAGCGACGCCGACGGCCTTGTCGTGTTCCCCGTGAAGCCCATCGCCGGTATGCGGGCGATTGCGCTCTCCGGCCCGCACTTCGCCTCCGTGGACGCCGTCTTCGGCCAGGAGGCGCCCAAGGAGTCGGGCCGCGTTTACGTGTATACCGAGCGTCCCATCTACCGTCCCGGCCAGACGCTCTACTGGAAGGCCGTGATCCGCGCCATGCGCTCCGACTCCGGCGGCCCCGAGGACCGCTACCTGCCGCCGGCGACCGGCGAGGCGCGCTACAAGATCGAAGACAGCCGCAACCAAACGGTCGCCGAAGGGACCGTCCCCCTCAACGCGATGGGTTCCACCTCGGGACTCTTTCGCTTGGGCGAGGAGGCGCCGCTGGGTACCTACCGGATTAGCGTGTCCGACGGCCGCTTCTCGGGCCAGGCCGTATTCGAGGTCGAGGAGTATCGCAAGCCCGAGTATCTGCTGACCGTGGATGCCGACCGGCCGTACAGCCTGGGCGGGGAGTCGATCAGGTTTCGCCTCCATGCCATGTACTTCTTCGGATCACCGCTGGCGGGCGTGCCGGTGCGGTACAATCTTTATTCTTCCGAGTATGCGTGGGGCGGATACGGAG
This sequence comes from bacterium, assembly GCA_015075175.1. Classification (GTDB taxonomy): domain Bacteria; phylum Hinthialibacterota; class Hinthialibacteria; order H5-UNCL2; family H5-UNCL2; genus H5-UNCL2. The sequence goes on from JABTUV010000008.1 coordinate 207,627, forward strand.
AGCTTCTGGAGTCGGGCAATCTGAAGACCGACGGGGAGGGGCGGGCGATGCTGGATTTCGTCCCGCCCGCAGCCGCGGGGACGCGCTGGCTCACCTTGGAGGTCACGCTGGAGGACGCCTCGGGCCGGCAGGTGCGGGCGGAGCATCGCGTGCGCGTGGTGGAGGGCGAGTTCACGCTCTCCTTGACGGTGGATCAGCGGGTCGTGCGCGCGGGGATGCCGGTGGTACTGCGGCTGCGCGCACGCGACCACGCCGGGCAACCTCGCGCCGCCCGGGTCGCGCTGGAGATCACGCGCTGGAAGTACGATCCGCGCGTCGGCGACCGGCAGCGCGAGGTCGTCGCCGACGAATTCCTGACGGTTCCCGAGTCGGGCGAAACCAGCTACCTTTACACGCCGCGGCAGGGAGGAAGACTGGAAATCACCGCGCTGGCGACCGATTCGCGCGGCCATGCCATCCGCGACGTGCTCTACCTGTGGGTCCAGTCGGACGAGGAGGAACCGGTGCGGGCGGACAGCGCCTTTGCGCTCACGCTGGGTAAGGAGGACTGGAAGCCGGGCGAAACGCTGCGCGCGGTCGTCCTGGCGCGCGCGCCCGACGGCGACGTGCTCTTTACCCTGGAGCGGGAGCAGGTGGTCGAGCGGCGCATGGTCCGCTTGAAGGGCGGTGTGGCCATGCTGGAACTGCCGGTGACCGAGGCGCTGGCGCCCGGCTGCCGCCTCGCCGCCACGCTCATGCGCGGCCTGTCGTTCTACAGCGCCGCCGAAAACATCAAGGTGCAGGGGCGCCTGCAGCGGTTGAGCGTGGAACTCTCCTTCGACCGGCCCGAGTATCAGCCGGGCGAGCGGATGCGCCTCTCGCTCCTTACGCTGGACGCCGAGGGCCGGCCGGTCGCCGCCGAATGCTCCGTGGGGCTGGTGGACGAGGCCATTTACTCGCTCGCCCAGCCCCGGGAGGAGCCGATTCACGAGTTCTTCTACGGCCACTTCGTGCACCTGGTGCGCACGCAGCGCAGTTTTCCGCCGCAGTACCTGGGCGGTGCGGACAAGGGGCCCGGCGCCGGCCTGCGCATCCGGCGGGACTTCCGCGACACCGCCTTCTGGTCCGCGGTCGTGACGACCGACGTGTACGGCCGGGCCGTGGTCGAAATCCCCCTGCCCGACAACCTGACCACCTGGCGGGCGACCGCGCGCGCGCACACCGTCCGCACGGAGGTGGGCGAGGCCATCGCCAAGACCGTGGTGCGCAAGCCGGTCGTGGCCCGTCTGGTCCTGCCGCGCTTTCTTGTCGAGGGAGATCGCGCGGTCGTGTCCGGCATCGTCCATAACTACGCTGAGGCCGATCAGGAGCTGGACGTGGAGCTGTCGGTGGCAGGCGCCCGGCTCTCGGGTCGGGCGCGGCAATCGGCCAGGATTGCCAAAGGCGGCATGGCGCGGTTCACTTGGCCGGTCGTGGCGGAGACGGTGGGCGCGGCGACCTTCACGCTCTCCGCGCGCGGGCGGCTGGCCGGCGATGGGATGGAGCTGGCCATTCCGGTGCAAGCTTACGGCCTGCCGCGCGCCATCTACCTGGCCGGCGAGCTGGACCGGAAGGATGCGGCCACGCTGGACTTCCGCCTGCCCAAAGAAGCGCGCAGCGAGGGCCGACGCCTGCGCCTGGACCTCTCCCCTACGCTCCTCTCCGGCGCCTGGGGCAGTCTCCAGTATCTGGCCGGTTATCCCTACGGGTGCGTCGAGCAGACCCTGTCGCGCTTTGTCCCCACGGTGGTCCTCAAGCGCGCCCAGAAGCCGCTCGGATTCGACCTGCCCTTCGCGGACGAGGAGATCGACCGCATGGTCGCCGCCGGCCTCTTGCGGTTGTATGACTTTCAGCGCGCGGAGGGCGGCTGGGGATGGTGGAAGACCGACCCGGTCGATCCCATGATGACCGCCTCTGCGGTAGACGGGCTGCGGCTGTGCCGCGAGGCGGGCTACGCCGTGTCGCCCGAGGTCCTCGCCAAGGGGGTGGCGTCGCTGCGCTTCCAGCTGCAGTCGCTGGACGACATCGACCGGATCGCGGTGGTGATGCTGGCCATCGCGGAGGCGGAGAGTTTTGCGGCGACCGGCGAGGTGGGAAGCGCGACGCCGCTGGAGCCGCGTCCGCCGCTTTACGGGACGAGCGACCTGCGGCGCACCGCGCTGTGGGCGTTCGGGCAGCGGCAGGCTCTGTCGCCGGCGGGGCGGGCTGCGCTTCTGGCTACCCTGGCCGGTTATGGCTTGACGCAAGAAGCGCAGCTCCTGGCGCGTGAGACCGCCAGGGACGCGGTGGAAACGTCCAACCACGTCTATTGGACCGGTCGCGCCGACCACCCGTGGCTGGACGACAGCGTGGACGCGACCGCCCGGATGCTGTCGGCGCGGCTGGCGTGCGATCCGCATGACGCCCTGAATGCCAAGGCGGCGCGATGGCTTTTGGCGCAGCGGGAGGGCGAGCGGTGGAGTACCACGCGCCAGGCGGCTTCGGCGCTGCTGGCGTTGGCCCGATTCGCCGAGCGGCAGGGCGGCGGGGAGCGGCCGGAGGGCGTGCGGCTTTCCGGCCTGCCGCCCGCGCCCAAGAGCGTCGCCTTCCCCGCCGACGGGCGCGCGGGGCTGTCGTTCCTCGTCCAGGGGCGTCCCCTGGAAAAGGACCGCCTGCGAGTGAAGCTGGAGCGCCTTGGCGGTGGGACCGCATATTACGGCGCCCGACTCGACTATCTCGTGAGCGGCGACAAGTTGACGGGATGGTCGCGCGGACTGTCGCTTTCCCGCTCCGCGCTGCTCGTCAGCGAACGTCTGGAGGGGCGCGAGCTGAAACTGGAAACCGAACCGCGTCCTGAACGGTTGGCCGCGGGCGACCGCATACTCGTGCAGTTGGAGCTGACGGTGGAGCAGCCGGTCTCGTACCTCATGGTCGAATCCCCCATGCCCGCCGGCTTCGAGTGGAGTCCGGGTAAGCTGGAGACGCCGGGTTGGGGGCATCACGAAGTGCGCGACGAGAGAGTCGTGTTCTTCTTCTATTCGCTGGCGCCCGGAAGGCACAAGATCGCCTACACGCTGCGCGCGGAGATGGAGGGCGAGTTCATCTGGCTGCCGGCGCGGGCCTATCCGATGTACACGCCGGAGGTTTTCGGGGAGAGCGACGGGGATCGGTTGAGGGTCGGCCCCCGCTCTTAATCTTAATCTTAATCTTGATCTTGATCTTAATCTTGCTCGTAATCTTGCTCGTAATCGAGCGCGAGCAGCGCAACATCGTCTCAGTCTGCGCGCGGTCTTATGTAAAGTGCGGCAGCTTGCTGCCGCGTGGATGCACCCGGCCCGCTCGGGCCTCACGCACGCGGCAGCAAGCTGCCGCACTCCACATGACCTGTCAGCGCGCCGTCAGCCCCTCCAGCGCCGAGAGCAGGTAGATGCTGGACAGCGCCGTGTAGCCGGTCACTGGATAGAGCAGCGTCTGGTCGGAAGCGACGGTCCGGCTGAAGCTGTTGGTTCCGCCGCTCTCGCTCCAGAGACTGACCAGTTCCTTGCCCTCCAGGTAGAACGTCACGAGGTAATCGCGGCCCGGCTCGACGGGGAAGTCCACGGGATCCGAGTAAACCAGCGAACCGGGCGGCAGCGTGACGGATCGCTGTCCGCCGAACGTGACGATCACGGGCGTCCCCGCAAAGTCGCAGCCTCCGTCCAGCTTGGCCCCGATGGCGGCGGCGTCGATGTGTGTGGAAGAGAGCTGCGAGGCGGCCTGGAGAACGAGTCGCACCTTGGGCGCGCCGGCCATGATGCTGGCGCCCTTGATCCAATCGCGGTAGTTGCGGTCGGTGAGCGAGTTCTTGCCCACGCTGACCGCGCCGGTCTGGCCGGCGGCGGTCCAGAGCGTGGTCCACTCCGGCGGCGGCGCCGTCGCGGGCACAAATCCCTCGATGGCTTCCACGAAGTAGATGCTGGACAGCCCGTGATAGCCGTTGACGCGCATGATTCCCGACTCATCCACGTCGGTCGAGCGATAGTAGCTGTTGACGCCCGCGCCCTCGTTCCAAAAGCTGACCAGTTCATTGCCCGCGTGAAACGCCGCCAAGAGGTAGTCCCGGCCGGCCTCGACGGCGAAGTCCAGCGGCTCGCTGGTGAGGGTTCCGTCGGGCGGGATCACGGCGGATGTATCTCCGTTGAAGCGCAGTTGCAGGGGTAGAGCGTCGAAGTTGCAGCTTCCGTAGTCAGGGTCCAGCCGGCCCAGCGTGACGGAGTCCAATACGGTAGGCCGGCTGCCGCCGGAGCCGCGCAGGCGCACGCGCACGCGCTCCGCCGAGCCGGCGATCTTCGACCCCTTGATCCAGTTGCGGTAGTTGCGGTCCGGCAGCGAGTTCAGCGACGGTTCCAGGACGCCCGTTTGGCCGGTCGCGCTCCAGAGTACGACCCACTCACCGGACGGGTCGGCCGTCGGAGTCGGCGTGGACGTGGAGGTGGGCGTATTGGAGGGCGTGGGAGTCGCCGTGGCGGTCGCCGTCGGAGTCGCGGTAGCCGTGGGGGTCGGCGTAGGCGTCGAGGTGGCCGTACGCGTCGGGGTCGGCGTGGGAGTCGCCGTGCGCGTGGGGGTCGGGGTAGGCGTGGAAGTGGCCGTCGGCGCCTGGGCGGTGGTTTGCGACGAAAGGTTGCCCTCCAGTCCGTCCAGGATGAAGACGCTGGACGCGCTCGTGTAGCCCACGGCGTCTACCGTCGCCGTGTCGTTGGAGGCCAACATGCGGAAGTAGCTGTGGTTGCTGCCCGATTGCGTCCACTGCGCCACCAGCTCCTGGCCCTCGCAGTAGATGGCGACCAGGTAGTCCACGCCGGCCTCGATGGGGAAGCTGACCGGATCGCTGACCACGACTTCGCCCGGCGGCAGGGCCACGGAACGGCTTCCGCCGAAAGTCACGACCGCGGCCGCGGCGGTGAAGTCGAAGGGGTCGCTGGAGGACTTCTTGGCACCCAGGGTGACGGCGTCCACGAAGGTTCCCGAACCACCGGCCGCCCCGCGCAACCGCAGCCGGACGGTCGCGGCGGAGGCCAGGATGTCCGAACCCTTGATCCAGTTGCGATAATTGCGATCCGCCAGCGAATTGAGTGTGGGGGCGGCGCCGGTTTGCGCCGCGGCGCTCCAGAGCGGGAACCATTCATCCTCGCCCGAGGGATAGAGCGGCCTGGGGGTGGAGGTGGGCGTGGCCGTGGGGACGGGCGTGGTACTGCCGGCCTTCTCGAAGGCGCCCTTGTCCGGTCCGGCGCCCTGGGGAATGGCCGTACCCAGGGCGTCCAGCGTCAAGCCCACCGGCACGCCGGTATCGACGCACGGGGAGCCGGACTCCAGTTGAAAGTCACGTCCCGCCGCATTGATAAAGCGCGGATCGACCTGCGTTGTGTGTGCGTCATAGCCGTAGGTCTGCCACTGCGCCAGCGACAGAAGGTCGCCGTTCACGTCGTTGCCGATGGGTCCGCCGTTGTCCTTGTAAACGCAGTTGTCATCGCTGGTGATCCCTGACAGGGCGCCGGTGTAGCGCCGCAGGGCGTACCCGCTGTCGTGCGCATACAGGATGTTATTGCGCACGGAGAGGTTCTGCACGTTGGGGCCGAAGACGATCTCCGCATCGTAGTTGGGTCCCTTGTCCGGGCCGTTGTAGTTCTTGAAGCAGGTGTTGTTGTACACTTCGACGTTGCTGACCAGCGTGTCCAGGCTGCTGCCGGAGACGAGAATCCCGCAGTCGTTGTTCCAGACCACGTTGCCGTACACCTTGTGATTGGAACTGGGACCGCTGATGCCGTAGACGTAGATGCCCTTGCCCCAGTTGTCGTGCACGCGGTTGTAACGCACGGTGATGTTGCGGCTGTCGGCGTCGACGGCGATGCCGCCGCCGTCCTCCTCGTTGGGGTCTAGGTTGCGGCACTCGGAGACATCGTTGTGCTCGACGAAGGTGGGATTCCAGGTGGAATTGATGTGGATGCCCATGGCGTCGTTGTGGGCGAAGGCGCAGTTCTGTACGCGGTTGTTGCGGATGTAGATGGGGCCGGAGAGTGAGCCCTTCTGGCCCCAGGCGTGAATGCCTGCGTTGCGCGCGCGCAAAACGTAACAGTTTTGCACCGTGATGGTTCCCGCCGTGTCGTTGCCCGAGAGATAGATGCCGGAGTCTTCGACGTCGTAGACCTGGCAGTTGTCCACCAGCACGTTGCCTACGCGGGCGTTGCCGATGGCGATGCCGTGGTCGTTGCCGGCCAAGCTGGTGTCGTTTTCCGTCGTCCAGTAGAGGCGGCAGTTGCGCACGGTCCAGTGGCCGCCCGAGCCGGCCGGACCGGCCGAGCCGAAATCGATCAGCCGCTTGCCCGAGTAGCCGTCGTCGGAGGGCCGCCCAAAGACGCAGTTGTCGACGGTCACGTTGACGGCGTGCGCGGATACCCGCAAGTTGGGCCAGGCGCTGCGCGAGGCGTGCACGTCGCAGTTCTGGATCGTCAGGCCGGTCCCGCCGTAGATCGTCAGGGTGATGTAATCCGCGCGGCCCAGTTCCAGGCCGTCGATGACCAGCCAGCTCTTGCCGTTGGTGTCGATGGCGTACTCGCGCGTGTAGACTGAGGCCTCCACGCTGGGATAGTAGCCGGTGGGACTGCCCACCGAGTAAACGTACAGGTAGCCGCCGGCGTAGTAATAGGAATTGGGTGCGGTCAGTTGGGAGACGGCGGTCCTCGGCGTACCGCGGGTGTCTCCAAAGTAGACCACGTTGGGCTTGAGGGACGCCGGCGCGATAGACGTTGGTCTGGTAGGAGGCCCAGGAGGTGAGGACGGACGTTCCAGGATGCGCGGCTTGGCGCCGGTCCCGTAGGCGCCACGGTGATGGGAGCGGAGGCGGTTCCCGAGGAGGACATGCGGCATCCGCGCCAGGTTCCGCCGCGCTCAAGAGGATCGAGTCGCCGGGCGCAAAGCTGCGCCCATTCACCTTGCCCAAAGTCTTCCAGGGGGCGGAAATCGACGTGCCTGCGTTGGAGTCCTTCCCTGAAGGATCGACGTAATAGGTAGCTGCGTTGGCGATGGACGCGCACAGGAAGAGGGCGGCAAGCAGGCGCCATCCTCGCAGTATGTGCATTATATTATTACAATTCGGAGACCGAGGCTCCCGGCTGCGATTCTTGATCAGAATTGGGTGGTAATTGCGATTGAAGGCCACGTTTTGCCGAATCTCCTTGTGCCATCTTCATGCCCCCGTGAATATTGTAATAACATTATCAATTCGTTATCGAACGTATTCTAGAGTAATTTTACGTATGAATCTTGGCGGATTTCAACCTGGTAGCGGTGAAATCTTTGCTCTGAACCTCCGGAGTCTGGAGAGAATCTGAGAGCAATCTCGATTATCCGTATAGTTTTATAATATTACACTAAGCTAATGCACGCAAGTCCAAGAGGTCCCGTAACCTGCGACCGTGCGGAAAAGAAGCATAGCTCTTGACTGAGGCCTTCCAGAGGGCTAGTACTATTCTTAAAGTACTGCAAATCGAGGAGAAGAATTTTTATGGCATGGTCCACACCCTCGCCTCTGAGTTGCAGATTCTCGCCCTACTGTGGAAAAGGCGCGCTGACGGCCCGCCAGGCGCGAGCCGCCCTGCCGACGGCAAGCCCCGCGCCTACACCACGGTCCTGTCGGTGTTACAGGGATGGAAAGGAAGGGCGTCGCCCACGACCGGATGAGGGCGGCCTAGTTTACTGGGCGCGGGTCGCCCGCCGCGACGTGCTGCGCTCCATCCTGCGCGACCTGGTCGCCCATGTGTTCGGGGAAGGATATCCAACCTCCTGGCGCACCTCTTGAGGAGACGTCCCTGCCGGCGGGGAACTGGAGGAACTGCGACGGCTGGTGGAGAATTATCAGAAGAGTGGAAGCGGGATACCACGGCACGCAGAGTTCTCCAGCCCTTGTTAAGGGGAGCCAGCCGCATTGAGGTAGTTTTCAGCGTTAAAGCCCGGCCCCTTCACCGCGCGGCCCGAAGCAGGATTGTCGCACCCAGGCAAGGTGCAATCGGCCGCTGTTCAGCCCGCCGCACAAGCAATCCGACAGCCCTGAGCAGGATGGCCTGAAGCGCGCAGGGGCTGCTAGTTGACGGCGCGACTCTGTCGCCTAACCTTCCGCGTTCCAGTCTCCCCGTTCGGAGGTGCATCATGCCTCCTCGCGGTATCCCGGCGGAGCTCGTGGAGTATGGCGCGGCGGCGCTAGCCGCGGCCATGCCCACGCTCTCCCTCGGCGCATCCGACCGGCCGCCCAATATCGTCGTCATCTTCGCCGACGACCTGGGCTACGGCGATCTCGGGTGCTTCGGGGCGCCGCTCATTTCGACGCCGCACATCGACCGCCTGGCGGCGGAGGGTACGCGGCTCGTGGACTTCTACGTGGCGCCGGTCTGCTCGCCGTCCCGCGCGCAACTGCTCACCGGCTGCTATCCGCCGCGCGTCTCCTGCGCTGAGTTCCCCGGGCGCGTCTTCACCGCGCGCTCCCACACCGGCCTGCATCCCGACGAAGTCACCCTCGCCGATCTCCTCAAGACGCGCGGCTATGCCACCATCTGCATCGGCAAATGGCACCTGGGCCATCGGCCCGAGTTCCTGCCCACGCGCCAAGGGTTCGACGCCTACTTCGGCATTCCTTACAGCAACGACATGAAGATCGACGGCAAGGTCCCGCTCATGCGCAACGAGGAGGTCATCGAACAGATGGAGGACCAATCGCCGTTGACCGAGCTCTATACCGACGAGGCGGTCCGGTTCATCCGCCAAAACGCGAAGCGGCCGTTTTTCCTGTATCTGCCGCATACCATGCCGCACACGCCGCTGTCGGTGTCCGAGCGCTTCGCGGGCAGGTCGAAGCGGGGACTCTACGGCGACGTGGTGGAGTGCATCGACTGGAGCACGGGCGAGATTCTCAGGGAGCTGGCCGCGCAGGGGCTGGAGCGCGACACGCTGGTCATTTTCACCAGCGACAACGGGCCGTGGCTGGTGCGGGGTGAGAACGGCGGCAGCGCGGGGCCGTTGCGGGCGGGCAAGTGCACGACCTTCGAGGGCGGGATGCGCACGCCCTGTATTGCGCGCTGGCCCGGCCGCATTCCCGCGGGAAGGACGTGCGGGGAGCCGTGCGCCACTCTGGACTTCCTGCCCACCTTCCCGCGCCTGGCCGGGGCCGAGCCGCCGGGGGACCGCGTCATCGACGGCGGCGACATCACCGACGTGCTTCTGGGCAAGCCCGGCGCCAAGAATCCGCGCAAGGCATTCTATTATTATCTTGGCCATCGGCTGGAGGCGGTGCGCGAGGGGCGCTGGAAGTACATGTTCCCGCGCCGCACCATCGATGAGTATCCCTACGGTTTCGCGCGCATGATCGAGGCGGGCCGGCTCAAGGACGAGCCGGTCCCCGAGGCGCTCTACGACCTGCAAAAGGACGTGGGGGAGAAGGAGAACCTGTGCGACAAGCATCCGGAGATCACAGCCCGGCTGCGCGCGCAGGCGGAAGCGTTCGAGGCGGAACTGAAGGCCAACATCCGTCCGGTCGGTTGGGTGGAGAGAACGTAGCGCCAGCCTCCCGCCGGCCTGCGTGGGTGGCGTCCCGCCCCCACGCTTCGGTGCGACATGCGAGCGCTTCGGTCGAAGCGTGTGGGCAGGATGCCCACACGCAAGCCGGCAGGATGCCGGCGTTACTCCCCCAGCGCGCGGCGGATCACGTCGCAGAGGTCCTCCAGACAGTAGGGTTTCTGGATGAAGCCGGCCAGGCCCTTGCCGGCGAAGCGGTTGGTGGCGTCCTGTTCGTTGTAGCCGGACGAGAGAACCACGCGCACATCGGGACGGATGCGGCGCAGCTCCCGGAAGGCCTCCTCGCCGTCCATGTGGGGCATGGTCATGTCCAGGAGCACCGCGCGCACCTCGTCGGCGTGCTGCCGGAAGATTTCCACGCCTTCCTGCCCGTCGGAAGCCACGAGTACCGTGAAGCCGAGCCGCTCCAACATGCGGCGGGCCAGCGTGCGCACCGTCTCTTCGTCGTCCACGACCAGGATCAATCCCACCCCGCGCCAGCGTGCGGCGGCCGGCTGCCGGACGGCGTCGTTCTGCACCGGCCGACTGGAGGCGGGGAACAGCACCTTGAAGGTCGTGCCGCGCCCGGGCTCGCTGTACACCTTGATCGCCCCACGATGCCCGCGCACGATCCCAAGCACCGCCGCCAGACCCAGCCCGCGTCCCGTGAACTTGGTGCTAAAGAAGGGATCGAACACCCGCGCCAGCGTCTCCGGCGTCATCCCGCATCCCGTGTCGGCGACCTCCAGATAGACGTAGAGTCCCGGCGGCAGGTCCTCGTCGATGTAACTGCCGGCGAGGTACGCGCGGTCGCACTCCACGGCGCCGGTCGAGATCACGATCACGCCGCTGGCCTCCCCGATGGCCTCGGAGGCGTTGATGATGAGGTTCATCACCACCTGCCGCAACTGCGTCACGTCCGCCTCGATGGCCGGAAGATGGTCGGCGAAGTGGTACTTGAGCACGCACTTTGAGATGGAGATTTCCAGGAGGTGCGACATCTCCTGCACCACCTCGGAGATCTGCACCCGGCTGGATGACGAACTTGCCGCGGCCCGAGTAGGCGAGCATCTGGCGGGTGAGTTCGGCGGCGCGGCGGGCGGAGGCCTCGATCTGCCGGAGGCTCTCGCGGGCGGGGGAGAGCGGGGACATCTCCAGAAGCGCCAGGTCGGCGTGGCCGAGGATGCCGGTGAGCAGATTATTGAAGTCGTGGGCGATGCCGCCGGCCAGGACCCCCAGGCTCTCCAGTTTCTGGGCGTGCTGGACCTGCTGCTCGAGTTTGCGGCGCTCCGCCTCGGCGCGCTTGCGCTCGGTGATGTCGAACTCCATGCCGATGAGGCCGATCACGCGGCCCGCCTCGTCCCGGAGCGGTACTTTGCGCACCTCCACGATGAGGCGCCGGTCGCCCTCGATCTCCTCCTGTTCGGCCATGAAGGTCTGGCCGCCGGAGAGGACGCGGGCGTCGTCCTGCCGGTATTTCTCCGCCAGCTCGCGCGGATAGAGTTCAAAGTCGGTCTTGCCCGCGATTTCCCCCGGCGGGCATCCCACCGCCTCGCAGAAGCGCCGGTTGGCCACGCGATAGACGCTCTCGGCGTCCTTCAGAAACGCGAACGCGGGCAGCGTGTCCAGCAGCGTGGCAATCTGATGCTGGTGCCGGCGCGCGGCTTCTTCCGCGCGCAATCGTTCCGTCACGTCGTTGATCAGCACGATGCGCACCGGCCGCCCCGCGAAGTTGGAAAGGTGCGACGTCACCTCCACGTCGATGATCGTGCCGTCCTTCTTCTTGTGCTTCCAGTAGCCGGTGCGGTCGATCTCGGGCAGTGACTTGGCCAGATGGTCCAGGACCCGAGGGACGTCCTCTTCCGGGCGGATGTCCCTGACCGTCATGGCGTGAAATTCCTCGCGGCTGTAGCCGTAATGCTTCACCGCGGCGTCGTTGACGGCCAGGATGGCCAGGTTTTCCACGTCGAAGACCAGCATGGGCATGGGATTGTGCATGAAGAGCAGGCGGTAATTGGCCTCGGATTCGCGCAGCGCCTCCTCGGTCATCTTGAGTTGCGTGATGTCGAAGGTGTAGCTGACGATGTGGTCCACTTCTCCGGCCGCGTTCTTGAGCGCGAGCTTGGTGCTCCTGACCCACATGCTGCGTCCGTCCCGGTGCAGCATCTGATGCTCGCGGTCGATGCGCTCGGCCCGGCGGGAGAGGAGGGCGAGATCATCCTCGCGCACGGACTGGGCAAAGGCGGGGTCCAGGGGCAGCTCGGTGGGAATCCTGCCGACAAGCATCTTTAGCGGCACGCCGCAGAAGTCGGCCAGCGCCTGGTTGGCCAAGAGGTAGCGGCCCTCTCGATCCTTGACCGAGACGACGTTGGGATCGGCGTCGATGATGGTGCGCAGGAAGGCGCGCTGCCGCTCCATCTCCTCCTGGACGCGCAGGCGTTCGGTGATGTCCCGAATGGCGGCGATGTGGGCGGGACGGCCTTTCCACAGCAGATGGCGGGCGGTGATCTCGACCGCCATGACCGAGCCGTCTTTCTTACGATGGTAACGGATGGGCACGAGCGACAGGCCCGCGGCGGTCGCCGCGCGCGTCTGTTCGGGTTCCGCGGACAGGTCCACGTTGCGCAGCGTGACAAGTTCCTGTCGGCTGTAGCCGTACAGTTGCGTGGCGGCCGGATTGACCTCCAGGATCCGGCCCTCCTCGTTGTCGATGAGAAAGAGGGCGTCGGACTCCAGCTCGAAGAGCTGGCGGTACTTCTCCTCGCTTTCCGCCAAGGCCGCTTGCGCCTGCTCCAGGTGGGGCAGCGCCTCGACCGACGACCGCTGCGCTTCCAACCGCTCGACCAGTCGTTCGGCCAGGCGCTTCCAGTCCGGCGGTCGCGCGGGAGCGTCCGTCCCTTCGGGTTCGCCTAATGAGGCCAGTATGCGGGCCAGCAGGCGGGCATCGGGGCCCCTGCGGTCGCGCTTGCGGGGCGGCATCAATGCGTTCTCCTTGGCTGCGATGGCCGGCGGCGTCGTGCGAGGCGTCCGACTGCGAGGGATTTCGCAGAGGAAGCATCACTTTTCTAGATTATATCAAGAAAACCGCCGTCTGTACAAGGCGGCCATGTGCCAACGCGCCTGCCAGCCAAGGAACCCGCTGCCCCTGTCATTTCGACCGCAGCCCACTGTCATTTCGACCGCAGGGAGAAATCTTCCCCCGCGTCCCCACCTGCATGGCGCATGGAGCAGGATTTCCCCGCGGTCGAAATGACAGCAAGGAGACCGGCGGGTGGAGAGGATTTCTCCTGCGGTCGAAAATGACAGTAAGGGAGACCGGCGCATGGATAGGATTTTCCCGCGGTCGAAATGACGCAGGGAGACCGGCGGTGGAGGATTCTCCCTGCGGTCGAAATGACAGGGGACCGGCGCATAGAGCAGGATTTCTCCCTGCGGTCGAAATGACAGTAAGGGAGACCGGCGGGTGGAGCAGGATTTCTCCCTGCGGTCGAAATGACAGTAAGGGAGACCGGCGCATGGAGCAGGATTTCTCCCCGCGGTCGAAATGACAGTGGGCTGCGGTCGAAATGACAGGGACGCCTACGGCGCGGCGGGTGCGCGAAGGCGGCGGTTCGAGTATGCTTGAATCCATCGCGGGCGCGTCCGGCCCGTGGCGCCGCCGAGGCGACGCGCGGGCGGGTTCGACTGCCCTTATTCCCTCTCCCGCGGGAGGTTGTATGGTCGCTGCCAAGCGCAAAATCTTCGTCCTGGATACCAACGTCATCCTGCACGACAGCTCGTGCATCCACCATTTCGAGGAGAACGACCTCATCCTTCCCATCCCCGTGCTGGAGGAGCTGGATCGGTTCAAGAAGGGTAACGAGATTCTCAATTTCCACGCGCGCGAGTTCGTGCGCACGCTGGACAGCCTCTCCGGGGACAAGCTGTTTTCCGGCGGGGTGCGCATCGGACCGGGGCTGGGCAAGATCACGGTCAAACTGGAGCGCGCCTTCCACAAGGACCTGCGCTTCATCTTCGGCGAACAGAACGGCGACCACCAGATTCTCAACATCGCCTACTACGCCGCCAAGGAGAACCCCAGCCGCGAGGTGATCCTCGTCTCCAAGGACGTCAACCTGCGCATGAAGGCCAAGGCGCTGGGACTGATGGCGCAGGACTATCGGAGCGACCACGTGAAAGACGTGTACTCGCTTTACACCGGCCATCGCGTGGAAGAGGGGGTGCCGCACGAGCTCATCAACCAGCTTTACAGCGAGCCGTTCGAGGTGGAAGCGCGGCGCTTCGCCTTCGGCGCGGAGCTTCAGCCCAACGAGTACGTCATCCTGCGCAACGGACGCGCCTCGGGCCTGGCGGTGCACGACAGCCGTCAGGGGGTGCTGCGGCGGGTCGACAAGGTCTCGGCCTACGGCATTGCGCCGCGCAACGCCGAGCAGACGTTCGCCCTCAACGCGCTGCTCAACGACGAGATCAAGCTGGTCACCATGTCGGGCAAGGCGGGCACGGGCAAGACGCTATTGGCGCTGGCCGCGGCGCTGCAATGCCGCCGCAACTATCGCCAGATCTACATGGCCCGGCCGGTCGTGCCCTTGTCCAACAAGGACATCGGGTTCCTGCCCGGCGACATCGAGTCCAAGCTGGAACCCTACATGCAGCCCCTCTACGACAACCTGGGCGTGATCAAGATGTCGGAACCGGACACCAAGAAACCGCGCGTGGATCAACTGCTGGAGGACGAGAAACTGGTGATCGCGCCCCTGACCTACATTCGGGGCCGCAGTCTGGTCAAGATCTTCTTCATCGTGGACGAAGCCCAGAACCTGACGCCGCACGAGGTCAAGACCATCATCACGCGCGCGGGCGAGGGAACCAAGATCGTCCTCACGGGCGACATCTTTCAGATCGACCATCCCTACCTGGACAGCAGTTCCAACGGCATGAGCCATTTGATCGAGAAGATGCAGGCCAGGAGCCGTACGCGCACGTCAACCTGACCAAGGGGAGAGAAGCGAGCTGGCGGAGCTGGCGAGCGACCTCCTGTAGGGTGCGCACCGCGCACCGGTTTTGTCATGGGTGGCACGGGCCTGGAGACCCACGCCGCCCTTTTTGAGAGGCGCAAGGCCTACGGGCGGCTCATGCGGTGCGTGGGGAGGAGGAGGGGCAAACCGGCCATCACCAGCGTGGCGATGCCCGCCGCCACGTAGACGGTTCCCTCGCCGTGGCGTGTCGCCACGACCCCGCCGATGTAGCTGCCGATGGAACCCACCCCGAACGTGAAGAAGCTGGACAGTCCGTAGACGAACCCGTGCTGCTCGGGCGGCGTCAGGCGCGACAGAAGCCCGTTGGCGACCGGCTGCGCGGCGAAGAAGAAGCTCCCGAAGGCGCAACCGGAGAGGATTACGACCACGACGCCTCCCAGCCCGAATAGAATCAGGCTGATGCCGGACAAAAGAAAGATGGCGGCCAAAAGCTTGCCCAGGCTGAAGTGCTCGGACAGGTAGCCGCTGGCCAGTTGCCCGGCCGCGCCGATGAGCAGAAAACCGGACATGATGATGCCGGAGAGCATCTTGGGCCCGAGGTTCCAGGCCTCCGCGACAGGGGCGAAGACGCCGTCCAGGCGGGCGGTGAAGAACGTGAGGACCATGCGATAGAGGATGCCGTTGCCGCCCACGATCAGGAGCACGAGCGCCAGGGCGGGGAGGTCGAAGTGCACGCGGGTGGTGCGTCTTTCGGCGGCGGCGGCGTGCGCCGCCGGTTCCAGCCGGCTGAGGCGGTAGACGAGCATCGCCAGGACGCCGAACGGCAGGCACAGCAGCGCGTAGCTGCCGCGCCATCCCAGGCCCAGGGCGTCCGCCGTGAGCACGGCGATGAACGGCCCCATCGCCAGTCCGAAGTTGCCCGCGAAACCATGATAGCCCAGCGCGCGCCCGGGCCGGTGCGAGAGGCGGCTGATGCCCGACAGTCCCGCCGGATGGTAAAGCCCGACGAAGATACCCAGGAGCGCCAGCGCCAGCGTCAACTGGAGGGGAGTGTTCGTGAAGGCGACCAAGGGAAGCGTCAGCGCGCAGCCGGCCAGGTAGAGGGTCAGCGTGTTGAAGGAGCCTAATCGTCCCGCCAGCCATCCGGCCAGCGGCGCGGTCGCTCCGAAGAAGAAAGCGAACGGCATTTGCACCTTGCCCATGGTCTCGTGGCTGGCGCCGAAGTCCGCCTCCATGTACAGGAGGAGGCCCGCGAAATAGAGCTCGGCGATGTGTACCATGGAATGCGAGGCGCACACGAAACCGACGACTTTCTTTTCCGACAGACGCATGGCGGCTCCCCTTGTATGAAGGCTGCACGCTAGCGGAAGGGCGGGAAGGATACAAGCGGGCTGGTCGGTTGGAGCGCCGGCATCCTGCCGGCTTGCGCGTGGGCATCTTGCCCACGCGCTCGAACAAGCCTGTCGCCGCTGACGAAGCGTGTGGACAGGATGTCCACACGCGAGCCGGCAGGATGCCGGCGCTACGGACCCTCTACCGGCGACGTTGTGTCAACCGGGAACGAGACGCGCGAACAGGCCCGGATCGGGATCCACGCGAAACGTGCGGGGATGGCTGTAAGTGACCTTGCCGGGCGGGCCGCCCTTGACCTTGCGCACCCACTTGCCGGGCACGCATACGACGACCGTGGCCGCTTCATCGCGCAGGCTGCTGTTATAATGCGCCAGGCGCGCGGCTTCCAGCATGGCCGCGTGAGGCGGTTCCTGGCCCTTGGCGCAATGACGCAGGACCACGTGCGAGCCGGTTCCGTCGGCGACGTGAAACCAGTAGTCGTGTCCGCGCAGAATCTGTCGCACCAGCCGGTCGTTGCCGTCGGCGGAGCGGCCCACGTAGAGCTGGCAGCCGTCGGGCGTGTGAAAGCGGGTCACCCCTTTGGGCAGCGGCTTGACTTTGGCCGTGGCGGCGGGGCGTGGCGGTGCGGGAGCGGCCGCCGCCTCCGGTTCGCCGTCCGGAACGGCCTGCGCCAACGCTTCGATCTCCCGCTCCAGCGCAGCCAGGCGCTCGCGGCGCTGACGCTCCTGCCGCTCGATCTCCACCAGTCCTCGCCGGGCCTTGGCGTAGCGGGCGTAGAGCGCCGAGAGGTTCTCCTGCGGCGTCTTGGCCGGATCGAGAGAGAGACTGACCTTCTCGCCCGAAGGCGAAAAGAGGTCCTCGACTTCCACTTTGTCCATGCCGCGGCGGACGGCGGAGAGATGGGCGGCCAAGAGGTCGGCCTGGCGGCGCCGGAGTTCGGGATCGCCCAGCGCGCGGCGGTCGTCGGCGCAACGCGCCAGCGCTCGCAAGAGGCGCGTCCGTTCCTTCTCCAGCGGGGCGAGCCGTGCCCGCCGCCACTGCTGGATGCGATCCGCGTTCCAGCCCGCCCGGCATTGCGCCGACCAGTCGGCCAGGAAGTCGCCGCGCGTCGCGCCGTACAGTTGCGAGAGCAGCTCCGCGTCCGGGACAGCCGTCACAAGGCGCGACGGGTCCATCAACGACGACGCGCGCCTCCAGAACTCGCGGTCCATGCCGGGCGAAGGGGCGTCTGCCGGGATCGCCACGGTGGGCGGGAAAGGTGCGGCTTCGGGCCACGGCAGCGGCTCGCCCAGGGCATGGCCGCGCGGTCGCCAGCGCCGCTCGACCAGGCCCTCCTCGTCCACGAGGTACAGGTTGCCGCCGGCCTTGACCGGGTCCAGTATCAATTGTCGCGTGCGCTCGGCGCGCGCCAACGTGAAGCGCAACATGCGCAGGGGAAAGGCGTGATCGACGGCGGTGATGCGCGCGCCGGCGAGCGCGGCGGTCCACTCCGGCGGCGCGGGCGCCTGGCCGCGCCGGCTTCGACCTGGGGTTTCATCCACAAAGACGACGGCGCTGGGAGGCCGTCCAGAAGACCAATTGGAACGTCTCGCCCCGGCGATACAGGCTCAGTGCCAGCGCGTCGGGCGTGGGGCGCTCAGCCGCTCGACTGGCCCCCGCCAGCCTTTGCTAACGCCGCCGCCAGCCAGCCGTTCTCCCAGCCGCACGCCGACTTCCGCCCGCGCGCCAACCCCTTTCGTGGTTTCACTTGACACTCTTCCCGGCTCCATTATAAAGGGAACGGCTACCGTCCGAGTGGACGTCCCGTCCATCTCCCAACGGGTAAGGTCTTGCAAGATCCCGAGCTTTGAGCGAAAATCGAGGAAGCGGTCAAGCAACTGATCCAGATCTGGCATCAGCTCTATAACCTTTCAACATCATCCGCGACGAACGGCCGGACCCGAGGACATCGCCCGCGCCGACGCCGAATCCCAGGAAGATCAAGACCACCATCGCCCAGAAGCATCCCACCCTCATGGCGGTCGTCAACAAGGACGACTACATTGCCCAGACGGTCTTGGCGACGGTGCGCCGCACCATCTCGCTGCAGGAGTTCCGCAACCTGTCGCCGCTGGAGATCAACAAAGTTCATATCGAGTGGCACGAGGCCAACATCCTGCTCAACGAAACGCTGGGCCATCTCGAGTACGAGCGGGACGCCCTGGCGGCTAAGTCGGCGGCGGGCAAGGCCACCGAAGAGGGCATGGCCGCGCTGCGCGACAAGCTGGAGAAGGTTTGGCGCAATCCCGACGTCAAGATGGGCGCGCGCATGGCCATCGCGGTGGTGATCGTGGGAGGAGTGTACCTCTACCGCAAGGAGATCGCCGCCAATCCACACTACATCAAGTATCTCAAGCCGGCGGTCGATTGGCTGGGCCAGACGCTGGGCATCTCGGTCTGTTCAGTAGCCGCCGGCCATGTCGCGGCAGGACTGGCGGTACTGGATGCTCTTGTCCCGCCTGCGGGATTGGGGACGTGGGCATCCGGCGCCTGCTGGCGCACGTCGGCAGCGCGGAGAACGTGTTCAACGCCGGCCCGCGGGAATTGGCGGAAGCCGGGGTCCCGCCGGAAGTTTCCGCGCAGATTCAGGGCGCGGTCGCCCGTCACGGCGAGTCCGTCGATGAGGAGCTGGCGGAGATCGCCCGACTCTCGGTGCGCCTCATCACCTTTCTCGACCTCGAATATCCCGTTCTGTTGAAAGAGATCCACAATCCGCCGCCGCTCGTGTACGCGCGGGGCGGACTGGAGCCGCGTGACACCCTGGCGGTCGCCATGGTCGGCAGCCGGCGCGCGACCGAGGACGGGTGTCTCTTGGCGCGGCGGCTGGCGCGAGGACTGGCCGAGCGCGGGTTTACCATCGTGTCGGGACTGGCCGTGGGCATCGACGGCGCCTGCCACCAGGGGGCGCTCCAGGCCGAGGGGGGGCGCACGCTGGGAGTCCTGGGCAACGGCTTGGCCTTGGGTCCGCCCGCCGCCAACCGGATGTTGGGCGACGAGGTAGTGCGGCGGGGCGCCGTCCTGTCCGAGTTTCCCATGCGCATGCCCGCCTCGCGCGGCAGCTTTCCCCGCCGCAACCGCATCATTTCCGGCATGACGCTGGGCACGGTGGTCATCCAGGCGCCGGAGAAGAGCGGCGCGCTGATTACCGCCCGCTACGCGCGCGAGCAGGGCCGCGAGGTCTTCGCCGTGCCCGGCCGTCCCACCGACGTCTTGTCGGCCGGCTGCAATCAACTCATCCGCGACGGCGCCCACATGGCGACCAGCGCCGACGACGTGATCAACGTCTTGGAGGACCTGGTGGCGCGCTGGCGCAGCCGTTCCGAGATCGCCGTGCCGCATCCCCTTCCCAAGCCGGCGCCCGAACCGAAAGCCGTCCCCACGCCTCCGCCGCAGCAAGTGCGCCAGGAGTTTTCCCTGCCGTCGCCGCCTCCCGCCGACAGCCTGGAGGGGCGCATCCTGGCGCTCGCGTCCGAGCCGGTGCACGTCGATGATTTGGCGCGCACGTTGGCACTCTCCCCGCCGCAATTGGCCGTGCACTTGCTCCAGCTGGAAATGGCGCGGCGCATCCAGCGGCTGCCGGGCGGCCGCTACGTGGTCGCCTGACCCCACCCCGGCCGGGATAGCCCCGGCTTTTTTTCGTAAGAGAGAAGAGGACGGGACAACCAGCACTCCACCGCGGAGGTCGCGCTGGAGCCTGCCGGACGGGTCGTGTGCGTCGACCGGGCAGCGGAACCAAGGAGCCTGCCGGGTCCGGCGGCGCAGGACGAACTTTTCACCGGGGGACGCTGCGGCGGCGCGACCTCTCGCGGTTTTTCGTCCGGTCCCTCGGGCGCACCGGCCCCGGATGCCCTTCGGGCGTAGCCGCCCCAGCTGTCATTTCGACCGCAGGGAGAAATCCATTCGGCACCTATTGTCATTTCGACCGTAGGGAGAAATCTCCGGTCTCGCGCATGTTACCCCGGGGCGCGGCGTAAGATTTCTCCCTGCGGTCGAAATGACAGCTGCGGTCGAAATGACAGCTGCGGTCGAATGACAGCTGCGGTCGAAATGACAGCTGCGGTCGAATGACAGCTGCGGTCGAATGGCAGCTGCGGTCGAACCGGCGGCTTGCAGGCGCAAATTACTGGTCAGTGGAATCGGCCGAAGTTATAATTCATAATAAACTTGCATCGCCTCCTGCCGATCCTCGCATTCTGGGTTTTGGGGGTGTCACATGTTCTCGCGCAGCCTCTCCTCACTCGTGCTGGGTCTCTCCGTAGTTGTCATGGGTCGGGCCTGGCCGGTTGACGGCGGGGCGTTCCAGCACGTGGCGTCGGCGACGGTCCCATACTACCGCAGCTGGCCCATCGGCCCGGACCGCTATGAGTACACGCACGCGGACCTGGGTGCGCCGCGGCAGGCGCGGGCCGTGCTGGACGGCGGCAGCCCGGAGGCCGTCTGGGTCTACACCTGGAACGGCGTCACTCTGGCCGTGACACAGGGCGAACCGCGCCGCCTCTGGATCGACCGCGACGGCGATAACCGCGCCGCGGCGGATGAAATCATGTCCGGCACACTTACGACCGGCTGGTATTACCGAAGGGGCCGACAAGGCTCCGACACCGCATTTCCGAACGCGGTCGTGCCCGTGCCCATCGGCGACGCTAGCCGCTTCCTGGAGTGCGACCTTTCTTTCAGCGATGGCGAGTCGGGGCAACACATGTACGTCACCAACGCGACGCTGGGTCATTACGAGGGCCGCATCCGGCTGGAGGGCGGCGACTACGCGGCGCGCATGGATTATCGCGTCTTTTACGACCGGCGGACGACGGACCGACTTTCGCCCATCGTCACCATCGACTCGCGCTGGGACGGCGTGCTGGATCACGACTCGGACGAGTGGTTCGCTTGCGATGGGATCGCGCGGATCGCCGGTCGCCTGTACCAGGTCAGTTCATCGATTACCGAGGACACGGCGGAAGTGCGGCTGGAGCCGTATGGCGGGGCGACGGGCCGACTGCATATCACCGGCGTGGGAAGCCATCGCGTGCACCTGGAGTACGCTCCTTCGCCGGACGCTTCCGGGCCGGTTCGGGGATTTCCCGTCGAAGGGGAGGGGAGCGCGGAGTACGAACTGCCGGAGGGCGCTTATCGCATCATTTCGGCGCGGATCGTCGCCAGCCCGACCCTGGGCTACGCGCTGTCCGTCGATGAGCGGGACCTGCCGGGAGTATTGCAGCCCCGCGTGGTCTCGGGCAGGGACGCGGCGGAAGTCCCGCTGGGCGGGCCGTTCCGGCTGGCGGTGGAGATGGCGCGTTCGCCCTTGCGGGGGCGCGTGCGCCTGGAACCGGGCGACTACACGAACGCGGCCGGCCTGACCTTCAACGCCATTGAGCCGGGCCGCGGCGGGTGGGAGCTGGCCCGGCCGCTCTCATGGGAACTGACCACGCCTTCCGGCCGGCGCATCTCCGCCGGCCGTTTCTCCTACGGCTGAGGCGGATACTGCTGGGCTTCCGTGCGAATGCCCGACTTTTCCATGGGTCGATACAGCCTGGCGATCGTGGGATTCGATCCGGCCGTGGTCGGAATGGAGCCGCTGACGTTTCTCCACGTGCCTTGGAACACGGCGGCCTGGGGCGCGCTCTTTCTCGCACTGGTCGCCTTGGCGTGGGTCCTGGCTGCGCTTGACGCGGGATGCGCGGCGGGGGTATTGGGCGCGCATGTGCCCGCCTTTGTAGGACTGGGGGGACTCTATGCATTGACCCACTGGCAGGGCAGCGAGTACCTGGGCGCCCTGTTGCAGATGGGCGCGCTGGCGCTGCTTGTCCCCTCGCTGGTGGTGGTGGGATGGCGGATCTTCCGCGCGCGGCGCTTCGCGTTTGCCTGCGCCTGGCCGCCGGCGCTGATCGCCCTTGTGTGCGGCGTCTTCATAACCTTCGCGGTCGACCAATGGTCGCTGGGCGGCGGACTTTTTTGCGCCGGCGCCAGCGCCGTGGTCGCGGCGATCCCGTTCATACTGGCGGGCGTCCTGGCCGGCCAGTCGCGCCGCGCCGGGGCGGGATGGCTCGGGTTCTTCTTGGGACTCCTGGCGTCCGGCATTGCGGGGACCGTGACGGCCGTGCTCCTGAGCGAGGACCTCCGCTATCTCTTTATCGCGGGGATCATGGTGGGGTTGGCGCTGGCCTGGCCCGTGATGGCGGTGCGACTGGCGCTGCGGCGCGGGGGCGGATGGAGCCGTCCGCTGCTGTTCCTGACCCTGTCGTGGGGCCTTGCCGTGGGGTCCATCCTGCTCTTCCAGGACGAAATCCGGTTTGCGGGGCTTTGCCTGCTGCTGGCGGCGCTGGCGGGGATGGCGCTGTACCGGCTGTGGCGCGGAGCGCGAGGGCTGCGCGCGGGACTTCGGACTCAGCTGTAATCTGCCACCCCAGGTGGGCCTGTCGCGCCACGAGCTGGATGCGGACCTGGCTGCGCTGCTCCTGCCGCTGGCCGTCTGGCTCTTGCCGCTCTTTCACTTGACCTCGCTGGGTGCGCGTGGCCGCGTGGGGATCTGGCGGGCGGCGCCTCCTGTGCACCGCGCTGTTGGCCTGGTACCTTGCCTCGCTGCCGGCGGGGGATCGTGAAGACGTGTCTTCCCTTCCGGTGGTACTGGGATGCCTGGCCACGTTGTACCTGGCGATGATCCTGGGCCTCGTGCGCTGGAACCGCTGGGCGGCGGCCATCGCCGAGGGACGTCCCATGCGGGCGACGCCGCAGGAGAAGCCGGAAACCGTACAGGTCGGCATCATGCTGGCGGCGCACTGACGGGCCGGTGCATCTTCGTTGACCCGTACCCGCCGCGCCGATAATATAGCCGCACAAGTCCGACGCTGTTCCGCGGTTGGAACCGGCATTTGGGAAGTTGAAGTCACCAACGTCGGTTTGCACAGTCTGTGGGTACTGATAGGAAAAAAGGAGTACTTTCTGCCTCACGAGACCTTCCCTCGGTTTCGCTGCGCTACGCAGGAGGACGTGCTGGCCGTCGAGTTGCATCACGGAAGCGATCTCTATTGGCCCAGGTTGGACGTGGATTTGACGTTGGGCTGCCTGGAGCATCCGGCGAAGTAGCCGTTGGTGTGGCAGTGACGATCCTGGCGGCTGCGCATTGAGGGCGGCCTGGAAGGTTTATTGAGAGAGGCGGCCATGAAGCTTTCAAACGAAGAGGAACAGCGGCGGCTGGTGCGGCAATGGGAGGAGACGGGCCGGCAGTTGGAGCGCATCCGCCGTGAGTCGTTGCGGGGGATGCCGTACAACTGGCAGGACGTGGCGGCGCTCCTGGAGCTCGGCGACAGCTGCCCCGCTCGCCTCGACGGCGGGATGGGGATGGTCGAGATGCAGCGGTGGTTTATGAAGGCGCGCCCGAAAGGGCGCTGACCCACCTCGCCCAGGGGAGAGGCGCCGGGATGGGGGCGCGTCTTCACCTCTCCCTGGAGGGAGAGGTCGCCCCGAAAGGGGCGGGTGAGGGGGAGGCCCCGCCGACAACTCCCGCCTTCCCTTGCGCCGCGTTTTGTGTAATCTACCTTCACACAACCTCAATCGGATCATGGTATTCGGACATGCCCACGCTGGAATGGATCGGGAAGAAGGCGGTCGTCAACCACCATAACGAAGTCCCCTTTCGGCTGCTGAAGACCAACGCGAGCCTGTCCGTCGGCGAGCCGGGCAATAAGAAGTGGACTTTGAATTGTACAACGTGAACAGTCTTGGATTGTGTGTTTTTGGCTTATTGATGTGTTTTGCTATTGATTATATTTAATGCAGGAGCATTGTTAGGTCTTTTGTAGGTCCACGTCGGCTTTGTGGGTCATTGGTGTGCTGATTTCCGCCTTGTGGATCATACACAGATATTTTTGATCCGCAAACCTCCATCGCTTGCAGTCCCTGAGCCTCAAAGAACCGGCCGACCTTCCGTCAGATTGATCAACTCCCGAAATGCCAGGCTCGCCGGCCGGCGGCCGGCCCCCTCTCGCAGGACGGTCAAAAGGCCGCTTGTCTGCATCAGCCGAAGCAGGCGCTTGGCCGTCGGCTCCGGTATCCCCGCATGGGTGACGAAGTCCGAAGACCGGAACACCGGGCGGTCGAAGATGAAATCCAGCGCGCGAATGGCGTACTGCGAACGGATGTTCTCGGTGATCCAGGCCTTCTTGTCTCTGTACAGATTCAGGATGGCCTGAGCCTTGTTGGTGTTGGCGACCCCCTGAACCTGCAATGCGGAGAGGAAGAACTCGCACCAGCCGGTCCAGTCGCCGTCGCGGGAGACCGCCAGCAGGCGCTCGTAATACTCGTCTCGCCGAGCCTCCAAATACTCGCTGATATAAAAATTGGGGCTGGCGAGCAACTTGCGCTCGTAAAGATAAAGGGGAATCAACATGCGTCCCAGACGTCCATTCCCGTCCAGGAAGGGGTGCAGCGCCTCAAACTCCGCGTGACATATCGCCAGTTGCACCAAATGGTCGGGCTGCTCGGAATGCAGGTACTTCTCCCACGCGGACATGCCCTCGTTGACGTGTTGAACCGGTATCGGGACGAAGCGGGCGCCTTCCAACGAGCAGTTGAGCGGACCAATCCAGTTGGGAACCCGACGGTATTCCCCGGGATCGCGGTTCTGACCGCGGACGCCGCTCATCAAGGTGCGGTGCGCGTTCCGAATCAGCCGCTGCGACAAGGGCACTTCGGCGAGTTGCTCGGCGGCGCCGGCGATTGCCTTGCGATAGTTGATAATCTCGTGGATCTCAGCGGTCTTGGTATCGTCGCCCCGTTCCGCCGGGCCAGCCCCGGCCTCAAACTCCAGTACTTCTCCCATGGTCGCCTGGGTACCCTCGATGCGCGAGGAAAGCACGGCTTCCTGCGTCGTGAGCGGTGAGAGCAGCACCCGCGCGTTGGGAACCGCCGAGAGCGCACCGTCATAGCGGGCAATGGCCGCGGCGGCGGGGCCGATCAGTGGGATCAACCGGCTCCAGTCGAGGTTGGAGGGCGGAAACGATCCCAAGTGGTACAGCACGGGGCCGGCCATCATGCTTTCTCCCCCGCCCACGTCAGGCCGTCGAAGTCCTCTTCGATCCGTCGCCGTTACCACGTCTCTTGTGGCATTGTTCGCGGCCATGCCGTATCGTTACAGGCGGTGATACCAAATTTAGGACCAACGATGAGGTTGTGGCAAGTCCAAAACGACCCGACAGTCCAGCCGCGGGAATTTACCGCTGCGAACCGTGCGAAGTTGTTCCAAGCGGTCGTCGCGCTTCCGGTAGCATAGAGCTGTCATTTCGACCGAAGGGAGAAATCTTTTTCGCCGTCAACGCGGCTCGGGTCCGAGGCAGAAGATTTCTCCCTTCGGTCGAAATGACAGCTACGTTTGGCCGGTCTTGAGCCGCCAAGCGGCGGACCTGCGAGCAACTCCACACCTGTCCGCACATGCTTACGGCTGCGCCAACGCCACCACCGCCCTTCCCAACCCCCGGCCCCTGTGCTAATTTTCCCCCCTCGACCGGACATCCTAGCAAGAGGGCGGCGCCGCGTGTCCACGCTTGACGAACATCGCAGACAGATCGACGCCATCGACGACAAAATCGTGGCGCTCTTGGCCGAACGATTGTCCCACGTGCTGGAGATCGGCCGGCTGAAGGACAGCGCCGGCGGGGTGGTCTACGATCCGGCGCGCGAGCATCTCATCTACGACCGCCTCACCCGCCGCCTCTCGCCCCCCCTGACGGGCGAGGACGTGGTCGCCGTCTTCCGCGAGATCATCTCCCTCTGCCGCAACAAAGAGAAGCCCATCCGCGTGGCCTACCTCGGCCCCGAGGGCAGCTTCTCCCAGATCGCCGGCATCTCGCGCTTCGGCCACGCCGCCCATTACGTCGCCTGCCCCTCCTTCCCCAAGGTCTTCGACGCGGTCCAAAACGGCGGCGCCGACTACGGGCTGGTGGCCATCGAAAACTCCACCCAGGGCACCGTGCCCGCCACGGTCGACGCCTTTTTGGACAGCAACCTGCAAATCTGCGCGGAGGTTTACGTCAACGCCGTGCACAACCTGGTAGGCGCCGGTCCGCTCTCGGAAGTGACGACGGTTTTCTCGCATCCGCAGGCGATCGCGCAGTGCCGGCGCTGGCTGGAGGCCAACCTGCCCGGGGTCGAACTGTGGGAGGTCGGCAGTACCAGCATCGGGGCGTTGAAGGCGCGCGAGACGCCGCGCGCCGCGGCCATCGCCAGCAAACTGGCCGCCGAAAAATACGGCCTCTCCATCCTCGCCGAGTCCATCCAGGACAGCGCCAACAATATCACGCGCTTTCTCGTCGTCGGCCATCACGACTGCGCCCCCAGCGGCCAGGACAAAACCAGCATGATCGTCCTGGTGCGCAACCGGCCGGGCGCCCTCTTCGACGCCCTGCGCCATTTCAAGAACGAAGACATCAACCTGTGCAAGATCGAGTCGCGTCCCACCCGCAAGGCCGCCTGGGAGTACATGTTCTTCATCGATTGCGACGGGCACCGCGAGGATGAGAAGCTCAAGCGCGTGCTGGCCAGCCTGGAGCAGGATTGCCTGTATCTCAAACTTCTGGGCTCCTATCCCTCCGAAGCGCAAAGGACCATCTGATCGGTCCATGGCGGACCTTTCGCTCTTTCAACCCAACGCGCGCATCGGCATCTGGGGCATGGGGCTTCTCGGCGGGGCCGTCGGACTGGCTTTGAAAAAGCGCGGCCATCGGGGCCGCATCGTGGGCATCGGCCGCAATCCCGCGCGGCTGGCCGTCGCCCGGCACCTGGGCGCCTGCGACGAGACGAGCGACGCTCCCGATTCCGTTGTGCCCGACCTCGACTTCCTGGTCCTGTGCGTGCCGGTCGACTCCGTGCTGCCGCTGCTGGCTTCGGTGAAAGCCTGGCTGCACGAGGGCCTGACCCTCACCGACGTCGGTTCGACCAAAGGCCGGCTGGTGCATGAGATCGACGAACTTGTCTCGCAGAGTCCCGCGCGCTACGTGGGTTCGCATCCCATGGCCGGCTCGGAGAAGACGGGCGTGGAGGCCAGCACGCCCGATCTCTACGTCAATGCGACCGTCGCCGTCACGCCGACGGCGGCGACCCGCCCCGGCGCGCTCGAGTTCGTGACGGCCTTCTGGGAGCGTCTGGGCGCGAAGGTGATCACGCTGGAGCCGGCGCTGCACGACCGGCTGGTGGCCGCCACCAGCCACGTGCCGCACTTGGTGGGCGCGCTGCTCTGTCAACTCCTGGCGCGGCGCCAGCGCGAGGGCCGCCCCTATCGGTCCATGATCGGCAACGGATTCCTCGACACGACCCGGGTCGCAGCGGGCGATCCCGTCATGTGGCGCGACATCCTCGTGCACAACCGGGACGAGATCGCCGCCGGTCTCTTTGAACTGCGGGACCTTCTGGATGAGCTTCTGGCCGCGTTGCGCCACGCGGACGGCCCCGCGCTGGAGAAGATGCTCGCCGACGCCGCCGAAGTTCGGAAAGGACTGGAGCGATGCCCGAGCAGTTAGCAACGGTGAGTCACGTCGCCTCCAGCCGGCGCAGCCTGCGCCTCTGCGGCGAACTGGCGGTTCCCGGCGACAAGTCGATCTCCCACCGCAGCGTGATCCTGGGCAGTCTGGCCGAGGGGACCACGATCGTGCGCGGCTTTCTCATGGGCGAGGACTGCCTGGCGACCCTCGCCGCCTTTCGCGCCATGGGCGTCAACATCAGGGTGGAAGGCTCGGAGCTGGAGATTGAGGGGGTGGGTCTGGCGGGACTCTGCGAGCCGCCGCACGTCTTGGACATGGGCAACAGCGGCACGGGCATGAGGCTCTTGTCGGGTGTGCTGGCGGGGCAGGACTTTTTTTCGGTTCTTTCGGGAGACGCCTCGCTGTCGCGGCGGCCGATGCTGCGCGTGGTCGAGCCCTTGCGGCGCATGGGCGCGCGCATCGACGGACGACAGGCCGGCAAGCTGCCGCCGCTGGCCATCCGCGGCGGCAGGCTGTCGGGCATCGAGTACCAATCCCCCGAGGCCAGCGCACAGGTCAAGAGCTGACTGCTTTTGTCCGGACTTTTCGCCGTCGGTTGCACCGTCGTGCGCGAACCCTCGCGCTCGCGCGACCACTCCGAGCGCATGTTGTCGGCGTTTGGAGCGGATGTGGGGCGCGACGACCTGTCGGTCGAGATTCATCCGGGCCGGCCCCTCTCCGCGCAGACCCTCATGGTACCCGGTGATCTCTCCTCCGCGGCGTTTTTTCTCGTGGCCGGCTCCGTCGTGCCCGAGTCGGAGATCATGCTGCGCCACGTGGGGGTCAATCCCACGCGCACGGGGGTGTTGGAGATTCTCTCCGGCATGGGCGCGCGCATCACCGAGGAGAACCGGCGCGAGTGCGCGGGCGAACCGGTCGCGGACCTGCGCGTGTCCGCCGCGCCTCTCTCCGGCGTGGACGTGGGCGGCGAAACCGTCGTGCGCGCGATCGACGAAATCCCGATTCTATGCGTCGCCGCCGCCTGCGCGGGGGGGAAGACCCGCATCCGCGACGCGGGCGAGCTGCGCCACAAGGAGTCGGACCGGCTCGCCGCGGTCGCGCGCGGGCTCGCGGCGCTCGGCGTCGAGGTCACCGAGCGCCCCGACGGCCTCGAGGTCGAGGGCGACCCGGACCGCGCGCTGCGCGGCGGGGTCACCCTCGCGACCCACGGCGACCACCGGCTGGCCATGGCCTTCGCCGTGGCGGCGC
The DNA here is from genome assembly GCA_015075175.1 of bacterium. Classification (GTDB taxonomy): domain Bacteria; phylum Hinthialibacterota; class Hinthialibacteria; order H5-UNCL2; family H5-UNCL2; genus H5-UNCL2. The sequence continues at coordinate 236,290 of JABTUV010000008.1, forward strand.
TGCGCGCCGACGGACCGGTGCACCTCGACGACGGGGGCTGCGTCGCCGTCTCCTACCCGGGGTTCTGGGGCGACCTCGGGCGGCTCGGGGGGGGCGCGTGATCGAGCGCGGCGCGCTCGCGGGGGCGCTCGACGGCGTCTGGCACGACCTGCGCGGGCCCCTGGGCACGATCCTCGGGAACGTCGAGATCCTGCGCGAGGGGATCCACGGGCCCCTGCCCCCGGGGGTCGAGGCGCACCTCGTCGCGATCGAGGCGGCCGGCCGGGCCTTCCTGGCGCGCCTCGACGGCGCGCTGGCC
>JABTUV010000009.1 GCA_015075175.1 bacterium
CCGCGCGACCGACGACACAGGATTCTGTCCGCGCTCCGCCCACCCTCAATAAGGGAGTTGGGGGGATTCCGCCTCTTCGCCCTCCGTAATAAGGGGAAGATGGTCGCCGCACCGCCCGCAGGGCGCAGCGCGCCGCGCGACTACCGTCAGTCGCCCGCCGTCCGCGGCAGCGGTTCGCCCAGCCGCTCCTCCTCGCCCGTCAACGACCAGCCGCTCTTCAGTCCCACCACAAACCATCCCAGCGCCAGAATCCCCACCGCGAAGATGGTGTCCCCGATCACGCGCAGCCAGCGCAGCGTATCCATCAGCGGCGTCTGCATGAACTCCGCGCTTCGGGCGTACCACATGCCGTGCTCCACGCTCGCCCACGTCTGCAAGAGTCCCACCGGCAATACTGAAATCAGCACCATCAGCGCCAGCCCCACGTTGACCGCCCAGAACGAGAAACAAAGAGCTCCGGTCCGCCAGACCTGGTGCGCCGCCAGGCCCTTCAGGCAGAAGAGCATCAATCCGATGCCCAGCATTCCGTACACCCCGAAGAGCGCCGTGTGTCCGTGCACCGGCGTGGTGTTGAGTCCCTGCATGTAGTACAGCGCGATGGGCGGATTGATGAGAAATCCGAACAGCCCCGCGCCCACCAGGTTCCAGAAGGCCACGGAGACAAAAAAGTAGATCGGCCACCGGTACGCCGACAGCCAGGCGCGCGCCCGCGAGAGCGTGAGATTCTCATACGCCTCGAACCCGATCAGTACCAGCGGTACCACCTCCAGAGCGGAGAAGGTCGCGCCCAGGGCCAGTACCGGCGTCGGGGTACCCGTGAAGTACAGATGATGGAAGGTCCCGATGATGCCGCCCGACAGGAATATCACCGTGGAGAAGAGCACGGCGGCGGTCGCCGTGGCGGCGCGCAACAGACCCATGCGGGTGAACAGAAACGCGATGACGACCGTCGCGAATACTTCGAAGAAGCCCTCGACCCAGAGATGGACGACCCACCAGCGCCAGTATTCGGCGATGGCCAGGTTGGTCTGGCGTCCCCACATGAGTCCCGCACCGTAAAACAGCGCAATCGCCAGCGAGGAGACGAGAAACAGCGCCAGAAGGTGCTTGTTCTCATCGGGCTTCTTGAACGCGGGCCACATGGCGCGCACCATCAGGCCCAACCACAGAAAGAGTCCCACGAAGAGAAAGATCTGCCAGAACCTGCCCAGGTCCACGTATTCGTAACCCTGATGGCCGAACCAGAAGTTGGCGACGTTGCCCAGTCTCTGCTGCACCGCCAGCCACTGTCCCGCCATCGAGCCGACCACGATGACGAGCAACGCGATGAAGAGAAAGTTGACGCCCGCGCGCTGGAACCGGGGTTCGTGGCCGGAGACGGCGGGGGCCATGAAGAGGCCGGTCGCCAGCCAGGCGGTCGCGATCCAGAAGATGCCCAGCTGTGTATGCCAGGTGCGCGCGACGGAATAGGGCAGCCAGCGGTCCAGCGGGATGCCGTAGAAGCCCGAGCCTTCCACGCCGTAGTGGGCGGTAATCGCGCCCAGTCCCACCTGCGCCACGATCAAGGCCGCCACGACCCAGAAGTACTTGAGGGTCGCCTTCATGCTGGGAGTGGGCGAAAGTCCCAGCAGCGGATCGACGCCGGGCGGCGCGTGTTCTTCCTCGCCGTTCTTTTTCTGCGCGGCGAAGAACCACGCCAGCGCCCCCACGCCCGCCAGCAGCAGGACAAAGCTGATCACGCTCCAAACCACGACGCTCCCGCTGGGGCGATTGCCGATCAATTCCTCCGCGGGCCAGTTATTGGTGTACGTAATGGCCTGGCCGGGCCGGTTGGTCGCGCAAGCCCAGGCGGTCCAGAAGAAGAAGGCGTTTATCTCGCGCCGACGCTCGGCCGTCTTGATGCTGTTGGCCGGTACGGCGTAGGCGTCGCGCAGCTCGGCGAACGCGGGATCCTCGCCGAACAGCGCATCGTAGTGCGCCCCCACCGCCGCGATCGCCCGCGCCCGCACCGGCGAGACCGTAATCGTCTCCGTCGCCGGATCGTAGCTGTTGGTCCGCAGCTCGGCCTTCAGGCGCTCGCGCAGCGCCGCCTGCACGGGAGCCTCCAGCTCCGCGTAAGGCTTGCCCTGCTCCGCCCGCGCCCACTCATCCAGGATGTAAACCGCCTCCCGGTGCAGCCAATCCGCCGACCAGTCCGGCGCCACGTAACTCCCGTGACCCCAGATCGAGCCGACTTCCTGGCCGCCCATCGATTGCCAGACGTTCTGGCCGTTCCTGATGTCCTCCCCGGTGAAGACGACTGAACCGTCCGTCGTCACGACTCGCTCGGGGATGGGCGGCGCCTGCCGGTAGATTTCGCCCCCGTAATAACCGAGTACGGCAAAGGACGCCAGGATCACCAGTCCCAGCGCGATCCAATGTCTGGTGTAGCGCATGATGCACTCGCTCCTCGTAATAGTTGGGAATCACGAGCGTGACCCCACTGACAATTGCTCATATAGCACGAGCAAAACAGGATATCAATACCTGATTATCCGATTTATGCCGAAAAGCCCGAAGAAATGACGTAAGTTACTCATAAATATTCGGTTACCACTGCCCCATCCCATCGGTCCCATAGGTCCCATCCCGCCGGCGCAGCACGCCGCGCACCTACACCGTAGGGTGCGCACCGCGCACCACTCGCGCAGCACGCCGCGCACCTACACCGTAGGGTGCGCACCGCGCACCATCCACCCAGCACGCCGCGCAACTACGGGGCGGAGAGGTTGGAGGAACCCATCAGGTAGAGATCCACGGCGCGCGCGACGCGCCGGCCCTCGGCAATCGCCCAAACCACCAGCGACTGCCCCCGCCGCATGTCCCCCGCCGCGAATACCCCGGGCACGCTGGTAGCGAAATCGCCGTCGGTCTTGACGTTGCCCCGCTCGTCCAGTTCGACGCCCAGCTCGGACAGGAGGCCCTTCTTCTCAGGCCCGAGGAACCCCATCGCCAGCAGCACGAGCTCGGCCGCCAAGGTGAACTCGCTGCCGGGGATTTCGCGCATCCGGCGACGCCCGTGCTCGTCCGGCTCGCTCCACTCCAATCGCACGCCGTGCAGTTGTTCGACCTTGCCGTCACGCCCGGAAAAAGACTTGGTCGAGACCGCCCAGTCGCGCGCGCAGCCCTCCTCGTGCGAGCTGGAGGTACGCAGGATGAGCGGCCAATACGGCCAGGGGCAGGCCTCGGTGCGGGCGGCGGGCGGCAAGGGCAGGAGCTCCAACTGCGTGACCGATTTCGCCCCCTGCCGATTGGCCGTACCCACGCAGTCCGAGCCGGTGTCTCCGCCGCCGATCACGATCACGTGCTTGCCCGTCGCCAGGATTTCCTCCCCCTGGACGGGAAGGCCGGCCACGCGGCGATTCTGCTGCGTAAGATACGGCATGGCGAAGTGGATGCCCGCCAGCTCCCGTCCGGGCACAGCGAGATCGCGCGGGGCGGTCGCGCCCCCGCAGAGGCAAATGGCGTCGAAGCCCAGGAGCCGCGAGACGGGATAGTTGACGCCCACGTTTGCACCGGTCTCCAGGACTACGCCCTCCGCCCGCATCAACTCCAGCCGCCTCTCGACGACGCGCTTGTCCAGCTTGAAATCGGGGATGCCGTAGGTCAGAAGCCCGCCGATGCGGTCGTCGCGCTCCAACACCGTCACGCTGTGGCCGGCCTGGTTGAGCTGATCCGCCGCCGCCAGGCCCGCCGGACCCGAGCCGACCACGGCAATCGTCCTGCCGGTGCGAACCGCGGGCGGCCGGGGCGCCATCCAGCCCTCGCCAAAGCCGCGCTCGATGATGGCCTCCTCGATCTGCTTGATGGCGACCGGATCGGCGTTGATGCCCAGGACGCAGGCCGTCTCGCAGGGCGCCGGGCAGACGCGGCCCGTGAACTCGGGGAAGTTGTTGGTCGAAAGCAATGTGAACAACGCGTCCTTCCAGCGGCCGCGATAGACGTGGTCGTTCCATTCGGGGATCAGGTTGGCCAGCGGGCAACCGTGGCTGGTGTGGCAGAAGGGGGTGCCGCAGTCCATGCAACGCGCGCCCTGCTGCGACAGCTTCTCCGCCGGCAGGGGTCGCGTGAACTCGCGGTAATGCCGCACCCGCTCGACCACCGGCTCATAGCCACCCGTCTCCCGCGCTATCTCCATGAATCCTGTCAACTTGCCCATCGTCTTTGTTTTTACCACGCCTTTCTCGAAACCGGACGCCTCCGACGCCGTTCTCTCGATACGCGGAGTACCGCTACTCGAGAACTCGGACTTGTGGTCTGCGCTACTCGAGAACTCAGGTGTTCTTAAACACGGTAACCAGAGCCGTGTCCTCGAGTAGGCCCCGCCGGCATCCCCCATCGGAGGCACGCGGTAACTTCGGGGCCGTCCCTCGATACGCTTCGCTATTCGGGAGAGCTATCGAGAGGCACGGCGGCTTGCCGGCGCCAATCCCGCTCAAAACCCTCTCGCCGCGAACTCCGCGTCCTTCTTGCGTTCCTCCATCACGCGCCGATACTCGACCGGCAGAACCTTCACGAACTTGGGCAGCATCATCTTCCAGTGGTCGAGAATCTCGGCCGCCTGGGCGCTGCCGGCCAGGTCGCGATGGCGCTCCAGCATGTGCCGCAGGCGGGCCATGTCCTCCTCCTCCGTCACTCCCGTCAACTCGACCATGGCCAGGTTGCAGTTGAGATGGAAGTCGCCGTCATAGTCCAAGACATAAGCCACGCCGCCGCTCATGCCCGCGGCGAAGTTGCGGCCCGTCTTGCCCAAAACGACCACGACTCCGCCGGTCATGTACTCGCAGCCGTGATCGCCCACGCCTTCAACGACCGCCGACGCCCCGCTGTTGCGCACCGCGAAGCGCTCCCCCGCCATTCCGCGGAAATAGGCCTCGCCGCCGGTCGCTCCGTACAGCACCACGTTGCCCACGAGAATGTTCTCGCGCGGAATGAAGGTCGAACCGCGGGGGGCGGTGACAATCAGCTTGCCGCCCGACAGGCCCTTGCCGGTGTAGTCGTTGGCGTCGCCCTCCAGGTACAGCGTCAAACCCCGGGTCGCAAAGGCGCCGAAGCTCTGGCCGGCCGAACCGGTGAAATGCAGCGTAATCGTGTCGTCGGGCAGCCCCGCCTCGCCGTAGCGGCGCGCGATTTCCCCCGCGATGATGGTCCCCACCGCGCGATGCGTGTTGCGGATGGGAAACACCACCTGCACCGGTTTCTGATGTTCCAGCGCCGCCTCCACCCGCGGCAGAAGCAGCCAGTCCAGCGCCTGGTCCAGTTCATGATTCTGGCTCTCCACGCAGCGCAAGGCAAAATTGGGGTCAGCGCCCAATTTCGCCGAGGGATTTCCGGTTTGCGATGGACTCGCGGCAAAATTGGGCGCTGACCCCAATTTTCCCGTCAAGAGCGGCGACAGGTCCAGGCCCCTGGCTTTCCAGTGGTCCACGGCCGGTCGCACCTCCAGCCGATCCACGCGCCCCACCATCTCGTCGACCGTGCGAAAACCCAGCTCGGCCATGATCTCGCGCAGCTCTTCAGCCACGAACATGAAGTAGTTGATGACGTGCTCAGGCTTGCCGGCGAAGCGCTTGCGCAGCTCGGGATCCTGGGTCGCCACCCCGACGGGGCAGGTGTTGGTATGGCACTTGCGCATCATCACGCAGCCCGACGCGACCAGCGGCATGGTGGAAAACCCGAACTCTTCCGCGCCCAGCAGCGCCGCTATCGCCACGTCGCGGCCCGTCTTGAGTTGCCCGTCGGTCTGCACGCGGATGCGCCCGCGCAGGTTGTTCATCACCAGCACCTGCTGGGTCTCCGCCAGCCCCAGCTCCCAGGGCAGCCCGGCGTGCTTGATGGAGGAAAGCGGCGAGGCGCCCGTGCCCCCGTCGTGGCCCGAAATCAGCACCACGTCGGCGTGCGCCTTGGCTACCCCCGCCGCCACCGTGCCCACGCCCACTTCCGAAACCAGCTTGACGCTGATGCGCGCCCTGGGATTGGCGTTCTTCAAGTCATAGATGAGCTGCGCCAAGTCCTCGATGGAGTAGATATCGTGATGCGGCGGAGGCGAAATCAGCGTCACGCCCGGGGTGCTGTGGCGGATTTTGGCGATGAACTCATCGACCTTGTGGCCGGGCAGCTGGCCCCCCTCGCCGGGCTTGGCGCCCTGAGCGATCTTGATCTGCAGTTCGTCGGCGTTGACCAGATAGTGCATGGTCACGCCGAAGCGGCCCGAGGCGACCTGCTTGACGGCGCTGCGGCGCTCATCCCGAAACCGTTCCGGATCCTCGCCCCCCTCACCGGTGTTGCTCCGGCCGCCCAGCCGGTTCATGGCGATGGCCAGGTTCTCGTGCGCCTCCTTGCTGATGCTGCCGAAGCTCATGGCGCCGGTCGCAAAGCGCTTGACGATCTCGCTCGCGGGCTCGACGTGTTCGATGGGCACGCCCGCCCGCCGCTTGAACTCCAACAACCCGCGCAGCGTGGCCAGATTCCGGCTCTGATCGTTGACCAGCGCCGCGAACTTCCTGTAAGTGGCATAGTCGTTCGTACGCACCGCCTTCTGCAGGAGCGCGATCATCTCCGGATTGACCTGGTGGAATTCACCGTCGCGGCGATAGCGATATTGGCCGCCCGGGTCCAGGTCGGTCCGATGGAGGAGGCGGTCCGAGAAGGCGCGTTGATGGCGAAGTTCGACTTCGCGCGCGATCTCGGCCAGGCCGATTCCCTCCAGCCGCGACACCGTGCCGGTAAAATAGCGGTCCACGAGCGGCCGCGACAGGCCCACCGCCTCGAATAGTTGCGCCCCGCGATAGCTGCGCAAGGTCGAGATGCCCATCTTGGCGAAAACCTTCAAGAGTCCCTTACCCACGGCCTTGGCGTACTGCTTCTCCGCCTCCGCCAGTTCCATGTCCGCGGGCAGCCGCCCCTGCTCCTTGAGATCGGCCAGGGTTTCGTAAACCAGGTAAGGGTTGACGGCGGAGGCGCCGAACCCGACCAGGAGGGCGAAGTGCATCACCTCGCGCACCTCGCCCGACTCGACGATCAGGCCGCACTTGCCGCGCAGCCCCACGCGGATGAGATGCTGGTGCAGGGCGGAGACGGCCAGGAGCGCCGGGATGGGAGCATCCTGGGGCGAGACGCCCCGGTCCGACAGCACGAGCAGGCTGGCGCCTTCTTCCACCGCCCGACCGGCGGCCGCGCACAACTCCGCCAGCGCCTTCTCCAGCCCCGCTCCCCCGCCGCCCGCCGGATACAGCATCGGCAGCGTCGCTCCCGACATGCGCCCCACTCCCACGTGCCGCAGCTTCTCCAGGTCGCGGTTGGAAAGCACCGGATGGGGTATCTTCACCTGGTGGCAGTGCTCGGGCGTCTCTTCCAGGAGGTTGCGCGTGCGGCCGATATAGTCCGTCAGCGACATGACCAACTCTTCGCGGATACTGTCGATGGGCGGGTTCGTCACCTGCGCGAAGAGCTGCTTGAAGTAGTTGTAAAGCAGCACCGGCCGCTGCGAAAGCACCGCCAGGGGGGTATCGTTGCCCATCGAGCCGACCGGCTCCTGCCCATCGCGGACCATGGGGACGAGCAGCATGTCGATGTCCTCGGCGGTGTAGCCGAAGGCCTGCTGCCGCCGCAGCACCGTCTCGTGGTCCGGCGGTGCGGGAAGGCGGATCGGGCGCCGGAGATCGATGCGGTTCTCCTCAGCCACTGCCGATAGCCGGCGGGTGCTGATGCGGCGCTTCAGCCGTCATCCTCGATGATGCGCCCTGCTCGGTATCCAGAAGCAACATGCGGCTGGCTGGAACGCCCTTTCAGGCGAATCTCTTCCGCCGGGAAGTCGAGCACGCCGACTTCCGAGGCCAGGACGATGAGGCCGCCCTTGGTCATCACGTAGCGGGCCGGGCGCAGGCCGTTGCGGTCCAGGGTCGCCCGATCTGCACCCGTTGGTGAAAACGATCGCCGCCGGCCGTCCCACGGCTCGTTCATGCAGGCGTGGAACTCGTAAAAGGCGCGCTTGTTGGGGTCCATGCGCGTGTCGTTGCCCCACGCCTCGGGGATCAGCATCATCAGGGCGTGCGGCACGGACCGCCCGCACAAGGTCAGCATCTCCACCACGTTGTCGATACAGGCCGAGTCGCTGCCCCCGGTTCGATCACCGGCAGGATCTTCTGATGTCTTCCCGAATAGGTGTCGAAGAGCGCCTCGCGGGCGTGCATCCAGTTGATGTTGCCGCGGAGGGTGTTGATCTCGCCGTTGTGCGCAATGTAGCGGTACGGGTGCGCGCGGTCCCAGCTCGGGAAGGTGTTCGTGCTGAAGCGCGAGTGGACCAGGGCGATGGCCGTCTCCATCGCGGGGTCGGAGAGGTCGGGGAAGTACCGCGCGAGCTGGTCCGTGAGCAGCATGCCCTTGTAGACGAGGGTGCGGCTGGAGAGGCTGGTGACGTACCACTGCTCGGCGCCCGCCATGGTGGAGGTGCGGATCTCCGAGTAGCTGCGCTTGCGGATGAGGTAGAGCTTGCGCTCGAAGGTGACCTCATCGGTGACGTCGTCGCCGCGGCCGATGAAGATCTGGCGCATGAAGGGCTCGCAGGACTTGGCGGTCTCGCCGAGCGACGCGTTGTTGGTCGGCACGGTGCGCCAGCCGAGGAAGTGCTGGCCCTCGGACTGGATGATGCGCTCGAAGGCCTGCTCGATCTTGCGGCGGACGGTCGGATTGCGCGGGAGGAAGATGATTCCGCAGCCGTATTCGCCGGGGGACGGCAGGGTGAAGCGAGCCTTCCTGGCCGCCTCCTGCAGGAACTTGTGCGGCATCTGCAGGAGCACGCCCGCGCCGTCGCCCGTGTTGGGTTCGCTGCCGGCGGCGCCGCGATGGTCGAGGTTGGTCAGGACCTGGAGCGCCTGCTGCAGGATCTGGTTCGATTTGCGTCCGTGCATGTCCGCCACGAAGCCGACGCCGCAGGCGTCGGCCTCGAAACGCGGATCGTACAAACCCGCCGGTCCGACCGGCAGGTCAACCCCGTCCCGGTATGCGTTCCTGGACAATCCCGTCCTCCTTTTTCCGGCGCCCCAAGGCGTCGTCACAACGGCGCGTCGCGGCGTGGGGAGACGGACGTCCGATGCCTGCCTAAAGTAACGGCGCGGAGAACGCCCCGCGCCTGCAAGCGTAAAGATACACTGGGCCGGTCCGGGGCGTCAATGACAAATAAGCCGGGAGGCGCAACCGTCAGGCTTGGCGGCGACGCACTCCCCGGCACGCGGGTCCGCCGCCCGGTTGCGCAGCACTCACCCAGCGCCGTTGTTTCCTCCGAGAACCGTCATTTCGACCCACAACTGTCACTCCGACCCACAACTGTCATTTCGACCGAAGGGAGAAATCTCCCCCAACCTCTCTCGACCGTCCCCAACGAGCCGCGAGATTTCTCCCTTCGGTCGAAATGACAGCCGGTACGTTCCCGGCCTCTTCACCACCTTGCCGCCCGCGCTTCCGGGCGATATGATCTAACTGAGACCATTTCGCACGGACGGGACCAGGCGTGTTGCGGCGGATAGTCGGCTGGACAGAGAATCTCTCCCTGCGGACCAAGCTGTTGGCCTTGGTCATCCCCTTGGTCGTCGTGCCCCTCTTGGTCGTAGACGTACTGGTGCTGCGATTGATGCGGCAAAGCAACCTGGAACACGCGGAACAGCAGCTGCGCGAGGCTTATGAGGTGTTCCAGATGCACCTCTTGTACCAGAGCCGTCGACAAGTGGACCTGGCGCGGCGGCTGGCGGAGGATCCGGAGTTGCGGGCGCGGCTGGAGAGCTGGGAGGGAGGCGAGGAGGCGCCGGACCTCGTGGCGTGGCTCGACGAGCGGGCGGAACGACTCGAAGCTGAGCAGGCTATGCTGAGGGCGGAGGAAGCCTGCGCGGACCGCCTCGAGCTCCATGCCCTCCAGCCGCCGTGGCGGCTGCTGGCCCGCGCGCCCCGCTCGCTGCCCGCGCCCGCCCATGCACCCCACCTGCCTTCCGCATCCTCCGTATCCTCCTGCCTGTCCGCGCGCGAGGGACTCATGCTGACGACCTCCATCCGCGTCGCCTCGACGACCGGCCCCCCGCTGGCGCTTTCCGTGGGCCTGTCGCTGCCCCCCGAGTCTCTGCGCCGGCTGGCGTTGCGCACGGATACCTTCCTGGCCGTGATGCACGAATCCCGGGTGCTGTTGTCGGGGTCCGATCGCATCCATCCGGCGTCGTGGCCGGCGGAAGAGTTGGCCCGCGTGCTGGCGCAGTCGCGCGCAAGCGGGAAGAAACACGATCCCTCGGAGGGGCTTGTGCGCGAGGACGATCACGCGTACAAGCTGGCCGCCTTTCCGCTGCCGTTGTGGTGGAACCCGCCCGGCGACTCCGGTTCATCTCCGGGCCTGCTCCTGGTTGGCGTGGATACCGGCCGCTTTGCGGCGCCCCTGCGCCAGCTGCAGCACGGCGTCTTTTGGGTGACTGTCTCCGCCATGCTCGTCACGCTGCTCTTGGCCGGGGCGGTGGTGGGCCGCGGCATCCTGGCGCCCATACAGGAACTCTTGCGCTTCACCCGCCGCGTCGCCGAGGGCAACCTGGAGCATCGCATCCCGGTGCGCGGGGCGGACGAGATCGGCCAGTTGGCGCGCTCCTTCAACGTGATGACCAGCCGCCTGCAGCAGTTCTACGGCACGCTGGAGCAGTTGGTGCACGAGCGGACGAGCGCCTTGCGGCAGTCGCTTTCGGAGGCGGAGGAGTCGCGGCGGCTGCTCATGCAGACGAGCGCGCAGAATCGCGCCTTCTCCGATTTTCTGGCCGTTCTGAACACGATTGATCCCGCAGTGGTGATCCGGCAGGGGCTTTCCATGCTGGCGCGGCAGAGCGCGTCGGAGGCGGCGATGTTGGCCTTGTGGCGGGAGGGCAAGCTGGTTCCACGCGCCAGCCTGGGGGAAGGGCCGCGTGCGCGGGCGCTGCTGGCCGGCCTCTCCGAGCCGGACGGCTGGTTGCCGGAAGTCGAGCGCAGCGACGGCCCCGCCCATCGCTTCCCGCCCGCCGACGCCGCCGCGCCCGAAGGGGACGCTTACGTCCTCGGCTTCCCCCTGCGCTTCGGCGAGGAGCGCCTGGGGGCGCTCCTGCTGGCCCGCGCCGCTCCGTATCCCGAGGACCTCTGCGGCTTCCTCTCCCACGCCGTGCTGCAACTCTCCATCGCGCTCTCCAATGCCCTAGCGGTGGAACAGATTCGCCGCCAGTCGCGCGAGCTGGAGCGCGCCAACCGCGAACTCTTCCGCGCCGACCGCCTCAAGAGCGAGTTCGTCGCCAACATGTCGCACGAACTCCGCACCCCCATGAACGCCATCCTGGGTTTCTCGCGCATTCTCCTGGACGGCATGGTGGGACCGCTCAACGAGGAGCAGAAGGACAAGGTCTCCCGCATCTACGAGCGCGGGCGCGACCTCCTCAACCTCATCAACTCGATCCTGGACCTGTCGCAGATCGAAGCGGGGCGCATGAAGCTGAACGTGCAGCCGGTGGACGTGGCGGAGGCGGTCCGGGGCGCGGTCTCCACCATCGAGGCGCTGGTCCAGCGCAAGGCGCTGCGGCTGGAGCTGGACATCCCCGCCGGCCTGCCCCCCATCCAGGCCGATCCCATCAAGCTCGACCAGATTCTCCTCAACCTACTCGGCAACGCCGTCAAGTTCACCCACAAGGGCGGCATCCGCGTCTCCGTGGCTATCGGCCACGTCAACGGCTTCTATTTGCCCGAAGGCTGGATCGGCGTCACCGTCGCCGACAGCGGCATCGGCATCCCCCACGAGCACCAGGACAGCATCTTCGAGAGCTTCACCCAGGTGGACGGCTCGGACACGCGCGAGTACGGGGGCACGGGGCTGGGCCTGGCCATCACCAAGAAGCTGGTGGAGTTGCACGGGGGAATGATCACGCTGCAGAGCACCCCCAACCAGGGCAGTACGTTCACCGTCGTCCTGCCGCAGTGTCCGCCGGTCCCCGAGCCTGCGGCGGCCGCCGCCCCGCGCGACGCCCGCCACATCTATTCGCATTGAAGGGACACGAGTCTTCCCCGAAGCTTTGCCTCTCTTGCAAGAGAACAAGAATCCTCCCTCGCGCCGCTCATGGGGTGGCACGGACCTCCAGGTCCGTGAGGGGCGAAGAGCCCGAGGCGCCCCGCCGCATTCTCAGACGACATCGCTGCCTCCCTCGCAATGGTCGCGCAACCACGCGGTGAATGCCCGCAAGTCGATTTGCCCCGCGGCAACGTCAAGGATAATGCGTTCCTGCTCGTCGACCTCCGCCGCGATCCGACCCCCGTTCAAGACCAACAGTGTCTCCATGGCGGCATGTCCAACGCGCTTGTTTCCGTCCAGAAAGGGATGATTGGCGATGATGCAATACCCCAGCGCCGCCGCTTTTTCCACCAGCGTCGGATAGAGTTCCCGGCCCTGAAAAGTCATCTGCACCTGGCGCAGAGACGCCTCCAGTGCGGCGGGATTCAACAGACCGGGACGGCCTCCGGTCGTTTCCAGGATGCGGGTATGCAGCTCGAGCAACGTGCGCAGGCCGAGATGGCGCATCAGGCGAGACGTCGGTAAAGTTCGCGGTTCTTTTCCAGTACCAACTTGACAGCGGCCGCAACGGCCTCATCCGTACCCGACAGGAGGTCCTCGATGCTGGCGCGCACCAACTCCTCGACGCTCAGTTGGCAATTCCCTGCCAACTCCTGGAGTTGTCGCAACCGTTCTTCTGGCAAAGTCACAGTAATCTGGCTCATGGCGCCCTCCTTTGGAAAGCATAACATCCGCGCAAAGTCGGACAACTGTTTTTCCCCTGTGGTAATTTCACCACACCCGTGCTAGGCTTTACGTCAAGTTGCAGGGGAGTCGCGCCGATGGGGACCGTCCTGGTCGTCGATGATGAAGTTAAGATGCTGAAAATCCTCAAGATGAACCTGCTTGAGGACGGCCACCAGGTGTTTACCGCCCAGAGCGGCGAGGAGGCCGTCGGACTCTTGGAGAAGCATCCCGTGGGGGTGGTGGTCACGGACATGCGCATGCCCGGGATGTCGGGGGCGGAGCTGCTGGCCTGGATCAAGTCGCACCAGCCCTACGTGCAGGTCATCATGCTGACGGCCTACGAGTCGACCAAGGACGCCGTCCGGGCCATGAAGGCGGGGGCGATGGACTATCTCACCAAGCCCTGCGACATGGACGAGCTGCGCGTCACCGTCCAAAAGGGGCTGGACATGCAGCGCGACAAGCTGGAAATCCAGTACTGGCGCGAGCGCGAGGGCCTGGGGGACCTGATCGGCAAGTCGCCCGCCATGGCCCGCGTGTTCGAGATGATCCGGCGCGTGGCCGACAGCGAAAGCACCGTGCTCATCCTGGGAGAATCGGGAACCGGCAAGGAGCTGGTCGCGCGCGCCATTCACGAGTACAGCCCCCGCAAGAGCGGCGCGTTCGTCTCCATCAACTGCATGGCCGTGCCCGACGATCTCTTGGAAAGCGAGCTCTTCGGCCACGTGCGCGGCGCTTTCACCGGCGCGGTCGCCACGCGCATGGGCAAGATGGAACTGGCCCACCGCGGGACCCTCTTTCTGGACGAGATCGGCGACATGAAGCCGCCCATGCAGGGCAAAATCCTACGCGCCCTGCAGGAGAAGGTGATCGAGCCGGTCGGCAGCCAGGAAAGCAAGCGCGTGGACGTGCGCATCCTGGCGGCCACCAACGCCGACCTGAAGGGGCGCGTGCAGGCCGGCCTCTTCCGCGAGGACCTCTACTATCGCCTCAATGTGGTCCCCCTTACCCTGCCGCCGCTGCGCGAGCGGCGCGAGGACATCCCGCTGCTGATCCGGCACTTCCTGGAGAAAAAACACCGCCGCGATCCCGGGGAGTTTCTCGGTGCGACCGACCTGGAGGCGCTGGCGCATTATCGCTGGCCGGGCAACGTGCGCGAGCTGGAAAACATCATCGAGCGGGCGGTGGTGCTGGGAGCGCGCGACCTGGCGAGCCTTCTGGCGGTTCCCGGAGAGGCCGCGCGCGTCGCCTCCGCCGGCCCCCCGTGGGAAAAAATTCCGGACGGCGTGTCGTACAGGGACGCCAAGGAGACCGTGCTGGAGAACTTCGAGCGGCGCTTCTTCACGCGCCTTTTGGCGCAGGCCGGCGGCAACGTCTCGCGCGCCGCCGAAATGGCCGGCATGCATCGCAAGAACCTGCACATGAAACTGGCCGACCTGCGCATCGATCCGCGCGACATTTCCGGCGGGATGGACTAGACTGTGAGGGTGTTGCCGTGGCTGGTCGGCCTCTTTATCGGCGTACCCCACCTGGAGGTGTACCTGCTCTTGCAAGTTGGCGCGTTCATCGGCGTCCTGCCGACCGTGGGACTGGTGATTCTCACCGGCGTGTGCGGCGGGCTTCTGGCGCGTTATGAGGGGTTGCGGGTCCTCTGGGAGGCGCGGCGGCGCCTGGAGCGTGGCGAGATTCCCTCCGGCGCCCTCTCCGACGGCTTGGCCGTGCTGTGCGGCGGGCTTCTCCTGCTCACACCGGGCCTCCTCACCGACCTTGCGGGTCTCTCGCTCCTCTGGCCGACCAGCCGCCGGTTGGTCAAAAAAGCCGTTGCAAAGTGGGTGCGAAACCGCTTCAATATTGTCCCCTGCGGGCCTGTCGTGATCGACGTGTCGTCCCGCGGTGCAGACGAAGGAGACTGATTTCGTTATGCTTCGGATCGTCTTTGCGGTCGCGCTGGCGGCTCTTTCAGGGTCGGCCTCCGCCATGACCGTGGTTCCCATGACGCTGAAGGACCTGGCCCAGAAGTCCGACGCCGCCTACGTGGTCAAGTGCCTGCGGGTGGATTCCTATGTCGTCACGTTGACGCCCGAACGGCAGCAGATTTACACCAACTACCTCATGCAGGTTTCGGACACGCTGTCCGGCGAGGAGCGGCAGAACATCATCGTCACCGAACGCGGCGGCCAGGTCGGGCCGGTCCTGCAATGGACCCCCGGCGCGCCCAGCTACGCGACCGGCGAGGAGGCCATCGTTTTCCTGCACAAGACCGGCGACGGCTGGTCGACCAAGGGCTGGGCGCAGGGCAAGTACGCCATCACGACCGATGAGGAGACGGGCCGGAAACTGGTGCGGCGGGATCTGACAGGGCTTTCCTTCGCGGACAAGGACCTGACTAAGTTCGTGGTTCGCCCCAAGGACCCTCCCAAGATGTACCTGGAGGACTTCTTGGCCGAGGTGCGCAAGTACGCGCGCGGCAAGAGCAAACCGCGCGGCCGGTAGGGTGGGTTCCACCCACCCTCATCGCCTGTGGCGCCGATCGGTGTTGTCATTTCGACCGCAGGAGAAATCTTGCGCCCAGCCTGCCGCGCCCGGCAGTGCGGGGAAGATTTCCCTAGCGGTCGAAATGACAGCTGGGGAGCGGTCGAAATGACAGCGGGGGAGCGGTCGAAAGGACAGCGGGGGAGCGGTCGAAAGGACAGGTAGGCTGGTGGGTGAGACCCACGGAACGTATTGAAAGGCATTCGGGGGGTGGGTGGAACCCGCCCCACGGAAAGGGCTGGCGTGTCAACCGTAAGTTCACGCATATCCGGCACGGCCGACTTCGAGGCGGGGCTGGGCGACATCGTCTCGCTCTGCAAGCGCCGCGGCTTCGTCTTTCCCAGCAGCGAAATCTACGGCGGGCTGGCCTCCTGCTGGGACTACGGTCCCCTGGGCGTCGAGCTCAAGCAGAACCTGCGCAACCTGTGGTGGGAGTTCATGGTCACTACTCGAGACGACGTGGTGGGCATGGACGGCAGCATCCTCATGCATCCCGAGACCTGGGTCGCCTCCGGACACGTGGACAGTTTCCATGATCCCATGGTCGATTGCCGGGTGTGCAAGAAGCGCTTTCGCCTGGACCAGCTGGAAAACCCCGACCAGAAGAACTGCCCCGAATGCGGCGGCAAGGAGAGCCTGACGGAGCCGCGCAACTTCAATCTCATGCTGGCCACGCAACTGGGGCCGCTGGACGAAACCGGCATGAAGGTCTACCTGCGGCCCGAAACCTGCCAGTCCATCTATCTCGACTTCAAGCAGATTCAGCAGGTGATGCGGCTGCGCGTGCCCTTCGGCATCGCCCAAGTCGGCAAGAGCTTCCGCAACGAGATCGTCACCAAGGCGTTCATCTTCCGCTCGCGCGAGTTCGAGCAGATGGAGATGCAATTCTTCATCCGCGAGGCGGAAGGGCCGAAGTGGTTCGAGTACTGGAAGGGCGAACGCTGGCGCTTTTATACCGAAATACTGGGGGTCTCGGCGGACAAGCTGCGCTGGCGCGCGCACGAACAACTGGCCCACTACGCGCGCGCCGCCGAGGACATCGAGTACGAGTTCCCCTTCGGCTGGAAGGAACTGGAAGGGGTGCACAACCGCGGGGATTTCGACCTGTCGCAGCACGCGGGCCATTCCGGCAAGAACTTGTCATATCGGGACGATCTGTCCGGCGAGGTATTCGTGCCGCACGTGATCGAGACCTCGGCGGGCCTGGACAGGAGCATCCTGACGGTACTGTGCGACGCCTATGATAAAGACATCGCCGACGGGGAGGAGCGGACCGTCCTGCGCTTCCATCCGCGGGTCGCCCCGGTGCAGGTGGGAGTCTTCCCCCTGATGAAGAAGCCGCCGCTGGTCGAGGTGGCACGCAGGCTGGAGTTGGAATTGCGGCAGCGCGAGCGCATGCGCGCGTTCTACGACGAGACGGGCCAGATCGGCCGGCGCTATCGCCGCCAGGACGAGGTCGGCACGCCCTATTGCATCACCATCGACTTTGAGACGCTGGAAAAAAACGACGCCACCGTGCGCGACCGCGACACGATGTTGCAGGAGCGCGTGGGACTGGACCGCATGGCGGAATACCTGCGCAACAAAATCTACCGGGAGACGTGACCATGCAGAAAGAGCGCCCTGACGAGTTCGTGGTGAACCGGGTGGAAGGCCCGCGGGGGGGCGGCGGGCCGCGGCCGGTGCCGCCGCCCGACCAGACCTTCATCAAGAAGCCGCGCCGTCCCGAGCGCGTCAAGATGCGGCTGGTGGACAACCTCGTCATCGAGGGCATTCTCCACATCCGCGACAACTTCCGCCTCTCCGACGCCATGAACGATCCGCACATCTCGTTTCTGCCGCTCACCGAAGTGCGCGTGACCGACCACTACGGGCGCGTCCTGGAGGAGGCGGGCTTCATCTCCGTCAACCGCTCGCAGATCAAGTACATCTGCTGCCACGAGGACATCCACTTCAAGGGCGAGGAGCAGCCCACGTAGGGTGCGCACCGCGCACCGCAATCGCGTGTGAGCCGGCGCACGCCGCGCGACTCGCGTTGGAGCGGCAAGGCAACTTCGGGGCCGTCCCTCGATGCGCTTGGCTACTCGGGAGAGCTATCGAGAGGCACGGCGGCTTACATGCGAGAGGCCCGCGCTCATGCCGTTCTCTCGATACGTCCGCTGCCGCGGACTACTCGAGAACTCGGATTTTCTTTTCTTGCGGACGACTCGAGAATTCACATTCTCCTCTCCCGCATGTCCTTCCCTACTGGCTGCTGAGAACCCCCGTCAGGATCAGGAGGTCCTCGCCGTTGACGAGGCCGTCGTGGTTGAAGTCGGCTTTCACGGGCAGGGGCGGTTCCTCGCCCTCGTTGAGGAGAAGCAGCGCGGGAGCGGTCGAGCCCCAGGCGAGCGAAAAGGCGAAGAGGTCGTCGGTGTCGACGCTGCCGTTGCGGGAGACGTCGGCGAGCGCGGCGGGCGGCGCGGAGACGGCGGAGAGGCGCACGTCGCGGCGCGGCTGGGCGGGATCCGCGGAGGCGGCGCGGGCCGGCCCGCCCTGCGCCTTGAAGATGGGCAGCGGCTCCCCCGCCGCCTCCGGCTCGAAGACCGCCACGTTGCCCGCATGATCGAAGGCCGCGAACACCGCGGTGTAGAGCTCTTCGCGCGCGGCACGATGCCGCCGCGGCATAGAGGTCGCTGCCGGAATCCGCCATCAGCGGAACGACCGTGTGCGCGACCTCGGGCGAGCGCAGGCCGGCGTCCGCCTCGGGTCCATACTCGGTCGGCGCCTCGCCCGCCACCACCAGCGCCAGCACGTCCCGGACGTCGAAGCGTCCGTCGGGATCGGAGACCTGGGCGACCAGGTTGAGCGCCTCGCCGCTGTAGACCATGCGCGACAGTTGCCCGGCGCCGAAGGCGGGCGGCACGTTGGGCAGTCCGTTGGGGTAGGAGACGATCCGGTCGGCCACACCCGGCGCGAAGTCGGCGCGTGGGGACTGGCGAAAGAGCGCGGGGATGCCCAGGAGCGTCCCGCGCGTCTCCGAAAAGGCCTTGCCCAGAGGCGCCGAACTCCGCAGCGCGGTAGCCAGTAAAGTTGAAAACGAGAGCCTGCCGCCCGCCGCCACGTAGGCCTCCTCGCCGGTATCGCAGGCGGCCAGAACCGCGCGATTGGGCCCGGCCAGCGCCGTAATCCAGCTTCCGGCATCGTTGAAGTCCAGAATGACCACGATCGGATGCGTGTTCGCAAAGGCATTGAGCATGGCGGCCAGTTGCGAGCGCCGCAGCACTTCGCCGGAGGCGGGCGTGCCCGAAAGGAGCAGTCCCGGGTCGGCGCCGGGAATCCCGTGCCCGCAGAGATGGACCAGCAGCGGATCGTCCGCCGCGCCGCCGTCACCAACGGCGGAGAGCGCGCTGTCCAGGGCGTTGACGCTGGGCGCCACCAGGACCCGGCTGTCCGCCGGATCGCCCAGCCAGTAGATATCCCCCAGTCCGAAGCGGCGATCCGAGAGCGCGCGGTAAACGGCGTCCGAGCCGGCCCGCGCCGCCTCGTTGCGCTTGTCCCCCGCCACGCTGGATAACCCCGTCACGATCACCGCCTTCCAGTCCGCTCCACTCACCGCGCCAACCGGCAGGAGCAGCGGGTCGCTCTGGCTGGCTACGAAGTAATAGCTGCCGACGTTGGCGCCGGTCACGCGATACCAGCCGGTCTCGTCCAGCGTGATGGGGGGAATGGGCAGGCCGGCGTTGGCAAAGGGCAGCGCCACGCCGAAGCGGCCGGCGTCGTTGGTAAGGAGCGCGGGAATCTTCACGCTCCGGCCGGACGGCGAGACGACCTCCAATTGCACCGAGGAGCGGTCGGGTTGGCGACCGATAACGCGGCCCTCCAGCGAGAGCGCGCGCCTTGCGTCCAGCGTGCCGGTCGCCGAGTCGGGCGCGTCGGTCCCCAGGAAGAGGCGGCTCACGCCCCGCTCGATGCCGTAATAGCGATAGATGGTCTGCGCCACGTAGGAGGTCTCGTCCGCCGCCATGTAGGCCTGCGCCCGATAGAAGCCGAACTGGGTCTCCGCCATCTCCTGCTGGAAGAAGCCGAGCCGGTCGGTCTGGGTCGTGTACAGCTTCCAGACGGCTTCGCTGCCGGCGGGATCGATGGTCCAGGCCTCGTTCATGTTGAAAACGAGGATGGAGTAGCGGCGGCCGTCGGTGGGAGGCGGCTCCGTGCGCCCCAATAGCACCTGTTTTTCAAAGGCGCCGACGCGGGAGCGACCCACGTCGGCCAAGAGCACGCGGAAGTCGGGCCGGTCGTCGGGGCGGACGACCAGGCAGAAGGGGGCGCGGCGATCCAGGCCGGCAAGGCCGCCGGACTCTCCGCGCAGGATGCCGCCCAGCGCGCGCGTGGGCGCCGCGTCGCTCGCTCGCACGCGTAATCGCACCGGCGTCCCCGTGGGCGAGGCGATCACGCCCTTACCGGGCAGAATCTCCACGTCCGCCTCGCCGTTCTCCACGTAACACTCCAGATGGACGGGTTCGCTCCAGCCGCCGTAGGACTCGACCACGGCCGGATACTCGACCGTTTCGCCGCGCCCGGCCACGCGCACGAAGTCGTCGATGACGACTCTGAAGCCGGCGCTGGGAACTTCCTGCGGCGTAATGGTCGTGGTCGCCGCCGCCAACACCGGCGTGGCCAGGCCGAACCGGTCGCGCGCGACCACGGCGTAGGTATAGGGCAGGCCGTAGACCACGTGGGGATCGACGAACTCCGTCGTCGAGGCCGCCAGGCGCGAGGGATTGACGCGCACGAAGTCCGTGCTTGTAACCTCCGAGCGATAAACATCGAGTCCCACCACCTCGGGATTGTTCACCTGGTCCCAGTTGAGGATGACGCGCTTGCCCGAGGCGCGCGCGGAGAGTCCGGCGGGCGCGGCCGGCGGGGTGCGGCCCGGATCCGTCGGGTTGGAAAGAATCGAGAGCGTGCCGCTGTTGCGGTTGCCCACGTACGCCGTGCGGCTGACGGGATTGTAGGCGAGTCGCCACGGCGACGCGCCCACGGCAATCTCGTGCTCCAGTTCCGGCGTGCCGGAAGTCGTGCGCAGCACACTGACCCGGTCGGCCAGGAAGTTGCTGAGAAAAAGGCGTTGGCCGGCGCCGTCCGCCAGCACGTCGACCGGCCCGGCGGCGACCGG
This sequence comes from bacterium, assembly GCA_015075175.1. GTDB lineage: Bacteria > Hinthialibacterota > Hinthialibacteria > H5-UNCL2 > H5-UNCL2 > H5-UNCL2. Next base: position 20,505 of record JABTUV010000009.1, read on the forward strand.
CACGGACCCCGTGGCGGCGCCGGTGAGCGCGTGCGCGAAGCCCAGCGTGTCCAAGTCCGAGTTGGCCCAATAGACCTGCTGCCGGTCGGCGTCCACGGCTACGCCGATGGGGTCCGTGCCGGCGGGAATGATGAAGCCAGGGTTGTAGCTGGGAAGGTTAAACGCGATCAGCCGCCCCAACTGCCCCGGTCCCAGCGGGGAGTCGCAGACGTACAGCAAGTCTTGGGACGGATGCTTGGCCAGGCCGGTCGGTTGAAACTGCGCGGTGAACCTGTCCGAGACGTTAGTTCCCGAATACGTGGCGATCATGCCGCTGAGGCGGCCGCTCACGTACCACTTGTCGCCGGGCTGATTAAGCGCCAGGTCCCACGGCCCGGCCCGGCCGTTGCGCTTGGCCAGCAGCCGCCCGTCGGTGGCGCGATGGAAGGTGACGCTGTTGTCGTTCCAGTTGATGACGGCCAAGCGGTCGCGCGGACCGTCCAGCGCCAGCCCGTGCGGCGACAGCCCCACCGGTTGCCTGTAGATGAGCGAGAGATCGCTGCCGTCGATGCCCAGAATGTCGTTGCTGCCGAAAACTGAGACGTAGAGGGCGTTGCTGTCGCCGTCCATGGCCAGGTCGGTGGGATCCTGCCCGGTGAGGATGTTCTGCGCCTCGTCGGCGGCGATATCGTAAGCGATGACGAGGTCGCTGCCGCTGTTGGCGTTGTAAAGCATCCCGCGCGAAAGGTCCAAGCGCAGCCCCTGCGGTTCAACGCTGGCGGGAACCTCGCGCACGTATTGTGCGGCGACCGTGTCGAAGACCCGGATGCGATGCGTCTCCTCGACCCCGATGAACAGCCATTGCCGGTCCGGATCGTAATCCAGGCCCCAGGCGGTCGCTCCCGGCGCGGTCAGGACGCTGGAATGCGAGCCGTCCAGCGAGTGCGACTTCACTACGCCGTCCGTATAACAGCTGACGTACAGCCGCGCGCGCGCGTCGTCGTAAGCGGCGTCCACCGGCGTGCGGCCGGTAACCAGGGTGGCGTCGACCACGTCGCCGGCCGGATTGATCACGTGCACCGTGTTGGAACTGGCGTTGACGACGACCACGCGGTCCGGGCCGGGCAGGTAGCGGAGCGCAAAGGGATAGGCGCCGACGCGGAGAGTCGCCGGCGGCGCCGCGGACAAGAGGTCGATGACCGTGACCGTATCGTCCAGCGTATTGCCCACGTACAGCTTGCGGCGCGTGGGGTCGTAGGCCAGGCCCTGCGGCCGCCGGCCGACCGGGATGTAACCGAGCACCTCGTAGTTTCGGGTGTCGAAGAGATAGACGGCGTCGGAGAGGTTGCAGGCCACGAACGCCACTTCCGCGTCGGCGTCGAGCGCGATGCCGACGGGACGCAGGCCCACGGGAATCTTGGCGATCACGCAGTTGACGTTGGTGTCCACCACGGCGACGCAGTCCGAGAACCGGGCCGAGACGTAGAGGCGATGGCGGGCGGAGTCGATGGCCAGCTCGGCGGGTCCCAGTAGGTTGCCGGCCAGGGGGCCGAGGGGCAGCGTTGCGACCTGCCAGGGGCCGGCGGCGGCCCTCGGTGTGCGGGTCTTCAGGTCCGCCGCCGCGGCCGGATACGGCCGGTGGTACTCGCCGCGCAACGCGGCGGGCAGCTGGCCGGCATACCCGGCACACGTGAAGAACAGGCAGACTGCGAGTGTGGAACGTGTGATAACGGCAGGCATGGACAATCCCCCTGGAACGCATCTGCAATTCCAGTCGCATCAGCCGTCAGGGCTGAAAGCGGCCGGCGCGCCCGAAGCAGGCAGGTCGAGGAGCTCGGGGGCGCATTGCCATACGGTAGTATATCGTAGAATCGGCAAGTGACAACAAAATCTGCAATCTCCCCCCGTAATAAGGGGGGCGGGTGCGTGGGCGCGGGCTTGAGGTCGAGGACCGCCGTCATGCAGCCGGCGGCTCCACCTCTTCAAGGCTGCGACACGCCCTTTACACCGCCTCCGGCCGGGTCTAAGCTGAACGCCGGCGGTGCACAGAGCGCCCCGCGTTCGCCCTCGCAGAAAGGGTACCTCGGCCATGCGCGGCAAGCGACGCCGATGGATGTACGCTGCGCTGCCGGCGTGCGCCGCCCTGCTTGCTCTCGCACACTTCGAGAAAGGTCCAAACATGTCCAAGCCCGCTCCGTACGCCAACCGCCTCATCCACGAGACGAGTCCCTACCTCTTGCAGCATGCCCACAACCCCGTGGACTGGTATCCCTGGGGACCGGAGGCGCTCGCGCGCGCCAAAGAGGAAGACAAACCCATCTTCCTCTCCGTCGGCTACTCCGCCTGCCACTGGTGCCATGTGATGGAGCGGGAATCTTTTGAAGACGAAGCAACGGCCCGTTATCTCAACGAGCATTTCGTTTGCATCAAGGTCGACCGCGAGGAGCGGCCCGACTTGGACGCCATCTACATGGACGCGGTCGTAGCGATGACGCGCAGCGGCGGGTGGCCCATGTCGGTGTTCCTGACGCCGGAAGGCAAACCCTTCTTCGGCGGGACGTACTTTCCGCCCGAGGAGCGCTACGGGATGCCGTCGTTCCGGCGCGTGCTTTCGGAAATCGTTCGCTTTTACCGCGAGCATCGGTCGGAGATCGACGCGCAGGCGGAGCGGCTGGTGCAACACCTGGCGGCGTTGGGTTCCTACGGGGCGTCGGGGCGGCTGTTGTCGCGCGAGCTGTTGCGCGAGACGGCGGGGCGCATCGCCGCCGGCCATGATCCCGAGCACGGCGGCTTCGGACACGCGCCCAAGTTCCCGCAGAGAATGAGCCTGTCGTTCCTTCTGCGCCAATCCCGCTGCGGCGGCGATCCCGGCTGTTGGGGAATCGTCACCCACTCGCTGCGCGCCATGGCGGAGGGGCGGCGTCTACGACCAACTCGGCGGCGGCTTCCATCGCTACAGCGTGGACGCCGCCTGGCAGGTCCCCCACTTCGAGAAAATGCTCTACGACAACGCGCTCCTGGCCGCGCTCTACCTGGAAGCTTACCAGGCCACCGGCGACGCGTTCTTTGCGCGCATCGCCCGCGAGACGCTGGACTACATGCTGCGCGAGATGCTGGACCCGGCGGCGGGCTTCTACTCGACCCAGGACGCCGACAGTGAAGGCGGGGAGGGGCGCTTCTTCGTCTGGACGCTGAGATCGCCGAGGTCGTGGGCGAACCGGCGGCCGCGCTCGTGTGCGCGCGCTACGGCGTCACGGACGACGGCAACTTCGAGCACGGCCGCACCGTCCTCCACTTGGCGGCGACCATCGAGGAGTTGTCGCGCCGCTTCGGAAAGTCCGACGAAGAGGTCCAGGCGCCTTGGCCGAGGCGCGCGCCAGACTCCTGGCCGCGCGACAGCGCGTCCCTCCCGGGCGCGACGACAAGATCCTCCTGGACTGGAACGGCCTGGCCATTTCCGCCCTGGCCAAAGGCTACGCGGTCCTCGGCGACGGGCGGTATCTCACCGCCGCCCAGCAGCGGCGGATTTCATCCTCGCCGAGATGCGCGATTCCGGCCGCCGGCTCTGCGCGTCCATCGCGGCGGGCGGCCCAGCCGCCGGCGCAGTGCAGCGACTACGCGGCCATGATCCACGCCCTCATCGATCTCTACCAGGCTGGCGGCCCCTTGCTTCGCCTGCGACAGGCGGAGGAACTGGCCAAGGCCATGCTCGAGCTCTTCTTCGATCCCAGGGATGGGGGATTCTATGCCGTGGGCGTCGATCACGAGGCGCTGATCGTGCGCCGCAAGGACACCGACGACAACGCCACGCCCTCGGGCATCGCTGGCCACGGAGCGCTCTTGCGGCTGGCGCGCCTCCTGGATCGCCCCGACTACTGGCAGAAGGCGCGGCTGTCGCTCTTGGGCATGGCGGAAGCGATGGTCGAAGTCCCGCAGATGCACGGGCGGCTCCTGTGCGCCGGACTTCTACCTGGCGACGCCGCGGAGATCGTCTTGGCGGGCGAACCGGACGATCCCAAGTACCAGGCCCTGCGGGCGGAAGTGGTGCGGCGGTTCCTGCCCAACGTGGTCCTGGCCAGTACCAACGGCCGCAACATCGAGACGCTGCCGCTCCCGGAGGGCAAAGCGGCGGGCGGCGGGGCGGCGCTGGCTTACGTCTGCTCCAACTACGCCTGCCGTAAACCCACCTCCGACCCGGCGGAACTGGCGACCATGCTGGACCTCCTGGCGCCGTAGCGGGTTTCCTCACCTGCGGCGCTCCGCGCCGACCTCTCCCCAAGGAGAGGTGCAATCCTCTCCTCCGGGGAGATGGCATCCCCTCTCCCCTCGGGGAGGGTTAGGGTGAGGGGACGCGCCTGTCCACCTCACCCGGCGCTCGCGCCGACCTCTCCCTGGCAGGAGGTGCAATCCCTCTCCGAGGGAGGGTGCAACCCCTCTCCTTCTGGGAGATATGGTCCCTCTCCTCGGGAGAGGGTTAGGGTGAGGGGCCTGCGATGCAGGGTTTACGTTCAACCCACCAAGCGGTAAACCATCCCCATGAGGACCCCGATTGCCCATGGGCGGCGGACAGGTTGACGGCATGATCCTTACTCGACCGCCGGATGCAGCCCGCGCCCACTTGGCCTGGAGCGCCGTCGCAGCCTGGACGGCGCTGATTTACACCACCGGCCAGTTCAACTACGCCGTCTTCTGGTGGAGCGCGCTGGTTCGCCCAAAATGGTACAGCATCGGGACGGCGGCCTGCCTGCTCGTGGCGGCCGGATACCTGGCCAGGCGGCTTTGGGCGCGGCGGGCTTTCACCGGACGGGCGGGCCTGGCGCGGCTGGCCGCCTGGTTGCTCCTGGTGGCACTGGGCGCATGGGCGTTCAGCCACGCCCACGGCGCCGCCGCCCGCATCCACTTCATCCTCTACGGCGTGCTCTCCTGTCTTGTCCTCTTCGCGCTTCGCCGGCATTGGACGGACTGGAGCGTCCATCCCCTGGCCGCGCTTGTCGTCTTCACGCTGGGAGTGGGCGACGAGATGCTGCAAGGCGTGCTGCCGCGGCGCATCGGCGACGTGGAGGACCTCTGGATCAACGTGGCGGCATCCCTGCTGGCCCTGGGCGGGCTGCTCCTCCTGCGCCGGGAACGTCTCCCGTGGGACGCGAGCGGCGCCCCCCGCCTCGCCGCCGGCTTCTCCATCGCCGCGCTGGCGCTCTGCGGGTTTCTCTCGCTCAATCCCGACCGGCCCTTCGGATACCGGCACGAGACCGAGGCGGGCGTGTTCTTTTCGGTCTTTACGCTGGAAGAGTTGCACGAAGAAGACACGCGAGCCGCCGCCTTGCATCGGGACGAGCTGGCGCGGTGGTCGAGCGATTTTGAAAACGACATGCGCGCGCTGGCGGAGCGGCGCTTCACAACGCTGGGTCTCTCCGAGCGCGGAGCAGACGTCCTTCTGGCCGTATTCGAGCACGTGATCTTCCGCAACCGGCGCCTGGACGCGGGCGACCCGGAAGCCGGCTGGCGCGAGACGCTGGCCGGCGACGCCGCCTTCGCCGGACTGGTCGGCGACACGCCCCTGGCCTGGGATGAGAAGGTGCGGAGCTTATTGTCCGTCGTCGTGCCGGATGGTCCACCCCCGCCGCCTTGGATCAGCGAGTACGTGCCCGGCGTCTCGCCCCATTACACCATCACGGATGCGGGCGGCCGCTGGCGGGTGCAATCGCGCGCCCCGGAAGCGGCCCTGCGCGCGACGCTGGCGGCCCGAGCCGGCGACTATCGACGCGCCATGCAGGGCTTCTTCGAGTCGGGTTGGAAGCGCTTTTACAGCGATTATCCCACGCGCGACCGATTCCTCTGGGAGCTGCGCGCGCACCTCTTTCGGCGCTATCATGGGGCCATGGTCGGCGACTACAGGGTAGCCCTGGGCGAGGAGCGGATTCTGGAGCGGTGGTATGGGGAGAGCCTGGCGGCGACGGGATTGGGATGGAGCGCCGCCGCCCGCGACCGCCTGGCCGCCCGCTTGCCGCGTCCCGCGACGGCCTACGAGAGCCTCGTGGGCAAGGACTACCACGACCGCTGGAGGCTGTGGCAGGTGTGGACGGCGGCGGGGGCGTGCGTGGGGGTGGCGTGGCTGGCGGCATGGGGGATGAATCGGCGCAGGGCCTCCGAACAAGCGGCAAAGTTACTTGAACCGCTGAATTGAAAATGTTACAAAACCAAATCTGCTGCTTGCGATCGTGGGGCTGCCTTGGATCATGAACCTGACTCAAAACCTCAAATCCCGCGTCGTACTGGGTGTCTTGGTGGTCGTGCTCGTCGCGGTGCACTGGGCCATGGCCAGCATCATGGTTCTGCCTCTGGTCTACGGCGACGAGGCCTGTTACATCGGAAACGCCCGCCTCCTGGCCGGTACAGGCGTTCCCATCAACGTCGTGACCGGGCCGGCCCGATGGGGCCACTCCATATTCCTGACGCCGGCCTACGTTCTTTTCAGCGATCCATACACCGCCTATCGCGCCAGTCTCTTCATTGGCGGGCTGATGATCAGCCTCTGTCTCCCCATGCTGTACCACATGGCCACGCGATGGTTTGACGCGCCGCCACGCGTTGCGGCGTTGGCCAGCCTGCTGACGTGTCTTTATCCCTCGTTCCTGGTGACCTCCAATACGCTCTACACCATGACCAGCTTTGCTCCTGCTTTCCTGCTTTCCGTCATTGCCTTGGGGCGCCTGGTTGAAACCGGAAGACGCAGCGACGCCATGGCATTCGTGGTTTTCGTGGCGCTGCTATTTGCGATACACAGCCGGGCGGCCGTACTGATACCGCTGGCATTGCTGTTGTTTGTCGCGCTGTGGCGCACCGGCAGGCTGAGCACACGCATCGCATTGCAGTGTCTTCTGGCCGTTGTCATAGTTGCGCTGTTCATTGAGGCTATCGAACGCGTGTTTGACGGTGCCGCCAAGATTTATGCGGAGAAAACGGCCAAGTCTCTTTCCCGCAATCTTGGGCGCGTGCTTCCTCTGCTTTCCACAGAACATTTCTTTCCCTTTTTGGGTACGGTCGCGGGACACCTCTGGTATCTTTTCGCCTGTTCCTACCTCGTCTTTGCCGCAGGTCTGGTAGCCGCACTACGCCTGCTTTTCGGGGCGCCTGACGAGTCCGCGCCCCAGCATGTGCGAGTGCGGCGATGGGTGCTCGTATACATTGTGGCGTCGTTCGTTCTCATCTTGCTTACTTCGGCCACCTTCCTTCACGGAGGAGGCCGCGGCGACACGGTGTACTATGGACGCCACAGTGAGAGTGTTATTGCTCCCGTCTTGTTGCTTGGATTTCTTGCCCTCCATCCCGCGCGAGTCTTTCGCCGGTCGTGGGGACTGCTGGATACGGCCGCAGCGGTGGTCTTGGCGGCAGTTTTTGCGTTGATCTTTTTCGCCCAGTGGCGGCATTTTCTGGAATCCCGACCGTTTACGGACGTTTCGGCTACTCTCGGCATTTACGCGTTGCAGCAGTTGGCGGGTGGATTCCACGCGATTACCACCATTTCTCTCCTTGCCTTGGCAGGAGGCCTGGTGGTGCTGCTCCCGAAGCCACGCGCACTCCAATACGCTGCGCTCGCTGCCCTGGGCGTCGTATTCCTCTCTTCGGGCGCATGGACCTTCTACAGGTATTTCGTTCCGCCATCGCGTTCTCTACTCGGCGCACGGGCTATCGACACCTGGCTGCGGGAAAATCACGCGGCGCCGGATGCCATCGCCTATGATCTGAGCGCCTTTAGTCTGCGGAAGTATTACGACTATCAACTGGCGTTACCTCGCACGATTTTCCGCAATTTTTCGTCGGCAGACGGCGAGTTGCCGGCGTCCAGGGTGGTCATTGCGGCCAGCGAGTCGGCTTTTCTGCGCGACCTTGGCGGCGAAGTCGCCATGTTGGAGAACTACTACGACCAGGCTCTCTGGGTTCTTCCCGGCCCCTTGCAGGACGAATGGCGCGCCCGGCACTGGTTTTTCCCCCCGGCGTACACCGCCCGTCTTCCTGCCGACGCCCTGAAGTGTCGACTAGACCTGGAGCGTCCGCACAGGCGAGGGTACTTGGGCATCCGTGTGACCAATGAGGGAAATTCTCCCTGGGTGAACGTGTATGCGTTACCGAAACCATTGGGGGCCGTTCGTATTCATGTGGACTGCCGCAATGGCGGCGGTTCGGCGGTGTATCGGCGCGACCTGCCGCGCTGCCTGCACCCTGGCGAGTCGGTCATCGTGGACATTCCTCCGCCGTGGAGTGCGTACCTGGGGCCCGATTCGACCAGCCCCGTCAAGCCGGGCGACTCGTATCGATGTTCTGTCCAACTGGTCCAGGAGGGGATTCAACCCTTTCCCGATGTCTTGACGATCGACGTACCGGGCTCGTAATGGGGAACGCCTGGAGGAACGCTGCGGATGATGAAGCTGCGGTCGCTTCACCGGGTCAAATGAATAGCGGAAAAACAAGCCAGATCGAAGGGGGATAAAACTATGAGAGCAAGTTGGATCGTACTATTGGGTTCACTTATTTCGGTGTTATTGATTGCGCTGGCGTGTGAAAGGTCCACCGCGCCAGCGGCGCCGCCTGCGGTAGTCCGGGCGACGCCGTCGCCGGTGCCCGTGGTGGAACCTGCCGCCGCGCTGGCCGCGCCGGCCGTTGCGCGCGCCCACGCGTACAGCGTTCCGGGCCGGGTCGCCAAGGAGTTGACGGATCGTTTTTATGCTGTGCGATTCGAGGACCATGAAGTTCCTGCGCAAGTCACGGCCGGCGCGATGATCCCGGTGTCGATCAGTGTTCGCAACAACGGCGACGGCGTTTGGCGTTGGAGAGGTCCCGTGGGTCTCGCATACCACCTCTACACGCCTGAGGGCAAGCTGCTGCTTCTCAATGGAGCGCGCACGGACTTTCCGCGCGACGTGAATCCGGGGGATGCCATTACCGTCACTGCGAAACTCGTTGCGCCGGAGAAACCCGGCCGCTACATCATATCCTGGGATTTGGTCCATCAGGGTGTGGCGTGGTTTTCCTGGCGCGGCGGCGATACGCTTGACTTGGCGGTGGAAGTAGTTCCCCTGCCGCAATAAGGGACATCCTCTGCTTCCGCGTCGAAGTCGTACCTGCGGGGCGGTAGGCGTTCGCGGCGGGCGGCGGCTGGGCCGGGTAATTCGCGTTTCCCATCAGGCGCGCGTTCTCTGGGACGGGAACGCGCGCGTGGGTCTTTACTTCCCCGCAGATACCGCGCTCCGGCGACCCTGCGCTCCAGCACGGCCGCCAGGTTCTCGAACATGAACCTCAGGTCGCTTCTCCCCGCCCTCCCGGCCGTTCCTACCCGCCGAGCTTGTTGCCGTAGCCGACCACGAGGGTCGAGGCGACGAGGACGGCGATGCCCGCGGCAATCCAGAGCCGGGTGCGCCGGCTGCTGCCCTTCCACCCGCCAATGCCAGCGCCACAGGTTCGAGGAAGATGATGATGAAGGCCATGTGCAGCGTCCAACTGGAGAAGTCAGGCGGCCCATCTGCGTCGTGCCCATGCCGTAGAAGGTGGATGCAGATACCAGGTCACGCCCGCCAGCGCGCACAGGAGATAGTTTGTGAGGCGGCGTCGCCCCGTCAAGGTAGTCGCCGGCGCTGCGGTTGCGAAGGTGCAGGATGATGCACCAGACGAAGTTGGTCGTGAATCCGCCCGCCAGGATGAAGATGAACACGGTGAAGTTCTGCCGGAGGTCGGCAGTGCCCAGGCGGACGGCCGATTGCGCGATGGGCTTGCCCGCGTCGATGGCGAAGGCCATAGAGGCGCTCATCACCCCCGCGAACACGGCGACCCAGACGCCCCGGGCGAAGTTGAACTCCCGGATTTGCGCCTGTTTTTGCGCGTGGGACAGCTCCTTCTCCTTCAACATGCCCGCGCGCCCGCAGACGGCGATGCCGCCAAGGCAGACGCCCACGCCGGCCAGCACGATGCGTCCGCCGGTCGTCTCGACGAGTGCAGGGAAGGTCTGGTGGAAAATGGGAGGGATCAAGGTTCCGAAGGCGGCGCAGAAGCCCAGCGCCAGCGCGTATCCCAGCGAGATGCCCAGGTAGCGCATCGACAGGCCGAAGGTAAGGCCGCCGACGCCCCACAGTAGGCCGAAAAAGTAGCTCCAGAAGATGGCGCCGGCCGGCGCGGCCGAAAGGATCTCGCCCAGCCGCGGCACGAACAGCCCGGCCAGTACCCACGGCGCGATGATCCAGCTGAAGAAGCCGCCCGCCAGCCAGTAGCTTTCCCACTTCCAGCCGCGCACGCGCTTGTAGGGGATGTAGAAGCTGGCGGCGGCCAGGCCGCCCACGGCGTGCAGCACCACGCCGAAGTAGGGGTTGGGTTCCATGCGAGCCTCCATCTGTAGCGCCGGCATCCTGCCGGCTTGCGTGGGCGGCGTCTCGCCCCCACGCTTCGCAGGCCATCCAACCGCCGACGGAAGCGTATGGACAAGATGTCCACACGCAAGCCGGCAAGATGCCGGCGTTACATGGCTACCGCAGCGAACGGCCAGTCCAGAAGCTGCGCGACTTTCCTGAACAGCGAGGCGTTGCGCCCGACCGAGAGCGCGAAGTGGTGCGTCGGCCCCAGCGCGAACCACTCGTCCATCAGGCGCCGCGGCGGCATCTCGAAGGCGACCGGCGTCATGGTGTTGCCGATGGCCAGGATGGGGCCGTCGGTCGAGCGGCCCTGGTTGACGATCATGGCCAGCCGTCCGGCGCGCGTCTGCGTCACTCCCAGCGTGGTGACCGGCCCCGTCTTCACCTTGGCCTCGACCGAGACGCCCGCGCCCGCCTTGCCGTGATAGAGTCCCAACCCGCGCAGGATGGGCTTCCCCTGCGAGATGCCGACGTGGAAGGGGCCGTCGTGACCCAGGAGTATGGTCTGATCGGCGAAATCCGTCGCCACGACCTCGCAGTAGCTGCCGCCGACCCCCAGCGTGTCGCAGATTTTCATCGCCAAGGCGGTCTTCATGTCGCCTTCGCCCGAGCAGGGGACGCCGCGCGCCGTGAGCAGCGAATGGCCCAGGATGAAGGCCTCCTGCAGGCGTTCGTACTCGTTGCCGGGCGCGCCGCGATAGTAGTAGGTGAGCGCGTCCAGCCGGTACTCGCGCACCAGCCGCTCCTGTGCGACCGCCACGCGGCAGGCCGCCTCCAGCGCCTCCGGCGAGGGCCGCCGCGCCAGGGGATCGGCGGGAGAATCCTCGCTGATGACGAAGATCTCCTCCACCTCGCGCCGCTTCTCGCGCACTTCTTCGTCCGTCACCTCCGATACCAGCCGCGCCAGGTCGCACATCTCCAGGATTTCCACGTGCATGCCGCTCTGCGCGGTAATGACGGTGAAGTCGCTGTACATGTCCAACATGCCGGGATAGGTGTGGCCGAGAAAGCCCATGCGACCGGCGGCCAGCGTGCGCTGGACCGTGGCGGCGCGCGCCCACTCCTCGATCTCGCGCCAGGCGGCCACGGCGTCGGGATGCTCCGCCGTAACCTCGTCGGTGAGCGACACGGCGGGAGTCTCCGGCAATCCCAACAGCCCGCTGACCAGATGAAACGCAATCCCCGCGCGCGTGAAGGCGTTGGCGATCTCGGGCACAGAGCAGGCGCAGCAATGCGCCAGCCACTCGCCGGTGGTGGTTTTCGCGTAGTTCATGCGCTCGCACGGTTGCAGGTTGAGGACCAGCACGGGCCGCGGACAGATGCGCGCGACCGGCAGATGCGAGGCGCTCATGGCGTAGGTCGCCGCGTGGCACACGAGGAGATCGACGTTCCTCTGGTTGAAACATTCGCCGGCGGCGCGGCCCTTCTCTTCGTCATCCACCATGCCGAAATTGTGCACCTCGCACCAGGCGGACAGGCGCTCCTCGATGAAACGGCCGTAGTCGAGGAGGCGGGGCAGAAGGCCGTCGAACTGGCGCCAGTAGTGGGCGTGGCCGATGCTGTAGAGGCCGACTCGCGCGCGGCGCGGAACCGACAACGGCTGCAATTGAACCATGGCGTTCACCTCAGGGTCGTTCGGATTGGAACCGGAAAACGCGGGTACTGGGCAAGATACCGAGTCGCGTCGCGCCAAGTCAAGCGGACCCGGGCGGCTGCAGCTTCGTCCTCCCCACGCCCCCTCACCCTAACCCTCTCCCCAAGGGAGAGGGGACCATGCCTCTCCCTTGGCAGAGGTCGGCGCAAAGCACATTCTCCACCTCTCCCTGCGGGAGAGGTCGGCGCGAAGCGCCGGGTGAGGGGGACGCCGCGGTTGCCGGCGATGCGGCCATGCGGCGGCCTTTCCGCGTGATGATGTTACTCAAAACACGCGCGCTTGAAATTGCTCCCACCCGCGCGTCGAAACGACGACCGCCCGACTTCCGCGACACACACAGGGTCTCCCGGAGCTCCCTCCGGGCGACTCGGCGCAGACGCCCGCCCTTCACTCCCTTCCCGGATCAAACTGCCGACTCTTGATCCCCAGCCGTCGCATGACTTCTTTCATGTCCTCCCAGACCTCCCGCTTGGCGTCCGGATTGCGCAGGAGGTAGCTGGGATGGTAGGTCGGCATGACCGGGATGCCGCGGTACTGCTGCCAGCGGCCACGCTCGCGCGTGATGGCGACCGTCCGCCCCAAGAGAGTCTCGCAGCCGAACTTGCCCAGTCCCACGACCACCTTGGGCGCGATGATCTCCAACTGCCGATGCAGGTAGGGACTGCACAAAGCGACCTCGTCGGGATGGGGGTTGCGGTTCTCCGGCGGCCGGCACTTGAGCACGTTGCAAATGTAAACATCCCGGCGGGAAAGGCCCATGGCGGCGATGATGCGGGTCAGGAGTTGCCCCGCCTTGCCCACGAACGGTTCCCCCTGCATGTCTTCATCGTAACCGGGCGCCTCGCCGACAAACACCAGCTCCGCATCGGCGTCCCCCACGCCGAAAACAAAGTGGGTGCGCGTCGCGCCCAGCGGGCACTTTTGGCAGTCCTTGATGGAATGATAGAACTCCTCCAAGAGGCGCGTCTTCGCGTTTCCATCGCCGCGCAAAAGCTCGGAAGGGGGCACGAGCCGCGGCATCCGGCCCTCGGGCGCAAAAACCGCCAGCCCCAGCTGCCGGCTCTCGCGCACGTAACGCGAAGGTCGGAGACAAGGGCGCGGTAGGCCTCTTGGATCGCGGCGTCAGGCATGGCGCGGTCAGCCTATCGGCGCGCGCGCGCCCTGTCAATGCGCTAAGGGGGGCCGGCGCCCCTTGCTTTCGCTTGTTGCATCCGCAACCGGCTTGCCCTATCGTCCCCTGCCATGAAGAGCGGACCGTCCAGACCATCCCGCGGCGCCCGCGCTCTCCTGGCCTTGGGCACGTTTTTCGCCTGCTTCGCCCTCGTCGAGGTCGCCTGGCGCGTCTATCTCTTCCAATTCGCGCCGCCCGACCGCCTCTACAAGTGGGCGCGACTCACTGATATTCCCAAAGAGCAGCAGCTCTACACCCCGCATCCCTATCTGCCCTACGCGCTCTCCCCCGGCTATCGCAGCACCGACGGCCGGAACCGCGTCAACGCCCTCGGCTTTCGCGGCGATGAAATCACTCGGGAGAAGCCCCCCGGCGTCTATCGCATCGCCTGTCTGGGCGGCAGCACGACCTACACCGCCGTGGACGATTACAAGCTCACGTATCCCCATCTCCTGGGGCGCTTCCTGCGTGAACGCCACGGCCATCCCGAGGTGGAAGTCATCAACGCCGGCGTGTCGGGATACACTTCGTGGGAGAATCTCGTCAACTTTCAGTTTCGCGTGCTGGACCTTGATCCCGACTTGATCGTGCTCTACCTGGCGGTCAACGACGCCAAGGCGCGGTTGGTCGAACCGTCGGCGTACCTGTCGGACAATTCCGGCTACCGGCGGCCGCTCGATCTCCAGTACAGCGTGTGGGAGAAGAGCCTCTTTATTCACTATCTATTTGTTCAGTGGGGATGGTCGGAGACCAACTCGCTGGAGCGGAGGGCGCGGCGGCCGGGCTTTGAGGTCGAGGGCCTGCCGGTCCGCCGCAGGGACAGAACGCCGGAAGAAGAGACCGAGGCGCAGCACCGTCTCCTGCAAGTGGTCGAAGAGAACCCGCCCGTCTTCTTCGAGCGCAATCTGCGCAACCTGGTCGCCTTGGCGCGCGAGAACCACGTGGCCGTGCTCCTCACCAGCTGGACCTATCTCACGGAACTGGGCGGCGACATGGCCGAACCGTACTATCAGAAGATGGTCGCCGAGCATAACGCCGTTTCGCGGCGGCTGGCCGAGGAGATGGGAACGTTTTACTACGATTTCGCCGCCGAGATGCCCAAGGAGTCCCGGCTCTTCAAGGACTGTATGCACGTCAACGAAGAGGGTTCGCCGGTGATGGCGGACCTCTTTGCACGCTTCATCGCGCGGGAGATTCTACCGGCAAGTGGGTAGCCCGCCCCGCTCTTTATCTTAATCTTAATCCTAATCTTAATCGTGATCTTAACCGAGCGCGAGCAGGAGCACGATTACGAATCGAAGCCTCGCCTCCGCAGCTTTCCACGAGGCTTGACGCGCGGCAATCCTCGCGGATAATGGCCTCATCTCCCATGAACGACGCCAAAACGACGGGGCGGATCGGCGTAGTGGGGCTGGTCGCCGGGCCATGCCTGGCGCTGGCGCTCTTGGTTTTCGCCGATCTCTCTCCCGGCCATCCCGAGGTCGCGTGCACCGCCGCCGTCGCACTCTGGATGGCCGTCTGGTGGATGACCGAGGCCCTCCCCCTGGAGGCGACCGCCCTCCTGCCCATGGTCCTTTTTCCCGCTCTCGGCGTGATGGACGGCAAGCGAGTCGCCCAGGAGTACTTCAACGACATCATCTTTCTTTTCGTGGGAGGATTCTTGGTGGCGCTGGCGATGCAGCGCTGGAATCTGCATCGCCGCATCGCGCTTCGCTTCCTTCTGGCCTTCGGCGCGCGGCCCCGGCGCATCCTGGCCGGCTTCATGGCCGCCACCGCCTTCCTCTCCATGTGGATTTCCAATACCGCCACGACCATGATGATGGTCCCCATCGCGCTGGCCATCATCCTCAACCTGGAGGAGACGCTGGGCCGGCCCAAAGTGTCGCGCTACGCGGTCGGCGCGTTTCTGGCCATCGCCTACAGCGCCTCCATCGGCGGCATCGCCACGCCCGTGGGGACTCCGCCCAACCTGGTCCTCCTGCGGATGCTGTCCGTTTACTTTCCCGCCGCGCCCGCGATCAGCTTCGCCCAGTGGACGCTTTTCGCGCTGCCGCTGTCGCTCTTGTTTCTCTTTCTGGCGTGGGTGTATCTCTCGCTCGCGTATGCGCCGCGCAAGGAGACGTTCTCGGTGGAACGCGAGGTGTTCGCGCGGCAACTGCGCCGATTGGGACCCATGAGCTGGCCGGAGAAAGTGGTCCTGGCCGACTTCACGCTGCTCGTCGTGTTGTGGTTGTCGCGCGCAGACCTGGAACTGGGCCGGTTCACGCTGCCGGGATGGTCGCGGTTCTTTTCCGCACCGGACTATCTCAATGACGGGGTCGTGGCCGTGGCCCTGGCGCTGGTCCTCTTCGTCGTGCCTACGCGCAGCCCCGAGGCCGCGCGTATTCTGGACCGGGACGCCATCCGCCGCATGCCCTGGAACATCGTCCTCCTCTTCGGCGGCGGCTTCGCGCTGGCGCGGGGCTTCGAGACCTCCGGGCTTTCCACCTGGCTGGGCGAGCGGCTCTCCCCCCTGTCGGCCGGGCCGCCCCTGGTCACGGTCCTCGCCATCTGCCTGCTCGTGACCTTCCTGACCGAGTTGACGTCCAATACGGCGACCGCGCAGATGCTCCTGCCCATCATGGCGGGCTTGTCCATGGCCGTCGGGGTGCATCCGCTCCTATTCATGATTCCCGCCGCGCTCTCGGCGTCCTTCGCCTTCATGTTACCGGTAGCCACCCCGCCCAACGCCATCATCTTCGGGACCGAGCGCGTACGCATCGCCGACATGGCGCGCGCCGGACTGGTCCTGAATCTGCTCGGCGCCGTGCTGATCACGCTGGCCATCCACTTCTGGGGGCGGCTCGTCTTCGACATGGGCGCGGCCGGTTTGCCGGATTGGCCGGTGCGATGATGGCGCGCTTCATCAGCGAAGAGGTCGAGGTCGAAATCGGTCCCCAGCCGGGCATTCCCGCAGGCTTCACCTGGCGCGACCGGCGCTTCGTCGTCGCCCGCGTCCTGGCCCATCAACTCCGCCTGGACCATGAGCGCCGCTGGTATCGCCGCAGGCATCGCGACTGGTTCGTGGTGCAAACCGAAACCGGCGAGTTCTTCAAGCTCTATCGCCATCGCGGGCCGGGAAGGAGCTACTGGGTACTGTATGAGGAGTTGGACGCGGAGGAAACCTAGGCGTCGCCGGCGCGCAGCCGGCGCGCCGCCTCCGCCTGGTTGCACAATTTTTGAAACACCTCGTCAATGTCCACCCGCGCCGCCGAGCCGGGTGCGAACCCGCAGTCGGGGTTGAGGGTGATGCGCGCCGGATCGAGGTAGGCCAGCGCCTGCCGGACCCGCGCCACAATCGCCTCGGGCGAATCGATCTCGCCCGGATGCACCGAAACGCATCCCAGCCCGATCTCGAAGTCCTCCCGCAGGTGGGCGAACACCGCCGCGTCGCCCGCGCCCGGCGCGGTGAACTCCATGGTCAGATGGTGGACTCTCAGTTTGTTGAGCTGCGGCAGAATGGCATCATACCCGCCCGCGTGCCGCTCCTCACCCCGCACCCGCGCTCCCGCCCGCCGGCACAAGTGCACTGCGAACTTCACCCCCGCGATGCCCTCGACTACCGCGTTGATCATCTCCACGGCGAAGTCCGACGCGGCGGTGGGATCGTCATATTTCTTTCTTACTTCGGGATCGACGAACAGGCACAAATGCGGATCGTCGATCTGGATGATATAAGCGCCCTCCTTCTTGATCAGCTCCACCTCGCGCCGCAGGATGGGGGCGCAGTCGCGCACGAACGATTCACGCGTGGGATAGGCCCCGCGGGACTTTTCCGGGTCCCACATGCGTTCGCCCAGAAGCGCCGGCGAGGGCAAGGTGGCCTTGATGCGCCGCGTGGTAATGGACGACAGAAAACGAATCTCCTGCGCGATGAAGCCGGGATGCTTGGGCGATAGCTTGTCCACCACGATCGTCCAGGGTCGGCCGTCGGCGGGGTTGGTTCCGACCTGGAAGCCGTGCGCCAGCTCCGCGATCACGCCGATGTAGGACTTGCGGCGCCATTCCCCGTCGGTGAGGACATCCAGGCCCGCGTGCTCCTGCATGGCGACCACGTACCGCACCGCCGCGTCCATCCGCGCGGACAGCTCCGGGTCGGAGACAAAGTCGTCGCGCGCCACGATCTCGCGCACAAATGCCGGCCTCGGCATACTCCCGCAGACGGAGGTGGGAAATAGAGGAAGAGTCATCGATTCTCACTCTCGCAATCTTAAGCTTGATCTTAATCTCAATCTTGCTCGTGCTCTTACTCGAGCATGAGCAAGATGGGGATTAAGATGACGAACACGAGCACGCTTAAGATTCATCCTCGCCAGAAGCGCTGCGCCAGTTCAAAATCCTCCTGCGTGTCCACCTCCATATACCCACCCGGCACGTCCACGTGGGCGATGTGCACGCCCGCCTCGACCATCTCCTGAAAGAGCTGAATGAGATAAGCCTTCTCAAAGAGTCCGGCCTCGCGGAAGGGTCGGCCGGCGAAGCGGGCGCGGCGGTCGTGATAAGAGCGCCGCAACTCCTCCGCCCCGCGCACGGAGAAGCGGGCCACGCCCGTGTATTCGCCGTGCGCCTCGCCCTCGGGGATGTCCCGATGCACGCGGGTCACGCGCCCGTTTTGCACCAGTACCTTTTCCGCGTCGTCCGTGGGATGCCGACTGCGCAGCGCGTAGCGGCGCCGCCAGTGCGTATCCACCATGAGCGCAATGTCGGCCCGGCTGGAGAGCAGCGCCGCCAGCGTCTCGGCGGTGAAGAGAATATCCGAATAACAGCAGACGAACGGCTGGTCCATGGCCGACTCCGCGCAGAACAGCGAGGCTAGAATGTTGTTCCGCTCCCAGTCGGCATTGTGGTGGAAGATGAAGTGCGGATAGTCGCGCTGCACCTTGTCGATCTGATAGCCGCCGACGAAGTGGACGTCGGTGATGCCGGTGCGCGCGAAAGTTTCCAGCGTCCAGTCGAGGATGCGTCGCCCGCCGACTTCGGCGAAGCACTTGGGACTGTCCTCGGTCGTGGGCATGAGGCGACGGCCGCGCCCCGCGCCGATGATGATGGCTCGCAAGGTCTGCCTCCCGAAATGGATGCGGTTCTTCGCCCGCTTGGGCCTGAGTCTAATGCAATGAGGCCGGTTTGTGAATCGATATGTTTCCGCGTTGACAGAAGGGGAAACAAATCATTAACTTAAACGCTGCCTGAGCGCCGGTCGCAGCAGGTGCATTTCCATGACCCCTCGCGAGTCTCAATCGGCGATAATGACGCGGTCGGCCGCCGAGCGTTACGCCGAGCGGCATCGCCGCTACACGACCGCCCTGCGCAACGGCAAACCGGACCGCGTGCCGATTCGCCCCTTTGTGGCGGAGTTCACCGCCCGCCACGCCGGCGTCACCTGCCAACAGGTCACCCACGACTACCGCCTGGCCTTCGAGGCGGTGCGACGCACCGCGATGGACTACGACTGGGACGCCGTCGTCTCCAACATGGTCTATTGCTGGACCGGATTGACCGAGGCCATCGGGCTGAAGTACTACGGGGTGCCCGGCCTTCACGTGCCCAAGGACGTGGGCTTCCAGTACCGCGAGCCTCCCGAGGAGGAGGCCTGGATGCCGCCCGAGGACTACGACGCGCTGATCGGGGACCCGACCGGGTATCTGCTCAACGTCTGGCTGCCGCGAGTCTCGCGCGACGTGGTCGCGCCCGGCGCGCCCAACACCGCCCGCAACAACCTTTCGTTTCTCTCCGGCGGCATGGCCATGATGTCGTATTTCAACGCCTTCGGCGAGCAGAACCGGCGGCTGCGCGAGGAATGCGGCGTGGTTCCCGCCATCGCCGGCATCCTCAAGGCGCCGCTGGACATTCTCGCCGACAAGCTGCGCGGCTACCTCGGCCTTTGCAGTGATCTCTTCGAGCGCCGCGACAAGGTGCGGGCCGCCTGCGAGGCGCTCATGCCCCATCTCTTCCACGTCGCCCTCTCCGGCGCCGATCCCAATAGAGAGGTCCCCATCGGCTTCTGGATGCATCGCAGCTGCGTGCCGCTCGTTTCCCCCGACGATTTCAACGAGTTCTTCTGGCCCACCCTCAAGCCCATCGTGCTCGAACTCTGGCGCCTCGGCCATCAAGTGCTGTTTTACGCCGAGGGCAATTGGGACGCGCACCTGGAGACCTTCGCCCAGCTGCCCGAAGGCAGCATCGTCTTTCACGTGGACCGGACCGACATCTTCCGCGCGCACCGCGTGCTGGGCCACAAGTTCTGCCTGTCGGGCGGCGTTCCCAACGCGCTCTTGAGCTACGGCAGGCCCGAGCAGATTCGCGCCCGCATCCGGCAGATCATCGACGGCGTCGCCCGCGACGGCGGCTATATCATGGACGCCTCCGCCATCATCATGAACGACGCCAAGCCCGACAACATGCGCGTCTTGACCGACTTCACTCACGAGTACGGGGTATACTGACGTGAACCGCGAGAACGAAGAACTCCTCTCGGTCTATCAAGAAGGTCCCAGGCGGCCCGGGGTGTGCCGTCCGTGGGAAGAAAAGGCCGCCGAGTTGCCCGGGATCACCGGCGACGCTGAACTCGTGCGCCGCATCTGGGAGGAAGTGGACAGCCTGCCCTACCTGTACGCCTGGCACTGCCTGGTGTCCTTCTGAACCCGGCTTCTTCCCCCTTATTACGTCGGCCACACTTTACCCGGCATCAAGACGCCGTATTTGCGCAGCGCCTTGCCCCGAGTGGGCCGCAGGCCGTATCGAGGGGTGCTGCGTCTGCGCCCGCCATCCCAAGCCAGGTACTTTTTGGCCGGCATCGTAACAAGGGGGGCGGGGTTCTGCATGCATCCGCCGCCCGGGAGTTGAAATTTCGCCCCGCCCGATTCATTCTGAAACCGCCTATTCCATTCCCCCCTGGCGGAGGTGACACCATGTTGCGCAGACTCTCACTGCTCTTGCTGGCCGTGCTGGCGTCCATTCCCGTGGCGGCCGGTCCCTTGGACGAATTGACCCGTCCCATCGCGGGCCGGCGCATGCGCGCCTCCAGCACCGACGTGACCGGACGCAACCGCGACCACGCGGTGCTGGAGCCGGGGCAGACGGTCACTCTGGCCGAACTCTTCGGCCCGGGCGAAATCCGCCACATCTGGTTCACCGTCTCGACCAAGGGTACCGCTACCCGGCGACCACCATCCTGCGCATCACCTGGGACGACGCTACGGAACCAGCGTGGAACGCCCTCGGCGACTTCTTCTCCGCCGGCAACGGCATGAGGGTCAACGTCAACTCCGAGCCGGTGCAGGTCTCCGCCGAGGGCCGCGCCTACAACTGCTACTGGCGCATGCCTTTCAAACGCAAGGCCAGGATCGAAGTCGAAAACCAATCCCAACACCGCATGACCGCGCTCTACTTCTACATCGACTGGCTGATGCTGGAGCAACCCGCGCCCGACCTGCTCTACTTTCACGCCCGCTATTACCAGGAGCGCCCCACGATCCCGCCCGGCTATACCATCCTGGAGACCACCGGCGCCGGCCACTACGTGGGCACGGTGCTTTCCGCCAGAACAGCTCAACGGCTGGTTCGGCGGGCGACGACCGCTTCTACATCGACGGGAGAACACGCCGCGGCTGACCGGCACGGGCACGGAGGACTACTTCAACGACGCCTGGGGCTTCCGCGAGTTCTGCCATCCCTACGCGGGATGCCCGATCTTTGAGGGACGCAGCATCGACTCCGCATCACCGCCTATCGCTGACATCCCGATCCATCCCTTCACCACGTCGCTGCCGCCACCATAAACAAGGGCTGGATCTTCAGAGAACGGCGACCATTATACCAACTTCGGCGACCGGCTGGATAATCTCTCGTCCGTAGCCCACTGGTATCAGATACCGCCGGCGACCGGCCAGCCGCCCGTCCCGCCGCGGGCCGAGCGCATGGACCCGAACTGTGGCATGATGCGAGGATCTCATCCCGGCCAGCACCGCACCACCGCGGCCGCGCGCGTCGGCTCCGACCGCATCGCCTGGTCGGGCCGCTTCGGCCGAACTCTCCGGCGCCCAGAACGGCGACTCCTCAGTTCCCCTCACCATCAACGAGCGCGGCCGCTACGGCCTCACCCTGCGCTGCATCCTCATGCCTTCCGGCGGCCTCTACCGGGTGATTCTGGACGGGCGCGTCATCGAGCCGCGCCTGGACTTCTTTAACCACACCAGTGACGGAGAACGACACCCGCGCAAGGCGGTGGAACGCAAAGCTGGGGCTCACGCTACCTGGAGCCGGGTCCGCACCAGTTGCGCTTCAGTGCATCGGGCGCCCCCTGCCAGCTACACTCCGGGCGCGGGCGAGCAGGCTACGACCTGGGTGGACGTGATCTCGCTGCGCAAGATCGCCTTCGAGGAGATGGATCGCCGTTTGCCCCGCTGCCGCCGCGGTAGCCGTGGGCGACCTGCGGCAGCATGTGGACAAAGGGGTTGAGGAGCCAAGCAGTTGCGAGCAGGGTTGCGAGCCAGGTTTCATCCGCACCGTCGCTTGTCCACCTGGTCGACGCTGGGCAAGCGGCCGAGATGCGCACAAGACGCCTGATTACGCCTGCCGGCACGCCAAATCAAGCTCGTGGATATGAAAACCTGTGAAATGAAACCCCACGCCGGTCGTGCGCAGCCCTAGCGCCGGCTTCCAGCCGGCTTGCGTGCGGGCATCCGGCCCACATGCTTCGTGCCTCCGCCGCCCCGCGCCGCAAAGCAAACAATCCACATCTGCAGCTCTCTCTGCTGCGCACGCGGCGACCTGGAGGTCGCCGAGACCGGCGACTGCAAGTCGCCGTTACGCATTCTCACGCGCGGGCAAAGTCAAAGCCCCGGGAGCCGCGAGGCGCCCGGGGCCCCAGGGCATCCATCGCGCGAAGAAATTACTTCTTGGAGGCTCCCAGCACGGCGTCCTTGGCTGCCTTCGCGATACGGAACTTGAGCACGGTCTTGGCGGGAATCTTGATCTGCTCGCCGGTCTGCGGGTTGCGGCCGATGCGCGCCTTCCGCTTCTGCACCACCAGCTTGCCGATGCCCGGCAGCGTGAATCCGTTCTTGGCCTGCTTGTAGGCGGTCTCCGCCAACGCCAAGAGCAACGTGTTCACCGCCGCCTTGCTCACCTCGGCCTCTTCCGCCAGGTGCGCGACCAACTGCGACTTCGTCATGGCCTTCTTCGCGGGCTTGGCTGTTGCCATTAGACAAAACCTCCGATGATGGATGATCCGCTGCTGGAGCGGGTGTTTGCCGGGTGTTAAAGTCGTGGAACCGCTTCAGTAGTTAGCACAACGGAGCCCAAGAATCAACAGCTGTTCATCGAAAAACCGCGTTTTTTCTTTGAATTTCGACGCCTGCAGGCAAGGCGGACACGCAACGGCCCGCCGGAGCGCCGGCGGGCCGTTTCTTCCAGTCCCCTGGTTCGCCCGTCTTTCAACCGCTTTTCTTGTCTCCCTCGGGCGGCGCTTTCTCCAAGCCCACGCCCTCCGCGGCCATTTTCTTGTCCATCGCCGCCTTCTCCGTGGTGTACTTTCCCTTGCAGCCGGGACAGCAGAAATACGTCCGCTCCCCCTCCACGTCCACGTACACCGCCTTGTCGATGCTCCCCCCCATCACCGGACAGGTGGTCTGCGCTTTCACGAGCAGGGTGGGAACCTGACCGCCCGCCACCATCTTGTCGATCACCGCCAGCTTGTCCGCCCGGCTCATGGCGTCGAACTTCTTTTCGCAGCTGCCGCAGCAGAAGTCCACCCGCATCCCATCCACGACTCCCAAGTTCTGGCCGCTGACCTTCCCGCCGGTCATGGGGCAGGTGGTCTGCAGCTGGCCGAGCCGTTGCGGCGTCTCGCCCAGGGCGGCCAGCCCCCGCATCGCCTTCATCGGGTCCGCCGTGGCCTTCTTCTGACAGTCCTTGCAGCAGGTGTAGAGCCGGTAGCCGTGGTAATCCAGGTAAACTTTACCGTCTATCGGCTCCTTCATCATGGGGCAGGTCTTCTGCGTCATTTCGCCGGTCGCCCCTGCCTGCGCCCAGACGCCCGTCGTGCAAAGCATGGCCGCCGTCAACAACACTCCCAAGCGTTTCATCTTTCTCATCCTCCTTGTGATGAAATTCGATCATGGAACATGCGAAGGAATCAAATGGCCCGGCTAACCGCCGGTTCAATACCAGGGGCCGGAACGGAGGGATGTTCCCGCGGCAACGGTATGCAGTATATAACAGAGACCCCGCCGGAATCGATGAAGAAAGTCGAGCCGACGGGTCTGGAGACCCGTCCCACCCGAGATTGAGCCGGCAAGCGCGCGCATGGGGGCATGGAAACCGCCGGGACCCTGTGTTACAACGGGTCTGCCACTTCCCACGCATGGAGGTCTTGTCATGGTGTCGCGTCTTGAGGGGGCGGCCCTGGCGGCGCTGGACGCCTTCGCCATCGAGCTGCCCAGTTGGGGGTTTGCGGACACCGGCACGCGCTTCGGCAAGTTCCGCCAACCCGCCGCCGCGTCCACCCTCGAGGAGAAGCTGCACGACGCCGGCGTGGTGCATTCGCTCACCGGCGCCTGCCCCAGCGTGGCGGTGCACGTCCTGTGGGACTTTCCGCCGGACGAGGACCCGCGCGCCGTCGCCCGCCTGGCGCGCCGCTACGGCGTACGCATCGGCTCCATCAACCCCAACGTCTTCCAGGATCAAGGCTACAAGTTCGGCTCCTTCTGCTCGCCCGACGAAAAGGTGCGGCGGGCGGCGCTGGCGCACACCCTGGACTGCATTGAGATCGGCGCGGCCGTCGGCTCCCGCCTCCTCTCCCTCTGGCTCGCCGATGGGACCAACTATCCCGGCCAGGACAGCTTCTTTCGCCGCAAGGAACGGCTGGAGGAGGCGCTGGCCGTGATTTACCGGACCATGACCCGCAAGTGGCCCAGGGCGACCTTGCTCATCGAGTACAAGCGCTTCGAGCCGGCCTTTTACCATACCGACGTCGCCGACTGGGGCATGGCGTGCGCCTTCGCCCGCCATGCCGGTCCGCGCGCGCGCGTCCTCGTCGATACCGGCCACCACCTCCCCGGAGCCAACGTCGAGCATCTGGTCGCCTTTCTTCTGTCCGAGGGGATGCTGGGCGGATTTCACTTCAACGACCGGAAGTACGCCGACGACGACCTGACGCTGGGGTCCATTGATCCCTACGCCGTCTTCCGCGTCTTCGACGTCATCGCGCAGTACGAGTGGATGTACGGCCACCGGCCCGCGATCGCGTACATGATCGACCAGTCGCACAACCTGAAACCCAAGCTGGAGGCGATGGTTCAAACCGTGTGCGAGGCGCAAAAGCTCTATCTCAAGGCGCGGCTGGTGGATCGGGAGGCGCTGGCGCGCGCGCAGGAGAAGTGCGACGTGGTGGGCGCGGAGACCCTCCTGAAGTCGGCCTACGAGCGGGACGTCTCGCCGCTCCTGGCAGCCTGGCGCAAGAAGCGCGGCCTGCCGGTCGATCCCCTGCGGGAGCTGCGGGCCAGCGGATTGATCGCGCGCCTGGGGCGGGAACGCGCCGCCGCCCGCAAGGCGCACGGAGAGGCCCCCGACTCCAGTTACGCGTAACATTCACCCACCGGGTGCCACCCTTTTGTACTCAAAAGGGTGCTCGGGAGAGGTAAAGTCCTGACCTCCATGCACCCCTTTGAGTAC
The DNA here is from genome assembly GCA_015075175.1 of bacterium. Taxonomy (GTDB): domain Bacteria; phylum Hinthialibacterota; class Hinthialibacteria; order H5-UNCL2; family H5-UNCL2; genus H5-UNCL2. The sequence goes on from JABTUV010000009.1 coordinate 45,418, forward strand.
AAAGGGGTGGCACACCAGCGGGAACTGAAAAGACAGCAACTGAGCCATCATGTCCGGCAAAGCCTTCCTCGCCTGGGACCTGGGAGCCGAATCGGGCCGCGCCATGCTCGGGGTACTGGATTCCGGCAAACTCGAGGTCTCCGAACTGCATCGCTTCCACCACGCGCCCGCCCGCTTTCCCGCCGGCTACTATTGGGACCTGCCGAGTATGTGGCGGAATGTACTTGACGGTACAGCCAAGGCGGTCGCCTGGGCCAAAACGGAGGGCGTCGAGCTGGTCTCCCTCGGGGTAGACACCTGGGGCGTGGATTTCGCCCTCCTGGACGCCCACGGTGAAGTCCTCGGCCTGCCCCTGGCCTACCGCGATCCCCGCCACCAAGCCGGCATGGACCACGTCTTGAACACACTCGGTTCAACTCGCCTCTATCAATCCACCGGCATCCAGCCGCTGCCGGTTAACACCCTCTTCCAGCTGGTAGCCTTGCGACAACGCGGCAGTCGCCTTTTGGAGCTGGCCGACCGCCTGCTCATGATGCCCGACCTGTTTCATTACCTCCTCTCCGGCGAAGAGGCCAACGAGTACACCATTGCGTCAACTTCGCAGATGCTTGACCCCACGACGCGCGGGTGGGCGGCGGACCTCTTGGAGAAGCTGGAGATCCCCCTGGGACCCCTGCGCGAGATCGTGCCGCCGGGCGCGCGCCTGGGAACCCTGGCCCCCTCCGTCCGCGAGGAGACCGGAGCGGACGGCTCACTCTCGGTAGTCGCGCCGGCCAGTCACGATACCGCCAGCGCGGTCGCCGCCGTACCCGCCGATCCGCGCGCGTCCTGGGCGTATCTCTCCAGCGGGACCTGGTCGCTTCTGGGAGTGGAGATCACTGAACCGATTCTGACCGAGGCGGCGGCGAGCGTCGCCTTCACCCACGAGGGCGGAGTGGACGGCACGCTGCGCCTGCTCAAGAACATCGCCGGCCTCTGGCTGGTGCAGGAATGTCGCCGGCAATGGGAGCGCGCGGGCGAATCTCACGACTACGCGCAACTCACGGCCCTGGCAGAGGCCGCCGAACCGCTGCGGATGCTCGTCTGGCCCGACCATCCACGCTTCCTTCCCCCCGGCGACATGCCCGAGCGCATCGCTGCTTTTGCGCGCGAGACGGGCCAACCTGTCCCCGATACTCCCGGCCGGTTCGTACGCGCCTGCCTGGAAAGCCTGGCCCTCACCTACCGCCATCGACTTTCACAACTGGAAGACCTCCTGGGACGCCGCATCGAGGTCGTGCACGTCGTCGGTGGAGGCGGGCGCAATCGCCTGCTCAACCAGATGACCGCTGACGCGACCGGACGCAGGGTCGTCGTGGGTCCCCAGGAGGCGACCGCCATCGGCAACCTGCTCATCCAGGCCCGCGCCGCCGGCGAAGTCGGCAGCCTCGCCGACTTGCGCCAAATCGTGGCCCGCTCGACCCCTCTGGAGACCTACACGCCACATCCCTCCCCCGCCTGGGACGACGCCTTCGCCCGCTTTCTCGCCCTCCCCCGCTCCCGCCTCCCATAGGTCCCATACGGCCCCTAGGTCCCATTTTCCCTTGACATACTTAAAATCCCTACTAAAATAATCACCTAACTAATCATTGCGACGAGGGATCTCGCATGACGTGGAAAGAAGCGCTCGCCGGCCGTGTTCCCCCCGAGATGGCCCGCGACATCGACGACTTCGAGGCCGAGCTGGCCCGTGCCCGGCAGGGCCGGTCGGACCCCGCCGTCTTCACCGAAACCCTGCGCCGCCGCGGCGTCTATGGCCAAAGATACGACCACGGCCGCCGCCACAATGGCGTGGAGAGCCGAGCCATCCCCTATCCCCATCTCTTCAAGGGCAAGGGTATCTACTGGGACGCGCCCGGCATGCAGCGCATCAAGCTGCCCTTCGGTGCTCTCACCTGTGGGCAGATGGAGGTCATCGCCGACCTCGCCGAGGAGTACGCCGACGGCATCGCCCACGTCACGACCCGCCAGGACATTCAACTCCATTACGTGCACCTGGACGACACGCCGGACCTCATGCGCCGGCTGGCCGCCGTGGGCGCGACTACCCAGGAGGCCTGCGGCAACACCGTGCGCAACGTGACCGGCTGCCCCAGGGCGGGAGTCTGTCCGGACGAAGCGTTTGACACGACGCCCCATGCCCGCGCGGTCGCGCGCTATCTTCTGGGTCATCCGGACGCCTTGGACTTCGGCCGCAAGTTCAAGATTTCGTTCTCCGGCTGCGCCGAGCATCCGTGTGCACTGGCGCGGATGCACGACATCGGCGCGGTCGCCGCGGTGCGTCAAGTCGATGGGGAGACCCGGCGGGGCTTCGCGCTCTGGGTCGGCGGCGGACTGGGCGCCGTCCCGCACCCCGCCAGCTCTTGTCCGAGCTCGTGCTCAACGGAACCCTGCCCACGATCCAGGCCATCGTGCGCGTGCACAGCAAGTACGGGGACAAGAGCGCGCGCAACAAGGCGCGCATGAAGTTCCTCGTGGCCAAGCTGGGCATCGAGGAGTTCGCGCGGCGGGTCGGCGAGGAGCGCGCGGCCCTGCCGCATGATCCGCGTTGGGATGGTTTTCTGGACGAGGCGCTGGCGCGCGCGGACGGCCCCGCCCATCCGCCCGGTAGAGACCCCGGGCCGTCGCCTTCGCCCGACTTCCTCGCCTGGCGTCGCACCAACGTGACGCCGCAAAAGCAGCCGGGCTATGCGGTCGTCGCGGTGACGCTTCCCCTCGGCGATCTCTCGGCATCGCAACTGCGCGCCCTCGCCGACGTGGCGCGGCGCTACGTGGGCGACAACGTCCGCCTGACCTCCGAGCAAAACCTCGTCCTGCGCTGGGTGCGCGAGTCGGACCTGGGCGCGCTTTACACAGACTTGTGCGCGCTGGGACTGGGTCAGCCGGGCGCGGGCACGATCGTGGACATCACCGCCTGCCCGGGCACGGATACCTGCCGGCTGGGCATCTCTTCCTCGCGCGGGCTGGCCGCCGAACTGCGGACACGGCTGCTCGCGCAAAACCTCGCCTTTGACGAAGCGGTCGGCGGCCTCTCCATCAAGATCAGCGGCTGCTTCAATTCCTGCGGGCGGCATCACGTCGCCGACCTAGGATTCTACGGCAGCAGCCGCACCCTTGGCGGCCACGTCGCACCGCATTTCATGGTCGTCCTCGGCGGGACCGAGCGCGGCAACGCCGAGTCGTTCGGCCTGCCGCTCGGCTCCATCCCGTCCAAAAACATCCCCGACGTGGTCGAGCGCATCACGACCCGGTTTCGCCGCGAGCGTCAGAACGGCGAGAGCTTCCAGGCGTTTGCGGCCCGCCTGGGCAAGAAGGAACTGAAGGCGATGCTGGACGATCTCAAGGAGCTGCGCGACTTCGAGGTCTCCTCCGAACCTTACCGCGACTGGGGCGACGCGCGTCTCTTCAGCCTGGACGACATGATGAACACGGAGGGGCCTGGGCCGCCGGCGGTGCGACGGGCGCAGCTGGAGCTGGCCGCCGCCGACCGGCTGGCCTGGCAGGCGCAACTGGAGCTGGAGGCCGGAGCCTACGAGCAGGTCGCCACCACCGCGTATGCGGCCATGCTGGCGGGCGCGCGGGCTTTGGTCCATCTCGAGGATGGGTTGATCGAGCATCCCGACGCCATCGTCGAGCGTTTCCGCGCGCGTTTCGTGGAGACAGGGCTTTTTGCCGCCAACGGCGCGGGCCGCTTCGCGCATTATCTCCTCTCGCGCCACGCCTCGCCCCTTGCGCAACCCGACGCCGAAACGGCGCGGGAGGAAGTTCATCGCGCCCAGCTCTTCCTGGAGGCCGCCCATGCCTGCTACGGCCGCCTGGCGGCGGCGTCCAACCATCTCCAATCGGCAGGTGTGCCATGAGCATTCATCGCGTAGGCTTCAAGTTCTTCGCGGACGAGGAGAGCCGGATCGAGCTGGCCGAGTTCGTCCCCATCTTCCATCGTTGGATCGACGAAGAGGCCACGCCCGAGCCGGCCATCGATGTGGCCGACTACAAGCACGTGGTCGACGGGCCGGGCGTGATGTTGATCACGGTGGGAGGGATGTACAGCGTGGAGCGGCAGGGCGGGCGGCTGGGGTTGCGCTACAAGCGGCTGCGCCCGGTCGAGGGCGGCTATCCGGCGGCGCTGGAGATCGCCTTCTCGGCCGTCCTGGCGGCCGCCTGGCGCCTGGAGAACGAGCCGGCGCTCCAGGGCCGCCTGGCGTTCGATCCCAGCCGCTTGGAATGCAACGTTTATGATCGCCTGGGTGGACCCGATGACTTGGAGTTGCGGCCAGCGCTGGTGCGATTGCTGGTCGGCGCCTATGCGGGCGTCCCGTTCGATCTAGAGCGCGCGATCGATCCGCGCGCGCCCTACACGCTCATGCTTCGGACGAGCGGCCCGCCGGCGCCCACGCTGGCGGCCCTGCGGGACGCTCTGCCGGCTCCAGCGGCGCGCTGAGAGCCGGCGCTGCCAGCCGCCGCGCCGCCGCCGCGCCGATCACGAGCAGGCATGGAGACTCTACGCCTTCACACTCCACACGGCGGCTGAGATGCTCCAGTGTGGTCGTAATGCAGCGCGCCCCCGGCAGGCAGCCGCGCTCGATCATGGCGACGGGCGTCCGGGGAGGCCATCCGTCCCGCAAGAGCTGCGCCTGCACCTCAGCGACCACCGCCACACCCATGTAGATGACAAGCGAATCGGCCCGGGGATAAACCAGATTGGTCTCCCCCCCCGCCGCGCGCGCGCTCACGACGGCGAACGAGCGCGCCGCCCGCCGGTCCGTGAGCGAGAACCCCGCCTCGCCCAGCACGCTGGAAAACGCGCTCGGTCCCGGCACGACTTCCCACGCAATGCCTTCCCGCTGGAGATATTCGATCTCCTCCTGTCCGCGTCCGAAGACGAAGGGATCGCCGTTCTTCAGTCGCACCACGGTCTTGCCCGCGCGCGCGGCCTCCAACATAACTGCGCAGACTTGCGACAGGCTGGGATGCGGATGCTCGGCGCCCAGCCAGTGCAGCTCTTTGTTGTCGGTGGAAACTCCAGCCTCGACCACAAAACTCTCCGGCAGGAGGGCGTCGTAGATGATTACCTCTGCTTTGTCCAGCAGGCGTACGGCGCGCAGCGACAGGAGGTCCGCCGCTCCCGGCCCCGCCCCGACCAGATACACCTTGCCGCCGTTCATCCGCCCGCCTCAGATATGATACTCGGGCGTCTGCACCCGCCCGTAGGAGATGCGCGCCCAGACGCGCTCGTGCACGTAGTATCCGATCACTTTCACGATCATGTCGGCCAGGCCGGTAATGCCCGCCCAGTCCCATCGCCCCGAAACGATATAGACCACGGCGACGGTCGAAAGCGAGCCGAACAGCCGGTAGCTGATCGCCTTCACCAACGCCCGACGAGGATGTTCCATTCCGCCTGCCTCTCTCTCCCCCCTTAAGAATAAGGTGGGATGGGTGAGATACGTCCCCGCGTGCGCCCAGCTCGCCCTTTATCCCCCCTGACCCCCCTTTTTAAGGGGGGGAACCTCGCAAAGCCGAGCACTCTAATCATGGAATTAATATATTCGGAGCCGCAGGTTGTCAAGAACAAAAGTAAGTATTATAATCAGGTAAGTAATGATTTTGCTTGAAGTGGTGCTGGAGTTGGTCTAACGTGCGGGCGTTGGAGGGTGGGAGAGTGGGACGTATGGGACCAAGGGGACCTAGGGGCGCACACGAGCGGTCTTTCCGCGGCGCTGGTGTTGGCCGGGCAGCCGTGCCTGGTGGTGGGAGGGGGCGCTGGCGACGATGCGGGTCGAGCGCTCCTGGCCGCCGAGCGCGAGCGTGGCCGGCCCGGCCTTTGAACCGCTGCAGCACTGGCCGCCGAGGGGCGCATCACGCACCATGCCCGCGCTGCCACGCCGGCGGACGTGGAGGCCGCCGCCGTCTTCTTCTGTGAAGATGATCCTCCTACGACCGTGCGCTCGTAGCTACCGCCCGGCGACTGCGGCGTCTCGTGAATGTGACCGACGTGCCCGCCGAGTGCAACTTACATGCCCGCCGTGGTGCGACGCGGCCCCGTCACCATCGGCATCAGTACCGGCGGCGCCAGTCCGTCTGGCGCGGCGCCTGCGGAGACTATCGAGGACACCGTCGGCCCTGAATATGGCCGATTGGCCGAAATGTTGGGAGGAATGCGAGAGGTCAAGGCGCAGTGCCTCGACCTGCCGGGCGCGCGGCCCTCTGGCAGGCCATGCTGGATCTGGAGGCCGCCGAACTCTTGCGCCGGGGAGAGAGCGAAGCCGCCGCCGCCGTGTTGAGAGCCACCTGCCGGAAGCGCAGCACGCTGCGCAACTACGCCCGCGCGGCACGCTGCGCAACTACGGGAGGCGCGACGATGAAACCGTCCGAGGCTCAACTGCCGCCTGGCGGCGTCAACTTGAGGGCAAGCCGCCCCAGGCCATGCTGGCTTGGGCGGTCGATACCTTCCGGCCGGCTGGTCTTTGCGACCTCGCTGGGACCTGAGGACCAAGTCCTCACCCACATGCTGGCGACCGCCCATCTCCCCATCCCCATCTTCACGCTGGACACGGGGCGGCTTTTCCGAGACTTACTCGCTGCTGGAGACGACCGAGAAGCATTACGGCAAGAGGATCGAGGTCTTCTTTCCCGACCTGACGGAAGTCGAGGCCATGGTCCACGAGCACGGCGTCAACCTGTTTAGAAAAAGCGTTGAGCTGCGCAGACATTGCTGCGGAGTGCGCAAGCTGGCGCCCCTGCGGCGCGCTGGCGGGCAAGGCCGCCTGGATCGTGGGCCTGCGCCGCGCCCAGTCGTTGACCCGCCAAGAACTCCACGTTGCAATGGGACGACGCCAACGGCCCTCGCCGGGTTTCAGTCCGCTCGCCGACTGGAGCGAGTCGGACGTGGGACTTCATCCGAAACCACCGGATTCCTTACAATCCGCTGCACGATCAGGGGTACCCCAGCATCGGTTGCGCGTGCTGCACGCGCGCCGTCCTGCTGGGCGAAGACCCGCGCGCCGGCCGCTGGTGGTGGAGCGAGAGCACCGCGAATGCGGGTTGCACACGACGCCGGTAGTTGCGCAGCGTGCTGCGCCTGCACCACCACCCGTAATTGCGCAGCGTGCTGCGCGGACGCCACGCTGGCGCGGCACGCTGCGCAACGACGCACCGACGACGCGCGGCACGCTGCGCAACTACGGCGGGGGGGATCATGAACCACCTCGACCGCCTCGAGTCCAGAGCGTGCATATCCTGCGCGAGGCCCATCGCGGTTCAAACAGCTCTGCATGTTGTGGTCCATCGGCAAGGATAGCACGGTCCTCCTGTGGTTGACGCGCAAGGCGTTCTTCGGCCACGTGCCGTTTCCGCTGGTGCACATCGACACATCCTACAAGATTCTGAGATGATCGCCTATCGCGACGAATTGGGCGCGCTGGGCTGTGGCTGATCGTGGGCCGGAACCGGGCGGCGCTGGCGGCGGGACAGAGCTACCCCCACGGCACGCTGGATCGCCTCGGATGCTGCAAGGCCCTGAAGACGGATGCCCTCCGCCACACGCTGGCCGGCGACTGGCCCCGCCGCGTCTATGATCCCCAAACCGGCGAGTGGCGGGAGGAGATCAACGGCGCGCCGTTCACCGGCGTGATCGTGGGCGCGCGCGCCGACGAGGAAGGCAGCCGCTCGAAGGAACGCTACTTCTCCCCCCGAAACGTCCAGAGCGACTGGGAGGTGGACGACCAGCCGCCGGAAATCTGGAATTACTACAAGACCAGCTTTGCTCCCGGCACGCACGTGCGCATCCATCCGCTCCTGGACTGGACCGAGCTCAACCTGTGGGAGTACATCCAGCGCGAGGCGATACCCGTCATTCCGCTCTACTTCAATCGCGGCGAGGGCAGGCGCTACCGCTCGCTGGGATGCTGGCCGTGCACCCAGCCGGTGGAATCGGAGGCGCGAACGGTCGCCGAAGTGGTCGAGGAGCTGGCCTCGGGCAAGTTCGCCAACGTGGCGGAACGCTCCGGCCGCGCCCAGGACAAGGACGACGGCGGCACCCTGGAGACGCTGCGCCGCGAAGGGTACATGTGATGGCCAGCCGCGCGCGTCCGCAGCACCCGCCGGAGTACAAACTTCAGTTTGCGCGCGGGCAAGCTAAGGCTTCTACTCCGGAGAACGCGCCGGAGTACAAACTTCAGTTTGCTGTCAGCGTCATCATTCCGCCTGAAAGGAGCCTGAAGAAGTAATGGCAACGGGCGTTCACCAGCGCCAGCAGCTGGACGTGGTCGTGGTCGGTCACGAGGACCACGGCAAGAGCACGGTCATCGGGCGCCTTCTGGCCGATACGGGGTCCCTGCCGGAAGGCAAGCTGGAGGAAGTGCGCGCGCGCTGCGCCCGCTCCGCCCGCCCCTTCGAGTACGCCTTCCTCCTGGACGCGCTCAAGCACGAGCAGGCCCAGGGCATCACCATCGACACCGCCCGCTGCTTCTTTCGCACCGCGCGCCGCAACTATATCGTCCACGACGCGCCCGGACATATCGAGTTTCTCAAGAACATGGCGACCGGCGCGGCCCGCGCCGACTGCGCCCTCCTCGTCATCGACACCCTGGAGGGCGTGCAGGAAAACAGCAAGCGCCACGGCTACATCCTCGGCATGTTGGGCGTGCGCCAGTTGGCCGTGCTCATCAACAAGATGGACCGCGTCGATTATCGCTTCGAGGTCTACGACGCCATCCGGCGGCAGTACGGCCAGTTCCTGGCGCATCTTTCGGTGTTTCCACTGGCCTATATTCCCATCAGCGCGCGCGAGGGCGTCAACCTGGCGCGGCGCGGCGGCCAGACGCCCTGGTACGACGGGCCGACCGTGCTGGAGCAACTGGAGAGCTTCTCCCGCTCCGGCGAGGCGCTGGACAAGCCCTTTCGCATGCCCGTGCAGGACATCTACAAGTTCACCGAAGACGACGACGACCGCCGCATCATTGCCGGCACGGTCGAGAGCGGCCTGGTGCGAGTCGATGACACGGTGGTGTTTTATCCCTCCGGCAAGCGCTCTGCCGTCAAGAGCATCGAGGCCTTTTCCGCGCCGGCGCGCCGGGAAGTAGGCGCGGGATACGCGGCAGGCTTGACGCTTTCGACCCAGGTTTACGTGCGGCCGGGCGAACTCCTGTGCAAGGCCGGCGAACCGCCGCCGGTCGTGGGCAGCCGCTTTCGCGCCAGCCTGTTCTGGATGGGCCGCGCGCCGCTGGTGCGGGACCGAACCTATCGCCTGCGGGTGGGCGCCGCCGCCGTCGGGGTGCGCCTGGCCGAGGTCCGGCACGTGTTGGATACGACCGAGCTCTCCAGCCTCCTGCACAAGCAGGAAGTGGAACGCCACGACGTGGCCGAATGCGTGCTGGAGACGGTGCGGCCGGTCGCCTTCGACCCGCATGGCGAGCTCTTTGCGACCGGCCGGTTCGTGATCGTGGACGGCTACGAAATCGCCGGCTGCGGGGTGATTCTCGCCCCGGAGGAGGCGCGTGAGTCGCTCTTCGCCGCCGACCTACGACGCCGCGAGCACGTCTGGCAGCGTGGCCACGTTTCCTCCGAACAACGCGCCGCCCGCTATGGGCATACCGGCAAGTTCATCGTCTTCACCGGACTGCCCGACGCCGGCAAGGAAGCGCTGGCCAAGGAACTGGAACGCCGCCTCTTCGACCGTGGCTGCGCGACCTACTTTCTGGGCGTGGGCCATCTCTACGCCGAACTGGCCGAGGGCGAGCACGACAAGAGCCTGGCCCGCGACGACGAGATCACCCATCTAGGTCAGTTGGCGCGCGTCCTAGCGGATACGGGCCTCCTTTTCATTACCACCCTGGCGGAGGCCGACGATTTCGAGATCGAGCGCCTGCGGCGGCTGGTCGCGCCGCACGAGCTCTTCGTCGTCCACGTGGGCGAGGCCGTCTTCGCGCGCGTGCAACCCGACGTGACTCTGCCGTCACGACCCGACCACGCGTCGGCCCTGGCGGAGATCGAAGCCTCCCTCTCCCGGCACAACGTCTTGCGCTGGGACTACAGCATCTGAGCATATCGTAGCGGCGACATCTTGTCGCCGATGACCGTAACGGCGACATCTTGTCGCCGGTCTCGGGGACGTCTCGTCCCCGATGGTGGGCTGCGTGTGTCGGCAGGATGCCGACACGACCGGCGACCTGGAGGTCGCCGCTAGGGGGCGACATCTCGCCGCCGCGGCTCCCCGCTGGCAACTCCGCCTTTCCGCGCTATAAACCCAGGTAGGCTCAGCAGTTAAAAAAAGCGCCGGGTTCGCGCAAAAGGGTTGCGATTTGGCTTAAATTCCGGTAGAAACCAGTCGAAACCTCTTTAGAACGATAAAGTTACTGACAACAGGCTCCAGGTGATTCTCAGAAAGGCCGGGCTTCATTCGACCCCCAGTAGGACAGTCCTGTAATGGCGATGCGTACCCATAAGCCTCGATTCCCGGCCGCCGTGCTGGCCGCTGCATGGTTTATCGGGTGGTTCTGCGCCTGTCCCCCGGTCCACGCCGCATCCTCCCAGCTGCGTACCCTGGACCGCTACCACGTGGTCGCCCCGGGCGAGAATCTCTACCGCATCGCGCTGGCTTACGGAGTCGATCTGAAAGACCTGTGCGAACTCAACGGCATCACCGATCCGGGGTCCATCGAAAAAGGGCAACGCTTGCGCATTCCGCGCAAGAAACAGACGCGCGTGGGCATCTATCACGTGGTGGAGGAAGGGGAGACCCTGTCCGCGATCGCGGCGGCGTATCACTTTACCGAGCGCAGTCTGGCCAGCGTGAACCGGATTCGCACCAACACGCCGCTGCGGCGCGGCCAGTTGATCTGGATTCCCGGGGCGGGTGAGCGGCAAGCCGTGGCCCAATCCCCTGCATCGCGGCCCACAACGGTTGCGCGGAGTCCGTCGCAGTCCGCCGACTTCCAGCCGGCGGAACGGCCCGGCAGCCGCCGCGCCGTCAAGGCCGCCGAGGAGGCGGCCGAGGAATGGCGCGGCTCGCGTCCCGCCGTCCCGCTGCGCAACCTCGCCGGTCCGCCCGCAACGACCGCCGCACCCGCCCCCCGGGTAGCGCAGAAGACCGGCCACTACCACGTGGTGGCGCGCGGCGAGAACCTGCGCCGCATCGGCGAGAAGTACGGCATCTACAACTGGCACTGGCTGGCCCAGGTCAACCATCTGGTCGATCCCAACGCGTTGGAGCTGGGCCAGCGAATCTACATCCCGTCGCTGGCCGAGCGGCCCGCGCTGGCCGCCCTCGAGCCGTCCGCGCCCGATGCCGTGACCGGAGCCTCGGTCGATCTTCTGGCATCCGCGCCGTTCAAGCTGGAGCGCGAGCCGTTGGACGGCTTGGACGGAGGTCTGTCCACGCGCGTCGCCGACTTGGTCCCACCGCTGCCGGACAACGGCGACGGGACGGTCGATCCGGCCCCGCCGATTCCCTTGGAAGATGCACCGGCCCCGCCGTCGATCCCCGTGCGCATGACGGCCGTGCCGCTCGACTTCGCCTGGCCGCTGCCGGTTCGCGCGGTGCGAACCGTCCCCTTCGGCGTGCAGCGCGGCAAGACCTTCCACCGCGGCGTCGACCTGGCCGCCGCTGAAAACACCCCCATCCTGGCGGTCGCCGACGGAGTTGTCGAAGTGGTTGGCTCGGAGGGCGATTCCTGGGGCAAGTTCTTCGGCAACTACGTCTTCATCAAGCACGGCGAGTACAAGAACAAGACCTGCCGCACCATTTACATGCATGCCTCCAAGATCCTGGTCAAGGCGGGCCAGCCGGTCAAGAAGGGGCAAGTGATTGCGCGCGTGGGCAATACCGGCCGCACCCACGGGCCGGACGGCGGATACCACCTGCACCTCGAGCTTTGGTACGGCGACGACTGCGTGGATCCCTGGCCCGTGCTTGAGCCTAAGCGCCCTCCCCGCGACGAGAACATGGCATCGGCGGAGTAGTCCCGGCCCCGGCGCCGACCTTTGCGCTTCCCAGCGAGCTCTTCCCGACGTAAACCATTGGACACCTCCAGCCCGCGCGCGCTATAACCGTGCGTTCCCCAATCCCTTGCCGAGGGTGCGCTGATGAAGTGGGTGACCCGTTCGCACGTGCACGTGGACCGCGTGGCCTGCCCCTGGCTGATCACGCGCTTCATCGACTCGGAGGCCGAGTTCATCTTCGTCCCCCGCCAAGACGTGGCGCGGGTAGTTGCGGAGTGCGGAGCGATTCCCTTCGACGTGCCCGGCTGCGAACTGGGGCATCACGCAGGGCGATGCAGCTTCGAGGCCATCATCCGCAAGTATGAACTGAAGGATCGCGCGCTTCTGCGCATGGCCAAGGTCATCAACGCCGCCGACACCGATCAGCTGGACAGAGACCCGCTGGCGCCCGGCCTGGAGGCCATCGCCGCCGGCTTCTCACTGCGTTTTCCCGACGACAAGGAGAACATCCAGCGCCAGTTCCCCCTCTACGACGCTCTCTACACCTGGTGCAGGATGCACGTGCGACGATCCCGCTGATTGCCCATTCGCGCCGAGCGCGCATGAGAGCCCAGGCTTCAGCCTGCCTGTATGCAAACTGAAGTTTGTACTCCGGGTTTCCTCCGGATGCGCCCTCCTAAGGAGTCGCGCGCATGTAGGGAATCAGCGAGACCGGCCCCAGGAGGCCGGAAGGTCGCGGCGGCCAGTCGGCGGCGTCGAAGGGACGATAGTTGATATTGACGAAGAAGAACTTGCGCCAGGCCACGCCCGCACGGTCCATGGCGGCGATGCGGTTGGCCAGGAGGTTGGCGACTTCGATGGTCAAGCGATTCTCGCCCGGACGCAAGTGCGGCGACAGTTCGATGCGGAACGGCTTGCACCACAGGTCGCCCACGCGCTGACCATTCAGGTAGACGCGCGCCGAGTCGCAGACCTCGCCCAGGTCCAGCATCCAGCCGTCCGCGGGCGTCGCGGGCGCGACGAACGCGGTCTCGTAACGCGCCGTGCCCGAGAAGTCGCGCATGGCAGCGTCCGACCCCTCCGTCCACGACTTCAACTCAAGCGTGGTCCAGTCGGGCGGAAGCGCAGGTCCGCCGGTCGTGAACTGCACGCGCCAACCGGCGGTTTGCAGTGGCATCGGCCCGCCCAGGCGGCAGTAGACCCAGGCCGCGCCCGCCACGCGCCGGGGCAGCACGCGCGCGATGATGGACTGCTCCGCCGGCAACTGCAGTCGCACCTCCAGGCGACCGTCGGCGTCCTTGCGAGTCGTGGCCAACCCCGCCGCTTCGTGCAAGGGATCAAAGAGGATCGCCGCTTCGCCGGTACAGGCCAGCGGCAGCCAGTCGTCGAACGACTGCTCGGTGCGATTGGCCAGATAGTAAATGACGCTGTCGCCGTCGCGCCGGCGCGCGAACTCCAACCCCGTGTCGCGGAGCGCCTCGCGCGGCACGCCGGAGTACGACAGCAACGTCGTAAGGTCCTCGCCCACCAGCACGCCGCCCGCTCCCACGCGCGCGCGCCGGATGCCGGCCTGCCCCTCGTAGGCCGTCCAGGAAAGCTCCTCCAGCCGCGCGGACAACTTCCGCTCCCGAGCCTGCCAATCTTTCCAGCCCGGCGCGGTGCGCGGGGGACGATCCACGAAAAGCACGTTCATCCCCGCCCGCGCCAGCGCCAAGAGCGCCTCCAGCGTCGCCGGCGGCATGCGCTCGCAGCCCGCGACCACGATGGCGCGATAACGCGCGGCAGGTCGCCCCTTCGCCATCTCAACCAGCGCGCGGTCGGACACGTAATCGAAACCGAAACCTTCGTCCCAGAGACGTCGCGACGCCGCATAGGTGGGCGCCAGGTTGGTCTTCAGCCAGTGGTCGGCGTTGTGGACCGTGGCGAATTGCAGGAGATCGGAGCTGCCGCGGTCGACCGCCCACAGGTCGTAGATGGGCAGATAGAGCAGAACGGGATTGTCCGGCTCGCCCGCCTGCAGGAACGACTGGCAGCGGGCGATGAAGCGATGCAGGTTGGGAAGATGCTCGGCGAAGCTGTTGCTCTCGCCGAAGTGCGTGGAGGCATAGAAGAGCCAACCGGGAAAGGGCGCCTCGGCGGGCGAGTAGGGAATCCCGTGATAGAACACGTGGTTGACGCCGGAGAGAAAGTAGTTCTCCAGCGCGACGCGCACGCGCGAGAGCGAAACCTGGAAGTGCTCGTCCAGCCAGGTGAAACACTCGAGTGCGACCAGCTTTCTTCCCGCAGCGCGCCGCGGAGTGAGGCCAGTTTGCAGAGAAAGACGTCCCGCCGCCGCGCCCGAAGCCTTCCGTCTGGAATGTCCGCCGCGCCGTAGAGATCCATGGGTTGCCGGGCGAGCCGTGCGCCTGGTTGCGCACCAGCGTCCCCCGCTCATGGCACCAGGCGACCCAAGGCAGGGTGAACCGTTCGTGCAGCAGCTCGTCGACGGTCTCGCGGTAGTCGCTCCGGACGCGCGAAATCTCTTCCGGCTCGCTCTCCCCGCCAGCGCCGGCAGATGCTGCCGCAGGTCGAGCTCGCGCGCCTGGACTCTCCCAGAGTCAGGGCGTCCAGTTGGCGCCGTAGACCTCGTAAGAGTCGTTATAGAAGCCCGCACCTGCGGCCCGAGGAGATAGGCGTCGGCTGAAGGGCACGAGGTACTCGATCCAGCGCGGCGCGGAGAAGAGTCCATCCGCGCCCTCCCGCCGGGGCGCGCTTTACCTGCTGCACGGTCCAGCCGTCCAAAGCCGCGTAAAGCGTCCACGACCTCCGGCGGCGTCCAATCGAGCCGACCGTCGGCGAACGCGCGCGTACAGGTCAACCGCCGGCCATCGTCGGCGACGGCCACGAGCGCCTCGCAGGGCGCTCTCTGGCTGGCGCGCACTTCACCGAGATGGGCGCGCCGGTAGCGGGGATGACTTCCAGAAAGAGATGCCGCGCGGCGTAGTCCGGTTTCGACCCACGGGCCGCCGTAGGGCCAGCCCGTCCCCAGCGTCATGTCGATGCCCAGGCCCAATCCTCCGCCTCGCGTGGTGTGCTCCAGCATCTCCATCCACTGCCGCGAAAGAAACGGAATGCACCGATCTTCACCCTTGCATCGCCGTAGATGGGCACGATGTGCAACCCGCCCATGCCGGCCTCCGGTGGTACTCTGAGCCGCGTCAGCCTCCCGCGTCACGGCGCTCCCGGCCACCAATAGGACCATGGGCGGCACCCTTCTGTGATCGGCGGCCAATCGGTGCTGGAAGCGTTCGGAGCCGGTTCAATAAAGAAAACAGCAACCCGGCAAGAAGTCCGCGCAGCATGGGATTTCCTTTCACGCATGGAGGGTGCACGTCCCGCGTCGCCCTCTCCGGGTGGACGAAAGGCTATCGTAGCCGCCTCGCCGGCAACACCGGCGTCCCCTCCTCCGCGGGGAGTCACGCCGCCCGGACGGTCGAGGTGACCCGGGCCATGATTCTCGTGGACGCTCTGGGTCGTAATTGCGCCGCGCCTGGGTTCGTCGGCAGGTTGGAGTATTGCGCTCTCATCGAATCAGTTATTCCTGGAATTGCGGCCGTTCAGCCGGCACCAGTAGCGCATGGACCGCAAGAACCGCCCCTTTCCGTGCTTGCCGCCCCAGGGACACGCTGGTACCATGGCGGCCAGCCATGACTGACCCCTCTATGCCGGCGACGTCGTTCTGACCGCGCCGTGCGGCGGCGTTCACCTACCGCCTGCTGGAGGACTGCGCTGCTTTCGCCCGGCCCGGCTGCCGCGTGGTCGCCCCTTGCTGCGCCGACCCACCTGCGTTTCCTGTCCACAAGGTCAAGCATGAGACGGACTTGCCTCCGGAAAAGGTCCAACCCATCAGGCAGCTGGTGGACGTCGAGCCTGTCCTCATCCCGCAGGTACTGAGCGTGCGAGTGGATCGCAGACTATTACTTGCGCCTTGGGGAGGCGTACTCTGCCGCATACCCTTTCAGCCCCGAGCTGCGGCCGCGGGTGGCGACTGCACTCGTGCGGTGCACCGCCGCGGAGCTGCGCGCGTTGGTCCGGGAGTTGGAGCAGGGGAGGGCGCGGGCGCAGGCGGCGGTACTCGCATCCGTTCTCGCCGAAGACTATGAACCGTGCGGCGTGGGAGAGCTGGCGGAGCGCGCCGGCGTCTCGGAGTCCGCCGTGCGCGCGCTCCAGGCGCGCGGCATCCTCGCGGCCCGCGAACGCGAATTGATCCGGCGTCCCGAGCCGGGCGAGCCGCTCTTCGCCTACGCCGCTCCCACCCTCAACGCCGCGCAGGAGCGGGTCCTCTCCGCCGTCACGCGCGCGCAAGGCGAGCACCGCTTTGCGCCCTTTCTCCTCTGCGGCGTCACCGGCTCCGGCAAGACCGAAGTCTACATCCGCGCGATAGAACGGGCTCTGGCTGCGGGGCGAACCGCGCTCGTGCTCGTGCCCGAAATCAGCCTGACCCCGCAGGCCATGGAGCGCTATCGGCATCGCCTCGGCGACCGGGTGGGCATTCTGCACAGCGGGCTGTCGGGGGGGGAACGCTTCGACGCCTGGCGCCGCGCGCGCTCGGGCGAGCTCTCCGTCATCATCGGCACGCGCTCCGCCGTCTTCGCGCCGCTTTCCAAGCTGGGACTGATCGTGGTCGATGAAGAACATGACGGCAGCTACAAGCAGGATGATCCCGCTCCCCGCTATCACGGCCGCGACGTGGCCATGATGCGCGCGCGCTTGGCGGCCTGCCCCATCCTCCTGGGCAGCGCCACTCCCGCGCTGGAGTCCTACACCAACGCGCTGGAAAAGAAATACACGCTGCTCTCCCTGCCGCGCCGCGCCGTCGAGCACGACCTGCCCGACGTGGAACTGGTCGACATGCGCGGCCATGATCCCGACAAGGGTCCGCTCTCCGACGAACTGGCTGAGGCGCTGGACGAGTGCCTCGCCGCGGGCGGGCAGGCCATCCTCTTTCTCAACCGCCGCGGCTTCTCGCCCCAGGTCCTCTGCGCCCGCTGCGGCCACATCGTGCAATGCCCCAGTTGCAGCGTCGCCCTCGTCCAGCACAAACAGCCGCCGGGACTCCTCTGTCATCACTGTGAGCACCGCCAGCCGGAGCCGCGCATCTGTCCCGCTTGCCACGGCGAATGGATGCGCTATCGCGGCGTGGGAACCGAGCAACTGGCGCAATGGGTCGAGGAGAACTACGCAGGCGCGCGCATCGCGCGCCTGGACCTGGACACCACTCGCAAGCGGGACGCGCACACGCGCCTCCTCTCAGCCTTCCGCCGCCGCGAGACCGACGTGCTGGTCGGCACGCAGATGATCTCCAAGGGCCTGGACATGCCCGGCGTCACGCTGGTGGGCGTGATCGACGCCGACATCGGCCTGGCGATGCCGGATTTCCGCAGCGCCGAGCGCACCTTCATGCTCTTGACGCAGGTGGCGGGGCGCGCGGGGCGCGGCGAGCATCCCGGACGCGTGTTCATCCAGTCGCATTGCCCCAATCCCTACGCCGTCCTAGCGGCGATTTCGCAGAATTATGAGGCCTTATAGCGGGAGGCGCGCTATCGCAAGGCGGTGCACTTTCCGCCCTTCTGCTGGATGGTGCTGGTGCGAGGGACTGCGGAGGACGAGGGGACGAAGCGATTGTGCCGGCGGCTGGCCGAGGCGGCGCGCAGCTATCGTTTGGCCAGTCCGACGCCGTTGCGCGTCCTGCCGCCGGCGGAAGCGCCCATCCCGCGTCAAGAACCGCTACCGCTGGCAGCTCGCGGTTCTGCATCCGTCGTATCGCGCCATCGCCGGACTATTGCACGATCCCGGCCTGTCGCCCTGTGCACGAGCGAGCCGAGCTTGGAGCAAGAGTCAGCGTGGACGTGGACCCGCCTCCGTGTTGTGATTCCTCTCCTCGGGAGAGGGTTAGGTGAGAAGTCCTCTCCTCGGGGAGGGTTAGGTGAGGGGAGCGTCATCTCCCACCGGCTGCTCCGCTCAACCGGCGGCCTCCGACGTGTACGTAATCAGCCTCTCGGGATCGAAGCGCAGGAAGGCTTGCCCTCGCGCGCCAGCACCGCGTTGAAGGCCTCCACCGTGGCGCGGTCGAAATGTTGGCCGGCGCGTTTGCCAGATACTGGCGGCGCGCCCAGCGACCAGGCTGGCTTGTAGGCGCGCTCCGTCACCAGCGCGTCGAACACCTCGCATACGATGAGGAGATGCGCCTCGCGCGCGATCCCCTCGCCCGTGACGCCTGAGGGATAGCCCTTGCCGTCCATGCGCTCGTGATGCTGGAAAATCCAGCGCCGCACCTCCGACAGCGACCTCGATGGGAGAGAGAATCTTGTCGCCGATGGCCGGATGCCGGCGCATCTCCGCCCACTCCACCTCGGTGAGCGGAGCGGGCTTGCGCAAAATCGAGTCGGGAATGCCGATCTTGCCGATGTCGTGCAGAATGCCGGCCACCCCCAGCTTCTCCAGCGTGACGCGGTCGAAGCCGAGCATCTCGCCCACCGATTCGCAGTAATGCACCACGCGGTCGGAGTGGCCGCGCGTGTAGGGGTCCTTGGCCTCGACCGCGTAGGAAAGGGCGCGGATCACGCTGATGTAATCGTGGCGCAGTTCCTCGTGAATGCGGGCGTACTGAATGGTGCGGGCGACCGTATCCAGAAAGAGCGAGAGGGCCGCGCCCTTGCGCCGCTCGCCCGCCCGTCCCGCGTCAAAACCCAGGCACAGGAGACCCAGAAGGCGGCCCGGCACGGCGATCGGATAGGCCACCACCTCGGCGGCGGGCACGCCCGGAAGCGGCGGAGCGGGGACCGGCAGAAGCACCCCTTCCACCGCGAAGCGCGCGGCGATCTCCTCGCACAACTGCTCGTAGCCGGCCAAGACCTCCGCCGACCAGGGAACCACGATTCGCTCCTGGCCGGCGACCGCTCCCGGCGCCACGCGATGACCCTTGCGCCGATCATGGTACAGCACGATCGCCCCGCCGCGCGTGTCCAGCTCCCGCACCGCCGAATCCACCAGCCGCGACAGCATCCCCGACAGCGACAGCTCCGAACCGCCCTGGCCCTGCCGGATCATGTTGATGGCGGACGCGAACTGCTGCACCTGCCGCGACAGGTTCCGCTTCTCCAGCCCGCGCTCGACCGTGCTCTGCAGGTCCGAAAGATTCACCGGCTTCTGCACGTAGTCGTACGCCCCCTCTTTCAGCACCTGCACGGCCACGTCCAGCGAGGGATGCGCGGTCAGCAGGATGCCGACCGAGTCGGGATGGGTCTCATGCAGCTTGCGCAGCACCCGCGTGCCGTCGATCTGGTCGGACAGCCGCAGGTCGCTGATGAGCAAATCGACCTCCAGGTCGGGAAGTCTCCGCAGCGCCAGCTCGGGATCGGTGAAGGTCACGACCTCGTAGCCGACCGAGAGGAAGTAATCCGACAGCAGCTGGCAGATGGCCGGTTCGTCGTCCACGACGACGATGGTGGGACGCGAGTTGCCAGGCGATGAAAGATTCATGAACGCAGTCAAAACCTGCGCCGTAATGGCAGTCGACAGAACCGCCCGGCGCAGCTAGGATGCTCCTCTTGAATGCCGCTTCCCGGCCGCAGCCGGAGAGCGAACAATCCGAATCCTGACCATGAAACCGGAAAAAGCGATCCTCGTCGCCGCGGTCCTCGCGGACTTCTGCTACTCGATTGCGGCCCTGACCATCCCCATGGTCCTGGTCAAGGAGCTGGGACTGGGTCCGCTGGAATGCGGCTGGATCGCGGCCGCCGCATCCCTACCCTATACTATCGCATGTTTCGCATTTGGCAAGCTGGCGCGGCGCGAGGAACATCGCAGGTTTTGGAGTCTCGTGGCCATGGCATGGCTGGCGACGGGACTGGTCGCGCTGGCGTTCGCGAAGAGCTTCTCCGGCTACTTCCTCTGGGTCGCCACCCTGCCGGCACTGGGGCTTTTCTGGCCGGTCGCGCAAGCCTGGATGGGCGGACGCAACACCCCCCAGGAGACCAGCCGCCGGCTGCGCTATTTCAACGTGGCCTGGACGGTCGGCATGATGATCGGCTTCGCCGCGGCGGGCGCCATCTATCGCTACGGAGCGGCCTGGAGTTTCCTGTCGGCGGCGGGCGTGGCCGTCATCATCGGGATCATGCTCTGGTTCGTCCAGACGCCGGCGCCTGCCTCCGCATCGGCGCTTGACGCCGGACCGGCAGCGGTGGTGCATGGACCCGATCTGGTGCGGCTGGCCTGGGTGGGCAACTTCGCCGCCTACTTCGGACTGGGCATCGTGCGCTCCATCTATCCCGACCTGGGACACTACCTGGGTTACTCCGAGTCGCTCATCGGCGGGTTGGAAGCGACCCTCATGGGAGTGCAGGCGGTGGCTTTCCTCCTGCTCGTCAACCACGCCTGGATGTACCGTCGGGGCTTTCTTTTCAGCGGCCTTCTGGCGGGGCTTTTGGGTCTCGTCTGTCTCTTTGTCTCGCGCGCGCCCTTCGTGCACGGCTTCGGCATGGTGCTCTTGGGCGTGATGGCGGCGGTAGCCTACAAGTTCAGCCTGTTTCACAGCGTGGTGCGACCGGCGGGCGGCCGCACGCTGACCGGGGCGCACGAGGGTATCTTGTCGGCAGGCTCGCTGCTGGGATTTGTCCTGGGCGGATACGCCGGCCACGTCACGGGCAATCACTTCGCCCCCTATCAACTCTCGGCGGTGGTGCTGGCGGTGGTCCTGGTAGGCTACGTGATCATGTGGCGGAGGAAGGCAGCGGCATAGGTTTCACGGGGACGCTCCCATGCCGTTCTCTCGATGCGCGTCCTTACGGACGCTACTCGAGAACTCGGATTTTTCTTTAACCGACGCTACTCGAGAACTCGGATTCATGCTTTAGGCAGAAGCCAGAGCCGTGTCCTCGGAGGTCGGCACGCGCAAAAAGTAAGCCGTGTCCTCGGAGGTCGGCACGCGCAAAAAGTAAGCCGTGTCCTCGGGGGTCGGCACGCGCAAAAAGTAAGCCGTGTCCTCGAGTAGGCCCCGCTGGAGCACTATCATTGGAGAGAAGACGCGACTTCGGGGCCGTATCGAGAGGCACGGCGGCGAGCAGGCGGCAACCTCGCTCCCATGCCGTTCTCTCGATACGTCCGCTGGCGCGGACTACTCGAGAACTCGGATTTTGCTGTGTCGGACGACTCGAGAATTCGGATCTCCCTCCTCACGCGCACGTCCGCCCGAAAATCACCATGCGCGGCGACTTTTCCGTATAGGCCGCGCCGTCCAGCGTGCCGTAAACCGACAGCGGGCACAGGCCCACGACCGACAACAGCGACAGCATCTCCTCGCAAGTATAGGCCCGCACCGACTCGTGATACGCCTCCATCTCGCCCTCGCTGCGATAGACGTAGAGGTCTTTCTCGATGCGGCGGCTCTCGGGATCATACGTGCGGCTCTCGACGACCTTCCCCAGTTCCGTCTCGCGCTCCGAGCAGGGGACCAGCCCGGCAATTACGGCGGGGGCGTTCATGTAATCGAGTAGAAAAAACCCGCCGGGCAGCAGCACGCGGGCGATCTCGCGCAGGACCTCGCGGTTCTCCTCGTCGTCGAAGTAGCCGAAGCTGGTGAAGAAATTGAAGACGCCGGAAAAAGCGCGCGAGAAGGGCAGGCTTCGCATATCGCCGCGCACGAGCGAAAGTCGGCCACCGGGCGAGGCGACAAAACTGCGCGCCTCCGAAAGCAGCCAGGGCGACAGGTCCAACCCGACCACCCGGCAGCCCGCCGCCGCCAGCGCGTGGCTGTGGCGCCCCGCCCCGCAGCAAAGGTCCAGTACCGGCCCCTCGGGCACGCCTCCCAGAAGCGTCAGTGCGAACGCCGCCTCGCGGTTGGCCGACAACCGGTCCCGATGCGCATAGATGTGCGCGTAGATGTCATTGAACCAGTTGGCGTACCAGGTCTCTTTTTCGTGGGACATCATGCTCCGGGCTGGCTGCGCACCTTGATGCCGACGTCGATCAGCTGCGCTTCGTCCACCGGCGACGGGCAGCTTTCCATGAGACCGGTCGCCTTCTGCGTCTTGGGAAAGGCGATCACGTCGCGAATGCTGTCGGTTCCGCAGATGAGGGCCACGAGACGATCCAACCCCAGCGCCAGCCCGCCGTGCGGCGGCGCTCCGTACTTGAACGCCCGCAGGAGAAAGCCGAACTTCCGCTCCGCCTCCTCCGGTCCGATGCCCAGAATGTCGAACACCGCCTGCTGCACGTCGGGCCGGTTGATCCGGATGCTGCCGCTGCCCAATTCGACGCCGTTCAGGACGCAGTCGTAGCAGCGCGCCGATATGGCGTACGGGTCCGTCTTCATGCGCGGCACGTCCGCCTCGTGAATGCCGGTGAACGGATGATGCGCGAAGGTGGGACGGCCGTGCTCGTCCTCTTCAAAGAGGGGAAACTCGGTGATCCACAGGAAGTCCCAGCGACCCTCGGGGATGAGTTTCTCGCGCGCGGCGATCTCCTTGCGCAGGCGGCCCAGGGCGTCCCAGACGATCCTTCGCGGCCCCGCGCCGAAGAATAGGAGGTCGCCCGGTTCCGCCCCGCAGCGCACCAGGATTTGCTGGAGCACGTCCTCGGGGAAAAACTTGACGATGGAGGACTTGGGGCCCTCGGGCGTCACCTGAATGTACGCCAGGCCTTTCAAACCGAAGCGGCCCACGAACGCCGTCAGCGTGTCGATGTCCTTGCGGCTGTAGGACAGGCATCCCTTGGCGTTCAGGGCATAGGCGATGCCGCGCTGCTCCAACGCCGACACGAGCACCTTGAAGTCGCTTCTGGCCACGAGGTCGCCGATGTCGCACAGTTCCAGCCCGAAGCGCGTGTCCGGCTTGTCGCTGCCGTAGCGGCGCATCGCCTCCGCCCAGGGCAGGCGGGGAAAGGGCAGCGGGATGTCCAGATCGAGCGTGGCCTTCATGATGGCGGCCAGGATGCCTTCGACCGCCTCGTAGACGTCCTCCTCCTCCACGAAGGACATCTCCAGGTCGATCTGGGTGAACTCGGGCTGGCGGTCAGCACGCAGGTCCTCGTCGCGCAGGCATTTGGCGATCTGCACGTAGCGGTCGCACCCGCCTACCTGCAGGAGTTGCTTGTAAATCTGCGGCGATTGCGGCAGGGCGTAGAAGCAGCCGTGATGCACGCGGCTGGGCACGAGATAGTCGCGCGCCCCCTCGGGCGTGGACTTGGCCAGAAGGGGGGTTTCGACCTCCAGGAATCCGTGCGCATCGCACCAATCGCGGCAGGCTTTCACGGCGCGATGCCGCAGGCGCAGGTTGCGCTGCATGATGGGCCGCCGCAGGTCCAGGTAGCGATGCTCCAGGAGCACCTCCTCGCTCACGTCCACGTGGTCCTCGATGGGGAAGGGGGGCGTCTCGGACTTGTTGAAGACGGTCAGCGCATCTACGAGTACCTCGATCTGGCCGGTCGGCAGGTTGGGGTTTTGGGAGCCTTCGGGGCGCGGGCGCACCACGCCTTTGACCTGGATGCAGTATTCGGACCGCAGGCGCTGCGCCTCGTCGTGGATGGCCGGGTTGTGCTCGGGATTGAAGACCACCTGCGACAGGCCGGTATAATCGCGCAGGTCGATGAAGACGACGCCGCCGTGGTCGCGCCAGCGCCACACCCAGCCGGCCAGGGTGACGGCCTGCCCGATGTGCTCGGGGCGCAGCTCTCCGCATCGATGGCTCCGCAGCATGAACGACGATTCCCTTCTGCCAGCGTGGACGTTCCACCCGGGAACGCGGATGGAACCGGGATTGTGGCGCAGAACCGGCGGAGTGTCAATCGCGGGAGTGAACGGCGCGCGGCCGTAAAAATCTACGCCTGCGGGGTTTTTCACCTCTCCCTGAGGGAGAAGTCGGCGCAAGCGCCGCGAGGGGAGTGGAGACAGCGGGACGTATCGATAGAAAACGGTCGTAGCAACTCTCCTCACCCGCCCTCTCAGGGCGACCTCTCCCCTGAGGTGAAGGCCCGTCCTGGCCGGGCATCCGTGTCAGCAAAGCGCGATCGTGACCAAGAACGGTGAAAAAATGAATCTGCGCCTGATGAACGCCTTCCTTGGCGGCAGTCAAACCTCGCGGCCACGAATCGCATGGACCTGCATCACGCGGCGAGTGAAGTTGCGTTGGCATGGACTGGCAGTTCCGGACAAAGCCATTGTCTTTGCACCTGAACCGCCTTGTCATTTCGACCGAAGGAGAATCTTACCCGCCGGCACCGCGGCTCGAGTACGTGGCAGCGGATTTCTCCCTTCTGGTCGAATGACAGCCCGCCGGCATGGCGGCTCGAGTATTGCGGCAGCGGATTCTCTGGTCGAAATGACAGCCCGCCGGCACGACGGCAACCATGGTAGCGGATTCTCTGGTCGAAATGACAGCCCGCCGGCATGGCGGCCTGAGTACGCGGCAGCATTTCCTTCGGTCAGAATGACAGCCCGCCGGCACGACGGCTCGAGTACGCGGCAGCGGATTTCTCCCTTCGGTCGAAATGACAGCTCCGCCGGCACGGCGGCTCGAGTACGCGACAGCAGGTTTCTCCCTTCGGTCGAAATGACAGCTCCGCCGGCATGGCGGCTCCAGTACGCGACAGCAGGTTTCTCCCTTCGGTCGAAATGACAGCTCCGCCGGCACGACGGCTCGAGTACGCGGCAGCGGATTTCTCCCTTCGGTCGAAATGACAGCTCCGCCGGCACGGCGGCTCGAGCGGGTGGCGCAAGATTCCCCCCTTCGGCCGAGACAGCAGCCTCGCTTGCAGACGCCGGAATTTGATTCAGCGCGCGTTGACGATCCCTCTCCTCTGTCGTCACTCCACCCGATACCTCATCCAAACGTCCCCCTGCATCGACCCCTCCGGTACCAGCAGGCTCTTGGCGCTCTGCCGTGCGCCCGGAACGTGATGGCGGCCCTCGGCGCGGTAGCCCGCTTCCTCCAGCGCCGACTCCAGCGCCTGCCAGACGTCCGCGCGCTTCTGGTTGAACGTCACGACCACCGCCGCGCCCGGTTTGAGGACCCTCCGGGCAGCTGCAAACGCTTCCACCAACTGCGCCCGAAAGCGCGCCAGCCCCGTCTTACCATTGCTCATGGGCATGGTGATCTCGCGCGCAAAGTTCAGCGACTCGGCCTCTTCCGTCCACACCGCCCACATGAGTGACAGTCCCAGGTACGGCACCGCCCCTCCATAGGGCGGATCGGCGAACAGCATGTCGAAACTCTGCTCCGGCAGCGCGCGGCACGCTTCCGCCGCGTCACCGCACACGAATCGCCCGCTGCCCGAGATACGCTCCGCCGGCAGGTCTGCTTTGCCCCTGAGTACCTTGCGAAAACGCTGCTCGAAGCACTGCCAGGCGTTGACTTCAAAATGCCGCTTGGGAATCCAGTAGTTGGGAATGGTCCAACTGCCCAGCTCCGCCTTGCGCTTGACCGGGGCGCTCCGCGAGCGGCCGCGATGGTCGATCACGAACACCAGCCGGCTGGCCTGCGGCAGGGCGGCGGTGAAAACAAACCGCATCCAGTCGCGCATCACCCGGTCGGGCAGCTCCGAAATCGACTGGTAAATTTCCTCCAGCGCCAACTGCGCCCGCTCGGTAAAGAGTTCGTCGACCGTCGCCACGGATTGATGCGCCGATGCGTGCAGGGATACCTTGAGCCGTGGAATCACCCTTCCCAATCCCCGCGCCTCGTCCCGGCGCCCCGGCTCCAGGTGCAACGGACCGCGCTTGCCGCAGCGCGGGCAGTTGTACTTTACCTGACTTGGGTGGTAATATTGAGTGTAGAACTCATCCCAGATGACGTGCGACAGGGTGGCGGTCGAGCCGCAGGCGCAAGGAAAGGCGTAGAGAGACAGGACGTCATCTCGACAGGCGCGGCTGACCCGGTCGAAGGCCGCCCGGAGGAGAGCGGGGTCGACCGGTTCCAGGGTGTGCCGCGCGATATGGATGGCCAGGGGATTCAGGTCGATGCCCACTCCATGGCGCCCCGACAGGGCTGCCTCGACGGTCGCTACCCCGCTGCCGCAAAAAAGGTCCAGCACGCGACCCCCCGGCGGGCAGCCCCAGACCAGCGCGTCCCGCACCAGGTTGTGGGCCTTGCGCGACCAGTACTTGTGCATCAGATAACGGGGCGGGTGGGTTTCGCCGCGCGGCGGCGAAAGAGGTGTGGCAGGTTGCGTCGCGTCGGCGATGGTGGACAAGCGGCCGGCACTCCCGTGCACTTGCCCGCCATTGTCACGAGCGAGCCGCCGTTGTCAAGGGGAAAACATAGAATCGACGTTAAGCGCGCGTGTGCTACGCCTGTATTTTAAGCAGGTTAAGCATACGCCGTAGTTGCGCAGCATGCTGCGCCTGCCGTAGCTGCGCAACTACGGCGCCATGACGGAAAGAGGCATGATGGCGGCTGAACCTTGGAGCAAACATCTGCGGGACTTCCGGCTCCTGTCCGGCGCGACCTGGACCAGCAGCCGCCGGGAATTCCTGCTCTTCTCCCGCGATCGCCTGGCCCGCTCGCTCATTCTGGGCGCCGTCGCCGGCTCGTTTCTCGTCGCCGTCTTCGGCCTCTGCCTCCTGTTCTTCTCGCTCGTCCTGTCCCTGGGGAATCGCGCCGGCTGGCAGGCGCTGGATCGCCTCGGCCAGTATGGGCTGGCGATCCTCTTCTGCATGATGCTTTACTCCAGCCTTCTGACGACTCTGCACGCGCTCTTCTCAGACTCCACCCTGCCGCTGCTCTGGTCCAGTCCCGTGGGATGGTGCGGGCTGTGGTGGAACCGCGTGTTCGTCATCATGCAGCGCAGCGGCTGGATGGTGGCGGGCTTCATCCTGCCCGTCCTGGTCGCACTGGGCGTGGCGGCGGGCAGCTCGCCGGAGTATTACGCCACCGTTCCGGTCGTCCTGATCGCTTTGGGAATACTCCCCTGCGCCCTGGGCATCGCGCTGGGCCTCCTGCTCGTGTATCTCCTTCCCCCGAGAAGACTGCAGCAGGCGCTGGTCGTGCTGGGACTCTTGGCGGGCATGGTCGCGGTCGTCGCGTTTCAACACATGCGGCTGGAACGCATCCTGTCGGAGCGGAACGCGGTCGCAGTGACGGGTGAGTTGCTCGCCCTGCGCCCCCTGCCCGGCAGCGTGGGCGCGCCGCTGGCTTGGGCGGCCGGCGCACTGCTGTCGGCCGCCGAGACGGGAGCCTGGCCCTGGAGGCCTCTTGCACTCCTGCTCTTCGTCGGCGCCCTCTGCCTCCGGGCCCTGCATGGCCTGGGCGGCGCGCTCTTTTACCGCTGCTGGTCGCGCAACCTGGCCGTCCCGCAGACGGCCCACGCCCGCCGCAACGGCCGCCGGCGCTTCTGGGCACGCCTCTCCTGGCCCGACCTCGGCAATCCCATCATCCGCAAGGACGCCCGCGTCTTCTTCCGCGAACTGGAGCAATGGAGCTCGCTGGCCATGGTCCTGCCCCTGCTCCTTCTGTGCGTCGGCAACATGAAGCTCATCTTCGCCTCCGTGCCGTCGCCGCAGCCGATTCTGGGCTGGCTCAACCTGCTGGTGTGCGGACTGGTCGTGGGAGGCGTGGGAGCGAGAATCCTCTATCCCTGCTTCAGCATGGAAGGACCCGCCTTCTGGAATACCATGGTGGCCCCGCTGCCCGCGGGCCGCCTCTTGTGGAGCAAGTTCATCTTCTATTCCGTTCCGCTGGTCGGCGCCGCGCTGCTTTTGACCGTGGCCAACAACCTGCTGTTCCAGGTGCACGGAGCGCTGTGGGGGCTGTCGCTGTTTACCAGCGGGGTGTGCGCCATCACGCTCTGCGCGATGGGCGTGGCCTTTGCCGCCGCGTTTCCCCACTTCGGACGACGCCAGATTTCCCAGGTCGTCCTGTCCATGGGCGGTCTCTATTACATGCTGGCCGCGTTCGCTTACGTGGCGCTCTTGGGAGTCCTGTGGTGCTTGCCGTTTCTATCGCGCATCCCCGACGCCCGCGAGGTCCTCGGTCCCTATGCCGCCCTCTCATCCGAGCCCTGGCTGTGGGCCGGCGCCTGCCTGTCAATGGGACTGTCCATTGTCAGCATGCTCCTGGCGCATCGCGCCCTGTCCCGGCTGGAATGGAGGGTATGACGCCCACGGGCGCCTGCCCCAAGACACCACCCGGCGCGACCTTCCGCCCTCCGCATAGAGCCGCCGACTACGGTCTACCGCATCCTGTCGGAGCGCCACCTGTCGTCGCTTTGGAAGCCGAAGGCGGGCAGCGCGGGGCAGAAGCCCAAGCCGGCCAGTCGGCCGCGCGAGCGCTGGCATACGGACCTGATGTACCCGTGGGTGCGGGGCCGTTGGTACTTCCTGGTGACGTTGCTGGATGCCTACAGCCGCTACCTGGTCCATTCGGAGTTGCTGTGGAGCATGCGCGCGGAAGAGGTGGTCGGCGTCGTGAACGCCGCACTGGAAATGTATCCGGGTGAGTCTCCGCAGCTCCGGCGTAGCTGCGGTACATCCACTAGCGCCGTTTCTCAAGAAGTTGCGGAAAGGAGAAACCGAGTCCGGCAGCAGCGCTGCTATCCGCGTATCGAGAGGACGACCGGGCGCTACAACTTTTCTTGAAACGGCACTAGCGCGCGCTCATTCTAGCCGGATGTCGCGAGATGGAATTGGATGAGCGCGAGTTGGCTGTCGAACCGGATGGATGCGAGGGTATAGTGCTTTACTAAACGGCCGCCGGAGGTTGCGGCCATTGTCTGGAGCTGCTGCATTGCGGACCTGCATGGCCCCAGCGGGCCAGGAAGGCCCTCTTCATAAATCCGCAGCACAACGAACGCTGCGACCGCGCAGGCCTCGATCGCGTGCTCACTTTCGGCGCCCAGTGGAAGGCGCACTTACTCGACCGTCGTGGTGCTCTGGATCTTCTGGACATGCTGCTGCAACAACACGCATGAATGTGCCGTGCAATTCCGCATAATGTGAGGGAATTTGAAGGTGGTCTTGGGGTAGCGTCAGCGTGGTGTGTCCGGTCTTGTAAGTTTTATAACTAACTCCGTCTTATGGGCTTATGACATCACAAGAGGTTACATTCCGGACAAATCCACGTGACTCGGCACCGAATACTTCGGCCGCCTCAACCATGGTCAGTCCGCTTCTGTCGGATAACGCAGCTGAATGGCCCTACGGAAGACACGCGGATGCCGCTCATTCTGGCGAACTGGCCAACGAATCCAGACGCGCCAGCAGGCGTTGGGCCGGCACGTTATCGGGATCCCGCGCCAAGACGCGGGCCAGACACTCCCGGGCTTCCGGCGTTCTCTTCAGCCGCTGCAGGCACTGCGCCAAGTGCAGCTTGAAGAGCGATTCAAAAGGATTCAGCCAGATGGCGCGACGCAGCTGGGCTTCCGCAAGCGCGAAGCTTCCGCACTTGATCAAGTGCACCGCCAGAATGTCCCGGTCGTAACCGAGACTCGGGCTGGGTCGCAAGGCCTCCTCGCGCAACTCGGCGCGCGTCTTCTTTGCGATTGGTGGCTTGCTCACTTCTCCCCCCGGCGGCTTCTCGCGCGTGGACGAGGGTGCGTCGCCTACGCCCCTCCCGCCGCGTTGCGCCGGATGCGCGACAGATGAAGCATCCAGAGCGCCCCGGCGACCATCAGAACCAAAGCATAGCTAAACGCGACGCGCACACCCAACGTCGCCCACAGCCAACCGACCACGACGCTGCTCAACCAGTCTCCCGTTCCCGTGACGACCGCAAGCGCCCCGAACCCGCTCCCGCGAATGGCAGGGGGCAGCAACTCGGCCGCGACCGCGTCCTCCACCGCCTCGTAAAGGCCCACTCCCATTCCGCCCAAGGCGAACATGACGGCAAGTCCCGCCTGGCTCCGCACTCCCATGATCATGCACAGCGCAGCCAGCCCGGCGGACAGGTATCCGACCACCAGAAGAAGGCGACGGTTGATGTGGTCCGCCGTCCAACCGCCCAAGTAGGAGCACGCGGCGTAGAGGACGTTGTGCAGGGCGTAAAAAGCCACCGAAAGCGCGGAGGCGTGGACCGTCCCAACCTCGGGCGTCAACACCGCAACGGCGTAGAGAATATAGAAAGTGTCGGCAAAGTCCCCCAGTCCAAAAAGTCCGACCGCGCCCAGGAATTCCTTGAACGGGACGCCAAAGCCGCGGAAGCTCTTGAGCATGGGCGCCTTTGTCGGCACTCGCTTGGGGGTTTCCCCGACCAGGAACACGATGGCCAGCGCGGCCGCCAACGCGGGAAACGTGGCGAGTAAAATCAGCGTGCGTTCGCTCAGCCCTGTTGCAACCAGGCCGAGCACCAGCAGCGGCGCCAGGACGGCGCCGGTTGTGTCCATGGCGCGCTCGAAGCCAAAAGCCCGGCCGTATGCCTCCGGCGCCACCGCCTCCGCCATGAGCGCCTTGCGCGCGGGGGTGCGCAGGCCCCGTGAAATCCACGCCCAGACGCGGCCTGCCAACACAGTGGGCCAGCTCGCAGCGGCGGAGATGATCAGCGGCGCCAGCGCCATCGACGCGTATCCGCCGGCGCAGAGGGGCTTGCGGCGCCGGAGTCGGTCCGCCAGCCAACCCCCGTAGAGCTTGGCTAAACTCGAAAGTCCGTCCGCAAAGCCCTCAATGGTCCCAAGCGCTCCCGCGGCCAGACCCATCGAGGCCAGAAACGCGGGTAGCACCGACGTGACCGTTTCATGACTCAGGTCGCTGGCCAGCGAAGCCAAACCGATCCCCAGGACCGTCCGGGTAAGCCAGCGTACTTGCGGTTCGCGCAACGCCGCGGCTTCAGCGGCTTCACTCATGAACTCTCCTCCCGGTCGGACCCCAAATCTTGATGACCCATGGCGGCCTCGATCCGGTGCAAGCTCAAGCACAATTCATCCAGCTTGGGATCCAGATAGGCGGCCAGCTCCGGGGTCGGATCGCCGTAGCCGCGCAAGCGCCTGCTCTGGATTTCCTGCAAGTCCGACCAAGCGCAGGCGCAGTCACCGCGAATCGTCTGGGAGACAAGCAAGACGCGTTCGGCGAGACCCAGCTTGTCGCGCACACAGGCGATGGCCTGCTGCGCTTCGGCGACCGCCTGCTTCACTTGCCGGCGTTGTGCGGTGTCCAGGTCGTTCCGCATGTGATACAGAACCGAGGCAATCCCCCGTCCCTCCGCCCACAACCGAAACTGGCACAACGTTTCGTCCAGCAGCCCCAGCGTGGTGGATATCACGCGCCGATGGTTCTCGCTGATCGGTAGTATTTCCCGCTCGCTCATGGCGCCAATGGATTGTCGAAAATCGCCGCCGCTCCCAGCTCCATTTCGATCTCCAAGAGGCGGTTGTACTTGGCGATCCGCTCACTGCGGCAAGCCGAGCCGGTCTTGATCTGCCCGCCGCCCATGGCGACCGCGAAATCGGCCATAAACGTATCCTCCGTTTCGCCGGAGCGATGCGAGATGACGTAGCCCCAGCCCGCCTTGCGGCACAGCGCGACGGCCTGGATGGTCTCCGTAACCGTCCCGATCTGGTTCAACTTGATGAGCACGGCGTTGGTGGACTTCTCTCGAATCCCGCGCGCGATGAAGCTGGTGTTGGTCACGTAGATGTCGTCGCCGACGATCTGAATCTTGTCGCCCAGCCGCGCCGTATGCTCCGCAAACCCCTCCCAGTCGTTCTCGGCCAGCCCGTCCTCAATGGATACAATGGGATACTTCTTGAGCCAGTCGGCGTAGAGATCGGTCATCTGGGCGCTGTTCTTCCTGCCCTGGCCGGACTTGGCAAGATTGTATCGGCCGTCTTCGTAAAAGGAGCTGGCGGCGGGATCGAGCGCAATGGCCACGTCCTTGCCCGGCGAGTAGCCTGCGGCGGAGATGGCCTCGACGATCACCTCGCAGGCTTCCTCGTTGCTTTTCAGATTGGGGGCGAAACCGCCTTCATCGCCGACGCTGGTGGCATAGCCCTTCTTGCCGAGTATTTTCTTGAGGGCATGGAAGGTCTCGGCGCCGTAACGCAGGGCTTCCGCAAAGTTGGGTGCGCCGAGCGGCATGACCATGAACTCCTGCAGGTCCACGCTGTTGTCGGCGTGCTTGCCGCCGTTGAGGATGTTCATCATGGGAACCGGCAGCCGTGCCGCCCCGACTCCGCCGAGATAGGCATAGAGCGACAGGCCGGCCGCCGCCGCGGCCGCCTTGGCGACCGCCATGGAGACGGCCAAAATGGCGTTGGCGCCCAGCTTCCCCTTGTTGGCCGTGCCGTCCAGCTCGATCATCAGCGCGTCGATTTCCGCTTGCCGTTGCGGGGGCATGCCCAGCACTTTCGGCGCGATGACCGTGTTGACGTTGTGCACCGCTTTCAGCACGCCCTTGCCGCCGTAACGCTTCCCGTCTCCATCGCGCAATTCGACGGCCTCGTTCTCTCCGGTGGAAGCGCCCGAGGGCACGGAGGCCGTGACCTCGATCCCATTACTCAGCCGGCATCGCACGCGCACCGTCGGGTTGCCGCGCGAATCCAGAATTTCCATCGCCTTGAGCGCTTCGAGGGTGGTTGGCATGATCTATGGCTCCTTATCGATCGGTTATTCCCGCAGGGTCGCCTTCAACCGCAGCGGGTGTAGAATCAAGTCCAGGGCGTCGGCGATATCTCGGACGACGACATCCGCCACGCGCAGCAATTCGGCCGCGGCGCCCTCCGGCCCGACTACCGCAATCGCCAACTCAGCCAGCTGCAGGAGCGGCGCGTCGTTGCGCCCGTTGCCGATGGCTATGACTCCCTTGGCGGCCGTGGCGCGAACCACTTCGGCCTTCTCTGCGCCGGTCTCTACGATCCTTACTTTCACGGGCAGACCGTCCAGTTGCGCCACCGCCGTTCCGAACGTGTCCGCCGTGAGCACCGTGATTCGGAGATTTTGGGCGAGCGAGCGCAGCCGCTCGGCAACGCCCGGCAGAAGTACGCCATCGCGCGAGAGCGTTCCGGTAAAGTCCACAATCAAGTCGGTAAACCTCTGCTCGGGACGCCCCGCCGGCGGCAGGGCAGGTAAGCGATCGCTCATCGCATCCCCTCCATGGCGCGCAAGCGTTCCAGGGTCTCCGCAATGTCGGTTGAAGACTCCTGCGATGCGCTTTCCAAAAGGGTCTTCAGGGTTTCCAGCTCGCGCTCCACGAACTGCCCGGCGGCCTCGACCAGGGCGCGCACGGAGGCGGAGATCGACTCGGTCCACTGCGAGGCCAGGCGGTAGAGATGTTTTTCCACTTCCCAGGCCACGGCGCGTCGAAAACTGCGATGGACGAGGGGCCGGACGAACCTCATGGGGATCAGCATGCCGGACGGCCTCCCAGGGTGTGTCGAAGACCCGACCAGGGAGATGCTCATGCCGGGGGCGGCCGGATGGGCCTCAAAGGTCGCCCCGAGAACTTTGCGATGCAGCACGGCCTCCACATCGCCGGAGACGCGATCCTGAAAGCCTGGACGATCCGGTTCGCGGTCTTCGCGGCGGGTTGGACCTTTCCCCATTCGCCGGCGCTGTCGCGACTGAGCCCTCCAATCGCACGAGCAGGGTCTCCCCTGCCAGCGCCTGAATTCCGAGCACTCCTCATCCAGGCGTCCCCGCCACTGCGGCAGGCGCCGGTCGAGATCGCGCCGCATCTCGTCGGCCAGGTTTCGCTTGTGCGCCAAAAAGCGACTCTCGGTAGCCGCGCGTGCTCTCTCTTCCGCATCCCGCGCCAACAGCGCCAGTTCGCGCTTGAACAGGGCGAGGTGAGTCTCCTCCTGTTCGATGCTGCGCAGCAGATCCGCCCGCGCCCGCGCCTCGTCCCGCGCGGCGTCCAGCGCCAGCTGCAGATAATCGCAGCAGGCCGTCCGGAGCGTCTCGATCTTGTGCGCCAAGATGTCCGCCGCACGCCGCTTTTCGTCGCTGCCGAAGCGCCGCGAGAGAAGCTGCCGGAGCGCATGCAGACTCTCCTCGTGGCCGGGCCGGACGGAGACCGCCGCCACCGGAAGGTCCCGACCGAGTCCCCGCCGCAGTTGCGCGTGCACAAAGGCCTCGATGTTCCGCAGTTGCGCCGGATCGACCAGATCGGCCTTGGTCAAAAGCAGGATGATCTCAGGCGTGTAGGGTTCCAGCTCGCGCAGCAGGGCGAGGTCGTCTTCCGCAAGGGGTTGGGCGACGCTGACGGCGACCAGCCCCGCGCCGACCCGCGGCAGCCATTGCATCGCCGCCCGCGTGTTTTCCAGATGCACGCTGCCGGTGCCCGGCGTGTCCACGAAGCGGACGCCGTCCAGCAATCCCTGCGTGGCCACGCGCACTTCGACGCGGGACACGTTGCGCCGGTTGCCGGGATTCTCCCTTTCGGTGACGTATTCACTCAGGCGACCGAGCGGGACCTCAAGCGAGGCGCCATCGGCAAATCGGACGATGGCGCCATCCTGCCGGCCCGGCGTGATACGCGTGACCACCGCCGTCGCCGGCAGGACGTCGACGGGCAGGATCTCGCGCTGCAGCAAGGCGTTGAGGAGGGAGCTCTTACCGGCCTTGAAGCGTCCCAGCACCACCACGTCGATCCTGTCCGCCTCGCCGGCGTAAGCGGAAACTTCGCGCACCTGCGCGCTCAAGGACGCAAGGCCGTACTTGCGGCAGGTTTCATCCAAGTAGGCAAGCACGCCGTCCATGGGAGGTCCCATAGCGTTTCCGTCCCGCACTTTCGGTTCGCTCCCGGCGGCGCAGGCGTCGGATGGTCCTGCATTCCGTCGGGTCGTCATGGCTCCGCCACACCCGCCCGCAACAGCGAATCCCGGCTGACCATGCCCTTGAACTTACCCTCCCCGTCCAGTACCGGAAGGCGCTTGATCCGTTTTTCGACCATGACGCGCACGGCCTCCTCGATGGGGGTCTCCTCGCGCACCGTGATGAGGTCCGTCTGCATCACTTCCCGGGCGGTCTTGTTTTCCAGACTGGTCAAGAGCTCCTTGGGGCGCTTTCCGATCTCCAGAAAAATCAGTTTGCTGACGAGATAATCCCACCATCCGGCGCGATGCTCGGAGAACGCGCCCAGCAGCGTGCGATCCGAGATTAATCCGAGAAATTCTCCCGCCGGACCAACCACGGCAACCCGCTGGATGTCGTTGTCGTCGATGATCTTGAGCACCTCCAGCACGGGAGTGTCGGGCGGCACCACGTGGGTGTCGCGCCGCATGATATCGCGCACAAACCGGGCCTCCCGTATGTCCACGCGCTGCGCGCGCATGGCGTCCCAGTCGGGAGCCGTAGTCATGATGGTCCTGAAAATGTCCAAACGCGCGAGGACGCCTGCCAGCTTGCCGCTCGCATCCACCACCGGCACGCGCTTGAGTCCCTTGGACAGCATGAGGTTCACGGCCGCCACCAGCCTCTCCTCTTCTTTGACCGTTACGGGAGGCTTACTCATGATGTCCCGGGCTGCCAGAGTGGGCATGGCGGCAAACAACTCTTGCGATTTGGAGTCATCCTCCATCTCGCGCAGGATTCCGAGGCGGACCGGCATCCCGGCGCGCGTGATGAGATCCCCTTGGGTGATGATGCCGATGGGACGCTGCTCGTCGTCCACCACGGGTACTCCGTTGAAGGTCGCGCTCAGCAATAGCCGGGCGACGTCACTGGCCGGCGTGGCCGCTTTCACGGTTTGGGGCAGGGGTGTCATCGCGTCGCGCACCAGCAGCTGGCGCGGCAGCAGCCGGGATTTCGCGCGGTGGAGGCGGATGTCCATCTCCTCCACGACGATGATGCCATCTTCGACCATCGCCTCGATGGCGGGCAGCAGCCGGTCCAGCTCCGGCGCGGGCAGAATAATCTCGATCTTCAGCGGCATGTTGAACGAGAGGATTTCGATTCCGTGCGAGGCGATCTCACCGTTCTCATAGCAACCGGCAACCCCCTTGGTGACGGTGCAGCGCGCGGCGATGCGTTGAGCGCGGACGCGTTCGAGAACCGCCTGGTAAAGCGGCTTGCCGTGGAAGCGCGTTTCTTCGCTGGTGAAAATCTCGATCACGTGATACTTGAGCATCCGCGCGCGCCTCCCTCTTCAGACCATCAGCTTCGAAAGTAACATGCCGGCCACAACCAGTGCAAATCCCAACAGGTTGTTGGCCAAGAGGTTGCATCCGGCGACCAAAAACGACGTCGTACGCGCGGCGTTTATCGTCTCCAGGGCATAGGATGAGAAGGTCGTGAGCGCACCCAGATATCCCGTGATGAAGAACAAACGGACGTTGGGGCCAAGCAGGTTGGCGCGTTCGGAAAGGCCGAACGCCAGGCCGATCAGCAGGCATCCCGTGAGGTTTACCATCAGCGTTCCATAGGGAAAGCCCGCGCCCCAACTGCGCGTGGCCCAAAGACTCACGCCGTAACGGCATGCGGCGCCCAGGCTGCCGCCGATGAAGACGTACACGAGTTTCATGACCCCGCTCCACGCCGCGCGCCGCGCGTCCGCCTTCCCGCCGTCGCGATCGTCCCCTCGCATGGTCTACCGCACGACCGTGACGGAGCAGGGCGCGTAGCTGAGCACGCGCTTGGACACGGACCCCAGGAGCCATCGTTCCATCACGCTCTTGCCGCGATGGCCCATGACAATCAGGTCCGCCTTCTCCTCGGCCGCCATGTGCACGATCTGCTCGGCGGGATGGCCCACCACCACACGGCTCTCCATGACCACTGCGGCGGCCTCGGCGGCGGCGCGGAAGGCCACGAACTGCCTTTCAAAGTGCTCGGTGGCGGAGTCGAGCATGGCGGACGTTTCGACCATCGTTGGTGGATCCGGCGGGCGCGCCACCGACAGCACGATAAGATCGGCGCTGAATTGCCTGGCCAGCTCCAGCGCGAAATCAAAGGCGCGCGCCGCCGATTTCGATCCGTCATAAGCGACGAGAATCTTGCGCAGCATGGTCCATCTCCTTTCTCAGTCCGCGTCCGACGGGGCTTCAGTGGACGGCGACAGCCGGGACTCCACCGCCCCCAACGGCCCGATCGCCTCTCGTGCGTCCACCAGGGTACGCTTGGGAAGCAGGTAATGAGGGATAAAGAAGGCGTTGGCGATCAGCGTCGGCACCACCGCGCTGCCGATTACGGTAGCCACCAGATAGGAATACTGTTCCTGCGTAATCACGCCGTGGGTCAAGCCGAAGAGTGCGGAGATGGTCCCAAAGGTAAGCCCGGTAGACATCAACAAAGTGGAATAGACGGCTTCGCGCTGGGCGTAGCGAAAGAGCTTGGTCGCCGGATATACACCCACGCTCTTGGTCAGCAACTTGGCGGCAAGCAAAGTGAAGAAGACCACCGGCGCCGCCGCCAGCGCAGGGACCGACACAAAGGAGCCCGCGCGAATGAAATAAAAGGGGGTGAGCAGGCCGAAAGTCAGAGTGCGCAAACGTCGCACCAAAACGTGATCTTTACCCACTGATCCAGCCAACACCATGCCGATGAGATAGGCGGGCAGAACGGCCTCGCTGCCGGACCACGTGGCCAGCGCCGCCATACCGAAAAGGAGAAGTAGCAGATACTTCGCCTCCAACTCCGAAGGCCGTCCCCCGTACCTGGCGAAAAAACGCGGTGTGAGCCAGGGGATCACGAAAAAGACCGCGATGCCGACCAGGACGAATACGAGGGTCTTGTAGGTGAAAGGCGCGAATATCAGCCCCAGCGCAAGCACTGTTCCCAAATCGGTGATGAAACAGGCGGCCAAGATGGCTTTCCCAAAGTCGGTGCGGTTGAAACCCAGCTCCAGCATCACGGCATACACCACTGCCACGGAGGTTGTGGACAGGGCCACGCCAGCCAACCAGCTGGCCATGATCCCCCAGTGCAGAATGTATCGCGCGACTGCCGCGCAGCCCAGGAAAGGTGCGAAAAAGGCAACGAGGCCGACGAACGTGGCCTCCTTCCAGCGGGCGCGGAAGACCACCGGATCCAATTCCGCTCCGGCCAGAAAGGTCAGCACGATCGCCCCGGTACCCGAAAGGAAGCGAATCCAGGATTCATCCGCGCCCAGCGCCACTCCGACGGCCGCACCGATCAAGAGTTGCGCCACGGTTCCCACCACGATTTCCGACAGCGCGGTGGCGATACGGAACCAAATGGATAACAGCGTGGCGATTAGTGCCAGCCCCACCCAGAGGGCCGCTTGCGCCCATACTTCAGTCATCTCCATCCCCCTTCCGCTCCAGCGGATGTCTCCGTCGCGGCGGCGTGGGCGAAGATGCGGTCGAGCCACACAAGGAGCTTATAGGTCCCGGCAGCTGTAGGCCGACTCCTGCTCCACGATCCGTCGCGGCAGGAGTCATCAGCCTGGTGGGGCAGTTCTGAAAGGGGGACTCCATCCCCTGTCCGAGTTATTACCACAAATGATAAACGAGCGACACCATCATTTTCAACTCCAAAGTAGCTCTCGCATTGGGCCCGGAGCAAAGGACATGGCCGGCGGCCGGTGAAACCCGCAGGAGCACCGCCGACTCTCCTCTGCGGCACGCCGACCTGTGCACAACGCGACGCATCCGTCCCGGACAACTGCACTGGATCTCCAGCGCCCCTGTAGGCGCCTCGTCTCAACAAACCGGGTGGTCTGTTGTGAAGATCGCCCGGTACAAGTCCGCGCCATAACAGGTCGGCAGAGGGTCTCCCTCGACCAGATGGAAGGTCCGGCTTCCGTCCGACTCTCTCTCGGCCCGCAGGAACGTCACGTTTTTCACCCGTGCCTTACTGAAGCCGCAGGCAAAATCGTACAGATGCGTCACGAAGAAGACCTTGACGCGGCGTTCCAGGAGCACACGGACAATCTGGCGGGCGATCTCCGAGCCTTCGCGCTCGTTGGTGGCGGAAAAGGATTCGTTGAACAGAATCAGGGCGTCGGAGGTAATATGGTCTACGATCTCGCTCATGCGGCTGAGCTCCTCGTCAAACTTGCCGCTTTTCATGTCGGCGTCCTCTTCCCGCTTGTAGTGGGTGAAAACTCCACTGCACACATTGGCGGAAAAGGACTCGGCCGGCACGAACATACCGCACTGCATCATCACCTGCGCCAGTCCGATGCTGCGCAAAAAGACCGATTTTCCGCCCTGGTTGGCCCCCGTGATGATCACGAGGTCTCGCGCATCCGCATCCACATTGTTGCCGACTACCTTGCGGTCCATGGTCAGCGCCAGGCAGGGGTCGTAAAGCCCGCGGAAGTTGTGCCGGCGCTGCCCGGGCGGGGCCGGTGTGGGAAAGCATACCGGCTCGCCCAGCCTGACCAGATGCTCGTACAGGTTCATGCACCCGATGTAGAAGGCCAGCTCCGTGCGCAGCGCCTCCAGGAAGCTCTCTACGTGGTGGGCGGACTGGGCCACGGCGTTGGCGACCAGGTTCAGCCCGCGATCCCGCAGTTCCGAAAGCCCTCGCGCCCCCGGCTCGTCGCGCGGATCGAGGCGAAAGCTGTAAGCCTGCGCGCGCATGGGCACGAGCCGCCTCCACCAGCCTCCCCGCTCCGACCGGGGCCGGCGGAGAACATACTCGGCGCCCTCGTTGCCGTTTCCCAAGTGCGCGCTGATGGGGACGCCGCGACGGAACTTCAGCGTGCGGAGGTGGAATCGGACGCGCGCAAAGTAGTCCTCATCCAGCTCGGTTTCCAGCATCGTGAAGAAGCGCGCAAAACCTTCCGATGAAAACTCCCCGGCATGTTCGCGGCCGACCCGGCAGAGTTCGCTCATAAGCCCGACCAGGAACTCCAGCAGTTGCACCGCGCTGGAGAGAATCGTCCTGGTTGCCACGGCCGAAGACGCCCAGCCCAGCCAGTGTCTTCGCTTGCCGGCGGCCAGCTCTCCCGTGAGAGCGTAGATCTCCCGCACGACCTGCGAATTCCTCAGGCAATCCCGGAGCACGTCCTGTCGGTAATGCAGGGTCGCCAGATTCGTGGTCCGGGCCAGCAGGCAGCGGGTCGCCACGTCCCGCACCAGTCGGTCCTCCCCCGCCATGGCGTCCAGCAGGACCCGTAACTCGAGATCCTGCAAGAGCGCCTGCCCGTTCCATGGCAGCGGTTCTTGACGGCTGAAGTCCCGGTCCGGGTAGAGAAGATTAACCTTCATTCCGGCAGCCGCTCCAGCAGTTGTTGGTAAGTCAGGCGGTACTTCTGGGCGATGGCCAGCGCGTACGCCAGACCGTCGGCGGGCCGCCGCACGATCTTGAAGGTCCGCAAGGCGGGATTCTCGGGATGGACGGTCGCAACCATGCTGACGATCCGCTCGTCCCCCGCGGCCAGCTCGGCCATGAACGTCACCCAGACGCACACACAGCCTCGTTGGAGCAGCTGGCGCAGGACGTTCCGGCTCAGCAGCAGCGCGTCCTCAAAAGTCGTCGAATTGAACGCCTCGTTGAGAATCACGAGGCT
Organism: bacterium; assembly: GCA_015075175.1. GTDB lineage: Bacteria > Hinthialibacterota > Hinthialibacteria > H5-UNCL2 > H5-UNCL2 > H5-UNCL2. Next base: position 85,770 of record JABTUV010000009.1, read on the forward strand.
GCGGGAGTTGGCCTGGGCCAGGATGTCGTGGGCCCGCACGAGATCATCCTGCAATTTGCCGCGCAGGGTCGCGATGTCTTCCTCCTTCTGAAACAGGGTAAAAAGGTGGTGGCAAAGGAGCAGGCGGGCCTCCCTGGCCGGCACGGGCAGGCCGAGCGCGGCCAGATAGTGCAACTGCCCGAAGGCACGGGCGAAGGTGGTCTTGCCGCCCTGGTTGGGACCGGAGACGACGATCACGCGCTCGCCTTGCCGCAGCGCGTAGTCGTTACACACCACGGGCTGCCCGGCATCGACCAACTGGCGGGCCAGGGCAAGATCGAAAATCCGAGCCGCCCCGTTCTGTTCCAGGGTGCTGAAAAGTCGCGGATAGCAGAAGGCGAGCCCCTTCTCTCGCAGAGCGGCGATGTACTCGAAGTAGGCCAGGTAAAACTGAACCTCGCGGTCGAAGACGGCGATCGCGTTATCGATAAAGGCGGTGTTCCGCGCACAGTATGCGTCGAGACGGAGGAAGACGTCGGGGTGCAGTTTGGCCACGAGCCCGACAATGCGCGCCTGGACGGAGCTCATCCCGCCGCCCGCGCGCAGATCGAAGAGGTAATCCTCGACCTCGCCCTGCTGAAACCTGGCGAAGGTCGCCTCTACCTCGCGGCTGTAGTCGGGCTCGCCGGCATAATTCCGCACGGAGACCCGATCTCCGTCGATCAGCACGCAATATTCGATGGCCGACAAGTCGTCCTTGAGCGCCTGCGTCTCGGCGCGCAGCCGGACAAACCGCTCCCCGGCAACGTAGCCGCGGAGATACTCCTCAAAACCCAGCAGGCCACGCGACTGCAATTCCGCGTGCTCCAGCTCACGGACCAGACCCACCACGGCGTCACAGTACGCCTCGGCGGCGCACAGGAACCAGCCTTCCTTGTGGTACCGATCGTCGAGCTTCCCGATGGCGGCCAGATGCTGGCGGGTCGCGCGAAAGCGGGACGCGAACGCCTTGATGGGCGCGGCGACCGCCTCCTTTTCCATATCCCGCGCGATCTCATGGCGGTAGTAGACGTCCTCGGTCCTCTTCAAAGGCGCATAGTACCACGGCTTGAGATCGTATTCCTCGCGGCCGGTCGTGAGGGCGTCAATGACCTGATCCAGATTCAGGTCACCGAAGAAGGCGGGTTCCTCGGCCGTTGCCGAGTCGACAGGGCCGGACGCTGCCGGGAACAGAAGACTCGTGGCCGCCCTACCGCCCTGACTTGAGGGCGGAACATCCGACATGGCTTCCACCCGGACTGTCGTCATCTCTCGCGTCTCCTTCCGCCGGCCGGAGCGCGATACTCGCCTCGACCCAACAAAAAACCGCCTCGCGGCGGTCGTGGGCGCTGCCTCGCCGGACACGCTCCTGCCGCAGCTCTCATGCAGCAGGAGTCATCAGCCCGACAGGCGCTTGTTTCGGGGGACTCCATCCCCACGATGGAAAATTACCGCATCAGGCCCGCGCCGTCAACCCGGTTGATGCCGCGCTTCGCCGTGTCAAATCTCTCGGTCCAGCGCCCAGGGCGACTGAACATCCTTGTCTCCCATAATGTGAATCAACGCCCGCAGGTAAGCGTCCTGCTCGTCGCGGTGCAGCAAAGAGCGTCGAACGGCATCGCGCTTGAGCGCGTAACTGCGCATGTCCTCCGCGCATTCCGCCAGCTGGCGCCGCCTGTACCACGCCGGCGCCCTCTCGAGCCTGCGCGACGACAAACGCGGCCGCAAGCCCACGCGCCATCCCCTGGAGGAAGAGGTCGAGCGCCTGCGCAAACAACTGGCCCGCACCGAAAAGCGTCTCCAACAGGCGGAGAACATCATCGATATCCAAAAATGTTGCGCAGATGCTGGGCATTCCCCTCAAGAACGTCGAGGACGAAGAAAGCGCATGATCGCCGCGACACCGGCGGTTCCAGCAGCCAGACGTACAGCGCGGGCAGGAGCACCAGCGCGTACAGGGGATACAGGGCGAGAAAGAGCGGACTGTAGCGCCCGAAAAGCACCGGAGCCAGGAGGGGGTTGGTACTGGCGGGATAGCCGGCGAGGATCCAGGGAGCCGCCGCCGCAGTGCACCAGACGGCCCAGGGGAGGAGACGCTTCAAGCCGGGCTCCCTTCGCGCGGATGATGGAGAGGGATGATAGAGACCGGCGAGGGAGAGGGGAAGGGGGTTTGTGCCGCCCGTCCCCCAGGCATGGGGAGTCGAGCTACGAGGGACAGTTCGCGGGTGAATGCAGGTTGCTGACGCTCATCTCCTCCAGCCCGAACGTCGGCGTCGGCGTCGGGGTGTGAGTATAGGTGGGCGTGGCCGTCCACGTCAGCGTCGGCGTGAGAGTTGGTGGGGTGGCTGACTCGACCGTCCGTACCACACGGAAGCCAGTATAGTCGCGTCCATACGTGGTGTAGCCGACGCCACGACCTGCCGAGCGGCACCCACTCGCGTAGAAACCCCAGGCGCCACCCCGAATCTGGTGGTAGCTGGGATCCCCCGTTGTCCATGCGCTTCCATCCACGGGTGCGCCCACGTAATCGCGATTGCGCCAGTCTTCGCACCACTCAGCCACGTTCCCGCTCATGTCATGGAGCCCCCACCCGTTGGGCAGCTTGAGCCCTACCACGTGACCATACGGCTCACCGACAAGAGTTGTATTGTCCCGATACCATGCGAAGTCATTGATTTTCGTTTCGCTCAGATCGTCGCCCCAATAGTACGACGTGATAGACGTCGCCCGGCATGCGTATTCCCATTCCGCCTCGCTTGGCAGGCGGAATGATCCCTGCCCCAAGGCATTGAGCCTTTCCAGAAAACCAGTCGCATCCCGGATGTCATTCCACGACACGTGGACCGCAGGGCTGTCCGGGTCGCTGAGAACACCGTCCCGTCCCAACCAAGGCGCAGTACCCATGACGGCTTCCCACTGCGCCTTGGTGATTTCATGTTTGCCCAGGTAGAAGTCGTAACCGATGTCGACCCGGTGCCGGGGATCCTCGGAGGGATAACCACCACCTTCGTCCGGACCGTGGCCCATCGTGAAGCGCCCGGCGGGAATCTTCACCAGCATCAAGGGAGTAGCGTCCTGCGGCAGGCCGGGAAGATCAATGATGATCTCTTCCTGGCTTCCGGAAGCGACGGTATAGCTGGCATGCTGCGACTTCACATACGGAGTCTGGCTGGTGACGCGAACGAAGGCTTCATAGCTTCCCGGTTCACCGGTGGGAAAGCTGTTGTACGGCAGTATCAGCGCCTCACCGTCAACCATAGGTACGATGAACGGGCCGCTGTCGTGCTGAAGAATCCCATCCCGAAGTGTGACCCAGTGGTATTCCACCGGTCCGCTGCCCGAACCGAAAAGCGCGCCATCATTGGATACCCTGCCCCCCTGCCACGTGGTGGACGGCGAAAATGAATCGACCGAGACGGAATCCACGCGGGCCGGCGCCGACTCTACCTCCCGCACAATGCGCAAACCGGAAAATTCGCCGCCGCGAGCGGGAGAGTCGTAGTCCCGGTGCGCCGAACGGCAGATGTAGTCCGAAACCGCGAAATCGCCGCCGCGACGCACCCGGTAACCGCTGTCTCCGGATGTCCAGGCGCTTCCATCGGCGGGCGCGCCCTGGTAACTCTCATTCCACCAGTCCTCACACCACTCCCACACGTTGCCGCTCATATCGTGGAGTCCCCACGCGTTGGCAAGCTTCAGCCCGACGACGTGGGCGTATGATTCGCCTGCCTTCCATGCGTTCCAGTAGTACCATGCGTAATTGCCGATCTGAGTACCGGCGGAATCGTCGCCCCAATAGTACCGCGTGGTCGTGCCGGCGCGGCAGGCGTATTCCCACTCCGCCTCGCTGGGCAAACGGAACTTGCCGCTACCCAATAGATTCAATTTGTAGAGGAAGCCGTTGGTACCGTGGACGCGATACCAGCTGAGGCAAATCGCCGGGCTGTTCGGATCATGGAGCACGTGAACCGCCTGACCCTGCCAGGGCGCCGCGCCCATTACTGCCTGCCACTGCGCTTTGGTGATCTCGTATTTCCCGATGTAGAAGTCGTGGCCGATATCTACCCGGTGCTGGGGTTCTTCATTGCTGGCGCCGAGTATTTCACCGGCGTAATGGCCCATCATAAAGCTGCCGGCGGGAATCCGAACCATGATAAGCGGCGTGGCGTCAGCCGGCAGGCCGGGAATGTCGATGATGATCTCACTGGGTTCCGCGGTCGGCGATGGAGTCGGCGTGGAGCCGGGCGCGTCCGTCCACGTCGGCGTGTTCGTCGGCGTGGGCGTGGCAGTCCCGGTCGGGCTGGGCGTAAACGTGAACGTGGGCGTCGGGCTGGTGGCCTGTTTCCAGTGCTCGATGATGTAGAGCACATCGGCCTCATCGACGATGCCGTCGCCGTTCAAGTCGCCCGCACCGCCGCCCCCGCGCTGCCAATTCTCGGCGACGTTGAGGAGATCGCCGCCGTCGATGCGACCGTCGGGATACGCCACAAGCGCGCAAAAGAGTACGAGAGCCGCCGTGAGCGGAAGCGAGGGGAGAGGTCGCTTCATGGCGGTCCTCCAAGCGGAAAACAAACTGCATCGCGTGTTCGGGTATTCGGGGAAGGACCAGAAGCAGATTGCGCCCCGACACGGACGTTCCGACGCGAGCCAAAAAGAGAAGTTCACAAGGGTATTCTCTTCCCTTTCGGAGGCTCTTGTCAAGGACCAATACGCCGCAGGGTGCAGCCGTGAGGATTTACGGCTTCGAGTGCCGTTGCGCGCAGGCTGAAGCCTGTACTCCGGATACAGTCGGAGTACAAACTTTAGTTTGCGTCTTGCAGGCCGAAGCTCGTACTCCGCGTGTTCCCGGCGCCTGTCATTTCGACCGCAGGGAGAAATCCTGCCTTTCGCGGGGGGGGTGGGGAAGAGGGAGGAAAGATTTCTCCCTGCGGTCGAAATGACAGCGGGACTCCTCCCTGCGGTCGGCCCTACCCTTCTCTGCGTTCTCGTGGTAAATATAGAGACATCATGACGCCTTCCACGCTCGCCGTCATCCCCGCCCGCGGCGGCTCCAAGGGACTCCCGCGCAAGAACCTGCGCCAACTGGCGGGGCGCCCCTTGCTCTCCTTCACCATCGAGGCCGCAAAAAACAGCCGCCTGGATCGCGTCATCCTGTCGACTGACTCGGAGGAGATCGCCGACATCGGGCGCAAGTACGGCGCGGAGGTTCCCTTCATGCGCCCCGCCGAACTGGCCCGCGACCAGTCCTCCTCGCTCTCCGTGCTGTTGCACGCCCTCCACTGGGTGCGTAAGCACGACCGTTTCTTCCCCGACGTGGTCGCGCTCCTGCAACCCACCTCCCCGCTGCGCACCGCCGAACACATCAACGAGGGCCTGGACATCCTTTCGGCGACCGGCGCGCGCTCGGTGATCGGCATCTCCCCCGTCGAGGAAATCCACCCTTATTACATGTTCACGCTGGCGGCGGACTTCCGGCTGCGCTACATCATGGACGTGCATCCGCGCCCCATGCGGCGCCAGGACCTGCCCCCCGTCTACCGCATCAACGGCGCGCTCTACCTGACCCGCAGCGACTACTACGACCTGCCGTTGGAACCCGACGCGCCCGTCTACGACGCGACCCATCTCGTGGGACTGCCGATGGACGCCGTTTCCAGCATCGACATCAACACCCTCGTGGACCTGGAGCAGGCGGAGGCGCTGCTGCGGCAGCGCTCCCAATCCTCATGAGAGTCGCCGTCCTGTCAGCTACGGAGGTGGGTTACGACGCGGTGCGCGCGCTTCTGGAGCTGGGCGCGGAGGTCGTCGCCATGGTCGCCGTCGACGACGCCTACATCCTCGACTCCGGCCTGGATCGAAAGTATTTCGTCGATCTCTCACCCCTGTCGGTCGAGTTCGGAATCCCCCTCTACACGACCGGCAGCGGAGATGACGCGGGACTGTGCCGGACTCTGGCGGAGCGGGCGCCGGACCTCATCGTCTGCGCCGGTTGGCCGTTCTACGTGCCGCCGTCCATCCTGGACCTGCCGCGGCTGGGCGTGATCGGCGCACATCCGAGCCGGCTGCCGGAGCGACGCGGGGCCTCCACCTTCTCCTGGACCCTCATCGACGACCTGCCTTCGACCGCCGTCTCACTTTACTTTCTCAGCGAGGAGATGCACGCCGGCGATCTCATCGGCCAGTTGGAAGTCCCGCTGGAGCCTGACGATACCGTAGGCATGTTGCTGGCGCGCTTCAATCGCACCACCGTCGAGCTCCTGCGCCGCTACTATCAGCCGCTGGAGGCGGAGACGGCTCCGCGCGCGCCCCAGGAACCCGCCCGCGCAACCTACACCCGCGCGCGCAAACCCGCTGACAATCGCATCCTCTGGCGTGACTCCTCGCGGCGCATCTATAACCTCATCCGCGCCGTCACCAAACCCTTCTCCGGCGCCCACACCACCCTGCGGGGCGAGCCGCTCACCATCTGGAAGGCGCGTCCCATCTTCGGCGAGTGTTTCACCGATTTCTCTCAACCGGGTATGATCGCCCAAGTCTATCCCCACGACCGCGCCTTCGCCGTGATCACGGGCGACAACGCGCTGCTGGTCACGCTGGTGCAACCGATGCTGGGCGAGATCACCTCCGCCAGCCGCTTCGCGGAGGACGTGGACCTCACCGCGGGCGAGATGCTGGGCGAAAGGGAGGACTCGGCGTGAGCGAGACCGTGCTGGCGTTGGGACTGTCGTCCATCGATCTGCTGCTTTTTGCGGGCGGAACGCTGCTCCGCCATCACGCGGCAGGCGACGACGTGGAGGTGCGCGTCGAGTCGGAGCTGGAGCCTCCCGCCGTGCGCGCGGCGTGGGAGAAGCTGGCGCAGCCCGGCCCGCGCTTCTTCGTCCTCCATGAACTGTCGGCGCTGTGGAGCGGGCTGTCGCCGACGATCGTCTATCTGCCCCAGGCGCCGTTCTATTGTCCCGAGGCGGCGCAACTCTTGCGCATGGTGTTGGCGGTCGCGCGCGAAGAGGGCGGCGGCGCGTTGCAGCTCCTGGCCTATCCCACCGAGGAGCTCCTGGCCTCGCCGGTCGAGCCGTTTGCGCCGCACGTGTACGTGGACGTCACGGCGCAGGCGGCGGTCAAGCGGCGCGGGCTGGCCGGCCTGGGCGAGGCGCGGCTCCAGCGGGCGGAGATCGAGGCCGCGCGCCGCGGCGCCGCCGCCGGCCTCTCCGCCGCCGAGGCCTTCACCCTCCTCTTCGAAAGGATCGCCCCGTGAAACGCATCCTCGTCGTCACGGGTACGCGCGCCGAGTACGGCCTCTTGCGTCCCGTCATCCGCGCCATCGCCCGGCATCCGCAACTCCATCTGCAACTGGCGGTGACCGGCACGCACCTGGAGAAACGTTTTGGCTCCACCATCAACGAGATCCAACGCGAGTGGCCCGTGGACGCGGAGATTCCGCTGCAACTGGGGGAGGGCGAGCCTGGCGACGTGGCGCGCGCGGTGGGACGCGCCGTGCTGGGCATGGCCGACGCCATCGCCCGCCTCTCGCCCCAGCTTGTGCTCGTCCTGGGCGACCGCTTTGAAATCCTCGGCGCCGCCGTCGCCGCCGTATACTCGGGCGTCTTTCTCGGCCATATCCACGGCGGCGACGTCTCGGACGCGGGCTACGACGAGTACGCGCGCCACGCCATCACCAAACTGGCGCATCTGCACTTCTGCGTGTCGGAGAAGAGCGCCGAGCGCGTGCGGCGGCTGGGCGAGGATGCGCGCTTCGTCTTCAACGTGGGCGCGCCCGGCCTGGACACCATTCTGCACACGCCGCTGCCGGACTGGCGCGAGGTGCAAACGCGCTACCATCTTTCCGGCGCTCCGCTGGCGCTCTTGGTGCAACATCCCGTCAGCATCCGTCCCGGCGATGCGGCGCGCGAGTTGTCGATCACGCTGGCCGCATTGGAGGCGTTTCCCGAGCTGGAAATAATCGCGCTCTATCCCAACGCCGACGCGGGCGGGCGGGCCATGATCGACGTGTACGAGAGTCTGCCGGCCCGCCCCCGCTTTCACGTTCATCCCAGCCTGCCGCACGCGGACTATCTCGCCCTGCTCTCGCATTGCGCGGTACTCGTGGGCAACTCCAGCAGCGGGATTCTGGAAGCGCCGTCGTTTCGCGTGCCGGTCGTCAACATCGGGCCGCGCCAAGTGGGGCGCGAGCGGGCGGACAATATCCTGGACGTTCCGCACGATGCGCCCGCCATCCGCGCCGCCGTCCGCACCGCGCTTTCGGATCCGGACTTCCGCCGGCGTGTGGAGCAATGTAAAAGTCCCTACGGCGACGGGCATGCGGGTGAGCGAATCGCTACCCTTCTGGCCGATACGGCGTTCTCCGATGAACTCAGAAGAAAGCGGCTGCACTATGATGTTTAGCACGAGAGGGACACGCGCCGATTTTAGGACTAACATGCACGCGAGCGCCCTTCTTCATACTCCCGGGTTCATGATTTACGCAGACGCCGTGGGGCGTAGTTGCGCAGCGTGCCGCGCCTTGAGCACTGCGGGCGTTTACAAGATTCGCGCCCGAGGTAGTAATCGGCGCCCGTCCGTCGGCAGCTCCCGGCCATCGCAAGCGATTACGATTGAGATTGCGTGTTTATCCTGAAGGAGGTCGGCCTTGGTTCCACCGTCAAGTACCGCGCGGCTCCGGGTGCGTTACAGCGACATCGATGCTCTGGGAACCTACTACAATTCCCGGGCGCTGGAGTGGTTTGAAGTCGCCCGCCTGCAGTGGCTGCGCGACGTGGGCCGACCCTACCGCGAGATCGAGGCGGCCGGATACCATCTGCCGGTGACGGAGGCGCATCTGCGCTTTCTGGGACGGGCGACGTTTGACGATGAACTCGTGCTCTCGACCCGCGTGCAGCGCGAGGGGCGGGCGGCGGTGCGCTTCCAGGTGCGCGTCACCCACGCCGAGACCGGCGCGCCGGTCTGCGAGGGCTATACCATCCACGCTTTCACCGATGCCGCGGGCAAGCCGCTGCGCCCGCCGCGATGGTTCCTGGATCTGTTGGGGGAATGATGAGGCAATGAGGGACAGTCACCAGTTTTGACCGGCGCGTCCCGTCATGGTACGAGTTGTCTCTTTCAAAATCGGCACCTGTCCCTCGCCGGATCGCGCAGGCCGACCACCCATCCCGACAGTTCTGAGCGAAGCGCGAAGTCGAGGGGCGATCTTGAATGCGGCATTGTGGACTGCGGCTGCTTGCTGCCGCGCACAGCACGCTGCGCAACTACCGGCGCGCGCTTTATCCCCCAGCCCCTTGTTGAGGGGAGCCGATGGCCGCATCAAGTAAGTCCGCAGCATCCAGGCCGGGCTTCGAAACGCCGCTTCGCAGCGGCTCAGCCCGGTCGGTTCCAGAGCGGCTGTCCCGCGAGGATCAGCGGCGGCCGAGGATGGAGCGCATCACGCGCGAGAGCCAGCCGTGGCCGCGGATGGCGCTGGGTTGCGTGTGGGCGGCGACGGTATCGGCGACGACGGAATCGGCGCGGTCCCAGTGTCGCTTGCGGGGCCGACGCTCCTTTTCGGCGTGGGTTCGGCGGGCGGGGCGTGCACGGGGACAGCCTCGGCGACCGCCACGGGTTGGGACGTGCCTTCACGCCGTCCGCGATGGCCCGCGCCCTCCGCGACGGCGGCGGCGTCGCCGCTCGGGCTGTTCCGACGTGGATTCGGCGGCGGTCGCGGGCAGCCTCGGCGCCGCCGGGCTCCGTCTCCATCCCGGCCCGCGCAACTTCCGCCTCGCCGCGGCGCCAGCCGCGTGACGCGCCGCCGCTTGCCGTCCCTTCTTCCGGCACGCGCTCGATCCCCAGAATCTTGTCCAGCGGAATGCGTGGAAACTCCCGAAGCGGAAGCGCGGCGACCGATCCGGCATGAAAATCTCCTCGTTGACCGGAACCACTCAATCTCCGCCCCAGGTGGGCCTCGATTTCCGGAATATTATAGACGCTCGAACCCGCCGCCAGCGTGATCGCCTTGCCGGTGTGCCCCGCGCGCGGTGCGACTGGATGCGATGCACGTAGTTGACCGCCTCGTTGGGCAGATCGTAGTTGACGACCAGATCGACCTCTTCCACGTGAATGCCGCGGCAGGCCACGTCGCTGGCGACCACGATGGGCAGGCTGCCGTCGCGGAAGGCCTCCAGGATGCGCATGCGGCGGTTCTGCGGCACGTCCCCCGTCCACATGGCCGCGGGCAGGCCGTTGTGATACAGCGCGAAGGCGACCCGCTCCACGTCCCGCTTCTGGTTGCAGAAGATCAGCGCCCGCCGGGGATGCTCCGTCGCCAGAATGCCCAGCAGCGCCGGAATCCGCTCCTCCCTCTTGAGGTGGTACATTTCCTCCTCGACCTGGTCCACCGTCACCTGGTCGGGCGCCACCAGGACCTCGACGTAGTCGGGCATGAACTCGTAGGCGAGGCGCTTGACTTCGGGCGTGAGCGTGGCGCTGTAGAGCTGCGTGTGGATGTCGCGGTCGGTCGGCAGCTTGGCGCGCAGGTAGCGCACGTCGGGAATGAAGCCCATGTCGAACATGCGGTCGGCCTCGTCGATCACTAGCACCTCGATGGAGTCGACAGAGATGCGGCGGTTCTTGTAGAAATCGATGAGGCGGCCGGGGGTGGCGACGAGAATGTCGCAGGCGGGCAGGTCGCGCTCCTGCTGCTCGTAGCCCACGCCGCCGTAGACCGCGACCACGGAGAGCTTGCAATGGCGGCCGAGCAGCGCGGCTTCCTTGGCGATCTGGTCGGCGAGTTCGCGCGTCGGCGCCAGCACCAGGGCGCGGGGACGGGAAATATCTCGGGGCGTCCGACCCCCTCCCGCCTCGTGGTCCGGGCGGGGACGGCTCAAGAGCCGCGTCAATATACCGATCACGAACACGGCGGTCTTGCCGGTCCCCGTCTGGGCCTGGGCGGCTACGTTGCGTCCCGCCAGGAGCTCCGGCAGGGTCTCTTCCTGGACGGGGGTGCAACGCTCAAAACCGGCGTCGCGGATGCCGGCCAATACCGGCTCAGGCAGGCCCAAAACGTCAAATCTCAAGCGGGTGCACTCCTGGAGACTGCGGAAATCCGGGTCTTCTCACCGGAGGAGTATACATCGGGCATGGATGGTAGGGAAATGAGCGGGGATCAGGAACGGCGTTCGACCGATGTGGCGTGATCGGACCTCGATCGGGTCAGGATGACCAGCGCGGCGTCTCACCTGAAGGCCAGCGCCAGCCACGGGCATGAAGCCACGATTCCCAGGACGACCAGCATGGCGAGAATATAGGGAATCGCCGCGCCGCTGACGGTGTGAAGCGGGCGGCCCGAAATGCTGCTGGCCACGAAGATATTGGCGCCCACCGGCGGCGTGAACATGCCGATGGCCAGGTTGAAGACCGTCATCACCCCGAAATGCACCGGGTCCATGCCGATCTCGCGCGCCACCGGCAGAAGCACGGGCACGAGGATGATCATGGCCGAGATCGACTCCATCAGCGTGCCCGCCACGAGAAAATGACGTTGAAAATGAGGATGATGCCCAGCTTGCTGCGCGTGATGCCGAGCAGCCCCTCGGCGACTTCCTCGGGGATGTTCTCGCTGGCCAGAATCCAGCCGAACATCGACGCGGCGACCACAAGCAGCATGGGGATGGCGGTCTTGATGGCGCTGTCCACGACGAGCTGGGGCAGATCGCGCCAGGAGAGCGTACGATAGACGACCATGCCGACGAAGAGGCCGTAGGCGACGGCGATGGCGGCGGCCTCGGTCGCGGTGAACTGGCCGGAGAAGATGCCGCCAGGATGACGATGGGCATCCTGAAGGCCCCACAGGGCGGAGACGAAGGCACGGCCCATTTGGCGAGGGCGGCGCGCCGCTCAGGCGCGTAGCGCCGGCGCCGCGCGATGGCGAACGCCACCCCATCATCACCCGCCCGCCAGGATGCCGGGCAGGATGCCGCCCTTGACGATGTCCGCCACCGACGCCTCGGTCACGATGGAGCCGTAGATGATCATGGGGATGCTGGGGAATCACCACCACGAGGGCGCCTGCGGCGGCGACCACGGCGGTGCAATCGTCGGGGGGCGTAGCGGCGCGACCATGGCGGGGATCATGATGGTCCCGATCGCCGCGGTCGCGGCAGTCCCCTCACCCGAGATGGCGCCGAAGATCATCGCCGCCACGATGGCGATCATGGACAGGCCCCCCGGCAGCCAGCCCACCAGCGCCTGACTGAAGCGGATGATGCGGTCGGAGATGCCCGAGCTGTTCATCAACGCCCCGCCAGCATGAAGAAGGCACGGCGGCCAGAGCGGAAACTTGGCGGAGGCGGTGTAGCCGGTACGGGCGATCTCGATCAGGGGTTCGCCCAGGTAGAGCAGGGTGACGATGGAGGCGCCCAGCATGGCGAAGGAGACGGGCGTGTTCACGACCAGCAGCGCGAAGAAGACGAGGAGCAGGACCCAGCCGGCGCTCACGAGGGGCGACCTCCGCCCCGGAGCTCCTGCCAGGCCAGGATCAGCACGTAACGCAGCATGAGCGCGCCGCTGACGGGAATGGCGAGGTAAGCCGTGGTGCGAGGCAGCCGCCGACCGAACAGCGAGAGGGTGGAGAACGTCTGCTTCAGGCCGTCGGCGCACAGTTCGACGCCGAAGGCGATGAGGACGCCGATCACGAGCAGCATCGCGAGTGCAGCGAGAAGCGTCGCAGCGCGCCGCCCGCCGGCCGGCAGCGCCTTTACGACCAGGTCGATGCCGAAATGGGCGCGCGCCTGCACTCCCAGTGAAGCTCCCAGAAAGACCAGCCACACAAAGAGCAGCAGCGCCAGTTCCTGCGTCCAGGCGTGCGAGTGATACTCGTCGAAGAGGCGCGAAATCCACGTGTCCACGATCTGCAGGAGGATGACGGCGACACAGGCGAGCATGAGCGCGACCACGGCCCAGACCTCGAGTCGATTGAGAGCGCGATGCAGCTTGACGAACACCTTCATGGAGCCGACTGGACTTCCGCCAGGGCGCGGGCCAAGAGGTCCGCGCCGATTTCGTTCTCGAAGCGAGGATAAACCTTCCTGGCGATTTCGGCAAAGGGTTGCGGATCGACGGCGGCGACTTCGACGCCCGCAGCGCGCAGCTTGTCCAGCGCGGCCTGGTTCAGCTCGGCGGCCAGCGCGCGCTCGTAGTCGCGCGCCTCTCGCGCCGCCTCCGTAATGACGACTTTCACGTCGTCGGGCAGCGATTGCCAGAAGCGCTCGCTGATGGATAGCGGTATGGCGGTATAGACGTGATTGGTGAGGGTGAAGTACTTGCAGACTTCGTAGAACTTGCCCGAGTAGAAGGCGTCGGCGTCGTTCTCGGCGGCGTCCACGTTACCCTGCTGGAGGGCGGTGTAGAGTTCGGAGAAGGGCATGGGCCGCGCGTTGGCCCCCAAGGCGTTGAAGACGGCGATGTGCACCGGCGTCTCCATCACGCGGATGTTGGTTCCCGAGAGGTCGGCGGGTTGCCGGTAGATGCGCTTGGTCGAGTAGATGCTGCGGAAGCCGGAGACCCAGAAGGCCAGCACGCGCAGGCCGGCTTTTTGGGGCAGGTCTTTGACCATCTCCTCCCCGATGGGGCCGTCCAGCAGCCGCTCGGCGGTGCGCGCGTCGGGAAAGAGGAACGGCAGATCGACCAGCTTGAGTTTGCTCTCGAAATTGGAGAGCGGGGCGTTGGCGGTGAGGCACATCTGCACGCTGTTGCTTTTCAGGCGCTCCAGCAGTTCGGCGGAGTCGCCCAGTTGGCCGCTGTGGTAGAGCTGCACGTCGATGCGGCCGGGGGCCTTGGCTTCGACCAGTTCTTTAAACCTGATGAGGCCCTTGTGGCAGTGAGTCTCGGGGGTGAGGGTATGGGCGACCTTCATGCGGATGCCGGCGGTCGCCGAAGGCGAGTCGCCTTCCTCTCTTCCCTTTCCGCCGCAGGCGGAAAGGAGAGCGAGGGCGGCGACGAGCAGAAGCACGAAAGGGCGCAATTTGGGGAATGTAAACGTTAACATGCGGGACTCCGAAAACACCGCCGACGGCGGTATGATGTCCCAAGGTAGCACCCGCGCGGGGATTGTAAAGCGGATATGGGGAGCGCGTCGGGAGCGGGAGGGCGGAGATGACCGGGGTGGGCGCTTTACGCGATCAGATTGACCAGCTGGCCGACGCGCGCAGCACGCTGCGCAAGTTGGCGTCGCAGCTCTTCAGTACTGGCCTCGATGCTCTGGTAGAGTTGCGCGGCGACGGCGGAATAGACGGCGTTGGAGGCGGCCAGCGTACGCATGAGCGCTTGTGCGGCGGCCAGATCGACGGGCAGGGCGGTCGGTTCCATCGATTCTGCGGTCTCCTCTCTCTGCGCCGTAGTTGCGCCGCGCCTCGCCCCGAGTAGGTCGAAGACGGTATCGAGGGGTGCTGCGCTTACGGAATGCGGCGGCTGGCCGCCGCGCGCAGCACGCTGCGCAACTACGGGCGCGAAAGCAGCGCCAGGCCGGCAGTGGCGGCCAGTTCGGCGCGCAGGATGCGCGGGCCCAGGCTGACCGCCTCAAAGCCGGCGGCCACGGCTGTCTCCAGCTCGCCCGGCGAAAGATGGCCCTCCGGGCCGACCAACCAGGCCAGCGCGACGCCGGGCGGTTGCGCCTCGCTCCAGGCGCGCAGGCTCTGGCCGGCGTTCGGGTCTCCCACCGCACCCCGGACGGCCGGCAGCGCCGCGTGCAGCTCTGCCACCGCTTCCGCAAGCGATCGCGCCGGCTCGGCGAGCTCGGGCGTGGTGGTGCGTCCGCATTGCCGCGCCGCTTCCAGCGCGGCCTTGTTCCAGCGCGCGCGCTGATGGGCGGAAGGTTTACCCTCCGAACGCGCCGATACAAAGGGAAATATGCACGTCGCGCCCAGCGCGGTGGCCGCCTCGATCATCGCCTCCAGCTTGCCCGCCTTGGGCAGGGCCACGACCAGGACCAGCTCGCGCGTAGGATCGGTCCGGACCTGCCGGCGCTCGACGAAACGCAAGTGGACTTGTGACGGCAACACGGAAGAAACTTCATAAAGGTAATCATGGCCGTCGCCGCAGAAGGCCCATACCTGCTCGCCGGTCCGGGCGCGCAGGACGCGCGCCAGGTAGTGCGCCCACTCGCCCGTGAGCGTGGCGTTGCAGCCGGCGGACTCGGACGCGATGGGAATGCGGCGGCGCTCGGGCGGCATGGCGTCAGCGCGGGCCCAGCGGCAGCTTGCGGAAGTCGGCGGGCAACTTGAACTCGACCGTGGCGCCGGCGGCGATCCCGCGCGCGGCGAACCACCCCTGGTTGACCTCCAAGGCGGCTACGCAGCGATGCTCCGGGAAATAGCGCCGCTGCGCGTCCATCGGCTGCATGTCCAGGATCGCGTCGATGCGCCCGGAGGCGTCGATGAAGGCGATGGAGAGCGGCAGGCGAGTATTGCGCATCCAGAAAGAGAGGAACTCGGGCCGGTCGTAGTAGAAGAGCATCCCGTGATCGTCGGGCAGACTGTCGCGGAACATGAGGCCGCGGGCGCTTTCTTCGGGCGTTTGCGGCAGCTCGACGACCAGGCGATGGCCGGCGATGACGACCTCGCCGGTCGCCGCGAGCGGGCGGGCCAGGTGCGCGCGGGAGGCCGCGGAGTCGGAGGCGGTCGCGGCGGGCTGATTCTGACAGCCCGCCACAATCAGCGCGAGCGCCAGGATGAGACACGTGCGGAGTACAAACTTAAGTTTGGATTCGAGGACTCCGCGGAGTACAAACTTCAGTTTGGATTCGCGCAAACTGAAGTTTGAACTCCGGGGACGCGGCAACACGGCACTGTCATTTCGACCGTCACTGTCATTTCGACCGTCACTGTCATTTCGACCGAAGGGAGAAATCCTTCCCACGGCGCAGGTGGAGTGGAGGAAAGGGAGAAAGATTTCTCCCTTCGGTCGAAATGACAGTTGGATTTCTCCCTTCGGTCGAAATGACAGGGGGGGGCGGAGGATCATTTGCTCTTGCGCAGGACTCCTTCCAGGAGGTTGAGGCCGGTGTCGATGAGGGCGTCCTTCTCGGACTTCTTCTCGGGAGAAGCGGGCGCAACCTGGGGCGCGGCGGGTTTGGAAGAGCCTTCCGGCAGCAACATGCGCAGTTTGCCGCCGCTTTTGAGGATGCGCACCGCGCCGCCGGCGGCGTCGCCGACCAGGGGGACGCCGCCCGCCCCCTTGGTGTCGATGCCAAAGAGCTCGCGCACGATGTCCTCGCCTCCCGGCCCCAGCGCGCTGATGGCGATCTCCGGCTCCTCCGCCGTGGCATACTTGATCGCCTGGAAGGAGACCGTGTACGCCGAGCCCAGCTTGGCCTCGACCGAGTCGTCTTTGAGTCCCAGCGGCGTCTTGATGACGGGCTTGATGACGGGGTCCAGGAGCGAGGGGGACTTGACGTGGCCCTCGAAACGGTAGCGCTGGGCGCCGTCGGGCAGGACCTGCGCCCAACCCCAGGTCTCGACGCGATGCGGCAGCTTCAGGCCCGGCGCTTCCGCCAGGCACACCAGCCGGGGCACGAGCACGCTGCGATCCTTGACGGAAATCTCGGCGCGCAGGTCGGTGATCTTGCGTTTCTCGTAGCGCAACTCTGCGATGGTGAGGTTGGGCTGGTAGGCGTCGCCCTTGGGCGCGGCGAGCGCCGCCAACTGCGCGTCCGACAGCGGCGTCGCTCCGCTGTCGATGGGCAGCGTTCCCGACAGCTTCTGGAAGCGCACGTCCACGCCGCGACCGCTGTCGACTTCGAGATTGGAGAACGATACCGTACCCTTCACCGCCAGCGGCTCCAGGGCGAATTGCAGGGGCAGCTCGGCCTTGCCGCCGGCTTTCACGTTGGGATAGACGGTGCGACGAGCCGGGCTGTCGAAGGCGATCGTGGCCGGACGCAGCACGGAGGGATCGCCGGCGCCCTCGGGAAGCTCGATTTTCAGAACCGGCTGCGCGGCGGAGAGCGACAGCTGCTTGACGCGATAGTCCTTGCCTTCCAGCGTCGCGCTGCCCCGGCCGGTGAGGCCGTCGAGAAAGACCGCGTCGCCGCCGGGGGTCGTGAGTTGGGCCCCGCGCAGCGTCCAGTCCGCCGACGCCCGCTGATAAGCGAGCTCGTAGCGGCCGGAGAGTTCCGCCGCCAGGTTGCGCAGCGCCACGCCCTCGCCGGGGAGGGAGAGGGTCGCCCCGGCCAGCGTGAGCTTGCCGTCGATCAGCGTGGGTGTGCCGTCCACAAGGGTCGCCCGGCCCGCAGTCGTCAGCGGCCCCTCGGACTTGAAGGGAAACGTGGCCGAGACGACTTCCACACCCGCAGCGGAGAGCTCCCAGCGCGCATCCACGCCGGACGGATGCGTGCCGGACAAGTCGATCGTGCCCGCAAGCGCGGTGAGTGTTGCGCTCTGGTCCTTGTTCTCGCCACCGAAGTCGAAGCTGTCATTTCGACCGAAGGGAGAAATCCCGCGATTGGCGCCGGGAGAGGGAGAAAGGGAGGGAAAGATTTCTCCCTTCGGTCGAAATGACAGATTGGCGTGGTCCAACTTGAGCCGGCCCGCCAGCTTGACGGCGGCGTCGCGGCCGGGGACGGGCGAAGCCGACAGTTGCAGCGAACCGGTGATGGGCTGCAGCGCCAGCGCGGGCTGTTGGGCGGAAACCGATACGTTGTCCATGCGCACGGAGACTTCAGCGCGGGTGAGTCGGCCCTCTTCGGTCACGGCGGAAAGCGCGAGGCGCGCCTTGCCTCCCAGCTGCAACTCCTGTCCCGCCAGAGCCGCCATCGTCCGCGACCACGGCGCCAGATCGAGATCCGTCTCGGAGAGATTCACCTCCAAGCTGGCTTTTCCGGCAAGTTTGGCCTTGCCGGAGACGACCGTCTCCAAGTTGGGCGGAGCGACCACGGTGAGCTTGGGGACGGACAGCGACCGGTCCTTCTGGTTGTAGGAGAGCGAGCCGGAAAGAGACAGGTCGGAGAGCGCGGGCAGGGGCGGCAGCGCCGCGCCGGGGGGCAAGAGCCGCGCCGGATCGGTGAACTTGGCGCGTTGAATCTCCAGCGCAAGCGTGGCGCCGTCGTACTTGCCCGAGACGGCGGCATCGACCAGCCCCGGCGCCGAGAACGCCAGTCCCGCCACGCTGCCCCGACCGCTCTTCGGCTCATAAGTGAACTCGCCGCTGACCGACAGCTCGGCAATGCCGGGAAATCCTGCCGGCGGTTTCTCGGCCAACAGTTGCCCCGGGTTGTACAGCACCCCGCGCGTGATCTTGCCCGAGACGCCCGTCTTCTCCGAGTACTCGGCGTCCAGCGCCAGCGTCGCCACGCCGGTCCACTCCCCGCCGGAGTTCTTCAACCTGATGGAGGAGAAGTCGGAGGGGCCGGCGGCCTCCACGAGCAGGCGCATGGGCCGGACGGGCAGGCCCGCGGGCAGGCGCCGGGGCGCAAAGTCGGCCGTGACGCGCGTCTCCTGCTCTTGCCCGAAGAAACGCATCCGGCCCTGCGTCTCCAGCCGTCCCGCCAGCTCCTTCTCGCTGTACTGGCCGGCCAACCGGAAGGCGACGAGGGTATCCTCGCCGGTCGTAAGCGTCATTTGGCCGGTGAGGTTCTCCAGTCCGCGCTCGCCTTGCACGAGGCGGGCCACTGTGAAGCTGCCCTCGCCCGAGCCGGAGGTCCGGCCGCCCTGTCGGCGCGCGTCGGTTTTCGCGGTCAGCGCCAGGTCGGAGATGGTCGCCGGACCCGACAGCGAGCGCACGGTCAGGCGGACGTCTTCCGAGACGCTCCAGTCTTCGTTCTCCAGGGTGAAGGCCAGGTTGGAGACGCGCAGTTCTCCGTCGGCCTTGATGCCGCCGGCGGCGTCCATGGCGGACAGGAGCGAGAGCGGAAGCGTCAGCGGCGAGGCGGTGCGGCCGGACAAGTGGACGATCGGCTCGCCCGACAACCGCTGGACAGCTCCCTCCGCCGACAGCCACGGCTCGCCGTTGACGTCGATGGCCAGCCGCGCAATCTCCAGCGCATCGCCGGTATAATTAAGATCAAAATGGTGCGCGAGGGCCAGCCTCTGCCCGATGGGCTTGCCGCCGGTTCCCACCGCGATGGCGCCGGCGACTTTGGGGTCCAGGTTTTCGATGGCCGTCGTCAGTGAGCCGGAGAGCGCGGCGGTCCTGCCGTCGTCGCTCTTGATGGTGACATCCGAGGCGAGTCCCAGGGCCAGCGGCGGCCAGTCCGAGCCGGGCGTGATCTCCACTTTCGCGTCCGGCGTACTCTTGACCATTAGTACGGGAGCCTTGGGGAAGTCGCGGCCCTCCAGCTGGAGGCCGCGCAGCATGAGCCGGCGGTCCTCCTGGCGGGCGGATAGGGTCGCGTTATCGACCGAGAGGTGGTCGATGACGAGGAAGCCTGGAGCCACAAGGCTTCCGGTTCGCGTTCTTTCGCGAGTCGGAAGCGGCGACCTGGCCGGTGGCATCTTCGACGGCGGGCGCGGCCCGCCGGGCGGGTTGCGCGGAGTCTACCGCCACGACACGCACGCTCAGACGGACCAGGTGGACCTTGCCTGAGAGGAGGGAGAAGAGCGAGGCTTTGCCCTCCGCCGCGCCGACTTCGACCTTCAGTTCGTCGCCGCGTTGCAAGGCGATGGGACCGACGGCGAACCAGCCGCCGGGCGAGAGCGAGAGGCTGCCCAGCGAGAGGCTCTCGCCTTTTTCCGGGCGAGTCATGGCTGACTCGACCAGGCGCTGGATGCGGCGTTCGCCCAAGGGCGAAAACGCCAGCGCGCCCAAAATGACGGCCACGACCACCACGCCGATGAAGATGAACAGCGATCGCTTGATCCAACGACGGGAACGGTCAGACATGAGTCACTCCCCAGCGGGCATAGAATTCGAGCAGGGCGGCTTTGCGGCGGGCGGGCGCAAAGGGCCCCTCGGCGGCGCGGCGCGCCGCCGTCGCATACTGGCTTCGACGCGGTCCGTCCGCCAAACATTCACGGAGTCCAGCCCCCAGCGCCTCCGCCGTCGGCTCCACCGCCCAGCCGGCGCCCGTCTCGCGCAGCACCGGCCCCCCGTCTCCCACCGCCGAGGCGACGATGGCCCGCCCCGCCGCCAAGTAGTCCGCCAGCCGATTGGGGAACCGGCCGCGGTTGACCAGCGTATCCGCCATTGGCAGCGCCAGCACGTCCGCCGCGCCCAGGACGTGCTCCAAGTCGGCGAAAGGAACCGTAGACAGGATTGTAACACAGTCTCGCGCCGGATAGTCGGCCAATCGCTCTGCGAGGCGTCCTTCCCGGTCGCTTCCCACGATCACCAACCGACTGCGTGGAAAGGACTTATGCACGTTAAGAAAAGCCGAGAGAAGCATCTCGGCGTCCCAGACGGCATGGCCGACCATGAGGACGACGGGCGCATCGGCGGGCAGGCCCAGGCCGGCGCGGCAGGCGCCTCCTGGTTGCGGGCGAATAGCGTCGATGGGGGCGGCGGGCGGCAGGAGCAGCAGCCGCTCTTCCGGGATGCCCAGCGCCCGCGCGCGGTCGTAGAGCGCCGTGCTGATGACCGTGACGGCGGTCGCGCGGCGCTTGGTCCCCTCCTCCAATTGCGCTTCAAGGCCATCCATCCAGCGCCAGGGCCGCCGTTCGGTGACGATTCCTCCCCGCGTCCACCAGTCGGCCCAGTCGGAGAACATCAGTCGTGCGCCGCGCACGCTGGCCAGCCATGCCGGAAGCGCGACGTTGGGGCGATGGTCGAATGACACGACGGCGTCGTATCGATGCCTCAAAGCATGGCCCAGCCGCCACAGGTTATCGAGGGGGGCGTAGCCGCCGTCGTGGCGACCGACCCGGCCCCAGCGCGTCGTGCAAATCTCGGTATAGCCGGCTTCATGGCGACGCGAGGTGAGGGAGGGATGGTCCGCGCAGGTCAAGAGCGTGACGCGATGGCCGGCTTCCGCCAACCACCGGGCGAAAGCGCGCGCGCGGAAGTAGGTCCCGCGCTGGTAGAGATTATGGTTCAAGCACAGTATGCGCATATTGATCCGGGGTCGTCACCGATTTCCGCCGGGTAGTCGACCGGGACCGTCACCGATTTCCGCTGGGTAGTCGCGCTTGGCACGATGATGTACCTTCGGAAACCGGCGGCTGTCCCGGCGCCGGCGACGGTCCCTTGTCAATCATGACCCTTTCAAGCTTCCGCTTGGCTGCCTTCTTCTTCATGCTTTCTTCGCTCCCTCCGCGTCGCCGTCAGGTAGGCGCGCTCCAGCGTCTCGGCGGCGCGCGGCCAAGTGTAGTGGCCCGCGCGGGCCGGGGCGCGCGCGCGCCATGCTTCCCGCTCCAAAGGCAGCCCTGAGAGAATCTCGCGGACCGCCGCGGCCAGGCCGGGAACGTCGCCGGCGGGAACCAGCCGACCCGCCTCGCCCACCATCTCGGGCACGTCGCCCACGCGGTTGCTGACCACGGGCAGACCCGCCGCCAACGCTTCAGCGACCTTGAGGGGACTCTTGCAGCGTTCCATCTGCGTATCCTGGAAGGGCAGGAGCGCCAGGTCCGCGCCCGCCAGCCGAGCTGCGACGTCCCTGCGGTAGCCCATAAAATGCACCCGCGCCCGGATGCCCAGCGCCTCCGCCCGCGCCTCCAGCGCCGGCCGCGCCGGCCCGTCCCCGACCATCTCCAGCTCAACCTCACACCCCTGCTCCACCAGCGCCTTGACTACATGAAGGCATATTTCCGCCTGCTGCACGCTCTCCAACTGGCCCACGTAGATGAGCCGCGGCGAGTGCGATGCGTTGCCGGGTGAGGGTAAAACGGGTGCAGAGTCCGCGCCCACGGGTAGATAAAACAGCTGGTCGTCGGGAACGCCCAGCCGCCGCGCCTCGTCCATGAGGGCATGGCTGGCCGCGCTCACGGTGTCCGCCAGCGTCGGCAGAAGCCGGTCGTAGCGAGACAGGAGATCAGCCAGGGCCGCCGAGCCGGTCAGCGCACGCGTAACCTCCGGCTCCCAGTCGTCCCAGTCGTAGTGCAGGGGTCGATCCGCCAGGTAGGCGCCCCACACGGCCGGAAGGCCGGCGTCGGGATAGGACTTCCAGAGATGCACCACGTCGGCGCGCCGCGCCAGTCGGCGTATCCGCGAGAGATTGCCGGGCAGGGCGGTCGCGCGGCGCTCCAAGGCGACGACCTCGACGCCCTCCGGCAGCGCCCGCATGGGGCCGTACTCCGCCAACCGCCGCGCATGGGGAAAGTCGATCAGGGTTACCGCATGGCCGCGCCGCGCCAGCTCCTCGCAGAGGCGGGTCGCCCGCACCGCGCATCCTACGGTGCGCAAACAGAACCGTTGCACGAAAAGGATTCTCATGGACGCCTACGCGTGCTAATTTTATAAGTTGTATATACCATGAGTCGTCCCGAGCCGGGGAGAGATTTTCGGGACTCAACGTGAAGCGCGTATGCATGCCAACGCGGCGTTGCCAACGTTCGACGGCGGGCGGCTGCGGCTGTTGCCGGAAAGGATGCTGGTCAAGACCGGCCCGGTAGACTTCGCGGACTGGAACTATCACGGCGTGCTGGGCTACATCCAGCGCCGCCGCTTCCACCTGGTGCTGGATGCGTTGAAGGGGCGGCGCGTCGAGCGGCTGTTGGAGCTGGGTTACGGCAGCGGCGTCTTCCAGCCCGAGCTGGCCCGGCATTGCGGCGAACTGCACGGCCTGGATGCGCACGACCAGAACCGCGCCGTAGCCGATGTCCTTTTTCGCGTCGGCGTCGCTTCGCAACTGATCTCGGCCTCGGCCGATCCCATGCCCTATCCGTCGGAGTACTTCGACTGCGTGGTGGCGGTGAGCGTGTTGGAGTTCATCGATGAGCTGGACCGCGCGTGCGGGGAAGTTGCGCGTGTCCTGAAGCCCGAGGGCGTATTGATCGTGGTCGCGCCGGGCCAGTCGCCGATTCTGGACCTGGGGCTGAAACTGTTGACCGGCCAGTCGGCGAAGCAGGATTTCGGCGACCGCCGGCGGAAGGAGGCCGCTGCGTTGGAGCGGCATTTTGAAACCGTGCAGCGCAAGACGTTTCCCGCCATTCCCCTTCCCGGTCTTTGCATCTACACCCTGAGGGTTCTGCGCAAGCGGCGGGTGCGGTAGGCGCTCTTGCGGGCGATGGGGCGCCGGGCTTACGGGTGGGGACGGCTCCCCTCACCCCACTCGAAGCGCCGGTACCACCCCGGCCAATTCCGCTCGCATGGGCAGGATGCCCATGCCACCCAAGAGTACTCTCCTCGGTATTACTACTGTGGCCATAATTTGTGTGGCATCGAGACGCCGTAGTTGCGCAGCGTGCTGCGCCCGCGAGCGCCCGAACACGCCCGGTGATTCATGGCCTCAGTATTATTCTCCGCGCTCTCTGCGCCTCTCCGCGCTCTCTGCGCCTCTCCGCGCCCTCTGCGCCTCTCCGCGCCCTCTGCGCCTCTGCGCGCCCTCTGCGCCTCTGCGCGAGCTCTGCGCCTCTGCGCGAGCTCTCCCCTCTGCATTCTCTGCGCTTGCGCGGGGGGGCGGTTCTGCTAGGCTGGCGCCGTCATGCGCGACGTGAATGCTCCCGTAGTTCGGGCGAGAAATCTCACCAAGCGCTACGGCCCCTTCCTTGCGGTCGATCACATCGACTTCGACATCCGGCCGGGCGAGTGTTTCGGCCTGTTGGGTCCCAACGGCGCCGGCAAGAGCACCACCATCAAGATGCTGCACTGCTTCTTTCCCCCCAGCGAGGGGGAGCTGTCGCTGTTCGGCCTTCCGGCGGAGACGCACGCGCGCGAGATCAAGGCGCGCATGGGCGTGTGCGGGCAGGAGCCCAGCCTGGACCCCGATCTATCGGTCCTGCAGAACTTGGTCGTGTTCGCGCGCTACTTCAACAACACGGGCCGCGAGGCGCGGCGGCGCGCCGAGCAGCTCTTGGCCTTCATCTCGCTCTCGCACAAGAAAAACGCGCCCATCGTCTCGCTCTCCGGCGGCATGAAGCGGCGCCTGCAGATCGCCCGCGCGCTTCTCTCCGACCCGCAACTGGTCATCCTCGACGAGCCGACCACCGGCCTGGACCCCCAGTCCCGCCACCAGGTGTGGGACCGCATCAGCCATCTCAAAATGGAGGGCAAGACGATTCTCCTGACCACGCACTACATGGATGAGGCGGAGACGCTGTGCGACCGGCTGCTCATCATGGACCACGGAAAGATTTTGGAGGAGGGGACGCCGCCGGAGCTGATCGCGCGCCACGTGGGCGGCTGGGTGATTGAGATCGTCCACCCCACCTTGGAGGTGCGGGCCTGGTTGTCGGAGCGGGGACTGGCGTTCGAGGAGACGAGCGCGCGCGCGGTGCTGCATCCGCCGGACGCGGAGGCGCTCTTCCACGCGCTGCGGCAGCGCTTCCCCGGTTGCAGTTGCAGCCTGCGACGGGCCACGCTGGAGGACGTGTTTCTCAAACTGACCGGGAGGGAGCTGCGTGAATAGGCGCGCCCACGGACTCAGTTGGCGCGCGGTGCGCGTCTGGCAGCGCAACCTGGACGTCTGGAAGCGCGGCTGGAAGATCAACTTTCTGCCGCCGCTCCTGGAACCCATCTTCACCATTCTCGCCTTCGGCGCGGGCCTCGGCGCCATGATCGGCAGCGTCACCTATCGCGGCCAGGACTACGGCTACGTGCAGTTCATCATCCCCGCCATCATCAGCATCAGCATGATGTACTCGTCGTTTTTCGAGACCAGCTACGCCTCGTTCGTGCGCATGTATTACCAGAAAACCTTTGACGCCATGATGACCACGCCGCTTTCGGCCTACGACGTGATCGCCGGCGAACTCCTGTGGGGCGCGACCAAACCGGTTTTTTATACCTCGATCCTGCTCTGCGTGGTCAGCGTGATGGACCTCTTCGTCGGCGGGCCGCCGTTCCTGCACTATCCCGACAGCCTGTTGCTTCTGCCCTTCTGCGTCGTGCCCGGGATCGCTGTTGCATGCACGGGGATGGTGTGCACGGCGCTGGTGCCGCACATCGAGGATTTCAACATTCCGTTTTTTCTCTTCGTGACGCCGATGTTTCTTTTTTCGGGGACGTTCTTCCCGCTGGACCAGTTGCCCGACTGGGTGGGCATCGTGGCGCAGGCGTTTCCCTTGACCCACACGGTCCGGATCGCGCGCGCGGCGACGCTGGGGCGACTGGAGGCGGGCCTCTTCCTGTCGCTTCTCTTTCTTGCCGTCTGGACGCTCGTGTTCGGCTGGCTGGCGCTGCGGCTGATGCGGCGGCGACTGCTGGGGACGAACCTGCCGGGATGACCTCTGAACCCTCTCCCGCCGGGAGAGGGCAGGGTGAGGGGAGAGGAGGCGCAGTTGCAACTTCAGATTGAGTCCGATTCATGCCATGATCTCGCCGACATGCCCGGGGAATCGTGTGGAGTGCGGCTGCTTGCAGCCGCTATTGTCGGTAAAGGCTCGCCCGCGGCAGCAAGCAGCCGCATTCCCCACGACAAGCCAGGTATTCCCCGGCCGCCATACCATCCTATCAACCGGGAGCCTGGGGGCGGCGCCATTGAAAATCAGAGAGATTCGCAATCATTTCCTCGCCCGCGCCGATTGGGTGGATCCCGAGCGGACGGTGGACCGCGTGATCGTGGGCGATCCTGAGCGCGACGTCGACCGCTGCCTGGTCGTCTGGATGCCGAGCCTCTCCGCGCTGCACACGCCGCGGACGAGGGCTTTCCGCTCGTCATCTGCCATGGTTTCACCTTCTGGAATCATCGCGATGAGATACCGCCCGACAACCGGCTGATGCGGGAGAAGCTGCAATTCATCCGCGACCACGAGCTGGCGATTCTGCGCAATCATGACTGCTGGGACCGCTGGCCCGGAATCGGCATTCCCTTTGCCTGGGCGCGGGCGCTGGGATTCGAGAACGAGCCGAGCCGGGTGAGCGCCTCCCGCTACCAGCACCGCTATGACATCCCGCCCATTTCGCTGGACAGGTTGGCGGCGCGCATCGCCCGCCGCTGCCAATCGTTGGGAGAGCGCGCGGTGCAAGTCATCGGCGACGGGGACGCGCGGGTCTCGCGCATCGGCGTCGGCACGGGCGCCGTCTGCCGCATCGAGGAGTTTCTCCAGTTGGAATGCGACTGCTCCATCGTGTGCGATGACGGCGCCCGCTACTGGGACCAGATTCAGTTGGCGGCGGACATGGACCACCCGGTGGTCCGGGTGAATCACGGCACCTCCGAGGAGCCGGGCATGGCCACGCTTGCCGGCTACATCAACGCGAACCTGCCGGGGCTTTCCGCCCGTCATCTGTCCCAGGGTTGCCGGTACCGGCTGGTGGGCGGGAGGAGCTGAGGCGGGCGGCGCGCAATCGTAGGGTGCGCACCGCGCACCACTCGCAACCTGCATTCACCCGCGAACTGTCCCTCGTGAGCGACTCCCCATGCCTGGGGGACGGGCGGCACAAACCCTCCCTCTCCCTCGCCGGTCTCTATCATCCCTCTCCATCATCCGCGCGAAGGGATTTCGGCTTGAAGCGTCTCCTCCCCTGGGCCGTCTGGTGCACTGCGGCGGCGGCTCCCTGGATCCTCGCCGGCTATCCCGCCAGTACCAACCCCCTCCTGGCTCCGGTGCTATTCGGGCGCTACAGTCCGCTCTTTCTCGCCCTGTATCCCTGTACGCGCTGGTGCTCCTGCCCGCGCTGTACGTCTGGCTGCTGGAACCGCCGGTGTCGCGGCGTGGGCGGCTGTGGGCGACCTCGCGCGTGACGTTCACTTTCGCCGTCTGGTTCCTGGGCGGCGCCCTGCTGCTGGAAGGCTTCCTGCGCCTTCGCCCCGACTTCGTCGCCGGCCCGGTTCGCGTCTTTCTTCCCGCCTTCGGGGATTATCTCACTCAGGGCCGCGCCCGCGCCCGCTTTCCCGATCCCGTGCTGGGTTATCGCCTGGATCCCGACTTCCAGTACTTCCAACCCACCACGGCGTGCGACGGTGACCTTTATCATCTGGGTCACGCCTTTCCCACCGACTGGGAGCTGGAAAACCTCGACCGGACCCCCTCTCCCGAACTGGTCCTGGATGCGCGCGGCTTCCGCGGCCTCTCCGGCCGGGGCGACCGGCGCCTGCTCTTTCTGGGCGACTCTTTCGTGGACAACTGGCGCTATCCGCTGGCCGACAACTGGTGTAATCGCGTCGGCGCGGCGCTGGCGCGGCAGGTCGTGGTCATGGGCGTGGGCGGCTACGGCGTACCCCAGGAGGCCATCGCCCTGCACCAGCATTTTTCCGCCTACCGGCCGCACGGCGTCCTGCACTGCATCTTCACCGGCAACGACATCTACGACGCGCAGGTTTTCACGGCCTGGCGGGCCTCGGGATTGCCCCTCTGGCAGTGGGAAATCCGCGACAGCCGCCCGCTGGAGCGTTCGCCCACGCTGGCCTACGCCGCCGCCCTCTTTTCCCCTTTCTGGCAGCGCCGCCATGAAGAACGGGCGGCGCGCTGGAAGACCGACAACCTGCAACCCTTTCGCGGCGTGATCGGCGGCGCGAGCATGACGCTCGCCTTCCATCCCATTTACCTGCGCAACGTGGCCGCCTCCTCGGCCGAGATCATGGCGCAACCCGGCTGGCCGCCGACCGTCGCCGGCCTCGTGGCCTGCCGGCGGCTGTGCGAAAAGCACGGCGCCCGCTATGGGTTGGTGATTCTGCCCAGCAAGGCGGACGTGTATCTGCCCCACATTCTGGACCAGGTAGACGGTCTGGCGCTCCTGCGGGCCGCCGAGGCGCCGCCGTACACGCCCGGCCACGCCCACAGATTCAAAGAGGCCGTCAAGTCCCATCGCAACGGAACCGCCGCCGCCGTCGCGGCCTGGGCCAAAGAGGCGGGCGTGCCCGTTTACGACCTCTCTCCGGCGTTCTTTGCGGCGGCCGATGAGGGAAAGCAAACCTACCTTAGCTTCGATACCCACTGGAACGACGCCGGCCATCGCCTCGCCGCCGAAACCCTCGCCTCCCTGCTCGCCGCCGACGGGTGGTAGCGCCGCCCCTTTCCCGACTATAGGTCCTATTGGTCCTATGCGTCCTATAGGTCCCATTGAAAAAAGTTGCGGACAAGCCGGTCTTTCCGGCGTATCCTGAGCCATTGCCTTGCCGTGTAACCCATATTTCATGTAGTAAAGGTGCGCTTCAGGATGGTCAGACTCCTTTTCGCCGCCCTTTTGGGCTTCGTCATGCTTGCGCCCGGTTCGTACGGGCAGTCCAAGCGAATCGACTTGCAGAGCGAGTCGGCGCGGGCAGAGACGGTGCGGCAACTTCTGGACGAAAGCGTGCGCGCCAAGGCGGAGGCCGAGGCCGTCGCCCGCGCCCGCGGCCTTTCCGTGCGCGGACGAACCCTGGACGGCCGCACCTACGAACTGATGGAGTTCCATCCCGACGCCGGAAGCGTCTACTACATCAGCGACAACCGCAACGCCGCCATCACCACCAACGCGCACGCCATCCGCAATACGGCCCCGTACAACCTGTCGGGAGCGGGCCTGCGCGTCGGCATCTGGGACGAGGCGGGCGCACGTCCCACCCACCAGGAGCTGGCGGGCCGGGTCACGCTCAAGGATGGCACCCCCGTGGCCTCGCACTCGACCCACGTGGCGGGAACCATCGGAGCGGCGGGCATCGATCCCAACGCCCTGGGCATGGCCCCCAGCGTGCTCTTTGACTCTTACGACTGGGCCTCCGATTATCCCGAGATGACCGCCGCGGCGGCTACCGCGCCGGGCCAGGCGGGCCGCATCCACCTCTCCAACCACTCCTACGGCACGCTGGCCGGCTGGGAGCAGGGCGACTTCTCCGGCAACACCGGCTACCACTGGTTCGGCGGCGCCCTGGCGCGCGAGGACTTCGAGTTCGGCCGCTACAGCGCCCGCGCCCGCGACTGGGACGCCCTCTGCGTCGCCGCTCCCTATTATCTGCCCTTCAAGTCCACCGGCAACGACCGCGACCACGCCGCTCCCCCCAATGGCACGATCTACTGGTACGAACTCAACGACAGCTTCGGCAACTGGGTCTCCAAAACCTACAATCCCGCGACCGACCCCTATCCCGACGGTTACAAGGGAGGCTACGACACGATTCCCTCCTACGCCAACGCCAAGAACATCGTCACGGTCGGCGCGGTCAACGACGCGGTCGTCGGGGGGAACCGCAATCTGTCGGGCGCGACCATGTCCAGCTTCTCCGGGTGGGGTCCCAGCGACGACGGGCGCATCAAGCCCGACCTGGTCGCCAACGGCGTCAGCGTCTATTCCGCCTTGGCCACGTCAGACACCGCCTACGGCGCCGCCAGCGGGTCGAGCATGAGTACCCCCAACGCCGCGGGCACGGCGCTGCTACTGGTCGAGTACTACAACCGGCTCTTCCCCGGTTCCGCCATGCGCAACAGCACGTTGAAGGGACTGCTCATTCATACCGCCGACGATTTGGGCAATCCCGGCCCCGACTACCAGTTCGGTTGGGGTCTCATCAATGCTCAGGCGGCGGCGGACTTGATCGCGGCGCACGCGGCGACTCCCGCCGACCAGCGCATCTTTGAGGCGCAACTGGACGGCGCCAACCCGACACGCTCCTACGCCCTCTACTGGAACGGCGTCTCCCCGATTCGCGTCACCCTCTGCTGGACCGACCCGGAAGCCAACTCCAGCGTCACGCTCAACGACCCGACTCCGCGCCTGATTAACGATCTGGACCTGCGGGTGCTGGGACCCGGCGGTTCGCCGACCTATCCGCCTTTTATTTTGGACCCGGACAATCCGGGCAATCCGGCGATTACGGGGGACAACGTCCGAGACAACGTGGAGCAGATGTTCCTGCCTGCGCCGCCCGCCGCAGGTCAATACACCGTCCAGGTTTCGCACAAGGGCGCGTTGAACGGCGGCTCGCAGGTCTTTTCGCTGCTGACGACGGGCCTGGTCGCGGCCGTCGGGACGCCGACGCCCACGCCCACGCCGACCCACACCGGCACTCCCACGCCCACCCCGACCCTGGCGCCGCCCTCCGCGCCGCCGCAGTGGTTCCCGCCCGAGTTGGTCGGGCTGCCCGCCAACTCCGGTCTGCACGCCGCCGCCCTCGACCTGTCCAACTACGTACAGGACGACAACACGCCCCCGCACTTCCTCATTTTCAGCGTGGTGTCGCAGACCCAACCGGGCGTGGTTTTCGTGAGCGTGACGCCGACCGGCGTGGTCTCCGCGGACGTGCAGCCCAACCAGCGGGGCGTAAACACCGTGGTCTTCCGCGTCCGCGACGCCTCCGGCAATACCGCCGACGTCGCCCTCGACTTCGCAGTCATGGGCGCGACCGGCGTGCCCCTTGGAGCCTGGCAGCGGCTGGAATAGGCGGGGGCATTTTGCCGCAGACTCCCGCGTCTCCCGCGACATTATTGGTTTCCTGCATACCGGGGACCTGCCCAGTCCTGTCAAAATCGCGGATTTGACGTCAAAACCACCCGCTCCGGTTCAGGCACGCGCCTTGCTACCTTCCCTCCCGCGAAAGGATGCACCCCTGACCGCCATGTTTTATGAAGGACGGATCCACCTATTGGAGACCAGACCCCAGTCCCCGCCGCGAGTACTGGTTTTGGACGACGATCCCGAAATGGTTCGCCTGGTGGAAAAAGTCCTGTCCCGCCGCAACTATGCCGTCACCGCCGCGGTTTCCCCCCAGGATGCCCTCGAAGAGCTGCTGTCGGGCTATTATGACCTGCTCATTACCGACCTGCGGATGCCGGGCATGGACGGGTTGTCGCTCATGCGCATCTGCCTGGAGGCGGTCCCGCGCATGAAAGTCGTCGTGATGAGCGCCTACGGGGACATCGAGGACTACCGGGCGGCTTTGGCCGCCGGCGCCTTCGGCTATCTGCCCAAGCCGCTCTCCATTACTGAGTTGCAGGAGATCACCGACCGCGCCCTCGCCGACCGCCGCAACCGCCGCTGAGCATTCGTTCCATACGTGCCATAAGTCCTACTCGTCCCATTCTGCCTCACTTCCCCCTCTTTTTTGAGACAGCTACCGTCTCAATTAGGGACAACATGCCCCGATATTTCTCGCTCTCCGCCAAGCGTGGTTTTTCACAACATGCGCCCATGGCTCCACTTGCGTTTGTAACTGTGATAAAAATAACGAGTTACGATGCCTGCTTGCCCCGCCGCCTCGAGTTCCCTTAACCAAACTAAGCAAATCCCCCTTCTGGCACGGCCTTTGCCTTCTCTCTGCGGAACTACCGCTCGAACACGTGGGAGGGGCCTCGTGACCAACAAGTTTCTTGCCAACCAGGAAATCCCCTCGTTTCTGTCCGCCCTGGCCCAGGAGTACCAAGTCATCGCGCCGGTTCGCCGCAGCGAAGTCCTGCCCGACGGCTCCAGCCGCTACTCGTTCCAGCCGCTCAACGCCGGTCCGGGCGATGCGACCGGCCTGTCGGCGGCCGTGCTGGATTATCCCATCGCCCTCAACGACCCGAAGAAGTTCTTCTTTCCCGCCCGCGAGGAGCTCCTGCGCTTCCAGCGCGACGGCTCGGGCCAGTTCGGGTCCGCCCGCGACCTTTCCGAGACCATCGCACCGCCGCCCCGCGCGCTGGTGGGTCTGCATCCCTGCGACGTGGCCGCGCTGGAGCAACTCGACCTCTACTTCGGCTCCGACCGCATCGACCCCTATTACCAGGCGCGCCGCAGCGGCCGCCTCCTGCTCGTCGCCGTCTCGTGCCTGTCGCCGTGCAGCGAAGAATGCTTCTGCGCCTCCATGAAAACCTATCGCGTCGATTCCGGCTACGATTTGCTCCTGACGCGACTGGGCGAAGGTTTCGCGGCGACCGCCGCCTCCGAGCTGGGAGACCAGTGGTTGCAGCGCCTCACCAGCCTGGCGCCGCTGGACGCCGACCGCGAGGAGCTCCTCACCGAAGTGTTCTCCGAAATCGAGGAGACCTTTGCCGCCGGCGTCGCCTTCGACGCCGCCGCCGTGCCCCGCAACCTCGCCAAAGGCTACCGCGACCCCGTCTGGCGCGAGGAGGCCGAGCGCTGTCTCTCCTGCGGCTCCTGTAACCTGGTCTGTCCCACCTGCTACTGCTTCGACGTGTTCGACGAAGTGGACATCGCGGCAACCGAGGGGGCGCGGCTGCGCACCTGGGACGGCTGCATGTTGAAGTCGTTCGCCGAAATCGCCGGCGGCGAAAACTTCCGCGCGGCCCGGGAAGCCCGCTTGCGCCATCGCATCAACCGCAAGGGCAGCTATCTCCATCAACGCTACGGGCGCCTGTTCTGCGTCGGCTGCGGCCGCTGCGCCTCCGCCTGCCTCGTCGACATCTCTCCGGCCACCATCTTTCGCACCCTGGAGGAACGCTATGGGCATTAAATTGCGTCACTTCGAGCCGTCCAAGGTCTCCTATCTCTCCCTGCCCGCGCGCATCGAGAGCGTCCAGAAACTGACCCGGGCGGAGACGCTCTATCGCATTCAGTTGTGTGACGGCCGGCCGCTCGGCCACCAGCCGGGCCAGTTTGTGCAGGTCTCCCTTTTCGGCGTAGGCGAGGCCCCCATCTCCATCACGTCCTCGCCCACCCAAACCCCCGGTTTCGAGCTGTGCGTGCGCCGCGTGGGCAGCGTCACCGGCGCCCTCGCCCGCCTCTCGGAGGGCGCCACGCTGGGCATCCGCGGCCCCTTCGGAAGCGGCTTCCCCGTCCAACAATTGACCGGCCGCAACCTCGTCCTGGTCGCCGGCGGCCTCGGCCTCGCGCCCCTCCGCTCCCTCATCAACTACGTCCTGGACAAGCGCCCCGACTTCGGCGAGGTTCACGTCGTCTACGGGACCCGCTCCCCCGACGACATCCTCTTCCAGCGCGACATCATCAGCTGGTCCACTTCCGACATCGTCCGGTTCCACCTCACCGTGGACATCGCCCCCGTCGGCTGGCGCGGCAACGTCGGCGTCGTCACCACCCTCTTTCCCCGCCTCACCGTCGATCCCGACAACACCAGCGCCGTCATCGTCGGTCCGCCCGTCATGTACAAATTCGTGGTGCGCGAACTCCTGGAGATGGGCGTCTCCGCCGACCAGATGTTCCTGTCGCTGGAGCGCCGCATGAAGTGCGGCCTGGGCAAGTGCGGCCACTGCCAGATCAACCAGGTCTACGTCTGCCAGGAAGGCCCCTGCTTCTGCTACGCCGATCTCGCCGACCTGCCGGAGGCCATCTGATGAAACCCAAAGTCGCCTTCTTCAGCTTCACCAGTTGCGAGGGCTGCCAGCTCACGGTGCTGGAGTGCGAAGACATCCTCCTGGACATGCTGGGCCAGATCGAGATCGTGCGCTTCCGCGAAGCCTCCAGCCTGAAACGCGACGACTACGAGATCGCCTTCATCGAGGGCTCGGCCAGCCGCCCCGACGACGTGACGCGCATGAGAAAAATCCGCGAGCGCGCCAACCTCGTGGTCGCCATCGGCGCCTGCGCCGTCAGCGGCGGCGTCAACTTCATGAAGAACTTTCACTATCTCCAGCGCACCCGCGAGCATGTGTACGGCGCGCAGGCCGACTGGTTCCCCACCACCCAGGTGCAACCCGTGGAAGCCGTCATCAAGGTGGACCACTCCGTTTACGGCTGCCCCATGACCAAGGACGAGTTCTTGGAGACGGTCAAGAGCCTCTTGGTGGGACGTACCCCGCGCATTCCTCAGTATCCGGTCTGCGTCGAGTGCAAGATGGCGGAAAACGTGTGCCTGTTTCATCGCGGTCAGACCTGCCTGGGGCCGGTCATCCGGGCCGGCTGCCAGGCCTTCTGTCCCGGCCTGGGTGCGGGCTGCGACGGCTGCCGCGGCCTGGCCCCCGACCACAACCTGGCCTCCCTGACCAACGTGCTGGGCGAGTACGGCATGAAACCGGAGGAGGTCCGGCGCAAGCTGCGCCTGTTCAACGGCTACATCGAGGTGCAACCATGACCGACATCACCATCAACGTCGAGCACATCGCCCGCGTGGAAGGCCACGGCAACGTGGTCATGTCGGTGCGCGACGGCCGGATCAAGGAACTGCGGCTGGAGATCGTCGAGTCCCCCCGCTTCTTCGAGGTCATGCTGCAGGGCCGGCCCTGGCACGAGGTCCCCCACATCGTCGCCCGCATCTGCGGCATCTGCGCCGCCAGCCACACCTTGGCTTCTCTCCGCGCCGTCGAGGACGCCTTCAAGCTCGTCCCCAGCCCCCAGACCGTCCTCTTGCGCAAGCTGCTGCTCTACGGCGAGTTCCTCCAGAGCCACCTTCTGCACGTCTATTTCCTCGTGGCGCCGGACTTCTTCCGGGTCGACAGCGTCATCCCGCTGGCCTCCACCCATCCTGAAGTCGTCAAGCGGGCGCTGCGCATGAAGATGCTGGCCAACGAACTCTGCGCGGTCGTGGGCGGGCGCCACATCCATCCCGTCACGCCCGTCCCGGGCGGCTTCACCCGCCTGAACCGGAACTGACCGCCATCCGCGCCAAGGCTGGCCGAGATGGAGGCCGACCTGGTCGAGACCGTCAAGCTCTATAAGACGCTGGAAATACCCGCCTTCTCGCGTCCCACTACCTGCGTTTCGCTGGCCGATCCCGACGAGTACCCGCTCTACTCGGGCCTGGTAGGATGCAGCGGCCGCCCCGCCATTCCCGTCATCGACTATCAGACGCTGGTGCACGAATACGTGGTCCCGCACAGCGCGGCCAAGCACGCCTCGGGTTACGAGGCGCCCTACCTGGTGGGCGCACTGGCGCGCGTCAACAACAACCACAAGCTACTGTCGCCGCGCGCCCAAGAGGTCGCGGCGGAACTGGGACTGGAGATTCCCAATTCCAACACCTTCCACAACAACACCGCGCAACTGGTCGAGTGCGTGCACTGCTGGGAACAATCGCTGGCCATCCTGGACCGCTTGCTGGAACAGGGAATCGAGCCGGAGACGCCGCAGGTCCAGCCGCGCGCCGGCCACGGCTACGGCGCCGTCGAGGCCCCCCGCGGCATCCTTTTTCACGAGTACGAGTTCGACAAGGACGCCCGCGTCAAGCGCGCCAACTGCGTCATTCCCACCGCCCAGAATCTGGCCAACTGCGAGGCCGACCTGCAGGCTTTCGCCCCCAGCCTGTTGAGCCGCCCCGCGGACGAAATCCGCCTCGCCCTGGAGATGCTCGTGCGCGCCTACGATCCCTGCATCTCCTGCGCGACCCATCTTCTGGACGTGGAGTTCGTCGATGAATAGGATGCTCGTGGCCGCAGTCGGCGGGGAACTGGCGACCGACGACGCCGTCGGTCTCCACGTCCTGCGACGCCTCCAAGCGGTCGGCGGCTACCCGGACGCGGACCTCCTGGACGCCGGCACCGCCGGCTTCGACCTGGTCGCGCGCCTCTCCCAGTATGAGCGCGCCGTCATCCTCGACGCCGCCCTGCTCGGCGCCCCTCCCGGAACCGTCCGCGCCTTCACCCCCGCGGACTATCGCCCCAAGCGGCCGGCGCCCCTCTCCGGCCACACGATCAGTCTGGACAGCGTCCTCTCCGCGGCGCGATACTTGGACGTGAATAGCGAACTCCTGCTCGTCGGCATCCAGCCCTCCCGCGTCACGCCCGGCTACGGCCTGTCGCCCGAAATGCAGGCGCTCCTGCCGCGCATCACCGCCGAGGTGGACGCCATCATTCGCCGGCAACTCCTAACCGGCTGGATGGCACCCGCGTGGCACAGGCCCTTCGACTGGGCTCAGGGGAGCCATTCCGGCCCGTGTGCGGCGAGTGAGGATTAAGATTAAGAGCAAGATTAAGAGTAAGAGCAAGACTAAGAGAATGCTCCTGGAGGCACGGCATCATGGTTACCGCTGACGACCTGTCCGACATCTGGTTCTTTCAGGGACTGTCCGAAAAGCACAAGGAGAAGATCGGGGCGCTGTGTGAACCGATCGAATACAAGGCCACGCAGGTGATCT
Source organism: bacterium (assembly GCA_015075175.1). Lineage (GTDB taxonomy): Bacteria > Hinthialibacterota > Hinthialibacteria > H5-UNCL2 > H5-UNCL2 > H5-UNCL2. The sequence goes on from JABTUV010000009.1 coordinate 121,735, forward strand.
TCCGCGAGTACACGCCGGCGCAACAGGTGTTCATCCAGAAGAGCGGGCGCATCGCCATCACCATCGACGTCGGCAACGAGCGCACCGCCCTCGTGGGGACCATCACCTCGGGCCGCATGTTCGGATGGTCGGCGCTGGTCCCGCCCAACCAGTGGACGGCGACCGCCTCCGCCATCGAGAACTCCGTCGTCTACCGCATCGACGGCGAGGCGCTGCGCAAGATGATGGAGGAGGACACCGAACTCGGCTACCAGTTCATGCGCCGGCTGGTCGCGGTCGTCTCGGGACGGCTCAAAGACACGCGCCTGCAACTCATCAGCCTGATGAACTGGCCGCGCGACTGACGCAAACCGGCGCCGGTACCGGCGCGGCCACAGTCTGTCCGGCATCGAGACGCCGTAGTTGCGCAGCGTGCTGCGCCGCACTTCGTGGTCGTGTTCCCAAGTACGATGACACATGATCGGCGCGTGGGAGCGGGGTGCCACCCTTTTGTACTCAAATGGGTGGACGGGGTTGCTCCGCGCCAACCTGGGAGGCCGAGGCTCCGCCACAGCACCCCTTGGAGTACTAAGGGGTGGCGCGCCGGCGGCCCTTTGATTCAAATCAGAGGTCCGCAAGGCCGCCATGCTCGCGGCGGCAAGCAGCCGCACTCCACATCGTCAAGGCCCGCAGGGGCGTGCGCCTTCAAAAGGCGTGACCGATGCTGAAGTGCAACCGCCAGTCGTCCTCGTGCTCCTTGGGTTCCAAGTTGACCGCCGCGTCCACCCGAATGGCGGCTACCGGCGAGATGAACCGCAGCCCCGCTCCCGCGCTCTGCCGCAGGTCCCCCGGGTCCAGCTGCGAAACGCCCTCCCACACGTTGCCCGTATCATAGAACACCGCCCCCCGCAGCCGCTTGTACACGGGAAAGCGATACTCGGCGGATAGTAGCAGCATGGCGTCGCCGCCCACGTACTTGCCATAAGCGTCGCGCGGCCCCACCTTGTCGCGCTCGAATCCCCGCAGCGTGTCGTCCCCGCCTAGGAGAAAGCGCTCGCCCAAGGGCGACTCCTCCGAGCGGCCGTAAGGCTCCAACCACCCCACTTCGCCGTACAGCGCCAGCGTGGTGGAACGGCTCGTGGGCAGGAACCAGGCCCGCGAGCACGCCGCCGTCACGAAGTCGAAATCGCCCACCAACGGTCCGCCCGCCAGCTCCACCTCCAGCCGCGACAGGCTGCCCCGATGCGGGTCCAGCGGCAGGTCGCGGGCGTCGTGAACCAACGCCGCCGCCAGCTTCGACAGCATCCCCTCGCTCTCCCGCAAGTCCAACCGCGAACGGTCCACGCTCACGTCCGAGAGCGAGAGGTCCTCCAGCGAGTACTTCCAGGACACCGTCCAGCGCCGGCCCATCCGGCGATGTAGGGCGACGCTGCCGCCCATCCGCTCCACGTCGAAACTGGGCTCGTCCTTCATACGATGATAAAGCTCCGACTTCAGGTCATAACCCGATCCCAGAAACCGCGGGACCTGGTAGTAGAGGCTCTCCTCGTCGCCGATGTCGGAGACCTCGGCCAACAGTCCCAGCGCGTGGGCGCGGCCGAAAAGATTGGAGTAGGCGGCTTCGGCGCTGGCGCGCGGCCCGTAGAGCGTGGCGTACCCGCCCCCCAGCCGCAGCCGCGCAAACCTGCCCTCCTCCACCGCTACGCGCACGTCCGCGGTCGGCTCTCCTACCATGGGACTGGCCGCTTCCACCGTTACGGACGAGAAAAGGCCCAAAGCGAAGATGTCGCGGCGCGTCTCGTACAGTTCCCGCCGCGAGTACGGCTCGCCGGGTTCGACGGTCACGCGCCGACGGATCACTTCCGGCCGCGTCTTGTCATATCCCTCCAGAATCACGTCTCCCACAAAAACCCGCGTGCCCTCGACGATTTGATAGCCGGCCGCGGCCGCATGGAGCTCATGGTTCACGTCAACCGACAGCGACACGTCGGCGTAGGCGTAACCCAGGTTGCGATAGTGGTCCAGGAGCCGCGCGCGCGCCGCGTCCACTTCGATGGGGTTGTACGGTCCGCCCACGGAGAGCGCCGTCAACTCCAACAAGCGGCTGGCGGACTCCACCTCCGCACCGGAAAAGTCCACCCGCCCCAGCCGGTAGCGTGGACCTTCCGTGACGTGATGATGGACGGCGGCACGGCCCGTGCCCGCCTCCAGCGTCTCGCTGCCCGTCACATCCGCGACGAGGAACCCGTGCGCCCGGTAGTAATCCCCGAGGCGGCGCCGATCCTCGGCGACGGCGTGCCGGTCGAAGGGCAGCGACCGCCCCCAGCGGCGCGGCCGCTGCGCCAGGATGCCCATCAACTCGCCGCGGTCGAAGGCAAGATTACCCTCCAGCGCCGCCTCGTGCACCGTGTGGCGCGGCCCTTCCATGATTTCAAGCGCGGGGGCGGCCGCCGTTGCGCCGCCACGTCCATGCCCGAAACCACGACCTCCGCGTATCCGCGGCGGCTGTAAAGCTCACGCACCGACGCGGCGATCTCCTCGACCAGGTGGGGTGAATAGCGCGCGTACTCCAGGCCGGTCCAATATCGCCTCAAGCAGCCTGCCCGCGACCTGCCGCTGGCCCCGGCTCGACGCGATAGTCGCGCCCCCTTCGCTTCAGAAGCGATGGCGGACGCCCCACACAAGAGACGAGCAACAGGCTGGCGCCGACTCCAGAATGGTGGCTCGTAAGAAACAAGACCGAGTCCTCGAGTAGCGGCCCGCCGATTTCCTTCCAGTGTCCTGATACGTAACTCCGGGCCGCGTATCGAGAGGACGGCTTTTCGCTGCCACCTTCGTGAAGAGCGCGCTAAAACAGAATCTCATAGATCATTTCAAGGATGTAGACGTTGTTGCGGCGGGCGCGCCCGGAGAGGCGCAGCCGCCGCGAGTGCGAGAGGTCCGCGCCCAGCCCGCTGGTCGACGGATCTTCCACCCCCACGTACTGTTTGAGCGTTAAACGCTCGGTAAGTCTCTCCTCGGCGACCAGTTCCGAGGCCACGCCCTGTTCCGTTCGCACCGGCCGCAGCTCCAGCGAGTCGACCGCCAGCGCGCGCGAGGCGGTCTCGCCCGCCGAGTGGCGCAGCCCTTGGGTGAGAATCCACGCCGCCGCCGCGCTGCTCCCGCTCGCGCCGTTGCGCGCGACCGTCCCCGTCGAAAGCAGCCGCACGATCTCCTCCTCCGACAGCGGCGGACTGGAGGACCACGCCAGCTCCAGCGCGTTCGGCTCGCCGCTGATCTCGACCCGGATCACGTAACCCGCTTCGCGCGCGACTCCCGAGACCAGCAGATAGGGCTTGAAGGGGCGGCTCTCCTCGAAAATGGCGGACGCGCGCTCGAACTGAAAGCGGGCGAAGTCCAGTTGGAAGGCGCCCCGCAAGACGTCCGCCTTGCCGGTAAACGACGGCGAAAGCAGCCTGCCGACCAGCCGCCCCCGCCCGGACAGCTCGGCGTTGACCATGCTGTTCCTGACCCAGAAGTTTCCCGGCACGGCCACGGCCAAGTCCAGTCGCGGCTGCCAGGCGGCGGTGCGCGGCGCGGGCGCGGGCCGCGGCCCCAGCCGCGCCAAGACCAGCCGCGTCCAGTCGAACGCCCGCGTGTACGCCCCGCGCGTGATGCGTACGTCGCCGGACAGGAGCGGACTTCCCAGCGGACCCGCCAGGCGCAGCCGCCCCTCGCCTTCGACGGACAGATCGCGGCCGTCCGTGTAGCGCAGGTCGGCGAAGCGGCCCGCAAGCTCGATCCGCGGCGAGCCGCCCGCCAGCGTGATCTCGCCCGAGGCCACGATCGTCCCTCGTCCCATCCTGCCCGACAACTCCCGCAACGCCAGCGCGTTCTCGTCTCCCGCCAGCGTGAACCGCCCGTCGTAGAACGTGTCCGGCAGGCCCTCCGCGCGCAGGCGTATCTCCCGTCCCTGCACCTGCCCCACGATGGCCGGATCGCCGACCGGTCCCGTGACGCGCCCGCTGCCTTCCACCACGCCCGACAGCTCGTGCACCCACCACGCCAACTCGGACAACCCCGACAGGTTGAGCCGCTCGAGTCGATAGCCGATGTCCAGGATGGGTTCGCCGGTTTCCCACGTTACGCTTCCCGACAGTGAGAGCCGCGCGTCCGGCAGGCGCGGATCGCGCCATTCCCACGGCGGAATCTCGACCCGCGAGGCATGAATCCGCAGTCTCGTCGGTTGCGTCTGCTCCAGATTCCAGCCGGGAAGGGCGAGAGCCGTGCGCCGGCACGAGACCTCCAACTGCGGCCCCTGCCGGTCGTGCCAGAGGCCCGTCATCGCTCCGCTGCTCGAGATGGTAAGCGGCGCGGTGGTATCGGAGACCAGTCGCACCAGTTCGAGTTCCCGCCACGCGCCCCAAAGCCGCGTCTCGTCGCTGGAAAGCTCGCGCGCGGCGGAGAGTTGCAGGTCAGGACTGGCGGAGAGGACGGAGAGACTCGCCAACCCGTCAACCAGCGAGGCGTCCACCACCAGCCGCTCGAAGTTCAGGCGGTCGTGGCGCGCGTCGTGGCCGGTGAAATGCGCGTCGGCGGTGAGGTGGCGCATCCACGCGCGCCGCGCGTCCGCGGGCCAGGGCAGAAGCGGCGCATTCCACGTCGCGTGGGCGCGGCCGCTCCAGCGCCCGAAATCCCGCCCAGTCCCCCTTGTTAAGGGGGGAGCGAGGTCCAACACTTCGGCCTGCAGGTGCAACGGTCCGGCAAGGGCGCCCTCCGCCGTCGCGCTCGTGCACCCATCCCAGAGCGAAAGCGAGAGCCTGCCCTTGACCTGCCCGCGCTCCAACGTCGCCCGCAGCGACACGTCCGTCGCCGTCTCGCCCATCGCCTCCATTCGCGCCGACGCCAGCTCCGCCGACAGCGCCGACAGGCCGTTCCGCCACTCCATCTCCAGTCGCCCCGAAACCACGCCGTCCACGGGCATGGGCTGAGCAAGAAACGATTGCACCATGGCCAGCGGCAGCCGATCCGCCGCCACCGACAGCGCCCAACCGCGACGAGTGCCGAAGTCCCAGTCGAGACTGCCGCGAAACCGCGCCTCCGCCCCTTCAACCGAGACTTCGCGCAGTTGCAGGCGCCGGTCCTCCCAGAAAAGCACGCCGCGCGCCTCGTCTACCTCCACGCCCCGATAGCGCGCTCCCTTGGCCAAGAATCGTGCAGCGAAGTTGGGACTCTCCAAGGTCCCGCTGCACGAACCCGTCAGGGACAAACTGCTCTGCGGCCCGATTTCCAGCTCGGGCAATGGCGGCAGGCTTCGCAACACTTCCGAAGACAGGTCGGCCGCAAACGAGATGTCGAGCGCACGCGAGGCGGACAGGTCCAGTCGTCCGTGCGCCTGCAGGCGACTTGCCCCCGAGCGGATGGAGAATCCGTCAAAACGCACCGTCGCGCCGTTCCAGCTTACCCGGCTTGAAACGTCGGCGGGCCGGATGGAAACCTCGTCCCAGGCCAGCTCGTCCAGCGTGGCGGAGAAGTCCCCCCCAACCCCCCTTATTAAGGCGGGAGTGAGGGAGACCGAGGCATCCACGACGCCCGTGGCTCGAAGCGCCGACGCATACGCGACCACAACCGACGCGGGAAAGCGGCGCAACTCAATCTCGCCGACGGGAAGATCGAACCGGCCTGCCCGCCATGAAGACTCCAGCCGGGCGGACAGCGCCCCCTCGCCTACGGAGAGATCACGCGTGTTGACGAGAAGCCGCGAGCCGTCCCAGTCTCCCGCCAACTCGCCCGCCATGCGCAGAGGCTCCGGCAGGCCGGGCGGATGCACGAGGCCGTCCAAGTGCAGGTTCGCCGTAGCGTGCGTCACGGTCGCCGGCGCCAGCGTCCCCGACGCGAACAACTCCAGCATCGCCTCTCCGTCGGCCGGTACGAATCCCGCCCACCCCCCCTTTTTTAGGGGGGAGATGGTCACCGGTGAAGCGGGACGAACCTCTACCTGCCAGGCGAACGGCCGCTCCATCGCCGCTCCGCCGGAAAACTCGACGGGAAAGACCAGCGGCACGGAATCCCCCTCGCCCCCCCGGCGAGTGGGGGGAGTAAAGAAAGCTCTCGCTTGTTCCATTACGGTGCCGGCCGCGTCCGCGTGAGCTTCGAGTTGCGGGATGGCCACTTCCCCCCACCCGCCGGAGAGTGCCAGGTCGCGCGCAAAAACCGCGACGGACAGCCCGCTGGAACCCGACGCGATCTTGAGCGCGGCCAAGCTGGGCGGACGAAACTCCACGCCGGAAGCCGGCGCGCCCTCCCCCGTCGCGTTGGGATTGGCGACGGCAAGAAGATGCAGGCCGGAGTCGGTGAAGGCGGCCAGCGCCTCCGCCGGTTCGTTCGCGCTCCGGGCGCGCGCGACCTCCTCCCTTAACCGCAACAAGTCCTTGATGCGTCCCGCGACCTTGAAAGTTCCCAGCTCATGGTCAAACAGGCAATCGACGCGCGACAGTCCCGGCCCGCTCGTCTCCAACGTAACCACCAGATCCTTCAGCGACAACTCCGGGCGCGCCTCGTCCGTGAGAGCATCGCCATACGCCCGGAAACTCCATTCGCCCGTCGCGGTGCGATGCGCGGACACGTTCGTCTTGTGCAGTCGCGGACGCGCGCCGGAATCCAATTCCGCGCTCGCGTGCGCCACGTCGAAGGAAAAACGCGCGAGATACGGCGGCAATCGGTCCGCCACCCGACTGGAGGGAGATGGTTCGCGCGAGAAGACGAGCGCGCCGTAGTCGAGGGTGGCCGAGAGCTGTTGCAGCGAGATTTCCGCACGCCGCACGTGCCCGCTGGCGGCCACGGGCGCCCCCGCCGCGCGCAGCCCCCGGACTAGAACCCGCCCGCCGGGGAGCGAGAGGTCGAGGCGTTGCACGTCGACCTGTGGGAACCCCTGCGCCGCGGCCCACTTTCGCAGTTGCGAAAGCGCCGCGCGCTCCAGTACCGCGTCCAGCAGCGCGTACCCGACCACGAGACAGGCGAGCACGAGAACGAGACGCCGCAGCTTGCGCAAGGGGAGTGTGGGCAGTTTCAAGGCTTCTACCGCGCTTTCTCGGGAAACCGGCGTTGGACGGCGAGTATATCGCCGCTACGCCGCCATGAAAAGGGGCAGAGCCTGAGGCCGACCCTTTGGACTGCGGCAACCGGCTGCCGCGCCCCGCTCGAACTCGTACTCGAGTACGATTAAGATTACGAGGCGCCGCCTCCTCTGGACTGCGGCAGCTTGCTGCCGCCGGCCTGCCGGCCTTGCCCGCCGCAATACCTATTTTTCCTTATCTTGCGGCGCCGCAAATCCGCTCCGCGGCAGGCGCCTCGGCTCCGGCGGCTGCGCCAGCTCGCGCAACTTGCGCACGATGCCCGCCAGATGCACGTCATGCTGCGCCACGCGACGTTCCACTTCATAAAGACGGCGCGCCAGCTCCTCGTATTGCGGCGCCGCCTCCCGCAGGCGCCCAATCGCCCGCACCACCAAGACGCTCATGCCTACCGCCCGCTCGGAATTGAGCACGTTGGCCGCCATCAAGGCGCCGTACTCGGTGAAGGCGTAGGGTAACATCTTGGAGAATCTTAGGTTATAGAGGTGGTCACAATTTGTGACCACCTTCCCCTTCTCCTCTCGCGTCAGCCGGTACATGAAGTCCTCAGGAAACCGGCTGGCGTTGCGCTTGACAACGGTTGAGAGCAGCGGTGGGAACCCCGTACAATTCCTCAAGTTCTTCCTCCCGAATGACTTTCCTGCCCCGAAGGACGACAATGGCGTGCTTGACGCGCACGGAGGGAACCGCGGCGCAATCATGGGTAGCCGACTGGACCTCACGCGGAAACACAAACAAGACGACCCGTCGAAACCGTTACTGCATTGGCAGAGAGAATGTGGTGTCCAGCCCCGTGTCCAGCCCCCATTTTGTTTACCACGGGGAATGTTAGTCTTCCGGGGTTATGAAGCCCGCCACCGGGGCGGAGTTGTTGATCTCGTCACCCGCGTGATAGAGTTCTCCTGCCGGCCCGGAGGTACGATGCTTCTTGACTTTCCCCTCACAACAAGATATTGATTATTTCATCGCCAGACGTACCAGATATTGTGGATAATCGGCGAAACTCCTGTGGATGGAGTCGGGATACACAGTGGACTGGCGATAGATCGGCGTGGCGGCATTGGAGGTTGGGGGCGTCCGTGAGAATCCCGCATCCCATCCAGTATCAGGGCAGCAAGCGCGTCTTGGCGCCCACTATCCTGCGCTACCTGCCGCGCTCCATGGAGCGCTTCGTCGAGCCCTTCGCCGGCTCGGGCGCCCTCTCGATTGCCTGCGCCGCCCTCGGTAGAGCCAAGTCGTTTTGGATTAATGACCTTAACAAACCCCTGGCGGATCTCTTGAACTTGATCGTCAACCGCCCTAAGGAAGTGGCGGACGCTTACGAGCGCACCTGGAACGGGCAGACCGGTGACAGTCTGGAACACTACTATCGGGTTCGAGAGGACTTTAACCGTTCGGGAGACCCCCGGCTTTTTCTTTATCTTTTGGCGCGCTGCGTCAAGGGATCGGTCCGGTATAACGCGGACGGTCTTTTCAACCAAAGCCCGGATAAACGGCGGCGGGGTACGCGGCCGGAGACCATGCGCGCCAACATCGTGGCGGTGTCGCGTCTTTTAAGGGGCAAAGCCGTGGTTTCGTGCATGGACTATCGCGACGTGTTGGCCAACGTCAATGAAGCGGACGTGGTCTACATGGACCCGCCGTATCAAGGCGTTTGCGGAGACCGCGATTCCCGCTATTTCGCCGGCGTGGACTTTGACGGCTTTGCCGCCGCCTTGTCCGACTTGAACCGCAGGAGCATACGTTTCGCGGTCAGCTACGACGGGCGCACGGGCGGAAAGACCTTCGGTCGCCGCCTGCCCGGCGCCTTGCGGCTCACGCATATTCAATTGGAGGCCGGGCGTTCCTCTCAAGCCACGCTGTTGGGAAGGAAAGACGTGACGGTCGAATCGCTGTACCTTTCCGCACCGCTGGCGCGTGAGATGGGCGCCAAACCGCGCGTCCATCGTCGCGGAGAAGAGCAGCGGCTCATGTTTGAGGTCAACCGGCGGTGAGATGGTAAGGTACTCGAAAAGTCTGTTGCGATTATGTGAATCCGTGACGGCCAAGCGTCCGCGCACCGTCATCGACCATATATTGAAGCACGGGCACATTACGACGCAGGAATTGAGAGACATTTACGGCTACAACCACCCCCCGCGCGCCGCGCGGGACGTCAAGGAGCACGGGATACCGTTGGAACGATTCTCGGTCGTTGGCAGCGATGGTCGCAGGATCGCCGCGTATCGATTCTCCACGGGCGGCGCCGTGCGGTTGCGTCGATTCTCCGGGCGAACGGCATTGGGCAAAAGGATCAAAGCGGAGCTCATCCGGCTGTACGGCGCCCGATGCTTCATTTATTCGGAGCCAATGTCGGAGCAGGAACTCCAGATAGACCATCGCATACCGTATGCGATCGCTGGAGAGTCTAGGCAGATGAAACCGGAGGAGTTCATGCTGCTTTGCGGTTCCGCCAACCGTGCCAAGTCGTGGTGTTGCGAACATTGCGAGAATTGGCGGCGACTGAAGCGGAAGGACATTTGCGCGTTGTGTTATTGGGCGTACCCGGAGCATTATGACCACGTAGCCATGAATGCAAGGCGCCGTCTTGACCTCATGTGGCAGGGCGATGAAGTCTCGTAGTACGACGAGCTGCGGGAACGGGCGGGCAGAGCGGGGGAAGAAATGCCCGCGTACGTCAAGAAGGTGCTGGCGAGGGGATTGAGCAGAGGATGATACGCGAGTATTGGGAGAAGACCGATTAACATGTTAACCCCCAAGCGCCCCAAAGGCCCCGGCGCCGGCGTCGATTTCTTCGAGACCATCGTCCCGCGCGATCTCTTCCAGCGCATCCAGAAGCGCGACGGTCGCATCGTCGATTTCGACAAGCGCAAGGTCACCGCCGCCATCTGGAAGGCTGCCCAGGCGGTCGGCGGCAAGGACCAGGCCCTCTCCGACATGCTCGCCGACCGTGTCATCATCTACCTCTCCGGCCTCTACGACGACCACCTCCTTACCGTAGAGGAAGTGCAGGACGCGGTGGAAAAGGTCCTCATCGAAAACGGCCACGCAAAGACCGCCAAGGCCTTCATCCTCTACCGGGAAGAGCGGCGCCGCCGGCGCGAGATGCGCACCAGCCTGGAGAGCGAAGCCCCGCCCGACGCCGCCGACCTGCCGCTGCCCAGCCTGTCGGTTCGCACCAGCGGCGACGAGATCGTGCGCTGGGACCGCCGCCGCATCACCGACGCGCTCGTGCGCGAGACCGGGCTGCCCCGCACGACCGCCGACCGGATCGCCATCGAGGTGCAAAAGCAGGTCATCCACTCCAAAATCCAGACCGTGACGGCGGGTCTCGTGCGCGAGCTGGTCAACGCAAAGCTGGTGGAACTGGGTTTTGAAGAAGAGCGGCGGCTGCACGCGCGGCTGGGCGTGCCGCTCTACGACGCCGAGCGCATCCTGACACGGCCGGCGACGGCCGGTTGGGGCAAGACGCCGACCGGCAACGCCCCCGCCGCCGGTAACGCCGCCCTGGCGGATGCCATTACCCGCCAGTTCGCCCTAGCCCGCGTCTTTCCCGAGCCTGTCAACGACGCCCACCTGCAAGGCGAACTGCACATCCACGACCTGGGCCAGGTCACGCGACCGTATTCGCTCCTGCTTACGCCGGAATACGTGAAGAAGTACGGCCTGGCGCTGCCGGCGGCGTTCGCCACGGCGGGGCCGGCGCGCCGCGCCGGCACGCTTTGCGCCCATCTCGCCCGCGCCAGCGCCGCCCTGGACGCCTGCTTCGCCCATACCGTCGCCTGGGAGGGCTGGAACGTCTTCCTTGCGCCCATGATCGAGGGGATGAAGGAGTCCGATCTGGCCGATCTGTGCGAGGGGATGCTCTACGAGTTCAGCCAGCAAGGCTCCATGCAGAGCGCAGGCCCCCTGCGAGTGGACCTGCACCTCTATCCCGGCGTGCCGGCGCACCTGGCGGACGTGCCCGCGCTGGGACCGGGTGGAGAACCGACGGGCAAGTGCTACGGCGAGTATGCGCGCCCCGCGCGCCGCCTCCTTTCCGCCCTCCTTGCGGCCTATGAAAAGGGCGACGCCCTGGGCCGGCCCTTCGGCTCCCCGCGGCCGCTCCTGCACGTTTCGGCGGCGGACCTGGAGGAACCGGCGGCCCGCGACCTCCTCAAACAGGCCGGGCGCGTGGCCGAAAGCAAGGGCAATCCTACCTTCGTCTTCGACCGCGACGGCGACGTGTACGCGGGCGACGTGGGGCGGCTCAATTACGCGCCCGGCCGAACCGAGGCGCGCGACATCCGGCATCCCTGGAAGCTGCGCTGCGCCGCCTTGGGCCTGGTCAGCCTCAACCTGGCCCGCGCCGCCTATCGCGCCGAAGGCAGCGACGAGCTTCTGGAGAATCGCATCTCCGACCTGTTGACCCTGGCCGCACGCGCTCACGAGGCCAAGCGCCAGTTCCTCTCGCTGCTGCTGGCCAAGGGCGACGCGGGTCCCCTGGCGCTCCTCTCGCAGCGGATCGACGGCGAAGCCCTGCTGCGCCTGCCCAGCGCCGTGGGCCTCGTCGGGCTGGTCGGCTTGGACGCCTTGTGCCGGGTGCATTGGGGGGTCTCGCTGGAAGAAGATCTGGCCGGCCCGGGTCGCGCCCGCGCGCTCCTGGAGTTCATGCGCACCCGCTGCCGCGCCCTTTCGGAAACCTACGAAATGTCCCTGCTCCTCCACCATCCCGCCGGCGGCAACGCCCTCGCCCGGCTGGCCCGCATGGACTTGGAGCGTTTCCCCCGCGAGACCGCCGCCGTGGTCGGCGGCATCCCCGAGGACGGCCTCGTCTATTATACCAGCGGCCTGGCCACGCGCGGGCGGCAGAGTCCCTGGGAACGGCTGCGGCTGGAGGGAAGCGGCCATGCGCTCCTGGAGGCGGGGGCCGTGACCGTGGTGCATCCCGAGAAACCCGCCGCGGAGGTTTACAAGCTGCTTCCGCGCATCTATCACGAGACGGGCGCCGTTCAGTTGGCCTGGACGCCCGAGTTCACCGCTTGCCGGGACTGCCGCGCGCTGGCGCGGGGATTGTCGCCGGTCTGCCGCCAGTGCGGCTCGTCCAACGTGGAGGAGCTGTCGCGCATGGCGGACGGCTACGGCCCGCTCCAGCCGCGTTCGGCGGCCTGGTGCGAGGCGGTGGAGCGGGGCGCCCTGGTCGCCTGAGGGAGGGTTCGGATGTTCATTAGAATCTTCGGCATGAGCCGCCGGGCGGCCTCGTTGCGCTGGTGCAGGGCGGTCGAAGAGGTGGTGTCGCAGAGCCGGGGCGGCTCGGCGCTGTCCATGGCCTTCCTGGACCTGGACGAGCGCGCGGCGCAGCGCCAGGCCCAAAAGCACCAGGTGCAAGCTCCCGGGCCTACCCTGCTGGCCACGACGGAGGAGGGCGAAGTGGTAGCCCGCTGCGCCGACGAAGCGGCGGTCCACGCCTTCCTGTCGCGGTTGCAGGGGCGCTAGGGCCGACCCCGCGCGCCCAGGCGCCTCACGTTGCGCTGCCACCCGTAAGTGCGCACCGCGCACCGGCGTAGCGGCTGCCCGTCCCATAGCCCCCACCAAATTTCCCTTGACAGGGGGCGGGCGGTTTTTTTTAGATCATGTGACCTTTGAGATGATCTGGCTTCGCCGGCGGGAAAACGAAGGCCGGCGAGGGATTCTTTCGGACGTGTTATGTTAACGTTAATAGGTGCATTCAGGAGGGTCGGAAACCGGCCTCTTATGGCTCTTCCGAGGAGAGTTTCGCGGCCTCTGGCGCGGGCGGTCCTTTTGCACCGCGTGCGTTAACGTTAACAGAACCAGCAGGTACGGGATACGTCCATCGCGGGCGTCGCCGGCCGCGCCGGCAGGCGATGCCGGGGATGTTCGTCAAACACAATCAGGAGGTGCAAAGACACGATGAAACGCATTTTCTTACTGCTTGCCTTGGGCGTCGCACTTTTGATGCTGCCCGGGCAAGGCCAGGCGCGCGTCGTCAATCGCCTGGGCGGCGCCGACTTCACCACCATCGGGGCCGCCCTGGCCGCGGCCAACCCGGGCGAGACCATCGAGATCGACGCCGCCGGCAATCCCTATCCGGACGAGGGCCTCTTGATCATCGGCCAAACCGGGGTCACCCTCACCAGCCGCAACGGCATCGCCCTCCTGCAGCGCACGCGCTTCACCATCATGGCCAACAACGTGACTGTCCGCGACATCCACATGGATGGGCAAAAGGCCAACAAGCGCCTGATCACCATCCTGGGGACCAGCGGCGCCACCATCCGCGCGTGCACGCTGGTCAATCCGGCCAGCGGCGGAACCGATGCCAACGCCGCCGACGATCTTCTGGACATGGACGAGGCGCTGGACTGCGGCGTCGCCATCAGCGCCGAGGGAGGCGAAAACCTCACCATCCAGGACAACGACATGCGCTCGGACAACGACGACACGCTGGCCAACCAGGGCAACATCCAGCTCCTGCCCGGCGTGGGAACGCGCACCGGCCTCGTGATCCGCGGCAACCTGTTCGGCGCGGAGACCCGCAACGTCTCCTTCTGGACCGGCTGGACCAACGTAACCGTCGAGAACAACACCTTCGCGCGCGCCGATCTGGGCACGGCCCGCTCGGGAACCAACCTGCTCGTCTCCACGCTGCGCTCGGAGACCCTTGCCGCCAACCGGCTCTGTCGCAACTGGACCATCCGCAACAACACCTTCACCTACGGCAACGACTGCAACATCGCCTTCGAGCACGCCGTGGTGGAAGGGATCGTGATCGAGGGCAACACCTTCGTCAACGCGCCCGACTTCAACGCCGTTTCCTTCCAAGCCGGCGGAATACCGACGTGGTGGTGCGCAACAATACCGTGGGCAGCAGCGGCTCCTGCGGCATCTTTCTTCTACAACGGCGAATTGCAGGGGGATTCGGCGGCGGTCGGCAACGTGCTGGTTTCCGACAACTACCTGGCCGATCCGGCCATGGGGATGCAGTTGGGACCGGCCGTCAGCCAGGGCATCGTGCTGCGGGACAACGTGATCGACCAGTTGGACAGCACGGTGGGCTTCTCCTTCGTGGGCGGAAACTCCAGCGCGCTGGTGCAACGCAACGTGATCTCGCGCGGCGGTAGCAGCAGCTGCGTCAACCTGGACGGCATCGGCGCGGCCATCTTGGACAACGTGTTCATCGGCGGCCGCCGCGGCGTCTCGTTCTACTCGCAGACCACCTACACCAGCACCGGCGGCAACAACCTGGTGGCGCGCAACCTGATCGTGGAGCCGGGGTTGTCGGGCAGCGCGGGCCGGATTCACGGCGTCGGCGACTGGGAGGACGCCTCCTCCTACAAGCCGCAATTCGGCGGCAACCGCATCATCGGCAACACCATCGTGCTTTCCGCCGAAGACGGCATCTACATCGCCGCTCCCTCCGCGGTCTGTTACAACAACATTTCCGCCTTCAACGTGGGCGGCGGCATCAAGGTGAAGGCCGGCACGACGCCCGCGCTTCTGGACTTTAACCTGGTGTTCCAGAACGCAGGCGGCAACTACATCGGCACGACTCAGAAGCCGCACGACGTGGTCGCCAATCCGCGTTTCGTCACCTTCTTCGGAGTCTCGACCGGGGCCGACTTCCACCTGCGCCCCGACAGTCCCGCCCGCAACGCGGGCACCAGCAACGGCGTCGATCCCGACTACGTCACGGAACTCGGCGCCCTGCAGGACGTGACCGTCGATACCGCCGTGCCGGCTGCCGCCTGGCAGCTGTACCGGTAGGGGGGAGGTGGACGCCATGAAAAGAACTTCTCAAGGAGCAAGCATGATGCGACTCGTCATGATGATCTTTCTCTTCGCGGCGGTCTTCGCCGCACCGGGCTACTGCCAGACGGTGGCAGTGGACGCGCTGCTGGGCAACGATGGTACCGGCGTGCCCGCCTACCAAACCCTCCAAGCGGCGGTCAACGCCGTCTTGGCCAACCCGGCCACGCCCGACGTGATCAATCTTAACACCAACGCGCCCCACATCCAGACGGCCATCGTCCAGATTCCCGTGGTGGGCGGCAACCTGACCCTTCAGGGCACGGCCGGACGGATCGCCACCATCGTCGGCGCCAATTTCACCAACACGGTGGACTTGGTCAACCAGGGGGCCATCATCTGCTCGGCCACCAACTCCACGATACTCTTCAAGGATTTTGTGCTGATCCCCCCGCCCGCCAGCATCGTGGGAACGGGGGGCGCGGTAGGCGGCGACGGCAACGGCATGAACGGCCTCGTGCTGCACACGGACTCCAACAACTCCACCGTAACCTGCCGCAACGTGGTCGTGACCGGCAACAACAACGCCAACCAGCCGACCTCCCTGGACGGCTCGGCCGACCTGACCTCCAATCCCAATGCCACCTACTGGCCGGGCGCCTGCCTGCGCTTCAACGCCAACGTGGGCATGAACTACAACTTCGAGAACTGCGTGCTCAGCCAAAGCGCCGACCAGGGGCTCAACGTCAACCAGAACATCAGCGGGGCGACCACCGCCGTCGGGCCGGTGGTGGTGATGTCGGGAACGGGGCGATACACGTATTGTGAAAACGGTCCGCTCTACTTCAACGCGGGCAGCCTCACGGTGCAGGGCTCCGGCCCGCGCGCCATCGAGCTCTTCCATCCCGGCCTCTCCACCGGCGACAGCGCGATCGTGATTCACAAGGCGGCGACGGTGCTCCTGCAGAACATCTGGATTCACGACTTCGGCGCCACGACCGGAAATCGCGGCGTGTATGTGCTGGGGGTGGGAGGCCACAATACGCTGACCATGCGCAACTGTGAGCTGACGCGGGTTTCGGGTACGGTAGTTCGCACCGCGTTCAATCTGCCCAACCCGACGCAGATGGAAGGCGCCAGTTGGCTGATCGAGGACTGCACATTCGAGGAGAGCGCGCAGCAGGGTTTCTACGATGCCAACAGCCTCACCGTAGCCGGACCCTCGCCCGCCAGTATCATCTTCCGCCGCTGCACCTTCCGCAACAACGCCGCCAACGGCATCCGTCCGCGCACCTGGCGCAATACGCTGGTGCAGGATTGCTGGTTCTTCAATAACGGCAAGCAGAATGCGCTGGCCGCCACCCTCGGGTTGAACTACGAGACGGCTTTTGACAACGGCACCCAGTGCTTCATCGACATGGAGTCCATCGGACGGACCGACACGGTGGGGACGCTGGAGCGTTGCAAGTTCGAAGACGGCGGCAACTACGGCTGTTATGTATTCGCGTTCAATTCCACCATCCGCAACTGCCTGTCGATTTTCAACGGCGGGCCGGGTATTGGAGCGGGGTCGCGCAACGGCCGCGCCGACGTGATCCTGATCGAGGACTCAACCTCGGCCTTCGACGCGGATAACCCCACCTTCACGGGGGCGATCGAGACGCGCCTGTGCGCGGTCGCCACGCGTGGCAACGACATCACCTTCCGCCGGCTCTACGTTGAAGGTTCGCCGCTCAACGGCATCTTTACCCTGTCGGAGTCGTACCGCAACAACGAGCTCAACCGCCTGGAGAACGTGACCATCGTCAACTGCGCGAGTACCGCCGTGCGCTTGGAGAACGCCACGACGGAACTGGAGAACTGCCTCTTTTTCAACAACTTGGGCGCGGGTCTGCGCAAGCAGGTGAACGCGGGCGACGTCTCCACGCCCAGTCAGGCCAACGGCCCCATCACCATCAACGGCTGCCTTTTCCAGCAGTGCACGGACGGCGGAGTCACGACCGACTTCAACATCAATGGGATCACCACCATTAATAACTCGATCTTCCGCAACAACGGCGGCTACGGCGCGGACCTGACGTCGTGCACGGCGCGCATCAACGAGTGCACGTTCATCAGCAACGCCACCGCGGGCGTGCGCATCGGACGAGGCCCCGGCCCCAACGCCATTCTCGACTACGTCCGCAACAGCGTGTTTCTCGATAATGCGCAGGCCGGCGTCTACGTCGGCGAGGCGGCGGGCGCGGCGGTGGGGACCGTGACCAACTGCACCATCTTGGGTAGCAACGACGGCATCCACGTGGAGGGCATCGGCATTACCGCGCCCATTACGGTCAGCGACTGCATCATCGGCGGTGCGGGCAAGACCGGCATCTTCGCCGACTCGTTCCTGTTTACGCCCGGCATCACGGTGTCGCACTCTTCGCTGATCCTCTCAGGGGTGCACGCCCTGGCGGCGGTCGAGAACGACGCCGGCAACTTTGTGACGCTGACGGCCAGCGTCATCAACAGCGACCCGTTGTTCCTGAACGCCAACAATCCGGACGGGGCGAACTTCTTCGACGTGGACAGCAGCTACTTCGGCGACAAGGGCAGCGGCACGCCGCCCATGCCGCTGCGCGGCGGCGCCGCCTACCTGGGCGGGACGGTCGAGATCGGCGCTTGGAGGCTGTTCTAAACCGCCGGTAAGTCAAGCGCACGGGCAGGAAGCCCGTGCCACGTCACACCACGGCGGGGGCGTCCGGCAACGGACGCCCCCGCCATTCGGTATCTTCCCCTTAACGAAGGGGGTTGGCGGGATGGCGCGGAACAGGATGGGACCTATGAGGCCCATGGGACCCATGGGACGCGCGGCGGCGCGAGGCGTCGTTTTTTCCGCCGTGACAGCGATGCGCTCTCACGCTACGCTTCCGGTACGCGGCAGCAAGCAGCCGCACTCCAGAATCGTCACGAGGTGCACCATGTGCGGCTTGCGCCTGTTCCCCTGCTTCCTGGCGACGCTGAGCCTCGCGCTGACCTCGGCGCGCGCCGACGACTTCGGCAACTTCTACCAGACCGCCTATCAACTCACCCTGGGCGTGCCCGTCAACGGCCAGCACGAAACCGCCGGCGACGTGGACTTCTTCAAGTTCAACGCCGTCGTCAACCGCCTGTACATCGCCAGAATCACCAATCTGAACGGCCTCTCCGACACCGTACTGCGCCTTTGGGATACCAACGGGACCACCCTCCTGATCGAAAAAGACGAGATCGGCCAGGGCGAGACCATTACGTGGCGCGCTCCCGCCAGTGGTGTGTATTACCTCTCCGTGCACCAGTTTTTTCCCGAGCAGACGGGGATTTACACGCTCACCGTCACCGACCAGGGCGCGGTCGTGGACGACTACGGCGACAGTCCGGCCACGGCGCAGGCTCTACCCACCGACGGCGGCGTGACGCCCGGAAACATCGAGTTCGCCGGCGACGTGGACTTCTTCTCCATCGCTACTCTGCCCGACCAGTTCTATCGCATCGAAACGCTCCTGTTGGAAAACGGCGTGGACACGGTCATGACGCTGTACGCGGGCGACGGGGCGACCGTCCTGCGGGAGGACGACCAGGGCGGGCGCGAGGCCAACGCCTCGCGCATCATCTTCGGCGCCACCCTTTCGGGTCTCTATTTCGTCCAAGTACGGCTGTTCTTCCCCGACGACACCGGCGGATATGCCATCTCCGCGACCGCCGAAGGCGTTCCCGCCGTCCTCTCCGTGGATGGTCCACCGTCCACCGGCACGCTGGCGACCCGCGACGCCATCGAGGTCTTCGCGTTCACCGGCGTCGGCGGACACCGGCTGCTCTTCCAGGCGACCGGCGAAGCAACCGGCAGCGCTTTCCAGATGACGCTTCTGGCCGGCAATGGCCTCACTTCCCTTTACAGCTACGACTTTGGCAAGGCGCCCACGACCACATGGCTGTGCCCTGGCGATGGGACGTACTTTCTGATCCTGGAAGAACCTTACCAAGGTGGAGGTTACAGCCTCTCCGCCTCCGATCTCGGGCCGCCACCCCCTCCCGTGGACGTGAACGGCGACGGAGTCGTGGACGTTCTTGATCTCCTGCTCCTCTCTCTCTATTGGCATCAAAGCCCGCATTGAGGCGTACCGATTGGTACACTTGGCTGGAGCGACTGTACCGATGGGTGCGCAACGCTGCCGCAAGTTCCTGGCCAGAATCGCATAACTATCTGTTTTTGATAAAGTTATAATCACAGTGCGGGGTGGCACGAGGGTTGCATAGGAGGGCCGTGGGAAATATGGGGATACTTACCAGCGAGGTGGTTTCATCATGAGAAGTTGGGCAAAGACGACGGTATGGGGTCTGGCGTTGGTGCTGGCGTTGAGCCTGGTTCTTCCGGCTTCGGCGCAGCCGACGCTGGCGGACCAGACGGCGCGGGTCCAGCAGGCGCTCTCTGGCCTGCAGGAGTTTCTGGCCAAGTATCGGGATGCGATCACGTCCAGCGACAACGACAAGGCCAAGGAGCTGTTCGCCAAGGCGGAGGAAGAGGCGGCGGCGGCGGAGGCGGCCCTGGGCGAGGGGAAACTGGAGGAGGCGATGCGGCACATCGCGCGCGCGCGGCTGCTGGCCGAGAACGCCCTGCGTGAACTGCGCGGCGTGACCGGCGGCGGCAATCTCCACATGATGCGCGAGCGCCTGATGCGCCAGATCGTGCAACTGCGCGAGCAGGAAGAGCGCTGCAGCCAGCTGCTCTCCGGCCTGGACTGCCCCGGGGGCCAGCAGCAGTTCGAGCAGGGTAAGGAGGCCGCCGACAAGGCCCGCCAGCTGTTCGCCGAGCAGCAGTACGCCGCCGCCGAGCAGCAGATGCGCCGCGCCATGCAGTTCTTCACGCAGTGCCTGCGCGAGATTCTCTTGTGCAGCAATAACGTCGAGGAGCGTATCAACCAGCAGATCGCGGCGGTCGAGGAGCTGATCGCCGAGGTCGAGGCGCTCCTGGCCGAGAATCCCAATCCTGAGGCGGAGAATGTGCTGGCCGCGGCCAAGGATGCCCTGGCCAAGGCCAAGGAGTTGATGGAAGCCGAGGAGCCGGACCTGCGCGCGGTGCTGGCGCAGGTAGCACGCGCGCGCGAACTCGCCATGCACGCCAAGCGGCTGGTTTCCGGCGCTCCCACGCCCGGCGATCGCATCAAGGAGTACTGTGAGCAGCAGTTGCAGCGCCTCACCCGTCTCCTGGCGACCGCCCACGGCGTCGTGGACGACAGCACCAGCGAGGAGGCCAAGGCCAAGCTGGCGCAGGCCGACGCCTTGGCGGCCGAGGCGCAAACCGCCTTCGAGGCGGGCGAGTATCGCAAGTGCCTGGCCAAGGTCAACGAGGCCATGCGACTGGCCAACCAGGCCATCTTCCTGGCGCGCCAGAACGGTGGGCTGGTCCCGCCGCCGGTGCGCGACTATCTGAGGGACAGCGCGGAGAAGGCGCTGGCCGCCTGGGAGGACGTGGCCGCCCGCGTCGCGCCCGTGGTCGCCGCCAGTACCAATGAGCACGACTGCAGCAGATGTGGACCGATGCGCAGGCGCTGGCGGACGAAGCGCAGGCCGCCTTCCTGGCAAGGCAAGTATCTGGAGACCGAGCAGAAAATCTCCGCGGCCATTCAACTGGCGACGCGTGCGGCCATGCTGGCCACCCAGCCCGGCCCACCCAGGCCACCCATGGAGGGTAACCGCTGAGCCTTGGCACGCGCTGGCCTTGTTTGTTCTCCGGCCCCGGGGCGATCCGGGGCCGATCTTTTGGTACCGCCGGTATTACCCCGTAGTTGCGCAGCGCCTCACCCCGAGTAAGCCGGAGGCCCTACCGAGGGGTGCTGCGGACGCCCGGCGAAGCCGGCGGTGCATGGCGCGCACCCTACCGCAACACCATCGGCATGAATTCGGTGCTGCCGAAGACGCCGTAGATGCCGCGCTCGCGCAACCACAGCGCGCGCTTCAGGTAACCCAGCGCCGGGCCCAGCACGTTGGCCGCCATGCTGGTCTCGTTGCCCAAAACGAACCTGTGGCTGCTGCGTTTGCCCTCAAACGTCGTGCCCGTCAGCGTCATGGTGGTTTGCACCGGCTTTTGCGCGCTGCGCGTGTCCATCACCCCGCCGACGGTCACCTGGTCGAGCCGATCCACCACGCCCACTTTTTGCAGCAGCAGGTCGTCGGCATGCTCCATGTCGCGCAGGGTGAGTTTGCCGTCGGTCTCGGCCAGCAGCGCGTCGATCTCGGCGTCGGTCATTTTCGCCGCCCGCTCGACGCTGTAACCCGGCAGGTGCGCGATGTCCTCGCGGATGGTGGCGCGATAGGCGTCCCAGTTGGCGATGCCCACGCCCCACCAGATGTCCACCCTCTCGACTTCGACGAACGACTGTGCGGCGAGTACCGCGGCGGCGGAGAGGAGTCCGGGCGTCGCGCCCGCGCCGGTGATGGCCACGCACCGCGCCGCGCGGAGCTTTTCGTCGAGCGCAAACATGAGTTGCATGGCGCGCGTGCGCTTGAGCGCATCCACGAAGACGCCCGAGTAGCCCGCGTCCACAATGCGCTCGACCACGCCGGGCATGAATTCGTTGGGCAGGTTGGGCAGCGTCAGCAGCATGGCGTCGACGTCAGCCCGATGATGGATGAGCGCGCCGATGCTGTCGTCGACCGGCTCGCCGAGCGCCGCGCAGCCGCCGTTTTCCAGCGCCGTCGCGGTCTCCGCATCGAAGCCCTTGGAACAAAAAGCATATCCGCCGCGGTCGCACAGCGCGACCACCTTCGCTTCTTGCTTGTGCGCCAGCAGCCGCAGGGCGGCTCGCCCCAGCCCCCCGGCGCCGACCACGGCGATACGAATCGGATGTTGCATGTTACGTTCCTCCCGGAAAATTAGGGTCAGCGCCTATTTTTCCCTGTCGATACTGTGTTCCCCGCTTGGGCTGCGGGGAAAAATAGGCGCTGACCCTAATGTTCCTGCTAATTCCACCTCTGTTGCCAGTCACGGGGCGGCGCCTCGTCGGGGGGAAAGCCGATCTTGCCGAACTGCTCCTCGTACTTGGCGATGGCCTGGCGCAAGGCGTGCATCACGCACTTGGCGGTCTGCGGACTCATTTTCACCCCGCAGGAGAACGCGACCGTGCCCGGATGGTCGGGGTCCACGTCCCCGAAATCCACCACGAACTCCAGGCCGGTGTGATTGATGCGCGCCGCCGAGCAGTACGGCCGGCGAATGAACGCGGGCGGCTGCGGCGGCCTCGGCGGCTCCTTGCCGGGTTCCGGTTTCTGATCGTCGTCTTTCATGGCCTCTCTCCCTTCTCTCCGGCCTCAGCCAAGAGCTCCAACGCCTCGGCGAGCCGGCTGCGGCAGTCTACCCGGGGCGACAGCCCATGTCGATGCAACAATGAACCCGCGCGCGGATCGGCATGCACCACTACCAACCGCGCGCCGTCTTTCACTACCCGCGTCGACAGTCCCACCAGCGCCGCGATCGTCTCCGGCTCCAACTGCGAATGCCGCGACAGGTCCAGTACCAGCCGCCGATGACCCGTGTCCAGAAGGTCCCCCAGGCACACGCCGATCACGTAAGAATAGCATGCCGGCAGCTCCGCGGGAACGTCCAGAATGTTGATTCCGGCGCTCTCCCAGATTTTCAGTCCCGGCCAGCCTGTCAGTTCGCCCCTCTCACGCCGATACACGAGCGTGATCTCGTTCCCCTTCTCGTTGAAACGGACCTCGGACATGAACTGCTGGATGAGGAAGATGCCGCGCCCGTGCGTGCGGTCGAGCGCGGCATCCTCCCGCGGATCGTCCAGCCCATGGTGGTCGAAACCGTCGCCCTCGTCTCCCACCACGACCTTGACGCGATGCGGGGTGATCTCGTAGGTCACGCGGATGCGCCGGTCGGAGCGCCGGCGGTTGCCGTGATCGTAGGCGTTGGCCAGCGCCTCGTCCAACGCCAGGCGCAGCGCGAAATGCGCGTTCTCGTCGTAACCCCGCTCGGAGGCGTGATCCAGAATCTCGCGCACCAGCACGTGAATGGCGTCGAAGTCGTTGGGAATCTCCTGGTGCTTGAGGACACGGGACGTGGGCATCAACGGGCGCCTCACCAAAAAATCCGGCTCGGGTCGCGGCTCGGACGGCAATTTAGTCGGCGAGAAGCGCGCTGGCAAGCCCGAACCCGGCAAGGCCATCCTCCACTTCTCCGCCGCCCCCTCTAACCCTCTCCCCGAGGGAGAGGGACTATCTCTCCCTTGGGGAGAGGTCGGCGCGAGCGCCGGGTGAGGGGAAGCCCGCCTGTGCGCCACGCCCCTCACTCAAACCTCTCCCCGAGGGAGAGGCACCTCTCCTTGAGAGAGAGGGGCGCTAAGCGCATTCTTCACCTCTCCTTGAGGGAGGGTCGGCGCCAGAGCGCCGGGTGAGGAAGGTCGCCTAAAGACGCGCCGCATCGATGCAGCGCGTTCTCCCTCCCTCACTAACCTCTCCCCAGGGTATATGCGCCAACTTGCTGGAGGCGAAGTGGGGGTCGTTGCGCCATCTGTCGTTGGCGGCGGCGCGGGGATCGCACAAAGCGCCCCAGCCGGGCATCTTGCGTTGCAGCAGCGGCAACGTGATGGCGCCTTTCACCGTGCTCCGCAGCCAGTCCAACCAGAGGGCCTCCATCCGCCATGGGCTAAGCCGCTTCTGCGGAAGGGGAATCCCCAGGGAAAAAAGCCAACGCCCCTCCGTCATCTCCTCCACGATCACTGCCCCAGTAACTTGCCAAACACATAGGTACGGGCGAGATTCTCATCCTTGGCCCGCACATGGTCCAGGTGGTGGAGGCCCTTCAAGCGCTTGAACTCCATCTCGATCTGCCAGCGGAAGCGGTACAACTCAGCGCCTGTGTCGCCGACAGCTCCGTCTCCGCCAAAGTCCGTGACGACCATCACGTAACCGGCCGCCCGTAAAGATCTCGGGTCCGGGGTGCGCCCCTTGCGCCTGGCCTCCTTCTCGATCTCTTCGCGCTCGCACTCCGCAGCTGGCGCGGACTTCTTAATCACAATCATGCGCATCGGAAAGCGATCCCGACCATCCTCCACCACCACCGGCCAGTCTCCCACTTCCCCGCCGTCCCCACGAGGCTCATCAGGGCGATCGTATCCACCTTCTTTCCCGCGCGCTCTTCAATGGCAGATTCTGCCAATGCCCGCGCACCACCACATGCCCCTGTTGGCAGAAGAATCGATGCGATTCCCGCGCCATGCGCGTAGCCGCGATCTCCCAGAACAATCTCTCCTGCCTGCACCCGATGGCGCTTAAAGGGTCTCCCCGGACGCGTCGGTCAGTTCCAGCGCGGAGGCCGCTGCCCAGCCAGGTCAAAACTGGCGTGCAGGCGCAGGTCCGTGCCTTTACTGCCCGGGCGTTGAATCGTGGTCGCGTCCAGGATGCGCACCTGGCAGCCAGTACTTGGCGTGTCACGCCCGCTTTTGCAGCATCTGCAGAACCAAATATTTAACCACTCCGACGCATGCCGCAAGCGTTTGAGGATCGCCACGTCCGACAGTTCCCCAAGCCCGGCCACGGTGCTCCACGCCGCCAACTGGCGCAGTGACATGTCGCATAGGCTGTACCCCAGGCAGAGGCGCAACAGGTCCTCCGCGCTGGAAATCCGGCGCCTGCGCACCAATGCTAACTTTTCTTCGCAGCTGGCTTCCAGGTCTCCCGGCAGCAGGCTCAGCACATGCCGCCACTCTTCATTGATTAGATCTGTATTTTCCATGCAGCCAGCCTACCACTGCGCCGGTTTGCTGTCAATTCATTAAGTTAGCGCAAATGCCCTAACCCTCTCCCCGAGGGAGAGGGAACTTCACCTCTCCCTTGAGGGAGACGGCGCTTCACCTCTCCCTTGAGGGGTTAGGTCGGCGCGGAGCGCCGGGTGAGGGGGAAGCCCGCCTGTACGCCACGCCCCCCTCACCCTAACCCTCTCCCCGAGGGAGAGGGAACTGGACCTCTCCCCGGGGGAGAGGGGACTGGACCTAGGACGGTCAGGGGCCGAAGCGCACGATGTCCCCGCTCGAGCGCAACCCGTTGCTGGGATCGTAGCTGCCCAAAATATAGGCGAAGCGGCTCGTCGCCAGCGTCTCAAGATAGAAGCGCGCCTCCGGTAGACTCTCCACCAGGTCAGCACCGGGGCTTTCCAGACACCAACCGTCGCCCGCTGGCGCCAGCCCATATTGCCACCAGTGCTGGCGGTTCCAGTCCTCCTGGGTCACGAAGTGATTCACCGGCAGGCTTTTCAGGTAGGGAACGGGCGTCGTCAAGAGCTGGGCCATACCATCGTCGCTGGACAGGTGCGGCCCCCGTTCAGGTGGGTAGGCCAGATAATCCACGCAGTAGGCCTCCAGCGCGGTCGCTACCGTGCGCATGTTCTCCTGGCAATGGGCCAGTTTCGCCCGCACCTGCGCGTGCAGAAAGTTGGGGACGGCAATCGCCGCCAGGACGGAAATGATGGCTACCACGATCAGGAGTTCGATGAGCGTGAAGGCCCGGCTGGTTGGAGAAGGATGGTGGGTCATGTCCCTCCAACGGACAACCCTGGGGCGAGGCAACGGTCGCAGGCGAGAAAACCAAGTCAGGCCGAGATGGAAGCGTCGGAATCGGGCAGGGGGATGGCCTCGATTCCGCAGAGGCGGGCCAATCGGACGATGGCATCCTCGACGACCCGGTCGGGGGTGCTTGCGCCTGCAGTAAGTCCAATCTTTACGGGACCTTGTGGAAACCAATCCCGACTGACGACGGCCTCCTTTCCGCCCACCGGTTTATGGTGGATTTCGTCCCGGGAACGAATGCAGGCCGGTTCGCAGATGTGAAACGTGGGGGCGTGCTGGTGGGCCATTTCGGCCAAGTGGTTGGTGTTGCTGCTGTTGTAGCCGCCCAAGACGAGGATCAGGTCAGGCTTTTCCTCGGCCAGTCGCAGCATGGCGTCCTGACGTTCCTGAGTCGCCGAGCAGATGGTGTCGAAGTTGCGGAAACGCGCCGCGCCCTCCGCCGGCCCGTAGCGGTCCACGAGCGCCTGCTGCAACATCACGGCGATGGCCTGAGACTCGCTGGAGAGCATGGTAGTTTGGTTGGCTACCCCAAGGCGCGAGAGATGCAAGTCGGGATCGAATCCGGGCGAGTGGGCATGGCGAAACGTGGCCAGAAAGTCGCGTCGGTCGCCTCCGTTTCGGATGTAGTCGCAGACTATCTGGGTTTGCGCCTTGTCCAGCACGACGAGGTGGTGGGCGCCGGGGTAGGCTACGACCCGGGCTGGTCGCCTGGGTCTCCTCGTGGAAGTACTTGCCGTGGATGACGGCCGTGGTTTTTCGCGGGCGTACTGTTCGACGCGCTTCCAGACGTTCATCACGCTGGCGCAGGTGGTATCGACGAGGATGCAGCCCTTCTCGGTGAGCGCCTCCAGCTCGGGCAGACGCGCGCCGAACGCGGGCAGGATGACGACGTCTTCGGCGGAGATATCGGCCAGCGTTTTGCCGGTACTGTATTGACCGGAGAGGAACTCGACGCCCATCTCGCGCAGTTTCAGGTTCACGCGAGGATTGTGGATGATCTCGGTCGTGATGAACTTGCGCTTGTCGGGAAAGCGGCGGCAGGTTTCGTAGGCGATTTGGACGGCGCCGTCCACGCCGTAGCAGAAGCCGAACTCCTTGGCCAGGACGAAGGTGAGGTGGGGCAGGACGAGGCGATAGTCATGCTCGCGCATCCAGCGCACGAGAGGGCTGTGGTAGTCGGAGACGAGGCTGTCGGCGATTTCTTCGCGCAGGCCGAAACCGCGACGGTTCGAAAGCTTGAAGCGTTGAGCGGTGTAGGACGTTTTTCGGCCATGGGTGGACTTGCGGATTCCTTTCCGTTGCGGACGTCAGGCTACAGGAACGCGTACGGGATGGTCAAGGTGAAAGGCGCCGACCGGCGCGGGCGGGCTTAACCACGAGCGGGATGGACGTACTTCCAGGTGGGAACCGAAGCCAGGAATGTCTTGACAGGGCTTCAGCCATGGATAGAATGATGGCAACCTGCGGGAGTAAAACCCAGTTGGTAGAGCGTCGAGCTCCCAAGAAACAATCGCGGGTTCAAGCCCCGTCTCCGCTCCACTCTAAACCTCTACATTTCAATGGCTTAGTGATTCTGCCACAGACCTCAGGTTGCCCCAAAAACGGCCGGGGGCAACCTAAAGGGGCAACCTAACGCATCCCGGCCCGTTTGAGAGCCGACTCAATGTGGTCCCAGTGCAGATGCGTGTACCGCTCCGTCACCCGGAGGCTGCTGTGCCCGGCCATCTGCATCACGGCGACCGGGTCGACACCCGATCCGATCATCTCCGTCACGAAAGTGTGGCGGAGATGGTACGGGGTGATGTCCTTGAACCCGGCATTTCGAATCGCGGTGGACAGGCTCTTGTTGAGGCTGTCCATCCGCTGGCCGTTGCAGTGCGCAAACACCCACTTGCTGTCAGCCGCCTTCTTCTGCCACTGCCGGAGAAGCCCACAAGCTGGCTGGGGCAGCAGCGTCAGGCGCGTCTTCCCGCTTTTGGTCCGCCGCTCGGGCGGTTGGTGGACCACTCGGATCAGGCCCTTCTCCTCGTCGATGTCCTTCCACTGGAGATTGACGACCTCTCCATTCCGCAGGCCCCCGTAACGCATCAGCGTGAGGGCCAGCCGCGTGTAGAGGAGCTTCGCGTTGGAGAAAATGGCCTTGAACTCCTCGTCGGTCACGATCCGCTCCCGGCAAGGCGCGGAACCAGGGATACGCCGGACGCCCTCCACCGGATTCCGAATCGCTCGACCGGTCTCGACTGCCCATTCAAAGAACTGCCGGAGTCCGGACAGGTAGTGGTTCACCGTCGTTCGACTCCGCTTCTGTTCCAAGAGCAGGTACTCCTTGAATCGAGCGATTTCCTTGCTGCTGACCTCCTCGACCCGGGCGCCCTCCTCCAGCCGATCCGAAAACACCTTAAGGTAAGTCCTCAGATTGCTGTAGTACAGGGGCGTCACGCGGGTTTGGCTCAGCTCCAGGTATCGTTCCACGGCCTTGCTCAGCGCCGTGTCCTGCACGAGGGCGCGTCGCGCGTCGATCTCGGCTTGACGAAGCCTCGCCTCGCTCAGATTCCGCTTGCCCGTTGACCGCCGCTGAGTCCGGCCCTCCGCATCCTTCCAGTGAACGTAGTAAATGCCGTCCTTATCCTTCCGGCGTGCCAGCCATGATGGTGTCATTCTACCTCCTTCCCCCCATGGCTGGCGCAGATGTCCAGGAGAAAATTCTTCTTTGCGGACCGCGGCAGCCTCGTTCAACCTGGTCAGCATCCGATCGGACAGGTCGTCCGGCGGGGAGGGTAGAGCGGAATGAGGAAGACTGCGGTAGGTATGGGTGAGGTGAAGAGGAACGGTTGGGCGCCCCACAAAGCGAAACTGCGGGGAGAAAGCATTGAAGTTAAGGCGATGGTAATAGCAGCGCTTCTGTCCCGAGAGTTACGCGGAGCGCAGGCCGCCGTACTCCCAAGTGAAGTTGGCCAATTTCATGGGGAAGAAAGGGCTTTCGCATCATGGCCTACCGGATCGAGGAACAACCTGTTTGATTTTCTGGATGAGCGCGAATTGGGACAGTAACCGTCCGGTGAAGTGCATCTTCTCGCTGGGGAGGTGGATCAGGATGGGCGCCATGGAGGTGGAAACCCATGGCACGACGCAGGCAGAACGCAGAATCCCGGCCACCGGCGAGGCAGCAGAAGGCCAGGCGTGGAAGCTGAAGGGCGTGAAGCGCGCTGGCGGCGTCTCAGCCGTCAGTGGGAAGCCCAGCGGGCTGACGCAACGGGAGTTCTGCGAGCAACAGAAGGTTTCCCTGGTGTCCTTGTGTTGGTGGCGGTGTGAATTGGCGCGTCGCGACCGCGAACAGGCTACATCGCATCCCATCCCAACCAGTGGGCCGCGCGCAAGCACGCCGGCGCACGGCTGGCCGCAGCCCGGCAGCACAGGAGGCCGCGCCGTCCGCCGCGGCGATTTCAAGCGCAAGAGGACCAAGTCGGGAAAGCGGAACGAAGCGAGGCGGGGAGGCGCACGTCCTACCCGCCCTGCCTGGGCAAGGCACACAGACAAAAACCCTTCATCCCGGTGCAGTTGATTGGCCTTCGTTCTCGCGGCCCCATGCCCTCGGTGGTCAGGCCCCGCCGCTCTGGAGGTCGTGCTCGCCTCGGGGCGCTGTATCCGCATTCACGGGGACTTCGCCGCCGCCCTCTTGCAGAAACTGATCGCCGTCTTGGGCGTCCCCATATTGAGTCTGCCGCCCAGCGTGCGCATCTATCTGTGCACCGCGCCGACCGACATGCGGCGCGGCTTCGACGGTCTGGCGCTCTGGCGCGTGACGTGCTGCAACAGGATCCCTCTCCGGCCACCTCTTCGTGTTTGGCAACAAGCGCGCGGACCGCGTCAAAATCCTCTACTGGGATCGCTCCGGCTTCTGCCTCTGGTACAAGCGCATCAGAAAGGGCCGCTTCCATTTCCCCGACGGCGCGACCGCCTCCGTGCGGCTCGACGCCGCCGAGTTAACGCTGCTCTTGGAAGGGATTCAATTGCAACACGCAGTACGCCGCCCCGCTTCGTCCCTCAATCTCGTCATCGCCTCCACGCATGATTCAACCGTAACCGCACGCCGCAATCACACATCGCCGTCACGGCAAAAAAAATCATCGCAGCAGAGCTTTGCGGGACTTTTTCCGCTCGTGCGTTTTGTAAATGACCATGCGATTCGATCTGAACAACCTACCCAAGACCCGGCGCTGTTGCAGCAGATGATCCTCGATCTGCTGACGCAGGCTGCGCGGAAGGATCAGCGCATCGAAAACTCTCGCACCTGTTGGCGCTGCTGCAGCGCTCGGTTCGGGCGCAAGTCGGAGCAGGTACCCCTGGAGCAACTGCTGTTCGCCTTCGCAGAGGCCATGCGCGACGGAGAGGTGGAAACCAATCCGCAGGCAGAGGCCGCGACGGAAGCGGAAGCCATCAAACAGGACAAACCGGCGAAGTCTTCCGGCAACAGGCACAGTCGTAATCCGCTGCCAGCCAGCCCTGCCGCGCGAGCGGTATGGAGTATGCGCTGCCCGAAGAAGGCATGCAAGTGCCAGGAGTGCGGCGCGCCGCTGGAGCGCATGGGCGAAGAGTGACGCGGCAGTTGGGTACGTCCCGCCTCCTTCATCGTGCGCGAGCACGTGCAGGTCAAATATGCCTGCAAGCGCTGCCAGGGCAACGTGGTGGTCAGTGCCATGCCGGCGCAGCCGGTTGAAGAGTCTGCCCGGTCCGGGTCTCCCTGGCGCACGTGTTGGTCAGCAAGTGCGCGACCATCTGCCGTTGCACCGCCAGGAGGCGATCATGCAACGGTATGGCATCGAGGTTGTCGCGAGGGACCATGAGCGACTGGGTAAAGGGCCGGCGCGCAGTTGCTCCGGCCGCTGTATGACGTGATGCGACGAGAAGTGCTGCAAGGCAGGGAAGATCAACACGGACGACTCACCCGTCCCCGTGCAAGAGCCGGGAACCAGCAAAGACGCGCCAGGGGCGGCTGTGGTGTGTACGTGGGGACGGGGAGCATGAGCATACGGTGTTTGACTTCACGCCCAACCGAAAACAGGACGGGCCGATGAAGTTTTTGCATGGCTACCGGGGCTACCTGCAGGCGGATGCGTATACGGGTTACGACAGGTTGTACCGGAGCGGGGAGATCGTTGAGGGGGTGCTGGGCGCATGCGCGCCGGAAGTTCTATGAGGCGCAGGACGGCGACCGGGAGCGGGCGCTGGTGGCGCTGGCGTATATCGGCCGCCTCTACCAAGTGGAAAAGCGGGGACGTGAAGATGGGCTGTCCCCTGCGGATCTCTGCGCTACGCCGACAGGAGCGCGCCGATCCTCTCCGACTTGCATGCCTGGCTGCAAGCGCAGGCGCAAGCAGTGTTGCCGCGGAGCCCGATGGGCGAGGCCATTGGTTATGCGCTGGGACAATGGACGGCCTTGACGCGTTACCTGGAGGACGGGGACCTGGAGATCGACGTAACCGTCCGGTGAAGTGCATCTTCTCAAACGGGGAGGGTGGATCAGGATGGGCGCCATGGAGGTGGAAACCCATGGCGGCGAGCAGGCAAGAACGCAGAATCCGGCCACCGGCGAGCCGGCAGCGGCCAGGCGTGGGCTGAGCAGGCGCGTGAAGCGCGCTGGCGGCGTCTCAGCCGTCAGTGGGAAGCCAGCGGGCTGACGCAACGGGAGTTCTGCGAGCAACAGAGGTTTCCTGGTGTCCTTGTGTTGGTGGCGGTTGTGAATTGGCGCATCGCGACCGCGAACGAGCTACCGCATCCCATCAACCAGTGGGCCGCGCGCAAGCACGCCGGCGCACGGCTGGCCAGGCCTGGCAGCACAGGAGGCCGCGCCGTCCGCCGCGGCGTTTCA
Organism: bacterium; assembly: GCA_015075175.1. Taxonomy (GTDB): domain Bacteria; phylum Hinthialibacterota; class Hinthialibacteria; order H5-UNCL2; family H5-UNCL2; genus H5-UNCL2. The sequence continues at coordinate 153,030 of JABTUV010000009.1, forward strand.
AGCGCAAGAGGACCAAGTCGGAAAGCGGAACCAGAGCGAGGCGGGAGGAGGCGCGTCTACCCGCCCTGCCTGGGCAAGGCACACAGACAAAACCCTTCATCCGGTGCAGTTGATTGGCCTTCGTTCTCCGCGGCCCCATGCCCTCCGGTGGTCAGGCCCCGCCGCTCTGGAGGTCGTGCTCGCCTCGGGCGCTGTATCCGCATTCACGGGACTTCGCCGCCGCCCTCTTGCGAAACTGATCGCCGTCTTGGAGGCGTCCCCATATTGAGTCTGCCGCCCAGCGTGCGCATCTATCTGCACCGCGCCGACCGACATGCGGCGCGGCTTCGACGGTCTGGCCGCTCTGGCGCGTGACGTGCTGCAACAGGATCCCTCTCGGCCACCTCTTCGTGTTTGGCAACAAGCGCGCGGACCGCGTCAAAATCCTCTACTGGGATCGCTCAGCTTCTGCCTCTGGTACAAGCGCATCAGAAAAGGGCCGCTTCCATTTCCCCGACAGCGCGACCGCCTCCGTGCAGCTCGACGCCGCCAGGTTGGCGCTGCTCTTGGAAGAATCCAATTGCAACACGCAGTACGCCGCCCCGCTTCGTCCCTCAATCTCCGTCATCGCCTCGCATGATTCAACCGTAACCGCACGCCGCAATCACACATCGCCGTCACGGCAAAAAAATCATCGCAGCAGGGGCAGAGACTTTTCCCCGCTCGTGCGTTTGTAAATGACCATGCGATTCGATCTGAACAACCTACCCCAAAGACCCGGCGCTGTTGCAGCAGATGATCCTCGATCTGCTGACGCGGCTGCGCGAAGAAGGATCAGCGCATCGGGCTCTCGCACCTGTTGGCGCTGCTGCAGCGCTCCAGTTCGGGCGCAAGTCGGAGCAGGTACCCCTGGAGCAACTGCTGTTCGCCTTCGCAGAGGCCATGCGCGACGGAGAGGTGGAAACCAATCCGCAGGCAGAGGCCGCGACGGAAGCGGAAGCCATCAAACAGGACAAACCGGCGAGAAGTCTTCGGCAGCAGGCACGGTCGTAATCCGCTGCCCGAAAGCCTGCCGCGCGGCGGGTGGGTATGCGCTGCCCGAAGAGGCATCACAAGTGCCAGGAGTGCGGCGCGCCGCTGGAGCGCATGGGCGAAGAAGTGACGCGGCAGTTGGGTACGTCCCGCCTCCTTCATCGTGCGCGAGCACGTGCGGGTCAATGTATGCCTGCAAGCGCTGCCAGGGCAACGTGGTGGTCAGTGCCATGCCAGCGCAGCCGGTTAGAAGGGTCTGCCCGGTCCGGGTCTCCTGGCGCACGTGTTGGTCAGCAGTATTGCGACCATCTGCCGTTGCACCGCCAGGAACGCGATCATGCAACGGTATGGCATCAGTTGTCGCGAGGGACCATGAGCGACTGGGTAAGGGCCGGCGCGCAGTTGCTCCGGCCGCTGTGTATGACGTGATGGCGACGAAGTGCTGCAAGGCAGGAAGATCAACACGGACGACTCACCCGTCCCCGTGCAGGGCCGGGAACCAGCAAGACGCGCCAGGGCGGCTGTGGGTGTACGTGGGGACGGGGAGCATGAGCATGTCGGTGTTTGACTTCAGCGCCAACCGAAAACGGGACGGGCCGATGAAGTTTTGCATGGCTACCGGGGCTACCTGCGGGCGGATGCGTATACGGGTTACGACGAGTTGTACCGGGCGGGAGATCGTTGAGGTTGTGGGGTGCTGGGCGCATGCGCCGGAAGTTCTATGAGGCGCAGGACGGCGACCGGGAGCGGGCGCTGGTGGCGCTGGGCGTATATCGGCCGCCTCTACCAAGTGGAAAAGCGGGGACGTGAAGATGGGCTGTCCCCTGCGGATCTCTGCGCGCTACGCCGACAGGAGAGCGCGCCGATCCTCTCCGACTTGCATGCCTGGCTGCAAGCGCAGGCGCAAGCGGTGTTGCCGCAGGCCCCGATGGGCGAGGCCATTGGTTATGCGCTGGGGACAATGGACGGCCTTGACGCGTTACCTGGAGGACGGGGACCTGGAGATCGACAACAACGTCGCGGTAACGCGCTCTTGCGGCAGGTGGCGCTTGGACGAAAAACCTTGGTTGTTTGCGGGCGGTGATGAAGGTGGGCGGCGGGCGGCGATCCTCTACACCGCGGTCGCCAGTTGCCAGCAACATGGTGGAACCCTTCGCCTACCTGCGGGACGTGCTGGCGCGCATCCCGCCACCGCGCAGAGCCGCATTGAACCTCTTGCCGAACAGGATTGGCGCGCGGAACGCCACGACCGCCTTTCTGCGCCATGGTTCAGCGGCCCGACCCAACCGGAGAGCAGGTCGCGGACCTTCGACGGCTAACCGCGACGCCAGGACTTCTTTGCCTCCAGCTTCGCTTCAACGATTCGAATCTTCCACCCTGACAGGCTTCCGCTTCTGACGGCTGGCACGACCGCGCTCAGCCCCGCGCCTTCCCAGGATGCCTTGCGGACCGAAGCTTTACCTCCAAGAGCAGCGCCAACTCCGGCGGCGTCGAGAAACAATGCGCGGCGGTCGCGCCGTCGGGAAATGGAAGCGGCCCTTCGCCCCGCCAGCGCTTGTACCAGAGGCAGAAGCCGGAGCGAATCAGTAGGATTTTGACGCGGTCCGCGCGCTTGTTGCCAAACACGAAGAGGGTGGCCGGAGGGGATCCTGTTGCAGCACGTCACGCGCCCAGGCGGCCAGACCGTCGAAACGCGCCGCGGTCAGGTCGGCGCGGTGCAGGTATAGATGCGCACGCTGGGCGGCAGACTCAACATGGGGACGCCTCAAGACGGCGATCAGTTTCTGCCAGGGCGGCGGCGGGGTCCCCGTGAATGCGGATACAGCGAGGCGAGGCAGGCGACCTCCAGAGCGGCGGGGCCCGACCACCGGAGGGCATGGGGCCGCGGACGAAGGGCCAATCAACTGCACCGGGATGAAGGTTTTCTTCTGTCTGCCGCCTTGCGGGCAGGGCAGATGGGACGGAGACCTCGCCAGGCCGCATGCGCGTTTGATTGGATGCGGCCACCGCCGGTCGCCCTTCTCCGCCGCGCACTTCATCCATCCCCCACAACACCGCTCGTCGCTGCTCTTGCGCGCGGTCGACCTGCTGGGATGCGCGGGGAGGACTCGTTGGCGCGTGACGCGCCAGTTCGCACCGCCACCAGCAGGGTCGAGCGGAACCGCCTGCCGCCGGCAAACTCGGACTGTGTCAGGCCGCTGGCTACTCACGGTTCAGACGCCGCCAATCCGCTTCACGCCGCCGCGGGACTCCGCGCTTGCGCTTCTGCCGGCTCGCCGGTGGCCGGGGATTCTGTTCCTGCCTGTTCGTGCCATGGGTTTCTGCACCTCCATGGCGCCCATCCTGATCCACCCTCCTCAGCTTGAGAAGATGCACTTCACCGGACGGTTACAGATCGACAACAACGTCGCGGAACGCGCCTTGCGGCGGGTGGCGCTTGGACGAAAAAATTGGTTGTTTGCGGGCAGTGATGAAGGTGGGCGGCGGGCGGCGATCCTCTACACCATGATCGCCAGTTGCCAGCAACATGGAGTGGAACCCTTCGCCTACCTGCGGGACGTGCTGGCGCGCATCCCGGAGCACTTGCAGAGCCGCATTGAAGAACTCTTGCCGAACCATTGGCACGCGGAGACGCCACGGGCTCCCGTTTCAGCGCACCCGACCCAACCCAGCAACGGCTGACCTTCGACGGCTAACCGCGACGCCAGGACTTCTTTTGCCTCCCTTTTCCTTCAACGATTCCGAATCTTCAACCTGACAGGCTTCCATGACGGCTGGCGCCACGACCGCTCCAGCCCCGTGCCTTCCCCAGGAAGTACTTCACCGGACGGTTACCTTCCAGAATAGCGCCAAACTCGGCGGCGTCGAGCTGCGGAGGCGGTCGCGCCGTCGGGAAATGGAAGCGGCCTTTCGATGCGCTTGTACCAGAGGCGAAGCCAGAGCGATCCCAGTAGAGGATTTTGACGCGGTCCGCGCTTGTTGCCAAACACGAGAGGTGGCCGGAGCCTGTTGCAGCACGTCACGCGCCAGAGAGCAGCCAGACCGTCGAAGCCGCGCCGCATGTCGGTCGGCGCGGTGCACAGATAGATGCGCACGCTGGGCGGCAGACTCAACATGGGGACGCCTCCAAGACGGCGATCAGTTTCTGCAAGAGGGCGGCGGCGAAGTCCCCGTGAATGCGGATACAGCGCCCCGAGGCGAGCACGACCTCCAGAGCGGCGGGGGCTCCGACCACCGGAGGGCATGGGGCCGCGGAGAACGAAGGGCCAATCAACTGCACCGGGATGAAGGGATTTTCTGTCTGTGTGCCTTGCCCAGGCAGGGCAGATGGGACGGAGACCTCGCCAGGCCGCATGCGCGTTTGATTGGATGCGGCCACCGCCGGTCGCCCCTTCTCCCGCCGCACTTTTCCTCCATCCCCCACAACGCACCGCTCGTCGCTGCTCTTGCGCGCGGTCGACTTGCTGGGATGCGATGCGGGGACTCGTTGGCGCTCGCGACGCGCCAGTTCGCACCGCCACCAGCAGAAGGTCGAGAGCGGAACCGCCTGCCGCCGGCAAAACTCGGACTGTGTCAGGCCGCTGGCTTCCCACTCACGGTTCAGACGCCGCCAATCCGCTTCACGCCGCCGCAGGACTCCGCGCTTGCGCTTCTGCCGGCTCGCCGGTGGCCGGGGTTCTGCGTTCCTGCCTGTTCGTGCCATGGGTTTCCACCTCCATGGCGCCCATCCTGATCCACCCTCCTCAGCTTGAGAAGATGCACTTCACCGGACGGTTACGCTCCGACAACGGTCGGCAGGTCACTCTCTCCTGAGGCTTCGAGAGTCAACCCATCTGTATTCAAGGTAACCTGCTCCCGGTAAACACCTGTGCCACCTCGATGAAGGTCGCGCCGTACTCTGGATGCGCTGTGACTTGACCGAGCGCGTACGTGATGGTCTTAAACGGGCTGCCCAGACTACCGTCGTTGGTATTGTCGCCGTCCGCGTCTGAAACGAAATACGCCGTCGCCACGGTGATGGTCACGCTGGCCGTGGCGCTGTTGTCGGCGTAGTCCGTACACGCGACGATCAATTGATGATAACCCTTTCAGCCGTGGTGGTATCCCAGCCTGGATTGTAACTGCCGGAGGAGAGCCGCCCGTGCCTGCCAGCACCGGAGGCGCCACGCCATCGTCCTTGTCCCAATAGAGACGACATCGCGAACGCCCAACCCCTCGTCAATGGCCGTCGCCTCCAAGATTTCGACTCCCGCAATCGCCTCGCCCGTTGTCGGCGAAATGATCGCGCAAGTCGGGTCCGTGGTGTCCGCAGGGGTCGGCGTCGGCGTCTCCGTAGGCGTGTTCGTGGCCGTCGGGGTATTGGTCCACGTCCAGGTCGGTGTCCATGTCCACGTCCACGTGGGGTCGGCGTCCACGTCCACGTGGAGTGGGTGTCGGCGTGTTCGTTGCCGTGGGCGTGTTGGTAAAAAATGGCGTGTCCGTTGGTGTATCCGTCAGGGTGAACGTCGGCGTCGGCGTGTCGGTGTCGGTCGGCGTGGGTGTCGGCGTATGCGTGGTGGTAGACGTATCGGTTGGCGTCGGCGTCGGCGTGTAGGTCGCCGTCGGCGTGTTGGTCGGCGCGAACGTCGGCGTCCTGATATCGGACCGCCGCCGTAGTGGTAACCCGCATCCGCCGGATACGAATCCGCGGTCGTGTCTGTGCTCGTATAGCCTGTGTCGGAAGTAGATATCCAGAACCCATCCACAATGTCCACCGCCGGGCTGGAAGCGCCTGCGCCAAACGCCCCGACGGCAAGGCCGCCGGCATCCTCGAGCATGGCGTAGCGCGCATTCTGGGTGACCATCCTCCCACGACGAGCGGACGTCGTGCGTACCGTTGGCGTAGTACGTACTCCCGTCCAGCGCGACCCACAAGCACAGAAAGGCGTACATCATGAATACTCCTGCCCCGCACACGCGCCCACGCGATGCGTTGTGTAAAGCACACCCACTCAAGGCATCCACACGAGCCGGAAGCCGTATTCATCCGGGTGAACATCCGGCGCATCGCTGCTGCGGGCCGCCGAGCGGCAAGTGTTCTGCGAAGGTTCGATGAAATCGCCGCCGCGAAGCACTCGAAGGTTGGTACGGGGCGAGGAGACCCAGGCACTCCCATCGGCAGGAGCGTCTTGATAACTCCCATGCGCGTCGTCTTCGCACCACTCTCGGACGTTTCCGATGATGTCGTAGAGCCTCCAAGGGTTGGGCAGCTTCAGGCCGACGACGTGGGCGTACTGCTCTTGGGCAAAGTATGCATTGACGCCATACCATGCATAGTCATCGATTTCAGTGCCAGAGGGATCATCACCCCAATAGAACCTCGTCGTTGTCGTGGCGCGGCAGGCGTACTCCCACTCCGCCTCACTCGGCAGGCGGAAGGCCCCCAGACCGAGGCCGTTGAGCTTGTCAAGGAAACCACCCGCGCCGCGAACATCATTCCACGTGACAATCACCGCCGGGCTGTTGGGATCATCGAGAGCGAGGTAGTGCCCTTGCCAGGGAGTGGTCTCCATCACAGCTTCCCACTGCGCCTTGGTGATCTCATATTTGCTCATGTAGAAGTCGTAGCTGATGTCCACCTGGTGCTGAGGAGCTTCGATACCGGAACTCCCCTGCTCTCCGGGATAGCGCCCCATCATGAAACTGCCGGCAGGAATCCGGACCATGGTTAGCGGCGTGGCGTCGTGCGGAAGGCCGGGCAACTGCACGATGATGTCCGGATTCTCGGAAATCACCGTGTAGTTTACATTCAGCGACACTCTTTCAGGCAACTGGCTGGTGACGCGGATATGGGTTTCGTAGTCTCCGGTCTGATCCGTAGGGAAGTTGCTATACCGCGGGATGGCCGCCTTGCCATGCCGCATGAGCACGCTCAACGGGCCGCTGTCGTGCACAAGTGTCCCATCCCTCATCGTTATCCACTGGTAGACGACGGGACCATCCCCTGATCCCCCAATTGCGGCGTTCACGGCCGTTTTCTCGCCCTGTACTACCGTCATCGGAAGACACGCGCCCAACGTGACGGATTCCACGTAACCAGTAGATGGTTCGACAAAATAGCTCGCGCGCGGCGAATCCACGTAGGGAGGCGGAGCGGTAGTACGGATGAAGGATTCATAGAAGCCCCATGGGTCGGTGGGAAAGCGGTTATAGGAAGGGATGGTCGCCGCGCCGTCCGCCATTTGCACGAGGTGCCCGCTGTCATCGACAAGCATACCGTTTCTCTGGGTCACCCAATGGTAGACGACAAGGCCGCTGCCTCCGCCCGACAACGCGCCGTCATTGGAGACGCTGCCCCACTGCAGCACTGTCGGAGGCGTAAACGAACCCACCGACACGGCATCCACGGGTCCCGTGGCTGGCTCCGCCGTCCATGCGACACGAAATCCTAGATTGGGAAAGGCGTAGCTACTGGACGACCAAGCGGAGCGTGCCGCCGAACGACAGTCTGATGGGTGGCCCAAATAATACCCTCCTCGCTGCACGCGACCTCCTGAGCCAGTTGTCCAAGCGCTTCCATCACTCGGCGCACCTTGGTAGTCCACGTGACCCCGATCCTCGCACCACTCCAACGCGTTGCCGCTCATATCATGAAGTCCCCAGGCGTTAGGTAGCTTTAGTCCGACCACATGCGCGTACCGCTCGAGCCCGCGCGTGTCAGCGAAGTACCAGGCGTACTTGTCTATCTGTGAACCATCGAGATCATCTCCCCAGTAGAAGCGCGTCGTCGTCCCGGCTCGGCACGCGTACTCCCACTCCGCCTCGCTGGGCAGGCGGAACGTACCGAGCCCTAACGCATTAAGATTATCTAGAAATCCACTTGCGCTCCGGATGTTATCCCACGTAATACCCACCGCCGGGCTGTTCGGATCGTCGCTGACATCATATACGCCTTCCCACGGTGTGGTCCCCATGACTGCCTGCCACTGCGCCTTGGTGATTTCATACTTGCCCATGTAGAAGTCGTATCCGATATTCACCTCATGTTGAGGCTCCTCATCACTGGTCCCACCCACTTCGCCGAGATAGTGACCCATCATGAAACTGCCCGCCGGGATCTTCATCAAAGTCAAGGGTGTGGCATCCTGTGGCAGGCCGGAGATGTCGATGATAATCTCGTCGGAGAGCGTTGTCGGTGCCAGCCAAGTTGGCGTTGGCGTCTCGGTCGGTGTGGGCGTCTCCGTAAAGGTCGGCGTTGCCGTGGGCGTTTCCGTCGCCGTGTTGGTCCAAGTTGGCGTCGGCGGCGGGATCAGCGTGAATGTGGCACTCGGCGTAACGGTCGGAGTCGCTGTACTGGTTTCGGTCGGTGTATCGGTAGCCGTCGGCGTCGGACTGGTCGCTTCTTTCCAGTGTGCAATCACATAGAGAATATCGGCTTCACCTACGATGCCATCCCCATTGTAGTCACCCGCACCGCCCGACGTACTCTGCCAGCTCTCGGCGATGTTGAGAAGGTCCCCACGGTCGATACGACCGTCGCTGTAGCCCACCATGGCGCAGCAGAAAAGCAATACCCATCCAGCTACAAATAAAAGCGAAGGTCGCTTCATCAGTATTTCCTAATATCCCCGGCCACCCGTCAATAGTGAGACTCGAAAGCGCCGATATCCGTTGTGCCATTGTTATAGGGAACTGTCGTTTGTCTAGTGAAATCGACATCAGGGTGTATCTCGTTCGCTCCCGAATTGACGGGCGTGCCCCCTGTAAACTTTACCAGTGGGAATGTTAGGATCTCCTGTCAACAGGAGGGTCCAAGATGAAGAGGAGTCGGTACAACGAGGAGCGATCATCCGGATTCTGCGGGAGGCGGAGGCCACGGTCGTTCTGGGCGGAGGTGTGCCGCAAGCAGGGCATTAGCGAGCAGACCCTTCTACCGCTGGCGTCGAAGCTCGGGGAAATGAGCGTTCCGGAGGCCTCGTCGGCTGCGGGAACTGGAGCGGGAAAACAGTCAGTTGAAGCGGATGGTGGCGGAGCGGGACCTGGAGATCGAAACGATCTGGGGCTGTTAAGAAAGTGGTAACGGCGCAACAGCGTCGCGAGAGCGTGGACTTGCGCCAAGCGACGCGGCCTCTCCGGAACGACGCGGTTGCGCCCTTGCGAGATCAGCCGTCCCGGTTACTACCAGCCGCAGCGCGACGATACGGTTCTGGCCAGGCGCTTCTGGGCGAGATCGCCCGGGGCGCAAAGTGGGCCGGTTATCGCACCGCCTGGGGAGTGCTGAGGCTGGAAGGAAGTCATCAACCCCAAACAGGTGCACCGGGTGTGGCGCCAGGAAGGCTTGTCCCAATCCAGGCGCAGGAAGCGCCGGCGACGTGGGAGGGAGTCCAACCCCTTGCGGGCCGAGTATCCGGACCACGTCTGGACTACGACTCGGCATGGAGGATGCCACGGCAGGCCGCAAGCTGCGGGTGTTGACGCTGGTGGATGAGCACACCCGCGAATGCCCGGTGATCAGCGGATCGCAGGATGAAGGCCAAGGATGTGATCCGCGCTGGAGAGGGTGATGAGTGGGGAGCGCCCCCAGTACCTGCGCAGCGACAACGGCCCAGGTTCATCGCCAAGGCGCTCTCGACCTGGCTGTCAGGCGCAGGGCGTAGACGCACCACATCGATCCGGGCAGTCCGTGGCAGAATCCCTCGGGGAGAGCTCGGCAGGCTGCGGGACGAGTGCTTGAACCTGAACTGTTCCAGAATCTCTTGGAGGCGAAGGTGGTCGTCGAGGAGTGGCGCAAAAGACTATTAACCTGGCCCGGCCGCACAGCAGCCTGGGTTACCGCACCCCGCGCAGTTCCTGCCGCCGCCTGGCTGAAGGATGAGGGGCCTGCCCCGAACCCCGGAGTTTATCGCTTTCCGGCCTCCCGGAGAGCCAGCAAACGAAAGGCAGGGATGGACGTCTCCCTGCCCCTCTCCGTACAGGCACCGGCCGCGGCGCTCGGGTCGCTCTCCAGCGGAGCCCTATCCTCCGGGCCGGCAAGAGAACTCTATCACGCGGGGGCTGAGGTCGACAACTCCGCCTTGGTGCGGGCATCATAACCCCGGAGGACTAACATTCCCGGTGGTAAACAAAATGGGGGCTGGACAGCGGGAACTGGAGCGGGAAAACAGTCAGTTGAAGCGGATGGTGGCGGAGCGGGACCTGGAGATCGAAACGATCAAGGGGCTGTTAAGAAAAAAGTGGTAACGGCGCAACAGCGTCGCGAGAGCGTGGACTTCGCCAAGCGACGCGGCCTCTCGGAACGACGCGGTTGCGCCTTGCTTGAGATCAGCCGTCCCGGTTACCACTACCAGCCGCAGCGCGACGATACGGCCCTGGCCAGGCGCTTGGGCGAGATCGCCCGGGAGCGCAAGCGGGCCGGTTATCGCACCGCCTGGGGAGTGCTGAGGCTGGAAGGGGAAGTCATCAACCCCAAACGGGTGCACCGGGTGTGGCGCCAGGAAGGCTTGTCCCAGCCTAGACGCAGGAAGCGCCGGCGACGTGGGGAGAAGAGTCCAACCCCCTTGCGGGCCGAGTATCCGGACCACGTCTGGACCTACGACTTCATGGAGGATGCCACCGCGGAAGGCCGCAAACTGCGGGTGTTGACGCTGGTGGATGAGTACACGCGCGAATGCCCGGTGATCGAGGTAGACCGCAGGATGAAGGCCAAGGACGTGATCCGGGTGCTGGAGAGGGTGATGAGTGGGGGGAGACGCCCCAAGTACCTGCGCAGCGACAACGGCCCGGAGTTCATTGCCAAGGCGCTCTCGACCTGGCTGTCGAAGCGGGGCGTAGAGACGCACCACATCGATCCGGGCAGCCCGTGGCAGAATCCCTTCGGGGAGAGCTTCAACGGGCGGCTGCGGGACGAGTGCTTGAACCTGGAACTGTTCCAGCATCTCTTGGAGGCGAAGGTGGTCGTTGAGGATTGGCGCAGAGACTACAACCTGGCCCGCCGCACAGCAGCCTGGTTACCGCACCCCGCGCAGGCTCCGTGCGGCGTGGCTGAAGGATGCGGGCCTGCCCCGAACCCCGGAGTTTATCGCTTTCCGGCCTCCCGGAGAGAGGACCAACAAACGAAAGGCAGGGATGGACATCTCCCTGCCCCCTCTCCGTGGGCAGGCCCGGCCACGGCGCTCGGGTCGCTCTCCAGCGGGCTATCCTCCGGGCCGGCAAGAGAACTCTATCACGCGGAGATGAGGTCGACAACCCGCCCTGGTGGCGGGCATCATAACCCGGAGGACTAACATTCCCGGTGGTAAACAAAATGGGGCTGGACATGACGGCCGGCGAGAAAACGCTACTCAATGCAAATCCGAAGGGCGGATTGCCGGTGTTTACGAACCCGGATCCCCCACGGGCTGTTCTGATCGAAGTGGTTGCTGCCGTGGTTTCAGCCAAAACGTCCTCGTCCGATCAGAGCCGTCGACTTCCACGGGGCCTACATCCGCGACGCTTGATAGAACAGGTTATAGTTGCATACGTTCGTGATGCCGCTTGGTTCGTAATCGTAGTATTTCACACACCTTCCGGACCCGTCGGGAGCAAGAATGTTATTGTAGAACGTGTTCTGGCTGCAATTTGCGTGATAGCCGCCGAAGAAGATTTCTGTATCGAACTCGCTCCCGCTGGTCCCTCCTCCTGGCGAGCCGTTGTAGTTATGGTATAGCGTGTTGTTGTAAACCTGGTTGCCGGTAGCCGTCTCGACGCCGCTGGACAGACAGGAGACGGTGATGCCACCATCGTTGCCGTGGCAGATATTGCTGTAGACATCGCACTCATCCGCGTTGTAGACGTAGATTCCCCGACCTCCATTGTCGTAGAGGTAGTTGCGGTAGACTTGGGCGCCGTTGGCATTGAAATCCACCGCGATGCCTCCACCGTCGTCGGTACCGTTACCCGCGATGCAGTGGGAGACGGTATTATCGTGAACGAGCGCCGCGACAAAAGGGCCTCTGAGGATCCGTCCCCGATTGACCGCCGTCGTTGAGGTGGATTCCACATGAGGCGTTCTTCTTCGTGGCCCGCCCAACGTACTCAGCGGCCATCGCCCAAGCGATTGCAGTATGAGATAATATTGTCGTGGATGTCAATCTCACCGCTGGCATAGTCGGCGCCGCGAGCTTTGTACACTGAGATGCCCGCCTGCCCGCATTGGGACAGCACGTTGCCCCAAATCGCGACCTCGGTACCGGAAGTAATGGTCGCGTCGACGTAGATGCCGTGGAGCCGGTGTAATAGATATAGTTATCGCTGACCTCGGCCGTCGCGCCGACAGTACCGGTGAGACGGATTCCATAACTCTGAAATGCGGGCGCGTCATTGTTCGCCGTGTACTGATCCGCCGAGTACCAGATGCCGTTGCCGATAATCCGGCAGCGTGTGGCCTTGCTGACGATTCCGCTCACCAGAGCGTAGCGCGTGGCCTCTCCGACATCGTAGGACGCGGTGCCGCAGCCGAACGTGCAGCCGACGATGGAAACGTCCGCGGCATGACTGCCGACGTAAACGGCGGCGTTGTTCTCCCGATCTCGCCACGCCTTGCTCCGAACCAGCGGTCTTCGAGCGTGGCCCACGAAGCATAATCGGCGACATGGACATTGGTGCCCCTGCTCCGGATGAAATGGAATCCGCGGAACGTCGTTCCGTTGTGGTTGTTGAAGTGGACGCGGTGGTCGCGCAATGGGTACTCCAGCGTCCATACCTCGTTCGGATCGTGTTGAGTCTCCATAAACATAAAGCGACTGCGTGCCCGCATCCCAATACCAGTCGCGCAACGCGTTAAGGTCCCCAGCGAGGTTCTCGCTGGCGCCGCGTGGATTACCAAAAAGAGTTGGCTTCGGATCGGACGCAACCGAGGGCGCCCCAAATCATACCGGAGTGATACGTCCATGTAGGCGCGAATGACGTTGCTCCGACAACGGTCGGCAGGTCACTCTCTCCCTGAGGCTTCGAGAGTCAACCCATCTGTATTCTAAGGTAACCCGCTCCCGGTAAACACCTGTGGCACCTCGATGAAGGTCGCGCCGTACTCTGGATGCGCTGTGACTTGACCGAGCGCGTACGTGATGGTCTTAAACGGGCTGCCCAGACACCGTCGTTGGTATTGTCGCCGTCCGCGTCTGAAACGAAATACGCCGTCGCCACGGTGATGGTCACGCTGGCCGTGGCGCTGTTGTCGGCGTAGTCCGTACGCGACGATCAATTGATGATAACCCTTTCAGCCGTGGTGGTATCCCGCTGGATTGTAACTGCCGGAGGAGGAGCCGCCCGTGCCTGCCAGCACCGGAGCGCCACGCCATCGTCCTTGTCCCAATAGAAGACGACATCGCGAACGCCCAACCCCTCGTCAATGGCCGTCGCCTCCAAGATTTCGACTCCCCGCAATCGCCTCGCCCGTTGTCGGCGAAATGATCGCGCAAGTCGGGTCCGTGGTGTCCGCAGGGTCGGCGTCGGCGTCTCCGTAGGCGTGTTCGTGGCCGTCGGGTATTGGTCCACGTCCAGGTCGGTGTCCATGTCCACGTCCACGTGGGGTCGGCGTCCACGTCCACGGGGAGGGATGTCGGCGTGTTCGTTGCCGTGGGCGTGTTGGTAAAAACTGGCGTGTCCGTTGGTGTATCCGTCGGGGTGAACGTCGGCGTCGGCGTGTCGGTGTCGGTCGGCGTGGGTGTCGGCGTATGCGTGGTGGTAGACGTATCGGTTGGCGTCGGCGTCGGCGTGTAGGTCGCCGTCGGCGTGTTGGTCGGCGTGAACGTCGGCGTCCTGATATCCGGACCGCCGCCGTAGTGGTAACCCGCATCCGCCGGATGCGAATCCGCGGTCGTGTCTGTGCTCGTATAGCCTGTGTCAGAGTAGATATCCGAGAAACCCATCCACAATGTCCACCGCCGGGCTGGAAGCGCCTGCGCCAAACGCCCCGACGGCAAGGGCCGCCGGCATCCTCGAGCATGGCGTAGCGCGCATTCTGGGTGACCATCTCCTCCCGACGAGCGGACGTCGTGCGTACCGTTGGCGTAGTACGTACTCCCGTCCAGCGCGACCCACAGGCAAAGAACGGCGTACATCATGAATACTCCTGCCCCGCACACGCGCCCACGCGATGCGCTGTGTAAAGCACACCTGCTCATGGCGTCCACACGAGGCGGAAGCCGGTATCGTACGAACCCGTGATTTTGAAACGGCGCGACGCCGAACGACACTCCTTGGCGCGGCTGCCCCAATATCCACCGCGAACAACACGCATGTTCGCCTGTCCTCCGGTGGTCCAGGCACTTCCATCGGCGGGGGCTCCCTGGTAGGTTGAGTGCTGCACATCCTCGCACCATTCATACGCATTGCCGCACATATCGTACAGTCCCCAGGGATTGGGGTGCTTTCCGCCTACTACGTGGGCATACCATTCACCGAGGTGCTGTGTGTTGAAAAGGAAATACCAAGCGAAATCGCTCACTTCGGCGTCGCCGGGGTCGTCACCCCAATAGAACCGCGTGGTGGTCGTGCCTCGGCAGGCGTATTCCCACTCTGATTCGCTCGGCAGGCGAAAAGTCCCCAGGCCCAGGGCATTGAGCCTGTCCAGAAAACCGTTCGCCTGGCGGATACTATCCCAGGAGATGTACACCGCCGCGCTGTTGGAAGCGCCCAGCACGTAGTTCTGGCCCTGCCACGGGGCGGTTCCCATCACCGCTTCCCACTGGGCCTTCGTGAGCTCGTACTTGCTCATGTAGAAATCGTAGCCGAAGTTGACTACGTGCTGAGGATCTTCTTCGGCAATACTCCCCTGCTCCCCCGGATAACGTCCCATCATGAAGCTGCCGGAGGGAATCCTGACAAATGTCAACGGTGTAGCATCTTGTGGAAGGCCGGGCAGCTGGATGATGATATCCGGGCTTTCGGAAACGACGGTGTAATTGACGTTCAGCGAAATCCACTCGGGCGTCTGGCTCGTGACGCTAATGTACGTCTGATAGTCGCCTGTCGCGTCGGTCGGGAAGTCGCTGTACCGTGGGATGTCCGCCTTCCCGTGACGCATGAGCACGTGCAGCGGACCACTGTCATGTATTGGCGTACCGTTCCTCTCCGTCATCCAGTGGTAGACCACCGGCCCGTCACCCAAACCGGAAAACTCCCCGTTGATGGAGGTTGTCGCTCCCTGTACCACCGTGATGGGCAGGAACGCGCCAAAGGTGACGGATTCCACGTACCCCGTGGACGGCTCTACGGTATAGCTGGCAGCCTCGGATTCCAGGAGCGACGGATACGTCACATCTACGAAAGATGTATAAGTCCCCCATGGGTCGGTGGGAAAGCGGCGGTATGTAGGAAGGCTCGCCTCTCCACTTGCCATGAGTACGGTCAACGGACCGCTGTCATGAACCGGCGCGCCTTCCCTCTGTGTCATCCAGTGATAGACCGCAATGCCAGAGCCCGTCCCCGAGAAGATACCGTCATTGGAAACGCTGCCCCATTGCAAAGCCGTCGGAGGCGAAAACGATCCCACCGAGGCAGAACGCACATATTCCGATGCCGCTCCCACCGACCACGCTGCTCGGAAGCCGAGGTCGTGACCAGCATGGGCAACGCCAGGTGCAAACCGTACAGCCGAGCGGCAGATGGACGGCTGTTCGAAATAGTCGCCGCCCCGGGCCATTCGCAGGATGGGATTCCCCCCGGTTGTCCAGGCGCTCCCATCGGTGGGCGCACCCTGATAGTTTGCATGGTAAACATCCTCGCACAATTCTTCAACATTGCCGCTCATGTCGCAAAGTCCAAAGGCGTTGGAAAGCTTCAATCCCACCACGTGCGGGTAGTCCTCCTCGAACGGCCCCTGCGTATTTGCGTGATACCACGCGTAGTCGCCAATCTCCGTCCCATCGAGGTCGTCACCCCAGTAGAATCGCGTCGTTGTCCCCGCCCGGCAGGCGTACTCCCACTCCGCCTCGCTGGGCAGGCGAAATGTCCCCACACCGAGCATGTTCAGCTTGTCCAAAAAGCCGCTTGCCTCCCGAATGTCATTCCAGGAGACAAAACAGGCCGGGCTGTTCGGGTCGACTAGAACGTCATTCTGTCCTTCCCAAGGCGTCGTGCCCATCACGGCCTGCCACTGCGCCTGGGTCACCTCGTACTTGCCCATATAAAAGTCGTGGCCGATGTTCACCTGGTGTTGAGGGTCTTCGCTCGCAAAGCTGTCCTGCTCCCCTGGATAACGGCCCATCATGAAGCTGCCGGCGGGAATCCTTACCAGCGTCAGCGGCGTCGCATCCACCGGCAGGCCCGGTATCTGGACGATGATTTCGCTTGGCAGTTCTGCCACCGTCGGTGGTGGAGTCGGTGTTGGGGTTGGCGTTGCGGTATCGGTCGGACTCGGAGTCGAGGTAGGTGTTGGAGTGAACGTCGCAGTCGGGGAGGCGGTGGAAGTCGGCGTCCAGGTCATGGAAGGTGTCCGACTAGGCGTATCCGTCGGCGTCGCTGTGGCCGTCGCGGTTGGGCTCGCCGTGTCCGTTGGAGTCGCTGTCGGGCTCGTCGCTTCTTTCCAGTGTTGGATAACATAGAGCACGTCCGCCTCGTCGACCACCCCATCGCCGGTGAAGTCGCCCGGCCCGCCCATCGTACTCTGCCAGTTCTCGGCGATGTTCAGCAGGGCCTGCCTGTCGATGCGACCGTAGATCTGCCCGGCGACAGCGCAGCACAGAAACACGATCAGGAACGGAGCCGAAAGGAGCCGCCGTTTCATCAGTGATACTCAAAAGCGCCGATATCTACCCTCGGCCCCTGTGGAATCGTCGTGCCGATAAAGTCGACATCCGGATGTAGGCCATCAAGGCTACCTTTATCCTTAGCGTTTCCACCAGTGCTGGTCAATGCAAAACCGAAGGGTGGACTGCCGGAGTTGACGAACCCCGGTACCCCCGTCTGGCTCTGCTGATCGAACAACTTGTCCGGGTCGTTCTTCCAGTCGTACCAAGTGATCTGTTCCAATGACCAATTGACGACCCTGTAGTCCGTATCGGTAGCTGCGTACACAACGTTGTAGTTGCAGATGTTCGTGCCATGCGTTGCCCAGATGATGCAATATCCGGCCGGGTCGGCGACGAGAATGTTGTTCTCGAATATGTTGTCGGTACAATTGTCAGTGCTGCCGCCAAACCAGAGTTCCGTGTTGTAGCCGTGTCCGGGACTCCCGTTGTAGTTCTGGTAAAGCGTATTATTGTAAACCCTGTTACCCATGGCCGTCTCGCTCGCGTCACTTGTGCAAGAAACGGAAATACCCGCGTCATTCCCGAAGCAGATATTGCTGTAGACATCGCACTCATCCGCGTTATAGACGTAGATTCCCCGACCTCCATTGTCGTGGAGGTAGTTGCGATACACCTGTGCTCCATTGGCATTGAAATCCACCGCGATGCCTCCGCCGTCATTGGTGCCATTTCCTGCAATGCAATGGGAGACGGTGTTATCGTGAACGAGCGTCGCGACAAAGGGCTTCTGAGGATCTATCCCCGATTGACCGCCGTCGTTGAGGTGGATTCCACACGAGGCGTTCTTCATCGCGACCCCGCCCAACGTACTCAGCGGCCCATCGCCCAGGCGGTTGCAGTATGAAATAACGTTGTCGTGGATGTCAATCTCACCGCTGGCGTAATTCGTGCCGCGGGCCTTGAACACCGAGATGCCCGCCTGCCCGCATTGGGACAGCACGTTGCCCCAAATCTCGACTTCGGTACCGGAAGTAATGGTCGCATCAACGTAGATGCCGTGAGAGCCGGTGTAATAGATAT
The DNA here is from genome assembly GCA_015075175.1 of bacterium. Taxonomy (GTDB): domain Bacteria; phylum Hinthialibacterota; class Hinthialibacteria; order H5-UNCL2; family H5-UNCL2; genus H5-UNCL2. Next base: position 170,831 of record JABTUV010000009.1, read on the forward strand.
AATTGTTGCTGACCTCGGCCGTCGCGCCGACCACGCCGGTAAGACGGATTCCATAACTCTGAAACGCGGGCGCGTCGTTGTTCGCCGTGTACTGATCCGCCGAGTACCAGATGCCGTTGCCAATAATCCGGCAGCGTGTGGCCTTGCTGACGATTCCGCTCACCGAAGCGTAGCGCGTGGCCTCTCCGACATCGTAGGACGCGGTGCCGCAGCCGAACGTGCAGCCGACGATGGAAACGTCCGCGGCATGACTGCCGACGTAAACGGCGGCGTTGTTCTCCCCGATCTCCGCCACGCCTTGCTCGAACCAGCAGTCTTCGAGCGTGGCCCACGAAGCATAATCGGCGACATGGACATTGGTACCCTTGCTCCGGATGAAATGGAATCCGCGGAACGTCGTTCCGTTGTGGTTGTTGAAATGGACGCAGTGGTCGCGCAATGGGTACTCCAGCGTCCATACCTCGTTCGGATCGTAAGTTGAGTCTCCATAAACATAAAGCGACTGCGTGCCCGCATCCCAATACCAGTCGCGCAACGCGTTAAGGTCCCCCAGCGAGTTCTCGCTGGCGCCGCGTGGATTACCAAAAAAGAGTTGCTTCGGATCGGACGCAACCGAGGCGCCCCAAATGTTACCGGAGTGATACGTCCATGTAGGCGCGAATGACGTTGCTCCGACAACGGTCGGCAGGTCACTCTCTCCTGAGGCTTCGAGAGTCAACCCATCTGTATTCAAGGTAACCTGCTCCCGGTAAACACCTGTAGCTACCTCGATGAAGGTCGCGCCGTACTCTGGATGCGCTGTGACTTGACCGAGCGCGTACGTGATGGTCTTAAACGGGCTGCCCAGACTACCGTCGTTGGTATTGTCGCCGTCCGCGTCTGAAACGAAATACGCCGTCGCCACGGTGATGGTCACGCTGGCCGTGGCGCTGTTGTCGGCGTAGTCCGTACACGCGACGATCAATTGATGATAACCCTTTTCAGCCGTGGTGGTATCCCAGCTGAATTTGTAACTGCCGGAGGAGAGCTCGCCCGTGCCTGCCAGCACCGGAGGCGCCACGCCATCGTCCTTGTCCCAATAGAAGACGACATCGCGAACGCCCAACCCCTCGTCAATGGCCGTCGCCTCCAAGATTTCGACTCCCGCAATCGCCTCGCCCGTTGTCGGCGAAATGATCGCGCAAGTCGGGTCCGTGGTGTCCGCAGGGGTCGGCGTCGGCGTCTCCGTAGGCGTGTTCGTGGCCGTCGGGGTATTGGTCCACGTCCAGGTCGGTGTCCATGTCCACGTCCACGTGGGAGTCGGCGTCCACGTCCACGTGGGAGTGGGTGTCGGCGTGTTCGTTGCCGTGGGCGTGTTGGTAAAGCTTGGCGTGTCCGTTGGTGTATCCGTCGGGGTGAACGTCGGCGTCGGCGTGTCGGTGTCGGTCGGCGTGGGTGTCGGCGTATGCGTGGTGGTAGACGTATCGGTTGGCGTCGGCGTCGGCGTGTAGGTCGCCGTCGGCGTGTTGGTCGGCGTGAACGTCGGCGTCCTGATATCCGGACCGCCGCCGTAGTGGTAACCCGCATCCGCCGGATACGAATCCGCGGTCGTGTCTGTGCTCGTATAGCCTGTGTCGAAGTAGATATCCAGAAACCCATCCACAATGTCCACCGCCGGGCTGGAAGCGCCTGCGCCAAACGCCCCGACGGCAAGGCCGCCGGCATCCTCGAGCATGGCGTAGCGCGCATTCTGGGTGACCATCTCCTCCCACGACGAGCGGACGTCGTGCGTACCGTTGGCGTAGTACGTACTCCCGTCCAGCGCGACCCACAGGCACATCCGGGTTCCCTCCGCGATCTCGTCCAATCGATCTCGATCCACGTAGATCGTCAGGTCCGTGTCGTTGCGGAAGCGCACCTTGAAACTCGCCATACCGGAAGAGACCTCCGTGTCCCCAAAGTCGCGCCAGATGCAGATCAGCATGTCGCCCTCATCGATCTCGTTCGCCTGGTAGGATACCGAGACGTCCCCGTCATAGATATCGGCCGCCGCCTGTAGTGGTAATCTGGAAAATATACGTCCCAGAGGAGTTTGATATCGTCGAGAGCGCGTATGGCATGCGCCAGTTATCAGTGCTGGTAGGCCAATTGGTCACCGTGTTGATTGCGCTGGTACTGTTCTCGGCCTTCATGCATCGCGAGCGGGCGCGCGACACGTCCCCGGCATTCTGGGCCAACAAGAACCCGTTTACTGCGGCAGCGGGATCTCCTGTATCGCTGACGAAGAGTGGATTGAGGGACGTGGAGTAGGGTGGGTGTCATTCACCCCAAGGTTAATGCTCCGTGTCGACGTTCCGGTTCGCATCGATACCGTTGCTCCAGAAGAGATTGTCATTCCCCACCGTTGCAGTTTACGGTCTGGTACGAGGCGGCGCAGGAACTATCTCCCTTAACGCCATGTTGCGTATTGGCGAAAATGCAGCGATTAGCTTCGTGTTCCACGCGCCTGATGAACGCGCCATGCAGGTACAATCCATAGTTGCCGTTGTAGAGGTGTTATTATACGACTTGAGTAATAGTATCCCGCGTCGTTAGCCGCGTTACCAAGCAAATATGCGTAGCCGGTCCAGTCGACAAAAAGGTTGTTCCGGATCGTCAGAGGATTATTCTGCGGATTGGTGTAATAGTAGAGGCAACAGCAGGAGTTGTTGCACTCGAACATGTTGTTCTCAATCGGATTGTTCCACAGGCTCGTCGCGCCCGAGGGGGCCCACTGATAGATCGCGACATTGAAGTGGCGGAAGATGCAAAACGCTATTTGATGATTCGTGCTTGTTGCACCGTAGAACTGAATCGAGTTGACGTCGTCATTATTCGCCGTACGGCTACCGAAGAAGTTGGTTCCAAGATAGTAGGCGGAATCGAACAGGATCATGTCCGTTGCCGTACCCTCGGCGAGGAGCTTGGCATTGGCGCCGGAAAACTGCAGGATGGGCAAGTATGCCGTGTTCGAAGGACGGAAGAACGATACTACCACACCAGGATCCACCGTGAGCTGCGCGGTGACGGCGACGGTCTTGTCGCCTGATCCCGCGTTGTCGGCGACAAGGTAATCGACGCGGGGATGGTGGTAACCGAGATCGAGGCCATCGGGGTCTACTTCACCATCGTTCAGAATCTCCCACGCTGCTGTGCTACTGATCGGGGCGTTGACGTCGATGTGGTGGGGTGCAATTGTAGTCCGGTTCGCTAAGACATATCCGTTAAGTGTTCCCTCTCCGGCATCGAGGAAGTCGGAGGTCGAATCGAGGTAGTAGCTGCCGTTGCCGTTGTCCTGGTCGAACGTGGTCCCCGTCTCTTCGATGGACCCCCAGAAGCCTTGGGCAAACATGCCGGTAAACCAATCGCTCTCACCGCTCCCGACACTGCTGAAGCCATTATTGTCCAGATCGAGTGTCCAGGATTCAGGGGCTTCGTCCGGATCGTAGAAGCCGTAATCGCAGTCGGCTATGATGTTGTCCGTCGTCACCAAGTCCATGCATATCCCGGCGTCGGTGCGCTGAACTGCAACTGCTGCATCGTTGCAGTCGTCGATCGTATTCGCGTAGAGTTCGAGCCCGAAGGTTCCGTACCCATCCACGGCGAATGCGTGAGCGAAAACCCCGCAGTCACAGTCGTAGATGAGATTGTTCGTTGCATTGAGCCTGGAGGGTCCCGTTTCCGGGATGCTGTGTTTACTGTCGCCGCCATCGCACTCAAGGAAGATCGCGTTGCCGTTCTGCGCGAAGACGTTGTCACGCACGGGTTCCGTCAAGGTGGAGCCGTAGAGATAGAGCGCGTGCGAGGCATAGCGGAAGCGGCAATTCTTGATTTCCGATGGATTGTCGGTCGCTTCGTTGAAATAGAACGCACTCAGATACCCACCTACAGCCGGAGCCTCCTCGGTAACGTCAACGCCGTTACCTTCGTCCGCCAGGGACGTAATGAAGATGGGCATATAGGGATCGCCTACGGCTTGCACCTCGGCGCCGTCTTCCACGATAATGCACTCGTCGTTGTTGCCGTCGTAGTCGCTTCCGATCTTTACCACGGCGCCTGGCTGAATCACCAGGTGGTCTCCGTCATTGAGCGTGTACTGATCGGAGACCCACCAGGTCTTGCTCCGGTCCCACACCTCGGAGCCGACGGCGCTCTGGGTCTTCTCCACGTAGTCGATGGTTACTGGGAAGGTCATTTCCGCGAGGGTGGTATAGGGAATACCCTCCAGCAGGAATATACCGCCCTCCTCGCGCACGACGCGCTTGAAAACCGTGAGTTGCCTGTGCGGTGCGGCCGAGTCCCATGCCTTGCCGGTGGCCAGGTAGTGGACAATGAGCCCGTTGTTGTCCCGGAAGGTGAACTTCTTCGCTTCCATCGCGGCGACCGATTCCAGGTTTACTCCATCGCCCCAAAGTGTCCGCTCGGAGCCGCCGCAGTCGATTTGCGTGACGACCACCAGGAAAGTGCTCGAAGCGTCCATCCCCAGACCCGCTGGGGCCGGCAGCCGCTGCGGGTCCTTCAGAACTACGTTCTGCTTCAGGATGGTATTGTCATTGACGTACTCCACGTCGGCTCCCGGGAATGCACCGGGATAAATGATGCGATTGGGGGCGGAGCCGTACCTGGGATCCACGTTCTGCACGTTCGCGAGAACTCGCCTGGCCCCGGTTGACCGATCGAAATAGGCAAGGGAGCGGATGCCGAGGTGAATGCTGCGTCCGCCGATCTCATACTCGGCGTTCATCCCCCCCAACGGAGCAAAGCGTACCTTGGCACGCTGGCGCGTGGCCTCCAGGAAGTAGCCGGGCTTGGAGGACAGCGTGATGTCCGTGTTTACACGTTGCCACACGCCGGATTCGTCCAGGTAGTTGATGTCCGTACCCTTTTCAACAACGGTGCGTGTCACTTCAAGGATCTCGGGAGTGGGGAGTAGGGACGCGTCTTCTCGGTAGACGTACTCGTGCACGCGCGTATGCGCACTTCGCTTACCGACGAGTTCGCGAGCGCTGATCAACTCCGCCTGACTGAACGAGCAAAGCGAAACTACGACGGCCCAAGCGAGAATGCTGGGCAGGGAGCGAAGGAAGCGTGCCATGATGACCTCCTTGGCACGCCGGGGGACAGGGCCCCGGCAACACGGTTACACCGATACCGCCATGCACCCGCCACGCCGGCGGGCGGAATAATTCTCTCGCATTAGGAATACCGCGCAAAACAAGGCGAACCGCATCGGTCCCTTCAAGATGTAGTAGGAGGTCTGTGGACGCAAGGGGCAGACAAATGGTTCACTATATGAAGTATCGTGGATTTGGGTCTGACGTCAAGGACTTTTCGTCTCTTCACGCTAGATTAAGATGCGGCCGTGCTAAGGTCGCAGGTGGCGTCCCGATTGTGGGGGAAAAAGAAAAGGCGTATCCTATGGGGAGATAAACCCAATACTTGAGCCGAGTTAGGAGACTCGGCCCCCAGGAGGATACGCCATGAAGAAGGATACAACGAAAGGGCGGCAGGCGGCAAGGGAAGAACGCGCGGGATGGTTGGAGGCGCAATTGCGGCAGAGGACGCGCGAGTGGATCGAGGAGATGGTGGAGGAGGAACTGGACGCCGCCCTGGGCACGGGGCGGCATGAGCGCAGCGAGGAGCGGCTCGGCTACCGCAAGGGGCGGCGGCCGCGCACGCTGACCACCAGCAATGGAAAGCACGTGCTCAACCTGCCGCGGGGCGAGTAAGTGCTTGCCGTTGCTGGTGGTCAGGGTGCGCGGGCGCCGCCAAGTGAAAAGTCATAACGATCGCCCTTGCGACACGTGATGCTCGATAGGTTACCCGTCCCCGCGTCGGACGCACAAGTCGTGGACGCGTCGTGGTGAGACTCCCAATTGTTGGAACCACTCTGGCTGGCAATAAGGTGTTTGTGGGGCCGGATTGATTGAGATTCCGAACAGGAATGACAGGGAGCAAAAGGAACATCCGGGCTCGCCTGCCCCTTCCGTCCGGTTATTTGGTGCAAGGCAAAGAGAAAGGCCACCCGCCCGTTACTGCAAGTGGCCTTTTCTCAAGGACTTAAGAAGTGGAGCTGAGGGGGGTCGAACCCCTGGCCTCCTGAATGCCATTCAGGCGCTCTCCCAACTGAGCTACAGCCCCACCGTCGTGTTTCTTCCCCTATTCGACATAAAACCCCGAACCGTCGAAATCCGGCACGCTCCCGCCCATCGGTTGAGACTTGCGCGTCGAGCCTGGGTGCGCCAACTCCTGATGGTACGCCGCCAGAATCCGCTCTTCCATCTGGTACCGCGTCGTATTGTTGATTGGATGGCAAACATCCTGCGATGAGCCATCCTCCCGCTTGCGTCGCGGCATCCCTACAAACAGCCCCCGCTCCCCTTCGATGATCTTGATTCCGTGGATCACGAACGCCCCGTCAAGGGTCACGCTCGCGTAAGCCCTCAGGTTTGTGTCCTCCCTGCCCACGACGTGGACCCGTATCTCCGTGATGTTCAGCATGGCCTGTCGTGGATAACCTCAAACTATCCGCGCCGCGCAACAAAAAAACGCGGTCGATCGACCTTACCGCTTCAACGACGGAAGCACTGGAAGTGGATCCATGGGCCGGTCGTTTCTATGTATCTCAAAATGCAAATGCGCACCCGTCGCCTGCCCCGTTCGACCCACCAGGGCAATCGTTTCCCCCTGCTTGATCTCCATGCCTACTTTTACCAGAATCCGGCTGGCATGTCCATAAACAGTTTTGTAACCGTCGGCATGTTGCAGAATAACGCACAACCCCAGCGAGCCGTTGCGTTCGGCCAACACGACCCGTCCGTCCTGCGCCGCTACGATCGGCCGCCCGGTCGGCGCGGGAATGTCGATGCCGTAATGGAATTTCGTCCCACCGCCCAGGGGATGGCGGCGCGTGCCATAGGTCGAGGACACCCGGCCGGCCCGCACCGGCCAGATGAAGTAATTACTCGAACGTCTTGCCCGCGCGCCCGGCAGAAAGAGCATCGTTCCCGGCTTCAAACGGTCGGCATCCGACAGCGAGTTGTGGACCAGCACGTCCACCATCGCCACGTCATAGTCCCGGCAAATCGAGGTCAACGTCTCGCCCGAACGCACCTTGCGGTACAGCCCCGGCCGGTGGGTCACCGCCAGCGTCTCGCCAGGCCGCAACAGCTTGCCCCGGGTCAGGTCGTTGGTCTCCATCAGTTGAGTCAGCTTGACGCCATACAGCTGCGAAATCGACCACAAGGATTCCCCCGGCTGGATGACGTGGATGTGCACGGAAAGATCGTCCGGACTGAGTTTGCGCGAGGGCGCGGGCGGCCTGGTAGTCGTACGGCGGGGCCGCAATTCGGGCGGTACCGTGGGGTTTCCGGCCGACAGAGCCTCGACCGTGGACGGCGGGACGCCGTCAACGTCTCCAGCCTGCGCGCGATCCTGTGAGAGGGCTCGGGCGGGAATCAGCGCGGCCAAGGCCAAGAGAACGGCGCAAAGCCCACGCTGAATCCCCTTCCCACAGGGGAAGCGACGGGCAAGAGGCAATCTCATAAGACCATCCCGATCACTAGTCTTCTGCGAATTGTAAGAAAGGCTACCCCGGCGACTTGCCAGTCTCCAAGGTAGGCGGCCTACCGCTCGAATGTCAAGGCAAAAAGAATACGCCCCTACCCCCAAGAGTATAACGCAGACGGGACCGCCGGCCACCGACCCGTCGCTGGTCCTCAAGTTTATCTTGGTCAATATCAGTAACTTACACATTTTCAGGAAATTCTGGAGAGGTCTTGCGCGGCCTGATCCCGCCGGCGCGCGACGAACCCTCCCGGTCGTTAATCGTTCCACAAGTGGGTTGGAACCGGAGACGTCGGCAGGCCGAGGCCTACACGCGGGCTCGGCCGGTAAGTGACGAAGACAAAAAACAACTTGACAATGGCGGAGTTGCTTAATTGAATTGAATGTTTCTGCGCCTGACGATTGTGCCAAGGAGCAAAGCGCCCATGAGCGAGTTGTCGAGAGACTTATTGAGACATTTTCACGTTTTCAGCCACGCCATTCAGACCGTATTGCAGAACAGCGTGGCCGCCGGCGTCTCGGGGGCACGCTCTCTTCCGGCAGGTCAGCCTCCTGGTCCTCATCGAAACGAAGGGCGGGCACCTGGTGGGCGACATTGTGCATTTTCTGGGCGTGAGTTACGCGGCCGCCAGCCAGACGGTCGACAAGCTGGTGAAAATGAATCTCCTTACGCTGGAGTCGGACCCGCGCGACCGGCGGGTGAAGCGCATCAGCGTGACGGAGAAAGGTGCGCGCATCGCCCAGCAGTTCCAGGAAGAGCAGGCGCGCCGGGTGCAACGCCTGATTGCGCAATACGAGCCGGAGGCGCTCAAGCGGCTCTCTCGACGGCCTGGCTGACATGGCTACCATCCTGATGACCGCGCAGAGCTCGGAGGATCAGCCGGTCTGCCTGCAATGCGGCATCTTTGACGTCAACGGGTGCGTACTGGACGGCGAAACCGAGGCCACCTGCCCGTATCAGTCCCACTGGGACGAACACGCCGACAGCGGGACCGCCCCAAGGGCGACCGCTGAAGCGATGAGGCGGGCCGTAACGGCGACATCTTGTCGCCGGTCGTCGGCATCCTGCCGACACCGGCGGCGAGACGCCGCCGAGACCGGCGACAGGATGTCGCCGCTACGTCGGAGGCCGGCCGTGCCTTACAGCAGCGCCGCGCCCGCCAGGAGACAGTACGCCAGGCAGCCGCAGGCCAGTCCGAAGCGCATCGAGCGCGGATGGAAATGGTCGATGGCGAGATAGCGGTAGACTTCGCGCATGGTGTTGGCGATGCACACAAGAAGTACCACGGGCGCAACCAGTTCCCGACCCGCCACAAGCCAGGTCACGGGTACGCACAGGGCTGCGAGGATGACGCACTGGACGGCGGCGTAGAGGGCGAACATGAGCGCGCCCAAGGGATCGTCATGCTTGCCGTAGAGTACCGCCAGGTGGGGCGCAAGCATCAGCGCCAGGGCCGTCCCGCCTCCCAGCGCCAGGATGAGCCAGGCGTAGCCCGTCAGGAGCAGCGAGACGCACGCGACGCCGCGGATCACGGTTCACACCTCCAGCGTAGGAGCGGCCGGCCCAGGCCCAGCTTGGCGCCCTCGGCTACCAGCGGTTCCACGCTGCGCGGCGGAAACAGGAGCACCACCGAGGAACCCAGCCGGAACTCGCCCAATCGCTGGCCGGTCGCCAGGTTCTGGCCGGTCCGCGCCAGCACCGCCAGGCTGTTGACCATGAAACTGCCGATCATCATCAGGTAGTAATAGTCGCCGCGGGACGTCTGCATGAGCAGGCCGTGCTTGCGGTTCTCCAAGTCGGCGGAAGGCATGAAGACGAGCGGAAGCGCGCTTCCCTGGACGCGGTCCTGGCGCAGCACGCGGGCGGCGTGCGGGCAGACCACGCCGTGCCGGTCCCACGGGGCGAGGTAGATTTTTAGATAGAGGCCGTGGAGGAAAAGGTCGCGGAACTCGGCCGGCAGCCGCAGGTCGGAGAGCGCCAGCCGGCGCGGGCGACCCAGTACCGGTTTCTCCTCGAAGCGGCCCTCGCCGTCGATGGGCGCCAGCTTGTCCAGGAGTCCCTGGCAGGGGCTGACCAGCACGTCCGGCGGCAGCCCCGCCAGCGGCAGCGGCGGATGGCGCGTGAAAACCGCGTTGATGCCGAAAAAGTCGAGCGCGCGTTCGATCAGCATGAAGGCACTATGCGAAGTCGACGCGCGCGGGTCAAGCGCAGAAAGCCACGCGGGGGACCGGCGCCAGGCCGCCGTGCCTCTCGATAGCTCTCCCGAGTAGCGAAGCGTATCGAGGGACGGCCCCGAAGTTACCTCTCGCCTCCCATGGTAGTACCTCGGCGGGGCCTACTCGAGGAGACGGCTTACTTTTTCTGCATCAAGGGGCCTACTCGAGGAGACGGCTTACTTTTTCTGCATCAAGGGGCCTACTCGAGGACACGGCTTACACTTTTGCGTTCCGGTTTGAAAAAGGTGTTTACAAGCAGCTCCGGAAGAAAGAAAAACCGAGTCCTCGAGTAGCGGCGCGCTGCCCGGCCTGCTTGAAGTGGGATGTGTAACTTCGCGCCGCGTATCGAGAGGACGGCATGGACGCGAGCAGCCCGCCTTCGGAGCGGCCTTGATTTTCATCCTCCACGGGTAAGGCGAAACCTCGTGAGGGACTTTGCCTACCTGGGTCTGCGCCGCTGCGCCAGCAGCCAATCCCAGAACTCGGGGTTGTCGTAGGTCTCGGTCCAGGAGTCATGCCCCGCTTCGGGATAGACGGTGAAGCGGACGTCGGCTCCCAGCGCGCGCAACGCCTCCACCATCTGCTCCGAATAGGTGATGGGCACGAGGTTGTCCCGGGCGCCGTGAAACACCCACAGCGGCAAGTGTTTGAGCCGGGGCGCCCCCTCGGGGCTGGCGCGGCCGCAGATGGGCGCGGCGGCGGCGAATCGCTCCGGATGCTCCGAGGCCAGGAGCCACGTGCCGTAGCCGCCCATGGAAAGCCCCGTCACGTACACGCGATCCGGGTCCACGCGATACTGCGCTTGGATATGGTCGAGCAGCTTGATCAGCGGGGCGCTCTGCCAGCGCCTGCCCGCCGGACATTGCGGCGAAACCAGGATGAAGGGGAAGTCCTTGCCCTGCGCCACCAGTCTGGGCGGGCCGTGCACCTTCAGCCGCTCCAGGTTGGCGCCGCGCTCACCCGCGCCGTGCAGGAAAAGCACAAGCGGCCAGCGCGCGCGGGACCGGGCGTAATCGGGCGGCAGATACAGGAGATAGTGCAGAGGCTGGCCGGCCGCGCCGACGTCGGCCAGCGTCTGCGGCGTCTGCCTTGGTCCGGCGGTCGCCGCGCGTCGTCCCGTAGACGTGCAACCGACGACGCAAGCCAGCAATACGATGGCGAGGAAGCTCAGTTTCTTCATCGTGTCACCTCTCGGGTTCGGGAAGTTCGCTGGAAAACGCCGACGGGGGCGGGACGGGGGGCGGCTGAAGGCCCGCGAAGAGCTCGCGGAGGTTGCGGGCGTTGCGGCCCAGGTCGCCGACGCCCAGGCGCGAGGCGCTGCGCGCGTCGATCTCGACCCGGTTCTCCTGGGGAGCGTGGAACGTGATGCAGACCTCCTCCACGAAACCACCGAAACGCGCGCGCCGCTCGGCGAAGATGCGGCCGGCGCCCGGCGAGTCGTAGACGATGCACCAGCCGGGAAGGGCGGCGATGCGCCCTCGCACCGCCTCCATCGCGTCCGCCAGCCCCGCCTTCCACACCCGCGTCCGCAACCGCGGATCCCGGTGCTGGGGATGGGTCTCGGCGACGTTACTGAACAGGAGATCGAACAGCGACACGCTCACGCCTCCGGCAGCCCGAGGTACTTTACTCGCATCCCGCCCGCGGCTCAAGGGCGATGGGACCTATGGGACGTATGGGGCTGGGCCGCCACGCGCGGGCCTCCGCGCGTTTGCCGCCATTTACCTTTCGCATGGCAGGTGCTAGCATAGCGGTGTTCCAATGCGCCTCGTGGCCCGAAATCCGACCGCCCAAGGAGCATCCAGCATGAACGAGAAACACATCGTGGTCTGCGACGACGACGAGGTCGTCTATCTCTCGGTCCGGTCCATCATGGAAAAGATGGGCTATCAGGTGCACGAGGCGCACGACGGGATGACGGCGCTGCGGTTGGCGGCGCAGCACAGTCCCGCCATCATGTTCCAGGACATCCAGATGCCGGGCATCGACGGCTACGAAGTGTGCCGGCGGCTGAAGTCGGACTCGAGCCTGCGCCGGATACCGCTGGCCTTCGTGTCGGCGATGGACTTCGAGAAGGCGCTGGACCAGTGCCTGTCGGTGGGAGCGGACTACTTCATCGCCAAGCCGTTCGCGCCCAACGACCTGGCGGCGGACCTGTACTTCCTGGCGGCGGCGGATTTTCATCCCGAGTACGGGACGCTGACCAAGCTGCGCATCACGCGCAGTCTGGCGGTGGAAAAGCAGCGCAAGCGGAGCAAGGGCATTTCCGTGGGGGTGGGCGAGGGGATCGTGGAGCCGCCCGCGCCCGAGGCGGCGCCCGGCCGGGCGCCCACCGGGGCGGCGCAACTGTCGCGCCAAGTCGCCGGTCTCATCAAGCGCATCCACCTGCTGGAGACGCTCTTGCACGAAAAGCGCATCCTCTCCGACCACGACGCCGAACGGCTGCGGGCCACGCTTGCCTCCCAGGAATCGCCGGCCGCCGAGGAGCAGAAGAAAGATGACGTCAGCTGGGAGGGGTAGGAGCGCTCCTTCCCCCGCCGGTTGGACGGCCCTCCCGGTCGTGACAGACTGGCTGACAGTACATTTCCATTCCGCTTCTGGGAATGGTTCTGCAACCTGCATCCTGGCTTGGCCCTGTGACCTATTGAACGAGGAGGATCATTTATGCCCTGCCGTCGCATCGTATCCGTCTGCCTCTCGCTCATGCTCATGAGCAGCCTTGCCGCCGCCCAGGCGCCCGAAGCCGACCGCGACGTGCTGGAGTACCGCGGTTGGAGCACGCTTCACGGCGATCTGGACTATCTTGCGGACTTCGTGGCGCGGGCCAAGGCGGCGGGCATGAACCGCGTCCAGCTCTGCCACGGCGTGGTGCGCCCGCGCGTGGAGGAGATGCTCGGCGGCCCGCGCGCCGACGAGATCACCCACCGCGTCAACACCGTCACGCGAATGGCCCACGAGGCCGGACTCCGCGTGGACATGTGGGTCAACGAGCTGTCCGAAGCTCCCGAGGAGTTCCGCGACGGCCGCCGTGTCAAACTCACCCAGGCTTATTACCAATGGCTGGAAGAGAAATACGACCGCGTGTTCGAGAAGGTCCCCGCGATCGACGGCCTCGTGGTCACCGCCTGGGAGTGCGTTTATCCCGTCATCCTCGACAGCCACGTGGTCTCCGACAAGCCGCCCGCCGAGCGCGTGGCCGAACTGGCCCGGACCTTCGCCCGCATCTGCGAGAAGCACGACAAGGCGCTCATCTTTCGCACCTTTACCTACGAACCGTGGCAACTGGAGGCGATGCGGGAAGGATTGATTCTGGCCGCGGCGGACAAGCTGGTCCAAAAGCGGCTGATGGTGATGAGCAAGTGCGTGCCGGGCGACTGGTCGCCGTATTATCCTTACAATCCGGTGCTGGGCGACGTTGGCGGGCTGCGGCAGATCGTCGAGCTGGACCTGGGCATGGAGTTCTCCGGCCAGAACCAGCTTCCCTTCGACAACGTGGGTTATGTCAAACAGGTACTGGATTACGCGCGGGCGAAGGGGGTGACGGGGGCGGTAGCGCGGGTGGAGCGCTCTGGCAACACGGCGCTGGGGACGCCCAACGAGGTGAACCTGCGCGCCTACAGCGTGCTGTTGCGCAGTCCCGCGCCCGAGGTCGAGTATCTCTGGCACGGCTGGGCCACGGAGAGGTACGGAAGCGCCGGCGGGCTTCTCGTCATGCGCGCCCTCAAGCGCAGCTTCGATATCAACAACATGATCTTCTTTCCCTTGCAGGAATGGGTCGCCAACCACTCGCGCGTGCCCAGTTGGGATTACGCGCACGACGCCCTCTCCAACTGGACGCGCGCCAAGTGGACGGCCGCCCCGGTCGATGAACGCAAGCGCGAGGAGTTCCTCCATCCCACCCCCGAACTGCTGACCAAGCTGGCGATGGAGAAGGAGACCGCCCGCCGACTGCTCCGCGAGGCCCGGCAGGACCTCCTGCAGACGCGCGTCATCCTTCCCGCCACCGACTACGCGGAGCTGACGGCCTATTTCGACCGCATGGAAATCGTGATCGACGTGCACGACCACCATCAGCAGGCGCTGTTTTCCGCCTGGCGCTACCTGGACGTGGATACGCCGCGCGAGCATCAGCTGCCGACCGAGCGCATGATCCTGCGGCATCGCATCCTCGGCCATCTGGCGGCGCTGGAGCGGCTGGCGGCCGAAGTGGAGGAGACATACGGACCCGACTTCCTGTGCGCGCGGCCCGCCGACATCCGCGCCTTCCGCGCCGATGTCATCAAGCGCCTGCAACTGGAGGACGCGGTGCAATTGCGCTCGATGCGCTTCGCCGCCACGACCGCTGAAGACGCGCGCGCCTGGCAGGAGGCGCTGCGCCCCAAACTCTTCGAACTCCTGGCCATGACCGATCTTGTGCAGCGCGCCCAGCCCATCCCCTTCAACGTCAAGGTGCTCTCGACGACCGACCGAGGGGATTACACGCTGTCGGAAATCGAGTTCAACTCGACGCCGGGCCGGCGCATCAAGGCCTGGCTGGGCAAGCCCAAGAAGCTCTCGGGCAAGCATCCCGCGGTGGTCTGTATCGGCGGGCACGGCAGCACGCGCTGGACGCCGTTTGACATCGATCCGGCCTCGGGCAACCGCATCTATTATCGCTTCGGCGACGCCCTGACGCGCGAGGGCTGCGTCACCATTTCCACCGACGTGTCGCAGCACGAGGTGTACGAGTCCGGGCGCACGCTGATGGGCGAGCGGCTGTGGGACCTGATGCGCTGCGTGGACTACCTGCAATCGCTGCCGGAAGTGGATGGAGAGCGCATCGCCTGCGGCGGGCTGTCCTTGGGGGGAGAGATGGTCATGTGGTTGGCGGCGATGGATACGCGCTTGAAGGCTTCCGTGTCGTGCGGATTCCTGACCCTGATGGACCGGATGGAGCAGGGGCACTGCATGTGCTGGAAGTTCCCGGGCGAGCGGGAGCTGGTGGACTATGCGGACATTTACGCGCTGACGGCGCCGCGCGCGCTGCAATGCCAGAACGGGCTGCGCGAGCCGCCGGGATCGTTCTACGTACCGCTGGCGCGGCTGGCGTTGGAGGAGATCATCCCGGCGTACCGGTGCTTTGGGCGGAGCGACGACGTGGAGTTGCACGTGCACGAGGGCGGCCACGTGATTGACACGCCCGCGCTGGTCGGGTTCATCAAGAAGCACCTGTGACGCCGGCGGTACGGTGTCGTTGCGCCGCGGGCTGCGCCTGTTCCGCGCAGGCTTGGCGCGGGGAACGGTCACCCAGTGGCGCAGCACGCGGCGCGACTGCGGTTGGGCGGTGGTTGGCGTGAAATTTTCCAGTCCCATCGAATGCGTCGAGTCGCATACCGCGGGCGAGCCGACGCGCATCGTCGTGGGCGGCCTGCCCGAGGTCCCGGGCGCCAGCATGGCCGACAAGCGCGCCTGGTTGGCGGTCCACGCCGACGCCTTGCGCACCGCGTTGATGCACGAACCGCGCGGCCATGCCGATATGTTCGGCGCCATCCTCCTCTCTCCCACGCAAAGCCAGGCGCAGCTGGGGGTGGTCTTCATGGACGGCGGCGGATGGCTGCCCATGTGCGGGCACGGCGCCATCGGCGTGGCCACGGTCGCGGTGGAAACCGGGCGGGTTGCGTGCAGCCCGCCGGAGACGGTGCTGATGCTGGAGGCGCCCGCGGGGCTGGTGCGCTGCCGAGTGCGCGTGGAAAACGGAAAGGCGCGGCAGGTGGCGCTGGAAAACGTGCCGTCGTTTCTTGTACAGAGCGACGTTGTGCTCGATGTCGCCGGCCTGGGCCGCATCACCTGCGACGTGCCTTCGGCGGGCTCTGCGCTGGTAGACGGGCAAAAGCACGGCCTCGCGCCGGCTCCCCAAACCGGCTGGTGCAGGTCGGTCTCGCCCTGCGCGACGCGCTGTCCGCCGCCCTCTGCGTCCAGCATCCCACGCAGCCGTATCCGGCCGGCGTCGATCTGATTGAATTCTACTGGAAGAGCACGGCGCCCGGCGTCGATTACGCGCATTGCGTGGTGTTCGGCGACGGGCAGATCGACCGCTCTCCCTGCGGCACGGGCACGAGCGCGCACCTGGCGGCGCTGTGGGCGCGGGGCGAGCTTGACTTGGACGCGCCCACCGTCCACGCCGGCCCGCTCGGCACGACCTTCACCGCGCGCGCCCTGCGCGCGACCGCCGTCGGTCCCTTCCCGGCCGTCATACCCGAGATCATCGGCACGGCGTGGATCACAGGATACTCACAGTTCGTGATTGATGCGGGTGATGCGCTGGGAGGCGGATTTCGACTTTGATGGGGCGCGGAGTGCCGACCCGGAGTACAAGCTTCAGCTTGCGCGCAGACAGGCTGAAGCCTGAACTCCGCGGAGGCGGAGATTTTCGTTTGTTCAAGCCGGGTGGAAAACGCCTGCCCGCGACACGGCTCGCCGCCAGACTTCGGGCAACGTCGCCCGCCCAACGACGGGCAGGATAGACGTCGCAACCGGCAGCCGATCGTTCACGCCCCCGTTCGCCGGTGACGCCGTACTGTATTTTAAGGCGGCGGATGCAGAGCCGGCTCGCCCGTCGACTCCCTGAAACCCATCGGGAATAGGCTCAAGGGCCTGCACAGGGGGGCGGCGCCGCCATCTCGAATTCCCCCACCAGCGTCCTGAAGTAACCCGGCGTTGTGGCCTCGAACATCATCGGGTTGCCGCTGAAGGGGTGCAAAAAAGTAATCGACCGGGCGTGCAGCGCCAACCGTTTGTGCGTGTCTTGCTGCGCGCCATACTTCCGGTCGCCGACGATCGGGTGTCCGATCCCCGCCAGATGTACTCTTATCTGATGCTTGCGGCCGGTCAAAAGACCCACTGCCAGCAGACTGTAAGCCTTGGTTTCCCGCAGCACCCGGTAAGCCGTTTGCGATGGCTTGCCGCGCCGTGGATCAGTGGTCGAGTGGACGATGTGGGCGCGGTTCTCCGCCAGATAGGTCGTAATGGTATCGGCGCGCTTGTCCAGCTTGCCATGCACGACGGCCAGATACTCTTTCCGCGTGCGGTCCCACTCGCCTTGCAGGCGGAGCTTTGCCTTAGCTGTCCGCGCGAATACGAGAATGCCCGACGCCTCCCGGTCCAATCGGTGCACGATGAAGACGCGGTGGGGAGACTTGGCGTTGCCCTTGCGCGCGTAATCGGTGAGCACGTGGTAGGCGGTGCGCTCCCGTTGCTTGTCCGTGGCGATGGTCAGGAGGCCGGCGGGCTTGTTGACCACGAAGATATCGCGATCTTCGTAAAGCATCTGGAGCCCCAGCGGCAGGAGGCGGTCGCCTGGAACGGGATGCTTGCGCATGAGCGTCTCGGTCTCCGGCAGGGAATGGCACGGAGCCGATTATGCGGCCATCGCGTCCGAAAGGCAAAGGCATTGCGCGCCGCCGGATGGACTGGCCGTCCCTCCCCCCCCGGCGCGGTCTGGCATCGACGTCCGGCGGCCTAGGGACGTCCGCCGACCACCCGGCCCCACCATTCCGCCAGGCGCAATAAATCGCGGTAGTCAGCGGGATCGGCCGCCGACTGCGACGAATCGGGAGGTTTCTGTCGCGTGTCCAACAGGAGCATGAGGTCCAGCAGGTCCACGCGTCCGTCTTGATTGTAGTCGGGCGCCGAAGTCAGGACACTCGGAGTGGCTGTCGGGGTGGCGTCCTCAACGATTCCTCCACGCGAACCGGGCGTTACCGTGGGCGTTGGAGATGGCGGCGCGGTCTCCGAGGCCGTCGCGGTCGGCGCCACCGGAGTCGCGCCGCCCACGCTTCCTCCGCCCCCGGCGGGCGTCATCGTGGGCGTCGGAGAACACGTCGCGCTCGCGGGAACCGTCGCTGCCGGCCCCTGCAACGCGAAGACCAAATCGCCGCCCAGTCCCTCGCCATACGCGGCGACCTCGATCAGATACACATTGCCCTCCACGACCGCGAAGCTGAACTGTTCCGGCGTCGTCCGCCCGAACGCATCCACGCATGCGACAAGGTCGGTCAATGCGGCGCACCCATCGCTCTGCCAGACGCCGACGACCGTGTCGTAACCGCCGGCAAACACGTTGGCTTTGCCGGTGGAAACGGGACAGTAGCAATACCAGACGGATCGGTTGTTGGCATAAGCGCCACCGAACGTACAGGGCTGCAAGGGATCATCGGGAGACCGCGCTGCGCCACGGGTATCCACGACGCGCGTGAACGGCACGGTTGTGACCACGTCGGCGTGGGCGCGCGTGTCGTTGGGCGGCGGCACGAGCGTGGGCGTGGGGGAAGACGTGGGCGTGGCGGTCGGCGTCGGTGTGTGGGCGGCCGCGGCGGCTGTCAACGCGGTAATCATAGCGAACGACAGGGTGCAATGATCTGGCAGCATCATTTTTCCCTCCCTGGGGGAATTGGGGCGCCCTTGCACGCGAATTTCAATGAACGGTATGTCACGATGTTAGAAGAATCTGATCAAATTCCCCAGAATTTAATGAACATTGCGTCGGACAGCATGGGAGTGATACGCCATCTCATTACTACCTCGGCCACGAATCTTGTAGACGCCTGCCGCGCTCACGGCGCAGCACGCTGCGCAACTACGCCCCTGGGCGTCTACGCAAATCACGACCCCGGAAGTGATTTCCTTGACCCCGCCGATTTATCTCTTGCCTGACCGTCCAGACTTCTCGTAACATCAGTCCAGCATGGTTTGGGAGTAGTTTCATGGACCACCGCACGCGCGTTGAAATCTGTCTCTCCCACGAGGAACCCGACCGCGTTCCCTTCGACTGCTGGATGGCCGACGAGGTCTACGACCGGCTGCTGTCCGAGTGGAACCTGCCCGACCGGAACGCGCTGCTGGAAAAGCTGGACGTGGACTTCCGCTATCTCCAGGGACCCAGCTACGCGGGCCAGAAGATGAAGACGCACCCCGACGGCACGGTCGAGGACCTGTGGGGGGTGCGGCGACGCATCATGCACATCGAGCGCGAAAGAAACGGCCACAAGTACCAGTGGACCTACAAGCACGTCGCCGTCTCGCCCCTGGAACACATGGAGACGGTCCAGGAGATCGAGAAGTATCCGGGATGGCCGACCGCCGACCTGTGGGACTACTCGGACTTCGAGGCGCAGTGCGACGCCGTTCGCGGCAAGTACGTGGTGGTGAACGCGGGCGACCGGCTGGATCGCACCGCGCAGTTCAAACCCATGATGTACATTCGGGGCATGGAGCAGGCCTACGTTGATCTGGGACTCAATCCGGCCATCGCCGAGTGCATCATCGAGCACATCCGCAATTACTTCCTGGCCTACAACGAGCGCGTCTTTGCCGCCGCCAACGGCAAGATCGACATCTTCATGATGGGGGACGACTTCGGCACGCAGCAGAACACCATGATGGACGTCGAGATGTGGCGGCGGTTCTTCAAGCCGGGATTTCGGGCGTACATCGAGCAGGCGCACAAGTA
This sequence comes from bacterium, assembly GCA_015075175.1. Lineage (GTDB taxonomy): Bacteria > Hinthialibacterota > Hinthialibacteria > H5-UNCL2 > H5-UNCL2 > H5-UNCL2. Next base: position 190,119 of record JABTUV010000009.1, read on the forward strand.
CGGCATGAAGGTGATGCACCACACCTGCGGCTGCGTGGTGGATTTGATCCCGGAGTTCATCGAATGCGGGCTGGACATCCTGCAGAGCGTGCAGCCGCGGGCGGCGCGCATGGATCTGGGCAAACTGAAGGCCGAGTACGGCAAGTACCTGGCCTTCCAGGGCGGCATGGACATTCAGTGGACGCTGCCCAACGGCCGTCCCGAGGACGTGCGCGCGATGGTCAAGGAGCAGTTCGACAAGGGCAAACCCGGCGGCGCTTACATCGCCTGCACCGCGCACAACATCCAGCCCGACACGCCCACGGAGAATATCGCGGCGCTGTTTGACGCTTACCAGGAATACGGAAAGTACTGAGTTCGCCTCCGACCGCTCCCGCAGCAGCCGCTGGCAATAAAGAAAAGGCGGGAGGCTTTCACCTCCCGCCTTTTGCGATACGTCCTTCCGCCGGGTCGCGCCCGGCGAGCGGCTGAAAAAGAGCCGGTCGCTTTCAGTGGGCCTGCAGCCGGTTCATCACGTTCTCGTCCAGAACGGTCAGGAGACCCTCCTTGCCGGTCATGCCCGGAGTCCAGAACGCCACCGTTTTGTTGTTCAGGGTGACCAGATTGGTCCGCATCCCCTGCACCGGCATTACGGTGTAACCCGCGGCGCGCAGACGGCTGAGCGTGACTTTGTTGGTATCGATTGTCGCGTTCACCACGGCCACCTCCTTTTCGCCTGGGTCCGCCGAATCGCTTTCGGCGAACCTCCATTCATTCTCAATAACCTTCATCGCAACATCCGTGCCGAAGTAATCTTCTTGGCGCGATTTCAAACCAATTCTCTCGAATTCAATCAAATCGAGCGCCATTTTCGACCGCATTCAGTATACCGCAGGGGTGAAAAAGTGCACGAGCCCCCACGTTTTGTCCCCCCTTGAGCGCCAAGCCCTTGCGGGTGTTCCCTTTTGGCGCATTTGATTCTCACCAAATGACGAAAAGGGACGGAAGTTTGTTCAGCGCCAGGGCAGAATATACCGGATGTGCGGGAATCCACACAAGTTGTAATCTTTACCTCACATTGAGTCTCAGCAAGCGGCCGTACCAGCGGCGTAGGGCGGGTTTGGCCCACGAGGGTACCGCGACCAACGGTAGGTGGGTGGAACTCACCCTACTTGCCCAGCAGTGCCCGGCGGGCGGACAGGAGGTGCGCGGGCCTTCCCCAGAGAAAGAGGCTGTCGCCGGCCTCCAGGATGAGGTCGGGGCTGGGATTGGTCGAGAGGTCGCCGGCCCGCTCCAAGCCGACGACCAGCGCGCCGGTGGCCTGGCGGAGGTCCAGCGAGCGCAGGCTCTTGCCGACGCCGGGCGACTCTGCGAGCAGGGTGATCTCGTCCAGCTCGCCCTCCGAGAGGAGCGCGCGCAAGGTGGTGGACGGCGGCGTGCGGCCTCCCGGTCGGAGTCGTTCATAACGCTCCCGCCGCAACCCGTCCAACTCGTGCGCGATGCGATGGTTGGGCACGCCGTATGCGGCCATGACGCGCGCCGTCAACTCCAGGGAAGTCTCGAATTCCTCCACGATCACCTCGTCCGCGCCTAGTTGGTGCAATTGATCCACTTCCGAAACGAATCGCGTGCGCACGAGCAGAAAGAGGTCGGGATTGAGCCGGCGGGCGGTGGAAACGATCTGGCGGTTGGCGGTAGGATCGGCGCTGGAGACGACGAGCTCGCGCGCCCGCTCGACGCCGACGTGCCGCTGCACGGCGGTTTGGGTTGCGTCGCCGTAAAGGATGGGTTCGCCCTTGTCCTTCTCCGCCAAGACGGTGCGCGGGTTCATCTCCAGCACCACGTAGGGAACGGCCAGTTGGCGGAGGGCGCGGGCCACGTTTCGACCGTTGACGGAAAAGCCGACCACGATGACGTGGTCGTGATGGGCCTCCCAGCCGGCGGTGGTCTCGCCCTGGGCGGACTCCAAGCGACGCAGGCGCCCGCGCGGTTGAAAGAGGCGGGGTTCCAGCCACGCCAACGGCTGCAGCCGCGCCGCCAGCACCGGCCCCAGCGGATACAGAAACGGGCTGAGCGCCATGGTAATCAGGGTTGCGGAAAGGACCGGACCGTACAGTTGCGGCGACAGGAGTCCGAGCGCCACGCCCGCGTGGGCCAGGATGAACGAAAATTCCCCGATCTGGGCGTTGGCCAGGGCGGCCAGCGTGCCGGCCCGGGTCCCGAACCCGAATAACAGCGCCACCAGCAGCACGACCAGGGTCTTGAAGACCACGATCCCGGCGCTTAGGACTACGAGTTGCAGGGGATGCTCCCCCCACTGCGCCGGTTCCACCAACATGCCCACCGACACGAAGAACAAGCTGGAGAAGACGTCCCGCAAGGGGGCGATCTCGGACACGATCTGGTGCGAGTATTCCGACTCGGAAATCATGATGCCGGCCAGGAAGGCGCCCAGCGCCAGTGAAATGCCTGACAGCCCCGCCACGTAGGCCGTGCCCAGCGAGAAGAAGAGGGTAGTAAAGACGAACATCTCCCGGCTGCGCGTCTGCACCACGCGCGCCAAGAGCCAGGGATAGAAGTACCGGGCGCACAGGAGCAGAAAGGCCACGAAGAGGAGGGTCCGCAGGATCGCCAACAGGCCGGAGAGCAGCGGGGCGCGCTCTCCCGCCAAGAGGGGCAGGAGCAGCATCATGGGAATGACGGACAGGTCCTGGAAAAGGGAAATGGCCAGCGCCAGGCGACCGTGGGGCGCGTGGACCTCGCCGCGCTCCTCCAGAATCCTGAGCATGATGGTGGTGGAGGTCATGGCGACCAACATGCCCAGGAGTGCCGCTGTCGGCCAGGGCAGGCCGGTGGCGCCGGCAACCAGCGCCACCAGCAGCGTCGTCAGACCGACCTGCAGCCCCCCCGCGCCCAGCACCAAGCCCCGCATCTCCGCCAGTTCCCGCAGCGAGAACTTCAGTCCGATGGTGAAGAGCAGAAACACGACGCCGACCTGGGCGATGGTCTCGATGCTGGCGCGGTCTTCGACCAATCCCAGCATCCCCGGCCCCACGACCATGCCGGCCACGAGCAATCCCACCAGGGTGGGGATGCGCAGGTAGCGTCCCACGCCCACGGTGATGAGCGAGACGCCGATCACCAGGACCAGTTCGTAGAGGATGGGGATGTGGGACATCGTGGGGACAGCGTAGCATGGAGGCGTCGCCGCGACCAGTCGCCCCTCTCCCCCCCGGGCGCAGCAGCCGGAATCTACGGTTGCGATGGCAGTTGCAGGCAGATCCCCGCTTGGCGGCCCACCGCCGGCCCAACGTCGCTGTCATTTCGAGCGAAGTATGCTGTCATTTCGACCGAAGTATGCTGTCATTTCGACCGAAGGGAGAAATCTTCCCCCCTCGTCCCTCGGGTGTCCGGCACATGACGCTGGATTTCTCCCTTCGGTCGAAATGACAGCCTAGTCTCCAGGTGTGGCATACTTAATCCGCACGTACTTCCCCCTTATAAGAAGGGCGGCTGGGGGGATTACCGCCGGGCGAGGGGCGCCACGCCGGCGGGCATGATGGTCCGCAGCCCGCGCGGGTACAACGCGTGCGGCACGACGTGAAATTGCGCGATTGTGGAAAAATGCGCCGAAGCTGAGCACGAGAGGAGGCGGCGCGTCCTCACGCGGCGCCCTGCACGGCGGCCTCCGGCCCATACGCGGGCAGCGGTCTCGTCAGTCCCCGGACCAGATAGATGAACACGCCGGTCAGAAGCAGATTCAGCGCCAGGCTGAGCATGGCGATGGTCACGATAGGCCCGCCGATGCCATAACTGAGCGAAATCACCAGTACGCCCGCGCCTACCTCGCCGCGCGGCCACATGCCGATGGCGACCGCCAAGCGCTCGCGCCAGTGCGCCTCGCTCCGGTAGCAGAAGGCGGGAAACATCTTGCCGAGGTTGGAGAGCACCGTCACGACGAGGACGTGCAGGACGATCTCGCTCCAGCGCATGGGGGGTTGAGCCGTGGTGACGCGCCCCACTTCCCGCGATGCGCCCAGTCGGGCCGCGGTGGCTTCTGCGACGGGACTGCCCGCGCCGTGCATGGTGGTCTCCACCCGGCCGACCGTGGCTCCTCCCGGTCCCAACGTCTCGCCCCAGAATATCGGCATCGACATTCCCACCAGCACCATGAACACGGCCGAGACGGCGGTCGTCGCGCGCCGCTCCACCGGCGTGTCGATGAGCGCATGAGCCGCGTGAGAGTCGCCCGGCGTTTTCCGGCCATCGACGTTTTTCTCCGGGTATGCCATCATGCAACCGAGCACGAAGGCGGGAAGCAGCACTTCGATGTGGATGGGAACCGACTCATCGATCAGCTTCGAGCCCCGGTAGGCCAGTTCGCTGAACACGGAGATGCCGACGGAGTACCCCAGTACCCAGCGCCAGGTCGCCGGAATGCGGACTCGGTGCAGGAGGACGTAAGCGAGTGCGACCATGACCGCCATGACGACCACGACCAGTCCCAGCTGCCACGCCACCCCGACCATCAGCATCTTGAGGGGAATCATCAAGAGAACGGTGTCCAGATCGTCGAAGATGGCCAGAATGCGGGCCTTGTGGAACAACCAGGTCGCGCCCAGGCCGGCCGCCGCGAGCATCGAGAAGAGCACGCCCGCCGAAGTGGGGGCGGCGAAACGTCCCGCCAAAAGCGTCTCCTGCCAGGCCGCCATCATGCTCCAGGTCTGCGGCGGCAGAAGCACGAAAACGAAGTAGAGGGTGACAAAGGCCCAGGGAAGGCTGGCGGCGGTGAAAGCCACCAGATAATCCCAGCCGTACTGCCCCAGGCGGGACTTGTCGATGTCGAATTCGTAGCCGACGCGGATCATGATAAACGACAGACCGACCATGGTCAGGAGGCGGACGATGTCGCCCGCGAGCGCATACGAGGTCCCCAAACGCGCCGGCAGCCACTGCGACGCCGCCAGTCCCAGGAGGAGCAGAATGGAAAAGAGAAGCACCTTGCGCATGGAGGTTGTTCCGATTCCTTTCTTCAGTTCGGGTTGATTCCGGATGTGCGGCCCAGGGCGTAGGGTGGCCGGGGGCGGCGGCGTGGGACTCTCATCGCTCGTAGCCGTCGCGGTCGCGGGCGGAGGCGAAGGCCTCTTTCACGCCCGGCCGCATGAGCACGAGGATGGTGAAGACGCCCAGGACGGTTCCCAGCGGCGAAGACGCAGGCGATCGCCGACGACCATGCAGAAGGTATAGCGGCGGTGCGCGGCCAGGCAACGGCCGGCGAAAGCCAAGCACGCGGCCAGCGTCCATCCGCTCAGAATCAGGATTGACGCCAGCACTACAAAGAAAACACCCAACGCGCGCGGCGCGGCCTCGCCCTGCGGCGGCGCGAAGATGAGGAAAAACCCCACGCCCAGGTGGATGATAGGAACGCAGGCGAACAGCGCCAACACGCCCGCCACCACGTAGTGAAAGATGGAGAGCAGTCGGAGATGTTCTCGATCCGTTTCGTTCACGGCCGGATTCCTCCCGCGGGACCAAGCGTTTCACGCGGCTCACTATGGCATGGAAGCGCCGGCGGATCAACACAACGCTCCCTTTTGAGAAGGCGGGGGATGGGACCTACGGGACGCAAGCGGCGTCTGCCGCTGCAAGCGGGGCTTGCCGGGGGCGTCGTGCGGGCGTAGTATGCTGACGAGGGCGCCCTACCCGAGATGCCGTGCTCCTTGCCGCGCCCGGACGGAGTACAACCATGCCCGCGTTCCCCAGCCGCCAGCTCGGCCTGGCCTTCGATTTGCGGGGTTGCCCCAGCGCGTGCCGTCATTGCTACCTGGGGTCCGCAGTCGCTCCCTACGTGCCACAGGATGAAATGGAGCCGTTGACCGAGCAGTTCCGCCAGTATCGGCGCGACGGCGAGGAGGGCGCCTACTTTGCGCGCATCAGTGTCGCCAGTTGGTTTCACGAGCCGGACTACGCCCCCAACTACCGCGAGTTGCGCACACTGGAGGAGCGGCTGTCCGGCGGAGAAGCGCCGCCGCGCGAGTATCTGTCGACCTGGCGGCTGGCGCGCGAGCCGGAGTACGCCGCGTGGGCGAGGTCGGTGGGTTTGGAGACGTGCCGGCTCAGTTTTTACGGGGTGGGGGAGACGCACAACTGGTTTGCGCGCCGCAAGGGCGCTTACGAAGACCACTTGGCGGCGCTGCCGCGCATGTTGGACGCGGGCATCGCCCCCGCCATCCAGGTCTTCCTCACGCGCAAGAGCCTGCCCGAGCTGGGGAAGCTCATGCACGCGCTGGAGGAGCTGCGACTGCCGGAACGGACCGAGGCGCTGGGAAAGCCGTTCGTCCTGTTCCTGCGCACGCCCATGCCCACGGGCGACGCGCGCCGCATCGAGTATCTGCGTCCCACCCTGGAGGAAGTGGAGGGATGCATCCCCGAGCCGCTCGTCGAGAGTTCGCGCCGCCATCGGCAGGTGAACGAGCTGTGGCAGACGGAGGCGGAATGGTGCAGGCAGGCTGCCGCCAGGCCCGAGACCTTCCCTTCCGCCCATCCCGAGCCGGAGGAGGTGTGGTTCCTGGTCTCCGGGCGCTTTGACGTCTATCCCAACATGGGCACGCTGGAGCCATGGTGGAAGTTGGGCAATCTGAAGCGCCAGAGCGTAGCCGCGTTGGTGGAGGCGTACGAGACCAATCGCCCGATGGGGCTTGCCGTCAATTACGGCGTGTCGGCGCGGCAGCTGGTGGAACGCACCGGCCGTCCGGAAAGTCGGCGCATCTACGACAGTCTTTCCGACCTCTTGTCACTCTACCTGGCCCGCTGGTGCGAGAAATCGTAGGGTGCGCACCGCGCACCGGCGTGAGTGTTGGCGGGGGAGTGGGTGCGCGGTGCGCACCCTACACGGTGGCCAGGCGGAGCTCGGGGTCGGTGCTGCAGCAGGCGGTCAAAGCGCCCGTGGCGTCGGCCACGCAACTGGCGCCGCGATACTCGAAGTTGGCAAGCACCCCACTCGGCACGCTCCCCACCAGGTTGACGCCGACGACGGGAGTCTCCATGAACGCGCTGATGGTCGAGACGACCTCGGGCAGGGTGTAGATTTTCTGCTGGCCGGGCGGTTGCGGCAGGGGCACGGGCGTCATCCTGCCGCTCGCGTCCACCGTAACCGGTGGAAATGCCGGCGTGCCCGTCGGCGTCACCCACGCATAGGGAACCAGCACGTAATCAGCATCCAGCCCCTTGATGATGTCCAGCACGTCGGCATTGAAGGAATCCGCGCAGATCACCATCACCGCCTTGCCCAAGGGAAACTGAAAGACCTCCACCTGCGAGAGATCGCCGGAGAGATAATTGGGGTTCATGAAGCCGCCTTCGTTGTGAATCTTGCGATACTTGAAGAGCAGGCGGCCGTCAGGCCCGAAAAGCGCCAGCGAGTCGTAAATGCCCTGGGCGACTTTCTCCGTGAGGCCGATGCAGACGTAGACGGCGTGGTCGCGGGCGGCTCGGGCGATGCGATGGGTGTAAGGGCCGGGAATGGGCCGGGCAAGGGCGAAGGCCTGGTCGCTGGTCCAGCCGATGAGACAGGTCTCGGGCAGGAGAACGAGGTCCGCACCCTGGGTGGCCGCCCAGGCAATGGCCGCCTGGACCCGCGCCAGGTTTGATTCGACCTGGTTGTATTCGACATAAATTTGTCCCAGCGCCACGCGCATCACAGGACCTCCGAAGGTTGGTGAAAAAGTCGCCAGTATGCCAGGGAAGGGGTTGGGAGTCAAATGAGGGAGGGGCCTGGAATGAAGGGCTTCACGCCCGCCGTTCCAGGCCCCGATCCTACGTTATAATGGTAGGGGTTGAAATCGCTGCTTCACGCGGCCACCGCGATGGCGCCGTTGGGGCACTGTTCTACGCACAGGCCGCAGTCCACGCAGTCTTCCGTGCCCTTGGCCTTGTTGTCTTCCATGACAATGGCGCCCGTCGGGCAGGCGTCGACGCAGGTGCCGCAGCCATCGCACTTGTCATTGTCAACCGTGATCATCTCAGTCTCCTTTTGGTAGTTTCTTGTCGCTGTTTCCCTGATCCTCACGAGTGAGGAAATTTGTCTCAAATTGCGTTGAACTTGAGGCAAGTCTGCTTTTCCTTGCCGGGACCGGGCGCTGCGCCAGCCCCGCCGGCCTCTCCGGACAATTGCGCTAACCAGCGCGGTTTTATAAAGTTAGAAAACCTTCCGGGGCGCCGGATGGTGCGAGGGACGCCTTGGAGTTGCGCAAGCGGCGTACCAAAATTGCGACGCAGTGATGGAAGTGAGGGTCGGCGTTCATCCCCGGCACCCCTATCAAGGGGAGGGGCGCTACGAGCGCGCGGCCAAAGCCGGCGCCTGGACCGACGCGCGGCGGCGCAGATGGCGCAACTTCTCGGTAGAGATAGAAAACCGGCGTCAGATAAAGCGTCATCAACTGCGAGACGACCAGCCCGCCGACGATGGCCAATCCGAGGGGACGCCGCGCCTCCGCGCCCGCCCCGTGTCCCAGCGCGATCGGCAAGGCGCCCATCATCGTGGACATGGTCGTCATCATGATGGGGCGAAAGCGCACCAGAGCGCCCTGAATGATCGACTCCTCGGGACTCTTGCCTTCCTGCCGCTGCGCCGCCAGGGCGAAGTCGATCATCATGATGGCGTTCTTCTTCATTATACCCACGAGCAAGATGATCCCGACGAAGCCGTAGAGGTCCAGCTCACAGTCGAAGAGCATAAGCGTGGCCAACGCTCCCACCCCCGCCGAGGGCAATCCTGAAAGGATCGTGATGGGATGAATGAAGCTCTCGTAGAGAATCCCCAGCACGATGTAGATGACCACGATGGCCAGGATCAGCAGCAGGCCCAGCCCCCGCATGGAGGTCTCGAAGGCCTGCGCCATGCCCTGAAAGCTGGTACTGACGGAAGGGGGCACGACCTCGGCGGCGACCGCTCCGACGGCGGCGACGGCGTCGCCCAGGGCCATGCCGGGCGCCAGGTTGAACGACACCGTCACCGCGGGCAGCTGCCCCTGGTGGTTGACCGTCAGGGGGCCGCGCTCGGTCCGCAGTTGCGCGATCCCGTCCAGCGGAATCAAGCGCCCGCTGTCGGAACGCACGTAGAGCATCGACAACACCGCCGGATCGGCCTGATATTCGGGCAGGAGCTCCAGGATCACGGCATAGGTATTGTTGGGCAGGTACATGTTGCCGATCTGGCGGCTGCCGTAGGCGGTGTAGAGCGCGTCCTCCAGTTGGCGCGCCGAGACGCCCAGGCTGGAGGCCTTGTCGCGGTCGATGGCCACGCGGACCTGCGGATTCTTGTCCTCCAGGTCGCTGGTCACGTCCAGAAATCCCGGCAGCTCGGCGATGCGTCGCACCAAGAGCGGCGCATAGTGGTAGAGCTCCGCCGTGTCGGGACTTTGCAGCGTGAACTGGTACTGGCTCTTGGAGAGGCGGCCGCCGATGCGGATGGGGGGAGGATTCTGGAGAAAGGCCGAGATGCCGGGGACCTCCGCCAGGCGGGGCCGCAACTGTTGGATGATCTCGTCGGCCGAGTTCCGGCGCTCGTCGCGGGGGCGCAGCCGGATGAACATGCGGCCGGTGTTGCTCTCGGTCACGCTGGAGGAGAGCGAGGAGACGTCGGGATGGCTCAGCACCACGTCCGCCAGCGCCCGTTGATGCTCGCACATGGAGGCGAAGGAGGTCCCCGGCGGCGCCTCGGTGAAACTGAAAATCTGTCCCGTGTCCTCGCTGGGCAGAAAACCCTTGGGGATTTTTACGAAGAGATAGCCGGTCAGCGCCAGCGTCACGAAAAAGAGCAGCAACACCACCGCCCGCAGGCGCATGGCCCAGCCCAGGCTCCACTTGTAGAACGCAAACATCCCGTCAAAAAAGCGCTCCGAGCCGCGGTAGAACCAGCCGTGACGGCGGCTGGATTCGGCGGTGAGAAAGCGGCTGCACAACATCGGCGTCAGCGTCAGCGAAACCAGTCCCGAGATCAGGATGGCGACCGAGATGGTGATGGAGAATTCGTGCAGCAGCCGGCCCAGGATGCCGCTCATGAAAAGCACCGGGATGAACACGGCCACCAGCGACAGCGTCATGGAGATGATGGTGAAGCCGATCTCGCGCGAGCCGTCCAGCGCCGCGGCCAGCGCGCTCTTGCCCGACTCGCGGTGCCGGACGATGTTCTCAAGCACCACGATGGCGTCGTCCACCACGAAACCCACCGACAGGATCAGGGCCATCATGGAGAGGTTGTCGATGCTGTAATCCAGAAGGTGCATGACGGCGAAGGTGCCGACGAGCGACATGGGCAAGGCCAGGCTGGGGATGAGGGTGGAGGAGACGCGGCGCAGGAAGAGAAAGATCACGAGCACGACCAGGATGATGGCGAGAATGAGGGTGAACTTCACGTCGGCGACGGACTCGCGGATGCTCTGGGAGCGGTCGTTGAGGATGTGCAGCTCGACCGAAGCGGGCAGATGCCGGCGGAAGGAGGGGAGGAGCTGCCGGATGCGGTCGACCACGGCGACGGTATTGGCGCCGGGCTGGCGCTGGATGGCCATGACGATGGCGCGGGAGTGATTGTACCAGCTGGCGACGCGGTTGATTTCGACGCTGTCCAGGACCTGGCCGAGGTCGGCGAGGCGCAGGGCGGCGCCCTCGCGATAGCGGACCATCAGCGGGCGATAGGCGTCGGCGTTGGTGAGTTGGCCCTCGGCGCGCAGGGTATAGGCGCGCGCCGCTCCCTCCAAGTTGCCCGTGGGCAGGTTGACGTTGCCCTCGCGCAGCGCCGCGGCCACTTCGTCCAGTCCCACTTCGTGGGCCGCCAGCTTGCGCGGATCCAGTTGCACCCGCACCGCGTACTTCTGGCTGCCGAACACCTGCACCTGCGCCACTCCCGGCAGCATCGAGACGCGCTGCGCGATCAGCGTCTGCGCGTACTCGTCCACGTCGGAGAGGGGCAATACGTCGGAGGTCAGGGCCAGGTGTACATGATGGGCTGGTCGGCGGGATTGACCTTGCTGTAGGTGGGCGGAGAGGGCATGTCCTCGGGTAGGCGGCGGGCCGCCTTGGCGATGGCGGCCTGCACGTCCTGCGCCGCCGCGTCGATGTCCCGCTCCAAGCTGAACTGCAGCGTGATCTGCGTGCTGCCCTGTGAACTGGTCGAGGTCATCGAGTCCAGCCCCGCGATGGTGGAAAACTCGCGCTCCAGCGGGGTAGCCACAGAGGCGGCCATGGTCTCCGGATTGGCCCCGGGAAGGCTCGCCCGCACCTGGATGGTGGGAAAGTCCACGTTGGGCAGGTCGCTGACCGGCAGGAGGCGATAGGCCATGCCGCCGGAGAGAAGTATGGCCAGCATGGCCAACGTGGTCATCACCGGACGGCGGATGCAGAGCTCGGGCAGGTTCACGAGGCCGGCTCCGATTGCGGCGTGGCGACCTGTCGGGGCGCGGGCGACAACCGCTGCTTGACGGCGACCGCCATGCCCGGGGCCAGGCGCAAGTGGCCGTCGGTGACGACGCGTTCGCCCGCCGACAGGCCCGCGGTGATGACGGCCTGGCCGTCCACCTCGCGCTCCACCGTGACGGTGCGCGGCTCGACGGTGTTGTCGCTGCGAACAACGTAAACAAACAGTCCATCCTGGCCCGGTTGCACCGCTACCACGGGGACGACCAGAGCAGGCTCGCGGTCGGAGAGAATGAGCGCGACGTTGACGTACTGCCCCGGCCACAGCCGGCGCTCGGGGTTGGAAAGGGTCGCCTTGAAGCGGATCATGCCGGTCGTCCTGTCCACGGCGTTGTCGATGAAGGTGAGTTTTCCAAAGAGCGGGCCGCGGGGGTCCTGGGGAACGTCCACGCGCACGGACAGCGGCGCCTGGGCCTGAACGCGCCGGATCTCCGACAGATGGGTTTCGGGCAGCGCGAAAGCGACGTGGATGGGGTCCAACTGGCGGATGACGACGAGGGGATCGTTGGCCTCGACCACGTTGCCGGCGTGGACTACCAGGCTGCCGGCGCAACCGGCGATGGGCGAGCGGATAGTGCAGTAATCCAAGCGTATTCGGGCGCTTTCGAGGGCGGCGGCGGCGACGCCGATCTCGCGCCGGGCGGTCTCGACCGCGGCCGCGTCCGATTGCACCGCGGCCCGCAGCGCGTCCGCCTCCGTGCGCACCTTGTCATACTCGCTCTTGGACACCGAGCCGCTCTTCCACAGCGCCTCGTAACGCTTCTCCTCCAGGTCGGCGTTCTCCGACTGGGCGCGGTTGCGGGCCAGGTTGGCCTCGGCCTGAAGCAGGAGCGCCCGGTTCTTTTCCAACGCGGCCTGGGCTTGGTCCAGCGCGGCGCGATAGGGGCGCTCGTCCAAGGTGACGAGCAGGTCGCCCGCGGCCACGTCCTGGCCCTCCTGGAAGTGCACCGACTTGATTTCGCCGCTGACCTGGGGTCGGACCTCGACGGTGGCGACGGCCTCGACGTTGCCGATGGTCGGCAACTGGCGGGGCACGATCTTCTGCTCGACCTCGGCGACGAGCACGGGCGGGGTCGGCGGCCCGGCGGCAGGCGGCGGGCTGTTCTCGCACGACCCCAGGAGGCACGCCAAGATGGCCGCGCACAGCGCCACCCTGCCGCGATGACTGACGTTAGGCCGAGCAGGTTCGAGTGCAGGTGGTCGAGTCATGGGTCCAGGATAGCACGCGGGGGGCGCAGGCCGTAGAGGAAAAGGGCGGAACGGGACCTACGGGACCCATGCGACCTACGGGACGTCGTGCGAGTGCGCAGAGGGCTTCCGCCAGTGTCACGCGGCCGGCTGCCCCGCATCGCGCGGGTACCGGCGAGGCTCCCCTCGGGGCGTCCCATGGGTCCCATCGGTCCCATTCGTCCTATTCCCCTGGCCCGCGCCTGGGCGTATCATGCCTCCACTTACCCCATTGGAGGTTCCCTCCCATGAACATCGCGCGCGCCCTTCTGCTCGCGCTCGCCGCCACTCTTCATCCCGTGGAGGTCGCCATGGCGTATCCCTTCGAGAATCCCGACCTGCCGCTGGAAGAGCGGCTCTCCGACCTCGTGTCGCGCATGACGCTGGAGGAGAAGGTGGGGCAGATGCAGAACAGCGCTCCGGCCATCGAGCGTCTGAGTATCCCCGAGTATGATTGGTGGAATGAATGCCTGCACGGGGTCGCGCGGGCGGGCACGGCGACGGTGTTTCCGCAGGCCATCGGGCTGGCGGCGAGCTTCAACACGGCCCTCATGCGGCGCGTGGCCGACGCCATCTCCGACGAGGCCCGCGCCAAGCATCACGATGCCGCGCGGCGGGGCGTGCGCCGCATTTATACCGGCCTCACCTTCTGGAGTCCCAATATCAACATCTTCCGCGATCCCCGCTGGGGGCGCGGCCAAGAAACCTACGGCGAGGACCCCTTTCTCACGGCGCGCATGGGCGTCGCCTTCGTGTCAGGGCTGCAAGGGGACGATCCCAGGCATCTCAAACTGGTCGCCACGCCCAAGCACTACGCGGTGCACAGCGGTCTGGAAGCCGAACGGCATCACTTCAACGCGGTCGTGTCGGACTACGACCTCTGGATGACGTACTTGCCCGCCTTCGAGGCCACGCTGCGAGAGGCGCGCGCGCAGTCGGTGATGGGCGCCTACAATCGCGTCAACGGCCATCCGGCCTGCGCGCATCCGCGGCTGCTCGGCGAAATCCTGCGCGAGCGCTGGGGCTTTGACGGCTACGTGGTCTCCGACTGCGGCGCCATCGATAACATCTGGCGCGACCATCGGGTGGTTCCGACGGCGGAGGAGGCGGCGGCGCTGGCGGTGAAAAACGGCTGCGACCTGGAGTGCGGTCGCAGTTATGGCGCCCTTATTGGGGCCGTGTCGCGGGGCCTTATCTCGGAGAAGGAGATCGACCTCGCGGTCACGCGGCTTATGCGCGCGCGTTTTCTTTTGGGCATGTTCGATCCGCCCGACCGCGTGCGCTACGCGCGGATTCCGGCGAGCGTGGTCGGTTCGCCCGCGCATCGAGAACTCGCGCGCGAGGCGGCCCGGCAGTCCATCGTGCTGCTCAAGAACGAACGCAACCTCCTTCCCCAGACGGGAAGAGAGAAGTTCGCCGTGGTCGGCCCCAACGCGGACGACGTGAACGTGCTCCTGGGAAACTACCATGGGACGCCGGTGGATCCGGTCACGCCGCTGGCGGGACTGCGCGCGCGCCTGGGGGAGAAGAACGTGCTTTACGCGCGCGGATGCGATCTCGTCCGCGTCTCCTCGCTGGGAACCATCCCGAGCGGATGTCTGCGCGCGCCGGACGGCAGGCCGGGCCTCCGCGGCGAATATTTCAGCAACCGCGAGCTCTCCGGCGATCCGGCGCTGGTGCGGCAAGATGCGACCATCGCCTTCAATTGGGGCGGCGCGCCCGCGCCCGGCCTGCCCGCCGACGACTTCTCCGTGCGCTGGAGCGGCGCGCTCGTGCCCGAGATGAGCGGGCGCTACACGCTGGCTGTCACCGCCGACGACGGCGCGCGGCTCTTTCTGGATGGGGAGAAGCTGATCGACGACTGGACCCAGCACGCGCCGACCACGCATGAAGTCACGGTTGCGCTGGAGGCCGGCCGGCGTTACGAGCTGCGCATCGAATACTATGAGGCCAAGGTGGGGGCGGTCATGCGACTTCTGTGGGCCGTGCCCGGCGAAAAGCGGCTTGCAGAGGCCGTCGCCGCGGCCAGACAGGCCGACGTGGTCGTGGCGGTCCTGAGTCTCTCCTGTCAACTGGAAGATGAGGGACGCGACCGCGCGACCATCGAACTCCCCGAAGTGCAGGAGCGACTGCTGAAAGAGTTGCATGCGACCGGCAAACCGATCGTGTTGGTTTTGCTTACCGGCAGCGCGGTCGCTGTTCCCTGGGCGAAGGAGCACATCCCCGCCATTGTGTGCGCCTGGTATCCGGGCGAAGAGGCCGGGCATGCGTTGGCGGAAGTGCTGTTGGGCGACGTCAATCCCGCCGGGCGGCTGCCCGTTACGTTTTATGCGAGTACCGGCGAACTGCCGGATTTCCGCGATTACAGCATGAAGGGCCGCACCTACCGGTACCTCACCCGTGAGCCGCTGTGGCGGTTCGGTTACGGGCTGAGCTACACGACGTTCAGGTACGACGCGCTCACCGTTCCCGGAGAGTTGCGGGCAGGCGAGCCGATGCGCGTATCCGTGCGCGTGACCAATGCGGGACGGCGCGCGGGCGACGAAGTGGCGCAGGTCTACCTGGGCGGGGGCGCGCCGGCGCCGCTGCGGCGCCTGGTCGGCTTTCGTCGCCTCTATCTGCGGCCCGGCGAGAGCGATACCCTCACGTTCACCATCACGCCGCGACAGATGGCGGTGATCGATCGCGACGAGAACTGGATCGTGTCGCCGGGGACCCTGGAGGTTTTCGCCGGCGGATGCAGCCCGGCGGTGGAGGGAAGGGACGCGGGGATGCCGACGGCGAGGGTGACTCTAGTCGGCAGGGCGGCCGCCGTCGATTGATGCGGCGAAGGGACGGTCCCTCACGAGGCTTTGCCTCACCGATGGAGAAAAACGACCGCGGGGGCTCCGAATGCGGACTGGGCGCGTCAAAGCCGTCCTCTCGATACGCCGCCCGAAGCGACATCTCGCATCAAGGCGATGAACTCGTCGGGCCGCTACTCGAGGACTCGATTTTTCTTTCTCGCGCGATCCTACTGGGTCCCATTCTTAAGAGCAGGCGCCCATTTTCGGATTATCGCATCGCGGGAGTGTCACCCTCCAGCGCAAGTGTCAGGCATCCGGCAGGAGTGAGGCGTCGAGCGGAAATGGGCGACTTCCCCACGCTTCTCACAGTTCGATTCCAAACCGCTTGATCTTCTCGTAGAGCGTACGGCGGGTGATGCCCAGGATTTCCGCCGCCTTGGTGCGATGGCCGTCGGTCTGGCGCAGGACGGCGCGGATCTGCTCCTCTTCGTTGAGCTCCAAAAGCCCCTTGCCGGGTTGGGAAGGCCAGGGCAGCAGCTCGGCGCGCACCAGTTCGGCGGGAAGGTCCCTGGGATGGATGACGTCGCCTTCGCAGAGAACGGCGGCGCGCTCCAGGGCGTTCTCCAGTTCGC
This sequence comes from bacterium, assembly GCA_015075175.1. Classification (GTDB taxonomy): domain Bacteria; phylum Hinthialibacterota; class Hinthialibacteria; order H5-UNCL2; family H5-UNCL2; genus H5-UNCL2. The sequence continues at coordinate 206,215 of JABTUV010000009.1, forward strand.
GCACGTTGCCCGGCCAGCGATACTGCTTGAGGATGGCGAGCGCAGTGGGATCGAGCCGGAACTGCCGCCGCGAGCCGTCGGGCCGCGGCCCCTGCTTCTCGGATTGCCGCTCCAGGAAATGCTTGATGAGAAGCGGCAGGTCGTCCATGCGCTCGCGCAGCGGGGGTATGTGGATCTCGATCACTTTCAAGCGATAGTAGAGGTCCTCGCGGAAGCGGCCCTTGCGGATCAACTCCTCCAGCGGCTGGTTGGTGGAACCGATCACGCGCAGGTCGGCGGTGCGCGTACGGGTCTCGCCCACGCGGCGATACTCGCCGTCCTGCAGCACGCGCAAGAGGTGCGCCTGCAGTTCCAGGCCCGTGTCGCCCACTTCATCCAGAAAAAGCGTGCCCCCGTCCGCCGCGGCGACCAGGCCGGGATGGTCCTTGAGTGCGCCGGTGAAGGCCCCGCGCACGTGCACGAAGAGCTCGCTTTCCAGCAGGCTTTCGGTGAAAGCCGAGCAGTTGACGCGCACAAAGGGGCGCAGGCTGCGGCGGCTGGAAAGATGCAGCGCGCGCGCCACCAGCTCCTTGCCGGTGCCGCTCTCGCCGCGCACCAGCATGGTGCTGTCGGTCGGGGCCGCCTTCTCGATGGTGCGAAACACCGGCTGCATGGCCGCGCTCTTGCCGATGATGCTGTCAAACGAGTACTTCTCGCGCACCGCCCGGCGCAGCTCGAGGTTGTCCAGGAGCAGCCGCCGCTGTCCCACCGCCTTTTCCATCACCACCGACAGCTCCGCCGGCGAGGAAAACGGCTTGGTGATGTAGTCGAAGGCGCCGCGCTTGAGCGCCTCGACCGCGTTTTGGATGGTACCGAAGGCGGTCATGATGACGACGATCGCGCAGGGGTCCAGGCGGCGAATCTCCTCCAGCACCTCCAGGCCCGAGATGCCCGGGAGCTTCACGTCGCACAGGACCGCGTCCACGCTGTGGATGCGATACAGCTCGACCGCCTCCTCGCCGGTCTCCGCCAAAAGGATGTTGCGGGCCGGGTCCTCCAGAATCCGCTGGCAGAGCACGCGGATGGATTCGTCGTCTTCGCAGATGAGAAGGGTTGTTACAGGCGCCATGAGACGGGACAATATACCGCAGGCGTCTGGTCAGGCGCAACAGGAAAGGATTTTGTGCTATGCTGGGAGGCATGGACGGTGGGAAGCGCGTGAATATCTGGGGCGAGACGCCGGAAGGGCTGGCGGCGTGGGTCGAGGCGGAGGGAGAGCCCGGCTATCGCGCCGGCCAGCTCCTGTCCGCCGTTTATCGCCATCATGTTGCGCGTCTGGAGGACGTGACCGGCCTGCCCAGAGCGCTGCGAGGGTGCTGGTCGGAGCGGCTCGATCTCTCGCTGCCGGAGATCGCGCAGAAGTCCGGGGGCGATAAGGAGGGAGCGGTCAAGTACCTCTTGTCGCTCTGCGACGGTCAGAACATTGAGATGGTGCGCATTCGGCAGTCTTACGGCGACACGCTGTGCATCTCCTCACAGGTGGGCTGCGCGCTGGGATGCAGGTTCTGCGCCACGGGCCAGATGGGGCTGCGGCGCAACCTGTCCGCGGCGGAGATCGTCGGGCAGGTCGTGGTGGCGGCGCGGGACGCGGGGCTGCCGCAGCATCTCGTCTTCATGGGCATGGGCGAGCCGCTGCAAAACTATGACGCGATCGTGCGGGCCGTCCGCATCCTCGCCCATCCCCAGGCCCTGGGCATGAGTCCGCGGCGCATGACCGTCTCGACCGCGGGCATGGTCCCGGAGATTTACCGCTTGGCGCGCGAGGGCCTGCCGCTCACGCTGGCCGTTTCGCTGGGCGGCAGCAACGATGAGATTCGCCGGCGCTTGGTGCCCCTCGGCTGCGTGTATCGCCTGTCGGACGTGCTCGCCGCCGCGCGCGCCTACGCGACCATGACGGGCCGGCGCGTGACTTACGAATACCTGCTCCTCGCGGGCGCCACCGACCGCCGCAAGGACGCCGAACGGCTGGCCGCGCTCCTGGCGCGCGACTCCTGTCACGTCAACCTCCTGCGTTACAACGTGATCGCCGACCTGCCGTTTCGGGCCGTTTCGGCGCAGGTCGAGCGGAGCTTTAAGGAGTGGCTGACCCAGGCAGGCATTGCCACCAGCATCCGGCACAGCAAGGGTGAGCGGATCATGGCGGCCTGCGGGCAGTTGTCGCGCCAACGCAGTCCCGCCCCCGCCCCGCCCGCGTGGGCGCCGACCGGCGACTGAAGCCGTTGTCCTATTAAGTCCTACGGGTCCCCCAGGTCTTATGCACGATACGGAGATTCCGCCATGCTGGGCATCCTGAAACATCGCCGCCGCGCCCGCATCGCCGCGCAGCCCTTTCCCGAGGCGTGGGTGGACATCCTGTCGCGCAATTTCCGCCTCTATCGCCGCCTGCCGGCGCCTGACCGGCTGGAGCTGCACGGCAAGACGCTCGTCTTCCTCGCCGAAAAGGACTTCGAGGCTTGCGGCGGCCTCGTAATGAGCGACGAGATTCGCGTCACCATCGCCGCACAGGCCTGTCTTCTCTTGCTCCATCGCAAGACGGATTACTATCCCGGTCTCTCGTCGGTTCTGGTTTATCCGCGCGCGTTCCTGGTCGACGACCGGCAGGTGCTGGAACCGGACCTGGTGCGGGAGGGGGGGGAGGACGTGCGCCGGGGGGAGTCCTGGTCGCGGGGCAACGTGATCCTGTCCTGGGAGGACGTGCTGGCCGGCGGGCGGGGATTCAACGTGGTACTGCACGAGTTCGCGCATCAATTGGACACGGAGGACGGCGACGTGGACGGCGCGCCGTGGCTGGGCGAACGCGGCCAGGCCAGCCGCTGGGCGGCGGTCCTGGGCGAGCACTACCGCGAGCTGCGCGAAACCGTCGCGCGCCGTCGCTCCACGCTCCTGGACGAGTACGCCGCTACCAGTCCCGCAGAGTTCTTCGCCGTGGCGACGGAGGTCTTCTTCGAGAAGGCCCTGCGCCTCCGCCGCGAGCACCCCGACCTTTACCAGGAACTGGCGCGTTACTACAACCAGGACCCGGCGGGGTGGTATTGAGGGGAAAATTGGGGTCAGCGCCTAATTTTGCGGCAAGGACCGGACGATTGCGTGACGCCTTGGGCGAAATTAGGCGCTGACCCCAATTTTCCCCCCAGTGGGAGAGGCGAAGGACCCTTTCACGAACCTCTTGCGCCAGGCGGGGTTGATCGGCTATCCTAGCGCCGAACGGGCGGGGAAGCGCATGGCGCAGATTCATTTCACACACAACCTGGAGCGGCACGTGGCGTGTCCCTCGGCGCGGCTGCCGGGGGCGACCGTGGCTGAACTCCTGGCCGCGTACTTCGCCGCACATCCCCGCGCGCGCGGCTACGTACTGGACGATCGAGGCGCGTTGCGCACCCACATGACCGTGTTCGTGGACGGAACCGCCGTGCGGGACCGTGCACATCTCTCCGATCCGGTTGCGGAAGACTCGGACGTCTACGTCATGCAGGCGCTCTCGGGCGGCTGATTTCAATTCTCGATTAAAAGGAGACGCCATGCCCAGCGGACTGCTCGTGGCCACGCGCAAGGGACTTTTCATCTACGGGCGTAACGGAAGCGACTGGAGGATCGAGCGGCTGGCGTTTCCGGGCGTCTCGGCGACCATGGTATTGCGGGACGGGCGGGACGGATCACTCTACGTGGCGGTCGGACACGGGCACTTCGGGGTCAAGCTGCACGCCTCGCGCGACGGAGGCACCGGTTGGGAGGAGCTGCCCGCACCCGTCTATCCCCCGCCCGCCGAAGGTGAAGAGGAGTGGCGCGACCCGATTCGCAACATGGTGATTGCCCACACCCTGCAACTGATCTGGGCGCTGGAGGCGGGGGCCGGAGGAGCCAGGCGTCCTGTGGTGCGGGACGGCGCCGGGCGGGCTGTTTCGTTCCGAGGACGCCGGTCGGAGCTGGCGGATTGTGCAATCCCTTTGGGATCGGCCCGAACGACGGCGCTGGTTCGGCGGCGGCTATGACTATCCCGGCATTCATTCCATTCTCGTGGATCCGCGCGATTCCAACGTGCTGCGCTGGCCATCCTGTGCGGCGGCGTCTGGAAGACCTGGACGGCGGCGGAGCTGGCGCAACGTCGGCAAGGGGTTGCGCCAGGATTACGGTGATGCCGCCAGGTAGCAGGCCTATGATCTGGTCAACCAAGACGTGCATCGGCTGGCGCAGTGCCAGGCCGCGCCCGATCATCTGGGTCCAGCACCACAACGGCGTGTTCAAGAGCGAGGACGGGGAGAGACGTTCACGGAGATCACCAACGTGGCTCCGTCGGTCTTCAGCTTCGCGGTGGTGGTGCATCCCAGGGACCCGAAGACGGTGGGACCGTGCCGGCGGGTGAAGGACGAGCAGCGCATGGCGGTAGACGGGGAGGTGGTCGTGTCGCGCACGCGCCTCGACGGGGGCCAGGCTGGGAGGTGCTGCGCATGGACTACCGCAGGAGCACGCCTACGATCCGACCTATCGGCACGGCTTGGACATCAGCGAGGAGGGGACCTGCTGGCGTTCAGGGGCACGACGGGTCGCTGTGGGTGAGCGAGGACTAGGGGAGAGTTGGCGCGCTCTCCGAGCACCTGCCGCCGGTGCAAGCGGTGCGCATTTTCTGACCGTGGCGGCGACTTGCAGTCGCCGGTGGCGGGGACGTCGCGTCCCCGATGGCGCACGTGGTGTCGGCAGGATGCCGACGCGACGCTTCGCCGTGAGGGACGACCGCAAGTCGCCGATGCGAGTTCCACCTCCGCACCACCCGCACGTCCCGCGGTCGGTGCTGACCCGCGAAGGAGATGGGATCTCCCTAGGTCGGAATGAGTTCTCCACCGTTTTCATCAACGTCATCCTCGGAGATAGATCCTGGCTCCTCACCCACGGTGGGTTCGACGAGGACATCTGTTATTGGCGGAACGACTACCCCGGTAACGGAGGCGCGGTCCAACATCTCTACCAACGCCCGGATGCGGGTCCGGATAGGAACGTTTTGCGGCAAGTTACGGAGGTTCTCGCGCACCATGGAAGCCTTCCAGGCGTGGGCTTCGCCATGAAGGGCAATAACGCTGTCGAAGAGTTTACCTAGACGCGGTTGCATAACCTCAAATCCAGGGGTAGCCAAATTGTAAAAGGTGTAATGTATGGATAGCCGGAGGTAGTAGAAACCAATGGCTATCCGTGTCCAGCCCCGGCGAAAGAGGCGCCGGCGATGTGGGGAGAAGAGTCCAACGCCCTTGCGGGCCGAGTATCCGGACCACGTCTGGACCTACGACTTCATGGAGGATGCCACCGCGGAGGGCCGTAAACTGCGTCTCCTGACGGTGGTGGATGAGTTTACGCGCGACTGTCCGGTGATCGAAGTGGACCGCAGGATGAAGGCCGAGGACGATCCGGGTGCTGGAGCGGGTGATGAGTGGGGAGACGCCCAAGTACCTGCGCAGCGACAACGGCCCGGAGTTCATCGCCAAGGCGCTCTCGACCTGGCTGTCGAAGCGGGGCGTAGAGACGCACCACATCGATCCGGGCAGCCCGTGGCAGAATCCCTCGGGGGGAGCCAACGGCTGGCTGCGGGACGAGTGCTTGAACCTGGAACTGTTCCAGCATCCTTGGAGGCGAAGGTGGTCGTTGAGGTGGCGCAGAGACTACTAACCTGGCCCGCCCGCACAGCAGCCTGGGTTACCGCACCCCGCGCAGTTCCCGTGCGGCGTGGCAGAAAGAAGCGGGGCCTCTGCCCCGGACCCCGGAGTTTATCGCATTCCGGCCTCCCGGAGACCAGCAAGCGAAAGGCAGGGATGGACGTCCCCGCCCCTCTCCGTACAGGCGCCGGCCACGGCGCTCGGGCCGCTCTCCAGCGGGCCCTATCCTCCGGGCCGGCAGAACTCTATCACGCGGGGCTGAGGTCGACAACTCCGCCTTGGTGGGCGGGCATCATAACCCCGGAGGACTAACATTCCCGGTGGTAAACAAATGGGCTGGACACCGGCGACAGAATGTCGCCGCTACGTTGAAGGGGCGGTGGGCAAGCGTTGAGCGGGATGGCGCAACTGGCGCGGGAACGTCGCGGGTACGGCAACGGCGGATGGACGCGGCGGTTTTCGACTGCTAAGTTTGCATCGGGTACTCATCCCGGCATGAGAGGTCGTTCGGCGCGTGAAGCGGCCCATGGTCCCCATGACGCTGGCGTTCTTACTTGGCCTGACGCTGGGGCACTATGAGATGGCGCCGCCGGCTGTGGGACTGGGCCTCTGTATTGTGTTTCTCGCGGCGGCGGTCGCCTTGTTGACGTGGACGAGGGCGCGGCGACCGGCGTTCGTGGCGGTGCTGGTCTCGCTGGTGGGACTGGGAGCGCTGCGCTGGGACGGATGGGAACAATCCAGCCGCGCGCGGGCGCGCGAGGCGCGCTTCTTTGCCACGCTGGATGCGGGCCGGGTCGAGGGCACGCTGCTGGACTGTCTGTCGTCGCGGCAGCGCGGAACCTGGCGCCTCGCCGACGTGCGCGCAACCGTCGGACGTCGCACCTACACCTTCTCCTCCCACGCCATGATTCGCCTGGCGACGGAAACGGCGCGAACCTACCGCCCCGGCGACCGGCTGGCCATCGAGGGCGGGTTGCATCCCATCGAAGCCTCCGGACTTCCCGGCCAACCGGACTGGCCCGACTACTACGCGGCGCGGAATATCGCCGCGCGCGTCTGGCAGCGTCGGGATCGTGCAGCGGAAGTGATGGGCCGCGACGGCAGCCTCCGCTTTCGCCTCCAGCACTGGCTCTTCTCCACGCGGGCCACCATCGCGGGCGCACTGTCGCGTCATCTTGCACCCGAGCACGCCTCGCTGGCGCTGGCGATGCTGCTGGGAGAAATGAGCGGCTGGACGCCGGAAAAAACCGAGGCGCTGCGCACTTCCGGACTCTATCATCTTACGTCCGTCTCCGGTCTGCACGTGATGGGCCTCGTGGCGGGAATGCTCTGGGCCATGCGGCGACTGGGACTGTCGCGCCGGGCGGTCGCCATCCTGGCGCTTCCGGTGATCGTTGCGTTCGTGCTGCTCGTGGGCGCGCGGGCGCCCGCGGTGCGCGCCGGCCTCGTGGCCGGCGTGCTGCTCCTCGGCTGGCTCCTGGACCGCGATACCGACGGTCTCAACCTGCTCGCCCTGGCCGCCCTCTCCAATCTGCTTTTCGTTCCCTATCAGATGCTGGAGGCCGGATTCCAACTCTCGTATCTCACCGTGGCCGGACTCATAGTTTGCAATCCCATGTTGCAGAAGCTGCATCATCCGCATCGTCCCTGGCGCAACGGACTGCTGTCCGGCCTCTTCACCTCGAGCGTGGCCACGGCGGTCAACACGCCGCTGCTGCTCTATCACTTCGGGCGCGCCAGTCTTCTGCCGGTCGCCAGCAACCTCTTGGCGCTTCCCATGGTCGCATTGATCATGCCGCTGGGCGCGCTCTTCAACCTCTTGTCACTCTTGCCGCTGCCGGATGGAGTGTTATTGTTGCTTTCATGGCCGCTGGCGGCGCTGCTCTGGATTCTCTCCGGCATCATAGCCGTGACGGGGGCCTGGAGTTGGGCGGTGTGGCGCAGCGGAGCGGTTGCGGAGACCACGGTCGCCTGCGCCGTCTTGCTGCTCCTGGTTCTCGCCTCCCCGCCGCGCTGGCCGCGCCTCCGGCGCCCGCGACTGGTCGCGGGGCTGGCCATTGTCGCGCTGGCGGTGTGGACCGGCCTCTTCTCCGATCCGGCGCGCGGCGTCATGCGCGTGCGGTTCCTGTCGCTCGGCCAGGGCGACGCCACGCTGCTCTCGCTGCCCTTCGGGGGAACCATGCTGGTGGACGGCGGGCCTGGCGATCCGGATGGGGCGCCGAGTCGGCTGCTGGAGCTTCTCAAGCACGAGGGCATCCGGCGCCTCGACCTGGTGGTATTGACTCATCCTGAAGAAGACCACATCGGCGATCTGCCGGAGGTACTTTCGACGTGCTCGATCGGCGCGTTCGTCAGTTCGGGCAAGAGCAAACCCACGCGCATCTTCCAGCGGCTGGACGAGACCATCCAGGCGCGAGGCATTCCGCACTTCACGGTGGAGCGCGGCGACCGCATCGCGGGACTTCCAGGCGTCGAGATCGACGTGTTGTCGCCCGCGCCCGAAACTTCTCTCCGGCCCGCCCAATCGCGCCTCGGTCGTCTTGCGCGTGGACTATCGCGACATCGAGTTTCTTCTCACGGGTGACATCGACCGCGTGGGCGAGCAGACGCTTGTCGACGAGGCGCTGCCGCTGGACTGCGAAGTGCTCAAGGTCGCGCATCACGGCAGCCGCAGCTCGTCCAGCCGCGAGTTTCTCTCCGCCGTGCGCCCGCAATTGGCCGTCATCATGTGCGGGCGCAATCAGTACGGCCATCCGCACTATGAGACGCTGGACCGGCTGGGTGACGTCGGCGCGGCGGTCGTGCGCACGGACCGCGTGGGGACGGTCACGGTTCGCACCGACGGGCGCTGCTACTGGATGGAGACGATGCGCTCGCGGGCCGTCTACGCGGGCGAACCCGAGGGGATGGACGCACTGCAGTAGGGTGCGCACGGGGGCGGTGCGCGGTGCGCACCCTACCGCAGCCAGCGGGAGCCACAGGTCTCCCGACCTGTGGGGTAACCTCATGCTTCCGCAGGACCCTCGGGAGCGGCCGCCGCCGACGCCGGACCCGCCGCCTCGCCCCGCCAACTGTACACCATGGCCCCCAGGCCGGACACCGCCAGAAGCAGCAGCGCGAAGGTGCCGACGGGGAACACGAGTCCCATCAGGAGCACGACGATGATGCCCTTGGCGGTCGCCAGCCAGGGCGCGCGGCCCTCCAGAAAATAGCGCTGGCCGATCCACCGGGCGTAGGCAACCAGCCCCAGCGCCGCCAGCCACAGTCCCACCAGGGCGACGATGAAGACGATGCCGCCCAGGGCCGGTGTGCCGTGCGCCAGACGCCCCAGCGCCATCACCACCACCACCACGCCGAAACCCAGCGCCGTCGACAGTCCCAGCCGGTTCTGCAGCGTGGACAGCCCGCGCGCGATCTTGTGCTCCAGCACCCCCTCCCAGAAAAGCGCAAAGGCGGCGCTGCCCAGGAGAACAAGAAACACCAGAATCACCGCCCCCAACAGTTCCACGAGGTGGGTGAGGGCGAGCGCCGGACGCTCCGGCGCCTGCGCCCACACGGGCGCGCCCAACGTCAAGAGGACAACTATGGCAGTCGCTGTGATGAGTGAACGGTTCATGATCTTATTTCCTTTCGCGGGGAATTTCAGACTTGAGAGGTCGTGTGCGCTCCCGGTCCGTTCCCAGGAGCGCGCCGGCGAGCGCGACCGCGGCGACGGCGGCGTAAAAGGCCGTCCGCAGCGTGAGCTGCAAAGCGATCGGGACGTCCAGGGAGAAGGGCGGTCCGTCGGAGGTGAGCCGCGGCTCGAAAGCGTCCAGTGCGGCTTGCAGCCAGCTTGCGACGGAAAGTGACGGCAGCCACAACCAGGCCGCCGCGTAGCCCAGTGCGCCGACTCCGACGAGCGCGGCCAGCCAAGGCAGCGAGCCGCGGGGCGAGAATCCGGCCGCCGTCGCCGATCGCTGGAAACGCGCCGACAGGCGCGCGTGCAGACCCGCCGGCGGCTCCGCGCGGCCCGCCATCCCCTCCAGCACCGACAATCGCTCCAGTTCCTCCGCCAGCCGCTGCAATTCGGGCCGGCTCTTCATCAACAGCTCCAGAATCTCCCGCTCCTCCTGGGAGAGACGTTGCCCTCGCCGCAAGAGCAAGAGCTCGCGGCACCATTGATCGAGGTTTGCTTGCTTCATGAAGGGTGTCCCCTTTTGTGCTTCGTGCGGCGCTGATTGATGGGACCTATGAGACCCATGGAACCTATGGCGCCGACTGTTGAGGAATGCTGCATGAGATTCTTACTCCAGTTGCGGCCGCAGGATTTCCAGCAGTTGCCGGCGGCCCCGAAATAGCCTCACTTTCACCAGGTTTTCGGAAATCCCGAGCGCCGACGCGATGTCGGCGATGGAGAGCTCCTGCTCATAAAAGAGCGAGAGCGGGGCACGATACGCGGGCGGCAGTTGCGCCAGGGCGGCGACCAGCAGCCGTTCCGCCTGCCGCGCCTCGGCCGCCTCCCGCGGCGAGGGGGAAGGCGACGCCAGCCGACTCACCGGGTCCTCGGCGCCCGGGCGCCCCTTTGAGTACAAAGGGGTGGCGCCCTGCATGAAGAGCGGACGAATCTGCCGCCGCCGGATTTCCGACAGGCACAGGCGCGTCGCCAGCGTAAAGAGCCACGTGCTGAAGCGATGCGCCGGATCGTAGCGATGCCGGTTCTGGTAGGCGCGCAGGAGCGTCTCCTGGCAGAGGTCCTCGGCCTCGCCCGCATCGCCCATCATCCGGTAGCAGTGGCGATACAGCGGGCCTTCCCACGGCTCGACCTGCGCCAGGAAGTCGCGCGGATCGATCGGATATCCGGTTTATCGGACCGACCGACGGGGATCAGCATGTGCTGGGCGCTGCATGTCGTCCACGGACCGCCTTTGCCTCTTGATACGCGGAAATCCTCGCCAGGTTACAGTAGGGTGCGCACCGCGCACCAGCGCAGCACGCTGCGCAGCCACCAGTCACCAGTAGGGTGCGCACCGCGCACCAGCGCAGCACGCTGCGCAACTACGCCCACAAGGTCAGTTGGCCGGGCAGGGGACGACGGAAATGTTCGGTCGAAAGTCTCGGCCCCCGCTCCGGGATGCCGGCCCGCTTGCGCGCCAGCTCGAACACCTGCGCGATCTGGTCCGCGAACACTCCCTCCCCCCCAAACCGCAGAAAGTAGCGGTTCTCGTTCAGGCAGCCGCCCCGCATCGCCTCCAGCCGGCGCAAGACCTTGTTCTTGCGCTCGGGGAAATGCTCCTCCAACCATTGCGAGAAAAGTTCCGGCAGGCCGTGCGGGAGACGCAGGAGAAGATACTCGACGAAGCGCGCGCCCGCCCCGCCCGCCGCATCCACGACGCGCGCCACCCACTCGTCGCTAAGCCCCGGAATCACGGGCGCGACCAGCACCCCAGTGGGCACGCCCGCCTCGTTCAACGCCGCAACCGTCCGCAGCCGCTCCGCCGGCGGACTCGTGCGCGGCTCCAGCACCCGCGCCAGCTCCGCGTCCAGCGTGCTGATGGAGAGTTGCACGCGGACCGCCTCGAATCGCGCCAACTCCTTCAAAATGTCCATGTCGCGCAGCACCAGCCGGTTCTTGGTCGTCAGCGTGACCGGGTTGCGGAACTCGGCCAGCACCTGCAGGCAGCGGCGCGTGATCCGGAGCTTGCGCTCGATGGGTTGATAGCAGTCGGTGGCGCCCGAGAGCGCAATCGGCTGCGGAGTCCAACTGTCCTTCAAGAGTTCGCGGCGCAACAGCTCCGGCGCGTTCTCCTTGACGAGAATCTTGCGCTCGAAATCCAAACCCGCGGAGAAGCCCAGATACTCGTGCATGGGCCGCGCGTAGCAGTAGATGCAGCCGTGCTCGCAGCCGCGATAGGGATTCAGGCTCTCGTCGAAGCCGATGTCGGGGCTGTCGTTGTGCGAGAGCACGCTTTTGGAGTGGTCGGGGATGAACTCGGTCTCGGGAAGCGGTTCAGGCTCCAGGTACTGCAAGTCGTCCAGCGCCGGGTCGGGGCGCGACTGGACGCGGGTGAAGCGATTGGGCGGATTGTGCGGCGTGCCTCGTCCGCGCATGATGAACTCCCCAAGCGTAGGTGCGCGGTGCGAACCCTTCTATTGATTTTACTCGCTGGACAAGCGGCGGCAAAGGGAGAAAAACGGGCCATTAGCTTCTTGAGTGGGGGGATTTCATGCGTGCCTGCCGGCAGAAATCACCTGGACAATCAGTCACTGCTCCGAGAGTGGACGCTCAGAGGTTTGCGAGACAAAGAAGAACCGAGTCCTCGAGGCGTCCCCCCGAGTAGTCCGCCGCGGCGGACGTATCGAGGGGTAGCGGCGCGCTGGAAGACCAACTTAAGCAGCGGGGCATGACTTCGCGCCGCGTATCGAGAGGACGGCCTGGACGCGAGCGGCCCGCCTTCGGAGCGGTCTCGGTTTTTGGCGCTCTACGGGTGAGGCGAAGCCTCATGAGGAACTGTCCCATGCGTTCCACCAAGATAGTCCGCCACGGTGCGAGCGGCGAGGGCGTGGCCGGCGGGGGTCCAGTGGCCGTCGTTGGGAAAGTAGTGGAGCGGCTCGGCCTCGGCACGGAAGACGGGCAGCAGATCCAGCACGTCGATGCCCTCCTCGCGTCCAAAGGCGGCCAGGCGCTCTTGCGGAAAGTCGAAGTGTCCGCCCGGCTCCAGCCGCCACACTTCGGCGACGCGCCCGCCCAGTGTGGGATCGACCTGCTGCGCCAGCGGAATGACCACGAGCAGATAGCCCGCGTTCATCCCGCGCGCCAGCCTTGCGGTTTCGGAGAGACACCTCAGCGTGCGGTCCCAAGCGGCGTCGTCGCGCATCGCCCGGCCCGGCCGCAGGACGGCGAAGGGGTCATGCCCCGGATCGCCGATCTCTTCGGCCTGCACCCAGCGGGTGCGTTGGCGGAAAGGCAGGGCGTTCAGGCGGGCGGCGAGCCATTGCGCGAAACGTGAGCGCGGTCCCTGGGCGATCATGCGCAGCGGCGCGCCCGTCCCGCTCCAGACGATCTCCGAGGCGACCGCCGCGTCGTCGGAAACGTCGTTCATGAAGAACGCCTGAACGACCAGGTCGGGTTGCATGAGCGGCCCCAACTGCCGCAGCACCAGGCACTGCTCGGCGCTGCCGAAGCCGGCGTGGCCCGTGTTGACCACTTCCACTTCGCGCATGGCCGAGAGAATCCTCTCCAACCGCCGGCAAAACGTCTCCTCCAGTTCGACCTGCTTGCCTTCCATGAAGGAGTCGCCGAGAACGAGAATGCGAAAGACGCCGGGCGGTTTCTCGAACGCATGCTCGACGTCCCTCATGCCCAGCGAATTGTAACGCACGCGCACGTCGAAGCCGTCGATCTCGGAGCGATAGCGCAGGCGGCGATGGGGGCGGTAATTGCCGGCAAGGGTGGGATCGTCGCCGAAGGCGGCGGCGGGCAGGAGGATGCGGGCCGCGACTTCGGCGATGATGAACAGGAGCAGGCAGGTGGCGGCGAGGAGCGCGACGCGGGACAGGAGCCGTTTGCGCATGGCTCACGCCTTCTCCGCCAGAGTGATGGTGGAGATTCCGAGCTGCAGGTCGCGCTGGAGCGTGACGCGCAGGCCGGATTGCGCAAGCAGCTCCGAGAAGTCGCGGCGGGAATGAAAGCGCCGCACGGACTCGGGCAGGTAGAGATAGGCGTCGCGGTTGCCGGAGATGATGCGGCCGACGAGGGGCAGGACGTATTGAAAGTAGAGGGAGAAGAGGCAATAGCAGGGGCCGCGGCGTGCTCCCATGAATTCGAGCACGAGCAACTCGCCGCCCGGGGCGAGCACGCGGCGCACTTCGGCCAGCGCGCGCGGCAGGTCGGCGACGTTGCGCAGTCCAAAGGCGCAGAGGACGGCGTCGAAACACTGATCGGCATAGGGCAGGAAGTGGGCGTCCACGGCGTGGAAGCTGACCGAAGCGTGCGGCAGTTTGCGGCGGGCGCGGGCCAGCATGGGCAGGGCGAAGTCAGCGATGACGACCGAGTGGGCGCGGCCTGCGGAGAGCAGGGCGCGGGCGAAGTCGCCGGTCCCGCCGCAGAGGTCGAGGGCGCGGGCGCGGGGACGCGCCGGCAGGCGCCGCACCGCGCGCCGCCGCCAGAGCACGTCGCATCCCCCCGAGAGCACGTGATTGAGCAGGTCGTAGGCGCCCGCGATGCCCGAGAACATGTCGCGCACCGCGCGACTCCTGGCCCGGTCTTCTTCCCGCAGGCGAGGCGTCGCGCTCACGGCAGGCGGATTCCCAGGCGGTCCCAGAGTTGGTCAACCCGGCGCCGCACCTCTTCGTCCATCACGATGTCGGGCGGCCAGGGCTGCGTCTGGCCTTCGTTGGGCAGCTTTCGAGTCGCGTCAATGCCCATCTTGCTGCCGAAACGCACGTATTCGGCGGTATGATCCAGCGCGTCCATCGGTCCCCAGACGAAGAAGACGTCGCGCTGCGGCGCAACGTTGTTGCCCACCCGCCACAGCACCTCGGCGGGATTCTGCACGTCGCAGTCTTCGTCGCAGACGATGATGGTCTTCTCCAGCATCATCTGCCCCATGCCCCAGAGGCCGTAGGCGACCTTGCGCGCGTGGCCCGCGTAGCTCTTGCGGATGCGCACCAGCGCCAAAT